>NZ_JAAAXP010000001.1:0-4753805 GCF_010367585.1 [Micrococcus luteus] ATCC 49442 | reverse complement strand
GGACAGGTCCAGGATGGAATGGATGCCGCGGGCGTTGAGCCGTTTGGTCAGCCGCGTGGCCACACCCCAGATCTCGATGACCGAAAGACGGCTCATCAGCGTTTCCCGGTCCTCGGCCGGAACGGAATCCCAGTGGCAGACTCCGCCGAAGGCCGGGTTGTTTTTCGCCCATTTGTTGGCCAGCTTCGCGAGGGTCTTCGTGGTGGCAATCCCGACGCAGACGGGCACGCCGACGTTCCGCCGGACAGCGGTTTTCATCTCACGGCCGAGGGCGAGCAGCTCGGCGGGCGTGCCTTTGACGCCGAGGAACGCCTCGTCGATGCTGTAGACCTCCAGCCAGGCCGAGTAGCGGCCCAGCAGTTCCATCACCCGGGCACTGACATCGCCGTAGAGTTCGTAGTTGCTGGACAGGGCAACGAGCCCCCATTCCTTGGCCCGCGGGGCGAGCTTGAACCAGGGCTCGCCGACTGGGATGCCCAGCGCCTTGGCTTCCGGCGAACGGGTGACCGCGCAGCCGTCATTGTTGGACAGCACCACGACGGGCCGGCCCTCCAAGGATGGGTCGAAAGCCCGTTCGGCGGAGGCGTAGAAGCAGTTCACATCCACGTGCGCGATCTGCGGCATGTGCCGCATCAGGGCCGGCTTAGACATGGTGCAGGCACCGCGTGGCCACGCCCCAGATGGTCAGTTCACTAAGGGTGGGAACCCGGATGTCCGGATAGCGGGGGTTCTCCGCCTGGAGCACGACGCCGGCGGGCGTGATCCGCAGCCGCTTCACCGTGAGTTCCCCATCCAAGACCGCGACCACGACGCAACCGTCCCGTGGTTCCAGCGCTCTGTTCACGATTAGTTCATCGCCGTCGCTGATCCCGGCGCCTTCCATCGAGTCCCCGGACACCCGCACCACGTACGTGCTGGTGATGTCCTTGATCAGGTGCTCGTTCAGGTCGATCCGGCCGTCAAAGTAGTCCTGCGCCGGCGACGGAAAGCCCGCAGCCACGGGAACCGGGGAGATTAGAACTGACAGCAATGAGACGCCCGCATCTATCACGCGGGGCCCGATAAGTACGCCCACAACACACCTTTATTCGAATATATGTTCGATTCATTCAGTGTAGCGCGAGGGGACGACAAAAGAGCTTTGCTTCTACTTCCAGCAGGCGGCTGCCAATGCCGGTCACGGCCGGCATCGGGGGCGGGGATCATGTTCTGACGGCATCGCCGCCGCCCCCGACGGGCCTGGCCACAGTGGCTGTTACTTCTTAGTGGGGCAGCTCAGGTCCGGGTTGAAGGCTGCGAACATGCCGTCCGGATTGTCCCTCCATACCCACGCGTGGAGCGCCCAGGACTTGTCGAACGGACCGGTTTCGAAGTCGACGCCGGCAATCGACGGCTTCTCGGTCGCCGTCGAGATAAACTCAACGGCTACCAGCCTGAACTCGCCCGACCGGTTCGGCATGTACACGAGGACTTCAGGCTTTCGCGGCTGGGTCTTGTCATCGATCAGGTCCTCCTTGGCGTAGTGGTAGCCCATTGCCCCGCCGTCGGGATTGTCGATGCATTCAGTGATTCGCTTGTAGCCGTCCTTCTTGGCGTTCTTCAGCCAGCGGTAGTCCTCGGTAACGTTGCGCAGGATCCTGACCAGCCGGCGCTGATCGTCATTGTTCCGCCAGTCGTCGCTGTGGTCCGAATCCCCGTGCCCGGATCCTCCATGGGCCACCGCCGTTCCGGGAGCGAGTCCCAGAGCAAGTACTGCCGCGGTGGCCATGGACAGTAGCCCCGTCTTGGTGCGATTCATCGTTGATCTTCTACCCCTCTGAGACCAATATCTTCTGTTTCAGGGAAGCGAAGCGCGGGAAGGGAGCAGGCCCACCTTCGCCAGGATGCCGGCAGAGTTCCCCGGGAACTGCCGGTGAATGAGCCGCCCGGTCGGCAGATCGTCCAACGAATGGAGCGGCATTTCCAGTATGCTCCTGCTGCAAAACGCAGCGCTACGCTACGGGCGGGTAGTAGGGGTGCCACCTGCGCACTCGCACCAGATCAGCGGCGCTTGCGTCCGGGCCGGTCCCTCCGCTCGGCCGTCTCTCGCTCCGCCCACCGTTGCGACTTCCCGGCGGACACCACCTTCTGGTGCCACTCCCGCTGGTAGGCCCGCTGGGCGGCAGTGTCGCTCCGGCGGGCCAGGGCGGCCAGTTCGCGCTGCATCTTCAGATAGTTGTGCCAGCGGCGTTCCTCGAGCAGACCGTCATCGATCGCCGCCTGGACGGCGCACCCGGGCTCACCCTGGTGGGCGCAGTCCGAGAACCTGCATTCGCTCGCCAGCGCCTCCACGTCGCCGAACATCTCGCCGATCCCGTCCTCGGCGTCAAACAGTCCGAAGCCGCGGACGCCGGGTGTGTCCATCAGGACGGTCCCGTTGGGCAGCGGCACCAGCTCGCGCGAGGTGGTGGTGTGCTTGCCCTTGAAGTCACCGCTCCGAACCTCTCCGGTGTCCTGGACGTCGCGGCCCACCAGGGCGTTGATGAGCGTGGACTTCCCGGCGCCGGACGGCCCCAGGAGGACAATGGTTCCTCCCGCCGGAATGTGTCCCAGCAGTTCGTCAATGCCGTCGCGGGTCTCCGCGGAGGTGGTGACCACGTCCACACCCGCCGCCTGCAGGATCACTTTCCCGACGACGTCGTCCGCCACCGCGGCGAGGTCCGCCTTGGTGATGATCACCAGGGGAGTGGCGCCGGAATCCCAGGCGGCTACAAGTGTCCGCTCCAGCCGGTTGTGCGTGAGGGGCCGGTCCACGGGCACCACCACGCCCACCATGTCCATGTTGGCGGCCAGGACCTGCGCGGCAGAGGAGTCTTCGAAAGCGCGCTTGCGGCTGAGTTCGGAGCGGCGCGGAAGGACGCCCAGGATCTGGCGCTCGCCGGCCCGGTTGGGTCCGATCCACACCCAGTCGCCGGTCACCGCCGTTTCACCGGTAAGCGGGTAGGGCAGGTGCAGCAGGTCGGTGCCCACCGCCACAACCAGCAGGTTGCGGTCCACGCGGACCACCCGGCCGGGCGCGGTGGCGGATGCGAGGGGATGGCTTGCGAAGTGTTGGGCGACGGACGGGGTGAAGCCGTACAGGCTCGGTCCGCCGCTGGTTGGTGTTGTGGGGTCAGGGATGGTGCTGTTCAGGGTGCTGCCTGAAGAAGAGTTCACTGTGAAACCTCAAGGGAAAGTCCCCGCGCACCGACCGCTGACGGCCTTGGGTTTCCGGGCGCTCCGCTGATGAGGTCAGGCGGTGCCGGTGCGGTCCAGGGAAGGTTTTTGGATGACGGGTGCGGAGCGCGCAGGGCGCACGGCTGTGACAATCATCAAAAACACCTCCCTCTGCCGCGTTGGGACCGGTTTCGGCCCGGTCCTACTGTAGCTGCGGACGGTGCGATCCGCCAGAGGTTTCCTGCAGGCCGGCAGCGGACCGTAATGGTTCCCCTCCAGTTCCAATGTAACGCGCGTCCGGGGGCTTGCGGCAAGGCCCCCCACATGCCGCAAACTGGCTCGGATACGCCCTGACATCACGCAGGGAAACAGCCGCAGGGCGGGCACGGAAAAAAGCGTGGAAAGGCAGGGTCTGATGGTTGACGTGATCATTGCCGGCGGCGGCCCGACCGGGATGATGCTGGCCGGTGAACTGGCGCTGGCGGGCATCGATGTGGCGATTGCGGAGCGCCGCCCCACGCCGGAGCTGGCGGGCTCGCGCGCGGGCGGGTTCCACTCCAGGACCATCGAAATCCTCGATCAGCGCGGAATTGCGGACCGCTTCCTCGCTGAGGGCAAACCTGTCCAGGCGGCGTTCTTCGGGACCACCAAGCTGGATGTGAGCGACTTTCCCAGCCGGCACCCGTACACGCTCGGCCTGTGGCAGAACCACATCGAGCGGATCCTGGCCGGCTGGATCGGGGAGCTGGGTGTGCCGGTCCACCGGGGACGTGAGGTGACCGGCTTTGACCAGGACGCCGGCGGTGTGGAGGTGCATCTCAGCGACGGGAAGATGATGCGGGCGCTCTACCTGGTGGGCGCCGACGGAGGCCGCAGCGCTGTCCGGAAGGCAGCCGGCATCGGGTTCCCCGGCCGGGATGCGACCAGGAGCAGCCTGATCGCCGAGGTGGAGGTGACCGGGGAGACTCCGGCGGGCATGCGCATCGATGAGGTGGGGGTCCACGGGCTGTCCCTCATGGAGGACGGCCGGACCACGCGGGTGGTAGTCACGGAGAAGCACATCGGACCGGCCACCGAGCCCACGCTGGCTGACCTGAGCAGGGCGCTGAAGGACATCTACAGCACCGACTTCGGCGTCCATTCTCCGACCTGGATCTCCCGGTTCAGCGACGCCACCCGGCAGGCCGCGGCCTACCGCAGCGGCCGGGTGCTGCTGGCCGGGGACGCCGCGCACATCCATTCCCCGTCGGGCGGACAAGGGATCGGGCTCGGCATCCAGGACGCCGTGAACCTCGGCTGGAAGCTCGCCCAGGTGGTCAGGGGAATCGCGCCGGACAGCCTCCTTGACACTTACCATGCCGAGCGGCACTCCGCCGGGGCCCGTGCGCTGAAGCACACCATGGCGCAGGCCGTGATGCAGCGGGCCGATCCGCGCGTCGGCGCGCTGGCCGACACCGTGGCAGGCCTGCTGGACATCGATGAGGCCCGGAAGCGGCTGGGCGGGCTCATTTCCGGACTGGACATCCGCTACGACTTCGGCGAGGGGCACCCGCTGCTCGGCCGCCGCATGCCCGATCTCGACGTCGTCACCGCCGCCGGTCCGCTGCGCGTGTTCACCCTCCTGCACCATGCCCGTGCGGAGCTGCTCAACCTCGGCGCGCCCGGCAGCATCGACCCGGGGCCGTGGGCGGGGCGGGTGCAGGCGGTGGACGCAACGTACGACGGCGGGTGGCAGCTTCCGGTGATCGGTGCGGTCAGCGCCCCTGCCGCCGTGCTGATCCGGCCGGACGGGTATGTGGCGTGGACGGGAGACGGGACCAGAACGGGGCTTGAGGATGCGCTGGCCACATGGTTCGGGCCTGCGCGGCCCTAGTAGACGGAGCCTTCGAGCAGTTCGGACAGCCTACGGGCGGCGCGCCGGAGCTCGGGGACGGCAGCTTTGATTTTCTCCTCGGTCGTGGCCTCTGCGGGGCTGTTCAATGCCATGGCTTCGTTCGGACGTCCTGTGCGGTTAGTCAGGGCGACGCCGACGGAGAGTACTCCGGTAACGCGCTCGTTGGCGGAGTATGCATAGTCAGACCCCGGTTCAGGCATCCTGGACCGCAGTTCCTCAAGCGTGAAACCCGGCTCCTCGTGGCCGGAGGCGATTGCGGCCGCCACAACCTCCTTGAGCTCGGCCTCGGAGGCGCCCGCAATAAGGATTTTTCCTGCCGCGCCGCGAGTAAGCGGCAGGCGTTTACCTAGAGGCAGGTCGTACTGCATGGGCGCTTCGCCTTGAACGCGTGCCACGAGGATCCGCTCGAACCCCAGCCGGGTATGCAGTGACACGGACATGCCGGTCTGCGCGGCAAGCTGCTGCAGAACCGGGCGCCCCGCAACCGCCAACGGATCGTTTTCCAGAAAACTCTTTGCCGCCGGCAGGACCGCCGGTCCGATCCGGTAGGACTTGTCCGTCTGGCTGACCATCCCGAAGTCCTGCAGCACCCGCAAAATCCTCAATGTGGTGGGGAGGCTCATGCCGCAGGTCCTTGCCAGGTCGCTGAGCCGCTGGGGGCGCTCCGCGCGCTGGAGTTCCGCGAACACTTCCATGGCCCGGGAGAGGGACCTCATGTTCGAGGCTTTGGGCCCGTCCTCCGAGGAACTGCCCGAATGTGTCGAGGTCACCGTCGTCATCCTTTCATTCTATGTAACTTCCTTGCACTTGACAGCATGTGTGTCTGCTGTCACTATTTCTCTGTACGCAATATAGTTTCATTCTATGAAATGAATAACGGACTGTGAGAAGGAACCGATGACAACGGAGTCACTCAAGACGAAACCCAGGAGTGCCGCGCGAGTGGCTCCCTCCGTGCTGGTGGGCATCGGCGCTTTCGCCGCCGTCGGTGTCTACGTGCTGGTCAGCTCAACCGACCTTGGCCTCTGGACGTCGCTCGGGCCCGGACCCGGCCTGTTCCCGTTCGCGATGGGCGCGGTCCTTGCTGCGATGGCGGCGGTCTGGCTGGTCCAGGAGCTGCGCAGCCCCAGCGACACGGTGGAAGGTGTTGACCGCGGACTCGTCCTCGCCGTTGTGCTGAGCCTGGCGGTCCTTGCGGCCGTTATGGACCTGATCGGCTTCCAGCTGAGTATGTTCCTGTTCCTCATGTACCACCTGAAACTGCGCGGCCGCAGGACCTGGATCTCATCGCTGATCACAGCCCTCGCCGGAAGCGTCGGGGCGTTCTACGCCTTCAACTACGGCCTGAACGTGACGTTGCCCGTCTCGGCCTTCCCCCTGCTGAACACGATCGGACTCTAGACGTGGATACCCTCAATGAACTTATGGGCGGCTTCGCCGCCGCCATGACCTGGCAGAATCTGCTCTTTGCCTTCCTGGGCTGCCTCCTCGGCACCATCATCGGTGTCCTGCCGGGCATCGGCCCCGTCGCCGGCGTAGCCCTCCTTATCCCCCTCACGCTGAACCTGGACGCGACCGGCGCGATCATCATGCTGTGTGCCATCTTCTACGGCACCGCCTACGGGGGAACCATCACCAGCGTCCTGCTCAACACCCCAGGCGAAGCGGCGTCAGCCATCACCACCATCGACGGCTATGCCATGACGAAGATCGGCAAGGCCGGGGCGGCGCTGACCATCGCCGCCGTCGGATCCTTCGTCGGCGGAACCATCGCTACCATCGGCCTGGTCGCCGCCGCCAAACCCCTCGGGGACCTGGGCCTGCTGGTTGGACCACCGGAATTCTTCGCCCTGATGGTTGTGGGCATTTCGCTTCTCGTTGCACTCGCCGGCAAGTCCATGGTCAAGGCAGTGATTTCCGGTGCCCTCGGCCTGCTCATCGCCATGGTCGGCATCGACCCCGTCGCCGGAGCCCCGCGGTTCACATTCGGCATGGACCGGCTCCTGGACGGCGTCAGCTTCGTCGCCGTGATCGTCGGTGTCTTTGGCCTCTCGGAACTCCTGTCCTACCGCAAAGACACCGCGGCCGCCCGGGTCCACGCCCCGAACCTTCGTTCACTGCTCCCCACCGGCAAGGAATGGCGCCGCAGCGCACCGGCCATGGCCCGCGGTACCGGCATCGGCTTCGGCCTGGGCCTCATCCCGGGGATGACAGGCTCCGTCTCCTCCCTCCTGGCCTACGGCGCCGAGAAGAAGTTCTCGCGCCACCGCAACGAGCTGGGCAAGGGTGCCATCGAAGGCGTTGCCGGCCCCGAAACAGCCAACAACTCCCACGCCAACGCGGCACTGATCCCGCTGTTCACGCTCGGCATCCCGGCGTCCCCGACGATTGCCGTCCTCATGGGTGCTTTCCTCCAGCAGGGACTCACCCCCGGCCCCACCCTGTTCACCGAAAACTCCGAAATCGCCTGGGCCATCATCGCCAGCCTGTTCATCGGAAACCTGATTCTGCTGCTGCTGAACGTTCCGCTGGTGGGACTGTGGGTTTCCATCCTCCGCGTACCGTCAACCATCCTGACCGCCCTCATCCTGCTGTTCATGGTCATTGGCGCCTACACCATCAACTTCAGCGTCTTCGACGTCTTCGTGATGATCGGGTTCGGTCTTCTCGGCCTCGCCCTTCGTCACCTGGAAATCCCGCTGGCACCCATGGTGCTGACCCTGGTCCTCGGCCCTCTCATGGAGCGCTCGCTGCGGGAGTCGCTCGAGATCTCCCAGGGTGACTTCGGCATCTTCACCAGCCGGCCCATCTCCGCGGTCCTGATCGGCCTCGGCATCCTGATCGTCTTCAGCCCGCTGCTCAAGCTCCGCAAGCCCAAGGCGCTCAACGAAGACCCCGAAACCTAAACAACACACCCTCATTCGCACAACCCCAAAGCACCCTTCAAAGGAGAAGAACCATGACTACCCGCTCCCGCATCGCCGCTGCGCTCGCCGCAGCCACCCTCATCGCCCTTACCGGCTGCGGCGCCAACGCCGGATCCGGCCCCGCTGCCGCCAACGACTTCCCGAAGAAGGGCAAGTCCATCGATCTCGTCGTCGCCTTCTCCTCAGGCGGAGCCGTCGACACCGCAGCCCGGCTCATCCAGCCGATCCTGGAAAAGGAACTCGGCACCAACGTGGAGGTCATCAATAAGCCCGGCGCCGGCGGCCAGATCGGCTACACCCAGCTGACCAGCGCCAAGCCCGACGGTTACACCATCGGCGCGACAGGCTCCCCGTCAGTGGTCGTTTCACCGCTGGATCCCGCCCGCGGCGCCAAGTACACCCGCGACAGCTTCCAGCCGCTCGGCCGGCAGGTCATCGACCCCACCGTGATCGCCGTACAGCCCGACAGCCCCTACAAGACGCTGAAGGAACTCCTCGACGCCGCAAAGGCCAACCCGAAGTCCATGACGGCCAGCACCACCGGCCTGCAGACGGGTGAACACTTCGCATTGGCCCAGATCCAGGAAGCAACAGGTTCCGAATTCGCCCCGGTCCACTTCTCCGAGGGCGCGTCCCAGGCAACCACCGCGTTCCTCGGCAAGCACGTGGACATCCTCGTGGCCAACGTCAGCGACGTAAACGACCTCACCAAGCAGGGCAAGGCACGGGTCCTGGGCGTCATGACCTCAGAACGCGCACCCTCACTGCCGGACGTGCCCACGTTCAAGGAGTCGGGCTACGACCTCGAAGCCGGTACGGCGCGCGGCTACTCCGCCCCGGCAGGACTGCCGGAAGAAGTGGCCAAGAAGCTCGAAGCCGCCATCCAGAAAGCCATCGAAGACCCTGCCGTGGTGCAGAAGATGAATGACCTCGGCCTGCAGACCAGCTACCTCAGCGGCGCTGACTACAAGCAGTTCTGGGCCGGCCAGGAAGAAGACTTCAAGAAGGTCCTGCCGCTGGTTTCCAAAAAAGACTAACCCCGCCCGCATTCATTCACCGACGGAAGAACTCATCATGACAACGCCAGCACTTGAGACCATTGACGCTGATTTTCCCCGGCCCGACACAGACGTTGTGGAACGCCTCGCCAAGCTTCCCGCCGCCAACATCGGCGATGCCGTGGACCGCCTCGGCGTCGCGCACTCCGCGATCCAGGCCGTCTGGCCCGGCGCCCGGATCGCCGGGCCGGCCTTCACAGTCTGGACTCGACCGGGCGACAACCAAGGTATTCACAAGGCCCTGGAGCTGGCCCGGCCGGGAGACGTCATCGTGGTCGCCGGCGGCGGGGACGAATCCCGCGCCCTGCTCGGGGAGCTCATCGGAGAACGGGCCATCAACCTGGGCATCGCGGGGTTCGCCCTCGACGGCGCGGCCCGCGACGCCGAAGCCCTCGCTGAAATAGGCATGCCGGTCTTCGCCCGTGCCACCACACCGGCCGGACCCTACAAAAACGGTCCGTTCCGCCTGGCGACGCCGATCTCCTTCGGCGGAGTCCCCGTGCTTCCCGGAGACATCATCATCGGTGACTCCGACGGTCTTGTTGTCATCCCCCGGGAGCAGGCAGCGGCAGTAGCCGATCCCGCGCCCTGGCCATGAAGCCAAAGGTCATGCTTTTCGATGAGCCCACGTCTGCCCTCGACCCCGAGATGATCAACGAGGTCCTTGATGTCATGATCCAGCTGGCCAAGGAAGGCATGACCATGGTGGTGGTCACGCACGAGATGGGCTTCGCGCGGAAAGCCGCCGACCGGGTGGTCTTTATGGCCGACGGCCAGATCGTGGAAGACGCCAAGCCCGAGGAATTTTTTACCAACCCCAAGAGTGACCGTGCCAAGGACTTCCTCTCCAAGCTGCTCACGCACTGATTCCCCTTACCGAACACACACTCCAGTTCGCATCCTGGCCGTGACCCACGGCCAATCAATGAAAGGAATGTCATGAAGGCATTTATGACCCGCCGGAAGTCGTTCTTCGTGGCGGCTACCGCCGCCCTTGCACTGTCCCTGAGCGCCTGTGGCGGCGGCACGCCGGGCGCCACCGACAACCCCACCGTGGCCGACAAGCCGACATTCGCCGCAGGCACCACCATGGAGAAGCTGGCCTCTGCCGGCACCATCAAGATTGGCACCAAGTACGATCAGCCGCTCTTCGGCCAGGTTGGCCTGGACGGCAAGCCGGTCGGCTTCGACGTCGAGATGGGCAAGCTCATCGCCGCCAAGCTTGGTATTGCAGCGGACAAGATCGAGTGGTCCGAAACGGTCTCCGCCAACCGCGAACCCTTCATCGAGCAGGGCAAGGTTGACCTGGTGATCGCCACGTACACCATCAACGACAAGCGCAAGCAGGTTGTCAGCTTCGCCGGGCCGTACTACGAAGCCGGGCAGGCGCTGATGGTGAACAAGGACAACACCTCCATCACCAAGCCTGAAGACGTTGCGGGCAAGAAGGTCTGCTCCGTGACCGGCTCCACCCCGGCAGCCACCATCGTGGACAAGTACGGTGCGGAGCTTGTTCCGGCCGCAACCTACTCCGCGTGCCTTGAGCCGCTGCGCAACAAGCAGGTTGAAGCCATCACCACGGACAACGTGATCCTGGCCGGTTTTGTGGACAAGGAGCCGGAGGCCTTCAAGCTGGCCTCGGATGAAACCTTCACCAAGGAGCCCTACGGCATCGGCCTGAAGAAGGATGACACGGAATTCCGTAACTGGATCAACGACCAGCTCGAGGAATTCGCGAAGGACGGGTCCTACAAGAAGGCCTGGGAAGCCACTGCAGGTTCGGTCATCAAGACCGCCCCTGAGCTTCCCGCCATCAACCGCTACTAACTAACACCGGGTAGCAACGGCGGTTTCCGGGGACAAGGTGCACAGTGCCTCCCCCGGAAACCGCCAGCCTGTTTTTCGACCCTCTACGCCCAGAGCCGAAGGATCCTATGGAAGTCATTCTCGAAAACCTCCCCCTGTATTGGGAAGGCCTTCTCCGCACTCTTTTCCTGTCTGTCGTCTCCGGGATTATCGCCCTGATCGTCGGAACCCTTCTGGCCGCCGCCCGCGTCTCCCCCGTCGCGGCCCTGCGCGGGTTCAGCATGGTTTACGTGGAAGTCCTGCGGAACACGCCCCTGACCATCGCCTTCTTCTTCGCGGCTATCGTCCTGCCTCGGCTCGGCGTGACCTTCGAACAGTTCGAGGTCGCCGCCATCATCGCCCTCAGCGCATATACCGCGGCCTTCATCGCAGAAGCTGTCCGCTCCGGTGTCAACAGCGTGCCGATCGGCCAGGCGGAAGCAGCGCGAAGCATTGGCATGAAGTTTGGCCAGGTGCTTTCACTCATCATCCTCCCGCAGGCCCTGCGGACGGTGATTCCGCCGCTGATCAACATCCTCATTGCCCTGGTAAAGAACTCCTCCGTCGCGGGCGCGTTCTTCGTCCTTGAGCTGTTCGGCTACGGCCGCCAGATGGCCAATGCCAACGGCGACCAGGTCATGGCTGTACTGCTGGGCGTGGCGTTCTTCTATCTGCTCCTCACCGTTCCGCTGGGCATCCTGGCCAGCACGGTGGAACGAAAGGTGGCGATTGCCCGATGACTTCAGTCCTCTACGACGTCCCGGGCCCCAAGGCCCGCCGGGTTTCGCTGATCGGTTCCATCATTGGCACGGTGGTGATCCTCGGCCTGTTGGTGTTTATCATCATGACCCTTGCCCAGCAGGGCATCTTCGAAGGCCGCCGCTGGGCCATCTTCACCCGGGGCGATGTCTGGATGCTGCTCGGAAACGGCATCGGGGCAACCCTCAGCGCCGCCGCCATTGCTGCAGTGATTGCCTTTCCGCTCGGCCTGATGCTCTGCCTCCTGCGCATCTCCCTTGTGGCCTGGATCCGGATCCCCACCCGGGTGGTCCTCGAGTTCCTGCGCGGCATGCCGGTTGTCCTCATGATGCTCTTTGTCCTGCTGGTGTTCGGCACCAGCTCGTTCGTCGCGGTGATCGCCGGGCTGGTCCTTTACAACGCGGCCATCTTCGCGGAAATCATCCGCGCGGGCATCCAGTCACTGCCGAAGGGACAACGTGAAGCCGGCCTGACCATCGGCCTGACCAGCTTCCAGTCCCGGATGCTGATCGAACTGCCGCAGGCTGTGCGCCGGATGATGCCGTCACTGGTTGCCCAGCTGGTGGTTCTCCTGAAGGACACCTCGCTGGGTTACATCGTGGCCTACGGTGAGCTGCTTCGCGCGGTCCAGGTGATGGCGGACTTCCTGGGGAACGCGTTCCTGTTCCCCATCTTCTTCGTCGCCGCCGCGATCTACATTGCGATCAACATCTGTGTTTCACGGATCGCGGTCTGGATCGAACGCCGCGGCTCCACGAAGGCTGCCGGCGGTGTTGCCAAGGCTCCAACCGCCGTCGTTGCCCCGGAGCTGCCGGAAGTCCGGGAACCCAAGTAGCACTATCCAACACACAACAAGGGGTCCGCAGCCGCAAGGCTGCGGACCCCTTGTGGTTTCCCCGCAGGCCCGGCGTCAGCCGAGGCGGATCATGACCTTCGAGGATCCGGAAGTCCGGTCCGCAGCGATCTCAAAGCCAGCCAGCGCGTCCACGAGCGATACCTCATGTGTCATCAGTGGGGAGACATCCACACCACCGGCCATGAGCTCCAGGGCAGCGGAGATTTCGTCGACAAACCGGTACGATCCCCGGTAGTCAATCTCCCGCGTCACGATATTGCCCAGGGCAGCGTTGACCTCGCCCGCAGGGAGGTTACCCACCTGGACCAGAACGCCGCCGCGCCGGACGGCAGCGATGACGCCGCCCAGCGCGCGTGGTGCTCCGGAGGCCTCGATGGCGACGTCGACGTCGGCCGGGAGGACACCGCCATCGGCCGGGTTCACTGTGGCGTCGGCACCCATCCGGCGGGCGATCCCCAGCGCAGCGGCGGACAGGTCCGAGGCCACCACGTGGGCAGCACCGCCAGCTTTGGCCGCCGCAACGGCCAGGGCACCGATAGGTCCGCACCCGTTGACCAACACTGTCCTGCCGGTCACGTCACCGGCACGCGC
The DNA here is from genome assembly GCF_010367585.1 of [Micrococcus luteus] ATCC 49442. NCBI lineage: Bacteria > Bacillati > Actinomycetota > Actinomycetes > Micrococcales > Micrococcaceae > Pseudarthrobacter > [Micrococcus luteus] ATCC 49442. Next base: position 4,740,680 of record NZ_JAAAXP010000001.1, on the reverse strand, counting down.
CAGGGCGTGCAGTGCTACACCAAACGGCTCGGCGAGGGCTGCCTGCTTGAGGCTGACGCCGTCCGGAACTACGCGCAGTTGCCCGGGGCGAACGGCGCGGTAGCGACTGAATCCGCCCTGCTCGTGCGGCGCGAACGCGGCGGAGCCAAGGTAGCGTACCTCGGGCCAGAGGTTGCTTCGGTGGGCGGTTTCGGCCGGCACCTGGTGGTCGCCCACCAAGGTTGCCGGATGCACCGTTACCGGTGCGCCGATCCCGATCCCCTGGCGGGCCAGTTCCGACGCCGCTTCTGTTCCGATGGCGGCGATCCTGCCGGCTACCTCATGGCCCAGCACTAGCGGGTCGCGCAGAACCGCAGTGCCTGAGGCGCCGTGCCTCCAATACGCGATATCGGAGCCACAAATGCCGCCCCATTCCATCGCAATGAGCACCTCGCCGGGTCCGCAATCGGGCTCCGCGATTTCTTCGACCCGTAGGTCGTCCTTGCCGTGCACTACAACTGCCTGCATGCCTGTTGTCCTCCCTGCGCCTGCCGGCGAATCAGAATATGTTGACCAGGCCCATAACGCCGACGAAGAAGATGGCCGCTGCGCTGAGGATGAGCATGACAGTGAACGGCTTTCCGTCCTTCACCCGGGGATCGGTTTGGACGCGGGAGAGGTAGATCGTGGCCGCCGCGACGCCCATCAGGAACACGGCGTTGAGGATACCTGCGAGGACCACAAGGGCAAGGGGCGAGGAAACAACAGTTCCGAAGAGTCCCCACACAACGGGCAGCACGATCATGATCACGCGCATCCAGCGGTCACGCTGTTTCTGGTTGCTCCAGTCAAAGGCACCGAACACAGCCAGGGTGTTGCCAACCTGACGCCCAAGGCTCGGCACATTGGCAACAATGGTTTTGAACAGTGCGATGCCGGCGCCGACCAGGAACACCACGGCGCCCCACTGGCCCACAGTACTGGAGAAAATACTGGCAATGGTGCTCATGACAGCATCGCCCTTGGGCACGATGCCCTGCGGGTGCAGGACAGCCGCCCCGAGCATGTAGAAGGCAGCAGTGGAGACCGTGTAGACAACCCAGGAAACCCAGGCGTCGAGCTTCATCACGGCAATCCAGCCACGGGCACGGTTGGCCCACGCCTCGGACCCGTCATTCTTGCCCGACCAGGCGGCGTAGCCCTTTTCAACGCACCAGTATGTGTAGGCGGTGATTTCTCCGGCACCCACGCCGGTGAGGCCGAACATGGACAGCGCAATACCCATCGAACCCAAGGCGATCTGGAAACGCATGCCGTCGCCCAGGTCGGCCATGTTCCAGCTGAATTCGGTGCCCTGCAGGGAGAACAGCATAACCACTGCAAAGGCAGTAACGAGGAACACCAGCAAGGTTGAGACGCCCTCGACGACGGTGTACCTGTTGGTCAGGTGGATCGCGATTGCGATCACCACCAGGATGGCCACCCAGCATCCGATGGAGAGGAACGAGTAGGGCTCGCCTCCGATGGGCAGCAGCGAGGAGAACGCGAAGGCCGAAGCACTGATCACGCCTGCCTGGCTGGTAAGGAACTGAACGAACATCAGCAGCACCAGCCAAGCCATCCAGCCGCGCTTGGCGATCTTGGGCGGCACCTCGTTGTAGCCGGTCACGGCCACCTTGCCAGTGGAGATGGACCGGCGGCCCAACTCAATCTGAACCCAGACCTTGATGAACGTGGAGATGAGGACCAGCCACAGCAGCATGAAGCCGGCCTGGGCTCCAAGCGCGGTTGCCGTGAGGAGTTCACCGGAGCCCACCACAGCAGCCGATGTGATCATTCCGGGTCCGAGGAATTTGAAGCGGCCCCGCCATGTTGTGGGAGGCTCCTGGATATCCTATGGATCCAGCGCGTACGGATCGGCGATCTCGCTGGTGGCGTGGGCCGGGCCGGACGTTGTTATTGACATACGGGTCCTATGAAACGAGCTGGCTGCACCAGCCGGAAGTGGACGGCTCACCGCAGCAGAGAAGTGCCGGAGGTGGGCACCTCGTCTATGAGGCGCCCTTAAGCCTTCGCTAGTGTAATAGGATCTTTGGCAACTTTGACAACCGATTGCCACAAGTGTTGAGATTGCCGTGCCCGGAGGGCCCCCGGGTCAGGCGGCGAGCCAGCTCCGCAGGGCCCGCAGGCACTCCCGGATGGCTTCGGCGTCGACGTGTTCCTCGTCCTTGTGCGCCAGCAGCGGATCACCGGGGCCGAAGTTCACCGCCGGGATTCCCAGTTCGCTGAACCGCGCGACGTCGGTCCAGCCGTATTTCGGTTTGGGCTCGGCTCCCACGGCGGCCACGAATGACGCCGCCGCGGGGTGGTTGAGTCCCGGGCGCGCGCCGGCCGCAGCATCCGTGCGGACGACATCAAAGCCTTCGAGCAGTTCCCGGACGTGGGCTTCGGCCTGGTCCGGGGACTTATCCGGCGCGAAACGGTAGTTGATCTCCACCACGCAGCGGTCCGGTATGACGTTGCCGGCCGTGCCTCCATTGATCTTCACCGCGTTGAGGCTCTCCCGGTAATCGAGGCCGTCCACGTTGACGGTCCGGGGTTCGTAGGCCGCCAGCCTGGCCAGGATGGGTGCGGCGGCGTGGATGGCGTTGCTGCCCATCCACGCCCGGGCGGAATGTGCGGCCTCCCCCACGGTGGTGGCTTCGAAGCGGCTGGTGCCGTTGCAGCCGCCTTCAACGGTGCCGTGCGTCGGTTCCAGGAGAATGGCGAAGTCGCCGTCCAGCAGGTGGCCGTGGCTGCGGACCAGGCGGCCCAGCCCGCTCTTCACGGCCTCCACTTCCTCATGGTCGTAAAACACGAAGGTGACGTCCCGCACCGGCGACGCGCCGTCGTCGAACATTGTGGCCGCCAGCGCGAGCTGGACTGCGACGCCGCCCTTCATGTCCGTGGCGCCGCGCCCATAGAGGACACCCTCCCCCGGCGTGCCGGACGCCCAGGTGGAAGGTACGGTGCCGCGTGCGCCTTCCGTTGCGGGCAGCGGGACCGTGTCCAGGTGCCCGGCAAGGATGACTCGTTCCGCCCGCCCCAGCTCGGTGCGCGCGATGATTGAGTCGCCGTCGCGGACCACCCGGAGCTGCGGAATGGCCCGAAGGGCGGCGTCAACGGCGTCCGCCAGCTCCGTCTCATTCCCGGACACACTGTTGATGTCCATCAGCGCGGCGGTCAGCATGGCAACGTCCTGGCGCAGGTTCAACGTCGCGGCGGTTGGTTCAGGGGCGGTCTCGGCAGTCACGTTGCCAGTCTAGTTCGAACCCTGCCCCCGGCTCTCGCTAGACTGGAGGGCATGACTGAGACCGCTACTTCCGCCGTGCCCGAAGACCAGAACGCAACCTCCGAAGACCGCTCCGCCTACGGCTTCGGCCTGGCCACCATCGCCGCTGCCGGCGGAGAAGCCACCGTCCTGGACGTCTGGTTCCCGGCGCCGGCACTGGGCATCGCGGCCGAAAGCCTGCGGGCCGTGGAGAACGCGGACGCGACGCTCCTCCAGCTTGCCGAAGAGGGCGCCGACGCGGACCGCGGCACCGAGCAGAAGGTGGTCTTCGTCCAGATCAACCTCGACGAGGCCCCGGCAGACACCGCCGACGCCTACCTTCGCCTGCACCTCCTCTCGCACCGCCTGGCCCGGCCCAACACCATTAACCTGGACGGCATCTTCGGCCAGCTCCCCAACGTGGTCTGGACCAACTTCGGCCCTGCCGCTGTTGAAGGCTTCGAACTGACGCGCGCCAGGCTGCGCCGCCGCGGCGCCGTCACTGTCTACGGGATCGACAAGTTCCCCCGCATGGTGGACTACGTTGTGCCCTCCGGCGTCCGGATTGCCGACGCCGACCGCGTCCGCCTGGGTGCCCACCTCGCCGAAGGCACCACCGTGATGCACGAAGGTTTTGTGAACTTCAACGCCGGCACCCTGGGCACCTCCATGGTGGAAGGCCGCATCTCCGCCGGCGTCGTCACCGGCGACGGCAGCGATGTGGGCGGCGGCGCCTCCATCATGGGCACCCTGTCCGGAGGCGGCAAGGAGCGCATCGCCGTGGGTGAGCGGGTCCTGCTCGGCGCCAACTCCGGCGTCGGCATCAGCATCGGGGACGACTCCGTGGTGGAGGCCGGCCTTTACGTCACCGCCGGCACGCGCGTGCGGGTTCCCGGCCCCAAGGACGAAGTAGGCGAGGACACCACCAAAATCGTCAAGGCAGCAGAACTGTCCGGTGTGCCCAACCTCCTCTTCCGCCGCAACTCCACCACGGGAGCCGTCGAAGCCCTGCCCCGCAAGGGCCAGACCGTGGAACTCAACGACGCCCTCCACGCCAACTAACCCGTTGGCAGCACGTGGACGTGGTTTCCGGCGCGCCACCGTGCTCCTGCTTACCCTGGCTCTGCTGGCCGGCGCCGTCTATACGGTGATGGCGTTTGTGCAGCGCTCCGAAACCCTCGTGACGGGGCGCTGCACAGCCGACGTCGGGACGCAGCACGCGGAACTCGCAACGGACCAGGCGGCTAACGCGTCGCTGATCACGGCGGTGGCCGTTCAGCGCGGGCTTCCGCCGCGGGCCGCCAGCATCGCCCTGGCGACGGCCATGCAGGAATCCAAGCTGCGCAACATAGACCACGGAGACCTGGCCGGGCCGGATTCCCGCGGCCTGTTCCAGCAGCGCCCGTCGCAGGGGTGGGGAACCACGGAACAGGTCATGGATCCGTACTACGCCGCCAACGCCTTTTACGATGCCCTGGTCAAGATTCCCGGCTATGAGACTTTGGAGATCACCGACGCCGCCCAGCGCGTCCAGCGCTCGGCGTTCCCCACCGCCTACGCCCAGCACGAGGTGATGGGCCGCGCGTTCGCTTCCGCACTGTCCGGCCAAACGCCGGAAGCGATGGAGTGCACACTGCGTGCACCGCAGGAAGCGGGCCAGCCCGGCAGCGTCGGAGCGGAACTGGCCCAGGCCTACGGAGCGCTGGGGACTTTCCCGGACGGCGACTCGCTGGTTGTTGAGGCCGGCGGCAGCCAGGCCTGGTCCGTGGCGCACTGGGCCGTTGCCAACGCCAAGGATCTGGCCGTGACGCAGGTGGACGTTGCCGGCCGGAGCTGGCTCCGGGAGGATCAGGGTGGGTGGCAGGCGTCGGACGCGCCGGAAGGCCAGGTCCGGATTACACTGGCGCCTGCGGGCACCGGGGACTGAACCAGCTGACCCGCTGCCCGGCGCGTTGCCCACAGCCTCCTCAGGCGAGGATTTCCACCACCGGCTGGACGTAGCTGCGGAAGAGCTCCGGCTGGGACATCAGGTTGTGGCTCATGATGATCTTGTCCGGCTCCAGGTACCACGCCCGCTGTTCATTCAGCGGCAGCTCAATGATGGTCAGGTTAAAGTCCCGTGCCTCCCGGCCAATCTCCATCAGCCGGTCGTCCACCATGTCGCCCAGCAGCTGGTCCGAGCCGCTCGCGATGCGTTCAGCCTCCAGCCGCGCGTATTCGCTGCGGCGCTCCCGTGCCCACGTCAGGGCGGAACCGAAGTGCGCCTGCAGGACGCGCTGGAGGGCCGGGGAATTGCCGAAGGCTTCAAAGTCCGGCGGGGACAGTTCCGGTGACGTCTGGGGATGCGCCTTGAGCAGCTGTTCCCACCAGGCCTCCCATTCCGTTTTCAGTGCGCTGACTCCGCCGACGTCGGCGGTGAGGTGCGAATGGTCGGCGTGGCGGACTTTGGGCGCCGCATGCGAAAGTGCTGGGTGGCCCGCGCCGTCGAGACCTGCCGCGTCGCGGACGAACAGCGCGATCATCAGGGGTCCGGACGTGTCCGTGGTGATCTGCCAGCCGGAACCACCTGTGTTGTGCATTCCATCTCCTCCTGTGGCCTGCCTGGACCGGCTTGGTTGGCCGGTCCGCTCCCCCGGCTCCCAGTCTATTCCCGTTGCCAGCGGACGGTAATGTCAGGCGGCAAGGCTCCTGAGGTGCCGGTCCAGCACATCATGGCACATCTGCGCGGTCATCCATTCGGGCTGCAGAAGTGCGTGCATGCAGAGTCCGTCCAGCGTTGCCAGCAGCCGCTCTGCTTCGATCGTCAGCGACTGCTGCCCGTCGCCGTCGTCCCTCACCAGAGCCGTAATAACCTGTCCGACGACGGCGGCCACCTCGCGGTGGCTGCGGTCGGCTTCGGCCGCGAGGAAGGGCCGGATCCTGGCGGCGTTCTTGAAGGCCATCCAGACACACGCGTCCACGGCGCGCTCTTCGTCCAGCGGCAGGAATTCACCCAGGAGAGTTAAAACAGCGTTGTGCCGGGCGTCCGATCCCGTTTCGCTCGCCGCCATGTCCGGCAGGGCTGCGGTGAGCCGTGCCAGGATCCGGTCCACCACGGCGGCGAAGGAGAACCTGAGCAGCTCGTCACTGCCGGCAAAATAGTGCCGGACGGAACCGACGGCCAGCCCGGCCTCATCGGCCACCTCGCGCAGGGACGCCCGTTCCAGCCCGTCCACGGCAATGATCCGGAAGACAGCATCAACAATCTCGGCACGGCGGGCTACGGCATCAACAATTTTGGGCACCCTTATTATTTAGCACACCCGTGCTGGAATCTATCCATCGGCGGAATTGGGATAGCGTGGGAGGCATGAAAATTCTGGTCACAGGTGGCACCGGGTACATCGGCTCGCACACTGTTTTGTCCCTGCAGGAAGCCGGTCACGACGTTGTGGTGATCGACAATCTGGTGAACTCCAGCGAAGAATCGCTGCGGCGTGTTGCCGAGCTCAGCGGCAAGACCGCCGACTTCCACAACGTGGACCTCGTGGACGAGGCCGCGGTGGAAAAAGTGTTCGCCGGTCAGTCGATCGACGCCGTCATCCACTTCGCCGGCCTCAAAGCCGTGGGCGAGTCCGTGCGCGAACCGCTCAAGTACTACTACAACAACCTCGTGGGCACGCTGATCCTGATCCGGGTCATGGACCGCCATGACGTTCGTTCCATCGTCTTCAGCTCCTCCGCCACCGTCTACGGCGAGCACAACCCCGTCCCCTATGTGGAGAAAATGGAAATCGGCGCCAACAACCCGTACGGCCGCACCAAGGAACAGATCGAGGACATCCTTGCGGACCTGGGCGCCGCGGACAGCCGCTGGCACATCGCCCTGCTGCGCTACTTCAATCCCGTGGGCGCTCACCCGTCCGGCCGCATCGGCGAGGATCCCCAGGGCATCCCCAACAACCTGGTGCCGTTCATCGCGCAGGTGGCCGTTGGGCGCCGCGAAAAGCTGATGGTGTTCGGCGGCGACTACGACACTCCTGACGGAACGTGCCTGCGCGACTACATCCACGTCGTCGACCTCGCCGAAGGCCACGTCGCCGCACTGAACCACGTCGCGGACCGCACCGGCGTCTTCCGGTGGAACCTTGGGTCCGGCAAGGGCTCCTCCGTCCTGGAGGTCCTGCGGTCCTTCGAGAAGGCCGTGGGACAGCCCATCCCCTACGAGATCACCGAACGCCGCGCCGGTGACCTCCCGGCCTTCTGGGCGGACGCCACGTCGGCCCTGGCAGACCTCAGCTGGTCCACCACCAAGACCGTTGACGAAATGTGCGAGGACCACTGGCGCTGGCAGAAAAACAACCCCCAGGGCTACAACGCCTGAAGCACGACAGCGGCCGGCCACCTTCGCGAAGAAGGTGACCGGCCGCCGTCGAGTCAATCAGATCAGGTCAGCGGACCGGGTAGTCGCGCTCCGGCTCGCCGATGTAGAGCTGGCGCGGGCGGCCGATCTTGGTGTTGGGATCGCTGATCATTTCACGCCACTGGGCGATCCAGCCCGGCAGGCGGCCGATGGCAAACAGCACGGTGAACATCTTCTCCGGGAAGCCCATGGCCTTGTAGATCAAGCCGGTGTAGAAGTCCACGTTCGGGTAGAGCTTGCGCTGGATGAAGTAGTCATCGTTCAGCGCCTTCTCTTCCAGGCGCAGGGCGATCTCCAGGAGTTCGTCGTTGCCGCCGAGCTTGCTGAGGATCTCGTGGGCCGTGGCCTTGACGATCTTGGCGCGCGGATCGTAGTTCTTGTAGACGCGGTGTCCGAAGCCCATGAGACGGACGCCGTCTTCCTTGTTCTTGACCTTCTCCATGTAATCCTCGGGCTTGGTGCCGTCGGCCTGGATCTGGCGGAGCATCTTGAGGACCGCTTCGTTGGCGCCGCCGTGGGCGGGGCCGAAGAGGGCGTTGATGCCGGCGGAGACCGAGGCGAAGAGGTTCGCGTTGGAGGAGCCCACCAGGCGCACCGTGGAGGTGGAGCAGTTCTGCTCGTGGTCCGCGTGAAGGATCAGCAGCAGGTCCAGGGCCTTGGCAATTACCGGGTCCACCTCGTACTGCTCTGCCGGCAGGCCGAAGCTGAGGCGCATGAAGTTTTCCACGAGGTTGTGGGAGTTGTCCGGGTACAGCATCGGCTGGCCGATGGACTTCTTGTGCGCATAGGCAGCGATGACCGGCATCTTGGCCATGAGGCGGATGGTGGAAACTTCCACCTGCTCGGCGTTGAACGGGTCCAGGGAGTCCTGGTAGAACGTGGACAGGGCCGACACGGCCGACGACAGCACAGGCATCGGGTGGGCGTCGCGCGGGAAGCCGCTGAAGAAGCCCTTGAGCTCCTCGTGCAGCAGGGTGTGGCGGCGGATCTTCTGGTCGAACTCTTCCAGCTCCGTGGGGCTGGGCAGGTTGCCGTAGATCAGGAGGTAGGAAACTTCGAGGAAGCTGGAGTGCTGCGCCAACTGCTCGATGGGATACCCGCGGTAGCGCAGGATGCCCGCATCGCCGTCGATGTAGGTGATCGCAGAGGTGGTTGCTGCGGTGTTCATGAAGCCGGGGTCAAAGGTGACTGCGCCCGTCTGCTTCAGGAGCTTGGAAACGTCGTAGCCTTCGTTTCCTTCAACAACCTGGATGCGCGGGAGCTTGAGCTCGCCCCCTGCATGGTGCAGGGTTGCGCTGTTGTTGGTCTCAGTCATGGAGTCCCCTTCATGAGGCGTCTGGGCCTCTGTCGAAAGCTTGATCCAACATCCGGTGAGCCGCGCACGGGTCCTGTTCCTTCAGGATTCCAACGCACGGGCTGCCTTCTTGTAGAAAGCCACCATTGATAGTCACTTAAAAAGTACCGTCCCCATGGCAGGTGTCACTAATCGGCGGCCGTCGAAGTCCCCACAAAACAGGGCGTTTGTGGTACGAGTCACACGATTGTTACGGCGCTGCGGCCAGCCGGGCCACTGCCGCGTCAATCCGCTCGTCGGTTCCGGTGAGGGCGACGCGCACGTAACCGTTGCCGGTTTCGCCATAAAAGACGCCCGGTCCCACCACAATGCCAAGGTCCGCCAACCGGGCCACGGTTTCCCACGTGCCTTCCCCGGCGGTGCACCAGAGGTAGAGTCCGGCGTCGGAATCCTTGATTTCCAGACCGAAGCGCTGCAGCGCGGGCACCAGTCGTTCACGCCGTCCCCTGTAAAGGTCCTTCTGGGCCAGGACATGGGTGTCGTCGCCCAGCGCAACGCGCATGGCTTCCTGGACAGGGTACGGCACAATCATGCCGGCGTGCTTGCGGCTGTTCACGAGGTTGGCCATGATGGCGGGGTCGCCGGCAACGAAGGCTGCACGGTAGCCCGCAACGTTGGACTGCTTGCTGAGCGAATAAACCGCCAGCAGGCCTTCTTGGGAGTCGCCGGCAACACGGGGATCCAGGACGCTGGGAACCGGATCGCCTCCGCGCTGCACGTCCCAGGCACCCCAGCCGAGCTCGGCGTAGCACTCATCCGATGCCACCACCGCGCCGAGTTCGCGTGCCTGCGCCACCAGCGTCTTGAGCGACTCAACGTCGCGTACGCTTCCGGTGGGGTTCCCCGGGGAGTTGACCCAGATGAGGCGCACCCTGGCGCGGGTGTCGGCGTCGAGCTCGTCCAGGTGGTCAGTGGCCACGGACGTGGCACCGGCCAGCGTTGCCCCGATGTCATAGGTGGGGTACGCCACCTTGGGGCGGACCACAACGTCGCCCGGCTTAAGTCCGAGCAGGAGCGGCAGCCACGCCACCAGTTCCTTGGAACCAACTGTCGGCATCACGTTCTTCGGGTCCAGGCCGGGGACACCACGGCGGCGGTCGAACCACGCCGCAATGGCTTCCCGCAGCCCGGCCGTACCGTGCACCGTAGGGTATCCGGGCGCGTCAGCGGCGGCTTTGAGGGCCTCCTGGATCAGGGCCGGCGTAGGGTCCACAGGCGTGCCGATGGAGAGGTTGACCGCCCCGCCAGGATACTCGGAAGCCTTGGCGAGGTACGGGGCCATGGCCTCCCACGGATAATCGGGCAGGCTCAGGCCAAAAGAGGTCACCGGGTTGCCCGGCTCAGTGGTCTTGGTTCTGCGGCGGCAGGGCGGCAATCATCGGGTGGTCCTTGCCCGTGTTGCCAATCTTCGCGGCGCCGCCGGGTGAGCCCAGGTCATCGAAGAATTCGACGTTGGCCTTGTAGTAATCGGCCCATTCCTCGGGAGTGTCATCTTCGTAGTAGATGGCCTCAACCGGGCACACAGGCTCGCAGGCACCACAGTCGACGCACTCATCGGGGTGGATGTACAGCGAACGCTCACCCTCGTAGATGCAGTCGACCGGGCACTCCTCAATACATGCCTTGTCCTTGACATCTACACACGGCTGCGCGATTACGTACGTCACGTCCCTTGCCTCTCCACGTTGTTTCCGGCGACCGCCGGCACTTGAATCCGGCACATAATCCGGACTGTTGACTTCTGAGCTTATTATCCCCCAGCCCGTTCCCGCGAACCTAGCGGGCCGCCTTAGTATGAACTGGTGAGTCCCGCCCAGCCTACGCCCCGCGAATTCCTGGCCGCCGCCACGCCCGGAACCCGGGTTGTGGTCCGCTACCGGATCGACGGCGGGCTGACAGACGCTGTGGGCCATCTGGTGGCCACGGACGACGGCGAGTGCACAGTCAGGACGCGGAAGGCCGACGTCGTGATCCCCCTGGACCTCGTGGTCGCCGCGAAGGAAGTCCCGCCCGCCCCCAAGCGGCGCCGCCCGTCTGCGCAGTAGCGGCGCCGGTCGCTGCGCAGGGACCTCCCGGGCACACGGAGCGGGGGTGTCAACGCGCAGAGCGGTACGTTGCAAGGGCCTGATGCACCATCCGCACGAACTCCCCGGCTGGCTGACCAGCATCTCGAAGGTCACCCTGAGCGTGGGGAAACCACGGACAACGGTAACGTTCCATCGCCGCCTGTCCTCCCTGTACGCTGACCGCGTGCTGTGGTGGGCATATCCGTCCGTCTCAATACCCAGCAGCCCATCAACGAGAAGGTCCAGGTGGCCCATCCCCGGAATGTTGACCTGCAGCTCGACCGTGAGCCCCGCTTCTTCCAACAGATACCGGGCCATCGTCTCGATTATGGACCCGGATTGAGGCCGGATCCTTGCCACCAGGCCCAGAATGCTCTTTTCACGTAGCGCCGGAAACCGTTCCCTGAGGGCCGGAAGTTGAACCAGCCCCTTCTTCACCGCAGATTCCGCGATGGTCAAGGCCTCAAGCGGCGGCAGGCAGCGGAGCGTTTGGCACACAATATCCAGGGACGTCAACGGAATGTTGCTTCGATGGACCACGCATCCAGCTAGGGGCCTGCCGTGCCGTGCGGCCAGATGCGGCATGTGGGGAGCCCGGACAACCCACAACCCCGCTTCCGCTGCAGCCGTGACGCAGCCTGGGACGGCGTAATGGCGCCCGGCGTGGATGCGCCAGGGCGCTGCGTCGGGCAGCGCATAAACGCCCCGGGCCACCCGTTGGACCGACGCATCGAGCACGCCGGCTTCAATGTTCCGGCGGGAGACTCCGGCCTGCCGCAATGAACTGGAACTGGCGACGCCACCCAGGGCAGCCAGCGCATCGGTAAGGGTTCGCATGGTTGCATACTGCCGTCCGCCAAGGCCCGGACGCAGCAATGGGGGCTGCTATGTGGGCAACCCGTGAGTGCCACGACGCCCGGCATGAGCGCGCCGGGAGCGTTCCTGCGCATCGGAACCAGGCTTCAGCGCGCAGCCGGAACGCAAGAATGCCACCGGCGAGGTGCCGGTGGCATTCTTGGGAAACTCCGGGCGGTTAGACCTTGGCGCGGGCGCGGTTGGCCTTTGCACGCTCGTTGGTGTCCAGGATGAGCTTGCGGATACGGATGGACTCCGGGGTCACCTCGACGCACTCGTCTTCGCGGGCGAACTCGAGGGATTCTTCGAGGGTCAGGTCGCGCGGCGGCGTCAGGTTCTCGAAGGTGTCCGAGGAAGCGGCACGCATGTTGGTGAGCTTCTTTTCCTTGGTGATGTTCACGTCCATGTCGTCAGCACGGGAGTTCTCGCCGACGATCATGCCCTCGTAGACCTCGGAGGTGGGCTTGACGAAGAACGAGCCACGTTCCTGCAGGTTGATCATGGCGAACGGCGTCACCACACCGGCACGGTCCGCGATCATCGAACCGTTGGTACGGTATTCGATCGGGCCGGCCCAGGGCTCGTAGCCCTCGGCGATGGATGCCGCGATACCGGCGCCGCGGGTGTCCGTGAGGAACTTGGTGCGGAAACCGATCAGGCCACGGGCCGGGACGATGAATTCCATCCGGCACCAGCCAGTGCCATGGTTGGCCATGTTGGTCATGCGGCCCTTGCGGGCTGCCATCAGCTGGGTGACAGCGCCGAGGTACTCTTCGGGCACGTCGATGGTCATGTGCTCCATCGGCTCGTGGATCTTGCCGTCGATGGTCTTGGTGACCACCTGGGGCTTGCCGACGGTCAGTTCGAAGCCTTCGCGGCGCATCTGCTCCACGAGGATGGCCAGCGCGAGCTCACCACGGCCCTGGACCTCCCAGGCGTCAGGACGCTCGGTGGGCAGGACTTTGAGGGAGACGTTACCGATCAGTTCCTTGTCCAGGCGGTCCTTCACCTGGCGGGCCGTGACCTTGGCGCCCTTGACCTTGCCGGCCAGCGGGGAGGTGTTGATACCGATGGTCATGGAGATCGCGGGATCGTCCACGGTGATCAGCGGCAGCGGCTGCGGGTTGTCGACGTCGGTGAGGGTCTCACCGATGGTGATTTCCTCGATGCCGGCGACGGCGACGATCTCGCCGGGACCGGCGGACTCGGCCGGAACGCGGTCCAGGGCCTTGGTGGCCAGCAGTTCGGTGATCTTGACGTTCTTGAGCTCGCCATTGGCGCGGGCCCAGGCAACGGTCTGGCCCTTGCGCAGGGTGCCGTTGTAGATGCGCAGCAGGGCGAGACGGCCCAGGAACGGCGAGGCGTCAAGGTTCGTCACGTGTGCCTGCAGCACGCCGTTCGGGTTGTACGTCGGGGCCGGGATGTGCTCGATGATGGTCTTGAACAGCGGCTCAAGGTCCTCGTTTTCCGGAGCGGAGCCGTCGGCGGGCTGGTCCAGGGACGCGCGGCCCACCTTGGCGGCGGCGTAAACGACGGGAACTTCGAGGATCTTGTCCAGGTCAAGGTCCGGAACTTCGTCAGCAAGGTCCGAGGCGAGGCCCAGGAGCAGGTCCATGGACTCGTGGACAACTTCCTCGATGCGCGCATCGGGACGGTCCGTCTTGTTCACCAGGAGGATGACCGGCAGGTGCGCGGCCAGGGCCTTGCGCAGCACGAAGCGGGTCTGGGGCAGCGGGCCCTCCGAAGCATCAACGAGCAGCACAACGCCGTCAACCATGGACAGGCCGCGCTCCACCTCGCCACCGAAGTCGGCGTGGCCGGGGGTGTCGATGACGTTGATGGTGATTGTCTCGCCGTTGGAGGACGGTCCGTTGTAGGCCACCGTGGTGTTCTTGGCCAGGATGGTGATGCCCTTTTCGCGCTCCAGGTCACCGGAGTCCATCACACGGTCTTCGAGGTGGTTGTGTTCGGCAAAGGAGTTGGTCTGCTTGAGCATGGCGTCGACCAGGGTGGTCTTGCCGTGGTCAACGTGGGCCACGATCGCGACGTTGCGCAGGTCACTGCGCGATGCAGTGGCTACCGCAGTGTTGGTGGTGGTTTCAGACATGCGTTATTGCTCGATTCAGTGGGTAAGCTGTACGTATCGCCGCATGTCCAACCGGAGTCCACGACGGATTGGCCCATTAACACAGGGCGCCTTCCATTAGTCTAATCGCTGCCATCTAAAAGCGCCTAAAAATCGTACAGCCATCCGGTCGGACGTTGCGTCGGACCGACGTGGCGTACCGGCTGCGACACCGATTTCCTGTGATCAAAGTCACTGGATTTTCCTGGGCTGATGCAGCATCATGGCTGTGACACTTCAAGCCCGGAGAACTACTGATGCGAAAAGCCTCGGCTCTGTCCTGCTTAGTCGCATCGGGAATCGCCGCAGGCGTCCTCCTCACCGGCTGCGGGCAGCCACCTGCGCCACCAGCGTCGTCCACCATCCAGGCTGCCGCGCCCGGGGCCGGGGCGCCGGCTGTTGTGGCCGGGCCCGGGGCGGCCGGTGGCGCGCCAGGGCGGTCCATATCTCCGGGGACGGATCCGGAGCTCCTGGCGGCAGGTTCTGTTTTTCGGAACCCGGCCAGCGGCCGGGACGAAGTGATCGTGCCGGACATGCGCCATACCGCCCTCCTGATCGGTGATTCCCAATCCGAACCCGCTGACGGGTGGCCCCGGCTCGGCCTTGCCTCCGTGGGCTACAAAGTCCACTTCTGCGGGCTCGGCGGAACCGGGTATGTGGCCGACAACGGCAAGACCGGGAATTATCTTGATGCGCTCCTCCGGGGTGACTGGAAGCTGCCCTACGGGACACCTGCGCTGATTGTCATCCAGGGCGGCGGCAACGATGCCGCCCGCGGGGCGACGGACGCACAGATCGTGGCCAACGCCGAGCGCCTGATCGGCGTGCTGAAGGAGCGGTATCCGGGCGCGAGGTTCGCCATGATCGGAACACTGGCGCGGGGAGCCAGCCATGGCGGCGGGCGCAGGACCCAGGTGGATGCACTGATTGGTACCGTCGCCGCCAGGCAAGGCATCCCGTTCGTCGGCGTCGGCGACTGGCTGACTACATACAATCTCGCCAGGAACCTGGCAGACTCCGTCCACATGGACTCCGCCGGCCGCAAAACCCTGGGCGAACTGCTCGGGTCCCGGCTTCGGCAATTGCAGCTCGTGCCGGTTCCTTAAATGGAGGATGGAGCCGGAACCCCGCAGGGTTTGGCTCCATCCTCTGTTTAACCGGTGCCAGAACCCGGTCCTGTCAGGCCACCTCGGGCGGCAGCATCAGGCGGGCACCGGGAATAGCGTTGAGCAGTGCCTTGGTGTAGTCCTGCTGCGGGGAATCAAAAACGTCATCCGTGGAACCGGTCTCAACCAGCTTTCCCTTTTCCATGACACAGACATGGTCCGCGATCTGCCGGACCACCGCCAGGTCGTGGGTAATAAAGAGATAGGTAAGGCCAAGGTTCGACTGCAGGTCCGCAAGCAGGTTCAGCACCTGGGCCTGGACCAGCACGTCAAGGGCAGAAACGGCTTCGTCGCAGATGATCACTTCCGGGTCCAGTGCCAGGGCCCGCGCAATGGCGACGCGCTGGCGCTGGCCGCCGGAAAGTTCATTGGGATACCGCCGCATTGTGGATTGCGGCAGCGCCACCTGGTCGAGCAGTTCCCGGACCTTCTTCTCCCGGCTCGCCTTGTTTCCCACCTTATGGGTGCGCAGGGGCTCTTCGATGGTCCGGAAGATGTTGTACATCGGGTCCAGCGAGCCGTACGGATCCTGGAAAATCGGCTGTACACGGCGCCGGAAGGCGAAGATCTCTTTCCTGTTCAGCGTGGACGTGTCCACGCCGTCGAAAATGATCTTGCCGGATGTGGGAGGCAGAAGGTTCAGCACCATCTGGGCAACCGTGGACTTGCCCGAACCGGACTCCCCCACAATCGCCGTGGTGGTTCCCCGCTTGACGCTGAAGGAGACCTTGTCCACGGCAGTGAAATCCGTTGCCCGTCCCACTCCGGACCGGAGTTTGAAGACCTTTGTCAGGTCCTGGATCTGCAGGACCTCGTCCGGCAGGTCTTTCTCCACGACGGCTTCAGTGGGGGCAAGGAGCTCGTCCGTTTCGATGCCGAGGTCCTTCGCCACCTGGATGCGGCGGGAAGCCAGGGACGGCGCCGAGGACACCAACCGCTGGGTGTACGGGTGGCGCGGGTTGCGCAGGAGTTCCAGTGACGGTCCCGCCTCAACCACCTGGCCGCGGTACATCACCACCACCTTGTCGGCACGTTCGGCCGCGAGGCCAAGATCGTGCGTGATCAGGAGAACGGATGTTCCCAGTTCGGCGGTCATGCTCTCCAGGTGATCGAGGATCTGCCGCTGCACCGTCACGTCCAGTGCGGATGTGGGCTCGTCGGCGATGAGCAGCCTCGGCTGGCAGGACAGGCCGATGGCGATCAGGGCGCGCTGACGCATGCCGCCGGAGAACTCGTGGGGATACTGCTTGGCGCGACGGTGGGCATCCGGCAGGCCGGCCTGAGCCAGCACCTTGGCAATGTCCTCGGGACCGCTGGGCTGGCCGTTGGCCCTCAGCGTTTCCTTGACCTGATATCCGATTTTCCACACGGGGTTCAGGTTGGACATCGGATCCTGCGGGACCATGCCGATGGTGTTGCCGCGAAGCTCGATCATCCGCTTCTCGGAGGCATTGGAGATGTCTTCGCCGTCGAGCAGGATCTGCCCGCCGGATACCCGGCCATTGCCGGGAAGGAGGCCGATGGCCGCCAGGGCTGTTGTGGATTTGCCCGAACCGGACTCACCCACAATTGCCACCGTTTCGCCTGGCATGATGGTGAGGTGTGCGTTGCGCACCGCCTTGACCTCACCGCCGCTGGTGTCAAAGGTGATGGCGAGGTCCCTGATCTCAAGCAATGGCCGGTCGGCAGGTGCTCCTGCCTCGTTGAAACTGACGTCAGACGTTGTCATGTATGCATCCTTCATCGCTGTCGGCTCTTCGGGTCAAGAGCATCGCGCAGGGCATCCCCCAGCATGATGAAGCTCAAGACTGTAACGGACAGGGCGGCAGCAGGGTAGAGCAGGATCGTCGGGTTGGTGCGGATCGAGGTCTGGGCCGCGGCAATGTCATTTCCCCAGGACATGATGCTGCCGGGCAGCCCGATCCCCAGGAAGGACAGGGTGGCTTCGGCCACGATGAACACACCGAGCTCCATGGTGGCCAGGACGATGATGGGTGCCAGTGCGTTGGGCAGGACGTGCCGGACCAGGGATCCGATCGATGAGACACCCAGCGAACGGGCTGCCATCACGAAATCCGCGTTCCGTACTTCGATCACTGCGCCGCGGGTGATGCGGGCCATTTGCGGCCAGCCGAGCACAACGATCACCATCACAACCGTCAGGACGCCACGGTTTTCCCGGAAGATCGGGAGCTGCGTGATGACCAGCGCACCAAGAATGAGCGGGAGGGCGAAGAAGATATCACCAAGGCGGGCAATCACGGCGTCAACCCAGCCGCCGTAGAATCCGGCCAGTGCACCAAGGGTCACACCAATGATCAGCACACACAGGACGGACAGGACGCCAACCGTGATGGACGCCTGGGTTCCGTGGATCATGCGGGAGTAGATGTCACAGCCCTGGAAGGTGAATCCCAGCGGGTGGCCCGCAGACGGTGCGCCGTTGGAATTGGCCAGCTGGCAGCCGTTGTTGGGCTCCACCTGCGTGAACAGGCCCGGGAATGCCGCCACGATGATCAACAGGACGATCATGATGGAGGAAATGATAAACAGCGGACGACGGCGGAGCTTCCGCCACGCGTCGGCCCACAGGCTCAGCGGTGCTTCGTCCGTCTTGACAGCATCGGTCGCCAGGAGCGGGGTTTCCTCTACCGGGGCGACAAAATGTTCGATTGCGCGGTTACTTTTCATAGCGGATCCTCGGGTCAAGCCAGGCATAGAGCAGATCGACCAACAGGTTGGCGATCACAAAAACGAGTACCAGGACACTCACAATTGCCACGATGGTGGGGCCTTCGCTGCGGATGATGGCCTGGTAGAGCTTCTGGCCAACACCGGGCACATTGAAGATGAACTCCGTGACGATCGCGCCGCCCATCAGTCCGCCGAGGTTGGCTCCCAGGTACGTGACAACCGGAATCATCGAGTTGCGCAGAATGTGGGTGATCACCACACGCGGACGGGACAGGCCTTTGGCTGTGGCTGTCCGGACGTAGTCGGCATTCATGTTTTCGATGACGGAAGCGCGGGTCAGGCGGAGGACGTAGGCGAAGGAAACCAGCCCCAGCACCGTGGCCGGGAGGATCAGGTTTCCCCAGTCTGCGTTCGCCCCGACGGTCGGCTTGGCCCAGCCCAGCTGGACGCCCACCAACAGCTGCAGGACAAAACCAAGGACGAATGTGGGGATGGCGATAACCACGAGCGAGGCCACCAGCACAGTGGCATCGAAGATCTTGCCCTTACGGAGGCCGGCAACCAGGCCGAAGGCGATTCCGAAGACGGCCTGGATGATGAGGGCTTCCACCGCCAGCATGGCTGTCACGGGAAAGATCCGGCCAAGGGTCGCAGCGATGGGCTGGCCGGTGAAGTCGACGCCCAGATTGAAAGTGAAGAGGTTCTTCAGGAACAGCGCGTACTGGATGTAGAAAGGCTGGTCGAGGTTATATTGCTGGCGTATCGCCGCAATAACGGCTTCGCTGGGAGGCCGGTCGCCGAAGAGCGCGCGGACGGGGTCGCCGGGAAGGGCAAAGACCATGAAGTAGACGAGCAGCGTGGTCCCCAGGAACACGGGGATGACCTGCAACAGGCGACGGAGGATGTACTGGATCACAGCAGGTCCTCGGCGGCGGATAGGTGATGGAACGGAATCATTGCGAACAGCTTCCTGCCGGTGTCAATGCTATGGGGGCCCGGCCCATAGGCCGGACCCCCATTAGCTTTTTGAGTTGGACGGGTTCAGAGGACTACTTGGCGGTGATGTTGTAGTACTGCAGAACACCGTTCCAGCCGGAGTCCACGTTGGTGACGTTCTGGCTCCAGACCGCCTGCCGTGCGGAGTACCAGAGCGGCAGGTTGGGGAGATCCTGGAACAGGATTTCCTGTGCCTCGGTGAACTTGGCGTTGGCGTCGTCCGTGGACTTGGCGGCCAGGCCTTCGTTGAGGAGCTTGTCGAACTCGGGGTTCGAGTATTCCTCGTAGTTGGCGCTGGCGCCGGTCTTCAGGAGCGGGCCCAGGAAGTTGTACAGCGAGGGGTAGTCGGCCTGCCAGCCTGCACGGGTGAAGCCGGGGAGGGTCTTGGCAGTGCGCAGGTTGAGGATTTCGGCGAACTTGGCGAATGCCTGGCCCTCAGCCTTGATACCCAGGTTGTTCTTCAGGTTGTTGGCAACGGCGTCGATCCATTCTTTGTTGCCGCCATCGGTGTTGTACGCCAGCTGAAGGGTCTTGTCGGCCGGCCACGGGCTGATGGCGTCTGCCTTGGCCCATGCTTCCTTGGCCTTGGCAGCATCGAACTTCAGGACCTCGGAGCCTTCAACGTTGTCGTTGTAGCCATCCACAGCCGGGGAGGTGAAGTCCTTGGCCGGGATGCGGGTGCCGTTGAAGATGACCTTGGTGATCTCGTCGCGGTTGATCGCCATGGAGATGGCCTGGCGGCGCAGCTTGCCGGCTTCACCGGTGAACTCCGGCAGGTAGGACGGGATGTTCAGCGTGGAGTTGCCTGCGTACGGCTTGTTCAGGTGGTTATCCGGAAAGTCCGTGGTGTAGGTCTGCAGCGCGTTGGTGGGCAGCACATCCGTGACGTCAAGGTTGTTGGCCTGGATGTCCGTGTAAGCCGGGGCAGGATCGGTGTAGAACTTGAAGGTCACGCCGCCGTTCTTGGCCTCGCGGGTGC
Organism: [Micrococcus luteus] ATCC 49442; assembly: GCF_010367585.1. Taxonomy (NCBI): domain Bacteria; kingdom Bacillati; phylum Actinomycetota; class Actinomycetes; order Micrococcales; family Micrococcaceae; genus Pseudarthrobacter; species [Micrococcus luteus] ATCC 49442. The sequence goes on along the minus strand of NZ_JAAAXP010000001.1, from coordinate 4,720,754 downwards.
CCTTGTAATCAGCGTTCTTGACCAGTTCGATCTGGCTGTCGTGCTGCCATGCGCCTTCTTTGGCCATCTTGTACGGGCCGTTGCCCACGGGGTTTTCGCCGTAAGCCTTGGGATCCGCCAGTGCTGCGGAGGGCAGCGGCATAAAGGCGGAGTAACCCAGGCGCAGGGGCCAGTCGGCCTCCGGCTGGCTCAGCTTGACCTCGATGGTTGTGTCGTCCTTCAGCACCAGGCCGGACAGGGTCTGGGCGGTGGGCGCGGGGGTCTCAACTTCCTTGCCGTCGGCACCGGTGCTCTTAGTGGTGGCGCTGACATCGGCGTAGCCTTCGACCGAATCGAAGAAGCTGCTGTTGCCCTGTGCGTTGGTGCTGAGTGCAGCAAAGTTCCAGGCGTCCACGAAGCTCTTGGCGGTGACTTCCTCACCGTTGGTGAACTTGGTCCCGCTCTTGACCTTGATGGTGTAGTTCTGGCCATCGGGGGATTCGATGGACTCAGCCAGCGCGTTGACCGACTTGCCGCTGGGGTCGTAGCTGGTCAGGCCCTCGAACAGGAGTTCAACAACGCGGCCGCCGTACACCTCATTGGTGTTGGCCGGCAGCAACGGGTGCTGCGGTTCGTTGCTGTACGCGGTGATGACCTTATTGGGGTCACCTGCTGATTCGCTGGCACCGTCATTGCTGCCGCCTCCAGCGCCGCAGCCGGTCAGGGCAAGGGCAGCGATCGCCACCATGCCGAGTGCTTTGGAAGTGCGCGTGAAACGCATTCCGCCTCCTATGAGTTGTGGGAGAAGTTCCGGGGAAGTCGTTTGCCCCCCGGTACGCCCGTCACAGGTTCAGACTGTGACGCAGCGCATATACGAGTAGCCTAGCCGCACAAAGTCCAAATACTGGTACACCGTTGCCAAACCGTAATCAGTTAATCGTCAGTAACTAGCCTGAACCCGGAAGTTGCGCAAGTCACATGCTACTCGCTAGTAGGAGCACGGCGAAATCGAGCTTCCGGCCATGTTTCATGGGCGTTTCCCCGGCCTGTCAAAGCCCTATTTAAGGCGCCACTCCCACACATTCCACCACACACCGAGAGGACCTGAACTGGGCTTGATTCCGGCGACGCGGGGGCTGAACGCGACCGCTCCTGTGGTCTGGTAAAGCGGCAGGCCGTAGGCGCTCTCCCACACCCGTTTGTCGATGTCAGCCATCAGTTCGTCCTGTTTTGCCAGGTCCGGCGTGCCGGCCAGCTGCTCCATGGCATTGTCAGCCTCGGCGTCGGAAAACGCGTTGAAGTTGCTGCCGCCGCCGGTTTTGAAGATCTGCGGGACGCGGCTGACGCCGACGCTGGGGCCGACCCAGCCGAGGATGGCAGCATCGTAGGACCCGGCGCTGAGCGCCGCCGCCCAGTCCGCATTGCCAAGACCCGCGTCTTCTACGGTGAAGCCCGCAAGGCGCGCCGAGTCCCGGATAAGCGAAAAGGCCCGCGCACGGTTCGGATTGTCCCTGTTGTACAGGACCCGGATGGTAGGGGCAGCACCGCGCAGCTGAGACCGGGCCCCCTGGATATCCACTTCTGCATATTTCGCGGAACCGTTGTCTTTCACCGTCTCCGCGTACTTGGGATGCGACGGCAGGAAGACGTGCGAGTCCAACGGTTTCACGTCCGTTGCCGGTTCCCCCACCGCGTCTTCTGCGATCTCCTGCCGTGGAACTGTCTTAAGGAAGGCTTCGCGAACGGCCTTGTCAGCGAACGGGCCGGAGAACTTCAGATCGAGATGGTCGTATCCTGACTGGCTGTACTGCTCCACAGTATTGCCCTGGGTGGCCAGTTGCTCGAAGAGGCCCTCGGCAGCGGCGGACGGCTGCGGGGCAATGATGTCCGCCCGGCCTGCGCTTAGCGCTGCGGCTGCTGCCGGGACGTCCCCGGTGAACTGGACAGTGACCTCGTCAAGGTATGGCTCGGCTCCCCAGACGTAGTCCCTGTTCCGGACCATCCTGATCGAGGTGTCCGGCACGATGTCCCTGACAATGTACGGGCCGCTGGAGAGATACATGGCCGGGTCCTGAGGCAGGGTCTTCGTGTCGAAGCCGGAGTTCCAGAAATCGCTGACGCGCTTCAGCGGGGCGTTGACTGCAGGTTCGTCGGCGTCGCCGCGCGGCGAATCCTGAATCAGCTCAATGAGGTCATCTTCGTCGTTGAGGCCGCTTTTGGTGGCCACCACGTGGGCCGGGAGTCCGACGTCGAACGCCACTTCCCAGTCCGCGTACGGGGCGGCGTACTCGAGGGTGATGGAACGGCCGTCACTTCCGGTCTCCGGGAGGCCGGTCGCGGCGAGGCCGGACGTGTCAGAAGCGGCGGAGAAATACTTTGTGCCGGTGCCCGCCCGGGCGTCGGCGTCGTCGAAGTAGCCTGAACCGGCAGCCCAGGCGAGGAGGAGGTCCCCTGTGTCGATTGCTTCGCCGTCAGACCATTTCACACCCTCGTTAACGGTGTATTTAACCTTCAGCGGCCTGTCGGAAACCTTTTCGATACGGCCGAACTTCTCATTGCGGATCACCTGTTCGGTGTTGTCCACGTAGTAGAACCCCGAATGGGTGATGTGGCCGATCTTTGTGTTGATGTCCGTGTTGCCGGCGGCACTGAACGGGTTGAAGGAGGTGAAGGCGTTCACCTCGGCCACCGTTGCGCTCCCACCGCGCTTGGTTTCCCCGACTGCAACCGGCGCCGCTCCGCCGCCGCCGGAGCATCCTGAGATGACCAGGGCCGCCGCAGCCGCCCCGGTGATGAGCTGAATCAGTCGCCTCAGCGGCATGCCGTCTCCTTTGCCATTTCCGGAACCAGACCGGCGGAACCTACCCCAAATACGCGCACGACGTTGAATCTCCTTGTTTTCCTTGAATTCTAGTGGTTCCGGGATGCTTCCAAGGAGCAGGCTCCGGCCCCGCATATCATGAGGATCATCCGTTCGCCGATCCCTGAGGGAAGCCAATGCCCCACTCTTCACAGCCGTTACGCAAGCTTGGATTCCTCACCATTGGCCTGTTTGATCCGGCGGATCCGGCCGCGGGGCACGAGTCGACGCTGCAGGTCATCGAACTGGGCGAGCGGCTCGGATTCGACAGCGCCTGGCTGCGCCACCGCCACCTGCAGTTCGGAATCTCCTCCCCCGTTGCGGTTATGGCCGCAGCCAGCCAGCGCACGTCCCGGATAGAGCTTGGAACAGCCGTGACCCCGATGGGCTGGGAAAACCCATTGCGGCTCGCGGAGGATCTGGCCACTGTGGATCTGCTTGCCGGCGGACGCATCAATCCGGGGCTGAGCGTGGGCGAACCTATGCACTATGACGCGGTCAAGCACGAGTTGTACCCGGACTCCGCAGAGCTGGAGGACTTCAGCTACGCACGGGTGGATCGGCTGGCCCGTTTAATTGCCGGGGAACGGGTCCGGGAGTTTTCCGGAAAGCAAGGTGTCGTCGAAGAATTCTCCAACCGCGTCGAGCCGCATTCCCCCGGCCTGCGCGATCGGCTCTGGTACGGGGCAGCGAGCTATAAATCGGCTATTTGGGCAGGGGCGAACGGATTCAATCTGCTCTCCAGCAGTGTGATCTTTCCGGAAGCCAATCAGGAACCGGCGTTTGCCGCCATCCAGCAGTCCCAGATCCGCGCCTACCGTGCAGCTGCGGCCGCCTCAGCACAAGGGAACGGAGGAGCCCGGGTCTCTCAGGGCCTGGTGGTGATCCCCACTGATTCGGCGTCAGCGACACAGCGGGAAAAGTACCAGCGATACGTCGATGAGCGCACGCCCCGCACCCGCGCGCCGCAGGGGCCCAAAAGGATGCTCTTCGCCCCTGATCTCATCGGCACCAGCGAGCAGATCGCAGAACTGCTCTACGCACACGCAGGGTTCCAGGAGGTCGACGAAGTAGCGTTCGCGCTGCCCTTCAGCTTCGACCACGATGACTACGTCCAGATCCTCAGCGACATCGCCACCACATTGGGCCCTGCCCTGGGGTGGACCCCGGCGGGTTGAAAACCGCGCCCCGGCCGAGCCGAGACGCGATTTTAGAAGACGGGACTTGACGTTGAAGCGGAGCTCCACCACGTTCCGCCACGGAACAACCTCTGCAGTTACTCCGTGACCAGTTCCTCACTGCCGGGCTCAGATCCGCCAGCCGCTTCGAGTCGGTTCCGACGCAGGGCAAGGTGGCTTCGACTCCCCTGCCGTCCGCAATGAACCCACTTCGGGATCCATTAGCTTCGTTAGCGCTCAATGACAGGACCTTGGCCGAGCCTAGAAGGCCGTGCTGGGTAGATCCTTCTCGCCATCGACGATCGCGGTGATAATCCGCGCTGCAACCACGTCCGGATCCAGCCCCGCTCCGAATCGCGGCGCTGACCCGGCGATCGGATGCTCGGAGAGCGCGGTACCAGTGTGACCTGGGCGGGCGTCCAGGATTCGGATGCCCGCGCGGCGATACTCCCGCGCCGCTGCGACGACGAAGGACGCAAGCCCAGCCTTCGACGCCGAGTAGGCCGCCAGACCAGCCACGGGTGCCTCGGCAACAACGCCGCTCAGTGTGACCACAAAAGGCTCCCGACCCTCACGTGCCGAGGCCGCGAGGTAGGGCTGGCTCTGGGTAATGAGCTGGATCGGACTGATCGTGTTCACAGCGAAGAGTTCGTCCACCGTGGCGGGTTCGAGATCAGATGCGGCGCCGAAGGCGACGACCCCGGACGCCACGACCAGCCCGTCGAGGCGTCCGTGCTGCGCATTTGTGGCTTCCAGGACTTCCCGGATCACGGAGGGTTCGCGCAGATCGTACCCAGCAGACTTTGACGAACGGGCGACGATAGCGCCGGCGCTCTCCAGTTGAGCGGCGATGCGCGAACCGAGTCCGCCAGTGGCGCCGACCACCAGAACAACCGCACCCTGAAGAGTCATCATGGGTAGATCCTAGGTCACGCGCTGCAGGCAACCCCGCGCGGCTCGGTTTCCAGAGGCTGGACGGATGCGGTACTCCTCTGCCCGGAGTTCTCCGCATCGAAAACCTCAAGCCGTCCGTAACCTGTCCTTGCGCACTTCTTGCCCTGCGCCAAAGAGATCAACAGGTCAGAAGCTATACATTAAATCTAAACTCCACCACATCGCCGTCGGCCATCACATATTCCTTGCCTTCAATCCGGACCTTGCCCCGGGACTTGGCTTCAGCCATGGAGCCGGCCTCGATGAGGTCATTGAAGGAAACCACTTCGGCCTTGATGAAACCGCGCTGGAAGTCGGAGTGGATCACGCCGGCGGCCTGCGGTGCGGTGTCGCCCTGGTGGATGGTCCAGGCACGGGTTTCCTTGGGACCTGCCGTGAGGTAGGTCTGCAGGCCCAGCGTGTGGAAGCCCACGCGGGCCAGCTGGTCGAGGCCGGACTCATCCTGGCCGTTCATTTCCAGCATCTCGCGGGCCTCTTCCTCATCCAGCTCCACGAGGTCGGACTCAAGCTTTGCGTCGAGGAAGATAGCGTCCGCCGGGGCGACCAGTGCCCGCAGTTCGTCCTGCTTCTCCGGGCTGCCCAGGATGCCTTCGTCAGCGTTGAAGACGTAGATGAACGGCTTGGCGGTCAGGAGGCTGAGCTCCTTGAGGTGCTCCATCTCCAGCTTGTCGCTCTTGATCGAGGAGAAAATGGTGTCGCCGCGTTCCAGGACCGCCTGGGCTGCCTTGATGGCTGCCAGCTCGGCGGCTTCCCGTTTCTTGATCTTGACTTCTTTTTCGATCCGGGGAATGGCGTTTTCGATGGTCTGGAGGTCAGCCAGGATCAGCTCGGTGTTGATGGTCTCCATGTCCGAGCGGGGATCCACCTTGCCGTCCACGTGGATGACATCGGGGTCATCGAACACGCGGACCACCTGGGCTATGGCCTCGGCCTCGCGGATGTTGGCGAGGAACTTGTTGCCCAGGCCCTCGCCTTCGGACGCGCCCTTCACGATGCCGGCGATGTCCACGAAGGACACCGGTGCGGGCAACAGGCGCTGGGAGCCGAAGATCTCCGCGAGCTTCTGGAGCCGGGGATCCGGCAGGTTCACGACGCCGACATTGGGTTCGATGGTAGCGAACGGATAGTTCGCCGCCAGGACCTGGTTGCGGGTCAGTGCGTTGAAGAGAGTTGATTTGCCGACGTTGGGCAGTCCGACGATGCCAATAGTAAGAGCCACGGACATTGATTCTACCGGTTATGCGGCATCCGGGCCCCAACAGGTCCGCCAGCAGTGTGCGGATGCCCAAGCGGAGGCTGCGGCGGGCGCCGGAACACCCGGCGGATATGTCGCTTCCGTAAAATGTCAGAGGGCCATGCCACAGTGAGGCTATGGATGCTTTTGCCCTGATTCTTGCCCTGTTCATGCTGCTGCTTGGCGCCCTCGCCGGTGCCGCCGCCACCTACCTGATCCTTCGCAGGCGCAGCAATGCGTTGGAAGAGGATTTCGACGCCGTCTCTGCCCGCCTTTCGGAGGTGAACGCACAGTTCGCAGCGGCCGACGCCGAGCGCCGGCTTCTCAGCGCGCAGAACCGGGAGCTGGGTGAGTCACGCAGCCAGGACGGCAGCGTGCTGCGTGCCCTCGCTCCGGTTGCGGAGAAGCTGACTGCGGTACAGCAGCAGGTGGCGCTGCTGGAGCGCGACCGCCTCGAGCAGTACGGCCAGCTGGCACAGCAGCTGCAGGAGGCCCGGCAGTCCGATGCCCAGCTGATCCGGTCAACCCATGCCCTTGAATCCGCTCTGCGGTCCAACAGCGCCCGCGGCCAGTGGGGCGAGGTACAGCTGCGCCGCGTGGTCGAAGCGTCCGGAATGCTGAAGCACGTCGATTTCCTGGAGCAGGTCCACAGTGCCGGCGGCGACTCAACCATCCGGCCCGACCTCGTGGTCCAGCTGCCGGGCGGGAAGCAGCTGGTGGTTGACGCGAAGGTTCCCCTGTCCTCCTATCTCGAAGCCCAGGAACTCGGCTCAGCCTCAGGCCCGGACCACGCCAGCCTCAACGGTCAGGGTGCTGCCAGGAGCAACGTTTCCCGGCAGGCGCTGCTCGCAGCCCACTCGAAGGCCCTGCGTGCCCACGTGGACGCGCTCAGCAACAAGAAGTACTGGGACATTCCCGGCAACTCCCCCGAGCTGGTGATCTGCTTCCTGCCCGCGGAATCCATCCTGGCTGCGGCGCTGATGGCAGATGCGACGCTCCTGGACCATGCGCTTTCACGGAACGTGGTGCTGGCCTCGCCAAGCACGCTGTTGGCTGTGCTGAAATCGGTCGCTTTCACGTGGCGCCAGGATGTGCTGACGGACAGCGCACGCGAACTGTTTGACCTCGCCCGCCAGCTGTACGAACGCATGGGGACCCTGGGCGAGAACGTGGGGAAGCTGGGTTCGTCGCTGAAGTCCTCGGTGGACCGCTATAACTCCATGGTGGGCACGCTCGAGGCACGGATCCTGCCCACTGCCCGCAAGCTCAACGCCATGGAGGAGTCAGGACTGCTGACCCCCGCAGCGCTCGAGGTGACGCCGCGTTCGCTGGCTGCCCCCGAACTGCAGCAGGACAACGAGGCCGCCTGACGGGGGGCGGCCTGTCAGTCGCGGGACCGGCGCCCGCCGAGGGCGCGGCTGACATCGCCGGCCTCCTTCAGCGTTGCCCGGAGTTCCTTGGGCAACGAGAACAGGAGGTCCTCTTCGGCGGTCACAACTTCTTCCACCGAACCATAGCCGTAATCGGCCAGCAGGCGCAGGACGTCGGTGACCAGGACTTCGGGAACGGAGGCTCCGGATGTGACACCCACAGTGGCGACGCCCTCAAACCAGGCCTCGTCCACTTCGTTGGCGAAGTCCACGCGGTAGGACGCCTTGGCACCGTACTCCAAGGCAACTTCGACAAGCCGGACCGAGTTCGAGGAATTGGCTGAGCCCACAACAATGACCAGGTCGGCCTGCGGCGAGATCTTCTTGATGGCCACCTGGCGGTTGGTGGTGGCATAGCAGATGTCGTCGCTGGGCGGATCCTGGAGCGTCGGGAAACGCTCCTTCAGCAGCCGGACGGTTTCCATGGTCTCGTCCACGCTCAGCGTTGTCTGGGACAGCCAGATGACCTTTTCCGGATCCCTGACGGTCACCTTGTCCACTTCGTGGGGGCCGTTGATGATCTGGATGTGTTCCGGCGCCTCGCCGGCGGTTCCTTCAACTTCCTCGTGACCGTCGTGTCCGATCAGCAGGATGTCGAAGTCGTCCTTGGCGAACCTGACCGCTTCCTTGTGGACCTTGGTCACCAGGGGGCAGGTGGCATCGATGGTGCGCAGGCCACGATCCTCGGCGGACTGGACAACTGCGGGCGATACACCGTGGGCGGAGAAGATGACCAGGGCGCCTTCCGGTACCTCATCCGTCTCGTCCACAAAGATGGCGCCCTGCGCCTCGAGCGAGCTGACCACGTGGACGTTATGCACGATCTGCTTGCGGACATAGACGGGCGGGCCATAGTGTTCCAATGCCTTTTCCACGGCGATCACAGCTCTGTCCACGCCTGCGCAGTAGCCGCGCGGAGCAGCGAGGAGGACCCGCTTGGGGCCGGACACCGGGGATGCTGCGAGTACTTCCTCAGGTGAGCGCCGCCTTCGCGGGACAGTTGGCATCGAAAGGGAAACTGCAGAGGAAGTCATGCCTCCATGCTACCGGTTTGGGTGTCGCTGTCCCGGCGAGGCGACCCTGGTCACAAAGCCCGCCACCAGGAGCAACCCGCCAACAACGAGGGTGCCCGTGATCCAGGATCCGAAGCTGGTGGAAGCCGCCGCCACGAATGCTTCCTTGAACATGTCCGCAATCCCGTTTCCGCTTGCTGTTCCCAGCACGGCATCGCGCGCCATGCTGGAGCTTAGGGTCCAGACTGCGGCCAGCAGCAAGGCACCAAAGCCAACGCTGACCAGCACTGCCCACCGACGGCGCGCGGCCACGAGCGCCAGCGCAAAGGCGATGCCTGCCCCTACGGCGAGCGGGTACCCCAGCGGAGCGTACGCTGTCACTCGCTCGATCAGCTGGCGCTGGTCCGACTGCCCGACATTGATCAGCGTCTGCTCCGGCGGATCCAGCGGGAGTCCCGTTTGGCCTGAGAGCTCTTCCGTCGCCAAGGCCACGAGGGGTGCCACGTCCAGGGTCAGGGACGAGGACGTATCCGCTTCAGGAGGCAGCGACGCCGGATCGGCAAAACTAAGCCGGTGGCTCTTACGGAGCGTCTCCTCCCATGCCGCCGGGTACCCGGGCAGGCCTGTCAGCTTACCGGCGGCGGCCTCCAGCACCGGCCTCACCAGGCCGGCCAGGGCGTCGGGGATGCCACCGGTGTCGATGGTGCCCACCGTGGCCACCGCAAGCCGCTGCTGGAACCCGGCGTCCTGCCCCAGCGGTGCGGCAAGCGCCACGAAGCCGTCCTCCTGGACAATATTGCGGTCAGCCCAGATCGCCGGAATGGCCACGGCGGAAAGCAGGAGACCCAGGACGGCGGCCAGGGCAGAGACAAAGGTGCGCAAAAAAAGGTCCTCACTGGTTGGCGTCGGCAAAGCCATCATAGGGCTGGTTACCGGACAACGGATGTCAGCCCCGGGTGGTACAGGTTATGGATAAGGTTGAATGACCGCCGCCATTCACTTGAATGAAAGCCGCCATCCAGCCCTATCTGAACGTTTGCCTCTGCACCTTCCAAACAAAGGACCACCATGCTGCCAGCCACAGTTTTCGGGGGCAGCGCGCATGTCTGAACAGGCTGCCCTGCCAGGCACTGCTGCCACCACGCTGCCTGCCACCGCCGCTGAAACGACGCCCGACAATCCCTGGCCGTTGCAGCTGCTGTCCCAAAAGCTCAAGGTCCACATCGACCGCGCACCGGCGGCCTGGGTGGAGGGCCAGGTCATTGAGATGAACCGCCGTGGCGGCAACGCCTACCTGACGCTCCGGGACGTGGACGCCGAGGTTTCCCTGCCTGCATCCGTCTGGACGAAAGTCCTTGACCGCCAGAACATGCCGCTGGAGCGCGGTTCCCGCGTCGTTGCCCTGCTCAAGCCGGAGTTCTGGCTGAAGACCGGCCGCCTCAACATGCAGGTCAGGGACATCAGGCCCGTTGGCCTCGGCGACCTTCTGGCACGGATCGAACGGCTCCGGCAGGCTCTCGCCGCGGAAGGGCTTTTTGCCGACTCGCGGAAGAAGCCGTTGCCGCTCCTCCCCCATCGGATCGGTCTCATCACAGGACGGGACTCGGACGCCAAAAAGGACGTCCTTCAAAATGCTGCCCTCCGCTGGCCCGCCGTCGAGTTCGAGATCCGGGAGGTCGCCGTCCAAGGGAACACAGCCGTATCCCAGATCGTCCGCGCCCTCCGGGAGCTGGACGGCCGCCCGGACGTGGACGTCATCGTCATCGCCCGGGGCGGCGGCGCCCTGGAGGACCTGCTGCCGTTCAACAGCGAAGAACTGGTCAGGGCCGTGGCGGCTGCCGCCACGCCTGTCGTCAGTGCCATTGGGCACGAAGCAGACAGGCCACTGCTCGACGACGTTGCCGACCTCCGCGCGTCCACGCCCACCGATGCTGCCAAGAGGATTGTGCCTGACGTAGCCGAGGAACTGTCGAATGTCCGTCAGGCCCGGGAACACCTGCGCCGCTGCATCGGCAGGTTGGTGGACCGGGAGACGGACCGGCTGGCCTCACTCCATTCGCGGCCTGTCCTGGCCAGCCCGGAAGGTATGGTGACGGTACGGGCTGAGGAAATTGAGCGTCTCCTGAGGCGCTCCTCCGCGGCCGTCAGCTCAACGGTGGTGCGGGCTGCTGACCAGCTGGTCCACCTGCAGGCCCAGGTGCGCGCCCTGTCACCGCAAAAAACCCTGGACCGCGGCTACGCCGTGGTGGAACTCGCGGATGGCCGGCCGGCCCGGCCCACAGAACCTGCAGGCCATGCCGTGGTCCGCGAGCCTTCAGAGGCCCCTGCCGGAACCGCCCTGTCAGTCCAGGTGGCCCACGGCCGGTTCGGGGCAACATCCACCGGCGAACTCACACAAGGAGAAGCACATGCCCGAGTCGAAGCCTGACCCCGAAATCGAAGCCCTCAGCTATGAGGAAGCCCGCGAGCAGCTGGTCCAGGTAGTGGGCAAACTCGAGGCCGGCGGTGCCAGCCTCGAAGAATCCCTGGCGCTGTGGGAACGCGGGGAAGCGCTGGCCAAGCGGTGCGAGGAATGGCTGGAGGGTGCCCGGAAACGCCTCGCCGCAGCCCGCGACCAGCCGCTGTAACCTGCTCCCCGCCGGGCCCGCTTCCCTGCCGGGCCCGGAGTCCCGCTAGGCCTTGCGTCCTGCTAGACCTGCACCGCAGCCCGGATGACCGGTCAGGACCTCTGGACGAGCTCGCGCTCCACGCCGACGTCGAAGTCCGCTTTGGGCCACTGGAGGTGAAGGTCCTCAAAGGCGGCGAGCAGAAGCTGCTGGACTGCGATGCGAGCGAACCACTTCTTGTTGGCCGGGATCACGTGCCAAGGGGCCGCCTCGGTGTTCGTGTTATCGATGGCGGCCTGGTAGGCGGCCATGTAGTCGTCCCAAAACGCCCGTTCGGTCAGGTCACCGCGGCTGTACTTCCAGTGCTTGGCCGGGTCATCCAGGCGGGCGGTAAGCCGGGCTTTCTGTTCGTCCTTGCTGATGTTGAGCATCACTTTGACGATCTTGGTGCCGGAGTCCGTCAGCCGGGCCTCAAATTCGTTGATGGCCACGTACCGGCGCTTCAGCTCTTCCGGAGAAGCCCAGCCGTGGACACGGTGGATGAGGACGTCTTCGTAGTGGGACCGGTCAAAAACGCCAACCATGCCGGCGGCCGGAACTTCCTTCTCGATCCGCCAAAGGAAGTCGTAGGACTTTTCCTCCTCCGTGGGCGCCTTGAAAGCCTTGAACTGGACCCCCTGCGGATCCATGGCGGCCATAACGTGATTGACGATGCCGCCCTTGCCTGCAGTGTCCATCGCCTGCAGGATCAGCAGGATCCGCTTCGTACCGCCGAACCTGGACTCGGCGAACAGTTGCTCCTGAAACTGGGCCAGTTTGTCGTCCAGGTCCGCCAGGAGTGCCTGCCCGTCAACTTTGTTGCCCGCGAAGCCCGGGGTGTCATCCGGGTCAACATCTGCCAGGACAAAGCCACCCCCGGCCTTCAGCGTCAAGGACGGATGCTCTTTGAACTCAACCAGGCCGGCCATGGGATTCCTTTGTCCGCAGTGTCCGCGCCAACAGGCGCGTCACCACAGGCTAGTTCCCTTTGTACCTGCTCAGGAAGTCCCCCATGCGGTTGATGGCCTCCTCAAGGTCCTTTACCAAGGGCAGGGTGACCATCCGGAAATGGTCGGGGCGGACCCAGTTGAAGGCCCGGCCGTGGGAGACCAGGATTTTCTGCTCACGCAGCAGGTCCAGGACGAACTTCTCGTCGTCGCGGATGTGGAAGACCTCGGGATCGAGCTTCGGGAAGAGGTACATGGCGCCCCGCGCCTGCTGTGTGCTGACGCCGGGGATGGCGTTGAGCATGTCGTAGGCCTTGTTGCGCTGTTCCAGCAGCCGTCCGCCGGGCAGGATCAGGTCGTTGATGCTCTGGTAGCCGCCGAGCGCAGTCTGGATGGCGTGCTGGGCCGGGACGTTTGCGCACAGGCGCATATTGGCGAGCAGGCTGATGCCCTCCAGGTAGTCTGCAGCATCCTTTTTCGGCCCTGAGATGGCCATCCAGCCCGCACGGTAGCCGCAGACGCGGTATGCCTTCGAGAGTCCGCTGAACGTAAGGCAGAGGACGTCGTCGCCAGTGAGTCCGGCCAGGTTGATGTGTACGGCGTCCTCGTAGAGGATCTTCTCGTAGATCTCGTCCGCGAAGATCACCAGGCCGTGCTTTTCGGCGAGCGCCACGATCTTTTTCAGCGTCTCCGCCGGGTAAACAGCACCGGTGGGGTTGTTGGGGTTGATCACCACAATGCCCTTGGTGCGGGGTGTGATCTTTGCTTCCATGTCCTCGAGGTCCGGCTGCCAGCCTGACTCCTCATCGCAAAGGTAGTGGACGGGCTTGCCGCCTGCGAGGGCAACGGAGGCGGTCCACAGCGGGTAGTCCGGCGTCGGGATCAGCACTTCGTCTCCGACGTCGAGCAGCGCCATCAGGGACATGGTGATGAGTTCACTGACGCCGTTGCCCAGGTAGATATCGTCCACGTGGATGTTCTGGATCCCGCGGGTCTGGTAGTACTGCGAGACGGCCGTGCGGGCGGAGAATATTCCGCGCGAGTCGCTGTAACCCTGGGCGTGCGGCAGGTGGCGGATCATGTCCACCAGGATGGCGTCCGGGGCTTCGAATCCAAACGGTGCAGGGTTTCCGATGTTCAGTTTGAGGATCCGGTGACCCTCCGCCTCCATTTGCTGGGCGGCCTGAAGAATCGGTCCACGGATGTCATAAAGGACGTTGCGAAGCTTAGTGGACTGCTTGAATTCTGCCATCCATCAAATATGCCACAGGAAGGATGTACTTCCGTTGAGACCTCGGACACAGAACAGCAGCCACCGGACGACGGCGGCTGCCGGACTTTGTGGGTCCGGCAGCCGCCGTCGTAATCACTGAAAAGGCCCGACGCTATTTGACGATGCCCTTATCCTTCAGCCAGGTGGCAGCAGCGTCCTTGGGGTTTTGCTTCTGGCTGCCGCTGACCGCACGGTTGAGATTCACCAGGTCCTCGGTGGTCAGGATCTTCGATACTGCATTGAGGGCTTCCTTGGCCTTGTCGGTCATTTTTGCCGTGTTGTACAGCGGCAGGACCTGCTGGGCCTTGAAGTTGTTCTTTGGATCTTCCAGCACCACCAGGTCGTTGTCGGCGATGGACGGCGTGGTGGTGTAGATGTCCGCAACCTGGACATCATCGGTCAGCAGGGCCTGCAGGGTCAGGTTGCCGCCGCCGTCGCTGAACGGCTTCAGGGCCTTCAGTTCACAGCCATAGTTGGCTTTGAGCCCCGGGAAGCCATAAGCCCGCGTTTCGAACGTCGCCGGCGCCGCCATGGTCAGGTCCTTGCAGACCTTGGCAAGGTCCTCGATGGACTTCAGCTGGTATTTCTCCGCTGTGGCCTTGGTGACCACCATGGCGTCCTTGGACTCTGCCTTGGATGCCTCCAGGACGGCCAGTCCCGCAGGCAGCTTTTCCGGCAGCGCCTTGTAAATGTCCTCGGCCGAGACCTCGGCAGCCTCCGGATCAACGTGCGACAGCAGGTTGCCGGAGTAGTCCGGGACCAGGTCGACCGACCCGTCCTGGACAGCCTTGAAGTAGATTTCCCGGGCCCCGATATTGGGTTTGGTGGTGGCGGTGATGCCTGCGGCGCCCAGGGCACCGGCGTAGATTTCCGCCACGATCTGGCTTTCAGGGAAGTCAGCAGAGCCGACAATCAGCGAGCCGCCCCCGGTGCCGCCGCTTGTGGCGCTGGTGCTGGGGGTGGCCAGCGGATCGCCGCCGCCGCATGCTGTCAGTGCCACGGCAAGGCCGACGCCGGCGGCCAGGCCTGCCAGTCCCCGGCGGGTCAGCGTGGTCCGGATGTTGTCTTTCATGGAGTGCCTCCTTGAACAGCAGCTGGCGCGGGCGCGGCAGCTGGGAGATCAGCGGTGGCCGTCCGGCCACCGCGGGGATCGGTTTTGAGGCCCGGGGAAAGAACTGTTCTTTGCACCGCAGCCAGGATCAGGTCAATAACGATGGCCAGCCCGGCGATAAGCAAGGACCCGGCCAGCATGCGCGGGAAGTCCTGCAGGACCAGCCCGTCAAACAGGTAGCGGCCCAGCCCGCCCAGGGGCAGGTATGCCACCACGGATACTGTGGCGATAACTTGAAGCACGGCAGTCCGGAGACCGCCGAACATGACCTGCAGGCCGTTGGGCAGCTCGACGCGGAAAAGTATCTGCAGCTCCGTCATGCCCATGGCCCGGGCCGCGTCCACCACGGCCCTGTCGACGCTGGCGATACCTGCGTATGTTCCTGCGAGGAGCGGCGGCACTGTAAGGATCACCAGTGCCCAGACCGGCGGCCACAGGCTGGTCCCGGCAAGGAGGGCGAAAAGAACCAGCAGCCCCAGAGTCGGCAGTGCGCGGAGCGCGCCCGCCACAGCAACGGCTACCACGCGGCCGCGCCCGGTGTGCCCAATATAGAGGCCCACGGGAACCGCGATGGCTGCCGCTATCACCAGGACCAGCCCGCTGTACTGGAGGTGCTCCAGCAACCGGACCGGAATGCCGGAACTGCCGGTCCAGTGGCCGGGATCGGCAAGCCAGCCGAGGGTTTCCGTGAAAACGTTGCTCATGAGCCGGCCCCCGCGTGCACGTTGGCATCGGCAACATAACGTGCGCTGACGGGCACGGACGGGCCTGCCGCTTTCGCGGCGCGGGTCCACGGTGTCAGCAGCCGCTCAAGCAGGACCAGCACCGCATCCATCAGCAGCGCCAGCAGCAGGATGGCCACAATCCCCACCACCACTTCGGTCACGAAGTTCCGCTGCAGGCCGTCAGTAAACAGCATCCCCAGGTTGCCAACGCCCAGGAGCGCAGCAACGCTCACCAGGGAGATATTGCTGACGGAGACGACTCGGAGCCCGGCAAACATCACCGGGAGGGACAGCGGCAGGTCGATCTGGACAAAGCGGAGCCAGGGTTTGTAACCCATGGCGGTCGCGGCCTGCCGGAGGTCCTCTTCAACAGAGTCGAAGGCATCAAGGGCGGCGCGCACCAGCAGCGCCACCGCGTAGATGGTCAGCGCAACAATGACATTGAGGGGATCCAGGATCCGAGTGGCAAGGATGGAAGGCAGGATGATGAACAGCGCCAGCGACGGGATGGTGTACAGCAACGAACTGGCCGTGACCACCACTGACCGCAGCACCGGATGGACCCGTGCAAACTGGGCCAGCGGAATGGAGATCAGCAGCCCCAGGACCATGGGCACCAGTGCAAGCACAATATGCTGCCCGGCCCGTTCCAGGACCATGCCGCTGTTTGCCAGGAACCACTCCATCAGAGCGCAGCCTGCCTGACCTGGCGGGCCGCTTCAACGACGGCCAGGACTTCCTGTGCGCGGATGGCGCCCAGGACCCGGCCTTCCCCATCCACTGCTACGCCTTGGCCGGAAGGAGACGACAACGCTGAATCAAGGGCCCGCCGCAGGGAGTCACCGGGGTGGAAAAGAGATCCACCGGGGATCAGGTCGGTGTCGGTTCCGGGCCGTGCCCAGCCCAGCGGCCGCATGTCCGCATCCACCACAAGCTGCCAGTCCGACACAGCGTCGGGATCGCCGTCGAACTGCCCGGCACGGGACACAAGTGTCGGCACCGGGTGGATTGCTACGGCGTCGGACGCGGTAAACCCGAGGTGACGGAAGCCGCGGTCCCGCCCGACGAAGGAGGCCACGAAGTCATTGGCCGGTGCGCGCAGGATTTCCTCGGGTGTGGCGTACTGGGCCAGCTTGCCGCCGACGGCGAACACCGCCACCTTGTCGCCCAGAATGGTTGCTTCGTCGATATCGTGTGTCACGAAGACGATGGTCTTGGCGAGGTCCTGCTGCAGCCGCAAGAGTTCCTGCTGCAGCTCGTCGCGCACCACCGGATCCACGGCGCTGAAGGGTTCGTCCATCAGCAGGATGGGAGGGTCAGCTGCGAGCGCCCGTGCCACGCCGACGCGCTGCTGCTGGCCGCCGGAGAGCTGGGACGGGTACCGCTTGCCGAGCGCTGAAGCCAGCCCGACGACGTCGAGAAGTTCCGTTGCACGCTTGCGGGCCTCCGCCTTGGAGACACCGTTGAGCCGGGGCACCGTGGCGATGTTGTCCAGCACGGAGCGGTGCGGCATCAGTCCCGAGGACTGCATGACGTAGCCCATGGACCGGCGAAGCTCGGCGGCAGGAACGGTGGTGACGTCCCGTCCGTCCACGGTAATGACCCCGGACGTCGGCTCGACCATACGGTTGATCATCCGGAGCGACGTGGTTTTGCCGCAGCCCGAGGGCCCCACAAAAACGGTGATCGACCCTTTGTCGATTGACATGGTGAGCTGGTCCACGGCAGGATGCCCGCCCTGATACTGCTTGGTAACGCTCTGGAACTCAATCATGGCTGGGGTCCATTCCCGGACGTACCTGTTCTGTTGGACGGCATCGGACGGTGCAGATGGGGGGGGTCGTAAGCTCGCTGATAATTACCGTAGCGCAATCAGTTCCCAGCGTAACCAGAATCGGCCGCCATTCCGGGCAAGCGAATCCCTACTGTAACCATTCGTGGCCGGGCCCTCCCGGGATGGGTCCCGGCGCCGACCTGCATGGGCTGGCGCGGCTCCGGCGCTGACACCTCACCCGAACCGGTCCTAGAGTGGGAGGGTGACGAACTTGGAAGTGGCACCAGCAGAGGAACTATGTCCGCCCGCCGCAGCTGACGGGACGTCAGGCCCTTGTCTTCAACTGTGGCCCGAGCGTGAAGTTCCGCTGGGCGGTGTACGGGCCATGAATGTCCAGCGCACCCTCCCGCAGCGCGGCCTGCCCACTATAGGTGCGTGGTGCTTCCTGGACAGTTTCGGCCCGGACCGCACCGCCATGTCAGTACTCCCCCACCCGCACACCGGACTGCAGACGGTCACCTGGCCGCTCGCGGGGACCATCCG
The DNA here is from genome assembly GCF_010367585.1 of [Micrococcus luteus] ATCC 49442. Taxonomy (NCBI): domain Bacteria; kingdom Bacillati; phylum Actinomycetota; class Actinomycetes; order Micrococcales; family Micrococcaceae; genus Pseudarthrobacter; species [Micrococcus luteus] ATCC 49442. Next base: position 4,703,088 of record NZ_JAAAXP010000001.1, on the reverse strand, counting down.
GCACCGGGACAGCGTGGGCAGCGACGTGGTGGTCCGGCCCGGGGAACTGAACATCATGACCGCCGGGCGCGGCGTTTCGCACTCCGAGTTTGCGGTCCTGCCGGATCCCGACGACGGCGGGCTGCTGCCGCTGCAGAGGGGACTTCAGCTCTGGGTTGCGCTGCCTGACGGTGAACGCCACCGGGAGCCCGCGTTCGAGCAGCACCGGGATCTGCCGACGGCAACAGGGCCGGGCTTCACTGCCACCGTGATGGTGGGCGAATTCGCGGGTGCCGTATCACCGGCCACCATGTATTCCCCTATCGTGGGGGCCGAGGTTTCCTGCGAGGGCCGGGTGGACCTGCCCCTGGACGCGGACTTCGAACATGCCGTCCTGGTGCTCGACGGCGGGCTGACGCTGGACGGGCAGGACGTTCCGCCAGGTCCGCTGGGCTACCTGGGCGCGGGACGGTCGGCGCTCGTCCTGGACGCCCTGCCGGGCACACGGTTCCTCCTCATCGGCGGCGAGCCGTTCCAGGAGGAACTGCTGATGTGGTGGAACTTCGTGGGCCGCACCCATGATGAGGTGGAGCAGGCCCGCGAGGATTGGGAAGCGCAGGCGGCGCTGGCCGACGATGAGGCCCGGGGGGCCCGCTACGGGCTGGTCGAAGGACACGGACCTGATGCAGGCGCCGAAGCGGGCCGTATCCCGGCTCCCCCGATGCCGGCAGTCAGGCTCGCCCCGAGGCGGCGGTCACCCGGTCCCTGACAGGACCGCAGAACCGGACAGGCACCTTAGGAACCGGACAGGCCCTTCACGAACCGGGCGGATCCATCACTCGCCGGACGGATCCTTGACCAGTTGCAGGACGCCGAACACCGGATCCCTGTCGAGGACGCTGACGTCGGTGATGCCGGCAGCCGCGAGGTACTTCCGGAAGGCATCCTGCAGCGGGACCACATTCATGCCCAGCCCGCTGCCCAGGATGACCGGGCCCTCGATTCCCAGTTTCCGGAGTGCCTGCGCGGCGAGATCCGCGAGATCCTTGCCGGCCTGGTCGAGCAGCACCTGGCTGGCTTCGTGCCCTGCAGCGGCTGCATCCACCACCAGGCGGGCCTGCTGGGCCCAGAACCGGCGGCCGGTCTCCGGGGAGTGGAAGAGTGCGATCAGCCTGTTGGGGTGGTCAACTCCGCAGGCTGCAAGCAGAACGGCCGTGAGCTGATCGACCGGGAGCCCCTGGTTCATACGGCGCAGGCTGTGCCTGACCGCCTCACGGCCCAGCCAGTATCCGCTCCCCTCATCACCGAGCAGGTAGCCCCAGCCTCCGGCCCGGGCCTCCTCCCCTGCACCATTCCGGCCCCAGGCCGCAGAACCCGTCCCGGCAATCACGGCAACACCGGTGCTGGCGCCGCCGGCCGCGAGCAGCAGCCTCGAATCATGGACCACCGTGACTTTTGCGCCCGGCACATGAGGCTCGATCAGCGCAGCGAGGGCGGCAGCGTCGTCGTCGGTATCGATGCCCCCCGCTCCCGCATACACCTGCGACACGCTGCCGCCGCCGATCCGGGCGAACAGGTCGGCGAGGTTCAACGCCGCCTGCTCGGGGGTGACGTTCTGGACGTTGGCGCTGCCGGCTGACTGGTCCGCCACGGCCACGCCATCCTCGAACCGGACGCCGCGCGTCTTGGTGCCGCCGATGTCCAGGCCGATGATGATGCCCGCCACGGAGGGGGAAACTGGTTTGGCCCCGCCGCCGTCGTCGGGCTGGATTCCGGAAGATGAGGCCTGGGAGTGCTCGGTATCAGTCACGTCCTCAGCCTACTGAAAGGCCGTCGCCGTGTCCCACGCGCCCGGCAACCTGCGAGCGCGCTGCCACCAGGCCTGCCAGCAGCCCGGGCCCTTCCTGCAGGACCAGCTCCCGGAAATGCCTCACGGGATCAGGTTCCGCATCCGGACCTGGCTTCCGGCGGCGCCACCCGAGCCCGATTTCGCGGTACGCCAGGCCCGATTCCAAGGCAACCTCAACCCAGCCAAGATTTCCCGTCTCGGGGCTGACATGACGCCCCGGCCCGTTGCCGCCGGGTGGCAGGATGCTGACGCCAAGCCCCGCGGAAACGAGGCCGCGGGCGGTGTGGGTGTCCTGGCTTTCGAAAGCGATCCTGGGGCGGAATCCGGCTTCACGGAACAGCGCGTCGGTCAGCGACCGCATGCCGTATCCCGGCTCCAGCGCCACGAAGGGATCCCGGCGGATGTCCTGGAGCCCCGCCTTTTTCCGGCCTGCCAGGGGGTGGCCATGGTGCACCACCAGGCGGAGCGGCTCCCGGTACAGTGCCGCGGAGGCTATGGTGCCGCTGGCCGCAGACACAGGGGCCGTCAGCACAAGGTCCGACTGTCCCGACGCAAGTTCCGCGAGGCAGGCATCGCGGGACCCCTGCCGGAGGGTGAAGCCCGCTTCCGGATGGCGGCTGCGGAAGGCGCTGATGAGCAGCGGCAGGGTGGCCTCGCCGAAGGTGTGCTGAAAGGACACGGAGACCTTCCCCCGCACGACGTCCGATTCGTGCCGGACGAGGTCCAGCCCGGCCTGGAATTCCGTCAGGGCCGAGTCGATGTAAGGCAGCAGGGTCCGGGCGGCTGCAGTAAGGCGCACGCCCCGTCCGTCCCGGATGAGCAATTCAGTTCCGACGACGGCGCTTGCCCTGGACAGCGCCCTGCTCACCGTGGACTGGGGTACTCCGAGCAGTTCGGCCGTTTCTGTGACGTGCTGCGTGCGGCCCAGCTCGGCAAGGATGGGCAGCAACGGCAGGAGCCTGGCTAACCGCTGATGATCGGTAAGCATGCGTCCACCCTTCCGGCGCTCAATGCAAAACGTTCCGTATTTGCTATCAATTGTACCTAAAGTATGCATTGGAAGCATGGATTGGAACTGCCTACCCTTGAGGTATGCCACTTAATGCCGCCGCCCCGGGTTCCAACGCGGTCCACCGGAACAGCTGGGAAGGCCACCCCAAAGGCTCCGCCGCCTACGGCAAGATCCTGGCCGGGCTGGCCTTCGCGGGGGTAGCGACGTTCGCCCAGTTGTACTCCACCCAGGCGGTCCTGCCACTCATTGCCACCGATCTCCACATCACGGCGGCAGAGGCAGCGCTGACCATCTCGCTCGCCACAGTAGGCCTGGCAGTCACCGTCATTCCCTGGTCCTTCCTTGCGGACAGGATAGGCCGGGTCAAAGCCATGACCTGGGGCATATCGGCAGCAACAGTTCTGGGACTCGTGGTCCCGCTGGCCCCCAGTTTCGGCATGCTGCTCGCCCTCCGGCTGCTGGAGGGAATGGCCCTGGGCGGAATCCCGGCGATCGCCATCGCCTACCTGAACGAGGAAGTGAACCGCGCGCATGCTGCCATGGCGGCCGGCAGCTACGTTGCCGGCACCACCCTGGGCGGATTAGCCGGCAGGCTCGTGGCAGGCCCGGCAGGTGAGCTGTGGGGCTGGCGGACGGCCGCCCTGGCAGTGTCCCTGCTGGCAACGGTATCTGCCGTACTTTTCCTGATCCTGATTCCCAAGGCCAGAGGGTTCACCGCCACAAAAGCTGCCGGGCTCCGCGGCGCCTTCGCCACGCTCGGCGGCCACCTGCGCAACCCCCGGCTCTTGGCCCTCTACATCCAGGCATTCCTGATGATGGGCGGCTTTGTGGCTGTCTATAACTACCTGGGCTTCCGTCTGTCCGCCGAACCCTTTCTGCTGCCGGCAACCCTGATCAGCCTCATCTTCCTCGCCTACCTGTCGGGAACCCTTACCTCGCGGTGGGCGGGCGGCCTGACGGCACGCTTTGGCCGGCGGACCGTCCTGCTGGCGGGTCTCATCCTGATGGCGGCGGGTCTGGCCCTGACGCTCACGCAGTTGCTCGCCCTGATCCTGGCAGGCCTGGTGATCTTCACCGGTGGGTTCTTTGCCGCCCACAGCATCGGGTCAGGCTGGACCGGGAGCATTGCCACAACCGGCCGCGCCCAGGCGGCATCCCTGTACAACCTTGCGTACTACCTGGGCTCAAGTGTCATCGGCTGGGCCGGCGGCCTTGTTTTCCAGGCCTGGGGCTGGACGGCACTCGGCCTGGCCATCGTGGCCCTGGCAGGCATCACGGCGGTGACAGTCGCCGTCGTACATCCCTCCAGGAAAAGTGAGACGCCCGCCCCGCTCTGACGAACTCCGGTGCAGAGCCGCGGCTGGTCACGAAATGCTCACCCGCAGAACAATCCGCCAGGAAACCGGCCCTGCCCGTGGCGATTATTCGGCCAAACGGCTCGAGCGGAGGTGATGGGACGGAATCAGGCGTCTAGGATGAACTCAAGGACACGTGAGGAGATCCCATGAGCACCAACCCCAAAAACATCCGGCCGGGCAGCCACTTCGAACCGCTGGACGCCATTGATGAGCGGCTTCTGGCCGCCCTGGTGGACGATGCCAGGATCTCTAACAAACAGCTCGCTGAACTGGTGGGCATCGCCCCGTCCACCGCGCTGATGCGGACCCGCGCCCTGTCCGAGCGCGGCATCGTGCAGGGCTTTGAAGCCAAGCTCAGCCTCTCGGCAATCGGCAGGTCGGTCCAGGCCCTCGTGGCTGTCCGGCTCCGGGCCCACGACCGGGACCAGATCGATCGTTTTACCGCACGCGTGCCGCACCTGCCAGCGGTTCTCTCCACGTTCCACACATCAGGTTCCGTGGACTACCTGCTGCATATCGCCGTCGGAAGCACCGAGGACCTGAGGGACTGGGTGCTCGACAACCTCGCCACCGACCCCGTGGTGGGCCACACCGAAACCACCCTCGTCTTCGAGCACATCCAGGGCAACCACGGCCCGCTGCCGGAGTAGGAGCCGCACCCGGGCAGAACTCCGCTAGGCAGTCCGCTGGCGCCGCGCGGTCCTGAAGGTGAGGGCGGCGAGCGTCAGCGCCGCTGCACAGCACACCAGGACAAAGCCCAACACCGCTGCCTGCAGCCCGAACGCTGAGGTTGCCCATCCCAGCCCGATGACCGGTACCGCGCTGCCCAGGTACGTGATGACGTAGACCGTGCTGATGACCTGCGCATGGTGCGAAACCTCCACCTTGGCCGCCACGTCGTTGAAAACAGTGCGAAAGGCGACACCCTGCCCCAGGCCGGCACAGACGCTGGCCGCCACCAGCAGCGGCAGGCTGTGCCACGACGCTGCTGCCGCCAGCAGCAGGACGGAGATACCCAGGACCGCCAGACCGGCCGGAACCACGAAGCGGCCCCGCACCGCCATCAGCTGGCTCAGCGCCGAAGCCCCGAGCGTCATCCCTGCCAGGGCGCCGATCACCGGACGCGAGCCCGTATCCACGATCTGGGCAAAGTAGCCGGGTGCCAGCGACAGGCAGAAACCAAATACGGAGAAGCTCAGGAAGCCGACACCGGCTGCAAGCCAGAACGCGCCCCGGGCCTCAGTGGACACCGATGGCCGGCGTGGAGCCAGGACCAGGATGGGCCGCGGTCCGGCAGGTGGCCTGATGGCAGGCCGGGCGTTCAACAGGAACAGCGGCACAAGCATTCCGGCCAGCACCACCGAGTGAACGTAGTACGGCGCGGTGGTGGGTCCCGGCAGCAGGGAAAGCAGGCCGCCGATGACGGGGCCTGCCGCCACGCCGCCTGCCGTCGCCAGCAGCGTAAAACGGGACGCCCATTCCGGGCGGGACGGCAGCAGCTCCCGCAGCGCGGCAGCACTGGCGCCGGTGGCCAGGGCGACTGCTACACCCTGCATCGCCCGGCCGGCCGATAGCGCCAGGAGGGTCTCCGCCTGTGAGAACACCCAGCCTCCTGCCAGGCCTGCGAGGACGGCCAGGATAAGGGCGGCCCGCCTGCCGATATGGTCCGACCAGTGGCCGGCCAGCATCAGCGTGGCCACCAGTGCCAGGACATAGCTGGCAAACGCCGCCGTAACCCCGAGCGGTGAGAGTCCCAGGTTTGCCTGGAGCAGCGGATAGAGGGGTGTGGCCAGGTTTGCACCCACCAGCAGCAGGGAGATGACGGCGCCGGCCATCACCAGCCGTGCGGTGGTGGATGCGTTCCAGCCCCGGCGACCGGCGGTAACCGGGCGCATGCGGAGTTCACTGAAGACTGTCATTCGCTCTGCCTTGGCATCTGCCGGAACGGGAAACTCCTTGTGGGACGCCGCTCCGGGGGTAAATAGGGATAACCAAATTCTGGGCCAATCCTGCTGGATGGAGCTGTTCCTTATGAAAGAATTGAGCAAAACAGTCAAGAAGTTAGAGCACTGCTAGCCGAAAGCAACAATTTGAATAGTCTGGACTCCACTGATCTGAAGATCCTGCTGGGACTCATCCGCGATCCCCGCATACAGATCGGTGAGATCGCCGAGGCGCTGGGCATAGCCCGCAACACAGCGCAGTCGCGCGTCAGGCGCCTGCTCCGCGCCGGCTTACTCCACAGCGGCGGACGCGAGGTGGATCTCGCGGCGGTGGGCTACGACGTCGTCGCGTTCGTCACCATCGAGGTGACCCACCGGGAGCTGGACGGAGTGGTGGCGGCCCTCCGCCTGCTGCCGCAGGTTTTGGAGGTTCACGAGATTTCCGGCAGGGGCGACGTCTGGTGCCGGGTGGTGGCCACCGACACGCATAACCTGCAGTCCGCGCTCCGCCAGATCCTCCGCATCAAGGGTGTTATCCGGACCGAGACGGTGCTGGCGCTCCACACGCACATTCCCTACCGGACCGAGCCGCTCATCAGCCGCCTCGCTCAGGCTGTACCGGGCAAAGGCTAGGATTCGAGGATGGATTGGCTCTCACACATCTCACAGATCAACTGGCTCGCCGTACTTTTAGCCTTCGTTTCGACCATGCTCATCGGCTTTGTCTGGTACATGCCTGCAGTCCTTGGTAAACGGTGGATGGCAGCCATTGGCAAGACTGAAGAGGACCTCAAGAACATCGAGGGCGGCCCGGGAATCTGGGTTCCCATGATGGTGGCCGCCGCGCTGACCGCAGTCCTGCTTGCTGTCCTGATCAGCAAGCTCGGACTGGACACTGCCGTGGCAGGCGGCTTTTTCGCCCTGGTGCTGGCACTGGTGTTCCGCGCCGGCGGCCATGTCATCCACAACGGGTTCGCCGGAAGGCCAGCGGCCGTTACGTTTATTGATTCCGGGCACGACGTGCTCGCCATGACGGTGGCCGGTGCCATTATCGGAGCCATGTCCTGACGTGACCATCATCGATAACGCCGTATACGTGGATGGCGTCCGCAGTGCTGAACCGGAGAATCTCGAACAGACCTTCGAGGTGCTCGCCCACCATGGCGGGATGGCATGGATCGGGCTATACAGGCCCACGGCGACGGAGATGGCAGCGGTCGCCGCCGAATTCGGACTGCATGACCTCGCGGTGGAGGACGCCATTTCAGCGCACCAGCGCCCCAAGCTGGAGCGCTATCCGGACCACCTGTTCACCGTTCTCCGTCCGGCCCGGTACCTGGATGCGACCGAAACCGTGGAGTTCGGGGAGCTGCACATCTTCACCGGCAAGAACTATGTCGTCACCATCCGCCATGCCGAAACGGCAGGGGTGGCCCGGGTGCGGCGCCGTCTGGAAGACCGCCCGGACCTGCTCCGGCACGGTCCCGAAGCCGTCCTGTATGCCCTGCTGGACATGGTGGTGGATGACTACGCGCCGGTTGTTGCCGGGCTGGAAAACGATATCGACGAGATTGAAGACCAACTGTTCAGCGGCGACAGCACAGTCTCACGCCGGATCTATGAACTTGCGCGTGAAGTCATCCAGTTCCAGCGCGCCATCCATCCCCTGCCGGAGATGATGCACCAACTTAAGCGCGGCTTCGAAAAGTATGGGGTGAATTCCGAGCTGCAACACAGCCTGCGGGACGTGGAGGACCACGTGGCCCGGGTCATTTCCCGTGCCGACTCCTTCCGCGACCTGCTTCAGAACGCCCTCACACTGGACGGGACGCTGACTGCCAACCGCCAGAACGAGGCCGGCGCTGAACAAAACGAACAGGTCAAGAAGATCTCGTCCTGGGCGGCGATCTTCTTCGCGCCGTCCATTGTGGCGGGGATATATGGTATGAATTTCGAACACATGCCCGAACTCCACTGGACTGCCGGCTACCCCTTCGCCATCGGCCTGATGGCAGGTACCGCCGCCCTGATGTACATCATCTTCAAGAAGAAGGGCTGGCTCTGACCCGGCTGGACTCCAGGAGTCAGCTGGCCTGCAGGGCGACGGCGCCGTGCCCCGACTCGGCAGCACTGAAGACAAGCCGGCGGTTGGCAATCTTGTCCGTGAAGAAGCGGTCGTGACTGACCACCACCACCGCGCCCGGGAAATGCAGCAGTGCGCGCTCCATAACCTGGGTGCTGGAGAGGTCGAGGTGGTTGGTGGGCTCATCAAGCAGGAGCACGGAGGCGCCTGAAAGCAAGCACTGGGCCATGGCCACCCGGGCACGCTGGCCACCCGAAAGGTTGCCGATCCGCTGCTTGAGGTCTGCTTCGGAGAACTGGAACATCGCCAGGAACCTGTTGACGGACTTTTTCGTCGCCGTCAGGGCCAGGCTGTCCGGCATCGCGTTGACCGCATGGGTGACTGTATCGGCGTCGTCCAGTTCGGCCAGGACCTGGTTGTAGGAGACCATTCCCGCCCCTTTGGCCCATGCCACGGTGCCCGAGTCTGCCGGTTCCTCGCCCGTCAGCGCGCGGAGCAGTGTGGTCTTGCCGCTGCCGTTGGCCCCGATGACGGCGATCCGGTGGCCCCGCCCGATTTCGAAACTGAGGCCGCTGAACAGTGTCCTGCCGCCGTAGGCCTTACTCAGTGATTCCACGCGGCACAGGACGTCTTTGACGTAGAGGCCTCCATAGATCTCCGTGATGATCTGGTCAACGGGCCGGGGCGTCCTGCTCTTCTTGATCCTGGCAAGCTGGTTTGCCAGTCCCTTGCCGGCTGCCTTGGCTGCCTCGCGGCGGTCGGAAATGCCCTCTGCCTCGAAGGCAAGCAGTTCGGACTCATGCACAAACTGGCTCTCAAGGCTCTTGAGCCGGAACTGCTTGGCCACCACGTACTCGGCAAAATTCCCCGGGTACTCATGCAGGTGGAAGTTCTCCACCTCGATGATCCGGGTGACAACGGAGTCCAGGAACTTCCGGTCATGCGAGACGATGATCGCGGCACCCTTAAACGTCCGGAACCACCCTTCCAGCCATTCGACGCCGGCCACGTCCAGGTAGTTCGTGGGTTCATCCAGCAGCAGCACGTCCGGGGCTTCGAGCAGGATCTTTGCCAGGGCGGCCCGGTTGCGCCAGCCGCCGGACAGTTCGTCGATGGCGCAGGTGCGGTGGTGGTCGCTGAATCCCAGGGTAGTCAGGACTTTGTCGATGCTGCGGGCGTAGTCCCAGCCATCGAGCCGGTCCATGGCCTCAAAGAGCTCTGACTGGCGGTGGATCAGCTCATCCAGGCGGGCGGCGTCGGAGGAGTCAGCGGCGATGGTTGCGTCAATATGGGCCAGCTCGGCTTCGATCTGCTTGACGTGGGCGAATAGTCCGTCCAGGACCTCCAGGATGGTGGATTCGCCGTTGAGCTCCGAGAACTGGGAAAAGTAGGCTGTCCTGGTTCCGAGCTCGACGGCGACCGTTCCGGCATCGGGGGCAACCTGGCCCTGGATCAGCTTGAGGATGGTGGACTTGCCGGATCCGTTCTTCCCGATCAGCCCCACCCTGTCTCCGGCCTCAAGTTTGAAGAAGGCTTCGCGGAGTACCTGGGTGTTGTCGAAGCTGACGTTGACGTCATTCAGCCGGATCAAACTCATCGGTGCTGTCCAATCCAGTCTTGTTAGTGGCGGCAGGCCAGCGATTCGGCCGCATCCACTCTCTCATGAAACCGGTGCCCGCCCTGGCCCGACCGCACGTTCCTGCCATCGGCCCTCAGCGCGCAGCACAAAGGGCCCGTCATATGACGGGCCCTTTGGCGTTGCTTAATGGTGCCAGCAATGGCTGGACCGGCAGTGCCCTTAGTAGCCGGCGGGCCGGTCGAACCGCTGTCCGGCCGGGTTGGACGGCAGAATCATGAAAACCAGGACGGCAATCGCACCCAGGAAGGGGATCAGCAGAAGCAGGAGCAGCCAGCCACTGAAGTTTCCGTCGTGCAGCCTGCGCACTGACAGCGCCAGTGAGGGAACCAGCGTGGCCAGGCCCCAGATTCCCAGCAGTACGTATCCGAAGATGGCAGCCGGGCCGAAGTCCGGGGTGCTGCTGAGGCTCGAAGTGGTTGTGCCCAATCCGATGATGATGTTCAGGACGATGCTGACGGCGACTGCGGCCAGGGTCCACCACCAGTATTCGCTTCTGCTCGCCCGGCCTGAGAACGTAGCGTACTTCGTGAAGAAGCGCTTGGCGGCTACCGGGAACGATGCACCGTAGTGCGGTGCCCAGAGAGGCGGCTCGCCGGCTGGCATGGTCTGCGGCGGCGTCTGCTGTTGCGGGTATTGCGGATAGCTCAAGGTTCCCCCAGTTAATTTGATGTATGAGACGGGCCCATCCTATGCTGCGGCAGCGTCAAAACTCCATCCGATGGATAAACTGTGGCTGAATTCTTTCCTAAGACCGCAAGGCTTGGTTCCGGGCGGCGGAACTTCGGACCGGCACGCGTCACCGATCGGCCCAGCCGGTGGGCGGGGGCGCATCCAGGAACGTGATGACGACGTCGCGTACGAGGCCGGTCCGCGCAAGCCCGAAGAAGTGCGTTGTGCCCGGGAAAACTGCCAGCTGCGATGCGGGCACACCCTCGAAGTCGCCGTTCACGTCTCCACCGCGCAGTTGGAGAAACTTTACTGCGTGGTCGAGCCTGACCATGTCACAGTCACCCACGGTAATGAGCGTCGGTGCGGCGATCCCGCGGATCTCGTCGTCGCTCCATCCGCTTTCACCCGCCCCGTAGCGGGCGAGTTTGTCGAGCAGGCCCTGCAGGTGCCCGCGATCGGGGTGCGGCGACACGGCGAGATAGCGTCCTTCCATCGGTGTGCCCGCGATCATATCCACCGTCATCTCCGCCACCGCTTCAGCATTTCCGCCGCGCTCCCCCTCCGGCCGGAACGACACGGACGACACGATGAGCTTCCGCACGAGTTCCGGGTGGTTGATCGCCAGGTCCAGAGCGACCGCACCGCCGATGCTGAAGCCGAACACGTCCACGTTGTCGACACCAAGGTGCCCAAGAAGCCCAATGACATCGGACGCCAGGTGGTGAGTTCCCAGCGGCCGATCGATGTCGTTGGTGCGTCCGTGCCCTTGGAAGTCCGTGGCGATGACCCGCCGACCCTCCGAAAGGCTCGGGATGAGAGAGCCGAACTGCTGCCCGATGTCGAAGAGCCCGCCGTGCAGGAGCAACAGCGGGGTACCGCCCTCGCCGTGCAGCTCGTAGTACATCTGGAGCCCGTTGACCCGGGCGTAGCCGGTTTCGGGTGCCGCTGCTGTCAGGTCGGTCATGTCCGGGCCTCCTTTGGCCTGCGCGTGGGCTTCAATCCTGACACTGCACGTGGTGCAGCGGCCAGCTACTCCATGCTCTCAAGCAGTGAGGGAACTGTCGGCGCGTCGCAAGTATTCAAAGATCACGGTGGTATTCGTGCCGGCCACTTCCGGCCTGAGGCTGAGGTTGTCGGCCACCAGTGTACGGAGCGCGGCTGAATCCGCGACGGCGACATGGATGAGGAAGTCCCGGTCCCCGGTGACGAAGAAGATGCTCTCCACCGCGGGGAGTCCGGCCAGGTAGTTTTCGAACCTGGTCAGGTTGGCCCGCGCGTGGGCCTGCAGCCGGATGGCGATCAGGGCCTGAAGTCCGCGCCCTACCGCCGCCGGATCCACGTCCGCATGGAACCCACGGATGACGCCCCGCTCCTGAAGGGAGCGGATGCGGCCGTGGCATGTGGAGGGGGCGATGCCGGCTGCCGCGGCAACGGCGTTGTTCGGCGTCCGCGCGTCGGCCTGCAGCATCTGGACGATGAGGTGGTCCGTTTCGTCCAGCACGGAAGGCCGAGCGTTATTCGGACCACGAGTCAAAACTCCGCCAGTATTTGAATCAATTGGCATAAGCAACCATTCCTTAGAATCATCGCCGAATCAATTGAGCTTCGTTTTAATATTCTTCACACTGGTGCCAATGCCAGGTGGCATAAGTCATGGTGAGGGAGAGTCGAATGTATTCACGCGCACAGTCGCCGCGCACCGCCGTCGTTGCCGGTGCTGGAATGGTTGGCCTGGCTACGGCCTGGCATCTGCAGGAACGCGGCATCGAGGTGACAGTCCTGGATCGCTCCGGCGTCGGCGCCGGCGCTTCGTGGGGCAACGCCGGCTGGCTCACGCCGGGCATGGCCATGCCGCTCGCGGATCCGACACTGTGGTCCTATGCCCCGAAGGCGCTGCTCGATGCCACTGCCCCGCTGCACATCCCGGCCCGGCTGGATCCGAAGTTGTGGGCATTCCTGGCCCGCTTCGGCCTCCATGCCACTGCTAAGGCCTGGAGGAAGGCCATGGCAGCCCTGACGCCGATCGACCGGATGGCCTTGGACGCGTTCGATGAACTGACTTCCAGCGGCGTGGACGCATGGACCCGCAAGGGACCCTTCATCATCGGATTCGAGGGAGAAAAAGAAAGCGGGCCGTTCATCCACGAGATCCAGCAGGTGGAGAAAGCCGGCCAGAGGGTACCCCTTACACGGCTGGACAACCCGCAAGTCAAGGTGCCCCAGCTCTCGGCCGGCGTCTCAACGGTCTACGAGATGGACGAACAGCGCTTCATCGAACCCGGGCCATTCGTTCAGGCGCTGGCAGATGCCGTGCGGGCCCGGGGTGGAAGGATCCTGAGCGGAATGGACGTACGATCACTGCGTCACGGCCCGAACGGGATTTCCGTGGAGAGTTACGGGCAGGAACCGGTTAACGCCGACGTCGTGGTGCTGGCCACCGGTGCCTGGCTTCCGGCGCTGGCCAAACCGCTCGGAGTGAAGACCATGATCCAGGCCGGACGTGGCTATTCCTTCAGCGTCGCGACCGACCATCCCGCCGAGTTCCCCATCTATTTCCCCGCCCGCCGCGTAGCGTGCACGCCATATCAGGGGCGGCTTCGGATTGCCGGCACCATGGAGTTCCGCGGCCCGGACGAGCCACTGCAGACGGGACGCATCGATGCCATCCTGGCTTCGGTCCGGCCGCTGTTCACCAACATGGACCTGGAGAACCTGGAGGACATTTGGGTGGGCGCGCGCCCCGTCACTCCCGACGGGCTGCCGGTTGTCGGCGCCACCCGCTCCCCCGGTGTTTACGTTGCCGGCGGTCACGGAATGTGGGGCATCGTGCTTGGTCCGGCCACCGGCAAGCTGCTGGCCGAGCAGATCGCCACCGGCCACATTCCTGAGCAGATCCGCCCCTTCGACCCGCTCCGGTAACTGTCAGCCCGGAATGTCCGTTGCCCCGCCTCCGGCACTGTGCCGGGACGCCGGACCAAGCCCGGCAGCCACACCTCCGGCTGTGCAATGAGCCGGAGGCGTGGCTGCGGGAAATTCGAGTACCGGCTACTCGTGCGCTCACCCGCCCTGCCTCGTATCGTCAATAAAAAGTCCTGGGGGACGTTGACGGTGAAAACGATTCTCGGGATGGATTATGGGCGGCAATGCCTTGCCACTGCTGGACCCCGCGGTTTTGGACAGGCTGCGGGAGGGGCTCGATGACGATGGCGGAGTGTGGAAGGTGTTCATCCACAATTTCATCGCTCTCCTGCCAACCCGGCTCCAGAAACTCCGGCTTGCCCTGACTACCGGGGACCTGAGCGGCGCCCTGGATGCTGTGCTCAGCCTCAAAACCTCCAGCCAGATGGTCGGGGCCGAACGCCTGGCGGACCTTGCGGCGGGGCTGGAGCGTTCCATCCGGCTCGACACCCGCCACGCTGAACCGGAGAGGCTGCTGCCCCGGCTTGCGGCGGACCATCTCCCCCGGATCACGCGATGCAGCCGCCAGACCACAGACCTGCTGCTGAAGTACCTGTCATAAACCGCGGCAAGATCTTCTGGTTGGCGGGCCAACAATGTTCCGCCAAAAAAGACTTCACGACGTGCATCCACAAGGGGCGCTCCGCCGGTAGTACAGGTGTCAGCACAAGCACAGCCCGTCCCCCGGGCGTCCCTATGAGGAGTTTGAAATGCGCAAAACAACCTACGCCGCCGGAGCACTGTCGCTCGCGGCCGCACTGGCCTTCGCTGCTCCAGCCCAGGCCGGCGGCTGGCACCACCACGGCGATGACCCCGCCAAGCTCTCGGTCCTCCACGGTGTGCCCGGCCTGATCGTGGATGTCTGGGTGGACGGCAACCTCACACTCGACAACTTCAAGCCCGGGGACCTGGCCGGTCCGCTGGAACTCGAAGCCGGTGAGTACGAGATCGCCATCACCGCCTCGGACGCCACCAGCGCCGACAACCCGGCGATCGGACCGGTCACCGTTGAACTCGATGAGGGCAAGAACTACACCGCGGCAGCCCACCTCGACGCTGACGGCGCCCCCACAGCCACGCTCTTCACTAACGACACTAGGGCTCCCCGCAACGACAACAAAGGCAAGCTGACGGTCAGGCACATAGCCGCAGCCCCGGCAGTCGACGTCCTCGCCGGTGATACGGCAGTAATTGAGGGGCTCAGCAATCCTGACGAGGCCACCCTGAAGCTGAAGGCCGGAACAGTTTCAGCTTCCGTCGCCGCAGCGGGGACCACCGCCCCGGTCATCGGGCCGGCCGACTTCACGGTTGAGGGCGGCAAAAACACGATCGTGTACGCCTGGGGAAGTCTGGCAGATGGCACCCTGGCCACCGCTGTCCAAGTTGTTGACTCCGAGAAGCAAAAGCGTGGCCGCCACTGACAACGGCGTACGCAGCAACTCAATGCGCCGGCACTCGCCGGCATTTACAGCGGGGACACCTCCGGGTGGCCCCGCTGTTTGTGCGCCACCCCGGGGTGACGCAAGGACTTTGTGGAGCTAAGGAGATTCGAACTCCTGACCTCTTCGATGCGAACGAAGCGCTCTACCAACTGAGCTATAGCCCCGGAACAGCCTGAGTCCCGGAAGGAACGGCAGGGCCGGTTGAACTTAGGCTACAAATATTCCCTGCCCATTACCAATTGAGAATCAGGCGCGACGGCGCTGCAGGACGTCGTCGAGGTTGCTGAGGGCGCTCTGCGCCTTCGTCAGGGGCTTGTCGGCAGGTGCGGCAGCCGGTGCGGTTGCCGGTGCGCCCTGCTTCAGGGACGGCTTGCCCGTGGCCTTCGGCGCTTCAGGCAGGTCAAGCGGCCGGGGCGCCGGACGCTCGGCCTTCGCGGCCTCGACGTAGACGGGCTTCGGCACGTCAACAGGTTCCCACGTAGTTTCAGCAGGCTTTTCGGCGGCTGCAGCGCTGGTGTCCCCCGCCGCAACAGCGACAGCCAAAGCCGCTTCCCGGAGTTCCATGGCGGTCAGGGGTTTTGGCTTGGGCTGGTGCGCTTCAGCGTCGAAGAGCCGGCTTTCCGGCCGGGCGGCCGGCTGTGGCGTGGCCACGGCCGGCGTGACAGGAGACTGGCGGCGCACGGGAGCGCTCATCGCGGCGCGGAAGGCGGCGTTCATTTTGGCCTTGCGGTCACGCACAGCCAGGAAACGCAGCAACGCCACGGCAAAAACAGTAATGGCCAGCCCGGTGACGGGCAGCCATGCCGCCCCAAGTCCGAAGAGCAGCAGAACGCCCGACACAAAGGCAGTCAGCAGTGCGACAACTCCAACGAGGGCGATGCCAGTTCGGCCATATCGGATCCGGAACCCGCCTGTCGTCGCACGGCCGGCTGTTTCGGCTGCGGTTCCTGGGCTCTTCCTGATATCCATGGCTTTCTCCTGCTGGGCGGTGATGTTCATGACCGTCCCGGCTCTCGGGTCCGATGATTCAACAGCTGGGACGTCCGCGAAATACTCGCCGGCGGCCTGGGCCTGGTGCCGGCGGTTTCGCAGGACGTACGGCGCTACCCATACGATCCAGAGCACGACGGCAACCACAAGGATCACTGAGCTGCTGAGGGGGATGTCCACAATCAAAACCGTATGAGCATTCGACCGGCCGCTGCGGCATTAGCCTCGGTGTGTCGCGGGCAACGTGGCAAATCAATGGATTTATGACTCGGGAAGGGCCCTTGCAGGTCAGGACCGGGCTGCAAGCCACCGGTTCAGCAACCCCTCCGGCACTTCTTCCGCCGTCAGGGCAAAAGACCTGTGATCAGCCCATTCCCCATTGATATGAAGGAAGCGCGGCCGGTAGCCTTCGTCGCGGAAACCCAGCTTTTCAACCACCCGCAGGCTGGGACCATTCTCAGGCCGGATGTTGATCTCCATCCGGTGCAGGCCCAGCGCCTGGAAGCAGTGATCCGTGGCCAGGGCCACGGCTGTGGGCGCAATGCCATGACCTGCCCGGGCCTGGTCAACCCAATACCCCAGCGTTGCCATCATGGCGGAGCCCCACACAATCGATGAGACAGTCAGCTGGCCCACGATGACCGGTGACGCCGAGCGCGGCGTGCGTTCGGTGATAAGAAACGGCAAGGCGGTGCCCTGGGCGGCCTGAATTTTTAGGGACCGAACCATTTGCCGGTAATCCGGAAGCACCCCGCCGGGAGCCGGGTTGGAAGCTTCCCATGGTGCCAGCCAGTCCCGGTTGCGTGACCGGACCTCTGTCCATTCCCTCTTGTCCCGGTACCTGATGGGACGCAGGACCAGGTCACCGCATTCCAGGGTTGTGGGCCAGACGGGTCCGGAACGCACGGCAGCTATTTAGTGAGGCCGGCAGTGAAGCTCGGGAGCCAGTCGCGCAGGCCCGGGCCGAGGTCGTCGCTGTCAATGGCAAGCTGGACGCAGGCTTTAAGGTAGCTGAGTTTGTCGCCCGTATCGTAACGGCGGCCGCGGAAGACCACTCCATAAACGCCGTAGCCTTCACCGCTTCCGGCTGCCAGTTCCTGCAGCGCGTCGGTCAGCTGGATTTCACCGCCGCGGCCTGGACCGGTCCGCTCAAGCACCTCGAAAACTTCAGGGTGGAGAACGTAGCGGCCAATGACTGCGAGGTTGGAGGGTGCCTCATCCGCGTCAGGCTTTTCGACGAGCTTGTTGATCCTGACGAACCCTTCGCCGTCGATGGCCTGAACGTCCGCGCAGCCGTATGCACTGATCTGGGAGGGCTCAACCTCAATGAGGGCCACCACGGATCCGCCAGTCTTGGCCTGGACTTCAATCATGGTGCTGAGGAGTTCGTCCCGGGCATCGATCAGGTCGTCGCCGAGCAGGACAGCAAAGGGCTCGCGGCCCACGTGCTGCTTTGCACGAAGGACAGCGTGGCCCAGGCCGTTGGGATCGCCCTGCCGCACATAGTGGATGTCGCCGAGGTTGCTTGCTGCCTGAATCGACTCAAGCTTGGCCAGGTCACCCTTGGCTTCGAGGGTGTCCTCCAGTGAGGGAACCCTGTCGAAGTGGTCCTCCAGGGCGCGCTTGTTGCGGCCTGTGATCATCAGGATGTCGTTGAGACCAACATTGACGGCCTCTTCAACCACGTACTGGATGGCTGGCTTGTCCACCACCGGGAGCATTTCCTTTGGCATCGCCTTTGTGGCTGGCAGGAACCTGGTTCCGAGCCCTGCGGCGGGAATTACGGCCTTGCGTACAGTCTGCTGAGAGGTAGTCACTGGACTAATCTAACGGAGGGGCTGGTCATTCAATAATTGTTGGCCACCCAAACCTGGCACACTGCATCAGCGCACCCCCGGTTGGCACGGCGGCGCCGGCATAGGAAAGAGGGAACGGCATGTCCGACGGCGACAGGGCGGCAAAGGCCGGCATCCGTGCGCTCCATCGCGAGCGCCGCACCGCGACCAACCCTGACCAGCGCGATGAGGCAGGTGCCGCCCTTGCGGCCCACGGCGCCGCCTGGGCCAATCAGCTGACGGGTGGAACGCCGTCGACCTTTTGCGCCTACTTTGGGGTGGAACCCGAGCCTCCCACCCTGCCCCTGATCCGCGAACTCCACCGCCACGGCCACACCGTCCTGCTCCCTGTCTGCGAGCCGGGCCGGCGGCTCAGCTGGGCACATTGGGCCCCGGAAGCCGAGTTGGTCCGAAGCCGCTACGCCCCCGTCATGGAACCCGCCGGCACCCGCCACGACCACGACATCCTGGCCTCCGTGGCGGGGCTCTTCATCCCTGCCACCGCGCTGGACCGCAGCGGGAACCGGATCGGCCAGGGTGGCGGCTATTACGATGTCCTGCTGGGCTCCCTGGACAGCAGGGGGCTGGACATCCCGCTGGCCGCTATCGTCTTTGAATCCGAAGTGCTGCCCGCCGGAACAATTCCCGCCGAAGAGTTTGACCGGAAGATCCCTTTGGCATTGACCCCCTCAGGCCTGGTGGCACTTACCGTCCCTTCCTGAGGGGCGCCCCGCGGCACTCTGGAGGGCCACGCGCCGGGGGTGATAGAATTGGCACTCAGGCCCTGCGACTGCTAATGGACGACCCGTCCGTTCACGGCAACACAGGACCTCTCGTTTGCCCAAGAGGAGGAGCATCAGTGCCCACTTACGCCTACGCCTGCAAGGATTGCGGCCACGCCTTCGACGTTTTCCAGTCGTTCACGGACAGCACCCTGACGTCCTGCCCGGAGTGCCAGGGAGCCTTGCGCAAAAAGTTCAACAGCGTTGGTGTGGTGTTCAAGGGCTCCGGTTTCTACCGGACGGACTCCCGGGACGCCAAGGGAAGCACCGTTTCCGCTGCCCCGGCCGCGGCACCCGCCCCGGCAGCTGCACCGGCACCCGCCGCTGCTGCCGCCGCCAGCTGACCTTTCACCCACTCTGGCGCGGGCTGATCAGCCCGCGCTAAGGCTGGTGCCTCCGCGCTCCGGAAGGACGCGTCCGACGCCGCCGGGAGAGTTGTCCACATAGGCACCATTGCTGCTGTCTGGCGCTGCCCCGCGAACGTAGCGTGGGTGCCATGCCCGCCACCCTTTTCCGCCCCAGCCGCCGGTCCGTTCTGCCCGCACGCGGGAGCCACCGCCCGCTCTCCGCACGCCGCCCTGCCGGCCGGGGCGGCAGCCACAGACTCGTGTCGTGGCTGAACCGGAACCGTCGCCTCGCCATCGCCCTCCTGCTGTGCGCAGCTGCAGGCATAACGGTCCACCAGCTCACTCCCCCGCCTGCCGACACTGCGATGGCGCTGGCCGCAGCGCGGGACCTGCCAGCGGGCACAGCGCTGGCGGCAGCGGACCTGATGCCGGTGAAGATTCCGCCGCAGATGGTGCACCCCGGAACCGTAACGGGCGCCGGGGAAGCTACTGGAATGCAACTGGCAGCCCCTTTGCGGAAGGGCCAGCTGCTGACCGATTCCCAGCTGCTGGGGCCGGGCCTCCTCACCGGTTCGCCGCCCGGCTCCGCGGCAGTGCCCTTGAGGATGGCAGACCCTTCCTCGATCCAGCTGGTCTCGCCGGGCCAGTTGGTCAACGTAGTGCTGACCGGCGCCAACGGCTACGATCAAAGTTCTCCGTCGGAGGTGCTTGCCGCATCCGTCCCTGTCCTCTGGACCTCAGGGCAGGGAGGCAAGACCGGGCAGTGGCTCGGCACAGCCGAGACCGACGGGCTGATCGTAGTGGCGGCAGCACCTGACCAGGCTGCCCGCCTAGCTGGCGCGTCCACGCAGGGCAAGCTGTTTTTTGTCCTGGTGGGGCCGTCAGGAGCAGTCGGGTGACACAGTGGAGCCGGGTGAATCAGCCCAGCCGGGTGAAGCAGCGCGGCTTGTCTCAACCGTGGGCTTTATCCCCAGTGCGGCGGCTTGTTTTCCTTCAGCCAGGCGTCGTGATCGTTGTCGGTATCATCGCCCCAGTTCCTGGCATCGTCCTCGGCAGCCTTGTTCGGCAGGACGGCTGCCGTGCCGCCCTCCTGGTCCCCGGGTACGGGCGACTGCGTGGTGCCTTCGGTGTCCGGGTGGTCGTTGCTGTCAGTTTCGCCCTGGTCGGGGTTCTGTGGGCTCACGGAAGCCTCCTCACTGTCCAGGCGTGCAGCCTGGCGTTCGTTGATGTCATGATGTGCCGCCCCCGTCGTCAAGGGGTCCGCGTCCTCGTCGAAAAAGCCTCCGGAGGCATTGCCGCGGCCGGGTGGAAGGACGTTTTCCAGGCCCAGGTAACCTGCAATGCGGTCAGCGCACGTGGAGGGGTCCGTGAAGACTTCGATGGTCCAGAGCGGCATGTAACGCCAGCCCATCCGTTCCAGCAGTTGCGGGCGGAGACGGCTCCGCTCGCGGACTGTCATGGTGCGGTAATGCTCCGTGCCGTCGGATTCAATGGCTACCGGCCACGGGATATCCGCGTCGTCCTGGCCCATGGTGCTCAGCGGGTCGGCTGCCGCCACCACGTCGATAACACCGTCGTACTGGTGCCAGACCCGGGCGCCGCGGGCGCGCAGCCTGTCACCGAGATCGGCTACCAGTGGATCTGCCCCGAGTGCCTGCTCGCTGGCAGCCGCCCGCGACGCCGGGGTTCCCAGGTCCGTCTTTCCCGCAATCTCACGGTTCAGGAGCTCATAGAAGTCCACGGCACCATAGGAAAGCCGCGTGTGGTCGAGGTCTTCGGGCTGGAAGCACGTCAGGACATGGATGGACCGCCGGGCACGCGTCATAGCCAGCGCGAATTTCTCACGGCCGCCCTCAGCAGACAGCGGACCGAAGTTGTGCAGCGCCCGGCCGTGCGGGGTACGGCCGAAGCCGGGCGAGAAGATGATGTGATCGCGCACCAGTCCCTGTGCCCGTTCGAGGTCAACCACCCGGAACGATTCCGGCCCGCCACCGAAGAACCCGGCGAGGGTTGGGTGGTTGGGCAGTTGCAGCCGGATGGACTCACCGATCCGGGCCGCGTGGCGCAGGCTGGCGGTGACCACGGCGAGCGAGGTGCGGGAGCGCAGCCGCGCGTGTTCGAACACGAGCTGCACCACCCGGTTCACTTCGGCCACCACGGACTCGACACCCTCGTGGTCGGCGCTCGGCAGTCCGGTCCCGTCCGGCAGGTACTCCACTGTCAGTGCGCGGTCCAGGCCGGTGGCGGCCTGGCCCTCGGGGAGCCGGCGGAGCCCGTCGTCGTAGAAGTTCTTGCTCAGTTGCAGGACCAGGTCCTCGTCCACGGCACGGTAGACAAAATTCAGCCGCCACACGGGCAACACCGCGGAGAGCGCAGAGAAGGCACTTTCCACCCGCTGGTGCGGTGCCTCGCCAACGGCCAGGCGCTCCACCCCAACAGTGAAGGTCCGCGGGCTGGCGATTTTGGCGTCACCGAAGGCAATGACCTGCTTCGCCCGCGCAATGGACGGCAGGACGGCCTGCAGCGACGTCGCCTCAGCATCCAGGATGACCACCGCATCAAAGCGCTGTTCGGCCGGCAGAAGCCCGGTCATCAGGTAGGGGCTCACCGACCAGACGGGAACCAGCATGGGAACAAGGTCCGGTGCCTGGGCTGTCAGCGCGGCGAGGGTCACCCTGCCGTCCTTGAGCAGGCTGCGCAGCAGCTGGGCCTGGCGCGGGTGTTCGGCCAGGGCCGCCTGCCACCGTTCGGAAAGATCCCAGCGAAGCCGCGCTGCACCGCTGGCAATGTGGGCATTGTCGGCGAGCCGGTATTCGGCCTCCAATTGCCGGAGGGCGTCGCCGTCGGACATGGCCAGGTAATCGTCGCCGCTGATCATCGCTTCAAGGGCGGACTGCCACCAGGCGAGCTCGAGCTCGGCGCCCACACACGGCGCGGCTACCTCCCGCTCGGCCAGATCGTCAAGAAGTTCACCCAGGCCGTGCTCGCGCATGTTTTCCACGAGCAGCGTCCGCTCCGGCAGGGTTTTCAGCGTCTGGGTGTCCGCGACCAGCCGCTCAAGCCGTTCCATGAGTTCCTCGTAGCGGGCGGTGGCCAATGAGCCGCCGGCACGGGTGTGCCGGAGGGCCTCCCCCAGCTGCGTCAGCTCCCCGTCCAGCGAACGGTACATCACGTTCATTTCGGCGAGGCCGGACGGAACAGCCGGGTGGCGCTGCGAGGTGGCGTAACCGGACCAGAGCGCCCGCTGCTCCTGCACCAGCACCAGCGAACTGTGGAGGTCAGCAATGTGGACGCCGGGCCGGACGTACTCCTTGGCCACACGCCGCAGCCGGGAACGCTGCATGGACGCCATCTCAACGTTCCGCTCCCGGCGCCATGCGGAGGACGCCGTGGCGGAAATCAGGTCGTGGACGGGCCTGTCGAAAATGTCCGGGGTGAATTTGTCCAGGCTTTCGCGGACGGCAACAAGCAGCTCAAGCTGTTCACCCCATTCAGCAAAGGATGTGCCCAGCCGGATCTCGGCGTGCTCGGCCACGCTGTGCATGCGGTCCCGCAGGACCGGGAGGTTCTCCGCCACGGAGCGCGCCAGCTCCTGGGCTTCCTCAGTCTCCTTGCGGGTGAGGAGCCTGGCGCCGTGCCATGGGCTGGTGGTGGAAGCCCGGCTGAAGCTGCCAAGCTCGGCGGCGCGGCGCAGCCTGCCCGCGAGTTCGTTGCGGTCACGGATGCTGTCCAGCACGCTACGCTTCAGCCGCACCGTGGTGGCCGGGGACGGATGAATGGCGGTCAGCTCGGCAAGCGACTGCATGGCCTGGTACGGCGAGCAGCCCCAGCGCTGACGCACGTTGTGCAGGGAGGCCACATGGTCCATCAGGGCGTGCCGGTGCTCGGTCAGGGTCTTGTGGAGGTTCCCCAGCTGCGGTTCAAGCGATTTTTCGTTCCGCACGATGGCGCGGACCAGCTGGGCCTTGAGCTGCTGCGGGGTGGCGGTGCCGGAAAGCTGGAACAGGATGGATTCCAGGCCCAGGGACTCCAGCTGCGCCGACACTTCGGTGAGGCTGGCCCGCCGGTCGCCCACGACCAGTACCGAGCGTCCCGCATCCACCAGGGCGCCGATGGTGTTGATGGCAGTCTGGGTCTGGCCGGTGCCCGGCGGCGTGCTGACCACCAGGGAGTCTCCGGCGCGCGCAGCGTCAATGACGTACTGCTGGTCCGGGTCGGCATCCAGAAGCAGCAGTTCGTCGGCGGGGTGCCGCTCGTCAACATTCGGAAAACGGGACGGGTCCGGTTCCTCAACATCAACCACTTCGCCACCCGCGGCCGTGGCCAGCGCGTTGATAAGGGGGTTGCCGTCGTTGATCCAGGGGTCGTCGAGGTTGCCCGAAAGATCGGCAAAGGTGGACACCAGCAGGTTGTGCTGGGCTTCTGCGCCATGGATGGGCTTAATGAGGGACGCAAGCTTGTCCAGCACCGGCTGCGGGTCAAAGCGTGCGGTGCTGTAGGCGAGGCGCGTAACGGCGTTGACGTCAAAGACAATGCCGTGGATGGTCTTCAGGTGCCGGACCAGTGCGGGATTGATGTGCGCCTGTTCGGTGAGTTGAAGCTCGTAGTCGTCCTCGCCGGGACGGACTGTCAGCGAGATCGCGGTGAGCATGACCGGCGCAGAAACGCGCTGGGGCTTGCCCCCGACGGCCGAGGTCCACACCACAGTGCCCGCAGAGAAGTATCCGGCATCGATGCCGCGGTCGTTGGCCAGTTCGAAGATTTTGGAGCGGATGTTCCGCGATGCCCGCGCCGCCACGACGTACTGCTGCTGGTCCCGGATCAGGGTGGACAGCCGGGTCCGGCGGCCCGCCATCAGCTGGGCGAGCCCGGACGGGTGGGCGTGGGTCAGGTCAATTGACCCTTCCGGGGTCTTGGTGAATCGCAGCATGGTGTCTGCCCCGGTAACGGGTTTGAGCCCGGACAGCCATTTTCCGAGCTCCTCAGAACCCTCCGGGTGGCCTTGACCAACTGACACTACTGCCTTCTTTTCTGCGTTTGCACGTGACGCCCTGGACCATACCGGCATGCTTTCGAGCGTAGCCGCAAAAGGGACCGGGATGAGAGACCGCAACACTGGGACGGGTCAAATTAGGGGAATTGGACGGAGGAAAGCAATGGCCGGCCTCCGCTGACGGAGGCCGGCCATTCACACTGCTATTCCCACTCGATGGTTCCCGGCGGCTTGCTGGTGACATCCAGCACCACGCGGTTCACACCTTCCACCTCGTTGGTGATCCGGTTGGAGATCCGGGCCAGGAGATCGTAGGGCAACCGGGACCAATCGGCCGTCATCGCATCTTCGGACGAGACGGGACGCAGCACGATCGGGTGGCCGTACGTGCGGCCGTCGCCCATCACGCCGACGCTGCGGACATCGGCGAGCAGGACCACAGGCATCTGCCACACCTCGTTGTCCAGGCCGGCTGCGGTCAGTTCGGCGCGGGCAATGGCGTCCGCCTTGCGGAGCAGGTCCAGGCGTTCCTTGGTGACCTCACCGACGATGCGGATTCCCAGGCCGGGCCCGGGGAAGGGCTGGCGGCCAACGATTTCCTGCGGCAGTCCGAGCTGGGCGCCGACGGCGCGGACCTCGTCCTTGAAGAGGGCGCGCAGCGGTTCAACCAGCTCGAACTGCAGGTCCTCGGGGAGGCCGCCCACGTTGTGGTGGCTCTTGATGTTGGCTGCACCTTCGCCGCCGCCGGATTCAACGACGTCCGGGTACAGCGTGCCCTGAACCAGGAACTTGATCTTCTCACCGTGTGCGGCGGCCTCGGCGATGATGGCCAGTTCGGCTTCTTCGAACGCGCGGATGAACTCGCGGCCGATGATCTTGCGTTTGGTTTCCGGATCGCTGACGCCGGCGAGGGCTGCCTGGAAGCGCTCCTGCTCGTTGGCAACATAGAGCTTGACGCCGGTTGCGGCCACGAAGTCGCGCTCCACCTGTTCGGCCTCGCCTTCACGGAGCAGGCCATGGTCAACGAACACACAGGTCAGCTGGTCGCCGACGGCGCGCTGGACCAGTGCCGCGGCAACCGCTGAGTCAACGCCGCCGGACAGCCCGCAGATGACCCGGGCATCGCCGATCTGCTTGCGGATCCGGTCCACCTGCTCCTCGAGGATGTTCCCCGTGGTCCAGTTCGGTTCCAGCTTGGCGCCCTTGAACAGGAAGTTCTCCAGCACCTGCTGGCCGTAGGCCGAGTGCTTCACCTCGGGGTGCCACTGCACGCCGTACAGGGACTTCTCTTCGTTGGCGAAGGCAGCCACTTCAGCGCCGGCCGTCGTCGCGAGCACTTCGAAGCCTTCGGGAGCGGTGTGGACGGAGTCCCCGTGGCTCATCCAAGTGTTCTGGTGCTGCGGCATTCCCTCGAGAACGGAGCGGCCCTCACCAAGGATGGTGGTCTGGGTGGAGCCGTATTCGCGCAGGCCGGTCTTGTCGACTTTTCCGCCCAGGGCGTTGGCCATGGCCTGGAAGCCGTAGCAGATGCCGAAGACCGGGATTCCCGCTTCGAAGAGGTCCGCGCCGACGGAGGGGGCCCCATCCGCGTACACGCTGGAGGGGCCGCCCGAAAGAATGATGGCAGCGGGATTCTTGGCCAGGAGCTGCTCGGTGCTGTAGGTATGCGGAACCACTTCCGAATACACATTCGCTTCCCGGACGCGGCGGGCAATCAGCTGCGCGTACTGGGCACCGTAGTCAACAACCAGCACCGGCTTCTGGGAAGTTTGGGATGCAGTGGGAGTAGTCACCGTAATAGCCTACTTTGCGCGGTTGCCCCGCCGCACGTTCGGGGCGGCGGGTGTGACGGATCCGACGTCCGACGGCGGGCCTCCCCTGCCCTTGGAGCGCTCAGTACCGCTGGGCCGCCTGCGGGTGCGCGGCAAGTTCTGCCTCGACCTCAGCATGGAACTTCTTCTCCACGAAGAAGGACAGGAACGGCACCACGCCGCCGAGCGCCAGCAGGATCAGCTTCAGGAACGGCCAGCGCATCAGCGTCCACAGCCGGAAGTTGGAGATCAGGTACACAACGTACATCCAGCCGTGCACAATCAGCACCGCGACGGACAGGTTAACCCCGCCTTCGACGCCCTTGGGTTCGGCATCGGCAAAGCCCAGGCCGAACGGCTGCCCGGTCACGGCGTTTGTTCCGCCAGCAAACAGGTACTGGCCAAAGGCGTAGCGGGCGATGAGCTCGGCGCAGAGGAGCAGCAGCATGCCGCCGGTCAGGTAGGCCAGAACCTTGTAGAACTTCAACGCGGAGCGGATCTGCGCCTCGGTGCCGCCGAAGCGGCGCTTCTTGGTTTTTCCCTGTACGGAATCCTGCTGGATGGCCGGTTTCGGTTCGATCATGGCTTTACCTTTTGTTGGAGCTGTTCGGAAGTTGGCTGGCTGGGCGGGGTGTCGTCGTCATGGTCGTCATCGAGCTCGTCTTCGAGTCCCCTCTGGTAGTCGTCTTTCACCATCCGCCACCAGATAAACAGTGCGAACCCGGCAAACACCACCCACTCCACGGAGTAGAAGACGTTGAGCCAGTTGACTTTCTGGGCCGGCGGCTGAGGGCCGATGTTCAGTGGTTTCAGGTCGCTGCCAACCGAGGCCGCGCTCACGTCAGAGCCTTCAGCCACTTCGGACGTGGCCGCGATAAATCCCTGGTAGCTGCTGACGTCCCAGTAGTTGATGAGTTCCGCCACAGACACCGCGGTAGCGCGTCCGGGTTCCGGCGCCGTTTCCGGCAGCGGCGATTCGGACGGCAGCAGCCGCCCGGTCAGCCGGACAACGCCCGACGGCGGTGCGGCGGCGTCGTCGGGGTCCGCTACCCAGCCGCGGGCTACTGGAATCCAGGTCTGCGGGGAGGCTGCGACGCCGGTGAGTGCGGGCGCACCCGTCACGGAAAAGGCGGACACCACCCAGTAACCGGTGTTGCCGTCCTTCAGCCGGCCCGGCACGAGGACCTGCTTTGCGGGGTCATAGGTGCCCTCGGCGGAAACCATCTGGTCCGAGACCGATCCGGGGAAGAAGCCTCCGGGCGTCAGCGTTACCGTGAGCGGCCTGGCCTGCTCAGTGGCCGGGGTGACGGGAGCCTCGGCTTGCACGGACCGCCCGAACTGCCACTGGCTGAGCAGGACAAACACCCCGGAGACGAGTATCGCGAACACCAGGCCGGCGATCCATCGGGGCTTCAGGGCTGTTTTCCACACCCCTTAACCGTACTTCGTTACGCCGTAGAACAACTAAACGCACTGGTCCCTGCCCACCGGAATGAGCCTGCCCCAAGCTTCAGTGGTCGAAGAACACCAGGCTGGAGTTGATGAGCTCGGAGATGACCTCGGCATCGTAGGCCCGCCGGAGGGATTCGCGGAAGGACTCCTTGGAAAGGGACCGCGCCAGCGTGGCCAGGACTTCCAGGTGGTCGGAGAACGAGCTTGCCGGGGTGGCGATGAGCAGGATGACGGTAGCGGGCCCGTCGGAGGCGCCGAAGTCCAGGGCATGCCCGTACTTGGTGATTCCCACCGCGATGGACGTCCGGGAGACAAATTCGCTCCGGGCATGGGGCAGGCCGACGCCGCCCGGCAGGCCGG
Source organism: [Micrococcus luteus] ATCC 49442 (assembly GCF_010367585.1). NCBI lineage: Bacteria > Bacillati > Actinomycetota > Actinomycetes > Micrococcales > Micrococcaceae > Pseudarthrobacter > [Micrococcus luteus] ATCC 49442. Next base: position 4,675,586 of record NZ_JAAAXP010000001.1, on the reverse strand, counting down.
TGGCGAGCTGGTGTTCCCGGGCGTTGACGTGTTCCAGGAAGCGCGGGAGGTCCGTGACCCGGCCTGCCTCGAAGAGCCGTTCTGCGAGTTGCGCCGCAGCGTCCGCCTTGTCCGTGGCCTCCAACTCCAATATCACCAGTTCAGGTGTGGTGAGATCGGCATCGTACCGGTCAAGTGGTTCCGCCAAGGCGTGTCCCTTCAGTCAGGAGAAGTGGTGCTGCTCGGGCCCCTCAGCGCAAGGGGACAATGTCATCCACGCCCAGGCGGGCGGCGTCGGCTGATTCGTCGTCCGGCTGCTGCTGGCTTAGCCGTTCGGCCTCAACGCGCGCGATGTAGTGCTTTATTTCGTTCTCGCGCTGCGCATCACTCCAGCCAAGGACTTCGCCCATCAGTTTAGCGACTACCGGAACCGCTGACACGCCACGGTCCCACGCCTCAATCGAAATCCGCGTTCGGCGGGTCAGCACATCATGGACGTGCCGGGCACCTTCATGGGTGGCGGCGTAGACAGCCTCCGCCTGCAGGTAATCGTCAGCGCCGGGCAGCGGCTCTGCCAGCTCGGGCCGCTCCTTGATGATGGCGAGCACTTCCGGGGTCATGGACCCGTAGCGGTTGAGCAGGTGTTCCACCCGGGCCACGTGCACGCCATATTCCTCGGCTGTCCGGCTCCTGCGGTTCCAGGCGGCTTTGAAGCCGCTGGCCCCCAGCAGCGGGATGGTTTCGGTGCAGCTCGGCGGGACACGCTCGTCCATGGTGCGGGTGGCCTCATCCACGGCATCCTTGGCCATCACGCGGTAGGTGGTCCATTTGCCGCCTGCCACCACCACCAGGCCGGGCACCGGGTGCGCCACCACGTGTTCCCGGGAGAGCTTGGCGGTGGAGTCGTTCTCACCGGCCAGCAGCGGACGCAGGCCCGCGTAGACACCTTCGACGTCTTCGCGTGTCAGGGGCCGCTTGAGTACGGTGTTGACGTGTTCGAGGATGTAGTCGATGTCTTTGCTGGACGCTGCCGGATGGGCCTTGTCCAGGTGCCAGTCGGTGTCCGTGGTGCCGATGATCCAGTGCCGGCCCCAGGGGATGACAAACAGTACTGACTTCTCGGTACGCAGGATCAGGCCGACGGTGGACTGGAACCGGTCCCGCGGCACCACAAGGTGGATGCCCTTGGACGCCCGGACCTTCAGCTGCCCGCGGTCCGTGACCATGGCCTGGGTTTCGTCGGTCCATACACCGGTGGCGTTGATGACCTGCTTTGCCCGGATGTTGAACTGGGAGCCGTCCTCGTGGTTGACCACCTTGGCCCCCACAACGCGTTCACCCTCCCGGAGGAAATCCACCACCGCCATCTGGTTCACTGCATGGGCGCCGTAATGGGCCGCGGTCCTGATGAGGTTGGCGCAGTATTTGGCGTCGTCCACCTGGCCGTCGTAGTACCGGATTGAACCCACAAAGGCATCTTTTTTCAGGCTGGGCGCGGCCCGGAGGGTCCCCCGCCGGCTGAGGTGTTTGTGGAACGGAACGCCGCGCCGGTGCCCGTTGGAGATGGACATCAGGTCATACAGGGCGATGCCGGCTCCGACATAGGGCCGTTCGAGGAAAGGCTTCGTCAGCGGATACAGAAAAGGCACCGGCCGGGCCAGGTGGGGGGCGAGCTCGGAAAGCAGCAGCCCACGCTCCTGCAACGCTTCCTTGACCAGCCCGAAATCAAGCATTTCGAGGTAGCGCAGTCCGCCGTGGATCAGCTTCGATGACCGCGAGGACGTACCCGCCGCCCAGTCGCTCGCTTCCACGATCCCCACGCTGAGGCCACGGGTCACGGCGTCCAGGGCCGCTCCTGTGCCCACGATGCCGCCGCCGACAATAAGGATGTCAAGCTCGTTGCCCGGCTCGGACGTAGCCCTGAGCCGGGCAATCGATGCTTCCCGGGCTGCGGGCCCCAGGGCACCGCCTTCGTTTAGAACACTGTTCATGGAACGCCTCCCCTTGCCGCTGCTGCCGGTAGTAAACCCACACTACTTCGTTGCCGCGCGGATGGGCAGGCGTCCACCAGCCCTTAGTTGCCGGTGTAGGGCGATACCACGACGTCGACGCGCTGGAATTCCTTGAGGTCCGAATACCCTGTGGTGGCCATCGAGCGGCGGAGCGCTCCGATCAGGTTGGACGTGCCGTTGGTGTGGTGCCCCGGCCCGAAGAGGACCTCTTCGAGGGATCCGACGGTCCCCACGTTGGCGCGGTCCCCGCGCGGCAGCTCCAGGTGGTGGGCCTCCTGGCCCCAGTGCCAGCCCTTCCCCGGAGCCTCTTCGGCCCTGGCGAGGGCGCTGCCCAGCATCACGGCGTCGGCGCCCACGGCAATGGCCTTGACGATGTCACCCGAGGTGCCCATGCCGCCGTCGGCGATCACATGGACGTAGCGTCCGCCGGATTCATCCATGTAGTCACGGCGGGCGGCCGCGACGTCGGAGATGGCCGAGGCCATGGGCGAGTGGATGCCGAGGGCGCGGCGCGTGGTGGCCGTGGCTCCCCCGCCGAAGCCGACCAGGACGCCCGCGGCGCCGGTCCGCATCAGGTGGAGCGCGGGTGTGTAGCCGGCGGCGCCGCCAACGATCACCGGGACGTCGAGTTCGTAAATGAACTGCTTGAGGTTCAGCGGTTCATCTTCCTTTGAGACGTGCTCGGCGGAGACGGTGGTACCGCGGATGACAAAGATGTCGACGCCGGCGGCCACCACGGTCTTGTAGTGCTCCTGGGTGCGCTGCGGGGTCAGGGCACCGGCCACCGTCACGCCTGCTGCGCGGATCTCGGCGAGGCGGGAGGTGATCAGTTCCGGCTGGATGGGTGCCCGGTAGAGCTCCTGCATTCGTCCTGTCACGGCGGGACTGTTGACCTCATCGGCGAGGGCACCGATCTCGTCCAAGACGGCCTGGGGGTCCTCGTACCGGGTCCAGAGGCCTTCAAGGTCCAGCACGCCGAGCCCGCCCAGCCGCCCGAGGGCGATGGCCGTCTCCGGGGACATGGCTGAATCCATGGGTGCCGCGATCACGGGCATGTCGAACTTGTAGGCATCAATCTGCCAGGAGACAGACACGTCCTTGGGGTCGCGGGTACGACGGTTGGGGACGATCGCAATGTCATCCAGGGAGTAGGCACGACGCCCACGCTTGCCACGGCCGATCTCGATCTCGTAAGTCACTGCTCTAGGTTATCCCAGCCCTGGCGTTGTCCTTGGCCGGAGCTAAGATGCCGGGATGGGCAACCGCTGGATCTTCGATGGGCACATAGCCGGCATTGGCACCGCGTCAGGACTGCGGGCGGTGGTTGGCGTGTGGCAGGAGTCCCCGTTCGGTTCCTTCGCCGATGTTATGGTCCAGCAACCCTCCGGGCACCGCCTGCTGCTGGCCCCCACCCGCGAAGTAGCCGCCTTCATCGCGGCGACGTACAGCTTCGATTCGGTGCAGGTGGTGGACGTGAATGCAGTGTTCGCAGATCACCGCCTGACGGTGGACGCCGGCCCGCTGCAGCTAAGCGCCGGCGTGGGGCGCAGAACCCTCCTGGGCACAGCGCTGCGGGCAGTACCGAGGCCCCTCGCCGTGCACCCGGCCTGGCTGCGCGCAATCAGTCCCCTGGCCGGGCTGCTCAGTCCTGGCGCCCGGACCTCGGGCAGCGCCGGAAGCGGCAGGCTGGAGTATTACGGGGTGAGCGACCTGCACCACATCAGCTCCGCCGTCGTTCGCTGGAACGGTGCGCACGCCGGGGAGCTGGCACCGATTAATCCTGCCGTGACCTTCGGCTTCAGCAGTGTTCCCGCCGGGCCCGGCCTGGCGAGGGTCCGCACCACCGTGCTGGACGCGGCCGGGGACAAGTCCCCATCGCGGCGTCCGGCCGAATAACGTAGTTTGGGCACAAAGCGGAACAGCAGGGTCCGCTGCGCTAAGAATTTGGGGGACGCAATGGCGCCTGGCATCTACGGTGCTGACATCGAACAACTCCGGGCATTGTCCCAATCGCTGGGCAGGTCCGGGACACGGCTGAAAAGCGTCGAATCCACGGTCAATTCCCTGGTGCAATCATCGGCGTGGAAGGGCACGGACGGGGACCGGTTCCGCAGCGAATGGTCATCTTCCCTGCGTCCCATGCTGAGCCACACCTCGGAGGCTTTGCAGGATCAGTCCAGGTCGCTGCTGAAGCACGCTGACGAACAGGAACAGGCCAGTGGCGCGGGGTCGTCTTCCGTGCCGGCCGGGTCGGGCGGCGGCAGCGGCTCCGCGAACAGATCCAACCCGGGACCCGGCTGGGGTGATGCCTTCACCGATCCCAACTATCAGCACGCATCGACGGGCATTGAGTGGCTCCTCGAAAAAATGGGAGTCGGGGATGGCAGCGCCGCGTCGGGAATTGCCTCGGCGCTGATGTTCGTGGCTGACAAGTTCAACTGGAACCTGGAGCTCGCGCAGGTGCAGGCAGGCGTCAGCAAGTTCTTTGACTTCATGAAAGGCGCCGGAAAAGTACTGGGCGTCCTGGGCGGCGCAATCGGCGTCCTTGATGTCCTCTCCGGGATCGACGGAAAAGACCCGTTCAGGATTGCCGACGGGCTGATTGGCGGCGGTTTGTCCGTAGCCGCCCTTGTTGCCACCGGAACCATTGTGGGAGCACCTGCCGGCGTAGTCCTGGGCGGACTCGCCCTGGGGTGGGGCCTGTTGGGCATGATGTCAGGAGACGTCCCGGTCACCAAGAGAATCTGGGACTTCGGGGCAGGAGTAGTGGGCGCCGTCAAGGACGTTGCCTCTGGGGCCAGCGACGCTGTCGGATGGGTGGGCGGTAAGCTCGGTTTCGGCTGAGGCCCCACCTGCACCAACCTGAGCCAGAACCATAGATGACGTAAGGAAATAATGACAGCCTCCACCACTCCGGCAACCGTTCCCGGTTCCGACCTGCCCCAAGCGGCCTACCGGGTGACCAGCCACGAAATCCTGGCACTGCTGGCGTTCGAACCTGGTGCCGGGACTGCCTTGACCCGCCGGGTACTGGGCCTGGCCGAACTCCCGGATGACCACGACCTTGTCCGGGCCGGGGTGGGGACCCTGAACATTCGGGACACCGTGGAGATCAACGGCGAGGAGGTCACCCTGCTTGCTGAGGCAAAAGTTCTCGCAAGAATCTTCAGCACTTCCTCCGAGTGGTTCGACATCACCCGGATCGGGTCCCAATACGCCTCGCCGAGCTACCTCGTGGACTCCCCCGCTGGCCGGGCGGCGGTCTTCCTCCGCCCCCTGAGCGAGTACCTCTGCCTTCCCCTGCGGGACGACGTGGACCTGTTCGACTTTGTGCAGGCCCAGGTAGATGAAGCAGTTGCCACACTCGGCAGCGAGGGCGGCGGCATCGTCACCTCGAGGCGGTACAGCGTCCGGACGCAGGAGCCTGTTGTCGCCAACATCAAAATTCACGAAGCCGGAACGCACCAGCTCGCCTCGGCGCCGCTGGACGAGGACGGCCAGCTTGGCGTCCGGGATTTGGAGCCCGCTGAGCAACCCGGCCTGGTGGTCCGCGGGTTGCTGGCAGCCGCCCCGTGATGGATACCGCGGCATCCGGCACCGCCAGCTTTCCGCAGCGTGCGCTGGGGTACGCCCATCGCCGCGCGCGTGTCTTCTGGTTCTGGTGGATGGGCATGATCTTTGGCTTGCCCGGGCTGGCACAGGCAGCCGTCCTGGCGGCCACAGGTCAAAGCCCCGAGAACGGCCTGGTGCTGGCAGGCCTGGGTCTGGCCATCTCCGGAGCCGGCTGGCTGATGGCCATTGGGCCACGGTTTACGCGCACGGATCCACGCCCGGCTTACGATGTGAACCGCGCCGAACAGTACGTGCGGATAGCCCCTGGTTCGGCGATTGGCATGATAGCGGTCATGGTGGCCATCGTTGTGGCCATCATGATTGCCACCCCGCGGGGCACGGCACCGGACGTCCTGCCCATCCTCGCGCTTTTGGTGGTCTTTCCGGTGCCGGTGGCGGCCGGGCTGCTGTATTCCGCGCACCTGCACCGTCACCGGGAACGCTTCTTCGCCGGCTGGCTGGAACGCCGGTAGCAGAACGCCCGGCAATACTCAGCATTCAGGGCGAAGGGCTCCATGACGACTCAACCTGCCTTCGCGGCAGCTCAGCCCGCGCATCCGCTCGAGTACTGGCTCTCTCCGGAACTTGCCCGGATCAGCCCGCCACTCGCACCCTCCCGGCTGCGGCAGCTCGCTGACGCCCAAGGCACCCTCGCGGCGGCGTGGAGCAGCGCCATCAGCGGAGGCCCTGTCCTGATCCTGACCGGCGGGTTCATCACGGTGATGTCCGGCGACCTTGCGTGGACTCTGGTCCTCGGCCCATTGGGAGCCGCCTTGGCCGCGCTGGGCAGCTTCCGGTGGAAACGCGTACGGGCCACTTTGCCGAACACTGACAGGCTTCTGATCAGCCGCGGCCCGGGCTCGGCCCGGGGCGGCATCGTGACGGTCGCAGTGCTGGCCACCATTTCGGGCGGAGTCCTGGCGACGGCGCTGCCGGGGAGTGCCGCCCGGGGAACCGCTACAGTCGCGGCGCTCAGTGGCGCCTACCTCCTTCTGGTGGCCCTCCTGATCGCCTCCATCCTCGTGCCGCCAGCTGTTGCGGGGCGGTCCCGGCAGTCCTTCCGGCGAAGGGTCAAGGCCGACCCGTCTCTACGCGCTGCCGTGGAGAACGATCTGGCGACGTGGCGCGACCCTTACGGAAATGCGGCCTACGGTCCGCTTTGAGCGTCAAGGCTGAGCTGTGACTCGAACATCCTGAAATAGCGGCCACGCAGTGCCACAAGCTCCTTGTGGGTGCCCTGCTCCACGATCTGCCCGTCCTCGAGCATGTACACAATGTCGGCCTTCTCGATGGTGGCCAGCCTGTGGCTGATGGCAATGATGGTGCTGCTGCGGTCCGCGAAAAGCCTGCTGAAAATCCTGTGCTCCGCCAGTGCATCGATGGCCGAGGTTGGCTCGTCCATCACCATAAACGACGCGCCCCGGTAGAAGTTCCTGGCCATGGCAAGCCGCTGCCACTGCCCGCCGGAAAGCCCGCTGCCCTTCCGGCCGCGCGGATCTTCCATCCAGTTGCTGACGTGGTTCTCCAGCCCGTTGGGCAGCTTGTTGATGAATTCGAGGGCCTCGGCGTCGGCCGCGGCCCGCCGGATCCGGTCATCGTCGCGCGGCGAGTCCACGTCACCAAAGCGGATGTTGTCCGCGGCCGTGGCGAACTCGTACTTCAGGAATTCCTGGCTCAGCACTGCCAGATGACGGTGCCAGGAGGTGACATCGACGGCGGCGAGGTCGACGTCGTCGAGCATTACCTGTCCTGAGTCCGGAGCGTACAGCCCGGCCAGGATCCTGATCAGGGTGGACTTTCCGGCCCCGTTCTCCCCCACGATGGCGATGTGCTGGCCTTCACGGATGGTCATGCTGATACCGCGGATCACCTCAAGGTCGCTGCCTGTATAGGTGAAGCGGATGTCCCGCAGCTCCACGGTCCTGGGCGCCTGTAGCAGCGGCGGCGCGTGGCGGGAATGGACCGGCAGCGCCATGAACACTTCATAGTCCTTGAGGTTCGCCAGGTCCTCATCGATGGAGCTCAGGGACGAGACAAGGCTGTTCGCTGTGGACAGGGCCCGGCTGACGATCTGCTGGACATACAGGAACTGGCCTACCGGCTGGGCACGGGCAATGATCTGGCCCACCACCCAGATCAGCGAGACCACTTCGGCGCCGTACTGGAGCGCGTCGGCGGCGAGCTGTTTCGGGATATAGCGCTTCTGGAAGTCAAGGCGCCGGCGCTCGTCGGCGTCACGCAGCCGGGACCGGAAGTCCATCAGGTAGCCCACGATTCCGTACAGGCGCATTTCGGCGATGTGCTGCGGTCGGAGCAGGTTCGTTTCGATCATCCGGCGCTGCCGGCGCGAATCCACCTGCGTGTTCCAGTGCGCGATCTGCTCCCGGGAAAGCTTGAACTGCAGGTAGACACTCGGCACGATCGCCACCAGGACAATGACGGCGATCCACCAGCTGACCAGCAGCAGGGCCCCGACGGCCAGGATCACCGACACCAGCTGGGTGAAGATCGCGGCGATCCGGTCCAGGACCCTGGCATAGGAGTCGGAGAACCGCTTGGCGCGGTCGTACAGGTCGACTGTCTGTTTGTCGTCGTAGCGCCAAAAATCCAGGGCCAGGAAGCGTTCGTACATCTGGTCGCCCACGATGGCTCCGACCTTGAAGCTCATCAGCTGCTGGATGTAGCGGTCCACGCTGCTGAAGGCACCCCAGAACAAGCCCAGGGCGGCGGTGATGATGACATAGACGATGGCCTGCTGGCCTGCCGCGGCATCACCCGAGTAGGCGGCCGCCAGCGCGGTGGTGGTCAGCGCGGCGAAGAACGTGGTCACCAGAGGCAGCGTGGCCGAAATCAGCGACCCCACAACCTTCATGACGACGGCGCCCGGTGAGGCCCGGAAGCTGACGCGCAGCACCTGCGCCACGGCGCGGGCATAGGGCCTCAGTGCCAAACGCCGTCGAGCGTCCCTTTTCGGGTTCAGTTCGGCAGGGTGGCGTGATTCGGACATGGATTCAGCCTAGTCCCGCCCGGTCCGGGCCAGCGGGTAGCGGGACAGCGCGTGGGCTAGTACTTTTCGCCGTATTCGTATTCGGGGAAGTCGAAGCAGGCGCTGTAGCCAGCCACCCGAAGGGTTGTGGGCGACCCGTAGAAGGAGACCATCAGATGCGTCCCGTCGGTGTGACGCAGGTCCACCCGTCTGTCCCCGTTCTGGTCGGTATCGTCGGCAGCTTTCCAGCCATCCCGGCCGGCCATCGCGTCGCGAACGCCATCGAGGAATCGCTCGCGCCCGATATCGGCTCCAACCTGGGCCTCAGCGTCCCCGGTCCATTTCTTTTGCTCGCCCCGGCACCGCATCAGGCTCGAGGTGTCGTGGGCAGTGCTGGTGATGACAAGGCCATTCGGCACCATCGCCACGATTTCCTGCTCCAGGGACATGACCTTTGATTTAGCTGATTCCAGGGTTGGTATCACGGTGTTCTCGCTCGCTGACGGACCGCATCCAGCCAGGGCGAGGGTGGTGGCGAGGTCGTGAGCCAGTCAGCAGGGCTGTGGCTGAGGGAGGCCGGTGATTAGCGCGAACCGTAGTTCGGGGCCTCCACGGTCATCTGGATGTCGTGGGGGTGCGATTCCTTGAGGCCGGCCGGGGTGATCCGGACGAACTTGCCGCGGGCCTTGAGCTCGGGGACGGTGGGGGCGCCGGTGTAGAACATGGTCTGGCGGAGGCCGCCCACCAGCTGGTAGGCCACGGACGCGAGCGGTCCGCGGTAGGCGACGCGGCCTTCGATGCCCTCGGGGATGAGTTTGTCGTCACCGGAAACGTCCGCCTGGAAGTAGCGGTCCTTGGAGTAGGACGTGTTCTTGCCGCGGGTCTGCATGGCCCCCAGGGAGCCCATGCCGCGGTAGAGCTTGAACTGCTTGCCATTGACGAAGATCAGGTCACCCGGGGACTCATCGCAGCCGGCGAGGAGAGAGCCCAGCATAACCGTGTCGGCACCGGCAACCAGCGCCTTGCCGATGTCGCCGGAGTACTGCAGGCCGCCGTCGGCGATCAGCGGAACGCCGGCGGGGATGGCAGCCTTGGCGGACTCGTAGATGGCGGTGATCTGCGGGACGCCCACGCCGGCAACCACGCGGGTGGTGCAGATGGACCCGGGACCGACGCCCACCTTGATGCCGTCGGCACCGGCGTCGATCAATGCCTGGGCACCTTCGCGGGTGGCTGCCTGGCCGCCGATGATGTCCACGTGGGCCGCCACGGGATCGGACTTGAGCCGGCGGATCATGTCAAGCACCCCCTGGGAGTGGCCGTTGGCGGTATCCACGAACAGGGCGTCAACGCCGGCCTCAATGAGGGCCATGGCGCGTTCCCAGCCGTCGCCGAAGAAGCCGATGGCGGCACCGACGCGGAGCCGGCCCTCGTCGTCCTTGGTGGCCAGCGGATACTGCTCGGCCTTAGTGAAGTCCTTGGTGGTGATCAGGCCCTTGAGCCGGCCCTGCTCGTCAACGAGCGGGAGCTTTTCAATCTTGTTGGTGGCCAGCTTGTGCGAGGCTTCCTCACGGCTGATGCCAACGTGCCCGGTGATCAGGGGCATCTTGGTCATTACGTCACTGACGAGCCGCAGCGGGAAGTCGGACTCAGGGACAAAGCGGGTGTCGCGGTTGGTGACAATGCCGAGCAGCCGCATGCCCTCATCCACCACGGGCAGGCCGGAGACGCGGTACTGCGAGCAGATCTCATCCAGTTCAGCCAGTGTGGCCTGCGGGCCGATGGTCAGCGGGTTGGTGATCATCCCGGACTCGCTGCGCTTGACGCGGTCCACCTGGTCGGCCTGGTCCTGGATGGAAAGGTTGCGGTGGATCACGCCCAGCCCGCCCTGGCGTGCCATCGCAATGGCCATCCGGGATTCGGTGACGGTGTCCATGGCGGCGGACAGCAGCGGCGTGTGCACGGAGATCCGCTTGGAAATCCGCGACGACGTGTCGGCTTCGGAGGGGATGACGTCCGTGTGGCCCGGGAGGAGCAGGACGTCGTCGTAGGTCAGGCCGATGAAGCCGAAGGGGTTGTGCTCGGGCTGGGTCATGAGTGCGCCTCTTACCTTGGGTATTTTGTTCACGGGTAGGGGTTGCAGCTGATGACCAGCCCGTCATTACGGGACTGGTCGGTGCAGGGGCCTAATAAGTTTGTGCCTCGCGCACGGAAGCCATGCGGAAAGCTTTGAGTAAATATTAGAACCTCGCAGCCAATCCCCCTATTCCGGCAGTCCATTGTGAGCAAGGGCACCCCGGGTACACGTCACGTCCAGCCGGTTGCCGACAGCAGCCGCTCCTCAAACATGGGGATCATGCTCTCCACGTAGGTCCGGCTGAGATGGTTGTCGTCCTTGTACACGTAGACGTTTCCCACCACCGCCGGGCAGATCCCGCCGGCACAGATGAAGTCGCTCAGGTCCATCAGGTAGAGCCCGTCAACTTTTCCGCGATAGCTCTCCAAGGGCGAGGGGTCCACCAGGGATTCGTTCAGTGGCGGGTTGCAGGCCGGGGCGTCCGGTGCGTTGCGCTGGACGCATTCCGGCATGCTGAACGTGAACCGTGGGTTGTCCCGGATGCCCACCACCTCGATGCCGGCGTCGGCGAGCGGCTGGATTCCTTCCAGGTAGGCGGGCACCTCGGTCTCGAACGGGGCTTCCTCGTGGGTCAGGGTGGCCACGGTGAAGACAGCATCCGGCCGGTGCTCCAGGACATAGGCGGCACTGGCGCGGTTGTAGGCGTTGCATTCGGCATTCCGGGTCTCCGATTCGGCCCCGAAGCGGCAGGCAGGCATGAGCAGGGTGACCAGTTCCCAGCCGCGGGCTTCCGCGATGGGAGCCAGCGCGGCCAGGTACTGCTGCGCGTGCGAGTCGCCGAGCACCACGATCCGTTTGGTGACCTCACCGGACGGAACTGCCTGGCGGCATCCTTCCAGCACCGGATCCGGGGTGGCGTTTGCCTCGATGCAGGGCGCGTGGATTCCCGCCCAGTCGTTATCCAGGGCCGCCGGAGCCGGGATGATCCGGGCCGCGGGTGCCGGTGTGCCGCCGTTTCCCGTGGTCAGCTGGGCAGCCCCGGGCGTCAGTTCGCGGGGCTGCGCTGCGGTGGCAGCCTCCTCGGCGGAGAGGCTGGTCTGCCACACTGCCACGGGCCCTGCAAGGAGGGCGCAGCAGGCAACCACGACGACGGCGGTCCGCCAGCTGCGCACCTGCGGCCAGTGCCACTCGCGGAGCGGCTTTTCCACAAAACGGGTGGTGAGGACAGCTAACGCTATGGAGGCGGCGATGATGGCGGCGCCCTGGATGAGGGTGGGTGCCTCAACGCCGGTGGCGGCCAGGGCCAGCACCAGGACGGGCCAGTGCCACAGGTACAGCGCATAGGAGTTGTCTCCAAGCGAGACCAAAGGCTTCCAGCTCAGGAGGCGGTCCACGCCGAAGCGGCTGCCGCTCTGGCCGGCCACAATGATCGCTGCCGCCGCAAGGGTGGGCCACAGGGCCACGAACCCCGGAAAAGCGCGGTCCACTGTCAGCAGCAGGCCGCAGGAGACCATGGCGGCCAGGCCGGCCCAGCCGAGGATCAGGCGGAGGACTTTGCCCGGCTTGAGCAGGGGCAGGCCCAGTGCCAGGAGCGACCCCAGGGCGAATTCCCACAGCCTGGTCCGGGTGTCGAAGTAGGCATACGCCTGGTTGGTGGCCGTCTGGTCCACCGAGAAGCAGAGCGAGGCGGCGAGGATGGCTGCGAACGCGGCCGCCAGCAGGCCGCGGTAACTGGCGTTCCACCGCCGCCGGAGCAGCTTCCACACCACTGCCGAGGCCGCGAAGACGAGCGGCCACAGGATAAAGACCTGCCCTTGGATGGACAGGGACCAGAAGTGCTGCAGCGGGCTTGCTGCAGCGTGGTCCTGGGCGTAGTAATCCACGGCGGTGTCCGCGAGCAGCCAGTTCTGCCGGTACAGCAGCGACGCCCAGGCCTGTTCGAGCACCATGGGCCAGCGGCTTTGAGGAAGGATCAGCCATGTTCCGGCCAGCACCCCGAGGATCACCACGACGGCGGCGGGCAGCAGCCGTTTGAAGAGGTGCAGCCAGTGGCGGAGGAGGTTGAGGGAAGTTCCCGCTTCGACTTTCCGGACGAAAGACAGAGTCAGCAGGAAGGCCGAGATGAGGAGGAAGATATCCACCCCGCCCGATACCCGTCCGAGCCACACGTGGTAGGTCACCACCATGAGGACGGCGAGCGCACGGAGACCCTGGACTTCGGGACGGAAAGTGGGTTTCCGGCGGGCGCTGCCCGTATCCGCCGCACCGCCCGGGGCAGCCGCTGTTCCCGCAATCAACACAAATGACCCCTAAAAACCGGCTGGCAAAAACATCAAGCCTACGGACAGGCGCCGCCCAAGGCCAATCAGATCCCGCCAAAGCCGCACACTTCACAAACTATGCTGGCCACTATCAGGGAAGGGAGCGGACGTGATTGTCCAGCTGCGGATTTGTGTGCCCGAGGAGCTGTCGGCAGTAGTCCTGCGGGCATGCAAGGAACAGGTGGGGACGTGTCGCGGCGTGCGGAGAAGGCGGAATCGTCCGCACCTGGAGACGGCGCGGACGCCCTGATCTGGGACGAAGTCAGCCACCAGACGGGCGAGGACTCCAGGCTCACGTGGAGCTACCTGGCATTTCTGGTACTGGCTACACAGCTCGCGGCGATCGGGATCGTGACGGATTCCACCATCGCTATTGTCGGTTAAGGGCCGTAGGGCCGGAGTTCGGCCCCTTGGCTGCGCTGGCAGTTGCGTTGGCGAGACGGCAGTGGGCCCTGGGGCGCCGGGCTGCGGTGGCACTGGCAGTGGGTTTTCCTGTTGCCATGCTGCTGGCAGCACTGACCGCCTGGCTGTCCGTCCCCCTGGGCCTCTTTCCCACCGATGCATTGGATACCGGGTCTGCCGTCGAATTCATCTACCACCCGGGTCCGTACTCGCTGATCGTGGCGGTCCTGGCGGGTGCCGCCGGCATGCTCTCCTTCATCAGCCGCCGTTCGGCAGCACTGATTGGTGTTTTTATCTCGGTCACCACCGTCCCTGCGGCCGGTTTCGTGGCGGTTGCCCTTGTCCTGGGTGAATACCAGAAAGCGGCGGCGTCAGGTTTCCAGCTGCTGCTGAATCTTGTGGGCATCGTTGTGGCCGCCGTGGCCGTCCTCCTCTTCTACCGTGTGGTCTCCAAGCGGCTGCCCGAGGCAACGGCCCGGCAGCTCAGGTGGCAGCTACGGCGGACCCGCGGCTGACAGGGGCCGGAATCTTCGCTGCCAGATAGCGGGCGTCGCGGCCGATGCCGGGAAGGGTGTCCGATGCCTCGGCGTACAGAAAGCGCTGGCCGAGGAAGAACAGGCCCGGGGTGTCAAGTGCCACGCCGCGCCACTGCCGGGGCAACGCGCCGTCGTCGAGCAGTGCCGGATCCATCCAGCTGAAATCATCCTTGAACCCGGTGCACCAGATCACGTTCGCAACGTCCAGCCGCGTGCCGTCTTCAAGGACCGGGAGCCCGGACTGCACTCCGGTGACCCGCGGAACCCGCTGGACGCCGGCGGCGGCCAGATGCTTGGTCTTCGTTCGGATCAGGGGTTCGGCATGGGCCTTCATGGCCGGCAGCAACCGGCGCCCGATCGGCGTCCCCAGGGTGAGCACATGGAGCCCGACGATGCGCACCACCGGGAAGGCGAAGCGCGCCGCGACCCGGCCGTGTTTCACCGGGAGCTCCGCCGTGGGCTTGCCGGCGACGTAGGTCACATGGGTCCGGGACACCTCCCTGGCGATTTCCGCTCCCGAGTTCCCCAGCCCCACCACCAGGACAGGGCCGTCCTGCAATTGCAGGACGTTGCGGTAGTGGCTGGAGTGGAACTGGACGACGGCGGGCGCCAGGTCCGCAGCGAAGCCCGGTACCTTGGGCGTCTGGGTGGAACCGGTCGCCACCACGACGTTGCGCGCCTCCCAGCGGTGGCCGTTGGACGCTGCAATGAAGCGGTCCGCGTCCCGCCAGAGGCGTTCGACGCGGACGCCCCTGGAGAGGGGAAGGTCGAGTTGTGCGGCATAGCCTTCGAGGTATCCGGCGATGTCATCCTTGGTGGGGAAGTTCAACGGATCGCCCGGGAACGGGACGCCGGGGAGTCCGTCGAATTTTGCGGGGGTAAAGACCCTGAGCGAGTCCCACCGCTGCCGCCACGAGTCACCGGTCCGTGAATTGGCATCCAGGATCCGGAATGTCCGGTTTTGCTCCTTCAGGTAGTGGCCCAGGGTAAGGCCCGCCTGTCCGCCACCGATGATGAGGGTGTCCAGCGTGCCGGTCACGCCGCTGGTGTCCATGGCTGTTCTCCTTTGCGGTTAAGTTTTTGGGTTCCTGCGAGGACTGGAAGGTTCATGTTTTGAGGCTACGGGCGCAGGCCGGATGCCCGCGTCGGCCGAAGTGTGCAATTACTGCAAAGGCCCCGATGGGTATTTTTGTGCAGCGGCTCCGGACCGCGCGGTGATGGTCAGCCCACCAGCCCGTGTTCGTAGGCGTAGCTGGTGGCGGCTGACCGGGAGGACAATCCCAGCTTCAGGAAGATGTTGCTGATGTGCCGGGCAACGGTCTTTTCGCTCAGGTACAGCTGGCCGGCGATGGCACGGTTGCCGCCGCCCGCGGCTACAAGCCTCAGCACTTCCACTTCCCTCGGCGTCAGGGGTCCTGCAGGAGTCCGGGAACCCGTCCGCAGCAGCGACGCAGCCCAGGCTGCGGCCGGGGCCGCGCCCAGTTCCAGGAACTCTGCGTGGGCTGCTTCGAAGTCCATCACGGCGGAGAGCTCATCGCCGAGGGCGCGGCACGCGGAACCGAGCAGCACCCGGCTGCGGGCGGCCTCGAAGGGCACCCCCAGTTCCTGCCACAGCCGCCATGCCTCCTGGAGCGGTTTCAGGGCAGCGGACGGGTCTCCGCTTGCCAGCCGGACAGCGCCGTCTGCCTGGCAGGCAACGGCCCGGATCATGGGCATAGGGCTTTCGACGGCCAGGGCTTCCAGCTCCTGGGCCCCCTGGCTGGCGGCTTCCAGGTCGGCGGCAGCAAGCTCGATCTCCACCACTGCCGGCAGCATGTTCCGGCGGGTTGCGGCGTCTGCGGCACCAGCTGCCCGCCGGATCATCGCTTGCGCCTGCTGCGGATTTCCCCGGGCCAGCCAGAGCAGCGCGAGGCCAGGCTGCGGATCGTAGCCGGACCGGGCAGCCTGCCGGTAGGACGATTCGGCGTCGTCCAGTTGTCCCCTCAGCCGTTCCACCTCTCCCTGCTGGTAGTGGCCGCCGTACAGCGCCTGCGGGTCGCCCCGGGCGGACAGTGCTTGCGCTGCGGCGGCCGCCTCCAGCGCTTCGGCCCAGGCGCCGTGGAGCAGAAAGAGCTCGGCCCTGTGTGATTGGCACTGGCCGCTGAAGGTCACCATGTCAGGCCGTTCAGCGCACCAGCGGTCCAGGGCTGCCGTCCATTCCAGTGCCCGCTCCAGGTCCAGGGCCAGGTGGCAGGTGCCGATCACCGCGCAATAGATGATTCCTGACGGAATCGGGGAGAGCTCACCTGCCGTGACGGCCACCATGACCTCGTCGAACATCTTGAGTCCCTGCTCAGGGTGGCCAAGCATCAGGGTGGCCTGGCCTGTGCCGAGGAGGCCAAGCGCGGACAGGTCCCTGTCGTGGAAACGCTGGCCCAGGCCGGCAACGGTGGAGAAGGCCTCCAGCGCGCCGGCCGGGTCGCCGCCATAGAGTTTTTCCAGTCCCAGCGGGAGGAGCAGCAGGCCCTGCACAGAGCTCGGCCCCGCCTGTTCATCCACAAGCCGCTGGGCGCGGGCAAACCACCCGCCGGCCCGGGCCTGCTCCCCCATGAACATCAGCTGCATGCCCATCCAGCCCGCGCACCGGGCGGCACTCTCGACGTCGCCCATCACCAGATACTCCTCGTGGGCGCGGGTGAGGGTCTCCAGTCCAGTGCTGCTGTTCCCGGTCAGGATCTCGGCCGTCGCCAGCTGCTCAAGGTCGGCAGCCGGCAGGCCGCCTCGCCGGTCGGCTTCACGGAACGTCTGGGCGGCCTCTGTCCAGCGATGTTCCTGGAACGCTGACCGGCCCTGATCAATACCGCTCCCCGCTGACACCCTGACCTCCCCTCTGTCACCTGCACCGCCTGACACGGGCGGCCCGCAACCGGCATAACTCCGGGCCGCGGCAGGCCGGCGTCGGCTTTAAGCGCCACGGTACGCCCGCGGGAGAACCGGCACAAGCTACGGACGGAGCAGCGTTCGCAGCGTCTGGATGGTGTCCGCTTCAGCCGCTGTTTTGTCGTCGCGGTAGCGTTTGACGCGGGCAAACCGCAGGGCGATTCCGCCCGGATAGCGTGTGGATTGCTGCACGCCGTCGATGGCGATCTCCACCACCGTGACGGGCTCCACCCAGACGGTACCCGCAGTGCGCCGCACCTCCAGCTCCTGGAATCGCTCCGTCTGCCAGCGCAGCAGCGCGTCGGTGAGGCCCTTGAAGGTTTTGCCCACCATCACGTAGCCGCCGGGTTCGCCGAACTCTCCGGCCGGGTCCAGCGCACCCAGGTGCAGGTTGGACAGCAGCCCGGTGCGGCGTCCGGATCCCCACTCGCAGGCGAGCACCACCAGATCGTACGTGAGCACCGGCTTCACCTTGATCCAGTTGGAACCACGCCTGCCGGCCGCGTAAGCCGAACCGACTGCCTTCACCACCACACCCTCATGGCCGGCGGCAAGAGCATCGCGCGACACCCTCTCAGCCACCGCTGCATCCGCTGTGATTTCCCCTGGAATCCTGTGCTCCGGCGCGATGCGTTCGAGGACACCGATGCGCGCGGACAGCGGCTCGTCCAGCAGGTCGCGCCCGTCAATATGGAGGACGTCGAAGAACCAGGGGTGCAGCACGGCCGCCCGCTCCACGTCCGCCCCGAACCGGGACATGGTTTCCTGGAAGGGCCGCGGGACGCCCTCCTCGTCGAGGGTGAGGGTTTCGCCGTCGAGGATCACGTCCCGCACCGGGAGTCCGCGCACCACCTCCACCACCTCGGGCAGCCGGTGCGTCACCTCCGCCAGGGTGCGTGTGTAGATGCGCACCTCGTCGCCGGCCCGGTGCACCTGGATGCGGGCGCCGTCGAGCTTGTATTCCACGGACGCCTCCCCCGTGATCTCCAGCGCCGCGCCGGCACTCGAGGCAGTCGCGGCGAGCATGGGCTGTACGGGACGGCCGACGACAAGGCCGACGGCGTCAAGCTGGGCTGCCGTGCCCGTGAGCGCCAGCAGTGCCGTCCCGCCGAGGTCCCCGGAAAGCATCGCGGCGCGGCGTACCGCGTCCACGGACCTGTCCGCGGCGCGGGCAACCGCGTCGGTCAACACCCCCTCCAGGGCACCGGTGCGCAGTTCCCCCAGCAGCACACCGGCGATGAACGCCTGTTCGCGTTCGGTGGCTGCCGCCGTCAGTGTCCGGAGCGTTGCGGCGCGTTCCGCAGCTGACCCGGCGCCTGCGGTGGTCAGCAGCCGGTCCAGTGCGGCGTCGAGATCGGCGACAGTAAGGCCCGGCCCGGCGGCCGGCTCCCCCATGGCCGCCGACATCCCGCGCCAGCCCACCCCTACCCGGCCCTGCCGCGGCCTGGCGGTGAGTAGGCCGACCACCGTGGCGATGTCCGCCGGATCCAGCCGGCGCAGCAGTTCCGCCAGGGCGTCGACCTTCGCGAGCCGGGAGCGTGTGGATGTAACGGTCTCCGTGGTTCTCACGAGCTCATCGAGCAGCATGGCATCAGTCTGCCACGCCGGCTGGCTCTGGACAGTGCCCCGCCGCCGTTCCAGACTGGGTGGATGGGTATCATCGTCGCGAACCTATTCCTCACCCTCGACGGCGTCTACCAGGGGCCAGGCGGCCGCGAGGAGGACACTGAAGGCGGTTTTACCCTGGGCGGCTGGCAGCTACCGGTGTCCGATGCCGAAGCTGAGGCCGCCATCGAGGCAGGGATCGGCCAGATCGATGCCCTGCTTCTCGGCCGGAAGACCTACGACATCTTCGCGGCCTACTGGCCGCACCAGTCCGATGACATTGGCGGCACACTCAACCGGGTGCCCAAGTTCGTCGTCTCCAGCACCCTGACTGATCCGGCCTGGGAGGGAACGACCGTCCTCCCGGACGCCGCGGCCGCGGGCCGGCTCCGCGACGAGTACAACCAGGTGCACATGTTCGGCAGCGGCGTCCTCATCCGGTCACTCCTTCAGGCAGATGTCCTGGACCGCCTCCACCTGTGGCTCTATCCGGTCACGCTCGGGCAGGGCAAACGGCTTTTCGACGCCGGGACCGTTCCCGCCACGTTCCGCCTCGCCGAGCCGGCCCGCACCTTTCCGAAGGGCTCGGTGTCCCTAATCTACGAGCGCGCCGGCGAAGTCCGGACGCAGGACATGCCGGGAGCGTAGGCCCGGAACGGGCGGTCCCGGGCAACAAAAAACCGGCCCAGCGGAATCTGGACCGGTTTTTGTGCGGAGCCGGTGGGCCCACGCCGAAGAGCAGACGCTAGTGGCTGTGGCCTGCGTGCTCGTCCTCGTCGGCCGGCTTCTCCACCACGAGGGTCTCGGTGGTGAGAACCAGCGCAGCGATGGACGCCGCGTTGCGGAGGGCCGCACGGGTGACCTTGACGGGGTCGATGACGCCGGCACGGATCAGGTCTTCGTACTCGCCCGACTTGGCGTTGAAGCCGTTGTTGGTTTCGAGTTCGGCAACCTTGGCGGTCACAACGTAGCCGTCGAAGCCGGCGTTCTGGGCGATCCAGCGCAGCGGCTGGACCAGCGCGCGGCGGACAATGCCCACAGCTGCGGCGGCGTCGCCTTCAAGGGCCTTCACTGCGGAGTCCTCGTCGAGGGCCTTCAGCGCGTGGATCAGTGCGGAACCGCCACCGGCCACGATGCCTTCTTCGAGGGCGGCGCGGGTGGAGGACACAGCATCTTCGATGCGGTGCTTCTTTTCCTTCAGCTCAACCTCGGTGGCTGCGCCAACCTTGATCACGCCGATGCCGCCGGCCAGCTTGGCCAGGCGTTCCTGGAGCTTTTCACGGTCCCAGTCGGAGTCGGTGCGGGTCAGCTCGGCGCGCAGCTGGGCAACCCGGGCTGCGACGTCTTCTGCGGAACCGGCGCCGTCAACGATGGTGGTGTTGTCCTTGGTGACCGTGATGCGGCGGGCGGTACCCAGCACCTCAAGGCCGACGGTGTCCAGGCTGAGGCCCAGTTCCGGCGAGACAACCTGTGCACCGGTGAGGGTGGCGATGTCCTGCAGCATGGCCTTGCGGCGGTCGCCGAAGCCCGGAGCCTTGACGGCAACAACGTTCAGGGTGCCGCGGATGCGGTTGACGATCAGAGTGGACAGTGCCTCACCCTCGATGTCTTCGGCAATGATGAACAGCGGCTTGGAGCTCTGCAGTGCCTTCTCCAGCAGCGGCAGGAAGTCCTGGACCGAGGAGATCTTGCCCTGGTTGATCAGGATGAGGGCGTCCTCGAGGACGGCTTCCTGACGCTCGGTGTCGGTCACGAAGTACGGGGACAGGTAGCCCTTGTCGAACTGCATGCCTTCGGTGAGGACCAGCTCGGTCTGCGTGGTGGAGGATTCCTCGATGGTGATCACACCATCCTTGCCGACCTTGCCGAATGCCTCGGCGAGGAGCTCGCCGATTTCGTCGCTCTGGGCCGAGATGGCGGCAACGTTGGCAACCTGGGTGCCTTCAACCGGGCGTGCGTTCTCAAGCAGGCGGGCAGCAACGGCTTCAACGGAAACCTCGATGCCGCGCTTGATCTGGCCCGGAGCGGCGCCGGCAGCAACGTTGCGCAGGCCTTCCTTGACCAGGGCCTGGGCCAGGACGGTGGCCGTGGTGGTGCCGTCGCCGGCAACATCGTTGGTCTTGGTGGCTACTTCCTTGGCCAGCTGGGCGCCAAGGTTCTCATACGGGTCATCAAGCTCAACTTCGCGGGCGATGGTGACGCCGTCGTTGGTGATGGTGGGTGCACCCCACTTTTTGTCGAGGACAACGTTGCGGCCGCGGGGGCCGAGCGTCACCTTGACAGTGTTGGCGAGCTTGTCGATGCCGGCTTCAAGAGACCGGCGTGCAGCGTCATTAAACGCAAGCTGCTTTGCCATGGTTTTGTCCTTTCAAGACAGAACCCCGCGCAGCTGACCAGCGGGATGCATGGTCAGCGGCACGGGGATCCAAAAAGTTACTTTACGACGATCGCCAGGACGTCGCGGGCGGACAGCACGAGGTACTCGGTGCCGCCGGTCTTGACTTCGGTTCCACCGTACTTGGAGTAGATCACAACGTCGCCAACGGCTACGTCGACAGGTACGCGGTTGCCGTCTTCGAAGCGGCCGGGGCCTACTGCAACAACTTCACCCTCCTGCGGCTTCTCCTGTGCGGAGTCCGGGATAACCAGGCCGGAAGCCGTAGTCTGCTCGGCTTCGAGCGGGCGGACAACAATACGATCCTCAAGAGGCTTAATAGAGACCGACACTCGGACCTCTCCTTCTACGTCAGCAAAAATTCATGGACAGTTGAGCTGCTTCACCGTGGCTGGCAAACCGTCGTCGCGGTGCCGGCAGCAGCCTGGCTGGAAGCTCTTCATGTGTTAGCACCCTCCAAGGGAGAGTGCTAATGACGACTCTATGTAAGTGGTTAGCACTCGGTCAAGGCGAGTGCCAGAATTATGTCCCTGGTGAACAGCGGCGAACTGGTTCAGCGGCCGGCGAGGTCGTCGAAATCCACGTCTTCGTCGCCCTCGTCGCCTTCAGTGGCGGTGCCCCGCTTGAGGTAAAGCACCACGGCCCCGCCGACGGCAGCCAGCAGCGCAATCACCAGCAGGATGATCCCGCCGATGCGTGCGCCGGAGTAGAGGCCGCGGATGTCACGGGCTTCATCGGTGGCGTCCTGGATATCCTTGCCGCCCACGGAGTACACGGTGGCGTTGAAGGTGTCCAGGAAGAAGATAATCACCAGCAGGGCAATGCAGATCACGGCTACTGCGGAGCCGGCAATCAGCGCGGGGCGGGCTATCTTCACCCAGTCCGTGGGGGTGGTTCGGGGTGGTCCGGACGGCTGGGTGCCTGCACTGTCTTCCATGCCTTCAACCCTATCGGGAACCGGGCTCCGGGCCGCCTCCACTAGTCTTAAGGCCATGTCACAAGCGCCGCAGGACCAGATCGCCCCACTGCTCACGAGCGAGGGTTGGGAGCTGCTGGCGTCCCTGGGGCCGTACACCGAGGAAGGGGCCTTTGAGCTCAATTCGGCCCTCCGCAAGGCCGGGCACTCCCCCGAAATGGTCTCCGCCGTCCTCACCCAGTCCAGGCTGCGTACTAAGGCTGAGGCGAAGTTCGGGGAGTTCGCCCGGAGCATGCTGTTCACCCAGGCGGGCCTGGAGCAGGCCACCCGGCTCAACGTGGCGGCCCGGCACGCCGAACGCTTCGCGCAGGCCGGCGTCCGCCACGTGGCGGACCTGGGCTGCGGACTCGCCGCCGACTCCCTGGCCCTGGCATCGATGGACATCACCGTCACCGCCGTGGAAATGGACGAGACCACCGCCGCCTGCGCCATGGTCAACCTCATCCCGTTCCCCAACGCCACGGTGGTCCACTCCGACGCCACTACCGTTCCGCTGGACGGGATCGACGGCGTCTGGCTGGATCCCGCACGGCGGGTCACCTCCAGTTCGGGCACCAAGCGGATCTGGGATCCTGAGGCGTTTTCGCCGCCGCTGTCCTTTGTGGAATCCCTCGCGGCCACGGGGCGGGCCGTCGGGGTCAAGATGGGTCCCGGCATGCCGCACGAGTCTGTGCCCGCGGGCTGCGAGGCGCAGTGGGTCTCGGTGGGCGGCGACGTCACCGAGGTGACCCTCTGGTTCAACTCCGTGAGCAGGCCGGGGATCCGCCGGGCCGCGTTGCTGCTCGGGCCGAACGGAGCCGCGGAGATCACCAGTGCGGAGGATTTCGGCGGCGGTCCCGCCGCCCCGGTGGGCCCGGCAGAGGGCTACTTGTACGAGCCCGATGGCGCCGTGATCCGCGCAGGCCTGGTGGCCGACGTCGCGCTTGAACTGGGCGGGCACCTGCTGGACGAGCACATCGCCTACATCTGCGCCCCGGAACTCGTGGACACCCCGTTCGCGCGGGCCTACAAGGTCCTGGAGGTGATGCCGTACAACGTCAAGGCACTCAAGTCCTGGGTCAAGGAGAACGGCATCACTGTCCTGGACATCAAAAAACGCGGCACATCCGTCACGCCCGAAGAACTGCGGAAACAGCTGTTCGCCGGCAGCAAGGCGAACAGCAAAAAGAAGGCCGGAACCAAAACAGCCACCCTCGTCCTCACCCGCATCGGGGAGGACCGGGTGGCCATCTCGGTGGAACCTGTCTAGAGCCGTCTGCCGTTAGGCGTCCGGCGGAGGACGTCCTACTGGGCCCGCATGAAGGCCTCGGCGGCCCGGACCTGGTCGTCGGTGGGTCGCACGCCCGTGTAGAGGACAAACTGCTCAAGCGCCTGGATGGTGGCCACCTCCGCTCCGGTGATGATCTTCTTCCCGGCCGCGCGGGCCGCCTTGATCAGCGGGGTCTCGGCCGGCAGCGCCACGACGTCGAACACCACTTTGGCCGCGGCAATCGCCTCCTCCGGGAAGGACAGGGAGTCGACGTCGGGACCTCCTGCCATCCCAATGGGCGTGACATTGATGATCATGTCAGCCGTGCCGCCGTCGAGCGCTGTCCGCCACCGGAAGCCGTACTGGTCCGCGAGCGCCCGGCCCGTTGTTTCGTTCCGCGCGATGACAGTGACGTCGGAGAAACCGGCGTCACGCAGCGCGGCAACCGTGGCCTTGGCCATGCCGCCGGCGCCCTGGACCAGCACCGAGTAATCAGGGGGCACGGCGTTGGTTTTCAGCAGCTGTTCAATCGCGGTGTAGTCGGTGTTGTAGGCCTTCAGGTGGCCGTCCGTGTTCACGATGGTGTTGACCGAGTCGATGGCCTTGGCCGAGGGATCCAGCTCGTCCACGAGGGCCATTACGTCCTCCTTGTAGGGCATGGACACGGCGCAGCCGCGGATCCCCAGGCCGCGGACCCCGGCAATTGCCTGGGCCAGGTCCGTGGGGGCGAACGCCTTGTAGATCCAGTTCAGGTCCAGCTGGTCGTAGAGGTGGTTGTGGAACCGGGTCCCGTTGTTACTGGGCCGGGCCGACAGCGAGATGCAGAGGGTCATGTCTTTATTAAGAATGGGCACCCGTCCATTAAACGCGCCTCCCAACTAAGTAGCGCTAACTGTCGTTACGAGGCGTCAAAACGACAGTTAGCGCTACCTAGTTGGGGTTAGGGGCAGCCGGTGCCGGCCGGGAAGCTTCCGACGGCGGCAGGCAACTTCCCGGGGGCCGTCGCCTTGCCGGTGAGCACGGCAACCAGGGCATCGAAGGCGCCCGGCGTCCTGCCATACAGGGCGACCTTAACGGGCGCGGCGGAACCTGCCAGCGGCCAGGGTGCATCGAGCGTCACGGCGATGTCGCCTCCCGCGGGACGTCCGCCGTAGCCGATCAGGGTGACCAGCGGACCCTGCCCAACAGCAAGTCCGCCCTTGGCCGCCGCCGCCGCGAACCGTGCACGGTCCTGGTCAGAGCCGCCGGCGATCCGGATGCCGGGGGACGCGATGGGCCCGGCACAGTGCCCGGACAGCACAGTGACGGCTGCGGCGGAGACCCGTGCCGAGGTGTCGCCACTGCTGCCCGGGGCGGCTCCCGGTGTCGTCAGACCCGGCGTGGCTGCGGCGCGGCCGCGCCAGGTCATCATCGTGGCCACCCTCGTGGCCGCCTCATCAAGGCGCGCCGCAGGCACTGTTCCGGCAGCCACCGCGCCCACAATGGCCGCGTGGGCCTGCCCCACGTCGGCGGGCATCAGCAACAGGTCCGCGCCAGCCGCGAGGGCTACGGGAGCGGCCGAGCCGCCCGGATATTGCTTCTGGATGGCACCCATGTTCAGGGCGTCTGTCACGGCCACTCCCTTGAAGCCCATGCCCCGCAAGGCAGCGTACGTCGGCTTTGATAACGACGCCGGGACGCCGGGTTCCAGCGCGGGCACGGCAATGTGCCCCGTCATGATCATCGGGGCACCGGCGGCGACGGCTGCCCGGAACGGTTTCCAGTCGCGGGCCTCGAGGTCGGCGATGCTGGCGGGCTGAACCGGGAGGTCCTGGTGGGAGTCCACGGTCACCGAGCCGTGGCCCGGGAAATGCTTGATCGCCGGCAGGACGCCGGCCTCCTGCATCCCTTGCGAAAACTCCACGGCCAGCTGCCCGGCCTGGTCAGGGTTTCCGGTGAGTGACCGGGCCCCGATGGTCGGATCCGCCGGGCCGATGGTGACGTCGGCGTCCGGCGCGAAGTCAACCGTGAAGCCTAGCGGCGCGAGCTCGGCCGCCATCGCCCGGCCGGCGTCCCTGGCAAGCGGACCGTTGGCTGCCGCTCCGTAGCTCATGGGTGTTGGCCACTCGGTCAGCGGCGCGCCCAGCCTGGCCACGATTCCGCCCTCCTGGTCCACGCCGATCAGCCCGGGCCATGGCCTGCCGTCGGCGCGCGCAGCCTGCGCGAGCCGGGCGTTTACGGCTGACATTGCTGCAGGGTCAGCCCGGCCGCCCGCGTCCAGGGGGATGTTATCGCCCATAATGATGGACCCGGCCAAGTGCAGGCGTTCGATGGTGGCGGCCTGGGCTGCGGGGTTGGTCCCGCCGTATGCCGGCATCAGAACCTGGCCTGCCTTCTCCGCCACGGTCATCTTCGCCACCGCTGCCGCGGCAACACTGTGGTCCCGCTGCTCCGGGCCCCAGCCCAGCGGCTTCAGCCCGGGGTCAGACGAGGGCGAAGGTGAGGGCGAAGCGGAAGGAGGTGCCGCCGTCGGACGCTCTCCGGACGGCGAGGCGGGCGGGGAGGCAGGCGCGGAGCCCGGAGACGCGGGCCCGGTGGCCGGAACCGCCGTGCAGGCGGCCAGCACGGCTGCAGCAGCGGCGGCCGCGAGGGGGAGGGTGATTTTGTGAATACTGTCACGGGTACGCACGAACAAAGCCATTAGGACGATGCTACCCCTGCACTAGACTTGGACGCGGCGCATGCCCACGGAAACCGAACAGTTAGGAACGCATTTGAAGATTGATTTCGCTTCATCGAAGCAATCAACTCTTGGTGTGGAATGGGAGCTGGCCCTGGTCAACGGCCAGACCGGCGAACTGGCATCGGTGGCCAACGAGGTGCTGCGCGGCGTATCCGCCAAACACCCCGAACTCAATGAAGACGACGAGCATCCCCACATCAAGCAGGAACTGCTGCTGAACACGGTGGAACTTGTCACCGGGATCTGCGAGACCGCCGCCGAGGCCAAGGAAGACCTCAGCAGGTCCCTTGCCGCCGTCCGCGAGATCACCGATCCGATGGGCGTGGAAGTTTTCTGCGCAGGCAGCCACCCGTTCAGCCCGCCGCAGCTGCAGCCGGTTACGGACAAGGCCCGCTACGCGAAGCTGATTGACCGCACGCAGTGGTGGGGCCGGCAGATGGTCATCTACGGCGTGCACGTCCATGTTGGTCTTGACCGGCGCGAAAAGGCCCTGCCGGTACTCGACGGCCTGGTCAACTACTTCCCCCATTTCCAGGCGCTCTCGGCCTCAAGCCCGTACTGGGGCGGTGAGGACACCGGCTACGCCTCCCACCGCGCCCTGATGTTCCAGCAGCTGCCGACGGCGGGCCTGCCCTTCCAGTTCCGGTCCTGGGAAGAATACGAATCCTATGTCCAGGACATGTTCACCACCGGCGTGATCGACACCCTGTCCGAGATCCGCTGGGACATCCGCCCCGTCCCCAATCTCGGGACCATCGAGATGCGCATCTGCGACGGCCTGGCCACCCTGGAGGAAGTGGGCGCCATCGCCGCCCTCACCCAGTGCCTCGTGGACGAGTTCTCCACCACGCTGGACAACGGCGGGACCATCCCCACCATGCCGCCGTGGCACATCCAGGAGAACAAGTGGCGGGCCGCCCGCTACGGCATGGAAGCCATCATCATCCTTGACGCGGCCGGCAACGAGCAGCTTGTCACCGACCACCTGCTGGAAACCCTGAACCGGCTCGAACCCGTGGCCGCCAAGCTCGGCTGCCCTGATGAGCTGGCCGACGTCGAGAAGATTATCCGCCGCGGCGCCGGCTACCAGCGCCAGCGCCGCGTGGCCGCCGAGCACGGCGGGGACCTTCAAGCCGTAGTGCTGGACCTCGTGAAGCAGATGCGGAACGGGCCGACGGGCTAGTTACGCGTCAGCGCGTTTGGCGGGCAGGGACACCGCGGTGACCGGCATGGACGAGTCGGGAGCAAAGCGGATCCCGCTCGGCCCGACCCCCGCCATCACCAGCTGCGCGCCCAACGCCGCCACCATGGCCCCGTTGTCCGTGCACAGATCCAGCGGCGGCACGTGGAGTCTGATGCCGGCGGACGCACACCGCTGGCCGGTGAGCTCGCGCAGCCTCGAGTTGGCCGCCACTCCCCCGCCCAGCAGCACGTCCTTAATGCCGTGCTCCCGGCAGGCCAGCACGGCCTTGGACGTAATGACGTCCACCACGGCTTCCTGGAATGCCGCGGCGATGTCCGCCACAGGGACCTCCTCGCCCCGGGCTTCGAACTGCTCCACGCAGCGGGCGACGGCGGTCTTCAGGCCGCTGAAGGACCAGTCGTAGCGGTGCGGGCCGGGTTCCTCGGCGGTACCCATGTATTTCGGCTGGCTGAGGCCGCGCGGGAAACGGATGGCCTTGGCGTTTCCGGTGCGGGCCAGCTTGTCGATGGCCGGGCCGCCCGGATAGCCGAGGCCCAGGATGCGGGCCACCTTGTCGTAGGCCTCGCCGGCGGCGTCGTCGATGGTTGAGCCGAGGAGCCGGACGTCGTCGGTGATGCTGTTGATCTTCAGGATCTCGGTGTGGCCGCCGGAGACCAGCAGCGCGCCGAGGTTTTCCGGAAGCTCCGGGGCAGCCGCGGCACCGTCCAGCAGCCCGACGCCGACGTGCGCCACCAGGTGGTTGATCGCATAGAGCGGTTTGCCGGTGGCCACGGACAGTGCCTTCGCAGCACAGACCCCGACCATGAGCGCGCCGGCGAGCCCGGGTCCCGAGGTGACGGCGATGGCGTCGACTTCGTCCAGCGTCACGCCGGCATCGGACAGGGCCTGCCGCAGCGTTGGCACAAACGCGTCAAGGTGCGCGCGGGACGCGATCTCGGGGATGACGCCGCCAAAACGGACGTGCTCGTCCATCGAGGAGGACACGGTGTTGGTGAGCAGCGTGGTGCCGCGGACGATGCCCACGCCGGTCTCGTCGCAGGAGGATTCGATGCCCAGCACCAGTGGCTGCGAGCGGTTCATGCCTGGTCTGCTTTCGTTGATGGGCCGGCTTCGGGTGTGGGGTGGGCGGCGCGTGTGGGGTCGGCGGGCACAGAGCCGGGCACAGAGCCGTCGGGCACCAGCTGCAGCCGCATAATCAGGGCGTCAACGCCGTCGCGGTAGTACTTTCGCCGCACGTGGATCTGTTCGAAGCCGAACCGCACGTACAGCTGCTGCGCCCGCGGGTTGTCTTCGCGGACCTCCAGAAGCACATCGGCTGCGCGGCGGCGGCGTGCCTCGTCGATCAGCCGGGTCAGGAGGGCCGAGCCGATGCCCCGTCCCTCCTGTTCAGGCACGACGGCGATGGTCTGGACGTCCGCGATGGGCTCGATGCACATCAGGCCGGCGTAGCCCACAATGTCCCCGCCGCTTTCTGCCACGAGGTAGCGCCTCGTCTCGGGCTGGGCCAGTTCCGCCAGGAACATCTCCAGCGGCCAGGCATCCGCCGGGAACAGCCGCTGTTCGAGGGCATTGACCGTGGGAACGTCCTCCAGGGTCATGTCCCGAAAGACCACGCCGTCGTCGCCGGAGCGGCCGGTACCGCCGGGCGTGCTCATAGCGCCCGCTTCCGCGGCCCGGGCACCTGGGCGTCCGATTCCCGGAGGTACAGGGGTGTGGAGTCCAGCAGCTGCCCGCCGGACGCGAGCCGGGCCAGCGCGAACTGCCCGAGGTACAGGGCGTCGGGCTGTTCCGTGCTGAAGTCGGGGTCTGCGCGCAGGACGTCACTGTACAGCCCGGCACCGGCGCCGTACGCCGGCAGATCCGGCAGGTCCGCGGCAAAGCCCACGTGCGGGCCGTCTTCCAGCTGCGGCAGCTGCCCCTCGGCAAGGCTGTAGCGGGCCCAGTAAACCTCTTTGCGCCGCGCGTCGGTGACCACCAGGAACTCGGCAGCGGCGTCGGTGGATTCGGCCACTTCCAGCGCGACGGCGTCGAGGCTCATCAGCCCGTAGAGCGGCTTGTCCCAGACGAAGGCGAGGGTCCGCGCGGTGGCTATCCCTGAGCGCAGGCCGGTGAACGGGCCCGGGCCCACGCCCGTGACGATCGCGTCGATGTCCTGTCCGGTGACGCCGGCCGAGGCGAGCAGGTCCTCGATGCCGGGGGCCAGGACTTCGGCGTGGCTGCGGGTGTCTTCCGTGGCGAAGCTGGCCACCACGCCTTCGAGGGCGTCGTCCGAGACCAGGGCGGCGCTGGCGACGGCCGAGGTGTCGATGGCAAGGATGAGCATCAGGGTGTCCCTTCGAATCCGCCGAGGGCGGGCTTGGTGCTCCAGCGGGGGCCGAAGCCGCGCATCACGATGGTGCGCGGTTCGTCGTCGTCCCCGGTGTCGAAGTCCAGGACGTCGATGTGGCCGGGGATCGGTTCGGAGGCTCCCACCGCGTCGAGTCCGATGGGACGGTGCAGGTCCACTTCCAGGCGGCTGTCGGTCAGGTGCTCCACCCGGCCGCGCCCCCACTCCACCACCGTCACGGACGAATCCAGCGTGTTTTCCAAATCGATATCGTCAATTTCCGACGCCGAGCCCAGCCGGTACGCATCAACGTGCACCAGGTCCGGGCCGCCGGGGCGCGGGCCGTCAGGCAGGTTGGGATGGATCCGGACCAGGACAAAAGTGGGCGAAATGATGCCCGCGCGGACGCCCAGGCCCTCACCGAGGCCCTGGGTGAAGGTGGTTTTCCCTGCACCCAGCTCCCCGGTCAGCACCAGCAGGTCCCCCGCCTGCAGTACCTCGCCCAACGCCGCGCCGAGCGCGTGGGTCTGGTCCGCCGTCGTCACCTTGAGCGTCTGTTCCCAGGCAGGCACCTCCGCCGGCGCGGACGCAGTCACGGCGTGTCCTTCGTGGCGGACTGCGGCGCAGCGGAACGCCCGACGGCGGTGCTTGCGTTAGCGACGGGGCTTTCGTTAATAAACAGACGCGGCACCCGGGGGCTGATCCGGGTGACGATCTCGTAGTTGTTGGTCCCGGCGGCGACGGCCCAGTCGTCCGCTGTGGGACCATCGTCGTCCCCGTTGCCGAACAGGACGGCCTCGGCGCCGAAGA
This sequence comes from [Micrococcus luteus] ATCC 49442, assembly GCF_010367585.1. Lineage (NCBI taxonomy): Bacteria > Bacillati > Actinomycetota > Actinomycetes > Micrococcales > Micrococcaceae > Pseudarthrobacter > [Micrococcus luteus] ATCC 49442. The sequence goes on along the minus strand of NZ_JAAAXP010000001.1, from coordinate 4,645,455 downwards.
GGTCCGCGCCGGCGGGGCCGATGTTGCCGACGTCGATGACCATCTGGTCCATCGCGATCCGGCCCACCACGGGGTAGGTCCGGCCGGCCACCCGGACCGGCCCGCCGGTCGCCACACGGGGCACGCCGTCCGCGTAGCCCATCGGGATCAACGCGAGGGTGCTCGGTCCGCTGGTGTGATAGCGCAGGCCGTACGAGACACCCTGCCTGTCGGGGACGTCCTTGCACTGTGAAACCAGGGTGCGCAGCGTCATCGCCGGACGGAGGCCCAGCTCGGCGGACGTCTGGCCTTCAAACGGCGAGAGGCCGTAAATGCCAAGCCCCACACGGACCAGGTCAAAGTGCGTATCGGGGCGGGAGAGCGTGGCCGGAGTGTTGGCCAGGTGCCGGACTTCGGGGTCCACGCCGGCGTCCTCGGCCACGGCCACCACCTCGCGGAAGACGGCCAGCTGATCGTCGGTTTCGGGCCGTTCGGGCTCGTCGGCAACAGAGAGGTGCGAGAATATGCCAACCACCCGAAGGAGGCCCTGGTCCTGATACTCCATGGCCTCGCCCACCAGCTGGTCCCAGGATGCGAGGGTTGCGCCGTTCCGGCCCAGGCCCGTGTCCACCTTCAAATGGATCCGGGCAGGCCGCTCCTGGTCACGCGCGGCAGCAACAATACGGTCCAGTTCCCACCCTGAGCAGCCGATGTCGACGCCGGCAGCCACCGCCGCGGCGAAGTTGCTCTCCGTGGTGTGCAGCCACGCCAGCAGGGGCGCGTCGATGCCCGCCGCCCGCAGGGCCAGGGCCTCGGAGATATGCGCAACGCCCAGCCAGGAGGCACCGGCGTCGAGGGCCGCACGGGCAACGGGAACCGCGCCGTGCCCGTAGGCGTCGGCTTTCACCACGGCCATGACCTTGGCAGGTGAGGCCGCATCGGCCAGCCGGCGGACGTTGTGCCGGATGGCGTCCAGGTCGATCACGGCGGACCGCTCGTACAGCGGATCCGTCCCTGGGGCCGCGCTGAAATCTCCGGTTGCTAGGGGGTAAGTCACGTTAGTGATTCTAGTGCGGCCTGTCAGGGCGGGATAATCGGCGTGCCGCTGCGGCGACGCCCCGTCGTCGGCCGCTACGCGTCGGAGAGGTGCGCGATGGTGGCACTGGCCCGGCGCTGGGCCGCGAGCGGGACGTCGCTGACAATGTCCGCCAGGAAGCCGAAGCGGCGGAGCCACTGGCTGCTCTGGCGTTCGGGCCGGGCGTTGGCCCGCTTCCACCAGTCGGCAATGTCGCCCCAGCCGGGCGCGGCCAGCGAGCCGCCCACCTCCTGCACGGCCAGCGAGGCGCAAAGGTTGGCGAAGCGAAGCCTGTTCCCCAGCGGCCAGCCCGCGAGGCTGCCCACAATGAAGGCGGCATCGAAGCAGTCGCCGGCGCCGGTGGGATCAAAGGCGGTGACCGGCAGGGACGGCACCCACTCTTCCTCCCCGGTTTCGGAGTCCACGGCCATGGCACCCTGGGCGCCGAGCGTCACCACGGCCACGGGCACGCGGTCGGCCAGGGCATAGAGCGCGGACCACGGGTTGTCCTTGCCAGTAAAGGCCATCGCCTCGCGCTGGTTGGGCAGGAAGGCGTGGAAGTACTGCAGGTTCTCCAGCCTGACCGGCGCCCATTCACCGCTGGGGTCCCAGCCGACGTCGCCGAACAGTTTGACCCCGGCCTGGTGCGCCGCCTTGGCCCACGGTTCAATCTCGACGCCGAGCTCGGCGATGCCCGCGAGCGCCGGAGGCGGCGGCCCGATCAGTTCCGACGCCGTGACGGGGGCGGGGTGGCCGTGCGTCACCAGGGACCGGTCGTGCTGGACGCTGAGCGAGACGGTGACCGGCGAGTGCCAGCCCGGCACGCGGCGTGACAGGCTCAGGTCCACGTGCTCCTGCCCCGCCAGGATTTTCCAGTTGTAGTCCCCGTACCCGTCATCCCCGAAGGCGGCAGCGAGCCCCGTCTTCAAACCGAGCCTCGCCGCGGCTATGGCCTGGTTCGCCACGCCGCCGGGACAGCTGCCCATCCCTTCGCTCCAGATTTCGGTGCCGGGCTCGGGCGCGTGCGGCAGGCCCGTGAAGATGATGTCCTGGAAAACCGTGCCTGCCAGGATGAGGTCGAACCCGCCATCGGTCTGTGAACGGACGGCGGCAAGCGGATCGAAACGGCGGTCCGGAGTGACGTCCATGTTCGGCAGACTACGCCCTGCCGCCGCGCTGCGGTAGTGGCGCGCCCGCGGGGGCCTACACTGCTGACTATGCGGCTCATGATTGCCGGCGGCGGCGGATTCCGTGTGCCCCTTGTCTACCGGGCGCTGGCCTCTGGCTCCTTCGCCGGGCTGGTCAGCGAACTGGTGCTGTACGACGTCGACCCCGGCCGTCTAAGTGCCATCGCCGCGGTCCTGCGCGCGATGCCTGTGTCCGGCACGCCAGCGTCCGACGGCGGTGCTGCCGCAGGTGCGCGGCCGCCCGCCGTCCGAACCACCACGTCGCTGCGGGAGGCATTACGCGGCACCGACCTGGTGTTCGCCGCGATCCGACCCGGCGGTACGGCCGGCAGGGTTGCTGATGAACGGGTGGCCCGGGATCTCGGGCTGCTGGGCCAGGAAACCACCGGCGCCGGCGGCATCTCCTACGCCCTGCGGACCATCCCGGAGATGCTGCACCTGGCACGGCAGATACAGGAACACTGCCCGGACGCGTGGCTGATCAACTTCACCAACCCGGCCGGCATGGTCACCGAGGCGCTTGTTCCGGTGCTAGGCCGCCGGGCCATCGGGATCTGCGATTCCGCGGGCGGACTGGTGCACCGGGCGGCGCGGGCGGCAGGCCTGTCCCTTCCTGACGGGAGGCTCGACGGCGTGGGCTACTACGGGCTGAACCACCTCGGCTGGCTGTACCGGCTGGAGTCCGGGGGCCGGGACCTGCTGCCCGGGCTCCTCGCCGACCCGGCCGCCCTCGCGTCCTTTGAGGAAGGCCGGCTGTTCCCCCAACCGTTCCTGGCGGAGCTCGGTGCCCTGCCCAACGAATACCTCTACTACTACTACCAGCGCGAGAGCGCCGCCGCAGCCATGCGCTCCATGGCGGTCACGCGGGGTGAGTCCATCCACCACCAGCAGGCGGGGCTGTACCCGCGGCTCGCCTCTGCCGGAGCAGACGCGTTCACGCTGTGGGACGCTGCCCGGCGCTCCCGGGAGGAAGGCTACCTCGCCGAGGCACGCACTCATGGTGAGCAGCGGGACGAGGCCGATCTCGCCGGCGGCGGCTATGAACGGGTCGCCCTCGCCGTGATGCGTGCGCTGGCGGGAGGGCCATCCGGCCCTGGCCGCGACCCGGGTGCGTCCGAAACCCAGCTGATCCTCAACACGCCCAACACCCTTCCTGCACAGGCGGCCGCCGCTGCAGGAACCGCTCCGCAAGCGGCCATTCCGGGATTGCCGGAGGACGCCGTCGTCGAGGTCCCCTGCACGGTAACGCCCGACGGCGCCGTGCCGCTGGCGCAGTCGGCCCCGCCCCCGGAGCAACTCAGCCTGCTGCGCCGGGTCAAGGACGTGGAACGGCTCACCGTGAGGGCCGCGACGCAGGGCGACCGGGCCGCCGCCGTCGACGCCTTCAGCAGGCATCCCCTGGTGGACTCGGCTGAACTGGGGGCGGCACTGTTATCCGGCTATGAGCGCGCCTTCCCTGCGCTGGGTGCACTGTGGCGGCAGGAGTAGTGTTTTACCGAGTGGATAACAGCCGGGGCGGACGCCGCTCCGGCGGCGGGAAGGAGGGGCCATGACACTGATCCGCAGGGTCGCGTTACTCTCCCTCCACACCTCCCCCATGGAGCAGCCGGGCTCCGGCGACGCCGGCGGGATGAACGTCTACATCCGCGAACTGGCCGCCGCGCTCGCTGAAACCGGCGTGGAGGTGGAAATCTTTACACGCTCCACCTCAGCCAAACAGCCAGCCGTCGAACATCCCAGCCCCGGTGTGTGCGTCCACAACGTGCTGGCCGGGCCGCCGCGGAAGATCCCCAAAGAAGAGCTGCCAGCACTCCTCCACAGCCTGGTGGCCGAAATCGACCGTATCCGCCAGCATCAGCTGCACGGCCGGTACGACGTCATCCACTCGCACTACTGGGTGTCCGGGATTGCCGGCCTGGAACTTGCCGAGCTGTGGAACGTGCCGCTGATCCACACCATGCACACCATGGCCAAGGTCAAGAATCTCCTGCTCCAGTCCGGCGAACAGCCCGAACCGCGGCGGCGCGAGGAGGGCGAGCACCGGATTGTGGACGGCGCCGCCCGGCTCGTCGCCAACACCAGTGCAGAGGCCAAGGAACTCGTCTCCCACTACGGAGCCGACGCCGACCGGATCGATGTGGCCCCGCCGGGCGTGGACCTCAGCACCTTTACCCCTGCGTTCCGGGCACGGTCCAGGGCGGAGCGGGGCATTCCGCCGGAGACCTTCCACCTGCTCTTCGCCGGCCGGATACAGCGGCTGAAGGGTCCGCAGGTCCTGCTCAAGGCAGCCGCGCTGCTGCGGAAGCGGCGGCCTGAGATCGATCTGCGGCTCACCATCCTAGGGGCGTTGAGCGGGAACAAGGACTTCAACCTCCACCAGTTGATTACGGAAGCAGGCATGGACGACGTCGTGACGCACCTTCCGCCGGTAAGCGCGCCGGAGCTGGCGTCCTGGTTCAGGGCGGCGGACGTTGTGGTGATGCCGTCCTACAGCGAGTCCTTTGGACTGGTGGCCATTGAAGCGCAGGCCTGCGGAACCCCGGTGGTGGCAACGCGCGTGGGCGGCCTGTCCCGTGCGATCTGCCATGGCCGGACCGGGCTCCTGGTGGAGGGGCACCACGCCAGGGACTGGGCGGACGCGTTCGAAGCCCTGTACGACGACCCGGAAACCCGCGCCGACATGGGCCGGGCCGCCGCCATCAGGGCCGAGAACCTGGGCTGGAACCGCACCGCTGCCATCACGCTGGAGACCTACCACACCGCCGTCGAACAGCACCGGGCAAGCCGGCTGATCCCGGACGTCCACACCATCGCGGCGGCAGCGGCCGTCGCGGCGCCCTAAGGAGCCTCAATGACCGGCCTGAATTCCCTGAGCGACCTCGAGATCGCACGGCGGGCCATCATCAGGCCAATAGCCGATATCGCAGCGGCGGCCGGCATCAACGAGGCATCGGTGGAACCCTACGGACGGTACAAGGCCAAAGTTGATCCCGCCCTCCTGACCGCGCCGGCGCCTTTCGGGAAAGTGGTGCTGGTCTCGGCAATGTCGCCCACGCCGGCCGGGGAGGGCAAGTCGACCACGACCGTGGGGCTGGCCGATTCGCTGGCCCGGGCCGGGCACAGGGTGATGATCGCGCTGCGGGAACCGTCACTGGGGCCCATCCTCGGCATGAAGGGCGGTGCCACCGGGGGCGGCTATTCCCAGGTCCTGCCGATGGACGAAATCAACCTGCACTTCACGGGCGACTTCCACGCCGTGACGTCGGCGAATAACGCGCTGATGGCGCTCGTGGACAACCACATCTACCAGGGCAACGAGCTGAACATCGATCCGCGGCGGATGACGTTCAAACGGGTGCTGGACATGAACGACCGGTCCCTCCGCGAGGTGATCATCGGTCTGGGCGGGCCCACGCAGGGTGTGCCGCGGCAGGACGGCTTCGACATCACGGTCGCCTCGGAGATCATGGCTGTCTTCTGCCTCGCCACAGATCTGGCCGACCTCCGCGAGCGCCTGGGCCGGATCACGTTTGGCTACACCTACGCCCGGGTTCCCGTAACGGTGGCGGACCTCGGTGTCCAGGGTGCGCTGACCCTGCTCCTGAAGGAAGCCATCAAGCCGAACCTGGTGCAGACCATCGCCGGCACCCCTGCCCTGGTCCACGGCGGTCCGTTCGCCAACATCGCGCACGGCTGCAATTCGCTGATCGCCACCCAGACCGCCCGGCGGCTTGCGGACATCGTGGTCACCGAAGCGGGCTTCGGCGCGGACCTGGGCGCTGAGAAATACATGGACATCAAGGCCCGGATGGGTGGCGTGGCGCCCTCCGCCGTCGTGGTGGTGGCCACTGTCCGCGCGCTGAAAATGCAGGGCGGCGTACCCAAGGACCGGCTCACCGAGCCCGATCTTGAAGCGCTGCAGGCCGGCGTCGCAAACCTGCGGCGGCACATCCACAACGTGGAGAAGTTCGGGGTGGCGCCGGTGGTGGCCATCAACAGGTTTTCCTCCGATACCGATGAGGAGCTCGACTGGCTGCTGGAGTGGTGCGCGTCCGAAGGTGTGCAGGCAGCGGTGGCCGACGTGTGGGGACGGGGCGGCGGCGGGGACGGCGGCGACGAACTGGCCGCGAAGGTGGCGGCGGCGGTTGCTGCGCCATCGTCATTCCGGCACCTCTATCCGCTGGACCTGCCTGTGGAGGAGAAGATTCGGACCATCGCCCAGGAGATCTACGGTGCCGACGGCGTGGACTTCTCCGTCCCGGCCCTGAAGCGCCTGGCCGACATCGAAATGAACGGCTGGTCCGGGCTGCCGGTCTGCATGGCCAAGACCCAGTACTCCTTCACCGACGACGCCTCCCGTTTGGGTGCGCCCAAAGGCTTCACCATCCACGTGCGCGACCTCATCCCCAAGACCGGCGCGGGCTTCATCGTGGCGTTGACGGGAGCGGTCATGACCATGCCCGGCCTGCCTGCCGCCCCGGCCGCGATGCGCATGGACGTTGACGACGCCGGCAACCCGGTCGGCCTCTCCTAACCCCGGACGCTCTCTCACTTAATGCGGGTTTTCCGGCGACGCTCTCTCACTTAATGCGGGTTTTGGCTCAACCGTCTCGCACTCCCGGTGGCGTTACGAACGCGCGCGGGCCGGCGTCACGTCGGCGGCAGCATCAGGACGCGCCGGTCCACCTGCCCGGCCGCCCCGCTTCAGCGATACGAAGATCACCACAGTGCTCAGCACCACGAGTCCGCACGCAAAAACCAGGGAGGCAGGATCAGTGGCGAGCAACGCCGGCACGGCACGGCCCGGCACTGTCACAGCAAAGGCTAAGGCCACGGCAATGCCGATGTAGCTGCCAATCATGTTCCCCAGATGCGACGCGATATTGCCGCGAATGGCGCTCACCAGGCCGAGCGTGACGGTCACGATGGTGAAGGCCGATAGCCCGTGAAGCCAGCTGAAATGCCCATCGGAGACAATCCAGAAACTGCTGAAGCAGACGTAGTACATGGCTGAGACCCACACGTAGCCCATGGTGCGGTGGATCCGGTCACGACGCCGGCGCAGGATTTGCAGGGGACCGATGGCCAGGACAAAAAGTGCGGCAATGACGTGGCTGACAAGTAGGACATTCCAAGGCTCCATAGCATTAGGATAGAGCCACTATCCAAGGCTGTACATCAGGATAGCGGGAGCCAAGTTCACTATCCACCAGGCGGTGCACCGGAAGAGGGCGGAATGCAGCTCAACGAACTGAGCCGGCGGTCGGGAGTCTCGCCGGCGAGCATCAAGTACTACCTGCGGGAAGGCCTGCTGCCGGGCGGTGAGGCCATCCACGCAACCCGTGCGGAGTATTCAGCACGGCACCTCGAACGCCTCGACTTGATCCAGGCACTCCGCAAGATCGTTGGCCTGAACATCGCGCAGATCCGCGGTCTCGTGAAAATGGCCGACGACGGCGTGCCCCGCCTTGATCTCCTCGCGGCGGTTCAGCGGGTGGTTCTGAACCTTGAAAACTACACCACGGCGGTCGGCGGGGACGCCGCAGCGGCGACTGACGCCGTCGTACGCCTTCGCTGTTGGCCTGATTCCCCCAGTGACGCACGGAACGCCCTGACGGCCCACCTGGAACTGATGGCGAGCCTCAACATTCCGGTCTCAGAGGACGAGCTGGAGACTTACAGCAAGGCAGCGGACGACGTCGCGGGGATCGACATTGCCGCCACTACCGCGCCGGAGAGTGTCGACAGGCTCATCCTCACGGCGGCCGTCGGCATGCACACGCACAGCCAGCTCCTCTTGAAGCTGCTGGCACTCGCGCAGGCCAGCCACGCCATCCGCCGGTACCAGGGTTAACGCCTGCGACGCTCCCCCGCCGTTAGGTGAGAGAGCGTCGCAGGAAAACCCACATTAAGTGAGAGAGGATCGCCCGAAAACCCACATTAAGTGAGAGAGCGTCCGGGGTGGGTTAGCGCTCGAGGTCGCCGCGGATGAAGGCCTCGACCTTTTCACGGGCGAGGTCGTCGTTGAACTGCTCCGGCGGGGACTTCATGAAGTAGCTTGAGGCGGAGAGCAGCGGGCCGCCGATGCCGCGGTCCAGGCCGATCTTGGCGGCGCGGATGGCGTCGATGATCACGCCGGCGGAGTTGGGTGAGTCCCAGACCTCCAGCTTGTATTCCAGGGACACGGGGGCGTCGCCGAAGTTGCGGCCTTCGAGGCGGACGAAGGCCCACTTGCGGTCATCAAGCCACTGGACGTAGTCGGACGGGCCGATGTGGACGTCCTTGGCGGCCAGCTCGGCTTCGACGTTGGAGGTCACGGCCTGGGTCTTGGAGATCTTCTTGGACTCCAGGCGGTCGCGCTCCAGCATGTTCTTGAAGTCCATGTTGCCGCCGACGTTCAGCTGGTACGTGCGGTCCAGGGTGACACCGCGGTCTTCGAAGAGCTTGGCCATGACGCGGTGCGTGATGGTGGCACCGATCTGGCTCTTGATGTCATCGCCCACGATGGGGACACCGGCGGCGGTGAACTTGTCCGCCCATTCCTTGGTGCCGGCAATGAAGACCGGCAGGGCGTTGACGAAGGCCACGCCGGCGTCGATGGCAGCCTGTGCGTAGAAGTGCGCAGCATCCTCGGAACCAACCGGCAGGTAGCAGACCATAACGTCGGCCTTGGCTTCGCGGAGCGCGGCGACGATGTCAACGGGCTCTGCGGGAGACTGCTCGATGGTCTCGAGGTAGTACTTGCCGAGGCCGTCCAGGGTGTGGCCGCGCTGGACGGTCACGCCGGTGGGGGGAACGTCGGCGATCTTGATGGTGTTGTTCTCGCTGGCCAGGATGGCGTCGGCAAGGTCAACGCCGACTTTCTTGCCGTCGACATCGAAAGCGGCAACAAACTGGACATCGTTGACGTGGTACTTGCCGAACTCGACGTGCATCAGACCCGGAATCGTGGCCTGGGGATCGGCGTCGCGGTAGTACTGCACACCCTGGACGAGCGAGGCGGCGCAGTTACCCACACCAACGATGGCAACACGAATCGGATTTGCAGACACGGAACTCCTTTGAAGAAAACCTCAGCCGCCAGGACGGTCAATGCCGGAAAATACGACGGCGGCGCGCTGGCAGTGCGCCAATCGGCGCTTTATCATCTTACCCAACCACGCAGGGGCCGGGATTGTTCCCGGCCCCTGCGTGAGGTGTGTGACAAAAAGGCAGCGTTATTTCTGCTTCCAGAGGTTGATGTCTGATTCCACGGCGAACTCGTCGATGGCCTGCAGCTCATCGTCCGTGAAGTCGAGGTTGCTGACCGCTGTGAGGCTGTCTTCCAGCTGACGGACGCTGGACGCGCCGACCAGTGCCGAGGTCACCGACGTGCCCTTGCCCTGCTCGCGGAGAATCCAGGCGATGGCCATTTGCGCCAGCGTCTGGCCGCGGCCCTCGGCGATCCGGTTGAGCCCGCGGATACGGCCAAGGTTTTCGTCTGTGATCATGCCCTGGTCCAGGGACTTGTCCTGCGCGGCCCGGGAATCTGCCGGGACGCCCTGGAGGTAGCGGTTGGTGAGCATCCCCTGGGCCAGCGGCGAGAAGGCGATGGATCCGGCTCCCACCTGCTCCAGGGCCTCATAGAGGTTGGGCCGCCCGTTCTCGGTCCAGCGGTTCAGCATGGAGTAACTCGGCTGGTGGATCAGCAGGGGCGTTCCAAGTTCCTTGAGGATCCGGGCCGCCTCCAGGGTCTGCTCGGGGGTGTAGGAGGAAATCCCGGCGTAAAGCGCCTTGCCGGAGCGGACGGCGTGGTCCAGTGCGCCCATGGTCTCTTCGAGCGGCGTCTGGGGATCCGGCCGGTGGCTGTAAAAGATGTCCACGTAGTCCAGGCCCATGCGCGTCAGCGACTGGTCCAGGCTGGCGAGCAGGTATTTGCGGGAGCCCCAGTTCCCGTACGGCCCGGGCCACATGTCGTAGCCGGCCTTGCTGGAGATGATGAGTTCGTCCCGGTACGGCCTGAAGTCGTCCTGGAAGTGGCGGCCGAAGTTGGTCTCGGCGCTGCCGTAGGGCGGGCCGTAGTTGTTGGCGAGGTCGAAGTGTGTGACGCCCAGGTCGAAGGCGCGGCGCAGGATGGCGCGCTGTGTCTCGAAGGGTTTGTCGTCGCCGAAGTTGTGCCACAGTCCCAGGGAGATGGCCGGGAGCCTCAGGCCACTGCGTCCGACGCGGCGGTAGGGCATGGATTCATAGCGGTTTTCCGCGGCTGAATAAGTCATACGTTCCATCCTGCCATCTGTGATGCAGGCAACAGGACGGTGCCGCCCTGTTACGCCGCGGGCTGACAGAAGCCAGCCCGCGGCGGTCAAACCTAGTCCAGCACGACGGCGGCACTCCACGACGCAAGGCTGAGTGAGCCGCCGTCCGGCTGCACCGCGTCGTCGGTCGAGAGCAGCACCGTTTTGCCGACGTTCTCCAGCCGTACCGCCTCCGGGGAGAAGTTCAGCAGCACCTCCACGGATCCGCGCCGGAAGCGCAGCCACCCGGCGTCGTCGTCGAACGTTACGTCAGTTTCGGCGAAGCCCAGGCCGGCGAGCTCAGGGTGGGCGCGACGCAGTGCGGTCAGTGACCGGTACAGCGCCAGCAGCCGCGCGTGGTCACCCACCGAGGCTTCGGCCCAGTCCAGCTTGGAGCGCCGGAACGTCTCGGGATCCTGCGGATCGGGCACGACGGCGGGATCCCACCCCATGCGCTCGAACTCACGGATCCTGCCCTCCGCCGTCGCCTTGCCCAGCTCAGGCTCGGGGTGCGAGGTGAAGAACTGCCACGGCGTGGAGGCGCCGAACTCCTCACCCATAAACAGCATGGGCGTGAACGGGGAGGTCAGCGTCAGGACGGCGGCCAGAGCCAACGGCCCGTAGGAAAGCGACTGCGACAGCCTGTCCCCGGTGGCACGGTTGCCGATCTGGTCATGGTTCTGGCTGCACACCACCAGCGCGGCGGGGTGCACCAGCGACGCGTTGATGGGCCGGCCGTGATGGCGCCCGCGGAAGCTCGAGTAGCTGCCGTCGTGGAGGAAACCGTCCTTGAGGACCTTGGCCAGCACCCCGAGCGAGGCAAAATCGGCGTAGTATCCCGCCGTCTCGCCGCTGACGTTGACGTGGACGGCGTGGTGGTAGTCGTCGCTCCACTGCCCGGCGAGGCCGAAACCGTTCACATCCCGCGGGTACAGCAGCCGCGGATTGTTCAGGTCCGATTCCGCGATCAGCGTCTTGGGCAGCCCGGTTTCGGCGGCAATGGCATCACCGAGCGCCCCGAACTCTTCCAGCAGATGAACGGCCCGCTCGTCCCGCAGCGCGTGGACAGCGTCCAGGCGCAGGCCGTCCACATGGTAGTCGCGCAGCCACAGGGCGGCGTTGTCCAGGATGTATTCACGCACGACGTCGGAGCCGGCAGCGTCAAGGTTGACGGCGTCGCCCCACGTGTTGGCATCGCCCTGCTTGAGGTAGGGGCCGAACCGGGGCAGGTAGTTGCCGCTGGGTCCAAGGTGGTTGTAGACCACGTCCTGGATAATGCCCAGGCCGGCTGCGTGTGCGGCGTCCACAAAGCGCTGGTAGGCCGCGGGCCCGCCATAGAGCTCGTGGACGGCGAACCACTGCACGCCGTCGTAGCCCCAGTTGTGGGTGCCGTTGAACCCGTTGACCGGCAGCAGTTCCACAAAATCCACGCCGAGGTCCGCAAGGTAGCCGAGCTTGCCGGCCGCTGCATCGAGGGTTCCTTCGGGCGTGAAGGTTCCCACGTGGAGTTCATAGATGACCGAGCCGCGCAGTTCTTTCCCGCGCCAGCCCGCATCCTGCCAGGCGTGGGAGCCCGGATCGTATGTCCGGGACAGGGCATGGACGCCCTCAGGAAGGCGGCGGGACCGGGGATCCGGGAGCGGGGTGGTGTCGCCGTCGAGCAGGTAGCCATAGTCCACCTCGGCATCCTCCGGGGCATCCGGCGCGGACCACCAGCCTTCCGCGCCCGGGGCAGCGGCGACCTGTTTCATCGGGTACCGCTCACCGTTCGCGAGCAGCACCACCTCGGAGGCGTCCGGCGCCCAAACGTCGAAGCGGCCGGAACCTTCGTTTACCAAGGTCATTCGTTGTCTCCATCCACCGGTACGAGCAAAGCCACCGGGTAGGTACCCAGGACGTCGGCCACCGAAACGGTACCGGCCCCGTAGCTGGTGCCGGTGAGCTCGTCCCTCATCGCGGTGGAGAGTTCGACGGCGGTGTCCCGCCACCCGCCGTCACGTTCCAGTCCCACGGGGAGCCGGGTAGCGATGGTGAGCGCTCCCGACGCTCCGCGCTGGAAAGCCAACACATGCCGGGCGGCGGCCCCGGTTGCGGTGACCGGACGGTAGTCCTGGAAAAGGTCGGGCCGGTCGCGGCGGAGCCGGAGTGCGCGGGATGTTACCAGCAGCTTGCTGGCTTCCGTGCCTGCCGCGGGCAGGGTGCCGGCGTCGATGGCTGCCAGCTCCTTTTCCCGCGTGGCAAAGTCGACCGGGCGCCGGTTGTCCGGGTCAGTCAGCGACCGCTCCCAGAACTCGGACCCCTGGTAGACGTCCGGAACGCCGGGCATGGTCAGCTGGACGATCTTGGCTGCCAGCGAGTTGGACGCGGCCGCGGAGTCGATCCGGGACACGAAGTCCTCCACCACGGAGGTGACGCGGGCGTCGTCGAACGCCGCATCCACGGCCGCCTTGACGCGGGACTCAAAGTCCGTGTCCGGTTTGGTCCACGTAGTGGAATTCCCCGCCTCGCGGGCAGCCTTTTCGGCGTAGCCCTGCAGACGTTCCCGCGACGCCGGCCAGGCACCCACGATTGCCTGCCACAGCAGGTTTTCATAGGGTCCGTCCGGAATCGGGGCCAGTTCACGGAGCGTGGCCAGCGTGGCGGTCCACTCGTCCGGCAGTTCGGCGATGACCGAGATCCGGGCCCGCGCGTCTTCGCTGCGCTTGGTGTCGTGCGTGGACAGCGTGGTCATGGACAGGGGCAGGTCCTCGTGCCGGCGCCGCATCCGGTGATGGAATTCCTCGGCGGATACAGCGAACTCGGTGGGTTCAGCGCCCACCTCGGTCAGGGTGCCCAGCCGGGTGTAGCGGTAGAACGCGGTGTCCTCCACGCCCTTGGCCATGACCATCCCCGAGGTCTGCTGGAAACGCACGGCGATGGGGTTGGCGGGGTCCAGCAGCAACGGCAGCAGGACGCCCACAGCCGGAGCGAGGTCCGGACGGTGCTCTGCCGCTGACCCGCACGCTTCCTTCAACACCTCGGCGCCTACCGGCAGGTAGCTGCGGTAGACCGGGAAGGAGGCGATGATTTCGGCGATCGCGTCCGCTGCAGCCTCAACGGGCAAGCCGTGGGATGCGGGCACCAGGCGCGCCAGCCTCAGCACCTCGGACCGCAGGATGCCGTCAGCGATCATCCGTTTGGTGCCCCGGATCATCTCCGCGTAGTCGGCCGGAGCACCGGTACCCCGCAGTGCGGCGTCCAGCTGGTCCAGTCCCTGCTGGCCGGCGGGGTCCACGAGTACCCGGTCCACGTCCGCCAGTGCGTCGTAGCCGGTGGTGCCCTCGCAGGCGAAGTCTCCCGGGAGCTCCTCCCCCGGCTCCAGGATCTTTTCCACGAGCACATACGCACCGCCGCTGGCTTCTTTTAGCCAGCGCAGGTACCCGGCGGGATCCGCCAGGCCGTCGGGGTGGTCCACACGAAGCCCGTCCACCAGGCCGTCGTCGAACCAGCGCTTGACTTCCGCATGGGCCTGGTCAAAAACCCAGCGGTCCTCCACCCGGATGCCCGCCAGCGTGGTGACCGCGAAGAACCGCCGGTAGTTCAGCTCCGCGTCCGCGCGGCGCCAGTCCATCAGCTGGTAGTGCTGGCGGCCGTGGACGTCCTGCGGGGAGTCGCCGTCGGCGTAGGTACCTGGCGCTAGCGGGAAACGGTGGTCGTAGTACCGGAGCTCGCCGTCCTTGACCTTCAGCTTGTCCAGGTCATCGTCCGAGCCCAGCATGGGCAGGCGGATCTTCCCGCCTGCCAGGTCCCAGTCGACGTCGAACGCTGCGGCGTAGGGCGAACCCTGGCCCTCCTGCAGCAGCGACCACCACCACGGGTTCTGCGCCGGTGAGGCCACGCCCACGTGGTTGGGGACGATGTCCACCAGCACACCCATGCCGTGGGCACGGGCGGCCTTGGACAGGGCCAGCAGCCCCTCCGGGCCGCCCCGCGCCGGGTCAACAGCGGAGGGATCTGTCACGTCGTAGCCGTGGTCCGAGCCCTGTTCCGCGGTCAGGATGGGCGAGAGGTAGACCCAGTCCACACCCAGCGACTTCAGATACGGCACGGTTTCGGCGGCGTCGAAAAGTGTGAAGCTGCTGCGGATCTGGAGCCGGTAGGTGGACGCCGGAACCTTCACTTGGCTGGCTCCTTCGGCGCCCTGACCTTCTTTGTTTTCCTGGGCTCCGGCACCGTGGGTGTGCTCAGGGCAGCGGTTTCGGCGGTAGCCGTCTGGGACAGTGCAGCAAGCGAGGCCGCGACAGAGTGGTCCGGCTCGGTCTCCTCCACGGTGTGGGCGCGGAGTACCACCAGGGACTTTGCGGCGACAGGCAGGGCCTCGCCGGCCTTGACCGGTGCAGTGTCCGCGTTGTGGCCGGCGGTGTCGATGATGATGTCCCAGGCCGGGGCATACTCATCGGAGGGCAGGGTGAACGGCACGGTGTCGTCGTGGGCGTTGAAGTACAGGACGAAGTTCACGTCCGTGATCCTGCGGCCGCGGTCGTCCTTGCCCTGGATGCCGTCGCCGTTGAGGAACACACCAACGGAGCGGCCGAAGCCGCTGTCCCAGGCCTCGGGCTCCATGGTGTCGCCTGAGGGGTCCAGCCATACGATGTCCGGCAGCCGCTCGCCTTCGCCTCGCAGCACGGGCCGGCCGTCGAAGAACCGGCTCCGGCGGAAGGTGGGGTGCTTGGCGCGGAGCGCGTTGACTGCGGCCGTGAATTCGATGAGGGGCTGGTCGATGTTCTCCCAGTTGATCCAGGTCAGTTCCGAATCCTGGCAGTAGCCGTTGTTGTTGCCCTGCTGGGTGCGGCCCAGTTCGTCGCCGTGCAGCAGCATGGGAACACCCTGGGAGAGCAGCAGCGAGGCGATGAAGTTCCGCTGCTGGCGGGCGCGCAGCCCCAGGACGGCGGGATCGTCGGTGGGACCTTCGGCACCGCAGTTCCAGGACCGGTTGTGCGATTCGCCGTCGTTGTTGTCCTCGCCGTTGGCATCGTTGTGCTTCTCGTTGTAGGAGACCAGGTCTGCGAGCGTGAAGCCGTCATGGGCGGTGACAAAGTTGATGGACGCCACCGGACGGCGGCCCGAGTGTTCGTACAGGTCAGCGGACCCGGTGATGCGGGAGGCGAATTCTCCCAGCGTGGCCGGTTCGCCGCGCCAGAAGTCGCGGACGGTGTCGCGGTACTTGCCGTTCCATTCGGTCCACTGCGGCGGGAAGTTGCCCACCTGGTAGCCGCCGGGGCCGACGTCCCAGGGCTCGGCGATGAGCTTGACCTGGGAGACCACCGGGTCCTGCTGGATGAGTTCGAAGAAGGTGGAGAGCTTGTCCACGTCGTAAAACTCGCGGGCAAGGGTGGAGGCGAGGTCGAAGCGGAAGCCGTCCACGTGCATCTCGGTGACCCAGTAGCGCAGGGAGTCCATGAGCAGCTGCAGGGAGTGGGGCTGGCGGACGTTGAGCGAGTTGCCCGTGCCCGTGTAGTCCATGTAGTGCTTCTCGTCGCCCTCCATGAGGCGGTAGTAGGACTGGTTGTCGATGCCCTTGAAGGACAGCGTTGGGCCCAGGTGGTTGCCTTCGGCGGTGTGGTTGTACACCACGTCCAGGATCACTTCAATGCCGGCCTGGTGCAGCGAGCGGACCATGGCCTTGAAGTCCTGGACCTGCTGGCCGCTGTCGCCGTTGGAGCTGTAGGTGTTCTGCGGGGCGAAGAATCCGATGGTGTTGTAGCCCCAGTAGTTGTTCAGGCCCTTGTCCTGCAGGGTCCCGTCATTGACGAACTGGTGCACCGGCATCAGTTCGATGGCGGTGACGCCCAGCTTCTGCAGGTGCGAGATGACCGACGGGTGCGCCACGCCGGCGTAGGTGCCGCGCTGCTCCTCGGGGATCTCGGGGTGAAGCTGCGTCAGGCCCTTGACGTGGGCCTCGTAGATGACCGACTTGTGGTACGGGACGCGCAGGTTCTGGTCACCCTCCCAGTCGAAGAAGGGGTTGATGACAACGCCCATCATCATGTGCGGAGCGGAGTCGTCGTTGTTGATGGTGTCCGGCGCTTCACCCAGGTTGTAGGTGAACAGCGCGGGATCCCAGTCGATCTGCCCGTGCACGGCTTTGGCGTACGGGTCCAGCAGCAGCTTGTTCGGGTTGAACCGGTTGCCGGACTCGGGGTCGTAGGGCCCGTGGACGCGGTAGCCGTATTTTTGGCCCGGCTGGACCTGCGGGATGTAGCAGTGCCAGACGTAGCCATCCACTTCGTCGAGGGTAAACCGCGTTTCCACGCCGTCGTCATCGAAGAGGCAGAGCTCAACCTTTTCGGCGCGTTCGCTGAACAGCGCGAAGTTAGTGCCAGTCCCGTTGTAAGTGGCGCCAAGCGGGTAAGCCGATCCAGGCCAGATTTCCATGCGTGCTCCTCGTTGTTGTTCGACAGCAGGGGCCCACCAAAACATCACCGCACCCCTGCCAGCGCAGAACCTGTTCCTACGGTAGCGGGTGGGTGTGACTATTACGTTTCGAGCCCCCGTGTTTACTAAGCAGACTGACTTTACCCCAAACGTCTGCTATCGCGCCCGCAACGTGCCGGCAAGCCCTGCCCAGACCGCCGGTACCGCGTCCGCAATCCTCCCGGCAGCGAGCGGTCCCCCTGCCGCAGCGGCCTTGCCTGCCAGGCCGTGGAGGCTGGCACCCAGTGCCGCAATTGCCGCCCAGCGCTCATCCGGGTCGATGCCTGCGTCACGGAAGCGCCCGACGTCGGGCCCCACCTGGGCGAGCAGCGCACCGATGATGCCCGCCAGGACGTCGCCGCTCCCCGCGGTGGCCAGCCACGGCGTGCCGTCGGCCTGGCTGTAGAAGTCCTGGAACGGCGACGCGACCAGGGTGGTGGCGCCCTTGAGCAGGACGGTGGCCTCGGTCAGGGCGGCGGCATGCCGGACGGCGCCCAGGGTGTTGGCCTCCACCGCGGACCGCTCATAGTCAGCGCCAAGCCGATCCAGGAGCGCTGCCAGCTCGCCCGCGTGCGGGGTCAGGACCACCTGCGGCCCCAGGACGTCGGGCAGGGCGGGCAGCGCACCGGCGTCGGCGATCACGGGCAGCCCGGACTCCACGGCGTCATAGGCCCGCCGGAGCTGTTCGGTGTCGCCGGGACCCATACCGGATCCCACCAGCCATGCCTGCACGCGCGTGTCCGCCACCAAGCCGGTACTGCAGACCACTTCCGGGCAGGATTGCCGCACGAGGTCGGCGACCGCGGGCGGGCCGAGGTAGCGGACCATGCCCGCCCCTGCCGCCAGTGCGCCGCGGCAGGCAAGCACGGCCGCGCCGGGGTAATCGGCAGACCCGGCGACGACGCCCAGGACACCGCGGGAGTATTTGTGTGAGCGCCGCCCGGGCCGGGGCAGCAGTTGCCCAAGGTCAGCCGGTTCGAGCCGGCGCAGCGATGGCCAGGGCAGATGTTCCTCGATGCCGATGGGCACCACCTGGACGCGGCCGGCGTGGTCGGCGCCGGGGTCCGCCAGGAGGCCCACCTTGGCCGCCCCGAACGTCACGGTCAGGTCCGCGGACAGCACGGGAGCATGGGCTTCGCCGGTGTCGGCGTCCACGCCGCTGGGGATGTCGCAGGCCACCACAAGCCGGGACGCCCCGGAGTCCAGGCCGGCAACCAGGGCGGCCGCTGCGCCCCGCAGCCCGCCCTGCGCGCCCGTCCCCAGCACAGCATCAATAACGACGTCGGCGCCCGCCACGTGCGCGGCGAGCTCACCGGCGTTCACATCAGTGAGCACATGGACCCGCCCGCCCGCGCGTTCAAAAGCGGCCAGCGCCTCGGGGTGGGCCGCGCCTGCGGTGAGTACCGCCGTCGTGCGCATTCCCCTGGCGGCCAGGAAGGACGCGGCGAAGAGACCGTCTCCGCCGTTGTTGCCCTTGCCGGCGAGGACGGCCACGCTGGCGCCGTACAGGCGCCGGCCGCGGGACCGCAGCTCGTGCACAATGGCGTTGGCGAGGCCGTAGGAGGCGCGCTGCATCAGAACAGCGCCCATGCCGGCGGCCAGGAGCGGCTGTTCGGCCGCCCTGATCTGTGTTCCGGTGTAGGCGCTGATCACAGTGTCAGGTCCCTTCGCGGCTCGGCCGAGGAGCTCTCTTAGCCTTCGGCGATGACCGTGGCGGTGGCGATCCCGCCGTCGTGGCTGATGGACACATGCCAGCGCTTGACGCCCTTGGAGTCAGCCACGGCCAGGACAGTGCCTTTTACCTGGATGGTGGGGCCGTGCTGGTCCAGGCCGATCCAGCAGTCCTGCCAGTTCATGCCGGCCGGTGCACCGAGGACCTTGGCCACGGCTTCTTTGGCCGCGAACCGGGCAGCCAGGGACCGGGTGTTCAGCTCGCGTTCCGCAGGGACGAACAGCCGGTCCCGAAGCCCCGGCGTCCGCTCAAGCTGACGGCCGAACCGCTCAATGTCTACAACGTCTACCCCAATGCCAACAATCATGGCACTACTCTACGGTGACGTCAGCGGTGGCGGGCCATATGACGGAAGCCCCGAGCCTGAGGCTCGGGGCTTCCTTAGTAGAACGAGCGTGGGCCGTTCAGCCCGCGATTACTCTACGGTGACGCTCTTGGCGAGGTTGCGCGGCTGGTCCACGTCGTAGCCCTTGGCCGCGGCCAGTTCGGCGGCGAAGATCTGCAGCGGGACGGTGGTCAGCAGCGGCATCAGCAGCGTCGGGGTCTCGGGGACGTAGAAGACGTACTCGGCATAGGCTTTCACGGCTTCGTCGCCTTCCTCGGCGATGACCAGGGTGCGGGCGCCGCGGGCGCGGACTTCCTGGATGTTGGAGACCACCTTGGCATGCAGCGAGTCGCGGCCGCGCGGGGACGGCACAATCACGAATACCGGCTTGCCTTCCTCGACCAGCGCGATGGGGCCGTGCTTGAGCTCGCCGGCGGCGAAACCTTCGGCGTGGATGTACGCGATTTCCTTGAGCTTCAGCGCGCCTTCGAGGGCTACGGGGTAGCCCACGTGGCGGCCCAGGAACAGGACGGACTGCTCGTTGGCCATGCCTCGGGCCAGTTCGCGGAGCGGGCCTGCGTTGTCGAGGATGGTCTGGATCTTGTCCGGGATTTTGCCCAGGTCAGCCAGGACGTCCTTGATCTGCCCGGAGAAGATGTTGCCGCGCAGCTGGGCCAGATACAGGCCCAGGAGGTAGGCGGCGGTGATCTGCGCCAGGAACGCCTTGGTGGAGGCCACCGCGATCTCCGGGCCTGCGTGCGTGTAGAGCACGGCGTCGGATTCACGGGGAATGGTGGACCCGTTGGTGTTGCAGATGGAGATGGCCTTGGCACCCTGTTCGCGGGCGTACCGGACAGCCATCAGGGTGTCCATGGTTTCGCCGGACTGGCTGATGGAGACCACCAGGGTGTTTTCGTCCAGGATCGGATCGCGGTAGCGGAACTCGTGCGCCAGTTCCACCTCGGTGGGAATCCGGCACCAGTTCTCGATGGCGTACTTTGCCACGGTCCCGGCGTAAGCGGCGGTCCCGCAGGCCAGCACGATGATCTTGTTGACCTTCTTGAGTTCCTCCGGATCGATGCGCAGCTCATCCAGGGTCAGGTTCCCGTTCAGGTCCGAACGGCCAAGCAGGGTCTGGCGGACAGCGTCGGGCTGGTCGTGGATTTCCTTCTCCATGAAGGAGCTGAAGCCGCCCTTAGTAGCGGATTCGGGATCCCAGTCAACGTGGTATTCCTTGCCCTCGGCGGGGGCGCCGAAGAAGTCGGTGATCTCCACCGTGTCGGCGGTGATGGTGACGATCTGGTCCTGGCCCAGCTCTACAGCGCGGCGGGTGTAGTCGATGAAACCGGAGACGTCGGAACCGAGGAAGTTCTCGCCCTCACCCAGGCCAACCACCAGCGGGGAGTTGCGGCGGGCTGCCACCACAACGTCGGGCTGGTCAGCGTGCACGGCGAGGAGGGTGAACGCACCCTCCAGCTGCTGGCAGGCGAGCTGCATCGCGGTGGCCAGGCCGCCGTCGGCGGTGTTGCCGTTAAGTTTGGTGCGGAAGATGTCGCCCAGCAGCACGGCCGCGACCTCGGTGTCCGTTTCGGACGCGAACTCGTAGCCCTTGGCCACCAGGTCCAGCTTGAGTTCGGCGAAATTCTCGATGATGCCGTTGTGGATCAGTGCCAGCTTGCCGCCGTCGGCCAGGTGCGGGTGCGCATTCTGGTCCGTGGGGCCGCCGTGCGTGGCCCAGCGGGTGTGGCCGATACCGGTCAGCGTCTCCGGCAGCGGGTGCGCCTCCAGCTCGGCCCGCAGGTTGCTCAGTTTGCCTGACTTCTTCCGGGACTGGATGGATCCCTCGGAGACCACCGCTACCCCGGCGGAGTCGTAACCCCGGTACTCAAGGCGCCGCAGTCCCTCAAGGACTACATCCAACGCGCTGTGACCGGCATTCCCACGGCCATCAGCATGACCCACATATCCCACAATTCCGCACATGCGCATCAGCTTATCGGCAGCAGGGTTGAGATTTAAACTTGGGGCGCCGCATTTCGCTCTCAGCCGCGCGCGAGGCAGAATCTCTATAGTGACTTTGCAACGCAATGAAGCGAACGGCGAGGGTGTCTCCCCGTTCGTTGAGCTGGACCGTCAGACCTGGTCCCGGCTCGCCGCCCAGATGGAGCAGCCCCTTAACGAAGAGGACATTGTCCGTCTGCGTGGCCTCGGCGATCCCCTGGACATGAAGGAGATCCGCGAGGTCTACCTTCCGCTGTCCCGGCTCCTGCACCTGTATGTGGAGGCTGCAGGCCAGCTGCATTCGGCCACCACCACCTTCCTGGGTGAGAAGACCCAGCGCACGCCGTTTGTTATTGGCGTGGCCGGATCTGTGGCTGTGGGAAAGTCCACAATCGCGCGTGTGCTCCGGGAGATGCTGCGGCGCTGGCCGGGCACACCGAACGTTGAGCTGATCACCACCGACGGCTTCCTTTATCCCCTGGCCGAGCTCAAGCGCCGGCAGCTGCTGGAACGCAAAGGCTTCCCCGAGTCCTACGACCGCCGTGCGCTGCTGCGCTTTGTGAGCGAGGTCAAGGGCGGCGCCGAGGAGGTCCGGGCACCCTGGTACTCGCACGTTACGTACGACATCGTGCCCGAGAAGGAAGTGGTGGTCCGCCGCCCGGATGTTCTCATTGTTGAAGGCCTGAACGTCCTGGCTCCGGCCCGCCCGCGCCAGGACGGCCGGCAGGGCCTGGCGGTGAGCGACTTCTTCGACTTCTCCATCTATGTGGACGCCAAGACGGCCTACATTGAGGAGTGGTACGTGGAGCGGTTCCGGCGGCTCCAGAGCACGGCCTTCGCACAGCCGGAGTCCTACTTCCACCGCTACGCATCGCTCTCCCCCACCGAGGCCGAAAGCACAGCCCGGGACATCTGGAAGCGCATCAACGAGCCGAACCTGGAGGAAAACGTCCTCCCCACCCGCGGCCGCGCCCAGCTGGTGCTGACCAAGGACGCGGACCATTCCATCCGCCGCATGCTCCTGCGGAAGGTTTAACCCAGTGTGCCACAACTGTGTGGCCGGCTCGTCTTCCGGAGCGAGCCGCCGCTCCTTTGCCCGCTTCCTGGCCGCCGGGGCCGGACTGACTGTTTTGGCAGCGTGCACGCCCGAGGCACCCGTGGCCGTGGCGCCGTCGTCGTCCGCCCCCATTCCAACCATTACCTCCGAATACACCACCCCCTCTCCCGCCGCTGCGGAAAGTACGACGGCGGCAGCTGAGCCGCCTGCGCAGGTTCCCGTTCCGCCGTCGGCGGCTGCGTCATTGCCCGGGCAGTTCTCGCTGACGGATCCGGCCAGCCCCTGGGTGGTGGTGAACAAGCACCGCCCGCTCTCGCCGCCGGACTACGCCCCTGCGGACCTGGTCCAGCCCAATGTGCAGCTGGCCGTATCCGGCGAGGCGGCCCTGCTGAACAGCACCACGGCGGCAGCAGCGGAGGCGATGTTCGCCGCCGCGGCGCGGGACGGCGCGGTCATGGTGCTGGCGAGCGGCTACCGCTCGTATGGCACGCAGGTCCTGACGTACAACGGCTATGTTGCGGCCCGCGGCCAGGCGGATGCCGACACGGCCAGCGCCCGGCCGGGCTACTCGGAACACCAGACGGGATGGGCCTTCGACATCGCCGACGGCGGCGGGGCCTGCGGTTTCCAGCCCTGCTTCGCAGACCAGCCGGCCGCCGTCTGGGCGAAGGCAAACGGGCACCGCTTCGGCTTTGTGGTGCGTTACCCGTGGATGTTCCACCCGATCACCGGCTACTACTACGAGCCCTGGCACCTGCGCTACATCGGGGTGGAGGCAGCCACGGACATGGTTGGGCACGGCATCAACACCGTGGAGGAGTACTTCGGGGTGGAAGCGGCGCCGGGGTATTCCTGAAGCGGAGCCCTAGTATTCTCTGGTAGCGGCTGGCTTAGGCCGCAGGCCAGGGGGATAGATGTTTGCGATTGAGGAGCACGATGGGTACAGCGCGTATAACGAGCGGCGCCACGTCATTGATCATGACAGTCAGGCCCGGCTGCAACTGATCAACGGCTCGGCCCAGACGGGCCAGGACCTGTTCCTGCTGACGTGGCAGGGCCGTTCCATCCCCATTGTGACGTTCAGCCAGAACACGGCGGATCGGGAATCCGGCCTGAACCAGGTGCACGTCCATATCAGGGCCGTCGGCGAGAGCAGGTTCGCTTCGAACAGCGAGCTGGCAGCATCGGTACTGTCTCCCGAGGACCAGGTCCTCGCGCACCGCTTGGCCGCCGAGGCCTTGCTCGTGTACGGGGGGTGGTACGACGGGCTTTCGTACCCGGACCGCTTTTTTGTTGTCAGAGACCCCGCTGGCGGTGAGGACGTTTCCTACACGCTGGCCTCCTTCGGGTATAGCGGGGCGTCCAGATTGCCCAACTATCACAGCCAGCTTGAAGCAACGGAAAAGTCCATCCGCCTGCAGGCGGTCGAAGACTCCTGGGGGCTGGAGCTGCCGGACGCAGTCTTCGTTATCGTCCTGCACAACCGAAGGCGCGCCACACTGTCGATGCACCGGCACATGAGACTCTCCGTGCCGGAACTTTTCCCTTGGGTTCGGCCCGCTGAACTGGAGGACCTCGAGACCCGCGCCGACCGTCTCGGGTTCAACTCATCCACGTATGGACAGGCCCACGTCAACGGCGAAAGTGTTGAGTCCGTCCTGAGCCGGATGAGTGTTGACGCGCCTGGCTTCTCAGGCGATACCTACCGCCGGGCTCTGGCCCATGGAACGTTGATGATTTTGCGCAACAGGGATAACGAGGAGCGGCGCCGCAAGGAACTTATCGAATCAGCCCGTTCGGCTAATCTCCTGGACGGCGTGTTCGCCCTTCTGTATTTCAACTGGCGATTCTCCAAAGCACAGTTCCTGGGTGCCATCCCTATCCATGAAACCCTTGGTGATCTTCACTCCCGCGCGGATCTCGATGACGCGATAGCCAGGGCCGGGAAGCTCATTCAGGCCGGCGGCCGGTACGCGTGGACACCGGTAGAATCTGAGGAACAGGTGCGGAGGCTGATGACGGACCACCCCGGCTTCAGCGTCCGCTGCGTGCACGATGCCCTCAGCTGGGGCTATCAGCAGAACCGATGACGCCCAAGCGAGGACCATTGCACATTCAGGCTTTGACTGGGACAGATTGCACGAGAAGAAGAAAGCCGCGGGCGTCCAGCCAACGACGTTCCCGTCGCCCGCGAACCGTGGTGCTACCGTGAACCATCGCAGACCAATGGGGGACATCATGCAGAAAACTTTTGTCGCGGTTTTTTCCGCCGCCCTGGCAGCACTTGCCCTGTCAGGCTGTGGCGGTCAGCAACCGGCCCAGGACGTGGTCAGCTATCAGCCAACGGGCGGCCTACCGTCGGCGGCGACATCGCTGTTGCCCTCGACCTCGACCTCGGTAAGCCCCTCGGTCGATCCACCGGTCCGGATGCCGATCACGGGGCTGCCGTCCCCGCAGTTCTGTGAGGCCGGCGAGAAGTACCTGGTGAAGTTTCAGGACCTACCTCGGGTGCAACTCCCGGCAGGATCAACCTCACTGTCGGCGCCCAGCATGTGCGTGTACACGGCAGTCACTGGTGACCTCACCGCGGCTCCCACCGCCACTCTTGCCGGAGGGGACCTGTCGGGTGACAGCGACGAGCTGCCAATGTTCAAACGACTCTGCGCAAACGACAAGGAGCTCGTGCCGGGCGGCGTCACAATCGAATCGGAATGGGTTCTGTCCCGTGGATGGTCCGGATGGACTGCGACGAAGGACGGGGCTCAGCAGGCAATGCTTTGCACGGACACTCACGGCTACAGCGCCTCGCTGTTGAACGTCCCGGGATCCACGCCCGAAGAGGCGCTGAATACGATCCTGGCAGCCATCGACTGAAACCGACCCGCTCAATCATCGTGACCCGAGCAGGCTTAGTCCCCGACACGCCCGCAGGAATTTACAGGGTGGTCATGTGAGGCTCATCTTGCTGCATTAGCGTGGCTTCTATGTTGACAGGATTCAAGAATTTCATCATGAAGGGCAACGTCGTAGACCTTGCTGTCGCCGTCGTGATGGGTGCCGCTTTCGGCGCCGTCGTGACCTCAATCGTCGAGGGCCTGCTCACGCCGTTGATCGGCCGTCTGTTCAGTGCCAAGGGCATTGCAGAAATGCAGTGGGAGGGATTCATGTATGGATCCGTTATCTCCTCCATCATTTCGTTTCTGCTGGTGGCCGCCGCCATCTACTTCGTGGTCATCATGCCCATGAATCACATGATCGAGCTCCGCAACCGCCGGCTCGGCATCAACCACGATGTCAAGGAAGAGGCAGCGGAGGATCCGCAGATCGCCCTGCTTACCGAAATCCGCGATTCGCTGCGGGACCGGGCACGCTAGGTTCTCCGGTCCCAAACAATTGTGGCCCGCTTCCTCACGGAGGCGGGCCACAGTTGTTTAAGGCTTGGATCAGTCAGTGACGAGTTCGAGGGCAAGCTCGGTGCGGACCACCTGGGCGAGCCGCTCGGCGATGGACTCAGCAGTGGCTTCGTCGCCTGCCTCCACCATGACACGGACCACGGGCTCTGTACCTGACGGGCGGAGCAGGACGCGGCCGGTTTCGCCCAGTTCGGATTCGGCCACGGTGACAGCCTGTGCGAGAGCCGCGGACCTGTTCACGCGGGTCCGATCAACGCCCTTGACGTTGATGAGGACCTGCGGGAGCTTGGTCATCACGGTGGCCAGTTCCTTGAGAGTTTTGCCGGTCAGGGCAATCTGTGCGGCCAACTGCAGGCCGGTGAGGACGCCGTCGCCGGTTGTGGCGTAATCGGCGAAGATCACGTGGCCGGACTGTTCGCCGCCGAGGTTGTAGCCGCCGTCGCGCATGCTCTCCAGGACGTAGCGGTCCCCTACTGCCGTTTCGCGGATGCTAATGCCTGCCTCGCGGAGCGCGATCTTGAGGCCGAGGTTGCTCATGACGGTGGCGACAAGGACGTCGTCCACGAGTTTGCCCGACGCTTTGAGGGCAACGGCCAGGATCGCCATGATCTGGTCGCCGTCCACCTCGTTGCCTTCGTGGTCCACTGCAAGGCAGCGGTCGGCGTCGCCATCGTGGGCGATACCCAGGTCCGCACCGTGTTCGACCACGGCGGCCTTGAGCTGACCCAGGTGTGTGGACCCGACGCCGTCGTTGATGTTGTGGCCGTCGGGGTCCGCGCCGATGACGACCACGTCCGCGCCGGCGTCCTTGAAGACCTGGGGTGAGCAGCCGCTGGCGGCGCCGTGGGCGCAGTCCAAGACCACTTTGAGGCCGTCCAGGCGGTGCGGCAGGGTGCCGAGCAGGTGGACGACGTAGCGGTCCTCGGCGTCTGAGAAGCGCTGGATGCGGCCCACGTCGGCGCCGACAGGCCGGACGGGCTCCTTGCCCATCTGTTCCTCGATGGCGTCTTCAACCTCATCAGGGAGCTTTTGGCCGCCGCGGGCGAAGAACTTGATGCCGTTATCGGGCGCCGGGTTGTGCGACGCGGAGATCATAACGCCGAAGTCGGCATCAAGATCGGCCACAAGGTAGGCCGCGGCCGGTGTCGGGAGCACCCCGGCGTCGTAGACATCGATGCCGGAGCTGGAGAGCCCGGCCTCAACGGCCGCGGCGATGAACTCGCCGCTGGCGCGGGGGTCACGCGCAACCACGGCGCGGGGCCGGGTGCCATTGGTGTTGCGGTCATGACCCAGCACGACGGCGGCTGCCTGGGCGAGCTGCATGGCAAGCTCCGCCGTCAACAGGCCGTTAGCCAGGCCCCGGACTCCATCTGTTCCAAATAATCTAGACATCGGGGTCAAGTCTAGGGGATACGGAGTTCCGGGTTTGAAACGACTGGTCAGGCGGCCTGCGAACTCGTCATGAAATGCGAACTTAACGGCAGAAGCCCGCCCCGCCAATAGCGGAACGGGCTTCTGTGCAAGCGGATTTAGCGCTTGGAGTACTGCTGAGCCTTGCGGGCCTTCTTGAGACCAGCCTTCTTGCGCTCGATGATGCGTGCGTCACGACGCAGGTAACCGGCCTTCTTCAGGGTGGCGCGGTTGTTGTCGACGTCGATCTCGTTCAGTGAACGGGCGATGCCGAGACGCAGTGCGCCGGCCTGGCCGGAGATGCCGCCGCCATGAATACGGGCGATGACGTCGTAGGCGCCTTCGAGATCAAGGATCTTGAAGGGCTCGTTGACGTCCTGCTGGTGCAGCTTGTTCGGGAAGTAGTTGTCCAGCGCACGGCCGTTGATGGTCCACTTGCCGGAACCCGGTACAACGCGGACGCGTGCAACAGCTTCCTTGCGGCGGCCAACAGCTGCGCCGGCAACGGTCAGGGCCGGGCGCTCCTTCTTCGGCGCAGCAGCTTCAGCAGCTCCGCTTTCAGAGGTGTAGCTGGTCAGGGTTTCCTCAGCCTCAACGGCTTCGGTGGTCTCTTCGTTCTGAGCCACGATTCTCCTTGTATAGATAAGTTGTTTGGTGGCCAGGACTACTGGGCGACCTGGGTAATTTCGAAAGTCTTGGGCTGCTGGGCGGCATGGGGGTGCTCTGCACCGCGGTACACCTTCAGCTTGCCCAGCTGCTGTGCAGCGAGTGAGTTCTTGGGGAGCATGCCCTTGATGGCCTTCTCAACGGCGCGGACCGGGTTGGACTCCAGGAGTTCCGCGTAGTTGACGGAGGTCAGGCCGCCCGGGTAACCGGAGTGGCGGTATGCGCGCTTCTGCTCCAGCTTGGCGCCGGTCAGGGCTACCTTTTCAGCGTTGATGATGATGACGAAGTCGCCCATGTCCATGTGGGATGCAAAGGTGGCCTTGTGCTTGCCGCGCAGCAGGATTGCGGTCTGGCTGGCAAGACGACCAAGGACAACGTCTGTGGCGTCAATGACGTGCCACTGGCGGTTGATATCGCCGGGCTTCGGGGTGTACGTACGCACGGTTTTTGCCTCGTTCTTGTTCTGGCGTTCTTGTTTAGGTGTCACTCAAACGTGTGCACCTACTATCTATGCGCTACCGGAACAGAGGTGAGGGCTCTATGTAACCAGTCATCCAGAAGTCTCGAATGTGCTCGTTGAGTAGTCATCCTGCAACCGGATTCTCAAGCGGGCACGCATCATCGAGAAAGGACACGCACAACGACTACCAATGTTAGCTTGAACTCGGCCCCAGGGTCAAAATGGGTGAGCCGGACTGCCTTCACCACGCGCCGGCCCGATTCAAGCAGGGGGACTCGATGACTTCTTTGGGCTACGCCGGTTCAACGGTGCCGCTGTTTGTGGCCGGGTTCGGACTCCTGGGACTCATTCTCTCACCCATAGCTGAGTTGCTGATCGCCAGGCTCCTCCCCCGGATCGGCGGACTGCCCGTCACGCGTACAAGGATTACGACGGCGGTGATCACCGGCGCGCTTTGCGCCGCCTTCGCTTGGCGCTTCGGATTCGACGCAGCTTTGCCGGCCTTCGTACTCCTCGCCATTATTGGCGTGCAGCTGGCGCGAATTGATATGTCGCTGCATTTGCTGCCGAACCCCCTGGTTTTTTCCCTGTTAGCAGGTGGCCTCCTTTGCCTTCTGGTCGCGGTCTTTGGTGGATTGCAGTGGCCGGACGTGCTCCGAGCAGCCGCCAGCGGAGCGATTCTCTTCGTCATCTACCTGATTCTGGCGATTATTTCCCCCGCCGGCATGGGAATGGGCGACGTCAAATTCGCGGCACCCATCGGTCTTTACTTGGGCTACCTAGGGTGGAGCCATTTGCTGTACGGCGGCCTGCTGGGATTCATCCTGAATGGGGCCGTCACGGTCGTCATCCTGCGCAACAACCGCTCAGAACGTACCTCTGAGGTGCCTCACGGGCCGTCCATGCTTGCGGCCGCAGCCGGCGTTGCGCTCTTTCTGGCCTAGGCCCGCGACGCCCCGTCAGCACCGCTAGCGATCACATACGCGGCCACGTCCGAGTAGTGGCCTGCGTACACATTGCCCTCTTGCGAGTACTCCAAGTTCTATTTCGAGTACGCCGTTGAAATGATCCGGAAAAAGTCGGGTACCTCTACGCATTGTTGCCAAAAGCCCCGACTGACAATCTCTTCTTAGCGAAGTCCAGCAACCGCTAGGAAATATGGGGGCAGCTGGAAATTCGTTGGAATCAATTCAAATCCATTTCACCGAATTAAAGGAAAATACAATGACTTCTCTTATGGTCTCCATGATGGCTTTTGTCGCCGGCGTCAAGGATCGTCTCTCCTCCGAAAAGGGTGCAACGATGGTGGAGTACGGCCTTATGGTGGCCCTCATCGCTGTCGTGGTGGCAGTTGGAGCCGGCTTCCTCGGCGGCGCAGTGGACGGCCTTTTCGACGACGTCACCACCTCGCTCGGTGGAGAAACCGAGTAATTCCGAACCACTGCCGGCTCCGGCGCTGGTCATTAACCCGCGCCGGAGTCGGCCCACCTCTTATTCCACCCGGCCGGCAAGTGTTCCGCTGGGATACAAGGCCCTGGGAGATCTTCTTGAAACGGAAACAGAAAGAGCGCGGTGCAGTAGCCGTTGAGATGGCAATCGTCCTCCCTCTACTGCTCTTGATTCTTATCGGCACGATGGAGTTTGGCCGGGTTTTTAACGTCCAAAATTCATTAACCCAGGCAGCACGCGAAGGCGCAAGGCATGCTGCCATCAACTACAACAAGGACGCCCTCGATGTTGAGGGCACAGCGCTAGGAGCAGCCCCAACTCTAGAGGATCTGGGCGTCACCGTTGACGACAACGCAAGCGCCTGCGGACCAAACCTGGACGTGGAGGTATCGACCAGCGTGGAGCTTGGTTCGCTTTCTGGGTTCCTCGATGCCGGCTGGTTCGGCTCACCCGGCATCTTTCCAATGACACTCACAGGTGTAGGAGTAATGAGATGCGGCGGTTGAAAATGCATACAGTGCGGGCTGCAGAACCAGCCGAGCCGGAGGAGGACCGCGAGCGAGGTGCCACGGCGGTAGTTGTGGCGTTCGCTCTGGTCGCGCTACTCGGCTTCGCAGCGTTGGCAGTCGACGTCGGCGCAATGTATGCCGAAAAGGCTCAACTGCAGACCGGCGCTGACGCCACAGCCCTGGCTATTGCAGGGGACTGCGCCAAAGGCATTGACTGCTCGGTCGCGATGGCCACCGAAGGGAATCTACTCGCCGGTGATAACACCACCGACGGATCAGCCGGCGTTTTCTCGGTGACTCAACCGAATACCAACACCGTCCGTGTTGAAACCAATTCTCAGGCGGCAGGCTCCACTGAGGACAGCTTTGAGCTGTTCTTTGCACGGGTATTAGGCAATGAAAACGCCGTTATCCATGCTGTGGCTGAAGCTACGTGGGGAACGCCGACAAAGGCGACCACTCTTCCGTGGACCGTCAGCGAATGCGTCTTCCAGTCAGTGCTGACACCGACTCAGCTTCACTCGTTGAATACGACAGGCAGCTTCGAGGGCTATCCCACAGACACCCACATTTTGCTTCGCTACGACGAAAACACGCCGACCTACCCAGGTTGCGCTGCCCAAAATGGGTACCGCCCGGGCGGCTTTGGATGGCTCGAGACAAACACCGATTGTTCGACAGACATAGATCTCTCCGCCACCGTAGATGGTCAGCCAGGCAATCACTTTCCGAACGACGCTGGAAAAGTCAAAGCATGCGATGCGTTGAAGGACACCATTATGGATGAGCCCGCGCTAATTCCCCTCTTTGACTCAAACACGGGTAACGGCGATAACACGGTCTATTCACTCATCGGATTCGCTGCCTTTCAAGTGACGGGTTTCAAGTTCAGCGGCAGCATAGAGCACTTCGACCCTGAAGCTCCAAAATGTTTGGACGACAAAGACAAAGTGGATAAAAATTGTCGATTCCTGCAAGGATATTTTACCCGCTTTGTCTCCCTTGAAGAGGGAATGTCATTGAGTACCGGAGCAAACCACGGCGGTTCTGCCGTTCGGCTATCCAAGTAGCGCAGGGCGACTCGGACCAATAAGACAAGATCAACGCGAAGGAGCAAACTGAAGTGAAATCACGCCTACTGGGAGGCATTGCGGCACTGTTGTTGGCAATCATCGGAACTGTGATGCTCGTAGTTTACGTACAGGGAGCCGACAATCGAGCAGCGCAAGGGCTTGAACCCGTAAATGTGCTAATCGTCAAGAAACCCGTGCCCGCCGGCACCAAAGCAGAAGTCCTCAACGAATATCTCGAACTGCAGGCCATTCCGAAGGCGGCTGTGCCGGAAGGAGCCCTTGAGCGCCTAAACGATCAGCTGGGGAAGGTCACTACCGTGGCCTTGGAACCAGGGGAACAACTTCTGGCCACCAGGCTCGTGGACCCCAAGGAGCTTTTGCCGGGAACTGTGCCAGTACCTGATGGTCTGGAAGAAGTTACATTCCTCCTTTCGCCCGAACGTATCCTGGGCGGCCGCATTGAGGCTGGCGATACGGTGACGGTATACACCTCGTTCAAGTCCCAGGACGACATGCCAGCCAGCGCTCCTGTTCCTGAAGAGGTCAAAGGCTGGAAACAGTCCACTGGGCTGCTATTCCATGACGTCCTAGTGACAGCTGTGCAGAAGGCTGCCCCTGACACCAAAAAGTCCGGGACCAGTAGCGGCTCCGAAGGCTCGGATGCCGGCATTGAAATGCCGAACGGGTCCGCCTTCATAACCGTTGCGCGTAATGATGCCGACGCTGCCAAGATGATCTACGGTGCCGAGTTTGGCACCATTTGGCTGGCCAAACAGACGGATACCACAACGAAGAGTGACCCTCCGGTCACTACCTTTGGAGGGCTGTACTGATGAGTCGGTTTGTTGCCATTACGGCAGTTCGGGACTTTGAGAGCCGCGTGCGGCAGGCAATCGCCGGTGCGCTGCATGGAGAACTGCAGACCTTGTCCCCCGAAGTCCTGGCTGGTGGCCCGGACGACGTCTTCCGGCAGCTCAATGGGGCACCGCCGGAAGTGCTAATTCTCGGCCCCGGCGTAGCTCCCGAAGATGCATTGAAGCTCGCGACAGTATTTGACCTTCAATACCCGGAAATCAGCCTGTTACTCATAGCTGACCCCGCGCCCGAACTTATCCTCCGTGCCATGCAGTCAGGTATCAGGGATGTAGTTACTCCGGAAATCGTAGTCAATGACATTCGCATACTTCTCGAGCGCGCATGCCTCGCATCTGCAAGTCGCCGCAGAGGCATGGCACCGGCTGCTGAGTCGGGGCATGAACGTGGCCGCGTCATCGCGGTCATGTCCCCAAAAGGGGGTGTGGGAAAAACCACTGTGGCAACGAACTTGGCCATTGGGCTCGGAAAAGTAGCTCCGATGGGAGTTGTCATAGTCGACCTGGACCTGCAATTCGGGGACGTAGCTTCGGGACTCATGCTAGAGCCCGAGCACTGCATCACTGAAGCCGTACACGGCACCGCGTCCCAGGACTCAATGGTCCTCAAAGCATTTCTTACCGTGCATCCGGCCGGCATTTATGCACTCTGCGCTCCACGAACCCCTGCTGAATCGGATTACATTACAGCCGACCATGTAAGCAGACTCCTCAACCAGTTGGCGGGGGAATTCAAGTACGTCATCGTCGACACAGCCCCCGGTCTTGGCGAACACGTTCTGGCCACCCTCGAACAGGCTACGGACGGTGTCTGGGTGTGCGGTATGGACGTGCCGAGCGTCCGCGGCCTCCGCAAGAGCCTCAGTGTCTTGAAGGAACTGCAGCTGTTGCCGCAGGGCAGGCATACGGTCCTGAACTTCGCGGACCGCAAGAGCGGACTCTCGGTGGAAGATGTCGAAGCCACTATCAGAGTCCCAATCGATGCGGTGATTCCCCGTTCACGGACGCTTCCGTTTTCTACGAACCGCGGTATACCGGTCCTGCAGAGCAACGCAAGGGACTCCGCCTCCAAGGGCCTTAAAAAGCTGGTGGACCGCTTCGACCCGCTTTGGGTGTCATCCAGCCAGAACAAACTTCACCGAAGGGTGGTTGTATCGTGAGACTCTCAGATCGGCTCTCCAAGTCAAACGGCGTCCCTGCTTCCGCTGCCACTAAGGAAGTCTCCACGGCTGCAGCGGGCGAATCGCGGTCCTTCCAGAAGTCTGTAGAATTGCCGGCGGCGCCTGCGCGCACACCGATTGGATCACCGTTAGCCTCCCTGAAGGGGACACCGCCGCCTGCGGTGGATGCTCTGGCAGGTCTAAAGCAGCGAGCTGCCCTTGCCCTGTTCGACCGGATGGGAACACGTTTCGGCGATTCTTCAGCCTCGGAAGAAGAGCTACGGGCACATGCCGTAGACGAGCTGTCAGCGGTAATCGACGAAGAACAAGTTCCTCTGTCGCCCGAAGAGAGGCGCCGCCTTATCCGTGAAATTGCGGACGAGGTCATGGGATTCGGACCGCTCCAGCGGCTCCTGGAAGATCCTTCCGTTACGGAGATTATGGTCAACCGCTTTGACCAGATCTACATTGAGCGAAATGGTCACCTCACCTTGACGGGTTCGCAATTCAGCTCGGATGACCATCTGAGGAAAGTCATCGAACGCATCGTGTCCAAGGTAGGCCGCCGGATCGACGAATCATCGCCACTTGTGGATGCGCGCCTGGAGGACGGCTCCCGAGTAAACGCAATCATTCCGCCCTTGGCCGTAAACGGACCATCGCTCACCATCCGCAAGTTCAGCCATGTGCCTCTGACCGTGCGGAATCTCATCGACTGGGGTTCGATCACTGTAGAAATGGCGGAACTTCTCAGTGCATGCGTAAAGGCGCGACTCAACATCATCGTTTCCGGTGGAACGGGCACAGGAAAAACCACCCTCCTGAATGTCCTCTCTTCCTTCATTCCGGAAGACGATCGAATCGTGACCATTGAGGATGCCGTCGAGCTACAACTCCAGCAGGAGCACGTGGTCCGGTTGGAAAGCCGTCCACCAAATATAGAGGGGAAGGGCGCAATCGGCATTCGCGAGCTTGTCCGCAACTCACTGCGCATGCGCCCGGACCGAATCATCGTGGGTGAGGTTCGGAGCGGCGAATCCTTGGACATGCTGCAGGCCATGAACACGGGCCACGATGGCTCCCTTTCAACTGTGCATGCCAACTCTCCTCGGGACGCAGTCGCACGCCTCGAGACCCTGGTGCTGATGGCAGGGATGGATCTGCCTCTTCGTGCTATCCGCGAACAAGTGTCGTCAGCGGTGGACCTGATCATCCAGGTCACTAGACTTCGCGATGGAAGCCGCCGCGTGACACACGTTACGGAAGTGCAGGGAATGGAGGGGGAGATCGTCACCCTCCAAGACGTCTTCGTCTTCGACTACGCAGCTGGAATGGATGCTCAAGGGAGATTCGTGGGCAAACCCATATCAACTGGGATACGTCCGCGGTTCCTGGACCGCTTTTCAGAACTCGGGATCGTGGTTTCACCTGCCGTGTTTGGTGGAGCTATGAATCCACAAGGAAGGCGATAGGCCGTGGAAACTCCCGCAATTCTCATGCTGGCAGTCGTGCTTTGCTTCGGCGCACTTCTACTGCTGCTGCTCGTAGTTCTTAAACCGCGCTACGGGGCGATCCCGGTCGATCGCAGGAGGCCGCAGACGGATCCGACACAAACGTCATTCAGCAGAGTTTCACAGTCGGTCGTCGACGGCATGGGCGGATTCCTAGGAAAATCAGGGGGGCCGTTCAACCGGAACTTGCTATATAACGCTGGCCTAAAAATGGGGCCGGCTGATTTCACTGTTCTCGTAGCTGTCGTAGCTTTCTTGGCAGGATTGCTAGGAACACTGCTGTCCAACCCCATATTAGGTGTCCTCATCGGTGCGGCTACGCCATTTGCAGTGCGGTTCATTCTAAGCGTTCGCACCGACAAACGCCGCGGCAAGTTCGAAGCCCAACTGATCGATACGATCCAAATGCTCATTGGCGGACTGAGGGCAGGACACAGCGTCATGCGTTCAATGGAGGCTGCTGGGCTGGAATCTGAGGCGCCTACGTCAGAGGAATTGACGCGAATCGTTAACGAAAGCAGGATCGGCAAAGACATCGGGCAAGCCTTGGACGAAACCGCGGAGCGAATGGACAGCGAGGACTTTCGCTGGATCGGGCAAGCCATTCAAATAAACAGGGAAGTCGGTGGTGATCTCGCAGAAGTGCTGCAACAGGTGGCCGAAACCATTCGTGAACGCACCGAGATCAAAGGCCAGGTGCGCTCACTGAGCGCAGAGGGCAAGATGTCGGCAATTGTCCTGATGGTCATGCCAATCGCAGTGGCGGTCATGCTTTCCTTCGTCAACCCGGGATACATGAGCGTCTTTGTCGACGAGCCCTTAGGCAACGTGATGGTCGCGGCCAGTGTGGTCATGTTCGTCCTCGGCGGATTCTGGATGAGTCGCACCGTAAAGATCAAGTTCTAGGAGGACCCTCATGACTCCCATCGCTTGGGTCGTAATCGCGGCCATCGTGCTTCCACTCGCGTACTTCACCTGGGTTCTTGTCACGCTGGACCGACGCGGAGCGCTTGCTGTGCAGACCAATCTCGGCCAGGGATTCGCCCAAAATGGGGCGACTGCTGCAACGCGTCCTCCCCTGATGCTCGGATTCGCCAAACGGCTCACTCCTGGCAGTTATGAAGCAAAACTGGATGGTTGGCTTTCGCTGGCGGGCCGCCCCGTGTCCATGCCACTGGAGAAACTGATCATCGCGAAGCCAATTCTTGCGCTGCTTGGAGCCGCGCTAGGGATAGTTGTATTCCGAAACACGCCCTCGCTGCAGAGTGTGGGCATCGGCATTGTTGTCACAATACTCGGATACTTCGTTCCTGATCTCTTGGTTTACAACAAGGGAATCAAACGACAAGCAGCCATAGAACTTGAACTGCCAAATGCCTTAGACCAAATGCTGATCTCGGTGGAGGCCGGACTCGGCTTCGAAGCGGCCATGGCCAGGGCCGGCCAGTACGGCAAGGGACCTCTGGCCGAGGAGCTGATGCGGACCCTCCAGGACATGCAAGTGGGGCGACCTAGACAGGAGGCCTACCAGTCACTGGCTGACCGGTCTTCGGTGGCGGAATTGCGCAGTTTTGTTCGAGCTGTAGTGCAAGCGGATAAGTATGGCATTGGGCTCGCACGTGTCCTTCGTACTCAAGCCAAACAGGCAAGAGTGAAGCGCCGCCAACGGGCCGAGGAAAAGGCGATGAAACTCCCCGTAAAAGTGCTCTTCCCACTTTTGACTTTCATATTCCCAGTGCTATTCATAGTTCTTCTCGGACCTGCCGCTATCAATATCATGAACACATTGCTCTAAATCCATCATGGCGCCATCGTCGCCCCAAGAACCGGACCCCCTCGGCACCCAGAACCGAGGGGGTCCGCTTGTGTGCTCGGACGCTTCCAATTCCAAGGTTTGGCACTAGATTCACCACGGAATTGCGCAGCATAGCCCATCGACAGCGAGCCTTTGCGCAGGATGTTGCAAGATTCCATCAACCTCGAATCAAGGGTTGTTAGCTTCGTTTTAGAGCTGGTGCAGGGCCAGCTTCCCACTCGCTCAGGAGTCTTCGATGCTTTCTCTATACACCAACCTCACGACCCGCCTCCAGCGCAATGAAAAGGGGGCCACCGCCGTCGAATACGGCATCATGGTCGCACTCATCGCGGTCGTCATCATCGTCGCTGTCACCCTCCTTGGCACGACCCTTAGCGATACGTTCAACAATATCCAGTGCAATGTTGGAGGCAAGGGCGACTATATCCCAGCGGCAGGGGATGTAGATGGCGCCTGCACTAATCCGTAAGTTGCCTGCCTGATGGCCTCAGGTGTAAAGCGACTACAAGGCCCAAGGGGTGGCGGCGGCAATCTGCCGCCGCCCTTTTTTGCAAATGTTAACGACTTCTTCCATCGAGAGGCGCAGACCAATGTCCAGGGCATCCGAGCGCGGAGCCGTTGCGGTCGAGTTCGCGATCGTGGCGCCCGTCCTTGTCATGCTGCTGCTGGGCATCATGGAGTTCAGCCGCGCCTATAACGCGCAGGCTTCGCTTGCAGCGGCCGCCCGTGAGGGCGTCCGCGTCATGGCCATCACAGGCAAGGCAGATGTCGCAAAGACGGCGGCGAAAAACGCAGCCGTCTCACTTAGACCGGCGCTGCAGGACACGAATATCAGATTCGGCACCCCGTGCCCGGTCACCGCCGCTGCAGGCTCAAGTCCGCAGATCACCGTAACCATCACGTACAGCCTTGCCACCATGACCGGCATCGCCGGTCCGTTTACCATGACCGGCAAGGGAGCAATGCTGTGCGGCGGCTAAAAAAGGATCGCAGCCACGACAGCGAACGCGGCGCAGTCAGCATCATCGTCGCTTTCATGCTGGTGGCGCTGCTCGCGTTCGGGGCCATCGCCGTGGATGTGAGCATGATGTACGCGGAGCGGACCCAGCTTCGCAACGGCGCCGATGCGGCCGCGTTGGCAATCGCCCAAAAGTGCGCAAAGAGCGTCACCAATCCGGACTGCTCGCCAACATCATCCCTGGCCGCGGGGCTGGCCAATGGCAACGCTGTCGACGGCCTTAGCAACGTCCAGTCCGCCGTCCTCAACACATCTACCCGGACAGTGACGGTTACGGCTTCCGCTCAAGAGGCCGGCCACTCCCCCAACGAAGTGTCCTTATTCTTCGCCCGTGCCCTAGGAATGAATACGGCCGAGGTCACCGCCCCCGCGACCGTCAAGTGGGGCAGCCCGGAGAAGGGGCCCACACCCTTCCCCATCACAGTCTCGGTTTGTCAGGTTCGAGACAGGACCGACGTGATGCAGCTTCTTCAATTGCACGGAAAGAACGCCAACCCGGACTGCAACTACGGACCATCAGGCGCCGCGGTGGAAGGCGGGTTCGGTGAACTGAAACAGGATCCCGGCCAATGCGGTGCACTCATCGACATCGCCGCCAGCACGGCCGGCGGCGACACCGGCAACAACGCGCCGCCCAACTGCGCGACCACGCTGAACGGCTGGGCCGCGGACATGAACGCCGGCAAGGATGTCATCCTCCTGCTCCCGATCTTCAACAAGGTGACCGGCACAGGAACAAACGCCGTTTTCGGTCTGACCACCTTTGCCGCGTTCAAAGTGGCCGGGTGGAAAGTTGGCAGCACGGGGCTTCCCTATACGTTCCGCAACAGATCACCCGATGTTCCCTCAACCCTCGAGTGCCGCGAGCCATGCCGCGGCATCATCGGAACCTTCGTCAAGTACGTTTCCTTGGCCAACGGTTATGTCCTGGGTCCCATCAACCCGGACGGCGCCACCGTCGTGGCGCTCAGCAGCTAGCCCGGAACATTCCGCTTTTCAATACGCACAGGAGCAGTCAGTGAAGTCACGTTTGTTGGCAGGAGTGGTGGCAGTCCTGTTGGCCATCGCTGGCGCGGTCATCGTCGTGTCGTACGCGCAGGGCGCGGACCAGCGGGCGGTCAGCGGCCTGGAGCCGGTAGGGGTCCTGGTGGTCAGCAAGGCCGTACCTGCGGGCTCATCGGTTGACACGGTGAAGGCAGCGGTGGCTCTGCAGCAACTGCCGGGCACCGCCGTCGCCAAAACAGCTTTGAACACCTTGGACGGCGCCACCGGAAAGGTAGCCGCCGCAGACCTGGTGCCCGGAGAGCAGCTGCTGGCCGAACGCCTCGTCTCCCCCGAAGAGCTGAAGGCCTCCGGCTCGGTATCCGTGCCGGCAGGACTTCAGGAAGTCACCTTCCAGCTCGAACCGCAGCGCGTTGTGGGCGGCCGCCTGGCACCCGGGGACACCGTGGGCATCTTCATCTCCATGCCTAACGGCGGGATGGAGGAAAAGCCGGATAAGGAAACCGTCCAACTCTCCATCCACAAGGCGCTGGTCACCGCCGTCCAGCGAGCGCCGGAAGGCGCCACGGCAAAGCCGGCACCGACGGCCATAGAAGAGGCCCAGCCCGACCCCCGGGACGTGAACCTTCCCACCGGGATGCTGATGGTTACGGTGGCGGTCAACGACGTGAACTCGAGCAAGATCGTGTTCGCTGCGGAGTATGCATCCATCTGGCTCAGCAGGGAACCCCTGGACGCCAAGGACAACGGACCCCGCGTGATGACCCGGCAGGACCTCTACAAATGAGCCGCTTCGTCCTCATTACCCCCGACGCCGGCTTCGACTCCCGCCTCCGCCAGGCCGTGGCCGGCGGACTCCAGGGCGGCGTGCAGACCTTCTTCACCAGCCTGCTCCCAGCCGACCCGCACCAGCTCTTCGCCAGCCTGGACCAGGAGCAGCCGGAGGTCCTGGTGCTCGGACCTGGAGTGCCTCTGGACGAGGCACTCCGCTTCGCCACCGTCCTGAGCGTCGGCTTCCCCGAACTCAGTGTCATTGTGGCCGCCGAACCGGAGCCCACCTTTCTCCTGCACGCCATGCGCGCGGGCATCAAGGACATCGTCGCCCCCGAATCCGACGTTGCCCAGTTGCGGGTCCTCCTGGAACGGGCAAGCCAGTCCTTCGCCAGCCGCTACCGCCCCCTTGCGCCACAGCAGGCAGCCGAAAACAACAACGGCCTGGTGATCGGGG
This sequence comes from [Micrococcus luteus] ATCC 49442, assembly GCF_010367585.1. Lineage (NCBI taxonomy): Bacteria > Bacillati > Actinomycetota > Actinomycetes > Micrococcales > Micrococcaceae > Pseudarthrobacter > [Micrococcus luteus] ATCC 49442. The sequence goes on along the minus strand of NZ_JAAAXP010000001.1, from coordinate 4,605,786 downwards.
TCTTCTCGCCGAAGGGCGGGGTGGGCAAAACTACCCTGGCCACCAACATCGCCGTCGGGCTGGGGAAGATTGCCCCGATGAGCGTGGTCATCGTGGACCTTGACCTCCAGTTCGGGGACGTCGCATCGGGCCTGTACCTGGACCCCGAGCACACGGTGACTGACGCCGTATCTCCCGCCGCCAGCCAGGATTCCCTGGTCCTCAAGGCCTTCCTCACGGTGCACCCCGGCGGAATATATGCGCTCTGCGCTCCCCCAACACCGGTTGATGCAGATGAAATCACCCCGGACCAGATCACCCGGCTGCTTGATCAGCTGTCAGCGCAGTTCCAGTATGTGGTAGTGGACACCGCCCCCGGACTGCCTGAGATCGGGCTTGCAGCCATGGAAAAGTGCACGGATGTGGTCTGGGTCAGCGGCATGGACATCCCCAGCGTGCGGGGCCTGCGCTCCGGCCTGGACATTCTGCGCCAGTTGAACATCGCTCCCGAAACCCGTCACGTTGTGCTGAACATGGCGGACCCGAAAATCGGCCTCACCGTCCAGGACCTGGAATCCACCATCGGGGCGCCCATCGATGTGAGCATCCCGCGTTCCCGCGCCGTGGCTTTGTCCACAAACCGCGGGATTCCGGTGCTGCAGGAACCAGTCAAGGACCCTGCAGTCAAAGGGCTCAACCAGCTGGTCGAGCGGTTCAATCCCGTGTGGCGGGCCAAATCCCAGCGCAAACTGCACCGAAGGGTAGTGGTCTAGATGAAACTTTCAGAGCGCATCAGCGCCGCCCAGGCGGTAGCCCAGCCACCCGCCGCCAAGGCTTCAGCCCCGACGCTTGAGGTGCCACGCCCTGAGGTTCCCGCCCAGCGCGTGCAGTGGTATGAACAGCCCGCGGAAAAGCGGACGACGGCGGCTCCTCCTGCCGCTGTTGCCGCCCCCGCGCAGGCACTCCCGGAAGAGACGCGGCCGAAGACCCAGCAACCCGTGGACGCCTTTGCGGCCCTGAAGGAGCGCGCCGCGACGGCACTCTTCGAGCATCTCGGTGCCCGGTTTAACGATTCGGCCATTACCGAGCAGGAACTCAAATCCTCTGCCCGTGATGAACTCATCCGGATCATCGATGCTGAACAGGTGCCGCTCTCCCCCGAGGAACGCACCCGGCTGGTCCAGGACGTGGCGGACGACGTCCTTGGATACGGCCCGCTCCAGCGGCTGCTTGACGATCCCGCCGTCACTGAAATCATGGTCAACCGCATGGACCAGATCTACGTGGAGCGCAAAGGGCACCTGACGCTCGCGGAATCCCGGTTCAGCTCCGAGGAGCACCTGCGCAAAGTCATCGAGCGCATCGTATCCAAGGTGGGCCGCCGCATTGACGAGTCCTCTCCCCTGGTGGATGCCCGCCTCGAAGACGGCTCCCGCGTCAACGCTGTGATCCCTCCGCTGGCAGTGGGCGGGTCCTCGCTGACCATCCGTAAATTCAGCAAAGTCCCGCTGACAGTCCGGAATCTCATCGATTTCGGCACACTTACACCGGAAATGGCCGAGCTGCTCAATGCTTGCGTCAAAGCCAAACTCAACATCATTGTGTCCGGCGGTACCGGTACCGGGAAGACCACACTCCTAAACGTCCTGTCCTCGTTCCTGCCCGCAAACGAACGCATCGTCACCATCGAAGACGCAGTGGAACTCCAGATCCAGCAGGACCACGTGGTCCGGCTGGAGAGCCGCCCGCCCAATACTGAGGGCAAGGGCGAAGTGACCATCCGGGAACTGCTCAGGAACTCGCTGCGTATGCGCCCGGACCGCATCGTGGTGGGTGAGGTCCGCGGCGGCGAATCACTGGACATGCTGCAGGCCATGAACACCGGTCACGACGGGTCACTGTCCACCGTGCACTCCAACTCTCCCCGCGATGCCGTGGCCCGTCTGGAGACCCTTGTCCTCATGGCCGGCATGGACCTGCCGCTGCGCGCCATCAGGGAACAGATCGCGTCCGCAGTCAACCTCATCGTCCAGATCTCCCGTCTTCGGGACGGCTCCCGCCGCATCACCCACGTCACCGAGGTCCAGGGCATGGAAGGGGACATCGTCACCCTGCAGGACGCCTTTGTGTTCGACTACTCCGCCGGCGTTGACCAGCATGGACGCTTCCTGGGCAAACCCGTCGCCACGGGCATCCGGCCGCGGTTCATTGACCGTTTCGAAGACCTTGGGATCCACGTGTCTCCCTCCGTGTTTGCCACCCCGGTTGGCTCGGCTCCGGCCGGAGCGGACCCCATGGGCAGCGGAAAGGTTTAGGGCTCATGCTGATCATTATCGGAACCGCGTTCCTGTTCCTCGCCCCCATCATGGTGGGCGTGGCACTCGTGCTGCCCCGAACACCTGACATCGCACTCGACAGGCGCCGGCCCTATCAGGCGGATCCGCCGTCGAGCATTACCCGCCTGGCTGACGCGACCGTTGGGGCCTTGGACCGGTTCCTCGCGAACCGGAACGTCCGGCTGTACAACCGTGAGGTGTTGGAGAACTCCGGAGTGCGGTTCAGCCAGGCCGAATACATGGTGTTGGTCATTGCCGGCGCAATTGTGGGAGCGCTGGTGGGAATGGTGATCGGCCTTCCCGTGATCTCCGTCCTGCTTGTAGTCCTGGCACCTTTTGCAGGCCACCTTGTCCTCGGATTCCTTGCCGGAAAACGGCGGGCCAAGTTTGACACCCAACTCGGTGACACCCTGCAGCTGCTCTCCGGCGGGCTCCGGGCAGGACACAGCATCCTGAGGGCCATCGATGCCGCCGCGGCTGAATCCCAGAGCCCCACGTCCGAGGAGATGCGGCGCGTCATCACCGAAACCAGCCTGGGCCGCGACCTACTGGCCTCCCTCACTGACACATCGGAGCGGATGCGGAACGAGGACTTCGTCTGGATTGCCCAGGCCATCCAGATCAACCGCGAAGTGGGAGGAAACCTGGCCGAAGTGCTGGACCAGGTCAACGAAACCATCCGCGAGCGCAGCGAGATCAAGGGCCACATCAAGTCCCTTGCCGCCGAAGGTAAATTCTCCGCGTACATTCTCATCGCCATGCCCTTTGGCATCGTGCTGATGCTGATGACGGTCAATCCGGGCTACATGAACTCGATGTTCACGCATCCGCTGGGCTGGGCAATGATCGGGGCATCTGTTGTCCTGATGACCATCGGCAGCCTCTGGATGCGCAAGATCATCGATCTGAAATTCTGACACCATGAGCCCAATAATTCTCTCCGCCCTGCTGCTGGTCTCCGTACCCATCGGCTACCTTGCATGGTCACTCCTCTCCGTCGACCGGAAAGCACGGACAGCCACCGTCGCCATCCTGACACGCGGCCGCCGGGCTGTCGACGAACCCGAAAAGAAGAGCGCAGGCTTTGTGGCCGGGATCGGTTACCGCCTGACTCCCCCGGCTTATGTGCGCAAACTCGACCGTCTGCTCTCCCTGGCCGGCCGGCCGCTGTCCATGCCGCTGGGGAAAGTCCTGGGTTCGAAGCTGGCCCTCGGCCTGGCCGGCGCAGCGCTGGGACTCTACATGACCGCCGTCGGCAGCACGCCCATCATGAAGCTGGCGGGCCTGTTCCTCCTCTTCCTCGGCTACTTCATCCCGGACCTGCTCCTTTATAGCAAGGGCACGGAACGCCAGAAGGCCATGCAACTGGAACTGGCCAACACTCTGGACCAGATGCTGATCTCGGTGGAGGCGGGACTCGGCTTCGAAGGCGCGATGGCCCGGGCCGGCGAAAACGGCAAGGGACCACTCGCAGACGAGCTGGTCCGCACCCTGCAGGACATGCAGGTGGGCCGCAGCCGCCGTGAGTCGTATCAGGCGCTGGCCGAGCGGACCAGCATCCCCGAACTGCGGAGCTTTGTCCAGGCCGTGGTCCAAGCCGACACCTACGGCATTGCCATTAGCCGGGTCCTGCGGATCCAGGCCAAGGTTATGCGGGTGAAACGACGCCAGCGTGCCGAGGAGAAAGCGATGAAACTGCCCGTGATGATTCTTTTCCCGTTGCTGTTCTTTATCTTTCCCGTCCTATTTATCGCGATTCTAGGGCCCGCCGTTATTAACACAGTTGTCACGTTCAGCGGCCAGTGATCTTCGCTCAAGGCAGTCAAGGATGGCGCAAGTTTTCCACAGGTTCTATTGAAAATGGGTCCGCACCTAATCACAGGAAGTAGCCTTGACGGATGGACAGTCCACCAGTCACCTCCAGCAGCGGGGGTGCCCCCGCCGAGCCGCCGGCTACGGGAGCGGCGGCGGACGTGGCAGGTGGCGTGATTCCAGCCACCCCGACGGCGGGCACGGAGTCTGCACGGTGGGTTGAACCTGAGATCCTGGCTGAGTTGGAAGCCGAACTGGAAGGCCCCGAACTCGCCCACGGTTTCGCGCGCGACTACGCCGCCTTGTGGGACCAACGCTTTAGCCGGCTGACAGCAGCCGTCCAGGACCAGGACCGGGTAGCCGCACTGGACGCCATCATCAGCGTTCGGATCGCGTCCGCCATGGTGGGCGGGATCCGGTTGGCCACCTTTGCCCAGGCGCTCGAGGACTGCGTCCGGGGCAGCGATTTCGGGAAGGCCCACCAACTGCTGGCAAGTCTGGCCGAGCACGGGGTCCGCACCGTCTCCGAACTCCGGGACACCTACCTCCAGAGGAACAGCTAACCCCTCAGCGTTCACCGCCAGGCCACGCCGGGCTGTCCGTCCGATGTGGTGCCAGCCGGTAACCGACACCCCGGACGGTCTGGAGCCAGCGCGGTGACTGCGGATCTTCCTTGAGCTTGCGGCGGAGATTCCCCACGTGGACCTCCACTGCCCGCTCATCCGCATCACTGATGTAGGCGTCCGGTTCGTACAGGTCACCGCGGACGGCCCGCACCAGATCGGCCCGCGTGCAGACGGCCCCCTCACCGCGGAGCAGCGTATGCAGAAGGTCAAACTCGCTGCGGGTGAGCCCAAGAGGTGCTTCGCCGATCATCACAGTGCGGGTCCGGTAATTCAGAACCAGTCCGTTGTGCTGTAGGACGCCGTGTTCCCCACCCACAGAACCTGTTGAAGTGTTGCCAGACGAAGCCTGCCCCGGCGGAGTCTGTGTCCAGGCACTCTGTCCGGCTGTCGTTCCCAGCCGCGGACCTGCCGGAGCCACAGCCCAAGTTGGCGTGTGTTGCTGCCGCGTGATCTCATGGCGGGGCCGGCGCATCATCGCGGCAACCCTTGCCCTGAGTTCACGTGGGCGGAACGGCTTCGCGATGTAGTCATCCGCGCCGGCGTTCAGGGCCGAGAGCAGATCAGGCTCATCGGTCCGGCCCGTCAGCATAACCACGTACGCATCGCTGAAATTCCTGATCCGGCGCAGGACCTCAAACCCGTCAATGTCCGGGAGCCCGATATCCAACGTGACCACATTGGCGCTGTTGTTCCGAACGACCTCCACGCCTTCCCGTCCCTCGGCTGCGGTATGGACCACAAATCCTGCCTGACGCAGCACACCCTCCAGGAGATTGCGTATATCCACGTCGTCTTCGATTACGACTGCTACCCCAAGATCTTCCATTTTTCTATCCCTGATGCCAGGTGAAAAAGGCCCCCATCAGCCCAGCGCTAATCCCTTTTTCACTCCAACTCTCTATACGCTACAAGTATGAACGGCAGATGACACCACTTCCCACCTTTACGTTTGAAAAGTCAATTATCATGACATGACATGCACATTAGGATCCTGAGGGTTGTTTCGGCCAGCCGTCAGACGTGTGGACGCAGGAAATCGTTGGGGACGGATGGGGGCGTCAGGAACTTTGGAGACCTCTATGGCCGTTCGTGCCTCCCCGCGGGGCGTTGCGCTCTATTTCAGACGGCTCGGCCGGCGGGCCCAGGTAGCGCTCTGCCAGCTTCCGTTGATCCTGATCGTCAGCGTCATTGGCGTCATGACTCCGTTCACGTGGCCATCCCTCCTGTCCAGTCCGGCATTCCTCGCCGGACTGGTCCTTCATTTCATGTTGTTTGTGGCATGCTTCGTGATTCCTTGGGAACGGCTTCGCTCCAGCGCCTATCTCATCGTCCCGGTACTGGACATCCTCGCAATCGGCCTGCTGCGAAATGGAGCCGCCCAGCTCCTGCCGGGCCTGGCCATTTTGGTGGTCTTCCCGGTTATCTGGCTCGCTGCATCCGGCATACTGGTGCGCACCAACCTTGCGCTGAGCGCCGTGGGGCCGTTCCTGATCATGCTCCCCTCAACGGCCGCACGGTTCCCCAATGTCACGCCCGCCGACCTCACAGCATTGCTCCTCTTCCCCCTCATGATGCTGGCTGTATCGCTGGCCATACGCTTTTCCAGCGCCAACATGCGCGTCCAGCAGCGCGAACTGCAGTCGATGGGCGAGGAACTGCGGCAGCTGCTTGCCGAAAGCCGGGAACGCGAGGAACTGCTGACCACCATCCTGGATGCCACCGACGTCGCCATAGCTGCCGTGGACCGCTCGGGCCGCTATCTCGTGACGAACTACCGGCAGCGTATTTTCAGGCAGGCCACCGGTGTAACTGACGAGATGCCGGGGCAGGGTCACCAACTCATCTTCGGGCAGGACAGACAGACCCTGCTGCCGCCCGCTAAGCGTCCCATCAACCGGGCCATTGCCGGAGAATCCTTCGCCGATTATCTGGTGTGGGCTGGCGCGGTACCTGGGCAGCGGGCCTATTCCACAGCCGCCCGGCCGCTGATTGGGGACGACGGGAGCCTGAACGGCGCGGTTGTGGTCTACAACGACGTCACAGGGTGGGTGGAGGCGCTGGCCGCGAACGAGGAACTAATCTCCACTGTCTCCCACGAGTTCAGGACTCCGCTGAACTCCATCCTGGGAAATGTTGACCTTGTCCTGGAAGATGCCGCTGAGCTGTCCCCGGTCAACGCCGACCGCCTAACAGTGGTGCAACGGAACTCCGAACGGCTGCTGGCCCTGCTGTCCGATCTCTCGGCCACAGCTTCCACGGCATTAAGGGTGCATCCGAAACTCACTGACCTGGCCAGCCTCGTGGAAAGCAGCCTTAACTCGGCCCGTGCCGCTGCAGACCGTTCCGGCGTGCGGCTTGCCGCGGACATTCCTTCGCCCCTGTGGGCTTACGCCGATCCGCTTCGGATAGGACAGGCCCTGGATAACCTGGTGTCCAATGCAATCAAGTACTCCCCCGACGGCGGTGTTGTGGACATCAGCGCCACCAGCAGCGGGGACTGGGTCCAACTCCGGGTCCACGATACGGGGATGGGTATGAGTCCTGATGATTCCGATATGGTGTTCCGCCGCTACTTCCGCACAGAATCAGCCCGGAAAGCAGGTGTCCCGGGTGCCGGCTTGGGGCTCTCGATCACGAAGATGATCGTGGAATCCCATGGAGGCGGGGTCACGTGCATCAGCGACCGCGGCAAGGGCAGCACCTTTACGATGACGCTGCCGGCTGAGGGACCTCCGGCGTCCTTCTGACCTGGTTCCCGCTGGGCAGGAACCTAGTGCTTCCGCACGGCCCGCGTCAGCTCGGCCCGTGCCAGCATCTCGTCCTCGGACGGGTAGGCCACTTCCTCAAGGACCAGCGGGTGCGGTGCCGCCAGCACGGACTTCGCGTCGCGCTTCTTGGCCAGCAGCCGCCCGTAGAGCCAGCCCGGTTCCTCCACGCCCTCACCCACATACAGGGCCGAGCCAACCAGGGACCGGACCATGTTGTGGCAGAAGGCGTCCGCCTGGACTGTGGCCACGATGACGCCGTCCTCGCCGCGGCGGAACTCGAAGCGCTGGAGCTCCCGGACGGTGGTGGCCCCCTCCCGCGGCTTGCAGTAGGACAGGAAGTTCTGCAGGCCCAGCAGCTTTGAGGCGCCCTCATTCAACAGCGATACGTCCAGCGGATTCTTATGCCACAGCGTGAAGTAGCGTTCCAGCGGGTCCCACAGGGCAGGGCCGTCCGCGATGCGGTAGCTGTAGCGGCGCCACAGGGCCGAGAAGCGGGCATCGAATCCCACCGGGGCCAGTGACACCTGGTGCACCTCGATCGCCCCGGACAAATCGCCCAGCCCGCGGCTGAGTGCCCCCCGGATCCGGCGCAGAAGCGCGACGGCGGGATCCAGCTCATGCCCCCGCGGCAGTCCCAGCCACTCGGCCTCCGTGAGGTCCAGGTGGACCACCTGCCCGCGCGCGTGGACGCCGGCATCGGTGCGCCCCGCCACCGTCACCCTGATGGGGCGCCGGACCAGCAAGGCCAGTGCCTCCTCAAGGATTCCCTGAATGGTCCGCAAACCAGGCTGCAGCGCCCACCCGCTAAAGGGGCCGCCGTCGTACGATAAATCAAGCCTCAAACGCAAAAACCCGCCGCCCCCTGAAACGGGGGCCGCGGGTTTTTGGTGGTTCATAGACCTAAGTCTATGCGACGGAACGGGCGAACTACTTCGCTTCGTCCTCGTCCTTCTTCTTAGCGGCGGGAGCCTTAGCAGCCTTCTTCGCGGCCGGAGCTTCTTCCGTGGCAGCTTCCTCAGCGGCCGGAGCCTCTTCGGTTGCAGCTTCGGCTTCAGCCTCGGGAGCAGCAGCAGCTTCGGTCTCTACGACCTCGGCCTCGGGAGCTTCAGCAGCTTCCTCGGCGGCAGGAGCAGCGGCTGCTTCCTTCTTGTCAGCGTCGCGCTTTGCAGCAGAGGTAGCCTCGGCTACAACGGCCTGCTTGGCGGAAACCGGCTCGAGAACCAGTTCGATGACAGCCATGGGAGCGTTGTCGCCCTTGCGGTTGCCGATCTTGGTGATGCGGGTGTAGCCGCCTTCGCGGTTCTCCACTGCCTGTGCAATGTCGGTGAACAGCTCGTGGACGATGCCCTTGTTGCTGATCAGGCCGAGTACACGGCGGCGGGAAGCCAGGTCGCCGCGCTTGGCGAAAGTCACCAGACGCTCGGCGTACGGCTTCAGGCGCTTGGCCTTGGTCACCGTGGTGGTGATCCGCTTGTGCTCGAACAGTGCAGCGGACAGGTTCGCGAGCATAAGACGCTCGTGAGCCGCTCCGCCTCCGAGGCGCGGACCCTTAGCGGGGGTAGGCATAATAGTTTCTCCTCATATGGAAGCCGGTGGTGAGCACACCATGGTGCCCGCCGGCAAAGATCTGTTTTAGAGTTCGTCGTCGCCGAAAGCGGCGTCGTCCTCTTCAATTGCTGCGGCGCGTGCTGCGAGGTCAAAACCGGGAGGCGAGTCCTTGAGGGACAGGCCCAGTTCAACCAGCTTTGCCTTGACCTCGTCAATGGACTTCGCACCGAAGTTACGGATGTCCATCAGGTCAGCCTCGGAGCGTGCAACAAGTTCACCCACGGTGTGGATGCCCTCACGCTTGAGGCAGTTGTAGGAACGGACGGTGAGGTCCAGATCCTCGATCGGCAGTGCCATGTCTGCTGCCAGGGCAGCATCCGTAGGCGACGGGCCAATCTCGATACCTTCAGCTGCGGTGTTCAGCTCGCGGGCCAGACCGAAGAGTTCCACCAGGGTGGTACCTGCGGAGGCAACAGCATCGCGCGGGGCGATGGCCTGCTTTGTCTCGACGTCGACAATGAGCTTGTCGAAGTCGGTGCGCTGCTCAACACGGGTTGCTTCCACGCGGAAAGTAACCTTCAGCACCGGCGAGTAGATCGAGTCGACCGGGATACGGCCGATCTCGGAGTCGCCGGACTTGTTCTGAGCTGCCGAAACGTAGCCGCGGCCGCGCTCGATGGTCAGTTCGAGTTCGAACTTGCCCTTCGAGTTCAGCGTGGCAATGTGCAGATCCGGGTTGTGGAATTCGACGCCGGCCGGCGGAGCGATGTCCGCAGCGGTGACGATTCCGGGGCCCTGCTTGCGCAGGTAAGCAACAACCGGCTCGTCGTGCTCGGAGGAGACCGACAGGCTCTTGATGTTCAGGATGATCTCAGTGACATCCTCCTTGACACCGGGAACCGTGGTGAACTCGTGCAGCACGCCATCGATCCGGATGCTGGTTACAGCGGCACCGGGGATGGAGGAAAGCAGGGTACGGCGGAGGGAGTTACCGAGGGTGTAGCCGAAGCCCGGTTCCAGCGGTTCGATGATGAACCGTGAACGGTTGTCGGAGACTACCTCTTCGGAGAGGGTGGGGCGCTGTGCAATGAGCACTTAGGTTTCCTTTCGGCGAGCATACGCTATATGACGCAACACAGGTGGTGGAAATTCGGTCTGAAGACTTAACGCGGCTGGGCTTGCCCGGACCGTAACGGTCCGGGCAAGCTCAAACAGCTGGAAAGGCTTAGACGCGGCGGCGCTTGGGCGGACGGCAGCCGTTGTGGGCTGCGGGGGTGACGTCCTGGATGGAGCCAACCTCCAGGCCAGCGGCCTGCAGCGAGCGGATTGCGGTCTCGCGACCGGATCCCGGACCCTTCACGAAAACGTCAACCTTGCGCATGCCGTGCTCCTGCGCACGCTTGGCAGCGGCTTCGGCAGCCATCTGAGCGGCGAAGGGGGTGGACTTACGCGAGCCCTTGAAGCCGACCTCACCTGAGGAAGCCCAAGAGATAACAGCGCCGTTCGGATCCGTGATGGAAACGATGGTGTTGTTGAAAGTGCTCTTGATGTGCGCCTGGCCCAGCGCGATATTCTTTTTGTCCTTCTTACGCGGCTTGCGAACCGCGCCACGAGTCTTTGGGGGCATTTTTTTCTCCTACAGAAAGTTATCGGGGAAAGCCGTGTTAATCCCGGAGGATTTAACGGGCCTTCTTCTTGCCTGCGACGGTGCGCTTCGGGCCCTTGCGGGTACGGGCGTTGGTCTTCGTACGCTGCCCACGAACGGGCAGGCCCTTACGGTGGCGAATACCTTCGTAGCTGCCGATTTCAACCTTGCGGCGGATATCAGCTGCTACTTCGCGGCGAAGGTCACCCTCAACCTTGTAGTTGCCTTCGATGTAATCACGCAGCTCAACCAGCTGGGCATCGGTGAGGTCCTTAACGCGGACGTCAGCGCTGATGCCAGTGGCAGCCAGGGTTTCGTGTGCACGGGTCTTACCCACGCCGTAGATGTAAGTAAGCGCAATTTCCAACCGCTTTTCGCGGGGAATGTCTACGCCAGCGAGACGAGCCATATTGGCAGTACTCCTTGAATAAACCGGAGGTCGTAGGCAGTACACCCGCACGTACTGTGCGGCCCCAGCCTCCGACCGGGGGTTAGCTGTCCGGGCTCATACGTCCCAATTCAGCTTGTGCTGCCTTTATTTACTTGCGTGGGTTAGCAACCCAGGGTTTCCTTCAACGAAGGAAATTAGCCCTGGCGCTGCTTGTGGCGCGGGTTCTCGCAGATCACCATGACCCGGCCATTACGGCGGATCACTTTGCACTTTTCGCAGATCTGCTTGACGCTCGGCTTGACCTTCATGGCATTCCTTTGCGTGTGGCAGTTGGTCAACTGGTCCAGCCTTCAGCTGATGCTGAGACTGCCCAGAATTTACTTGTAGCGGTAGACGATACGACCCCGTGTGAGGTCATAAGGGCTCAGTTCCACCACTACCCGGTCCTCAGGGAGAATCCTGATGTAGTGCTGGCGCATCTTGCCTGAGATGTGCGCGAGTACGATGTGCTTGTTGGTCAGCTCAACGCGAAACATCGCGTTAGGCAGCGCCTCGGTCACAACGCCTTCGATCTCAATGACCCCGTCCTTCTTGGCCATACCCTCCGCTAACTGTTGTTGCCGCAGCCCTGCCGGATTGCACCGGACACGACCACGAACGTTTTTGTTGGATCGGTTATCACCTCAGGCCCCAAACAGGGCACAGCAGGCCAGACAACCAACAAGCAACACTACCCTCTATCGCGGTAAATGTTAAATCGAGCATAGTAACCTACGGGGCGCCGTACGCACCATATTCGCCGGCAGGAGTACTTACCGCCGCCGCGCTGTGCACCCCATCCAGGATTGCCAGGCGTACGACGTCGGCTGCCGCGCTTTGGAGCGTGATGAGACTTATCTGCCGGGCAGTCTCGGAACTCCGGTCCAGCGCGACGTCACACGTGGAGAGGCAAAAGACGGTGTCCCCGTCCGCCAACGTATGGCTCGGGTTGAGCGCCCGGGCCAAGCCGGCATGCGCCGCCGAGGCAGTCCGCTTACACTCGGCCACGTCGAGTACCGCATTGGTTGCAACGACCACGAGAGTCGTGTTCAGGGGCGGCGCATCCAGGTGGGCAGGTTCCGGAGCCCGGAAGCGCGCGTCTAAGGGAGGCACGACCGAGCGCGCGGAGGGCTGCGGCTCCTGCCCGCCGTCCGCAATGGGCTGTCCCAGTGCGTTCACAACGGCAACGGCTCCGACAACAACGCCGTTCTCGAGCGTGATGGAGGCCGTGCCTACTCCCCCTTTGTAGGTCCTGGCGATGACTGCTCCGGTTCCTGCGCCTACGTTGCCGCGCGCGACGGCGTGCCCGTCCTTCTCCGCGGCGGCGGCGACGGCTGCCGCAAAGCCCATGTCCGCCGTCGGGCGCGCCGAAAAATCTCCGCCGCGGCCCAGGTCGAAGATCGCGGCGGCGGGGACGATCGGCACCACTCCCCCGGTGACGGGGAAGCCCCGGCCGTTCTCCTCGCACCAGCGCTGCGCGCCGTGCGCCGCGACCAGGCCGTAGGCGCTGCCGCCGGTGAGGACCACGGCGTCGACTGTGGAAACCAGGGTGGTGGGATCCAGGGCGTCGGTCTCGTGAGTTCCCGGACCGCCCCCGCGGACGTCCACGGACCCGACCGTCCCCGGCGGCGGCAGCACCACCGTCACCCCGCTCAGCCACCCGGCGTCGGTCTTCTGTACATGCCCAACCCGGATCCCCGGCACGTCGGTAATGGCTCCCATGGCCTCCATTCTGCCCTGCACCCCTGTCACCGGACATCCGCTTGACGACGCACAAAGCCTCCCGGGACACGAAAAATCCCTGGCGACACCCTTATAAGGGTGTCGCCAGGGATTTTCTGTGTCGCAAGGGAAAAGCGCGTCCCGTGGAGCGCCGAATCCTACGGGATCGGGACAGGCGTGACGCCGAGCGGCACCAGGTGCTCCGCCCCGCCGTCGGGAGCTGAGAGAACCCAGATCCCCCGATCGTGGACAGCCACGGAATGTTCCCACTGGCAGGAGCGATTGCCGTCGGTGGTCACCACGGTCCAGTCATCCGCCAGGACGGCGGTATCGATGCTGCCGCGGACCAGCATCGGTTCAATGGCCAGGCACAGGCCCGCCTTGACCTTGGGGCCGCGGTGACTGGTCCGGTAGTTCAGGACGTCCGGCGCCATGTGCATCTCTGAGCCGATGCCGTGGCCCACATAGTCCTCGAGGATGCCCAGCGGCTTCCCCGGAACCGACGAGACGTAGTCGTCGATGGCTGCGCCGACGTCGCCCACATGGCCGCGCTTGGCCAGCGCCGCGATGCCGTGCCACATGGCAGCCTGAGTGACATCGGAGAGCCGCTGGTCCTCCGGATCAGCGGTGCCCACGATGACTGTCCGCGCGGAGTCCGAATGCCAGCCGTCAACAATCGCGCCGCCATCAATCGAGATGATGTCGCCGTCGTTCAGGACACGGCCGCCGGGGATGCCGTGCACAACTTCCTCGTTCACGGACGTGCAGACGGTGGCCGGGAAGCCGTGGTAGCCAAGGAAGTTGGACTTGGCGCCGGCTTCGTTCAGCACCGCGGCGAAGACGTCGTCCAGGTGCTTGGTGGTGACGCCGGGCACGGCCGCTGCAACGGCAGCATCCAATGCACGGCTCAAGACCAGGCCGGCCTCGTGCATTGTGCGCATCTGGGCGTTGGTTTTGTATTCGATACGGGGCTGGCCGAAGGCCATGGTGTGTCCTCTCAATGGCTGAGGCTCCTCCCGGGGTGCCGGGAGGAGCCTCGAAATACTGTTTGCCTGACTCAGGCGGCCTGAGCTGCCTTGATGGCAGACATAACGCGGTCGGTGACCTCGTCGATGCCGCCAATGCCGTCAACCTGTGTAAGGATGCCGCGTTCGGCATACTTGGCCACAACGGCCTCGGTCTGCTCGTGGTACAGGTCGAGGCGGTGGCGGATTACGGCTTCGTTGTCGTCGCTCCGGCCGGTTTCCTTGGCGCGGCCAAGCAGGCGGGCAACGAGTTCCTCGTCGTCGGCCGTGAGCTGCAGGACGACGTCGAGCTTCTCTTCGCTGTTCGCGAGGATCCCGTCGAGGTAGTCAACCTGCGCAGTGGTGCGCGGGTAGCCGTCCAGGAGGAAGCCGTTTTCGACGTCGTCCTCGCTGAGGCGGTCGCGGACCATTTTGTTGGTCACGCTGTCCGGAACGAAGTCCCCTGCGTCCATGTACTTCTTGGCCTCGATGCCAAGGGGCGTTTCGCCCTTCACATTCGCGCGGAAGATATCACCGGTGGAAATCGCCACGACACCGAGGCGCTCGGAAATACGTTCTGCCTGGGTTCCTTTACCGGAACCGGGCGGTCCAATAATCAACATTTTCGTCATCGCAAAAGCCCTTCGTAGTGACGTTGCTGTAGTTGCGCATCTATTTGCTTGACGGTTTCAAGGCCAACGCCCACCATGATCAGGATCGAGGTGCCACCGAACGGGAAGTTCTGGTTCGCGTTGATCAGTACCAGTGCAACCAATGGAATCAGCGCCACGAAGCCCAGGTACAGGGCGCCGGGCAGCGTGATCCGGGAGAGCACGTACTGCAGGTAGTCCGCGGTCGGTTTACCGGCACGGATACCCGGAATGAAACCGCCGTACTTCTTCATGTTGTCGGAGACCTCTTCAGGGTTGAAGGTGATCGCGACGTAGAAGTATGTGAAAAACACGATCATGGCGAAGTACAGCGCCATATAGATCGGGTGGTCGCCACGGGTCAGGTTGTTGTTGATCCACTCAACCCACGGCTGAAGCTGTTCACCGGCTTTGGGCTGGTTGAACTGCGAGATAAGTCCCGGCAGGTAAAGCATGGACGAAGCGAAGATCACGGGGATCACGCCGGCCATGTTCACCTTGATGGGAATGTAGGTGCTGGTGCCGCCTACCGTGCGGCGTCCGATCATGCGCTTGGCATACTGCACCGGAACGCGGCGCTGGGACTGCTCCACGAACACAACCAGGGCAACAGTGACAAGCCCGATGGCCAGGACCATAAAGAACGTGCCCGGGCCCTGCGAGCTCCAGATGGCGCCCAGGGAGGTGGGGAAGGTCGCCGCGATGGAGGTGAAGATGAGCAGCGACATACCGTTGCCCACACCCTTTTCGGTGACGAGCTCGCCCATCCACATGATGAGTCCGGTGCCGGCCGTGAGGGTGATGATCAGCAGGATCGTGGTGATGATGCTGTTATCCGGGATGATCGGCAGTGCACAGCCTGGCAGCAGCTGGCCTGAACGGGCCAGCGACACCAGCGTCGTAGCGTTCAGCAGACCCAGTGCGATGGTGAGGTACCGCGTGTACTGCGTGAGCTTGGACTGCCCGGAGGCGCCCTCTTCGTACAGCTGCTGGAACCGGGGAATGACCACCCGGAGCAGCTGCACGATGATGCTGGCCGTAATGTACGGCATGATGCCCAGGGCGAAGATGGACACCTGAAGCAAGGCACCGCCGCTGAACAGGTTGACGAGCTGGTAGAGCCCGCCTGCTGTCTGACCGTTCTGCAAGCATTGCTGGACATTCTGGTAGTTCACACCAGGCGAGGGAATGAAGGCACCCAAGCGGAAGATTGTGATGATTCCCAGCGTGAACAACAACTTGCGTCGCAGATCAGGCGTGCGAAAGGCCCGGCCAAATGCGCTAAGCAAGCGTCCTCCTGTGTTGTTAATAAGCGTGGTGTGATGGGGGTCAATAATCCCAACAACCGAGTCTAACGGGTGGATTGGCCATGCGAATAATCCGCAAGGTCAACCGCGCGACGGGCGGCAGGAAATTTTCGGCAGGCGGATATGAAGAAACTCCCGGCGTGCAGGGCCCTGGGGTCCTGCACACCGGGAGTTCACAACGGGCTTATGCCCACCGTCTGCTAGAGAGCGGTGGTGCTTCCGCCTGCTGCAGCAATCTTCTCTGCGGCGCTGGCCGAGAATGCGTGGGCCGTGACGTCAACCTTGACGGTGATGTCGCCGGTGCCCAGCACCTTGACGGGCTGGTTCTTGCGAACGGCACCCTTTTCGACCAGGTTCTCCACGGTGACTGCGCCACCTTCCGGGAACAGCTCGTTGAGCTTGTCCAGGTTTACAACCTGGAACTCAACCCGGAACGGGTTCTTGAAGCCGCGCAGCTTCGGCAGGCGCATGTGCAGCGGCAACTGGCCGCCGGCAAAGCCAGCCTTGATCTGGTAGCGGGCCTTCGTACCCTTGGTACCGCGACCGGCGGTCTTACCCTTGGAACCTTCACCACGACCCACACGGGTCTTGGCGGTCTTGGCACCCGGGGCGGGACGCAGGTGGTGGACCTTCAGAGCGTTCTGCTTCTCAGCAGCCGCGCCCTGTGCCTTCTCAGCAGTGTTCTTCTCTGCCATTTACTTCGCCTCCTCTACCTGTACCAGGTGCGGAACCGTGTTGAGCATTCCAACGGTCACGGCGTCGGCGGTGCGGACAACGGTGTGTCCGATCCGCTTCAGGCCGAGGGACCGCAGGGTGTCGCGCTGGTTCTGCTTGCCGCCAATGACGGACTTGATCTGAGTGATCTCCAACTGAGCGTCGGAGGGAATCAGGTTCTTAGCCATGACTTAGACACCCGCCTTCTGGTTCAGGATTGCCTTCACCATTGCCGGCGGAGCAACCTCGTCGAGGGGCAGGCCGCGGCGTGCTGCCACTGCTGCCGGCTCTTCGAGGCGCTTCAGTGCATCAACGGTCGCGTGAACGATGTTGATGGCGTTTGAGGAACCGAGCGACTTGGAGAGGATGTCGTGGATGCCCACGCACTCCAGTACTGCACGGACCGGGCCACCGGCGATAACACCGGTACCGGCGGAAGCCGGACGCAGCATTACGACGCCTGCGGCAGCCTCACCCTGAACGCGGTGCGGGATGGTGTTGCCAATGCGGGGAACGCGGAAGAAGGACTTCTTAGCCTCTTCAACGCCCTTCGCGATTGCGGCGGGAACTTCCTTAGCCTTGCCGTAGCCAACGCCGACCATGCCGTTACCGTCGCCAACGACGACCAGAGCGGTGAAGCTGAAGCGACGACCACCCTTGACCACCTTGGAAACGCGGTTGATGGTGACAACGCGCTCGATGAACTGGCTCTTTTCAGCTTCACGGCCGCCGTCGCGGCCGCCACGGCCACCACGGTCGCCACGGCCCTGGCCACGGTCTCCACGCTCGCCACGACGAGCGCCACCACGGCGGTCATCGGCAGCGGCTGCGGGAGCAGTGGTCTCAGTGGCCGGAGCAGCTACGGCTTCAGTCGCCTTCTGATCTGCAGACACAGTGTCCTTTTCGTTGTTTGCTTCCGTCACAGTGACAGCCCACCTTCACGTGCGCCGTCAGCGACAGCGGCAATCCGGCCGTGGTACTTGTTACCACCGCGGTCGAAGACAACTGCTTCGATACCGGCAGCCTTCGCGCGCTCGGCAACGAGCTCGCCAACGCGCTTGGCCTTGGCGGTCTTGTCGCCTTCGAATGCACGAAGATCGGCTTCCAGTGTGGAGGCGCTTGCCACGGTCAGGCCCTTGGTGTCATCGACAACCTGGACGAATACGTGGCGTGCGGAACGGTTGACGACCAGACGAGGACGTACAGCCGTACCGGAGATGCGCTTGCGGATACGAAGCTGGCGGCGGCTGCGCGAAGCAGACTTGCTCTTGTTCGTACGCTTCTTGTTAATTGAGATGGCCATGGTTACTTACCAGCCTTTCCGACCTTGCGGCGGATGACTTCGCCTGCGTAGCGAATGCCCTTGCCCTTATAGGGGTCCGGCTTCCGCAGCTTGCGAATGTTGGCAGCAACCTCGCCGACCTGCTGCTTGTTGATACCTGAAACAGAGAGCTTGGTCGGGGTCTCAACTGCAAAGGTGATGCCGTCCGGTGCGGAGACATTTACCGGGTGGCTGTAGCCGAGAGCGAACTCAAGGTCAGATCCCTTGGCCTGAACGCGGTAACCAGTACCAACGATTTCAAGCTTCTTCTCGTAGCCCTTGGTAACGCCCTCGATCATGTTGGAGATCAGGGTGCGGGTCAGGCCGTGGAGTGAACGGGAGGCGCGCTCGTCGTTCGGGCGGGCGACAGTCAGGGTGTCTGCTTCCAGGGAAACCTCGATCGGGCTGGCCACAGTGTGGTTCAGCTCGCCTTTGGAACCCTTGACGCTGACGACAGAGCCGTCAACCTTGACCTCAACGCCGGCGGGAACGGTGATGGGGAGACGTCCAATACGTGACATTATTCTCTTCCTTTCCCGTTACCAGACGTAGGCGAGGACTTCGCCGCCCACGCCCTTCTTGCCGGCTTGCTTATCAGTCAAGAGGCCGGAAGAGGTGGACAGGATTGCGACACCCAGGCCACCGAGCACGTGCGGGAGGTTGGTGGACTTTGCGTAAACACGCAGGCCCGGCTTGGAAATACGACGAACACCAGCGATTGAACGCTCGCGGTTCGGTCCGAACTTGAGCTCGAGAGTCAGCTTCTTGCCAACCTCAGCGTCTTCTTCTTTCCAGGAGGCGATGTAACCTTCGGCCTTCAGGATGTCGGCAACGCGTGCCTTGAGCTTGCTGTACGGCATGGACACGGAATCGTGGTATGCCGAGTTTGCATTGCGCAGACGCGTAAGCATGTCTGCGACAGGATCTGTCATTGTCATTGTGGGCTCTTGCCCTTCCTCATAACGGTTTCCTCGCTGCGGCAAAGCCTCAGCGAAGGACCTGTTACGTAGCTAGATTAGTCTTCGGCCTTGAACGGGAAACCAAGCGCCTTCAGCAGCGCACGGCCTTCGTCATCGGTCTTGGCAGTGGTAACAACCGTGATGTCCATGCCGCGGGTGCGGTCGATGGAATCCTGGTCGATTTCGTGGAACATAACCTGTTCGGTCAGACCGAAGGTGTAGTTGCCATTGCCATCGAACTGCTTGCCGCTGAGGCCGCGGAAGTCGCGGATACGGGGCAGAGCCAGCGTGACCAGACGATCCAGGAATTCCCACATGCGGTCTCCACGCAGAGTTGCGTGTGCGCCGATGGGCATGCCTTCGCGCAGCTTGAACTGTGCGATCGACTTGCGGGCCTTGGTTACCTGCGGCTTCTGGCCGGTGATCAGGGTCAGATCGCGGACAGCGCCGTCGATCAGCTTGGAGTCCTTGGCGGCATCTCCAACACCCATGTTCACAACGACCTTCACCAGGCGGGGAACCTGATTGACGTTGTTGTAGCTGAATTCCTCAATGAGCGTGCTCTTGATGGAATCGGCGTACTTGGTCTTCAGACGAGGAACGATCTTCGTTGCCGGAGTCTCGAGAGTCTCAGTCATTAGATGTCCTTCCCGGAGCTCTTGGCCACGCGGACACGCACTTCGCGCTTCACGCCATCGCGCTCAACGGTCTCGGTGCGGAAACCGACGCGGGTGGGCTTCTTGGTGGACGGGTCAACCAGAGCCACGTTGGAGATGTGGATCGAAGCTTCGACGACCTCGATGCCACCGGTCTTGGTGCCGCGCTGCGACTGACCGACCTTGGTGTGCTTGGTTACGCGGTTAATGCCTTCAACCAACACGCGGTTGGTCTCCGGGAATACGCGCAGAACCTTGCCCTGCTTACCCTTGTCGCCGCCGCGCTCAGCCTTGGCGCCAGTGATGACCTGAACGAGGTCACCCTTTTTGATCTTAGCCATGGACTAGAGCACCTCCGGAGCCAGAGAAACGATCTTCATGAACTTCTTGTCACGGAGTTCACGACCAACCGGTCCGAAGATACGGGTACCGCGGGGGTCACCGTCAGCCTTCAGGATCACAGCTGCGTTCTCGTCAAACTTGATGTAGGAACCATCCGCACGGCGGCGTTCCTTCTTGGTACGGACGATGACTGCCTTAACAACATCGCCCTTCTTTACGTTGCCGCCCGGAATTGCGTCCTTGACGGTAGCGACGATAACGTCGCCAATGCCTGCGTAGCGACGGCCAGATCCACCGAGAACGCGAATGGTAAGGATTTCCTTAGCACCCGTGTTGTCGGCGACCTTGAGTCGCGACTCCTGCTGAATCACTATTTACTCCTTGCGTCGCGCCGGTTCTCAGACCGAAAATCTTCCTACGGAATGAGCCTTGCGGAACGGTTGATCGGGGTGTCTCTTGACCTGCCTGGATTTTGCCAGACCAGGCCTAAACTCCCGTGCCAAAAACATTTGCTTCCCAGGCGGTTCCGGACAGGTCCGAAGCCCTAGGGGGCACTATGCCGTGGCACGATTGTTTACGAGGTTGATGTCGGCGCACGAAAGGCGCCATACAAACTCAAAATCTTAGCACAGTTTGGCCCAGCCCCCATATCACAGAGCAGCTGTCCCTGCCCATTCAACGCCGACTGCACACGGGAACCAACGACGACGTCACGCACCGCACGCTGCTTGCCCGCCCCGGGTGCCGCTCCCCCGAAATCCCGGCCACCCGCCGTCGGACGCTCTCTCACTTAATGCGGGTTTTCGGCCGACGCTCTCTCACTTTCTTGAAGAAAGTGAGAGAGCGTCCAGGGATTTCACACATTAAGTGAGAGAGCGTCCGGGGTGAAGGGGCGGACGACGGCGGCACGCACGCCACGTTTTTGGCCCGCCGCGGGCCGGGGCGGCCCGGTTGCTACTCCCCCGCAAACGCGGGAAACCCCCGCTCCCAAAAGGGAACGGGGGTTTCCGTGCAATACCTGCGGGCAGGTGTTACTTGGCCTTTTCGAGGACCTCAACCAGACGCCACCGCTTGGTGGCGGACAGCGGGCGGGTCTCGGCGAGGAGAACGAGGTCGCCGATGCCGGCGGTGTTCTCTTCGTCGTGAGCCTTGATCTTCGTGTTGCGGCGGATGACCTTGCCGTACAAAGCGTGCTTTACGCGGTCTTCTACCTGGACAACGATGGTCTTTTCCATCTTGTCCGAGACCACGTAGCCACGCTTCGTCTTACGGTAACCGCGTTCGCCAGCCGTAGCTGCTGCGGAAACAGTTTCCGTCACGTTCTCGTCCTTTTCACTCACTTGGCATCCTCCTCGGTCTCAACCGTTTCAGCCTTTTCGGCCTTCTTGGTTGCGGCCTTCTTGGACTTCTTTTCTTCCTTGGCTTCCACAACCGGTGCGGCAACCTCGGCACGAATGCCCAGCTCGCGCTCACGGAGAACGGTGTAGATGCGTGCGATGTCCTTCTTTACCGCGCGCAGACGACCGTGGTTCTCCAGCTGACCGGTGGCGGACTGGAAACGCAGGTTGAACAGCTCTTCCTTAGCCTTACGGAGTTCTTCAACGAGGCGCTCGTTGTCGAACGTGTCCAGCTGTGCGGATGCAAGTTCCTTGGATCCTACTGCCATTTCTATTCACCACCTTCGCGACGCAAAATGCGTGCCTTCAACGGGAGCTTGTGGATTGCCAGGCGCAGGGCCTCGCGAGCTACCGATTCTTCGACGCCGGAGATCTCAAAGAGAACCCGACCCGGCTTGACGTTAGCGACCCACCACTCCGGTGAACCCTTACCGGAACCCATGCGGGTTTCGGCCGGCTTCTTCGTGATCGGACGGTCCGGGTAAATGTTGATCCAGACCTTGCCGCCACGCTTGATGTGGCGGGTCATCGCGATACGGGCAGATTCGATCTGACGGTTGGTGACGTATGCCGGGCTCAGAGCCTGGATGCCGTACTCGCCGAACGAGACCTTGGTGCCGCCCGTAGCAGTTCCGGAGCGACCCGGGTGGTGCTGCTTACGGTGCTTGACTCGACGTGGGATAAGCATTTAAGCCTGTCCTCCTTCTACTGCAGCGGGTGCAGCCTCAACTGCCGGAGCGGCGGCAGCCGGAGCTGCCTCTGCTGCCGGACGGTCGGTACGACGGCGGCGGTCACCACGGTCAGCGCCACCCGGGCGGCCCGGACGATCGCTGGGGCCGCGGCCACGGGACGGAGCAGCAGCTGCCTGCTGAGCCAGTTCCTTGGAGGTGACGTCACCCTTGTAGATCCAGACCTTCACGCCGATGCGGCCGAAGGTGGTCTTGGCCTCGTAGAAGCCGTAGTCGATGTTCGCACGGAGGGTGTGCAGGGGCACACGGCCTTCGCGGTAGAACTCCGAGCGGGACATTTCAGCGCCGCCCAGTCGACCGGAGCAAGCGATACGAATGCCCTTGGCACCTGCACGCTGTGCGGACTGCATGGCCTTCTTCATCGCGCGGCGGAAAGCCACGCGGGAAGTCAGCTGCTCAGCAACGCCCTGGGCAACAAGCTGTGCTTCCATCTCGGGGTTCTTGACCTCGAGGATGTTCAGCTGAACCTGCTTGCCCGTCAGCTTCTCAAGCTCGCCGCGGATGCGGTCTGCTTCAGCGCCGCGGCGGCCGATGACGATGCCGGGACGTGCCGTGTGGATATCCACGCGGACACGGTCACGGGTGCGCTCGATCTCAACCTTGGCGATGCCGGCGCGCTCCATGCCCGTGGACATGAGCTGGCGGATGCGGATGTCTTCGCGAACGAAGTCCTTGTACCGCTGGCCGGCCTTGGTGCTGTCAGCAAACCAGTGCGATACGTGATCGGTGGTGATGCCGAGTCGGAACCCGTGCGGGTTAACTTTCTGTCCCACTTAGCGAGCCTCCTCTTTCTCCGGGGTAGCGACTACCACGGTGATGTGGCTCGTGCGCTTCTTGATCTGAAATGCACGACCCTGGGCGCGCGGCTGGAACCGCTTCATGGTCGGGCCTTCATCAACAAACGCTTCGCTGATGATGAGGTCACCTTCGTCAAACGCAACACCGTCGCGGTCCGCGAGGACCCGGGCGTTGGAGATTGCCGACTGAACTACCTTGAATACCGGCTCTGAAGCTGCCTGTGGGGCAAACTTCAGAATTGCCAGAGCCTCATTCGCTTGCTTACCACGAACAAGGTTGACGACGCGCCGGGCCTTCATAGGCGTTACGCGGATGTGACGCGCAATTGCCTTGGCTTCCATTGCTTTCCTTCTCTCGTCTTTGACGTAAGTGCAGGCGCCTAGCGGCGCTTGCCCTTACGGTCGTCCTTGACATGGCCGCGGAATGTCCGCGTGGGAGCGAATTCGCCGAGCTTGTGCCCGACCATCGACTCAGTGACAAACACCGGGATGTGCTTGCGTCCGTCGTGCACGGCGATCGTGTGCCCGAGCATGTCGGGGATGATCATCGAACGGCGGGACCAGGTCTTGATGACGTTCTTGGTGCCCTTTTCGTTTTCCCTGTCCACCTTCACAAAGAGGTGCTGGTCAACGAAAGGACCTTTTTTCAGGCTGCGTGGCATGTGTCCAGGCTCCTATCGCTTGTTCTTGCCAGTACGACGACGACGCACAATAAGCTTGTCGCTCTCTTTGTTCGGGCGGCGGGTGCGGCCCTCACGCTTACCGTTCGGGTTGACGGGGTGACGTCCACCGGACGTCTTACCCTCGCCACCACCGTGCGGGTGGTCAACCGGGTTCATGGCGACACCGCGGACGGTCGGGCGAACGCCCTTCCACCGCATACGGCCGGCCTTGCCCCAGTTGATGTTCGACTGCTCGGCGTTGCCGACCTCGCCGATGGTTGCGCGGCAGCGCACATCAACGTTGCGGATTTCGCCGGAAGGCAGACGCAGCTGGGCGAAGCGGCCTTCCTTGGCAACAAGCTGGATCGATGCGCCGGCGGAGCGGCCCATCTTGGCGCCGCCACCCGGACGCAGTTCGACTGCGTGGATTACGGTACCGACCGGGATGTTGAGCAGGGGCAGGTTGTTACCGGGCTTGATGTCAGCACCGGCACCTGCCTCAACGACGTCACCCTGGGACAGCTTGTTCGGGGCGATGATGTAACGCTTGGTGCCATCAACGTAGTGCAGGAGGGCGATGCGAGCCGTGCGGTTCGGATCGTACTCGATTTCGGCAACGCGGGCGTTGACGCCGTCCTTGTCGTGGCGACGGAAGTCGATCAGACGGTACTGGCGCTTGTGGCCACCACCCTTGTGACGGGTGGTGATCTTACCGGTGTTGTTACGGCCGCCCTTTTTGGGCAGCGGACGTACCAACGACTTTTCCGGCGTTGACCGCGTGATTTCGGTGAAGTCCGCTACGCTCGAGCCACGACGGCCCGGTGTAGTCGGCTTGTACTTACGGATTCCCATAGTTTATTTCCTCGTTAAAGTGGTCTCCGCTACGAGAGCGGACCGCCGAAGATGTCGATGGTGCCTTCTTTGAGGCTCACAATTGCACGCTTGGTGTTCTTGCGGGTACCCCATCCGAATTTGGTGCGCTTGCGCTTACCGGCACGGTTGATGGTGTTGATCGATTCGACCTTGACGGAGAAAATCTTCTCCACGGCCAGCTTGATCTCGGTCTTGTTCGAGCGGGGGTCCACCAGGAAGGTGTACTTGCCCTCATCGATCAGGCCGTAGCTTTTTTCCGATACGACGGGTGCAAGCACGACGTCGCGCGGGTCTTTGATGGTGGCTGCACTCACTTGGCATCCTCCTCGTTCTTTGCTACTGCCTTGTCAGCAACGAATGCTTCGTAGGCAGCCTTGGTGAAGACAACGTCGTCAGAGACGAGTACGTCGTAGGTGTTCAGCTGGTCTGCGTACAGAACGTGAACACCGGCGAGGTTGCGCACGGAAAGTGCTGCAACATCGTTGGCGCGCTCGATGACAACCAGCAGGTTCTTGCGCTCGGAAACTCCGCGAAGCGTTGCAAGTGCGGACTTGACGGACGGCTTGGTGCCCTCCACCAGTTCAGCAACAACGTGGATGCGTCCGTTGCGGGCCCGGTCAGACAGTGCGCCGCGCAGTGCAGCAGCAATCATCTTCTTGGGGGTGCGCTGGCTGTAGTCACGCGGTGTGGGACCGTGGACAACGCCACCACCGGTCATGTGAGGAGCACGGATTGAACCCTGACGGGCGCGGCCGGTGCCCTTCTGCTTGAACGGCTTGCGACCTGCACCGGAAACCTCGGCGCGGGTCTTGGTTTTGTGGGTACCCTGGCGAGCAGCAGCGAGCTGGGCAACGACGACCTGGTGCAGCAGCGGCACGTTGGTCTGAACGTCGAAGATCTCTGCAGGCAGGTCAACCTTGACAGTGCTAGTCATTTAACTAGGCTCCCTTCACGGCGGTGCGTACGAGTACGACCTGGCCGCGGGCGCCGGGGACGGCACCCTTGATCAGGAGCAGCGACTTCTCGACGTCAACTGCGTGAACCGTGAGGTTCAGCGTGGTGTGACGAACGGCGCCCATGCGGCCGGCCATTTTCATGCCCTTGAAGACGCGGCTCGGGGTGGATGCGCCACCGATTGAACCGGGCTTACGGTGGTTCTTGTGGGCACCGTGGGAAGCTCCAACGCCGTGGAAGCCGTGACGCTTCATAACGCCGGCGAAGCCCTTACCCTTGGTGGTGCCGATGACGTCGATCTTCTGGCCGGCTTCGAAGAGCTCAACAGAAAGCTCCTGGCCCAGCTCGTAAGTGTCAGCATCTGCAGTGCGCAGTTCGACGACGTGGCGGCGAGGCGTGACGCCTGCCTTTTCAAAGTGACCAGCCAGCGGCTTGGTGACCTTGCGGGGATCGATCTGGCCGTAGCCGATCTGTACAGCTACGTAGCCATCAGTGTCTGCGTTGCGCAGCTGGGTGATGACGTTCGAA
The DNA here is from genome assembly GCF_010367585.1 of [Micrococcus luteus] ATCC 49442. Classification (NCBI taxonomy): domain Bacteria; kingdom Bacillati; phylum Actinomycetota; class Actinomycetes; order Micrococcales; family Micrococcaceae; genus Pseudarthrobacter; species [Micrococcus luteus] ATCC 49442. The sequence goes on along the minus strand of NZ_JAAAXP010000001.1, from coordinate 4,580,007 downwards.
TCTGCCTGGACCACAGTGACGGGGATGAGCTTGTTGTTCTCGTCCCAGACCTGGGTCATGCCGAGCTTCGTGCCCAGCAGGCCCTTTACGTTACGGGTTGCGGTCATAGTCTCTCAGCACCTCCCTACAGCTTGATTTCGATGTTCACGTCGGCCGGCAGGTCGAGACGCATAAGCGAGTCAACAGCCTTCGGCGTGGGATCGATGATGTCGATAAGACGCTTGTGCGTGCGCATTTCAAAGTGCTCGCGGCTGTCCTTGTACTTGTGCGGAGAGCGGATTACGCAGTAGATGTTCTTCTCCGTAGGCAGCGGCACAGGGCCAACTACCGTTGCGCCTGCGCGCGTGACCGTCTCAACGATCTTCCGGGCTGAAACGTCAATGACCTCGTGGTCGTATGACTTCAGCCGGATGCGGATTTTTTGTCCCGCCATGTCGCCTGACTCTCTTTCAGTTAGTGCTGCTCTGAGTAGGGCTGCTCTGTTCACTTTCGTGTTGCATGTGGCTGCCGAAGCATTTGAAGTCTGAACTACCACCCGCCGCACAAGCTGAATCCGGATGAATCCGGGTTCCTCAACCTGCCGACGTAACCGACCCCCGCGGTCGGGCGTGTCGCGCTTAGCACGCATACAAATCCGCAGTTCCATTGGGAGTGGGTTATGTTTGGGCTTCCACTTGGACCCTGACACCCGGCATTATCCGGATCGGGACACGAAGAAGCGCTTGAACAACTCATCTAGTATGCCGGATATTGTGCGGAGAAGCGAATCTGTAGCCCGGCGCCTCCCTATGGCGCCGTCGGCCCTCAGCGTCCGGGCCCGTGAGCCTCCGGTCCGAGGCCATTGCCTTCCCCAACATCCGAATGGATGATGGGGTCATGACCGTCGAAAATGACGTTTCCATTCAGGATCTGGCCGGCCGCCTGCCGCCCTCCTTCACACTGGGAGTAGCCGCGGCCGCGTTCCAGATTGAAGGTGCCCTGGCCACCGACGGCAGGGGCCCCTCAGGCTGGGATGCTTTCGTGGAGAAGCCCGGAGCCATCTGGGACGGCCACTCGCCCGCAATGGCCTGCGACCATTACAACCGCTCGGCCGAAGATGTGGCGCTTATGCGGGAGCTCGGAGTTGATTCCTACCGCTTTTCCCTTTCCTGGCCCCGGATCCAGCCCGATGGCCGCGGACCCTTCAACGAGCAGGGCCTGGATTTCTATGACCGGCTGATCGACCAGCTTCTTGACGCAGGCATCTCCCCCATGGCGACGTTGTACCACTGGGATACGCCCCTGCCTCTGGAACACGGCGGCGGCTGGATGAACAGGGCCACGGCCGAAAGGTTCGCTGAATATTCAGCTGCGGCCGGCCGGCGTTTTGGTGACCGCATAGACCAGTGGGTCACGCTCAATGAGCCCGCTTCCGTTGTGCTGAACGGCTATGCCCTGGGCACCCATGCCCCCGGGCGATACCTCCTTTTTGACGCTTTTCCTGCCGTCCACAACCAACTCTTGGCACACGGCCTGGCTGTGCAGGCCTTGCGTGCGGAGGGGGTCCGCGGCAGCATTGGCGTGACCAACCTGCACTCCCCCGTCCGCCCCGCAACAGGAAAGTTTGCCGACAGGGCCGCTGCCAAGGTCTTCGACATGATGTTGAACCGGATTTACGCGGATCCCCTCCTGCTTGGCCGGTACCCTTTCGCTCTCCGGCTTACGAAGCCATGGCTGCGTTCGCTGCCCAGGATTTCCGACGCCGATCTCCGCACCATCCATCAGCCGGTGGACTTCTACGGCGTGAACTACTACCAGCCGGTGAAAGTTGCGGCCGGGCAGGGCACCGGCGAAGACCTGACGGTCCCGGCGGAAGCGATGATCAAGATTCCGGCCCACCAGGTGCCGTTTGATGAGTACGAGACAACGGGTTTCGGGTGGCCGGTGGCTCCGGAGCATCTGGGGATCCTGCTGCGTGAACTCAAGGACCGCTACAAGGATGCCTTGCCGCCGATTTACATCACCGAGAGCGGTGCCAGCTTCCCGGAGCCCGAGCACGTCACCGGCCCCGTGCCAGACCAGCCCCGGATCAACTACATCGCGGCACATCTGCAGCATGCTATGGAGGCCACAGCGCCCGGGGGCATCGCTGACGATGTAGAACTACGCGGTTATTACGTGTGGACGCTGATGGACAACTTTGAGTGGGCTGCCGGCTACTCTCAGCGGTTTGGCCTGGTCCACGTGGACTTCGAAACCCTGGAGCGCACGCCGAAGGAATCGTTCTACTGGTACCAGGCACTGAGCCAGGCCCGGAAACCGCTGGCCAGCTAAAGCCTGGCTACTGGTTCTTGTTGGCGCGGTTGATGCGCTTGGCGCGGTCAATCTCGTTGCGGAAATGCTTCTTGGCCCAGAACACTCCTGCGACCACGGCAACAACGATGACCAGAAAGATCAGGAATTCCATGATGTACTCCTCTCGCTGCTAGCAACAGTATCAGTGCCGGCCTGACGGTTCCCGGTGGTTGCCTGGGTGAGGATCGCCGGCGTGGGGTTTGCCGGACCCTGGAGTCGGCGTGGGACCCGGTCCTGCCTCCGGCCCGCTGCCTGGCCCCGTATGCGGTCCACTGCCTGGTCCGAAATTCGGTCCCGTGTTTGGTCCCGTATTTGGTCCGGCTTCCGGCGCCGCAGTGGACGTGCGGTTGAGCCGCCAGACGGCAAACACGATGAGCCCCACGGCCACCAGTGCCAGGAGAACGAACGTGTAGTTCCTCATCGCCCACAGAATGCAGGCCGCCACTCCTGCCGCTCCCCACCAGACAAACAGCCGCTCGCCCACGATCAGCCCGGCCACCAGCAGGGCCGCGAACAGCACCAGTATCCACAGTTGCTGCGCACCGGTACCGCCGAACACCACACCCAGGCCACTGAAGGACAGCAACAAGGCAGCTGCTCCCACCAGGATCCGCCCGGCACCGCGGTCGCCGGAGAAGTAGCGCAAGCCACCGAGGACGGCAGCCAAAAGCACATACCACTGGACCACCCAGAAGGGATCCGGCAGGTCACCGAATCCGCGGCTGTTGAGCCGGCCCGGTCCATCCAGGACGAAGATTGCGGCCCGCTGGACCGCGGCCGTCAGCACCAGCGCGCCGGCTTCCAGTACAACCCGGCGGGCGCTCACGGGAGCCTCATGGTAGGCAATCGCGACGGCGGCAGCCAGGACGGCTGCCGCCGTCCAGGCGGTTCCATCGTGCGGAATTCCGGCTATGGCCACGAGGATGACCGCCACAAAGGCTGCCCCGGCAAGGGACCAGCGGCGTACCGGATCGGACTGCAGCGGCGTACTACGAACCAGCCGCACGGCGTAAAGCACTATGGCTGCCGAGCCTGCGCCGGCCAGCCACGGCAGGAAGTTGCCCCAAACGCCGGTCTGGTCCGGGATGGCCTCCGCCGCCAGTGCCATGGCTCCGCTGAGTGCCGCCACGGCCGCCGGCGGATACAGCAGCGGCTGGCCTTCGACATGCGACGCCGCAAAGAACACAGCCGAAAGAACCAGGACGGCGGCACCGGTGACCCAGCCTTCCGCCAACGGTGCGAGAACCAGACCGGCAACAGCGAAGGAGCCAGCGGTTACCAGCCAGAGCCAATGCTCGCTGTCCTCTCTGCCAACGTTCAGCCTCCGCCGCAGGATGCCCGCAGCGACCGCAAGTAACGCCACGGTCAGCAGGACGACGGCAGTTCCGGTATGGCTCAGTATGGCCGCCGCCAGGTATGTCCCGCCGAAGGTGAACAGCGGACCCAGGCTCAGCACCCCGAACAGCGCAGCGTATACGGTGAAGTAAAGAGCACCGCGCGCGTCGAAGAACTTCCTGGCAGCGACGGCGGAAGCCAGGAGCATCAGCAGTTCCAGTAGCACCACCCAGCGGCCGCCGTCGTCCTCCCCCGACTGCAGCCGTGCGCTCCCCCGACCTGCCACGTACACAAGCGGCAGCAGCGCCTGGCCCGCCAGCGTGATCCAGACGGCTGCCTGCTGGAACGGAACCTCGGCCAGCCGCGCGCGCATCGCCCACCGGACCGCATGCTGGGCCGCGAGCACCACGGCGAAGGTCAGCGAAACCACTGTGGGGGAAGCGGAGATGTCGTAGCTGAGGACCAGCGCCAGGGCGGCAGTCAGCACGCGGGCGGCGACAAAGTACCAGCCCTTCCGTAGGCGCTCCGGCTCGGCCACCACCATCACTGCCGCATACACGGCGAAGATGCCGAGTATCAGCTCTACGTTGAGGAGGTTGTCGGCACTGAAGACAAGCAGCGAACCAAACGCGAACGGCGCCAGCCAGACGGCGCCGGTCTCGCTGCGGAGGAAGTAGCCGGAGGCCGCAGCGCCCAGGGCTGTAAGCACGGCGGCGGAAGTGGCCTGCCAGCCCGTGGACATCGATTGCGCGAGGCTGGCAGCGGCCACCACCTGCATGACGACCACAGCGCCGGCATCCGCGAGGACCCACCGGGGAGCACGACGGCGGGCGGTGGCCAGCAGAGGCAAGCCCACCTGGAGTGCCAGTACTGTCACGAGGACCGCGGCGGGGCGGAGCGCCTCGTCCGCGATGACCACCGGACCCGCCTCGTTGTGGAGTTGGTGGAAAGCGGTCAGGGCAAGGACTGTTGCTCCTGCCCGGGCGAACCACCAGTATGCCCAGCGGTGCTGGCGCAGCGGCAGTTGAACCGCAGTGATCGACAGATAGGCAACTGCCAGGATCAGAACTACGTTTCCGGCGCCCTGGGAGACCAACCGGAAGGCTACGGCTGCGGCAACCAGGGACATGGCCAGCGGCATGGCTTCCCATACGGTCGCGGACCAGTCCTTGTCCGCCGCGGGCCGGGGAACCAGCAGCAACCCGATGGCCAGGGCCGCCGTCAGTTGGATGAGCAGGGCGACAAATGTCAGTTCGTGGGCCGGCGAGGACTCAAGGAACGGCAGCCCGATCAGGACCAGGGCTCCGGCACCGGAGAAAGCACCCAGCGTTGCCTCCGGCGCGACGGTCTTGACGCCTGACCGCTGCAGGAGGGCAGTCAGGAGTTGCTGGCACACCAGTGCTATCAAGAGGGCAAATGCCGCGGCTTCCATCCGCGCCGGACCATGGTCAATAACAGCTGCGACTGTCCCGGGGACCGCCAGAGTCAAGGCGACCCGGGCTCCCAGTACAAGCCGACCGCGGAATGTGCCTGACGCGAATGCGGCCCGGGCAGTCCAGTAGGCAGCGCCGAGGAACAGCATGACGGCAAACGGCCAGTCACCCATGGACGGGGACGCCAGCCCGGCAAGGACCAGGGCAGCCGCCGGCGGCCATTCGGTCCGGCCCGGCCACCGGGCCGCCAGAACCATGCCCGTCACCAGCGCCAACAGCACCGGAACCCAGAGGGGCACGGGCCCATCCACCTGCAACGAACTTTGGCCGGTAAGGCTGCGGAAGAAACCGGAAGTAGCCTCAGCGATACCGTAGGCGGCCGCCGCTGCAAGCTGCAGAACGAAGGTCACCGAGGCATCGGCGGGCCAGCGGCCGCGGGTGCTGCCGGTGCCCTTGCCGATATCGGAACCGTCGGGGGCCTGCGGCCGCTGCGCCGCCTCGGGGAATCGTGCGGTCAACCGGTCCGTCAGCAGTGCCAGCCCAAGTGCCTGGACAGCAAGCAGGACGCAGACGGCCAACAGTGCGTCGCTCCCCCGGCCGGTGAGGTCCCAGATCGCGACTGCGGCCGCCACAGTCAGGGCAGCCCGAGCCGCGTAGAAGTTTCGGAGCCCCAGCGGACCGGGGACCACAGCCATCAGGGCGAAGTAGATCCCGCACAGGGCGATGATCAGCGCATACTCCGCTTTGTCCAGATACAGCGGCACACATGTGGCCGCCACAGCGACGGCCGGGACGACGTAAGGATGCAGGAACATCAGAGGCCGGACATAGACCGGCGGCAGCCAGCCGGGCCGTCCCAGCGCCAGGCAGGTCAGCACCACTGCCACGCCTATCAGGGCGGCGAAGTACCAGACCAGTGCGCCCCCGAGGACGGATACGCCCGAGAACGCGGTGGAGGCGACGAACGTAAGCGACAGGTACACCAGGACCCGGCTCTCCAGCCGGACAGCCGCCGCAACATAGGCAACAGTGCCCACCAGCGATGTCAGCAGCCAGGCTGTGGGTCCGTCCGGCAGGGCAAAGTTGTAGAGTGCCAGCCCTGCGACAGGAACCATGGCGAGGCCAGTGCCTGTGAATGCCACCGCTGCAGGCCGAAGCCGCGGCACCGTGGCGTGAAGGACGAAGCCTGCACCGTAGAACAGCGCCGTCACGGTGCAGACCCCCGCAAAGCGCATCGTCGGAGGGAGGCTGGTACCAATGAACAGTGCGGCAGCGGCGACCAGCAGAAGGCTGGCCACATACAGGGTGATGTTGATGTTCTGGCGGTCCCGCTTTTCACGGCGGGCCTCGCGCTGGGCAGGCGTTTCCGGATATGACCGGAAGGACGCCGCAGCAGCCTGGGGCGGCACCATGGAAGACCTCGGGGTCGTGACCAGGGGTGCCGCTGGGGGCGCCGCCGAAGCAGGCGGGGACTGGATTTTTACAGGCGCAGGCGGGGCCTGCTGCGCGGCTGGAGTCGGGGACGGCACTGCCGCCCATGGTGACCATGGCGGCATGGATACGGGGACATCAGCATTTCCTGCCGGAGCCGGAGCAGGACGATCGCCGCGTACCGCCGTCGGCCCTTCCCCTGCGGACGGTTCAGCAGGGGCAGGACTAACAGGCTCACTGGTTGCCGGGCGTGCCCCGTCCTCTGCCTGCAGCTTGGCCATGGCGTCTAGCCACCCTTGGAGGTGCCCGGCGCGGTAGCCCGCTTCAAACATTTCGTCCCTCACGGCGATCCCTCTCTACGGCGCAGCATGCCTGCACAATTAATCCAATGAGTGGATTAACCATAGCAAACAACAGCCCCGCTGCGAAGATACGCAGCGGGGCTGTTGATAAGTCTCAAGGACCCGGCAAGCGGGCTCCTGATCCTAGATCAGCAAGTGGTTACTTGATGATCTTGGTGACACGGCCTGAACCAACGGTGCGGCCGCCTTCGCGGATAGCGAAGCCGAGGCCCTCTTCCATGGCGATGGGCTGGATGAGCGCAACGGTCATCTCAGTGTTGTCGCCAGGCATAACCATTTCCGTGCCTTCCGGCAGGGTGATAACGCCGGTTACGTCCGTGGTGCGGAAGTAGAACTGCGGGCGGTAGTTGGAGTAGAACGGGTTGTGACGTCCGCCTTCGTCCTTGGACAGGATGTAGACGTTAGCCTCGAAGTCGGTGTGCGGGGTGATGGAACCCGGCTTGACGACAACCTGGCCACGCTCTACGTCATCACGCTTCAGACCGCGGAGCAGGAGACCACAGTTCTCGCCGGCCCATGCTTCGTCGAGCTGCTTGTGGAACATCTCGATACCGGTAACCGTGGTCTTCTGGACCGGGCGGATGCCGACGATCTCGACCTCGGAGTTGATGGCGAGGGTTCCACGCTCGGCGCGGCCCGTTACAACGGTGCCACGGCCGGTGATGGTGAAGACATCTTCAATCGGCATCAGGAAGGGCTTGTCGCGGTCGCGGATGGGGTCCGGAACAGAGTTGTCCACGGCCTCCATGAGTTCCTCAACGGACTTGACCCACTCGGGGTCGCCTTCCAGGGCCTTCAGGCCGGAAACGCGGACAACCGGTGCTTCGTCGCCATCGAAGCCCTGCGAGCTGAGGAGCTCACGAACTTCCATTTCAACGAGGTCCAGCAGTTCCTCATCGTCAACCATGTCGGACTTGTTCAGCGCGACCAGCAGGTAGGGAACGCCAACCTGGCGGGCGAGCAGAACGTGCTCGCGAGTCTGAGCCATCGGGCCGTCAGTGGCGGCAACCACGAGGATTGCACCGTCCATCTGAGCAGCACCGGTGATCATGTTCTTGATGTAGTCAGCGTGACCCGGAGCGTCTACGTGTGCGTAGTGGCGCTTCTCGGTCTGGTACTCAACGTGGGAGATGTTGATGGTAATGCCGCGCTGACGCTCTTCGGGAGCAGAGTCAATGGACGCGAAGTCACGCTTCTCGTTGAGAGTCGGGTACTTGTCGTACAGCACCTTGGAAATGGCGGCCGTCAACGTCGTCTTACCGTGGTCAACGTGACCAATGGTGCCGATGTTAACGTGCGGCTTAGTCCGCTCGAACTTTGCCTTTGCCACAGGTTCCTCCTAGAACGTTTTCAAATGACTTACCCTTCAACCGCGCTTATCGCGGCAGAAACTCAGGTAAGTCTACTTGGGGGGCTTTGGATTGGTGAAATTGCAGATTCAGGAACTAATACTAGTGCCTAGTGCCTGTTCGTGCAGATGGCCAGGAACCGGCCAAAAACCGGGACTGCGTCCTGACCCGGTTCCGGCCATCTGCACCAGGTGTGCTTCCGCTAAGCGGAAACGCACCCGAGTTTGTCGCTGTGAAAGTCCGAAGGACTATTCGCCGCGGGTCTTCTGGATGATCTCGTCGGCAACTGCCTTCGGGACCTCGGCGTAGCTGTTGAACGTCATGGAGTACACAGCGCGACCCTGGGTCTTCGAACGCAGGTCACCGATATAGCCGAACATGCCGGACAGCGGGACGTGCGCACGGATGACCTTGACACCCTGTGCATCTTCCATGGACTGCATCTGGCCACGGCGTGAGTTGATGTCGCCGATAACTTCACCCATGTATTCCTCAGGGGTGCGGACTTCGACATCCATCAGCGGTTCGAGCAGAACAGGGTTCGCCTTGCGTGCAGCTTCCTTGAAAGCCATACGGCCGGCGATCTTGAACGCCATTTCCGAGGAGTCAACATCGTGGTAGGCGCCGTCAATCAGCGTTGCCTTGATGCCGACAACCGGGTAACCGGCCAGGACGCCGTCGTTCAGTGCATCCTGGATACCCGCGTCAACGGACGGGATGTATTCGCGCGGAACGCGGCCACCGGTGACCTTGTTCTCAAACGCGTACAGCTCGCCGTCGGCGGTGTCCATCGGCTCGATCGCGATCTGGATCTTTGCGAACTGACCCGAACCACCGGTCTGCTTCTTGTGCGTGTAGTCGTGACGCTCTACTGCACGCTTGATGGTCTCGCGGTAAGCAACCTGCGGCTTGCCGACGTTCGCCTCGACCTTGAATTCGCGGCGCATGCGGTCCACCAGGATGTCCAGGTGGAGCTCGCCCATGCCGGCGATGATGGTCTGACCGGTGTCTTCGTTGAGGGAGACCTGGAAGGTCGGGTCCTCAGCGGAGAGCTTCTGGATGGCCGTGGAGAGCTTCTCCTGGTCACCCTTGGTGTTCGGCTCGATGGCAACCGAGATCACGGGCTCCGGGAAGCTCATGGACTCGAGAACGATCTGGTTGGCGGAGTCGCACAGGGTGTCACCCGTGGTGGTGTCCTTCAGACCGATCGCTGCGTAGATGTGGCCGGCGGTAGCGCCCTCAACGGGCATTTCCTTGTTGGCGTGCATCTGGAACAGCTTGCCGATGCGCTCTTTCTTGCCCTTGGTGGAGTTGACCACCTGTGCGCCTGCTTCCACGTGACCGGAGTACACGCGAATGAAGGTGAGCTGGCCGAAGAACGGGTGCGCGGCGATCTTGAATGCCAGAGCCGAGAAGGGCTCTTCGGAAGACGGCTTGCGGGTCAGTTCCTTCTCTTCGTCGCGGGGATCGTGACCGATCATCGGCGGGACGTCGAGCGGGTTCGGCAGGTAGTCGATGACAGCATCGAGCATCGGCTGAACGCCACGGTTCTTGAACGCGGAGCCACAGAATACCGGGTAGAGCTCAGAGTTGATGGTCATCTTGCGGATGCCGGCCTTGAGCTCGTCGACGGAAATCTCTTCGCCTTCGAGGTACTTCTCCATGAGCTCTTCGGAAGACTCTGCAACGGCCTCAACGAGGGCTGCGCGGTATTCCTCAGCCTTTTCCTTAAGGTCAGCCGGGATCTCCTGGATCTCGTACTTGGCACCCATGGTGACGTCACCCTTGGAGTCGCCGGGCCAGACCAGTGCACGCATATACAGCAGGTCGACGACGCCGATGAAGTCGTTCTCGGCACCGATGGGCAGCTGCATTACCAGCGGCTTGGCACCGAGACGGCTAATGATGGTGTCGACGGTGAAGTAGAAGTCAGCGCCGAGCTTGTCCATCTTGTTGACGAAGCAGATGCGCGGAACGTTGTACTTGTCAGCCTGACGCCAAACGGTCTCGGACTGCGGCTCAACACCTTCCTTGCCATCGAAGACGGCGACAGCACCATCGAGGACGCGCAGTGAGCGCTCAACCTCAACGGTGAAGTCAACGTGGCCGGGGGTGTCGATGATGTTGATCTGGTTGTTTTCCCAGAAGCAGGTCACGGCGGCAGACGTGATGGTAATGCCGCGTTCCTTTTCCTGTTCCATCCAGTCAGTGGTCGAAGCGCCGTCGTGCGTTTCGCCGATCTTGTGGTTCACACCCGTGTAAAACAGGATGCGCTCGGTGGTGGTGGTCTTGCCGGCATCAATGTGGGCCATGATGCCGATGTTGCGGACCTTACTAAGGTCGGTAAGCACGTCCTGTGCCACGGTGTCTCCCTTTCGGATGGACTGCACGTTCGCCGCCGGCTCAGGTGAGCCGGCGGCGTCCGGGAAGTATTACCAGCGGTAGTGTGCGAAGGCCTTGTTGGACTCGGCCATCTTGTGGGTGTCTTCGCGACGCTTCACAGCGGCACCGAGACCGTTGGAGGCATCCAGGATTTCGTTCTGGAGGCGCTCGGTCATGGTCTTTTCGCGGCGGGCCTTGGAGTAGCCAACCAGCCAACGCAGGGCGAGGGCAGTCGAGCGACCCGGCTTGACCTCAACCGGAACCTGGTATGTGGCGCCACCAACGCGGCGTGAACGGACCTCGAGGGAAGGCTTGACGTTGTCCATGGCCTTCTTGAGGGCTGCTACGGGGTCGCCGCCGGACTTGGCGCGGGCGCCTTCGAGGGCACCGTAAACGATGCGCTCTGCGGTGGACTTCTTGCCGTCAACGAGCACCTTGTTGATGAGCTGGGTGACCAGCGGGGAGCCGTAAACGGGATCTAGTACGAGCGGCCGCTTCGGGGCCGGACCCTTGCGAGGCATATTACTTCTTCTCCATCTTTGCGCCGTAACGGCTGCGTGCCTGCTTACGGTTCTTCACACCCTGGGTATCGAGGGCGCCACGGACGATCTTGTAACGGACACCCGGAAGGTCCTTAACGCGACCACCGCGAACGAGCACAATGGAGTGCTCCTGCAGGTTGTGGCCTACACCGGGGATGTAGGCAGTAACTTCCACGCCACCGTTGAGGCGCACACGTGCAACCTTACGCAGAGCCGAGTTCGGCTTCTTGGGGGTGGTGGTGTAAACGCGGGTGCAAACACCGCGGCGCATCGGGCTGCCGTTCAGGGCAGGAGCCTTGGTCTTTTTGACCTTAGGCGTGCGGCCCTTGCGGACCAGCTGGTTAATCGTAGGCACTCTCGTGTTCTCCGTTGGTTTGATCTCTACCGATACATCCAGGCGTCAGCCGTCATCGCATCGGTTTTGGCGTTGTCCTTGCAGCCTTGGTGTCTCGAATCGTGCCTAGGCGTGCAAAAGAGTGGCATTCGTTGCGCACCTAACCCGCAACCCGGAAACAAGCTCACACCCAACATCATGAGAACAAAACCAAAATGATGCTGCGGCGGCCTTCATCCACTGCCACACAGAACAATTACCAAAATTCTAGCACGGCTTGCTCCCGCGCCTTAATCGGGTGTAAGGAGGGCGACGGCGGAAGCCGGGTGCCGCCGTCGTCCTCCCTTCAGCGTCCTTCCGCGCTTAAACAGCAACGCGGGGTCACTGTGAGCCCGATCCAAGGTGTGGATCGGGCCGTAAGTGACCCCGCGCTGCCTTAGGCGTTAGCGGAAATCGTTGCCAAGATCGTAGTCATCCAGCGGGATGGCGTGGAACTCAGGAGCTCCGTCGCCGCCCAGGGAATCGTACGAAAAGTCACTGAATGCGCTGGGGCCGGTGAACAGGTTGGCCTTTGCTTCTTCAGTGGGCTCCACGGTGACCTCGGTGTAGCGCGGGAGACCCGTGCCGGCCGGGATCAGCTTACCGATGATGACGTTCTCCTTGAGGCCGAGCAGCGGATCGCTCTTGCCTTCCATGGCCGCCTGCGTCAGGACGCGGGTGGTCTCCTGGAAGGAAGCTGCGGACAGCCAGGACTCGGTGGCGAGGGACGCCTTGGTGATGCCCATGAGCTCAGGACGTCCGGATGCCGGAGTCTTGCCCTCGGACACAACGCGGCGGTTGGCATCCTCGAAGCGGCTGCGCTCGGCGAGCTCGCCGGGCAGCAGATCCGATTCGCCGGACTCGATGACCGTGACACGGCGCAGCATCTGGCGGACGATGACCTCGACGTGCTTGTCGTGGATACCGATGCCCTGGCTGCGGTACACGCCCTGGACCTCGTCCACCAGGAACTTCTGCGCGGCACGGGGACCCATGATGCGCAGAACCTGCTTGGGATCCACCGGGCCGTTGATGAGCTTCTGGCCTACCGTGACGTGATCGCCATCCTCAATGAGGAGACGTGAACGGCGCAGTACCGGGTACGCGATCTCTTCAGATCCGTCATCCGGGGTGATGACCAGGCGCATCTGGCGCTCGGACTCTTCGATGGCGATGCGGCCGGCTGCTTCAGCAATCGGTGCGACACCCTTCGGAGTACGGGCTTCGAAGAGCTCCTGGATACGGGGCAGACCCTGGGTGATGTCGTCGCCGCCGCTGGCGGACACGGCACCACCGGTGTGGAACGTACGCATGGTCAGCTGGGTACCGGGCTCACCGATGGACTGTGCCGCGATGATGCCCACGGCCTCACCGATGTCCACCGTCTTGCCGGTGGCCAGCGAGCGGCCGTAGCACAGGGCGCAGGTGCCAACGCTGGACTCACAGGTGAGTACAGAGCGGACCTTGACCTCGGTGATGCCGGCTGCGAACAGCTCAGCGATGACGACGTCGCCGCAGTCAGTGCCGCCGGCTGCAAGGACATTGCCCTTGGAGTCCACAACATCAACAGCGAGCGTACGGGCGTAGGCACTGTTCTCGACGTTCTCGTCCAGGACCAGTTCGCCGTTGGCGTCCGGCACGGCAATGGGCGTGACCAGGCCGCGCTCGGTGCCGCAGTCCTCTTCACGGACAATGACGTCCTGCGAAACGTCCACCAGACGACGGGTCAGGTAACCCGAGTTGGCGGTACGCAGCGCGGTGTCAGCCAGACCCTTACGGGCACCGTGCGTGGCGATGAAGTATTCCAGCACCGACAGGCCCTCGCGGTAGGAGGACTTGATGGGACGCGGGATGATTTCACCCTTAGGGTTGGCCACCAGGCCACGGATACCCGCGATCTGACGGACCTGCATCCAGTTACCACGTGCACCGGAGGACACCATGCGGTTGATGGTGTTCATCGGCGACAGGTTGTCGCGCATCGCCTGGGCGATCTCGTTGGTTGCCTTGTTCCAGATCTCGATCAGTTCCTGGCGACGCTCGTCGTCGTCGATCAGGCCCTTGTCGTACTGGCCCTGGATCTTGGCGGCCATGGTTTCGTAGCCGGCAAGAATCTGCGGCTTGTCCTTGGGCACCTCGATGTCCGAGATGGCGACGGTGACGCCGGACCGGGTGGCCCAGTAGAAACCGGCATCCTTCAGGTTGTCCAGCGTTGCCGCCGTGACCACCTTCGGGTAGCGCTCGGCGAGGTCGTTGACGATCGTGGACAGTTCGCCCTTGTCCGCAACGTTTTCAACCCAGGGGTAATCCTCGGGCAGGGTCTGGTTGAAGATAACCTGGCCCAGGGAGGTCTCCACGAGCACCGGCTGGCCGGGCTCCCAACCTTCCGGAGCTTCCCAGCCCGCGTAAGGAACGAAGCCTTCAAGACGGATCTTAACCTGCGAGTTCAGGTGCAGCTCGCGGAGGTCGTAGGCCATGATGGCTTCGGCAACCGAGGAGAAGACGCGGCCTTCGCCAGCTGAACCGACACGCTTGGTGGTCAGGTGGTAGAGGCCGATGATCATATCCTGCGAGGGCAGGGTGACCGGACGTCCGTCCGAGGGCTTCAGGATGTTGTTCGAGGACAGCATCAGGATGCGTGCCTCGGCCTGGGCCTCCGGGCTCAGCGGCAGGTGCACTGCCATCTGGTCGCCGTCGAAGTCAGCGTTGAAAGCGCCACAAACCAGCGGGTGCAGCTGGATTGCCTTACCTTCAACAAGCTGAGGCTCGAAGGCCTGGATGCCGAGGCGGTGCAGGGTAGGTGCACGGTTGAGCAGCACCGGGTGTTCGGTGATGATCTCTTCCAGCACGTCCCAGACCTGCGGACGGTAACGCTCAACCATGCGCTTGGCCGACTTGATGTTCTGTGCGTGGTTGAGGTCAACCAGGCGCTTCATCACGAACGGCTTGAAGAGCTCCAGTGCCATCTGCTTTGGCAGGCCACACTGGTGCAGCTTCAGCTGCGGGCCGACCACGATTACTGAACGGCCGGAGTAGTCAACGCGCTTGCCAAGGAGGTTCTGGCGGAAACGGCCCTGCTTGCCCTTGAGCATGTCGCTCAGGGACTTCAGCGGACGGTTGCCCGGTCCGGTGACCGGACGGCCGCGGCGGCCGTTGTCGAAGAGGCTGTCAACAGCTTCCTGAAGCATGCGCTTCTCGTTGTTGACGATGATCTCCGGCGCGCCGAGGTCAAGCAGGCGCTTGAGGCGGTTGTTGCGGTTGATCACGCGGCGGTAAAGGTCGTTGAGGTCGGAGGTCGCGAAGCGGCCACCGTCCAGCTGGACCATCGGGCGCAGTTCCGGCGGGATCACCGGGACGGCGTCAAGAACCATGCCGAGCGGGCTGTTGTTGGTGGTCAGGAACGCGTTGACCACCTTCAGCCGCTTCAGGGCGCGGGTCTTGCGCTGGCCCTTGCCGTTGGCGATGATGTCGCGCAGCAGGTCAGACTCGGCCTGCATGTCGAAGTTCTCAAGACGCTTCTTGATGGCTTCGGCACCCATGGAGCCTTCGAAGTACATGCCGTAGCGGTCGCGCAGTTCGCGGTACAGGCCTTCGTCACCTTCAAGGTCAGCGACCTTGAGGTTCTTGAAGCGGTCCCAGACCTGCTCGAGGCGCTCGATTTCGGCGTCGGCACGCTTACGCACGTTCGCCATCTGGCGGTCGGCGGAGTCGCGGGCCTTCTTCTTGTCGGCAGCCTTGGCGCCTTCACCTTCGAGGCGGGCGATCTCGTTTTCGAGGTCGCGGGCAATCGTGGCGATATCGGAGTCGCGGTTGTCGATCAGCTGCTTCTTCTCGATGTCGTGCTCAACCTGCAGGTTGGGCAGTTCCTCGTGGCGGCTGTCGGCGTCGACGCTCGTGATCATGTAGGCGGCGAAGTAGATGACCTTTTCGAGGTCCTTCGGAGCCAGGTCAAGGAGGTAGCCCAGGCGGGACGGAACACCCTTGAAGTACCAGATGTGCGTGACCGGGGCGGCCAGCTCGATGTGGCCCATGCGCTCACGGCGGACCTTTGCGCGGGTGACTTCGACGCCACACCGCTCGCAGATGATGCCCTTGAAGCGCACGCGCTTGTACTTACCGCAGTAGCATTCCCAGTCGCGGGAAGGGCCGAAGATCTTCTCGCAGAAGAGGCCGTCCTTCTCAGGCTTGAGCGTGCGGTAGTTGATGGTTTCCGGCTTCTTAACCTCGCCGTAAGACCAGCCACGGATGTCATCCGCGGTGGCGAGGCCGATCTGCATGAGGCCGAAGGAGGATTCGCTGGACATATGGTCCCTGTTCTCTCTTGTTCTCTAAATTCTGAAGTCTTGGGTTACGGGAAGAGGGAGCCCCGGAGCAAGGCAGCGCGGCGGGCCGGCTGCCCTGCTCCGGAGGACTCTAGACCTCTTCTACGGAACTGGGCTCTGCACGAGACAGATCAATACCCAGTTCCTCCGCAGCCGTGAAGACTGCGTCATCAGAGTCACGCATTTCAATTGTGGTTCCGTCCGTGGAAAGTACTTCCACGTTCAGGCACAGCGACTGCATTTCCTTGATCAAGACCTTGAAGGACTCAGGCACGCCCGGCTCGGGGATGTTCTCGCCCTTGACGATGGCTTCGTAGACCTTCACGCGACCGTGGATATCATCCGACTTGATCGTGAGGAGCTCCTGGAGCGTGTAGGCGGCGCCATAAGCCTCGAGCGCCCACACTTCCATTTCACCGAAGCGCTGGCCACCGAACTGTGCCTTACCACCCAGCGGCTGCTGCGTGATCATGGAGTACGGGCCGGTGGAGCGGGCGTGGATCTTGTCGTCCACCAGGTGGTGGAGCTTCAGGATGTACATATAGCCCACGGAGATCGGATCCGGGAACGGCTCGCCGGAGCGGCCGTCGAACAGGCGGGTCTTGCCTGAGGAGTTGATCAGGCGGTCGCCGTCGCGGGTCACGTTGGTGGAGTCCAGCAGGCCCGTGATTTCTTCCTCACGGGCGCCGTCGAACACCGGCGTTGCAACAGTGGTCTGGCCACTCTCGCGCGGCAGGTTCGGCAGCTGCTTGACCCACTCGGGCTCGCCTTCGATCTTCCAGCCGGTCTTGGCAACCCAGCCGAGGTGCGTTTCGAGCACCTGGCCCACGTTCATACGGCCCGGAACACCCAGCGGGTTCAGGACAATATCAACCGGGGTGCCGTCGGCAAGGAAGGGCATGTCCTCGATCGGGAGGATCTTGGAGATAACACCCTTGTTGCCGTGACGGCCGGCGAGCTTGTCGCCGTCGGTGATCTTACGCTTGGCAGCCACGTAGACGCGGACCAGCTGGTTCACGCCCGGGGGCAGCTCGTCGTCGTTGTCGCGGTCAAAGACGCGGACGCCGATAACCGTGCCGGACTCGCCGTGCGGAACCTTCAGGGAGGTATCGCGCACTTCGCGGGACTTCTCACCGAAGATGGCGCGCAGCAGGCGCTCTTCCGGGGTCAGTTCGGTTTCACCCTTCGGGGTGACCTTTCCAACAAGGATGTCGCCGGCTTCAACTTCAGCACCGATGTGGATGATGCCGCGCTCGTCCAAGCCCGCCAGGACTTCCTCGGACACGTTGGGGATGTCACGGGTGATTTCCTCGGCACCAAGCTTGGTGTCGCGGGCATCAATCTCGTGCTCCTCGATGTGGATGGAGGAAAGAACGTCCTCGGCAACAATGCGCTGCGAGAGGATGATGGCGTCCTCGAAGTTGTGGCCTTCCCATGACATAAATGCCACGAGCAGGTTCTTACCCAGGGCGAGCTCGCCCTGGTCCGTTGCCGGGCCGTCGGCGATGATGCCGCCAACCTCAAGGCGCTGGCCTTCGTTAACCAGGACGCGGTTGTTGTAGCAGTTGCCCTGGTTGGAGCGAGCGAACTTGTTGATGCGGTAGTTGGTTTCGGTACCGTCGTCGTTGAGCACGATGACCAGTTCAGCGGAAACCTCGGTAACTACGCCGGCCTTCTTGGCGATGGTGACGTCACCGGCGTCCACTGCTGCGGCGCGCTCCATGCCGGTGCCCACGAAGGGAGCCTCGGAACGGACCAGCGGCACAGCCTGGCGCTGCATGTTGGCACCCATGAGTGCGCGGTTAGCATCGTCGTGCTCGAGGAACGGGATCAGGGCCGTAGCCACGGACACCATCTGGCGCGGGGAAACGTCCATGAACTCGACCTCGCCGGCGGGAACGAGCACAGGCTCGCCTCCACCACCACGGGCGCGGACCAGGACGGTCTCTTCAGCGAACTTCTTGTTCTCGTCCAGCGGGGCGTTGGCCTGTGCGATCAGGACCTCAGCTTCGTCGTCGGCCGTGAGGTACTGGACCTCATCGGAGACAACACCCTCGGAGACGAGACGGTAGGGAGTCTCGATGAAGCCGAACGGGTTGATGCGGCCGTAGGATGCCAGCGAACCGATCAGACCAATGTTCGGGCCTTCAGGGGTTTCAATGGGGCACATACGTCCGTAGTGGGACGGGTGAACGTCACGGACTTCCATGCCTGCGCGGTCACGGGACAGACCACCCGGGCCAAGCGCGGACAAACGGCGCTTGTGGGTCAGACCCGAGAGCGGGTTGTTCTGGTCCATGAACTGCGACAGCTGGGACGTTCCGAAGAACTCCTTGATGGCTGCGACAACCGGGCGGATGTTGATCAGGGTCTGAGGCGTGATGGCCTCGACGTCCTGGGTCGTCATCCGCTCGCGGACAACGCGCTCCATACGGGACAGGCCGGTGCGGACCTGGTTCTCGATGAGCTCGCCGACGGCGCGGATACGGCGGTTGCCGAAGTGGTCGATGTCATCGATCTCGACACGCAGTTCGTGGTCCTGGCCGTCGCGCTTGCCCGTAAGGGTTTTCTCGCCGGCGTGCAGGGCAACCAGGAACTTGATCATGGCTACGATGTCTTCAACGTGCAGGACCGAAGCTTCCTTGTCGCCAAGGGAGCGGTCAATGCCAAGCTTGCGGTTGATCTTGTAGCGGCCAACCTTGGCCAGATCGTAGCGCTTGGAGTTGAAGTACAGGTTGTCCAGGAGTGACTGGGCAGCCTCGACTGTGGGCGGCTCGCCCGGTCGCAGCTTCCGGTAGATGTCCAGCAACGCGTCTTCGCGGGTTTCGGTGGCGTCCTTCTCCAGCGTTGCACGCATGGAGTCGTACTGGCCGAATTCTTCGAGGATCTGGCCTTCGGTCCAGCCGAGGGCCTTCAGCAGAACCGTGACCGACTGCTTGCGCTTACGGTCGAGGCGGACGCCGACCTGATCGCGCTTGTCGATTTCGAGTTCAAACCATGCACCGCGGGACGGGATGATCTTGGCAGTGAAGATGTCCTTGTCACTGGTCTTGTCAGCGGTGCGCTCAAAGTAGGCGCCCGGTGAACGGACCAGCTGGGAGACGACCACGCGCTCGGTGCCGTTGACGACGAAGGTGCCCTTCTCGGTCATCAGCGGGAAGTCGCCCATGAACACGGTCTGCTGCTTGATTTCGCCCGTGTTGTTGTTCATGAACTCGGCCTTGACGTAAAGCGGAGCCGAGTACGTTGCGTCCCGGTCCTTGCACTCGGCCATGGTGTACTTGGGGTCAGCGAACTCCGGCTCCGAGAAGCTCAGGGACATGGTGCCCTGGAAGTCCTCGATCGGGGAGATCTCTTCGAAGATGTCCGACAGTCCGGACGTGGTGGCGACGCTGAGATCGTTTTCTTCGACAGCCTTCGCTACGCGTGCCTGCCAGCGTTCGTTGCCGACGAGCCAGTCAAAGCTGTCCGTCTGCAGGGCAAGCAGATTCGGAACGTCAAGAGGTTCGTGAATCTTTGCGAATGAGAGCCGGCGAGTGGCACCATCAGTGCTGTCGGCGGTGTTAGCGGTTTCGTTATTAGAGGTGCTCGAGGCGACCAAGAGGGATCCTTCCACAGACCTTCAGGCGTTTTCAGATCTCCCCCGCTGTGCACCCTGCGGAATGACTCCGCAGTGCTACCATCCGGTTCCGCTATATGACCCGGGGCCGGGGCCGACCATACAATGACGTTGTTGACGGCACGTTGATGGTCAGCTGCCAGGCAAAGCCCACCGCTATATGAAGGCTGAAGGTAAACAGGGAAGACGCAAATATCTACGATACGGCAAAACCAATTACGTGTCTACCCCACAACCGCAGGTTTTGCAAGCACTGATTTTTTGGCGCGAACCCGGGCATCAGAGCGTCAGCGTAACGCCCTCCGCGGTGCAGGCTCCGGCGTTCGCAAAGACTGCATCCCGCACAGCGTCCTTTGACGCCTGCTCCGGTTCTCCCCCGCTACTTACAACGGACGAGTGGTCAATGGCAAGGGCACCCAGCGTAGTGAACAGAGCTTTCAGGTTCCCTGAGTAGTTGTCCTTAACATCCCTGGCTGCCCGGTAAACGTCCTCGTAGGCGTTGCGGTCAGCGGCGGCCGCCCGGTACTCGACGTAGAGCGAGTTAAACAATTCGCACGCTTCCCTGGTCCCGCTGGTCTGCGGCTGCGCCGAGGCGGACGAGCGCGACGGCGACGCCTGGGCCGGTGCCGCGGCGTACGTCACGGGGGTGGTCTCCGAGGCGGCGGGAGCGGATACGCTGCAAGCGGTGAGTCCCACGAGACCGGCCACCGCCGCCGCTGCGAGGATTTTTTTCAAGGTTTTACTCTGCTCCCTGTGTTGTGCGCTGCGATAATGCATCGCGTTCGCCGTCCACCCTACTGACGCTGCCGCCGCCGCGCACGCCCACACCATGGGCACAACTCCCCCACCGCCGGCGGGGCAAGGGCCCGGCGCAGGAATGGGCCGGGAGGCCGCAACGTTCTGGTAGTTAGGTGATGATGCTCACGATAGCCTTGGCCTACATCGCAAAAGAATGGAAGAGATAACCATGGGCAATACCCCGGACAACACTGACGTTGTCATCCTTTCAGGCGTTCGGACCCCGCAGGGCCGCCTCAACGGGCAGCTGGCGTCCTTCACCGCCGTCGAACTCGGCGCACACGCGATCAGGGCCGCGCTGGCCGCGAGCGGCGTGGACGCCGGCAAGGTGGACGCGGTCATCATGGGCCAGGTGCTGCAAGCCGGTGCCGGCCAGAACCCCGCGCGGCAAAGTGCAATTGGCGCCGGGATCGGCTGGAATGTTCCCACCGTCACCATCAACAAGGTGTGCCTGTCCGGCCTGACCGCCATCATCGACGCCGCCCGCATGATCCGCAGCGGGGACGCCACCGTGGTGGTAGCAGGCGGCCAGGAATCCATGACCCGGGCACCCCACATCCTGCCCGGATCCCGCCAGGGCTGGACCTATGGCTCCATCCAGGCATTGGACGTTGCGGCGCACGACGGCCTGACCGACGCCTTTGATGGCGAGTCCATGGGGCTGTCCACCGAGACGCGTAACCTGACGCTTGGCATCGACCGCACCTCACAGGACAATGTGGCTGCCCAGTCCCACCAGCGTGCGGCACTGGCTGCCAAGGACGGAATCTTCGACAACGAGATCGCCCCCATCAGCATCAAGCAGCGCAAGGGCGATCCTGTGGTTGTTTCCACTGACGAAGGCGTGCGGCCCAACACCTCCATCGAAACCCTGGCCGGGCTGCGGGCCGCGTTCGTCACCGACGGCACCATCACGGCGGGCAACTCCTCGCCCCTGTCCGACGGCGCCTCCGCACTGGTGCTTACATCACGCCGGTATGCGGAGGACAACGGCCTGGAATACCTGGCCGTTGTGGGCAAGCCCGGCCAGGTCGCAGGTCCGGACAACTCCCTGCATTCCCAGCCGTCAAACGCCATCATGAACGCCTTGGACCGGGCCGGCTGGACGACGAAGGACCTGGACTTCATCGAAATCAACGAAGCCTTCGGTTCCGTGGCGGTGCAGTCGCTGAAGGACCTTGACTACCCGCTGGAGCAGTGCAACCTCCACGGCGGAGCCATCGCCCTGGGCCACCCGATCGGGGCCTCCGGCGCGAGGCTGGCCCTGCATGCAGCCCACGAACTCAAGCGCCGAGGCCACGGCAAGGCAGCGGTGTCTCTGTGCGGCGGCGGCGGTCAGGGCGAAGCCCTCCTGCTGTACCGCGACTGATGGGCAGGACTGATGGCCAGGACTGACGGAGGCAGGACTGACAGTGAGGCGAAACTAATGGTGAAGGAAGCCGGGAACGGAAGCGCCGCCGTCGGACGTGAACGCTTCCTGGCCGATGCCGCCGCGCGCGGCCTTGAAGTGCAGATCGTGGAGCGGATGGCCGCGCGCAGCCTTGAGGAGGCGGCCGGGATCCTGGGCATCACGCCGGCGGACATTGTGAAGTCGCTGGTGGTCAAGCACAAGGACGGGACGTTCCTCTTTGCGCTGATCCCGGGCGACCGGCAGATCTCGTGGCCCAAGCTGCGTGCCCTGGTGGGGGTCAACAAGCTGTCGCTGCCGCCCGCGGACGTTGCGTTGGACGCAACCGGCTACGAACGGGGCACCATCACACCCCTGGGCAGCACCAACCCGTGGCCTGTCTACGCCGACTCCACCATCACAGGCCGCCGGATTTCCATGGGCGCGGGCGAGCATGGCTACAGCGCCTTTGTAGAAGCCGACGCGCTTACATCAGCCCTCGGCGCCGTCGTCGCAGATATCTCGGACCCCAACCCCATGTAGGTAGCAGTAGATGTCGTTATGAGGGCTCAAAACGACATCTGCTGCTACCCAGTTGGGGGTTAAACGCAGGAAAACCCCGCCCAACTGGCTGGCAGTGGGGCGGGGTTTTCCGTGAAGCAGCGTGAGTTACTTGAGGGTAACGGTAGCGCCGGCAGCCTCGAGCTGCTCCTTTGCCTTTTCGGCAGCTTCCTTGGTGACGCCTTCGAGAACAGCCTTCGGAGCGCTGTCAACAACGTCCTTAGCTTCCTTCAGACCCAGGGAAGTGATGGCGCGAACTTCCTTGATCACTGCGATCTTCTTTTCGCCAGCTGATTCGAGAACGACGTCGAATTCGGTCTTCTCTTCAGCTTCTTCAGCGGCGCCGCCACCGGCGGGGCCGGCAACAGCAACAGCAGCTGCAGTTACTTCGAAGGTCTCTTCGAAGAGCTTGACGAACTCGGAGAGCTCGATGATGGTCAGTTCCTTGAAAGCTTCAATGAGCTCTTCGTTGGTGAGCTTCGCCATGGTGTGGCGTCCTTCCTATAGGTGGTGCTTGGCGGCCTGGGCCGTTGCCTTCGCACCGGAGTCTGGTGGGTAAAGAGAAACTAGTTCTCTTCGGCAGCGGGTGCATCGGCGGGAGCCTCTGCAGCCGCTTCGGGGGCTTCTTCAGCTGCAGGAGCTTCTTCAGCGGCGGGAGCCTCGGCAGCTGCCGGTGCACCGTTCTCTTCTTCAAGCTTGAGGCGCAGTGCGTCAATGGTGCGTGCAGCGGCGGCAGCAGGAGCCTTGAGGATGCCTGCAACCTTGGCGAGCTGCAGCTCGCGGGACTCGAGTGCTGCCAGGGCAACAACTTCGCTCGCGTTCAGTGCCTTGCCCTCGAAGTAACCGGTCTTGATAACCAGCTGCTTGTTGGCCTTGGCAAAATCCGTCAGGCTCTTGGCAGCGGCAACTGCGTCACCCTTGATGAACGCGATTGCAGTGGGGCCGGAGAGCTGGTCGTTGAATGCTTCAACGCCGGCTTCCTTGGCTGCAATGGCGGTCAGGGTGTTCTTGACGACCGAGAACTTGGTGTCCTGGCCGAGAGAAACACGCAGCTGCTTGAGCTGTGCAACGGTGAGCCCACGGTATTCGGTCAGGACAGCGGCGTTCGATTCCTTGAAATCGTTAGTGATCTCAGCTACTGCTGAAACCTTTGTAGGCGTTGCCATAACCCTCCTTCCGGGGATAGTGCCGGTATGCGACGGTCCCCGCTCAGGTGAGCTAAAACTAAAAAACGCCCCGCGCAGATGCACGGGGCTTGGCTCAACATGGCTTATGCCGTGGAGCGTTGCTTCGTTCACCTGCGCCGGCCGCCCTATGTTCAGGGTCCTTCGTCCAGAAAAACACTTGATCTCCCGAGCGCAACTGCAGAGTTGAGCTGAGTTCAGGAGAGTGGATTTCCAACAACCGACGGTCTTTGGTAGTTCAAGCGTACGGGACGCCCTGCCCGTCCGCCAAATTGGCCCTCAGCTCTTGCTGGTTCCAAGGAACGGGAGTTCCTTTTCCCAGATGCCTGTCACACCGGCCGTGGTGAAGCCCAGCTGCTGGTTGACGGTCAGCAGGTACCTGTTTTCCGGCGCGTTCCAGGTGTAGATCACGCGGGCATCGGGGAACTGCTCGGTAAGCCGTTCCATGTTTGCCACTTTGATCAGCAGGCCAAGCTTGTTGCCGCGGTGCTCCTGCAGGACCAACGTGTCATCC
This sequence comes from [Micrococcus luteus] ATCC 49442, assembly GCF_010367585.1. Taxonomy (NCBI): domain Bacteria; kingdom Bacillati; phylum Actinomycetota; class Actinomycetes; order Micrococcales; family Micrococcaceae; genus Pseudarthrobacter; species [Micrococcus luteus] ATCC 49442. The sequence goes on along the minus strand of NZ_JAAAXP010000001.1, from coordinate 4,556,081 downwards.
TGGAAAACCACATCCGGCCGGTGGGCAAGCACGCTGATGGTGGTCAGGCCCACCAGCGTTCCGGACGCCAGATGCTCGACGGCGGTGACCACCGTCCGCCTCCCCTGCGCAATGGTGACCTCCTCCGCTTCACGGAGGATCCGGCCGTCGAACACCATATCCGGCTCAACCGGAGGTTCCAGGGAAGGGTCGACGACGGCGCCCGCCTGGTTTTCGAGCGTAGCCACCGCTTCCAGCCACTCGTCCGGGCAGCGGTCCGTCCAGTGGTGCAGCCGGTAGCGGCCGTTATTGGCCTCGTCCGCTTCCGCCTGCAGCTCAGCCACCAGCTTCGTATCCAACGGCAGCGCACAGGAACTGAACTGCTCGATGTGCTGGAGCGTGTAACCGGATTTACGGGCGAACTCGACTTCCGGGCTTTCCAGCGGCACAAACCCCTGCCCGGAACCGGGAACCAGCTGCGCCCTCTCGAACTCGTGCAGCGAGGCGCCGGGATGGTTGGTGTCCACCAGGATCTGGGTGCGGCCTTCATTGCGGACCAGGTGTTCAGCGGCCAGCAAAAGCTTGCGGCCCACCCCCTGCCGCTGGATTTCGGGCAGGATATCCAGGGTGAACTCGGCCAGGTCCAGGTTGTCCGTCAGCGGCAGGGCGATGTCCACGGTGCCCACGATCTGTCCGTCCACCTTGGCCACGAGGATAATCTGCCGTTCATAAGGGTCCGCGAGTTCGAGGAGCTTTTCCAGCGGCGTATAGGCGAGGTCATCGCTGCCCCACGTCTGCATCCTGACCTTGCGGCCCACTTCCACCGCGGCCAGGAAGTCCGCCGCGTCCGGCGCGTCGAGGGAGTCCGGAATCCACAGCTGCTCGATCCGCACGTCTTTAGCCCTCAGGGGCATCATCCCAGCCGTTTCTGCCATTCACCCTCATAACCAGCAGGCTTGAAACCAAGCGTTATATTGATCGCCAGCATATGCTGGTTTTCCACAGCATTCCACGTCAGGACCGAGCGCGCTGCCGGCCAGCGGTCCTGGGCGGCCCGCAGGTTCGCAGCTTTGATCAACAGGCCCAGTTTCCTTCCCCGGTGCTCCGCGGACACCAGGGTGTCCTGCTGCGTGATGCTGGCAGGAACGCCTGCCCGCCAGTTCAGGACCGTGTAGGCAACGAGCTCGCCGGATTCTTTATGCATGGCAGCTGCGACTTGGATCTGCACCCCGCCCCGGCTGTTCGACCGCTCCTCAAACCGCACCCTCTCCGGGTCCCAGTCTTCGGCCTCCCAGCCGAGCCCGGCAGTGGGCACATCGGTGCTCATGCGGTTTCTGAGGACCGCGTATTGGGCCACGAGTTCGTCCGGGCACACGTCTCCCCAGGTGATCAGCCCGTAGCCGTCCGCCCGCAGGGAAGCCACTGCTGTGAGTTCTTCCAGGCGCTCCGGCGGGACCGGAAGCGCTAGGCGGCTGGCCCGCTCCACCTGCTCCAGGTCATAGCCTCCTGCTACGGCAAAGGCGATGGTGGGGTCATCAAGCGGGAGTCCTCCTGCCCCGGATTTGGCCGGCAGAAGCCGTTCTGCCCTGTCCACTGCTTCCGCCGGCAGCTCACAGTAGCCATCCAGCGACGTCCTGCCCCTAGCGACGGCCACGGCTTCCGCATACTCCAGCAGCCGGCGTCCCCGGCCCCGCCGCCGGAAGCCGGGCGCCACCAAAACGTTGATTCCGGCGGTGGCAGTGTTTTCCCGAAGGGGCAGCGACACCGAGCACGTGCCCACCGCCTCCCGGCCCTCCCTCGCGATGAAGACCTGCCGCTCCTCGTAGTCGCTGCCGCGCCAATACTCCATATCCTCCAGGAGGGTAGGGCACCGCTCGAGGTTGCCCCACTTCTCCAGATGGTGCGCTTCGAGCAGCGCGTGGCACTCGTCGAAGTCCGTGGCAGCGCCCGGACCTGGGCCGCTGACCTGGGTGCCGCCGTCGGGCGATGGCGGGATCGCGACTCGGGTGATGGCCAGCGAGGTCATCACCCCAGCCTAGCCATCCGGGCGGCTTAGCCGAAGGAAAATTAAGCAAAAAGGGACCGCCCGGCGTGGTGCCGGACGGTCCCTTTGGTGCCGGACAAGCCCGGCTGGAGTCGCTGTGAGGATTAGACCTCGGTCAGGACCTTGGTGACGTTGGGGTCAACGGAGATGCCCGGACCGAACGTGGTGGCCACGGTGGCCTTCTGGATGTAGCGGCCCTTGGAAGCGGACGGCTTCAGGCGAAGGACCTCTTCCAGTGCTGCTGCGTAGTTCTCGGCCAGCTTGATGGCGTCGAAGGAAACCTTGCCGATGATGAAGTGCAGGTTCGAGTGCTTGTCGACGCGGAAGTCGATCTTGCCGCCCTTGATGTCGTTGACAGCCTTTGCGACGTCAGCGGTCACGGTGCCGGTCTTCGGGTTCGGCATCAGGTTACGCGGACCCAGGACCTTACCGAGGCGGCCAACCTTGCCCATGAGGTCAGGGGTGGCGACGGCGGCGTCGAAGTCGGTCCAGCCGGCTGCGATCTTCTCGATCAGGTCATCGGAACCAACGAAGTCGGCGCCGGCAGCGATTGCTGCCTCAGCCTTGTCGCCGGTAGCGAAGACGAGGACGCGGGAAACCTTACCGGTGCCGTGGGGCAGGTTGACGGTGCCGCGGACCATCTGGTCAGCCTTGCGAGGGTCAACGCCCAGGCGGAAGGCAACCTCAACGGTGGCGTCGAACTTGGACGGGTTGGTGTCCTTGGCGAGCGTTACTGCCTCGAACGGCGCGTAGAACTTCTCCGCGTCGATCTTGGCGGCTGCTGCCTCATATGCTTTGCTGCGCTTTGCCATGCTGCTTATTTCTCCTTGTGCAGTTGTGGTCTGCGGACCGCGCTGGGCCCTGCCACAGTCGGATGATCGGGGCTTGTTGTCCGTGCCCCGGTGTCCAACATTTCAGTTTCGGTGGTGCCGGTTTCCCGGCGGTGCCGCCCGTCGTCGTGATCGGTTTCCCGAACCCGACTTTGGGCAGCGAGGGAATTAACCCTCGACGGTGATACCCATGGAGCGGGCGGTGCCGGCGATGATCTTCGCTGCGCCTTCGAGGCTGGTGGCGTTGAGGTCTTCCATCTTGGTGGTGGCGATCTCGTTGACCTGTGCCTGCGTCAGCTTGGCAACCTTGACGGTGTGCGGGGTGGGTGAACCCTTGGCAACGCCTGCAGCCTTTTTGATGAGCTCTGCAGCCGGCGGGGTCTTGGTGATGAACGTGAATGAACGGTCCTCGTAGACCGTGATTTCCACGGGGATAACGTTGCCGCGCTGGGCTTCTGTGGCAGCGTTGTACGCCTTGCAGAATTCCATGATGTTGACACCGTGCTGGCCAAGCGCAGGACCGATCGGCGGGGCCGGGTTAGCGGCGCCTGCCTGGATCTGCAGCTTGATGAGGCCGGTGACCTTCTTCTTGGGAGCCAATGTAAGGTCCTTCTCTCAATATCTTCCTGGGACACAGGAGCGTGCCTCAGGTTGTTGGCCGCCATGGCGAGGCGGCCGGCCGTTCCGGGGCTGCTAAGCGGGCAGTCCGGAACGAATTCTGTGCGGGTTGCTAGATCTTGCTGACCTGGTTGAACGCCAGGGTGACAGGAGTTTCGCGTTCGAAGATCGAGACCAGCACCACGAGGGTCTGGGATTCAATCTTGATCTCGGAGATCGTGGCGGGGAGGGTCTCGAACGGACCTTCCTTGACGATGACGGACTCGCCAACCTCGAAGTCGACGTCCACGGGGGTCTGAGCCTGCTTGTTGACCGGCTTGCCCTTCTCGGCCTGCTCTTCTTCGAAGACCGGAGCGAGCATGGAGAAGACTTCATCGAGGCGCAGCGGCACCGGGTTGTGGGCGTTGCCCACAAAGCCGGTAACACCCGGCGTGTGGCGGACGGCGCCCCACGAAGCATCCGTCAGGTCCATGCGGACCAGGACGTAGCCGGGGATGCGGACGCGGTTGATGATCTTGCGCTGGGCGTTCTTGATCTCAACGACTTCTTCCATGGGCACTTGGATTTCGAAGATGTAATCTTCCATGTCCAGGGTCTGGATGCGGGTCTCAAGGTTGGCCTTGACGCGGTTTTCGTAGCCGGCGTAGGAGTGAATGACGTACCAGTCACCCTCCTGGCGGCGCAGCTTGGCTTTGAATTCGTCGGCGGGGTCCACCTCGGCCTTTGCGGCCGCGGCTGCCAGCGCATCGGCGTCGTCGCCTTCAGCAGCGTCGCCTTCTGAATCGGAATCCTCTTCAGCGGCATCCTCCGCTGCGGCATCGTCGGCAGCTTCAGACTCGTCGTCGGCGTCGGCGGATTCGGGCGCAGCGGACTCGACCTCGGACTCTTCACCGGTTTCGACCGTGGGGGCCGCCGTGTTGTCCGTGGACTCTTCCAGCTCAGTCTCGGTTACCTCGAGCTCCTGCTCAGACACTTGGTCTCCTGCTTCCTCATTGCCTAACATGCCTATTTAAATGGCTCAATTCCGCACACCGTGTGGTTTCTTACCGGTTACCCGGTCAGTGCCACGCGGCCTGCGGACGGTGCGCCTTAGCGATCCCCGGGGGCAATCCCGCCGAAGACCCAGCTGACCGCGGTTCCAAAACCGAGATCCAGCAGGCTGACGATGACCATCATGATGGCCACGAAAACCAGCACCACGAGCGTGTAATTGATCAGTTCCTTGCGGGTTGGTGCAACAACCTTCTTCAGTTCGCCGATGACCTGGCGAATGAAGAGTGCAATACGAGCGAAGAAGTTTGCCTTGGCGTCCTTCTTAGCTGGGCGGCCCTTGGAGCTGCTGGCAGCTGTTTCGGTCACCTGGTCCTCGCTCATCTTTGCAATGGTGGATTACCCGGTCCTGATCAGAACCATGGTTACTGCGCGTGTTCCGGCGGCATACCGCCGGAACAGCTTGCGCAGGGCAGACAGGACTCGAACCTGCAACCTGCGGTTTTGGAGACCGCTGCGCTACCAATTGCGCCACTACCCTATGGGAGGAAATACGAAACCTTGCCGCGATTGCCAGCTTTCACTGGGGCGCACGTCATCATCCGTGTTTCAACACCGGTGAACCAGTCTACGCAACAACTTCGTCTACGTCGAACCAGCTCGTTTCGGACCTTCGTTCCGCCTTCAGATGCGCCCCTGGCCTGCAGTCACATCCACGCCGACAATCCGATCGATCCGCTGAACAGCATAGAGTAGATCTCGTCGATTTCCACCATTCAGCCTCCGGGCTGCAAGCGAAGAACGGACCCGCCATGTCTTCCGCCCGCGTTTCCAAGCGCATATCCGCCATTGCCGAATCCGCAACCCTGGCCGTAGACGCCAAGGCCAAGGCGCTCAAGGCAGCCGGCCGGCCGGTTATTGGCTTCGGCGCGGGCGAGCCGGACTTCCCCACCCCGGACTACATCGTGAAGGCGTCCATTGAGGCTGCCGGCCAGCCCAAGTACCACCGCTACTCGCCCGCCGGTGGCCTGCCGGAGCTGAAGAAAGCCATCGCTGAGAAGACCCTCCGCGATTCCGGCTACGCGGTGGACCCGTCCCAGGTGCTGGTGACCAACGGCGGCAAGCAGGCCGTGTACAACACGTTCGCCACGCTGGTGGATCCGGGCGACGAAGTCATTGTTCCCGCTCCGTTCTGGACCACCTACCCGGAGGCCATCCGGCTCGCCGGCGGTGTTCCCGTTGAGGTTTTCGCCGGGCCTGAGCAGGACTACCTGGTCACCGTTGAGCAGCTCGAAGCCGCCCTCACGGAGAAGTCGAAAATCCTCCTGTTCGTCTCGCCGTCCAACCCCACCGGCGCCGTGTACTCCCCCGAACAGGTCGCCGAAATCGGCAAATGGGCTGCCTCGAAGGGCCTCTGGGTGGTCACCGACGAGATTTACGAGCACCTGACCTATGACGGCGTTCCGTTCACCTCCATCGCCACCGCCGCCCCTGAACTGGGCGACAAAGTGGTCATCCTCAATGGCGTGGCCAAGACGTATGCGATGACCGGCTGGCGTGTGGGCTGGATGATCGGCCCGGCCGATGTCATCAAGGCCGCCACCAACCTGCAGTCCCACGCCACGTCCAACGTGTCCAACATCATGCAGATCGCCGCCCTCGCCGCCGTCTCCGGCCCGCTGACCGCCGTCGACGAGATGAAGGTGGCCTTTGACCGCCGCCGTAAGGCGATCGTTGCCGGCCTCAACGCGATCGACGGCGTGGAATGCCCGACACCGAAGGGCGCCTTCTACGTGTACGCGGACGTCCGCGGGTTGCTGGGGAAGGAATTCCCGACGGCGGCAGGCACCGCGACGCCGTCGACCTCCGCCGAACTGGCGGCCCTGATTCTCGACGAGGTGGAAGTGGCAGTGGTTCCGGGCGAGGCCTTCGGCCCCTCCGGCTTCCTGCGGCTCTCCTACGCCCTGGGCGACGAGGATCTGGCCACCGGCGTGCAGCGCCTGCAGGACTTCCTCGGCAAAGCCAAATAGGACGCTCTCTCACTTAACGCAGGAAAAACCGGATCGCTCTATCACTCTCTTGAGGAGAGTGAGAGAGCGATCAGGTTTAAGCCACATTAAGTGAGAGAGCGTCCGAGGGGGCGGGGGGTTAGAGGAGGCGGCGCTCCGCGGCCCACTTGGTCAGCTCGTGGCGGCTGGACAGCTGGAGTTTGCGCAGCACCGCGGACACGTGGGTTTCCACGGTCTTGATGCTGATGAACAGCTCCTTCGCCACTTCCTTGTAGCTGTATCCGCGCGCGATCAGGCGCATGACTTCCAGCTCGCGGGCGGAGAGCTTATCCAGCTCGTCGTCGGCGATGTCGGCCGGCGCCGTTCCGAAGGCGTCCAGCACAAAGCCTGCCAGCCTGGGTGAGAAGACGGCGTCACCGCCGGCTACCCTGAACACGGCGTCGGTGATCTCACGCCCTGAAATGGTTTTGGTGACGTACCCCCGGGCCCCTGCCCGGATGACCGCCACGACGTCCTCGGCGGCGTCCGACACGCTGAGGGCCAGGAACTTCGTGGTCCCCAGCAGCGCGGCGGAGCCGGCGATGACCTCACGCCCGCCGCCGCCCAGGCCGCCGGGAAGGTGGACGTCCAGCAGCACCACCTCGGGCCGCTCCCGGGCGATCACCGCAATGGCCTGCTCCACCGTGGCGGCCTCCCCCACAACCTGGATGCTTGCATCGAGGTCGGCTTTGAGGCCGGACCGGAAAATGGCGTGGTCGTCCACAATGACCACCCGGACGGTCTGGGCCGGGCGAACGGGGCCTGTTCCCTGCGTGTTGCTCATGATGATCTTCCTTCTGCATTGTCCGGCTGGCGCGTGGTGTCCTGCTGCCGCCCGTTGTCCGTCTGACGCCCGTTGTCCGGCAGGCGCGCCGGGAGACCCAGCCGCACCTCCGTGCCGTCCGGCGTGCTTGCGATGGAGGCCGTCCCGCCGTGGCGCTTCATACGTCCGATGATGGATTCCCTGACGCCCAGCCGGTCCTCGGGCACGTCGTTGAGGTCGAAGCCGGGGCCCCGATCCTTCACGAATACTTCAGCCCGGCCGTCCGAGACCTCCAGGTACACGGAGACGGTCCCGCCGCCGTGACGGGATGCATTCAGCATGGCTTCGCGGCTGGCCTGGACCAGGGCTTCGTGGGCCTCGGTCATGGACGTATCCCCTACGCTCACCACCTCCACGGCGTTGCCCAGGACGTCTTCCACCTCGGCCGCGGCGGCCTTGATCCGGTCCGAAAGCTGACCGGCTTCCTTGCCCGGATCCTGGAACAGCCAGCCCCGCAGCTCCCGCTCCTGAGCCCTGGCCAGGCGCACCACATCATGTTCGTTGGCGGCCCGCCGCTGGATGAGGGCAAGGGTCTGCAGCACGGAATCGTGCAGGTGGGCCGCGATCTCGGCCCGTTCAGTTTCCCTGATTCTGCCTGCGCGCTCCGTTTCCAGGTCGCGCCAAAATTTGAGTGCCCACGGCAGCAGCACGAGTACCACACCACCCAGCACCGCCACCGAGGCCAGCAGCGCCAGCCAGGTCTGTTCCCAGGAACCGGAACCGGACACCATCACCAGCACGCCGGCCACGACCAGCGCCAGGCCGGCCGCGAGGCGCGCCCAGCCGCCCGCCTGATCGGCTTTGGTTTTGTCGACCAGCCCGGCACGGCGGCTCTCATCGAGCTGCATCCAGGCGATGGCGGCGCCGCCGAGCACAGCCGCGGCGGGAATGAGGGTCCCCAGTGGTACGTCCACGCCGAGGAGTTGGGCGATCATAATGCCGGCAACCAGCAGAAGGCCGGCTCCTAGCAGGATCTCCTTGCCGTACCGCATGCTGCGGAACCGGAACCACGGCGGACTCACGCCCGTTCCGTACGCGGCGGCGGAAGCACCGGCGTCGGGCACTTCCCACGGTGCGGCCACGGCGGGCAGCCCCGGGAGCTTCGACGTTGCGGGCGACGGCGCGAGGCTCACCGTCGGGGCAATGGGCGACGCCGGCCGCTTGGCGTTGCGCCGGGCACTTTCGTCTGCGGTGGGGACCATAATCCACAGCCACGCGTAAAACGCCAGACCGGCGCCCCCGGCCAGGGTTGCGAGCGCCATGCCGAGCCTGACGTTTTTCACCGGCCAGCCCAGATGCGCCGCGAGTCCGGAGCATACGCCCGCGATGACGCGGTCGGGGCTACGGACCAGCGGTGGGCGGGTCATGGCGGTGGTCATGTGTCAATCCAAGCATGGATCAGGGTTCCCCGGACCCGGTTCAGGCCGGAACCGGGGGTAACTCAGGGACGGGTCAGGGTGTTCCCCAGTAGAGCCGTACCGCCCCGAACGGCAGGATCGAAGTATGAACTCGCAGATCCCTACCCCTGACGACGGCCAGCCCACGGAACCCCTCCCACCCCGCGGACCGGACCAACCCACCGAACCTCTCCTGCCGCCCCCGGCTGCAGGCCCCTACGCCGCTCCCCTAAGCCCCGGCCAGCCAACTGACTTCTTCACGTGGATCCGGAGCCACGGCATCCAGCGCGGACGCGACCGGTGGATCGGCGGCGTCTCCAGCGGCATCGCGAACCGGATGGGCATCGACCCGCTGATTGTCCGCGGCATCTTCATCGTGCTGACGCTTTTCGCCGGCGTCGGCGTCCTGCTCTATGGCATCGCCTGGGCCTTCCTCCCGGAGCCCGATGGGCGCATCCACGTCCAGGAAGCGGGCGCGGGCAGATGGTCCAGCGGCATGACCGGCGCCCTGGTCACCGCCGTGGTGGGCCTTACCGGGCTGGGCGGCGGATTCTGGGGCTGGAGCCGCAACGGCTTCGGCGGCTTCCTCTGGACCGTCTTCTGGGTGGGCGGCGCCATCTACTTCATCTACTACCTGACACAACGCAACAAGGTCCAGAACGGAGCTCCCATGAACGCCACACCACAGCCGGCGGGTGCCAGCGGAGACGCCTCCTTCACCGCGCCTTACCCACGAACCACCTACCCCACGGCCCCGTACACCTCGCCGTACGCCGCCACTGATACGGCCGGGACGCCTCCCTACACACCCGCGCCGCCTTCCGGTCCCACCCCGCCCTCCAGCGGAGCGTTCCCCGGCGGCGACAAGTACGGAAGCGGCGATGCGTACGGCGGCGGAGGCAGCTACGGCGGCGGTAACTACGGCGGCTACCAGCCCCCGCAGGGACCAGGCAAGACGCCGCAGATCCGCCCCTCCGGCCCCGGCGCCCCCGCCGTTGCCGTCACAGCGGGCGCAGCGCTGCTGGTCGGCGGCGGCCTCAAAGCCCTCGATGCAGCAAACGTGATCAACCTCGGTGACGCCGCCAACGCCATCGTCTGGGCCAGTGGTGCAGCAGTGGTCGGGTTGGGCATCCTCATCGCCGGCCTTCGCGGAAAGACGGCCGGGATCCTCAGTTTCTTCGCCGTAGCGGCCCTCATCACCGGCGGCATCTACAACGTGGTGGGCAACAGCGACAGGGTCCGCTTCACCGAAGTCGATTGGACACCGGTCAGCGTGGAACAGGCGCGGAACGGCTTTGACATCACCGCCGGCCGCGGCACGCTCGATCTCACCGAACTGAACCTCACCGCGCCGCTGACGACCGAAGTTGTCGTTCCCCTGGACGTCACGGCCAGCAACGTCACCGTGGTGATCCCCGACGACGTCCCCGTGAAGATCGAAGCCGACATGACAATGGGCAACATCCACGAGGGCAGCAACAACCGCGGCGGCATCACCACCCGGGAAAGTACCTACAACACCGACAAGCCCGGAGCCAGCCTGGTTGTGGAGATCGACGGCACCTTCAGCAACATCACTATCGAGGAAGGAAACTGACGTGAGCAGTTTTGATCCGGTACCGGATTCATCCAAGTCAGAAAGCACGACGGCGGCAGGCCAGTCCGGAGCCGACGCACCGCAGCAGCCATCCGCCCGCGTGGGAACCATAGTATGGGCCCTCATCGTCCTGGCGCTGGCCGCCCTGATCATCGTGGCCCAGCTGGGCGTGGTGACCCTGAACGGCACCTATGTGCTGATCGGGCTCATGATCGGGGCCGGGGCAGCCCTTGTGATCGGCGGCCTGCTGTCGGCCCGGAAACGTGACAACGAACCCACAACAGGGAAGTCTTGAGCCATGGACAAGTTTTTCAGCATTGTCAGGGGCTTCGGCCTGAAACGCGGGCCGGAACGCTGGCTGGGCGGCGTGTGCGGCGGCCTCGCCGCCAAGCTCAACGTGGATGTGGCGTTTGTGCGGATCGCCTTCCTCATCTTCTGCCTCCTCCCCGGCCCCGCGGTGGTCTTCTACCTCCTCGCATGGCTGGTCCTTCCCGACCAGCAGAACTCCATTCCGCTGCAGAGCTTCCTGGACAGCCGCTCCCTCGGCGGACGTTAAGCACCCCGTTGCACACCAGGCCCCCGTTCCGGAGACACCCTCCAGGAACGGGGGCCTTGTGTAACCGGTTTGTGTCGTAACGCACACCACCGACTACAATCTAGGTTGAGCTCAGCGTGGCGCTCTGCCCGTACGCCCTTCAATAAGGATTTGAGCAGAGAAATGAAAATTGGAATTCTTACCAGCGGTGGCGACTGCCCGGGACTCAACGCGGTCATCCGCGGAGCGGTCCTCAAGGGCATCGCCATCCACGGCCACGAATTCGTAGGCTTCCTGGACGGCTGGCGCGGTGTGGTTGAAGGCGACATCATCGATATTCCCCGCACCATGGTCCGCGGCATCGCCAAGCAGGGCGGCACCATCCTGGGCACGTCCCGCACCAACCCCTTCGAAAACGGCGGCGGCCCTGAAGTCATCAAGGCCCACATGGACCGCCTCGGCATCGACGCCATCATCGCCATCGGTGGCGAAGGCACACTGGCTGCCGCGAAGCGCCTCACGGACGCCGGCCTCAAAATCGTCGGGGTTCCCAAGACGGTGGACAACGACCTCGACGCCACCGATTACACCTTCGGCTTCGACACCGCCGTCCAGATCGCCACCGAGGCCATCGACCGCCTCCGCACCACGGGCGAGTCCCACCACCGCTGCATGATCGCCGAGGTCATGGGCCGCCACGTGGGCTGGATCGCCCTGCACGCCGGGATGGCGTCCGGTGCGCACGCCATCCTGATCCCGGAACAGAAGGTCAGCATCGAACAGATCACGGAGTGGGTCCAGGAAGCCCACGACCGCGGCCGCGCACCCCTGATTGTCGTGGCCGAGGGCTTCGTTCCGGAGCACATGGAATCCCCGCATTCAGAGCGCGGTCTTGACACCTTCGGCCGGCCCCGTCTGGGCGGCATCGCGGACCAGCTCGCGCCGGAGATCGAGGCCCGCACCGGCATCGAAACCCGGGCCACCATCCTGGGCCACATCCAGCGCGGCGGCGTCCCCTCAGCTTTCGACCGTATCCTCGCAACGCGCCTGGGCATGGCAGCCATTGATTCCGTGGTGGAAGGCTACTGGGGCACCATGGTGGCCCTCAAGGGCACCGACATCGAGCACGTCGGCTTCGAGAAGGCCCTCGGCCAGCTGAAGACAGTTCCCCAGAAGCGCTACGACGAAGCGGCCGTCCTGTTCGGTTGAGCCGCGCACGGCGCCTAGGCTGGGGATATGACTCTTGACCCGGGTTCCGCCGCCATCATCCAGCTCGCTTGGGCCCGGCACCTGGGGCTCGACGACGGTGCTTTCGCAGCTGCCCTGACGTCCGGTGAGCGGGTGGTCAGGGCGGACGAAGCTGCAAAGACCGTGGAATTCGTGAGGCTTTTCGGCAGTTCAGCCCTGGTGGGCCCGCAGTGGGTCATTGACGCGGCGGCCGGCATCCCCGACGACGAGATGGCCCAGCACGTGACCCTCCTGACCCTGACCCGCTCGCACGGCGGCCACGGCCTCGGTGCTGCCGCACTGTTCTTCGCAGACGACCTGCCGCTCCGGCAGCCGTCCGAGGAACTGACCGTCTCGCCCGGCAACCCTGAGGCGATCGAGCTCGAAGGGCTGTGCCCGCCGGACGACGTCAACGAAGTGGGACTCTCCGACCTCGAAAACAGGTACACCATCGTGCACGAGGTCGACGGCCGCCGGGTTCCCGTGGCGTGTGGTGCCTACGCGGAATGGGAGGGCCTGCTGGCCCATCTGGGAGTGCTGGTGGACCCCGAGTGGCGCCGGCGCGGCCTGGGCTCCCTTGCCGCGTCGATCGCCGCCCACGAAGCACTGGCCGCGGGGCTTACTGTCCAGTGGCGCGCTGAAGTCAGCAACACCGGAGCCGTCGCCCTGGCGAGGAAGCTGGGCTTGGCTGCCGGCGGCATCCAGACCAGTGTCCACCTGGGCTGAACTGCCGCTACACGGGCCGGGTGGAGCTCTCCGAAACCGCAGCTGCCGGTGCCTCTCCGGCACCCCAGCCATCAACGGGCTTTGGTTTGGCGAAGAACAGCGTCACAGCCGCCCCAAGCAGGATCACGGCCGCCGGCAGCATGATGGACTGGCCCATCGCCGTCGAGAAGCCCTCCTGAAGTGCCTCGGGCAGAGCCCCGGCGAACGACATGGGGCCGCCGCCTGCGGCTTCTCCGGGTGCCGCGGGGAGTTCAGCGGCGAGCCTGGCCTGGATCAGCACGGCTATCGCGGCACTGCCCAGCACGGCCCCGATCTGCCGGGTGGTGTTGTAGACGCCTGATCCGGCACCGGCCTGGCGCGGCGCCAGGTTCCGGGTTGCGGTGGTGCTCAGCGGAGCCCAGATCCCCACGTTGGCCAGGCCCAGGACGGCGCTGGGGAGCAGGAAGATCCAGATGGGCGTGTCCGGGTGCATCAGTGCCGAGTTCCAGAAGAGCGCCACAGACATCAGGACCAGGCCGGCGGCGGCGATGTACTTCGGGTTGACGCGGTCGATGATCCTTCCCACCACCGGGGCAAGCCCGCCGGATATCACGGCCATGGGAACCATCATGAGCGCGGACTGGGTTGGCGTCAGGCCGCGGACCATCTGGTAGTAGAAGATCTGCGGGAGAGTAAAGGCAGTGATGGTGAAGCCCACGGTGGTGATGCCGATGTTGGCGAGGGAGAAGTTGCGGTCCCTGAAGAGGGCCAGGGGCAGCAGCGGCTCGCCCTTGTTGAACCGTTGCCAGAGCACAAACACCGCCAGCACGGCGATGCCGGCAATGACGAGCCCCCATACGGTGATGGGACCGGTGATGGTCCCCCAGTTGTAGGTCTCGCCTTCCTGGATTCCGAAAACCAGCAGGAACAGCCCGACGGCGCTGAGCAGGACACCGGGAATGTCGAACTTATGCGGGTGGGTGCTGAGGGACGGCACGAACCGCCAGGCCAGGATGAAGCCGACGATGCCCACCGGAACGTTGATGAAGAAGATCCACTCCCAGCCCAGGCCATCCACCAGGACGCCGCCCAGGATGGGCCCCACGAGCGTCGCCAGGCCGGCAGTTGCTCCCCAAATTCCCATTGCCGGGCCGCGCCGGTCCGGCGGGAAGATGCGGGTGATCACGGCCATGGTCTGCGGGGTCATGATGGCAGCGCCAAGGCCCTGGAGGACGCGCGCCATGATGAGTGACTGGACGTCCCCGGACAGTCCGCACCACAGCGACGCCAGCGTGAAGACCGTCAGGCCTGTCAGGTACAGCCGCTTCGGCCCGAAGCGGTCGCCCAGCCTGCCCATGATGAGCAGCGGGACGGCGTACGCGAGCAGGTACGCGCTGGTCACCCAGATGACGGAGTTGATGTCCGCGTTAAGGCCCTCCATGATCCGCGGATTCGCTACGGACACGATGGTGGTGTCGATCAGGATCATGAAGAACCCGATCACCAGTGACCAGAGGGCTGGCCAAGGCCTCGCCACGCTCTCCAAGCGTCAGGCTCCCAGCAGATCGAGGATGTCCGCACGGGCGAACATCTTCGCCGCGTCACGGGCAGACGGGGTGCCGGCGTCGGGATCTGCACCGGCCTCCAGCAGGAGTTTGGCGACGTCCGTGTATCCCTTGAAGGCCGCGCCGGCCAGCGGTGTCTGGCCGCGGTCGTTGGCCGTGTCAGCCTCTGCCCCGTGCTGGAGGATCAGCTCCACGGTCCCGGCATGTCCGTGGTAGGCGGCCAGCATCAGGAGGGAATCGCCGGCCGCATTGGTCATGGAAGCCGGCGCCCCTGCTTCCAGGTACGCGCGCAAAAGCCCGGTGTCTCCCTCGCGGGCGGCCTGGAAGAGCTTCTCCGCCAGCGCAAGCGTTTCCTCGTCAGGCGCCTGGCTGGCAGGCCCTTGCCTGAGGGATTCAGAAGCGTCGGATGCGGTGTTTTCGGTCATGAGCGGGTCCCCTTCAAGAATCCTGTCTGACGCCCTACAACCTGGCCGGCGTCGGGGGCAACAATCACTTCCTGGGCGGCGATATAGGGTTCGTCTCCGTCCAGCACCGTCAGTGTTTCATCCGGTGCCACCGGCCGCTTAATGACTGCCAGGGCGACGGGGCCCATTTCGTAGTGCTGGGCCACAGAGGTCACCGTTCCGACCTTCCGCTCGCCCAGCATGACCGGGCTGCCCGGTGCCGGCATGGTGTGCTGCGAGCCGTCGAGCTGCAGGAACACCAGGCGCCGTGGCGGATGGCCGAGGTTGTGCACCCGGGCGATTGTCTCCTGGCCCTTGTAGCAGCCCTTGGCCAGGTGCACGGCGGTGCGGAGGAGGTCCAGTTCGTGCGGGATGGTTTTGTCGTCCGTTTCCGCGCCGAGCCGGGGACGCCAGGCAGCGACGCGGAGGGCTTCGGCGGCCAGCATGCCGGCGAGCGGGCGGTCCCCCAGCGTCTGCTCCAGCTGGGCGGCCGGCACCAGGTACTCGATCCAGGGCCGTTCCAGCCCGGGATGGTCAGCTTCCGCCACCACGGAATACGCGTAACCGCCTGCGCCCACGTGGGGCCAGGGATCACGCCAGGCCAGCAGCCCGGCCCAGTCAGGCACATCCTTGGTGCTGCCGAGGACGGCCCAGTCACCGGAGACATCATTGATTTCGACGCGGAGCATGAACTTCATTTTGTTCAGCCACTCAGCCAGCGGGGCAGCCTCGGCGGCCTCGACGATCAGCCAGGTGGTTTCGCCGTCATCCACTACCCGGGCGTCAAACTCGATCCGCCCCTGGACGCTGAGCAGGAGCAATTCGCTCGAATCCCCCGGCTGCAGGCCGGTGACCTGCTGCGAAGACAGCGTGTTCAGCCAGGTCAGCCGGTCCGGGCCGCTGACAGTGACCACACCGCGGTGGGAAAGATCGACGACGGCGGTGCCGGCCGCGAGGGCGCGCTGCTCGCGCAGCGGCTCCCCGTAGTGGGATGCGACGCCGGCGTCCGCGCCGGTGGCCTCGACCGCGCCAGGGCGCGACAGGAGTGGGCTGGGGGTAGTCATACTGGGGGAACGTCCTTTAGTCAGTGAGTATTCCGGTCCCGTTCCGGCGAGTGCCCCGGCCCGGGGGTGCGGGGGCAGGGACCCGGTGCGGCGATGCGAGGTGAGGGCGGGTATCAGCGGTATTCCGGATTTTCGAAATCGAAGCGTGCACCGGTTTCCCATTCTTCCGGAAGGTTGCCGTAGGCGGGAATCCCGCCGGCATCCTTCAGCATCCTGGCGAAATGCAACAGGTTCCAGGTCATAAACGTGGTGTTGCGGTTGGTGAAGTCTGACTCAGGGCCGCCGGAGTCGTCGTCCAGGTAGCTGGGACCAGGGCCGACGGCTCCTATCCACCCGGCATCGGACTGGGGCGGGATGGTAAAGCCGATGTGCTGAAGGCTGTACAGGACGTTCATGGAGCAGTGCTTGATACCGTCTTCGTTGCCGGTAATCAGGCACCCGCCCACCTTCGGATAGAAGGCCCACTGGCCTTTGTCATTGAGTTCCCCGGAGTGGGCGTAGAGCCGTTCAATTAGCTTCCTGGTCTGCGAGGAATTGTCCCCCAGCCAAATTGGGCCGGCCACAACCACGATGTCTGCTTCCTGCACCGCGGGATAAAGTTCCGGCCACTCATCGGTGGACCAGCCGTGCTCCGTCATGTCCGGGTACACGC
The DNA here is from genome assembly GCF_010367585.1 of [Micrococcus luteus] ATCC 49442. NCBI lineage: Bacteria > Bacillati > Actinomycetota > Actinomycetes > Micrococcales > Micrococcaceae > Pseudarthrobacter > [Micrococcus luteus] ATCC 49442. The sequence goes on along the minus strand of NZ_JAAAXP010000001.1, from coordinate 4,539,564 downwards.
CGCTGGCGATGTTGTGGTCCACCGTCCTGATCACGCGCGTGCTGACGCCCTGCTTTTCCAGGATCAGGCGGCTGACCTCGATGAGGCCCTCAGTGTTGCTGGTCTCCGGTGACCGCTTCAGCGTGCCGTTGAAGAACAGCGCCTTCAGGTCGCTGTAATCGGTGGTGTTCTGCGCTGCAGCCATGATGCTCCCGGGTTCACACAGGTACGGTTCGCCCGTACGGGCCAGTGACGCTGTGGAAGCTCAGTCTACTGATCGCCGGCGAAGTAGTGCCGGGTCAGGACACTTTCTTTAGGAAGGCGGAAGCATGCGCCTCAAGGCCTGTTCCGGTCTGTCCGGTGCCGCCTGTGGCAACGTCCCAGCGCCAGAGCAGGTTGCCGTCCACCAGTCCGAAGATCCTGGTGGCAGCGCTGTAATCCTTGGAATGGCTGCCGCGCATCACCATGTCCGTGGTGAGCTGGATCTGCGGGCCCTTGATCTGCCCGTAGTAAAGCTCAGAGATCCCGCCGGGGTGGGCGATGGACACGGAGATGTCGAAGCCGCCGTCCTTGTTGCGCAGGGCTTCGACTTCGTCGGCGCTCTTGAGTGCCGGGACGATGTCTGCCGGAATCAGGCCCGGACCGCCGTCGGCATCGAGCTGTTTGCGCTCAAGCGCCCAGAAGCCGGTCTCAACCGTGAGTGGCCGCAGGCGGGTGCCGTCGTCGTCCGTCAACCAGCTTTCCGCCCGATACTGCAGGTACGGCAGGCCGTTGTGCGTGAAGGAGACGTGCTGGACAAAGTGTTCAGAATCTTCGTCACCGCTGCCAAGCCGGCCGCTGCCTTCCCACTCACCGATGAGCCAGGAAAGCGGAACAAGTTCCGGTGTCAGGTCTGTTGGAATTTCAATCGGCACAACAATTACCTCAGAAAAGCGCTAGCTCCGGGACAGGGGTTTACTTCTGGCCTTTGAAGAGGCGGTAAACCACAAAACCGGCAAACCAGGCCATGGCCAGGCTGGCGACGCCGAGAAGGACAAGGAAGAAGATTTCAAATGCAAGTACGGACATGATGCCATCCTAACCGTTAGTAGATGAGTAGTTTGTCTATGAAGTAAGCAAGGGAGCCCACCGCGGAAACAGGTGCCAGACCCATGCTAAGGGCGGCAGCAAGATTCAGCGGACCCCCGCGAAGTGTGACAAGCCGGCGGAAGCTGACCAGGACAGCGCCCACCACCACACCGAAGATCGCGGCCGGCACCACGGCGAGGTCGGAGAAGACCAGGCCGGCGAGCGGCCCCGCCAGTCCTGCCAGGGCGATGCCCAGCGGAGCCACCACCCTGTCCGGCCAGCGGATCAGCCCGGCGAGCAATGCCACGCCGGCGCTGATGGCCGCCACAAGCATCATTTCGCGGACGCCGTTGAACCGGGCACCTGCAATCCAGCCGGCGCCAAGGCACGAGAGGAGCACGCCGGCGCAGCAGCCCAGCGTGGATTCGAGGCGTTTGGCCTGGCCGGTCCCCCGGATGAGCTGCACCACAAATACGGCCATCATCCCCAACGCTATAAAGGCCGGAGTCCAGTTGAGGAATCCCGGGGCCGGGAGATAGCCGGCCGCGACTGCCGAGCCCACTCCGGGCAGCGCAATAACACCTGCAAGGGTCTTCTTCGCAGGGATTCGGAGGAAGTGGGGCCAGCCAATGCCGACCGCCACCGCGATGATACTTGCGACGCCGACCAGCGCTTCCCGGGAGACATACACTCCGGCGATGATGGCAACGAGTCCTGCGACGCCGATGAGGCCAATAACCCACGAGCCCAGTGATCGCGACGGGGTACGCACCGCCGGGCTGACTCTGGGCCCGCCCGTTTCGGTTCGCCGCTTCTGCTCTGCACTCAATTCGCTGCATTCCCGTTCTGGCTCTGGACCCGGCGGCTCTGCCGTCCGCGGCAGGGCGTTCTGCCCCATTCCCCAATCCTGCCTTATATGACCCGGATATGTCGCAAAACGAAGGTCTTGGCAGCAGGAATCCCTGTTCGCGGGAACACCGTTCGGTATACTCAGAGTTCAGCTACGCTTCCCGCAAAGGTTGCCGGCCGGATGGATTCCCGTCCGGCTCCGGCCAGCGCAGGGAGCTGGTTCCCGCCGGTGAGAACCCGGTTCAGTCGCCCGAAGATGCGCGGACGCCCCTTGGAGGAACAATGTCGCACATCCTGCTATTGACGAACAGCACCGGGTCATCGGTGGACATTCTGCCTGCCCTGGAATTACTGAATCACAGGGTGCATATCCTCGCCGCCGAGCCCACCGCCCTACTGGAGACGGATCCGTGCGACATCGTGCTGCTGGACGCCCGGAAGGACCTGGTAGGCGCCCGCTCGCTCACCCAGTTACTCAAGGCGACCGGCTTGAGCGCGCCGCTGATGCTGATCCTTACCGAGGGCGGCATGGCTGCCGTCTCCTCTGCCTGGGCCGTGGACGACATTGTTCTCGATTCGGCAGGTCCCGCCGAAGTGGAGGCGCGCATCCGGCTGTCTGTGGCGCGCGCCGTCCCCGAGCAGGAGGACGCCCCGACGGAAATCAGGGCGGCCGGCGTGGTCATTGATGAGGCCAGCTACACGGCCCGCGTCAACGGCGCACCTTTGAACCTGACGTTCAAGGAATTCGAACTCCTCAAGTACCTGGCACAGCACCCCGGCCGCGTATTCACCCGGCAGCAGCTGCTCACGGAGGTGTGGGGCTACGACTACTACGGCGGCACGCGCACCGTGGATGTCCATGTGCGCCGTCTCCGCGCCAAGCTGGGCGCGGACCATGAAAACCTGATCAGCACCGTTCGCAACGTTGGTTATCGACTCACCCTGGTGCGTCAGCAGGAAGACGAACTGACGGAGGCCTGACAGCCGCGCAAAGCAACAGCCCCGGACCATTGGTCCGGGGCTGTTGCTTTTGCGCCTGTGTGGAGCGCTGGAGGTGGAGGACATACGGGTCGAACGTATCGAGGCCACCCCACTGGTGGATCCCCCTCGCCCGGCGCGTCATGTGCCGGGTGAGTTACCGACTATACGTAAGCGGCAGGTAGCCATCAAATCGGGGCACGTTCCCGTGCGGGCGTATAGCCTTGCCTCATGAGTCCTGCGCACCCGGAAAAATGGCCCGTCCTTGTTGTCCACGGCGGAGTGGACAAGCAACTGCTGAAGGACTGCCTGGGCCTCCTGGCAGCCGCCGAGGAATCCGACGGCAACCCCTCCTTGTCCGAGCAGACAGTGGTAACCCTCCGCGCCGGTGACTCCGCTGAGCACTCCTTGCTGACCCTTGCCCTCTACGCCCCGGACGAGGACTCAGACCCCTCCTCCGGGCAGGACCTGGCCGGAGTCGCAGTGGTGGTGGAAGAGGCCGATGGCAGCGGCGTGCTGGAGATCGCCGTCCACCCCAGCTACCGCAACCAGGGTGTGGCGGACCGCCTTGTGGGTGCGCTCCAGTCCGGGCGCGGCCTCGACGGCCTGAAGGCCTGGTCGCACGGCAACCATGAGGCGGCAGCCGACCTTGCCGCGCGCTACGGTTACGGCCCGGTGCGCGAGCTCTGGAAGATGCGTCTGACCACCGCCACGGCCGAACTGCCCGACGTCGGCCTTCCGGACGGTGTCACGCTCCGCGCCTTTGTGCCGGGCAAGGATGAGGACGGCTGGCTGGCAGCGAACCGCGCCGCGTTCGCCCACCACCCGGAGCAGGGCTCGCTGAACCGCGCGGACCTGGACGCCCGGATGGCGGAGGACTGGTTTGATCCCGCCGGCTTCCTGCTCGCTGTGGACGCAGAGGACCGGCTGCTGGGTTTCCATTGGACCAAAGTCCATCCTCGCCACGGCGCGCACCCGGCGATCGGTGAGGTCTACGCGGTAGGCGTTACGCCGGCCGCCCAGGGCATGGGACTGGGTAAGGCCCTGACTGTGGCCGGCATCAGGTACCTGCAGGGACTCGGGCTTCATGCCGTCATGCTCTATACGGATGCTGACAACGCCGCGGCAGTGGCGCTTTACCGGGGACTGGGCTTCACGCGCTGGGACATGGATGTAATGTACGGGCCCGTTGCCACCGTTTAGGCCCCACCTGGTGAGTTAGCCCACTCGGCTGATAAACGGCCGTGCCCGGCCCGAAACCCAGGGCCCCCGGAGCGGGTTTGATTGTAAGGTTGGTAGAGAACCGCGCCGGCCTTGGGCCAGCATCAAGCGCCAGGTAATGAGGAGACACCATGAAACCGGAACCCGCGGGAACAGTCACGTCCGAGGGCCCCGCAGTGCCCGTTCGGGCCCGCTTTGGTTCATCCGAAGTCCCCGCCTCGCGCGCCACCCAGGATCGGATCGACATTCCGGAGTTTGCCCCCAACCTGGTACCCGAAGGCGACATCCGGCCGGACCGCTTCCTGGACCGCGAGCTCAGCTGGCTCGCTTTCAACTCCCGCGTCCTGGAGTTGGCTGAAGACCCCAACCTCCACCTGCTGGAGCGAGTGGCCTTCCTGTCCATTTTCGCGTCCAACCTGGACGAGTTCTTTATGGTCCGCGTTGCCGGCTTGAAGCGACGCATCGCCACCGGCCTTGCCGTGCCCTCCCCCGCCGGACTCAGCCCGGTTGAGGTGCTCGAAAGGATCGGGGACGAGGCCCACCGGCTGCAGCAGCGCCATGCCCAGGTCTATGCAGACCAGATCCGGCCGGCGCTCGCCTATGAGCACATTCACCTGATGCACTGGGACGAACTGGACGACGCCGCGAAACAGATGCTCAGCGAACTGTTCGCCGAAAAGGTCTTCCCCATCCTGACGCCGCTGGCTGTGGACCCGGCACACCCGTTCCCGTACATCTCCGGGCTTTCGCTGAACCTTGCCGTAGTGGTGCGCAACCCGGTCAGCGACAAGGAACTTTTCGCTCGCCTCAAGGTTCCGGACCAGCTGCCCCGCCTGATTTCCATTGACGGCCCGCGCGCCGGGGCCGTGGCCGGCCGCGTGGCACGCTTCATCGCCCTGGAAGAAGTCATTGCCGTCCACCTGGACAAGCTCTTCGCAGGCATGGAAGTCCTGGAACACCACATCTTCCGCGTGACCCGCAACGAGGACCTTGAGGTTGAAGAGGACGACGCCGAGAACCTCCTGCAGGCTCTGGAAAAGGAACTGCTGCGCCGCCGCTTCGGTCCGCCCGTCCGTCTCGAAGTCACCAACGACATCAACCCGAACATCCGGGCGCTGCTGATCCGCGAACTTGGGGTGGAAGAGTCCGAGGTGTACTCGCTGCCCGCCCCGCTTGACCTCCGCGGGCTGTCGGTCATCGCCGGCATCGACCGCGCCGACCTCCATTACCCCAAGCACATGCCGCACACGTCGCGGTTCCTCAACGAGTCCGAGACGTCCAAGGCCGCGAACGTTTTCTCCGCGATGCGCCGCCGCGACATTCTGCTCCACCACCCGTACGACTCCTTCTCCACCTCCGTGCAGGCATTCCTGGAACAGGCCGCCGCGGACCCCAAGGTCCAGGCAATCAAGCAGACCCTGTACCGGACGTCAGGCGACTCCCCGATCGTTGACGCTTTGATCGATGCCGCCGAGGCCGGCAAGCAGGTGCTGGCGCTGGTGGAAATCAAGGCCAGGTTCGATGAGCAGGCCAACATTTCCTGGGCCCGGAAACTCGAGCAGGCGGGCGTCCACGTGGTCTACGGCATCGTGGGACTCAAGACGCACTGCAAGCTGTCCCTGGTGGTCCGCCAGGAAGTGGACGGGCTTCGTCGCTACTGCCACATCGGCACAGGCAACTACCATCCCCGCACTGCCAGGTATTACGAGGACCTAGGCCTCCTGACAGCCAACGAACAGGTCGGACAGGATCTGTCCAAGCTGTTCAACCAGCTCTCCGGCTACGCCCCCAAATCCACGTTCAAGCGGCTGCTGGTGGCACCGCGTTCTGTACGCTCGGGGCTTATTGACCGGATCGAGACCGAGATCCGCAATGCCCGGGCCGGCCTGGCCGCACGGGTGCAGATCAAGGTCAACTCCATGGTGGACGAGGCCATCATCGATTCCCTCTACCGCGCTTCGCAGGCCGGTGTCATGGTGGACGTCATTGTCCGCGGCATCTGCTCACTGCGCCCTGGTGTGCCGGGCCTCAGCGAAAACATCACGGTACGTTCAGTGCTGGGCCGCTTCCTGGAACACTCGCGGGTATTCGCCTTCGCCAACGGCGGGGACCAGGTTGTCTACATCGGTTCGGCAGACATGATGCACCGCAACCTTGACCGCAGGGTCGAGGCGCTGGTCCAGCTGGCCAACGCTGAGGACATCACCTACGTTCTTGACCTGCTGCGCCGGTACATGGATCCGGAGACAGCCAGTTGGCACCTGGATAACCAGGGCCAATGGAGCCGCCACCACATCGCCGACGACGGCACGCCCCTTGACGACATCCAGTCCTGGCTTCTGGCATCGCGCACGCGCCAGCGCAGCCTGAGCCGGCGGTAGGTCCGGCGTTGTCCAGCGACATCCTTGTAGCAGACCAGACGGACCATCCCGGCGAAGCGGTCGCGGTGGTGGCGGCCGGCGCCATCCCGTGGCGGATCAGCTCGGACGGTCTTGAAGTCCTGGTGATCCACCGGCCCAGGTACGACGACTGGTCCTGGCCGAAGGGCAAAATCGACCCCGGGGAGACCCTGCCGGAATGCGCGGCGCGGGAGGTGCGCGAGGAGATCGGGCTCGCCGCGCCCCTGGGCATCCCCCTGCCGGCCATCCACTACCACGTGCCCTCGGGCCTGAAGGTGGTCCACTACTGGGCGGTCCGCGTCAACGGGGACCGTCTGGTTCCTGACGGCAAGGAGGTGGACCGTGTGGTGTGGTGTGCTCCGGAAACCGCGGCCGGCCTGCTGTCCAACCCGTCCGACGTCGCCCCTCTGGAGTACCTGCAGGCCGCCTATAAAGACGACCAACTGGACACGTGGCCGTTCATCGTGGTCCGGCACGCAAAGGCAAAGCCCCGCTCATCGTGGTCCAAAGCGGAGGGCGAGCGGCCTCTGGCGGCCACCGGAATCAGGCAGGCGGAGGCCGTAGCCCGGCTGTTACAGGCGTGGCAGCCGCCGCATGTGGTGACCAGCCCCTGGCGGCGCTGTGTGTCCACGGTGGCGCCATACCTAAAGATTTCCGGAGCGAAGGTCAAGCTGGTGGACGCGCTGACCGAACACCGGCACGCGCGCACCCCGAAAAAGACGGCCGCCGTCATTGAGACGCTGCTGGAAAAGCAGCGCCCCGTGGCGGTCTGTACGCACCGTCCGGCGCTGCCCACCGTGCTGGCCCAGCTGGCCAAGCGCATGCCCGGCCGCCTTCGTGCCCTCCTTCCGGACTCGGACCCGTATCTGTCCCCGGGGGAACTGGTGGTGTGCCACGTGGCTGCCAACCATAAACAACGCATCGTCGCGGTGGAGCAGTTCAAGCCCTTTGACGACTAAGGCTCCGGGCCGTCCCAACCATTGACGCGGGATTCTTTGTATCAAATACTTAGTACATTGATGCATAAAAACTTTGGGGGACGATGTGCCAGGCGCCGACAGCTTTGGATTCAGCACCCCGGATGTGCCGCCGATGCTGCTGCTCGGGCCGTTCCTGCTGGCTGCCGGACTGTACCTGCTGTTGCGGTGGGTGGTCCGGGTTCCCGGTGGCGGAGCGTCGGCGGTCAGCGTTTCCCAGCATGCGCTGTGGGTCGGCGTCCTGGGATGGCTTGCGAGCTCGCTGCAGTCCGCCGCTAATGCCGGCATCCTTCCGCTGACCGGCACCTCACCGGCCCTGGCCAGTCCAACCGGCATCCTGGTGGCGCTGGCCTGGCCGGTCCTTGGGTGCCTGGCCATCCACGCCATCGGGCAGCTGAGCTATCCGGGATCCCGGCTCCCCCGCAGGTTTGCCAGCTTGGACGTCCGCAGGGTCAGGGACTTCCTGCCACGCCGCCTGGCGTGGACTGTGCTGGCCATTTTTGCAGGCGCTGGCCTGCAGATTGCCTACGTGGCTACCCTTCCCGGCTACGAACCCATCCCGTTTAGCACCATCCAGGACAGCGCCGGCAATTTCCGTCCCGTCGGAGGAGACGGGCGTATCGCGGGAAACGTGCTGGCCGCCTGCCTGGGTGCTGCCTGGCTCGCCCTCGCTGCAGGGACAGCCTCTGTGCTGATGCTCATCAGCCGCCGCAGGCAGCTCGAGGCCCTGAACCCGCAGGAGAACGACGTTCTGCGGACTATCGCCATGAACAGGTTACTGCGGACCGTCGCAACGATCGCCGCAGGGCTTGGCGCTGTGGCGGGCAATTTCGCTGTCCGGCCGGACCCTGCCGCGAATTCGACCGGCTGGACCAATCCCGCGGGACTCGTGGCACTCGTGGTGCTGCTGACGATGTGGGCATGGGCACCGCCAAAGCTGCCAAGCGCCCACACAGACGGTCACGGAATCCGATTGGCTGACTCGCCGGCCTCCACCCACCCGGCCACCAGGCTGTCGGTCTCAGTCGGGGCAGCCATGGGTATCGCACCTGTGGCAGTTGCAGGGCTGGCCATCTTTATCCCCGGATTCTTTGTGCCGGGCTCCGGGTTTCCAGGGCAGCAAATGTTCTTCGTGCCGTTGTTGGCAGTGACCGTCCTGCTCGTGGCAGGCGCGGGCGAGCTGCTGCTTCAGCGCAACTACGGTTCACGGGAGGTACCCGGGACTTGGCCGCGGGAGGCGGTCAGCCCCGCTTTGCTCACCACTGGTATTACCGCCGCCGTGCTGTACGTGGCAATCACTGCAGTAACGGCCGTGGGCGAGTGGAAACTGCTGGAGGCCGGGTTTGTCGGGTCACTGCGAGCGGACAGCCCCAATGGCGGATCAGCGGCGTGGGCAATCGCCGCCACGGCCACAGCTGTGGTGGCAGCGGCCGCCTGCCTGCCCGTTGCGGTGGCCCGGAAGCGCCCCGGCATTTCCGCCGATGTTCCCGGCCTGGACGCCGCGCTCAGGGCAATTACGGTTCACCGGGTGGTCCGGACCCTGGCTGCCTACTGCACGGTCCAGGGCGGCGTGGTCCTGATGACGGCCAGCAGTGCGTGGCCGCCTGCCCTGGGTCTGCCCGCTGCGTTGTGGCCGGCCGCGTGGCAGCCGGTAATGATCGCCGGAGCGATGCTAGCGGCGGTCGGCGTGGTGATCGCTGTAATCCCCGTTCGGGGATTTGCGCGGATCCCCGCATCGGGCAGAATCGTTCCGCAGGCCGCCCGATGAACGCGGGAGTGTCCGTAGACCTAAGATCGGCCACCCCGCCGTACGAGCAGATCCGTTCGCAGATCAGCTCCCTGATTGCCACCGGTGATCTTGGTGTCGGAAGCCGGCTGCCCACCGTTCGCAGCCTCGCCGCCGATTTGGGCATCGCGGCTGGAACGGTTAGCCGGGCCTACAAGGAACTTGAGGCGGCCGGCCTCATCGAATCCCGGCGGCGGAACGGAACCGTGGTGGCAAAACCGGCGCCGGGAGCCTCGGCCCGATCAAACGGGACCGTGCCCGAATCGGTGACTGCCGCCGTCGACCTTCTGATCAACGCGGGCCGCGACGCGCGGCTTAGCGATCAGCTGCTGCTCGACCTGGTCCGCGGAAAGCTCCAGAAGGGCTGACATGATGCAGGAACATTCTCATGACCGACGCCCGCAGCGCACGGGGTTCGTGCCATCACTGGTGCTGCTGGCGCTCATGGCCTATCCAACACGGTTTGCGTCAGGGCTGTGTCGGCTGTTGCGGCCGCACCCGGTCCCAAAAGGTAGACTCTAGCCGTGAGTATCCCGACGCCCTACGAAGACCTCCTCCGCGACGTCCTGGCCCATGGCACCCACAAATCCGACCGGACGGGCACCGGAACCACCAGCGTTTTCGGCCGCCAAATCCGCTTCGACCTGGGCAAGAGCTTTCCGCTGATCACCACCAAGCGCGTACATTTCAAGTCTGTTGCGGTGGAACTGCTTTGGTTCCTGCGCGGCGAATCGAACGTGAAATGGATGCAGGACCAGGGCGTGACTATCTGGAACGAATGGGCAGACGCGGACGGCGAACTGGGTCCTGTGTACGGTGTCCAGTGGCGCAGCTGGCCCACTCCGGACGGCGGCCACATTGACCAGATCGCCGAACTGGTGGAGAACCTGAAGTCCAACCCGGATTCGCGCCGGCACATCGTGTCCGCCTGGAACGTCTCCGAGCTCAAGGACATGGCGCTGCCCCCGTGCCACGCGTTCTTCCAGTTCTACGTGGCAGACGGCAAACTCTCGTGCCAGCTGTACCAGCGGTCCGCAGACATGTTCCTGGGCGTGCCCTTCAACATTGCCTCCTACGCCCTCCTCACGTGCATGGTTGCCCAGCAGGCGGGGCTGGAACCGGGCGAGTTTGTCTGGACCGGCGGCGACGTCCACATCTACGAGAACCACATGGACCAGGTCCTCAAGCAGCTGGACCGGGAGCCCTATGACTACCCGCAGCTGAAGATCACCCGGAAGCCCGCATCGATTTTCGACTACACCTTGGACGACTTCGACGTGGTTGGCTACCAGCACCACCCCACGATTAAGGCACCGATCGCCGTATGAGCACCGAGAACACAGCAGATCCCCAGGCCTTCACCGAAGAGCTCGCCGATACCGTCACCGGCGTCGGCCTGGTGTGGGCCCAAACGTCCGGCGGCGTGATCGGCAAAGACGGCGACATGCCGTGGAACCTGCCCGAAGACATGAAGCACTTCACCCGGCTCACGCTGGGGCACCCGGTAATCATGGGCCGCAAAACGTGGCTGTCTTTCCCGGAAAAGTACCGTCCGCTGCCTGGCCGCACCAATATCGTGGTCACCCGGCAGAAAAACTGGGGCGACTCACCCGAGGCGAAGGGCGCCGTCGTGGTTCCCTCCCTGGATGATGCGCTCCTGGAGTCCCAGTTCGTCGACGGCGGCGAAACAGTCTGGATCCTGGGCGGCGGCGAAGTTTTCCGCCAGTCCACAGACCTTGCCAACGTCGCGGTGGTCACCACGATTGATGTGGAGGCCGACGGCGATACGTTCGCTCCGGAGCTCGACGAAACGTGGGAAGCGGCTTCGGCCGTTCCGCCGGACGGATGGCTGACGGCAGCCAACGGCACGCGCTACAGGTTTACCAAATGGGTTAGGACGCAGGGCTGAGATGCTGAAAAAACCGGAAACACTGTTTGTGCTGGGCTATATGCTCCTGCCGCTGCTCGCGCTGCTCTCCGCAATTGTTGGCCTGACCATGGTCCTGGGCGGCAACAAGATCGCCGGCGCCATCGTGCTGGTGGTGGTGACGCAGGTCTTCGCGTTCGGTGCCTTCTTCGCCCTGCGCGCCCGAAAGCAGGCCATGCTGCAGGACGACAAGCGCGGCTGACGGCTCATCTGTAGCGTCAGCCTGATGAACTCTAACTGCAGGATCTTTTGGGGATGATGCATAGTGGCTGGAAATATGTGGGGGCCGGGGAGCGAGCGCGAACGGCGCAATGACGCCGTGTATGCCGAGCACAAGGAAGCCCTCTCCCGTGGCGGGAAGCGGGTGCTCCGCAGGACTGACACCGGCGAGCTCCACAGCTATGCCGGCGATGAGATCGGGTTCTCGCCCGGCCGCGGGCAGGCCCAGGTCAGGACCTGGTGGGGCATGGGAATTGTGTCCCTCGTCCTGGGACTGTTGTTTGTCGCATCCTGGATCATACTGCTGATGCCGCTGGGCAAGGGTGAGCAACCTTTTTGGGGTGCGCTGTTCCTGACAGCACTAGCCGGGTTGGGCTGCTGGTACACGCTTGGCATGGCCAGGGACGAGCACCGGGCCGCCAGGATCCGCCAGGAGCGCGGTGCCCTCAGGCCCGGCAGCGGGCACGTGTCCATGCCTCCTGCCGGTCCTTCCCCGACGAAGCCCTCCGACGTCTGACCGCACCGGACGGTGACCGCCGCTTCCCGCCCCTCCGTGCGGCCTGCCGCCGCCGTGCATCGGGCCGTGACGTAACCGACTGCGCGGTGCCGGTTCCGAAGTCTAAACTGTACGAATGACTACAGCAGCTACCCCCTCCGTCGGCCTGGTCGGATGGCGCGGCATGGTCGGCTCCGTCCTGATGCAGCGCATGCAGGACGAAGGCGACTTCGCCAACATCAACCCGGTATTTTTCTCCACGTCCAACGCAGGAGGTGCCGCCCCGTCACTCGCTGGAACAGCAGCGGGCAGCGCCGGCAAGCTCGAGGACGCGTTCGACGTCGACGCCCTGGCGAAGCTGCCCATCATTGTCACCGCCCAGGGCGGGGACTACACCAAGCGGGTCCACACCGAGCTGCGCGGCCGCGGCTGGGACGGCCTGTGGATCGACGCCGCCTCCACCCTGCGCATGAACGACGACTCCATCATCGTGCTGGACCCCATCAACCGCGACGTCATCGACAAAGGCCTGGTCAACGGCACCAAGGACTTCATCGGCGGCAACTGCACCGTGTCCTGCATGCTGATGGGCCTGGGCGGGCTGTTCAAGAACGGCCTCGTTGAGTGGGGCACGTCCATGACCTACCAGGCAGCCTCCGGCGGCGGTGCCCGGCACATGCGCGAGCTGCTCAGCCAGTTCGGCACGCTCAACGCCGAGGTGAGCTCCGAACTGGACGACCCGGCGTCGGCCATCCTCGAAATCGACCGGAAGGTCCTGGCTCACCAGCGCACGGACATCGACGCCACCCAGTTCGGCGTGCCGCTGGCCGGCTCCCTGATCCCCTGGATCGACGCGGACCTTGGCAACGGACAGTCCAAGGAAGAGTGGAAGGCCGGGGTTGAGACCAACAAGATCCTGGGCACCTCGGACGAGAACCGGATCATCATGGACGGCCTGTGCATCCGCATCGGTGCCATGCGTTCCCACTCCCAGGCCCTCACACTGAAGCTCCGTGAGGACCTGTCCGTGGCCGAGATCGAAACCCTCCTTGCCGATGACAACGAGTGGGCCAAGGTCATCCCCAACACCAAGGAAGACTCCATGGCCGGCCTGACTCCCGTGGCCGCTTCCGGCACGCTGGACATCCCGGTTGGCCGTATCCGCAAGATGGAGATGGGCCCGGAGTACATCAGCGCGTTCACCGTGGGCGACCAGCTCCTCTGGGGCGCTGCCGAGCCGCTGCGCCGCATGCTCAACATCGCCACAGGCAACCTGTAGCCTTTCCCCTGACACGAGCGGTCCCGACCCGCAGGAGCGGTGCTACCCGGCACCGCTTCTGCGGGCCGGGGCCGCTTCTGCGTCTTGGGCCCGCTCAGCGGTCCAGGAAGGTGATGTACCGTTCGGCTGCCCTGGTGAAGGCTGCCTGTGCTGCCGTACCCAGCGGCTTGGTGCCGTCGAAGAGTTCAGGCACGACGGCGGCGCTCCGGCCTGCGCCTGCGCGGGACCACGTGCCGATCACCTCTCCCCCGGCCACGAGGGTCTTCTTGAACACGCCGTTGCCGCCGGGCACGATCTTGTTGGCGTGCTCCGGCGCCAGCACCAGGTTCCGGTCCTGATAGCCCAGCAGGAACTCGTCAAAGCCGGGCAACAGCAGCACCGACCGCTGGCCCGGCACACCGTCGTCGAGCAGTGATGCGGTCTCCGGCGACATCCAATAGCCCGCATCGCCGAATTCCAGCTCGACCAGTAGGCCACGGACCTGTTCCATAGCGGACCGCACTTCGGTCAGCGGGATCTGGGTCCACCACGCGAAGTCGCGGAGCGTGGCGGGGCCGTGGCTCCGGAAGTAGCGAAGCACGAACTCCGCGATCGCGTCCTGCCGCTCCAGCGTCCGGGACTCAGGGATCCACTCGTCGAAGGCCACCAACAGCTGCTGGTTCCCCGAGAGCGGCCCCTGGACCAGCCACGCATGCCGGCACAGCGTCCCCAGAATGTGGATCCCGCGCTGCCCGGCCGTGGGCTGGCCAGCGGCCTCAAACACGGCGAACAGTTCGTTCCTGCTGACTGACCCGCCCCCGACCACGCGTTCCAAGGCAACATCCCTGCACTTTTCGATGTCCGCCCACGTGATGTCCAGTTCACGGTGCCGGCCCGCCACCACGCGGTAAAGCCGTTCCGCCGTCAGGCTCAGCATCCAGCGCAGGTCCTCCGGAGCCACCAGGTGGAGCGTTCCCCGCATTGGCCAGGAACGGACCACACTGCCATTGTCCAGGGCGGCCCGGATGTCCGACAGCCCCGCACCAGGGACACGCAGTCCAACAGCCAACAGCGAAGCCTGCAGGTCCTGCGCCTGGGTAGCCGTCAGCCAGCGGACAGCCGCCGGGACTGAGGCCAGCCCGGGACCAAGCAGCCCCTGCGATGCCAGCCGGAGCCGGCCCATAACGTTGGGGGTGACGCGGGTGGCTGCCATGTCCTCATCGTAGAACCCTGCCGGATAGGGTAGAAGCATGACTTTGGGGAGTTTGTGGCCGTCGTTCGCGCGTGAAACACAAGGATGGATGGTAGGAGGGACCGCTGCGGTCCTGGCCGGGGTGGCCCTCGGGCTCGCCCCGGCGCTGGGATACCCGGGCGGTGATGAGGGCCTTGAGGTGTTGCTGCCTTCCCTGTTCCTCTGCCTGGGCGGAGGGTACGCAGTCCTGTTTCCCGGTGTCAGGGTCAGCCGTGTCACCCTCCGCATTGTCCGCGACTGGAAACTCTATCCGCTCAGTGGCCGGCTGCTCTGGATCCTCGCCCATGTCACCGCCGTGACCGGCCTGGCGGTCTGCATCGCCGCCGCCACCACGGGCCTGGCGGTGCCGGGACTCCTCGTCTGGCTGTTTACGGGCCCCTACCTGACCCTGACCGGATGGGCCGCCGCCCTGATGGGGACGGCGGCGAACATCAGGCTGATCGGCAGCGAAGAAGGCCTCCTCGCACCGGCTGTGCAGCCCGGGTAAGGCTAGAGCGTCAGCCCGATCAGCAGCGGTTCCGGATGCAGTTCAATGCCAAAGCGTTCGACGACGCCGTCCCGCACCTCGCGGGCGATGGCCAGCATGTCCTTGGCGCTGGCTGAGCCCCGGTTGGTAATGGCCAGCGTGTGCTTTGTGGACAGCGCCGCGCGCCCGCCGGACGCGCTGTCCGGTTCCAGGCCGTAGCCCTTGCCGAACCCGGCCCGGTCGATCAGCCAGGCAGCAGAGAGTTTGACCATGCCGTCCACACCGGCGGGGTACTGCGGTGCGTTGTCCGGCAGCCCGGCGGCGACGTCCGCGGAGACAACCGGGTTGGTGAAGAACGATCCGGTGGAATATGTGTCCCGGTCGGCGGCGTCCAACACCATGCCTTTGGACGCGCGCAGGCGGAGCACTTCGCGCCGGACATCGTTTGAGTAAGCCCGTTTGCCGGGTTCGACGTCCAGGGAGCGGGCCAGCTCGGCGTAGCGGATGGGCGCACTCATCCGGCCCAGCGGCAGCTGGAATTCGACGGTCAGCACAACGTACCGGGGCGATCCGTCCACGGTGGTCTGCTTCAGGATGGAATCCCGGTAGCCGAACTTCAGCTCGGAGTTGGTGAAGGTCTGGACAGCATTCCGTGTCCGGTCCCACGTCCGGACCGCGGCGATGGTCTGGGAGACCTCTGAACCGTACGCCCCGACGTTCTGGACCGGAGTAGCGCCGGTTGCCCCGGGGATCCCGGAAAGTGCCTCGATGCCGGACCAGGCGTGAAGCACGGCGTGCTCCACGAAGGCATCCCAGTTGTGGCCGGCCTGCACCACCACCGCCACACCGCCGCAGGAGTCCTCAGCGTTAACAGTGAACCCTTCCGAGGCGATCTTCACCACGGTGCCGGGGAACCCGTCGTCGGAAATCAGCAGGTTGGAGCCGCCACCGATCACGAGGACGGGCTCCCCCCCCGCGTCAGCCGTGCGGACGGCGTCGATGATCTCCGCCTCGGTCCGGGCTTCAACGTACTTGCCGGCGGGACCGCCCACAGCGGCCGTGGTCAGGGCCGCGAGCATTGTCTGGGTCACAGCTCCATCCTTAGGACAGCCTGACGACGGCCTGGGCCTTCATCAGCACTTTTTGCCCGGCCGAAACCACGGTCAGGTCAACGCGCGCGGTTCCGGCCTCGGCGTCGAGCTTTCCAATGGCGCCGCTGACCTCGATGGTGGCCCCGGGTTCCGTGGTTCCGGTGGTGTCTGTGACCAGGACCGGCTTGGTGAAGCGCGTCTGGAAGTCGACGACGGCGGCGGGGTCGCCTGCCCAGTCGGTGACCAGCTGCACTGCCGCACCCATGGTGAACATGCCGTGGGCGATCACGCCGGGCAGTTCCACGCCGGTGGCGAAGGCCTCGTTCCAGTGGATGGGGTTGAAGTCGCCGGACGCACCGGCGTACTTGACCAGGTCGGTGCGGGTGACCTCGATGGTCCGGCTGCCAATGTCCTGGCCGGCGCTGAGTTCGTGGAAGGTGGGGCTCATGGTTACTGTCCCTCTCCGCGGACGAGAATGGATGATGTGGCGGTGGCGACGGGCTCGCGTTCACCGCTGCCGCCGTCGGTCAGGGCAAAAATTTCCTGGCGCGTGGTGATCATGGCGCCTCCGCCCATGGCACGGACGCCGTCAACGTGCAGTTCCGCCACCAGCCGGTCGCCGGCGACGATGGGGCGGTGGTGGATGAAGCGTTGGTCGGCATGGACTACGCGGGTGAAATCGATGCCGGCATCAGGATCCTCGATCAGCTGGGCGTCGGCGCGCTGGGCGATGATGATGGCAAACGTGGGCGGCGCCACCAGATCGGTGTGGCCCAGGGCCTTGGCGGCCTCGACGTCGAAGTGGGCGGGGTGCGTTGCCTTGACGGCGCGGGCGAACTCGCGGATTTTCTCGCGGCCGACGTCGTACACCTCTGCGGCAGGGTAGCTGCGGCCCTGCAGATCCGGATTGATAGTCATGGCCTCAAGCCTATCGTTCCGGGCAGCCGTCGGGGTCTTGCCATCCCTTGATATGATGAATTTCATCATTCCATCAAGTGACTTGCTTGCAGGATCAGGAGCGTTCCCGATGTTGACTGCCGCCCAGGCTCCGCTGTACGAGATCAAGGCCAACCTCTTCAAAGCACTGGCCCACCCCGCGCGGATCCGAATCCTCGAACTCCTGTCCGCCGCCCCGCACAACACGGCAGCGGTCAGCTACCTGCTTGCCGAGACAGGGCTGGAGGCCTCCCACCTCTCCCAGCACCTGGCCACGCTGCGCAGGCACAAAGTGGTGACATCGGTGCGGAGCGCCAACGCGGTGACCTACAGCCTGGCCCACCCGGGGATTTCGCAGCTGTTGGCTATTGCCCGCACCTTCCTGCTGGACAGCCTCGCCGACTCCAACGAACAGCTCCGACTGGCGCAGCAGCTGCCGGCCGGGCATCTGCCCGCGGAGTCCGCCTCGTGAGCACCGGGCTGCGTTCGGGTTCGCTGGCACTTTCCCGTTTCCTGCCGTCCCGGGCGGACTACGCAGGGCTCCGGCTCTCCTGGCGGACTGACGTTTTCGCCGGGATCACGGTGGGCATCGTGGCTTTGCCGCTGGCGCTGGCGTTCGGGGTCAGCTCCGGGGTGGGCGCGGAGGCGGGGCTCATCACGGCGATCGTGGCCGGACTGGTTGCCGCCGTCATGGGCGGCTCCCACGTCCAGGTCTCGGGACCAACAGGGGCCATGGTGGTGGTCCTCGCGCCGGTGGTGGCGGTGCACGGGACCGGCAGCGTAGCCCTGGTGTCACTGATGGCAGGACTGATGGTCTGCGCGCTCGGCATCAGCGGCCTGGGGAAGGCCGTGGCCTTTATTCCGTGGCCGGTGGTGGAAGGCTTCACGCTGGGGATCGCCGCCATCATCTTCCTCCAGCAGGTTCCGCTGGCCACCGGTACGGCCGGCACACCGGGCCACAACACACTGCTCGCAGCCATTGAGGCGGCATCGGTGGCAGTGGCACCCACCGTCGTGCTGACCCTCGCGCTCGTGGCGGGTGTCGCCGTCGTAATGATCCTGGTCCAAAAGTATTTCCGGGCACTGCCGGCCAGCCTGCTCGCGGTGCTCCTGGCGACGGCGGCTGCCGAACTTCTGCGGCTGGACGTGCCCCGGATCGGCGAACTGCCGCACTCCCTGCCATCGCCCTCCGTACCTGCCATGGATCTGGCTTCCGTGAGCGCCTTGGCGATGCCCGCCGTCGCCATCGCAGCCCTCGCGGCCATCGAATCGCTGCTCTCTGCACGCGTGGCAGGAGGAATGGCCGGACCGGACGGAACTCCGAGCGGCCCCTACAGCCCGGACCGGGAGCTCACGGGCCAGGGCCTGGCCTCCATCGCCGCCGGCCTGTTCGGCGGGATGCCCGCCACCGGCGCCATCGCCAGGACGGCCGTGAATGTGCGGTCGGGCGCGAAGACCCGGCTGTCCGCCGTGGTGCATGCCGTGGTGTTGCTTGCCATTGTCTACCTGGCAGCCGGACTGGTGGGACGAATTCCGCTCGCGGCCCTCGGCGGTGTGCTGATGGTCACCGCGGCGCGGATGGTTTCCCGGCGCACCGTGACCGCGATCCTCCGTTCAACCCGTTCGGATGCGGCGGTCTTTATCCTCACAGCCATCATCACTGTGGCGTTCGACCTGATTGTGGCCATCCAGATCGGGCTGGCCGCTGCCGCCCTCTTCACGCTGCGGAAATTCGCGTCGCTGAGCAGTGTGCAGCGTGAGGAGATTGCCGGACCGGCCGCTGACGGCGATGACCACATTGCAGTCTTCCGGCTCGATGGTGCCATGTTCTTTGGTGCCGCCGAACGCATTCTCCAGGAGATCAGCCAGGTCAGGGACGTTCAGGTGGCCATCATCAGGCTCTCCCAGGTGCGGATGCTTGACGCCACCGGCGCGCACGCCCTGGTGGAGGTGATCTCCGCGCTGGAGCTGCGCGGCATCACGGTGCTTTTGAAGGGCGTCCGGCCGGATCATCTTGCCCTGGTGACCAACGTCGGCGTGATCCGCTCGCTGCGCCACCACAAGCATTTGTTCGAGGACCTGCCGGCAGCCGTGGAACACGCCCGCAGCCACGTTCGCCGGAACGCGGCCGCAGCTAACGCTTGAGGTTCTTCCGGATGGTCTGGCCGCGCACCACGATCCCGGCGATGTGCAGCACGAGCCCGGCGCCAATAACCGCCAGGGACGCCATGGCGAGGTCGCGGTTGTTGGTGTTGTTGCCCACCAGGTTCAGGATGATCCCGACGGCGATGAGCCCCATGGCACCGAAAGCCAGGACTTTGTACGAGGTGGGCGCGGACTCCCAGAATTCTTTTAGCACCGTGCCAGTCTACCGAGCGTTCAGAACAGGGATTCCTGAAAAGCGGGTACGGTCGAGGAAAACTCCCCCAGCACGAGGGCGTGTGCTGCGAGCCGGCCGAGGTTCACCACGAACTCCGAGTCCGTGCCATCCAGGAGGGCGAGGGCGTTGGCTCCGCTGAGCCCCGCAATGGTGAAACCGTGGTGGCCGCCGTCGAGTGCATGCGGATAGGCGTGGCGCAGCGCCGGCCTGCAGAGTGCGGCAGCCTGCGCGGGCGGCACCCAGCGTTCATCAGCTACCTCAAAACCGTCGACGGCGGTCCGGTCAAGCAGGCTGCGGACACGGGCCGCGTGCCGGGCGTTGATGTCCTCAAGTTCGGCTGCGGGACGCGGCCCGGTCAGTGCCTCGGCCTTTGCGGCGGAGCGGACCTGCTGGACGAGTCCGGCCTCCCGGGTGACCATATCCTCAAGGATACGCACTACGCGCCCGTCCTGTGCCCGTGCCACGTAACTGGCCACCACGGCCCCTGTTCGGCAAGCCGGTTCCACTTCCTGAGGTCCGATGCGGTGCCCACTTTGCTGGCTCCGCCGGCGAACGTCGCCACATACAGCCAGTGCTCCTGCATCAGGTAGGTCCGCAGCCCGTCCGGCACGTAGCCGCCGCGGTGGAAGTCGTGGATGAGCCTGGAATGGTCCGCCACGAAGCATCGTTCACACTGTTTGCCCTTGGCTGCCGGCGCGCCGGCGGAGCACAAGACATGGGTCCGGCTGGTGGCCGAGTGGACCTTGTGGTGCCCCAGGCAGGACCTGCCTGGGGAGGTGACGTCGAACCCAAGCCGGGCCCCTGGCCGGAGGCTTACCTCACGGAAGTCACCGGCCGGTGACTGCAGGCGCAGAACGGGGCTGCCGCCGTCGTGCCCTGCCTCCGTGGCCGGGGCGCCGTCCCAAAAGACCCCGTGGACCAGATAACGGGTATCGGTCACGGGGTCTCCTGGTGTGAAGCTTCGGGTGCTACAGCGCGGGCTGCACTCCAAAGGCTACTGCGAGCTTCATGATCTTTTCGGCGCGGCCCAGGCGGGGCAGGTCAGAACCGTCGCGGATGACGCGGCCGTTGGCTTCGAAGTCGGCCATAAAGTCCGTGGCCCAGGCAACGTCCGACGGCGTGGGGCTGATGACCTCGTTGATGACGTTGGTCTGGTCGATGGCCAGGCACAGCTTGCCGGTCATGCCCATCATGACCGTGATGCCGGTCTGCTCGCGCAGGATGGGGTGGTTGGTGCCCACAGTGGGACCGTCGATGGGGCCTGGCAGGTTGCCCACGCGGCTGGCCACAACCAGTTTTGCGCGCGGGTAGGCCATGGCCTCGGGGGTGGCCGCCATGCCGGTGTCGCGGCGGAAGTCGCCGGAACCGAAGGCCAGGCGGAAAGCGCCCTGCGCCTTGGCGATGTGGTTTGCCTCCTCGATGCCCAGCGCGGATTCCACCAGCGGAATGACCGGCGTATTGCCATCCATGCGGTGGAAGCTCTCGGTCACCTGGTCTGCTGACTCCGTCTTGGCGAGCATGACTCCGAGCAGGCCGGGAGTGCCTCGCAGCCCGGCGAGGTCCGCTGCCCAGAACGGGCTGGTGGCATCGTTGATCCGGACCCAGGCCTTGCCGCCGCCGCTCAGCCAGTCAATAACGTTTCCGCGCGCCTGGTCCTTCTGCGACGGGTCCACGGCGTCTTCGATGTCCAAAATGATCGAGTCAGCGCGGGAAACAGCCGACTGGTCAAACAGTTCGGTTTTCATCGCGTTGACCAGAAGCCAGGAACGGGCGATTTCAGCTGGGATGTTGCGCTCAGGCCGAACAGTCTCGGTGGCGATGGTAGAGGTCATGTATCTACCGTATCCGGCCGGGCACTGCGAGCGCTAAGCAGGATTGCCTGACGGGGCGACCAATACGAACATTACCGGCACCGCCCGCGCCACCTGGATGCCCATGTAGGTAGCAGTAAGTGTCGTTATGACGGCTCAAAACGACACTTACTGCTACCTAGTTGGGTTAGGGGAGGTTGGTTCCCCGGGCTGCGATCCACAGTCCGTACCAGTCGGCCCGGGTCATGGCCTCTGACACCCGGCCTGCGTCCGCGCACGCCGCAATCCGCGCCGGGTTTACGGTGCCGATCACCGGCGCGATCCCGGCCGGATGCTTCATGAGCCAGCCGAGGAGGACAGACTCCCCCGTGCTGCCGTACTTGCCGGCCAGGTCCCGGACGAGGGCAGCCGTGGCGGTCTCGGCCGACGTCGGGTCTTCCGGCGCCGCGCCCGTGTACAGCCCCCGCGCCAGCGAACCGTAGGCCTGGAGCGTCACTCCGTTGCTGGTGCAATACTCCACCGTGCCGTGCGGGAAGGCGTAGTCCAGCGAGTCGGGATGGTTCACCAGAACCTGGCTCTCCAGCCACGCCCGCTTCAGCAGACTCATCTCCAGCTGGTTGGCCACGACGGGCACGTCCAGCCGGTCCTGCAGCGCTTGGATCTGCGCGCCGGACATGTTGGACACGCCCACCTGCCGCACTGCCCCTTCTGCCAGCAACTGCCCGACGGCGCCCGCCACCTCGCCCAGATGGGTCAGGGGGTCGGGCCGGTGCAGCAGGAGCACGTCCACATGGTCAGTCTGCAGCCGCTTCAGGCTGCCCCTGACCCGTTCGAGGATGGCGTCCCTGCTGAGGTCATAATGCGTGGCCAGCCCGCGTTCGTTGAGCCGGATCCCGCACTTGGTCTGCAGCCGGATGCGGTCCCGCAGCCCCGGCGTTGCTGCCAGCACTTCGCCGAACACGGCCTCGGACTTTCCGCTGCGGTAGATGTCCGCGTGGTCGAACAGCGTGATGCCCGCGGCCAGCGCAGCCTCAACGGCGGCAGCGGCCTCGTCCACATGGTCGGTGCCGTGTGGCTCGTCGGACCAGCTGCCGCCCAGGCCCATGCAGCCATAGATGAGTTCCTGCATCAGGCGGTCTCCCCGCCCGCCACGGGTGCCACTCCCGGCGAAGTCATCAGCGCAGCCACACTGTGCTGTTGGCGGGCAGCTTGCCCTCTTCCAGCGGGACGCTGCTGATGAGGACCTCGCCGGCGGGAAGCCCGACGGCGGTGTCCCCGAAGTTGGTCACTGACTGCCAGCCGCCGGGACGGCTGAAGTGCAGGACCTCCGGGTTGCCGGTCTCGATCCAGTCCAGTTCCTCCTCCGCCTGGAGCTCCCGGCGGAATTTCAGGGCCTTGCGGTACAGCTCCAGGGTGGAGTTTTCGGTGCCGTCCTGAGCCTCCACCGCGTACTTGCTGAACCAGTCCGGCTGCGGAAGGTGGGCACCGTCGGCGCCGAACCCGAAGGACGTCCCCTCGACCTTCCACGGCAGCGGCACCCGGCAGCCGTCCCGGCCCACTTCAACACCCTTGCTGCGGAAGAACGTCGGGTCCTGGCGGTCTTCATCCGGGATGTCCGCCACTTCCTGCAGGCCAAGCTCCTCGCCCTGGTAGAGATACGCGGAACCCGGTACGGCCAGCATCAGCAGTGTGGCGGCCCGGGCACGCCGCTCGCCCAGTTCCACGTCCAGCTCGTCCTGGGGACCGCCTGCCAGCAGCCACGCCTTGCCGTCCTGGCCCTTGGCGGGCTTCTTGCCGGCAGGTCCTTTCGCTGCCTTGGGCAGGCCGTAGCGTGTGGCATGGCGGACCACGTCGTGGTTGGAGAAGACCCAGGTGGACGATGCCCCCGTCTCCTTGGCCTCGGCCAGGTTGCGGGTGATGATCTCGCGGAATTCCTCGGCGTCGAAGTCTGCCTGGAGGAGGTCGAAGTTGAAGGCCTGGCCCAGGCCTTCAGGGCTGGCGTAGCGGGCGCGGCGGGTGGCGTGCACCCAGGCCTCGGCGACGGCGGTGCGCGGCGGGTTGTACTCGTTGAAGACCTCGCGCCACTCAACGTAGATGTCGTGGACCTCGTCGCGGTCCCAGAAAGGGTGCGAGCCGTCGTCGAAACCGTCGGTGCCGCTGTTCGCCTCGGACAGTTCCATCTTCGAGAGCAGCGGTTCGGTGAGGTCCTTGGTCAGGGCGTGGGCCACGTCTACACGGAAGCCGTCCACGCCGCGGTCGGACCAGAAACGCAGGGTCTTCAGGAAGTCGTCGCGGATTTCGCGGTTGGCCCAGTTCAGGTCAGGCTGCTCCTTCGCGAAGATGTGCAGGTACCACTGGCCGGGGGTCCCGTCAGGTTCGGTGATGCGCTCCCAAGCCGGCCCGCCGAAGACGGAGTCCCAGTCCGACGGCGGCTGGTCGCCGTTTTCGCCCAGCCCGTCCCGGAAGATATAGCGGTCACGGGCGGCGGAACCCTTCGGCGAGGCAAGCGCCTCCTGGAACCATTCGTGCCGGTTGGACGAGTGGTTGGGGACGATATCGGCGATCAGTTTGATGCCGGCGCTGTGCAGTGCCTTGGCCATCTCGTCAAAGTCCGCCAGGGTGCCGAGCTTGGGATCCACGTTGCGGTAGTCGTCCACGTCATAGCCGCCATCAGCGAGAGCCGACGGGTAGAACGGGCTCAGCCACACGGCGTCGATCCCCAGCGTTTTCAGGTACGGGACCTTGGCGGTGATGCCCTTGATGTCACCGAGGCCATCACCGTTTGAGTCGGCGAAGCTGCGCGGGTAGATCTGGTAGACAGCAGCCTGCCGCCACCAGTTGGGGTCTGCGGTGAGGGCTGAATCGGACAGGGTTGCCAGCGTGGCAGTGGTGGGCAAGGGTTGATCCTTTTCATTGTGGCGGGTTATTTGCTGGTGGATTCAAAAATCTGTCTGACGGCTCCGCGCGCGTTCATTTTTGATCTAAATTTAGTTCCTCAAGTATCATGTCGTGCAGGAGACAGGGAGGTCAACACCATGGCGGAAATTACTTCAGCAACACCCCAGCTGCTGCGGCGCGTCAGCGCCGGAGCAGTGCTGGATTTCCTCCGCGTCTCACAGGCAGTGACTGTCACGGAAGTTATGGACGCCACGGGGCTGACCCGGGCCACCGCCATCTCTGTCTGCGAGGAGCTGATGGACCGGGGCTGGATCCGCGAACTGGAAAACCAGCGCGCATTCGGCGGCTACCAGAAAGGCAGGCCGGCACGCCGGTTTGAACTCAACGAACGGGCTGGATACGTCCTGGGCATGGATGTGGGCATCCTCAAGGCCACCGTGGTGGTGTCTGACCTGCGCGGCAACGCGCTGGGACGGGCCAGCCAGCCCTTCGCGGATGCCGAAATTTCAGCCGAGGAGCGCATCGCCGGCATTGACAAGGCCGCGATGATGGCGCTCCATAGCGTGGGCGCCTCCCCCGACGACGTCCTGGCCGCCTGCGCCGGAATCGCGGCCCCCGTGGACCGCAACGGCGAGGTCCTGACCACCCAGCATTTCTGGGGACTGTTCGACGTCGGGCTGAAGTCCGCGTTGCACCAGCGCCGGGGCTGGACCGTCCTGCTGGAAAACGACGCCAACCTGGCCGCCCTCGGAGACCGCTGGCGCGGGGCAGCCGCCGGCGTGGACGACGTTGTGGTGATCCTGGCCAGCGAACGCCTGGGTTCAGGGGTGATCGACGGCGGGCGGCTGCTGCACGGCCGCGGCGGCGGCGCCGGGGAACTCGCCTTCCTTGAACTGCTGGAGGGCGTCGGAGACACCTACGGCATCGCAGCGATGGCCAGGACGTGGGCTGCCGACGCCCTGGCCGGCAACGCCAAAACGTCGCTCCGGGAGTTCGCCGCCGAAGGCGCCGAGGCCGAACAGGTCTTCGCGGCCGCAGCCGCCGGGGATGCTGTGGCGCTGAAGATACTGACCCGCCTGGCCGACAGGATGGCGAGGGTCATCGGGGCCATCGCCACCATGACCAACCCTGAACTTGTAGTGCTCGGCGGCGCCGTGGCCAATTCCGCGGGCGTGCTCCTGGAGCCGATCGCCGAACGCCTGCCCCTCTACACAGCCACTCCCCCGCGGGTGGCCGTGTCCCCCCTGGGTGCTTCCGTGGTGACAGTCGGCGCCGTCCGCTGCGCCCTCGACTACGTGGAGAAGAACAGCCTGGACCTGGAACTCGCCCGGAGCGCCTGACCCGCCCCGGTTCTGCATGGCTATTCGGGCATGATCATGGTCCGCAGGTCCAGCTGGCGCAACACCCTGTCCGCTACTTCGGGGTCCATATCCGGCTCGTTGCGTGCCGTTACCACTTCCTGCCGGGCAGCATCGAGGGCGATCGTCTGGACAGCGATGGCCAGCCCGCGGCCCCTGCTCCGGAGGTCGGCAACGGATTCGTTCCGGAGGCTGCCGTCCAGGAGTTCGGCGTGAAGGCGGCCCATCTTTTCCTTGACCAGTGCCACTTTCTCGGGCGGCAGGTCCTTCATCAGGTCATGCTCCTTCAGGGCCGCGAAAGCGGCGGCCTGTGCCCGCTTGGCCAGGACCCGGGCGGCATCGCGTTCCTCCGACCCGTCGTTTGAGGCTTTGAGGACGCGCATCAGCCACGGGAGCGTCAGGCCGGGGAGGACCAGCGTGGCCAGGAGCACCGCGCAGGCGATTACCAGCATGTAGTCCCTGGCCGGGAAGGGTGTTCCGTCCGCCAGCGTCAGGGGCAGCGCCAGCGCAAGGGCCAGGGTGGCCAGTCCGCGCATGCCGCACCACGTCAGGATCAGGACTTCCTTGGCGGAGCCGGGCTGCAGGAGGTTCTCGCGCTTCCGTGCACCCAGCGCCAGGACCGCCATCCAGAGGAACCGCACAGCGAACACTAGGACGCAAACCAGCACCGCAGCGCCGAGCATGCCCCAGATATCGTTGCCTTCGTCCTGGATGACGTGCCGGATTTCGAGTCCCACGAGCCCGAATGCCAGGCCTGTGACAAGCAGCTCCACCACATCCCAGAAAGCGGTCCGGGTGATCCTCTCGGCCGCATCTTCCGGGCGTGAATGGCGCTTCATCTCCAGGGCGGTGACAACCACGGCGATGACGCCGGAGGCGTGGACCTCCTCGGCCAGGATGTAGGCGGCGAACGGCACCACGAGCGTCACGGCACTGCGGGCCACCATCGAAGCCACCAGGCGGGTGATCAGGGCGGTGAGCCAGCCCATGGCGACGCCGACCAGCACGGCAACGGCAGCGCCGATGACAAACTTCAGGACGACGTCGGATCCCAGCTCTGTGCCGCCCACCGCCGCAGCCACCGCCGCCTGGAAGATGACGATGGCGGCGGCATCGTTGAAGAGGCCCTCGCTTTGCAGCACGGTGATGAGCCGCCGGGGCATGTGGACCCGGCCCGCTACAGACTCCACCGCAACCGGATCCGGAGGAGCCACCATGGCGCCCAGGGCGATGGCCGCGGGAATGCCGATCCCAGGGATCAGCAGCCAGGCGGCGCCTGCCACCACTGCCGTGGTGATGACAACCAATGCGACGGCCAGCATC
Source organism: [Micrococcus luteus] ATCC 49442 (assembly GCF_010367585.1). Taxonomy (NCBI): domain Bacteria; kingdom Bacillati; phylum Actinomycetota; class Actinomycetes; order Micrococcales; family Micrococcaceae; genus Pseudarthrobacter; species [Micrococcus luteus] ATCC 49442. The sequence continues at coordinate 4,512,892 of NZ_JAAAXP010000001.1, read as the reverse complement.
AGCAGCGTCCGCCAGCGGACCCGGAAAACGGCCCACGAGCTGCGCTGGGCCGTGGCAAAGAGCAGCGGTGGAAGGAAGATGGGCAGGATCAGCTCAGGCGCGATGTCCAGGTCCGGGAATCCCGGGATGAAGGTGAGGGCTGCAGCCAGGATGAGCATCAGCACCGGATACGGCAGCCGGAGGCGGTCCCCCAGGCCGACGGCCACAACGGTGGCCAACAGTAGCCCGATGATGAGTGCCAACTGATCCATGTGCCTGCTTCCCCAACGGGGCGGCCTGTCCTGCCGCCCGGTGGGAGGCGCCTGCCGCCGGTCTCAGTTTAGCGGCGCCGGCACCGGCCGCCTTCCGGGCTGCGCCGGCTGGATCGTCAGGCCAGTGGTTCCAGGGCTGCCGCAATGGGCAGGGTGCCGTCGCGGAACTCGATGGTCCGCCCCGCCGTCCGGGGTAAATCCAGTACAGCCGCAACCACGCTGGCCGTGTTGCTGCGCGAGGTGGCCCCGTTGCCGTCCCGTGGCGGATTGACCTCGATCAGTCCGCTTGCCGGCTGGTCCGTCAGGCTCCCCGGGCCCAGAATGGTCCAGGCCAGTCCGGTGCCGCGCAGGTACTCGTCCGCCGCCGCTTTGGCGTCCGCGTAGGCAAAGAACGGGTTGTCGGCCGGGACGCCGTGGTTCGGGCCGGCGCCCAGGTAGGACACCATGACATAGCGCCCTACGCCGGCCTGCGCCGCAGCGTCCATGGAACGGATGGCGGCGTCACGGTCCACCGCATAGGTGCGCGTTGGGTTCCCGCCCCCGGCACCGGCTGACCAGACCACGGCATCGTGGCCGCTGAGTGCGTCGGCGATGGCCGCCGTCGTCGAATTTTCAACATCAAGGACCGACGGCGTTGCCCCCGTTGCCGCAACGTCTGCGGCATGGTCCGGGTTGCGGATGATCGAGGTGACGCTGTGGCCCTCTGTGGCGAGGAGCGTGGACAGGTGAAGGGCCACTTTGCCGTGGCCGCCGATGATAGCGATGCGGGTCATGGCTCCCATTGTGCCCGCAAGCGGCGCGTAAAGCTGTCAGGCGAGAACGCGGTAGCTCAAATAGACCACTCCGTTGCCGAATCTTCGTTCGTCGAGGAGTTCAAACTTCAGGTTCAGTCCGTCCGGCAGGAACCGCAGGCCGCCGCCGACGGCCACCGGGTTGACGAAAAGCCTGCACTCGTCCACGAGCCCGGCCCTGAGGGCGGCAGCGGCGAGAGTGGAGCCGCCGACGCCGAGATCTGCTTCTGTGCTGTCCTTCAATTGCCGGACCGCGTCTGCGTCGAATGTCCGTTCGATCCTCGTGCGGGCGGTCTCGACGGTGGCCAGCGAGGAGGAGTAGACAACTTTGTCTGCCCCCTGCCAGATCCGGGCATAGTCCTGTATATAGTCCGGAGCGTCCGCGGTGCCGAGGATTTCCCAGACAGACATGACCTGGTACATGCGGCGCCCGAGCAGGTAGGTGCCGGCCTCGCGTTCGACGTCGTTAACGAAGCTGTGGACCTCCTCGTCCGGCATGCTCCAGCTGAAGTCGCCGTTCCGGTCCGCCACGTAGCCGTCCAGCGACGCGATGCCTGTGTAGATGAGCTTGCCCATCCGCCCATTGTGCCGCCGCCGTCCGCCCGTGAACAGGCCCCCTGCGGGCATCGAGCGGCGACATCCCGGCGCTAACGCCCGCCCAAAGCGCCGAGACCTCGCCTCTCACTTGACGAAGAACTGCTGCGCCATGGTCCACAGGTTGGTGGTGGTCCAGTAGATCAGGACGCCGATCGGAAAGAGGATGCCGCCCACGCCGAAGATGATCGGCAAGGCGTACAGGATCATCCTCTGCTGCCGAACCAAGGGGTTGTCCGGGGCTTCCTCGGGCATGCTCCTGGCCAGCATGCGCCGCTGCGTGATGAACTGCGCGGCCGTCATCACCAGGATCATCAGGACCGTGAGGACCGCCACCGCAGCCGGGTCCCCGTCACCGCCGTGCAGCACCGAAGCGGACAACGGGGCACCCGCAATGCTCGACTGGTCGAACTGCACCACCTGCCCGTGACTCATCGCCCCGCTGCCCTGCCCTCGCCCGGCCGCCGACGTGATTCCGGAAAGGACCTGGAAGAGGGCGAAGAAGAACGGCACCTGGATCAGCATGGGCAGGCAGGCAGAGAAAGGATTGGTTCCGTGTTCCTTGTACAGCGCCATCTGCTCCTGCGCCATGGCCTGCCGGGACTGCGGATCGGACCGGCCCTTGTACTTGTCCTGCAGCCTCTTCAGGTCCGGTTGCAGGAGCCGCATCCGGCGCTGGGCGTTGACCTGCTTCAGGAATACCGGAATCAACGCGGCACGGATGATGACCACCAGCGCGATGATGGACAACGTCCACGTCCAACCGCTCGCAGCCGGCATGCCAATGCTGCTCAGGGCATCGTGGAACCACACCATAACGGCGGACACCAGCCACTTGAACGGAACCATGAATGTTTCGAAGAAGTCCACCGATATCCCCTTCGCCAGGTGCTGCCAAAGCTACGGCGAAATACGGCGCTTGTCACTGCCCCGCCCGCGCCAGTGCCGCCGGCGTGCCCGGGAGACAGAAAAGCCCCCGGAATCTCGGTGGATTCCGGGGGCTTAGCCTGTAGCGGTGGGGAGGCTCGATCTCCCGACCTCACGATTATGAGTCGTGCGCTCTAACCAACTGAGCTACACCGCCACGAATGAGAAAAACCTGCGCAAGCCGGTCAAAAACCGCCTTGACACAGGCCCTCATTCAGAGCCCCCCACCGGAATCGATCCGGTGACCTCGTTCTTACCAAGAACGCGCTCTACCACTGAGCTAGGGGGGCAACGAGTAAATACTCTACCGGAAGATTTGGCCACCAACAAATCGGGGCCGCACAGGAGCCAAAAAGGCCTAAACACCAGCGTTGGCGGGCTTTTCAGGCCCCAGGAAGCCCCTCGGCCGCCGCATCCGGCGGCGTGAGAGTGGTCACGTTTGCGGGGGACGTTGCACCGTCATCCGGGAACGACGACGGCGGGTGGGGCGCCGCCGTCGTCGCTGCGTTAAATGCCAAGGGGCCGGCTCGAAAGCCGGCCCCTTGGGGAGAACGTGTCAGGCTAGCTGACGGTTACCACTTGCCCTTGCGGTTGAACCCGCCCTGGCCGCCCTCGGTGCGGGGCTTGCGTGAACCGTCGCCGTGGCCGCCGAAGCGGGAGTCGCTGGCCTGGCCGCGGCTGGAACCGCTGTCGGCACCAACGCTGCGCTCTGAACGGTCGCTGTACGAGCGGCCACCACGGTCAGCGGAGGAACGCTCGCCGTCGTTCTTGCGGAAGTCCTTCTTGAACCCGCCGGCGCCCTTGAAGTTGCCGCCACGGTCGCCGCCGCCGGAGTAACCGCCGCGGTCGCCGCCACGGTTGCCCTGGTAGCCGCCACGCTCGCCGCCGCCGGAAGGCTTGCGGCCGTTGTCCAGCTCGAGGTGGATCAGCTCGCCGCCGATCCGGGTGCGGGACAGTGCGCGCAGCTGCTCGGGGCTCAGGTCTGCCGGGAGCTCCACCAGGGAGTGGTCCGAGCGGATGTCGATGCCGCCGATCTGGGCGGAGGAAATGCCGCCTTCATTGGCAATGGCACCCACGATGGAGCCGGGCATAACGCGCTGGCGGCGTCCCACGGCGATCCGGTAGGTGGCGTTGCCCTCGGTGAGCGTGCGGGTGGGGCCACGTGAGCCGAAGCCGTCCTTGGAGCGTTCGCGCTTCTGGAACTCAGGAGCTGCAGGCAGTTCCTTGACCAGCAGCGGCTGTCCGCCCTGCGCCATGACGGCCAGTGCGGCAGCGATCTCCGAAGCCGGAACGTTGTGCTCCTGCTCGTAGGAGGCGATCAGATCCCGGAACGCCGAAACGTCCTCAGACTCGAGGGTCTCGGTGATCTTCTCGGCGAACTTGCCCAGGCGCAGCGTGTTCACGGTCTCGGCCGTGGGCAGGTGCATCTGCTCCACCGGCTGGCGGGTGGCCTTCTCGATGGAACGCAGCAGGTACTTCTCCCGCGGCGTCATGAACAGGATGGCGTCACCGGAACGGCCTGCGCGGCCGGTGCGGCCGATGCGGTGGACGTAGGACTCGGTGTCGTGCGGGATGTCGTAGTTGACCACGTGGCTGATGCGCTCGACGTCAAGGCCGCGGGCGGCGACGTCGGTGGCCACCAGGATGTCGATGCGGCCTTCCTTCAGCGCGTCAACAGTGCGCTCGCGCTGCTGCTGCGGGATGTCGCCGTTGATGGCGGCAGCCTGGAAACCGCGGGACTTCAACTTGTCAGCCAGGTCCTCGGTGGCCATCTTGGTGCGCACGAAGGCGATAACGCCGTCGAACTCTTCCACCTCGAGGATGCGGGTCAGCGCGTCGAGCTTGTGCGGGCCCATGACCTGCAGGTACCGCTGGCGGGTGTTGGCACCGGTGGTGGTCTTGGACTTCACCGAGATCTCGGCCGGGTTGTTCAGGTACTGCTTGGACATCCGGCGGATCTGGCCCGGCATGGTGGCGGAAAACAGCGCGACCTGGCGGTCCGAGGGGGTCTGCTGGAAGATCTGCTCCACGTCTTCGGCGAAGCCCATGCGCAGCATCTCGTCGGCCTCGTCCAGCACCAGGTACTGGAGTTCGGACAGGTCCAAAGAACCCTTGGAGATGTGGTCGATCACACGGCCGGGAGTACCGACAACAACCTGGGCACCGCGGCGCAGGCCGGCGAGCTGGGGGCCGTAGGCGGAGCCGCCGTAGACGGGGAGGACGGTGAAGTCATCGATGTGCTTGGCGTACGAGGTGAAGGCCTCGGCAACCTGGAGCGCCAGCTCGCGGGTCGGAGCCAGGACCAGGGCTTGGGTCTTGCGTGACGGGCCATTGAGGTCGTGGAGCTCGGCCAGACGGGACAGTGCCGGTACTGCGAATGCTGCAGTCTTACCGGTGCCGGTCTGGGCGAGGCCCACGACGTCGCGGCCTTCGAGCAGCAGCGGGATGGTTGCTGCCTGGATCGGGGACGGCTTTTCGTAGCCGACGTCCTGCAAGGCGGCGAGGACGCGGCCGTCGATGCCGAGATCGGCGAACTTGATGCCCTCTTCCTCTTCCTCGGCCGGGGCTGCGGATGCTTCCTCGGTCTTGGCGGGAGCGGCCGGCGCTTCCTCGGCCTTGGCGGCGGGCGCTTCGGCCGCAGGTGCTTCGGTAACGGGAACCTCGACGGCGGGAGCTTCGGTTTCAGCGGCGGGCTCTGCTGCGGGGACAACGGCCTCGGTGAACTCGACGGTGGCGGTTTCGGCGGTTACCGCTTCGGCGGTAGCGTCATTCTGATTTTCGGGCATAGAGAAATTTCCTCATCCATAGGGGGCCAGGCGGCACTACCCGAGGTGAGCGGAGCCGCAGTACGTGTGCCGTGGGTGCCGGGCATCCATTGACCGGCCGGTCACTGGAAGTCCGGCGCTTTCGCAATCCCGTGGCAGGACTTCCCGCTGCATCTCTTGGCTGCTATCCCAGCAGTCTGTACAGCGTTTTCTTTAGCCGGCTCTCCCTATGAAAATGCCCGCATCGCATGTGCGGGCCCCAACACTTGCCAGTCCTGCCTCAAAAATTGGGCAGGAATAAGGGATTTCCGGAGTGGGGGATATTTCAAGTGTAAGGTACAGGTCCGCTTTGCTGCTAATTGAACGCACGACGACGGCGGTGAGCTTGCGCACACAGCTTCCGGCGGTGCCTCATGGGTGCGCACTGCGGCGCTCAGCTAGCCGCCCAGCCGCCGCGTCAGGGTTTCAAACTTCTTGCTGAATTCGGGCTGCTGCAGGCGGATCTCCCCATCGGCGTCGGCATCCCGGAGAAGCTCCATGGACTCCAGGTCGGGGTGGCTGAACCACTTGCCCACGGTGATGCCGTGTTTGGGAACAAAGATCCGGTGGATGTAGTCCCCCGCCTCGATGCTGCCGGTGCGGATCACCCTGAGGTACGTGCCCACCCGTCCGGCTTCCGTGAAGCGCTTGACGAACTGCGGTTCGGCAAGGCGCCGCTGGAAGACCGAGCACGGCGTCCGCGGCGAGGTGACTTCCAGTTCCACGTCCAGGCCGATCTTCCAGCGCTCACCGATCACTGCTCCGGTGGCGTCGATGCCGGAAACGCGGAGATTCTCGCCGAAGATGCCCGGCGGCAGTTCGCGGCCCAGTTCACCCGCCCAGAAGTCAGCGTCCTCCTGGGCGTAGGCATAAATAGCCTGATCCGGGCCGCCGTGGTGCACGCGGTTGGCCTGGATATCACCCCGGAGGCCCAGCTTGTGCACCTTCACAGGCCCCTCCACCGGCCGCTTGTCGATGGCCGTCACACCCACGCTGGAGTCATCCGGCAGGAGCTGGTGGACACGGCAGACAGCAAGCACAGAAGCGGTTTCCATGGCACCAGTGTAGATTCCCCGGGCGTGAGTGGAACCCGGGCGGCCGGGTGGGTACTTCTCCCCCGCCTTTCGCTCGCAGCCGGCCGGGGCACCGGCTAGGCTGACTTTCAGGATTGAACTTCCGGCGCGCCGCTGCGCCCACTTTCAGCATGGACTACCAAGGGGGGACGTCATGGACCCGGATAAGGACCAGGGCACTGGTCCGGACAACGGCCAGGCCAAGGACCAACAGGGACAGGACGGGGCCAAGGACGCGCCGAAACCGCCGCCCTGGCAGGTACCCAGGCCGGAGCTGCGGCCTGAGCTCCTGAACGAACCCGTCACTCCGGTGGATCCCTTCGCCCGCGACCGCGAGCGCCAGAGCCACGAGGCAGCCACCCGCAAGAAGCGCTCCCAGCGCCGCACCGTCGTCGTGGGTTTGGGCGTCACTGCCCTGCTGGCCGGAACCATCACCGCCATCGTGGCAAGCAATGAGGACGAGCCTGAGTACGCGCAGGTGTGTTTCAACGATGAGACCGGCGAGCGCGTGGAAGATACCCAGTGCAACAGCTCGGCGGGCCGCGGCGGCGCGCTTTTTGCGTGGTACTTCTACTCCCGCGGCGCCAGCGTGCCCGCGGTGGGCCAGAACCGGTCCGCGTACCCGAGCTACACCAGCACCATCCCCAGCGGCGCCAAAGCATCCACCGGCTACAGCACCAAGGGCGGAACGGTCAGCAGGGGCGGCTTCGGCAGCAGCTCCAAGGGCGGAAGCACGGGGGGCTAGGCGTGAAGCGGCTGTTATCGGAGCCCAGGCCTGACTGGAAGCAGAAGATCGAAGAGCAGGGCCTGGTCTTTTCCACCACCACCATGCCCGACGGCCGGAAGATCGAATACTGGAACGAATCCGCCTATTACGAGTTCACCCTCGATGAGGTGGAGTCACTCGAGATCCAGGCCGAGGACATGCACAGGATGTGCCTGGAAGCGGCCAAGTTCCTTGCCACCGGTGCCATGGGCACCATCGGCATCGGCCCGCAGGCCCTGGAGCTTGCCGCCGAATCGCTGCAGGCCGGGGATATGGACATCTACGGGCGCTTCGACTTCATCTATGACGGCCAGGGCGGTCCGGCCAAGATGCTCGAGTACAACGCCGACACCCCCACCGGCCTGATCGAGGCCGCAGTGGCGCAATGGTTCTGGCTGCAGGATGTGTTCCCTGAGAAGGACCAGTGGAACGGCATTCACGAGGCGCTGATCCGGCAGTGGAAGAAGATGCAGTACCGCACGGGGATGAGCACCCTTCACATAGCCCATTCCGAGGCCGAGGAGTCCGGCGAGGACTGGATGACGGCTGCCTACATGCGCGATGTTGCCAGCCAGGCCGGCTGGACCACCATTGGCATCAACATGTCCGATATCGGCTGGGATCCCAACCTGAACCGCTTTGTGGACCTGGACAACTTCATGATCAACACCATGTTCAAGCTGTACCCGTGGGAGCTGATGATGAAGGAGCCGTTCGGGCACCGTCTGCTGCAGCGGGCACACAACCCCCGCTGGGTGGAGCCCGCGTGGAAGATGCTGCTCTCCAACAAAGCACTTCTCGCCGCGCTCTGGCACCTGTACCCGAACCATCCAAACCTCCTGCCCGCCTATCTCAACGAGCCCGGCCCCCTGACGGAATGGGTGGCCAAGCCGCTGCACGGGCGCGAAGGCGACAACATCAGGATCCACGCCCCGGGCATCAATCTGGAGCAGCCCGGCGGGTACGGCCGCGAGGGCTGGTGCTACCAGCAGTACCAGCCGCTGCCCGACTTCGACGGCAACCATCCCGTCCTGGGCCTCTGGGTTGTGGACGGGGAATCCGTGGGCTGCGGAATCCGGGAATCGGATGGCCCCATCACCGACTACTTCTGCCGGTTTGTGCCCAACACCATCGACGCCCCGGCGCCGCTTTCAGCGCAGGCCCACTCAAGCAAAGCAGGTATCGCCCTATGAGCCCCCTGACACTTCCGATCCCGGTGACCGCATGAGCACGGAGACGACGACGGCGGGCGGCGGCTCCGGCGGCGGTGCCGGCGGTGCCGTCCCGGCGAAGGGACTCCGCGCGGGAATCCTGGACCTCGGTGACTCGGTCATGCTGGGCCTGGCGTCCACCGCGCCGGTCTATTCGCTGGCGGCCACACTGGGCCTGATCGTGGCCGTCAACGGCAACTACACCCCGCTGATCCTGATCCTGGGTTTTATCCCGGTCCTGTTCATCGCCTACGCCTTCCGTGAGCTGAACAGCGCCATGCCTGACTGCGGCACCACGTTTACGTGGTCCCGCCGGGCGTTCGGTCCGTGGGCCGGCTGGCTGGGCGGCTGGGGCGTGGCCCTGGCCGGCATCGTGGTCCTCGCCAACCTGGCGCAGGTGGCCGGGCAGTACCTGTGGCTGCTGATCGGGGACGGTTCGCTGGCCGAAAACAAGGCGGTGGTTACGGGCACCGGCGTGCTGTTTATCGTCTTTATGACCCTGGTGAACTACCGGGGCATCCGGCTGGGCGAGCACGTCCAGCGTGTCCTGACCTACGTGCAGTATGTCTCGCTGGGAATCTTTGCCCTGGCAATCGTCATCAGGATCGCGGGGGGTGCACCAGAGGGCCAGGCTTTCGACTTTGAGTGGTTCAACCCGGCCGGCGCCTTCGCAGATCCCGGCGCCGTGGTGCACGGGGCGTTACTGGCCCTCTTCATCTACTGGGGCTGGGACACCTGCCTTGCCGTGAACGAGGAAACCGAAAATCCCGCCACCACCCCGGGGCGCGGCGCCGTCATCTCAGCCTTCGTCCTGGTGGCAATCTACGTCTCCGTGGCCCTTCTGGTGATGATGTACGCCACGGTTGGAACCGAGGGAATCGGCCTCGGCAACGAGGCGAACCAGAGCGATGTGTTCCTGGCCATGAAGGACGTGGTCCTTGGACCCTGGGGCTGGCTGATCATCGTGGCCGTTCTGGCCTCGGTCCTGTCATCCACGCAGACCACCATCCTGCCGACGGCTCGCGGCACGCTCTCCATGGGTGTGCACGGCGCGCTGCCGCCGAAGTTCGGCGAGGTCCACAAGCGCAACCAGACACCCGGGTTCTCCACGCAGGTCATGGGTGCGGCCGCCGTCGTGTACTACGTGGCCATGAGCTTCCTCAGCGAGAACCTGCTGTCCGATTCCATCAGCGCCATCAGCCTGTTCATCGCGTTCTACTACGCCCTGACGGGCTTCGCGTGTGTCTGGTACTTCCGCAACACCCTCCGCAGCTCGGCACGCAACCTCTGGTTCCGGGGAATCCTTCCGCTCGTGGGCGCCCTGATCCTGACCGCAGCATTCTTCATCTCCGCGGTCCAGATGTGGGATCCGGCCTACGGCGATACGCAGATCTTCGGCGTGGGCGGAGCGTTTGTCAGCGGCGTGGTGCTCCTGGCGCTGGGCGTGGTGCTGGCCGTCGTGTGCCGGTTCCTGCCCTCAACCCGGGACTACTTCACGGGAAAACCGGCCACGGCCGGCGCCCCGGCGGCGTCGGCCTAGGATGCTCCCATGAGCAACGCTGAACCCACTGCCGATGTGCCTCCCGCTGAAGACCCTTCCGATGTCCTGGCCCTGGCCGCCCTGCTGAGCTCCGACGAGCACGCCCTCCAGCAACGGATCCGGGACTTCACCGACCAGCGGATCAAACCAAACATCGCATCCTGGTATGACAACGCCCACTTTCCGCTGGAACTGGCACCGGAACTCGGCGAACTGGGCGTCCTGGGGATGCACCTTGAAGGGTATGGCTGCCCCGGCCGATCCGCCGTCGAATACGGCCTTGCCGCTATGGAACTCGAGGCCGGCGACTCCGGGATCCGCACGTTCGTGTCCGTGCAGGGGTCGCTGGCCATGACGGCCATCCACAAGTGGGGCTCGGAGGACCAGAAGCAGGAGTGGCTCCCCCGGATGGCCGCCGGCGAAGTCATCGGGTGCTTTGCCCTGACCGAACCGTCGGCGGGTTCGGATCCGTCCTCCATGACCACGTTTGCCCGCCGGGACGGTGCCGGCGACGAAGCCGGCTGGGTCCTTGACGGAGCCAAGCGCTGGATCGGCCTGGCTTCCGTGGCCGGGGTGATGGTGGTCTGGGCAAAAACGGACGACGGCATCCGCGGCTTCCTGGTGCCGGCCGGCACGCCGGGGGTCACCGCTACGCCGATCCCCCGGAAGCTTTCCATGCGTGCCTCCGTCCAGTGCGATATAACGTTCGACGGCGTCCGGCTGGGTCCCGGGGCCATGCTGCCGGCCGCCATGGGCCTGCGGGCGCCGTTCACATGCCTGAACGAGGCGCGCTACGGGATCGCCTGGGGTGCCATGGGGGCGGCGCGTGATTCGTACGAGGCTGCCCTGGCCTACTCCCTGGAGCGGCTGCAGTTCGGCAAACCCCTGGCCGGGTACCAGCTGACGCAGGAGAAGCTGGTTAACATGCTGCTGGAGATCCAAAAAGGCACCATGCTGGCCATCCACCTGGGCCGCCTGAAGGACGCCGGAAAACTGCGGCCTGAACAGATCTCACTCGGCAAGCTGAACAACGTCCGCGAAGCCATCACCATCGCCCGCGAAGCCCGCTCGATCCTCGGCGGCAACGGCATCACCCTGGACTACTCCCCGTTGCGGCACGCCGCCAATCTGGAGTCTGTCCGCACCTATGAAGGCACGGACGAAGTCCACACCCTGGTGCTGGGCCAGCACATCACGGGCCTCGGCGCGTTCCGGTAGACCCGCCGGCGCCCCGCCCATCTAGGTAGCGCTAACTGTCGTTTTGAGGGCTCATAACGACAGTTAGCGCTACCTAGTTGGGATGCCAGGCCGCGGGTTCTTAGGCTGCTGTCACCGGGACAGGCACTGGGTCTTTGTCAGTCTTGTCCTTCCGGATCGTCGCGCTGATAACGGCGGCGATGGTGCACATGGCCGCGGCCCCGAACCAGGCGTAGGTGTATTCGCCGGTGGCGTCCCGGATGGCACCGGCGCCCAGGGCAGCTGCAGCCGCACCCAGCTGATGTGCAGCGAAGACCCAGCCGAACACCACGCTGCCGTCCGCCCCGAACGTCTTGCGGCAGATCGCTGCGGTGGGCGGGACCGTGGCCACCCAGTCCAGGCCGTAAATCACCACAAACACGATCATGCTCGGCTGGACGGTGGCGCTCAGGAGCAGCGGCAGCACCAGCAGCCCGATCCCCCGGAACTGGTAGTAGACGGCCAGCAGGACTTTGGGGTTGTAGCGGTCGGTCAGCCAGCCGGAGGCGATGGTCCCCACGATGTCGAAGATCCCGACGACGGCGAGCAGGCCCGCTGCGGTGGTTTGGGGCATGCCGTGGTCGTGCGCGGAGGGGATGAAGTGGGTGCCGATCAGGCCGTTCGTGGTGGCGCCGCAGATCGCGAAGCCGGCTACCAGCGCCCAGAATGTCCGCTCCCGGCTTGCCCGTTTGAGGACCTGGAGGGCGCGCACGGCAGCGTTGCTGCTGCGTCCGCTGTCCGCGGCAGGGGACGCAGCAGCGGCCGACGCTGCCGCTCCCTCCTCAGGAGCGGTTTCCCCATAGGGCAACGCGCCGACGTCGGCCGGTGAGTTCTTGAGGAACTTCAGCACCAGCGGAACCACTGCGAGTGCGCCGGCGGCGATCAGCAGCGAGGCCTGCCGCCAGCCCGGATCCTGGGCCAGCACGGCGATGAACGGCAGGAACACAAGCTGGCCCGCGGCGCTCCCGGCGGTCAGGATACCGATGACCAGGCCCCGGCTCTTGGAGAACCACGTATTGGCGATGGTGGCGGCGAAGACGAGCGCCATGGAGCCCGTGCCCAGCCCGATCAGCAACCCCCAGGTGAGCAGGATCTGCCAGGACTGATTAACCAGGACCGTCAGGGCGCTGCCGGCACCGATCATCACCAGGGCGGTAGCGGTGACGGATCGGATGCCGAACCTTTCCATCAGGGCGGCGGCGAACGGGGCGGTCAGGCCGAACAGCACGAGGTTGATGCTGACTGCTGCCGAGAGCACGGTGGTGGACCAGCCGAACTCCTGCTGCAGCGGCACCATCAGGACACCCGGTGCGGCCCGGAATCCGGCGGCGCCCACCAATGCCAGGAAGGCAACGGCCGCGACAGTCCAGGCGGGGTGCAGGCGGCGGCGCCGGCGCGATTCCGTGTTGCTCATGCGGCGGCCGTGGCGAGGTTGATGGGGGCTTCCGAGCGGGTAAGGCTGTGCCAGCTGGTGTTGGCGGCCGTGAGCCGTTCCCCGCAATGGGTGCACGTGTCAGCCGAACCGGTCCGTTGCCCGCAGCCGGTATGGATCACGAACATGTGTGCCTCCTCTGAGGGTGCCGGGAGATGCTTTTCGGACCACATCACCACGGCGTTCAGCACCGGTAGGGCATCCTCACCCATGGGCGTCAGGACGTACTCCTGACGGGGGCGGCCGCCGTCGTCGTACGTCCTTTTGGCCAGCAGCCCGGCCGCCACCAGCCCTGCCAGGCGCTTGGTGAGTACGGAGTCAGCCGCCGCCAGCCTGGACTTCATGGCGTCGAAGCGCCCGTTGCCAAAGAAGACCTCGCGGAGCACCAGCATGCTCCAGGGGTCGCCCAGGATGTCGAGGCCGCGTGCCATGCTGCAGGTGCGTTGGGACCAGTCGGATCGGAGAGCCATAAAGGCACCCTAGCTAACTTTCTTCAAGAAAGCCAGGGTGCCTTTATCAGCGGCGACAGAGTTATTTCAGGAACGTAAACGCGTGCTCCAGGTCCGCGATCAGGTCCTCGATGTCCTCGATGCCGCAGGACAGCCGGATCAGGTTGACCGGGACGGCCAGCTCCGTGCCCTTGACCGAGGCGTGGGTCATCTCCGACGGGTAGTTCATCAGCGATTCGATGCCGCCCAAGGACTCGGCCAGGGTGAACACGGAGGTGTTCTCGGCCACGGTGCGGGCCGCTGCTTCGCCGCCCTTGAACTGGACGGACACCATGCCGCCGAACTTCTTCATTTGCTTTTTGGCCAGATCGTGGCCGGGGTGCGACGGCAGGCCCGGGTACAGGACGGCCTCCACCTCGGGGCGCTCGAGCAGCCATTCGGCCACGGCCTGGCCGTTGTCGCTGTGCCGGTCCATGCGCACGCCGAGCGTCTTCAGGCCGCGGGTGGTGAGGAAGGCGTCCATCGGGCCGGAAATCGCGCCGACGGCGAACTGGACAAAGCCGATCTTTTCCGCGAGGTCCGCGTCCTTGACCACAATTGCGCCGCCCACTACGTCGGAGTGGCCGCCAATGTACTTGGTGGTGGAGTGGACCACAACGTCGGCACCCAGGGCGAGCGGGGTCTGCAGGTAGGGCGACGCGAAGGTGTTGTCGACCACGAGGAGGGCCCCGGCGTCGTGCGCCACCTTGGCGAGTGCCTCAATGTCGGTGATCTTCATCAGCGGGTTGGAGGGGGTCTCCACCCACACGAAGCGGGTCTTGTTCGCCGCCACGGCAGTGCGCACAGCGTCCAGGTCCGCCATGTCCACGGGGGTGTTGCCGATCCCCCAGTCGCCAAGGACGCGGCTGATGAGCCGGTACGTGCCGCCGTAGGCGTCGTTGCCGAGGACGATGTGGTCCCCGGGCCGGGTCAGCGCCCGGATCAGGGAGTCCTCCGCCGCGAGGCCGGAGCTGAAGGAGTAGGCGTGGGTGCCGCCTTCGAGCGCGGCGAGCTGCTCCTGCAGCGCATCACGGGTGGGGTTGGTGCCGCGGCCGTATTCGTAGCCGTCGCGGAGTCCGCCGATCCCGTCCTGGGCGTAGGTGGAGCTGAAGTGCACGGGCGGGACCACGGCACCGGTGCGGGGCTCGAAGGCCTGGCCTGCGTGGACGGCGCGGGTGTTGAAGCCCTGGTTTTCAGAGGCAGTCATGGTGCTCCTTCGAAGCTAGTTGCTGAGGTAGGCGAGGAGGTCGTGGCGGGTGAGGATGCCCACCGGGGCGCCAACGAAGGTCACCATCACGGTGTCCACGTCGGAGAGCAGCTCCCGGGCGGCGGAAATGGTTTCCAGCGAGCCGATGACCGGCAGCCGCTCCCCCATGTGCTCGGAAATCTTGTCCGTCAGCTTCGCTTCGCCGCGGAACAGCTTGGACGTCAGGGTCCGCTCATCCACGGCGCCGAGGACCTCGCCCATCACCACGGGCGGTTCCTGGGAGAGGACCGGGATATGGCTGACGCCGAATTCATTCATGATGTTGATGACATCGCGGACGGTCTCATTGGGGTGGATATGCACCAGGTCCGGCAGTTCGCCGTTCTTGGTCTTGATGACCTCGCCCACTGACGCTTCCTCGCCGCCGGACAGGAAGCCGTAGGAACGCATCCACTGGTCGTTGAAGATCTTGGCAAGGTAGCCGCGGCCGGAGTCCGGCAGGATGACCACCACCACGGCGCTTTCCGGCAGGTCCTTGGCCACCTGCAGGGCAGCCACCACGGCCATGCCCGACGAGCCGCCCACCAGCAGCCCTTCCTCGCGGGCCAGGCGGCGGGTCATCTCGAAGGACTCGGCGTCGCTGACCGCAATGACATCATCCGGCACGGCCTTGTCGTAGTTGGCCGGCCACATGTCCTCGCCGACGCCTTCAACGAAGTACGGGCGTCCGGTGCCGCCGGAGTAGACCGAACCTTCGGGGTCGGCGCCGATGATCCTGACCCGGCCGCCGTCCGCCTCGGGGCGGTCAGCGGAAACTTCCTTCAGGAAGCGGCCGGTGCCGGTGATGGTGCCGCCGGTGCCGGCGCCGATCACGCAGTGCGTGATCCTGCCGTCGGTGTCGCGCCAGATCTCCGGGCCGGTGGTCTCGTAGTGGCTGCGCGGAGCGGCCGGGTTGGAGAACTGGTCCGGCTTGTAGGCGCCCGGGATTTCGGTGACGAGCCGGTCCGAGACGCTGTAATAGCTTTGCGGGCTGTCCGGGGCCACGGAGGTGGGCGTGACTACAACTTCCGCCCCGTATGCCTGGAGGACGGCGCGCTTGTCCTCGCCCACCTTGTCCGGCACCACAAAGATGCACTTGTAGCCCTTCTGCTGGGCAACGAGTGCCAGACCAACGCCGGTGTTGCCGGAGGTAGGCTCAACGATGGTGCCGCCGGGCAGCAGTTTGCCGGTCCGTTCGGCCTCTTCGATCATCTTCACCGCGATGCGGTCCTTGATGGAACCGCCTGGATTGATGTATTCCAGCTTGACCAGGACAGTGGCTTTGATGCCGTCCGTCACATGGTTGAGCTTGATGAGCGGCGTGTTTCCGATGAGGTCCAGGACGGACTGCGCGTACTTCATACCTACAAAGCTACCGCCTGCCGCGGCGGGCCCTTCCCCGGGGTCAGCTGCCCGCCGAGGAATCCGTCTGCCAGAGGCCCATGATGTTGCCTTCGGTGTCCTTGAAATAGGCGTACCAGCCCATGCCGGGAACGGCGTCCTTGGGCTGGGCTACCGACCCGCCGGCGGATTCGACCTGTGCCAGCGCAGCGTCAAGGTCCTCCACGTCGATGGTGATGATGGGGGTCTTGAGGCTGTCCGTACGCGGGAACAGGGCGCCGTTGATCGCCCCGGGCGTGCTGGGCATCCCTGTCTGTTCGTCCGACGGCGTGGTGATGGCGCTGGTGTAGTCCATCCCCTGCATGGGGACCAGATTCCAGCCGAATGCGCTTTCGTAGAACGTGTTGGCGCGTTCCTTGTTTTCTGTGGGGATCTCGAAATGCACGACTCCAGCCACTGCATGCTCCTTTGAATGCGAGGGGAAGGCGCGGACGCCCCGCGCCACATGTTGGAGTCTAGTCCCGGCTCCGGCGGTGTGTAAGTGGCTCCGTAAGCTTCATTGTCAGCCCGCCGTGGGACGATGAATGCATGACCATTGCTGACGCACCCGCCCGGCTGGCCGCCGCCGCGGACGCGTCGCTCCGCTGGCATCCGGACGGCCCCTACAGCCTGCAGCAGACGCTCGGCACCCTCCTGCGGGGCACCGGCGATCCGTCGTTTTCCTTCCGGCCGGACGGGCTGTGGATGGCGTTTACAACGCCGGATGGCCCGGTCACGCTGCGCCTCACCGCTGCGGCGGGTCCGGGAGCGGCCGGCGTCTTCGATGGCGCCGTGGATGCCCAGGCGTGGGGCCCCGGTTCTGCTGCCGGGCTCGCGGGCGTGCCGCGGCTGCTGGGTGCCGGAGACGACTGGGCAGCCTTTGATGAGCCGGCCTTCCATGCCAGCCTCCCCCGTATGGTCCGTGAAGCCCGACGCCGGAACCTGGCTGTCCGCCTGCCCTCCACCGGACGCATGGTTGACTGCCTCGTGCCCACCATCCTCGAGCAAAAGGTCACCGTCATCGAAGCGCGCCGCGGCTACCGCTACCTGATGTACCGCTTTGGCGCTCCCGCGCCGGCAGCGGGCACGGCCGCTCCCGAGGGTCTCCGCGTCCAGCCCACGCCGGAGCAATGGCTGCGGATCCCCTCGTGGGATTGGCACCAGGCCGGAGTGGGCCCGCAGCGCTCGGCGACCGTCATGCGGGCGCTGCGGTCCGCCGTCGCGCTTGAACGGCTGGCCGCGCTGCCGCCCGTTGAGGCGGCGGCAAAACTGCAGGTCATTCCCGGCATCGGGATCTGGACCGCGGCCGAGGTGGTGCAACGGACCCACGGCTGCCCGGACTCCATCGCCGTGGGCGACTACCACCTCGCCGCCTATGTGGGCGCTGCCCTGACCGGTCGCCGGACGGACGACGCCGGGATGCTGGCGCTGCTGGAGCCGTGGAGAGGCCACCGTCAGCGGGTGGTGCGGATGATCGGACTCAGCGGCTTCCGCAAACCCACCTTCGGGCCGCGGATGACCATCCAGGACCACCGCCGGCACTGACGAATTTGTCATGGACTCGCCCCGGCAGGACGGTATAGCGTGGCGCCATGGAGGCTGCACCAGAGCCCCGGAATTCCGCACCCTCTGGAGTCACGCATGATCCACACTGACAAACTGACCAAGACCTTCGTGGTCAAGAAGGAAACGGTGGAGGCCGTCAAGGGCGTCGACATCGATGTTGCCCCCGGCGAGCTTGTGGCCTTCCTCGGCCCGAACGGTGCAGGGAAATCCACCACCCTCAGAATGCTGACCACACTGCTCAGACCCACCTCCGGCTCGGCCACCGTAGCAGGCGTTGACGTCGCTGCCGACCCTGCCGGGGTGCGCGCCCGGATCGGTTACATCGGCCAGGGCAACGGCGGCGGACACAGCTTCCGGGTCATTGATGAACTGGTGATGCAGGGCCGCTTCTACGGCATGAACACCACCGATGCCACCGCCCGGGCCCAGGAACTGCTGACGTCCCTGGACCTGGCCGACCTCGCCAAGCGCACCGTGGTCAAGCTGTCCGGCGGGCAGCGCCGGCGGATGGACGTTGCCCTGGGCCTGATGCACTCGCCGCGGCTCCTCTTCCTCGACGAGCCGTCCACCGGCATGGACCCGCAGAACCGGGCCAACCTCTGGGAGCACATCATGCGGATGCGGTCCGAGCACGGCACCACCATCGTGTTGACCACGCACTACATGGACGAAGCGGACCTGATGTCCGAACGCGTCATCGTGATCGACCACGGCCAGATCATCGCCGACGACACCGCAGCCAGGCTGAAGGCCAACCTGGCCGGCGACCTGCTCGCCGTCGAGGTGGCGGCGGACTCGGCCAGGAGCGTGCGCGGGCTGCTGGGGCGGGCCGCCGCGGGCGGGGAGATCAACGAAAACGTGTACGACGGCGTGGTCCGCTTCCGCCTCCGGCTCACCGAGGGCGCCCGGCTGGCGCCGGCGCTGCTGAAGGAAATGCACGACGCCGGCGCTCCCGCACAGTCACTGGAACTGAAGCCGCCCACGCTGGATGACGTGTTCCTGGAGCTCACCGGCCGCAACCTGCGGGAAGGAGCAAACCGCTGATGGCTGTCCAGAGCAGTTTTGAGAGCGTGGAAAAACCGAGCCTCGGCCAGGTTCTCCGGGACACCAAATACGTGTTCTGGCGGGAGATGCTGCTGCCGCTCCGCGACCCGTTCTCGCTGGTCTTTTCGCTGCTCCAGCCGCTTGTGTTCCTGGGGCTGTTCGGGCCGCTTTTAGGCGCGGCTGTGGGCGCACCGGCGTTCGGCGGGCAGTCCACCCTCCAGTGGTTCCTGCCCGGCGTGGTGGTGATGATCGCCCTGTTCGGCACGTCCATGACCGGTTCCAATTTGCAGTACGAGCTCATGACGGGTTCCTACGAGCGGATTCTTGCCACGCCGTTGTCCCGCTCCTCGCTGATGATCGGCCGGGCCCTGAAGGAGTGGGCTCCGCTGGTGGTGCAGGGCCTGCTCATTGCCCTGGTCTGCATCCCGTTCGGGTTCGTCTTCCATCCCCTGCACGTGCTGTTCGGCCTGGTGATCCTGGGGATCTTCGGCATCGGACTCGGCGCGCTGTCCTACGCTTTGGCGCTGGTCTCGCAGAACAAGGAGTGGATCTTCTGGGGCGTCCAGCAGACGCTGCTCTTCCCGTTGATGATCCTGTCCGGCATCATGCTGCCCATCGAGGCCGGACCGGACTGGATGAAGACGGCCAGCCTGTTCAATCCCCTGACCTACCTGGTCAACGCCGAGCGGGAACTGTTCGCCGGGAGTGTCGGGACAGACACCCTCCTGGGCCTGCTCGCCGCAGCGGCGACGGCCGCCGTCGGACTTGTAGTTGGCGTGCGGGCCATCAACCGGAACATCAGCTGACGACGGCCGGGGCAGTTCTGCCCATCCCTTTCCCCGGCGTCGTGTCGTAGGCTTCCTGAGACGCAGCAACGGCACTTTGGGGGAATAGTGGCAGGCATCTATGGGGCCGACGTGGTCCAACTCCGGGCACTCGCAAACAACTCAGCACCTCGTCCGCGAGGCTGATGTCAACTCAGAGTGCGCTGTCCCGGCAAGTGCGCGGCTCCACACCGTGGAAAGGTTCCGACGCCGACCGCTTCCGCCGCGACTGGGAAGGGACACACAGCGCCCTGTTGGCGAAAGTCGTGGAGGCCCTTGCCGCCGCCGGCAAGGCCGTGGCCCTACACGCAGACGAGCAGGATAAGGCCAGCGGCGCCGGCAGCAGCCAAGGCGGCGCTGTGCACGGCACAGCCGGGAGCGCCGGCCGGAACGCCGGAACCTTCGACGGGCTATTCGACCGACCGGATCATTCGGTTCCCCGCCACCCGGACAAAGGACACGCGGACCTCAGCGGCGAAGAACTGAAGAAGCTGCAGGACCTTGTCCGGGACGCCGGAGATAACAACGACTTCTTCGAGGGGAACGACAGGGACGTCAATGAACTCCGCGATGCCCTTGCTGCCCTGAAACCTGCCCAGCTGGACCAATTCCTCAAGACGCTGTCGGACAACGAGTTAAGAAAGTTGGCCGAGGGGTCCGCCTCGGACGGCAAAGGTCTGTTCAACCGGGAGGGCACCACGCCCTTCGAGAGACACCAACTGCTGGACCAGCTGCTGTCCAAGGCCTCCGCCGAACAGGTGGACCGCCTGACGGGACTGATCCCGTGGGCGCAGCCAAACGGCGAATCCATGGGTGACGCTGCCCGGCCGGGAGGTGCCAAGGGAAGCACAACGAATGACTGGCTGGAACCTACTGCGCCCGTGATCGGCCTGCACCCCGGCAAGGACGACATCCGCCAGACGGGATACGGCGACTGCGTAGTTCTGTCCGCTGCCGGCGCCATGATCAACGCGGACTCAGAGTGGGCCCGCAACCACGTGACCGACAACGGAAACGGCACTGTCTCCGTCAAGCTGTTCGATTCCCAAGGCCAGGAACAGTGGGTGACCGTGACCACCGATCTTCCGGCCAACGAGGCCGGAGACCAAAAGGGCGCCCTGCCCGGTGACAATGGGAATTGGCCTGCCTACATTGAAAAAGCCCTCGCGCAGGTGTACACGGAAGATGACGCCCGGGACGGCACACCTCCAGGTGCTCCGCCCGACATTGCCCATGGACCCGGCAACTACAAGGCCATCGAAGGAAACTGGGGGCCCGACGCCTTCAAGTACCTGGCGGGGCTGGACGTCGAACAGACGGAAGATGCTGAAAGCCTCTGGAAAGCAGCCGAGGAAGGACGTCCTGCCCTGGTAACCACTCTTGGTGATCTGCCCGACGGCGCACCCAAGGGATACTTCACCGGTCATGCCTACTTTGTGACAGGTCAGGACGAGCAGGGAAACCTCCTTCTGCAAAACCCCTGGAGTCAGCACTACCCCATCCTGTCCATCACCAAAGAGCAGTTTGAACAGCAGTACCAGAACGCATCGGTGGCAGGCTGATGCGTCTGCTCCGACAGGCAGCCATGCCGGCGGCCGTGACGCTCGCGCTGCTCACCATCAGCTCATGTAGCGCCGGCCCCCAGGCAGAACCGACCACCCCTCCCACCTCACAGGAGTCCACCGTGACCACCAGCAGCTGCACCGGATCCGGCGCGTACCGGATTGTCCCGTCGATAAATGGATCCACACCACCGCTCCCGCACTCGGGGCAGGGCAGGGAGTTTACGCCGCGCATTGGGCTGGCCGGAACCAAGGTGGACGCGACGCCCCCGACGGCAAACATTTCCATCGCCGCCGACGCCCCTGACCCGGCGCCCGTGTTCTACGACGGCATGGAAGTGGGCTCTGAGGCCACACACAACGGCTACACCATCAAAGTGACCTCGATCTGCGACAAGGAAGTTCTTTTCGATCTCGTGTCGCAGCCGAAGTAAGTTGTAGCGGCCCTGGTTCGACCAGGGAAACGGCGGGTCAAAGCCCGAGGCGGGCCACTGCTTCCTCGCGCATCTCCACCTTGCGGATCTTCCCGGAGACAGTCATCGGGAAGCTTTCGCGGACGTCCACATAGCGCGGGATTTTGTAGTGCGCCAGTTTCCCGCGGCAGAATTCGGCGACGGCAGCCGTGTCCAGTGGTTCCGCCCCGGGTTTGAGGATGATGCAGGCCATCAGTTCTTCGCCGTACGTGTCATCCGGGACGCCAATCACCTGCACGTCCTGGATGGCGGGATGGGTGAAGAGGAATTCCTCGATCTCGCGGGGGTAGATGTTTTCGCCGCCCCGGATCACCATGTCCTTGATCCGGCCTTCGATGACCACGTAGCCGTCCTGGTCCATCCGGGCGAGGTCGCCGGTGTGCATCCACCCGTCGGCGTCGATGGCTTCCGCGGTTTTGTCCGGCTGGTCCCAGTAGCCCTTCATCACGGCGTAGCCGCGGGTGCAGAGCTCGCCGATCTCCCCGCGCTCCAGGACTTCGCCCGAGCCGGGATCCACAATCTTGCTTTCCAGGTTCGGCATGGTGCGCCCCACAGTCTCGGTGCGCTGCCGCATGGTGTCGCCCTTCCTTGTCATGGTGGACACCGGCGAGGTCTCGGTCATGCCGTAGCAGATGGCCACATCCACCATGTGCATCTCCGCAATCACCCGGTTCATGACCTCGACGGGGCACACGGATCCGGCCATGACCCCGGTGCGGAGCGTGGACAGGTCGTAGGACGAGAAGTCCGGCAGAGCCAGCTCGGCGATGAACATGGTGGGCACACCGTACAGGGATGTCCCGCCGAAGTCCTGGACGGCCTCCAGCGCAGCCGCCGGGGTGAAGCCGCGGCCGGGAATGATGGTGGCGGCGCCATGGCTGAGGGCAGCCAGGTTCCCGATCACCATCCCGAAGCAATGGTAGAACGGCACCGGAATCACCACCCTGTCGTGCTCGGTATAGCCCAGCAGTTCGCCGATGGAGTAGCCGTTGTTCAGGATGTTGTGGTGCGTCAGCGTTGCGCCCTTGGGGAACCCGGTGGTCCCGGACGTGTACTGCAGATTGATGGGATCGTGCGGGCCCAGTTCCGCCATCCGCGCCTTCAGGCCGGAATGCCCGACGGCGTCAGCCCGCTTGAGCAGCTCGGCGTACGTCAGCTCTTGATCGCTTTGGGGGTCGCCGGCGTCGAGCCCTTCCACCAAGTGGTCCGGCAGGAAGACCAGCTCCTGAAGGTCCGGGCAGCCGGCCAGCGCCTGCCGGGCCATGCCCACATAATCGCTGTTCCGGTCTGACGGTGCGGCCACCAGCACCCGCATCCTGTTCTGCCTCACCACGAATTCCAATTCGTGGCTGCGGTAGGCGGGGTTCACGTTCACAAGGATGGCCCCGGCCTTGGCAGTGGCGTACTGCAGGAGGGTCCATTCGGCGCAGTTCGGGCTCCAGATGCCCACACGGTCCCCCTTGGCAACACCGGAGGCGAGGAGCGCACGCGCCAGGCGATCGACGTCGTCGTTCATCTTGGTGTAGCTCCAGCGGCGGGCGTCCCCGCCCGGCACTGCCGCCGCCTCGATCAGCGCGTCGTGGAAGGGAAACTCTGCTGCCACCCGCTCAAAATTCTCGCCGATGGTCTCTTCGAGTAGCGGAACGTCAGTGTCCCCGGCTGTGTAAGCGCGCATGGTGGCACGCTACCAACTGGCCCCCGGCAATGAAAGCACAAGAGCAGCGCAACAGGGGGGTGTCCGGGCGTAAACCGGACGGGCCAGCGGCGTGCGGCCCGGTATTGTGAAATCCATGAGTGCACCCATCGACCTGCAGGCAACGTTCATCCCCAACGACGGCGAGTTCTTCCGCGTGAAGCTCGCCCTGGAAATCGCCATCGACGAGGTGGTGAACGAGCCCGGCTGCATCCGCTACGAGCTGACCGAAGCCACCGAGGAGAAGCTGGTCCTCACCGAACAGTGGGCGTCCGAGGAAGACCTCGAGAAGCACTCCAAAGGCATCGCTGTGCAGGACCTCAACGAATCGCTGAGCGCGCTGCTGGCCGAGCCCGTGAAGGTCGAGCGCATCTAACCCTCGCCTTAACCATCGATTGCTCCGTAACTGCCGTTTTGAACGATCAAAAAGGCACCTACGGAGCAATCGATGTTTAAGGGGCTATGCTCCGGGGATCTGCGTGCCGTCCTGCGGTCCGGAAGTCTTTGCACCGGCCGGGGATCCTGCTGCGGCTTCCGCCTGCGAGCGCGCCACGTGGGCGTGGACCTCGTCCATGTCCAGGGCCTTGACGGCGTCCACAACCTGCTCCAGCTGCTGGGCGTTCAGGGCACCGGGCTGGGAGAATACCAGGACTTTTTCGCGGAAGGCCATCAGCGTGGGGATGGACGTGATGCCTGCCTCGGCGGCGAGCTGCTGTTCGGCCTCGGTGTCCACCTTCGTGAACAGGACGTCGGAGTGCTTCTCCGACACGGCGCTGTACGTGGGCCCGAACTGCTTGCAGGGGCCGCACCATTCAGCCCAGAAGTCCACCAGGACAATGTCGTTGCCTTCGATGGTCGATGCGAACTGTTCACCTGTGATGTCTACGGTTGCCATGATGTCAACGGTACGCGAGGCCCGGGCGGATGTCCCGGCCGCGAAGGCCCTGTTCGCTGCCCGCGTCATCGGGAATATCCGCTGCGGTGCCGTGTACAGCGGGCGGCACGGGGCCTAACGTAGGGGCATCAGCCGCTGACTGCCGCACACAGGAGGGACTATGGCCCAGGCTATTTCCACCAGGTCCCTTACCAAGAAATTCGGCCGCCGCGAGGTGCTCCACGGGGTTGATTTCGTTGTCGAAAGTGGCTCCGTGTTCGGCGTGATCGGCCCGAACGGCGCCGGCAAGACCACCACCATGCGCTGCCTGCTGGACATCATCCGCCCCACGTCCGGTGAGGTCCGCGTCCTGGGCAAGGACCCGCGGCTGGGAGGCCCGGAGCTTCGACGCAGGATCGGCTATCTGCCCGGCGAACTGTTCCTTGAGGGCCGCGTGACCGGCCGGAAACTGCTCTCCCACTATGAGGCCATCTCCGGCCCGGTGCCTCCGGGCCGGATCGACGCGCTGGCCGAACGGCTGGGACTGGACCTCGACAGGCACACCCGCAAGCTGTCCAAGGGCAACAAGCAGAAACTCGGCCTGGTCCAGGCCTTCATGCACCATCCCGAGCTTCTGGTCCTCGATGAGCCCACCAGCGGGCTGGATCCGCTGGTCCAGCAGGAATTCCATGCCATGGTGCGCGAAGCACAGCACCAGGGGCAGACCATTTTCCTCAGTTCCCACGTGCTCAGCGAAGTCCAGCAGACGGCGGACACCGTGGCCATCCTCCGCGACGGCCGGATCATCGCGGTGGAGTCCGTCAGCGGGCTCCGGGAAGGCGCGGTCCGGCACCTGCGGTTGACGGCGAACGGCATCACAGCGCACGACGCCGGTGCGCTGCTGCGTGGGGTACCCGGCGTCGGGCACGTGGAGGTACTGGAGTCCAACGGCACCCTCACCCTGTCCGCCACGCTGGAGGGTGCCATCCAGCCGCTGGTCAAGGCCTTGGCGACGCTGCAGTTGAAGGACCTGGTCCTGGAGGAGCCCGACCTTGAGGAATCGGTGCTGCAGATGTATTCGATGCCCGGAGATTCGCGTTCCAAGGAGGCCCGGTGAGCACCGCCCTGCCGCTGTTTCGCCGTGCGTTCTTCGACAGCTGGCGCTCCACGCTCGCCTGGGCGGCCGGGATGGCTGCTGCCGTGTTCCTGTACCTGCCGCTGTACCCGTCCATCGGCGGGAGCGCGCAGATGGAGGACCTGATGAACGCCCTCCCGGCCGAGATGACCAAGGCACTGAACTACGACCAGATCGCCACCGGCCCGGGCTATACCCAGGCGACGCTCTTTGGCCTGCTCGGGTTCGTCCTGATGACTATCGCCTCGGTGGGATGGGGTGCTGCGGCGGTGGGCGGCGACGAGGAGTCCGGCCAGCTTGAGCTCACCCTCGCCCACGGTGTGACCCGCGTGCAGGTGGTACTGGAACGCGCACTGTCCCTGGTATTGAGGGTGGTCCTGCTCGCTGCGCTGGTCTTTGTACTGGTCCGGGCGCTGAACGATTCTGCCGAGCTGGATATCGTGCCGGAGAACCTCTTTGGCGCAGCCGTGCTCTTCGCCGGGCTGGCGCTGCTGACCGGAACCGCAGCACTGTGCGGCGGTGCCGTGTCCGGCCGGCGGACCTACGGTCTCGCGGCGGGTGCGGCCGTGGGCGTTCTGGGGTATGTCTTCAACGCCGTCGGCAGGCAGAGCCCGGATGTCGAGTGGCTGCTGAACCTGAGCCCGTACCACTGGGCGTACGGGAACTCGCCGGTGGCCAACGGTGCCGACTGGGCTGCGGCGGGGTGGATCTGGGGCATCTCGGCGGCCTTGGTTGCTGTGGCGGCCTTCGCTGTAGACAGGCGCGACGTCGGCGCCTGAGTTGTGCAGGCCGGTCGCGGATCGCCGGCGGCTCGCGCGCGCCCGGACGTCAGACCGTGGCGTCCCACAGGTGCGGCGCGGGGGTCCGGCTGCCCGGCAGGGCGTTGGTCTCCCGCCATTCGTGGATCCACTCCGGGAGCACCAGATCGGCAGGCGGGTTGCCGAACTCCCGCAGGATCTCCTCCTGGCTGACAGGCTTGCCCTTGTTGACCAGGCGGGTGGCGATGTAGGCACGGGCGTAAATCTCGCCGTCGGACACCATGCGCTGCTCAAAGTAGATGGCCTTGGCGTCCAGGCCAATGATCTTCGTTTCGATGGTGTACTGCTGCCAGAGCTGCAGCGACTTCCGGAAGGCGATTGTCTCCCCCGCCGCCACCGGACTCCAGCCCCGCCGGCGCATTCTTTTCCAGACGCCGCTGCGGACCATAAGGTCGAACCGGCCCAGGTCCATCAGGGAGAAGTACATGCCGTTGTTGACGTGCATGGCGATGTCGATGTCCGTGGGCAGGACCCGCAGCGGCAGGGACGAGGTGTCCCAGATGGTCAGCGGGGAACGGCGGGTGGATGTGAACAGCATCAGGAGTGTGCGCAGAAGCAGGTGCATCCCATCATGTTACCCGTCGGTAACTTTGTGGCAAGCCCGAGTATTTGGAAGCCGCGTAGGATGTGGAAAATGACGCAACAACGCTACCGGGATCTTGCCGAGTGGCCGCTGATGGGGACGGCACTGGTGTTCCTGGCGGCCTACGCGTGGCAGGTGGTGGGCCGCGTTGAGAGCAGCGGCGCGGGATGGCTCGAGACGGTGATGTGGCTGACCTGGGGGATCTTCGCGCTGGATTACGCGGCCAATCTGTGGCTCGCGGAAGACCGCCGCCGCTGGTTTCTTTGGAACCTGCACGAGCTCCTCATCGTGGCGCTCCCGTTCTTCCGCCCGCTCAGGCTCCTGCGGCTGGTGACCCTGCTCTCCGTGCTGCACCGCACTGTCGGGGAGACCCTCCGCGGCCGCGTGGTCACGTATGTGGCCGGCTCAGCTGCACTCCTGGTTTTTGTGGGAGCGCTGGCGGTGCTGGACGTTGAACAGTCAGCGCCCGACGCCAAGATCCTGACGTTCGGTGACGCTGTGTGGTGGGCCGTCACCACCATCACGACCGTGGGTTACGGCGACATGTACCCCGTGACGCCCATCGGCCGCATGGTGGCAGCGGCCCTCATGATGAGCGGCATAGCCGTGCTGGGCGTGGTCACAGCGTCCATCGCCTCCTGGCTGGTCCAGCGCGTAGAAGAATCCACCGAGGCTGCCGCGGAGTCCGCCGAGGAACCGGTCCGGGCCGAGCTGGCTGACCTGGTGTCGGAGATCGCAGCACTGCGGCGCGAGCTGGCCGAGCTCAAGGATCCCCGTTCCTCCTGACAACAGGCCGCCGCCAGATTAGGTAGCCAGAACGAATAGTTGGGTATCCCTTATTCGTGCATTCGGAGCATTGGAAGACTCATACTTGGATTCCCTGGGGGTCTACAAGTGCAGGCGCATCTTCCAAAGCTGGGTCGATGATGCCGCTCCATAAGGGAAATCCGTATTTTCTGGGTATACGGGCCCATCGTGCGAGCGCAGTGCTGGCTTCAACCAGCCACTGCGCTCGCGTCAATCTTTGATCCGTCCAGCATCCGGAGACAGTGGCACCGCCGCAACAACCCTCTTGCCGGGCCGACCCACGATGGGCCCCAGCCATGGAACAGTCGCCTCTCAACACATCCGAATCCCCGCACCGACTCACCCCAGGCCGTAAACCAGTCAACAACAAGCTGTGGGCAGGCATGGCGAGCGCCGTCGTGGTCGCCTCCGTCACCGTTGCATCATTGGCAGGACCCATAGCTACAACCCCCGGAGCACCTGCCCCGGCGGGTGCCATTACGACGGCGGACCCGCCAATTGTGCGCGTGGCCCGGCCGCTCGCCCCGGCACTGTTGGATGACCCTTACCTGGGCGCGGTCCAGGCAGGCGCTGCCGATGCCGCCGCAGTTCCACCTCCAGCGGCCCCGCCGGCTGAGGCACCGCCGGCTCCTGAAGCGCCACCGGCGGCCGACACCAACCTCTACACCGTTGCGTCCGGTGACACTGTAGGGTCGATCGCGGCCAGGCATGGCGTGGATATGAACGCGATGCTTGCCGCCAACGGCCTTGGCGGTTACAGCACCATCGTTCCCGGCCAGGTCCTCAAGCTGACGGGTCCGGCCGTCGCAGCCCCGGCACCTGCACCAGCTGCTGCTCCTGCCCCGGCGCCGGTGCCTGCGGCCGCGCCAGTGGCGGCCGCCGCTCCTGCCCCTGCCCCTGCGCCGGCTCCCGTGGTACCGGCCGCGCCGCCTGTCCGGACGATCTACGTTGCGGGCGCCGGCGGCCAGTCCATGGTGGACGCCTGCATCGGCCCGATCCATTACACGCCCAATGACGGCTATTCGCTGTTCATCACCGAACACGACTTCTGTGGCGGCTGGGCGCGGTTCTCCGGCATCGCCGTGGGTGAAACTGTCAGTATCCCCGGCTATGGCACGTACACGGCAACGGCGAGGGGCCAGGTACCCAATCCCGGCACCACGAACGACGTCATCCGGGTCTTTGGCGGTTTCCCACGGGCGATCCTGCAGACCTGCATCCCTGGGACCAGCCAGATGTTGCTGATCGCGCTGAACTGAGCATCCCGCGCCACGACGCCCGGCGCTGGAACGACGCCCGCGCTGGAACGACGCCCGCGCTGGAACGGGGGCGAAGCGGAACGACGGGGCCTGGGAGCTGAACTGCTCCCAGGCCCCGTTCCTCGGCCTGTGCCCGGTTCGCGGCCATTAAGGCAGGGAGCCGCGCACAGAGCCTTTTAGTGTTAGCTAGGCCGACATGTGGTGGCGCTCGGAAATGTGCTCCACCAGTTCACCTACACGCTCCTCGGTGTAGTTGCGTGCGATGTCACCCTGACTGAGGATGCCAACCAGTTTGTGGTCGGCAATGACCGGGAGGCGCCGGACCTGGTGCCGTTCCATAATTTCGATGGCGTCATCAACACTTGCATCCGCGTCGACCCAGTGGGGTTTGCCGGAGGCGAGCTCGCGGGCCATCATCTCGCGGGGGTTGTGTCCGGCGGCGACGCACTTGAGCACAATGTCGCGGTCGGTGATCATGCCCTTCAATTTGCCGTCATCGCCGCAGATCGGCAATGATCCGCAATCCAGGTCCTGCATCATGCGTGCGGCGTCTTCGAGCGTCTGGTCTTCCTTGATACACCGCGCGTCCGTCGTCATAAATTCACGTACTGCACTCATCGGTTCTCCTTCATCGATTGGTGTATCGACGCAAGGCATCGGGGCACATGCGCCGATGCTGCCAGACTACGCCCGGCCCGGAGCACCTGTCGACGACGGTTCCTCCCCTGATTTCCCCCTCCTCCGGCAGGCCTGTCACGGCACAAATCCCAGGCTCGTTTGCACTGACCCCGCGCATTCCAGCCGGCCCCTGATCCAAGGCACAAAAAAGCCTCCGGAACCTGGTGGTTCCGGAGGCTTTTCCAAGGGTGGCAGATGAGGGATTCGAACCCCCGTAGGCGTTGCCAGCTGATTTACAGTCAGCCCCCTTTGGCCGCTCGGGTAATCTGCCGAACTTCAAAAGAAGTACCCGCTGATGCAGTCTGTGGAACGTCCGTTTCCGGGCCGTTCCGCTTCCAGTAACCGCGGGCAAGACAACTTTACAGAACTTCTGCCGAAGAATCGAATCGAGCCTCCTCGCCATCGAAAATGGGCTCAAAACCCCTGCAAATCCGGGAAAAACAAAGGAATCAGACGTCGCCGAGAATACGGCCCGCCAACCGTGCCTCGAACCTCAGGGCCTGCTCCTCGGTGATCTGGTTCAGCTCGACCGCCCGCTTCAGGTCCTCGCTGATGCCATGCATCCGGGCAGACGCGTCCGGTACGGGGCTGAAGATGATGGAGCCTGCCAGGGCTGCAGCGGCGACTGAGGTGGCAGCGGTGGCAACTGCCCCGGCGGCAGCGGCGGTGGTTCGGGTGACGTAACGGACGGCGTTGTTCTGCATTGCTTCCCTTTCGTACTTCTTCCAACTGGTTCAACTCTTCCCCGTCCGGCTTCGTTCCCGCAGTGCGTCCGCTAGGAGGGAACTGTGAATCGCGCGCCGGCGCCGCGGTACCCTCGCAGCCGATCCGTATTAGGCTGGAATGCAGAGATCCACGCCCTGCAGAGGCATTTCAGGGCATCCATCAGCACAAAGGAGAGTCATGGCAGGCGAGTCAACGTTCGATGTCGTAAGCAAAGTGGACAAGCAGGAAGTAGCCAACGCACTGCACCAGGCGCAGAAGGAACTTGTCCAGCGCTACGACTTCAAGGGTGTAGGCGCCGAGGTCGATTTCAGCGGCGAGAAGATCCTGATGAAGGCCAACTCCGAGGAACGCGTCCTTGCTGTGCTGGACGTGCTCCAGTCCAAGCTGATCCGCCGGGGCATCTCGCTGAAGTCCCTGGACACCGGCGAGCCGTTCGCCTCCGGCAAGGAATTCCGCCTGGAAGCCACCATCAAGGAAGGCATCGAGCAGGACCTGGCCAAGAAGATCAACAAGCTGATCCGCGACGAAGGGCCGAAGGGCGTCAAGTCACAGATCCAGGGCGACGAACTCCGTGTCTCGTCCAAGTCCCGCGATGACCTGCAGTCCGTGATGGCACTGCTGAAGGACTTTGACGAGGCCGACCTGCAGTTCGTCAACTTCCGCAGCTAGCACACAGCCAGGACACGGAAACGGGCTGGGGACACCTGAACTCTGGTGTCCCCAGCCCGTTTGTGCGTCCTGAGCCCGGACCGGTGTCCTCAACGCGGACGACGGCGGCACCGGGGGTACCGGGGAACGTCACCGCAGCGGCCGGCCCGCCATCCGCTCCAGCCGGGCAATGCGCTCCCGCATGGGCGGATGGGTGGCAAACAGTTTGGTCATGGCGCCGCCGCGGAAGGGGCTGGCGATCATCAGGTGCGAGGTATTGACCAGCTTCTGGTCCTGCGGCAGCGGCGCAATCCGCACACCCTGCTCAATCTTGTTCAGGGCGGAGGCGAGCGCCAGCGGATCGCCGGTGAGCTGCGAACCGTCCTCGTCGGCGTCGTACTCCCTGGTCCGCGAGATGGCGAGCTGGATCAGCGAGGCCGCAAACGGCGCCAGCAGCGCCATGGCAATCATGGCCAGCGGGTTGGAGTTGCGCCGGTCGCCGCCGAAAAACAGCAGCATCTGGCCAACGGAGGTGATCACGCCGGCCACGGCGGCTGCGACCGAGGACGTCAGGATGTCCCGGTTATACACATGCATCAGCTCGTGCCCCAGGACGCCGCGAAGCTCCCGGGCATCGAGCAGCTGGAGGATCCCCTCGGTGCAGCAGACCGCCGCATTTTTAGGGTTCCGGCCTGTTGCGAACGCATTCGGATTCATCGTGGGCGAGAGGTAGATCCGAGGCATCGGCTGGTTGGCACGGACGGAGAGCTCCCGGACAATCTGGTACAGCTGCGGCGCCTGGGCCTCGGTGACGGGGTAGGCAGCCATGGAGCGGATGGCGATCTTGTCGCTGTTCCAGTAGCCGTACGCCGTGGTGGCCACACCCACCAGCGCCATGATCCAGATAGGAGCCGAGCTGCGGTTGTTGAGCCCGATCAGGCCGCCCAGCCCCAGCAGCACAGCCCACAGCACACCGAACAGCGCCGCAGTTTTCAGTCCGTTGTAATGCCTGTGCATGTCCGCTCCTCCATGTCACCCCGGCGGGGCCGTCCCAACAGGCAAGGCCTACGGCACCGGGTTATGGGCATCGTACTTCCGGAAGCCCGGCTGCAGCTGCGCGGCCAACCAGGCCACCAGCACGCACAACGCCCCGCCCAGGAGCAGGACCCAGCCCTCACTCAAAATCTTAGTCCCGCCGCCCGCCAGCAGGTCCCCCACCCGGGGTCCGCCGGCCACCACCACAATGAAGACGCCCTGCAGCCGTCCGCGCAGGTGGTCAGGGGTGGCGGCCTGCAGGATGGTGTGGCGGAAGACGGCGCTGATGGAGTCCGCGATGCCGGCCAAGGCACAGCACAAAGCTGCCGGCAGCAGCCAAAGGGTGGCTCCGCCGTCGTCCGTCCGGCCTGCCAGGAGCACCACCAGACCGAACCCCGCAATGGACGCGCCCCACCCCATCACCGACCACACCACCGCGCTCCCCTGCCACCGGACCCGGCCCAGCGGTCCGGAGAACAGGCCGGCGAGGAAGGAGCCCACGGCGGTGGACGCCAGCAGGATGCCCACCGTAGCTTCACCGCCGCCGATCATCAGCGCACCGATAGCCGGCATCAGTGCCCGCGGCTGGGCGAGGATCATCGCAATGAGGTCGATAATGAAAGTCATCCGCAGGTTGGGCCGGGTGCCCAGGAACCGGAACCCTTCGATGACAGACCGTAGGCCCGCCCGGCCGGCTTTCCCCGAGGGCGGGATCGACGGCAGCCGGAAAATGGCCCACAGCACAAAAGCGAAGCAGATGAAATCAATGGTGTAGGTCCAGCCGAAGCCCACCCAGGCCACCAGAACCCCTGCCAGCAACGGGCCCACCGTCATGGCCAGTCCGAACGACATCATGCTGAGCGCGTTAGCTGCAGGAAGCATTTCCTTCCGGATCAGGGTGGGGATGATGGCACTTCGGGCAGGCTGGTTAATGGACTGGGCGCCGCTCTGCAGTGCCACCAGAAGGTACAGGACCCAGACGTTTCCCAGCTGCAGCCAGGATTGGAGCGCGATCATGCCTGTCGTGAGCCACAGGACGGAGGTGGCCGTGAGCGCCACCGTCCGGCGGTTGTGGGCATCGGCGATGGACCCGCCGAGCAGGCCGCCGAACACCAGCGGCACCAGCGCGAAGACGCCCAGCAGGCCCACGTAGAAGCTGTCCTGCGTCAGCCGGTAAACCTCCAGGCTGACGGCCACCAGCGTCAACTGGCTGCCCACGGCGGCCACAGCGGACCCCAGCCAGAGCCGGCGGAAGGCAGGGCTCTCCCGCAGCGGCGTGATGTCAGCGAGTAATTTCCCCACCCCGCAACCCTAATGTGGACGGGCCCGTCCGGAATGTCCCCCACGCTTGGTATCCTCAGGCGGGGAAGGGAGTGGCTCATGAGTATGTCCAGGCGGCTTCTTTACGCATCGGAGATCTGGGAGGTTGTCCGGCCGCGGACCGCACTGACCCCCGGCCATGTGCTCATCCGGCTCACCAACCCTGCCATCGCCTTTGACCTGCGTTCCGCCGCCGACTGGCTGCTCTGCCATGAAGCCGCTCGTCAGGCCCTCGCCGGGGTACTGGGTGCCACGCGCTGCACGGTGGTGTTTGCGCACCAGTGGCACCCGATCGGAGCAGCCATCGGCGAGCCTGAAGTGGAATCTTCCACGCCCACTTTCCATCTGTTCGGGCGTTGGGACGGCGAGCCGGTCACCCCTGGCGAACAGCTGCTGCTTCCCACCCAGCGCCGCGTGCCCACCGCTGAGGACAAGCTCGAAATGTACGACGGCGGCCTCCGCGCAGCCCTGCGGCGCTCGGCTGAGGAGCGATCAGGAGAGTCCTCCCCGCCAGCGGAGGGCCCTTTGCCCGGGATTGTCGCGGTTCCGCCCGCGGTGATGGCCGGACCCCACCATACGGTCCTGTCCCCGGCGCCCCTGTCCCCGGCGTCTGAGGACGCCGGGCTCACGCCCGGACACCTGCTGGCACTGGCCGCCTCGCTGCAGGGTCTCACGGAACGCCGCGGGGTGACCGGCATCAGTTGTGTGGTGCCGGATCCGGGCCCGGGACGGCTGGAGGTCCACGCCTTGGGCCGGTCGGCGGGCGAATCCGTCAATCCACTGCAGGAATTCCTCGCGTTACCCAAAGTTAGCCAAGCCTTATTGTGATGAACTCATAATAAGTGCTTGAATAGAGGCATGACGGAACACTTTGACGGCCACGAAGCATGGGCTGCCGCCCTGCGCGCCCACGGCCGCCGCGTGACTAAGCAGCGGCTCGCCGTGCTGGCCGCCGTCGAACACCACCCGCATTCACCGGCGGAAAGCATCCTGGCCGCGGCCCGTGCCGAGCTCCCGGAGCTCACCGCACAGTCGGTCTACGTGGTCCTGGGGGACCTGACGGACCTGCACATGCTGCGACGCTTCGAGCCCCCGCACTCCCCCGCCCTGTACGAGACGCGCGTCGGCGACAACCACCACCACGCCATCTGCATCAGCTGCGGTCGCGTGGAAGACGTTGAATGCGCCGTCGGGCACGCCCCCTGCCTCACCCCGCACTGGGATGAGAATGCGAAGCCTATGACCATCCAGATTGCGGACGTCATGTACCAGGGCATCTGCCAGGACTGCCAGCAGTCCCAAAAACTTCCTTCCGAACGTAACCAAGTAATAGAGAAATAGGAGAACAATGACTGCCATTTCAACCACCCAGTCAGGTGCCCCCGTCACGTCCGACGCGCACTCCCAGTCAGTTGGTGCCGACGGTGCCATCATCCTGACTGACCACTACCTGATCGAGAAGCTCGCGCAGTTCAACCGCGAGCGCGTGCCGGAGCGCGTAGTGCACGCCAAGGGCGGCGGCGCTTTCGGTACGTTCAAGACCACCTCGGACGTTTCCAAGTACACCAAGGCAGCCTTCCTGCAGCCGGGCGTTGACACGGACATGCTGATCCGTTTCTCCTCCGTCGCCGGCGAGAGCGGCTCCCCTGACACGTGGCGCGATCCCCGCGGCTTCGCAGTCAAGTTCTACACCTCCGAGGGCAACTACGACCTCGTGGGCAACAACACCCCCGTCTTCTTCATCCGCGACGGCATCAAGTTCCCGGACTTCATCCACTCCCAGAAGCGCCTGCCGGGCACCCACCTGCGCGACGCTGACATGCAGTGGGATTTCTGGACCCTGTCCCCCGAATCCGCACACCAGGTCACCTGGCTGATGGGTGACCGCGGCCTGCCGGCTTCCTGGCGGGAAATGCAGGGCTACGGCTCGCACACCTACCAGTGGATCAACGCCGAGGGCGAGCGCTTCTGGGTCAAGTACCACTTCAAGTCCAACCAGGGCGTCAAGGCCATGACCGGCGATCAGGCCGAGGAACTGGCCGGCTCGGATGCGGACTTCTACATCCGCGACCTGCAGGAAAACATCGCCGAGGGCAACTTCCCGTCCTGGGAACTGCACGTCCAGGTCATGCCCTACGAGGATGCCAAGACCTACCGCTTCAACCCGTTCGACCTCACCAAGGTGTGGCCGCACGCTGACTACCCGCTGATCCACGTGGGCACCATGGAGCTGAACAAGAACCCGGAGAACTACTTCGCGCAGATCGAGCAGGCCACCTTCGCGCCGTCGAACTTCGTGCCGGGCATCGCCGCTTCGCCGGACAAGATGCTGCAGGCCCGCATCTTCTCCTACGCCGACGCACACCGCTACCGCGTGGGCACCAACCACGCCCAGATCCCGGTGAACCAGCCCAAGAGCCAGGTCAACAACTACAGCCAGGACGGCGCCGGGCGTTTCCACTTCAACGCTCCCTCCGTTCCGGTGTACGCACCGAACTCCGTGGGCGGCCCCGCGGCTGTTGAGCCGGCATCCCCCGCCGGCGGCTGGGAGAACGACGGCGAGCTGACGCTCTCCGCGCACTCCCTCCGTTCCGAGGACGGTGACTTCGTCCAGGCCGGCACGCTGTACCGTGAAGTGTTCGACGACGGCGCCAAGGCCCGCCTGCTCGATACCATCACCGGTGCCGTGGGCGGCGTGAAGACCCCTGAAATCAAGGAACGCGCCATCCAGTACTGGACCAACGTTGACGCCGACCTCGGCGCCAAGCTGCGCGCCAACCTTGGTGCCGGTGTCACCGCTTCTGACGCTGAAGCTGCCAACAAGGTGGGCTAATTCCCCCTTGCGGCCCTGAGCCAGCACGCAAAACACCCCGCCGCGGACTCCTCCGTGGCGGGGTGTTTTGTTTGGTGCAGTGAGGGCTAGGCGGCGTCCGTATGGCCCGGGCGGGTGGCTGGTGTTGTGACTGCCGCCGCGGGGCGGTGGCCCTTCTTGGCCAGCTGGATCTGTTCGTAGACGTGGTGGCGGAGCTCGGTGAAGCGGGGCAGGGACCGCGTCTCCAGCTGGTCGCGGTCCACCGGAAGGTCGATCACGATGTCCTCCTGGATCACGGTGGGCGAGGACGACAGGATGATGACGCGTTCGCCGAGGTAGACGGACTCGTCGATATCGTGGGTCACGAACAGCACCGTCACCCCGAACTTCTTCCAGATGGCGCGGATCAGGTCCTCCAAGTCGGCACGGGTCTGGGCGTCCACGGCGGCAAAGGGCTCGTCCATCAGGAGCACCTCAGGCTGGTACGCGATGGCGCGGGCGATCGCCACGCGCTGCTGCATGCCGCCGGAGAGCTGCCAGGGGTAGGACCGGGGGACGTGGGACAGGCCCACCGCCTCGAGGGCCTCGTCTACAAGCCTGTCCCGTTCCCCCTTGGGCACACCCTGGTTTTTGAGCGGCAGTTCCACGTTCTCGCGGACCCGCATCCAGGGGAACAGGGACCGGCCGTATTCCTGGAAGACCACGGCCATCTTCTTCGGCGGCCCGGCCACGCGCTTCCCGTCCAGCATGACCTCCCCTTCGGTGGGGGCCATCAGCCCGGAGATGCATTTCAGGAGGGTGGTCTTGCCGGAACCGGACGGGCCCACGAGGCAGGCCAGTTCTCCGGCGCGAAGGTCGAAGGTCAGGTTGCGCACCGCCTCGATGTCGCCGCCGTCGGTCTGGTACACCTTCTTCAGTCCGCGGACGGAGAGCATCGCCTCCGGCAGCGTGTTCCCCGACGGCCGGGCCTTCCCGGCTGGCTCTGTCTTCCCGGCTGGCGCGGGTGCTGGTTCAGGCTGCATTTTCTACCTCTTTCTGGCCGTGGTACCAGCGCAGGATGTTCCGCTCGGCCCACTGGAAGATGAACGACATGGCCACGCCCAGGAGGCCGAGCACCACAATGCCGGACCACATTTCCGGGATGGCGAAGGACCGCTGGAACTGGACGATGGTAAAGCCAAGCCCCGATGACGAGGCGAACATTTCGGAGATCACCATCAGGATCAGCCCGAGGGACAGGGACTGGCGCACTCCGGCCATGATCTGCGGACTTGCCGAAGGCAGCACCAGGTACCGGACCCGGGCCCAGCCGTCGATGCCGTAGGTGTGCGCGGAATCCGAGAGCACCCCGTCGACTGCCCGGACACCTTCAATGGTGTTCAGCAGGACCGGCCAGACACAACCGGAAATGATCACCGCCACCTTCATGGAGTCGGTGATGCCCATCAGCAGGATCAGGACCGGGACCAGGACGGGCGGCGGAATGGCGCGGAAGAACTCCAGCGTGGGTTCCAGCAGCGCCCGGAGCCATTTGATGGATCCAATCAGCACACCACCGACGACGCCGATGATGATTGCCGCAGCGACGCCGATCAGGAGCCGGCCGACGCTGGGCAGGACGTCGGAGAAGAAGCGGGGCCCGAACCAGACCTCGCCAAAAGTCCCGACGAGCGCGGCCGGGGTGGGGACAAAGAAGTTGACTGCCCCGAGGGTTGAGGCCCACCAAATCAGGACCAGCAGCACCGGCAGGGCCAGGATGTAGCCGAAAGTCTTGAGCGCATTCACACGATCACCTCGGAACGGACGGAGGAATGCCATGACAGCGTTTTCTTCTCGATGAAGCGCATCAGGACATTGATCAGCACTCCGATCAGGCCGGTGGCCAACACCAGGGCATACATGCCGGAGATGGCGCCGCCGGACTGGGCCAGGGCGATTTCACGGCCAAGGCCAGGTGAACCGATCACAAGTTCGGCCGTGATGGCCAGGACCAGCGCCACCGTGGCGGCAAGCCGGACGCCCGTCATCAGGTAGGGCAGTGCTGTTGGGAAGACGACGTAGCGGATCCGCGCCATCCTGCCCAGGCCGTAGGTCTTCGCGGTGTTGTTTGCGACCATATCGACGTCGGCCACGCCGTAGAGGACCTGGATCAGGACCTGCCAGAACGCGGCATAGGTAATCAGCATCAGCGACGATTCAATCTTTACCCCGAAGAGCAGCACCGCCAGCGGGATCAGCGCAACCGACGGGATGGGGCGCAGGAATTCCACCGTGGAGTTCGTGGCCTTCCGCAGGAAGTCGCTGGAGCCGATGACAAATCCCAGCAGCACGGCCAAGGTGACGGCGATGACCAGTCCCAGGAACCAGGCCATCATGGTTTCGCCCACCGCGATCCAGAATGCTGTCAGGCCGAAATCCCGCAGCAGCGCGAGGATAACTTCGCTGGCCGGCGGGAGGAAGCGTTCATTGATGATGCCCAACCGTGGAATGAGTTCCCACGTGCCCAGGAATCCTACGATCCCGGCCAGGCCCAGCAGCTGTTTTGCCGGCAGCCTGCGGACCGGCCTGCGGTCCCGCCCCACAGTGGAGTCGGGACCGCCGGAGGTTGGAGCGTCTGTACTCACGGCAGGAGGTCGCCGGCGTTCGGTGCCTTGGTCAGCGTGCCGTACTTTGCCGCGGCATCGCCGAGGGTCTTGAAGGCGTCCTGATTAAATTCGACGCGGTAGCGCGGCAGGAGCATCTTGGCGCGGGTGGCCTCGTCGATCTTGGTGTAAGTGCCCACGATGTCGCGGACCTCCTGGGGATGTTCCTGGGCGTACTCAAGGGACTTGTTCATGGCACGGGTGAACTTCTCGGTGAGCTCAGCCTTGCCTGTGATGGTGTCCGCTTTGGTGAAGTAGCCCGCGATGTCCAGTTCCGGGCTCATCTCCACGAAGTTCGAGGAGACGATGGTGCCGCCCTCGTCCACAGCCTTCGAGAGGAAGGGCTCCAGGATCCACGCTGCATCCACCTGCTTGTTGGCCAAGGCCGCCGGGGCGTCCGGGAAGGCCACCTCTACAAACTTAACGCTGTTGGGGTCGCCGCCGTCTTTTTCGATGACCGATTTGATGGTGGTATCACCGATGTTGGAGAGGTTGTTCACCGAGACAGTTTTGCCGGCCAGGTCCTTGGCGGATGCGATGCTGGAGCCGGCGGGTACCACCACGCCGCCGATATCCTTGCCCTCTTCACCGGTGGTGGACGCGCCGTTGGCGACGAACTTCAAATCAAGGCCCTTGTCCTTGGCAACCATGACGGAAATCAGGTTGGAAAACGCGAAATCGAAGCTGCCACTGACGACGCCCGGGACGATTGCCGCGCCGCCGGTGGCTGTCTGGATATCCAGCTGCAGGCCCTCATCCTTGAAAAATCCCTGTTTGTCGCCCAGGTAAATGGGTGCGCAGTCGACGATCGGGATGACGCCGACGCTGACCTTCGTCAAATCCGTGCTTCCGGTGGCACCGGCGGTGGACGTGCCGCCTCCGGGGGCGCTCGGCGAACCGGATCCGCATGCGGATAAGCCCAGGACTGCTGCTGCGGCGAGGGCGGCGATAACTGTACGACGTTCCATGTCACTCCTTTGTGCACGGGCAAGGGAGCAACGGCACTCCCAAGCCGACGCTGTCCGCATTCGGAACAGACGTTCAAATGAAAGCTTCTGCCACCGGACGTTGAAGCGTCAACCAGATCCGCCCATCGTTACCCTCATGATACGTATGCAACCGCATGGTGGACAGGGGTACGCATTTGGCTGCATCCCGGGCTTTCCGGAACGTCTTCCCCGGCGCTGTCCACATAGGCGCGATTGTCTCTGGCTGGAGTCAACTCCGGTACCTAGGATCGCAGCATGAGTACATTCGAGGGGATCCCCGCGGGGGCTTTTGAGTTCTATGCCGAGCTGGAGCACAACAACAACCGGGAGTGGTGGCTGGAGCACAAGGACAGCTACAACACCCTGGTCCGGGACCCTGTCACGGCGCTGCTGGCCGAGCTGGAACCGCGGTTCGGGCCGGGCAGGATTTTCCGGCCCAACAGGGATATCAGGTTTTCGCAGGACAAGTCGCCGTACAAGACCGCCCAGGGTGCCTTCGCATCGGCCCAGGAGGGCGTGGGCTACTACCTGCAGATCAGCGCTGACGGGCTGTTGGTCGGCGGGGGCTACCATTCCCACACCCCTGCCCAGCTGGCACGGTTCCGGAATTCCGTGGATGCTTCCGGTACAGGTGAGTCGCTGCGGCACATCGTGGACAGCGTGACCGCAGCGGGCTTTGCAGTTGAGGGGGAGAAACTCAAGACCGTGCCGCGCGGGTACGACCGGGACCATCCACGGGCCGAGCTGCTCAAGTACAAGTCACTTTCGGGCGGCATCGAACTGGGCCGGCCGGAGTGGGTTGAGACACCGGACGCCGTCCGGAAGATCGCCGGAATGTGGGACCAGCTCCGGCCCCTGGTGGAGTGGGTAGGCCGCCACGCCGCGCCCTGAATCCGTCTACCGAACGCCTTCGCGCCCAGGCTCTTGTTCGGCGGCCGCCAGCCGGTATTCGAGATTATTGAAAAACACCGTCAGCATCAGTTCAAAAGCCTGGGTTGCCGCCTCCGGCTGGTTCATCACAACAAAATCGAACTGCAGCCCATAGAAGGTCGACGTGAAAAGCCGTGCATCGGTATCGGCAAACTCCTCGGCAACGCCCTGGACCATCAACCAGTCACGGGTTTTGTGGTGCAGCAGGCGGAAGTGCTCCTGGGCCGTCCCCCGCGGTTCTGCGGCCACAATGTCCTGTGCCGTCGCTTCGAACTCCAGCCGGGCAAGGTGCCGGTTCCGTTGCGCCATGGTCCATTGCCAGGACTCAAGCAGATAGGACCGCCAGGCCTCCGTGCTGATCTCGCGAACATCCGTACTTCGCATGCTGTCGAGCCGGGACTCGATGGAACGGATGACCTCGGTGATCAGCTGTTCGCGGTTGCCGAAGTGGTAAACCAGCACGTAAGTGCTGATTCCCAGCCCTTCGGCGAGGGAGCGGAACGTCAGTTCGGCCAGCGTTTTGTCCATTAGGTAGTCAAGGATCGCGCTTAGCAGCTCTGCTTTGCGCTCCGGTTTTGCGGGGCGGGCCATGCAGCTAACGATATAGCGTGTTCCAACACCAAAGGCACCCGGCCGCCTGGCGGCGGGCGGATGCCTCTGGTGTTGTTACAGGCCGTTGCGGGCCGCGTTCATCTCTGCGGCGCAGCCGTCCTGATTACCGGCGGGTGAGCGTCCCGTCCCCGGCGTCGGCCCGGGCGGAGGAATTTCCGCCGTCCACGGCGGACCTGGCCGCGGCGAACTTCTCATTCAGGCGAGAGTGTTTCTGGCCGTAGGCGAAGTAGATGATGATGCCGATCACCAGCCAGCCGGCGAAGAAGATCCAGGTCTCCACCGCCAGGTTGGTCATCAGGTACAGGCACAGCACTGCGGACACGATGGGCAGGACCTTGCCGAAGGGAACCTGGAAGGACGGCTTCAGGTCGGGCCGCTTCTTCCGCAGCACCAGGATGCCCAGGCTGACCATCACGAATGCAGACAGGGTACCGATGTTAATCATTTCTTCAAGCAGATCCACGTTGGTCAGGCCTGCCACAAGTGCCACGGCAGCGCCGCAAATGATCTGGAGGCGGACCGGCGTCGAACGCTTGTCGCTGGTCTTGGACAGGGCCCGCGGCAGCAGACCGTCGCGGCTCATCGCCAGCACCACACGTGAAAGTCCCATCAGCAGCACCATGATGACCGTGGTGAGGCCGATCAGGGAACCGAACGCGATGACCTTGGCGGCGGTGGTGTTTCCCACAGCCTCGAACGCGGTGGTGAGGGTGGGGTTCTCCGCTGCGGCGAGATCGGTGTAGGACACCATGCCGGTCAGCGCGAGGGACACCAGGATATAAAGGACGGTCACCACGGCGAGGCCGCCGAAGATGCCGCGCGGCAGCGTCTTCTGCGGGTTTTTCACTTCCTCCGCGGAGGTGGCCACAACGTCGAAACCGATGAAGGCAAAGAACACGAGGGCGGCACCGGCGAAAACGCCGAGCGTGCCGTACTGGGCCGGCGCCGCGCCGGTGAGGAAGCCGAAGAAGGACTGCTTCAGGACATCGGCGGCACCGCCTGAGGTGGGCTCGGCGGCGGGCACGAACGGAGTGTAGTTCTCGAATTTGACGTAGGTGAAGCCCACCACGATCACAAACAGGACAACGCCGATCTTGATCAGCGTGAACACGTTACCCACCCGGGCCGAAAGCTTGGTGCCAAGCACCAGCAGGACGGTGAAGATGGCAACGATCAGGAAGGCACCCCAGTAGAGGTCGACGCCGCCGATGGACAACGCCGGCGGAACGTCGGCCCCCATCAGCGCGAAGACGTTACTGAGGTAGATGCCCCAGTACTTGGCGATTACTGCCGCCGCGGTGAACAGTTCCAGGATCAGGTTCCAGCCGATGATCCACGCGAGCAGTTCGCCCATGGTGGCGTAGGTAAAGACATAGGCTGACCCGGCGACCGGAATGGCGGTGGCAAACTCGGCGTAGCACATGATCGCCAGGGCGCAGGTTACGGCGGCGATCAGGAAGGAGACCGTCACCGCCGGGCCGGCGAAGTTGGCAGCGGCC
The DNA here is from genome assembly GCF_010367585.1 of [Micrococcus luteus] ATCC 49442. Lineage (NCBI taxonomy): Bacteria > Bacillati > Actinomycetota > Actinomycetes > Micrococcales > Micrococcaceae > Pseudarthrobacter > [Micrococcus luteus] ATCC 49442. Next base: position 4,470,624 of record NZ_JAAAXP010000001.1, on the reverse strand, counting down.
TTGGCGCCGACTGAGAAGATTCCCGCGCCGACGGCGACGGCGACACCCATGATCATCAGGTCCCAGGTGCTGAGTGAACGCTTGAGCTTGCGTCCGGGTTCATCGGCGTCAGCGATGGACTGCTCAATGGATTTGGTCCGGAGAAGGTTCATAAGGAGTTCCACAATCCTGATTGTGTTGGAAACAGACTTATCAACTTTACCGTCCATCCACTGGACGGTCGTAATTGTCCCGTATGGTGAGACACCCCTAATGCCGAAGATTATTGTGGGAAACACCTTGGGGCCCTCCATTTTGGAGGACCCCAAGGTCAAAGCACCGAACCGGCTAAACCGGCCAGTCCATCAGGGCGGACCGGATCAGGAAGCGTTTGCCTTCGGGGGCTTCCACTGAAAAGCCGCTCCCCCGGCCCTGGACCACATCCACGGTCAGGTGCGTATGGCTCCAGTAGTTGAACTGCTCCTTCGACATCCAGAACTCCAGGGGCTGCGGCTGCAGGCCGTCGGCGATGTCGAACAGACCCAGGAGAACATCCGCATCCCCGGTGATGAACTCCCCGGCCGGGTAGCACATGGGCGAGGAGCCGTCGCAGCAGCCGCCGGACTGGTGGAACATCAGCGGACCGTGCTGGAGCCACAGCATCCTGAGCAGTTCCATGGCCTCGGCGGTAAGCGCCACCCGGGAGAAATCCTCCCCGGGCAGCGTCACCGCGGCGTCGAGCCTGGTGTGGGGCATCAGAACCTCAGCACCACACGGCCGTCGATCTTCGCGTGCTTCATTTCGTCAAGGACGGCGTTGACTTCCCCCAGCCCCCGGACCGAGACGGTGGGATGGATCTTGCCCTGGGCGTAGAAGTCCAGTGCCTCCTCCAGGTCCTGCCGGGTACCCACGATTGAACCGCGGACGGTCAGGCCCTTGAGCACAATCTCGAAGATGGGTGCCGGAAAGTCGCCCGGCGGCAGGCCATTGAACACAATCGTCCCGCCACGGCGGGCCATCCCGATCGCCTGCCCGAAGGCCGACGGGTGCACTGCGGTGACCAGGACTCCATGGCAACCTCCTGTTTCGCGCTGGATGACTTCCGCTGGATCTTCGTGCAGGGCATTGACGGTCAGTTCGGCGCCGTGGGACTTTGCCAGGGCGAGCTTGTCGTCCGCGATGTCCACGGCGGCAACGCGCAGTCCCATGGCCACCGCGTACTGGACGGCGATGTGCCCGAGGCCGCCGATCCCCGAAATGGTGACCCACTGTCCCGGCTTGGCTTCGGTCATCTTGAGGCCTTTGTAGACCGTAACTCCGGCGCAGAGGACCGGTGCCACCTCAACAGGGTCCGAGCCGGCCGGGATCCTGGCCGCGTAACGGCTGTCCACCAGCATGTACTCGCCGAAGGAACCGTCCACGCTGTAGCCCGCGTTTTTCTGCGCTTCGCACAGGGTTTCCCAGCCGGTGCGGCAATACTGGCAGTCGCCACACGCGGACCAGAGCCACGCGTTGCCCACCAGGTCGCCGACGGCAAGATCCGTGACGCCCTCACCGAGCGCCACCACTTCACCGACACCTTCGTGGCCCGGGACAAAGGGCGGCGACGGCTTGACGGGCCAGTCACCCTCTGCCGCATGCAGGTCTGTGTGGCAGACGCCGGTGGTGAGCACCTTGACCAGGGCCTGCCCCGGCCCCGGGGTGGGGATGGCGATCTCCTTGACCTGGAGGTCCTTGCCGAATTCGGTTACTACTGCTGCTTGCATTGTCGTCGTCATTGGCGAAATCCTTGCGTCGTTGAAACAGTACTGAGTTGTTGAAGCGGTGATGAGTTGTTGAAACGGTGATGAAGGGCAGGGGCGGCACGGGCCGCCCCTGCCCGCCGGGCCTAGAAGAAGCCGAGCTTGTTTTCGTTGTAGCTGACCAGCAGGTTCTTGGTCTGCTGGTAGTGGTCCAGCATCATGGAGTGGTTTTCACGTCCGATGCCTGAGGACTTGTAGCCGCCGAACGCGGCCCCCGCCGGGTAGGCGTGGTAGTTGTTGACCCAGACACGGCCTGCCTGGATTTCGCGGCCGGCGCGGTACGCGACGTTACCGTTGCGTGACCAGACACCGGCGCCGAGGCCGTACAGGGTGTCGTTGGCGATGCCCATGGCGTCGTTGTAGTCGCTGAACCTGGTCACCGAAACCACGGGGCCGAAGATCTCTTCCTGGAAGATCCGCATCTTGTTATGGCCTTCGAAGACCGTGGGCTGGACGTAGTAGCCGCCGGCCAGGTCGCCGGGGAGTTCCGCGCGGCCGCCGCCGATGAGCACCTTGGCGCCCTCCTGCTTGCCGATGTCGATGTAGGAGAGGATCTTTTCGAGCTGGTCATTGGATGCCTGGGCGCCCACCTGGGTGTCGGTGTCCAGCGGGTTGCCCTGGATCATCTTCCCCACCCGGGCGATGGCGTCGGCCATGAAGGAGTCATAGATGTCCTCCTGGACCAGGGCACGTGACGGGCAGGTGCAGACTTCGCCCTGGTTGAAGGCGAAGAGGGCGAAGCCTTCCTGGGCCTTGTCGTAGAACGCGTCGGAGGTGTCCGCCGCGACATCGTTGAAGAAGATGTTGGGGCTCTTGCCGCCCAGTTCCAGGGTGACCGGGATCAGGTTCTGGCTGGCGTACTGGCTGATCAGCCGGCCCGTGGTGGTTTCGCCGGTGAAGGCGATCTTGCGGATCCGCGGGCTGGAGGCAAGGGGCTTACCTGCCTCGACGCCGAAGCCGTTGACCACGTTCAGGACGCCCGCCGGGAGAAGATCACCGATGAGCTCCATCAGGACCAGGATGGAGGCCGGCGTCTGCTCGGCCGGCTTGAGGACCACGGCGTTGCCAGCGGCCAGCGCCGGGGCGAGCTTCCAGACGGCCATCAGGATGGGAAAGTTCCACGGAATGATCTGGCCCACGACGCCCAGCGGCTCGTGGTAGTGGTAGGCGGTGGTGTCGTCGTCGAGCTGGGACAGCCGGCCCTCCTGGGCGCGGACGGCGGAGGCGAAGTAGCGGAAGTGGTCAGCGGCGAGCGGCATGTCCGCGTTCAGGGTTTCGCGGACGGGCTTGCCGTTGTCCCACGATTCGGCGACGGCCAGCATCTCCAGGTTCTCGTCGATCCGGTCGGCAATCTTGTTCAGGATTGCCGCACGCTCGGCCACGGAGGTCTTGCCCCAGGACGGCGCGATCTTATGGGCGGCGTCCAGCGCCAGCTCAATGTCCTCGGCGGTGCCGCGGGCCACCTCGCAGAAGACCTTGCCCGTGACGGGCGTGATGTTTTCGAAGTACTGGCCCTTGACGGGGGCCACCCACTCGCCGCCGATCCAGTTCTCGTAGCGGTCCTTGAACGTGACCTTCGAACCCTCGGTACCGGGCTGTGAGTAAACAGTCATTGCTAGCTCCTTTGCTGTGCATGAGGCGGGGCCCTGGTGCTGGCGGCCGCCGTTGGAATCAGCGTAGGAGTGCGAGGGTTGCAGTCAGGTTGCAATCGTGTGAGCCAGCTCACGGAATTGGTTTCGACAGGCTCAACCACCGGCTCGGTGATTGAGCTCGTCGAAATCCGGTTTCGACAGGCTCAACCACCAGGGGCGGTTACGTGCGGAGTTCGGCTTCCAGCCGCTCAAGGTCGGCGACGACGGCGGCGCGCTTGGGTGAGCGCGGCGGAAGGAGCTTGAGCGCGGCAGTCCGGACGTCGACGTCGTCCCTAGCCTCAGGGAGGGCAGCGTACTTGAGCAGCGTCTCGGCACTGCCGTCAGTCAGCACCGCTTCGCGCATCAGGGAGGAGACCCGTTCCCGGAGCCTGACGATGCCGGGCGCTTCGGAGCGCGGCAACACGGCGCCGCGGTAGATTTCCAGGGCGATCCGGTGGGCGCCCCGCTGCAGGCAGTTCAGCACCTGGCCGCTGTCCGGGACCAGGTCCATGCTGATTTTGTAGGGCCGGGATTCGGGGACTGCGGCCGGGTTGAGCTGCTGGAGCACTTTCCGGAGCCGTACCATTTCCGGGCGCAGCGTCATGGCGGAACCGCCGCCGGGGTACAGCTGGTCACTGAGTTCCTCTGCCGTCAGACCATCCGGGTGGGTGCTCAGCAGGGCCAGAATTTCGCTGTGCCGGGCGGACAGCACAACGGTCTTGCCTTCGATACTGAGCACAGCCTGGTCGCGGCCCAGAAGCTGCAGGCTGTTGCGGTACAGGCTGCCTTCCTTGCCGCCGCCCGCTCCCCCGGCCCGCGCCGAATCCTGCCTCGCCGCCGAACCGGAGTTCCGCCGTCGGGAGGGCCGGCTGGCAAGGGTCGCGGCCAGCTGCAGCCGCTCAACCCGGAGCTGCGCCTGCGCCGCAGCGACGGTCGCCTCGACGAGCGACAGCGTGTGGGGTGCCACCGCTGTGGCCTTGCCCGTGATGTCCACAACGCCCAGAAGCGCGCCGGAATCGGGATCATGGAACGGGACGGCGGTGCAGCTCCAGGCGTGCACGGACCGCTGGTAGTGCTCCGCCCCGGAAATCTGGATGCCGCGTCCCAAAGCCAGGGCCGTGCCCGGTGCGCTGGTGCCAACGGTGGCTTCTGACCAGTCGGCACCCGGGACGAACATCATGCCTTCGGCGCGGCGTTGCAGGGCCGGATCGCCTTCCACCCACAGCAACCTGCCAACCTCGTCCCCCACAGCCACAAGCAGGCCGCTGTCGTGACTGGGCAGGACCAGCAGCTTCTGGATCACGGGCATGATGCTGGCCAGGGGGTGCTGCCGGCGGTACTCCTCAAGCTCGTCAGTGTCCAGGGCAAGGGGCGCCTCAGGGTTGTCCGGGTTGGCCTGCAATTTGGCGGAGCGCTGCCACGATTCCCGGATCAGCCGGCGCAGGCCGGGGATTTCCGGTGCGTCCGGAAAGGCGGAGGCGTCCGGAAAAGTCCGCGCGTCGAGGTCCTCGTGGGCTGCCAGGGCATGCCGCTGGGCCACAGCAGTTGCTTCACCGCCGGACATCGGCGGCACGATCAGGTTCCTCATCGAACTCCCCTCGGTGCTGCACAGTCTAGTGGCTTGCCCAGCTTTCCGTCCGGTCACGGAGCTCGGCATAGCGCTCGTACACCTGGGGCTGCGGGGTGTCTTCAAACACGACGGACTCGGCTCCCGGCCATGCCGGCGGCTGGTCGGCGCCACTGAGTGCCCAGGCAGCCTGGCGGGCCGCGCCCAGCGCCACATACTCCCCCGGCGCCGGGACGTTTACAGCCACACCGAAGACCTGGGGCGCGATACGGCGCAGCGCTTCGGACTGTGATCCGCCGCCGATCAGCATGATGCGCCGGGTGGGCACCCCTGTGGCACTTTCGAGGGCCTTAACCGCGTCCTGCAGCGAACACAGCAGGCCCTCGATGACGGCCCGTGCCAGGTCTTCCCGGTTCGTTGCAGAGGTCAGTCCATGCATGGTGCCGGTAGCCTCCGGCCGGTTAGGCGTCCGCTCCCCGTCCAGGTAGGGCAGCATCACGGCACCGGCCGCGCCGGGCCGGGCGGACAGGGCCAGCCTGGCGAATTCGGCATGGTCCACGCCCAGAAGGCGTGCCCCGAACTCCAGCACGCGGGCGCCGTTCAGGGTGCAGGCCAGCGGCAGGTTCCGGCCGGTGGCGTCGACGAATCCCGAGACCAGCCCGCTGCCGTCATGCACACTGGCATCAACGACGGCGGACGCCACGCCGGACGTGCCGATGGACACGCACACATCACCGGGACCAAGTCCCAGGCCGAGGGCTGCTGCCATGTTGTCGCCGGTGCCGGCGGCAATGGCCTTGCCGTCGCGGGTGGTGCCGACCACTTCGTTCGGGCCCGCAACCCGGGGCAGGCCGACGGCGTGGCCCAGTGCCAGCCCGGCGAGTTCCGGCATGAACTCACGTGCCGACGTCGAATAGTAGCCCGTGCCTGATGCGTCGCCGTGGTCGGTGGTCATCTGCTCGCTGCCGCCCAGCTGCCAGGTCAGGTAGTCATGCGGCAGCAGCACGTGCTCTGTCCGTGCTGCGCTGTCGGGCTCGACGTCCCGGAGCCAGCGGAGTTTGGACGCGGTCAGCGAGGCCACCATGACGCTGCCAACGGCGTCGGCGCAGGCCTGCGGTCCGCCGAGCTCGTCGATCAGCTGGCGGGCCTGCGGTGCGGACGCGGTGTCGTTCCAGAGGATGGCGGGCCGGACCACCCGGCGGCCGGAATCGAGCGCCACCATGCCATGCTGCTGGCCGGCCACAGACACGGCGCCGGCCTGCGGGAGCAGTTCGCCGGCGGAGTCGGCCAGGGCCGCTACCCACGCTTCGGGGTCCACCTGCGTGCCGTCCGGGTGGGCGGCGCGGCGCAGGGTCTGGACTTCACCGGTCTCGGCGTCCACCAGGGCGGCTTTGCAGGACTGGGTGGACGAATCGATGCCAAGGACGTACTGGGGACTCACGAAAGCTCCTGAAGAATGAGGGGACACTCGGTCCGGCGGGTGCCGTGCCTCACGGTGCGGGCGCGGTATGAATTGTCAGGCCCAGCCGCTCCAGCCGGGCCCGGTGCGGGGCAGGCAGGTCCGCCTCGACCACGATGTCGTCAAAAACCTCCAGGTCAACCACATGGTAGAGGCCGTTGGATTCGAACTTGCTGGTGTCGGCCAGCAGGACCTTGCGTTCGGCCACTTCGATGATGGCCTTCTTGGTCAGGGCAGCCTCCGCGTCAGGGTGGAAAAGTGCCCCGTTTTTCAACGCCGTGGTGGACACGAACACCACGTCCGCGGCAATGCGCCTGACCTGGTCCACCACCACGGTGCCGAGGAAACTGTCCGTCTCGGAGTAGTACTGGCCACCCAGGCCCACCAGCGCGATGGCCGGGTGCTGGGCGATCGCACCCATGAGGCCCAGCGAGTGCGTGATCACCGTAGACGGCTGACGGTCTGCGATGTACCGGCCCATGGCCCCGACGGTGGTGGAGTCATCGAGGCATACGATGGCGCCGGCGGGGATGAGCCCGGCGGCGGTGCGGGCCAGGAGGTCCTTCTGGGCCGAGTTCATATGACGCCGAAGCCTGACATCGCGTTCAGCGAACCGGCGCGGAATTGCCCGGGCACCGCCACGGATGCGTTCCAGCCGTCCATCCTTGGTCAGCTGGTCCAGGTCGCGATGGATGGTCATGATGCTGACGCCGAAGGTCTCGGCCATCGCCTCCAGCTTGGCAGTGGTGCGCTCCTCCACGAACCGGGCCAAGGCGTGGCGGCGAGCGTCGGGCGGCAGGCCCTGGACGGCTGTTCCGGCGCTGGATTCCACACCTCGTTGTTCGGTAGTCACATTCCAGATGGTAGATCCAAACCCGAAGTGAATCAAACATCGGGGTTATTTCTCATTTCTAACATCAAACATGTTATCTTTGTGAAATTGATGTTAGATTGACCACACGGATTCACAGCGACGCAAGGAAGCGACATGAGCCCTGATGCACTGGCCCGGGAGGCCGCAAACACACGCCCCGACTCGTTCTTCGACCGGCTGGGGCTTCCCCGGCCACTGATCTGGGGATTCGTCGGCCTGACGCTGTTTATGATCGGCGACGGCGTCGAGACCAACATCCTGGCGCCCTACCTCACCGATGCCCACGGGTTCTCGATCCCCCTGGCAGGTTCGCTGGTCACTGTCTACGGGATTGCTGTCGCCATCGCAGCCTTCTTATCAGCAGCCCTGTCCGACCTCTGGGGTCCGCGGAAAGTCATGATCATTGGTGCCGTGATCTGGATCGTGTTCGAGGTCCTGTTCCTCGCCGTTGCCCTGGCCGCCAGCTCCAACACGGTCCTGATTTTCGTCAGCTACGGGCTCCGCGGCTTCGGCTACCCCTTCTTCGCCTACGGCTTCCTTGTCTGGATCAGCGCCACGGCCAATGCCAAAAGGCTGGCCATGTCCATCGGCTGGTTCTATGTCGCATTCAGTGCCGGCCTGCCCACGCTCGGCGCCGCCACGGCCAGCGTATCCCTGGACGTCTTTGGCCTCTCCTACTACCAGACCCTGTGGATCTCGCTGATCCTGGTGGTGGCCGGCGCTGCCGTGGCGCTCATCGGAGTCAAGGAAAAGACGGGCCGCGCCCCGCTGGTGGAAAATTCCGATCAGGTCTGGTCCACCCTGACGTTTGGCCTGAAGCTGCTGGTGACTGATCGAAGGGCCCTGCTGGTGATGCTGACGCGCATGATCAACTCGATTCCCACGTACGGCATGGCGATCTTTTTTCCGGCGCTGTTCGTGGACCGTTTCCAGTGGTCCGTGGGGCAGTTCCTGATCCTGACCACAGTGATCTACGCGGTGAACATCCCCTGCAACCTGTTCTTCGGATGGCTCGGCGACCGCCTGGGCTGGAGCCGGACCGTGACCTGGTGCGGCGCACTCGTCTGCGCCGTGTCCATGCTGGGCCTCTATGTCGTGCCGGACTACGCAGTCAGCCAGGGCTGGGCGGCCGCCTACCCGCTTACCCTGCTGATCGGCGCCGTCTTCGGCATCGGCCTGGCCGGTTTTGTTCCGCTCTCAGCCATTGCCGTGTCCCTGGCCCCCAAACACCCGGGCGCCGCCATGAGCTCCTACAACCTGGGCATCGGCGCCGCCGTATTCGCCGGACCGCTGCTCGTGGCACTTTTGTACGGGACGCTTGGCGCGGCCGGAATGGTGTACCTCTTCGCAGCCCTCTACCTCGTCGCAGGGCTCTTCGCCGCAGCCCTGCGCGGAACCCAGCCGGGCTTCCACGGCGTCCCCGTTCCCGCCGCTGACGCACCGGCAGCACCCGCCCCCGTGGCCGCCACCACCAACTGACTCAGCCCCCTTCACCTCACAGGAGAGCACCATGGAACTCAACAACAGCAGCCTGCCGGACGTCCGCGGAATGGTCGCTACGCCGTCGTACGACCGCTCCGCCGTCACCGCCGGCATCATCCATTTTGGGGTCGGCGGTTTCCACCGCGCCCACCAGGCCATGTACCTGGACCGGCTCATGAACCAGGGCAAGGCCCTGGACTGGGGAATCTGCGGCATGGGCGTCATGCCCTCGGACACCAGGATGCGCGATGCGCTCAAAGCCAGCGACGGGCTGTACACCCTGGTGGTCAAGAACGCTGACGGCAGCCGTGACGTCCGGATCATCGGTTCGATCATCGACTACGTCTTCGCCCCGGATGACCCGCAGGCCGCCGTCGAACGGCTGGCCGATCCCGCCGTCCGGATCGTCTCCCTCACCGTTACCGAAGGCGGCTACAACGTCCACCCCGTGACGGGCGAATTCGACCTTGCCAGCCCGCAGGTGCAGGCCGATCTCGCCAGCCCCGAGCGGCCGCAGACCACCTTCGGCCTGGTCTGCGCCGGCCTCAAGCTGCGCCGCGAACGCGGGATCGCCCCGTTCACAGTGATGAGCTGCGACAACATCCAAGGCAACGGCGAAGTGGCGGAACGGATGTTCACCGCGTTTGCCACGGCCATGGACCCGGAGCTTGGTGCCTGGCTTGAGGCCAACGTGCCGTTCCCGAACTCGATGGTGGACAGGATCACGCCGGTCACCACCGATGCCGACAGGGCCGATGTCACCACGGAGTATGGCATCGATGACGCCTGGCCGGTGGTCAGCGAGGACTTCGTCCAGTGGGTGCTGGAGGACAAGTTCGCCGCCGGCCGCCCGGCTTTCGAAGAAGCCGGCGTCCAGCTCGTGGACGACGTCGTTCCGTACGAGCTGATGAAACTGCGGCTGCTCAACGCCAGCCACCAGGGCCTGTGCTATTTCGGCTACCTGGCCGGGTACCGCGCGGTGCACGATGTTGTCCGGAACCCGCTGTTCGCCGAATTCCTGCTGCGCTACATGGACCAGGAGGCCACCCCCACGCTGTCCCCGCTTCCCGGCGTCGATCTGCAGGCCTACAAACGCAAACTGATCGAACGCTTCAGCAACGAATACGTGGCGGACACGGTAGCCCGGCTGTGTGCCGAGAGTTCGGACCGCATCCCCAAGTGGCTGATGCCCGTGGTCCGCGAAAACCTGGCCGCGGGCCGGCCGGTGGAACTGTCCGCCGCGATCGTTGCCAGCTGGGCGCGGTACGCGGAAGGCGTGGACGAAAGCGGCGAGCCGATCGCCGTCGTCGACCGTCTGGCCGAACAGCTGACGGCAGTGGCGCAGCGCAACCGGGAGGACCTGGACGCCTTCATCGCCAACCGCGAACTGTTCGGCGACGTGGTGGATGATGAACGCTTCCGCAGCGCCTACCGGGACACGCTCGCCTCACTGCACAGCAGGGGCGCCATCGCCACCTTGGAGAGACTGGTGGGCACTCCAGTCTCTGCTGCGTAGCGCTATCAGGCGCGGGAAATATTGATCATTTCCTCGCGCGGGACTACTTTGATGCGTTCACGCACGACGGCGGCGGTACCGTCGTCACCGACCCATTCCGCACCGAGGGCTGCTTCGTGCGCATCGAGCTTGATCCAGCCCTCCCACGTGGTGAACTCGATGCCCCGGTCCTGGAGGAGGTCGATGATGGCCTGCGGATCCGGGTTCTGGGCCGGGGGCAACGAAAGCCTGTCCTCGAGCAGGAAACCGATGGTTTCCAGCGCGTCGCCCTTGGTGTGCCCGATCAGGCCGACGGGACCGCGCTTGATCCAGCCGGTGGCGTAGATCCCCGGCACCGGGTTGCCTTTAGCGTCCAGGACCCGGCCGCCCTCGTTGGGGACCACGCCGCGTTTGGCGTCGTATTCCAGTTCGTCCAGGGGCGAGCCGTGGTAGCCGATGGCGCGGTACACGGCCTGGACCGGGTAGTCCACAAACTCGCCGGTTCCTTTAACGTTGCCGGTGCCGTCCAGCTCCATCCGCTCGAACTTGATGCCGGCGACGTGACCGGACCCGCCGTCGGTGCCCTCGCTCCCGAATATCTCGATCGGGCTGTGCAGGAAGTGCAGGTGCAGGCGGCGGGAGGACGGTTCGTCCGCTTCCGTGTGCTCTTCCACAAGCCAGTTGGTGAGGGTGTTCACCATGGTTTTGATCTGGTTGTTGCTCCGGATGGCGTCATCGGAGGCTTCGTCGAATTCGAAGTCCTCCGGGTACAGCACAATGTCCACGTCCTTCATGTGGCTCAGTTCGCGCAGTTCCAGCGGCGTGAACTTCACCTGGGCGGGACCGCGGCGGCCAAACACATGGACGTCAGTCACCGGGGAGTTTTTCAGGCCGCGGTAGACGTTGTCCGGGATCTCCGTGGACAGGAGTTCTTCGGGGTGCTTCACGAGCATCCGGGCGACGTCCAGCGCTACGTTGCCGTTGCCGATCACGGCAATCTCTTTGGCGTCCAGCGGCCACTCCCGCGGGACATCCGGGTGGCCGTCGTACCAGGAGACAAAGTCCGCCCCGCCGAAGGAGCCGGGGAGGTCAATGCCCGGGATGGGCAGGTCCGCGTCCTTGATGGCACCGGTTGAGAAGATGACAGCGTCATAGAAGGCGCGGAAGTCATGCAGGGTCAGGTCACGGCCATACGTGACGTTACCCAGGAAGCGGATGTCGCCGCGGTCCAGGACCTTGTGCAGCGCGTTGACGATGCCCTTAATGCGCGGGTGGTCAGGCGCCACGCCGTACCGGATCAGGCCGTAGGGCGCGGGGTAGGCCTCGAACAGGTCAATGCTGACCTCGAAGTCGCCGTCCTTGACGCCGTTGGACTTAGTCAGGATGTCCGCCGCATAAACCCCTGCCGGTCCTGCGCCCACAATGGCAACGCGGAGTGGACGTTTGGAGGTGGTTTCGCCTGTGTTGGACACCGGGAGCCCTTCTGGAAGGAGGATTTAGCGCCGAAGGCGCTTCGTACAGCGCACGGTGCGGGTCGCGCACAGTGTCCCTATTCTAAATGTGCGCGGGTTCGAAGTGTGCGCGGCTGAACGCGGCGGTCAGCCACTCTTTTGCAGCGGAACAACGTCGCCTTCCTGGTACAGCAGCGCGCGGAGCTCGGACTCGGCGGCATGCACCCGGCGGGGATCGATGGTGGCGCCGGCAGCAAAATGGTCCAGCAGGCGCGGATCAACATAGCTCTTGCGGGCGATCGACGGCGTGTTCCCCAGGACCGCCGCTGCCTGCGCCATGGCTTCACTGATGGCACTCTTACGCGCCCCGACTTTGTTCTGCGGTCCGGTGCGCGCCAGGCTGACGGCTGCCGCCACGGTCCCGTGCAGGGTCCGGAAGTCCTTGGCCGTAAAGTCCGATCCCGTGCGCTCCTTGACGTAGGCGTTGATGTCGGCGGCGGTGACCGGATGCCAGGCCCGGCCGTTCTTGTACGCCAGCAGCCGGGCGTTACCCCCGCGCCGTTTGAGGGTACGCACCAGGGCGGCGAGGTCGGCGTCGTGGATCTCCGATTCCCAGTCCTTGCCGCTCTTGGCGGGAAACCTCAGCTCCAGGCAATCCTTGCGCACCTGGACGTGTGCACACAGGAGCGTGGCAAGGCCGCGGCTGCCATTCTCGTTTGTGTACCGCTCGGACCCCACCCGCAACGATCCGCTGTCCAGCATCCTGAAGGCCGCTGCCAGGACGCGTTCGCGGCCGACGCCGTCGCTGCGCAGGTCCAGGGTGACCAGCCGCCGGGCCGTAGGCAGCGATTCCGCCAACTGCAGGGCGCGGTCGAACTTCACCCGGTCTTTCCGCTCGCGCCACTCCGGATGGTAGATGTACTGCCGCCGCCCCACCGCATCCAGGCCTGTGGCCTGGATGTGCCCGTTCTCGAACGGGGCAATCCACACGTCCGTCCAGGCCGGCGGGATTCCGATGCTTTCGAGCCTGTCCCGGATAGGTCCCGGGGGCAGCGTGGAGCCGTCCAGGTCGCGGTAGCTGAAGCCCGTCCCCGCGGCCACGCGCCGATAGCCCCGGCCGTTGGCGTTACTGCGGCGGAGCCTCACGGCGGCCGCCCTTCCGGTTCGTCCGTTCCATAAAGGCAAGCCTACTGATGATTTGGCGGAATACCCGCCGGGAGCATGATGTTATGGAAGGCGTGCCTACTCCCCGCGGTTCGACGTCCGCCACCCAAGCCACCGCTCCGGCGGGCGGTTCAGGCGCCCCGGGCCTGAAGGCTGTGGACAAAGAGACGACGGCGGGAATCCTGTTCGGTTTCGGCGCGTACGGGCTGTGGGGGCTGCTCCCGTTATACTTCTTCGCGCTGCTGCCCGCCGGAGCCGTGGAGATCGTGGCCAACCGTGTGGTCTGGTCACTGCTGTTCTGCGTCCTGCTGATCACCGTCACCCGGTCCTGGGGAGCGCTGGCCGCTGCCTTCCGGAACCGTGCGGTCTTCGGCGCCCTGACCATCGCCAGCGCCCTCATCGCCGTGAACTGGCTGACCTATACGTACGGCGTGACCACCGGCCAGGCCGTTGAAGCGTCGCTGGGATACTTCATCAATCCCCTAGTCTCGGTGCTCCTCGGCGTCATTGTCCTCAAGGAGAAGCTGCGCGCCCTGCAGTGGGCCGCCGTCGGGATCGGTTTTGTGGCGGTGGGGGGGGTCCCGGGGAGGTACGGCAAACTGCCGTGGATCGCCCTGACCCTGGCCTTCAGCTTCGGGCTGTACGGCTTCGTGAAGAAGCGTGTCGGCCCCAAGGTGGATGCCGTGACCAGCCTCAGCGTCGAGACCATGGTGCTGGCTCCTGTAGCCGGGGCCACGATGGTATTCCTGGGCATAAGCGGCTCGGCCACCCTGACCAGCCAGGGAACAGGGCATTTCTGGCTCCTGGCGGCGTCGGGTGTACTCACGGCGGTGCCGCTGCTGTTCTTCGGCGCGTCAGCGAGGCGGTTGCCGTTGACCACCATCGGGCTGCTCCAGTACGTGGCCCCGGTGCTGCAGTTCATCGTGGCGCTGGTGGTGTTCCGCGAAGCCATGACCCCGGACCGCTGGATCGGGTTCGGGGTGGTGTGGCTGGCGCTGCTGGTCCTCACGGTGGATATGCTTCGTGCGACGCGAAAGAACTCCGTAGCGAAACGGCGCACCGGCCAGGCGGCTGCCCGGCCTTAGCGGGCCTCCCCGACCGGTCGCCGGTCCCGGCCGGCGGAGTCAGCCGCCCAGCTCGCGCTTTATCGCCTCGTACGCGGGCGTCGGCTTGCCGTCCTCGAACAGGAAGTCGTGGCCCTGCTGCAGGCCGCCGTCGTCGTCGATCCACCAGTCGTAGCGGCTGTCCACGCCCCACGTTGTGTAGGAGACGCAGACGCGCGAGCTCAGGCAGGTGGCCAGCACTGTGGCGTACTGCTTCGCCTGGGCGTCCCTCCCCTCGTCGTCGGAGACGTCGTTCTCCGAGATTCGGGCGTGCAGCCCCGCAGCCCCGATGCTGTCGAGGGTTTGGCTGAGGTCCTCGGCGGAGATCGAGTCGGTCTCAAGGTCGTAGACGTGGGCCTGGAGGCCCACACCATAGATGTGCCCGCCCAGCGCGTTGGTGTCAGTCGCGAGCTTCAGCAGGGCATCCTGCCGTGGCCCCGGGACGTCGGCCCCGTTCTCGTTGATGAACTGCTTGACGTCCGGGTCCGCGTCGTAGACGGCGCGGGCGACAACCGCCGGGTAGGAGGGCCCGAAGACGCGGTACCAGATGTTCTCCTGGAGGCTGGTTCCCTGGTAGATGTCGAGCGGTTCGTTGACGACATCAAGGGAGTCAAGCCTTCCCTTGAAGTGCGTTACCACGGTTTTGACGAAGTCCAGCAGGGCCTCAGCGCTGGCACGGCGTTCCTGCTCTGAGCCGCTGGGGAGCTCCTGCATCCAGCGCGGCATCGCCTCCGTGAAGGCGATCGTGTGACCGTGTACCGCGATGCCCTTGCTTTCGGCGATCGCGAGGATCGCATCGGCTTCTTCAAACGTGTAGACGCCCTGCTGCGGCGAAAGGAACTGCGGCTTCATCGCGTTCTCCGGTGTGAGGGCGCCGAAGTTGCCGACGAGCTCCCGCGCGTAGTCCGCGTCTGACGCCAGCGGACCGAGGGCCACTGCCGCACCGATTTTGAAATCCGGCCGGATCCTTGCAGCCAGTGCCTGCAGTCCGTCCGGTGCCTGTTCGGCCGCAGCCACCGCGGGGCCGGCCGTGGTCAGCGAGGTACCTTTCGGGGCGGTGGCGGTGAGTGATCTGACCTGGAACGAACCGTCGTCGCTCGACAGGCCCAGCCAGAGCTTTCCCGAGTCGAATACGCCGCCCAGGGGCAGCGACAGCACGGTGTCCCCGCCGCTGTCGACCTCGAGTGTTTTACCGGCCCGGCGCACCGAGAGCTCCGCCTCCGGATCGGCGACCTTTACGTGTTCCTCATGCGCCGGCCGGGGGTTGGTCACGTCTTTCTGGCCCGAGCCGTCAAAGACGGCAATCCCTAGATCGTCGCCGCGGAGGGTCAGCCGCAGTCCGGCCGGCTCGATCCTGAACTCGTCGGCGATCACCGGCGGGCTGTCGTAGACGGTCCAGGTCGCGTCGGCTGTCACGTCAGTGAAGGAAACACTGAGGGAAAAGTCCCCCCCGGCTACCAGGTGCGTGCCTGCCAGGTTCAGGGGCGGGTTTGGCTGGCCTCCCCCGCCGTTCTGCTCAACGATGCTCCGTGTTGTGGCGGCGACCTGCAGCGTGCCGCCGCCGGCCGCCACGCCAGGCGTATGCTGCCAGTCCTGCTGGAGCAGGTCAACGATCACGTCGGGCTCCGGGTTCGGATCGCCGGTGCAGCCTGCGATGGCGAGAAGGAGGCAGGACGCCAGCACCATGAGCACGCGTGGGCGCCTGGCCATCCTGCCTCCTTTTTCTCCCATCCTGCATTCTCGTCCTCTTCTTAGGACCTGGTCCAGCGGACGTCGTCCACATAGGCCAGCACGCCCGAATTGCCGGTCACATACACCTGCAGACTGGCCCTCGCGACGTTGGTGGTGCTCGGTGAGTAGGTCAGGTCGACGTTGCTGGCGCCCACCGTGGTGCTCGCGAGCTTCCACTGCCCGGAGATCCAGTTGCCGTTGGCATCGTACTCGTCGATGTACCAGCCGAGCTCACCGGCGGTGCGGTTCCTGATGTTGAGGTAGGCGGCGATCTTGTAGCTGCCCGGGGTGACGTTCACCTGCGGTGAGAACAGGTGGATGTTGGCCGCGGTGGACTGCATCTTCACGGAGTTCACCGGGTTTGCCGGCGCGCCGTTGTTGGCGCCGTCGGCCACGATGGCCGTCGCGGCGTCGCTCCTCCAGCCGCCGCTGATGCCGGCGTCGAAGGTGCCGTTGGCCACGAGGTTCGAGGCCGGCGGCTGCTGGGTCTCCGCGCTCAGCGCCATCATCTGCACGTTGTCGAGGTAGGCGGTGATTCCTGTGCCCGCCACGATGACCTGCAGGCTTGCGGTGGCCACGTTGGTCGAACTCGGCGTATAGGTGAAGTTGAGCGCTTCCACCCACCGCGTGTTCTCCCGCTTGCGGTACTGGCCCGAGATCCAGGTCCCGGCGGCGTTGTACTCGTCGACGTAGAAGGCCACCTCGCCGCTGGTAATGGCTGCGACGTTGAGGAACGTCTTGTACAGGTAGTTGGTCCCCGGGGTGACCGGGACCCGCGGAGAGAACAGGTGGCCCTGCCCTGTGCCGGAGACGAGCTTCACTGACCTCGCGGAGTCCGGGAAGCTGCCGTTGTTGCCAGTATCGGCAGTGATGGTCGCCGGGGCGTCGGTCCGCCAGCCGTCCCCGAGTCCGTTGTTGAACGTGGGGTTCGGCATCTTGTTCGGCGAACCCGTCACGAGGCCCTTGGACACGTTGACGTTCTTGATCTGGCCGGCCGCAACCTTGGTCTTCACATACGCAGCCAGCTCGTCGAGCTCGGCGGTGCCGTACTGGTAGTCGTCCGGGTTCCGGCTGGGATTCGGCCGGATGTCGTGGAAGGTGAACACCACCCAGTTCTTGTTCGCAATCGCCTCGTCAACCTTCGCCTTCAGCGTGGCCACCGGCGTGGTCACCTCCTGGACCGGGACATTGCGCAGCAGGTAGTCGCCGAGCGGCCAGATGTTGTTGCCCGTGTCCGCGAAGCCGCGCATCGAGCTGTAGTACTTGGCCACCTGGGCAATCACCGGCATGTCATAGTCACCGTACGGCGGGGCGAACGCCGTCGCGTTGATACCGCGGGCGGCGAGGGCGGACTTGCTGTTTGCCAGCTCGGCGTTGACCTGGGCGGCCGTCAGCTTGGTGGCCTGGCAGTCGTCGCCGACGCTCACAAGGCACTGGTGGCTGACGGTGTGTGAGCCGATTTCCCACCCGTAGGTGTTCTGCAGCTGCACGATCTGGTCCCACGTCATGTAGGGCACGTCCGTGTCGGCCCGGCAGGTGTTGGGCACGGTGGTCATGCCGACGCAGTTGGTGGTGACATAGTTCGTGCCGGTGAGCCCGTGCTTCTGGAGCGTCGGCGCGGCCTGCGTCAGTGAACTGAGGGCCCCGTCATCGAAGGTGAAGGACACCAGCGGTCCGGGCGCCGGGTTGTCCACAGCTGCGTTCGCCACCCCTGGCGTCAGAAGCGCGGCGGCCATGGCTGCCACAGCCACCCCAATGGTCACGAGCTTGGCGTGCCCCCGCGCCAAGCTGGATCTGGTTATGGTCATGAGTTCCATCCGTTCCTTTTGTGTGGCTGACGGCACCGGGTTACGCCGCCGATTGGTGGTCACGGGCCCTGCAATTGCTTGTAGGCCTGAGCGACCGTCTGCACCTCGATACCGCTTTGGTGGATGAGCTTCAGTTGGGCTGCGAGGGCGTCGCTGGTGATGGTGCTCCGGTCCGCCGCGATGGTGCCGCTTTGCTGGGTGCCGGTCGAGTCGGGGGCCGCGATCTGGTGGTAAACGAGGATGAGCCAGCCGTTCATCCTTGATGTCTCGGCGAGCGCCTCGGCCAGGATCTCCGGGGTGGTCTCGTCGGTCACGTAGAAGACCTTCAGATCGTGCGGCTCCAGGTTCTGCCGGGTGTTGATGCCATCCTCTGTCCCGCGAACAATGTCGAAGTACTTGCTCGCGTACCAGTCAACCTGGGGGTCGGACCGTCCGTAGGGGGGTGCCAGGTCATTGGTGCCGAGGCCGGCGGCGGCAAGGGCCTCGTCACTCTGCCGCATCTCATCGTGCAGCCGGTCAGCGCCGATTGAGGTGAGATCGACGTGATTGTAGCTGTGCGAGGCGAACTCATGCCCTGCCTCGGTCATCTGCTGCACCTGGGCGGCCGTCATAAAGTTCTGCGTCTCGATGGAACTGGGATTGACGTACTGGGTGGACGGGAACTTGTGCTCGTCCAGCAACGGCAGGGCACGGTCGTAGACAGACTGCCAGCCGTCGTCGAAGGAGATCGACACCATGGGCTTGGACCAGCGGAGGGGACCTGGCTTAGTGATATCCGTGAGCGAGTAGTCGCGGACTCCGGTGGTGCCGTTTCCGTGCGACACCAGAGTGACCATCACCGACTTTGCCCCGACCGGAACCTGGAACGGTTCCCTGATGGTTGTCCACTCCCCTGCCGGCGGGACGGTCTCCAGGTTGAGGAAGGAGCGCCCGCCGTTCACGAGCTCGAACTCGGCCACGACGTCCACCTCCCGTTCGGACCGGTAGGTCGCGCCGAACTCGAGATAGCGGTCGACGGCGACGGGGACAGGCGGGTACTGCCACTTGGCTTCGCCGCTCCGGTAATTCGCGATGCGGGTCCACAGGAAGCTCCCGTCCTTGTCCTCGCTGCGCCCGGACGCCACGTTCGACGCCCCGGAGGCGTACGGGGACCATGAGTAGGGCACGCCCGGCTGCGGGGCGGCGAGCCCGGAGTTAGGGATGAGGTTGGTGCCGCCAGCCGGAGCGGCCCGCAGCCGGACGTCCTCCGCAGCTTCAAGGTAGGCCCCCTCGACAGTTATAATTCCCGTTGTCGCGAGCCGGAAGACGTACTCCACCGCGGTGGTCGTCTCTCCGCTGTCGAACGCGTCGCTAACCGTGAAGGGGGCATTACCCGGCCGTTCGAGGGGATTCCGCAGCTGCTCCAGCGAGGTGCTGCCATCGGCGTGGTGTCTGCGGGCAAGCAGCGTGAAGTCCGTATCGCTGGTGGTGAATGCTTTGAAAAGGTAGGTCTTCCCGGCCTGCACATCCACCCGTGGGCTCGTCAACGTAATGTCACCCGAGGCGTAGCGGGCGATATCGAGCTTCAGCGCGTCGTCGTTCATCTGCCCGCTCACCAGCTCCAGGGAGGTTTGGGCGTCCCCGCTGTTGTTGACCTTCCACCCGCCCACAAGGCCGGCGGGCGCCGATGGGCCGGACGTCATTGAAGCGCCCGCCGTCGTTGGATTAAGCATGGGGAGCAGGTTCGCACCGGGCCGCGGCCGGGCAACACTGTTCGTCCCGTCGGTGTACAGCAGCCACCCTGATGTGGCCAGGATAACCACAACAGAAATGGCTACGAACGGGTTCAGCAGGAAACGGCGAAGTCGGTGTCGTTTATGCTGCACGGACTACCACCACGCTGCCAGCGCGCTGTGGCGACTTCCATGTGGTGTGCTCGGAACGCTTGAACAGTCCTTTCGAGCGTGCGATACAGCGGAAGGCTGCCGACAACTGCACCAGATCCATAATGTAAAACAGGAAGTACGCGGTCGGGGCATACACGGACAGTCGGGCGCGTTCGCGCACCGAAAGGTTCTCATCCATCCAGATAGTCAGCAGAGTGTAAGCAGTGATGGTGGCGTACGCTCCGAGGACCAGGGCGGGCGTCTGTGTGACCACCGACCAGTAGGCCGCATAGGTCCAGGCAAGCGGCGAGACGAGCAGCGTGAACTCGCTGAGCACGGCCATCGGCATCCGATAGTAGGTCAGCGTGCCGGTGTACCGGCGGCTCGGGTTCATCACCATTCCGCGATACTTGAGCAGGTTCTGCAGGCTTCCGAACTTCCACCGATAGCGCTGCTTTGCCAGGGCCCGGAAGGTGAGGACGCCCTCGGTCTTGGCGACCACGTCAGCGCCGTAGACCATACGGAACCGGCGGTTGCCCAAACTGGTGATTTTTGTGCTCAGGCCGATGTCCTCCGTCAAGGTGTCCGTATCATAGAAGCCCACCTTGCGCAGCACGCGCATCCGATAGGTGGAGGCCACTCCACCCACCACAAACTCGCAATTAAGCAGGGAGTAGAGCTTTTTTGAGCGGTAGCCGATCATGTGCTCGAACCGCTGCAGGATGCCCAGCCCCGTCGTCTCTTCCAGGATCTGCACGTTGGCAGCGACGCCGGCCACATACGGATCGTCAAAGTAGGTCAGCGCGTTGGCAATCGCGGTCGGCTCGAGAATGGAGTCGGCGTCCATCGTCATGACAAATTGGCCGCGTGCGTGCCGGCGAAGCGCCTCATTGAGCGCCGCGCCTTTCCCAACGTTCTTGTGCATTCGCACGATGCGCAGATCCATATCAGGGTGCCGCACCTGGTAATCACGGACCAGCCGGCCCGTCAGATCGGTAGAGGCATCGTCCGCAACGAGGACCTCAAAAGAACGGTAGGTGCTGCGCCGGAGGGAGTCGAGGGTCCGAACGATTACGGTCTCCTCATTGTGTGCTGCGATAGCGACGGAGACCAGTCCGGGCACTTCGGGGCGGGCACGGCGGGTCCATGTCGCCGTCGCAGCGCACTCCGCCTGGTACTCGGCCGGTAGCCGGACCCCGCTCATCCCTTTCCGGCGCTGCTGCCAGATGTCATAGAAGTTGGCACCCACCAGGTAAAGCCCGAAGTGCACGACGTAAAGGATGCTGACACCGGCGAACAGCCAGAAGACCACCAGCGGGATATCCATACTCTCATCCCTCAGTAGAATTAGCGGCGAGCGCAGGTACGTGCGCGGTGGTCCGGGGTCCGCTGCGCCAGTGGCGCAGTGAGCGGCGGGACACCTGCACCGACGTGGCGACTACGGCCGGTGTCTCGTCCGGCTGCCGAAGCTGGTCGAACGTGGCGCTCGTGACGGCGTCAGTCCTTAGCGTGTGGACGGCATCCTTTCCGGCAATGGTGGCGTGCACTGCATCGTTCAAGGTCATGGCGGCTGGAACCGTGTCCGTTGTAGCCGTGTTAACCGGAGTGAGTGTGTTCAGCGTGTTGACCGGTACGACGGTCGGCACAACAGCAGCTGCACTCGGGGTCGAGGCCACGACGCGTGCCTTGCGGTCGGCACCGCGCCGATACAGCCAGATGCCGACGAAGCGCACCACCACGGTGAGGATCACGAGTGCCCATAGAGCCACGCTGAGCTGAGCCACAAAATCGACCAGGCCTTCGAAGAGCGCGCTATCCCGACCGAAGGTCGCCTGGGCCGGCACAGAACTCACGATGTGCGTCATCGGAGGCCCTCCCCTTCTGCGTAGGTGTAGTCAGTTGTGGCGCGCCCGTGACAGAGCCGGCATGGTTGGTCCACAGAGGTTGATCCTGCGGCAGGTGTGCCACCGGTCCAGTCCACGGCTCCCGTGAGTAGTCGAGTCATTGCATTTCCCCTGTCTCGTGCAAGATGTTGTCATTGGCCGTGGGGCGAGGCGTCCACTCCCAGGGCTAAGCCGTGTCTGCGTCCGTGCACCTTGCGCAGGACCTTCGCAAGCGAGGGCACCATTGCCGCGTTGCGAACAAATTATGAGCGGGGTGGCGTCTCCGCTTCCGACAGCGGGCACCGGACGATCACCTAAAGCAATCTCGTCTACCGCCCTTGGCATTGCCCTAAGGCGGTCGACAGCTTCGAGAAATGTCATCACGAATCTCCGCATAGTTAAGCCTTCCAGGAGCCGCTGCATAGCTCACCGATGTGTCCAAACTACGAGTCGCCCCTAAGGCCATACACGAGTAGCCGGTACTCTAATAGTTTCTTTGGGGTACTTACTCAAAGAGCCTCGCGGCTGCAGGTCATTAGGGAGTTACCCGCTGGAAGAGCGGGTGCATTAGGTATCTGTGCCCCTATCGGCGCAAAGTCGTTAGGTAGTTCCCCTAGCTGGAATGTCCGGACAACAAAAAAGCAGCACCCCCGTTGCTCGGGGATGCTGCTTCTTGTTGCTGTTTATTGCAGGCCCACTTACTACAGGCCAGCCTGCTTCCGTCAGGCGTTAGCCTTGATGGCCGCAGCCAGGACGTCCAAACCGTCGTTCAGCAGCTCATCCGTGATAACCAGCGGCGGCAGGAGCCGGATGACGTTTCCGTAAGTGCCACAGGTGAGGATGATGACGCCGTCCTTGAGGCACGCAGCCGCCACATTCCTGGTCAATTCCGGATTCGGCTCCTTGGAGCCGGCCTGGACCAGCTCGATGGCCAGCATGGCGCCGCGGCCGCGGATATCGCCGATGACGGCGCTTCCCGAAGCGGCGAGCCGTGCCTGCAGCTCGCGCAGGCGGCCCGTGGCCAGCTCCTCGATGTGGCGGGCCCGGCCGGCGAGGTTGTATTCCTCCATGGATCCGATGGCCGCGAGGGCGGCGGCGCACGCCACCGGGTTTCCGCCGTAGGTGCCGCCCAGTCCGCCCGCGTGGACGGCGTCGAGCAGGTCGGCGCGGCCGGTGATGGCGGACAGCGGCATGCCGCCGGCGATTCCCTTGGCCATGGTGATGATGTCCGGAACGACGCCTTCGTGGTCAACGGCGAACCATTCGCCGGTGCGGCAGAATCCGGACTGGACCTCATCGGCGATGAAGACGATGCCCTTGTCCTTGGCCCAGGCGGCCAGTGCCGGCAGGAAGCCTTCGGCCGGGACGATGAAGCCGCCCTCGCCCTGGATCGGTTCGATGATAATGGCGGCCACCAGGTCCCCGCCGATCTGCTTTTCGATCATGGTGATGGCGCGCCTGGCAGCCTCGGCACCGGTGATCTCCGGGTTTTCCTCGCGGTACGGGTAGCTCATCGGCAGTCGGTAGACCTCCGGGGCGAACGGGCCGAAGCTGCCTGCCGGGCCTGACTTATATGGCATGGCCTTGGCGGTAAGTGCCATGGTGAGGTTGGTGCGGCCGTGGTAGGCATGGTCAAAGGCGACGACGGCGTCGCGCCCCGTGGCCAGTCGGGCCACCTTGACGGCGTTCTCCACTGCCTCGGCGCCTGAGTTGAACAGCACCGTCCGCTTCTCGTGGTCGCCGGGAGTGAGCCGGTTGAGCTGCTCCGCGAGGGCCACGTAACTCTCGTACGGTGTGACCATAAAGCAGGTGTGCGTGAAGTGCTCCACGGCTTCCTTCACGGCACCGACGACGGCGGGATCGGACGCGCCGACGCTGGTCACCGCGATGCCCGAGCCGAGGTCGATGAAGGAGTTGCCGTCGACGTCGTGGATGATCCCGCCGTCGGCATCCGCCACGTACACGGGGACGCTTGAGGCGACGCCGGCGGCGACTACGGCCTTGCGGCGTTCGGTCAGGGCGATGGACTTAGGGCCCGGGAAGTCGGCCTGGACACGGCGCTTCTGCTCCAGGCGGAAGGTGATGTCGTTTGTGGTGGCAGTCATGATGGTTCTTTCTCTAAGTTAAGGTGCCGGTGGCGGCCGGAGGAACGTGGCTAGGCGTCGAGCGCGGACATGACGTGCTTGATGCGCGTGTAATCCTCCACGCCGTACATGGACAAATCCTTGCCGTAGCCCGACTGCTTGAAGCCGCCGTGCGGCATTTCGGCCGTCAGCAGGATGTGCGTGTTGATCCAGACCGCGCCGAAGTCCAGGTCGCGGCTCATCCGCATGGCCGTGCCGTGGTCGGATGTCCAGACGCTGGATGCGAGGGCGTAGTCGACGTCGTTCGCCAGTTCAAGGGCCTCCGCTTCGGTGCTGAACTTCTGCACCGTGATGACCGGGCCGAAGGTCTCTTTCTGGACGATGTCGTCTGTCTGCCTGGCGCCGGTGACGATGGTGGGCTCGAAGAAGTAGCCCTTCTCCCCCGCCCGGTGGCCGCCGGTGACAATCCTGCAGTTGTCCGGGAGGTGCTCCACCACGGACGTCACGGCGTTGAAGTGGTTGACGTTGTTCAGCGGGCCGAAGTAGTTGTCTTCATCGTTCTGCGAGCCGGTGTGCAGGGTCTTGGTGTGCTCCACCATGGCTGCCACAACGTCGTCGTGCACGGAGTCCTCCACGAGGACCCGCGTGATGGCGGTGCAGTCCTGGCCGGCGTTGAAGAACGCGAATTCGGCAATGGCCGCGGCGCTCTTCTTGATGTCGGCGTCCTTGAACACGATGGCCGGTGCCTTGCCGCCGAGCTCCAGGTGGGCCCGTTTGAGCCCCTTCGCGGCGCCGGAGGCCACGGCGATGCCCGCGCGGACGGAGCCGGTGATGGAGACCAGGCCGGGGACCTTGTGATCCACCATCAGGGCGCCGGTTTCGCCGGTTCCCAGCACAACGTTCAGCACACCGGCGGGCAGGATCTCACCGGCCAGGCGGGCAAGCACCAAGGTGGATTCCGGCGTCGTGTCTGAGGGCTTGAGGACCACGGTGTTGCCGGCGGCGAGGGCGGGGCCGATCTTCCAGATGGCCATGAGGAACGGGTAGTTCCACGGCGCCACCTGGGCAACCACGCCGATGGGTTCGCGGCGCACATAAGACGTGTGGCCCTCGAAATACTCGCCGGCGGACTTGCCCTCCAGGATCCGGGCAGCGCCGGCGAAGAAGCGGAGCTGGTCGGCGCCGGCGGCAACTTCCTCGGAGGCGATGAGCGAACGCACCTGGCCGGTGTTGCGGTGCTGGGCTTCCACAAGTTCGTCGCTGTTGGCCTCGACGGCGTCTGCGAGCTTCAGGAGCATCAGCTGGCGCTGGCCGGGGGTGGCGTGCTTCCAGGTCTTGAAGGCATCCTTCGCGGCGGCCATGGCGGCGTCAACATCGGCCTGCACTGACACGGGCGATTTCGCCACCACCTCGCCGTTGGTGGGATTGACGATGTCCAGCAGGCCTGTGCCGGCCGGGGTGACAAACTCACCGTTGATGAAGTTTTGCAAGGTCTGGACCACGATGTACAACCTCTTTCAGGGGAAACAGCACCGTCGATGCGGTGGGCGACTGCTCTGAGCCTATGCTGCCCCCCGCACCGGGGGAATAGCCACCTGCACACCGTTCCGCTACCTCTTTAGTGCGGTCGCCCAACCCCTGCCTATCCTAGGAGTATGGCCATTTCCCTCGCGATGCTCCTCGGCGTTCAGTCCCTCCACCTGTCCAAGGCCGGCCTGGCCGAAACGACATGGCACCATGACATTAACTGGGTGGCCGTCACGGAGCTGGAAGACCCGCAGCGCTTCCTCAACGGCGGCGAACTGGTGCTGACCACCGGGATACGCCTGCGGTCCGCGCCGGAGCAGCGGAGGTTCGTCCGGCAGGTCCAGCGCGCGGGTGCCGTGGGGATCGGGTTCGGCACCGGGCTTACGCACGACGATGTTCCGCCGGCCCTGGTTGCAGAGGCCAACCGGTGGGGGCTTCCGGTGGTCCGGGTACCTTACGAGACGCCCTTCATTGCCATCGGAAAGCTGGTGGCCGATGCGCAATCCGCAGACCACGTCGCCAAGCTGGAGCGGCTGATTGCGGGCCACCAGATCCTGGCCAGGGCACTCCTCACCGGCGGCGGCCTGGGCCAGCTCCTGAAGCACCTCGGCGGCATGCTGCGCACCGACATTGCCCTCACGCAGTTCACCGCCCCGCTGTACAACAGCAGCATCGAACTTCCTACCGCGGACACGTGGGCGTCCTACCCGATTCCCACAGGCCGCCGCGACGCATGCACCCTGTGGGTCCGCCAGCCCTTCGAGGATTCCGGCATCATCGGCTATGCCCAGAACCTGATCAGCGTGGAGCTGAACAACATGGTGAAACAACGCCAGGCCCAGCGGGCCTTGTGCGGCCAGGTCCTGGAGGACGTCATCCACGGCGCCCTGGAGACCAGCGAGGCCCAGCGCCGGCTGGCCGGTGTCGGCCTGAACAGCACGCGCCGGAACGTGGTGCTGCTGGCAGTATCCGCCGCCCATCACAAGGCACTGGTGAGCACCTCGGTACCGCAGGTTCTGGAGGACGCGGTGGCCGCCGTCGTCGGGCAGGACCTGGTAGTGGTGGTGCACGACGACGGCGGCGCGGCACCTGCGCTGGCGCGGCAACTCAGCGATCACCTTGCGGAGGCGGGGATCCATGCGACCATCGGCATCGGCGGCGCGTACACAAAGCCGAACGGCCTGCGCTGGAGCTACTTCGAGGCGCGGGACGCCGCCAGCCACGGCCTGCCGGTGAACGAGCCGGAACGCCTCAGTCTGACGTCCCTGCTGCTGGCAAGCGAAGACGTGCCGCTCGCGGACATGGCCAATGAATCCCTCAGCCCGCTGCGCGCCTTTGATGCGGCCCACGGCTCCGAACTGATGACCACGCTGGAAAGCTACCTGACCAACAACGGTTCAGTGGCCGCCGTCGCCGAAGCCCTGACCCTGCACCGGAACACCGTGCGCTACCGCCTGGCGCAGATCACTGAACTGACCGGCTATGACCCCGCGGTCACGGCCGACAGGGTTCAGCTGTGGCTCGCGCTGGCGGTTGCGCGGCTCGGCGCGCGGCAGGGCAAGTAATCCACCCCTGCTCTCACAGCAACGCGGGGTCACTCCGCGTCTAATAGAGGGCCTCCGAGGGACGCTAAATGACCCCGCGTTGGAGTACCGTGCGGGACTTCTTGCGCGCCTTCCAGTACGCGGCCTCCGCCTCGGCCGCCAGCTGGACCTGCCGGGTCTCAAGCGTGACAAAGGCCGACGCCACCTCTTGGTTCAGGTCCGGCGCTGCCGCCAGCCTGGCCAGAACACCGCGGGCCACCACACTGTCCTGGAAATCGCCGAGGATCTTCTGCTGGCGGTGCGCGGCCTTGACGATCTTCCTGGCGCGTTTGCCGTGCACGGGGCCCACGGACTCCGCGACGTGGCGCAACCGCTTGGCATCCTTGCGGACCTGGTGAAGGGCGGTCTCGTGCTGGGTTCCGCGGCGGGCCCGCTTGGCTGTCCGGGCCGCCCGCTGGAGGCGTTTGGCCGCTTTCCCCACCAGTTTGCCGGCTGCCTTACGGGCCGTGGCCTGCCCGGCCGGCCGTGTTGGCGGATGGTCCCGGAACGCCTCGAGGTCATCCAGGAGCCGGAAATACCGTTCGGAAAGCAGCATCTTTTGGAGCTTCCGGTAGGCCGTGTCCAAAGTACTGCCGAGTTCCTCTTCCAGCCGGTCCGCCGCGGCCTTGGACGCCGGGCCCGGGGGCAGCTCCGCGGCCTGCCCGCGCAACCGGTCCAGCATCACTTCGGCGTCACGCGGTGCCCCCAGCATCCCGCCGAGCCACTTGAGCTCGTCCCGGAGCCGCCGCACTGTGGCTGCGCTGTACAGCCGCCGGTAGGTTGCGAGGGCCGAGCGGGCCCGGCGCGTGGCCGAGCGCAGGTCATGAACGGTTTCGGGCTGCTCCAGCCGCACCCCCGGATCATTGGTCAGGATTTCGCTGATCTGCGCATCCAGGTAGGCAATGAGCAGATCCGAGACCGGCCCTTTCTTGCGGGGCGGTTCGGGCGCCGGGCGGGGGCCTCCGGGGCCGGCGCGTCCGGTGCCGGAGCCTTCGGTGCCGGCGCTTCCGGGGACGGCGCTTCCGGGGCCAGCCGCCGCGTCCTCGCTGCCCTGCAGGGCCTTCGCCAGCTTTGACGCGTGTCCTGCCGGCCGGGCCCCTGCGGAGGCAAGGACCTCCCCGGCCGCCGGAAACAAGTCCGGGCTGCCATGGACAAGTTCCAGTTCCCATTCCCGCCACTCCTGCGTGCGGGCCCCCTCGTCAGCCGGCCCCGTACTGCCAAGGACATGGGCCGTGACGCGGTCGTCGGCGAGATCCGCCAGGTGGACACCGTCGTCGGCGTAAAGCGCGTGCGTGGTCCGCCGCGTTTCCAGCCGGACAGCCGGCACCGGTTCATCGCCGCGGAGGTACACCAGCACATGAGCCAACAGGCTGTCGGGCACGACGTCGGGCTGGCCCAGCGGGGCGTGCAGCTCACGGCGCCGCTGAGGTGCTGAAGCCGGCTCCTCCTCGTGTGAAACCTCCGGCGGCAACTTCAGGTGCCAGCCGGCATCAGCGCCGCCGGTGCGGCGGCGAAGGGTGATACCGCGGGCGGCGAGCGCATGGCGCTCCGTATCGAAGTACACCGCCTGCAGCGCATCCACACGGGGTTCCCCCACGCGCGCCACCCCCGGAAGCACGGCGAGATCGGGCACCTCCGCCTCCCCGCCGACGTCGTACTTCTTTTCCACCTCAACGTCCTCGGAAGCCATAACCATCCCGTCCCTCCACTTCGATAGCCCTAGCGGCCCGCTGGCCCGAGTCTATGCCCGCCAGCTGAACAGCCGGGAGATTTTTGCCACACAACCCTAGACATCAAACGTCTAACGTCTAACCTGAAGAGATGACTGCCGCCGCAACCGCTCCGCCCGCGCCGCCCGCCGTACCGCCCAAGCAACGTACGGTCGTTGTCTTCGGCGTTGTTGCGCTGGTGCTTATCGGGCTGAACCTGCGGACCGGTATCTCCGGCGCGTCCGCCCTCCTGCACGATCTGCAGCAGGTCCTGGGCTACGGGCCGCTGGTCGCAGCGATCATCCCGTCCATCCCCACCCTCTGTTTCGCGGTGGCAGGGGCGGGGACGTCCTGGCTGACCGGACGCCTGGGAGTCGAGAAGGCCATCCTGCTGGCGCTGGCATTTTTGGCCGGCGGGTTGCTGCTGCGCGGAATACCCGCTACCGGCATGCTGCTGGCGGGCACGGTGGTGGGGATGTCCGGGCTGGCGGTCTGCAACGTCGCCATGCCGTCATTCATCCGCGAGCATTTTGCGCACCGCACCTCGGTGATGACCGCGCTGTATACCGTCACCATGACCACGGGCGCCACTGTGGCCGCCGTGACGGTGGTTCCCTTGTCCCAGGCGCTGGGCTCCCCTTCCGCCGCCGTGGGTGCGCTCGGTTTCCTGGCTGTGGCAGCGTTCCTGGGCTTCCTGCCCATGGTCCTGCATACGCACCGCAACCGCGCCCTTAACACGAGGCCGCACATCTCACCATGGCCTCTGCTGCGCACCCGAAAGGGCCTGCTCCTCACCGCCATTTTCACCTTGCAGGCACTGATTGCCTATGCGCTGATCAGCTGGTTCCCGTCGATGCTGACCAGCATGGGCCTCAACGCGGCGGACAGCGGCCTGCTGTTCGGGCTGCTGCAGCTGGTGTCGGTACCGGCAGGCATGCTGATCCTCGCCATCGGCTCAAGGCCCCGGATGCTCCGGCCCGCACTGTATCTGGTCAGCATCATTATGGTCTCCGGCCTGGTTTCGCTCCTGGTCATGCCCGTGCACCTGGCCGTCATCCCCGCGGTCCTGCTTGGCTTCGGCCTGGGCATCTTCCCGCTCGTGATGGTGCTGATCAGCCGAAGCGGGACCAGCACCGCCGAGACCACCGCCCTGTCCACGCTGGCGCAGTCCACCGGTTACCTTTTGGCGACAGCGGGACCGTTCGGCACGGGGCTCCTGTACGGAATGACCGGCAGCTGGACCTTGCCCGTAGCACTGCTTCTGGGGCTTGCAGTGGTCCAGGTTGTAGTGGCCCACCTGATCTCGCGCAGTCCCATCGGGACGCGGAAGAAGTAGGGCGACATGACCCTGAGCACCTCACACCGCCAGCCCCTCGCCGAAGAAGTCACCGCCAAACTCCGCCAGATGATCCATACCGGCGAATGGCAGCTGCAGCAGCGGATCCCCTCCGAGACTGAACTGATGCAGGCCCTGGGAGTTTCCCGCGGAACCCTCCGTGAGGCCGTCAAGGCCCTGGCCCACAGCGGGATGCTGGAAGTCCGCCGCGGTGACGGCACCTATGTCCGCGCCACCAGCGAAATTTCCGGCGCCGCCCGCCGGATGTACCAGGACCACACGGATGAACACATCCTCGAGGTCAGGCTCGGCCTGGACACACAGGCCGCCCGGCTTGCCGCCCGGAATGCAACGCCCGACGACGTCGCCGCCCTGCGTGCCGTCCTCGCCGCCCGGGAGGTCGCCTGGAATGCGGCCGACTTCGAGGGCTGGGCCCGGGCGGACTGGGCTTTCCACGCCCGGGTGGCCCAGGCAACCGGGAACCCGCTGCTGCATGAGCTCTACGTCAGTTTCGGCGACGTCTTCCACCAGGACCTGCTTAGGCAGCAGCGCAAGGGCCGCCTGGACGGCCTCACTCACGAGGGCCACGGGGCCGTGGTGGATGCCATCGAAGCCCACGACGCCGAGGCCGCCGTGGCCAGCGTCAACCAGAACCTCAATTCCTGCGCCGAGTGGCTGCGGGCGTAGGGCTGCCTACGCCAGGTCGGGTCCGGTAGCGCGGCGGCTTCGCGGCGGGCCAATCCAGTCAGTAGGCTTACTTTCTGAAAGGTACTGAGCCCGGAATGCCCCGGCGCTCCTGTTACCCGCCGATCGAGGAGTACACATGGCGAAAGCAACCGATCTATCCGGCCAGGAGCAGTTTCCAAAGCCGCCAGCCATTGCAGCCGGACCCGTGGCGGCGGAAGGTTCACCGGCCGCTTCCACCAACGCGGACGCGCCGAAGAAGGCGCCGCGGAAGGCGCCGGCTGAGCTCTGGGCCGACGGCCTGGGCAGGGTGGGCATCCGCTCGGCCCAGATCCTGTTGCTCCTGACGGTGGCCGTCGTCTCCGTGTATGCCCTGATGCAGATCAAGCTCCTGGTCATCCCGATCCTGATCGCGCTGATCCTGGCCGCGGCCATCGGTCCGTTTGTGAACATGCTGCGCCGGCGGGGGCTGCCTGGCGCCGCAGCCACGGGGGTGGCGTTTGTGGCCCTCCTACTCCTGCTGGGAGGAGTTGGCACCGTCATTTACTTCTCCGTCCGGAGCCAGTGGGCTGAACTGGCGCAGCAGGCATCCTCCGGCCTGGACGAACTGGAGCAGTTCCTGCTCAACGGGCCCGTTCCGATCGAGAAGGAGCAGCTGGACCAGGCGCGGGAAGGCCTCATCCAGTTCGCCACCAGCAGCCAGGTCCGTTCGGGTGCCATCACCGGGCTCTCCGTGGTGACCGAGTTCCTGGCCGGGAGCATCCTGATGGTGGTCATCCTGTTCTTTTTCCTCAAGGACGGCGCCAAGATCTGGAACTTCTTCCTGCGGCCGTTCTCGGGGGAACGCGAAGCGAAACTCCGCCGGTCCGGCAAGCGCACCCTGGAGGTCCTGGGCGGCTACGTCCGGGGCACCGCCATCGTGGCACTCGTGGACGCCGTGGCCATCGGCGCAGCACTCCTGATCCTCCAGGTGCCGCTGGCTTTCCCGCTTGCCATCATCATTTTCATGACAGCGTTCATCCCGCTCGTTGGAGCCACCGTGGCCGGCATCCTTGCCGCCCTTGTCGCCCTCGTGGCCAACGGTCCGGTGGTTGCGCTGATTGTGGTGGCCGTGGTCATCGCCGTCAACCAGCTCGAGGGCGACCTGCTGCAGCCCATCGTGATGGGCAATGCCCTGAAGCTCCACGCTTTGGTGATCCTGATGGCACTGACCGCCGGCACCATCCTGGCCGGCATCGTGGGCGCTGTGCTGGCTGTCCCGCTGGCGGCAGTCATCTGGGCGGTCATCCAGGTGTGGACGGCCGAGGACCCCAACCTCCAGGACATGAACCCCGACCTCCCGCCACCTGACACCCAGCCCGTCTGAGGATTTGTCCGATTTTCGACGCGGACCTTCAATAAGTGACCCACGGTTCGGTTGTAGCGCACGACGGCGGTCCGGCACCTCAGTGCCGGACCGCCGTCGTGCGTTAACTGCCCGGGGTTGTGACGCTAGGAGCGGAGCCCTGCGAACACATTCTTGGGTCGCTGCATTTCGCCGTGCTTCGCACCGAGGATGACCACCGCGCCGGCAAGGGCGGGGATGGCCCACTGCAGCAGCTTCAACTGCTGCTGGGCCGCTTTCAGCTCATCGGACGCGCCCGGCCTGGGCTCGGTGGCACCTTCGCCGCCCTGGTCCGCGAGCTTGTCCACCTTCTTGCCGAGGATACCGGCGTACAGGGTCACGGCGGCGCCAGCGATGGTCACCGCCGTCTTGATGGCCGTATCCCGGGCCACGCCGTCCTGCTTGGCGATGCGCTCCTTGTTTTCCCAGGCGATGGCGAGGTCCGCGAGCAGATGTGAAGCGAAGGCTGCCGTCTGGACGGGTGCCCACTTCATCCAGCCCGCACTCGAGAGCCGGGTACGTTCTGCCGGGTCTTTTGCCTCCGCCGCCGCCCCGTTCAGCCCGATGGCACCCATCAGCGAACCGCCGAACCAGGCCGCGGCCGTCAGGTCGTGAATGGAGCGGGCAACAAGATTTCCTGCCATGATGTGTTTTCCTCACGTTGAGTGGTTCCAATGCCGCTGGTGCCGTTTTCTTACTGGCCACCGCGAAGGTCTTAGTCACGCTATCGTAAGCACACTTACTAATGTTACGGAACCCCGCCTTCAGCAGGCTGGATACCGCGTAATATCGTCGGCATGGAAACAGGGACTTTGTTCGGCTGGGCATTCGGGGACCCAGCCCGCGAAAATGACGGCTCATATATTTCAAACCTGGAGAAGGAAGCATTCGAGAACGCCAGCCAGACCGCCAAGGCAAGGGGTGTCACGGTGGTGGCAGGCTCTGAAGTCTTCACCTCCCTCAGCGCGAACGACAGCCTGGTGGAACTGGACCACGCTCCGGGCAAGCTGGTGGTCCGCTGCACGATTCATGTTGAAGGTCCAGGAGCCGGCAAGCTGCACGCAGAGGGGCCAATGAACGGCTAGGCCATGGCAGACGGCGAATCGGGCATCAGCGAGGCGGCGGACGCCGTGGAGGAAGCGTCGGATACCAAGGCGCTGGACATTGTGGCGCGCACCGGGTTTGCCGTAATGGCCTTGCTCCACATCATTGTGGGTGCCATCGCCATCGCCATCGCCTTCGGGCAGCCGGGACAGGCTGAAGCCACCGGCGCCATCGAGCAAATGGCCGCGAACATCTGGGGGCCTGCAGTGCTCTGGACGTGCGTGGTGGCGTGCACCGGCCTGGCGTTATGGCAACTGAGCGAAGCCACGCTCCGGGCCCGGCACCTGCCCCGCAAGCAGCAACTCGGCAAGCTGGTCTCCTCCGGGTTCCTGGCCATCGCGTACGGCAGTGTGGGCTTAAGCTTTGCC
Source organism: [Micrococcus luteus] ATCC 49442 (assembly GCF_010367585.1). Taxonomy (NCBI): domain Bacteria; kingdom Bacillati; phylum Actinomycetota; class Actinomycetes; order Micrococcales; family Micrococcaceae; genus Pseudarthrobacter; species [Micrococcus luteus] ATCC 49442. The sequence goes on along the minus strand of NZ_JAAAXP010000001.1, from coordinate 4,437,551 downwards.
GGGTTCGCCGTTGGCCTGCGCGGGGATTCCGGGGACACCACCCGGGATTTCAGCACCGCCCTCCTGAACACGCCTGTCGGGCTGCCCGTGCTGATAGCCCTGGGCCTGACCATCATGGGCGTGGGGATCTACTTTGTGGTGAAGGGAGTGCGGCGCGGGTTCAAGGAAGAGCTCTTCCATTTCGACGGGACCCGCCGCGGCAGGCTCATCGACTCCCTGGGCGTCACCGGGCACGCGGCCAAAGGCATCGCGTTGAACCTCGCAGGGCTGCTCTTTGTCATCGCGGCTGCGAAGCGCAGCCCTGAAGAATCCACCGGCCTGGACGGCAGCCTGAAGGCCCTCCGCGACCACCCGTTTGGCCCGTATCTTCTGGTAGCGATCGGCGCCGGCTTCATCTGTTACGGCGTGTTCGCGCTGGTCCGTGCCCGGTTTGGCCGAATGTAGCCCGACGCCGGGAGCCATCTGTGAGCGAGACCCTTTACCCAATGGAAGGAACGCACAATGTCCACCGTTTCCCGCGTATTCAATTCCCCGGCCGAGGATGTCTGGAAGGTGATCGCCAACGGATGGCTGTACTCGGGCTGGGTGGTGGGGGCCTCCCGGATCCGCGCGGTTGATGCGCACTGGCCCGAGGCCGGCTCCCGGCTCCACCACTCCGTGGGCGCCTGGCCGCTGGTGATCGACGACAGCTCCCGGGTGACGGCCGTTGAGCCCGGACGCTCACTGGAACTGGTGGCGCGTGGCTGGCCGCTGGGCGAAGCCAAGGTGCTGATCACCCTGGAGGATGTGGGCACACAATGCCGGGTCACCATTGCCGAGGACGCCATCCGGGGACCCGGCAAGCTGGTTCCCAAGGCGGTGCGCGACCCCCTGATCGACGTGCGCAACAAGGAAACGCTCAAGCGGCTGGAGCTGATGGCTGCCGGCGGCGCCGGGAGTTAAAGGCAGGAGCGAGGGACCACCAGGGTGGTCCCTCGCTCCTGACCGTGTCCTAGACCGCGGCGGTGACGCCGTCGCGGGAGATGGCAACCATGTCCTCGCGCGGCACCACCTTGATGCGCTCACGCTTGACCTCAACACCGTGGGATCCGCCGGCCTCGGTGGCCGCGGCGCCCAGCGCCAGTTCGTGGGCGTCCAGGGCCAGCCAGCCTTCCCAGCTGGTGAACTTCACGCCGCGGGCATCGAGCAGGTCGACGACGGCGTCCTCCGCGGGAACGGCGGCAACCGGCAGGTTTTCGCGGTCTTCGAGCAGGTACGTGACGGTCTCGAGTGCGTCGCCCTTGGTGTGGCCGATGAGGCCGACGGGTCCGCGCTTGATCCAGCCCGTGGCGTAGATGCCCGGCACGTGGGTGCCTGCAGCGTCCAGGACGCGGCCGCCGTCGTTCGGGACAACGCCCTTCTTGTGGTCGAATTCGATCTCCGGCAGCGCCGAACCGAAGTAGCCGATGGCGCGGTACACGGCCTGCACAGGGTAGTCCACGAACTCGCCGGTGCCGCGGGCGTTGCCCGTGCCGTCCAGCTCGGTGCGCTCGAACTTCATCCCGGCAACCTTGCCCGGCGTCTCGGCGTCGTCGTAGATTTCCACCGGGCTGTGCAGGAAGTGCAGGTGCAGGCGGCGGGAGGCGGTGAGCTCGGAGAGGTCCTCGGGCTGTTCGGCGATCCAGTTGGTGAGGGTGCCCACCATGGTCTTGGTCTGGTTGTTGCTCTGGATCTGGCGGTCCGATTCCTCATCGAACTCGAAGTCCTCGGCGTAGAGGATGATGTCCACGTCCTTGGAGTGGGACAGCTCGCGAAGCTCCAGCGGAGTGAACTTCACCTGCGCGGGGCCGCGGCGGCCGAAGACGTGGACGTCCGTGACGGGTGAGTTCTTCAGGCCGGCGTAGACGTTGTCCGGGATTTCTGAGACCAGCAGGTCGTCGGCGTGCTTGGAGAGGACACGGGCCACGTCCAGGGCCACGTTGCCGTTGCCGATCACAGCGATTTCCTTCGCGTCCAGCGGCCATTCGCGGGAGACGTCCGGGTGGCCGTCGTACCAGGAGACGAAGTCCGCGCCGCCGTAGGAGCCGTCCAGTTCGATGCCCGGGATGTTCAGGTCCGCGTCCTTGATGGCGCCGGTGGCGAAGATGACGGCGTCGTAATGGGTGCGGAGGTCCTCGATGGAAATGTCCGTGCCGTAATCCACGTTGCCGAAGAAGCGGATGTCGCCGCGGTCCAGGACCTTGTGCAGGGCGTTGACGATGCCCTTGATGCGCGGGTGGTCCGGTGCCACGCCGTAGCGGATCAGGCCGTAGGGTGCCGGGTAGCGGTCAAAGAGGTCGATGCTCACGGTCAGCTCGCCGCTCTTGACGGCCTCGCTCTTGGTGAGGATGTCCGCGGCGTAGACGCCGGCCGGGCCGGAGCCCACAACGGCAACGCGCAGCGGACGCTCGGCAGATCCTACGGAGGTGCTTGATGACACGGCTGTGTTCCTTTTCTTCGTTCCATCCCAACTAGGTAGCACTAACTGTCGTTTTGAGGGCTCATAACGACAGTTAGTGCTACCTAGTTGGGTTGGTGGCTAGGTGGTGAGGACGCGGGTGGTGCTTTGGTTTGTGCGGGGACTGGGGGTGGTACGGGGCTTGTTCGGGGTGGTGGTGCTGTAATCGGCGGTCTTGAAGTGCGACGGCGCGAACGGGCTGACGCGGACAACGTCGCCGATCACAATAACGGCGGGATTCGCGACGCCGGTGGCTTCCGCCTGGTCAGCGATGGAACCGAGCGTGCCGATGGTCACGCGCTGATTCGGCAAATAGCCGTTTTCAACAATACCAACCGGCGTGTCCCGGGGCAGACCGGCTTTGCCCAGGGCGGACGCGGAATCGCGCAGCGCGGCAACGCCCATCAACAGAACGATCGTGTGGTCCGCGCGGGCAGGAACCTCGGACAGTTCCTCGTGGCCGGTCACCACGCTGAATCCCTTGGCCAGGCCGCGGTGCGTGACGGGGATGCCTGCGGCGGCCGGGACGGAGATCGCGGACGTGACGCCGGAGACCACTTCGACCTCGACGCCGTTTTGCCGGCAGTACTCTGCTTCCTCGCCGCCACGGCCCAGGACGTAAGGATCGCCGCCCTTGAGCCGGACAACGCGGTGCCCCTGCAACGCTTCGTCGACGAGGATCCGGTTGATCTCTGCCTGCGGCACGGGGTGGTGGCCGGGGGTCTTGCCCACTTCGATGACGCGGACGTCCGGGGCGAGTTCGTTGAGCAGTTCGCGGGGGCCGAGGCGGTCTGCCACCACGACGTCGGCCTGGCCGAGGAGCCGGCGGCCGCGGACGGTGATGAGGCCGGTGTCGCCGGGTCCGCCGCCCACGAGGGCGACACTTCCACGGTGGGCGCGCTGGCGGCGCAGCGGGAGGTCGCCGGTCTCGAGTGCGGTGGCGACGGCGTTGCGCAGGGCCATGGCGCGGCGGGGGTCTCCCCCGGCGTTGACGGCGATCTGCACGTCATCAACCACGGCGACGGCGGGAGTCCAGGCGGCTGATGCTTCGTGATCAGAGGCGTTGACGCACCAGATCCGCTGCGCTTCGGCGTCTTGTGAAACGCGGGTGTCAACGGCGGAATCGCCGGTCGCAGCCTGGACGAACCAGACGCCGTCGACGTCCTCCGGGCGGTACGGGCGCGGCTCCCAGGTGAGGAGCCCGGCGTCGGCCAGTTCTAAAAGTGCGGGGCAGGCAACGGGAGCCACGACGGTAACCCGGGCACCGGCGTCGAGCAGGCCCTTGGCGCGGCGGGCAGCCACCGGACCGCCGCCAACCACCAGCACCGGGCGGCCGAGCAGCCGCAGCGCGGTGGGGTATATATCCTGAATTGCCATGAATCAACGGTAGGGCCGCGTCACACTGGCCAACAACGGTACGGAAACACCCGGTAACGCTAGGTAATCCTGCGTCACAAACGGTGGGGCCGCCGTCGGTTGGCACCGGAGCCCGCCAAGGCACGGCCCAATTCAACAAGTCCCACGATGATCCCAATGATCTGGCCGGCGATCCCCAGTACGAGGAGGACCCGCACCACTACAGGCCAGCCCGGCCAACCGTCACCAAAATCGAAGGGAAACACCTCCCACAGCCGGAACATAACGGGCAGCCCGATGACGAGGACAGCCAGGTCCCCAAGGGCCTTAACCAGCCGGAACGGGGCAAGGAGAAGCACCACATTGACGATGACGCCCGCGACCAACACCCTGTTCACAGGACCAACAACGCCGGCAGTTGCGGGAGTCAGAAACGGCACCGCCTGCCAGCCGGGCCAGATGTTGATAGCCCACAGCAGCGCCGCGTTGACCACCCCGGCAATGGCATAGCCAGCCCGGCCACCGGAGGCCTTCTCCATGATTCGCACCCCCCGTCCCACCGCAGTCAGGCACCCTGGGACACCTAGCGTGGGGTCTGAACCGTCACGGCCGGAAGAGCCAAAAGTCCCGCGGGCAAGGATGCGCGTTACTGGGGGCGGACGAGGAACGTTCCGCGGTCAACTATGAGGCGCTCCAAATACCGGCGCAGGACCAGCTTTTCAGCCAGACGTCCTGCCGGACCGAACGGTGCGGTGAACTCCACACGGTCCGTCATGATGCTGCCCGTGGCCGTGGCTTCAAACTCGTGGACGTGGCGGAAGGACTTGAAGGGGCCCTTGACCTGCTCGTCGGTGAAGCTGGCGGGGAAGTCCAGCGCGGTGATCCGGCTGGTCATCCGCAGGGGCACGCCGAAATGCCGGGCCTGCCAGGTCACCTCTTGGCCTTGACCGATGAGGCCTGTCGTGGCGCCGGCGACCGCGCGCTCCCCGGCCCGCTGCTGGGACTCGAGGTGGACATCAACACTCCGGGCGAGATCGAACAGGCGTTCACGCGGGAGCGCGGACTCGGTGCGGCACACAAAGCTCACGGTCATGGCGCCAGTCTGCCAGAGTCCTGCCCGTCGTCGTGGAACAGCAGCGCCCGACGGCGGGACTCGCCGCCGGGCATTGCTGGCGTTGGAGGGAAACTTAGCGGGTACTGCCGGCGAGGAGGCCGCGGCTGCGGAGGAGGCGCTTCTCGATCGGGGCGAACACCAGCAGCTCGATCAGGATGCCGACCCCCAGGATCAGCAGGATGGCAGCCATCACGATGGTCATGTCGGACAGGACGCGGCCCTGGTCAAGCAGCGAGCCCAGGCCGAACCCGATGGTGCCGCCCACCGCGATGATTTCCGCCGCCATAAGGGACCGCCAGGAGAAGGCCCAGCCCTGCTTGAGGCCGCCGAGGTAGCCGGGCAGGGCCGCGGGCAGGATGATCTGGATGGCCATCTGCAGCCGGTTCGCGCCCAGGACCGTGCCCACGCGGCGGTACTGCGGCGGGATCTGGTCCACCCCTGAGATGAGGCCGTTGATGATGGACGGGATGGCCCCCATAAACACCACGAAGTAGACGGTGGCGTCGGTCAGTCCGAACCAGATGATCGCGGCAGGAACCCATGCGACGGACGGCAGGACCTGAAGGCCCGAAATCAGGGGTCCAAAGGCACGGCGCAAAGGCGCAACCTGCGCCAGCAGCAGCCCCACCGGAGTGGCGATGGCAACCGAAATCAGGAAGCCGACAATGCCTCGCTGCAGCGACGTCCAGACGGCTTCCTGCAGTTTCGCATCGCCCCAGAGCACCCCGAGCTGGCCGAGCACGTCGAGCGGGCCGGGGACCAGGTCGCGGCGCTTCACACCGAGGGAGACGTAGAACTGCCAGACCAGAACCAGGACCACCAGGGCGGCCACCGGCAGGAGGACCCGGCTCCAGTCGATCCGGTGCTTGCGCGCGGCGTCGGACTGGAGCGAATCCAGACCGGCCTCAAGCTCGCGCAGGTCCTCGTGCCCGGTGGAAGTGCGGGTCAGCGCCGCGTGAATATGACGGGTTTCCGGTTCAGCCACCGGTTTGGTTTCGACAGGCTCAACCACCGGATCAGATACTGAGTTATTTGGCATGGCGGCGAATCTCCTCCCGCAGCCGGGCGGTGATGACCCCGGTCAGCTGTCCGGCGAGGCCGGCGTCGGTTCGGTGCTCCTCGGTGACGGCCCATTCCCGGACCACCCGGCCGGGGCGGGATGACAGCAGCAGCACCCGCTGGCCCAGGCGCACGGCCTCGCGGACGTTGTGCGTGACGAAGACGATGGTGCGCCCGGTTTCCTTCCAGATGCGTTCCAGCTCGTCGTGGAGGAGGTCGCGGGTGATGGCGTCAAGGGCGGCGAACGGCTCGTCCATCAGCAGCAGCTGCCTGTCCTGCGACAGTGCCCGGGCCAGTGCGACGCGCTGGCGCATGCCGCCGGAAAGCTCGTGCGGGCGCTTGTCCCCTGCCTCGCCGAGGTGTACCAGGTCCAGGAGTTCGTCGGCCTTGATGCGGCGCTCGGCTTTCCCCACACCGCGCAGCTTCAGGGCCAGCTCGATGTTCTCCCGCGCGGTGAGCCACGGGAACAGGGCGGCGTCCTGGAACATAAACGCGGCTCCGTCGCTGGGTACTTCGAGGGCGCCCGACGTCGGGGCCTCCAGTCCCGCCATGATGTTCAGGAGGGTGGATTTGCCGCAGCCGGACGCACCGAGGAGGGCGACGAACTCGCCCGAGCCGATGGTGGCGTTGACATCCTCCAGCACCGGGGCGCCGTCGCCGAAGCGCTTGCCCAGCTGTTCCAGTACGACTGGCATGGTCCCGTCCTTAGGTTGGTGGTGGTGCGGTGGCGGCGCGGTCAGTCCTGGCCGAGGTCCGCCGCGGAGATGGGCTGGCCTGACGTGCCGATGACTTCGTTCAGGGCGCGAAGGTCAAACAGGCCGGTGATGTCGGCTTCCTTGGTGGTGCCGGCGTCCGCCCCGTCCTTGAGCAGTTTGGGGTAGGTTCCGGCGAGCGGATCCACGGTGAAAATGACGTTCTGCAGGGCCCGGTCGAGGACATCGGCGGAAAGAGCCGCACCGGCTGATTCCTGCAGGGCGGAGTTGATGACGTCCGCCTTCTCAGCAGCGGGTGCGCTGCTCAGCCAGGCCACGGCTTCCGCGTGGCCGCGGAGGAGGGCCTTCACGGTGTCCGGGTGTTCGGCGGCGAACTTCTTGTTCACAATCAGGATGGTGGTGGGGAATTCGCCGGCCTTGCCGGAAAGGGAACCGTCCCAGAGGTCCTTTTCATCCACCAGCACCTTCGCTCCGGCGGTCAGCACCAGGCGGGACGCCCACGGCTCAGGCAACCACGCGCCGTCGAGCTTTCCGTCCTGGAACAGCTTCAGGGTCTGCGCGTTGTCGGTGGGGTTGATGGCGACGTCGCCGCTGCCGTCCACGTGGGTTTTGTATCCCTGCGAAGACAGCCACGCGCGCAAGGCCACGTCCTGCGTGCCGCCAAGCTGCGGGGACGCCAGGGTTTTGCCGCGGAGGTCGGTCGCGGAGGTGATCTCCGGCCTGACTACCAGCTGCGCGCCGCCCGCGGCCGCACCGGCAATGACGCTGACCGACTCACCGCGGCTCTTCACGAAGGAGTTGATGGCAGGGTTCGGTCCGATGTAGGTGGCGTCGATGGCGCCGGCGTTCAGGGCCTCGATCGCGGCAGGCCCGGCGTTAAACGTTTCGGTGCTGAGCGTGGTGGTGCCTAAATTCCGGGCGAGGATCCCCTGCTTCACACCCACCAGGGCGGGCGCGTGGGTAAGGTTTCCGAAGTAGCCCAGCTTGAGTTCATCGGCGAGCGTAGGCGACGGTGCGGAGGCTTGGGCGGACGCGTCCCGCGAAATATTGGATGCCACCACGGCGCCGAGAGCGATCAGCACAACGAGCCCGATGGCCAGGGCCGCCTCGATGGCACGCTTGCGCTTGGGAACTGCGCTTTCGCCTGCCACGATGCGGGTCATCCCGGGCTTGGAACTTGTCATTGTTTCACCATAGGGAGTGGCATAAACCCATTCAATGAAGCAGAAACGGGGGGTCACGCGCGTTCACGCAGCGTCACATTCCGCACCGCTTTGGAGACACAATACGGCCGGTTCAATCCCCTTTGACGTTGATGAGCTGACGCAGTTTGTGCCGGACCTTGACGAGGTCCGAGGCGTCGTGCATGACCTGGTCGATCGGTTTGTACGCGGCCGGAATCTCGTCGATGAACGCCTCGGTGGGCCGGAATTCGATCCCCTGCATGGCCGTCTTCAACTCCGACAGCGTGAACGCCTTGCGTGCCGCCGTTCTGGAATACTCACGGCCGGCGCCGTGCGGGGAGGAATTGAGGGACACCGGGTTGCCGAGGCCTTCCACCACGTACGACGCCGTTCCCATGGAGCCGGGAATCAGTCCGGGATCGCCGTGCTCGGCTTTGATGGCGCCTTTCCGCGATACCCACACGGACTTCCCGTAGTGGGTTTCCTGCCGGGTGAAGTTGTGGTGGCAGTTGATCCGCTCGCGTTCCATGACCGGGCCGCCCACCCAGTGGCTGAACTGGGTGGTGACGCGGTCCATCATTTCCTCGCGGTTGAGCAGGGCGAAGTGCTGGGCCCACCGCAGCTCCGCGATGTAGCGGGTGAACTCGGAGGTGCCTTCCTCCAGGTAGGCGAGGTCCGGGTCCGGCAGCCTGGTGCCGCGCTTCCGGTTTGCCTGCTGTGCGACGCCGATGTGATGCTGGGCGATCTTGTTGCCCACACCGCGCGAACCGGAGTGCAGGAACAGCCAGACGGCATCCGTTTCGTCGGCGGAGACCTCGATGAAGTGGTTGCCCGAGCCCAGGGAGCCCAGCTGCAGCTCCCACTTCGCCAGGTACTGCGCGGGGTTGAACCCGGCTTTGGCTGCCAGCTTCCGAAGCTCGGCGAGGCGAGGCTCGGCCGTGGGCTTGACCGTGCGGTTGTTGTGGCCGGCGGACAGCGGGATGACGCGTTCGATGTCCTCGCGCAGCCTCTTCCGGTCCTTGGGAAGGTCTGTCACGGAGTACTGCGTCCGCACGGCGATCATGCCGCAGCCGATGTCCACCCCCACGGCGGCCGGAATGATGGCGTGCAGCGTGGGAATCACCGAGCCCACCGTGGCGCCCTTGCCCAGGTGGGCATCCGGCATCAGGGCCAGGTGCGGATAGATAAACGGCAGCGTTGACGTGGCGATGGCCTGCGCGCGGGTCTTCTCGTCCAGGATCGAGGCCCAGTTGATGAGCTTTGGGGTGATGGTTTCCACGCTGCGCCTCCCACTGTTGATGATGGTGGACCGCCAGCCTGGAGGCAAGAGACCGGGAAGATCCCGAAGCCCTGTTGCACCGGCGTCAGGTGGAGTAGGTTGCTCGGATGGAAGACACATACCAGGTCATCGTGGTGGGGGCCGGGTTCGCCGGGAAAACTGTGGCCAAGGAGCTCGGCCGCAAGGGCATCCCCGTGCTCCTCATCGACGCCAACAACTACCACCAGTTCCAGCCGCTCCTCTACCAGGTGGCGACCTCCCAGATCGGGGTGTCCGCTATTGCCCGGCCGCTTCGCTCCATTTTCAGGCGCATGGGGAAAGTGCGGGTGCTCACCGCGGACGTGGCCTCGGTCGATGCGGCCAACCGGACCGTGACCACGGCCGACGGCGAAACCCACCGGGCACAGATCCTGGTCGTCGCGCCGGGCGCCGTCCCGAACTTCTTCAACACCCCGGGCGCGGAGGAACATGCCTATCCGCTGTATTCGGTCACCGACGCCACCCGGCTGGGCGCAAAACTGACCCACCTGCTGGATGAGGCCGACCGGGAGCCGGGCGGCTCCGTGGACGTCGTCGTGGTCGGCGGCGGGCCAACGGGCGTGGAAACCGCAGGCGCCATGGCGGAGAACGTGAAGTTCGTGGTGCCAAAATACTTCTCGCCCGAGCTCGCGGCCCGTTGCCGCGTCCATCTTGTGGACATGATCCCGACGGTCCTCAACGCTTTTTCGGAGAAGTCGCAGCAGTACACCCGGAAACGGCTGACGAAGATCGGCGTCCAGCTCCACCTCGGCGTCGGCGTGACGGAGGTCAGGGACGACGGCGTGACGCTCGCTGACGGGACGGTCATCCCGACCCGGGTGGTGGTGTGGGCCGGTGGCCTGAAGGCCGGCGGGATTATAGCGGACTCCGGCCTGAAGCAGGGCCGGGGAGGCCGCATCGATGTCCGCCCGGACCTGACCGCTCCGGACGTCGAGGGTGTGTATGTCCTCGGCGACGCCGCCAACATGACCGATTCCACTGGCGCCGCACTTCCCCAGCTGGGCTCCGTGGCGCAGCAGGCCGGCAAGTGGGCGGCGCGCAACATCCAGGCCGACCTTACCGGCGGGACCCGGCTGCCGTTCAAGTACCTCGACAAGGGGTACATGGCGATGATCGGCCGGGGCGCCGCAGTGGCTGAGATCGGCCGGCAGCGGATCCAGCTTCAGGGGCCGCTGGCCTTTGTGTCCTGGCTCCTGGTGCACCTGGCCCTGCTGTCCGGATTCCAGCAAAAGCTGCGTGCCCTCTTTTCCTGGCTGAACGGCTACATCATCCACAGTCCCGCGCAGGTTGTGGTGGGCCGGCCGGAGTAACCGGCCGGCCGCAGCACTCAGATGGAGTAGCGCTCGTCCTCGTGGTCGCCCGGGTGGTCCTTGACCAGGCCCGCGGCCAGCGTGTTGCCGTCCTGCGGGTCGATCACCAGGAACGCGCCGGTGCGGCGGTGGTGCAGGTAATTCTCCAGCGGCAGCGGCGCAGCGAGCCGGAGCTGCGCGTGGCCGATGTCGTTGAGCTCCAGGCTGGAAGCGCCCTCAAGCTTGAAAGTGGCCAGGTCCAGCTTGCCGCTGACACTGCGGACCAAAGCCTGGACGGTGCGGGTACCGTGCTTGACCAGCACCTTGGCACCTTCCCGCAAGGGCTTGGGCGACAGCCAGCACAGCGCTGCATACAGGTCGGCGGAGGACTCGCGGACGGTGCCGGCTGCTGCAATGGTGTCACCGCGGGCGACGTCGAACTCGTCTGCCAGCCGGATTGCCACGGACTGCGGGGCGAACGCTTCCTGCAGGGACTCGCCGGCGAAATCGATGCCAAGCACCGTCGTCGTGCGCGCATCCTGGCCCGGCGTCAGCACGGACACGGAATCACCCACCTTCACGGACCCCTCGGTGATCTGGCCGGCGTAGGCACGGTAGTCGCGGTAGGCCTCAACGTCCAGGCCGGCGGCCACGGCGTCGGGAGCCAGCGCGCCCTGCGGCCGGATGACCAGCTGCACAGGGAAGCGGAAGCTCTCCAGCTGCGTGTCGATCTCGTCGGCGGCGGGCAGGGTTTCGAGGACCTCCAGCAGGGCCGGGCCGTCGTACCAGGGGGTGCGCTCGGAGCGGTCCACCACGTTGTCGCCGTCGAGGGCGGACACCGGGATGACCAGCAGGTCGTCGATGTGGTCGGCGCTGCCCAGCTCGGCGGAGCCGATGCCCAGTTCACGGGCCACCTGCTGCACGTCGGCCTGGATCTCGCGGAACACGGACTCGCTGAAGTCCACCAGGTCAATTTTGTTGACGGCCACAATCACATGCGCCACGCGCAGCAGCTGCAGCACGGACAGGTGCCGGCGGGTCTGCTCCAGCACACCCTTGCGGGCGTCAATGAGTACGACTACGGCATCCGCCGTGGACGCGCCGGTCACCGTGTTTTTGGTGTACTGAACGTGCCCGGGGCAGTCGGCCAGGATGAAGCTGCGGCGGTCCGTGGCGAAGTAGCGGTACGCGACGTCGATGGTGATGCCCTGCTCGCGCTCGGCACGCAGGCCGTCGGTCAGGAGGGCCAGGTCGATGCCGCCTGCCGAGCCGCCAAAGCCGCGGTCGGCCGAGGTGCGGGCGACGGCGTCGAGCGTGTCAGCGAGGATCGCCTTGGAATCGTGCAGGAGGCGGCCCACCAAAGTGGACTTCCCGTCGTCGACCGATCCGGCGGTGGCGAAGCGGAACAGCGTGGTGGGCAGGGCCGTTTCCAGCTCGGCGGCCAGGAGTGAAGTGTCGGTGCTCATTTAGAAGTAACCATCCTTCTTGCGGTCTTCCATGGCTGCCTCGGAGATGCGGTCATCTGCACGGGTGGCACCACGTTCGGTGATGGTGGAGGCGGCAACTTCGATCACAACGTCGCTCACGGTGGCTGCGGCCGACTCAACGGCACCGGTGCAGGACATGTCCCCCACAGTGCGGTAGCGGACCGTCTTGGTAATGACTTCCTCGTGCGGCAGCGGCTGGGATACCTCGCCCACCGCGCGCCACATGCCGTCGCGGGCAAAGACCTCGCGATCGTGGGCGTAGTAGAGGCCCGGCAGCTCGATGTTCTCGCGCTCGATGTAGCGCCATATGTCCAGCTCGGTCCAGTTGCTGATGGGGAATGCGCGGACGTGCTGGCCCACGGTGTGGCGGCCGTTGTACAGGTTCCACAGCTCGGGGCGCTGGTTGCGCGGGTCCCACTGGCCGAACTCGTCGCGGAGGCTGAGGATACGCTCCTTGGCGCGGGCCTTGTCTTCGTCACGGCGGCCGCCGCCGAACACGGCGTCGAACTTGTTCTGCTGGATGGCGTCCAGCAGCGGAACGGTCTGCAGCGGGTTGCGGGTGCCGTCAGCGCGCTCGGCAAGTTCGCCGCGGTCAATGAATTCCTGGACGCTTCCGACGACGAGCTTGAGTCCCAGCCGTTCCACCGTCCGGTCGCGGAAGTCGATGACCTCGGGGAAGTTGTGCCCCGTGTCAACGTGCAGGACGGGGAAAGGCACCTTGCCCGGCCAGAACGCCTTGGTGGCCAGGTGCAGCATCACCACGGAATCCTTGCCGCCGGAGAACAGCAGCGCGGGCTTCTCAAACTCGGCCACGACTTCGCGGATGATGTGGATCGCTTCTGACTCGAGGGCGTCCAGGCTGGAGAGGCGCGTGGATACAGCGGCTTCAGTCACCTGGGTGGTCTCCTCAGTTAGGAAAGTGCTCATTCGTGTAGTCCGCATTCTGTCTTGTCGGAGCCCGCCCAGCGGCCGGCACGGGGGTCGTCGCCGGGCGCCACCTTGCGGGTGCAGGGCTGGCAGCCAATGGAGGGGTAACCCTGGGAAAGCAGCGGGTTGACGGGCAGGAGGTTGTCATCGGAGTACTGGACCAGCTGGTCGAACGTCCATGCAGCCACCGGGTTGACCTTGACCAGGCCGTTCTTTTCATCCCAGGAGACCAGCGGGGTGTTGGTCCGGGTGGGGGCCTCGTCGCGGCGTACGCCGGTGAACCAGAGTTCGTAGCCGGCGAGGGTGCGCTGGAGCGGGGCCACCTTGCGCAGGGCGCAGCACTGGGCGGCGTCGCGGGCGAAGAGGTCCTTGCCGAGGAGCCGGTCCTGCTGTTCCACGGTGTTCTCCGGGAGGACGTCCACCACGTTGACGCGCAGGTTCGCTGCCACCTCGTCACGCGTGGCGTAGGTTTCCTTGAAGTGGTAGCCGGTCTCCAGGAACAGGACGTCGACGCCGGGCATCTGGTCAGCGACCAGCGCCGGGAGGACGGCGTCGGCCATGGAGCAGGCGACGGCGACGGCGGGCAGGTCGAAGTTGCGCTCCACCCAGGCGATCACGTCGCGGGCCGGGGTGTCCCAGCCGAGCTCGGCGGCGCCGGCTTCGGCGATGGCCTTGAGTTCGTCCACGGGACGCTTGGCAGGTGCGGGTGCGAGATGTTTTGCCATTACTGGAGGGCCTCCTCTTCTGCTGCGTGGGCCCACTCGGCGAAGGTCTGGCCTTCGGCGCGCTGGGCAACGAAGGTGCGGACCACGCGCTCCACATAGTCCGGGAGGTCCTCAACGTAGACCTTGAGGCCGCGGACGGTGCGTCCCAGGCCGGCCTCTTCGCGCTCCGACGAAGCCAGCCCGCCGCCCAGGTGGACCTGGAATCCCGGGGAGGGATCGCCGTCGGGCGTTGGCAGCATCATGCCCTTGAGGCCGATGTCTGCGGTCTGGATGCGGGCGCAGGAGTTGGGGCAGCCGTTGATGTGGAGGGACAGTGCGTGCGGCAGTTCACCCGACTCCGCCAGGTCAGCAAGGCGGTTCTCCAGGTCGGCGACGGCGGTGGCGGCGGTGACCTTCGTTTCCACGATGGCCAGCTTGCAGTATTCGATGCCGGTGCAGGCGATGGTGCCGCGGCGGAACACGGACGGACGGGCGGAGAGTCCCAGCGCGTCCAGTTCGGCGACCAGCGGTTCAACCTGGTCCTTCTCGACGTCCAGGACCACAAGCTTCTGGTGCGGGGTGGTGCGCAGGCGGTAGGAGCCGCGGGCCTCGAGGGTGTCCGCCAGCTTCACCAGCGCCGCGCCGGAGAGCCGGCCGGCCAGCGGGGTGGCGCCGATGAAGAACTTGCCGTCCTTCTGCTCGTGCACGCCGATGTGATCGCCGGGGGTGGTGGGCTTGGGCGCTGCGGGACCGTCGGCCAGCTTGTAGCCGAGGTATTCGTCCTCGAGGATCTGCCGGAACTTCTCCGGACCCCAGTCGGCCATCAGGAACTTCAGGCGGGCCTTGGTGCGCATCCGGCGGTAACCGTAGTCGCGGAAGATGCTGGTGACGCCGAGCCAGACTTCGGCTGCTTCCTCGGGGCGCACAAAGGCACCGAGGCGCTTGCCCAGCATCGGGTTGGTGGAGAGCGCGCCGCCGGCCCAGAGGTCGTAGCCGATGCCGAGTTCGGGGTGCTTCACACCGACGAGGGCGAAGTCGTTGATCTCGTGGACCACGTCCTGGCTGGGGTGGCCGGTGATGGCGGTCTTGTACTTGCGCGGCAGGTTGGACAGCAGCGGGTTGCCGATGAACCGCTCCCCCAGCTCCGCAATCAGCGGCGTGGGGTCGATGATCTCGTCCTTGGCGATGCCGGCCACGGGCGAACCCAGGATGACGCGGGGAACGTCGCCGCAGGCCTCGGTGGTGGACAGGCCGACACCTTCCAGGCGGGTCCAGATCTCGGGGATGTCTTCCACGCGGATCCAGTGCAGCTGAATGTTCTGGCGGTCGGTGAGGTCTGCGGAATCCCGGGCGAAGTCCACGGAGATCTGGCCAATGACGCGCAGCTGCTCGGTGGTGAGCGCACCGCCGTCGATCCGTACGCGGAGCATGAAGTACTTGTCTTCGAGCTCGTGCGGCTCGAGCGTTGCGGTCTTGCCGCCGTCAATCCCGGGCTTGCGCTGCGTGTACAGGCCCCACCAGCGGAACCGGCCGTGCAGGTCCTGGCCGGGGATGGAATCGAAGCCCTCTTTGGAGTAAATGGTCTCGATACGCTCGCGGACGTTGAGGCCGTCGTCTTCCTGCTTCCAGGTTTCGTTGGCGTTCAGCGGAGTTTTGCCGTCCACTTTCCACTGCCCGTGCGGCTTTGCGGCGGGGCGGTTGGTGCGCGCGGGGCGCTTGGCGGCTGCGGAGTCCGCGGACGCTCCGGCTAGAGCTGTATCAGTCATGCATCGACTGTAGGTGTCCCCGAATTGCGTCACAAAGGGTCGGGAAACCCTGAGTCACCTAGGGAAACATTTCGTCACGAATCGCCGGGGAGCCTTGAAGAACCGGGCCTCTTGTGATTCGCCGCGCCGTTGTTTTCAGGGCACCGGGCGGGCTTGGGACGGCGCCCTTACTGCCCGTTCGCGACGGCGGCGTCGAACCGTTCCAGCGCGATCTCGGCGAGCACGGCCGAAGGCAGCAGTGGTTCCGTGACGAGGTCCGCGCCCGCCTTGGCCAGCTGGTCATGGAAGAAACCCGGCGCGAGGAGGTAGGAGGCAATCACCACGCATCCGCGGAGGTCAACGGCTCCCGCGGACTCCCCCGCCCCGGCACCCCCTTCGGCTTCCTCGCGAAGCATGGCAACGGCGTCGGGCACTGACGGCTTGGCTGAGGCTCCGTAGGCCGCCTCGATGCGGTTGCTTCGCAGCTCCCTGAGCTGGTTGGCGAGCTCTTCGACGCTGATGGCGGCGTTCGGGTTGGAGGAGCCCGCGGCGGCAAGGACGATGGAGTCGCGGTCGGTGACACCTGCCTCGCGGAGGCGCTGGTCAAGCAGCGCGGCGAGGCGGGGATCGGGTCCAAGCGGCGCCGCCGCGAGGGTGCCCGGCCGGCTCTTCACAGCACGGGCGATGTCTACCTTGACGTGGTAACCCACACTGAGCAGCAGGGGCACCACCACGGCACTCGTACCTTCGGGCAGACCGGCCACCACGTCCACCAGGTCAGGCTGCTGGACGTCCACGTAGGCCTCCCGCACGTCGAGGCCGGGGCGCAGGGCGGCGATCGCGGCGCGCAGGGCGTTGACCTCCGCGGCGCCCTGGCTGCTGGATGTCCCGTGGGCACAGGCGATCATGATCGGGTTGTTCATAGGGGCTAGCGTAACGTTGGAGCCGCACTGTCCGCCCACTTTGAATCCGCCGGGACGCCCATGACATTCGCCTTTGACAACGCTCCCGTGTGGCTGGACCTGCTGGGCGTTTTCTTCTTCGCGGTATCCGGCTCGCTCCTCGCGGCACGGAAGAACATCGACATCGTGGGCTCCCTGCTCCTGGCCTCCCTGGTGGGCCTCGGCGGCGGCGTGATCCGCGATCTGATCCTCGACGCCGGCCCGCCCGCAGCGTTCAGCAATCCCGCGTACCTGGTCCCGCCGTTGCTGGCCACCGTCCTGGTGTACTTCCTGTTCTCCAGCGTCCAGCGGTTCACGTCGCTGCTGACCCTGTTCGACGCCGGCGGGCTGGCCCTGTTCTGCATGACCGGCACCGTCAAGGCGCTGGCCGAAGGCATGAACCCGGTGGCGGCGGTGCTCCTGGGGGTCATGACGGCGGTGGGCGGCGGCCTGCTGCGCGATGTGACTGCCAATGAGGTACCCGACCTGTTCAACCCGCGGGACATCTATGCTCTGCCGGCCTTTGCGGGAGCAGCGCTGACCGCAGTTTTGTGGGTCTTGGGTGCGTTCAATGTCCTGACCGCTGCGGCCATTGCCGCGGTGGTGTTCACCTTCCGAGTGGTGGCCTGGCGCCGTTCCTGGCAGGCCCCGCTGGCCGTACACGGCCGGCACCGCCGGTCCCTGCCCAGGGACGAGTCAGGGGAAGTTGGCGGCGGCTCGGAGGGCCCCCGCGATTAGCTAGGATTGGGACCATGACTGACATGTTCCTCGAGAAGTTCCGCGCGCTTGTTCCGAAGTATCTCGAGGACGAATGGCAGGTAGAGGACGGCCTGTCTCCGGACGAGCTCGACACCGCACTCGCCGAACATCAGTTCCAGGTCCCGCTTGTCCTGCGCGAGTTCTACCAGGCGGTGGGCGGCTGCGAGGACCTCATGGAGGCCTACCACTACTTCTGGGATCCCGAAGAGCTGGAAGTGGACGACGACGGCTTCCTGATGTTCCTCGAGGACGAGGAGGAACAGTTCACCTGGGGCTTCCGCGTGGGCGATCTCAGCGTCCCGGATCCCATCGTCTACCGCCGTAACAACGCCCGCGGCCAGTGGAAATCTGAGGAGGGCACGTTCTCGGAGTTCGTCTTCGACATGTTCGAGTGGGCCTTCAACGACGACGAGGACTAGGGCTTCTCAGGCTCTTTTTGGGGCCGTTCCTTCTGGCTCCTCGCTCGGACACCCCACGCGAAAATGCGTAACTTATAGCAACGGGCTGGCAGAGGATCCGCGACTTTCCGGGCTTTAGGGTGACCGACGGCCTCGTAACTTACGCATTTGTGTCGGCCAAAGCAGACGTCGGATCAGACAAAGCTGCTATCGGGGGCATGGGACTCAGCTGAACTTGCCCTCGCGCTTGAGTTTCAGGACGCCGAGGACCTCCGCCACCATCTCCTCTGGTGTGTGAACCACGTCTGCATAGTAATACCGCAGCACCAGGTAGCCGCCCAGGACGGTCCTGTTGTTCCGCCGTTGGTCCCGTTTGATGGACTTCGGCTCAAAATGGGTAGCCCCGTCAGTCTCCACCACCAGGCATTCCTCGATCAGGAAGTCGACCTCGCCAACGCCCGGGATGACAACATGCCTTAGAACCCTCAGGCCAGCTCGCCGGAAGTGCGTGTTGGCCAGGACTTCCAAGAGCGAATCTGCCCTCGGAATCACCAAGTCCAGAACCGCCCGCGCCTGCCCGTTGCGCCGCCCCGGCAATTTGGAATACAGGAAGTCCAGTTCAATATCGCGCCTGCCAGCGGCCGACTGGATCATCACCAGCGATTCAAGCTCGGGCAGGCAGCGGAGACTGTGAATCAAGACATCCGCCAGCCCAGCCACTGGAAGCCACCCATGCTTGGGGTGTCTAGTGCGGCCGTGCTCCACAATTTTGGGTTCGGGCACAGGATGGCTCCGGCACAGGTGCAGGCCACGGGCGTCCTTCAGAGTCCACAGCTGATAGATGGGTGCCGCCGACACACAGGTCAGCAGGCCGCCATTGGCTAGGGCCTCGCTGAGCTGACTCTTGCCGGGAATGCCGTAGACCCCGCGACTGACCTTCACTATCCGACCCAATGTAACGGCCTTGGTAACCTCTGGCCGGCGGAACCCGGATGCAGTCAACTGCGACGCGCGGGCGGCGCCACCGTGTCGATGAAGGAACTCGATGATGTCCACGAACACAGGCTGACCCACTGGAACACCGCCTGCGTGACTTAAAGAGGGCTATGTGGACAACCTCCGAAGTGCGCCAGCTCCAAAAGTGCGTAACTATTGGCCGCCTGCCCCACGAAGATCCCCGTGTTTCCGGTGGTGTGCCACCCGGCCCTGCCCAAAAGTTACGCATTTCGATCGGTCCGGAGCCAGAAACAAGAGGGCCAGCCCACTGGCTCCACGAAAGTCCCAAGAACCTGTGACACTCGACCTGACAGCTAGCTTGCGATTCGTGACAAACGTGTCATAGACTATTCACGGATCCGCTAAACGCCTCCGGCGGGTCTGATGCGAACGGAGATATAGCCCCGGTTCGACGCAGCGTGTGACTCGTAACGTTGCTGAGAACCGGGGCTATTGCATTTTCTAAACCAAAGCCCCCAAAACAAAAGAGAGGCCCCGCCAAGGTTTACCCCGGCGAGGCCCCGCTCCAAGAGAAATCCAGAATCAGCTGGCGCGGTCCACCACGGCCAGCGCGAAGTTGGACAGCGACGTCTTCACAACGCCCTCCGGCAGCGGCTTCAGCGCCGCGATGGCTTCGTCGGCCCAGCGACGGGCAACCACCCAGGATTCGGCGGTTACGGGGTGCTCGCGCAGCCCGGCGACCGCCTCGGCCAGGGCTTCATCCGTGCTCAGGTCCCCGTCAATGAGCTTCAGGAGTTCGACGGCGGACTGGTCACCGGCGGCGGCATCACGCCGCAGGTACAGGACCGGCAGCGTCGGGACGCCTTCCCGGAGGTCGGTGCCGGGCGATTTGCCGGACTTGACCTTGATGCCGGTGACGTCAATGACGTCGTCGGCGAGCTGGAATGCCACGCCCACCTTCTCACCGTATTCCACCAGCAAGTCTTCGTAGGCCTCGTCGGCGCCGGAGAAGATGGCACCGAACTGGCCGGAGGCTGCCACCAGGGAACCGGTCTTGTCCGCGATGACGGACAGGTAGTGCTCCACCGGGTCCTCGTCAGGGCGCGGACCGACGGTTTCGTGCAGCTGGCCGAGGCACAGGCGCTCGAACGTGCGGGCCTGGATGCCCAAGGCACGGGAGCCCAGTTCGGACACCAGGATGGACGCCCGGGCGAAAATGAGGTCGCCGGTGAGAACTGCCACGGAGTTGCCCCAGACCTCGTGGGCGGTGGGGGCACCACGGCGGAACGGCGCGGAGTCCATCACGTCGTCGTGGTACAGCGTGGCGAGGTGGGTCAGTTCCACCACCACGGCCGCCTGGACAACGGCGGGCAGCGAAGCATCACCGAGGTGCGCGCACAGCAGGGTCAGCAGCGGCCGGATGCGCTTGCCGCCGGCTTCCACGAGGTGGCGCGACGTTGCGTCAGCCAGCGGATCGGAGTTGGAAATGGCCTCGCGGAGTTTCTTCTCCACGCGGGCAAGGTTGGTGGTGATGGCGGGGCCCAGTTCGGCGTCCTCCGCGATGGCCGCAAAGCCTGCGGGCAGCTGCAGTCCCGTGGCGATGGCAGTGGTGTTGAGGCTGGGTTCGGAGTCCGGCAGGCCGTGCCCGGCATGCGTCCAGCTGTGGTCTGCGGAGTTGGTCACGGGTTAACCCTAACTTTTTGTTGCGGATACCGCTGATTCGTAGCCGACGGGGTGTTGGACGTGGCCGGAACCAGCGATTCCATGACGCGGATCACCCGGTCCTCAAAGCCCTTCGCGGCCGGATCTGTCAGGTTCGCGAGCAGCCGCACCACGAAGCGCATCAGCACTGGAATGGGCATCCCTGTCCGCAGCGCGAGTTTCATCACGGCGGGTTTTCCGATCAGCGCGGCAAACGCCCGGCCCAGCGTGAAGTGCGATCCCCACTGCCCCCGCACATAGTCCGCGTACCCGGCGAGGTGCGCATCGGCGTCGTACGTTGACCCCGCTGCAAAAGACCGCGCGGAGGCGTCAATGATGAACTCCGCCGCGAATCGCGCAGACTCCATCGCGTAGGAAATGCCCTCGCCGTTGAACGGAGACACCATGCCGCCGGCATCGCCCAGCAGGAGCAGCCCGGGCGAGTAGTGCGGCGTCCGGTTGAAGCCCATGGGCAGGGCGGCGCCCCGGATATCGCCCACCTGGTTCTCCGGCGTGAAGCCCCACTCTGCGGGCATGCCGGCGGTCCATTCGCGCAGGACCTGCTTGTAGTCGAGCTGGCCGAAGTCCTTGGAGGAGTTCAGGATGCCCAGGCCCACGTTCGAGGTGCCGTCGCCCACCCCGAACACCCAGCCGTAGCCGGGGAGCAGCTTGCCGTCGCGTCCGGGGAGCTCCAGCCAGCCCTCCATCCAGTCGTCATCGTGGCGGGGGCTTGTGAAATAGGTGCGCACGGCAACGCCGAGGGGGCGGTCGTCGCGCTTCTGGATGCCAAGGGACACGGCCGTCCGTGTGGAATTTCCGTCAGCTGCGAGTACGACGTCGGCGCTGAAGTCGCGCGTCTCCCCCGTCTTGCGTCCGGACTCATCCAGGAGCGCTGCGCGGACACCGGTCACGCGGCCGTCTTCCGAGCGCAGGGCTTCAGTGACGCTGTGCCGCTCCAGGATTTCGGCGCCGGCAGCCTGTGCATGGCGGGCCAGTTCTTCGTCGAACCCGAGCCGGGTGCGGATCAGGCCGTACTCCGGGAAGTCGGAGACCTCAGGCCAGGGCAACTCGACGGTCCGCCCGCCGGCAATGAGCCGCAGGCCCTTGTTGCGCCGCCAGCCGTCCGCTTCGGGGTGCGGCAGGCCGAGCTTCTGGATCTCGCGGACTGCGCGGGGGGTGAGGCCGTCGCCGCAGACTTTCTCACGCGGGAAGCTGGTTTTTTCGAGGACGGTCACGCTGATGCCCGCCTTGGCAAGGTAGTAGGCAGCAGTCGATCCGGCCGGCCCGGCGCCGACAATCAGTACAGTCACAGGTATCAGCGGGTGATGTTGCGGCGAAGCTTGGCCACGGGGCCCTTGTGCGCGGCAATGGCGGCAGCAGCGCCGTCGGGAGTGCTGGCGGCCGCCGGGTCGAGCCGCTTGGTGGCACGGTGGACCGCAACAATCCCGCCGGTCAGGTTGCGGTAGGTGACATTTTCCCAGCCCGAGTTCTGGAGCCAGTCGGCCAGATGGTCCTGGTCGGGCCAGGCACGGATGGACTCGGCGAGGTAAACATACGCGTCCGGGTTTGATGCAACCTTCGTGGCGATGGCCGGCAGGGCACGCATCAGGTACTCGGTATACATCGTGCGCCACAGCGGCACAACGGGTGCGGAGAACTCGGCGATGACCAGCTTGCCGCCGGGCTTGGTGACGCGCAGCATCTCGGCCAGCGCCTTCTTGGGCTCGTTGACGTTGCGCAGCCCGAACGAAATGGTGCTGGCGTCAAAGCT
Organism: [Micrococcus luteus] ATCC 49442; assembly: GCF_010367585.1. Lineage (NCBI taxonomy): Bacteria > Bacillati > Actinomycetota > Actinomycetes > Micrococcales > Micrococcaceae > Pseudarthrobacter > [Micrococcus luteus] ATCC 49442. The sequence continues at coordinate 4,415,652 of NZ_JAAAXP010000001.1, read as the reverse complement.
GTTGTCCGCAAACGGCAGGTTGGTGGCATCCCCGGCAACAAAGTTGATGTCCGGGCGGCGGCGCTTGCCCACCTTCAGCATGCCGAGCGAGAAGTCGCAGGCCACCACATCTATGCCGGCATCGGCATATGGTTCGCTGGAGGTGCCGGTACCGGCAGCGAGGTCGAGCACACGCTGTCCGGGTTTGGCGTCCACCGCTTCCACCACGATCTTGCGCCAGCGGCGCGTCTGTCCCATGGACAGGACATCGTTGACGACGTCGTATTTAGGTGCGACGTCGTCAAACATCGTGGCTACTTCGTCCGGACGCTTATCCAAGGATGCTCGGTTCACCCGCTCATTGTCTCAAAAGTTCTGCGGGCCCCCTAACTGCGGGGGAATCTTGGGCTGTGGGCTGAAAGTGCTGCAAATTGACCCTTAAAGCAGCGGGAACTACTGCAGAGTACTGTTGTCTCATCATGACGAGCACGTTCCGCACCCTCACGGTCCCCCTGGATGGCAACGCATCTGCCGGCGGACTGCCGCAGTTCCTGGTCCGGGACGACGTCCTCTGCTGGACCCGCCGCGAGGCCGGCCTGGTGGGTTTCGGCGAAATCGCCCGCTTCACCGCAACCGGCCCGGAACGCTTCCTCGAGGCTGATATCTGGTGGCGGCACCTCGTCCTCGAAGCGGACATCACCGACTCCGTGGAACTGCCCGGCACCGGGCCTGTGGCCTTCGGATCCTTCGCCTTCTCGAAGAAATCCGCCCACCAATCGCGCCTGATCGTCCCCGAGATCGTGGTGGGCGTCCGCGACGGCAGGTACTGGGTCACGCAACTGACGTTCGACGACGGCGAACTCACCGAAGCGGGCGCCCTCGCCGCCCTGGACCGCTGGCTGAGCGGTGGCAGCACTCACGGTGACGTCACCGCCGAACCGGATGCCGGCGTCGTACGCCCTTTGCCGGCGGCTCCCGGAGCAACGCTGCATACCGGGTCGTTGAGCGAGGAAGACTGGATGGCTGCCGTCGCTGCGGGCGTGGAGGAAATCCGTACCGGGGCGCTGGAAAAACTGGTGCTGGCCCGGGATATTGTGGCCACGGTCCCCTCGGGCGTAAATGCCGCGAAGGTCCTGCGTGAACTGGCGGTACGCTACCGCGAATGCTGGACGTACGGGGTGGACGGCCTGGTGGGCGCCACGCCGGAGATGCTGATCCAGGTGGAGGGCCGCACCGCCCAGGCGCGCGTGCTCGCAGGGACTCTTGACCGCCGCGATGCACACGGTGAAGACGGGATACCCATGGACTACGCCGAGCGCGTGCTCGCCGGGTCCGAGAAGCAGCGGCACGAGCACGAGATCGCGATCCAGTCGCTGACCTCGCAGCTGGCGCCGTTTTCCGAAGCCATGAACGCGCACGACGAGCCCTTTATTTTGGAGCTGCCCAACGTGTGGCATCTGGCGTCGGACGTGAAGGCGGAGCTCACCGAGGTGGAGGGCCACGTGCCTACGTGCCTTGCCCTGATCAACGCGCTGCACCCCACTGCGGCCGTCTGCGGCACACCCACGCTGGTGGCCGGGGCCCTGATCCGCAAGCTGGAACACCTGGACCGCGGGCCATACGCGGGTCCGGTGGGCTGGCTGGATGCGGCGGGCAACGGCGAGTGGGGCATTGCCCTGCGCGGCGCCGTTATCGAAGATGCCAACACCGTGCGGTTATATGCCGGCTGCGGCATCGTGGACGGTTCCCTGCCCCAGGCCGAGCTCGCTGAGACGTGGGCCAAGTTCCGGCCGATGCTGGAATCGCTCGGCATCACCAGTTAGAACTGGCTCACCTAACGCCCCTGGGACGTTGAGAGGGGCTCGGCCGGGCGGGGCGTCCGGGGTTTCAGACAGAACCGGCGATAATCTCTTGAAATAGGCTGTGATTTAGTTATCCAATAGTGAAACTAAGTTTCATGTGATGCACATCTCTCGTTCGGCGATACACTATGAACCGATTTAGTACCGCATACCCCTGCAACAAAAGGTAAAAAACATGCAGCTCAAGTCCCTGGCCCAGGCCAAGATCGCCGCCAAGGCAGCAGCAATCCTGGCCGCCGGCGCACTCACCCTCACTGCCTGCGGCGGCGGAACGACCACTCCGGCCGCATCCGAAGGCGGCGTCCAGCTCATCAACGCCGGCAAGCTCACGGTCTGCTCGGACATCCCCTACGAGCCCTTCGAATTCCAGAAGGACGGCCAGATTGTTGGTTTCGACATCGATATCGCCAACGAGGTAGCCAAGGACCTCAACGCCGAACTCAGCGTGGTGGACAGCTCCTTCGAAGCCATCGAGACCGGCACCGCCCTGACCGGCTGTGACCTTTCCATCTCCTCGGTGTCCATCACGGACGTCCGCAAGTCGGTCATGGACTTCTCCGACCCCTACATGGACGATGACCTCACCCTCGTGGCCACCACGGCGTCCGGGATCACTGACATCAACAGCGCCAAGGGCAAGAAGGTCGGCGTCCAGCAGGCCACCACCGGCGCCAAGTACGCTTCAGAAAACGGCATCGACGCGCAGCAGTTCGAAGACAGCGGCCTCCTGATCCAGGCTCTGCTTGCCGGCACCATCGACGCCGCCCTGGGCAACCAGTCCATCCTGGCCTACGCCATCAAGGACGATCCCAAGTTCAAGCGCGTGGAGGACTACACCACCGGCGAGAAGCTGGGCATCTCCATCAAGAAGGGGAACACCGCCATGACCGAGAAGGTCAACGCCACCCTCAAGCGCCTGAAGGATGACGGCAGCCTGGAGAAGTTCGAGACCACCTGGTTCGGCGAGACCGCCAAGTAAGTTCCTGGACTGAACTTCAGAGCCCTAAGAATTACGCCGCTGGGGCCCCTGATGAACTGCACCGCAGTCCGTCAGGGGCCTCAGCCACGCAAATGAATGTGAGCACCTCATGGCAATGACCGCACGTCAACGGGCCAGAGTAAGCCTGTACATCCAGATCGGCATCTTTGTTGTGGCCGTGGCCGCGCTGGTCCTGACCATCGACTGGAAGACGGTCGGCAACAGCGTCTTCAACTTCGCCAAGATCGGCCCGATGTTCCCGGACATCTTCCTGGTTGGCCTCAAGAACACCCTGGTCTATACGTTCCTCGGCTTCGTGGTGGGGCTTTCCGGCGGCCTCCTGCTGGCCCTGATGAAGCTCTCCACCTTTCCGCTATACCGTTGGATCGCCACCGGCTACATCGAATTCTTCCGCGGCGTCCCGGCACTGCTGGTGTTCATCGCATTCGGCTACGGGGTCCCGCTTGCGTTTGGCGTGCAGTGGAACGTCACCCTGATCGTCATGATCTCCCTGGGTATGGTGGCCTCGGCATATATCGCTGAAACCCTCCGCGCCGGCCTGCAGGCTGTGCCCAAGGGGCAGCTGGAAGCCGCCCGTTCGCTGGGCATGCCGCAGTGGCGGGCCATGGTGTCCATCGTGATTCCGCAGGCGTTCAAGATTGTGCTTCCGCCGCTGACCAACGAGGTCATCCTCCTGACCAAGGACTCCTCGCTGATCTACGTCCTGGGCCTGACCGCCTCGCAGTATGAGCTGACCAAGTTCGGCCGCGACGGCATCTCCAGCCTGGGTGCCGGCCTGACGCCGCTGCTCGTGGCCGGCGCCTTCTACCTTGTCATCACCATCCCCCTGAGCCTCCTGGCCCGGAAGTTCGAAAGCCGCTCCGCGCGGACCAAGCGATAGGCAGGGAAGCCATGAACGACGTCGTAAATTCCTCCTCCGGCAGCACCGGCACCATCCACGCGGCCGGGGTTTCCATCAAGGACCTGCGCAAGTCATACGGGTCCAACGAAGTCCTCAAGGGCATCAGCCTGGACGTGGCGCCCGGCGAAGTGGTGTGTCTGATCGGCCCGTCCGGCTCCGGCAAGTCCACGCTCCTGCGCTGCGTCAACCTCCTGGAGCAGCCGAATGAGGGCGCCATCCATGTGGGCGGCTTTGAAGCCACCCACCCCGACGTGGACATCGACAAGATGCGCCGCAAGGTGGGCATGGTGTTCCAGCAGTTCAACCTGTTCCCGCACCTGAATGCCACGGCCAACTGCACCATCGCGCAGACCAAGGTGCTCAAGCGCTCCCAGGAAGAGGCCACCAAGGTGGCCCGGCACAACCTGGAGCGTGTGGGCCTGGGACACCTGGCCGACCGTTTTCCGGACCAGCTCTCCGGCGGCCAGCAGCAGCGCGTCGCCATTGCCCGGGCTCTGAGCATGAACCCCGAACTGATGCTCTTCGATGAGCCCACCTCCGCGCTGGACCCCGAGACCGTGGGCGATGTCCTCTCGGTCATGCGGAACCTGGCCAAGGAAGGCATGACCATGCTGGTGGTCACGCACGAGATGGGCTTCGCCCGCGAAGTCGCCGACCGCGTGGTCTTCATGGACGGCGGGGTGGTAGTGGAGGAAGGTGTGGCCGAGCAGGTCATTTCCGCCCCCACCCAGGCCCGCACCAAGGAGTTCCTGCGCCGCGTCCTGGACCCGACCCACATCGAGATCGAGGAGTAGGCCGGGCCTCTCGCCTCGCCCGAGGACACGCAAACGGTCCGGGGACACCTGTTAACGGGTGTCCCCGGACCGTTTCTACGTCCCCCGGCCTGTGCCGTGTCCTACGGAGGGCCGACGACGGCGTGGGACCCCCGCCTCCGACAACTTCCGTTCCAGTTCGCCCGCCGTCCACAGATCCGACCAGACCCAGCGCACCACGTTGCGGCCGGTGGCCCGGATGTTGTCTTCCCGCATCTTCTCGGCAACCACCACTTGGCCGGGTGTCCGGCCCTTGAGGTACTCCGCCTTCTCGTACTTGGCGAACCCATCGAATTCACCAACTGTCCGGCTGCCCTCCCAATAAAAATCCGACCAGCCCACGCGGCCCTTGCTGTTGCAGATTTCGTACTGCAGAGTTGGTGCCGTGAACCCCGCCACATGGATCATTCCTCGGCTGTAGGACTCATTAGCCGAGCCAGACGCGGGATCTGAAAACTCGAGCGCCGCCATAACGCGCCGCTCGGCTGCGGGCGTATACAGCCCTGGCAGAGCGCCCATCAATTCATCTTTGGTCAACGCCGGCAGGCCGCGGGTGGCATCTGGCTTCAGAACATGGTCCAGCGGAACCAATGCCTCGGCAAATGGAACGAAGGCGGCGATATCCAGTACGGTCTGGACGCGGGAGGTGATCAGGAGCCCGCCGAGTTCATGGGCGTCGATCCTTCCGGGCGCAACCAAGTGCCGGCGGATGCCGGCCCGTGACCTACCGCCACCCTTGAAGGTGGTCAGTGCATGCACAGGCTGGCCACGGTCAATGGTGGGGATTCCCATGGTCGCGGCAGCCGAATGATGCGAGAAGATAGTCAGCGACTGACAGGTCTCCGCCGCGGCCTCGATCCGGACTCTGTACTGATCCCACGGCTGGAGGCCCTTCCATGCGGCCGCGTCAACATAGACGCCTTGGCGGATGCGCACGAGTGCGCCGGCTCTGACTGCCGCCGGCAACTGACGGGTGCTCACACCTATCGACGCAAGATCCCGCGTCAGGACCAGCTTGGGGAGGACTGTCATCACCCCAAGATTTCACTGGCGGCCGGCGACGTGAAGCCCGCTGGGCCGCTATGTGGACAACCCGCCCCAACATCAGGACACGGATCCGGGCCGGGGACTCGCGACCGGCACCGGGACACGCGGATGCGGGTGTCCCAGTGCCGAAAGCGCGTCCTCCGGCCGAGAGGGTGTCAGCCGCCCAGGACCCGCGAGACTGCTGCGGACACGGCCGCCTTGATCCGGGCGTGCAGGTCCCGCAGGCCCGCCCGGTCCATACGGACTTCCACGATGCTGCGCCCCTTGATCGGCCGGGCGAGCGCCTCGGCGAGACCCGCCGTCGTACTCACCGAGCAGTGCCCGACGCCGTACGCTGCAGCGAGTGCCGCGAGGTCCACCGAGTGCGGGGTGGCGAAGAGGCGCTCGACGGCGTCCGCGTAGCCTCCCGCCTGGCGCACCGCCCCGTGTTCAAGCAGGTCGAAGATGGCCCCGCCGGCGTCGTTGAGCACCACGATCCGCAGGTCCGGGGAAGCCTCGCCGGCACCGAGAAGCAGCCCGCCGGCGTCGTGCAGGAACGTGACGTCACCCAGCAGCACAGTGGTTTCCTGCCGGCCGCCGAGGGCGATTCCGGTGGCGGTGGAGATGGTGCCGTCGATACCGGACAAGCCGCGGTTGGCGTAGACGGTGGCGCCGGGTTCCGATGCGGGCAGCCCGGCCAGGTCCACGTCGCGGATCCCGTTGGAGGACCCCAACATCAGCTGGCCACGGGCACTGCCCCATACGAGTGCGGCCGCGGACGGGCCGGTGGCGTGGGGCTCTGCCGCGAGGACGGCGTCAAGGGCGTGCTGTGCGGCGGACCCCGCCAGCAGCCAGGTGTCCAGCCAGTCGGACGGGCCGCGGCCGGCGAATTCGGCGAGGTCGGCCAGGTTTTCCAGCGGCAGTTCGGTGCGCCGGCCGGGTTCATACCAGGCGACGGGAACCGGCTGGTAGAGGGCGGACGGCACATCCGCCCGGGCCAGCAGCGCGGAAACCGGCCGGGACAGCGTGGGGCGGCCGAAGAGCACCACGCGTTCGATTGGCTGCGCCGAGGACGGCCCGAAGGGCTCCAGCAGCAGCCGGTACGGGCCCACCGCATTCGGCCCGAAGCGGGCGTTGGAGGACGGCTCCGCCAGCAGCGGCAGTCCGTGGGCGCGGGCGAACGCTTCGGCGACCGGACCGGCGTCGTGCCCTGCCAGCACCACAGTGCGCCGCTCCGCAAGGGAAGCTGAGGCCGGCTGGAGGCTCATGGTGAGCGGCTCGGTGCCGACGCGGAATTTCGGGCGACCGGCCGCCGTCGGAAGCTCCTCCCCTGGTGCCGGCACCAGCGGGTCGCGGAAGGCGAGGTTCAGCTGGACGGGACCGGGCGCGAGCTCGGAGAACGCGCCGGTCGCTGCGGCCAACGCCGTTTCCACGGCGCGGAGCGGGCTGCTGCCGGCGGGGACATCCGCGGCAAAGCGGACGTGCTCGCCGAACAGATCCATCTGGATGGTGGTCTGGTTGGCGCCGGTCCCCAGCAGCTCTTCGGGCCGGTCCGCCGACAGAACCACCAAGGGCACGGCGGCATGGTTCGCTTCCATCACGGCCGGCATAAGATTCCCGACGGCGGAGCCGGACGTGGTGACGACGGCCGCCGGGGTGCCGGTGGACAGGGCGAGACCCAGCGCCGTGAAGCCGGCGGACCGCTCATCGCTGCGGACCAGCAGCTCCACCCGTCCCGCTGCTGACGCTTCGGCCAGGGCATAGGCCATGGGAGCCGAGCGGGATCCGGGCGAGACCACCACGTACTCGACGCCGCCGTCCATCAGGGCGCCGACGGCGGTCCGTGCCGCCTCCAGCGCGGTCATGGGCAAGGCTGAGGAGTGCGTTTCGGGGGCGGGGTCATCCAGGGAAGTCACCGAACCAGTCTGCCACCCCCGAACGCTCTCTCACTTAATGTCGGTTTAAACCAAACGCTCTATCACTTCCCGCCGCCGGAGCAGCAGGAAGTGATAGAGCGTTGGCCAAAAACCCGCATTAAGTGAGAGAGCGTCCTGCGGGGAGGCAGGCGGGGAGGCGGCCGGCTGCCGGAGGCGCGGCAGCGGAACTAGCCGCGGAACACCTGGACCACTGACGGACGGGGCGCGCGCGCCTGACCGCGGGCCGGCGTCGTACCTTCCGCAACGTAGTCCGGGAAGAAGGAAAGCTGCTTGTCGAAGGAGCCGTCCTCGCCCGGGTGCTGCACGGCGACGAAAACGGTGCGCTCGTCGTCGTGGATGATGGGTCCACAGGTTTCGCCGTCGCGCGGAACGGCCAGGAACTGTTCCACCTTGCCGCGCTCGGCGCCTTCAAGGGTGACCTTGAAAAGGCCGTCAGCCTTGCCGATGCCTGATGGGGCGCCGTCGGTGGAGATCCACAGGTTGCCCACGGAGTCGAACGCGAGGTTGTCCGGGCAGGAGATGGGCGAGACCTTGTCCACCGGGAACCCGGAGAAGTAGGTGACGTCGCCCTGTGCCGGATCGCCGCAGACCATCAGCAGGTTCCAGGTGAAGTTCGTGGAGGTCTGGTCGCCGGTTTCGGTGATTTCCACGATGTGCCCGTCGCGGTTCTCGTTGCGCGGGTTGATCTCGGTGGCGCCTTCCTTCCCTGCCTTGCCGCGGTCAGAGTTATTGGTGCAGGCGACGTAGACCTTGCCGGTGTGGAGGCTGGGCTCGACGTCTTCGGCGCGGTCCATCTTGGTGGGGCCAACCTTGTCGGCGGCAACGCGGGTATAAACCAGGATCTCTTCGACGGACATTCCGGGCACGCAGGACGCCCCGTTCTCAACCAGCGGCAGCCACTTACCGGTGCCGTCGAAGGAGCCGTCGGCCGGAACCGTGCCCTTGCCGTCGATTTCGGCGACAGGCGAGTTGCCCGTGAACTTGGCGACGTAGAGGTTGCCTTCGGAGAGCAGCGTCATATTGTGCTTGCGGTCGCCTTCGCGGTATTTGGCCTTGGAGACGAACTTGTAGAGGTAATCGAAACGCTCGTCGTCGCCGGAGTACGCCACCACGTGGCCGGACTCGGCGATGATCACGTTGGCGCCCTCATGCTTGAAACGGCCCAGCGAGGAGTGCTTCTTCGGGGTGGACTTGGGATCGAACGGGTCAACTTCGACGATGTAGCCGAAACGGTTGGCTTCGTTCTTGTACTTGTCGTTGCGCGTGTCGAACCGGGGGTCGTCCGCCTCCCAGTTGCGGGCAGTTGCCTTGTCGGTGAGGCCGTAGCGCTTGTCCTCAGGAGACGTCCCCGGCGAACGGAAGTAGCCGTTGAAGTTTTCCTCACCGGAGAGGATGGTGCCCCAGGGGGTGGTGCCGCCGGCGCAGTTGCCGAGCGTGCCCTTGATGAAGCGGCCTTCGGGATCGTCCTTCGTCTGAACGAGCGCGGAGCCGGCGGCCGGACCCGTCAGTTCGTAGACCGTGTTGTTCAGGTAGCGGCGGTTCAGCTCCGCGCCCTGGACGTAGGTCCACGGCTTGGTGGTGTTCTTGCGTTCGAGCTCGACGACGGTCAAACCGTGCGCAGCGGCACCCACCGCACGCTTTTGGGCATCGGGCATGGTGGCCGGGAACATGATGTTCTCGTTGGTGTATTCGTGGTTGGCGAACAGCACAGCGCGGCGGCCCTTGGTGCCCGGGATCTCAAGGATGTCCGTGTAGTCGTTGTTGTAGCCGAACTGCTGTTCCTGCGCCTTGGCAGTCTGGTTGTTCAGGTCGAAGTCCGGGGCGCCCTTGAAGATGGGGTCGCCCCAGCGGATGACGGGCTGCCAGGTGAAGCCTTCCGGAACGGTCATCGCATCGACGGCGGCGTCCACCGGAGCGATCGGCGTGAACTTAAGCTTCGACTTGGAGAAGCCCTCCTTCGCGGCGGGTGCCAGCCCCGGACCGCCGGCAACGGCAGGTTCCGCGGAGGTAACAGCGCTGCCGAGTACGACGGCGAGCGCACCGGCGGCGCCAAAGCCCAGGGCGGCGCGGCGGGACATGGTGGCGGACGCGATGTCGCGGAAGTAGCTGTTGGAGCTGGTGTTGCAGACTTCGCCGGCGCAGGCGTTGTCACACTTGAGCGCGCAGGTAACGGCACTGCGCTTGCCCTTCGTATGGCCAAGCATGGGTAGCAGGGTGAACTTGCGGGATGTCGTTTCAGACAAGGGTTGCCTCCAATAAGACGATCGGGTCCCGGCCACCCTGTCAGCCGGTTTCGACGCGCAGCCATCCGCCAAGTGAAGTTCCGGTTAACCGCCGGTGACCTGCGGAAACTGCGAGAGCGTTGGCGAAAAACCCACATTAAGTGAGAGAGCGTTGGTGAAAAACCCGCGTTAAGTGAGAGAGCGTACCTGGGGGGAGGTGGGGGTGAGGAGGGCGTGCACGCGGCGGAGGCGGTCCAGCCACCAGTCCCTTCGCTCAACCGGGGCGGCATACCGCTCAAGCAGCCCGGCGTCGGCGGCGGCGTCGCGGAGGCGGATGGCGCCGTCGTCGGCCACCAGCGGATCCAGGGTGATGTCCGATTCAAACAGGGAGACGGTCCCCAGCCCGCAGGCATACGGCAGGTCCGGAAGGGAAGCCGCCAGCGCCAGCCCGGCGCGGATGCCCACGGACGTGTCCAGCGCGGAACTGACGACGGCGGGCAGTCCCGCCTGTGCCACGATGTCCAGTGCGCGCCGCACTCCCCCGAGCGGTGCAACCTTAACAACCAGCAGATCGGCCGCGCCGGCCCGGGCCACGCGCAGGGGGTCGGACTCTTTGCGCACGCTCTCATCCGCAGCAATCAGCACCGGCGTCCCCGCCGCCCGCAGCTGCGAGCGCACCTCCGCGAGCCCCTCAATGGTGGGCACGGGCTGCTCCGCGTATTCAAGCCCGACGTCGGCGAGCCGCGTCAGTGCCTCCACCGCGGTCGGTACGTCCCAGCCGCCGTTGGCGTCGACCCGGATGGCTGCGTCCGGCAATGCAGACCGGACGGCGGCAACCCGGGCGTAGTCGTCGTCGAACGTTTGCCCGCGTTCGGCCACCTTGATCTTGACGGCGTCCACCCGGCCGAACTGGGCCAAAACCTCGGGCACCCGGTCCGCCGAGACGGCGGGGACTGTGGCGTTGACCGGAATCACCTGCCGGACCGGCTCCGGAAAACCAACCCAGCCTGCCTCGATCGCGGCGGCGAGCCAGCGGGAGGCCTCGGCGTCGTCGTATTCAGGGAAGGGGCAGAACTCGCCCCAGCCGAGGGGGCCGCGCAGCAGCAGGGTTTCGCGCTCCATGATGCCCCGGAACTTCACCCGCATTGGCAGGCTCACCACATGCGCGGACGCCAGCAGCTCATCAAGGGCGGGAAATCCGAAGGACGGCATCGGACGCGGGACCGGGGAAGGCATGGGTTCACTGTACAAGCGGGGACGGGCAGCTCTGGACTCAGCGCGTCGGCAGCAAGTGTGTCAGGCGCCAGTCCGCGGGACGGTCACCAGCAGGTCACCCACCTGGCAGTCCAGGGCGTCGCAGATCGCGGTGAGGGTGGAGAACCGGATGGCCCGGGCGCGGTCGTTCTTCAGCACGGACAGGTTCACCAGGCTCACACCCACCATCTTGCTGAGTTCCGTCAACGTCATCCCCCGCGCTTCCAGCAGCTCGTCAAGGCGGCAGTGGATGTCGGAGTCGTCGGCTGGCATCAAACCAGCCCGTCCGTGTCTGTCTGGAGCCGGCGGCCGTACTGGAAGACGCCAGCAACCAGGACGAGGATCAGGCCTACTCCCAAGGGCCAGAGATCGAACTCGGCAGAGAAGGCGAAGGACTCCCCCGGCGTTCGCCCGTTTGCCGCGATCATTTCCGCCAGCCGGTTTCTTGCACCCGCGTCGAGAACTTGGCCCACCGTCCCGGCCAATGCCAGCACCGCGCCGCAGGCCCCCACGGTCCACACCGATCCGGGCGTGAACAGGATTGCGCTGCGGAGCCGGTAAGCCAGCACAAACACCAGTGTCAGAACGGCCAGTAACCCCGCCTGGTTCAGGGCCGCACCCCAAGCCAAAAGCTCCCCGGGGCCGGCGGGCATGTCAGGAATAGTGGCCACCAACGACGAGAAGTGCCCGGTGGATTCCAATTCCAGTCCGCTGACAGCCCGCTGCGTTGAGGCTATGGGAAGCTCCAGCGTCACAGGCCCACTGAAGTACCCGATGATCCCTGCGACTGTCAGGCCGGTGGTCAAGACCGCCACGGCGGACGAGATGATCATAAGAAAAACCGCATCCGCCCTCGAGACGAACTTCTTGCCGCTATTCTGCGGCCCGGCAGTGTCCTTGGTCAGTTTCATGGCTCCCCCAATGAGTATTATCGACATTCGTTAATAACGATAATCGATAAGTTACCGCCACACGCCCCTGCGCGTCAACGGCCCGGTTGACCCCCGCCCCGGCCCGCAGCCGCCTAGGCGCCCGGAGACCCTAGATCCACTTGTTGCGCTTGAAGGTCAGGTAGAGGCCAAGTCCCATGGCAACCATCAGGCCCAAGGCGAAGGGGTAACCGAACAGCCAGTTGAGCTCGGGCATGTCCCGGAAGTTCATGCCGTAGATCGACGCCACCAGCGTCGGCGCGAACAGGATGGCCGCCCACGAGGATATGCGTTTGACCTGTTCGTTCTGGGCGATGCTGGATTCGGCGAGCCGGCGCATCTCGTCATTCTGGCGCTGGGCCACGAGGGCGGCATTGACGGCCAGGGCGTTCTGCAGCAGCGCGCGGAAAGAGGCCACACGTTCGTTGAGCCGGATGACGTGGTCCAGCACGTCGCGGTAATGCTCCTGGAGTTCAGTCCCGGGCACCCGGTCCGGCGCTCCCGCCATGAGCGCCTGGAGAATACCGACCAGCGGACTCGTGGCACGCTGGAACGTGATGACCTGACGGGACAGCTCGTAGATCCGCCGTGAGACGTCCGGATCGGCCCCGAACAGGTCGTCCTCAATCTCGTCCACATCGTTCTCCAGGCCGGCTGCGACAGGCTCATATTCGTCCACCACCTGGTCCAGAATGCCGTAGAGCACCGCGTCCGGGCCGAGGGCGAGGAACCCCGGCATGGCTTCCATCCGGCGTCGGACCCTCGCCAGATCGGGGGATTCGGCGTGGCGGACGGTGATCACATAGTCGGCACCGACAAAGACGTGGATCTCACCGAAGTTCACCTTCTCCACGTCGTCCAGGTAGCGGGCGGGCCGGAGGACCAGGAAGACGCATTCGCCGTAGTGCTCCAGCTTGGCGCGCTGGTGTCCGGCCAGGGCGTCATCCACGGCCAAAGAGTTGAGGTCGAATTCTTCCGCCACGGAGCGGAGTTCCACGGCGGTGGGCCGGTAGAGGCCGATCCACGCCATCCCTTCGCGCTGCCTCAGCACGAAGTACGTCTCGTCGAGGTTTTCGGGGTCCGCCGTCCGCAGCCCGTCCACGTACACCGCGTTGTCGATGATGGTCATGGCTGTGACGTTAGACCCTTCAGAACCTGCCGCCAACAGCCCCTTCCAACGCATATCCATATGGGTATACAATTCGAGCATGGCACGGGCAGCAACAACGGCAGATGCGTTCAACGCGGTGGCGGAGCCCCGTCGCCGCGAAATCCTGGATGCACTCACCCACGGAGAGCGCCCGGTCGGTGAGCTGGTTGACCTCCTCGGCCTGGCGCAGCCGCACGTATCACGGCACTTGAGGGTGCTGCGCGAGGTGGGCGCCGTCGTCGTGCGCGATGCAGGCCGGCAACGCATGTACCGGCTGAATCCGCAGGCGCTCAAACCCATCCACGACTGGGTTGCCACCTACCAGCACCTCTGGGAGGAACGGTTCGACCTCCTCGAGGACGTGCTGGATGACCTCAGAGAAGAAGACAAGAAAGAACACGGGCACTGAAAAGGAGTACGGCAATGGCACAGACAAACACCATGGACGTGACGTTCCCCAGCGACACGGAAATCCTGATCACCCGCACCGTCAACGCGCCGCGGCACCTCGTGTACCAGGCCTGGACCACACCGGAGCTCGTCAGGAAGTGGTGGCCGGGCCGGCGGGGCGAGATGACAGTAGCGGACATGGACTTCCGGGTGGGTGGCGCGTGGCGGTATGTCATGACGGCGCACGGCGCGTTCGAGGTGGCCTTCCACGGCACGTACCGCGAGATCGTGCCCAACGAGCGGATTGTGCACACCGAGATCATGGAAATGCCGGGCTCCGCACCGGACAGCGAAGACGGCGCAGTGCTCAACACCGTCACGTTCGAGGACGCGCACGACGGCGGCGCCACCTTAGTCAGCATCCGCACCGATGCGGGCAGCAAGGAAGTCCGGGACATGATTGCGCAGTCCGGCATGGAGGGCGGCGTACGCGAGCAGTTCGAGATCATCGAGGAGCTGGCTGCGTCCCTCACCTGACGCACCCTTCCGGCCCAAGTAGGTAGCGCTATCTGTCGTTCTGAGCGCTCATAACGACAGATAGCGCTACCTACTTGGGGAATGAAACGACGAGTCCGCCGGTACGCCCACCTCACACGCGTTAGGTAGACTGCAGGAAACACCGCACGCCGGAGGATACGCATGAACCGCAAAGCCACAGCACTGGACGTCGCCAAGCTCGCCGGGGTGTCCCGCAGCGCGGTGTCGCTGGTCCTGAACGGCCGCGGCGACGGCAATGTGGCCCAGGAGAGCCAAGTGCGGATCCGCGAAGCGGCGGCCACGCTGAACTACACGCCCAACGCCATCGCGGTGAGCCTGCGGAACCGCCGCTCCAGGATCATCGGCATCGTCTCGGACCAGGTGGTCACCAGCCCGTTCGACGGCAACATCATCGCCGGTGCGGACGCCGTGGCCAGGTCCCAGGGCTTTGTCACCGTGGTGATGGATACGGAGCTTGACGAGACGCGGGACGAAAGTGCCGTGGCCACGCTGCTGGACCGCCAGGTGGACGGGCTGATGTACGTCACCGTGGGCCTGCGGCCCCTGCACGTCCCGCTCAACATGCTGCGCGTACCGGCTGTGCTGGCCAACTGTTTTGATGACCGTCCGGAGGCCGGCGTTCCCGCTGTGATTCCGGATGAGGTCCGGGGCGGCCGGGAGGCGGCGACGCATCTGCTGGAGCTTGGCCACCGGGACATCGCGTTCCTCGCCGGCGACAACCTCACGCCTGCTGCCCCGCGACGCATCCAGGGCCACCGGGACGCCTTCGAGGCCGCCGGATTGCCGGTGCTCCCGGGCCGGATCCTTGAGGCTGGCTGGGACATCGACGCCGGGTTCCACGGTGCCATGAAGCTTCTGGACGGGGTTGCCGCAGCGGAGCGGCCCACCGCGATTGTGTGCGCGAACGACCGCCTGGCCATCGGCGTGGTGCTCGCGGCCAACCGGCTGGGCCTGGCCATCCCCCAGGACCTCTCCGTCATGGGCTACGACGACGAATTCCGCATCGCCTCCACCATGGTCCCGGCCCTCACCACCATGGCCCTGCCCCTGCGCGAGATGGGTGCCGCCGCCATGACAGGGCTCCTCGGGGAACTCTCTGAGGCACCGGAGGATCACGACGGCGGCGCCTCCACAGCGGGCGGACTCGCCGTGGGCGGTGCACAGCAGACGCTGGTCCCGTGCCGCCTGGTGGTGCGTGAATCAACGGGCCCGGTACCCGCCGGCCGGATCTGATCCAGCCGGCGGGGACCAGGGGAAGCTACTTCGGCTGCTCCAGCTGCCAGGCGTCAGCGGCTGCACCATCGGGAAGCCGCAGCACCCACCGCTCGCCGGGCGCCGGGTAGGCCCGCAGCGTGGTGGCCACCGACCCGCTCCGGTACACCTCCACAAGAGAAGCGTCCACAAACACCCGCAGCTCCTCCCCCGCCGCCAGCGCGCCACTGAACACCACCTGCGGTGAGGAATCCGCTGCGCCGTCTCCCACCAGGGAAAGTTCGACGACGGCGTCCCCGGCCAGCGCGCCCGGCCCACCGGCGGGGGCGGTCACCACAGCTTCGGCATAGGCCGGGAGCTCAACGCTCCCGGTCGCCCGAGAGGCCAGTTGCGTGCCGCGGTAGGCATCCACTTCCGGCGCGGGTGCAACGGCCAGGGAACCGTCCACCACGGACAGCAGGCGCGGATGCGTGAGCACACCGGCCCAGCCCGCGGCGTCGATCTCATCCTGGGTGCGGCCGCGGCGGCCGTCCCGGCCGGGCCCTTCGTTGGCCCAGCCCCACAGCAGCGCCTTCGGCTCACCCGCACCGGCACCGGCACCGCCGGCAACGGCACCGGCGTCACCCGCATTCGCGGCATCTTCAGCAGAGCCGTCCTGCAGCTGCACAATCTGCGGCGCGTAGAAATCGCGGCCCAGGTCCGATTTTCCGCCGGTCTCCGGGGAGAATACGGGCAGGCCGGTGGCGGGGTCCTCGGCCAGACTGCCGATGAGGTGGCCCACGCCGTTGGCGTGCTCGTGGTGGTCACCGGAGAGCCAGAGCGAAAACATCATCACCCAGGCGTCCTCCGGAGAGCCGGATGCGGAACCGGAAGCCGGCACGTGCACCAGCTGCGGGCACTCCCAGATCTCGGCCGGCGTGTGGGCTGAAGCAACCGGGTTTTCGGACGTGAGCCAGATGCCCTGGTACTTCCAGTCGGCCAGATCCTCCACCGTGTACAGCAGGAGTGCCGCGTGGCCGGAGGCCAGGCCGGCGCCCTGCATGGCGTAGCGCTTGCCGTTGAACCGGAAGATGAAAGGGTCACGGACCGCCGTCACCTGCGGATCGGACGGCATGGACGCAGCAACGTGCCCGTCCTGGTTCCAGGACACCAGGTCCGCGGAACCGCGGGAGATGACCACCTGGGAGTGCCCGCCGTCGCCGCGGACACCGGAGTACGCAGCGGTGGGGACACCGCCGTCGTCCGTCACCACACCGGTCCAGCAGCCGTACTCGTCCGGACCGCCGTCCTGCGGGCGCAGCGCGACAGGGTGTTCCTCCCACCGCACCAGGTCGGCGGAGCTGACGTGGCCCCACGCGATCTTGTGGTGGCGGGCGGACTCGGGGTTGTACTGGAAGAAGACGTGATAGCGGCCGTTGATGTGGCTGACGCCGTTGGGGTCGTTGATCCAGCCCTGGGCGGGGCGCGGGTGGAAGTGCGGGAACGCGGGGTCCGGGTGGGCCGCGGCCAGGCGGGCGAAGTCGGCGGCGGCAAGATCCGGGGATGACATGGAGGTTGGCCTTTCAGAAGGGTAAGGGTTACTTGCCGCTGCCGGCGGTGAGGCCGTCCTGCAGCGCGCGCTGGCCGAAGATAAAGACCACCAGCGCGGGAATCATGGACAGGACCACGCCGGCCAGCACCACGGAGATACTGCCGGTGCCCAGGTTGCCCTGGAGCGAAACGAGGCCCAGCGGGAGGGTGAAGTTCTGTTCCGAGATGGTCATGATGAGGGGCCGGAAGAACTCGTTCCAGTGGAAATTGAAGGCCAGGATGCCCACAATCGCCATGCCCGGCACGGCCAGCGGCGCGTAGACCGAACGGAAGGTCCGCCAGGGTGTGGCGCCGTCGATCGACGCCGCTTCAGCGAGGTCGGCCGGCAGCCCCAGGAAGTACTGCCGCATCAGGAAGGTGCCGAACGCCGTCGGGATGGCCGGCAGGATCAGTGCCAGCAGGGTGTCCGAGAGGCCCATGCCGCGGATCAGCATAAACACCGGCACGATGGTCACCTGCACCGGCACCATCATGGTGGCCAGCACGATGGAGAACAGGGCGCCGCGGCCGCGGAACTTCAGGTTGGCGAAGGCGTAGCCTGCCATCGCGGCGGTGATCATCTGGCCGACGGCGATGAGCCCGGTGACCAGGGCACTGTTCAGCACCAGAAGGACGATGTCCAGCTGCTGGAAGACCTGGGCGTAGGAGGTGAAGTCCGGGTTCCAGGGGAAGAACGACGGCGGCAGCTTGAACGATTCCGACGGCGACCGCAGCGACGTGGACAGGGTCCACATCACCGGCCCCAGGGTCAGGACGGCGGCGATCATCAGCAGGACGATGCGGAGGACCAGGTTCCAGTTCAGCTTCCGCCGGGGGCGGGCAGGCACGGCCGGGGCCGTGCCGGTGGAGACACGCTCTGTAGTGATAGACATGGCTGGCCTTACTGGTAGAAGACGAATCGTTTGCTGAGCCGGAACTGCGCGGCCGTGATGGCCATGATGATGAGGGTGAGGATCACGCCGATGGCCGAGGCCTGGCCGAATTCAAGCCGCTGGAAGGCTGATTCGAAGATCACCATCACGGCTGTCCGGGTGGAGTCGCCGGGGCCGCCGCGGGTCAGGACGTACGGCTGGTCGAACACCTGCAGCGCGCTGATGATGGCCATCACCGATGCCAGCAGGGTGGTGGGGCTGAGCAGCGGCAGGGTGACGTAGACGTGCTTGCGCCAGCCGGTGGCGCCGTCCAAGGAGGCCGCCTCGTAGGTCTCCGCGGGAATGGACGCCAGCCCGCCGATGAACAGCAGGAACGAGAACCCGAAGTTCTGCCACACGTAAACCAAAATTACGACGGCGGCGGACCCGCCGGGGGTGGTAAGCCACGGCACCGCGGGGATGCCCGCGAGGGACAGGAACCAGTTGACCACGCCGAACTGCTCGTTGAAGAGGTACCGCATAAAGATGGACACCGAGGCGGCGGAGAGGATCAGCGGGAAGAAAAACGCCGAGCGGAAGAAGGCCCGCAGCCAGGCCGGCATCTTCTCCTGCACCATCACGGCGAGCGCCAGGGCGAGGCCGAGCTGGAGGGACACCGCCACAATCACAAACACGATGGTGTTCAGGAACGAGACCCGGACCGTGGGGTCCTGGACCACTTCGGCGAAGTTATCGAAGCCAACGAACGTGGGGGCCGAGATAATGTCCCAGCGGAAGAACGCCAGGACCACCGAAGCCACAATGGGCACCAGGGTGAACAGGCCCATGCCCAGGATGGTGGGGGCCAGGAAGATCCAGGCAAGCCAGCGCTGGCTGTGCCGGCCGGACGCGGCGTGACCGGGTTGCGACCCGGGTGTTCCCGGTGTCTTGGCGCGCTGGTTCGCCCGCTCCCGGCGAGGGGTGGTGGTGCTCATGACTGCCTCCTCAGGGCGAGTTCAAGGTCGCGCTGCATGGACTCGAGGGCCTGCTTCAACTGGCGCTCATCGCCGCTGACGGCCAGCGAAACGTTTTTCATCAGGGCCGTTTCGACGGCGGCCTGCTGGGGCGGTGCCGGGATGGGGCCGGTGGTGGGGTACTTGTCCAGCGTGTCGTAGAAGACCTTCCAGTGGGCCGGGCCCTTGCCGGCGTAGAGGGCTTCGTTGACCATGGAGCGGCGGGCCGGGGTGGTGATCGGGTTGGGGAAGATCAGTTCCATGGCCTCGCGGCTGGCGCTGAACTTGATCCATTCCCAGGCGGCGTCCTTGTCCTTGGCCGTCTTCATGATGGCGTAGCCAGCCGTGCCGAACTGGTGCCGCTGGCTCCGCCACTTGGGGAAGAACGCCACGTCGTAGTCGTTCTCCTTCATGCCGGCCTCGTGCAGGCCCTGGACCCAGTAGCCGCCGGCCGGGGTGGTGCCGATCCGGTTGGAGGCGAAGAGCCCCACCAGGGAACTGCCGCCGCCCTCCTCGGGCCGGACGCCGAGGCCGTCCTTGACCAGGCCGCGGAGGTAGTCGAAGGTCTCGAACACGCGCGGATCGTCGGCGTTGGGTTCCAGCCACTGGTAGCCGCCGGAGCGCAGGCTGCGGGAGGGGTCCTTGGCGTAGAAGGAGTCCCACAGCCAGTCCCCGCCGGTGGACCGGGTCTCTTTGAGGAAGCTGGTGTCGTTGGCGTAAAGCCAGGGCACCACACCGCCGAAGAGCCGGTTGGTCCAGTAGTAGGGGGTGAAATCGGACGGGCGGGCCTTCCGCATGGCGGCGAGGTTGCTGCGGAAGTCCAGGTGGGTCCAGTCGTCCGCCGGACGCTCCAGGCCTGCCTGCGAAAAGGCGGTGGTGTTGTAGTACATGTTGGCGGCATTCCAGTCCATGGGCAGCTGGAACAGGCTGCCCTTGTACATAAAGGCCTCCACCAGACTGGGGTGGACGTCATCGAAGAACTCGGCCATGTCCGCGGCGTCGCGGCGCAGGTACTCGTCCAGCGGGTGGGCCAGCTTGTCCGCGAAGAGCTGCGCGCCTTCGGTGGCAACGTAGACCACATCCGGCGGGGTGCCCGCGGCAACCATGGTGAGGATCTTGGTGAAGAAGTCTTTCCAGTCCACGGCCTGGATGGCCTGGACCTTGACCCGGATGTCCGGGTGCAGGCGGGTGAAGGCGTCGATGGCACGCTGGCGTGCGGCGGCATCGGCGGCTGTTCCCATGATGGCAATGCTGAGGCTGTTGTCGCCCCGCCCGGGAATGTCGGATCCGGAGAGCCGTGGCCACGACGCCACGGTTGCTCCCAAAATTCCTGCTCCCAGGGCACCCAGGGCGGTCCGGCGAGAGATCTCACGCAGGCGGCCATTTGTGGCACCGGTCATGTCAATTTCCTTCCTAACACGTGTTAGGAAGCTTAGATGGTGGACCTAACACGTGTCAAGCGTCACAGGAGGAAGTCCGGCCCCCTCGCCCAAGTAGGTAGCGCTAACTGTCGTTTTGAGCCTCCATAACGACAGTTAGCGCTACCTAGTTGGGTGAGAGTTACCCGGTGGGGTGAGACTGCCTCACAGGATTTTGTGACACCCTTAACTGATGACGCTTTCACCGCCCGCGCGCACCAGGACTCCCGTTCGCCCTGCCCCGGGCTCCGGGTTTATGTTTTCCTTCGCCTGGCTCGCCTGCG
This sequence comes from [Micrococcus luteus] ATCC 49442, assembly GCF_010367585.1. Taxonomy (NCBI): domain Bacteria; kingdom Bacillati; phylum Actinomycetota; class Actinomycetes; order Micrococcales; family Micrococcaceae; genus Pseudarthrobacter; species [Micrococcus luteus] ATCC 49442. The sequence goes on along the minus strand of NZ_JAAAXP010000001.1, from coordinate 4,395,264 downwards.
TCGTGGGGCTGATCGCCACCTATTACTACTTCGTCCAGACCACCACGGGCCAGTTCATCGACGAGTCGGCGCTGGTGGAAGCCGTGGACATCCACGGGCCCGCGGGCAAGGCGGCCACCGAGTTCCTGGACTGGCTGCCCACCGTCTCCCTGGTGATGGCCGCCGTCGTGGTGCTCTTTGTGACCGTGATCCGGCAGCGGTGGTCGGCTGCGGGAATCGCCCTCACGGCATGCATCTGCGCGAATGTTGCCACCCAGGTCCTTAAGGACATCCTGCCCGCGCGGCCGGACAAGGGCGTGGTGACGCTGGAGCTGAATTCGCTGCCGTCCGGGCACACCACGCTGGCGGCGTCGGCTGCGGCTGCGGTGTTCCTGATGTCCTCGCCCCGGTGGCGTCCGCTGGCCGGTTTTGTGGGCGGCACGTTCGCCATCGCCTCGGGAGTGTCCACGCTGATCAACCAGTGGCACCGCCCGGCCGACGTTGTGGCGGCGTTCCTCCTGGTGGGCGCGTTTATGATCCCCGCCGGCTGGCTGATCATGCGGCAGGGGTCGGCGTGGAACGTGTGGGACGGCTTCGGCAGGCATCCCGGCTCGGCCAAAATCTGGCTCAAGCTTCCGGTGCTGATCGGGCTGGCGTCGGCCGCCGTCGCGGTGTATTCACTCGCCAGGATCGCGCCGGGCCCCCTCCAGGAGGGCAGCACCACCAACTATTTCTGGGCCGGGATCGCGCTGATTGTGATCGCAGGGTACCTGGCCACGGTGGCCACTACGTCACTGTTTGCCTACGCCGCACGACGGCGGGACGCACCAGGGCGCTAACCGCACCGGCCGCGGGGCTTAGTGGCCCATTGGCGGCAGTCCCTCGTCCTTGCCCACGTTCTGCATGCCCACGGGTTCGCCTTCCGGGGTATTGGTCCGCTTGTTGATGAGCCAGGTGATGAACCACAGCACCACGCCGATCGCCATGAGTCCCCCGGCGATCTGGTACTGGATGATGTTGCGGCCCACCCACGGTCCGGCGAGGAAAGCGCACAGCAGCGCCGCCACCAGCGGCAGCTGGCCCGGCGAGGTGAAGAACACCTTCCGGTTGGGATCCCGCTTGCGGCGCAGGACCACGCAGGTGATGTTCACAACGGTGAATACGAGCAGCAGCAGGAACGCCGTGGTGCCGGAGAGGTTGGCCACCACGTTGCTCTTGGGGTCGCTGGTGACGTACCAGATCAGGCCCAGCGCCAGGACGGTGGAGAACAGGATGCCGGCCCACGGAGTGCGCCGGGTCGGCAGCACTTTGCCGAGGGGACGGGGCAGGACGTTCTGGCGTGCCATCCCGTAAATCAGGCGGCTGGCCATCAGCATGTTAATCAGGGCGGTGTTGGCCACGGCAAAGACGGCCAGGAACGGGAAGATCTTGTCAATGGGGAAGTCCGGCGAGCCCTTATGCACCACTTCAAGGAGCGCTGCACCTTCGGCTTCCCTGATGTTCTCCAGCTCGGTGGGCGAGAGGACGCTGACCACGGAGACGGCCACCAACATGTAGAGGATCACGGCGATGCCCAGGCCTGTCAGCATGGTCCGCGGGAAGATTTTCTCGGGGTTCTGGGTCTCCTCCACCATATTTACGGAGTCCTCGAAACCCACCATGGCGAAGAAAGCAATCGACGTCGCCGCGGTGACAGCCAGGAACAGCCCCTTGTCCTGGTAGTCGTTGAACACAAAGATTTCGCCGGGGTTGCCGGTGCCCTGGGCCATGACGTAGAAGCCGACGCCGATCACAATGCACAGCGCCGTCATCTCGACGATTGTCAGCATCACGTTGAACTTCACGCTCTCGCCCACGCCGCGGAGGTTGATGACGGCCAGCAGGATCATGAACCCCATGGCGACGGCAGTGATGACACCCTGGTCGGGCACCGCCATCCAGCCGTTGATGTTCAGGCCGCCGAAGAAGTTCTGTGCCAGGACGTTCGCCGAGGTGGACGCGCTGGTGATGCCGGAGCAGACCACGGCAAAAGCCACCAGGAACGTGACGAAGTGGATGCCGAACGCCTTGTGCGTGTAGAGCGCCGCGCCCGCCGCCTGCGGGTACTGGGTGACCAGCTCCAGGTAGGAGAAGGCGGTCAGCGTCGCCACCACGAAGGCCAGCAGGAACGGCAGCCAGACGATGCCGCCCACTGTCCCTGCCATGGTCCCGGTGACCGCGTAGACGCCGGCGCCCAGAATGTCGCCCACAATAAACAAAAGCAGGAGCTTGGGCCCCATGACCCGTTTGAGCTCGTGCTTGTCACCTTCGGGAGTTACGTCGAACACTTGATCTGAAGTGGCGCTCATGGCAGGACCTCCACACTCAATACATCGATGTGACTTAGTTCACTGTGATCCTTTCGGGCCCCGTTGGCAACATATTCGGACCGTAACCCCGCCCGGCGGCGCATCTGCCTCTTGCGAGGGCTTTTTGGCCGGGGTCACAATGGGCACATCAACGCCTCACGAGCACGATCGGGGATGCCATGATCCTGAAGACCACACCGGAATCGGAAGCAACAGGGGTAGTGGCGGAAATTTACGACGACGACATCGCCTCGCTCGGTTACGTCACCCCGCAGACGAAGGCCATGGCCATCGCTCCCGAGGCCTTCCAGGCGTGGGATGCCATGCTTGGTGCCATCAGGGGTTCGATGGATCTTCGCCGGTACGAGCTTGTCACCCTCGCGGCCGCCCGGGCCATCGGCTCAACACACTGCCTGCTTGCCCACGGGGCCAAGTCGCTGAAACTGTTTCCTGAGTACGCGGTCGCTGCACTGGCCCGGGACTACCGGACCGCGGGGCTGACTCCCGCGGAAGTGGCCATGATGGAGTACGCGGAGAAACTCAGCAGGGATGCCACCGCCATGACCGACGCCGACACCCTGGCGCTCCGCGGCCACGGCTTCACGGACCGCGAGATCGTGGACATCACGCTGACTGCGGCGGCGCGCAACTTCCTGAGCCGCGCGGTCCTTGCCCTGGCCGTCGACGTCGACGTGCCGCCGGGCCTGAGCCCGGAACTACAGGCAGCGCTGCTGGCACCGCTCTCTGCCCCCAGCCCGGAGTAGCCGCCTACGCCAGAGCCGCACTTAGCGAGCGCACCAGCCAGTCCCGGTAAGCCTTCACGGACCAGCCCGCATCCCCCACCAGGGTGCGATACGTCTGCGGGTGCCGAGCACCTATCGGCACGCTTGTCAGCCCATCAAATGGATGCTGGATAAGCTACTGACCTGCGGAAACGTCGAAAATCCTTGAGAATTTCTTGATCGATTACCCGGCAGTAAGTTGAGATTCGTCGGGGAAAGTAGTTCCTAACGGAGCCGCTGGGGCTCACATGATCTGCGAAAACCGCACAATTTCTTAGGGGTCTCATATGGGCAAGACAACCGGCCGTAAAAAGCGCATCATCGTCACCACCGCGGCAATGCTGGTCATCGGCGGCGGGGCAGCTTTCGCATACTGGACTGGTGCGGGGACCACTAGCACCGCGGTCAAGTCGGGTACCGAATCGGCGCTCACTGTTGAGGTCACCTCCCTTGCCGGCGGCGTCCTCACCCCGGGCGGGCCCGGGCAGTCGGCAGAGATTGCTGTGACGAATCCCGGAAAAGGCGTGCAAAAGCTGAACAATGTCGTCGTAAAAGTCGCGAACTCCGACGGCTCTCCGTGGACGGCCATCACCGGCTGCTCAAAAGATGATTTCTCGGTTGCAGCAACCGTCGACAACGTCACTCAAATCGAGGGCGGCAAGAACGTTAAAGGCACTGTGACCATCCAAATGGTCAACGGGGATTACAACCAGGATGCCTGCAAGGACGTACCCGTTCCCCTCTACCTCTCAGTTAGCTGAAGGGGAACAGGCCTAAGCCTTCTTGCCCAGACGGTCAGTTTCGTCGCCCGCTGGTGACCTGACTAAGTTCACCCAGCGTTGAGGCCAACGCCTGAAAGGCTCACATGTTCGGCAACACCAGCTCCCTCGCGGGTCTCTCCCGGCCTCGACGGGAGCTGGTGTTGTTTCGTCGCAGTGCGCAGGCAGCCATCCTGGGCATCATCCTGTCCGTAACCACTGTTTTTCAGGCGTTGCCGGCATCTGCACATTGGAGCGCAACGGGAAACGGAAGTACGACGGCGACAGTAGGGACGCTCGCCCCGCCAACGAACGTCTCGGTTCCGGCACGCAGCGACTCCGATGTAGCTGTCGGTTGGACAAAGTCCGTGGGGCACGTCGTTCCGACAGGCTATGTGGTTACCCGTATCACTGGCTATGGCAGCGTGCCTGCGTGCGGCTCGAGCCTGGCCGCGCCCATCACGGGGACCGGCTGTACAGACATCTCTGTGCCCGAGGGCGATCACAAATACCAGGTAACGGCTGTTTATCGGTCGTGGACCGCCGCGGCCCAGCCGAGTAACAGTGTGACTGTATCCAGCCGTCGGGACCTGTACATCAGTTCGCAACCCTCAGCCTCGGTAATGGCAGGTGCGAAGTTCTCGCTAACTGTCCAGCTGCGCACCTTATGGGAGTTCCCGTTGCTACTTGGCGACATTCCCGTGACCGTAGCCATCGGTGCCAGCCCTGGCGGTGGATCGCTCTCAGGGCCAACAAGAGTTGATACCAAATGGACAGGCACAGCCACGTTCAATGATCTGATCATCACAAAGGCCGGAACATATACGTTGACGGTCTCAAGCCCAGGCTTTGCGGGAACAGTAAGCCGCTCCTTTACTGTCACTCCGGCAGCAGCCACACAGTTGGTGGTAAGGACGCCCACGCCGGTGTCGGGAGTCGCATCCGCCACAGCCAACCTTGGGCCAGTGACAGTGGAACGCCGCGACCAATTTGGGAATCCTGCAGTTGGAACAGCGACGAGCATCAATTTGGCCTCAGACACTTCCGCAAACGGGGTCTTCGCAGAGACGGTCATGGGGCCAGGCATCACGTCCGTGAGCATTCCGGCCGGATCGTCGTCAGCATTGTTTTACTACGGCGCCAAGACTGCAGGCACCACGCCGTTCACGGTCTCCGGCATTGGAACACCGTTGCCCGTTCCAGTGCAGATCCTGCCGGCGCAGGCGTCCAAACTCGAGTTCGGCAAAATTGGCTTCGACGGAGTCCTTCCGAAGAACGTCCACTTCATCGTGACTGTCAGCGTTCTCGATGTCTTCGGTAACGCAGTGGACGCGCCGACGATTACTACCATTGTCCAGACGGGGGCAGCGAAGTGCAGTATCAGCGGCACGCCGCAAACCGTCTCTTCGGTTCACGGAGTGGCTACTTTCATTGGGCTGATACACAACGGACAGCAGGACGATTGCCGGTTGACTGCCACCAGCACGGATTTACCACCGAAAGACAGCGCAACGTTCAAATTCCGCTGAGGCGTCAGCCCGCCACCGCCACATGGCGTCCCTACACCTTCAGCGCCTTCCGCTCCCGGGCACTGATCGAGGAAACCCGGCCGCAATTCGAACAGGTGATCTGGTAGCGCCGGGACGTGGTCAGCACGGGAATGAAGAACAACGTGAACTTCCGGGCGTGCTCGTCGAGGTAGTGCTGCACGAACTGGCCGCAGTTCGTGCAGGTGGCCGGCCGGCCCGGCAAAGCGCGGACTACGGTCTTGAGGCCGAAAATAAGAAGCATGAGGTTCCCTTTCAAGGATGCCGGCAGCCCGAAGATGCCAAAGACTCCACGAGGTCCTGGGCAATTGGTAAAAGCGCGGCGGACTAGTCGAGCGTACCGCGTAAATAGGAAGTGGCCTTAGTATTTAGTCGTGCTTCAACGGCCCATCAGAGGGACTCGCTGCTGGTTTCCGGGGTATGGAGGTCGATGATAGGCAAGTGACCGTCCGTGCGGATGGAGTCCCCTCCCCCGTTGCGGTGGTGGTAGCCGGTGGAGAAGTTGCGGATGACGTGCACGGATTCCACCGCGTTGGCCGCACGCAGCGTCTCAATGATGAAATCGCGTTCTTCGTCGGTGCGGTCGGCGATCTTGTGCGTGATTTGGAAGGTGAACAGGGACAAGCCCACGCTTCTGTCGTAGGTGCCCGCGCCCACCCAGTCGACGGGGATGCCGCCGGGCAGCCTCCAGCCGTCGGCGCACTGCCAAAACCGGACGTGGTGCCGCTTCCGGGGATTCCCGTCGATCTCGCGCTGAAAGGCCAGGTTCTGCCTGTTCCCGAAGACGTACAGGGAACTGACCGGTGCCCTCGGATAACTGCGGCCCCGGATCGTTGACGTGAGGGTCCTCCAGGCGGTCGCCGGGGTGAGGGCATCGGCCTCCACCCAGCCGGCCTTGAACATCGCATGCCGCAGTTCAGCTTCGGGGCCAACCACTGCGAGGTTGACGGGGTCGCCGAGGACACCGTCGCCGGTGCGGGCGCGGCCTATGAAGTAGTCCGGAATGTAGAGGCTGCTCAGGATCTTGTGTATCCGGGGAAGCAGTGCGTAAGCCAGGATCAGCCAGACCGGAATGAACACCCAGGCCTGCGACGGTCCACGGGAAAGCCTGGCAAGCAGGAAGTAATACACAGCCCAGCCCACTGCCACGGTAATGAACCCATAGAACAGCCGCTGCAGCACGGCGAGAACCGTTGCCCAGCGGCTCTGTCTACGCTCCTGGGAGTCCTGTGCCCGGGAATGGTCCGGTTCAGCCGGGAGAGGGTGGTCAGCATTCCCCGATGTCACCTTAGTAGTTCCTCCTGTGCTTCAGCCGGGGAAGCACAAAAGCAAACACTGCAGCCGCCGCGAACCCCAGGAAGCCGGTGGCCGCAACCCCCGCCCCCAGTGCGGCCACGGCTGTCACGCCGGACAGCAGTACCGGCCCGCCCGTTGAGCCGGCGTCGGCAATGAAGCGCCACAGCCCCAGGAACTGGCCGCGGCCCCTGTCGGGCGAGAAGTCGGCGCCGAGGGTCATGATCAGCCCGGAGCTGATGCCGTTCCCGAACCCGATGAGCAGCGAGGCCAGCAGCAGCCCGGTAAACGAACCCGTGAGAGGAATTACCAGCATCGCGATGCCCATGATGATGGTTGAGGGAATGGCCACGAACAGCCTGCCGCGCCGGTCCATCACCTTGCCCGCCGGGTAGAACACCAGCATGTCGATCGCCCCGGATAGGCCGTAAATCACCGACGCCTGCGCCGGGTCCATCCCCAGATGGTCGGCCCACAGCGGGATGACCACCTGCCGGGACGCGCGCAGCGCGCTCAGCAGCAGGATCCCCACTCCGAGCGTCAGGAACACGGTGCGGTGCGCGACCGCCACGTTCCGCAGCGTCGGCTCCGGAGTCTTGTGTCCGCCGTCGGGCGGTGGCGGAACAACCAGGTCCGGGATGGTGACGGCCAAACCCGCGGCCGCGGCCATGCCGGCCACCCCCACCCAGTACGCTCCGGCTAGACCGGCAAACTGCATCACACCGGCACCCACAAACGGCCCGATAAACACACCGATCCGGGTCACCCCGCCAAGCGTTGACAGCGCCCGCGCCCGGAACTCAATGGGTACGGCCTCGGTGAGGTATTTCTGCCGGGCCAGGCTGAACACGCTGGCGGCCATCCCGACGACGGCCATCGCCGCCGCCAGCAGCCATAGCCCGCCAGGAATCAGGGAGGACATCGCCGCGGCCGCGAGGGCAAGCGCACCCACCGCAGCAGCCCCGACGATCGACCAGCGTTCGCCGAACTTCAGCGTAATAAGGGACGCCGGCAGGTTGAAGAACCACGAGCCCAGCCCGATCAGGGTGACCAGCAGCGCAGAGACGGCCACCGAGGCGCCGAGGTCGCGCGCAGACAGCACCACCACGGGAAGCACTGCGCCTTCGCCGATACAGAACAGCAGCGCAGGTCCGAAAGCGGGTATTGCGATGCTTCGGAGGTTGAACGGCTGCGGGGTTCCTGGCGAAGTCATCAGATTTATCTTAGGCCGCAGAAAATTCCCTAATATTCAGGGGGTCACAAGCAGCCTCGCGAGGACTAACGTTTGCCTTGTGGGGCGCACTGCCACCTGCGCCTCAAAGCCAAGGAGGTCTCATGGGTGAGGTGTGGATCCGCACCATCAATAACAGCCTGGTCCGGGCAGACAAAGTCACGGAAATCGCGTCCACCCGGGCGTCCCTCCACGACGACCAGGGCTACGCGTTGAAGGTCATTGTGGACGGCAAGGCCCACGTGATCATTGACGACGGCGGGCTGCCGGGCTCGTTCACCGAGCGGCAGGACTATGCGCGGCATCTTGAAGATGCCCTGCTTGTTGCCATCGATGAGGCGCACCAGTCCGGCGCGTCCGTTGTGGTCTGCTTCGAACCTGAATCCGAACGATGGGTCATGGCTGCCGCCGCTGAGCTGACCGGACAGATTCCCGCCATCGGCTGACGCTACATTTGCATCTACGGCAGCGCCCGACGGCTGCTTCTGACGGCAGCGTCCGACGGCGGGACTTCCGTTCAGCGCGACGCTGCGGGTCTGCGTCGATTTTGGGCTGCCGTTTCAGGCTGCCAGGAGGCCTGCCGCGTGGACGGCGCGGCGGGGCGGAAGAATGCTCAGCTTGCACGGGGTCTGCAGCGGATCGATCCGGACCGGCAGGTGACGTGTCACCGAGCAGGTCTCCAGCTGGCGCAGGGCTTCAGGGTCAATGCGGGCGTGCCGCATGTCCAATTCCAGGTCAAGGTTCAGCTTCAGGGCGTTGGCGCGCTTCACCACAACATAAAGGGCCTGAATGCTGTGAATGGTGACGTGGCCTTTGGCGAGGACGTGGGCCTTGGCGTGGTCTAGGTCCAGACGGACAAGAATGCTGAGTTTTTCAGTCAAGGCGAAACACCTTCTTTGCGTGGCTGCGACGCTGCAACCGGGGCGGCCGCGACGCCGCGGCCTGTGGCCGCGCTTCAGCAGCCATCTTCAGGGTAGGCAGAATTGTGTGACCCGCACAACATTGGGTTCCATTGTGTCGGTAGCCTCCATGCCCGGCGCCGGCCCTCCCGGCGCTTCGGATTGTGTGTCATAGAGTTCGGAGCATGAACATCACCGTTGCAGGAGGAACCGGAACTGTTGGACGCCACGTTGTGGCCGTTGCCCGGGCACGTGGCCACCACGTGGTCAGTCTCTCCCGGGCGGACGGCGTGGACACCGTGACCGGCGACGGCCTGGCCCAAGCACTTGAGGGTACGGACACGGTGATTGACGTGGCCGGCATCCAGACGCTGAACGCGAAGAAGGCAGTGGACTTTTTCTCCACCACTACGCAAAACCTGCTCAAAGCGGGGACGGCGGCCGGAGTACAGCACCAGGTGGTGCTCTCCATCGTCGGGACCCACAAAGCGGCGGCGGGGTACTACGCCGGAAAGCTGGCGCAGGAGAACCTGGTCAGCAACTCCAACCTGCCGTGGACCATCCTGCGGGCCACTCAGTTCCATGAGTTCGCGGCGCAGATGCTGGAGCGCAGTTCAGTAGGCCCGCTGGCCCTTGTCCCGCGGATGGCCACCCAACCTGTGGCGGCACGCGAGGTAGCCGAGGCGCTGGTTGACGCGGCGGAAGCAGGCCCCCAGGGACGGCTTGCAGATCTTGCCGGCCCCGAACGCAAACAACTGGTGGACCTCGTCCGGGCGTATTCACAAAAGTACGGGCCAAAGAAGCTCATCATTGAGTTCACAGCCCCCGGGCCGCTCTGGCGCGCCATGCGGAACGGCGACCTGCTCCCAGAGGCAGGGTCCGACGTCGGGCGCCAAACGTTCAGCGCGTGGCTGGCAACTGACCGGAACAGAAGTTAGGAACCGCGCGGCGGGAGATGCCCGAAACAAGGGGCCGACGACGTCAGATGTTCAGGCCTGGCTTTACCCTGAGGCCACTTCGCCGCCGGCCCCGCCTGCTCCGCCGGCAGCTGGGCGGCGACCCGCTGGTCCCTGCGCAGACGGAAAACTGAAGGCCCCCACCATCGGAGCCTAGGACTGACTAAACCCATTAGATTCCCTATTGACGCTTCGCGCACGAGTAGGAGCTACCCTACTTTTGGCCGCCCCTGTTCGCCCTCACAAGTAGTGCCGGCTGTTCAGAAAATGTGCCAAGTACCGGCGGCCAGGAAGTCGAGTACTGACCACTCATGCCACGGGAAGACGCCGGGAAGTAGCCTAAATACCTGCACCAGCTTCTACCGGCGCTTCGTCCGGGCAGACTGTGCCGGCGGCGAGAGGGCCTTTTGAGACCGGGACCCTAAACCATCCGCCGCCGGCACTACCACCGCATCAGCGCGGGTCAGTCTCGGATTGGAAAAGGCGGCTGCTGACATCATCCCGAAGAATGTGGAACTGCCCGCCGTTGCCGTTGACGGCACCGTCCAGGACATAGAGTCCTCTTCCAGCTTCCGGGCCCCCGGCAGCACGGTCCAAAGCCTCGACGAGATGCCGGCCCAGCCGCCCCTTCGGCCCTAAAGACTTGATCTCTTCCAGTTCTTCCGCTGTCAGCCTAGACAGTACTGCGTTGATTTCAGCCACAAAGCACCCCTCCCAGATGTGCAGGCAATTATTGGCCTGAGTCCCCACAGGCTAGGGCAGGCCAGGAGGCGCCGCAAGGGCACCGGGGTCTAGGAGCGGATCCGTGCTGTGGCTAGGATAAAAATATGGCCTGTCGGCAGACAGCCGGCAGACGCAGACCATAGGGAGAGACACCATGGGTTTGGATGACAAGATCGAAAATGCCGCCGAGAAACTGGGCGGCAAGGGCAAGGAAGCCACAGGCAAAGCTACTGGCGATGAGAGCCTCGAAGCCGAGGGAAAGCTCGACCAGAGCAAGGCGGACCTGAAGCAGGCCGGCGAGAAAGTCAAGGACGCTTTCAAGAAGGACTGACTCCATTAGCGCGAGGGGCGCCGCTCAATGAGCGGCGCCCTTCGGCTTTCCACCGACGCCCGCCGGACAGCGGGCAACTGGCGGCGGGCAACTGTGGACGCAGCCGATCAGGCGCTGGTGGCGTCCTGGACTTCGCCCACGAGTTCTTCGATGATGTCCTCGAGAAACAGCACGCCGGTGGTGTTTCCGTGGGCGTCGAAGACCCGCGCCACGTGGGCGCCGGTGCGGCGCATGGTGGCAAGCGCGTCCTCAAGTTCGCTGCCGCTGTAGGCCGAGGCCAGGCGGCGGATCCGCTTCGCTGGCACGGGCCGGGTGAACTTCTCCGGCGTGGTCAGGTCCATAACGTCCTTCAGGTGGAGGTAGCCGGACGGATCGCCGTCCCCATCCGTGAGGATGTACCGGGAGTAACCGTGTTCCGCCACCGCCCGCTGGATGTCCGCGGGCGTCGCCGTGGCAGGCAGGAGCACCATTTCACTGATCGGCACCTCAACATCCGCTACGGTCTTGGCGGTGAATTCGAACGCCGCGGTGAGGGTGCCGCTGGTGTCCGTCAGCATCCCGTCCCGCGTGGACTGCTCCACGATGTTCGCCACCTCGTCCAGCGTGTAGGCACTGGTGGCCTCATCCTTCGGTTGCACCTTGAACAGGCGCAGGACCGAGTTGGCGACGCCGTTCAGCGTCCAGATCACCGGCTTGAAGATCCGGGCCACTACTACCAGCGGCGGCGCCAGAATGAGCGCCGCGCGTGTGGGAACTGAGAACGAGATGTTCTTGGGCACCATCTCTCCGATGACCACGTGCAGGAAGGTAACCAGCAGCAACGCAACAACGAACGCGATGATGCTGATCGCTTCGTAGGACAGGGATGTCAGGCCCAGCGGTAATTCCAGCAGGTGATGGATTGCAGGTTCGGAGACGTTCAGGATCACCAGCGAGCACACGGTGATGCCCAGCTGACTCGTGGCCAGCATCAGCGTCGCGTGCTCCATGGCCCAGAGCGTGGTTTTCGCCGCTTTGCTGCCAGCCTCCGCTTTGGGTTCGATTTGGGAACGGCGGGCGGAGATAACGGCGAACTCGGCACCCACGAAGAACGCGTTGATGACCAGGAGAACCACTAGCCAGATGATTCCGGGAAGGTATTCACTCATGGGCCAGCTCCTGTGTGAGGTTGTCAACGATCCTGTCGTGGGGGCTCTGCGGCGCCTCGGGGGCAGGATCCGGGGTGAACCGCAGCCTTTCCACGCGTGTCGCCGCCACGCGCTCCACCCTGAGGGTGCCGCCGTCGACGGCTACTTCGTCGCCGAGTTCCGGCATCCGGTCCAACAGGTCCGTGACGAACCCGGCCATGGTGTCGTACTCCTCGCCGTCGGGCACGCTGATGCCCGTCCGGTCCAACAGCTCGTCGGGACGAAGAGACGCATCAAAGGTGATGGAGCGGCCCGTGCGGACCACACCCACCCGGGCGCGGTCGTGTTCATCCTCGAGCTCCCCGACGATCTCCTCCACCAGGTCCTCCAGGGTGACAATGCCGGCCGTTCCGCCGTGCTCATCGGTAACGATGGCAACCTGAAGCCCCTGCTTGCGCAGCAGGACCAGAAGGGAATCGACCCCCATGGATTCGGGCACCCTGAGCGGGCGGATCATCAGATTGGATGCGATGACTATGCCGCGGTCCTGAAGCGGCACGGCGAAGGCCTGCTTGACGTGCAGCACGCCCAGAACTTCATCGCGGTCGCGTCCGATGACCGGAAACCGTGAGTAGCCGGTGGCGGTGGCCAGGATGACGATGTCCTCGGCGGTGTCGTCGGAACCGACGGCGGTCATCCGCACCCGCGGGGTCATCACGTCCGCCGCGCTGTGCTCCGAAAACCGGAGAGTCCGGTGCAGCAGGGTGGCATGGTCGAGGTCAAGGACGCCTTCAAGGGCGGAGCGGCGGACCAGCGAACTGAGTTCCTCTGCGCTGCGCGCCCCGGAGAGCTCTTCCTTTGGCTCAATTCCGAAGGACCTGATGATCTTGTTGGCGGTGTTGTTGAACAGCAGGATAATCGGTTTGAAAACGGCGGTGAACAGGGCTTGGAATGGAATGACCACCTTGGCCGTTGCAAGCGGGAGCGCCAGGGCGAAGTTCTTGGGGACCAGCTCACCCACCACCATGGAGAAGACGGTGGCGATGAAGATACCAACCACCGCGCCCACGCCGGGCACAAGCCCTTCCGGAAGCCCCGCGCCGAGCAACGGTCCGCGCAGCAGCGAACTGATCGCCGGCTCGAACGTGTAACCGGTGAGCAGGGTGGTCAGCGTGATGCCCAGCTGCGCACTCGAAAGGTGCGTCGAGGTGATCTTCAGGGCTTTGATAGTGGGCCCGAGGCGTTTCTCGCCTCGGGCCTGACGGGATTCCAGATCGTTCCGGTCCAGGTTCACCAGGGCGAACTCGGAGGCCACGAACAGTCCCGTACCCACCGTGAGGATCAGGCCGATCCCGATCATGATCCATTCATACATTGGGGCGCCCCTCCCCGGCGTTGGCCGGTAAACCGGTCAGATGGCAGAGGGGCAAGGGCATATGTGAAGGAGGGTCATCCATAAGACTCCCCATTCTAACGTTTCCACGGAGACCGGACGGCCCCCTAGTGGCTGCGCCGGAAGTGCATCACTCCCACAACGAATCCCATGGCGCCCACCAAGGATCCGAGAATGATGCTGAGGCCTGAAACGTATTCAAGAACGGTCATCGTTGACTCACCTTTCATAGGGCTGAAGGCTGACGCTAACGTGGAAAGCACAGGCTCGGCCCAAGATATCCCGTGTGTTGCATCACGATTCAGGCACGGCCGCCGCACGCTAATCGGTGTAATAAATACGTAACTGTTGCGTGGGTCACATTCGCCCCTTACTCTGGACAAGGCTCAAGAAACGGGCCATAGCAAGAAGCTGCAGCGTCGCAGCCAATGCCGGGGAAGGCTTTACAACGTGAACTCAAAGCTCAACATCGTTGTTCGAATAGATCTAGACCACGCCAGGGCGCTGGTGATTGCGAAGGGGCATATCACCGTCCATAGCGTGAACGCACTGTACATAGTCGTCAAGCGGGCCAATTCCCTCAAGGAAGGCCTGGACCTGAAACTGGACATCACCCACGCACGGGTTGATAAAGAAGCCCTGGAAATGCTCCGGACCGCCTCTGAAAGTCACCACCTGCCCGCGCGGATCGATCCGCAGCAGGCACCGTGCACCATCCATGTCCTGGCACCGCGCCGGGAACATGCACCCGCAAGGCGAGCACTGATCGCCGCCTAAGGCTTTTCAAGGCAAGGCACCCGCAGCGCCCAGCAATCGGGCCAGAGCGCCAGCCACAGACTTTCTTTCTCTCAGATTTCCACAAGCTCAGAGTGCAGCTGTATCCGAATAGACGGGTAGCTGCACTCTTAGTTTGTGGATAAACCCTCCTGCGCTGGCGGGAGTATCTTGAGGCATATTTGCGCCTATCCGCACCCGGTCTTGAGCGTGTTCATGCACAGTGTTCCCTTAGAGGCTGAAGCGCACCGTAGGTGCCAAAGGCCAGCAGTAGGTTCCGTTTGAAAAGCGAGTACTTCCTACTCGTGTGCTCCCCTGTTCCCCGCCTGTAACGTCCTGAAGCATGTCGAAAAGCATGCATTTACTGGCGAAGGACAGCCGTGGGTCAGCATGAGGCCATGGTGGTTCCGCTGCTGGACAATTCTGTACTGGACAGGTTGAAGCTGGAGCTGGACTACGACGAAGGCATCTGGAAAGTATTCATCCAGGACTTCGTAGCGCTCCTTCCCGCGAGGATTGAGCGACTACGGATGGCGTTGACCACCGGCGATCCTGTCACCTCAAAAGACGCTGTCCTCAGCCTGAAGACCGCCAGCCAGATGGTGGGCGCAGAACGGCTGGCGGCGCTCGCCGTTGACCTGCAGCGCGCCATCCGGAACGACTCCCCCGACGGCCCCCGGTCCATTGTCCTGCCAAGGCTGGCGGTGGCACATCTCCCCCGCATTCGGCAATGTGCCCAGCAGACCACGCACCTCCTTGAAAGGCACCTTCACGGGTACGGCGCCTAAGGGGTCACCCGCAGGACTCCTAGCGGTACCCGTCCACGATGGCCGCCGCAATCTCCTTGTACGCGCGCCGGGTCTCCGGTTTCAGCACGTCCAGGGTGACCAGGTCGCCGTCGGCCACGCCGCGGTCGTGCGGGACGGCGATGAGCTGGCGGCAGATCCCGGCGAGGTGTTCCTCGATGGCGTCCTTGTCCACGCGGGAGGAGACCTCGTCCTTGTCCGTGATGACCACAATGGCGTTCCGGGCCAGGTCCTCGTAGCCGTGGCTGGCCAGCCAGTGCAGCGTGCTGCGGGCCCTCTTCGCGCCGGAAACGGCATATCCGGCGGCGATCACCAGGTTGTCCGCCGACTGCAGGATCCCGCTCATCGCATTGTGTGTCACGCCGGTGCCGCAGTCGGTCAGGGCCACCGAGTAGTAGTTCGAAATCAGCTTGCGGATACGCAGGTACTCCGCGGCCGTCAGGGAGTCGGAAACCTCCGGGTCCTGCTCCCCCGCGATCAGGTGGAGCCGGCCCGCGTGGTGCATGTATCGGGCCAGCGCGGTGAGCGAGTCCACGGAGTCAATGTTTTTGAGCAGGTCCGTGATGGTGCGCGGGCTGGCCTGCTGGTAGATCCCCTCGCCGAGGGCGCGCTCCACGAGGTCGCCGGAATCCGGGTTGGCGTCGATGGCGCAGGGCGCGTCGCCGCGGAATTCGGCCAGGGTCAGGCCCACGCCCACCGTGGTGGAGGTTTTGCCGATGCCGCCCTTGAGGCTCAGCACGGCGGTGTTGTAGCTGCCCTGCAGCTGGCGGGCGATGCGGCGGCGCAGTTCATCCTCGTCGCGCTGCTTGGCGCTGGGCCCCAGATTCCAGGCCCCGCCCGTCATCGCGTAGATGGCGCCGCGGATGCCGCCCACGGGCCGGGGCTTCTGCTCTCTCACAAACAGGCCCGGGGAGCTGATGAAGTCAGGCATGGGGCTCTCGGCAATGACGTCCGCAGCGGTCGGGCGGATGCGCCGGAACGAGGGGGTTTCGTCACCAGGGGACGACGACGGCGGCGCAGGAGTGCCGCCGTCGTGCGCCACCGCGGAGGTGCCGGAGTCCTTGGCGGCCGGTTGCCCGGCCTGCGGAACCGCGGTCACCGGCGGCTTGGCGGGACGGCGGGTGGGCGCCGGAACGGGCGCCGCGGGTTTGGCCTGGTCGGCGGCAGCAGCGGCCTCCGCCCAGGAGGTGCGGCGCGGGACCGGGGTGCCGGCGTCGGGAGTGGCGAAAGGCTCTGGAGTTAGGGCTGGCATGGTTCCTGTCTGGGCATCCGAAAGCGCGCCGTCGGCGCGGCGAAGGTCGCGGCGTCGTCGGGACGGTTGCGGTTGCCCTGCATCCTCTGCATTGGCGCGTGCGTTCTGATCCGCCGGATCTGGCATGTCTGTCCCCCAGGACGTTCGGCACAAGGTTCTGCGGCACTTTACGGACTGATTCAGTCACTAAGTCTAGGCGCTGCGCCGGAAGTACGAGGTCAGTGACGGGTCAGCGCGGCCACCACAACACAGGCGGTGAGGATCAGAAGGACGGCGAGGACGGCGTAGCCCTGCCAGCGGGGACGGCCCTTGTGCGGGTTGATGTCGACGTAAGGCATGGCTAGTTGCGTTCGCTCCTTGTGGCGGTGACCCTGAGGGCGCGCCGTTTGAGGCGCAGTACCTGATACATCGCACAGAAAGGAACCAGCAGCGTGAACAGCAGCGCACAAAGCGCCAGGACATAGTCAATGAGAGCCACAGCGGCCTCCGTTGGTTTAGCAGTGATCCCCCATGCGATCTGGGTCAGGCTAACCGTTTGTCACAGCTGTTTACAAGTCACGTCAAGGGTTGTGGCTTCCCGGAGCCCGCCTGAACTCCTGAAACGCGGGGTCGGATATGGGCATTTGGAGGGCATTCCAGGGCCCGAAAGTGACCCCCGCGGGCAGGCCGTTACCTTCCCTGCACCGGACCTTTGAGCTTGTAACCGCATTGGAACGATTGCCGCCCCCGCGGAGCCGCTGGCCACCTTACTATCGGTAAATACGCAGTTGTGTGGTCCGAGGAGGCACCCCATGAGCAGGCACCGTCCACCTTTGATGTTCCTCCCGGCCGCGTTGTGCCTGGCCTTCGCCCTCAGCTCGTGCGCCGGGGTCCCCGCACCCGCAGGCACGGAAACCACGGCGCCTTCCGCGTCCACAGCGCCGGCCTCCACAGCGCCGGTATCTCCGTCCGGCTCCGCGTCCGCCTCCGCGTCCGCCTCCCCGACCGAAACGCCCGACGGCGGCAGCACCGCCGTCGCGCTCTCCACCTTTTCGGGGACCTGGGAGGACGTGGAGTATTCGTTCGACCACCCGTCCGACTGGACGGTGCGGGACACCACCAAGGACGACCCGCCGCAATCCGGTGCGGTGACGGTCCTGGGACCTGACGGCCGGGAGCTCGCGCACCTGACCATCCTGCTGGCGTGGGGCGCGGAGTGCCCGTGCGTGGAGCGGCCCGCGGTGCACTTCGGTGATGTGCCCGGCAAGACGCCGCTGTCCAAGTCAGGACCCTTCGTGGCCCGGTCCGTGGCCATGGACCTCACGGACTTCCCGCAGGACCGCGCGGACAATCTGTGGACAAACAACGTCCAGGTGGTCACGTCCCTCACCGGAGCGTCGGCCCCGGTGAGCGCCACGCTGGTCCCGCGCCTGATGTACGGACTGGGCCTGGTGGAAACCGGCGTAATGGCCGTAACTGAGGTCACGCACCGCACCGTCCTGTTCATCTCAGGCCGCGACTTCGGGACCATGGCTGAAGCCGAGGCCTACGGCGCGTCGGAGGAGCACCGGAAAATCCAGGAGATGATCGCGTCGTTCCGGGAAGCCAGGGCCTAGGCGTATCATCCCGGGTACGTTAACGCGCCGGTTTTGCGCCCGGACAGTGAAGGCTGAAGGGATACTGGATGACAGCCAAAGACTTCGAATTCATTAGCGTCTGGCGGCTTCAGGAAACGATGCCTGAGGTGTTCGACGTCCTCGCCGATGGGCTGTCCATGCCGATATGGTGGCCCGCCGTGTTCCTCGACTCCTGCGAACTTGAGCCGGCCGGGGCGAATGGCCTCGGGAGGGTCCTCGACCAGCATGCGAAAGGCTGGCTGCCCTACACACTGCACTGGCAGTCCCGCCTGACTGACAAAGAACCGTGCAGCAGACTCACAGTCGAAGCCCGCGGAGACTTCGTGGGCTGGGGACGCTGGACGCTCGCACAGGATGGCGAATGGACGGTGGCCACATACGCGTGGAATGTGCGGCTCAACAAACCCGTGCTGCGCCGGTTCACTTCCGTGATGGAGCCGATATTCTCGGCCAATCACAGCTGGGCTATGGCGCGCGGGGAGGAAAGCCTGGCCCTCGAAATTGCCCGCTGCCGCGCTACCACGCCGGCGGAGCGGGCGTGCATTCCTGCACCGCCGCGGCCCACACCCTCCCTTGGGCCGGCGCTGCTCGCCACAGGCAGTGCAGCCCGCCGGCTCCTCCGGCGCCTAGGGCAGCGGGCCCCCTAAGGAGACCTGCGGCAACGCTGTTAGTGGAGGGAACGCGTCTCCTGCAGTCGCTTGATGAACCAGCGCGACTGCTCCGGGCCGTAGGGCAGAACCGGGATGGCCTTGGTGGCGTCGGAGGGGGCTTCGCGGATGGACAGCTGGGCCTGGCGGACGGCGGTGGTCATGGTGTTGGCCATGGTCTTGACGAACTGATCGGTGCAGGGCTCGCCGTGGCCGGGGATGAGGAATTCGTAGCGGTGGCGCAGCGCCGAGATGTGGCGCAGGCTGTCCGCCCAGTCCTCCGGGTAGGAGTCCTCGAAGGACGGGTGCGCGCCCTGCTCCACGAGGTCACCCACGAAGAGGGTGGTGGGGGTGCCCACCAGGAGGTCGCCGTCGGTATGGCCGCGGCCCAGGTAAAACAGGGTGACGGTGATCCCGCCGAGGTCCACCAGAACGGGCTGGTCCCGGACGATCGCGTTGGGCACCACCAGGTCCACGTTCTCGCCCTCGCCGGTGGACATTTCCGGCTCCAGCGTGCCCACGAAGCGGCGCTGGAGGTCACCGTGGGTGTCGATTTCGCGGGCGCAGTTTTCGTGCGCCCAGAACTCGGTGGCGCCGTCGGATGCGAATACGGCGTTGCCGAAGAAATGGTCGTAATGCGCGTGCGTGTTGACCACCACGATGGGCAGGTCAGTCTTCTCCCGCACAGCGTCCAGGATCTCGCGCCCCTGCCGCGGCCCGCAGCCGGTGTCCACCACCATGGCACGCTCGGAACCAACAATCAGGCCGGTATTCAGCAGCGAACCTTCGGTCACCAGCACGTAATTGTCTGCGCCGACTTCGAGCCATTCTGACATTTTTACTCCGTACCTCCGGAAATCACTTCGGTTCTTCTTGGCCTCGATTCTACCCACGGAGCCTTGAGCTTCCGGGAGGCGGGCATGAGCTGAGCGTCCGACGGCGTCACTCCACCGGGTGCGGCTGTCCAGCTTCGAGGCACTCAGCCATGCCCGGGCAGGTGCGGTGGGCAGTGCTCCCCATCGCGGCCCGCTCCAAAAAACCGGCATGATGGTAGCTGCACTTCTCGCGCCAAATATTGGGGGAACTACGTGACCAACAACCAGCAGCCCGGATGGCCGCAGCAGCCGAACAACCAGCAGCCGCCGCCCGAAGGCACTCCGCATCCGCCCATCCCGCCGGCCCCCGTGTTTGGCCCGGACGGGCAGGCACAGCAGTTCCCTCCCCACCCGCAGCAGCCGAACCAGCAGCCAGGCCAGCCGCCCTACACCCAGCAGGAGTGGCCGCAGCAGGGCCAGCCACCGTACGGCAACGACAGCGGCCAGTACGGCCCGGGCAGCTCCTTTATGCAGGCTCCGCCGAGGAAAGGCATGCCGGTGTGGGGCTGGGTAGCAGGCGGTGCGGGCGTTGTGGCTGTCCTTGCCGTGGCCGGAGTCATGGCCTTCAATGGCTTGGCGGGCAGCAATCAGGCGGACCCCGTGCCCGACCTCAAAGCCACTGAATCGGCGGCGCCGGAAGAATCTGCGGCGTCCGAGGAGCTGGCGGACACCGAAGCCACGAGATCCACATCCGTCTATACCTTTGACGATGCCGGCTTCACCAGCGCCCCCGTGTGGTCCATCAAGGAACCCCAGGGCTGGACCAAGGAACAGGTCAGCGAAGGAACCGTCAACTACCGGAACGCCAGCCTGCAGTGCACCTTCACCACGTACCAGGCAACCCTGGAGCCCACCGGCGAAACCGACGATGAGGCCAGCACAAAACGGATCCTGGCCTCGGAGATCGAGGGCGTCAAGACCTCGCTGGGCAAGCCGGTTGAGCTGGTCGACGATACCCGGTCGCTCTACGTCAAGCTGCGCGACGATGGCCGGGAAATCGAAATGCAGCAGGCAGAACTCCGCTTCAAGAACGACAGCGATGCCGACGTTGTCTACCGGCTGGCCGTGCGCACAACCACCAGCAGCAACGGGCTGATGGAACTGGCGCTGGCGTGCCCCGCCGGCATGGACTATGACTACGGGCTCTGGCTGGAACTGGCCGAGCGGGTCACCATGGTGGAGGCACCCTAGCTCCCCGGCAACAAGCCAATGAGCCGCCCAGGGCCACGACGGCCTGGGCCGCTCATTCAGTTAAAGTGGCCCACGCCTCCAGGAACTTTCCGGCCATGTGGGCGTAGCCGGCGGTGTTGGGGTGCGCGCCGTCAGCATCGAATCCTGGGCTGTTCGCGGCCGTGAACCAGCCGGCCTCGTACGCATCGATGAACGGGGCGCTGGCGGCCTCGGCGCCCGCACGGACCGCGGTGTTCGCGCTGCTGAGTTCTTCGGCAAGGGGCTGCGGGGCGGAGGGCCCCAGGACCACCACCTGGACGCCGGGCCACAGCCTGCGGGCCGTCTCGATGGTCTGCGTGGTGGCGGTTTTCAGCTCATCGGGGTTGTTGAGGAAGGCGTCGTTCTGCCCGCCCTGAAGGATGAGGAGGTTCGGGACAAAGCGCGGATCTTCGGCGATTTCCCGCAGCCGGACTTCGTACTCAAGGCCCCGGTCATCCTGCGGTCCGCCGCCCCAGGCGAACCCCGTTCCGGGAACGCCGTCGATGTTCGTGGGATACCCGAGCGAATCGGCAACCACGTATGCCCACCCCTGCTCCTCCCGGGCCGCCCCCATGCCAGCGGTGTAGGAGTCACCAAGAATCAGGAGGACGGGCTGGGCGGGAAGCTCGATTCCCTTCCGCTGCGCCGTTGCGGACGCCGAGGGGGTGGCGGTTGCCGTGGCCGTCGGTGCCTGGGCAGACGTCGCAGGACCGGTTGGTGTTGCGGCCGGAAGAGTCGCCGACAGGGCGCCTGCCGGTTCCTCCGGAGCCCGCGGGTTGGTCAGGGCGATCCCGGCAACGCCGAAAGCGACGACGGCCAGTAGAAAAAGCGCGCCGTACTTGATCCATTCCTGCTTGGTCACGTTGAAGCCCCCACGGTTTCTTATCACCGGCACATCTTACCGTCGCCCGGCGGGCGAGCCCGGGTCTAGGCTGAGTGCTGAACCCACAGAGAGCGAAGTGCATGAGCATCCACCACACGGTCCTGGCCGGCCTCAAGGCCGAACTCCCCTGGGTCCGGGACGTCTACCAGGACCTGCACCGGCACCCGGAACTCAGCCTCGAAGAACAACGGACCGCCCAACTCGTCGCGGAGAAACTCACCACATTCGGTTATGAGGTCACGCACCTGGGAGGTACCGGCGTCGTCGGCGTCCTATCCAACGGCGAGGGCCCCACGGTCCTGGCGCGCGCGGACATGGACGCGCTGCCAGTCACCGAGGCCACCGGCCTCGACTATTCCTCCACAGTGGCTGGCGTGATGCACGCATGCGGACACGATGTGCACGTCAGCACGCTGCTGGGCGCCGCGAAGCTGATGGCAGACGGCCGCGCCGCCTGGTCCGGGACGTACGTTGCGCTGTTCCAGCCAGCCGAGGAAGTGGGCGCGGGGTCGCAGGCAATGGTCGACGACGGCCTGGTCACCATAGTGCCGCAGCCCGACGTCGCCCTCGCCCAGCATGTGATGCCGATTGCTGCCGGGACGGTGGCCACCGCGGCGGGACCGGTGCTGTCCGCCGGGGATTCGCTCCGGATTACGGTGTTCGGGAAGGGCGCACACGGGTCGATGCCGCACATGGCGGTGGACCCGGTGGTGCTGGCATCCTCAATTGTGCTCAGGCTGCAGACCGTGGTTTCGCGGGAAACGAAACCCGGGGACTTCGCCGTGGTCACGGTGGGGGCGCTGAACGCCGGGACAAAGTCGAACATCATCCCGGACCGCGCCACACTGCTGCTGAACATCCGCACGTACGACAACCAGGTGCGGACTGCAGTGCTCGCGGCCATCGAGCGGATAGTCCGGGGCGAGTGCGTCACCGCGGGGTCGCCGCAGGAGCCCGTGTTCGAGTACTACGGCCAGTACCCGCTGACCACCAACGATGACGCCGTGACCGCTAAAGTGACCGAAGCCTTCACCGCCCACTTCGGCACCGACGCCGTCCACACCGCCGCAAGGCAGACTGCGTCCGAGGACTTCAGCCGCATCCCGGACGCGTTCGGCGTCCCCTACACGTTCTGGATGATCGGCGGCGCGGACCCCGAAACGTACCGGACCGCCGTCGCAAACGGTACCGTGAGCAAGGACATTCCGGCCAACCACTCCCCCTTCTTCGCGCCGGTCCTGGATCCGACGCTGGAGTTCGGGGTCCGGGCGCAGGTGGTGGCGGCATTGACCTACCTTGGCGGCTCCGCGTAGAGGTCAGTCGGCCGCGTCCCGGTTCCACTGCAGGTCCCGCTGTTCAGCGGGAGCCACCTGCCGCGACGCGGTGCACGCATCACACTGGCCAACAAACTGGTGCGGGCAATTCATGGAGTCCAGGTTGTCGCCGGTAGCCAATCTGATTCGCATGGTGTCCTGCGTTTCCGTCCACGCCACGATGGGTGGGCTGTGCTCGTTTTCAGATGATGGCGCCGGCGGAGACCGTAGCGGGCACCAACCCTGAATCCCGCCGGCTCAATAAGTACATCGAATGTACCGGTGACTTGCACGAGTACGCAGTACTCGACTTTCTGGTGCCGACTACGGGTGATACGAGGACGACGGCGGCGGGCAGTTATGGGCGACCGTCCAGTGCGCGGAGCACTCGGAATCGCCGGCCGACTTGGCCAATTGGCAGGCCGTCGGGAGCTAGCGGCGCTCCCTCAGCGTCAGACTACAAAAGTCCGTCCAGCGCATACCGTGCGTGCGCTGCGATGTCTTCCTGGTCGAGGCGGGACAGTTCCGGGTTCGGATCGTCCCCGACGATGTGCTCCGCCACGAATCTGCGAACTGCTTCAGCTAATCGCGTCATGCAGCGACCGTAAGATGCGGCGCGGCCGCACCAACAGCGTAGGGAGTACCCGATTCCGGGACCACCGGCTACCTGTTGGTGCCGTAACGCTGCCGTAACGCGTCTCCCGAATGCTTGAGCGTGCACATCCATTAAAGGAAAGGTGACACGATGAGCGGACTTCGGAGCGAATGGACGCCGCAGCAAGTGCAGGAGAACCTCGGCGATGCCAGCGAGAACCTGCCTGAAGCACGGACCACCGACAGGTTTCCGGTAACAGGCACAGCAAGCGGAATGGACTTGCGCGAAGGCGAGGATCTGGACGAGGAGTATGCGGCCGCGGCAAGTCCAGGCAGCGAACTGATGCCGCCGGACCCGCCCCGGCGCCCTACGGATGAGGCGGCCCGGTGATGGGCGTCTACTTCAAGAACGGCACCGGGGACACCCTCTTCGTGGCCTATGCGTACCACTCTCCCGGTTGCGAGGGCGGCACGGACTGGTCCAAGAAGGGCTGGTACCGCATCGGGCCCGGTGGCACCGTGAAGGTCTACAGCGGGTGGGCGGGACCGGGAAAGTACTTCGTCTTCGCCGAGAACGAGTCCCGCACCAGGAGCTGGTCCGGCCCGTTCTTCACGCAGTTGCCCTCGAGAGCCTTTGACTGGTGCTGGCAAACCGGCAGCAGCGACAGCCGCACGCTTGGCCTCGCCAAATTCGAGGTGGGGTGGGGAATCCTGGACCACACCGTCCGCCTGACCTGACGCAGGCGCGCACCGGGGCCCCTTACATTCCCCAACGCACCCCGGGTTCGCGATGGCAAGCCGGTGTGCTGGTGTCCCGGCGGGCGGCCCGTATCCGAGAATCGTTGGTAGGGATGGTTGCCGTGGACGGTGACATGGAGCTGGAGATTGGGTCGGGCTCCGTACCGGGTGAGTACGCGGTACGTGTGCTCCGGGCCCCGGCGGGTGGGCATGCTGCGGGCACGTTTGACCTGGATGTGGAAGGGATCCTGAACAGACTCGCGAATCTGGAGGCTACGGTCCTGGCATCGGCAGCCTTTGCGCGCCGGCAGACCCCCCTCGCGGAGCGCCCTGTCCGGGAGGTCGGGCAGCAGCTGTTTAAGGCGCTGTTCAGCCGGGAAGTGTACGGGACATACCGGGCGAGCCTGGGAGCGGCGCAACAGTCAGGCCGGCAGCTGCGCCTGGTTCTCAGGCTCGGTGCGCCGCAGCTGGCCGCCTTGCCATGGGAGATGCTCTTCGATCCCGAGACGGAATCATATTTGTGTCAGACCGAGCCGCTGCTGCGCCACGTCCCCGCCCCGGATTACCATGTGAACCCGTTGGAGGTTGTGCCGCCGCTGCGGATCCTTGGTGTCGTTGCCTCCCCTCGCGGCCTGCCGGCCCTGGACGTGGAGGCCGAAAAGGAGCACCTGGCGAGGGCCCTTGCCGGGCCTGCCGCCGCCGGACGGATCGAACTGGTCTGGGCGCAACACTCCACCTGGGACGATGTTCACGAGCAGTTGCTGGCCGGGCCCTGGCATGTCCTGCACTTCATCGGCCACGGGGATTATGACACCGCTACCGACGAGGGACAGATCACCCTGCTCCGGGCGGACGGGCGGGCGGACAGCATCGAGGCCAGCCGCTTCGTGGACCTGCTCAGCACCGCCAGGCCGGTCCCCCGGCTGGTCGTGCTCAATTCCTGCTACTCCGGCCGCAGCGGTGACCAGGATCTGTTCGCCGGCACCGCCGCCGCCCTGGTGCGGGGCGGGATCAACGCGGTGGCGGCCATGCAGTTCACCGTCAGCGATGTGGGGGCGGTTGCGTTCGCCCACGGCTTTTACGCCGCCCTTGCCAACGGCCGCAGCATCGATGAGGCTACCCGCAACGGACGCATCTCTATGAGGGGGAAATCGGGCGGCACCCTGGAATGGGTAACCCCGGTGCTGTACGTGCGGGGAGGCTCCACCGAACTCTTTACGCTCACCGGACTGCCCGTCCCCCAGCCGGCCGCAGCGGCCCAACCACCGGCCCGGACCGACGAACCTGATCTTCAGATGGCCGAAACACGGGTCCGTGACGCCCAACTGCGGGCCCTGTACGTCCAGGCCAGCGCCGAACTGCGGACCAAACACTACGGACCCGCCATCGAACTGCTCAATCACCTGCTGACCCTGGAACCGGCCTACCGTGACGCGGCGGCACTCCGTGAAACCGCACGGGACCGCTTCACGGCCGCCCGGACGTACCTGCGGGCACGGGAGGCGGAACATGAACAGGACTGGATGGCTGCCGCCGCAGGCTACGCCCAACTGGCCGCCGATCCGGCATATCCTGACGCCGCGGAGCGAAAGACCCGATGCGAAAGCCGGCAACGGATCTCGGAGCTGGAGGCGGAATTGCGGTACCACGCTGATACCGGCAGCTGGCAGGCCGTCCTTGACGTCGCCGCCGAACTCGAAGGCCTGGACCCTGCTTCCGCTGACCCGGACGGGCTCGCCACCACCGCCCGGGCAGAGCTGCTCACAACCCACACTCCGACAAAGCCCGATCCTTCGGACAATGGGTCACGCCCACCACCTCACCGGAGGCAGCCTTCCGGGCTCGCATCCTCTCTGAAAAGATTCTGGGACGCACCCCCCGGACCCGACAAAGTCCCGGTGACCGCATCAGCGGCGGACGTTTCCGCAAACACCCCTGCTGCGCTGAACGCGATGCTGCTCCTCGGGGGCGGCGTGCTGCTAACGGGCGCCGGAGCAACTGTCTTCTGGGGAGGTGTCCTCTACAGAACCCTGCCTTTGGGCTTGTTCCTAGGGCTGATAGTCCCCGCAGGGTACGCGCTAGTCCTCCTGTCAGGCCTACCAGGCGGGTCCAGGTGGAGTCGTATCACCCTCAGCGGAGCCGTCCTTGCTGCCGCCGCAGCTGGCGCCACAGTGGAATACACAGCGGTGCAACGCTCCGATGGCAGCAGTTCGAGCACGTCCTACGCTGGTGACTTGGCGATCTTGAGCTTCGTCGCATGTCTTCTCGCCGTTACCGCGGGCATCATCTCGATTCGATCCAAGTCACTGCACCGATTCCTCGACTGGGTGCTGCTGGCCCCTCTGGCACTGATGCCGTTTTCGGAGTTGTTCTTCGGTGGCACCTTAGTACCGTGGGGTGACTTCCTTTTGTTGGTTGCGGCCGCCGGTATGACCTTCATTGTTGCGGCACTCCGCCTGAAGAATAGGAAGAAGCCGTGACCCGTCTGGTCGAATTCCCCACGGCCAATGGGGCTGCGGTCCTCGTCGAGGTTAAAGACGGCGCCGCGGGCCCCGTCACGCGCGGTGGGGCTCACGGTGAGGTCTTTGCCCGTGCCCAGCAGACCTTTGAGAATGCACTTGGCAATATCCGGCCCGCGGTTCAAGCCGTCATTGACGAGCTTCTCAGCGTCAGCAACCGCCCTGACGAGGTCTGCATCGAGTTCGGGCTGGACGTGCATGCCGAAGTGGGCGCGTTCATCGCTGCGGCCAGCAGCACCTCCAATTTCAAGGTGACACTGACATGGCGTTCAGGGCCGGACAGACCCTCCGCCGCCAGGCCTGCTGAGTTTGGCAGCACCGAGTAACCGGCCGACGGATTCACGATGACAGCTGACAAAGCAGGACGAATGTGCCTTTAGGCGGGCAACGAAAGGGCCGGGGATCTCCGGCACGCACCCGTCAGCCCGTCGCCCGCATCCCGGCGAGCAGGATCGACACGAGGCGGGATTCGAGATCGGGGCGGCACGGCGCACGGCGTCGGGCCGCGGCCAGGTCACCGTGCCGATGGCAATCACCAGCTCCACCGCCGTGAGGTCTGCGCGGACCAGCCGGGCCTTCGGACCGCCGTGAGCTATGCGTCGACGGCCATCAAAGCAGCGTCCTGCGCTTCTGGTTCGGCGGCAACGCCACCTCTCGCTTTCTCGCCCCTTAGCGGGTCCATGGCCTTGGCATCGCTGCCCTCGTCTTCACCCTCGCCGCATGGGTAGTCGTCGGCCTGGTGCGGCACACGGTCGCACTAAATTCGGCCGGCGAAGGCTGACCTTCCCCAGAAACGAATGGCCCTCGATGTTTACCGACGCGAAAACGTCGCACGGCTTAGAATCTTGGAGGGGGGACCAAACAACACACCACTTTCTGCCCATCGTGCGGCAAGACAACCAACCACGTGACCCGTTGTGCAGAGGACGACGGCGGCGGCCAGCTACAAGCGACTATCCACTGCACTGAGCGCGCGGAATCGCCGGCCTGACCACGCCGGAGGACTCGATAATGCCAACCCACTCGGCACGTTGCCTGGGTTGTCCTAACGGGTCAGGGCCAAGGCAGCGAGAGCTACACCCGCCAACAGGACGGTGCTCAGTAACGCGAACCGCGGTAAGCCTCGTTTGACTGGTGTGGGACTTCTGCGGCGTCCGTGCCGGCGCTCAATAGACTGTGCCATGCAGTTGACTTTATCCAGCGTCCAAATGTGGCACCCGAGTATCGAGTACTTGTCTTGAGAAAGCCCGAACACTTAGCTCCGCACGGGCGTCCCAGTGCGGGCGTCCTCCCGATCTTATGGGCGCCTTCGTCAGTGGTCTCAACGCGGGTGTTCATTCGGGGAACCGTTTTAACTCGGCCGTGACAAACCGGGCGATGAAGGCCAGGAGTCCTGGCGTCGCTGTCGGGAGCCGTGAAGCTCATAAGGTTTGGTAACGCCCCAAGCCGACTCGGAAACCCTGTTCCAATCAGGTCGAATGTTAGGACGCCGGCTATGGTGCGAGTTGCCAAATCAGGCCACACCGTGCACAGCGGACTCGCAACGTTCCCGGTGAGAGGCCCGTGACGGGGCGCCAAAGACGTGACATCCTTATACCACGAGTCGGCTCTGATCGGATGGCACCATGGACTACGGACGGTGTGGCTGCTCGGGTACCTTCGAGCAGCGAACGGTAGAGGTGAGGATCAACACTGCCTCTGGCGGAGGAGAACGGTTCACCCTGGATGCAGTGCCACAGGGCGCCTGCCCGCTGTGCGGGTCACGCGTGTATAAGGCCCAGATCCTGGACATTATAGAGACGGTGATGTTCAGGGCACGGACAAACGTCAGGTCAGACTCAACCGGGCCACCGGCTGGATATTGAGGTTGCCGTTCAGCTCCTCGTAGGCGGCCACCTTCAGTCTGGGGTGCTCGACCTGAACAACGCTTCGCAGCCGCGCACGGACCCTAGCCCGGGTGAGGAGCACCGGCAGCATTACGACGGTCGCAGGTAGATAGGCCATCTCGGCGGCGATCATGTCGAGGAAGGCCCGGCGTTCATCGGGTGTGAGCTCGGCGGGATCGCGGAGCCGCTCCTCGATAGCGGGGTCGAGAAGGTAGACCACCAGCGTGGTCGTGCTCCGGCTGAGCTGTCGGGAAAGGGCAGTCGAGAGCAGTCCACGGCAGGTCTCGGCCAGCGACGCCTCGACGATGTCGTCGAGCTCGGGAGCCGGTACCACCTCAACCCGGTGGCGGCGGGTGGTTACCCGGACCAACCGAGGATCCTCCGGCGCCGGCGGCGCGGACGCGAGGAGACCCGTGAGCAGGTCGGGGAGGCGGTGGATTGGGACCTGCTCGGCAACAAGCCGCCGTACTACGGGCGTCAAGGAAAGCACACCGCCCAAGGCTTCGACAGTGGGACGGAGGGTACGGCTCTCCGACTCCAAGCGTGCCAATTGATACCGCAGCAACCGTTGGTGAACCAGGGCAGCAGCGTGGCGCCGCACGATCTCGGCGCATGCCATAACAACGTACCCGCGCATGGACCAGGTGGTCCAGCCGGCCGCCTCGAGGGCTTCCTTGGACGAGGCACTAACCACGGCGGCCGGCAGACCCGTCGACGGGTTGGTCACCGGACGCGGTTGGGGACCGTCGAAAGTCAGCGGCTGCAGTCGCTCGCTGGTGTCGTTCACGAGGAGCTCATCATGGCGGAGGCCGGGAAGGGCCAAGGTCCGCAGATCTCCCACCTGCACGGCATGATGGTAGTCCGGCAGGCTCGGTTCCACCTCGAGGCGCGGGATTGGGAGCGGGACGCCCAGCTCCTCAGTCAGGCCGGTGGCGAGGTCCAACAGCAGCGAGCGCCAGCTCTCATGGCCGTCGCCGGCGGCCGTCTTCTCGTCGATGACAACCGTGATTCTGCTCGACTCGTCGAGGACGGCCTCGAACAGCGACTTCGGCTCCGATGGTGACCCCGCCGCGAGCAGCGGCGCGAGCCGGTCTGGGCGCGCCCGGTGGCGCACCAGCTTCCGGACCAGGCCGGCGAACCACGGCGGCGGGTCGTTCGGTGTCGCGTCGCTGGGTTCGACAACAGCTTTCCAGATCGTGTCAGCAACCTCGGTGGTGATAAGGAACTCGGCATTGAGATGGATCGTGTGAGCGATCCTGTCCTCCACCGTGCTGGTGTGGCGAACCAGGTACTTCGTGCTCGGGACCTCGCAGCGGTAACCGTTGATCGCGATCTCGAGAGCATCACCGACAACGACGACGGGGTTGGTCGCTGTGATTGGCAACGCGAGCTCGCGTAGGGTTTGGTCGATCGCTGCGGCAGCGTAGAGCTGTACGGCCTCCTGCCGGTCGGCATCGGCGGCAGGCAGGGTAATCGCAACAGCGACCATGCTCGGCGACGGCATCACGGCTGCATCCGGGAGTCGTTGAGTTCGTCTTCGGCGACAACCGGGAGACCGGGGAACTCGGGCCGCACCAGCAGCCGGACAGGGCGCCGGATGGAGCGCGATCCGACGACGAGCACCGGGCGACCGGGGTGGTCGGAACTGGCAGTGAGAGCGGACCGGATGGTGTCCAGCATCCTGTGCAGAACGTCCGGAGCCACCAGGAGAACATCGTCCGGACCGTGTGCCGCTGTTTCTGCGAGCTGGTGCTCAACCTGCGGATCGAGGCGGACCTTCACGTCGCCCCGCCGGCTGCCGGGCAGCAACGGCGCGATGTCCGCCAGCCTGCGCAGTCGAGACAAGGCGTCGGACTCCGAAACCCCGTCGCGATGCAGCGGCGCGAACTCCTCCAGGAGCATATCGATGTGGCCGATGGGCACCTCGTCGTCCAGCAAGCCCTGCAGCACCCGGGTAAAGGAGGTCAGCAGCGCGAGATCGTTGGCGGCATCCACTTGTGTCCAACCGTCGTCGAGCAGTGTCAGCACGATCTGATCGGTCAGCAAGGACGAACTGAGCGACGGCAGGGCCCTTCGAATGTCATTCAGCAGGTATTCTTCCGGTGACAGCCCGGCCGGACCGCCGTCGGGATCGGTCGTCTGCTCAGCTGGGAGCCATTCACCCGGCGGTCGGTCTCCAGGCCGGGGCCACGGTGCGTCCTGTCCGTCGGGGTGGCCGGGGAAGAAGCGGTGACCGGGAATAAAGGTACCCTCGGCGACCTGAACCTCGTCAAGGAGGATTCGGTAGGAACTCTCGCTGAGGTAAGCCTCGCGAAAGCGCAGGCCAGCGATCGGGACACCAACGATGGCGGCGACGTCTGCACGGACATCCTCGGCGCCGCTTAGCAGGTAGTTGATGTCGACTGCTTTCGGGTCGGAGAGTTCCACTACTACTCGGCGCCGGTCGAGAGGTTGGTATGGCGGGAGGGAGAGCGCGAACCGCTCCAACTCGAGTCTGAGATCCGTACTGTGCGGACAGTGTTCCACCCCGCGTTGCAGCACCGACACTGGACGCCGCAGGGCGGAGGAGTCGTCGGGATCCAACTTCTCGTACGACAGGGCAAGGTACAGATATGCAGCCTCCGTCTGGGGGTCGGCGGCCAGCGCCAGCTCGTACTCCTCGGCCGCGTTTCCGAACTCATCGTTCTCGTAGAACCCGTGGCCTCTGCCGAGGTGCCGGTCGGCTTGCACGCCCTCGTCCGGGCTGAGATGCCGGTCGGCAACCCGCGTGAAGTCGAGAAAAGCCAAGACAGCCACGAGGTTGTCGCTGTCGGCATCGACATGAGCCCGGTAAAACTCCCCTACAGTTGCACCGCGTGCCTGGAGCTCCTCGGACAGCCGCACCATGGTCGCCGGTGCCACCTGCGACTCCAGCGCGTCCCACCACCGGCGGGCCCGGTCGGGCGCCAATGCGTAGCCGATGCCCTCACGTGCCGTATCAAGCCACCGGTCGATCTGCTCCCGTGTCCAGGATCCGACGTCCCTGAAGGACGGACTGGCTGAGTCGTAGCTCCACCGGCGCACCGAGACGTCGTCGGGCCAAGTGACCTCCGGCCACTGTGCTTCATTAAGACGGAGATAGTCCAGATAGGCGATGGTTGCCCTGGAGTCCTCGGGATCGCTGCTTCGGAGGCTTGCGTCGTGGTACTGGGCGATCGAAGATCCGCGCATGGCCAGCTGCTCCGCGAGCTGCAGCACGAGCTCCGGCTGATTCGAATAACGGTCCTCGATAACTCTCCAGAACTCCCGGACGTCGTCCTCCAGCTCCAGCCAGCCGAGCTGGTACTTGACGGTCTGAAGACGCAGCAGCACATCGAGCGGGGTCCAGCCCTCGGTACGCGACACACTGGTTACCTCGAGCCGGGCGATGGCCCGTTTCTCGCGAAGGGACATGAAGGCGTACTCCAGGCTGCGGGTGCCTGTCAACGAGATGGCCTCCACAAACTCCTGCAGGGTTGCCGGCGCGCTGGCAATGCACTCAGCCAGGACCAGCATGTCCCAGTAGCCCCGTCGCTGCTGCAGCTGGTTCCACCACTGCCGGGCTTCGGGCGGTGCCGCGTCCACTTGGATCCGGCGGCGGGCGTCGCGTGAGAATGCGTCGACGCCCCGGGCATCGAGGCCTTGGTAGCGGAAGGGCTCGGCGGTGGCTGCCGCCCGCTCGCTGCGAAGGAATTCGTCCAAAGCAGTCTCGTGCACGTCTACTTGTTCGAGCCACGCGGCGCGTTGCTCGGCGCTGGCCAGGTGATACGGAGTCGGGGTGTCGGGCTCGATCACCCGAGCGGCGTCCAGCCGGAAGAAGACCACCTCCAGGGATTTCTCGGTACTTAACTCGAATAGCTTGCGCAGGTCGGCGACTGACAGCCCTAAATTAACCATCCGGCCAGCGAGGGGGGCTGTGAGGGCGGAGCGGTCTCCCGCCACCAGTGCCCACCAGCGGCGATCTTCCTCGGTAGCCAGGTGCACGAGATTGCGCATCCGCCGTCGGCGCTCCGGATTGTGGGCCCGCTGCTCAATGATAGCGATTCGCCGACCGAAGCGAGCCCTTTGCGCCTTCAGCGCGGCCTCTTCCACGCCGACCTTCGCGAGTTCCTCCTGCCACGTCGGAAGCAGCCGGCTGGTCGTTCGGGGCACGTAGCCGCCCAGCCGCTCCAGCACCTCGCGGGCTCGCCGGGCGCCGACCGCGTACATAAACGGGGGACCGTCGCAGGCGCACGCCTGATACGCGGCGGCGGCATATTCCAAGGCACGATCACGCGAACCGGCTTGCTCGGCGCAAAGCGCGCGGATCCGCCACGCGTCGCCGGCGGTGAGCTGGTACCCCGTCGGATCGATCTCGAAGTACTCGTCGGCGCGCTCCCCGGCCTCGGCCCACCGCCCCTGGCTGACGGCGAGATCACCGAGCGCGACCAGTGCGAAGCACTGGACTATCCTGTAGTTGGCCCGACGGGCGATGACAAGGGCCGCGCGCAGGTGATTGTCGGCCGCCTCGAATCCGCCCTGCTGGCCCTCCGCCATACCGCGTGTCAGCAGCTCCCACGACTGTTGCGCGGGCTCGATGCCGACGTCGTCCTCAAGGTGGTCGAGAAGCTGGATGGCCTTGGCGGCCTCGCCAAGATAGACGTAGCCCTCGGCCACGCCCTGCGTCCACCAGCGGCGGTTGATCTCGTCCTTCTCATCGACAACGAGATAGGTCTGGGCAGCGCTGGACCTGTCCCGCAGGGCCAGGACGAGTCCGATCCACGGGTTGACAGTCGAAAAGAGCCCGTCGACCCCCATGGCGAGGGCCTGGACTTTGATCCTGCGAAGGGCCAGCTCGGTCTCGAACAGAGCGCCTCGATAGAGGCTGTTCCAGGTTTGATCCCGTCGTACTTCGAGGAAGGCGACCATGTCGCGCATCCGCAGTCGGAGTACCCCGGACCAGATCAGCAGCCGATCGGCAATCTCAGCGTCGTCGCTGCTCATCATGAGGTTGGCAAGCATCTGTGCTGCGTCCGCCTGTTCCTTGGGCGACTGCAGCGGGAGCAGTTGGAGAGGGTCTCCGCCCGGCAGCAGCTGCTCGAACAGATTGAGCAGCTCGCGATAGGCCGCGCGAGTGTACAAGGCGGTCCACAGCTTGTAGCTGAACATCTCCCAAGCGCGATCGATCTGTCCGGTAGAGACCAGCACCTGGAAGATCGATGCGGCCTTGTCCAGGTTCACCGATCCGGAGGCGAGCTGCGGATCGGGTACAGCGGTAAGCTCCGACATTGCCTGGTCCAGAAAACGGGCCCGATCCGGGGTGCGGCGGGTATCGGTCAAGCGTGCCCACATCAGGCCGCGAACCACTGGGTGCTCGTCGTACTCTGTGATTCCGTCGACCACAGCCCGGCCAACGAATCCCCGATTGAGGAGGTCCTGCAGCTCACGCTGGACTCGCCCATCCTCGGTCCAGCGTTCCTCGCCCTGGAGGATCGATTGCTGGCGCAGTGCGTGCGTGATCTCGTCGACCGACATCGGCTTGCCGGAGACCGCCAGGTAACTCAGCAGCTCCTCCGCCTCGGTACTCAAGTCGCTGACGCAGGTGCCGATGACTGTGGCGCGGGCCCGCGCCGGTGGACCGCTGGGGTCGAAATCGTGATGTCCCTCCGCCCGGAGCCAGCTCGACCAACTGCCCGCCGCCGCGACCGATCGCGCCAGGATGCTGATCGCCAGCGGGTGGAAGCCGCACGCGGTAAGGACGTCGAGGATCTCTTCCTCTTCCTCCACGGACGGCTCTCCGGCCAGGTCAACCCACAGCCCAATGGCGTCGTCCGGCCCGAGGCCCGGCAGGTCGACGTGGACGACGTGCGGACGGGGCTGTCGGTTGTCACCAGCTTCCAGCTCCGCGGGCATCATACGGGTGGTGATCAGCAACCGAGATGCCAAGGGAGCCGCAAGTCGCGTGAGGAAGGCGCCGTCTCGTTGATCGGTCATCCGCCGGTCGGCTGTCGTGGCTCCCTCCCGGTCGGGTGTCCCGCGGGTACCCTCGTCGTCCACGGCCCGCTCGGCAGTCTGGGCGTAGCCGGCCATCAGCCGCTCAAAACCGTCGATGATTACGAGGTAGCGATCGTTGGCCAAGGCGTCGAGGAGATGTTTCTCGACCTCGGACCGGTCCAGGGCATCGACCCGGTCCGGCGACATCCGCCCGCAGAAGGTCAGGGCACGTCGCAGGAAAGCCTCGAACTGGAACGTTCCCTCGTAGAAGCTGCACCACAGTGCCCCGCGGAACCCGGCTTGGCGAAGACGGGTCAGCACGGAGTCAACCCAGTGCCAGGCCAGCGCACTCTTTCCTGCTCCGCCGAGGGCGGTGAGGCACATGACCGGCGCGGCCTCGCGGTCCTCGATCCAGCGATCCAGCCGGGCCAGATAGTCGCCTCGGCCGACGAACCGGTCGGTCAGCGAGTAGTAGTGAAGGCACTCGAAACCGGCCCAGTCGCTGAGTACGTCCAGATCCGGAAACTGGCCCTGCGCCAGTGATCGGCGGCGGGTGTCGGCCTGCACGTCTTCGAGCCGGCTCACCAGCCAGTCATAATGGTCCTGGTCCGCTAGCGGCAGCTGACTACGTGCTCGGCGGGCAAGGACGACGGCGGCGTCCAGGTGCTCCGGTGTGGCCACTGCATCCAGCAGTCTCTCGGCGAAGCGACGCACGTTTGTGGATCGACCGGGCGGGGCGGTCGGGGCGACCATCTCGGCGGCACGGCTTAGCGCGGCGTCCTTCCCCCTGCTCGGGACCGGCTGCTGGCCCTCGAGGTAATCGCCCGGCAAGGCGCGATCGCCTTGGATCTGGAGATCGACATGCTGATCATCTGCGCGGGGCGGCAGCGCCGGGACGGTGAGAGCTGTCCTGTTCGGCCGCTCGGTCACGCTGTGGTAGGCCGGGCCGACGATGCCCGTCTCGCCGAGGACGAGGTTGGCCGGGACGCGCAGCTCGTGAAGCAGATCTTCCTGCCGTTCTGTTGTGATCAACGTCGTGCGAACCAGGCGCAGAAGCTCGAGGAACTCGTCGCGAGGGAACCCCTCCACTCTTGGCCCGATCAGTTGCTGCTGGTCAGTCATGGCTTCTCGATTCGTGTGAGTGCCACGCGGAAGCCCGTGTGGTCGTCGCGGGCTATGTGCGTCTCACCGAACCGCACCGACACCCGCAGGTCGAGCGGATGGGAGAGCCAGCTGCCGCCGCGCACCACGTGTCCGTGAGCGTAGTCATGGCAGACCGGGTCGGTCCCCGGATCGCACGGGTACGGCGCGAACCCGTCCAGGCAGTGCTCGGCCACATTGCCGGCCATATCCCAGACGCCGTAAGGCGATTCGTCGAGCGCGAACAACCCGACCGGGCAGGCACTGAGGCCGAGTGGACGGGAGTTGGCCGGATCGGTGGTGTGGTCCCACCGGTCCCCCCAGGGGAACCGCCTGCGGGGAAGGTCGCCGCTGAGCGGGCCCCGTGCTGCTTTCTCCCACTGCGACTCGGTGGGCAGCTCCGCCCGCCACCCGGCGGGCACGCTGGATTCCTCTGTCAACCAGGCGCAATAGGCCCTCGCTTCCCACCAGCTCACGCCGGTGACCGGACAGTTGGACCGGCTCATCTGGTGCTCCCAGCTGGCGGGAGACTCCACGCTGGCCGCCCCGCGCCATGCCCAGCCCTCGTCGGTCCACCACTCTCGCGTGTCGTAACCATGGACGGCAACGAAGAGCTGGAACTCCGCGACGGTCACCGGCCAGCGTTGTAGCTGGAAGTCGCCTACCGTCACCTCTGCCTGCGGCGACTCCTGCTCCCACGCGTCGTCGTCCGTGGAACCACGAATGAAGGGACCGCTGGTCACCGAGACCCAACGGGCTTCAGGGGTCAAGCGCGGATCCCGGACCGATCCGAGTCCGTCGGCGATGGCGATGCGGGTGGTGCGCGGCAGGGTCCGCAGGACCGGCAGCATCAGATCCTGGGCCTCGCGGGCGGGTCGAAGAACCTCCTCGGAAATGTCGAGGGGGGCGATCTCCGTCAGACACGCGCTAGCGGCGGCCATCCGGGGAGCCCAGACAATCCACTCCTCTGCGTTGGCGCTCGCGGCCTCCGATGGCGGCGCGCCGATCACCGAAGTCAGCAGGCCGCGCAGACGATCGGCCGAGAAGGAGGCAAGAACTCCGGCTGTCATCGCGAGCGTCTCGATCCATGCTGAGTCGTGCACGTGAGGTAGGAGCTCGTCGGGATGATCGCCGAACCAGCATGCGGCGAGGAACTCCTGAAGCGTGCGATGCTCGAAGCGCACCACTGCGCTCAGGTCACCAACGCCGAATCGACGCTCGACAGTCAGCAACCCGGTGTGCAGCTGCAGGTCGCGCAGCAGGTCCGGCGCGCCACCAGCGTCCGCGAGGGTGTTGGAGGCGGCACCGGCGCTCAGCTGCCCAGGCTCGCCGTTGAGCTGCATGGCGTGGGCGAGGGCCACCATCTGTGTCCGCAGGGTCGCTGGGTCACCGTGACGACGCAACCGGTCGGTGCTCAGCACGGTGGTGACAAAGTGGTCGTACAGCGGCACACGGTGCACCGGCATCCCGCTGCTGGGGGGCATGCTGGCGAGCATCGTGGCGATCTGCGGGGAGGCGGCCAGCTCGGCCAGCGCCGGATCACGACGAACAGCGTCCAGGACAGTGCGGAGCGCGTCCTCACCGTCTGGTCCCCAGATCTCGTGGCACCAGGCCGCCAGGTAGGCATCCCTGGTCCGGCCGCCCATGGGTCGGATCCGCACTTCCTGGAAGGACGCAGCCCACTCAGCCCCCTCGGCGGCACGGGTCCGGCAGGCGACAATGACGTGATTGGGCGCCCCGAGTGGCCCCGAGTGGCGCTGGATCCGGTCTATTCCAGCGACCAGATCTTGGCGCTGAACCGCATCCGGCACTTCATCGAGCTTGTCGAAGAAGATCGTCACGTCCCCGGCCTGCAGCAGTTCGTGCACCTGTGCCGGGCTGAGAGAGGTCGCCGCACCCAGAATCGGCAGCCATTCAGCCAACATCAGCGGCCCTGCCGTCGCGGCGGCCTGACTGACCACCTCAAGCAGGTCGATCCATATTGGCAGCCGTGCGGGCCCAGCCGGCCGGCTGTCAGGGTCTTCCGCGTGCCGTGCCGTCCCGGTCCTCGCGGCGCTCAACCGATCGTCGGTGGTAGCCAGTGCGGCGCGGCGCAGCACGGTCGACTTGCCAGCGCCGGGCGCTCCGGTGAGCAGGACCTTGCGGCCGGCGAGCAGCTTCGACGGCTCGCTGACCTGCTCGCGGGCGGCCCCGAATCCAACCTGCAGCTCGAGGGGGACAAAGAGGTCTTCTAGCCGGGCGTGCCGGCGGCCGTCGACCGCGGCGGGCAACGGGATGGGATCCAACTGCTCGCGCAACCCGATCAGGTAGCTGAGTTCCCAGTCGCCGGGAACTCCGACCGACCCTAAACCCAGCTCCGACTTAAGGGCCTCGAGTTCGGGGTTATCGGGGCGTGCTTCGGAGGCCGCCAGCAGCAGTTTATCAATCCAATTCTGTCGCTGTGCGGTGCAAACCAGGTCGTATACCACCTGTTGAGCCGGACCGGGACCGACGATATTCCACATCGAAGAGTTGAGCCGATAGGTAAGCAGGCGCTCGAGGTCCTCCAGGTCAAACAGCCTTAGCAAGGCCGCATCAAATCGCTCCTGCTGCGGTCCCGATAGCTTTATCCAGTTCGTCAAGGGCATCACTCCCGTGCTCAGGAAAACGTCAATCACCCTAAGGGCACTGCTCGCCGAGGATTCCATCAAGTCCACGCGTTTCCAGCAAACCGAGGATCGCCTTCATCGGAATGGCCTGATTATAGGTTGCTGGGATGGTCGCAGTTTGGGCGGGGTCGCCTGCATGGTGCAAGGCCACCACGTTAAAGGATGCGTCGAAGCACGGAGAGCCTGACGAGCCCGGCAGTGTCGCAGAGGCATGCCGTATGCGCGTGCCGGTCCCATTGACCGCCAGAACATCTGCGGGCGGCCAAGACAGCTTCATCATCCCGATCTGCGGGTGCTGCAGGATCAGGAGCGATGAGGGTGGTGCGATGACTGGTTGGTCGACCGGTAACGGGATCCACCCTCGAGGCGAATCGCCGTCCGCCGAGCCGCGGGCGGCGTTTCCCGGCACGTTCGTCGGCACCGGCTGACATCCAACTCGGTGATCCAGCCGAACTATGGCGTAGTCCAGCTCATCGGCGGGGGTGTCCGGAACGTTTGGATGCGGCTGCACGTCGGTGGCCGAGTATCTGCTGTAGTCCACCAGCCATGGGTTCGCAAGCCCGAACGGGGTGCCGGCGTTGAGCTCCTGGCCACCGCCGTCCAACTTGTAGTCAAATAGAACCGATACGGCCGCAGGACTGACCTGACCCTCGATGACAGACTTCATCACGTGGTAGTTCGTCATGACAACGTCGGGCCCTACGAGAAAACCGGTGCCGCCACTGGTAAATCCGCCCGTGAGGGGGTAGCTGATCCGACATACGGCAGCCTCGGCCTTCGCCAGCTTGACGCGGAGGACTGCTGGATCGAGGAGCGCTCCAAGCCCCAGGACGAATGCTTCCAATGCCCTGTTGCTGTCGGCGGTCGTAGACTTGCCAAGATTCAGCTCCGTCTTCAGGGCCTCGAGTTCGGGGTAACCGAGGCGTGCTTCGGAGGCTGCCAGCAGCAGGTCCCCCATCCAGCCCTGTTTCTGTGCGGTGCGAACCAGGTCGTACACCACCTGTTGAGCCGGACCACGGCCGACGATGTCCCACATCGAAACGTCGAGCCGGTAGGTAAGCAGGCGCTGAAGGGACTCCAGGTCGAACAGGTCCAGCAAGGCCGCATCAAATCGCTGCTGCTGCGATCCCGACAGCTTCATCCAGTTCATCACGGGCATCACTCCTGTGCTCAGAACTACGAGGTGCCGCCGCACTGCCGTACCCCGCAAATCAGGTTCATGTCCACGGCGGGTTGGGCTCAGAGGGCTGACCCCAACCGGCTCCCCCGCTAAGCGCCCATGGTGTCATCCATATCCGCCAATGGACGGGCCGCGTCCCGGAGGGCTTTGAGGGCGTCCTCATAGCCGTATTCTGATCCGACGGTCAGCCTGCCGACCTCCGTCAACGGCAGCAGCAGGTCACCCTCGCCGCCTTCGTGGCTTACCCACAGGGCCTCAAAGTTGAGGGCAGGGACGCGGAACAGACGCAGCTCTGTTTGGCCGGCAGAATTTTCAGCCAGCGGTATTGCCGCTTCCAGGGCACGGGCGAAGGGTTCCAGATGGGCAGGCGCCATGGACATCTGGCGGACGCTTCCCTCGGCACTTTCATCCACGTCAAAGAAGGCTGTGGCCGCACCGTCGGTGGTTTCGTACACACGCAGGCCCACCGGCTCCGGGGCGCCCTCCGTGCGTTCACCCACCAGCCTGTCCAGGCCCAGGCTGTAGACCCGGTGGGCCAGCCCGATCTGCGTGGAGTCCCCTGCTTCCCTTCGCTCAGCGTGCTGCGGGTCAGCGGACCGTTTCAGGTCCAGCATGGGGCGTGATTCCCAGATCTTTCTCAGGACCGGGTCGGGCACCGGGACTGGGACCCAGGGCAATCTAAAGTAGCTCTTTGTGTAGTACGTGTGGGTCCATGTTCCGCTCCCTTGATAGTTGCTGGAGAAGTCGCTGAGCCTGAGGTGGCTTTTGCCGTAGATCGGGTCGTCAATATCAACATACTGTGCGCCGAAATACCTGGCATAGCCGTAAATCGCCATGAAGTGGCCGCCTCCGCCGTTCCAGCCCACCCGCGCTCCCAGGGGCCTCCCGGCGTCGATCTCGGCGCGGATCTGCGCGAAGGTCACGGGGCCGGTAATGCTCACGAAGTTCTTGGTGCGCGTCAGGGCGCGGTCCAGGTACCACGGCACGTTGCAGGCCGCGGGGACGGGCGGAGTGCAGGCATCGGTGCGGTTGAGTTCGGCGTTGCACACCTTGCACTGGGTCCAGTGGCTGAACCACCAGTAGTAATTGGAAACACTCGTGGATGCGGCGGCCCAACACCAGTTGGACTGGGTTTGGGCCTGCATGGTGAAGGACAGCTGCTTGGTGACGAATTGGCTGCCAAGGATGTTGCCCTCCCATTGCAGGGACTTGTACGGCCTGCTGGTGGCGCCGATGACCTCGTCGAGGCTCATGTCTTATCCCTTCGCGGTGGATTAAGCATCCAATCAGGATCGCCGTGAGGCGTTACCGCCGCGTTATCGGTGATGAGGATGTTGCCTTCGGAGATCGCTTCGGCCTGCATGTCGTGTTCCACGGTGGTTGCGAGCGGCTTTTCCTTGACGAAAAAGAGGACCACGACGGCAATCACCGCCGGCGGGACCACCCACAGGAAGATGGGGGTCAGGCAATTACGCCTCATCCCTGAGCCGACGTCACACTGCGCCGCGCAAGGTCGGCGCGCCCGACCTCGTACAAGATGCCCAGTTCTACCTTGAGAACCTCGTCACTCATTTCGAGACGTCTTTGCGATCGCAGCATGCACGAGACCGAAGTTGGCGTGGAGGAGGGCTAATTCCCGCGCTTTACAGGTCCGAAAGCACCGAACCCGGGTTTTCGATGGCGTCGGCAACGAACCGGAGGAACCCGGCCGCGGTGCCGCCGTCGCACACGCGGTGATCGAACGTGAGCGTCAGTTCGGTGACCTTGCGGACCGCGAGCTCCCCGCCCACCACCCACGGTTTGTCCATGATGCGCCCCACGCCGAGGATCGCCACCTCGGGGTGGTTGATGATGGCCGCGGAGCCGTCCACGCCGAACACACCGTAGTTGTTCAGCGTGAAGGTGCCGCTGCCCAGTTCCTCCGGGATCGCCTTTCCTTCGCGTGCGACGGCGGTGAGCCGGCGGATCTCTCCGTCCAGTTCGCGGGCGCTGAGTTTGTCCGCGTTCCGGATGGAGGGAACCATCAGTCCGCGGTCCGTCTGGGCCGCGAACCCAAGGTTGACGCCGGCGAAGGACACGATCTCCTGGGCGCCGTCGTCACCTGTCTCGATGCGGGTGTTCAGCTCGGGGAAGCGTTTTAACCCGGCTGTGACAAAACGCGCGATGAAGGCGAGAAGGCCTGGCGTCGCCGCGTGCGAGTCGGCCTTTTTGAGCCCGGCGCGGAGCTCCACCAGCGCCGTGGCATCCACGTCCACCCAGACCGTGGCCTCCGGAATCTCCTGCCGGCTGCGGGCCATGTTCGCGGCAACGGCCTTACGGACACCTTTGACGGGCGTCCGGGCGGAAACGCCGAGGCCCGTGCGGGCATCCGTGCTGGTCGCCTCCGGCGATCGAGCCTCAGGAGTCGAGCGTGGGGCCGGGGCCTCAGGGGTTTCGGGCCGGGCTTCCGGGGTCAGGGCGCGGCTGGGGATCGCTGCCTCGACATCCCGGCGCATGATCAGTCCGCTGTCGCCCGAGCCGTGAAGCTCGCCGAGGTCCACGCCGTGTTCACGGGCCATCCGCCGGACCAGCGGCGAAATGACCGCGCCGAGCTTCCCGGGCACCCGGGTGCGGAGCAGCGAGAGGTCAACGTCCTGCGTTTCTGCCGCTGCGGTGGACACCCGCGGAGCCCGCGAGCGCCGCGACTGGCCCTCGCCGCCGGGAGTGCCATAACCGATCAACACATTCCCGGACCCGGCCTTTTCCTCTTCCCGATAGGCATTGGCGGCTACCGCAGCGGGCGCGGATGATGCCGCCCCGGGAGTGGCATCGGGCCTTCCGGAGCCGGACGGCATGCTGCTTGCAGCACTGCCGTCCGGCGAAGGGGCGGGGGCGGCATCATCCGCACGGGCTCCGACCGGCGCCACCGAAATCAGCGGCTTCCCCACGTCCAGCGTCTGCCCGGGCTCGCCGTGGAGCTCCAGGACAGTGCCGGCGTAGGGCGAGGGCACTTCCACCACAGACTTGGCCGTCTCCACTTCGGCGATGGGCTGGTCCACGCGGATCTCGTCGCCCACGGCCACCAGCCAGTTGACCAGTTCGGCTTCGGTGAGGCCTTCGCCGAGATCGGGCAGGCGGAATACTTGCGTGTCGCTCATGGTCAGTTCTCCCACTGGAGGTCGTCAACGGCGTCGAGGATTCGGTCCACGCCGGGCAGGTAGTAATGCTCAAGCTTCGGTGCCGGGTACGGGACGTCGAAGCCCGTCACACGGCGGATGGGTGCGGCGAGGTAGTGGAAACAGCGTTCCTGGACCCGCGCCACAATCTCGGAGGACACGGACGCGAAGCCGTGCGCTTCGGCGATCACCACGGCCCGGCCGGTCTTGCGGACGGACGCGCACACCGTCTCGTCGTCGAACGGCACGATCGAGCGCACGTCGATGACTTCCAGGGAGCGGCCCTCCTCCGCTGCGGCTGCCGCCGCGGCGAGCGCCGTGGGGACGGACGGTCCGTACGCGATCAGCGTCGCGTCAGTGCCGGAACGCGCGACGGCGGCCCGGCCTTCCGAGGACGTCCCCGCCTGGGCGTTGGCGGAGTGGGCGGACCGGAGATCCGCCAAGTCCACCATGTCCTTGGACCAGTAGAGCTTCTTGGGTTCCATAAACATGACGGGATCGTCCGAATCGATGGCTTCGCGCAGCATCCGGTAGCCGTCGGCCACCGTGGCCGGTGCGAACACCTTCAGGCCGGCCGTGTGGGCGTAGTAGGACTCAGAGGAATCGCAGTGGTGCTCCACTCCCCCGATGCCGCCGCCGTACGGAACGCGGATCACCATGGGCAGCTTCAGGGCGCCCCTGGTGCGGTTGTGCATCTTGGCCACGTGGCTGACGATCTGCTGGAACGCCGGGTAGGCGAACGCGTCGAACTGCATCTCCACCACCGGGCGCATCCCGTTCATGGCCATCCCCACGGCCATGCCCACAATGCCGGACTCGGCCAGCGGAGTGTCAAAGCACCGCTGCTCGCCGAACGTGGCGGTCAGCCCGTCGGTAATGCGGAACACCCCGCCCAGGAG
The DNA here is from genome assembly GCF_010367585.1 of [Micrococcus luteus] ATCC 49442. Classification (NCBI taxonomy): domain Bacteria; kingdom Bacillati; phylum Actinomycetota; class Actinomycetes; order Micrococcales; family Micrococcaceae; genus Pseudarthrobacter; species [Micrococcus luteus] ATCC 49442. Next base: position 4,351,772 of record NZ_JAAAXP010000001.1, on the reverse strand, counting down.
GCCCACATCCTCGCCGAAGACCAAGACCGTTGGATCGGCCTGCATCGCATCAACCAGCGCCGTGTTGAGGGCCTTCGCCATGGTGACGGACTGCGGGCCGGACGCCTCGGCCGCAGAAGCGGCGGACGCGGCAGCCCGCGCGGTGGCCGCGCTGACGTTGCCGTTCGCTTCGGACGACGTTGTAATGGTCGGACTCATCAGGAATCCTCCTTCGAGGACGAGGCTTCGCGGGCAAGTTCGTCGGCGAGCAGGGCGGACTGTTCCTTAAGCTGGGGCGTGGGTTCGGAGAAGACGTAGCGGAAGAGATCCTGCGGATCCACCGGAACCTCCTCACCCAGCCCCTCGCGCAGTTGCGCGGCAACATCCTCAGCGCGGGCAGCGATCCGGGACGCGCCGTCGTCGTCCAGCAGTCCGCGGTCGGTGAGGTAGGTCCGCATCCTGCTGATCGGATCCTTGGCCAGCCACTCGGCAACCTCGCTGTCCTGGCGGTAGCGGGTGGCGTCGTCGGCGTTGGTGTGGGCCTGCATCCGGTAGGTGTTCGCCTCCACGAGGAGCGGACCCGAGCCGTCCCGGCACAGCGCAACGGCGCGGTCCAGGACGGCCAAGAGGGCCACCACATCGTTTCCGTCCACGCGTTCGCCCGCCATGCCGTAGCCCACGGCCTTGTGCGCCAGCGACGGCGCCACGGACTGGTGCGCCAGCGGCACCGAGATGGCGTACTTGTTGTTCTGGACGAAGAAGATGACCGGCAGGTGGAAGACGGCGGCGAAGTTCAGGGCCTCGTGGAAGTCGCCTTCGCTGGTTGCGCCGTCGCCGCACATCGCCATGACCACGGTGTCCTCGCCGCGGAGCTTGGCCGCATGGGCAACCCCGACGGCGTGGAGCAGCTGGGTGGTCAGCGGGGTGCACTGGATGCCCACCTTGTACTTGGCGGGGTCGTAGCCGCTGTGCCAGTCGCCGCGGAAGATGGTCATGGTCTGCACGGGATCAACGCCGCGGGTCATCACCGCCACGGCGTCGCGGTAGGTGGGGAACAGCCAGTCACCCTCGGCGAGGCACAGGGCGGCGGCCACCTGGCAGGCCTCCTGCCCGTGGCTGGAGGGGTACACGGCCATGCGTCCCTGCCGGACGAGCGCCGAGTTCTGGTCGTTGACGCGGCGTCCGACGACGAGCCGTTCGTATGCTGCCAGCAGTTCCTTATCGGCGGGGAGCGGATACTCGTGGCCGGGTTCGGTGCCTTGCTCGCCTTCAGGGTTGAGGCGTCCGTCCGGGTCCACCATCTGGATCTGGTGGCGGGCGGGAAGCATGTAATCCTCGGCGGTGATGCCGAACTTCCGGACAGCTTCGGTTACGGCATCTTCGGCCGGCAGCCGCTGGGCCTGGTCCGGCGCAGAGTGGTCTGCGGAGATCGTCATTGGTCCGTCCTTCAATAGGCACTATTCACTCCCAGTATCTGCCTATCGCGCGTTTCGTATCCAGACCTGAGCTGAATCGTGGAGAAGTCAGTTCCGCAGCGCTATTCTGAAAGACGAATCGTCACTTCGGGCGGCACTACGGCAAGGAGCTGTGGACAAATTGGCAGGCACACCAGAGCGGACCGAGACGGCACCCCTGGACGACGTGGACCGCAGGATCATCGCCGAGCTCACGCGCGACGGCAGGATGTCCGTCACCCAGGTGGCGGAGAACGTCCACATCTCCCGCGCCCACGCCTACACGCGGATCGCGCGGCTCACCGGTGAAGGGGTGCTGACCAAGTTCACGGCTTTGGTGGACCCCATCAAAGCGGGGCTCAAATCCTCCGCCTACGTGACCCTGAAGGTCAGCCAGCACTCCTGGCGCGAGCTGCGCGAACAGCTCCGCGCCATCCCCGAGATCCACCACATCGCGCTGGTGGGCGGTGACTTCGACGTCATCCTGCTGGTGCGTGCCATCGACAACATCGACCTGCGCCGGGTGATCTTCGACCAGCTCCAGTCCATGCCCGGCGTCCTGGACACCCAGACGTTCCTGGTGTTTGAGGACGTGGATACGCGTTAGCGCGTCCACGGGCCACCGTAGAGCTAGGGGTCGGGCGGCGGAGGGTCAGCGGGCCGTTGGGAGCGCCAGGGGGCGCGCCACTCCGCGGCCTCCCAACCGTCCATGATGTAGATCCGCTCGTGCGCCACCCGGTCTCCCCGGAATTCCAACAGGTTGACGGTGAACATCCAGGGCCCGCCGTCGTAGCTGATCAGGTTCTCCACAACCACCAGGTCGGCACGATGGGTGATCCGGCGGGTGTGGAACTTGAGCTGCGCTGGATATTGCCGGCGCCATTCGCGGAAGTTCTCCACGCCTTCGAAGCGCTCACCGGACTGGGGAAACTCGAGCACGGCGTCGTCATGGTAGATCTCTTGGGCGACGTCCTCGTCTTTGCCTGTGTAATCCCAGTGACGCCGGAGAGCCTGCAGGAGTTCGGCTTCCTCAAGCATTTTTCACCTCCCCGTACCTAGTGCGTCCGGGGTCCGCGGTCGCGGACCCGGTAGGCGTAGACCAGCAACGCGATCCCGGCCAGGATCATGACGGCGGGGACGGCGAAGTCCACGGGAATGAGCTGCGCCGTGGCCTGGAGGGCGAAAATCACGCCCAGCAGGCCGAGCGCGGCGGCCGGAACCAGGGGCCACATCAGCCGGCCCGCGTGGCCGGACGTCCGCACCGGAATGAGGGAGAGAATGCCGAAGGTTGCGGCCAGGCCGAGGAACAGGACGGCGGCCACGGCGGTGCCGTGCAGCGCTTGCGGGAGGGCCACGATGATGGCCAGAGTGAACATCACCCCGGCCGGGATGACCGCCCACCAGTTGTCCGGTTGCCGCACATACACCGCAGCGAACCCCGCGGCCATGAACAGGAACAGGTACGCCCCGCCCGCGCCGCCCGGGATCACCTGCGTGGCGGTGATGACCGCGGCCAGGCCCAGGAAGACCGAGCCGGGGATCGCCGCCCACCAGTGCTCCCGGCTGCGGAAGAAGATGGCCAGGAACACCGCTCCCACCGCGGCGAACATGAGGGCTGGCACGTAGACGCCGCTGTCCGCAATGCCAAGCCGGTCCACCAGGAACAGCAGTCCCATCGCCATCAGGACGATGCCCGCAATAATGCTTGCTTTAGCCGAGTCCATTTTCCGCCTCCTGAAGGGTGGGCAGGCGGCAGTGCCGCACTGCTCCCTTCAGGCTAGCTCCGGGCCGGAACGGGGTGTAGGGCACAAAGCCCCGGCTCCACGGTGTCCCTATCGCGGGTCTTCCGTGGTGGGTGCCGGGAGGCCGGCGATGCGTTCGACGACGGCAAGCCCGGCCGGGGTGCCGGGCCAGTGCCGCCGCAGGGCGTCCGGCCCTGCCGAAAGGACTACGGAGCGCAACACCAGGGCCATGATGATCACATCATCGGCATAGCCGATCAGCGGCAGGAAGTCCGGGACCAGGTCCAGCGGCAGGATCAGGTAGCCGAGCAGCAGGTACAGCTTGACCCTCGCCCTGCGGGACACTGACGGGTCGGCTCCCAGCCGCCTCAGCACGCGCAGCACGTCCGGCAGCAGCCGCAACGCATCCCGCATGCCCACCGTTTCCGGGTGGGACCTGGCATAGAACCACAGACCCAGCAGAAGAATCGCGTAAGCGGCCAGCAGCCCGGCTGCGATGCCCAGGAGCGTCTCCCACCACTGCACGGCCCCTACTTCCCGGTCTTCACCAGCTCGCGGGTGCGCCCCGGAACAGGACGGGCGACGTCGGGCTCCAGCCTTGTGGAGGCCCAGCGCCGGATGGGGCGCTCAACATAGCGGAACGACAGGTACGCCATCAGCGCGGTCAGCGCCGCGGCCAGCGGCACGCGCGCCCAGAGTGACGGGACCAGTGGTATCAGCAGGAGGTAGATGGGCATGTGCCAGAGGTAGGCGGCGTAGGAGAGGTCGCGGCCGGGGTTGGCGAGCCAGGGGTGGCTCAGGATCCGGGAGCCGAGGCCGGCAGGGCGCAGGACCATCGAGCCGATGACCACCGCGGCCAGCAGCGCCAGAACCGTGGGCCCGAACGTCCAGAAGACCTCAAACCAGGCGCCGGGCGTGGTGGGCTCTTCGAGCCAGAACAGGGCGGCCACCAGGGCGGCGCCGGCGACGGGTCCGGCCCAGCGCGCACCGGACTGCAGGGAGGTGTGCACCCGTGAACCGTGGCTGATGGAGGCAAACAGCAGGGCCATGACGCACCCGAGCAGGAGCTGGTCGGCCCGGGTGTCCGGCCCGTTGTAGAGCCGGGCCAGCGGAGCGCCCACTGCTACCAGGATGAACCGGAGGACCAGGAACGCGGCGGCTAGGACGGCGGTCAGCCGGACCACGGTGCGGAGGGTCCAGAACCGGAGCATGACCAGCAGGAGCACCGGCCAGACCAGGTAGAACTGCTCCTCGACGGCCAGGGTCCAGGTGGGGCTGAGCGCGTTGCCGCCGGTTGAGGCGCCGAACATGCCGAAGTTGGACAGGTTCATCACGTAGCCGGCCGCCGGCACGGCGTTGGCGGCCTGGCCGCCCCACCCTGATTGGGGGAAGGCCAGTCCCCCGGCAACAACCACTGCGCACACGGCCAGCAGCGCCGGCCAGAGCCGGGCGAGCCGCTTGGCGTAGAAGACGCCCAGCTTCAGCCGGCCCGTGGCCTGGTACTCCTTCAGGATCAGGAGGGTGATCACAAAGCCGCTGAGCGTGAAGAACACGTCCACGCCGATCGATCCGCCGGGGACGAGCTCGGTCACGGTATGAAAGAGAAAGACACCGATCACGGCGATGGTGCGCAGCCCGTCCAAGGCGTGTTTGCGCCCGGAGATCAGCCCGTTTGACGGGGCAACCGGACCCTTTGCTGTTGAGGGGATTCCACTACTTGACCAGAAATTCACTCATCCAGCGTACATAACGTTTTGGTAACGTGCCAAAGCCGGGCTGGGAACCCCCAGCCCGGCTCCGGCGCTAAGCACCCATCGTGTCGTCCATATCCGCCAATGGACGGGCCGCGTCTCGGAGGGCTTTGAGGGCATCCTCATAGCCTTATTCCGAGCCCATGCTGAGCGTGCCGACGTCCGTCAACGGCAGCAGCAGGTCCCCCTCACCGACTTCGTGGCTTACCCACAGGGCCTCAAAGTTGAGCGCAGGGACTCGGAACAGACCCAACTCTGTTTGACCGGCAGAATTTGAACCAGTCGCACGCTTCCCTCAGCACTTTCGTCCACGTCAAAGAAGGCCGTGGCAGCACCGTCGGTGGTTTCGTACACACGCAGGCCCACCGCCTCCGGGCCGCCCTCCGTTCGTTCACCCACCAGCCTGTCCAGGCCCAGGCTGCAGACGCGGTGGGCCAGCCCGATCTGCGTCGAGTCTCCGGCTTCCCTCCGTTCAGCGTGCTGCGGGTCAGCGGACTGCTTCAGGTCAAGCATGGGGCGTGATTCTCAGATCTTGCGCAGGACAGGGGACTTGTAGCGGACGCTGTCTGTTGACAGCCCCATCAAGGCGGTCAAGCATGGACCAACAGCACCGATCCTCTGTCAGGAGGGGGCATGCCAACTTCTTGGCCGAATCTTCTCTTTCGCCTGTTGGGCGCGGGAGTGGCTTCCGCGGCGGGGGCAGCGGCCAGCCTGGCAGCAGGCGGGCCGGCCAGCCCGCTTGCCGGCCCCGCTGAGGCGGCGGCAAAGCAGGCTGCCGAACAGCTGCTAAAGCAGTTTCTTCCTGCTCAGCAGGAGGCAACGCAAAAAGTGGAACTGCTGGCGCGCGATATTCAATCTCTGGCAGGTGGCATCGACACACGGGTGCGGTTCCTGCAGGAAGGACCCGCTCGGGCAGCACGGCTGCATATGGAAGATGCAGCGCTCCATCCGGAAAGAGCGGCCGAAGAACTGCAGGCAGCCAGACAGCTACTTTACGAAGCCTGGGGCGCTGCCTCAGGCCCGGGCCAACGTTCCCTGGCCGCCCAGGAGTTGAGCGGCGTTTACGCGTTCCTGGGGCAACGTGACGATGCCGTTCGGTGGATCGAACGGTCCCTGCCGGACAGCGACCTGGCAGTTTCCGAGGCCATCGAAGCGTTCCGCGTTTCGTTGAACCAGTTCCCGGATAAAATCCCGCGTCGCGCGGATGCGGGGGACTTTGTCGGCATAGATCTGCGGCTTAAGCGGGTTTTCGCTCCCGTGGAGAAAATAGTCCCCGTGGTACAGCGGCTGGTGGAGGCCCGGTATGACGCCCTGGACCTTCGGAAGCGGTCCATCCCCCTCGGTGCGGGTACGCCGTGGCCTGCTGCGCCCAGCAGGGTGGAACTCGGCCGCAGCGGAGAACTCCTGTTCAGCACGCCGGGAGGCGGCGCCGCTGTGGACCTTGACCACCCGGATCCAGCCATGAGTCTTGGTGCCCGCACGATGCTTCGCTCCCTCAAGACACTGCACTTCTCCATTGCCGACGGTCCCTGGGTGAACCGGCCGGGCCGAACCTATGTGGTGGGTTCGTCTCCCCAACTTGGCGGGTGGGAGCCGGCGTCAGGGATTCAACTGACTCCCCGGCCCAGATCCGAAAGCACCATTTCGTCTACGGTGTGGACTCTCAAAAGAAAAACGATGGAGGCCGTCATCCAGGTTCTGGACGAGGAGAACGTCGAAGCCAGATATTTCTTCATCCCGGACCAGGAGGGATCCATTGTCTGGGAGCCGTGCACCAGACGGATAAGTGCTCAGATGCCGGCTTCTTTCTACCGGCAGAGTGACATGTTTAGGCCTGGCCCGGACGTGTGGGGCATTCCATAATAGAGCAGCCAAGCCTTGAGCGGCGAGGACAGTCGGGTTTACAGTAATTCGATGGACAAAGTTGTTCTGACAGCATGGTTTTCCGATGTTTACGGCTGCCGGTAAAAAGTTAACTGAGGAGATTTTTAACCTCATTTACTGCTTCGCGGCTGTTTCAGGATTTCACCATGGGATTTTCATTATCAGGGCAGAAAGAACTACGCGAAGCCTGTCCAATCAGCTGACAACTCTCGGTTCCCTGTCGCGGGACGGATTACATCCCCGCGCCACGCAACGGCCTTCTGGCAAGGCAAACACCTGCCCTCACTGCTCGGGGCTGCGGAAGCCCCGAAGAGCGCGCCCCGCGGCGGCTCCCCGGCACCCATCCCGGACGCACAGCATGTGCTGACCTGAGAGGTTATGAACTGCCCCGCCTTTTCCCAATGAGAGGCTCCTCATGTTGTACAGGCGCATTTGCATCATCGTGGCAGGGATCTTGGCCGTCAGCGCGCTGACAGGGAGCGCTGGTCCTGGCCCGACGCCGTCCCCCTCCCCCGCAGTCTCGCTGAACAGCGGCACGGAGGGGGCGAAGGCTGCGCTGGTTCGCATCGAGCTTTTTGCGCTCTCCGAGATTGCGCATGTCGATGCCTCGACGGGGATGGCCGATATCAGGCGCGGCACGTCCGAAGTGCCGCTGGGATCCGGCACCGGCGTCCTGGTGTCGGCCGACGGGATAGTGGCCACCACTTGGGAGAATCTGGCTCTGGACGAAGGGACGGTTGCCGTCAACAGCGCCAACGATCTCTTTAACAATGTGATCCGAGTACCGATTGTCGGCAATGACGGCAATCCGCAGCGGCGCGGCACAACTCCGGACGAATACTGGGCACCGCACCTGCAGCACTGCTACAACCTGGTTAGCCACTGCGTCCTTTTTAAGGTTCCCCAGTACCGCATCCGGACCTACACCTCGGAGCCTGGCAGTGTGGTGGCCGAGCTGCTCAACAAGCCGTCCAATCCCCAGGACGTTGCACTGTTACAAATTACTGGCGGCGGCGGAGCACCAACAGCCACGCTGGCACCGCCAGGTACGGTACCGGCTGCCGGGAGCTTGCTGCTGGGGTTCGTAGGGCAGCCGACACCCACCGAGCCCCCGGCCCAGGTTCCGGTATCGGTGGACACTGCTGCGGGCCGCATCGCGTCGGAGCAGGACCTGGGGGCACTGTTGGACGCGGGAATCTCCGGCGGGCCGGTGATCGATGGTGCCACCGGGCAGGTGCTCGGCCTGGCCGGTCCCCGTCAGGATGACGGCAGGGCGGTCTTGCAGCCGGCGGCCGCCATTCAATCCGCCATGGCGGCGGCGAAGGTTGAAGCCTCGCGATCGAAGTTCGATGTTGTGTTCCGCAGCGGCGTGGATCACCTCGCGGCCGGAAACCAGGGCGGGTCGGCAGTGAGCGCGTTTGAGGAGGCGCTGACGTACTACGACTCGGCATTGGCGGCCACCCGCCTTGAAGAGGCGAAGGCAATGGGGAATCAACAACCCACCGAGCAGCCAACTGCCGATGGTTCCGCCGCTGACGCCGGTGTTCCGATGTCCATGGTGCTCCTTGCGGCACTTGCCGGCGTCCTGCTCCTTGGCGGCATCGTGGCTGCCCTGACAATGCGCCGGCGCAAACCGGCAGTCTCGTCCGGCAGCGTTCATTCCGAGCGTACTGGCGGACGCCACGGCCCGGACACGGGCATGACGACGGCGGCGGGAAACGTCGGTGGGCCGGCTGCGGACCGGGGGCTGACCACAACTGCTGCACCGCCGGGGACCGACCGCGGGCAGGCGCAGACGCCGCGGGAAGGAGCCGCCCAATCCGGTTCGGAGCCGAACAGGCCAGAGCAGGACGGCGCTGACGAAACCCGGGCTGCCGGTCCATTCGCCCTGCGTGCTGCCCCCGCCACACCGGAGGCCAGCGGACAACCCCGGGGGTCCTGTTCCCACTGCGGCGAGCCGGTGCAGCCCGGCGCACGGTTCTGCACAGGCTGCGGGCAGCCAGTGGGGTGACCTGCCGTGGAGCACGTGCAAACTGATCTCGCGCCCGGGACGGAGTTCGCCGGGTACACCGTCCAGTCCCTCATCGCCCGCGGCGGCATGGGTGTGGTTTATCGTGCCCTCGACGTTCAGCTCGGCCGCCCTGTCGCACTCAAGCTGCTGGCCCCCGAGCTTTCGGCGCATGACAAGTTCCGGCAGCGCTTTGTCCGCGAGTCCCGGCTGGCCGCTTCTGTGGACCACCCCAATATCCTGCCGGTGTATGCCGCCGGGGAGTCGGCCGGGCTCCTGTACATTGCCATGCGCTTCGTCCACGGCACGGATCTCAAAGCTGAGCTTCAGGAACGCGGCTCCCTCCCCCTGCCCGAAGCCCTTCGGATCCTCTCCGACACCGCCGCAGCCCTCGACGCAGCTCACCAGGCCGGTCTGGTTCATCGTGACGTGAAACCCGGCAACATCCTGCTGTCCAATGGCACTGCCGAGGCTCATCGCCACGTGTACCTCACCGATTTTGGCCTCACCAAGCGCACCACCTCCGCTACAGGGGTCACCACCGTTGGTCACTTTCTGGGCACGCTGGATTATGTGGCTCCCGAACAGATCCGTGGCCAGGACGTCGACGGGCGCGCCGATGTGTACGCCCTGGCGTGCGTCGCCTATACGCTGCTCGCGGGTCACCCGCCGTTTGATCACGACGACGACGCGGCGCAGCTTTGGGCGCACATGGTTGAGGAACCGCCGCTGCTGCGCAGCGAACGGCCGGAGATCCGCGCCGGCGTCGAGGAGGCCATCCGGGCCGGCATGGCCAAACTGCCGGATGATCGCCCGCCTACCTGCGGAGCACTCATCGGCATGATGTCCGAGCCGGCCGCCGCCGGTCCCCGCATCCGTCCGCCGGGCGGCAAAAAACAGGCCGCACCGCTTGCTGCCGAACCGGTTTCCCCTGACGCCCCCGGAACTGCGCCAGCCCCCAAAAAAAGCCGGGTCAGCCGATCCCACCACCGGCATCGCCTCAATACCCGGGCCAGGTCGGCCGCTACCTGGCTGACCGTGGCGGGACTCGCCGTCGCCCTGCTCCTGGCGGGGCTGGTGCTGCCGGGGCTTCTGGCCGAGAAGGGGCCGCAAACGCTAAGCACCGAGGCCATTCCCTACACCTTGGAGGTCCCGGAGAGCTGGACCATTAGAACCCGCGAGGCCGGCAACAGCACTCTCACGGTGATGTCCAGCGCCGACCTCACAGCCCTCTTTGCCGATGAACCGAATGCCTTGGAGAGGGCTGCCCGGACCGCTGCCGAACCCAGCAAAGTCGTCGGCCTGGCCATCTACCATCAGCCTGCAGGGCTCAGCGGGCAAAGCCCGGCAGCGAGAGTGGACACCGCCGAAGCCCTGCTGCCGGGCAGGGATGCGCGCCTAGTGGACCGGGGGCCGGTCACCCTGGGACAGGTCCGCGCCCAGGGCATGGAGGGAACCTTGCCCCTGTCCGCCACAGTCACCCTGCAGGTCCACGTCTTTGTTGTTGAGACCGTTCCGGTCCAGCTGCTGGTGTTCTTCGCTCCGTCGCCACTGTTCGAACAGCAGACCGCAGTGTTCGACCAGGTGGCCGGGTCTCTTCGAACAAAGTGAGGAACATGCCATGCCGGACCAGCTTCAGCCGTCAGCCGAGGGGACGAGCCTGATCATCCGCTCCGGGGGGCATGAATGGAGCTTCACGCCATCCGAGACTGTCCGGGTGGGACGGGACGCGGGCGCGCAGGTGCGCCTCGATGACGACCGTGTCAGCCGCGAGCACCTCAAAATAAGGCACTCCGACGGCCACTGGTGGGTGGCGGACCAGGCCAGTCACAACGGCACGTGGGTCCTTGGCCCGGACCGGGCGATGACTCAGCCGATGCCCCTTCCACCTGGTGGGCTTCGCCTCCGGTTGGGCCACGTCGACGGGCCCGAGCTGCAGCTTGAGCCAAAAGCAACCGGGCCGGCCACTGCGCCGCGGGTGCTGACCATTGGACGGTCGCGCTCCTGCGATGTCACGGTGGATGACCCGCTGGTCTCACGCCGCCATGCCGTCGTCGAGATAGGTGCACGAGCGGTCCTGCGCGACGCTGCAAGCTTCAATGGCACCTTTCTCAACGGCAAGCGCGTGGAGGGAGCAACGCCGCTGCACGCCGGTGACCTTATTGGGGTTGGCACGTGCACTCTGACGTGGGACGGTTCAGGCCTTCTCAATCCGGCGCCGACACGGCCTGTGTTCAGTGCACGGCACCTGGAAATCACCACCAAATCCGGCGACCACCTGATCGACGATCTGTCCCTGACCGTCCCTGCAGGCCAGCTTGTCGCAGTGATCGGGCCGTCCGGGGCCGGCAAGTCCACGCTGCTGGGAGCCCTTACCGGGCTGCGGCCCGCGACACGGGGAAAGGTGACCTGGAACGGCCGGGATCTTTATTCGGAGTACGCCCAGCTCCGCTTCCTGGTGGGGCTGGTGCCGCAGGAGGACATCCTGCACCGCCAGCTGACCGTCCGCCGCGCGCTCCAGTTCGCTGCCCGGCTTCGTCTCCCACCGGACACTGGCAAGGCCGAACGCGATGACCGGGTCAACCGCGTGGTGGACGAGGTCAACCTCTCGAAACGGATTGATCACCGCATCGACTCGCTTTCGGACGGCGAGCGCAAGCGGACCTCGATTGCGCTCGAGCTGCTGACCGCACCGCAGCTGATCTTCCTGGACGAACCGACTTCCGGGCTCGATCCGGGCCTGGACCTGCAGGTGATGCGAAGCCTGCGCTCCCTGGCGGACGCCGGCCGGGTGATCCTGGTTGTAACGCACAGCGTGTTGGCCCTCAGTGAGTGCGACCGCATCCTCGTCCTCGCCCGTGGCGGGAGGGTGGCGTTTTTTGGACCACCTGGGGACGTGCTCCCGTTCTTCGGCGTGCAGGACTACCCGGCCGCGTTTGCTGCCCTTGAGGACCAGACCTGGGTCCGCAGGTACGCCCGCTCCCCTGCCCGCAAGGCCTACGGGGGCGGCACGGGTGCGGCTGACGCCCCGGTTCCCGCCGCGGACTCGCCGCCACCGCCGCGGGAGGCACCTTTGCGCCAGCTCCTGACGCTGATCCGGCGGAACGCGGCAGTGGTTGCGGCCGACCGGCTCTTCGTTGCCCTCCTGGTGGGCATGCCCGTGCTGCTCGCGCTGCTGGCGCACACCTTTCCGGGCGGCGCGGGACTCTCCGTCCGCGCGGCGCAGGGCGACCTGTCCCAGATCCAGCAAAAGCTCATGGTCCTGGTAGTGGGTGCAGCAGTGATGGGCCTGGCCCTCTCCGTGCGGGAGCTGGTGGTGGAACGGCCCATATACCGGCGGGAGCACGCCGTCGGGCTGTCACCATGGGCCTACCTGCTCAGCAAAGTGGTGGTGCTCGGCCTGCTGGTCGGCGCCCAGTGCGTACTGTTCACTGTCCTTGCGCTTTTTGGACACCCCGGGCCCGATCATTCGCTGCTGCTCGGAAACGGGCTCCTGGAGGTGGCCGTGGCGGTGGCCGCGGTGGGGGTCACCGTGACAATCGGTGGGCTCACCGTGTCCGCAGCAGCCCTGTCGACGGAACAGACCATGCCGGCACTCGTGTCACTGGTGATGGCGCAACTGGTGCTGTGCGGGGGGTTGTTCACCATCGCCGGCCGTGCCGGCATCGAGCAGGTCTCCTGGCTGCTGCCGACGCGTTTCGGGTACGCGGCGACGGCCGCTACAGTCGGGCTGCAGCGACCCCCGGCACCGACAGTGGACCAGCTCTACGAACCCAGTGCCGGGCAGTGGCTCACAGATATCGGCCTGCTTGGCGTCCAGTCGCTGGTCCTGCTCCTGCTCACGGCGTGGGCGCTGCATCTCTCCATGACCCGCAAGAGACGGCTATGAATCAGGAGCCCTAGCGTGAGGCGGTGGCAACCTCATCGTCGTCGGCGGTGATGAGGATGTTACCTTCGGAGATCGCCTCGGACCGGATGTCGTGTTCCACCGTGGTGGCGAGCGGCTTTTCCTTGACGAAGAAGAGGACGACGACGGCGATCACCGCCAGCGGGACCATCCACAGGAAGATGGGGGTCAGGGCGTCGTTGTAGGCGGAGATGATCAGCCAACACATCCCGACAAATGCACATAGCGTCTGACACGATTCTGAACACCGGCAAGAAGACCCTTACCGGGAAGATAGACGCCCATCCGGACCCCGGCGACTTCGCTACGGGGCCGGTTACGCAAATGTCCGGCGGCGAGACAGTTCAGACCTGGGGATTCGCCGTCGCTGGCACCACTGGGGAGATAAGCAACGCACACGAAGAACGGGCGGGGCGGCGTCAACATGCAGGCCGGGCCGTTCACCCGTGGCATCGACCGTATAGGTTACGTGGTCGAGTTTTGCATTCGACATCAACGGGCGTGTGGTTTTTGTCCTCCCTCAACTCATGCTTGGGCGGCTCAAACGGCGTCCACAATATCGTCAACACCAGCGGGATGGTCAGAAACGCCCGGCACAAGGGCGTCGAAGTAAGCAGCATCAGCAAGTGTTGGCGACCTTACGGGCACCCGATACCTCGAGGTTGCTGTGGCCCGAGCCCCCAAGTGCTATTTCCATGTACGTGGACGGGGTGAGGGTCAGGGAAGTACGGTAGCCGACGAGTTCACGGACCCGGAACCAGTTCTTCTGCTCCACGTGCGCGGCGTCGTTCTTGTTGCCGGGCCGGGACTGGGTAAAGGTGATCTGGTGTTCCTGGCAGTAACGGTAGAGCTCACTTCTGGGCTTTGTGGCGCACGGACCGAATCACCCTCCAGCCTCTGGTGATGTCGGTAACGGTCAGCGTGCAGCAGAACTCGCCCTGGCCGGTGCCACCTTAGTAGGCGACCAGATCGATCTCCACAAAACCCGGTGCAGCGTCGTCCCACCCGGCCCAGGTCCGGATAGGGATCTGTGCCCTCAGCAACGACCCGGGCTCGGTGTGGAAGCGTCGGTGCAGCGGCGTCCTCGCCCGTTCATGGGGCAGTCGGCGGTCGATCGTGGCGGCACTCATGCACAGATCCGCCTCTGCGTCGGTGATTACCACGACCCGCGCGGCGCGCACGACTGAGGCCCAATGCCTGTAAAGGAGAATGGGAGCTTAGTCCTCGGTTAATCATCTTGCAAGGACACCCTTTTGCCGCCGGCTTGGTTGCGGCTTGCACGTCTACGGTTCAACGCTTCAGTCAAGTAGCTGTGAGCAGGTTTCTCCACTAGGTGGTAGGCCGCAGAGCCGGCACCGACAGCGAGACCTATATGGATTATCACCACTGCGAGCCTCAGGACTAGGGGGCGATCAGCCCAGGTGTCAGCCTCAAAGATACGGGCGAGAACGATGATCACAAAGACATGCGTGAGATACATGCTGAACGAGATCCGACCTCCATACTCCAATGCCTTCGAGCCCAGAAACCGCACGGCGGGGCCGGACCCGGTAGCGAGGAGGTAGATCGCACCGGCCGACAGCGCAGTCCCGACTGTGGATCGAGCGGGGCTTCCTGAGAATACCGGAGTGAGAACGATGAGGCCAACAAGGAGTAACGCACCTACCCAGCCCGCATTCACTGAAGCACTCTTGTCCCGTGAAAGGCAATAGAGCGCGACACCGACCGTGAAGCCAACGAGAACGCGCACGACGGGGATCGGCATGTCACTTCCTGTGATCCACGCTGCCACACCTTGGACACAGACCACAAAGCCCATCAGAGCCAGCACGGCAGCCCGGCCGCGGTCGCTGACGTAGGCAACGACGTTCGCAATCAAGGGGAAGAGGAGGTACGCCAACCACTCCGCACTGAGGGACCATGCCGGGTAGTTCCAGCCCAGATCCGCGCCGAACCATACTCGGATCAGCAGGACCTCCTTGACGGCACCCCCCATGGTGAATAGCGACGGATCACCAGCGCTAGCACCTACCGCCTTGCCTGCGACCAACAACAGCACGAAAGCGCCGAGCATGGCGATGTGTACGGGGTATATCCTTGCCAGCCGCTTCCACAAGAATGACTTGTAGTCCCCTGCCCCGGAAGTGAACTTACCCATGTACTGGTAGCTGATGATGAATCCGCTCAGCACGAAGAACAGGTCAACAGCCATGTCTCCGGCATTGAACACCCCCCTGAGGCTCCCAGCCTCAGGCAGAATCCCCAGAATCTGGAACTGGAAGTGGAACAGCACGACCCATAGCGCGGCGATAAACCGGATGCCTGTGAGCTGGTGCAGTGCGAGTTTTTTTCTGGCAGGCGCGACTGCGCCGACAGTTCCCCCAATAGTCATGGGCCCAGCATAGCGGGCCCATAAGACCGGTAGGTCCGATAGGACTACGACAGGGAACGGGAAAGGCATTTACCTCTCAGCCGGTCAGAGAAAGTGCCTATAACGTCGCCGCCTTCGAGGTGTTAACGAATGTTTGTCCGGGGTTCGCACCGGTAGTGTGGTCTCGTCATCCACGGCAAGCTCATTGAGCTTCTCCCAGATGGCCCGCGCAGTTCCAGTGCTGTGCCGGCGAACGAGAACTGAAACTACCCGGTGGCCAACCCAGCCTTCCACAAGAATGTCACCATGCCGGCGGGTCACAATGGCGTCGTCAGCAACCCATACGACGCCAGACCTGATGCCGAATAAGGCAGCTTGGAGTCTTGTCTTGCTGTCCATGATCTAAACATAAGACTGGGCCACGCTTAACACACGAGAAGTGGCCTACCCCATTTCGACGCTAGTAGTGCACATAGTAATCCCACTCGTCTCGGCAGGGATTGGAGCAAAAGTCAGCTTGGTCCCTGGGGAGCGGCATTCGGCAGTAGTGGCAACTGCCGGGACGGGGCAGGAATGCTTGGAGCAGTTTTCTCAACATGTTGTTCCTTCAAGTCTTTTGTACCCAGTTGACACAGACAGCCTCAAGGCTTGCTGAAGCTTTCTCAAAGGTTGGATCAAGATTGCTGGCAATCCTCGCAAACAACGGTCCGGAAAGTGCGCATATGAATTTCGATCATGAGCCAAGTCGTGGCAGTACGGACTTTTGACGGAGCACTCACATCGTGGATGTTTCGATTTCCAACTCGTCGAGTATCACTCTGTCCGGAACATGGAACCGTGTCCGAGGTTTGGAGCGGTGTCCCGCGTTATGGATGGGACTTTCAACTTCCGGGACGAGCTTGTGCGCCAGGCTGTTGTGGCTTATACGGCTGTAGACGTCGTGAAATTCACCACGGACGTCGTAGAAAGCTGAACCCCAGCGCTGGGCAGAAGCGCGAGGCCATCTGCAGGTCTACGAGGGTCCTAATAAGTTCCTAACTCGGCCTGCCCTGTTATGTGTCGGACAGCAACAGCCCGCGATCTCTCCAGCTATCGGCAATCAACGGGGCAATCTGGCAACTTCGGTGTTTTGGTCACTACCGTGAGGCGGTGGCAACCTCATCGTCGTCGGCGGTGATCACGATGTTGCCTTCGCTGATCGATTCGGACAGGACGTCGTGTTCCACCGTGATGGCAAGTGCCTTCTCCTTGACGAAGAAAAGGACTACGACGGCGATCACCGCCAGCGGGACCATCCAGAGGAAGATGGGGGTCAGGGCCCCGGCCGTGGTCAACAGCCTGCCCGCGGTGATCAAGGAGCTGATCATCGCCTCCTACAACGAGTTTGATCTGCGGTGGAAGACCGCGTGCGGCTATGGGCTGACCGACACGGCGTTCCATCCGAGCACGCTGACCTACTGGCGGCTGCGGCTGGCGGCATCGAAGAACCCGCACCGGATCATGGAAGCGCCGAGACCGGGGTGCTGCAGGGCATGCGCCCCCGGGCAGGGATTCAACGGTCCTTGATGACGCCGTCGCTCGGCAAGACACGATCACGCAGCTGATCGACGCGGTCCGCCGCTTCGGCCGCGACGTTCCCGACGGACAGGAGCTGGTCGCCACCCACGCGAGGGGGCATGGCTACACCCAAACCGGCAAACCGGACATCGCTTGGGAGGACCAGGACTCCAAAGACGGCTGATCTCCGCGCTGGTCACCGACGCCCTGGCCCTGCTCGCCGCGGTCGATCCCGGAACTTTGGAGGGTAAGCCCGCTGATGCGTATGCGCTGCTGGCCTTGGTTGCCGGGCAGGACGTGGAACCGGCTGAGGACTCGGACGGGAGGGATGGGAGGTGGCGGATCGCCCGCAAGGTCGCCCCGGACCGGCTGATCTCCACCGTGGACCCGGACACCCGGCGCGCGCACAAAACCCGGGCCCGCCAGAAGGGCGGATTCAAACACACATCGTCATCGAGCCTGACACCGGGCTCATCACCGCCGCGGAACTGACCAAGGCCTCCGGTTCCAGAGAACAGCGACGGAGCCGTCGGTGCCCGGCTGATCGGCATGGATCCCGCGATCACCAACACCAGCGTGGACGTCCTGGCCGATTCGGCCTACGGTTCCGGGGAGATGCTCGCCGCTCTCGCCCGCACCGGCCATAACCCCGTGATCAAGCCATGGCCGCTGCGCCCTGCCATCGAAGGCGGGTTCACCCTCGGTGACTTAATCGTCGATGAAGCGGCCGGGACCGGGACCTGCCCGAACGGCATCACCAAGACCATCACCGTCAAACGGCGGGTTACGTTCGGCGCCGCCTGCACCGGCTGCCCACTCCGGGCCCGGTGCACCGCCTCACCGCGGGGACGCAAACTCGAACTCCACGAACACGACGCGCTGCAGCGCGAACACCGTCAACGCGCCTCGGATCCGGCCTTCCAGGACGACTACCGCACGCACCGGCCGATGGTCGAGCGGTCCATGGCCTGGCTAACCCGCGGCAACCGCCGCGTTCGGCACCGCAGCATCAGCCGAAACAACGCCTGACTCCAGCCCCGGATCGCGGGACTGAACCTGCGACGACTGCTCAACCTCGGACTGACCAGTAACGAGGGCTCATGGGCGCTGGGATGAACCAACCGCCCGAACCCGGCCCATCAAAAAACCCCTGGATGGCGCCACATATCAGGGGCAGAATGAAACCAAGCGGGCGGAACGACCCCGTTGTTGCACCCAAGGTGCTGACCAGAACACGCCGCTAAACGGCCCATTGGTGGCGTTCCGCCCGCCCCACAGCCACGTAATTCAGTAGCCTCCTAGGCCCTAACCGGGGAGGAGTAGTCCTACTTGGTCTGGCCGCTCCTCCCCCTGGTAATGCTCTGCTTTCTGACGTTTCGCGCCGTGGTGCGGCTGAATGCCCCTCCTGGCGGCCGGGCTCCTGGTTCTACGGTTCACCTAGCCATGTTCCATGGTCCTCCGCCCGCGACCGCCAGAGTCGAGTAGCGCTTCCCACCATGTGAGTATTCTTTTTGCCGAAAGACGCGTAATTGACACGGTGGTCAAAACGACTTCAGGCAAATAACTTCTGAGCATGGTCAAAGAAATTAGTTATGAGGAGCCATCGGCGTCCCTGCTCAGGTCCGGCCTCAAGCGCCGAGGGTTGCTCCGGTTAGGAACCCTGATAACTGCGCTCACAGGGGCTTCCGCTATATCAGTAATAGGTGCTGACAGCGGCCAAGCCAGCACCAGCGATGAGACTGCACCTAACACCTATATTCCGATTGCTGAAAAGGCTCAACCTTCTGGTGTGGCAACCTTAGACGCGGATGGAAAGATTGTCCCCGCCCAACTTCCTGACCTAGCGGTCACTTATGCCGGGAAGATGAGAGCCTACCTGGACCCCCGAGACTTCGCCAACGGACCAGTCACAGCGATGTCCACTGGTGAAGCAATAAAAACGTGGGGCTATGCGACTCCAGTCATAACAGACGGGAAAATCAGCTACACACCCCCCCACAACGGACAAGGCGGCGTCTACATGCAAGCCGGACCATTCGCCGGCGGCATCGACCGCATCGGCCTCGTGGTTGAGTTTGCATCCAACACCAACGGGCGCGTGGTTTTTGTCCTCCCACAAAACTCATGGGTCGGCGGCTCAAACGGCGTCCCCGCAGGCGTCCATAATATCGTCAGCCCCAACGGCTCGGTCAGCAACGCCCGGTATGAGAGAGGCGAGGTGAACAACACAAGCATCAGCGTGGGGGACCTTACCGGTATCCGCTATCTGGAAGTGACCGTAGACCGAATCCGCAACGCTGTCTCCATGTACGTTGACGGCGTTCTCGTGAGGGACGTGATAGACGCAGCAGCTATCCCACTAGTTGGCGACTACGCGGTCTGGGAGTTATACACGACCGCAGTCACTACCGCAATTCCCGCCAAGATACTGTCGTTGTGGACCTCTGCCGGCGGACCTTCGCGCATCCCGGCAGCAATACCCATGGCGCCCAACAGGGAACCCAACCGCGTCGGGGTGCAGGTCAAACACTTCGGAACCGGGACCGCAGCCAGCTATCCCATTGCCAGCACAGGATATGTGGTTATCAGTCCGGACCTGAAAATGACAGTAAGGTTCCCAAGTTCGGGGAAACTCCTTCTCAGCCTGGACTGCAAACTCGTCTCATCGGGCATGACAGTGCTGAAGCTCGCTGCGTCCAGTTATATGACCCAAGTATGTTCGGGTGAGTTTAATGGACACGTTCACGCATCAACGTTCATTTCAGGCGCGCCATTTACCACCATGGACATTTCCTTGGAAGGTTGGGTGCTTGGCGGGACGGCGTCCATTAACGTAGGAGGAGTAGACGGCATCGCCACATGGTCAGCGACCCCCGTAGAGTAGGACTGAAAACCTACTTATGCTTCCGCCTCGCTGCCTTCGTCCTATCGAACGACTACCGCTCCCCTGTATCGGCAACGTTGCTCAGCCACCCATGAGAGGCTAAAGAACGACTTCTACTTTACCCAATCACCGCTAGCGTCCCCATGCCGTAGTACAACTGTTCCTGCCTGGCCTTACCGTCTCATGGTCGGCGATGACCCGCAGGCCGTCGCTTCCAGTCCGAGAGTACGGCGCTGCAGATGCAGCGCACTAGCAGTGCCGCCCGTCTCCGCCGTCCTGGAAGGCGGCGGCCGCTGCATCTAAAATTTCAGCCGTTGGGACGAGTCGCGCGGCGTGCGTCCCATTGGCCACGTAAGTCTCGGCGTGGCACGGCAGGTGAGAATTTGTACGAATCCCATGTACGATGTGATCGACATTTCGACGTGCGCAGGTTGATCTGTCCAGGTAAAATCCACGGCCAAAGTAGATGCCCTGGCAACCATAACTCGGGGGCGGTTCCCCTTGCCCCTTCCCTTAGGCGGCTATCGCGTCGCCGGTGATGAGGCTACTGCCGTCGGCGGGGCTTGATGCTACGAGTAGCCTTGGTCAAAAGCCGTCGAACCACACTTCGGCATTTTTTGGTGCGACACCACGTAACAGCCACGCGGAAACAGGGAGCCTAAACACCTGGGGTAGTCTGTATTCCGTATTGTCCGGGGGCGGGAACATAACGAAATGGTGAGTCGGGCTTTGAGTCAAGTGGCAATCGAAACGCGGTCAGAACCGAGAGACCCCAGGCGGTCATTATTCGCCTCATATTCGGAGTCGTTTTACCGAAATGATATTCAGGGCATACGTGCCATCAGCGCACTTCTCATCATGATCTATCATATCTGGCTTAGCCGCGTCTCCGGCGGTGTCGACGTATTCTTCGTCATCTCCGGGTTCCTGATCACGACGACACTCCTCCGCAGCCTTGCCGCGACTGGCATGGTGCGCCCGACTCAATTCTGGTCACGAATCTTCAAGCGCGTATTCCCTTCCGCATACACGGTTCTATTCCTAACTTTGGCATTGACACTCGTATTTGTTCCAGCCCCGCTCTGGAAGTATGGCGTTAACGACTTTGCAGCGAGCGCTGCCCAGTTGGAAAACCTTGAACTTATCCGGATGGGTGCTGACTACCTCGCGCGCGAGGCACCTCCTAGCCAGTTCCAGCAGTTCTGGGCATTGTCAATTCAAATGCAGTTCTACTTGGTCTTGCCTTTCATCATCATGTTTCTGGCATTCATCGCCCGCCGCAGAGAGTCAGTCAAGCCGCTTATCTGGGGGACTGCTGCCATGGCGGCGACTTCCCTCATGTTCTCGTTGTATCTCACCCAAGTCCAACCCAACGAAGCATATTTTCACCCGTTCGCTCGCCTTTGGGAATTCCTAGCCGGGGCTCTAGTCGCGATGGTCTACCCCAAGTTAACAGCGCTGGGAAAGGCATCAAGTGCGGTGCTTTGGAACATCCTAACCATCACAGCGGTAGCCATCTTGGCTACCCTTGGCCTGACGCTGGGCGCGGTCGCCCCGTTCCCAGGATGGGTAGCTCTTATCCCAGTGCTTTGCGCTGCCGTACTGATTTCGGCAGGACGCGCATCAGTTGAGCCGACTGCCGTTACTAAGGCCCTTTCCAATAAGACGCTCGTCCACTTCGGCAGCTTTTCATTCACAATTTATCTCTGGCACTGGCCCGTCCTTGTCTTCACGCACCACTTGCTGGGCACAACCCAGCTCAACCTATTGAGCGGAGTCGTCGTCATTGCAATTGCGGTTGTGCTCGCCGTACTTACTAAACGGTTTGTAGAAGACCCGCTAAACAAGCGCCCAATCAATTGGCCCGTGCGGCGGCTGATTATTCAGCTTACTTTCGTAATGGCCGTGGTCGGCCTTGGCCTGATTTTACGGCAAGGAATCGTCTATGCCGCAGCTGGTCAGAAGGGAAGCATAGACCATGTCGACCTGCCGGTGGCACTCACAATCCAAGACGACACCGAGATACCGCTAGAGGCTTTTGTCACGATCGATCTGAACCGACCCACGGGCATAGACTGCCTTGCGCGGAACTGCATCGGCGGCGATCCGAACGCAGAAAAGTTGATCGTCATGGTAGGGGCATCCCATTCCGCACAGTGGTACGACATTATAGACAAGCTTGGAAAGCAAGAGGGTTTTCGTGTAGTCACGCGATTTGGGCAGGATGACCTTGCGGCTGTTGTTTCCGAGACCAATGCAGATGTGCTTGTGATGAACTCCACCAAGACATCTAGTTCAGGAAGCGGCGCGGAAGAGGAGGTTTACCTCCATGACACCAAGCAATGGGAGGAGATCGCCGCGGGCGGTGTGCAAATCATTGCGGTCCGCGACAACCCCCGCTTCGGTTTCTACCAGAACGCATGCGTGTGGAAAAATCAAACCGACGCGGAAAAGTGCGCGATCGACCAGGCGGAGCTCTTAGAGACCGTCGACCCGGCGCGGGCATTCGATAATGCGAACGAGAACTTCCACTCCATAGATCTGACCCACCACTTCTGCGTGAGCGGGGTTTGCCCGGCTGTTCATGACGGCGTTCTGATGTACTACGACCGGCACCATATCTCAAAATCTTACTCAAACTATATCGCGGAGGGGGTGGTGCGGCAGTTCGTAGACGAGGTTCCAGAAGTGTTCGCGCAACCCCAGCCGGTTCGGAAGTAACCACAGAGAGGGGCTTCCCTGGTTTTGTTAGCTCTAATCCAGCTGTTGCCTGTGGAATACCGCCGGCATTGCCACGTGCTTTGCGACGGCCTTCAGCCAAGATGTCATCGACGTGCCCTTTGAGGTAAGGCGGGGCTGGCGCAAATTGCGAAGAATTCCGGGGTGACGTTGAAAACGCTGGGTTACCAGCGCAAAACTGGAGCAGAGACAGAGAAACAAGTATCTGTGCCGAACTGTTTCTGCTGCATATCTGGCCCGGGGACTTCAATCCCAAATGATCTACCAGCAGGTGATCACAGATCTTGTGCCCAAGGGTGGTCCACGGCGGTGACCTGAAGGCTACAAGTTCGGCCAAGCAAGATCATTTCCCCTGGAAGCCAGCACGGTTGTTAGCGGCCATGAAAAACTGCCCATAGGCGGCCACGAAAGTGCCCACTGACGGCAATTAAAACTGCCCGCCGGTGGCCATGAGATCTGCCCACTTCCTTACTGAACCGACAGCGTCCTTATGCGGTGGGGGCCTCTCCCTGGGGTTTGACGACGGTGTCTAAGCGCAGCAAGCGAACCAGGAGGCGGCCCTGTATGAAGTCTGACAGAGAAATCATGGAAAGTCTTGCTGCCTGGGATCTGACCAGGTCGTTGCGGGCGACCGCGGAGCTCACGGGCTGCTCGCACCACACTGTTGCCAAACACGTCCAGGCCCGCGACCCCGGCCGGCCGATCGGGGAACCCGCGGCCCGCGGCCGGTTCACCGACCCGTACCTGCCCAAGATCGAGGAATGGACGAGACTTCCAAGGCCCGTATCCACGCCGATAAGGCCCACGAGAAGCTCCTCGCTCTGGGCTACAGGTGGTCGGAACGGTCCACCCGCCGCTCGACTGCGCAGGTCAAAGCGGCAAGGCGGCTGGGCCGTACCCGCGTCCACCGGCCTTGGATCACCAAGCCGGGGATGTGGTTGCAGTACGACTTCGGCGACGGGCCCGGATCTGCGGGGTGAAGACGATCTTGTTCGTGGCCTGGCTGGCGTTCTCCCGGTTCCGCGTCGTGATCCAGCTGAAGGACCGGGCGGCGCCGAGCGTGTTCGCGGCCCTGGACCGGTGCTTCCGGATCCTCGGCGGAGCACCAACGTATGTGCTCACGGACAACGAGAAGACGGTCGCCACCGCCCATGTTGCCGGGGTCCCGGTGAGGAACCAGCAGACCCTGGATTTCGCCCGGCACTACGGGGTGACCGTGCTGACCTGTCAGCCCGCGGTCCCGACCACCAAAGGCGGGGTGAAAGCGTCCGTGAATCTCGCCAAGGCTGACCTCAGCCTAAAGTCACCAACCTCCGCGGTGAATACGCCACGTTCGCGGAACTTGAGGCCGTTTGTCTGGTGTTCATGGACGAGGTCAATCACCGTGAGCACCGGGTGACGCGGCGTAAACCCGCGGCCATGCTGGTTGAGGAAGCCCCGCGGTTGCACCGGATCCCGGAGACTGCCCACACGGTCGCGTTCGGTCTCGCCCGCAGGGTCCCGGAGAACACGCCGATGGTCACCTTCGAAAACGCCCCATACTCCGTCCCGGCCCACTTGCTCGGGCCCGGGTGTTCGTCCGCACCCACGGTGCCGGGCCCGGCGAGCAGGTCATCATCGTCCACCACGGCACCGGCGGTCCGGTCGAAGTCGCCCGCCAGGACCGCGCACGGCCCGGCAGCCCCGCCATCAACGATGAACACTTCCCACACCAAGACCAGGGTCCCCCTGAGACTACGAGGTCAGGGCCCGCAGCGCCGATGAGGCAGCCTTCCTTGCGATCGGCGAAGGCGCCAGAACCTGGCTGATCGAGGGCGCCGCCGCCGGAACGGCCCGGATGAACGTGAAAATGGCCGAAGCCGTCACCCTGGCCAAAATCGCCGGCACCGACCAAGTCGACCGCGCCCTCGGCGACGCCGCACTCCACGGCCGCTTTGCGCATCCGGTCCTCGCCTCGATCCTGAATGCCAACATCCGCCGCACCACCACCCACACCGCCAACGAAGCGACCTCGCTGGCCCATGGAACCGGCGCGTGGGCCGCGATCGGCAACCCAGCCCTTAACACCACACCCAACACCATCACCAAGAACACCGCCACGGAGGAGGCCCGATGAGCCCCGTCACCACGACCAGCACCGCCGCTCCGCCGCTGCCGGCGGACCTGGAGACCCTGATGCGGTCCCTGAAAATGCCCCACGCCCGGGCACTCGCACCGGACCTGATCGCGACCGCCCGCGCCCAGCGCTGGGAACCAACCGAGATCATCAAAGCCCTCTTCACCGAAGAAGCCGCCGGCCGGGCCCGGTCCATGCTCGGCTCCCGCCGCAAAGCAGCAGGGTTCCCGACCGGGAAGACCTTCGAGGCACAGGACCCGGCAGCGCCCTCCATCCCGGCCCCGACCCAGCAAGCCCTGCGGACCTTGGAATGGATCAACCGGCGGGAAAACCTGGTCGTCTGCGGACCTTCCGGGACCGGGAAGACGTTCTTCCTCGAAGCCCTCGGCCAGCAAGCCGTCGAAGCCGGGACGCGGGTCGCTGGTTCAGGCTCATCCGCGCCCACCGCATCGATGACAGCGTCGCCCGCGCTGTCGCCCGGATCCCTCCGCGCCGAGCTCGTGGTCATTGACGATATTGGCCTGTTGCCGGTGGCCACGGACGCCACCGAAGGGCTCTACCGGGTCGTGGACGCAGCCTACGAAAAACGGTCCGTCGCGTTCAGCTCCAACCTACACCCCGCCGGCTTGGATGAGCTCATGCCCAAAACCCTTGCCACCGCCACCGTTGACCGGCTCCTGCGCCACGCCCACGTCTGCCAGACCAGCGGCGATTCCGTCCGCCTCACCCAAGCCCTCGCAGGAAAAGGAGTCACCCGACTGAACTAACCAACCCAAGGATGGCCAACCCCGCCAAACCACTCAGTGGGCAGATCTGTTGGCCATCACCGGTCAGTTTACTGGCCACCAGCGGGCACGCTAACTGGCCGTCCGTGGGCAGAAACAAATGGCCATTGACACACGGTAATGGAACGGAACGCGAGAGATACCCAACCTAGTCTGTACCACCGGCGACATCCACTCCGACGACCCAGCCTTGTGCCGGTTCATCGCAAACGAAGTTTCAGAGATCGACATCAGCGCAAGAACCGATGCAAGCGTTCGTGCGGCAGGAAACACGCTGTATACCCCTGTTCTCCGAGACCGGAACTAGCTGGGAAGTCTAGGACGCTAGCTCGTAACGATGTGATGGAGCGGAATTTTACAGCTGCGGCACCGAACGAGCTGGTGAAGGGAGCTCTTTGTCTGCGCGATGAAGACGAGGATGCCGCCATCGCCAGCACCAATGAGGGGGGTGAGGACTTTGTCTCTTGCTGCTAAGCGACATCCTCCAAGATAACCCTGAGTCGGTGCTGATATGTGTGCTCTGCAACTGCACGCACTGCAGCAGCATGACCGATTTTGGCACCTAGCTCCGGGTCACTAGCAAGATCTTGCCAGTGACCCATTAGCTCGTCAAAGTTAGAGAAGGCTAAGACCTCGCTGCCAACATCGAACAGGTCATTCAAGGCAGGCCGGTATTCAGTAATAACTGCTGCACCGCTTCCCGCGGCTTCGAAGAGCCGGCAGTTAACAGACGTGAGCTCGCTAGGATGAAGGTTGTTCAGCACTGCCGTTGCTTGACGGAAGACTTGCGCTTTGTCGCTCCGGACCACAAACTCATTCTGGTAGGCGTTCATGGCCGGACCCTTAGGCATCCATGATGGGAACCCAGCACCATACAATCGTAGAGGGACTCCGGCAGAAATGAGCCGGTTCAGTAGCAGAACCCGAGTCGGGTACATATTGCCAGCAAGTACCATGCCGGGTTTCGTGCCATAGGGGATCTCGTCCGGCTTATGCCAGCGTGGATTGCACGCTTCGGGAAGATACGCGACGGATTTTCCCGTCACGGAGCCGACTCTCTCCACCAGCAGTGGGTCTTTCATGTATAGCCTGGAATAGTCGGCCGCGAACATAAGCTGACGGCCAAGGTTGGAAACAGCGTCCGGGAACCACAGAACTATAGGGATGCCGGCAGCACGGATATCCGCCACCGTGCCGGGCAGTATCTCTGACTGCGTACTGATGACAAGGTCGCATTCATACTCCACAGCCTTCTTTGCAAGCGACGATTGGACCCGCTCGTCGATTGCAGGGAGCGCTCTGGCCGCGAAGTCGTAGGCAGCCGAAAGCTTACTCAACCGGAAAACGGGGCGGGGAGTTCCGAGGTGGACCGCATCTATTCCCATCGATTCGAGGCAATCGAAAACATTGTCTGCGAAACTGTCCAGATCCATCGGACCAATAACACCAACGCGCATGGCGCCTCCCCCGTATGTGAGCTTAGAAAATCGCTCCCACCTTACCAGCACCCGGAGATCAGGAAAGTTCATTTCGACCGTAGGAGGGATGGACTCCTTACTCAAAGAGGTCGTGTTGACCACATACCGCTTCACATGGGATGGAGCGGGGCAACGATGGCATCGATGTGGCACTAAGTTATCAGGTGGCGCTGGCGAAAATTGCGAAGAGCTTCATGTCGCCTGACGGATTTGTTACAGGTCCAAAGATCACTACTGAGGCCCCACCTCATTCAGGGATCGGTTAGCGGGGTCGCGATGCCAACACAGGGTTCATGCAATCTATCAGTCGTAACAGCCATAACTTGTAGATGATCCCGGCCTCAGGGATGGGTACGAGTGATTCGCAGCATGGCTCGCTCATCCCTGCTTTGCCATTGTCGCTGAGAGAGAGCCGCTCTTTGGTGTTCCTGGCGAGTCAACTCAAGCAAGTTAACGCCCATAGCCGCCCCAACACTGAGTGCCACTGCAAACCATCGCGGCAGGCGCTGTCCGCACCTAAGCATTGCCACCCATCGTAGATCCACCCACTACACACCACTGCTCCGCCAATGCAGAGGGCAAGCTAGACTTATTCCGTCGCCGAACCATGCGGGCCTCGGTTTCAGGGTCCAATTCCGTAATGCATAAAGGACAGTATGACCAGCACGTGCAGCGCTGAGGTGAAATCGAGGGCGCGCCCCCCGGTCCACAAAAAATTTCTCCGAGCGGTGGCCCTCTTATCATCGGGGATGATACTCTGGGCGGCCGCCGGCTTCTTCGTTCTCGTCAGGCCAGCAACTGATGCCGCGGAACGTGCCGATGTGCTTTTTGTGTTGGCGCCAGCTGGTGATCGCAGGTGGCAGGCTGAGCAGTTGATGGACCAGGGCGCAGCGGGCACTCTAGTGTTCTCCATACCGCAAGGTCAGCCCGGCAATCCCGACCCCGATATATGTTACGAGCGGCGTGCATACCGTATCATTTGCTTTTCACCCGATCCCGTCACCACACAAGGAGAGGCTCGAGCGCTTAGCCGACTCTCCCGAGAAAACGGATGGAAATCCGCAAACGTGCTAACGATGCAGTCTCACATAACTAGGGCACGGTCCATTATCCGGCATTGCTACAAAGATGACCTGCGAATGATTGCGTACTGGCAAAAATTGCCAGTCCTCTCTTTTAGCAATCCGAAGAGGTCCTGGGCCTACCGATTCGTTTACGAAACCGCGGCTTTCGTTAAGTCAGCCTTCAATCAAAGTTGCTGATCACCGCATTTTCCCGGCTTGGCCAATACCAGGCTCCCCCGTCAGCGCTGCCCAGGCTTCCGTAAGCTACCGGCATCGCATAGCGCCAATACTGGCCGTTGTTGCGCGGGCACCAACCGAGGCGGCGATATACCGCACGGCCTCTTTTGCTTCTTCACATTTTTGACAATTGTTCTGCCGGGATGGAAGGTCTCGGGCTGTTGTGCCGGCATGCTCAATGGGATCCACGTCTGTAGTTGAGTGCGCTGGTGAACAACCCTGGCCTGTCATACACGATTGCGGTGTTATCGGGCTTCCACCTAGGCCAGTTGTCGCGCCCACGTCCATTAGGATTTCGAACTTTTTCCACCCCCAACAGATTGTGCGCCATATATAGTTCCTTTTCCCGCTGCGCAGCACGTTCGAGCAGATCATGAAATCGGTCTCTCGCGTTTGCGGCATCGACGCGGGAGCCGGGGGCGGGCAGCGGCGGCCCGAGCACATCCGGACCTGTTCTTTACCCAGCTAAGCGATTTACGCTCCTGGGTGGCATCGTCTTATGGCGAATACGCTGCTGAGCCTGACAAGACCGGTACAGAAGTGTGGTCCGTCAGTGGCCAAAAAAGCTCCACCTACTGGCGGCCGTTGCAGCTGTCCTATCAGTCGTAAGCCCCTCACCCCTGAGCGTGGTTGCCTCACGCATCTGCCGACCCCTGCCCTACAGGAGATGCAGTTTGCCCGCACATGCCTGCCGTAGGAAACCTCCCGCTTGGGAGTGCCCGAAGGGTGCCTTTGCAACATCTGTCACAACCCGAGTGCGACGGGCCGGTGTTGAAGGGCTAAGGGCTTCGCAAGCTCTGACGTGGCGATGGCCGACTTCTAGCCCGACGAGTTCCAAGGGCTGCCATGTCCGCCTGTTCCATGTCGTAGGCGAACACAGCCGCGGCTTCCCGGCCTCACCCCGCAAGAATAGTTTGAAGGGCGCCGACGCATAGCCGTGATGAAGAACGTTGTGGCCGAAACTGGTACCGCCCGGACCTACCTCAGGGGTGAAACGGACCCCGCTCACCCCGCCGCATTGATCAAAATGGCCGAACGGCGCCGGCCGTATCTGCAGTCATTGACCGTGAATCAGCCCTGGAAGACGGCTTCATCGAGTCCTTCAACGGCCTGTTTGGAAGGGAACTGACCGGAGAAGTCGTGGACAACGTGGCTGAAGCGAAGTATTCGGCCGAGGGGTCTAAGGACCTCATATCGTAAACGGCTGCACTGTGTTACCTGCACGGCGTGACCGCGCGAAGTTATTCAGAGACAACCCATGACAACCAATCAGCCATCGCATGAAGCCTCCGCTGCTGACAGGATCGTAGCCACTGTTACCTATCTGCTCAGCATTCCGCGAGCTCAAAACCAAGGTACTTAAAGGCGGTGACTAAGTACTACTAGCCAACTAAACGGGTACCTTCCACCGTGGCTTGCTATTCCCGCATCCCGTACTTTCTATACAAGATGGTGTTCATGTGTCGGAAAGGCTAAAAAGTTGGTGCTGAAATTGATAGTGATCGCTTTCTTGGCAAGCAATCCAAAGTTGGTTCTGTTATGAATAGCAAGCGAGAGAATAACCAAAATATGGCCATCGGACCGAAAGACCTTTTGATGCGTCGCCGACTACTTAAATATGGAACATTGGCCACAAGTATCTCTGCTCTTTCAACTATCGGACTGAATAGTGCTGATGCGGCTCCGCCTCCAGATCGGCAACCTGCATACATACCTATTGCTGAAAAGGGGGCCGCTTCCGGTGTGGCAACACTGGACAGCGACCGTAAGATCCCATTAGCGCAACTTCCCAACCTGGCTGCCACGATCGCATCACCGGCAGAGGCTATGTTTCAACACCGGATGCACGGCGGCATGGAGCCGTCCGCCTTCGTCTCCTTTACCTTTGATGACGGCTATGGGACTGCTGGCGCCTTCTTTGATCTGCTGACGTCCAAGGGCGTGAAGGGCACGCTTTTCCTGTCCTCCGGCTATGTGGACAAGCCTGGCCCCGCCCCCGACTGGCCAGGCGACTCTTTCATAACGACAGCGCAGGTTAAAAAGATTGTGGAACAGGGCCACGAAATCGGCACTCATGGCGTCATGCATGAGTCCTATACGACGTACTTGGCGGCTAACGGCGCTGCTGCCCTACACTCGCTTGTTACCAGCGCCGTTGGGTCAATTGAGTCCCAATTCCCAGGAGTCAAGGTCAAGACTGGCGCATATCCGTACGGCCAATCTAATCCACAAGTTCGCGAGATTATGGGGCGAAGCCATGAGTTCTATCGCGGCACCAAGGGTAAAGTCGCCGTGCGTGGACAAGACCCATTTGATGTTCTTTCCCTCGAAATTCAAGGCCTTTCGGCCGAGGAGGTAAAGGCCTGCGTAGATACTGCGATTACAAATCATTCGATGTGCATATTCCTGGTGCATGGTGCGCTGACGGCTGCACAATTGCATATGATCGGGACTGTGATCGACTATGTTGCGAGCAACAATATTTCAATGGGAACGTTCTACGAGGGTATGTCGCGGCGTACGATATTGAGAGGTCCGGCGGGCGCATCTTTAGATGCCTCGGGTCATGCCTATTTCGAAACGGTTCGGAGTACCCGCCTAGAGCTCGTGCGCGGCGATGAGGCTGGTGATTCCGCATGGTTGAGGCTCAATCCGCTTACTAACTCACCGGTTTTCGATGCGACGGGCGGCAATAGGTGGGAATTTCGTCAGCGATTATTCGCAGGTAATGGTCTGCAGATAGGTGAGCGTACTACCTACACCGACGTAACCACTACAGACGGCTCGACCGCAGTGAGCTCCCCGACCGCCAACTTTACGGCCGAGGACGTTGGCCTCCCGATAAGCGGCCCGGGCATCCCCCCCAACTCAATAATCACTGCCCGAGAATCCTCGACGTCAATTAGGCTCAGCGCACCTGCTACAGCGTCGGGCGTCGGCGCTAT
The DNA here is from genome assembly GCF_010367585.1 of [Micrococcus luteus] ATCC 49442. Classification (NCBI taxonomy): domain Bacteria; kingdom Bacillati; phylum Actinomycetota; class Actinomycetes; order Micrococcales; family Micrococcaceae; genus Pseudarthrobacter; species [Micrococcus luteus] ATCC 49442. The sequence continues at coordinate 4,320,871 of NZ_JAAAXP010000001.1, read as the reverse complement.
GATCACCTTTGGCCGGACTACCGCGGGCATCGATGTGTCCGGCCCAGCACATTTCTTCAGCGCAGTGAAAATCAGCGGGAACGAGGTTTCGGGGCCATCGCTGCAGTTTGAGACCCTTTCTGGGGCCGCCGAGGGGACACTGTCCCCCATGACCTGGAGCCGGGAAGGTGTAGGCGGCCCGATGATATGGGACACCGGCACGGGAGGCTCCGTTGCGACCGTCAAGGCGTACCGTTTTAGCTTGACCGATCACACTGGGGCGCGTCGGATAGCGCTCTGCGCCGCACAACCCTCAGATGACTCACTCGACAATGGAGAGGTTGGCGTTTATTTCGATGGCGAAACAGGCGAACTTCGATTCCGGGGCAAGACGGACAAGGGCGTCATCGTGCAAAGAACGGTCACTACGTCATGACTTTGGAAGAAGCCTACTCAGAAGCATGCCGACAGATCGGACACTTGACTGTTCAATTGAGCATATGTCAAAGTCGGCTTGCGAGCGCTGAGGCCGAACGCGACGAGGCGGGTGCCCGGATAGTCGAAATGACGTCAAAAGGACCGGGGAGTTGATGTCGGCTTACAGAGGGCTACTCGAGGCGGCGCTCAGGAGCACGCTAGGTGGATGTCCCGGACCCGCCGGCCGTCGGGCCCAAGCCTTGCCGGAACCTGGTCCATGGCATTGGTGTCCGCTTCCGCCAAACATGCGGTATTTGCCGCAAGTCCGCCCGAAACACCCTCTGCTTCAAGTGGCGCAGGCCCTCGGCCAAAGCTTGCCGCTAGAGCCGTCACCGATCAGCAGCTAACACGAAGTAGACGTACAATCGCTAAGGCAACTTCACTATAAAGCCCAAAAGTATTGAAAATGCCGACGGAATCACGTGCCAATCCTTGGAAAGTCCGAGGATTTGGGTCAGACGATGTCACGTTTCAAAATCAGACTCACACCCGCCGCTCTCCGGATCATTGTAGCGCTGAGAATCAGGTTGCGCGTCAAAGGCACGGGCAAATGGCTTCATGCTCTCCGGCCGACACCGGTCGAGCTTCGAAGCCGGTTCTATGAGATCAGACTCGTCGGCAGGGTATAATCTACAAACTGAACTCCAGACTTACATCTACGCCTGTGGCGGCATTGGCCATACCTTCACTGCTTTACTTCCAGCTCTCCTGAACTATCAGGGTCAGGCCAGCGTAAACATGTATCCTCAGTGGTAGAGATGGAATTTGAGTGCCCCCGCTCAAATCGGAAAGCGATCGGTAGTAATCACAGTGACGAGAGTCAAAGTCCTTGTATTCAGCGCGTATTTTCCACCTGCATTTCTCGGTGGGGGTGCACTAAAGTCCGTGGCCGCTATCGTTACCCAATCCCCTGCAGCCTATGACACTGCTGTCATGACGTCAGACAGAGATTTGGGCCAGACGCAATCCATGGATGTAGTGGCCAACTCTGCCCAGCGCTGGGGCGCTTCGACCGTCTACTATGCGTCGCCTGGCCTTCGTAGCCGACTACAAGCTTTCGGATATGCACGCTCATTCCAAGCGCGGATTCTATATACTAACAGTTTCTTTGATCCCGTCTATTCGCTTCTTCCACTAGCCCTGTGGAGAATTGGCCTAATACGCTCACAGCGTTTCGTCGTTGCACCCCGAGGTGAATTCGGTCCGGGAGCACTGAATATCAAACGCGTAAAGAAAAAGCTCTTTTTAGGTGCTTTTCTGCTGTTTCGGGGCGGCCGTGGGGTGTTGTGGCATGCTTCAAGCATCCAGGAGGCTGAGAACATTCGCGCCCAGATAGGCAGGTCGGCTCAGATAGTCGTTGCCGAAGACAATACCGCCCTACCGATGACCGCGGCTGAGCCCTCTAGTCCTCGACCTAGCTTGAGGGCTGTTGTCATGGGCAGGATGGTTCCAGTCAAGGGAGTCGTGGAACTGCTTCGAGCGCTCGCTGGCGTTTCCCATCCGCTCACTGTTGACATATATGGACCTGAGGAAGACCGCGAGTACGCGGCAAAATGCAGGGACTTGGCAGCCGAGTTGCCAGCTCACATAGCGATCAATTTTAGGGGTCCCGTTCCAAGCGCCGAAGTTGCCCCTACCCTGAGAACATATGACGTTATGTTCCTTCCCACACACGGCGAAAATTTTTCGCATGTGGTGGCCGAAGCACTGTCAGTTTCGCTGCCCGTAATGTGTGCAGATGTTACACCCTGGAGCAGCTATATTGCGGACGGCGGTGGTGTTCTTATAAAGGAAAATAAAATTGGCCCTTGGACCGAAGCGATAGAAAGATACGCGTCACTACCCGCGCCTAGCAGGCTGTCGTACCGATACGATGCAGGGAAACAGTATGAACGTTGGCGTGCATCGACAGCGGGTCAGTCACACGTTTTTGACTTGATCATGAAAACTAGCCCAAATTTGCATGAGTCCGCAGTAACGAGTGTTAATCGGGTTGAGTACTGACTGCTGTTTGCTTAGATTCCAAGTAGGTTTGCGGCCGATCCACTGGGGCGAACGTTGAGTTGATTCTCGAATAGCACTTCGGTACGACCCGCGCCAACTCGTCACCTAAAATCGCCCTTGGACCCCAATTTGTTTACGTTGCTGCGCAATATGCACCGTATCCGGCTCTTCGTGGTTGGTGGGGAATTGATCTCGTGTCGTAGATGACAGAAGGGCCCGTGGCCCTGCTGGGATGAGTGTGTCTAGCATTCAACCAGGAACAGGACCACGAGCCTTGACTGAGCCTACCGGGGTGGCCTCCGACGCTGCCACCAGCATCTTCAACCTGCCCGACTACCGCGTCATTTCCGCTACCGTCCTGGACGACGGGAGCCGCCGGATCATTATCGAAACCGACCAGCCACCTGGCTGCCCGACCTGCGGTGTCGTAGCGACCAGGCGGAAGGAACGACGTGTCCAGCGGATACGGGACATCCCGGTCGCCGGCACCGTGGAAGTACTCTGGTCCAAATACCGCTGGCACTGCGAGGAACGGACCTGCCCACGGCTCTCGTTCTTTGAATCCACAACCCAGGTCCCGCGCCGTGCCCGATCCACCGGCCGGCTCCGGGACCACGTCGTTGACGCGGTGATCCGCTCGGGACGGGCAGTGTCCGAGACCGCTGCGGCGTTCGGTGTCTCGTGGTGGATGGTACGGGCCGCGCTGAATGAAGCCTGCCTGCTCACGCTGCCTGATGTCGATGAAACAAGTCCGCGGATGCTGGGCATTGATGAACACCGGTTCCGGTCCGTCCGATTCTTCCGCGACCCGGAATCCAGCGCCTGGATCCGACAAGAGCCCTGGATGACCACGATCGTGGACCTCGACACAGGGCAGGTCCTGGGCGTGGTCGATGGTCGGGACCACAAGGGTGTCGGCGACTGGCTCTTCGCCCGCCCACTGGCATGGAGACTGGGCGTCCAGGTCGTGGCTATCGACCCCTCGGCCGCGTTCCGCAAAGCGCTACGGATGTGGCTGCCACGCACCGGCGTCGCCGTCGATCATTTCCACCTCATCTCCCTGGGCAACCAGGCAATGACCGAGACACGGCAGAACCTGTCCCAGGAGGTCAAGGGCCGACGCGGCCGCACCGTGGACAAGGCCTGGGCGCACCGGATGCTGCTCCTGCGCGCCGGCGACACCCTCAGCGACAGCGCAGCACACCGCCTGGCCGAGGTCTTCGCCGCCGACGACCCGACCGGCAGGCTCGAAGCGGTCTGGAAGGTCAAAGAACAACTGCGGGCACTGCTCCGCACGAGCTCCCTCGCCGACGCAGCCGTCGCGAAAGAAGAACTCCACGTCCTTGTTCAGGCCGCCGCGCGGCCCGAGACGAAAAAGCTCTACCGGACCGTTTGCAGATGGTGGAACGAGATCGAAGTCCTCATCGTTACCGGCGCCACAACAGGCAAGGTCGAGGCCAACAACACCGCCATCAAACACATCAAACGCACCGGCCGCGGCTACCGCAACCCAGGCAATTACAAATCAGTTATTCTCATGAGAAGTGCCGCCCGGACGGCGGCATGACACTCATCAGGGATTCCAATTCCCCATGAACCGCGAAGAGATTCCCTAACGCTTGTCAACAGTTTTTTAGCTCTGGACGGCAGGCAGGGTGAGTGCACCGTCACCTGTGTTCCGCGGTGACGGGAAGTGCGTCCATCGGGACGGGACCGGGTCGTTGGGTCGCTGGTTTGCATCCCCGGGCTGGTGGGGCGGAAGATCGCCGGCGGCCTCAGAAACGGGGTGGCGGTGATCGATACTTACCGTGTCAGGCGGGCCCGTTTCGCTTCGATCGTGTGGGACCGCGACTGGCTGCGTTGCTTGGGTGTGACGGTGTAATGGGAGGCGATGAGTTCTTTCGCGGCCCGTTTGGTGACTGGCTGTCCCTCGAGGTCCCGCAGCTCATACATTTGCCCGGTGGTGAGGGTTTTCCAGGTTCGTTCGGCCAGTTTCCTGGCGACAGCGATCGTGGCCTGGGTGTGGCAATGGCCGTGTTCGGTCATGAGCCTGTGATAGAACGCGGCCAGCTGGGGATCCATGGTCCGGGCGACGCTGCCGGCCTGGTAGAAAGCCAGGCGCAACGGTGCAGGCCCTTCCTTGCTGATGGCCCGGCGGGACTGGTTCATCGTCCCGGAGGACCAGTTCGAAGGGGTGATGCCGACATAGTTCGCTGCTTTCTTGGCACTGTCGAACCCTGATCCGTCGCCGAAGAAGGCGCGGATGCAGGGACCGGTTGCCGGGCCAACACCTGGCAGGGACAGGATCAGCGGGTCATCGCCGTAGAGCTGCTCCCACCACTGACGTGCGTGGGAAGTGAAGCGTTCCACCCTGGCGCGGGATTCCTGCAGGTCCGTGAGGTGCTCGGTGACGTCGACGGCCAGCGCGTCCAGGTCCAGGTGACCGTCCCAGAAATCCGCCCATCCCCTGGCTGCGGTCTTGATCGCCGTCGCGCGGGCGGGTGTGTCGGCGACATCGCGAGTGTGCTCGGCGACCACAGCCGTCAGCGTCGCCACACGCGCCGATGCCAGGGAACGGAGGTGGGGCCAGCGGCCCAGCACGGCGAGGGCCGTGGATTCGGATCCGGCGAACGCGGTCCACACATCGGGAAACGCCCACCTCGCCAGCGACAGCAGCCGCCGCCAATACCGGTTCCCGTCAATCACGGCGCCGGCCCGGCGGACCACGGCCCGCCGCAACGCCAGCTGTCCCGGGGGTGCCAGGACCAGGGGTGGCGGGTCGAAGATCTCTCCGGCGTGGGTGAGGACTTCGGAGTCTATGACATCGGGTTTATTCTTGCCCATGATGGCTCCGCGCAGCCGTGCGGAGTGACGGGCACCGATCATTTCCATCTGGCCGCCGGCCCGTTCGACCGCGAGGGCCAGCGCCAGCCAGGTCATCGAGGTCGGTTCCACGACCGCTGTCACAGGTGCCGGAACTGCGGCCAGCCGCGCCGAGAGTCTCTCCAACCCGGCCAGTGTCGGGTCGACCGTGAAACGGCTTAGGTGTTCTGTACCGTCGTCGAAAAACTCCCGCACCGCGATATGGTGGCGTGCCGTGATGGCCGCGTCGATACCCGCCACTGCGCGCACGACTCCGCCGGGTTTATCCTGATTTTGCATGATGGTTCTCCTCCTCGCATCGAATACGTGCGGTAGGAAAACCCGTCTTTGCCGGTCCACCAGCCGAGTCACCAGGCCGGGCTTCCCCATCCTTGGGGAGAACCGTCATGCACTGTTCTGAGCGCCGGCGGCGACCTCCCTCACACGCCCGCGACTGCTGAGGAAGCGTCGGATACAGTTCCCGCGCTTGTGAGTCATTCGGTGCCCGCCCGGACGAAACCCGGTGCTGCGCACCGTTCTCTTCCGGCCACCAATTCCCTCAATCGGGTCTGCTTGGAAGACAGGCCGGGGGCGACGATCTCTTTCACGGGCCATGACGCCCAGCCGAAAACCGGAACCACCCCGGCCCCTCCCAAAGCCACCGTAAACGACGACCACCCCACGTCAACAGGGGTACTTAAGAGATACAAGCCCCGTATCCTCGCTTAGGTCCTTGGGCTCGGGATCTACTCGTAAGCTAGCGACTCCCCTGGCCCGCCTGGACCCTAGTCCATCCTCTGGACCTCCACTGCTGCCACGTGGCCCGCCGGCCGGGCTGGCCATCACGTGGCGCAGCCGCGGCGATCCATACGCATGGGACCACATCGAGAGCCCGAACGGCCCATAACGACCCTCGTCGCTCGGCTCGGCGCCGCTAACTTTAGCGGCGACTTCCTGTCCGGATTTTCCCTCATGTAGGTAACTGGAAGCTTGCCAACCAGCTCAGATCCTGGCAGCACTGGCAGAGCCAAAACGAGCGCTTCTGACTCTGCCATATGTCGCTTTGGAGAGAGTGACGAACGCTAATCTTGGGGTAGAATCAGAGATTAGTTGGGCACATTCGATTGGGGAAAAGGTCATTAGAATAGCTATAGTAGTTCCTGAGTATCTCACGGAACGTTCTCCTGGCGGAGGGCTTGCGACATTCGCTGACTTCCTTGTCACAGTCGTTAGATCGCGGCCTGATTGGTCCGCAGAAATCGTGTCGCCGAGAATGTGGAATGCGGCGCCAGAAAGCCGACGAATCTTAAATCCCAGGACCTGGCTGCGTGGGGTGACTACGTCCGTGCGCGATGTTTCCGGTGTCCAGGTGACGTATGTCGGCGCCAACTGGTCAGAGCTCGAATTTATGCGTTATACCAGGCGGACTGAGCTGGATGAAGTTTTGAATTCCTACGATGCCGTAGTGGGCGTTTTCGGAACACCAGCACAGTGTTTGATGCTCCGTTCCTTGCGAGTTCCGCATATAGCAAAAATCGCTACCCTGGTTTCGCTAGAACGTCGACAACTTCTCCGCTCCCTCACAGGCCTTCGGCGGCTCGCTGCGACGCTGAACTTGCTCATTGCTGAGCGTCTGGATAAAAAGGGCCTATATATCCCACAGCACCTCATGGTCATTAACGACTGGATGTTCAAGTACTGTGGCGACCGCGTCGGGGCGCGAGTCGAGCTAGCTCCTCCTGGCATTGATACCGATCTATACGTTCCGTACAAGCATCATTCGGCGGATCGTTCTCCTGCGGAAGCCGCCTTGCCCAAGATTGCGCCGTACTTTCTCTTCGTCGGAAGGCTTGCAGATCCGCGCAAAGACATTAAGAGCCTCCTCCGATCATACAAAATTGCCCGTGAGAAGTTTGGCTTGACTCAAAAATTGGTTCTTGCTGGGCGCGGGGATATCCAGCCGGATGAATACGAGTTGATTGCTCAATTGCAGCTCCAGGATGAAGTCGAGATCCATCGGGACGTTTCACCAACGTCCTTGCCTGGCTTGTACCAGGCTGCTGATGTTTTTGTTCTTGCATCCGCAGAGGAAGGCTTGGGAATTGTGTTACTAGAGGCCATGTCTTCAGGCATTCCAGTAGTGTCCAGCGCGACAGAGGGAGCCCGATACGCCGTAGGCGACGACGAGGTTGGGACTTTGGTTGAATTTGGCCCAGATTTCACCGAAACTTTTGCCGCTTCTCTTGCCATGTGGGCGACTGATCCGGCAGCACGCGAACGCGCCGGATTGAAGGGTCGTGAGAGGGTCCTCTCCCGGTTTAGCTTTCAGGCAGCCGGCGAAAAGTATCTCTCGGCGCTGGCGGTCACCTATGACCGCGTTAGTTAGACTTGCTCGAACCAGTTTCGGCATAGTGATGGCGAGTACCCTGAAGTTTGAACATAGGTAGCGACTACTCGTGCCGGCCAGTTTTGTGTGGGCTAAATTCACTGCATGGGTAGCTATGATGACGATTCAGATGCAGTTAATGACCCAACACGACCGCTGCCGGTCGCCATGTTCGGGTACAGAAACGGGGAGGCATGGGTGGCCGATGACGTGTTCGTGACCCGATCTTGCGAGGGCGATTTGCTGGTCGAGCGCTGGGATGGACGAGGTCTAAGGACTGCCACCGTCCGACGAAACAGCAGCCAGTCCTTGCGCGCCATGTGGGTAAAGCTCAACGAAATCGCTGTGGATGGAATGCCCTCTACTGCGCCGTAGCCCACTGTGGCCGACGCATCTCTCCGACCTGAGTATTTGAAGGTTTGGAAGCCAACAGCCCTCCCGGTGGTGGGCCGGTCGCCCCACCTCCGTTCCCTGGCACGGCGCGCGCGGCAACCTTGACGGCCGTGTTCGCCGAGCACAGTCGCGATGTCGCCGACACGCCCGCCCGCGCCACCGCGATCAAGACCGCGGCCCGGGGATGGGCAGACTTCTGGGATGGACACCTAGATCTGGATGCACTGGCCGTCGATGTCACCGAACACCTCGCTGACCTTCAGGAGTCTAGGGCCAGAGTCGAGCGCCTAACTGCCCACGCGCGCAAGTGGTGGGAGAATCTCTACGGCGATGATCCCCTGATCCTTTTCCTGCCTGGTGTGGGCCCCGCAACCGGTCACTGTATCCGCGCCTACGTCGGCGACGGATCCGGTCGCTCGGACCATGGACCCGCAGCTCGCCGCGTTCTACTACCGGTTCATGACCGAACACGGACACCGCCACACCCAGGCCACTATCGCGGTCGTCAGGAAGCTGGCCGAACGGACGTGGAAGACCCTCGCCACAGGGCAAATGTATGAACTCCGCGACATCGATGGGCAGCCGGTCACCAAATGGGCCGCAAAAGAGCTCATCGCTTCCCGCTACACAGTCCCGCCCAAACAGCGCACGCAGTCACGGTCCCACACTGTCGAAGCGAAACGGGCACGTCTGACACGGTAGCTATCAGAAGACACTGATACCGGACAACGCCAAGCCGCAGACTCTTGCTCACTCCCCGTCTCCACCAGCCAGGGCAACAGCCGGGGCCGGCAACGAGCTCTTCCCGGACGGACAGCACCACCGCCACGGCAGAACACGGGTGACGGTGCACTCAGCCTGTCTGCCGACCAGAGCCAAAAGAGGCTTGACAAGCGTTAGGGCGGCTCTTTGCGGTTCGTGGGGAAATGGATCCCTGAGATGAGTGTCATGCCGCGGTCGGACGGCGCTTCTCAAGAGAAACTGATTTGTAGTTGGCTTCCCGGACGGACACCACCACCGCCACGGCAGAACACGGGAGACGGTGCACTCAGCCTGTCTGCCGACCAGAGCCCATCAATGGCGACGACCTGAACGGCGAGCCGCACTCAAGAGGACGGGCGAACAGCCAGTCCCCGACACCCTTGTGGTCCCTTCCGTCCACGATGCCCAGGACCTGGCCGGTGTCCAGATCGGCGATGGTCGTTATCCAGGGTTCGAACCGCGTCCAGGCCTTCGTCCCCGGGTCTTGGAAGTAGCGCACGGACGGAACCGGTGCTCATCAATGCCAAGTATCCGGGGGCTGAGCTTGTCCACGTCCGGAAGCCTGAGCAGATACGCCTCGGTGACGGCAGCGCGGACCATCCACCAGGACACGGCGAAGCAGAGGGCTGTCTCAGACACTGCCCTGCCGGAGCTAATGACGGCATCCACGAGCTGGTCCCGAAGCCGGCTCGTGGAACGGGCACGGCGCGGCACCTGGGATCGAAGAACGACAGCCGATCACATTCAGCTTCTTCGAAGTACCAGCGGTACTTGGACCAGAGTACGTCTACCGGTCCGGCAACTGGAATATCGCGGAGCCGTTGGAAGCGGCGCTCCTTCCGCCGGGAGGCGATGACCCCGCAACTCGGGCAGCTCGTCGGTCTCGACGACGACTTGCCGCCGGCCAGCGGACATGGTGGTGGAAATGACGTGATAGTTGGGCAGGTTGAAGAGGATGATGGCAGCGTCGGCCGCGACCCCGGTAGGCTCAATCAAGGCTCGTGGTCCTGTTCCGGGTTGAAATGCTTAGACACACTCCTCCCAGCAGGAGCCACGGGCCACTTTGTCTTCAACGACACGAACTCACCCCCCCACAAACCGTGAAGAGCCGGGTACCCGGTCTCATCAATGCAAAAATCCCCGTGCCAAAACATAGACACGGGCAGCGTGACGGCTGAAGAACCAGGGTCCGCTAGCCAGCTACTAGGAAACCCCAAGCGAGGATGGCGCTTCTAATGCTGGCCGTCCGCATCCGATCACCGCGGCCACGACGGCGTCGCGGAGGCGGCGGATGGACCCTATCGGCCCCGGGACTGGGTTTGTTTCCTTGTTGCATTCGTGCCGGGGGCACAGGGATCCATCCTAGAACAACGTCGCTTGGCCCATCATGTCGGCCAATCAGCAACAGGGATGTCACATAGACGTAGTGGTCGGCGGACACATGCAATCGGCTGCTGATCACTCCGCAGGACGGGCCACCGGCCTTTCGTCGTGGCTTCGACACTTACTTGTCGCTGGCCGAAGGCGAATATGTCCATGTCGGTAACGGGGTAGTCGGGCATGTTGAAAATGGCGGCAGCGGCAATCACCGATCACCTTGACTTGTGGCTTTGCGCCGTTGCTTAGAATGCTTGGGGCCCATCTGCGACGGTCCTCCATTTCCGTCATGACGGCGTGCATTGCGGAGCACGCCGTACGTCCAGCCGATGACCAGCAATTCTGACAAAGCAATGCCCAAGGCTGTCCCGGCCATTCCGTACATTGGGGTAAGCGTCAAAATGCCGACTATGGCGCAGAGCAGGCCTCCACACTGGGCCCAACTTACACTCCCAGGGCGTCCCCGTCCTCTGAGGTGGGCCGACACCACCTGAGAGCAACCCCTGAGAACCATGGCCGGCACCAGCCACCAGGTAAGAGAAACCGCCCCCACAAATTCATCCCCAAAAATCCAAGGGACCGTCCAAGGCGCGGTCGCTGCCACTAAGACGGAGACCACAAGACTTACGCATACGGTGAGAGCCAGTGATCGATTCTCCAATGACACTTTTCGTTCATGGCCAATATCTCGTCGAGCAATTCGAGGGAAGATGACGCTTGAAATGGCAGTAGAGAACGGAGATGCCATCGAGGCTATTGTGGACGCTATGGCATATAAGCCCAAATCGGAGGGTGAGACCATCCTTGAGAGCGCCAGCTTGTCTATCTGAGATGACGCGGCAAGTGGAACTGATGATCCTGAGTACGCCAGACCATACTTGAGGAGGGGCCGCCTGAGCCTGGATCGGCTTCTTCCGCCTGCTATCCCGAACCGAGCTGAAACGTAGCCCGCCCAGAGCATTTGTACCGACGTGCTTGTGACCAGTATCAGGGCGAGGGACAAAAGACTCATTTGCCCAATCCAGGCCACTGCTAGCATTAGCAGCAGATATGCAGCAGGCTGGATTACACGAATAAAATTCCAAGATCGAATGGAAACAGCCTGCAAAGCATAGACGTACGGCGCGCCAAGGCCGTTAATCAAGCAACCGACGAATGAAACGCGGTACGCAGCGGCCAAGCCATCGTCGCCCCCTGCCAAGAGATCAGCAGCAAGCACCCCACCTGTAGCGGCAAGCACCCCGGCAATGCTCATAAGAATCTGTGATGATCTTACAAAATCTGCGCCCCAGCGGCCGTGTCGAGAGACGTAGTAAGTTACGGCACCACTCTGACCGAGCTCACCCAAAACTAAAGTCAGGCCAAACCAGGCCATTATTGCCGCATAGTGACCCCGCCCCTCGGCCCCGAGCGATCGCGCTACAACCACGCCGGCAACTAGCGTCAGACCAAGAATCAGGAAATTTGTTCCTGAGGCCTGAATAAACGAGTTCTTGGACAATCGTCCTAGGCGAGACCGCGTTCCGTCTTTATCCGTGGTCAATTTTGCTTCATTTCAAATGCGCGGAGCAGACTATCGGTCCAAGACAAACACAAGCATTCTGCTTCGCCACTCATGGATATGGGCAATGCGCAACCTATTATACGATCTTGCGCTCGTGCGGCAATCATTTATTATCTCCGATATATCGCTGCATCAATCAACCTACCCTCGAAAAACTTTAAAGGGTAAGAATTTCTGCCTAACGGTTAAGTAGAACCCTTGCCCTTCCCTGCGTACCTTCACCAGCCGAGACAAATCAGCCTCTGAATTCTTTTCACGGCAAGGCATTGGAGGACCTGAATCAGCGTTCAAGCGGCGTCACTTCATTTCTTATCATCACAGCGACTGGAACAGCCCACGATTGGCCAACCATTATGATTAGAACCATTCATAAGCGTTATTTCCCCCTGGATGCAGTCACTACATTGTTGGATGGTACGAACAATGCCCGGCAACCAATGATCCAAGTGGCAGCCAAGACCGGAATGGTCGCCAGGAACGTTGAAACGTCAATCTCTTGTTTGACAATAATCGTGAAACTTATTGAGACAAGCAGAGCACCGGTTAGACTCGAACGCGCTCTAATGACATCATCGAAGCCACGCAACAGAAAACCACACAGGCACATACCAATTACTACCACGGACACTCCCCCGTACAGATACAGTGATCCTGGCAGCGTGATCGCACTAGAACTCTTGGACAACCCGCCGTAGTAGTTCTTGAAAAACTCGTATCCAGAAATCTGGACAGGCTTATCGGGCCAAAATAAGCGAGGTATCAGGGCGGAAATCGGAGCGATTGCGAGTTCGTCCATTGATCGAAATGGAATCTCGCTGGGGGTCCGCTGCGCAATGACCGCGACGTTGTCCACAAGCCGTACGCGTGAGGCGATTGAGTCAACAGAATCGTTGTCGCTCGAACCGTTGTAAGTATCGGTGGAAAAAATCCGTTCAGTTGCTGCTGCCAATGCACTGTTTACGTCCATTGATCCTCGGTCACCACGCACATCAGTCCGGAGCGCAGAAACGGCAGGTGTTACGATAACAACAAAAACTACCAACGTCATGAAAATTGGCAGCAGCTTGAGTTTTCCTTTCCCGATAAAGTACGGGACGGCAATGCTAACCAAGCAGGTGACGAACGATTCCTTCATGCCCTCCAATAATCCCCAGAGTAAAGTTACACTTGCCAATGGAATTAGGAACGGGATGGGGCTGTCCTTCTTCTCAACATACACCCGCGCTGCCGCCCCGAACAGCGCTACATATTTGAGATTGGACAGAATAGAAAGCGGTTGACCATACCACTGAACCGTGGCTGCAGTAACGTTGGTAGCCTCGCCGAGGTAGCCAAATCTTCCGTCGACTACTATCCCGAAAACGTCTGCACCCATGGCGAGTGTGAATAGGACGAGCAGGACACCACGTCCGCGGATAGAGCCAGAGAGTCCTTTCGTCACTAGGACTCTCCCAGCCAAGAACGCTCGCCGGATAGCCCGACTCGGACCCGTCGCATAACCGACCGACCAGGCTGCCGCGCCGATCGCGACGACACCAAAAGCCGTAGGGAAAGACGATTTGTCGATGACCCTTAGCGATATGTCCAGTGGGCCCACCAGCGTCAGGGAGGCCAGCCCATATGCAACGACCGCGTATCCGAGAAACCACGGCCCGAGCCGGAAGCTGCTAAGTCCAAAGCCTCTGGTGTGAGAAAAGATCAAGAAAAAGAGGCCGGCCAAAAAAAAGCTCAAGGCCACGGCCAACCAAAAAATATGATAATCCTGATCAAGAACACCGGATGCCCCGACCCACGCAGCGCCTGCGCAGAAGAAAAACAGGACAGACGTGACACTTAATATTGGAGTCGACGGGCGAGACAGCGCCTCGCCGCGCAACGATTCCCTAGCTAACAACTCGAATACCCGTTCTTGCATGATGGCTGTGGGCAGTGGACCGGATGAAATTGACCACCCTGCGTGAAGTGTCAGCAATTTGATAGTCGGCGGGTGCAGGCGCGAAACCGTCTTCCTCAATTTGGCCAAGCGTCAGGGCAATGGCGTCGAGGATGCTTTCCTTGTTTAAACCTGACGTCACGATGCTGCCGGTATCCAGCGACTCCGGCCTTTCAATAAAGTCGCGAAGCGTTACTGCAGCAAAACCTAGAAGAGAAGACTCCTCACTTATAGTTCCGCTATCTGAAAGGACTATTAGAGCTTCCTTTTGCAATTTAACGTAGTCATTGAAGCCGAACGGGGGGTGCAGGGACACGCCGGCTTTGAGCGCTTCCGGCTGGCTTTCAAGGCGCTTTCGTGTGCGTGGGTGCGTCGAGAGCAACACCGGCACGTCGTACTGCTTACCAACCTCATTTAGAGCTTCAAGAACAGTTCGCAGCCTCTCGGGGCTGTCTACATTTTCTTCACGATGGAGGCTGACCAGAACGTACTGTCCAGCGCTGAGACCCTGGCGCTCCAACGCGTCACTAGCATCGATTGCTCCGGCATTGGAGTTGAGAACTTCCTTCATGGGCGAACCCGTGAGCAAGATTCGCGCGGGATGGATGCCTTCAGCAAGAAGGTTTCGCCGTGCATGTTCCGTGTAAACCAGGTTGTAATCGGCGACGTGATCCACAAGGCGGCGATTGACCTCTTCAGGAACATTCTCGTCGAAACAACGGTTTCCCGCTTCCATGTGGAAGACGGGGATTTTCAGCCGACGAGCCATAACTGCAGCGATGCAGCTGTTCGTATCTCCCAACACGACCATGGCGTCTGGCTTTTCCGCCAGTAGGACGGCCTCCACTTTCATCAGGATGGTGCCTAACACCGCGCCAAGGGAGGAAACATCAGCTTCCAAGAAATGGTCCGGTTTGCGTAGACCGAGATCCTCAAAAAAAATTTCGTTCAGTTCGTAATCATAGTTCTGTCCTGTGTGGATAAGAATATGATGGGTGTATTTATCCAAGCGCTTAATAGTTGCGGCAAGGCGAATAATTTCTGGTCGGGTTCCAACTACTGTAGCGACTTTGAGCTTCAACGTCATGACTTCTTAGACTTCCTCTGCAAACGTGTCGGGATTTGCCGGATCGAATACGTCGTTCGTCCAGAACATGGTGAAGAGTTCAGACTCTGCAGTATTAGTAATCTTGTGAGTCCAAAGGGTTGGCATGTCGATTGCCACCGGGGTCGAGCCGTTGACTTCGAAACACACAACTTCATCGCTGAAAAGGCGCCGCATGGAGATCTGAGCGTGGCCGGATAAAACCACGAAGCGTTCGACCTTGCGCCGATGAAAGTGCTGTCCCCGCGTGATACCTGGAACCGTCGTCGAAAAGGACGCTTGGCCCGGCCCGCCATGCGAGCGACAGACCTCAAAAAAACTCCCGCGTGCGTCATCCCGACGATCCAATGAAAAGGCCACATCCTGCGGTCGCTGAAGGCGATACGAACGATATGTATTGAACAGGTCGCGATCAAAATCAGAGTTGAGAATGGGAATGTCACCACTCCGGTATGTCTCGTGGATGCACTGCAGCTGAGTCAGAACATCCGAAACCCTTCGGCGTGTGGTCAATGACTCCATGTCGTCGACTTTCACGGTACCCAAGAGTACTTCAGCCGCATTCTGCGCATGCAGCAAGACCAATTCTTTATCGTCTCTTACCTCGGGCAGCTTCCCGGTCTGCAGCATTTCGCAGAACGTCGCCACAACTGAGTTGTAGAAGGGACGTCCGTGCTCGCCGAACAGGTTTGGCAGAAGTACATTAGTAAAGTTCGCGCCAACGGACTCCGCGGCACCCCGCACTATGTCCGCAGCTTCAGACTTCGCTTCGCCGTATACGGACTGGTTGCCGGCTTGGACCGAATTGGCGTAAGTAACCTCCGCTGGAGGCGAAGCGACTGCGCGGAGCGAGTCCGCCAATTGCCTTGCGAATTGGAGGTTACCGTCACGGACGTCTGCATCTGACCCACGGTTAACACCCGCCATGTGAATCAAACGTTGGCTTCCGTCCAGACCGACACAGGCTGCCGTGGGGGAATACTTCTCCCCGAGGCCCACAGCAACGCTCTCCCCGCCCAGACTGCGCACTAAGGCCCGAGCATGGAAACCTAAAAAGCCTCCAGCCCCAGTCATTGCTATCTTCACGATGACGCGCCGATCCGATCCATCTTTCCCGCAGCGGCAAGTTCCTTGCGGACTTCTGGCAACGTAAGCAGAAGGTCTTCGATCTGTGCAACACTCATTCGCTCCACCGTGTGGGAATCGTAGTCTGAGTAATTGGCTTGGTTGACATCTCCGGATTCGAAGAACGCACCATAGTTGAGGTCACGGTTGTCAGCTGGCACTTTGAAGTAATCTCCCATGTCCTTAGCACGTGTCAGCTCCTCACGGGTGGCCAGTGCTTCGGAAAGCTTTTCAGCATGCCTTGTACCGATCACCCTGATTTCACTCCTGGATTCAAATAGATTGGCGACTGCCTGAGCAAGGTCCGCGATTGTCGAAGCCGCAGCCTTTTTCACAAACAGATCCCCCTGGCATGCATGCTCAAATGCGAACTGAACGAGGCTCACGGAGTCAGCCAGCGACATAAGGAAGCGTGTCATGTCCGGGTTCGTAACGGTCAGTGGCTTTCCAGCTTTGAGTTGCTTAATAAAGAGCGGGATGACAGAACCGCGCGAGTACATGACATTGCCGTATCGCACGCAAGAAACAATCGTCTCCGCCTCCGGATTGTTCAACCCATGGGACTGAGCGACTTTCTCCATCATGGCCTTGCTCATTCCCATGGCATTTACTGGATATACCGCCTTGTCTGTGCTCAAGCAGACCAGTGATCGAACACTGTTTTTCTCTGCGGCACGGACCACATTTTCGCTACCAGTAATGTTCGTCCTGACAGCCTCCATAGGAAAAAACTCACACGAAGGAACTTGTTTGAGGGCAGCTGCATGGAAAACGTAGTCCACATTCTTTGTGGCGCGATCCACACTGTCGAAATCGCGGACATCACCGACATAGAACTTCAAACGAGAGTCAGGGACCTCGTGCCGCATGGCGTCCTGCTTAGCTTCATCCCTGCTAAGAATGCGAATCTGCTCAACCCCCGTGTCGAGCAACTTTTTCGCGACGGTATGGCCGAACGAACCTGTTCCACCAGTAATGAGAATCTTCTTGCCTTCATAATAATGCGTGTTGTTCATTTCATTTTCCCTGCAGTTGCTGCCTCAATGAGAATATCTTCAAGAGCTTCCAGCCCTTGATCAAGCGACATGACGCTTAGGTAAAAACGACGGCCATTCGCTGCCATAGATTGACGCTCGTACGCCGTTTTCTGTGCACCTTGAATAAACATTTCTGCCATCGCTTCAACAGAGCCAGGCTCGCATGTGAGTCCAAAATTTTCGTTTGAGCAAATAGAAGCAACATCTCCGCTCACATTAGTCATGATGGCAGAACCGCTAAACAAAGCGGCTTGAAATTTTGATGGAATAGTTCCTCTAAAAATTTCGCGGTCTAGGAGGGTTATTAGTTGGAAGTCTGCCTTGGCGTATACATCTTTTATTTCACTCGCACCGACCGTGCCGCAAAACTCGAGATTGTTCACGCCTAGTGACTGGGCCAAGGCCTCAAGTCGCTCTTTGGCAACACCTGCACCGTAGAGTTCAAAACGCAGTCGGGCGTGAGTCTCAACGGCTTTTGCAGCCCGTATAACGGTCTCCAAGTCTTGGTGATCGCCCAAGTTTCCGGCATATACGACGAGTATCTCTTCACGCTTCAGGACTGAAGTGCCGTGGTCTCTGGATACTGACCCTCTGGCGCCGTCCGGCTTCTCGTTCGCCCAGTTGAAGACCATCCTTATGCGGGCTGAGGGAACTCCTCGCGCGACGAGCATCTTGGCCATGGTCGGGGCGATCGCCACTGTAGCGGTCGCCTGCTTATAGAGGACCGTCAACCACGGCTTGAGCAGGGCCGATATGAGGCGCGACATCCTGCCACCGCCTACCATCGATGAGCCCGTCACTGACTCTGGCCAGAGGTCCTGCACGTGCAGAACGTATGGCGTACCTCGGAAAAACCGTCGCAGGGACGGACCCAAGGACGCTGTCATTTGCGCCGAATATACATAGACGACATCAATATTCCGGACGGCAAAGGAGGTAATAAACGATGAGACAGCAAATGACAGGTAATTCAGAATGCGCCCCAGCGGATTTTTTGAATGACTAATCCAAATCGGCGTACGGAGCACTTTTACCGCACCATCTTGCTCCCTATGAGCAGGACGCTGACGAAAGCCGGAATAAACTTTGCCGCCAGGATAATTGGGGAAACCTGTAACAACTGTTACGTCGTGTCCGCGTTCGGCCAAGCCTCTAGCTATCGTGCCTGGAAGGTAAACAGGTTCCGGGTCATAATACTGCGATACAACAAGAATTCTCATGCCCCGAATCTTCCCGCAGCATGCATTCCAAGCTCATGGACTGCCTCCTGAAAAGGGACAATTGGTGTCCACGCTAGACCGCTCACAGTGGTGCTGTTCTTGACCTCTAAAGAATCAACGAGTCGGGACACATCGCGCCCCCTCCCAACAGCGCTACCCAGGGCTGACAGAATAGAAACCGGAAGCCTCCAGATTCTAGGTCGACGCCCCAATGACACAGATATCTCTCGAAAAAGCTCCGCTGTGGACGGACTGTAGTCATCAGCTGCCACAACTAGCCCGCTGCCGAGCCCCGCCTCCGTAGCACAGGTCGCGAGCAGATCAGCAAGATTCCTGACCGAAATTAATGTCCGCTTGTTATTGACGCTGGCCAATGGCACAGGTAGCCCAGTCTTTGCGAGCTGAACCAGCCGGCGGGTATTACCGGGTGCGTCGGGACCATAAACCATCGGCGCCCTTACAGAGATCACTGACATGGGTCCTTCGGCGGACAGCGTTGCAAGTGACTGTTCAGCTTCCCACTTCGAAGTGCCGTAATATCCCGAAGGTTGTGGCTCCGAGTGGACGTCGAACGGGTTCGCCCCGGTACGGCTGCCATTCACAGCGATAGTGCTCATGAACACAAATCTTTTGACTCCCAGCTCGCGAGCGCGAAGCGCGAGCTTGTGAGTAGCATCCACATTAACTCGTTGGTACTCAGCCGCGGGATCACTGGTTTGATCATCCATTACGTGAACTCTGGCAGCCAAATGAATGACTGCGTCAACATTTTGAAGTGAATCATCCCAGTTGACATCTTTGCCGAGATCGCCAACCACAAATTCCAGTGTTCCAACAGGGGCCGTGCCTTGCCGTCTGACGGAAGCCCCGACGTTATGTTGATCCTTAAGTAGTCGCTCGCAAACATGCTGTCCAAGGAAACCGTTCGCTCCGGTAACCAATATTCTCATTTCGCGCCCTTCATCGATTGGCGTGTCCTTTTACTCAAAATCTTAGGCAGGCAAAGATAGGCGATCGCGATCAAGAGCATCAACCCCATGGACCCGGCCGAAGCAATCCAGGATGGGTGCAAAGACACAAAGGAGGCCGCGGCCGTCAGGGCCGAAAACCCGGCCACAAGCAGCGCTATGCTAGCGTGTTGCCCGTTCTGCGCCGCCAGTAGCTGGTAAACGTGGCTTCGATGAGCTTCGAACCACCGCTCACCTCTGCGGACTCTTACCGCAAGCGTAAACCCAGTATCTGCGGCATAGATGACCATGGGTCCTGCCGCTAGGATTGGCGAGATTCCAGACGCGACTGCCAAGATCGCAATCCCGACAATCCATGCACCCAGAAGATAGCTGCCCACATCTCCCAGAAAGACCCTCCGGCGGGACAAGTTCCACGGGAGGAACGCGAGAAAAACCCCAGTCGCAACCAAAGCGAGTTGCGTCATCCACAGTCGGTCTGAAACCGCTCCCAAGACCGCGTAGGAAATGCCTGCAATTCCACCATGTAGTCCAGATATCCCATTAATACCGTCCATGAAATTAGCCACGTTAATGTAAGCGGCAACTGCGATAGCACTTATTGGAACCCAAAACCAGTCGTCGCCCCCGGACAGCCACACAACAACAACGCCGAAAATTGCTCCAATGAGTATCTGCAGACCGGCGCGTTTGGCTACAGGGATACCTCGCAAGTCCTCCAAGAACCCTAATGATGCGGCGGCCGCGCCTAGTAGCGTCAGACCAACCAAGTGTCCGGGGCCTTCCTCCTCCACAACTGCGAGAGAAGCTGTGGTCAGACAGGCCGCAATGGCGAGCGCGACTCCCATTCCTCGGACTGTGGGGACCTCATGCGAAGAACGCGCATTTGGCAGGTCGACAACCCCGAGCCGGGACAGCCAAGGGTAAATCCACAGGGGAAGGACGAGTGCTAAGAGCACCCCCAAAGCTATTATGATGCTTGAAGTCACGACGGCAGATTCTGCATAACTTTTGCGGCGAACAGCTCATGGGATTCGGGCAGATTATCCGGATGAAGGACTGGGACGTTGGCATGCGAGATACTCGGGTGAAAGGGCCGTTCGTCGATTTGACCGACATCGATTAGAGCTTCGTGCAGTTTTTCGCCTTGTCGCAAACCTGTAAAACTGATTTCGATCGGTTTCCCCGACATAGCAATCATCCGCTCAGCCACATCTAGAATGCGGATGGGCTGGCCCATGTCTAAGATGAGCACTTCGCCTGGCCGCCCTATTGCAGCCGCCTGAACAACCAGTTGACAAGCCTCCGGGATAGTCATGAAATATCTGGTGACATCGGGATCGGTCACCGTGACAGGCCCCCCGGCCTCAATCTGGGCAAGAAAAGTTGGCAACATCGAACCTCGACTGCCAATAACATTTCCAAAGCGCACTGAGAGATAGGTCAGTCCGCTGTCCAAAGCCATCCAGGCAGTGAGTTGCTCAGCAATCCGTTTGGATCTACCAAGGAAACTCGTTGGGTCGGCCGCCTTATCTGTGGAAATATTCACCAGCGTTGCCACTCCAGCGGCCCTGCTGGCTTCCAAGACGTTCAGCGTACCCAGGACGTTAGTCTTCCAAGCTTCCTCTGGGTACTGCTCCAGCATCGGGAGGTGCTTCAGCGCCGCAGCGTGGAAGACTACATCCGGCGACCGTTTAATAAAGATTTCCGTGAGCACCTTCTTGTCGCGGATGTCGGCAAGAATCACGTCGCTTGTGTCCAAGAGCCCGTGGCCGAACACAGACATCTGCGTGCCGTGGAGGCCGGATTCATCCCTGTCCAGCATTAGTACCTCTGCCGGAGAATAGCGCCACAACTGCCGGCACAATTCCGAACCTATTGAACCACCGGCACCAGTGACGAGGATACGCTTTCCCTTAACGTAATGGGAAATCGACTCTACTTCAGTGTCAACAGGATGACGACCAATTATGTCGTCAATGGACACGTCCCGTAAGTCACCGAGTTGGGCGTGTCCTTCAAGCACCTCCGCCAGCAAGGGAAGGACCAACAGTCGAAGGCCGGCAGCGTCCGCCTCGTCCGAGACTCGTCGCATGACTGAGGCATCCGCTCGCGCAATGGCGAATATTAACACCTCAGCTCCCGACTCTCGAGCGGCACTCGCCAACTGACCACTTCCGCCAAGAACGGGGACGCCCTCAACCCGGAATTCGTGAAGACGAGGGTTGTCATCAATCACGCCAACCGGCCGGAATGGTGAATATCGGTCCTTGTTCATCTGCTGGATAACGTGCTGTCCGAGGTGGCCGGCACCATAAACGAGGGCCGGAGCGGCCGTTGCTCCTGGTCGATAGCCTCGCTCACGAATAGCCCTTGTAAACAGGCGGATGCCAGCCATAAGGACGAACGCGACGAGAAGCGCGATGAGGGGCACGCTCCGCGGAAAACTGTCCGATGCGGACACAAGAAAACGTGCGATCGTTATCGTTACGCCGACGCTGCCCACCACTAACATCAGATTATGGGCATCGTGTCGCGAACCATATGGGTGCCTGTACCGGTATACACCGAAAGTCCAGCCGAAAGCGGCTTGCAGTATCGCGGCCAAAGCGATGACTAGACCGACCACGGTGGGAGCGATCTGTGTTGGATCAAAATCCAACCTGATCATTAGGCTAAGCGGAATGGCTGCGGCCCACACACCAGCATCTACTAAGTACTCTCGCCACCGGAATGTCATAGCCGATTTCAGCCGCAGTTTATTGCCGCTCATCCGACATCTCCCCCAATAGTAATTTCAATTTGTTCGATATTGATTAGGCCTGAGCCCTTGAGGGCTGGCTATTCAGCCCTGCGGGCTGAATATATTCTTCTTTGACTTACCACGCTTACCGGACTCTAGGTAGTCGGGCCGGTAGTCATAGTAGGTGTGGCTGGTGGCTGACTTTTCGAGCCGGTTCACAACGATCCCTAGCAGCCTGGCGTTGACTGCTTCCAAATTGGCAACGGCTTGTGATACGTCGGAACGGTTGGTCTGGCCGTCAGCGCTGACCACGAGAACAACTCCACTCGCCATGGAGCCGAGTACGGCCGGGTCCGTGACCGGGAGCAGAGGCGGCGCATCAATGATCACTACCTCGTAGTCTGTTTCAAACCGGGCCAGAAGTCTTTCCATTGCTGGCGATCCCAGGAGCTCGCTGGGGTTAGGAGCAGACCGGCCGGAGGCGAGAACATGGAGGCCACCGCCAATACCCCAGGTTTGAATGGCGTCGTCCAGTGTCACCGAATGTGAAAGTACACCCGTGAGACCAACTGAGCCTTCAATACCAAGGTAGTTCGCTACTCGTGGACGTCTCAGATCTGCGTCCACCAACAGCACTCGCGTCCCGCTCTCAGCTAGCATAATGGCCAGGTTGACCGCCGTTGATGTCTTTCCTTCGCCGGGGATGGACGATGATACTACAACCGTCTGAGTCCCTCCGGAGATGTTTGTAAAGTGAAGGTGTGTCCGGAGTTGCCGGAAGCTTTCTGCCCTTTGGCTGAATCGGTCGCTCTGCGTCACTAACGGTTCCCGTTCAACACTTGGATCAGTAGAGAACGTTCCTAGAATGCCTGCCTTAACCGTTCTTTCAACGTCGACCTGATTTCGGATCCGCGTGTCCAGAACCTCGCGGAGAAATGCAAAGCTCGCACCGGCAAAAAGACCAAGCAGCACTCCCAGTGCTAAGTTCAACGGCACCCGGGGGGACGACGGGGAAGCCGAAGCTGTGGCCTGTTCGAACACACTCAAGTGGACAATGCTGACATCCTCGACTTCATTTACTGCCGCTATGAGTTGCTTGGCTGTGGAGTTCGCTATTGCCGCTGCCTGTTGAGCGCTCGCGTCGTGCGCTGTGATGTCAATGAGGACCGTTTGCGCCGGGGTGGTGGCTGCAACCCTCCCCGTGAGCGCCTTAGCCCCACTATTCATGCCGAGTTCTTGAGCAACCGCCTGAAGAACTCTCGGACTCGTAGCGAGGTTCACGTATGATGAGACGCGTTTTTCGGCAAAAGCATTGCCCTGTGACACGTCTGACGCTGACGCGCCGCCCCTGACCGATACGAAGAGCTGACTCTTCGCCTGATACTGCGGGGTCTGCAAGATCGTGTATCCAGCCGCTAAGCCCAGCCCCAGCAAAGCAGCGGCAACGATGGAAATCCACCGCTGCCGGATGACACGAAAGTAGTCTTTCAACTCCATAAGTTCCCCGGCATTTTCCGCCGCCGAAGCAGCTCCATCACGAAAACAAGCATGGGCATGCGCTCGGCGCCCCCTGTCTATTAAAACACGCGGCTAAGCCCCCGAGTTACGTTACATTGATCCAACCGTTGAGGTTACAATCGAAGTCACAATCCGCTTCTCTTTGTACGCATTGCCCATTAAAGCGGAGATTAGCTCGCTAGCGTCCTACTCTCGCACGGCACTCCACCTTGCCGCTGCAAGCGTGCAAGTGCTTGGACCGGAAACACGTCGACACCCGAATTGGACCGGAGAGGAAACTTTGTTAGCTGAGCAAACTTCCGGAACGCCAACCGACGGGAGCGGAAGCTCCGCTTCCACAAGGGTCAGCCGTGCTCAGTGGAGTAAAGGACGACGCTCCCGAATGCGCTTCAGGAACCGTTGCATTTTAGCAATCGTTTTCGCAGTTGGGATGATTTGCAGCGCAGGGCTGTATCTGGCTCACCTCACGACGGAAGTCAGACATCACCTGAGTTCAGCAGCGTTGCTGATACCACAAATCAAGACGCAAGTTATGGCGAAGAATAGTGAAGAATCCCACCGCCTTCTGACTAGCGCTGCAGACCACACACAAGCCGCCCGTGACACGGTGAACGATCCTATGTGGAAGATTGCTGGCCATCTGCCAGTAGTGGGGCAGAATTTTGGAGCCATCAGCATAGTCGCGCACGAGGCCGAAGCCATGTCAGTTCGCGCTGGAGAGCCCTTATTGACGGCAAGTGATTTGCTTGCTTCCGGCGATCTTACGCCGTCTCAGGGCACGGTTGATGTTGGCCTTATCAGGGAAGCATTCGAGGCCGTTAACTCCGCCTTTTCGGCAACTCAACAAGCGACAACTCAACTAGAGAACATAGATACGCGTCAACTACTACCTCAAATAGCCGGCCCGCTCGATGAAGTCACCGGTATTCTTCGGGAGTCGAAGGCTGAGCTCCACGATGCCGTTGAAATTTTCCGAATCCTCCCTCCCATGCTGGGGTCAACAGAGCCGAGAAACTACCTCGTTCTCATTCAAAACAGCGCCGAGGTCCGAGCGACCGGAGGGCTCCCAGGAGCCTTAGTGGTTGTAAGTACCGACAACGGAAAAATCGAAATGACAGCCCAGGCCAGCGGCTCGCAGCTCGGAAAATTTACTCCACCGGTTGTCATCGACCAAGAGCAAGAACAAATCTTTAGCTCACGTTTGGGCACGTACATCAGTGACGTGAACATGACACCCGACTTCCCGAGCGTCGCTCGGGCAGCCAAGGACATGTGGGAAGTTCGGTACGGTACGACCATTGATGGGGTGGTGGCAATCGATCCCACCGTCCTCTCGCACATACTTGCTGCTTCGGGACCGGTGCCGCTGGATGCTGCCACAGCGCTAGGCATCCCAGGCAGTTTGCCATCCGCACTCACTGCCGAGAACGTTGTCAAGACGCTCTTGTCGGACGTCTACTCGGCTACGGACAATCGGGGGCAGGACCAGTTCTTCGGGTACGCCGCCCAGCAAGTGTTTGAAGTCCTCTCGGCGGGCAAAGTGCCCCCAACGAAGCTCGCTCAGGCATTAGCCCAAAGCACAGCGGAGAATCGCCTGCACGTGTGGAGTCGCTGGGACGATGAACAGCTTGTCTTAGAATCAAAAAGGCTAGGAGGAGCTATATCCTCCGGTCCCGACGCTGGCACTAACTCCTTTGGGGCTTTCTTCAACGACGGCACTGGCGCAAAGATGGACTTTCACGTCAAGCGCACAGTGCAACTAATTCAGGAATGTCCCAAGAGTGATGGCTGGCAGACGACAGTGCGTGTTACCAGTACAAATTTTGCCCCCGCCGATGCTGCTACTTCGCTCTCACCCTACGTCACTGGAGCAGGACTATTTGGCGTGCCGCCGGGTGTGGTGCAGACGAACATAGTGGTGTATGGCCCTGCCCACTCGAACATCGAAACCGCCAAATTAGATGGGCAACGGACTAGTTTTGCGCCGCATCTCCATGGCAAAAGGCCCGTGGGCGTGCTCGCCATAAAACTAGGCCCTGGTGAAAGTCACACCGTAGACGTGACCTTCGGAAGCTTTATGCAGGGCGGGTCGCCGAGCATACTTGTTACGCCCACGGTGCAGAATGTTCGCGATGTGATCCTGCCCACAGTTACAGCTCCCTGTAACTAGTATTTGTGAACGGTTTGTTAACACTCCTTAGAATGGTTTACATTGATATTGCTCGGGAGACAGGGTAGATGGTAGCTTCTTCCAGGGATACATGTCAGTAAACAGGTACACGACTTATTGCTGTGGAAGACTTCCTGAATTCGGGTACACCAAATCTTAACGTCTCCGGGGGGACAAACATGAAAAAAGCATTAGCAGCACTCGCACTTGCGGGAACCATCGCCCTAATAGGTTCGTCACCAGCACTAGCACAAGGTCGCTATCCTGCTGTACCGCCGCAGGCGGCCGTTTCTGACGGCACCGTTGGCCCGGGCGAGCAGTTTATTTTCAGCGGCCAGGGTCCGTTCCGTGGCGAACCCCTCACCATTCGCGTCACCCCCGGCAATGCGCCGGCCGCCGGAGGGGCGAACATTGCTGGTGGAACCTCGTTCTCAAGCAAGATCAGCATTTTCATTGAAGCCCAGACTCTGTCGGCCCAGGCCGATAGCGAAGGCAAGTTCTCGGTGCCCGTCACGATCCGGGAAGCGGGCTCCTACCTTCTTACCGCCACGAGCGATGTGACCGGCTACACCGTAGGGCCCGTCCGTGTTGTAGTTGCCCCAGGTTTCGCCAACGGAGGCGCTTCAGGATCTAACGCAGGCGGGAACAACGGAGCACCCGCTTCGGCGCACCTTGCTAACTCGGGAAGCTCCTTGGCAAACACAGGTGCTGACTCCACCCTGGTCCTCTGGACCCTGACTGGCGTTGGTGCACTTGCCGCTGGTACTGCATCTGTTTTTGTGGTCCGCCGTCGTGCTAAGGCCGAGGCAGCAGCAGCCTAGCCGCAGAACACCAAGCAAAATAGGGCGGGTGGTTCCCCGGGAATCCGGAGAACCACCCGCCCTACTGCAGTTAGAGTAATCAAGGTCCAACCAGGAACTGACATAACCTTTCGAGGCATTGGGAGGAAACTGTCAAAAGGGCTTGTATCCCTTAAGTACCTCTGTTGACGTGGGGTGGTCGTCGTTTACGGTGGCCTTGGGAGGGGCCGGGGTAGTTCCGGTTTTCGGCTGGGCGTCACGGCTCGTGAAAGAGATCGTCGCCCCCGGACTGTCTTCCAAGCAGACACGATTGAGGGAATTGGTGGCCGGAAGAGAGCGGTGCGCAGCACCGGATTTCGTCCGGGCGGGCACCGAATGACTCACAAGCGCGGGAACTGTATCCGACGCTTCCTCAGCAGTCGCGGGCGTGTGAGGGAGGTCGCCGCCGGCGCTCAGAACAGTGCATGACGGTTCTCCCCAAGGATGGGGAAGCCCGGCCTGGTGACTCGGCTGGTGGACCGGCAAAGACGGGTTTTCACACCGCACGTATTCGATGCGAGGCGGAGAACCATCATGCAAAATCAGGATAAACCCGGCGGAGTCGTGCGCGCAGTGGCGGGTATCGACGCGGCCATCACGGCACGCCACCATATCGCGGTGCGGGAGTTTTTCGACGACGGAACAGAACACCTAAGCCGTTTCACGGCCAGATGGAAATGATCGGTGCCCGCCACTCTGCACGGCTGCGCGGAGTCATCATGGGCAAGAATACATCCGATGTCATAGACTCCCAAGTCCTCACCCACGCCGGGGAGATCTTCGACCCGCCACCCTTGGTCCTGGCACCCCCGGGACAGCTGGCGTTGCGGCGGGCCGTGGTCCGCCGGGCCGGCGCCGTGGTTGACGGGAACCGGTATTGGCGGCGGCTGCTGTCGCTGGCGAGGTGGGCGTTTCCCGATGTGTGGACCGCGTTCGCCGGATCCGAATCCACGGCCCTCGCCGTGCTGGGCCGCTGGCCCCACCTCCGTTCCCTGGCATCGGCGCGTGTGGCGACGCTGACGGCTGTGGTCGCCGAGCACACTCGCGATGTCGCCGACACACCCCGCCCGCGCGACGGCGATCAAGACCGCAGCCAGGGGATGGGCGGATTTCTGGGACGGTCACCTGGACCTGGACGCGCTGGCCGTCGACGTCACCGAACACCTCACGGACCTGCAGGAATCCAGGGCAAGGGTGGAGCGCTTCACTTCCCATGCACGTCAGTGGTGGGAGCAGCTCTACGGCGATGACCCGCTGATCCTGTCCCTGCCAGGTGTTGGCCCGGCAACCGGTCCCTGCATCCGCGCCTTCTTCGGCGACGGATCAGGGTTCGACAGTGCCAAGAAAGCAGCGAACTATGTCGGCATCACCCCTTCGAACTGGTCCTCCGGGACGATGAACCAGTCCCGCCGGGCCATCAGCAAGGAAGGACCGGCACCCCTGTGCCTGGCTTTCTACCAGGCCGGCAGCGTCGCCCGGACCATGGATCCCCAGCTGGCCGCGTTCTATCACCGAACACGGCCATTGCCACACACAGGCCACGATCGCTGTCGCCAGGAAACTGGCCGAAAGAACCTGGAACACCCTCACCACCGGGCAAATGTATGAGCTGCGGGACCTCGAGGGACAGCCAGTCACCAAACGGGCCGCGAAAGAGCTCATCGCCTCCCATTACACCGTCACACCCAAGCAACGCAGCCAGTCGCGGTCCCACACGATCGAAGCGAAACGGGCCCGCCTGACACGGTAAGTATCGATCACGGCCACCCCGGTTCTGAGGCCGCTGGCGATCTTCCTCCCCACCAGTCCGGGGGTGCAAACCAGCGACCCAACGACCCGGTCCCGTCCCCGATGGACGCACTTCCCGTCACCGCGGAACACATGCGACGGTGCACTCACCCTGCCTGCCGTCCAGAGCTAAAAAACTGTTGACAAGCGGGAAGCTCTTCACGGTTTGTGGGGGGGTGAGTTCGTGTCGTTGAAGACAAAGTGGCCCGTGGCTCCTGCTGGGAGGAGTGTGTCTAAGCATTTCAACCTGGAACAGGACCACGAGCCTTGATTGAGCCTACCGGGGTCGCGGCCGACGCTGCCATCATCCTCTTCAACCTGCCCAACTATCACGTCATTTCCACCACCATGTCCGCTGGCCGGCGGCAAGTCGTCGTCGAGACCGACGAGCTGCCCGAGTTGCGGGGTCATCGCCTCCCGGCGGAAGGAGCGCCGCTTCCAACGGCTCCGCGATATTCCAGTTGCCGGACCGGTAGACGTACTCTGGTCCAAGTACCGCTGGTACTTCGAAGAAGCTGAATGTGATCGGCTGTCGTTCTTCGATCCCAGGTGCCGCGCCGTGCCCGTTCCACGAGCCGGCTTCGGGACCAGCTCGTGGATGCCGTCATTAGCTCCGGCAGGGCAGTGTCTGAGACAGCCCTCTGCTTCGCCGTGTCCTGGTGGATGGTCCGCGCTGCCGTCACCGAGGCGTATCTGCTCAGGCTTCCGGACGTGGACAAGCTCAGCCCCCGGATACTTGGCATTGATGAGCACCGGTTCCGTCCGTGCGCTACTTCCAAGACCCGGGGACGAAGGCCTGGACGCGGTTCGAACCCTGGATAACGACCATCGCCGATCTGGACACCGGCCAGGTCCTGGGCATCGTGGACGGAAGGGACCACAAGGGTGTCGGGGACTGGCTGTTCGCCCGTCCTCTTGAGTGGCGGCTCGCCGTTCAGGTCGTCGCCATTGATCCCTCTGCCGCCTTCCGCGAAGCGTTGCGCATGTGGCTGCTTAGGACTTCCGCCGCGGTGGACCACTTCCACCTGATCTCGGTGGCCAACCAGGCGATGACCGAAACTCGGCAGAACCTGTCGCAGCAGGTCAAGGGCCGCCGCGGCAGGGCCATCGACAAGGCCTGGGCGCACCGCATGCTCCTGCTACGCGGCCGCGACACCCCCAGCTGCCGGGCTGCGCTCCGACTGGAGGAAGTGTTCGCCGTCGATGATCCGACTGGCACCCTGCAAGCAGTCTGGAAGGTCAAAGATCAGCTCAGGGTTCTGCTGCGGACAGGCTCCCTGGAGGACGCCGCGGCAGCGAGAACAAAGCTCGAAGA
Source organism: [Micrococcus luteus] ATCC 49442 (assembly GCF_010367585.1). Classification (NCBI taxonomy): domain Bacteria; kingdom Bacillati; phylum Actinomycetota; class Actinomycetes; order Micrococcales; family Micrococcaceae; genus Pseudarthrobacter; species [Micrococcus luteus] ATCC 49442. The sequence goes on along the minus strand of NZ_JAAAXP010000001.1, from coordinate 4,291,306 downwards.
ACTCGTCAAGACAGCAGCACGACCTGAGACCAACAGGCTCTACCGCACCGTCTGCAGATGGTGGAAAGAGATCGAGGTGCTCATCATTACCGGCGCGACGACAGGCAAAGTCGAGGCCAATAACACCGCCATAAAAAATATCAAGCGCAAATCCCGCGGGTACCGCAACCCCGCCAACTACAAATCAGTTTCTCTTGAAAAGCGCCGTCCAAACCGCGGCATGACACTCATCTCAGGGATCCATTTCCCACGAACCGTAAAGAGCCGCCAAAAGTCGCTGGAATTGGCCTCCTGCCAGCCGACTCTCCGAGGGTCACCACGCGTAGGGCAACTCAGCTACCGTGCATGAATTCTATGTCGCGATTAGCGTCACCCTGAGATCGTAAGGGCGGCCGGAGCCGGTCACCACAGCATGGCCCTTCGCTACTGTCCAGAACTGCATCGTGCGTCCGCGGAACACCACCCAAGCTGGACCGAGCGCCGGGCCGCCGCATGATCCACACGGCACCATCCGCAGATGGGGCAAACAGTACCCGGCCACCATCTGGCTCTGGTGGAATGCCTGAGGCGATGATCATGCGTTTTTGGAGACGGGATGGGTTCTCTACAGCACCAAGGCCATCGGCTCAACGACTGCTACCGTCGGACGGTTGTCAGCAGGCTGATGTGTCCCTGGCAGCCCGCCTGAGATGCCTGTGTTTGACCACGCGCGCGCTGGACCTCACCGGCAGAATAAGGGCACGACAGTAGCTTGCCCTGAACGCCTTCGCCATCACACTCGAAGGAAGACTCCACCAAGCCGCCGGACCCGAATTCACCATATAACGGATCTCCCATAGCAGGCGCAATTGCCCGTCCAGGTGGTCACCCATTCCGCAGTTGGCGGAAGTCTCGCACAATCCTAGGTGCCGCACGAACGAAGCGCACCCACCTCACGAAGTGTTGCCGGAGAGTACCGCTGAGAGACATGTCAGCATATATGTTCCGGCTCAGGAAGGCCTCCGGCCGTGGGCAGGCTGAACGAAACAGCATCATGGGCTTGTCCCGCAGTGGGGCTGATGCTAGTGCGATAAGACGCGCGCTCCCCGGTTCCTTGGCCATAACGAGGTTGCGCCACTCCGCAGTCGCGTCCGGCCACACCACCGACTTCCGCAGGGGAAGGAGGTCCTGTAGAAAGGTGCGCATGGCCGCGAGGGAACCAGTTGCCCCGGAGATATTCAGTAGGGCGGCAGCGTGTTGTTCCCGTTCGCTGATGACCGTCAGGAACTCGAGTTCACGAATATTCGCCCGAAGTTGAGGTGAGCGGAGGGCATGAAGGGCGAGGATAAGAATTCCCAGTACCTTTGACGGAACCGTCACTTCCCGCCCTGCAAGTTCAAGGACCTCGGTGTTTGCCCACATCACCTCAAAGACGTCCTCCGCGGCGTGTTCCATGCCCGGAAAGCGGAAATGGACGTCAACGCAGCATGGCCAGTTCGCGTGGTCAAACGTAATCGAATGCATTTGGAATGTCCTGTTGTCCGGATCCACCGGGCGTTCCCGCCACCCTCGCTTCCGCAGAGCGTTGACCATGGATTCGAGATCTTGTGGTGCCACGAAAACATCCACATCACCCGACGTTCTGGGCAACCGCAACCCCTGAATCAGGCTAGCCGGCCCCTTGATGAAGAAGGCCCGTATACCTAGGCTTTCAGCTATCCCTGCCATAAGGGCGTGGCCCAATAGGACGGCCTCAGGAATACTGAGCTCCGCCTCCATGGCGTCATCTTCCATTTCTGGAACCTAGACTCTCGCCCGCCGACCGGCAGGCACGGAATCTAGGAGACTTCCCTCCACACTGTCAGGCCGGGGACCGGGCTGCTCCGGAGCGACCGCAACGGCCGGAGCGGGAGCAGGCACCGCCGCGGGCGCGGGCGCGGACTTGTAAGTCCCGTAATAGGAGTAGGAGCCTTCTCTCCGCGTCGGCACATAGTTAAGCACAGCACCCAGGATCCGACCCTTAACCTTAGCGAGGTTCCCAAGCGACACCGCCAACTGCTCCTGGGTGGTCTTGCCCGTCCTGATCACCACTACGGCCCCGTCCGCCACGCTGGAGAGTACCGCGGCGTCCGTCACCGGGAGAAGCGGCGGGGCGTCGATCAGGACGATGGCATTCTCCGCAAGGGTGGTGAGCATGTTCTTCATGGCCCTGGACCCCAGCAGCTCGCTGGGGTTCGGGGGAATGCGGCCGGAGCCGAGCACCGAGAGGTTAGGCAGCGCACCCCAGGGCTGAAGAACATCGCCCAGCTCCGCGGTCCCGGTGAGAACATCGGTGACCCCGACGCCCGGAACCAGACTGAAAACGTCCACCAGCGTGGGGCGGCGGAGATCGCCGTCGACCACAACGACATTTTCCCCTGCCGCTGCCATGGTGACAGCCAGGTTGGCCGTGACGGTGGATTTCCCCTCTGCCTGCATAGAGCTGGTGACCACGATGATCCGCGGCGGCCGGTCCACGTCAAGGAAACTGAGGTTGGTGCGCAGTTCCCGGAGAGCCTCGGCCATCGCACCGCCGGCGTCGTGGAGCTGGGCTGTGGTCCCGTCTTCCAGGACAGTGCTCTTTCCGTCCAAACGGTGGTCGACGGGGAGGGCGCCGATCACGGGTACGCCGAAGAGCCGCTCGATTTCGGCCGCGCTGCGGATGCGACGGTCCAGATGCCGGCGGACCAGCGCATACGCCACACCGAGGGCCAGGCCAATGAGCGCACCGAGCGCAAGGGTGAGCTTCACGTTGGGTGACACGGGGCTGGTGGGAAGCACCGCCTTACCCAGCGGGAGTACCCGCACTGCCGACGCTGGCACGGCAACTGACGTTCCGGCGTCGGGCGCCGCTGTTGTGCCGGGCTCAACTACTGCATCGGCGGGAGATGCTGTTTCGATCGCTTCCACCTGGGCGGCGAGGCCGTTGACCCAAGCGTCGGCAACTCGTTGTGCGGTGGCGGGGTCCTTCGACTGAGCCGTCACCCGAATCTCGGCAGTGTCCAGCGGCACCTTCACGCTGATGGTGCCGAGCAGTGCATCTGCCGTTGTGTTGAGGCCCAGGTCTGCGATGACCCTGTCCGCCACGAGGCGGGACTTTGCCACTGACTCGTAGTTCTTAACCTTTGCCTTAGCCAGGCTGTCGCCGGCGAGGGAGAGGCTCACGTTGTCCGAGCCTGGCGTCACCACAATGCCGCTGGAATCCGACGAGTAAATCTTGGGCTGGAGAACTGTCCAGCCGAATGCCGTCAATGTGGCCAGCAGGGTGAACGCTACGATCGCCTTCCAGTACGTCCTGACCACCCGCAGGTAGTCAATCAGATCCAGGCCTGCAGGTGCCTCCCCCGGGGTGGCTGTTGTGACGCTCATGGTGGTTCCTTCTCATTCGTTCGGGTGCTGGTGGGCCGGGGTTGGCGCTAGTTACTTTCCAAGACCGACTTTGTGATGAGCTGCTGGACGGCTTCGGAGACGGCGTCCCGGTAGCCTTCCTGGCGGCCGTGCACTTTTCCTACTTCGTCGGCCAGCTGGTCTACCGCCACGGCTTTCGCTGTTGCTTTCCAGATTGCCGGGCCGATACCGCTCAGCCGCACAATCTCGTTATCCAGCATGAGCAGGAGGTCGTCACCAACGGCCAGGGCATCTTTCGGTGCTGTGCGCCGGATGCAGCCCGCCGGGATGTGACCCGCCTCGGTTTCAACGGCGGGCGCTTCCCACTCGGAGTTCGTTCGGAGCTGCTCCTGAAAGAGCGGTTGCAACGCTGCTGGCAGGTCGGCGGCTTCCGAATACGTCACCCGCCACACTCCCCCGACGCTGTCGATGAGGCGGCACAGCGACTGCAGCGGCTGGTCGATTTCGCCCTGGGAGGACGAATCCGGAATCAGTGCGAGCAAGGCGTCGGCGAGTGGCACCTTGCGTAGGGTTGGAAGGACCGGGTGACTGCCCTCAACCCTGTCCAACAGCACGATGGACTGGATGAAGGGCTTGGTGTGAGCGGGCTGGAGTTTGAGCTCGTCCGGGCCCACCTGGAGCTTTGGAACAAGGTACTCCTGCTTCAGGGACAGCGGCTTAGGGTACGGGACCACTGAGCCGTCGGGCCTAATGGCCACCGTCTCGTCCGTGACGTAACCATAGGTTCCGGCCAGAACTCTTGCTGCGGTGGTCTTACCGGTTCCGGAATTGGCAACCAGAGCAACCACCGCCCCCGTGGCCGGGTCAGCCACCCCGCAGGCGTGCAACATGGTGAGCTGCCCAGCGTTAGCCAGAATGGCGGCGACGGTAAGGCGGGAGGTCAGGTTCTCAGCCAGCTCCTCAAAGGAAGCTGCCTGCAGGGCGAAGGTGCCGCCGTCGTCCGTGGGTGCCTGGTAGGTGACGGACGCTGAAAACGGCTGGGAGCCGTTTGGTTCGCGCGGCAAAGACGGAAGGTGAGGTGCGCTGTCACTGGCACACCGCGCCCACGCTGAGCGCATCCTCTCCCGCTGCTGCCCGGTGACCCCCCGGCCCCAGCGCACAGTGAACTGCACGCCCAAGATGTCCAGGCACAGCGGGTGCCTTCCGCCCAGCATTTCCTCAACCTGCAGTGGCGCCCACGCCGTTTGTACGTTGCTGTTGCTCATGATTCCCCCCGGATCTGAAGCTGTTGGTGTTAGTGGCCAGCGGCGCTGGCAGGTTCAATCAGGTGCTGCTGTTGGAGATGCCCTAGGAAGTCGGCGATCTGGGACTCCATCTGGCCGCTTTCGTCGTCGAAGCTGGCTTCTAGCTCGGCCAGAATTTCTTGTTCGGTGCGGTGGCCGTCGATCAGATCCCAGATTGCTGCTGCTGTGCCTTCGAGAACGACCGGCTGGTTTGCGTCTAGGTGGAGTAGCGCGACGCGGTTGGCTGATTCGGTGCGGACTTGTGCGATGTCGGTGGCGTGGCGCCAGGTCATTTGGCTAGCCTGCGCCAAGTACCAGGGTGGCGGACAGACCAGCCAGACCTGCCGGCGTGGTGAAGGAGATCGTTAGCTTGAACTGCTTGTTCGGTGCGGCCCTTTTGTCAGTACCGGTGTAGTAGAAAGCCAGCGGGAAAACGGCAGTCGCAGTGTTCGCGATACCGCCCGAAAGGCTGAAATCAGCGAAATATGCTGATCCCGCAGGCAAGGTCTTCGGGGTCAACACACCCTGCGTGAACTTGCTGAGCACAATCCCCACGCCTGGGTCGACCTTGTCTGGCGACTCAATCGTGATCGTGCCCGATATCGCACCCGAAGGTGCACCGCTTTTGTTCGTCACGTGAAAAGACACCGGGCCTTGGCCGGGGCGGTTCTGGCCTGGTGCGGCATTGCCAAACTGAGCGAACGTCGTATCTCGCGACGCCGACGCATCAACCAACAGGGTGTTGAACGGGCCCGGTGACGCCGCAGCGGGCGGGGCCCCGACAGCCGCGACGATGACCGGCACCGTCCAGGCCACTCCCTTCATTACCCTGCGGCGGCTGAATCCGCCCTTTTCGTTGCTCGTGACCTCTGCGTTCAGAACCTCAGACAATTGCGCCCCCAAAATCGTTTCGGCTGCGATCCTCTGGACCGGCCAAGTGCTCGGCGCGTTGTCGCGACAGTCCACACTCTTCCCAACGCGACTAAAGGTTAGGTCAATCACATTGCAAGATTTGGTCAAGTTATGCTGTTTTTTGCTTCAAGATCACCTTGACCTGCGGCGATGCACCCGAAGGGGACGCCGGACTGGGCAATGTAGCGGCAGCGGCGTTGCCTTCTCCGATTTCTATCCGTGGTCTGGCTGTATCTCCACCCGGACATCGAGTCCGCCAACAATTTTCCGACGTTCTGCATCCTGCTGAACGATGCTCAGGCCGAAGGAATCTCCTACCGCACCTTCTCGCGGCCGGTCGATCATGAGGAACAAGGTGTGCGAAGCACCGGGCGGAAGAACGATGCCCCTTAGCCGCACTTTTTTGCGCTTGGCCGCAACGAACATCAGACCGTGGTCCAGAGCGGCTTGGATGTCCCTGAGCCGTTGCTTGGACCAGGCTTTGTGGTACTCGTGTTGGCTTCCCTGGTTCGTGGTTATGAGTTCATTCTGTTCCGCTGCCCATACTTTGAACTGCTCGAAATCTTCACCGGGAGACAGGCCGTCGCCCGCCTCCGTAACGGCGCCACGCGTTGTCAGCCGCGGCAGAAACAGCCTCACACGGCCGCGATAGCCGGAAAGACTAAGGTTCAGATCGGACGTAACTTCCCGCTCGGCGTCGGCCCCGTGGATACGGAACGCGACCATCGCCGGTGGCGGCGACGGGAGAGTGCCGGTGAACTGGACCACGGCGAGGTTCTTGTGGGCTGCCTTGCGTTCCCGAACAGAATTAACGTCCGTGTTGGTGATCGCAGACGTGTAGGGGTCATCAGCGTGGTGGAGCAGAGCCAGTACGCAGAAATGGTGGTTGCCGGCCAGGTTCGCCGGCGGCGGCAGCTTGTCCGACGTCAGGTTGAAAGCTGCAATCTGGGGGAACCCGGCCCGCACATCGTTCAGCGTCACCACGCCGAGCGTCTGCCAGTTAGAAGTGCTGATGCCAGTTCCGTTCTGCACGCTCGTCTGGTATCCGGACGGAAGCGGCGGCAGGCCCGCGGACGCGTTGGCCAGGAGGCACATGACCCGCACATTGTCTGCACGGACGACGCCGCGATTATGTACCTGCACGTAGACCCTGGTGGTTATTGTCGCCGTCGCGTGCGTCGCGACATTCTGGGAATCATCACTCAGCGTGTCGACGAAGTCCAGGAAGTTAATCGTTCCGCCGAGCGGGAATTGGTACTGGCCGTTCACGTTGGGCGTGTCCACCCTGATATCCGGGCCGCGCCAATGGACAACGGTCTGCCCCTGATTGACTGGGTCCGGGATCGAATTGACGGTATGGAACCGTCCCTGGTCCAGCTGGGTGTCCCGTACGTAGAGCTCGATGCCCTGTTTCGGCAAGTTATCGAGAGTGCGCTCAAACGCCCCACGTCCATGGGTGCTCGCCCGGAGCAGGCGGCGCGGATTATGCAGCTTCAGATCCAGCACCGCGGCGTCAGGAAGACCATCGGAGAAAACCTGCCAAGTACCGCCGCCATCATCGGAGCGCCATATGCCAATGTCCGCCCCGGCGTAGATATGTGCGGGGTTCACCGGGTCAACGGCCAGGGCGTTGTGTTGGACGTCCAGAAGCGCATCGACGGCGCCGCCCGCAGGGCCACTTCGCTGCTGCCATTGGGCGCCGTCGAAATGCCAGATGTGCCGGTAGTCCCCCACGCCGCCGAAAGTGATGTAGATCGAGTTGCCGCTTGCATCCGCGGGATCAACGGCGATTGACGTCACGACGCCTTCAAGCGGCAGGATATTTGCCCCGCCTATGGTGTCGAGCTGCGTGCGCGTCCACGTGGCACCGGACCTGTCCAGACGGTAAACGCCCCCACTCATCGTTCCGGCATAGAGTCTTGCCGCACTGGCGAATGTGAGGCACTTTATTCTGTCGTTGAGCCGGTCGCCGGCCAGCGTATTGTTCGGGATCGACTGCCATCCTGTAGCGAAATTGGTGCTGATCCACGGGCACACGGAGCCGAAGGCAAGAATTTCCGCCTCAGCTGGCGCCGCGGGATTCGGTGGTGTTCCGACGAGCGGTGCGTAGAAGAGGACATCTTCGCCCGCCCGTAGCGGCACCGGGTGGTTGGTGTAGCTGTAGCGTGTTCCGCCGGTGGTGCTGCGACGGACAAGGCCGCGGACATAGGTGTCGGCGACGCGATAAGGGTTGACCCAGTTGACGACGAAATAGCCGCTGTCGCCCCCCGACGTGTATAGCCACGCTTCCTCCCCGGTGAAGCGTTCGCCGCCGTTGTCCTGGGACCCCGAGAAGACCACAGCGTCCTCGGTGGGGTGCTGGCCGAGGTAGTTCAGTGTGAGCGTCTGCAGGCCTTTGTTCAGGGATGTGAACAAATCCCCAGTGCCCGTTGCGTTGTTAGTGCGGCAGACGCCGCCGTCGCAGCCAACCCAGAGCTGCGCTGCGTTCCCTGGGGTGAACACGATGGTGTGAATATCCGCATGAACAGAATTGCCGATATAGGTAGCGGCGGCTGATACTGCAGCGGCGCTGACCGTCATGTCGCAACGGTAGAGCGCTCCGGACCAGTCGCCCCCGGAGAAGACAATCGATCCGCCGAGGTAGATACGGTTGACGTTGTCCGGCGCCACCGCGATTGCCAAGTCGTACGAGCCCTGGCTGCCGACAAGGTCACCAGCTGCTGGCAGGCCCGTGACCTGCCGCCAGTTTCCGGCGGCCGTGTCGAGGCGATAAACGGTGCCCTGCTCTGTAAATGCATAGAGTACGCCGGGGTTACTCGGCTGAACCGCAAGGCTGATGCGGCCAACCTGCGCAGGAAAACCTGTTCCGACGGCGGCCCACGTGTCGCCGTCGGTCGACGAATAGACTGGACCGAACCAGAACGCGGCATAGAACGTGGTGGTACCCCCGGTCCGGGCTACGACGACGCTGGTTGCCCACGCCGAACCCGGGCCCGGCGGTGTTTTGCTGTCCCAGTGAAAGCCTCCGGCCCCATCAGGCTCACGGCGGTAGAGACCCCGTCTGGTTGCGCCGACCACACGGTCGGGGTCAGCGGGATCGACCGCAAGCGCATAAAACGCGCTCCCGGCCAGTTCCGCACTGCCGGGGGAAACCTTTTCCGTGGCCCAGCTCTTCCCGCCGTCCAACGAAATAATCGGGCCGACGCCGAAGTATGCCCCGCCCGCCCCCTCGCCTGACCCGACGTATATCCGGTCCTGATCGACGCCGGCCCCCGGCACCACTGCAATCGCCCCGACGGACAAGCTGTCAGAGCTCGCGTGAGCCGGATTGAGGTCGAAAGCGTCCATCAGCGATATCCACGAAGAGCCGCCGTCTTCAGTACGCCATACGCCCCCGTTTGCCGCGCCGATGTAGGCGCGGCTGCCTCCGGCGACAGGGGCAATCGCGGGCGTGCGCCCGCTCACTGCGGGTTTGACTCCGCCCTGACCTTGGCGGACGACCGACGGGCCAAACGGGATCCAATTATTCGCGGGCGGCGGCAGCGTGGGCGCCTCGGGCACTGCCTCCGGCGGATGCCCTAAGTCCTGTTTCCTGCGATACTCCTCGATCAGCCGCCGTCGGTCAGGCAGAGGAGCCGGCCTCTCCTCCTCCTCGGCTTCCGGGGATTCCTCCGTGTCTGCTCCGCCGGGTTCCCTTTCACCTCGCCGGAAAGGCGCTTCCTTCGCGGCAGGGGGCGGCGATTTCGGCGGAGTCCCCGTACCAGCAGATTTGCGGCGCAAGGGCGTAAGCCGCTCCTCCAAGAACGCTCGCGACCGCGCATTGGGGCCACCCTCCGGCTCTGCCTCTTCCCGGTCCGGGGGCATCGACGCGTCGGGCTCCGGCCCGCCGGTCTTATCGTCCCCGGTTGGGCCACCAGGTTGGTCGGTCATCACGGCTCCTTCCCGTCAAGGCGTGTGCCTTGAATTCAGGGATGTGGAAGGAATACAACTGCTAACTTCAGCGACAGGAAAACTCGATGTCTGCAGAAGTTCTTCGGTGCGGATTCATGTCGATTTCATCAGGGTAGGCCGCCGAAAATTGAGGGTCAAGGACTGTTTCGGAGGGGTTTACGGATCCGTTTTCAGTAACGCCGCAGTAACGGCGAGGGTTGTTTCATGGAGCTGAAGTCCGTCTTGCGCCACCGCTTACGAGCGTCATGCCTTATTACGCGATTCGACCCTGACATTGGAAAGGAAGGCCCATTCATGTTTCAGCTTTTCAAATTCCTCAGCGCGCAGCAGCTTGTTTTGCAGCAACTTCCTGTCTTTCTCATTTCCTTCGGCATAGCGGCCTTTTTCTACAAATTTGGCAGCTTCGCGATTGAGTGCATTGCTTTCCTCGCCACCTGGGCAGTGTTGGATCTAATGTCGGATTGGCTCTTTACCCGGAGCCAAAAACAGGTGGAGGACACATCCGATGTCTGAACACGGCAGGCACGGCGGGCATGGCGGCACGATGGGTGTCCACGGCATGCTCCTGTTTGGTGACGACGCCATTTTCATGTCGCATCTGCCCATGTTCGAAAGTCCACACAATTTTCAAGTGATCCTCGAGGTGGTGCTGGACGATGCTGCAAGCCAACTCCTCAGCGCCGACCGCGAAACCAACGGCAATAGTTTGTACACGTTCGAGCCCGAGGAATTCCATATCACCGAGCTCGATCCCAGCGGCGACGGGCAGGCACGATCGTCAATCGCGGGCACCATATACCGGGGCCACTTCGAGCGCGGAGGGCACCCGATTGCCCGCGGCGTTGACGCCGCGGTCCGCACCGTCGTGTACTTCAAGGAACTCGACGTTGCTGCTGCCCACAGTGCGACCCAGGAGCTGACCTATCTCTGCTTCGGGCGGGCCCAACAAATCCACCTCGCGCATCGGATTACGGCCAGCCCGGACTTTGATCAGGTCCTCACGGCACGATTGGTCCCCGGTACAGTTACGGACCAGGCAGGACGTCCTGTGGGAGAGGACATCACGCAAGACTTCGATCATGCCGCACCTGTTGACTTTCGGGGCCGCGGCGACGCTCCGGAGTCCCGGCTGACACCCCAAGAAATCGTGGAGGGGTCCTTCTTCGCGACTATCGCGCCAAAAGGCTTCCATGGCTTCCGAGTTCAGATGCAAATCGACCGGGAGCTCTACCTTGAATTACGTGAGCTTGGTTCTGGCTGATCAAGGACATCCCGGATGCGTGCCCGACGTTCACCTTTTGAGCATCAGCGAGAAGTGAGGACCGTGCGCGTTTCTTCCAATGACTGAACTAACGTATTGAGTTCCCTCTGCGGCTCCGCAAATATCGTTGCATACACTCCAAGGACTGCCGCCGCATCTGGAATGTATATGGGGTGCGCGATACCAGCAGGAGCTAGGGCTGCGTCGACATCTTTAACCGCCGCCTCTGCCAGCTCCATCATCCGGCGAATTGTGTCGGCAAGTTTTTCGTCGTCCGCATAAAAGTTGCTCAAGACACTCGCCAGCTCTGCGGCATCCCGGCGACCTTTCTCGCCCAACAACCCGAACATGGAATCCCAGCCACGGTCCGTACTGTGCGCATTGAGGGCATCCCGAAGGTCACGGACTTTTCCGCTACTGCCCTTCAAATCCCGAAGCCGGCCGTTTAGGTCGACAAGTTTTGCCTTCTGCTCGATGACATAGTCGTTGAAGCGCACCGTCTCGTAATCGGCAGCTGGACCCCCACTGAACCGAAAGGCGCTGACGACCTTGGTCACCTCCGCAAGCCCTTCAACCGTCCGTTGCATTTGGTAAAGGAGGTCGGCCCACTCATCCTTTGAATCGGGATAGTTGAGCTCCAGGTACTTGCGACCATCGTTGACCGCCTGAATGATCTCCCGGGTATTCCGAACCACGTCTGCGACCATTTTCACAACTTCGGCAATATCGCTGACTCCGGCCACTACATCCACCTCTTTGCGAATCAGTACGTCTGGGACACCTTCTTGCACCTTCATCCCCCGTGCAGCCTTGCTACTTGCAAGCGGCAACAGGTACTTCCGGAACGAGTTGACTACGTAGACCGTTACCCCCGCGTTATCGAACGACGAGCTTCTTCAGCTCCTCTGGTTGTGCCCCTGTGAACAGTCCAGTAACGCTGCCGTAATGCACGGCAAGATCTAATGGATCCTCCATGGTGGCCTCACTGCAGCTGGCTTGAGGTTACAGCCACAGTCCACGTGAGGAACCTGCCATGCCGGAAGAAGTCATCCGCGACCTGAACGTCCGATGGATCACGTCCCGTATCGAGTACGACACCAACACGAATGACCTCGAACGGCTCTTCTTCGAAGCCTCCGACGGTCAGTCGTACTACATCGACCTCAACAAAGAGAACGTCTCCTCCGAGATGGCCGCAGTGGCCCTGACCCGCGACGCCTTCCTCCACAACAAGAAGGTCAACATTTGGTACGAGGAACGCGGCGGCCGGCGATGGATAAAGGCCCTCAACCTTCACCACTGAAAGGGGTAGCCGCCATGGCGTCTCAACCACTGCCTTTCGAAGGTGTGGAACGGATTCCCGGACTCGTCGGCGTGGAAGATCACAACGGCGAGATCGCCTTCTGGCACCTGAAAGGAAACTGCCCGGTGATAATCGTAGCTCCGCACGCAGGCAGCGCCGCCACCACTCCCAGCGACGCTAAAGGGTTCGGAAGACGAGTCAAGGATCCCATGAGTAACAAAGATCCGCGGGTGACGAATGACCTGCGGACCCTAGACATCTCCCTGGGCCTCGTCCGGACACTGTGTGCCATGGGTTTCGTGCCGCACGCATTCCTCAATCGCGTCGACCGCGGATATGTGGACCTCAACCGCCCATGGCCGAACCAGGCAATGTGGGAGAGCGGCGGCCGTGAATACCGGCCAGGTGATGAGGACAAATCCTTGGCGGAACTCCCCCGGGCCGAAGAGTTCAGACAGTTCAAGAGCTCGTACTATGACCGCTTCCACGCGGAGATTCGCGCCACCACCACGGCATTGACCCCAACACCACCGAGAGGCTGGCTCTTCGACGTCCATGGACGAGGCAATACCGACGACCTCGTCGTCTTCACCGGGTACGGCTACTATGCGCGCAGGGACTTCGTCTATGACAACGGAAACGCGTCCTTACACTCCCACCTGAAGCGACAAGAACTTCCGGTCCGGGTTCATCCACCCCTTCCCGATCCCAAAACCGAGGACAAGGCCGACGTGGGAGGCACCAGCAACCTCATCAGTGGCGGACGCTATGGAGCGCGGTCCTTTACGCCGGGCCGCGACCCCATTCCGTTTCCGGGGGGCGTGGTTACGCCGTCGGCAGGCGACCGTGTGCACGGGGTTCAGTTTGAAGGCTTAGGTTCCCTGCGGCCGAGGACAGGACAGCCCGAACTGGTTGAGGGCGTGGGCATCAGCCTGGCCTATGCGATCGCCGGATTCCTCCAGGACAACGGGATTCTCACTCGCACGCAGAGGCCGCTCCCTGGCCATGGAGCTGTCTCCTGGTCTTCTGCCATGATGTAGTGGTCGCCCTAGGGCAGCGCCTCGAACGGGGCCTGGGCCGACTTTGCCGACGTTTCCCCACTGGCCCTGACGGCGGTCGGAAACCCGGGGGGAGGTGCATTTTTCGGCACGATGATGGTGGTGCTGAATGCTCCTTGACCGTCGGCTTTCTCCTGTTTAATAAGCGTGGCGTGAAGGTATATTGCGACAATCTCGTCCGGGTAAAAATTCCGGCCGCTGACACTCAGGGTCTCCCCGATCTGGGCCTGAGTCGGGGCGATCTCGATGTGCGCCGTTTCCTGGACCTGCTGCTTGATCATGTCGGCGCGGGTGCGGGACTCTTCGGCCGCTGTCTTGTCCACCGCTGAATCGGCCTCAGTTTCGGCAATCTTCAGGCAGTCCGAAACGACCTGGAGGCCAACCACCGTGTTTTCCTGTTTCTGCTCCTCGTACGCCGCCTCGACGGATGCGTCGGCAACCACTTTGAAGGTTCCTCCGAGTTTCCCGCCAAGTTTTGTTGTCAGGTCGAACCCGCGCCCTTTGGTGCATTCGATGTAGGTGATGGCCACACCACCCAGGCACTGGCCGTTGTACTCCCGCGTGTTACCGGTACAGGCCGGTCCGCCGCACGCGACCAGCAAGGCGCTGACGGCAAACTGGACCAGCAGGAGCGCAACCAGGCGGGACGTTATCCCCGTCGGCTTCTGCCACGCATCGTCACGGCCATCCATGACTCACTCCGTCCCGACTGAATTTCCTGCAGCATCCAGGCACGAGCCTGAGCTGAGTAAACGTCACTGCCCGTTACCGGTGCGTTATTGCCTCCGCGGCCTCAATGGAGACCTTCGGGAAGCGGGAACTTCCCCTCAAGCGGGGCCGACACAGAAAAATCACCGGCCGGAAATACTCCGGCAATCTGGCCACGGCATGCTTGACCTACGGGGACAACCAGCAGGGGGCACAGCATGACGACACAGCAAACAGAAACAGCAGCACTCCAGGTGGACGACTACATCCAGGCGTGGCACAACGGGAAGCTCTTTCACCAGGGGCGCGTGACCGACGTCGTACGTTCACTGGACCTTATCTGGATCCTGGACGTGGGCACCGGAACGCGGAAGCTCCTGGATCCGGAGGCCCTCGAGATCGTCCGGGTTGAGAGGCCCGCCCGGTAGGGATTCTTGGGGGACGTTCCGCAGCATCCAGACGGCCAGCCCCACGATGGCCACCGCCAGGCCTACCAGACCCAGCTGCAGCACCGTTTCCGGAAAGACGGTACGGAACGCGATGGGGATGACACTCACGGTGTAGAGGACCACAACGCCCCTCGGTACGCTGGAGCTCCGCCAGAGCCCCAGCATCAAGACCACCGTTCCAAGAAGGAACAGCATGGAGACCACGGTGAGTGCGATGCCGAGCGGGCCGGCACGCAGGGCAGCGACCACACCGGGATCAACATAGGGAAAGACAAGGTTGAGGACAAACTCCACTCCCACGAGGCCGGCCAGCGCGACGACGGAGATCGCCGCACCTGCGGCCCCCAGCGCCCTTGCCCGCCGCGAAACCAGCAAATAGATCCCGATCACCAGCCCGATGGCAGCGAGTTGCGCCACCGGCGCAGCCAGCTGCGTGAAAGGGGACGTGGGGATGACGCCTGCCCGCTTGGCCGCGTTCACCAGCAGGATGGCGGCGGAGAGGAATCCGGCCAACGCAGAAATCCTGATCAGGACAGCAGGCAGATAAAGCTCAATTCTTGAGGGCATCAGAGGCTCTTGACTATTAGTCATGCACGTAGCGCCGACTATTCCAATCGACGTGACCCTGGCAGGGTGCCGTGGACAGGTCGAACCTACGGCGGGGCAGGGTGAGCAGGCATCCCCACATGTGGTGATTGAGTGGGTGACTGGGCTCAGAAGCAGCTACATCAGGCAGTGGACAGAGCCCCATTTGTTCGGGCTATTTGGTGAACTGGGCGTCACACCAGCAGGGGTACTCCGAGTTAGTGCCAGAACTGACAACCAGGCGGATGCGGGTGGAATCCTTCAACGCGACATCAAAGGGTTTAGCGTCGGGATACTCCACTCGTTGTGGCTCAAGAAGGAGCTCACCTGTTGTGGAGTAGATCGCGAAGTGGGCCACCCCGTCGATAACGGAGTCGTGCCTGGATTCGTCCGTCAGTGCCACCGTGCCCCGCAAGTTTTGGTATCCGGCAGGAACATTGAGTTCGGTTTCCTCCGTGCACTCACTGCAGTTCTCGAATTTGAAGAAGTAGCTGGATGGGTACTCCTTGCCGTCAGCGGTGGCCGCGCCCCGATAGTGCCTGTAGGGCTGATTTATAAAGCTCTTCTTATCAACGTCGCTAAGGAATAGCGGGGAACCTGTGACGGGCGTGGCGCCTGGATCGGTATCGGGAGTACCTGGCTCAGTACTGTCAGCAGCGGCCGACGGGGACGTGCCAGAGCCTTCTGCCGTATTACCAAGGGGACCATAGGGGCTCAGAAACCATGCCGCGACAATACCCGCGACGGCAACAAGGACACCTGCCGCTGTCCACCACTTGTGTTCGTACCACTTTTTCCGTTTCTTAGGCCGAGTCTGACCGGTGCTGCTCATTGAACGCCCCCTGAAGTGGTACCAATTGGGCCAGATTAGCCTACGCACGGAGTTTTTCCCCATAGGCTTTGACACGGAATTTGGTCGCCTGCCTGGGCTCGGCTGTAGGGGCAGCCGCGCACCGCCGTCGCGCTTTAGAATGGCGGCATGACACCTCAGGAACTGGCCAACCTGGCGCACCTGCGCCGCGCCCGTGACCTGATCGACCGTGAGTATGCCAAGCCTCTGGACGTGCCCACCATGGCCGCCGGCGCCCTGATGTCCGCGGCGCATTTCTCCCGCCAGTTCAAGGCCGCCTACGGTGAGACGCCGTACAACTACCTCATGACCCGGCGGATCGAACGCGCCATGGCCCTATTGCGCGCCGGCGCCAGCGTCACCGATGCGTGCATGGAAGTGGGCTCCACGTCCCTGGGCTCGTTCAGCTCGCGCTTCACCGAGATCGTCGGCATGACCCCCAGCGCCTACCGCGCCCTGGAACACCGCGCGGTGAAGGCCATGCCGTCCTGCATCGCCCGGCAGCACACCCGGCCCTCGCGCAAACCGAGCAGGATTGAAGAAGCATCCCTGGCGCCGCCGCAATAGCGTGGAAGACATGAACATTTCACTGAAATACGCACACGTCACCGTCAATGATCTCGATGAGTCCCTCGCGTTCTACCGCGACGCCCTCGGCTACGAAGTCCGGAACGACGTCGGCTCCGACGGTCAGCGCTGGGTCACCCTGGGCAACGCCGCCCAGCCCGACCTCGAACTGGTCCTCTCCCCTCCGCACGCAGGCCGCTCCCAGGCCGACGGCGACGCCATCCAGGAACTGCTCACCAAGGGTGTGATGCCCATGCTGGTGTTCACCACGGACGATCTGGACGCCACCTTCGAAAAGCTCCGCGCATCCGGCGCCGAGGTCCTCCAGGAACCGATCGACCAGCCGTGGGGCCCGCGCGACTGCGCCTTCCGCGACCCCTCCGGCAATATGATCCGCATCAACCAGGGCTAGCGTCGCTCCCCCGCCACCGGAACGCACGACGCCGGCACCCATCTTGGGTGCCGGCGTCGTGCGTTATGCGCATTCCGGCGTGGCTCCAGGGGCAGTCACGGGACCCGCACCGTGCAATTGACGGCGTCGGTGACCACGTCCTCCAGCTGCCCGGTGCGGTGTAGCACCTCCGTCTGCCGGACGGCGCCGGTTCCGGCGGACAGCAGGTGGTCAATCAGCTGTTCCACCCGTTGCAGGTCGCCGATGTCCGCCAGCGCCTCCCCGATGTGGGCCAGCAGGGCGTTGATGACGGCGAGCGCCGGCCGTGGGTGGCTGGTCATCGGATCCAGCAGTTCACCCCGCAGGCCCCAGCGGCTGGCCTTCCAGCCCGCAAGCCGCAGCAGCACCGAGGGCACGGGCACAGGTTCGGTGCCCCTCCGCCATTCCCGGGCCGCGGTCTCCACCAGACCGCGCACGATGCCGGCCAGCAGCGCGGTGTTCTCCGGCCGGAGGCACACATCGGCGATCCTGATTTCCACGGTGGGATAGTGGCGTGAGAGCCGGGCGTCGAAGTAAATCATCCCTTCGTCCAGCGCAACGCCGGTGCTGACCATGTCATGCACCAGCTGGTGGTAGGCATCCGGGGATCCCAGGATTTCCACCGGTCCGGCAGAAGGCCACCGGTTCCAGACCTGGGACCGGTAGCTGGCGTAGCCAGTGTCCTGACCGTGCCAGAACGGGGAGTTGGCACTGAGCGCGATCAGCACCGGCAGCCAGATCCGGATCCGGTCCAGTACGGCAACGCCTTCTTCCGGCGAGTCCACGGAGACGTGGATATGGCAGCCGCAGGTCAGCTGTTCCCTGGCCGTCAGCGCGTATTCGTCCGCCATGGCCGCGAAGCGCCGAAGCTGGACCGGGTGGGGATCACACGGCAGCGGGGAGGTTCCCAGTGCAGCAGCACGGATGCCCACATCCTGCGCTGCCCTGTCCGCGATGGCCCGGCCGGCAACGATGTCCGTCAGCAGGGCATCCAGGCCGGCATGAGGGGGTGTGACGGCCTCGATCATTTCCAGCTGGAACTCAGCCGTCAGGACGGGCCCGGCACGGGAGTCCAGCGGACGCACATACAAGTCCAGAAGCTCGGCTGCCATCGGGACCGCCTCCCCCGTCCCGGGGTCCACCAACAGCAGTTCTTCCTCGACGCCAAACGTCCGTATCGGGCCGACGCCGCCCACGTCCCGCGCGCCGCCGGTCAGCTCATCACCCATGCCACTCACCGCCGCCATCCCGCGCCGGATGGATCAGATGTTCGCGTCTGGATGGCCTGCGCGGCCTCGGAGCCGGGCCTCTTCTTGATGGTGGTCCAACTTTGTTTCAGCATCCCTCCGGCGGGAACCGATCGCGCGCAGCTGGTCGGGGGTCGGATGGCGGTGTTCCCGCTCCCAGGCGTGGTCATTGACCCCTGTACCAGGGAAAAGTTCCGCCGGTCCTCCTGTTTGCATCGTGACTCCTATCTGAGGGGATTAATCAGCATGCTTACTATCATGCGGCAGCCTGTCCGGGATTTCCAGACGCGCGTCCCCGCCGGTACAGCAGCCAGCCCGCCACGGCAATCACCACACTGATGCCCAGGAAGCCGAAATCCCACGCCAGCGGCCCCCCAGATCGTCCCGCACATGGTGGATGCCGAGCAGCTGGTGGTTAATGAGCCCCTCCAGCACGTTGAAGACACCCCAGCCGGGCGCTGTGGAACACAGGTGGTGCCACTGCAGCAGCTGGTACAGCACGATGCCATCCGCAAAGCCGCCCACCCCCATTCCGAACAGAAAGGCGGGCGATGCCGCCGGCGTCTTCTCCGTGCGCCTCCCGGCTTCGCGTGACATGTCCCAACCCCTTCTTCAGGCGACCTTTTCACCTGGGACGTACCCGCCGTCGGGCGTTCTAAGCAGGCCTTGACCTCCCCTGCCCGAAGTGGGACCGTAAGGCACGCGGTGGAACCTCCTGCAGCGGGGGTAGTTCCTGGAGGTTGACGGAACCGGGCCACTGCCAGCCAGGGTAAAGGCGGCACTCATGCGAGCAATGGTTACCGCGGCCTCGAGGCGGAAGTGACACCGGGAGGCAGCCCAGCCATCCGTCCCCAACGCCCCAGAAGGCGACGGCGGGTGCTGCGCGTCATTGCGCGGGTTGCGTTGGTGCTGCTCGGGCTGGTGCTGGTCTCCACTGCTGCCAACCTCATCCTTGAAGGCATTGAACGCTCGAAGGCGCCCGCTTACGGCGAGCGCGTCCAGATCGAGCAGGGAACCATCAACGTCTCGCGCGCCGGTAACTCGGGTCCGGTCCTAGTGCTGCTCAGCGGGCTGGGCACCCCCGCGCCGGGGCTGGACTTTGCCCCGCTGGTCAGGGAACTGGACGGGTACCGGACCGTGGTGGTGGAGGGGTTCGGCTACGGCTACAGCGACACGGACGTCAGGCCGCGGACCCTCGAGAACCAGACCGAGGAACTGCACTCAGTGCTCTCTGCGCTGGGCATCCACGGGCCCTACGTTCTGGCGGGCCACTCGATCGGCGGCTTCACCACCCTGTACTACGCCAACAAATACCCCGCGGAAGTATCGGCCGTCATCGGGATCGACGCCACCGTGCCCACCGCGCCCGCTCCGCCGCCCGGATCCACGGCACCTGCTGATGCACCGCCGTCGGGCAATTTCCTGGAACGCATGGCCTCCACTACCGGGCTGGTCCGCTGGGCGGCGGCGCTGGGCATGGCAGATCCGGACAGCAGCAGCTACACGCCGGCGGAGATTGAGCAGATGCGGATGCTCGCGAGCTGGAACTTCGGCAACGCGGCCGTGACCGACGAGACCAACCGGATCGGGGAAAACGCCGCGAAACTGCACGGCCTCAGCTACCCCCGGGAACTTCCGGTGCTGCAGTTCCTGGCGCAGGACACCATCGACCACCGCGCCGACTGGCTAAGTCTGCACGAACGCCAACTGCAGGATGTGGCGCGCCATGAGCTGGTGGTTCTCGACGGCCCGCACTACCTGCACTGGACCAAGGCCAAGGAGCTGGCGGACGGGATCGACGCGTTCCTGGGGGCTGGGGCTGGATAGGCGCAGGGACGATTAAGCGGCGTCCGGGTTGTGGCTGCTCTCCGTTCGTCCTAGATTTGGGCATGACCAATTCCCCCGAACACGAGCTGCTGCTTGAGCTCCAAGACCTGATCATCGGCACGGGATCGGTAGCCGATTTCCTGGGCGGGCTGTCCAGCATTGCCGCCTCCTCACTCAGCCGTGCGGCCGGGACAACGGTGGAGTGCGGCGTCACCCTCCAGCACAACAAGAAAACGCGAACAGTCGGCGGCAGCACAGAGCGGGCCATCCACCTGGACAAGATCGAACAACAGGTGGGTGAGGGCCCCTGCATCGACGCCCTAAAGGTGAAGGCCCCCGTCCTCCTGGCAGACGTCCGGACGGACCCCCGCTGGCCCGTGTACCAGGAACGCCTGTTCGAGGAGGGCGTCCTGAGCGCCCTTGGTGTGCCTCTTGACCTCACTGAGGACGCGACCGCTGCCCTGAACTTCTTCGCATCGACAACGGGCGTGTTCACCGAGGCGACCATTACTGAGGCTGTCAGCTTCGCCGGGGTGGCCCGCAGCGCCGTCCGCCTTGCCGTGCGGGTGGCCAGCGCCGAGGGGGCAGCGGATGACCTGAGCGCCGCGATGGAAAGCCGCACCGCCATCAACCTCGCATGCGGCATCATCATGGGCCAGAACCGCTGCACCCAGAACGAAGCCATGGGCATCCTGATCAAGGTCTCCAGCCACCGGAACCAAAAGCTCCGGGACGTTGCCGAGGAGATCGTCATTAAGATCTCGGGCGAGGAACCTACCACCTACTTCGACTTGTAGCTTCCGCGCTTCGGCACGCGTCGGCTAGGAGGGCTTGGGCCTGGCCCGGATATGCATGCGCTCGCCCTGCTGTCCGAACAGGCTGATGAATTCGACGGGTTTGCCGTCGGCACTGGCGAACCAGTGCGGCGTGCGGGTGTCGAACTCCGCCGCTTCGCCGGCACGCAGTTCAAAGTCCTTCTCCCCCAGCACCAGGCGCAGCCGCCCGTTGAGGATGTAGAGCCATTCGTAGCCCTCGTGAACGCGGGGATCGGGCTCCGCGCCGCGGGCACCGCCGTCGAGCACCATCTTGAACGCCTGCAGGCCGCCCGGGCGGCGCGTGAGGGGAACAGCCGTCATCCCCGCGTGCGTGATGGGCCGCATGTGGATCCGCGGATCCCCGGTGGGCGGGGCGCCCACCAGATCATCGAGCGGCACCCCGTACAGCTGCGCCAGGGGCAGCAGGATCTCCAGGTTGGGCCTGCGCTGGCCGGATTCAAGGCGGGACAGCGTGCTCACAGAGACCCCCGACGAGGCTGACACTTCCCCGAGGGTGAGGTTCCGTTCCGTCCGGAGAGCGCGAAGCCGGGGACCCACCGCCCCGAGTACGTCATCAAGTTCATTGGCCATGTCCTTCAGTTTGCCATACCGGCAACAATGTTTGCCAAAATTTGGTGGTGCGCCCGAAGCTGGATTGACCGCCACTATATTGGCGGCTCTCTCTCAGGACGTGAACGAAGGACGGCACCATGGACACCACACGATACGACGCTGTGATTATTGGCGGCGGCGCCGCGGGACTCAGCGCCGCCACAACACTGGCCCGGGCGCTGCGCTCGGTGCTGGTCATCGATTCCGGAGCGCCCCGCAACGCACCGGCGGCGGGTGTGCACGGCTACCTGTCCCGGGACGGCATGAACCCGCTCGAGCTGCTGGCCGCCGGGCGCAGCGAGGTGCTCTCCTACGGAGGGTCAGTCCTCGACGGCGAAGCGGTTTCGGCCCGGCGGATGCCTTCCGGTTTCGAGATTGTTCTCGGTGATTCCCGGCGGGTCACCGGGCGACGCCTTTTGGTCACCACCGGCCTGACCGACGGGCTGCCGCCCATCGACGGGCTGCGCGAACAGTGGGGAAAGGGCGTGGTGCACTGCCCCTACTGCCACGGCTGGGAAATCCGCGGGCAACGGATCGGGGTGCTGGGCACGGGCCCGCTGTCCGTCCATCAGGCGCTGATGTTCAGGCAGTGGTCCCCCGACATCACCCTGTTCCTCAACGACACGGTTTTTCCCACGGACGAGGAGTGGGAGAAACTCGCTGCCCGGTCAGTCCGTGTGGTTGAGGGCGCCGTGGCCTCTGTCGACTCTGTGGACGGTGTCCTTACGGGGGTTACTTTGCGGCAGGGTTCGTCGTTTTTTGTGGGGGCCTTGGCTGTCGGGTCACGGATGGAGGCCAGGTCCGAGCTGCTGGAGTCCCTTGGGCTTGCTTCGCAGGTGCACCCGTCGGGGGCCGGACGGTTTATCGAGACCGACGCCATGGGTGCCACGGCCGTCCCGGGCGTGTATGCGGCCGGCAATGTCTCCAATCTGATGGCCCAGGTGATCACCGCGGCGTCCGAGGGTGTGATGGCCGGCGCGAGGATCAACGCCGACCTCATCGAGGAGGAGACCCGCTGGGCGGTGGAGGGGCGTTTCGGTCCCTTCTCTGCCGCCTCCGAAGCTGCTGTGTCCGAGGCCGTGCTGGGCGGGCAGCGCCACGGCCTGGCAAGGTAGGGTGACGGCATGGAACTCCGACTCGAAGTTGTGCAGGTGCCCGTTTCCGATGTGGACCGCGCCAAGGCCTTCTACACTGACCAGCTCGGCTTTGTGCTCGATCACGACGTCGAACACATTCCCGGGATGCGCGTTGTCCAGCTGACCCCGCCGGGCTCTGCCGCCTCGATTGTGATCGGCACCGGCATGAACAGCATGGTGCCGGGCAGCCTCGAGGGGCTCCAACTGGTGGTGCCGGACATGGCCGAGGCCCGCACCGAGCTGGTCCGCCGCGGCGCCCCCGTCAGCGAGCCCCAGGACATGGGCGGGTTCCTCTTCGCTTCCGTCAGCGACCCGGACGGCAACAAGTGGGTCATCCAGGAGATCCCGGCGCGGTAGAACGCTTCCGAATAACCGGAACACCAGGTTCCGGCTGGGTCATTTTTTAGACCTCGCGCCTGTGCGCAACCCGCACGACGGTGACGGTCAACACCTCGTCATGGATCTCGTACAGCAATTCGACCGTGTAGCCAGCCACGCCTAGAGGTCAGCCTGAAGCTCGGCCAGGCTGACGCGAGTGCCATCGTCTTCGGCCTTGGCTGCACGGAATTCCGCAAGTTCAACTGCGTCCTCAAGCGCTTCCAGCCGTGCGAAGTCCTCAACGCCTATCAGGAAAGCGACCGGCTTGCCATGACGTGTTATCTGAACGCGCTCATGCCCGTAGTTTGCCCGGTTGACAACATCAGGCAAGTGCTCGCGCAGGGCGCCGACAGTGACCGAGTTGGGATCAACTTCCATCCTTGTAGGTACTCGGAAATGTACATTTCGTACAAAACTTACGAACTCGTGAAAAGGTACGAAGGCCAGGTTATTGGCAGTCCCAAAAAACGAGTACTCACTACTCGTGTGCGCCAGTACTCAGGTTCGTATGCTGTGGGGGTACCGACTTTGGGGGTTTGGCGCGCATGCTAATTGAACAACACAAAACCTGGCTTGGCTCCGGTTCGGGAGCCTTGCTGGACATCCATGGGCATTCGGAGGCCGCACTGGCGCGGGCTCTGGTCCGGATCACTGTCAGTTCGGTCAGTGATCTTGCCGGTTCGCCGGTGGAAGGCACCGTGACGCTGGTGCGCCCGGACGGGACACCTTGCACGGTGGCACACGGGGAGAGTCCCGCCGTCGAGCTTTCCCGCTGGGACCAGCGCACCGGCGCCGGTCCCACAGGACGCGCACTTGGCGGCCGGCTGTCCATCGTCCTCAACCACCGCCGCCCGGACCAGCGGTGGCCCGAGTACGTCGGCAACCTTACGGCGGCAGGCTTCCGGTCCGCCGTCGCGATCCCGCTCAAACTGGAACGCGGGTACACCGCCGCGCTGACGCTCTACTCCGCGACCCCGAACATGTTCGCGCCGGAGATTGCCGGCAAGGTCCTGATCTTCTCGGGCGTGGCTGCCAAAAGCCTCCGGCTCGCGCTGAAATACCGCGCAAATCTCGCAGTGTCCGCGGAGAACCGCGCCACTCTGGCCGCCCGCACCGCAGTCGACACAGCCTGCGGGGTGATCATGGGACGGAACCAGTGTTCCTACGAGACGGCGTTCCAGATCCTTACCCAAACCTCGAGGCAGCGGAACCTCACAGTCCGCGAGGCGGCCGAAGACCTCCTGCGTGTCATGCCCGGCGGGGTGCCGGCCGCGTACTTCAAAGCGCGGGCCTGAGGTTTTCGCGTCCCCACCCAACTCCCCCCAATGTAGGTAGCGCCAACTGTCGTTCTGAGGGTTCAAAACGACAGTTGGCGCTACTTAGTTGGGCGGGGACGCGCCGGAACGGTCAGCGCAGAATGACTGTCCGCCCGCCGTCGAGCATTACCCGGCCCTCGCAGTGCCAGCGCACCGCGTTGGACAGCGCCTTGCACTCCGCGTCGCGGCCCACGCGGACCAGGTCCTCCGCGGTGTGCGTGTGGTCCACCTCGATCACCTGCTGGGCGATGATCGGTCCCTCATCCAGTTCGGCGTTGACGTAGTGGGCCGTGGCGCCGACGGTTTTGACGCCGCGGTCGTAGGCCTGATGGTAGGGCTTCGCGCCCTTGAAGCTGGGCAGGAACGAGTGGTGGATGTTGATGGTTTTACCCGTCAGCTTTTCCGAGAGCTCATCGCTGAGGACCTGCATGTAGCGGGCCAGGACCACCAGCTCCACATCCAGCTCGTCCACGAGTTCCAGCAGCCGCGCCTCCTGCGCCGGCTTGGTCTCCTTGGTGACCGGCAGGTGGAAGAACGGGATGTTGTGCCACTTGACCAGGTCCTCGTGGTCCGTGTGGTTGGACACCACAGCCACGATGTCCACCGGCAAGTCACCCGTGCGGGCCCGGAACAGCAGATCGTTGAGGCAGTGCCCGAACTTGGACACCATCACTAGGACCCGGCGCTTGCGGCCGTGCGGCTCCAGCTGCCAGTTCATTCTCCACTCGCCGGCCAGGGGTTCGAAGTCGCTGCGCAGCTCCTCTGTGCTGAACTCCTTTTTCCCGGCAGCAAAGTGCACCCGCATAAAGAACTGCCGGGCGTGCCGGTCACCGAAATGCTTGGTGTCGATGATGTCGCAGTCGTGGTCCAGCAGGAACCCCGTGATCGCGTGGACGATGCCCGGCGAGTCGGCACAGTTGACTGTGAGGACGTGTTCGGTCTCCATCTAGCTCTCCCGTGCAGCCTTTGCATCGGCGAGCTCGGCAGCGGCCTTCTCGTCGGCAACAACCTTCTCGCCGGCGAGGGCCTTCTGGAACTCGGCGTAGCGGGCCAGGTGGGACGGGCGCTTGCGCAGGATAAACCAGGCGACGCCGAGGATGACGAACCAGATGGGCGTGACCAGGAGCGCCGTCAGCGTGTCCGGCTGCGTGGTCAGGGCCCACAGGACGAAGGCGAAGAACGCGAACACCAGCCAGACCATGGGGATGCCGCCGGGCATCTTGAACTTGGACGCCGTGTGCAGGTGCGGGCGGCGTGAGCGGAACTTCAGGTAGCTGGCCAGGATGATGGACCAGACAAACACGAAGCAGACGGCGGCCACTGTGGTCACCATGTCGAAGGCCTTGGCGATGTCCTTGCCCGCGTACATCAGGACGATGCCGGAGAGCAGCAGGATGCAGGAGAGGAACAGGGCGTTCTGCGGGACCTTGCGGGTGGAGAGCCGGCTGAACACGCCCGGCGCGTCGCCTTCCTGGGCCAGGCCGTAGACCATGCGGGAGGTGGAGTAGATGCCGGAGTTGGCCGAGGACATGGCCGAGCTGAGCACCACCAGGTTCACAATGGTGGCCGCGGCGCCGAGGCCCGCCAGGGAGAACATGGCGATGAACGGGCTGTGGCCGGCCTGGAACTGGGTCCACGGGGTGACGGACATCAGGATGATGAGGGCGCCTACGTAGAAGAGCAGGACGCGGATGGGGATGGAGTTGATGGCCTTGGGCAGGTTCTTCTCCGGGTCCTTGGCCTCGGCGGCGGTGGTGCCAACGAGTTCAATACCCACAAAGGCGAACACGGCGATCTGGAAGCCGGCAACAAAGCCCATGAATTCGTTCGGGAACATGCCGCCGTGGCTCCACAGGTTGGTGAAGGTGGCAGGGCCGGCGTCGGACTGGAAACCGCTGAAGATCATAAACAGGCCCACGATGATGAGCGCGGCGATGGCGATGATCTTGATCAGCGCAAACCAGAACTCGGTCTCACCGAACGCCCGCACCGTTGCGAGGTTCAGGACCAGCAGGATGACCACGGTGGCGATGCCCGGGATCCACAACGGCACGCCCGGCCACAGTTCCTCCGAGTAGGCGGCGATGGCGATGACGTCCGCGATGCCCGTGATCACCCAGCAGAACCAGTAGGTCCAGCCGGTGAAGAAGCCGGCCCACGGGCCCAGGAGGTCGGCAGCGAAGTCGCTGAAGGACTTGTAGTTCAGGTTGGAGAGCAGCAGCTCGCCCATGGCCCGCATAACGAAAAACAGCATAAAGCCGATGATCATGTAGACGAAGATGACGGACGGGCCGGCCGCCGAAATGGTCTTGCCTGAGCCCATGAACAGGCCCGTGCCGATTGCGCCGCCAATGGCGATCAGCTGGATGTGCCTGTTGCTGAGCTGGCGCTCAAGGTGGGGTGTTTCCTGGGAAACGGTGGATTTAGATGTCACGTGCTGCTCCTCGAATCAATTCTGGCTGGAGTGCTTTTGTGGAAGACGCGGCCGCTTCGTTGGGAACCGCGTCCAGATTGTTGAAACTGTAAAGATGGATCCCTGCGATGCCGGGCTGGTTTTCCAGCGCCGCCACCAGGGGGTCGGGTGAGTAGCGGTCGCCGCTGAGGAGCTTGCGCGCCAGCGGCCCTTTGCGGCTAAGGAACTTCAGGGAACTTCCGACGCCGATCTTCGTGGCAAGTGCCACCAGCTTGGTCCGCGGCACGGACCCCGCCACACCCGCCCAGACGGGCAGGTCAACTCCTTCGCGGCGCAGGAGCGCCGCGAAATCGAGGATTTTCGGGGCGTCGAAACACATCTGGGTGACAACGCTCGTGGCAAGGTACTGCTTGTCCTGCAGGGCATCGAGGAGGTCCAGGGCGGCCACCGTCGGGTGGCCCTCCGGGTAGCCTGCCACGCCGGCGCGCATCATGCCCCCGGTGTACTGGGCGATGTCTTCGAGCACCGGCAGCGCGGACTCGTACGGGCCGGCCGAGTTCTTCCGGTCACCGCCGATCACAAACACTTCTTTGATGCCGGCCACATCGCAGTCGCGGAGGATGCCGGTCAGCTCGGACCGGCTCTGCAGGCTGCGTGCAGCCAGGTGCGGGACGACCTTGTAGCCGAGCGCGGCCAGCTCCACCGAGGCGCGCACGGTGCGTTCGATGCCATGGTGGGGCAGGCAGGTCATGGTCAGTGTGGTGGTTCGGGGAACCAATTCCTGGATCAGGTCCACGATCCCGGTTGAGGGGATGATTTCGATTCTTGTAGGGAACACCGTTGGTCCTTTCTGGGTATCGGCTCGTGTTTTGGGCGCGGTTCAGCGGGCGCGGTTCAGCTCGTGCTGCCGGCGCGGGTCACCCGGCGCGGGTCACCCGGTGCGGGTCAGCCGGCGCGGGTCACCCGGCGCGGGTCACCCGGTGCGGGTCAGCCGGCGCGGGTCAGCTGGCGTGGGCGGCCAGCAGGGAGCTGGCTTCCTGGCGGGTGCTGCCGGAGGACTCGATGTGGGCGAGTTCGGCGGGGATTTCCCAGCCCTTCTTGCGCATCGCGGTGGCCCAGAGCCGGCCGGCCCGGTAGGAGGACCGGACCAAGGGCCCGGACATGACGCCGAGGAACCCGATCTCGTTGGCCTCGTCCTGGAGGTCAACGAACTCCTGGGGCTTGACCCAGCGGTCCACCGGCAGGTGCCGCTCGGACGGGCGCAGGTACTGGGTGATGGTGATCAGGTCACAGCCGGCCTCGTGCAGATCCCGCAGGGCTTCGGAGATTTCCTCGCGGGTCTCGCCCATGCCCAGGATCAGGTTGGACTTGGTCACCATGCCCAGGGCCCGGCCCTGGGTGATGACATCCAGGGACCGCTCGTACCGGAACGCGGGCCGGATCCGCTTGAAAATCCGCGGCACCGTCTCGACGTTATGCGCGAACACCTCGGGCTTGGAATCACAGATCGCCGCGATGTGCTCGGGCTTGCCGGAGAAGTCCGGGATCAGCAGCTCCACCCCGGTGCCCGGGTTCAGCTCATGGATCTTCCGGACCGTCTCCGCGTACAGCCACACCCCCTCATCGGCGAGGTCATCGCGGGCCACCCCGGTCACGGTGGCGTAGCGCAGCTGCATGGCCTGGACACTCCGGGCCACCTTCGTGGGCTCGAACATGTCCACCGGGGAAGGCTTGCCGGTATCGATCTGGCAGAAATCACAGCGCCGGGTGCACTCGGACCCGCCGATCAGGAACGTGGCTTCCTTGTCTTCCCAGCACTCAAAAATGTTCGGGCAGCCGGCCTCTTCACAGACCGTGTGCAGGCCTTCCTTCTTGACCAGGTTCTTGAGCTGGACATACTCAGGACCCATCTGGACCTTGGCCTTGATCCACTCCGGCTTCCGCTCCACGGGTACAGCGGAGTTACGCTGCTCAACGCGCAGCAGCTTCCGGCCTTCTGGTGCCAGTGTCATCAGTACTCTTTCCTTAGCATTCCACTACGTTGACGGCGAGGCCGCCCATGGCTGTTTCCTTGTACTTGGAGCTCATGTCCCTGCCGGTTTCCCGCATGGTCACAATCACCTCGTCAAGGGACACGCGGTGCGTGCCGTCTCCCCAGAGCGCCATCTTTGCCGCGTTGATGGCCTTCGCCGCCGCGATGGCGTTCCGCTCGATGCAGGGAACCTGCACCAGGCCGCCGATCGGATCGCACGTCAGGCCCAGGTTGTGTTCCATCGCGATTTCCGCGGCGTTCTCCACCTGCTGCGGTGTGCCGCCCATGACCTCCGCAAGCCCTGCCGCCGCCATCGACGACGCCGAGCCCACCTCGCCCTGGCAGCCCACCTCGGCGCCCGAAATGGACGCCTGCTCCTTGTAAAGCACCCCGATGGCACCGGCCACGAGCAGGAACTTGACCACAACGTCGTCGCGGTCTTCCTGCGTTGCCTTATCCATTCCGGGCGCAAAATGCAGCGCGTAATAGAGTACCGCGGGGATGATGCCGGCCGCGCCATTGGTGGGGGCGGTGACCACGCGGCCGCCGGACGCGTTCTCCTCGTTGACCGCCAGGGCGATCAGGTTCACCCATTCCTGCCAGTACTTGGGGTCCCGGTCCTTGTCCTCCTTGAGGAGGCGTTCGTGCCAGTCAGGCGCACGACGGCGGACCTTCAGTCCCCCGGGCAGCAGCCCCTCGCGCTTGAGGCTGACTTCCACGCACTCCTCCATGACGGAGTAGATGTGCAGCAGCCCCTCGCGGATCTCTTCCTCGGTGCGGGAGGCACGTTCGTTGACGAACATGATCTCGCCGATGGACAGGCCCTTGGACTGGCACCGGCCCAGCAGCTCCGCCGCGGTGCGGAAGGGCAGCGGCAGCTCCTTCTTGGACTCGTCGAGCTCCTTCAGGGCCGCGTCCTCTTCGCCTTCGCGGACAATGAAGCCGCCGCCGACGGAGAAGAACGTGGCCTTGTGCAGCTCCTCGCCGTTTTCGTCGGTGACCGTGAACGTCATGCCGTTGGTGTGGCGCGGCAGGATGGTCAGCGGGCGCAGGATGATGTCCTTCACGCCGTAGGGAAGCTGCACGCCTCCCCCTTCACCGGCGCCGGCAAGGTTCAGCATCCCGGTCTCGGCGATCGCGGCGAGCCGCTCCTCCACCTCGGCCGGCAGGATCTTTTCGGGGTGGAACCCCTCAAGGCCCAGCAGGATGGCCGTCATGGTGCCATGGCCGTGGCCCGTTGCAGCGAGCGACCCGTACAGGTCCACCCGCAGCCCCGCCACTTTCTCCAGGACGCCGGCGCCCCGGAGCTCTTCGGCAAACACGGCAGCAGCCCGCATGGGCCCAACCGTGTGCGAGCTCGAAGGCCCGATCCCGACGGAGAACAAATCAAAGACTCCAACGGCCATGTGCATTTCCTAACTAACTAATTCTTCGTGATGCGGCACCGCAGTACACGGTGCCGCACGAGGTGCCGGCCGGAGCCGGACTTTTCGAAAGCGTGCGTCAAAGCGAGGAACTGGGCCCACACCGTCAGGGTTCCCTGGCCGAGCTTGCGAGGCTAGGGGGACGGTGGGGCGCAGCACGCGTGAAAAGTCCGGTCCGCCGGCACCGGGGTTGCTAGAGCCCCGGGTACAGCGGGTGGGCTGCGGCGAGAGCCTCAACCCGGTGACGGAGACCGGAAAGGTCCGCGTCGGCGTCGGCAATCAGTGCCTCGGCGATGATGTCCGCAACTTCACGGAACGCTGCCTCGCCGAAACCACGGGTGGCCAGGGCGGGGGTGCCAATGCGGAGGCCGGAGGTGACCATCGGCGGGCGCGGGTCGAACGGCACGGCGTTGCGGTTGACGGTGATGTCAATAGCGGCCAGGCGGTCCTCGGCCTGCTGGCCGTCGAGCTCGCAGTTGCGCAGGTCAACCAGGACCAGGTGGACGTCGGTGCCGCCGGAAATCACGGAGATTCCCTTGGCCGTGACGTCCGGCTGGACCAGGCGGTCGGCCAGGATGCCGGCACCCAACAGGACGCGCTCCTGGCGTTCCTTGAACTCCGGCGTGGCGGCGATCTTGAAGGCCACCGCCTTGCCGGCGATGACGTGCTCCAGCGGTCCGCCCTGCTGGCCCGGGAAGACAGCAGAGTTGATCTTCTTGGCGATCGCGGGATCGTTGGAGAGGATGATGCCGCCGCGCGGACCGGCGAGGGTCTTGTGCGTGGTGGAGGTGACAACGTGGGCGTGCGGCACCGGGCTCGGGTGCAGGCCGGCTGCCACCAGGCCGGCGAAGTGCGCCATGTCCACCATCAGGTAAGCGCCCACCAGGTCAGCGATCCGTCGGAACTCGGCGAAGTCCAGCTGGCGGGCGTAGGCCGACCAGCCGGCAACGATCAGCTGCGGCTTCGTCTCCAGCGCCAGGCGCTCCACCTCGGCCATATCAATGGTGTGGGTGTCTTCGCGGACTTGGTACGGGACCACGTTGTAGAGCTTGCCGGAGAAGTTGATCTTCATGCCGTGCGTGAGGTGCCCGCCGTGAGCCAGGTTCAGGCCCATGATGGTATCGCCCGGCTTGATCAGCGCGTGCATCACCGAGGCGTTGGCCTGTGCACCGGAGTGCGGCTGCACGTTGGCGAACTCGGCACCGAAGAGTGCCTTGACGCGGTCGATGGCCAGCTGCTCGATGACGTCAACGTGCTCGCAGCCACCGTAGTAGCGCTTGCCCGGGTAGCCCTCGGCGTACTTGTTGGTCAGGACCGAGCCCTGCGCCTGCATGACAGCAACGGCGGTGTGGTTCTCGGAGGCGATCATTTCCAGGCCGTCACGCTGGCGGCCCAGTTCGTCGTTGATCTTGACGGCGATTTCCGGGTCCAGCGCGGACAGGTCCGCGTCCAGGCTGGCGGAGACTACCTGCTCGAAAGCTGTGGTTGCCGTGCTCACAGTTCGCCGCCGTTCGCCTCGGCGTATTCCTGGGCGGAGAGCAGCGGGCCTTCTTCGGTCACGGTGACCTTGAACAGCCAGCCGGCACCGTACGGATCGGAGTTGATCAGGGCGGGATCGCTGACGGCTTCGTCGTTGATCTCGGTGACCTCGCCGGTGACCGGGGAGTACAGGTCAGAGACGGACTTGGTGGACTCGATCTCGCCACAGGTGTCCCCTGCGGTCACAGTGGAGCCAACCTCGGGCAGGTCCACGTACACAATGTCGCCCAGTGCTTCGGCAGCAACGGCGGACACACCAATCACGGCAGGACCGTCTCCATCAGCGGCGATCCACTCGTGCTCAGCGGAGTACTTCAGTTCAGCGGCAACCTTGGCCATGTCTTGTGTTCCTTAAGTTTGGAGGTATCGGAAAGTGAGAGAGCGTTCGCCCAAAACCCACATTAAGTGAGAGAGCGTTCGCCCAAAACCCACATTAAGTGAGAGAGCGTTCGGTGGGGGGTGGGGCCGAGGGGCCGGCGACCCGGGGTTTTCGAAAGCGTGCGTCAAAGCGACGAAGGAGCAGCACGCGTGAAAACTCCGGGTTGCCGGTTCCGGACCCAGCCCCCGGAGGGACTACTTTTGGCGCTTGTAGAACGGCAGGGCGATGACCTCGAAAGGCTCTGCCTTGCCGCGCAGGTCGACGTCCAGTGCGGTGCCCAGTTCGGCGTGCTCGACGTCGACATAGGCCAGTGCAACAGGGTACCCGAGCGTGGGGCTGGGCTGGCCCGAGGTGACTTCTCCGACGACGTTGCCGTCCTTGAGGACCGGGTAGCCGCCACGGCCGGCGCGGCGTCCGAGGCCCTTCAGGCCCACGAGCTTGCGCTTGGAGCCGGCTGCCTTGGAGGCTTCCAGGGCGGAGCGGCCCACGAAGTCGCCTTCCTTGGACTTGAGCGCCACAACGCCGCCGAGGCCGGCATCGAACGGTGAACGTTCCAGGGAGAGCTCGTTGCCGTACAGCGGCATGCCGGCTTCCAGGCGCAGCGAGTCGCGGGACGCGAGGCCGCACGGAATGATGCCGAACTCTTCCCCTGCTTCGGCCACCTTCGCCCACAGGTCCGCGGCGCCGTCGTTCGGTACAAAGAGCTCGAAGCCGTCCTCGCCGGTGTAGCCGGTGCGGGCCAGGATGACGTTGTGGCCGGCGACGGTGAGCTCGTTGAACGCGTAGTACTTCAGGTCGGTGACCAGCGCGTGCTGGGCCTCATCGGTCAGCTTGAGCAGGATGGCCTCGGCCTTGGGACCCTGGACGGCCACCAGCGAGGTTGCTGCGGAAGCGTCCTCAACCTTCACGTCGAAGTCCGCTGCGCGCTCGGCGAGAGCGGCGGCGACGGTAGGGGCGTTGCCCGCGTTGGGGACCACGAGGTACTTCTCGTCGCCGAAGCGGTAGACGATCAGGTCATCGATGATGCCGCCGTCGGGGTTGCAGATCAGCGAGTACTTGGCCTTGCCATCGGCGACGGCGGAGAGCTTGCCCACGAGGGCGTAGTCCAGGAACTCGCCGGCTGCGGGGCCGGTGACCCAGACTTCGCCCATGTGGGAGAGGTCGAACAGGCCGGCAGCCTTGCGGACCGCGTGGTGCTCGGCGAGCTCGGAGCTGTACTTCAGGGGCATCTGCCAGCCACCGAAATCGGTGAAGGAGGCGCCGAGTTTTTTGTGCTCTTCGTAGAGAGCGGTGTACTTCTCAGTCATGATCGGAATCCTTAGTTTTCGAACTCGGAGAGCGGCGGGCAGGAGCAGATGAGGTTACGGTCTCCGCCGGCGCCATCGATGCGTCCGACCGGGGGGAAGTACTTGTCCTGCTTGAGGTGGTGGACGGGGAAGACGGCCTGCTCACGGGAGTACTCGCGGCTCCAGTCCGTGTTTACGACGGCGGCCGCGGTGTGCGGTGCGTTGCGCAGGGGCGAGTTCTCCACGGTGAAGTCACCGGCAGCCACCTGATCGATTTCCTTGCGGATGGTGATCATCGCGTCGATGAACCGGTCGATCTCGGCCAGGTCCTCGGACTCGGTGGGCTCCACCATCAGGGTGCCCGCGACCGGGAACGCCAGGGTGGGGGCGTGGAAACCGTAATCGATCAGGCGCTTGGCCACATCCTCGGCCGTCACACCGGTCTTGGCGGTCAGTTCGCGCAGGTCCAGGATGCACTCGTGCGCCACCAGCCCGCCCTCACCGGTGTAGAGGACCGGGAAGTACTCGTTCAGGCGGGCCGCAACATAGTTCGCCGCGAGCAGCGCCGACTTCGTCGCTTCCTTCAGACCCTCGGCACCCATGAGCTTCACATACGCCCAGGAGATCGGCAGGACACCGGCGGAACCGAAGTTCGACGCGCTGATGGCCACGCCGTGGCCCTCCTGGTGGGCTGCCTTGTTCGCGTCCCCGGGCATGAACGGGGCCAGGTGTGCTTTGGCCGCGACCGGGCCGACACCGGGTCCGCCGCCGCCGTGCGGGATGCAGAAGGTCTTGTGCAGGTTCAGGTGCGAGACGTCCCCGCCGAACTTGCCCGGCTGCGCCAGGCCAACGAGGGCGTTCAGGTTCGCCCCGTCCACATAGACCTGCCCGCCCGCAGCGTGCACGGCGTCGCAGATTTCGGTCACGTCCGCGTCGTACACGCCGTGGGTGGAGGGGTAGGTGATCATGATCGCGGAGAGGGCGTCCTTGTGCGCCTCGATCTTCGCGTACAGGTCCGTGTGGTCAATCGTGCCGTCCGCCGCGGTGGCGACAACAACGACCTTCATGCCGGCCAGGACCGCGGACGCGGCGTTCGTGCCGTGCGCGGAGGCCGGGATCAGGCAGACGTTGCGCTGCGCGTCGCCGTTGGCCCGGTGGTAACCGCGGATCGCCAACAACCCGGCGAGTTCGCCCTGGGACCCGGCGTTCGGCTGCAACGAGACCTGGTCATAGCCGGTGATCTCTGCCAGATCGTCTTCCAGGCCCTTGATGAGTTCGCGCCAGCCCACGGTCTGGGACTCAGGGGCGAACGGGTGAATCGAGGCGAACTCCGGCCAGGAAATCGCTTCCATCTCAGCGGTCGCGTTCAGCTTCATCGTGCACGAACCCAGCGGAATCATGGTCCGGTCCAGCGCCAGGTCCCGGTCCGAGAGCTTCCGGATGTAACGCAGCAACTGCGTCTCGGACCGGTGCGTGTTGAACACCGGGTGCTGCATAAATTCGGAGGTGCGGAGCACCTCTGCGGGCAGCTCGAAGCCCTTGGCCTCGACTACCGGGCCGGCGCCGAAGGCGACGGCAACAGCGGACAGGACATCCGCCGTCGTGGTTTCATCAACGGACACACCGATGGTGTCCTCATCGATGTGGCGCAGGTTGATCCCGCGTGCTTCGGCGGCGGCGATGACCTTGCCGGCCTTGCCCGGGACGGACACGGTGACGGTGTCGAAGAAGGTCCCGGTGGCCAGTTCGCGGCCGGCGACCTTCAGCGTGGTGGCGAGGGCGCGGGCGTGGTTGTGGACGCGTTCGGCGATCGCCTTCAGCCCGTCCGGGCCGTGGTAGACGGCGTAGAACGAGGACACGATGGCCAGCAGGGCCTGCGCCGTGCAGATGTTCGAGGTCGCCTTCTCCCGGCGGATGTGCTGCTCACGGGTCTGCAGCGCCAGACGGTACGCCGGAACACCGGCGTCGTCCTTGGACACACCCACCAGGCGGCCGGGCATGGACCGCTCCAGCCCCATCGCCACCGCCATGTAGGCCGCGTGCGGGCCGCCGAAGAACAACGGGACACCGAAACGCTGGGTGGAACCGACCGCGATGTCAGCACCCTGCTCACCCGGAGGGATGATCAGGGTCAGCGCCAGCAGGTCCGCCGCGACCGTGACCAGAGCACCGCGCTCCTTGGCAGCGGCGATGACCTCGGCGTGGTTGAACACGCGGCCGGACACGCCGGGCTGCTGCAGCACGATGCCGTTGATGACACCCTCGGGCAGGCCCTTGGACAGGTCAGAAACCTCCACCTCGAAACCGAGGGCCTCGGCGCGGCCCTTCACGATCGCGATGGTCTGCGGCATGACATCGGCATCCAGGACGGTCTTGCCGTCCACGGCAGCCTTGTTTTTGTTGGCCCGACGCATCATCAGGACGGCCTCAGCCACGGCGGTGGCTTCATCCAGCAGGGAGGCATTGGCGATGGGCAGGCCCACCAGGTCCTGGACCATGGTCTGGAAGTTCAGCAGCGCCTCAAGCCGGCCCTGGGAAATCTCGGGCTGGTACGGCGTGTACGCGGTGTACCAGGCCGGCGCTTCAAGAATGTTCCGGCGGATCACCGCAGGGGTGACCGTGTCGTAATAGCCCTGGCCGATCATCTGCACAGCCGTCTTATTCTTGCCCGCGAGCTTCCGCAGCTCAGCCAGGACCTCAACCTCACTCAGGGCGTCCTGGAGGGCAAGCGGCTTGGCCTGGCGGATGGAGTCGGGGACGGCAACGTCAACGAGGCCATCAACGGTGTCGTAACCGACGGCCTTGAGCATTGTTTCGATGTGCGACTGGCTGCGCGCACCGATATGCCGGTCGGCAAAAGTAGTGGGGGACGACTGAACTGTCATGAAAGGAACTCCATAATTCAGGTGGCGTCCGCTGGGTACGCCACATTGATTCGGGTTCCTCCCCACTCTGTAGGGAACCTGAGAGTTTCCGCGTCGACCTGCTTTTGCAGGATTTCGCTTGCACCGTCGGTGAGCCCGTTGCCGGACTGCTTTCCAGAGTTGCCTAACCGCGGCGGTACGGGGGCCTGAGAGATTCCTGGGGAGGATTTGCTCCTACGGCGCCTGCTGAACGTACCGGCAGAACTCTCCCGCCGCAGATCAAAAGCATGTGCCACATAGTCCGTGACACGCCTCACAGCTTACCGCGAACAGCGTCCGCAAGCAATTTCCCGGGGCGCGCGCAGGTCATGATGAGACGGGCGTCACCCTCCCCCGGCATCGGTTGCTCCGCAGGGGCCCTTTTGGGACTCGAAAAGGACCTCTACGGAGCAATCGATCGACGATGACGCCGCCGCTCCTTTGGCGGGCTACGCTTCGGTGCCCTTGCCCCGCCGTCGTTCGTTGCGGCGCAGCTGCAGGATGCGGGCTCCGCCGGCGATGGCCACAAGGATTCCGCCGCCCACGGCAGCAATGAAGAAAGCCACACCCTGGGCGAGACTGCCCTCCCAGCCGAGGAACCTGACGGCAACCATGTCCTGGTTCTGGATAAAGAAGATGATCAGGAGCACCAGCACCGCCAGGCTGACCGCCACCGCACTCCAGATGACTGCGGCCCGGGTGATGCGGGTCCTGTCAGCGGCAGTTTTGGGAGCCGCGGTCCTGGGAGCCGGCGAACCAGACGCGGCGGACCGTTCCGAGGGCTGGGAAGGCGGAGCGGGAGGCACGTCTGAAGGTCGAAGCGGTTCTTCTGAGCTCATACCACTATTGTCCCCCCGTGCAGGAGCTTTCGGGGGCAACCGGGCCGGTGGCAAAGCGGGTGGTGCGGGTCAGGCCTGGACTTCGGCGGCCAGCGGCTGGCCGTTGTAGTACTCCAGCTGCCAACCCTCGCGGACGTGGTGGTGGGCGAGGTTGAGCACGGCGTTGTCGATGCTGTGCAGGGTGCGGCCGATGGCACGGCTGAGGCTTACCCGCAGGAGGGTGCCGTGGGCGACAACCAGGACGCGCCTGCCGCGGAACTCCTCGGCCAGCTCTTCCAGTGCGGCCAGCCCGCGGCTCGCCGCGGCATCTTCGCTCTCGGCGCCCTGGAAGCCGCCCGGAATGCGCAGGGCCTCCAGTTCGGGGCCCGCCTGCAGCCCTTCCGCCCGGCCGAAACTACGCTCCGTGAGCGCGGGGACGTGCCGGGCCACACTCAGGCCAAGCCCCTCGGCGATCAGGTTGGCGGTTTCCGCGGCACGGCTCAGGGGCGAGGTCACCACGGCGTCCCAGTCATGGCCCGAAAGGTTGGCGACGGCCTCGCGCGCCTGGCCGCGGCCGACGTCGTTCAGCGGAATGTCAGTGGCGCCCTGCAGGCGGCGCTGCGCGTTCCAGTCAGTCTGGCCATGGCGGACGAGGGCGAACGTCGTGAGGGTCATGCCTTCCATTGTCCCCGACGGCGGGAGGCTGCCGGCACAGGGCGACCTGCCCCGGCCCTCAATCCTGGTGCGGCGCAGATCCCGAGAGCGCATCGATCAGCTTGAGCCCCCGCTTGGCCCATTCGATTTCCGTCTCCGCGCGGGCAATCAGGCCTTCGTAAGTGAAGACTTTGTATTCGATAGTGCGTTGACGGTCGGCTTCGGGGGTGGCAGCCAGCCGTTTGCTCAACATCTCGTTTGTTCCTGCCCGCAACTCGGTGATCATGTCCGCCCACTGATCGCGACGCATCGTGTGATAGTCGATATGGGCCCGCATGTGCTCCCGCGCCACAGCGGGTTCCGCCCACTCCAGGTAGGCGGCCTTCAGGTGCACGGGATCGCGCTCACGGGAGTACTCCAGCGGCTCGTGCATCCAGGTACGGAACGCGTCCCGGCCGTCGTCGGTCATCCGGTACTGCGTCTTCTTGCCGCGGGGCCCCCACGAAACCTCCTCGGCTTGCAGCAGCCCCTCCTTTGCCATCTTCCGCAGCTCCGGATAGATCTGCGAATCAGGCGCATGCCAGACGAAGGCAACCGAGGACTCAAATCGCTTCGCCAGGTCGTAACCGGTCATGGGCTCCACGGAAAGCAAAGCCAGAAGCGCGTAACGAAGACTCACGGGTAAATCCTTTCAGGGTCTTGCCAACTAACTATATCTATAGCTAGTGTGTGATCCAAGCCACCAACTATGGACATAGATAGTTGAGGGCACCCCCCAGAAAATCTTCATGCGTCCGGCATGCAGCGTGAGCAGCGCCGCCGGGCATCAGAAAGAGGTCAATGATGACTGTGCTTCAGTCCAGCAGTTC
Source organism: [Micrococcus luteus] ATCC 49442 (assembly GCF_010367585.1). Taxonomy (NCBI): domain Bacteria; kingdom Bacillati; phylum Actinomycetota; class Actinomycetes; order Micrococcales; family Micrococcaceae; genus Pseudarthrobacter; species [Micrococcus luteus] ATCC 49442. Next base: position 4,252,935 of record NZ_JAAAXP010000001.1, on the reverse strand, counting down.
CACCACCAACAAGGTCCTCGGCCATCCCCTGAACGCCTGGTACGTCGCTGCCTGGGACCACGAGGTCACCCGCAAACCCATGGCGCGCAAAATCGCTGACCGCCCCCTGGCGCTGTACCGCACCGAGGATGGCAAGGCCGTCGCCCTGGCGGATGCGTGCTGGCACCGGCTTGCCCCGCTGTCCATGGGAAAGACCGTGGGCAAGGACGGCATCCAGTGCCCGTACCACGGCATCGTCTACAACTCTGCGGGCCGCTGTGCGTCCATGCCGGCCCAGGAGAGCATCAACCCCTCGGCGACCGTCCCGTCCTTCCCGGTGGTGGAGCGTCATCGGTTCGTGTGGGTCTGGCTTGGCGACCCCACCCAGGCGGATCCCGGCCTTGTGCCGGATATGCATCAGATGGACAGCCAGGACTGGGCAGGCGACGGTGAGACCATTTTCGCTCCGTGCAACTACCAGCTGGTCCTGGACAACCTCATGGACCTCACCCACGAGGAATTTGTCCACGCCTCCAGCATCGGCCAGGAAGAGCTGAGCGAGTCCGAGTTCGTGGTCACCCACGATGACCGCACCGTTACCGTTTCGCGGTGGATGCTCAACATCGACGCCCCGCCGTTCTGGCTCAAGAACATGCGGGACAAGTTCCCCGGTTTCGAAGGCAAGGTGGACCGCTGGCAGATCATCCGCTTCGAGGCGCCCTCCACGATCCGCATTGACGTTGGCGTTGCCAAGGCAGGCACCGGAGCCCCCGACGGCGACCGCAGCCAGGGCGTCAACGGCTACGTCATGAACACCATCAGCCCGGAGACCGCCAAGTCCTGCCACTACTTCTGGGCGTTCATGCGCAACTACTGCCTGGACAGCCAGCTCATCACCACCCAGCTCCGCAACGGCGTCCACGGCGTGTTCGGGGAGGACGAAGCGATGCTGAAGGCCCAGCAGGAAGCAATCGACGCCAACCCGGATTACGAGTTCTACAGCCTGAACATCGACGCCGGCGGCATGTGGGTCCGCAGGCTGATCGAGCGCATGCTCCAGGCAGAGGGCCGCCTCGCGGCGGCTCTCTAAAACGGCCAAAGACCCAAGGAACACGACAATGGCAGCAACCAACAACGAAGTCTGGCAGTCCGCAACGGTCGTGGCCGTCACGGATGTGGCCGCAGGCATCCGGCGCATTGAACTGGAACCGTCAGCACCCAAGCATGCAGAGCCCGGCTCGCACATCGACCTGACCGTCACCATCAACGGCGAGCAGGAGAAGCGCTCCTACTCTGTGGTGGAATCCCTCGACGGCGGAAACACCCTCGCCATCAGCGTCTTCAAGGCTCCCGTCTCCCGGGGCGGGTCCGTCTTTATGCACACGCTCAAGCCGGGTGACACACTCCGGATTACCCAGCCCCTGCAGAACTTTCCGCTGCGTGTCGGGGCAGAGCGGTACGTCCTGCTGGCCGGTGGCATCGGAATTACCGCCATCGCGAACATGGCCGCGGTCCTTCGTAACGTCAAGGCCGACTACACCGTGGTGTACGCGGGCCGAAGCCGTGCCGCGATGGCCTATCTGACGGACCTGCAGGACCTGCACGGGGACCGGCTCCAGGTCCACGTCGACGACGAGGGAAGCAGCCTTGACGTCAATGCCCTGATCGGCGGCATCGATCCCGGCACCGAACTTTATATGTGCGGGCCCATCCGGCTGATGGATGCGGTCCGCCGCGGCTGGACCGAACGCGAACTGGCACTGCCGGACCTGCGCTACGAAACGTTCGGAAACTCCGGCTGGTACGACCCCGAGGAATTCGTCGTCCGCATCCCACGGCTGGGCGTCGAAGCCAAAGTCGGGCAGGGCCGCTCCATGCTCGAGGCACTCGAGGACGCCGGCGTGGACATGATGTTCGACTGCCGCAAGGGTGAGTGCGGGCTCTGCGAAGTCCGCATCCTGAACCTGGACGGCGCCGTGGACCACCGCGACGTTTTCTACAGCGAACGGCAGCAACATGCCCAGGAGAAGATGTGCTGCTGCGTCTCACGGGCCGTCAGCTCCGCCACAGGTTCCCGTACCGACTCACCCGGCAGGCCCGCCGTCGTCACCATCGACGTGTCCTAGCCCCACCTGATCGGCCCCATCAGGGCTGCCCGCATCCCGTGCAGCCGTCAACAGCTTTAGCTCCCGCCGGGGAGCCCCTAGGTTTCAAGGAAGATGCCATGGATCTGCGTGAACGTATCAACACCTCGAAGATGTCGCCCTATCAGTGGGCCATCATCGGCATGTGTGTCCTGCTTAATGCCCTCGACGGCTTCGACGTACTGGCGATGGCCTTCACGGCCAACGGCGTCACCAAGGAGTTTGGCCTGACCGGCTCCGAACTGGGCATCCTGCTCAGCGCGGGGCTGGTGGGCATGGCCATCGGCTCCCTTTGCCTCGCCCCGCTGGCAGACATCATCGGACGGCGCCCCATGATCATCGCATCGGTGGGCGCGGCCGGCGCCGGCATGCTGCTGGCGGCGACGGCCACCACCATGGAGCAGCTGGGCATCTGGCGCCTCCTGACAGGACTGGGCGTTGGCTGCATCCTTGCGTGCACCAACGTCATCGCCAGCGAATACTCCTCCAAAAAACGCCGCGGCCTGAGCATCAGCATCTACACCGCCGGTTACGGCATCGGGGCAACCCTTGGCGGCGCCGCCGCCGTCTACCTCCAAAGCCAGTACGGCTGGCGTTCCGTCTTCGTTTTCGGCGGCGTCTCCACCCTCAGCATCCTGCTGGTCCTGCTGTTCCTCCTGCCCGAATCCGTGGACTTCCTCGTCACCAAGCGGCCCCGCAACGTCCTGGACCGCCTCAACCGGATCGCCCGCAAGTTGGGGCACCCCGAGGTCGCGGCCCTCCCCGATGTCAAGACCGTCGCCAAGGCAAAAACCAACCCCGTTTCCGACCTGTTGTCTCCAGCCAACCGGCGCTCCACCCTGCTGCTCTGGGTGGCGTTCTTCACCACAATGTTCGGTTTCTACTTCGTCAACAGCTGGACCCCGCGGCTGCTGGTCACCGCGGGCATGACGGAAAGCCAGGGCATCACCGGCGGCCTTATGCTCACCCTGGGCGGAATCTTCGGCGCGGTCCTCTACGGCGTCCTGGCCACCAAGTGGAACAGCAAGATTGTCCTGGTGGCCTTCACCGTGCTCGCGGCCGTCATGATCGTTGTATTCATCTCGTCTGCCTCCATCATCGTGCTCGCCCTGGGTGCAGGCGTCCTCGTGGGCATGCTGATCAACGGCTGCATCGCCGGCCTGTACACGCTGGCCCCTTCCCTCTACCCGGCCTCGGTCCGGAGCACGGGCGTCGGATGGGGCATCGGCATCGGACGGATCGGAGCCATCATTGCCCCGCTGATCACCGGTGCCCTGCTTGATGCATCCTGGTCCGCCGTGCAGCTCTATCTCGCCGTCGGTGCGGTGGTGCTCATCAGCGCCGTCGCGGTCGGCATGATCCGCTCCAAAGAGCCCGTCAAGAGCACGGCATCCGCGGAAGAACTCACCGGAGTCTGATCAGAGAACCATTGCGCCGGGCCCTCGACCGCATCCACGTGCGTCGGGGGCCTGGCTCTTTAAACCGGCGTTACTCCACTCCGTCGAGGCGCGCCGAAAGTCGCCGCGCCACCTCAAGGCCCCGCGACTCGGGCACCCCGACGCCCGGTTCCCCGTCCTCGGCAGGGGCGGCAGCGCCGGCGTCGGACGCTACCTGCTCCCAGCGGTGCAGCTCCCGGACCACAAACCGCCACGCATCTTCCGGAAGCGCCACGGTGAGTTGGTCGTCCGTGGGCGGCCAGCCGCCCCAGCCATCGTGGCGGCGCGGGTGCGCCCGGGTTGCCGCCCAGCCTGCTTCGCGGATGCCCCTCCCCTGCCGGACCACGGAATCGTTGCCGTCCGTGGCAGCAATCGACACTGTGTTGTCGATGGTCGCGTCGATGAACAGCCAGTCGTCCACGCGCATGGTCAAGCTAAGCGGTTCGTTCCCCATGGCTCGAACCTAACCCGTTACCGCCCCCGCTGCGGGACGCCGTCCACGAGGGGGACCACGGTCACCGAACCGAGATTGCGCAGGGATCCGCGCGCTGCCGCTTCGAGGCGTTGGACCACGACGGCAAACTCCCCCAGGTGCGTACCGGCACCTGCCGGGACGGTGATTTCCGCGTGCAGCCGGTGCCCGCTCCACCGCAGCCGGGAGGAACTTCCCTCCGGCGCGTTCTCGGTGACCAGTGCGGCCAGCCGGTCGGACAGGGCGGGGTCGACGCCGTCCAGGAGGCGGCGGCCGACGTCGCGCACCGTGCCCCACAGCAGGACGCCGATCGCCGCCGAAATAAGCAGGCCCACGATGGGATCGGCCAGCGGGAAGCCAAGCCAGATGCCAATGACACCCGCGACCACGGCCAGCGAGGTAAATCCATCCGTCCGGGCGTGGACGCCGTCCGCCAGCAAAGCCGCTGAGCCGATCCGGCGGCCCACCCGGATCCGGTAGATGGCCACCAGCTCGTTGCCGGCGAAGCCCACGAGGCCGGCGGCCAGCACCCAGCCCAGGTTATGGACGGGCTGCGGCTCGAAGAAACGGCGGATGGATTCCACTGCCGCCACCACCGCCGAGAGGGCGATCATGGCCACGATGAACAGGCCCGCAAGGTCCTCGGCCTTGCCCAGGCCGTAGGTGAACGTCCGGGAGGCGGGCCGGCGTCCCAGGACAAACGCGATCCAGAGCGGGACGGCGGTGAGGGCGTCGGAGAAGTTGTGGACGGTGTCGGCCAGCAGGGCCACCGACCCGCTGACCAGCACAATGGCCAGCTGGAACAGCGCCGTTGCGCCGAGTCCCAGCAGGGAGATTTTGACGGCCCGGATGCCCTGGGCGCTGCTCTCCAGGGCGTCATCCACCGAGTCTGCGGAGTCGTGGGAATGCGGAACGAATACCTCCTGGAGCCAGCCCTTGAGTCCGGTCGCGTGGTGATGATCGGCGGGATGGTTGTGATGCCCGTGCTCGTGCTCGTGGTGGTGGTCGTGGGAGTGACCGTGCCCGTGCCCGTGGTGCGCATCCCCGCTCTGGTGAGGGCCGCCGTCGGGCGTTTCCTCCTGCGTGTGACCCGCTTCCGCTGGTTTGCGGCTCATTTTTCCTGCCCGGCGTGGGGTGCCATGCCATGGTGCGGGGCCGTCCCCAGGGAGTGCTCGGCCTGGTGGATGGCGTCGGCCACCAGCTGCCAGGCGTGGCCGTCCTGCAGCCGGTAGAAGACCTTGGTTCCTTCCTGGCGGGTGGACACCATCCGGGCCAGCCGCATTTTGGCCAGGTGCTGGGACACGGCCGGGGCCGACTTTCCGGCGATCGCGGCGAGCGCGTTGACGGGCAGCTCGCCGTCGCGGAGGGCCAGGATCAGGCGCACCCGCGTGGCGTCGGCCAGCATCGCGAAGACCTCCACTGCCAGCTCGACGTACTGGCTGTCAGGCGCATGCGCGGAGGCGTGCATATCTGCATTCATACGCAGATACTTACATAGGTTGGCACGCAATATCTACCGGCTCCCGGCACCGGGCCGCCTTACAGCCCGGGAGCGGCCGGTGCTGTCATATGGCGGAACGACGGCCGAGGTGTGTGCCCTTCCGCGTGCGCCGCCCCGAATTCGGGCGTACCCCCAATTCCCGGAGTGCGGCATCAAGCTCGGCGGGCCGTCCCGGCAGCTCTGCCAGGCGGACTATCTCGGCCGCTACCGCCGCGAGCTTCACGTTGCGGTGACTGCTGTGGGTTACAAGCATCCGGAAGGCATCCCCGGAACCAACCAGCAGCCTGCCCATCAGAATGCCGCGGGCTTGATCGATGATGCTGCGGGTGGCCGTGGCCGCAACAACGGCTTCCCGGGCTATCTGCTCCGTCTCCCGCCGCAGCGTGGACGACAGGTCCAGCAGAATGCCCTCCAGCGCCGTCACCGTGCCGTCCTTATCCTGGATCGCGTCGCCGGAGGTAAGGACATGGCGGATGTTTCCCTGAGCATCGATGATCCGGTGGTACATGCAGAAATAGCCGCCGGTCTGCAAAACTTTGGCCACGATCTCCTGGCACCGCCGCCTGTCATCGGGATGTTTGTGGGAGTACAGAAGATCCAGGGTGGGCACCACCTCACCGCGCTCGTAGCCGTGAATCTGGAACATCGCGTCAGACCACTCCACGGTCTGCTCGGGAAACCTGGCTTTGAAGGTGCCGGCCAGGCACGGGCTGTCTCCGAGGGCGCTGGAATAGGTCATGGGGCTGTTGAGCTTGGCCATCAGGACACCTCCAAACTGTATCCGGCTGCCGCCTTTGGTAGCTGGTGTGCCTTCCAGTATGGACACGAAGTCCGTCCAATCGGTAGCCAGCCGGGCCTCATTTGCGCCTTCCGGGGCGATCGGGAGAGGCTTGAGGTTCTTGACACAGCATACCCCCCGGGGGTATCTTGTGAGTGTTGTCAGTGACGTGGTATGTCCCGGCGGGCGCCCAGGCACCAGCTTTCACAGCCGTTCAATCCCAGCACCAGTTGATCCTCTCCGAAGGAATGGAACTCACATGTGTGGAACTGAACATCGCACCGGCGCAGCCTCGGAACGGCTGCAGCTGCCACTGGTAGGCGCAGCCGCTGCAGGCTGCAGCTGCTGCCCACCCGCAGCGGGCTCCGGCGCCTCCGCCGGCGCAGCGGGAAGGACCGACGCCGGGATCCCTGGTAACGGAGGCACCGCCGTCGGGAAGACCCAATTCACGGTTGAAGGCCTGACCTGCGGGCATTGTGTTCAGGCGGTCGAGAAATCCGTCTCCGCCCTGCCGGGCGTTGAGGACGCTTCGGTCCACCTCGTCGCCGGCGGGCGCTCCCGCCTTGTGGTGGCCGGCGCCGTTGACGCTTCAGCGGTACAGAAGGCAGTCAGCTCAGCCGGCTACATCTTCATTCCTGCCGGCCCCGGCCTGGAGGAGGAGTCATGAAAGATCACACAGACCACACCGGCCACAGCGGCCTTGCCGGGCACGGGGGCGACGGCCGCCATGGTGGCGACGCCCGCCATGGCGGCGACGCCGGCCATGCCGGGCGCATTAGCCATGCCGACCACGGAACCATGACGGCGGCTACTGCCGCAGGGGTCCCGGAAGGTGCGTCCCCTGCGGACATGCACGCTCCTCACGGCGGGCACCCGCCGCAGCACGGGCACGGCCCGGACGACGACCATGCCGTGCACACTCACGGCCAGCACGCCGGACACAGCACGGCCATGTTCAAAAACAGGTTCTGGCTGACCCTGCTTCTGTCCGTTCCTGTGGTCTATGTCAGCCCCATGGTGGGTCACCTCCTGGGCTATATGCCGCCGATGTTCCCCGGCTCGGCCTGGATCCCGCCCGTGCTGGGAACCGTTATTTTCCTCTACGGCGGCCAGCCGTTCCTCAAGGGCGGTGTCCGCGAGCTGAAGGAACGCCAGCCCGGGATGATGCTGCTGATCGCCATGGCCATCACGGTGGCGTTTGCCGCGTCCTGGATCACGAGCCTGGGCATTGGCGGATTTGACCTGGACTTCTGGTGGGAGCTGGCACTGCTGGTGGCCATCATGCTACTGGGGCACTGGATCGAGATGCGTGCCCTCGGCTCGGCCCAGGGTGCCCTGGACGCCCTCGCCGCCCTCCTTCCGGATGAGGCGGACCGCATCACCGCCGACGGCACCGAGACCGTCCCCGTGTCCGAACTCCGCGAAGGCGACACCGTCCTGGTGCGCTCCGGGGCCAGGATGCCTGCCGACGGGACAGTGGTGGACGGCCAGGCCGAGTTCGACGAATCCATGATCACCGGCGAATCCAAGACCGTCCCGCGGACGGTGGGCGACGCTGTGGTGGCCGGGACAGTGGCCACGGACAACAGCGTCCGCGTCCGGGTCACCGCCGTCGGAGAGAACACCGCGCTGGCCGGGATCCAGCGCCTGGTGGCCGAAGCGCAGGCCTCGTCCTCGAAAGCCCAGGCCTTGGCCGACCGTGCCGCGGCCTTCCTCTTCTACTTCGCAGCCGGCGCCGGCGTCATCACGTTCATTGTGTGGACCCTGCTGGGCAGCGTGCCGGAGGCGGTCACCCGAACCGTCACCGTACTGGTGATCGCCTGCCCGCACGCCCTGGGCCTGGCCATTCCGCTGGTGATCGCCATTTCCACGGAACAGGCGGCCCGGGCCGGCGTCCTGATCAAGAACCGGATGGCGCTGGAACGCATGCGCACCATCGACGTTGTGCTGTTCGACAAGACCGGCACCCTGACCACCGGCGCACCGGACCTCAAGGACGTCGCTGTCGCCCCGGGCGTTGACGCGGACACCCTGCTGGCCGTGGCTGCCGCCGTCGAATCCGACAGCGAACATCCCGTGGCCCGGGCCATCGTCCGCGCCGCCCGCCAGCGTGGCCTTGTCCTGCCGGCTGCCAGTGGTTTCAGTTCGCTGACCGGACGCGGCGTCCGGGCCGATGTGGACGGACGCACCGTGCACGTCGGCGGACCCGCGCTACTGCGCGAGCTCGGCGTCGTCGAGCCTTCTGCCGTGGCGGCCACGACGCGCGGGTGGATGGCCCGCGGCGCCGCGGTGCTGCATGTCATTGACGACGGCGGCCGCGTCCTGGGTGCCGTGAGCCTCGAGGATGCGGTGCGGGCGGAGTCGCGTCAGGCCGTGGCGGCGCTGCAGAACCGCGGCGTGAAGGTTGCCATGGTCACCGGCGACGCGCGGCAGGTGGCCGAGGCTGTGGCGGCGGACCTGCACATCGACGAGGTGTTTGCCGAGGTCCTGCCCGCGGACAAGGACAAAAAAGTGGCTGAGCTGCAGTCGCGCGGGCTGAAGGTGGCCATGGTGGGCGACGGCGTCAACGACTCCCCGGCCCTCGCCCGGGCCGAGGTGGGCATCGCCATTGGCGCCGGAACCGACGTCGCCATGGAATCGGCGGGCGTGGTCCTGGCCGGTAACGACCCGCGGGCGGTGCTGTCCATGGTGGATCTCTCCCGGGCCAGCTACCGGAAGATGTGGCAGAACCTGGTGTGGGCCACGGGCTACAACGTCCTGGCCGTGCCGCTTGCCGCAGGTGTCCTGGCGTTCGCCGGCGTGGTGCTCTCCCCCGCTGCCGGTGCGGTGCTGATGTCCGCCTCCACCATCGTGGTTGCGCTCAACGCCCAGCTGCTGCGGCGTGTGAAGCTAAACCCCGCGGCGGTCCGATGAAACGCTCTCTCACTTACCGTAGGTTTTTCCCGGACGCTCTCTCACTTAATGTGGGTTTTTCCCAAACGCTCCTGCAGCGTGGCGCCCTGCTAGCAGGGGTTCTGGCAGTCATCGCCGGAATCCTCGGCATGCATGTGCTGACCGCGAACCATGCCGCTCACGGAACCCACACCGCGGCGGTCCAGGCAGCCGGGGCACTGGTGGCTGAGGTGCATGAGTCCGGTGCGCATGTCTCCGGCGTCCATGCGTCCGGTGCGCACACAGGGGCGGCGCATGCTGAACACAGCCACGCGGAGCCCGCGCAGGCGGACCAAGAGGACGCGGCCCCCGCCGGCGTCGTTTCCTGCGGAGGCTCGTGCCACGGTATGCAGGAATCCGGAACTTCCTGCATTCCCTCCGCCCAGGCGGGCACCCTGGCATTCTTCCCGCCGCACCAAACCGGTGCCGCCGTCCACCCACCCCGTGCACACAACGGCCCGGCCATGGCCTACGCCTACACTCCCCGGAGCCCAACACCCTGCGACTTGTCCATCAGCCGGACGTAAACCGGAACTGTGCCATACCAGCCCACCGCAGTTTCCCCCACGTTTTGAAGGACACTTTCGATGAAGACCAAGATTCGCTTTACCGTGATCGCTGCTGCTTTGGCAGCCTCCCTGGGCCTGGCCGGCTGCTCGGCCCCGTCCCCCGCCGGCCCCATGCCCGGCATGCCCCATGGCAGCTCCGGGCCGATGTCCAGCATGATGCCTGACGCCAACGCCGACCATAACCAGGCGGATATCATGTTCGCCCGGATGATGATTCCGCACCATGCCCAGGCGGTTGAGATGAGCGACATCATCCTGGCAAAGCCGGACATCCCCGGCTCCGTCACAGCTTTGGCCACCAAAATCAAGGCAGCCCAGCAACCCGAAATCGAGCTCATGACAGGCTGGCTGGAGTCCTGGAACCAGCCCACCGGCATGATGGGCGCCTCCGGCATGCCCGGCCATGGGATGGGCGGCATGGTGGACGCCGACGGCATCCAGAGGCTCAAGGCGGCCGCGGGAACGGATGCCGTCCGGCTGTACCTGGAACAGATGATCGGCCACCACGAAGGCGCCATCGACATGGCTGAGCAGGAGATCCGCACCGGCAAGTACCCGGCCACTATCCAGCTCTGCCGGGACATCGTGGCCTCGCAGGGTGCGGAGATCAAGGAGATGCAGGCGCTGCTGGCCGCCCTCTGATCCCCCACCCCCAGGACGCTCTCTCACTTAATGTGCGTTTTTGGCGTACCCTCTCTCACTCGATGCGGAGGGTCCGCTGCACGTTCAGTGATAGAGCGTTCGGGAAAAACCCACGTTAGGTGATAGAGCGTTTCGAAAAAACCCACATCAAGTGAGAGAGCGTCGGGAGGGCGGGCCGGGGGCATGGCCGTGTTAAGTTGAAATAGCCCGGCCGTACCCGGTCCGGCGCCCCGGCTGGAAAGAGATGTTCCGTGGAATCCCCCGCACCTGCCCCTGCTCCCGTGAGGATCCTGACCGTCTGCACCGGCAACATCTGCCGGTCCCCCGTGGCCGAGCGGCTCCTGCAGGCAGGCCTCGACCAGGTGCTGCCGGGCGGATTTGAGGTGACCAGCGCCGGGACCCGCGCCATGGTGGGCGACCCCATGCAGCCGCTCTCCGGGGACATCGTGCGCATGTTCGGCGGAAACCCCAACGGCTTTGTCTCCCGGCAGCTGACCGGCAAGATCCTGCGCGGCGTGGACCTGGTGCTCACCATGACCTCCGGCCACCGCGGCGAAGTCCTCCAACAGGACGCGTCCCTGCTCAAGCGCACCTTTACCATCCGCGAGTTCGCCCGGATGCTCGACGTCCTGGACGACCGCGCGGATGGCTCCCCAACGCAGGCAGGAACGGCCGACGGCGGCTCTCCCCTCAGTGCCAACACCGCCTTCTGGCGGGGGCTTCCGGCGCGGGCAGCAGCTGTGCGGCACCTGTCACTGCCGGCGGACTCCGCCGACAACGACATCATCGACCCCTACCGCCGCGGCCCCGAGGTCTACCGCCAGATGGAAGACGAACTGGCCCCGGCGATCGTCTCCGTGCTGCGTCACGCCCGCCTGAACGCTCCCGCTTAACCCGGCCCGCCGGCGTCGTACGCCTGCTGCCTCTGCCCTGAATCCGGCGCCGGCATCAGCCCCGGTCAACCGTTAGGAAATCGACACACTACTGCCCATGGCGGAACCGCCCCCGCAGGCGGACACTAAGTCATGGCTACCCCAAGCGGTCCAGAACGAATCGGCCCCGGCGCACCGGGCCAGGAAAATACTGCGCCAGCCGCGAGCAAACGACGCCGTTTGCTCGCGGCTCTTTTGTCCCTCTTTTTGGTGGCGGTGGTGGTTGGGTCCGCCCTCCTGTTCAGCCGGCCGGCCGCCCAGGTTGCGGCACCGGAACCGACAGCCACCGAAACCGTCACCCCCACTCCGTCCGAGACCACCCCGCCGCCCCCGCCGGCCCCCGCGCCTCCGCCGCCGCCCGAACCCATCGCCGAACTCCCGGCGGTGCCCATGAACATCCTGCTGATCGGCAGCGACAGCCGCGCCAACGCCAGGGATCAGGCGGCCCACACCCAGGCAACGGGCGAATGGCAGGATCACCGGGCAGACACGCTGATGCTGGTCCATGTCCCTGCCGACCGGCGGAGCGTCCACGTGGTCTCCCTCATGCGGGACCTGTACGTCAACATTCCCGGCTACGGCGCCTCCAAGATCAACGACAGCCTGTCGGTGGGCGGCATGCCGCTGGCGGCGCAGACCGTGGGGCAGCTGATGGGCACCACGATTGACCACACCATCATGCTGGACTTCAACGGGTTCCGGGCCCTGACCGACGCCCTGGGTGGCATCGCGGTGGACGTGCCGCTGGCGTTCCAGTCCACCCACGACAGCCAGCACGTGTTCACCCAGGGCGTCAACCACCTCAACGGCCAGGCCGCCTTGGAATTTGTCCGCGAGCGCTACGCCTTCGTCGACGGCGACTTCCAGCGGGTCCGGAACCAGCAGACGTTCCTCCGCGCAATCCTCGCCAGGCTGACCAGTGACACCGTTCTCCACGACGTCACCGCCGTACGGGGCCTGGTGAACTTCGCCGGAAGCTACCTCACGGTGGACCAGGGCTTTGATCCTGTGGGCGTGGCGGTCCTGGCCTACGCAATGCGCGGCATCGACCCCAACAGTTTCGTCTCCCTCACCCTCCCCACGGCCGGCGTGGGCTTTGCGCCGGGCGGGGCATCGGTGGTTTTCCCGGACTACGGCGGGATCGCCCAGGTGGCCGCGGCCATGCGCGAAGGCCGGCTGCCCAAGTACGCGGGGGTCAGCTAACGTCCGCGCCGCGGCGGGACCCTGCGTCAGGACACGGACTGGCCCCCGGCATCTGCCGGGGGCCAGTTGGGTTAACTCCGCGTCGGGTCAGGGTGCAGCGGCACCGGCCCTGGATCCGGGACGGGCAGCGGGCCTGGTGGCTCGGGCGTCGGAACGGGGCTGGGCCTGTCGGGTCCCGGATGGCCGGGATGCGTGGGATCCGGCGTTAGCGGATCCGGCCCTGGCTCGGGCGGGAACGGCTCGGGTTCGTGCACTGGCGGGATGGTCATTCAACTTCCCCTCTCACGCTGGGCGGATGCGCCTTTGCGTGATCAGGATACGCCCGCCCGCGTCCCCCATCTACGGACGGCCCGGACGCTCTCTCACTTAATGCGCATTTTCCTGGAACGCTCTATCAGTTAATGCGGTAAATACCGGAACGCTCTATCAGTTCCCGACGGCGGCGCAACGGGAAGTGCGAGAGCGTCAGCAAAAAACCCACATTAAGTGAGAGAGCGTCGGCAAAAACCCGCGTTAAGTGAGAGCGGGTTTGGCAAGGGCGGGCGGGGCGTGAGCCGGGAGCCTGGGTCCTAGGCGGGGCGGCGGAGGCCGTGCGGGGGGTACTCCGGCACCGGCTCCAGCTCGTCGGCGTCGTGCATCGCCGGGACGGCGAAGGACACCACATAACGGGCTTCAGCGGCGTCGGTGGAGCGGATGGTCAGGCTTCTGGTGCCGGGTGGTACGGACGGCCTGAACACCTGGATGTTCCGGGAACCCATGCTGACGGAATCCCGGAAGTGGTAGGCCGTGCCCCAATGGTCTTCCACAACAATTTTGGGGATTGCATTTCCCGCGGCGGACTCCACGTGGATATTCACTACCAAGCAAGTGCTCCAGACCTCCACGGAGAGCACTGTAAAGTCTGCGGCCCGGGTCAGGTGCAGCCCGAATGTGGGCGGCAGGAGCATCTGGCGGAGGGTGCCTTTCGGGATTATGTTTCTCATTGTCCTCGACCCCAATGTGATAAGTGTGCTTACAATTACCGCGCGGTAAGGTCGCCATGTCAAGAGTTCTCTCTTGGTTCTGTGGAAAGCCGCACTGACCTGCGCTAACGCCGGTGGTTACAGCCGATTTCGGGCGTGCGGTGACGGGCAGCGGAACGCCAGCGCCGCCGTCGGACGTTAGCGCACGCAGATTATGGGTACGCCGCAGGTGATGCCCCTGCGCACGGCAGGCGGCACATGGCGGCGGGGTGGTCGAGCGTGGAAAACAGCGGTTTGACGCAGGCGGTGCGGGAAGCGGGAGCTGTGGAGCTCATCCTGGTGCGGCACGGCGAAAGCGAAGGCAACGTGGCTGCCACCCAGGCCAGCCAGGCCGGGGCGGACGTGATCGAGGTACCTGCCAGGGACGCCGATGTCGCGCTGTCCCGGACCGGGCAGGACCAGTCGCTCGCCCTCGGCAGGGCACTGGCATCCATCCCGGAGGAGTTGAGGCCCGACGCCGTGGTGTCCTCCCCCTACCTGCGGGCATTCCAGACGGCGGAGATCGCCGTGGAAACCGCCGGCTGGCCGGTCAAGGTCCGCACCGACGAGCGCCTCCGCGACCGTGAACTCGGCATCCTGGACATGCTTACCCGTCAAGGCGTGGACCGGCGGCATCCCGACGAGGCCGAACGCCGGCTGTGGCTGGGCAAGTTCTACTACCGGCCGCCCGGCGGGGAGTCCTGGGCGGATGTTGTGCTGCGGCTGCGTTCCGTACTCGCGGAACTGAACAACCTGGGCAGCGGCCACCGGGTGATGCTGGTCTGCCACGATGCCCTGATCCTGCTGGCACGGTACGTCCTGGAAGGGATGACCGAAGCGGAAGTCCTGGACCTGGCCGCCGGCACGTCCGTCCTGAACGCCTCCATAACCCGCTACGTGCGCCCCGAAGGGCAGGGGCCGTGGGCGCTGGAAAGCTTCAACGTGGCGGACCACCTCATCGCCGAGGGCGTAGAGGTAACCGAACACGCAGGGGATGCCAATGTCCACCCGCGGTAATACAGCCAGCGCCAACGGGACGGGCTCCAACGGGAAGGGCTCTGGCGAGAAGGGCTCCGGCGGGACGGGCTCTGGCGGAGGGTCCGCCGACGGTTCACGGGCGACGCCGGTCACGCCGTCGCTGCTGCGCGGCTGGCCGCTGCCGGCCGCCGGGGAGGACAAATACTCCCGCGGCACGGTGCTGGTGATCGGCGGCGCCCGCGCCACGCCCGGCGCCGCGCTGCTGGCCGGCACCGCCGCGCTCCGGGCGGGGGCCGGAAAAATCACCATGGCAGTCTCCGAATCGGTGGCCATGCAGCTGGCCGTCAACTTCCCCGAGTCCGGCGTCATAGGCCTTCCCGAAACCCGGAACGGCTCCGTCCGGGGCACAGGGCTGGAAGCCATCGCTTCGGAGCTCGAGGGTGCTGACGCCTTGCTGATCGGGCCCGGGCTTGACGATCTGGACCGCAGCGAAGAGCTGCTTCGGCAACTGCTGGAAAGCGATTCCGACGGCGGACCGGGCACCGGAGGTGCCACCATCATTCTGGACGCCTTCGCGCTGGGCTGCCTGCCCAGGCTGGGGGACGCACTGCAACCATGGATGGGGCGGCTGATCCTTACCCCCAATCCACAGGAGGCGGAGATCCTGCTGGAACGCGAGGCGGACCAGCTGGAATCCGCCGTGTGCGATATCGCACGCAAGTATCAGGCCGTGGTGAGCTGCCAGGGCTTCATCGCACGCCCGCCCGGCGGGGAAGCACCGGAAGGACCGGAGCTCTGGGCGATCACCACCGGCTACGGAGGGCTGGGCACATCCGGCAGCGGAGACGTGTTGGCCGGCGCTATCGCGGGACTTCGCGCGCGGGGCGCCAGTGACGCCCAGGCCGCGTGCTGGGGAACCCATCTCCACGCCGCCGCCGCCGACAGACTCGCCAGCAGGCTGGGCCCTCTGGGGTTCCTGGCCCGCGAGCTTGCGGACGAACTGCCCGCGCTCATGGTGGAACTGGCAACGTGACCGTAGTAGATCTCAAAAGCGTGGCCCCCGGCGATGCCGGGGGCCACCGTATGAAGCTATGCGGAAATCTTGTGTTGCGCTTCCCTGGTCTCGATCTCGATCTTGCGCGGCTTGGCCTTCTCGGCGACAGGTATCCGCAACGTCAGGACACCGCCGTCGTACGTTGCCTTGACGTTGTCCGCGTCCAGCGTGTCACCGAGGATCAGCTGCCGGCTAAAGGTTCCCCTCGGACGCTCGGAGGCGATCAGCTCAATGTCCTTGCCTGCCGGATCCGGCCGCTGGGCCTTGACCGTGAGCACGTTCCGCTCGATATCGAGGTCAACCGAATCGAGGTTCACCCCGGGCAAATCAAAAGCCACTACGAATTCCTGGTCCTCCCGCCACGCATCCATGGGCATCGCCGCAGGGTGCGCGGTGGTTCCGAGAACCTGCTGGGCCAGCCTGTCCAGTTCGCGGAACGGATCGGTTCGCATCAGCATGACTTTCCTCCTCGTTGATGTTCAGCACCTTCATGTCAGTAGATTATCTATGTTGGCTGACATAGATTTTTTATAGCACCAAGGATCAATTGGGCGCAAGCCCGCGTGAGCAGATATTTCGCCGTCACCCATTGGCCTCTTCCTTTTAGTAAGCATGCTTAGCATAATTAACGGACAGGTTATGAACCCGGCACAAGGCCTGGCAGTCAGGGCGCCCCGCCGGCTCAAAACCCGATCAGGCCGACGGCCCCATCGGTCGCCTGAACAGTTGAGAGAAGTTTTCCTACTGATCCAACAACTCATGACAGGAGCACCCGACATGACCACCAACACCAGCGCAGCCAGGACGAACCTCCAGAAGGCAGCCCTTGCGATGGGAGCAGTCTTCCTACTGGTGGGCGTTCTGGGCTTTATCCCCGGCATCACCACAAACTATGGGTCGCTGGGCTTCGCCGGGCATGGCTCGGAAGCCCTCCTCCTGGGGATCTTCCAGGTCTCCGTCCTGCACAACATCGTGCATTTGCTCTACGGGGCGGCCGGCATCGCACTGGCGCGCACCCACGGCCAGGCCAAGCTGTACCTTCTCTATGGTGGCGTGGTCTACCTGGTCCTCTGGCTCTACGGACTGCTGATCGGCCACGACACACCGGCCAACTTTGTTCCGGTTAACACTGCGGACAACTGGCTGCATCTGATCCTTGGCCTCGTCATGATCGGACTTGCCGTACTCCTTGCCAGGAACACGGCCCCGGCCCGGGCGACTGTCCGCGGCGCAGGACGCTAATTACGCCGGGCGCTGGTCACGCCGGGCGCCATCACCCGGGCTAGCCGGCAGGGCATAGGGATGGCCCCCGGCGCATAGGGATGGCCCCCGGCGATGCCGGGGGCCACCGTATCGGGAGGGTCGCCCGCAACTGCCGACGCGCGGTCTGGCGCTGTGGCGTGCCGAAACGGCTAACCGCCCTCAAGAGGCAGATGATAAAGAACGCGTTCGGACTCTCCCGGTACTGCCGTTTTAGCACCACGCAGTGGACCGTTCAAGGGCTCCTGGCCGGTAACTTTCAGGACGGACTGAACTGGTCCCGAGAAGTTCAGACCGCGAGAGCGTTCGGGAAAAAGCCACATCAAGTGAGAGAGGGTGTGCCAAAAATCCACATTAAGTGAGAGAGCGTCCGAGGGGGTGGTGCGGGCGCCAAGGCCGAGGCCCTGGGGCGGCTACCCCGGTAGCGAACGGGCGGGCCCTTTGTCGGCGGGGGTCTATATATTGAAGGAATGACCCAGACGCCGTTGCAGGATTCCGCCAGCTCCTCCCCCGCTTCCGCAGGACCGCAGTCGCCGCCCGCGCCGCCGCAGGCCAAAAAGGTCCGGCACGAGCGGACCCACCACGGCGACACCTTCGTGGACAACTACGAGTGGCTGCGCGAGAAGGAATCGGACGAGGTGGTGGACCACCTGAAGGCCGAGAACGCCTACCAGGAGGCGGTCACCGCGCACCAGGAGCCGCTCCGCGAGGCCATCTTCCAGGAGATCAAGGGCCGCACGCAGGAGACAGACCTGTCTGTCCCGAACCGGAAGGACGGCTGGTGGTACTTCAGCCGCTCGGTGGAGGGCAAGGAGTACGGCATCCAGTGCCGCGTCCGTGCCCAGGACACCGGCAACCCCGTGGCCGACTGGACTCCCCCGGCGGTGGAGGCCGGCGTCGAGATCCCGGGCGAGGAAGTGCTGCTGGACGGCAACGTTGAGGCCGAAGGCAAGCCCTTCTTTTCCGTGGGCGGCTCCGCCGTCACCGTGGACGGAAACCTCTACGCCTACGCCGTGGACAACGCCGGCGACGAACGCTTCACCCTGCACATCAAGGACCTGCGCACGGGTGAGCTGCTGCCGGACGTCATCGAGAACATCTTCTACGGCGTCAGCTTCTCCCCCGACGGCACCCGCATCTTCTACACCGTGGTGGACGAGTCGTGGCGTCCCTACCAGGTCAAATCGCACGTCCTGGGCACGCCCGTCGCCGACGATGAGGTGATTTACCAGGAGGACGACGCCGCCATGTGGCTGGGCTTTGAGCTCTCCTCTGACAGGCGTCACCTCGTGCTGGGGATCGGCTGCTCCGAGTACAGCGAAACGCGGCTGCTCCGCTTTGATGACCCGACGGCGGAGCTCACCACCGTCATTTCCCGCAACGAGCGCGTCCTCTACGAGGCGGAGCCGTTCCTCCTCACGGGCCCTGACGGCGAAAAGTCCGAGCGGATCCTCATCACGCACAACCGGAATGCCGTGAACTCCATGGTCTCCCTGATTGACCCGGCCGAGCTCGCCAAGCCGCTGGCAGAGCAGCACTGGAGCACCGTCGTCGAGCATTCCGACGACGTCCGCGTCAACGGTGCCGGCGTGACCTCCACGCACCTGATCGTCTCCGTCCGGAAGGACACCATCGAGCGGGTCCAGGTGATGGGGTTGTCCGGCCTGGGGACACCCGCCCAGGAGGCACCCGTGGAGCCGGCGTTCGACGAGGAGCTGTACACGGCGGGCGTCGGCGGTTCGGACTATGAGGCGCCGGTGATCCGGCTGGGCTACACGTCCTACTTCACGCCGTCGCGCGTGTACGACTTTGTGCTGCCCACCCCGGCGCAGCCCGCCGGGGAGCTGCTGCTCCGCAAGGAAAGCCCGGTGCTCGGCGGCTACTCCGCCAGCGACTATGTGGCCACCCGGGAATGGGCGGACGCCGCGGACGGCACCCGGATCCCCCTCTCCGTGCTGCGGCACAAGAGCGTCAAGCAGGACTCGACGGCGGCAGGCCTGGTGTACGGGTACGGCTCCTACGAGCTGAGCATGGACCCCGGTTTCGGCATCGCGCGGCTGTCCCTGCTGGACCGCGGCGTGGTGTTTGTGATTGCGCACATCCGCGGCGGCGGCGAGCTGGGCAGGCACTGGTACGAGGACGGCAAGAAGCTGGCCAAGAAGAACACCTTCACCGATTTTGTGGACGCCACAGACTGGCTGGCGGGATCCGGCTGGGTTGATCCGTCCCGGATCGCGGCGCTGGGCGGCTCAGCTGGCGGGCTGCTGATGGGCGCGGTGGCCAACCTGGCGCCGGAAAAGTACGCGGCGATCGTGGCTCAGGTCCCGTTCGTGGACCCGCTGACGAGCATCCTTGACCCGGAGCTTCCCCTGTCCGCTCTGGAGTGGGAGGAGTGGGGCAACCCCATCACGGACCCGGCTGTCTACGCCTACATGAAGTCCTACACGCCCTACGAGAACGTGCGCTCCGTTGCGTACCCGAAGATCGCCGCGGTGACCTCCTTCAACGACACACGCGTCCTTTACGTGGAGCCCGCCAAGTGGGTACAGGCGCTGCGGTCCACAACGACGGGGACCGAGCCGATCGTGATGAAGATCGAAATGGACGGCGGCCACGGCGGAGCATCCGGCCGGTATGTCCAGTGGCGCGAGCGGGCGTGGGACTATGCGTTCATCGCCGACTCCCTCGGCGCCACCGAACTGCTGCCGGGGGCGGGCCTGAAATAGGCAACTAGAAGCCGGCCGAGCCGGCTAGGGGCTGACGTAGGGCTGTCCGGTGGGGCCGGATCATCCGCACCGGATGATCGTTAGCCGCCGTTCCGGCCGTGATCGGGATGCTCGGCCAGCAGGTCCGCGAGCGTCTCCAGGTTAGCCCGGACCGTCCTGCTGTGGGCCTTCTGAACAAACGAATCAGCCAGCTTTCCGAACACGCCGCCGAGGCCGGAGTCGGCGTCGATGCTGTAGGTCAGGCGTGTCCCGTCGGCGCCCTGGGGTTCCAGGCTGTACGAAATGGTGAAGGTCATGGGCCCTTCCACGCTCCGGATCACCGTTTTCGACGGCGGCTCGAACTGGATGTTTTCGGTGACCCAGTCGAAGCGCCTGCCCATGATTTTGCTGGTGCCTTTGAACCGCGTGCCCACTTGGACGGGCCCGTCCCCCAGCTGTTCGGCCTGGATAACCGACGAGTCCCAGACGGGGATGTTTGAGGTCTTGATCAGGAAATCGAACACTTCCTGAGGCGGACGGGAGATGAGAACACTTTCCTCGATAACGGCCACGGGCTACTCCTCGGCATCGCCTGGTGACGGCACGGCGTGGCCGGCAGGTAGGCTCAAGCGCCAGTGTGGTCGGACCCAACCGCACTGTCAACGGGGCGGGACCCGTGACCAGCGATACTAACCATGCTTACTATTGGTTGCAGCTTGTTTCTCACCCCGGACCGAAGGAGCAGACATGTCGCTACGCAAGGGAACCTCCGTGGAATGGAACACGCCCCAGGGACCCACCCACGGGAAGATCGTGGAGAAGAAGGCCAGCGATTTCGAACTGGACGGGAACCAGCACCGGGCCAGCGAAGCAGAGCCACAGTACGTTGTGGAGTCCGCCAAGACAGGGGCCCGGGCCGCCCACAAGGCGTCGGCCCTGACCGAGAAGGGCTAGGGCAATGACCGCCACGGCGCATCACGACGTCCTCGTTATCGGCGGCGGCAACGCCGGAATCTCCCTGGCGGCACGGCTCCACCGCTACGGCGTGACTGATATCGCCGTCGTCGAACCCAAAGACCACCACCTGTACCAGCCGCTCTTTTCGCACATCGCCGGCGGCCGGGCGAAAGCGTCCGAGGCGATCCGTTCGCAGGCCTCCGTCACCCCAAAAGGTGTCGAATGGATCCACGACGCAGCCCTGGTTGTCAACGCGGCAGCTGACACCGTCACGCTGGAGTCCGGCGAGCAGGTCACCTACAACCACCTGGTGGTCTGCCCTGGCATGCAGCTGGACTGGGACAAGATTCCGGGCCTGGCAGCCGCCGTCCACTCGCCCTTCGGCGCCTCGCATTACGACTTCGAGCTGGCCCCCAAAGCGTGGACCCTGCTCAGCAGCCTCAAGTCCGGCACCGCCGTGTTCACCATGCCCTCCGGTCCGGCCAAGTGCGCCGGGGCGGCCCAAAAACCCATGTATCTGGCCTGCGATTACTGGAAGGAACACGGAGTCCTCGACAAAATCCGTGTGGTCATGGTCCAGCCGTACTCCAGCGTCTACGGGGTCCCCGGCGTGGACGAGGAACTCAACCGGAAGATCGCCGAATACGACATCGAGCTGCGCCTCAACAGCGAACTGACAGCGGTGGACCCGCTCGGACGCACCGTCGTGATCAGCGACAACGCAGCCGGGACCACCGAGGAAATCCGCTACGACGTCCTGAACGCTGTTCCCCCGCAGTCGGCACCGGACTGGCTCAAGGCCACGGATCTGCCGGCCCCGGGGAACGACGGCGGGTTTGTGCAGGTGAACCCGGAGACCCTCCGGCACGTCCGCTACCCCAATGTGTGGTCGCTGGGCGACGCCGCCGCAACCACTAATTCCAAGTGCGGCGGCGCGCTGCGCAAACAGACCAAAGTGCTGGCGAAAAACCTCGTGGCTGCCAGGAAAGGCGCGCCGCTGACAGAGAAGTACAACGGCTACGCGGTGTGCCCGTTCACGGTGTCCGGTTCAACCGTGGTGTTCGCCGAGTTCGACGCCGACTACCGGCCCATGCCCACCATCCCCAGGATCCCTACATGGAAAGAGAGCCGCGCGTCCTGGGTGGTGGACCGCGACGTCTTCCCGCAGGTCTACTGGAACCTGATCCTCAAGGGCCGGGCGTAGATTCCTCATCGATTGCTCCGTAAATGCCCTTTTGGACCCTCAAAACGGCGGTTACGGAGCAATCGATGGGATTATCTGTCCCGCGCCCGCCACTCGTCCTCAAGGATCGCGTAAACCACTTCCGTGGCCCACTGTCCCTTGTAATGCCACTTGTCTACAAACCGTGCCTCCAACCGCATGCCCAGCCGTTCGCACAGTGCGGCGGAGGCGGTGTTCAGGGTATCGAGCTTGGCCTCAATCCGGTGCATCCCGAGGTCCCCGAACCCGAGTTTCAGCACGGCATCGGCCGCCTCGGCCGCGTAGCCCTTGCCGCGCGCTTCCGGGGCCAGGGTCCAGCCGATCTCACCTTGTCCGCACCCCGGCAGCCACTTCAGCACCACTTCACCGAGCAGGCCCGGAGACCCGGCAGCCTCGATGGCCAGGCACACCCAGTCGCCTTCCTTCTCGAAGACGAAGTTGGCGTACTTCCCAACGGACTCCATGGACTTGGTCAGGCTCTTTGCCGGCCCGGGCAGGAAACGGGCCGTCTCCGGCAGCGAGTGGTAGCCGTGGAAGGCATCCAGGTCTGCCGCTTCGAAGCGACGCAGGACCAGGCGGGCCGTATGGATCGGCAGGGTGATTTCCGGCATGGTTGAAGGCTACCCGGCATCCCATCCGGTGGTCCCCACCGCGCCGTTGCGAGCGCACCACGAGGGCCGGCGGGGACCAACTGCTGGCGCTGAGGTCAGCTTTGGGCCGGGTCCAGCGGGACCGGAACGGTCGGCTGATCGTTCGCCGTCAGGTCAATGCCAAAGTCTTTGGCGAACACGAGCCGCGTGTCCTTGTAGATTCCGGGGTGACCCTCGTCCAGTTCGAAGACGCGGGCGCCACGCAGCCGGTTCCGCTCGGCGCCGTCCAGCCCGTAGGCCCCAAATCCCGTTCCCGGACCGTAGCCAAGCTGCACGCCGTAATAGTCACCGACGTAGGTGTTGACGTGGTCGTGCCCCACGAAGTACCCCCGGACGTCCCCGCGCTCCAGGAAAGCGTTGAACAGGCCGGAGTTGAAGGGTCCCGGGCATTCGTCCTCATTGCGCTCGCCGACGATGCTGTGCTTGGCGAGGGCGCGGGCGTGATCTGCTTCGGTACGCGAGTCGATGCTGGCGAACCACATGTTGCGGTGCTCGTGCAGGGCGATGTGGCCCCACATCAGGGAGGGGATTTTCTTGCCGTACTTCTGCTCCGTGGCGATGGACTGGTTCCGGTACCAGGTGACCTGGTCCATGCGTACCCAGTCCCAGTCGGGGTAACCTTCAAAGTCCTGGCCGTTGATGGCGTCCGGCGCGTACCGGCCGGTGTCAATGAGCCAGAGGCCGAAGACAGGGTCCTTGGATCGCGAGGACTGGACCAGCAGCTGCGAGTTGGACGTACCGGTCAGGCCCGGCACCGAGTCGGCGTTGACGTTGTGGGCGTAACCCTGCAGGAACTGAAGCATCCTGGCTTCGGTCATCCCCGTCCGCTGCGCGGAATCCTCGTCATGGTTGCCGAACGTGATGGCCCACGGAATCCGGCGGCTTTCCATCGGTTTGACCACGTGGTTGAGCGCCTGTTTGACGTCCAGCTCCGAGTCGCATCCGCCGTTGATGACATCGCCATTGATCACCACGAAGTCCGGCTTCTCCGCATCCAGGGTCCGGTCCATGAGCTCTATGGTGCGGCGGTCCGTCTGTTCGTCATCCTGCGTGTCGTTGAACTGCACCACTTTGAACGTGCCGTCCGGGCGGAAGGCAAGCGTGGGTTTGGGCGCCTTCGCGCCGGGGGCAGCCTTGCCCGCGGCTGCAGCGGACACTGTGATTCCCAGCGCCCCGAGCGTTCCGGCTGCCGCCAGGGCCGCTCGCCTGCTGAGTGTGGGCTGGTTGATGCGTGAAGTCACTGTTACCTCTCGTTGCGGTGACGGCCGCAATATCGTGCGGCCTTACTGCCGAGACGATAGAGAGGCCAAGCATCCAGCCCAGGAACTGACAGTGAACGAAAGGTGCCCGCGTAATCCCATCCGCTGCTCCGTAAGCGCCGTTTTGGGCGCCCAAAACGGCAGTTACGGAGCAGCGGATGTACGGACGACGGCGGCAGTCGCCTCTGCGATCGCCTGTTCTTCGTCGGTGGGAACCACCAGGACAGGGATGGCGGACCCGGGCGTGGAAATCACCCTGGGTTCCTTGGACCGCTCACTGTTCAGGCCGGCGTCGAGCTCTATGCCCAAGGCACCCAGTTTGTCCGCCACGAGCGTGCGGAACTGGTGCGAGTTCTCCCCGATGCCCGCGGTGAACACCAGGGCCTTCGCTCCCCCGACGGCCACGTGGTAGCCGCCGATGTACTTGGCCAGCCGGTAGGACGTGACGGCGAGCGCCATGGATGCTTTGGCGTTCCCGGCTTCGGACGCCTCCACCACGGAGCGCATGTCGTTATTGCCGGCGAGCCCCTTGAGACCGGATTCGCGGTTGAGCATGGTGTCGATGTCCTCCGGAGTCCAGCCGGCCCGGCCAAGGAACACGAGGATGGAAGGGTCCACATCTCCCGAGCGGGTGCCCATTACCAGGCCCTCAAGCGGGGTGAAGCCCATGGACGTGTCCACGGATTTGCCGCCCCGGATGGCTGTGACGGAGGCGCCGTTCCCCAGGTGGGCGATGACGCCGTCGAACTCTTCCACCGGAAGGTCCAGCAGCGCGGCGGCGCGGTGCATGACGTACTCGTGCGAGGTGCCGTGGAAGCCGTAGCGGCGGATGCCGTGCTCCGTGTAAAGCGAGTCCGGGACGGCGTAGCGCCAGGCGTGCTCAGGGAGGCTGCGGTGGAAGGCGGTATCGAACACGGCAACCTGCGGCATGTCCGGCCATTTTTTGCTGATGGCGCGGATGCCCAACACGTTGGCGGGGTTGTGCAGCGGGGCCAGCGGGTTGAGGCGCTCGATGGCGCGGGTGATCTCGTTATCGATCAGGACCGGTTCGGCGAACCGCTCCCCGCCGTGCACCACGCGGTGCCCCACCGCAGCCAGTTCGAGGTCGCCGAGCTCGGCGTGGATGGCCGCGTCCACCTGTTCCAGCGCCTCCGCGTGGTCCCGCGGGCCCTCGATCTCGCCGTCGCCGTCGCCGCCGTTGCCCATGCCGATCTTCTCGATCAGCCCCTCGGTCAGCACACTGCCCGCAGCAACATCGCGGACCTGGTACTTGAGCGAGGACGAGCCGGAATTGATGACGAGCACAAGCATGGGGGCCTCCTGAGCCTTACTGGCGTGGTTACAGCCACTATATGTACTGCCGGCGTGGTGGGACCGCCGCGCCGGGGGTGAGCTTCGGTTCGCGCCCCGAGCCACTAAATCCGCTGGACTTGTTTTTGAGAACCATTCTCATTAGAGTGATCGGTATGCAACTCACAGTGATCAGTTCCCTGGACGCCCTGTGCCGCCAGCAGGCGTGCCACGAAGCGGCGGAGGCCAATCCCGGTGCCGTGGTGGTGCTTCACGACCTGCTGGAGAACGGCGTGGTGATCCGGAGGATCTCCGGCCACTCCGGGCTTGTGGAGCGCTCCGAGACGCAGCTGGAACATGGCTGCCTAAGCTGCACCGTGCGGCTGGACCTGGTGCCCGCCATCGAGCGGCTGCTGGACCGCGGGGAGACCGAGGTGATCGTCGGGCTCCCTCCCGCGGTGTCCGCGGAGGCAGCGATCGGGGCGCTGCGGCGGGGTCTTTCCCGCCCGGTGACGATTGGGTCCGCCGTCCTTGCCTGCGCCGCTGACACGCTGGAGGACCACATCTGGGACCGCCACACCTTGTTTGAGTCCGGGTTCACGCCGGTCCCCGAGGACCAGCGTACGGCGGGTGAATTCCTCATCGGCGAGCTGGCGTTCACTGACACCGTCCTGCTGGCGGACGTGGACCTGTTTCCGGCCGCCCCCGCCCTGCGCGTTCGCGGCACCCAACTCGTCAGGGAACTGGCTCCGCACGCCGATGTCGTAGAACACGCCGCCCATATCCGGCCGGGCCGCCACGACTACCAGGACGCCCTCGGCCGGACAGTGCCGGGCACAGTCCGGATCCCGGCGTCGTCCTCCGCCTCACCGTTCACCACCGTGGCGCACCGCGCCCGGCGTCCGCTGCACCCTGAGCGGTTCCGGGACGCCCTGACCACCCTCGCGGAGGGATGCTGCTGGTTGCGCGGCCGCCTCTGGATCGCCGCTGCACCGAAGTGCCGGATCGCCATCCAAAGCATCGGCCCGCGTGTCTGGCTCGAAAATACCGGGCCGTGGCTGGCCGACCAGGACGTCGGTGCGGTGCCGGATCCACTGAACCATGTGGACGCCCACCTGGACTGGCATGCGGAACACGGGGACCGCGGCAGCGTGCTGGCCGCGACCGGCGAAGGCATCGACCCCGCGGAAATTGCCCGGCTGCTCTCCGCGTGCGAGCTCACCGACGCGGAGATGGAAGCCGGACTGGCCGATCCGTTCCGGCTCGACTCCGCTCCATCCTGAACCCGCTACTACCCGCCACCCGAACAAGGAGCAACCCATGAAAGTCAGAAATTCCCTCCGTGCCCTGAAAAAGGTTCCCGGCGCCCAGATCGTCCGACGCCGGGGCCGCACCTTTGTGATCAACAAAAAGAATCCGAGGATGAAAGCCCGTCAGGGCTGAGCCGGCGGCCGACTCACCCGTGCCTGCCGTTGCGCCAGCGGCCGGGGCCTGCATAGAGTCGGCGGGCACGTTACATTTCGCAGAGAGGGACTTCCATGCCGAACGACACCACTCAGTCCGACAACTCAGACAGCACCACGCAGGATCCGGCTTCAGGCTCGGGAACCAAGGACCCCACCGGCGTGGAGGGCGCCAACCCGGCCCTGGACGACACAGGCAAGCCCAAGGCCGAAGAAGTCGGTGACGCCCCCGAGCAGCCCGAGAACCCGGAAAACCTGGATCTCACGCCCGAGGGACTCTCCGACGAGCCGGCCAAGCAGGAAGACCCGGAGAGCCTGGCCAAGCCCGAAAACAGCTAACGCCCGGAGTCCGGCCTGCGAGGTCAGTCCATCGCCTCCACCGAGATCAGGACAATCCCCAGGTCCCGGACCTTCATCAGTACCCCATACAGTGCTGCCTGATCCGGGACGAATCCACAGAGCTTCGTGGTGCCGTCGCCCTCATGGGTCAGTGTGAGGTCACCAAACCAAGCCGACCAGTGTTTTTCGAGGTGCCCGCCGATACGGATCTCGTACCGGGCGGGCACCTCCTGCTTTGGGGACGCCGTCATGGCGCCTCCACCCCCACCGCCGTCGCGTTGTTATGTGCCGGCGCCAGGCGCAGTCCGCTCCACAGCGAATACCCCAGTCCCATCAGGGCAACGCCGAGGGGCAGGGCGAACAGCCTGTCATTGACCTGCGGCAGCAGCGGGAGGAAGAGGGTTGCCACGGAGCCGGCGGCGAGCAGCGCGGCGGCCCAGCGGGCGAGCACCCCGGCGCGGAAGAGGGCGATACCGAAGAGGAGTCCGCCACCGAGGAATGTCACCGCCGACGCCAGATTGAGGACGGACATCAGGCCGATGTCGCCAGTGACCGGGTCCCCCATGACTGTCGCGAACACGTCGTTGACGTAGCCGGGGGTGGTGCGGGCGATCGTGGGCAGGACAGCCGCTCCAATGATTTCGACGCTGAACATGATGAGGTAACCGGCGGCGAAGACCAGGTAGCCCGCCAGCCCGAGCACTCCTGCCTGGGCCACCTGGCGCAGGTACATGCCGGTGATGCCCACGAGTGCAAGCCCGGCCATCAGCGCCTTAAAGGACTGGCGGACGGTGTACTCCGCGGTGGTGGCGAACTCTGCGTCCAGGTGGGGGTGGTTGATCTGGACGCCGATGAACAGCAGGCCCGCGGCGGCTGCGGACAGCCCTGCCCAGCGGGTGAGTTTGGTGGTGGTGATTGACATCTCCGGCTCCCTGAGTCTGCTTCCGGCGGCGGGCGCTGCCGGATAACTCAAAGGTAGGGACGGGTGGTGTGAGACGGCATCACCCGGTGATGTGACTTCAGAGGGTGAACCTGGCCGCCAGAAAGTGCCGGGGCGGTTCCGGTCACAGCAGGCCTCGGTCGCGCGCACGGCTGACCGCCGCCCGCCGGCTGGTGACGCCCAGCTTGGTGAAGATGTGTTTGGTGTGGGTGCGCAGCGTGTTGTGCGAAATGAACAGCGCGCGGGCGATCTCCGGACCGCTCAGCTCGCTGTCGAGGAGCCTCAACACCTGCAGCTCGCGCTCGCTCAGCGGGTCAACGTCCGACGGCGGCCGCTCGCCCGGGTGCGCAGGTCCCGGATGCGGCGGTGGCATCTGCGCAGTCGGCGGCTGCGCCGTTGACTTCTGCTGAAGTGCAGCCGCGGTGAGGAGACGCTGTGCGTGGGCGGCAGCACCGACGTCGTGCGTTGCTGCATCCGGTGCATCCCGCATGGCGTCACGCAGGAGCTTCATCATGGGCGGCCCTTCGTCCAGGAACAGCCGCACGTACTCCTCAGGTTCGGGCGATCCATCAAAGGCAGCGCCAAGGGCCTCAACGGCTTGGCTGCGCTGATCCAACACGTCATGGGCAAGGGCCTGCAGGATGCGGATCTCCACCACGCTGCCCGCACGGCCGGACTCCGTTGCGCGGGCCAGTAGCCGGTCCAACAGGCCCAGCACCTCCGCGACGGCACCGGTATCAGGCTGGGCGCGGTGCTGCGCAATCACAAGCCGGACCAGGGTGAGGTGGTTGTACTCCTGCATGTAACCGGCGCTGTTGGCCACGGATAAGCCGCGGGCACGGGCCCAGCCGGCAGCCCCGGACAGAGTGCCCTGACGTATCCAAACCCGGGCTTTGATAGCCGGGATGGGGCGCACCTCCGGGAAGAACCCCGGCCGGAAAAGCTGCTCTGCCTGGTCCAGGTAGCCGATGGCGCCGTCCACGTCGCCCTCGTCCTGGGCCACCAGAGCACTCGCCACGAACCAGCGGTAGCGGCTCTCGGTGATGGGCCCATTGTGCACGAACGGCGCGGCAGCCTGGAGGTGGTCCTTGGCGCTGCCGAGGTCGCCTGCCTCCCGGCAGATCTCACTGATTGCCACGTGTAGCTCGGCGCTAGCACGCGCCATGGAATCCCCGCGGGCCTCGGCCTGCCGCAGCGCAGTCAGGCAAATCCGGCGCGCCTCACTTGGCCGGCCCGCCGCCAGCCACATGTCCGCGAGGATGACGGTGCTGCTGAGTTCGTCCAGCAGGTTTCCGGCCGCACGCAGGCTCGCAACGGCCTGCGTGAACGTCTCCAACGCATCCTGCACATCGTCCTCCGCCCACGCCGCCAGCCCGAGGAAAGCGCCTGCTGCGCCGCGCGCAAAGTGATGGCCAGGCCCGGCCAGCTCCAGCGCACGCCGGGCGTGGGCCGACGTCCCGGCCACGTCGCCCCTGGCCTGCGCGAGCGAGGCGCGGTACATCGCGATGGTGGCCGGCAGCATCTCAAGCTCCGCGGCTGCGGCCCCCTCCGGCCCGGAAGACGCCGTGGCCCGCTCCACGGCAACCATGTCCTCCCCCGCAGCCGCGCGGTCAATGGCCTCTCGTTCCGCGAGCGCGCGGTCGGCAAGCGCGCGCTCGGCGTCGTCGAACCGCTGCTCCGCCCCGCCGAGGTCGCCGGACGCCATGAACATTCCGCCGTAAAACACGCTCAGCAGCGGGCTGCGCCGGATGACCCGGTCCGGGAGTTCCCTCAGCCAGCCGAACAGCACGGCATCCTGGCGGCTGCGGCGGAGCACCGGTACGGCCCGTTCCACAAGGCGGGCAGCCTGGTCAAAGTCCTGGCCGCTCAGGGCGTGCCGCACGGCGTCCTCGACGTGTCCGTGGGCCTCGTACCAGTGGCTGGCACGCCGGTGAAACAGCGGAATGTGCCCGGGTTCCTCGCTGAGCAGGCGGCCCCGCAGGACGTCGGCGAAGAGGTGGTGGTAGCGGTACCACTCGCGCCGGTCATCCAGCGGGACCACAAAAAGATTCGCGCGTTCCAAGGCCACGAGCATGGCGCCGCCGTCGTCGCGGCCGGTGACCGCATCGCACAGCGGCCCCGTCAGCCTGTCGAGGACCGCGGTGTGCAGCAGGAAATCCCGGACGGCTTCCGGCTGGTGGTCCAGGACCTCTTCCACCAGGTAGTCCACGATGTAGCGATGGTCCCCGGCGAAGCGTTCGATGAATCCGGCGGCGTCTTCATGGTCCCGGAGCGAGAGCGCGGCTAGCTGGAGTGCGGCAATCCAGCCCTCCGTCCGCTGGTCCAGGATGGTCACCTGCTCTGCGGGCAGGTCCAGTCCGGCCGCGTCGTTGAGGTACGCCGCCGTCTCGTCCGGGGTAAACCGCAGGTCTGCGGCGCGGATCTCCACCAGCTCTCCCCGCGCACGCCATCGGGCCAGGGGCAAACCGGGCTCCGACCGGGTGCCCACCACAACGTGCACCTGCGGCGGAAGGTGCTCCAGGAAGTAGGTCATGCCCGTCCCGATGACCTGGCTGTCCACCGTGTGGTAATCATCCAGCACCAACCACACGTCCCGGTCCACGTCCCGGGTCACGGCCGCCAAGTCATTCACGAGGTCGTTCACGAGTATGGTGAGCACCAGCTCGGTAGCCAGTGGCTGGGTCCCGATCAGCTCCAGCGCCGTGGAACCAACGCCGGGCAGGGCGTTCTGGAGCGACGCAATAACGCTGCTCCAGAAAACGGCCGGCTCACGGTCCCCCGGGTCCAGCGAGAGCCAGGCAACGCGGCGGTCCTGGGCTGCGGCGTCACCCAGCCAGTCGGCCAGGAGGGCGGTCTTCCCGAATCCGGCCGGTGCGGACACGAGGGTGAGGCCGGACTCCGTGCCGAGGCCCAGCTTCTCCAGCAGCCGCGGACGCGCCACAAAACCCCGGCGCGGCGCGGGGAGATAGATCTTGGTGGCCATCATCGAACGTTCCATACGAATCCGTTCCAGCCTAGGCGACGGCGGTCGGGCTGGGTGATGATCAGCCTCAAGTTTGATCCCGGCCTCGCAACCGCACTGTCTGCGTCTACGAGCAGTGACTGGCGGCGGCGGCGTTCGATCAGCGGCACCCGGCGACGGCGGCACCCAACCGGGTGCCGCCGTCGGACGTTAACCGCTATGCCTCCGCCGGAACCGGCACCTGCGCCTGGATGGCCGTGATGGCCACCGTGTTCACGATGTCCTCCACGGTGCAGCCGCGGGAGAGGTCGTTGACCGGTTTGCGGAGGCCCTGCAGGACGGGCCCGACGGCGACCGCACCGGAGCTCTGCTGCACCGCCTTGTACGTGTTGTTGCCGGTGTTCAGGTCGGGGAAGATGAAAACTGTCGCCTGCCCGGCCACGGTCGAGCCCGGCATTTTGGACTCCGCGATGGAGGCGTCCACTGCGGCGTCGTACTGGATGGGGCCTTCGACGGCGAGATCCGGGCGGCGTGCACGCACCAGTTCGGTGGCCTGCCGGACTTCGTCCACGGCCTCGCCGGAGCCGGAACCGCCGGTGGAGTACGAGAGCATGGCCACCCGCGGCTCCACCCCGAACTGCACGGCGGTTTCGGCCGAGGCCAGGGCGATGTCCGCCAGCTGTTCCACGTTGGGGTCCGGGTTCACGGCGCAGTCGCCGTAAACCAGAACGCGGTCGGGCATGAGCATCAGGAACACCGAGGAGACGATCTTCACGCCCTCGCGCGTCTTCACGAATTCCAGCGCCGGACGGATGGTGTGAGCGGTGGTGTGCGCGGCGCCGGAAACCATCCCGTCCACCACACCCAGCTGGACCATCATGGTGCCGAAGTAGCTGCCGTCCTGCATGATCTCCAAGGCCTTGGGCAGGTCCACCCCCTTGTGCGCGCGCAGTTCGGCATACTTTTCGGCGAATTTTTGGCGCAGCTCCGAGGTGGCCGGGTCCACGATGTTGATGCCGGCGAGGTCGATGCCGTTGGCCGCAGCCAGCTCGCGCACGTCCGATTCGGGCCCCAGCAGGGTCAGATCGCAGACGTCGCGGCGGTGCAGGATTTCGGCGGCACGCAGGATCCGCACGTCCGTGCCCTCCGGAAGCACCACGTGCCGGCGCTGTCCACGGGCCCGTTCGATGAGGTCGTGCAGGAAGCGGAGCGGGGTCATCCGTTCCAGGCGGGGAAGATGGAGGCGTTCCACCAGCTCGGCCTCGTCCACCCGCTTGGACCACAGGCCCAGGGCTGAGGCCACCTTGCGGCGGTGCCCCGACCAGATCTCACTCCGGACTTCGGAGACGCGCTTGGCCGTCATGTACGTGTCCTCGCTGGCGGCAAAAATGGGGAAGGGAGACTGTGCCAGCAGGGGCAGGATATTGGCGTCCGGAGCCAGGCCGCCGGTGAGAATCAGCGCCGACGGTACGGGGAATTCCGGCGAGAACGACGACGCCAGGCAGGCCACCATCACGTCCGCCCTGTCGCCCGGGACGATCACCAGCGCGCCCTCGTCCAGCACGTGCAGGAAGTTGCCCACGTTCATGGCGGCAACCTTAATGTCCCGCACGTCGCGTTCCATGTCCGCACGGCCGGCGATCTGCCGTACGCCCAGCGCCGCGGCCACCTCACCGGTGGTGGGCCGCGCGATTTCCTCCAGCTCCGGCAGCACATACACCGGCCGGCCGGATGCACCCACAGTGACTTCAGCGGCGATCCGGTCCACGATCTCCGGGTCGGCGCGGTTCACCATGATGGCCAGCAGCGCGCACTTCTCGGCGATCAGCTCCTTGCGGGCAACCTCGACGGCGGCTGCCGCCTCCGCCACGCTGAGTCCCTTCGCGCCCACCACGGCGACCACCGGGGCGGCCAGGTTGTTGGCCAGCCTTGCGTTGAGGTCAAACTCGACGGCGGCGTCCTGGCCGGTCAGGTCCGTCCCCTCCACGATCACCACGTCGCAGTCCTTGGCGATCTCGGCGAAGATCTCCACACAGCGGGCATCGATCTCGGCGCGTTTTCCGTCTGCGAGGAGGGCACGCACCTCAGCGGACGTCAGGCCCCCACGGCAGCGGTCGTCGTCGAGCCCGAACCGTGCCTTCATCAGCGCCACCATCGGGTCATCCGCGGCATCCGGGCCGTGGACCACCGGCTTGAAGAAACCGATCCGGTCCGCGTGCCGGTGAAGAGTGTCCGCGAGGCCCAGGGCTACAAGGGATTTGCCCGAGCCCGGAGTGGTTGCGCTGACGTAAATGCCTTTGGCCATGGTCCGCCCTTTGCTGTGCTGATGCCGGTCCCAACCATCCTTTCACTTCCGGGCTGCGGCGTGCTGCACCGGCTCCGCCGTACCCCCGCCCGCCCCCTCACCCCCGGACGCTCTCTCACTTAACGCAGGTTTTTTCGGGACGCTCTCTCACTTAACGCAGGAAAACCACCGCGGGCCCAGCCGGGGGACGTTCCAGCCCGGTTCCCCCCGGACACTGGCGGCGTATTGCACCCGGCGCTACGGTGGAGGGACAGAGCCGACGTCCACGTGGAGGTTGTCGATGAAGCCACCATCCAGCTCAGCGGGCCGCCGTCAGGCCGCGTTCCTGGCAGCGGTGCTCGCCGCAGTCCTGGCGCTTTCCGCCTGCACGAACTCACCGACGCCCGGCCCTTCGCCCGCCACCACGGGGAGCACATCGCCCGGCTCCGCCGCCACTACCGGCGCTGCTCCGGCTCCGGCCGATCCGGGCACAGCCTTGTCGGTCACCCAAATCGTGGAGAACTTAGCCCCGTCGGTGGTTACCATCTTCACCGACGGCGGGCTGGGCAGCGGTGTGGTCTACTCAGCGGACGGGCTGATCCTGACCAATGAGCACGTGGTCCGCGGCAACACAGAAGTGGAAGTGGGTTTTGCTGACGGCCAGCGTGTGGCCGGCACCGTCAAGGCGACCGATCCCGTGACGGACCTTGCCCTGGTCCAGGCGTCACGGACCGGCCTGCCCAAACCGACATACCAGCCGGCCTTGCCCAAGGTTGGTGAGGGCGCAGTCGTGCTGGGTTCGCCGCTGGGCTTCGAGAACACTGCCACCGCCGGCATCATTTCAGGCCTCCACCGCTCTATTCCCGGATCGGCGCAGGACAGCCTGTCCCTGGTGGACCTTATCCAGACAGATGCGCCGATCAGCCCCGGGAACTCGGGCGGGGCCGTGATCAATATGCGCGGTGAGGTGGTGGGCATCAGCGAGGCCTATATTCCGCCCTCGTCCGGTGCCGTGGCGCTGGGCTTCGCGATCCCGGCAGCCACCGCCGTCGAAGTGGCCGAGGAGCTGTTGGCAGACGGCACGGCGGAACACGCTTATCTGGGACTGACACCGGGCGAACTGACGCGGCCCATTGCCGAGCAGCTGGGCGTCGACGTCAGTACCGGCGTCGTTGTTCTCTCTGTTGACGGGGACGGCCCGGCAGGGCGCGCGGGCATTCGCCCGGGGGACGTCCTCGAATCCATGGAAGGCGTGGCGCTCACCGCTCCGGAGAAACTGCTGGCCGAACTCCGGAGCCGCAATCCGGGCGACACCGTTGGCTTCCAGGTCAAGCGGGGCGGCGAGAGCCTGGACATCAAAGTCGGGCTCAGCGAACGGCCGGCCAGCAACGCCGGCCGGTAGCCGTCCGTTCAGCGCCGTCCGCGGCCGGGCCTGGCCGCGTGCCGGGCCTGGCCGCGTGCCGGTCAGAGCTGGTATTCAGGCTCGCTGCCGCCCAGAGTCTCGTGGACGCACAGGATGTTGTGTTCGGTGTCCATGAACCAGGCGCACTTCTCTGAGTCCGTGGTACAGATGTGGTTTTCGGTCCTCAGGTTGGGCAGGTCGTAGTCCTGGAACCGGACGCCCTTGGCCTCCATGTCCTGCACAATCCGCTCGATATCGTGCACCTCGAAGCTGAGGGCGGTGTGCTCGGAATGTTTGCCGTCCGAGACCGGCTTCAACTGCAGCATCGGGCCGCCGTCGGTACCGAGCAATTCGCTTCCATCCTCTGTCATCCCGCGGTGCGGAAGGCCCAGTTTCTCGGTGTAGAAACTGTGGGCCCGCGCGGGATCGTCGACGGGCAGAATGGTTCTGGCTGTGGTCATCGCTAGGGTCATTTCGCCACCTCCTACGGTGCAAATTTTACGCCCGGGCGGCCGGGAAAGATCCGCCGGGTACCCCCGCCCTTGCCCCCTCAATCGGACGCTCTCTCACTTAATGTGGGTTTCTGGCCAACGCTCTCTCACTCGATCAAACTGCTGAGGCCGTCAGCGCGAGAGGGTTCCGGAAAAACCCGCGTTAAGTGATAGAGCGTTTGGAGAAAACCCACGTTAAGTGAGAGAGCGTCCCCGGGGGTGCGGCTACTCCGCCGGGGTCGCGCGCTGCTGCTTCCGCCGCCGTGCCAGCAGCAGAAGGACACCGCCGACGGCGAGCGCAGCGGCCGCAACACCGGCGGCCAGGAGCAGGCCGGAGGCACCGGTGTTGGCAAGCGCGGCGGGCCGGTCAGCCACGAGCGGACGGACGACGGCGGCGCTGTTACTGAGGGCGGCCGGCGCACCGCCCGCCGCGGTCACCGCCGCCGGGGTTTCGACCACCGGTGCGGGAACCGGAGGCGCCGGGGCGAACTCGAACTGTCTGGCCCCCGACGCGCTGAACCCGTTGACCGTTTCAGCTGTAAAGCGCAGCGGTCCCGCCACTGCAGGGGCCGGGAACGACCACGCACCGGCCGAGTCCACAGGCACCTCAAACGGCGCTTCGCCGGCAACCGTGACCCTGACCTTCGAACCCGCAGCGACTGCCGATGCCGGAGCGGCGGCCACCTGACCGCTGATGGCCTGCCCGGCGTTAAACATTGCGCCGGGGGCCGGCGAGGCGACGGTGGGCCTGTTGAGGAAGAGTTCCAGCTGGTACCCGGGGAGCACCGCGAGCGCGTCCTCCAGCGTGGCTGCCACAGCGAAGTTCGCTGGCGGAGCTTCACCGGGCCTGGGTGCTTCTTCTCCTGCCGCGTGGGTGCCCACCGCGTAGTTCCCGCTCAGCCACGGCCCGCCCGAGTCGCCGCCGCTGGACTGGACATCGAAGGACAAGAAACCATTGAACGCCCTGAGATCCAGGGGGTCTGCCGGGTAGCCGTGCCCCGGCACAACGAAGATCCCCACCACGTCGATCGTTCCACAGGACCAGGCGGACGTCCGGCCCGACCGGCAGACGGGCATGCCCACCACAGGGGCCGAGGTCCCGACGACTTTCACATCCGGTTCCGGTTCTGACGGGTTGCCCCAGGTGCTGGCCGCCGGCATGGGGTCCACGTCGG
Organism: [Micrococcus luteus] ATCC 49442; assembly: GCF_010367585.1. Lineage (NCBI taxonomy): Bacteria > Bacillati > Actinomycetota > Actinomycetes > Micrococcales > Micrococcaceae > Pseudarthrobacter > [Micrococcus luteus] ATCC 49442. The sequence goes on along the minus strand of NZ_JAAAXP010000001.1, from coordinate 4,216,916 downwards.
GCCGGAGGTCATCGATCACGGCGATGTCCGTCCCCACATTGCCGGGGTCGGTGGAATTGCCGGGCCGCAGTACCGTTGTGTTTCCCGGCCCGCCGAACTGGCTGAAGCCAAAGTCTCCGAGCCGCCCGGCCGGAGTTCCAAGGAACTGCAGCGTGGCGGACCGAGCCGAGCCGTCGTTGGTGCAGTGGCCGGCAGTAAGGACGGCGGGCAGCCCCGCCGGATCAAAGGCGGCGAAGCCCGTGGAGCAGACATAGCCGGTGTCGGCGGCATAGCCCAGGCCCCCGGGGACGTCCGCTTCGGGGGCGAGCCGGGCGCCGGCGTCGAGCTCCACGTTGGCAAAGCGCGCCACGAACTCCTCGGCGGAAATCGTGCCCGCGGCGGCAGCGGCCACCTGGCCCGCGGTGCCCGCCGTGCCCGCGGCGGCAGCGGCCTCCTGGCCCGCGACGTCCGCCCCCGCGCTTTCGGGTGCACCCATGCCTTGCTGTGAGGCTTCGGAGGTGTTCACTCCCCCGGTGCGGATGACGAACCCGCTGCCGGTGTGGGCCACTGCCTGGAGCCCTGCCGGTCCCACCTCGCGAAGGTAAGCCTGGTACAGCTGCTGCGTGCTATGCGCGAGCTCGCTGCCCGTCGCGGCTTCTGTCCGGGACGTGGCCGTGGTGCCGGTGGCGTCACCCGGATCAGCCGCCGCCGGAGCGGACCCAGCCGGAGCGGACCCAACCGGAACGGACTCTCCCGGAACGTCCGACGGCGGCGTGGTCCGTACCGCTTCAAGGGTCACCGCCGGGATGGTCACCCTAAGTTTAGCTACCGCAGATTGCAGATCCTCCCCGCTGCCGGCAACTAGAATGCTGCCGTCCTCAAGCCGCGTTCCGAGGTATCCGGGGACGTCCCGCAGCGCCGCGGCAACATCAGCGGCCTGTTTGCCCAGCTGGCCGGCGGCGGCGAATTCCGCGGGCGTCAGGCCGAGGTCCCGGAGGGCGGCCTCGGACAGGCCGGCCCCCGAAAGGCCACCACCCGCCGTCGGGCTTTCCCCTGCATCCAGCGATGGAACCTCTGCCGACGGATCTGAGGACGGAACCTCCGACGGCGCAACCGGCGCCGGAACAGCTGGCAGCGCTGACCCCGGCACCGCCGCCACCGCAGACGCCGGAACGCCGCCCAATCCCACGGCAAGTGCCATCCCCGCTGCCGATGCTGCTCCCCATACGCGCTTCAAACCGGCCGCCTTCGCTCTTGTTCTAGTCATCTGCTCTGGTCATCTGCATCGCTCCGCCGTGACAGGTAGGCGGTGATCACTGCGGCCACGCACAGCACGGCCCCTGCCACCATCAGGAAGACCTGACCGGGAAGCCACTCGCCGTGGACGGTCCCGTCGCCGAGGCCGAAATTTTCGTCCGTCTGCCCAACATCCGAGGCCAGGACGGCCCAGAGGGGCCCGGCCACGAGCATCACCACACCCGCCATGGCAAGGCCGGCTGCCACATATCGGAGCGTATTCATGGCCCCTCCGGAGGTTCGAGCAGTCGAAGGATGGCGGCGAGTTCGGTGTCCCTTAGCCCGTTCTGCAGCAGGAAGGCCCGCGTATCCAGCTCGCGGACGAACGTCACTACGGTCCGGGAGCGTTCCTCCAGAAGGGGCGTCAGCTCGGCGTCGGGGAGGTAGCGTTCGCGCGCGTGCGGAGGCCCGTGCGTCCGGTAGCGCTCGTTGATGCCGCGGGCCGCCTTCGCGTAGCCGTCGGCGATGAGGTGATCCGCGTGGCCGGCCAGATCCTGGAGCATCGCGGCCACCATGCCGCTGCGGTCCCGGCCCGCCGCGCAGTGGACCACAACGGCGCCGGCAGACGCCCTGGCCAGGGCACGGAAGACGCCGACAAGCTTTTCCGGGAAAAGCCTGACGTTGTGCAGATAATGCGCAGGATCGTTGAGGTACGGGCCGCAGACGGCAGTGAAGCGCGGATCGTCGGGTTCTTCGGTGGGGGTGATGACGATGTCCACGCCGGACAACGCCTCGTCAGGCACGGCCGGGTCGGTGTCCCGGCGCCGCACCTCGCGGGGGTGACGGAGGTCCACCACGGTGCGGATGCCGTCGTCGTGCGCCTGCCGCCAACCGGCCTCGGTGAGCCACTCGCGGCGGCCCATCCGGTAGACACGGCCGGCGACGTGCCATGCGTTGACGGCTCCGTCCCAGCTCACAGCTCCCCCAGTCGTCTCCACCCGGACAGCTAACCACAAAGCCGCCACGGCCCGCACGCGCATTGGTGCAGGTACCCGTCGCGCATCCGGGCAGGGGGCAGGGCGAAAGTCGAGTACTCCGGAGCGGTGACGAGGTTGGACGTGAGGCGTACGGTGTCACTTATATGCCTGTGTCACCTGTCCAATGGATCAATCTGAGGGGAATTCGATGGCAACGTCAGCAGTACGACGGCGGCGCCCGGCTTTTGCGGCCGGCCTCGCCACCATGGTCATGGCCTTGGGCTTTGCGGCTATTCCGGCGGAGGCGGCACCGCCAGGCCAACTCAATTATGTTGCGCTCGGCGATTCCTACGCTGCGGGGGTAGGCGCGGCCCCTTATACGGACCCTGTCTGCGATCTGAGCCGTAAGGGATACCCCGTGATATCTGACCATCTCCGCAACGTGGAGCTAACGGCAAACGCAGCCTGTTCGGGTTGGAAGACTTCCCAGGTCCGGGATGCTGCGCTGCTGAGGGTCACTGGTGACACCGATATTGTGACGGTGACCGCCGGTGGAAACGATCTCGATTCCATGGCCGTCCTAGCGGCCTGCGTGCCCGCACCGGAGTCGGTGGAGTGCGGCACCGCTCAAGGGGCCGTGCTAACAAAACTCGGCAGCCTCGCAACGGGCCTGGGAGAAATCGTGGTGGCCATCAAGTCCAAGTCGCCTACTGCCAAAGTGGTCTTCACCGGGTACCCCTTGCTGTTCGACCCTTCCCATCCGTTCGCCGGGGTGGCAAATCCCTTGGCCGGAGCACTGAACCAGGTCATCGCAGACGTGGCAGGAGGGACCGGGTCCACATATGTAGACGTCGCCCCCGCCTTCATCGGCCACGGCATTGGCTCTGCGGATCCCTGGATCAACTACAACCCGGAAGATTCATCCGATAATGCCAATTTCCACCCCAACGGGGAGGGCTATCGGCACGGCTACTTTGCATCGTTGGTGGACCAGGATGCTTTTGACGTCGCTCCCAACTGACATGCACCCTCGCCAAGCACCCCTAGGGGTGCTTGGCGAGTCTGTGTTCGAGCCCGTTGCGGACCATGGGCCACTCGTGCTCCAGGATGGAGAACACCACGTAGTCCCGCAGAACGCCGTCGGCCGTGCGTGAGTGGCTGCGCAGCACACCGTCCTGCTTGGCGCCGAGCCGGGCAATGGCCTCACGGGACTGGTGGTTCATCCAGTGGGTGCGGAACTCCACCGCCACACAGCCCAGTGCTTTGAAGGCGTGCTGAAGCAGCAGCAGCTTGGAGTCCGGGTTGGTGCCGGTGCCGTGGGTTGACGCGGCGTTCCAGGTGTAGCCGATCTCCACGCGGGGCGTGACGGCGTCGACATTGCAGTAAGTGGTCATCCCGATGATGCGGCCCGGGCCGCCAGTCGCGGGATCGATCAGCCGTGTGGTGAACGGCAGCATGGACCCCTGCGCCTGCATGGACAGCCTGCGCTCAATCTCCGCGCCCATTCCGTCCGGGGTGGGAACGGACGTGTACCAGAGTTTCCACAGGTCGCCGTCCCGGGCCGCTGCCACCAGGCCGTCGTGGTGCCCGGCCATCAGCGGCTCGAGGATGACGTGGCGGCCGGTCAGGGTGAGGGGCTGGAGAAAAGTCACGGCACCAGCCTAGGCCCGCCACCCGCTGGCAGTTAGTCTGGGGACACGATCAGGACCACCCCACGCCGAGCCGAGGAAGTTACCGTGACAGGACCTAACCCCGATCCGCAGGACGACAAGATCACAGGCCTGGAACCGGGCGGCGGTGTTCCTCCCGGCGAAACCCCGCCTGGCGAGGGTTCCGTGGCCGGCACACACGAACCAACGCTGCGGGGCTCCGGAAAAGGCCAGCAGGTTTTCTGGATCGCAGCCATCGCAGGTGGCGTCCTGCTGTTTCTTCTCTTCTTCATCGGCTACATCGTGGGCTTCTTCGACTGACCCTGGTGTAACCGGCACCTCAGGACCGGGCTACACCACCCGCATGCCCAGGTGTGCCGCCAGCAGCGGGGCCAGCAGGCTCAGCTGGTAGTCGTCAATCACGACACCGGCCAGGCTCCCCAGGCCGCTGATGGTCCTGAAGTCCGTGCCGCGGATATCGAAGTCCTTGAGCCGGGCCCCGGTGAGGTCCAGCGTCCCGATGGTGCAGTTCTTCAGCGCCACTCTTGTTCCCGCGGCGGAGCCCAGGTCCAGCTCGTTGATGATGCAGTCCGTGATCAGCACGTCTGTCAGCTTGGCGCCCCGCAGGTTGAGGAAGTCCAGCTTCCCGCCGTCGATGCGCACCGATTGCCAGCCGCTCTCGTAGAGTTCAGCGGACCCGAGTCTGGGGTTGTTCAGCTGCACGTCACGCCATGTGGACCGGGCCGCCCTGAACACAGGCGCGTACAGCTCGGACAGGACGCAGTCGCGGAAGCCGGCGCCGCGGAGCTGGGTCTCATTGAACGAGGCGCCCTGGAACTCACACTCAGCGAAGTCCGTGCCGCTAAGCTCCAGACCGTCAGCCGCCGCCCGGCTGTACCGGACGCCGTCGTACGTTTCACCGCGCCGGAAGTCCGGCGAAGGATCCTCGGTGAGGTCCTCCAGCCGCACCTCACTGATCCGGGGAACGGTGATCTTGGGAAGCTTGACCGCCACTAGAGCGATTCGGCTTTGGCCGCGATTTCCGCCAGATCCTTGGTCAGGGCCTTGCGGGTAATGTTCATGCCGAGCTTGCCGAACAGGCCCATGTAGATCTTGCTCAGCGTGGTGGGTTTGACCACTTCGGCGCCGAAAGTCACCGTGAGGTCCGTCCCGCCGTCCCGCTCGGCGAGGCTGAAGCGCGTGGTGTAATCGGCTCCGCCCTGGTTGGCCTTGACGGTGGTGCTGCGTGGCGGATCAGCCTGGTTCACCCACATCTCAACCGTTTCCGCCCGGCCCATCATCCTCCGCGTCTCCTTCCAGCGTGTCCCCTCACCGTAGGGTCCGTCGCTGAGCATCTGCACCGCCTCGATGCTGGACAGGGTGGCAGCAGAGCCTGGAATATCCGAGATGACGGCCCAGACCTTGTCCGGGCTGGCATGGATGTGCTGCGTCAGGCTTGTTGTGTGGTCCATGCATCGAGCCTAGCCGGGGCTGCTGACATTCAATAGGCAACCTCAACCGGGCCCTTGAAATAGTAAGCATGCTTTGTGTTATGGTGAAAATGCAGTGTTTGATCAACAGGAAACGAAAGGCGGTCAGTGACATGGGCCTCGGAGACAAGATCAGTAACGAAGCGGAAAACCTCGGCGGCAAGGCCAAAGAAGCGGCCGGCAACGCCACGGACAACGACCGCCTGAAGGCTGAAGGCCAGACGGATCAGGTCAAGGCTGACGCCAAGAAGGTCGGCGAAGACGTCAAGGACACCTTCAAGAAGGATTAGTTCCTAACAGAACCGGACGGCGGCGGATTCCTATGGGGGATCCGCCGCCGTTCTTTTGCCTCTTTCCTCATCGACTGCTCCGTAACGGCCCTTCTGAGGCCCCATAAGGACCGTTACGGAGCAGTCGATGCAAGGGCCCGGCTACCCTTGGCCCATGACGTACGTCGACCTGAGCGCCGAAAGTGCCGCTGCCGGGGGTTCGCCCTCGCTGGGCGGCTACCTCGCCACGCCCGCCGGAGCCGGACCCTTTCCCGCCGTCCTCATGATCCACGAGGCCTTCGGCCTGAACGACTCGATCCGCGGCCACGCGGAGCGGCTGGCCCGCGCCGGTTACCTCACGCTGGCGGTGGACCTGTTCAGCGACGGCGGTGCCCGGCGCTGCCTTGTCAGCACCATGCGGAGCATGATGACGGGCAGCGGCCGCGTGTTCACCGACCTCGCCACGGCCAGGACCTGGCTGGCCAAGTCACCGCTGTCCACAGGCAAAACCGGCGTGATCGGGTTCTGCATGGGCGGCGGCTTCGCCCTGCTGGTGGCCCGGGACGGCTTCGATGCGGCCTCCGTCAACTACGGCCGCCTGCCCCGCGACCTGGAGGGTGCCCTCCGCGGGGCGTGCCCTATCGTGGCCAACTTCGGAGCCAAAGACACCACCCTCAAGGGTGCGGCCCGCAGGCTCGAGACCGCCCTGGACAACCTCGGCATCGAGAACGACGTCAAGGAATTCCCCACGGCCGGCCACGCGTTCCTCAACGAAACCGACCTGGGCCCGGCAGTGCTCCGGCCGTTGATGCGGGTCATGGGCATCGGCCCGGACCCCGAATCCGCCCCTGAGGCATGGCAACGGATCGAGGATCACTTCGCCCGGCACCTGAAGGGCTCGGACAACCCGGCTGTCTGAGCACTCCAGCCCGGTTACTCCCCCGCAATCAAGGCAGAACGCCCGAAACGGCGTGGATATGGTCCGGCCGGCCGGACAAACCGGGCAGGAACGCACGGGAGTACGACGGCGGCGGCCACCTTGGGAAGGTGACCCGCCGACGTCGTACTGCTTGGGTGGAAAGCCTTAGCTAAAGAGCTCGCTCTTGGGCTCGTTGTGCTTGACCTTCTGCCAGCCCAGCCACAGCACAAGCGCGAAGAACGGGATGGTGGCCAGGGTCCAGAGACCGAGGTGGAATACCTCGCCGGTCTTACTGGTCATGGTGTCGAAGCCGATCAGCACGGTAATGGCCAGCAGTGCGATGAGGCCGGCCCAGCTGCTCCAGATGCCGCCGGGCGCGGGCAGGGAGGAAACCTTGCCTTTCTTCGTGCGGAGCGCGATCTGGCTGGCGAAGATGGCACCCCACGTGAAGATCACGCCGATTGATGCGGAGTTCAGCGCGAGGTCGAAGGCGTGGGAGCCGCCCAGCCAGATGTTCAGCAGGATGCCCACAAGGTACACGGCGCCGATGGCCAGGATGGCGGCATACGGCACGTGGCTCTTGGACATCCGCGTCAGCCATTCCGGAGCGTGCCCGTTGTTGGCCATGGTGCGGAAGATCCGGCCGATGGAGTACAGGCCCGAGTTGCAGGAGGACAGCGCCGCGGTGATGACGATCATGTTCATGACATCGCCCATCCAGCCGAGGCCCATCTGGCCGAACACGGTGACGAACGGCGAGGTGCCGGCGACGTACTGGTCCGAGGGCAGCAGCATGGCCAGAAGAGTCACGGAACCGACGTAGAACACCACGATGCGGAAGACGACGGCGCGGATGGCCTTGGGCACTTCCTTGGCCGGGTTCTGCATTTCGCCGGCGGTGATGCCCACCAGTTCGATGCCGTTGTACGCGAAGATCACGGCGTTCAGCACCAGGATCATCACGAGGGCGCCCTTGGGGAACATTCCGCCTTCGGCCGCGAAGAGGTTGTTGACCGAGGCGTTTCCGTCGCCCACCTGGGCGTTGGTGATGACCATGAAGGTACCCACGGCCAGGAAGATCATGATGGCGCCGACCTTGAGGCAGGAGGCCCAGAATTCGAATTCGCCGAAGGCCTTGACGCTCAGGAGGTTGACGCCAACGAGCAGCAGCAGGGCGGCGATGGCGGACAGTTCAACCGGAACGTTGGGGAAGAAGAACTGGAAGTACAGTCCGATCGCTATAAGCTCGGCGATGCCGGTCATGGCCCAGTTGATGAAATACATCCAGCCGGAAAGGTAGGCGCCCTTCTTGCCGAACATTTCGCCGGCATAGCTGACGAAGGAACCGGACGTCTGGCGGTACATGATCAGTTCGCCCAACGCACGCATCAGCAGGTAGGCGATGACGCCGGCAATGGCGTACGAGAAGATGAGCGCCGGGCCGGTGGAGGCCAGGCGTCCGCCCGCACCCATAAAGAGGCCGACGCCGATGGCGCCGCCCATGGCGATCATGGTGACCTGGCGGCCGCTCAGGGATTTTTTGTAGCCCTCGGCGCTGAGGGTGGAGTCGACGACGGCGGATTGCGCCGTGGGGCTCACGAGTTCTGTGGGGGTACTTTGAGGCACAACAATTCCTTGTGGGTAGGGGATTGGCCGGCGCCCCTGGCACAGCTCTCTCATCCTGAAAATTCGGCTTCAGTATGTTTGAAGGAATTTCCTGCATGGAAAGTCACATTGCGTCGAAGTTCGCGCGGCCTGTCTATCCTACAAGACCCGCACCGCAGTGAGTGACGCGGACTACATTCAGCGGCAATTAAGCTGAAGAACTGCGAGCCGCTTCCCCGCATTGCAGAATAATATTTCGCGCAGGATCCGCCTGCACCCCATAGGCGGTGAGTGGTTCGGCGCCGGTTGTGGAGCAGCCGGTATCCAGCTCGAAGGCGTGCTGGTGGAGCGGACACATCACAACCTGTCGGTCGATGGTGCCGTCCGCAATGGGGCCGCCGCGGTGGGGACACACGGCTGACAGTGCCCGCAGGGACCCGTCACGGAGCCGGAAGACAGCCACCTGCTCCCCATCGACGCCGAACGCGCGCCCCTCGCCGACGGGGATCTGGTTCACCGGGCCCAGGTTGTGGGTATGGACGCTTGAAGGCCCGCTCATCGGACCGGGACCTGGGGGAGGACCGTGAGCGGCAATGCTGTGCGGAACTGGCCTGGCGTCAGCGGATCGTCGCGCTCGCTCCAGGGATCCACGTAGCTGTCCACGGATGCCTGCATGGCGGCATCAAGGGCGGCGGCGATGCCTTCGGAATCCTCCACAATCACGGCGCGGAGGTGCTCGATGCCTACCCGCGGCACAAAGGCGTAGGTCCGCTCCAGCCAGTTGGCCTGCTCGCGGTAGTACTGCATAAACCGGCCGGTCAGGAGCTTGACCTCCTCAGGATCGTCCACGGTGGCCAGGAGGTCGCCCTTGCGGATGTGGGCTCCCGCCGCTCCGCCGACGTACAGCTCCCAGCGGCCGCCTTCCACGGCCACCACACCCACGTCCTTGACCAGCGATTCAGCACAGTTCCGCGGGCAGCCGGACACGGCCAGCTTCAGTTTGGCCGGCGACTCGATCCCTTGGAACCGGGACTCGATCTCGATGCCCAGCTTGGTGGAATCGCCCGTCCCGTACCGGCAGAAGTCCTTGCCCACGCAGGTCTTGACGGTGCGGAAGCTCTTGCCGTAGGCGTAGCCGGAGGGCATGTCCAGGTCCGCCCAGACCTGCGGGAGGTCCTCCTTGGGGATCCCGAGCAGGTCGATCCGCTGCCCGCCGGTCAGCTTGATCAGCGGCACCTTGTGCTTCTCGGCGACGTCGGCGATGCGGCGCAGCTGCTGCACGGACGTCACGCCGCCCTTCATCTGCGGCACCACGGAGAACGTGCCGTCGCGCTGGATATTGGCGTGCACACGGTCATTGATGAACCGGGCGTCGCGTTCGTCGATGTACCGGTCCGCGAGCATCATTTTCAGCAGCGAGGCCAGGCCCATCTTGGATTTGGCGTCCTCGGCACTTCCCGGGGCCAAGGCCGTGAACACCTGGGACACGGAGCGCAGGCCTTGCTTCCGGATGGCGGCCATGAGCGCCGGCTTGTCCAGCGGGATCCCGGGCACGTAATAACTGGCGGCCGGGTCCTCCTCCACGGCGCCGTCCGCCGCCCACTCCACCACCTGCTTCACCAGGAGCTTGCACGAACCGCAGCCCTTGCCCGCCCGGGTGGCGTCCATCGCACCCGAAACCGTCGCGCAGCCGCCCTTCACGGCGGCCACGAGCGCCCCCTTCGAGACGCCGTTGCAGTTGCAGACCTGGGCGCCGTCGTCGAGCTCGGCCACGCCGGCCTCCTCACCGGGCCCGCCGACGTCGAACAGGAGCGCGATCCGCTCCTCCGGCAGGGGCAGCCCGCGGTCATACGCCTGCGTCAGGTAGGCCACTTTCCGGCTGTCGCCCAGCAGCGTTGCGCCCACCATTTTGTTGTCGCGGACCACGATGGACTTGAAGATGCCGCGGCTGGGCTCGGAGAAGACGATGTGCTCGTCCGTGTCGAGTTCCGGTCCGTGGAGCCCCATGGAGGCGACGTCGACGCCGGCCACCTTGAGCTTGGTGGCCGTCCGGGAGCCGAGGTAGGCCGACGACGTATCGGCGCCGGTCACGTGGTTGGCGAGCACCACGGCCTGTTCCCACAGCGGCGCCACCAGTCCGTAGACTTCCCCGCGGTGCTGGACGCACTCCCCCACCGCATAGATATCGTCCTCGTCCTGGACCATCAGCCGGTCATCCACCACGATGGCCCGTTCCACCGGCAGCCCGCTCAGCACGGCCAGGTCCACGTTCGGCCGGATCCCGGCGGCCACCACCACCATGTCGCACGCGATGTCCTCCCGGTCGCGGAGGCTGACCCCGGTGACGCTGTCGGCGCCGAGGACGGCAGTGGTGCGGCTGGACGTGTGCACCCCGATGCCCAGCGCCTCCACGCTCCTCCGCAGCACCGCGCCGCCGTCGGGCCCCATCTGCGCATTCATGAGGTGCCCGCCGGAGTGCACCACTTCCACGGCAATGCCGTGGCTTTTCAGCCCGTAAGCGGCTTCCAGGCCCAGGAGGCCACCGCCGATCACCACCGCCCGCCGGTGGTGCTCCTGCTGCGCGTGCTGGACCATCCTGCGTGTGTCATCGATGGTGCGGAAGCCGAAGATCCCGTGTTTCACGGACCCGCCCGGCGTGTACAGCCCGTCCATCGGCGGCATGTGCGAGCGGCTGCCGGTGGCAATGATGAGGGTGTCGTACGGTGTGACGCGGCCGTCGTTGGAGAACACGTGCTTGGTTGCCTTGTCGATCCGGTCAACGCGGACCCCGGCGTGCAGCGTGATGCTGTTCTCGCGGTACCAGGACAGGGCGTTCAGGAAGATGTCGGCGTCACTTTCCTCACCGGAGAGGACGTGGCTGAGCATGATCCGGTTGTAGTTGCCGTAGGGCTCGTCGCCGAACATGGTGATGGTGAACTGGTCCGCGCCTCCCCGGGCAAGGATTTCCTCCACCGCGCGGGCACCGGCCATCCCGTTGCCCACCACCACCAGCCGACGGCGGGGCGCGCCGCCCGGGTGCCTGCCGTGCGGCCGCTCCAGCACGCTGGTCATCAGTGCTCCACCATGCCCAGGTCCACCACAACGAATCCCGCCACGCCGTCCGGTGCCGCGACATGGAGCTCCACCACCGAGCCGCCGTCGATGTCCTCCACCACGCGCAGCGGCACGTGGACCTCGCTCTTGGCGCCGATGGGAAAATAGCGCATGGGCACGCCGTTCCGCATCAGCACCACCGTGATGAGCTCAGCGCTGGAATTGCCGCCGCGGAAGTAGAGCGTCTGGTTGATCACACCGTCCGGGACATAGTGCGACAGTTCGCTGTGGATGAGGCCGGGTTTCTCCAACCCCGCGCCCTCGAACGGGAAGATGCCCTGCAGGAAAAGGTTCTTGGTGATCATGGACAGATCCTTTCGGCCGGCGGGAAGACTGGCATGAGCCCATCTTCCGCCGCCGATGTTTCCGTCCGCCGGTCCGCCGGTAACTTTTCGTTTGCGCAAAACTCACCGTTTGCGGCGCCAGCGCGGTGCGCGGGCGCGGGCCGGCGCGGTGCGGTGCGGGGGCGCTCAAGCCCGGGCGAGCACCCCGCTGTCCATCGAGTACCGGATCCAGCGGCCGGCCTCGTCCGTCCGCGACTTTTCGCTCTTCTTCGCGCAGCGGGCAAACCAGTCCCGGAGGGCGCGGTCGTGGCTGACCATCACGAGGGTCCCGGTGAAGTCCGCGAGCGCTTCCTCGAGCTGCTCCACCAGCACGGGCGCCAGGTGGTTGGTGGGTTCGTCCACAATCAGGGTGCTGTAGCCGCCCAGCAGCAGGCGGGCGAGCGCGAGCCTGCGCTGCTGGCCTGCGGACAGGCTGCCCACCGGGACATGGAACTCGCTGGTGCGGAACAGGCCAAGGCGGAGGAGGGCCTCGGCGTGCTCATCAATATTCCCGCCCAGTCCTGCCACGAAGGCCGGCAGCAGCCGCAGTGAGGGCCGTTCCGGCAGTTCGAGCTCCTGCTGCAGATAGCCGACGCGCGCCGGGCGGCTCACGCTCCCCCCGGCCGGCTCGAGGGTGCCGGCCAGTACGGAAAGCAGCGTGGACTTGCCGGCGCCGTTGGGACCGGTGATGAGGATCTTGTCGCCGGTCCAGGCTTCGAAATCCGTAGGGCGGAGGCGGCCCGGAACGCTGACGCCACGGGCAGAGAGGACCGCTGAGGGCTCATCCAGGCCAGGGGCCGGCGCAATGTCCGCGTCCACGGCCAGGTCCGCATTCAGCCGCAGCGGAACCGGCGGGCGGGCCACCGGGCTGGCCTCAAGCCGGCGGAGCCGTTCCTGTGCGTTCCGGACCTTGCTGGTGGCCGCCTTCTGCCAGGTCCCTGCCTTGAAGTCGAAGCCCATCTTGTCGCCGTCGCGTTTGCGGGCGTAGCCCATCTTTCCGGCCACGGTATCGGCCTGCCGCTGTTCGGCGTCCATCGCGTCGATCCATTGGTGGTACTCCTGGACCCAGCGCTGGCGCTCGGCGGCCTTCTCGCGGAGGTAGCCGTCATACCCGTTGCCGTAGCGAGCCACTGCGAGACGCTCGGCGTCCACCTCGATAATGGTGCCGGCCACCTTACGGAGGAGCACACGGTCGTGGGAGACCACCACAACGGTGCCGCGGTGGGCGGCCAGCCGGTCCTCCAGCCACGCCGTTCCCCGCGCGTCCAGGTGGTTGGTGGGTTCGTCCAGGAGCAGGATGTCCGCCGGATCGGCCAGCACGCAGGCCAGGGCCACACGTTCCTGTTCGCCGCCGGAGAGTGAGCCCAGGGTCCGGTGCCGGTCCAGGCCGCCCAGGCCCAGCCGGTCCAGCGCCGCCTCCACCCGTGATTCCGCGGCGTAGCCTTCGCGAAGCTGGTACTCGGTCTGGAGCCTGCCGTAAGTTTCCAGGTCGTCGTCCTCGGCGTCGGCCAGGCCTGCCTCCAGCCGGTCAAGCTCAGCCTCGAGAGCCCTTAGCGAGGCCAGGGAAGCGTCGATGGCGGCGCCCACGGTGAAGTCTTCCGGCAGGCCGTGGGCCTGCGCGAGGTAGCCCACCCGGCCATCACTGGTGACGGAGCCTTCGTCGGGCGTTTCGAGGCCGGCCATAATCCGGAGCAGGGTTGATTTACCGGCGCCGTTTTCGCCCACGATGGCCACATGTTCCCCGGCCGTGATGACCAGGGTGATGGCAGCCAGCAGCTGGCGGTCGCCGTAGCCGTGGGAGACGCCTGAGAGCTTGAGATGTTCGGTCACGGGAAGTCCTTGTATTTTTCCGCAGTGTGGCCGCCGGAGCTGAACCGGAATTGTTCAGGGGGTGCTCGACGACGGCCTTGGGTTTCGGGGGAACGGTCCGGCCTGGCCGGTCCGCTGCTTAGGACTTCATCGGTCCAGCCTGCCGTGCGGCGGCCCGTCAGTCAATGATCGGGACCCCTGTGCGGGATTACGCGGCCTGAAGCGCGGCTGCCTTCTTGCGGCGGGCCTTCGCCAGCCGGGTTCCGATCAGCCCCTGCCGCGGGCTGAAGAGATAGACGACGGCGAACACGGCTCCCTGCGTGAGCACCACCATCGCGCCGGAGGCTGTGTCCAGGTAGTAACTGAAGTAGATGCCGGCGATGGAGCAGGTGGCCGAGACCGCCGGGGCGATCACCAGCATGCGGGAGAAGCGGTCGGTCAGCAGGTAGGCCGTGGCACCCGGAATGATGAGCATGGCCACCACCAGCACCACGCCCACGGTCTGCAGCGCCACCACGGACGTCAGCGCGAGCAGCCCCAGGAGCAGCGCCCCCAGCCGCTTCGGCGAGAGGCCGATCGCGTGGGCATGCGTGGGGTCAAAGGCGTAGAGCGTCAGGTCACGGCGCTTCAGGATCAGGATGGCGAAGGCAACAACGCCGAGGACCAGCACCTGGATGAGGTCCGGGATGCTGACTCCCAGGAGGTTGCCGAAGATGATGTGATTCAGGTCTGTCTGGCTGGGTGTGACGGAGATGAGAACCAGGCCCAGGGCAAACAGCGAGGTGAACACGATGCCGATCGCGGCGTCCTCCTTGACCCGGCTGGTGTTGCGCACCACCCCGATCAGCGTCACGGCGATCAGCGCGAACACCAGCGCGCCGACTGCGAACGGCGCCCCCACAATATAGGCGAGAACGACGCCGGGCAGCACAGCGTGCGATACGGCGTCACCCATCAGCGACCAGCCGATCAGGACCAGCCAGCAGCTGAGCACGGCACAGACGATGGCGGCGAGGGCGGTGGTGATGATGGCACGGACCATGAAGTCGTAGCTCAATGGCTCCAGGAGCAGTTCCATGGCTCAGCTCCTGCTCTCGGTACCGGCTGCCGTGGCGCGTGCTGTGGGGTGTTTGCGGCCAGGCTCCTCCGGAAGGTCCCGGTTCAGCACGTCCAGGCCGAACGCCATGGCCAGGTTTTCCGGCTGCAGGACCAGCTCGGGGGCGCCATGCATCAGGACACGGCGCATCAGGAGCACGGCTTCGTCGCACAGTTCGGGAAGGGCGTGCAGGTCATGGGTGGAGATCAGGATGGTGCAGCCGTCCGAGGCCAGTTCTCGCAGCAGCCGGGTGATGGTGGCTTCGGAGCGCTTGTCGACGCCGGCAAACGGCTCGTCCAGGAGCATCATGGTGGCACCCTGGGCGATGCCGCGGGCCACAAATGCCCGTTTCTTCTGGCCGCCGGACAACTGGCCGATCTGGCGTCCGGCGTACTCGGACAGTTCCACCCGGTCTAGTGCTTCGTCCACGGCGGCGCGGTCCGCCTTGGAGGGGCGGCGGGTGAATCCCTGGTGCCCGTAGCGGCCCATCATCACCACGTCGCGGACGGACAGCGGGAACTGCCAGTCCACATCCTCGCTCTGCGGCACGTAGCCGATCCCGCCTGCCCTGCGTGCCCTGGCGGGTGACTGTCCGCCGATCAGGACGCGGCCGGCGTCGGGCTTGATCATGCCCATGATCACCTTGAACAGGGTGGATTTCCCGGACCCGTTCATGCCGATCAGGCCGCAGATCCGGGCGGCGTCCAGGGTGAGCGAGGCGGAATCGAGCGCCAGGACCTCGCCGTAGTGGACGGTGACGTTTTCAACGAGGATGGCCGGGGCGTTCATGACGTTGCCCGGGCTGAAGCTGCTGCGGTGCCGGTGAGCGCCTTGGTGATGAGGTCGGCGTCGTGCCTGATCAGATCCAGGTAAGTGGGGACGGGGCCGTCCGCCTCGGATAACGAGTCGACGTAGAGGATGCCGCCGAACGTCGTCCCGGTTGCCCCGACCACCTGCTGCATGGGGGCGTCCGACACGGTGGATTCGCAGAAGACAGCCGGGACCTGGTTCGCCTTGACGTACTCGATGGCGCGGGTGATCTGCTGCGGCGTGGCCTGCTGCTCGGCGTTGACGGCCCAGATATAGACCTCGCGGAGGCCGGCGTCGCGGGCAAGGTAGGAGAAGGCGCCTTCGCAGGTCACCAGGGCACGCTGTTTCTCCGGGACGCCGGCCAGGCTCGCTTTCATCTCGTCCTGCACAGCCTGCAGCTCGGCCTTGTACGCGTCACCGTTGGCCTCGAATGCCGCGGCGTTCTCCGGGTCCAGCCCGCTGAATGCCTTGACCATGTTGTCCACATAGATCTGCACGTTCACCGGGGACATCCACGCGTGCGGGTTCGGCTTGCCCTGGTAGGAGTCCTCGCTGATGTCCATGACCGCCACGCCGTCGCTGACCACGGCGTGCGGCACGTCCAGGCCCTCCACGAACTGCGCAAACCATGCTTCAAGGTTGAGCCCGTTGTCCAGGATCAGGTCGGCTTTGGACGCCTTCCGGATATCGCCGGGGGTTGGCTCGTAGCCGTGGATTTCGGCGCCTGCCTTGGTGATGGACTCCACCGTCAGTTTGTCCCCCGCAACGTTCCGGGCCACATCCGCCAGCACCGTAAAGGTGGTCAGCACCACGGGCTTCTCACTGTTGCCGTTGCCCGACGCATCGCCGCCGCAGGCTGTAAGGGACAGGGAGAGGAGGACGACGGCGGCAGCACCTGCAGCGCGCAACCTCGCCGCTTGGGGCGCGAAGGTCCGGGCGGCTACTTTGGCGCACCGAAACAGAAAGTTAGGCATACCGAATATTCTACGGGACGCCGAACTGGGGCCGCAATGTGACGCCGCCCCCTTCCCCTTCCCCAAGTAGGTAGCGCTAACTGTCGTTTTGGAGCCCCATAACGACAGTTAGCGCTACCTACTTGGGCGGGCGATAGGCTGAACCCATGGCGACAATCCACCGGCGACCACCCGCTCCGCAGCCCGAGCTCTACCGGTTTTCGGCCCTCGACTTCACCACCGTGGGCCTGTACGTCGCCGCGGCCGGACTCTTCGCCGTCGCCGGTGAACTGCTCGCCCCGTTCCTGCGCCAGCTGGCACCCAGCCCCGCCGCGGCGTCGTACGGGGTGAATCTGTTGTTTTACGGGTCCGTCGGGATCCTGGCCGTGATCGCCGCCCGCCGGGTGATGGCCAGGGACCTCCGGGTGCTGGCCACCCGGCCATGGTTCACGCTCCTGATGATCCCCACCGCGGTGATCGCCATGATGATCCTCACCGCCATCGTGGTGACCGCGGCCGGCGGCGTGCAGACCTCCGCCAACCAGGCCGGACTCCAGGAGCTTATGCAGCAGGTCCCCGCCTGGCTCATGGTGCCCGTGGTGGTCATCGTGGGCCCGTTTGTGGAGGAGTACATCTTCCGGCACCTGCTGATCGGCAAGCTAAGCCGCAAACTGAACATCTGGCTGTGCTGCGCCCTGTCCGTGGTGCTGTTCGCCGCCCTCCACATTGTGGGCCAGGAAGCCATCACGCTCCCGGCACTGCTGCCGTACCTGGCCATGGGCGCCACGTTGGTCTTTGTGTATGTCTGGACCGGCAGGAACCTGATGTTCGCCTACTTTGTGCACGCGGCGAAGAACCTGCTGGCCGTGGTGTTCATCTACGCCATCCCGCCCGAGCTGTTCGAGCAGCTCCAGCAGGTCCAGCCTTAACAGCTCCGGCCCTAACAGGGGGCCGGCTCCCCTATCCATCAGCAAGCCGCCGCGCGTAGGTTGGTGGGATGGGACTGAAGATCCAGATTGTGGTGGACAGCAAGAACCCGCACGAGCTCGCCGACTGGTGGGCGGAGACCCTGGACTGGGCTGTGGAACCTCAGGACGAGGGCTTCATCCGGTCCATGATCAGCCAGGGCTACGCCACGGAAGCGGAAACCCTCACGCACAACGGCAAACTCGTCTGGCGCACAGGACAGGCCATCCGGCCGCCGGAGGAACTCGAGGCTCAAGCGCCCGCCCACCGCGTCCTGTTCCAGGCAGTCCCGGAAGGGAAAACCGTCAAGAACCGTGTCCACTGGGACGTGCGGCTGGACGGGCGGGACAAGGAAGAAGTCCGGAAGGAACTCGAAGCCCGCGGGGCCACCTTCCTCTGGACCGCCAACGAGGGCCCGCACGAATGGCACACCATGGCTGACCCCGAAGGCAACGAGTTCTGCATCAGCTGACCCGATTACTAGACTTGTCCGGTGAGCAACCAAATTCCCGCCAAGGTGTCCGACGTCTTCGACCCCACCCGCTGGCGCACCGTCTCCGGCTTCGACGACTTCCAGGACATGACGTACCACCGGCAGGTGGAGCGCTCCGAGGATGGCACCGGGATCCGGGACCTGCCCACAGTCCGGATCGCGTTCAACCGTCCCGAGGTCCGCAACGCGTTCCGCCCCGGCACCGTGGACGAGCTCTACCGGGCCATGGACCACGCCCGCATGACCCCGGACGTCGCCACCGTCCTGCTCACCGGCAACGGCCCCTCCCCCAAGGACGGCGGACACAGCTTCTGCTCCGGCGGAGACCAGCGGATCCGCGGCCGCGACGGCTACCGCTATGCGGACGGCGAGACGCAGGAAACCATCGACCCCGCCCGCGCCGGCCGCCTCCACATCCTGGAAGTCCAGCGGCTGATGCGGACCATGCCCAAGGTGGTCATCGCCGTCGTGAACGGCTGGGCAGCCGGCGGCGGGCACTCCCTGCACGTGGTCTCCGACCTCACCATCGCCTCCCGCCAGCACGGCAAGTTCAAGCAGACCGACGCCACCGTGGGAAGCTTCGACGCCGGATACGGCTCCGCACTGCTGGCCCGCCAGATCGGCCAGAAGACCGCCCGCGAGATCTTCTTCCTGGCCCGCGAGTACTCCGCCGAGGACATGGTCCGCATGGGCGCCGTGAACGAGGCCGTGGACCACGAACGGCTCGAGGAAGTGGCCCTGGAATACGCCGCGGACATCGCCCGCCAGTCGCCCCAGGCCATCCGCATGCTCAAATTCGCCTTCAACCTCGCCGACGACGGCCTGGCGGGCCAGCAGGTCTTCGCCGGCGAAGCCACCCGCCTGGCCTACATGACGGACGAGGCCGTGGAAGGGAAGGAAGCCTTCCTGGAGAAACGCGACCCTGACTGGTCCCGCTTCCCCCATTACTTCTAAGGCAGGACGGCACATGAACATCGGACGCCAGCACATCGGCCCCCTGGACATTGAACCGGCGCTCACCGCCCTGGCGGCCGCCCTCCGCGGTGAGGGCCCCGCCGTCGAACTATCCATCAGCCCTGACGGCGAACTGGTGGTGGGGCACACCAAAACCCCCGGCTGCGACGACGCCGTGGCAGTGGTGCGCACGTCCGGCTCGACCGGCGCGCCGAAGGCCACCGTCCTGACCGTCGAGTCGCTGGCCGCGTCCTCCATGGGCACAGCGCTGGCACTCCAGGGCGAAGGCCAGTGGCTGCTTGCCCTTCCGGTCCAGTTCGTGGCCGGCGTTCAGGTGCTGGTGCGCTCGCTGTTTGCCGGCACACGGCCGTGGGTCATGGACATGTCCGGCGGTTTCACGCCCGAAGCGTTCACGGCGGGCGCCCTGGAGCTCACGGATCCCATCCGATTCACCTCGCTGGTGCCTACCCAGCTGCAGCGCCTCCTGGACGCCCCGTCCCCGGAGACCCTGGCTGTCCTGCGGCGTTTCGACGGCATCCTGCTGGGCGGCGCACCGGCGTCGGCCGGGCTCCTGAAGGACGCCCGCAAGGCCGGGCTGCGGGTCATCACCACTTACGGCTCGGCGGAAACCTGCGGGGGCTGCGTCTACGACGGCGTGCCGCTGACCGGTGTGGAGGTCCGGATCGCCGAGGACGGCCGGATCCTGCTGGGCGGCGACACCGTGGCCGCCGGATACCTCGACGCGCCCGAGAGCACGGACACGTTTTATGAGGAAGACGGCGTGCGCTGGTACCGCACGAACGATCTGGGCTCCGTGGACGCGGACGGCCGGCTCACCGTGCTGGGCCGCGCCGACGACGTCATTATCACCGGCGGAGTCAAGGTCTCCGCGGCGCACGTACAGGAAGAGCTGGAAAAGTCCGACGGCGTCGCAGCGGCTTTTGTGGCCGGTGTCCCGTCCGCGGAATGGGGCCAGGCCGTGGCCGCCTATGTTGCGCTGGCCGGCGGCGCCTCCGGCGCCGATGCTTTGGCAGCTCCCCCCGGCGACGCCCCCTCCGGCGCCGGGGATCACGCCGTCGTGCTTGAACAGAGATGGCACGCCCGGCTGGGACTGCTGGCCCCGAAAACAATCCTCACCGCCAGTGAGCTGCTGATGCTTCCCAACGGCAAGCCGGACCGCCTGGCCATGATCGAGCGGCTCAACGCCCTGCACCAGGGAAAGTAGAGTAGAGCTGCACCGGCGGCCCCCGCAGCCGGTGCACACCGTTTCACCGTTTTCCCCCAACCCAACACGAGGTACTCACCGTGGCCACAGCCGCACAATGGATCCAAGGCGCCCGCCTCCGCACTTTGCCGGCCGCCATCGCCCCCGTGCTGATCGGCACCGCCGCAGCCTACGAGCTGGATTCGTTCCGCCCCGTGAACGCCGTGCTGGCCGCCCTGGTGGCGCTGCTCCTGCAGGTCGGCGTGAACTACGCCAACGACTACTCCGACGGCGTCCGCGGCACCGACGAGGACCGGGTGGGACCGCTGCGGCTGGTGGGCTCCGGCGCTGCCAAACCCGAGCACGTCAAGTATGCGGCGTTTGGTACGTTCGCCCTGGCCATGCTATTTGGCCTGGCACTGGTGGTGATCACCCAGAGCTGGTGGCTGATCCTGGTGGGGATCGGCTGTGTGATGGCGGCCTGGGGCTACACCGGCGGCAAGAACCCGTACGGCTACATGGGCCTGGGTGACGTTTTTGTGTTTGTCTTCTTCGGCCTCGTGGCAACGCTCGGCACCACCTACACCCAGGCCGGTCAGGTCAGCCTGTCCGCGGTGATCGGCGCGATCGGCACGGGCCTGATTGCCTGCGCCCTGCTGATGGCCAACAACGTCCGCGATATCCCCACGGATATCCAGGCGGGCAAGAAGACCCTGGCCGTGCGGCTGGGCGATAAACACGCCCGCGAAAGCTACGTGCTGATGCTCGCGGTGGCCATCCTACTGGTGGTGATCCTTGCACCCGGGCGCCCATGGATCCTGATCGTGCTGCTGCTCATCCCGGCCTGCCTGATGCCCGCCTGGCTGATGATCAACGGCCGCAAGCGCAAGAGCCTGATCCCCGTCCTCAAGCAGACCGGCCTGATCAACCTCGGCTACAGCCTGCTGTTCACACTGGGACTGGTACTCAGCCACGGTTTCTAGGCGTCGGGAGTCTTCGGGGTGGTATTCCGGATGGTGACGTCGGTATTGGCATCCGTGAGGCGGTCCTCGGCGGCGGCATCCGCGGCCTCGCCGGCGTTGGGCCCGGGCTTTGTCTTGCCGGTGAACCGGTCATGCAGGGCGGCAGCAGCTTCGTCCCGCTGCTTCTGGAAAAGCAGGTAACTGACGGCGAAGGCAATCAGCGCCGCGCAGACAACAGACAGCAACGCCCCCAGCTGCAGGAACATAAACAAGACGAAGAGCGGCGCAAACAGCGCCAGCCGGATCAGGGAGTATTTCAGGAAAGCCACCACCCAAGTTTAGCCGCCCCGCCTGAACGCCAAACCCCTGCGGACGATAGACTTAATGCCATGCTCTTCCGTGTGGCTCTGGCCGTGGCAGTACTCGTCATCTTTGTGTATGGATTGGTGGACGTGATCCGTACTGACGCCCGCCTGACCCGGGGGATCTCCAAGCCGGCATGGATCATCGTCATGATCGTCCTTCCCGTGATCGGCGCCATCCTCTGGCTGCTGATGGGGCGTCCCCGGAACACGCCTCCCGCCCGCCGCACCTACAGCGGCCCCACCGCCCCGGACGATGATCCCGACTTCCTCCGGAACCTGGAGGTCCGCCGCCGCAAACAGGCCGAAGCCGCCCGCCTCAAGAAACTCAAGGATGACCTGGAGGCGAAGTCCGACGACGGTCCCGCCGGCGCCGGCCCGGACAGCACAGGAGACGCAGACACCCACGACACCGGCGACGTGAAGTAGGACCTATGCCACAGCACCCCGACGGAAACCCCCAACTGCCAGTTGCGCCCGCCGGGGCTGCTTCGCCCCCTCCTCCCCCGCCGCGGCCGGGCCTGTCCTACGCCGCACCGGCTCCCATCCTGGTGATTCCGCCGGCCCCGCGCAGCATACGGCTGGGCCGGGCCCTTTGGCTGTCCAGTTTCGTCGCCGGGCTTGCCGTCCTGGTGGGCTCTTTCCTCACCCGGGATTCCCATCTGGAGCGGCTCCGCACCGTCGTGGACGAGATGGCGCCGGGCGGGGATGACGCCGCCCTCACCACGTCCACGGCGATCGTTTTTTGGGGCAGCGGCGGTGCCCTGCTTCTGTTGATCCTTCTCCAGGCGGCCCTGCTGGGGGCTGTCTCCGGCCGCCGCGGGTGGGCCCGCTGGCTCATGCTCCTGCTCCTGGCCGGGCAGGTGGGCGTGATGGCAGTGACAGCAGTCTTCCTCGTTCCCGAGGGCGACGCCGGCAGTTACGTTCTTATCCTTTGGGCCGCCCAGGTGCTGCTGGCCTTCGCCGGCCTCCTGGCGCTGCTGATGCCATCGGCCCACCGCTGGTTCAAGTCACGGCGAAACCGGCCCTAGCAGCACGTCGCGGGCGCCCGCCGTCAGGCAGGTTGCTTGTGCAGGTGCAGTCCGGCGGCCTCAGCCAGGATGCCTTCACAGCTGCGTACCACTACCCGGCACACATCCAGCGCGGACCGGTCCGTCAGCGGGTTCTCGGCCAGCAGCCGCCACCGGTGAAGGACGCGGTGGGCCTCCGCGCTGATCTCGTCCCGGGACGCCTCCGGCTCCAGGCCCAGCCTCAGATGGGCTGCCACGCCCTCGCCGCCAATGATCCGCTCCGCCTCCACGGCCAGCTCGTGCTTCAGCGTGACCCCGGTGGTCCGCAGCGTGGCCAGCAGGCCCAGTTCCCTGAACTCGTGGGCGTTGATCTGGAGCCGTTCCAGTGCTGTGGCAAGGTGCCCCGTTCCGTCCCGGGGTGAGTTCCGGAGCAGGGTTTCCACCCCCACCAGGGCGGTGCGGGCCTTGAGGGCGTCCGCGCGTGCATGGAACTGGCCCGCCAGCATGGCCAGCAGCGGGTCCAGGCCGCTGCGCCTGGCCAGCTCATGGGCCAGTGGCGTGGGGTCCGTAAAGCCTGCCCGGATCAGGACAACGGCGAGCCGGATTCCGAACAGGCCGAACCGCTCCAGTAGCTGCTTCCGCGCCTCGGCGGTAAGGCCGTCCGGAATGCCCGCCCGCAGAAACCTGTCCGCGGAGAGCAGCAGGCGCTCACGTTCCGCCCGGTCCAAGGTGGAGAGGAGCGCCAGCGACTCGTAGTCGGACTGGCGCATGCTCCGGGCACTCTGGGCCAGCAGACCGGCCACCGGGACCACCCCCAATGCCAGCTTGCGCAGGCCGGGGTCCCGGCGGTACCGCTCTGCGATTTCTCCGGCCGAGAGCAGGGAATCGATCCGCCCGGCGCCGATTTCGTCGGCCCGGGACAAAACCGCCAGGGCGTTGACTGTTCCCGAACGGCCGGCCTCGGTGTCCTTGAAGGACTCCAGGAACCGCAGATCGGCGGCATGCATATGCCGCATCAGGTACACAATGGCGTCCGCTTCGGATGGCGAGTCGGCAGGAGTGAGGAAATTGACGGACCGGGCAGAAACGTCGCCGGACAGGGAAGCGATGCCAGGGGTGTCGATCAGGGTGACGTTCCGCAGGCTTTCCGACGGCCATTCCACCACCAGTCGTTCCACGTCCTCCGCCCGGTCCCTGCCGAGATCGAAGACGAGGCGCCCGTTGCTTCGTCGCAGGGGAAGCGGGCGGGGTTCGCCCGCAACGGGATGGAGCATGATGCGGGGCGAGTGGGCGAACCGGTACCAGGTGACGATGCGGGTGCATTCACCGGTGTCCGTGGGGGCGATCTCCTCCCCGATGATGGCGTTGAGAAGGGTTGATTTTCCGGCTTTCACCATTCCGGCCACGGCGATCCGCAGAGGCTCCGACAACCTTGCGGCCCATCCTTCCAAAGCCTCCACCGCAGCGGGGTCATCGCGGTAGGCGGCAAGCGCCTCCTGGATCAGGTCCGATACTCCCGCGACCGTGGTCACCTTCATCCGGCTGCCACCACCGCCGGAGCCCGCCGCGGTACGGAAACAGCCCCGTGTGCCGGCCTGGCAGGCGCCTGCTCCTTCTCCGCCAGGGCCCTGGCAGCCTGCTGCAAGGTGTCCACCCGCTTGAGCTCGGCCTTGATGTCCCGGATGCGCGTGTCCTTTTCAAGCTTGTATGTCGTGGCTGCCTTCTGCGCCGCCGACACCGAATCCGAGAGCGAGCGGTGATGCTCCTCGGCGATTTCCGTGAAGTGGTCACGGGTGGACCGCTGGACCATCCGCAGCCTGTCCTTGAGCTGCTTACCCACCTGGAAGACCACATCGTCCAACTGGCGGCGGACCAGGGCCTTGGCCTCTGACTGCCGGCGCTTGAGCCTGGCGTCCTTGTCCTCCCGGTAGGCCTTGCGCCCCAGCAGCAGCCCCGCGCCGACGGACAGCGGATTGATCAAAGCCATGCCGAAGATCCCTGTCAGGAGGCCGAACATCAGGACACCGCCGTAGGATCCCCGCATGCCGATAAGGACTTTTTGCATCGGGTTGATGTGCCCGTCGTCGAGGCCTGGCATATCGTCCACGGGGTCCAGGGCATCCCCGGTATCGGAGACGCGCAGCACCGGAAGTGTTACCTCGTCCTCGGAGAAGTGCTCGGCAACCTGCGTTGCCAGCCACTGGGAGCGCTCGCTCGTCCAGACGAAGGTGTCCGAAATCGCGGCAGCGGTGCACTCTTCAAGCCATTTGGTGAACGCCGTCCATGTCGGGCCGGGATCGCCTTGATCAATGGCGTTCTCCGCATCGCGCTGGATCCGCCGCAAGCGGTCCCGCAGGTCGTATTCCATGTCGGCTATCAAATCGCCGATGCCGTCGTTAAGGGTGATCTGCCACCGTGCCGAGCGTTTGCGGAGGTCGTCGGCCTCCAGTTTCGCCGCTTCAAGGCCGGCGATCATGGCCGGCGTCCCTGCCGGGTTCTCCAGGGCCGCCAGTTCCGCCTGCAGGGACAGGCGGAGGTTATCGGTCACCGAGACCAGGTCCTGGCTTACGGAGCGCCGCTGGATCCGCTCGGCCTTCCCCACGATTTCGTTCCGCAGATGGCCGATGAGGCCGGGGAAGCCCGATTCATTGTTCAGTTCCGCATCCTGGTGCCGTGCGGCCTCGAGCCGAAGGTCCGAGGAGACGGGGAACAGCGGGATGTCGGCCGACACCTGGGCTAGGTGTCCGCGGTCCAGTTCAGCCACGCGGCGCCACTCCGGGTAAAGGTCCGTCTTGGACAACACTCCGACAACGCTTGGTGTGATGCGCATTGCCTGCCGGAGGAACCTTATTTCCGGCTCGGTGTATTCCTGGGAAGCATCCGATACCAGCAGCATCGCGTCTGCGGTCGGCAATGCCGTCAAGGTGGTCAGCGTGTGGCTGGAGCCCATGCCGCCGACGCCGGGGGAATCAACAACGGTCAGGCCGCCGGCCAGGACTTTGCGGGGCAGGAACACTTCCGCGGCCACCAGCTTCTTCGCGTTGCCGGGATTCCCGCGTTCGGAAACATAGGCGGCCAGGTCAGCGATGTTGATCGGCAGCCGTTCGAGTGGTTCGTCGTCACCGGGGTCCTTGTCTGCCCGGGGCAGGAGGACAGAGGCCGACGCCGGATCGCCGTGCCGGACAACTGTGGGCACCGAGGTGGCAATATCGTCGTCGACGGGGCAGACCGGCGCGTTGACCAAAGCGTTGATGAGTTTGCTTTTTCCTTGCTTGAACTCGCCCACCACTATCACCCGGATGCTGGGATCCTTCAGCCGTGAAAGAGTCTGGTCCAGTCGCTTCCGCAAGTCGGCCCGCTCGCCCTCGCTGACGATGTCGATTGCCTGCTCAACGAGCCTGACCAGCTGCACTGAGGTCGCCGGCGCCGCTGGCTGGGGCGGGGCGGGAGATTCTGCCGCCGCTGCCGGAGCTCCTGATCGTTGCGTTTCAACCACAGCCAGTCCTTTGGTCAATTCTCGAAAATGGGACGTTAGGGTGAGCCGGGAAATGCCCGGCGGGAGGTTGGACTCCCGCCGGGCACTTCCTGGCCACCGCCTTAGTTAGTCGATTTCGTTGTCGTTCAGCGAATCAACCACCAGTACGTTGTCCTCGATGTCCACATCCGTGTTGATCGAGTTGTCGGAGTTGTCCTCGGTGAACTCGAGGGTGTTGTCCTCAACATTGACATCGGTGTAATCGATGTCGCCGACCGTCACAGACTCGTCCGTGGTGGTGGTGTTGTTGAAGTTCTCCAGGTCGTTCTCGGTGTTGGCGACATTCTCCAGGTTGTACTCGGTGTTTCCAACGTCCTCCACATCCACCTCGATGGACTCGTCGTTGTACGAGTCGGTGGTCTCCTCGGAGTTGTCCACGCGGTTGTCCGAGTTGTCGTTCAGCGAGTCCTCGATATCAACGTCGATATCCGTCTCCGACGAGTTATCGGAGTTGTCGGAGTTGTCCGAATTGTTGTTGTTGGAATCGTTGGTGGAGTTGTCCGAGTTGTCGTTGAAGGATTCTTCAATGTCGACGTCAAGGTCGGTGTTGAAGGAATCCTCGATGTCCGTCTCTTCGTTTCCGATATTGACGTCGCCGCCTGCGCGGATGGAGTTATCCGTCGAATCGTCATGCGAGTTGTCCGTGTTGTAGGAGTCCTCGATGTTGTTCGAATCCTCGATGTCGACGTCGTCGCCGGCAGCCACTGCACGGTCACCGGAGGCCACGACGGAATCGTTGTCGAACCACTGCGTGACGTCGCCGTCGGCCCAGATGTTCTGGTTGACGGACTGGTCCGTGATGGTGTCGCGGTCATCCACCGTTGAGGTGTAGGAGTAGTTGTTCACCACATGGTGCAACTGCTGGACGGCGTGTGCGTGGTCGTCGTGGTCGTGGTCACCATGATCATGATCGTGGTCATGGTCGCGGCCGCCTCCGGCCGGAGGCGGGGTGTGGCCGCCGCCACTGACCTCGGAATCGTTCCCGCCGGTGTTGTATTCCCGGTCGAAGGACGAAGCATTAACGGTGATGGGAGCGAAGTCCAGGATGACGGGCATTGCGGCATCAACATCTGCTGAGCAGACCTTGTCGAGTCCGTGTTCCTCAAGGACCTTCTCCGGATCATCCAGGAATTCCTTCGCTGCCTCCTCGTTACCGAAAAGGCTCATCAGGAACAGTACGAGGTCGTTTGCGAGTGTAGGCATTGGATGGTCCTCAAATCTTCTCTGAGTTATGGGTAGCCCGGCTTCCTTGCGGGGCCTGAATCAAACGTAAGGTCCCACCCCGGGACCGGGCATCGGGTCGTTTCCCCCTACCGGTCCGGCCCCTACGGGGGATGGGCCGGACCGGGCGGTTAGGGGTACTAGGGATCATTCGCGCGGGGGTTCTTCCGGCCCAAGGGCCAGCCTCAGCCGCACCAGCAGGTCAGAGCGGTTTTCAGCCCCCAGCCGGCGGCGCATCCGGGCAATGTGGTGCTCGGCGGTACGCGGCGAGATATAGATTGCTTCCCCGATTTCCCGGTAGGTTTTTCCTTCCAGCACCAGCCTTGCCACTTCTTTTTCGCGTTCACTCAGCACGGACGCATCCGATGGCCGGGAGCCATTGCCCTGGTCAGCGTCGGGAACATTGTGGACTTCGGCCTGGACGGACGGTTTCGGCCCGCCTGAACTCGACTGCGGGTGGAGGTCCCGGGCGCAGGAGAGCAGGCGGAGCATGTCTTTCCGCTCGTCCGCGCGGGCCGCGGCGTGCCCTGCCAGCCGGGCACCTTCCCAGGGCATCCCGACCGTGTTCAAGCCCCGGGCTGCCGCCTCGACGTCTGCCGGCTGGAATTTTCCAGCGAGGACCGAGACCCAGGCTTTGCCGGCAGCCGCCAGCAGGGAGGCAAGGTGGCTGTGGTCCGCAGCGCGGGCAAGGGCTGCTGCATGGGGGCCCAGTGCGGCCGGACTTTCGTTCAACAGCGCCGCCTGCACGGCGGCCCAGTGGAATGGCACTGCCCAGAGCGGCGGCTCCCCCAGGTCCCGCAGAAGCTTCCACGCCTCATCGAAGTAGTGCGACACCCGCCGGGTTTCGCGCAGGCGGGCGGCGGTGATCATCAGTTCCCCCCACGGAAGGAGGCTGTACAGGTCCAGCGTGGTGTGCAGCATGGCTTCGCGGGCCCGTTCCCAGGCCAGGACCAGGCCATGAACTTCGCCGCTCCGGCGCGCCAGGCCTACTTCCAAGGCAGCGCAGAGGAATTCGTCACGCGGGACCAGCGGCCAGTGGTTGGCTTTGGAGGCTTCGTTGATGGCCAGCCTCGCTTCATCCGGATTGTCCTGTTGCATGGCGGACCATGCCTGGAGCAGGAACAGCCGTGGCTTGGCCGCGTCGCCCCCCTGACCCGCGGCCGCCGCGGCGCGCACAATCGTTTCTGCGAGGTGGGGTTCGCCGCTGTGCAGTGCAACCAGCGCAGCCAGTGCCCCGGGCGTATCCGGAGCAGGCAGGGCTGCGCCCGAGGCATTCAACATGTCTGAGGCGTGGATGAGAATCGGAAGCCCCTGATGCGGATCCCCAGCCAACGATTCCATGATGCCGTTGGCCATTTGGGCCTGCGCCACGGCCAGGGACGTGGGCGACGCGGGCGCAGACCCCTTCGGGAACATTGCCTCGGCACCTTCACGGTCGCCGCTGCCGATCATCGCAACGGCGGCCGCCGGCCGGGACGGTCCCACCCTCTCCGGGCCAAGCCACGTGTACACATCGGCGCCGCGGGCCAGCATACCCCGTTGTGCCCACACTGCAGCGGAGACGTCCGCCCCCAGCCGGAGGTCCGGCGGATCGGGACACATCAGCAATCCGTCGATGATCCGGCTGGCAGAATCCAGATCCCCGATGGCAAACGCTGCCTGGGCGCGGCGGGCCGCGGTGGCCAATTCATCCGCGCCGGCGAGGAGGGCCTCGTCGTAGAGCTGGGCGGCCAGTCCGGGATTGTGTTCCAGGGCCCGGTCCCCGGCCTTTTCAAGGTCGGCTGCGACGCGGGGGTCGGCCAATCCGCTGCGCGCCAGTTGGCGCGCGAGCTCGCCGAGGGGACGCCCGTCCGCAGCGAAGCAGCCCACAAGTTCGCGCTGCAGTGCGTGAACCCGCGGCGTAGGGGTGGACGACAGGAGGGCGTGCTGGACGGTTCCCATCACTGTGCCGTCAGGATTCAGAAGCCCGGATGATTCCGCCCGGGCGACCAGGGAGCTAAGGCTCTCCCCTTCCCCGTCTGCCATCCGGCGGGACAATTCCCCGGGCAGCGGTCCGGGAAGTGTGAACCCGACCGACAATGCCAGCAGAAGCTCCCGTAGCACGGCGTCCTCGCCACGGAGCTGTGCAGCAGTGTGCTGGGGGTTGGCGGGCAATGAAGATTCCGTTGCCGGCGTGGCCTGATGTCTCATCATGGATCACCCTGCCGGAACGATGGTCGGATCGGGTGTCGGCTCTGCGGTCTGCGCAACGGTCTGCGTAGCCGTTGGTTCCGGTTCGGGCGCTGGCGGCGCAGACGTGGTCGGCGCAGGCTCGGCACTTGGCTCCGGCGTCACAGGCGTATCCGTGGGCGGCGGCGGATCAGTTGACGGCGGCGGGGTGGGCGTCGTCGGTGGCTCCGTTGGCGGCGGCGGATCAGTCGTCGGCGGCGTCGTCGGTTCCTGCGTCGCCGGAGGAGGATCCGTTGGCGCAGGCGTGACCGGGGCCGTCGTCGAAGGCGGAGGGGTCGTGGTGTCGGGTGTTGTCCCGGCGGGAGTTCCCGGTACGGCCGCCGCCGGCGTTGGTTCAGTCTTTGTCCCCTGCCCGTCGGGGGTGGACGCCGGGGCCGCGGCGTCCGGCGTGGTGCCGGCAGGCGATGACGCTGCGGGGGACGGCTTGCTGCTGGGTGACGCCGCCGCTTCGAGTCCTGCTGAACTGCCAATTGTGTCCGCAGGCTTCTTCGCGCTGGCCTCAATGCCACTCGCGGGATCCTGTACCGCGTCCGCAGAGCCTCCGGGCGCCGCCGCCGCGCCGTTGCCGCCGCCTGGAGAGGCGTCGGCCGGCGCGGCCGGCGGTGCGAACATCGCGGTGAGGTTTCCCAGCCCCTCCGGGCTTTGCGCGGCAGTGGCGGTCAGGATGGTGAACAGGGCAGCCCCTGCCGCCACCGCTGTCAGCCGGATGGCGGGACGCGGAGCATGTGCCCCCGCCTTCGCACCATGCCGACGGCCCGCGGCAACTCCCCTGGCACCGTCGCCTGCGGCGGCGGTGCCGGCCAAGGAGCCAAACCCGGGTTTCCGGGACCAGCTGGCGCGGCGGTCGGCGTTGTGCGGCTCATCCGCCAGGTCTGCTGGAGCCGGGATCGCAGGAACCGTGCCGGCAGCAGCGTCAGCGGGGCCGGCTGCGGACGCCGCAGCGGCCCGGAGCGCGGCGACGGCCGCGCCGAGGCAAATGGAAGACTTGGGGTCTGCATCCACGGCGATAGGCCGGTCCAGCTGGTCGGAGATCAGCTGCGCCACCAACGGAATCCGTGAAGAACCGCCAATCAGGAGCACCGCGGACAGGTCAGCAGGCTCCAGCCCGAGCTGCTCCAGCGAACGTTCCAGCGCATCCACGGTTTCGCGGATGGGCTCCTCAATCATGGCCTCGAACTCTGAGCGGACCAGCCGGACCTGCTGCTGCATGCCGGGCAGGAAGACGGAGATGTTCGCCTCGCTGTCGGCCGAGAGTGCCTCCTTGGCCTCCACACATTCACGCTTCAGCCTGGCCAGTGCGGCCAGGGCGCCGGGGTCCTCCGGGTCAAGGGCTGCCAGTGCCTCCCCGGTATGCGAGGCAACGTACCGGAGCACGGCAGCGTCAAAGTCGGCGCCGCCCAGCCCCTCAATGCCGTCCGGGCTGCCCAGGAAGTCGAAGCGGCCGTTGCCGGCCTTCTTCAGGATTGCTGTGTCGAACGTCCCGCCGCCCAGATCGTAGACGGCAATAGTGCTGCCGTCCTCCACGCGTACCTGGGAGGCGTAGTGCAGTGCCGCCGCTTCCGGTTCGCTGATGAGCGTAACGTTGTTCAGTCCTTTGGCAGCGAGGGCTGCCAGGACCGCGGTGGTCCGGTGTCCGCCCCAGGCTGCGGGGTGCGTGATGATGATTTCCGACGGCGGGGCGCCCTCGCGTTCTTCGGCCCGGTCGGCGACCCAGCGGGCCATCGTGGCAAAGATGTCCTCTGCGGGCAGGACTAATGTACCGACTGCGATGGGGACGCTGTCACCGATGCGGCGTTTGAACTCGCGCACAACCCTGGCGGGAACATCCAGGCCGCGGCGTTCGGCTGCCTCCCCCACCAGGACGGGACCCTCTTCGGGGTAGTAGACCACTGAGGGGACTGCTGTTCCGCGGAGGCCCAAGGGCAGGCTCTCAGGAACAGGCTGGTCGTTTTTGGCAATCGCGGCGGCGGTGAAACTGGTCCCGACATCAACGGCGAGGACATAGCTCATGGGTACCTCGGAAAAACGCAGCTGGCCGTCTGCAAGCTTCATCACAGACGAGCTTCCACCAAGGTAGCATCACCGTCTGCCGGGCGACACCCTTATTCGTACATCGATTAGCGTATTACGCCGGAGGCTGGCGGCCGATCCGACGAAACCGCTGATCAGAGGCCTGAATACGAGTGCAGGCCGTTAAAGAACTGGTTCACGATGGTGAAGTTGAAGACGACACAAAGGTAGCCAACAATCGACAGCCATGCTGCGCGGGTTCCGGTCCAGCCGCGTGTGGCGCGGGCATGGAGGTAGCCGGCGTAGACCACCCAGATCACAAACGTCCAGACTTCCTTGGTGTCCCAGCCCCAGAACCGGCCCCAGGCCTTTTCGGCCCAGATGGCCCCGAACATCAGGGTGAACGTCCAGCCGATGAAGGCAATGGCGTTGATCCGGTAGGACAGGTTTTCAAGGCTCAGGGCAGAGGGCACCAGGCGCATAAAGCCAAGCTTGTCTGCGCCGCCGGCGGCGATGGTCTTTTGCCGGTGGGACTGGACCAGCTGCAGGGCGGACATGGCGAACGTGAGCGTAAACAGGGCCGAGGAGAGCACGGCGATGGAGACGTGGATGATCAGCCAGTAGCTTTGCAGCGCCGGGACCAGGTGGCCAACGGGCGTCCAGTAGGCCACCGACGCGGCGACCAGCATAACGATCGCCAACCCGACGACAAATGTCCCCAGGAACCTCAGGTCGCGACGGATCAGCACCAGCAGGAAGACGGCCACCGCCACGAACGCACCTGTGGTGAGGAACTCGTACATGTTGCCCCACGGCACGCGGCCGGCGCCGAGGGCGCGCGTGACCACTCCGCCGCCGTGGATCAGGGCACCCAGGACGGTGAGGGCGACGGCTACCCGTGCAGGGACGCGGCGTTCAGCCGCGTAGCGCATGTCGGCGTCGGCTGTCAGCCCCGCTCCCGAGGCAGTTCCTGCTTTCGCCGCGGACGACGACGGGCGCTCGGCCCGTCCGGCCGGTCCGGCCAGGTGCGAATCCACGCGGTCCGCTGCCGCGGCTGATGCGCCGACTCCCGCCGCCACCGGAACCTTGGCACCGGCCGCACCGGCCGCACCGGCCGTACCGGCAGCCTCGGCGGCCTTCAGGTCGATGGCACGCAGGGCCTTGCTGCTTCTTGCCAGGTCCCAGGCGAAGGCGATGAACGCCACGGTGTAGGTGCCGGCGGCGAGCAGCATCAGCAGTTCGCTGTATGCGCCCATGGTTTCGTTGATCACGACAGGCATTACTGGTCCTTTGTGGGTCCGGCGGAGCCGGTGGGGGTGGTGACGGAGTCTGCGCCATTATCGCCCTGGCGGCTGGGAGTTTGCTGGGTGGAACCGGAGTCGTCAAGGTCCCATTCCTCGGCGAGAAGCTTCCGGATAGCCTGCGCTTCCCCGGCCAGGCGGTGGTCCTCGCCACGGGCAAGGAGGCCATATTCCACCATGGTCCGGCCGTCGTCGTGGGTTCCGGTTCGGATCCAGACGCGGCGGCGGTTGACGTAGAGCGAAACGATGAGCCCGGCCACCGCAAGCAGGGCGAAAATGAGGGCGTAGAGCTGGCCGGGGTTGTGGTGGATGTCCACGCCCACGTACCGCTTCACGCTGTCAAAGCTGATGCTGCCCTTGCCGTCGGGCAGGGTGTAGGTGCTGCCCGGGGCCAGGGTGATGCCGCCGGCATCCAGGTTGCGGTTGTTCAACGGTGTCAGGTCCGCCACGTCCAGTTCAAAGACGTTCTGCGGTGACCCGTTGTCCAGGCCGAGGTCCCCGAAGTAGGAGTTCAGGGTCAGCTGCGGGTTGAAGAGGTCCGGATCGCCGCTGAAGGAAATGCCCTCGTCGGTGATAAACGCGGTGGGGAGGAAGAAGCCCACAAAACCCAGCTGGTCCGGCTTGGCATCGGGGACCTTGATGACCACCGACGAGTAGTAGTTCTCGCCTTGCAGCTTCGCCACCACGGGGCCCTGCATCGCCACGTTGCCGGCGCCGTCGCGGATGGTCACCACGGGCGCGTAGCCATTGCCCGTGAGGTAGATGCTGGTGCCGCCCAGGGTCACCGGTTCGTTGACCTTCAGGACCTCCTGCTTCGCGGGCGCGTCCGGGGTTTCCCGGGTGGTGACTTCGGCGTTGAAATCGATGGGCTGGCCGAACTTGCCCGGGGACTCGCGGTCGAACACAACGTCGAACTTGTCCAGCTGGATGGAGTACGGCTGCAGCTGGCTGGACTGGAAGTTGGTGCCGGGGGTGAACTGGTCATAGCCCACCAGGGTGTTGACGAACGTATCGCCCTCCACCAGGATGCGCTGGCCGCTGTAGCCGAACAGGCCGCCGATGGCCACGGACACCAGCACGCCGATCAGCGAGGTGTGGAACACCAGGTTCCCTACCTCCTTGGCGAAGCCGCGCTCGGCTCCCAAAGACGGCCGCGCGCCGTCGTCGTCCCTCACCTCAACGCGGTAACCGCGCTTCCGGAGCAGCCCGGCGGCGCTGTTAATAGCGTCCGACGCCGGGAAGTTGGCGCTGGCGGGAACCACCAGGGTGCCGTACTCGGGGAGGCGGGAGAGCCGTTTGGGGGTCCGCGGCGGCTGGGAGCGCATGGCCTTGTAGTGCGCGATGGCGCGCGGAACCACGCAGCCGATCAGGGAGATAAAGAGCAGGATGTAGATGGCCGAGAACCAGGCCGAGGAGTAGACGTCGAAGAGCTGGAGGGTGTCCAGCAGTTCACCGTATTCCGCGTTGTCCTTGATGTACTGCGTGACGACGAAGGGGTTGGCCGGGCGCTGCGGGAACAGCGAACCCGGCACCGCGGCAACAGCCAGCAGGAGCAGGAGGAACAGCGCCGTGCGCATGCTGGTCAGCTGGGTCCAGGCCCACCGCAGCATCCCGAGCGGCCCCAGGACGGGCAGGGCCGCGTCTGCCTTGGCAGCAGCAACCGGGGCCGGGGACTTCTTGTTTGCTTTCACTCGCTCGCTCATCAGATTGGTAACTTCACGTCGGTTTGGAACCAGTACTGCAGTTCGGTGACCCAGGTGCCCCAGACGCCGCTGGCCATCAGCAGGCCCAGCACCACCAGGATGCCGCCGCCGATCCGCTGGATGGCAAGGCGGTGCTGGCGGAAGAAGGACATCACGCCCATGCCGCGGCGGACGGCCAGGGCAATCAGCAGGAACGGGATGCCCAGGCCCAGGCTGTACACGAACGCCAGGAGGGCGCCTTTGGCTGCGGAGGACCCGCCGGACAGGCTTAGGAGCTGGACGGCCGAGTAGGTGGGGCCGATGCACGGCGCCCAGCCCAGGCCGAAGGTGAGCCCCAGCAGCGGCGCTCCCCAGAGACCGGCCGGCGGCTTGGCGTGGATCTTGGCGTCACGCTGCAGCCAGCCGAATCCGCCCATAAACACCACGCCCATGATGATCACCAGGATGCCCAGGAGCTGGGTGATCCAGGCGTTCTGGGAACCCGTGATGAGGGTGCCCAACTGGCCGAAGGCACCGCCCAGCAACACAAAAATGACCGAGAAACCCAGCACAAAAAGCCCGATCCCGGCGAACATCCGCCCGCGCTTCTGCTTCTGCAGGTCCACCCCGCTCAGGCCGGTGACGTAGCCAAGGTACCCGGGCACCAGGGGCAGCACGCACGGGGACAGGAAGGACACCAGGCCGGCGAGCAGTGCCACCGGAATGGCAAGCAGCAGCGAGCCGTTCAGGATGGTTTCGGCGAAGGGACTGTTCACGGTGGGCGGCCGCTACTCTGCCACTGCGGCGGCAATGAGGGCCTTGAGGGTGCCCTTTTGGATTTCGCCCAGCACGCGGGAGGCTACCCGGCCCTGCTTGTCCAGGACCAGCGTGGTGGGGACCGCCCCCGGCGGGACAATGCCGGAGACGGCCAGGAGCACGCCGCCGTTCTTGTCATCGAAACTGGGGTAGGTCAGGTTGAAGGTCTTGTCGAAGGCCTCAGCGGTGGCTTTTTCGTCGCGGAGGTTAACGCCAAAGAACTGCACGCCCTGGTCCTTGAACTCCTGATGGAGTTCTTCCAGGATGGGCGCCTCCACCCGGCACGGGGCACAGGCGGCGAACCAGAAGTTCAGGACGGTCACCTTGCCCTGGAAGTTTTCGGGCGTGACTGTGGTGCCGTTAAAGAGGGTGCCGTTGACGGCGACGGCTGACTTGCGGTCAGCGGCGGTGAATTCCGTCACCGAGCCGTCTCCGGCGATGTAGTTCTTGTTGTCGCCGGCTTTGGCCTGCTTGGCAAGGGCATCCTCCTGGGCGCAGGCGGAGAGCCCCAGGACGAGGAACGCTGCGCCGCCGGCGGTGAGCAGGGCGCGTCGGGAGGTGGTGGGGTTAAAGGTCACGGTCAGGCCCCCGGGGTGGTGGCGGCACCGGGAAGAAGGGCGGCAGCGGGCTCGCTGTACTCAACGCGCAGGAGGGAGCCGTCGTCGTCGAACACCAGGGAGGTGATTGACGTCAGCGTGCACTCGCGTTTGCGCGGGTCATGCCACAGCGGGCGGCCCTCGGCGCTCAGGCGCGTGGCCCAGATGGGCAGCTGATGGCTGACCATGATTGCTTCGGGGCCGCTGGTTCCATAGTCACCGGCAGCCAGTTCGATGGCCCGCAGCCGGGCATCCTCGACCGCGGTCCGGACGCGGGCAGCCTGCGCCTTGTAGGGCTCGCCCCAGGACGGCCGAAGCGGGTTGACCAGGTGCGGCCAGTGCTTGGGCTTGCGGAGCTCGGCCTTGGTGACCTTCATGCCCTGGAAGTAGTTTTCCGCCTCGATGATGCGCTCGTCCGTGTGGACCTCGAGGCGCAGCGCCTCGGCAGTGGGGGCGGCCGTCTCCTGGGCCCTGACCAGCGGCGACGCTGCCAGGTACGTAATCCGGGCGCCCTGGGCGGCGCGCTCGGCAAAGTGCTCGGCGAGAGTCTGCGCCATTTCCCGGCCCAGCTCGGAGAGGTGGAATTCGGGCAGCCTGCCGTACAGAACGCCGTCGGGATTATGGACCTCGCCGTGGCGGAGCAGATGGACAGTGGCTTGGGGCATGTTTACCAGTTTCTCAAAGATGGCGTGCGATCCGAAATCTTCTACATTCCGTAGAACTGAAACTCTGGGGAAAAAGTTCCTGAACACGGAACAAAACATGCAAATGCATGCTTATACTCGATACAGCGGATGGTTGATACTTCAATAACTGAAGCGTCAAGCTGTCCGGCAGGACACCCGACAAACATTAAGGAAAACACCATGGCTCTTCC
This sequence comes from [Micrococcus luteus] ATCC 49442, assembly GCF_010367585.1. Lineage (NCBI taxonomy): Bacteria > Bacillati > Actinomycetota > Actinomycetes > Micrococcales > Micrococcaceae > Pseudarthrobacter > [Micrococcus luteus] ATCC 49442. The sequence continues at coordinate 4,180,469 of NZ_JAAAXP010000001.1, read as the reverse complement.
CGCAGACGTCACCACCGGCACCTGGACCCTCGACAACTCGCACAGCGAAATCGGCTTCACCGTCCGCCATGCCGGTATCAGCAAGGTCCGCGGCCAGTTCAAGGATGCGGCCGCAACCCTGGACCTCGCCGAAAACGTGGCCGATTCCAAAATCAGCGCCACCATCCAGACCGCAAGCTTCGACTCCGGCGACGCCAACCGCGACGGCCACGTCCGCGGCGAAGACTTCTTCGACGTCGAGAAGTTCCCGGAAATCTCCTTCGTCTCCAACGGCCTCGTGGCTGCAGGCGATGGCTACGAACTGACCGGCGACCTCACCATCAAGGGCATCACCCGCCAGGTTTCCCTCGAGACCGAGTTCAATGGCGTGGCCGTTGACCCGTTCGGCATGACCCGCGCCGGCGTTTCCGCCGAAACCACCATCAGCCGCAAGGACTTCGGCCTGACCTGGAACGCCGTGCTCGACGCCGGCGGCGTCCTGGTCAGCGACAAGGTTGCCATCAACCTTGAACTGGCATTCATCGCTCCCGCTGCATAGTTCTTCCCACGCTGAGCCCGGCTGCCGGATCCCCAAGGGGGTCTGCGGCCGGGCTCAGCGCGTTAACCCCAACTAGGTAGCGCTAACTGTCGTTTTGACGGCTCGAAACGACAGTTAGCGCTACCTAGTTAGGGCGCAGTGGGCGCGGGGTGCGGGTCCACTCATTCCTGCGTTGCGCACGCCGACGTGTCCCCCGGAAGGCCCCGCCGTTCCCCGCGAGTTTGCCCCGATTCTCCTAGAGAACCGGGAATTCGCCGTCTACAGTGAAGCCATGAGCAACCCTAGTGACACACCGCCGCCTCAGCAGCCCGGTGACCAGCCGCCCGCCGGCAACGTTCCGCCCACCGGCTACCAGCCGCCGCAGGGATACCCGGCTCCGCCAGGGCACCAGCCGCCAGGCCAGCCCTATCCCCCACAGGGCCAGAGCTACCAGCAGCCTGGCCAGCCGGGCGCCTTCCAGTTCCAGATGCCAACCGACGGTCCGCGCAACTTCAACGACGTGATGCCGAAGGGCGGGCTCTCGGGGATGTTCAGCGTGGCCGGGCTTCCCATGGAACTCAAGGTCTCGTACTGGATCTGGCTCATCGGCGGCATGCTGGGTGTGCTCGGCACGTTTTTCGGTCTGCTTGCTGCTCTGGCTGTTTTCACAGTGGCGCCCGCCCTGGCGGCCATCGTCCTCGTCCTGGTCCTGGTTGCCCTCGCCCTGGCCGTGGCTCAGATCGTCCTCGCTCTGAAGATGAAGGAGGGAAAGGAATGGGCCCGCCTGGCACTCACCATCGTCGCGGGCGTCTCCTTGATCCTGGCGGTCATCGGCGGCAGCTTCGGTGAAGGCATCGGCAATAACTGGTTTGGCTTCCTGATCAGCGCCGCGGCGACCGTACTCATGTGGCTTCCCAACTCGCAGGCCTGGTTCAACGCTTCCAAAGGCCGCTGACCAGCCCGTTTCCACCGTGATTCCGCTTGGCCGGGAGGGCGCGAATACCTCTCTGGTATGACCCGTCCCGGCACCGGCAGGGGTACGGTTGGAAGTAAGCCGTACTGGGGGCAGGGCCAGTGGACTGCACCCAGCAGCCGAACTGACTTCCGACCTGCAAAGGACCGCTCATGAGCACACCTGTCCCGCCTCCCGTCCCGAACGAACCCGAGCCAGGCAACCAGCCCCAGGCACCCCGCTACGGCGAGAACGGCCCGCAGCCCGGGCAGCCCGCTCCGCCGGCGCCGCAGTACGGCCAAAATGCACCGCAACAGCCGCAATACGGCCAGAACTCGCCGCAGCAGCCGCAATTCGGCCAAAACGCACCACAGCCGCAATTCGGTCAGAACGCACCGCAGTACGGCCAGAACTCACCACAGCCGCAATTCGGCCAAAACGCACCACAGTACGGCCAGAACTCGCCGCAGGCACCACAACCGCCCTACGGCCAGAATCCACCCCAGTTCGGGCAGCCTACGCCGCCGGCCTATGGCCAGCAGCCGTACGGGCAGTCCCCCTACGCCCAGTACCCTTCTGAGCAGCCGCAGGCCACCGGAGCCAAGGGCGTTCCCCAGCTGGTCAACATTTCGTTCTGGCTCCTGATCGCTGCGGCTGCACTCTTTGTCATCACCCTGCTTGTGGGCATCGGCATGCTCGATGACCCGATCATGCGTGACGCGTTTGAAGATGCCATGCGCAGCAGCGGCGCCACCGGCACCGAGTTCAACTTCGAGGACTTCAGGAGCGTCTTCGCTGGAACATTGGTGGTCGTGGCAATCCTCGGTGCGGGAATGTACTTGCTGGTGGCCTTCTTCATCCGCAAGGGTAAGAACTGGGCCAGGATCCTGGGAACCGTATTCGCGGCGCTGTCCATAACCAGCCTTTTCCAGGTGCCGAACCTCGGGACTTTGGGAACCGTGGCCGGAATCGCAGCGATCGTTCTGCTGTACCTGCCGTCCACCGCTCCGTATTTCCGCAAGCAGCAGCCGTTCGCCAACCCCTACAGCTCGCCGGGCAACCCCTACGGCCAGTAGGTCCCGGCCAAGCCAGACACGACGGGCGTGGACCCCGCCAGCCGCCGAACAGAACCTAGGCGGTTTGGTCCGGGGCCTGCGCTCGTTGCGCGTGATACGCCAGGATCTGAAGTTCGGTGGCCATGTCCACCTTGCGCAGGTTGACTCCGGCGGGGACCTGCAGCATGACCGGAGCGAAGCTCAGGATGCTGTGGACGCCGGCCGCAACGACGCGGTCGCAGATTGCCTGTGCCACGGCGGCCGGCAGCGCCAGGACCACCATATTGGCGCCCGTCCGCTCGAGTACTGTCTCGAGGTCGGCAACGTCGCTGACGCGCAGCCAGCCCACCTCGTTGCCCACCACCATCTGGTCGGCGTCGAAGATTGCCACAACGTCAAAGCCGCGGGACTCGAAACCGCCGTAACGGGCCAGCGCCTTGCCCAGGTTGCCGGCGCCGACGATGGCCACCTTCCAATCATGGGTCAGCCCGAGGGCCGCGGAGATGTGGCGGCTAAGGTACTGCACTTCATAGCCAACCCCGCGCGTGCCATACGAGCCAACATAGGACAGGTCCTTGCGCAGTGTTGAAGAACTGACGCCCGACGCTTCAGCCAGGGACTCCGAGGACACGCGCTCCACACCGTCAGCGAGCAGTGTGTTCAGGGCGCGCAGGTAGATGGTCAGCCGTGCCACGGCGGCGGGCGGAATCTGCTTGGCGATTTCCCCGGTCGGGGCCACGCCCGCACCTTCCACGGCATGGGGGGATGCATCCAGTGAACTCACTATCCCCTCCGTTGCCTCGCGTTGTGACTCCACTCTAGAGCCCCGCGGCTGGTGTCAACAAAGCCAGCGACATTTTTGGCAATCGGTTGTCTACTGGGCCATGGCCCGCTGGAGGACACGCGCAAGCCGGGTTTCATCGATTTTCCAAAAGTCACGCTGGATGCCGTCCACCAGCACCACGGGGATTTCCTCCGCGTACCGCTCACGCAGTTCCGGCACTTCATCAACCCGCTGTTCCGTCCACCCGAGTCCCAGCGAGGCGGTAACCCGTTCGACGGCGTCGCGCGCGTCTGCGCACAGGTGACAGTCTGCTTTGGTGATGAGGACTACCTCCGGTTTTGCCATGCTTTAACCGTATCGCCCTTTGGGTGCTGCCAGCGCTGCGGGCAGGGCCGCCGGCGCCTGCTGAAATGTTCGGCACCGAGTATTGACTAGACTCGTGGAATGCCCGAGGAGAAGTACGTCGCTGTGATCACCAAGCCGGATGCGGTGATGCAGACCGGCGAAGCGGCCTTCTTTGACGTTGACAACACCCTCATGAAGGGCGCCAGCCTCTTCCACGTGGCCCGCAAGATGCACCAGCGGGGTGCATTCACGCTGACCCAGGCGGCCGGATTCGCCTGGAAGCAATTCAAGTTTGTGACGCGCGGCGAGAACATGGACGATGTCCATGCAGTACGCGATTCGGCCCTCACCCTCGCGGCCGGCATCACGGTGGACGACATCAAGGCCCTGGGCGAAGAAGTGTACGACGAGATGATCGCCTCCCGGATCTGGCCCGGAGCCAAGGCACTGGCGCAGCAGCACCTGCGCGTGGGCCGGCGGGTCTGGCTTGTCACGGCCACCCCCATCGAAGTTGCCGCAGTCATCTCAACCCGACTGGGACTCACCGGAGCCCTGGGCACTGTGGGCGAGATTGCGGACGGCATGTACACCGGCCGGCTGGTGGGTGACATCCTGCACGGCTCCGCGAAAGCAGTGGCAGTCCAGGAACTGGCCGATGCCGAGGGCCTGGACCTGAAACGGTGCTGGGCGTATAGCGACTCCTACAATGACATCCCGCTGCTGACCCTCGTGGGTCACCCGGTGGCCATCAATCCCGATGCCCGGCTCCGCAGCCACGCGCGCGACCACAATTGGCCGGTCTACGACTTCCGCTCCGGCCGCCGCGCCGCCACCCTGGGCCTCAAGGCGGCAACGGCCGGCGGCGTGGTCTACGGACTGTGGAAGGGCTTCGCCCGCATCCGCGGCCCCCGGGCATAACTGCGGCCCCCGGGCATAACCGCCGTCGCGACTGTCGCCGTCGGCGTTTCACCGTCTTTTGCACACAAAAATGCCCGCTGCCGGGGAGGCAACGGGCATTTCACACAGTTCGAAGTATCTCTACTTCTTATTGCGGCGCTGGTGACGCGTTTTGCGAAGCAGCTTGCGGTGCTTCTTCTTGGCCATACGCTTGCGACGCTTCTTAATAACTGAACCCACGAAAGTTCCTCACAAACTAGATGTAGTACCTGTCTGATGGAAGTGGTCCGTGAGCAGAGCTACAGACTGAAACAACTGACAGATTCTTACAATGACGTAAAACAATCCTTAACAGGGTACCGCTTTCTGGCGTCGACCACCGACCGCAGCCCATCCTCGGGCTGAATCATGGGTTGGAACGCCAGGTTGTCACGCGGTTTCGGTGTGACCGTCCACCACCGCACCCTTGAGATACTGCTCGACGGCGTTCTCCGGCACTCTGTATGAGCGACCGAAACGCACCGCGGGCATTTCACCTGAATGAACCAGCCGATAGACGGTCATTTTGGAGACGCGCATGACCTGGGCCACTTCGGCCACGGTCAGGAACTTCGCGTTCGAGAAGTTCTGTTCTGCAGACATTTCCCTATTCCTTTGCTGACGGATGACTACTAACCCCAGCGTGTTCCATTGCGGTGTGCCGATGCTGAGCCATCCACCAACCATGTGATAGATACTCTAGAGGTTCATGGGGCTGTAGTGAAAGTCATTTCCGTCAATCACTGTGCAGTACGGCGTTTCCGCGCGGACGCTCCGAGCTGGTTGAGGACCGATGCTGACACATCCCACTCCATGCATGCATCCGTGACGCTCTGCCCGTACACGAGCGCGGAGGTTCCCGCGGCGTGCTCGGCGACATCCAGGTTCTGCGCGCCTCCTACCAGGAAGCTTTCGAGCATCACGCCGGCGATGGACTGGGCAGCCGGGCCGCCCTCCTCAAGCTGGGCGCCGATTTCGAGCGCAACTTCGGCCTGCCGGTGATGGCTCTTGCCGCTGTTGGCGTGGCTCGCGTCCACGATCAGCCGGGGGTTCAGTCCCTTGCCGGCCAGCAAGGCGGACGCGCTTTCGACGTCGGCCGCTGAGTAATTGGGCCCCTTGCGTCCGCCGCGGAGAATGACGTGCGTGTCCGGGTTGCCTGCAGTAGCCACCAGCGCGGCGCGGCCGTCACCGTCGATCCCCAGGAAAGCCTGCGCTGCCGCGGCGGCACCGCACGCGTCAATCGCAACCTGGAGGCCGCCGTCGGTACCGTTCTTGAAGCCGATGGGCATGGAGAGCCCGGACGCCAGCTGGCGGTGGATCTGGCTCTCGGTGGTGCGAGCACCGATGGCACCCCAGGAGATCAGGTCCGCCATGTACTGCGGGCTGATGGGCTCTAGGAACTCTGTTGCGGTGGGCAGGCCGAGTGCGGTGACCTGCTGAAGGAACTGCCGGGCAGCGCGGAGGCCGGTTTCCATGTCGTGGCTGCCGTCGAGGCGGGGATCGTTGATGAGGCCCTTCCAGCCCACCGTGGTGCGCGGCTTTTCGAAGTAGGCCCGCATGACAATCAGCAGGTCTTCCTTGTGCCTCTCGGCCTGGCTAACGAGCCGGCGGGCGTATTCCAGGCCGGCCTTTGGGTCGTGGATGGAGCAGGGGCCAACGATAACCAGCAGCCGGTCGTCCACACCGTCCATGATGGCGCGGACCTCATCGCGGCCGCGTTCGACGACGTCAGTCACCCGGTCATCCAGCGGCAACTCGGCGATGAGCTCGGCGGGCGTGGGCAGCGCAGTGAATTCGCTGACGCGCAGGTTGGATGTGGATTTAGCGGGAGTTGCTGTTGCGGGGCTCATGCTCGGGGTCCTGTTCCAGATAGGAAGCGGGCCCAGATCAGAACCCGCCGGAGAAATGGCGAAGGGCAGAGAATGATCTCTGCCCTGTTGGCTCTGAAGGAAGTTGGATGCGTGTCAGTTAGACGCGGGCTCCTCCAGAGCCAACGAAAAATACGCATACCAACGGTTAGTCATAGGGAGACCATAACCGGACGATTTGGCCCGTGCAAAATCGGCGGCGTCACACACCGCAATCCGCCCCTCCCCAAGTAGGTAGCGCTATCTGTCGTTATGAGCGCTCGAAACGACAGATAGCGCTACCTACTTGGGGAGGGTAAGGGTCGGCGCCGGACGGTCACCCCAGGAGTTTGCGGAGGTACTGCAGCTGCCGGATCCAGTGGTGCTCCTGGCCGCCCTCGTGGTTGTTGAACCGGTAGACCTCGATCTCCTTGGCGGCCCCGGTTCCGTAGGCATTGAAGCTGGCGAACACGGTGGATGGCGGGCAGACATCGTCCATCAGAGCCACCGAGTAGAGCGCCGGGGCGGTGGCGGCCCGGGCGAGGTTGACGCCGTCGAAATAGTTCAGCACCGCCAGCATCGGCTCGTACCGGTCGCGGTGCCGGCCCAGGAAGGCCGCGATTTCCGGATAGGGGCCGCGCGGTGCGATGTCGATGGACCGGGGAAAGTCCTGAAGGAACGGGACGTCGGGCAGCGCGGCGATGACGCCGTCGAGCCTTCCGGCCGCCAGTCCGGCCACCGCCACCACGATGCCGCCGCCCTGGCTGATTCCGGCCAGCACCACGCGCGACGCATCCACCTCCGGGTGGGCTTGCGCCGCCTCCACGGCACGGAACGCGTCGACATACACGCGCCGGTAGTAATAGTCCTCGCGGCTGCCGGCACCCCGGGTCATGAGCCCGGCATAGGCGACGTCACCGGCGGACGGGTGAGGGTCCGGAGTCTCGCCCGTGATCCCGCCGTATCCCTGGCCCCGCGTGTCCATGATGAACTGCGCATACCCGGCCTGTGCCCATCGAGTGTCTTGGTTGACCAGACCGCGACCGCCTGAATAACCGATGTACTGCACGACGACGGGCAGCCGGCTCCCGGCCGGACGGTTTGCCGGGAGGTGCAGCCAGCCTTTGATCGGTGCGCCGCCGTAGCCGGCGAACCTGACGTCGAAGGTGTCGATGACGGTCAGGTGGTTCTCTACCGGCTCGAACGTCGCGGTGAGCGGAAAGGTCCTGGCCTCCCGGACGGTGGCGTCCCAGAAGTCCTGCAGATCCGGCGGCGGTGCGACGGAGGACGTGTAGCCGCGGAGCTGCTCAAGCGGGAGGTCAAAGAGGGGCATGGTGCTGTCCGGTCCTTACTCGTCTGGATACCTTCGGAGATCCTATGTCATACAAATCACGCGCGGCATCCGCTGGCCTGCCAACCACTGGGAGTCACAACCGGGACAGCTGCTGCGGAGTGAAGGTCTGGAGGCCCGCCGACGCAGCCGCCAGGCGCCGCAGATCCGGGAGCCCTCCGCTAACCTTCCCGGCAGCCCGTGCCTGGATGAGGATGTTGCCGAGCGCGGTGGCTTCGACGGGTCCTGCGATGACGCGTTTGCCGGTGGCTTCGGCGGTGAGCTGGCAGAGCAGCTTGTTTTGCGAGCCGCCGCCGACGATGTGAACGACATTCACCGTGCGGCCTGACAGTCGCTCCGCTTCTGCCAGGGTGCGGGCGTAGCCGGCGGCGAGGCTGTCCATGATGCACCGGGTGATCGCTGCGGGGTCATCGGGCAGGATGTCCCCGGTGTGGCGGACGGCGCCGCGGATGCGGTCTGGCATGTTATCCGGGGCGATGAAGTAGGAGTCGTCCGGGTTGATCTGCGGTCCGCCGGGGGGCAGCGCCGCAGACGCGGACAGCAGTGTGGTGAGGTCCTGGGTGAAGCCTTCCGCGATCCAGGTGCGCTGGCATTCGCTGAGCAGCCAGAGCCCGCCCATGTTGCGCAGGTAGCGGATAGTGCCGTCCACGCCGCGTTCGTTGGTGAAGTTCGCTTTCCTGCTGGCTTCGGTCAGGACCGGGTGTTTCAGTTCGAGCCCCACTAGGGACCAGGTGCCGGAGGAGATGTAGGCGAAGTTCTCCTCGCTGCCCTCAGATGTCACGGCGGGAACGGCGGCGACGGCGGAGGCGGTGTCGTGCGAGCCGACGGCCACCACCGTGGTTGCCTGGGCCAGTCCGGTCCGCGCGGCGATGTCCGGCAGCAGGGTCCCGACAGTTTCGCCGGGCTCGATCAGCGGCGGGAACACGTCCTTGGGCAGGCCCAGGGCGGTGAGGAACTCGGTGGCCCACTCCCCCGCGACGGCGTCGAACAGTCCCGTGGTGGAGGCATTCGTGGATTCCGTGAGGCGGACTCCGGTGAGCAGGAACGCGATCAGGTCCGGGATGAGCAACGCCTGCAGACCCTCCAGGTCCGGTTCGGTGGCGAGCTGGTAGATCGTGTTGAACTGCAGGAACTGCAGCCCCGTGGTGCCGTAGAGCCGCGCAGGGTCCAGTTTCTGGTGCACCGGGGCGACGGCGGCGCGGCTGCGGTCATCCCGGTAGCTGTACGGCTGCGCTGTCAGTTGCCCGGCCTTGGTGACCAGGCCGTAGTCCACCGCCCAGGTGTCGATCCCGATGCTGGTGATGGTCTCGCCGCGCTCCCCGGCCGCGCTGGCCGCGGCAGCGAGCCCGGTGAGGACCTCGGCGAACAGGGCGTCGAAGTCCCAGCGGAGACCGCCGTCGAGCTCCACCACCCCGTTGGGGAACCGGTGCACGGTCTCCAGCTCCACGTCGGATCCGCTGACGCGTCCGAGGATGACCCGGCCGGAGGAGGCACCGATGTCGACGGCGGCGAACACGCCGCCGTCGATACCCGCCTGTGCACGGGTTGCGCCGGTGTTCATCGGAGGAAGGCTGCGGCGACGCCGGCGTCCACGGGGATGTGGAGTCCGGTGGTGTGGGACAGTTCGGCGCTGGTGAGCACGGCGGCGGCGTTGGCCACGTGCTCGGGCAGGACTTCGCGTTTGAGCAGGGTGCGCTGGGCGTAGTACCTGCCCAGTTCCTGCTCGTCCACGCCGTAGACCGCGGCGCGTTTGGCGCCCCAGCCGCCGGCGAAGATCCCCGAGCCGCGGACCACGCCGTCGGGGTTGATGCCGTTGACGCGGATCCCGTATTCCCCCAGCTCGGCCGCGAGGAGCCGGACCTGGTGGGCCTGGTCTGCCTTGGTGGCGGAGTAGGCGATGTTGTTCGGGCCGGCGAACACGGAGTTTTTGGAGGAGATGTAGATGATGTCCCCGCCCATGTCCTGTCCGATCATGACCTTCGCCGCGGCCTTGGCCACCAGGAAGGAGCCCTTGGCCATGACGTTGTGCTGGAGGTCCCAGTCCTTCTCGGTGGTTTCAAGCAGCGGCTTGGAGATGGACAGGCCGGCGTTGTTGACCACCAGGTCCAGCCCGCCGAACGCCAGCACAGCCGCGTCGATGGCGGCGGCGACCTGGGCTTCGTCGGTCACGTCGGCCTGGACACCGATGGCGACGTCGGGTCCGCCCAGTTCCGCGGCGACCTTTTCCGCGTTTTCAAGGTTCAGGTCCGCAATGACCACGCACGCGCCGTCGGACGCCAGCCGGGTGGCGATCGCCTTGCCGATCCCGGAGGCGGCACCGGTGACCAGTGCGATGCGCGTGGCGTGGGACTTGGGCTTGGGCAGCCGGGCGAGCTTGGCTTCCTCGAGAGACCAGTATTCGATCCGGAACTTCTCGGATTCCTCGATCGGGGCATAGGCGGAGATGGCCTCGGCGCCGCGCATCACGTTGATCGCGTTGAGGTAGAACTCACCGGCGACCCGGGCGGTCTGCTTGGTCGCCCCGAACGAGAACATGCCCACGCCCGGGACCAGGACGATGGCCGGGTCCGCACCGCGAAGGGCCGGGGAGTCGGCGTCGGCGTGCCGGTCGTAGTAGGCCTGGTAATCCGCACGGTACGCGGTGTGGAGTTCCTTCAGCCGGTTGATGGAGTCCTCGACCGGGGCGTCGGCGGGCAGGTCCAGGATCAGCGGCTTGACCTTGGTGCGCAGGAAGTGGTCCGGGCAGGACGTGCCCAGGGCGCCCAGGCGCGGGTGCTCGGCGGCTGCGAGGAAGTCCAGGACGACGGCGTCATCGCTGAAGTGCCCCAGCTGCGGTTTGTCCGTGGAGGCAAGGCCGCGGATCACCGGGGCGAGGGCTGCGGCCTTCGCACGCCGTTCTGCCTCCGGCAGGGCGCCGTAGCCGGGCAGTTCCGGGCCGAACGGCTGCAGGCGGCCGTTGTCCTTGATGTAGTTCTCGGCCTGTTCGATGATCCACAGCGAGTTGGCTTCGGCTTCTTCGGACGTGGCGCCCCAGGCGGTGATGCCGTGGCCGCCCAGGATGGTGCCGATGGCCTGCGGGTTTGTCTCCTTGATCGCGGCGATGTCCAGGCCCAGCTGGAAGCCGGGGCGGCGCCAGGGCACCCAGAGGACCTTGTTGCCGAAGATCTTGGTGGTCAGGGCCTCGCCGTCCGCCGCGGTGGCAATCGCGATGCCGGAGTCCGGGTGCAGGTGATCCACGTGCGCGGCGTCCACCAGGCCGTGCATGGCGGTATCGATCGACGGCGCGGCGCCGCCCTTGCCGTGCAGGCAGTAATCAAAAGCGGCCACCATCTCATCTTCACGATGCACACCGGGGTAGACGTTCTTCAGCGCGTTCAACCGGTCCAGGCGCAGTACCGCAAGGTTCTGTGCCGTCAGCGTGCCGAGGTCCCCGCCGGAGCCCTTCACCCAGAGGAGCTGGACGTCCTCGCCGGTCACCGGGTCCTTCGCGGTGCCCTTGGCCGAGGTGTTGCCGCCGGCGAAGTTGGTGTTGCGCTTGTCCGCACCCAGGCGGTTGGAACGGGAAATCAGGTCTTCAACAGTCTTGTTGTTGCTCATGCTCTTAGGCGCCCCATCCGGCTTGCTGGCCGCCTGCGCGGTCCTCGTTGATCTGTTTCTGGTAACCGCTGGCCTTGAACGCGGCCATCGGGTCCGCGGGCAGGCCGCGCTCTTCACGCCAGTCGGCCAGGAGGGGCCGGACGTCTGTGTAGAAGGCATCGTTGAAGATGCCGTTCGCGGCCAGGACATCGCCGGCACGCTGCGCCTCACCCAATGCAGTGGTGTCCACCAGCATGGCCCGGGCCGTCATTTCCTGGACGTTCAGGACCGACCGGATCTGGCCCGGAATCTTCTCCTCCAGGTTGTGGCACTGATCCAGCATGAGCGCCACACCGGAATCCTTCCCGAAGCCTCCGCCGCGGATGACCTCGTACATGATGCGGAACAGCTGGAACGGATCCGCCGCACCCACAATGAGGTCATCGTCCGCGTAGAAGCGGGAGTTGAAGTCAAAGGACCCGAGCTTGCCCAGGCGCAGCAGCTGCATCACGATGAACTCGATGTTGGTGCCCGGCGCGTGGTGGCCGGTATCCAGGCAGACAAACGCCTTCTCGCCCAGCGCCAGCGTCTGCGCGTAGGACGTGCCCCAGTCCGGAACATCGGTGTGATAAAAAGCCGGCTCGAAGAACTTGTACTCCAGCACCAGCCGCTGGTCCTCACCCAGGCCCGCGTAAATCTCCTGCAGCGACTCCGCCAGCCGGTCCTGGCGTCCGCGCATGTCGTCCTGGCCCGGGTAGTTAGTGCCGTCCGCCAGCCAGATCTTCAGATCCTTCGAACCGGTAGCGTGCATGATCTCAATGCAGTCCAGGTGGTGCGCGATGGCCCGGCGCCGCACAGCATCGTTCGAGGACGTCAGTGAACCGAACTTGTATTCGTCATCCTGGAACGTGTTGGAGTTGATGGTGCCCAAACCGACGCCGAGGCCCGCCGCATACTCCTTCAGCGCCGCGTAATCATCCACCTTGTCCCACGGAATGTGCAGGGCCACGGTGGGGGCCAACCCGGTCAGCTCATGGACCTTGGCCGCGTCCGCGATCTTCTCCTGCACGGTCCGCGGGGTGCCCGGCGTGCCAAACACCTTAAACCGAGTGCCTGAATTTCCATACGCCCACGAAGGGACCTCGATGGCAAGCTCCCCGAGCCTGCCCAGCGCCGTTGCTACGTCATTCATGATGTGTTCTTTCAGTCTGTGGTTCTGCGGTCGATAACCGCTGTGGTTAAGAAGCTGTGGTTCGTAACTGCTGCCTGCGCGTGCTGCAAGGTATTGCGGCCCTGCCGCGGGTGCCGGTGAATTCAGCGTGCGGTGGACTCCGCCGCCGCCAGCTGGTCATCAAGGTTGAAGACCTCTTCAAGGACGCGGAACCCTTCGTCGGGTGCCTGGTCCGGGTTGTCGAAAAGTGCTGCCATTTCCGCCTGCCACCGGGCGTTCACTTCGGTCAACGCCATCCGGGCCCGGACGGCGTCGAAGTCGTCGCATTCGAGATAGCCAACAAGGAGCCCGTCCTCACCGAGGAAAAGCGAGTAGTTGTGCCAGCCGGCGCTTTCCAGCGCCTGCAGCATGTCCGGCCACACGGCTGCGTGCCGCCGTCGGTATTCATCGATCTGCTGCGGCATAACCGAAGCGCGGAAACACACTCTCATCTGGACCTCTCGTGAACTTTGCCCTGTTTGAATCGTTTCATTGTTACGATTCAAAGTACTCTGGAGGCAAGAGGGTGTCAAGCAATTTCCGGCCGTAGTCTTGGAGCAGGAAGCATTGCAGGCCAAGAGGTACGGAGGACCATGAATCGCTCAGCCAGCATCAAGGACGTCGCCAACCATGCCGGGGTGGCCGTCGGCACGGTGTCAAACGTCCTGAACTACCCGGACAGGGTGTCGCCCCGGACCAAGGAACGGGTGCAGCGGGCCATCGATGAGCTGGGCTTTGTCCGCAACGACGCCGCCCGCCAGCTGCGTGCCGGCCACAGCAGGACTATCGGGCTGATCGTGCTCGATGTCGGAAACCCGTTTTTCACCTCGGTGGTGCGCGCCGCAGAGGACGCCGCCGCCCTCCAGGGCAGTGCCGTTTTGCTCGGCGACAGTGGCCACAACGCGGGACGCGAATCCAACTACATCGACCTTTTCCAGGAACAGCGGGTACAGGGCCTCCTGATCTCCCCGGTCGGTGACGTGACTGCCCGCATCGACCAGCTCAGGGAGCGGGGCGTCCCCACCGTCCTGGTGGACCGGCTCGCCGATGAGAAGAAGTACAGTTCGGTTTCAGTGGACGACGACGCCGGCGGTTACCTCGCTGCCCGGCACCTGCTGGATACCGGCCGCCGTCGGCTCGCCTTTGTTGGCGGCCCGGCGTCCATCCGCCAGATTGCCGACCGTCTTCAGGGCGCGGAGCGCGCCGTGAAGGAGGAACACGATGCCACGCTGGAAGTCCTCGATTCCGACGGACAGAGCGTCCTGGCCGGACGGAGCGTGGGAAACATGCTGGTGGAGCGTGGGCTCGAGGACCTCCCGGACGGCATCTTCTGCGCCAACGACCTCCTGGCCCTCGGGGTGATGCAGTCTCTCGCCATGACCCACCGGCTAAGGATTCCCGACGACGTCGCCCTGATCGGCTACGACGACATCGACTTCGCAGACTCCGCCGTCGTACCGCTTTCCTCAATCCGCCAGCCCACCGAAGCCTTGGGACGCACGGCCATTGAACTGCTGGCTGAGGAACTCGAATCCGACCAGCCCAAACACAGGGCCGTCATTTTCACCCCCGAACTGGTGGTGCGCCAGAGCACTGGCGGGGCCTAAAAACAGCAGCCGCCGACACCCGGCAGGGAGGCCGTTAGCCTTAGCTTGTGCCGGCTTTCCGCGTCCCGCCGCACGGCCACAGTTTCCTCTTGTCAGGCCCCGCAGCACTGTGGGACTCTGCTGGAAGGAGCGAGAGGTCCGTGATTCCAGTGACACAAAGCGTGGAGATCGACGGCACTGCCGTCGACGAACTGCAGGCATCCTTTCGGGGCGAAATCCTCCGCCCGGATGATGCCGGCTACAACGATCACCGCAAGGTGTGGAACGGGTCGATTGATCGCCGGCCCGCCGTGATAGCCCGCTGCGCCGGCGTCGCAGACGTTCGCGCCGCCCTGCGGCTGGCACGTTCCCGGGGCCTGCGGACCGCCGTCCGCGCTGGCGGTCACAGCTTCCCGGGACTGTCCGTCTGCGACGACGGCCTGGTGATCGACCTGAGCCTGATGAAGGGGATTCGTGTGGATCCGGAGGCGCGGACGGCGCGCGTCCAGGCCGGTGTTCTGCTTGGAGAGCTTGATCGCGAGACGCAGGAGTTCGGGCTGGCCGTTCCTTCGGGAATTGTCACCCATACCGGCGTGGCAGGCCTGACCCTGGGCGGCGGCATCGGCTGGATCATGCGCAAGCACGGACTCACCATCGACCAGTTGGTGTCCGTTGATCTTGTCACCGCGGACGGCGAGCTGGTCACGGCCAGCGAGGATCACAACGCCGACCTCTTCTGGGGCGTGCGGGGCGGGGGCGGGAACTTCGGCATCGTCACCGAGTTCGAGTTCCGGCTTGTCCCTGTGGGTCCCCAGGTGATGGCCGGGCCGGTGTTTTGGGCCATGGAGGACGCCCCGGAGGTGTTGCGCTTCTATCGTGACTGGATCGCAGACTGCCCTGATGAGCTTATGACCGCCGCGATCCAGCGGAAGGCACCGGCGCTGCCGATCGTTCCGCCCGAACTGGTGGGCAAGCGCGTTATCGCAATCGTCGGATGCTATTCCGGATCGGTTGATGACGGCGAACGGGTCATGCGCCCGCTGAAGGAATTCGGGTCCCCCGTGCTCGATCTTTGCCGGCCGAAGCCGTTCCTGGAGCACCAGAAGATGTTCAACCCCTCGTTCCCGCACGGCTGGTCGTATTACGTCAGGTCCTGCGATGTCTCGGGCCTCAGCGACGACGTCATTGACATCGCCACCGAATACGGGCTGCGCATCACCTCACCCGTCACCAGCGTGGCCATGTGGCAGCTGGGCGGTGCCGTGGGTCGGGTTGGCAACGATGCCACCGCGTTCAACGGACGCCAGGCAGGGTTTACCTTCAACATCAACGGCAACAGCAAGACCGCCGATGGTTTCGATGCTGAGCGGCAGTGGGCCCGGGACTATTGGTCGGCGCTGGTACCCCATCACACCGGCGTCTACGTGAATTTCCTCATGGAAGAGGGTGAGGAGCGCGTCAGGCAGGCGTACGGTGCCGCCAAGTACGACAGGCTCAAGACCCTCAAACGCAAGTACGATCCCACAAACTTCTTCCGCCTCAACCAGAACATCAAGCCCGACTAAGGTCCTTACGGATCGGAGAACGTCGTGCTCAAGATGCTGCTCTGCAAAAAGAACGTGCGTCACGATTGGCATGTTGAAACCACGGACGACGGCGGCCGGTACCGGCAATGCGCACGCTGCGGCAAGTACCAGACGGGCGGCAGCGGCCGCAACGGCAACTGGGCAGCCCCGCTCGGCGGGTAGCCGGCGGGCAACAAGCCTGCGCGCAACCGGCCCGTCGCGCCTCCCCCTACACAGATCGCGGCACAGATTCCGCCTCCGCCCGGAAACGTCAGCGGCCCTGCCCCGCTCAAACGGGGTGGGGCAGCACCGGCCATGCGGGCGAGGGCCGGTCATGCGGGCAGCACCGGTCATGCGGGCGAGCACCGGTCATGCGGGCGAGGGCCGGCCATGCGGGCGAGGGCCGGTCATGCGGGCTACGGCAAGGGGGGGTGGACCGGTGGGGCGGGGCCTGTAAGACACACTGGACGACCGCCCTGGCTTTGCTGCACACTGGATGCGGGAAAGCGCTTGCCCAAAGGTTGGGAAGCAAACCCCTTGCGCCCTCCCGGGCAGGAATGGAGCACCATGGGATCGTCAGCCCCCGCAATGCCGTCGACAGTCCAGGCCAGGCCCGCCACTCCCCTGACCGGCAGGCCGACGACGCCGGCGAGGGTGGCGCTGGTAGGTGTCCACGGCTTCGGTACGCACCACCTGCGGAACCTTGAACGCCTGCAGGAGGCCGGCGTCGTCGACCTCGTGGCAGTGGCTGATCCCCAGCCACCGGAACCGGGATCCGTTCCGGAGGCCGCAGCGGTCTTCCCTGGACTGGCTGAACTCCTGTCGGGTGCACCGGACCTTGACGTCATCATTGTGGCCACCCCCATCCAGACCCACGCGCCACTGGGCCTTGCGGTCCTGGACACCTCGGCCGACCTCTACCTGGAGAAGCCTCCGGTTGCTTCGCTGGCAGATTTCGACACGCTGCTTGATGCGGCCACGGCCTCCGGGCGGGCAGTGCAGATCGGTTTCCAGAGCCTTGGATCGCATGCCCTGGCCGCCATCGGGGAGCTCGTCGCTGACGGAACCATCGGCATCCTTGAGGGCATCTCCGCGACCGGTCGCTGGGTTCGTCCCCGCGCGTACTACACGCGCTCCCGGTGGGCGGGGAAGCGCAGTATTGACGGCATCGATGTGGTGGACGGCGTCGCCACCAACCCGCTGGCCCATGCGGTGGCAACTGCCCTGCGGATTGCGGGGGCGCGCACCAAAGCTGATGTCGCCTCTGTGGAAACCGATCTCTACCGCGCCAACGACATCGAATCAGATGACACGTCCGTAATCCGGATCCGCACCACTACGGGGCTGCCCATCACCTGCGCCCTGACCATCTGCGCCAGCGAATCCGTAGAACCCTACGTGACCCTGCAGGGCTCGGCAGGCACGGCAGTTTTCCACTACACCGAGGACCGCCTCGTCGTGACAACGGCAGAAGGGCAGTCAGAGACCACTTTTGGCAGGGACGATCTCACCGAGAACCTGATCGCGCACCGTGGAGGGGACGCCGAACTGATCAGCCCTATCTCGGACAGCGGCGCATTTATGCTGGTCCTCGAAGCGATCCGCACAGCCCCCGAACCCACCCTGATCCAGCCGGAGTACGTCCGCTGGGAGGGTGACGGCGACGATGCACACGCCGTGGTGGTGGGGATCGAAGAGGCATTGAAGCGTGCCACCCAGGAGCATGCGACGTTCAGCGAACTGGGGCTGCCTTGGGCTGCACCGTGACAGCGGCTGCTTCCTGGCCGCTGCCTGGATAGAGACCGGCGGCGGAGGCATTGAAGCGGCCTGTAGGGTGCTGTCCAAGGACAGCTGTCCCAGGACAAAGGACACGCCCATGGATTACTCGAACTTCTCGGTCGGCTTCCTCGATACGGTTGTGGCTGTTCTCCTCGCCGTGCTTGCCGGCGTTATCACATTGGTCCTTGCCCGAAAGAAGAAGCGTCTTCGTGCCGTAGTCGTCGGAATATCTTCCGCCCTGCTGATCGGGGCCTGGCTTCTCGCCAGCGGGTTCATCCAGACCGCCAAAACCAACGCGATGCTGACTATTGCGGATGAGCTCGCGGTCCCTGAGCGGTTCGAGCCCGGCAACGACGAGAACTTCAGGGGAGGGAGAGTAGTCCGCGCTACCGCCTTCCTGCCCTGCGGCGCCGTCACGGCCCCCTGCCCATCCCTGTACCGCCAATGGTCCGGCCCCGGTCTCCTCGCACTGAAGCGGGCGGACCTGGAAGAGGTCATTCGGCGCAGCGGCTGGCAGGGCAGGCTGGTGATTGAGGACCGGTACTGCAGGCTCACGTATACGAACAGCAGCGACATTAGCTGCTCCGCTGATGGGGTCCTCGGAGGTTTCGATACAACGCTGCGCATCTCACAGACGAGGGGCGACTCGTGGTGGTTAGGGCTGAGCATGGAACCTGCACGGTGACAGCCAGCCGCTCTTGATGGTCACCTCCGGGAGCGGCGCGAGTTCAGCCACAGCAAGAGTCCGACGGCGGCCGCGGACAGCATCGCCAGCGCACCGGTGACAACAAGTCCCGTCCGCACCCCGAACTCCTCCGTCAGCCACCCGGCAAGCAGCCCGCCGAGGGCATGCCCGCCCAGAAGCAGCGGCAGGTAGAGCGCCATCACCCTCCCCCGGACTTCGGGGCCGGCTTCCAGCTGCACGGCCGTGGCCGCGCTGGTCAGGAATAGCAGGGTCATCAGGCCCACCACGACGAGCATCACGACGAAGAGAACCAGCGTGGGCATCAGTGCGGCGATCAGCTGCGAGAGCCCAAAAAGGCCGGCGGCGGCGACGATTCCCTTGCGGCCAAGGGTCTTCAGCCGGGCAGCCAGGAGTGCGCCGGCAAGAGCGCCGGCGGCGCTCACCGTATTGAAGAGGCCAAACCCTGCCGCTCCGTTGTGCCAGACCCGTTCGGCGAAGGCTGAAAGGACCACCGGCCCGTTCATCCCGAATGCCCCCAGCAGCCCGGCCAAGGTAATGATCAGGAGCAGCGATGGCCGCTCGCGGACGTACCGGAATCCCGCCAGCAGCTGACCGCGTCCGCGCGATGCCGGAGCGCTGGCGTGCAGGAGCGCCGGGCGGACGGCGGCGATCATGCCCAGCACCAGCAGCGAAAGGACGGCGTTGGCGGCGAAGGCGGCGGCAGATCCCGCCTGCGCGATGACCACCCCGCCCAGTGCCGGCCCCAGCATGGCACCGAACTGGCCGATAGCATTGTTGACGCCGATCGCGGGCCTCAGCCCGGCGTCGCCCACCACCTCGTTGACGAACACCTGGCGGGCCGGCCCATCGATGGCCGACGTCACGCCCAGCGCCACACAGCTTCCGTACACGGCCCACACGGTGATGTTGCCGCTGGCCACCCAGGCCGCCAGGCCGATGGCCAGCAGCGCGATCACCGACTGGCAGGCCATCATGATGCTGCGCTTGGGGAAGATATCCACCAGCAGGCCGCTGAGCGGGCCGACGATCAGCATGGGGAGGAACTGCAGAGCGACGGCGATACCCACCGCCGCAGGACTGCCGGTCAGTTGGAGCACCAGCCAGTCCTGGGCCAGCCGCTGCATCCACACGCCCATGCTGCCGGCCAGTGTCATGCCCAGGAACAAGCGGTAGTTATGCTGCGTCAGCGGGTGGTACCACCGGACCGGCGGCTGAGGTGAACGAAGGGATTCTGCGGACTGCGGGCGGTCGGAAGACACGACTGGGCTCAACTCGCTAGTGATGGAAAGGTCTCGTAAGAGGTTGGAGACGGATAGAACAAGTTCCTACGCGCGGGCGGACCGCATTTTGACCGCAGCCGCCGCCAGGATCAGCGTGCCCGGAACCACCACAAACAGGGCTGCGAGCATCCAGACAAAGACCACGGACGCGAACAGCGCCGCGGCAAGAAGGAGCGAGCCCGTCCAGTCACGCAGCGTCAACGCTTTAGAGGTACTAATGGCCGAGTGCCATGCTCCCGGCGCAGCGGATCCCCCGCCGGGAACGGCGGAATCGCGACCGTCAGGCCAGGCAGCTGCAGTGCGCAGGAGCAGGATCGCGCCGGCCACTGCCAGGACCAGCGTGGCCGGAAGGACCACCGCACTGCCCGGCAGCTGCCCCACTGTTGCGAGCAACAGGTTAAGGACAATCACGACGCCGGCTCCCGCCGTCGTGATTCCCAGCTTCCAACTGCCGGGGAGGGCAGCGCGGAAGGTGGTCCACAGGGAACGGACGGAATCGTCGCGTCCCGAAAGATGCCGTTCCAGGTGGGCGATCCCCGCCGCATACGCGGCAGGGATCGTAACCAGCGGAACGGACAGCACCAGCACCAGCAGCCCGGCGAGGAGGGTCTCGGAAAAGAGTGCGAAGCGGTTCACCGGGATGGGATCACTCCGGTCGGAGGCGGCTCTGGTGCTGTCCATGATGCTCATTTTTCTGTATCCGATTTCCGTTGCCGTCAGCCCTTGAGGCCCTGGGTGGAGACGCCTTCGACGATGTAGCGCTGGAAGACGAGGAAGAAGATCAGCACCGGGAGCAGGGCCAGGACGGACATGGCGATCATGGCACCGTAGTCCGAGGATTGGGTCTGGTCCACGAAGAGGCGCAGGGCCAGGGGCAGCGGGTACTTTTCCGGGGTGTTCAGGTAGAGGAGCGGGCCCAAAAAGTCGTTCCAGCTCCAGATGAAGGAGAAGATCGAGGTGGAGATCAGGGCCGGTTTCATCAGCGGGAGCATGATGGCGGTGAAGATCCGGACGTGGCCGGCGCCGTCGATCCTTGCCGCTTCGTCCAGTTCTGCCGGGAGGTTGCGCATGAACTGGACCATGAGGAACACAAAGAACGCGTCAGCGGCGAGGAACTTGCCGATCAGCAGCGGAACGTAGGTGTCCACGAGGCCCAGCTGGTTGAAGACGATGTACTGCGGAATGATCACCACGTGGAAGGGCAGGAGCAGGGTGGCGATCATCATCCCGAAGAAGATGCTGCGGCCAGGAAACTTGATCCGGGCGAAGGCGTAGGCCGAGACGGACGCGGAGAGGATGGTGCCGACGACGGCACCGATGGCCAGGACCAGGGAGTTGGTGAAGAACTGCAGGGTGGAGACCCCGCCGATCCCGTCCATGGCCGTCACGAAGTTATCGAAGCTGAAGTTGTTGGACCACAGCGACGTGTTCGCGCCACCGATCTCGGCGTTGGGTTTGAAGGCTGAGGCAACCATCCACAATGCCGGGTACAAGACGACTGCGGTGAGCGCGAGGGCCACGATGTGGAAGATGGTGCTCTTGACCCGCTTGGCCGTGGCCGACTCGGATTTGGGGTTGTAGTGCGGCACCTGGTCGTCCGGGATGGACTGGGTGGGGGTTGCCAAAGCTGTCATTTAGAATCACCGCTGTAGTGGACCCAGGACTTGGAGGTTTTGAAGAAGATGAGGGTGATAACGCCGACCACGACGACCAGGAGCCA
Source organism: [Micrococcus luteus] ATCC 49442 (assembly GCF_010367585.1). Lineage (NCBI taxonomy): Bacteria > Bacillati > Actinomycetota > Actinomycetes > Micrococcales > Micrococcaceae > Pseudarthrobacter > [Micrococcus luteus] ATCC 49442. The sequence goes on along the minus strand of NZ_JAAAXP010000001.1, from coordinate 4,159,260 downwards.
GGCCATCGCCGAGGCGTAGCCCATCCGGAAATCGGAGAAGCCGCGCAGGTACAGGTAGAGCGTGTAAAAGAGGGTGGAACCGGCCGGGCCGCCTTCACCGTTGGAGATGATGTAGGCCGAGCTGAAGATCTGGAACGCGTGGATGGTTTCCATCAGCAGGTTGAAGAAAACAACCGGGGAGAGCATGGGCCAGGTGATGTTGAAGAACTTCCGCACCGGGCCGGCACCGTCCATCGACGCCGCCTCGTAGAGGTCCGCCGGGATCTGCTTGAGGCCGGCGAGGAAGATCACCATCGGGGCGCCGAACTGCCAGACGGTCAGCAGGATGAACATGGCCATGGTCATGGACGGGTTGCCCACCCAGCCGCCGAGGTTGATGCCGAAGAAGGACAGGCCCTGGTCCACCGGGCCGGCATCGCCGAACATCGCCTTCCACACGATCGCGATCGAGACCGACGCTCCAATCAGGGACGGTGCGTAGAACGCCGAGCGGTAGAAACCCTGGCCCTTGCGCGCACTGTTCAGCAGCATCGCCACCGCCAGTGCCGCCGCGAGCTTGAGCGGGGTACCGAAGACTACATAGCCCACGGTTACGCCCACGGACTGCAGGAACCGCTCGTCCTGGAACATGGTGACGTAGTTATCCAGCCCGATCCATTTGGGCGCGTCAAAGAGGTTGTAGTTGGTGAAGGACAGGTACAGCGAGGAAATCATCGGGCCCACAGTCAGGGCGATGAATCCCAGCAACCAGGGCAAGAGGAAGGTGTAGCCGGCGCGGGCGTCCGCCCCGCTCCGCTTGGACCTGGGCCGGCGCGATGTGCGGGGCTGCGAAGGAGCGGAGCGCGGCGGGCGCCTGCTCAGGGTTGGGCTTTGAGTCACGATTTCAGTCCGTCAGTTATGAGCGTCGGGCAGGCAATACGCTGCTCAGGCGTTCTGCTTGATGAGGTCTTCGGCTTCCTTGAACCAGGCGTCTGCTGCACCGTCCACGGTCAGCTTGCCGTAGTTCAGATCGGAGGCGACGCGCTTGAACGACGACTCGAGAGTGCCGAAACCGACGATGGGCGGCTCGGGGGCATCCTTGAGGTACTGCTCGATGGACTTCTCGTAGTCAACAACCAGCTTGTCGGTCCCTTCGAAAGTGGTGCCGTCCCGCTGCGTCTTGGAGGCGGGAACCCCGCGGGAGGTCTTGAAGATCTGACCCACCTCGGGATCGTTGACCATAAAATCGATGAATCGGGCAGCAGCGTCCTTGTACTTGGTCTTGGCGCTGGCCACCATCAGCATGGAAGGCTTCAGGAACAGGCCCAGGTTGTCCGCGTCATCCGACGGAACCGGGACGAGCTTGAGCTCCTTGGCGCCGCTGTCACCGAGGTAACTGGCCATGAAGTTGTCCCACGTGACTTCCGAGCCGGTGACGTTTGAGCCGAACGGCGACTTGGGAGCAAGCTGGGTGACGCGTTCTTCGGAGACGATGGCAGGGGTGCCGCGGAGCTCGGCGGTGACGTTCCACCACTTCTTGAGGTCATCCTTCGTGAAGCCGAGCTTGCCGTCCTCGGTGAAGGCCTGGATGTTGTTCTGGCGCAGCCAGATGTTGAACATCCACCAGACGGAGGTGTAATCGGTGGCGCCGAACAGTGCACCGTTTCCCTTGGCCCCCACCTCGGCGAGGAACGCGTTGTAGTCCTTGTAGGTCCACTTGCCGGTCGGTTCCGGGATGCCCAGGGAGGCCAGCTTCGCGGGATCGTAATAGACGGCGAACGCGTTGGTGCTGGTGGGGATGCCGTAGGTCTTGCCCTTGATCTGGCCGGACGGCAGAAGGGACTTCTCGAAGGCGTCCGTGTTGATCTTGACGGTGCCGAGATCCAGGAGCTGGTTGCGCTGGCCGTAGTCCCGGAGGTAGGACAGGTCCCACTGCATCACGTCCGGCAGGCCGCCGCCGGCAGCCTCCGTGGCGCGCTTCTGCCAGTAGCCGGCAAAGTCAGTGAAGTTGCCGTTGACCTTGATGTCCGGGTTTTTCCCCTCGAAGAGGGCAATCGCCTTGCGGGTTCGCTCGGCGCGGTCGTCGTTGCCCCACCAGGTGTAGTTGATGGTGACGGGGTTCTCCGCAGAGCCCGTCTGGCTCGCTGCGGGTGAGCCGCAGGCCGCCAGAGCCGCGGCCGATGCCGAACCGATCGCTACCGTGGTGATGAAACTTCTTCTGCTGATCATAAGAGCCTCCTTGCTCGGGTTGTGCAAAACCATTCGCTCCGGCAACTGGAGGTTGTGAGCTGGCTTACACGCTTTCTGAATCGATACAATACGGGCATTCCCCGGATTGGGCAAGCGTTTTCCCACGGCCGTTATTGCGATACGTTTAGTCCATCCCGCAGACGAAGGAGTCCAATGACCATGCAAGGCAATTCCGTCCCCGCCAGTATCTGGAGCAACGTGGAAGGGATCGCTTACGGCGGCGATTACAACCCGGAGCAGTGGCCGGTCAACGTCCGGCTCGAAGACCTCGAGCTGATGAAGGAAGCCGGCGTCACGTTCCTGAGCGTCGGGATTTTCTCCTGGGCTCTGTTGGAACCCTCCGAAGGCCAGTACAACTTCGGTTGGCTGGACGAGGTAATGGACAACCTGGCCGCCTACGGAATCAAGGTGGCCCTGGCTACGGCAACGGCGGCACCGCCGGCGTGGCTGGTCCGCAGGCACCCGGAAATCCTCCCCGTCACGGCTGACGGGAGCGTGCTGGGACCGGGCTCACGGCGGCACTACACGCCGTCGTCGGCCGTTTACAGCCGGTACGCCAGCGGCATTACCCGCGTCATCGCCGAGCGGTACAAAAACCACCCCGCTCTGGCGCTCTGGCATGTGGACAACGAACTGGGCTGCCACGTTTCCGAGTTCTACGGAGCCGAGGACGCGGCGGCCTTCCGGGCGTGGCTGGAGCGGCGATATGGCAGCATCGATGCCCTCAACTCAGCGTGGGGAACGGCGTTCTGGTCCCAGAACTACGGTTCCTTTGAAGAGATTCTGCCGCCGGGCGTCGCGCCTTCAACACTCAATCCGGGCCAGCAACTGGACTTCCAGCGGTTCAACTCGTGGGCCCTGATGGACTATTACCGGGAACTGGTGTCGGTCCTGCGGGAGGTCACCCCCGGCATTCCGGCTACCACCAACCTCATGGCCTCCAGCGCCACCAAAGCTCTGGACTACTTCGATTGGGCGAAGGATCTGGACGTCATCGCCAACGACCACTACCTCGTGGCGGCGGATCCCGAACGGCACATCGAACTGGCATTCAGCGCGGATCTCACCCGGGGAATTGCGGGCGGGGACCCGTGGATCCTGATGGAACATTCGACGTCGGCCGTCAACTGGCAGCCGCGCAACCAGCCCAAACTGCCGGGCGAGATGCTGCGCAATTCGCTGGCACACGTGGCCCGCGGCGCAGACGCCGTGATGTTCTTCCAGTGGCGGCAAAGCTTCGCCGGGTCCGAGAAATTCCACTCGGCGATGGTGCCCCACGGCGGCCGGGACACGCGGGTGTGGCGCGAGGTAGTGGGACTCGGCGCCGCCCTGAAGCGGCTTGCGCCGGTCCGCGGATCCCGAGTGGAATCGCGCGTGGCGATCGTGTTCGACTACGAGGCCTGGTGGGCAAGCGAAATCGATTCAAAGCCGAGCGAAGACGTCCGATACCTGGACCTGCTGCGGGCCTTCCACCGGTCGCTGTTCCTGCGGGGCGTATCCGTGGATATGGTGCATCCTTCAGCCCCGCTTGAGGCCTACGACCTGGTGCTGGTATGCACGCTGTACGCTGTGTCCGATGCCGACGCCTCCAACATCGCGGCTGCTGCGTCCGCCGGCGCGACGGTGCTGGTGACGTACTTCAGCGGAATCGTGGACCAGAACGACCATGTGCGGCTCGGCGGCTACCCGGGTGCCTTCCGGGACCTGCTGGGCATTCGGGTGGAGGAATTCCATCCGCTGTTGGCTGGCAGCCAGCTGAAGTTGAGCGACGGCGGCGTGTCCAGCATCTGGAGTGAGCACGTCCATCTTGCCGGGGCCGAGGCCGTGCAGACTTTTGCTGAATATCCCTTGGAGGGCGTGCCTTCCCTGACCCGTCATGCTGCCGGCTCCGGTACTGCCTGGTACTTGGCGACGTTCCCGGACCATGCCGGCATCGAGGCGCTCGTGGACCGGCTGCTGGCCGAATCCGGAGTTGCCCCCGCTGCTGCGGCCGACGCCGGGGTGGAGCTCGTGCGCCGCCGCGCCGACTCGGGCGGGAGCTACCTGTTCGCCATCAACCACACCCGGTCTGCTGCCGCCGTTGAGGCTGCGGGCATTGACCTGCTGACCGGTTCGGCGTTCGCGGGGACGGTTGAGGCCGGCTCAGTTGCGGTGATCGCGGAGGACTGATTCGAAGGGTTACCGGGGGCTTCCGAACGCTCTCCGGTCCCCCTTCCAGAAGGAATGCCCGACGCCGGCCTAAATGTCAGTGCCTCACGGCAGAGTATTCCCATGGAGGCTTTGACGGAGCAGCTCACGGGGAACGGCAGCCGTTCCGCTGTGCAATTGCGCGCCGCCTCCGCAACTGACGAGTGTTCCCGAGGCGGAATGCCCGACGCCGGCAATAATGTCAGTGCCTCACGGCAGAGTATTCCCATGGAGGCTATGACGGAGCAGCTCACGGGGAACGGCAGCATTTCCGCCGTGCAATTGCGCGCCGCCTCCACAGCTGACGAGTGTTCCCGGGCCGGCATTCCCGGCCCCGGCCTAAATGTCAGTGCCTCACGGCAGAGTATTCCCATGGAGGCTTTGACGGAGCAACTCACGGGGAACGGCAGCGTTTCTGCCGTGGCTGCGCCGGCGAGTCTGGCGGCGGCGATCGGCGTCGTCCGCGCCGCTGCCGCCGCAGCCCCGGCCCACCTGGCCCTGGCCTCCCACGTGGAGGCCGCCGATTACGCCGGCCTCACCGAAGAACTCTCCCGGACCGTGGAATACCTCCAGATCCTCTCCGCCGGGGCCGTGGACCGCACCCGCACCCAGGCCATCGCCGACGCCGCTGCCACCCGGGCGGTCAGGTCCTGGACCACCGGCTGGGAGAGCACCGGCATCGAAACCGGCATCGAAACCGTCACCGAAACCGACGCAGCCTGGCCCGCCGGCACAGGCACTCCTGCTCCTGCGTCCGGATCACCGGCAGACGACGGCTGCAAAAACACCGCCGAATTCCTCCGTCTACGGCTGCGGATCGGTGGCGGCGAAGCCAAACGCCGCCTCCACCTCGCCCACGCCATCCTCCCCGAAACCACCCTCACCGGCGACACCCTGCCACCGGCCCGCGAACACCTCGCCGCAGCCCTCACCCCCACCAGCGGCACGACAGACCCCGGCACCGAAACCCTGAACCCCCTTGAGCTCCCGGCAGGGTCCGGGCCCGTGATGTCCTCCCGGGCCGGGACCATCATCAGCGCCACCCTGGACCGCCTCACACACCACACCACCGCCGAGACCCTGGACCGGATCGAACACGACCTGACCCGCGCCGCCGCGACCACCGACCCCGACTTCCTCGCCCGCCTCGCCCGCCGCTGGGCCGACACCCTCGACGCCGACGGCACCGAACCCACCGAAGAAGCCCTCCGCCACACCCAAGGCGCGTTCATCCGCAAACCCCGCCACGGCCTGCACCACCTCGAAATCTTCGCCACCACCGACCAATACGAACACTTCGCCACCATCATGAACGCCGCCACCAACCCCCGCACCCACCCCACCACCAGCATGGGAAACCCCGACGGGACAAGGCAGGGCGGGCGGCAGGACACCGGCGTGTGGCAGGACAATAACGTGGACCTGGACCGGCGCACCCGGCCCCAAAAACAACTCGACGGCATCATCACCGCCTTCAAAGCAGCCCTCACCACCAACAAACTCCCCACCGCAGGCGGGAACCGCCCCCAAATCATCGCCACCATCAACTACCAGGACCTCCTCCCCCACCTCCCAGCCCCGGAAACCGGCACCGACACCGGTCCGGCCAGCACAGGCACAGGCACAGGAGCAGACCCGGGCCCAGGCAAGGGGAGTTTCATCTTCACCGGACCCGCCGCGGCCGCCACCATCCGCAAACTCGCCTGCGACGCCGACATCATCCCCGCCCTCCTGGGCACCCATGGCGAAATCCTGGACCTCGGCCGCAAAACCCGCCTCTTCACCCCCGCCCAACGCCTCGCCCTCACCGCCCGCGACCAAGGCTGCACCTTCCCCAACTGCACCATCCCCGCACCCTGGTGCGAAGCCCACCACATCACCTACTGGTCACACAACGGCCCCACCAGCACCACCAACGGCGTCCTCCTCTGCTCACACCACCACCACCTCATCCACAAAGAACAATGGACCATCCACACCACCAACGGCACCCCCTGGTTCACACCCCCACGCCACATCGACCCCACCCAAAAACCCCAACAAAACCACTACTTCAAACCACCCCCACGCGAATAAGCACCGGTCCACGCCTAAGTGGCATGCCGCCGGAACACACGACAATCACTCCAGTGGGTGGGAATCCGGTATCACCAGGAATTCGGGGAGCAGACCACTACTCGGCCGCTGCGGCCAGGACCGGGCCCGCCCGCTCCCCCATGGCACCGTCGGACGTAAAGCCCAGGACCTCAATCAGGACATCCTTTTCGCGATGTACCTCTGTCACGTTGACTGAGCGGGCCGATCCTTCAACGACGCCTGCCGGGTAGCCGTCAATGGTCACTCCCCACCGGTACACCGCCGGATCAGCAGACTCCCAGCTGACCTTGACCTCACTGATCCGCCCCACCGTAGAGAGAACTTCGACACGGACATTAGACGGCGCTGCCAGCCGCGGGTGCGACGGTGCAGTGCTGACGCGAACTGGCGTCTCCAACGTGTCCGTACCACCGGCAATGCCGGTGATCCGGAGAATCATAAGTCCTTCAAATTCTGCGGCGTAGGTGTGCTTGAGGACCGGAGCGTTAGTGGTCCGGTCGTAGCTTCCGTCCCCGTCCAGGTCCCATTCGTACTTTATGACCACACCCACGGATTCTGAGGCGTCATACGTAATTTCCATACCCGGCATTGCGAAGTATCCGTTGATCGGCAACCTGGCCTCGACATAGTCAACACGCTTACCCAGAGGAATGGCGATCGCCTGCACCGGTGCACCCGAGGCCTGCCCCGACGGCGAGGAAGCGTCTGCGGGTGCAGTGGGTACGCCGGTTTCGGCGGGAGCTGAAAGAGTCCACGTCTGCGGCGTCGTACCTCCTCCCGGCACACCTTCGGCGCAACCCGTCGCCAGGAGCGCTAACGCCAAAAGTGCTGCGGGCGCCACAGCGCGCCTGCTCAGCCGGTTGGATGCCTTCATGTTTCCCCCAATGATGTGACGTGCACCAAGTGGATCACGCGCACCGCTTCCGGTCTATGGCCACATCCAGCCAGCAAACCCGCCACGACTCCGCGGGCACTGTCGACCCGGTCTCAAGAAGCACTCTTGCGGGGCAACGTCCTTAAATACGGCTGCCCCGGCCGAAACCCAAAGGTTCCGGCCGGGGCAGTGGTGACAACCCGCCGTCGTACGCTTCCTGCATGCGCCCCAGGTCCCGTCAGAGGCGCCCGGAGGGATGCACTGGCGCGCTCCTTAGCTGATTGCGGACTTCATTTCGTCGTGTGCCTTCTTGCCCGCGTCGTCAGTGGAGAGTCGGTTGAAGAGGACTTCGGAGGTGTAACGCTTGACGATCTCCTGGATGGCGCCGGCGCCCTTCGGCGGCGGTGCGGGAGCGTCGCCGAGCTCATCCTTGATCTGGTCGATGAACTTGACCACCTTGATATCGGCGGGGGTGAGCTTCGGCTCGATCGCTGCGCGGACGTCCGAGTTGGGGTACACACCGCGGTCTGCCAGCAGGGCCTCGCCGGCCTTTTCACTGTTGGCCAGGAAGTTGATGAACTTGGCGGTTTCCTCAGGGTGCTTGGTGCGCGATGAAGCCGACCAGAACTGGGAAGCCTTGTACCAGAGCTGCGCGTCGGCAGCTTTGCCCGTGGTGGACGGGAAGCGGAGGATCTGCAGGTCCGAACCCGCAGCCTTCTCCAGTGCCGGCAGCTGGTTGGACCACCAGAACGCGAGCCCGTTCTTGCCGACGGCCAGGCCACTCTGATCGAGCGGGGCGGCCTCGGCTTCCACAACCTCAGACGCCGTGGGCACAGCCTTGTTCTCGCTGAGCTCCTTCAGGTTTGCCCACCACCCGGCGATGTCGCCCGGCTCGAAGCCGAGCTTGCCGTCGGAGGTGTACAGGGACTTGCCGTTCTGCCGGAGCCAGACGCCGAGCGAGGCTTCATCCGTGCCATAGGCGGCGGCACCGTAGGTGCCCTTCGGCGAGTTGGCGGTCACTTCGGCGGAAATGCGCGCGAAGTCGTCCCAGGTCCAGGTCGTGTCGTCCGGGAGTTCAACCCCGGCGGCCTTGAAGACTTCCGGATTGGCCAGAATGGTGGCGGCATTGATGCCGGCCGCGATGCCCGTCAGGCCCTTCTCACTCTTGCCGGCGTTGAGGGCTGCCTCGTCAAGCTTTGACGTGTCGATCTCGTACTTGGAGAGGTCCAGGAGCGCACCGCGGGTTGAGTACTCGGTGATGTACTTCTCGTCCATCTGGATGATGTCCGGGGCATCGTTGGCAGCAACCTGGGTGGCCAGCTTGTCCCAGTATCCGCTCCAGTCGCCGTACTCGGGCTTGATCTTGATGTTGGGATTCTCTGCCTCGAAGGCGGCGATGGCGGCCTGTGTGACCTGGGCCCGCTTGTCGCTCCCCCACCAGGAGAAGCGCAGTTCAACGGGTCCGCCGTCACTCTGCGGGGCGGCTCCCCCGCCGCAGGCGCTAAGGGCTATGACGACGGCGGCTGCCGCGGCTACCACGCCTGTCTTACGGAAGCGGCGGCGTGCGCCGGAGGGCGACGCAGCTGCCGGACTTTGGTTGACAGCAGCGTCAGAGCGGGGAAAAAGAGGCACTGGGTACTCCGATCTTCTTTGATCTCGTGAGGAGGAATGGATGAGAAAGCGTTTTCTTGTTCTAATGCTACAAGTGTGTGACTTGTATTACAAGAGGTTATTTGATGCCCGTGGTGGCGATGCCCTTGATCAGGAACCGCTGGCCAAAGAGGAACACGAGGAACACCGGCAGCAGCGAGACGATGGACATCGCGAACAGCGATCCCCAGCTGGTGGCGGACTGCGCATCCACAAAGGCGCGAAGAGCTACGGGGACTGTGAACATGTCCGGATCGGTCAGGTAGATGAGGGCGCCGAAGAAATCGTTCCAGGTCCAGATGAAGGTGAAGATGGTGGTGGTTGCCAGCGCCGGCACCATCAGCGGCAGGATCACCCGCAGGAAGATTCGCGGGTGGCCGGCGCCGTCGATCCGCGCAGCCTCATCGAGGTCCTTCGGGATGCCGCGGATGAACTGGACCATCAGGAAGACAAAGAATGCGTCAGTTGCCAGGAGCTTGGGCACGATGAGCGGCCAGAACGTGTTCACCCAGCCGATCTGCGAAAACAGAATGTACTGCGGCACAATCACCACGTGGAACGGCAGCATGATGGTCAGCAGCATGATGCCGAAGAACAGCTTCTTGCCGGTGAACTGCAGCCGGGCAAACGCGTAGGCGGCCATCGAGCACGATATGAGGTTGCCCAGGATGGAGCCGATCACCACGATGGCCGAGTTGAGCATGTAATGCCCGAACGGATGCGTCAGCGCGGACCAGCCGTCCGTGTAGTTGCTCATTTCCAGAGTGCTCAGCCAGAGTCCGGGATCCTTGAAAATCAGGTCGTTGGGCCGCAGCGAGGAGACCACCATCCACAGCAGCGGGTAGATCATCAGTCCGCCGGCCAGGATCAGGATGGCGTGCTTGATTAGCGCCTTGGTGCGGGCCGAGCGGCTGAACGCGAGGGTTCCGCGGGATTCGCGGGCCTTCCTGGGCTTGCGGTGGTTCGTTGGCGTACCGGCGCCGGCGTTGTTCTTATCCGGGGCGGGCAGCGTCTCAAGTTTAGTCGTCATAGAAAACCCAATACTTTGCAGCGATGAAGTTGATGGCGGTGAATACACCGATGATGACCAACAGGAACCAGGCCATGGCCGAGGCATAGCCCATGTCGAACTGGCCGAAGCCTTTCTGGTACAGGTACAGCGTGAAGAACATCGTGGAGTCCGACGGCCCGCCGTTGCCGCCCGAGACGATGAACGCCTGGGTGAAGGACTGGAACGATCCGATGATCTGCAGCACAAGGTTGAAGAAGATGATGGGGCTGAGCATCGGCAGCGTGATCTTCCAGAACTGCTGAAGCGTGGTGGCGCCGTCAACCTTGGCGGCCTCGTAGTACATCACCGGGATCTGCCGTAGGCCGGCCAGGAAGATGATCATGGGGGCGCCGAAGGTCCACACGTGCAGCAGGACAATGGAGCCCAACGCCGTGCTCGGGTCGGAGATCCAACCCGGGCCCTGGATACCAACAAGGGCGAGCGCCTGATTGACCAGGCCGGTAGTGCCGAAGATCTGCTTCCACAGAATGGCAACTGCCACCGAACCGCCCAGCAGGGACGGCAGGTAGAAGACCGAACGGTAGAACGGCAGGCCGCGCAGGCCCTTGTCCAGCACCAGCGCAATCAGCAGGGCTACAGCGAGCTGCAGCGGCACACCAACAAAGACGTAGGTGAATGTGACGCCCAGCGAATTGTGCAGCCGGGCATCGGTGAACATCCGGATGAAGTTATCCAGGCCGGTCCATTCCGGCGACTGCAGGAGGTTGTAGTCCGTAAAGGACAGGTACAGCGACATCAGCATCGGGCCGATAGTGATGGCCACCAGGCCAACCAGCCATGGCAGGAGGAAGATGTACGCGGCCTTGTTGTCCCGGCCGTTGGCTTTCTTCTCCTCGGCGGTCATCGGACCCTTGCGGCGCTTGAGCGTTGAGAGTTCGCTGATGGCGCTCATGCCGGCGCCTTACTGTCGCCCCGCCGGGCTGCTGTGGCCAGCACGCCTTCCGGGCACGGTCCCGCCGGGCGCAGAGCCCCGGGTTTCTGGTTAGCGGCCATATGGTCTCCTTTGGTCATCGTGGCCCTCCACGTGGTGTTGATCGCTCCTGGCAGCGTGAATCCGCCGGTTCGGTTGAGTGCGCAGTCCGGGTGGACCCGCAGATCGGATGACCGCAACCGGGTCATCAACCCATGCGATCCGTTGCCATACCGCTTCCGATGGCGGATTCTGTCCGCATCCGGCTAAGAGGCGCCGGCCCGGATCCTGCCACCGTCCCGCGGTCTGCGGGAAAGCGGTTCCCTACCAAAGTAAACGGTTTCTTGACTGCTGTACAGGCTTTTGCTAATTTTTGAGAAAGCGTTTTCCGAAACGGGTTCGCTGACTCAGCCACCGGCTTTGTCTGCCTCTAACAGTGACGTTTCTGCGCCAGAAGTCTGTAATGGGAATGACACCGGGAGTAAACGTACGACGACGTCACCTCCTCCCAGCCCCGTTCACCACTAGCCCCAAGGATCCTGATGATTCAGCAATCGGCCAAGCAGGCCGCCCGCCACACCGTCGTGCCCGGGGCTACCGCCCCCACGGCGCCTCCGCGCGTCGCCCTGGTAGGCGTGCACGGCTTTGGCGAGCGGCACCGGGCCAACCTGACCAGGCTTCAGGCGGCCGGCGTCGTCGAGCTCGTGGCAGTGGCCGATCCCCACCCCCCGCAGGACGGCACTCTCCCCGGTTCTGTGGCGGTTTTCAACACACTGGATCAGCTTCTGGCCGCCGGCCCCGCCCCTGATGTGGTCATTCTTGCCACGCCTATCCAGACGCACGCACCGCTTGCGCTGGCCGCGCTCTCGGCCGGGTCCGACATTTACGTGGAAAAGCCCCCGGTGGCGTCCATGGGACAGTTCCAGGACCTGCTGGCCGCGGCGGATGCGTCGGGACAGCTGGTCCAAGTGGGGTTCCAGAGCCTGGGATCGCACGCCCTCCCCGCGATCCGCAGTGCCATCGACTCTGGCGAGGTTGGCGACGTCCTGGGGCTGAGCGCCCAGGGCAGGTGGGTGCGGACCAGGGGGTACTTCACGCGTTCGCGCTGGGCCGGCAAACGCAGCCTGGACGGCACCGATGTGGTGGACGGCGTGGCCACCAACGCGCTGGCACATGCGGTAGCCACCGGACTCCACATGGCAGGCGCGCACACCACCGCAGATGTGGCTTCCGTGGAGACCGACCTCTACCGTGCCCACACCACCCAGAGCGATGACACTTCGGTAATCCGCGTCCGCACCACCGCCGGCCGGACACTGCTGTGCGCCCTCACGCTCTGCGCCCCGGAACAGCAGAATCCCTCGGTGACGGTCCACGGCACGCTGGGCGACATCACGTTTTTCTACACCGAAGACGAGGTGGTCACCACCACCAGCGGCGGCGAGCGCCGTGAAACCTTCGGCCGGACCGATCTGCTGGAGAACCTGCTCGCCGCGCGGCAGACCGGGACTCCGCTGCTGTGTTCCCTGGCGGATACCGGCGCGTTCACGTCGGTACTCGAAGCCATCCGGACGTCCCCGGAGCCCCAGGAAATCGGCGCCGATCATGTCACCTGGGAGGGCGACGGTGACGACGCGCACCCTGTCGTCCACAATCTTCCCGAGGTGATGGACCGCGCGGCCAAGGCACAGGCCACCTTCGCGGAACTGGGCGTTCCGTGGGCACGCAGCCTTCCGGCGTCCCGAAGCTTCGTCCTGGACGGTCATCCTGTGGCCGCCTACCAGGACGGCAGCCGCATCCGCTCCGTTTCCTCTCCGCGGCCCTACCTTCATCCCGTCCGCACGCTGGCCGGAACCGTCGTCACGGATCACCAGCCGCTCGACCACGTGTGGCATCTCGGTGTCGGCGTGGCTCTGCAGGATGTGGACGGCGTCAACTTCTGGGGCGGCCGCACTTATACCCGCGCGGCGGGCGAATACGTCTGGCGCCCGGATCACGGCAGCATCGTCCGGTTGGGTGAACCGCTCGAGCGGGATGGTTCCCTGGCGGAGAAACTGTCGTGGAACGGTCCCGACGGCGCTCCCATCCTGACAGAACAGCGCACCTGGACGTGGGCCGCCGTCGGGCCTTCCGTTTGGCGGCTCACGCTGGACTTCGCGCTCTCCCCCGCCGGCCGCCATCCCGTCAGCCTGGGCAGCCCGGGCTCCAACGGCCGCGCCCAAGGCGGTTACGGCGGATTTTTCTGGCGACTGCCGGAATGTGCAGGGGCCACCGTGTGGGCTCCAGATACAGCCGGGAATACCTTGACCGGCGAGTCAGCCGTGCACGGGACCGTGACGCCGTGGCTTGCCTGGTCCGGCGCTTTTGCCGGCAGCGCCGCCACTTTGGTGTTCGTCGCCGCTGGGGGCTCCCATGACCCGTGGTTTGTGCGCGTGGACGGTTACCCGGGCGTGGGGCAGTCGCTCGCTTGGGATGCGCCGGTCATTGCCGAGCCCGGCACACCGGTCCGCCGGAGCGTCACCGTGTGTATCGCCGACGGGTTCTTGGGCACCGAAGACATCGAGACCCTGATATCAAAACTTTGACCAGACCACAGGGGACCACATCATGAGCCAGACCACCGTCGCCATCCCGCCGTCCCGGCTGAATGCAGACGCAGACCCCGCGGACCAGTTCCGCCGCACGGCACCCGCCTCGGCCGGGGACCGTGCCATCAAGCGGCGCAGGGTCCTGGACATCCTGGATGCCAAGGGGCAGGACTCGCTGCTGCTGACAACACACACGGCACTGACCTGGTATCTCGACGGCAGCCGCGTGCACATCAGCCTGGCCGGCGATCCCATCGCCGCGCTGCTCGTGGACCGTGACGGCGACCACCTCGTGACGTTCAACAACGAGGCCGGCCGGATAGCCGCCGAGGAGCTTCCTGCCGGAGTCTCACTCCACGCGGTGCCCTGGTACGGGAATCTGCACGAGGCTGCTGCCGCCGTCGGGCGTTCTTCGGGCACTGGAGCCCCGCTCGCCGAAACCGCGGTGGCAACCGAGCTGCGGGCAGCCCGTCAGCAACTGCTGCCGGGCGAGAGCGCACGCTACGCCCACCTCTGTGCGGAACTCGCGGGCATCATGACCGATGTCCTGTCCGACGCACGGCCGGACACCACGGAATTCGAGCTGGTGTCCGCGCTGGCCGGCCGTGTGGTGGCGGCAGGTGCTGAGCCGCTGGTGCTGCTGTGCAATGGCAGCTCCCGCAGCGAGTTCCGCCACCCGCTGGCTACACACTCGCCTTTGGGCCGCCGTGCCATGGCCGTGATGTGCGCCCGCCGGGACGGCCTGGTTGCCAACATCACCCGCTGGGTAAGGTTCGACGCCGGCACGCCTGACGAGCTCGACGCCGAGGCCCGCATCGCGGCGGTGGAGGCGGATATCTTCGATGCGACCGTTCCCGGCGCCCGGCTGGATGCGATTTTCGGCGAGATTCAGGCAGCATACGTCCGGCACGGTTTCGGCGCAGATCAGTGGGAGCAGCACCACCAGGGCGGCCCGGCCGGATATGCGGGGCGGGACCCGCGCGTCACCGCCGCGGTCACCGACACCGTGGTCATGGGCCAGCCGTTTACGTGGAACCCCTCGGGACCGGGAGTGAAGATCGAGGACACCGTGCAGCTCATGGAGTCGGGCCTCAAAGTCCTGACCGTGGATGACCGCTGGCCGACTACGACGGTCAACGGCCTGCGGCGGCCGGTCACCCTGCAGCTGTAGCCCCCTGCCCCCACCCGCCCCCACCCCGGAACGCTCTCTCACTTAACGTGGGTTTTCCGGCGACGCTCTCTCACTTGATGTGGGTTTTCCGGCGATCCTCTCTCACTTCCTGGACCTCGGAACGCGTGGCCTGTCTTCATCAGGAAGCGAACACGAACAAAACCCGAACGCAAATAACGCTCCCGCAGTCTGTGACTGCGGGAGCGTTATTCGGTGAAGTGGCATCGACTGCGAGAGCGTTTGGCCTAAAGCCACATAAGTGAGAGATCGTTTGGATTTAATGCACACTAAGTGAGAGAGGGTTGCGGGGAGTCGCGGAAGCGGAAACCCAGCCCCGGCTGGTCCGTCAGCGCCACCTGGCTGTTGCTGAAGCGGACCGGTGACGGTCCCGCCAGGATGCCCAACTGCTCGAAGGACGCGTCCTCCACGTCCTCCACCAGGGTGGCTTCGGCCAGTGTGAGGGCGAGCTGCCCGGACAGTTCGGGCAGCAGGTGCGGCATGACCCGGATGCTGTTGGTCCGGGCCAGCTCCACGATCCGCCGGAACGGTGTGATGCCGCCTACCCGGATGATGTTGGGCTGGATGATGTCCACCGCCTCCGCCTCGATGAAATCGCGGAAGCGGTAGATGGTGTGCAGGTTTTCGCCGAGGGCAATGGGAACGGTTGAGTGCTTCCGCAGCCTGCGGTACGCCCAGAGGTCGTCCGCGCGGAGGGGTTCTTCGAGCCATTCCAGCCCGTACTCCGCCAGCACGTCCAATGCCTTGAAGGTGGCGGGCAGGTCCCAGCGCTGGTTGGCGTCGATCATCAGCTTCCGGTCCGGGCCGAGCACGGAACGGACGGCCGCAACGCGCTCGGCATCCTCGCGGATGTCCGGCTTGCCCACTTTGATCTTGACGGCACGGTGCCCGGCGGCCACCCAGCGTTCGGTCTGTGCCACCAGTTCCTCAAGCGTGTAGTGCAGGTTCACGCCGGAGCCGTACACCTCGGCGGACTCCTGCCGCTGGCCCAGCAGACCCGTGACCGAGGTGGCAGCCCCGCGGGCCTGGAGGTCCCAGAGGGCGAGGTCGACGCCGGCCATCGCGATGGTGGTCACTCCCCCGCCGCCTGCCTCATGCAGCCGCTTCCACAGCGCGTCCCACACCGTCTCCGGATGTGCGGGAAGCCCCGTCACAAAAGGTGCGATGTCGTAGTCGAGGAGGGCCTTGACGGCTCGCGGCCCAATGGTGGGCGTCCACGAAAAACCGTGCCCCGCGCCGCCGTCGTCCGTCTGGATTTCCGTAACGATCACATGGTTTTCCGGCGCGTCCGCTCCCCAGCTGCGGCGCAGGGGGACGGTCAGGAGCCGGGTGGACAGCCCCGTAATCACCGGGGCAGTCCGGACGGAAGCCATTGCGGGCGCACTCATCAGCGGCCAGCCAGCTCGTAGCCCCTGGACAGGATGGACTTCAGCTGGACCAGCTGGTCTTCAGTGGGGTCAACCAGCGGCGGACGGACGGGGCCCACAGGCAGCCCGCCCAGGCGAAGCCCGGCCTTGATCAGGGAGACGCCGAAGCCTGGAGTCTGGTCGCGGAGCCGCACCAGCGGAGCGTAGAACCCCTCCAGCAGCGCGTTGCGGCGGTCCTCGTCACCGGCCACGTAGGCGTCGTAGTACGCCTTGGCGATCTCCGGAGCCATGGCGAACGCAGCTGACGAATAGAGCGGGATGCCCAGGCCGCGGTAGGCACCCTGCGTCAGTTCGGCGGTCAGCAGGCCGTTGAAGAACGCGAAGTCCTCGCGTCCCGTGGCGCGCACGGCGGACACAATTTCCTGGGCGAGGCCCACGTCGCCGAGCCCGTCCTTGAAGCCCGCCACTTTGGGGTTGGCCGCCAGCCTGGCGACGGAGGCGGCCGTGAACCTGGCGTTTCCGCGGTGGTACACGATCACCGGGAGGCTGCTGGCGTCCGCCACTGCTTCGATGTAGGCCACCAGGCCATCGGTGGGGCCGGTGACCAGGTACGGCGGCAGGACCAGGAGTGCGTCGGCGCCGGCCTCCTCCGCCACCCGGGCGGCAGCAAGTGCATGGCCCAGCGGCCCGCCGGCGCCGGCAACCACCGGCACCTTCCCTGCCACAACCTCGACGGCAGCCGTTACCACGGTGCGCACCTCATCGATGCTGAGGGCGTGGAATTCTCCGGTGCCGCAGGCGGGGAACACACCGCCCGGGCCGTACGGAAGCCGGGAGCTGATGTGCTCCTTGAGAAGGTCAACATCCACGGCGCCTTCGGGCGTGAACGGGGTGACAGGGAAGAACAGGACGCCGTCGAATTTCATGGTGTCTCCTTGGACCCGGCTCCGGCTGTGACCAGTGAAGCGGACGTCTCGTCATTGAGGTGGGTGTTTGTTTTGAGTTCGGTCCGCCAGCTGCGTTTGGGCTCCCAGCCCAGCAGCTCACGGGCCTTGGTGATGGCGAAAGCGGGGCTGGTGCCGGTCAGTCCGTCGGCGAGCGCTTCGCTTCCCGGCAGGAAGCGGGGCATCAGCTCCGCCAGCGGTGCGGTGGCCAGGGCGTCAGCGGCACCGACAAAGAAGGTTTCGCCGTTGGGGATGGAATCCATCTTCTGCAGGAGGATGTCCAGGAAATCTGCGACGTCACGGGCGTCCACATAGTTGAACAGCGCGGGCGCGGACAGGGCCGGGTCGGCAAGGCGTTCGGCAAGGGTATGGCCCTGCTGGGTGGGGGCGCCGTCCCATTCCTCGGGCGAGATGACGTAGCAGGGGCGGAAAGCGGCGTACCGGATCTTCGTACCCTGTGCTGCGGCGAACATCTGCACGGTCTGCTCGGCGATGAGCTTGGACAGGGCGTAGGCGTTCCACGGTTTGGGCGCGGTGCACTCATCCAGCGGGAAGCTGTCCGGCAACCAGCCGGCCGGCGATCCATAGCCCAGCACTGTGGGGCTGCTGGCCGTGACGATCTTGCCGATCCCCAGTTCCGTGGCCGCACTGATCACGGCATAGGCGAGACGCGTGTTCGTGGCGAAAATGACGTCCTCGGGCGCGCTGAACGGCACGGCGATTGCGGCAAGGTGGATGACGGCGTCGGGCGCGGTCTTCCGGAGGAGGCGCAGCGCCTCCCCCGGCGCCAGCAGGTCGCCGGTCTCCTGTATGACGCCGGCGGGCAGCTGGTCGGCCGGGATCGAGTCGCGGTCCACCGAGATGACCTGATGGCCCGCTTCGGTGAGGCCGGCCACTACGCTGCGGCCGAGGCGGCCGGAGCCGCCGGTGACAAAGATTTTGCTCATGGTGGTTCCTTAGTAGGTCAGGATTGCGCGGGTCAGGCCCACGGCGGTCAGCGAGTCAGAGCGGGGGCTAGGCGCGGCGGAGGTCGGCGCCGAGGTCAAGGTCCTCGATGCGGACCGGGAGGGATGATTCCAGGGAGCGGTTGCCGGCAATGCCCACGGAGACAGAACGGAGTCCGTCGAGGTAGCCGGACGGGCGGCCCAGCGGGTCCTCGCCGGGACCGTTGAACAGGTCCGAGAGGAGCAGCGCGTCGCCGCCGCCGTGGCCGCCCTCGCCGTTGACGATGGGCACCTCATAGGCTGCTTCCCAGTGGCGCTGGACCACCAGGCGTTCGCCGATGCGGCGGACGGCGTCCTCCTCCTCGATGGGTGTGGCGCTCGGGTCCACCACCAGCTTCTTATCGGTGCTGCTGACCACCGCGGCGCGTTCCACCACCTCCAGTTCAGCCCGGCCTTCGGTTCCGTTGACGGCCACGCGGTAGCCTTCCCACGGGCTGTGGGCATTCAGGGAGTAGCTCAGCCGCGGTCCGCCCTGGTATTCGACCACGAGGGCAAGGTTGTCCTCGATGGTGATGCCGCCGGTGAAGACGTCCTGGTCGCGGCGGTACCCGTCATAGTGTTCGTTGTCCAGGAAAAGTGCCTTGAGCCGCTCATCGTCACGGAGGTCCAGCGCGAAGGGGTCCTTTTCGGCTGAGCTGTCCCGCGCACCCGGGCTTCCGGCGTCGGGCGTTCCGCGTTCCGGACGGGGACCAAGTCCGCGCTCGGCGGCATTCCTGTCGCCATAGAACTGCAGCCCGCCGGAGGCGAAGACCCGCTCGGGAACATCGTCAATCCACCAGTTGACCAGGTCGAAGTGGTGCGATGCCTTGTGGATCAGCAGGCCGCCGGAGTTCTTCTTTTCACGGTGCCAGCGGCGGAAGTAGTCTGCGCCGTGGACGGTGTCCAGGACCCAGCTGAAGTCGATGGATGTAACCTTGCCGATCACGCCGCTCTGGATAATCTCCTTGAGTGCGCTGTTGCGCGGCGAATACCTGTAGTTGAAGGTGACCACCACGTTGCGGCCGGTCTCTGCCACCGCTTTGGTGATGCGGCGGCAGCCGTCAGCGTCGATGGTCAGCGGCTTTTCGACCACGACGTCGGCACCCGCCTCGAGTGCCTCCACGATGTAGTCCGCGTGGGTGTAGTCCGGCGTGGTCACCACGACGCGGTCGATGCTGTTCGCCTGGATGAACGCTGTGAGGTCCGCGGGATCGAAGGTAGCCACGGGAGCGGGCGCCCCCAGTTCCTGGATGAGTTTCTGGTAGTACTCCACGCGGCCGGGGTTGAGGTCCGAGAAGGCAATGAGCTCCGCGGTGTCGGCGTGCTTCCCGTAAACGGCGCGGATGTACATCTCGGAGCGGCCGCCCGTGCCGATCAGTGCGAGGCGGGCTTTGGTGCGCGCACCGGCTTCCAGGGCTGTTCCGGCTGCGCTGCCGGTGCGTGCGCTGGCTGCTGCGCCGGGCAACGGGACGGGACTGGAATCGGCGGCGGTGCTCGGTTCGGCGGTGTTGACCATGGGGGTCCCTTTCGAAAGCTCAATACGCGGCCGGGCATGGCCGTTCGTGGCTCTGGGGACTGCGTGTTCTGCAGTCGCCGTAGTTTTCGGTGAGAAAGCGTTTTCTCAGTTCGCTACATGATTTCTATCAATAGACGCGCAGTCCCGTCAACCCTTATTCTTTCTAGGAGAAAGCGTTTTCTACGACTGGCCCCGGAAACGCGTCGTGTGCATCACCCGGAAACGCAGCTTCGGGTGGAAATCGGTTTCTGAGAGCGATATATGCTTCTCACAACAGTGACTTTGGAACAACGGCTCAGGGCCGGGACTCACAGGCGAGCGCCCGCCGGGGCTGAAGATACACCGCGACACGAAAGGCAGGACATGGTCAGGAGATCGGCAACAGGCAGGATCGGCATTGCGGATGTCGCCCTCAAGGCCGGGGTTTCGCATGCCACGGTTTCGCGCGTCATGAACGGCAACTTCACGGTGGACCCGGACATCGCGGCGCGCGTCCGAGCGGCCGCCGTCGAACTCAAATACCAGCCCAACCCCGTGGGACGCAGCCTCGCACTGGGCAAGACGGACACCATCGGCATAGTGGTGCCGGACCTGGCCAACCCCACGTTCCAGGCAATCCTGCGAGGCCTGAGCCGGGCCGCGGCGCAGGACGGCTACCGGGTCCTCATTGCCGATTCCTTCGAAGTCTCCAGCGAGGAAGCCATCCTGGCCGGCGAGGCGCGCCGGCGCTGCGACGGCCTGGTGCTGTGCGCCCCGCGCATGAGCGACGCCGAGCTCGAGGAAATCTCACCGTCCCTGCACCCGCTGGTCCTGATCAACCGCACCACGGCGGCGCCAGGAATTCCTAGCCTCGTGGTGGACTACGGGCAGGGCGTCCAGGCCCTCGCGGAACATCTGGTGGGGCTCGGCCACACGCGCCTCGCATTCCTCGCCGGCCCGGCAGGCAGCGCCTCCAACGGGCTCCGGCTCGAAGGGCTGGCAGCCTTCAAGGCCAGCCACCCGCACGTAAGCGTCACCATGCTCGACGGCGGCTCGGACTTCGACACCGGCCATGACGCCGTGGACGCGGTCCTGGCCAGCGGCGCCACTGGCATCCTGGCGTTCAACGATCTCGTGGCCATGGGCCTCATGAGCGGACTGCACGAACGCGGAGTCAACGTTCCCGCCGACATCTCCGTCACCGGCTTCGACGACATCCCCTTCGCCCGCTACACCACGCCCACCCTGACGACCGCCGCGGTTCCCATCGCCGATCTGGGCGCCCAGGCCTGGTACCAGATGCGATCGCTGATCCGCGAAGAAGGCCTCGAGATTCCCGGCAGCCGCTACCAGCCGCGCCTCGAAATCCGGGCCAGCAGCGGCCCCGCGCCGGTGAACGCTGCCCAGGAAACCCCCGCCCCCGCGAAACCAGCCAAGGATCCTGCTCCCGCGAGATGACACTCTGCGGGAGCGTGTTCCGCCAACGCGGCTGCCGACTGCCGTCCCGATGCCGGGTCAAGACTTCGGCGCGTGCCTGACCCCGGCTTCCCGGTAGTAGCCCTCGATGTGGTCAGCGACGAGCTTGGCCGCGAGGCCGCCGTCGCCGTTCCGGATGGCGGTTAGAATGCCCCGGTGCTCAGCCTGGAGGCGCTGCGCCGTGGCGTCCCAGTCCGGGAGATTCGCGGTCAGCGTGGCGGCATAGCCTTGGATGGACTCGCGCAGGGACCCCATCATGGCACTGACCACGGCGTTGCCGGCAGCGTCGGCCAGACAAAGATGAAACCGGACATCCAGCGCGAGGAAGGCATCCGCCTCCCGGCTGCCGTGTCCGACGGCGTCCATTTCGTCCAGGAGCGTCGCCGCCTGTTCCAGCTGGGGTGCGTCAGCCCTGGCCCGGGCGGCTGCCCAGGATTCCAGCAAGACGCGCGTCTCCACAATGTCCGCGACGGGCAGGTGCTGCGTGGCAACGTGGAGCCGCAGCGCCGAGCCAAGCGCCGCCGTCGGATCCGCGATGACCACGGTGCCGGCTTCCGGACCGGAACCGACCCCGGCCCGGACCACACCCATGGCCTCCAGGATCCGGATGGCCTCCCGCACCGAGGTCCGCGAGACGCCCAGCTTCTCAGCAAGGGTCCGCTCGGCAGGCAGCCGTCCGCCCACGCTCAGTTCCCCGTCGGAGAGCTGCTTTTCGATCCACGTCAGGACAAGTTGGTGCGTACGCATATCGCCATAGTAGTTGATGTGGTCGGACCACATGGCTTACAGTGTGGTTAGACCACAGCGCAACCCGCAGGGTCCGGCACGTCCGGCCCGCCAATGGAGGAAGCCATGACCCACACCATCCAGCCGAACAATCCCGAGACCACCCCGGCTCCGGATGCAACGGACATTCCAGCCACCGACACCGTCCCGCGCGCCACGCCGTCGTCGGTTGTGCCTGCGGCACTCAAGCGCCGGGTCCCCAAGTACTCGGACCTCGCCCCGCTCATGCAGTTCAAAAAGCCCGAGTTCAGCCGCACCGCGAAACTCAAGCGCGCAAGCACCATCTGGGAACTGCGCGACATGGCCAAGCGCCGCACGCCGCAGGCCCCGTTCGACTACACCGATGGTGCGGCCGAGGAAGAAATCACCCTGCGCCGCGCGCGCCAGGCGTTCCTGGACATCGAATTCCGGCCCGGTATCCTGCGGAACGTCTCGGAGATCGACCTGACCACCGACATCCTGGGCAAGCCCTCCCGGCTGCCCGTGGGCATCGCCCCCACCGGCTTCACCCGGATGATGCAGTCCGAGGGCGAATACGCCGGCTCGCAGGCTGCCGAAGCCGCCGGCATCCCCTATACCCTTTCCACCATGGGCACCGCCTCCATCGAGGACGTGGCCGCCGCCGCCCCCAACGGCCGCAACTGGTTCCAGCTCTACCTGTGGACGGACCGCGAGCGGTCCCTCGAACTGATCGAGCGCGCCGCCAAGGCAGGCAACGACACCCTGATGGTCACGGTGGACACCGCCGTCGCAGGCGCCCGCCTCCGCGACGTCCGCAACGGCATGACCATCCCGCCGGCACTGACCGTCAAAACCGTGCTGGACGCGTCCTACCGCCCGGCCTGGTGGTTCAACTTCCTCACGCACGAGCCGCTGACCTTCGCCTCGCTCTCGCGCTACACCGGCACCGTGGCTGACCTCATCAACTCCATGTTCGACCCCACGCTGACCTTCGAGGACCTGGACTGGCTGCGCGAAACCTGGAAGGGCAACCTGGTAGTCAAGGGCATCCAGACCGTGGAGGATGCCCGGAAAGTGGTGGACCACGGCGCCGACGGCATCGTGCTCTCCAACCACGGCGGCCGCCAACTGGACCGCGCACCCATCCCGTTCCATCTGCTGCCGGAGGTTTCCGCTGCCCTGAAGGCGGACAACTCCGAGGCCGCCATCATCCTGGACACCGGCATCATGAGCGGCGCGGACATCGTGGCCGCGCTGGCCCTCGGTGCCGACTTCACCCTGATCGGCCGGGCGTACCTCTACGGCCTGATGGCCGGCGGCCGGGCGGGCGTGGACCGTGCCATCCAGATCCTGGAAAAGGACATGTCCCGCACCATGGCCCTGCTCGGTGTCAGCTCAATCTCCGAGCTCACCCCCGACCACGTCCGCGTTCTCAACAAGTAAGGCGCCCGCTCAACTAGGTAGCAGCACATGTCGTTTTGGGGCCCCAGAACGACATGTGCTGCTACCTACTTTGGGTTAAGTGGTTATTTCTTGCGGCCGAACTTGGGGAGGTTCGGGAGGTTGGCCAGCAGGTCCGCCGCCTTGGTGGCGGCGCGGCCCACGGTCCGGCCGATCTGCTGCGGCACGGTGTCGTCGCTGAGCGGGGTGGTGGTACCGCCGGGGATTACGACGGCGGGGCTCAGCTCTGCGTCTTCGCGTGCCAGGACGGCTGCCACGGCTGCGTCATCCGGCAGGTGAGGTGCCGCGGCGGGTTCACTCCCGGCTTCCGCGGCAGGAGCCTCAGGTGACGCTGCGGCGCTGGCTGTCCGGCCGACGTCGAACGTTTCCAGCCAGCTGATGACGCCTTCCAGCGGCTTGGGGTTGAGCGCGTAATAACGCTTCTGGCCCTGTGCGCGCATGCTGACCAGCTGCGCCTCGCGCAGGACTTTCAGGTGCTTGGAAATGGTGGGCTGGCTGGCGGAAAGTTCCTCCACCAATTCCCCCACTGCCTTGTCCCCTGCGCGAAGGGATACCAGGATGTCGCGCCGGGTTGCTTCCGCAATGACGGCAAATACGTCGTCTGTCACCATGCCTCCCACCCTAGCGACATATACGCCGCAGGGCATCAACTATTTCGCCGGCCGAACGTGCAGGGGAATTAGTCGAACCAGGGATCCAGGCCGTGGAAGGGGAAGACGGCTTTACGTGTGGCCATGACGGACCGGTCAACGGCGTCGTTGGGGTCGAACCCGACCTCCCAGGACCGCCACCAAAGCTCCACGTCATCCCCCATCATGTCCGGGGCATCGCGGCCAAACTTCGCCAGCACATAGGCGCGCCAATCCTCTGGCACCTCAGCCCGCAACGGCACGGGACGTCCGGCGGCTATGGCTATCAGATGGCTCCAGGACCGCGGAACGACGTCGGTGACGCTGTACCCGCCACCGCCCGTGGCAATCCAGCGGCCCTCGCAGTGCCGCGCGGCAAGATTCCCGACGGAGGTTGCGGCCTCACGCTGGCCGTCCACGCTGATGTTCAGGTGGGCCAGAGGGTCGCGGCGGTGCGAGTCGCAGCCGTGCTGGCTGACAATGACTTCGGGCTGGAACGCACCCACCAGTTGCGGCACCACGGCGTGGAACGCGCGCAGCCAGCCGGCGTCGCCCGTGCCCGACGGAAGCGCCACATTGGCGGCGCTTCCCTCGGCCTGCGGACCGCCGGTCTCGTTGGCGAAGCCGGTCCCCGGGAACAGTGTGAGTCCGCTTTCATGCAGCGAGATGGTGAGCACGCGGGGGTCATCCCAGAAGATGCTTTCCGTTCCGTCCCCGTGGTGCGCGTCGACGTCGATGTACACCACCCGGCGGATGCCGCCGTCGAGCAGCCTCTGGATTGCCAGTGCGGAGTCGTTGTAGATGCAGAAGCCGCTGGCGCGCTCCCGGGCGGCGTGGTGCAGGCCGCCGCCGAAGTTGACGGCGTGGAGGGCCGAGCCGTCAAGGATGGCGGACGCGGCCATCAGCGATCCGCCCGCCAACCTCGCGGCAGCCTCGTGCATGCCGGCGAAGGCGGGATCATCGTCCGTGCCCAGGCCCCGGGCTTCATCGGGCGACAGCGGATCCGCGCTCACGCGGCGGACCGCGGCCACAAACCCGGGCGAATGGACGGTCTCCAGTTCGGCGTCTGAAGCGACCTCAGGGGCGGCAACGGAAACGTGCTCCAGGTCGAACAGTCCCAGGCTCCGGGCCAGTCGCGCCGTCAGGTCCAGGCGGGCCGGGGCCATGGGATGGACCGGACCAAAATCGTAGGCGGTCATGGCGGAATTCCACACAACCATCGTTGGTGGCGCGGGCTGACTGAGGCCTGGCAGGAATGTCATCACTGACAGGCTACCGGAGGTCGCCGCCGGCCCGGCCCGGCCATTACGCATGCATTAGTGGTTTACTACTGAAGGAAACAGTTTCTACCAAGGAAAAGCCACCTATGACGGATCGCCAGTCGAGGCCCCGAAACCCGGCCCCCTGGCACCCTGCCGCACCGGAACGCGAAGGCCTGTGGATGTTCGCGCGGCTGCGCGACTTCGTTGACGACATTGCCAACACCTCGCCCGCCCGGCTGGCCCTGACGGTGTTCGCAGCGGTCTGCCTGGTGTTCACATTCATCCTGTCGCTGCCCGTCTCATCCGCGACCGGTACGGCCACCCCGCTGCACCAGGCAATGTTTACCGCGGTATCGGCTGTGTGTGTCACCGGCCTGACGGTGGTTTCGACGGCGGTGCACTGGTCATTCTTCGGCCAACTGGTCATCCTTATTGGCATCTTCGTGGGCGGCTTGGGGACCCTGACGCTCGCCTCCCTGCTAGCCCTGATGGTGAGCAAGAGGCTTGGCGTCCGCGGCAAGCTCATTGCACAGGAAGCCATGAACAACGCCGGCCGCCTGGGCGAGGTGGGTACACTCCTGCGGATCGTCATCACCACCTCCGTGGTGATCGAAGGTGTGCTGGCCCTGGCACTGATCCCCCGCTTCATGACGCTGGGCGAGCCGTTCTGGCAGTCTGTGTGGCACGGCATCTTCTACGCAATCTCGTCCTTCAACAACGCCGGTTTCACCCCCCATTCAGACGGAATCGTGCCCTACGAGACAGATCTGTGGATCCTGGTCCCGCTGATGCTGGGCGTCTTCCTGGGCAGCCTGGGCTTCCCCGTGGTCATGGTCCTGCAGCAGAACGGCCTCAACTGGAAGAAATGGAACCTGCACACCAAGCTGACCATCCAGGTGTCCTTTATCCTCCTCTTCGCCGGCACCTTCCTCTGGGGGCTCATGGAGTGGGACAACATCCGGACCATCGGCCACATGGACCTCGGCGACAAAATCACCCATTCGCTGTTTGCCTCCGTCATGACCAGGTCCGGCGGCTTCAACCTCGTGGACCAGAACCACATGGAGTCCACCACCATGTTGCTGACGGACGCGCTGATGTTCGCGGGCGGCGGCTCGGCGTCCACAGCGGGCGGTATCAAGGTCACCACCATTGCGGTGATGTTCCTTGCCATCGTTGCTGAGGCCCGCGGCGACGCGGACGTCAAGGTCTACGGCCGGACCATCCCCCAGGGTGCCATGCGGGTGGCCATCTCGGTGATCGTGGCCGGGGCAACGCTCGTCTCCGTCTCGGCGTTCCTGCTCCTGCAGATCAGCGGCGCATCGCTGGACCGGGTGCTCTTCGAAACCATTTCCGCCTTCGCCACGGTGGGGCTGAGCACCAACCTCAGTGCCGAACTGCCGCCGTCGGGCGTTTACGTCCTTACTGCCCTGATGTTCGCGGGCCGCGTGGGCACGGTAACCCTTGCCGCCGGCCTCGCCCTGCGCCAGCGCAGCCAGCTGTACCACTACCCGGAAGAGAGGCCCATCATTGGCTAATTCCTCAGGCACCCCGAACCGCCCCGCCCACAACGCGCCGGTGCTGGTGATCGGATTGGGCCGGTTCGGTTCGTCCACGGCCGAGCAGCTCGTGAAGCAGGGCCGGGAAGTGCTGGCGATCGAGCGCGACCGGACCCTGGTGCAGAAGTGGGCGCCGCTCCTCACACACGTCGTGGAGGCGGACGCCACGAACATCGACGCGCTGCGCCAGCTCGGCGCTCAGGAATTCAGCTCCGCCGTCTGCGGCGTAGGCACGTCCATCGAGTCCTCGGTGCTGATCACCGTGAACCTTGTGGACCTGGGCATCGAGCACCTCTGGGTCAAGGCCATCACGCCCTCGCACGGCAAGATCCTGACCCGGATCGGCGCCAACCACGTGATCTACCCTGAGGCCGACGCCGGCGTCCGCGCCGCGCACCTCGTCTCCGGCCGCATGCTGGACTTCATCGAGTTCGACGACGACTTCGCCATCGTGAAGATGTACCCGCCGCGCGAGACGGTGGGCTTCACCCTGGACGAATCCAAGGTGCGTTCCAAGTACGGCGTGACGATCGTCGGCGTGAAGTCCCCCGGCGAGGACTTCACCTACGCCCGGCCGGAAACCAAGGTCTCCGCCCGCGACATGCTGATCGTGTCCGGCCATGTGGACCTGCTGGAACGGTTCGCCGCCCGGCCTTAACCCTGCGGTCCAGGCTCCACTCAGCCGAGCTGTTTGGTGATCTCCGCTGCCCGGTCTGCGGCGGCACGGGTGCCGGCGGCGATGATGGCCGGCAGGCCCCGCTCGTCGAAGGTGGCGAGGGCGCGCTCGGTGGTGCCTTTGGGGCTGGTCACACCTTTGCGGAGCGCTGACGGATCGGCGCCCGGCTCGGCGAGCATAAACCCGGCTCCGGCTACTGTCTCCCTGGCCAGGAGCAGCGCCAGATCCTTATCCAGGCCTAGTTCGACGCCCGCGGCTGCCATGGCCTCGGCGAGGTAGAACACATACGCCGGGCCCGAGCCGCTGATGGCTGACAACGCATCCACCTGCTCCTCGGGAACCTGAACCACTGTGCCCGCGCCTTTGAAGACGGCCTTGGCCTGCTCGAGCTGCTCCGGCGTGCAGTTGGTCCCCGGGGAGACGGACACGACGCCGCGGCCCAGTTTCGAAGGCGTGTTGGGCATTGTCCGGATGACCGGCTGCCCGGCCGGCAGGGCAGCTTCAAGCTGGGCAAGCGAAACACCCACGGCGACGCTGACCACGATGGTTTTCGGCGACAGGGAACCGCTGATCTCGCGCGCCAGGTCCGCGATGCCCACAGGTTTGACACCCAGAATCACCACCCCGGAGCCCTTGGCCGCCTGCTTGTTGTTGTCCGGCTCCTCTTCACCCGCGATGGCCGTAATACCGTGATGGCGCTCGGCCAGTTCCGCAGCGCGTTCGGCCCGCCTGACGGTGGCCACGACGTCGGCGGGGTCGGTTCCGGCCTTAAGCAGGCCGGAAAGGATGGCTTCGTTCATGGATCCACAGCCCAGGAAGGCGATTCGGTTGCTCATGGACCCATCATTGCAGTTTGGGTGGACGGCTGCAGAAATGGAATTAATCCTGTGAAGCGGGAACTCCCTTATTTGGACTCCCAGCGGACTCCCATGTTCGCTGCAGCTTGTTCACAAGTTGCCCGCCTAACGTAGTTACTACCTCATTGAGGGTGCGAGTGATGCGGCAAGCATGGGGATGTTTGCCCGAGGCGCCGGTAGTTTGCAGCAGGTTTCCCCCCATTTTCCTGCTGTGGACGCCGGCGCTTTCGCGTTAACGGGTAGCTGGCACGCCGACGTGGGGTGCGGGATCGAGCGGACCGGCAAAGACAAGCTGGTCCAGGCGGCGCAGGATCAGGCCCTCACGCAGCGCCCAGGGGCAGATTCGCATCTTCTTGAACTTGAACAGTTCCAGCGCAGCTTCGGCCACCAAGGCCCCTGCGAGCAGCTGGTGCGCGCGGGCATCGGATACACCCGGCAAAAAGAGCCGGTCCTCGACCTTCATGGCGGAGATCCGCTGCGCCCACACGCCCAGGTCGGTGGCGTTTAGCTCGCGCTTCACGTACGGCCCGGCCGCGCTGGGGGCTGCACCGGCGATCCGGGCAAGCGAGCGGAAGGTCTTGGACGTTCCCGCCACCACGTTCGCCCGGCCAAGGCCCTCGAACTGTTTCACCGCAGGGGCGAGCGTGGCCCGGATATAGCGGCGCAACTCCTTGACGCTTTTGGCCGACGGCGGATCCTCGGCCAGCCAGTCCCTGGTCAGGCGGCTGGCGCCAAGCGGAACCGACGTGGCCACTTCCGGCAGCTCGTCCTGGCCGAAAGCCATTTCGAAGGAGCCGCCACCGATGTCCAGGTTCAGGACGGGTCCGGCTCCCCAGCCGTACCAGCGGCGGACGGCGAAGAAGGTCATGGACGCCTCCTCGCTGCCCGTCAGTTCCTGCAGGGTCACCGTGGTCTCGTATTTGACGCGTGCCAGCACGGCGGGACCGTTGGTAGCTTCCCGGATGGCCGACGTACAGAAGGCCAGCAGGTCATCGGCCTTGTGCCGGGCAGCGAATTCCCAGGCTTCCAGGACGAATTCGGTCAGCTCATGCTGACCGGCATCGTTGATGTTGCCGTCCGCGTCCAGGTACTGGACGAGGGACAGCGGCCGCTTATGCGAGGCGAAGGGAACAGGGCGCGCGCCAGGGTGGGCATCCACCAGGAGGAGGTGGACAGTGTTGGACCCGATATCGAGGACGCCTAGCCGCATCCTGCCATTATTCCCCGGCCCGGGCCTGCACTCACAACCGGTCCAAAAGTGTCAGTTGGCGGAAGGGTCTTCGGGTGCGCCGTCGGGAAGCTCATCGGCGCGCTTGAAATCGCGTTTGATGTTGGCCACGCCCTCAGGGTTGATCTCGAAACCGTACGCGGCTCCGGGGTTGATCACCATGCCCAGGTCCTCGCCGATGTTGGCAATAATCGCGGCTCCCTGCGTTCCCAGGACGTTCGGGGCCGCCTCGAGGTAGTGCTCATCAACGCGGGTGGGGTGCGAGAACACGGCCAGGACCGGCTCGCCCTCGGCGTTGGCCAGGACCAGCGGCTCCACCTGGGAATCTTCGCCTTCGATCCCGTCGGTGCTGATGACGTACACCTCGCTGTTAAGGAACGACAGGATGACGTCCACCGGGCTGCCCTCAGGCTGTCCGCCCTGGGCGAGCTTCTCTTCGAGGTCGTTCAGCGGCGTGGGGTCGGCTGTGCCGGGCTGTTCAGTCATGTATCTACTCGACCACGTTGAGCCCGGCACCGCAAATAGAGCCGCTCCCCAAACTACTTCTTGGCCGGGGCCTTCTTCTTCGCCGGAGCCTTGCGGGCTGTTGTGGTGCGCTTGACCGGCCCCTTGGCCCGCTTCTCTGCAAGGAGTTCGATGGCCTGCTCGCGCGTCAGTTCCTCCAGGGAGGTGGCGCGCGGCACGGTGATGTTGGTGACGCCGTCGGTGATGTACGGGCCGAAGCGGCCTTCTTTCACCACGATGTTCTTCTCGGACACCGGGTCCGGGCCGAACTCGGCCAGCGGCGGAACCGCTGCACGGGCTCCCCGCTGCTTGGGCTGGGAGTAGATCTCCAGCGCCTGCTCGAGCGTGATGGTGAAGATTTCCTCTTCGGTGCCGATCGAGCGCGAGTCCGTACCCTTCTTCAGGTACGGGCCAAAGCGGCCGTTCTGTACGGTGATGAGGTTGCCTTCGGCGTCCTCGCCGAGCGCACGGGGCAGGCTCATCAGCTGGAGTGCTTCGTCCAGGGTGACCGATTCAACCGTCATGGACTTGAACAGCGAACCGGTGCGCGGCTTGGCCATGACAGGCTTCTTCGGCGGCTTCGGCTTGCCGTTCTTGTAATACTCCACGGGCTGGTTGGCGATCTGCTCCTCGGTCATCTCCGGGATGACTTCGGTGACGTAGGCGCCGTAGCGGCCGTTTTTCGCAACCACGGTGTGGCCGGTGTGCGGATCGGCACCCAGGACGCGTTCCTCGGGTGCGGCCGTCTCCATGAGTTCCACTGCCTTGGCAGGGGTCAACTCATCCGGAGCCAGCTCCTCGGGCACGTTGGCGCGCGAGTTCTCCACGATTTCGCCGGTCTTCGGATCAACCACGGCAGCGGAGCTTTCCAGGTACGGGCCGAACTTGCCCACCCGAAGCGTGATTTCATCCGTGATGGGAATGGAGTTGATTTCCCGGGCGTCGATCTCGCCGAGGTTGTTAACAATGCTCAGCAGGCCGGGCTCGGTGTCCTCACCGAAATAGAAGTGACGCAGCCAGGCGGACCCCACAGCCTGCCCGTTGGCGATCTTGTCCAGGTCGCCTTCCATGTCTGCAGTGAACTCGTAGTCCACGTAATCCGAGAAGTGCTGTTCCAGCAGGCGGATCACGGAGAAGGCGATCCAGCTGGGCACGAGTGCGGATCCCTGCTTCCGGACGTAGCCGCGGTCCTGGATGGTGGAGATGGTGGAGGCATAGGTGGACGGACGCCCGATGCCCTTCTTCTCCAGCTCTGCGGTCAGTGATGCTTCGGTGAAGCGCGGCGGCGGGGAGGTCTCGTGGCCAACAGCAACAATGTCCGACGCCGTCAGGGCATCGTCCTTCGCGACGTTCGGGAGCCTGCGGGCCTCGTCGGAGTCGTCGTCACCGCGGCTTTCGTCCTTGCCTTCTTCATAGGCGGCCAGGAAGCCCGGGAAGGTGATGACGGTGCCGGAGGCGGAGAACTCAGCGTCGCGGCCATCGGTAGCAACGGCACCCAGGCGGATGGTCGCCGTCGACCCCTTGGCGTCGCCCATCTGGGATGCCACGGTGCGCTTCCAGATCAGCTCGTACAGCCGGAATTCGTCACCCGACAGCAGCTTGGCCACCTGGGCCGGGGTGCGGAAGGAGTCACCGGCGGGACGGATGGCCTCGTGGGCTTCCTGCGCATTCGCGGCCTTGCTGGAGTAAACCCGCGGCGATGCCGGGATGTACTCCGGACCGTACAGCTCCGAAGCCTGGCGGCGGGCGGCCGTGACGGCTTCGTCGCTCAGCGCGGAGGAGTCGGTACGCATATAGGTGATGTAGCCGTTTTCATACAGGCGCTGGGCAATCTGCATGGTGCTCTTGGAGGAGAAGCGCAGCTTGCGGCCGGCCTCCTGCTGAAGCGTCGAGGTGGTGAACGGCGCGGCAGGGCGGCGCGTGTACGGCTTGGTGTCCACCGAGCGGACGCGGAAGTCCGCCTCCTGGAGCCCTGCCGCCAGCGACGTAGCAAGTTCCTCGTTGAGGTGGACGGCATTGCGCGCGGTGAGTACGCCGTCGTCGTTAAAGTCGCGGCCACTGGCCACCTTGGCGCCGTCAACGGCCGCCAGCTTGGCTTTGAAGGAGGAGGCGCCGGCGCCGAACTGGCCCGTCAGGTCCCAGTAGGAGGCAGCCTTGAAGGCCATGCGTTCGCGTTCGCGGTCCACCACCATACGTGTGACCACGGACTGCACGCGGCCGGCGGACAGGCCGCGGGCCACCTTGCGCCAGAGCACCGGGGAGATTTCGTAGCCGTAGAGGCGATCCAGGATTCGGCGGGTTTCCTGCGCGTCCACCAGGGCAGTATCAACGTCGCGCAGGTTGTCCATGGCGCGGTGGATGGCTTCCTTGGTGATTTCGCCGAAGGTCATCCTGTAGACCGGGACCTTGGGCTTGAGCACTTCCAGCAGGTGCCACGCGATGGCCTCGCCCTCGCGGTCCCCATCGGTTGCGAGATAGAGAGCGTCGGCATCCTTGAGCGCCGCCTTCAGCTCGGTGACCTTTTTCCGCTTGTCCGCTGACACCACGTAGTACGGTTTGAAGTCGTTTTCGATGTCGACGGCGAACTTGCCCACCGAGGTCTTCTTCAGTTCCGCGGGAAGCTCGGACGGCTGCGGCAGGTCGCGGATGTGACCAATGGAGGCCTCAACGATGAAGCCTTCGCCGAGGTATTTGGCGATGGTCTTGCTCTTGGCGGGAGACTCCACAATCACGAGTTTCTTGCCGGTTTTGGCCTTGCTTGGCACGGTGCTCCTACAGAAAAAGGTTGCTCGGGCAGATGAGCCCATACTCGCCTAGTTCACCATATTTTGGCCAAGGATGCGCATTCATGTGGAAAACGTCAGGGTCCGCAGCGCGGTTTTTGGGCCCGGAATCCCCGCTATTTCGCGCCGCGGGGATCCTCCCTAATCCGCCGGCACCAGGAATCCGTCGCGGACCAGGTTGCCCGCTTCGGTAAGCAGCGCCGCCCGGAATGCGTCGTCGTCGAACCCGTCTTCCCCGGCCAGGCTGCCTCCCAGCAGCGCGGCAAGTGCCCCGATGATCTGCCCAACGGAGAGGTCGCCGTCGCACGCGGATACGAAGCCGGCCAGCTCGGTGCTGAGCAGGTTGGTCCGGCGCAGCCCCGCACCCTGGCGGAGCAGGATCACGCCCGGATGTTCGGCGCCCGGGCGCTGGTGGCGTTCCTCGGTGACGTCGTCAGCAACGAGCAGGTGTGCATCTTCAAGACTGTGTGCGGCCAGCCAGTCCGAACGATCGACCGCGGCACCCAGGTGTGGTCCCACCGGCTGTTCGATGGGGTAGGTGATTTCCTCGAAGCGGCTGATGGTGGCCCCTCCGGATCCTGGAGCGGCGGTTCCACGTACGGCGGGGCTTGCAGTGGCGGGACGCCGCAGCCAGATCATGCCGAAACCGATCCCGGCAACGTTCCGGGAGGCAAAGTCCGCGAGGTAGGCGGCGTAGGCGTCGCGATAGTGCTGGCGGTCGCGGGCCTCGGAGGCGTCCTGCAGCCACGTTTCGGCGTACTGTTCCGGGCTGACCTGTTCCCGCTGGATGAACCAGGCATCCGCGTCCGGACCAGCCCAGCTTTGCGGCCGTTCGGCCCAGTCCGTCCCCGCCGGGATCTCCCAGTTGCCCAATAACTGGGCTGTTCCGCCAGGAGCCAGGACGGAGGGAAGGTCCCGGACCAGCGAGGACACAATCTGGTCCCCCGGCAGGCCGCCGTCGCGGTACGTGAACTGCCCGGACGCCTCTTCGCCGGAGGTTCGCGGCGTAATCACAAACGGCGGGTTGGATACCACCAGGTCGAATTCCTCCCCGGCCACAGGCTCCAGCAGTGAGCCGAGCCGGAGGCTTACCCGGTCCTCGAGGCGGGCGGGATCCAGGTGCAGCGCCTCGGCGTTGAGGAGCAGGTTAAACCGGGTGAAGGCCAGTGCCCGTGCGGAAATGTCCGTGGCCGTGACGTGTTCGGCGTGGTGCAGGAGGTGGAACGACTGGATTCCACAGCCCGTCCCCAGATCCAGCGCCTTGGCCACGTGCCGCCGGATGGTGGTCTGCACCAGCGTGGTGGACGCCTGGCCAATCCCCAGCACATGGTCGTGGCGCAGCATCCCTGCCTGCTGGTGGGCGGCGAGATCGCTGGCCACCCATAGTTCGGCGCCGCCGCTGCTGACTGTGTCTTCCGCTTCGGCGCCCTCCCAGCCATAGGGCCGGAGGTCCGCCTTGGCTTGCATCAGCCCGGCCCCTGCGGACGCGGCGCCGGGCACGGGCTCCAGCAGCCCCAGCTCCAGCAGGCCCGCTGTCCGGATCCGCGGCAGGGCGGCGTCGAGCGTTGCCGGGGTCTGCGGTTCCGCCAGGAGCCAGAGCCGGACGACGGCGGCGAGCGCCGCCGCTGTCCGGTCACCGGATGTGCCGCCTTCAACGCCGGCCTCGACGGCGCTTTCGGTGGCCAGCAGGGCCGGGATGATCTGGTCCCGGTTCAGCGCGTTGTAGGCGGACTCGCCCAGCAGAGAGGCCACGCCGTCGAGCGTGTAGTCCACCGCCCGCAAGTCGGCGGCGAGAGCCGCCAGGAGTTCCGGACGGTCGCTGCGCGGTGCGTCGGGAGTGTTGCCGGCGAAGAAAAGCGTGGAATCAGTCACCGCCCAAGTCTATTGGCGGAGTATCCCCGCGCCGCTGCCCAACTAAGTAGCGCTAACTGTCGTTTTAGCGCCTCAAAACGACACTTAGCGCTACTTAGTTGGGAG
The DNA here is from genome assembly GCF_010367585.1 of [Micrococcus luteus] ATCC 49442. Classification (NCBI taxonomy): domain Bacteria; kingdom Bacillati; phylum Actinomycetota; class Actinomycetes; order Micrococcales; family Micrococcaceae; genus Pseudarthrobacter; species [Micrococcus luteus] ATCC 49442. Next base: position 4,124,516 of record NZ_JAAAXP010000001.1, on the reverse strand, counting down.
GGACCGGAACCTAGCAGGGGCGACCAGCTACAGGTTCTTCTCCGCGTAGACCGCGAGGGCGTCCCTGACAAAACCTGCCCCCTCAGCCCCGCCGTAGTTCTTGGCGAACCTGGGGTCCGCGACGTACATTTCGCCGAGACCCGTGACATACCCCTTGACGCCTCTGGTGCCACCACCCGCGCCGTCTGCCGTGCCGCGGGCGTCCGACGCCGGTGTGCCCGGTATGCCGGTCAGCCATTCGACGTGCCGCTTCGCGAGGGCCTGGGCTTCGGCGCTGTCGGGCTCGATGCCGGCCGTGGCAGCAGCGATCCAGTCCTCGCCCAGCTGCTGCGAGCGCTGCTTCCACGCCGCTTTCTCATCGGCGCTCATGCCGCGCCACCACGAATCCCCCTTGGCGTAGGCGTCCTTGCCCCAGCGCTCCTCCACTTCGTCCTTGTACTGCGTGTGGTCAAAACCGTTGAACATCTCTTCTGCCATGATTTCGCCGCCTCCTTTTACTGCGTTGATGGTTTGTGTGACCGACGCGATCTGCCGCGACAGTCTGTCCTGCTCCTGTTTAAGCCAGGCGAGATGGCCGGCGAGGGCCTTCGCGGCGTCCGTTTCGTCGTCGAGCACCTGGCTGATGACCGGCAGGCCCAGCCCGAGTTCCCGAAGCAGCAGGATGCGCTGGAGCTGTACCAGGGCCGCCTGGTTGTAGTACCGGTATCCGTTGTGGCCGGTGCGGCTGGGTTTCAGCAGGCCAATGCTGTCGTAATGCCGCAGTGTCCTGCTGGTGGTACCGGCGATCCGGGCGATCTCCTGGATGGACCAGTCCATCCGCTCCTCTTTCCGTTGCATTTCCCCGAAATATAAGGCGTCCCGGGCTGATGGTTCAACCGTAAATGTTGACGCTGCGTCAAGGTCAATATGTTTGGGATCCGCGGATCACAGGGGCTCCGGGTAAGTTTGAAGCATGGCTCTCTTTCCCACTTCCATCCCGCGTGCCCTGACCGCGGTGGCGGCAGCCGCCGTGGTGCTTGGCGTTTCCGGTTGTGCACAGCGGCTTTCGGTGGAGAACGCCGATGTTCCGGCATGGAAGGCCACGGCGATGCCGTCGGCCAGCGGCATCGTGGCCGAGGATGCAGGCAAGATCCTCGACGCCCGGCCCGTGGACCACACCGAGAATGTACCGGCAGGAAAATACACGCTGACGCTGGTGTGCGACGGCGGCGGCAAGGCTTTCCTCGCCGTCCGGTCAGGCGGCAAGGAGCTCATGGACCTCGGCGCTGCCTGCTACGGAACCCGCGAGACAGCGAGAATCACCATCACGGAATCCGGACCGCTGGAGCTCAGCGCCTCCAGCGTGGACGCACCAACGCTCTATGCCTACCAGCTTGTGCAGGCCGACTAGTGCCTGTGAATGCGGGACGATCTCTGATCGTAGCCGGCGGCATGCTGCTGGCTGCGGTATCGCTGGGCGCGTGCGAGTACGAGGATGCGGAACCCCGGCCTGGCGGGAGCACCGCTGTGCTGCCGTCGGCCCCCACCGACTCAACCATGGACGCAGGCGAAGCCGCCCGGCAGGCCGAATTGATGGCGGAAGTGGAATCCCTGATGGGTGAGCCCGAAGGCGTCGTTTCCCTTGGGGCGATGGGCGGATTGCGGGACGGTCGCGGCATCACCACGGGGGGCCTGCTGCGGGACACCGGCACGTACACGGTCCGCGCTCTCTGCACCACCGGCCCCGGCGCCACGGTGACCGTCCGGCAGCATGGAGAGTTGCGCCTCTCGCAGCGGATCGAGTGCGGCGCTCCGCACGACACGGTGCTTGACCTTACCGCCGGCGAGGTGTCGGCTGCTCTTGACCCCATCGGGGACGCGGGGCCGGCTGGCGGTGCCGTGCGTTTCGCCGGCCCGGCCTGAGCCACGCGGCTGCGGCTTGGCTACGCGGCTCCGGCGCGCGGTTAGGCGCGCGGTTAAGTAGGGGGCGCATGACCCGCTTCTGCCGGGCCTGCCGGCGTTAAAATCAGTCCATGCCCTCACTGCAGGGAGCATCTGCGCATCACCGTGCGGCTCGTCGTCCGGGCCTTTGCCTGTCCGGGAAGGTTCCCCTGCGCACCCGGACAAGGTCCGCCGTCGCGCTTTCAACGGCGGGTGCCTTGCTGGCGGGAGCGGTGTTGGCCGGGTGCGAATACAGTTACGACGACGGCTGGCGGCCTGCCCTCAATGACGTGTCCGCAGCCCCGCGGGTCACAGAGCCGGATGTTGCCGCGGAGCAATGGCAGAACGAACCGGTCAGTGCGGCGGGCCTTGAGGCCTGGCTTGAGACGGTCCAGCTCGGCTCCGGGCTGCAGGTTGCACACCGGGGCTATGGCCTGCTTCAGGCCAAGGAAGTCCGGACGGAAACCGTGGCCGGCCTGCCGGTGGGGACATACGTCTTAGCGCTGGTGTGCCGCAGCCAGCGGCCGGTCACCTTCACCGTCAGCAACGAGGTGTACACCATGGTGCACCTCAGCCTGCGGTGCGGATCGAAGCGGCAGAATGTGATCTACCTGGCGAAGGAAACGGCGCTGACTTTCCGGGTGGAGGCGCAGTCCGAGGCCAATTACGCGTACCGGCTGATCTGGCTCTAACGGCAACGCTTTAGGCCGCGCAGCCTTCGGGGCAGCGCAGCGTCTCCGGGCTGGCGGCGCACTCTGCGCAGTACAGGGTGAGGGTGCGGCAGCTGAGGTTGGAGCAGTTTTCGAACTTGCTGGTGGGTGCTGCGCAGCGGACGCATTGGCCGATGGTCTTCGCCTCGTCGCTGAACTCCAGGTGCATGCGCTTGTCGAAGACGTAGAGCGAACCTTCCCAGAGGCCCTGGTCCTTGAACGTTTCGCCGTAGCGGACAATGCCGCCGTCGAGCTGGTAGACCTGTTTGAAACCGCGGTTCACCATCAGGCTGGACAGCACCTCGCACCGGATGCCGCCCGTGCAGTAGGTGACGACCGGCTTGTCCTTGAGGGCGTCGTACTTGCCGGAGTCGAGTTCCTTGATGAAGTCGTGCGTGGTGGCGACATCCGGGACGATCGCGTCCTTGAACTTTCCGATCCGGGCTTCGAAGGCGTTACGGCCGTCGAAGAACACCACGTCCTCCCCCGCCTGTTTCCTGTCCGCTACCAGTTCATGCAGCTCTTCGGGCTTCAGGTGTGTGCCGCCGCCCACAACACCGTCTGCATCCACCTTGAGCTCGCCGGGAGCGCCGAAGGAGACAATCTCGTCCCGGACCTTGACGCTCAGCCGCGGAAAGTCTTCCGCACCGCCGTCGGACCACTTCACGTCGATGCCGTGGAAGCCCTTGTATTCGCGCGTGGTCTTGACGTACTGCTTGACGGCGCCGATCTCGCCGCCCACCGTGGCATTGATGCCGTCCTTGGAGATCAGGATGCGTCCGGTCAGCCCGAGCTTCTCGCACAGGGCACGCTGCCAGAGCCGCACCGCGTCCGGATCAGCGATGGGCGTAAAACCGTAAAAGAGCACAATTCTGTTCAAAGCCACGTATTTAAGGGTACTGGCTTTGCCCCGCCCGGTCCTGCCGGTGAGCCAGCGGCCGCCAGGGTTCGCTGCGCCGGCTGCATCGCGCCTGTTCAGCACGGTTTCGGCATCCCGGTAAGCCGGGGACGACGACGGCAAACGGCACAGCGGTGACCGTCACCGCTGCCGTGGCCGCGTCTGCGCGCTGTGTCCCCGGGTCACGATTGGATAAGCAAGTCACATCAAGGGAGGCAACCCCTGTTGCTTGTGACGGGGCTGGAATACCCTCATCACATGAGTCCGGATGCCATGGTTGAAGACATTACGAACCTTCTTGAGGTCTGGGTAACTGGCTGGGCAGGTTGCCGCGGGTACCAGACGTCCACTGAGGGCCGCTTCCCCGCTGTACTGCGGGCCGACACCACCGGGGACTGGGAATACTTCTCCCATGACCCTTCCGACGATGAGTTCGCAGCATTGGTAGCAAAGACCGTTGAAGCTCCTTCACGGATTCTGACCGTGCTGACCAATGACGTCCTCCGCTACACGCAGCTTGCCGAGAAGCACGGGCTAAACATCACCTCCGCATCGCAGGCCATGATGATCGTGGATATGGAAACCCAGGACACCGAGGATCCCTGGCTCTCGGATGACGAGTTGAACCTGGTCACGTCGCAACTCGACGGCGTCCACCACGCCGTTGTCCGCTCCGGTGATGAGGTGGCGGCCAGCGGCAGGGTTTTTGTGGTGGACGGGACGGCCGTGTTCGACAAGATTGTGGTCCAGCCGGAGTTTCAGCGCCGCGGTCTGGGCAGCTTCATCATGAAGGCCCTCGCGGCGCAGGCCATCGGACCGGACGTTGAGAACGGCCTGTTGCTGGCCTCGCTGGATGGTCAAAAGCTCTACTCACACCTGGGCTGGTCCGTGGTGTGCCGGGTACTGATGCTCTCCACGTCCTCCGAAGGTTCCGACCTGTCCGTGGGCTGATTTTTCCCCGGGTGAAAGAATGTTGGGGTGAACCCCCATGACTCGCTGATCCCGTTGCTGGGCCGCGGCCCGGACCCGGAGCAGCTCCGTCATGTCCGCACCATCCCCGCCCGGCGGGCGGTCCACGAGCCGTGGCCTGACTGGGCCCATCCAGACCTGGTGGCAGCCTATGGGTCGCTGGGCATCCACCAGCCCTACCGCCACCAGATCCAGGCGGCCAGCCTGGCCCACGGCGGCGAGCACGTGGTGATTGCCACCGGCACGGCCTCCGGAAAATCCCTTGCCTACCAACTGCCCGCGCTGGACGCCATCCACCGCTCCGAGCTGCGGGTGCTGTCCGAACCCGGAAAAATCCACGACGACGGCGCCGTGACGCTGTACCTCTCCCCCACCAAGGCGCTCGCCGCCGACCAGCTGGCGGCCATCCGCTCCCTGAAGCTGCCCACCGTACGGGCAGAGACATACGACGGCGACACGGACCCCGCGTCCCGCCGCTGGATCCGGGACCACGCCAACTTCATCCTGGCGAACCCGGACATGCTGCACTTCGGCATCCTGCCCAACCACGCCTGGTGGGCAAGTTTCTTCCGGCGGCTGCGGTACGTCATTGTCGATGAAGCCCACAGCTACCGGGGGGTCTTTGGCTCCCACGTTGCCAACCTGATGCGCAGGCTGCGCCGCATCTGCGCCTACTACGGTGCCGGGACGTCCCACCCGGGCCCGGTCTTCATCGCGGCGTCTGCCACAGCCTCGGAGCCGGGCACATCGTTCGGGCGGCTGATCGGGGCGCCCGTCCGGGCTGTTGCCGAGGACTGCTCGCCGCACGGTTCCACCACCGTGGCGTTCTGGGAGCCGGCCCTGACCGATCTCAAGGGTGAGAACGGAGCCAAGGAGCGCCGCACAGCTGTTGCGGAGACCGCCGACCTGCTGGCAAACCTGGTCTCCTCCCGGATCAGGACCATCGCCTTCATCAAGTCCCGGCGCGGGGCCGAAACCATCTCCTCGATCACCAAGCGATTACTGGACGAGGTGGACCCCAGCCTGCCGCAGCGCGTGGCCGCCTACCGGTCGGGCTACCTGCCGGAGGAACGGCGCGCCCTGGAGAAGGCCCTCCGCTCCGGAGAGCTCCTGGGTGTCTCCAGCACGTCCGCCCTCGAGTTGGGGATCGACATCTCCGGGCTGGATGCCGTGCTGGTGGCCGGCTGGCCGGGAACCAGGGCGTCACTGTTCCAGCAGATCGGCCGGGCCGGACGCGCGGGCCAGGACGCCATTGCTGCGTTCGTTGCCAGCGACGACCCCCTGGACACGTACCTGGTGAACCATCCCGAGGCCATCTTTGACGTGTCGGTGGAAGCAACCGTTTTTGACCCTTCCAACCCCTACGTGCTGGGACCGCATCTCTGCGCTGCCGCCGCGGAGCTCCCGCTTGGTGTGGCCGAACTCGGGCTCTTCGGCAATACGTCCGAAAAGCTGCTGGGGCAGCTTGTTGCCCAGGGTTACCTGCGGCGCCGGCCGGCCGGCTGGTTCTGGACCCACTCCCAGAGCGCTGCCGCCATGGTGAACCTTCGGGCCGACGGCGGCGGACCGGTGAGCATCGTGGACGCCGACACCGGCTCCCTGCTGGGGACCATGGACTCGCCGCAGACCCACTATCAGGCCCATACCGGGGCGGTCTACGTCCACCAGGGTGACAGCTATGTTGTGGAGGAGCTGAACGAGAACGACCACTGCGTGATGGTCCGCCGCGCCAACCCCGACTACTACACCACCGCCCGCGACGTGACCCAGATCGAGGTCCTCGAAACCCAGCGGACCGCACAGTGGGGCGACGTTTCCGTGCACTTCGGGGACGTCAAAGTCACAACCCAGGTGGTCTCCTTCCAGCGGAAGGCCCTGATCTCCAATGAAATCCTGGGTGAGGAACCGCTGGAGCTGGGCGCCCGCGACCTGTTCACCAAGGCCGTCTGGTTCGTGGTGGAGAACCGTTCGCTGACAGGTGCGGGGCTGATCGAGGCACAGTTCCCGGGAGCTCTGCACGCTGCCGAACACGCAGCGATCGGGCTTCTGCCGCTGGTGGCCTCGAGCGACCGCTGGGACATTGGCGGCGTGTCCACAGCCATCCACGCCGACACGGGAGTGCCCACCATCTTCGTGTATGACGGGCACCCCGGGGGCGCGGGTTTCGCGGAGCGCGGCTTCGACAAGGCGAAGGTCTGGCTCTCGGCGACGCGGGACGCCATCAAAGCCTGTGAGTGTGAGTCCGGCTGCCCGTCCTGCGTCCAGTCCCCCAAATGCGGGAACAAAAACAACCCCTTGGACAAGGCTGCGGCCATCACGCTGATCAACGTCCTCCTCAAAGACTCGAGCGAGGCGCTTCCCCGGGACGTGGAACTCCCGCCCCCTGCGGAACGCGACCTCGATCCGGTTTCGGCTCAGGGCGGCGGTCCCGCCCGCGCATGACCGCTGGCGGCGCCCAAGACGGTCCGGACCTCCAGCTCTGTTCTGACTTCCAGGGTCTGCCCGGGTCCTTCCGTGCACGTCACGAGGACGGCGCTGTGCCGGGCGGCCACGTCCGCTGCGACCGTACAAGGATCACCTGAGGTCAGCCCGCGCAGGGCATCTGCTCCGGCGAGCGCGGCAAGGTCCGCCGCCGCTGCCGCCCTGCTGGCCATCACGGCTGACTGGGCAAGAAGCAGCATCAGTGCCAAAGCCATGATGACCACCAGCCCCAGCCCTGCCGCCAGGACGGTTCCCGAGCCGCGCTCCCGCTGGTCCCGGCTCCGGACGCTCATGACCGGACGTCGCTCAATCGGGGCATCACGTCGGGGGGCACCATGCTGTGGAGGGCAATTCCTGACGCTACCGGCACTTCGCCGCGGGTTGATGCCCGAGCTGTCAGGGTCCACGGCACGGTGGCGCCCATGGGACCGCCAACCCTGTCCGCAACGGTGACGCTAAGCCACTCGCCGTTGACCGTCACAGACGCCGTGGCCGACGCGCCCGCTAAGGTCCGGACGATACCCTCCACCGCACCCGGGTCCTCGCCTCGTGCCAGTGCCCTGGCGCCGGCGTGTGCTGCCTCCTCAAGCCTGAGCTGGGTGACGCCGGCAGCGGCTCCGGACAGGAGCAAAGCAAGCAGCAGAAGGACAGCCGGCAGCGCCACGGCGAATTCGGCCGTCACGGCGCCGGTCACGGAGCCCGGGGCGTTTCCGGCCCCACGAGCTTCACCACCACGACCCCCGCGACCGGCCGGGACGGGATCCGGCTTCCTGATGCTGCCCTGCCCGGTGTCCGGAAGCATCGCTGCCGGCGCCCTTCTCACGGCAGGGCCAGCGCGGTGCGGATCAGCGTCAGCAGGAATCCGCGTACCTCGTCGCTGCGGAGAATGAAGACGAGGATCCCGGCGAAGCCCACTGCCGCCAGCGTGGCTATGGCGTATTCGGCTGTAGCCATCCCGGCCTCGGAAGCCGTGAACTGCTGCCAGCGCTTCTTCGCCGCACTGGCTCCCGCGTTCAGCTCCACAACGTTGCCCGCGGTCTCTATGCCCTCCTCCCGCGGGCAGGTGCAGGCGACGACTTCTGCAACGGAAGGCGCTGCCGGGTCCCGCTCTGGGGTACCGGCAAACCCAGCGCCGGACTGCGGTGCAGGGGCCGGGGAAGAGCCGTTTTGGATGATTGTCATGGTTGTTTGTCCCTTCTGTGTCCGGCCGAGTTGCCGGGCTGATTCGACTCTTCCGGGCTTCCCATGGGGCGGTAAGGGCGAGACTCCTCCAAGTGGATAACCGGGCCTGTGAACAGGTTGTGGAGGAGGGGACGGAACCAGTGCCAGGACCCGTCTACGATCCAGAGGGAACCAGCGCTAGAAGAACGGGCACCACGCCGAGGCAGATGAAGGCCGGCAGAGAGCACAGGCCCAGCGGAATGACGAGCTTCACGCCCAGGGAGGCGGCACGTTTCTCCGCCGCGCGGAATCTTTCCCGGCGCAGCCTGGCGGCCTGTGCGTAGAGAATGGCGGACGACGGCGCGCCGGTCAGGGCGGCAAATCCGAGCGCATCACGCAGTTCCAGAATCTCGGGAAGCCGGACTTCGGAACTGCGCCAGGCCGTCTCCCAGTCGGCCCCGATGGCCAGTGCCGAGACTACCGGGCGCAGCGCCCGGCGGTAGTCCTTGGACGCGGAGGCCGCAATGAGTTCCAAGGAGCGTCCAATTCCGGAGCCGGCGTCCAGCATTGCGGCCACAAGTTCGAGCATCATGGCTGTGTCGCGCAATCCATCAGGGAGGCCCTGGCCATCGCCCTGCCAAGGGGCATCCCGGGCGCTCCGCGTACCCGGCTTGTTGCCGGACCGCCCGGACCGCACACCCAATCTCAGCAGCCGCTGCCGTACCCGGCCCGGCTGTGAAAAGACCAGACTTGAAACGAGGACCAGGAGAACGGCGAGCACAACCCCGGGCACAAGGTGACCTGTCACGGCACGGCCCCTGCGGCAGCGTGGACCAGGCGGGCGGACCAGATTCTCCCGGCCACGGTGAGGGCCACCCCCGCTGCGAGCGCCGCCATGCCCAACGGCGTCCCGAACAGCATGGCCAGGGGGTCTACACCCAGGGCCATGCCCAGGCCCAGGCCCATCGCTGGCAGCCAGGTCAGAAGGCTCACGGTGGCCTTGGGCCCGGCAAGCGCTGTTTGCCGGGCGGCGTCCGCGTCATCTTCCACCTCCAGCTGGACTGCGAACCGCGCCAGGACATCCGCCAGGGGACAGCCGCTGGCTTCGGCAATGTCAAAACACGCGGCCAGCTCCAGCCAGATCCGGTTCTCCCTGCCGGCAGCGCGCGGAAATGCCGCCGGGGCGGCTCTCCTGATCGCCTCGGACACCGGCAGGCCCCGGGATGCAGCGGCCCGGACGGCGCCCAGCATCGCCAGGGAACCGGGGCTCAGGCCAGGTACATTACGCCCGGCAGCTCGTGCCTTGGCTGAAGCAGCCGGCGCCTCGGCCGGAGCAGTTCGGGCCTTGGCCGGAGCAGCTGGTGCCTCCGCAGGATTCCTTAGCCGGGCAATGCCTGATGGGCCACGTCCGCTTTCTTCCGGACGGCCGTGGTGGACCAGCCATAATTCGTCCCACAGCCGCGCCGGTGTGCGCCCTCCCTTCAGCAACGCCGCGAGCTGCTGGACCACCAGGGTCAGCGAAAGCTGACCCTGGCCCTGTCCCGCACGGCGTACCTTGCGCAATGAAGGGCCAAAGCTGAATCCCGGCGCCGAACGGTCGATGCTTCCGTCACCGTGCAGGGCATCCGGACCTGCGGCGCGGCCCCGGCCGGTGCTCCCTGCAGCCCGCCGAAACCGGCCCGCCGCACCGCCGGGCGGCCGGAACAGCAGAATGACAGCAGCGGCGAGGATACCGGCCAGCACGGCCGTCACGCCACGGCCCCCAGCTCAGGCGACATCCCCAGCCGCTCACTCAGCAACTCCCAGGCGGGCCCGGCGGCTAACCGGTTGAGCCGGTTCTCAAGGGCCGGGACCACAGCCAGTCCTCCGGGGCCATCCTGCACCACGCCCACACAGGCTACCCGCCGTCCCTGACGCGACCGCTCCACATGCACCACAACGTCCAGTGCACTCGCTGCCTGGAGCCGGACCGCGTCCTGGCCCAGCCCTGCGAGGGCGCCCAAGGCCGTCAACCGGGCAGGGACGGCGGTGGCCGTGTTCGCGTGAATAGTCCCTCCTCCGCCGGTGTGGCCGGTATTCATGGCCGTCAGGAGTTCCCGAACCTCGGCGCCCCGGCACTCCCCCACCACCAGGCGGTCCGGGCGCATCCGCAGTGCTTGCCGGACAAGTTCGCCCAAATCCACCTCGCCTCCGCCTTCGAGGTTTCCGTGCCGGGACTCCAGCGCAACGATGTGCGGATGGACGGGGTTCAGTTCGGAGGCGTCCTCGATCAGGACCAGCCGCTCCGCCGGGGAACACAGCCCCAGCAGGGTAGAGAGCAGCGTGGTCTTCCCCGAGCCGGTGGCTCCGCTGATGAGGAAACTCAGCCGGTGCCGGACAATGCCCTCCAAAACCTCATGCACCACGCTGCCGAACATCCCGCCGGAGCTGAGCTCCGCCATGGTGAAGACCTGTTCGCGCCGGATCCTGACACTCAGCAGGGTGCCCGCTGTCGAAATCGGCGGCAGTACGGCGTGGACACGGTAGCCGCCTTCGAGCCTGACATCAACGCACGGCGAACCGTCGTCCAGCCGCCTTCCGCCGGCAGCCACAAGCCTCGAAGCCAACGCCCTCACCTGGGCTTCGCCGGCAAACGAAACCCCCGCCGGTTCGATGCCCCTCCCCCTGTCGATCCATACCGAGTCCGGGGCATTGACGAAGATGTCCGTGACCCGGACGTCCCGGGTCAGCTCCTGGAGGGGTCCAAGTCCGTTCAGCTCCGCGCTGATCCGTTCGACGGCCGCCAGGGAACCGGCTGTGCCCAGCAGCCGTCCGGTGGCCTGGACAGCTGCGGCAACGCGGGAAGCCGTAACCGGACCGGCGTCGGCCATGACCGACTCGCGGACCGTTTCCAGCAGTGCTGAATCAACACCGCGAGGGTCCAGGACACGTGCCTGGCGGCGGCGCGCTCCGGCAGGCTGAACCGGTGGAAACGGCATGGACGGCGGAACGGCCTGCCTGGTCACAGCAACTCCCCCACCGGGATGTCGCCGGCCACAAGATCCAGCACAGATCCGGCGAAGTGCCTGATGCTTCGCCGGTTGCCCAGGTCAAGAAGCCGCCCGTTTTCCCCGGCCGCGGTGACGCCCCGCAGCTCCGGCACCCGGCCCTGCACTGGAAGACCAACAGCATCCGCAATCAGTCCGGCGTCCAGTGCGGCGCCGGTTTTGCCCCGGACCAGCAGCGCCGCCTCAACCGGGGGAAGTTCGTGGAGCAGCCGGGCCGTTGCCACGGCGGCTTTTAGCTGTGCCGGCACAACCACCAGAAGCCGGTCACAGTCCCAGGCAAACATGTGGACGGGCTCTGCGCCGCGACCAATGTCCACCACCACCAGTTCGTAGCCGCGGCGGGCAGCATCCAGCACACCACCCGCGGCAGCAGCATCCACAGGCGCCGGACGATCGCGGCTGCCCGGCCAGGACAGGAATGAAAACCCGCCGGCGACGGGCAGTGACTCGGCGAGCTGCTCTGGATCGATGCTGCCGCTGGCGCCGGCCAGATCCGGCCAACGCAGGCCGGGCGTCTCCTCGGCGGCCAGCGCGAGCTCCAGGCCGCCGCCCCAGGGATCGCCGTCAACCAGCAGGACCCGGACACCCAGCCCGGCTGCTGCCTGTGCAATCCAGATGGCCGAGGTGGTGGCTCCGGCCCCGCCGCAGCCGCCTGTGATACCCAGAACCAGGCCGCCGGCTTCGGGCGAACGCGATCTGCTCAGATGCTCAGCCAGCCAGGCCGAGGCATCGGGAAGCACTGCCACCCGCTCCGCCCCGAGGGCCGCAGCCAGGTGCCAGAGGCTGTCCCCTTCCCCGTTGAGGCCCACCAGTACCGCGGGTGCCCGGCGTCGCGGAGGCAGTTCACGGACATCGCTTCCCACCAGCACGGCGGCGGCGGAGTCCCAGTATTTGGCCGCATCCGCGACGTCTGCCACGACCCTTAGCTGGCCGCCGGCGGCAGCCACAATCTGCTCCACCTGCCCCTGCAGAAAGTCCTGGCCGGTGACCAGCAGCACCTCGTCTGCCGCCGTGTCCGGCAACCATGCCCCGGCAGCCGGCCCGGAGCCGGACGTTCCGGCGCCCAACCCGCCGGGCCCCACCCCGCCGGCACCTAACCCACGGGCCGCAAAACCTCCTGCGTCAAAGACCCGGGCCTCGAAGCCGCCGGCCCCGGGCCCGGCGGATGCAGCTCCACGGGGAGGGGAGGACCGGGCGCGGGGCCGCTGGGAAGACGGCTGGTCGGAAGGTGATGGCGATAGCTGGTGCCTGCTCATGGAGCAACTCTCCACGTCACCGGATCCGACACACAGGGGCCGTTCCCTCTATGTGGACAACTCCACTCATCCGGAAAGGAATGGACCTACGGGCCGATGACCCTGGAGGTCCACATCCCTCCCGCCCGGCTACTGCTTCCCGTACTTCCGGTGGACGGCCTGCTTACTGACGCCCAGGCACAGGGCAATCGCTTCCCAGGACAAACCCGCCTGCCGGGCCTTGCGGACCAGGGACGCCTCAGTGCGTCCCACTTCCTTGTGCAGTTCAGCCACCGCGTAGAGCGCTTCCGCAGGCCCTTTTCCGTCCATTGATGCCACCAGCATTTTCATTCGTTCCACCTCCATGCCGTCAACATTAGTTGACAACCTGATTGGCGTCAACAAACGTTGACGGAGAACCGCCGTCCATCCGCGCCCCCGCCACAAGGCAGAATTGACGGTATGTACCTGCTGCTCGCCGCCCATTCCCACGGCGCAGCCCTCCAGCAGGTCACCCAGGCCGGTGATCCGCACCCGGACCGCCCTGAACCGCGGCTGATCAGCGCAAGCGAGCTGCCCGGCGTCGTACGCCACCTCGAAACCCGGCCCCGCGAGGCGCCGCCGCGCTGGATCTGGCACCGCACGCAGGACTGGTACCCGGCGCTGCTGGCAGCCGGAGTGGAAGTGGACCGCTGCTACGACCTCAGCCTGTGCGGGACGATTCTGGCCTACTCGGAGTTCACCGCCCACACCGAGTACGCCCTGAACGCCGAAAAGGCCACGCTCGACGATCCCCGGGAACCGCCCCGCGCCCTCCAGCCGCCACCCCCGCCCGCAGACCAGGGCGCACTGTTCGACGATCTCCGGCACCGGGCGCCGCGCCACACACTGGCGGACCTGCGCGCCGAATTCGCGGCACAGCAGACAGCACTGACCGCCGCCGCCCCGGACGGGAACAAGCGGAAACGGCTGCAGCTGCTGCTTGCCGCCGAGTCCGCCGGCGCCATGATCGCGGCAGAAATGCAGCACAGCGGTGTCCCTTGGCGGGAGGACCTGCACGAGCAGATACTCGCCGAATACTTGGGACCCCGCCCTCCCGCGGGCCACCGGCCTGCGAAACTCGAAGCCCTGAACACCGAGCTCCGGACCCTCCTGAACTCCCCCGCGCTGAACCCGGATTCGCCGCAGGAACTGATGCGGGCGCTGCACCGCAACGGCATCGAGGTCAAGAGCACGCGGCAGTGGGAGCTGATGGAGTCCAGCCATCCCGCCATCGAGCCGCTCCTCGCCTACAAAAAACTGTCCCGCCTGCACACCGCCAACGGCTGGGCCTGGCTGGATGCGTGGGTGAGCAACGGCCGGTTCCAGCCCGAGTATGTGGTGGGCGGCGTGGTGTCCGGCCGATGGGCCTCCCGGGGCGGCGGTGCCCTGCAGATTCCCCGGCAGATCCGCGGTGCAGTCCATGCCGATCCCGGCCACAAGCTCATCGTCGCCGACGCCTCCCAGTTGGAACCGCGTGTCCTGGTGGCTTTGGCGCAGGACGCCAAAATGGCTGAAGCTGCGCGCGACAAGGACCTTTACGCGGGCATCGCCGCGCAGGGCTTCGGCGGCGACCGCGCCAAGGCCAAGGTGGCCCTCCTGGGCGCCATCTACGGCGCCACCACCGGGGAATCCGGGCGGCTCATGCCGCAGCTGGCCCGCACCTACCCCCGCGCCGTCGGCTTCGTGGAGCAGGCAGCGCGTGATGGTGAGGCCGGCGGGACCGTCACCACAAGGCTTGGCCGCAGCAGCCCGCCGCCGTCCGAACAGTGGTTCCGGAGCCAGCAGTCGGCAACGGCGGAGGAACAGCGCCGTGCGGAAGCCATCGCGCGCTCCCGCGGCCGCTTCACCCGCAATTTCGTGGTGCAGGGATCTGCCGCAGACTGGGCGGCGTGCTGGCTGGCGGAATTACGACGCCGGCTGCGGTCCCTGCGTGCCGACGGTTCAGTTAAGGCGGAGCTCGTCTTTTTCCTGCACGACGAGGTGATGGTGCACGTCCCCGAGTCCGGAGTTGCCGCCGGCATCCGCGCCATCGAGGAAGCAGCTGCCGCAGCAAAGGAGCTCCTGTTCGGACCCATCCCCGTGGAATTTCCGGTCAGCGTGGCCGTGGTGGATTCCTATGACAACGCCAAGTAGCGGAAAGTAACCTACCCGGCAGTAGCTGGTTCTGCGCTGTGACGGTAGTTACAGTCGGGGAAGACCCGCTGAAGCAGACGGCGGGGCTAAACATGCAATGACGCATATTAGGGGAGGTCCGGATCATGCCCGGCAGGCTGGAAATACATCGGGTGGGCGACGAAGCCTATCGCTTCAATCTCACTGACAAAAACGGCAAGGTTGTGGCCGTTTCGCCCGACTTCAAGCACCTTGGGGCGCTGAAGGACGGCATCAAGGCCTTGCGTGAAAACGCGGCAACCGGAGTGGTTGTGGATCTGCGTCATAAACCGCATCCGAGCTAGGCGGGCTAAACCCCGCACCGGCAACCGGGCCCGGCCGTCAGGCCGGGCCCCAGCCATTTAAGGCCGGCCGGAGACTCAGAAGGCTACCTCGTGCACGCGCGTCCGGTCCCACGGCACGGCCCAGCCCAGCTGTTCAAAGAGGCCATCAAGAATAATCCCGGTGAAGCCCCAGACCAGCACGCCGTTCACGGCGAAGGCCGGACTGCTGAAGGTCCTGCCGTCACGGCCGACTGTTGCAGTGACCCGGTTGGCCGGGTCCAGCAGGTCACGGACAGGGATCCGGAAGACCTGGGCGGATTCGGCGTAATCCACCACGTGGACCGGCGACGGCGACGCCCACCAGCCGAGCACGGGCGTCACCAGGAAGTTACTGCGGGCCAGCCCCAGCTCCTGAAGGGTGCCCAGGACTTCCACTCCGGTGGAGTCCAGTCCCGTTTCTTCCTCGGCTTCCCGCAGGGCGGCGGCAATGGGGGTTTCGCCCTCGTCAATGCCCCCGCCCGGAAAAGCGACCTGGCCCGGGTGCGAGCCGAGCGTGTGCGCGCGCTCGAGCAGCAGGACATCGAGATCCGCCGCGGCCAGCAGTTTGTCCGACGCCGCCGGAACATCGTCCAGCACACCGAAGAGCATCAGGATGGCGGCCTTGCGGGCCACGCTTTCGTCCACGGTCAGAGCTGCCCACGCGGTGTTGGGCGCGTCCACTGTGCCGTCGTCCGATCTGCGCACGAGGTCAATCAGATCCTGCCGTGCGGTCACGGTACCCGCCTCTGGGATTCCATCCGGATCTCGGCCGCACGGTGCGTTTCGGCCAGCAGCTGCTCCAACAGAGCCTCGTTTCCGGGCGCCAGTTCGTATTTGAGGAGCTTGGCGGCTTTGACGGGGTCCGTCTCGCCGAGGCCATAGCTGGGGCACCAGTTCGCTACGGGGCACGCCCCGCAGGCCGGCTTCCGTGAGTGGCAGACACGCCGCCCGTGGAACACCACCCGGTGGGACAGCATGGTCCAGTCCTTGGGCTCGAACAGCTCGGCGACGTCGAATTCAATCTGGACGGGATCCTCGGACCCGGTCCAGCCGAAGCGCCGGGCCAGCCTGCCGAAGTGCGTATCCACCGTAATTCCCGGGATCCCGAAAGCGTTGCCCAGCACCACGTTGGCGGTTTTCCGTCCGACCCCGGGAAGGGTCACCAGGTCTTCGAGCTTGCCGGGCACCTCGCCGTTGAACTCGTCCACGAGCCGGTGGCTCAGGGCCAGGACATTCTTCGTTTTGGCCCTGAAGAAGCCGGTGGGCTGCAGGATGGCTTCCAGCTCGGCGGGATCGGCCTCGGACATGGTGCGGGCATCGGGGTACCGGGCAAACAGGATCCTGGTGACCTGGTTGACCAGCACATCGGTGGTCTGCGCCGACAGCACGGTGGCCACCACCAGCTCGAACGGGTTCCGGAAATCCAGCTCCGCGTGGGCGTACGGGTATTTTTCCGCCAGCGCCCTGTTGATCCGCCGGGCCCGGCGCTTCAACGCCAGCAGCGACTCCGCGGCGATGCCGGGCGATGCCGGCCGCGGCGCGGGACCCCGGGCCGGACGGGGGCCGGTTCCTGTTCCGGGCGTACGGGAGGTGGCCACGGTCGGGGCTAGCCGCGCTCGATGTTGCTGAGATCGCGCAGCAGGCCCAGGCGTCCGTCCGTGTGCTGGACGAGGAACTCGTGGCCCCGGTCTTCGAGCGCCAGCACCCAGCCGCCGGGTTCGATCACAAAGGCAGGGGCGCCGGTGTGGGGGTCCACGGCGGTGCGGTGCTGTGCCACGGCAAACCAGAAAGCCTCATGCACCGGCTGTTCCTCGGATTCGTCCGGCCGGCTGGCAGGGTCCACTGTCGCGCCGATGGGCTCGGCGCTCCGCACCTGCTGGTGTACTGCCGTGGCGGCGGGTTCGGCGGCGGCCGGGCGGGAGGCGGCACCCGCCTGCGCTCCGTCGTCGTGCGCTGCAGCTTCGGCAACAGGCGCCGCAGCTGTCCGGGGCGCTGACGAGCCGCCAGCGGGGATGTCACCCAGCTTCGTCTCATCGGCGGCGGATGCTGCGGGAGCGTTTGAAGCTGAAGGCACGACGTCGGCCGCCTGGGTTGCGGGGCCAGCGTCACCGGCAGCGGTCCATTCCCTGACCTCGGGGGCGGTAGAAACTGCTCCGGCCGCGGCCGGAGCGCCAGCACCGGCGCCCGCAGCGGCAACGCCCGTAGCGGAAGCGCCTGTGTTGGCGGGCGCGGACGCCGCAGGAGCCGAGGCGCCGTGCGACGTCTGTGCAGGCTTGGAAGCAGCCGAACGGTTGGCCGGCCAGAGCCCGGCAGGGATCCCGAAAGCCGGCTTGGACGCCGCCCCCGCCTCTGCGGCGGGCTTGGGTTCCTTGGGCGTGTGCGGCTTGGGAAGCGGAACGGCCGCGTCGCGGGCCATCACGTGGGCGGCGGTTTCGTCGCGTCCCAAAAAGTCGCCGGCGAAGTACGGGATGAAACGGCTCAGCACCGTTGCGGCGAACAGGATGGCGGAGCCCGCCAGGCCCACCAACAGGCTGGGCACGTAGGCTGCGGCGGCGGACACAAAGAAGAACGCGAGAGCGAAGGACGCCACCACCGAGGCGAACTGGTCAACGGACAGTGAGCCGATCCGGACCTTGGTGGCGGGAGCCAGCCGGCGTGCGGCAAAAAGGGCGGTGACGATCATCGGCAGGACGATGCCCAGTCCGAGGAAGAACAGGCTGCCAGCATTCCAGAGGTTGAACCGGCCAAGGAAGATCGGCAGCAGAGAGGCCACCAGGAGAACCAGAGTGGCGCCAAAAACCGTCAGGTCACGCAGCGTAAACGGGCCCAGTACGGCCTGGTTGGTGGTGCCGGGCTTGGCGCCGGCCTGCCGCTGCGGGTCCTGCGCTGCGCCATTTTCCGGCGTGGCGTCATGCCCTGCCTCCGTTGCGCGGCCAAGTTTCTGGCCGGAGCTTTGCTGGTTCATTCTGTTCTCCTTAGCGTGGCGGCACGGGGCGGTTCCGCCCCAAAAACTGTGCCGTCCGGAACGGCGGCAGCGGCCAGGTCCGGGCAGTGATGCACCGGGTCCGACAGCTCCGTAGAAAGTCACAATTCACATCTCAGCCTAGTCATCCGTGTGGCCGATCACTAGCTGATCCGTGGCGCCGGGACCTCAGCGTGCACGGCCCCGCAACCATTCACCGCTAAATAAATGCCGTTCGCGGGCTGCAGTGTGACAGCTGACACACAGGAGCAGGTGCAAGCATTAGTCTTGTTCCGGAACAGCTCTTTGCGGAACTTCCGTGATCCGCCTTGCCCGATGCCGCGCACAGTGGCGGAGCACGGCGAGGTGACGGCCGGCCGCAGCAAAGACCGATGAATGATGAGGTTCACCAATGTCCCAGGACACTCCCGGCGCCACCGCCACTGCCCCCAAAGCCGCTGAGCAGAGCCTGCAGGGCGACGCCTTTGAAAACCTGCTCCATGAGAACCGCACCTTCCCCCCGAGCCCCGAATTTGCTGCCGACGCCGTTGTCACCGCAGCCGATTACGCTGAGGCCGACGCCGACCGGCCGGCTTTCTGGGCCCGGCAGGCCCGCGAGCTGCTGACCTGGTCCAAGGATTTCGACCAGGCCCTTGACTGGTCCAATCCGCCGTTCGCCAAGTGGTTCGTCGGCGGGGAGGTCAACGCGGCCTACAACGCTTTGGACCGGCACGTGGAGAACGGCCTGGGCGACCGGGTGGCCATCTACTTCGAGGGCGAGCCCGGGGACACCCGCACCTACACCTACGCCCAGCTCACCGACGAGGTGAAGAAGGCCGCCAACGCGTTCGAGTCCCTCGGCGTGGCCAAAGGCGACCGCGTGGCTGTCTACCTGCCCATGATCCCCGAAGCGGTGATCACGCTGCTGGCCTGCGCCCGGATCGGCGCCGTGCACTCCGTCGTGTTTGGCGGGTTCTCCGCCGACGCGCTCCGCTCCCGGATCGAGGACGCCGAAGCGAAACTGGTGGTCACCGCCGACGGCACCTACCGGCGCGGGAAGCCCAGCTCCCTGAAAACCGCTGTCGACGACGCCCTTCCCGCCGAGGGCCACACTGTCCAGAACGTCGTGGTGGTGAAGCGCAACGGCCAGGACGTGGACTGGCACGAAGGCCGGGACCACTGGTGGGCGGACACCGTCGAGCAGGCATCAACCGAGCACACCGCCGTCGGGCACGATTCCGAGCACCCCCTGTTCATCCTCTACACCTCCGGCACCACGGGAAAGCCCAAAGGCATCCTGCACACCACCGGCGGGTACCTCACCCAGGGCGCCTACACCCACAAGGCAGTCTTCGACCTGCACCCCGAGACGGACGTGTACTGGTGCACGGCCGACGTCGGCTGGGTCACCGGGCACTCCTACGTCGCTTACGCCCCGCTGATCAACGGCGCCACCCAGGTCATGTACGAGGGCACCCCGGACTCCCCGCACCAGGGCCGCTGGTGGGAGATCATCGAGAAGTACAAGGTCTCCATCCTCTACACCGCCCCCACCGCGATCCGCACGTTCATGAAGTGGGGCCGGGAGATCCCGGACAAGTACGATCTGTCCTCCCTGCGCGTCCTGGGCTCGGTGGGCGAATCCATCAACCCCGAAGCCTGGATGTGGTACCGGGACGTCATCGGCGCCAACAAGACCCCCATCGTGGACACCTGGTGGCAGACCGAAACCGGCGCCCAGATGATCGCCCCGCTCCCCGGCGTGACCGCCACCAAGCCCGGCTCCGCCCAGACACCGCTGCCCGGCATCGCCGTGGATGTCGTGGATGAGATGGGCGAGTCCGTCCCTGACGGGCACGGCGGTTTCCTGGTCATCCGTGAGCCCTGGCCGGCGATGCTCCGCGGCATCTGGGGCGATCCTGAGCGGTTCAAGGACACCTACTGGTCCCGCTTCGAGGGCATGTACTTCGCCGGTGACGGCGCCAAGAAGGACGAGGACGGCGACGTCTGGCTCCTGGGCCGCGTGGACGACGTTATGAACGTCTCCGGCCACCGGCTCTCCACCACCGAAATCGAATCCGCCCTGGTCTCCCACCCCGCCGTGGCCGAAGCCGCCGTGGTGGGCGCCTCGGACGAAACCACCGGCCAGGCCGTCGTCGCCTTCGTCATCCTCCGCGGCGACGCCGTGGACTCCGGCGACGCCATCGTCCAGGAACTCCGCAACCACGTCGGCAAGGAAATCGGCCCGATCGCCAAACCGAAAACCATCCTCGTGGTCCCGGAACTGCCCAAGACCCGCTCCGGCAAGATCATGCGCCGCCTCCTCAAGGACGTCGCAGAGGGCCGCGAAGTAGGCGACGCCACCACCTTGGCCGACAACACCGTCATGGCGCAGATAGCCGCATCGCTCAAGAAATAAGGAGACAGGAGCGGCCCTGGACCGGCGGGCAGAAGCGTCAGGCATGTTAGCTTGAAGTCGCGTGCACCGCCACCGATGCCGGGGCCGTTCCTGGAGGGGGAGTTCAATGAGTGGGAATGTGCGTTGGGGCGTCCTGGGTACCGCCCGAGTCGTCCGCAAGACGATTCCGGCGTTGCAGGAAACGAGAAACGGCGAGGTAACGGGCATCGCTTCCCGCAGCGAGGAAAAGGCCCGGGAATACGCTGCCAGGCACGGCATCCCACAGGCGTTCGGCTCGTACGAGGCGCTGCTCGCTTCGCCGGACATCGACGCCGTGTACATCGCCTTGCCGAACGCACTGCACCGTGAGTGGATCCTCAAATCCTTGGACGCAGGCAAGCATGTCCTCTGCGAAAAACCCCTGGCGATGAGCGCCGCCGAGTGCGGGCAGATTGCGCGCAAGGCCGAGGCGACCGGGCTCAAGGTCCTGGAAGGCTTTATGTACCGTTTCCACCCGCGTTTCGAAAAGCTGCAAGAGCTGCTGGCAGCCAACGCGGTAGGCAAGCTGACATTTGTCCACGTCGCGCACTCCTTTGACGCGGGCGGAGAGGATAACATCCGCTGGTATGCAGGGCTCGGTGGCGGCGCACTGTTTGATACCGGGTGCTACGTCGTCAACATGAGCCGGATGGTCACGGGGCAAGAGCCGGCTCACGTCGCCGCCTTTGGCAACTACCGGGACGCCAACGACGGCGGCCGGATCGACACGAGCATTGCGGGCATGCTCCGCTTTCCCGGCGGCGCAACCGCGCTTTTTGATACCGGAGTCAACCTCGAGCGCCGTAACTTCCTGGAAGTAACCGGAACTGAGGGACGGCTCTATCTCGACAATCCTTTTGGGCTCCTGGAGGAGGATTCGGTTTTGGAGGAGCATCACTTCGGGCAGGACACCATCCGTCACACGATCAAGGGCGGCGCGAACCACTTCGTCCGGATGGGCGAACACTTCGCCGACAGCGTCCTGAACGGTACACCGCTCCGCTATGACCTCACGGACGCGGCAAACAACGCCCGGGTTTTGGAGGCACTGGACCACGCAGCGCGGACACAGGAGGGGGCACCTGAACCCTCGCTGCGTTCGGGGGCAGGCGTCAGCTGAAGGTTCCGCCGTTCAGGCCGCTCCCCCTTCCGCGTGGGCGGCTCAAGCAGCCAAAATACTGCACGCCCTAGACTGGGACCAGCCCTGACCGCCGTCCTGAAGGATCCCCTGATGCTCCCCGCTGCACGTCACCAGGCCATTGTGGACGCCGTCCAGCGGGAGCGGGTTGTCCGGGTGTCGGACCTGGCACAGCAGTTGGGTGTCTCCCTCATGACCGTGCGGCGCGATATTGAACTTCTCGAGGAAGGCGGCCGGCTGGAGCGCATCCACGGCGGCGCCAAAATCCCCGGCGATGTCAGCACCCATGAGCCCGGTTTTGAACTCAAATCCACCCAGCTGACAGCCGAAAAGAAGGCCATTGCACTGGCGGCCGCTGGCCTGGTGCACGAGGGCATGGCCGTCGGATTCAGCGCCGGCACCACCACATGGGCGCTGGCCAAGGAACTGGTCAACGGTCCGCGGATCACCGTGATCACCAACTCGGTGCGCATTGCCGATCTCTTTCATCACGCTGCCGCGGCGGGAGTCCCCCGCTTCAGCTCAACGGTGATCCTGATCGGCGGCGAGCGCACGCCGTCGGACGCCCTGGTAGGACCAATCGCGACGGCGGCGCTGAAGCAGCTGCACCTGGACGTGCTGTTCCTGGGAGTGCACGGCATGGACGCGGAGGCAGGATTCACTACCCCGAACCTGCTTGAAGCCGAAACCAACCGGGCCTTCATAGCGGCTGCGCGCAAAACCGTGGTCCTGGCCGACCACACCAAGTGGGGACTCCAGGGCATCAGCACCATCGCAGCCCTGGACGACGCCGACGAGGTCATCAGTGATTCAGGCCTGGGCTCCGAGGCGCAGCGGATCCTCGGCGACCGCGTGGGTAAAGTCCGGATCGCGGGCTAACCCGGGTCACCGCCTTTCAGGGACAGCCGCAGGACTGGCGGACGAGCAGTTTCGTGGGAAAAATCCTGTGCCGCGGCTTTTCCCCACGGGCGGCACCCACCAGTGCCGCCACGGCGGCTTCCGCCATGGCAGCAACAGGCTGCTCCACCGTGGTCAGCGGCGGCCACGAGTATTCAGCCTCGATGGAACCGTCAAATGACACCACGGCCACCTCACCCGGAATCGCCAACCCGGCTTCATGCACGGCACGCAACAGGCCCACCGCCTGGGTGTCAGAAGTAGCAAAGATGGCAGTGGGCCTGTTCACTGAGGCAACCAGGCGTTGCCCGGCAAGGTAACCGCCGGGCCAGGTGAAGCCGCTGTAGACAATGGGACCTTCAGGCAACCCTGCGTCCTGCAGCGCCTGGCGCCAGCCCACCTCGCGGCCGTCGGTGCTGCCCGACACGTTGGTTCCCATCGCCAGGCCGATGTTTGTGTGGCCGTGGCCAATGAGGTGTTCGACGGCGATCCGGGCGCCGGCGGCTAGGTCCACGCCAATACTGTTGAACCCCGGCGCGTCCCGCTCCTGGTTAAGCAGGACCGCCGGGATGTCAGCCCGCTCCAGGACTTCAAGATCGGGTTCGAAGAGCACGCTGGCCAGCAGCACCCCGTCCACTTGCCGGGCCGCAAGGTTGCGGATGTTGCGCCGCTCCTTGGCGAGGTTGCCGTCGGAATTACTGAGTACCAGGGCATAGCCGAGCTCCGCGGCGGCATCCTCCACCGCGTGGGCGAACAGCGAGAAGAACGGGTTGGTGTTGTCCGGGATGATCAGGCCCAGCGTCTCGCTGGAACCCAGCTTGAGGGCCCTGGCGGCCGCGTTGGGCCGGTAGCCCAGCACCCGGATGGCATCCTGCACCTTGGCTTCGGTGGCCGGAGCGACTTTCTTGGGCCCGCCGTTGACCACGTAGCTGACGACGGCGGTGCTGACGCCGGCGTACCGGGCAACATCCTTGCGGGTCACAGGGCCACGCGGAGCCTGCACTGCGGGAGTGGTCATGGTGTTCATGCTAACCGCCTGACTTTCGACCGGGAGCACACCCGGCTAGCGCTCCGCGTCAGAGCCCAGTGTCCCACTTGTAATCTACTCGAGTCAACATGCCATCAAATGGAAGAATCCCGCTTGTTAGCAGCCGGAAAAACACTATTGCGGTCCTCGATCTACTCGTGTAGATTCATCGGCAGTTGTTATCCACATCACAGTCCAGGAAAGGGTCGACGATGACCACCCTTGCCAAACCCGCACGAACCGCCCGGCCGCAGACGGGCGCACCGAGCCCCCGCGGCGGCTACCGCCGGCTCGGTGACCTGAAGATCGCCCTCCTCTTCATCGCCCCGGCCATGATCGGTTTCATTTTCTTTTACGTCGTGCCCACCATCCGTGGCGTGTACCTGAGCTTCACGGAATACAGCATCCTCGGCGACCCCGAATGGGTGGGCCTGGACAACTACACGGCCCTCGCCACGGACCCGCTGTTCTGGAATTCACTGGCCGTGACCGGCCAATACGTCTTCCTCAACATCGTTCTTCAGACGGCCTTGGCCCTGGGCCTGGCCCTGCTGATGCACCAGGTGGCCAAGTCCACGCTGGTCCGGGGCGCGCTGCTGCTGCCGTACCTGATGTCCAACGTCATCGCGGCGCTGCTCTGGTTCTGGATGCTCGATTACCAGATCGGCGTGGTGAACCAGTTCATCGAATGGGCAGGCATCCCCCGCATCGCTTTCTTTGGCAGCGAGGAGTGGGCCATCCCCACCCAGGCCCTGATCAACACGTGGCGCCACATGGGCTACACGGCACTGCTGATCTTCGCCGGCCTGCAGGCCATCCCCCACCACGTCTATGAGGTGGCCAAGCTGGACGGCGCTTCCCCGTTCCAGACCTTCCGCAAAATCACCATTCCGCTGCTGCGGCCGGTGCTGGTCCTTGTCCTGGTGGTTACCGTGATCGGTTCGTTCCAGGTCTTCGACACCGTCGCCGTCACCACCCAGGGCGGTCCGGTCAACGCCACCCGGGTCATCCAGTACTACATCTACCAGCGCGCCTTCGCCGAGTCGGACTTCGGGTACGGGTCCGCCATCGCCGTCATTCTTTTCCTCATCCTCGCCCTGGTGGCCTTCATCCAGATGAAGTTCCTCAAGGGCAACGAGTCGGACCTGGACTAAGGAGTCCCGCATGAGCACCACCATCAGCCGCACCGCCGCGGCCGCCCCGGCCCGCCGCCGTCGCCCGTTCAACGCCCGCCGCGCGGGCGCCTGGGCCCTCCTGGTCCTGGCCATCGCCGTCTCCGTTCTGCCGTTCCTGTGGGTCCTGCGCACGGCGCTGTCCACCAACAGCTCGCTCGCCTCACAGTCGGCCAGCCTGCTGCCGGCGGACTTCACCTGGGGCGCCTTCCTGCGGGTCTTCGGGCTCCAGAGCCCGGCGGATGCCATCGCGGAAGGCGGATCGGGGGCAGCCATCGACTTCTGGCTGTACCTGCGCAACTCCGTGATCTTCTCCTCCATCACCACCGCCGGCGCCGTGTTCTTCAGCGCGATGGCTGCCTACGCCTTCGCCCGGCTGCGCTGGCGGGGCCGGAACACGGTCTTCAGCCTGTTCCTGGGCACCATGCTGGTCCCGCCGATCTTCACCGCACTGCCCAACTTCCTGCTGATCAAGAACCTGGACCTGCTCAACACGATGCTCGGCATGGTCCTGCCCTACGTCTTTATGACCCCCTTCGCCATCTTCTTCCTCCGCCAGTTCTTCCTGAACATGTCCCGCGAGGTCGAAGAAGCGGCAATGCTCGACGGCGCCAAGCACCTGCGCATCTTCTTCCAGATTGTGCTTCCCAACGCCGCAGCCCCGCTCGCAACCCTGGCGCTGCTCACCTTCATCGGCCAGTGGAACGAGTACTTCTGGCCCCTGCTGGTGGGCTCCCAGGACGACGTGCGCGTCCTGCAGGTGGGCCTCGGCGTTTTCAAGTCCCAGTCCCCGCAGGGATCCCCGGACTGGTCCGGCCTGATGGCCGCCACCCTGGTCTCGGCCCTGCCCGTCCTCATCCTCTTCGCCGCCTTCGGCAAGAAGATCGTCAACTCCATCGGCTTCTCCGGCATCAAATAAGCACTCCACCCTCCGCACCCTCCCGAATTCCCCGAACGGAAAGTAGAACCATGAAGAAATCCTTCGGCGCCGTCGCCGCTGCCGCTGTTATGGCGCTGTCCCTGTCCGCCTGCGGCGGTGGCTCCTCCTCCGCAGAATCCGCCAAGGGCGAGATCAACTACTGGCTCTGGGACGCCAACCAGCTTCCCGCCTACCAGCAGTGCGCGGACGATTTCACCAAGGCAAACCCGGACATCGCCGTCAAGATCACCCAGCGCGGCTGGGACGACTACTGGAGCACCCTGACCAACGGCTTTGTGGGCGGCACCGCCCCGGACGTCTTCACCAACCACCTTGGCCGTTACGGTGAGCTCGCCGAGAACAAGCAGCTGCTGGCCCTCGACGAGGCCGTGGAAAAGGACAACGTGGACGTCTCCGCCTACAACGAGGGCCTCGCTGACCTCTGGGTGGGCCAGGACGGCAAGCGTTACGGCGTGCCGAAGGACTGGGACACCATCGGCCTGTTCTACAACAAGGCCATGCTCACCAGTGCAGGCATCTCAGAGGACCAGATGAAGGACCTCACGTGGAACCCCCAGGACGGCGGCACGTACGAGGACGTCATCGCACACCTGACCGTGGACAAGAACGGCAAGCGCGGGGATGAGGCCGGCTTCGACAAGAACAACGTGGACGTCTACGGTCTCGGACTGAACGGCGGCGGCGATTCCTCAGGCCAGACGGAGTGGAGCTACTTCGCAAACACCACCGGCTGGTCGCACACGGACAAAAATCCGTGGGGCACACAGTACAACTACGACGACCCGAAGTTCCAGGCCAGCATGGAGTGGTTTGCCGGACTCGTCAGCAAGGGCTACATGCCCAAGCTGGAGACCACTGTTGGCGCGAGCATGGCGGACACCTTCGCCGCAGGCAAGTCGGCCATCAACGCGCACGGTTCGTGGATGGTGGGCCAGTACACCGGCTACAAGGGAATCGAAGTGGGAATCGCTCCCACCCCGGTAGGCCCCGAAGGCAAGCGTGCGTCCATGTTCAACGGCCTGGCGGACTCGATCTGGGCCGGGACCAAAAAGAAGGATGCATCCATCAAGTGGGTGGAGTACCTCGCCTCCGCTGAGTGCCAGGACGTTGTGGCCTCGAAGGCCGTTGTCTTCCCGGCCCTGAAAGCCTCCTCCGACAAAGCCGCCGAAGCCTTCAAGGCCAAGGGTGTGGACGTCACCGCCTTCACCGAACACGTCAAGAACAAGACCACGTTCCTCTACCCCATCACGGACAACACCGCCAAGGTCAAGGGCATCATGGAGCCCGCCATGGACGCTGTGGTTTCGGGCAAGGCACCGGCCAGCTCCCTGACCCAGATGAACGAACAGGTCAACGCGCTTTTCAAGTAGGCTCCCAGCATCACCCGGCCGTGCGCCGCGGGCATCGTGTCCTGCGGCGCACAGCCTCCCATTCACAACCCCTCGCAGAAGGACAGCATTCTATGGACCCGCTCCACCTCCGTTCCGCCGGCACCAGCCTGGTGATGAGCTTCGCCAGCGGGGAGGCCGAGATCATCCACTGGGGCGCAGATCTGGGCCCCACGCTGCCGGACCTCGCCATCCTCGGCGACCCGATCCCCCACTCCGCCATCGACGCCACCGTCCCTGCCGGCCTCCTGCCCCAGGCATCCTCCAGCTGGCGCGGCCGTCCGGCACTCCGCGGGCACCGCATTGCCGACGGCGTCTCCGGCCTGGACTTCTCTGTCCGCCTCCGCGTGGTGAGCGCGGGCGCCGATGGCGACTCCGACACCGGAAGTGCCGCCGCCGGCGGTTCCGCGGTTATTGTCCAGACCGATCCCGACGCCGGCATCACCGTCTCGTCCTCCCTGACACTGCACGACGGCGGGCTGCTGGAACTGCGTCACACCCTCACCAATGACGGCACCACCCCGTACCAGCTCGACGAACTGGCCACCGTCCTCCCGGTGGCGCCGGACGCCGTCGAACTCCTCGACCTGACCGGCCGCTGGTGCCGCGAAAACCACCCGCAGCGCCGAGCCATCCAGCAAGGCACGTGGGTCCGCACGGGCCGCCACGGCCGCACCGGGCACGACTCCTCGCTGCTCTTCGCCGCCGGCACGGCCGGGTTCGGCAACCGGCATGGCCGGGTGTGGGCCACGCACCTGGCGTGGAGCGGCAACCACGAGCAGTTCGCAGACAGCATCGGTGACGGCCGCACCATGATCGGCGGCTCGGAGCTTCTGGGGCCGGCCGAAGTCATCCTCGAACCGGGCGGCAGCTACACCACGCCGGCCCTGTTCGCGGCGTATTCGGACCGCGGGCTGGATGGCATCAGCGAGGCGTTCTACAGCTGGTTCCGCTCGCGCCCTCACCATGTGCTGCCCGCCGCCGGCACGGGCCTGCCTTCCGGAAAGCCCCGCCCCGTGGTCCTGAACACCTGGGAAGCGGTCTACTTCGACCACAACCTGGCCACCCTGATTGAGCTTGCCGATTCCGCGGCTGAACTCGGCGTGGAGCGTTTTGTGCTCGACGACGGGTGGTTCCGCGGGCGCCGCGACGACCACGCGGGCCTGGGCGACTGGTACGTGGACGAGGCACTCTGGCCGGACGGACTCACTCCCCTGATCGAGGCCGTGACCTCGCGCGGGATGGAATTCGGGCTGTGGGTGGAACCGGAAATGGTCAACCTGGATTCGGACATTGTCCGCGCGCATCCGGAGTGGATCGCCGGACCTGCTGCCGTGTCCTACAAGGACGGGGGCCGGCTGCCCCTT
Source organism: [Micrococcus luteus] ATCC 49442 (assembly GCF_010367585.1). NCBI lineage: Bacteria > Bacillati > Actinomycetota > Actinomycetes > Micrococcales > Micrococcaceae > Pseudarthrobacter > [Micrococcus luteus] ATCC 49442. The sequence continues at coordinate 4,096,251 of NZ_JAAAXP010000001.1, read as the reverse complement.
GAGTGGCGCAACCAGCATGTGATCGATCTCGTGAACCCCGAGGCCTGGCAGTACATTTACGACCGCGTTGACGCCCTCCTGCGCGGGAACAACATCAGCTACCTCAAGTGGGACCAGAACCGGGACCTGCTGGAACACGGCCACGCCGGCCGGCCGTCCGTCCACGAACAGACGCTGGCCGCCTACCGTCTCTTCGACGAGCTCAAGAAGGCGCATCCCGGCGTTGAGATTGAAAGCTGCTCCTCAGGCGGCGCACGTGTTGACCTGGGAATCCTGGAGCGGACGGACCGGATCTGGGCCTCGGACTGCAACGATGCCCTCGAACGCCAGACCATCCAGCGCTGGACCGGGCTGGTGGTGCCGCCGGAGCTGGTGGGCGGCCACGTCGGCCCCACCACCTCGCACACCACGGCCCGCACGCACGATCTGTCCTTCCGCGCCATCACGGCCCTGTTCGGTCACTTCGGCATGGAGTGGGACGTCCGGCAGGTCACCGGTGCCGGGCGCGAGGAACTCAAACGCTTCATCGGCCTCTATAAGGAGCACCGCGGCCTGATCCACTCCGGGCGAATGGTCCGCGCTGACCTCGCCGACAGCTCTTTGATGCTGCATGGCGTCGTGGACGCCGGGGCTGCCGGGTCACCTGAGCCGGGCACGACGGCGGCGCTGTTTGCCCTGGTCAGCACAGGCACCTCCTTCGCCGAACAGACCGGCCGGATCACCATCCCCGGCCTGGATCCGGACCGCTCCTACCGGGTGGACGCCATCTTCCCGGCGCCGGGAGACGCGGACTACGCCCACACGTTCACGCAGGTCCAGCCGCCGGCGTGGCTGGCGAACGGAGCCGAAGTCAACGGACGTTTCCTGGCCGGGGTGGGCCTGCCGATGCCCATCCTCAACCCGGAGCACGCCATCGTCCTGAGGTTCACGGCGCTGTAGGTCACAGGGTCAGGCCGCGTTGCCTAGCCGCGAGTCACCCAGCCGGGAGGAGATGGCCGAGCCCAGCAGCAGGACCCGGAACGTCCGCTCGGTGGCTTCACGCAGCAGAGTGGCTCCGTTGGCCACGGCAGTATCAAGGTCCATGGGGATGGGGATGATCCCTGCAATGGCGTCGATCCCCGCCGCATGGACATCGCCGGAGTCCTTGCCGATGGACCCGGCGAGCGCCAGCACCGGGACACCGGCCGCCTGGGCACGCCGGGCCACCTCGGCCGGCACTTTGCCACGGGGGGTCTGGAAGTCGATGGCACCCTCGGCCGTCACCACGAGGTCCGCCCGGGAGATGTGGGCGTCGAGGTCCACACCGGCCAGCCCCGAGTCCAGCAGCAGTTCAAAGCGCGGAACCAGGTTGGCTCCCAGCGATGCCAGACCTGCACCGAGGCCGCCGGAAGCGCCCGTACCGGGGCCTGTCCGCAGGTAGCTTTCCGGCTGTCCGGTGGCCCCGGCAAGCAGCTGCGCCCACCGGTCCAGTCCCGCGGACAGGACCTCAACCTGTTCCGGGGAGGCCCCTTTCTGCGGACCGAACACACGGGCCACTCCCTGCGGTCCGCAGAGGACGTTGTAGGGGTTGAGCGCCAGGTCGATCCGGGTGCTGGCAAGGCGGCTGTCCAGCCCGGACAAGTCCACAGCCGCGGCGTGAGCCAGGGCTGCGCCGCCTTCGGGCAGGTCGTTGCCCCCGGAGCCCAGCACCCGGGCGCCGAGCGCACGCAGGGCGCCCGCACCGCCGTCGGACGTTCCCGAATCGCCGCAGCCCACAATGATGCGTTCGGCGCCCTGGTCGAGTGCGGCGAGGATCAGCTCGCCCACGCCCCGGGTGGTGGTCAGTCCCGGGTCGCGGAGTCCGGCCGGCACCAGGCGCAGGCCCGCCGCCGCTGCCATCTCCACGACCGCGGTGGGCCGGTCCACTTTGCCGAGCATCGCGAAGTGCGAGTCAACGGGGCTTCCCACCGGGCCGGTAACCCGGTGCCGGGTCAGGCGGCCGCCGGTGGCACTGGACAGCGCCGCGGCGGTCCCTTCACCGCCGTCGGCCATGGGCACGGTGGTGACCTGGACGCCGGGGATGACCCGCCTGATGCCGGCCGCGATCGCAGCGGCCACTTCGACGGCGTCGAGGCTTTCCTTGAAGCCTGACGGTGCCACCAGAATGCGTTGCGGAATGGACATAACCATGGGGAGCCACCTTCGGTGTAGGGCTGAAATTAGGGAGTAAAGAGGGGCAGGCCCAGGACGGGCCAGACCGCAAAACTGAAGAGCAGGACCACAGCGGTGCTGAGCGGCCCCAGCCATGCCGAGAGCCGCAGCAGATCCGCCGCGGAGTAGTGCGTCACGCCGTCGGCCTCGGCGAACATGGCCACCGGCTTGGCTGAACTCGTCAATGTGTGGCAAAACCCTGCCGCCGCCGTCGAGGCGAAAGCCGCTGCCATGGGATCCACGCCCATGGAACCGGCCGACGCCACCACCACGGGGATCAGGACGGCGGACCGGGCCGACCGCGACTGGATCAGCAGGTGCGCCGCTGCGGAGACCACCACCACCGCCACCACAAAGACCGGGGCTTTCCAGGCGCCGAGAACTGCCAGCGGGGCGAGCATCGAGGAGGCCAGCCAGTCGGCGGCTCCCGTGGTCACCAGGCTGGATCCCAGCGCCAGGGTGGCGGCCATAAAGAGCAGCATGGACCATGGCACCTTCTTGAGTGCCGCGCCCAGTTTCACCGATCCGTAGTACGGGGAGCTCACCACCAGGGCGCCGATGAGTGCCACCAGGGCGGGTTCGAGGCCGTGGATCGGCTCGGTGCACCACAAGGCCACGACGGCGGCGAGCAGCATCAGCGAGCGCTGCTCATCAAGGTCCAGCGGGCCGCGAAGGCGCGTGGGGCTCTCCCGCTGCAGCTGGGCACTGTCCACCCGCAGCGGCACGTTCCTGTCACTGGAGTCGGTAAAGAGGCGGACTGTCAGCTCGGTGGCCATGGCGCTGGACACCAGCGCCAGGGGCAGCCCCAGTAGGAGCCAGGAGGCGAAATCAAAGCCTTCGTGGCCCGCCGACTGCAGCACCTGGCTGGTGATCAGGTGCGCGCCCGCACCGAGGAAGGAGGCCACGGCGGACAACAGGATGACGGTCGGGAACAGGATCGCCAGCATCTTTACGACGGCGGGCCTGTCCTTCAGTGCCGTGCGCAGGGCCAGGAAGATGGGCAGCACCAGAGCCGCCCGGCCGGAGGTGGCCGGGATGGCGAACGCGGTGACGATCAGGCCGAGGCTGGTCAGGTGCGCCAGCTGCCGGACGCTGCGTGCTCCCGTGATCACAAAGGCAGCGCCGCGGGCGGCAAGCCCGGTGGACGCCACGGCGCTGGCGATGACAAAAGCCGCCATCAGCAGCCACACGGACTCTTCGCCCAGGGCGTCGAACAGGCTCTGGGTTGGCATTGCCCCGCTGATGACCAGCGCCACCGCCGCGCCCAGCGCAACATAGGTGTCCTCCACCGGCGAGAAGATCCAGAACCACACCGCCGCGAGGAAGATGCAGAGCGCGACGGCGGCCTCCGCACCGAGCGATCCGGGTCCCGCCTGCAGGGACAGCGCCACCATGGCCGCTGCCGCGACGCAGGCCGAGATCAGCGCGGGCGGCCTCAGCATGGCCGGCAGTCCGATGCGGCCAGTCTTGGCCCCGTCCGGGCCGGCGGTGCGCGGTGTGGATTCGTAATAGGTGGTTTTCATCTGAGCCGGTATCCCGCGCCGCGGACGGTCTCGAGCCGCGCTGCACCAATCTTGGCCCGGAGCGCCCGGACGTAAACGTCGACGACGTTGGACGCCGGGTCGAAGTCCATGTCCCAGGCGTGGGAGATGAGCTGCTCCCGGGTCAGGACCTGGCGGGGGTGCCGCAGGAAGACCTCCAGCAGCGAGAACTCCCGGGACGTCAGGTCCGCGTCCTGCTCCCCGCAGCGCACGCGGCGGCTGCGGAGGTCCAGTTCCATGTCCTCATGGCTGAGCGTCATCACGGGGGTTGAGTCGCCGTCGTCGGTCAGCCGGAGGCGTACGCGTGCCAGCAGTTCCGCGAACTGGAACGGCTTGGTCATGTAATCGTTGGCCCCGCTTTCGAGCCCGTACACGGTGTCGGCCACGGAGTCGCTGGCGGTAAGGACAATGACGGCGGTTTTGGAGCCTTCGCCGCGGAGCCGTTCCAGTACTTCGAAGCCGCTCAGGGTGGGCAGGCCGATGTCGAGGATGAGCATGTCGAACTCGCCGGAGCGTGCCAGCAGGAGGGCACTGGCGCCGTCGTCAACGGTGAGGCAGGAGTAGCCTGCGGCGCGGAGGCCCTTCTCCACGAAGGCTGCGATGCGGCTGTCGTCTTCCGCGATCAGGATCCGTTTCATGGTTGCTCCTTCTGCGGCTCGGCGCCGGTGCGTTCTGACCTGTGGGGGTTCCCGGCTGCGTCCTGACCCTCATCCGGGGCGGGGATGGTGAGGCCGAAGGTGGCGCCCTCCCCCTCACTGCTGCGGACCCAGGCAGTGCCGTGGTGGGCCTCGGCGATGCTGCGGACGATGGCCAGTCCCAGCCCCGCGCCGGGACGTGCGGCATCCGGGTGGCGGGCGGCTTCTCCCCTGTGGAAACGGCCGAAGATCCGGGCTGCCTCGTCCTGGCTGACGCCGATGCCTTCATCGGAAACCCACACCGAGAAGCTGCGTTCCTGGCCGGAGCCCTCAAACCGGGAACCCAGGCGGACGGTGGTCCCCGCGGCCGAATACTGGCAGGCGTTGGTGGCCAGCTGCAGGACGGCCTGGGTGATGCGCTGCGGGTCCACGCTGATGTGTCCTTCCGCAATTTCCAGGATGGGCCAGCCGCGCGAACCGAGGGTCTGTGCCTTGGCTTCGATGTCCAGCAGCAGCGACGCGGCGTCAGTGCTGCGGAGCTGGGTGAAGCCGGGGCGGTCCACTTTGGCCAGCAGCAGCAGGTCCGAAACGATCCTTCCCATCCGGGCCAGTTCATCATCCACTAGTGCCAGCGTGCGCTTGCGCTCCGCGGGGCTGTCCGACATCAGTTCGAGGTGGCCCCGGATGACCGTGATGGGTGTCCGGAGTTCGTGGGAGGCGTCATCCACGAAGGCCCGCTGAGTGCGGTAGGCCCCTTCCAGCCGGTCCAGCATGGTGTTGAAGGTCAGCGCCAGTGCGGCGATGTCGTCGTTGCCCTGAACGGGGACACGGGCGGTCAGGTCTGATTCAGAGATGTCCTCTGCCACGCGGCGCACTTCCCGGATGGGCCGGAGGATCTGGCCGGCAACCAGCCAGGCGATACCCGCAGTGACAGCCAGCCCGCCGAGGGAAACGAAGAAGATGGTGACGGTGGTGCTGGCCACCTGGGCTTCACGCGGCGCCATGTAGTCGCCAACGATCAGGAAGCCTGTGTCGCTGCCGGATTCAATCGGCAACCGCGCCCAGTGCATCTCGCCAGCGCTGGTTGCGGCGATGCCGCTGGCTGCCTGCCCCGACCGGATGCTGTCCAGCAGTTCCGTGTCCGACGGCAGCTGGTGGCCGGCGTCCGGGGAGTTCATGGCCCCGCTCGGCGTATACAGCACGCGCTGGCCTACGCTGCCCAGGATCACTTCGCCGGACGCAGCCGACTGCCGGCTCAGGTACCGTTCCAGCATCTTTTCGATCGACGTGAACGGCAGGGCGGTAGTGGGGTCAACGCCTTCCTTGGCGAAGGCCCTGAATTCCTGCAGCTCCTGGGAGATGGCCTGGTGCGCCTGGACGCGGGCCTGGTTGACCATCAGCGAACGGACCGTCAGCAGGACGGCCAGCAGGGTCAGCGCCGTGGTGAGCAGGATCCAGCCGGCGATCCGCCAGCGGGCAGGCACCCGGGACCCAAGGCGTCCGCGGGCGGCGTGGGTCCGGGGGGCGCGGGCCGGAGCCTCCGGTGCGGCTGCCGCGGCGGGCGGTTGGTGCGTTGCCGTGTCAAGCACGGCTGTCTGGTGCTCCATGGTCAGTCCCCGTCGTCGAAAGCGTCATCATCGTCGTCGTCCTCGATTACCACCGGCGGCGCCACAGGTGCCGGCGGCGCAACCGCGGGCGGCGCCACAGGTGCCGGCGCTGGCGCGGCTGGCGCCGGCGGTGGTGCTGGCGGCTCTGCCGGCCCGGACTCGGCCGGATCCTGCGCCGGCGGCACGGGGTCCTGCGCTGGCGGCGCCGTTGGCGGCTCCGACGGCGGCGCTGACGGCTCGAGGCCGGGTGCAGGAGTGCCGCCGGGACCGGCACCCAGCCGGACAGGCTGCGAGTCGATGACCGGCGGGCCGGCCGGTGCTGCGAGGAGGCTGCCAGCCACGGCGAGCAGCACCGGGATAACCAGTACGGCTGCCATCACTGCGATGCGTCGGATCATGTGCATGCCTTTATGCTGTCAGGCCTTCATGAGGGGCTGATGAAGCGGGCATGAAGAAACCTTCATCCGCGATGGCGCCAGGAAACCTTTCTTGCCCGCCGGCGTCGGTAGATTGGAGCCATGACTGACGTTTCTTCCCCTCATTCCGAATCTGCAACCTCCGCCGGCCGGGAAACCAACGGACGCGGCACCATCCTGGTGATCAACGGCCCCAACCTCAATCTGCTGGGCACCCGCGAACCGGAAAAGTACGGCACGTCCACCCTCGCCGACGTCGAACAGCTGGCTGCTTCAACGGCACAGGCCCACGGCTTCACGGTGGAATGCGTCCAGTCCAACCACGAGGGCGTCCTGCTGGACGTCATCCACGCGGCCCGCACCAACGCTGTCGGCATTGTCCTGAACGCCGGTGCGTTCACGCACACCTCCGTCGCCCTGCGCGACGCCTTGGCAGCGGTGCAGCTGCCCGCCGTCGAGGTTCACATCACCAATGTGCATCAGCGCGAGGAATTCCGGCACCATTCGTACCTGTCGCCGGTGTGCGCCGCCGTCATCGTGGGGGCCGGCGTGTTCGGTTACAAGCTGGCCATCGACTACCTGGCTGAAGCCCTGTAGCCATGACCGGGCGGACCGCGGCGTGGTACCGGCACTTCGGCACGGTTGACGCGCCGGGGTCATCGCCCTGTTATGCCGAATGGTCGCTGGGCATCGCCGAGGACCCGCCACTGATCGCCCGCATTGACCTGTGGCCGAATGACAAGCGGCAGCCCATCCTGCTGTTCGCGGCCGCGCGGTTCCTCGGCGCAGTTCCCGGCCCCTTCGTGGAGTTCCGCAGGTTCCTTGCAACCCACTGGGAGGAAGTCAGCAGGGTGGTCCTGTCCCGCGCGACGCAGACCAACGAGGCCGGACGCTGCGCCACCCTCCTGCCCTCCCTCGCTGCGATCGCCGCGGCGGAGGGCAGGCCGCTGGCGCTGCTTGAGGTGGGCGCCTCGGCTGGCCTGGCCCTGTACCCGGACCGTTACCGCTACGAGTACGATGACGGCACAACCGTCACGCGGCTGTCTCCGGTTTCTGACGGGGGAACCCCTGCCGCGGCCCCGATCCTGACGTGCGCCACCAGCGGCCTGGTTCCGCTGCCGGCAGCGCTTCCACCGGTGGTGTGGCGGGCGGGCATTGACCTGAACCCGCTTGACGTGGGCAATCCCGACGACGTCGCCTGGCTGGAAGCCCTGGTGTGGCCGGAGCAGGAATTTCGGCGGGAGCGGCTCCGGCAGGCTGCAGCGATTGCGCGGCGGGATCCGCCGCTGCTGGTGGCAGGCGACCTGAATGAACGGCTGCTGGAGGTGGCGGCGCGGGCTCCTGCCGAGGCAACCCTGGTGGTCTTCCACAGCGCGGTCATGGGTTACGTCAGCGCGGAGGGGCGGCTCGCGTTCCGGCAGGCCATGGCCCGGCTCTCAGCCAGCCGGGGATGCCACTGGCTGTCCAATGAGGGGCAGATGGTGATTGACCAGGAAGACGGCTCCACCGTGGTACCCGAGGTGGACCCGCAGCTGATCCTGGGCAGGTTCCTGCTCACCCATAACGGCACTCCCGTGGCCATCACCGGGCCGCACGGCCAAAGCCTCGACTGGCTGTGAGCCGGGCGTGCGTCCTACTTCTGGATGCACTGCCCGGAGGAAACCGGCGCACTCAGGCCGGCAGCCTGTGACGCCACCGGGTAGAGGTCATCCATGGTGATCGCGAAGCCCATTTCGGCGTCGGACGTCGCTTTGGCAAAGATGACTCCCGCCACCAGGCCGTCCATGGTCAGCAGCGGTCCGCCGGAGTTCCCTGGCTGGACGTCTCCAGCGAGGCGGTAGATGTCTTCCGGTGCCGGGTTCTCGCCGTAGATATCCGGCACCAGCACCGAGGCGATGTCCTGGACCGTGGCTGGGTTGGACTTGAACGGACCGCCGTGGGGGTACCCGGCGAAGGCGGCCGGGCTGCCGCCGGGAAGGTCTGATGTCAGCGCCAGCGGCGCGGACGGCAGCCCGTCCACGGCCAGGACGGCGAGGTCGTGCCGGGTGTCGAAATAGACCACGCGTCCGGGCATCGCCCCGCCGTTGGGGACCTCCACCACGGGCTGCGACACGCCCGCCACCACATGGGCATTGGTCACAACCCGCCCGGGAGACACCACGAAGCCGGTGCCGGTCTGGTTCTGGCCGCACTGATAGGCCGTTCCGGCGATTTTCAGGACTGATTCGGCCGCCCGGTTCAGCTCCGGCGTATTGGTGCTGGCATTGGGGACAGCTACCTGGGGTCCCTGGCCGAGGCCTTCGATCAGCGTGGGGATACCGTTTCCGATCACCGTTGAACGGAGCTGCGCAAGGGTCGCCTTGACCGGGACGGGCGTCAGTCCGTCGATGTACCGGATGACCCGGGATTCGGCGAGCTGCTGGGAGACGAAGGGAACACCCAGGGAACTGACGCTGAAAGCCAGCATGGACATGACGAGGGCTGAAACCACCACGTTGACGGCCCCACCGACCAGCCGGTCCACGGCCCGCAGCGGTTTGATCCGCACGGCGCCGCGGATTTTGCGGCCGATCATGGTTCCGAGGCCGTGGCCCATGGCCATCAGTACAACGGCGGCCGCCACGATGGCGGTGAGCCTCCAACCGGAGTCATCCACGAACTCGCTGACGAGGGGGACAGCAAAGAAGGCGGCAACGGCGCCCGCGGCGAAGCCTGCGATGCCACCGAGGGTCACCAGGAAGCCGTTGCGCAGGCCATAGATCAGGTAGGACAGCAGGGCCAGGATCAGCGCAAGGTCCAGAACGGTCAAGCCAAACACTGACGCTCCTCTAATACGGTTGAGAACCAATTCTAGGGGCGTACGCTGACATTCCTCTGTGGAGGGCCTTACGGTGCCGGTTCCCGCCGGGTTCAGGTGCCAAAGCTTCCCCTCGCCGTGCTGCCCGGGCACCCGCATGGCCCTCTTTGCACCCATTCAGCGGCGTTTCCGCTGCCAAGTACGTCACAGAACCTTGAAACTTCTGAAACAATGGCAAAAGCGCCACAGCCGAAACTTTTTATTCAGGAGATTTTATGGACATCGAGGTACTGCGCCGAGCACCACTCTTCGCCACGCTTGACGACGAAGCATTCAGACTGCTGACGGACGAGCTGACCGAGGTGGACCTTTCACGCGGTGCATCGGTATTCCGCGAGGGCGACCAGGGTGACCAGCTCTACTTCATCGTCTCGGGCAAGGTAAAGCTGGGCCGCACGTCCCCGGACGGCAGGGAGTCCCTCCTGGCCATCCTCGGCCCGGGCGAGCTGTTCGGCGAAATGGCACTCTTTGATCCCAGCCCCCGCACGGCTACGGCCACGGCTGTTTCCGAGACCCGCCTGGCCGGCCTGAAGAACGAGAGCCTCAACGGCCTCCTGCGGACCCGCCCTGAGGTGTCAGCCCAGCTGCTGCAGGCCCTGGCCCGCCGCCTGCGCCGCACCAACGATTCGCTGTCCGACCTGGTCTTCTCCGACGTTCCCGGCCGCGTGGCCAAGGCGCTGCTGGACCTGGCAGACCGCTTCGGCCGCCCGGCAACTGACGGCGTCCTGGTGGCCCACGAGCTCACGCAGGAAGAACTGGCCCAGCTGGTCGGCGCCTCCCGCGAGACCGTCAACAAGGCCCTGGCAGAGTTCGTCCAGCGCGGCTGGCTCCGCCTCGAGGCCCGCGCCGTTGTGATCCTGGACATGCAGCGCCTCCGCCAGCGCTCGCGCTAAGCCACATAGCAAAAGCCGCTCCGGTTCTGAACCGGAGCGGCTTTTGTTGTTAACGCACTTAGGCGGCCCTTCGCCGTCGCCCTGACGCACGCTTCCGGATGCGGGCGACCTCGGGCCCTTTTTAGTCCCCCGGGAAACGCTCTCTCACTTAATGTGGCTTTTCCTCAAGCGCTCTCTCACTCTCCTAAAGAAAGTGAGAGAGCGTCGGCCGGAAACCCACATTAAGTGAGAGAGCGTCGGCCGGAAACCCACGTTAAGTGAGAGAGCGTTTCCAGCCGGGAGGGAGTCTTCCGCGCAGGAGCGCGGGTCAGCGTTCGCGCTGGGGGTCTCCGGCTACGGTTTTGGCGGCCTCGACTTCGAGCATGAGCCTGCCGTCCTCTTCGACCAGCTTCGCCTGGTAGACGTGGGGCTTGCGCTTGTAGCTGAGGTAGGCGATGCAGCCGTTCGCGGCGGCCATCTTCTCGAGCATGATCTCGGAGCCCGGCACCAGGAGCTGGCCGAGGGTAAGTCCGACGGTGTTCTCCTGGCCCACCTCGTCGCCCAGGGCGGTGGTGTCGCGTTCGGCAATGACTTTCGTGGCGCACACCCAGCGGCCCCAGACGCCTTTGCCCTCCAGCAGGCTCGGCTGCTGGTTCATCGGCACCGTAGCGGCGAAGTACCGGGTGTCGAAGCGGCGGTGGGCGAAGTCCGGGGTCCGCCAGTTGACCAAAGGCTTCAGCAGGTCGGTCCGGACCGACAGCCCGCGTTTGGCGAGCAGCTCGGTGAAGCTCTTCTCCTGCTCGGCCACAGCCACGCGGATCTTCATCCATTCGTGGCTGGACGTGCCTTCCACGGTGGTGGACATGTCCGGCCCGGCCAGGAGCACACCGGTTTCCTCAAACAGCTCACGGACGGCGCCCACCACGTGGCGGCGCGCCAGCCCGACGTCGTCCGTCCCCAGCTGCTCAGCCCAATGCTGCGGTGAGGGGCCCAGCCACCCGACGGCGTCGTCGTCGGACGCCTCCAGGGAACCTCCCGGGAAGGCGAGCACGCCCAACGGCGAGGAGCCGGGCCGGTAGCCCAGCCACGTCTCCAGGCCGGTGGGCGAATCGCGCAGGAGGACCACGGAGGATGCCGGGCGGGCGGCGCGCGGTGTCCGCTCGCCATGGTCCAGCCAGCTTTGAGCCGCCCCTTCCAGATCCGGAGGGAGGGCGAACAAGCGTCGGGCGAGGTGAGGCAATTGAGTGAACCGGGTCCTTAGCTGAATTCAGCGATCAGTTCGACCTCTACCGGGGAATCCAGCGGAAGGACGGACACCCCGACGGCGGAGCGGGCGTGCTGCCCCGCGTCGCCGAAGACCTGGCCAAGGAGCTCGGACGCGCCGTTGATGACGCCGGGCTGGCCGGTGAAGGACGGGTCCGACGAAACGAAGCCCACAACCTTCACGATCCGGGTGATGCGATCAAGGTCACCTATGACGCTCTTCACTGCTGCCAGCGCGTTGACGGCACAGACGGCAGCGTAGGCCTTTGCGTCTTCCGGGGACACTGTGGGCTCGTCGGACGTGCCCTCCGTGCCGGTGGAAACCTTGCCGGTTGCTTCGAGTTTGCCGTTAATAAAGGGCAGCTGGCCGGAGGTGTAGACGTGGCTGCCGGTGATGACCGCCGGCACGTAGGCGGCTACCGGGGCGACCACCTCCGGAAGGGTCAGGCCCAGCTCGGCGAGACGCTGTTCGACGGCGGAAATGGGAGCCTCTGGAGCTCCGGATGCGGTCTCTGCGGAGGTGCTCACTGCTACTGCTTCTCCCTCTTGAGGTAGGCAACCAGGCCGTTGCCGTCCGGTCCGGTAACTACCTGAACGAGTTCCCAGCCGTCCTCTCCCCACTGGTCCAGGATCTGCTTGGTGGCGTGAATAATGAGCGGAATCGTCGCGTACTCCCATTTGGTCATGAGAGAAAGACTAGTCGTTGCCGGTAAAGTGGAAAACATGGTGACTCGTAAGAACCCCATTTTCGACACGGCCACTACCCTCGGAAAGATATTTGGTTTCCTTGGCGTGAGCGCTATTTGTGGTGTCCTGGTGGCAGGCCTGCTGGTTCCGGCCGCGGCAGTTTCGGGCAGCGCGGCGAGTGGCTCGATCGAGTTCTTCGACACCCTCCCGGCGGAGCTGAAGGTGGACCCGCCCAACCAGACCACCCGCATCCTGGCCTCTGACGGCAGTGTGATCGCGAGCGTCTTCGAGGAGAACCGCACCAAGGTCAGCCTGGACCAGATCTCGCCGTTCATGAAGGAAGCCGTCATCGCGGTGGAGGACAGCAGGTTCTACGACCACGGCGGCGTTGACACCACCGGCATCATGCGTGCCCTGGTGGCCACCGCCCGGGGTAACAAGCAGGGCGCTTCCACCATCACCCAGCAGTACGTCAACAACGTCCTCAACGCCAACCTCGCCGCCGAGGGCAAAGACGAGGACATCAAGCTCAACGGCGTCAACAAGGGCGTCGGCGACAAACTTCGCGAGATGAAGCTCGCCATCGCCCTCGAGAAGGAATTCTCCAAAGAGCAGATCCTCGAGGGCTACCTCAACATCGTGTTCTTCAACCGCGACGCCTACGGCATTGAAGCCGCGTCCAAGTTCTTCTTCAGCACCACGGCCAAAGACCTCACGCTTCCGCAGGCTGCACTCCTTGCGGGACTCGTCAACAGCCCCTCGGCCTTCGACCCGATCAACAACCCGGAAAGCTCCAAGGCCCGCCGTGACCTGGTGCTGAGCCTGATGCTGAGCCAGGCCAAGATCACCCAGGCCGAATATGATGCCGCCGTGGCCACACCGGTGGAGACCCAGGTCACCCCGGCCCGCCAGGGCTGCGCCTACGCGGCCACCGCACCGTACTTCTGCGACTACGTGCTGCACCTGCTGGAAAACAACCCGGCGTACGGTGCGGACCTGAAGGAACGCCAGCGCCTCATCTACGGCGGCGGGCTGACCATCACCACCACGCTGGATCCGGCAGCCCAGGCATCCGCCCAGGAGCAGGTCAACGCTTCTGCCGGCGCCAACCCGGACAAGTGGGGTGCGGCACTGGTTTCGGTGCAGCCCGCCACCGGCAAGATCACCAACATGGCTCAGAACACGTCGTTCCTGCCCGCTGAGGGCGGCTTCGATTCCCAAGTCAACTTCAGCGTTGACCAGCTCGACAAGGACGGCAACGACCTCAACGGCCTCGGCGGTGCCCAGCCCGGTTCAACCATGAAACCGTTCACGTTCGCGGAGTGGCTGAACGAAGGCAAGTCCATGAACACCGTGGTCAACGCCGCCCAGCGCCGGTATCCGCTGAACTTCAACTGGAAGCACACCTGCGGCCAGGTGACCGGCGCGTACAACACTGCGCAGAAGGCCCTCGGCGCGGCGGATGACCTGCAGAACGCGGAACCTCAGTTCTACCGGAACATGCCTGTCCTTTTCGGCCTCTACAACTCCATCAACACGGCCACCTTTGCCTCCGCCGCACAGCTTGATTTCTGTGGCATCCAGAAGGTCGTGGACGCTGTCGGACTGCACAGCGGGCTGCCGAACAAGGATGGCGAGCCCAACCCCAAGATCGACATGTCCACCCTGGGCAACCTGCTTGGCTCCACCCAGACGGCGCCGCTGACCATGGCCAGCGCGTTCGCCACCTTCGCGAATGACGGCAAGTACTGCGAGCCGATCGCCATCACCTCCGTGACTGACCAGTCCGGCGCCCAGTTGCCCGCCCAGAGCAGCAGCTGCCGCGACGCGATCAAGCCCGAGGTTGCCCGTGGCGTGAACTACGCACTGCAGGAAGTGATGAACGTCGGTTCCGGCTCCCTGATCCAGCCGCGGCTGTCCACCAGGACCAACTTCCCGGTTGCCGCCAAAACCGGTACCTCCAACATGAACGAATCCACGTGGGTTGTCGGGCACACCACCGGGCTTGCAACCGCCGCCTGGTTCGGCGATCCGCTGGGCGCCCAGAACCGCCCGGGCCGTGACCTGACCTTCAACGGCAAGTTCTACGAATCCCTTGACGGCTACATGATCGCCGGGCCCATGTTCTCCAAGTTCATGACCCAGATGGCCCCCGCGTTCGGCACGGACCCGTTCCCGGCACCGCCCACCAACATGGTGAGCGGCGGCGGCACGCAGTCCAGGACACCCTCCACCCAGGCAACTGCGCCGGCCGCCCCCGCCCCGCGGGCCTCAACCCCGGCCGCGGACAGCCCGGGCAACAGCGAGAAGAAGGACTAGCCGCCCATGGCCGTCAGTCCTGCGTTGGCGAGCCGCGTCCGGAACATCGGGCGCGGCTTTGCCGTCACCGCCGCCACGGGAACAGCAGCCGGTCTCGCTGCCTTCGGGTACGGGCTCTGGGAAAAGAACCAATTCGTCCTGCGCGAAGAAACCCTGCCCGTCCTGCCGCCTGGCCAAGCGCCTTTCCGGGTCCTGCACCTGAGCGACATCCACTTTGTCCCCGGCCAGGACACCAAAGCGGCGTGGCTTGAATCGCTGGCCTCGCTGAAGCCGGACCTGGTGGTCAACACCGGCGACAACCTGAGCCATGTCAACGCCGTGGATCCCCTCCTCAAGGCACTGCGGCCGCTCATGGAATTCCCCGGCGTGTTTGTGCCCGGCTCCAACGACTACTACGCCCCCACGCTCAAGAATCCCGCGTCCTACCTGCTGGGACCCTCGAAGGCCAAACCGAAGCCGGTCGAACTCGACTGGCCGCGCCTGCGCTCCGGGTTTGGCATGGGCGGCTGGATTGACCTCACCAACCGGCACCAGTCCGTGGTGCTGAAGGGAATGCGCTTCGACTTCTCCGGGGTTGACGATCCCCACCTGCACCGGGAACGCTATGCCGGCTGGCCCCGCGGCACCCGCAACCAGGACCAGGATCCGCACCTTCGCGTGGCCGTCATCCACGCCCCCTACCAGCGTGTGCTGGACCATTTCACCGAGGCCGGTGCGGACCTGCTGCTGGCGGGCCACACCCACGGCGGACAGTTGTGCGTCCCGGGCTACGGTGCGCTGGTGGCCAACTGCGATATCCCCACGTGGCGGGCGAAGGGCCTCAACGACTGGGAAAGTGACGGACGTACGACGCCGGTCAACGTCTCGGGCGGCATCGGCACCTCACGTTTCGCTCCCATCCGGATCGCCTGCAAGCCAGAGGCTGTGCTGCTGACGCTGACGTCCCGCGACCAGGGCGTGTGAACCGGCTCACGTCATGGCATAGGGTAGTTGCTACGGGAAACTACATTCGATTTAGAGCTTGAGAAGCGGGCATGGCCAAGCAGACCTCATTTTTCAGATCCATCAGCCGTCTCTACCCCCACGTCAGGCCGATCCTCCCCCGGCTGGTGCTGGGACTCATCAGCGCCCTGCTGGCCAGCCTTGTGGCACTGACCATTCCCCAGGTGCTCCGGGTCCTCGTCAACGAATCGCTGAAACCCGGCGGCGCGGCGGGCGCAGTCTGGACGGCCGCCGTCGTCATCCTGCTCCTCGGAATCGCCGAAGCGGTCCTCGTGGCCCTGCGCCGGCAGTTTGTGATCAACCCGGCAACCACCGTGGAAACCCGGATGCGGGTCTCGCTGTACGGGCACCTGCAGGACCTCACCGTCTCCTTCCATGACCGCTGGGGCTCCGGCCAGCTCCTCTCCCGCGCCATGACGGACCTGAACTTCCTGCGCCGGTGGATGGCGTTCGGCGCCATCATGCTTGTTGTCACCACCCTGACGGTTGCCATCGGCATCGTGGTGATGTTCTCCATGAGCTGGCAGCTGGCCCTGATCTTCATGGCCGCCGCGGTGCCCATCATGGCCTACAGCTTCCGATTCCGGACCCGCTTCAGCAAGGTGGCGCGCCGCAGCCAGGACCAGGCCGGCGATCTTGCCACCACCGTGGAGGAATCGGTCCACGGCATCCGAGTCCTGAAGGCTTTCGGCCGCAGCCGCGAAGCCCTGGAGAACTTCAACGAGCAGGCCGAGGAGCTCCGCCAGACCGAGATCGCCAAGGCCAAACACCAGGCCGGCTTCACCATGGTGGTCACCCTGCTGCCGGAGCTCGCCCTGGGCGCCGGCCTGGTAGTGGGCGTGATGCTTTGCGCCAGCGGCCAGCTGAGCATCGGTGCCCTCGTGGCGTTCTTCGCCACCGCCGCGGTGATCGCCACACCCGTGGAATTTTCCGGCATGCTGCTGGCCATGGCACTGTCCGCCAAGACGGCTCTGGACCGCCACTTCGAGGTGATGGATTCGGTGAACACCATCACCAGTCCCCCGGCCCCGCGCAAACCGGAGCAGCTAAGGGGCGCCCTGCGTTTCAACAACGCCACCTTCGCGTTCGAGGACGCCCCGGACAAGCCCATCCTGCAGGACGTCAACCTGGAGATCCTCCCGGGTGAGACCATGGCGCTGGTGGGCATCACCGGCAGCGGCAAGAGTGCCCTGATCCAGCTGGTCCCCCGCCTGTACGACGTCACGGCCGGTTCCATCACCATCGACGGCGTGGACGTGCGCGAGTTCGCCGTCGACGAGCTCCGCAAGGTGGTGGGCGTCGCGTTCGAGGACACCACGCTGTTCTCCAGCTCGGTCCGGGACAATGTGCTCCTCGGGGCGCAGGAGCGGACCGAGGAAGCACTCGACGAAGCCCTCGACGTGGCCCAGGCCCATTTCGCGTACTCGCTGCCGGAGGGTGTGGACACGCTCATCGGCGAGGAGGGCCTGAGCCTGTCCGGCGGGCAGCGCCAGCGGCTCGCCCTGGCCCGGGCCATCGCCGCACGGCCGCGGGTCCTCGTGCTGGATGACCCCCTCTCTGCCCTCGACGTGCACACCGAGGAGCTGGTGGAAACCCGGCTACGGGCGGTCCTGAAGGACACCACAACGCTGATCGTCGCGCACCGCCCGTCCACTGTGGCGCTGGCTGACCGGGTAGCGCTGCTCGAGGACGGCCGGATCGCCGCCGTCGGAACCCACACCGACCTGCTGTCCCACAACCACCACTACCGCTACGTCATCGCCAGCCTCGACCAGGAACCACGGGACCTGGATACGGAACTGTCGGAACTTGAGGAAGCGGCAGAGGAAGCCACCCGATGAGCAACTCAACCTTCGGCACCGCCAATGAGGACAACGCCCACCTGAGCAAGGCGGAGAGCAAAGCCGTACGACGCCGGTCGCTCGTCCTGCTTGCCACGCTGATCCGTCCCGTCCGGCTCAGGTTTTGGCTGACCATCGCCATGGTGGTCCTCTCGCAGGCGGCCCGCGTGGCCGGGCCGGCGCTGATCGCCTTCGGCATCGACCACGCGCTGCCCGCCCTCCGCGCCGGGGACAACCTGCCGCTGGTGCTCACCGGCGTCGCGTACCTGCTGGCGGCAATCACGACGGCGGGACTGACCGCCCTCTACGTCACCTCCACCGCGAGGCTCAGCCAGGCCATGCTGCTGGACCTGCGCGTCCGGGTCTTCCGGCACACCCAGCGCCTGAGCCTGGAATTCCACGAAAAGTACACGTCCGGCCGCATCATCGCCCGGCAGACCTCGGACCTGGAGGCCCTGCGCGAACTCCTCGACTCAGGGGTGAGCTCGCTGGCGTCCGGCCTGCTGTTTATGATTTTCACGGCCATCACGGTGTTCGTCCTGGATTGGAAGAGCGGCCTGATTGTCCTGGCCGCGGGAGTGCCCATGTTCTTCCTGGCGCGCTGGTACCAGAAGCACTCCCAGATCGCCTTCCGCGAATCCCGGGTGGTGTCCGCCGGCCTCATTGTGCACTTTGTGGAGACCATGACCGGGATCCGCGCCGTCAAGGCTTTCCGCAAGGAACGGGAGAACGCCGAACGCTACGGCCGGCTCGCCGAGGACTACCGGCAGGTCACCGTGCGCTCCATCAACCTGAGCGGCATATTCCAGCCTGGCCTGGTGCTGATCGGGAACGTGTGTGTGGCCGCGGTCCTGCTGTTCGGCGGGTTCCGCGTGCTGGGCGGGGACCTTGCCGTGGGCGTGCTGTTGGCGCTAATCCTTTCCACCAAGCGTTTCTTCCAGCCGGTTGACCAGATGGCCATGTTCTATAACTCCTTCCAGAGCGCCCAGGCCGCCCTGGAGAAGGTGTCCGGCCTCCTGGAAGAGGTGCCGACGGTCCGGCCTCCCAAGAATGCCGTAGCGCTCCGCGATGCCCGCGGCTCCATCGATTTCAAGGCCGTGGAGTTCCGGTACGGCGACGGCCCTGTGGTCATCCCCGCTCTGGACCTGCATATTCCTGCGGGCCAGACTGTGGCACTCGTAGGCCAGACCGGCGCCGGCAAATCCACGCTGGCGAAGCTGGTGGCCCGCTTCTACGACGTCTCATCCGGTTCCCTGACCCTGGACGGCGTGGACCTCCGCAACCTCAGCACCACGGACCTGCGGCGGAACATCGTGATGGTCACCCAGGAGGCCTTCCTGTTCAGCGGCTCGGTGGCTGACAACATCGCCCTGGGCCGGCCCGAGGCCTCCCGCGAGGAAATCGTTGAAGCCGCCCGGGCAGTGGGCGCCCATGGTTTCATCACCGAACTCCCCGACGGCTACGACACGGACGTCAACAAGCGCGGCGGCCGCGTCTCGTCCGGCCAGCGGCAGCTGATCAGCTTCGCCCGGGCGTTCCTGGCCCGGCCGGCGGTGCTGATCCTGGACGAGGCCACGTCGTCCCTGGACATCCCTTCCGAGCGGCTGGTGCAGACCGGCCTGGCGCGGCTTTTGCAGGCAACGTCCGACGCCGGCAGCGGGCCTGGTGCCCCGGGGTCCGGTGACGCCGCGGCGGGTGCGGGCCGGACGGCGCTGATCATCGCCCACCGGCTTTCCACGGTTGAAACCGCGGACCGGGTGCTGGTGGTCCACGACGGCCGCATCGTGGAGGACGGCACGCCTGCCGAACTCATCGGCGGCGGCGGCCGGTTCGCGGACCTGCACGGCGCCTGGAAGGACTCGCTGGTGTGAGGATTGGCACCCCGGTCTGCCCCGATTTCGCATCCGGGCGGGCATCGGATACTCTTGTAAAGTTGCTTTTGCAGCGGATCGGGATGTGGCGCAGCTTGGTAGCGCGCGTCGTTCGGGACGACGAGGTCGCAGGTTCAAATCCTGTCATCCCGACCAGATAAAAAGAGGGCCCCCCTTGGGAGGCCCTCTTTTTGCATCTCCGGTGGCATTGACAGGGGCAGGGAATCATCAGAATGGCACTAGTACGAACAAGATCAGGCAGGCACGAAAAAGCCCCGGGCATGATATCCATGCCCGGGGCCGCGCCTCCGAAGTGAGGAAGCTTCTCTAGACGGGATTCGGCCAGTTACCGCTGTTCGTGGTGTAAGTGGTGTCGGTGGTTTGGGTACTCTTCTTGCCCTTTTCCGTCTTCACCTTTTCGGACACAGGGTTCGGCCAGTTACCGCTGGCTACAGCAATACCGGAGTTGTCAGTAATGGAACCTGCGGACAGGACGGCTGGTGCCGCCGCCGAGAATGCCAGGGCGCCGGCTAGGACGGCGGCTGCCGCTATCTTCTTGAACATTTGAGTTCCTCAATACGAGTCGGATTCGTTACAAAGTCAGCACGTCCTTGTTGACACTTATTGTAAAATGGGTCCCACAGGGCCTGTCAAGCTTTGCGTCCAAAGACGGTCCGGAACAAGGAGGAACCCCATGGGCAATGGATTCGGGGAAAAGCTTCGAGCAGAGCGGCTGGAGCGAGGGCTTACTCAGGCCGAACTCGGCAAGGACCTCTACTCCCCCAGCTATATATCACTCCTGGAGACCGGCCGCCGCGAGCCTACCGCCGAGGTAATCGATGAACTCGCCCGCCGCTTGGAGTTGGCGCCGAAAGCATTGGAAGCCTGGAGCCAGCCCATCTCGGCCAGCGACGCCGAGTATGTCCTTGCCGGGCTCTACGCCCGGCAGGCCTGGGACCTTCGCGACTACGAGCTTGCCGCCAGCCATGCCGCAACGGCCGCAAAGATTGCCCTCGAAGGCAAGAACACCAGCGCCTGGTGGAACATGACGTACATGCAGGCCGAGTGCCTGGTGCGGCACGGTGACCTCCTGGAGTGCCAGCGCATCACCGAGCGGCTTATCGAACATCCGATGGCACGGGAGTCCGTGGGACTGGGAGTACGTGCCCGCCAGATGCTGGCTGCTGTCCTGCAGCGGCAGGGCCAGCTGTCAGCCGCCGTGGACCAGGCCTTGGAAGCCACGAAGCTGTCCGAGCAGCTCCCGAAGAGTTCCATCGTTGTGATCGGCACCCTTCGTGTCCTCATCGGAGCCCTGGCGGAGAGCGGACGGCTGGAGGAAGCCTGGACGTACTGTCAGACGCTGGTCAGCCAGGTGGATGAAACCACCATGCCCCAGCTTGCCGGTGAGGTGGCCTGGGTGGTGGGCAACGTGGCCTTTATGCGCCATGACTATGCAGAGGGAGTCAAGGAACACGAAAGGGCCGCAAAGCTGCTGTCCCCCGCCAACGACATCGAAATGTGGGCCCGGTTCAACAAAGCATCGGCCGCCGTCAGGCTGCAGGCAGGCATTGTTGAGCCCGAGACACTGGCCTCGATCGAGCGCGCAGAGCTGGCGTTCTCCATTGTTTACGAGATGAAAAGTGATGAACTCGAAGTCGCGTTCATCCGTGCCCGCTGGCTTTACCTCACCGGCGATATCGTGGCCGCCATTGAGAAGTTACGCAAAATCCATGCAGAACGTGAGGCCTTGGCCAAGCACACCGCCGGCGAGGTTGCGCTCCTGCTCGGCAAGTCCCTCAAGGCCGCCGGCGAGTCAGAGGAAGCGATTGTCTACCTGAAGGAAGCGCAAAAAGCCTTCAGCTCCGCCGGAGCACAGGATCTGGTCCAGCAGGCTTTGGATGCCATCCTTGAAATCAATCTGGCCCAGCAGCGCGCAGCGGCGGCGGCAAAAAAGGCCAAAGCCAGCTAGTGGCGGACCCGGCTGAAAACCGGGTCCGCCAGGGCAAACTAGACGAACTTCTTGCCGGTCAGCTTCTCGTAGGCCTCTACATACCGGCTGCGGGTGCGGGCAATGACATCCTCGGGCAACGCAGGCGGCGGCACATCCGAGGAGCGGTCCCAGCCGGATTCGGCTGAGGTCAGCCAGTCGCGCACGTACTGCTTGTCATAGGACGGCTGCGCCTGCCCGGGCTGGTATGTGGCCGCGTCCCAGAAACGGGACGAGTCCGGGGTGAGGACCTCATCGCCCAGGGTGATGGCACCGGACACGGCGTCGTAGCCGAACTCCACCTTGGTATCAGCCAGGATGATGCCGCGTTCGCGGGCGGTCTTCTCCGCGGTGGAGTAGATCTTCAGGGTCAGTTCGCTGAGGCGTCCGGCGATGTCATCCCCCACCATGGCCGCAACATCGTTGTAGGAGATGTTCTCGTCGTGCTCGCCGATTTCGGCCTTCGCGGACGGCGTGAAGATGGGCTTCTCAAGCCGTGAACCGTCCACCAGGCCCGGGGGCAGCGGAATCTCGCAGACCGTCCCGGAAGCCTTGTACTCCAGCAGCCCTGACCCGGTCAGGTAGCCGCGGGCAATGCATTCCACCGGGAACATGTCCAGCTTCTTGCAGATCATCGCACGGCCTTCAACAGCCGCAGGAACCCCGCCTTCCACTGTGGATGCCAGCACGTGGTGCACCACATCAAGCTGGTCGAACCACCACAGGCTCAGCTGGGTCAGGATGCGGCCCTTGTCCGGGATCTCGCTTGCCAGGACGTGGTCGTACGCACTGATGCGGTCGCTGGCCACCACCAGGACGCAGTCCTGGCCCACCTGCTCGCGGATAGATTCGTCCGCAGGTTCGTACAGGTCGCGGACCTTCCCGGAATAGACGTGCGTCCAGCCGGGCAGGTCAAGGGTTGCTGTGCTGAAGCCGCGCTGCCGGGCTTCCTCAGCGGAATTCTCAGTCATGGTTATGCCTTCGCCTTCGTGACAGGCAGCGATGCGGTTGCGTTGGAGGCAACCTTGATCTCGCCGCGGGTCGCCTTGCGTCCGATGTCCGTCCGGAACTGGGAGCCTTCGAGCTGAACCAGTTCAACGCCGTCGTACGCCCGTTCCCGTGCCTCCACAAGGTCACTGCCTAGGGCAACAACGGCGAGCACACGCCCGCCGGCGGAAATCACCTTGCCGTTTTCGTCCAGCGCGGTGCCTGCATGTATCACGTGCACACCCTCGAGCGCCTCCGCTTTCTTGAGCCCGCGGATGCGGTCGCCGGTGCGCGGGGTGTCGGGGTAGTTCTCAGACGCGACGACGACGGCGACAGCGGTCTCCTTGGACCAGCGCAGCTCGTCTGCCTTGTCCAGTTCGCCCTTGGCCGCTGCCAGCAGCAGCGCACCGAGCGGGGTCTTGAGCCTCGCCAGCACAGCCTGGGTTTCGGGGTCGCCGAAGCGGACGTTGAACTCAATGACGCGGGTGCCGCGCGACGTCAGGGCCAGGCCGACAAAGAGCACGCCCACAAACGGGGTGCCACGGTGGGCCATGGCGTTCACGGTGGGCTGGGCCACGCGCTCGATGACTTCGTCCACGAGCCCGGCGGGAGCCCACTCAAGCGGGGTGTACGCTCCCATGCCGCCGGTGTTGGGGCCCTCGTCGTTGTCGAAGATGCGCTTGAAGTCCTGCGCCGGGGACAGCGCCACCGTGTTGCGGCCGTCGCAGAGGACAAAGATGGAGACCTCGGGGCCGTCCAGGAATTCCTCGATTACCACGGTGCCGCCGGCGTCGAAGCAGGTCTGGGCATGGGCCAGGGCTTCGTCGCGGTTTTTGGTGACCACTACCCCCTTGCCGGCTGCCAGCCCGTCATCCTTCACGACGTAGGGTGCGCCGAAGGTGTCCAGGGCCGAGGCTGCTTCCTCTGCGTTCGTAGCCACCATGGCCATGGCCGTGGGCACGCCCGCTTCGGCCATGACTTCCTTGGCGAATGCCTTGGAGGCCTCCAGCTGGGCCGCGGCTTTGCTGGGTCCAAACACCGGTATGCCGGCCTCGCGGACGGCGTCGGAAACCCCGGCAGCAAGCGGCGCCTCCGGGCCGACCACAACAAGGTCAACGCCGAGCTTCGTGGCCAGGGCGGCTACGGCGTCCGGATCATTGCCGTCGATGTTGTGGGTGGGGACCAGCTTGCTGATCCCGGCGTTGCCGGGAGCTGCATGGACTTCGGACACGTTGGGATCGGCGAGCAGGGAGCGGACAATGGCGTGTTCGCGGCCTCCAGGGCCAATGACGAGTACCTTCACAGTCTCCAAGGGTACTTTGTGCACCCTTCCGTTTCCTAAGGGAGAAGGTCCCAAGCTGTCTGCATGCCCAACCATCCCTGTTGCCTGCCGCAACGAACCCACAGCATGAAGAAGCTCCTGAACTGGCTCAAGGAACCCGCCGCCCTGGCCGCGTTGGCAGGCGTGGCGGCAGCCGCCGTCGTGCTTTCCGTGGCGGAACTGATCGGAGCGTTCTTTACGGCGCGCGCCACCCCGGTCATTGCGCTGGGGTCCACGTTCATCGACTTCACGCCGCCGTGGCTCAAGGATTTCGCCATTTCCACGTTCGGCACCAATGACAAGGCCGCCCTCTTTGTGGGGATGGGGCTGACCATTGCCCTGCTGGCCTGCCTGCTGGGCGTAGTGGCATACCGAAAGTGGGCGCTGGGGGTTGCAGGGGTGCTGCTGATGGGAGCGGTAATTGTGGCCAGCGTGGTGACGCGGGCAGGCGTCCAGCCCCTGGATGCCATCCCCACCGTGCTGGGCACGCTGGCAGGCCTGGTAGTGCTGAGGCTGCTGGTGGCGCCCCTCTGGCAGCTCAGGTCGTGGCCGGAAGCGCCGGCCGACACCGCAGCCGGGGAGGCCGGCCGCACCGCCACGAGCCGCCGGCGCTTCTTCGCCGCCACGGCCCTCACTGTAGCGGGGGCCGGAATCGCCGCCACGGGCGGCCGCCTGCTCAGCGGCGCCCGCAGCAACATTGCCAAAGCGCGGGAAGCCTTGCAGCTTCCCGCGCCGGTGACGGCGGCCGCAGCGGTTCCCGGCGGTGTGCAGTCCCCGGTGGCCGGCGTCACGCCCTGGATCACCCCCAACGGAGAGTTCTACCGGATCGACACGGCCCTCAGCGTGCCCGAAATCAACGCCGAGGACTGGGAGCTTCGGGTCCACGGCATGGTGGAGCAGGAAATCCGCCTGAGCTTCCAGGACCTGCTCGACGCCGACCTCATCGAATCGCACGTGACCCTCACCTGTGTGTCGAATCCGGTGGGCGGCAACCTGGCGGGAAACGCGAAGTGGCTGGGCTTTCCGATTCGTGAGGTCCTCAAGCGGGCCCGCCCCAAAGACGGTGCGGACATGGTGCTGTCAACCTCAATCGACGGGTTCAGCGCCTCCACGCCCCTGGAAGTCTTGCTCGATGACCGGGACGCCATGCTGGCGATCGGGATGAACGGTGAGCCGCTGCCTCTGGAACACGGCTATCCCGTGCGCATGGTGGTTCCCGGGCTGTACGGCTTCGTCTCGGCGACTAAGTGGGTAGTGGACCTGGAGGTAACGCGTTTCGCGGACAGCAAGGCCTACTGGACAGAACGCGGCTGGTCCGAGCGCGGACCCATCAAGACCATGGCCAGGGTGGAGGTGCCCAGGTCTTTCGCCAAGGTGCCGGCCGGCCGCGTGGCGATCGGCGGGACGGCCTGGGCGCAGACCCGCGGCATCACCAAGGTGGAAGTGCAGATCGACAACACCCCCTGGGCCGAAGCCGTCCTGTCCGCCGAGGCGTCCCTCATCACCTGGCGGCAGTGGTCCTTCGACTGGGACGCCACGCCGGGTCCGCATTACATCAAGGTCCGGGCCACAGACGGCACCGGCGAGGTGCAGACGGATCAGCGGGCCGATCCCGTGCCCGACGGCGCCTCAGGCTGGCAGTCAGTCATGGTCACCGTGGAGTAGCGCGGCATTCCGCATTCCTTCCCAAGCCGCTACCAGGGCATTCCCTCCGGGGGCCATAGACTTGGCAGCATGCCCCACAACCCGCATGCCACGTTCACCGTGGACTCCGCCGTCGAACTCGCCGTCATCGAACGCAGCGGATTTGTGGAGTCCCGGCACATCGGTTCCGCAGTAGTACTGTCAGCCGACGGCAGCGTGGTCACCGAACTCGGTGATATCAGGACTCCGCTCTATGCCCGCTCCTCGCTCAAACCGCTGCAGGCGCTGGCATCCATGCAGTCCGGCGTTCCGCTCCGCGGCGCGCAGGTGGCGGTGGCCTGCGGCAGCCACGTGGGCTCCCTGGACCATATGGATGTGGTGGAGGGAATGCTGAAGGCAGCCGGCGTGAAGGAAGAACAGCTGCAGTGCCCCGCCGCATGGCCGCAGGACGAGACAGCCCGCAACTGGCTGCTGCGCTCCGATCGCGGCAAGTCCAGGCTCGCCTTCAACTGCTCAGGCAAACACGCCGCGTTCCTGTGGGCCTGCACGGAAAACGGCTGGGACACCCAGAGCTACCTCGAGCCGAACCATCCGCTCCAGCAGCGGGTCCGCAGCGTGATTGAGGAGTACAGCGGCGAACACATCGCCCATCTGGGCATCGACGGGTGCGGCGCCCCGGTTGCGGCCATTTCCCTGACCGGCCTGGCCCGCGCCTATTCCATGCTGGCCAAGGCACCGGGAGACAAAAACTCCAACGCCCGCGCCGCCACCATCGCCACCTCCATGCTCGACTACCCTTGGGCGGTCCAGGGCCGCGGCGAGGCCAACACCATCGTGATGGACGAACTCGGCATTATCGCCAAGATCGGCGCTGAGGGCGTGCTGGCCATGGCCACTCCCCAGGGCGTCTCGGTGGCCATCAAAATGCTGGACGGGAACCTGCGCGCCACGTCCCTGGTGGGCCTGACGCTCCTCGCCGCCGCCGGCGCCGTGGACATCCCCGGCGTCTCCAGCGTCCTGGAAAAAGTGGTGGCCCCGGTGATGGGCGGCAGTCACCCGGTAGGCAAGATCCGCCTGGGTCCGGCCGTGTCCGCCCTGCTGGACTGAACCGCCCGGTTGAACCCGCCCCGAGTGGAAGCTGCCCGATAAGCGCAGGGCGCCCGGACCGCTGACTGCTGCGCGAACGGCGCGCTGCCAACGGCCCGGACTTCCTGGGGGTTCCGCAGAGTGCAGGCGGCTACGCGGCGCTGTCCGTGGCGGGTGCGGGCACGGCTGCCATGCTCGCCCGGTAGGGACGGCCCAGTGCCCGGTATTCCCATCCCCGGGACGTGTACCGCCCGGGATCGAGCGCGTGCCGTCCGTCCACGATGCGGCGGTGGCGCACCAGGACCCCCAGATCATCCGGGTCTGCCGTGCGGAACTCGTCCCACTCCGTCAGGAGTGCCACAACGTCGGCCTGTTCCACGGCGGCAGCCAGGCTGCCCACGTAGTTCAGGTCCGGATAAAGGCGGTGGGCGTTGGCGTTGGCTTCCGGATCGTAGACGCTGACTGTGGCGCCCTCGAGATAGAGCATCCGTGCAACGTCCAGTGCGGGGGCATCGCGTACATCGTCTGAGTCGGGTTTGAAGGCAGCCCCGAGGGCAGCGATCTTCATCCCGGCCAGGCTTCCCCCGGCAAGCTCCCTGACCAGGTCCACGGTGCGGACGCGGCGGCGGTTGTTGATGGAATCCACCTCGCCAAGGAAGCTGACGGCCTGCCCCACGCCGAGTTCCTCGGCGCGGTGCTTGAAGGCGCGGATGTCCTTGGGGAGGCAACCGCCTCCGAAGCCAAGGCCGGGTTTGAGGAACCTGCCGCCGATCCGGTCATCCAGGCTCAGGGCGGACGCCAGGAGGCTGACGTCGGCGGAGGTGGCCTCGCAGACCTCGGCCATCGCATTGATGAAGGAGATCTTGGTGGCCAGGAAGGAGTTTGCGGCAACTTTGACCAGTTCCGCGGTGGCGAGGTCGGCAACGACCAGCGGGGTACCGTCGTCGAGCAGTGGCTTGAAGGCGCGCCGGAGAGTGTCCTCCGCCCACGCCGAGGTCACCCCGAACACCAGGCGGTCAGGATGCAGTGTGTCCTGGACCGCGAAACCCTCGCGCAGGAATTCCGGGTTCCACGCGAGTTCGAGTTCCGTGCCCAGCGGCGAAATGTCCGCAACCAGGGCTGTAAGGCGTTCGGCGGTGCCGATGGGAACCGTGGATTTGCCCACCAAGAGTGCTTTGCGGCGGATCCGGGCGGCCAGCCCGGTAAATGCCGCCTCCACGTAACTGAGGTCCGCCGCAAACGAGTTTGGCGCCTGGGGCGTGCCTACGCAGATGAAGTGCACGTCGCCGAATTCGGCAACCGCATCCAGATCGGTGGTGAACTTCAGCCGGCCGCCGGCCAGTGCCTCCTGGAGCTTCTCCGGCAGCCCCGGTTCATAGAAGGGCACCTTCCCTGCCCGGAGCTGTTCTATCTTGTGGTGGTCGACGTCGAAGCCCAGGACGTCGAAGCCCATAATTGCCATGCAGATTGCGTGAGTTGCACCGAGGTACCCGGTACCGATCACCGTGATTTTGGGCGCGCTGGAGGACTCAAGGTTGTTCATTGGATTCTCGTTCCATTGTTGTGAAGAGAGGATTGAACAGAGTTCCCGGTTCCGGGGACGTTCCCTAGTTCGTGCAGGGCAGGTTGGAAAGGCCCTGCTCCGCGTGGGAGGCAGTGTTGCTGCAGTCGACCACGTTGTCGCGCACCGGTTTCAATGAGTATCCAAGCCCGGGACCGTTGACTTCGGCGGTGTTTTCCCGGAAGACGTTTCCGGTGCCCCATCCGTCGAGGATCTCGTGTGTTTGGAACCCGTCCAAGGGCGAGTTCTTGCCACTGTTCCTTTCTATTCGCCAGCCCTTGCCTTTGACATCAACCCAGGAGTCGGCCTCCCGGATTGATGAACCTTCGAAGTTGTTGCCGATCAGGACCCCGTCCGAGGTCCCTTCCTTGATGTCGACGCTCTCGGCAGTAGTGCCCGAGATGATGTTGTCGCTGATTTCGTTGCGATCGCTTTTGTCCGGTTCACACGATGAAATGTTGCACCAGTTGCTCTCGGCGGTGCCGACGTAGATGCCTTCGCCGAACTTTGGCTTGCGCAGGCCGGCGCCGGTCACGGTATTGCCCGCCACCCTGTTGTCCGAGCTGTACCGGCGCAGGTGGATTGCCTCATCACCGATGCCTTCGACCAGAAGGCCCTGGATGACCGATTGGGTCGTCTCGTCGAGCATGACCCCTTTTTGCCCGTTCCGTACCGTGAAGCCCTGCACTGTCCAGTACGAGGCCCGGTCCAGATGGAGTACGTAGCCCTCCTCCTGGCCGCCGCCGTCGAGCACCGCTCCCCTTCCGCCGCACAGCGTGACGGGTTGATCAGAGGTGCCGGCGCCCGTTCCCACGAAGTTGCCCACGTACACGCCGTCCGCGAGGAGGATCACTGCACCGGGCTGCGGCGCCGCAAGTGCCGCCGTCAGTTCGGCCGCCGTGGCCACGGTCACAGTTGCCGCGGGGCAGTCAGGGGGAACAGCCGCGGGTCCGCCGGCTCCGCCGGAGGCGCCGGCAGATTCCGTCGGACCCGGCGTAGAAGGTTCGTCAGCCTTCGGAGCCGCGTCCTGGAAGCTGATCACCGCGAAGACGGCAACCAGTGCCACCAGGACCATCAGGACCAAGGCGATCCACGCCGCGGGTTCCATCCTGCGGCCGGTCACTGGAGCTGCCTCACGTCGTTATATGTCACCACTCCCTTGCTGAGGGAGGTCAACGGGACATGGTCGGCGTAGGGGCTGCGGAGCACGCGTTCAGCGTTCTTTCCACGGGCCACGGCGGTCACCAGTAACAGGGCACCCAGGAGGAACCAGATAAAGGTAAGCGGCTGGAACACCGATTTGACCACGCGCTCCGCGGTGAACGCGGGCGCCCAGGCGAGGGTGTCGTTGTCTCCTACCAGGGCTCCCGTAGACGCTTCAGCCCAGATGGCAGTGGACCCGTTTCCCGCGACGAAGTTGCCTTCCACACTGGTCTCGTTGACTGCGCCCAGCAAGGTGATGCCGTGGTTGGATATGTGGTTCATAGTGTTTTCCTTCACCACGGCGCCGGCGTCCCGTACGTAAATTCCGGTGTCCCCACCGGTGATCGAGTTGCCGGTAACCACCGCTGCGGAGCCCACATCCCTGATGGCCACACCCTGCCGGATTTGGTCCAGCAGGGTGTTGTTGGCGATGGTCACGTTTGTGGCCCCGTCCGCTGCAACAATCCCTACCTCGTTCAGGGCCACCCGGTTGTTCCGGAGAGTGAGTCCGGATCCACCAACCACTTCGATCCCGTACCGGGCGTTCCGCTCGAATGAACCGCCACTGACCTGGTTGCCGCCGTAGCCGTTGACGGCGGTCCCCACGGCATTGGGACCATCCGCCAGTGGCTGGCCGTCCATGGAGAGGCCGTTGCGGCCGTTGTCCCGGGCCTGGATGTTTTCGAAACTGATCTTTTCGGTGGACCGTCCGATGCTGAACCCGTCAACGGCGTTCCCCGAGGAGGAAGTCCCCGTGATGGTGGCGTTGGTGACGAACCGGTGGAGCACCAGCCCGTCCACCAGGCTTCCGGAAATGATGGTGTCTTTGATGGCTACATCCCTGGCGTTGGTCACGAAGAGCCCGAAGGCGTTGCTGTCGACCCGAAGGTTTTCAATTCCTGCCGTGACCACACTGTAGTCCTGGGCGGAACCCTGGGTGAGGTCTTTCAGTTCGGCCTCCGGCAGGAGCCGGGCGCCTCCGTCTGCCTCCCGGGCCTCCGCCGACGTGGGCTGCTCGTCAGTGAACACAGCCACCGCATCCGTCCCGGTCAGGGAGAGCCCTCCGGTGTTTCCGCTCCAAAAACCCAAATGGGAGACGTTCGAGTGGGCAAACGATGCATGGCCCCCAATGACGCGGATATAGGCCCGCCCGTCCTTTGTGGTCTTGTCCGGTCCCCCCTTGGTGCTGTCCCAGCTTGAGACCGAAACCTTGGAGGCTTCGGAGCCGCCCAGGGTGAGTGATCCACCCAGCGCCACCACGGAGGCAAAC
This sequence comes from [Micrococcus luteus] ATCC 49442, assembly GCF_010367585.1. Classification (NCBI taxonomy): domain Bacteria; kingdom Bacillati; phylum Actinomycetota; class Actinomycetes; order Micrococcales; family Micrococcaceae; genus Pseudarthrobacter; species [Micrococcus luteus] ATCC 49442. Next base: position 4,066,091 of record NZ_JAAAXP010000001.1, on the reverse strand, counting down.
CCCTCCGCTCCACTTTCAAGCCGGAGGTCCAGGCCCCGGGCCGGGTCCGGGGAGGCCAGCGCGAGCGTGGCTCCTGCGAGCACGGCAATGCTCTCGGAGAGCAGGTACGATCCACCTTGCTGCAGACGGAATGCATTGGGGGCCAGGGCCAGCAGGTCCGTCACCGTATAGGCCGCGCTGCGGGCCGGGAGGACCAGCGTGTAACTCGATCCTGTCCGGATCCGATAGGGGCCTTCGAGGCCCTCCACCCGCCACCGGGCTGCGGAGGCGATGGTCCGGACGTAGACCAGCCGCTCGTCTTCCTGCTCCACGAGGCGTGCCTCGCTGGCGGGGTCGCCCGGATAGAGCATTCCCTGGACGTTGCCGTTGTCCGCAATCTCGTTACGGCCCATGGCATCCACCGCGTCACCGTTACTTATGCTTCCCGCATAAATGAAACCTGCGGTGGCCAGCGTGGCAGTCAGGGCAGCAACCATAATCACCCGGCCCGTCTTCATGCTGCCACCTCCCCGGTGGACAGGCTCGCCGCATCCTGTCCGTCGCCGCCCAGCGTGTCTGCGTGGCGGGTCAGCCAGCCCTGCCTGTTCATGGTGGCGAAGGCGTACAGCTTGATGGGGAGGGCCACGAGGATCACCGTGACCGCCAGAACGGGAAGGATCAGGATGTCCTTGGGATGCCTCCGCAGATGGGAGATGCCGCGGATACCCCGGCCCAGCAGCAGCCAGCACACAGCCGCGGCCACGCCGAAGGGTGTGGGATCAAGCCGATTGAAGATGAGGTAGAACATGGTCAGGCCCATGGTGAGGGGCGTGAGGATGATCTGCAGGACGGTCACCTTCGTCACGAACGGCACCCGCCAAAGCCATCCTTTGGCTGCCGCGGTGAGATAGCACCGGTACGAGTTCCGGCTCCAGCGGATGCGCTGCTTCATGAAGGCCCGGAAGCTGGCAGGGAACATGGACAACGCACGGGCCGAGGACTGGTGGACGGTTTTGTAGCCGGAGGCGAGCACCAGCCACGTGAGCCGTCCGTCGTCACCCGAGATGCACCGCCTGCCCATAAAGTACTCGTTCTCCAGGTGCTCGATCAGTCCCATCACGGCGCTGCGCCGGTAGACCGCTGTACGGCCCGAGATGCAGGGCACTGCACCCGCCCGGCCCATCGCCGGGACGTAATCGAGGTACCGGACGTTGACCAGCCAGTCCGCTATCCGCCGCCAGACACTCGTGTCCCGCTGGTACACCGTCTGATGGGTCCCCACACCCCCGACGGCGGGGTCCGCAAACGGCATCTGGACGTTCGCCAGCAGGCCAGGCTCCCACCAGGTGTCAGAATCTGTCAGCACCAGGATGTCGAACCGTGCCATCCGCATGCCAACGCCCAGCGCGGATCTCTTGCCGACGTGGTGGAACAGGACCGGCCGGATTGTTTCGTCCGCCAGTGCGGTGATCCGGTGGTAGGCGTCCAGATCCTCAACATCCAGGACCACGATGATCTCGTCCGGTTTTTGGGCCCGCCATGATTCCAACGCACTCATCAGGATCTCGGGATCCTCATGGAACGACGGGACCACCACCGACGTGGACGCCCTGAAATCCGTAATGATCGGTCCGGCACGGTGGGAGAGGATGAAGCGGTAAAGCCAGAGGCCCCAGACAATCACACCGGCGACGGCCAGCGGAAAGTAGGGCGAAATTTCGGCATAGAACTCGCTGACGCTGCCGCCGGTGAGGCTGCGAAAGGCATCATTGAAGTCCAGGGGAAGGGGAGGCATGAGCGGTCCTTCGCTGTTGCGGATGTCAGTGAGGGAACTGCCGGGCGGATACGCCGGCGGTCAGTCCGGTCCGCCACATCGATTCACGTGGCGGAAGCCCTGTATCTATCGCCCCTACGGTGGGGGCCGGGCTGTTCACTGCTGCCAACTCTTCGATGAGCCTTGTTATCGAGCATGCGGGAGCAGGTTCGTCCGCCGCCAGTATTCGCGCTACCCTAATTCACTTCGTGACTACCCGACTTCCTTCGTCCGGGGTACTCGCGTTCTACACAGGTGATTACTGAGATTGTTTCCGGAAGGGGATTGGGACCTCATGGCCGTAGCGCGTCGTCGGATCGGCATCGAAGAAGGGAAGGCGGCGCTCGCCGCGTGGCGGGAAGCCGCCGCCACGCCGTCGGACGCCCCGCTCCCCCGCAGCGTAACCGCTACGGCTGTGCGGTACACGCTGGAGGAAGTGACGGCCCGTGCGCCCGGCAACTCGGTGGAGGTCAGGGTGCCGCCGTTCGGCGTCACCCAGTGCGTCGAGGGGCCGCGGCACACGCGCGGCACCCCGCCGAATGTGATCGAGTGCGACGCCGTCACCTGGCTCTCGTTGATAACGGGCCAGTTGACGTGGGCGGACGCTGTGGCGGCGCACCGGGTGGCCGCGTCCGGACTCCGGGCGGACCTCTCAGCCCTGCTGCCGCTGTAGGGGCTTCGGGGACTACTTCCCGGGGTTGAGGACCACCTTGATGCAGCCGTCCTCTTTCTTCTGGAATTTCTCGTACAGGGCGGGCGCACCGTCCAGGCCGGAGCGGTGAGTGACCAGGTCCATCACGCCCAGCGGATCAGCGTCGTCCTCCACGAGCGGAAGCAGGTCATCAGTCCAGCGGCGCACATTGCACTGCCCCATCCGGACCTGGATCTGTTTGTCGAACATGGTCAGTAACGGCATGGGACTGGCCTGGCCGCCGTACACCCCGCTCAGCGAGACCGTCCCGCCGCGCCGCACGGCGTCAATGGAGGTGTGCAGCGCAGCCAGCCGGTCCACCCCGGCCGTCTCCATTGCCTTTTGCGCCAGTTTGTCCGGCAGCAGCCCGAGTGCCTGGTGCGCGAAGCCTGCCACCGGCGAACCGTGGGCTTCCATGCCGACGGCGTCCACTACGGCGTCCGGTCCACGCCCGTCAGTCATCTCCCGCAGTTCGTCCGCAACATTCTTGCTGTAATCGATGGTCTCTACGCCGTGCCGCCCTGCCATGGCGCGGCGCTCAGCCACCGGATCCACGCCGATGACCCGGAGCCCGCGGTGGACACCGATCCGGCTGGCAAACTGGCCCACGGGCCCCAGCCCGAATACCGCCAGCGTGCCGCCCCGCGCGACGTCCGCGTATTCCACCCCCTGCCAGGCGGTGGGAAGGATGTCGGAGAGGAACAGGTACCGTTCATCCGGCAGGTCCAAACCCACCTTCACCGGACCGTAGTCTGCGTGCGGTACACGCAGGAACTCCGCCTGGCCGCCGGGGACCGAACCGTAGAGCTCCGAAAAACCGAGAAGTGCGGCGCCGGATCCTTTTTCCCTTACCTGGGTGGTCTCGCACTGCGACTGCAAGCCCTGCTTGCACATGTAGCAGTGGCCACAGGAAATATTGAAGGGAATCACCACCCGGTCCCCTTTGCGCAGGTTGGTGACGGCGCTGCCCACTTCTTCCACTATGCCCATGGGTTCGTGCCCGAGGACGTCGCCCTTGTGCATGTACGGGCCCAGAACCTCATAGAGGTGCAGGTCCGAACCGCAGACTGCCGTGGAGGTAATCCGCACGATCGCGTCGGTCGGTTCCTGGATCACAGGGTCCGGGACGTTTTCCACCCTGACTGAGCGCTTGCCTTGCCACGTGAGTGCCTTCATGGTCTGCCTTTCTGTCGGGCCCGGCTAATGGGCGTCCTTCGACGCTAACGAATTGGCGCGAAAAAAGTAAGCAGGCTGACTAATTTCCCTGTGAAGCCCGGCGATTCCTTGTGAAGGCCCGGGACGGCCTCTAGCGTAGGGAAGGTCAGATGTGACCCACCGACAGTGAGGAGGCGCCGCCATGGCGCTGCACCAGCCGGAACCCGTAGAGATCTCCACCCGGATGCGTCCCGGGGAATGGACAGATGCCACCCTGGCCGAACTGGTCGCCAGCTACCGCGCCAAAATCTTGGACATGGGCGCTTCGGCGTCGGAAGTGGTGGAGGAGATCGAGAAGAACGACGACGGCTCGGTCAAGGTGAACGTTTCGTGGGTCAAGCCGGCGCTTTAGGTTTCCAGCCCGAGCAGCCTGCCGATGGCACTCTGCCGGAGATTGTCGAGTAGGTCACGGGGGCCGGCATAAACCTCGGCGGCCCCCGCATCAAGGAGTTCAGCGGCGCTCCTGCCGCCACAGGTGACGCCGATGGACGGCATTCCCAGTGCGGCGGCGGCTTTCATGTCCCACACCGCGTCGCCGACAAACACGGCCGCGGCAGCCGGCACCCGCACGGCCCCCAGCGCCGCGACAAGAATGTCCGGAGCGGGCTTGCTTTCCTTCGCGTCATTGGCACTGGTGGCCGCATGGATAAAAGCGTCCGCGGCAAGCGCCTTGCGGCTGGCAGCCAGATCCTGGTTTCGCGCGGATGATGCCAGGGCGACGGCGAGTCCCCCGGCGTGGCACTGGGCAAGCAACTCTTTGGCGCCGTCTAACGGGCGCAGTGAGGGCCAACTGCTGGCGAAAATCGCCGCGTGGCTGGCCATGATGTCTGCGTCGGCACCCTTGTCGCGGCCGCCGGGAAGGAGGCTGTCCACCAAGCGGTCGCCACCCATTCCCACGTGCCAGTGGATGGCAGCCATGGGGACGTCATACTCATGCTGGCGGAACGCCTGCCACCAGGCGAGGGTGTGGACGTACGCGGAATCCACCAGCGTTCCATCAACGTCGAAAAGCACGGCGCCCCGCCACCAGGTTGCCGGGCCATGACTCTGCGGGACCATCACCCGACTGTTGCGCGCGGGGTCTTGGAAGCCTTCCGGGCCCTAGGTTCCAGGCTGTCCTTTGGAGCCGACACAGTGCGGCTCTTGCCCCGGATGACCCCGCCGGCCCCGTTGTTGCTGCAGTCCTTGATCAAGCCCGTACCGGCGATCTCGCGCGCCATGGCGACGCCGGCTACGGCGGCCCGCTTGGTTGGAAACGTCACCGAGATTGCCATCAGGCTTCCTGAGCCGTCCAGCATCCGCACTCTGTAGCCGCCGTCAGGCGCATCTACCAGCTCAAAATGTCCGGCCATTCCTACCACCCCTCGTTCAGTCGCGGTGGCGTGCCGTGTCTACGGGCACTCCGCGAGTATTTAGTAAGTCTACTTATCTCTTCCGTGGAGTTGAAGTGCGCACCTCGCACCGGGCCGTTACTGCCCTACCCTTTCGGACTCAGGCGGAATAGGGGTATCACTCCGCCGGACCGTGTCCTGATGCAGTTCGAGGGCGCTTGTCACGAGCGCGAAGTGGCTGAAAGCCTGGGGGGTGTTGCCCAGTTGCCGCCCCGCCTCCACGGCCCACTCCTCACTGAGCAGGCCCACATCGTTGCGCAGTTCCAGCAGCCGTTCGAAGAGGACGGTGGCTTCCTGGCTGCGCCCGGCCCCCAGGAGCGCCTCCACAAGCCAGAAGGAACAGGCCAGGAACACACCTTCGTCGCCCGGCAGCCCGTCGTCGCTGTCGGCAGGGCGGTACCGCAGCACGAATCCGTCCTCGGTCAGCTCCCGCTGGATGGCCTCGATGGTTCCCACCACGCGGGGGTCATCCGGCGGCAGGAACCCGACCCGAGGAATCAGCAGCAGGCTGGCGTCGAGTTCGGGCCGTCCGTAGGACTGCACAAAAGTGTTCCGGACGGGGTCGTAGCCGTTGGCCATGACCTCAGCATGGATAGCGTCCCGAAGGGCCTCCCACCGTTCCACCGGTCCCGGCAGGCCGAAGTCACGCACGCCCTTGACCATGCGGTCCGCCGCCACCCAGGCCATCACCTTGGAGTGCGTGAAATGGCGGCGTGGTCCACGCATCTCCCAAAGCCCGTTGTCCGGCCGGTCCCACACGGTTTCCAGATGCTGCATCAGGGCAACCTGCAGATCCCAGGACTCATCAGTGTGTTTCAGCAGCGAGTTCCGCGTCAGGGCCAGGCAGTCCAGCACCTCACCCCAAACGTCCAGCTGAAGCTGCTCGGCGGCACCGTTACCGGTCCGCACCGGCTTGGAATTCTCGTAGCCGGCCAGCCAGGGCAGCTCCAGTTCCGGCATCCTCCGTTCGCCATGGATCCCGTACATGATCTGCAGATCAGCCGGGTCACCCGCCACGGCGCGGAGCAGCCAGTCCCGCCACGCGGCAGCCTCCGCTGTGTAGCCGGCTGCCAGCAGCGCCTGAAGCGTCAACGTGGCATCCCGCAGCCAGCAGTAGCGGTAGTCCCAGTTACGGGGACCCCCAAGCTGTTCCGGAAGCGAGGTGGTCACGGCGGCCACGATGCCGCCGGTGGGAGCATACGTCAGGGCTTTCAACGTCACCAGGGACCGGAGCACGGCGTCCTGGTACTTTCCCTTGACGGTGCACTGGGAAGCCCAGCCGCGCCAATAGGCCAGGGTTGTGCCCAACACGTGCTCCGCGTCCACCGTGTTGGGCCGGGGAACATGGCTGGGCGCCCACGTCAGCACAAACGGAACCCGCTCCCCCTCCTTGACCGTGAAGTCACTGATCGAGTGCATGTTTTCGCTGTGGAGGGGTGCCGGGGTGACGAAGTAGACGGCATCCGGACCGGCGATGGCGTGCAGGCCGTGCTTGTCTTTCCGCACCCAGGGCATGATGTGCCCGTAGTCGAACCGCAGGGCCAGTTCGCTGTGCATCCTCACGCTTCCGGTGACGCCTTCGACAATCCTCACGATGTCCGCCACTTCGTCCCGCGGGGGCATAAAGTCGATCACCCTGACGGTGCCGTCGGCGGTTTCCCATTCAGTTTCGAGGACCAGCGTGCCCTCTTTGTAGCCGCGTCTGGTGCAGGTGCCGCCGCCCTCGGGTGCCAGCAGCCAGCGTCCGGACTCGGGCGTATCAACCAGCGCGCTGAAACAGGCCGGTGAGTCGAAGCGGGGCAGGCAGAGCCAGTCGATGGAGCCTTCGGTGCTGACCAGGGCGCCGGTGTGAAGGTCCCCAACAACTGCATAATCATCGATGAGCGCCATGACCTTACACTGCCACAACGATGCCCTGTGCAGGGGAAAACGCAGCGAAACCCTGCGGGGAAACACCCGCGCCCAACCCGGCACAGTAGCCTGAAGGCAAGGCCAGTCCCCGAAGACACCGGAGGCATCATGACCCACCCCGCATGCCCGGACGTCTGCTGACCGTGGCGATCCATATCGGCACCTCCGGCTGGAGTTACGACCATTGGGACGGTGTGCTGTACCCGCCGGGCCTCCCCGCCCGGGACAGGCTGCAGCATTACGTTGCACGGTTCAGCACCGTCGAACTGAACGCCAGCTTTTACCGCTGGCCAAGGGATACCTCCTTCGCCAGCTGGCGTCGCCGGCTCCCGGACGGATTCGCGATGTCCGTCAAGGCTCCCCGCGGCCTGACGCACGGCAAAAAGCTTTACGCGCCTGAAGTGTGGCTGGAGCGGATAGCGCGGTGCTGGCATGAACTGGGCGACAAACGGGCAGTCCTGCTGGTTCAGCTTCCGCCGCAGATGGAGCGCGATGATGCCCGGCTGGACTACTTCCTCGCCGCCGTGCCCTGGTGGATCCGCGTGACCGTCGAGTTCCGGCATTCCAGCTGGGACCATCCTGACGTCTACTCCCTGCTGGAGCGGCACGGAGCCGCCTACTGCATCATGAGCGGTGCCAACCTCCCGTGCATTCTGCGCGCCACGGCACCGTTCGTCTACATCCGCCTTCACGGCCCTGACCATGAGCATCTGTATGGCGGTTCCTACTCTGACGCGGACCTTCAGTGGTGGGCGGACCGCATCCGGGAATGGTCGGCGTCGGGCCTGGACGTGTACGCCTATTTCAACAACGACGGCGGCGGGAATGCGGTGCGGAACGCCGAAACCCTGAGGTGGTTCGTGGGGGCGGGCTGACGTCACGTACGACGGCGGCACCGCCGCACGTGCCGGCGCGGCGGTGCGCTGTGGCAGAGTGGAGGCATGGACATGGCTCCTCAGAATTCATCCCGGAACACTCCGCACCAGGCTCCGCTGTCCGGCACGCAGCTATTCCGCCTGGCTCACCGGATTTCAGACACGGTCAATTCCACGCGCATCCGCCTCGCGGGACGCTGGAATTTTTCCCCGCAGACTATCGGCTACCAGGGCTACGGATCATCCACCGGGTGGGTGCGGGTTCTTGGCCGGGTCCTGCTGACAAAGAAGCCGGTCCCCGGCAGCCCGGCCGCCCATGCGGCCCTCAACGGCACCCAGAACGTCCGCGGCTGGCGGGCCTTCACCAGCGTTCCCCTCCAGCACACCGAGGTGGAAATCACCATCGGCGGCGTGTCCACGCGGGTCAAGGCAGACCGCGGCGGGCTGATCGACACGGTAGTAGACGTAAAACTGTCCCCCGGGTGGCATACGGCTGTCCTGCAGGCGGACGGGACCGAGCCGGTGGAGACCCTGATTCAGGTGATCGGTGAGGACGCGAAGTTCGGCATCGTCTCCGACATTGACGACACCGTCATGGTGACTGCCTTGCCGAGGCCGTTCCTGGCCCTGTGGAACACGTTTGTGCTCAGTGAGCGGGCACGCATGGCCACGCCGGGGATGGCTGTCCTGCTGGACCGGCTCACCATAGAACACCCGGAAGCCCCCGTCATTTACCTCTCCACCGGCCCGTGGAACGCGGCGCCCACGCTCAAACGGTTCCTGGGCCGGAACATGTATCCCGCCGGCGCCCTGCTCCTCACCGACTGGGGCCTCACGCAGGACCGCTGGTTCCGCAGCGGACAGGAGCACAAGCACCGGAATCTGGAACGCCTTGCCAAGGAGTTCCCGGACATGCGCTGGCTGCTGATCGGCGACAACGGCCAGCACGACGAGCAGATCTACTCAGGTTTTGCCCAGGACCATGGGGACAAGGTGGCCGCCATCGCCATCCGGCAGCTCTCCGTCAGCGAGTCCGTGTTTGCCGGCGGCCACTCCGAGGACGGCGACCACACCGCCTCGGCAGTGCCCTGGATCTATTCGACGGACGGTGCCGGGATGGCCAAACAGCTCAAGGTCCTGGACCTGCTCTAGGTGTAATTCCCACATCTAGGGCCCATCAGCACCGCATCAGTCAGGCGGACGCGCCCGAGGTGGTCACGCCGTCGTCGGGTACTGCTGCTGCATCGTCTGCTTCGTCCGGTTCCGCACTCAGGGCGTGCGCGACGGCGGCACCCGCCGCCGCGGCAAGGTTCCGTTCCTCGATGAGCTCCTGGAACCAGAAGTAGGAAGCCTTGGGTGTCCGCTCCAGGGTCTCGAAATCGACATGGAGCAGGCCGAACGGCTGGTTGTACCCCGCGGACCATTCAAAGTTGTCCAGCAGGGACCACACATAGTAGCCGCGCAGGTCAATGGCCTCGGCGTCACCGCCGGGGCCTGTGGCCTCCAATGCGGACTGGATGTGGTCCGAGAGGTATTTGAGCCGCCGTTCGTCCGGGATGAACGTGGTGTTGGTGGATTTGTCGCGGACGAGGATGTCCTCGAAGCTGGCCCCGCCTTCGGTAATGATGACCGGCGGCAGGTTCGGATAGCGCTCGGCCATCTCCTTGAGCGCCACCTTCATGTACTCGGGCTTTACCGGCCAGCCGTAGGAGGTGATGTCCGCTTCCGGCCAGGTCACCACGTGGAACGGCGTGGCACCGTTGCCCGCGGCACTCAGGTCGCTGCCCATGGCCTCCGCCATGCTCGCCGGCACCGCACCTTCGCCCGGGCCCACCGCAACCTTCGTGGGCATGTAGTAGTTCAGGCCGTAGAAGTCGAGCGGCTGGGAGATGATCTCCATGTCCTCGTCCGGGTGGTTGAAGGAGCTGAAGAACTTCGCGGCCCGAATGATGTCCGGGTACTTGCCGGTGAGGACCGGGTCAGCGTAGAGCCGGTTCTGGGCGATGTCCATGAGGCCCGCGCTGATCTTGTCCAGGGGGTTGATGGAGTTGGGGACCATGGGCGAGTACACATTGGTCATCCCGATCTCGCCGGGGACCCCCGCCGCCCGCAAGGCCTGGAGGGCCAGGCCATGTCCCAGAAGCTGGTGGTGGACGGTAGGCAGGGCGTTGAGCATCAGGGCTTCGCCCGGCGAATGCAGGCCCAGCGTGTAGCCGTTGGTGGTGACAGTGGCGGGCTCGTTGATGGTGCACCAGCGTGCCACGCGGTCACCGTACGCTGCAGCGGCAATCGCGGCGAACTCGGCGAGGCGGTAGGCGGTGTCCCGGTTCATCCAGCCGCCGGCGTCGTCCAGTGCCAGCGGCGTGTCCCAGTGATAGAGGGTCAGCATGGGGGAAATGCCGTTGGCGAGCAGCTCATCAAGGAGCCGGTCGTAGAAGGCCAGGCCGGCAGGGTTCACGGGGCCGCTGCCGTTGGGCTGGATCCGGGACCAGGACAGCGAGAACCGGTACGAATCGACGCCGAGCTGTTTCATCAGGGCCACGTCGTCCGGCATGCGGTGGTAGTGGTCGCAGGCGACGGCCGGGCTGTGGTTCTCCACGATGGCGCCGTCCTTGGCGGAAAATACGTCCCAGCCGGCCGGGCCCCTGCCGTCTTCAGTGAGCGCGCCCTCGATCTGGAAGGCGGCGGTGGCCACGCCCAGGGTGAAGTCCGCGGGGATAAGGGCTGCCAGGTCTTTGGCGGAAATATGCATGGCGTCAGCCCTCAATTATGTATATACGTGGAACGGGTACCACTCAGAATGCTATACCCGGCGCGCCTGTACGGGCCAACTGTTAGGGTCGGGGAATGGACGAAAAACTGGGGAAGTTCATCGACGATTTTGGCGCGCTGGTCCAACTGTCGCAGGCTGGAAACCATCGGCAGCAGAAAGGCCTCCAGCTGCTTCCGGCGCTGACCGCACACCTGCGGGCTCCCGCTGACGGGCTTTCGGTGGTGGAGGAAAAGATCCCGCCGCACCGCTTTGTGGACGCTGACATTGTGATGGCAGGGCTCGCCGCACAGGACCCCTCAAGCCGGCTGGTCGGCATCGGGGGCGGGGGCCAGCGGCACCACCAGTCGTTCAGTGACATGGTGCAGCAGTCCCAGCTTTATCCGCAGTTTCCGCTCGCCCAGCCCGACTATGCCAACCTGGCGGTAGGGCCGGACACCCAGCGTCAGGCCGTGGCGCTGGGCCTCTGGCTTTTCAGCTTCGCCGGAAGCCCGCTGGCGGTTTTGCAGCGCGACGCCGAGCCTCGTTCCGGACGCCAGACCGCATCGCTGGAGGTCCTGGCCACCAACCCGGCAACGGCCACGAAATTCCTGGCCGAGTTCCGCCTCCGGCTGGATAACAACAGCGTCCTCAAGGGCCAGGTCATTTCCCTGGTGATGTCCGAGTACGGCCCCAGCACCGCGGGGGTGACCTTTCACCACCGCCCCCGCCTGCCGGCGTCGGAAGTCATCCTGCCTGACGGGCTGCTGCAGAAGGTTGCCGATCACACCGTGGGCATCGCCACGCACAGGGCGTCCCTCAAGGACCACGGCCAACACCTTAAGCGCGGCATTCTGCTCTACGGCAGGCCGGGGACGGGCAAAACGCACACCGTGCGCCACCTCCTGAGCCAGAGTGAAGGCTCGACGGCCATCCTCCTCTCGGGCGGGTCACTCGCCCGGATCTCCGAGGCCGCCCGCATGGCCCGCGCGCTCCAGCCGTCCATTGTGGTGCTGGAGGACTGCGACCTCATCGCGGAGGACCGGAGCTTCGGTCATGGACCGCAGCCGCTGCTTTTTGAGGTTCTGGACGCCATGGACGGGCTGGACGACGATGCCGACGTTGCCTTTGTCCTCACCACCAACCGGCCGGACATGCTGGAACGGGCGCTGGCACAACGGCCGGGCAGGGTGGACCTCGCCGTCGAAATCCCGCTCCCGGCACACGCCGAGCGGGTCCGGCTGCTGGAACTGTACGGCCGCCTCGTCGGCTTCAGTCCCGCCGCACTCGAGGCCGCCGCGGAACGGACGGAAGGCACCACCGCGTCCTTCGCCCGCGAACTGGTCCGCCGGGCCGTGGTGGCCGCGGCACTGGAAGACGTACCGGTCTCCGACTCCCACCTCAGCGCCGCCGTCGAAGGCCTGATGGCCGACGCCGAAACCCTCACGCGCAGCCTGCTGGGCAGCGGCTCGGATCCGGCGTCCGGGCCTGGTCCCGGTTTCCCCGGGCCCGGGCTCCCCCGGCCGGGTCTATTGTGAGCCGAAGAGGAATTCCTTGGCATGCGCCACTGCCTTGCGGTAGGCATCGTTACGGAGGGTAACGAGCTGCTCGGTGTCGCCGTCGGCAGGTTCGAGATAGGCCGTGTAGCCCGGCCGGAGGACCCAGATGTCACCGGAGGGCGGGAGATAGAACACTCCGAAGGACCGCTGCTGGCGTTCCTCCGCTGTCCACACCGGCACAACCGCCAGGGCCGCACCCGTGGCCGGGTTGATCCACTGCGCGCGCGGAAGCGGCTCTTCATGGGCCTCGGGATCGAGGAACGGGGCGGTCCCCTTGCCCCAACGCGCTTCGAAGCGCTCGTGGAACGCCGGAATCAAATGCGAATCGTAGCGACGCCATTCGCTCATTGTTGTGTCCGCCTCCTCGCGGTGATGCTGCCGCCCCGTGGTGCGGACTACGTCCAGGGTCCGCTTTCCCAGCGTACGGGCGTGATTCTGATGGTGTTGCCGGCCGGCTGGTCACGCCGTTGCACCTTGCGGACCGGAATAACTACCGGTCCGCTGCTCTGCGTGCCTGTCCCTGCCCCGGCGCGGCTCCGGTCGTAGGCCGCGCGTTGGGCGGGGTCACGCAGGACAGAGAACGCCTGCATGATCTGCAGCAGCTCGCCACGGGAGAGCTCGCCGCCGCCTTCTGCACCGCCGTCGAGGTCCGGATGATGAGTGCGCATCAGTGCCCGGTAGGCGCGGGCAATCTCCTGCCGGCTGGCAGTAGGCTTCACCCGCAGAACATCGTAGTAGTCCGGCTGGCTGGTCATGGCTGCGTCCCGGTGATTCTCAGGAGCACGGCGCCGGGGCGCCGGCACCGCTGCCAGCGCCCCGGGGAAGGGCTAGCCTTTGATCTCGTGCATCTGGCCCTTGGTTTCGATCTCGATCTTGCGAGGCTTGGCCTGCTCCGTCACGGGAATACGCAGGGTCAGGACGCCCTGGTCGTAGCTGGCCTTGATGTGCTCCGTGTCCAGGGTGTCGCCCAGGATCAGTTGGCGGCTGAACACGCCGCGGGGACGTTCCGAGGCCACCAGCTCGACATTGGGCTGGGTCGGATCGAGGCGCTCCGCCCGTACCGTCAGGACGTTGCGCTCAACGTTCAGGTCCACGGAATCGATCTTGACCCCGGGCAGGTCGAACGCAACAACAAACTCGCCGTTTTCCTGCCAGGCGTCCATTGGCATGGCTGCCGGCCGGGCGGCGGTTCCGAAGACCTGCTGGGTCAGCCGGTCCAGCTCACGGAACGGGTCCGTACGCATCAACATCATTTCCCACTCCTTCAGCACTTGCAGTTCATTGATTCGGTACTACCCACGGCCACTATCTGTGGTGGTGGATATAGATTTTTTATAGCACCTGTGGGAAACTGAGGCAAGCCACTTTCGAGAGTTTTTTGGGAGCAGACATGACCGAACCGGACACCGAACCTGCACGCCAGCCCCGGGCCGGCCAGGGCCTCTACGCCATCTCCGTAGCGGCCCAGCTGGCAAGCACAGGACAACAGAACATCCGGCTTTACGAGACCCGCGGACTCCTCAGGCCCGCGCGTACTGCCGGCGGCACCCGGCAGTACAGCGACGCCGACATCGCCATCCTCCTGCACATTGGCGAGCTGTTGGAGCAGGGGCTGAACCTTGCCGGCGTCGCAAAGGTCCTGGAACTTGAGGCCGCCAATGCCAAACTGCGCCGCGCGCTGAAACGCGCGCGTTCTCTCCCGCAGCGGTAGCGCCTTCCGGAACTCGACGCCGGCCGGTCAGGTTCCGCGGCCGCCAGCCAGCAGGTAGGACTCATCAAGCAGTTCGCCCAGTTCACCGGTGTCGACCCGCGCCAGCCGCACCAGAACCAGCCTGGGTGACCGTTCGTGGTGCGGAGTCCAAAAGTAGGTTTCGGGGTCCGTTCCGGCCAAGGCTTCGCGTTCGGTGGTTTTGACGGTCAGTACGCCGTCCTCCCATATGCGTGCCATCAGGGTTTTCGCGAACCAGGCGGGCTGGCCCCAACTGCTCCGTTCGGTGACACCGGGCAGTGCCAGGCACATGCGGCGGACATCCTGTTCGGTGGCCATAGCGGCTAGTCGCCGGGTGCGTCGGCTTTGGAGAGCTCGCCGGTGATCCGCTCACCCGGAATCCTGGCGGTCCGCCACGTGTCAAGGGCAATGACGGCACCCAGGATGACCAGCGCCAGGGAAAGCGAGGCGAGGGCGTCGCTAAGCCAGTGGTAGCCGAGGTAAAGCCGGCTCACCGCGGCCAGCACAATGCCAACGCCCGCACCTGCAAAACCCAGAACGGCGGACCGCGGGTTCTCCCGGCGCGAGAAGATCAGGAACGTGCCTACCAACAGGAAGTCGCAAGCCCCCAGGACGTGGCCGGAGGGAAAGGAAAAGGTATGGTCGGCCCCAAAGAGCATCAGCTCCACGGGCGGACGGGACCGCCGGACGATCTGCAGGATGATCTGCGAAATCACCACGCCGCTGAGCATGGCGGCAGCCAGGACGATGGGCCGCCACGCGTGTTTGGCCGCAAACCCCCACGCCACCGTGACCACCAGCACGATGATGGGCAAGGCGATAGGTCCGAAGATCACGGCGAGGAAGATCATCACGCCCGTAAGCGTCTCCGAGCGAGTGCCCAGCAGCCAGTCCCGGATCGGCTCGTCCGGTCCCCACGGTGCGGTGCCGCTTTGCACTACCCCCACGAGGGTGGCGATGAACATCAGGGCGCCTATCCCGATCAGGATTACCGCAGCGCGGTAGAGGTTCCTGCGCGCACCGGGCTCCATGTAGCGTTCTTCCACCACAAACTTGTCATGGAAAATGCGCCACCAATGGGGCCCCTTCCCGGATTTTCCTGCCTGATCTGCCACTTCTGACTTCCGTCCCTGCGCCGTTGAAGACTTCCTTCAGATGAAGACTATCGCTGTAGCCTGACCGGATGGGCGCAATGAACGAACTGATCAACCGGAGCAACGTGGAAGCGCTTGCTGACATCCTGGCGCTGTCAGCACCCGGGACGCAGTGGCCCACCGTGGGCGTGGCAGCAGCAACGCTGGAGGAGCTCAGCCTGCGCGGGCGGACCGACCAGGTCAGCGAAGCTCTGGTGTCTGACCTCCGGCAGGTCCCTGGAGCGGACTATTCGAGCGCGGCGGCCCTCTTCCGCAGTGCTCTGGACCACCCTGGATTCACAGGCTGGATCCTCTGGCCGGTTTCCGAAACGGCAGTCACCCTGGCACTCGAAACGGACACCACGGCCTGCTTTGCTGATTGCCTGGCGCTGCTGGCCGAGCTCACCCCGCGGCTCACCGGGGAGTTTGCCATCCGGCGGCTGCTCGCCCGTGACACCGACGCCGCACTCGAAGCAGTCCTCCGGTGGACGTCACACCCGGACGAACACGTCCGCCGCCTGGCCTCCGAAGGCACCCGCCCCTACCTCCCGTGGGCGGTGCGGGTTCCGGCTCTGGTTGAGCGGCCCGAGGCGACCATTCCCATCCTGGACGCCCTCTACCGGGACCCGTCCGACTATGTGCGCCGGTCCGTCGCCAACCACCTCAACGATCTGGCCCGGCATTCACCGGATACGGTGGTGGCGACGGCCGCCGGCTGGCTGCAGGCCCCGGATGCCAACACGGCGTGGGTGGTCAGGCACGGCCTGCGGACCCTGGTCAAGAAAGGCCATCCGGGCGCGCTGGCACTCCAGGGCTTCGCGCCGGCGTCGGTTGCTGTCACCGCACTCCGGCTGGACCGGCAGGTGGTGGCGATGCCGGAAGACCTCGGGTTCGAGTTCGAGATTTCGAACACCGGGGCGGCAGACGCCCGGCTGGCCGTGGACTACGCGGTCCACTACGTCAAGGCCAACGGCAGCCAGTCCGTGAAGGTCTTCAAACTGACGGCACTGACGCTGGCTGCCGGCGAAACACGAACACTGGCCAAGCGCCACGCGTTCAAACCGATGACCACCCGCGTCCACCACCCTGGACTGCACGCCCTCGAAGTCCAAGTCAACGGTGTCCGGCACGGCCATACGGAATTCGAAGTCCGGACGGGAGCTGAACCCTACTAGTTCCCGGTGAGCTCCGCGTAGAGCTTCCGGACCCGGGCGCTGACATCGTCCCGGACCAGGCGCATCCGTTCCATGCCTTCGATGCCGCGTTCGGAGGGCTCGTCGGTTTCCCAGACCTCCAAGCGGGTGCCCTTGCGCGGTTCGAGTTTCGCTTCGGTGCCCAGGACAATGACGGCGTCCACGGTGTCCAGAACCTCGTTGGTGACAGGTTTGGGATGTTCGCCGGTGATGTCGATGCCCAGTTCGGTCAGGGACTCCACAGCCTGCGGGTTCAGGGACGTGCCCGGTTTGGTGCCTGCCGAGTACACGGTCACGGCCCCGCCGGCGAGCTGGTTCATCAGGCCGGCGGCGAGCTGGGATTTGCCGCCGTTCTTGCTGCACACAAAGAGCACGGAAGGGATCTTCCCCGCAGCAGGTGTTTCCAGTGTCATGGGAGCGTTGTTTCCTTTGTGAGTGAGGCCACCAGGGTCTTGACCCGTGCGTGGATCCGGTCGCGGATCTCCCGGACCGTTTCGAGGGGCTGGCCGGCCGGGTCCGGGAGTTCCCAGTCCTCGTAGCGTTTTCCGGGGTAGATGGGGCAGGAGTCGCCGCAGCCCATCGTGATCACCACATCGGAGGCGCGCACCACGTCGTCGGTCAGCGGCTTGGGGTAAGTCCGGGCAAGGTCCAGGCCCATCTCGGACATCACAGCTACCACCACGGGATCGAGTTCCGCCGACGGCAGGGAGCCGGCGGACCGGACATGAATCCTACCCTTGGCCTCGACGGTGAGCAGGGCGGCGGCCATCTGGGACCGTCCGGCGTTCTGGACGCACACGAACAGGACCTCGGGCACCCCTGCGGCAACCGCCTTGGACTTCGCCAGGGCGTTCAGACGGTCGTTGGCAAAGTGCTCCGTGGTGGCTGGAAGGTAGGCGGTGACCTTCGCGGTCCTGGCCAGCGCCGCATAGGACTCAAAGACATAGCGCTCGACGGTTTCGGCGGCAAAAACCCCGGCGAACCTGTCAGCGAGGCGGGCGCTGATGCGGTGGAGTAGCTCGGTGTTGTCCTGCAGCCCCAGGCTGGTCTCACGGTGTTCAGTCATGACGGCACTCCAATGGTGGGTTAGGGACAGACGGTGCTCAGTTGATGCCGGAGCGGCCGTGGGCCAGGCCGGTGGGGAAGCCGACCAGCACCGGCTCCGGAGCGGCGCAGCAACCGGTCTCCGCCGCGGCAGCGGCGGGCGCCGGGGCATCGCAGCTTGTACCGGAGTCGGTGGAGCAGACCCCCGTTTCGGGGAGTTCCAGATGCACCGTGTCAGCGGCTTCGCGGTCCCCGGCGAGGGCCGCGGCGACAGAGCGGACCTGTTCGTAGCCGGTGGCCAGCAGGAAGGTCGGGGCCCGGCCGTAGGACTTCATGCCCACGATGTAGAAGTCCTTCTCCGGGTGGGCGAGCAGCTTAGCCCCGTGCGGCGGGACAGTTCCGCAGGAGTGGAATTCGGGGTCGATCAGCGGGCCCAGCCCTGTCGGGGCTTCCACCGCAGGGTCCAGGTCAAGCCGAAGTTCGCGCAGGATGTCCAGATCCGGGCGGAACCCGGTGCAGGGAACGACGACATCCGCATCCAGGGTGCGTCCATCGACAGCCTCCACGCTCACGCCGGAGTCCAGGGATTTGAGTGCGGCGATGCCGAAGCCCGTGTGCAGTTCGATGGTTCCGGCCTCGACGAGGCGGCGGAGCCGGGAGCCGAGCTGGCCGCGGGCCGGCAGGCCGTCAAGGTCCCCGCCGCCGTAGACCTTTTCCGCGGAGGGCCCCCGTACGGCCCACAGGATAGTGGTTGCGGGTTCCTCCTTCGCGAGGCCGCCGAGGCTGATCAGCGTGTTTGCTGCCGAGTGGCCCGCCCCGACCACCAGGACGCGGCGGCCGGCGAAGGAAGCGCGGTCCCGTCCGGCGACGTCAGGCAGGGGCAGGGAGATCCGGCCTGCTGCTGCCTCTTCACCGATGGCGGGAAGCCCGGCGGTGCCGAGCGGGTTGCGGGTGGACCAGGTGCCCGACGCGTCAATGACGGCGGAAACAGTGTGATCGCGGACCTCGCCGCCGTTGCGTTCGACCCGGACGGTGAAGGGCGTGGTGCCGCGGTCCCGGGTGTGGGTTTTGTCCATGCCCTGGCGCGTCACGGCGATAACCCGGGCGCCGGTCTGAAGCCGGGGCGCGAGGGCCGGGGTGGCAGCCAGCGGGGTGAGGTAGTTGTCGATCAGTTCCCCGCCGTAGGGCAGCGCGGTCAGGCGGGGGGACTCCCAGCCCGTACCGTCGAGCAGGCGGACGGCGGCGGCGTCGAGATTGAACCGCCAGGGTGAGAACAGCCGGATGTGGCGCCACTGCCCGATGGCCCACCCCGCCGTCGGGCCGGCTTCGAAGATCAGCGGCTCGAGGCCGCGCTCCAGGAGGTGGGCCGCGGCGGCAAGACCTATGGGTCCGGCGCCGATGACTGCGACGGGAAGGTTCTTCACTGGATCCAAGCTGTCCTCTGTTCCATCTGTAGGTGTCACGGTTGGGGATTGGCCTGCCGGGTCTTCATGGGCCCGGCAGGCGGCGTGTCAGCAGCAGCCCTGCATGTCATCGTCGTCGTCGCAGCAGCCATCGCCACAGCAGCCGGTGTTCATTCAGCTCACCTCCTTGCCTGCCGGAGTGAGGGACCCGATGAGTCCCTCGATGCGGGTTTTGATCTCGTCGCGGATGGGGCGGACCGCGTCCACGCCCTGGCCGGCCGGGTCCTCCAGGACCCAGTCCTCGTAGCGCTTGCCGGGGAAGTAGGGGCACTCATCGCCGCAGCCCATGGTGATCACCACGTCGGATTCCTTGACGGCTTCGGTGGTGAGGATCTTGGGGATTTCGGCGGACATATCGATGCCGAGCTCGGCCATCGCCTCGACGGCGGCCGGATTGACCTTATCGGCGGGCTGGGAACCGGCGGAACGGACCTCGATGCTGCCCTTGGACAGCGTGGTCAGGAACGCGGCGGCCATCTGGGAACGGCCGGCATTGTGGACGCACACAAACAGGACGGAGGGCTTCTTGGCGGTTTCGGTGCTCATGGTGTTTCTCCTGAAGTCAGTTAGGCATGGATCGGTTTGGCTGTGCCATCGTCCCCGCCGCCCTGCGAATCAGACATTGATGATTGTCGATATAGGCAGTATCGGGCAGTAGATCGATGCTTGTCAATATTTGCGGGCCGGGGATTCAGGCAGCGTGCAGACGGGGTGCGAGGCCGCCGACACGGCGGGCGATCTCACTGAATGCGGCTTCGAACGCATCCTCCGTGTTCAGCCGCAACGGATCCGGAACGGACCAGTGAATTCCTCCCGGATTGAGGATTTCCTCATGGGCGTTATCGCACACCGTCACCACAAAGTCATCGCCATGCGCCACGTCATCCAGCCGGCGCGGGGGAAGGTCCGCAAGCGCGACCCCGTGGCGGTTCGCAACATCAACGGCGCCCGGGGCGATGCGGTCCGCGGGATGCGTTCCCGCCGACGCGGCAGGAATTTCGCTGACCTGATTCCAGAGGGCGGTGGCCAGCTGGGATCTGGCGCTGTTGCGGGTGCAGACGAAGAGGATGCGGCGGGCCCCGTGTTCGCGTCCGGGAGCCAACCCTTCCAGGGCGCCCGTAGCGAGCCGGATGTAGCTGCGCCGCTTGTCCGCTTCCGATCGGTGACGTGCGGCCAGACCCGCGCTTTCGAGCGTACGCAGGTGATGTGACAACAGGTTTGAGGGCATGCCGAGTTCGGCCTGCAGCTCGGTGGGCGAAAAATCCCCCAGAGTCAGCAAGTCCACAATACGGAGCCGCGCCGGATCCGCGAGGGCCGCATGTTTGGCAACCCGCGCCATAAAAACGTCAACTGGGTCAGTATTCATTGGTTCAATTTTGACTGAGTTAATTTCTTCCGTCAAGCTATTGCCATGACTTCTCACCAACCGCCGCTGTGGCGCCGCGCCTTCGCTGAGCTGCTCGGCACCAGCCTGCTCGTGATGATCGTGGTGGGTTCCGGAATCGCAGCCCAGCAGCTCTCCCCCAACGACACAGGGCTGCAGCTGCTCCAGAACAGCACCGCCACCGTCCTCGGCCTGACGGTCCTCATTCTCGTCCTGGGGCCTGTCAGTGGCGCCCATTTCAACCCTGCAGTCTCCCTGGTGGACTGGCTCCTCGGCCGCCGCAGCAGAACGGGCCTGAGCCTGCCGGAGCTGGGGACCTACATCATTGCCCAGGCCGTGGGCGGGATCAGCGGCAGCGTCATCGCGAACGCCATGTTTGAGGTGGGAACCTCCATCTCGGCCAAGGACCGGGCGACTCCCGGACATCTCCTCGGCGAAGTGGTTGCCACCGCGGGCCTCGTGCTGTTGATTTTTGCCCTGGCCGCCACCAGGCGGGGCGCCCTCGCGGCCCCTGCCGTCGGCGCCTACATCGGCGCAGCCTACTGGTTTACATCTTCGACGTCCTTTGCGAACCCGGCAGTGACAGTGGGCCGCATCTTCAGCGATACCTTCGCCGGCATCGCCCCGGCGTCGGTCCCCGGCTTCGTGGCCGCCCAGCTGATCGGCGCAGCGGCCGGACTTGGGCTCCTGCTCATCCTGTTCCCCTCCGCGTCCCGGACCGCAGATGACGTGGTTGTGCCTCACGCTTCGGAATCAACCAGCCCCTAGCATCCCCGTCCGGGTAGGTTCCCGAAACTGCCCGTACAGTGTTTGGATACTCGATAGTCTTCGGCAACTCTGTGGGCGGGGCCGGCCTGATCGGTGACGCGACAGAGTTCTTCGGCCTGGACCAGATGCTCATTGAGGACCCGGAAGCGCCGCTGCCGCCCGCCCTGTTCGCCGCCTTCCAGCTGTTCTTCGCCGGCATCACCACGGCCATCATCGCCGGGGCCGCGGCCGGCCGGATGAAGTTCGGGGCCTGGGTGACCTTCGCCGCGCTCTGGGCAACGTTCGTCTACTTTCCCGTCGCCCACTGGGTCTTCGCGTTTTCGTCGGCCGACGGCTCCGTTACGGGGGGCTGGATCATCAACAACCTCAAAGCCGTCGACTTCGCTGGCGGAACCGCCGTACACATCAACTCCGGCATCGCCGCCCTTGCCCTCGCCCTGGTCCTCGGCCGCAGCGCGGGCTGGCCGAAAAGCGAACACACCAAGCCGCACAGCCGCCCGCTTGTCCTGGTCGGCGCCGGCCTGCTCTGGGTCGGGTGGTTCGGCTTCAACGCCGGCTCGGCACTCACGGCAGGCCACTCGGCATCCGTGGTGTTCCTCAACACCGCAGTGGCCGGCGCTGCCGGCCTGCTCGCCTGGGCCCTGATGGAACGCATCCGCCTCGGCAGCACCAGCAGCATGGGCGCCGCGTCAGGACTCATCTCCGCCCTCGTCGCCATCACCCCTGCCTGCGGCGCCGTCAGCCCCCTCGGGGCGTTGGCCATCGGTCTCATCGCCGGCGCTGCCTGCTCCCTGGCCGTCGAACTGAAATTCCGGCTCGGCTTCGACGATTCACTCGACGTCGTCGGCGTCCACCTGGTTGGCGGCGTCCTGGGTACGCTGCTGGTTGGCTTCTTCGCCACCGATGCCGCACCCAACAAGGTCAAGGGCCTCTTCTACGGCGGCAGCATTGAACTCCTGGGCGTCCAGGCACTCGCCACGCTCGCCGTGCTCGCCTACTCCTTCTCCCTGACCTGGGTCATCGCCAAAGCCCTCGACGCCACCATGGGCCTGCGCATCAACGAATCCGACGAACTGCACGGCATCGACATCACTGCCCACGCCGAGACCGCCTACCTCAGCGACGAAGAACCCGTGGAACTTGGCTCACGGCAGGCCGCCATGTCCTGACGCCCCTGCCGCCCAACCAGGGTGAGCGGGCGACGGCGGGACCTCCCGCCGTCGTCCGCTCACTTTTGCGTGGGGTCAGGTACTCATACATTGATGCCCATCAATATCAGGGCATAATGGGTACATGAACCTGCTGCGCGTACTTGAACAGGCGACGGACGAAGCCTGCTGCACACCGGCAGGCCAGCCCGCGCTGGGCGCCGAGGAGGCCCGGCAGAAAGCCCTGGTCTTCAAAGCACTGGCCGATCCCAACCGGCTCCGGCTGCTCTCCATGGTCAAGGCCGAGGCGTCCGGCGAGGCCTGCGTGTGCGACCTGTCCGGACCGCTCGACCTGGGCCAGCCAACGGTCTCCCACCACCTGAAGATTCTGGTGGAGGCCGGGCTGCTGCACCGGGAAAAGCGTGGAACCTGGGCCTATTACTCTTTGGTTCCCGGCGCTTTGGAGGAGACGGCCGGGGTCCTGGCCGCGCTGTGACCCCGCACCGGAACGGGATGGATCCGGCCAAGGAAACAATCCTGGCCGGCTACAGCCGTGACCGGCACGACCTCGAGAGGTGGCTGAAGGACGCGGGCGCTGCGGACCTTCGCAGAAGCAGTGACGGCACCCGGTGGACCAACGAGGAACTGCTGTTCCATATGGTTTTCGGTTACATGGTGGTCCGCGCCCTGCTCCCGATGGTCCACGTCATCAGCAGGCTCCCCGTGCCTGTTGGTCAAGCCTTTGCAGCCCTCCTGAACGCCGGAACACGGCCTTTCGACTTCGTGAACTATTGGGGGTCCCGCGGCGCGGCCATGATCTACAACAGGCAACGGATGGGCCGGAAACTTGAGAAGACCATCACCGCGATAACCCGCCGCCTTCACCGGGAGGACGCCCGAAGCCTGGCCCGGACCATGCCGTTTCCCGACCGCTGGGACCCGTTCTTCGCCCCGACGATGTCGCTCAAGGACGTCTACGCCTACCCGGCACGTCACTTCGATTTCCACGCCCGGCAGCTGTCCTTGAGGCAGCCGCTCCGTTAGCGGACCGTGGCGCCGCTCCGGGCGGAGGCCAGCATCACGAGCTCTTCACGCGTGGGCAGGCCCTCCCAGTCTCCGGCGGTGCTGACGGCGAAGGCTCCCATCACCGTTCCGCGGTGCAGGCGCCCGGCAATGTCCTCGCCGTCGAGCAGTGCGGAGAGGTAGCCGGCCGTGAACGCGTCCCCGGCGCCGACGGTGTCGATACTGGTCACTGCCACGGCGGGCGACTCGAACCGCCCGGCGGCCGTGTGGACGCCGGCGCCGTGGGCGCCCCGCTTGACCACAACTTCGGTGACCCCGCGGCCAAGGAGTTCTTCGGCAAGTGCGGTTTCGGCGTCATTGGACATTCCGCTGCCCAAGGCGGCGGACGCCACGAGGTCAAGTTCGTCGTCGGACGCTATGAGGATGTCGGCGTACCGGGCGACGGGCGCCAGCACGGCGCGTGCCTCATCCCGGGTCCACAGTTTGCTGCGGTAATTGACGTCGAGGGAGACCACCACGCCCTCTGCGGCGGCCCGCTCGGCGGCGTATTCCAGTGCCGCCCGGGCTTCCGCGCCGAGGGCGGCGGTGATGCCGGTCAGGTGCAGGACGCGGGTGCCGGCGGTCAGGGCGTGGTCCACGTCGTCCCGGCGGAGGGTGGAGCCCGCGGATCCGGCGCGGTAGTAGAACGCCCGGGTCAGGTCGGCGGTCCGCTGCTCGAGGAACATCACACCCGTACTTCGTGACGGATCCAGCCGGTGCCTTACCCGGATTCCCTCGGCGCGGAGTTGCCGCAGGATGAATTCGCCGTGCGGATCCGCACCAACAACGCCGGCCCAGCCGACGCTGTGGCCCAGGCGGGCGGCCCCCACGGCCACATTCGATTCGGCTCCGGCCACGTGCATGGCCAGGCTGCCTCCCGCGGACAGCGGGCCGGCTGAGCGCAGGGAGACCATGGACTCACCGAACGTCAGGAGGTCGACGGCGGCGCTCACCTTGCGTCCGCCGCGGCCGCGCCGGCGGATCGCCGTCCGAACGCCGCCGCCAGGTCCACGAAAGCGCGGGCGCGCTCACGCATTGGGGCGAGGTCTCCCCCGGAACCGGCGTTGCCGAACAGCGGTCCGCCGAGCCCGACGGCGATCGCACCGGTTTCCCAATAGCCTGTGGCTTCGTCAAGGCCCACTCCGCCCACCGGGATAAACGGGATCCCGGGGAAGGGATCCCGCAGCGCCTTGAGGTAGCCGGGGCCGCCGATGGATGCGGGGAAGAGCTTGACCGCCGTGGCGCCGCGGTTCATGGCCTCGTACGCTTCACTCGGGGTCAGGGCACCGGCCAGCACCGGGATCCCGAGGCGCGCGGACTCCGCGATTGATGCCGCCAGCGCCGGAGTCACCATAAACTGGCCGCCGGCCCGGGCAACCTTCTCCACGTCCTCCGCTGTCAGCACGGTTCCGCCGCCCACGAAGCAGCCCTCCGGCGCCGCCGTCCGGACCTCGCGGATCGCGTCGACGGCGCCGGGCGTGGTCAGGGCGATCTCGACGAACCGGAAGCCCTCCTCCATCGCGGCGATGGCGGCCTTCGCGGCAGCACCGCCGTCGGTGCCGCGGACGATTGCCACCAGCCGGGCCTCTTTGATTCCGGCCAGCAGGCCGCCGGGGGTAACACTGTCAGTCATGTTGTTCACCATTCTGCGAAGGCTCCGTCCGGGTGGCGCCAGACCGGTCCGCGCCAGGCGTGGCCGCGTTTGTCCGCCGCCCGGACAACCGCTTCATCGATTTCGATGCCGAGGCCGGGGCCGGTCAGACGTTCAATATGGCCGTTGACGAACTTCAGCGGACTCTTGTCCACCACGTAATCCAGGACTTCGGCGCCCTGGTTGTAGTGGATGCCGATGCTCTGCTCCTGGATCAGGAAGTTGGGCGTCGCGAAGCCCACCTGCAGGCACGCGGCGAGGGCAAGAGGTCCAAGCGGGCAGTGCGGGGCCAGTTGGACGTCGTAGATCTCGGCCAGGGAGGCGATCTTGCGGACCTCGGTGATGCCGCCGGCGTGCGAGAGGTCCGGCTGCGCCACGGCGATTCCGGCCTGCAGTGCCGGCAGGAATTCCTGCCGGCTGTAAAGCCGCTCGCCGGTGGACACAGGAGTGGTGGTGGATGACGTAAATTCGCGCAGCAGGTGCGTGTTTTCCGGGACCACGGGCTCTTCGAGGAAGAAGGGCCGGTACGGTTCCAGCAATGGCGCCACGCGACGGGCGTTGGCCAGGCTGAAGCGGCCATGGAAGTCCACGGCCACGTCACCGTGGTCCCCCAGCACTTCGCGGGCCGCGGCAACCCGGCGGATGACGCCGTCGATCTCTGCCACGGAGGCCACCGGGCTCATCCGGCCGCTGGCGTTCATTTTCACTGCGGTCAGACCTACGTCGAGCTGGGCGCTGATCTGGTCCGCCACCTCGTTGGGTTCGTCCCCGCCCACCCAGCCGTACATCCGGATGCGGTCCCGGACGTGGCCGCCCAGGAGCTGGTGCACGGGGGTGTTGAAGTGCTTGCCCGCAATATCCCATAATGCCTGGTCCAGCCCGGATACGGCGCTGGCGAGGATGGGTCCGCCCCGGTAGAAGGAGCCCTTGGTCATGACCTGCCAGTGGTCCTCGATGCGGAGGGCATCGTTGCCGATGAGCAGCTCCGAAAGCTGTTCGACGGCGGTGCGCACGGTTTCGCTGCGCCCTTCGCAGGTTGCCTCGCCCCAGCCGACGATGCCGCTCTCGGTTTCGATCCGGACAAAAAGCCACCGCGGGGCGACGAGGAAGGTTTCGATCCTGCTGATGCGTGTCATGCCGGCCTAGCCTTTGGTAGCGCCGGCGGTCATGCCGGAGACGATGTACTTCTGCGTAAAGAGCGCAATGATCATGATGGGAACGGTCACCACGGTGGCGGCCGCCATCAGGCCGCCCCAGTCGATGCTGGCATAGGAGACGAAGTCGAAGATGGCCACGGGGAGCGTCTTGGTCTTGGACCCGGACAGCACCAGGGCGAACATGAAGTTGTTCCACGAGAAGATGAAGGACAGGATGCCGGCGGTGGCCATGCCGGCCACGGACAGCGGCAGCGTGATGCGGCGGAACGCGCCGATCGGGGTTAGTCCGTCCACCTGCGCCGATTCCTCCAGTTCCAGCGGAAGGGTATCGAAGTAGCTCATCATGATGTACACAATCAGCGGCAGCGCCACGAACATGTGGCTGAGGATCAGCACCTCGAAGCCGCCCACCATCCGCAGGTTGGAGAAGACGTAGTACCAGGGCACCAGCAGCGAGACGCCCGGGATGACACGGGCCATCAGCACCACCAGGGCTGATCGGTGCATGGTGAACCGGCTCATGGCGTACGCGGCGGGGACCCCCAGCACCAGCGAGAGCACCGTGGAGACGAACGCCACCCAGAAGCTGTTGAAGATAAAGACGAAGTAGTTGTTGCGCTGCAGGACGTTCGCGTAGTTCTCGCCCGTGGGGGTGAAGATGATGGATTTGGCGGAGTCGTAGATGTCCACGTTGGTTTTGAAGGACGCCATCAGCATCCAGGCCAGCGGCGCAAGAAGGAACAGCACCACGGCGATGAGGGCAACCACCCGGAAGACCTTGTAGGCGCGGGTGGCAAGGGGCTTCCGGCGGCGGCGGACCGGCTGGGAAGGCCTGGCCGACGTCGGGTTCCCTGTGTTTTCGGCGTTTTCGTTGACGACGGTCATTTGCTTACCGCTTTCTTGCGCATGGTCAGCAGCCACATGGAACCGATGATGATCATAAAGAACAGGATCAGCACCGCGGAGGACAGCCCGTACTGGTTGTAGTCGAAGCTCAGCCCGTAGGCGTAGACGTTCAGGGTTTCCACTTCATGGAAGGAGCCGCCGCCCTTGCCTTTGGTGGCGTACAGGATGTCGAAGGTTTTCAGGGCGTCGATCCCCCGGAGCAGGATGGCCACGATCACGGTGGGCATCATCAGGGGCAGCGTGATGTAGAAGAAGCGCTGGAAGGAGTTGGCCCCGTCCACGCGTGCCGCCTCGTCCGGTTCCTCGGACAGGGAGGTCAGGCCGGCCAGCAGGATCAGGACCACCATGGGGGTCCACTGCCAGACGTCCATAAAGATGGTGGTGCCCAACGCCGTGTCCTGGCCGGACAGCCAGGGCTGGGCGGGGATGCCCACCATGCCCAGGAGCTGGTTGACGAACCCGATGTTGGGATCGAAGATCAGCCTGAACATCATGCCCACAGCAACCGGGGTGGCGACGAGCGGCAGCAGGATGGCCACGCGGACCCATTTTTCGCCGCGGAACGGCCGCCACAGCAGCAAGGCGATGCCCATGCCCAGGACCACTTCGCAGACCAGGGCAATGCCGGTAAAGGTGAGGGTGCGGCCCACCGCGGGCCAGAAGCGTTCGACGTCGGACAGGACCGTCATGTAGTTTTCCAGGCCGATGAACTCGGTGGCGGCACGGACTGAACCCTGGGAATCGGTGAGGCTCAGGTACAGCGTCCAGGCCAGGGGGAAGACGATGAGGACGGCTACGAAAGCCATCGCCGGGGCTGCGAAGAGCCACTTCCGGTGCGTGTTGGCCCAGTCAGAGAATTTTTCGCGGCCGTTCGGGGCACGCCCGGCATTCCGCGCTGCGCTGCGGGGAGAGGTCGTTACAGACATGGTTCACCTAAAAGTCGGGGGGTGAAGAGTAGCCGGGGCGGGAGGGCATCATCACTGCCGTCCCGCCCGGGCAAAGGGGGCGCCGGGGACCATTGGCCGGGCCGGCGCCCCGGGTGCGGTACTACTTTTCGCTGTCCAGGAACTTCTGGAAGGCTTCGTGCGCCGTCTCTGCAGCTGCGGCCGCGTCGGCCCCGGTGATGCTTGCAACGATCGGCTCGCCCACGATCTCGCGGGCCTTGCCGACGGTGACCACCTCGGGACGGTCGTGTCCCACACCGTTCTTGGCGCTGGCGGCAATGGCTTCGGCCAGGTCCTTCGGGTACGTGGACGTGCCCTCGGGGTTGGACCAGACGGAGGCGCGGGGTCCGGGGACGCCGGCCTTCTGTGCAGCCAGCGTGCGTTCCTTACCCGTTGCCCACTGGATGAACTTCCAGGCGTTGTCCTGGTTGCCCGAAGCCTCGTTCACGGCCAGGCCCCAGGAGGGGATGTTGTACGGCTTGGAACCGGCAGGCCCGGCCGGCAGTGCGGCGAAGCCGACCTTGTCGGCAACCTTGGACTTGGCCGGATCGGTGGCGTTCTTGTAGAGCGAGTCCGCCTCCGTGTAGAAGGCGGCCTGGCCCTGCGTAAAGATGGCCATCGCCTCGGGCCAGCTCATGTCCGTGCTGACGTTGGCGGGGCCGTAGTTCTTGATCAGGCCGCCATAGTAGGCGTAGGCCTCTTTCGCTTCGGCGGAGTTGACCGTGGACTTTCCGCTGGCATCCATGAAGTCGCCGCCGAAGCTGAAGAGGAAGCTCGAGAACTGGGTAACAGCTGCGGACTTGCCGGTGCGGGCCACAAAGCCTGCGGTGCCCGGGTTGGACTCCTTGATGGCCTTGGCTGCTGCCTCAAGCTCCGCCATGGTCTTGGGCACCTCGAGGCCGGCTGCCTGCAGCAGGTCCTTGCGGTAATAGAGGACTTCGCGCTCGGTGATGATCGGGACTCCGACCACCTTGCCGTCAGCGGTGGTGGCCTTGACGGGGCCCTCCTGGAAGTCCTTCCAGTCCCAGCCCGAATCCGATGAAACCTTTTCGGTCAGGTCCGCGAGGTAGCCGTTCTTCGCGAACGCCTTGCCTTCCTGGAGCGGGCGGTACATCATCACGTCGATCTCGTCGCTGCCGGCGTTGAGCTTGACGTTGTACTGGTCGGAGAGCTGGTCCTCGCCGAGCTGGGTCAGTTCCACCTTCAGCCCGGTGGAGCTCTCAAATTCGGGGATTGCTGCCTTAATGCCCTCGGTCCAGACGTGGTTGGCCAGCGTCACCCTGACCGTACCCGATTCCTTGGCGTCGCTGCTGCCGCTGCCGCCGCAGGCAGTCAGGCCCATGGAAAGTGCCGCAGCGACTGCCGCGTACTTCATTACTGAACGTCGCTTCATGACGACTCCCTTGTTTTCTGGCTGACGTCGGTGTGCAGCCGGTCACAAATGCATCTTTACATCTGCTCTGGGGAAGATCATAGGTAAATAAGGCAGACTTAAACAACCCTTTTTGCTACACCGTATGATTTATTCATGAAAACCCCACAGGCGGAGTCCCCGATCGACCGGCATGCCTCGTTGGTCCAGAACCTGGGACTCGCCATCGCCGAGGGTTCCCTGGCACCGAATTCGGTGGTGCGCCTGGACGAGCTTGAGACGCAGCACAACGTCTCCCGCTCGGTAGTCCGCGAGGCCGCCCGCGTACTTTCCTCAAAGGGCATGCTGGCATCGCGCCGGCGCTTCGGCACCGTGGTGCAGCCCGAAGCGGCCTGGAATCTGTATGACCCGGAGGTCATCCGCTGGCGGCTCGCCTCATCCCGGCGGCTGGAGCAGCTGCAGGCCCTGAACGAGCTCCGCGGCGCCATCGAACCGCAGGCCGCCCGGCTCGCAGCCGAACGCGCCTCCTGGGATGCGGGCAGCGACCTGGTCCACCTTGCGGCGCGGCTGTGGGCCGCCGGCCAGCGGGGAGACCAGGACGAATTCCTGCGCCTGGACGTCGCGTTCCACGCCGCGGTGCTCAAAGCATCAGGCAACGCCATGTTTGCCCAGCTTCATAATCTTGTGGCCGAGGTCCTCACCGGCAGGGCCGAGCACGGCCTGATGCCGCACCTTCCGGATCATGAGGCCCTGCAGCTGCACGTTGACGTGGCCAGCGCCATTCAACGCGGCGAGGCTGCCGCGGCGCATGCGGCGATGAGCCGGATCGTCCAGCAGTTCGCCGAAGAGGTGGGCCACATCTGGTCAGAGCATCACCCTGACACGGCGGCAAAGGCGCCCAGGCAGCGGGGAGAATCCGACGACGCCCCCCACCGGCCGCCGTCGGACTCCCTTACCCGGCCGACCGGTTAGAACGATCCCGTGGTGAACTGCCACGTATTGCCGGCCAGGTGATTGCCGGCGAGGTCCCGGATGGCCGCGGCCCCGCCGGTAACGGTGACGGTGTATTTCGTTTTGGCGGACAGGGACTGCTGCGGGTCCAGGACCCACTGGTTGGTGGTGCCGTTGCGGACCACGGCGGCCGGAACCACTGCGCCGGTGCCGGCGTTTTTCACTAGGAAAGTGGAGGTGCCCACGCCCACGACAGCCTCGTTGAAGGTGACCGTGATGTTGTTGTTGCGGCGGACCAGGATGGCGTTGCTGCCGGGCATGTAGCCGGTGATTACCGGCGCCGGGCCGGTGGTGAACGTCCAGCCCGTGGTGGCGAGCGGTGTGCCCGCAGCGTCGCGGATGGCGGTGGCACCACCGGTCAGCGTTGCCGTGAATTTCCCGTCGGCGGCCAGGCTCGCAGCCGGGTCGAGGGTGGCCGTCCTGGTGGTGGCGTTGTAGCTGACTGTTGCCGGGATGGCGTTTCCGGCGGCGTTCCGGAGCACAAACGTCCCGGCGCCGACGCCCTGGACCGGGGCGCTGAAGGTGGCGGTCACGTTACTGCCCTGCGGTACTGACGTTGCGCCCGCTGCCGGCGTTTTGGCAGTCACCGTGGGAGCGGGAGCCGGTGCGGGAGCCGGTGCAACGGGCGCCGCGGCCGAATACAGGAGCCTGTTGGGCGTGCCGGCCGCGGCACCGCTGATGACCCCGGCGGTGGCGTTCGATGCCAGCGCCGAGGCCACCTGCGCGGGGGTGAGTCCGGGGCTGTGGGAGAGCAGGACCGCCGCGGCGCCGGCAACATGCGGCGTGGCCATCGAGGTGCCGGACATGGATGCGGTGGCCGTGGTGGAGGTGTACGCCGCGGACACGATCCCTACGCCGGGTGCGTAGAGGTCCACGCAGGAGCCGAAGTTGGAGAAGGACGCCTGGCGGTCGGCGGAATCGCTCGCTGCCACGGTGACCGCTGCGGGAAGCCGTGCGGGCGAACTGCCGCAGGCATCTGCGGCGGAATTGCCGGCGGCAACCAGGGCAGTGACGCCGTCGTTGATTACCGCCTGGAGGGCGGCATCCACCGCCGGGCTGGCCGGTCCGCCCACGCTCAGGTTGGCCACGGCCGGGATCCCGGCGGCGTGGTGGGCCACGATCCAGTCCAGGCCGGCCACCACGTCCGAGTTGTAGCCGGAGCCGGTGCAGTCGAGGACGCGCACGGGAACGATCGTTGCGCCCTTGGCCACGCCGTACGTGGACCCGGCCACTGTTCCTGCCACGTGCGTGCCGTGGCCGTTGCAATCCCCCGAGCCCCTGCCGTCCGCCACGGCACTCCACCCCGCGGTGATGCGGCCGGAAAACTGGGCGTGGGAGGCCAGCACACCGGTGTCCACCACGTACGCACTGACCCCCGCGCCTGCTGCCGTCCAGCTATAGGAACCGGACAGCGGCAGGGCCCGCTGGTCCGAGCGGTCCAGCCCCCACGGTGCGGGCTGCTGCGATTCTGAAACCGTGACGGGCGCGTCCACTTCCACGGAGGCGACATCCGCCGCCCGGGACAGCGCCGCCGCCTGCGCCGCTGTTGCGGTCACCACGGCGCCGCGGAGTGCGTGCGAAAAGGAGCGTCCGACGGCGATGCCCTGGGACGTGAGCCGGCCCACCGCCGCGGGGACATCGGTGCCGGGGGCGTAGCGCACCAGATAGCGGGCGGCCGCCTCGTTGGTGTCTCCTTTCCTGTCCGCCGCGGTTGCCGGCAGCGCGGGAACCGCAAGGACCGCAAGGACCGCGGCGATGATCAGCGTCGAGGCGGCGGGCAGCACAAAACGGAGGGTGCGCATGGGGAGTTCCTAGCGTGGCGGTGCGGGCTGATGAGGGGCGGAAGATCCCTGCCCCCACATCAGGGTAGGAGCCTACGCCGGGCCATGGCGGGAACTCAGCAGATCCTGCGCCAACCCTTGGCCGGCTGCGGAAAACCGTGGGTCTACCGGGGCTGCGCCGCTTCAGTCCTCCGTGGGCGTGGTGCGGTTCGAGTGGTAGGAACGCCAGGTGTGTTCGGGCTCGAATCCCAGCAGGCGCCGGGCTTTGTCGATGGACAGCATGGTCTCGTGCTCGCCGAGTTCCTTCGTTACCTTGACGTTGGGGAACACCTCCGCCGCGAGGCCGGCACTGGAACGGGACATCACGGTATCGGCGTTCGCAATGATGAACGCCTCGAAGCCCGGCCGGCCGTGTTCGAGTGCGCGTGCCACGGCCTGCGCCCCGTCGCGTCCGTCGATGTAGCCCCACAGGTTGAATTTTCGCGCCCGGGCGTCTGCGTCGAACTGCGGGAACCGTTCGTAATCGTCCGGGTCCATCACGTTGGAGAACCGCAGGCCCGTGATGCTCAGCTCCGGGTCCCAGCGTGTGAACTGGATGGCCATCTGCTCCTCGAGGTGCTTGACCAGCGAGTACGTGCTTTCGGGCCGGGCCGCGTACTCCTCATCCACCGGGATGTAGGGCGGGTCGGCGTCGAACGGGAGTCCCAGCACCGTCTCGCTGGAGGCATACACCACCCTTTTGATGCCGGCCCGCCGCACGGCCTGGAAAACGTTGTAGGTGGAGAGCATGTTGTTTTCGAACGTGGCGGCCTCGGGTGCCATCCCGGGTGCGGGAATGGCGCCGAGGTGGACCACGGCGTCGAAGTCCCTGAGCCTGTCATCGAGGCCAAGCAGGGCATCCATGACCTGCCCGTAGTCCCGCAGGTCCACCCGGGTCATGAGGTGGCTCCGCTCCCCGGAGGAGGCCTCTTTATCCAGGGTGAGGACCTGATGGCCGTCATCGGTGAGCCTGCGGACCACATGGCGCCCGAGTTTTCCGCTCCCGCCGGTGACCGCAATCCTCATGGGGTCACTCCGGCTGCCAGGAACTTTTCGACGGCGGCAATCGCACGCTTGGTGATCTCCCCCGGGTCACCGCTGCCGTCCACGGAGACCACCATGCCCCGGCCGGCATAGACCGCCACGACCTCATGGGTTTCCCGGTGGTAAAGGTCCAGCCTGCGCCGGAAGACCTCCAGGGTGTCGTCCTTGCGGCCCTGCTCCTTGGCGCGCCGGAGCATCCGCTGTTCCAGTTCGGAATCCTGGGCGCGGAGTTCCACCACGGCGTCGAGGCGGTGGCCCTGCGAAGCCAGCATGTTGTCCAGTTCCATAACCTGGGGCGCGGTCCGGGGATACCCGTCCAGCAGAAAGCCCGGCTGGACATCGGCGTCGAGGAGCCGATCCTTGACCAGCGCATTGGTGAGGTGGTCCGGCACAAACGCACCGTCGTCGAGGTACCTTGCGGCTTCCAGCCCCAGCGGTGTCTCCTCGCTGACGTTGGTCCGGAAGATTTCGCCCGTGGAGACAGTGGGGACGCCGAAGTGCCTGGCGATGTGTTCCGCCTGCGTGCCCTTGCCGGATCCGGGCGGCCCGATGATGAGCAGTCTGGTCATGTCCTGTCCCTCCGCGGCGCCATCGCCGGCTGGTTTCGGTTCCACCGCCCGCAGCGGCCAACGTGAGCTACATTCTGCCCACAAGTGGCAACGCAACGCCAGAGGCAGCCGGCTGTGGCACGGCGCGAAATGTGGCATTTGAAATACTCAGGGCCTGTATATACTTCTGGTTACCGGTTTAGCAGCAGGCCGTTGGACAGTTCGTCGATCCAGCGATCGCCGCCACCCTGCTGCCTCACGGGCAGATTGTGCGGGGAATTGCCGGGTCGTTTTGACCTGAGCGAATGGCACTAAGAACCGTGGCCAGCGAGTCAACAGCAAATACAGCTACATCAATCACTGATCACCTGCACGAAGAACTCCTCAACAGCTCCGACGTTGAGGAGTTCCTTGACGAACTTGCGCGCGTCTCCGCGCGCAACCTCTCCGGGTCCGGAGACGAGGTTCTCTGCAGCATTACCCTGCTGCGGCAGCGCAAGGCGGCAACCGTCGCCAGCAGCGGCGCAGCTGCCCAATCAATCAGCCAGATTGAATGCCAGTCCATTGACAGCCCGGGCATGGCAGCCTCCGTGGACCAGCTGACCGTCCACGTTCCCGATCTGCGGGAAGAGGGCCGCTGGCCTGAGTACACCGCAGCGGTGCTGGCTCAAGGCATCCTCTCGGTCCTGGCCATCCCCTTCCAGCTGGAGGGCGAAACCAAAGCGACCCTGCTGTTGTATTCCCACCGGAGCGGCCGGTTTGAGGGCCGCATCCTGGAAACCGCCGAGGATTTTGTCCGGCAGACGTCCCTCGCCCTGCGGCTGGCTGTGCGGTTCGCGCATTACAGCGAAACCGCCGCCCACCTGCGGGCCACCCTCGAAACCCGTACCGTCATCGACATGGCTGTGGGGATCATCATGGCCCAGAACCGCTGCAGCCAGCAGGAGGCCTTCGAGCTCCTCAAGGCCGCCTCAAGTACCCGCAATTCCAAGCTACGGAACGTCGCTGCCGCCGTGGTAAACGCCCTCGGCCAAGGTCCCGCCGAGACGCACTACGACGGGTAGCGCCGGGGCGGCCCGGCGTCAGGCGCCGTCACCGACGTCGGGGGGCTGCCCTGTTCTCCGCTGAATTCGACGCCAGCTACACCTGGTCATAGACAAGCTCTGTCCCGCTGACGCGCACACCGGACGTTGGCTGGTGTGGTGCCAACTTTCCGCCGGGCATCAGGTGCAGGACGCTGACGCCGTCGAGCAGGACGGCATGGTCCGAGATGAGCCGCCGGTGGCACCGCCACCACACGGTCTCGCTGCACATAATGGCGGTGGACTGTCCTGCAGCCTGTGCCAGCAGCCCGCCGAGGGCCAGCGAAAACTCCGGGGTCCGCATGTAGGCCGCATAGGCCCTGAAGGAGTCATTGCGTAATGCCACATCCGGCGAATCCTGCGGCAGCTTCCGAAACCCGCCCAGCCGCTTCTCCCAGCGGTAGGCCACCCCGGCCGCAGGCAGCCATTCTCCCAACAGGTCCTTGCCAAAATGCGGGAACTTCCGGCTGCCGGGGGCGATCCGGACATCCACCAGGGATCGGACTCCAGCTGCGGCCAGCATCCCGGCGAACTGCTCCTGGCCGGCCGTTCCGTGGCCCACTGTCAGTAACGTGGGGTCTGCGGAATGTGTCATGGTAGCGATTCTCCATCACCCCAGCCCTTACACTGGTTTCAAGCTGGCTCTGGGGGCTTTATGGAAACTCAACGCGTCTGCCTCGTCATCGAGGACAACTACGATATCCGCGGGCTGATCACCGTGGTACTCACCCGCGCGGGCTTTGACGTGCGCGCCGTTGCGAGCGGCGCCGAGGGCATCGCCGCGGCAGCGGACCCCTCCGTGGCACTCATCACCCTGGATCTTGGCCTGCCGGACATGGACGGCCATGTGGTTTCCCGGGCCATCCGCGCCCTCAGCGATGCTCCGCTGCTGTTCCTCACCGCCCGGTCCGAAGAGGATGACTACTTGGCCGGAATGGCGTCCGGGGCTGCCGCTTACCTGACCAAACCGTTCCACCCCAAGGAATTGCGGGAACTGGCACTGCGGCTCTGCCCGGCAACCGCGCCGGCGCCTGCGCCGTCAAGCGCGCCAGCACCCGGCAGCCAGGACACTCCCGCCCAGTCCCGGTAGCCCGCGGACCCGGTAGCCGGCGAGCGCGGTAGCCGCAAGCTCGGCCTCAAGGCGGCGCTGTATCACGGCGGCCACTACGTCTTTCCGCTCTTACGCGCTTTCACAGGCTGGGCACATTTCCGGCAAATCCCTGCGCTAGCTTGGCTGCCTAGAACTGAGGAATGACTCCTCTCAAGAACACTAAACGCCAAGGCAGCCGCATACGGCGCGCCGTCGTCGCAGGGGCAGTTGCCCTCACGCTGTCCGCGGGAGGCGCCACGGCCTGGGCGCTGGACCGCTTCGTGGTCCAGCACGTGGAAATCTCCGACGTCTCCGCATATGAGGCCAGCCAACTGGGCACCAGCCAATCCGGTTCGGGCCAGGGCACGACGGCGGGCACAGCAGCCGGGTCGGCCACCGCGGTCACCACCGACACTTCCTATTCTTCCGACAGCTCGGAGATCAATATCTCCACAGTGACCACCGGCAGCGGTGACAGCACCGTCACCTACTACGTTGCCGACGTCGTTCTTGACGATGCCACCGCGCTTCAGTCCGCCTTCGCCGAGAACAGTTTCGGTGAGAACATCACCGAAACCACGTCGGCAATCGCGGAGGCCAACAACGCGGTCTTCGCCATCAACGGCGACTACTACGGCTTCCGCGACACGGGCATCGTGATCCGCAACGGCGTGGTTTTCCGCGACGAGGGTGCGCGCCAGGGCCTCGCCTTCTACCGCGACGGCACCGTCAAGGTCTACGACGAAACCGCCACCACCGCCGAGCAGCTTGTGGCGGACGGCGTCTGGAACACACTCTCCTTCGGACCGTCCCTGCTGGACAACGGCGAGGTGGCCGAGGGCATCGAGGACGTGGAAGTGGACACCAATTTCGGCAACCATTCGATCCAGGGCGAACAGCCGCGCACCGCCGTCGGGATTATCGACGCCAACCACCTGGTGTTTGTGGTGGTGGACGGCCGCAGCCCCGGCTACAGCGCCGGCGTCACCCTGACGGGGCTGGCGGAAATCATGCAGGGCCTCGGAGCCACCACGGCGTACAACCTCGACGGCGGCGGCTCGTCCACCATGTACTTCAACGGTTCATTGGTGAACAACCCGCTGGGCGCGAACAAGGAACGCGGCACCTCAGACATCCTGTACATCGCGGGATAGGCGGGTAGCGATGATCATCCTGATCCCGGCGTACGAACCGGACCACCAGCTTCCCGCCCTGATCCGTGCCATCCGCGACGCCGAGCCGGCTGTGGCAGTGGTGGTGGTTGATGACGGCAGCGGGCCCGCGTACAAGGACGTGTTCGACGGCGTCAGGAACCTCGGGTGCCACGTCATCGGGTACACCCGGAACCGGGGAAAGGGCTTCGCGCTGAAAACCGGCTTCGGGTTCATCGCGGACCATCTCCCCGGCCAGGACGTTGTCTGCGCGGACAGCGACGGCCAGCACACCATCGTGGACATCCTGCGTGTGGCGGCCGCGGTGGCCTCCGCCGGCGGATCGCCGGCCATGGTGCTGGGAACCCGGAACTTCACCGGGAACGTTCCGGCCCGCAGCAGGTTCGGCAATGCGGCCACCCGCCTGCTGTTCCGGCTGGCCACCGGTGAGCGCATTACCGACACCCAGACAGGCCTGCGCGGTTACCCGGCGGCCATGCTCCCGTGGCTGCGCTCGGTCCGCGGCGAACGCTACGAATACGAGCTGAACCTGCTGCTGGAAGCGAAACAGGCCGGCTGCGCCATCCGCACCGTGGACATCGCCACCGTCTACCTGGACCACAATTCCGGGTCCCACTTCCGGCCCGTGGCTGATTCGGTCCGCATTTACGCTCCCCTGCTGAAGTTCCTGGCGTCGTCCTTTTCGGCGTTCCTCGTGGACACTGTGGTGTTCCTGCTCCTGACCCTCGTCACCGACTCGCTGCTGGTTGCCGTGCTGGGTGCCAGGGCTGTCAGTTCTGCCGTCAACTTCCTGGTGAACCGGCGGCTGGTGTTCAATCACGGCCGCGACAGGCCGGTCTCCGCCGCCGGGCTGCGCTACTTCAGCCTGGTGGCGGTTCTGCTCGCCGCCAACTACGGATTGCTTTCTGTCCTCGGTGCGCTGTCTGTTGCTGCACTGCCGGCCAAAGTCCTCACCGAAATCGTGCTCCTGACCGTCAGCTACGCGGTGCAGCAGCGGTACCTCTTTTCGGGGAACCCAGCTGGTCTTCCACGGCAGACTGCCGACGATCAGACTTCTGTGGAGGTCACTTCCGGACGGGCCGTCCCGTGACCTAACCTGCAGTGCCCGTCTTCCCGGCGTAGGACGTGGCCTGTTTGCGGACCTGGTCCACATAGGAATCGGACTGGTTGTAGGAGTAGACGGCCCCGGTCCAGCCGTTCGCGGTGGTGAGGTCACGTCCGCGAGCGCACAAGTAGCCTGCCGCACTGAGGGCGGCATCGTCGATGTTGAAGGGATCCGCTGTTCCGTCGCCGTTCCCGTCCCGTCCCGCAAGCTCCCAGGTAGAGGGAATGAACTGCATGGGTCCGACGGCACGGTCCCAGCGGGCGTCGCCATCCAAAGCGCCGCCGTCGGTATCAGCGATGGCGGCAAATCCGTTCCCGTCGAGGCTGGGGCCAACGAGCGGCCCGCTCGCCTGCCCTGCTGCATTCAGGCTTCCGCCGCCGTACGCTCCGTGGGCGGATTCCACGAAGCCGACCGCCGCCACCGTATTCCAGCCGATCCCACACCCCGGAGCGAAGCGGCCGGCCGCATCGGCCGCGGCAACGTAGGCCCGAAGCGCACGTGCGGGAATACCCGTCTGCTCGGCGGCACCCATGAGCCACTCGGCGTCAGCATTCCTCGTGACGTTCACGGCGGGGCTAATACCCGGGGCCGTTTCAAATACTGCCTCAGACCGGGGCGGCGGAAGGGCTCCGCCCGCCTCCGCGCCGGAGCGCTCCAGTGCCCAGAATGACACCGCCGTGACCACACAGATCGCAAACACACAGAAGACCACAAAGCGCCTTAGCCAGAGCACGCGGCTCCGCCCGGGAAGCGGGTGTCTCCGGCGGGAAACGCGGGGTCACAAGGGGCAGTCACGGGTTTGATCCTATCCACCGAAGCCGGCCGGGTCGTGCACCCGCCCCCGCAAACAGCAGGTGAACGCCCGGCCAACACTCATATTCGGGCCTGGGTTCCGTCACAGCACCTGCACAGTTTCGCCCGGGATTGTAGAGAACAGCCCACCAACAGATTCCGGAGAATCCGATGACTTCACTCATTTTCATCGCCGCAGACCTCGCGGCCATCAGCGTCCTGACCTTCGTCCTCTACCTCCGCCGCCACCGGCGCCGCGACCTGGTGGTGTCCTACCTGGGCATGAACGTCGGCGTCCTGACCGTAGCCACCGCACTGTCCGGCTCAGCCGCCGGCCTCGGCCTGGGACTCGGCCTCTTCGGCGTCCTGTCCATCATCCGGCTCCGCTCCACCGAACTCGCCCAGCACGAGGTGGCCTACTACTTCTCGGCCCTGGCGCTGGGCCTGATCGCCGGCCTCGGCATCGAACCCCTTTGGCTCACCTCCTCACTGATGGGCCTGATCCTGCTGGTGATGTTCGTCGGCGACCACCCCCGCGTCCTGCCCGCCCACCGACACCAGACCGTGATCCTGGACCGGGCCCTGACCGGGGACGGCGAGCTGCATGCACGGCTCGAGGAAGTCCTGCACGGCAAGGTCCACTCCGCCACCATCCTGGAACTCGACCTGGTCAACGACAAAACCATCGTGGACGTCCGCTACGCCTACAGCCCCGCTGCGGCCCCGGCCGCTGTGACCTACCTTCCGACGGCGGGTCCCCGCCATGTCGAGCCGGCACCTCACGTGACCCTTCCCCCGGACGAAACAGCGCCGCCGTCGTCCGCTCCTATCCACGCCTCCGCTGGTGCGGCGTGAGCGCCCCGGCCGGCGCCGGCGTCGTGAGCAACCTCCGCGGCCTGCCCGGCGTGGGACTGGAGGAACTGAACACCGAAGCCGCGCTGCAGACCAGGGTGGACCGTAAGTACGTCGTCCCCGAAGACCTGGCCCGGGAGCTCCTGGCCACGTTCGATGCCGAGGTCCGGGTCCTGGAAATGAACGGCTCCCGCTGCTTCGCCTACGACTCCGTGTACTTCGACACGGCGCAGCTGGACAGCTACCTGCTGGCCGCCCGCGGCCGCCGCCGCCGCTACAAGATCCGCACCCGGACCTATGTGGACAGCGCCATCAGCTTCCTGGAGGTTAAAACCGAAGGCGCCCGCGAGGCAACGGTGAAGGAACGCATCCCGTATGAGCTCACGGACCGCGCCCGGCTGACCGCGGAAGGCCTTGACTACGTCAATGAAACGCTCGCCGCGGCGGTTGGCGGAGCCCCCGCCGGGCCGCTCGGGCCCGTGCTTGAGACCCGTTACCACCGCACAACGCTCTACCTCCCGTCGTCCGGCAGCCGGGCCACCATCGATACGGATGTCACCTGGCAGCGGCCCGGGGAACCGGCCTGGGTGCTCGACGGTGCGGTGATTGTTGAGACCAAGTCCGGCTCGGCCGCCGGGCCCCTGGACAGGCACCTCTGGGCCGCCGGGGTCCGGCCGTCCCGGATCTCCAAGTTTGCCACCGGCATGGCGGCCCTCTGCCCCGATCTGCCGGCCAACCGCTGGAACCGCACTCTCCGCCGCACCATGGCCCTCCGGCCCGCGGCCTGACCTTTCACAGACTTCCCCTAAGCTCCCCGAAGGAACACACCATGAACCGCTTCCGCACCGCCCTGTCCGTCACCGCCCTCGCCCTCACCGTTGGCCTGGCCGGCTGCGCCTCCGCCGGAACGGCCGGTACCGGCACGTCCATCACGGGCACCACATCTGCCGGCTCCTCCTCATCCACCACGTCCGGCACCGCCCAAGCCGCTGTCTCCCTGGACACCCTCGCCGCGGACACGCACTACGACGCCGATGACCTCACCTGGGATGCGGCCGCCGAAGTAGCCGTGACCCTGGCGGACGGCGCCAGCACTGTCGCCTCCGGATCGTCGTCGGACGCCGTGAAGGTCGACGGCGACACCGTCACCATCAGCGCGGCCGGCACCTACCGCCTGAGCGGGTCCCTGTCGGACGGCCAGGTGGTGGTGGCCGCCGGCGAGGAGGACGTGGTCCGGGTCATCCTGGACGGCGCAGAGATCTCCAGCTCCACCGGCTCCCCGTTTGTGGTGCAGAGCGCCAACGAGGCCATCGTCTACCTGGAAGACGGCTCGTCCAACTCACTGAGCGATGCCACCACCTACGCGGACACGGCCGAGGATGCCCCGAATGCGGCCCTGTACTCGCAGGCCGACCTGATCCTCGCCGGCTCCGGTTCGCTGAGCGTGGAGGGCAACTTCAACGACGGCATCTCCTCCAAGGACGGCCTGGTGCTGGCTGCCGGCAACGTGATCGTGGACTCCACGGACGACGGCATCGTGGGCAAGGACTACGCGGTCCTGCTCGACGGCGCCTACCAGGTCACCGCGGGCGACGACGGCTTCAAGTCGGACAACGAGGAGGACGAAGGCCGCGGCTGGGTCCTCATCAACGGCGGCACGCTGAACGTCAGCGCCGTGGACGACGGCATCAAGGCGTTCAACACCCTGACCATCGCGGCCGGCGTCACCACCGTTGAGGAGTCGGAGGAAGGCCTGGAGGCCCGGCACATCGTGATGTCCGGCGGTACCGCCAACGTCACGGCGAACGACGACGGTGTGAACGCCTCGGGCGGGTCCGCCACCTCAACCTCCGGCGCCGCGGGCGGAATGGGCGGCGGCGAGATGGCCGTGGGCGACTATACAGTGGAGGTCACCGGCGGGTCACTGACCATCAATGCGCAGGGCGACGGCCTGGACTCCAACGGCAACGCCAGCATCTCCGGGGGCACCGTGGTGGTCAACGGCCCCACCAACTCCGGCAACGGCGCCCTGGACGTCAACGGTGATCTGACTGTCACCGGCGGCACCGTGGCAGCGGCCGGCAGCGTGGGCATGGTGGTCACCCCGGGCGCCTCCTCCACCCAGTCCGGTGTGCAGGTGACCCTCGGATCAGCGGTTCCGGCCGGCACCGTGGTGCAGATCGCTGACCCGAGCGGCACCGTGGTGGCAGCCTTCGTGACAGCCAAAACGACGGCGTCGCTCGTGTTCTCCTCAGCCGCGATCACCGAAGGAGAGGAGTACACCGTCTACACCGGCGGCACGGCCACGGTCAGCGCCGGACTCGGCGAAGGCTCCCTGGACGGCGCCGACCAGGGGGGAACCGTAACAGCCGGCGAATACACGGCAGCCCAGGGCCCCGGCGGCGGAGGCGGCAGCTTCGGCGGCCGCCCCTAACCCACACCCCTCCCCGCCCTAACCCACACCCAACCCACGCCGCTCCCCCTTCGGACGCTCTCTCACTTAATGCGGGTTTTTGACCGACGCTCTCTCACTTTCTTGAAGAAAGTGAGAGAGCATCGGTCGTTTTCCCGCATTAAGTGAGAGAGCGTCCGGGGTGTGAGGGCAGGCCGTGTGCGGCTACGAGGTCGGTTCTTACCCCGTCGTATGGTCGTTGCTGCGCATTCGGAGGGCGACTACCAGGCCGGAGGCGGCTGTGAGTGCGGCGATGGTGGCGATGGCTGCGGGAATCCCGTACAGGTCCGCGAGCAGTCCTGCTGTGAGTGCTCCAATGGCGAAGCCGCCGTCACGCCAGAGCCGGTAGACCCCGACAGAGCGGGCCCGCCAGGCAGGGTGGGCGACGTCCCCTACGGCGGCCAGGAGGGCGGGGTAGACCATGGCCGTTCCGAGCCCAAGGAGGATGGCTGCCGCGATCCAGGGCCAGAAACTGTGGGAGGCGGCGACTAGCGCGAGTCCCGCGGCCTGGACGCTCATGCCGGCCACGATGAACCACTTGCGGCCCCACCGGTCTGACGCGGCGCCGGTGAAGAGCTGCCCGGCGCCCCAGACCGCGGGATAAACGGCGGCCAGAATCCCTACCTGGTTCAGGCACAGCCCGGAGCTGACGAATAAGACCGGAAAGAGGCCCCAGGCGAGGCCGTCGTTGAGGTTGTTCACCAGTCCTGCCTGGCTGGCTGCGGAGAGTGAACGGTCCTTGAAGCTGGTGAGGGTGAAAACCTGGCCCGTGGTGAGGCCGGCGTGCGCACTGCTGTGTGCACTGACGTGCTGCGAGGCTTCCGTCCTGGCGTGGTTGTGCGTCTCGCGCAGGGTCAGAACTGACAGACCCAAACCGAGGGCGATGTAGGCGGCTCCGAGGAGGAACGGGCCGGGCCGGAGCCCGTACGCGGAGGCGATGTATCCGGTCGCCAGGGCTGTGATGGCGACTCCGAGGTACCCTGCCGCTTCGTTCAGACCCATGGCAAGGCCGCGCTGTTTCGGTCCGGTCAGGTCCATCTTCATGATCACGGCCGTGGACCAGGTCAGGCCTTGGCTGACACCAAGGAACACGTTTGCCGCAACGATCCATCCCCACGACGGGCCGAAGATGAGCATGAGCGGGACGGGAATCGCGACAAGCCAGCCCGCGACGAGGACGGGTTTGCGGCCGTACCGGTCAGCGAGCGTTCCCGCGAAGTAGTTCATCGCGGCCTTGGACAGGCCGAAGGCGATGATGTAGGTCAGCGCGCTTGTGTACAGGTCCAGGTTGAACGTCTGGGAAGCCAGCAGGGGCAGTACGGTGCGCTCCTGGCCAAGGGTGCCGCCCACCAGGGCGTTGACTGCCACCAGGAGCATGAACTGTGCCAGGTTTTGCCGAAGCCCCAGCACGGTACCGGCTGATCCCCGGCCTTGGCGCTGGAGTGTCCTGCCCTGCATGTGGAGTGCTCCGTTCGTCGTGGGGACAAGAAGGTGCCCGGACGCGTGGGGGCGCGCCCGGGCGTGCCCGGGCCGGAGAGGGGACCGGCCCGGGCGGTCTGGGGGATGCCTGGTTAGGCTGCGGGAACGGAGTTCCGCCAGGCATTCCAGCCGGCGTAGCTGCCGTCGAGTTCGACGACGTCGTACCCGGCCCGGCGCAGGGCGCTGGCTGCCACGGAGTTCCGGACACCGGACTGGCAGTAGGTGACGATGGTGCCGTCGGCGGGGAGCTCATCGAGGTGCCACATGACCCGGCCGCCGCTGAGCTGGTGCGAGCCCGGGATGTGGCCGGCGGTGTGTTCGGTCTTGTTGCGGACGTCCAGGACCATGGCGGCCTCGAAGCTGTCGAGGTTCCCGGGCTGGATGAGCTTCGGCGTGAAGGTGGGGAGCCCTTCGATGCTGGTGACGTAGCCTGCGACGTTGTCGATGCCCACGCGGATCAGGTGGTCCCACATGTCCATAGCCTGGTCCTGGTCGTTAGCCAGGAGCACCAGGGGATTTTTGTCGGTTTCCGGGTTGACTACCCAGGCGCCGTAGCTGGCCACGGACTTGCCTGCCGGCACGTTCAGGGAACGGGCTACCGTGCCTTCGTG
This sequence comes from [Micrococcus luteus] ATCC 49442, assembly GCF_010367585.1. Classification (NCBI taxonomy): domain Bacteria; kingdom Bacillati; phylum Actinomycetota; class Actinomycetes; order Micrococcales; family Micrococcaceae; genus Pseudarthrobacter; species [Micrococcus luteus] ATCC 49442. The sequence continues at coordinate 4,021,896 of NZ_JAAAXP010000001.1, read as the reverse complement.
GACCTCGCTGTTGGAACGGGTGTCGATGAAGGTCAGGGTGTCCGCTGCCAGGCCTGCAGCAACGATGCCGGGCGCGAGCTCGGGCAGCGGGGTGCGTTCGCCCATGATGGCCGGGCCTTCACGGTTTTCGCGTTTCATCCGGCCGAAGTATGCGTGGGCGTCGGGCTGGCCGTCGAGGAGTTCGTTGATGAAACCCTGCTCGTCGTTGGCGGCGAGGTAGGGGCCCCACCAGGCGTAGAGGCGCTCATAGCCCACGGTCGAGGAGGGGATGGCGCCGAGGGCCTTGCCGCAAGCGCTGCCAGCGCCGTGGGCAGGGTGGACCTGGACGTAGTCGGGGAGGGTGAGGAACTTGTCCTGCAGGCTGGCGAAGAGCTGCTTGGCACCTTCGAAGCGGGTGTCGATGCCGCCGGCTGCCTCGTCCAGCAGGTCCGGCCGGCCCAGGTCGCCTGAGAAGACGAAGTCGCCCGAGAGCAGGTAGCCGGGCTGGTCGCTGAAGGCGCCGTCGGTCACCAGGAAGGACAGGTGCTCGGGGGTGTGGCCGGGGGTGTGGAGGGCCTTGACGGTGATGTTGCCCAGGGTGATGGCGTCGCCGTCGTAGAGGCGTTCGCCGTCGAATTCGTACTGCCAGTCCGGTCCGCCCTCGCCGGAGACGTAGATCTTCGCGCCGGTGGCAGCGGCCAGTTCGCGGGTGCCGGAAAGATAGTCGGCGTGGATGTGGGTTTCGGTGACGGCCACGATCTTCATGCCGTTCTTCGCGGCAAGATCCTGGTACACGGCGGTGTCGCGGCGGCCGTCCACCACGATGGCTTCCCCCTTGGCCTGGCAGCCAATCAGGTAGCTGGCCTGGGCGAGGTCTTCGTCGTAAATGCGCTCGATAAGCATCTGGTGCTCTCCTTCGTGGAGTGGGTTTTTAGAGGAGGTCTTGGCTTAAGTGTAATACCCCATGGGGTATCCAGCAACGAGGGGTGCGGGCCGGGCAATCCGCGTGTGCGTCAGGCGGGCTGCCGGGCTGCGTCAGCCCGGAGTTTGTTCATGTCGAGGTTTTTGACTTCCTGGATGACTTCTTCGAGGCCGGTGGCGTTGAGGGCGCCGGGCTGGGAGAATACCAGGGCCTTGTCCTTGAAGACCATGAGGGTGGGGATGGAGGTGATGTTTCGCGGCGGCGGCTAGGGCCTGTCGCTGTGCGGCGGAGCCTCACGTTAGGTGGTGGGGAGGCCGGCGCGGGTCCAGGCGATCATGCCGCCGGCCATGGTGTCCGCGGTGAAGCCGGCTCCGCTGAGGGCGTCGGCCACGCGGGCTGAACGGTTGCCGCTGCGGCAGACCGCAATGACGGGGACGGCGGGGTCCAGCTCGGACAGGCGTGCCTGCAGCTGGCCCATGGGGATGTGCAGGGCACCGGGGATCATGCCTTCGGCGACCTCGAAGTCCTTGCGGACATCGAGGATGCGGGCGGTGGCACGGCGCTGGTCGGCCTCGGTGATGGTGATTTCAGCCATGGGATTCTCCTTCGACATACGTGTGGGGCTGTTGTTAGCGGACGGGTTCGCCGGCCGAGCGCCAGGCGCCCATGCCGCCGCGCAGGGAGTAGGCCTCGTACCCCTGGGAAGCGAGGAGACGGGCCGCTGAAGCGGAGCGGACCCCGGATGCGCAGACGGCGATCACGGGCTTGTTCTTGTTGATTCCGGCGGTGCTGGCCTGCAGCCGGTCCAGCGGAATGTGCTTGGCCTGGGGCGCCCTTCCGGTACGCCATTCCTGGGCGGAGCGGACGTCGACCAGCGCGGCGCCCGAGGCCAGGAGGTTCTTGGCCTGCGCTACTGAGACCGTTTTATAGGGCTTGCTGAAGGCTTTTTTCAGGGAGCTGATGAGGCCCATGGTGTTCTCCTTGGCTGGTTGGTGGCGGGTTTAGACGGGTGAGGGGACGTTGCTGCGCCGGCCGCTTCGGTTGCGCAGCGGGCACGAGCTGATGAAGAACCAGCAGGCGCCCGCGGTGACTGCCATCAGGGCTGCGACTCCGGCAGCGATGAACCACCGCAGGTCGGCAGGGGCCTGCTGGATGAGGACGAAGGTTCCCATGGCCAGGACGAACCAGCCGAACGCTTTCCGCAGGGCGGCCTCCGGGATGCGGCCGGCGAGTGTGGAGCCGGCAAGGGTGCCAACGATGGCAGCTACGGTCACGCCGAGGGTGATGCCCCAGTCGAGCTGGACGGTGGTGAGGTAACCGGCGAGCCCGGCGAAGGACTTCATGGCGATGACCACCAGGGAGGTGCCCACGGCAACAGACATCGGGAGGCCGCCCAGGAGCGCCAGGGCCGGAACCACAAGGAAACCGCCGCCCGCGCCGACCAATCCGGTCACGAGCCCGACGACCGCCCCGTCCAGTAGCACCCTGCCCAGGGGCAGCTCATGCTTCACCGGTGCGCCGCCGCCGTCGTTCTTCTTCTTGCGGCCGCGAAGCATGGCCACGGAGGTGGCCACCATCATGACCGCGAAGGCGATGAGCAGGATCTGGCCGGGGATGTGCCCGCCCAGGAGGCCGCCGACGAACGCGCCGGCCATGCCGGCCGCGCCGAAGATCAGGCCGGTCCGCCACATCACCCTGCCGCCGCGGGCGTGGCTGAACGCGCTGACCGCGGAGGTGACGCCGACGACGAACAGGGAGGCCGCGATGGCTTCCTTGGCCTCGAAGCCCGCCACGTAGACCAGGATCGGCACGGTCAGGATCGATCCGCCGCCGCCCAGGACGCCGAGCGAGAGCCCGATGACTACCGACAGGGCAAGGACCAGGAGGAGGGTGGTGGTCATGAGGCCTTGGCCTCACCGTTTCCGGTGGCGCGTGCACCCGCGACGGGAAGGGTCAGGATGGCGCTCTCGCGGGTGGGTTCCTTGGCAGCCTTATTCCACGGCATTGCCGAGATGGCCTGGCCCATGGCGCAGGTATTGGTGGCGGCCGAGAAGGTCAGTCCTGTGCCGATGGCGCCGGCGAGCAGGCGGATTTTCGGGGAGACGAACTTGCCGCCCGCCAGGCCCAGGACCACCAGGGAACCGGCCACGAGGCGGACCTGGCGCTCCAGGTCCCAGCGGCTCTTGCCCCGGACAACGTCGCCGCCGGTGGCAGCGAAGCCGGGCGCGCCGCCGGTCAGGACGTAGGCACCGTCGATCCCGGACTTGCCCAGCCGCTGGCGCGCCTGCTCGGCGCGGGCACCGGACTGGCAGGCAAGGACCACACGGGAGCCCAGGCGGGCCGCGAGTTCATCCGCGTGCTCCGACAGCAAGGGAAGCGGCACATTGTAGGAGCCCCGGATATGCATGTACTCGAACTCGGCGGCGGAGCGCACGTCGATCACCACGAGGTCCTGATGCTGTTCCATCCAGGTGCGCAGGGTCTCTGGAGCAAGGGCGGTAACGGCCGATGCCGCGGAAGGGGAAGTCATGTGCTGGCCTCTCGATTTGGGAAATAGTGGATACCCCACCGAGTATTACAGATACCCCCCTGGGTATGTCAAACACCCTGGGGGGTATACAATGGACGGAGTCGCCGACATTGGAGAAACCCATGGAACTCAATCCGTCAGAACTGACGCCCGTGATCAACAGGCTCAAGCGCGCCCAAGGCCAGCTCACCGCTGTCACGCGCATGCTTGAAGAAGGCCGGGACTGCAAGGACGTCGTCACTCAGCTCGCGGCCGTGTCCAAAGCACTCGACCGGGCCGGATTCGCCATCATCGCCACAGGCCTGGAGCAGTGCATCGTCCAGAAGGACGCAACGATGGACAAGAAAGAGCTGGAAAAGCTCTTCCTTTCCCTCGCCTGACCAGCGCCGCCCCGGACGCCATGTCCGGTAGCTGAAGCTTCAGATGATCCCCTGGGACGCTCTCTCACTTAATGCGGGAAAAAGACCGACGCTGTCTCACTTTCTTGAAGAAAGTGAGACAGCGTTGGTCAAAAACCCGCATTAAGTGAGAGAGCGTCCGGGGTGGGGTGCTGTATAGGGTCCGCGTAACGGCGCATACTTGAACGCACAGGCGGCCCTGGCCCTAGGAGGACACCATGAAGTTTCTCGGAGCACTGATTGTCATCTGGCTGATCATCGGAGGAATCGCCGCCTGGCAGCGCGGCTACTTCGGCGGCGCCCCCGGGACCTGCGCACAGGCTGGCACGGTGGCTGTGACCATCATCGCGGGTCCCCTGAACTACATGGGCGTCAACCCGCAGATCGAGTGCGAACTCCCCCAGCCGTCCCAGTAGGCGGATCCGGCAGTCCCTTCCTTGGAGCCGCGCCGGGCGTTGCCTAGAGTAGGAAATGCCGGGCGCGGCGCGTCCGCGCCCTGATTCTGATCCCGAAGCTTCGAAAGGACCGCCAGATGGCCTACGTCACCGTTGGAACCGAGAACAGCACCGATATCGAGATCTACTACGAGGACCACGGAAGCGGACAGCCTGTGGTCCTGATCCACGGGTACCCGCTGGACGGTTCCTCCTGGGAGAAGCAGACCACAGCCCTGCTCGAAGCCGGCTTCCGCGTCATCACCTACGACCGCCGCGGATTCGGCAAGTCAAGCAAGCCCACCAAGGGCTACGACTATGACACCTTCGCCGCCGACCTCAACACCCTCCTGACCACCCTGGACCTGACCAACGCCGTCCTGGTGGGCTTCTCCATGGGCACGGGCGAAGTGGCCCGGTACATCAGCACCTACGGTTCAGAGCGTGTCGCCCGGGCCGCGTTCCTGGGATCGCTGGAACCTTTCGTGCTGAAGACCGATGACAATCCCGACGGCGTGCCGCAGGAGGTTTTCGACGGGCTCACCGAAGCCGTCACTGCAGATCCATACGCGTTCCTGCGGGAGTTCTTCAAGAACTTCTACAACACCGACACCTTCCTGGGCACCGCACGCCTTAGCCAGGAAGCCGTGGATGCCAGTTGGAACGTCGCCGCCGCCGCAGGAGCCACTGCCCTGGTTGCCGCGCAGCCCACCTGGCTCACCGATTTCCGGGCAGACATCCCCAAGATCGATGTCCCGGCCCTGATCCTGCACGGCACGGCGGACAACATCCTGCCCATCGACGTGACCGGCCGCCGGTTCACCAAGGCGCTGCCGAGCGCCCAGTACCGGGAGATCGAGGGCGCGCCGCACGGCCTGCTTTGGACGCACGCCGCGGAGGTCAACGAAGCCCTGCTCGCGTTCCTCAAGAAGTAGATCCTCAAGAACCCCCGGCTGCGGAGACAACAAGAGGAGGGATCAGGCACCATGCCTGATCCCTCCTCTGTGTTGGTGCTGTGGTGCCTTAAGCCTTGGCAGTCTTGCCCGGCAGCGCCAGGCGGAAAATCTTGCCCCAGGTGGATCCAACCTGCTTCAGCAGCGGACCCGTGGTGTACTTCAGGCCGTAGCGCTGGCAGATTTCACGAACGAGCGGTGCAACCTCGGCGTACCGGTTGGACGGCAGGTCCGGGAAGAGGTGGTGCTCGATCTGGTGCGAGAGGTTGCCGGTCATCAGGTGCATGAACTTGGACCCGGAGATGTTGGCTGAACCGATCATCTGCCGGACATACCAGTCCCCGCGGGTCTCGCCTTCCACCATTTCCTCGCTAAAGGTGTCCGTGCCTTCGGGGAAGTGGCCGCAGAAGATGACCGCGTGCGCCCAGACGTTGCGGACGGCGTTGGCCGTCAGCGTGCCGTAGAGGGCCTGCTTGCCGGAACCGGTGAGCATGGCGACGGCGGGAGTGGCGGCGTAATCCTTGGTGAACTGCGTGACCACCTTCTTGCCCAGCGCCTTGAGGTCCTTGAGCAGGGCTTCCTTGGACTTCCTGCCTTCTTTGAAATCGGTGAGCTCAAGGTCGTAGATGGCGATGCCCCACTCGAAGAGGGGTGCCAGGATGGCGTTGTACAGCGGGTTCCCCAGGTTCGCAGGCACCCACGGCTGGCTCTCGTCCATGCGGAGGAGGTTGTACCCGACGTCGTTGTCCTTGCCCACCACATTGGTCCAGCGGTGGTGCAGGTCATTGTGGGTGTGCTGCCAGGAGCGTGACGGGGTGACGAAGTCCCACTCCCACGTGGTGGAGTGGATATCCGGGTCCCGCATCCAGTCCCACTGGCCGTGGAGCACATTGTGCCCGATCTCCATGTTTTCGAGGATCTTCGCCAGGCTCAGGAGCGTGGTGCCGGTGACCCAGGCTGCCTTGTTCTTGCTGACCAGGAGTGCCGCGCGGCCGGAGATTTCGAGACCGCGCTGGACCTTGATGATACGCCGGATGTACGCGGCATCGGATGCGCCGCGCTTGGCGAGGATGTCGTCGCGGATCGCGTCGAGTTCGCGGCCCAGCTCAGCTACCTGTTCATCCGAGAGGTGCGCGGCTGTGGGAGGGCGGACCGACGGGCTGCCGGACTCGGCCAGCGCCCCGGGGCGCGTCCTTGCCGCTCCTGTAGGGGCGGTCTTGCCTTCTGAAACTGTCTTCTTTTCTGAAACTACTGACATGCGGTGAAGCTCCTCAGAGTTCGAGGTTGACGGGTCCGGCGGCTGCCGAGACACACGTTTGGATCAGTTCGCCGGGCTCGCCGTGGATCTCGTTGGTGCGGAGATCGCGGACTTGGCCAGCCAGGAGCGGGGTAAGGCAGCTGTGGCAGATTCCCATCCGGCAGCCGCTGGGCATCAGCACCCCGGCGTCCTCGCCGATGTCCAGCAGCGGGGTGTCGCCGTCGGCATCGACTTCCCGGTCCGACGCCTCAAAGGTGACCAGGCCGCCGTCGTGCCCCACACCCCCGGCGAAGGTGGTGTTAAACCGTTCAATCATCAGGTTGCCGGGGTCGCCGGCAATCGCAACGTCCGAACCCGGGGCGGCGGTGGTCAGCGCGGCCTGTTTCCAGAGCGCCTCGGCGTCGTCAAGGAAACTGTCGGGGCCGCAGGCGTACGCGGCGCGTTCTTTCCAGTCCGGGCAGATCGCATCCAGCTCCGCCGTGTTGGTCAGGTCCATCCGGCCCTGCTCGCCGGTGTACCAGTGGGCCAGGCGGAAGTTGGGAAACTGGTCCGCGAGTTCGGCAAGTTCCTCACGGAAGAGGCTGTCGCCCGGGGTACGGGCGGAATGGACCAGTACGACGTCGGCATCCGGGCGGCGCGGGACCAGCGTGCGGATCATGGACATCACCGGAGTGATGCCGCTTCCGGCGGTAACCATCAGCAGCGGCCGCGGGTGCTCGGGAAGAACGAAGTCACCCTGCGGAGGTGCGAGGAAAAGGACGTCCCCGGGCTTGGTGGTGCGCACCAACGTTCCGGAGACGGCCCCGACGTCGGTCACTGTGATGGCGGGGTCCTTGCCGGCGGGGGCGCTCAGGGAGTAGGACCGCCAATGCCGGACGCCGTCGAGCTCAACGCCGATGCGGGCCCACTGGCCGGCCAGATGGGAATGCCACCCGCGGCCGGGGCGGAAAAATATGGTAGCCGACTGAGCCGTTTCCTGAACCACGCGGGTGACCACACCGCGCAGCTGGCGGGCCGAAAACACGGGGTTGAACAGCGACAGAATATCTTCTGGCGACAGGGGCGTCGTCAGAACGGACGCGGCTTGAGCCAATTGGCGTAGCCGGATCATGCAGTTGTACCTAAAGCGGCGCGAGCCATATTTCTCTCTCCTGACCGTTCCGCAGTCACGCTGTAGCAGTCACGCTGTTGTGTAGGGCATAAGCCCCCAAGCCCGCTATAAGCCTAACGGCTTCGGCTAGTGGATGGTTCCCGGATCAGCGGCTATCCCGCGACTGGAATTCCTCGTCAAGGTCCTGATGCCTGAATTCCGTCTCCGGATTCGGTTCGCCTTCGGCCACGTATTCGTAATCGAGCTGGCGTTGCACCTGGCTGTCCAGGACCTGGAGCTGCTGGTCTGGAAGTGCAGCAAGGTCATCCGGGAATTCGTCCTCCGGCGACAAATGGAGCTTTTCAGACATGGGGTGCCTCTCTGGCTGCAGGGCAGAGCAGGGATCAGCAGGTTGCCCGGTCCTCATAGGATATTCCCTCCGCGCCGGATTACCCATCGAAATCTGCCTGTCTCAGGAGGTGGACGGGCCCCGGCGGATGGCAGGGGCAATATACCGGGCTATGCTGCCCAGCATTTTGGCGTTGAAGTCCACGCCCAGCTGGTTCGGCACTGTGACAAGAAGGGTGTCGGCGGCCTGGACGGCGGCGTCTTCCGCGAGCTGCGCCGCCAGGACATCAGGTGCACCTGCGTACGTCTTGCCGAACCGGGCAGTCAGGCCATCGATGACACCAACCTGGTCACGGCTGTCCCGCAGGGCGCTGCCGGCGAAGTAACGGCTGTCCTCCTCGTCCACGATAGGAAGGACGCTCCGGCTGACGGACACGCGCGGCTGATGGCTATGCCCGGCGGCAGCCCAGGCGTCCCGGAAGAGCTGGATCTGTTCCGCCTGAAGCTGGTCGAAGGGCACACCGGTGTCCTCGGTAAGCAGCGTTGAGCTCATCAGGTTCATGCCCAGGCCCGCAGCCCAGACCGCAGTTTTCCGGCTGCCTGCGCCCCACCAGATACGCTCGGCAAGGCCCGGCGATTGTGGCTGGACCGGCAACAGACCGGCAGCCGCGTAGCGCGGGTCCGCCTCTGCCACGCCGGCACCGCTGATGGCCTGCCTGAACAGTTCCGTATGCCGGCGGGCCATGTCCGCATCCGTTTCAGCGGCCTCCGGACGATAGCCGAACACCGCGGCGCCGTTCCGGGCAGGTTCGGGTGAGCCGCGGCTGATACCAAGCTGCAGCCTGCCGCCGCTGATCAGGTCCGTGGCCGCCGCTTCTTCGGCCAGGTGGAGCGGATTCTCATAACGCATGTCAATGACGCCGGTCCCGATCTCAATCCGGCTGGTCCGGGCCGCGATGGCAGCCAACAGCGGCAACGGGGACGCCTGTTGCCGGGCAAAGTGGTGCACCCGGAAGAACGCGCCGTCTATGCCCAACTCCTCGGCGGCCACGGCGAGGTCGATGCCCTGGAGGAGGGCATCGCCCGCCGTTCTGGTCTGTGACCCCTGGCCGGGGCCCCAGTGGCCGAATGAGAGGAATCCAATTCGCTGCATGTCCTGCCCAACCCTGGTAAGGCGACCCGCATTCCCGGCTGGCATGATGGGCCTGTGAACATTCCTGCTGAAGCGGTGACGATCGCCAAAACGGCTGTGCTCTTTATTCTCGCCGCAGCGGCTGAGATAGGCGGTGCGTGGCTGGTGTGGCAGGCCGTCCGCGAGGGCAAGGACTGGTGGTGGGCCGGACTCGGTGTCATTGCGCTGGGGCTCTACGGGTTTGTGGCCACGCTGCAGCCGGATGCGCACTTCGGCAGGATCCTGGCGGCCTACGGAGGAGTTTTTGTGGCCGGGTCGCTGGCCTGGGGTGTGATCTTCGACGGCTTCCGGCCTGACCGGTGGGACATCGCCGGGTCTGTCATTTGCCTGCTGGGCGTGGCCGTGATCATGTTCGCGCCGCGGAACGCCGGCTGACCCGCCCGGCTGAGCCGGCATTCCCGGCTAAACTGGCCCGGTGTCCAGCAACCAGCCGCCCAGCGGGCCCGTGCCGCCTCCTCCCCCGCCGTCGCGCGGAAAGATCGCCGAACGGCTGCTTCCCGGCGGCACCGAGCCCGATCCCCGGTTCACGCTGGCCAACGAACGGACCTTCCTCGCGTGGATCCGCACCGCACTGGCACTCCTGGCCGGCGGCATCGCCATTGAAGCGTTTACCTCGGACCTGTTCCTAGAGCCTGTCCGCAAGAGCCTGGCGGTCATGCTCCTGCTCCTGGGCATGCTGCTGAGCGCGGGCGCCGCCGGGCGCTGGATCCGGGTGGAACGGAGCATGCGGAACAAAACCCCGCTCCCGCTGCCGCTGATCGTGCCTCTGCTGGCCGGCGCCGGTGCGCTGGCTGCCGCCGTCGTCCTCGTTTTTATTCTCTGGCGGTAGCCCGTGGTCCGCAGCCGGCTGCCTGACCCCGCACCGCACGGGGATCCAGGGCTCCAGCCCGAACGGACCACGCTGGCATGGGGCCGGACCATGCTGGCGCTGGTGACGGTCAGCGCCATCTTCCTGCGCTGGCTGCCGCACCACGGCCTCCCCATCCTGCTGCTGTTCGCCGTGTCCTCAGCCGCCGCGGCGGCAATCTACTTCACCCAGCGCCGCCGGTACAGTGCCAGTTCACGCGGCATCGCCAGGGAAAATGTCGACGCCGATACCTCCGCAGTGCTCTGGACCGCCTTCGCCGGGGTTGCGTTGGGCGGGCTGGGGATCGTTGTGGTCCTCGCGGCCTAGGTGTAGTTCCCACACCTAGGCTTCGGCCAGGTAGGGCCGCTTGGAGGGGCCCCGGAGTGCCACGATGGTGAATACCAATGCCACGACGGCGGTGGCGACGAGAAGGAGCAGGCCGATCGAGTAGCTGCGGGTCGCGGCGTCGTAGGTTGCCCCCATCACAAGCGGCGGGAAGTAGCCGCCCAGGCCGCCTGCCGCGCTGACCACTCCGCTGATGCTGCCCACTTTGCCCTGCGGCGCGAGGACGCCCACCCAGGCGAATACCCCGCCCGCTCCCAGGCCCAGGGCCGCGGCCATGGCCAGGAAGGTCAGGCCGGCAGGCACGTCGCCGTCGGGCTGCAGGTTCACCACCCAGGCCAGAATGGCAACGCCTGCCAGCGACGTGATCACCACCGGCTTGGACCCGAACCGGTCCGCCAGCACGCCGCCCACCGGGCGGGCCAGCACGGCCGCGAGGGCGAACCCTGCCGTGCGGGCACCCGCGCCGCTCGGATCAAAACTGTACACATCCCGGAGGTAGGTGGGCAGGTAGGTGGCGAAGGAGACGAACCCGCCGAACACGACGGCGTAGAGGAAGCACATCTTCCACGTCACCGGGGTCCTGGCGGCGTCCAGGATCTTGGGCAGCACCGGGGCATTGTTCCGCGTCCATCCCGGCGATTCCTTCATCAGGAACCAGACCAGGGCCGCCATCACGGCCAGGACTCCGGCGATCAGCAGGTGCGTGGGGAAATACCCGATTCCCGCCACCAGCCGCGGGTTCAGGAAGGCTGCCAGCGCCGTCCCGCCCATTCCGGCGCCAAAGACTCCGGTGGCGAAGCCCCTGCGTGACGGCTCGTACCAGCCGCTGACAAAGGGGATTCCGACGGCGAACACGGTACCGGCGACTCCCAGCAGCAGGCCGGCGCCCAGCACCAGAGCGAACGAACTGAGGAGTCCGCCTACGGCCACCAGGAGGATGGGCGGGATGGCGGCCAGCAGCACAAAGGAGAACATGGCGCGGCCGCCGTATTTGTCCGTCAGCGCCCCCACGGCGATGCGCCCCAGCGAACCCACAAACACCGGCATCGCCACGAGGACACCCGTTGCCGCCGGATTGAGCTGCAGGTTCTGTGTGTAGAACGAGCCCAGGGTGGCCACCGAATTCCAGGCCCAGAAGCCGGCCACGGACGCCGCCGTGGCCAGCACCAGGTTCAGGGTCCGTCCTTGGGCGCCCGCCAATGGGAGTGGTGCCGTTCCAGCCACTGTTACTCCTTAGGATTCGGCGATGGGGATTCAGCGATGAGGATTCAGCCGGCCATGTCAGCGGTTGCGGGTATCTCTGTCCTTGGTCCCTACCGGGGACCAGCCTCGCCGTGCTACGGCATCCCGGGAGCGGTAGACGATGTACGGACGGAAAAGGTAGTGCAAGGGCGCCGTGAAGGCATGCACCAGCCTGGTGAACGGCCAGATGACGAACAGTGCCATCCCCACCAGCGTGTGCAGATGGAAGGAGAACGGTGCTGCCGCCATGGCCGCGACATCCGGCTGGAAGATGAACAGGGAACGGAACCAGGGGGCCACCGTTTCCCGGTAGTTGTGCCCGTGCTCCCCCTCGAAAACGCTGGCCAGGGTGGTCCACAGCCCGAACACGATGGCGGCGGTGAGCACCACGTACATGGCTTTGTCGTTTGTGGTGGTGGCCATAAAGACAGGCCCCGTGGTGCGGCGCCGGTAGATCAGCAGGATGATCCCGCCGAGCGTCCCGACGCCGGCAATGCCGCCGACGAACAGGGCGTTGAAGTGGTAAAAATCCTGGCTCATCCCCACGGCCTGGGTCCACGCCATCGGGATGACCAGGCCGAAGAAGTGCCCGGCGATGACGGCCAGCAGGCCGAAGTGAAACAGCGGTGAGGCAATCCGGAGCAGCTTGGACTCATACAGCTGGGAGGACCGGGTGGTCCAGCCGAATTGGTCGTACTTGTACCGCCACACCAGGCCGCCCACCAGGACCACCACCATGATGTAGGGCAGGACGCCCCACAGTGCGGTGTCCAGGGCGGAGATTTCGACGACGGCCCCTGGCTCCGTTTCGAACGGCGCGGTTTCGAAGGTCAGCATTCTCAAGTCCCCTTTACGGGCAGCAGTCGCGGGTCATACGGGTCCAGCCCTACGGCCTCGGTAGGCGGCCCGTAACCGGCCATCCGCATCACGGCCTGTTCGTCGGCCGGCGATTTCCCGGGCAGCGTGTCGCAGATGGCCTGCAGGATCCGGGCATGCGGGAGCTCGTCCCGCAGCAGGCCGAACCTGAGCATCTCGAGGCTGGCACGGTAGCGGATGAGGAGTTCCCGGCCGGCGCTCAGGTCCACCAGCGCCGCATATTCGAGGACCATGGGCAGGTAGTCAGGCAGTTCGCCCCGGGTGTCCACCAGGATGTCGCTTTGCCGGTAAGCCTTCTTGAAGCTGCCCAGGACTTCACCCCGGCGCCGGGTGTCGCCGTCCGTCCAGTAGCTCAGGTGCAGCGCGTGGCGCCGGCCCAGGTCGAACTCCCGCACATAGAAGGCCTGGATCTCCATCGGTCCGGAGGATTCGAGCAGGTCCAGGACGGCTGCAAAGTCCTGGACCGCGCCGGGAAACTCAGCCAGGGCGGCCCGCATCAGCGGGACCTTGGCTATCAGGTCCTCGTCCGGGTAGGACAGGCACCAGGCGGCCGCCATGTAGACCACCTGGTTGCGCCGGCTCACGGCCGGTCCTCCGGCGTGTGCTTCTCAGGCGTGTGCTTCTCCGGCGTGGGTTTCTCCGGGACGTGCTTCTCCGGGAACAACCCCGACGGCGCCCCGGTGCCATCCCAGTTCAGCAGGTTTACCCGGCCCCGGAGAGTCGATTCACCGGGTGCGGCATCAGAGGTCTGCCGGTCGCGGAGGGCGTTGAACGTCTCCACGGCAACCGGCACCGGCCTGCCGCTGGCCTCGCCGAACGGGGACGAGTCCTGCATGCCCGGGCCGCCGTCGAAGTCCAGTGAGCAGCCCATCTCCTCAAGATCGTGGGCCTGTTCCACGTGGGCCTTGGGGATGACGTACCGTTCGTCGTACTTCGCGATGGCCATCAGCCGGTACATCTCGTACATGGTCTGGCTGTCCATCCCCACGGCCTCGGGAATGGAGTCGTCCGGATCGTTGCCCAGGCTGATGCCGCGCATAAAGGAGCGCATGGCGGCAAGCTTTTTCAGCACCCCGGTGACCCGGTCCGCATCGCCGGCGGTGAACAGCTCCGCAAGGTATTCCACCGGGATGCGCAGCGCGTCGATGGCGCCGAACAGATTGCCGTGATCCTCGCCGTCGTGCCCCTGGTCGCGCAGCAGGTCAACCACGGGCGAAAGCGGCGGCACGTACCAGACCATGGGCATGGTCCGGTATTCCGGGTGCAGCGGCAGGGCAACCTTGTAGACCTTGGCCAGCGCGTACACCGGCGAGCGCCGGGCGGCGTCGATCCAGTCCTCGGGAATGCCCTGTGCGCGGGCATCGGCCTGGACCGCGGCGTCGTTCGGGTCCAGCAGGACGTCCATCTGCGCGTCGTAGAGTTCCTGCGGGTCGGTGACAGCGGCGGCTGCGGTGACCGCGTCGGCGTCGTACAAAAACAGCCCCAGGTACCGCAGCCTGCCCACGCACGTTTCGGAGCAGACCGTGGGCAGCCCCACCTCCACCCGCGGATAGCAGAAGGTGCACTTCTCGGCCTTGCCGGTCTTGTGGTTGAAGTAGATCTTTTTGTACGGGCAGCCCGTCACGCACTGCCGCCAGCCGCGGCATTTGTCCTGGTCCACCAGGACAATCCCGTCCTCCACCCGCTTATAGATGGCGCCGGAGGGACAGGACGCCATGCAGGAGGGGTTCAGGCAGTGCTCGCAGATCCGCGGCAGGTAGAACATAAACGTCTGCTCGTAGGCAAACTTGATCTTGTCCTCGGATTCACGGCGGACCTTCTCCACAATCGGATCCAGGTGGCCGTGCTCGGTGGAACCGCCGAGGTCATCGTCCCAGTTCGCGGACCACGTGATCTTGGTGTCCTCGCCCGTGATCAGGGACTTGGGCCGGGCCACCGGGAAGTCGTCCCCCAGCGGTGCGTCGATGAGGGTCTTGTAGTCGTAGGTCCACGGCTCGTAGTAGTCCTTGAGCTCGGGCTGGACCGGACTGGCGAAGATCCCGAAGAGTTTCTTCACCCGGCCGCCTGCCTTGAGGACCAGCTTGCCGCGCCTGTTCAGTTCCCAGCCTCCCTGCCACTTCTCCTGGTCCTCGTAGCGCCGCGGATACCCCTGGCCGGGCCGGGTTTCCACGTTGTTGAACCAGACGTATTCGGTGCCGGCACGGTTGGTCCACGCCTGTTTGCAGGTCACCGAACAGGTGTGGCAGCCGATGCATTTGTCCAGGTTCATGACCATGCCCATTTGAGCCATTACACGCATCAGTACTGCACCTCCTGGGAACGACGGCGGACGGTGGCAACCATGTCGCGCTGGTTCCCGGTGGGGCCAAGGTAGTTGAACGCGTAGGCCAGCTGCGCGTAGCCGCCGATCAGGTGCGAGGGTTTCACCAGCAGCCGGGTGACGGAGTTGTGGATGCCGCCGCGCCGGCCCGTCGCCTCGGACTTCGGCACGTCGATGGTGCGCTCCTGCGCGTGATGGACGTACACCACCCCGGCCGGCATCCGGTGGCTCACGATTGCCCGGGCCACCAGGACGCCATTGATGTTCAGGCACTCCACCCAGTCGTTGTCCCTGACCTTGATGGACTCGGCGTCGGCGGGACTCATCCAGACCGTCGGCCCGCCGCGGGACAGTGAGAGCATCAGCAGATTGTCCTGGTATTCGGAGTGGATGGACCATTTGGAGTGCGGTGTCAGGTACCGGACCACCACCTCCAACTCCCCGTTGGTGCCGAGCTTTGGCTCGCCGAAGAGGCGGTGCATATCCAGCGGCGGCCTATAGATCGGAAGCCCCTCGCCGATGTCCGTCATCCAGTCGTGGTCGAGGAAGAAGTGCATCCGTCCGGTCAGGGTGTGGAAGGGCTTGAGCCGTTCGATGTTGATGGTGAAGGGCGCGTAGCGCCGGCCGCCGGTTTCGGAGCCGGACCATTCCGGCGAGGTGATCACCGGGACCGGGCCGGCCTGGGTCTGGGCGAAGGTGATGAACTTTTCCTCGGAGCCTTCGGACAGGTCCGCCAGCTTCCGTCCGGTCCGGACTTCCAGGTCCTTGAAGCCCTGCACGGACAGGGCACCGTTGGTGGTGCCGGAGAAGGCCAGGATGGCCTCGGCGAGCTTGGCATCCGTGTCGATGGCCGGCCGTCCGTCCGCGGCGCCGCCGAGCATCACGCCGTTGGACCGGCTGAGCCGGTCAAGGGCGCCGGCGAGTTTGTAGGTGACGTTCTTGACCGTGAAGCCCAGCCTGTCGGCCAGGGGCCCGACGGCGGCCAGCTTGTCCGCGATGGCCGTGTAGTCCCGCTCCACCACCGAGAAGACGGGCATGTTCTGCCCCGGCACCGCGGGGATGCCGGTTTCCCGCCAGTCCCGGACGATCCCGCCGGGCTGGGCCAGTTGGCCGGGGGTGTCGTGCTGCAGCGGCACGCTGACCAGGTCCCGCCTGACGCCAAGATGGGTTGCTGCCAGCCGGGAGAATTCCCGCGCGAGCAGGTGGAACGTGTCGAAGTCCGTTTTGGTTTCCCACGGCGGGTCAATCGCCGGGCTGAAGGCGTGGACGAACGGGTGCATGTCGGTGGAGGACAGGTCATGCTTCTCGTACCAGGTGGCGGCCGGGAACACGACGTCGGACAGCAGCGTGGTGGAGGTCATCCGGAAGTCTGCGGAGACCAGCAGGTCCAGCTTTCCTTCGGGGGCCTGCTCATGCCATCTCACGTCCCGGGGCTTGAGCCCCTCGGCGTGGTCCTCGCCCAGGACGTTGTTGTGGGTGCCCAGCAGGTTCCGCAGGAAGTATTCGTTGCCCTTCGCCGAGGAACCGAACAGGTTGGAGCGCCACAGCACCAGGGTCCGCGGCCAGTTCTCCGGGGCATCCACGTCCTCGATGGCCGGGTTCAGGGTGCGGTTCTTCAGGGCCTCCGCGATGTAGCTGGGGGTGTCCTTCGCGGAACCGGCGGCGACGGCGGCCTCCGCCTCGTCCGCGAGGTCCAGCGGGTTGCGGTCGAACTGCGGGTAGAAGGGCATCCATCCCAGCCGCGCGGACTGGGCCAGCGCGTCCGCAGTGTGCATGCCGTCCAGGGCTCCGGTGGACAGCGGGGACTTCAGCGCGTCCACGGAGTAGCCGTCCTGCCGCCACTGGTCCGTGTGCATGTACCAGTAGCCCGTGCCGATCATGGTCCGCGGCGGCCGCGACCAGTCCAGGCCGTTCGCCAGCGAGAGCCAGCCGGTGACCGGCCGGGTCTTCTCCTGCCCCACATAGTGCGCCCAGCCGCCGCCGTTGCGGCCCATGCAGCCGGTGAGCATCACCAGCGCCAGCACGGCCCGGTACGTGGTGTCGCCGTGGAACCACTGGCAGATCCCGGCGCCCATGATGATCATGGACCGGCCCTTTGACTGCTCGGCATTCCGGGCAAATTCGCGGGCCACCCGGATGCAGGCCTGTGCGGGGACGCTGGTGATCTCCTCCTGCCAGGCCGGGGTGTAGGGGGTGGCGGCGTCGTCGTAGCCGGCGGCCCAATCCCCCGGAAGCCCGTCCCGGCCCACGCCGTACTGGGCCAGCATCAGGTCGAACACGGTGGTGACCAACTGGCCCTCCACCTCAAGGACGGGCACGCCACGGCGCAGGACGCTGCCCGCTCCCCCGGCGTCCTCGAAGCACGGCAGCAGGATCTCGGCGCTTTCGCCTGAGACTTCCCGGAGCGACAGCGCAGGGTCCATCCCTTCGAGGTCCAGGTTCCACTTGCCCTCGCCGCTTGCCGAATAGCGGAACCCCAGGGAGCCGTTGGGCACCGCGGGCCGCCCGGTCTTCTTGTCGAACAGGACGGTGCGGAACGCCGCGTCCTCAGCCCCGGACTCCCCCGGGAGATCCGCCGCGGTGAGGAATTTCGACGGCGTCAGGGCGCCGTCGTCGTTCCTCACCAGCCGGACCAGGAACGGGAGGTCCGTGTACTGCTTCACGTAGTCAGCGAAGAAGGGGACCTGCCGGTCCACGAAGAATTCCTTGAGCATGACGTGGCCCATGGCCATGGCGAGCGCGGCATCGGTGCCGGCCTGGGCGGGGAGCCATTCGTCGGCGAACTTGGTGTTGTCCGCGTAGTCCGGGCTGACCGTGACCACCTTGGTGCCCCGGTACCGCACCTCGGCCATCCAGTGCGCGTCCGGGGTCCGGGTCACCGGGACGTTGGAGCCCCACATCATGAGGTAGCGCGCGTCCCACCAGTCCCCGGATTCGGGGACGTCGGTCTGGTCGCCGAAGACCTGCGGGCTGGCAACGGGGAGGTCCGCGTACCAGTCGTAGAAGGACGTCATCACCCCGCCGATGAGCTGGATGAAGCGGGTTCCCACCGCGTGCGAGACCATGGACATCGCCGGGATGGGCGAGAAGCCCGCGCACCGGTCCGGCCCGTAGGTTCTGATCGTGTTCACGTGCGCCGCGGCCGCGATCTCAATGGCTTCCTGCCACGAGACCCGCACCAGTCCGCCCTTGCCGCGGGCCTGCTGGTAGCGGCGGCGGCGTTCCGGGTCAGCCGCGATCTCCGCAAAGGCCAGCACCGGGTCGCCGAGGCGGGCTTTGGCTTCCCGGTACATCTCAACCAGGACGCCGCGGGCATAGGGGAAGCGGACCCGCGTGGGTGAGTAGGTGTACCACGAAAAGGCTGCCCCTCTAGGGCAGCCTCGTGGTTCGTATTCAGGACTGTCCGGGCCTACCGAGGGGTAGTCGGTCTGTTGGGATTCCCAGGTGATGATGCCGTCCTTGACGTACACCTTCCAGGAGCAGGAACCGGTGCAGTTCACCCCGTGCGTGGACCGGACCACCTTGTCGTGGCTCCAGCGGTCCCGGTAGAAGATGTCGCCTTTGCGGCCGCCCTCCCGGAACACCGCCCTGCCGTCCTCTGTCTGGTCCCATTTCGTGAAGAAACGGCCCAGCTTCAACATTGCATCTGATGCGGGTCCATCCAACCCCGCATGGGGTCCGGCAGCCATGGGCAACACGCTATGCCTCGGCGGGCCGCAACTCCAGATCGAAGGGCCCTACCTGAAAGCGACGGCGTAGGGTAGGCACCGGGTCAAGGGCAACCCTTTTTCCCCGGGAGCCTTTAGAACATCGGGAGCAGAAAACCGGCGATCAGGGCTGCTGCCCCGATGCCGGTCAGAACGCGGCCAAGTACGACGGCGGTCCTCGCCACCTCTTCCGGCGCTGCGGTCTGCCACTGGGTGGGGCGCTTGGGGTGGTAGTAGATCGGCAAGGTGTCCCCGACGGCCAGGTCTTTGATGTCGTGGGGCGACATCGGCGCGTGATGAACCTGGAACTTGCGGTCAAACCAGCGAAAACCTGTTCCGCTCTCGTCAGCGTAGACCACAGCTTCAGCTTCTGACCACGGATGCACAAAGCGCCGCAGGATGCCCGAATAGAACAGCAGGCCGAGCCCGGCGGGCAGGCACAGCCAGGTCAGTATCTCCAGAATGGGACCTGCGATTTCAAGCACAGTGGGCATAAGTTGATGCTACCGGTGGTGCTTGGCTGCCGATAATTACGGCCGCTCAGCCCGGTAGTGAGCGGCCGTTCATCCAGAGGAAATCACGGGCCGCTGGCCTCCGCTCCGGACCCTCTTTTCACCGCGCGAAAGCAACTATGTAACGTGCAGGAAACATGACCGCCATGCGGTATTCACACAGCGCCCAATTGCGTAACATCCCCGCAACCCAGCACGGCATGGACGGAAACAAGAGGCCACAACTATTGACCAGGGGGATTGCGCGGGCCAGATGTCCGGGTGATCAGGATCAATGGAAGGAACCGGCGTGGACATCACTGCGCAACATGTCTGGATGATGATCGCGGCGGCGATGGTGCTGCTGATGACTCCCGGACTTGGCCTTTTCTACGGCGGCATGACCCGGGCCAAGGCGGCCCTCAACATGATCATGATGAGCTTCATCTCGGCCGGCATCGTTGGTGTTGTCTGGGTTCTCTGGGGCTACTCCATGACCACGGGCGAGGGCGTGCTTGGCATCTTCGGTAATCCCTTCGCCAACTTCGGCCTGCAGAACCTCATGGGCTCACCCGATCTGATCAAGGCCGGCTTCAGCGCCACGTTCGCGATCATCACGGTGGCCCTGATCAGCGGCGCCATTGCGGACCGGGCCAAGTTCAGCGCCTGGGCCCTGTTCGTCCCGCTGTGGATCACGCTGGTCTACTGCCCGCTCGCCTACATGATCTGGGGCGGCGGCCTCATGAGCGCCGGCGGTGCCATCACCGCCGTCTTCGGCCAGGTGATCGATTTTGCCGGCGGCGCCGTCGTGGAAATCAGCTCGGGCACGGCCGCCCTGGTGCTCGCGCTGGTGGTTGGCCAGCGCCACGGTTTTGCCAAGGATCCCGGCCACCGCCCGCACAATGTCCCCTTCATCATGCTGGGTGCTGCCATCCTGTGGTTCGGCTGGTTCGGCTTTAACGGCGGCGCCGCCACCACCGCGGAGCAGGCCGGACTGGTCTGGATCAACACCCTGGTCACCCCGGCCGCGGCCATGCTGAGCTGGCTGCTCACGGAAAAGGTCCGCCACGGCCACCCCACGTCCCTGGGCGCAGCCTCCGGCGTTGTGGCCGGCCTGGTTGCCATCACGCCGTCCTGTGCCAACATCAGTCCAGTGGCCGCAGTCGGCCTGGGCCTGGTGGCCGGAGCGGCCTGCTGCGTATTTGTTGACTTGAAGTTCCGTTTCGGCCTGGACGACTCCCTGGACGTGGTGGGTGTGCACCTCGGAGCCGGCCTGATCGGAACCCTGGCGCTGGGCTTCATCGCCCTCCCTGTGGACGGCCAGGGCGGCGGCCTATTCTATGGCGGCGGACTCCAGCAGCTGGTGGCACAGTCCGCGGCCGTAGTGGTCACCGTGCTGCTGTCCGGCATCGTCACCCTGGTCATTGGCCGGGCCATCCACCGGTTTATCGGCTTCCGCGTCAGCCACGAGGCCGAGACCGTCGGAGTGGACCTGTCCGAGCACGCAGAGAGTGCCTACGCGTTTACGGAAACGGGCCGCAGCTTCAACCCTGCGGGGCACCACCAGCTGTCACCTGCCGTCGCCGGCGGGGACACGGCCGCGGAGGTTTACGCCCGTCGGGGCAAGGAAAATACCTTCGCCTAGGCTTCAGCCTTCGTCACACAGCAGGTGGTACCAGCTGTCTGCCAACACCTCGAGCGCGTGCTCACGGTTCGGCTCAAACTTACGGCGGGTCCACAGCGTGGCCACGTAATCGAGCGACGTGAAGGCGAGCGTCCCCCTGATGTGGCGCGTTTCCTCCGGGAACCGGCCGGCCAGCTGCATGCCCCGCACGATGTCGGAAATGACTTCTTCGTGCCACTCTTCGAGCATGGCCCGCACGTCCCGGTCCACAGCCGCGGCCTCGTCGAGAACGTCGAGGTAGGGGCGGAAAACCGGCCACAAAGCCGCCCGTGACTCCAGCCAGGCAAGGATGCCGGACAGCTCGCCTGCGCGCACAACGTCCACAAGCTCAGGGGCGGTGGTGCCCTGTTCGGGGGCATCCGCGCGCTCCAGCACGGCATTGACGCGCGCCATGAAGTCACGCATCAGATCGCTGCGGGACGGGTAATACGCGTAGAACGTTGCCCGCGTGGTTCCGGCCGCCGCGGCAACCTCGTCAATGGTGGTGGCGGCGTAGCCCTTCTCCGTAAACAACTTCAGTGCCCGCTCGACGATCACGTCCCGGGTCAGCTGTTTCTGGGCTTCTCGCAGCGACGACATGCGTCCATCCTATCCGTGGTGTGTGGCGGCCGGATGCATCAGACACCCGCCGCAGCTGCCCGCTGCAGGGCCTCCGGACCGGCGTTGGCCAGCCTGCGCAGTTTGGGGATCGGGATCCGGTAGTTGATCGCGGCGGCCGTGCCGGAACCGTCCTGGTTGTCCCAGCGCATCAGCACCGAGTCCGTACCGTCGCCCGGCTCGCAGAAATCAGGGGTGCCGGCCACGGGCGTGTAGCCCACCGCCTTGAGCGAGAGTCCGAATCCCTCGGTCCAGAAGTACGGCTGGAAGGTGAACCCGGGCGCGGCATCACCCTGCAGAAGTCCGACGGCGGCTGCCTTCGCCTGGTCGATGGCGCTCGTCCACAGCGGAATCCGCTGTACGCCGCGGCTGGTGGGGAAGAATGCCACGTCGCCGGCGGCCACGATGTCCGGCCGGAGCCGGCCACGCGAATCCACGCGCAGTGAACTATCGGTGAGGAGTCCCGAGCCGGCCAGCCACTCAACGTTCGGCTCGTCCCCGATGGCGGTGACCACGAGGTCCGCCGCCACCGTGGTGCCGTCTGCCAGGACCACCTGCGGCCCGTCGTCGGAATCCGCCATGCTGGCCCGCCCGCCGCGGATGATTTTCAGGCCGCGCCGGGTGGCGGCGGACGTGAAGATACCGGCCAGATGCTCACCCAGCTGCCGCGACAGCGGCGTGGCATCAGAGACAAGCGTGACGTCGCAGCCCACGTGGAGGCACCCGGAGGCCACCTCCATACCGAGCGGGCCGCCGCCGATGACCACCACCGAAGGTCGCGATGCCACCAGTTCCTTGAGGAGGGTCGCGTCCTCGATGGTGCGCAGCGTCAGCTCCCGCGGAGTGCGGGTACCTTCCTCAGGCAGTCCCGCCGCAAGGCGCTTCGCCCGGGAACCGGAGGCGATGACCAGCCCGTCATAGGGCAGCTCGCCGCCTCCTTCCAGGCGCACCAGCCGCGCATCAACGTCCAGGCCCGTGGCGCTCACGCCCAGCAGCTCGGTCGCTTCATGGGTGGGCCGGGGCAACTCGTGGGCCTGCAGGTTGTCCTCGCCGTTCCCGTTAACACCGTGCAGCAGGGCCTTCGACAGGGCGGGCCGGCTGTACGGCTGGTGCCGCTCGGCACCCACCACCGTCAGCTCGCCGTCAAAACCGGCAGACCGCAGCGAGTCGCAGGCCGTCAGCCCTGCGATCCCGTTGCCAACCACCACAATCCGGCGCATTGTCATGCCGCGGCCAATCGCAGCGCGGCCACCGGGCAAATCCGGACCGCCGCCTTCGCGGCGTCAAGCTCCGCCCCGTCCACCTCCGGGACATCGATGACCAGTTCGCCGTCGTCGTCCAGGTGCATCAGCGCCGGCGCGGCTTCCTCACAGAGTCCGTGTCCCTCGCAGCGCGGCCGGTCGAGTTCGATCTTCATGCTGCCACCACCTTTTCGACCTGGAGCTTCTCGATGCTCCGCGTAATATTGCTCGGTTCCCGGACCTCGTCACCGAGCGTCAGCGTCTGCACGCGGCGGGCGAGGCCTTCGATGACGGCGTGCGCTTCCAGCTTCGCCAGTCCCTGGCCGGCGCAGCCGTGCGGGCCGTAACCGAAGGACAGGTGGTCCACCGGGTTGCGCGCGACGTCGAAACTGTCCGGGTTTTCGTAGTGCCGCGGGTCGCGGTTTCCGGCGCCGAACAGGATGCCCACTTGAGCGCCGGCGGGGATGGTCACGCCGTCGGTCTCCACGTCGCGGGTTGCCTTGCGGCCCCAGATGTGGACCGGCGCCCAGTAGCGCAGCACCTCGGCGAAGGCTGCGGGAACCAGTTCCGGGTTGGCCCGGACCAGGTCGAACTGCTCGGGGTGGCGCCCGAACAGCGCCACGATGTTCCCGATCGCGGCGATGGTGGTATCGACGCCGGCGCCCAGGTACTGGTGGATGATGTGCCCTGCGGTGCCTTCGGGAATCTCGCCCCGGGTCTCGGCGTCGAAGATTCCTCGGCCGATGGAGCCGGCGGCGAGGTCTTCGGCGGTAACCGACGAGCACCAGCCGTAGAGTTCCCCGGCAATGGGGAAGCTCTCCTGGGTGCGCTGGTTAAGCGGGCCGATGACCTGCATGGCGGCCTGGCCCCAGCGGAGCATGTTGTCCTTGACATGTCCCTGGAACCCGATGAGGTCGGCCACGATCTCGATGGGGAATGCGCGGGCCAGGGAATCGATGGCCTCGAAGCTTCCGCTCTCGGCGAGCTCGGCAACCAGCTTGTCGGCTTTTTCGTCGATGGTGACCTTGAGGCCGCGGAGCGCCCGGGGCGTCAGGTTCTGGGAGAGCGTTGCGCGGAGCTGGGTGTGCAGGGGCGGGTCGGAGGCCAGGGAGGTGCCCTGCAGTGCCTCATTGACCATGGGGTTGAAGCCGATGCTGGCGGACGAGAACGTTTCCGGATCACCGAGTGCGTCGCGGATGGCGTCGTAGCGCGTCAGGACGTAGAGGTCGTTCCTGGGGAGGTGGACCACGGCAGCCTGCTCGCGGAGCGCGGCGTAGGTGGGGTAGGGGTCAACGAGGACGTTGTCATCCCAGATGTCGATGTCTGACTGGACGGGTGCAGTCACAGTATTCTCCTTGCGGCTTGGAAATGGTTCGATGAAGTTTTTTGGTGGAATGGGACGGTCAGCTAGACAACAGCCCCGGCGTTTTCCTGGGTGGTCCCGGCGACGGCCTCGGTCATGGGTGCCGAGGACCGGGCGGAGATGAACAGGGTCAGGATGGCGGAGAGGATGGCCGCGACGCCGGCCGTGAAGTACACGGCCTGGAATCCCTGGCCCAGCGAGGTCCCGGCAACGCCCTGGATTTGCGGCTGGGCGGCGTTGAGGGCCTGGACCATACCGTCGACGGCGGAAGCGGGGGCGCCGCCGGCCGCGGCCTGGCCGGAGAACTGCGCGATCACGCCGTCCCAGCCGGAGAGGAAGCCCAACGGCGGTACGTTCGCCAGCCCGCTGACGGCCTCGGCCGGCAGCCCGGCTCCGCCGAGGATCCCGGCAAGGGGACCCGCAAAGGCCGTGGCTCCGATACCGAAGGCAATGGCTGAGCCGACAACGGGGCCGAGGGCGAAGCCGAGGTCACGCAGGAGGTTCGTTGTGGCCGAGGCCATGCCGATCTGCCGGGGCGGAACGGTGTTGATGGCAACAGCGGTGACGGAGCCGACCGTGAGGGCGAAGCCGATGCCCAGCACCAGGAGCGGCGGGATGAACGCCGTCCATGGCGTGCCGCCGAAGGCCTCCGGAGTGCCGAGGGCGAAGGTCGAGAGCCAGAAACCGGACACGGCCATCAGGGCGAAGCCCGCGGTCAGTACCCAGCGCGGGGCCACGTGGTGAATAAGCCATCCCACCGCCGGGATGAAGGCGAACGCAGGACCTTGGATGAAGACGAAGAGCACACCGACCTTCCAGGTCTCGGCAAGGGCGAGTCCGCTGACGGCGACACTGGTGCTGAAGCAGATCGCGAGGAAGGCGAACATGCCGGTGACGGCCACGATGCCGGTGATCGAGTAGGCACTGTTCCTGAACAGCGAGAGGTGGATCAGTGGCTCGGCCGTGCGTGACTCGATGATGACGAAGGCAGCAAGCAGGATGACGCCAACGACGTAGCTGGCAATCACCTGGGCGCTGCCGAAGCCGGCGTCCACCGCGGTCACCGTGGCGTAGAGGACAGCGATCAGACCGAGTGCGAGCGTCGCCTGGCCGGGCAGGTCGAGCTTGCGCCGCCCGTCCGCAGCCGCAGAGTCCTTCGCCCGGAGAGCGACCATGAGCACCAGCACGGCAAGGCCTGCCGCGATCAGGTAGGCCGCCCGCCAACCGCTGAATGTGTTTGGGGCGCCCGGAGCCACGCCCGGCACGGTAAAGAACTGTGCCGTGAATCCGGCGAGCACCGGGGAGATCACCGCGCCGAGGGACAGGAACCCCGCCCAGGTGGCGATGACCTTGGCCCGGGCCCGGTGGTCGGGCGTGATCGCCGCGATCATGGACAGCGAAATGGGGAACAGGATGCCCGCCCCGATGCCGCCGACTGCCTGGGCGAAGATCATCACTTCGGTGGTCTGCGCCAGCACTGCCAGGACGGAGCCGGCAACACTGACTGCGGCTCCGACGTAGAGCAGCTTCTTGCGTCCGAACATGTCGCCCAGGAGGCCCCAGCTGAGCTCGAACACCACAATGCCCATCAGGAACATGCCCGCGATCCACGTCAGGCCTGCACCCGACGTGCGGAATTCCACGGCAAACGTGCCGCTGAGGGCGCCGGGCAGGGCGTTGGTGATCTGGGCCAGCGTTACCGCACTGTAGGCGGCCACGAAGGTGGCCCGTACCGAGCCGCGGCTCGACACCTTGAAGGTCTGACTCATCGATGAAACTTCCTTGTCTCCGGTCGATTTCTACGTGTTGCCCCAAAGAACCGGCGTCCGGCGGGGCCAACTGGATGTGGCGCTGCCCACATTGTGTGGTAAATCTTTACACAATGTCAAGAGCACCTACGGCACGATTGCTTCATAAGCGTCATGATCGAAAAGCCACCAAACACTTCGGCTATTTCCTTGACACTATGTATAGAAATATGTGATGCTGGCTACACCTGCAACGGAGCGCCTGCACAGTCCGGCTCCGCGATCCCCAGCATTCAGCAACCCCACCTTCAAGGGAGAAGCCCAGTGAGTCACACCGCACCCGTCGCCGCCGGTGACGCGTCCCAAGCCCCCGCCGGGCCGACAGCCAACACGGTCCTCGGTCCCGTTCCCGCCCACGAACTGGGCGTGGTGGCGGTGCACGAGGCGCTCCTGTCGGTCCTCCCGGGCGCCCAGTACGCCCCGGACATCTCCATGGACCGGGCGGAGATCTTCGAGGCCCTGGCAGCAAAGCTCACCGAGTTCCGCGGGCACGGCGGTCAGACCATCGTGGACAGCACCGGCATGTTCCACGGCCGCGACCTGAAGCTGTACGAGGCACTGTCCCGCTCCACCGGCGTCCACATCATTGCCTCGACGGGCCTCGGCCCCGAGGAAGAACTCGGCGGCTACTTCCTGACCCCGCAGACCAACCCGCCCACGCCGTGGCCGGCAGAAAAGTTCGCAGACCTCTTCGGCAAGGAGGTCACCGAAGGCATGGTGATCCCCCGCGTTGAACGCCGCGCTGCTGCCGGCATCGTGGCCACTATCGCCGACCGTGCCGGCATGACTCCGATCGAAGAAAGCCTGTTCCGCGGCTCCGCCCGCGCCGCCCGGGACACCGGCGTGCCGGTCTCCATCCGGTTCGGCGCTGACGCCCTGCATGACCTGGACATCGTCCTGGACGAGCAGATCGGGGCCGACCGGGTGCTGGTGGGCGGCCTCGACCGCCGGGACGCCAAGGACTCGGCCGTCCAGGTGGCGGCCCGCGGGGCGTTCGTGGGCATCGACCATGTGGGCCTGAACGACCACGCCGATTACGTCACCGACCAGGAGCGCGCCGAGCTGGTCCTCGAGCTGGTCAAGGCCGGTCATACGGACAAGATCATTCTTTCGGGCAACTCGATCGGCGTGGCCAAGGGCGTGCCCGAGTACAACCTGCCCTTCAGCCACGTCCTGACCACGTTTGTGCCTTTCCTTAAGTCCCGGGGCCTGAGCGAAGAAGACGCCCGGCGGATCCTCGTGGACAACCCCCGCAACCTGCTGACCGTGCGCTAAAGCACCGTCCAGCCCCCCCCCCCCCCACATAACAAGCTTTCGAACCCCTGAGGTGAACGAATGACCAAGGTCAACACCGTGCTGGGAACCATCCCGGCCGAAGAACTGGAAATCGTGGCCGTCCACGAACACATCGGTTACGGCATGCCCGGCTCCGAGCTGGACACAAAGTGGTGGAAAACGCCGGAACAGGCGTACGAGGAAACCGTGCCGAAGCTGCGGAAGTTCCGCGAATACGGCGGCGGTACCTTCGTGGATGCCACGGGCATCTGCAACGGCCGCGACGTGGACTACTACAAGTCGCTGTCCCGGAAGACGGGCGTGCACATCGTGGCCTGCACCGGCTTCGTGGGCGGCGACACCGCCCTCCCGCACTTCTCCCGCGCCACCGTGGACTACCTCGCGAAGGTGTTTATCCACGAGATCACGGTCGGCATCGGCGACACCGGCGCCAAGGCCGGCGTCATCAAGGTCGGAGTAAGCCGCGGCGGACGGATGACCAACCTCGATAAGCGCATCTACCGCGCCGCGGCCCGCGCCGCCGTCGTCACCGGCGCCCCGATCCTGACGCACCTGGCCATCGACCCGGAACCGGCCGTAACCATCTTCAACGAAGAGGGCCTCCCGCTGGACCGTGTGCTCTTCGGCCACGCCGACGACGGCCTGAACGCTCCCGTCACCCCGCATGACTGGATCTACGAGCAGGGCGGCCGCATCGGGTTCGATACCTTCGGCTACGACCTCGAACTGCCGGACCCGCCGTTCTGGGGACGCAAGCGCGCCGAACGCATGGAGCACTTCGTCAAGCTCGTCAACAAGGGCTACGCGGACAAGCTCCTGGTCTCGGCCGATGCCAACTGCAGCCCGCTGGGCTGGCCGGGGGTGAAGGGCCACACCATCAACTACATCTTCGAGGACATGATCCCCGATATGCGCGCCGCCGGGATCGACGACGCCACCCTCAAACTCCTGCTTGAGGACAACCCTGCCGACTTCCTGTCGCTGCACGCCTGATCCCGGACAGACCCGCCACAACTACCCCTCCCCAGGCGCAGCCTGGCTCATGAAAGAGACTCATCCAATGAAGGCTGAAGACATCAAGAACCTCAAGATCGCCGTCATCGGCGCAGGCTACGGCGGCGCTGCCACGGCAAAGGCCCTGAGCCTGCTCGGCGCGGACGTCACGGTCTACGAGCAGGCTCCCCGGATGGGCGAGGTGGGCGCCGGCATCGGCCTGCGCCCCGCCACCATGGCCCGGTTCCGCCAGTGGGGGATCTTCGACGCTATCGCCAACGTGAGCTCGGCAAGCGACTACTTCGAGATCCTCACGGCCACCGGTGAGCCCATCATGAAGGACACCTGGCCGGAATTCGGCGACGAAAAGCACACATACCTCATCCACCGCCGCGACTTTATCGAGGCCCTCGTCGGCGTGCTCCCCGAAGGCATGGTGCAGCTCGGCCACCGGTTGGAGACCATCGAAGACAAGGGCAGCCGCGCCGTCCTGACCTTCACCAACGGCACCACCGCCGAGGCCGACCTGGTGGTGGGTGCCGACGGCATCAAGTCCACAGTGCGCGAGCAGCTCTTCAGCGACAAAGGCCCGGTGTTCTCCGGCGAGCACGCCTACCGCGTGGTGATCTCCGCCGACGATGCCCACGGCATGGTGACCGACGACAACCTGCGCATGTACATCGGCAAGGGCACCAAGGTCTACCTGCTGCCGCTGCGCCACCGCAACCAGATGTCCTTCGACATCACCGCCCTGAACCCGGACAGCACCTGGGCGCCCGCCATCACCAAGGATGAACTCCTGAAGACCGTGGAAGGCTTCGACGAACGGATCGTGGCGATCGCCCGCGGTTTGGACATGGACACCGTGAACATCCGCGCCGTGTACGACATTGACCCCGTCGAGAACTGGCACACCGACTCTGTTGTCCTTATGGGCGATGCGGCACACTCCATGCTGCACCACCAGGGCCAGGGTGCGAACTCCGCCATTGAGGACGCCGGCGCGCTCGCCGATGCCCTCGCGCAGGCCGGTTCCGTCAAGGAGGCACTGGCACTGTTCCAGGCGACCCGCAAGCCGGTCACCGACGAACTGCAGCGCATCTCGCGCCAGGGCTGGAGCGAGGAAGAGGTCAACGACGTCTTCCCGGGCCAAAAGCCGGCTTCGCAGCAGCCTGCAGAAGCAGCGAAGGCCTGAACGCCATGACCATCCATCCAGAAATTGCCAAGATCCTGGCTACCCTGCCGGCGCCCGACGGTTCCCCGTTGGACCCTGCCGCCATGCGCGCCGGCGAGGCCGCACACGTAGCGCCGCTTGCCGACCGGCTGCCGCTGCACGCCGTGGAGGACCTCACGGCCGCCACCAAATCCGGCCAGGTGCCGGTCCGCATCTACACGCCTGCCGAGGCCGACTCCTACGGCGTGCTGGTGTACTTCCACGGCGGCGCGTTCTTCCTGGGCAGCCTGGACACACACGACCATGTTGCCAGGGCGCTGGCCAAGGAGACCGGCTACAAGGTCATTTCTGGGGGCTACCGGCTGGCCCCGGAGGCTGCGTTCCCCGCCGGACTCGAGGACTGCTACGCGGTGCTCCGCTGGGCCGCCGAACAGGGCACTGCCCTGGGTTGGGACGGCAAGAACCTCGCCATCGCGGGCGACAGCTCCGGCGGCAACTTCGCGGCCGCCGTCGCCGCCAAGGCCCACGATGACGGGTTCGACGGCGTCACGCACCAGATCCTGTTCTACCCGTCGGTAGACCTGGACTTCGATGAGGAGCGGTATCCGTCGATGCGGGAGAACGCCGTCGGGTACGGGCTCGAAACTGCGGGGCTGAAGCCCTTCAATGCCTTCTACCTCGACAGTGGCGCCGATCCCGCCGATCCCCTGGTCTCCCCCATCAAGCGGGAAGACCTCACCGGGCTGCCGCCGGCCCTCATCATCACGGCCGAACACGATCCCCTGCGGGACGAAGGCGAGCTTTACGCCCGGCGCCTGCGGGATGCCGGAGTGGACGCCACGGTCAGCCGGTACGCCGGCGCCAACCACGGCTTCGTCCAGAACTTCTCCTGGCTCCCCGAGTTCTACCGGCCATTCCGCGAAGCAGCCGGCTTCCTGAACGCGAGGGCCGGGCAGTGACCCAGCCGGTCGCCGTCCATCCCCTGGTCTCCCCGTGGGGCCGGTTCGGGCTCTACAGTTTCTTCATCGACGCTCCGGAACCTGCCATCGTGGACACGGGGATCGCCTCCTCGCCCGCCGAAGGCATGGCGCCGGCGCTGGCGGCGATCGGCCGGAACATCGAGGACGTCCGCTGGATCTTCCTGACCCACGGACATATTGACCACATCGGCGGCGCGTACGCGTTGTGGGAGCTCACCGGACGGCGTGCCCAGGTGGTCATCCACGAAGCTGACGCACCGTTGCTCCGCTCACGCCGTGCCCACGTGGACGAATACCTTGCCGGACGTGCCCGGTATCTGAAAGAACCGGACGGCGAGGCGAAGCTGACGGCAGCCACCAACGCCGTCATCTCCGGTGAAATGGAGCCGACGCTGCTGGTGCGGGGCGGCGAAACCATCTCCCTCGGCGGCGACGTCACAATCTCCGTCCACTCGATCCCGGGCCACACCCCGGGGTCAGTGGCCTACGTGATTGACGGACAGAACGACGTGTTCGTCGGCGACGCTGTCCAGGTCCATGGTGCTGCCAACGGATTCCCCGGCTTTGTGGATCCGGCCGGTTACCGCAGCGGCCTCCAGTACCTCACCGATGAGGTCCGTCCGCAGCACCTCTACCTGGGGCACCCCTACCGGACCGCGGAGGGCACACCCTACGGTGTGGAGCTCGACGCCGATCAGGCCCGGGAAGCGCTCCGGGCCAGCCTGGAAATCGAGGCCCGCGTCAGTGCAGCGGCGTGCAACTGCCTGGCGGCCGGGCTGCAGGATACGGACTCACCGTATTCACCGTTCGCCGGTGTGGCCGCGGACCTGGGCTACAACGGCGATCCCACACTGGAGCCGTCGCCATTCTTTACAACACTGCACGGCTACCGCACAACGTTCGGCCGTTTGACCGAAGATGAGGAGATGAGCACTCGTGGATGACTTCCAGCTTGTGAATGCCGGCGCTGAGAAAATTGCAGTCCGCAAGGACCTTCGGGTCCCCATGCGCGACGGCGTTGAACTCGCCGCGGATGCCTACCAGGGCACCGAGGACAAGCCGCGCCCTGCCCTCGTGGCGCTGAGCCCCTACGGCAAGGAACTGCAGGCCCTCGCCCTGACCACCCCGCCGC
This sequence comes from [Micrococcus luteus] ATCC 49442, assembly GCF_010367585.1. Classification (NCBI taxonomy): domain Bacteria; kingdom Bacillati; phylum Actinomycetota; class Actinomycetes; order Micrococcales; family Micrococcaceae; genus Pseudarthrobacter; species [Micrococcus luteus] ATCC 49442. Next base: position 3,990,696 of record NZ_JAAAXP010000001.1, on the reverse strand, counting down.
AGCGCCGCCCCAGCCCCATGTGGGACGGCTGCATCGAGGCCGGGGACATCGCCCGGATCGTCAAGGAAGACTATGTCCACGTCATCGGCGACCTGCGCGGCTCCGGCGACTCCGGCGGCGAGCACATCGGCAACTACAACGCCGGCGGCGTCTCGCTGGGCCAGGACGCGTACGACTTCATCGAATGGGTCGCAGCGCAGCCCTGGTGCGACGGCAACGTGGGCATGGTGGGCATTTCCTACTTTGGCTCCATGCAGGTCCTGGCCGCGGCCGAGCGCCCGCCGCACCTCAAAGCCATCTTCGTTTCCGGCGGCCACTACGACTTCTACGAAACCACCTACCACGGCGGCGTGATGTGGTTCATGCCCCGTGCGGCCCGTGAAGGCCGCGGCGGCGACTCCGGCTGGGCCTTCACGGACAACGTCAAGTCCCGCATGATCGAAAAGTACTCCCCGGAGGAGCTGAAGAAGCTTGTGGCCGAGCGCCTGCAGGATCCGGACGTGGCCGCCTGGCCCAACCTGGTGCACGTGCTGAACTACCCCAAGAACCACGAGGCCTGGTTCGACATTGTGATGAACGAGCTCGACGGCGATTGGTACGAGGAGCGCAACCCGATCACGCTGGCCCCGAACATCGACATCCCCGTCTACCTGCAGCTCGACCAGGGCCGCGGCTGGACCCTGGACGGCACCATCGAGCTGTACAACGGGCTCAAGGGCCCCAAGAAGCTGGACATCGGCCCCTACCCGCCCATGCAGTCGCGCCCCTTCATCGAAGAGCACGACAAGATGTTCCGATGGTACGACCACTGGATCAAGGGCATCAACAACGGCGTGATGGACGAGCCGGCCGTGAGTGTCTTCGTGGAGGGCTCCCGCGAGGTGGTCACCGCGGACCAGTGGCCGCCGAAGGACGTGGAGTACAAGTCCCTGTACCTGCGCCCGCGCGGCAAGCTTTCCCCGGAAGCAGAGCCAATGGGTGCCGAGTACGCCGCTCCGGACGGCTTCTACCAGGCACCGCTGACGGTCACGGACAAGGTGGAGATCCTCTCCTGGAGCACCGATACGTTCGAGACGGCCACTGAGCTGATCGGCACCGGGGCTGCGCATATCTTCGCGGAGATCGACCAGCCGGACACCAACTTCATCATGCGGCTCTGGGACTACGCTCCCAACGGCAAGCGCCAGCTCATCACCAGCGGATACCTCAAGGCCTCACACCGCGAGCTCGACGAACGCACCACCGAGGGCAACCCGTACCACCCGCACACCCGCTCGGTGCCGGTGGAGCCGGGCCGGATCGAGGAGTACGTGCTGCGCCTCTACCCGTTCGCAAACACCTTCATGCCGGGCCACCGCCTGGTGGTGGAACTGTCCAACGACGAGCCGCTGGCCGACGAGCACAACGCGCTCCTCCCTCCGGACGCGTTCCACCTGCCGGTGGGCCGCCCCGTCACGCACAAGATCTACCGCGACGCCGCCCACCATTCGCGGCTCGTCCTGCCGTTCACCACGGGCAAGGGCCACTAAAGGCAACGCACGACGCCGGATCCTGGTCAGTCGGCCAGGATCCGGTAGAGTGCGCGGCGGGTTTCGTCGAGCTTCTCGATTGCCGCGGTGCGCTGACCTTCGGTAGCGGCGGTCCGGAACTGATGGATGACCCCCATCAGTTTTCCCACACTCTGGTGGAACGCAGGCCCCGACCCTTCGGCGTCGTTATTCCAGGCGTTCTCAAGCTCCTCCGCATGCTCTGCCACGTAGGCCTTGCCCGCATCGGTGAGCGTGAAGTCCGTCCGCCGGCCCTCGCTCAGTGGTGTCACCAGTTCCTCGTCCACCAGCTGCTGGAGCGTGGGATAGACCGACCCCGGGCTCGGCCGCCAGGCCCCTGAGGTTTTTTCAGCGATGGTCTTGATCAAGCCGTAACCATTCGACGGCGCTTCGGCCAGGAGCGACAGGATGGCCCACCGGACATCACCCCGTCCGGCCCGCCTCGAACCGGGCCCGCCGCCTGGCCCGAACCCTGGACCAAAGCCGGGTCCAAAGCCGCCGCGCGGCCCGAATCCCGGGCCGAACCCGCCACCCCTGTGGCCATGCGGACCGCGGCGTCCCCGCCCGCGCCCAAACTTTCCCCGCCCGAATGGCGGTTCCAAAAACTTCTCATCGTGTATGCCTTTCATGGTGGCATCGTCCCTTCATGTTCGCTGGAATCGGTGAACCTATCACCGATAGTTAACGATATATCGTTAACTATCGGTTCGACAATAGGTATTACGGAAAGTCGTTGGGAAATTGCGGCTTGGCATCAGTTCATCCAGCCTCTGGCTGCGGCAGCCCCTGCGGCGTATCCTGTTCAAACGCTGCTAGCTTGAGGGCTGATCAATGGCGACGAAGAATCGCGGGCATGGGACGGCCGGGACCTTGGCAAGGATCCTCGGGTTCTTCATCGCGAGCGCCCTGTGCGGCGTCCTGGCTGCCAGCCTGATAGTCCCGGCCGTGGCGGCCGCCAGCCTCGGGGTCCGCACGTCAATAGGATTTTTCGACAGCCTCCCCGAGGAACTCACCGTTCAGCCGCCGTCGCAGTCCACCAAGGTCCTCACCGCCGACGGTCAGCCAATCGCCACGTTCTATGCCGAGAACAGGGTCCGGATTCCGCTGGACCAGATGTCCCCGTACATCAAAGACGCCGTGGTGGCCATCGAGGACAGCCGCTTTTATGCCCACGCCGGCATCGACCCCCAGGGCATCGTGCGGGCGCTCGTGTCCAACGTGACCTCCGGCGGGCGGCAAGGCGCCTCCACCATCACCCAGCAATACGTCACCAACGTCATCAACGAAGCACGGCTCTCGCAGGACAAACGGGATGAGGTGATCCTGAGCGGCCAGAAAGACATGGGCGACAAACTGCGGGAGATGAAGCTGGCCGTCGCGCTGGAAAAGAAGTTCACCAAGGAACAGATCCTTGAGGGTTACCTGAACATCGTGTTTTTCAACAGTGACGCCTACGGAATCGAGGCCGCTTCCCGGTATTTCTTCAGCAGCACCGCCAAAGACCTGACCCTTCCGCAGGCAGCATTGCTGGCCGGGCTGGTCAACAGCCCCACCTTCTACAACCCCGCCATCAACCCGGAAAATTCGATGGCCCGCCGCAACCAGGTGCTCGACGAGATGCTCAAACTGGACAAGATCACCCAGGTCCAGCACGACGAGGCCGTGGCCACCCCCATCGAGCTGAAGATCAGTCCGGAGCGGCAGGGCTGCGCTAATGCCACCATGGCACCCTATTTCTGCGACTACATCTCACACCTGATCCTCAACAACCCCGCCTTCGGAACGAGCCTGATCGAACGGCAGCGAAAGCTCTACCGCGGCGGCCTGACCATCACCACCACCTTGGACAGCAGGCTGCAGGCAGCGGCCCAGGCTCAGGTGGACGGTACGGCGGGTCCCAACCCGGACCGATGGGGAGCCGCCCTGACCACCGTGCAGCCGGGCACCGGCAAGATCCTGGCCATGGCGCAGAACACTGTATTCCTGGCCGAACCCGGGAAGTTCGATACCCACCTGAACTTCAACGTTGATGCCAGGGATCCCCAGGGCAATGACCTCAACGGAGCCGGTGGCTTCCAGCCCGGGTCCACCATGAAGCCGTTTACGTTCGCTGAGTGGCTGAATGAAGGCAAGTCAATCACGGCAGAAGTGGACGCTTCCCGTCGGGTCTACCCGCTGGGATTCCCGTGGCGGTCCAGCTGCGGAAAGGTGATGGGCGCCTACAGCACGGCACAGAACAATCCTGAACTGGGCGCTGCCGATGACCTGCAGAACGCCGAAGAGGGCTTCTACCGCAAAATGCCCATAAATTACGGGCTGTACAACTCCATCAACACCGCCACCTTCGCCTCCGCAACCCAGCTGGACTTCTGCGGCATCCAGAAAATGGTCGACGCCGTAGGCCTGCACAGCGGGCTGGATGGCGCCCCGATCAACATGCACCAGCTGGGCAACCTGCTGGGCGCCATCGGCGTGGCACCCCTGCATATGGCCAACGCGTTCGCCACATTCGCGAGCGACGGGAAGTACTGCAACCCCATAGCCCTCGTGGAAATCATCGATGCCACCGGGGGCAAGCTCCCGGCCCAGAACGTCGAATGCCGGGACGCTGTGAAGCCTGACGTTGCCCGGGGCGTCAACTCGGTGCTGCAGGATGTGCTGGTCAAGGGCTCCGGCTTCTGGATCAACCCGAAGATCCACGACAAGATGCCGACTGCCGCCAAGACCGGCACCTCGAACAACAACGGATCCACGTGGGTAGTGGGATACACGTCGGGCCTGTCCACCGCGTCCTTCTTTGGTGATGCGCTGGAGGGCCAGAAACGCTCCGGCCAGAACGTCACCATCAACGGGACCTTCTACCCCCGGCTGGATGGCTGGATGATTGCCGGGCCGCAATGGGTCAATTACATGTTGAAGGCGGCTCCGCTGTATCCGGCGAACCCGTTCCCGCCGCCACCGGCTGCCATGATGAAACCGACCTACTACGCTCCGGTCGCGCCCACCACCCCCTGGGTTGCGCCCCCTCCTGCCGCCCCGGCAGCCGTTGCCCCGGTCCCGGCTCCGGAATCACCGGTTCCGGCACCACCGGCTCCGGAATCACCGGCTCCGGAATCACCGGCTCCGGCACCCGAACCGCCGCCTGCACCAGCGCCGCCGCCCGCCCCCGCTCCCGAGCCGGCACCTGCTCCCGTTCCTGAACCGGCCCCGCCGGCACCCGAGCCTGAGCCGGAGCCGGAGCCCGATCCTGAACCCGAGCCGGACCCGTCCGAGCCGCCGCTCCCGCCGGACCTGCCGCCTGATGCCGGCTTCCAGGGAGGCAGGCGCTAAGTTGTTCCGCGCCAGAGCCGCTGCCACCAAGAGCGCTTCGGCTCCGGCCGGGCGGCCAGGGCGCGGGCCGCGCGCCGCTCGTGCCACCGGGCCACTTCGGCGTCCACGTCCCGCGTTTTGGTAATGACGGGCGGGCCGCCCTGGAGCTGGCGCCGGGCGTCAATGACCCGGGCGTTGAAGTCCGCAAGGAGGTCACGGACCTGCTTTTCTGTGAACTGGGCATCGAGCCGGCCGTCCAGTTCGGCGTCCTCGGTGCGGAGCAGAATGGCTTTGGGACCCAGTCCGCTGAGGTTCTCACGCTGGATCAGGCCTTTGACCCACCAGTCGGGATCGTAAGCCTCACCCAGCCCCGGGATGGGTTTGCCCGCGTATTTGAGGTTGTCGAACTTTCCCTGCGCCATGGCGTCCCTGATCAGGTATTCCACCCGCCGGGCATCGTCCACCTTCTTGCGCTTCTCTCGCTCCTTCGCCTCTGCCGCCTCAAGTTCGGCTTCCTCATCGGCACTGATGCCCGCTCCGCGGTAGGAGCGCAGCTCCGCTCCACGTTCCAGCCGCCGTCGAAGTTCGCCTGACCCGCCCATCGCCCCGCTGCCTCCCTGTCCGCCTCATTCCCCAGGTTTCCAGTATTCCTAAGGCACCGGCGGTCAGGGAAGCCCCAGGGCCGGCACCCCGGCGTCGGCTACAACCACCGCGCCGCTCGCCGTCGAATCCGGGTTCAGCATCCAGCCCATCCGCTTGGCCCTGCTGAGGATTACAGCGCTTTCCACGAGCTCAATCTCCGGAATGCGTTGCTGGAGGGCCAGCTCGGCGTTCATGACATCCGCCAGCGACTTGAGCCACATGAGGATGACGAAGTTAGTCCTCCCGCTGGTGGATGCGTTGAGCCGGACTGTCCGGAGGCCGCGAAGTTCCGCTGCGGCAGCCTCGTGCTGGCCGGGCGGGACGTTGGCGAACCACTGGCAGCTCACCGGGTAGCCGGAGAGGTTCTGCGCAACGTCGCACCGGAAGGTCAGCGGGCCGCTGGATATGACCCTGTTCAGTTGCCGCTGCACCGTCGCCGGGCTTCGGCCCAGGCTCCGGGCAATGTCGGCTGCGCTCGCCCTCCCGTCACGCGCCAGGAACGGAATCAGGTCCATGTGGCTTGGCGGCAGCGGGCCGCCGGAGCGCGGTCCCGCATGGGCCGCATCCTGGCCAACCATTGCCTGCAAGGCATTCTGCTGCGCGGGATCCAGCGCGTTCAGCCGCCACACATGGCCGGCGGAGTGCAGGCGGGTGCCCAGCGAGGTGCGGTATTTCAGCAGTCCCGGGATTTCCTTGAACCGGGGCAGAACGTGGTCCGTGAACTGCTCCAACGTGGGCGAAATGACCGTCAGCATGAGGTCCCTGTTGCTCGCGGCTTCCTCCACCGTGACCACGTCCGGGATGGCGGCCAGCTCGGCGGTGACTTCGGCGCGCAGCCGCATTTCGCAGTCCACATCCACCAGCGCCAAGCACATCTGTTTGGGATCGCCAATCAGGTGTGCGGTGGTCCAGGCAGCGCCCGCAGCCTTCAACTTGTCCCAGCGCGCGGCCAGCGTGGTGGCATGTACCCCCAGCACTTCCGCCGCGTCGGACCAGCTGATGCGGGGCGCCACCTGCAGGACGTTGATAAGGGCCAGGTCCTCTTCACTGAGCATCACTTCGCACCAACCTTCCGTTGCATTGAATGAATTCTGCATTTCCCAGCATACTTTTGATTTTTTCCAGTTAGTTCGACGCCTGTGAACCACGTCACCCCACAATGGACAGCAGAGCAACAACGGCCGCATTTCCAGAAGGAGAGCAGATGTCAATTACCGCCGACGCCCAGGAGCTGCAGGCAGAGCTTGTCCAGCTTCGTCGTGGGCTGCACCAGGAACCCGAGACCGGCCTGCAGCTGCCCCGGACCCAGGAAAAGGTCCTCAAGGCGCTTGACGGCCTGCCGTTCGAAATCACCCTGGGCAAGAGCACGACGTCGGTCACCGCGGTCCTGCGGGGCACCGCACCTTCTGCGCTTGCCGCGAAAAATGAGGCGAAGCCGGCGGTCCTCCTCCGCGCCGATATGGACGGCCTTCCCGTGCAGGAACGGACGGGGGTGGAGTTCTCGTCCAAGGTTGAGGGCGCCATGCATGCCTGCGGCCACGACCTCCACACTGCCATGCTCGCGGGAGCGGCCACCCTGCTGGCCGAGCGCCGGGACCAGCTGGCCGGCGACGTTGTCCTGATGTTCCAGCCGGGTGAAGAAGGCTGGGACGGCGCATCCCACATGATTGCCGAGGGTGTGCTGGACGCGGCAGGCCGCCGGGTTGATGCCGCTTACGGGATGCACGTCTTTTCGGCCTTGGAGCCCCACGGCCGGTTTGCCACCAAGTCAGGGGTGATGCTCAGCGCGTCAGACGCGCTCACCGTCACTGTACTGGGCGCAGGCGGCCACGGCTCGGCGCCGCATATTGCCAAGGATCCGGTGACCGCGGCAGCCGAAATGGTGACCGCCCTGCAGGTCATGATCACCCGCCAGTTCAACGTCTTCGATCCGGTTGTCCTGACGGTGGGCGTCCTCCAGGCCGGCACCAAGCGCAACATCATTCCGGAATCAGCCAGCATCGAAGCGACCATCCGCACGTTCTCGGAATCCTCCCGGGAACGAATGATGACCGCCGTCCCCACACTGCTGAAGGGGATCGCCTCTGCCCACGGGCTGGAGGTGGACGTAGACTACCGTCACGAATATCCCGCCACCATCAACGATGTTGACGAGACACATACTGCCGAGAAGACCATTGAGAATCTCTTTGGAACCTCGCGCCTCTCCCGCTGGGCCACTCCGCTCGGGGGCTCCGAGGACTTCTCCAGGGTCCTCGCGGAAGTACCGGGAACGTTCATCGGCCTCAGCGCCGTCGCCCCCGGCGCAGACCATAACGCCACTGCCTTCAACCACTCCCCGTACGCCACTTTTGACGACGGCGTCCTCTCCGACGGAACTGCGCTCTATACAGAGCTGGCCGTCTCCCGCATCGCAGCCCTGGCCTCGGCCCACTAGAACCTCCCGGAGCACACCATGACCACAACTGCAGGCGTCCCAGCTGACGTCCAAGTACACAAGTCCCACCTGCGGACGCTCGTCGGCACCGGCATCGGCAACGCCGTTGAATGGTACGACTGGGCCATCTACGCCACGTTCTCACCCTTCATTGCCAGTGCCCTGTTCAGCAAGGCGGACCCGACGTCGGCCTTCCTGGCCACCTTGGCGATCTTCGCCGTGGGCTTCGTTGCCCGGCCCTTCGGCGGATTTGTGTTCGGCTGGATCGGCGACCGCATCGGCCGCAAGACCTCGATGACCTTTGCAGTGGGCCTCGCCGCCCTCGGCAGCCTGCTGATCGGCATCGCCCCCACCTTTGAAGTGGTGGGAGCTTTCGCCTCCGTCCTGCTGCTGGTGGCCCGGCTCATCCAGGGCCTGGCCCACGGCGGCGAGCTGCCGTCGTCGCAGACCTACCTCTCCGAGATGGCACCCAAGGAAAAGCGCGGCTTCTGGGCAACCCTGATTTACACTTCGGGCACCGCGGGCATCCTGGCCGGAACCATGCTCGGCGCCATCCTGTCCAACGTCCTGAGCACGTCCGACATGAACGCCTGGGGCTGGCGGATCCCGTTCCTGATCGGTGGCGCACTGGGCCTCTACGCGCTGCTGATGCGGGCCCGCATGAAGGAAACGGCGGCCTTCGAAGCAGAATCACCCAAGGAAAAGCACGAGCCCATGTGGCCGCAGATCTACAAGCACCGCAAGCAGGCCCTGCAGGTCATCGGCCTGACCGTCGGCCTGACTGTCTCCTACTACATCTGGGGCGTCGTGACCCCCAGCTATGCGTCCTCCGTCCTGAAGATGGACCGCGGCGAAGCCCTCTGGGCCAGCGTGATCGCCAACGTCCTGTTCATCGCCGCCCTGCCGTTCTGGGGCAGGCTGTCGGACCGGATCGGCCGCAAGCCCGTCATGATCATGAGCGCCGCGGGCGCCGCCCTGCTCCATTTCCCCATGACGTGGCTGCTCAAGGACTCCCCCTGGCAACTCGCCGTCACCATGTCCGTGATGCTGTTCTTCATCGCCGGCAGCGCAGCGATCGTCCCGGCCGTTTACGCTGAACTGTTCCCCACCAAGATCCGTACCGTCGGAGTGGGCGTCCCCTACTCCATCTGCGTGGCACTCTTCGGCGGCACCGCACCGTATCTGCAGGCCTGGCTTGGTTCCATCGGGCAGCCCAACCTGTTCAACGTCTACGCGGTGGTCCTGCTCGTCATCAGCATCGCGTTTGTGTTCACCATCCCCGAAACGAAGGGCAAGGACCTGACCCACTGATTCTCTGATCTGTTTGTCTGATCTTTGCCAGCCGTCGCCTCACCCGAGGCTGATCACCAACGCTCTCTCACTTGATGCGGGAAAAACAGCGACCCTCTCTCACTTTCTTCAAGAAAGTGAGAGAGGGTCCCGGTAAAACCGACATTAAGTGAGATAGCGTCATGTTTGGCTCCGGGGCGGACAATCTTCAGGCGGGCAATATCGGGCCGGGCGTCACAGTTATCAGTGCGCGCTCCCACAGGGTAAGTCTTGAGGGAGCGCGCGGTACTTTAGGCACCGCGCCCTACTTTTGAGGACCCACATGAACGCCCACCCTGCCAGCCGCGACGCCCGGCCCCTCACGCTGCTCTGCGCCTTTGCGCTCAAACAGGCAGTCGAGGGCACTATCCTGCCCGCGTACCTCCGGGCCGGCGGGCCACCGGTCGAGGCCGTCTATGAGCCAACGTTCCGGCTGCTGACGCGGATCGAGTCGGGAGCCCGGCCGGATGTGATGGTTGGGATCACCGGCTCGCTGGCGGACCTCGTGACGGCCGGTGTTATGGCGGACCCCAAGCCCGTTGCCCGGACCGGCGTCGGCGTTGCCGTTGCGCCGGAGGCAGCGATCCCGGACATCAGCAGCGTGGACGCGTTCGTAAGCGCGGTGACCAGCGCCCGCTCGGTGGCCTACTCCCGCAGCGGACCCAGCGGCATCTACTTCGCCGGACTGCTGGAACGGCTCGGGATTGCGGAGCAGGTCAAAGCCAAAGCCACCGTGGTCGATTCAGGACCAACGGCATTGGCGCTGCTGGACGGCCGCGCCGACCTCGCCATCCACCAGCTCAGCGAACTTGTCCTCGTGCCGGAGTCCGTCATCATCGGCCCGCTTCCGGAGGCCATCCAGGAGTACACGGACTTCTCGACGGCGCTGGGCACCCCTGCGTCCCTGCTGGCGGACCAGCCTGCGGGCGCCGCGGAGCTGCGCGACTTCCTGCATGGCCCCGAAGCCAGGGCGGCCTACGAGGCCAACGGACTGGAAACTGCCTAAGGCGCATTCAGCCCGACGGCGGCGTGAACTGGCTGGCGGTGAATTCCGCTCCCTGCGGGTCGCGGATCAACGCGGCGCGTGTCCACTCGGTGTCGTCCTCGCTGAGGATCCGGGCACCGAGCCGCTTTGCGTCAGCGACCGTCCGGCCCCGGTCGGCCACGGCGAAGGCGACGTGCCAGTGTGGCGGTTCACCCGGGGCGGCAAGTGCGAACCAGGCGACAGCGTCCTCGAATCCGGGCGGCGTGTTTACGTCAGCCTGCCGCTGCCTGATGTCCGGATCGGTTGTGGCCTCGAGGTGGTCGCCATAGCCCGGCCTGCGGACCATCGTCCCGAAGCCCAGGTCGTCGAACTCCCAGCCGAACGCTTCCCGGTAGAACGCCATGGCCGCACCAACGTCGGACGTGTGGAGGTCGCTGAAGTTCCACGATCCGGGTTCGTTGACCGCCTGCGCACCCAGCCGCCGTCTGGCCTGCCAGATCCGGAATTCAATTCCCTGGCGATCGGTGAGCACGGCACCGCGGCCGCCCTCTCCGGCATCGGCGGGCGCTGACACCACGGTGGCACCGGCGGCCGCCAGCCGCCGGGCTGCGGAATCCGCGTCGTCCACGGCAATGTACGTGCTCCAGGCCGCGGCACCGCCCTCCGTGCCGGTCAGGCCGCAGACGTCCCTGCCGTCCAGCTTGGCGATGAGATAGGTACCCGGCGCGCCTGGCGGCATGGCCTCCTCGAACGTCCAGCCAAACAGCCCGCCGTAGAAGTCAGCGGCTGCCCGGACATCAGGCTGCCGGGTGTCGATCCAGGAGGGCACGCCCTCCGGATAGCTTCGCTGGGTCATGGCTCGCTCCCGTGCATGGGGCAAGCCTACCGAGCCATGACCGGGCCCGGTACCCCAAAATAACTGGAAGAAAATACTTGACTCTTCAACTTTACGGGATTAGAAGAACACCATGCCTGACATCACCATCATCGGTAACGGCAACATGGCCCGTGGCATCGCCACCCGCGCCGTCGCTGCAGGCAAGCAGGTCGAGATCCTCGGCCAGGATGCGGCCAAGGCCCAGGCGCTCGCCACGGAACTCGGCGCCGGCGTCACGTTCGGCACCACCGCCAGCGCCCCGCAGGGCAGCATCGTGATCCTCGCCGTCCCGTTCGAAGCCGCCAAACCAGTGGTCACCGCGTACGGCGACCAGCTCGCGGGCAAGACCATCGTGGACATCACCAACCCGGTCGACTTCGAGACTTTCGATTCCCTGGTCGTGGCCCCGGGCTCCTCGGCCGCTGAAGAAATCGCAGCCCTGTCTCCGGCCGGCGCCAACGTGGTCAAGGCCTTCAACACCACCTTCGCGGGCACGCTTGTGGCGGGCGAATCAGGCGGCCAGCCCCTGGACGTCTTCATCACCGGTGACGACGCCGCCGCAACCGAGGCGGTAAGCACCTTTGTCAGCGCGGCCGGCATGCGCCCACTGGCAGTCGGGCCGCTCAAGCGTTCCCGCGAACTCGAGGGCTTCCAGTTCGTCCTCATGACCATGCAGGCCAACCCGGCGTTCGAGGATTTCAACTGGGACACCGGACTCCTGGTCACCAAGTAGCACCGGCCACCAAGTAGCACCCGTCGCCGGCTGACCCAGGTCGCCACAAAGGCAGGGGTGCGCGCCGCGGGAAATCCCGCCGCGCGCACCCCTGCCTTCTGGGTGAAACCGTCGAGCCGCGCTCAGGTGCGGGCGTGCTCGGCGAGGATTGCATCGACCTGGCCCAGAGCCTCCTTCATGCCTTCCTCCATGCCCATCTTGACCATCTCTTCCATCCGCTCTTCGGAATCGAAAGTGGACATGATGGTCATGCGGGTGCGGCCACCGATGTCCTCAAGGTCAACAGCGGCATGGGCACTGCCCATGGCATCCACGGGCACTCCGGATTCGTCAGCGAAGCCGTCATCAAATTCGAGCCTGCGCGGCGCCTCAATGGTTCTGAATTTCCACCAGCCCCGCGGCTTCTCGCCTTCCGGGGTGGTCATGTAGTAGTCGGCCTTTCCTCCGGGCTGGAAGTCGAACCGGTCAAACGTGGCCGGATAGTTGGGCGGGCCCCACCAGCGCTCAAGCTGCCGGGGGTCTTCCCAAATCTGCCAGACGCGTTCGACGGCGGCGTCGAACTCGGCGACGAGGGTGAGGCTGAGTGCCTCGAGATTCTTGGTGGAACTGATAACAGGCATTGCCGTACCTTCCTTATCCTTCAGCCAGAATGTCCGCGATCCGATCGGCCCGCTGCAGCCAGATCGCCTCATACTCATCGAGCAGCCGGCGGGCCTTCGCCAAACCGTCGTGGTTGCCCCGCACGATCTGCTCCCTTCCGCGCTTCTCCTTGGTGACCAGGGAAGCGCGCTCCAACACCGCCACATGCTTCTGGACGGCGGCGAAACTCATGGCGTAGAGCGCAGCAAGGCCGGAGACGGAATACTCCGCCAGGGTCACCCGCCGGACGATGTCCCGGCGGGTAGCGTCCGCGAGGGCCTGGAACAGGCGGTCAACGTCCGCATCACTGAGCTGATATACAACCATTTGGTTGTACGATACGCCTGCCATGCACGCGCGTCAAGGTTTTCAGAGAGACGCCGGGGCGCCCCGGGTAAGCTGGAGGAACCACCCAGCACCGCCAGCCCGAGTCCGTCCACGGAGGCCAGCATGAGCCAGCGCTCCAAAACAGAATCCGACGTCAGGCCGAGCCCCGCCACCATGCCGGCCGGCACATCGCTGCGGCTGATTCCGGCAACGCTCGTATCGGCGTCAGGCTTTACCCTCTTTGCCCTGGAAAACCGGCTCGTCGGATTTATCCTCCTCGGCGCCGCCCTGCTACTGGCCGGATTCATCAGCCGCCGCCTGCTGCTCGACCTCGCCCTGATCGGCGTGGGCCTGACGGCCATGAGCGCCGTCCCCATCACCACGGACATCAGCACCGGGCACATGCTGGTCATGGGCACGGCCATGATCGTGGCTGTCGGCATTCCGTACCTGGTCTCCCGGTTCGCCACCAAGGACCATGCCATCGGCTTCCCCCTTCGGACCGACGAGCCCTGGACCCGCGCCGAGAAGTGGTACCTGCTGGCCGTCCCGGCACTGGGCTATGCGGTGCTCCCTGTCTACATGATCAGCACGGGCGTCTATCAGAACTGGCCGGCCGTCAGCGATCCGGAGGGCATCGGCAGGCTGTTCCTGGGCACCAACGCGCTGGGTATCTGGGACGAACTGTTCTTCATCTGCACCGCGTTCACACTCCTGCGCCGGCACCTCCCCGACTGGCAGGCCAACCTGCTCCAGGCGGTCCTCTTTACGTCATTCCTCTGGGAGCTCGGGTTCCACGCGTGGGCGCCGTTTTTCATCTTCCCGTTCGCACTGCTCCAGGCGAAGCTCTTTACGCTCACCCGCTCACTGACCTACATCGTGGCTATCCACCTGCTCTTCGACTTTGTGCTGTTCCTGGTCCTGCTGCACGCGCACAACCGCGCGTGGATCGACATTTTTGTTTACTGAGCACGCTCGCCGGCGCCCCTGAACCGGCGTAACAGGCGCACGACACGAACGTGCAATCCATCACACTTTCGCCGTTTTGGTTGCCACAGCACCGGCTCACCATGAACCATGAAGTAAGGGCCCCGTGCCCCGCACACCTAAACCAGCAATCCTCACCGACGAGGATGCGGCCTTATCAAGGATGACCGGGCCGTCAACTGCTAGAGCGAAAGTACTGACAATGACGTTTGATTCCAGCCACTCTGTGACCCTCAAAATCTGGGACCGCACCGCGGTCGATCACACCCTTGACGCTGCAGCGCAGGACCTTTCTGCCAAGGCAAACACCACGAAGTGCCGCATCGCGGTCCACGCCAGCGGCCCCAACACCTTCACGCTGACCGTCCGCAGCGACGACCGCCAGCTCGTCACCGTCTAACGGCTCCACACCAAAACCAAAGAAGCGGACGTCGCCGGGACCCCATCGGGTTCCAGCGGTCGTCCGCTTCTTTTGTGTGCCCCGGGGCACACCCTCCTGACGACCCCGTCACGTTCGGGGTCCACCCGCCGGGAACTGCGTACAGTAAGCATAAGTGCATGCATATGCATGAAGTGATTTCACAAAAGAGCTAAGGAGACGCCCCATGAAGGCATGGCAGTTCACCGGAACCAATAACCCGCTTGCACTCAACGAGGTGGCTGAACCCACGGCGGGTCCGGGCCAGGTGGTTGTCAGCGTCAAGGCCGCAGGCGTATGCCACTCTGACGTCACCGCCATTGACGACGCCGGGTGGATGCCGCTGTTCCCGGTTCTTCCCCGCACCATGGGCCACGAGAACGCCGGTGTCATCACCGGAGTGGGCGAAGGCATGGACCACTGGAAGGTCGGCGACCGGGTGGGCCTCTCCCCCGTGATGAGCGACGGCGACGCCATTGGCTACGGCAAGTGGGACGGCGGCTTCGGCCCCAAGCTGCTCGCCACGGACGACAACCTGGTGAAGCTGCCCGACGAGGTCTCGTTTGAGCTCGGGGCCATGGCAACTGACGCCGGGCTCACCGCATACCACGCCATCATGGCTGTTGGCGGAGCCAAGGCGGGCATGAAGGTGGGCGTGATCGGACTGGGCGGCCTCGGCTACATCGGGGCACGCGTCGCCGTCATCGCCGGCGCGGAGGTCTACGGCGCCGAGGTGAACCCCGAGACCCAGAAGCTCGCCGACGAGATCGGCCTGGCAGGAGTCGCCGACTCCATCGAGGCCTTCAAGGACAAGAACCTCGACCTGATCGTTGACTACGCCGGCTTCGGCAGCACCACGGCCGCCGCGCTCGAGACGCTCGCCGAGTTCGGCACGCTGGTGCAGGTGGGCATGGGCCGCCTCGAAGCCACCATTAACACCTACCCGCTGATCGTCAACCAGCTCTCCATCAAGGGTTCCAAGTCGGGCACCAAGGAAGACCTCGAGAACCTCTACGCCCTGATGAAGTCGGGCCAGCTGAACCCGCCGATGAACCTCATCACCCAGGCGGACATCCCGCAGGCCATCGACAAGCTGCGCACGGGCGGCGTTGTGGGCCGCTTCATCGCGGTATACCAGGACTAAGTTCCCCAGTACCTCAGGCAAAACTGAAGCGGACGACGCCGGGACCTCCCGGCGTCGTCCGCTTCCGTTAAAGCTGCCCCCTGCGGCAGCCGCGCCTACGCGGGCTTAGCGGGCAGGTTCACGCTCCAGCGGTGCCGACGGTCCGCTTTCGACCTCGGCAGCCGCGGTTTCTACTGCGGCGGTCTCCACCGCGGCGGCTGCAACGGAGTTGCGCACCAGCAGGGTGGCCAGGGCGGCGAGCACCAGCGGCACGGCCAGGGTCATGAAGTAACCCGAGGCGCCAAAGCCGGCCAGGATGAGCCCGCCAAGGGCTGAGCCCACAATGGAGCCGAGGCGGCCGATGCCGATGCCCCAGCCGGTTGCCGTGGCGCGCAACTGGGTTGGGTATGCATTCGCAATCAGGTAGTTCAGGGCCAACTGCTGCCCGCCGATGCCGAAGCCGGCCAGGCCGATCAGGATGAACACCAGGGCGAAGTTGGAACCGGCCAGGCCCAGGCCCAGCGCCACGAGGATCCCCGCGCCGAACATGGCCAGCAGCAGCTTCCGGGGGTTGACCCTGGGCAGGATGATGGACAGCGGAATGGCGAAGAGGATGAAGGCGCCGTTGACGGTCACGGTGCCCATGGCCGCCTGTGACGCTGCCAGACCCAGCGTCTTGAGGGCTGTAGGCATCCAGAGCAGCAGCAGGTACCAGGCGATCCAGTTCAGCAGGTACGTGGCGAAGACGGCGATGGTGACCATGCGGTACTTGGCGGAGAACAGGGCCGAGATGGAGCTCTTTTCCTCCTTCTTGTCTTCAGTGACAAGCTCGACGTCCGGATCCACCGGCTTTCCGGAGATGGCAGCCATGATTTTGCGCGCCTGGGCCTGGGCAGCGGGCGTCAGCTTGGTAGCCAGGAACACCGGGGACTCGGGGAGCATTTTGAGGCACACGAGGAGCAGCGCCAGCGGAAGCACGCCGCCCACCAGGAAGATGCCGCGCCAGCCCATCACGGGGAGCCAGGCCGCTGCCACCAGGCCGCCGAGCAGCGCGCCGCCCGGGAGGCCAAGCAGCACCAGGGTCATAAACGTTCCGCGGCGGGCCTTCGGGCTGAACTCCGCGGTCAGGGCCAGGAGTGCCGGCGTTGCGCCGCCCATGCCGAGGCCGATCAGGAACCGGAGGACGATGATCTGTTCGAGCGTCTGGGCGAAGGCGCCGGCCAGGGAAAAGACGCCAAAGAGGGCCAATGCGAGGATGATCGTCTTCTTGCGGCCGATCCGGTCACCGAAAGTGCCCAGCGTCATGGCCCCGGCGCACATGCCGATGGTGCTGGCGGTGATCACCCAGGTCATGTCCGTGGCCTGCAGGCCGAAATCCTCGGCGATGGCCGGGCCGATGAAGGCAATGGACTGGGTATCAAAACCGTCCAGCAGGGCAACAATGAAGCACAGGGCGATGACGGACCAGCGCTTCACCCCCATGGGCGTGTTGTCGATAACGTCCTGGACGTTATAGGCAGCTTTAGTCAACGGTGACTCTCTTTCACATATCTTTGGCCTTGGTAGCCGTGGGGGCGCGGGTAGCCCGGGAATTACGGTGGCTGACAACCGCACGATGTGCCGGGCATCACGTCAGCGACATCCGCAACCTTATGGCACCGATTCGGCAATGGGAAATACTAATTCAGGCGTGATTGATATGACAGAGGTCTAAATACTGTCCACCTGCTGTTATGGCTCGCATCCCTCCGGCCCGGCAGGAACAGACACCCCGGCCCTGGGTTCATATGCTGAAACCATGCAGCTCGAAGAGTTCAATGCGGCCGGCCGGCGGGAGGCTGTCGATTTCCTTCGCCCCTGCCTGGACATCCCCCGGTGGCTTGATGAGCTCGCCGACGGCAGGCCGTACTCCAGCCTTGCGGAACTCCTGGCTGCCGCGAACGACGCAGCTGACCCGTTTACCCGCACGGAAATCGAGGCGGCGCTGGCCCGCCATCCAAGGATCGGCGAGCGCGCACAGGGCGACAGCGCCGAGGCCAGGCTGTCCCGGTCAGAGCAGGCCGGGCTGGGGGCGGCCGATGCCGCCGTCGAGCAGGCTTTGGCGGAAGGCAACCAGGCCTACGAGGAGAAATTCGGGCGGGTCTTCCTGATCCGGGCGGCCAGCCGCAGCCGGGCGGAGATCCTCGCCGCGCTCACCACGCGGCTCGCCAACACCCCGGAACAGGAAGAACCGATCATTGGCCGGCAGTTGCGGGAAATCGCGCTGCTCCGACTCGAAGGGCTGATGGGCACATGAGCACCTCCCACGTCACCACCCATGAAAGTACTTTGCCGCCAACGGCACCGAAGCCTTCTTCCCGGAGGTGGCCCTCACGTTCAGCCTGGCAGAGAGCGAAGCGCACTACCACGTGCCGCTGCTCCTCAGCCCGTTCGCTTACTCCACCTACCGGGGCAGCTGAGCCGGTCCCGCTCAGCCCCGCCCGATGTCAGCCCCGCCCGATGAACGGCATTCCCGCTGCCGTAATCACCACGGACCCGACACTTGCCGACGCCGGCATGCCCGCCATCATCAGCACCGCCCGGGCTGCGTCCGCCACAGGGAACATCGGCTCGACCTTCCGCGAGCCGTCAGCCTGGAGCGCGCCGGAACCAACGCCAATAGTGTCCATGATGTCGGTGGCGGTATTGCCGATGTCTATCTGCCCGCACGTGATGCCAAAGGCCCGCCCGTCCAGCTCGATGCTTTTGGTCAGGCCACTCATGGCGTGCTTGGTGACGGCGTAGGCCACCGTCCGGGGCCGCGGCGAGTGGGCAGAAATTGACCCGTTGTTGATGATCCTGCCGCCTTGCGGGACCTGGGCCTTCATGGCCCTGACCGCCGCGCCGGCGCACAGCAGGGAGCCGGTCAGGTTCACGGCCAGGACCTCCTCCCACTGGGAAAGGCTGATCTCGTCCACCGACGCCGCCGGGCCGAACATACCCGCATTGTTGAACAGGACGTCCACCCGCCCCCACCGCCGGACGACGCTGCCGAACAGGTGCTCGACGTCGTCGGGCCGGGTGACGTCGCACGGCACCACCAGCGCTTCCGGATGGCCGTCCGCCGTGTCCAGCAACGGGGCCTCCCGGCGCCCGGCGAGCGCCACCCGGTAGCCGTCGGCCAGCATCTGCCGGGCCACTTCCCGGCCAATTCCGGAACCGGCCCCGGTCACCACCGCAATGCGTGCCGGCAGCTGTGGAGTGGTCATGGAAAGCTCCTCATCTGATCGCGTCACACTTCTACCAGCGGGGGTGGATGGCGTCGCGGAAGTAGTGGTCGTAGATCCAGCGGACGCCGTCGTCGAACTCTTCGGTGACCTGCACGGAAGCCGCAGCCGCGTTCGTGGTCGCCTGTTCCACGCTGCGCGCGCCGGGGATCACGGTGCTGACGCCGTCCTGCGCTGCGATCCACGCGATGGCCGCCTGCGCGGTGGCGGCTCCGGGCGGGACCAGCTGTTCAAACTCCGCCACGGCTTTGAGTCCCAGTTCAAAGTCCACGCCGGAGAAGGTCTCCCCGACGTCGAAGGAGCCGCCATTGCGGTTGAAGTTCCGGTGGTCGTCCCCGGCGAAGGCGGTTTCCTTGGTGTACTTTCCGGAGAGCAGCCCGGATGCGAGCGGTACACGGGCGATGATGCCCACGTTTGCTGCCTTTGCTGCGGGAAGGACCTCATCCAGGGGTTTGAGGCGGAAGGCGTTGAGGATGATCTGTACGGAGGCGGTTCCCCCGTGGCGGATTGCTTCCAGGGCCTCGTCGGCGCGCTCCACGCTGACGCCGTAATGGCGGATGGCACCCTCGGACACCAGCGTGTCCAGGGCGTCATAGACCTCGGCGTTGCTGTACACCGGAGTCGGCGGGCAGTGCAGCTGGACCAGGTCCAGGGTGTCCGTGCCCAGGTTCTTCCGGGACCGGTCCACCCACTGGCGGAAGTTGGCCAGCGTATAGTTCTCAGGCCGCTGGTCAACGCGCCGGCCCATTTTGGTGGCCACGGTGATGTCCAGCCCGGGGTTCCCGGCGAGGAACGTTCCGATGGCCTGCTCGCTCCTGCCGTCACCGTAGACGTCGGCGGTGTCAAAAAAGTTGACCCCTGCCTCCGCCGATGCCGCCAGGATTGCCTGGGCCTGGGCCGGGTCCACGTTCCCCCAGTCCGCGCCCAGCTGCCAGGTGCCCAGTCCCACGACGGAAACGCTACGTCCGGTCTTGCCTAAAATCCGCTGTTCCATTCCACGACTATATGGGTCAGAACACGCCGGTTCCCAAGCTCTGGCTTTCCGGCCCACGCGCAGTAAGGATGAAGCATGGACGGAATTAAGGTAGTCGTGAACGGGCAGCCCCGCGATTGCAGCGGCACCAGCCCGCACACCCGGCTCCTCGACTGGTTGCGCGGGGAGGGCCTGACCGGCGCCAAGGAAGGCTGCGCCGAGGGCGAATGCGGGGCCTGCGCGGTCCTGGTGGCCCGGCCGGACGGGCCGGACCGCAGCCGCTGGACCCCGGTGAATGCGTGTCTGCCTCCGGCCCTGGCTTTTGACGGCCAGGAAATCATCACAGCCGAAGGCCTCGGTACGGTATCCGTGCCCGGCGCCGCCCGGGAAGACCTCCATCCGGTCCAGCAGGAAATGGTGGACCGGGGCGGATCCCAATGCGGATACTGCACCCCAGGCTTCATCTGCTCCATGGCGGCCGAGTACTACCGCCCGGACCGCAGCCCCGCCCAGGCACAAAAGGAAACCGGGACCGGCGCCGTGGGTGAAGAGCATGCCACCGATCACGAATGCGGCCCCAACGGGTTTGACCTTCACGCCCTGAGCGGGAACCTGTGCCGCTGCACGGGCTATCGGCCCATTCGGGATGCGGCCTATGCTCTCGGTGCACCACCGGCCGCCGATCCGCTGCTGGCCCGCCAGAACCGGCCGGCCCCGGCCGCGAAGCACACGCGGACAGAAGGCGGCGCGCAGTTTCTTCGCCCTGGAACGCTGGCCGAAGTCCTCCAGGTCCTGCAGGGACACCCGGACGCAAAACTCATGGCAGGAGCAACCGACCTCGGCGTCGAAGTGAACCTCCGGCACGCCCGTCCCCCGCTGGTCCTCGCCATCGACCGCCTCGAGGAGCTGCGGTCAGTCAAGCTCGACGGCGACACGATCGAGATCGGGGCAGCCCTCACCCTGTCGGAAGCCGAACACAGCCTCGACGGCCGGGTGCCGCTCCTTAGCCAGCTGTTTCCGCAGTTCGCGTCCCGCCTGATCCGCAACGCCGCAACCTTCGGCGGGAACCTCGCCACCGGGTCACCGATCGGCGATTCCGCCCCGGTGTTCCTGGCCCTCGACGCGCGGGTAGTCCTGGCCTCCGCAGCCGGTGAGCGGGAGGTTCCGCTCTCGGAGTACTACACCGGGTACCGGCAGAGCGTGCGGAAGCCCGGCGAAGTGCTCCGGGCCGTGCGGATTCCGACGCCGCTGGCCGGCAGCACCGCGTTCTATAAAATCGCCAAGCGGCGCTTCGACGACATCTCCAGCGTGTCGGTGGCCATCGCAGTCACCATCACCGACGGCGTCATAGCCTCGGCCCGGATCGGCCTCGGCGGTGTGGCAGCCACGCCGATCCGCGCCTCCGCAACAGAGGACGCCCTGGCGGGCCGCCCGTGGACCGCTGACACTGTGGCTGCGGCGGCCGCCGTGATGGCGGGCGAGGGCACGCCGATCGACGACATGCGTGCGAGCGCGCTGTACCGTTCGGCCATGCTCCGGCAGGCCCTGCTGAAGTTCCATGCCGAAAACGCTCCCGTGCTGGAGGTGGCCTCATGAAATCCCTGGCAGACCGTCCGGTCAATCCTGTGGTCGGTGTTCCCGTTTCGCACGAGAGCGCCGACGCGCACGTGACCGGGACCGCCCTCTACACCGATGACCTCGTGGTCCGGTCCCGCAGCGTGCTGCACGCGTGGCCGGTCCAGGCACCGCACGCCCATGCGCGGATCCTTTCGATGCAAACCGGGCCCGCGCTGGAGGTTACGGGCGTCGTGAAGGTGCTGACGGCGTCGGACGTTCCGGGGATCAACGATTCCGGCACCAAACATGACGAACCGCTCTTCCCCACCGAGGTCATGTTCCACGGCCAGGCGGTGTGCTGGGTCCTCGGCGAATCGCTGGAGGCGGCACGGCTGGGCGCTGAGGCTGTGGCGGTGGAGTATGAGCTGCTGCCGTCGCTCCTCACGCTGACAGAAGCCATTGCCGCCGGCAGCTTTCAGGGCAACCAGCCCAGGCTGGCCCGGGGTGAGCCGGACAAGGCTCTGGCGGGCGCGGCACACCGGTTCAGCGGCGAGTTCGAGTTCGGCGGCCAGGAACACTTTTACCTTGAGACCCAGGCGTCATTGGCCTCCATCGACGACGGCGGGCAGGTCTTTGTGCAGTGCAGCACCCAGCACCCGACCGAGACGCAGGAAATCGTGGCCCATGTGCTCGGGCTCTCCAGCCACCAGGTGACGGTGCAGTGCCTGAGGATGGGCGGCGGGTTCGGCGGCAAGGAAATGCAGCCGCACGGGTTCGCTGCAGTGGCAGCACTGGGTGCAAGCCTGACCGGGCGGCCGGTCCGGCTCCGACTCAACCGCACCCAGGACATCACCCTGACCGGCAAGCGGCATCCGTTCCACGCACGCTGGGAGGCAGGATTCGACCACGACGGCCGCATCCAGGCACTCAAGGCCACCCTCACCAGTGACGGCGGCTGGAGCCTTGACCTCTCCGAACCCGTCCTGGCGAGGGCGGTGTGCCACATCGACAACGCGTACTTCATCCCCAACATCGAGGTGCACGGCCGGATCGCGAAGACCAACAAAACCTCGCAGACGGCGTTCCGCGGCTTCGGCGGTCCGCAGGGGATGCTGGTGATGGAGGACCTCCTGGGCCGGTGCGCGCCGCTGCTGGGCCTCGAGCCGGGCGAGCTCCGCCGCCGGAACTTCTACGAGCCAGGTCAGAGCACACCGTACGGGCAGCCCGTGCGCCACGCGGAAAGGCTGACCGCGATCTGGGAATTGCTGCTCGACCGAGCGGACGTGGCGCGGCGGCGCGAGGACATCGCGGGATTCAACGCAGCGCATCCGAACACTAAGCGGGCGCTCGCGATAACGCCGGTGAAGTTTGGCATCTCCTTCAACCTCACCGCGTTCAACCAGGCGGGCGCGCTGGTCCATGTCTACAAGGACGGGTCCGTGCTCATCAACCACGGCGGCACCGAGATGGGCCAGGGCCTGCACACCAAGATGCGCCAGGTGGCCGCCACGGCCCTGGGGGTGCCGCTGGCGTTCATCAGGCTGGCTCCCACCCGGACCGACAAGGTGCCCAACACCTCAGCCACCGCGGCAAGCTCTGGTGCCGATCTCAACGGCGGGGCCGTAAAAAACGCCTGCGAGCAGATCAGCTCCAGGCTGGCCGAGGTAGCTGCACGGAAGCTCAACATCCACCCGGATGATGTGAGGTTCCACGACGGCAGGGTGACGGGGATCGGGTTCCACGACCGCGATCTCACTTTCGCCGAGGTGGTCCACGATGCGTACTTCCAGCGGGTCCCGCTGTGGGCCGCCGGGTACTACCGGACGGAGGGTCTGCACTGGGACAGTGCCCGGATGCAGGGCGAGCCGTTCAAGTACTTCAGTTACGGCGCGGCGGTCACCGAGGTGGAGGTGGACCGGTTCACGGGCACGTACCGTCAGGTGCGGGCAGACATAGTGCACGACGTCGGCGACAGCCTTTCGCCGTTGATCGACGTTGGGCAGATCGAAGGAGGCTTCGTGCAGGGCGCGGGGTGGCTGACCCTTGAGGACCTGCGGTGGGACGTGTCCGACGGCGACGGGCGGGGGCGCCTGACCACGCAGTCGGCCAGTACGTACAAACTGCCGAGTTTCTCGGAGATGCCTGAGCAATTCAACGTCCACCTGTTCGAACGGGCCACCGAAAGCGGCGTGGTCTACGGCTCGAAGGCAGTGGGTGAGCCGCCGCTGATGCTGGCCATCAGCGTCC
Source organism: [Micrococcus luteus] ATCC 49442 (assembly GCF_010367585.1). Classification (NCBI taxonomy): domain Bacteria; kingdom Bacillati; phylum Actinomycetota; class Actinomycetes; order Micrococcales; family Micrococcaceae; genus Pseudarthrobacter; species [Micrococcus luteus] ATCC 49442. The sequence continues at coordinate 3,967,300 of NZ_JAAAXP010000001.1, read as the reverse complement.
GCGAGGCCCTGCGGGCGGCGGTGGCGGCCTTCGGTCCCGCCGGAATCTCCGTGGAACTGGCCAGCCCGGCAACTCCGGAGGCCGTGTTCTGGGCAATTGAAAGGCTCACGCCGCAGTCCGCGTACAACCAGCACGACTCCCGCCCGTCAGCCACGGCGTCAGTGCCCTGACATGGACTGGCTGGATGCGTTGCAGCACTTGAGGTCCGCGGGTCTGCCCGCGGTCCTGGCCACCGTGTCCGGGGTGCGCGGCCATGCGCCGCGTGAGGCGGGCGCCAAGATGGTGGTCGGGGCTGAAGCCACCTGGGGCAGCATTGGCGGCGGCAATCTCGAGGCCACCGTAGTGGACCAGGCCCGGGACATGATGGCGCGGGGCATCACCGCGCCCTGCACCACCGAGTTCGCGCTCAATGAGCACGCGCCCACAGATCACGGCCGGCAGTGCTGCGGCGGGAAGGTCACTGTGCTGCTGGAACCTTTCCTGTCGCTTCCCACGGTGGCAATTTTCGGCGTCGGCCATGTTGGTTACGAACTCGGCCGCATCCTCTCGCGAATGCCCATGACCCTTTACCTGGTGGACAGCCGCGGGGAGCAGCTCGATGCCGCGAGGCTGGCCGACGTGACCTCGGGGCTAGCGGACGTGCGCCCGGTGCACACCCCGGTTCCGGACTCGTTCCTCGGCGACCTGCCTCCCGGCGCCCACGTGTTCATCATGAGCCACGACCATGCCGAGGACTTCCTGCTCTGCCACGCAGCGCTGCGCCGGGGAGACCTGGGACGCGTGGGACTGATCGGTTCGCGGGCCAAGTGGCTGCGGTTCCGGCAGAAGCTGGCCGCGGAAGGTTTCGCCGAGGCTGAGATTGACCGGATCCAGTGCCCCATCGGGCTGCCGGAGGTGCGGGGAAAGGCCCCGGCGGTCATCGCCGTGAGCGCCGCCGCAGACCTGCTCGCAGCCCTGCCGTCAGCCGGCCTTCACACCAGCCCAGCCAGATCTTCAGCCGGCACCTCACCCAGCCCGTCAGCCAGCGAACACCTATGAAGTGGGGAATCCGACCATGAGCAACATCATCCTGGGACCCAACCAGTATGGAAAAGCCGAAGTCCGAGTCGTCAAGATCACCCGCGACACCCGCCGCCACGAGATCGAGGACCTGAATGTCACCTCGCAGCTGCGCGGGGACTTCGAGGCCGCCCACCTTGAGGGCGACAACTCCCACGTGGTGGCCACGGACACCCAGAAAAACACCATTTTCGCTTTCGCCCGTGACGGCGTCGGCTCCCCCGAGGCGTTCCTGCTGCGGCTCGGAGAGCACTTCACGTCCAGCTTCGACTGGGTCACCGGCGGCCGGTGGGAAGCCGAGTCCTACAGCTGGGACCGCATCCAGGCCCACGGCTCCGGGCACCACCACTCGTTTGTGCGCAACGGCCAGGAAGTCCGCACCGCCGTCCTGGTGCGCGACGGCGCCGGCACCCACCTCATCGCCGGACTGAAGGACCTCACGGTCCTCAAAACCACCCAGTCCGGCTTTGTGGGCTACGACAAGGACAAATACACCACGCTCCCGGAAACCACGGACCGCATCCTGGCCACCGAGGTTTCGGCGCGCTGGCGCTTCAAAGCCGGGACTGACTTCAGCACGCTGGACTTCAACAAGAGTTACGCCGACATCAAGGCCCTCCTGCTCGAAGCCTTCACGGAGAAATACTCCCACGCCCTGCAGCAGACCCTGTTCGATATGGGCAGGAAGGTCCTGGAAGCCCGCGGCGAGATCGACGAGATCAGGTTCTCGATGCCCAACAAGCACCACTTCCTGGTGGACCTTTCGCCGTTCGGCCTCGACAACCCCAACGAGGTCTTCTTCGCCGCGGACCGGCCCTACGGACTGATCGAAGCCACGGTCCAGCGCGACGACGCTGTCCCTGCTGAGACGGCCTGGTCCGGCATCGCCGGGTTCTGCTAGCTTTCAGCACGGGACCACCACCGGACATCACAGCGCGAAATTCATCCGACTGAACTGCCTGACGGCAGCCATCGAAAGGACCAGAAATGGCCATCACCGTGACCGACCCCCAGCCGATCGAGCGGGCTGAGGAAATCCTCACCCCCGAGGCACTGGCGTTCATCGAGGAACTCCACCAGCGCTTCGCCGGCACCCGCAACGAACTTCTTGCTGCCCGCCGGGTGAAGCGGCAGAAGGTCGCAGAAACCGGCAAGCTGGATTTCCTCCCGGAGACCCGGGACGTGCGCGACGGCGACTGGAAAGTTGCAGCGGCGCCGGCACCTTTGCAGGACCGCCGGGTGGAAATGACCGGCCCCGCCTCCCCGGCAAAGATGGCCATCAACGCCCTGAATTCCGGTGCCAAGGTGTGGCTCGCGGATCTTGAGGATGCCAGCACTCCAGCCTGGGGAAACGTCATCGACTCCATCCTGAACCTCCGCGACGCCGCCCGGGGCACCCTCAGCTTCACGTCGCCCGAAGGCAAGGCGTACTCCCTGCGGACCGATGCTCCGCTCGCTGTGGTGGTGACCCGCCCGCGCGGCTGGCACCTGCCGGAGAAGCACGTGCTGATCGACGGCGAACCCGCCGTGGGTGCGCTGGTGGACTTCGGCCTGCACTTCTTCCACGTGGCCAGGCAGCTGGTGGAGAACGGCCAGGGTCCGTACTACTACCTGCCCAAGATGGAGAGCCACCTTGAGGCCCGCCTCTGGAACGAGGTGTTCGTCTTCGCCCAGGACTTCCTCGGACTGCCGCAGGGCACGGTCCGGGCCACCGTCCTGATCGAAACCATCCCTGCCGCGTTCGAGATGGACGAGATCCTCTACGAACTCCGGGACCACGCCTCCGGCCTGAATGCGGGCCGCTGGGACTACCTCTTCAGCATCATCAAGTACTTCCGCGACGCCGGTGAGCAGTTTGTCCTGCCGGACCGCGCCTCGGTGGCCATGACCGCCCCCTTCATGCGCGCCTACACCGAGCTGCTGGTCAAGACCTGCCACAAGCGCGGTGCCTTCGCCATGGGCGGCATGGCGGCGTTCATCCCCAACCGCAAGGAGCCGGACGTCACGGCCGCTGCTTTCGAGAAGGTACGCGCGGACAAGACCCGTGAGGCCAATGACGGGTTCGACGGTTCCTGGGTGGCGCACCCGGACCTGGTGTCCACCTGCCAGGAGGTGTTCGATGCCGTGCTTGGCGATCCGGAAAACGGCGGCCGGCCCAACCAGCTGGACAAGCAGCGCCCGGAGGTCACTGTCACGGCCGATCAGCTGCTGGACATCGCCTCAGCAGGTGGCCAGGTCACCGAGGCCGGGCTGCGCCTGAACCTTTACGTCGCCGTCGCCTACACGGCGGTGTGGCTGTCCGGCAACGGTGCCGTGGCCATCCATAACCTGATGGAAGATGCCGCCACGGCGGAGATCTCGCGGTCCCAGGTGTGGCAACAGATCCGGAACAAGTCAGTCCTGGCAGACACCGGCAACACCGTGACCCGCGAACTCGTGGAGCGGATCCTGGGTGAGGAAACGGAACGGCTCCGGGCGGAGGTGGACGAGGAAGCGTTCCAGGGCTACTACGAACCCGCCAGCCACCTGATTGCCGGCATCTGCCTTTCTGAGGACTACACCGATTTCCTCACTCTGCCGGCCTACGAACTGGTGGACTGAGGCATGGCGGTGTCCCCCACTCCTGCACTGTCCGCGGCGGACACCGCCCACATCGACGCCCAACTCGCCGCTACGGATCGTCTTCTGGAGCGGAACTACCCGGGCGACGACGGCTCGCGCCAGCCCGTGCACAGTGTCTACATCCCCGCGGACCGGTTTACGCCGTCGCTCGCTGCGGACTGGGGTTCCCAGGCGCTGGCGACGGCGGCAGCTCACGGCGGGCTCGAACGCCTGGGCGCGTTGCTGGGCCAGGACGCCGAACTCGCCGGGGCGGTTGCGTCACGGGTCCGGGCCAAGCTGGAAAGCGAACCCATCGAGGACCTGCGCCTGGACTTCGAGGACGGTTACGGGGACAGAGGCGATGATGCCGAGGACGCCGCCGCGGTTGCCGCCGCGTCCGCCGTGGCTGCCGCAGTTGCCGCCGGCACCGCTCCCCCGTTCATCGGGATACGGTTCAAGTGCTTCGAAGCTGCCACCCGGGCCCGCGGGCTTCGGACGCTGGACCTCTTTGTCTCCGGGCTCGCAGCGGCCGGAGAACTGCCCGAGGGCCTGGTCCTGACCCTGCCCAAAGTCACCACCGTTGCCCAGGTCCAGGCCATGGATTATGCGGTCTCCCGGCTTGAGGAGGTCCACTCCCTCCCTGCCGGCCGGCTCCGCTTCGAGGTCCAGGTGGAAACCCCGCAGCTGATCCTGGGGCCGGACGGCACCTCCCCGGTGGCGCAGTTGCCGCACCTGGTCCCGGGACGCATCAGCGCCCTGCACTACGGCACCTACGACTACTCCGCATCGCTGCAGATCTCGGCCGAATACCAGTCCATGGAACACCCCGTGGCGGACTTCGCCAAGGAAGTGATGCAGCTGGCTGTCGCGGGAACGGGCATCCGGCTCTCTGACGGTTCCACCAACATCATCCCCGTGGGTGACAACGTCGAAAACGCCTGGGCGCTGCACGGCCGGCTGGTCCGCCGGTCGCTGGAGCGTGGCTACTACCAGGGCTGGGACCTCCACCCCGCCCAGCTGCCCAGCCGCTTCGCCGCCACGTATGCGTTCTACCGCGAGGGACTCCCGGCTGCCGCGGCCCGGCTGCGGAACTATCTGGCGCGGACCCCTGGAGCCGTGCTGGACGAGCCCGCAACGGCCCGGGCTCTGGCGGCCTTCGTGCTGCGCGGCGTCCAATGCGGCGCCGTCGGTGCCGACGAGATCCAGGTGCTGGCCGGCGTCGAGCTTTCCCGGCTGACCGCACTGGCGCACCCGCGGCTGGCGCAGTCCACTTCCAAATCACAGCCCGCCTCGCAGCCCCAGTCCATCTCGAAGTAAGGAAGGCTCCACCATGGGCACGTACTACTACCCCCAGGGCGGCCTGCCGCCGCAAACGCACCTCACCACGGAGCGGGCCATCGTCACGGAGGCGTACACGGTCATCCCCAAGGGCGTCCTGACCGACATCGTGACCAGCAACCTGCCGGGTTTCTCCAACACCCGGTCCTGGATCATTGCCCGCCCGATCTCCGGCTTTGCCACCACCTTCTCGCAGCTGATCGTGGAGATCGGCCCGGGCGGGGGCGCCCCCAAAGCAGAGTTCGAGGCCGGGGTGGAAGGCGTCATTTTTGTCACCACGGGCAAGGTCAACCTGACCCTGAACGGCGAACTGCACCAGCTTGCGGAGGGCGGCTACGCCTACCTGGCCGCCGGTTCCGGCTGGGGGCTGGAGAACGTCTCGGATGAGATCGTCTCCTTCCACTGGATCCGCAAAGCCTACGAACGCCTCGAAGGCTACGAGGCGAAGTCGTTCGTCACCAGCGACCAGGACGTGGAACCGACGTCCATGCCGGACACGGACGGCGCCTGGAAGACCACCCGCTTCGTGGACCCCAACGATCTGGCGCACGACATGCACGTGAACATCGTGACGTTCCAGCCCGGCGGCGTGATCCCCTTTCCGGAGACGCACGTGATGGAGCACGGCCTGTACGTCCTGGAGGGCAAGGCCATGTACCTGCTCAACAGCGACTGGGTGGAAGTGGAGGCCGGGGACTTCATGTGGCTGCGCGCCTTCTGCCCGCAAGCCTGCTACGCGGGCGGACCGGGCGAGTTCCGCTACCTGCTCTACAAGGACGTCAACCGCCAGATCCGGCTCACCTGAGCTTCTCGCCGGTACTGGAGTGACCAGGCTGACGCCTGTGACAAGGCCGCCACGTACTATTTGGCAATCGAAAGAAGCAACTGAAAAAGGTTGCAGTTTGCCCTAGCGCTAGGCCCGAATGCAGGCGCACCATGGATTTACCGGATCACAACATCGAAAGTGAGTCCGGAGTCAAGCCCCCGCTCAGTCGGGCGTGCTGTTTGAAAAATGGGGACCAAGAAGGCCGCGGCCGCCACGCTGCTCCAAGCGCGACATTTTGCTCGGTTGCGCGGTTTTTGGCTGCCCAAAAATTGTGAATCGCATCCTTACAAGGAGCAATAAATAATGTCTGGCACTACAACTACGAAAAGCCGTTCAATGCGGGCAAGGATCGCTTTGGTTCCGGCCCTGTCATTGAGCTTGCTCGGGGGCTCCGCGGTGTTTGCTGCCCCGGCCCAAGCTGACAATGACCGTGATTCAAAACGCGGATGTACAGTCGAAGCCCTGAAGCCTTCGGACGAACGCGGGGTATGGGTGAACTTCAGGATCAAAGTGAATTGTGAAGATGGGAAGCGGACTGTCCACATCAAGCAGGTACGCTACGAAGCTGATCGCGGCCGGGATACCAGGCTGGGCGACGACTACTTTGAGCGCGACGTGAAGGGCCACAAAGTAATCGACAGCCTCGACAAAGTTCGGCAGAACCTCGACCGCCGCGGCAGTGAAGAGGTCTATCACGTGATCTGGTACGGGGTTGAGAACAAGGATGGCAAAGTGACGAAGTGGCACTACGACAAGAGCCCCACCTTGAGGTACGTCAATTCGCACTATGACCGCTAACTGACAACCATGCAGTACCAATCAACGCAGTACTAAGTAATGCAGTACTAATCAATGCAGTCCTGAGCCAGGGGCCCACAACCCCTGGCTCTTCGATGCCCCCGCAGGTCAGACCGTGGCGGGGTCCGTGTTGGCGCCGCAGAGAATCACGGCCACGCGTTCCCCGGCCGCCGGGACATAGGCGCCGGACTGCAGGGCTGCGAACGCTGCAGCCGCCCCGTGCTCCACGATGATGCGGTACTCCTGCCACAGCAGGGAACGGGCGGCCACGATGTCCTCGTCCGAGACCAGCACAGCGCGGACGCCGGTGCGGACCGCCACCTCAAACCCGATCCGGCCAATCCTGCGGGCCCCCAGGGAGTCGGCGGCGATGCCGGCGACGGCCACGTCCACGGGTTCCCCGGCGGCGAGCGCGGCGTGGAGGGTGGGCGTTGTTTCGGATTCGACGCCCACCACTGTGGCCCGGCCCTCGACGGCGGCCGCAACGCCCGCCATGAGCCCGCCGCCGCCTACGGCCACCATAATGGTGTCCACTTCGCCCAGCTGCTCCAGCAGTTCGGTTCCGATGGTCCCGGCGCCGGCTGCGATCTCCGGCTGGTCGTAGGCGTGGCAGTAAACGGCGCCGGTCTCGGCGGCGTAGGCGATGGCGGCGTCGTACGCTTCGGAGTATTCGGTCCCGCGTTGAACCACGTTGGCGCCAACGGCCCAGAGCTTTTTGACCTTCACGGCGGGAGCCGTCTCGGGCACAAATACCGTGGCGGGGACGCCGAGTTCTCTGGCGGCATAGGCGTTGGCGAGGCCGGCGTTGCCCCCGGAGGCCACCACGATGCCAACGTCATCCTTCAGTTCGCCGCGCTCGCGGCAGGCCAGGACCCGGTTGAACGCGCCCCGGGCCTTGAACGTGCCGGTGTGCTGCATGAACTCGCACTTGAGCCACACATCGCCGGGGAACATTGCGGCGTCGGCCTTCAGGACGGGCGTGACGCGGATCCTCGGTGCGATCCGGTCAGCCGCTTCGTCAACGTCGGTGCGTGTAATCAAGGGGAAATCCTCGTTCCGGAGTGCGGCTTGCGGGCGGTCTTCAGGCTATCGCGCGAAGATGGATCAACGCCCCTTCCCGGAAGGACCCACGATGACCTACACGGTGAACTGCTCCATCCTCCTGACCGAGCTTCCGCTGCCCGAACGTCGGGCTGCCGGGTTTGATGCCGGGTTTGATGCCGGCGAGCGCCTGGGCTGCAGGGCCTTCCATGCGCTCTACGGGAACCGGGTAGAGGGGGACTCGCCCGAAAAACACGACGCCCCCGGTGCCGAAAACCTCGCGACCGCGGCGGCCGCCGTCTCACAGGAGGACGTCCGTGCCTGACGAACGCTTTGACCTGGTGATCCGGGGCCGCACCCTCACTGCCGACGGCATCGCCCAGCGGGAAGTGGGCGTGCGCGGCGGCAGGATCGTGGCCGTCGAACCGCTCGGCAGCGGCCTCGCCGGCACTGAACCGGCCGGCACGGAACTGGCCGGCACTGAACTTGTCGAGCTTGCCGACGACGAAACGCTCGTTCCCGGCCTTGTGGATACCCACGTCCACGTCAACGAGCCCGGCCGCACCGAGTGGGAGGGGTTCGCCTCCGCCACCCGCGCCGCGGCAGCCGGCGGCGTCACCACCATCATCGACATGCCGCTGAACTCCATCCCGCCCACCACCACCGTGGAGGGACTCAAGCTCAAGCGGGACGTGGCTGCGGACCAGTCGTTCGTGGACGTCGGGTTCTGGGGCGGCGCCATCCCGGGCAACAAGGCCGACCTGCGCCCCCTGCATGACGAAGGCGTGTTCGGCTTCAAATGCTTCCTGCTGGATTCCGGCGTTGACGAGTTCCCGCACCTGGACGCGGACGGGCTGGAGGAGGACATGGCCGAACTCAGGTCCTTCGATTCCCTCATGCTGGTGCATGCCGAGGACTCCCGCACCATTGACCACGCTCCGCACCCGGGCGGCGGCGACTACGGGACGTTCCTGGCCTCCCGCCCGCGCGATGCCGAGAACACAGCCATCGCCGAGGTCATCGAACGGGCACGACGGACCGGCGCCCGCGCCCACATTGTGCACCTCTCCTCGTCGGATGCCCTGCCCATGATCGCGAGCGCAAAGCGCGACGGCGTCCGCCTTACCGTGGAGACGTGCCCGCACTACCTCACCCTCATGGCCGAGGAGATTCCCGACGGCGGCACGGCATACAAGTGCTGCCCGCCCATCCGCGAGGCTTCCAACCGCGAGTTGCTGTGGCAGGGCCTGCAGGACGGCACCATCGACTGCATCGTCTCGGACCACTCCCCCTCCACGCTGGACCTGAAGGACCTGGAGAACGGCGACTTCGCCGTGGCCTGGGGCGGCATTTCCTCCCTGCAGCTGGGGCTCGCCCTGGTGTGGACCGAAGCCCGGCAGCGCGGCATCACCCTGGCAGAGGTGGTTTCCTGGATGGCTGAGAAACCCGCCGTCGTGGCCCGCGTGCACAACAAGGGCCAGCTGGCTCCCGGATTCGATGCGGACTTCGCAGTGTTCGCACCGGACCAAACCTTCGTGGTGGACGCCGCCAGGCTCAAGCACAAGAACCCCATCACGCCCTACGACGGGAAGGCGCTCACCGGCGTCGTCCGGAAAACATACCTGCGCGGCGTTGAGGTGGACGGATTGACACCCCGCGGCAGGCTGATCCGCCGGCGAAGCGTGTAGCCACCCGGACGCTCTCTCACTTAATGCGGAAAATCCCCGGACGCTCTCTCACTTAACGCAGCTCCAGCGCGATGCACACCGGCCGTATGGCCCCGGCACAGGAACAGCACAGCTGCACCCGCAACCGTGGAATGAACACATTCCCGAGCCTGAAGCAGGACCCATGCAACGTTCCACCGGTGCCATTCTTTCCGCCTCCGTCCTTGCGGTGGCCCTCGCCCTGACGGGCTGCGGAACCGGCACGGGCGCCACCTCCACGGGGTCCTCCGCCACAGCGACGTCCACCGCGACGTCCACAGCGGCGTCCGCGGCCGGAGCGGAGGCGAACGGGACAGAAGCTGCAACGACGACGGCGGGGACCACCCTTTTCGCGGACGGCGCCTCCCATTCGGTCAGCATCACGTGGAACGCGGATGATTACGCCGCCATGATCGCCGCCTATGAGGCTGACGGCTCCAAGGACTGGATCACGGCCAACATCACCATCGACGGCACGCTGGTGTCCAACGTAGGCGTGCGCCTCAAGGGCAACTCCACCTTGAGGAGCCTCAGCGGCGGCAGCGGTATGGGCGGTCCCGGCGGAACGTCGGCCGGGATCTCCTCTGATGTCCCCGAATCGCTGCCGCTACTGATTGATTTCGACAAGTATGTGGACGCGCAGACCTATGAAGGCCTGACACAGCTTTCGCTGAGGCCCGGTTCCCCCGTCCTAAACGAGGCCCTGGCGCTTGCGCTGACTGCGGCCAGCGGCCAGGCCACGCAACGCTACGCCTACACCACCTACTCGGTTAACGGCAGCGCCACCCAGACCCGGCTGCTGGTGGAAAACCCGGACGAGGCGTACGCGGATTCCCTGTTCGACACCGCCGGGGTCCTCTACAAAGCGGATGCCGAGTCCAGCTTTACCTACCAGGGCGACGACCTGGCCACTTACGAGGAACAGTTCAAGCAGCTCAACGCCAAAAAGACGGCGGACGTCCAGCCCGTTGTGGACTTCCTGAGGTGGCTGTCCGAAGCCAGCGACGAGGAGTTCGACGCCCGGCTGGGCGAGTGGGTGGATGTGGAGTCCTTCGCACGCTACACCGCCACAATGAACCTCCTGGTCAACGGCGACGACATGGCCGGCCCCGGCCAGAACTACTACCTCTGGTACGACCTCGGGACGAAAAAGATATCCGTGATCTCCTGGGACCTGAATCTGGCAATGACCGGGAACGCGGCCGCATCCCCGGACGAGCAGCTGTCCATCGGCGGCGGTGGAAACGGCGCAGGTGGCGGCGGTGGCGGGGCAATGCGGCCACCCGGGCAAAATGACGACGCCGGTGCGCCCCCTGCGGGATCCGGCCGCGGCGGCAACGAACTGAAGGAGAGGTTCCTGGCCTCGGCCGCCTTCCAGACCGCCTACGACGACGCCTACGCAGAGCTCTATCAGCAGCTGTACGCCAGCGGGACCGCCGCCGGCCTGCTGGACGCGATCGCCGCCGTCGTGCCCTCAAGCGATGGTCTGACCGCCGACGAACTGGCAGCGGAGACTGAAACGCTCCGCACCTTCCTGCAGGAACGCACCGATGCGCTCCGCGCGGCAGTGGGCTCCTGAACTACGCTGCGCGGAGCCGGCCCAGGCAGTAGTTCTTCGCGAAATGCCGGACCGGTTGCGGCAGCCGTGGATACACCGCGGCCGACACACGGGTGGTGCGGTCGAAGAGGCGGCTGCGGCGCGCACTCCACGGCAGGCCGTAGCTGCTTCGAAGGCGATCGGGCAGGAGACCTGCGGTGATGAACCGGATCACTGGCATGCTCATCCGTAGCCAGAGCGGGCCGGTTGGCGGGTAGAGCAGATCGCGGCCGACGCGCGCCGTGACATCGTCCGGCTCGAGAGCCTGCATGCGGGCGTCCCAGTACTTCCTGAAGGCTGCCCTGTCAGCCGGCCAGAGTTCCGCCGGCAGCTGCAGGACGGTACCGAGCCGGGCGTAGTCCTTGTACATCAGCTCGGCTGTCTCGTCGTCCATCGGGCCGTAGATCTTCTCGTAGACGGTGACCGCGGTGTCGTACAGCGTTGCCACCACCCAGAGTTGCGCGTGCGCGTCGAAGGCGCTGTATCCGTGGTGGCCTGCCCCGGCCTTGCGGCGCACAACAGCGTGGGCGCGGTTTACGCTGCGGCGGACAGCTGCCACCTGGTCCTCAGTTCCGTACCTCACCGCGTACACATAGGTGAGCGTGGCACGAAAACGGTCCAAGGGCCGCGAAACGAAGTCGCTGTGCTCGGCCACACCGTGACCCACCGCGGGGTTGGCGATCTGCAGCAAAATGGCACGCCCGGCTCCCGCGAGCAGAACGCCTTCCGCTCCAATATCGGCCACGTTGCGCACCATGCCCACACGATACCCAGAATCCCCGCGGCCGGTACAGGGCCTGTCCGGCGACAATTTGCCTGAGTTCCGGCTGTCTCCTTCGGTCCTGGCGGCCGTCGCACTCCTCGCCATTGAGGAACGGTTGACACTTGGTCAGGCGGTCCTATACTTAGCCATGCCCGTGACCGGCCGAGCCGTCTCCGCCGCAGTGCTGCTCGTCGTTGGGGCAGGACTGGCTCTGCTCGCTGTGCTGGTCCACTACGAATTTATGAGAGTGTACGGCGATATCACCGCTACCGCGTTGGAAGGGCTCACGTGGGGGCTCACGGCCGGTCCCGCCGGGTTGGCGCTTGGCCTGGTCGCGGTGGTTGCCTTGATCGGCTTTATGCTCTCGACACGACTCTGGATGCGGCTGGCAGCCGTTGCCATCCCGGTGCTCATGCTGGTCGGGATGTTCGCTGTCACCCCCTCGGCACTGGGGCAGCGGCTTGAGGTGCAGTTCAACTCGACTCCGCAATGCGTGATCGAGGGCATGGATGAACGCACGGCCAGCGCAGACCGTGAGTCCCAGCAGACGTTCGATTCCATCGAGCACATCGGGCATTTCGGTGGTGGCGGCATGAACGGTGTCGGTGGCTGTACCCGCGGGTTTGTGCTCTCGGGAGACGCCGATGTGCTGCAGCACTACCGTGCAGCGCTGCCAGCGGCGGGCTGGGACGTGGTCGAGGATGACGGGCGCCACCTTCGGGCCCGGCTTGATGGCAGAGCGTTCGCGGTGATGCCTTGTCCCCGAGGCGGTGTCGTCTGGGCAGGAAGCGACGACGACCCCGCGTTCGGGCAGGGAAGGCCTGAGCTGGCGGGCGCTGAAATCTGTCCGCACGACCTCTGAAAAACGGCGTGACGCTGCCCTGGCCCGCAACCTCGCGCGTGGCTGGTTCCGTTGGTGGCCCGTTAGGCCTGCAGCGGCACGGTCAGGTGACCGAGTTCCGCCGTCCCGGGCGGGTTGGCCCCTGGCCGTGAGCAGGTGATCGCCGCGGCGCGGTTGGCGTAAGCCGCGAGCGCCTGCAACTCCTCCACGGTGAGCGCCTGCAGCCGGCGCCTTCCGCCGGCGCCGAGGGCTGAGAGCTGGTCCAGGCCCGAGATGAGGGCTGCCATGAACGAGTCGCCCGCCCCCACAGTGTCCGCCACCTTGATGGGTTCGGCGGCCAGCTCCACCCGGCCCCGGCGGGCGAGGATGACCGGCCCGGCCGCGCCACGTGTCAGGGCGACGATGGCCGGCCCGAGCTCCAGCCACGCTGACAGTGACTGCTCCGGCGTCCGGTCCGGGTAGAGCCAGGCGAGGTCTTCGTCGCTGGCCTTGACGATGTCACTGGCGGTGACAAAGCGTTCGACCTGTGCCCGCGCCGCGTCCACGTCCGGGCTGATCCCGGGCCGGCAGTTCGGATCGTAGCTGATACTCGCGTGCTCCCGGGCTGCCGCCAGGAGGGCAAGCGTGGCCTGGTCGCCCGGCGCCACCACGGCGGCAATGGATCCGGTGTGGACGTGCCTGGAACCCTGGACCGCTTCAAGGGCAGGCAGGGCTGCCCCGTTGATGTCCCAACTGATGGTGAACGCATAGGTGGCGCCGCCGTCGGGCCCCAGCGTGGCAGTGGCCGTCGACGTCGGTGCGCTGCCGCCCCGGATCGCGGTGACGCCGTTCACGCTCAGGTGTTTTTCGATCATGTCCCCGTGTGAATCGCCGGCGTAGTGGGTCACGAGGGTGGTCGCCAGGCCCAGCCGGGCCGCGCCGACCGCCACGTTCAGGGGGCTCCCGCCCGGGTGCGCCTCGGTGGGCGCCTCCCGGTGCGGGCCGCTGATGATGTCCACAAGCGATTCGCCGATGACGGTGATCATGGTCAGCGGCCCGGGTAGACGACGGCCTTGAGCTGACCGGCCTGCTTGCCCGCTTTCAGGGCTTCTTCAGACTCGGCAAGGCTGAATTTGCCGGTCACCAGGATGTCCAGGTCCACCTTGCCGTCGGCGATCAGCTGGATCGCCAGCGGCCACGTATTGGTGTACCGGAACACGCCGGAGAGCCAGATTTCCCGGTTCTGGATGAACGACACGGGGAGCTCGACGTCGTCCGCCCCGAGCCCCACCAGGATCACCCGGCCTGCCGGGCCCACTGCCTTGATCCCGGAACGGACTGCCTGCGGGGCGCCGGAAGCGTCAATAAAGGCATCGACGTCGAGCCCTTCCACGCTGTCCGTTTTCGCGTTGAGCGCGTGTGTTGCACCGTGTTTGAGGGCGAACTCGAGCCGGTCGTCGGCGATGTCCGTGATGTAGATTTCCGTGGCTCCGAACGCACGGGCCGCCTGCGCGGCGATGATGCCGATGGGGCCGGCGCCGGCGATCAGGACCCGGCTGCCGGGCTTGATCCCGGCACGTTCACAGGCCCAGAGGCCCACGGAGAGCGGCTCGATCAGTGCAGCCGCCTCGTCGCTGACACTGTCCGGGATGTCGTAGGCGAAGTCGGACTGGATGGTCACGTACTCGGCGAAGGCGCCGTCGATCGGCGGGGTGGCGTAGAACTCGATGTCCGGGCAGAGGTTGTAGCGGCCGGCCTTGCACTGCCTGCACGTGCGGCAGGGGCGCTGGGGCTCGACGGCGACGCGCCGGCCGATGCGGGCGGGATCCACGGCGCTTCCGACGGCGGCGATCCGGCCGGAGAGTTCGTGGCCGAGGATGAGCGGGTGGTCCACCACGTAGTCGCCGATGCGGCCGTGCTCGTAGTAGTGGACGTCGCTGCCGCAGACCCCCACGGCAGCCACCTGCACCAGGACCTGGTCGGCGTCGAGCGTCGGAACGGGCAGCGTTTCCATGGTCATGTCGCCCTGGCGCTTCAGCACCGAGGCGCGCATGGTGGCCGGAATTTCGGGGCTGGCGGCGCGGGCGTGCGTGGTTGAGGTGGTCATGGGAGTACTCCTTCTACGAATTCGAAAGTGGGGGTGCCGGCTATTTCACGGCGCCCAGGGAGAGACCCTGGACGAGCTTGTCCTGGGCCGCGAAACCGGCGAACAGCACCGGCAGGGAGATCACGACGGCGGCGGCGCAGACCTTCGCCAGGAAGAGTCCCTGGCCGGAGACGAAGCCCGTGAGGAACACCGGGGCCGTGCCTGCCACCACCCCGGTGAGGACCCGGGCAAGCAGCAGCTCGTTCCAGCTGAAGATAAAGCAGATCAGGGCTGTCGCAGCGATGCCGGGCATGGCCACGGGGGCGATGATCTTACGGAGGATGAGCAGCAGGTTGGCGCCGTCGATCTGGGCGGCCTCCAGCATTTCTTCCGGCACTTCTGCGAGGAAGGAGCGCATCATCCAGACGGCGATGGGCAGGTTCATGGACGTGTACATCAGGATCAGGAACCAGATGTTGTCCAGTGCCCCCACGGTCCGGGCGAACAGGTACAGCGGCAGGATCGCGGCCACCACCGGCATCATCTTGGTGGAGAGGAAGAAGAACATCACATCTGTCCATTTCTTCACCGGCCGGATGGAGAGCGCATACGCGGCCGGGAAGGCCAGGAGCAGCACCAGGACGGTGGACAGGATCGATGCGGTGGCGGAGTTGATCAGCGACGGCCAAGGGCTGACGCCAGACGTTTCACCGAAGAATTCCCGGTACGCGTCCAGGGTGAGGTTCGCGGCGATGGAGGGCGGGTTGGTGGCGGCGTCGGTCTCGGAGTGGAACGAGGTGAGGATCATCCACAGGACCGGGACGGCGAACAGCAGGGCGAGCAGCCACGCCGCGATGCCGGCGGCGGTGTTGTTGCGGGTGGGGTCCATGCGTGCCTTCCCGCGTTTGCGGGTGCCGGTGTTCAGGGCTGTGGGGCCGGAGGATGTGCTGCGGGGTGCGGCGGGGGTGAGGGTGCTCATCGTGCTGCCTCCTTCTTGAAGAGTGAAAAGACGGTGCGGAGTGCGAAGGTGGCCACGATGATGGTGCCGATGACCACCACGACGCCGGCGGCGGAGGCCAGGCCGTATTCGTTGGCGAAGTAGAACGTCTGGTAGATGGCGTAGGGCAGGTTTGCGGTGCCCAGTCCGCCTGCGGTGAGGGTGAAGACGGCGTCGAAGTTCTGGACGATATAAATGGCTCCGAGCAGTCCGCCGAGCTCAAGGTACTGGCGCAGGTGCGGCAGGGTCAGGTGGCGGAATATCCCCCAGGGCGTGGCGCCGTCCATCTGGGCAGCTTCCACGGTGTCCATGGGTCGGGACTGAAGGCCGGCCAGCAGGATGAGCATCATGAACGGGGTCCACTGCCACACGAGGGAGATGATGACGGCCATCATTGGTGCCTGCGAGAGCAGGTCCAGTTGCGGTGCCGCGGCGCTGCCAAAGAGGGACCATACCCAGGTGAGGATGCCGTTGATCAGCCCGTAGGTGGGGTTGAGGAGTGCGTGCTTCCAGATGAGGGCCGCGGCCACGGGAACCACCAGGAACGGGGCGATCAGCAATGTCCGGGCGAGGCCGCGTCCGATGAACTTCTTGTCCAGCAGCAGGGCCAGGCCCAGGCCGATGAGGAGGCTGATCAGGACCACGGAGACGGTGAGGAGGATGGTGGTGAAGATGGCCTGGCGAAGGTCCGGGTCTGTGAGGACCGTGGCGTAGTTTTCGAAGCCCGCGAAGGCGGTCTTGTCCGGGCTCAGGCTGTTCCAGTTCATAAACGAGATGATCAGCGTCACCACGAATGGAAGCTGGGTGACCAGGATGAGGAAGATCAGGGCCGGGAGCAGCGGTGCGCGCCGGGCCCAGGCCAGGGCGCGTTCGCGCGACTTGGCTTCTCGTGAGGGTTTGGCTGCGTGGTGTCCCGGGCGGGAGATGCGCGCCGTTGCGGTAGTCATGATGTTCTCCTGCGTTTCGGTTGCTGCTACTTGTACTTATTGCCGATTTTTTGGGCGGCTTCCTGGCCCTTGGCCAGGGCGTCGGCCACGGTGCCCTGGCCGGCGATGGCGGAGCTGACACCTTGGGAGACATTGGTTCCCAGGGCCGCGAACTCGGGAATACCCACAAACTGGATGCCGACGGCGGGGCGTTCCTGCGGGCCGGGGTTCTTCGGATCGGCGTTCTCGATGGCGAAGCGTTCAGCTTCGAAGAAGGGCGCCGCCTTCTGGAATTCGGCATTCTCGTAAGTGGAGATGCGCTTGCCGGAGGGTACCTTCGCCCAGCCGAGCTCTGATGCCACGAGCTCCTCATACTCCTTGGAGCTGGCCCAGGCGATGAACTTCCCGGCAGCGTCCTGCTTCTTGGACGCCGCCTGCATGGCCCAGGACCAGGTCCAGAGCCAGCCCGAGGACTTGGTTTCCTTGATGGGGGCCTGGGCGTAGCCGATCTTCCCCTTCACGGGTGACGTATCGGCTTCCAGGGCTCCCGCGGCCGACGTGGCGTCGTACCACATGGCCACTTTGCTCTGGCTCATGTTGTTCAGGCACTCGGTGAAGCCGGCCTGGGCGGCTCCTGCTTCCCCGTGTTCGCGGACCAGCTTGGTGTAGAACTCCACTGCCGCGGTGAATTCCGGGCTGTTGACCTGTGCGTTCCAGTCCTTGTCGAACCAGGTGCCGCCGAAGGTGTTCACCACGGTGGTCAGCGGCGCGAAGACCTGGCCCCAGCCGGGCTGGCCGCGCAGGCAGATGCCCTTCATTCCCGGGGCTGCCCCGTCCGCCTGCGCCGCAATCGCTGCGACTTCGTCCCAGGTGGGCTTCTCCGGCATGGTCAGGCCCTTGGCCTCCAGGATGTCTTTCCGGTACATCAGGAAGGACGATTCGCCGTAGAAGGGTTCGCCGTAGAGCTTGCCGTCTGCCCCGGTCAGCGAAGCCGTGTAGGCGGGCAGGATGTCGTCCTGGTCAAACCCGGGGTCCGCGGCGACGTTATCCAGCGGTGCGAGCCAGCCGTTGGCGGAAAAGAACGGGATCTCGTAGTTGGACAGCGAGGCGACGTCGTACTGGCCGGCCTGGCTGGAGAATTCCTGGCTGATCTTGGCCCGGACGTCGTTCTCCGGCAGGATCGTGTAGTTCACCCTGATGCCGGTTTCCTTGGTGAAGTTCTCTGCGGTGAGCCGCTGCAGGTCCTCCATCTGAGGGTTGTTCACCATCAGGACGTTGATGCTGTTCGGGTCACCGGCGGAGTTGCCTCCGCCGGCTCCGGCACAGGCCGAGGCGCTCAGGGCGACGCACAAAGCGCCGGCGGCGAGGGTCGCAGCACGCATTTTTGGGCGCATTAAGGACTCCTTTGTTCTTCAGGGGATGCGCAGCCGGTTTGCGTCGACTGCGGTATCGACGTCCTGCGGCTGTGGCTGGCCCGTCATCGGGATTTCGATGGGCCGGGCTGGTCTTCCTCAACTGTAGATGTGTGCGGTATGCCACAACTAGCGTCGTCGTTGACATATTCTGATACTTATTTTCCGCATGATCCGCGGTGTGGGCGCTAATCTTGGGGAAGGCGCACGGTATCGTGTCCAAATTTCATGAAACCCCAAAGCCTGGAGAACCATCATGAGTGCTGCGGACCTGAGCGACGGAGCAACGGCCCGACTGGCCGAAAGGCTGCTGGGCATGCGCGCCAACCGGGAAGTTATCCCGCCGGACCCGGACCACTCCGTCCGGTGGCACCAGCATGACTACCCCAGCACCGTGGCACGGTGGAATTACCATCCCGAGTACGAGATCCACCTCATCCGGAAGGGCACCGGCAAGTTCATCGTTGGCGACCACATCGGCACGTTCGAGGCCGGGCATGTCTCCCTGGTGGGATCAGGACTTCCCCACGACTGGGTCAGTGACCTCGAGCCCGGCGAGGTCATCGCGGGCAGGGACGCGCTCATCCAGTTCGATGGGAAGTGGGTGGAACAGACGGCAACCCTTGTTCCCGAATTCGCCGAAATCAAGCCCCTGCTCGAACAGTCCGCGCGCGGGATCGAATTCCTGGGGACCACGGCTGTGACGGCGGCCGCAGCCATAGAAGCGATGGGGGCTTCCACCGGGCTGGAACGGCTGCACCATCTCTTGGAACTCTTTGCGATTCTTGCGCATGCTCCGCAGCAGGACCGGCGCTACCTGGCGGACGAATGGTTCGGGCCGCAGCTGGACGGACAGGCCGCCGCGGTGGTGGACATCGTCCTCGAGTATGTCTTCAGCAACCACGCCGGCAGCGTCAAAATGTCCGAAGCGGCCGCCCTGGTGGGGATGCCCGAACCGACATTCTCGAAATACTTCAAACGCGCCACCGGGCAGAATTTCAGCGACTTGGTCCGGAAACTTCGCCTTGCCCATGCCCGGCGACTGCTCGAGCACAGCGATAAGGCCATCTCTGACATTTGCTACGAAGTGGGCTTCTCCAACCTGTCCAACTTCAACCGGCATTTCCTCAACGACGCCGGCGAAACGCCCCGGCAGTACCGCCAGCGGACGCAGGGCTGATGCAGACCCCACGCAGCAGCTGCAGCGGAGACCAGGCAAAACCAGCGCGACGGCGGAACCTCCCGCCGTCGTCCGCGCACGTTGCGCTTAGGCGGCGCTGGCGCCCAGTTCCCGGTTGACGGCGGGCATGATTTCGGTGGCGAGGAGCTCGATGGAGCGGGCGGTTTCGGCGAACGGCAGGCCGCCCAGGCCGATCTGCGCCATGTAGCGGGTGTTGCCCAGCGTTTGCTGGATGACCAGCAGCTTCTCGATGATCTGCTGCGGGCTGCCCACCAGCAGTCCGCCGCCCGGATCGCTCCAGTCATCAAAGGTGGAGCGGGGGAAGTGGTCCACGTTGCGCGGCATGTTCTGCTCGAAGTATGCGCGGTAGTGCGGGTAGAACGTGTCCCGCGCCTGCTGGGAGGTGGCCGCGGCGTAGAAGTGCCCGCCCACGCCCACCGGCAAGGCTGCGGCATCATGCCCTGCTTCGTCGGCGCTCTGCCGGTACAGCGCGGCCAGGCGGCGGAAGCGTTCCGGGCCGGACAGCAGGGCGATGAACAGCGGTAGGCCAAGCCGTCCGGCGCGGGCGAAGCTGGCCGGCGTGCCGCCCACGCCTACCCAGACGGGGAGCTTTTCCTGGAGGGGCCGCGGCGCAATGTCCATACCTGGAATGCTTTGGGTCAGGTTGCCCTTCCAGTTCAGGACGGCGTTGTCGCGGAGTTCGAGGAGCATTCGCAGCTTCTCGTCGAACAGGCCGTCATAGTCCGCGGTGTCGTGGCCGAACAGCGGGTAGGACTCGATGAACGCCCCACGGCCGGCAATGATCTCGGCGCGGCCGTCGGAGATGAGGTCCAGGGTGGCGAACTGCTCGAAAATCCGGACGGGATCCTGGGTGGACAACACGGTCACGGCCGTGCTGAGCCGGAGGTTGGTGGTTTCCCGGGCGATAGCCGCGAGGACGATTTCCGGGGCCGAGAGCGCGAAATCGTGCCGGTGATGTTCCCCCAGGCCCATAAAGCCGAGGCCCGCCTGGTCCGCCAGTTTGGCAAGCTCAATGATCTCCTTGAGCCGCTGCCCGGGTGAAAGGGCGCTGCCGGTATCGCTGCGGGTGAGTTCGCCGAAGGTAAAGATGCCAAAGTCCATGACTGCTTGAACATTCAAGTTTCTGGATTCATTCCCGCGCGGCGTCTTGGACGGGAACCGGAAACGGACGACGACGGGTGGCGCCGCCGTCGTCCGCCCGCTGCGGTTACCCGCTGAAGGGCACCTTCTCCCAGGACAGGATTTCGCCGCCCTTTGCGTTGTTCGCCGCGACGTTGAACTTCACGTAGTTGGTGGCGTTGGCGGATCCGTCCACCGTGATGCGCTGCAGGTGGTCAGCGGCCGTGTCCTGGCCGTAGACAGCCAGCCACGGTGAGCCTTCGGCAAGCGGGTGGTTTTCGGCATAGACGTGGCTGTCGCCGTTGATGAGGTAGACGGGACCGTCGAAGCGGTTGGTCTCCTCGACGATGGCCTGGACGATCCCCCGGAAACCGGACATGGTTTCGGGGTCGTCGGTCGCCGTACCGAGCAGCGAGGGATCGAACATGTCAGCCTGGGTCATCAGGACCACGGCACGGTCGTTCCGGCGCGTAGCCTCGCTGAAGGTGGTCCGGATCTGCTCCAGGACGGCAGCGGTCCGGTGCTCCACTTCGGCCAGCTGCTCAGGTGTCGCGGCCGTCTCGCCCAGGCCGGTCCACGGCTGCAGGGAGTTGTTGCTGCCCTGGACATTCACCACGGAGAAAGCCACACGGTTCTGCGTGAAGCGGACATTCTCCGGCAAGCCCTGGCTTTCCTGGGTTGTGACGGGCATGGTCTCTCCCAGCGTCTTACCGGGTTCGTTGAAGAAGACCTGGCGCAGCTTGTCCAGCCGCTCCAGGGGGTTGTAGGTGCCGTTGTTGGTGCGGTGGCAGTCCACCCATTCGTTGTCGCCGGGGGTGAAGACCAGCGGGTGCTCGAAGGTATCGAACTCGGAGCGGATGTGCTGGAAGTACTCGTCAGAACAGATGGATGACCCGTTCTTGATGTCTCCCACGTGAGTGACGAACTTCAGCCCGCTGTCAGCGTTGATGTCCTTTATCCGGGCCGGGAACTTGGCGATTTCAGCGGCGCCGTACGGGATGTCGCCGATGACGCCAAAGCTGAACGCCTGGTCGCTGACGGGGGCACCGGCCGGAACACCCTCGCCGGACGGAATACCCGCGGCGTCGGGAACAGCGGACGGGGCCGCGAGTCCGGTCACGGACAAAAGTGTCACAAAGGCGGTGACGGCGCTTCTAACAAACACGGAGGGTCTCCTCGGTCAATGGCTGCCCAGGTGGCCGGGTTATCCCCCGGGCTGCGCTGGGCGTGTGCCTTAACAGACTTCAGGGCGAGGACCAACGTTCGGGGACCACATGGTTTCGGGGCCGTGAACAGCAGCTGTCCTGGTGACAGAGGGCCCGAGGGCCCAACAGGCCCGACGCTCAAAGGGCCGCCCGGAACCCTTCCACAAACAGCTGCGCCCTCTCATCCACATACTGTTCCAGAGGCACGAGGCCGGCAGTGATGCCTGGGCGGCCGCTGAGGGCGGCCGAGTCTATGTAGAGCCGGGACGTTTCCCAGACGAGGACAAAGTGCGGCGGCGGAAACCACTCTGTGGCGCCTTCGGCCGTTCCGGAGTCCGCCAGATCCGCTTCATGGGCAAACTGGATGTAATGGCTCAGGCCCTCATGGAGTGGAACTGCGCGGTCCGGGAGGGCGAGCTGGAGTTCCCCTTCCCGCGTGACATTCAGATACACAGCACCGTGCGGATGGTAGGTGAAACCGTTGTCCCGCCGTTTGAAGAAGGCGTCCGCCACGGGCCAGCTATCGCCGGGGATGGCCCCGGTTATCCCGGCCTGGGCGTACTTTTCGAGGGTGCGCGAACCGAGCTCACGGAAATACGGCACGAGACGTTCAATCCGTCGCTTCTGTTCAGCTTCGTCAGCGGCCATGGCCCGATCGTACGCTCCAGAAGCTCAACCTGTTACCTACGGTCCGCCCACGCCATGCTCTGCCCAAGCCACACGCCCGGGAACAAGTGCACTGCCCCGGCCGTTGGCATACCTACGACGTGCTGCGGGCTTGGGCCGGGCTGCACCCTACGGAACGGAACCACATGGTCAGGGCTGTCTGGAATGGAAAAGTCATTGCCGAATCAGGGGAGACAGTGGTGGTTGAAGGCAATCACTACTTCCCGCGGGACGCCGTTAATCCGGACTTCCTCAGGGACAGCGACCTCCATTCCTTCTGCCCCTGGAAGGGGCGCGCCAGCTATCACACCTTGGAAGTCGACGGAAAGCTGAACGTGGACGCCGCCTGGTTCTACCCCGAGACCAAGTCGCGGGCAAAGCCCATCGAGGACCGGATCGCCTTCTGGCACGGCGTGACCATCGAGCCGTAGTCCACTCACCCTGGGTGACGCGGACGACGGCGGGAGGCGGCCGCCGTCGTCCGCGCGCCAGTCATTCGCGCCAGTATCGGGCACCACCGGAATCGGCCACTAAGCTGAGCTGACCATCCAGAGTGATGGATGCAGCGGCAAAAGGGGGAACTGTTGGGTTCAGGTTCTGACGACGGGGATCTTCCGCATATCCGCCGGTCACCGAGCGGCCGCATTCCGCAGTGGGCCATCGATGAGGCACGGGGGAAACAGCCAGCGCCCGACCCCTGGCGGAGTGCTCCCGTTTCACAAATGACTGCCCGGCGAACGGGTTACGCCCGCAAGCGGCCTGCCCGCGCGCGTAAGTGGAAAAGGTGGGCGGCCACGGTCCTGGGCCTCGCGCTGGTGGTGGTCCTGTACTTCACGCCCACCCTCTTCGACCGCTATGTACTGCCGGCAGCCGCACCCCATCTGCCGGGGGCGAAGGTGCCGCCGCCAGGATTTGAGGCGGCGCCGTCCCCGCTCGGACTGCCTCCGGCCGCCAGCGGATCCACGGCCTACGTCCTGCAGAAATCGCCGGACCCGGGCCAGCCATTTGTTGCCTACGATCCGTGCCGACCCGTGCACTACGTCGTCCGGCCGGACAATGCACCGCCGGGCACGGACCGGCTCATCCAGGAGGCCGTGGCCGCAGTTTCCGCCGCCTCGGGACTGCAGTTCGTCGACGACGGAACCACCGATGAAGGGCCGTCCGAAGCGCGCGAAACCTACCAGCCTGATCGGTACGGCAAGAAGTGGGCGCCCGTCCTGATCACGTGGTCAACGCCGGAAGAAGCACCCGAACTTGCGGGCAAGGTTGCCGGCACAGGCGGAAGCGCGTCAGTCAAGATTCCGGGCGAACCCTATGTTTCCGTCACCGGCCAGGTGACGCTTGACGCGCCAGGCCTCGCCGAAACACTCTCCCGGCCCGACGGTCCCCCGCTGGTCCGTGCCATCATCATGCATGAACTGGCTCACGTCCTGGGACTCGACCACGTGGACGACCCCACACAGCTGATGCACGAAGAGAACACCGGGCAGTTCGACTTCGGCGAGGGCGACAGGGCCGGGCTGGCCCTGCTGGGAACCGGGGCGTGCGTCCCGCGGTTGTGACTTCCGTGATCACGGGCCAGGTGCACGATGAAGACCCGGGATCATGGCTGGCTGCGACCTGGCAGTGTTCCGCTTTGCACCGCGTGCTCTTGGGTGTTGCGGGGAGCCACGGTAAGGGACGCCACGTTCTCCAGCCTCGGGTGCAGGTTGTCGCCGTGGTGCACCACGCCGGTTTGCCACCAGAGTTGCAGTCCTTCCGGGGTGACTTCGAGGCTGGCCAGATTGTTGTCGAACCACGGCCCCTTAACCCGTTTCCAGGCAAAGGGCGGGTCGGGTACACGGGCCGAGCGGGCCACCAGGGCGCCGATCGGGGCAGCAAAGCCGTAAGACAGAACGGCCCCAAAGGACCGCATCAGGCGGGGAAGTGGATTGCGGATCGGGGAGCACACCGCCTGCATAATGCGGCTTCCCGACGAGCGCTCAACCTCCGCCACGTAGGAAAAGTGCACGTCCCCGGACAGGAACGTCACCGTATCCGGCGCCGGGCCGCGCATGCCGTCCGCCACCTCGGCAGCCATAACGGCCACCGCATGGAAGCTCTTCTGGAAGGCACCCCAGTGCTCCAGATCCAGGGCCCGCCTAAGCTTTTCACCAACTTGGCTGACGTGCTTCCCCCAGGCTCCTTCGGACACGGCTTCATCCCAGGACTCGACATGATGCAGGCCCATCGGCAGCAGGAAAGGCAACGACGTCGCCACCAGGACATGGCGGAATCCCCCGCGCATCCGGGTGTCGAGCCAGGCCATTTCCTCGGCATCGAGCAGGCCGCGGTTTTCCGGTTTCAGGTTCCGGGCGGCGCGGGAGTCGACCACGATCAGCCTCGTGTCACCAAAGTCCCGGCAGAAGCTCCATCGGTACGACTCAGGGTCCCGATCAGCCCGGTCCGCGAAACTGTCCAGCTCTGTGCTGAGATCAATTTCAGGTTCATCGTTCCGGTGCAGGGCGATCCGCTGCCAGAGGGCATCGTCGGCGCGCTCCTTCGGGGACAGGTTCCCCAGGTGTTGGTAGACCCAGTACGAGCCCAGTCCCGCGACGATCCGCTCATGCCACCAGGAAGTTGCTTCCATCTCCTGCTTCCAGCTCAGCGAGGAGTTCCAGTCGTCCCGGATGTCGTGGTCGTCGAAAATCATGGCGCTGGGCAGGGTGGACAGCAGCCATCGGTTAGCCGGGTCTGACCACGCGAGATGGTACAGGTGGGCATACTCCTCGTAGTCCTTGAGCTCCTCCCCGGGCGGCGCATCAATGTCCCGCCGGGAACGAATGAACTCCTGCATCTGCTCGCTGGTCAGATCCGCGTAAACCTGGTCTCCGAGGAAAGCCACCAGGTCCGGCCACGCCAGGCCTCCGCCGGCTGCCATCGCCAAAGCATAGGCCCGAAGCGAGTCCACGCCGTGGGTCCGGTTGCCCGCACTATCGTGCGGAACACTGGTGCGGCAGGAACCGTAGGCCATACGCAGCGGCTTGCCGGGCTTCAGGGTGGCGATCACCGGCGGCGGATACTCGGAAGCGGCCTCAGGCCAGCACTGCGTTCCGTTGATCTCCAGGGTGTACGGCAGCACCGAACCAGGCTCTATGCCGTCCGCCTCCACCAATGCGTAATGATGGCCGTGCACGGCGAAGGTCCGGGCCTCCCAGCTGCTGCCACCTGCGCGGACGGTGACACGGGAATCAGTTCGGGTTTCCACCCAGATGCTGGCGGAGGTCTCATCCACGTACCGCATCATCGGGCCAAGCACCAGGGAGGACATCGTCATGACTTAGTTGTACCCGTTCGGAGCCGCCGCAACCATGGGCACCAAAAACCCGAGGGCCCCACTCAACCGCGCGCAATCACTCAACCGCACGGGACGGTTGTCAGGCGAGCGCATGGAGGAACCGCTCCAGGCCGTCTTCTCCCAGGGATACCCCGAGGTGGACGAAGTCCGGCGGGCCGCCCCGGGGTCCTGCCGGCTGTTTTAGTGGGTCCGGCTGTTTTAGTGGGTCCGGCTGTTTTAGTGGGTCCGGCTGGTTGAGTTGGGTGGGCCAGTGTGGTGGTTCCCAGTCCTGGTGTTCGCTTCGGTATCGTCGGCCGGAGGGTGAGATCCAGCCGGGTGGTTCGTTTTGGGTGGCCGGGGTGGGGGTCCAGGGTGTGGTGTGTCGGAGTTTGTGGTGGGCCGGGCAGGCCTGGCCGAGGTTGCTGATGCCGGTGGTCCCGCCTTGGGCCCAGGCGAGGAGGTGGTCCGCTTCGTTGTCCAGGGACTGGTTGTTACAGCCCGGGAAGGAGCACTTGCCGTCGCGCAGCCGCAGCCAGTTCCGCATGGCTTTGGTGAGCCGGTAACTGGTCCGGCCGATTTCCAGCGGCGCCCCGTCCCGCGGATCGATCAGGACCCGGTAGAACGAGTCCGCCCCGTTCGCCACGAGGTCCCGGGCCATCGAGGCCGGGATCGGGCCGTAGCCGTCCAGCATCGCAGGTTCCTCGGTGACGCCGAGCAGGGAAAACACCGGGACCGTCACCAGGACCTGGGCCCGCGGCGGCGGAACCTGCCCCGGACCGGATCCTTCGTGGTTTCCGTTGCTGATCTGGTTTCCGCCGCTGATCTGGTTTCCGTGGCTGAGGAGGGCGGTGGCGAAGGCGTCGGCGCGGAGCTGGGTGAGGGTGCGGTCCTCGTCCGGGCCCTGCAGGCCGCGGGCGATCGCGGTGGTCCGGTTCCAGATTGCTGCCGCCTGGTCTGCGGGGAGGTAGGCGGTGAGCCAGGCCATGCCGTCCTGGTCCGGGCAGTATTCCACCCGCCGGTCCAGGACGCCTTTGGCGTGGCGTTTCTCGAGGCTTTCGGTGTGGTGGCGTTCGCGCCAGGTCCGGGCCCGGTGCCGGAACCGGGACGCCGGCATCTCCCCGGCGGGACAGCCGCTGGCCGCGCCCGGCGCGTCAGGGTCCAGGAAATGGGCCTCCAGCGCGGCGGCGCCGGCGGGGTCGAGGGTGGCGGCCTCGTCCGCCATGACCCGGGCGTGCTGCCAGGAAATGGTGCCTGCCTGCAGGGCGGCCAACGTCAGCGGCAAAGCAGTGGTCAGGGCGTGGGACACGGCCAGGAACGAACCGGCCGCCCGGCCGCCAACGGTCAGGGCACACGCGACCTCGGCCGCAACAAATGTCGCGGCCGCAAGGGCTTTCAATCCTGCAATTTGCGCGTCCGCTTCCGCGGCCCCGGTCAGGATATCCAGGCAATCCCCGGACAATTCCTGCAACGGATCGACGCATGGAGAAAGTCCACCAGGGCCGGATTCACCCGCCTCACCGGTGAGCACGCCGTTAACGACTCCGGTGAGCACAGCAACGGCAGCGGTGATCTCCGCATACGCCTTCGCCACCACCGGATTCCTCATATACCCATCATGACAAGGGGGTATGACAATCAACCGAAACCGCTAGTAACACGCAAAACCGGGGGCCGCCGGAATGGCAGCCCCCGGTTTTCGAGTGGCTCAATCACAGATAAGGCTAGCCGCGCAGGCGCTCCATGCCTGGATCGAAGAGCGGCTCGGCAGAGACTGTCGCGGCGATGCGCTTCCCGAAGTACTCGATCTCCACAGCGTGGCCCTCGGACACTGCCGCAGGCAGCCACGCGTAGGCGAGGGGCTTGCCGATCGAGTAGCCGTAGGCGGCGCTGGTGACGTAGCCCGCGGGTTCGCCGTTTACGTACACCGGCTCCTTGCCCAACACGATGGAGGTGCCGTCGTCCACGGTCAGGCACCGCAGCACCTTCTCCGGCTGCTGCTCCTTCAGCGCGGCCAACGCCTCGGCGCCCACAAAGCCCGTCTTGTCCTTGGCCACCGAGAAGCCCAGGCCGGACTGGTAGGGGTTGTGCTCGGTGTTCATGTCCGTGCCCCACAGCCGGTAGCCCTTCTCGAGCCGCATGCTGTTGAACGCGCCGCGTCCGGCCGCAACGATGCCGTACTCCTGCCCGGCCTCGAACAGCAGGTCCCACAGCTTCAGCCCGTACTCGGCGGTGGTGTACAGCTCCCAGCCGAGTTCGCCCACATAGGAGAGCCGCATGGCTGTGACCGGGATGCCGGCCACCGAGATTTCCTTGGTGCGGAAGTACTTGAGGCCGTCGTTCGTGAGGTCGTCCGTGCTGAGTTTGCCCATGACTTCACGGGCCAGCGGGCCCCACAGGCCGATGCAGCAGGTGCTGCCGGTGATGTCGGAGACATGCACCCACTGGGCGGGATCGGCGGCGGACTGCTTCCGCGCCTCAACGCGCAGGTAGTCGAAGTCCACGTTGCTGTTCACGCCCAGCTGGAAGTCTTCCTCCGCGAGCCGGGCGACGGTCACGTCACTGCGGATGCCGCCGTCGTGCTCCAGCAGCAGGCAGTACGTCACAGCGCCGGGCTTTTTGGCGATGTTGCCGGTGCTGAGCCGGTGCAGCAGTGCCTGCGCGCCGGGGCCCACCACGGACAGCCGCTTCAACGGCGTCATGTCATAAAGTCCGACGGCGGTGCGCGTCTTCCACGCTTCGGCTGCGGAAATGGGGGAAGAGAACATGGCCGACCACTCATCCCGCGGAGGCGTCTGCCATTCCTCCGGCAGCTCCCACAGGAGCCCGCGGTTGGCCTCGAACCAGTGCGGCCGCTCCCAGCCGGCGGACTCGAGGAAGAACGCGCCCAGCTCCTTTTGCCGGACGTTGAAGGGGCTGACGCGCAGGTCGCGCGGGGATTCCTTGGGCTGCAGCGGGTGCAGGATGTCGTAGATTTCCACGAAGTTCTGCTGCGAGGTTTCGCTGACGTACGCATCCGAGGTCTGGACCTTTTCGAAACGGGTCAGTTCGGTGCCGTGCAGGTCGGTGCGGGAGCGGCCTTCGACCAGGAGCTCGGCCACGGCTTTGGCCACACCCGAGGAGTGCGTCACCCACACTGCCTCGGCCACCCAGAAGCCGGACAGGTCCGGGTGCTCGCCCATGAGCGGGCCGCCGTCGGGGGTGAAGGAGAAGATGCCGTTGAAGCCGTCCTGGATCGCGGAGCTGCGCAGTGCCGGCAGCAGGTCCTGGCTGTCCTCCCAGGCCGGCAGGAAGTCTTCCAGGGTGAACTCCAGGCGTGACGGCATCTTGTGGTCCGACATTTCCTCGGCGGGGACCTTCGGCAGGGCGGACATGTCCACGGGCATGGGCCGGTGCGCGTAGCTGCCGATGCCGATGCGGTTGCCCCATTCGCGGTAGTAGAGGTCCTTGTCCTGGTAGCGCAGGATGGGCTTGCTGGCACCCTTCGGGAGCTCGTTGACGCCCTCAAGTTCGGCAAGGGGGGCGGTGACCACGTACTGGTGGGCAAGCGGCAGCAGCGGCACTTCCAAGCCCACCATCTTGCCGAGCTCACGCCCCCAGAAGCCGGCGCAGGACACCACGATGTCGGCCGGGATCACGCCGTCGGAGGTTTCGACGCCGGTCACCTTGCCATCTTCCTGGGCGATGCCGGTCACGGTGGTGTTCCCTTGGTATGTCACGCCGGCCGCACTGGAGCGCTCGATCAGCAACTGCACGGCACGGGCGGCCAGGGCCAGGCCGTCGGTGGGAATGAGCAGGCCGCCCAGGACTTCGCGGCCGCCAGTGAGCTTGCCGGTGTTCAGGAGGGGGTAGATCTTTTCACATTCGTCGGCGTCGACGATCCGGCTTTCCACGCCCCAGGAGGTCATCACGCCCATCTTGCGCTTGAGGTCGGCGAGGCGCTCGGGGGTGGTTGCCAGCTCCAGGCCGCCCACCTGGTTGAAGCAGGACTCGCCGTCCTTGGTCAGGGCCAGCAGCTTGTTCACCGTGTAGGTGGCGAATTCGGTCATGGTCCGGGACGGGTTGTTCTGGAACACCAGGCCCGGCGCGTGCGAGGTGGAGCCGCCGGCCAGCTCAAGCGGGCCCTGTTCCACCACCGTGATGTTGGTCCAGCCGCGGGTGGCGAGTTCGTCGGCAAGGTTGGTTCCGACAATGCCGGCACCGATAATGACAACGCGTGGTGATGCGCTCATGGTGTTGTTTCTCCTGTGTAGCTTTGCGGGCGTTGGCGTTAGCGGAAGACGACGGTGCGGGTGTTGTTGAGCAGGACCCTGTGCTGGCTGTGCCACCGGACTGCGCGGGACAGTGCCTGCGATTCGGCATCCCTGCCTACGGTGACAAGGGCGTTCGGGTCCAGGCTGTGATCCACCCGGAACACTTCCTGCTCGATGATCGGTCCCTCGTCCAGGTCTGCGGTGACGTAGTGCGCGGTGGCTCCGATGAGCTTCACGCCGCGGTCATAGGCCTGGTGGTAGGGCTTGGCCCCCTTGAACCCGGGCAGGAAGGAATGGTGGATGTTGATGGCGCGGCCGCGGAGGCTGGCGCACAGGTCGTTGGACAGGACCTGCATGTAGCGTGCCAGGACCACCAGGTCCGCGTCGTACTCGGCCACCAGTTCCAGCAGGCGCGCTTCCGCTTCGGGCTTGGTAGCGGCCGTCACCGGGACGTGGATGAACGGCAGGCCGGCGGCTTCCGCCATGGGGCGGAGATCCTCGTGGTTGGACACCACGACGGCGATTTCCGCACCCAGGCTGCCGGCGCGCCAGCGGAAGATGAGGTCGTTGAGGCAGTGGCCGAACTTGGAAACCATCACCAGCAGCCGCTGCGGCCTGCCGTCATGGATGGCGAATTCCATGCCGAACTCATCGGCGATGGAAGCGAACTCCGCGCTGAGGCCTTCCGCGGAAACTTCCTCGCCCCCCGGCGTGAAGGCCGTGCGCAGGTAGAGCTTGCCGCTGATGTGGTCATCGAACTGCTGGTGTTCAACGATGTCGAAGCCGCGATCAGCAAGGAACGCGGTGATCGCCCGGACGATTCCGGGGCGCTCCGGGCACGCAAGGGTCAGGACGTACTGTACGGTGTCGGTGCCGCGACCGCCGGCGACGGCGCCGGCCTCCGCCGTCACGTTAGCAGTGGGGCGGCCTTCGAGGACTGTGGTCATTGTCTACTCCTGGTTCTTTGCGGGGGCTTGGGTGTCAGCGGGAGAAGCCGCGCAGCGGCTGTCGTCCGGACAGTGCTGATCACACTGATGCTTGGTAACGAGATCGAACTGGACGCCGCCGTGCTGGTCCACGCCGCTGCGAATGGCGCGCTCCACGACGGAGTCCGCCAGCCGGCGCCGGAGGGACAGTGGATCCCGGCGCAGGTCCTTGACCAGGGCGAAGCACAGCAGCAGCATGACAAGCACGAACGGCAGGGCCGCCACGATGGTGATCCGTTGCAGGCCGGAGAGCGCCTCGGACGGTTCATCGCCGCCGGCCAGCATCATCACGGCGGCAACTGCGCCGGTGAGGAGGCCCCAGAAGATGACCAGTCCGCGCTTCGGGTCGGAGGATCCGTTGGAGCTCAGGGACGCCATGATGATCGATGCCGAGTCGGCACCGGTGATGAAAAAGATGGCCACCAGGACCATGGCAAGGACGATGACCGCCGCGGTCAGCCAGGCCGGCATGGACATGTTCTTCACCAGGTTGAACAGGGCTCCGTCAAAGTCGATGGACGGTGACCCGCTGGCCATGGACATGAGGCCGGCCGTGCCGGCCTTGTCCGCGTCCTCCTGGATCTTGAAGGCCGTTCCGCCGAAGATGCCGAACCAGATGACGCTGACGATGCTGGGTACCAGCAGGACGCCGGTGACGAACTGCCGGATGGTGCGGCCGCGGCTGATCCGGGCGATGAACATGCCCACGAAAGGCGTCCAGGACACCCACCAGGCCCAGTAGAAGATGGTCCAGCCGGACATCCAGGTGCGCAGGGCCTCGTCACCGACGGCCTCGGTGCGGGAGGACATTTCGGCCAGGTCCCTGGCGTAGTCGCCCACCGCGGCGGGAATGAGGTTGAGGATGAACAGCGTGGGCCCTGCGATGAAGACGATGAGCGCCAGGATCACGGCGAGGACCATGTTGATGTTGGACAGCCATTGGATGCCGCGGCTGATGCCGGACACCGCCGAGGCCACGAAGCAGGCGGTCAGGATGGCAACGATGGCCACCAGGACGGGGGTGCCGATCTCGCCGATCCAGCCGTTGGAGGTCAGGCCGCTGCCGATTTGGAGGGCGCCGAGACCCAGGGAGGCCGCCGTGCCGAAGAGCGTGGCGAAGATCGCCAGGATGTTGATGAACTTGCCTACCGGCCCTTCCACCGTCCTGATGCCGAACAGCGACGTGAACGCGGCGGAGATCAGCTGCCGGCGGCCCAGCCGGTAGGTTCCGTAGGCCATGGCAATGCCGACGACGGCGTACATCGCCCAGGGATGCAGGGTCCAGTGGAAGATGGAGGTGGCCATGGCGGTCTGAATGGCCGCCGGGGTCCTCCCGTCCACCGTTCCGGGCGGCGGAGAGATGTAGTGGTAGAGCGGCTCGGCCACACCGTAGAACATCAGGCCGATGCCCATGCCGGCCGCGAACATCATGGCGATCCAGGAAACAGTCCGGAACTCCGGCTTTTCCCCGTCCTTGCCGAGGGGAATGTTGCCCCACTTGCCCAGGGCCAGCCAAAGGACGAAAACAACGAACAACGAGGCGAGGACCATAAAGAGCCAGCCGGTGTACTCCATCACCCAGTCAAGGGCCAGTGTGGAGGTGGCGGCCAGGCTGTCCCGGCCCAGGAAGCCCCAGGCCACAAAGGCAATGGCGAGGACACCGGTGATGCCGAAGGTGGCTTTGTCGAGGGTGAGCTTACGGTTCCGCCGCTCCGCAACAGCCTGCTCGGCCTTGGTCTGGCGAAGTTCCTGCATTATCTGTTGGGTGTTCTCCGCGTCGTGTGAGTCGTGGGAGGAAGGAGAGTTCTCCTGTGCCGGAACCGGTGTGGGCTCCTCCAGGTCAAGGGGTGGTTGGGCATCCGTGCGGATGTCGCTGTTCAAAGCCATGTCAAGTCCTTTGGTTTGAATTCATGGGCTTACGCTGTACTCCGGCGTCCCCAAGCCGGGCGGAAGATCGGGAGCTTCCTGGCATTCAGTAATTAAGTTCAGGCATCGATCACCAGGTCCGTCTGCGCGGTGGAGCAGCAGGGCAGGAACTTGCCTGCAGAGATTTCCCGCGCCCGGATCCCGCCCTGGTGGTTCATCTCGACCTCCCCGGCAAGCTTGACGACCTTGCAGGAGCCGCACATGCCTTCCTTGCAGTTCGCGCCGATCCTGACGCCCGCACGCTGTGCCACCTCGAGGATGCGCTCGGCGGGGTCGATCCGCACATTGATGCCGGTACGCATGAAGGACATGGTGAAGCTGCCTGTTCCCACCGTGTCGAAGCTCGAGGCATCAGGGGAACCGGCTTCCGGTTCCCCGCCGGGGCTGTCGGCGGAGGGGTCGGAGCCGGACGTCTCCGGGCCGACGATTTCCAGCGGCAGGCCCGAGGCCTGCAGAGTCCCCTCGGCGTCGTAGCCAGGCTCGTAGAGCCCGAACGCGGCGGGCTGGCCTTCAAAGTAGTCCTCGGCGGATTCGGCGATCTCCTCGGCGATCTCCTCCGCGACGTCGGCTGCAAGTGCAACCTCCGCCTGGTACTCAAGGAGCGTCTGGCGGTCTCCGGAGAAGAACTCCATATAGATGGAAGTGTCGTCCACACCGACGTTCTTGAGGAGCTCGGTGGCCGTGTTCAGGTAGCCCTCAGGACCGCATGCGTATACCTGGCGTCCGTTGGCGTCCGGAGCCACCTCCTCGAGCATGGCCGCAGTCAGTCTTCCGCTGAGTCCCTCCCACCCCTCGGGTATGCTGCGGTCGCCCAGGGAGTAGTAGACCTTGATGCGTGAGTCCACGGAGGCGATGTAGGCCAGTTCCCGGTGGAAGGCAAAGCCTCCAGCATCCGAGCCGTGGTAGAGCACCACCACATCGGCGTGTCCGGGCAGGGAGTGGATGGTCCGCATCATGGACATGATGGGAGTGATGCCTGCGCCGGCGGCCAGCAGAAGATACCGTGCCCGGCGGTCAGCATCGGGCAGGTGGAATGCTCCCACCGGTCCCAGCATCTCAAGGACGGTGCCGGGTTTTACGTTCTCGTGCACCCACGGCGAGACCAGTCCCGTGGAGTCGCACTTGACGGTAATGCTGAAGGTCCACGGCTCGGTGGGCGAACTGGACAGCGAATAGCTGCGGTCCACCGGTTCCTGGTCCTCGCCATTCACGGGAAATGCGACGTTCACGTACTGGCCGGCACGGAACGCCAGGGGCGCACCGTCGCAGCGGCGGAACACGAAGGTCATCATGGCGCCGGCCTCGGGAATGGTCTCGACGCATTCGGCCATGAACTCCTGCGGATGCCATGGGCCCAAAGCACGGGCTGCCCGGGCGGGTGTCTCAGTGCTTCCCATCACCCTGTTCCAGGGCATCTCAAGACCGCGGATACGCTGTGGTTCCTGGATTGCCGTTTCAGTGAGGAGTTCAATCACGCCAAGTGCTCCTGCACGCGCTGCACGTACCAGTTGATGAACGCCTCGACCTGGTATTCGCTCTTCATGTAGGGACCGGGCTCGTAGGCGGGACTGCCGGCACCCTGCTGGCACAGCTCCACGAACGCCTTGTCCTGCAGGTTCGTCTGCTTCCAGGTGTAGGTGAGCTTCTCCAGGTCGTAGTCGACGCCTTCCACGGCGTCGTCAGCCACAAGCCACGTGGTGCGTACCAGGCTCTGGTGTTCGTTGATGGGGAAGACACCGAACGTGATGACATGGTCCCCGAGGAAATGGAACCAGCTGTTGGGCTGCAGGTGCATCGAGCAGCGGCCAAGGCGGAAGTCGCGCAAGTCACCGAGGAGCTTCTTGGAAAGCCTCCGACCGTCGGCAGAGAACGATTCACCGTCCCCATCGAGTGATTCCCGCGAGATGCGGATTCCGGCGATGCGCGTGTCCAGCTGCTCGACCACCTCGTAGGGAAGGCCGTAGCGGCGGCACCGCTCCTCGAGGGAGGACTGGGCCTCCTTGTTCCGGTTCCACACTTCCTCAAGGTGGGGCGGGATCAGGCCCTCCGTCAGGCCCCAGGTGGGGAAGAGGGAGCAGGCGAGCTCAGGGTGGCCGTCGCAGTGGTAGCACTCACGGTTGTTCTCCATGACGAGCTTCCAGTTGCCCTCTTCGATGATGTTCTGCTGGTAGGCAATTTTTGTCTTCGA
The DNA here is from genome assembly GCF_010367585.1 of [Micrococcus luteus] ATCC 49442. Lineage (NCBI taxonomy): Bacteria > Bacillati > Actinomycetota > Actinomycetes > Micrococcales > Micrococcaceae > Pseudarthrobacter > [Micrococcus luteus] ATCC 49442. The sequence goes on along the minus strand of NZ_JAAAXP010000001.1, from coordinate 3,932,473 downwards.
GAGATCGTGGGGCGCCAGGTAGGGTTCAAAGATCTTTGCGGTTTCGTCGAAGTCCGTCGGCGGTTCATCCGCGATGCAGACGAAGATAAGTCCGGCAACCTCGCGGCCGTGGGCGCGCTTGAGGCCGAAGCAGCTCTTGTCGAACTTCGTTTCCCCCGGCGCGGAGGCATGGATCAGGTTGCCCTCCGGGGAGTAGGTCCAGGAGTGGTAGCCGCAGACAAGGTTTCCGGTTGAGCCTGCCGCTTCCGTGAGGACGCGGGCGCCGCGGTGGCGGCATACGTTGTGCAGGACGTTCACGCCGCCGTCGTCGTTGCGCAGCACAATCAGGGAGTAGGGCCCGTAGTCGACGGTGACGTAGTCGCCCGGCTCCGGCAGTTCGGCGGTGCTTGCGGCAAAGATCCAGTGCTGGCCAAAAATGGCCTCCATGTCGATCTTGAAGATCGAGGGATCGGTGTAGAAGGGGGCATCGAGGGAGTATCCGGTGCGCCTGAACTCAAACAACGCGGTAATTTCTGCCAGCTGCTCGGCAGGCAGCGATGCAGCGATCTTTCCGCGTGAATTGAGGGGCACGTTCACTGAAGCAGTCATGGGTTTCCTCCCGGGAGGCATGGGTAGTGGGTGTTGCGTGTTAACCACGGGTGCTAACGGTGTGGTCGAAGTACTTGTAATGATGAGATTAGAGTCACATCAGCTGCAATAAAAGCGCAAGATTTTGAAGATAACCATGCACAATAGATGCATGATCGATCCGAGGCTCATCACACTCCGCGTGTTCGCCCGGTGCGGCACCGTAGGCGCCACCGCGGAGCTCACAGGCTTTTCTCCCTCTGCAGTCTCCGCGCAGTTGCGCGAGCTCCAGCGCGTGCTGGGAATGCAGCTACTGACGAAAGACGGCCGGGGCCTGCGGCTTACCGCCACGGGACGCTATCTGGTGGCGGGCTCGGATCCCCTCATTGCCCAATGGGAGAGCCTGCGCGCCGCAGCCATGGAGGCCGGCGACCAGGTGCAGTCCCACTTTGGCCTCGGCGGATTCTCCTCTGCGGCCGCCCAGTTGCTCGCGCCGCTGGCCGCCACCCTGCGGTCAACACGCCCCCTGCTGGAGGTGCAGGTTCTTGAGGCTGAACCGGCCCGCTGCTTCGACTTGCTGGTGGCGGAACGAATCGACCTTGCGGTTATCGTCGCCATGCAGTCCGACAGTTACGGTGAGGACGATCCGCGCTTCGAGCAGAGAGTTCTGCTCGACGATCCGCTGGACGTCATCATTCCCGGTGACCATCCGCTGGCATCACGCCAAACAGCGACGCTTGAAGAACTGGCATCGGAACCCTGGATTACGGAGTCCGCCGGTTCCACGTACCATTCCCTCTTCACCGCAGCGTTCACGGCAGTCGGGGTGACGCCGCGGATTGCCCATGAAGCCGTTGAATGGGAAACCCATATCGCGTTCGTGGGAGCGGGGCTGGGCGTAGGCCTGCTGCCCCGGCTGGCGCCTTTGCATGGTGCCGAAAACGTGGTTCGGCTACGCATCACGGGTCAGACGAGACCCACGCGCCGCATCGTCGCCGCGGTGCGCAGGGGCAGCATCGCCTCACCCCTGATCCAGGAGTCGCTCGGTATCCTGCAGTTCAATGCCAACCGGATTCTCACCGAGCGGCTCGACGAGGATCTCTGAACCCTGCCGCCGCGGGGCGTGCAGGCTTTGTGCCCATCGCGAGGTCCCCAATCGGGAGGTTAGTTTTAGGACATGACAGAAACCTACCGGTACGACGTCGAGATCCGGCACCTCCTGGTGTCACCGGCACACGCCTACTTCGGCCGCGCACGCGAAGGGGCGGCGGACGTCCCCACCGCGGACGCGGACAGCGTCGAGCTGGTGGCCGGCAAGGGGATCGTGGGTGACCGGTTTTTCGGCAAGGCCGCCCACATGGATGCCGCCGTCACCCTTCTTTCGGTTGAAGCCCTCGAAGCGATGGCGGCAGAACTGGGTGCCGCACCGTTCGACCCGCTGCTGACCCGGCGCAACATCGTCCTCCGCGGCGCCCACCTCGCTCCGCTCATTGGCGGCGACTTTGCGCTGGAATCCAACGGGCACGAGGTGTGGTTCAAGGCCGGCCGGCCCGCCAACCCCTGCGCGTGGATGGACCAGATGCTGGCCCCCGGCGCCCACAAGGCGATGCGCGGCCGGGGCGGCGTGCGCTGCCAGCCGCTCACCGGCGGCATCCTGCACCGCGGCCCGGCAGTGCTGATCAGCCCGGTTCCGCTGGAGCCTGGCCGCGCCGGCGAGGCGTCGATGTTGAGGGCGTCAAGGCTGCCCTAGCAGGGCCGGTGAAGCGGGTCAGACGTGCTGGTCTACCAGGACCGGGTTGCCGTCCGGGTCCACCACGATGAAGCTGCCCGGCCCGGCCGTTGCCTCGTCGGCTTCGGACATGAACTCCATGCCCTGGGCCTTGAGTTCCTTCTGCAGGTCGCGAACATCGGTGAACGAGTCCAGCGCCTCGGCGTTCTGGCTCCAGCCGGGGTTGAACGTGAGCATATTCTTCTCAAACATCCCTTGGAAGAGGCCGATAACCGTCTCACCGTTCTTCAGGATCAGCCAGTTCTGGGTGATGTCGCCACCGAAACTCGTGAAGCCGAGCTTCCCGTAGAACGCAGCCGAGGCCGCGATGTCGTTGACGGCGAGGCTGATCGAAAAGGCGCCGAGCTGCATGGGTAACTCCACTCTCAAAGGGACGGATGCTCCGATGATACCCATCTCACCGCCTGCGGGAGCTTCAGGGAACTGGAGCGTTCGACGGCGGGACGTCCCGCCGTCGCGCATTCCCGCACTGCGGTTATCCAGCCGGGAGGAGCCCCGCGCTCCGGAGCCAGGACCGGATGTCAGCCCCTGCCTCGCGGACTTCCTCGCCTTTCACTGCCAGGCCTTCCGCGACCGTGGCCCCCGGCAGGATTCCCCAAAGTCGCGGGCGGTGGTCCCGAGCCCGCTCATGGCGTGGGTGGTGACGGGAAAGACGGTTTTCCCGGTGAAGTCGTAGCTTTCGGCAAAGGTAGTCATGATCATCGGCGCCCTGACGTTCCAGATGCCGCTGGCCAGGATCACGGTGTCAAACTCGTCGATGGCGGGCAGCGGGTTCCTGATCGCGGGACGGGCATCCTCACGCTGTTCGCGCACATTGCGCGCCACAGTGGCGTCATAGCTGCCCGGGTAGGCCTCCGCAGCCTCTATCCGGTGCACCTGGCACGGAATCAATGCGCTGACCATGCCCGCGAGCACCCCGGTGTTCCTCGCCAGCTGGAGCGCCGGCAATAGAAGCCCGGCCGAGCCAAGCGCAGTGGTCCCGCCGACGACTTGATCAGGTCCCCTCAGTGCGCCAAAGGGATTCCGGCGTTCGCAGCGGCTGAACGGAGCGCCAGCGCGCGATGGATGCCCGTGTGGTCAAGTTCGCCGTCGCCCCGGGCCACCATCTCGCCAAACAGCTCCGTCACAGTGCGGCTCAGCGGAAGCTCCAAGCCGTCCGCAGTGGCCGCTTCCCTGATGAAGCCGAGGTCTTTGAGCTGATTCTTGGCGCTGCCGCCACCGGTGAAGTCGCCGCTTATCCAGCGCTGACCTTTCTGCCGGAGGACAGCGGAATCAGCCAGCCCGCCCTGGAGCAGCTCAAGCATCACGGCAAGGTCGAGTCCTCCACTGCGCGCCAGGAGCATGGCTTCAGATACTGCGGTCACAGTGGCGGCGACCACCACCTGGTTGCACGCCTTGGCCAGCGCCCCCGAGCCGCTCGGACCCATATACCGCACGGTGGTGCCCATGGCCTCAAATATCTCCTTCACGGACTGCGCAGCATCCTTGTCGCCGCCGACCATAATGCTGAGGGTTCCTTCCTCAGCACCCAGGGTGCCGCCACTGACCGGGGCATCCAGGACAGCGACGCCATGTGAGCGGAGCAGCCGTTCAGCAAAGGCCGCGACGGCGACCGGCGAAACAGTGCCGTGCACCACGAGGACGGGCCGGGTGATGTTCCTGGCCGCCCAACCGGCCAGCAGGCCGTCCTCCCCCGGCAGCAGTGATTCAACCTGGGCAAGATCGGGAAGGACCGTCAGTACGACGTCGGCTGCCGCGTCAGCCGGTGAGGCTGCGGCCCGCGCGCCGAGGGCCACCAGCGGTTCCGTTTTCGCGGACGTCCTGTTCCAGACAGTGAGGCCGGCGTCGAAAGCCAGAAGCTGGCGGGCCATAGGGCCGCCCATGGGCCCCAGCCCCAGGAGGGCAAGCGTGGGTTCGGTCATGATCAAGTCCTTGCGTTGGGGCTTTGTGGAACCAATGTGGAACCGTTTTACTTTTTGTACCATGAGGCCGCATTCGGTGTAAAACAGGCAGAGTGCACAGCGCCCGTGCCTGCTGCCTAGGGAACGTGAAACCTACACGCGCAACTTCGGCCGTGCCACGCTGGACCGCTCGATCAGTTCGGCGTCAACCCGGACAACGGTCGGCTTTCCGGCGGGCTTTCCGTTGGCATTGGCCAGCGCCAGCCGTACTGAGTGCCGGGCCAGCAGGTCGATGGGCTGCCGGACAATCGTCAAGGGCGGAGTCATAAGTTCGGTCCACGGCGAGTCCTCGAAAACGATGACCGACAGTTCGTCCGGAATCGAAACACCGGCATGCGCGAGGCGCCGCAGCACGGCCGTTACCTGGGCCGTGTTCGCCACCACCAGGGCCGTGGGCGGATCCTCGAGGTTGAGCAACGCCGTCACCGCATCCCCGCCGGCAGCACCCCTGAAAGCCGCGGACCGGATGAGGAGGTCGTCCTGGTCCAACCCGGCCGCTTCCAAGGCTTCCCGATAGCCCGCGATACGATCCCGTCCGGTGGTCGATGAGGCCGGGCCCGAGATGATGGCGATCCTTCGGTGTCCGTGGGCCGCCAACAGGGCCGTGGCAGAGCGCCCCGAGTCAATGTTGTTGATGGTCACGACATCCACGGCCGGCAGCGCCGGGATGGAGCGGTCAACGAAGACCACGTCAGTGCCCATATCCTGAAGCTTTTTCCAGATTTCCAGGTTGTTCCCTGTGGGAGTGGCGATGATCCCGCTGACCCGGCGCTCAATAAGGGTGGAGAGCCGTTCCGACTCCAGCTGGTCATCCTCTTGAGTGGTCATAAGGAGTACTTGGATTCCGCGCGAGTGCGCCTCCTGGACAACCTGGTCCGCCAGGCGGGCGAAGAAGGGATTCGAGACGTCGGCCAGGAGCAGTCCCAGCGTGGTGGGCGGGCCATGCTTCAGCTCCCGCGCGGCCGTGCGGGGGTGGTAGCCAAGGGTTTCCATGACCTCACTGACGCGGCTCCGGGTCGCGGCAGCCACAGGGCCGGACCCCGGGTTGAGAACCCGGGAGACAACGGCGACGGACACCCCCGCAGCCGCGGCAACATCGCGAATGGTCGGCTGCTTCTGCACGTGTACTCCTCGATCGGCTACTGCGGCTCCCCCGGAACCTCCGGCAAGAACTTTTTCAGACTAGGGTATTGACCTCGCCGAGCAGGTGTGAAATAAAAGTGTAACCGGTTCCATTATGTTTACTTCAGAGCCGGTTGTCTACCGCAGCACCGTCAGGGACTGAGGGAGCACACCCCCCAGCACGACACCTGAGCATCCCCCGCAACGCTGCGGCGGACCCGATGCTTCCGCCGGCCATCCATACGGGATGGAGCCGCACCCATTGAAAGGTAGTTATGAACCTGCACAAACTTCTGACCCAGCGCGAGGCCGAAGGCGCCCCGATCCGTGTGGGCCTGATCGGCGCCGGACGCTACGGCACCATGTACCTCGCACAGGCCAGGAACATCCCCGGCATCCACGTTGTCGCCATCGCTGACATCAACGCGGAGCGCGCCAAGGGCGCCCTCAAGCTGGTCGACTGGCCCGAGGAAGCTTTCGTCGAAGACATCGGGACGGCCCTCGCCACCAGGGCAACCACAGTGGTCACGGATGCCTCCGCACTGTTCGACGCCGATCTGGACGTCATCGTTGAGGCCACCGGCAACCCGATCGTCGGCATCAACCACGCACTCCGGGCCATCGGGACCGGCAAGCACATCATCATGGTGACGGTCGAGGCAGACGCCCTGGCAGGCCCGGCCCTGGCTAAGCGTGCCAAGGAGGCCGGCGTTGTGTACTCACTGGCATACGGCGATCAGCCGGCACTGATCTGGGAACTCGTCGACTGGGCCAGGACATCCGGTTTCGACGTCGTCTGTGCAGGCAAGGGCGCCAAGTACCTTGAGCACTACCACAAGATGAATCCGGACAACGTGTGGGAAAACTGGGAGTTCTCCAAGGAACTGACAGACTCCGGCCAGCTCAACCCCAACATGCACACTTCCTTCCGTGACGGCACCAAAGCCGCCATCGAAATGGCCGCCGTAGCCAACGCTGCGGGCCTGCGCCCGTCCGACGAAGGGCTGACCTTCACCCCGGGGAACGTGGAAGAGATTGCCACCATCTGCCGTCCCGCGGCCGACGGCGGCGTGCTCAGCAACATCGGAAGCGTGGACGTGATGTCCAGCGTGACCCGCGACGGCGACTGGATCCCCCACAACACCCAGGAAGGCGTCTTCGTCGTGGTGAAGGCCACCAATAAGTACGTCTCCGGCTGCTTCCAGGAATACCCCTGGCATCCGGACCCCACCGGCCAGTACGCCGCGCTCTACCGTCCGTACCACTACGTCGGCCTGGAGCTCAACATCTCCATCGCCAACGCCGTCCTTCGCGGTGTGGCCACCGGCGCACCGGAAGGTTTCCATGCCGACGTCGTCGCCTGCGCCAAGAAGGACCTGCGCGCCGGGGAAATCCTCGACGGCGAGGGCGGCTTCACGGTTTGGGGCAAGCTCATCTCAGCCGAGAAGTCGGTCCGGGACCGTGCCCTGCCGGTCGCCATGGCCCACCACGTCAAGCTCATCAACGACGTACCCGAGGGCGGCATCGTGGGCTGGGACGACGTCGAAATCGACACCTCCCTGGACGAAGCCCTGAAGCTGCGGCGCGAGACGGAGGCCCTCGCACTCGACGTGGTGCCCGCGACATGATCGACCGGCGCACCTTCCTGGGGGCCGCGGCGGCGAGCATGCTGCTTGCCGGCTGCGGCGCCGGCCCGGGACTCGACCCCAACCGTGCCGCGTCGGCCGGCGGCACCTTGAAGTTTGGCAGCTGGCAGTGGCTCGAGCCGGGCCGCGGCGAGGCCATGTGGCAGGCCATCCAGGCCTACAAGGAAGCCAATCCCTCTGCGAGCCTTGCCCAGAGCACCACACCGTTCCTTTCCTTCGCGGACAAGCTCAACACCGAGCTCGGCGGCAAGGGCGGGCCCGATGTCTTCGTGGTCCAGGACGTCAACTTCTACCCGCTGGCCGACGCCGGCATCCTGGCCCCGCTCACCTCGGTCATCGATTCGCACAAGGGCACCCCGTTCAACCACACGAACAAGTCCGGGCTGGTCAACGGGGTGCAGTACGGGATCACGTGGGAACGGCTGAACTGGAACTTCTTCTGGAACCGGGGACTCCTGGAGAAGGCCAACGTCGCCCCGCCAACCAACGTGCAGGAGCTGATCTCGGCCGCAGCCGGGATCCGGTCCGCCACGGGGCTGGACGGGTTTGGTGTCCGCCACCAGATGACGGAGTTCGATTCCTGGTTCATGGACTTCGACGTGTGGACCTACGGGCACGGCGGATCGTGGTCGGACGGCTCACGCCCGACCATTGACTCCGCTGAGAACATCGCCGGCGTCGAGGCGTTCGGGGAGATCTACCGCTCGGGTGCCATGCCAATCGGCGACGACGCATCAACAATGCGCACGAAGTTCCGCGAGGGACGCCTGGGCATGATGATCGACGTCTCATCGACTGTCGCCGGTATCCTGCGCTCCTCCAAGGCACTGACCTCGGCGGACATCGGCTTCGCCGATCGCATCCCGCTCCCCCGGCCGTCCGCGCACCAGGAAATTGTGCTGGCAGTCAACGGCTACGGCAAGAACAAGAACCTGGCAGTCGACTTTGTCGGCTGGGTCGGCTCCGATGCCGGCCAGGCGGCACTGCGAAAGGCCATGGGACCCTCAACCCTGGCCACCGACGTCCCGCTCGCGCCCGACTACGCCGCAGCGAACCCGTGGGCGAAGTCGTTCATCGACCTGGCAGCGGAATCGAGGAGCCCGCTCATCAAGGGCTACGAGGCCCAGACCAAGGCCATCATGCGCGAAGTCATGACGCAGGTGGAACGCTACCTCGTTGACGGCGGTGACGCCGCCGCGGCGCTCTCCACCGCACAGAAACAAGTAACTCAGCTCCTTGGCTGAGTGAACCAAAGCAAAGGACCCGGGCAATGACGCTCCGAACTTCGATCTCCCCGCCAGCCGTGGCACCGACCCAGATCCAGGACGCCCCCTCCAAGCACCATATGTGGCAGAGGATCTCGCCGTACATCTACATCGGCCCGGCGGTCATCTACCTGATCATCTTCATGATCATCCCGGTGGTGCAGGGCATTCAGCTCAGCTTCACCAAGACCCCGCTCGTCAGGCCGGACGGCGGAACCGGGGTGGGATTCGACAACTACTCCCGGCTGCTCAGCAGTCCCCAGTTCTACAATTCGCTCGGCGCCACGGTTCTGTACACGGCTGCCACGGTCATCTTTGCGGTGGCCATCGGAGCAGGGGCAGCCCTTCTGCTGAATCAGGCGTTCAAGGGCCGCACCATTGTCCGGGCCATCATCACGCTCCCCTGGGCCGTTCCCACCGTTGCCACCGCACTGATCTTCAGCTGGATCTTCAACCGCTCCGACGGTGTGCTGAATGAGGTGGTCGGCGTGTTCGGCGTCGGCCAGCAGGGCTGGCTGGTGGATCCGAAGTACGGCATGGCTGCCGTGGTCCTCACCTCCGTCTGGAAAGTCATGCCCCTCGTCATGCTTGTGGTGCTCGCCTCGCTCCAGTCAATTCCGAGCGAACTCTACGAAGCCACCCGCATGGACGGCGCCGGGGCCCTGGAAACGTTCAAGGCTGTCACCTGGCCCCACATTGCCCCGACCGTCAGGGTGGTCACCCTCCTCATGACGATCTGGTCCATCCGGCGTTTCGAGATCATCTACCTCCTCACCGGCGGCGGCCCCGTCGACAGCACCAACACCCTCGTGGTCAACGTCTACCGGCAGGCCTTCAGCAACCAGGAACTGGGCCGCGCGGCAGCAATCGGCGCTCTCGGCCTGGTCCTGTCCCTGGTGGTCACCGTTGTCTACTTCATGATGGAACGCCGCAACGCCGCCAAGGAGGCCTAGAACAATGACTACGCACGAAGCACCCCCCGTCACACAGCACGCCCCGCACAAGCGGCGGTTGAAGGCGCCGGGCAAGCGTAACTTCAGCAAGCCCGTCCGTATCCTCATGCTGGCCGCCCTGGTTCTGTTCTCCGGTTTTCCGCTCTACTGGATGCTGAACACCGCACTCAGCCAGGACTCCGAGCTCTATGGCCAGGCCCAGGGCTGGTGGCCGCACTGGGAACGGCTGGCGGACCTCGGCGACGTCATCGGCAGTGTGCCCATCTTCAAATGGCTCACCAACTCGATGGTCATCGCCGGCGGCACCACACTGCTGTCCCTGATCTTCGCCGTACTGGCGGGCTACGCCCTGTCTAGGTTCAAGTTCTACGGAAAGGGCGCGGCAGGGTTCCTGCTCTTCGCCACCCAGATGCTGCCCGAGGCGCTCCTGGTGGTTCCCATCTACGCACTGTTCGCCTCGCTCGGTCTGCTGAACGGAATGGGTGGCCTGATCCTGGCCAACGTCGCCTTCACGATGCCCGTGAGCGTCTGGATCATCAAGGGCGCCATTGATGCGATTCCCTACGAGATCGAGGAGGCGGCCGCCGTCGACGGTTGCCCCCGCGTGACTATCCTGTCGCTGGTCCTCACGCCCCTGATCCTTCCCAGCATCGCCGCCGCCGCCGTCATCAACTTCTTCGACGGGTGGAACGAGTTCCTCCTGGCCAAGACGTTCATCGCCGAACGCGACCTCTGGCCGGCGTCCGTGGGCCTGGCGTCCTTCATCGGCCAATACCTGACGTCCCTGAACTCCGTCATGGCTGCGGCGTTGCTGTTCACCCTCCCGGCGCTGATTTTCTTCCTCCTTGTCCAGCGTCGCATCGTCTCGGGCCTCACGGCCGGCTCAGTCAAAGGTTGATCATGGCAAAGCTCTCACTACGCAACATCAGCAAGCGCTTCGGCGACACGCAGGTCATCCACGACTTCAGCGCCGACGTCGACAACGGGGAGTTCCTCGTTCTCCTCGGGGCATCGGGATCCGGAAAGTCCACCCTGCTCCGCATTATTGCCGGGCTCACGGATCCCACCAAGGGCGACATCATTTTCGACAACCTGCGGGTGAACCGTCAAAGCCCGCGCGAACGGGACATCGCGTTCGTCTTTCAGTCCTACGCGCTCTACCCGCACCTGACGGTCCGCGAGAACATTGCGTTCCCCCTGGCCCTGGACAAGTTCAAGGGCTGGCACCATATTCCGGGCATCAGCGCGATCGCACGCCGTATCTTCGGTTCCTCCAAGGACATCACCGAGCGGGTGGACAGCGTCTCCTCCATGCTGGAACTGGACGAGTATGCCAAGCGCAAGCCCGGCGGCCTCTCCGGCGGACAGCGCCAGCGCGTCGCCCTGGCCCGCGCCCTGATCCGCGACCCCTCGATGTTCCTGCTCGACGAGCCGCTGTCCAACCTCGATGCCAAGCTCCGCGCGGAACTGCGGGGTGAAATCGTCCGGCTGCACAAACTCACCGGGAAGACCTTTGTGTACGTCACGCACGATCAGGTTGAAGCCATGACCATGGCCACGCAGATCGTCATCCTCCACAACGGCATCGTGCAGCAGCACGCCACACCCCAGGAAATCTACGCCCGCCCCGCCAACACGTACGTGGCCCGGTTCATCGGCAGCCCGCCCATGAACCTCATGACCGCGAGCGTCACCGACGGGCAGCCGGCACTCGGAGGCCTTCGGCTCCCGGCACCCGAAGGTGTCCGGCTCCAGGCCGGCACCGTCACACTGGGCCTGCGCCCGGAACACCTGACTGTCTCTGCCGACGTCGACGGGCCGGGCCTGGCAGGAACCGTCCGGCGAGTCGAAGACCTCGGCGCGGACACCCTGATCGGCATTCAGCCAGACCGGACCCTGGACCTGAAGCTGTGGGAGCTCAACCAGGACGACCTGATCTGGATCCGTCAGACGGGGCAGACCCGCCTGATGGCCGGTGACCCGTGCACTGTAGCCTTCAACGCCGGGATGGCCAGCTACTTCGACACCGGCACCGGGGCGAACCTGGCGTCAGCAGCGCAGGAATCCGACGCCGGACTGCTGTCCTCCCACGGCTGACATGATCTCCAATCCCCTTCATTCTTAAGGAAAAGCACTATGACCATCGTTGTCACCGCAGAGTTCACTCCCAAAGAAGGCGCCTACCACCAGGTAGTGGCTGCCCTGTCCCCCGCGATCGCAGAAGTCCACGAAGAAGCCGGCTGCCTGCTGTACGCCATCCACGAGTCACCCGGCGGCCAGATCATGATGATCGAAAAATGGGAAACTGCGGAACTGCTGGACGCCCACGGCGCCGGCGATCCCGTCAAACGGCTCAACGCCTCACTCGAGGGGCTCCTCGAAAGGCCCGTGGAAGTTACCCGCCTGGTGCCGATCCCGGCGGGGACCGCACACCAGGGCAGTCTTTAGCAGGCACGCAAAGAAAAAGGTCGACGGCGGGACCTTCCCGCCGTCGACCTCTGCCGTTTACAGCCCGGCCAGACAGTCCGGCTAAGACTTCTTTGCGGATTTGGCCGGGCTCGCGGCGGCGCTCTTTGCCCGGCCCTTGCCGTCAGACGTAGCCGTGGTGTCCTTGGGGTTGTTCGCGTCCTGGAGCTCCACCTCCGCCGTGGCCTGGATCAGGGCGAGGAGGTCGGGGTCGAGCCCCGGGGAGAACTCCTCGCGGCGCTCCGGGGAGATGGTCATGGGGAAACCCTCAGGCATAACGTCCGTGCTGAGCTCGGTGCCGTCATTGGAGGGCGAGGCGCCGCGGTAGAGCTTGCCGGCCTCGCTGAGGTTGTCCGCGCTGAATGTGTACTGGATGCTCTGCAGGCCCACGTCCAGCAGTTTCTTGACCTCGGGGAACTGCTCGGCGTTGGTTTTAGGAATGGGCAGCACCTTGCCCCAGTTCACCCCCAGGGATTCGAGTGCCTTGGCGAAGGCGTTCTCGTGGGCCTGGTCCCGGACAATGAGGTACGCGATGGTGGACCGGGCCGTCTTGTTTTCTGTCATCTCGTAGATCCGGCACTTCTGCAGCCGCCCGGTGGATTCCAGCATGAGGTTGTACAGCAGGTCCAGGACCAGGTTGCCACTGTTGTAGACGTAGGAGCCGCTCCAGGGGTTTCCTGCCGCGTCCACCGGCAGAGCACCCTGCGCGCCCACAAGGTAATGGTGGATGTTGCTGGTGTCCAGCGCGATCTTCAGGGGCGTGGCACCTTTGGCTCCCGGCTCATCCACGGGGTCGGTCTTTTTGCCCTGGTACCGCGGGGAGCCGTCCAGGAGCTGGGAGATGGTGGTTCCGATGAGCTCGACGTGGCTGATCTCCTCCGTGCCTACGCCCTGAAGCAGATCCTTGTAGGGCTTGGCGGCGGCGTCGCCACGGAAGTTCATGCTCTGGAACAGGTACTGCATCATGGTCCGCATCTCGCCGAACTGCCCGCCGAGACCCTCCTGTAGGGCGTTGGCGGCAGCCGGATCCGGCTCGTCGGCGGCGATTTCGTTGATCAAAAGCTGTGTATGCAGGTACATGGGCTTCCTCACTCATTGATCTGATGACGGAGCATTGAAGTGATCCGCGCCACTACCATAAGCATGCTTATCATCCAATTGGCAAGCATACTTATCATTTAGGCATGGCGAAGTCACGGCGCAGCGGCGCCGGTCATCAGACTCCGGGAAGGCCTCGCCCCGGGATTACTGGCGGCCCGTGGATCCTTCGCCCTCGGGGACCACCTGGTTGGCGATCATGTCCACGCGGTCTGCGGCGGTCAGGTCCTCATCTCCCTGGATGGCAGCAACGTCGCTGCTGTCCACGGAATCCGGCTCAGCAGGCTCAGCATCGCCGTCGTGGTGAGGGTGCTCTTTGTGCCGGGCCTCCTGGAGGTGGTGCTCCAATTTTTCCTCCGCCTCGCGGCGTCGTTGCCCCACCGTCCGAATTTGCTGTGTTGTCGGAGCCGAGTGGGCATGCAGGTGCGGGCCATGGTCGTGGGTGCTGTCAGGAATGTCTGCGCTCATACTGAAATCGTCCCACCGCACGCGGGCGCCGGGAAGGTGCCGCATTGACTCATATGCCACCTCCGGCTGGGCAGGGTTGTCGGGGCTTGGCAAGTTGCTCTCTCCTTGTCGGCACTCGGGTCGTGAGCTTACCCGCACCCTTCTGTGTATCGACGATTGTCGATACTCTGAGGAGAAGTCGCAATCACACCGCGTACGTCCCACGAAGGCCCCAGGAGAACAACATGCCTGCTATTCGAATTTACGAATCCGAGTCTGCTGTGACACCGGGGTCTGTGGCCCTGACATGGACCACGTCCTTGATCGAAAAGTTTGGCTGCTGCGGCGGCTCAGCGAGCTGCAGCTAGGTCCCGGTCGTGAAGTTTCTCCAGAACGCGCCCCGATTCCTGTTCTTTACCGGCAAGGGCGGTGTGGGCAAGACCTCCGTAGCGTGCGCAACTGCGCTCACCCTCGCCAAGTCCGGCAGGAAAGTCCTGCTGGTGAGCACCGACCCCGCATCCAACGTCGGGCAGGTCTTCGGCATGATCATCGGGAACACCGTCACCCCCCTTCGGGATGTGCCGGGCCTATCGGCCCTGGAAATCGACCCGGAGCAGGCAGCCGAGGCTTACCGGGAGCGGATCATCGCCCCCGTCCGGGGGCTCCTGCCAGAGACGGAACTGGTCGGCATCGCCGAGAGCCTCTCAGGATCCTGCACCACGGAGATCGCCTCCTTTGACGAGTTCACCAACCTTCTCGCCGACGACACTTCCTACGGGGACTATGACCACATCGTCTTCGATACCGCCCCGACGGGCCACACCCTCCGGCTGCTGCAGCTGCCCGGTTCGTGGACCGATTTCCTCGCTGCCGGCAAGGGAGACCCCTCTTGTCTGGGCCCGCTCTCAGGGCTGGAAAAGCACAAGCAGGTGTACGCCAAGGCAGTCCAGACCCTCACGGACCCGGCGAGGACCAGGCTTGTCCTGGTGAGCCGCGCCCAGACCTCGTCCCTGGGCGAGATTGAGCGGACCTACCTCGAACTCAACCAGATCGGGATCGGTGGCGGATACGTCGTCGTCAACGGCGTCCTCCCGGAAGCCGCAGGCGAGGAGGATCTGGCGCAGGCATTGCGCGCCCGGGAAGCGGCAGCCATCGCGGCCATTCCCGAAGCGGTTGCCGGGCTGCCCCGCGATGTTCTGGATCTGAAGCCGGGGAACATGGTCGGCATTCCGGCACTTGAGTCCCTTTTCGCGGCCACGTCCGAAGCCGTCTTTACTGATGACGCCGCGGTGGCCGACGTCGAGGACGCCCCGCTGGCCGCTCTGGTGAACGAAGTGGAGTTAGGTGGCCACGGCCTCGTGATGTGTATGGGCAAGGGCGGGGTCGGGAAGACCACCGTAGCTGCCGCCATCGCGGTCGCTCTGGCCAAACGAGGCCATGCGGTCCACCTCACCACGACGGATCCCGCAGCGCACCTTACCGAGACCCTCCACGGTTCCATCCCGGGCCTGACGGTCTCCCGCATCGATCCGGAAGCGGCCATTACGGAGTACCGGAGCCACGTCATGGAGACCAAAGGCCGAAACCTGGACGATGATGGGCGCGCGGCCCTCGCTGAGGACCTGTTGTCGCCCTGCACCGACGAGGTGGCTGTGTTCCGGCAGTTCTCCAAGGTGGTCCAGGAATCCCGCCGGCACTTTGTCGTGATGGACACCGCACCAACCGGCCACACCCTGCTGCTCCTGGACGCCACCGGTTCGTACCACCGAGAGATCGCCCGCCAGGTTGGCGACGCCATGGGATTCGTGACGCCGCTCATGCGGCTTCAGGACCCGGCACAGACCAAGGTCGTCCTCGTCACCCTGGCCGAAACGACGCCCGTGCTCGAAGCCGAAGAACTCCAGGGCGACTTGGAAAGGGCCGGAATCCACCCCTGGGCGTGGGTCATCAACAACTCGATCGCGGCCGCACACCCGCAGACGCCGTTCCTGCAGGCCCGCGCCGCGGGCGAAATGGACCAGATCACGAAGGTGCACACCCTGACGGACCGGGTCGCCCTCATTCCCCTGTTACCCGAAGAACCCATCGGTGAAGCGAGGCTGTCCGCCCTGACCGCGCTCAGCTCCCAGCCCGCCTGACGAGGATCCAGGAGGCGCAAAGATCAGCGTCAGGCCAAGGGATCCCTGCAGGGAAACCGCGGGAGGTCGCCGTCGTGCGTTCCCAGCTTGGAGTAGGTAGACTGGGCTACCTACTCACCCCTCGGGGAAAGGACCGGCCATGACGGCGAAGCAGATTGCATCGGCACCGCCCCCCGCACGCCGACCAGCCAGGGAGGCGCTCCTGGAGGCGGCCGCCAGGCGTTTCTATGCCCACGGCCTCACCGGGACGGGCATCGATACCATCACAGCCGAGGCTGGCGTGGCCAAGAAAAGCCTCTACAACAACTTCGCGTCCAAGGCCAACCTGGTGGCTGCTTACCTCTACGCCCGGCATGAGGAATGGCTGGGGCTGTACCGGGCGCGGCTGGAAAAGGCTGCCACACCGAAAGACCGCGTGCTGGCCGTCTTTGATGCCTACGCAGACCACGCCGACTTGCCCTACGAGCACGGTTTTCGCGGATGCGGGCTCCTGAATGCGGCGGCTGAACTGCCTGCCGGCGACCCCGGGCGTGCGGTGGTCCGGCGGCACAAGGAAGAGGTGGAAGCGCTCCTGGCCGGTCATCTGGCCGAGTTCCTGCCCGATCCGGCAAAGCAGGCTGCTCCCCTGGCGCAGCATCTGGCGTTCCTTCTCGAAGGGGCGATGGTCCGCGCCGGACTCGAAGGCGACGATCGCTGCGTCCTGGAGGCGCGCGGCATCGCGGCCACCCTGATCGGCGCCCTGTGACGGCGGCCCGCCCGGCGACCCGGCCTGTGACGGGGGCCCGGTTTCACGGGACCACCTGGGGCGCGCTGTTTGTGCTCGCCGCTTCTGTCCTGTGGGGCACCACAGGCACGGCGGCCACGTTCGCTCCGGGTGTCAGCCCGCTGGCGATCGGCGCGGTGGCCATGGGGTTCGGCGGCGTGCTGCAGGCGGCGATCGCCGTGCGGCCCATGATGGACTTCCGCGCAAGCCTTCGAAAACAGTGGCGCACCGTGGCACTCGGCGCACTGGCTGTGGCCGCGTACCCCCTGGCTTTTTACTCGTCCATGCACCTGGCCGGCGTGGCGGTAGGAACAGTTGTCTCCATCGGCTCGGCTCCCCTCGCTTCGGCTGTCATCGAAAGGGTGGTGGACAAGAGGCCCTTCACAGGCCGCTGGGTGGCCGGCGCCGTCCTCGGCGTCAGCGGCGCCGCTCTCCTGTGCGTCGCCGATGCCGGTCACCCCGAAGGGGCAGCATCGGGCAGCACGGAATGGTCCACACCCGCGGGGATCGCGCTGGGCCTGCTGGCCGGACTGACATACGCCCTCTACTCCTGGGCTGCCCACCGGCTCATTAACACGGGCGTGCCATCACGGGCGGTGATGGGCGCGGTCTTCGGCATCGGCGGGCTGCTGCTTATGCCCGTACTGGCGGCAACCGGAGCACCTTTGTTGGCTTCCTGGCAGAACCTGGCAGTGGGTGCCTACATGGCGCTTGTCCCCATGTTCGCCGGGTACGTCCTGTTCGGCTGGGGCCTGGCCCGCGTCCGCGCCAGTACGGCCACCACCCTGTCCCTCTCGGAGACGGTGGTGGCGGCCGTCCTCGCCGTGCTGGTGGTGGGCGAACGCCTACCGGCCCTCGGCTGGGCCGGCGCTGCGATGATCGCCGGCAGCCTCATCATCCTGACACTGCCGGCGCGGCGCCCCGGGCCGGTCCCGACCATGGACGAAACGCAGCCCGCTTAGGCTGCCAACGGTGCGTCGAAAAGCTGCTCGGCGAGCCGGATCAGGCGGATGGGAGCGTCCGATTCGTCCCCGTGGGCGCAGTGCCCCAGGAACACTGCTGTCCCGTTCAGGGTGTCATCGAGATGGACCCCGGCCTCGCGGGCAAGCACTTCGGCTCGGAAGTTCTGGGGCAGGCGGCTCCCCTCATCATTCAGGTAAACGTGCCAGTCCCGGCTGGTGATGGATTCAATGTTCCCTGCAACCAGCTTCTGCAGCGCCGCCATGCCCGTATCCACGGTCTCAATGCGCACAGGCTGGGCGAGCTGGGCAGGAACGATCAGGGCCCGATAGTTGGTGTTCATGGTCTTGTCCTTGTGACTGAAACGTCGTGCTCAGGGGCGGCCTCAATTCCGCGGCATGAGTGTGGCAGGCAGCCGATTGGGTCTAGGAGTCTCGCAATCGGCTGCCCGCGGCATGTTAGCGCTGGTTCTTGCGCGGCTTTACGAACAAGTCATTGGTCTCGCCCTTAGCCCTTTTTTCGGCGCGCTTTTCGAGAATTGACTTTCCCGCTTTTTTGGCACTGCCGCTCTTGGGAGATTTTCCTGACAACGCAATCACACCTTTCTATCCTCTGTGCTTACCCAGTACCATACACACTTATATTTTTATTGCCAGTTTCTCCGAAAATCCCCGCCAGTTCGCCACCATGGACTCATGCGGTCAAGCGCATCGCGCGCCGGATAAAGCTGCGTGATTCTGCATTTATCGTCACATTTCCGGATTTTTGATGGTAAATAAAACCTGCTTGGCCCGTTTTATTCGGTGCACTTGCGTAACCCATATTAAGTTCGCTGTCGGCACCTGAATAAGTGCCGGCATCGAACTTTCTGCGTTTTATAGGTTTTTCGCCGCTCCGGCGTTTTGGACTTACCGGGCGATCCTGCCCACGATCCGGCCGGCCACAAGCCGGTCGATGCCCGGCACATGACTGGCCCGGATGACCAACCGGCGCAGAAGACGCCGGGTTCGGCTTGCCGGGAGGAAGAATGACGCGGCGCGCCTCCCGGCGGCCTGGGCCTCCTCCACCGCCGGGCGCCAGCGCCGCTCGAATTCGGCGAGCGCCGGGCCCACGCCCGCCGGAGTGACCACTGGCCCAAGGAGGTCTCCGAGCAGCGAGGCACCGGCAACCGCCAGCGAACCGCCCTGCCCGGCGAGGAGCGACACCGCGCCGCAGGCATCCCCCAGTAGCACCGTCCGCCCCACATGCCAGCCCGGCATGACAATCTGTGCCACCACGTCGTCGTACGGTTGCTCCGGGCATAGCTCCAGCAGCCGGTCCACAGTGCTGCCGAGTCCGGTGAATTCACGGCGCAGCCGCTCACGCGTACTGCCTACAGTCAGCTCCCCTGCCTCAATTGCTCCGCACCGGTAGACCAGCAAGGCCGCAACCTCGTCCGAACGCAGGCTGTACAGGCCGGCAACCCGGCCGATGCTGTCCGTCAGGACGAACCGGTCCCGGAACCGGGCATTCAGCCGGTGATCCGTCACGATGAAGGCGGCAGCCCTCATCCCCAAAGGGCGCAGATACTCCTCTTCGGGGCCGAAGATCCGGGCCCGCACCCCGGAATGGAGGCCGTCCGCGCCCACCAGGACATCCGCAGCAAGGATCATTTCCGGGGAGCCGACGGCGGCCCGGACGCCGTCGTCGTCATTCCATACCCGGGAAGCCGGCGCGCCATACCGGACGCGCACCCGCCCGGACGGAACGTCCCCGAGCGCGGCGAGGGCGGCGCGCTCCAGGTCCGGGCGCAGCAGGCTCAGGACGTTCCCGCCGGCGAGCCCCGCGAACCGGCGGTAGTCAAGCCGGGACGTGGGCCGCCCTGCCGCATCCACGTACTCGGCCGCGTCAACCCGGTAGGCAGCCGCTGCAAGCCGGGGATAGAGGCCGGTCCGCTCCGCCGCCGCCACCCCCGGCCCAAAGAAGTCCATCATGTAGCCATCGGGACGCGGAGTGGGAGACTTCTCCAAGACCTCAACGTCCCAGCCGGCAAGCCCGAGCTGGCGGGCAGCGACCAGCCCCGCAATCCCGGCCCCGGTCACGATTACCCTCACATCGCCTCCCGCCACCAAGGCCCGCTTCAGTGCCTATGTTGCTGCTTCGGCCTCCGCCAGCCTGACCATGCGGAGCTCATCCGCCACGGCTCGGGAAGGCCAGTAGTTTCTTGCCATGTCCCGCGCCCGGTTCTGATCGGCAGCAGGGAAAATCTTCCCGAACAACCCGGTTGCGTATAGCAGGCCAACGAGCGCCGTGGCCCGGGGATCGAATGATCCGGCATACGGCGCCCCGTCGGCCGGCACAGTGCCGGCTGCATCGCTACCGGGTGAATCGCTACCGGATGTATCGCCGCCAAGGACAGCCTGGATCTGTTGCAGGAGGGCTGCCTCAGGCCCGTGGTCCTTCTCGGGGTACCGCGTGGTCTTGAACAGGCGGAGGTGGCGTTCGCCCACATGTTCCACAATGCCCAGCGCTGCCATGCCTTCATAGACGCGGTGCAGTTCGGCACGGCTCTCCAGCATGGAAATGCACTTCTTCGGAGTGTGCAGTCCGGGCCTGTCGCGGAGGATCTCCAGCTGGTGCTGAAAGTCCGTGCGCGGGGTGGCGCGGGTAGTCACCACATGCTTCCCCTGCAGCTCGATAGCTCCCAGCAGGTCCAGCTCGGCCAGGGTGGCGCCAGCCACGCCGGCTCTGAGGACAGCAGGCTCAACCTCGGGCTCGCCGTCGGTGTCGTTCGTAGCCAGCAGGAGGAAAGCCTGGGGCAGGCTTAGCTCCACACCCTTCTGATAGTTGGCATCCATATGACCATGGTCCCGCTGAAAACCGTCCACCACAACGAGTATTTACAAGCCGGAAACCAAAACCCCTTCTCGCAAACAAAATTGCAGAGTACATTGGATGCAATCAGCCTTGCAGAGTGATCCGCACTACAGAACAGGTTCCGGAGTGAACACCAGCGCAGTGGATGTTGACAACGCGGAGGGCGCCGGCAGCACCGGCAAAGCCTCCCACGCGTGGCTCGGGGACGCGCTTCCCGATGTCCCGTTGTCCAAGGCCCAGAGCCGGGTGGTGGATGTCATCGGCCGCAATCCCCAGCTCTCCTCCTACGCGGACATCGCAGAAATTGCCCAGCGCGCCGACGTCAACAACTCCACCGTGGTCCGCGCCGCCCAGCACCTGGGCTACCGGGGCTGGCCCGACCTGCAGCGGGAGCTGCGCTCCCGGTACCTCGTGATGATCTCCACCGAGGACACGCTGACCGAGCACGGGGAGCACCGCAGCCCCCTGCACGACGCGCTCAACCACGACATCGACAACCTGCGCCTGACCCTGGAATCCAATACAGCGGACGACGCCGAGGCAGCCATCGCGGCGATGGCAGCCGCCAAGTCAATCACCGTCGTCGGGCTTGGCTCATTCGCCGGACCAGCCAGCGTGATGGCGCATCTCGGCTCCACCATGGGCTACCCCATCAGCCTGGAGAACCGCGGCGGCGTCCACCTGGCGTCCAGCACCAACACCCTGGGCGAAGGGGACGTCCTGGTGGTCATCAACATGTGGCGTTCCATCCAGCAGATCATCGTCACCGCCGAAGCCGCCAGGCAGGCCGGTGCCACGGTGATTGCCATCAGCGACATGCGCCGCGGCCGCCTCGCCGCGGCAGCGCATCACCTCCTGGTGGTGGCCTCGGAAGGCATCTCCTTCTTCCAGTCCGTCACCGCCGCAAACTCCCTGGTCTACGGCCTGCTCGCGGGCATGGAGGCGGCGCACCCCGAACGCAGCCGCGCCGCCATCCGCCGCACCCAGCAGCTCTGGAAAGACCTGGACATCTACCTCGACTGACACCCGCACGTCCCCCGATGCACACACCGCAAGACTTCAGGAGCACTTCATGAACACCACCACCGAACGCCGCGTCGCCGTCATAGGCCTCGGCGCCATGGGCGGAGCCATGGCCGGCACCCTGCACCGCGCCGGCTGGATCGTCACGGGATTCGACCCGTTCGACGGCGCCCGGGCCGCCGCCGCGGAGGCCGGGATCAAAACCACAGCGAACCTCGAGGACGTGGCCGGCACCCCCTACGCGGTCCTCTCCCTGCCGGCGGCAAGCACCGTGGAAACCACCGTGCCGCAGCTCCTGGCCGTGCCGGGAACCGTGGCCATCATCGACACCACCACCTCCGAACCTGCCACCAGCAAAAGGATGGCCGAACTCGCCGAGGCCCGGGGGGCAGCGTTCGTGGACGCTCCGGTTTCCGGCGGGCGCGACGGCGCTGCAACCGGCACGCTGAGCGCTTTCGTGGGTGCCACGGACGCAGCCCTCAAAACCGCCGAGCCCGTGCTGCTCGCCCTCACCGGCGGCAAGTACAGCCACATCGGCGGCCCCGGCAGCGGCAACGTGGTCAAGCTCCTCAACAACGTCCTGGCCGCGGCCAACCTGGTTTCCGTGGGCGAGGCCCTGGGCGTGGCCAAGGCGTACGGCATCGATCCCGCCACGGCGGCTGCCAGCATCAGCGAAGCCTCCGGCGGCAGCAAAGTCTCCGCGAACATGTACCCCAACTGGGTCCTCAGCGGGACCCACGATTCCGGCTTCTCCCTCGGGCTGATGGCCCGCGACGCCGCCCTCGCCGTGGACGTCGCCGCCCAGATCGGCGAAACGCCGGCGCTGCTCGCCGCCGTGGCCGGGCAGTGGCAGGAGGCCCTGGCCCTGCTCGGACCCCGCGCCGACTTCACCGAAATCGCCAGGACCGTGGCCCCGGCCATCACGCCCGCCGGCGCCCCCGGTACCAGCGCGCCCGGCACCGCTCCCGTCTCCTAAGCAACCAGCTCCCAGCCCTTAAGGACCACCACATTGAGCATCACCACAGCACCCACCTCCTCCTCGGCGGCCACCGCCCGGGCCGTCCTGGACGCCGCTTTCCCGGCCGGTCTCGGCGCGTTCGTTGACGGCAAAGTAGTCACCGGCAGCGGCGGGAGCATCACGCTCACCGCTGCCGCCACCGGCGAACCCTTCGCCACCTACGCGGACCCCGGCGCCGAAGGCGCCAACGCCATCCTGGAAAGCTCGACGGCGGGCGCGGCCGCCTGGGCGGCGCTGAACGGCTTCGAGCGGGCCGCCATCCTCCGCAACGTCAGCCTCGTCGTCGGACAGCACGGCGAGGAACTTGCCATCCTCGAATCTGCCACCACGGGGAAGCCCATCCGCGACACCCGTGCCGAAGCCGCCAAGGTGGCCGAAATGTTCGGCTACTACGCCGGCTGGGCGGACAAGCTGACCGGCCAGACCATCCCGGTCCCCGGCAACTGGCACACCTACACCGAGCGCATGCCTTGGGGCGTCGTCGTCGCCATCACGCCGTGGAACGCTCCCCTGTTCACAGCCGGCTGGAACTCCGCAGCCCCGCTCGCGGCCGGTAACGCCGTGATCATCAAGCCCAGCGAATTCACCCCGGCCTCCTCGGTCCGGCTCGCCCAGCTGGCCCACGAAGCCGGCCTGCCGGCAGGCGTCTTCAACGTCGCCGCAGGGCTCGGCCAGACCGTCGGCGCCGCCCTCACCACCGACCGGCGCGTGGGCAAAGTCAGCTTCATCGGCTCCGTCCCCACCGGCCGCCGCGTGGCTGTTGCTGCCGCGCAGGCCGGGATCCCCGCCCTCCTGGAACTCGGGGGCAAGAGCGCCAACATCGTATTCGCCGACGCCGACCTGGACCGTGCCGCGGACGGTGCCATCTCCGCGATCTTCTCCGGCGCCGGCCAATCGTGCGTGGCCGGCTCCAGGCTCCTGGTGGAGCGGAGCGTGCACGCGCAGTTTGTGGAGCTGGTGGCCGCCAAGGCGGCAAAGCTGCGCGTCGGCGACCCGCTGAGCGCGGACACCGAGGTGGGCCCCATCATCACAGCCCGGCAGTTCGCCACCGTCACCACCCTCATCGAGGCAGGAATGCACGACGGCGGCCGCCGGGTCACCGGGGCCACGCTTCCGGAGGCGCTGGCCGGGTCCGCCCTGGCCGGCGGCCACTGGGTGATGCCCACCCTGCTGGACGGGGTAACGCCGGCGAACCGGCTCGAAACCACGGAAGTCTTCGGTCCCGTGGTGGGCGCGGACGCGTTCGATACCGAAGCAGAAGCCATTGCCCGGGCCAACAACACGAACTTCGGCCTGGCCGGCGCCGTGTGGACCTCGGACGTGTCCCGCGCCCACCACGTTGCCCGCGAGGTTAAGGCCGGCACGTTCTGGATCAACTCGTATAAGACCATCCACGTGGCGGTCCCGTTCGGCGGCTTCGGCGATTCCGGCCACGGCCGCTCCTCCGGCCCCGGCGTCCTGGACGAGTACACCCAGACCAAGGCCATCTGGGTGCCCACCCGCGCGGCAGGATCGCCCTTCCCGTCGCTGTCCTACTGACACCTCAAACTGACACGCAAAAACAGAGCAGGCAGGTACTTATGGAACTGACAGACACCCCGCCCACGGCGACGCTCCGCACGGCCCTGGCGGACGCCGTCGAACGCTGGAGGCCCCGCGTCCAGGCACTGGCGCAGGAAATCCACGCGCTCAAGGAGGTCTCCTTCGAGGAGGTCCGCTCGGCTGATGCCATCGCAAGGCTGCTGGAAGAGGGCGGCTTTGAGGTGGAACGCGGCACCGGCGGGCTGGCCACGGCGTTCACCGGGACTGCCGGCAGCGGCGAGCTCACGGTGGCGCTCTGCGTGGAATACGACGCCCTCCCTGACATCGGGCATGCGTGCGGGCACAACCTGATCGCCGGCGCCTCGGTCGCGGCCGCGCTTGCCCTGGCGCCGTACGCGGACGAACTGGGCATCACGCTCAAGGCCATCGGGACACCGGCGGAGGAGCACGGCGGCGGCAAGGCGCTGATGCTGGAACAGGGTGCGTTCGACGGCGTGGGGCTGGCTTTGATGGTCCATCCCGTCCAGGACGGGCTGACCTACAACCCCGCGGGCACCAGCGCACAGGCGGTGGGCCGGTACAAGGCCACGTTCACCGGGAAGGCCGCGCATGCGGCGGCGGCACCGCACCAGGCCATCAACGCCGCGGACGCCGCCGTGCTGAGCCAGGTGGCCATCGGGTTGCTCCGCCAGCAGATCCCCAGCGACCACCGCATCGCCTGCTTCGTGGCCGAGGCCGGACACGTCACCAACATCATCCCGGACAAGGCCGTGGTGCAGTTTGAGTGCCGGGCCTTCACCCTGCCGGAGTACGAGGCCCTGCTGGAGCGGGTCCGGCGCTGCTTTGAGGGAGCGGCCCTGGCCACCGGAACAACGCTGGCCATCGAAGCAACCGAACCCCTTTACGAGCCTTTGCTTCAGGACGACGCCCTCGCGGCGCACTGGACGGATGCGATGGATGTGTTCGGCAAGGACACGTCCCGTTCGTCCGGGCTCAGCGGCGGCTCAACGGACATGGGCAACATCTCCCAGGTCATCCCGTCCCTGCACCCCTGGCTGAGCATCCCCGGGGCCAACGTACCCATCCACTCGCACGCGTTCGCCGCACTGGCCGACACCCCGCAGGCGTACGGGGCGATGTTCGAGGCCGCCACCGCGCTGGCCTGGACCGTCGCCGCGGCCGCCTCAACCCCCGCAGAACGGGAACGCTTCACCCAAGCGGCATACCGCCGTCGTACTTCCACCCAGGAAGCTTTCACCCAGGAAGGCACATCATGAGCAGCAGCACCAAAACAGCGCGGACGGACAAGGCCGGCACCAGGCTGACCCTCCCGATTGCCGCCCTGGCCTTCGTCATTGCGCTGGCGGTCCAGTTCATCGGGCAGGCCAAGATCGACGTCGGGATCGGCTCGATCATCATCTTCCCCATGGTGTGGGGCCTCATTCTGGGCCTGCTGGTCTCGGTCCAGAAGTTCAAGCCGCTCGGCCTGGACCTGCAGCGCGTCGCGGCCGCCCTGGTGGGCGTGGCTGTGCTGCTCCTGGTGGCTCGACTGGCCTTCAACATCGGCCCCAGCCTGCCCACCCTGCTCAAGGCGGGGCCGGCGCTGCTCCTCCAGGAGGTGGGCCACCTGCTGGGCACCATCGTGCTGGCGCTCCCCCTCGCCGTCCTGCTGAGGATGGGCAAGGCCACCGTGGGTGCCACGTTCTCGCTGGACCGCGAGCCGTCGTTCGCCATGGTGTCCGAGAAGTACGGACCCGATTCGGACCAGTACCGCGGCGTCCTGGCCATGTACGTTTTCGGGACGCTGTTCGGTGCCGTGTTCATCACGCTCCTGACCTCGCTGGTGGCCAACTGGAAGATCTTCGATCCGCTGGCCCTGGCCATGGGCGCCGGCGTGGGGTCCGGGTCCATGATGGCGGCCTCCGCGGCCAGCATCGTGGCGGCCTACCCGGCCGACGAGGAAGCCATCCTGGGCATGGCGGCCGTGTCCAACCTGATCACCACCGTCCTGGGCGTTTATGTGGGCATCTACATCGCGCTGCCGCTGGCCGACAAGTTCTACAAGGCCCTCACCCGCAAGCAGACGGCCCGTGAAACTGCGGCCGTGACGGCGGGGGCGCCTGCCGAGCGGTCCGCTGCCGACGTTGACCGCGACGCAGCACAGGCGGAAGAAAACCGGCTGTTCCGGGAGCGCGTGGCCGAATCCTCCGCGGCCATGAAGCTTCCGCTGTGGCTGTCGCTATCGGTCCTGACGGTGCTGGGCATCGGCACGGCGTCGGTGGCGGCGAAGGGTTTCAGCATCTCGATTGTGGCCGGGTACGCCATCATGCTTGCCCTGGTCCTGCTCAGCATTGCGCTGGCGAAGCTCACCCGGAAGATCTCGGCGATCGTTTTTGTCACCACCATCGGCGCCTACATCTCCAGCCCGTGGTTCTTCGGCGCGGAACCGCTGAACGCGGCCGTCAAGACCGTGGACTTCCTGTCCATCGCCACCGTGATGCTGACCCTCGCGGGCCTGTCGCTCGGCAAGGACATCCCGCTGCTGAAGAATATCGGCTGGAAGATCATCCCCGTGGGCCTGGTGGCCATCACGGCGTCCTTCCTGCTCTCCACGGTGATCGCAGAGTTCGCCCTCGGCCTCTGGCACTAACCTGCGACGCTCCCCGCTGCTGCGGCGGAGAAGGTGAACGGCCGACAGCGGGACCTCCCGCCGTCGGCCGTTTCCGTTTAAGTCGGCCGTAAGTGGGGTACCCGCGTCAGCCGGTTGTTACTAAAGTGGAGGCATGACCGAGCACGAACCGGCCCAGGCCGGGGTCGCGGAGTCTTCAGGCCTGGCCGACCCCGACGCCATCGACACCACTTTGCGCAGTCCGGCACAGCGGTCCCGCACGTTCGCCGGCATCCTGATTAACACCGCCCTGGCCAACATAACCACAAGCTATCTCTGGTTCGCCCTGACGTTCTGGGTGTACCTGGAGACGCGCAATGTGATCGCCACCGGGGTGATCGGCGGCGCCTACATGCTGCTGATCGCCGTTTCGAGCATCAGTTTCGGCACGTTCGTGGACCGCTACCGCAAGCTTGCCGTGATGCGCTTCGCGGCCGGTTTCACCCTGGTCATGTTTTTGCTGGCCGGGGTGATGTTCCTGCTGACGCCCGGAGCCTCGATGCTGGACCTGACGCAGCCGTGGTTCTGGATCTTCGCCCTGATCATCCTGGTGGGTGCGGTGGTGGAGAACATGCGCAACGTGGCCCTGTCAACCACCGTCACCATCCTCATCGATCCGGACCGGCGGGCCAACGCCAACGGGATGGTGGGCATGGTGCAGGGGCTGGCGTTTATCGTCACGTCGGTGCTCTCCGGGTTGTCGGTCGGGCTGTTGGGTATGGGCTGGACCATTGTGGTGTCCCTGGTGCTCACTGCGCTGGCCTTCGCGCACCTGCTCACCCTGCGCATGCCCGAGGAAGTCCGCGTGGCCGCCACGGACGCCCACGGCGCGTTCGACCTGCGCGGGTCCATCGCCGCCGTCCTGGCCATTGCCGGGCTGTTCGCGCTGATCCTGTTCAGCACGTTCAACAACTTCATTGGCGGCGTCTACATGGCGCTGATGGACCCCTACGGCCTGGAGATGTTCCCGGTGGAAGCCTGGGGAGCCGTCTTCGCTATCGGCGCCACCGGCTTCATCCTGGGCGGTGCTCTGATCGGCAAGTTCGGGCTCGGGTCCAACCCGCTGCGCACCATGCTCTTCGCGGTGATCGTGATGGGCGTCCTCGGTGCCGTGTTCACCATCCGGGAGTGGGCCTGGCTGTACATCGTTGGCATCTGGCTCTACATGGTGCTGATCCCCTTTGTGGAGGCCGCCGAGCAGACAGTCATCCAGCGGGTGGTACCCCTCCCCCGCCAGGGCAGGGTGTTCGGCTTCGCCATGGCTTTCGAGTCCGCGGCGGCGCCCATCACCGCGTTCCTCATTGCCCCGCTGGCACAGGTCTGGATCATCCCCTGGGGACGCTCCCCGGAGGGCGCCGCCCAGCTGGCCCCGCTGCTGGGCGAGGGCGTCTCCCGCGGCATCGCCCTGATCTTCCTGGTGGCCGGGACCATCATGATCGCGGCCGCGCTGCTGGCCTTCCTGACCCCGGTCTACCGCCGGGTGTCGGCGTCGTATGCGCAGGCGGCTGCTGAGGAGAGGGAGGCGGCAGAGTCTTGAACAGGATGAGTGCAGCCGGGCGCCCTGACTGTCACACTTAGCCAATGAATGAGGCGCTTTCACCGTCCCGCAGGCCTGGTATCCGTGCTGCGATGTTTGTTGATTTTGACAATGTCTTTACCGGTCTGCAGGCCCTCGATCCGCTGGCGGCAAAGCGTTTCGCCGAAGACCCCAAGCACTGGGCGGACGCGTTATCCTCCGGAAGCTCGGGCGAGGACACCCGCCGCTTCCTGATCCGCAACTGCTACCTGAACCCGGTGGTGTATTCGAAGTACCGGACCTACTGGACCCGTGCAGGCTTCCGCGTGATCGACTGCCCGTCCCTGACCCAGCGCGGAAAGAGCAGCACCGACATCAACCTGGTGCTCGATGCGATGGACGCCCTGTCCGGCAACGTTGGCATCGAAGAATTCTTCATCGCCTCGGCTGACGCCGATTTCACGTCCCTCATCCAGCGGTTCCGGGCTGCGGACCGGATGACCACGGTCATTGCCGCCGGCGCCGTGGCGTTCGCCTACCGTGAGATGGCCGACCATGTGGTGGAGTCCCACGACTTCGTGGCCATCCTCAACGGCACCACAGCGGAACCGATTCATGCGGTCGCATCCCTAAAGCAGCAGGATGCCCCGGTCACCGCGAAGGCCAAGACCAGGTTCAAGGCAGCATCACCCGCGATCCGTGACGTCCTCGATCTGGTCCGTGCCGCCCCGGGCCCGGTGGTGGGCGCGATGGTGGCCCACCGGGCGCTGACGGCCGAGCCGTCGCTGAAGACAGACTGGGCCGGCTTCGGAAAGTTCGGGACCTGGGTGTCCCAGATCGGCCAGGGCGTGGAATACTCCCCCGCACAGGGCGGCTGGGTCTGGGACGGCAAGCGGTTTTCCAGCGAGGACCTGCCCGCACCCGGCGATCTCGAGCCGGGCATCGAGGAGCAGGTCACCAGGGTCACGGATGTGCCGGCACTCTCGGCGGCCCAGTTCCGGCAGATGTTCCAGGCCATGGCGGCGAGGCTACGGGAGCATCCCGTCAACCGCACCGAACTGTCCCGGCAGGTCCGGGACGATTGCGTCAACGCGGACCAGCCCGTTTCCCGCAACGCCGTGAGCTTCGTCCTGCAAGGCATTGCCTACGCCAATTTCCCGCTCAACGACGAGGCGACACCGGAAGGCCTGGCCGCAGCATGGACCGCGAACGTGGAGGAACTCTGCAGGGTGGCGCTGCTGGAGTTCGACGCCGCGGAAAAACTCGCGGTGCGGCGCTGGGCCAGCGGCGGGTTGCTGGACCACTGACCCTGGGTGGAACGCACGACGGCGGAGCCTCCCGCCGTCGTGCGTGTGAGCCTGTTTCCGCTCAACGCGGTTCCAGGCGCTACAAAGTTGCGGCTTCCTGCTCCGCCAGCCTGATCAGCCGAAGTTCGTCCTCCACAGCTCGGGTGGGCCAGTAATCCTTGGAGAGCTCGCTTGCTGCGGTCAGATCGGCTGAAGGGAAGAGCTTCCCAAGCAGCCCGGCCGCCTGCAAAAGGGCAATCAGCACGATGGTCCTGGCCTCGGGCCCCTTGGAAACGGGCTTGGACCCGGGGGCCCCGACATCAGGCGCGCCGGGCACTGAGGCATCGATAGGGACCGTCGTATCAGGCACCTCGAGCTCGGACGGCGGGCCGCTGAGTGCAGCCTCGACCTTCTTGAGGAGCGCCGCCTCCGGCGCATGGTCCTTCTCGGGGTACCGCACGGCCCGGAACCGGCCCAGGTGCTTTTCACCGACATGTTCCACGATCCCCAGGGCCGCCATGCTCTCGTAGACACGCTGCACTTCGGCGCGGCCCTCAAGCATAGAGACCCACCTCTTGGGCGAATGCGGCCGTGATTTGCCGCGGATGACGTCCAGTTCGTGCTGGAGGTCGGTTTCGGGGGTGGCACCGGTGGCCCTGACCTTCTTCCCCTGCAGCTCAATCGCACCGAGCAGGTCCAGCTCGGCCAGTATTGCCCCGGCCACCGTGGTCCTCAGTGCGAACACCGGCACTTCAGGTTTGCCGGTGGTGTCGTTCGTTGCCAGAAGGAGGAAGGCCTGGGGAAGGTTTAGTTCCGACGTCTTCGGTGTTTGAGCGTTCATACGATCATGGTGGCCCTGTTGTGGGTTGACCACAATGAAAATTTGAGCGGACGACCGGGTCCCGCCGTCGTCCGCTGGTGATGGGTGCCGCCCCGTTACGAGGCCCGCGTGAAGGTTCCCAGCCCGGTTCTGTCGTAGAAGTCCAGCGTGACACTTGGAGCCGGGCCGTCGCTTGCCCCTGCAAAAATTGCGCCGGCCAGGCCGTTGGCATTTTCTCCGACGGATTCGAAGCTGAACGTGTCGCCGTCAAAGTGGGTGAGCGGGAAGTCCGTCGGACTGGCGGCGGGCCCCATCCTTATGGCCAATTTGCCGTCCTCGTCAAAGACCTCCAGCCGGCCATAGTAGGAATTGTCATAGGTGCCGGTGTACGCACTGTTTGCCCTGGCAGGGGAAGGGTTGGAGGGAACCTTCGTGTAGTCGACCTCCGGTTTGTCGGCCTCATCTATTTGTTTGAAGACGCCGGCAGTAAAGGCCAGCCAAGCGACCGTGGGAGACCCGTGCTGGGCTGCATCCAGGAAGCCGGCGGCGATTGCTTCAGGAATGCCCTGCGGGCGCCCGTTGGTCAGGGCCACAATGGCCAGTTGTTCTCCGGGAAGCATCGAGACGGCGGTGGCTGCACCGAGATTGAACGCCCCGGAGTGTCCCAGCTGGACCCGTGCCTGGTCGTCGTAGGAGACGTTCCAGCCCAGCCCGTAGAAGCGGGAACGGGCAGCCGGAGCCGACGCCGGACCGGAGACTGAGTGGGGAACGTGGGTGGTTTGGAGGGCGGCGGGATCAATAACGGGCTGGCCCTCGTAACTGCCGCTTCCGAGCTGCAGCCGGAGCCACTGGGCCAGGTCCCGCACTGATGAGCTCGCTCCCCCGGCCGGAGCCTCGGAATCGGCGTTGCGGCGGTATTTCGGTGCCCACTCTTTGTTCCCCAGCGGCACATGCAGGATGGCCCTGTTGGCTGCCCTCTCATAGTCCGAGTGACGGTAGCTGCTGGCTGACATGCCCAGCTTCCGGAACAGGACCTCGTCGGCCAGATCCTCCCAGGTCATGTTCATCGCATCGGCCGCTGCCTGGCCCGCTTCCGTGAAGCCGAAGTTGCTGTAGTTGTAGCTGGACCGGAACGCGTCAAGGGGCTCCTGGTTGAGGTGGCCGAGGATGTACGCGCGGTCGTAGCCGAGGTCCTCCAGCAGGTCGCCCGAGCCCGTTTTCAGCCCGCTGCGGTGTGACAGCAAATCAGCAAAGCTCGCATTCCGCGTGACGTAGTCATCCTTGAGCGCGAAGTTCTTGTTATGGTCCACGACGGCGTCGGTCCAGTTAATGACCTGCCGCCCCACCAGTCCTGCCACCACTGTGGACGCGAGGGGTTTGGACACCGAAGCCACCTGGAACACCGTGTCAGGAGTGATCTCCCCGGGTTTCCCCACTTCCCGGACCCCGAAGCCCTCGGAGTACACCACCTCGTCTTGATACACCACGGCCACAGCCATCCCCGGGAGTCCGGTGCTCTCCATGGCTTCGCGGACCAGGTCCTCGAGCTTGCCTAAGGCGTTTGTAACTTTCGCCCGGTCCAGCAGCGGCTCGACCTGGCCCGGCGGGGCCGGGAGCAGCGACGCCGGGGTTGATGACGCGAGCCGGGCAGGTTCTGCGGTGCAGCAGGACAGCAGGGGGATGGCGGCAACGCTGGCCGCACCTATCCCGGCCGCCTTCAGCAGCGTACGTCGGTTAGGGGAAACGGAACCAGTGCTGTCCATGGACTCTCCCTTGAGCCGTCAGGCGGCGGGCGTTCCGGTCCGTACCGGCCCACCCAATTCCCTCCATAGTGAACCGCGCATTGCAGCGAGGGCAATGGATGCACAAGAAGTTGGGGGATCACTGGGCACTGCGTCCCTAGCGTTGGACCAGCTCATGGATCCGCCGGGAGATTTCCTCCCCTGCCAGGATGCCGCGGGCCTTAGTGACGCGCAGGTGATCCCTGCGGAAGCCGACGTCCGCCAGTTCGCCGTGGGAGGGACGGAAGGCGACGTCGGCTTCGGCCAGCATCGCCCCGTCCAGCAGCGAATCCCCGGCCGCAATCACCCGCGAGGCTCCGGTGCGCCGGGCGACCTCTGCGACGGCGCTGTTCTTCGTCACCGCCTGCGGCACGCAGTAGAGCTTGCGGCCCTGGACGGACACTGTCCAGCCAAGCGAGGCACACCATGCGTCCAGCTCCCGGACGAATTCCGCCGGCATCAGCGCCCGGTCCACGAGGGAGTAAAGGAACAGGTCTTCGGCCCGGCGCGGCCCGAGGATCCAGGACCGGTAGGCCTCCCGGGAGAGAAACTCCTCGATGAGGGCCAGCGGTGCGGAGCCTTCCGAGACGACCTGCCCCACGGCGGTCTGCCACTCGATGTCCCGCTCGCCGTTCTTGAGCAGGACGCCGCCGTTGGTGGTGACTGCGTATTCCGGCACGGGTCCGGGCAGCCGGACCCGCCGGTACTGCGCCTCGGTGCGGGTGGTCACCGGGACAAAGATGGCCGCCCGGGTCAGTTCCAGGAGCAGCCGCTCAGCGGTGCGGGTCATAAACGAGATCGGCACCCCCTGGTGGAGCTCCGCGACCACCATGTCCGGTGCCAGGTGGTCCGGGACGTCCAGGAAAAAGGCCTTCGCGGAGTAGATCAGGGTCCGGTCCAGATCCGAGGCCACCAAAACGGAAGTCACAGGGCGGCCGCCACTGCTGATTCTTCGGCGGATGCGCCGGCGCCGCTTCCCGCACGGCTTAACCGCGGTTCGATGAGCCCCACGCAGCTGAAGGGCAGGCCCGGCACCTCCACCACGTCCACGCCGCGCTGCTGAGCCAGCAGCAGGATGTGCGCTATCTCGGCCGCGGCATCAGGACGCACCAGGATCTTCCACGGCACCCTGCGCAGCAGCACCCGTGTTGTCTCGCCGACCCCCGGTTTGATGAGGTTCAGGTCCTCGATTCCGTGGTCCAGGGCGAGGCTTTCCACGGCGAGCCGGCCCGCCCAGGTGGGCGTCCGGTCCGCGGCCGTCAGGGTCCGGGCTCCGGCCCGGGCGAACCCTTCGACGTCGGCGAAATGGCCGGCGACGGCGGCCAGGAAGTCCGCCGAGACGTCGTCACCGTGCAGCTGGTGGTAGTACTTGGCCCCGTGGAAGTCGTCCGGGCCAATGAAGTCCCTGTTCAGGACGGTGCGGGACACGAGCCCGGACACGGTGGAGTTCAGGCAGGCGGACGGTATGAGGTAGTCCTCGCGGGTGCCGTACAGGTCGGCGCAGTGCCCGGGATCAGCCAGCACGGCAAGGTCCTTCGGGAACACAACACCGTCGGTTTCGGCGAAGCTGTCCAGGGCAGCGGAGAGCTCGCGGGTGATTGCGCCCTTTCCGGTCCAGCCGTCCACAAAGAGAACCTGCTCCGGGTCATGATGGGCGGCCAGGTACCGCAGCGCCGTCTCGTCCAGCCCGACGCCCCGCACAACGCTCATCGTGTAGTGGGGAAGGTCAATGCCGTGGATCTGCTGCGCCCAGCGGCGCATCAGGATGCCCACCGGCGTGCCGGCCCTGGCCAGGGAAACCAGCACCGGCCGGTTGCCGCGCGCTGCCAGGGCCAGCTCGGTCACGGTGCCTACAGCCTGCGCCACGCGGGCGGCGGAGCGTTCCAACGCATCCCGGTACAGCTGCCGGTACTGCTGCGAAGGCGAATATTCGATCGGCAGGGACTCTGCATAGCTACCCCCGCCCGATTGCATCACGGCTTCACGATCGGCCGCCGGCGCTTCCAGCGCGGCATCACCGATGTCCTTGAGCAGCCAGGTGACGTCGTCGGGGGCGTAGGAACCAAACGCCGGTCCCGCCAGCGGCGCCGGAAGGATGGGTGCGGCAGGCAGGAGGACAACGACGACGGCGCTGCAGACGGTGCTGAGCGCCTCGGTCACGCTGCCGGGGCCGGCGAGGACCTCCGCAGCGGTCCCGGGTTCGGGCATCAGTACGATCGTGCCGAACCTGCGTCCGGAGGAGGATACGTTGTGGGCGAAGCGCACACCGGGACCGTCCACGGTGACATCGTGGCTGGCGAACTGCACTGTCCCGTTGATGGCGTAGTCCGGGCGGTCCAGCGCGACGATCGGGGACCGGGTGGTGGTGGAGAACCGGACGCCGCGGTCCGGATTCAGCCGGTCCAGTGAGTCGGCCACGGCCAGGGGTATGTGGATGAACTCCTCGCTGCCCAGGACCAGAACGGGCTCTCCGGCGGCCGCCCCCGGCAGTTCCCGGTGGATCGATTCGCCGATGGCGGCCAAGGTGGCCGCCGCGGGCGAGCCGCCATTGCCGAACCGGTCGCTGCGAACAGCTGCGCCGGCCGTCCCGGGCCTGAGGAAGGTCACCGTGCCGGGTGCCGCATTGGGAGTGGCCGGCGCTTGGGGCAGTGCCGCCACCACTTCCGCGGCGCGTTGGAGGATGTCCGCGCCCAGGGTGATCCGGCCCGTGCCCAGGGCCACCACCCGGATGCGGGTCCCGAGCCGTTTCGCGAGTTCGTCGAACCTGGCACGGTCGCCCGGTGTCCGCAGGTCCACGAGTGCGGCCACCGTGTAGCTGGGGTGGGGTGCGAGGGCATGGAGTTCGGTGATGGTGTTGATGATGGTGGCACCGGTGCTGAGTTCGTCGTCCACCAGCACCACCGGTTCCGGGGCACTCAGGCGCCGGGGATCCGTGGGCAGCAGCCGGTGTGAGGTCGCGTGCGAATGTGATTCCTCGAAGGACCCGTAGGCGGCGGCACCAGCCGGGGCGTGGCGGGAGGAATGGATGTAGTACGAGCCGATCGTGTCGGCCACAAGCCGCCCCAGGCCGGTTGCCGTTTCCGCGTACCCGATGGTGATGACGTGCTGGTTGCGGGTCTTCAACCCGGCCAGCTCCCGCCGGAGGCTCTGCAGCGCGGCCCGCCGGCCGCCGTCGTGCGTTTCCCCGCGCAGGAGCGCCGCGAGCCCGGCCGCAACCGTCCGGGTCACGGGTCCGGACTCCGGGGCCGGGGACAGCGCCTCGCCGACCAGCACCCCAAGCAGCTCACCGGCGGCGATGACCAGGCCGGGTTCCGACGGGACGTGCTTGCCCAGCACCCGGGATACCAGCAGGTGCGCCCGTTTGGGGTTGCGGCGCAGCGCCAGTCCCACCAGGTCCTCGACCGGCAGCAGGCTGGCGTAGTGGTCGGTGGTGATGTCCACGCCGAGGGCGTCCTGCACAAAGGCGCCGGTCCAGGGGTGCTGGCTCAATTCATGCTCGCTTCCAGGAGGTCAACGTAGGTGATGTTCTCGGCGGCAACCCCGAAGGCTGCGGCACGAAGCAGCGTTTGGCCGGCCCAGGCCTGATGGGGTTTCATCTCATTCATCTTGTTGCCGTACGGCGAGGCCGAGGCGCCGCCGCCGTTCTTGCCGGCGATCTCCAGCGCGTCCACGTACTCCTCATGGCTGACCACGCACATGGCATGGACCAGCGGGACATGTGTGGGGTGGATGACAGTCTTGCCCAGCAGCCCGTTGGCCAGGTCCAGTTCAATTTCGCGGATGAGCCCGTCGAGGTTGTTCGTCAGAATCCGGTCGCGCAGCGGCATCTCATTGGCGTCGGCGAAGGGAGTGCGCCGCAACAGCGGGCGCAGCACCCGCTCGCTGTTGCTGTAGTGCTCCCAGACCGGGCCGGAGATCACGAACCCGCTGTCCGGCCTGCCCAGCATGTTCACGATGTCCCCGATCACGGCGGCGACCACCTTGACGTCGTAAATGGTCAGGTCCCGGGAGCGGCGCAGGCCGAAGGCACTGGACATGTCCGTGGCACCCACGCGGACGGCCAGGACATCCTCGCGGTTGGCCTGCAGCACGTCGCAGACACCGGTCAGGGTTTTGGTCCGGGTCTCGCCGTGGATCATGAGCGGAGATTCCATAATGGGCATGATCCGCAGCCGGCGGCCGTCACCGCGGGAAGCGTTGATCTCATGCAGGGCATCCAGGAACTGCTGCGCCCTGCCGGTTTCATTCTCAAACTTCGGGATGACGAAGCCCACCAGCATGCCCAGGGCGGTGCCGCAGCGGCGGGCCAGGCTCAGCATCTGTTCGGGGGTGCGGACCCGGAGGAACAGCAACGGCCCCCCGTCGGGTTTGAACGCGTCGTCGGGGTCGCCGGCATGCATCCGGGTCAGCGTGTCCACGACGTTGGTCTCGGCGGAGTCCACCGCATCATCGGCGATCGAATCCTCAAGGCAGATCACCATGCTGAGGCAGCCGCGGGCCGCCTGTTTGCGGATGTCCTGCGCCAGGTTGGGGCGGTCCGCCGGAGTGTAGAGCGTGGCGCCCAGGGCCACGGCCAGCACAGCGGGGGCCGAGTCCAGGCTCAGCTCCTGCGGCGCGATGTGGAAAAGCCGCGAGGCATGCTCGTCGGTTAGGAAACTGAAATGGCGCATGCCGTCCCGTCAGGGTCCCTGCCGGCGGGCGGCAGCTTGGGTGGTCATGGAAAAGCCGAATTCCTGCCAGTGCAAGGGGGCGTCGGCGCGGGCCGGCACCGGTTCGGCGCGAAGCTCGATGACTCCATCGACGGCTGTCAGGGACAGGATGTACCCCGTCTCCCCGTCGGCTGCAGGCAGCGTCACGGTGCCGCCGTCGAAGATCTCCACGCTCAGTGAGGCCGAAGGGTGTCCGATAAAGAGCGCCCGCCGCAGTTCGCGGACATGCCGCAGCGCCACGACTGCCGTCCCGTCCACGTAGCCCACCAGCGGACGGTTGCCCGGGCATGTGATGGACGTGCCGGAGACCGTGCCGTCAACGGACATCGCCCCGGTCACGTGCTTCGAGCTTTCCCAGGCCGCCGAGGTTGCCCCCGTCACCAGCAGGCTGCCGATCGCCGACTGGCGCCGGTCAAGGCGGATCATGGGCGTCTGGGCGTTGAGCAGCCTGGTCTCGCCGATACCGGGAGCCGGAAAGAGCCTGGCGGGCCGGGCCGCAGCCACGGGGCGCGCTTCGGCGGATGGGGCGGCAGCCGACGTGGCCGGTGCCGGGGATGCGGGTGCGGGCGTTCGGCTGAGGGACAGCGATGTGGCGGCTGGCGGGGCCGCAGCGGACGACGGCGGCGCTGCCGCCGGGACGGGTGCGGCGGCGGATGTGTCAGCGCGGGCGGCCGGCGCGGACGTGTCAGCGCGGGCGGCCGGCTTGACGCGGCGGCTGAGGAAGGTGATGTCCGTGCGGAGCGTGGACCTGTCCAGTGCCATCGCCTAGATGTCGAACCGGAAGTCGGCCGCCACGCCGCGCAGGCCGGTGGTGTAACCCTGCCCCAGGGCCCGGAACTTCCAGTCCTCACGGTGGCGATACAGTTCGCCGAACATCATGGCGGTGATGTTGTCCTGCGGGGACTGGGGAATATCGAAGCGCACCAACTCCAGGTTCTGTGCGGTAGCCACCCTGATGTACTGGCTGCGGATCGAGGAGAAGGTGCCGGGCCCGCGGAGATCGGGGTCGACGTAGACGATGAACGTAATCTTGGCGACGCTGTCCGGCACCAGGGACAGGTCCACGTCGATCTGCTCCTGGTCCTCGGTGCCGGCGAAAGCCACCGAACCCTCGGGGCTGGCGATCTGGTTGAAGAACACCAGGTGATCATTCGAGATGGCCCGGCCGCCGGCGTCGCACATGATCGCCAGGGGAACCAGCTCGGACTGCGGGCCCCGGCTGGGGATGGACTGCCAGCCCAGGCCGACCAGGATCCTGGTCAGTCCCGGGTTCTCGGCCGTCAGTGCGGCGTTGGCTCCTGCCACAAGCTTGCCCATCAGCGGCCTTCCAGACGTAGCGCGGACGGCGCGAACTTGTCCTCGAGGAACCGGCCGTGGGTGGACAGCTCGGCAATGGCACCGATCCGAACCTGATTGGCCAGGTCTCGGGCGATCTCCTCGAGCGTGGCGAGCTGTTCCGCCAGCAGCTGCGTCGGCCTGGACTCTTCAGTCCTGGCACTGTCCGGGAGCGCCAGGTAGGTGCGCAGCGGATCCGGGATGTAGCTGCAGACGATGGAATTCAGCAGCACCTGCTGTTCCATCGAAGCGCCCTGCTCGGACATATGGCTGACCAACGGGCGCAGCACATCGTCGATCTGGCGCAGCTGCGAGGAGACCGACGTCGGCAGTTCAGCGCCTGCCCGCCGGATGGCGCTGCGCAGGTTGTCCAAGGATGCGGCGGCCTGCGCCAACTCGGCGTCGGCCGTTGGCTCGGAGGCCTGTTCGGCGGTGCCCGGCACGGGGGCAGCGCCGAACAGGGAGCCGATGAACTTACCAATCACTGCGGTACCGCCTGCTGCTTTCCGCTGTCATTTAGTCTGTCTGGCCCTGCCGTGCGCGTTCCAGGTAGGGCCTGGCCTTCTGCACGCTGGCTTCGAGGGCACCGACGGTGCTCTCCATGTTCTTGGCAGCCTCCGACCGGAAGGTGTCAATGGCATCCATCGTGGCGAAGACATTGTCGAAGGCCTTCTGGAGCGTCTCCACGCTGACACCGGAGCTGGAAGCCTGCTGGTGGATCCGGGCAGTCTGGTCCTTGAGCATTTCGCTGGTGCTCAGGATCATGTTGTTGGTGGTGGTGTTGACGGCGTCGATCTGGTCCAGGACCATCTTCTGGTTCGCGAGGGCCTGGGCCACGATCACAGCAGTACGCAGGGCCGAGATGGTGGTGGTCCGCGCCCGCTCCACACCCTTGATCAGTTCCACGTTGTTCTTGCGGATCAGGTCCATCGCCAGGTATCCCTGAACCGAGACGGCGAGCTGGGTCAGGATGTCCTGGTGGCGTTGGCGCACCGGGAACAGGACGTCCGCCTCCATCTTCTGGGCCTCGGTGATCTGACCGGCGGCGCGGGCGGAGTCGATCTTCTCCACGCAGGCGGCGTCCAGGGCCTTGGCGAACACGGCATATTCACTCAGTGCCTGCATCGTCTCCCAGAGCTGGACCTTTTCGTTGGCCAGGCTGGCATTGTCCTTCAGCAGCTCGTCCTGGCCTGTCATCAGGGACTTGATGATCTGGTTCAGCTGGGTCTGAGCCGACTCGTATTTCTGGAAGTACTTGGCCAGCTTGTTGCCGCCGGGGATGAAGCCCAGGATTTTTTTGCCCACGCTCAGGTTGGCCTGGTTGGGGGTGAGGTCCTCCACCGTGCTCCGCAGCTCACCGAGGGTGTTGGCGACCGCCACCTGGGCGCTGTTCCCGGACTTCTTGGCACCGGCAATGGATGTCGAGGAACGTTCCAGCAGCCTGCTGGAGGAGTTGCTGGACGCCGTGATCTCGGCGCTGCCGATCTTGTTGATGCCGTCCACCTGTGAGGAGAACTCCGGGCTGCGCGCGTCCAGCTTGGCCAGTCCGGCCACGAACTCCCTGGCCTGCCTGTCGATCTCGGCCCGCCGTTCGTCGGGGACCGGCACCATGCCGGGAGCTTCTTCGGGCTGAACAATGGCGGGGGCTTCCGGGGCATGGAGCACCAATGAAGCCTCTGCGGCGTCGGGGGGAGTCAACGGAGAATTCATGATGCTGCCTTTTCAAGAGTTCGGTGGTGTCCCGGTTTCGATGTGCCGGGACACCACCTCAGGTGGAAACGATGCGGAGCGGAAGGAGCGGTCCGGACCTCATCAGTCCGGGATACTCATCAGCTAAGGTCGACGCCGAAGTCCTTGGCGATGCCTGCGAGTCCGGTGGCGTATCCCTGGCCGACGGCCTTGAACTTCCAGTCACCGTTGTTGCGGTAGACCTCGGCAAAAATCATCGACGTTTCGGGCGCAGCGTCCTCGCTCAGGTCGTAGCGGACGATTTCCTTGTCGTCGACCTGGTTGATCACGCGGCAGTAGGCGCTGCGCACCTGGCCGAAGTTCTGCCCGCGCGTTTCGCCCTGGTCGATGGAGACCACAATGACAACGCGTTCGACGTCGGCCGCCACCAGGGAGAGATCCACCAGGATCTGCTCGTCGTCGCCGGCGCCTTCGCCGGACCGGTTATCACCCAGGTGGGTGACGGAGCCGTCCGCGGCAGCGGGCTGGTTGTAGAAAATGAAGTCCGCTGAGGACCGGACCTTGCCGTCCGCGGCAATCAGGAGGGCGGAGGCGTCGAGGTCAAAAGCCTCGCCCGTCGTCGTGCGCGGGTCCCAGCCCAGCCCAACTACAGCCTTCGACAGACCTGGTGCGCTCTTCGTCAGGGACAGATTGCTGCCTTTGGTAAGGGTTAGTCCTGCCATGTTTGTACCATTCCTTCGTGTTGAATCGGTCGTGCGAACTAGTCCAGCGAAATGCCGAAATCCGTGGCGATGCCGTGGAGGCCCGTGGCATAGCCTTGGCCAACCGCCCGGAACTTCCATTCGGCACGGTTGCGGTAAATCTCGGCGAAAATCATTGACGTTTCAGGTGCCGCGTCCTCGCTCAAATCGTAGCGGACCACTTCCTGGTCCGTGTCCTGGTTCAGCACACGGCAGTACGCGCCGCGGATCTGGCCGAAATTCTGGCCGCGGACATCCGCCTGGTCGATGGATACAACGATGACAACGCGGTCCACGTCTGCTGCGATCAGGCTGAGGTCGATCAGGATCTGTTCATCGTCGCCGTCGCCCACACCGCTGCGGTTGTCGCCCTGGTGGACCACTGACCCGTCTTTGGCCTGGAGCTGGTTGTAGAAGATGAAGTCGTCCTGGGACCGGACCTTGCCGTCCGCCCCGACAAGGAGCGCCGAAGCGTCCAGGTCGAAGGCTTCGCCGCTGGTGGTCCTGGGATCCCAGCCCAGGCCGATCAGGGCCCGCTCCAGGCCCGGATCGGCCTTGGTGAGGGAGAGATTATTGCCTTTGGTAAGGGTCAGGCTCGACAAAATAATTGATCCTTCGAACGGCTAGAGGACGGCAGCGGCCGGTGCAATCAGATCCGCGACCGAGCGGCCCTGGGCGCGCTCACCGATTGCCTTGAACGTCCAGCCCGCGCCGTCACGGGACACCTTGGACATGATCATGGCCGAATGGGTACCCGAGTCGGTCAGCTGGTACTTGGCGATTTCCGGGCTTCCCGCGGTCGAGTCGTCCACCAGGCGGCAGAAGGCATTCTGCACCTGGTCGAAAGTCTGGCCGGTGTAGCTGCTGATGACGAACACGATGTGTGCCACGGCCGGGGAGACAAGCTCCAGGTTGACCAGGATCGTCTCATCATCGCCGGCGCCGTCGCCGGTCAGGTTGTCCCCGGTGTGGCGCGTGGAGCCGTCCTTGCTCTGCAGCTGGTTGTACCAGACCTGGTCCAGGGCCCTCCCGGACGCGTCGAAGAAAATGGCCGAGGCATCGAGGTCCACCTCTACGGTCTTGGCCTTTCCGAAGAAGCCCTTTTTGACCGGAGCCGCCGAGTCCCAGCCCAGGCCCATCTTGGTTTTTGTGAGCGAACCGCCGTCTTTTTTGGTCAGCGACAGCGACTGGCCCTTCTGCAAGCTCAAACCCATAATTTCTCAACCTCCAGCTAGTGTGAAAATACTCGCGTCCTCAATTCCCAACGTGCCCGCCCATGCGCTAGTTCCTTATCTACATGTGACGTTAGCCGGGGTGAGGACGCAGACCATGCCGATCAGGCCGGACTCGAGAGCGATCCTAGCCGGAATAGAGATAAGTGCGAAGCCCCTTTACGCTGGCGGCAAAATCAGCGGAGCGACGAATGCATGAACCCACGGTAAACGCCCGTGCAATTGAGGAATTTTGGCAATCCGGCCTCCGGGCGGATGCGCTCCAATATTGAGCCGTGGCGCGGGCGGAGCCGGACAAGGCGGCCGTGTATGGTCTCGTCTAATTGACGAATTCAGAAGGGACTGAATTCAATTGGGGGAAAAATGACTGACATGAAGTATCAGGCGCGCCTGCAGGTCTTGTCCCAGTGGGCCACTGACGCAGCCGGGCAGGGCCACCTTGTGCCGCGCATCGCGGATCTGGAGGCCATCTCCGCAGCGAGGACCGTCGAGGCCCCGGGGGTCAGCAGGGACGTTGTCGAGCC
The DNA here is from genome assembly GCF_010367585.1 of [Micrococcus luteus] ATCC 49442. NCBI lineage: Bacteria > Bacillati > Actinomycetota > Actinomycetes > Micrococcales > Micrococcaceae > Pseudarthrobacter > [Micrococcus luteus] ATCC 49442. Next base: position 3,890,559 of record NZ_JAAAXP010000001.1, on the reverse strand, counting down.
TTGGTTGCCGACCATCCAGTGGCTGTTGAAACAGGCGGCATTTGGTGTGGTGGACGCACATGTCCAGCTCCCCGACGAACTGTCGCGTCCCTTGGGTGCCGTCGTTGATCTGCCGGCGCCGCCGGTGATGGAAGTCAGCCTGGTGGCAGTCGACACCGCCGAAGCCGTCACGGTGGTCGCGGAGATTAAGCCCGCGCCGCCGGCCGCCAAGATACCGAAGTGGGAGTCCGAGGCCCACGAGCAGGTGAAAGCTGCCGTGCAGCGGTTCACCAAGCCACTCCATGATCTCCTGGCCCGTGATGCCAACGAGGGTGACACCCGCCTGTTGATCACGGACATGCTCTGCGAGGGATTGGGCTACGACAAATTCCGCGATCTGACCACCGAATACATGGTCAAGCAGGATTTCGCGGACTACGGCGTCAGGATTGATAAACAGCTCATTGCGTTCATCGAGGTCAAGCGGGTGAGCCAAAAACTCAGCGAGCGCCACCTTCGCCAGGTCCAGATGTATGCGGTCAACGAGGGTGTGGAGTGGATGATCCTCACCAACGGCCAGGTCTGGCAGGCATACCACCTCACCGGCGGGCTCCCTGTGATTGTGAATCTCGCCTTCGAGATTGATCTCCTCGGCCCCGAGCCGCTGGAGGAAAAAGCGGACAAGATGTTCTTCCTCCACCGGGAAGCACTCAAGCGCCGCCGGATCGATGAGCTGTGGAAGCACCGGGCGGCAACATCGCCGGATGCGCTTCTGGACATCATCCTGTCCGATTCGGTGCTGGACGTCATCCGCAAGGAAATCAAGCGGAACACCGGGATCACCACAACGGTCCAGACGCTGGCGGCCGTGATCCGGACAGAAATCGTCGACCCGAAGCTTCGCAACAGGTAAGACGGTCGACGTCGGGACCTCCCGCCGTCGACCGGTCCTGCGGCCTGCGGATTGGGGGAAGTGCTGGTCCGGGCATCGGTCTAAGCTTGGAGTACCAGCAGCTCTCTTCCACTACCGGGGAGGTCAAAGTGGACGCTGAAACGGCCACTGTGATTGGCCATGATGTCACCACCATCACCTGCGTCTGCGGCAACACCGTCAGCAAGGACGGGCTGATCCAGGCCAACTCACAAGGCGTCCCTGTCCATAACGCTGACGACACCCCCGTTCCCCCGGAGCTGGCGGCTTGGCCTGACGACGAGGATCTCTACACGCTGTGCCCCGCCTGCGGCCGCGTGTACAGCGACTCGGTGGTCGAAGAGACCGGGACCGCGCCCGTTGCTTTCCGGGTAGACGTCGCAAGCGAGCGAATTGCCGAGGCCATCCGGGTCCACTGGAGCCTTAGCACGTAGGCCTTGGCCCGGGACCAGACCCGATGGCTAAGTCGACGCGTCCCGTTCGATTTCCTCCGCAAGGTCGTCCACCTCTTCGGGCGGCAACTCGATGCCCGCCTTGTCGAAGCGCTCCTCGAGAACGTGGCTGACGTCGTCCTCCACGTGCCCCAGACGAATTTCGTGAACGATTTCTTCGGCGATGCTTTCGGGGGTTTCGGTGTGCTCCGACACGACGCCGTCGTCGTCAAGAGGGGCACCCGCGGTATCAGCTCCTGATTCGCTCATAACTCATGGTGGCCGGTCGGCACGGGGCCGTCAATGACTCTGGCCTCTGGCCGGCAGGCGCGCACCGCTGCAGCTGCGTCAGGTCCTTGCCCTTCGTTTCCGGGAGCTTCCAGGCCACCACCGTGGAGATGATCAGAAGTACCACCACGTAGATGGTGAAGGCCGAGGGCCCGAAGGCAGCGTTGGACCAGCTCAGCTCTGCAAGTACGGTGCCGTGCCGCCGAAGATGGCCACGGCTACCGCGTAAGGGACGGCCGCCCCCGCCAACTGCGCGGCACGACCCGGTTCCAGGCAGGCTGAGACGGGGACCGGCATGCCTGGACGGCATGATCAATCGGAGTGCTTCCTGTGTGGGTGCCCCGATGACTTATGACGGCGGGCCCTCCCGTTGTGGCGGGGTCAGGCTTCCGGGATCTCCAGGTCCCACGTCGAGGGGTCAACTTCGTCGGGATCGGGTCCGCCCCGCACGCCGCGGTCAAGCGCGTCGATGACGTAACGTTCCCCGTCGCTAAGGGCGAAGTCGAACACGTCGATGTTCTGCGCGATCCGCTGCGGTTTAATGGACTTGGGAATCACGGACCTCCCTTGCTGGAGGTGCCATCGCAGCATGACCTGCACGGGGGTTTTGCCGTGCACCGCGGCGATACGCCCGATCGTCTCGTCCTCCATGACGCTCGCGCGGTTCTCCCCCCACCCCGGGTAGAAGGTGATGCCACCAATCGGGAACCACGCTTGCGTCAATGTGCCGAGCTCAGCATTGGCACTTTGCACGGCGGGCTGGGTGAAGTACGGATGCAGTTCCACCTGGTTGACCGCCGGGACGATCTCCGTCTGCTCGCGCAGCGCCGCCAGGTGGTGCGGCATGAAGTTGCTGACGCCGATGGATCGCACCTTCCCGTCTGCGAGGAGTTACTCAAGCGCGCGGTATGCCTCGACGGTGCGTTCGGAGTGTTGCGGCATGGGCTGGTGCAGGATCAGCAGGTCGATCTGCGCGACGCCGAGCTTGGCCGCGCTCTTCTCAAACGCGTGCAGTGTCTCGTCGTAGCCGTAGTCGCTGACCCAAACCTTGGTCTCGATGAAAACATCGTCCCGGTCGACGCCGGACCGGCGGATGCCCTCACCGACCTCGCGTTCGTTTCCGTACCCTGCGGCTGTGTCGATGTGCCGGTAGCCGGCCTTGAGGGCTGTCTCGACAGCAACCGCGGTTTCTTCCGGTGCGCTCTGGAACACAGAGTAGCCGATCGCCGGCATTAGCACGCCGTTGTTCAGTGCCAGTGGGGGGTTCAATTCAATTGGATTGTCCATGGTTCCTCCCTTGAGAAAAGTGATCGTGATGGGCCGGCGACAAGGGTCTTGGCCCAGAAGCCGAGGAGTGCCATCCGGCTGCTTAGAGGTTTTCCCGGAAGAAGCCCGTGAGCGTGTCGAAGGGGATCAGTCCAACGCGGTCGTAGAGGTCCACGTGGCCGGCGCCGGGAACCAGGACCAGTTCCTTCGGGCCGGAGGCCAAGCGGTGGGCCTCCTCGCTGAACTCGCGGGAGTGCGCCTGGTCGCCGGTGATGAACAGGAGCGGGCGGGGCGATAGAAGGCCTAGATCGTTGAAAGGGTAGAACGTCATGAACTTCGGGTTTGTCGCCAGGGCAGGGTGCGTGGTGGTGTTCGGGCACCAGCCGCGGGCGGTGCGGTAGAAGTCGTAGAACTCCCGGTCGACGGCGGTCGATTCCGCAGTCAGCACTTCGGGGGTGCCGCCCGTGTAGGCGATCTTGCCGCCGTCGAACTCCACATCCCGCTGCGCCGCAGCCCGGGCGATGAACTCCTTGCGCTGCTCCAGGGTGACGGACTTCCGGAGCCCGTCGCGGTTTGCTGCGCCCATGTCGTACATGCTCACCGTGGCGATGACCTTGATCCGCGGGTCGATCTTCGCCGCGCTGAGAACGAAGCTGCCGCTGCCGCAGATACCAATGGCACCTACCCGTTCCTTGTCCACGAAGGACAGCGAACGCAGGTGGTCGACCGCGGAGCTGAAGTCTTCGGCGTAGATGTCCGGGGAGACGGCGTTGCCCGGCTTCCCGGCGCTCTCTCCCCAGAACGAGAGGTCGAAGGACAGCGTGACGAAGCCCTGCTCGGCCATCTTGGTGGCGTAGAGGTTGGCGCTCTGTTCCTTCACAGCGCCCATCGGGTGTCCGACCACCAGCGCAGGGTTGCTGAGCCTGCGGTCCAGGTTGTTCGGGACAAAGAGGTTGCCCACGACCTTCATTTGGTACTGGTTCTTGAAGGAGATCTTCCGGACCGTGATCTGATCGCTGGTGTAGAAGTTGTCTGCGCCGTTCGAGGTGTCTCCGGGCTCCAAATCGGTGCGGGATCCGCCAGGCGCTGCGTTGGCTGCTCCGGCAGTTGCCATGCCGGCCACACCGGACAGCCCAAGTACGGCGGCGCCGGCACCCGTCAGCTTAATGAGCCCGCGGCGCGAAACGCCATCTCTTGCCAGACCTGCACGGAGGGCAGTCGGCTTGATTCCGTCAGTATTCGTAGTCATGTTGTTGTCATCCTCGTATTGTGCGCTTACGAACTAGAAAATTCCTTCTGCATTTCGAGCAAATCATGGCTGGAAGAGATGAGGGAGACTCTGCCAAGGGTGGTACCGGCAGGGCCTCCATCAGAGAACTTCCAGCTCAAGCGCCACTTACTCACGGGTGTGACACGACGGATGCGGTCGTCGTCGGGACCAGGAGTCCTGGTCCCGACGTTGGTAGCGAACTACACGGGGAATGCGGCACGGCGTCCCAAAGCGGCGATGATGAGTGCGATGGCGGCAAGCCCGGCCATCACCGCCGGCAGGACCAGCCCATCGACATTGCTGATCACCACCGCGCCACCCACGCCGGCGGCGAAGATCGCCAGGTTGAAGGCCACGCCGAGCATCGCGTTGGCGACGTCGGCGTTGTCCCCGCTGGCAGCGCTGACGGCCGTTTGCAACTGGGCTGCCGCCCCACCGAATGCGATGCCCCACAGCACAATCGCGGCAACGACCGCCGCCACCGAGGCGTGGCCGACGATGAAGACCCCGCCGGCCAGGACGAAGGAGGCGAGACTAAGCAGGACCAGGCGCCGAAGGCCCCTGTCGATCACTGCACCGGTGACGGCGATTCCGGCAATGGCCGCCGCTCCGAAGAGCACCAGTGCCACCTCGACCGGGAGCGAAAGACCCGCTGTGCGGAGGTAGGAGCCGATGTATGTGTAGAGGATGTTGTGTCCAAGCATCCAGGTGACAATGACGGCGAGGACCACCGCGACGCCGGGAATCCCGAGGACCCGAACCAAGGGCACACGCGTCCCGGCACGCTGGCCGGGCGCATCCGGCAGCAGGAAAACTGCCAGCAGGACGGTGAGGACCGTGAGAACGGACAGTACGCCGAAGGACCAACGCCAGTCCAAGGTGGTGCCCAGCCAGGAACCGAACGGTGTCCCCACTGCGAGTCCCACCGGGGTGCCAAGGGACGCAACGGAGAGTGCGCGCCCGGCATGTTCGGGAGCGGTGATGCGGCGGGCGTAACCGGCGAGCATGCCCCACAGCAGGCCCGAGAATGCACCGGCAAGAAGGCGCGCTCCCAGGGACAGCACGATATCTGTGGAGAACGCCGTGACAAGGTTCGCGGCCAGGAAGCCAAGGATCCCGACCACGAAAAGAGGCTTCCGGCGCCTGCCCCGGGTCATGGCGACCGCGGGCATCGCGGCCACGACGGTTCCCAGGGCGTAGGCGCTGACGAACTGCCCGGCGGTGCCCTCGGTAATGTCCAGCCCGGCGGCGATCTGCGGCAACAGGCCGGCCGGCATGGTTTCTGTGGCGATCAGCAGGAACCCCATCAGTGCCATTATCAGCAGGGCCGCCCACGGGAACCGGTGTACCCGGGCGGAAGAATCAGACTTTGTGTCTGCGAAGGTACCGAGGTTTTCGTGGGGCAGGCTGTCCGCAGGTGTTCCGCGGGCGTCATCTTGGAGGGTTGCGCGAGTCAAAATGGTTCCGTTCTTCCGTGGGATGGGACTGGCGGGTGGAGGCTCAGTCCTTCAGGCTCAGGGTGGCTTCGAAACGGCCGCTGCGGTCGCGGATTGCCGCGAGGTCATCGAACGTTCCGATCCGCACAATCCCGGTGAAATTCCCCACGTGCTCGTAGTAGAGGACGAGGGTCTGGCCTGGCGCGTAGTACCCGATCGTCAGCGGATCAGCGTCATCGCCCGCTGGAACGCCGTCGAGTGACAGCGGTTCCGGTAGTCCTGCGTGCTTCTCCTGTCCGCCGAATTCGCTGAAGGACAGCGTCAGGGGAAGCTGGTCAATGAGCGAGCGGGCGGTAGCGTTCCCTGACAGGGTTCCGTTCACGGTCCTGGCGTCAATCCGGATGGTGATCGGAGTGTCTTCCTGGTTCTCGCTGGCTGTCATGGTCTCTGTTCCTTCGGGGCTGGCAGTTTCCTGCAAAGTCATCGCAGTGTTCGCCGGGACGGTGTTCCCGCCGGCCGTGTTCGTTGCGACCGGGGTGTCCGAAGCGGTGCTGCACCCGGTAAGGCAGAGCGCCAGTATGGTGATCACAACCAAGGTCTGTTTCGTCACTCGCATGGCAGGTTGTCCTTTCCCAGGCAAAGTTCGATCCATTCCAGCAAAGCAGCCGCCGACGGCGGGTGGGAGCCTCTGTTGTTACAGGTACTCAGAGGGACCCTCTGTAGCGGGTGGCCGGAGACCAGCTCCCGCTCGAAGGGGGTATCCGGAGGGTCTCCTTCGTTCCGGGATACGCGCCTAGGGTGGTTTCATGAACAACCGTGCAGACGTTCGTGAATTCCTCACCTCGAGGCGCGCGAAGATTTCGCCCGAAGCAGTCGGTCTGCCAGCCGGAAGCAACCGCCGCGTTGCTGGACTGCGCCGCAGCGAAGTGGCAACCCTCGCCGGGGTCAGCGTTGAGTACTACACCCGGCTGGAACGCGGTGCCATCAGCGGCGCCTCCCCGGAGATCCTTCAGGCGATTTCCCGTGCGTTGAACCTCGACGACGCCGAGCGCGCCCACCTGTTCGACCTCGCCCACGCGGCGAGCCCCATTGCCAGGCCGCCGAAGCGCCGGAACTCCAAGAGCTGGAATCCGCACATCAGCCTCCAGTGGGCGCTGGATGCCGTCACCGCCGGACCGGCTTTTGTCCGTAACGGACGCATGGACCTCTTGGCCGGCAACGCACTGGCGCGCGCCTTTTACAAGGATGTGTACGACATGCCGGGCCAACCGCCCAACCTGGCCCGTTTCACTTTCCTCGATGAACGCGCCCACGACTTCCACCCAGACTGGGACGCCGCCGCCGAAGTGGTCGTTTCCATCCTGCGCACCGAAGCCGGACGGGATCCGCACAACAAGGAGCTCCATGACCTCGTCGGTGAACTGAGCACCCGGAGCCAGGAGTTCCGGCGTCTATGGAGCTCGCACGACGTCCGCCATCACGGTGCCGGCGCCAAGGTCTTCCGCCATCCGGTCGTGGGCGAGATGACCATCGCCTACGAAGGCCTCGAGATGGCCGCCGAGCCAGGCCTCACCCTGACCATCTACACCGCTGACCCGGGGTCCCCCTCGGAAGAAGCCATGCGCCTGCTCGCTTCGTGGGCCGCCACCGAGTCCGCCCAGGAACCGCGGAAGGTCCATAAGTAGGACCCGTCCAGGACGGCGCGAGCACTCCGCTTAGCAGTAATGCGGACGACGGCCTCCCGCCGTCATCCGCTGGCGGTTGCGTCTGCGTTTGATCACCCTTCGAGGACCTGCCTGATTCCGAACCCGCCCACGGCGAACATCCGCGGGTTGTCGTCGGAGTTACTCACCATCGCGGTGGCCAGGACAAGCGCCCAGCCCAGGGCCCTCACCCAGGTATCGCTGTCCACGATGGCGCCAAGGGCGGCCTGGAAGCGGCGGCGGGCGCCGGCGTCGAACATCAGCCATCCCACCGCAAGATCGACGGCCGGGTCCCCGGCCCCCACGTCGCCGAAATCGATGACGCCGGCCAGCGATCCGTTGTCCGTCAGCAGGACATTGCCCGGGTGAAGGTCGCCGTGGAGCATCATCGGCGGACCAGCCCAAGCTGCAACAGCACAGGCTTCGGCCCACACCGCGGCGAGCGCTGATGCCTGCGGATAGCGTCCGCGGTCGCGGAGCCGTTCCACCACCGCCGTGTCACGGTCCGTCAGCGGCACGCCGCGGAACGGATTCACCGGGACGCCAGGTCCGGCTGGCACATGGAGGGAGAGGAGGAAGTCCGCCAGGCCGTCAGCGGCCGGCCCGCGGTCTGCGGCGCCGACGTCGGCCGCGGCCGTTCCGGTGACCCACCGTACGATGCTCCACGGCCACGGAAAGTCCGACGTCGGCTGGCCGGCATGGACGGGCACAGGAACCGCCACCGGGGAGCGGCGGGCAATGCCGGGGACGTAAGCCTGCTCATGCAGAATCAGCGGAACGGCCTCCGCCCTGCGCGGCAGCCGGACGGCGAGGTCCCCGCCCAGCCGGAAGGTCGCGTTGTCCCACCCGTTCGCAACCAGGGTCAGAGGCCGGTTTACGAGGTCGGGCCGCTGGTCCCGGAGAAGGCACCTGACGACTGCGTCGTTCACTTCCAGCGTCGCAGGGGGCATTTCCGCCATCCAGAGACCCGCCTCCTCTCAACGGCAACAGTCGGCTTACTGCACCAATCCTGTCCTTCCGTTGTCCGAATATAGTTCAGGTTCCCGGCCGCCTCTAGGCTGCCTGCGGTCCTGGGGCTATAACAGTTGCTAGGCGACCTGATCCGGGAACCAACCAACCACGAAGGGACCCCTAAATGCCCACCAATGATGCGGAGATGGTCAGTGTCCGGTACATGGTTGATGACGTTGACGCATCCATCGACTTCTACACGAAGCACCTCGGATTCACCCTCAGGATGAGCGCTGCGCCGGCCTTTGCGGACGTCGCACGCGGCCAGCTGCGGCTTCTGCTGAGCGGGCCCACCAGCTCCGCGGGCCGGCCGATGCCGGACGGAGCCACACCGGGGCCGGGAGGGTGGAACCGCATCCACCTCATCGTGGCGGACATCGACGCCGAGGTTGACCGCCTGCGCGCCGCCGGCCTCAGCTTCCGCAACAACATTGTCACAGGGCCTGGCGGCCGGCAGATCCTGCTGGAAGACCCGTCCGGCAACGTCGTGGAGCTGTTCCAGCCCGGAGGCAGTTGAACCCCGGCCCCGCAGGCAGTTAGAACAGGGACCGCACCTATTTGGCCCAGTCGGCGTCGCCGTAGGGCCGGCCGCGGAAGTGGGCACGAAGGTACTCCCCCACGACGGCAGCCCCCAGGTCCCCGACGTCGGGTGCCACCACCCGCCCGTCCACCCGGCGGACCATCTTCTGGACAAACCGTTCCAGGCCGGGGTCATCGCCCAGCCGGAAGAACGTGACCTGAGTGCCGGCCCGCCCCAGGCGGTCCAGCTCGGCCACGGTGAGCCGGATGGTCTCGGGGTCCGGCGGGTAGTCGAACCAGGTTTCGCCGCCGGCCAGCAGGTGCGCGGTGGGTTCGCCGTCGGTCACCACCAGGAGGACAGGCTGCATGGACGGGTGTTTGCGGAAAAACCGGCCGGCCAGCAGTAGACCGTGGTGCAGATTGGTTCCCTTGGTCTGGAAGGGCGGCAAGGCGGTGAGCTCGCCGATGTCCGTGGTCTGCGCGTAGCGGCCGAACGTGATCAGCTGCAGCCGGTCGCCGCGGAAGCGGGTGGAAATGAGATGGTGCAGGGCGAGCGCTGTGCGTTTCATCGGCACCCAGCGGCCCTGGGCGGCCATCGAGAACGAGACATCCACGAGCAGGACCACGGCGGCCTGGGTGCGTGCCTCAGTTTCCGCCACCTCGATGTCCTCCGGGGCGAGGCGCAGTCCGCTGCCCGGGACGCCGCCGTCGGCAATGGTGCGGCGGATGGCGTTGGTGATGGTCCGTGTGACATCCCACGGCTCGGCATCCCCGAACTCCCACGGGCGGCTCGAGCCGGTCTGCTCGCCCGCTGCACCGGCAACACGCGTGTCCCGGCGTCCCTGCCGGCTGGACAGTTGCTTCGCCGTGTCCCGCAGCAGTGCCCGCCCAAGCCGCCGCATGGACTGCGGTGACAGCCGGAGGTCCCCGTCCGCCCCGCGGTGGAGGAACCCGCCGTCGTGCATTGCCTTCTCGATTTCCGCGAGGGTGCGTGCGGTCACCGCGGCATCCTGCCCGAGCTGGCGGGCCAGGGCGTCCAGGTCCAGGTCGTCCAGGCTCGACCCGTTGTAGGACTGCGAGAGCTGCTCGGCGAGCTCGTCCAGCTCGGCGAGGTCCTGCAGCACGCCGGTGCCGTCGCCCAAGCCGAGCCCTTCCTCCCCCTCGAAGCGTTCGGAGCCGGTCCAGTCCTCGCCGGGGCGCAGGGCCCGCAGGTTATCGTCGAGCTGGCCGAGCTGGGCCATAAGCTGTGGCGAGCCGAACGCCTGGGCCGAGAGGTTCATCAGCTCCTCCCGCTGCTCCCGGGACATGGACTGCAGCATCCGCTGGGCGGCGGCCGCGCGCTGGGCGAGGGCGTCGATCAGTTCCTCGACGGACTGCGGATTCTCGGGGAAGTACTGTCCGTGCTTTGCCATGAAGTTCTGGAAATCCGCGTCCGTATCCTCGCCGCGCCGGTGCTTGTCGAGCAGTCCGTTGAGGTCCTGCAGCATCTCGTTGACGGCCGCGCGGTCCTCATCGGTGGCGTTCTCCAGCGCCTGCTTCATGCCGGCGAACCGCTGGTCCAGGACCTCGCGGCCCAGCAGGTCCTTGATCCGCTCATACGCCTCGCGGGCTGTCGACGACTGCCAGTCATAGGTGGCCAGTTCGTTGACCGCTGCTGCCGTGGACCGGGGCAGGTTCTGCAGCTGCATCTCCCGGAATGCGCGGTCGGTGTTGTCCATCATGGCGTCGCGGGCCAGCTGTTTGCGCTCCTCCAGCACCGCGGTCTCCAGCAGTTTCTGGACTTCATTGAGGGTGCCGTCGAGTTTGTGCCGGCCCAGCAGGTCCTTGCGCCGCTGCTGGACGCGGCCGGCGAGGTCGTCCAGGCCTTCCCGGCTGCGGCCGCCGCGGCGCAGGAACTCCTGGAGGGCGTGCCGCGGCGAGTAACCGGCCATGACGTCCTCGGCCACGGCGTCAAGGGCCTCCGCCAGGTCCACCGGCGGGGCGAGCGGATCAGGGCCCCCGCGGTACCGGCTGTACCTGGACCGGTTGTGAATGCTCATGGGCCCTCCTGCCCTCAGCGTCCGTACGGCAAGCGCTACCCGTAAACCGTTGCCTCGTCGTCGGACTCCTTGGCGATCCGGCGGGCGAGGTAGAGGCCTTCCAGCGCGAGTTCGACGGCGGCGGCCCGCTGACCGTCGTTCGTCGCGCCGAGGCGTTCACTGATTTCGTCGTAGAGGCGGGAGCCGTTGAGGGACGGGAGGTTCTCCAGGAACTCCCGCGCGGTGACCAGTTCGCCGGTGGTCACCGTGGTGTGACCGTCGAGCGCGGCCACCAACTGGCCCATGTCGATGCCGTGGAAGTGCGCGCGCACGGCTTCTGCGGTGGCCATGCGCAGGAGATGCTCGAGGATGTCCTGCTCGCGGCCTTCCTCGCCGGATTCGAACTCAATTTTGCCGGCAAGGACTTCCACGGCGGCTTCGAGGTCGATGATCCGGGCCACGGCCTCGTCCTCCCCCCGCACGCTGGCGCGGCGCAGGGCTGCCGCGGCAACGGTTTCGGCGCCTGCGATCGCGAACCGGGCGGACACCCCGGAGGTCTGGTTGATGGCCGGGGACTGCCGCAGCGCCCGGGTGTAGCGGGCCAGGATCTCGAGGATGACGGGCGGGACGCCGGCCACCAGCTGCCCTTCCTGCCGGATGACGGCCACCTCGTCGTCGAGCTCTATGGGGTAGTGCGTGCGGATCTCGGCGCCGAAGCGGTCCCGCAGCGGCGTGATGATCCGGCCGCGGTTGGTGTAGTCCTCCGGGTTGGCTGACGCCACCACCAGGACGTCCAGCGGCAGCCGCAGCACGTAGCCGCGGATCTGGATGTCGCGTTCCTCCATCACGTTGAGCATCGAGACCTGGATGCGCTCGGCGAGGTCGGGCAGTTCGTTGATGGCGATGATTCCGCGGTTGGAGCGCGGGACCAGGCCGTAGTGGATGGTTTCCGGGTCACCGAGCCGGCGGCCCTCGGCCACCCGCATCGGGTCGATGTCGCCGATCAGGTCGGCGACGGAGGTGTCCGGCGTCGCGAGCTTTTCGACGTACCGTTCGGAGCGGTGGCGCCACGCCACCCGCAGCCGGTCCCCCTCGGTGAGGGCGCGGGCCCGGGACTGCTCCGTGATGGGTTCATAGGGGTGTTCGTTGAGTTCCGAATCTTCGATCACCGGCGACCATTCGTCCAGCAGCCCGGCCAGGGTGCGTAGGAGGCGGGTTTTGCCCTGCCCGCGTTCGCCGAGGAGCACGACGTCGTGGCCGGCGAGCAGGGCGCGCTCGAGCTGCGGCAGGACGGTCCGGCTGAAGCCGTACATCCCGGGCCAGGGGTCCCGGCCTGCGGAGAGCGCGGCGAGCAGGTTGTCACGGATTTCGCGGCGCAGGTCCTTGTGCGCGTGGCCGGAGGCACGCAGTTCACCAACAGTGAAGATATCGGGACGATCACTCACCCCTCTACGGTAGACCTCCATCGGGCGGGGAATCGAGGGATTTGCCGAGATTCCTGCTCGCTTGCCTCCGGTGCGTCTTACGCTTGATCCTGATGACTGCAGCAACGCCTGAACCTTCATCGGAGCCCTCACCGCCGGCACCACTGCCGGCGCCGCCGTCGGGCACCTTGCTCCTATTGGTGCGCCATGGGGTGACACCGACCACGGGCAAGGTACTGCCGGGGCGTGCGCCGGGACTCCACCTGTCCGACGGCGGCCGCGCGCAGGCTGAACGGGTCGCGGAACGTCTCGCGGATGTGGCGGTCGAGGCCGTGTATTCCTCGCCGCTGGAGCGCGCGCGGGAGACGGCGGAGCCAACGGCCGTCCGTGCCGGACTGGATGTGAAGCGCGACGACGGTCTGCTCGAATGCGATTTCGGCGACTGGACCGGGGCTGCCCTGGCGGACGTTGCCGGGCTGCCGGAGTGGAAAACGGTCCAGCACAGCCCCTCCACCTTCCGATTCCCGAACGGCGAGAGCTTCACCGAAATGCAGGACCGGATCGTCGGATCGCTGGAGGCACTGCGCACGGCCCATGCCGGGGGCGTGGTGGTGTGTTTCTCCCACGCCGATCCCATCAAGGCGGCCGTGGCCCACGCGCTGGGCACACCCCTGGACCTTTTCCAGCGGATCGTCATCAGCCCGGGTTCGGTGTCGGCCATCTCCTTTGTGGAGGGTCAGGCGCCGGCCGTGCTGATGGTGAATTCGACGTCGGAACCGCTCAGCGGGCTGAGGGGGCCGTGACGTGGGGACGCCCGGCGGGACGGACGGCGGGACGGGGCAGGCGGTGACCGGCCGGGAGCTGACGCTGCTCTCCGAGGGCAGAGTTGAGCTGGTGGGACGGATCCCGCGCAGCAGCAACGAGACGTTCCTCGCCGAGGTCTCCTGCGCGGAGGACTCCGGGTATGCGGTCTACAAGCCGGAAGCCGGGGAACGCCCGCTGTCCGATTTCGAGCCCGGCCTCTACCGGCGCGAACGCGCAGCGTACCTGCTGAGCGAGGCGCTGGGATGGGGCCTGGTGCCGCCGACGGTGATCCGGGAGGAAGCGCCGCTGGGGGTAGGGTCGCTGCAGTGGTTCATCGAGTGCGACTTCCAGGAGCATTACTTCACGCTCTACGAGGATGCACCCGAGACTCACCCCGACCTGGCCCGGATCGCCCTGTTCGACTACGTCGCCAACAACACCGACCGTAAAAGCGGGCACGTGCTCCGCGGCGACGACGGCCGGGTGTGGGGCATCGACCATGGGCTGTGCTTCTCGGCCAGCTTCAAACTGCGCACCGTGATCTGGGATTTTGCCGGCCATCCCATCCCCGCTGCCATGCTTGAGGACATCGCGCCCCTGGCGGAAGCCACGCCTCCAGAGGTGGCGGAACTGCTCGACGCCGGCGAGGTCACCGCCCTGGAGCGCCGCGTCCAGCGCCTGCTCAGCTCCGGCGTGCTGCCGGTTGACCGCACCGGCATGCGGTACCCGTGGCCGCTCGTTTAGCGCGTCCTTTTAGCATTCTTTGGGGTAAAGCCGTTCGCCTTTTCGGACGCCCTGAGACAATGGCCCAATGGAAATCGCCCTGGGACTTCTGGTTCTCGTCGCGGTGGTCTGCGCCGGCAGCGCCCTTGGCCGGAAACTTAACATTTCCGTTCCGTTGCTGCTGGTGCTGGCCGGCGTTGCCGGGTCCTTCCTCCCGTTCGTTCCGCGCATTGAGCTGACCCCGGAACTGGTCCTCGTGGGCCTGCTGCCTCCCCTGCTGTACGCCGCCGCGCTCCGGACTTCCCTGTTCGATTTCGGCTCGAACCGCCGCGCCATCGGGTTACTCTCGGTGGGCTACGTCATCTTCGGAACCATCACCGTGGGCTTTGTGGTCTGGTTGCTGTTCCCGGAGATCCCGCTGGCCGCCGCAATCGCCCTGGGTGCCGTCCTGGCGCCGCCCGATGCGGTGGCTGCGACGGCCATCGCCCGGAAGGTGGAGATGCCGCGCAGGATTGTCACCATCCTTGAGGGTGAGTCCCTGGTCAACGACGCCACCGCGCTGATCTGTCTCCGGGCTGCCATTGCGGCCATCGCAGGTTCGGTGTCCGCAGCGGAGATCGCCGGGGACTTCCTGCTCGCTGTGGGCGGCGGACTGGTGGTGGGCATGGCAGCGGCCTACGTGCTGACCGCGCTGCGGAAGCGGATCCGGAATGTCGCCATTAACACGTCAACGTCGCTGGTGGCCCCGTTTGTCGCGTACCTGCCGGCCGAAGCGATCCACGCCTCGGGCGTCCTCGCCGTGGTCGTAACCGGCCTGGTGATGGGCACCAAGGCGCCATCCATGCCCAACGGCGCTGCCCGGCTGAGCCAGCGCAGCAACTGGAACACGGTGCAGTTCCTGCTGGAGAACTCAGTGTTTCTCTTGATCGGGCTCCAGGTACGGACCATCATCGACGGCGTCCAGGACGACTCCCTCGGGGCCGGCAGGATCTGGGCTGGCAGCGTCATCATCCTGCTGGCGGTCCTGGTGCTCCGGCCGGTGTGGGTGTTCCCGGCCACGTACCTGCCCCGGCTGATTCCGGCCGTGCGGCGGAACGACCCGGCACCGCCGTGGCAGTTCGCGGCAGTGGTCTCCTGGGCCGGGATGCGAGGGGTGGTCACCCTGGCCGCTGTGCTGGTGCTGCCCGCGGATCTCGAACACCGTTCGGTGCTGATCCTCGCTGCCCTGGTGGTGGTGGGCGGCACGCTGACGCTGCAGGGCTTCACCCTTCCGGCGCTGGTCCGCGTCCTGCGGGTGCAGGGCCCGGACCAGCGCGAGGACGCGCTGAACCAGGCTTCGCTGATGCAGCAGGCCACCGCTGCGGGCGTGGCCCGCCTGCAGGAACTGCGCACGGAGGACGATCCGCCGGAGGTCGTGGCCATGCTCAAACGGCGCACCCAGGAGCGCGGACTGGCTGCCTGGGAACGGCTGGGCCGGCCGTCAGCGGAGACCGCGACGCCCAGCGAGCGCTATGCCAGGCTACGGCTAGCCATGCTGGAAGCGGAGCGGGCCAAGGTGCTCGAGCTGCGGCGCGGCGGCGAGTACGCCCACGAGGTCCTCAGCGACGTCCTGGAGCGGCTGGACGTTGAGGAATCCATGCTGGACGTCGCGCTGGACGAGGTGGACACGTCCGGCGAGGGCGGCGGCGAAGGGATCGCACGGCCCGGAGGGGTGTGCGGCCACCTCGAGTCAGCCCGGTCCTCGGACGTGCCCCCGGACGCCTTCTGCGAGGACTGCATTCGGGAAGGCACGACGACGGTGCACCTGAGAATGTGCCTGCGGTGCGGCAACGTGGGGTGTTGTGATTCTTCGGCAGGCTCCCACGCGTCCAGGCACTTCGAAGCGACCGGGCACCCCGTCATGCGGAGCATTGAACCGGGCGAGGACTGGCGGTGGTGCTACCAGGATGACCTGCTCGGGTGAGGGGTCTAGCCGTCCAGCCGCACACCGCGGAGCAGCAGGAGCGTCCCGCCCACTACCACCGCCGATGCCAGGAACACTCCCCCCGCGCCAAGCCCGGCCGCCACGACGCCGATGGCGCTGGGCAGCACAACCTGGCCTACCCTGTTGCCGGCGAGCCGCAGGGCCAGCGCCCGGCCGCGCTGCCCCGCCGGAGCCTGCGCTGACAGCCAGGACATGGTGAGGGGCTGGCCGATGCCGAGCCCCAGACCCAGGACGGCCATGACCACAAAGAGCAGCCATGCCGGCATGGGAATTGCGGCCGCGGACAGGGCAACAGTGGACAGGGCGAGGCTGAACACCAGCAACCGCATGCGCCCCAGCTTCCGCGACATCTGCCCCAGCAGGAGCCGGGACACCATGGAAAACACGGCGCGGGTGGTGAGCATCAGGCCCACTGTCGCCGCAGTGAGCCCGCGTTCGGCGCCGAGGGCGGGGAGGTAGACCATGGTCAGGTCCACCACGGCCAGGACGGTGGCGCTGGTGGCCAGGGCACGTGCCACGCCGGGCGTCTTCAGCAGCGAAACGGCACTGCCGTTCCCGCCGTCGCCCGTAACCGCTTTCCTTTTGCCGCCGCTGACTTTGGCCGAGACACCGAACGTGGTCACAAAAAGCACCAGGCTCATGCACACGGCAAGGAAGAAGATCGCCTGGGTGTCGGGCCGGACGGAGGCCCCTCCCACCAAGGAGATTGCCAGCGGCCCCAGGGCCTGCCCCAGCGATGCCGCGAATGTCAGGTAGCCGAAGGCGGAGTCCATCCTGGACGAGGGGGCGTTATTGGCCACCACCGCCTGCTGCCCCACAACGCAGGCAAGCTGGCCGGCACCGAGGAACGCCGTTCCGATGATGAGCGCCACGATGGACGATCCCCACAGAAACAGAAAAGCAGAGCAGGCAAGAACGACGGCGGACCCGATGGCCATCAGCCGACGCTCACCCAGGCGGTCCACCAGTCCGCCCGTGGGGACGGCGAGCAGCAGGGGAAAGACGGCGTAGCTGGCGGCGAGGAGGCCCAGCGCGTAACCGGGCACGTCCAGTTCGAGCGCCCGGTAGGTGGCGGCAGGACGGACCAGGAAGGTCACGGCCTGGATCAGGGCGGAGTGCGTGAGGAGGGCTGTGGCCGAGGGGCGGCCGAGTTCACCAATCATGAGACGGTGAGGCTGCCCGTGATGGCACGCACCGCCGCGTCCCGGGCTCCCATAACGTGGTCGAAGGCGAGCTTGCCGGCTTTTTCCGGTTTGCCGGCTGCCAACGCATCCACCAGGATCCGGTGCTGGGCCAGGGCCTGGTCCCGCCGCTCCTGCGTGCTGTTGGTGAAGTGGCGGTACCGCTCCATCTGGCTGGAGATCTGATCATGGAACCGCCTGGCCCACGAGTTCCCCGCAATTTCGGCGATCTTCGCGTGCAGCGCCATGCCCTGTTTCATGGCGTCATCGGCAAACGTCACCATGGCGGCATTGCGTTCAAGGATGCCGTTGAGCGCTTCGATGTCGGCCGCCGTCGCCTTCACGCACGCCTGCCGTGCCATCAGCGATTCCATCGCCGCGCGCACCTCGTACAGTTCGGAAATTACTGCTTCATCCAAGGCCGGCACCAGGACGCCCCCGGTGGGCTGCTGCTCCAGGAGACTCTCGGAAATGAGCCGCCGGATGGCCTCCCGCAGCGGCGTGCGGCTCACCTGCAGCGCTTCAGCCATTGCCGGTTCGTAGATGCGCGCCCCGGGCTTCAGGTCAAGGCTCAGGATCTGTCGTTTCAGTTCCGTGTAGACAACGTGTGCCCCGGTGTTCCGGGACGGTGAATCTGCCATGTGGTGACCTCCGCGTTAACTATACTTGTATACATCTATACATGAGTACGCGAGTGCGGCGCGAAGGCGGCCTCCCTAACCGGACAGCGGAGCGGCATGACCGAAATTCGCACTAATGTGGGCAAGGTCGCGGGGCGAGCGGGGTGAGAATGGTGGAATGAGCTCCGCGTTGACACGAAACCGGCCCAAATGCCGACAGCCGGTCCGGGACCGGGGTCCCGCCGTCGGCGGTAGGCCGGCGCTGCGGTTAGTTCGTTCGTTCTGATCCCGGGCGCCGGCGGCGCAGCATGGTACTGGAGCCACGTCGTTCCTCTGCTGCAGGGGCAGGCCACCAAGCCGTCGCGGTCGATCTGCCCGGCGACGACGAAAGCGCCGGGCTCGCCGAATACACCAGCCTGGTCGTGGAAGCCATCGGTGAGCACCATGGCGTGGTGCTCGTGGCGCAGTCCTTGGGAGCCTTTACCGCTCCGCTGGTGTGTGAAAAGGCGTCCGTCGGCGAGCTGGTGCTGGTGAATGCGATGATCCCCGCGCCGGGCGAGACGCCGGGCGCATGGTGGGACAACACCGGATGGGCTGAGGCGCAGCAAAGCGCAGCGAAGGCCCAGGGCTACAGCACCGGCTTCGACGCGGACACCTACTTCCTGCACGACGTTCCCCCGGAAATCGCCGCTGAAGGGGATCCGCATCAGCGGCCTGAAGCCAACGCAGTCTTCGAATCGGTGTGCACCCTCACGGCGTGGCCCGGTATCCCTACACGCGTACTTTCCGGGGAGGGGACCTGCTCTTTCCCCTGGACTTCCAGCGCCGGGTGGCCCGTGAACGCCTCGGCATCGAGCCCGACGTTGTGCCCGGCGGCCACCTCCTCGCCCTGGCAAACCCGGAAGGTGTGGCCAAGTACTTGCTGCGCAGGTGAACGGGGCCACAGCAGGAAGGTGACGCGCGCGGGGGTGGATGAATCGATCCACACCGAACACCACCCTGAGAGCCTTCTCACACGAGGGGACCGGACGCGGTCAAGCCTCGGAAGGGGGACGAAACAATTGACTCGGGCGGCCGGTTCCAGTACGCGCGCGCCAATGAAATGCAAGCGCTTACGCATGGTCTCGAATCAGCGCGGCGCGGCCGCCGAAACGTGTTTGTGCGCGGTCCCTGAACGCCCCTACGGTGGAAAAGCCAGATGACCTCGAGTCTCTCGCCACAACCGTCGCTGCTGCGGCGGTATCCCCCAAACAATGGTGTCCCTGATGACGCCTGCGTAATCGGGGCGCCGGAGTAACGGGATGTGGGCACCCGCCCGTCTTCCACGAACAGTTTCACCTCCGCGAGAAGAGCACTATGCACAAGCACCCCCAATCACACCCCATGCTGCTGTGGCGCCCGGCCGCCGCGGCCCTTGCCGTCGCCATTGCGGCTTCGGCATTCCTGGCGGTACCGTCCGCACGGGCCAACGAGCCCGCCGACCCGCCGGCCGTCGAGCAGATGCCGGCGCCCACCCCGGGATTCCCCCTCCCCACCGAGCACACGCAGCAGGCCCACCATCCGGCGTCGGACTTCACGTCAAAGTGGACCCGCGCGGATGCCAAGCAGATCATGGCGCAGAGCGATTCCACCGTGGCCCCGGGCCAGAACTCCATGAGCCCTGATGTCACCATGCCGGAGATCCCCGAGGACTTCCCCGCCATGAACGATGACGTCTGGGTCTGGGACACCTGGTCGCTGACGGACGAGAACGCCAACCAGATCAGCTACAAGGGCTGGGACGTCGTCTTCTCCCTCGTCGCGGACCGCAACGCCGGCTACGGTTTCGACCAGCGGCACTGGAACGCCCGCATCGGCTACTTCTTCCGCAAGACCAATGCAGACCCGGCCAAGGACAAGTGGAACTACGGCGGCCACGTCTTCGCGGACGGCGCTTCCATCGGGAACACCGAGTGGTCCGGCTCCACCCGGCTCATGCAGGGTAACCAGGTCAACGTGTTCTACACCGCCACCACCTTCCACGACGTGGCTGAGCGGAACGCCGGCGGCGGCGGGATTGCCCCGGACGCGGCCATTGCCAAGGCCCTGGGAAAGATCCACGCCGACCAGAACGGCGTCACGTTCGACGGTTTCCAGCACACTAAGCTGCTGGAACCGGACGGCGCGATGTACCAGACCAAGGAACAGAACCCCGGCTTCGCGTTCCGCGATCCCTACACGTTTGCTGACCCGGCCCACCCCGGCAAGACCTTCATGGTCTTCGAGGGAAACACCGGCGGAACCCGCGGCGAGTACGAATGCAAGCCCGAGGACCTCGGGTACCGCCCCGGCGATGCCAACGCCGAGTCCGTTGACGAGGTCAACAGCAGCGGCGCCTACTACCAGACCGCGAACGTCGGCCTGGCCGTGGCGGACAACAAGGACCTCACCAAGTGGTCCTTCCTGCCGCCCATCCTTTCCGCGAACTGCGTGAACGACCAGACTGAGCGTCCCCAGATCTTCATCCAGAATGAAGGCGGCAAGAACAAGTACTACCTGTTCACCATCAGCCACCAGTTCACGTACGCTGCCGGAATGCGCGGTCCCGACGGCGTGTACGGCTTCGTGGGCGACGGCGTCCGTTCCGATTACCAGCCGATGAACAACAGCGGCCTGGCACTCGCCTCACCGACCGACCTGAACCTGCCGTCCGAATCACCGGAGGCACCCACCCCGAACCAAAACGGCCGGCAGTTCCAGGCCTACTCGCACTATGTGCAGCCCGGCGGCCTGGTGCAGTCCTTCATCGATAACGTCAACGGCGTGCGCGGCGGTTCCCTGTCCCCCACGGTGAAGATCAACTTCCGGAACGGCGTCTCGGCCGTTGACCGCAGCTTCGGCCAGAACGGTCTCGGCCCGTTCGGTTACCTGCCCACCAACGTCCGCGTCGGCGGCGAGGGACACTACAAATAACCAGCGCGCCGGAGGCCAACCAGGCACAACATCCAGCCTGCAGCCGAGCCAACCGGCAGCTAGTTGCTCAGTAGCACGTTGAACAGTGCGGGGCGGGGCGCCCCACGGCGCCCCGCCCCGTTTCCGGTGAAGCACCCGCGTCAGCAAAGCAGACTTATTTGATTGGTCACCATGTCGGAAAAACCTCATGTCCGCCTCCTCCTCAGCCGGCGCACTATCTGGGCCGTGGCGATCTGCAGCGCAGCCCTGATTGCCCTTCTCGTCAGTGTTGTTCCGATCAGCGGATCGGATGCCAAAGCCCGGGCAGAACAGGCCCTTGGGAGCATTGCGGCTGCCCAGACGGCATCGAAGGATTCCGACGGCACGTATGCCTCCTACTGGCTGACGGGCGGTGACCACAGCCTGGCTGCCATTCAACCGATCACGGCCGAAGGGGCAGCGGACCTCAGGAGCATCTATTGCGAGGACGGCTGGGTTGCAGCGGCCAGCGTGAACGGCGAAATTTACCTGCGCTCAAGCCTTGCAGAAGAGACCGTACCGGCCGCAGCCGGCGGAGCCCCCCGGCCGGGCTGCATCAGCGCCGAGGCTGTCCGTCACATGCTGTCTGACATTGGCCTGCCGGAAGAACCGGCTGACTCCCGTTCAACAACCGACCGGCCCGCGGGCTCGTCCAAATACCGCCCAAACTTCCACATCACCCCGGAACGTCACTGGATGAACGATCCGCAGAGGCCGTTTTTCCTCAACGGGCTATGGCATTACTACTACCTGTACAACTCGGACTATCCGGAAGGAAACGGAACCGAGTGGTACCACCTCACCAGCGGAGACCTGCTGACCTGGAAAGACGAAGGGGTGGCCATCGAGAAATACAAAAACGGGCTGGGGGACATTGAAACGGGCAGTGCCGTGGTGGATCACGAGAACACCGCCGGCTTTGGGCACGGGGCTGTCATCTCCGTGCTCACCCAGCAGGACCAGGGGGTCCAGCGACAATCGCTGTTCTACTCAACGGACGGCGGGTACACCTTTGCCTCCTACGAGGGAAATCCGGTGATGGACAATCCCGGAGCAGAACATTGGCGGGACCCAAAAATTGTCTGGGACGCAGCAAACAAGCAGTGGATCATGCTCCTCGCCGAGGGCCACAAGATCGGCCTGTACACCTCCCCGGACCTCAAACAATGGCACTACGTTTCCGGCTTCGAGCGGACCGGACTGGGAACCCTGGAGTGCCCCGACTTTTTCCAGCTGGACCTGGACGGCGACCCCGCCAAGAGAACCTGGGTTTTGGCGGCCAGCGCCAACGGGACAGCAGAGGGCCGAACCACAGGGGTTGCCTACTGGACCGGAAACTGGGATGGAACCGGGTTCACGCCCCAGGACGGGAGGCACCAGTGGCTGGATGCGGGATCTGACTTCTATGCAGCGGTGACCTGGGATGACCCCCGGCTGACAGAGGGCCAGCGAATGCAGTCCAGGCAGGCCATCGGCTGGATGAACAACTGGGACTACGCCCGCAAACTCCCTACTGAGGACTGGCACGGCGGCATGGATTCCCTTATACGGGACATCAGGCTCAAAACCGTCCAGGACCGCCCAACACTGGTCTCCGCTCCCGCTAAGAGCCTGGGCAGGCTGGATGGCCGCACCGAGTCTGTGGATTTCGTGGAGATCAGCACCGACGGCACCACGAATCTGCCGTCCCCGGAAGGGGGCGCGTACCGGCTGGAACTAAAGGTTGAACGGCCGGAAAACCATGAGGGGTCAGAGGCGCGGCTGAAGTTGGAGAGTGACGGCCGGACCTTTGCAACCATCGGTTACAACTTCCCGGACCAAACCGTGTCCCTGGCCCGGGAACAGCCAAGCGGCGCGGACCTGGGCCCGCTCTTCAGCCAACCGCGGACCGCGTCAGCCCCCGGAAGCGACGGCGTGGTGAAGCTGACCGTTTTCGTTGACTACTCGTCAGTGGAGGTGTTCGTGAACGAGGGCGAGCAAACGCTCACCTCACTCGTCTTCCCCAGCTCGGAGCGGCACGCCATCAGCATGTCCACGGACAAAGGAACGCTGTCCCTCAAATCCCTGACGTCCACGTCCATGTCCGCAGCGCGCTGAAGCAGGCTGCCCGGGGCGTAGGATCCTGCCTATGGAATTCGTTGTGCTGTACACCGTGCGTGAGGGCGTCGATCGCCCCCGCCTTTTCGAGACCTATCCCCGCCACAAGGCCTACTTTGAGGCGTTCCATGCCGCCGGTGGCGGGCTCATCGCACTCGGCCCGTTCCAGACAGCAGATCCGGCTGGCGGGTCGATGGGGATCTTTGCCTCGCGCGGGGACGCCGAGCGCTTCATCGCCGACGACCCCTTCGTCACAGAGGGGCTCGCCGATCCACGAATCCTTGAGTGGGATGCGGTGCGCTTCGAGTAACTGCCTCACCCCGCTCCAAACCTCACGCTGAGCACGACGGCGGGACCGCCCGCCGTCGTGCTCTTACGCGTGGCGCCACTCCCCTACAGCGCCCAGGGAAAGCCTCCTGCTGAAGAATTACCGGTCGTTTCCGCAAAGGTCCATCGTGTAGCAGACGGCGGTACCTTCAAGTACAACTGTCCGATCGCCACGGACAACCCACGTCCGAAGCTTGGTGATCGGCTTGTCCTCGCGTGCTTCCAAGACTTCCACATGTCCGGTAATGACGTCCCCAGGGCGGACAGGCGCCTTGAAGTCCCAGTTGACGTTGAGAAAAACCGTTCCTGGACCAGGCAGTTCCTCCGCCACAACGGCATTCAAGATGGCGCTGGTGATTCCGCCTTGAACCACAATTCCCCCAAAACGGGATGATTTCGCCGCTTCAGGATCATAGTGGAGGGGATTGCGGTCACCGCTGATTTCGGTGAACAAACTGATATCGCTCTCCGCGACCCTGCGTGAGATCTGGGCGGTTTGCCCCACGATGGGACGGGTGCGGGCTTGGATCGGGGTCATGAGTGACCGACCTTTCTTGCGGATTGGCCCAGTTCAGGTTGGGAATGAAGTGTCCCAACAGAATTACGGTGACACGCCTGCAGGTCAATCCGTACTGGCTTCCGTAGCGAAATCCGTGATTACCACGGATGCACCAGCCCTGTGATGCATCCCACACTGAGTGGGGCGTCCTGCAGACCGCCGGCCACAACCCTCCTCAACAGTTCGATGCCCTCCACCGCATCCCACAGAAAGAAGAACCATCGTGAAGCTCCAAGTTGCTATGGACGTTCTGACCACTGAAGCCGCCCTCGAACTCGCCGGCCAGGTCGCCGAATTCGTTGACATCATCGAACTGGGCACCCCGCTGATCAAGGCCGAAGGCCTCTCAGTCATCACGGCAATCAAGAACGCCCACCCGGACAAGGTTGTCTTCGCTGACCTCAAGACCATGGATGCCGGCGAGCTCGAAGCCGACATCGCGTTCAAGGCCGGCGCTGACCTGGTCACCGTGCTCGGTGCTGCCGATGACTCCACCATCGCCGGTGCCGTCAAGGCCGCCAAGGCCCACAACAAGGGTGTTGTCGTTGACCTCATCGGCATCGAGGACAAGGTAACCCGTGCCAAGGAAGTCCTCGCCCTGGGTGCGAAGTTCGTTGAGATGCACGCCGGCCTGGACGAGCAGGCAAAGCCCGGCTTCGACCTGAACGGTCTGCTCCGTGCCGGCGCTGAAGCCGATGTTCCGTTCTCCGTTGCAGGCGGCGTAAAGCTCGCCACCATCGGTGACGTCCAGAAGGCCGGCGCCGATGTCGCCGTCGCCGGCGGTGCCATCTACGGTGCAGCCGACCCGGCACTGGCAGCCAAGCAGCTCCGCGCGGCCATCAACTAACCAGCCGTCCATGGTGGCACCAGTCACCGCCCACAACCCCCTCAGCCTGCACAATCCGACTTCGTTGAACCTCCCGCCCTCTCTCAAGCCACAGGAGTTCTCCCGCCATGTCCAGCACCTCTGTCATTGAAAGCCCAATCCTCACCGCCACAACGCCCACGGCCCCACCACCTCCACCCACCGGTCCGCTGGCAGGGGCACCCGGCATCGTCGGCATCCCCATGGCTGTTGCCGGAGCATTCGGCCTGGGCCTGGTCAACACCGGATTCATACCCGCCAGTGCAGCAGCCGCTGCCTTACCCACGGTGATCGCTGCCTCTGCGGTTGGTCTGCTGCTGACCACGGTCTGGGCCTGCGCGCTCGGCCAGAACACGTCAGCGGGTATCTTCGTCCTCTTCTTCGGATTTTTTGCCACCTACGGCGCACTGTCACTCGGACTCATCAATGGCTGGTACGGCATTCCCGCTGACCAGATGGTCAATGCGCAAGCCCTCTGGCTTACCTGCTGGCTGTTCATATTCGTGATGCTCACTTTCGTGACATTACGTCTTCCCTGGAGCTCCACCCTGATGCTCGTTTTCGTCGATATCGCCCTCGCCCTGCTTCTCATGGGCACCCTGCAGGGCGACGCGGGCATGACCAACCTCGGAGGCTGGTTCACGTTCGCCTTCGTTGCAGTGGCCGTTTACCTCTACGTCGACGTCATGTGGAGCCAAACCGGTGGCCGCGGGCTGCCACAAGGACGCCCGCTCGTGCGCTAAGCAGTTCAGTCTCGGTATAGCGAGGCACAGCAGCACTGAAGACCCCCGGCCGCGCCCCCTGTGGGCCCGCGGCCGGGGGTCTGCTGCGCTGCCCCCATCGAGGCCGGCGGGCACTCACGGGTTGACGTCCTGAGCTCGACGTCGGCTGCATTGCGGCACGCCGCCCTCGCAAAACAAATCCGCTTACGCGTATCCAGGTCACTCAGTACCGCCTCCCGTGGAGAAATCCGTAATGACCACGGATGCACAGCCCTGTGACGCAATCCACACTGAAAGGGAATTGTTGTAGCGCTAAATGCGTGGCTCCATCCTTACCAAACCATTGAAAGGAAGAATCATGACTGCACAAATTGCTGACAACGGTGTTCTCCTCCAGGAGGCTCTTACTCATTTTCCTGCCGGTGTTGTAGCCCTCTCGGCGACGGTAAAGGGTGAGCGGCAGGTTCTCATTGCTTCGTCTTTTTCGGTCGGAATTTCCTATGAACCGCCGCTCGTTCTGTTCTCCGTTCAAAAATCTTCATCCACGTGGCCGAGCATCAAAGATGCACCTCTCATTGGCGTTTCGGTAATGGGTGAAGACCATAACCCGGTCTGCCGCCAACTCGCGTCACGCGATAAATCAAAGCGATTCAACGGCGTAGAGACTTTTTCCGGTGAACAGAATGATCTTTATATTTCCGGATCTCCCCTGTGGCTCACATGCTCCATTTACCAGGAGGTCGATGCTGGCGACCACATTCTTATTCTGCTGAAAATTGAGGATTTCCAGGCTCATAGTTTGCACATGCCCCTGGTACTCCACCGCTCGGCTTTGGGCCGCTGGGACCGCATTTAGCGCTCACCGCGACGAATGAGAGGCATGAGAACCGTGATTAGCACCCTTCCGCATAACGTGAATGTGATGAACACGCCAACGGTCGCAGATGACCGGGCCCAGGGCCTGGCGCCTGTTGAACAGGTGTCACCGGAGGCCGGCACGTCGAGAGGGAGTGCGGTGCACCTGGACATTCTCCTCACGTGGAGGGGCCGGGTGGGGCTCTTCAAAAAGTCCGCGCATGGTTCAACGGGGAGCACCCCGTGGCAGCTTCTCTCCGTCCCCCGGGCGGGCCATGCATCAGCTTTGGACGACGAATTGCTGCAGTGCATCGACGTGCTTCATGGCGGAACCGGCCTCGCCGTCCGCGACATCCTCACGATTCGGTGTGGCCCCATGGTCGAGGTCCCTCATGGTTCGCAAAGCACTCAGCACGTGGTCTACATAGTCGAAACCAATCAGCGGCGATTGGCCCTTGGGCCTGAGTACTCGGTGTACCGCTGGGTCAAAAAACCCAGGATCGGGCGCTTCGATGGTGGCGCTGAGTGGCTGGCGCCCGTTCTGGAAGCAAGCGCTTCAACGCCCGCAAAGTCGCGGGAATTGATACTCAACACGGCCGGCCGAGGCGCGATATTGGCCGCGTGAACGGTTCAGCCCGTTCCCGCGATGAAACCAGGCGCACCTCCCCGTCGAATGACTGAAGGATACGAATGGCACTCCAACAAGCAACCTTGCCCGTAGAAGTTCGAGGGCGCACCAGATCTATTCGCCTCATCCTGCTTTGTCAGGTCCTGACCTTGGCCGTCTGGTTTGCCTCGACTGCTGCGTTGCCGAGCATCGCGGTTCTCGAACCCATTTCCGAGACCCAAATGGCACTGATGACCAGCGTGCTGCAGGTGGGGTTCGTTGTCGGTGCCCTGCTCAGTGCTTTTCTCAATGTGGCAGACAGATTCGACCCCCGAAACCTTTTTGCAGCGTCGGCGGCGGTGGCAGCCGTGACCACCGCGGCCCTGCTTGTGGTCTCGCCCGTAGGAACCGAAGCGCTCATTCTCAGGGCCCTCACCGGAGTGGCCCTGGCAGGAATTTACCCCGTGGGTATGCGCATGGTGGCCAGTTGGGCCACCAATGATCTGGGGAAACTTGTCGGCTTGCTGGTCGGAGCACTGACAATAGGCTCTGCCCTGCCTCATCTCTTCACCATCGGTGCCGCCTGGGACTGGAAACTCGTCTATGCAGCTTCGTCGATTGCCGCCCTCTCGGCAGCGTGCCTGGTCAAATTCGTGAAGCTCGGACCTGCGTTCAAGCGGGCGCAACGTTTCGATCCAAGCACTATCAAAGCTGCCTGGCTCAAACGGCCGGTCCGCTTGGCCAACCTGGGATACCTGGGCCATATGTGGGAACTGTACGCAATGTGGGCATGGATCGGGTTGTTTTTCCGGGCATCGCTGGACGCACGGGGAGTTGAACAACCGGGTCTCGCCCCCGCAGCCACCTTCCTTGTCATTGCCGCAGGCGCCCTGGGTGCGCTGATCGGAGGACGTTTGGCCGACCGATTTGGCCGCACCGCTGTAACCATCTATTCCATGGCAATCAGTGGTGCCTGCGCACTGACTGTCGGCTGGCTCTTTGGCGGGCCACCTCTGCTGATTCTCATAGTGGCCATGGTTTGGGGAGTATCAATCATTGCGGACTCTGCTCAATTCTCAGCGTGCGTCGTGGAACTGTCACCCCCCGAGTCGGTTGGCACCATGCTGACCATACAAATCTGCATGGGCTTCGCACTAACCCTCGTCACAATCCAGTCCATGGGATTTGTCGTCAATCACCTGGGTTGGGGAATCGGGTTCTCGATGCTCGCGCTGGGTCCGCTTTTTGGCTGCGTGGCCATGTGGTTGCTTCGACGTGACCCGGCATCGTCCCTGCTTGCGGGCGGGCGCAAATAACACTCTGTTCGGTCTGAACCTCCATTCCGCCCTCAACGAAGCGGGGTGGGAGACCAATCTGCCACGAAGGGAATTCACATAATGCGCAGTCAAGCCACCAAACATTTGGAAATCATTGTCACCGAGCCCGGTCGTCTATACGAGCTACTTAACAGTGCCGAGGCCGCGCTCCGGCAGACGGCCGTTACCCACCGCCAGTCCGGAATCCTCGTGACCCGCCACCATCCTGGCCGATACACGCTCACGCTCAGCAACAAAGTTCCTTTCGGGGAGACCCGCGAGCAGATCCTCTCGTGACTGCCAGGCAATCGCTGCACTGACCATCGACATTAAGGCAACAGTGCTGCCAGGACTTCCTCGCTGGTCTGCGGCCTCACCAGATACCTAGGAGAAACACCATGACCACCCAGGCGCAGCAACTCCCGGATGGCGGAAGCGCTATCTGTCTTGATCGCCGCTCCCGGGGCTCGGGCTACGACGCCACCGGTGCCGCGCAGCAGGCACTTGAGCAGCATCTGCCCACTCTTGTGGCGGACCGGATTGCGACCCGGATCTTCGCGAAGGACCATACCCTGTGGGGTCCGGAGGCCGAGGCCGAGTCTGCTGTCCGCCTGGGCTGGGTCGAGGCGGCTACCGTCTCGCAGGCCCTGGTTCCGGGGATCCTTGAGCTCCGTGATGCCCTGAAGGCCGACGGCGTGTCCCGCATCGTGCTTTGTGGCATGGGCGGATCCTCGCTGGCTCCCGAGGTTATCGCCGGTACCGCTGGCGTCGAGCTGACCGTGCTGGACAGCACGGATCCCGATCAGGTCCGTGCCGCCCTCGCGGACCGGCTGGCCGAGACCGCGATTGTGGTCTCGTCCAAGTCCGGTTCCACGCTGGAAACTGATTCGCAGCGCAGGATTTTCGAGCACGCCTTCACCGCGGCCGGGATCGATGCCAAGAGCCGGATCATCATCGTCACCGACCCCGGCTCCCCGCTGGATAAGGCCTCCCGGGAGGCCGGCTACCGGGCCGTGTTCAATGCGGACCCGAATGTCGGCGGCCGGTACTCGGCCCTGACCGCGTTCGGGCTGGTCCCTTCGGGCCTGGCCGGCGTGGATATCCAGGCGTTCCTGGACGAGGCCGAGGAAGCCGCCGAGATCCTCAACGAGGATGCTCCAGAGAACATCGGTCTGGCCCTGGGCGCGGCCCTGGGCGGAACCAGCCCGCTGCGGGACAAGATCGTCATTGCCGAGGACGGGTCCGGGATTGTGGGTTTCGCGGACTGGGCCGAACAGCTCATCGCCGAATCCACCGGAAAGTCCGGCACCGGGGTCCTGCCGGTCGTGGCCGGCCCTGCGGCGCCCGAGGTCAGCTCCGGTGCCGCTGATGTGCTGGTGGTGCGGCTGGTTGCTGCTGATGCCGACGTCGAACTCGGTGAGAACGAGGTGGCCATCGCCGGCGGGCTCGCCACCCAGATGATGGTGTGGGAATTCGCCACGGCCGTTGCCGGCCGGTTGCTGGGGATCAACCCGTTCGACCAGCCGGATGTGGAGGCGGCGAAGGTCGCCGCCCGCGGCCTGCTGGACGCCCAGCCCGAACCCACACCGGCCGCCTTTGTGGACGGTGCCATCGAGGTCCGCGGCGGTGACTGGCTCCGCGGTGCCCACACGGCCGAGGAAGCCGTCGGTGCCCTCCTGGGAACACTGGACGACGAGAGCTACCTCAGTGTCCAGGCCTACTTCGACCGCCTGGCTTTCGCCGAGCTGGAAGGCATCCGGGACCAGCTCGCCGGCACCAGCGGCCGTCCGGTCACCTTTGGCTGGGGACCGCGGTTCCTGCACTCCACCGGGCAGTTCCACAAGGGCGGCCCCGCGATCGGCGTGTTCCTCCAGGTCACCGCGGCACCCGCCGAGGATCTGGCCATCCCGGACCGTCCCTTCACCTTCGGGGAACTGATCTCCGCGCAGGCCGCCGGGGACGCCCAGGTCCTGGCCGGTCACGGCCGCCCGGTCCTGCGCCTGCACCTCACCGACCGCACCGCCGGCGTTGCACAGCTGCAGGAGATCATCGCGGCCCTTGCCGCCGGGGCCGCATCCCTCACCGACAGCTAAACCCGCCAGGAATGGCACGGGGCGCCCGCCGCACAGCGGGCGCCCCGTTCTCGTGCAGCCCGTCCGAGGGTTGTTCTGCCCGCGCGGCCGCCGGCAGGCTCCTCGATCTTCTGCAGGGGCACAGGACACTGCACTAAAGGACATCCCCAAATCTTGTCCAGCGGGGTTCTGTCAGGCTGCCGTCCACCAATCACGCTGCATCAGCCGGGCACGGCACGTCGGCTACTCCGCAAGATGTCGGTACGGATACCCGTGGTGAATTCAGTGTTGAGCACGGATGTAGGGCAGCACCCGCTGAACATAAGTTGGGCAGTGATCGGCATCACAGTGACGTCGAAGATGATGGAGGAAGTTATGTCGAGCTCTGTTGGCTTACTGGTGACGCTTGAGGCGAAGCCCGGCAAAGAGTCCGAACTGGCCGAATTCCTGAAGTCCGCTCAGGACCTCGTTGTTGAGGAACCCGGCACGTCCACCTGGTATGCCTTCCGGATCAATGCCAGCCAGTTCGGAATTTATGACACCTTTCCGCATGAGGAAGGCCGTCAGGCGCACCTGGCCGGCAAGGTCGCCACAGCCCTTGGAGCGAGGGCGGATGAACTTCTCGCCTCCGCACCTTCTCTTCAGCCCGTGGAGGTCCTGGCCTTTACCTAAATCGTTTGCTCCCGAAACCGTTCCTTATCTACATACCCCTAAACCGTAAAAGGATATAGACATGGCAAATAAGCAGAACCCGCAGAAGCGCATGATTCTGAACGCATTCGACATGAACTGCGTGGGGCATCAGAACCCCGGGATGTGGGCGCACCCCGACGACCAGACCCACCGCTATATGGACGTGGACTACTGGACCGACCTGGCGAAGCTCCTTGAACGCGGCGGGTTTGACTGCCTCTTTATTGCAGACGTCCTGGGCTACTACGACGTTTATGGCGGATCACGGGACACTGCACTTCGCACCGCCGCCCAGGCACCTGTGGGAGACCCTGCGATCCCGATCTCAGCAATGGCAGCTGTGACGGAAAGGCTCGGGTTCGGGGTTACGAAGTCACTGACTTACGAACTTCCCTATTCTTTCGCCAAGACAATGACCACCTTGGACCACATCACAAAGGGCCGGGTCGCCTGGAATATCGTGACGTCGTACCAGGCAAGCGCAGCAGAGAACCTGGGGCTCGACAAGCAGATCCCGCATGACGAGCGTTACGCGGTGGCGGACGAGTTCATGGAGGTCTGCTACAAGCTTTGGGAAGGTTCATGGGACGAAGACGCAGTGGTCTTCGACAAAGAAAAGCGCATCTTCACGGATCCGTCCAAAGTCCATGACATCAACCACGAGGGTAAGTATTACAAGGTTCCCGGCGCCCACCTCGGTCAGCCGAGTCCGCAGCGTACTCCGTTCCTGTTCCAGGCCGGCACGTCCAAAAAGGGTATGGAGTTCTCGGGGAAGCACGCCGAGGCCGTGTTCGTCATCGGCACAAGCCCCGAAGAGCTGCGGCCAACCGTCGACAAGGTCCGCCAGCAGGCGGCCGAGGCAGGCCGGGACCCGCGCAGCGTAAAGGTCATCGTGATGCTGACCCCCATCACGGCACCGACGGACGAGGAAGCCCAGGCCAAGCTTGAGGACTTCTACAAGTACGCAGATACTGACGCCGCACTGACCCTCTTCGGCGGATGGACAGGCATTGATATGTCTTCGGCGCCGGCGGACCAGCCCTTGGAGAGCATCGAGAGTGACGCTATCCGGGCCATGATCGACATGCTGACCGGCGTGGACAGCGAGGTTGTCTGGACAAAAGAGCGGCTGGCGAAATGGCTGTGCATTGGCGGATTTAGCGCGTCAGTAGTCGGTTCGCCCACAACCATCGTCGACGAGATGGAGCGATGGATGGAGATCGCGGATGTTGACGGATTCAACCTTGGCCGCGTCATTGCACCCGGGACGATGGAGGACTTCGTCGAGCTGGTGGTACCTGAACTGCGCAAGCGGGGGCATGTCCCGCAGGACCCCGCCGCTGAAGGAGTGATGACGTTGCGTGAACGTCTCACAGGCGACGCCCGGCTCCCCTCAGAGCACGCCGGCGCCAACTACCGGCTGGGTGTGGCGGCGTCAGTCTCCTGATGAGGTCACCTGAACTGCGCCGCTGAAAAGGATGAGAACGGCGGCCACCGATTTGCGGGTCGGCGGCCGCCATTCCTTCCCTGAATTCAGGGTTCAACGACGCGGTTCGCGGATTCTAGCGCAGCCGGAACGTTCACGCCGTGGACAGGCCGGGTGTTCCTGGTCACCTGTAGGTAAAGTATTGCGATCAGATCGAACTACGCGAGGGCCGGTCGAAGGAGACCGGCTGATCGCGAAGTTGCACTGCCACACTTTGGGGTTCAGAGAGGAATCCGTAAATGCCGGTAGATTTTAAGCAACCAAAGCCTCAGTCGTGTGTAGACCGGGGCATCACCTCCCGGGAGTGGGAGGTCCTCCAAGCCGTTCTTAATCATCTGGCCAACGCCGAGATCGCAGCCACGTTGGGGATCAGCGTGCGAACGGTCGAAAGCCATGTCTCCAACCTCCTGACGAAGTTTGACGTCACGTCCCGTTCAGGGTTGTTAGCTGCCGTCCGGGCCACTGAGAATGCCGGACCGTTACGACTCGAGGCTCCCCCTTCACTGCTTCGCATGGCGAAGGCAGGTGAATTTGTCGGCCGGCTTCCGGAACTCCAACAACTGCACGATGAGTGGGACTTGGCCAAAGCGGGTGCACAGCGCCTCGTGCTGGTCTCGGGCGATGCTGGCATCGGAAAGAGCCGGCTGGTGGCAGAGTTCGTGCGGCAACTGTTGGTCAATGACGACCCGCTCGTGCTGCATGGACGTTGCGACGAAGACGTGGCAGGTCCTTTTGAAGCAGTCGGCCACGCCCTTGCCCCGTATATCCGTGCAAGCAATCCCGCCAGTTTGGCGGGAGAGCTTGGTGACGTAGCCGCCGAACTGGAGACGATCATTCCAATTTCCGGCATCCGTTTACCGGGGATCCCGGTTGATGCCGTGCGCACCGACCCGAACGTTACCCGGCTGCGACTCTTCGACGCCGTCACTCGCGTCCTCCGCCATGCCTCGGTTTCCTCACCCATGCTGTTGGTACTCGATGACCTGCACTGGGCTCCCGGGCCTACGCTCCTGCTGCTTAAGCACCTGATGCAGGAGGAATCGCTTAAGCGCACAATGATTATCTGCACTCTTCGCCCCGGGGACGTTTCAGATGCCCTTATCGACTTCCTGGGTAGGTTGCGCCGGGACGCAATGCCCGTTCAGATTCAACTGGGCGGATTGCACCGGCTCGAGGTCGCTCAACTGCTGGCTTCCGATGACGGATCGGCGCAGTCACGCGATGACACTTTCTCTGAAAGCCTGGCCTATGACATCTACTCGGAAACACGGGGAAATCCGCTGTACGCCGGAGAGCTGATCCGAAGCCTGGGAGAAGGCAGCGGACCGAAATCGGCGGGCAATGCAGACGTCCCTCACGGAGTGAAGGACATCGTTACTGCACGTGTTCGGCGGCTCAAACAAGAGACTCAGACCCTGCTCGGCATAGCCGCCGTACTGGGGCAGGAATTTGACCTCAGCGTGCTGCAGCAACTTGCTGAAGTTGACGATTTCACTCTTCTGGAAGGAGTGGAGGAAGCAACCCAGGCGCAGCTTCTGTATGACGTGACAGCCGCTTCTCCCGACGCCGTTGAACGCTATGAATTTGTGCACGCCATCGTGCGTCGGGCAATCATTGAAAGCCTGTCGCCGGCCCGCGTGCGTCGAATACATGCTGCAGCCGGCACAGCGTTGGAGCAGCTTTTTCCTCAAGCCTTGGAAATGCGGGCCGATGAAATTGCCTGGCATTTGGTTCAGGCAGGACAAATCAAAGACCGCCGGAATATTGTCCGCTATCTGACCATGGCGGGCCGGGCCGCGCTGAACAGTTCCGCGGCGGAAGAGGGGCTTCGCTTTCTGGACCAGGCTTTGGAATACATCGATGCGGCTGAGGCCTTTGACCGCGCCGAACTTTGGTTCCAGCGTGGCCTGGCGTTGCGAACACTTGGCCGCTGGCCCGATTCCGTGGCCTCGTTACGCAACGCGCTGGACCTTTATGCAGAAGTGGGAGACCTGGAAGCCATTTCCCGCACGTGCCGCGCGGCCACACACACGATGTTTTGGTTTTTCAGGATGCCCGAAGCCCTCGATTTAGCTGCTTATGGACTAAAGATGCTTGACGGCCATGAGGGCGCAGAACGGGGAAGGCTGCTGGGCGCGTTGTCTTTTGCCCAGGCCTGGAGCGGTGATTACGGGCCAAGCATGAAGGCTATCGACGAAGAGTTCAGAATAGCTTCCCGGCTCGGGGATACGGAGCTGAAAGGACATGCCTTGGCCATACGCGCGATGCAACTGCCCGCGTTCCTTGAGCATAAGGATGCAGTCTTGGCAGGTTATGAGGCGCTTGAGATACTCCGCAATTCCGACGATGTCTGGACCTTGACGAGCATGCTCGGCTTCTTGAACTACACGCTTGTTGGTTTAGGTCGTCTGAATGAGGCCCGCGCGGTGGGCGCTGAACTTGCCCCGCTCGCGGTTCGTGTAGGGAACTACGCCGCCCAACAGCAGCACACCCGGATGAACGCCATGGTCGAATTCTTTGAGCAGGGAAGCCCGGCCGCCCTGGAGAAATTCGCCCGGAGGGACCTCGCATTCTGTAAGGCTGTCGGGCTTGCAACGCCTGAGCATTCGCTCGCGTGGCTTGGGTTGGCCAAATTCCTCGCCGGGGAATGGGAGGAAGCAAAGGGTGCTTACTCCGCCGCGCTGGAAACAGAGGCGGACACGGGAATGGTCGGCTGGGGATGGTCTTCCCTGTTTGAGTTGCTCGCGTACATGGGCGATTCCCAAGCTGCCATGGGTTTGCTTGAAAAGCACCGAAACACGTTGCCGCACCTGGACCGGGCCAACACCTGTGGCTCATGGGTGGCGGCGCTAACGGCGGTTGAAGGTTTAGTCGTATTGGGAGAGTTGGAGCAGGCCGCCGCACTGCTCCCTGCTATCGAACAATGCATTCAGCGGACGGGGGTCGTTTGTATCGAATTCCGGGGTGGGCGCCTAGTCAAGCGTTCAGCGGCAATTGCCGCTGCAGCGGCCGGCGACTGGGCGCGCGCGGAAAAGTACTTTCGGGAGGCACGTCGTGATGCCGAGACCATGCCCCACGTCGTGGAGCGTGCCCACACCCTGAGATTTCACGGGAGAATGCTGCTTCAGACTGGCGAAGCAGCATCCTCTGCCCGGGCAAAGTCGTATCTGCAGGAGGCGCGCGCTGTCTACGCGAAACTCGGCATGCCCCGTCACGTGGAACTCTGCGATCTGGAGACGAAACCGACCCGGGTTACGAGCAAAAGGTCTACAACCCCCGACCCCGGCCTCTTCGGCTTTCTCACCAACCTGATGTATGGGGAGTAACTGCGAGCCTTCCCAAGGCTGTTCTTCATCCCTTACATAAAAACTTAGTCATTTGCCCGAAGTTTGAAGTGAAATAACCCGACTGAATGGACTGCTGCTGTGCGTACATTGGAGTTTCCAAAGCAACGGAACCACAATTATTTCCAGATCACTGGGGTGGTTGGTCATGGCGACCAACGGGGACGCCTGATGGGCTTTCCCACAGCCAATATTGCTATTCCACCAAATGGCGGCCGCAACGGCGTATGGGCCGGCACGGTTCACCTCGATTCACCCGATCGCC
This sequence comes from [Micrococcus luteus] ATCC 49442, assembly GCF_010367585.1. NCBI lineage: Bacteria > Bacillati > Actinomycetota > Actinomycetes > Micrococcales > Micrococcaceae > Pseudarthrobacter > [Micrococcus luteus] ATCC 49442. The sequence continues at coordinate 3,854,793 of NZ_JAAAXP010000001.1, read as the reverse complement.
GCGCCCTTCATGTAGCTGCCATATCCATCGGCGACCGGCCCACGTACTACTCCCGGGGCCAGAGTCTCCTGGAGGCGAACCTCTTGGACTTCACCGGCGATCTGTACGGACAGACCGTCGTGGTGACGCTTCGCCTCCTCATCCGGCCCCAACGCAAGTTCTCAGGTACTTCCGAACTCGTGGACCAGATCCAGGACGACGTAGCCCGGGTTCGAAGCTGGGCTCGGCAAGCAGGCTTTGGGGGCTGCCTCCGGGCAGAACATGAACCCACCCGCTCGCATTCCAACCCCCTGGCTACCGTTCACCCCATTGCCCTCGGCCACAGGCTCCCCGATCGAGGCGCTTCGCTGTCCGAATTTCTACCGCTGCACAGCTAGGGGTGCCTGCTACAGGCCTACCCCACCGTCGGATCTCCCGGCCGGTCCGAAGCCTGAGCGCCTAGCCGTTGACAGCTCCGGCCAGCCCGGCCTGGATCTTGTCCATGGTCTCGTTGTAGGCAGCGGTCATGTCGATGCCCAGGCGATCCGCGAGGACGAAAATCCACCAGAGCGATTCGGAAAGCTTGTGCTCAAGCTCCGCGGTGGCGTCCCCTTCAATCTGCCAGGTGCCTTCGCGTGCCAGCAGCAGCCGCCCGATGTAGCCGACGTCGTTCGTGAACCCCAGCATCAGCTCGTGGTCCGACCAGACCTTGCCGTTCAGCCGCTGTTCAAGAACTTCGTACAACGCACGCACCTCAAGGGCACGGTCGCGGGCATCGGCGAGTTCTGCATGCTTGGGGGAAGTCATCGGTTCCTTCTTTCTGTGGGTTACCACTGGAACACGGGCCAATCCCGAATTATTCGCTGCGCCGTGAACCTAGAGGTAGTCGCCGGCCCGTTCGCGGGCGATTTCGAGCAGCGTGGAGTGAAAGGCCACCTCCGCCGGGGCGTACACCTTGTCCTGGCGCTGGGCCAGCAGGATGCGGCGCAGCGGGGCAGCGTCGCCGAGGCTGAGCACACGGACGTCCGGGTGCTGTAGGGCGACGGCGGTTTTGGGCACCATCGCCACTCCCATGCCGACGCTGACCATGGCCTGCGCTTCCTGATAGTCGTTGGCGAGGAAACCGATGGTTGGTTCGAAGCCGGCGTCGTGGGCGGAACGCTGGAGCACCTCCACCACGGGGTGGGCCTCCGCGCGCACAATCCACGATTCGTTGCGCAGGTCCTCCATGCTCACCTGCTCCCGGTCGGCGAGCGGGTGGCTGCCGGCCACCAGGATCACCGTGCTCTCCTGGAAGACTTCCGTGACCCGGATGGAGTCGTCATGGAACCTGTTCCAGGGATAGTCCCACAGCAGGCACAGGCCGGTGACCCCTGACTGCAGGTCCGCCACCAGTTCATCAAAGCGCGCACTGCGCAGCGAGAGGCTGATGGCCGGGTACCGCTTCTTGAAGGCGCGGATGACGACCGGCAGGAAGGACCCTGCCAGCGTAGGAAAAGTGCCCACGGTCAGGGCGCCCCGCTTGAGGCCGGCGATCTGGTCCAGGTCAGACTGGGCAGCCCGCATCTGCCGGATGATCTGGCGCGCATGGCCGGCCAGCACCTGCCCGGCCTCGGTGGGCACCACACCGCGGGAGCGGCGGTTGAGCAGGGGCTGTCCCACCTCCTGCTCGAGCTTGCGCAGTTGCTGGGAGACAGCAGAGGGCGAGTACATCATCAGATCGGCCGCAGCGGTGATCGATCCCTGCTCCACCACCTCCAGCAGCAGCGCCAGGCGCCGCATATCGAAAAGATGCTGCTCGTCATCATGAAGCATCGCTTTACCCCTCCGCTGATTTGGTTAATTTCCTGCAGGAACTCTGCCAGTGCGGCCATTTGGGGCGGCCAACTCAGATTTGCACCCCGAATGAGGCCGCTTTGCTTGTGCAACCGCAGTGATTGAAGTAATCCTACATCCCCCTTTAATTATTGAACATTGTCTTAATTTGTGATCTGGATCAATCTCTTATCAGGGCCCTCAAGAAACCCGAGGCACAGAGGAGATGGGAAAAGACCAATGAAGATCGAAGCGGAGTGGATGCGCGGAGGCACCAGCAAGTGCTGGGTGTTCGAAGCCGGGCATCTGAACGACAGCACGAGCCTGGACTCGCTGCTTCCCCGGGTGTTCGGTAGCCCCGACTCGCGGCAGATCGACGGCGTTGGCGGCGCAACATCGACCACCAGCAAAGCGATGATCCTGCACCGCCCCGCCGAGGAGGACATCGACGTCGATTTCACCTTTGCCCAGGTGGGCATCGAAGAAGCCGCCGTGGACTGGGGCAGCAACTGCGGGAACTGCTCGGCCGTAGTGGGCCTGTACGCCATCGAAAAAGGATGGGTGGTCCCCAGCGGGGACGTCACCCGCATCGTCACCCGCAACACCAACACGGGCCAGATCATCGTCCAGCGCGTGGCCACCCCGGCCGGCGCCCTGCCCATCGTTCCCGATGCCCAGATGCCCGGAGTGCCGTTCCCCGGCTACCGCGTGGGGCTCGGCTTCCAGGACCCGGCCGGCAAGACCACCGGAGCGTTGCTTCCCAGCGGTTCAACAACAGACACCATCACCGCAGGGGGGACCCGCTGGACAGTTTCCATGGTCGACGCCGGAGCGCCCGTGGTGATCGTCCGGGCCGAGGACCTGGGCCTGGATGCCGGCCGGTATGACAGCTGGCTGGCCGGCGTGGAACTGCAGCTGGAGACGCTGGAGCAGATCCGGCGGCAGGCGGCGGTGCGCATGGGACTGGCAGCCACCACCGCGTCGGCGGCGCGGGCCATCCCCAAGCTCGCCATTGCTTCCGCCCCCGGCCCCGCGGACACCGGCTGTGACCTGAACGTCATGATGCTGTCCATGGGCCGGCCCCACCCGGCACTGGCTATCACCGGCAGCATCGCCCTGACCCTGGCAGCCCGGACCCCGGGCACGGTGCTGCATGCCATCACCGGCCACACCCTGGGAGCCACGCTGACCCTGCGGACCCCAGCCGGGATCATCGAGACCTGGACCGAGGACCAGGACGGAACCCTTCTCGTGGGCGTCGACCGGACGGCCCGCACCATCGCCACCACCATCATCCATCTCCCCGAGGCCCTCGGCAGCGCCGCCGAAGCCCACCTCGCGGGAGCCACTCATTGAGGAGAACCACCATGACTAAGACTGCGGAACGCACCACCGGCACGGTGGAAGAGACTCAGGACCAGCATTCCGGGCGCCCGGCCCGTCGCCGCCGTATCCTGCTGATGGCGGTGGTCGGTATCACCCTCCTTGGTTTGGTGGCCCTCGTTCTGGCGGGAGGCATCTTCAACCAGGCGCCCACCGCGGAACCGGAGCCGACCATGACCGCTATACAGATCATTCCGCTCATCATCCTCGTGGTGATGTTCGTTGTCGCCACCAAGTGGCCCCTGAACATCGGCGTGATGGGGCTGGTGGCGTCCTTCGGCGTCGGCTATTTCATGCTGGGCATGACGGACAAGGAGATCCTCGCGGATTTCCCGGCCAACATCGTCATCACCATCATCGGTGTCACCTACTTCTTCAGCATGGCGCAGCGCAACGGCACCATCGACATCATCGTCCAGACCTGCGTGCGCCTCGTCAGGGGCAAAACCCTCCTGCTCCCCTGGGTGTTCTTCCTGATGGCCGCAGCCCTCACGGCCCTGGGCACCTTCTCCCCCGCCGCCGTGGCCCTGCTGGCACCGGCCGCGATCGGCCTGGCCTACGAGTCCCGGATCCACCCGGTACTGATGGGCGCCTTCATCATCAACGGTGCCCACGCCGGCGGGTTCTCCCCGCTCTCCGTGGCCGGCGTGCTGGTGCACGACATCGCTGTCAAGAACGGCTTCCCCATCTCCCAGGGCGCACTGTTCACCGCCAGCTTCGCCATCAACCTGATCCTCTCGGTCCTGACTGTGGTGCTGTTCGCCCTGCTGGGCAAGCTCCGCGACGGCGAAGGCGGCCAGCTGGCCGACCTTGCCTCACCCGCCACCGGCCGCCCGCACGGCCAGCAGGTCCTGACGCTCGCACTGATTGGCGCCCTGCTCGTCTGCGCACTGGGCTTCCACATGCCGATCGGCTTTGTGGCCCTCTCCGCCGGTCTTCTCCTTGCGCTGGTCAACATCAAGGAACACCGCACCTTCATCGGCGGCGTCTCCTGGTCCACCGTCCTGCTGGTGGCCGGCATGATCACGTACGTGTCCCTCCTCCAGCACGTGGGCGTCATCGACACCCTCGCCGAGCAGGCACTGGCACTCGGCGCCCCGCTGCTGGTGGCACTGGTCCTCTGCTACGTCATCGGCGTCGGCTCGGCTTTTGCGTCCTCGACGGCGCTGCTCACCGCGTTCATCCCGCTGGCGGGACCGCTGCTGGCCACCAGCTCGCTGAGTGCCTCCGGGACAGTGGCTGCACTGGCCATCGCCGCCACTGTTGTGGACGTCTCACCCTTCTCCACAGACGGCGCCCTGGTGGTGGCCAACGCCCGTGAGGACGACCGGCAGCGCGTCTACAAGCAGCTGATGATGTACGCGGGCGGCGTGGTGCTGGCCGCTCCGGCCCTGGCCTGGGCACTGCTGGTACCCACCGGCATCATGTGAGTTCTCCGGCCGCGCCGGACGCAGGAGCGCGCGCCCGCACACGACGAAGGCAGGACCCGCAAGGGTCCTGCCTTCTGGTGTTTGGCGAAGCCCGCTCAGTCAGTGCTGCACACTCAGGACCGACGTGTCCATGACCCGCCCCTCACGCAGGCTTGTCTGGCACTCAGCCGACCGTCCGGCGACGTCGCCGTGGACGGCAGAGGTAATGGCCTCGACAACGGCGATTTGGCCGGTCGTGTCAGGGACGCCGGGAAACTGCACCTGAGGTGCCTCCACTGCGGCTGCGGGCGCCTCGTTCGTGGCGCGCATGCGAAGAAGCGCTATGGCAGAAATGACGAACCAGGCGACATTCGTGACGACTGACGGCCAGGCCTCGTGGACAGTGCCGTTGACAATAAAAGCGCAGGCACCGACGAGGTTGGCTGCCTGGAATCCCTTGCCGGCCTTCAGCCACCCCATGGACACCGACAGGTACGCACTCAGAATCAGGGCCGCGCCAGTCCAGCCGGCGATTTCCCACAGTACTTCCATGATGTCCTTTCAGGGGTGGTGCCCGGCTGCACCCCTGGGTGGAGGGCAGATGACGGGCTGAATTTTTGTTTTTTCGGGGCTGTTGCCGATTGGCTGAGGCGTGCCCGGATTTGGCTTTCAAAAGCAATTATGAGGACGCGAGGACTGTAGGGCAATTGCATTCTTCTGAAGAGATGGTTTAGAACTACTTAACATGGAAATCGATCCGCGCCGGCTTCGCGTTCTCCTTGCCATCGCCCGCACCGGCGGGGTGCTCGCGGCGGCTGACGAACTGGGGATCACGCCGTCGGCCGTGTCCCAGCAACTCAACAAATTGGAGGACGAGACAGGGCATGCGCTGGTGCTGCGCACGCCCAAAGGCTCAGTCCTGACACCCGCCGGCCTGGCCGTCGCGGAAGCCGGCGAGGAGATCGAACGCGCACTCAGCGTCGCCCGCGCCCGCATTGAAGGCGGGGCCACTGTGGCAGGAGTGGTGCGCGTGGGCGCGTTCACCAGCTTCATCCGGACAGTGATGATCCCCCGCCTGCCCGAGTGGCGCACCCAGTACCCGCAACTGCAGATCCGGATCGTCGAGGACGACTTTCCTGCCATGATGCGGCTGCTCCGCCAGCGCCAGCTCGACGCCGTCGTGGTCGAGCATGATTCGACGACGGCCGATCCGCCTTTGCTCTCCGCCGGAATGACCGAGGAGCCCCTGCTGGACGAACCGTGGAAGCTGGTGGTTCCCTCCGGAGCCCTGCTCACCACCGAGAACATCGACCTTGCCCGGCTGCCGCTTCCGTGGCTCGGCGTCGAGTCCACAGCGGCCAACGCTTTGGTGCTCGGCCGGCTCCGCCGGTCAACGGGCGCCCCGATGGACACGGCACACCAGTACCAGGAAACGCTGACCGCCCTGGCACTCGTCGCGGCGGGTGAGGGCATAGCCATCCTGCCCACGCTGGCCTTAAGCGGCGTGGTCCATGACGGCGTGGACATCCTGGACGTCCCCGGACTCGGAACCCGGCGGATCGTCCTGCGGCGTTTCGACCGGCGGCGGTCAACCAGCGCACCGGTGGATACGGTGGCACGCCTGCTGCGGGAATCGGCTGCGGCCTTCGACACCCGCTCGGCCTCCTGACCGGCTGCACCAAGGTCATGCGTCCCCTGAAAGTGCACTCGTGACGGGTTAGGCAATAGTCTGGCCAGATGGGGACCAAGGCCGTGAACTCCGGTGAGCAGATGGACAGACAGTCGCGCATTCTTGAGGCGGCGCTGGATCTGCTGTCCCGCCACGGGATTTCCGGTGTGAGCATGCGGGCCGTGGCCCGCGAGGCCGGCGTCGCGCTCGGCCTGGTGAATTACTACTACGACGACAAGACCAGCCTGATCCGGGCAGCCCTGCGCCGGGTGGACGAGCACGATCTTCTGCTGGTGGCGCCCGACCCGTCGTCCGGCCCGGACGACCAGCTGCGCAAGGCCCTGCGGCGAGTGGCGGCCGCCGATCTGCTGACCACCCGCTACCTGTCCCTCCGCCTGCACCTGTGGGCCCTCGCCCAGGCGGACGAGGGCTATGCACAAATCAACGCCGAGGCCTTCGACCGCTATCTCGACGGCCTCGCTGCCCTCGTTTCCAACGCCCAGCCCGACCTTTCCTGGGAAGTCTGCCGGGAGCGGGCGGCTGACATTGTGGTCATCCAAAACGGCATGTGGCTGACGGCGCTTCTCGGCGTGGATAAGGCCGCCATCCAGCGAAGCATCGCCCGCACGGAGGAAATCGCCTTCGCGCCGCTTCACGACCACACCGTCTAGGTCCACGGGGTGCACAAGTCCTGAACCACCCGCACCGGGCAGGTCGAGTTCGCGCACGTAGCATTGAACGAGTGTTCAAAAAAACATTGAACACTCGTTCAATGTGCGTTACTGTCCCTCGTATGACTTACGCCACACCAGCCCATGACGTCATTCGAACCGCAACAACCGAGACAGCATCCACCCTGTTCATCAACGGTGCCTGGGAGCCAGCCGCCTCCGGCGCCGTGCGTGCAATCCGCAACCCCGCCGACGGCGAGTTGGTGGCCACCGTGTCCGAGGCCGGCAGGGAGGACGCCGGACGCGCCATCGCCGCAGCCCGTGCAGCCTTCGACTCCGGAATCTGGTCGAACGTCCCGGCACCCGAGCGCGGCACCTTCCTGCTTAAGGTCGCCGCCGGACTGCGCGAACGCCGGGAAAAGTTCGCCCGCGCCGAGTCGCTGGACACAGGCAAGCGCATGGTCGAAAGCCGCATCGACATGGACGACATCGCCGCCTGCTTCGAGTACTTCGGCAGGCTCGCCGGGCAGCAGGCGGGCCGCATCGTCGATGCCGGGAACGCCGCCGTCGTCAGCAAGATCGTCTACGAACCCGTGGGCGTCTGTGGCCTGATCACCCCGTGGAACTACCCCCTGCTCCAGGCGGCGTGGAAGATCGCACCCGCACTCGCGGCAGGCTGCACGTTCGTCCTCAAGCCCTCCGAGCTGACCCCGTCCACCGCCATCCTGGCCATGCAGCTGCTGCAGGACCTCGGCCTGCCGGACGGCGTCGCAAACCTCGTGACCGGAGCCGGCGCGGAGGCGGGCGCTCCGCTCTCCGAACACCCCGCCGTCGACCTCGTCTCCTTCACGGGCGGGCTGGAAACCGGCAAACGGATCGCGGCGGCCGCCGCCGGCACCGTCAAGAAGGTGGCCCTGGAGCTTGGCGGGAAGAACCCCAACGTGGTGTTCGCGGACGCGGACTTCGACGCCGCCGTGGACAACGCCCTGAACGGCGCGTTCGTCCACTCCGGGCAGGTCTGCTCCGCCGGGGCGCGGCTGGTGGTGGAGGAATCGATCGCCGAACGCTTCGTGGACGAGCTGGTCCGCCGCGCGCAAACCATCCGGCTGGGCGGCCCCTTTGACGACGCCGCAGAAACCGGGCCGCTGATTTCCGCGGCACACCGCGACAAAGTCAACGCCTATGTCCAGCGCGGCATCCAGGAGGGTGCGCGGCTGCGGACCGGCGGTGCGGCGCCTGCCGGGGAGAAGTACGACGGCGGGTTCTACTACCAGCCCACCGTCCTGGACCGCGTCACCCGGGGGATGTCCGTGGTCACCGACGAGGCGTTCGGCCCGGTGGTGACCGTGGAAACGTTCCGCACCGAGGACGAAGCGGTGGCCACCGCCAACGACACCGTCTATGGCCTGGCCGGAGCGGTCTGGACCCAGGATGCCGGCAAGGCGCAGCGCGTGGCATCCCGGCTGCGGCACGGCACCGTGTGGATCAACGATTACCACCCCTACCTCCCCCAGGCCGAGTGGGGCGGCTTCGGCCAGTCCGGCGTCGGCCGCGAGCTGGGTCCCACGGGCCTGGCCGAATACCAGGAAGCCAAGCACATCTACCAGAACACCAGCCCGCAGGTCACCGGCTGGTTTGCTGACCACGGCAAGGAGAACTAGATGCACTACGACAACATTGAGGACCTCACCGAGCGCGGGTTCGACTACGTCGTCATCGGCGGCGGATCCGCCGGTGCCGCCGTCGCCGCCCGGCTGAGCGAGGACCCGGACGTGACCGTGGCCCTCGTGGAGGCCGGCCCGGATGACCGCAATCTGCCCGAAATCCTGCAGCTGGACCGGTGGATGGAGCTGCTCGAATCCGGCTACGACTGGGACTACCCGGTGGAACCGCAGGAAAACGGCAACTCGTTCATGCGCCACGCCCGTGCCAAGGTGATGGGCGGCTGCTCCAGCCACAACTCCTGCATCGCCTTCTGGGCACCCCGCGAGGACCTGGACGAGTGGGAGTCCAAGTACGGCGCCACCGGCTGGAATGCCGATGCCGCCTGGCCCCTGTACCAGCGGCTGGAAACCAATGAGGACGCCGGCCCGGACGCACCCCACCACGGGGACTCAGGGCCCGTGCACCTGATGAACGTGCCCCCGGCGGATCCTGCCGGCGTCGCGCTCCTGGACGCCTGCGAACAGACGGGCATTCCCCGGGCAAAGTTCAACACCGGCACCACCGTGGTCAACGGCGCCAACTTCTTCCAGATCAACCGCCGCGCGGACGGCACCCGCTCGTCCAGCTCCGTCGCCTACATCCACCCCATCGTGGACCGCCCCAACTTCACCCTGCTGACCGGCCTGCGCGCCCGCCAGCTGGTGTTCGACGCGGCAAAGCGCTGCACCGGCGTGGACGTGGTGGACTCCGCATTCGGCCGGACCCACCGACTCTCCGCGCACCGCGAGGTGATCCTCTCCACCGGCGCCATCGACTCCCCCAAGCTGCTGATGCTCTCCGGCATCGGCCCGGCCGCGCACCTCGGGCAGCACGGCATCGAGGTGCTGGTGGACTCCCCCGGCGTGGGCGAAAACCTGCAGGACCACCCCGAAGGAGTGGTCCAGTTCGAGGCCAGGCAGCCCATGGTGCAGACCTCCACCCAGTGGTGGGAGATCGGCATCTTCACCCCCACTGAGGACGGCCTGGACCGCCCGGACCTAATGATGCACTACGGGTCCGTCCCGTTCGACATGAATACCCTCCGGCACGGCTACCCCACCACGGAGAACGGCTTCAGCCTCACCCCGAACGTCACGCATGCCCGCTCCCGCGGCACCGTCAGGCTTCGCAGCCGCGATTTCCGCGACAAGCCCATGGTGGATCCGCGCTATTTCACCGATCCCGAGGGCCACGACATGCGAGTCATGGTGGCCGGCATCCGCAAGGCCCGCGAAATCGCCGCCCAGCCCGCTATGGCCGCATGGACCGGCCGCGAGCTCTCGCCCGGGGTCGAGGCGCAGACTGACGAGGAGCTGCGGGAGTACATCCGCAAAACCCACAACACCGTGTACCACCCGGTGGGCACCGTCCGGATGGGAGCGGACGACGACGGCATGTCACCGCTGGATCCCCAGCTGCGGGTCAAGGGCGTCACCGGCCTGCGCGTCGCCGATGCGTCCGTCATGCCTGAACACGTCACCGTCAACCCCAACATCACCGTCATGATGATCGGCGAGCGCTGTGCCGATCTGATCCGCGCCGGCCACACCGGCGGCGCCGAAAAGCTCGCTGCAAAGCTCGCTGAAAAGCTCGCTGAAAAGAAAGAGGAGGACCTCAGCCCGTCCTTCGCCTGAGGGGCACGTTCCGGAGGCTATTGATTTCGCCCGCGTCCAATGGCGTCCGCGGGTTGCATCGCGCGTACTTTTCTGACCTAGGAGTTCACATTTTGGAACCCAGCAAGAGTATTGATTCAAGCGGCATGGATGAGTTCGGCTACACCCAGACCCTGGACCGGAGCATCGGCAAGTTTGCCAGCTTCGCCGCCGGCGTCAGCTACATCTCCATCCTCACCGGCGTCTTCCAACTGTTCTACTTTGGTTTTTCCATGGCCGGCCCGGCGTACGCCTGGTCCTGGCCCATCGTGTTTGTCGGCCAGCTGATGGTGGCCCTGTGTTTCGCCGAACTGGCCGGCCGCTACCCCGTGGCGGGATCGGTCTACAACTGGGCCAAGCGGCTCTCGTCCGGGACGTCGTCCTGGCTGGCGGGCTGGCTGCTGATGCTGTCCTCCATCATGGCGCTGGGGTCAGTGGCACTGGCCCTGCAGCTCACCCTGCCGCAGCTGTGGTCCGGATTCCAGTTCGTCGGTGACGGCACCGGACCCTACGACTTCGCCATGAACGGCGTAATACTGGCCACCATCATGATCACCATCTCCACGCTCATCAACGCATTCGGCGTGAAACTGATGACCAGGATCAACAGCATTGGCGTCTTCGTGGAGCTGATCGCGGCTGTGCTGCTGATCCTCGCGCTGGGCTGGCACACAGTGCGGGGCCCGGAGGTCTTCTTCGACACCGCCGGCTTCGGCGAAGGGCACGACCTCGGCTTCTTCGGCGTCTTCCTCATCGGCGCCATGGCGTCCGGCTACGTCATGTACGGCTTTGATACCGCCAGCTCCCTCGGCGAGGAAACGAAGGACCCCAAGCGCACCGCACCCAAGGCCATCCTGCGCGCCATCACCGCCTCCTTCGTGCTGGGCGGGCTGATCCTGCTCTTCGGCATCCTGGCCGCACCGGACCTGACGGACCCGCAGGTGGGAGCTCCGGACGGCGGGCTCCAGTACATCGTGCTCTCCGTCCTCGGCGGGCCGTTCGGCAAGGCCTTCCTGGCCTGCATCGTGGTGGCCGTGGTGGTCTGCACCCTAGCTGTCCACGCCGCCGCCATCCGCATGATGTTCGCCATGGCCCGGGACAACAACCTGCCGTTCAGCCGGCAGCTCAGCAAGGTGGACCCGGTCCGCAGGACCCCCAAAGTCGCGGCGATCGTGATCGGTATTATGGCCATCATCCCCCTTCTGGTCAACGTGATGCAGCCCGCCATCTTCACCATCCTGTCCAGCATCAGCATCGTCCTGATCTACCTGTCCTACCTCCTGGTCACGGTTCCCCTGCTGCGCAACCGGCTCCTGAAGAAGTGGCCGCTTGCCGACGACGGCTCCGAGCCCGGCTTCAGCCTGGGCAAATGGGGACTGCCCGTAAACATCCTGGCGGTCCTGTGGGGCGCGGCCATGACGGTGAACCTGGTCTGGCCCCGGCCGGAGATCTACAACTCGGTGCCGCCCTTCGAGTGGTACCTGCAGTGGGGCGGCGTGATCTTCGTGGCGGCCGTGATCATCGGCGGGACCATGCTTTACCGCCTGAAGATCCGCCACCAGACAGGGGTGCTGGCAGAGCATGCCGCGGCAGTCGCAGCACATCCGTCGTCGGGCGCCCCGCAGCATCAAGCGCCGCAGCACGAAGCCGCGGAGGATGCCCTGGTCCCCGCGTCGGAAGCGTCGTAACACCCGTACGGAAAACGGCCGACGGCGGCACTCACCTGAGCGCCGCCGTCGACCGTTGCACTTTTGGAACTGCCCGATCGGGCCGCTGCCCTAGACCTCACCACGCCAGGCACCGGTTTCGGTGCCGCGCGATTCGATGAAGTCCTTGAACTTTCGCATGTCGGCCTTGACCTGCATCTCGTCAATCTTCAATGCCGCGCCTGCCTTTTCAGTGGCGGTTTCCGGCGCCCATTCGAAATGGACTCTGACCTTCGTGTGATTGGCATCCAGCGGAGTGAACCTGATGATGCCGGCATGCGACTTGCCGTCGGTGCTGCGCCAGGCGATCCGGTCGTCAGGCTCCTGGTCAACTATTTCGGTATCGAATTCCCGCTGAACGCCACCCACCTTGGTGACCCAGTGGTTGGTGGTGTCGGTCAGCTGGGTTACTGATTCCACACCGGACATGAACTGCGGAAAGGATTCGAACTGGGTCCACTGGTTGTACGCGGTCCGCACCGGAACTGCGACTTCAACGGTCTCTTCAACGTGTTCCATCTGCTTCCTCCCTATGACGGACGGCAGCAACAGCGGACCGGCAGAGCTTGCCATCCTGCCAGTCAGGCAGCCGCCACATTTGCACGATAAATCCGGCGGCCACCGGTGTCCAGACCTTCAAAATTCCCTCGATCTCGGCGCGTGTAACCGCCTGGCACCCTGACGTCACACAACGTGACGGCCTCCAGATCCCGACACGCCACGCCCTACCCTTGAAGCGTGACTTTGACTAAGATCCGCACCGCCGCCGCGAGCTCTCTCGCCGCCGCCGGTCTCCTGCTGACCCTCGCCGCCTGTTCCACACCGGCCGCCACCCCATCCGCCTCTGCGCCGGCTTCCTCTGCAGCGCCTTCCTCCGCGACGGCTTCAGCCAATGCCTCCGAGCCCTGCACCGGCGTGAAGGTCATCGTCGATTCCGGCTCCCTGGAGCAGGCTGCCGCCGATACCTCCGTGTGCGTCCCCGCGGACGGACCCACTCAGGCATCGGCCGTGCTGAGCGACGCTGAGGTGAAGATCGAAGGCACCGCTAAGTACCCCACGAGCTTCGCGTGCCGCGTCAACGGTGTGCCCGCTGCGGACTTCGATATCAAGCACAAGGGTGGCACTATCCGCGAAGTATGCGATGACAAAAACACTGTCTCTTATTGGGCCCTCTGGGTGAAGCCCGCCGCCGGCACGTGGGGTTACGCGCAAGAAGGTCTGGACAGCCTCAAGCTCAACCCGGGAGAGAGCCTCGAGCTGCTCTACACGGTCGACGGCGAACCGGCCGCACCCGCAGCATGACCTTTCGACCCGCGCCGCTACGAGCAGCGGCGGCTCTCGCCGTCGTCTTCATCGCGGCGCGGGTCATTTACCGCATCCTCTTCAACGGGGCGGGACTTGGCGAACCGGTCCTGCTCGACCTCCCGTCGATGCGGCTGCCGGCCCCGTACGCGCATGTGGTTTTTCTCGGCCCGGTCAGCGGACCCGGCCTGTGGGCCGCGGTGGTATCCGCCCTGCCGATTGCCGGGATGTTCCTCGCCTTCGGCCTGCTCAACGCCTGGGTGGACGTGGCCCGCGGCTTCGTGCACCTGGCCCGCCGCGGTCCCATGCAAGGTTTGGCCCGGACGCTTGTGGTGGCGTGGGCGGCGCTTCCGGCGCTTGCCGACGCCGTCACCTCCGTCCGCCTGGCGTTCCGCTTGCGGGGCGAACGGTTCGGCCCCCGCGCCCTGGTGCCCGTGCTCGAGCGCACCCTGGAACACGCGGCCCGGGTTGCCGCGGCGCTGGAGCTGCGCGGCTTCGGGAGCCGGGCGCCGCACTGCGCCGGGAACGACGACGGCGGCCCGCTTCTGGTGCGTGACGCACAGTTCCGCATCGGCGACGCCTCAGTGAACGTCCCGGGATTCACGCCGTCCAGCGGGTCCATCACGGTGATGACCGGCCCGACCGGGTCCGGCAAGTCCACCGTCCTGCGCGGCATCGCCGGCCTCCTCTCCCACGTTGACGGCGGCGCTATCTCCGGCACCGTGCGCGTCGCCGGAGCGGACCGTGCCAGCACGCCGCCGCGCGACACTGCCCGCCACATCGGGGTCGTCCTGCAGAATCCCCGCGCGGCATTCGCCAGCACCCGGGTCCGCGACGAAATCTCCCTCGCCCTTGAGCTGAGAGGCATGCCATCCGCTGCCGCCAAGGACCGGGTGCTCGAGGTCGCGGACCGCATCGGGGTGTCGGCGCTGCTGGACCGGAACATCAGCACCCTCTCCGCGGGTGAGGCAACACTCGTGGCCATCGCGGCCGCGGTGGTGGATGATCCGGCCCTGCTCCTGGTGGACGAGCCCCTGGCCGACCTCGATACCGCGGCCCGCGGTCGCGTCATCGCCGTGCTCAGCGCCCTCGCCCGCGATGCCGGAGTCTGCGTCATCGTGGCGGAGCACCGCGCGGAAGCACTCGTCCCGGTTGCCGACTCCTGGTGGACCATCGAGGACGGCGCCCTGGTGCCGGGTGCCGCGCCTACGGCTTCGGTCCCGGCTGTTGCGCATCCAACACACACTCCGGAAGCGGGGCACGCGCCCGTCCTGGCGGCGGCCAACCTCGCGGTGCACCGCAAGGGCAAGGCGCTCGTGAGCGATGCGTCCCTGACCCTGCACCGCGGCGAAGTGGTGGCCCTGGTGGGACCGAACGGCGCCGGAAAGTCCTCTCTTCTGGTGGCGCTCGCCCTGGGCGAAGGCACGGTCGACGGCGGTACAGTCGACGGAGGCCGGGTCGCCCTGGTGCCGGACGCCTCGGACGACCTCTTCACCAGGGATACGGTCGCAGGAGAGCTCCGCGCGGCCGAGCGCCGCCAGGCCCGCGGAAAAGGCGCCCGGCCCGAACCAGGATCCGCGGCCTCACGCCTGGCCCGGTTGCGCGGAGACGTCCGGATTCCCATCGGGCACGAGCATCCCCGGGATCTCTCGGCCGGAGAGCGCAGGATCCTTGCCATCACGCTGCAGACCATGGACCACCCCCAGGTGCTACTCATCGATGAGCCCACCCGCGGACTCGACCCTGCGGCACGCACTGCGGTCGCGGCTGCGCTGCGGGCGGCCGCGGACGACGGCGCGGCGGTCCTCATTGCCACCCACGACCTCTCCTTTGCCCACAGCCTTGGCGCCCGGATCCTCCCGATGCGTGACGGCGTCGCGCCCTCCACTGCGTCTGAGAAAACAGAAGCCGCGCCGCTCCCACTCCCCCGGCAGGAAAACGCCGGAGGCCGACCACGCGTCACCGAACAACCGGACACGCACGCCCCGGCACGGCAGCACCGCCTCCGGATGCCGCGCGGCGCCGAACTCGCCGTCCTCGCCGCCGCAAATGTCCTGGCCCTCGCAGCGTTCTGCTGGCCGCTGCTGGCCGCCGCCTTCCCCGAGGATGCCGCCGCGGCGCTCCCCTACGCGGCGCTGGCCATCGCGCCGCTCGCCGTCGTCGCCATCGTGGTCTCCCTCGACGGCTCGGTGAGCTCGGCACACACTGTGGCGCTGCTCGGCGTCCTGGCAGCGGTCGGTTCCGCGGTGCGGGTGGCGAGCACCGGCGTCGGGGGCGTGGAGGCGGTCTTTATCCTGCTGATTCTGGCCGGCCGGGCGTTCGGTGCCCGGTTCGGCATGCTCCTGGGCGCCGCCACCATCGCCCTCTCGAGCGCGCTGTGGGGCGGCATCGGGCCGTGGACACCGTTCCAGATCTTCGCCTGCGCGTGGGTGGGCGCGGGGGCCGGCCTGCTCCCGAAGCGGGTGCGGGGCAGGGCCGAGCTGTGGATGCTGTGCGGCTACGGCATCGTGGCGTCCTACCTGTTCGGGCTGCTGACCAACCTGTGGTTCTGGCCCTTTGCGGTGGGCGCCGGCACCGGCATCTCCTACCTGCCCGGCGCGCCGCTGGGCACCAACCTCAGCAGCTTCCTGCTCTACTCGCTGGTGACCTCGACGGCGGGCTGGGACACCCTGCGTGCCGTCACCACCATCATCGGAATCGCCGTGGTGGGGCGGGCCATCCTCGCCGCCCTCCGGCGGGTGAAGCTCGTCTCCGGTCACATCCCAGGGCCTGGCGGGCACGCCGCACAGGCCCAATCCGCCCAAAACCAGCCCGCCCAGCCCAGGGACCGTCTTCACCTGGGCGCCTGAGGACACCGCCGGGAAACCCGGCCAGAGCAGTGCCGTGCCGCATTCTCCGCGTCTGCGCCTGGGCACGGCATATGATGGCCACCAGAGTGGCGGCATGGCCACGATTCGCGAAAGGACGCAGATGCCGGGACGACCGAGGCAGGACAACAGCCAGGTCCAAGGAGCCGCGGCCTCGCTGTTGAACGGTCTTGCTGTACTGGAAGCCTTCTCGGTGCAGCGTCCGGTTCTAGGTGTCACCGAGGTTGCCCAGCGCGTTGGCCTCCACAAGAGCACAGTGTCACGCATTCTTGGCGGTTTAACAGAAGCTGGATATGTCCAGCGGGACGAAGAGACGGGACGCTATCGGCTCGGGCTGGGCCTCCTTGCGCTGTCCGGCCCTTTGCTGGCGGATCTGGATGTCCGTCGCGCTGCGCTTCCGTACTTGGAGCAGCTAACTGAAAGCACCCAGGAAACCAGCGCAATCTCTGTCTGGAATGGTCATGAGGCCATCGTCGTAGAGCAGGTGGCCAGCCCTCATCAGGTCAAACACACTGCCGCCATCGGAACCCGCTACAACAAATTTGAAAGTTCCTCGGTGCGGGTCTTTATGGCGGAGCTGCCGCCGGCGATCTCGGCCGAACTGATCGAATCCGGGCAGATACTCCGCGCGGCCGGAGATGGTTTGCCGTTGGACCACACCGCACACCTGCAGGACGTTGCACGTCAGGCATACGCGGTCAACGACGGTTCGACTGCCGAGGAGGAGTTTGGGGTCTCGGCTCCGGTTCGGGATTACCGGGGCAAGGTGGTGGGTTGCATCACCGTATCCGCTCCCCGTTCCCGCGTACACAACCACGCCACGAGGGACCCGCTGGTTAGAGCCGTACAACATGCTGCCTCGGAAGTGTCCACCCGCTTGGGCTGGTCGGCTTCCCTTCCGGACTGAGCCGGTCAGCGGGTTGGGGGTGTTTCTCCCGGGTTGCTGCCCAGACGGGTCGATACGCGTTCAGCGGCTTGGAGCACGGCTTCGCGCAGGACGGACTGACTCTGCTGGTGCTGAACTCTGGCCCGGGGCGCGCTGGCTGTGATGCAGCCGACCACTTCGCCCCGATAATCCCGCACGGGGGCGGACACACCGTATTCCTCGTAGGTGGTCTCGCCGTCGTTGACGGCGAAGCCCAGGTCCCGGACCTCGGCCAGTTGTTCGTGGGCCGGGTCCTCGAGCCCCCGATAGTCGTCTCGCAGCACCGTCCGGCCGGCCAGAAGGCGGTCCGTCTCTTCGGGCGGCAGTTCGGCGAGGAACACCCGGACCGAGGAGCTGGCGAACTTGTTATACCGCGTGCCAATCACCGCGCTGTGCTTGACCTGATGGGGGCTCGCCGTCTGTTCCACAACGATTGCATTGGTGCCGTTCCAGACGGCGATCGCGGCCGTCTCACCGGTGGCTTCGGTGAGTTCTTCGAGATGCGGCAGGGCGACACGGCGGACGCCGAGCTCGGCCAGCAGCGGTCCGGCCAGCCCGATCATCCCGAGCCCCAGGCGGTACCGCCCGGTGTCTTCGTCGCGCTGCACGTATCCGGCCTCGTCCAGGCCAGTGAGCATCCGGGAGACGGTGCTCTTATGAAGACCGACGAGCTCAGAGATCTCCGTGACGCCCAGGAGGGATCGCTTGGCGACAGAGAACGCTTCGAGAACCGTCAGACCGTTAAGCAGCGAGGCTGCCGCCCCTTGCGGTTTGTCGGCGGTGGTTTGTGGCTCCAGCATGAGTTCTCCCTCTCCGGGCGCTACGCGCGGTCACCCGTATCAGCCATCGTACGATGCCTTTTCCTCCACTGGCCGAAGGCCGGGCAGCCAGCCGACAGCCGGCACCCGCTGAGGGTGCCGGCTGTCGTCGGGTCGGCCCGGGGATGCCGGACCGCGGGCTTCCGAGAGTGCGGTGCGGTTTAGGCCGGATCCGCGGGGCACGCCACCTCGGGCTGGGGATCCGAGAGGGTCTTCGGAACCGTGTCCTCGAACTGCGGAAGACGGTTCAGGTAATCCACCACCGAATCCGTGGACTCCACGTCACCGAACTTGTTGTCGATGTCGTAGAGGTTCCACTGCACGACGCCCGGGACGCGGTCGCCGATGGTCTCCCTGGGGATGATCGGGCGGAAGCCCTTCGCGATCGCGTCCTCAACGGTGTGGCGCACGCATCCGGCCGCGGTCGCACCGGTCACGATCAGGGTGTCGATGCGGTTGGAGGTCAGGAAGAGCTCGAGGTTCGTCCCCGGGAACGCCGAGGCGCGGTTCTTCTCGATCACCACCTCGCCTTCCGCGGGAGCAATACGGTCGTCGATCTGCGCCCAGTAGGAATCCGCCGGAAGGGTCTCCGTGGGGATCTTCGAGTACCACAGACCCATGTCGTTCGTCCCGGACGTGGCATCGCGGTTGCGGTACACGTTTGTGGTGTAGAAGACCGGAACACCCTTGGCGCGGGCGGCCTCGTTGATCCGCTGGACGTTCGGGATGATCGTCTCCATGCCAGGGCAGCTGAACGGGTGGCCCGGACGGGTCCAGGCGTTGGCGAGGTCGATGTGGATGACGGCGGGGCGGTTGCCGTAGCCGATCCGACGCTTGAAGCCTCGCTCGTTGTAGATGTCCGTTCCTGCTTCGAACGCCTCCTCCAGCACTGCGGCAAGACGGGCTTCGATGTCGTTGAACGTCTCTGTCTCTGCTGTCATGGTTCTCTCCACTCTCTCGGGGACCGGGCTTTCCCTGTCCGCATTTTGTTGCTGTCCCATCACAGTAGTTGCTGTTTGCGCAACAAACAACCCCCTTTTCCGGTTTTCCTGGAATTCGCGCCCAGGCCCCGCATACCAGCACGGGCAGAGGGTGCGCCCAAAAAAAATAAGCCGCTAGCCATTGTGTGTTGCTTCCACGGGAACTACATTGCTTACTAAGCAACTTTGTGATCTTCAGCACATAGATTTGCGGTCTAACCCCAGCGGACTCCAAACAGGGGATGGCCTAATGGCCAAGAAGCCCACGCGGGCTTTCCCCTTCAACACAGTCCTGAGCCTCACTTCCGAAAGGACCCCAGCATGAAGCGCATCGGAGTAGACGTCGGCGGCACCTTCACCGACTTGTATTTTTCAGACGACGCCCAGCGCATTGCCGTTGTGGAGAAGGTCCCGTCCACCCCGCACGACCCGTCTGAGGGCGTGATCAACGGCATCAGGAAGCTCTGTGAGAAGGCCGGTATCTCTCTTGCGGAGATCGACCAGCTGGTACACGGCACCACGGTGGCTACGAACACCGCACTGACGCACACCGGGGCGGAGGTCGGGATGATCACCACCGAGGGTTTCCGGGACATCCTGCACATCGCCCGTCACAAGAAGCCATACAACTTCTCGCTGCAGCAGGAGCTGCCGTGGCAGACCAAGCCGCTGATCAAGCGCAGGCACCGGCTCACGGTCAAGGAGCGCATCACTGCCCCGAACGGCGACGTCCTGGTTGCCCTGAATGAGGACGAAGTCCGTGAGCGAGTCCGCGAGCTGAAGGCGGCCGGCGTCGAAGCCATCGCGGTCTGCCTGCTGCACTCTTACCTGAACCCCGCCCACGAGCAGCGTATTGGGGAGATCGTCGCGGAGGAATTCCCCGAGGCGTACCTGTCCCTGTCCAGCGAAATCGTGCCCCTGTACCGGGAGTACGAGCGGTTCTCCACCACCGCACTCAATGCCTATGTCGGCCCCCGTGTCTCACGGTACCTCTACCGCCTGCAGGAGGAAGCCGAGAGCTTGGGTTACAAGCGGGAGATCCTGCTGATGCAGTCCTCCGGCGGCATGGTCCCGATCAAGGAGGCCGCCAAGCGGCCCGTCACCCTGATGATGTCCGGACCGGTGGGCGGCCTGATCGGCGGCATGTGGGCCGGCCGCCAGTCCGGCTTCGAGAACGTCGTCACCCTGGACATCGGCGGTACCTCGGCGGACATCGGTGTGGCCTATAAGGGTGAACTGCGCATGCGCCACCTGCTGGACACCAAGATCGGCGATCACCAGGCCATGGTCCCTATGGTGGACATCGACACCATCGGTGCCGGCGGCGGCTCCATCGCCTACGTCGACGCCGGCGGGGTCTTCCGCGTCGGTCCCCAGTCAGCCGGCGCCGTCCCTGGCCCGGTCTGCTACGGCCGCGGCGGCACGGAGCCGACGTCTACCGACGCCCAGGTGCTCCTGGGCCGCATGCGCCCTGACCGCGTCCTGGCAGGCTCAGGAATGGACATGGATCTCGAGGGTGCCCGAAAGGCCATGGAAGGGCTCGCAGAAAAGCTCAACATGTCCGTGGACCAGGCAGCCCTCGGCGCGCTGCAGATCCAGAAGTTCGGCATGACCCAGGCGATCGAGCAGAACTCCGTACGCCGCGGCTACGACCCGCGCGACTTCACCCTCGTCGCCGCCGGCGGCGCCGGCGCACTGTTCGCCTGCGAGATCGCGGCGGAGCTGGAGGTCCCGAAGGTGCTGATCCCGGCCCACCCCGGCATCATGGCCGCCACCGGCCTGTTGGCCACCGACGAAAAGTACGAGTTCGTCGCCACCAGCCGGTTCACGTTCAGCAGCGCCAACCCCGCCGCCATCCAGGCCTCCTTCGAGCAGTTGGAACGCGAGGCCAATGCCCAGCTGGATGCCGAGGACGTGCCGGCCGAACGCCGCAAGCTCGAATGGCTCGCGGACGCACGCTACGAGGGCCAGGGATACGAGATCCGCTTCGTTGCCCCCGCAGGACCGGTCAACCAAGCCTGGCTGGAAAAGGCCGAGGCAGCCTTCCACGATGCCCACTTTGAGGAGTACGGTCACC
The DNA here is from genome assembly GCF_010367585.1 of [Micrococcus luteus] ATCC 49442. NCBI lineage: Bacteria > Bacillati > Actinomycetota > Actinomycetes > Micrococcales > Micrococcaceae > Pseudarthrobacter > [Micrococcus luteus] ATCC 49442. The sequence continues at coordinate 3,833,836 of NZ_JAAAXP010000001.1, read as the reverse complement.
GTTTCAAGAACGGCACCGTGGAGGTCATCAACATCCGTGTGGAGGCCAGCGCCGTGATGGATGACCTGCCCACGCCCGAAGCGATCAAGTCCGGTTCCCTCAAAGACGCCCTGGTGGAAACCCGTCCGGTGACCTTCGAACAGGACGGCAAGCCGGTGACCCTGGACACCAGTTTCTACGACCGCGACAGGATGGGCGTGGGAATCACCTTCAGCGGCCCCGCCATCATCGAACAGTACGACTCCACCACAGTTATTCCGCCGGGATTCTCCGGAGCGGTGGACGCAGCCGGCAACCTCGTCATCGACTGCCCGGCCGCGACGCAGAGCGCCGAGAAACTGGCCACGCCGATCCTGATGCGCGTGATCGGCGGCGCCCTGAACTCGGCGGCCAAGGAAATGGCCTCGGTGCTGTTCCGGATGGCCTACTCCTCGATCATCCGCGAGTCCGAGGACCTCGGCGCAGGGCTTTTCGACAAGGACGGCAACGTGCTGGCCGAGTCCGACTCCACGCCCATGTTCATGGGCTCCATGCCCAAAATCGTCAAGGGCGTGATCTCGGTCCTGGGCGACGACATCCACGACGGTGACGTCATCCTGCACAACGATCCGTACCTGGGCGCCACCCACTCCCCCGACGTGGCGATCATCGAACCGATCTTCCACGACGGGCAGCTCGTCGGCTTCGCCGGAGCCTCGGGCCAGCTGATCGATAACGGCGGTGCGTACTCCGGACTGATGGTGGACATTCAGGACATCCAGTCCGAAGGCACCATCTTCCGGGCGGTGAAGATTTCCGAGAAGGGCGTCCGCCAGGAATCGCTGATCCGGCACATCCTCAACAACACCCGGACACCCACGTCCAACGAGGGCGACTTCCAGGCGATGATCGCCGCCTGCGAACTGGCCAAGTCCCGCTACATCGCCCTCATTGAGCGATACGGCTTCGGCGCGGTCCGCGAAGCCGGCCAGAGCTGGATCGACTACTCGGAGCGGATGCTGCGCCAGGAGATCGCCAAGATCCCGGACGGCGTCTACGAGACCGAGGTCGGCTACCTGGACGACGACGGCCGCAACTATGGCAAGAAGCTGCCGATCGTCGTGAAAGTGATCGTCGAAGGTGACGAGATTACCTACGACCTCACCGGATCTTCCGAACAGGTGCCGACCGCCTACAACTGTGCTTTCGAGGGAACCACGGTCTCGGCATTCACGTTCATCACCCGCATGATGTTCTTAGACGAGGTCGCCTTCCCGGTGTTCGTGCCCCAGAACGAGGGCATGCTCAAGCCGCTGAAGGTGATCGCCCCGGAGGGCACCATCTTCAACCCGAAGTATCCGGCCGCAACCTTCTCCCGGTTCTCCCAGGTTCAACGTGCCGTCGACTTGGCTTTGCGGGCCCTGGCCCCTGTCATCCCGGACCGGGTCACCGCCGGCAACTCCGCCCACATCCACTTCATCTCCTACTCCGGATGGGACGAGAAGCAGGGCGAGTACTGGGTCTACCTCGAGGTCAACGAAGGCTCCTACGGCGCCCGGGCGACCAGCGACGGGCCGGACTCCGTGGACAACCTCATCGCCAACACCCGCAACAACCCGATCGAGGAGCTTGAATGGCGGTTCCCCATGCGCACCGACCGCTATGAACTGCGCTCCGAGCCGGCGGCGGCCGGCGAGTTCCGCGGCGGTATCGGCATCGTCCGGGAGAACACCTTCCTGACGGACACCGCGATCACCTGCGAGGGTGAACGCCACGAGTCGGACGTGCCGTGGGGCGCCTTCGGCGGCCATGAGGGCCTCAACGGCTCGCTCGTGAAAAACCCCGGCCGGGCAGGCGAGGAGTCGTGGCCGTCCAAGGTCACCGGCCGTCAGCTGCTGGCCGGCGACTCCCTGCAGATCACCGTGCCCAGCGGTGGCGGCTTCGGTGACCCGCACAAGCGGGACCCGCTGAAGGTCCTTGAGGACGTGCTGGACGGCTTCACAACCGCGGAGGCGGCCGTCCGTGACTACGGTGTGGTCCTCAAGGAGGTCAACGGCCAGCTCACGGTCGACCTGAGGTCAACTGCCGAACGCCGCGAGGTTTTGGTCTCCGAGCTCAGTTCGGCAACCTAAGCAGGAGCAGCCGTAAGGGGGGCGGCCTGGAGCCAGTTAGCAACGCTGGCTTCCAGGCCGCCCCCTTCGTTCCCTACTCATCACACCCCCACCTATCCCCGTGAATTAGGAACCGCTATGACCACTGCCCCAACCTTTCAATTTGTCGAGTCTGATGTCACGCCCAAGGACGTCCGGCTGGCGACCTGGATCTGCTTCTTCGCCTGGACCTTCGCCGTTTACGACTTCGTCCTGTTCGGCAACCTCCTGCCAGTACTGGCCGCAGACCTCGGCTGGAGCGCGGCCCAGTCCACAGGAATCAATACCTGGGTTACCGCCGGCACTGCCCTCGTGGCCTTCGGGATTGGCCCGATCGTCGACCGGATCGGCCGCCGCAAGGGGATCCTGATCGCCGTCGTCGGTGCCGCCGTCGCCTCACTGCTAACGGCCACTGTCGGCTGGGTTGTGGGCCTCGCTGCCGGCCTGGGACTCGTCTTCCTGGTCCTCGTGCGTTCACTGGCCGGCCTCGGCTACGCCGAACAGTCCATCAACGCTGCCTACCTCAACGAGATGTTTGCCCACAACAGCGACCCCGGCAAGGCCCGCCGCCGCGGTCTCATCTACTCACTCGTCCAGTCCGGCTGGCCGGTCGGCTCCGTCCTGGCCGCCGGGTCCGTCTACCTGCTGTTCCCCATCGGCGGGTGGGCACTCTGCTTCGCCGTGGCCGCCCTCCCCGCCGTCTTCATTGTCCTCGCTGGACGCTGGCTCAAAGAGAGCCCCCAGTTCGCCCACCGCCACCAGATCGACAAGATGATCAAGGACGGCCGGATGGAAGAGGCGCAGCAGCTCGGGGAGAAGTACGGAATCGACGTCTCGGAGAAGGCCAGCCCACTCGTCTCAGTCTTCCGCGGAGAATCGCTGCGGTCCACCCTGACCATCGGCGGAGCCTTCCTCCTGAACTGGCTTGGCGTCCTTGCTTTCGCGATCCTCGGCACGTCGCTGCTCACGGCACCGGACGGCAAAAACGTCGAGTTCGACAACGCGCTGCTGATCCTCATCATCTCCAACGCCACCGCCTTCGCCGGCTACCTGTTCCATGGCTGGCTCGGCGACCGGATCGGACGCCGCAACGCGATCGGGATCGGCTGGATCCTGTGCGCTGTTTCCTTCTTCACCATGCTCCAGGCCCCGAACGGGGACTTCCCGCTCATCATCGGGCTGTACAGCGCCGGACTGTTCTTCCTCATCGGTCCCTTCTCGGCCCTGCTGTTCTTCACCGGCGAAAGCTTCCCCGTCCACACCCGGGCAACGGGCGCCTCCATCATCAACGCCTCAGGCCAAGTCGGGGCAATCCTCGGCGGCCTGCTGATCACCGCCGCTCTCGCAGCCGGTGCCGGCTGGATCAACGCCACCCTATGGTGGGGCGTCCTGCCCATCCTGGCCTCCGGCCTGCTCATCTTTGCCGCCCGAAACGTGGACCCCGGCAAGGTCCGCACCGACTGACAAGGACCAACCCGCACCCCAACACCGTCGGCACGGCGGGAACTCCCTGACACCGGAGAGTTCCCGCCGTGCCGATTGTTAATAAGCAGGTTCCCCGTCTGGGTGAGGAGGAGGTGGTCTGACGAGGCCGCCCGTTCCGCTAACCTTCCTTGCGCAGCTTGGCCTGTTCCACCAGCTCGGTCATCCACGGCCGGTGACCGCGGTGGAGCGCCATGCCCTCGGGCAGCCCTTGGACGGAGGCGGTGGAACCGGAAATATCGATGGTAATCCGGCCGCCGGCCATGGGCGCATTGGTGATGTGCAGGTTGCCGTAGGCCTCCGGCAGCACCGGGTCCAGCCACAGACCACCACGGGATACATGCGCGTCGTAGCGCATCAGGCTGGTCACCAGCAGGATCGGTGCCGTCGCGGCCCAGGCCTGCGGCGAACACGCCGTCGGGTACGGGACGGGCTGGGTGAACCGTTCCCTGTCGAAGCCGCAGAAGAGTTCGGGCAGCCGGCCGTTCGAGTACTCGGCGGCCGCAAGCAGGGCCGTGGCGATCCGCTGGGCTTCTTCCACGAAACCGTAGCGCACCAGGCCGGCCGCAATAATGGCGTTGTCGTGCGGCCAGACCGAGCCGTTGTGGTAACTCGCCGGGTTGTAAGCGCCCATGTCGGTAGCCAGGGTGCGAACGCCCCAGCCGGAGAACATCTGCGGGGACATCAGCTTCTCGGCCACCAGCGGTGCCTTGTCCTCATCCACGAGACCGAACCAGAGGCAGTGGCCCATATTGGAGGCACAGGCGTCCACCGGGCGCTTGTCCTTATCCAGCGCGATCGCGTAATAGCCGCGGTCAGGCAGCCAGAACTGTTCGTTGAACCGTTTTTTCAGCTCTGCCGCCCGGTCGGTAAGCTCGTCTCCCACCGCCGTGTCGCCGGCGTCGTAGGCCATCCACGCACGCGCCATGTACGCCGAGTAGACGTAGGCTTGGACCTCGCACAGGGCGATCGGCGGTTCCGCCAGGGTGCCGTCGGCGAAGTTGATCCCGTCCCAGGAATCCTTCCAGCCCTGGTTGATCAGCCCCTGATCATTCAGGCGTTCATATTCGACGAAGCCGTCGCCATCGCGGTCCCCGTAGTCCCGGATCCAGTCCAGCGCCCGGTCCGCGTTGGGCAGCAGGGCGGCGATGGTCTCCTTGGCGAAGCCCCAGCGGCTGACGGCTCCGAGCACGCTCACAAACAGCGGGGTCGCATCAACGCTGCCGTAATATTCCGGCTTACCGCCCAAGGACAGACCGCTGGAGACGCCGAGCCGGACCTCGTGCAGGATCTTGCCCGGTTCCTCCTCGCTCATCGGGTCCACCAACCGGCCCTGGCGGTCGGCAAGCGTCTGCAGCGTGCCCAAGGCCAGGGACGGGTCTACCGGCAGCGCCATTTCCGAGGCCCAGAGAGAGTCTCGGCCGAACAGGGTCATGAACCAGGGCGCCCCGGCGGCGACCACCACCCGTTCCGGATGTTCGGGGTCCTCGATCCTGAGTGCACCCAGATCGTCGTAGCTGCGCTGCAGGGTCCGTTCGATCGAACGGTTCCCCATCTGCAGCGCCGGAATCCTGGCCACCCACTCCATCCGGCGACGGTCCCGGGGAGAGAGATCGCCCGGTGCCGGATGAGTAAACGGTGCCACCGGGCCGGTTCCGTCCACAGTGGGCATGACGCTCAGCACGGTGCTCCAGTGGCCGTGCGGCGGGACAACGGTGCTATAGGTCAAGGCGTCCGCACTAACGTGGTCGGCGCCGGCGGCGTTGACGACGATCCCTTTGCGGGCATCCTGCCAAGTGCCCCTGATCGTCAGCGAACCCGCGTCCGGCTGCCGGGTTTGATCCCAGTGCCGCTGGATGTGCGCCTCCTTGACCTCGAACAGATCGGCGAAATCCGCTTCGACGGTGAGGGAGACCACGCATTCAACCGGATCCAGCGAGTAGTTCCGTACCGTAATCTCTTCGGTGATGCCGACGCCCACCTCGCGCAGCCGCTCTACAAGCAGCGGGCTGTCCGCATACCCGTCAGAGCGGGCAACACGGCCCGCGAACAGCGCCCGATAGGGTTCCTTCGTTTCCGCCGTTAACGGCTCCAGCACCTGGCCGTTGACGGTGAGGCTCCAGCGGGACAGGATGCGCGTGTCCTGGAAGAAGACCCCGTGCGGGAGTTCGGGGTGGATGTCCCCGTTCTGCAGGGAGATGCAGAAGGACGAACCTTCCACCAACGTGATCGTCCCGGCGCCCAGCGGCCCGGCCGCCGTATCGGCATTCCATCCAGCCATTTCCGGCTCCTCGAAAGGATTGGCACACAGTACGGCAGCGTGCCGGTCCTTGGTCAGGCTGCCACCGCCGCCATCGTTCTATTCGAACGCTACGCGCGTCGGTTCGCGGTTGCCAGAGCAGGGCCTCGAAGGGGCCCGAAAGAATTCAATATGGCCGCCGAGACTAGGCCTGGTTTCCTCAAATCGTCCCTTGTAGCTACCGGCGGATCTGTGCCATCGCGATCGCCAGCCGCTGCCGGGACCCGTGCAGGTCCCGGCAGCGGCCCACCATCTTACTTGCCGTGGGACCTCAGGCCCCGTGCAGCGCTTTTGAGGCCGCGGCGCGCACAGGCTCTGCTGGCACGGGGTCGTCGTGGTACCGGCGCAGAGGCCGTCCTGCGGTCTCGGGCATGAGGAGGGTGGCGACGAGGAATGATGCGACGGCGATAACAGAGACGTAGATCGCCGGGGAGAGCGAGTATCCGGTTCCCGCGACAAGCCACGTTGCCAGGAAGGGTGCGGTACCGCCGAACACCGCGTAGGTGATGTTGTAACAGGTGCCCGACGCCGCGAAACGCACGTCGGTGGAGAACATCTCCGACATCAGGACCGAGGTCACCACGTTAGCGGTCACGGCACCGAGTCCGATGAGCAGCTGGCTGACAACGGCGGTCGCGAACGTCCCCTGCTCGGCGATCATGTACGCCGGAATGGTGAGAACGACCAGGAGACCGGCGGCGGTCTGCATGGTGCGGCGGCGCCCTATGCGGTCCGAGACACGGCCCATCACGGGGGCCAGCGCCGTCGCCATGCTCAGCGAGATCAAGCTCGAGAACAGGGCAAGGTGCGGGGGCAGGCCGACCACCTTAATCAGGAAGGTCGACATGTACGTGGAGTAAATGTAAAAGGAGAGCGCCGTGAGCATCACGAACCCGCCGAGGCGGAGCATCGCGGGCCACTGGGTGCGGAAGACGACTCCCAAAGACGGGGCGGGCCGGGCAGCGGCATCATCGATCATCGCTTGGAACTCGGGGGACTCATGGAGTTTGGCCCGGATGTAGAAGGCAATCAGGCCCATCGGTACTGACAGCAGGAAGAGGATGCGCCAGCCCCAATCGCCCATAGCCTCGGGGGGCAGGAGGAAGCTGAGCAGCGCTCCGAGTCCAGCTGCGAGGGCGAATGAGGAGAACGTCGCCGCGGACATGGCGGACGAGTAGCGTGCCCTGTGCCTGTCGGGGCTGTGCTCGACGACGTAGATGGTGGCGCCCGCGTATTCGCCGCCGGCGGAAAAGCCTTGTAGGCACCGGGCCAGCACCAGTAGGACGGCGGCCCAGATGCCGATCGTCTCGTGGCTTGGGATGAGCCCGATTGCAGCCGTAGATCCGGACATCAGCAGGACGGTCAGCACCAGGATCTTTTTTCGTCCAAGGCGGTCACCCAGGCGTCCGAAGAAGATGCCGCCCAAGGGCCGGAGCGCGAACGCGACAGCGAACACGGCGAACGTCTCCAGCAAACCCACCACCGGATCCGTCGATGAAAAGAATGTGGCGGCAATGTGGGTTGCCATGTAGCCGTAAATAGCGAAGTCGAACCACTCCACCACCGTTCCGGCAAAAGATGCCCGCACGACCTTACGCAGGCGCTCCGGACTCACCTTCTCCAGCGAATTGTCTGCAAGATCGCGTTCCATGTTGTCTCCATTCAGGGGGATGGCGCCAAGACCGCGAGGTGCTTCACTCTCAGCCTAGCCACTGGGCAATGCGTCGCACATATGATCTGGATCACCGTTGGTCATACAACAACTTATTTCCTCTGGCAGCAACAAGTCAATGATTAGGGCATGACTCTTCCTGTCACACGAAGGAAGGGACCTGAAGGGATTCTGCAGTGTCAGCAATTCCGCGGGCATGTCCTGAGTCCTGACCGGAGAGGACTCCCCCAGGGCCCAGTCCAGAACTTTATTAGCGAACTCACGCGCAAGGAATCGCACAGGCCAGGCCGTGCAGGGCCTGCAAAGTACGCTGCAGACCTCAAGCCGGTACACGGGCGGGGCGCGGCTCGGCGTGCTGGCTGCGGTCGGTTCCGCGGTGCGGGTGGCAAGCACCGCCGCCCCCACCATCCCCCTGGTTGATCCCGTGCGTCAGGCATCTGCGTTTTCAGGGCGACCACCCGAAGTATGAGCCACGGATCCTTCATGCATTGATTCTGCATGGTTATCTTCAAATTCTTGCGCTTTTATTGCAGCTCTTGTGACCCTAGTCTCATCAGTAGAGCTGTCCCGTGTCCGTGAAGGGTGCTTCGGTGGCCTGAAACCTGGGGAGGTATCCTCATCGAAGCACCGCTCTCGGGCCATGGGGCAGCGCCTGCAAATTTGCCGGTCAGTGCAAGGCCATCCGAACGGAAGGCCTGGCACCAAATACCCCTACACAAAGGAGTGTCCATGTCAGGAAACAGAGCCGTCGCCTACAAAGAACCCGGTGTCGTCGAAATCATCAACACCGACTACCCGACGTTCGAACTCAAAGATGGGCCTGGCGTTAATCCCGCCAATGTGGGCCGAAAAGTACCCCACGGCGCGATCCTGCGCACGGTGACCACCAATATCTGCGGCTCGGACCAGCACATGGTGAGGGGCCGGACCACAGCCCCAAAGGACCTCGTCCTCGGCCATGAAATCACCGGTGAAGTGGTGGAGGTCGGTCCGGACGTGGAGTTCATCAAGGTGGGAGACATAGTCTCCGTACCTTTCAATATCTCCTGCGGCCGGTGCCGGAACTGCAAGGAGCGCAAGACGGGCATCTGCCTGAACGTCAACCCTGACCGCCCGGGCAGCGCCTATGGTTATGTGGATATGGGCGGTTGGGTGGGCGGCCAAGCCGAATACGTGCTGGTCCCCTATGCTGACTGGAACCTGCTCAGGTTCCCGGATCGCGATCAGGCCTTGGAAAAGATCATGGACCTGACCATGCTTTCCGATATCTTCCCCACAGGCTTTCACGGCGCCGTCACCGCCGGGGTGGGCGTCGGCTCCACTGTCTACATTGCCGGTGCCGGCCCGGTGGGCCTCGCGGCCGCCGTCGGCGCGCAGCTGCTCGGTGCAGCCGTGGTGATTGTCGGCGACATGAACGAAGACCGCCTGGCTCAGGCCCGATCCTTCGGCTGCGAAACGGTGAACGTCACAAACGGCGATCCGAAGGACCAGATCGAGCAAATCCTTGGCGTCCCCGAAGTTGATTGCGGCGTCGACGCCGTAGGGTTCGAAGCCCGCGGTCACGGCAAGGACGCCTCCCACGAGGCCCCCGCCACCGTGCTGAACTCGCTCATGGACATCACCGCTGCAGGCGGGGCTCTGGGCATTCCCGGCCTGTATGTCACCGGCGACCCTGGTGGAGTTGACGAGGCAGCCAAGCACGGCTCCCTCTCGCTGTCCTTGGGTACCGGATGGGCGAAGTCCCTGTCGTTTACCACTGGACAGTGCCCCGTCATGTCGTACAACCGCCAGCTGATGATGGCGATCCTGCACGACAAGGTTCAGATCGCCAAGGCAGTAAACGCGAAAGCGATCCCGCTTGAGGATGCACCGCGCGGTTACGCCGAATTTGACGCCGGTTCGGCGACGAAATTCGTGCTGAATCCGAACGGATACGTCAAGGCGTAGAACCGCAGCGCATCCACTCTCCCAGCACCAGCAAAGGTAATCACATGACCCATCGCACCGACCAAGAATCAATTCTCCGGCTTAGCAGCAACGGGGAAAAGCCTGTTGACATCCGGCTCGAAGCATCGAGTCCGGTGACCGTTCGGCTGCAGCTGGATGGTGGCTGCAATTGCCACCATCGCACTGAAAATCGCCCCGGTTCGTATGTTGACAGCGACCTCGGCGTCCGCTGACAGTGGCTGCACCGGCCATTCGGCATCAGCCCTGAGGCCGGGACCACTCAGATAGGCGCTGAAGTGCGCACACAGGAAAGCGGCCGACGGCGGGAACCTCCCGCCGTCGGCCGCTTCCGTATGTAAAAGGTGCAGGATGTAAAAGTGCGGGCCACCTGGACCACCGGTATTGCTCCCCGGCCCAAGCCGGCCGAAGCCATGCGCCCAACACGGCCAGCGCACTAATCCAGGTTGTTGCCTGCCGTTTCAGGCCCGCGCGGCATTGCCCTGCAGGGCGTCAGACGTTGGACCGCTGTTTGAGCCAGCCCCACACGCCCGTGGCCACGAACAGGATCAGGCCGATGAAGGCCAGCCACAGCAGGCCCTTCACCACGAAGCCGAGGATCGAGAGGACAAGCCAGATGATAAGCAGTGTGATGATAATTCCCATAGGGGAAGCTTAATCCCTGTCCCTGCGGAAACCGGCCCCCAACTCACACCTTGAAGTACTTGGCTTCCGGGTGGTGGAACACAAACGCGTCGGTGGACTGTTCCGGGTGCAGCATCAGCTCGTCGCTGAGGACCACGCCCATCCGCTCGGGTTTCAGGAGTTCCGTGACCTTGCGGCGGTCCTCCATGTCCGGGCACGCGGGGTAGCCAAGTGAGAATCGTGCACCGCGGTAGTCCAGCTTGAACAGGCCGGCCTTGTCCTTGGGCTCCTCGGACGCGAAGCCCAGCTCGGAGCGGATACGGGCATGCCAGAACTCCGCCAGCGCCTCAGTGAGCTGCATGACCAGGCCGTTGAGCTCGTAGTAGTCGCGGTAGTGGTTCCCGGCGAACAGCTCGGACGTCACTTCCTCAATCTTCGAGCCGGCGGTGACCAGCTGCACCGGCAGCACATCGATCTGTCCCGATTCGCGGGAGCGGACAAAGTCGGCGAGGCACAGGTGCCGGTCGCGGCGCTGGCGCGGGAAGTTGAACCGCAGCCGGTCGGTGCCGATCGGGCCGCCTGACCCGCCGTCGGGGGCGAGCAGTCCGGGGGTGCCGAGGACGCCGTCGCGGTCTTCCCCGTGGTGCAGCACCACCACCTGCTCCCCCTCGGAGACCACCGGGAAGTAGCCGTAGGCGACGGACGCATCCAGCATGCTCTCGCCCAGGATGCGGTCCAGCCAGTACCGCAGGCGCGGCCGGCCCTCGCGTTCCACCAGCTCCTCGTAGGAAGCGCCGTCGTCGCCGCGGCCGGGCTTGAGCCCCCACTGCCCCATGAAGGTGGCGCGCTCGTCGAGGAAGGTGGAGTAGTCGTGCAGCGAGACGCCGCGCACAATGCGCGTGCCCCAGAACGGTGGCGACGGCACGTGGTTGTCGGCGGCGACGTCGGACCGGCCGGGCATTGCCTCCGGCTCGGTCACCGTGAACTTCGGGCCGCCCTTGTGGATCCGCTTCTTCAGCGGCGGAAGGCCGACGGCGGCGGGGTCGGCGCCGCGGGCCACCTGCACCAGCGGTTCCATGAGGGCCAGGCCCTCGAAGGCGTCCTTGGCGTACCGGACGGTGCCTTCGAACTGCTCTGCCAGGTCCTGCTCCACGTAGGCGCGGGTCAGGGCTGCGCCGCCGAGGACGATGGGCCACTTCTTCGCCAGGCCCCGGGACTGGAGCTCGGCGAGGTTCTCCTTCATCACCACGGTGGACTTCACCAGCAGCCCGGACATGCCGATCACGTCGGCGTTGTGTTCCTCGGCTGCGGCCATGATCTCGGCGATGCCCTGCTTGATGCCGATGTTGATGACTTTGTAGCCGTTGTTGGTGAGGATGATGTCCACCAGGTTCTTGCCGATGTCGTGCACGTCGCCGCGGACGGTGGCGATCACCATGGTGCCCTTGCCGGAGGCATCAGATTTCTCCATGTGCGGCTCGAGCAGGGCCACCGCGTTCTTCATGACCTCGGCGGACTGGAGCACGAAGGGCAGCTGCATCTCGCCGGCGCCGAAGCGCTCACCCACAACCTTCATTCCTTCGAGCAGCTGGTCGTTGATGATGCCGAGCGGGGTCATGCCTTCGCTGCGGGCAAGGTCGAGGTCCTCTTCGAGGCCCTTGCCTTCGCCGTCGATGATGCGCCGCTGCAGGCGTTCGCCGGTGGGCAGCGCCGCGAGTTCCGCGGCGCGCTGGTCCTTGAGCGCTGCGGTGTCGACGCCGGCGAACATGTCCAGCATGATGTTCAGGGGGTCGTAGGTGACGTTGCCGTCGGCGTCGTATTCGCGGCGGTCATAGACGAGGTCCAGGGCCACCTTGCGCTGCTCCTCCGGCAGGGAAGCGAGCGGCACGATCTTGGCGGCGTCGATGATGCCGCTGGTCAGGCCCGCCTGCACGGCCTCGTGCAGGAACACCGAGTTCAGGGCCATGCGCGCTGCCGGGTTCAGGCCGAAGGACACGTTGGAGACGCCGAGGGTGGTGTTGATGCCGGGGTACTTGGCGGTGATCTGGCGGATGGCCTCGATGGTTTCGATGCCGTCCCGGCGTGTTTCTTCCTGGCCGGTGGCGATGGGGAAGGTCAGTGCGTCCACGATGATGTCCTCGACGCGCATGCCCCATTCGCCCACCAGGGCGTCGACGAGGCGGGAGGCGATGGCCACCTTGCCCTCGGTGGTGCGTGCCTGGCCCTGTTCGTCGATGGTCAGGGCGATCACGGCGGTGCCGTGTTCCTTCACGAGCGGCATGATGCGGGCGAAGCGGCTGTCCGGGCCGTCGCCGTCCTCGTAGTTGACGGAGTTGACCACCGGGCGTCCGCCGATGAGTTCGAGCCCGGCCCGCAGCACGGGCGGTTCGGTGGAGTCGATGACGAGCGGGAGGGTGGAGGCCGACGCGAAACGTGAGACGACCTCCTTGATGTCGGCCACGCCGTCGCGCCCCACATAGTCGATGCAGACGTCCAGAAGGTGGGCGCCGACGCGGACCTGCTCGCGGGCGATGTCCACGCAGTCGTCCCAGCGCTCCTCCAGCATTGCCTGGCGGAACGCTTTGGAACCGTTAGCGTTGGTGCGCTCGCCGATGGCGAGGTACGCGGACTCCTGGTCGAAATTCACGTGGTGGTAGAGGGACGCGATGCCGGCTTCACGCTCGGTGGGAACGCGGCTGCCGTCGGCGCCCCGCCCGCCGCTGGTGACCGCGGCGGCGGCGCGCAACGGCGCAAGACGTTCGACGACGGCGGCCATGTGCTCCGGCGTCGTACCGCAGCAGCCGCCTACCAGGCCCAGGCCGAATTCGCGCACGAACTGCTCGTGCGCGGTGGCGAGCTCGGTGGGTGAGAGCGGGTAGTGCGCGCCGTTGGGGCCGAGGACGGGCAGGCCGGCGTTGGGCATGCAGGCGATGGCCACGGAGGACTGCTTGGAGAGGTGGCGGAGGTGCTCGCTCATCTCGTCCGGGCCGGTGGCGCAGTTCAGGCCGATGGCGTCGACGCCGAGCGGCTCGAGCGCGGTGAGTGCGGCGCCGATTTCGGAGCCCATGAGCATGGTTCCGGTGGTTTCGACGGTCACCTCGACGAAGATGGGGAGCCGGATGCCGCGGGTGACGATGGCCTGCTTGCAGCCGTTGACGGCGGCTTTGGTCTGCAGGAGGTCCTGGCTGGTTTCGATGAGGAAGGCGTCCGCGCCGCCGTCGATGAGGCCCTCGGCCTGCAGGGCGAAGGTCTGCTTGAGGTAGTCGTAGGTGGTGTGGCCGAGGCTGGGGAGCTTGGTACCGGGGCCCATGGAGCCCAGGACCCAGCGCATGCGGCCGTCTGTTTTCTCTGCCGCTTCCGCCCGCTCGCGGGCGATCTCGGCGCCCTTGCGGGCGAGCTCCTCAATACGGTCGTCGATGCCGTAGTCGGAGAGGTTGGACCAGTTCGCACCGAAGGTGTTGGTTTCAACGGCGTCGATGCCGGTGGAGAAGTATGCGTCGTGGATGTCCGCGAGGACGTCCGGGCGCGTGTGGTTGAGGATCTCGTTGCAGCCTTCCAGCCCCAGGAAGTCGTCCTCCAGGGAGAGTTCCCGGCCCTGCAGCATGGTGCCCATGGCCCCGTCGGCAATGACGACCCGGTGGTTCACCGCATCCAGCAGCTCCTGGGCACGGACGGGGCGGGGGACGGACTCAATATCAAGCGCAAAACGAGGCATCTAAACAGATTACGTCTGGGGGCTGGAAGGTTGCGCTGTGTGTCCGTGTGCTACGACGGGGGGTAGTGGGAGCCACATAGCCCAGACCCACGCCGCCGCCGCCGCCGAAGTCGCATAGTGCCATACCGACGAGCCGCACAAACCAAATCTGGCCACTCAACCGCCCGGCCGGATGTGCTAGCGATACACTCGCGCGGCTCCCTAGAGGATATTGCTGGCTATTTGAGATAAATGCTGATTTCGTGAGCAGGGGCTTGAACAGATCAAGCCCCTGCCGCCTATGGTGTCCATAGGAGTCCCGATTTACCCTGTTCAGTTGCCTCGGGTCAACTAGGGTGTGCTCCGTTGATCTTCTCGAACCGCACGGGCCACTGCCGTCTCAAAGTGGGCTGCCTTATTCTTCAGCCTCGGCAGCGGTTATTACAGCAGCTGGACAGGCAACGACTAGGCTCTGGAGTAGTCATTGCAATGGGACAGCCGATAGGAGCGGACTTGCTGGAAAGTTGGGCGGGCTTCGGCATCAGAGGATACAGAAGCTACGGTGGCGAAAACGTTGCAGTCGTTGGGCCAATGGAAAAAGTTCACTTGGTTGTCGGACGAAACAATGTCGGTAAATCCAACTTACTAAAGGTCATGAACGATGTTTTGCCTCACCTCCGAGACACGGGGTCAGCGCCAGCGAACGGCTTGTTCCCCCGTAGAGAGGACACACCTCTCCCGTGGGAGTATCAACGAGCAGTAACTCTTGGCCTTTTTCTGACCGAAGACGTCAAACAGGCTTTCCAACTCGGAAATCCCAACAACCCTTTCAATGAGTTGTTCAAGCGGGAGGCCTACACAACAGGCACGCAGGGTAGCATTTGGCTGGAATTTGACCTAGTCCAGGTGAACGATACGACACTCTCTATGATCCCGAGCCTTACGCAGTACGCTGCGGCTGCTAGTCAAGGGCAGGGCATTTCGACCAGCCACCTGCAGGGTTACAGCAGCCAGTTGACGAGCAGTTCCAGTTCTGAGCCGCAGACAAACCTTAACAATGTATTCAACGCTGTGCGGCCTTGGCGCTTCATCCCCGCCACTGAGTGGGTCGATGCCATTCGAGAATTAACCGCTGAAGTGGATGCGAAGGGGTCCGATACAGGCCTGAGGAACGGGCGTGGTCTAGTTCCACGGCTGGCCAAACTCGCCAGACCCTCGATTGCCACACGAAAAGCTGACCAAGCGAAATTTCGAGCGCTCCAAGATTTCGTCAGGGACGTGGTAGATGATCCGGATGCAGAAGTCGAAATACCGCAATCCCAGGACACCATTCACGTGGTTTTCAGCCAAGGTGAAGCGATGGCCTTGGACTCTTTGGGAACAGGAATACACGAAGTCGTGATGCTGGCAGCAGTGTCAACGATAATAGAAGACACGCTGGTCTGCATGGAGGAGCCCGAATTGCATCTCCATCCCACCCTCCAGCGAAAGCTCATCGCCTACCTTCATCGTGAAACGACGAATAGATACCTTATCTCCACTCACTCAGCAGCGCTGCTGAACGCAGAACTTGCCTCAATTTCTCATGTCACCTCCGACTCAGGGTTCAGCGTTGTCCGTGCTGCCTCGTCGCCGGCAACAATTGCTCACGCCGTGTCCGATTTAGGTAATAGGGCATCGGACCTGGTGCAGTCAAACTTCCTGGTGTGGGTGGAAGGGCCCTCCGACAGAATCTATGTGAACCACTGGCTCCATACGAAACATCCCGATCTAGTCGAAGGCGCTCATTATTCCATCATGTTCTATGGCGGTGCGCTCCTAAACCACCTAGCCGTGGACGATAAAGCCACCGACGAATTCATCTCGCTGCTAAATATAAACCGCAACTTGGCGATCTTGATCGACTCCGACCGGAAACAGCCTGACGATGACCTCAACGACACGAAAAGACGGATCCTCCGGGAGATAAAGGACATCGATGCACTGGCATGGGTCACCCACGGCTACACCGTGGAGAACTACGCCCGAAAAGAGGCACTTGAAACCGTCATCGCTGCGGAATACCCCGGGAAAACGTATAGGGTTCCGTCAAGCCGGCACTCTTCTCCACTAGCCAGTACTTTTAATGGACTCGCGACTAAACCCAGCAAGATAACCGTAGCGCGGGCAGTTGCCGAACGAGCCCAAACCGAGGACGGCTGGCATGAGGATCTCTGGCCTCAGGTAGCGGCGCTTGCTGAAGCCATTCGGGACTCAAACGACATGCATTGACGGCCCATTCAACCCTTCTGAAATATCCTTTGGTGATCTCCTGTCCAACTTTAACCGCTTCATAGTGAAAGAGACCATCGTGACAACACTCTCGCATCCAGCGACCGGGGCTGCAACTAAGCCACGGTTGACTAGACTCAAAATAACAAACTTCAGGGCTATCGGGTCTGCAGATATTGAATTTGGCGATTCCGTTGCTCTTGTTGGCCAAAATGGATCCGGTAAGTCATCTGTTTTGCGAGCGTTGAATGCATTTTTTAACTTTGATGCCGAAGCGGCCGATTTTGCAGAAGGCCGACATAGGTACACGCCCAAGTCCCAGTCGGTTATCGAAGTTACTTTAGCTGGTCTTGGGGAGTCTGGACTTCCCATTTCTAATGCCGTTACCGGCGAAGTGCGCGCTCGATTAAAGTATGCATCTTCAAAAAAGTGGGAGTGTTTGAACGGCGGAAAATGGAGCGCCATGCCTGCGGATTTTCACCCCAAGTTACGGAAATATTTGTCATTTGCCGTGATACCCATCCGGAGGGACCATGAGGTTGCTCACGACTCTTCCGGGGGACTTCTGGAAAAAGCTATTGAACAGTGGGTCCTCTCCAACCATATTCGAGATCGTCGCAGCCCACAGATTGCGCGTGTTGCGCAGGACCTTCAAACGCGATCACTCGATGGCTTACAAAAACACCTTAGGACTATCGCGCCACTCCGGGGACCATTCTCATTCGAACTCGGCTACAATATCCCACCAGACTATCGACTCCTGTTGCAGAACATTCAACTTTCTGTCAATGAAGGCGGTCAGACCATCCCCCTCGCAGACAGTGGGAGTGGCACGCAAAGTATGGCAGTTTTCGCTCTTTACGCCTACTTAGCAGAGTTAGAGAATAAGAACTACATTCTTGGCCTCGAAGAACCGGAACAGAATCTCCATCCGCAGGCTCAACAACAACTGATGCTCAACCTGTCGAAACTCGGCTTGCAGGTTGTGTTCACGACGCATTCGCCGACAATAGTCGACACTCTCGATCATGAACAAGTGGTGCTCTGCAGACGCCAGAAGTCTACGCGACGTGCACTTGAAGTAAACATTACCCAAATTGGATCAACGTTCTTCTCAGATCACGGTCTAAACCGGGATAACTACTACAAGTTCCACAGGCGAAAGAACTCCCAATTCCTGTTTGCGGATTTTGTGGTCGTTACTGAGAGCCCTATTGACTCAAATGTCATTGAGCAAGTACTTCGCGAAGCAGATGTTTCTTTAGAGGAAATAGGGATGACGATTTTTTCTATTGACGGGATACCCTCCCTCCCACATATGTTTCATCTCCTAAAGACACTGCAGATCCCGGCCGCCTTTGTCGTTGATAAGGACTACTTCGTTCCGTACAGTAACAATAACGAGCGAAAGAAGAGCCTGAACTCTAAGGGGTACCCCACCTATAGCCCCACGTTGAAAAGCAAGAGCCTGCTCCCTATTTTGTTCCCAAGTCCAAAAGAACGTGAGGCACTCTTGGATGCCTTGGTGAATCATCACACCAACGCCATGGAAATACTGCTGAGCGCCAACTTTTTTTGCTTTCAATATTCTCTTGAGATCGACCTTGTGGCAACCCCAACGGCACGCGAACGGCTCTATGATATGACGGGCCTGGACGGCGATGATCGGACGGAGATTAATCTACTCAGCAAGAAAGATGCACTGAAAGATCAGGCGTATCTCTTGAAAGCTTGCACCGGAGTACCTACGGGCAAGCTTCCGCGTTCATATAGAAAGATTCGGACCCAGCTTCCCATTATGGCGAAAGCAGCGAGACCAAACTAATCCACCAGAAATATTATCGGCTCTTCGCAGATGAGCGTGGTTAGGGCGGTCTGAGACTGGTGCCGCGGGTAGGGCGGTTTCCGGTGCGGCATGGTGCGGCGGGAAAGAGGTCAGGGCCTCTTTGAATTGGTAGCGACCAAGCAAACCAATACCAAAAGAGACCCTGACATGAATAACTCTATGTCTTGTTCCGATGGCCGCTGGTGCACGCGGGCTGATGCGCTGCTCGGTGTCGACGGCATCCACGTCAGTACTGTCATGACCACCGGGACCGGCCTGGTTCTTGGCGTTGAAACCGGCGAGGAAGTCACGGGTTGTCCGGAGTGCGGCGTCGTCGCGGTTGGCCACGGACGGCGCCAGGTCCTCCTTCATGACATTCCTTGTTTCGGCAGGCCGGTGCGGCTGTTGTGGGCCAAGCGTGTCTGGCGCTGCCCTGACACAGGCTGCCCGAGGACCACATTCACCGAGGACCACCCGCTGGCCGGACCTCGGGCGAAACTCACCGCCCGGGCTGTTGGGTGGGCGACCGACGCGCTGCAGTGTTTCGACACCTCGGTCTCCGCCCTGGCTCACCAGCTCGGGGTCTCCTGGCACACAGCCTGGGACGCGATCAAGGCAGAAGCCACCCGACGCACCGCGGCGGCCGACAGGCTGAAAGGGGTGAATGCGCTCGGCGTCGATGAGCATGTCTGGTCCCACACCGGCCCGCCCGGAACCGGCATGGTCACCGGAATCGTGGACCATACCCGCGACGCCCACGGTCTGGTCCACGCCCGGCTGCTGGACCTCGTTCCGGGACGATCCGGGAAGGCCTACGCCGACTGGCTCAAAGACCGCGGCACCGGGTTCACCGACGGGATCAAGACCGCCGCGCTGGATCCCTTCCGCGGCTACGCCAACGCCATCCGCGACGAACTACCCGAAGCCATCACGGTCTTGGACGCTTTCCACGTCGTCAAACTCGGATCGGCCATGGTCGATGAGGTCCGCCGCCGCGTCCAGCAGGACACACTCGGGCACCGCGGACGCAAGGGAGATCCGCTCTACGGCATCCGCAGGACCCTACAGATCGGAGCGGAACATCTCTCCGACAAGCAATCCGCGCGGCTGGACGCGAAACTCGCTCTCGGGGACCCTGACCATGAAGTCACACTCGCCTGGCAGTGCTACCAGAAGCTCCGGAACATCTACCACGCCCGTCCGGAGCGGGGCAGGGAACTTGTCAACGAGGTCATTGGGTCCTTCCCGACTTGCCCGATCCCGGAAGTCGCCCGTCTCGGCCGGACCCTCAAACAGTGGAAGACGGCGATCCTGGCCTACTTCGACACAAACGGCGCCTCCAACGGGCCTACCGAAGCGATTAACGGCGTCATCGAAACCACCCGCCGCATCGCCAGAGGCTTCCGAAACTTCACCAACTACCGACTCAGATGCCTACTCGCCGCCGGCGGCCATCGGCCCTACCGGATCAAACAAACCAACCATGCCTAAATGCGAAGGCCCATATTATCCAATGACGGCTAGAACCTGCTCAGCCAAGATTCAACAGGAGCCGTCGATTCGAATCACACTTCCGCCACAGGAGCCGCGAACTGCGCCTCGTACAACCGCGCTTAGCCCCGCCGGCGGCCAGCAGCGAAGCGTGCGTGCCCTGCTCCACGATCTGGCCGGCCTCCATCACCAGGATGAGGTCGGCGTCGCGGATCGTGGACAGCCGGTGCGCAATCACAAACGAGGTCCGGTCCGACCGCTGCGCACTCATCGCCTTCTGCACCAGCACCTCGGTCCGGGTATCCACCGAAGACGTCGCCTCATCCCTAAATCAGCACAGACGGACGGGCCAGGAATGCTCGGGCAATCGTCAGCAACTGCTTGTCCCCGGCGGAGACATTAAAGCCCTCGTCCTCCAAAACCGTGTCATACCCCTCCGGCAGGGACCGCACGAACCGGTCAACATACGTCGCCCGCGCGGCTTCCAGGATTTTGGATTCAGTAGCCGAAGGCCGGCCGTACGCAATGTTGTCCCGAATGGTCCCGCCGAACAGCCACGTATCCTGCAACACCATCCCCAGCCGCGAGCGCAGCTCACGCCGCGGCACCGAGCTGATGTCCACGCCGTCGAGCGTTATCCGCCCCGCATCAATCTCATAGAACCGCATCATCAAATTCACCAACGTGGTGTCCGGCGGAGACGGCTCTTGGAGGCCTACCGGCTGACAGGCTGCTTAGACGCCCAACCTAGTGCCGAGCGCCGCGCCTGCTGCGGGGCAGGCAGGTGAAGAAGGAGGGCTGCTCAACCGGCGCGAGCGGGACCACAAGCCACTGGCCTCCGTAGAACTCCACGTACGAGTCGGAAGGGCAACCTGCATAGGCTTCTTCACGTGTCATGCTGATCAATCCCTTTCAAACCCCAGTTGAGGGAGATGTCCACATCTCCTTGTCTGCTATAAGTCTTAGACCTTTAACGTTACATGTCAATAGACATTTGATGTTAAAGGTTAGAGAATGGAGGTGGCGCAGCCGAGCACGCCTGACGAAGGAGCAACCCGTCCATGAACACGTGGAGAGAGCAGCTCGCCTTCGCCCCCTTGGCCACCTTTGACCGGGGGGAAGAGGTGGGGAGGCGCCTCAGGTACGCCATCGAGCTCGGCGTTCTAGAAGACGGGACCCAGCTGCCCAGCGAAAACGAGCTGGCAGCCAAGATGGGCGTCTCCACACTGACTCTCCGCTCGGCGCTGGCCGAGCTGCGGGGGCGCGGCCTGCTCGAGACGCGGCGGGGCAAGGGCGGCGGAAGCTTCGTCAAAGCCAGCACCGGCGACATCATCAAGGCCGAGCGCGAATCGGTCATGACCTACTCCCTCGACGACCTTCGCGACATCCGCGACTACTGGGCCTTCCTGGCAGGCTCCGCAGCCGCTGCCGCAGCGGAGCGCAGCGGACGGCTTTCCCTTGCACGTCTGGCATCCATGGCTGCGAAGATCGATTTGGCTGAGGATTCTGCACAGGCGATCCGCGACGACAGCCGGTTCCACATCGAACTTGCCGCCAGCTCAGGCTCCGTACGGCTCACCCGCGAGGAAATGACGATGCAGGCCCAGGTGGGGCCACTGATCTGGGCTGCCCCCGCCGGATACGGGAACGCGGCATCAGAACATGCCGCCATCGTCGAGGCGATCCGGTCCGGTGACGGGACACGTGCCCGCGCTCTGGCCGAAGATCACGTCCGTGCGGACATGAACCGGGTACTCGACCTGCGCATGAGCGTGGATGCATCCCGGAAAGACGCCTTTACCGATCCTGCAAAGGAAAAACGCGAAGTCGCGCTGATCGAATCCTTCGTGGAGCTGCTGGCGGACACGGCCACAACCTCGATCCGTGCGATTGAAGACGCGGTGCGCGTCCAGCTCGAGTCGAAGCGGCAGGGCGGCAGCTCTGACCTGGACGCCATCTACGACGCGTCGCGGCGGACTCTCGAAGGGGCCGTCCCGCTGCTGTACGGAGCGGGCTTCCTGCCTGACACCGCATTCGGCCCTGCGGGCGCGGCGTGGTGCTATGCCCCGGCCGGACCTCAGTCACTTCAGCGGCTCGTGATCGACTGGGACCTCTATGAGGGCGGCACCGCAACGTGGCGGCCCGAGGACTACGGCGACGGAGCCGTCCACATCAGCCATGCGTACCTGGATGCCAACGGGAGCAACGAGAACATCGTCACCTTCAGCAAAGCTGTCTTTGTGGACCAGAAAATGGTCGGGATCGTGGCGGCCGATGTCCTGGTCCGGGGCATACAAAGCCACCTCGAACCGCACCTGCGGGCCTTGGCACCCAATACGTGCCTCGTCGACCAGCAGGATGCGATCATCGCAACCAACACGGGACGCTTTATGGGGGGCACCTACTCGCCCGGACAATATGCCGGGAAGCAGATAGAGCTCCACGCCATGCCGTGGCGGCTGTTTGTGGGCACCCCACTCGCCGAACCTACCGGAGAATAAAACACGTCCGACGACGGCCCGCTAGTCGGGCGCGTCGACCGCCAGGCTGAGCCGGTCCACCCCGTGCATGGCATCGGCCGCCCGGACGAGAGTCAGGTGCGAGAAGGCCTGCGGAAAGTTCCCGGCCATCCGGTCCTCGTCCGTTGCGTACTCCTCGCTCAGCAAACCCAGCTCATTGGCGAACCCCACGAGCCTGTCCATTAGGACCTTTGCGTCGTCCTGCCGGCCTGTGCGCGCATACTGCTCCACAAGCCAGAAAGAGCAGGCGAGGAAAGGATGTTCGCCCGGTGCCAGGCCGTCAACGCCCGTTTCCGTCCGGTAGCGCAGCAGCAGGCCGTCGTCGGTCAGGAGTTCCTCTTCCAGCCGTGCGACGGTGCCGAGCATGTGCTTGTCCGTGTAGGGGAGAAAGCCGACCTGGGGCATCACGAGCAGGGCCGCATCAGTCTGCGTTCCGCCATAGGTCTGCGTAAAGGAATTGATGTCCTGGTTGAAGCCCTCGCGCATGATCTCTTCCCGTAACCGGTCCCGCAGCTTCTCCCACTTTGTGGCATCGCCCGGGAGTCCGTGGAGCTGGATGGCCCGGATCCCGCAATTGAAGGCAGCCCACATCATTACGCGTGAGTGCGTGAAGTACTGCGCGGCGCCGCGCATCTCCCACAGGCCGAAGTCCTTGTCATCGATGTGTTTCTCGACGAATCCCAGGAGTGCCTTCTGAAGGGCCCAGGAGAAATGGTCTTCCTTGCCTCCGGCCATGCGCAGTCGTTCCAATGCCACCATCACTTCGCCCACAACATCAGCCTGGAACTGCGAGACGGCGGCATTTCCGATCCGCACAGGCTTGGAGTCTTCATAGCCGGGCAGGTGCGCCAGTTCGCGTTCAGGGAGTTCCCGTTCTCCCCCCACCCCGTACATGATCTGCATCTGCTCGGGATCGCCGGCGAGGGCACGGAGGAGCCAGTTCCGCCACTGCAGCGCCTCGGTTTCGTAGCCGTGGGTCAGCATCGATTCCAGCGTCAGGGCCGCATCGCGCAGCCAGCAGTACCGGTAGTCCCAGTTCCGCGGCCCGCCGAAATCCTCGGGAAGGGAGGTCGTCGGCGCAGCGACAATACCCCCCGTTTCAAAATGCGTCAGGGCCCGCAGCACCAGCAATGAACGCTTTACCGCACCGCCGTATTCGCCGTCCTGCCGGCAGTGGCTTCCCCAGCGGCTCCAATAGTCCGTGGCTTCCTCGAGGGCCGCATCCACGTCAGTGGCCGGCGGCAGGGGCCGGTGCGAGGGGAACCACGTCAGTTCGAAATCAAGCTGCTCGCCCTTCGAAACAAGGAACTCTCCCTCGTGCCCGTGCGCGTGGGCGTGCGGAAGATGAGGCCCCCTCAGGGCGAGGGCATCCGGACCGGCCATCGCCAGCAGGACCGGCGCCGCCGTCGGCTCCTGGTCGCGTACCCGGCTCATCCAGGGCAGGACCGTTGAATATCCCGGCCGGATCCGCAGTTCCTGGCGCATTTCGACGCTGCCTTCAACACCGGTGATACGGCGGACAAGGGATGACCCGCTGTCGCCCAGCGGCATGAAATCGGTGACCCGGACAGATCCGCTGCCGGTCTTCCAGACGGTTTGGAGCACAAAGGTCGAGTCGATATAGCGCCATTCCACAACTTCAGCGTCGGCTCCACTGGGGGCCAACAGCCAGCGGCCATGCTCCTCGGTGCCCAGGATCCGGCTAAACACCGACGGCGAGTCGAAGCGCGGGAAACACAGCCAGTCCACGCTGCCCTCCCGGGCGATAAGAGGCCCGGTCTGAAGGTCCGACAGCAACGCATAATCCTCGATGGGGGAAGCCATGCTCCCCACTCAACCACAATTTTTTCACCCGGGTTAGGCCCGTTTTCGGCCCACCCTGACCGGCCCGGAACCGTCCCAGCGGCCGCTTCCATGTCAGGGATGGTGGGCCCGATCATGCTACCTACCTAAAGGGGTGGTTCGAACCATCCAGAAATAGCGTTTCGCCTACCTCCCGATGACGGGACCATGGATGACAAGCCCACCTCCGGCGAAAGAGGAAAAAGCAGTTCCCATCCCAGCGACGCATGACCTAGCGAGAAAGACTGATCACCATGACACGAGAAGAAGCCTACGCACGGTGCCCCTCGGATTCGTATGTGGAATTTTATGGCGGCCAATGGCTCGTCGTCCCGCTTGCACCCGTCCAGCAGCCCGCCTTCTTTACGTGTCTACCGGGCGAACGCCGCAGCGCCCGCCGTTGATCGATGGGAAGGAGCGGAGCCGGGTGCTGTTCGCACCCGGCCTCGCTTCTTCTGGCCTTATTACCGGGTGGCAACCATAAGTTCGTCCTCGACGTCCTTAGGTGCCGTGAGATCCATCTCGAGCAGCGGCACTACTTTGGATTTGGTGAGGTAGCGGTGACCCAGCCATAGAACGATGAAGACCGGCAACCCGATGTAGGAGGAAAGCACCTCCACGGACCGTCCGGCAAGCACAGCCTCGTAGTTCTGCCCCGCGATGACCAGTATGAGCAGGGTGAAGGCGAGCAACGGGCCAATGGGGAACAGGGATGCTTTGTACGGCAGGTCGCTGACCTTGTTTCCCTGGGCCAGGAAGCCGCGTCTGAAACGGTAGTGGGAAACCGCGATTCCCGCCCAGACGATGAAGCCGCACAGCCCCGACATGTTCAGCAGCCAGGAGTAAGCCGCACCCTGCCCGACGATCGCGGAGAGGAACCCGAAGAGTCCCACGGCCGCCGTCGCGAGCAACGCCGCGATCGGCACACCACGCGCATTGGTTCGGCCGAAGATCTTGGGAGCCATGCCGTCATGGGCCATGGCGTAAAGCATCCGGGTGGAGGCATAAAGTCCGGAGTTGCCAGCGGACAGGATTGCGGTCAGGATCACGGCGTTCATCAAGGCGGCCGCGAAGGCGATTCCGGCGCGGGAGAAGACCAGGGTAAAGGGCGAAGATGCGATATCGGACTCACCGGAGGCCAGCAGGCTCGGATCGGTGAACGGAATCAGGCAGCCGATGATAAAGATGGCGCCAATGTAGAAAAGCATGATGCGCCAGAAGACAGTGCGGATGGCCTTCGGCACCTCGCGGCGCGGGTTCTTCGCTTCGCCGGCGGCGACACCGACAAGCTCGGTGCCCTGGAAGGAGAACCCGGCAACCATGAAGACCGAGATGATCGAGACCCAGCCCCCGTGGAACACGTCATCGCGGTTTTCCCAGTTGCTCAGTCCCGGCGAGTTATCCCCGAGGATGCCGAAGATCATCAGCACGCCGGCGATCAGGAAGAGCACCACTGCGCTGACCTTGATCAGTGAGAGCCAGAACTCCGACTCACCAAAGGCCTTGGCCGAGAGGGCATTGAGCCCGGTCAGCACCAGCAGGAAGATCCCGGCCCACACCCATCCCGGGACCCCCGGGAACCAGAAGTCCATGATGATTCCGGCCGCGACCAGCTCTGCGGCCACCGTGATGGCCCAGTTGAACCAATAGTTCCAGCCGATCGCGAACCCAAAGGACGGGGAGACGAAACGGGTGGCAAAGGACTGGAACGAACCGGCAACCGGAATTTTGGCCGACATCTCGCCCAGTGACTGCATCAACAGGAAGACCATCAGCCCGACCAGCGCGTAACCTGCCAACGCACCGCCGGGACCCGCCTGGGAAATCGTGCTGCCCGAGGCCACAAACAGCCCGGTACCGATCGCACCGCCGATGGCGATCATCTGCAGGTGGCGGTGGTTTAGCCCGCGCTTGAGTTCGTTGGTGGATTCGCCGGTAGGGCGATCTGCCGCTATCGCAAGGGAGGACCCCTGTGTTCCATCGGGCTTGATCTCTTCGTCGAAATCAATAACCCGATCACTTAATTGCGTGTGGGAGCCAAGTCCCATGGTGCCTCCGAAAAGGTAGCTGCGGTGAGGTGGGGCCTTCCGAAGCCCGCGGGCCGGAAGGATGGTGATCAAGCTAACACGAGCAAGGGAAGCGACATTTGGCGCGGCGAATGTTGCATGTCCAACCGGCCAGATCCTTACGCATAGGCGGCCGCAATCCCGCCTGAGGACAAGAGTTGCTGATCTGATGCTCCGCTGTGGATAAGCAGCTCTGACGACCTGCTATGGCGTCAACGAGGAAAGGAAAGGGACATTTCCTGCTGCCGGCCCAGGCGGAAGCGCCACTTGTCCGGATACCACTGGTTGCTGATGGTGATGCACCGTCCTGAGTTGTCTTAAAACCCTCGACCCACAGGTCAGACGCACGCATCGCACTCGAGGGGACTCCCTGAGCAAAAGAATTTCTTATGCATATGCGAATCACCCTTCACGAATGCTTATGCACTGCTAGTTTCTTCAGGAATCCCCACAACTGGAAGGAACCAGCATGTCTGTAATCGCAACGTCTGAAGTGACAACCGTCCGGGCAGAAGACCTCAAGGCACTCCCCGAATGGCAGGCTCTGAAGGCAGCCGTCGTCGGGCTGCAGCAGGTTCAAGTGCAGGACGGTTCCGTCCCGGAACCCGCTGACCATGACCAGGCCCGCCGGAATGTCGGCATCATTACGGACTCACTCAACGATCTGCGCCGCCACCTCCCCCACGACACGGACTACCTTGACCTGCTCATGCAGGACTTCCAGCGGTGGGCGTCCGGGGGCTTCGCCGTACCGGATTTCCTCGACTCACTGGTAGCCTTCCACCCCGAGCAGTGGCGCATCGACGGGCTGCCGCACCTGGTTCTGTTTCCCATGTACACGCAGAACGGCAGCACCAACCGCTACTTCGAGGCCGTCCTCATCGAGGTCATTTGGCCTTCATTCGTGGCTGACCTGGAGGCAACAAGCTACTCCAACAAGCTGTTCGTCCCCATCAGCTTCATCGATTTCACGCCCGGCTACGACACGAACTCCGCAGTTCTCTTCCCCGAGAGCGTAGCGGTCCGGAGCACACCCTCCTTCACGTGGGGAGGCATCTTCGCGGACCGCGAAGCTGCCCGGTTCCGTCGCGTCCTCAAAGCTGCTGCCGAGATCACTTCCCTGGACCTGCCGGCTGACGCCGCGGAACTGCTGGAGGTCCAGCACCTCACGGAGAAGACCTTCGTGATGTGGGACCTGATCCATGACCGGACCCACATGCGCGGTGACCTGCCCTTTGACCCGTTCATGATCAAGCAGCGGATGCCGTATTTCCTGTACTCCCTGGAGGAGCTCCGCTGCGACCTGACCGCCTTCCGCGAATCCGTGCTCATCGAGCGGGACGAAACGGCTTCCGAGGACGCCCGCAAGCACGCCAAGCTGGTCCAGTACGCCGTGATCTTCGACCGCATTTTCCGCTTCGCGATCACAGGGAACCGGGTCCGCAACTACGACGCCGTGGGCGGCCAGTTGCTGTTCGCCTGGATGCACCAGCACCGGGTCCTGCACTGGACCGACGGCAAGTTGAGCATCGACTGGGCCGACGTCGCCGGCGTGGTGATCGAACTGGGTCTCCGCATCGAGGAACTCTACTGGCGTTCAATTGACCGGCCGAAGATCGCACACTGGCTGGCTGCCTACGAGCTCGTCTCGGAAACCCTCACTCCCCACCCGGCGTCCGTGTGGGCCAAGGGACCGGAGGCCCTTCCGCTGAACGGTCCTCTCCGGGATCTGACGGACCAGATCCTTGATGACGAATTCCCCCTGTCGATGTTCTACGAGGCACTGGAGAAGAAGATGTCCTCGGTCATTGCATCAACTGCCGGAATCACCGGGAAGAGCCCTGTCAAGACTGAGGGCGAGGCGGGCGCATGAGCCAGGACCTCTCGGGACGTACGGTCGTCGTGGCCGGTTCCACAAGCGCCGCAGGCGTCGCGGTAGTCCGCACCCTTTCGCAGGCAGGGGCACGCGTGGCCGCCGTGGACATCCTTGAGGACCGGGTTCAGGAGCTCGCGGCCGCGTACAACAACGTCACGGGCTATGCCTGCAACCTAGCGGACCTGCAAGCCGTTGAGGGCTTGCAGGCGTCTGTCCAGAACGATCTGGGTCCCGTGGACGGCCTGATCCACCTTGTAGGCGGGTGGCGGGGCGGAACCGGAATTGCAGGCCAGACGGATGAGGACTGGGACTTCCTGCACACCAGCGTCCTCACCACACTGAGGAACACCAGCCGCGTCTTTTACGACGATTTGGCTGCCTCCCCTGCGGGCCGCCTGGCCATCGTTTCCGCAGAATCCGCCTCCTCGCCGACAGCGGGCGGCGCCGCCTACGCCGCCGTCAAGTCCGCCGCCGAGGCATGGACCCTGGCCGTGGCCGAAGGATTCCGACGCCTGCAGGGCGGAAATGAAAGCACCCGCTCCGCCCAGCACTCAGCCGCCTTGGTCCTCGTCGTCAAGGCTTTGGTTGATGACCGGATGCGCGCAGCCCAGCCGGAACGGAAATTTCCGGGCTACACCGATGTCAGTGTCCTAGCCGACGCTGTACAGCGGATCTTCGATCTGGAGGCAGAACTGATCAACGGGCAGCGCTTGCCCCTCACTGCCGGCCAGTTCGCGGGTTTACCGGCATGAGCGTCAGCGTTGATTCCAAAGCAGGCGTCCGGCAGCTATTGTCGACGCGCCTGCACGACCCGACCCGCCGGGGCTTCGCCTCGGACAACTACGCCGGGGCTCACCCCGAAATCATCAAAGCAGTTCAGGCAGCCAACGAAGGCCACGTCACCGCATACGGCGAGGATGTCTACACAGCAGCGCTTCAGGAGGTGGTTAAGTCCCACTTCGGGGCAGCTGCTACCGCATATCCGGTCTTCAACGGAACAGGGGCCAATGTCCTTGCCCTGCAGGCCCTGCTCCCGCGCTGGGGCGCTGTCATCTGCGCAGCAACAGCGCATATCAATACCGACGAAAACGGCGCCCCGGAACGGATTGGCGGAATAAAGCTCCTCCCGGTCCCCACGCCGGACGGCAAACTCACCCCGGAATTGATCGACGCCGAGGCTTGGGGGTGGGGAGACGAGCACCGGGCGCAACCGCTGGTGGTATCGATCACCCAGACCACCGAACTGGGCACCTGCTACACGCCGGAGGAAATCCAACGGATCGCTGAACACGTCCATGCGAAGGGAATGAAACTGCACCTGGACGGAGCAAGGCTGGCCAACGCCGCTGCACATCTCGGGCTTCCTTTGCGGGCATTCACCACCGACGTCGGTGTGGACGTCCTGTCTTTTGGCGGCACTAAGAACGGGCTGCTGTTCGGCGAAGCCGTTATCTGGCTCGGCTCACAGTCCGACCCGGGCATGAAATACCTACGCAAGATGGACATGCAGCTGGCCTCAAAGATGCGTTTCGTCTCTGCGCAACTCGTAGCCCTGCTAACGGATGGGTTGTGGCTGCGGTCCGCCTCTCACGCCAACGACATGGCTCAACTTCTCAGCAAAGGAATCTCGGCCATTAACGGCGTCGCGCTGACGCAAGCAACTCAGTCCAATGGCGTCTTTGCCGTCCTTCCAGCCGGAGCAGCGGCGAAAGTCCGGGAATCCTTCCGCTTCTACGACTGGGACCAGGCCCGCGGGGAAGTCCGGTGGATGTGCTCGTGGGACACCACCGAGGCCGACGTCCGCTCTCTCGTTGCTGCAGTGAAGGCTGCCTTAGGCTCTCCCGCCGAAGACACGCCTCAATAAGGAGACGCAACTGCCATCCGGGTGGCGGTGTTTTCCAGCGGGCGCGGTCTCACGAGGCCGCGCCCGCTCCTTAAACCTCCGCCACGGGAGCCGCGAACTGAGCCTCGTATAGCCGGGCGTAAGCCCCGCCAGCTGCCAACAGTGAGGCATGTGTCCCCTGCTCCACGATCTGGCCGGCCTCCATCACCAGGATGAGGTCGGCGTCGCGGATGGTGGACAGGCGGTGCGCAATCACGAATGAAGTCCGGTCGGACCGCAGGGCACGCATCGCCTTCTGCACCAGCACCTCGGTCCGTGTATCCACCGAAGACGTCGCCTCGTCCAAAATCAAAACGGACGGCCGGGCCAGGAACGCCCGGGCAATCGTCAGCAGCTGCTTCTCCCCCGCAGACACGTTGCCACCCTCGTCCTCCAAAACCGTGTCATACCCCTCCGGCAGGGACCGCACGAACCGGTCCACGTACGTTGCCCGCGCCGCCTCCAAAATCTCGTCCTCGGTAGCCGAAGGCCGGCCGTACGCAATGTTGTCCCGGATGGTCCCGCCGAACAGCCACGTATCCTGCAGCACCATCCCCAGCCGCGAGCGCAGCTCCCGCCGCGGCACCGAGGTGACGTCCACGCCGTCGAGCGTTATCCGCCCCGCATCCAGCTCGTAGAACCGCATCATCAGATTCACCAAAGTCGTCTTGCCCGCCCCGGTGGGCCCCACGATCGCCACCGTCTGCCCCGGCTCCGCCACCAGAGACAACGAAGAGATCAGCGGCTTGTCCGCTGAATACGAGAACGAAACGGATTCAAACACCAGCCGCCCCCGCCCAAACACCGGACCCGCAGAAGGCGCAGGCTCCGCCGACTCCTCCTCCTCATCCAGCAGCGAGAACACCCGCTCCGCCGACGCCACCCCGGACTGCAGC
Source organism: [Micrococcus luteus] ATCC 49442 (assembly GCF_010367585.1). NCBI lineage: Bacteria > Bacillati > Actinomycetota > Actinomycetes > Micrococcales > Micrococcaceae > Pseudarthrobacter > [Micrococcus luteus] ATCC 49442. The sequence goes on along the minus strand of NZ_JAAAXP010000001.1, from coordinate 3,803,303 downwards.
AGGTTCGCCATGGACCCCAGCTGCGCCAGCGGCATGGTGAACTGGCGCGAGTACTGGATGAACGCCTGCACATCGCCCAGCTGCATGGCTCCGGACGCCACCTGCAGGCCGCCCACCACCGCGATCCCCACGTACACCAGGTTCCCGATGAACGTCATGGCCGGCATGATCAGCCCGGAAATGAACTGCGCCCCGAAGCTCGCGTCGTACAGCTCCACGTTCTTCTGCCGGAAACGTTCCTCCACCTCGCGCTGCCGGCCGAACACCTTCACCAGCGCATGCCCGGTGTATGTCTCCTCGATCTGCCCGTTCAGCTCGCCTGTGTGCTTCCACTGCGCCACAAACAGTTTCTGCGAGCGCTTGGCGATCAGCGCCGTGATCCCAAGCGTCAGCGGCACCGTCACAAGGGCGATCAGCGCCAGTGTGGGCGAAAGGATCACCATCATCACCAGCACACCCACCACGGTCAGCACCGACGTGACCGCCTGGCTGATGGACTGCTGCAGGCTCTGGGACACGTTATCGACGTCGTTCGTGACCCGGCTCAGCAGCTCGCCGCGCTGGATCGAGTCGAAATACCGCAGCGGCAGCCTGTGGATCTTCGCCTCGATCTCCTCCCGCAGCCCGAACACCGTCCGCTGCACCACCCCGTTCAGCACATACGCCTGCACCCACATAAACGCCGACGCCAGCACATACAGCACCAGCGCCCACAGCAGCACGCTGGACAGCGCCGCGAAGTCGATCCCCTCCCCCGGCGTCAGCGCCATGGGCGTGAGCATGTCCGCCTTCTGGTTCTCCCCCGCGGCCCGCAGCTGCGCGATCAGCTCCGCCTTGCTCACCCCGGCGGGCAGCTCGCGCGACACCACCCCGGCGAAAATCAGGTTGGTGCCCTCCCCGAGCAGCCGCGGCCCGATCACCGAGAGCGCCACGCTGGCAATGCCCGTCACCAGCACCAGCAGCAGCCACGCGCGCTCCGGCCGCAGCGTGCCCAGCAGCCGCTTGGCCGACGGCCAGAAGTTCATCGCCTTCTCCGCCGGGATGTTCATCCCGCCGAACGGTCCGCCCTGTCCGGGTCCGCGTGCCGGACGCGGAATGCGTACGACGTCGGCAGTCGCGGTTTTGGAGGCGGGTGCGGTGCCGGCGGGGGCGGCAGGGCTGGGACCGGCGCTGTTCCCGGAAGCAGCGCCCGACGTCGGCCGGTGCGGCGTGCTCATACCGTCTCCTCCGCTGCCAGCTGGGAGGAGACGATCTCGCGGTACGTCTCCGAGGTTTCCAGCAGCTGCGCGTGCGTTCCGCGCGCGACGATCCGCCCGTCGTCGAGAACTAAGATCTGGTCCGCGTCCACGATGCTGGAGACGCGCTGGGCGATGATCACCAGCGTGGCGCCGGCGGTGCTGCGCTTGAGGGCCTGGCGGAGCCGGGCGTCGGTGCCGGTGTCCAGGGAGGAGAACGAGTCGTCGAAGATGTACAGCTCGGGCCGTTTCACCAGGGCCCGGGCGATGGCCAGCCGCTGCCGCTGCCCGCCTGAGACGTTGGTGCCGCCCTGGGAGATGGGCGCATCGAGTCCGCCCTCCATCTCGTCCACGAAGTCGCGCGCCTGGGCGATCTCCAGGGCTTTCCAGAGCTCGTCCTCGGTGGCGTCCGGCTTGCCGTACTGCAGGTTGCTGCGGACGGTCCCGCTGAAGAGGTAGGGCCGCTGCGGGACCAGGCCGATGTGCCCCCAGAGCAGGTCCGGGTGCAGCTCGCGCACGTCCACGCCGTCCATCCTGACCGAGCCGGTGGTGGCGTCGAACAGCCGCGGCATGAGGTTCACCAAGGTGGTTTTGCCGGCGCCGGTGCTGCCGATGATCGCCGTCGTCTGCCCTGCCGTGGCGGTGAAGCTGATCCCGGACAGGACGGGCTGATAGGCACCCGGGTAGGCGAATCCGACGTCGCGCATTTCCAGCTGGCCGCGCCGGTGCCCGTCCTTTGAGGCGGCCGAGCTGACGGGATGCAGCGGGGGCCGCACGCTCGACTTCGTGTTCAGTACCTCGCCGATCCGGTCCGCGGAGACGGCGGCGCGCGGGATCATCACCGCCATGAACGTGGCCATCATGACGGACATCAGGATCTGCATCAGGTAGCTCAGGAACGCGATCAGGGTGCCCACCTGCATGGAGCCGTCCTCGATCCGGAACGAGCCGAACCAGATCACCGCCACGGACGAGACATTCAGCACCAGCATCACCACGGGGAAGGCGAGCGCCATCAGCCGGCCGGCACGCAGCGCGGTGTCCGTAACGTCGTCGTTCGCCTGGCCGAAGCGGGCGGTCTCGATGTCCTCGCGGACGAACGCGCGCACCACGCGGATGCCGGTGAGCTGCTCGCGGAGCACCCGGTTAGCGGTGTCGATCCGCTTCTGCATCTTCCGGAACAGCGGCACCATCCGGATGATGATCAGGCCCACGCCGATTATGAGGGCGGGCACGGCCACGGCGATCAGCCAGGACAGCTGCAGGTCCTGCCGCACGGCCATGATCACCCCGCCGATGGCGAGCATGGGGGCGGCCACCATCATGGTGGCGCCCATCAGCACCAGCTGCTGGACCTGCTGGACGTCGTTGGTGGAACGGGTGATCAGGCTGGGCGCGCCGAACCTTGTGACTTCCTGCTCGGAGAACTCGCCGACCCGGGTGAAGATGGCGCCTCGCAGGTCGCGGCCCGCGCCCATCGCCGCCTTAGCCCCGAAGTACACGGCGATCACGGAGCACACGATCTGCAGCAGCGTGATCCCCAGCATCAGGGCGCCCAGGCTGAGGATGACGCCGGTATCGCCTTTGGCCACGCCCTCGTCGATGATGTCCGCGTTCAGCGTGGGCAGGTAGAGGGACGCGATGGACTGCGCCAGCTGGAAAACCACGACGGCGATCAGCAGCTGCCGGTGCGGCCGCAGGTATTCAACTAGCAGTTTCCAGAGCATCCGGGCTCCAACCTGGCGCAGTGTCCACAAAACGTGGTGCGAGGGTCAGTTTACGTCCGGAGGCTGGAAGTTGGAGTTATTCTCTGGCGGGGTGGGTGCACGCACGGCTAGTCGCCGAGCGCCTGCTGAATGTGAAAGGCCGCAATCACTGTAGCGGCGTCCTGGGGATTGGCGGGGTCGAAGCCCGTGAGTTGCCCGAACCGGGCGAGCCGGTTGAGCACCGTGTTGCGGTGGCAGTACAGCTCCCCGGCAGTTTCGGACACCGACCCGGAACGAAAGTATGCCTGGACCGTCTCGATCAGCCGATCCCTCTCGTGGGCAGTGATGGCCGTGAGCGGTCCCAGTACGGTCTCCGCCAGAACGGTTCCGTATTCACCCAGTCGGTTGGCGGCAACATATCCCCAGGCATCACGCACCGTTCGCTGACCGGGACGGTCCGCCGTTACCACCGGTAATGATTCCAGTGCGATCCGTAGCATGGGAGGCACTTCGGCCAATGACCGGGCGGGAGGCGCCACAAAACAGTCCATTGCGGCAAGCCATGTGCGCGTCCCTTCCGGTTGCCGTCCGGCCCGGGCTGGAACGTCCTCAAGAATGAGTATCAGCGCGCCGTCGCGCTCGTGCAGAAACTGGTCGACGCCGGCGCGTAGCACGCCGGCCCGGAATGTCTTCTGCGCATGTCCTGCGGCAACGGCAACGATGAAGTTGCTTTCCGGCTTCACGCCGAGTGCGCGGGCAGCCTGCCCCAGCAGTTGTGGATCCTTTCCGTCCGAGTTGATGAGCCGCGACAGGAGGAACGCCCGCTGAGTCTCTTTCTCCTGTGCCATCGTGGCTAGCTCGTTCAGATAACCCGAATGCACGCGGATGGTGTGGAACTCGACCGCTTCCCAGACACGCACCGCGTCCTTGGTGAAGTCCGGCAGGAACGAGACGGGAACTTTCTCCAGCATCGCGGTCCAGAGGACTCGGAAGTCCATGCGCACCGCCCGCAGGAGGGATTCAAGGGGCAGGCCCTGCTGGGCGCGCCGGTGGCCGAGGGCATCGGATATCCCGGCCAGCCGGTCGGGTATGGGAAGGTTTCCCACGAGGCGCAGGAGGAGTTCCATCGACGCAACGGCTGTCTCTTCGAGGTCCCGGGTGACCACCAGGGAGCCCGCGTAGCCTTCGATCTTCTCCACCTCAAGCAGGTACTCGTGCGCTATCCGGTCGATATCGGCAAGGCAGTCGGCTACCACATCCGATACCACAGAGCGCGGAGCGGTCTCATGGGACGCGTGTGTGGCGTCTGTGGACGCTTCGCTGGGCATATGCCCATTCTAAAACCGGACTGCACTGTGTTCATCCATTGTTTACGGGAGTGATCCGGACCACCATTGAGTGAGCCGGTTCTGCGCGGCTGCGTCTGCTGTCCGGAAAGGCATACCCGAAGACCATGCTTGATCTGAAACTTGTAAACGCCAGTATTTTCACCCTTGCCGACGCCCCTTCTACGGCGCACTCCATGGGGGTGCTTCACGGGCGGATCGTCGGTTTTGACGACGATGTCCTTCCCCTCCCGGCGCGCCGCACGCTCGACTGCGCTGGCGCCGTCGTCGTCCCGGGCTTTGGCGATTCGCACAATCACATGGCGTGGTTTGGGCAGTCCCTGGCCGAGTTGGATCTGTCCGGCTGCCGGACCCTTGACGAGTTGTACGACGCCGTTTCCCGGTTTGCGCACGACCTCCCCGAAGACGCATGGGTGGTGGGGTCAGGCTACGACGACACCGTAATGGGCGGGCACCCGCACCGCAGCGGGCTAGACCCATCCGCGCCCGGCCGTCCGGTCTGGCTGAAGCACCGTTCCGGGCACATGTGCACCGTCAACACCGAGGTGCTTGAACGCTCGGGTATTCTGGACGGTTCAGCTGTTACCCCTGAGGGCGGCATGATTGCCCGGGATCCCGAGGGACCCACAGGGTTACTTGAGGAACAGGCCCAGAAGCTGGTTACCGCGCTGGTAGTCCCCTACGCCGTGACGGATCTGGCAGATTCGATCGGCGCGGCGAGCGAGGTCTACGCCTCTGAAGGCCTGACACACGTGGTGGAGGCAGGCATCGGTTCAGGCTGGATTGGCCGCAGCCCCGTGGAACTCGCCGCCTACGCCGAAGCCCGACGCCGCGGCCTGCTGAAGACCCGCGTTCAGTTGATGGCGTCCAGCGATGTCCTGCACCCGCTGCAGTCCCATTCTGCCGACGGGATCACTTTCGGCCTTGACCTCGGCATCGCCTCGGGGTTCGGCGACGACCAGATCCGGCTCGGTGCCATGAAGATTTTCATCGACGGTTCCCTCATTGGCCGGACTGCTGCAGTGACCGAGCCGTTCTGCGATCACGGCCATGGCACCGGCAGTTTCCAGCTCTCCCTTGAGGAGCTCACACGTCGGATTGTGGACGCCCACTGTTCGGGCTGGAACGTCGCGGCACACGCAATCGGAGATTCCGCCGTCGACGTCGCCCTGGACGCCTTCGCGGCTGCGCAGCAGAAGCTGCCACGGACCGAAGCGCGGCACCGCATTGAGCACGCCGGCATGGTGCGGCCCGACCAGATATCGCGGTTCGCGACGTTGGGAATCACGCCGGTTCCGCAGCCGCATTTCCTTTTTGAGGTGGGCGACACGATGGCGGCTGCCGTCGGCGCGAAGCGGGAAGCATGGGTCTACCGCCACAAATCCTTTTTGGACCTCGGGGTGCGGGTTCCCGGCAGCTCAGACCGCCCGGTTGCGTCCGGTGCACCGCTGCTCGGCATGCAGTCGATGGTCACTCGCCGTACGTCCGCCGGCGCAACACTCAGCCCCCAGGAACGTGTCGACGCCATGACTGCCCTGCGTGCGTACACCGTCGACGCCGCCTGGACCGCAGGCGAGGAGGACCGCCGAGGGACGCTGGAACCGGGAAAACTCGCCGATTTTGTCTTTCTCTCGGCCCACCCGGCAGACGTGCCTGCCGAAGAGATCGGCCGGATCGCTGTGCTGGCGACTGTGCTCGACGGCAGTTGCATATTTGGGCACGACTATCTCCGTGAATTGCAGACCACCCACAACACCGTCCCATCCCCGTTCCACCTTGAGAGGCAGGAAGACTGATCATGCAACCACATGAGACATCCCAGGGAGAGGAAGCGGCCGTACCCGTTGTCAGCGGAGCCGACGCGGGCAAAATTGCCCGCGCGGCCTTCGTCGGCACCGCCCTTGAATGGTATGACTACTTCCTCTTCGGCACCGCCGCCGCCATTGTGTTCAACCGCCTGTTCTTCACGTCGCTCGATCCGACGGCCGCTACGCTGGCAGCGTTCGCTACCTTCGGCGTCGGCTTCGCTGCCCGGCCGCTTGGTGCTGTCCTGTTCGGATACATCGGTGACCGTGTAGGACGCCGGCCAGCACTGCTGATCACCATCGTCGCGATTGGCGTGGCTACTGGCCTTATCGGTGTCCTGCCCGATTTCGGCACCATCGGCCTCGCCGCCCCCATCATGCTTGCCATCCTGCGCCTGGTGCAGGGCCTTGCGGTCGGCGGGGAATGGGGAGGGGCCATGACCATCGCGGTCGAACATGCCCCGATTGAGAAGCGCGGCCGGTATGCAGCGCTCGTCCAGGTTGGTTCCCCGGTCGGCACGCTGATGTCCTCCGGTGCGTTCGCCCTGGTTCTGCTCATGCCCGCGGAGGTCTTTGATTCGTGGGGCTGGCGCCTGCCGTTCCTGGCAGCCTTCCCGCTGCTTCTGATCGCACTGTACATCCGGTTGAAGGTCGAGGAATCGCCCATCTTCAACGAACTGGTCAAGCTGGAAGAGCGCGCCAAGATCCCGGCGATTGATGTCTTCCGCCAGGCCTGGGGCCGGCTGATCGTTGCCATCGCGGCCGCTTTCCTCGGCGTTGGCGGGTTCTACATCATGACCACCTTCGTTATCAGCTATGGCACCACCACTCTGGGCATGGACCGCGGACTTATGGTCAACGCAACCCTGATCGCCGCCGTTGTGCAGATTGGAGTCATCCTGGTCATTGGCCGTATCAGCGAGAAGGTTGGACCGGGACGGATGACCTTCATAGGAGGCCTCGTCACTGCGGCCGCAGCTTTCCCGCTTTTCTGGATGATCGACACACGCAACCCAGCAGCCATCATCCTCGCCGTCACTCTCGGCATCGCGCTGCTTTCCGTGGCCTACTCGGTCACCGGAGCCCTGCTGACCGAGATGTTCCCGCCCCAGCTGCGCTACAGCGGTGTCGCTTTGGGCTACAACCTGGCCGGTGCCCTGAGCGGGTTCCTGCCGCTGATCGCCGTCGCCCTGCTCGGTGTGTCCGGTGGAGCGTCCTGGACCGCTTCCCTGCTGCTGATTGTCGTGTCGCTGATTACCGCTGCCGGCGGGTTCTTCGGCGAGCGCCTCCGCGTCAAGGACAAAGCGATCGTACGGTAAGGAGCGCCATGCTGAATTCAGAAACAGCGCGTCGGATTACCGACGCCGTTGATGCAGCCTTCGACCGACAGCTCGAGTTCACGGCCGAGCTGGTCCGGCATCCCTCGCTGAGGGCCGCCGAGTCCACCGCCCAGGACTTCATGTTCGCTGAGCTCGGGTCCCGCGGGCTTGCCATGGACCGATGGACGCTCGACGGCGAAGCTCTCGCCGCGCACGTGGGCTACGGTCCCTGCACGGTTGACTTCCAGGACCTCACCAACGTGGTGGGCACCTACACTCCGGCGGAGGAGACGGGCAGGTCGTTGATTCTTAACGGGCACATCGATGTTGTTCCCACCGGACCTGAGGAGACCTGGGAACGCAGCCCGTGGGATGCCGAGGTCAAGGACGGCTGGATGTACGGGCGGGGTGCCGGTGACATGAAGGCCGGTCTCGCAGCCAACGTCTTTGCGTTCGACGCCATCCGTGCTGCCGGGCTTGCGCCGGCAGCGACCATCCACATTCAGTCCGTTGTGGAGGAGGAGTGCACGGGCAACGGGTCGCTGGCTGCGCTGCAGCGCGGCTACACAGCGGATGCCGTCGTCATCCCTGAGCCCGAAGAGAACATGCTGGTGCGGGCAAACGTGGGGGTGATCTGGTTCCGGGTGCGTGTATCCGGCCAGCCAACCCATGTACGGGAGATGGCGTCGGGCTTCAACGCAATCGATGCTGCCTACACCGTCATGGGCGCGCTCCGGGAGCTGGAAACCAAGTGGAACGCCGATAAGGGCAGTCACCGGTACTTCGAGGATATTGATCACCCGATCAACGTCAATGTCGGCATGATTTCCGGCGGTGACTGGCCCTCGAGCGTGCCGTCCTGGTGTGAGTTCGATGTTCGTGCGGCCCTATATCCGGGGATCCCCGCCGCTGATGTGTGGGGCGAGATCCAGGAGTGCCTCCGGAATACCGGGGTCGGGGCCGAAGTGTCGGCCGAGCGGACGGGCTTCTTCTCCGAGGGCTACGTCCTGGAGGAGGGATCGGAGGCCGAATCGGTGTTGGCCTCCGCGCACCAGGAGGTCTTCGGTTCCGCCCTGCAGAGCTTCACGACACCTGGATATCTCGACGGGCGGGTGTTCGCCCTCTACGGGGGAATCCCGGCGCTGGTCTACGGGCCCGTGTCGGAGGCGATCCATGGATTCGATGAACGCGTGCATATCGAATCCGTACGTAAGGTGACCAAGGCGATCGCCCTGTTCATCGCGGACTGGTGCGGTGTAACCGAAACCGTGTAACGCCTCACAGGAACACTGAAGGCGCCCGGCCACTGGCCCGGGCGCCTTCTGTTGTGTGGGCTGCTAGCGGGGGTCGAGTTCCCCGAGGCAGAGGCTACGGACGACGTCGGTGAGCACGTGCAGGCCGCTGATAATGTCCTGGTCGGTGGTGTATTCGTGCTCGTTGTGGGAGATGCCCTCCACCGACGGGACGAACAGCATCACCGTGGGAACGACGTCCTTCAGGTTGGTGGAGTCGTGTCCGGCCAACGTCTTCACCCGCGCATAGGCCAGTCCGCGGTTCGCCACGGTCTTCTCGGCCAGTGCCACACCTTCCGGCTGGTACGGAGTGACCGGCCAGCAATGGGATCCGGTCTTGGTGATGTCCACCCGGGCGGCCTGTTCGATCTGGCCGATTCGGTCGTGGAGCATCCGGTCGGCCGCGGCGAGGAGATCCTCGTCGGCGGACCTCAGGTCAAGGAGCAAGGTAACCAGCGACGGTACAACGACGGGCGAATTGGGATAAACGTCCAGCTGGCCTACGGATGTGTGGACGGCGCCGTCGGCGAAGTGGTCCGCGATCTCCCTCGCAGCGACCACGAGCATCGACGCACCGAGGAGCGCATCGCGCCGGTCGGCAATGACGGTTGAGCCGGTGTGGCCCTGTTCGCCGTGGACCTCGAACTGGTACTTGTTGGCCGCCCAGTTGGAGTCGACGACGCCGATGGTGATGCCGTCGCGTTCCATGCTGCGGCCCTGTTGGATGTGGATTTCTGCGGCGTAGGCGGCGGTCGGACCGGTTCCCTGGCCGAGTGCGGCGGTGGCTTCCAGTGCCTCCCGAACAGTGATGCCTGCCGCGTCCCTGGTGGCGAGGGCGTTCTCGGGCGTCATCTTTCCGGTGTAGACGGAGCTGCCCATCATGGACGGTTTAAAACGGGCACCCTCCTCGTTGAACCAGTTCACTACTGCGAGGTTGTAGCGGGGAGCAGTTCCGTCGGCTTGCCATTCTGCTGCAAGGCGGAAGGCGGCGTGGGCGGCGGCAAGGACACCGTAGGCGCCGTCGTAGCGTCCCGCCGTTGGCTGGGAATCGAGGTGGGACCCGACCAGCACGTAAGGCGCACCGGACTGCAGTTCCAGCAGGCCGAACTGGTTCCCGACCTGGTCAAAAGAGACATCGAATCCCTTGTCCTGAAGAATCCGGGTCAGCCAGGCCCGCTGCATCCCGTCTGCGGCTGAGCCGGCCTGCCGTTCTACTCCCCCGCCCACGGTAGCGCCGAAGGTGCACAGGGTGGCGAAGTCTTGCAGGAACGCGGCGTCAGCTCCTGTGAACTTGGTGGGATCAGGTTCCGGCACAGCACCGTTGCTCATGATTAGTCCTTTGTGCTCGATTGATGGTTTACATAATCGTCGCAGGGCAGCGCGGCGCAAGCACTGGCTCCGGACAACCAATTCAGTTGGTTGAATTGTGATTCTGCACAGCAGGCTCAGGGGAGATCCGCTTCGGCGTGCGGCACCCCGGTCAAACAGCAGCGGACGACGGCGGGAAGTTTCCCGCCGTCGTTCGTTTCCGTGCGCTGCGGCTCGTTTTAGGCGCCCTCCGCCTGGCCGGCGGCCTCCCCGCCCCGGGGCCGCCACCTGCGTGGGCGCCGGCGCGCGATGACAGCGCCAAGCTGCTGCCGAAATGACAGGCTGCTGCGCCGGCTGACCACGATGGTGGCCGCCAGGCCGGTCAGCAGGACGATAGCCCCGCCGAAGGCCACCGCCCAGCGCGCGCCGAATTCCGTGCCGATCCATCCCATCAGGGGCGCCCCCAGTGCGGTGCCGCCTTGGAGGACAGCCAGGTACAGCGCAAGCACCCGCCCGCGGAACTGCGGATTCACCGTGAGCTGGATGCTTGTGTTGCAGCTGTTGAGGAAGGTGATTGACGCCAGGCCAACGGGTACCAGGACTGCGGCGTAGAGCCAGAAGGTCGGCGACACGCTGCCGGCCAGCGTGAAGATGCCTAGCGCGAGCGCCCCGCCCAGCAGGAGGTGAAGCCGCGGCCCCGACCGCCGGGCTGCGAGCAGGGCGCCGGCCAGTGTCCCTACGGCCATGATGGAGCCCAGGAGCCCGAATTCCTCCGGTCCCATTCCGAATTCCGCCGTTGACATCAGCGCATTGGTAATGGGGAAATTCATCCCGAATGCTCCGAGGATCCCCACCATAGTGAGGATGAGCATCAGATGCGGACGCCGCCGGACGTACGCCAGTCCCTCGGCGACCTGATGCCCGCCACGGGAGGCCGGCACGGAAGGTGAGAGTTCCGAGGTGCGTATGCGCCACAAAGAAAGCAGGACCGCCGCAAAGCTGGCCGCGTTGAGGAGGAACACGGGGCCGGTGCCGATCCAGGCAATGAGCAGGCCGGCGATGGCGGGGCCGGTGAGCCGGGCTGTATTAAACGACGCTGCGTTCAGTGAAACTGCGTTGGCCAGGTGTTCCTGGCCCACCAGTTCGGAGACGAAGGCCTGGCGCGCCGGACCGTCAACGGCACTGGCCAGGCCCAGGCACAGGGCGGCAACGTAGACCTGCCACAGCTGCGCGGACCCGGACACCACCAGCAGCCCGACCGCCAAGCCGATCAGGCCCATGGCCGTCTGCGCCCACAGCAGGATCACACGTTTCCGGTAGCGGTCCGCGAGCACTCCGGCGTATGGACCCAGCAGCAGCATGGGAAGGAACTGGAGTCCGGTGGTGATGCCCACGGCGGTTCCGGAGTGATCGGTGAGGACTGTCAGCACAAGCCAGTCCTGGGCGATCCGCTGCATCCATGTGCCGATATTGGAGACGAGCGCCCCACCGGCCCACAGCCTGTAGTTGCGGTTCTCGAGGGCGCGGAACATGGCGCTCATCGGGCGCTCAATTCCTGCATGATGTGCGCGGCCCGGCTCAGCGTCAGACGGTCCTCTTCGCTGAGCCCGGCCACGCGCCGGGCCAGCCAGGCTGTCCGCTGGCTGCGGGCCTCGTTAAGGACGGCCTCGCCCGCCGGCGTGATCTCTACGTGGATTTGGCGGCCGTCCTTGGGATGCGCTGTCCGCGACACAAGACCTTGTTCTGTCAGTGCATTGACTATGCGCGTCATTGAGGGCGCCTGCACGTGCTCGCGTTCTGCCAGTTCACGGAGGGTCAGGGCGCCGCCGCGGACGTGCGCCAGCACCGTGTATTGGCCCGGCGTGATGACATCCCCGGTCGCTTCGATGCGCAGCCGGCGGGATGTGCGCATCACGGCAATCCGAAGGTCAATTGCCAATGTGTCCGGCTCGATACCCTCGCCGGGCCCGCCGCCGGTGCCGGAAGAAACCTCAGTTGTCATGTTGTTGCCGCCGTCATGATAGTTAGCATCGCTACTTAGCCTTGCTAACTATTATCCGGCTTCAATCGCACAATGGTCAACCGGAGGTAGCCGGCCTCCTGCCCGGACGGAGCAGGAGGCCGGCCTGTGATCAGGCGAGGGCCGGCGTGTCCCAGAGATTCAGGACGGTGCCGATGTTCTGCTCGTCGGCGGCACGGTAGAGATCTGTCGCCCAGGCAACATCTTCCACGGGCATCCCGCCTACGGAATAGAGGATGATTTCCTCGTCATTGCGGCGGCCGGGGAGCTTGCCCGTTGCAATGTCGGCGATCTCCTCGATTTTCGACGCGGGAATTTTTCCGTCGTCGAGCAGGCCGAACCAGTGCGAGCCCGGGATGCCCAGGATCTGGTACGCGGTGGGGCCGTATTCCTCGAGCCACGCCTGATACAGGCCCTCGGCGTCGATCACCAGGCGCGCGTCACCCTGGAGGAAGTCGTCGTCGAAACGGGCGGCGGCGGGAAGCAGCAGCAGGGCGCCGGGCTTGATGGCCGATTTCGGGAAGTAGGGGAACGCATCGCTTCCTGCTGCATCGGTGGATGTGGTGGCCATTACGATGTCAGCATCGGCGATGGCCTCCTCGATCGTCTCGGCCGACGTGACGCTGCTGAGCTGCGGGAACTTGGCCTTGGCCCAGTCAACGAACGTCTGCGTGCTGCCGGCGCTTCGGCCCTTCACCAGCAGTGTGTCGATCGAGGGGCGCAGCGCCAGCGTCGTCTCAAGCACGGAGCGCGCGATGACGCCCGGGCCGACAACCGCCGCAACCTTCGCGTCGGCCCTCGCGAGGTGCTTGACCCCGACGCCGGGTACGGCGCCGGTGCGATAGGCGCTGAGGAGGTTGGCACTCATGATGGCAAGCGGTGCCCCGGTGTCCCTGTCGTTCAGGACAAATACGTGGATCGAGCGGGGCAGCCCCTTCTGCCGGTTTTCCGTGTTGGAGCCGTACCACTTGACGCCCGAGGTGCCGAAGCGGCCGCCCAGGTAGGCGGGCATTGCCATGAACCGGCGGTCCGGCCCGTCCTTCGGCATGCCGTCGAATCCGGGCGCCTCCGGGAACGTGATCATGGCACCGTGGGAATTGCCGTTATCGCCCGCCATCCGGTAGTCACCCTGGCGCAGGAGAACGAGCGCCTCCTCCATCACGTCAGTGCAGCGGACAACGTCGCCGACGCCGGCCTCGACCATGTCGGGTTCGCTCAGGTAACGGAAGTTGATTCTGGTGGACATCTGGATTCCTTCGTGATTCATGGCGGTAAACGTTGACTAATATCAGTAAATCGATCGCACATTTCCGACCCATCAAGCCCGGGTTTCCGGCGTGTAACTTCTTCCCCGGCCTCGTACCTGTCCCCACCTGGGCGGTCAGGGAACACCAGCAGCATGCGCGCCGTTGCACCCACGGGGAACAGTCCCCAATAAGTTCGAAGGACTGTGTACATGAAGTGGATTCTTCTCGCCGGCGCGATCCTGAGCGAGGTGACGGCGTCCCTCTCCTTAAAGGCGGCCCTTGAAAACCCTGCCTTCTTCATCGTGGTGGTCCTCGGTTATTCCGCCTCTTTCGCGTTCCTCGCCGGAGTCCTCCGCAAAGGCCTGGGCCTTGGCGTGGCGTATGGGATCTGGGCTGCGCTGGGAGTAACACTCACCGTGCTGCTGGCCGCCGTCTTTTTTGGCGAAGCACTGACCCCGGTAATGATGATCGGCGTGGCCATGGTCATCGGCGGCGTGCTCTGCGTTGAACTCGGGTCACGCCAGGAGCCGGCAAAAGAACCGGAACACGAGGCGGTTGCCGCATGATGTGGCTGTTGCTGACGGCGGCAATCCTCACCGAGGTCACCGCCACCCTCTTGCTGCGAGTCGCGTCCACCGGCAAACGCCGCTGGTACATCCCTGTGGGCGTCGGCTACTTCCTGGCGTTCACGCTCCTCACCCTGACCCTGGACCAGGGAATGAACCTCGGGGTCGCCTACGGGATCTGGGCCGCTGCCGGGGTTGCCCTGACGGCCCTCGCCAGCCGTGTCTTCTTCAAGGAGACCATCACGCCGGTCATGATGCTCGGGCTCGGCCTCATCATCGGCGGAGTTCTCCTCATCGAGCTGGGTGCAGCCCACTAAGGGCACTGTGAAGGGCCTCCCCAGCACACCCTGTCTATGGTCAAATGGGAAGGTTGAACCGGCCGCCCGAGTCCGCTCCACGGCCTCGGCCACATGGAAGGAAGCTCATGACCGATCGCCCGGAACACCCCCCGATCCCCACCCCAGGAAGTGCCCAGGGCCTGGACAGCAAAGTTGAAGGCGGCTGCCCGGTTGCCCCTGGCAGCGCCACCTCGCACGGCAGCGAGAGCGAAAACCCGGCGATCGACTCGCCGCAACCCAAGGCCCACCGTCCACGCACCGTTGCGGACTGGTGGCCGAACCAGCTGGACCTCTCCGTACTCCACGCACACAACCAGGCGGGCAACCCGCTGGGCCCAGATTTCAGCTACCGCGAGGAGTTCCGGAAGCTCGACGTCGACGCGCTGAAGCAGGACATCACGCAGGTCCTGACCACCTCCCAGGACTGGTGGCCCGCGGACTTCGGCCACTACGGCGGCCTCATGATCCGCCTCAGCTGGCATGCGGCCGGAACCTACCGCGTCCATGACGGCCGCGGCGGCGCCGGGGACGGCAGCCAGCGCTTCGCGCCGCTCAACAGCTGGCCGGACAACGCCAACCTGGACAAGGCCCGGCGCCTGCTGTGGCCGGTCAAACAGAAGTACGGCCGGAAGCTTTCCTGGGCTGACCTGATTGTCCTGGCAGGCAACGTGGCGCTCGAGTCCATGGGCTTCAAGACCTTTGGCTTCGCTTTCGGCCGCGAGGATGTGTGGGAGCCCGAGGAGATTTTCTGGGGACCGGAGGACACCTGGCTCGGTGATGAGCGGTACATCGGGGAGGGCCGGATGTCGGAGGAGGTCGGCTCCACGGAGATGGGCCTGATCTACGTCAACCCCGAGGGTCCGATGGGCAACCCGGACCCGCTGGCGGCCGCGGCTTTCATCCGCGAGACCTTCAAGCGCATGGCGATGAATGATGAAGAGACCCTGGCACTGATCGCCGGCGGCCACACGTTCGGCAAGACCCACGGCGCCGGTGACGCCGACGCGCACGTCGGCCCCGAACCCGAGGCCGCCGACCTTGAGACGCAGGGCCTGGGCTGGCTCAGCACCTACGGCACCGGCAAGGGCGCCGACACCATCACCTCCGGCCTTGAGGTCACCTGGACGGACCGGCCCACCGAGTGGAGCAACCGCTTCTTCGAGATCCTGTTCGGGCACGAGTGGGAGCTCGTCAAAAGCCCCGCCGGAGCGCACCAGTGGGTGGCCAAGGACGCGGAGGAGATCATCCCCGACGCCCACGATCCCGGGAAGAAGCACCGTCCCACAATGCTCACCACGGACCTCTCGCTGCGTGTTGACCCGGAATACGAGAAGATCTCGCGGCGCTTCCTGGAGAATCCCGACGACTTCGCGCTCGCCTTCGCGAAGGCCTGGTACAAGCTGCTGCACCGCGACATGGGTCCGGTCGGCCCGCACATGCTGGGGCCGTGGGTCCCGGAGGCGCAGCTCTGGCAGGACCCCGTCCCGGCGGCGGACCACGAGCTGATCGGCGAGCATGACATCGCCTCGCTCAAGGCAAAGCTGCTGGATTCGGGACTATCCGTCTCGCAGCTCGCCGGCACGGCATGGGCAGCCGCGTCCACATACCGCAAGACCGACAGGCGCGGCGGTGCCAACGGGGCGCGCATCCGGTTGGAGCCCCAACGCAGCTGGGAGATCAACGAAACCGAGCAGCTTTCGACGGCGGTGCAGGCACTTGAAGCGGTGCAGCAGCAGTTCAACTCCGCCCAGGCCGGGGGCAAGAAGGTCTCGCTGGCAGACCTGATTGTCCTCGGTGGCTGTGCAGCGGTGGAGAAGGCGGCGGGTGACGCCGGCTTCCCTGTCACTGTGCCGTTCCGTCCGGGCCGTACCGACGCCACCCAGGACCAGACCGACGTCGAGTCCTTCGAGTACCTGAAGCCGCGGGCGGACGGGTTCCGCAACTACGTGCGCCCCGGCGAGAAGCTCCAGCCGGAAACCCTCCTGCTGGACAAGGCATACCTGCTTGACCTTTCCGCCCCGGAAATGACGGCGCTGGTTGGCGGCATGCGCGCCCTCGGCACCAACGTCGGCGGTTCGACCCACGGCGTCCTCACCGACAGGCCGCAGGTCCTGACCAACGACTTCTTCGTGAACCTGCTCTCGCCGGGCACCAAGTGGAAGGCGTCGGAGTCGGAGGAGAACGTCTACGAGATCAGCGATGTCACCACGGGCGAACTGAGGTGGACGGCCACGCCCGCGGATTTGGTCTTCGGCTCCAACTCCCAGCTCCGGGCACTGGCCGAGGTCTACGCAAGCGAAGACGGCGGGGAGAAGTTCGTCAATGACTTCGTGTCCGCCTGGGTGAAGGTCATGGAGCTGGACCGCTTCGACCTGCGCTGACCGATGCGTCCGGGCCGGCTGCAGACGCGGCCGGCCCGGAGCACGGTTCCTGGATCAGATACGGTTCCTGAATCAGAACAGGAGCGGCTTCAGTCGTACCGTCAGTTCACGGGCTGCTTCCGCGTGTTCGGAGATTGCGGTGAACCGTTCCGCCGGGCCGGTGAGGCACAGTGCCGCGCCCGCTGACCCGTCCGGCAACTGCACGGGAAGTGCCAGGCTGGCGGATCCTTCTTCGAGTTCGTTGATCTCCGAGGCCTGGCCTGCGACCTTGATTTCTGCCAGTTGTTCTTTCAGCCGGCCACTGTCCGTAATGGTGTGGTCCGTCACCTTCACCAGCTGACCGCCCGGAAGCGCAAGGGCCGGATCACCAAGCTCGGCGAGCATCAGTTTCCCCGCCGCTGAAGCGTGTGGATACCGGAGCAGCTCGAATACTGAATGGAGCGGATAGTCAGGATCTTCTTCGGCGACCCTGAGCGAAGCGCTCCTGAACATCATGAGGTGGACGGCAAAACGGACCCCCTGCCGGAACTCGTCGATGATGGTGCGGGCTGCGGTGCATACGGTTGGCGGGGTCGCTGCGGCGACCAGACCTGACAGGGCGTGGCCGAGGGCGAAGCCTCGGAGATCGGAGGTGCGGACCAGGTATTCGTCCCCGACAAGGGCATTCAACAGCCTGTAGGCAGTGGCCGGAGGCATGCGCAGGGCATCGGTGATCTCTTTCGCCGTTGTTCCGGTGCCGAACCGGGCCACCGTCTCCAGGATCCTGAGCGAGTTCGACGCCGGTCCGGAACCGGCGTGCGTTGGCCTGTAGCTCATGTGGCCGGGCCCCCATGGAACAGGTCCGATTGCCGGGTCTCGTCGTAGATGCCCACTGATGCCAGGCGAAGGGGCAACCGGCGGTGAAGGTACATCGCGTAAATGACGCTGGCAAGGAGGACGCCGCCGTAGATGAGCGTCTGCAGGTTCCCTGTCCCAATTGACGCGGCGGCAGCCATCCACAGCACAGCCCCGAGAACCAGGGAGGTTGCCGCTCCAAGTATCCAGCTGGCATAAGTGGTCTCCCCGATCCTGCGCAGGAAAAACGGCATGGACGCACTGGCAAGGACGTAGGACCCAAGGTACCCGTAGGCGCCGAGCGTAAAGAGGTTCGCGAGTCCCTGCTCAGGACTGGATCCGGAGAGGATGATGGCGATGGGAACTATGGCGACGACAGGCATGACGGCGAGTATCGCCGTCGAGGGTGTCCGAAAAGCAGGATGTGTCCGCCCGACAGCACGCGGGGCAACTCCCTCGCGGCCCATGCAGAAAAATATCCGGGCCAGGGCGTTGACGGAGGCGATGGCGCAGGCAAACCACGATGCCGCGATTCCGAGATCGAGGAGGGCCGCGAACGCGGGGGACGTCTGCGAAAACAGGTCTGACAACGGCGTGGAGCTGGTTGTTATGCCGGCTGGCGCATCCCTGAGGGCTACGTCCTGTGCTGTGGCCGCGAGGAGATAGAGGACACCGGCCAGGATGGGAGTCCAGGTAATGGCCCGCGGCACGCTGACGAAGGGTTTCTGCGCTTCCCCTCCGAGGGTGGTTGGGCTCTCGAAGCCGACGAAGGCACTGACTGCCACCACGATTCCGATCGACAACGAATCAAGGTGTCCGTTCCAGGCGAACACACTCGTGAAATCAAGCGTCGGCCCATTGACGGCGAAGTAGACGATCATCAGGACGGCGAGGATTCCGATGGAGATGGTTTCCATTAAAAGGGTGGACCATGCGGATAGCTGGATCCCCCTGATCATAAGGAAACAGGCGGCGCCGGCGGCGGCAACAATGACCAGCACCGTGAAAGCCTTGGGATCTGCGGCGGGAATGCCGAGGTTGATGAACAGCTCCAACACATAGGTGCCAACGGCCAGCAGACTCGCCATGGCAACAAGGCCATACCCGAAGATGGCGGACCAGCCGGCGGTGATTGCCGTCCGCTGGCCCAGCCCCTTGGCGGTGTAACTGTAGAGGCCGCTGACGGCAGCCATGCGCTTTGCCATCGGCCTCAGGCAGAAGGCAACCAGGACCATGACCGCCATGGCTACGCCAAAGGTGAGCAAAAGGCCTGTTCCGCCGGATCCAAAGACAAGCCCCGGAAAGATCAAGGCCGGGATGACGGTCATGGCGCCGGCGGGCGCCACGTTAGCAACTGACTGCGCGAACACCGGCAGGAAGGAAAGCTTCCGCCGCCGCAGGCCCTCCACCGGAGAGCGGGGCGTGATGAAGCGATCACCGCGGGCAGACACTGGGACCAACTTTCCCTCCGGCGTGCAGGATCGTCGTTGATTTTGCGTGACACAAGTCACCGGCCAGAGATGCAAAACATTAGCATTCCCCGCCCCCCATGGTGACTCCGAGCGTGATTGTGAATGTTTCCGGCATGTTAACTGCAGTGGGAAAAATCTGCCCGGACTTTCTCACTCACCACGGCCTCCAGGCCCGGTCCCGAATGTTTCCAACATGTTAACTGGGGTGGGAAAATGCCTCCGCGAAGTTCTCACGCAGATATCCCGAAAAGGCTCGCCCGCAGTGAACTGAATGGCGTAGCTTTTCTTACACAGACGGAATACACGTGATCTGCATCACGCCAACAGGGCCCAGAGTGGGGTCCGGCCGGCACTCAGAAAATGAGGATGCTGATTGCAAAGGATTTATTCTCCAGCCTCAAACGGGCACGAGAGTGATCTCTAATGCAGCCGCGCATGAACACATGAATTAGTTGTTCGGACAAAGCCAAAAGACAAATAGTTCTGTTATTCCGCGGATCCTGGCGTTTATATATTCCGCAATGGCAATTCCGCCGGCCGCAGCCCGGGAAACCATCCCGGCCACAAGCCAGCGAGCCTTCACTTTGAATAGAACCAAGGAGAAAACCATGACTCTCAACACTGAAATTCACACCGGGGTAGGGGTTTCCCACCCGCTTGATCCGCTCTCCCGCGAGGAGATTTCCCGGGCCGCTGCGATCCTGAAGGACGGCCCGGCCGCCGCGGAATCATTCCGCTTCATCAGCATTGAACTGCGCGAACCGGAGAAGGAACTGCTCCGCACCGGCGCCGCTGTGACCCGTGAAGCCGACGCTGTCCTGGTCAACCGCGCCGAAGCACGGTCCTACGAAGCGATCGTGGACCTCGAATCAGGCATCGTCTCCAAATGGACCCAGCTCGCCGCGCACATCCACCCTCCGTTCATGCTCGATGAATTCGCCGAAGGCGAAGAGTCCTGCCGCCAGAACCCCGAGGTCCAGGCCGCCCTGGCCAAACGCGGGATCACCGACATGTCCCTGGTCTGCTTCGAACCCTGGTCCGTGGGCTACTTCGGCGAAGACGACTTGGGCCGGCGCCTGATGCGCGCCCTGGTCTTCGTCCGCGAAGAAGCCGACGACAGCCCCTACGCCCACCCGATCGAGAACTTCATCGTCATCGTGGACCTGAACTCCGGCGAGGTCGTCAAGGTCGATGACGACCAGGCCATCCCCGTCCCCTCCGCGTCCGGGAACTACCTGCCCAAATACGTCGGCGAACCCCGCACCGACCTCAAACCCATCTCCATCACCCAGCCCGAAGGCGCCTCCTTCACCGTCACCGGCAACCACGTCCAGTGGGCCGACTGGTCCTTCCGCGTCGGCTTCACCCCCCGCGAAGGCCTGGTCCTGCACCAGCTCAAATTCCGCAACAAGGGCGTCGAACGCCCCGTGCTCAACCGCGCCTCGCTCTCCGAAATGGTCGTCCCCTACGGTGACACCGCCCCCGTCCAGGCCAAAAAGAACGCCTTCGACTCCGGCGAATACAACATCGGAAACATGGCCAACTCCCTCACCCTGGGCTGTGACTGCCTCGGCGAAATCAAATACTTCGACGGGATCACCGCCGACAGCCACGGCAACCCCCTCACCATCGAAAACGCCATCTGCATGCACGAAGAAGACGACTCCATCCTCTGGAAGCACTTCGACTTCCGCGAAGGCACCACCGAAACCCGCCGCTCCCGCAAACTCGTCATCTCCTTCATCGCCACCGTCGCGAACTACGAATACGCCTTCTACTGGCACCTCTTCCTCGACGGATCCATCGAATTCCTCGTCAAAGCCACCGGCATCCTCTCCACCGCCGGCCAGAAACCCGGCGAAAACAGCCCCTACGGCCAGAACCTGAACAACGACGGACTCTACGCCCCCATCCACCAGCACATGTTCAACGTCCGCATGGACTTCGAAATCGACGGCCCCACCAACGCCGTCTACGAAGTCGACATGGAAATCCCCGAACACAACCCCACCCACACCGCCTTCATGGCCGTGGACCGGCTCCTGGAAACCGAACAAGCCGCCATCCGCAAAACCGACACCTCCAAACACCGCTTCTGGAAGATCGCCAACCGCGACAGCAAAAACATCGTCAACGAACCCGTCGCCTACCGCCTGATCCCCACCGACGGCATCCAACTCGCCGCCGGCGATGAATCCTACGTCTCCAAACGAGCCCAGTTCGCCCGGAACAACCTCTGGGTCACCGCCTACGACCGCACCGAACGCTTCGCCGCCGGCGAATTCCCTAACCAAGCCACCGGCGAAGACGACGGCCTGCACATCTGGACCCAAAAAGACCGCAACATCGTCGACCAAGACCTCGTCGTCTGGTACACCTTCGGCATGCACCACGTCGTCCGCCTCGAAGACTGGCCCATCATGCCCCGCCAAAACATCGGCTTCATGCTCGAACCCCACGGCTTCTTCGACCAAAACCCCACCCTCAACCTCCCCACCAACGAAAACCGCACCAACACCACCACCGACACCTGCTGCACCAAGGACTAACACTCCTTAACCCACTCCGCGGGGGCGCAGTGATTCGTCACAGCGCTCCCGCGGAGCCGCCTCGCCACAAGGCGAAATTCCCTCGGACCTTCCTACGTGCCTGGTCGTTCGCGCATCGGGGTCCGTCCCATACTCGCTGGCCGCCAACGGGCGTCCCGGCAGTAAAGATCACACGACGTTCAGTTCATCGAAGGAGATGTTATGAGTGACAAGCATTTGGATGAAGTGGGTGACCTGAAAAGGTCAATTAACTGGAAGCAGGGCGCGGCCATCGCGCTGGGTGTTCCCATGCTGATTCTGCCCTCGCTGGGCTACCTGCCAATGTACGTATCTGCCGCAGCAATCCTCATCTGGGGCGTATCCGTCCTTCAAGGCTTTATGCAGAACGCCGCATATGCCGAAATGGCCACCACCTTCCCCAAGGCTTCCGGCTTGCCAGGCTTCGCGCAGCATGTCTTCCGCACCGAGAACTACAAAGGCAAGTACGACAAGGGCAAACTGATCGGCGGTTTCACCGCCTGGAGCTACTGGTTCGGCTGGAACCCCATCCTGGCGATCTTCGCCATCACGGCCGGAAGCTACCTCCACGGAATGTTCCCGGTCCTGAGCGAAACCTTCACCGAGTACCAGCTCGCACTGGTCTCCGGCGTGGTGATATTCAGCATGCTGTTCATCGTGAACTGGTTCGGCCTCAAAGACGGCGCAATCCTGGGATACGTCCTTGCCGCGATTTCCCTGATCCCCCTGGTCATCCTGGCCGTGGCACCGTTTGCCACCGGACACGTGGAGATGGCCAACATCACCGGCAACTGGTGGCCCGCCGACTGGACCTGGGACATGCACCACATCCTGATGCTGTTCGGCATCTTCGGGATCGCCCAGTGGAGTGCCTGCGCCTGGGAAACGGCAGCCATCTATGGCCCCGAATACAAAAAACCGTCCAAGGATCTCCCCAAGGCGCTGCTTGCCTGTGGCATCATCTGCTTCGCCCTCTACGTCCTGCTGCAGGCTGCAGTCATCGGCGTGCTTGGTGTCGAGGGCGTTCAGGCCGAGGCTGTCTCGCCCCTGATCCCCGTGGCCCAGGCCGTTTTTGGCCAGGCCGGCTCCGTCATCACCATCATCATGCTGATCGCCGCGATGGTCCTGATCATCCAGACGGCCTACTTGGGCTCCTCCCGCGCCATGCACTCCATGTCCATGGAAGGCAACCTGCCCAGGGTGTTTGGCAAAACCAACCGTCACGGCACGCCTTTCATTGCCATGCTGGTCATCGGCGCCTTCAACCTGGTGCTGATCTCCATGGGAAACGCCGCGGCAATCCTTGCGGCCTCGGCAATCGGCTACACCTGCGCCAACGGCATCAGCCTCTTCGCGTACGTCAGGGCCAAAAAGCACCCCGCCTTCAAAAACCTGGAACGGCCCTTCAAGGCCCCCAAGGGCTGGAAGCATGTGGCCATGGTCTTCGGCCTGTTCAACGTGCCCCTGTGCCTGATCGGCGTTGTTTACCTGAACAGCCTGGAAATCGGCTGGACTTCAACCTGGGTGGGCTTCCTCGTCCTGGCACTTTACCTGCCTATCTGGCTGTATTCCCTGCATGAAACCCGACGCGAAAAAGCCAAAGCAGAAGCCGCTGCTGCCGCTTCGGCCGATGCGTCCGATCAGGATGCACCGGGCCGGGAAAAGGTCCTGGACCTCGCATAGCGGAACCGGTACTCCCGGCTCCAGGAAACTGGAGCCGGGATAGCCCGGAAGGCGGTCCCCGGTGCTGTCGACAGTCGCACCGGGGACCGCTCCCATTAACCCCCCATCGAAGTAGAGCGTGATTCGCGTGTTCAATGACCCCGCAGTTACCTGGACTCTCACGGCCGTCCTGCTGCTTTGCGCCAGCCATTACCTTCTTCAGGCGGCAAGGTCCCGCCACCTCACGGACCAAGTAAACAAAGGCCTCCATGCCCTCATGACCGTCCTGATGGCCGCCATGTTGTGGAACCTCGTGCCGTCCACCATGCTGGCCCAGATCGCAGTCCTCGCCGGCGCGGCACTGTGGTTTGTGATTCAGGCGGTCGCCCGGCCGGAATTCAAAATACTTTGCGCGGGCAGCCAGGACCGCCTGAAATGCGTTTATCACAGCCTCACTATGGCCGGCGCGGCCCTCATGCTCGCAATGATGGCCCGCGCTCCCGGCACCGGCCAGGAAATCGTTCCTGCAGCTGCATCGTCAACGCCGCACGCCCATCACGCACTGGCACTGGGGGTCCAAAACCCGGTGGCATCAGGACTGGACCACCTATCCACTCTTGCCATGCCGCTCACGGTATTCTTCGGAACTGCAGCGGTGGTTTTCCTCCTTCTTCTACTGCGCCGCCGGGCAGCAGAACCCGCTGCCCGCGGCCGAACGGCTCCGCAGCACTCCGTCCGCGCCGACCATGGTCGCGAGGCTCTCGGCGCTGCTGTCATGGCGCTGATGTTCGCCACCATGTCGGCATAACCAGTGCATATTTTGCCCTGATGAAAGCTCCGGAGCGGAAGCCGTCCTACCCCGGGAAGTGGCCATGAATCCCTTAGCCCTGAGCCTCATCGAACTGGGGGCCGTTGTATTTTCCCTCGGCCTGTTAGCGAGGCTTGCCGGACGGTTCGGAATGTCGCCCATCCCGCTCTATCTCCTGGGTGGGCTCGCCTTTGGCACAGGAGGGATCGTCGAGCTCGAAGGCATGAAGGACTCCGCGCACCTTTTTGGCGAGATTGGCGTCATCCTGCTGCTGCTCATGCTGGGGCTGGAATACACGGCATCGGAACTTTTCACCGGGCTGCGGCGGTCGTGGCAGGCGGGAGTCCTTGACCTCGTCCTGAACTTCCTGCCGGGGGCAGCCCTCGCCCTCCTCCTGAACTGGGGGTTTGTGGGAGCCGTGGTGATGGGGGGTGTCACGTACATCTCCTCGTCCGGAATCGCGGCGAAGGTGATCACTGACTTGGGCTGGCTGGGCAACCGCGAAACCCGCGTGGTGATCTCCATCCTTGTGTTTGAAGACCTGACCATGGCGGTCTATCTTCCCGTCCTCACCAGCATTCTTGCGGGCACCAGCTTCCTGAGCGGCCTCACAACGGTGGGTATTGCGCTGGCTGTGGTCAGCGTGGTCCTCACGGTTGCGCTGCGCCACGGACATCGGGTCTCCAAGGCTGTCCATAGCGAGAACTCCGAGGTGTTCCTCCTGAACATTTTGGGTGCGGCCCTGCTCGTAGCCGGCGTGGCATCATCAATGCAGGTATCCGCGGCAGTGGGCGCGTTTTTGCTTGGCATCGCCATCTCCGGTGCCGCATCACACAGAGCCACGCGTGTCCTTACACCGCTGCGCGACCTCTTTGCCGGGATTTTCTTTGTAGCGTTCGGGCTGAACACCGATCCTGCCACCATTCCACCCGTACTTGGCTGGGCGCTCGTCCTCGCTCTTGTCACAGCGGCGACCAAAATGGGTACCGGCATCTGGGCCGCGAAGCGGGCCGGCATTGCCCGCCCCGGCCGTCTCCGTGCCGGCGCTGCGCTGATAGCCCGTGGCGAATTCTCGATCGTCATCGCCGGACTGGCAGTGGCATCCGGCGCCGTCACGCAGGAACTGGCTGCCCTGGCCACTGCCTACGTGCTCATCATGGCCGTCGTCGGCCCCTTGGCCGCCCGCTACATCGAACCGCTGGTGGAAATCGTGCGGCCCGCCGAAAGCGTCCCCACGAACGCGTAGCGCTAGTGCTTCCGACGGGGCGCGCTGACCAAGCCTGGGGGACATATAGGTCCGCACCTCAGCAACAAATAAAAAACTCTGGACTAGATGATTTAGAGGGCGTAGGTTTGCTTGCACGCAAGAAGTGACTTGCGTTACACGATGCCGCAGGGCCGGCAAAGCAATAACCAGGAGCTCCAATGACCGCTACGATGAACGACCTGTTCGATGATGATTCTTTTGCGGACCTCCCAGCCCCCTCGACCTACCCAGATCAAGGCTTCACGGCGCCCGTCCTGAACGTCACCGTCAACAACGACGTGGTGGTTGCGATTGCCCGTCAGCTGCACGACGCCGCGTGCCTGCACGGTGCCGGATGCGGGTTGCGCGACTTCCACGCGATGGACGTCTACGAGACCGATGTCCGTGTCATGCTGGCCGCCATGGTGCGGGCCGGCATTGAAACCGATAACCGGGAGCTCAGCCCCTGCCCAAGAGGAACTGAACGCCGGTGGTTGCACGGCAAATGGTGGTGCACTACATGCGGCTGCGCCGTCCGATTCGGCGGCGGAATAGGCTGGGTGCACGTCCCCGGAACCGGAGCGGTCCGGGGGCTCGAGCGTTAAGTTCTCAGCTGACGCCTGGGCCAGTAACAGAAAGCGGCTCCTGTACAGACGCCTCATGCTGCCGCGCCGCTTGGTCAAGAGCTTCCAACACCCGCGCGTTGCCTGCCGCGTCGGCGAGGTCGTAGCGGAGCGGGGTACCGTTCAGGACGCTGTCGGCGAAATGTTCGCCCATCCGGACGAAATGGTTTGCACCCTTGATCGTGTGACGGATGGTGTCCTGTCCGAAGTGATGCTCCTCCAAAACCGAATCCTCTTCCAGGAGCCCAAAAGGATTGTCGAGATAGAGCCGTCCCTCAGTTCCGGTTACTTCCAGGAAGTTACGGCGCTCGAGGTTGACTCCGGTATCAAAAAGCGCGGTTGCGCCGCCGGGAAAGCGGAGCATGCCCGCAATGCTCGTGTCGATCCGGCCGCCGTCGTTGGCGTCCCGGTAGTTGCCAAAGGCGGCGACGTGAGCCGGCTCTTGCCCCGTGACCATCCGGCTCATGTTGACGACGTAGCACCCGGTATCAAACAGTGCGCCACCGCCGAGCCCTGCATACCAGCGGATGTTATCCTCTCCGCCCGCGTCAAAGCCCGCGTCAAAGGAATGCGCGACGTGGACAAATGTCAGCTTGCCCACCGCGTTGGCTGCCAGCAGCTCTTGCAGCTTTTCGAAACGCGGGTGAAAGCGGTACATAAAGCCTTCCAGGACTTTAAGCCCGGTCGCCTCGGCCTTGCGCGCAATCTGCCCGCACTCGGCGGCGCTCATCGCCAGGGGTTTTTCGCAGAGGACATGCTTGCCTGCGTCCAAGGATTTGAGGATCCACTCACGGTGCAGTGCGTTCGGCAAGGCGATGTACACGGCGTCGATGTCCGGCGAAGCGAGCAGCGCCTCGTACGAGCCAAACGCCTGTGGGATGCCGTGCTTATCGGCATACTCCAGGGCCTTTTCCTCGGTGCGGGACGCGATGCCTACTACCTCCCCGTTTTTCGTTTCCTGCAACGCCGGAACACTTTTGCGGATGATGCGGGCAGTTCCCAGAATGCCCCAACGCAGCATGTCGCTCATTGATTTTCTCTTTCCAATCCAGCCGTGGCAAACATGACTTCCGGCGCAGAATGCGGTGTCATATCCGGGTGGGCTGCCCACCAGGCGGCGCACGCTGCGCGCCAGCTGTTAAGGTCGCCTTCACTGCCATGGACACTTACCGCTGGTCCCGTAACCCGGGCCACTGCCGTCCCACAGGAGTAGCTGCCGTCGTCGGCCGTAATCGCTGGGTACTCGTCGTAGATTTCGCCCAGAGAACGAATCATGTAGTCCGGCCGCTCGTCCACGCGCGCAGCCAGCGCCGTTTGGACGGAGTCCACGCCGGTGAGAACCAGAACTGTGGCCATGCCCGCGCGGTTCCCCCCGAGGATATCGGTGTCCAGCCGGTCGCCGACGACGAGAGCGTGCTCAACGCCGGAGTGGCGGGCCGCCGTCTCGAAAAGAGCTGCTTCTGGTTTTCCTGCTACCAGGGGCGACTTGCCGGTGGCAGCGGCAACAGCGGCCACCAGCGACCCGTTGCCGGGAGCGAACCCCCGCTCCCGCGGGAGGGTCATGTCCATGTTTGTCGCTACCCAAGTGGCACCTGCTGTGACCGCGTAAGCGGCTTCTGCCAGGTCCTTCCAGCCGAGGGTAGGGGAAAATCCTTGGATGACCGCGTCTGGCCGGTGATCCGAGCTTGGTACGACGACGAGCCCTTGGGCCCTGACGGCGTCTGCAAGGATCTGGCTGCCTACGACGAGCACAGTGGCGCCTGTGGGCATCTTGGCGGCCAGCAGTTCTGCACCGGCCAGCGCGGATCCGAACACCTGCCCAGCGGTGGCAGGCGCCCCTAATTCCCGGAGGTGGGTGGCAACCTCCTCTGATGAGCGCGACGCGTTGTTTGTGACGTAAGCCAGGCTCTTGCCCTCACCTTCGAGCTTATCGAGTGCATTGGTAGCGCCATCGATGGCCCTCGGTCCGGTGTACACGACGCCGTCGAGGTCCGCCAGCACTCCGTCAAAGCCGTCAATCAACCGTCTGCTCATTGAACCCACCCTCCGTTGATGTTGATCAGGCCGCGAAAATCACAAAGAACTTCCTGATCCGCTCCTGGATCTCCCATGTCCCCTGCCACCCGATCGGGAAGATCGCGGCGGTTCCGGCCTCGAGGGGGATCGGCTCAGCGCCGTCCTCGGTGACCACCATGCGGCCTTCCAGAACGTGAATCGCCTCGCCGCGCTCGAGGAACTCCCAGCGTGAGAGGCCCGGATCGGCTTCCCAGACGCCGGAGAGGATGCGGGAGTCCTCGCTGGTGAAGGGAATGCCAATTCGTGTTGGGATCTCGTCGCCCAACACATCGGCCAACGGCGGGCCGAGCGGGCCCTCGTCCAGTTTCCCCTTGAACAGTTCGGTGGGCTGGAAAGTAATGCTCATGTGATTATGCCTTTCTGCTTATACTCGCCGGCAACGTCTCCGGCGGGCTGGTGGCTGACCAGTTAGAGGCACTGTAGCCCAGTCTGTTCGGGTGGGGAAGCGTCGGTACAGCGCCTCGGCGCGCCGTTCAGACTACCCATTGGGGTAGTCAAAACCATCCCGAAATGGCGTTTCCCCTATCCGCAAATGACAGGACGATGGAGGCTAGGCCAAGCTCCACCAGAACCGCCCATTGCGAAAGGACGCCCCATGCTACAACCCTCAGATTCTGCCCTTGTGACGTGGATGGGCCGTGAGGCCCTTGCCGAGGCGATGATTCCGGTGATTGGCCGGCTGTACCGCGAAAACAACGTGGTGACAAGCATCCATGGGCGCAGCCTGGTGAACACGTCCACCATGAACATCCTGAAGGCCCACCGCTTCGCACGCCGGGTCAGCAAAGAGGAGCTTCTCCTGGAGGAGACCGCTCCGCTCCTGAACGCCCTCGCCGGCCTGGAGCTCGGCGCGGCAGCGATCGACATCGCCCGCCTCAACCAGAAGTTCAAGGAAGAAGGCGGCGGGGCAACGCTGGAGGAGTTCCTCCGCAACGAACTCGCCGACGTCGTCGGCCGCCGCGGCGCTGATGACCGCACCAGCGCCGATGTTGTGCTGTACGGGTTTGGCCGCATCGGCCGCCTGCTGGCCCGTCTCCTGATCGAAAAGGCAGGCGGCGGCCACGGCCTGCGACTGCGCGCCATCGTGGTGCGCCGCGGTTCGGACAAGGACATCGTCAAGCGTGCCAGCCTGCTGCGCCGCGACTCGGTCCACGGCCCGTTCGAGGGCACCATCCGTGTGGACGAGGAAGCCAACACCATCACCGCCAACGGCGTGCGGATCCAGGTCATCTACTCGGATAACCCTGCCACCATCGATTACACCGCTTACGGCATCAAGGACGCCCTGGTGGTGGACAACACCGGCCGCTGGCGCGATGCCGAGGGCCTGTCCCAGCACCTGCAGAGCAAGGGCGCGGCCCGTGTCCTGCTCACCGCACCGGGCAAGGGCGCGCTGAAGAACATCGTGTACGGCATCAACCACGGCAGCATCCTGGACTCGGATCAGATCGTTTCCGCCGCGTCGTGCACCACCAACGCCATCACCCCGGTGCTGAAGGCCATCAACGACAGGTTCGGAGTGATCCACGGCCACGTTGAGACCGTCCACTCGTTCACCAACGACCAGAACCTGATCGACAACTTCCACAAGGGTGACCGCCGCGGCCGTTCCGCGGCGCTGAACATGGTGATCACCGAGACCGGGGCCGCCACCGCCGTGGCCAAGGCGCTCCCCGAACTTGAGGGCAAACTCACCGGCAGTTCCATCCGCGTCCCCACCCCGGACGTGTCGCTGGCCATCCTGAACCTGAGCCTGGAAAACGGCACCACCAAAGAGGAGGTCAACAGCTTCCTCCGCGACATGTCGCTCCATTCGGACCTGCGCAAGCAGATCGACTTCATGGATTCACCGGAAGTTGTCTCCACGGACTTCGTCGGTTCCCGGCATGCCGGCATCGTGGATGGCCTGGCCACCATCTCCAACGGCAAGAACCTCGTCCTGTACGTCTGGTATGACAACGAGTTCGGCTACAGCTGCCAGGTGGTCCGGGTCATGGAGGAAATGGCAGGCGTCAACCGGCCGTCGTTCCCCGCGAGGGACGTGGTTCAGGAGGCCATGTCAGTACTCGCCGCGTTGAAATCCGCCTAGCCTAAGGAGACTCAATGCTCTTTATTGATCCCTCTGCGGGCAAGGAGCCGCCTCGCACACCGCCTCCCGCCGGCCGGCGGCCCGTTCCCACACCCTTCAGGAAGCCTGTTCCCCTCTCCCAGGTCCGGCCCGTCCGGGGCCGCGACCGGGAAATGCAACAGCTCATCCACGATCTCGCCGTCCTGGCGGCCAAACATGACCAGCAGGTCAGTGGCGGGCAGTCACCCAGAGGAGTCTCACCGTGAAGCGGCACGTGCAGCTCCGGCTTGTCCGGTGTGGCGCACCCCGGATCTGCAGCAGGTTTATGCCCTGCCGCCTGTCGTCCACAACACTTCCAGCCGCCTCAGTATGGCGTTCTGCGTGTAAACCATCTCCCAGAATTTGAGCCGAACATGAAAATTGGAATCCTCACCAGCGGCGGCGATTGCCCCGGCCTGAACGCGGTCATCCGCGGCGCCGTGCTCAAGGGCATAACCGTCCACGGCCATGAGTTTGTCGGGTTCCTGGATGGCTGGCGCGGTGTGGTTGAGGGCGACGTCATCGAGATCCCCCGTACGATGGTCCGCGGCATCGCCAAGCAGGGCGGCACCATCCTGGGCACCTCCCGCACCAACCCCTTCGACAACGGCGGCGGCCCTGAAGTCATCAAGGCCCATATGGACCGCCTCGGCATCGACGCCATCATCGCCATCGGCGGCGAAGGCACACTGGCTGCCGCGAAGCGCCTCACGGACGCCGGGCTGAAAATCGTGGGGGTTCCCAAAACGGTGGACAACGACCTCGACGCCACCGATTACACCTTCGGCTTCGACACCGCCGTCCAGATCGCCACCGAAGCGATTGACAGGCTGCGCACCACCGCGGAATCCCACCACCGCTGCATGATCGCCGAGGTCATGGGCCGCCACGTGGGCTGGATCGCCCTGCACGCCGGAATGGCCGCGGGCGCCCACGCCATCCTGATCCCGGAACAGAAGGTCAGCATCGAACAGATCGCCCAGTGGGTGAAGGAAGCCCACGCCCGCGGCCGCGCACCCCTGGTTGTGGTGGCCGAAGGGTTTGTTCCGGACCACATGGAGTCCGCCCACTCCGAGCGCGGCCTGGACACCTTCGGCCGGCCCCGCCTGGGCGGCATCGCGGACCAGCTGGTCCCGGAACTGGAATCCCGTACCGGCATCGAAACCCGTGCCACCATCCTGGGGCACATCCAGCGCGGCGGCGTACCGTCGGCTTTTGACCGGGTCCTTGCCACCCGTTTGGGCATGGCCGCAGTCGATTCAGTGGTGGCGGGCCGCTGGGGCACCATGGTGGCGCTCAAGGGAACCGATATCCAGCACGTGAATTTCCAGGAGGCCCTGGGCAAGCTGAAGACAGTCCCACAGGACCGCTACGAGGAAGCAGCGGTCCTGTTCGGCTGACCTTTCTTTAGAACGTCTTTCCGGCGGAACCGAGCTGCTTGGTGGCTTCGACCACACGGGCGGACAGGCCGGCTTCGGCGGAGGCGCCCCAGACGCGCGGATCGTAGAGCTTCTTGTTCCCCACCTCGCCGTCGACCTTGAGCACGCCATCGTAGTTGCGGAACATGTGGTCCACCACCGGACGCGTGTAGGCGTACTGGGTGTCGGTGTCGATGTTCATCTTGATCACACCGTAGGACACCGCGTCCGCGATTTCCTGGTCCGAGGAGCCGGAGCCGCCGTGGAACACGAGGTCAAACGGGCTGTTCTTGCCGAGCTTGGCACCCACCTGGGCCTGGATGTCCTTCAGGATCTCCGGGCGCAGCTTCACCCCGCCGGGCTTGTAGACACCGTGCACGTTGCCGAAGGTCAGGGCGGTGATGTAGCGGCCGTTCTCGCCGGCGCCGAGGGCCTCAATGGTGGCGAGGGCGTCCTCAACGGTGGTGTACAGCTTGTCGTTGATGGCGTTTTCCACGCCGTCTTCCTCGCCGCCGACGATGCCGATTTCAACCTCGAGGATCATCTTTGCGGCGGCCGTGCGCTCCAGCAGCTCCCGCGCGGTGCTCAGGTTCTCGTTCAACGGCTCGTGCGAGCCGTCCCACATGTGCGAGTTGAAGATCGGGTTCCGGCCGGCCTTGACCTCGGCCTCCGATGCTGCCAGCAGCGGCAGGACAAAACCGTCCAGCTTGTCCTTGGGGCAGTGGTCCGTGTGGAGGGCGATGTTGACGCCGTAGTTCTTCGCCACTTCGCGGGCGAACGCGGCGAAGCCCAGCGAACCGGCCACCATGTCCTTGGTCGCGGCGCCGGACCAGTACGCGGCACCGCCGGTGGAGACCTGGACAATGCCGTCGGACTCGGCCTCGGCGAAGCCGCGCAGCGCGGCGTTCAGCGTCTGCGAGGACGTGACATTGACGGCCGGGAACGCATAGCCGCCGGCCTTGGCACGGTCAATCATCTCGGAGTAGATCTCTGGGGTTGCAATGGGCATGCTGACTCCTGCTGTTGGTTTTGGTTGTTAAAAGAAAGCGGCCACGTCATAGCCCCGCCGCATGGGACGGGGCAATGACGTGGCCAGGGTTTTACTCGGCCACCTCACCGGTGGTTTCGTAGGTCGCGATCTTGCCGATGCGGCGCTCATGGCGCTCGGCATTGCTGAAGGGTTCCGCCAGGAACGCTTCGATCAGTTCGGTGGCCTCCTGAACGGTGTGCTGCCGCCCGCCCACCGCCACAACGTTGGCGTTGTTGTGCTCGCGGGCAAGCTTCGCCGTGTCGAGGTTCCAGGCCAGCGCGGCGCGGACCCCCTTAACCTTGTTTGCGGCGATCTGCTCACCGTTGCCCGAGCCGCCCAGCACAATCCCGAGGGCGTCAACGCCGGCGGCCTGATCGGCCACAACAGCTGCTGCTGCGTTAATACAGAACGACGGGTAGTCGTCCTCGGGATCATAGGCGGCCGGCCCGTGGTCCACCATCTCGTAGCCGCTGGCAGACAGTGCATCGATGAGGTGGGAGCTTAGCTCCAGACCGGCGTGGTCGGTTGCGATATGAACGCGCATGAGGGGTCCTTCAGACTGGTTGGGGTGCAGGGTTGCTGAGGTTGAGGGCCGTCCGGCCGAAGGCGAGCTGCCCGTTGGTGCGCAGTGACTCGATGGCATCCTCCGGTGAGGCTTTGCCGTACACGGCGGACCCGGCCACGAAGACGTTGGCACCTGCCTCCGCGGCCCGGGTGATGGTTTCCTCGGTGATGCCGCCGTCCACCTGGATGGCCACGTTCACCCCTGAACCGTCCACCGCAGCGCGGGCGCGGCGGATCTTCGGCAGCATAACGTCCAGGAATGCCTGGCCGCCAAAGCCCGGTTCAACGGTCATGATCAGCAGCATGTCCAGTTCGGAGAGCATGTCCAGGTAGGGCTCCACAGGGGTGGCCGGGCGAAGTGCCATGCCCGCCTTGGCCCCGCGGGCCCGCAGTTCCCGGGCCAGTTTGATGGGGGCTTCCGATGCCTCCACGTGGAAGGTCACCGAGCTGAGGCCGGCGTCGGCGTACAGCGGTGCCCAGCGGTCCACATTGGCGATCATCAGGTGGGCGTCCAGGGGGACGGGGCTGACTTTCTGGATACGTTCCACAACAGGCAGGCCGATGGTCAGGTTCGGCACAAAGTGGTTGTCCATAACATCCACGTGCACGGCATCGGCGTTGCTAATGCGGGCGAGCTCGGCCTCGAGGTTGACGAAGTCGGCCGAGAGGATGCTGGGGTTGATGCAGCAGTTCAGGGGTGATGCGGACATGATGTCTGCCTTTCGGTAGCAGTCAGAGCTCGGGTCAGGATGCCTTCCGTGCGGTGGCGAGGGCGCCTTCGACGTCGGCCAGCAGTTCCTTCCAGCTGGCCACGAACTTGTCCAGGCCTTCGGATTCGAGAAGGGCAACTACCTCGTTGTAGGAAACGCCCAGCGCGTCCAGTGCGTACAGCACGGCCTTGGACTCCGCGTAGGTGGCGGTGATGGTGTCCCCGGTGACCACGCCGTGGTCGAACGTGGCGTCCAGGGTCTTCTCCGGCATGGTGTTGACGATGTCGGCAGCAACCAGTCCCGTCACGTACAGGGTGTCGGGGTAAGCCGGGTCCTTGACGCCGGTGGAAGCCCACAGGGGACGCTGCGGACGGGCTCCGGCTTCGGCCAGGGCCTCCCACCGGTCGGTGGAGAAGAGCTGCTCGTAGACCTGGTAGGCCAGGCGGGCGTTGGCCACGCCGGCCTTGCCCTTGAGGGCCTTGGCTTCGTCGGTGCCGAGGGCGTCAAGGCGCTTGTCGATTTCGGAGTCCACGCGGGAGACGAAGAACGAGGCAACCGAGTGGATCGTGGACAGGTCGTGCCCGTTTTCCCTGGCCTGTTCGAGGCCGGACTGGAAGGCGTTGATGACGGCGCGGTAGCGGTCCAGGGAGAAGATCAGGGTCACGTTGACGCTGATGCCTTCGCCCAGGGTTGCCGTGATGGCTTCGAGGCCTTCGAGCGTTGCGGGGATCTTGATGAGGACGTTGTCCTTGTCCACCTTTTTGTAGAGGTTCTTGGCCTCGGCGATGGTGCCGGCCGTGTCCCAGGCCAGCCGGGGATCAACCTCAATGGACACACGGCCGTCGACGCCGTTGGTGGCGGCTGCGATCGGTGCGAACAGGTCGCAGGCGTCAGCGACGTCGGTGGTGGTGATTTCGAAGATGGTCTCCTCGACGCCGGCGCCCTGGGCTGCGAGTTCTGCGATCTTTGCGTCGTAGTCCGAGCCGGAGGTGATCGCGGCCTGGAAGATGGACGGGTTGGTGGTTACGCCCACCACGTTCTTTTCGTCGATGAGCTTCTGCAGGCTGCCGCTGGCGAGACGCTCACGCGAGAGGTCATCAAGCCAGATGGACACACCGGCGTTGGACAGCTGTGCAGTGGGGGTTGCGTTGGTCATGGCTTCTGCTACTTCCTTCAAAAAATTATGGACTGGTGACAATTCGCGGCCGCGCCGCGGGACGTCCCCCATGAGGCCGTCCCGCGGCGCTGGCCGCAGTGCTGGTTTTGGTCAGTTGCGGGCAGCGGCCAGGGAGTCCTTGGCTGCGGCGGCGACTGCCTCCGCGGTGATGCCGAACTCCTTGAAGAGGCGCTTGTAGTCAGCCGAAGCGCCGTAGTGCTCAAGCGAGACGGAGCGGCCGGCGTCGCCGACGAACTCCCGCCAGCCCAGGGCAAGGCCGGCTTCGACCGAGACGCGGGCCTTGACGGCGGCGGGCAGCACGGACTCGCGGTAGGCGGCGTCCTGCTTGTTGAACCACTCAACGCACGGCATGGAGATGACGCGGGCGGCGATGCCTTCGGCCTGGAGGGCTTCGCGGGCCTGGACGGCCAGCTGGACCTCGGAACCGGTAGCGATCAGCAGCACGTCGGCCGGGACGGTGGCGCCGTCCTTGGCCGCTTCGGCCAGCACGTAGCCGCCCTTGGCCACACCCGCCGGGGAGGCAAAAGTGTCACCCTGTGCCGCACCGTTGCCACGGGCGAAGGTGGGGACGTTCTGACGGGTCAGGACGATGCCGGCCGGGTTCTCGTGGTTCTCCAGCATGGTCTTCCACGCGATGCCCACCTCGTTCGCGTCACCGGGGCGGACAACGTCCAGGCCCACGATGGCACGGAGGGTGGAGAGCTGTTCCACCGGCTGGTGGGTGGGTCCGTCTTCGCCCAGGCCGATGGAGTCGTGCGACCAGACGTAGATGGACGGGACACCCATCAGGGCGGAAAGGCGGATGGCCGGGCGCTGGTAGTCGCTGAAGATCAGGAACGTGCCGGAGAACGCGCGGGTCCGGCCATGCAGCGAGATGCCGTTCACGATCGAGGCCGCGGCGTGCTCGCGGATGCCGAAGTGCAGGACACGGCCGTAGGGGTTACCCTTCCACGCATCGGTGGAGCGGGAAACCGGGATGAACGACGCCGATCCTTCGATGGTGGTGTTGTTGGATTCGGCGAGGTCAGCCGAGCCGCCCCAGAGTTCGGGCATGACCGGGCCGAGTGCGTTCAGGACCTTGCCGGACGCTGCACGGGTGGAAACGTCCTTGCCTGCTTCGAACACCGGCAGGGCGGCGTCGATTCCCGCGGGAAGCTGCTTGGCTTCGATCCGCTCCAGCAGGGCTGCGCCCTCCGGGTTGGACTGCTGCCAAGCCTCGAACGAGGAATCCCATTCGCTGCGGGCGGCTGCACCGCGGTCAACCACGGCACGGGCGTGGGCCAGGACGTCCTGGTCCACCTCGAAGGACTTCTCCGGGTCGAAGCCCAGGACGGACTTCAGGCCGGCCACTTCCTCGGCGCCGAGGGCGGAACCGTGGATCTTGCCGGTGTTCTGCTTCTTCGGTGCCGGGTAGCCGATGATGGTCCGCAGCGAGATGATGGACGGCTTGGACGTCTCTGCCTTCGCCGCGAGCAGGGCCGAGTAGAGCTCCTGCACGTCTTCGACGTACTCGCCCGTCTCGGTCCAGTCCACGCGCTGGGTGTGCCAGCCGTAGGCCTCGTAGCGCTTGAGGACATCCTCGGTGAAGGAGATGTCGGTGTCGTCCTCGATGGAGATGTGGTTCTCGTCGTAGACCACAACGAGGTTGCCCAGCTCCTGGTGGCCGGCCAGCGAGGAAGCCTCGGAGGTCACGCCTTCCTGGATGTCGCCGTCGGAGGCGATGACCCAGATGGTGTGGTCAAACGGGGACGTGCCCTCGGCAGCGTCGGCGTCGAACAGGCCGCGCATCCGGCGCTGGGAGTACGCGAAGCCCACCGAGGAGGCCAGGCCCTGGCCCAGCGGACCGGTGGTGATCTCCACACCGGCCGTGTGCTTGTACTCAGGGTGGCCCGGGGTCAGCGAATCCCAGGTGCGCAGCGCCTTGAGGTCGTCCAGTTCCAGGCCGTAGCCGGAAAGGAACAGCTGGATGTACAGGGTCAGCGAGGAGTGGCCGGGTGACAGGATGAACCGGTCACGTCCCAGCCAGTCCGGGTCACGGGGATCGTGGCGCATCAGCTTCTGGAAAAGAAGGTACGCGGCCGGGGCAAGGCTCATGGCCGTGCCGGGGTGGCCGTTGCCGACCTTTTCCACAGCATCCGCAGCCAGGACACGGGCGGTGTCCACGGCGCGGTCGTCTGCGGGCGTCCAGTTGAGTGTTGCTGCAGTTGCAGCACCGGGGATCGTCACATTTGTTGTCGGGTTCACGGTTTGTCCTTTTGGATCTGGTCGGCCTGGAGCGGCCGGACGGATGCTTTCTGGTTGATATCCATGATTGCGAACCAAATGGGCAGGGGTAACACTGTTTTCTGACGGTTGTTCCTACCCTTTTGGGTTGGACGCACGTTTTTGCCCGGGTAAGCTGTCCGGATGGGCAACGTCGCCCATCAGCCCGTGAAGGAATCCATAATGCCTCTTCCAGACTTGCCGTGGCCGCTGTTACAGAGCGTGGCAGCCTTGGCCGATGCCCCCCTTTCCCAGATAGCAGAACGCCTGCGCGAAGCCACGCTGCCCTACATGGGTAGCAGCGCCTTAGTGATCTTCACCGAAGACTGCACGGGCCGGCCGCAGAAGAAAGCCGGCGATGAGGACATCATTTCCCGGGTCTCCATCACCGAACTGGACACGCTGCGCGCCACCCTTAAGGATGAGGGGCCCTGGTTCGGGGAGGCCGAACTCGCCGGCAAGACCCGCCCCGTGCTCGCCCTGAAGCACGCCTCCAGCAACGCCCTCCTGGTCCTCACCGATCCCCCTGCCGATCCGGGGCGCAAGGACGGGCTGGAGCTGGTGACCTATCTGTGGCGGCTCACTGCGCGGAGGATCCGCGAGAAAGTGGCCGATGCGCCGCCGTCGTACCTCCTCGAATCGCGCGCGGCGTCCGCGGAACGCCTCCGCGTAACGGCGGAACTGACCGATCTGCACTCCACCACCCTGGAGACACTCCTTGCAGCCCTGCGTTCATCCTCTTTGGAGGATGCGGCAGCCCGCACCACCGTCACCGACCTCACCGCCAAGGCTTTGATCGGGCTCCGGACCCACAGCGACCGCACAACAGACCTGGTGAAGGAGCCTGTCGCCAAGGCTTTCGAACGCCTGCGGGATGACCTGCGGCCGCTCACACGCTACAGCGGCATCGAGATCGAATTCATCGAACCGCCGCTCAACGGACGGGCCCTGCCAGGCGAGGTGGCCCACGCGGCCCGGGCGATCGTCCGCGGACTGGTGCTGACCATGACGGAGCAGCCGGATGTCAGCCGCGTGCGGACGCAGTGGGACTGCGACGGCGAAAACCTGCTGATCAACGTCCGCGACGACGGCCGGGGTGCGCTCAAAGCCGACGCGCCGAGCATCGCGCGCCTGGACCGCCGGGTCCAGGCCCTCACCGGAACGCTGCGGATCGACGTTATGCCGGGCTGGGGTGCGGACGTGTTTGTCACCCTCCCCCTGGACCTTAAGAAGACGAGCCCGGCCGGGGATG
The DNA here is from genome assembly GCF_010367585.1 of [Micrococcus luteus] ATCC 49442. NCBI lineage: Bacteria > Bacillati > Actinomycetota > Actinomycetes > Micrococcales > Micrococcaceae > Pseudarthrobacter > [Micrococcus luteus] ATCC 49442. Next base: position 3,764,932 of record NZ_JAAAXP010000001.1, on the reverse strand, counting down.
TCGCCGGCTGGGATCTTGCTGCCAGGGAGCTCGAGGTGCTCGAGCACCTTGTTGCCGGGCACCGCAACCGGACCATCGCGTCCACGCTGGGCATCAGCGAGAACACGGTCAAGTTCCACGTGCGGAACCTGTTCAGGAAGCTCGACGTCGGCTCCCGCACCGAGGCGATCGCCCTGGCGCACAGCCACGGACTTCGGTGACGGCTTAACCGGCTGAACAAACGCACACCCAACGGCCCCGCCTCCCTTGAACAGCTTCGGAGGCGGGGCCGTTGTGCTGTCCCGTCAGCCGGCAGTGGCCGCCGACAGCGAGGCCGATTCGTCTGCTGATTCCGGCTCCGCCATGTGCGGCACAAACCGGACGAACATCGCCTTGAAGCCGGGGGTGTTGGATTCCCTGGCGACGTTTTCCTTGTGGACCAGGGCGTTGGCTTCGGGGAAGTACGCCGCGGCGCAGCCCTTCGCCGTCGGGTAGGCAACGAGGCGGAACTTGTCCGCCTGCCGGTCGTGGCCGCGGAACGTGCTGACCACGTCCACGAGGTCCCGGTCCTCGAACCCGAGTTCCGCCAGGTCCTCAGGGTGTACCAGGATCACGCGCCGGCCGCCCGAGATGCCGCGGTACCGGTCATCCAGGCCGTAGAACGTGGTGTTGTACTGGTCGTGGCTGCGGATGGTCTGCAGTACCAGGTGGCCGTCCGGCGGGGTCAGGTATTCCAGCGGGCTGACCGTGAAGCGGCCCCGGCCGATGTCCGTCTGGAAGGAGCGGGTATCGCGCGGCGGGTTGGGCAGCACAAAGCCGTTTTTGGTCCTGACCCGGGTGTCGAAATCCTCGAACCCGGGCAGGACGCGCGAGATGTGGTCGCGGACCACGTCGTAGTCCTCGGCCATGGCTTTCCAGTCCACGGAGTGGTCCGGCCCGAAGGTCGCTTCCGCCATCCGTGCCACGATGACCGGTTCGGCCAGCAGGTGCTCGGACACAGGCTGGAGCCTGCCCTGGGTGGAGTGGACCACGGACATGGAGTCCTCCACGGACAGGAACTGCGCGCCCTTGGGGTGCTTGTCGTCCTTGTCCGTACGGCCCAGCGTGGGCAGGATCAGGGACGTGCGGCCGTGCACAATATGGGACCGGTTGGGCTTGGTGGAGATATGCACGGTCAGGCCGATCCGCTGCATCCCGGCTTCCAGGGTTTCGGTATCCGAGCAGGCGAGCGAGAAGTTGCCGCCCATGGACACAAAAACGTCCACCTCGTCGCGCTCAAACGCCTCCATGGACTCCACGGCATCGTAGCCGTGGTGCCGCGGGGACTCGATCCCGAACTCGGTGTCCAGTGCTTCGAGGAGCCATTCCTTGGGCTTTTCCCAGATGCCCATGGTCCGGTCACCCTGGACGTTCGAGTGCCCGCGCACAGGGCAGGCGCCGGCGCCCGGCTTGCCGAAGTTGCCCTGCAGGAGCAGGACATTGACCATTTCCTTGATGGTGTCCACCGAGTGCGGCTGCTGCGTGACGCCCAGGGCCCAGCAGAAAATGGTGGCCTTGGACTTGATGAGCATCCCGGCAACGGTTTCGATCTGTCCGCGGGTCAGGCCGGTGGCCTTCTCGGTTTCTGCCCAGTCCAGCTCGCCGCGGGCGTCGCGGTAGGCATCGAAACCGTCGGTCTGTGCATCAATGAAGGAACGGTCGACGACGGTGCCGGGGTTGCGTTCCTCCTCCGCCAGGAGCAGGTGGCCCAGTGCCTGGAAGAGTGCCAGGTCACCGCCGACCTTGATCTGCAGGTACTCGTCGGCCAGCGGCGTACCGCCGCCCACCACACCCGAGACGGTCTGCGGATCCTTGAAGTTGAACAGGCCGGCCTCCGGCAACGGATTGACGGCCACCACCTTGCCGCCCTTGTCCTTGCATTCCTTCAGTGCGGAGAGCATCCGGGGATGGTTCGTCCCGGGGTTCTGCCCCACCACAAAGATGAGTTCGGAGTCGTGGATGTCCTCCAGGGACACGGTGCCCTTGCCGATGCCGATGGTCGGGTTCAGCGCCGAGCCCGAGGACTCGTGGCACATGTTGGAGCAGTCCGGGAGGTTGTTGGTACCCAGGGCGCGGGCGAACAGCTGGTACATAAACGCGGTCTCGTTGGCGGTGCGGCCTGAGGTGTAGAAGACGCAACGGTCCGGTGTGGAGGCGCGGATGTGTTCACCCACCAGGTCGAAGGCGTCGGCCCAGGAGATCGGGGAATAGTGCGACTCCCCTTCACGGATCACTACAGGTTCGCTCAGCCGGCCCTGGTTGCCCAGCCAGTACTCCGTTTTTCCGGAGAGCTCGGCGATGGAATGCCTGGCCCAGAACTCCGCGCCCACTGTGCGGAGGGTGTTTTCCTCGGCCACCGCCTTGGCCCCGTTCTCGCAGAATTCGGCTGCTTTGCGCTTGGTGGCCGATTCCGGCCAGGCGCAGCCGGGGCAGTCGAAGCCGCCCTGCTGGTTCAGCCGGAGCAGGGACTGCGCGGTCCGGGTCACGCCGGCCTGGGCCACGGCGCGTTCCAGGGCAACCAGCACAGCCTTGACACCGGCCGCTTCCTTTTTGGGCTTATGGACGGCGAGGTGGTCCTCGTTGATGTCGTCGACGGGGGCGGGCTGCTTACCGAACTTCATTGTCCCAACTTCCTTTGCGGCTCGCGCCGTTCTTGTTCAAAACGCCCGTTGAGGCGCGCCAGCTGACCTGGCGCGCCTCATCGGAATCCTGCTGTTCAAGTCCTTGCCTACTGGGAAACCTTAGCCAGCGTTTCCCGTTCCGCACCAATGGTGGTGTTATCGCCATGTCCGGTGCGGACCACGGTCTCCGGCGGGAGGGTGAGGAGCCGTTCCCTGATGGACGTCAGGATGGTGGGGTAATCGCTGTAGGAGCGTCCCGTCGCTCCGGGTCCACCGTTGAAGAGGGTGTCGCCGGTGAAGACCGTCCCCTCACTTTCGAGGTAGAAGCAGGTGGAGCCCGGGGAATGGCCCGGGGTGTGGATGGCCAGCAGCGCCGTGCCGCCCACCTCGAAGACGTCCCCGTCGCCGTGGTAACGGTCCGGGTCCGCATCCGGGTAAACCTGCTTCCAGAGGACCAGGTCCTCCGGGTTCAGGATGATCGGGGCGCCGACGGCGGCCGCAACCTCGCGTGCCGCGCCGATGTGGTCGTTGTGCGCGTGGGTCAGCAGGATGGCCAGGACCTTGCGGCCGCGGACCTGGTTGATGATCGCGGCAGCATCGTGCGGGGAATCGATGATCACGCACTCATCGTCGTTGCCCACGATCCAGACGTTGTTGTCCACGTCCCAGGTGCCGCCGTCGAGCGAAAATGTGCCCGAGGTGACCAGGTTTTCGATGGTGACTGTCATGAGAACTCCTTCAGTGTCTTAACTTCAACAACCGAGCGCAGGACCTTGCCATCATGCATCTTGGCGAAGGCTTCCTCCACCTGGTCGATGGTGATCCGCTCGGTGACAAAGGCATCCAGGTCAAGGTTGCCCTGCTTGTAGTGCGCAACGAGCATGGGGAAATCGCGGGACGGCAGGCAGTCCCCGTACCAGGAGGACTTCAGCGACCCTCCCCGGCCAAAGACGTCCAGCAGGGGCAGCTCAAGCTTCATGTCCGGCGTCGGGACACCCACCAGCACCACGCGGCCGGCGAGGTCGCGGGCGTAGAACGCCTGCTTGTACGTTTCAGGGCGTCCGACGGCGTCAATCACCACGTCAGCTCCGTTGCCTCCCGTGAGGGCCCGGATAGCCTCGATGGGGTCTTCCTTGCCGGAATCCACCCCGTGGGTGGCCCCCAGGGACTTGGCCATCTCCAGCTTGTTGGCGTCGATGTCCACCGCGATGATGGTGGTGGCGCCGGCCAGCTTTGCGCCCGCGATCGCGGCGATGCCCACGCCGCCGCAGCCGATGACGGCCACGGATTCGCCGCGCTTGACCTCGCCCGTGTTAATGGCCGCACCGATGCCGGCCATCACACCGCAGCCGAGCAGCCCGACGGCGGCGGGATCGGCGTCGTCGTCAATCCTGGTGCACTGCCCGGCGGCAACAAGCGTTTTCTCCGCGAAGGCGCCAATGCCCAGCGCGGGCGAGAGTTCCGTACCGTCCTCGAGCGTCATCTTCTGGGTCGCGTTGTGCGTGTTAAAGCAGTACTGCGGCTGACCCTTGGCGCAAGCGCGGCATTCCCCGCAGACGGCCCGCCAGTTCAGGATCACCCGGTCACCCGGCGCAACCTGGGTGACGTCCGGACCCACCGCGCTGACGATGCCCGTGGCCTCATGGCCCAGCAGATAAGGGAAGTCGTCGCCGATGCCGCCCTGCTTGTAGTGCAGGTCCGTGTGGCAGACCCCGCAGGTGAGAATGTCCACCAGGGCCTCTCCCGGCCCTGGATCCGGGACCAGGATGGTCTCCAGCGAAACCGGGGCGTTCTTCTCCCTGGCGATGACGGCCTGTACTTTGTGGACCATTATTCTTGTGTTCCTTTCCTGGATCCGTCCGGATCCGGTGAATCGGCACCAAGTGCCAATCTAACTGACGCGTTGGGGTTCCACGTCTTCGGTTGCGCGGTCCCGTTAAACGGTGATCAGTGACTGGCGGTCCTTGTTACGTTCCGGTTCCCCGCTGCACGTGAACGTCATCAGGGGGTCCTGCTGCATCGTTGCGGTGGGGAGGTTGGTAATCACTTCTCCGAAGACTTCGTCGGGGTCGAGGCGGCGGAGTTCTTCGGCGAGGCAGTCTTTGAGGCTGCGGCGGGGCAGGGAGATGCGTTGGGCGGGTTGGCCGGGCTGGGTGAGTTCGGCGATGGAGGTGCCGGGGCGGAAGAGTTGGACCTCGCCGTGGGGGCGGGTGAGCCGGACGCGGCGGATCCCGGTCCCGGCGGGGTCCGCGACGATGGTTACGGGTGCGTCCAGGGCCAGGGTCAGCCAGGCCGCGAGCAGGATCGTGGACGGGGAGTCGGAGGCGCCTTCGACGGCGACCGCGGTGACGGGGGACCCGTCGGTCTGGTCCAGGACGGCGGCGAGCTGGATCCGCCAGTTCGTGAGCCTGGTCCAGGCGAGGTCGGTGTCGCCGGCTTTGTAGGTGGCCCGGATGTTCTCGAGCGCCTTTTGGGGATCGGGTTCGTTCGCGGAATCGGTGATCCGGCGGTGCGCGATCTTCCCCACGGAGGTTTCGCAGGCGTTCTCCGGTGCCCCGTGCGGCCACCAGGCCACGATCGGGGCGTCCGGGAGCAACAGTGCCGCGACCAGGGACTCGGACTCGTGCGCGAGTTCCCCGTAGCCGCGCAGCACGATCACTTCCGAGGCGCCGGCGTCCCCGCCGACCCGGATCTGGGCGTCGAGCCGGTTCGGGGCCTCGGCGCCGGCGTCGGCGAGCACGATGATCCGGCAGGGGTGTTCCCGGCTGGCTTCGTTCGCGGCCTCGATCGCTTCTTCCTCGAGCCCGGACCGGGTCACGACCACCAGGGTCAGGACCCGGCCCAGGGCGATCACGCCGCCCTGCTCGCGCAGGGACATGATCTTCTTGGAGATCTTCGAGGTGGTGGTGTCCGGCAGGTCTACGATCATGGCCTTCTCCAGGTTCGTCCGTCACGGGCCAGCAGCTCATCGGCGCTGGCAGGGCCCCAGGACCCGGGGGCGTAGGGTTCGGGCTGCTCCGCCAGGGAGGCCCAGTAGTCCTCGAACGGGTCCAGGATCTTCCAGGACAGTTCCACTTCCTCATGCCGCGGGAACAACGGCGGTTCGCCCAGGAGCACGTCCAGGATCAGCCGCTCATACGCCTCCGGGGAGGACTCGGTAAACGAATGCCCGTAGCCGAAGTCCATCGTCACGTCCCGGACTTCCATCTGCGTGCCCGGAACCTTGGACCCGAACCGGATCGTCGCGCCCTCATCGGGCTGGACCCGGATAACCACAGCGTTCTGCCCGAAATCATCCTCCCCGTGGTCACGGAAGAGCAGGTTCGGGGCGCGTTTGAACACCACCGCGATCTCCGTCACCCGACGCCCCAGCCGCTTCCCGGCCCGCAAATAAAACGGGACCCCGGCCCAGCGCCTCGTGTGGATATCGACCCGGATCGCCGCGAACGTTTCGGTCTTCGAATCCGCGGGGATCCCGTCTTCTTCCAGGTAGCCCTGGACCTGTTCCCCGCCCTGCCAGCCGCCGGCGAACTGACCCCGCGCCGAATGCGTGGACAAATCCTCCGGGAGCTTCACCGCGGCGAGGACCTTTTCCTTCTCCGCCCGCAAATCATCGGCGTTAAAGGAGATCGGTTCCTCCATCGCCGTCAACGCGAGCAACTGCAGCAGGTGGTTCTGGATCACGTCGCGGGCCGCGCCCACACCGTCGTAATACCCCGCCCGGCCGCCGGTGCCAATATCCTCGGCCATCGTGATCTGGACATGGTCCACGTAATTCGCGTTCCACAACGGCTCGAACAACTGGTTCGCGAACCGCAACGCCAGAATGTTCTGAACCGTCTCCTTGCCCAGATAATGATCAATCCGGAACACCGCATCCGCCGGGAACACCGACTCCACAATGTCATTGAGTGCCCGGGCAGAGTCCAGGTCATGACCGAACGGCTTCTCGATCACCACCCGCCGCCACTTCTCCCCATCACCCTGCGCGAGGCCGTGCTTGGACAACTGCCGGCAGACCTGCTCAAACGCCTTCGGCGGGATCGAGAGATAAAACGCGTGGTTCCCCCGCGTCCCGCGGACCTCATCGAGCTCATCAATGACCTCACCAAGCCGCTCAAACGCGTCATCATCATCAAACGCGCCCCGGACAAAACGGATACCCTCCGCGAGCTGGTTCCACACCGCCTCATCAAACGGGGTCCGCGCAGACGCCAGCACCGCAGCCTTCACCTCCGCCGCGAAATCCTCATCCGACCACTCACGCCGGCCAAACCCCACCAACGCGAAACTCGGCGGCAACAACCCCCGGTTCGCCAGATCATACACAGCCGGCATCAGCTTCTTCCGTGCCAAATCCCCCGTCACCCCAAAGAGCACCAAGGAGGACGGACCCGCAATGCGATTCAAACGACGATCCCGCGGATCCCGCAACGGATTACGCACGGACTTCTGCACGGGCCTCACACTTGGATCAACGTACGTAAGTGACATGGTGGCTTCTAACTTTCGACAGGGTGGCGCGGCCGCGGACCGGCGGTCAGGAGAGGATCTGCTCGCGGGTCTCACCGTAGGGAACGGTGTCGCTGAGGGCGAGGGTGTAACGGCTGGGAGTGTGGCGGGTGACCAGAATGCCGGAATAGCAGTGGGGCCTGGCTACCTGGCGGAGGGTGGCCTCGGCATCGTCGAGCAGCTCGTAAAGACGGCTTGGCTCGGTAACAACTACTTCTAAATTATGTGTGGCCTGACTACGCATGATGAACAGTTCCTTCCCATGGGTCTTGGTGCGCCCATGTGCCAACCCCACGTCATTGGGGTGTTGTGTTTTTGGAATCGGATTCAGCACGGAACCGTACTGCCCGCGGAAACGTATCTCCGCGGGCAGTACAGGAAAGACATTCCGGGCTGCAGGCCCTCAAAAACGAGGTCCTGCAGCCCGGAGGTGGCATCCCGCGACGTGTTGGGAGTGCGGGACGCCTCCGTCAACCGGCTGGTTAGTTGATGGCCGCGCGGAGCTGCTTGGCTGCCAGTGCCGGGTCGGCTGCACCGTAGATGGCACCGCCGGCAACGGCGACATCGGCACCGGCCTTCTGGACGTCACCGATGGTGGCGAGCTTGACGCCGCCTGCAACGGAGAACGGAACGCGGGCTTCAGCGCCGGCACGGAGCAGACCGTTCAGGTCGAAGCCGGGCTTTGCCTGCTCGTCCAGGCCGGCGTGCATCTCAACGAACTTCGCACCCAGGGCGCGGACTTCCTTGGCACGGGTTACCTTGTCCTCGATGCCGATGAGGTCAACGACAACACCCTTGTTGTGGGCCTTGGCGGCCTTGACGGCACCGGCGATGGTGGAGTCATCGGCAGCACCGAGCACGGTGACCAGGTCAGCGCCGGCCTTGAACGCGATGTCGGCTTCGAGCTCGCCGGCATCCATGGTCTTGAGGTCAGCGAAGACAACCTTGTCCGGGTGGGCGTTCTTGATCGCCGTGATGACTGAGAGGCCTTCGGCCTTGATCAGCGGGGTGCCCAGCTCGATGATGTCAACGAATTCGGCGACCTGGCCGGCGAGTTCGAGGGCGGCTTCGGTGGTCAGCAGGTCGATAGCAACTTGGAGCTTCATGATGGTGTTTTTCCTTCTGTTGAGAAATGCGGTTGGTGTTGAAACTTGATCAGGTACTGCGGTTGGTGAAATCTGTGTCTCGATTACTCGAGGTTTGCGTGCCTGAGCCAAAGCTCCTCGGCAGGTACATCCGTGTTGTCCCACAGGGACTGGAAGATGGCTTCGGTGGCGAGGAACAGGACCTGCTCGAAGAGGGACCCTGAGTACTGGCGGGTAACGCTCGAGCCGTGGTCGGTCTTCTGCGCGGCGGGAATGATCACCACGGAGTCGGCCAGGCCGGCAAGCGGTGAGCTCGCGTTCGTGGTGAACGCGGCAATCCGCGCCCCCGCCTTGGCTGCTGTCTCGGCTGACTTGACTACGCCCGAGGTGGTTCCCGATCCGGAGGCCACCAGGAGCAGGTCGCCGGAAGCGATTGCGGGTGTGGTGGTGTCACCGGCGATGTGGACGTTCAGGCCCAGGTGCATCAGCCTCATGGCAGCCATCCGGAGCACCAGGCCGCTGCGGCCGGCTCCGGCGACGAACACCCGGCCGGGATGGCTGAGGTGACGGGCCAGGTCGGCCAGCTGCTGCTCGTCGAGCTTGGCCGCGGTGTCCGTGATCTCGTCCCTGACAAGAGAGAGATTCCGGACAATGTCATCTGTGCTGCTGTACCCGGTACGAACTGCACTTGCTGTCGTAGTCACGATGTTTTCCCCTTCTATTCGGTCGTTGGCCTGTGGAGCCGAACGACGCTTTCTGGTTGATATCCATACTCCCGAAGGGAACGGGCAGGGGTAACACTGTTTTCTGACGGTTCTAACTACACTTAAGGATTGGTGCTCCCTACCGGCCCAGGGTAGGTGGACCGGACAGGGCCCGGAAAACCGCAGTTTTGAGGGATTTATTGCATAGACTCTGGGAAACGAGTTAAGTCCTGCCTATGTTGTCCGGACTGCTTGTCATCGAACCACCCCATATCTCATTCCCCGGAGCGCAGACTTTTGGCCTCGCCGTCCTCATTCCAGTCCCAGATCTACCGGTCCCTGCCGGAAATCGAGAGGGCCGACGCGATCGTGGACAGAATTACCAAGGCCATCAGCCTGGGACTGCTCAAAGTAGGTGAACGCCTGCCGCCCGAAGCGGCGCTCTCCGAAATGTTTGGCGTTGGCGGGGCCACGCTTCGCGAAGCACTGGGGGAACTGCGTGAGAGCGGAGTTGTCGAGACCCGCAGGGGCCGCAGCGGTGGAACTTTTGTCGTCAGCCAGCCGCGTACGCAGACCGATGCGATACGCGATTGGTTCCTCTCGACGTCGATCTCCGAAATCCGTGACATCGGTGACGAACATTCCGCCATCGCCGCCACCACCGTCCGCCTCGCATGTGAGCGTGCCGAAGCACACGACTGCGAACGCCTGCAGGAACTTGCCCGGGCTTTGGTCCTGGCCGATACCCCTGAACTGCGCGCACCTGCGGATAGCCGCTTCCACATAGAAATGGCCATCGCCGCACAGTCACCACGGCTTGCCAATGCCGAGATCCGGCTTCAGGAAGAAACAGTGCAGCAGCTTTGGACTCCGCTCACCGTGGCATTTGACCCTGAGCAGGCAACCGCTGAACACTTGGAACTGGTCCGGGCAGTTGCCCAGGACCAGCCGGAGAAAGCCCAGAACCTTGTCCTTGAGCACATCCGGCGGAACATTTTCCACCTCATCGACAAGAAGCTCACCCTCGGCTACGCCCAATCAACCCAGGATGGTCAATGATGCCCGCCGCTGAAGTCGCACACGCTGCCGCTACCCTTTCTTCCTGGCTGAGCGGCGTCTGCGCGGAGGTGAATAGACTCGCCAGCGACATTTCCTCCCTCCTGGAGGGAAATCTGGCCGGCAAGCCCGGCATCGACATGGCTGCACTGGCAGGGCTGGACGAATATCCCCGCGACTTCCTGACACGGAATACCTTTGCGGCCGGAGCCGGAACGTTCTTTGCGGTGGACACCCTCGCGCCGGGGCTTCCGGCGTTGGACTGGTGGGCCCGCAAGGAATACGGCACCGTCGGCAGGCTCGACCTGGACGTGACTCCCGGCAGCAGCCGCTACTACGACTATGAAAAGCTGCCGTTTTTCTCCACCGCCGCGTCCACAGGTGAACAGAGCCTCTGGGGGCCGTACGTGGACTTCCTTGGCTTCGAGGAATACATCCTGACATTTGCGGCTCCGCTGTCTGTCCAGGGACGGTTCACCGGTGTAGCTGCCTGCGACATCAGGATCAAGGACCTGGAACCCATCATCATGCCGACCCTGCGCGCTATCTCGGCCGACGCCGCCCTCGTCAACGCCAGCAACCGCGTCATTCTCGGCAACTCCGGCTTATATCTTGTGGGTGAGCGGATAAAGTCCGACTACCCCAATCAGCATCGGACCGCCCTGGACGTCCCCCACCTCGGGCTTTCCTTGATTTATATCGCCTAGCGTTCGGACTCGCGCTGCCAACGGAGCAGACCGGCAAGACGCTGGCCAGACTTATTGTGTACAAAAGCTATCGCAATAGAGGTTTTAAGCTGTAACCTCTGGGAGTGATCTGCTTCACATCGCGTTAGTGCGGAACAGTCATGAGTCCTTCGGCATAGCCCGTTGGGTCCACTCCTGAGCACCGCAGCCTCCTCATCCTGCATGCCGGCGCGCGCCGTCCGGAAATTTCACGCGGCAGCATGTCGCCGCGGCACTGCATGCCTGACTGGACAGAGCTGATCATTCACCGCCAACGGGGGATCCAAAACCGAGTTCCATAACGAAGAAGTCAGAGACGACTTCAGTAGTTTTAGGGAGATTCAATGAGTGAAAATCGTTTAGACGGCACCGATCACCTGGAAAGGTCGATCGACTGGAAGCAGGGTTTGGCCATTGCGCTGGGCGTTCCCTTGCTGATTCTGCCTTCCTTGGGCTACCTGCCGATGTACGTGTCTGCCGCAGCAATCCTCATCTGGGGAATATCGGTCCTGCAGGGTTTTATGCAGAGCACCGCCTATGCCGAGATGGCCACCACCTTCCCCAAAGCATCCGGCCTGCCGGGCTTTGCACAGCATGTCTTCCGGACGGAGAACTACAAGGGCAAGTACGACAAGGGCAAGCTGATCGGCGGCTTCAGCGCCTGGAGCTACTGGTTTGCCTGGAACCCTGTACTGGCCATCTTTTCCATCCTGGTGGGCGGATACCTGCACGGGCTGTTTCCTGTGCTGGCCGAGACCTTCACCGAGTACCAGCTGGCGCTAATCTCCGGCCTGGTGATTTTCACCGGGTTGTTCGTCGTGAACTGGTTCGGCCTCAAGGATGGCGCCAAGCTGGGTTACGTCCTGGCTGCGCTCTCTCTTATACCCCTGGTGGTCCTGACCGTAGCGCCTTTCGCCACCGGGAAGGTGGAGCTCTCAAATATCACCGGCAGCTGGATGCCGGCCGATTGGGCCTGGGACATGCACCACATCCTGATCCTCTTTGGCATCTTTGCGATTGCCCAGTGGAGTGCATGCGCCTGGGAAACGGCAGCCATCTACGGTCCCGAGTATAAAAACCCGTCGAGAGACGTTCCCAAAGCGCTCTATGCGTGCGGCATCATCTGTTTCTTCTCGTTTGTTTTGGTGCAATCTGCAGTGATCGGCGTGCTGGGAGTTGAGGGCGTACTGGCCGAGCCCTTGTCGCCACTGATTCCAGTGGCCCTGGCCGTCTTCGGCCAAGCAGGCACCATGGTCACCATCATCATGCTGATCGCTGCCATGATCCTCATCATCCAGACGGCCTACCTGGGCTCCTCCCGCGCCATGCACTCCATGTCGAGTGAAGGCAACCTGCCCAGGGTGTTCGGCAAAACAAACCGCCAGGGTACACCGTTTGTTGCCATGCTGGTCATCGGTGCCTTCAACCTCGTGCTGATTTCCATGGGGACGCCGGCGGCAATCCTTGCGGCGTCCGCGATCGGCTACACCTGCGCCAACGGCATCAGCCTGTTTGCCTATGTCAGGGCCAAAAATCACCCTGCCTTCAAAAACCTGGAACGGCCCTTCAAGGCACCCAAGGGCTGGAAAAAGGTGGCCCTGATCTTCGGCCTCTTCAACCTCCCCCTGTGCCTGGTGGGCGTGGTGTACCTGAACAGCCTGGAGGTCGGCTGGACTTCAACCTGGGTGGGCTTCCTCGTGCTGTCGCTATACATACCCATCTGGTTGTATACCCAGCGCGAATCCCGCCGCTTAAGCGGCAAGGCAGCTACCGCTCCCTCCTCGGACGAGGACGCCGGAGATCTTGAAAGGGTTCCAAGTCCCTGACAGGGAAAACACCCGGGCTTTTCAGCGCATATTTCACGGCGGATGCCGGGCCTTTCCAAGGCCCGGCATCCGCCGTGAGTGCGTTCGGGGGCCCGGGCCTGTCAACCGCGCCACGAAGAAATAAAACGGAATTTTGGCCTTAACTTTTAAAAAGTCTGGACTAGATGAATTAAGTCCCGTAGGTTTGCTTGTGGGGCAGGAAGCGTGACTCACATCACATCTCACGCAGGTCGGCCAGGCCGGTCCTCCGGAAGACGTCCCTTCCCGAATCCCATCTTTCACACCACCAGTCATAGGAGACAGCACCATGGAAACTGCACTCGTAGGATCACTGACCAAGGCCGGATCCATCCACAAGGTCGAAAACGGCTTCATCGGCCTGCCGTCGATGAACGAGCCCGGCACGATCTCCGCGATCGGCGACTCGCTGCACAACCCGGAGGGCTCGGTCATGTGCGCCGGCTTCTTCGAACTGAAGGCGTCCGAGCCGCTGGTCTACACCTACACCTACGACGAGATGAAGGTTGTCATCAAGGGCGAATTCATCCTCACCGACCAGAGCACCGGCGAAGTCACACACGCCAAGGAACGCGACGTGCTGTTCTTCCCCAAGGGCACCACCGTGAAGTTCGAAACCCCCGAGTACGGCCTGGGGTTCTTCGCCGGCGACCGCACCTTCAACCCGTAAGGACCGACCATGCGTTCCGCGTCCACGCCGCCAGCAGCCGGCAACGGCCTGGAACCTGGTTTCCGCGGTGTCATCTGTGTATCTTTCGGATCCACAGGTGACACCGCAGTTCCAGACACCGATGGCCAGCCCCGCTACGATCTCCGTTTCGAAGCAGCAACAGCCGACACCCTCTTGGAACTCAAGTCCGTCTTCAGCAGTTCCCGTGTTGGCGTCCGCCTTGTCCTTGCAGGACCCCCGGCAGATATCCGGGCAGCCGCCGCAGTCGCAGCGGACTGCGGACTTCTGGGGGAGGAAGTAACGCTGCTGTCCCAGGAAACCGGACCCCGGTTTGTTTATTGTCCGCATTGCCTCTCCACCACCGCTGACCGGACAGGCGGCACCGAGGTGACGTGTCACGGGTGCTCCACCGTCCTGGCCGTCACTGATCACTTTTCCCGACGAAGAGGCGCATACCTGGGCTACTCAGCCCATGCCGAGGAGGCAGCATGACCGCCATAGCGCTCCAGCCCCAGGTCCACCCGGCGGTGGAGGGAGGCCTCCACCTGGAGGTGACAGACATCAGCCGCCAGACGGAATCGATTGTCAGCATTACCTTCGCCGCTCCGGAGGGTGGACGGTTGCCCTCCTACGTCCCGGGGAGCCACCTGGTGGTCCAATACGGGAGCGGCGTCAATGCATACTCGCTGACAGGTTCAGGCAACGCACCGTCCGACTACACCATCTCTGTCCTGAGGGTCGATGAAGGCGCCGGCGGCTCGGTAGCCATGCACCGGCTCTCCGTCGGCGACCGTGTTAACGTTTCGCGCCCCCGGAGCGCATTTGCTCCCGCATCAACCGCGTCGCATCATCTGCTGGTTGCTGCAGGAATCGGGATCACGCCGATTCTTTCGCACGCCAGGGCCGCAGTGGAGCGGGGCAACACAGCATCAATGATCTACGTGCACCGGCCGGACGCCGGCGCCCACGTGACGGAAGCACGGGAACTGCTGGGGCCGGGGCTGACCGCTCTGGTGGAGTGCACCAGCCGGAGCAGTTTCCAAAGCGTTCTGGCCGAAGCGCTCATAACGCAGCCCCTCGGCACCCACCTCTACGTGTGCGGTCCCGTTGTCTTCATGGATGCGGTCCTGGAAGAGGCCCGGAGCCAGGGCTGGTCAGCCGCCCGGCTTCACTCAGAAGCCTTTGGCGCAACCGAACTGGACGCGGGTGAACCCTTTACGGTGCATCTGGCACGCAGCGGCGTTAGTTTGGAAGTTCCGGCCGGCGTTTCGCTGCTGGAGACACTCGAAACAGCAGGGAAGACCATCCCCAACATGTGCCGCAAGGGCATCTGCGGGGAATGCGTCCTGCCGGTTCTTCGTGGCGCACCGCAGCACCGCGACCTATACCTGTCCGACCAGGAAAAAGCCGAGAACACCACAATGATGTGCTGTGTTTCGCGCAGCAACGACCCAGAATTGGAGTTGGACCTTTGAGTAGCACGATCATCGAAACCGATCCGGACGCAGCCCTCCTCCCCGAACGGATCAGGCGCTTCCCTTTTCCTTTTGCCAACGACACGTACCGGTACAGCGCTAACGTCGAACCGGCCACCAAGACCGCACCGACAGAAGCAGGCTCCTGGGGAGCCCACCTGGTGGACATCGACGAACACTACCTGGACGAACTGTCCGAGCGCGCCAAGGTGCTGGAACGCGACGCTTCCCGCGTGAATGTCCTCCCCCATATGCGACCGGCAGTGTGGGACGCCCTGACCACCCTGCTGTCCTCCATGGCGGATGATTACCCGGACACGATGTCTTTCCACCGGGAAGGCAACATCTGCCGCTGGCATAACGGCCTGCAGAATCTCGACGTCGAATTTACCGTCGGCGACGACAGCTCACTGCCTGAAGGTCCACTGCGGTTCCTCGGCAGCCAGGTCCAGGACGACATCATTCTTCTCGACGTCCGGGACGATACCCTGTGGCTCGATGCCGGCCTCGTGACCTTCGCCGCTGACTGGTCATTCGGCTTCGATGTCGGCATGAACTTCATGGAAATCCATCATCCCGTCCCGCGGGTGAAGGAAGAACGCATCATCAGCCGGGCTGAGCAGTTCCTGCTGCGCCTGCAGCCCGGCGAACAGTTCCGGCGGACCAACTGGACCATGACCATCGGCCGGCGCATGGACACCTCCACGGAAACGTACCCGGAGTGGGGTCCGGGCCGAAGCACCATTGCCGACGACCCTGCCATGCCGGAGAAGCTCCACCTTCGCGTGGAAGTTCAGCACCTGGTCCGCCTTCCGCACTCCGGCGCCTTGCTGTTCCTGGTCAGGACCCACCTCCTGCCCCTTTCCGACATCGCCCGGGTGCCGGCGTGGCGGGAAAAGATGGGCCATGTGCTGGCCGAACTGCCGGACGACATGGCCGAATACAAGGGCATCATCCGCTACCGCAAAGCCGCTTCTGACTGGCTGCTGGGCCGCTAGCTCCCGCTAGCGCGCCATAAATAGAGCAATAAGAGAATATCCCTAAAAAAAGCTAGACTAAATGATTTATTTCACGTAGCTTGGCTGCAAGAGGAATACGTGACCGGCATCACGCCGGCGGAGTTCAGTGCAGAGCTCCGCTGGCAAAGCCCGGGTCCGGTCTCCTCCAGGCAGGTTTCAAGAACATGAGCGGTCTGCCAGGTACTTGCCAAACGCCACTCATGTCACGGGGCAACTCGCCTAACAGGCCATAGGGATCTTCATCCTCACGAAAGAACCAAGGAGAAAACCATGACTCTCAACACTGAAATTCACACCGGGGTAGGGGTTTCCCACCCGCTTGATCCGCTCTCCCGCGAGGAGATTTCCCGGGCCGCCGCGATCCTGAAGGACGGCCCGGCCGCCGCGGAATCATTCCGCTTCATCAGCATTGAACTGCGCGAACCGGAGAAGGAACTGCTCCGCACCGGCGCCGCTGTCACCCGTGAAGCCGACGCAGTCCTGGTCAACCGAGCCGAAGCACGGTCCTACGAAGCGATCGTGGACCTCGAATCAGGCATCGTCTCCAAATGGACCCAGCTCGCCGCGCACATCCACCCCCCGTTCATGCTCGATGAATTCGCCGAAGGCGAAGAGTCCTGCCGCCAGAACCCCGAGGTCCAGGCCGCCCTGGCCAAACGCGGGATCACCGACATGTCCCTGGTCTGCTTCGAACCCTGGTCCGTGGGCTACTTCGGCGAAGACGACCTGGGCCGGCGCCTGATGCGCGCCCTGGTCTTCGTCCGCGAAGAAGCCGACGACAGCCCCTACGCCCACCCGATCGAGAACTTCATCGTCATCGTGGACCTGAACTCCGGCGAGGTCGTCAAGGTCGATGACGACCAGGCCATCCCCGTCCCCTCCGCGTCCGGGAACTACCTGCCCAAATACGTCGGCGAACCCCGCACCGACCTCAAACCCATCTCCATCACCCAGCCCGAAGGCGCCTCCTTCACCGTCACCGGCAACCACGTCCAGTGGGCCGACTGGTCCTTCCGCGTCGGCTTCACCCCCCGCGAAGGCCTGGTCCTGCACCAGCTCAAATTCCGCAACAAGGGCGTCGAACGCCCCGTGCTCAACCGCGCCTCGCTCTCCGAAATGGTCGTCCCCTACGGTGACACCGCCCCCGTCCAGGCCAAAAAGAACGCCTTCGACTCCGGCGAATACAACATCGGAAACATGGCCAACTCCCTCACCCTGGGCTGTGACTGCCTCGGCGAAATCAAATACTTCGACGGGATCACCGCCGACAGCCACGGCAACCCCCTCACCATCGAAAACGCCATCTGCATGCACGAAGAAGACGACTCCATCCTCTGGAAGCACTTCGACTTCCGCGAAGGCACCACCGAAACCCGCCGCTCCCGCAAACTCGTCATCTCCTTCATCGCCACCGTCGCGAACTACGAATACGCCTTCTACTGGCACCTCTTCCTCGACGGATCCATCGAATTCCTCGTCAAAGCCACCGGCATCCTCTCCACCGCCGGCCAGAAACCCGGCGAAAACAGCCCCTACGGCCAGAACCTGAACAACGACGGACTCTACGCCCCCATCCACCAGCACATGTTCAACGTCCGCATGGACTTCGAAATCGACGGCCCCACCAACGCCGTCTACGAAGTCGACATGGAAATCCCCGAACACAACCCCACCCACACCGCCTTCATGGCCGTGGACCGGCTCCTGGAAACCGAACAAGCCGCCATCCGCAAAACCGACACCTCCAAACACCGCTTCTGGAAGATCGCCAACCGCGACAGCAAAAACATCGTCAACGAACCCGTCGCCTACCGCCTGATCCCCACCGACGGCATCCAACTCGCCGCCGGCGATGAATCCTACGTCTCCAAACGAGCCCAATTCGCCCGGAACAACCTCTGGGTCACCGCCTACGACCGCACCGAACGCTTCGCCGCCGGCGAATTCCCCAACCAAGCCACCGGCGAAGACGACGGCCTGCACATCTGGACCCAAAAAGACCGCAACATCGTCGACCAAGACCTCGTCGTCTGGTACACCTTCGGCATGCACCACGTCGTCCGCCTCGAAGACTGGCCCATCATGCCCCGCCAAAACATCGGCTTCATGCTCGAACCCCACGGCTTCTTCGACCAAAACCCCACCCTCAACCTCCCCACCAACGAAAACCGCACCAACACCACCACCGACACCTGCTGCACCTCAGATAAATAATCCGGAACCAGCTTCAGGAAAACCACGAACCACGGACATGAACTAAAGCTGGAAACGAACATCCTCAAACAGGCGGTCCCCGGTGCTGTAAGAAAAGCACCGGGGACCGCCTGTACCCAACCCAAACCTGTAGCGAGAGTGTGATCCGCGTGTTCAATATCCCCGCAATTACCTGGACCCTCACGGTAATCCTGCTGCTTAGCGGCAGCTACCACCTCCTGCAGGCTGCCAAGCCGCACCAGCTCACCGACCGGGTCAACAACACCCTCCACGCCGTCATGAACATCCTGATGGCGCTCATGCTCTGGAACTTCGCACCTTCCACCGTGCTCGCCCAGATCGCTGTCCTCGCGGGCGCAGCCCTCTGGTTCGTCATCCAGGCCGTCGCCCGGCCCGAATTCAAAATCCTCTGTGCAGGCAGCCAGGGCCGCCTGAAATGCCTGTACCACGGCTTCAGCATGGCCGGGGCCGCCGTCATGGTCACCATGATGACTAGCCACATCACCACTGGCCCTGGGGCCGGCCCCGCGGACGCCTCAGCGCTTCCCGGCGCCCATCACGGAATGTCGCATTCAACCCCCGCCATGGCCACGGCCACCATTGACCATCTGCCCGGCCTCGCCACGCCCCTGACAATCGTCTTCGCGGCCGCGGCACTGGTCTTTGTCTCCCTCCTGGTGCGCAACCGGAAACCGTCAACCGCAGCCCGCGGCACAGCAGCCGCAAGGCACTCGCCCCGAAAACAACACGGCCTCGAAGCCGTGGGCGCCGCCGCAATGGCCCTCATGTTCGCCACTATGGCCTAGGGGATGATCCCCTGATGAACCCTGCGGTCAGCTCCTCCCCCGATGCGATGCCGGCGAACACCTCATCGAAAAGACCTGCGACTCAAACCTCGAACCCGGGGAGTGCTTCTTCTGTACCGGGCCCGAGACGGATTGAGTACGCGACACAGCCCGGGGCCTTCCGTTCGGATAGCGGGAGGCCCCGGTTCCAACCCTTGGGAAGGTTCATCGTGAAACTGGCCACCCGCCGTCGGGCGCTGCAAGCGCAGCCAAAGGATCCGTCATGTCGTGGATGATCCTCATTCTTTCCGGGTCGCTCGAGGCCGTCTGGGCCGCGGCCCTGCACCGGACTTTCCAGGCCACCGGCCGGCGCCGCATCGCCCCCGCGCTCCTGTTCCTTGTCTCCGTCCTCGCCAGCATGGCCGGACTCGCCTTTGCCATGCAGACCATCCCCACCGGGACGGCGTACGCCGTCTGGGTGGGCGTGGGCGTGGTGCTGACCTCCGCCTACGCCATGCTCACCAAGGCTGAACGCCCGACGACGGCGCGCCTGCTGCTGCTCACCGGCATCGCCGCGTGCGTGGTTGGCCTGAAGGTGGTGGCATGATGACCAAGCGTTCCGTTGCATGGCTGCTGCTGCTGGCCTCCGCCGTCCTCGAAGCCGTCTGGGCCACCGCTTTGGGCCTGTCCAATGGCTTCACTTTGCCCGTCCCCACACTGGTTTTCGCCGTCACGGCTACCCTGAGCATGATCGGTTTGGGGCTCGCCATCCGGAGCATTCCCCTCGGCACCGCCTACGCCGTCTGGGTGGGAATCGGGGCGGCCCTGACGGTGGGCTGGGCCATGGCCACCGGCGTCGAACCCTTCAGCCTCCTGAAAGTGCTCTTCATCGCGGGGATCGTTGGCTGCGCCGCCGGGCTGAAGTCCCTGCCGGCGGACACCACGCCCGGTGCCGGAGGTTCCGACGCGGACCGATCCGACGCGGACCGATCCGAGGCGGACCGATCAGATGCGGATCACTCCGACGCCGGAATCCCCGCCTGAGCCTCACGCTGGATCGTTCCAGCGGTTCAGACGCCCGCTTTGAGGAGAAGCGCGTCAATCATCATGAAGAACTGGGCGCGGTGATCGGTGGCTTTGGGGTCGGTCATGTATTGGATGGCAGCGCCGTCGTAAATCATCAGGAAAAGCCTCACCAGCGCAGGGAATTCTATGAGGCAGCGGTCGCCGTTGCTTTGGGCGGCGGCGGAGAATATGTTTCCCAGTTCCACTTCATAAGCGGGATAAATCTTCGCGGCCAGCGGGCTGACTGCCGCATTGCGCGTTGCCCACAGAATGAGTTCGATCTCGGAAAGGATGCTGGCGGGCTCTTCCTCCAAAGCACGCCAGTAGCCTTCGGCCACCTGTTCCACGGCTTTTCGGAGGCCCAGATGGGCGGGAACGTCACGGGAAAAGCGGCTTAGGTTCTTAAACCAGGCCTCGGCGGCTGCGTCCATCAGTTCTTCTTTATTGCTAAAGCAATAGTGAGCCGTGGCAAGGGGAGCGTTAGCCTCCTTGGCGATGGCCCGAATAGTCACGGACTGAACCCCCTCGCGGCGCATTAGTTCAACCGTTGCTGCAATTAACTGTTCTTTTCGTTCTTCGGCGGATACCCGCATGGCTCACTCTCCAGTCTCCCGTTTCGGCCCGACAGGGACACTTCCTTAAAGACTATTGCGTGAGCGTCCAAAAAAGGTCCAAGCCCCGGCCCTGGCGACGGGGAAGGGATTGATTTCTGGCTGGTGCAGGCCCGGGCCCCCGTGAAGGACCAGTGGCAGAACCTGCCGATACCGGGCACCCGTCTACGCGCGCATGGTCACCGTTTACGGCCCCAATCCGGACGGCGCCGAATCGCATTCGTTCCGATACTCCGAAGTCTGAGCCACTGCGGACGCAGAAACGAACACGGTGGGCGATGAAATCGCCCACCGTGTTCGTTGGTTGCATCCGCAGGCTCCTCCTATGCGGGGGAACCGGTGGCCGGTGGTAGCTGCGGAGTGATGATCGAAGGATGGTCGTATTCGCTCGAGAAGGCCAGGAAGCCCAGGTGGGCCTCGTAACGGACCAGCACGTCTTCCATGATCTGCTGCCGGGTCACGCCCATCAGGTCATAACCCTCGGAGCCGGTCTGCGCGAACACTTCCACGCGGTAGTAGACATCGGATTCGTTATGCATGCCGCGGCCGAATTTCGGTACTGAAGCTTCGACAGCCTGGAGCTGGTAGTGGAAGTCCCGGTGGTCCGGGATGGCCACCACGAGCACATGGCCCGAGACACCCGTGTCTTCGTTCGGGATGGTTTCCAGGGTTGCATTATGGCCCTGTTTGGTGAACTCCTCGACAGCCTCGGCCAGCGCCGGCTGTGCCGTGAACTCAATGAACCTCGCCGCCTCGTCCCTGGACGGGTAGGAGCGTATCTTCGCCAGTCGCTGGCCCCACGTGCGGTCCGCCGTGTGGCCGCCGTGCACCGCTAACGACTGCCGCCGCTGTATGCGGCCCTCACGTTCGATCCGCTCCATCCGCAGCGCCTTCGTGAAGGAAACCATGACCAGCCAGGCGATGATCGTCACTGGCAGTGCGAAGATCAGGGTGGCGTATTCCATGGTGGTCACACCGCCTGCCACGAGCATCGCGATGGTCAAGAGCGCGGTGACAAGGGCCCAGAAGATTCGCAGCCACTTGGGGCCGTCCTGGGACGGGTCCTTGATGGTGGAGGAGAAGTTGGACATCATCATGGCGCCTGAGTTGGCGCTGGTGAGGTAGAACAGCATGCCGGACAAGGTGCCCAGGCCGATCAGGAGAGGGGCTCCGGGGAACATTCCAAGCAGGGCGTACCAACCCTGCTCCGGGCTGTCGACCGCCAGTTTCGCGAACTCCGAGTTGCCACTCAAAACCTGGTGCATGGCGCTGTTGCCGAAGATGCTTACCACCAGGAAGTCGCACAGCACCGGAAAGGTGATGGCGGCGATGACGAATTCCCGAAGCGTCCGGCCACGCGAGATGCGGGCCAGGAACAGGCCCACGAACGGGCCCCAGGCCAACCAGAAGGCCCAGAAGAACAGGGTCCAGCCGCCCATCCACTCCGAACCGCCGTCCTGGTACGCGAACGTCTGCAGGGTGCGCTCGGGCAGGGTGAAGACAAAGCGGCCGATGTTCTCCACCAGGGAGTTGAGAAGGAAGGAGGTCTGGCCGGTCACCAGGATGTACAGCAGCAGTGCGGCGGCGCTCCAGATGTTCAGCTCCGCAATCCAGCGGATCGCTTTGTCGACGCCGGAGGTGCACGCCGCGATGGTGAGAACCACCGCTACAATCACCAGTGCGATCTGCAGTGCCAGGCCCTGTTCCAGACCGAACATGATCGAGAAGCCGACGTTCAGGAGCACAACGCCGATGCCCATCGCCGTGGCCACGCCAAAGACGGTTCCGACCAGGGTGACGATGTCGATCGCGTCGCCGAGCCCGCCCCGGACGCGTTTGCCCAGCAGCGGATACAAGGCCGACCGGATGGACAGCGGCATGCCCCACCTATAGGCGAAATAGCCCATGGCCATGCCAAGGAGCGCGTACATAGCCCAGCCCGCCACGCCATAGTGGAACATGGTCCACACCACGGCTTCGTGGGCCGCCTCAGCCGTCTGGCCTGCGCCCTCCGGCGGTTTCATGTACTGGGTGATGGGTTCGGTGACGGAATAGAAGAGCATGTCGATTCCCACACCGGCGGCGAACAGGTAGGCCACCCAGGTGAAAAGCTTGTACTGCGGACGGGAGTGGTCCGGGCCCATCCGGACGGAGCCGACCTTGGACAGCGCTACCCACAGGACAAAACCGATGACGACGGTGACGGTGAGGACATAAAACCAGCCGAGATTTTCCGCGATCCAGAAAACCACCGTTTTCATGGTTCCCTTCGCGGTGGTGGGCGCCAGCATCGCCCAGATAGAGAAGGCTACGGTGATGCTTGCAGCGATGATGAGGACGCGCCAATTAACCTTGGGGCCGCCGTCCTTGATAAGTTCGCCGGGCACAGTGTCTGGCTCTTTGTCAGTGATGATACTCAAAGGTCCAACTCCAATTCTTGGTCTCTGCTGCGTGAACGCAGCACATCATGATGGTGTTCGCGGCCGTTTGCTGGTCAGTCAGGTAGGGGTTCCGTTGCTGGAGGCCTCGGTTTTCCGGCAGGGAGCAGATGCCCTCAGGCACAGGCCGGGGACGCTTTCCTGCTTTTTCGAGGGACTCCGGCAGCGGGACGCCGGCCGGAACGTCCAATCTGATGCCGGTACGGGCCGGGTTCACAGCGAACCGTTGGCCCTCGTCAATTTCGGCCACGCCGAGGGGTATGCATACGGCGAGCCACGCGGCCAGCCAAATCCCGCACAAGCGGGAGCACAGTGCGGAGGACCGAGGAAATTTCTCAAAAGGGGCCCGTGTGTGGTGCCCCTGGGATGACGCGGGCCGACGGGCCCTTAGGGTGCGAAGGTGCGGTCGCCGGCGAAGAACCCCAGGCCGTACTCGGGGGTTTCGAACTTCACGGTGGTGCCCTTGGGGAAGAACAGCACGTCGCGTTCCTTCGCGTGTGTGACTTCGCCGGTGCTCTGGTCCGTGAGGATGAATTCGCCCTTGATGACAACCTTCATCTCGTCGTAGGTGTAGGTGTAGACCAGCGGCTCGGACGCCTTCAGCTCGAAGAAGCCGGCGCACATGACCGAGCCCTCCGGGTTGTGCAGCGAGTCGCCGATCGCGGAGATCGTGCCCGGCTCGTTCATCGACGGCAGGCCGATGAAGCCGTTTTCGACCTTGTGGATGGATCCGGCCTTGGTCAGCGATCCTACGAGTGCAGTTTCCATGGTGCTGTCTCCTAAATAAGTGCGGGAAAGATATGTCAGAGCTGTACGTCTTTGGCAGAACTGTTCAATCTTTGGTGCCTATAAGACTGTCTTGAAGAACCGGGCTGGAACCCGCATGGGGGCTTCCTGAGGGATCGCCTGCAACCCGAAGTTTGTCATCGGTACCAACCGGCCGAGGTCTGCTTGAGCATCTGCCGATGTGACACCAATCACGTTGTCCGTCCCACAAACTTTGACATGAACACCAGTTCAAGTCAACCGTTCAAGACAACATTTCCAAGGCTTTTTTATCTCCAAACCACACTCTTTCTGGCAAGAGCAAAACCAAAGGAGGGTGAACGTTACGTTCGAAAATGAACCCACAGCTGCGCGTGGGCATTGGGGGTGTTATGCAGTCAACAGCCGGAAGCACGACTTTCGGGCGTGAACCGCGTCACGATCTGAGCAGCATAAGCAAGTGAACGCCATGTTCATTCAGCGACTCAGGCACGATTCCTGGTACCGGTTTCCGGCCCGCAACCACGAAAGCTTCGAGGGTGTCAGTCAGTCATCGCTTTTCCGTGCGGCCTGCTCTATTAGTTCTGTCAGCCATGGCCGGTGTTCACGATGGAACGCCACCCCTTCGGGCAGTCCCTGCACGGAGGGTTCGGAGCCCGTGATATCGATGGTGATCCGGCTCCCCGCCAGGGGCGCATTGGTGATGTGCAGGTCCCCATAGGATTTCGGGAGCGCCGGATCCATCCAGAATCCGCCGCGGGATATATGGGCGTCATACCGCATCAGGCTGGTGACCAACATGATTGGCGTGGTCGCTGCCCACGCCTGAGGAGAGCACGCGGTGGGATACGGCACGGGTTCGGCTACCTGGTCGCGGCCGAAGCCGCAGAACAGTTCGGGGAGCCGGCCCTCGGAGTAATCGGCGGCCTCAAATAGCGCGGTGGAGATCCGCTGTGCTTCTTCGACGAATCCGTAGCGCATCAGGCCCGCGGCGATGATTGCGTTGTCATGCGGCCAAACTGATCCGTTGTGGTAACTGGCCGGGTTGTAGGCGCCCATATCGCTTGAGAGGGTTCGCACGCCCCAGCCACTGAACATTTCGGGTGACATCAGCCGTTCGGCCACTTGGGGCGCCTTGTCCTCATCGATAATTCCGTGCCAGAGACATTGACCCATGTTGGACGCGCATGCGTCGACCTGCCGCTTGTTGGCGTCGAGGGCGACTGCGAAGTAGCCGCGGTCAGGCATCCAGAACTCGTCGTTGAACCTTTTCTTCAACCGCACCGCTTCTTCGGTGAGCCGGGCCGCCAACGCCGGATCGCCGCCGTCGTACGCCATCCACGCCCGGGACAAGAACGCGGAGTAGGTCAATGCCTGGACTTCGCACAGTGCGATGGGAGGCTCGGCCACGCGTCCGTCAGCGAAGTTTATCCCGTCCCAGGAGTCCTTCCAGCCCTGGTTGATAAGGCCCTGTTCGTTGAGTCGCTGATACTCGACGAACCCGTCGCCGTCCTTGTCACCGTAGTTCCTGATCCAATCCAGTGCCCGGTCTGCGTGGGGCAGCAGGGCGGCGATGGTGTCCTTGGCAAAGCCCCAGCGGCTCACCGATGCGAGGGTCATCACGAACTGTGGAGTCGCGTCGACACTGCCGTAGTAAACGGATTTTCCACCCAGGGAGAGCCCGCTGGAGACTCCCAGCCTGACTTCGTGCAGGATTTTGCCCGGTTCCTCCTCGCTCATCGGGTCCACTACGCTGCCTTGCCTGTCAGCCAGCGTCTGCAAGGTGCCGAGTGCAAGGGAGGGATCCACCGGCAGTGCCATTTCCGAGGCCCACAACGAGTCCCGGCCGAAGAGCGTCATGAACCACGGCGCTCCGGCGGCCACTACAACCCGCTCCGGATGGGCCGGATCCTCGATGCGAAGTGCGCCCAGATCGTCGTAGCTGCGGCGTAGGGTCCGTTCCATGGAGCGGTTGCCCATGTGCAGCCTGGGAATCTTCGCCACCCATTCCTGGCGGCGACGGTCACTCGGAGACATCTCACCGCCAGCCGGACGGACGAACGACGCCACGGGTCCAACGCCGTCGACGGTGGGCACCACTGTCAGCAGGGTACTCCAGTGGCCCCGCGCCGGGACCACAGCCCGGTACGTCAGCACCTCCGCACTGACGTCGGCACCGCTGGCGTTAACGACAATGCCCTTCCGGACGCCCTGCCAGTCGGCACGAATACTCAAGGAGTCGCCTTCCGGGTGGCGGGACTGTTCCCAGAGCCGCTGGACACGCGCCTCCTTGACCTCGAACAGGTCCGCGAAGTCCGATTCGACGTCGAGGGTGACCACGCAATCGGCCTCGTCCGACGAGTAGTTCCGAATGGTGATCTCCTCCAGGATCCCCGCGCCGACTTCCCGCAGCCGCTCCACGATCAGGGGGCTGTCCGCGTACCCGTCAGAGCGGGGAACACGCCCAATAAACAAAGCCCGATGAGGTTCCTTCTCTGAGGCGGTCAACGGCTCCAGGGCCTGCCCGTTGATGGACAGGTTCCAGCGCGACAGGATACGGGTGTCCTCGTGGAAAACCCCGTGAGGACGCTCAGGGTGGATGTCTCCGTTGGCGGAGGAAATGCAGAAAGATGAACCCTCCACCAAAGTAACCGTGCCGGACCCCACAGGCCCCGCAGCCGTGTCAGCATTCCAGCCAGCCATCCCCGCCTCCTATAACGGCTCAAGACCGGGCGGCGGCATGCGGCCCTGGGCCGAACCGTCGATCGCCGCCATACTCCGTTGGCAACGCTACGCCTCTGACGGCGCTTTGGTAATAAGCAGTGTGCCCGTCCGAAAATCGGGGCCGGGCCGGGCCCGTCTGATGCCCGCGGGCACGGGAAATGCCCCGCTGGACTGGCCGCGGGATTGACTCGGTAGATATGCTAAGCATACTGATGAATTTTTGGTTCCCTCATCAGCCCCGGTTCAACTCTCGAAGGAGACGTAATGAGCACGAAGGTCGAAAAACGCATTCTGGTGAATGTGCCGGTGAGCACCGCTTACAACCAGTGGACGCAGTTCGAAGAGTTTCCCCACTTCATGGGCGGGGTGAAAAGTGTAAAGCAAACCAGCGACGACCGGCTCGAATGGGTAGCCGAAATCGCTGGGGTACGCCGGCAGTGGACCGCCAAGATCCTGGAGCAGGTCCCCGACCGTAAGGTGGCATGGGCCGCCACGGAAGGCGCCACAAACGCCGGGGCAGTGGAATTCGAAGACGTCGGAGGCGGCCAGACCTCCATCCGGCTCTCCCTCGAATACGATCCCGAGGGCATCATCGAAAAAGTCGGCGACAAGCTCCACGTTGTTGACCGGCAGGCGGAAGCTGACCTCAACCGATTTAAGGAGTTCATTGAGGATGCGGGTTACGCCACAGGTGCCTGGCGTGAGTCAGTCCACGGGGGCGCTTCCGTAGGCACTCCCGGGGTGGAGGATGCGGCAGCCTCACGCGGAGATTCGGGCAAGGCGGGTATCTCCGGGAAGGTGGCTGCAGCCGCTGGTGTGGCTGCAGTTGCAGGCGCAGCTGCTGCAATGAGCGCCGGGAAAAAGGACACCTCAGAGACGCACGATGTCACCGTGACGCCGCCCGTCACACCGGTGGTAGTCGAGCCCGCACCGGTGCAGCCTGTTCCGGCCGATTCAGTTACCAGCACGACGGCGGCACCCGCCTCAGCGGCAGCGGCGGGAGCCAGTTCCGTACCAGGCGCAGCGGCTGTCGGCTCAGATCGCGCGCCGGGCCGGCCCTTCGACCAGACAAACGGCCTGGTGGATTTCGAGGGCGAGTCCGACGGAACGGCTGACGGTGAGATTCACAGCGCCGCCGAGCGCCGCGGGGATGACGAGCCGGGGACGATCCCTCCATTGGGAGGCAACGTCCAGCGCTGACCTTCCAGGCGGGTTGCCCGCCCGGGATTGGCAGCGAAAATCCGGGATTGGCAGCGAAAATGGCCCTGTCCCGCACTCCGGTGCGGGGCAGGGCCATTTTTACGTGTCGGAGGCTGATTGGTAGGAAGCCCCCGCGCGAGGTGAACTCCAGCGCAGGGGCTTCCAGGTTTCGTTGGGGGGCCGAAACCGAGATCAATCTACCGGCTCGGCGCGGGCGATTAGCCCGGCAACAGGGGGTTCGTGGAAATCTTGAGTGAACCTTGAGCCCGCCGCGCCCTGGCGGGAATTAGTGGTGGTGGCTGATGCCCAGCGGGCGGCCCCTCGTCTCCTTGGCCAGCAGCACACCGATGGCGGAGATGACGCAGAGGATCATGATGTAGATACCAATGGATCCGGTCCACTTGGTGCTCTGCAGCAGGGTCTCTGCGATGGTGGCCGCGAACGCCCCGCCGAGGATGGCACCGAAGGCGTACCCGATGGAGATGCCCGAGTAGCGCACGTTGGCGGGGAACATTTCGGCGTACATGGCGGACATCGGCCCGTACGAGAGGCCGAGCCCGATTGTCAGGACGAACAGTGCCACGCCGTAGAGGGTGATGTTCCGGGTGTCGATCAGGGCGAACATCGGGATCATCCACACAAACACGATTGCATAGCCGATCAGGAAGGTCTTGACCCTGCCGATCTTATCTGAGAGCCAGCCGCCCACCAGGGTGAAAATCAGCCAGCCAAAGGACGCCAGCGTGGTGGCGAGCAGGATTTCCGGCACCGGCATCTTCAGTGTCCGGGTGGCGTAGGAGATGAAGAAGGCGATCAGGAGATAACCGGCAGCGTTGTTGCCGATGAAGATCATGGTGGAGTACAGAACGGGCAGCTTGTGGTTCCGGATGAGCACACCGAGCGGCGCCTTGCTTTGTTCCTTCCGTGCGGTCATTTCCTTGAAGACCGGGCTCTCGGCAACGGCACGGCGGATCAGGTAGCCAACAACGATCAGCACGATGGACAGCAGGAACGGCACCCGCCAGCCCCAGGCCGCGAAGTCCTCTTTGGACATGTTGGAGTTAAGGACGAACAGCAGGCCGGTGGCAAGGATCATGCCCACCGGAACACCGATCTGCGGGTACGCACCGAAGAGGCCGCGCTTGCTCTTGGGCGCGTGCTCCACAGCCATCAGGGCCGCGCCGCCCCATTCACCGCCGGCAGAGAAGCCCTGGACGATCCGCAGGAGGATCAGCAGGACCGGAGCCCAGAAGCCAATCTGTGCGTAGGTGGGCAGCATGCCGATCAGCGCCGTGGCGGCACCCATCATAATCAGCGTGAAAACCAGCATGGCCTTGCGGCCGAGGCGGTCACCCAGGTGGCCGGCAACAATGGCGCCGAGCGGCCGGAACAGGAAGCTGATGCCGATCAGTGCGAAGGACAGGATCTGCGCCAGGCCCGGATTGGAGTCATTCAACGGCGCGAGGAACAGCGGCGACAGCAGCGTGCCGGTCAGCTGGGCAAAGATAAAGAAGTCGTACCACTCGATGGTGGTGCCCACGAGCGTCCCGGCAAGGACTTTTCGTTCCTCGTGCTTGCTGCTGGGGCCCATCTCGGAATCGACGCGTGAAGTTGCGGTCATTGGAACTCCATGGCTGGGGGCAGCAATGCTGCCCGGGATGATGTCAAGCTATTTACTGATCGAACGTTCAGTTACCGATGATAGTACTATGGATGTGGCCCGGAGCACATCCAAAACCTTCCGCAGGGGAAGAATTAGCGCGACGCCGTTCCCGTAAACACCGGTGAACGCTTTTCCTGGAAGGCGCGGAATCCCTCGGCGTAGTCTTCGCTCTTGCAGAGCCGCGCCTGCTCGGCATTTTCCTCTGCCATGGCGTCCCAGAGTCCCAGCCGCTGGTCGCGGATATGCGCCACCAGCTCCTTGCTCGCATTGAACGCCTCAGTGGCCCCCGAGGCCACGGTGGACACGATCTCCCGTGTGCCCGGCAGAAGTTCATCCGCAGGCATGGCCCGGCTGAACATCCCGCGCGCCACAGCCTCCGCGCCGGAGATGAGTTCGGCCGTGTAGATCAGGTCCAGCGTCCGGTGCATGCCCAGCCGCTCCGTGAAGTACCAGTGCCCGCCCGAATCCAGGGTGGCGCCGAGCTTGGCAAAGGGCGAACCGAACTTCGCATTCTCCGCCACGTACACCACGTCGGTGGCGAGCAGCAGGCCCAGCCCCACGCCGAGGCAGGCACCCTGGGCGGCCGCAAACGTCGGCGCCGGGAAAGCACTCATCTTTTTCAGCAAGGGCTGCACCAGACCGGCCAGGTAAGCCTCGGCGTCGTCACTCTCCGGCGTCACGTTCTGAATGTCACGCCCCGCGCAGAAGGCCCGGCCCTCACCCCTAAGGAGCAGCGCCCGCACCTCCCCGCGCGCGGCGGCGGCAGCGGCGTCGTCGTACGCCTGTGCTAAATCCGCCAGCGCCTGCTCGTCGAGCGAGTTCAGCTTGTGCGGCGCGTCCAGCACTACTTCGGCGACGTTGTTGCTGATGGAGAGGGAAATCATGGGGCTCCTTAAGTTAGTACTTAGACGTCGAAGTCGACGCTGACTTCCTTGCTGGTGGGGTGGCTCTGGCACGTCAGTACGTAGCCCTTGTCCAGTTCATCCTGTTCCAGGGCGTAGTTCTCATCCATGGTCACGCTGCCGGTAACAACCTTGGCGCGGCAGGTGCCGCACACTCCCCCGGCGCACGCGAACGGTACGTCCGGGCGCACCCGCAGCGCGGCGTTGAGGATGGACTCGCGGGCGTGCGTGGGGCTGGCCACTTCGCCCTGCAGGCCGTCGAGCTTGAACGTAATCTTGTACGTCTCCTTGGACTCGTCCACCAGCACGGGCCGGCCTGCGTTGCCTTCCGGGCGGTCCGGTTTGCCCGAGCTGAACAGCTCAAACCGGATGGTGTCCGGGCTGACGCCGCGCTCGGCCAGGGTGTCCCGGCACAGCTGCACCAGTTCGAAGGGCCCGCACAGGAACCACTCGTCCACATCATCGGCGTGGATGGCGGTGTCCAGCAGCTGCTGGAGCTTTTCGGAATCGATGCGGCCGCTGAGCAGCGGCGCAATCCGCTGCTCGCGGGACAGCACGTGGTGGATGGCGAGGCGCTGCGGGTATTTGTCCTTCAGATCCGCCAGTTCCTCCAGGAACATCACATCCATGGCGGCCTTGTTGGCGTAAATCAGGTCGAACCTGCTGTCCGGGTTGGCCGCCAGCAGCGTTCGGGCAATGGCAATCACCGGAGTAATGCCTGAGCCCGCGGCGATCGCCACGAAGCTGGCCTCCCCGGTCGCAGCGATTTCCCCGGCCAGTTCCTCGGGGTGGTTCATGGAGTTCATGCGGTTCTGCTCCACCGCTTTGCCGTCCCGGCCGTGCTTGGACACAAACGCGCCCATGGGACTCATAACATCCAGGGTGTCTCCCGCCTTCAGCTCGGCGTTGGCCCACGTGGAAAACAGCCCGCCGAGGTCCTTCTTGACGGCGACACGGATCTCGCTGCTGCCGTCCTCGAAGCTGCGCGGCTCGGCGCAGATGGAGTAGCTGCGGCGAACCTCATGCAGCTCACCGGTCTCGTCCGGCAGCTTGGTGCGAAGGGCCACGTACTGGCCGGGCAGGTAGTCGAACTGGCCGGTGAGGCCGGCCGGAACATGGAAGGAGACTTCAATGGCGTCTTCGGTGAGCCGGCGCACCTCCTTGACGGCGAGCGTGTGGAAGGAGGGACGACGGCGGCCGGTGGCCTGCGCCGTCTCGGCGGCGGTCTGGCGGACAACAGGCATGGGGTTTCCTTACAGGACTTTGAAGTAGTCGAACGGTTCCTTGCAGTCCTGGCACACGTAGAGCGCTTTGCAGGAGGTGGAACCGAAGCGGGTGAGTTCCTTGGTGTTCAGCGACGAGCACTGCGGGCATTTGACGGCCATTGTCAGGCGGATGGGTCCTGCGTGCCGGGCGGCATTGGACATCCCCGACGGCGGGGCGATCCCGTACTCCTGCAGCTTGGCCTTCCCGGCATCGGTCATCCAGTCGGTGGTCCACGCCGGGGCAAGGACCAGGTCCACGTCCACGCTGGCGTAGCCTTCCTTGGCGAAAGCGGCCTTCAGGTCGTCGCGGATGGCATCCATCGCGGGGCAGCCCGAGTAGGTGGGTGTAATGGTGACCCGCACTGCATCCTGCGTGACCTGGACGTCCCGCAGGATGCCCAGGTCCGCGATGGTGAGGACGGGGATTTCCGGATCGCAGACCGTGGCGGCAATGTCCCAGGCTTTCTGCCGTTGGTCGACCTGCCGGTCTGTACGTGTAGCCACGGCGGTCACCAGCTTGCCCCGGGATGCTCCCGGGCCAGCACCTGCATCTCCGCGAGGATGTAGCCCAGGTGCTCCGAGTGCTTGCCGCTCCTCCCGCCGCCGGGGGCGGCCGGAACGTCCGGAACGTCCAGTCCGGCTTCGGCGAGGATCTCACCGGTCAGGCGGTCAAACTCGGGGCGCAGGCTGGAAGGCTCGACGGCGGCGCCCGCCGCGGCGAGGCGGCCGGTCAGTTCGTCGTCGCGGAAGAGTTCCTCCACGTACGGCCACAGCATTTTCAGGCCGTGGATTATCCGGCGGCGGGATTCGTCCGTGCCGCCGGCAAGGCGGAGGATCCACTGGGCGCTGTGGTCCCGGTGGTAGTCCACTTCCTTCACGGCCTTGGCTGAGATGGCGGCCAGCGTGGCGTCGGTGGACTGGGTGAGCCTGCGGTACAGCTCGTACTGGTAGTAGCTCACCACGAACTGGCGGGCGATGGTGGCCGCGAAGTCGCCGTTGGGCTGCTCGAAGATCTGAATGGACCGGAACTCGGTTTCGCTGCGGAAGTACGCGAGCTCGTCCTCGGTCTTGTCCCAGGCGCCGCCGGCGTAGCTCAGGAAGCTGCGGGCGTGGCCCAGCTGGTCCAGGGCGATGTTTCCCAGGGCAATATCCTCCTCCAGCTCCGGTGCGCGGGAAATCCAGTGGCCCAGGCGCTGGGACAGGATCAGGGCGTCGTCCCCCAGGCGCAGCGCGAACTCGGCCGCGTCTTCGGTGGGTTTGGCCAGGCCGGTGCGGACCTCCAGGGCGATGTCCTCGGGGCGGAGGGCGTTGCCGGGGGTGATGCGGGTGGCGGAGGCGTTACTGTCGCCGCCGGCTACACCGGTGGAGATGTCACCGTGGCCGTGCGTCTCGGCTGCTTCGGTGTTCGTTGCGGGGGTGCTCACAGGTGCTTCACCCCTTCGCTCTTGGTGTAGTACGTGGCGTGCCGGTAGTCCTTGCCCTGGGGCGACTCGAAGAAGGAACCCTTGGAATCAGGATCGCTGGCTGCGATGGCGTCGGCCGGGACCACCCAGATGGAGACGCCCTCGTTACGGCGGGTGTAGAGGTCACGGGCATTGCGCAGGGCCATGGCGGCGTCCGGCGCGTGCAAGGAACCGGCGTGCACGTGGCTCAGGCCGCGGCTGGACCGGACGAAGACCTCCCATAGGCCCCACGCACGCGTAGGGGCCTGCGCCTCGACAGGCGCCGGGCTGACTTTTTCCGCACTGCGGTTGATTTCGGTGGCCGAGCTGGCCGGGACTTCCGGGTTGCCGTGGGGGCTCATGCTGCGTATTCCTTCGTCTCCATTGACTGCTTTGCCTGCTGTTTTGCCGCATATGCGGCGGCTGCCTCGCGGACCCAGGCGCCGTCGTCGTGCGCCTCCCGGCGGCGCTCAAGCCGCTGGGAGTTGCAGGGTCCCCGGCCGGCGAGGACCTCGTGGAACTCGTCCCAGTCCAGCGGCCCGTGCTCCCACTTCTTGGTTTCCTCGTTGAAGCGGACCTGGTCATCGGGGAGGGTGAGACCCAGGACCTTGACCTGCTCGGCCATCATGCCCACGAAGCGGTGACGGAGTTCATCGTTGCTGAAGCGCTTGATGTTCCAGGCCATGGACTGCTTGGAGTTGGGCGAATCGTCGTCCGGCGGGCCGAACATCATCAGGGCCGGGGCGTACCAGCGGTTGACGGCCTCCTGCGCCATCTGCTTCTGCTCGGGGGTGCCGTTGGCGAGTTCGAGCAGGATCTCGAAACCCTGGCGCTGGTGGAAGGACTCTTCCTTGCAGACCCGGACCATGGCGCGGCCGTATGGACCATAGGACGCCCGGCAGAGCGGCACCTGGTTGCAGATCGCGGCGCCGTCCACCATC
Source organism: [Micrococcus luteus] ATCC 49442 (assembly GCF_010367585.1). Lineage (NCBI taxonomy): Bacteria > Bacillati > Actinomycetota > Actinomycetes > Micrococcales > Micrococcaceae > Pseudarthrobacter > [Micrococcus luteus] ATCC 49442. The sequence continues at coordinate 3,731,188 of NZ_JAAAXP010000001.1, read as the reverse complement.
CAGCCGATGGCACCCATGTCCGCCCAGGTGCGCGCCGGGTAGTTGAAGATGGACGAGTAGCGGGCCTTGCCGGCTATCAGCGCGTCCATCATCTCGTCGCGGGACTGGCCCAGCGTCTCGGCGGCTGAGTAGAGGTACAGGCCGTGGCCTGCCTCGTCCTGGACCTTGGCCATCAGGATGGCCTTGCGCTTAAGGCTGGGTGCGCGGGAAATCCAGTTGGCTTCCGGCTGCATCCCGATGATCTCCGAGTGCGCGTGCTGGGAGATCTGGCGCAGCAGGGTCTTGCGGTAGGCCGCCGGCATCCAGTCCTTCGGCTCGATCCGCGAATCGTCGGCGATTACGCGGTCAAAGTTTGCCTGGCCCTCGGCGTCACGCCGGGCAGCCGCATCCAGTTCTTCCGGGGACAGTTCAGCGGTCACTGACTGCAGATTCTGCACTGCCATGGTTGCTCCTCTAGCAAAGGCCTTCGAAAGGCGCTCAATTATTTACCGACCGTTCGTTCAGTATATGGGCCGATGGTGATGCGGGCAAGTGACGCGGGCTTTTTTGTTCAGCCCTTTTCCACGAGCGTGAGGACGTCGTAGGTGGCCACGATCTCGTCCTTCTGGTTGGTCAGTACCGCGTCCCAGGCAACTTCGCCGTACTCGTCTGTTTCGCGCGGGGTGATTTTCTTGGCCGTCAGGGTGACGCGGATGGAATCGCCGGCGGCCACGGGCGTGATGAAGCGAAGGTTCTCAAGCCCGTAGTTGGCAAGGACCGGACCCGGCGCCGGCTCCACGAACAGCCCCGCGCCCCAGGCCAGGAGCAGGTAGCCGTGCGCCACGATGCCCGGGAAGAATGGGTTGGCTTCGGCCGCTTCCTGGTTGGTGTGGGCGTAGAACGTGTCCCCGGTGGAGTTGGCGAACTTGGTGATTTCCTCCAAGGTCACCTCGCGCAGCTCCGAGCGGATGGCGTCGCCGATGTGGAGGGTCGACAGCGACTTCCGGAACGGGTGCGTGCCCTCGGTGTCCGCCGTGAAGTTCCGGTCAGCACCGGTATGCCACACCCCGGTGACTGCGGTGAGCATGTTGGGTGAGCCCTGGATGGCGGTGCGCTGCATGTGGTGCATGACCGAGCGGATGCCGCCCAGTTCCTCGCCGCCGCCGGCCCGGCCGGGGCCGCCGTGGACCAGGTGCGGGACCGGGGAGCCGTGGCCTGTGGAGCTGCGGGCATCCTCGCGGTTGAGCATCAGGACACGGCCGTGGTGGGCTGCGATCCCGGTGACCAGTTCCCGTGCGACGGCCGGATCATTGGTGCAGACGGTGGCAACCAGGGAGCCGCCACCCCGGGCGGCGAGGCGGACGGCGTCGGGAAGGTCCTTATAGCCGATCACCGACGCGACGGGACCGAACGCCTCCAGCGAGTGGATCGCCTCCGCTTCCGGGTCATTCCAGCCCAGGACAACGGGTGACATAAAGGCGCCCTCCGCCACCACGCCGGTGGTTCCGTCCGCAGCGGTGACCGACGGCGAATCCAGCGTTCCGTACGCAAGCTCACCGCCGGCGTCGATCATGGACTGCACCGCCGCACGCACATCGGCGAGCTGCTCGACGGACGCCAGGGCACCCATGGTGACACCCTCGGCGCGCGGGTCACCGAGGACAACACGCTCCTGGATGCGCTTACCGACGGCGGCAATCACCGCCGGAACCAGCCCCTCCGGAACGATGGCGCGCCGGATGGACGTGCACTTCTGCCCCGCCTTAACTGTCATCTCCGTGACCACGGACTTGATAAAGGCATCAAATTCCGGCGTACCCTCCACCGCGTCCGTGCCCAGGATCGCGGCATTGAGGGAGTCCGTTTCCGAGGTGAACCGGACGCCGCCTTCCACCACGTTGCGGTGCGACTTCAGGGTCAGGGCGGTGGAGGCGGAACCGGTGAACGCCACCAGGTCGCGGTAGTCCAGGACGTCCAGCAGGCCGCGTACAGAGCCGGAGATCAGCTGCAGCGAGCCCGCGGGCAGGATGTTGGATTCGATGATCGCCTTCACCACGGCCGCGGCCACGTACCCGGTGGGGGTGGCGGGCTTGACGATGGTGGGCACCCCGGCGATAAAGGCGGGGGCGAGCTTCTCCAGCATGCCCCAGACCGGGAAGTTGAATGCGTTGATCTGGACGGCGACGCCCGGGATGCGGGTGTAGATGTGTTCGCCTGCGAACGAGCCGTCCTTGGACAGCACCTCCATGGGGCCGTCCACCACCACCTGGGAGTTGGGGAGTTCGCGCCGGCCCTTGGAGCCGAAGGTGAACAGCACGCCGATGCCGCCGTCGATGTCGATCATCGAGTCGACCTTGGTGGCGCCGGTCTGGGCGGAGAAGGTGTAGAAGTGCTCGCGGCGGGCGTTCAGGTACTGCGCCAGCTCCTTGAGCTTGAGCGCGCGCTGGTGAAAGGTCAGCTTGCCCAGCTCCGCCTGGCCGGTGGTGCGGCCGTACTCCACGACGGCGGCCAGGTCCAGGCCGTCGGCGCTTACCTTGGCCAGGACTTCCCCGGTGCTCGCATCGCGGACAGGGACGGCGGAAGCTGCCGAACCGGCATCAGGCGTCCACCAGGAATCCTGCACGAAGCTGGGGACGGTCTCGACGGTATTGACTGCGGCTTCAGCCGTTGCGGTGGTGGTCATCGTTGACAGGTCCTTCCAAAACGGGGACAAACGGTACACCAGATCATTACTGACCGGCCGTTCGGTAATATACCTACAGTACATGAATGCGCTGTGCTGCACACTGGAAGTTCGATCGCCGCCGCCTACCAAGGAGAGTCCATGAACACCCCATCCCAGAAGAGCTCAGACGCAGCCCCCGAACTGAACGAACACACCCCCTGGAAGATCACCCTGGGCGAGCTCGACGAGAAGATGGGCGTGAAGATCATCGAGGAATCGATGCAGCGCGTTGTGGCCACCATGCCCGTGGAGGGGAACAGGCAGTCATTCGGACTGCTGCACGGCGGGGCCTCCCTGGCCGTCGGTGAGGCCGTGGGTTCCTGGGCCGCGGTGATCCACGCCAGCACGTTGGGGAAAACCGCGGTGGGCGTAGACGTGTCCGCCACCCACCACCGCTCAGCCCGCGAGGGACTGATCACCATCACCGCCACCCCCATCCATCTCGGCGGGACGCTGACCACCCACGAAGTCCTGATCACCAACGAGGCAGGCCAGCGGCTCTGCACCCTCCGCATCACCAACCTGCTGATGAAGCGGAAGCACTAGGCCAGAAAGCCTGCAGGCCGCCCCACTCTTGACACCGGCACCCCATGTGGGATTACCTAATGAACATTCGGTAAATAAAGCTGGAGGCAATGACGCATGACTGAAGCAGCCCTCTCCGGGGTCACCCATCCGATCCTGGAAAACGACTACGCCTCCGAATGGATGGGCATCAAAGTCCTCGCCGTCAGCGATGGCCATGCCACCATCCGCATGACCCTTCGGCAGGAAATGCTCAACGGGTTCGGCATGGCCCACGGCGGAATGATCTTCGCATTCGCCGATACCGCATTTGCCCTCGCCTGCAACCCTGTGCACCCGGGACCCGGTGACACGGACAGCATCACCGTGGCTGCCGGCGTGGACATCAACTTCCTCAAACCTGCCTACCGCGGCCAAGTGGTCACGGCGGTGGCTGACCGCCGCTCCAGCGCAGGACGCAGTGGACTGTATGACATCCAAATTTTCGCCGCAGATCCCGTGCAAACCGGCTCTTCGCCCGATTCCCCGCTTGGCGCCGGCCAGCCGGGTGAACTCATCGCCGAGTTCCGCGGCCGCAGCCGCACCATCCCCAAGAAGTAGGAAACCATGAGCCTCCACGTCCCCGAAACGCCCACCTCCCAGTCCACCGAAGCCGGCACCGATGCCGTGCTGGACCCTGAGGAAACCATGTCCCGCAACGAGCTCGAGGCCCTCCAGCTGGGCCGCCTGCAGCACACCGTGGCCTACGCCTATGACCGCGTCCCGCTGTACAAGCGCAAATTCGACGACGCCGGCATCCACCCCAATGACCTGCGCGAACTCAGCGACCTGGGCAACTTCCCCTTCACCACCAAGGATGACCTGCGCGAGGAATACCCGTTCGGCATGTTCGCCGTCCCGCAGGCAGAAGTAGCCCGCGTGCACGCCAGCTCCGGCACCACCGGCCGGCCCACCGTCGTCGGGTACACCAAAAAGGACCTGGCCGACTGGGCAAAGCTGGTTGCCCGTTCGCTGCGCGCCTCCGGCGTCCGCCCCGGCATGAAGGTCCACAACGCCTACGGCTACGGTCTGTTCACCGGCGGCCTGGGCGCCCACGCCGGCGCCGAAGCACTCGGCTGCACCGTCATCCCCATTTCCGGCGGCCAGACCGAACGCCAGATCCAGCTCATCCAGGACTTCAAGCCGGACGCCATCCTGGCCACCCCCACGTACCTGCTCACCATCGCCGATGCGATGGCGCACATGGGCATCGACCCGACGTCGACCTCCCTGAAGTACGCCGTCCTGGGTGCCGAGCCGTGGACCGAGGAGATGCGGCACGAGCTCGAGGTCACAATGAACATCAAGGCCTGCGACATCTATGGCCTGTCAGAAGTGATGGGCCCGGGCGTCGCCGGCGAGGCCGTGGAAACCCAGGACGGCAGCCACATCTGGGAGGACCACTTCCGCCCTGAGATCATCGACGCCTTCAACCCCGAGGTGGGCAAAGAGAATGTGCTGCGCGACGGCGAACACGGCGAACTGGTGTTCACGTCCCTGACCAAGGAAGCGCTGCCGATCATCCGGTACCGCACCAAGGACCTCACCCGCCTGCTCCCGGGCACCGCCCGCCCCGGGCACCGCCGGATGGGCCGCATCACCGGGCGCAGTGACGACATGATCATCCTCCGCGGCGTGAACGTCTTCCCGTCCCAGATCGAGGAGATCGCGCTCCGCATCCCGGAGTTGAGCCCGCACTTCCAGCTCGAACTCACCCGTCCGGAGGGCCAGCGGATGGACCAGATGACCGTCAAGATCGAACGCCGTGAGACCGTCTCGTTTGAACAAAGCACGACGGCGGCGCGCACCCTGCAGGAGCAGATCAAGATCCACGTGGGTTCTTCGTGCCGGGTGGACGTTGTGGAGCCCGGCTCCCTTGAGCGGTCCAACGGCAAGCTGCGCCGGATCTACGACATGCGGCCACAGCAGTAAAAGGTTCAGGCGGCGCAGCCTGACCGACCGTTCGTGAGAAACTAGGCACCATGCCCAGCACCACCGAAACCGCCAGTACCACCGCCACCAAGCGCGGCCGCCCCGGCTACGACCAGCAGTCTGTGCTGCTCATCGCCGTCGACGTGTTCAACCGGCACGGCTATGACGCCACGTCCATGGGCATCCTGGCCGAGAACCTGGGCATCTCCAAGTCGGCCATCTACCACCACGTGCCCTCCAAGGGCGACCTCCTCAAGCTGGCGCTGGATCACGCCCTGGGCGGCCTCGAAGCCATCCTGGAACAGCCCGAGGCCACCTCCGGCCCGGCCGATTCCCGGCTCGAGTTCGTGCTGCGGCAGACCGTGGCCGTGCTTGTGGAGCGCCTGCCGTTCGTCACGCTCCTCCTGCGCCTGCGCGGCAACACCGAAATTGAGCGTGACGCCCTCGAACGCCGCCGCACCTTCGATCACGAGGTGGCGGCGCTCATCTCTGCTGCCCGCGACGAAGGATCACTGCGCCAGGACATCGATCCGCGCACCGTGACCCGCCTGCTGTTCGGCACCATCAACTCGATCGTGGAATGGTACAAACCCGGCGGATCGCTCTCCCCCGAAAAACTGGCCGACGACGTCATCACCATCGCTTTCGACGGGCTTCACGCACCGCACTAACAGTTGACCTCCACGGCTGGGCATGCAATCTTTATAGAACGAACGGTCGGTAACTAATTCGAGTCCGGCCCCGGTTGCGGTGTAAAGGATCTGTTCTTATGGTTGAGGCTTTTCTTGTTGGCGGCGTCCGGACGCCGGTTGGCCGTTACGGCGGCGCGCTGTCCTCTGTCCGCCCGGATGACCTGGCCGCGCTGGTGGTCCGTGAGGCCGTCTCCCGCGCCGGGCTGGATCCGGACAGCATCGAGGAGGTTATCCTCGGCAACGCCAACGGCGCCGGCGAGGAAAACCGCAACGTGGCCCGGATGGCCACCCTGCTGGCGGGACTCCCCCTCCACATCCCCGGGATCACGGTCAACCGGCTCTGCGCGTCCGGTCTGAGCGCCATCATCCAGGCAAGCCACATGATCAAGTCCGGCGCTGCGGACGTTGTGATCGCCGGCGGCGTGGAATCCATGAGCCGCGCGCCGTGGGTCCAGGAAAAGCCCGTCACCGCCTTTGCCAAGCCCGGCCAGATCTTTGATACCTCCATCGGCTGGCGGTTCGCCAACCCGAAGTTCCAAAAGGGTGACCTGGCGCGCGACGGCAAGATGACCTACTCCATGCCCGAAACCGCGGAAGAACTGGCCCGCGTGGACAGCATCTCCCGCGAGGACGCCGACGCCTTCGCGGTCCGGTCCCATGAGCGGTCCCTCGCCGCCATCGCCGGGGGCCGGTTCACGGACGAAATCGTTCCGGTGACGGTCAGGACCCGCAAGGCCGAAACCGTGGTGGACACCGATGAGGGCCCCCGGGCCGGCACCACCATGGACGTGCTCGCCGGCCTGCGCCCCGTCATCCCGGGCGGCTCAGTGGTCACCGCCGGCAACTCCTCCACCCTGAACGACGGCGCCTCCGCAATCATCATCGCGTCCGAAGCTGCCATCGAACGGCTGGGCCTGACTCCCCGCGCCCGCATCATCGACGGCGCCTCGGCCGGCTGCGAACCGGAAATCATGGGCATCGGGCCCGTCCCCGCCACGCAGAAGATCCTCAAGCGGAGCGGGCTCAGCGTCGGCGACCTGGGCGCCGTCGAACTCAACGAAGCGTTCGCCACGCAGTCCCTCGCGTGCATGCGCCGGCTGGGCCTGGATCCGGAGATTGTGAATAACGACGGCGGCGCCATCAGTTTGGGGCACCCGCTTGGTTCCAGCGGATCGCGGATCGCCATCACCCTGCTGGGCAGGATGGAGCGCGAGGACGCGAAGATCGGCCTCGCCACCATGTGCATCGGCGTGGGCCAGGGCACGGCCATGCTGCTGGAGCGCGTCTAGTGGCGGCCGCGGATCTCGCGTCCGGACAGTTCAGCACCCTCCTGGTGGAAGAACGGGAGGACCGGGTGGTGGTTCTCCTCAACCGCCCGGAGGTCCGGAACGCCATTGACCAGCAGATGGTCGATGAACTGCACCTGGTCTGTGCTGCGCTGGAGCAGAATCCCAAGGTCCTGATCATCGCGGGCGTGGATGGTGTGTTTGCCTCCGGGGCGGACATCGCCCAGCTCCGTGAGCGCCGCCGGGATGACGCGCTGCAAGGCATCAATTCAACCATCTTCGTCCGGATCGCCAAGCTGCCCATGCCGGTCATCGCAGCCTTGGACGGCTACTGCCTGGGCGGCGGCGCCGAACTTGCCTACGCTGCGGACTTCCGGATCGGCACGCCCAGCGTGCGGATCGGCAACCCCGAGACCGGGCTGGGCATCCTTGCCGCCGCAGGTGCAAGCTGGCGACTGAAGGAACTGGTGGGCGAACCGCTGGCCAAGCAGATCCTGCTCGCCGGTCTGGTGCTCCGGGCAGAGGACGCGCTGGCCGCAAACCTCATCACCGAAATCCACGAGGCCCCTGAGCTGATGGACGCCGCCCACAACCTCGCGGACCGGATCGGCCGCCAGGACCCGCTGGCCGTACGGATCACCAAGTCGGTGTTCCATGCCCCGGCCGAGGCGCATCCCCTGATTGATCAGCTGGCGCAGGGAATCCTGTTTGAATCCCAGGCCAAGTTCGACCGCATGCAGGCGTTCCTGGACAAGAAGAAAACGGACAAGACAGAGAAGAAGAAGCCATGAAAAACCCGAACCTCCCCTCCACCGTCGGCGTCCTCGGCGGTGGCCGCATGGGTGCGGGAATCGCCCACGCCTTCCTGCTCAACGGGGCCAACGTGCTGGTGGTGGAGCGTGATGAAGAGTCCGCCGAAGCCGCCCGCGAACGCGTGGAATCCGCCGCCGCCAAGAGCATCGAACGCGGCGCCACCGATGCCAACCTGGATGAGATGGTGTCCCGGCTCGCGGTCACGGTGGATTACGACGACTTCAAGGACCGCCAGCTGGTTGTGGAGGCTGTCCCCGAAGACTGGGACCTGAAGGTCACCGCGCTCCGGGGCATCGAAGCGCGGCTGGCCGAGGACGCCTTCCTGGCCTCCAACACGTCGTCCCTGTCCGTCAACGGGTTGGCCCGTGAGCTGAAGCGGCCGCAGAACTTCCTGGGCCTGCACTTCTTCAATCCCGTCCCCGCGTCCACCCTCATCGAAGTGGTACTTGGCGAACAAACCTCCCCGGACGCAGCCGCCGCAGCGAAAAAGTGGGTGGAGGCACTCGGCAAGACCGCCGTCGTCGTTAATGACGCCCCCGGCTTTGCCTCTTCGCGCCTGGGCGTGGCCATCGCCCTGGAAGCGATGCGCATGGTGGAGGAAGGCGTCGCCTCGGCTGAGGACATCGACAACGCCATGGTCCTTGGCTACAAGCACCCCACCGGCCCGCTGCGGACCACTGACATCGTGGGTCTGGATGTCCGGCTCGGCATTGCCGAATACCTGCAGTCCACGCTCGGGGACCGCTTCGCCCCGCCGCAGATCCTCAAGGACAAGGTGGCCCGCGGCGAGCTCGGCCGGAAGTCAGGCAAGGGCTTCTTCGACTGGTCCTAACCTCGCCTCCGCCATGCTGAGCACCTACGTCGCGGGCCGAAGCGACGTGATCATCCGCTTGATGTCCTGGTACTCCGCGGTCCCGAGGTACAACTTGACCTGCTCCATATATGGCAGGGACTCGGCACCCGGTATCACGTTGTTGTACGGGTGGAAGAACGCCCCGAACATTGCAGCGGTGGGCGGCCAGGTGAAGAAATGGAACATGGCGCAGGCTGAGTCTCCGGCGGGCAACTGACTGGTCTGGATGCCGTAGGCCGCTGCCGGGGTGTCGTCCGGACCCGGCACGTCGTCATTCCCGCGGGTCTCGAAGATAAACCGGGGCGTCGTGCCGTTGTGCGTCAGCGCCGGCAGCTCCTGTGATTCCAGCACCGAATACGGATAGCGCTCCATGCACGTAGACCCCGTGGCCATGTTCGTCCGGAGCGTGGCCAGCGTCTTGCCTGCCTGGTTGGTGACCTCCGCGAAGGCGCCCCCGCCCAGCGGCAGTTCCCCGGCAGGATCCCTGACGCTCCACGTCGCGGGGAGGTCGAAGGTCAGCGCACCGTCCGCCGTGGTGAAACTTGTCCACGCCGCCGACGCCTGCGCGGTTGCGGTAGCTGTGGGTGTTCCGTCGGCTGTGGGCGCCGGGGTTGCCGTTGCCGTTGGCGTGGCGGCCGCGGACGTGGCTGCTGTTGCCGTTGGTGTGACCGGCGCCGGCGGTCCCGCTTCCGGACCGCAGCCGGTGAGCAGCAACGCAGACAGAAGAACCGTGGGAAATGCCGCGCGTGGTGCGGCGGGACTACGCATCACACCCTCCTTTGGGCCTGACTTTGGTCCTTAAATTGTCCGGGCGCCCGGCGCGAAAAGATCCGCGGACGCGTGCATTGGCACCGAACTGTTGCAAGGTGTAACAAATGGGCTGTGCCGCCGGGCTTTCAGCCTTCGTCAGCAGCCTCCGGGTCCTCCTCCGGCTCGAACGTGTTGGGCTCATGGGTGGCGCCCAGGCCCACGCCGTCGCTCCCGGTGGGGATCCCGCCGTCGCGCTTTTCCGCTCCGTCAGCAGCGGCATCCTTCGGCTCGTCGTCAGGCAGGGATTCAGGTGAGTTGATGCTCATGTCTCCTCCTAGATGTGGGGGAATCACGCTACCAAGCGGGCCAACAAGAATGAACACTTGACGGAAAAGTTCCCTGCGTGACCGGATTCCCAAAAATTTGATGCGATCTTGAGCGAACCCTTCGCAACCCATGCAGTTTGCGGTTCACTCTGGACTTATTAACAGAAAGACGGCGGGGAAGGCAGTTCAATGGGGAACGAATCAGCTCTCGACGAGGTAGTTGCGGTGGGAGGAGTGATCACTGATCACCATCCGCTCGACTTCTACAGCTTGGGGCTGGCCGGTTGTATTGACCGGCTGACAGGCCCTCTCCGCCAACAAGGGACGGCAGTCCGCTGGGATACTCCGCACTGGGGCATCGAGATCCCGGCTGACTGCGCGTCCCTCCTGTACCAGTCGGCCCGCGAAGCGCTGAGCAACGCTTTCAAGTACTCAGAGGCCTCCGAACTTACCGTCCAGCTTGCCGCCCTGGGTCACGGCGTGCGCCTGGTGGTGTCCGACGACGGAACGGGCTTTGACAGCCATCTGGCCTTCAGCGGGCGGCACCACGGGTACGGGCTGCGGCTCATGTCCGTTGCCGTGCACGAGGCCGGCGGCACCGTCGAGGTCTGTTCCACGCCAGGGAAGGGCACCACCGTCACGGTGACCCTCCCCTTGGACTGAGCCTGTGGGTTTGGGACGGGTGGCTTACCGTGAAAGCTTGTCAGGGTCCGGTTCCGGATCGCCGATGTGGCCCGGCGCATTGGCCGCCAGCACGCGCTGGACGAACGCGCTGTATTCCTCCATGTAGTGCCGGAGGAACTTGGCCGTCGATTCATCCTGGATTTCGCCGTCTGCCCCGAAAACCTCGGGCTTGAACTGGATGTAGACCTCGGGGGCATTGAGCTGCGGCGCGTCCAGGAAGCTCAAAACACTGCGCATGGAGGACTGCATCACCGCCGTGCCGATGCTGCCCGGCGAGGCCCCGATGATGCCGGTCGGCTTGCGGGCGAAAGAGTTGGTGCCCCAGGGCCGCGATGCCCAGTCGATGGCGTTCTTGAGTGCTCCCGGAATGGAGCGGTTGTATTCGGGGGACACAAACAGGATGCCGTCCGAAGCCTCGATGGCTTCCTTGAGGGCACGTCCCGCCGGCGGAAAATCGGCGTCGTAATCGTAGCTGTAGAGCGGCAGGTCCTTGATGGGGATCTCAGTGAATTCCAGCTCATCCGGGGCGAGCTTGATCAGCGCCTGCGAGAGTGTGCGGTTGATGGAGCCTGAAGCCAGGCTGCCCACGAAATATCCGATCCTGTACGTTGCCATGCGAGTTCCTTCCCACAGCCGGCGGGCCGGCTGGCCGGTAAGTTTTGGCCGGTGAAGCGGCACAGTGCCCCCTCAGTCCAGCACATAACCCCTGCCGCAGCCATAGCTGTGCCGGGGTTATTGACACCCCGGTGCGGGAGGGGCTGAATGAGGGATATCCCGCTAGCCACAACACACCAAAGGGAGCATCAGCGATGAAGGACAAACCAGCAGCACCGCAGCGGATCCACAGCGAAGCCCCGGCCGAAGGGGACGAGGCAGCGGACCCCACGGACATCCGCATGCACTCGCAGGAACCCGCCGAAGGCGCCGATCCGGACGACGATTAGCGCTGCACTGTAACCCTCTGGAAACTGGTCCGCGGCGGCGATACCGTAAGCATACTGACCATATTGATCGTGGCCAGCAGCCCGTTCCAGTCGAAGGAGACGCCATGAGCGGCAAAGTGCAGAAGAGGATTGTGGTGGACGTGCCGGTCAGCACGGCCTACCAGCAGTGGACGCAGTTCGAAGATTTCCCGCATTTTATGGACGGCGTGGAAAGCGTCACCCGGCTCGGCGATAACCGGCTGAAGTGGGTGGCACGCATTGCCGGCGTGCGCCGGGAGTGGGAAGCAACCATATTGGAACACGTCCCGGACCGGAGGGTGGCGTGGGCTTCCACCGGAGGTGCCACCAACTCCGGCGCCGTGGAATTTACCGACGCCGGCGGGAACAGGACCGAGGTGGCCCTCACCCTGGAATACCTGCCGGAGGGCATGCTTGAAAAAATAGGCGAACTTCTCCACGTGGTGGGCCGCCAGGCCGATCACGACCTCAGGAAATTCAAGACCTTCATCGAACACCAGGGCCACGCCTCGGGGGCATGGCGTCAGCCTGCCTCCAGTACCGCTGAGAGTCTGACGGGCGATGCACCGCAGGAGTACAACCGGTTCGCGCATCCGTTCGACCAGACCGGCGGCCTGGTGGACCTTGAGGGCGAATCGGATGGATCGGCAGAGGGCGAGTACTACAGCAGGGGTGAGCGGCGGGCCCGCAGGATGTCCGACGGCGGCGACTATCCGCCGCCGGGTGGCACCCTGTTCGACCGCTAATCCAGACAGCTAGCCGCGGCTAATCCCAGGCCGGTACCAGCACCACCTCGTACTGCGCGGCCGTTGTGTCCATGAATTTTGCGTTCACAGCGGCCAGCGTGCTGCCGTGCCGTGTGTTGCTGAAGAGGGCAGCGGTGGTGGGAACTTTGAAGTTTCCGTTGGTGATCACCTTCCTGAGCTCTCCGGAGGACAGATCGTCAGCCAGCCGGATGCGGCTGATCTGGTTCTTGAAGTTCTGCACCGCCCAGAGCTGGTTGCCGCGGACCACGATCCCGTCAACATTGGGCACATCCACTCCGGCAATCTCCGCACTCCCGCCTGTCTCCGGGTCAACGGTGAAGAGCCTGCCGAAGCCGGAGTGGGCAACGATCAGCACATCGCCGTCCCGGGCAGCAGCTATGCCGTTGATATTGAAGGCTCCGGGCAGCGCCGCAGCCGGGCCGTTCAGCGTCAGCTTCTGCATGTCGCCCAGCCTGCCGTGCCTGCCCACGGGGATGAAGTAGAGCTCCCCGGCGGCCGAATTGGTGAACCAGGCGCCGTCCCGGGTGAGGGCAACATCGTTGATGAAGCCGGAAGCCAGCATAAAGTCCTTGACCGGCTCACCGGATTCGGTGTCGTAGACGTAGGCTTTGCCGGTGGAGCCGCCGGCCACAAACAGCAGGTCATTCCGGATGTCTGCCTTCATACCGACGGCCATCCGCGGCGTTGCATCAAAATCGGAAACGTCAATGTAGAGCTCCGCGTGGCCGCCCCGGAGGTCGCCGCGGTAGATGTCACCGAGCATCAGGTCACCGGCGTAGAAGGTTGTTCCCCGGCCGGCGGCTATCCCTTCAGCGGATGTTGCTCCCTCGAGCACAATGACTGAGTCCCCGGGCGGCGTGGCTAACGCCGGGCTGGCAGGAGCCAGCAGCCCCATAAGTGCGAAGAACACAATGGCGGTACGGCGTTGTACTCTTCCTGAATTCCGGATTGTGCGGGCCATTTTGCTTTCCTTGAATCGGCTGATCCGCACAGGCCAACATGCGGCAGGCCCGCACGGTTGTCCTGCCAGTTTATGCACCCCGCGCCAGGGCCCGCCAGAGTCGAAAACCCCCTCTCTGGCGCGGTCATACTCGGGCCGCCGGGGCCGCGGGAAAGGCGCCGTGCCGCGCATTCTGCTTACAATCGAATCCTCAACCGCCTACTGAGGGACCCATGAAGAAACTCGCCACCGCCCTGATTGCCGCCGGCCTTGTGCTGACCGCATCGGCATGCACCGTGCCCACCAAACTTTCCAACGCCCAAACCTGCGAGCGCGTGCAGGTTGTCCTCTCGGACCCCGCGAACAACGCCGGCAAGACGGGCCTGGTGCGCCTCGCCAACCAGATCCGGCCCATTGAAGCAGTGGCGTCGGACGATCTCAAGCCTGCGCTCGGATCCTTCATCGAGTACGCCGACGAAGCCTCCAAGGAGACGCCGGACGAGGGCAAGCTCGGAGACATGCAGGCCAACAACCAGGCGGCCAGCACGGCGCTGTCCACTTACTGCCAGTAAGCACCCAGAGGAACCGTACGTATGGCGGCAAGCTGGCCGCCATACGTGCGGTTTTGGTTTGCAGCAAGCCCCTTACCGCGCCACTGATCCTGTGAAATGTGCCTCACCGCGGGACGATCGCGCCCGCTCCGCCGTTTAACAGTCGGTTCAACAATCGGCGGGAGGAGGCCACGTGCTCATTGTTCTGACCGGAATCGACGGCTCGGGCAAATCCAGGGCCGCCCACGCCTTGGTCTCCGCGGCCCGCGCAGAGGGCAAAAAGGCGCTGCTGCTCAACAACCATGCCGGCCGGCGCAGCATGTCCGTGCTGGGCGAACGGCTTGGGATCCGCTGGCCGCTCCGGCTGGGCGAGGCCGTGGAAACCACCCTCCGCGTCATTAACGTCCTGGTTTCCCACGCGAAGGCCAGCCGCTTCGACGGCCTGGTGGTGATGGACCGGCACCTGTACTGCCAGCTCGCCCTGCGCACTGCGAAAGGCCTGCCTCGCGGCCGCCTGCTCCCCTGGCTGTTGTCCCGGCTGCCGGCACCGGACGCGGTGGTGCACCTGGAGATCGAGCCCGCACTGGCCCACCGGCGCATCATGGCGCGCGGCACTGACGCCGAGACTCTGGCCGACCTTTCAGCCTTCCGGGACGCCTACCGCTCCATGCCCGAGTACGGGGCCTTCCTGGAGGTCGACGGCGGCCGTCCGCCGGCAGAGGTGCTGGCTGCGCTGAAGAACATCATGCGCGAGATGATTCTGCGCGCGGCGGATCCCGCGTCTGCCTGAGCCCGCTTGGATCTCAGGGTCACGAGATCTGAGCCGGGTCACCGGATCTGAGCCCGCTTAGATCAGCGCGTGCAGGCCCCTGCTCCGCGGCCGGCCGAAGGACGCCGCCCCGAGGAACTCGATGGCGACGAACGGCTCGGAGCCCACCACCCACTCATCGTGCCCGGGAGGCAGCGCATAGGTGTCATGGGCGCGGATAGTGGACCTCACGCCGTCGGACGTTTGAATCTCCAGCGAGCCGGAGACACAGTAGCCCAGATGGTTGTGCTCGCAGAAATCCGTCAGTTCCGTAGGCTTGGCGGACTCGGACCACCGCCAGCCGGGGGCGAGGATCAAGCGGACCACGGAGTAATCGTCGACGGTGACGAGATCGAACTCGGCCTTATCAGGGCATCTCTTTTTGTCCGGGACGTCCAGGGACTTAACGGCCAGGGCTCTGATAAAATTTGCGGTCATTAGGACACAGCCTAGGAAATGATTCGCGGGCGTATGAGGGCAGGGACCACACGGTCAGGTGTGGCTAAGGGCGGGCGACGAGCGTACTGCAGAGACCATTTCTGAGTATCTTTAACCGTATCCATGCCGCCGCCGAAGTCAATGGAAAAGACTGTGCAAGCGGAATACTTCACATGACGCCCGAGTTGTTCCAAGAGCGCAAAGCCCGCTTCACTGGTTTTGCCCTAAACCGCAAGAGTCTCCCGAAGGAACGCCATGAGCCCCCAACTGACAGTCAAGCTTCAGCCAGGTACCCAGGCCCCGGAATTCACCCTCCAGGACGCCGCCGGCAAGGCAACTTCCCTGTCCGACTACCGCGGCAGGAACGTCATTGTGTACTTCTACCCGGCCGCGGCAACACCGGGCTGCACCACCGAGGCCTGCGATTTCCGGGACAGCCTCGCATCCCTCCAGGGCTCCGGCTATGAAGTGCTGGGCATCTCCCCCGACGCCCCCGAGCAGCTGGCCGCGTTCACCGGCGACTTCGGCCTGACCTTCCCGCTCCTGTCCGATGAGGACCACAGCGTGGCCCTCGCGTACGGGGCCTGGGGCGAAAAGCTGGTCAACGGCGAGATCACCGAAGGACTCGTACGCTCCACCGTGGTGGTGGACCGCGACGGAAACGTTGTCCTGGCCCAGTACCAGGTCAAGGCACAGGGCCACGTCGCCGCCCTTCGGGAGACGCTCGGCATCTAGCAAGGCCGGTTACAAGCGGCCGCGGATCGGAGTCAGGGATGGCGATCGAAATTCGCCCGGGCACCATTTTTGAAGACGTCCGGACCATCGTTGGGCCCAAGCGGCCCGACGCCACCGTGTGCTGGTGCCTGAGCTACCGCATCCCGTCCAAGCAGAACGTGGAACTGCGCGGGACCGCCCGTGGTGACCTCGTGCAGGAACTGGTGAAGCAGGATCCCCCGCCAGGGGTGTTGGCGTACGACGACGGCGACGTGGTCGGGTGGGCAGCTGTCCATCCGCGCGCTGACACCAGCTTCGCCCGCAACCGCAGGATTCCGCATGTGGACGACCTGGACGTGTGGTGCGTCTGGTGCATCAGGGTCCGTCCCGGCCACCGCGGCAAAGGCATCTCCCGCCATCTGCTCAAAGGTGCCGTGGAACTGGCCCGCAGCTACGGGGCACCGGCCATCGAGGGCTACCCGGTGGATAACCAGGGCGCCAAAGTGGATCTGACCATGGCCTACGTGGGAACGCGCAAGCTCTTTGAGGACGCAGGGTTCGTCAAGGCCGCTGACACCGGGTCAGTGCTCAACGGCTTCCCGCGGGTGCTGATGCGCCTTGACCTGCGCTGACCGGCACCCGGGGTGTGGCTCAGGGTTTCTTCCGCCAGTTGTTGGGCCAGTCCGAGTCGATCGCCCACAAGGCCAGGAGCAGCGCGTCCATTGTCATCAGCCCAGCTAAGAGGTAAGCCCAACCTGTGTACCAATGCACGGTGATCTCCTGACCCGGTAACCCCAGCCACTCGATGGTGGTAAGTCTGGCATGGATCGGGTCAGGAGGGAACGGCTATTTCAGGAGCCCTGCCAGGCGGCCGTGAACCTCGGTTTCACGGTTGAGCAGGCGGGTGAGCCTTTCGACTTTTTCGGAGAGTTCAACGCCCACCGCCAGCCGGTCGCCGGGCCAGCTGGAGGCTTCCCACGATTCCCCCAGCGCCTCAGCCAGCGAGCGGGAAAGAGAGCGGAGCTTCCAGGAATGGCTCAGGTAATGGACCGTCCGGCGGGGGCGTCGGCCCTGCTTCAAGAGCCGCCACGACTGAGCCACCCTGCCCCGCAGTCCGTTATTGAATTCAGTCTCTTCCATAACTCCTGCACCGTCCTCCGGCAAGCCGCTCATGCCTTCAAAGCCCTTCCTTGAAGCTCCTCCTTCGAGTGTGGCCAGCGACGCTCAAGGTCCCATCAAGCCAGCGCAAGTATTCCCACAAGACCTGTCACTCCAAAAACGGTGCTTGTAGCCGGAAGCGGCCGCCGCACGGCCAATCAACTCGCGGCGTCAGGCCTGTGACATGCCCCGGTGTCCTTAATACGGTAAAAGTAGAGCTATGCCATCCATGCCCGAAACACGTCGTGCCGTTGTGATCGAGGACGACCCGGACATCCGGGGCCTCCTGGTCCGGATCCTCGTCAAGCAGGGCTTCGAGGTCACGCAGGCCGAAGCCGGCCTCCCCGGTGTGGAAGAGGTCCGCCGCGTCCGGCCTGACCTGGTCACGCTCGACCTGAACCTCCCGGACCTGGACGGCCTGGAGGTCTGCAAGCTGCTGCGGGGGTTCTCCGATGCGTTCATCATGATGCTTACAGCGCGCACGGACGAGCTGGACAAACTCACAGGCCTGGACAACGGAGCCGATGACTACATCAGCAAGCCGTTCAGCCCCCGGGAACTCCAGTCCAGGATCAACGCCCTGTTCCGCCGGAGGGGCCAGTCCCCGGCCGTGGATACCGCCGCCCGCAGCGAGCTGGAGCGCGCCACCGAGGTCCAGCAAAGCCTGCTGCCCAAGGAGGACGTCCGGGTAGAGGGCTACGACCTCGCCGGCGTCTTCCGTCCCTCCCGCAGCGTGGGCGGGGACTTCTACGACTGGTACCCCACGCCGGACGGCCTGCACCTGACGTTCGCCGACGCCATGGGCAAAGGCATGGGGGCTGCCCTGATTGCCGCCACTGTCCGGGCAGTCATGCGCTCCACCGGGCACCGCCAGGACCTCGACGCAGCTTTCGCCTCGGCCGCCCGGACCATCGCGGCGGACCTCGACTCCTCCAACTCGTTTGCCACCCTCTTCCACGCGCGGCTGGATGCCGCGTCCGGCGTCGTACGTTACGTCGATGCCGGCCACGGCCTTGCCCTGCACGTGACAGCGAACGGTGAGGTGCACCGTCTTCCCAGCGGCGGCCCGCCGGTGGGAGCGTGGGCGGACTCGGCATGGCCGCAGTCCGCCATCGGTCTCGCCCCGGGCGACGCCCTGGTGGTGGTCAGCGACGGCGTGCTGGACGTCTTCGACTCGGTGGAGTCGTTCACCCGGGCCGTGTACTCCGCGGCCCACGGCCAGAACTCCGCGCAGTCCGCCAGCGATGCCATCCTGGCACTGGCGCCTGCCGAAACGGCTGATGATGATGTAACCGTCGTCGTGGTGCGCCGCCTGGCCGGGGCTGTCGCGGCATGACCCGCTTCTGGACCCGCCTGGTGGTGGTCCTGACCGTCATCTTCGGCCTGAACTACGTGGCCTGGCGCTGGGCCGCCTCGCTGAACTGGGACGCCTGGTGGATCGCCGTGCCCCTGGTGGTGGCCGAGACCTACAGCCTGATCGACGTGATGCTGTTCGGTATGACGGTGTGGAAGCTGAAGATCCGCAAGGCGGCACCCGCGCCGCCGCATGACGCCACGGTTGACGTTTTTATCACCACGTACAACGAAGACCTGGACATGGTGATGACCACCGCCCTGGCCGCCCAGAAGATCCGGCACCCGCACAGCACCTGGATCCTTGACGACGGCGCCCGCCCCGAGCTGGAAGCCCTCGCCGCAGAGCACGGGCTGGGGTATGTGACCCGCAGCGGGGACTGGACCGCCAACGTGCCGCGCCATGCCAAGGCCGGCAACCTGAACAACGCCCTGATGGTCACCCACGGCGAGTTCCTGCTCATCCTGGACGCGGACCAGATCCCCGAACCGGACATCCTGGAAAAGACCCTCGGCTACTTCAACAACCGCCGGGTTGCCCTCGTCCAGACTCCCCAGTACTTCAGCAACGTTCCCCCGGACGATCCGCTGGGCAGCCAGGCGCCCCTGTTCTACGGCCCCATCCAGCAGGGCAAGGACGGCTGGAACGCGGCCTTCTTCTGCGGCTCCAATGCCATCCTGCGCCGTGAAGCGCTGATGCAGCTGGGCCTGGTGGGCTACGTCAAGGAGACCGAAAAGAGCATCCGCCGCGCCCTTGCCGCCTCACGCTCCGCCATCCGGCAGGCACGGAAATCGGCCGACGTCGGCACTCCCCTGGTCTCGGAAGTGCTGGATGAGGTGGAGGCCGCCACCCTTCAAGCGCAGGAGCAGCTGGCCGCCGGCGAGCCCCTGGGTGAGATCACGTACCGGGTCCGCCGCCGGGTGGACGCCGCCGTGCAGACCCTGGTCATGGCCGATATGTCCGCCCTGCAGGCCGACCTCGAGGAAATCGCCGCCATGGAGCTGGCCCATGTGGGCGAGGCCGGCGTGCCGGTGGTGGCCGATGACGCGGTACAGCGCATGGCCGCCCGCGACTGGTCCCCGCTCGGCGCGCTGGAATCCGTGCAGGCGGTCCTGGATGCCCTGAACGTGGAGCGGAACGACGAAGCCCAGCCGGTCATGCCGCTGGCCACCATTTCCGTCACCGAGGACATGGCCACCGCGATGCGGATGCACGCCATGGGCTGGGAAAGCGTCTACCACCACGAGATCCTGGCCTACGGGCTGGCGCCGGAGGACATCGCAACCATGCTCACCCAGCGCCTCCGCTGGGCGCAGGGAACCATCCAGGTGCTCCTCCGCGAAAACCCGCTGGTGCAGAAGGGCCTGAAGATCGGCCAGCGGCTGATGTACTTCGCCACCATGTGGACGTACCTGAGCGGCTACGCGGCGGTCATCTACTTCGCCGCCCCCATCATCTACCTGCTGCTGGGCGTCCTGCCCGTCACCAGCCTTAGCTGGGACTTCTTCCTCCGGTTCATCCCGTTTATGGTGGCCAACCAGCTGCTGTTCGCGGTGGCCGGGCGCGGGATCCCCACCTGGCGCGGCCAGCAGTACAGCCTGGCCCTGTTCCCCACCTGGATCAAGGCGTGCTCGACGGCGGCCAAGAACGTCTGGTTCGGCCGTCCCCTGGGATTCGCGGTGACCCCGAAGGCCCGCCAGACCGGCGGCCCAAGCTGGAGCCTGATCCGGCCGCAGATTATTGTGGCGGCGCTGCTGGCTGTGGCCGCCGTCGTCGGAATTATCCGCCTCGCCACGGGACTGGCCGAGCCCCTTGGCACCCTGGTGAACGTCGCCTGGGTTATTTTTGACCTGGTGGTCATGAGCATCCTGGTTCGGGCTGTTTTGTATAAGGGCTACGAACCCGCGGGGGACGTTGATGCTGGAGAGAGGGAAGCCGATGGAGTTTAGCTACGAGGTCAGGGATTCGTACGCGGAGGTCAAAGCGGACGGGCGGCTGAACATGGTGTCGGCGCCCAAGCTGCGCGAGTTCGTCACCGATGTCATTGCCGGCGGTTCGTCACGGATCGTGGTGAACCTGGAAAACACGGCGTTTATGGATTCGTCCGGACTCGGCGCGCTGATCGGCTGCCTCAAGGCCGCCCGCCAGGCCGGCGGGGACCTTCGCATCGCGGCCGTCCAGCCCCAGGTGAAAATGGTGCTGGAGCTGACCAGCATGGACCGGGTGCTCAACGCCTACGCCACCGCCGAGGACGCGTTCAGCAATGACTGAGGTCCTGGCGCAGCGCAGCTTCAGGGGCCTCGCTGCGGCGGAGGCCATCGAGGCCGTCCACGACGAACTGGACGGTCTGTGGAACGACGCCCCCTTCGTCCAGGACATGGACCAGATGACGTTCACCACGGCCGTCATCGAATCGGCGTCAAACATCGTCCAGCATGCGCTGCCTGCCAAAGCGAAGCGGCCTGTGGAGTTGGGCGTGGACATCAGCGTCCAGCCCACGCTCCTGCAGGCGAGGGTCAGCGCCTTCTACGCGAAGCCTCCCTTCGGGCCGCTGTCACCGGGCACCCCGGATGACGAATCCGAGTCGGGCCGGGGCCTGGCGCTCATCGAGGCGCTGGTGACCACCGTGACCTTCGAGCGTCAGGACGGCACCAACACCTGGATCCTGTCCAAGACGTCCCAGTCCTAGGGCCGGACTGCGGGTTCTGACAGTTCCCAGCTGAACAGGGCGGAGATGGTTGCCCCGCCGCCGGGGGTGTCCTGGATGTCCAGTTCCCCGCCGTGGGCGTGCGCGATGCGCCGGCAGGTCGCCAGGCCAAGTCCCGTGCCGGGGCCGTCTCCTGCCCGGTGCAGCCTCACCAGCGGCTCCACTGCACGTTTCCGGTCTGCGGGGAGGATGCCCACGCCGTTGTCCGCGACGCTGACCGTCACCCCTTGCCGGGTGACGACGGCGCCCACGGCGACCTTCAGGTCACGCTCGGGGCTGCGGTAGTTCAGAGAGTTAGCCAGCAGGTTCTGCAGCAGCATCCGCAGCTGGACCGGGTCTGCCAGCAGTTCCGCATCAGCACAGGAGATGCCGGACGCGAACCCCAGCTCCACGCCCAGATCGTGAGCCGCCTCTTCGGCCACCGCCAGCAGCGAAACCCGCTCCCGGCAAAGGCCCCCGTCCACGCGGGAGTACTCCAGCACGTCCTCGAGCGTCCTCAGCATGCGGCGTCCGCCGCGGCCGATGAACTCCAGGTACTCAAGGGCAGGATGGCCGGTCGGGATGTCCGGATCGTCCTCGGCGAGCTCCACGTAGCCCAGAATTGTGGTCAGCGGAATGCGGAGGTCATGGCTGACCCGCCCCGCGAACTCACCGAGCATGGCGTTGCTGCGCTGCAGTTCCGCCAGCGCGTCGCTCAGCTGCAGGGTGCGGTGCTGAAGCTCCAGCACCTCCACCACCTGGCGAGCCAGCACTTCCACCATCCCGATCTGCTCCGCCGTGGGGCTTTCCAGGTCATCCGAGAAAATGCAGAGCGAGCCCAGCACAAAGCCTGAGGCGGTCTCCAGTGGTACGGACGCGTAGAACCGGACACTCGCGATCTCGCCGGTGACAAACGGGTTGTCCACGAACCTCGGGTCCCGGGATGCGTCCGGCACCACGGTTGTCCTGCCCGCCAGGAATACCTTGGCGCACATTGAGTCGTCCCGGGAGCACACGGCCGGGTCCACGCCGGACGCCGCGATCTGCACCTGCCGGTCCTCGGTGATGATGTTGACCACGCTGAAGGGCACGCCGCACAACCGCGCGGCCAGCCGGACCAGGTTGGTGAGCGCGCCGGCGGCATCGCCATCGGCCGGCGACGGCGGCCCGCCGGCGGCTGCTGAATCCAGCCCGTAGTTCCGGATCGCCGCCGTGCGGTCCGTCTCCGCCACAGTCCGCCCGTGCACGACGGTATCCATGCAGTGCTGTCCCCCTTGTGTGTCCTACGCCCCCGGTTCTCCGCCGATCCTATCGGGCCACCCGGCAACCGTAATGATGAGTAGGCTAGATGGCATGCCTTCTGAAGAAACACCGGCCGAGCGCCGCGAGGTCACTATCCGCCGGGCACCCAAGTATGTGCCGTTCCTCATCCTCGGGGCACTGGTGGGCGTGGCCGTGGCAGCAGTGGTGGCGTACGCGCTCCCCGGCGATGAAAGCTTTGACCGTGGAGCGGTGTTCGGCTTTTTCCTGGTGATGTTCGGCGGCGGCGGGGCAATCCTGGGCGCCGTGGCGGCCCTCATCCTTGACCGCCGCAGCGTCAGGCGGCAGCAGCGCGCGGTTGTTGAGGCCGTCCCCGATTCCGAGCCCGACGACGGTACCGGCCAGTAGGCTTCCGCCCGGCGGTCACAAACGCGGGCCCGGAAAAGTCTTACCGCATCTCATGAGATAATCGACCAGTGGCACGCGGCGATGGAAAACTTTCTCATGATCTTCTCCCTGGCGAAAAAGGCCCTCAGGACGCTTGTGGCGTTTTCGGGGTCTGGGCACCAGGTGAAGAAGTAGCAAAACTAACCTATTACGGGCTGTATGCATTGCAGCACCGCGGTCAGGAGTCGGCTGGTATAGCCACCAGTGACGGCAAGCGGATCAACGTCTATAAGGACATGGGCCTCGTTTCCCAGGTCTTCGACGAGACCACGCTGAACACCCTGACCGGGCACCTGGCGGTGGGACACTGCCGCTACTCCACCACCGGAGCCAGCCACTGGGCCAACGCCCAGCCCACTCTCGGCGCAACCAGCACCGGCACGGTGGCCCTGGCACACAACGGCAACCTCACCAACACCGCCGAGCTCAACGCCATGATCCAGGAACGCAACGGCGGCCAGCTCAGCGGTGAAATGAAGCAGGGCAACACCTCGGACACTGCCCTTGTCACCGCACTTCTTGAAGGCGAGGAGGGCAAGACCCTCGAAGAGACCGCCATGGAGCTGCTGCCCAAGATCAAGGGCGGCTTCTGCTTCGTCTTTATGGACGAAGGCACGCTCTACGCGGCACGCGACACCTACGGCATCCGCCCGCTGGTCCTCGGCCGGCTGGAACGCGGCTGGGTTGTCGCTTCCGAGCAGTCCGCCCTGGCCACCGTCGGTGCCAGCTTCATCCGGGAGATCGAACCGGGCGAATTCATCGCCATCGACGAGGACGGCGTGCGTTCCAAGCGCTTCGCCGAGCCGACGCCGGCCGGCTGCGTTTTCGAATACGTTTACCTCGCCCGCCCGGACGCCGCCATTTCCGGCCGTTCCGTGTACGAGTCCCGTGTTGAGATGGGCCGCCAGCTGGCCCGTGAAAACACCCAGGAAGCGGACATCGTCATTCCCGTCCCGGAGTCCGGCACCCCTGCCGCTGTGGGTTATGCCGAGGAATCCGGCATCCCGTTCGCGCACGGCTTCGTCAAGAACTCCTACGTCGGCCGCACCTTCATCCAGCCCTCCCAGACGCTCCGCCAGCTCGGTATCCGGCTCAAGCTGAACGCCCTCGAGTCCGTGATCCGCGGCAAGCGTGTTGTGGTGGTGGACGATTCGATCGTCCGCGGCAACACCCAGCGCGCCATCGTCAGGATGCTCCGCGAGGCCGGCGCCGCATCGGTTCACATCAAGATTTCCTCCCCGCCGGTCAAATGGCCCTGCTTCTACGGCATCGACTTCGCCTCCCGGGCGGAGCTGATCGCCAACGGGGCCACCATCGAGGAAATCTCCCAGGCCATCGGCGCCGACTCGCTTGCCTACATTTCCGAAGACGGCATGATCGAAGCCACCCGGCAGCCCCGGGAACGGCTCTGCACCGCCTGCTTCACCGGCAAGTACCCCATCGAGCTCCCCAGCTCGGACAAACTGGGCAAGAACCTGCTGGAGCGCACCGACCTCGGCGGCCTCACGCCGTCGCCCGCTGCCCTCCCGGGTGCCACAGCCGCACTGGCTGTTCCCGCCGTCGACAGCGACGAGGACCCGGCCGGGAAGGCCGGAGCCACCGGCTGCGATCCGGGACCGGACGCCGAGTTCGAGAACTTGCTCACCGAAGCTGACCTTGTGCCCGAGATCCACCACGCAGCCACCACCCCCGGCGCCGACAAGAAAGAGTCCGTATGACTTCCGCAACCCCCGCCTCCGGGAACGCCGCCGGCATCACCTACGCTTCTGCCGGTGTTGACGTTGAAGCCGGCGACCGCGCCGTAGAGCTGATGAAGGGTGCCGTGAAGGCCACCCACAACTCCTCCGTCATCGGCGGGGTGGGCGGCTTCGCCGGACTGTACGACGTCTCCAGGCTGCTGACCTACAAGCGCCCACTGCTGGCCACGTCCACCGACGGCGTGGGCACCAAGGTTGCCATCGCCCAGGCCATGGACATCCACGACACCATCGGCTTTGACCTGGTGGGCATGGTGGTTGACGACATCGTCGTCGTGGGTGCCGAGCCGCTCTACATGACCGACTACATCGCCTGCGGCAAGGTTGTCCCGGAGCGCATCGCGGACATCGTCCGTGGCATCGCCGCGGCCTGCTCCGTGGCCGGAACCGCTTTGGTGGGCGGCGAAACCGCCGAGCACCCCGGCCTGCTGGGCGAACACGAATACGACGTTGCCGGTGCTGCCACCGGTGTGGTGGAAGCCTCCGACCTGCTGGGCCCGGACCGCGTCCGCGCAGGCGACGTGGTGATCGGCATGGCGTCCTCCGGCCTGCACTCCAACGGCTACTCCCTGGTCCGCCGCGTGATCAACCACGCCGGCTGGGCCCTGGACCGCCAGGTCTCCGAACTCGGCCGCACCCTGGGCGAGGAACTGCTGGAACCCACCCGTGTGTACGCCGCGGACTGCCTGGACCTGGCCCGCGCCTTCCCGGTCAGCGGCTCCGCTGGAGGTGCGGCCGTGCACGGGTTCAGCCACGTCACCGGCGGCGGCCTGGCCGCCAACCTGGCCCGCGTCCTGCCGCAGGGCCTCGTGGCCACGGTTGACCGTGCCACCTGGGAACTGCCTGCCATTTTCAAGCTGGTCTCCGAGCTGGGCAACGTTCCGCTGGCCGACCTGGAGCGCACGCTGAACCTCGGCGTGGGCATGGTGGCCATCGTGTCAGCCGAGGCTGCCGACGCCGCCGTGGCCCGCCTCAACGACCGGGGCCTGCCGTCCTGGGTCATGGGCACGGTCACGGCCGACTCGGACTCCATCCTCAAGTCCGGCCCGGACTACGTCCAGGGTGCCAAGGGCGTGGACGGCGGCGCCGTCCGCCTGGTCAACGCCTACGCCTAAACACTCCATCGAGTGCTCCGTAACTGCCCTTTTGAACCCTCAACACGGCGGTTACGGAGCACTCGATGTGTTTAACCGGTCTAAACCTCCAGCAGGCTGAACTCGCCGCCCTGCGGATCCTTGAGCGTGGCCGTCGCACCGGGAGTTTCGTCGTCGTCGGACTCCGGCGCGATCAGCGCCTCGGCACCGGCCGCCACAGCCCTCCGCACCGCGTCAGCCACGTCGGAGACGCCGAAGTAGATCTGCCACCTGGCCGGCGCCGCGGCCGCGACTATCCCCGCCACCTCCGCACCGTTGACCATCAGCGTCGAGTAGGTGCCGCCGTCGTCCTGGGGGTACTCGGTCACCTCGTGGCCGAACAGCTGCTGGAAGAATCCGACGGCGGCCTGCGGCTCGGGCGTCAGCAGTTCCGTCCAGGACAGCGCGCCAGGCTGGTTGTACCGGCCGGTGCCGGTGTGCGTTCCGGGCTGCCACACCCCGGTGGTGCCGCCGCCGGGAGGATCCACAAACACCATGACACCCGTGTCACCCACTTCCTCGGGACCAAACTCCACGGACCCGCCGGCGTGGGGAACTTCCTCGGCAAGCCCTGCGGCGTCTTCTGCCGCGAAGTAGATGTTCCACTGGGCGCGGGTGCCCAGCGCCTCTTGATGGGGGTTCTGAGGGGCCACCACGGCCACCAGGTCCTCACCCGCAAACGCCTGCGCATAGCTGCGGCCATCGGGCGTGGGCAGGTCCTTGAACGTCCAGCCGAACACCGCCGTGTAGAAGGCCTTGGCAGCTTCCACGTCCCGGGTCTGGACGTCAGCCCAGCACGGTTCGCCGTGGCGGAAGCGCGGAGACGGGGAGTTCTCTGTCATTGTGAGGTCCTTTCGCGGGCGGCAGATCGCATCAAGACTCCAGTCAACACCAAAAAGCCCGCCACCTGCACCGGATTCCGGCGCAGGCAACGGGCCTGATAACTGAGGCCAGCACCTCGGATCCGTCTGGATCAGGGGTGCTGGAAAAGAAGCGCTGTACCAGCGAACAGATGTGGCGTCCGAGTGTACTGCGGTGTCACGGGACCGGCTGCCTTGCGGCGGAACCGGCTGTGACAGCTAGCCGATCCGACGGGTGTGTACCTCGTCGTCGTCTTCTTCCAAATCATCCGCGTACTTATCCACATAAGCCGAATAGTCCGGTTCAACCGGGTCATTCGCGAAATGGCTCGTGGCACGACCTTCACGGCCCTTGAGCTCGCGCTGGAGGGCTGAATAGTCAGTGTTCGGGGAGTAGTACTTAATGTCCCGAGCCTGCTTTGTAGCTTTTGCCTTTTGACGGCCGCGCCCCATGGCGTGACCCCCTTTTGTACTCGGACCGGAGGTGGTCACCTTTGGCTATCGGTGAGGCCCCGGAATGTTTGGTCAATTTGTCGTACACCTAGATTACATGCTTTCGGTGGCGGGTGCTTGCCAGCCTGTGGGTCCACAGGCCATGTCGGGTACCCTTCCCCCCGCGGACAGCGGGCTTCCTGGCTTTTTTCTTGGATAGAGTCTCTTCAACAGATGCCGCTCCGCGCGCCCGGAACGGCATTCCAAAGCGACTGAACCCGGGAGGATCATCCGGATGGACAGCCAGGAACAGCGCCGCATTCCGCCCAGGCCTGCCGCGCCGCCGGCCGCGGGATTTCCGAAGGCGGCAGGACCCGTTGCCCCTGCGGCGGATCCGCCGGTAAAGCAGCGGCGCGCCGTGTCCACCCTCCTCAAAGCAGTGTTTGTTGTGGTCCTGCTGGGTGTTGTGGGCGGCCTGGTTTGGCTCGCCAACTGGCTTGGTTCCGAGCCGCCTGCCACCTCCTCCTCGGATCCCGGCTCGGGCATCGTGGAAACGTCGCCCACTCCGCTAGCCACCCCGCCCGCACTCCCGCGGGAAGGCGTGACGCCTCCGAACTACCGGCTGGGAGACTGTTTCAAGGACTTTGACCCTGAGGCGCTGCGGTCAACTGTGGTGGCCTGCGATGCCCCGCATTCCGCCCAACTGGTGGCCGTGTACCGTTACCCGGGCAGCGATCTGTATCCGGGCCGGGAGGCCCTCGCCGCCAAGGCCTTGGAAGCCTGCCAGGCGGCGAAACTGGCACCGGCGGCCAATGACTACACGCTGAACTTCCAGCGTGCGTACCCCAGCGGCACAAGTTGGGACTCGGGCGACCGCCGCGTGGACTGCTATGTGACGGCCGACGCCGGAAACGTCATTAACGCCAGCGTGCTCCCCTAGGTTTCAAGGGAGCACGACGGCGGCGCAGCAGTCCCAGCCTGCGCCTCCACTGGTGCGCAGGCGCGCAGGGGCGGACAATTGGTGCACCTTGCAGTGACTGTTTGGAGCCATCATGCGCAGTTCATCTGGCTTGCTAAGACACCACAGGCTTCTGGCATTCTTTGTCCTGACCTACGCAATTTCCTGGGCATCCTGGCCTGCGTACGGTGCGGGGCTGATTCCCCGTGTGGAGTTCCTGCCCATCGGCCCGCTTGCTGCGGCAATCCTTGTCATCGCCGTCGCCGAGGGCCGTGCCGGCTTCCGCGCCTGGGGACAGAGGCTCGTCCGGTGGCGCGTCGGTTGGGTCTGGTATGCCGTGGCGCTCCTTGTTCCGGTGGCACTTGTTTCGCTCACCGGGCTGATAAACATGGTTCTCGGAGCTCCGGCTCCGGGCCTTGCGCAGTTGACGTGGAGCGGGCTGCTGACCGTCTTCGCCGTCCGGCTGGTTAATCCTCTTGACGGGCCGCTGGGCGAAGAGCCCGGGTTCCGCGGCTACGCCCTCCCGCTGCTGCAGGCGTCCCGCACTCCCCTGCTGTCCGCGACTGTTCTCGGCGTGCTCGTGGCCGTGTGGCACCTGCCCCTGGTCCTCTTTGGCGGACTAAGCCTGACCGGCCTGCCGACGACGTTCGCCATCACCTTCCTCTACGTATGGCTTTTCAATCGCACAGGCGGGAGCGTTCTGCTGACGTTCCTGTTCCACAACAGCCAGGGAACCTTCACCATGGGCTCCTTTGGATTCACCGGCACAGACGCGGGGCGTGCGGAGTTTATCTACTTCGTGGTCGTCGTCCTCACGGTTCTGGCCACTCTGGCGCTGGACCGCCGGGCCTGGCGCAGGGCACCCCGCCAGGCTACCGCCGTCGGGCGCTTCTCCATCCACGTCAGGAGGAAACAATGACCTCACCACTCGCCCGGGCTGCCGGACCTATCCCGCTGGTCTCCGGCGTCCTTTTCGCGGCTGTTGATGTGGCCCGGCTGCTCGCTGCCGACCGGAGCCTCAGCCGGATTGAGATGATGAGGCAGGGGCCCTTCATAGTGACCAATGCCCTGTACTGGGTGGTGTTCATCGGGCTAGTCCTCGCCCTGGTTTCTGTCTACTTCAGGCTCGGCGGCCGTGCACGGGGACTGGGTGCGGTGGCTTTCTGCTTCGCCCTGGTGGGCACCCTGGACATGGCCGGGAACATGTGGTTCGACGGCTTCGCCGGGCCCTGGATCGCCGACGTCGCCCCCGGCGCCATCCTGGCTGGCGGCTCCGGCATGCTCGCGGTCGGCGGGTTGTCCAGCTACGTGCTGTTCGCCATCGGGTGGGTGGTTTTCGGCATTGCGGGCTGGCGTTCACACATGTTCCCCGCGTGGATCGGCGTGCTGTTCGTTGTGGCGGGCCTCCTTGGCTACAACGCCGGGCTGCCGCCTTACGGTATCCCCATCGGCCTGGCCATGGCCACACTGGGATGGTGGATTAGCCGCTCGGGCGCGCCGGCGGCGCAGGCACGAACGGCTTCGTAACGCCCGGGATGGCACTTGGCAGCAGAATGGAGCTATGGAATTCAACCGGCTGCTGCAGATCCGGCGCGTTTACGCGCAGCCAGCGGCACTGGAGCTTCCCCGCGGGAAGGAGATCATCGGACGCTGGCCGGATGCCGACGTCGTCCTTGTCGACAATCACTGGAACATCCCGGAACTGCACGGCGATGAAACGAACGTGCCGCGCTGGTCCCGGATCAAGACCGAGGCGCTGGTCCTTGGCGTCAAGAAAGCGCTGACCGTCAAGCCGAACGGCCGGTCCGCGGACTTCATTGCGCCCTCAACTGCGAACGGCTGCGCCATGGCGTGCGCCTACTGCTACGTTCCCCGCCACAAGGGGTACAGCAACCCGGTGACGGTGTTCGCGAATATCGACCAGATTGCCCGGGCGGTCGAGCGGCACGTCACGCGCCAGGGCATCAAGCTGGAGCCCAACCAGTGCGACCCCGAACTCTGGGTCTACGACATCGGCGAAAACAGCGACTGCTCCGTGGACGCGCTGATCAGCGACAATGTGGAGGATCTCGTCACGCTTTTCCGCGACCTGCCCACCGCTAAACTGTCCTTCGCCACCAAGTTCGTGAACCCTGCCATGCTCGGGTGGGACCACGGCGGCCACACCCGGGTCCGCTTTTCCCTGATGCCGGCGGACCTGGCGAAATCGATTGACGTGCGGACCTCGCCGGTGGCGGAACGCATGGCTGCCATCAATGACTTCGTCCAGGCCGGGTACGAGGTGCACGTGAACTTCTCCCCGGTCATCATTACGGACACGTGGCTCCAGGACTGGGAGGAGCTGCTGCGCCAACTAGATGACACGCTGACCGACGCCGCAAAAGCCCAGCTCGCCGCGGAAGTCATCTTCCTGACCCACAACGAGCGGCTCCACGGGGTCAACCTGGGATGGCATCCGCAGGCCGAAACCGTGCTGTGGCGGCCGGACCTGCAGGAATCGAAGGTCTCCTCCAACGGCTTCACCAACGTCCGCTACCGGTCAGGCACCAAGTCAGGCTATGTGCGGCAGCTGACGGCGCTTATCAACAAGATCACACCTTATTGCCGCATCCGCTACGCCTTCTGAGGCACTGTTTCCGCAGGCCGCACGTCGCCGACGCGCTCGCGCTAAACTGGACCGATCATGACAGGTGCGCCCCGCCGTCTTCTTGCCTGGTTCGCCGTGCTGGCGACCCTCCTTACGGGCTGCACACCGGCGGCGAGCTCCGACGCGTCCGGCACCAATCAATCAGTCGCAGCATCCCCCGCAGCAGTCGACGTCGATCCTGCCCCGCGGCAGACCATTGCCCCTCCCCCAGCGCCAGCGTCTGCCCCCGCGCCTGCACCGCCCCCCGCGACTGCCCCAGCCGTGGAGCCTCAAGCGTTCGCCCTGAACCTCTACCAAGAGGGCGATTTCGTGCCGCAGTACACCTTCGACTGGTGCGTTGCGGCGAGCATCCAGATGGCGCACAACCTCATCGATGACACGGGTGGCGGGACGTGGACCGACAGCGCCCAGCAGGGTGAGCTGTGGGAGATGGCGCGGGCACGGTCGTCCAACTCCTTCAACGGCGCCAACCCGTTGGGCTGGGCGGAGGTTCTGACCGAGGTGGGGATGGGGCCGTACAAAGTGGTCAGCATCGCCGACTACGGGGATGCGCTGCAGACTGCGGCGCGCGCCATCGCGGACACTGGCCGGCCGGTGGGGCTGGTCATGTGGAGCGGCCGCCACGCGTGGGTGATGAGCGGGTTCGAGTCGCTCGGTGATCCCGGCCAGTTTCCGGATTTTACGGTCACCGGCGTCCGCGTCCAGGATCCTCTCTACCCGCACGGCAGCGGGCAGTGGGGCCCTTCGCCCGAGCCCAACAGCCTGCTCTCGCCTGAGCAACTGGCCACGCAGTTCGTGGTCCGCGAGCCACGACGCTGGAGCAGCGATTTGCCCGCCGGGTACCTGCTGGTGCTGCCGGTCGCCGGGGCCTGATTAGCCCGTCCCACTACGGCACTGGACGTCACGTGGAGTGTCGTCGTTGGATCTCACGGTAGATCGTGGTCCGGCACACCCGGAACAGCTCCGCCAGCTCAGCCTGAGTGTGTTCATCGGCGTCGTACAACTTCAGCAGAAGCTTCCGCTGGATCGCGGACAATTTGGGCTGTTTGCCTTTCAGCCGCCCCTTGGCCTTGGCCACCGCCATCCCTTCGCGGGTCCGCATCCGGATGAGGTCAGACTCAAGTTCGGCAACCATTCCCAGGACGTTGAACAGCAGCCTGCCCACCGGATCAGTGGGATCATGGGTGCTGCCGCCAAGGCTGAGGACCACGCCCTTGGCCGTCAGCTCGTCGGCGATGTCCCTGGCATCAGGCAGGGATCGCGCCAGCCGGTCGAGATTGGTCACCACGAGGGTGTCACCGTCCCGGCAGGCAGCCATTGCTTCACGGAGCCCGGGGCGTTCGCGCAGGGGGCGACGTCAAACGAGCGTTGCTGTGTTTGGATGGAGCCATTAGCTCCGGGTCGTGAATTGGACTTGGGGCGTGAGCCCCATCACCGGGAGGGGCATGAGTTTCAGCGTCATTTCGTTGTAACCACGGTCCTCGCCTCCGCACAGGAAGAATGCAATCTTTCGATCCGGACACCCTGTCGTGTCATGCTCTCAATCCTTCCACGACGAATTTCTAAAGGACTGCGGCTAGAAATAGCTATTTCCCGGCTTGCATTTCTCCTAAGTTGCAAAAGGGACGGATGTGTCAAGTAGAGGGTTACACCTCTGAGAACTGAGAGATCCTGCTTCGACCCCTTTGTAGTGTGCCTTGGCTCGCCCTTTGCGGGTGAATGTCAGAATTGTTGGATCATTTGCGACACGTCTAGGCATATGGCGGACAGGTATAGGTATGGATCATCTCTCGAGGGCCCCTGACAGGGCTGACGCCTTCCGGTCGCTCGCTGCTTCCCAAAAAGGTGGCGGAAAGTCGTCCCGCAAACGGTTGTCCCACGACCGACTTGAGGGTATTGGTCGGGTCAGTGCTGACGCGGAGACATATGCTGCTTCTATGGGTGAAGTCATTCGAGTGCGACGACACGTCGACCTCGCTGCAACGGAAATTGATGCGCTCCAAAGTCTTTTCGATAGGGAGTACCTGACCGAATTTGGCCCGTGGAACCCTCATGCGCCTTACGGCTATTCGCCTGCAGACACTCACGTCCTGGCGTTCCGCGGACAAGCTTTGGCGGCTCATGTGGGCTTTCAACGGCGCCGGATCGCAGTGGGCACAGATGACGTCGTGGTGGCCGGCACCGGAGGTGTCTTAATCGATGAACCCTCACGCGGTACGGGTCTCGGCAGGCGAGTAATGCGACGCGCTCAAAAGGTGATGCGCGATAAGCCTGGCGCCGACTTTGGCTTTCTCGGATGTCGAAAGGAAGTCGTGCCGTTTTATGAGTCAGTGGGGTGGGTTCACGTTTATGCCACGGAACGGTGTTTGTCTCGTACAGATCAGAGGACCATCGTTGTGACTCAGGGTGGGCCAATTCTCATCTGCTCCGCACAACGCGATGCGAGCGAGTGGCCGGAAGGTGACATCGACCTTCGGGGCACGCCCTGGTGACCTAGCTGTCCCAGAGCCGTTCCCGTTCTGGTTTTTGCCCGTTCCATGAGCAAGAAGGGCTATGCAATGAGGCGGTCAAAACGCAAGCGGCAATTGCCAGAATGCCATCTTCATATCCTCCCAATAAGAACGGGCCGTGGCCCGCTACGTCTTGAATCCTGGCCTTCGAGCGACGACTGAGCCGGGTGTCCCGTAGAGGGCTCCGCCAGTGACCGGACCGTTGAGTATCCGACCTGAAGTTGGGGAGGCGAGTACCTGGATTTTCTCGTGAACACTATCGGTGCCATTGCCATGTCCAGCGTGGGAACAGGCATTGATGCCGGTCCGGAACAGCCGAAGCCGCCGCGGCCCACCACCAACGCAGTCACAGCTACGTCCATTTACCCACCTTGGAAGGTGGCAGGGCGGCAAGGCTCCTGCAGCGATTACCGGGCCAATTCGGACACGTCGTTCAAGTGGCTTGGTGATCTCCCGGATCGCCTTGGAATTCCCGGATCTCCACCGGGAGCATCGTCACACCAGCCAGCTTCTTCCCCCATTCCAGAGCGGAATCCAGATCCGGGGCCAGGATGATGGAGAGCCCGCCGAGATGCTCCTCACCCTGAAGGTAAGGGCCAGCCGAAGTGATCACGTCGCCGCCGCTAACGCGGGTCACCACTGCCGCGACAGGTTGGTCCAAGCCTCCGGCGAAGACCCATGCACCCGCGGCCTTGAGCTCGCTGTTGAAGGCGTCCACGTTCCGCATGATGGGTTCCAGAATCTCCGGCCGCGCCTCACCACCATCGGGTTGCTGAATGCTCAGCAGAAAGTGCTTCATATGCTGATGCCTCCATGCCTGGGGGGGCCGCAGACTTCTTCGCACGCAACTGCCCCCCCCTGGTGGGATGACGGTGCTGGACCCTTTGAACATTCTGATCGGTGGAGGGGCTGGTCGAAAATGACTGTGCCCCACGCTTGGAACCCAACCGATGCCCCGGGCCAACTTACGGGCGCTCGATCTTCGCGTAGCTGGTCAGGCCACACTTACTCCCTCCGGCAGGGCGTCGTCCTCTGACCACAAAATGAACCACGTCGATTGGGGGAAATGCTCGAGCAGCCGCAGGACCCTGTTACTTACATGGCGCCGGCTGGAAGTAGTGACTGCTGAGCCACAACGCCACCTCGTTGCCGATCTCGGCGCCCTGTACGTCGGCGGTGCGGAAGTGGATGCCGCCCCAGACGCGAGCATCAACGATCTCCTGTATTGCCGCGGAGAATCCGTCGAAGTGTCGTGGCTCGCCCGGGAAGCGACCGGAGTTCACGTCGAAGGCGACCTCGTCCCTGCCGAAGAACTCCTGCGCTGCGTAGAGAGCGGCGCCGCTGACGCATCCGTGACCGGACGGGTGGTCGGAGAACGGCGGTGTGCCGAGCGGCGGGACGGTCGCTGTCGATGGATCGAAGAGCGGTTTCCATGTCGGATCGGCTTCCGTCTCCGGATTGCCGTCGGTGTCGGCTTCGCGGATCGCCGCCATCGGACGCCAGAAGTTCCAGTAGGACTTGTCTTTCCAGCAAGCGACCGCGCCATCAGCGGCGGCGAGGTTGGTCATCGCGAAGAGCCGAGCCGCGTCGGCCAGGTCGAGTCCGTGCTCCAAGGTGAGGCTGCGGAACACGCCGTTCCAGAGTGCCACCGGCGTGGCTTGCCAAAAGATGGCCGCAGTGGTCTGGTCGTCTGTTCGAGTGGTACTCACGAGAGCACCGATCTCCTTTACCTCGTTGAAGTCCGCTGTGTACTCGGCACTCCTCAGCGGGTTAGGACCCTCCGAGCGGAATTGGTCGGGACTCTCGATGATGAATGGTTGGAGATTGGCCACCCAGGCGTCTGGATCGAGCGCACCGGGCGCGACGGGCCGCCAATCGCCGGGATCAGGTCCGACGTCGAACTGGAACGGGGCCATGAACCCGTCATCGGTGCGCGCGAGGATCATCGCCGCCGCGGCGGACTCACCGGCGGCGATTCCTTCGTCCTTGTTCGGGCCGTCGGTGACGTCCGCGAGCGTTGCTTCGTAAGCAGCGTCGAGGCCAGCTACTTGGGCCGGCGGGACCAGAGTGACGAGCACGTGGTGTGCGGCGGTCGAGATCGCCGCATCAAACGATGCCTCCGGCCCAACGCCGACCGAGTCGCCGTCGAGCAGATACGGCTGGTACCCGCGGTCGATGGCGTTCACTGCGTCGTACACCGCGGCTTGAACCATCGCCATGCCGCGGAGCTGGCCGTGAGCCGTGGGACGCAGCGGGGTTACGTGGTCTTGGGCGATGGTGTTCCACTCAATGAGGACGTCAGTGTTCGCCGGCGTAGTGTTCCGTGCGTTCGAGGCGCCGGCGCCCGAGACTCCCGGTAATACGAGTGCGGCGGTCAATGCAGGGATCAAGCAGAGCGCCCACCGTCGGCGTGGACCGTTCCCCGAAGTCCGCGATGGTCGTCTGCGATGATGGTTAGCGTTGCTGTTCGTCATGGCGTCGGTCCTTCCGTCGTCGGAGCCATGTTCAAGCGGACCCGGGAGCCATGTTCAAGCGGACCCGACGGAGTCGACATCTCATGGGTGCCCGACACCGGCGGCACGCGACCGCCCGAGGTCAGCGCGATGCGCAGTCGGTGCGGTTACTCCAAGGGTGAGCCTCTGCCAGCGCGTTGTCCAGTGGAACCGCGTCCGGCAGCCTGGCAGGCCGCGGGTCAGGCCTGGGTCACACTCTCCAGGAACTGTGTCGGTGACCTCAGATGCCGGATGACAAGTGATATGTCAAAATTAGGGACCGGTTGCAGCCACGCGTTTTCGACGTCTGCAACGGCAATCCACGATGCGCAGGATTGGCTCAGGGCTGCGGTATCACGAAGTGCGCGACGACTGTCAGGACCAGGATTACAGGAACTGCGAGGACGACACTTCGGTACATGCCTCCCAGCCAGGTGCTTGCCCGGGACGGCCGAAGCACTAGCCCGATGATGACAGTCGCGAGCAGTGCCACGAGGATGCCCGCACTAACCAGCGACGCACGAACAGGCGGCCAGTGCGGCGGCCACATCGCCGAAACGCTAACCGCACATCCCCAGCTCGGCAAAAATAGGCTGCGCCATCCAAAGGACAAGCAGCCCCAGAAGGACGACGCTTGTGCGATATGCACAGGTTGCCCAACAAGATCGGGAACAGTCAGCGTCTGACGTTTCACCAGATTTTGCAGAAGGTCGGTCACTCGTCTTCTGGTCGACCGCGATCGAGCCAGTCGTCGAACAACGCGGCGAGTAGTTCCGGCCGTTCGTGGATGAGCGCATGTCCGGCGTCATCGATGACAGCCAGGGTCGCGTGCGGGTAGTGTTCGAGCAATTCGGCCGCGTCGGCATACCCGACGACCGAATCGCGTCGCCCTGCCACGACCAAGGTCGGCGCAGAGAAGACGGTCGACCCGACGTCGACCGTCCACCCTGCGAAGATACGTCCCAGCGCAGCCTCGTCCACAAGTGCCGTACCCGGCGCAACGCTGTCACGGTACCTGCGAGCTGTGGCCCGTGTGCGCAAGACGAAGTAGTCATCGAACCCCGTCCGCTGTGCAGGTTCGAGTTCGTCGTACGCATCGGCGTCCTGGCGGACCACTTCGAGGTCAGGCACGCTTCGCGCCTGCCCGGCAAGGGGGCACAACAAAGCCATGCCGAGCACGATGTCTGGCCGCTGCGCAGCCACACCACGAGCCAGGTAGGCTCCGTACGAGTGCCCGAGCAGCATCACCGGTCCCGCATCCAGGTGATCTATGAAATCGCCGAGCAGCGTCACCACATCATCGTTGCAGTTCAAGCCGCCGGCCGTCGAAAGGCCCATCCCGGGCAGATCAGGATAGATTCGCCTGTATCGCGTGTCGGGAACGATGGCCTCGATCGCCGCCTCGATCTCGCGATGATCCACACCGGCGCCGTGTAACGCAACGAGCGGCACGCCGACACCATGCTCGACGTAGTGGACCAGGACGTCGTTGATCCGGCACTCCATTCCCACACCCTAATCCATGCCGTTGACGCGAACCGCGCGAAGAATAGCCAGTTGAAGATGACGGGCTGGCGAACCGCTGGCCTAAGCGTGGCGTTCCCTTCGCGTTCGCCGGGCTGTAAGCAGCGCGTTGTAGTGTGATGGCGTGATCGTCCCCAACATTTCCCAGAACGCCGCGGCGGTGGCGGATCACTACGACGAGCTCGATCCGATTTATCGCCGGGTATGGGGTGAGCATGTCCATCACGGGCTATGGTCGACGGGTCGGGAGACGCCCGCCGACGCCGTCGAGGCGCTCGTCGACACGGTCGGCGATCGGCTGCGCCTTGTGCCCGGAGAGGCGTGCGTCGACATCGGCTGCGGCTATGGTTCCACCGCAAGGCAGCTCGCGGTGACACGCGGGGTCCGTGTTACCGGGTTAACGCTTTCGGCTGAGCAGGCCCACTACGCCGCCGTGCATCCGGTACCCGACGTGGACATCCATCTCCGGGACTGGATGGTCAACGGACTGACCGATGCCTCGGCCGATGCCGCATGGGCGATCGAGTCGAGCGAGCATATGGTCGACAAGCCCAAGTTCTTCGCCGAGGCGCATCGCGTGCTGTCGCCGGGCGGCCGCTTCGTTGTCTGCGCGTGGCTCGCCGAGACTGATGCGAAAGGTTGGAAGGTTCGCCACCTGCTTGAGCCGATCTGCCGCGAGGGGCGCCTGCCGTCGATGGGCACGCGCGAGGAGTATGAGGCGATGGCAATGGCAGCGGGCTTTGCCATCGATGGCTATGAGGATGTCAGCCACCGCGTCGCGCGCACATGGACGATCTGCGCCCGTCGGCTTGTGAAGGCCTTGCTTGTCGATCGCGAAACCCGTCGTCTCGCCCTTGGCGCGCGCAATCGCATCTTCGTTCTGAGCATCCCCCGCCTGATCTTCGCCTACCGCACCGGTGCAATGCGCTATGGGATATTCACGCTGTCGAAGGCGAGGGAGAACGAGGCGCCTCGCGAACCCGGCAAATCAGCGGCTATGGGTCGGTGAAAGGGGAGACCACCATGACAGCGAGTTCAATCATCGAGTACATCGACCAGTACGACGGTGATGTGCGGCATCGGCTGCTGACCGTGTACGAACTGATCCGGTCGGCCGTGCCCGCTGAAGCTGTGGAGTCGATCAGTTGGCGTATGCCGACCTTCAAACTCGGCACGGAGCCGTTGTTCTTCTTCACCGGAACAAAGCGCCATCTCGGGTTCTATCCGACGTCAGGCGCGATCGCGCATTTCTCGACAGAGCTGGCCGCATATGGAACCACCGAGCACGCTATCCAGCTGCCCCATAGTGCCCCGCTCCCGACCGAGCTCATCGGAGAGATAATCGCGTGGCGGCTACAACAGCTGCCTTCAGACAAGGTCTGAGTTCTTCCGCCTCAGTTGATACCGCAGGAGTACGTTGGATGAGCCCTTGAACTGTTCGATGTCCAGAAGAGTGAGGGCCGCTGGCCTCATGAAGACCGGTGTACCCTCCGCCAGAGCGTCAGGGCCGACCATCAGGTGGATCTCATCAACCAGTCCCGGCTCCAGCAAGCTGTTCCATAGGGTCCTGCTCGCGAAAATCAGGATGTCGCCCTCCCCTTCCTGCCTGCGGGCGCGTATCCATTCCGGCAGTTCCCAGCCCGGGATAACCGACGTTGTACTCTGCCAAGCGTTCCCGGCCGGTACCGTGAAGGTGTCCGAAACCACCACTTTGGGCAGGGTGTTGTATGCCCTGATGACGCGGCGGTTTTCCTCGCTGACCGCACGGTTCCCGGGGTCCTCAGGGGCGGTGGCAATTCCAGGCCAGTAGGAACTGAAGCCCTCGAAGGATTTACGGCCCAGGAGCACCATATCCGCCGCCTCGATCCGCGTGCAGTTGTATTTGTCGAAGGCTTCGTCCATGTTCAGAACGAGCGGGTTACCGTCAGAGGCAGCATAGAACCCATCCACGGACCGGACCGCGACCTCAGGATTGTTGGAGAGCGCGCACTAGGGTGGGCGTCAGTCACAATTATTGACACACCGCCCCGCCCAAGAACGTCAGTGGCGGCGACTGAGGTTAGTTCACCGCTTCTTGCCAACGCCCGGCACGGACGTTGCCTGTTTCATCCACGCCACGATCTGGAGTTCGTCGACGTCGTCAATGGACTCGAGTTCCACACCCCGCGTTGACTGGCCCCTGCCCGCCGGTGTCACCGGCGGCACAGGCTCCAGAGCGTCACCATTCACAAACATGAGCTTCACATAGCCGGCAAAACCTCCGCAGCTGAAGCACCACCCGTCGCCGACGCCACAGTAGGAGGTGCCCCACTTCACTGAGCGCCGGAGATCAGGCAGCGTCCTTGCCGCCAGCGCATCCACCGTCTCTGCGATGCCGCGCTGCGGCTGAGGCAGGCTGGCGATAGACGCGAAGACCGGCTCGTTGCCGACTGCCGCTTTCGCGGGGCTTGCCCGGCCGGTCATGGCCTCGGGCAGCGTGGTGGCGGCGTCGACAGCAAATCCAAAAAGGCAGCAACGACCCCACGCCACTGGAGCTGATCAGTCCCCCTTGGTAGCTTTCAGGCATGGCTATCAAACTTGAGAACGTGGGTATCGCTGTTGGGGATCTTGAAGCAGCAATCGCTTTTTTCACCGATCTCGGCCTCGTGGTCATCGGCCGTGACACAGTCAGCGGCGACTGGACCGATACCGCCGTTGGACTTGATGGTAACCACGCCAACATTGCGATGCTCCAGACCCCGGACGGGCATGGTCGAATCGAGCTCTTCGAATACATCCATCCCAAAGCGAACGAGACGAACCCGACGCGTCCGAATGACATCGGCATGCACCGGGTGGCCTTCTCGGTCGACGACATCGACAAGGCCCTGGGGGTAGCGGCGAAGCACGGATGCCATCCGCTACGCGGGGTGGCGACCTATGGCGACTCCTACAAGCTCACATACCTCCGCGGGCCCAGCGGAATCCTCGTGATGCTCGCCGAGGAGATGAAGAAAGACTGATACGCAGATCGCGCCTGCCTCTCCGCAATCTGTCTTAGCCGAGGACAGCCCATCCTCGCGGCGGCACCAGGACGGCGTTGCCACCGACGTCGACGGTCGCCTGTCCGGCGACGACGGAGGTGGCGCCCTCGGCGCTGACCCGCTGGGTGTCGTGCGAGAGGTTCAATACGACCACGAGCGCATCGGCGTCAACCGCGATGCGGTATGCCAGCACCTCGTTGGAGAGATGAAGGACGTCCGTGGTGGCACGGTGCAGCCATGGATTCCTTCGCCGCACCCCGATGAGCTCCTGGTGCATTGCGAAGATGGGTCTTCCCACGGTCGAGAGCTGGTTGGGGGAAGAAGGGAATAGCGGCCTCACGTCGTCGTCGCCCCCTGCCCTGTCCTCCTTGACGCCCCGGTAGCCCTGCTCGTCGCCGTAGTAAATGGACGGCGTTCCGCCGACCGTGAGCAGGACGACGACGGCGTGCGGCAGCAGTGCAGCATCGGTTAGCTTGCTCGCGATGCGGGTGACGTCGTGGTTGCCGATGAAGGTCAGCGGTGCGTAGGAGCCCAAGAGCGCGTTGTGCCTTTCGAATGCGGCAGCGAGTTCGAAGAAATTCGCGTCGTTGAGGGAACTCCAGACAGCCTTCCAGAGCTCGTATTGCGTGGCCGAATCGAGTCCGCCGGACCGGACCTCCGCCGCATAGTCGCCGTGGATGTACTCGCCCACGAAATACGCGTCCGGATGGGATGACCGAACGCGGGCCGTGACTGCGGCCCAGAACGACGACGGGACGGCATAGGCGGCGTCGAGCCGCCAGCCGTCCGCACCCCGGCGCAGCCAGTGCTCCATGACATCAACGACAAAATCGGCGACGGCCGGCTCGTCATGGTTGAGCGCCACCAGGTGGCGGTGGCCCTCAAAGTCGCGGTACGCGGGTTCGACGCCGTGTGCGGCACCGCCGGGCCACTCCAGCGAGAACCAGGAAGCTGTGTCCGCCTCCGGCCCGCGTGCGAGGACGTCCTGGAACGGGGCAAAAGAACGCCCGGTGTGGTTGAAGACGCCGTCGAGCAGTATGCGAAGTCCACGCCTGTGTGCCTCGGCAACCAGGGTGTCAAAGTCCTGTTCGGATCCAAGCCGGGCATCGATCCGGAAGTAATCCGTGGTGTCGTAGCCGTGCGTCTCCGACGCGAAGATGGGGCCGAGGGCCAGCCCTGACGCTCCCAGATCCACCGCGTAATCGAGCCACGGGACAAGGTCCAGCAACCGGTGCTCACGGGCGGGTTCCGCCGTCGCGGTCTTCTCCGCGCCGACGAAGCCGAGGGGATAGATCTGCCACCAGATGGCGTGCTGGATCCAGGCGGGTTCGTTCATGGCGATGATGCCTTTCGGTTAGTTCCCGGCCCTGGAGCCAGACGTGCGACGCCGTCACCAGCCTCCGCGCGTCGGCGAATGTCCTTTTCGGGCGTCGTCGGGCATGGCCATTTCGGCGCGCAGGCCCAGGAGCCGGATGGGACGGCCCGCTTCGATCCCCGCTGCCAGGTCCAGGGCCCGCGCAAGGATATCGTCCCGGTCGAATGTCTCGGGAATCTTCCTCGCGTGCGTCTTGGTGACGAACGGAGCATACCGAACCTTGAGGGTCAGCCCAACCACGGGCCGTCCTTCGGCCACAACATCCTCCAGGACACGCGCTGTCAGCTCCCTGACGGCGTCGTCCACCTGCGCGGGATCGGTCAGGTCTGTC
Organism: [Micrococcus luteus] ATCC 49442; assembly: GCF_010367585.1. Classification (NCBI taxonomy): domain Bacteria; kingdom Bacillati; phylum Actinomycetota; class Actinomycetes; order Micrococcales; family Micrococcaceae; genus Pseudarthrobacter; species [Micrococcus luteus] ATCC 49442. Next base: position 3,689,457 of record NZ_JAAAXP010000001.1, on the reverse strand, counting down.
TGGAATGTTGTCTCCCGGCTATGTCCGCGGGCAACCCACGGGGTGTCATCCACAAGACTGGCGCCGTCCCCGCGCCCGAGCTCCGCATACCAAGGACCCATCTTGGGCCCGAACTCCGGGACGAGATCCTGGGGGTCGGACGCGGCGAGCTCGGCGACTGTCTTGATGCCGAGCTTGGCCAGCCGGCCCGACACTTTGGTTCCGACACCCCACAGGTCCTTGGTAGGCCGGCCGCCCATGACGTCAAGCCAGTTCCCGGCAGTCAGCCGGAAGACGCCGGCCGGCTTGCCGAAGCCAGTGGCCACCTTGGCCCGGACCAAAGTGTCACCGATGCCCACGCTGCAGTGCAGCTGCGTTCGCACCAGGACAGCGGCCTGCATCTGCCGGGCGTAGGCTTCCGGGTCCTCCGTCTCAATGCCGACAAAGGCCTCATCCCAACCCAGCACCTGCACCGTGGCGCCGGGCTGCTCGCGCAGGGTGGCCATCACTGTTTCAGATGCCGCGAGGTACGCCTCATGATCGACCGGCAGGATCACGGCGTCGGGCACTTTCCTGGCCGCAATGCGCAAAGGCATTCCGGAACCCACGCCGAACGCTCTGGCTTCATAGGACGCCGTGGACACCACCGCCCGTTCTGTGGGGTCACCCCGGCCGCCCACAATGATCGGCTTGCCCTCGAGTTCCGGCCGCCGGAGCACCTCGACCGCCGCGATGAACTGGTCGAGATCGACATGCAGCACCCACCGGATTCCGCTCACGCCACCAGTCTGCCCTAAACGTCCCTGGCAGGCACCGACTTCTCCAGCGCATCGTCGTCCCAGGACCAAGCGCTGACTTCGTCACACGACCGCACGCAGCCATCGCCGCGGTTGCCCGGTGACGCGTCCTTTAGGATCGAAGTTCGGCCGTCAACTGATCAGGTGGAACCATGAGCCCGTCCATGTCTTACCCGCGCGGACCCCGGCTCACCTTTCGTGATTTCGAAAAACCGGACATCGCAGCTGTTCACGAATACACCTCGGACCCCGAAGTAACCCGCTGGTCCGCATGGGGCCCGAATACCCTGGAACAGACTGCTTCCTTCGTCGAGTTTGCCGCGCAGCAGCACGCCAGCCCGGAACGATCAGCCTTCACGCTAGCTGCCGTGCTGGACCGGGACCCGATCGGCTCGGTGTCCATCTGGACCACCGATCCGCACGACCGCAACGGCGAACTGGGCTACACGTTTCACCGTGCGTACTGGGGAAACGGCTACGCAACCGAGGCTGTAGGCCAACTACTGCTATTTGGCTTCACCACGCTCCGGCTGGAGCGCATCAGTGCCACCTGCCATCCGGGCAATGCGGGTTCCATTCGCGTCCTGGAAAAAAGCGGGTTCACCTTGGAAGGGCGGCTGCGTTCGCACCGGCTGGTCAACGGTGTCCGCCGGGATTCCCTGCTCTTTTCCGTCCTGCCCGGCGAACACCAATAACGACGCGTCCTACTCCTTCCGCCGCACCACCAGGCCGGTGGCGGCGGGAGCCCCGCCGTCAGGCCCTGCCACTGCCTCGAGGCCCTCGACGGTGAGTTCGTTGACGTCGGCCGCGGTGTCCACGAGAACGGTGTCGCCATCCGTGATCGTTCCGGCCAGGATGGCCTTGGCCAGGCGGTCGCCGATCTCGCGCTGCACCAGCCGGCGGAGCGGCCGGGCACCGTAGGCGGGATCGAAACCGGAGAGTGCCAGCCAGGCGCGGGCCCCCTCGGACACTTCCAGGGTGAGCCTGCGGTCATGCAGCCGCTTTCCAAGTTCGGCCACCTGCAGTTCCACGATGTGCGACAGCTCGTCCACGGTCAGGGCATCGAACAGGACCACTTCGTCCAGCCGGTTCAGGAACTCCGGCTTGAAGGAGGCATTCACGGTGGCCATGACGGCGTTCCGCTTGGCATCAGCGGAGAGCGTCGGGTCCACCAGGAACTGGCTGCCCAGGTTCGAGGTCAGGACCAGGATGACGTTGCGGAAGTCCACGGTGCGGCCCTGGCCGTCGGTGAGGCGGCCGTCGTCGAGCACCTGCAGGAGGATGTCGAAGACTTCCGGGTGGGCCTTCTCCACCTCGTCGAGCAGGATCACCGAGTACGGCCGCCGGCGGACGGCCTCGGTGAGCTGCCCGCCCTCCTCGTAGCCGACGTAGCCCGGAGGGGCGCCGACGAGCCGGGCCACCGAATGCTTCTCGCCGTATTCGGACATATCGATCCGCACCATGGCGTGTTCGTCGTCGAACAGGAAGTCCGCGAGCGCCTTGGCGAGCTCGGTCTTACCCACGCCGGTGGGGCCCAGGAATAGGAACGAACCCGTGGGCCGGTTGGGGTCGCTGATGCCGGCCCGGGCACGCCGCACGGCGTCGGACACCGCGGTCACGGCCTTGGACTGGCCGATCAGGCGCTTGCCCAGCTCCTCCTCCATGTGCAGAAGCTTCTGGCTTTCACCCTGCAGCATGCGTCCGGCGGGAATGCCGGTCCAGGCTGAAATGACCTCCGCGATGTCATCGGCGGTCACTTCCTCAGCCACCATCTGCGCGGGTTTGTCTGCCGCTGCTTCGGCGGCTGCGGCGGCAGCCAGTTCGCGTTCCACTGCCGGGATTTCACCGTAGAGCACCCGCGACGCCGTCTCCAGATCGCCCTCACGCGCGGCCTTATCGTAGGCGGACCGCAGTTCATCCAGCTTCGCCTTGAGGTCACCCACCCGGTTCAGGCCGGCCTTCTCGGCTTCCCACCGGGCATTGAGAGCGTCCAGCTCCTCGGTCTTGTCCGCCTTGTCCGCGCGCAGGGCAGCGAGGCGCTCCACTGAAGCGGCGTCCTTCTCGTTCTCAAGGGCCAGCTCCTCCATGGTGAGCCGGTCCACGGCGCGGCGCAGCTGGTCGATCTCCTCCGGCGCGGAGTCGATCTCCATGCGCAGCCGGGAGGCAGCCTCGTCCACCAGGTCGATGGCCTTGTCCGGCAGCTGCCGGCCCGAAATGTACCGGTTGGACAGAGTGGCGGCTGCCACCAGCGCAGAGTCGGCGATGGTCACCTTGTGGTGCGCCTCGTAGCGTTCCTTCAGGCCGCGGAGGATGCCGATGGTGTCCTCCACGCTCGGCTCGCCCACATACACCTGCTGGAACCGGCGCTCCAGGGCAGGGTCCTTTTCGATGTTCTCGCGGTACTCATCCAACGTGGTGGCGCCGATCAGCCGCAGCTCGCCGCGAGCCAGCATGGGCTTGAGCATGTTGCCCGCGTCCATGGAGGACTCCCCCGTGGCGCCGGCACCCACCACCGTGTGGATCTCGTCAATAAACGTGACGATCTGCCCCTCGGAGTTCTTGATCTCCTCCAGGACAGCCTTCAGGCGTTCCTCGAATTCGCCGCGGTATTTGGCGCCGGCCACCATGGACGCAAGATCCAGGGCGATCAGGGTCTTGCCGCGCAGGCTTTCCGGGACGTCATTGGCCACGATCCGTTGGGCCAGGCCTTCCACCACGGCCGTTTTGCCCACGCCGGGCTCACCGATGATCACCGGGTTGTTCTTGGTGCGGCGGCTCAGGACCTGGATGATGCGGCGGATCTCGGTGTCGCGTCCGATCACGGGGTCCAGCTTGCCCGACCGCGCCATCGCAGTGAGGTCAGTGCCGAACTTCTCCAGGGACTGGAACGTGTTCTCCGGATCCGGGCTGGTGACCTTCCGGTCGCCGCGGACACCCGGCAGGGCGGCGAGCAGCGCTTCATGGGAGGCGCCGGCGTCGCGCATTAACCTCCCGACGGCGTCACTTCCGGCGGAGAGTCCCAGCAGCAGCACTTCGGTGGACACAAAGGTGTCACCGAGGCGCTCGGCCTCGTTTTTGGCGTTCTGGATTGCCTGCAGGGCGGGGCGGGACAGCTGGGCCTGCTGCGTTGAGCCGCCCGATGTAGCCGGCAGCGCCTTGATGGCGCTGCTCGCCTGGACACTGACGGCGTCCGGGTCGGCGCCCGTGGCACGGAGGAGTGCGACGGCCACACCTTCCCGCTGGTCCATCAGCGCCTTGAGCAGGTGGGCTGGTTCAACCTGCGGATTCCCTGCCGTGGAGGCGTTCATGGCTGCAGCCGAAAGAGCCTCCTGGCTCTTGGTGGTGAATTTGACGTCCAAAGAGAGCTCCTTCCGGGAAGTGCATATTTGCTAAGTTGAGTCTACTACGCTCAACTTTGAACCGCGCAACACCGGGAGCATTTTTGCCCACAGCGAACCCGGCTTCCGTGGCCTCCTGGCGGCAGCCTGGGAAGTAGTGTCCTTGCACTGTATCGCCGCCCATTGGATCAACCTAGGATCGATGTGTGACCGGGGACCACAGCTCCGCCGGCGCACTTCAGCGGAGGTTTGCCATGAAGAAGTTTGCCGTTCTTTACATCGCACCCCAGTCAGCCCAGGCCCAGATGGCGCAGAGTTCGCCGGAGGCCGCACAGGAGGGCATGAAGGCGTGGATGGAGTGGGCGGACCGTGCCGGAAGCGGCATTGTGGACATGGGCAGCCCTTTGGGAGAAGGCCGGGAAATCACCGCTACAGGCGCCTCCGAGGTCAGCAGCAGCAACCATGTTGGCGGATACGGCATCCTGCAGGCCGAGGACCTCGCAGGCGCCGAGTCGCTGCTCGAAGGACACCCGCACCTCATGATGCCCGGCGCCAGCATCCAGGTCTACGAGTTCCTCGAACTGCCGGGGATGTAGGGGGCGTCAGGCCGCCGGGTAGCCTGCGGCGGGCTTGGTCTCGATGTAGTTGATGACCAGGAACTCCCCCGCCGGGACCAGTTCCACGTACCAGCGGGTCGGCTTGTCCAGGTCCTCCCAGCTGCCCTGACCGGCCATCACGGGGCGGTAGACGGCGTCGAACTTCAGGAACGTCCCGCTGTCCGTGGCGCTGGAATCTATCTCCTGGAGGAGTTCGAACGTCCCGCGCCCGCTTGCTTCGGGTTCGGCACGACGTACGGCCGCGAGGTTCTGCTGGTTCATCGCCTTCACGGAGGCAAAATATTCCTGCCAGGCCACATCGCTGTGCGTGGTGAACAGGGTGGTCGAGTAGGCCTCCGCGTTCCTGGCCGCGAGCCGCTCAACGCAGTTTTCCGGGACGGCTGTGCCGGGACTCCACGCCGTGACCAGCTCGGAACCGGCGTTGAGCCAGCCGCTGTAGGCGTTCAGGACGCTGCCGATCGTCTCGCGGGGAGTGCCCAGCGGGATACGGACCGGGGTCAGGTACACCTCGGCAACGAACGGGCACTCGGGCGGCAATACGGACACGGGACTGGCCGGCGCGATGTCCGGCAATGGCGTCGGCGACGGGAACAGGCTGCAGCCGCTGAGGCCTGCCAGGAGCGCGAGTGCGGCAGCCGCCGTCGTAATTTTTCTCATCTTGTATCCCCCAATACCGCCGCCGCATTCGGACGACGCTGACCAGCCTACCCCTGCCGGGAGTGCGGGAAGTGAGAGAGCGTCGGCAAAAAACCCGCATTAAGTGAGAGAGCGTCGGTGGTTAGGCGGGGTAGATGGCCACGGCACCGGCCTTGATCACGAAGTACACGCGCATCCCTGGCGCGAGCCCCAGATCGGCCGCAGCCTCCGGGGTGATGTCCGCACTCAGCTGCCCGCTGTCGCCCCCGCGGACGCGGACCTGGTCCCCGTGCGGCTCCAGGTCCGTGATGGTTACCGGGAAGGCGTTGCGCGGGCTGCCGTGCGCTTCGGACAGGAAAACGGAAACGGCCGACGGCGGGAAGACCGCCACCCCCGGCAGTCCGGCGGGCAGCGGGCCGGGAAGGTCGCGGTGCTGTCCGTAGAGGCTCAGCCCGCCAGCCTGAAGGCCGTGTTCCGTGACCTCGCCGGCCAGAAAATTGAGCCCGGCGAGCCCGGCGGCGAACCGGCTGCGCGGCCGCTGCAGGACCTCCCGGGTAGGGCCTTCCTCGCTGATCCGGCCGTTCTCAAGGACCACCACGCGGTCGGCCAGCATCAGGGCATCGAGGACGTCGTGCGTGATGATGATGGCCCGGCGGCCGGCCAGCACACGTTTGAGCAGGCGCCGGAGCAGCGGCGCGGCATGGATGTCCAGTGCGGCCATCGGCTCATCCAGCAGCAGGAGCCCCGGGTCTGCGGCAAGCGCCCGGGCGACTGCCACCCGCTGCGCCTGGCCGCCGGACAGCTCCGCCGGGCGCCGGGCCTGGAGGTCTGTCGCCTCCACCTCAGCCAGCCACCGCAGCGCTGTTTCCCTGGCGGCCTGTTTCGAGGCGCCGGCGCTCCGGGGCCCGAACGCCACGTTGTCCAGCACGTTCAGGTGCGGGAACAGCAGGGGCTCCTGGGCCAGGAGAGCGGTGCCGCGGCGGTGCGGGGCCGTCCATTGCCCGCGTCCGTCGGTGAGGTCAAAAAGGGTCCTGCCGTCAAGCTCCGCCCTGCCCGAGTCCGGGTGCAGCAAGCCCGCGACGACGTTGAGTAGCGTGGATTTTCCTGCACCGTTGGCCCCCATCACGGCCACCGTTTCAGCAGGTCCGAGGTGGAGGGACACGTCGAAACCGCGCTGCTCCACGGCTGCCTGGACCCGAAACGTCACCGGACTGCACCGCCCGCGGCGACCGTCGGCGTCGTACTCTCCGCGCTTGCGGACCTGCCCGCGCGGGGGCTGCGGTACGCGAGCGCCACCACGGCCACGGCGACCGCAACAAGGACCAGGGAAAGCGCGACGGCGGCATCGGCGTCCGTCTCGCGCTGCAGGTAGATTTCCAGCGGCAGGGTCCGGGTCACCCCCTGCAGGCTGCCCGCGAACGTGAGGGTGGCGCCGAATTCGCCGAGGCTGCGCGCGAATGAGAGGACGGCCCCCGACGCGAGTCCGGGCAGCACCAGCGGAAGCGTCACCCGGCGCAGGACAGTGCCGGGACCGGCGCCGAGGGTGGCGGCCACGGCTTCGTATTTGGCCCCGGCGATGCGCAGCGCACCTTCGAGGCTGACCACCAGGAACGGCAGCGCCACAAAGGTCTGGGCGAGCACCACGGCTGTGGTGGAGAAAGCGATCTGCAGGCCGGCCACCTCCAATGTCCTGCCCAGCAGGCCCTGCCGGCCGAACGTGTACAGCAGCGCGATGCCGCCCACCACCGGCGGAAGGACCAGCGGCAGGAGGACCAGCGAGCGCAGGACCCGCTGGCCCGGAAAACTGCCGCGGGCCAGCACCAGCGCGAGCGGGACACCCAGGACGATGCACAGCACGGTGCTCGCTGCCGAGGTGCGCAGGCTCAGGCCCAGCGCTGTCAGCGAGGATTCAGACGTGACCAGCGGGATGAAGTTGGCCCAGTTGACCTTCGCCACCATGGCCGCCAGCGGAAGCACCACGAGCAGCGCCCCGGCTCCCGCGACGGCGTAGATCCAGCCTGGAATGCCGGTGTAGGTAACCGCTTTGCGGGCCGTCATGGCACGCCTCACGGTTTGCCGAAACCGGCTGCAGCCAAGGCCGCCTGGCCTTCGGACCCGAGGACGAAATCCACAAACGCGTCCGCCGCGGGTTTGTTCCGGGCGCCCTTCACGGCGGCGATGGGGTACGTGTTGACGGCGTTGGCTGCCTCCGGGAACGGGATCTCCTCCGCCTTGTCGCCGGCGGTTTTAGCGTCGGTGACATAGACGAGCCCGGCATCGGCCTCCCCCGAGGTGACCTTGCCCAGGACGTCGGTAACCGAGGATTCCTCGCTGACCGGGCTGAGGGTGGTGCCGGTTTCCTGTTCAATGGCTGTGGCGGCAGCACCGCACGGCACCTGGCGGGCACAGGCCACCACTTTGACGCCGGCCTTGGCGAGGTCCTTGAAGCCGGTGATACCGGCGGGGTTGCCGGGCGGGACCACGACGGTCAGGGTGTTGGTGGCAAAGTTCCCGGGTTCGCCGTCAGCCAGCCCTTCCCCCTTTAGCTTGTCCATGTTCCGGGTGTCCGCGGAGGCGAAGACGTCGGCCGGCGCACCCTGGCTGATCTGGGTGACGAGGTCCGCGGAGCCGGCGAAGCTGAGGGTGACGTCCGTTCCCGGGTTGGCCGCCTCAAACTTTCCGGCCAGGTCCGTAAAGGCTTTCTTGAGGGAGGCGGCCGCGAACACGGTGAGCGTTTTTCGCTGACTTGCCGCGCCGCCGTCGCCCGTTCCCCCCTGGCCGGCTGTTCCCCCCTGGCCCGCCGGGGCGCACGCGGCGAGCACCAGACCCAGGGCAGCCAGGGCAGCGGCCGCGGCGCGCTTCATGCGGAGCCCTTGCCGTGCGGGGTTTCGATGATGACGGTGGTGGCCTTGACCACCGCGGTGGCCACGGAGCCGAGTTCCAGGCCGAGGTCGCGGACCGCTTCGCTGCTCATGAGTGAAACCACCCGGAACGGGCCGCACTGAAGCTCCACTTGCGCCATGACTTTGTCCGCAGTGATGCCCGTGACCAGGCCGACGAACCGGTTGCGCGCGGAACTGCCGCTGCGGTGGGGATCGTCGGGAAGCTGGGCGAGCTTCTGCGCGTGCCTGGCCAGTTCCAGGCCGTCCACTGCCAGGCGTCCGGCGTCGTCCTTTATGGCGGTGAGGCTGCCGTTGTCCGTCCAGCGCCTGATGGTGTCATCGCTGACGCCGAGGAACCGGGCCGCTTCGGAAACGCGAATCGTGGGCATTTGCCCATAATAGTCCGCATTTGCGTCTCCTTCCCTAGGTGAGGCTCTCCGGAAGGTGTTCCGGTCCGGGCGGGAGGTCTCTGTTGGCCGGGCCATGGATGACGGTGCCGTCAACGGCGAAGCGGGAACCGTGGCAGGGGCAGTCCCAAGTGGTGTCGGCAGGGTTGAACTCGACAGTGCAGCCAAGATGGGTGCAGATGGCGGACAGGGAATGGATGATTCCGTCGGCGTCTTTGTAGACGGCGGTACTTTTGCCTGCAACGTCAAGGACCGTTCCCTCGCCGGGGGCCAGCGTGATCCGGTCCGGTGTCACCGGGCTGGCTTCCCCGGACTGGTTCGAGTCGTTTTCCGCTTCTGAAACGTTTTCCGGGGAGGCTGTGCCTTCCGGGGTGGCTGTGCCTTCCGCGGTGGCAGGGCGGTCCGGGGTGGCAGGGCGGTCCGGCGTTGCCCGGTTGCTGTCGAACACCGCGGCCCAGGGGTTAACCCTCCCGCTGATGGTGTCGGCCAGGATGAGGGCGGCAGCTGTTCCATTGGTCAGGCCCCATTTGCGCAGCCCGGTGATGACGTACACGTGCCGGGCATCGGCGGACATCAGCCCGACGTAGGGCAGCCCGTCCACTGGCATGTTGTCCTGGGTTGACCACCGGTAGGCGACGTTGTTCACGCCGAGCCTGTCACGGGCGAAGGCGGCCAGCCTGTTGTACCGGCCGGCGGTGTCGCCCGCCTCGGACACGGGATGGCCTTCGCCGCCCACCAGCACGTAATTCCGGCCGCCGGCACCGGCGTCGGCGCTGACAGTAAGGATGGAACGCATCGGTTCGTCCACGCTGATGAATGTAGCGTCCAGCGGCGGCCCGTCCACGCGTCCGGCGACGATGTAGGAACGGTGCGGCCGGCACCGTGAGCCGAAGGCGCCGTCGTCGCCGAACGGCACGTTTGTGGCGACGATGATGTTTCGCGCACGCACGCTGCCGCCCTCGGTGTCCACCACGCCCGGGCCGGCGTCGTGAACCTGCAGCGCGCGGGTCTGCTCGAAAACGAAGCTGCCGTCGCCGTGGACCGCGCGGGCCAGGCCCTGGAGGTACTTGACCGCATGGATCTGTGCCTGCCCGTCGAAGCGGACCGCGCCCTTGACCGGGAACGGCAGCGGCACGTCCGTGGTGAACGCCGAGGGAAGGCCCAGGCGGGCGGCGAGGGCGGCTTCGGCACGGACACGCTCCAGGGCGTCGTCGGTTTCGGCGTAGGTGTAATTGCTGACCACGCGAAGGTCACAGTCGATGCCCTCCTCAGCCACCACCCGCTGTATGTGGCCGATCGCCGCCTGGTTGGCCTCGCCGTAGACGCGCGCCGTCCCTGTGCCGTGGATGCGGTCAAGGTCGGTATAGGCAAGCCGGTGCAGGGAGGTGACCTTACCGGTGGTGTGGCCGGTGACACCGGTCCCAACGCGGGCCGCCTCCATGACAGCGACAGTTCGCCCGGCCCGTTTGAGCGCCAGCGCGGCCGTCAGCCCTGCGATGCCGGCCCCGATCACCGCTACATCCGCCTCCAGATCCCTGTCCAGAGCCGGATAGCCGGTGTCCTCCGCGGAAGCGAGCCAGAGGGATTCCGGTTCCCCTTCGAGGTCACCGCCTGGTGCGTCCATCTAAACCTCCCGATGCCCGTGGGCGCCTGGCCATAGGTGCTGATCATCCCCCGTCCCCGGCGGAATATCAACGCTTCCGGCACGCTGCACGCTGCGGAGTAACCGCAGGTCAGCGGATGACTATAGAAACTACCCGGGCGGCCGTCCTACGCTATGGGGAGGGGAGGGGCCGCAGTCGCTGAGGAGCGTTTGTGATGAAGTGGATTAAGCCTGACAGCCCCGATTTTGACCAGGCCCGCAAGGTCTTCAACGCCATGATAGACAGGCGCCCGGCCATCATCGCCCAGTGCTCCAACGACGAAGACGTGGCCGAGGCCCTCTTATACGGCCGCGGGATTTCCCTCCCGATTGCCGTCCGGGCCGGCGGGCACTCGGTGGCGGGCATGTCCACGAACGACGGCGGCCTGGTGATCGACGTCCGGCCCATGAAATCGATCGACGTGGACCCGGAGTCCGGCATCGTCACCGCCGGCGCGGGCGTCACCTGGGGCGAGTTCGACCGCGCCACCCAGGAGCACGCGCTTGCGGTCACCGGCGGGCGCGCGTCCACCACCGGCATCGCCGGTTTCACGCTGGGCGGCGGGTCCGGCTGGCTGGAACGCTCCTACGGCTTCGCCTGCGACAGCCTCGTCTCGGTGAACCTGGTGACGGCCGACGGCGACAGGGTCACCGCGAGTGCCACACAGAATCCGGAGCTTTTCTGGGCCCTGCACGGCGGCGGCGGGAACTTCGGCGTCGCGACGTCCTTTACGTTCCAGGCGCACCGCCTGAGCCCCGTGGTGCATGCCGGGATGTGGCTGTGGCCCGGCGAGGAGGCCCGGGATGTCTCGCGTGCGTTCCGCGACCTGGCCCTCGCGGCACCGGACGGCGTGGGCTTGGGGCTCCTCTACGTGACCGCACCCGCCGAACCCTTTGTGCCGGAGCGGATGGTCGGAAAGATGGCCCCGCTCATCGTTTACGTCTACGCCGGAGATCCCGAGGAAGGCTCCGAACACGCCAGGCCGTTCCGCGAACTCGGCCCGGCCATCGACCTGGTAAGTGACACACCCTACGCAGACTTCAACGGCTCCCTGGATGACCCGCCGGACCACTACAACTACTGGAGCGCGGACTATCACGACGAACTGCCCGATGCCGCCCTGGACCTCTTTGTGGACTCGGCCCGGAACCTCCCCGATGCCACCTCACAGCAGCTGATCGCCCGCTGGGGCGGCGCCGTAGGCGGTAACGCGGCCGCGGCCACTCCGCTGATCAACCGCAATGCCGCCTGGGTCAGCCATCCATACGGCATCTCCCCCACACCCGAAGAAGGCCAGCGGGCCAAGGCCTGGGTAAAGGATTTCCGCGAGAAAATCGCCCCCTATGCCACCGGCGGGGTGTGGCTGAACTTCATCGGCAACGAGGGGCAGGACCGGATCCGGGCCGCCTTCGGCAACGGCAATTATGCACGGCTGGCCAGGGTCAAGCGCGACTTCGACCCCAAGAACGTGTTCCAAGGCAACCAGAACATCCTCCCGGCGGGCTCCTGATCCTGTGTTTCCCTTTCGTGCCCGTGCGTTCCAGCCCGCAGACCGGCCCGAACTAGACTTCCTTCATGGCGATTTACCTGGATCCGCCCCTGTGGCCTGCCCACGACACCCACTTTTCGCACCTTATCTCGGACACCTCGCTGACGGAGCTGCACGCCTTTGCGGCAGCGGCCGGCATCCCGGAGCGGGCGTTCGACGGCGACCATTACGACGTCCCCGAGCGTCGGTTTGATGACCTTGTGGCCGCGGGCGCCATCCCCGTCGAGGCCCGGATCCTGGTCCGCAGGCTGATCGCCAGCGGGCTCCGCATCCCCGCCCGGCAGCGAAGCAAATCCTTGAAACTGCCGCTCCTGAACCGGTGGGAAAGCATCATGCCCGGCCACGATGCCCTCTTCCTGGACCTGCTGGACCGGTGGGGCGAAGATCACCGCAAGTACCACGGCCGCACCCACCTCCTGGCTGTGCTCGAGGCCCTGGACCTGCTCACCGATCCCGCCGACCCGCCGCGCACCGTGCTGCTGGCAGCCTGGTTCCACGATGCCGTCTACCGCGGGATCGCAGGCCAGGACGAGGAAGAATCGGCGCGGCTGGCCGAGGACCGGCTGGCTGACGCCGGGCTTCCGCCGGCCGAGGTGGAGGAAGTGGCCCGGCTTGTCCGGCTGACCTCTGATCACCAACCGGAAGCAGGGGACGACGACGGCGCCCTCCTGTGCGACGCGGACCTCTCGGTCCTCGGCGGCGAGCCTGAGCCGTACGCCCGGTATGTGGCGGCCGTCCGGGAAGACTACGCGCACATCGGCGACGCCGACTTCGCGGCGGGACGCGCCGCCGTCGTACGCCGGCTGCTGGCACTGGACCCGCTCTTCCACACCGCGCGGGCCCGGGATCTGTGGCTGGCCGCCGCCCGCCGGAACCTACAGGGCGAGCTGGCCTAAGCGTCGCCCGCCCGGACGGTAACGAGTTCTGCGTGCTGCGCGCCGGCTAGCGGTACGCGGTAATGAAGGGCGTGTTGGTGGGCACAATCTGTTTGCCCAGCGGCATCAGGCTCACCGGAATGAGCTTCAGGTTGGCAATGGCCAGCGGGATGCCGATGATGGTGATGGCCATGGCGAAGGCCGTCACCACATGGCCAATCGCGATCCAGATGCCCGCCACCACCAGCCAGATGACGTTGCCCAGGAGCGAGAAGACGCCGTTCCCGCCCGGCTTGTCCACCACCATCCGTCCGAACGGCCAAAGCGTGTACGCCGCAATCCGAAACGAGGCGATGCCCCACGGGATGGTCACAATGAGCAGGCAGCAGATGATGCCGGCCAGGAAGTACCCCAAGGCAAGCCACAGTCCGCCGAAAACCAGCCAGATGATGTTGAGCAGTGTCTTCATCTGTCCATTGTGCCCCGCGGGGTCCGACAACAACGTAGGGGTCTGCCCTGATTGTGCCCTGAAATCCCGGCCGGGATGGCCCTGGCGGACTACCCCTTGGCAGCCTTCACGAAAGCGCTGATCTTCTCCACGTCCTTCACCCCACGCGAGGCCTCGACGCCGGAGGAGACGTCCACGCCCCACGCACCGGAGGCTGCGGCGGCCTCGCGGACATTGTCCGGGCTCAGCCCGCCCGCCAGCAGCCAGTTACGGCCCTGGAGCTCGGTGACGTCCGCCATGGAGGCGTAGTCCCAGGTCTCTCCGGAACCGGGAACGGCGGCGTCGATCAGCAGGACATCCTCACCCCAGTCGGCGAACGCGTCCGCAGTGGCTGCCATGGTGATCGCCCGGATCAGCTTCATGCCGGCGTCATGCACCGTTTTGACGTCTTCAGGGGTGACGTCGCTGTGGAGCTGGATCCACTCGAGTCCGGCGGCGCGGGCGATTGCAAGGGCGTCGGCCACAGGTTCGTGCCGGAACACTCCGATGGCGGCCACTCCGGCAGGCACGTCGGCCAGGAGGCCGGAAACCTGGGACGGTGAGACCGCCCGCGGGCTCGCGGTCAGCACAAACCCAACGGCGTCAGCCCCGGCCTCGACGGCAGCGCGGACCGATTCCGATGTACTGAGACCACATATTTTGACGAACATTCCGGGCTCCTTCAGGCTGTCTTCGCAGTGTCCCCCGGGAGGACACTAGCAGGGAATAGGGGCCGCGCCGAGAGGTGCCGCCTCAGGGGCCCGACAACACGCGCTCCAGCATGCTCCGTCCGGCCTGTTCGAAGGCGGCATCCCCCACCTGGTTGGCCCAGACCACCGTGCCGATGGCCTGGTTCAGGTGCTCCAAACGCCAGAGGTCCGCCTCGCGGGCTCCCACCATCCGTGCATAGCCGTCATAAAACGCCGCTTCCAGTTCGGGCCTGCCAACGAACTGCTGGTGGCTGAGCCGCACGAGGTCGTGCACCCACGGACGCTTGTCCGCCCGGCCAAAATCGATGACCTTGACCTGCCCGTTCTCCTGGAGCCAGTTCCGCGGCTGGTAATCGCCGTGCGTGGTCACGAGCTCCACGGCACCCGGGTCGAGCGCCTCCAGCTCCCGCGCGAGGCTACCGATCTGCCCTTCCGGCACGAGCCCGTGGGCGCGCTTCATCCAGGAGCGGGTTTTGGCCCTTAGGGCCCTGGCATAGTGGCCGGAGACCCCGGCCGGCCGGTGGATTTTCTGCAGGAGTTCCCCGGCCTGGCGGTACGTTTCCGGGGCATCTTCGGCCGGTGTGCCTTCCACAAGGGTGCCGCGCAGGAACTCCGTCACCAGGATGCCGGCCTCCGCAGAGGCGTGCCGCAGTAGGGGAACCCGGCCAGTCAGCCCCTCGAATCCGACCCCGTGGGCTGCGATTTCGCGGCGGATATGGTGACTGGTGGTGCTCGCCTTGATGACGAATTCGTCGCCGCGGGGCGTGGCAACGTGGAGGACTGCGGTGTCCTGCAGGGGCCAGCTGTAGTCCCCCACCACGCTGAATGTACCGAGCCAGGATGCCAGTAGCCGGCGCTGCTCGTCAGTGATCCTTGGGCACATCCACTCAGCATGCCACGCGTGGACCGGCCTGCCGACGAACTAGGCTGGACGGATGGAGATCATCCGCTTCGCAGAACTCAGGTCCGAACCGTGGCGCAACGGCGGCGGGGTAACCCGCGAACTGGCCAGCCATCCCAAGGCAGCCTCCGCGCAGGACGGCGCCTGGGACTGGCGCGTCAGCATCGCAGATCTCACCAAGGCCGGCGACTTCTCGGCGTTCCCGGGCATGGAACGGGTCCTGACCGTGGTGGACGGCGAGCTGCTCCTGCTGACGGTGGACGGTGCCGAGCATCCGCTGGAAAAGTACCGGCCGTTCCGCTTCTCCGGCGAAGCTGCTGCCCACGGCGCCCTGCCCACCGGCGACATCCGGAACCTCAATGTCATCACACGGGCGGACTCGTTCAAGGGGTTCACGTCCATCATCGAGCTGTCCAAGAAGCGCGCGCATCCGGTCTTTGAGGGCCAGCTCGCGGTCCTCCTGCAGGGGCAGGCCACCGTCAGCCCGGGTGCCGCCGAGGCTACGGAAAACGCCGAAGACGGCGGCACAGCCGCCGCCCCAGCGGAACCCGAGGCACTCAACCGCTATGACGCCGTAGTGGGTTCCGATGTCCGCTCCCCCGAGATTCTGGGCCGCGGCTTCCTGGCAGTCGTTTCGATCGATCGCGTGGCGGGCTGACGCGGCTGCAGGCTAGCCTCGCCTTCGTTATCTGAGCCTTCCCACACTGGTCAGCCGCTGGCGGCGCTCCTAGACTCGGGCTATGACTTCCACCCCCTTTAATGCGCTCCTGTCCACCCAGATCGGCAACGAATTCGCGGCCTCGCAGCAGTACATTGCCGTGGCCACGTGGTTCGCCAACCAGGATCTCCCGCAGCTGGCCCGCTACTTCTACCGCCAGTCCGTGGAGGAACGGAACCACGCGATGATGATGGTGCAGTACATGCTGGACCGCGACATCGAATTCTCCATCCCTGGCGTCCCCGCCGTCCGCAACGACTTCTCCTCGGTGACCGAGCCGCTGGCCCTGGCGCTGCAGCAGGAGAAGGAAGTGACGGGCAACATCGAGGCCCTCTTCCGTGCCGCCCGCGCCGAGGACGACGCCCTGGGTGAGCAGTTTATGCTCTGGTTCCTCAAGGAGCAGGTGGAGGAGGTCGCCTCCATGACCACCCTCCTGAACATCGCCGAGCGTGCGGACAACCTGTTCGACATTGAGAACTTCATCGCCCGCGAGACCATCGGCGACGGCGGCCGCGATTCCTCCGCCCCTCCGGCGGCCGGCGGCGCGCTCTAGCCTCCCCCTCCCCCAACTGAGTAGCGCTATCTGTCGTTTTGCGCGTCCAAAACGACAGATAGCGCTACCTACTTGGGCCCGGACCCCGGCGGTGAGGCTGGCCACCAACCCGGCCACCCGCCGTCGGGGTTTGCTACGCTGGAAATCAAGGCCCCGCAAACGGGCCTCCGGACGACGGTTCAGTACCCGGCACGCGACAAGACTGGCCAAAGGATCTTGTCATGCCGTGGTTAATCCTCATTCTTTCCGGGGCGCTCGAGGCCGTCTGGGCCGCGGCCCTGCACCGGACTTTCCAAGCCACCGGCCGGCGCCGCATCGCCCCCGCGCTCCTGTTCCTTGTCTCCGTCCTCGCCAGCATGGCCGGACTCGCCTTTGCCATGCAGACCATCCCCACCGGGACGGCGTACGCCGTCTGGGTGGGCGTGGGCGTGGTGCTGACCTCCGCCTACGCCATGCTCACCAAGGCTGAACGCCCGACGACGGCGCGCCTGCTGCTGCTCACCGGCATCGCCGCGTGCGTGGTTGGCCTGAAGGTGGTGGCATGATGACCAAGCGTTCCGTTGCATGGCTGCTGCTGCTGGCCTCCGCCGTCCTCGAAGCCGTCTGGGCCGCCGCTTTGGGCCTGTCCAATGGCTTCACTTTGCCCGTCCCCACACTGGTTTTCGCCGTTACGGCCACGCTGAGCATGATCGGCCTCGGCCTGGCCATCCGCAGCATTCCCCTCGGCACCGCCTACGCCGTCTGGGTGGGAATCGGGGCGGCCCTGACGGTGGGCTGGGCCATGGCCACCGGCGTCGAACCCTTCAGTGTCCTGAAGGTGCTGTTCATCGCCGGGATTGTGGGCTGCGCAGCCGGGCTGAAGTCCCTGCCGGCGGACACCAAAGCCCGGGAGAAGCAGCCGGTCTAGGCTTTTGCCATGGACTCCCCCGAAATCACCCTGGCCATAGATGCGCTGAGGCACCGGCTCGACGGCGGTGGGCACGCCGGTAAGCTTGACGGCGGACGCCGGATCCTGCTGGGCATCACCGGCGCACCGGGCTCCGGCAAGTCCACGTTCGCGGCCCGGCTGCAGCAGGAGTTCGGCCCGGACCTGGCCGTCGTGGTGCCCATGGACGGCTTCCACCTGGGCAACGCGATCATCGACGGAACCCCGCTGCGGCAGCGCAAGGGCGCCATGGACACGTTCGACGTCGGCGGGTATCTTTCGCTGTTGCAGCGGTTGGTGCGCCGGGACGAGTCGGTGG
Source organism: [Micrococcus luteus] ATCC 49442 (assembly GCF_010367585.1). Classification (NCBI taxonomy): domain Bacteria; kingdom Bacillati; phylum Actinomycetota; class Actinomycetes; order Micrococcales; family Micrococcaceae; genus Pseudarthrobacter; species [Micrococcus luteus] ATCC 49442. The sequence continues at coordinate 3,672,121 of NZ_JAAAXP010000001.1, read as the reverse complement.
TCTACGCTCCCGAGTTTCGGCGGACTCTTGACGAGCCCGTGGCCGCGTCCATCGCCGTCCCGGCGGCTGTTCCCCTGGTGATCACCGAGGGTAACTACCTGCTGGCGGACACTCCTGAGTGGAAGCAGGTCCGGGCCCAGCTGGACGAGGTCTGGTTTATGGACACGCCTGCGGCCCTGCGGCTGGCCCGACTGGCGGACCGGCACGTGGAGTTCGGGATGGACCGGGCTGCCGCGCAAGCCTGGGCATCGGGTCCCGATGAGGCCAACGCCGTGCTGATCGACGCCATGCGCCAGGGAGCTGACCGGATCATCCCCTGGGGCTAGGTTTTTCTCATCGAGCGGCGACATCTCGGCGCTAAGCGTCGCCCAAGGCACCGAGACCTCGCCACTGGATGGGTGGGCGCGGAATACCTCTGCACACGGCGGGGTTCTTGGCTGGGAAACGCACCGCCTCAAGAGCCCCCAACGAACGGAGCACACTCATGACTGGACCATCGGTACACCTCGGCGACGGCCTCAACGTCAGCCAACTCGGCTTCGGCGGCATGGCCCTCACGCCGGTCTATGGCGAGGTTGATCCGCAGGAGGCCCTCACAACGCTGCACCATGCCGTGGACGCCGGCGTCAGCTTCATTGACACCGCGGACATCTATGGCGGGGGCAGCAACGAGGAACTCATCGCGCAACTGCTAAAGGACCGGCGGGACGAGGTGCAGCTTGCCACCAAGTTCTCCCTCGTTGGCACGCCGACGGACGGCTACACGGAGATCCGGGGCGACGCCGCCTACATCCGGCAGGCCGTGGACCGCAGCCTGAAACGGCTCGGCACTGACGTGATCGACCTGTACTACATGCACCGCCGTGACCTCCGCGTTCCGATAGTGGAAACCGTGGAGGCCATGGCGGGGCTGGTACAGCAGGGCAAGGTCAAACACCTTGGCCTGTCTGAGGTGACCGCGCAGGAGCTTGCCGAAGCCCACGCGGTACATCCGATCGCCGCAGTGCAGAGCGAGTGGTCCATCTGGAGCCGCGACGTGGAACGCAACGTTGTTCCGGCCGCGGCCGCCCTGGGCGTGGGCTTTGTGCCGTATTCGCCGCTGGGCCGGGGATTCCTCACCGGCACCGTTGACGCGTCCAGCCTCGGAGCGCAGGACTTCCGACGCCGGATCCCCCGTTTCGCAGAGGATGCCGCCGACGCAAACCAGGCAGTGGTGGCCACCGTCCGGGCGGTTGCTGCGGAGCTTTCCGCAACACCGGCGCAGGTGGCCCTGGCCTGGCTGCTGGAACAGGGGAAGCGCCTGAACCTGCCCGTCGTTCCCATCCCCGGCACGCGCAAAACGCACCGGATCGACGAGAACCTGGGTGCCCTGTCCCTTGCCTTTACCCCGACGCAACTGGCGGCGCTGGACCAGGCCGCGGACGCCGTCGTCGGCTCCCGCTCGGCGGATCCCACGTGGGTGTCCCAAGGCCGCGAATAACAGGGCCATGCCTAGACTGAAGCCCATGGACACGCTCATTCACGACCTACAGGACATCACCATCCGCCGGATTTCGGTCAGCGAGATGGACAACAATGTGTATCTCCTGACCGCCAAAGCCAGCGGCGCGCAGGTGCTGATCGATGCCGCGGATGATTTTCCGGCCATCCGGCACCTGCTGCGCGACGCCGCCGCGGACACCACGGCAACGCCCGCGCTGAAACTGATCGCCACCACGCACCAGCACTGGGACCACGTCCGCGCGCTGAAGGAGCTTGTGGAGGCAACCGGAGCACGCACCGCTGCCGGAACAGACGACGCCGAGGCGCTGCCAGTAGGAGTGGACGTGCTGCTCAGTCACGGCGACGTGGGCAACTTCGAGGGCTTCGACTTGACCGCCGTGCACCTGCGCGGGCACACGCCGGGATCCATCGCGTTTGTCTACCAGGACCCTGCCGGGCCCGCGCACATCTTCGCCGGGGATTCACTCTTCCCCGGCGGCGTGGGCAACACCCAGAAGGATCCCGAGCGGTTCACCCAGCTGATTAATGACGTCAGCGAGCGGCTGTTCGACGCTTACCCGGACGCCGCCCTGGTGCACCCGGGCCATGGGAAACCCACCACCCTCGGCGCCGAACGCCCGCACCTTGACGAGTGGCGCGCCCGCGGCTGGTAGGCCGGTAAACAACCAATCGAGTGCTCCGTAACTGCCGTTATGAACCTTCTAAACGGCGGTTACGGAGCACTCGATGGTGTTTAGAACGGTTGGGGCCTAGCGGCTGCGGCGTTCGTTCGAAGCCGGAGCTGACGCGCGGCGGGGGCCGCTGCGGGCCGGACGGCCGCTGCCGCCGTTGCCTGCGTACGATCCACCCGACGTACCACCGGTGTTGGAGGACCAGACAGCCTTGTTGCCGGCGTTGCCGCCGCTGGCTGCACCCGCGCCTGCGGAGCGCTGGCCGGACCCACCGGTCCGGCCAGCTGCCCCTGCACCTGCGGTGCGGGCGCCGGCTGCGCGCTGGCCCGTTGCCGGACGGCCGTTACGCTGGCCGCCGGACGACGCCGGACGGCCGGAGGAAGCCGGACGACCGGTTCCGCCGCGGGGAGCATCGCTGCGGGTGATGCGGGAATCCGTGCGGCCCTCAGAGCTGCGTCCGTCTGAACCGCGGCCGGCCGATGCACGGCCACCTGCCCCGGGGACGTCGTTGCGGTGCGTTGAACCAGTGGTGCCGCGGGCGTTGCGGCGAGCAGCGGCGGCCGCAATGGCGCGGTCCTCGTTCTGCTCTGCCACGCGGTCAAATGCTGCGCGTGCCTCGGTGCGGCCTTCGTAAGCCACGGCGCGGCGCTCTGCACGGGGCAGATCGGTGCGGGGAGCCTCGGCGGAGACGCGTCCACGTCCGCCGCGGCCGCCGCGGCCACCCGCGGTCGGAGCGGCCTGGCCACTCCGGCGGGCGCGCTTGCGCTCGGCGTTGGCGCCGGTGGAGCTACCGCCGCCCTGCTGGCTGGCCTTGGTGGCCAGCAGTGCCGCACGGGTGCGGGGATCGATCTTGTCGGCCATTTCGCCCACGAGGTCAGCGACCAGCGGGGAGTTGGCGGTGACGCGCTCGAAGTTAACCTCGACGCCGGCAGCCTTCATCAGCTTCTTGACGTCGCTCTGCTGCTCCGGGAGGGTCAGCGTCACAACGGTGCCGTCCGAACCTGCGCGGGCGGTACGGCCTGAGCGGTGCAGGTAGGCCTTGTGCTCTGTGGGCGGATCCACGTGGATCACCAGTTCGACGTCGTCCACGTGGACGCCGCGGGCGGCGACGTCGGTGGCCACCAGGACGCGGACGTCGCCGGAGGAGAACTCGGCCAGGTTGCGGTCACGGGCGTTCTGCGAGAGGTTGCCGTGCAGATCGACGGCGGGGATCCCGGCGTCGGTCAGGGTCTTGGCGAGCTTGCGGGCGTGGTGCTTGGTCCGCATGAAAAGTACGCGGCGGCCGGCACCGGAGGCGAGCTCGACGATCAGCTGCTTCTTGACGGTCTGGTCGTTCACTACCAGCACGTGGTGTTCCATGGTGGTCACCGCGGCCTGCGGATCATCCACGGAGTGGGTCAGCGGGTTGGACAGGTAGCGCTGGACGATCTTGTCCACGCCGTTGTCCAGTGTGGCGGAGAAGAGCAGGCGCTGGCCCTGGCTGGGGGTCATGTCCATGAGCTTCTTGACCACGGGCAGGAAGCCGAGATCGGCCATGTGGTCGGCCTCGTCCAGGACGGTGACCTCAACGGCTTCGAGGGTCAGGATGCGCTGGCGGATCAGGTCCTCCAGGCGGCCGGGGCAGGCGATGACGATGTCGACGCCGGCGCGCAGGGCCTTTTCCTGGCGGGCCTGGGAGATGCCGCCGTAGATCACGGTGGTGTTCAGGCCCATGGCCTTGGCCATCGGCTCGATGGTGGCGTTGATCTGTGTGGCCAGCTCGCGGGTCGGTGCGAGGACCAGGCCCATGGGGCGGCCCGGCTTGCGGAAGTGCTTGGCTTCCCGCTCAGCGAGTCGTGCTACAAGCGGGATGGCGAAAGCGATGGTCTTGCCGGAGCCGGTGCGGCCGCGGCCCAGGACGTCGCGTCCGGCCAGGGTGTCCGGGAGGGTCTTGACCTGGATGGGGAACGGCTCAACAATTCCCTGGGCGGTGAGTGTCTCGGCAAGGGCCTTGGGCGTGCCGAGGGCAGCAAAAGTAGTCATATATTTCAAGGTCTTTCAGGCGGTATCCGTGCGGATATCGGCCCCCGATGCCGGTTGGCTCAAGGGTTTCGCCGAAGAAAAGTCAGGTGATCAACCGGGCTGCTGCCCAATTCAGGGCGGCTGCAGGGACCAAATGGAACGCGTTCATCGACGCAGGATGTGCCTCTCACATGAAAAAACCCGCTTCCCAATGTTGGGACTCCGGCGAAGGAGCAAGCGGGCATCACTGCACATCAAGTTTCACAAGCATAGCATCCCCGCACCCATAGCCCCGATTCGTCCCCACCCGCCACCCCATGTAGGTAGCAGCAGATGCTGGTTTGAGGCCCCATAACAGCATCTGCTGCTACCCAGTTGGGCCGGGAGTGCGCTGGGCCGGGACCGTTGCCTTCGACGGCGGGCCGGGGCAGGCTTGGGACATGACTGAACAGGGCGACATCCACCACCACTCAGCGCACGACGGCGACCTCCGCGAAGGAGATCAGCGGCAGCAGACTGCCGCTGAGGCCTGGGACGAAAAATACGGCAGTAAGCCGCAGATCTGGAGCGGCAAACCCAACCCCCAACTGGTCCGGGAATGCGGCGGGCTGCGGCCGGGCAAGGCCCTTGACCTGGGCTGCGGCGAAGGAGCCGACGCCATCTGGCTGGCCCAGCAGGGGTGGACGGTCACCGCCGTCGACGTCTCCGCCGTCGCACTGGAACGGGCGGCAACACACGAAAAAGCCGCCCTGGACCGCGAAAGCGTGCATGCCGAGGGGGCGGGCGCCATCCCCAGCCGCATCCGCTGGGAGCAGTGCGACCTGGACGAGTGGCAGCCCGGCGAGGCCTACGATCTGGTGTCCTCCCAGTTCCTGCACGGCCCCAACCTCGTCTGGCAGGGTCCGCTGCGGATGGCCGCTGCGGCGGTCAAACCCGGCGGCACGCTGCTGGTCGTCGGGCATCATCCGGACCGGCTGCCGCCCTGGGGAACCCACACCGCCCACGAGATGTTTTACACGCCGGCGCAGCTTGTGCAGGAGCTGGGCATTGCCTCCCCCGGCTGGCAGGTGGAGGTCAACACAACGCGCGACCGGGTCGTCACCGGCCCGGACGGACAGGAAGCCGTCATCGGCGACACCGTGCTCAGGGCCACCCGGCTTACCTGACCCGCGGCGCCACCACCACCGCGGCGACGGCGACCACCGCCGCCAGTGCGAAGACCCCCGCGAACGATTCCGCCGTCGTCGTAAATGCCGTGAACACAATGCCCGTGGTGGCGAGCGCGAGCGCGCCGCCCAGGGAGTCCGCGATGGACATGGCCGAGCTGTTGAAGCCTTCGTTGTCCTTGCTGGACAGCGCCAGCGTCATCACGCTCAGCCGCGGGTAGAGCAGCCCCATGCCAGCGCCGGCCATGGTCCAGCCGATGATCGCGACGGCGGCAACCAGGTGGAATGCCGCCGTCGCCAGTGCCAGGACGATGGCCACCAGCACCAGCGCTGCTCCGATCCGCACTGCCCTGCGGTGCGGGAGCCGGGTGCCGAGGCGGCCCTGGATGGCGGCGGCGCCGGCCCACGCCACCGCTCCGATGGTGAGCGCCAGTCCCGCAAAGGCGGGCGGGAAGGCATACTCCTCGATCAGCAGGTACGGCAGGTACACCTCGGCCCCGAAGAAGGCGGCGCCGGCCAGGCCGCGCGTCAGGATCACACTGGGCAGGCCGCGGCGCGCAAGCAGTGTTCCGCGCGGCACCAGCGGGCGCACGGCAACAAGGGCAATGACGACGGCGGCCGCTGCCAGGAGTGCGGGCGCGGCGGGGGCGCCGGCGATGGTGACGTCGGCGGAAAGGTTCAGGCCCAGGACGGCGAGCGCGGCCAGCGCAGCCCAGGCAATCCGGCCCACTGCCCACGGCGGCGGCGTGTGCTGCACCGCCGGCGGGTCCATGCCGCGGAGCACCGGAACGATCATCACCAGCGCGGGAACCACTAGCCCCACCACGCCGAGGAACACCCAGTGCCAGCTCAGGACCTCCGCCACGATGCCGGCCGCGAACGGCCCCACCAGGGACGGGACCACCCACGCGGCGGAAAACGCAGCGAAGATTCCCGGATGGAGGGCTGCGGGATAGACACGGGCCACCACCACGTACAGCGCGACAGTCAGCGCACCGCCGCCGAGGCCCTGCACCAGGCGCCCTGTGACCAGCATGGGCATGGACAGCGCAGTGCCCGCGATGATCAGGCCGAGTACGAACAGGGCCACCGAGGCGTAGAGCGGGACTCTTGGCCCGCGGCGGTCAGACCAGTTCCCGGCCGCCACCATACCGATCACTCCGGTGGCCAGCGGCCCGGCGAAGGCCAGCGCATACAGGCTGGCACCGTCCAGTTCGCGGCTGACCACGGGCATGATGGTGGTGACGGCGAGGGATTCGAACGCCGCGAGAAACACCAGCGAGCACGCGCCGATGGTCACCCACAGGTACGGCCGCTGCAGGATCCCGGCGGTGGCCTCTGTTGAGGGGAGGGTGGAATCTCGCACGGCACCAGCCTGATCTTCTTGTTGTGGACGCCACCGTATCAGGCCGGTGCCCGGCCGGCGTTTGGCAACCCGCCAGGTGCCGGACTGGCGTTTGGCAACCCGCCAGCTACCGGATGGCGAGCGCTTCCTGGACGCTGTTGGCCACGGCGCGGGCGCCGGCCTGGCCCATCACGATGGTGTAGTGGTTGACGTCGGGCACCTCGCGGATGCGGAGGGACGGCAGTTTTTCCGCCCAGCCCTCCAGGTAGCCGGGTGCATAGAGGGCGGCCGGTTCGTTGAGCAGGCCGCGCGGCGCGCGAAGCACCTGGGTATCAACGGCCAGCTCGTCCAGTGCTTTCAGCAGCGATGCTCCCCGGTGCAGTTCGGCGGTGTCCTCAGCCATGGCCTGGTAGCGGGTGGCAGGCTTCAGGTCGGGCTCCTCCCCGGTCAGGTCGTAGTCGACGTACTCCTCCACCAGCGGGGTCCAGTCAGCGCTGAACGCGGGGTGCTGCCGCCAGAAGGTCCGGTAGACCTCGCGGCTGGGGAACGTGGAGTTCAGGCGTTCGGCGGCCGGTCCCAGCACCGCCGATACCACGTCCTCGTCCGAAATTCCGGCCGGCACCTGCAACGGCAGCCCGCCGTCCACCAGCACCAGCGATTGCACCCGGTCCGGAAACAGGTTGGCCAGGACCAGGGCGGCAAAGGCGCCCATGGAATGCCCGACGACGACCACCGGTCCCGTCGTGAGCGCACCAAGCACCGCGGCCAGGTCCCCGGCGTGGGTGGGCATGCCGTAGGGGCCGGGCAGGGAGTTGCTGCGGCCGCGGCCCCTCAGATCCGGGGCGATGATCCGGACGCCCGGCAGTGCTTCGGCCAGGTACGGCCACGCCTTGTGCGACGCCGTCACGCCGTGGACGGCAAGGATGGTGGGTGCCTGCGGATCGTCGGGGCCCCAGAGGGCGGTGTGCAGGGTGCCGCCGCGGACCTCGACGTCGGTGGTCCGGTACCCGGTGCTGCTGGCTGCTCGCGTCATGGGGCATTCCCTTCGTTCGGGGCGGAGATGGGCGGGGCGGGCCTGGGCGCGAGGGCCCGCTCGATGAACTGCATCATTTCTTCGAAGACGTCCTCCGGCACGTCCGGGCGCGCCCCCGGGAGGGGGTCGGCGCCTTCCTCGTCCCACAGCACCCAGCGCATGCCGATGAGTTCGCCGATCCCCATCAGGGCCCAGGCCGCCACGGTGGGATCCATCTCCCGGACCTCGCCAGTAAGCTGGGCGGCCTTCAGCCCGGCGATGTAGCCCTCCACAATCCGGGTGTAGTGCAGCCTCAGGGCGCCGGGGGAAACGAACTCGGCCTGGCGGATGATCCGGTAGAGCGCCGGATGCTGCGCCGTGAACCGGAAGAACGCCCGGAAGCCGGCCCGCTCGGCCTCAAGCCGGGTGCTGCCGCTGCGGGCGGCCTCTGTCATGGCGTGCCGGACCCGCCGGTTGAGGTCCTCCACCACTTCGTCGAAAATGGCCTGCTTGCCGTCGAAGTACAGGTAGAAAGTACCCAGTCCGACGCTGGCCTCTTCCGTGATTTTGACGATGGAGGCTTCGTGGTAGCCCACCGAAGCGAACACCGTTTCGGCTGCCTCGAGCAGCTTGGCCCGGGTGCGGGTGCCGCGTGCCGTGCGTGGCTGGGCGCTCATGGCCGGCTTCCTTCCGCGTAGGTGGTTTGTGCCCGTGTGTGTTCGGTGAGTTCCTGCCGCAGCCTGGCGCGCAGCACCTTGTTCAGCGCCGTGCGGGGCAGCGCTCCCACCATCGAGATCCTGGCGGGGACTTTGAAGGCGGACAGCTGGGCAGCGCAGTGTTCCAGCAGTTCCTGCTCGTCGGTGGCCATCCCGGCCCGCACCACCACAAAGGCCGCTCCGCTTTCGCCCCAGCGTTCGTCCGGTACACCGACGACGGCGGCCTGGGCTACCGCGGGATGCGCCAGCAGCACGGCCTCAACTTCGGCCGGGGCAACGTTTTCGCCGCCGGAAATGTAGATGTCCTTCAGCCGGTCCACCACCCTGATGTACCCGTCGGCGTCGCGTTCCACCAGGTCGCCGGTGCGGAGCCAGCCATCGGCAAGGACGGCAGCCGTGGCGGCAGGGTCCCGGAAGTAGCCCGCGAAGACCCCGGGGCCGCCCACCAAGAGTTCGCCCGTGGCGGCGCCGTCGTAGATTTCACCGGTGACAGGATCAGCGACGGCCACCGCGACGTGCGGATACGGCTTGCCGGAGTAGCCCACCATCCGTTCGGCGTCCTCGTTGGCCAGGCACAGCACGTTGGGCGAGGCCTCGGTCAGGCCGTATCCCTGGCTCAGTGCAACCCCGCGGCGGTGCCAGATCCGCAGCAGCGGCGCCGGCATTGGCGCCCCGCCCACCACGGCATGGCGCAGGCTGCCGAGATCGGTCTGCGCGAAGTCCGGGTGCTCGGCCAGCATCAGGTACTGCGTGGGGACGCCCATCAGCATGGTGACACGGCGCTCGGCGATCAGCTGCAGCACCCGGCCCGGTTCGAAACCCCGCTCCAGGACCACAGTGGCGCCGGCCCACCACGCCAGCAGCGGCTGGATGTTCCACCCGCCCACATGGAACTGGGGCAGCACCGCCAGCACCACATCGGTGCTCGCCATGTCCAGGGTCCGGGACAGCGCCAGGTTGGTCCAGAAGCAGTTGGCGTGGGTCAGGACGGCGGCTTTGCTGGCCCCCTCGGTACCGGAGGTGAAAACCATCAGGAGGGCGTCGTCGTCGCGCACTGGGCTCCGCAGCCCCGCGGCAGCGGGGACGGCTTCCGCGCCGGGGAGCACCCGGGAGGGGGCGGGCACGGATTTTTCGACGCCGCCGGGTCCCGGCGCCGCTGTCCGCGGCGGTTGGGGCAACAGGGAGCAGGCCGCGGCCGCCAGGGCGTCCAGGTCATCTTCGACCAGCAGCAGCTGCGGGTCCGCGAGTCCGAGCTGGGCGGAGAGTTCGCGCGGCGAGAGCCGCCAGGACAGCGGCACCAGGACCAGTCCGGCCTTGGCGCAGGCGAAGAACACCACCACGTGGTCCGAGCTGTTCCCGGTCAGGGTGGCGATCCTGTCACCGGTGACATACCCGGCGGCGTGCAGGGCTGCCGCGAGCTTGGCTGCCCGGCGTTCCAGCTCGGCGTAGCTCAGAGTAAGGCCGCGGTCATCGATCGCGATCCGGTTGGGGGTGGCCAGGCTGCGGTCAGTGGTCCAGCGGCCCAGGGTATGCAGTCCGTCTGCCGGGCCCGGCGTGCCGGTCATGCTGCCTCCTCCAGGATGTCGCGGGACTTCTGCACGCGGTCGCCGCGCCGGGTGCGGCGCCGGGCCAGCCGCTGGGCAGTGCCCGTGAGGCCGCCGGGCAGGAAGAGCACCACCAGGATGAACAGGGTGCCCAGGATAAACAGCGGTTCTGACAACGGTACGCGCAGGATGTCCGGCAGCGCATCGATGGCGTCCGAGTTCGCGAGCGTGGTGAGCCGCTGGTCCAGGATGGTGTAGAAAACGCCGCCGATCACCGCGCCCCAGCGGGAGCCCACGCCGCCCAGCACCACCATGACCAGCAGGGTGATGGTGAGGTCCGCCGACACGGCCCGGGGCACGGCGCCGCTCTGCAGCAGCAGGAAGACCATGCCGATGATGCAGACCAGGACGGCGGAGACCACAAAGATCAGCAGTTTGACCAGATAAGGCTGCAGGCCGAGCACCCGGACGCGGAGCTCGTTCTCGCGGACGGCTGCCGCCACGTGGCCGGCGCGGGAGGACTGGACCCACGTGACGATGATGAACACAGCCACCAGCACGGCCAGCGCCAGCCAGTAGAGGTTGCGGGTATTGACCACGCCCACCAGGAAGTCCGGCAGGTTGTCGGTCCGGAGGGTAAGGCCTTCGTCGCCGCCGGTGGCACCTTCCGGGTTGCGGCCCACCACCACCGACCCCGCCTGGGCGAAGGCCAGCGTGACCATGGCGAACGGGATGCCGCTGACCCGCAGGCTGATGCTGCCCACCACATGGGCCAGCACAATCACCACCAGCAGGGTCAGGCCCATGGCCGGCAGCAGCGGGATATCGAGGTTCTGCAGGATGATCGCCAGTCCGTAGACGCCGGCGCCGAAATACAGGGCGTGGCCGAAGGACAGCAGCCCGGCGACGCCCAGCAGCAGGTGGTACGTCAGGGCGGCAGCGGCCATCAGCATACACATGGCCAGCAGCTGCAGGGATCCCGGGGTGTAGGTGGGCCCCGGCAGCACGCCGGGCAATGACAGGTTAAGCAGCGGGAGAAGGACCAGCAGGACAATCCCCGCGATTCCGACGGCGGCGCCCACCATTTTGCCGCGGGTGAAGCGCCTGCGCGAGCCACCGCCGTCGTTCGCCGTGCGGCGGGACCCCGCCGGGTGCGGGGATGCACCCTGCGTATCCTGGGTTTCTGTGGCGTCGGTTTCGGTGGTCATGAGGTTCTCCCGAGCAGGCCGGAGGGACGGAACAGCAGCACAAGCGCCAGGGCCAGCACCACAACGAAGTCGCCGGTGCCGCCGAGGTAGAAGTTGGCGAACTGCTGCAGGACGGCGACGGCCACCGCTGCGATGGCCGCGCCGGTCAGGGACCCCAGGCCGCCGATCACGGTGACAATGAAGGCGAAGATGAGCAGCGAGCCGCCCAGCAGCGGGGAGACGTAGCCGAAGTAGTGCGAGGCGAGGACCCCGCCGAGCCCCGCCGCGGCGCCGCCGATGGTGAACACGAGAGTGAAGGCCTTGCGGACATCAATGCCAAGGGCCGTCACCATGGACCGGTTCTCCACGCCGGCCCGGATGATCATGCCGTAGCGGGTGTTCTTGAGGAAGAACACCAGGGCCAGCAGCACCAGGACGGCTGCGATGATGCAGATGAAGCGGTCGTTGGGGATGCGGGCGCCAAGGATTTCGGTGGTCTCCTTGAACCAGGCGGGTCCCTGGATGAACACGGGATCGGTGCCCCAGATGCCGTCGAACAGGGCCACCGCGGCGAGCGAGAGGCCCACCGTGATCAGGACCTGTTCGATGTGCCGCTGGTAGAGCCGGCGGATGAGGACGAACTCGGTGAACGCGGCGAACACGGCCCCGGCCACGGCCCCCACCAGCAGCGACAGCAGGAACGTCCACCAGTTGTCCGCGCCGGTTCTGCGGGCGATTTCCCAGCCTGTGAAGGCGCCGAGCGTGAGGAACGCGCCGTGGGCAAAGTTCAGCACGCCCATCAGCCCGTAGATCAGGGACAGGCCGGCAGCCACCAGGAAGTACAGTGCGCCCAGGCCAAGGCCGGTGAAGAGCAGGAGGACAACGGTACTCACAGGGCCGCTCCCTTCTCGGTTGCCGCCGCGGGTGCTGCGGTCCCGGTGTGCGCCGTTTCCGTGGAAACCCCCAGCAGCCGGTGCGTCAGCCCGTCGTCGTCGAGGAATTCCAGGGCGTTCCCGGTATGAACTACGCGGCCGCCGGAGAGGACCACGGCGCCTTCCGCGAGCTGGCGGACCACCTGCAGGTTCTGTTCCACCAGGAGGATCGGGACAGTCTTGGCAGCCTCCGCGAGGGTTTCGGCCACTTCGGCCACGATCTTTGGTGCCAGGCCCTTGGTGGGTTCGTCAACGAGGAGGATTTTGTTGGTGTTCAGGAGCGCCCGTGCCAGGGACACCATCTGCTGCTGGCCGCCGGACAGGGTGCCGGCCATCTGGCCGGAGCGGGCCAGGAGGTCCGGGAAGAGTTCCTCCACGAGTTGCCGCCGGGGTGCGGCGTCGCGTTCGGCCAGGCGCAGGTTCTCGGCCACGGTGAGCTTGGAAAACACTTCGCGGTCCTCGGGGACGTAGCCCACGCCGCTGCGGATGATCTTGTACGTCGGTTCCTTTTCGACGCGGACGCCGTCGAGTTCCACCACACCGCTGCGGTCGATCAGCCCGATGATGGCTTTGATGGTGCTGGTCTTGCCTACACCGTTGCGGCCCAGCAGGGCGGTGATGCCGGTGGCCGGGACGGTGAAGGACACGTCCTCCACCACCTGCTGGCCGGCGATGTGGGCGTTGAGTCCTTCGATTCTAAGGATGGGCCTTGGAACGGCGCCGTTGGGGATAGGGCCGTTGGGGATAGGGCTCTGGGCCGGTCCGGGGGTCATACGGGTTCTCCAAGGTAGGCGCTTTGCACGGTGGGATCGGCCATCACGGCATCCGGACTATCGAGCGCGAGCAGGCTGCCGTGGTGCATCACAGCCACCCGGTCCACGAGGCCCAGCACCACGTCCATGTGGTGCTCCACCATCATCACGGTGCAGCCGCGGTCGCGGTGCATGCCGCGGATGATCGCGGTGAGGGACGGAACGTCCCCGGACGCGACGCCCGCCATCGGTTCGTCCAGGAGGACGACCGCGGGATCGGTCGCCAGGAGTACGGCGATTTCCACCTTGCGCTTCTCGCCGTGCGAAAGGTCACCGGCCGCCGTCGTGAGCTGGCCGGTAAGCCCCACTTCGCTGATGGTGCCGCGGGCGATCCGGGTGGCTTCATCCGTTGCGGACGGGAAGCGCAGGAGGTTGAGGCTGCCGCCGATCTTGGCCTGCGCGGCGAGCCGGACGTTCTCCAGCACGCTGAGGCGGGGGAACAGGTTGGAGGTCTGGAAGGTCCGCCCCAGCCCGGCTTTGGCCCTGCGGTGGATGGGTGCTGCCGTGATGTCCCTGCCGTTCAGGCTGATGCTGCCGTCGGTAGGCCGCATCACCCCGGAAATCAGGTTGAACAGGGTGGTTTTGCCGGCACCGTTGGGGCCGATGACGCCGATCATTTCGCCGGCGCCGACCGCGAAACTCACATCCTGGAGGATGCGGGCGCCGCCGATCTGCAGGCCGAGGCCGTCCACCGCGAGGGCGGGCAGGGCTGGGGTATCCATCGTTGGATCCTTCGTGTGTGGCTGGAACTGGGGTTCGCTGGGAGGTGCGCAGCGCTGCCGGTTCGACAGCGCTGCACCCTCGGCTACTTCTTTTCGGGCGGCGCAACGGCCTCGCCCGAAACCACCTTCACGAGTTCGGGGCTGAAAGCGCCGTCCTTCTGCACGAGCTTTACCTGGTACATGTCCTGAATCAGGGCGTGGTCCGAGGCGCGGACGGTCTGCTTGCCCTTGGGGCCATCGAAGCTGAAGCCTTCCAGTGCCTTCACCATCGCGTCGGCGTCAGAGCCGCCCTCCTTGATGGCCTGGACAATCATCTGTCCGGCCACGAAGCCGTCCGGGGTGAAGAGATCAGCCTTCTGGCCGGCCTTTTCGACGGCGGCAATCATCTTCTTCTCCACCTCGTTGCCGGCGGCGCCCGGGAAGTAGTGGTTCAGGAAGCTGATCTTGCCGGTGGCTTCCCCGTACGCGCCGAACGTGGACGCGTCGCCGAGGCCCGTGACCACCGGGGCGACGTCGAAGGCGCCCTGCTGGCTGAGGGTCTGCCACATGGTGCCCGAAGTTGCGCCTGCCCAGGCCACAAAGACCATGTCCGGCTTGGCGTCAACGAGCTGGCGGGCGAAGGGGGTCAGTTCCTGTCCGTCCGGGACAAGGACGGACTCCACCGTGGCGCCCTTGGCTCCGAGGACCGCCTTGACGGCGGCAACGTTGCCCTGGCCAAACGCGTTGTCCTGGGCAAAGACCACCACCTTCTTGCCGTTGGTGTCGATGAAGGAGCCGGCGGTGGCCACGTCCTGCAGGCTCTGGCGGCCGGAGCGGAACGTGTATTTGTTGATGCCCTGGATGGCGTCGGTGGCGGCGGGCCCGGAAATGTAGAGGACCTTGTTCTGCACTGCCTGCTCGGCAAGCTTCAGCGCGATGCCCGAGACCACGGTGCCGCCGATGATCTTGTAGCCCTTGCCGATCAGGTCCTTGGCTGCCGTGACCGCCTTGTCCGGGTCACCGCCGTCGTCCGCGTAGGTCAGGTTGATTTTGGCTCCGTTCACCTCGCCGGTGCCACCGGTGGCGTGATCGATGCCTGCCTGCAGGCCCTCGTAGTAGGTGGCGCCGTAGGCGGCAAGCGGACCGGTCTTGGAGTAGATGATGCCAACATCAACCGGCTCGGCGGCCGTGGTGCTGCCGGACTCAGCCGGGGTGGCGGCGCCGGGGGTGGGAGCGCAGGCGCTGAGGGCAAGCCCCGCGACCATCACGGCGGCGAGCAGGAACCTCTTTGTATCCTTCACGGGATGCCTTTCGTTGAGAACCCGCTGGATGCGAGAAGCGGGTCTGAGCAGTGGGTGCGATAAGAATCTCGAGTGAACCTGAAAGGTGATTCACGTTACGGCAAATCTAGGGTGCAGCTCAGGAGGTGTCAATGGATTCTCAGGCCGGCTTTGCAACGTTCCGGCAACCAACCGCCCCCGGCGCCCCCTACCACCGGGACGCTCTCTCACTTAATGTCGCTTTAACCCGGACGCTCTCTCACTTTCTTCAAGAAAGTGAGAGAGCGATGGCCGAAAACCCGCATTAAGTGAGAGAGCGTCCTGGGGGTGGGGGTGGGCGCCAGGGTTGGGGGTTGGTGGGCGCGGAGGCAGGTGGGGCGCTAGCCGCCGATGTACCGGTTCCGGCCTGCGCGGTAGCCGAACACTGCCGCCAGCGAGCCCACCACGAGGAACAGCAGGCCGGCGGCCGTGAAGGAGCCCGTGGCCTGGTGCAGCTGGCCCACCATCAGCGTTCCGGTGGAGCCCACGCCGTAGCCCACGCCCTGCATCATCCCGGACAGGTGCGCTGCGGTGTGGCCGTCGCGGGTCCGCAGCATGATCATGGTCAAGGCCACCGCCGTCAGGCTCCCCTGGCCCAGGCCCAGCAGCCCGGTCCAGACCCAGATCAGCTCCAGGGGCCCGAAGATGCTCAACGCGAAGCCGCCCCCGGTCATCAGGGCGACCACCACATTGATGGCCCGCTGGTCCCTGAACCGTGCAGCCAGCGCCGGCGCGAACAGCGAGCCAAGCATCTGGAGCACGATGGAAATGGACACCATCAGGCCGGCGGTCCCGCCGTCCACGCCGCGTTCACGCAGGATGGGCGCCAGCCACGCAAACACGCTGAAGGACATCATGGCCTGCAGCACCATAAAGATGGTCACCTGCCAGGCGACCGCGGAGCGCCACACGTTGACGCCGTCGGCGACGGCATGGTGCCGGACGGGGTGCTGCCGGAGCGCCACCGGGAGGAAGAGCAAAAGCACGACGGCGGCGGGCGCCGCCCAGAACCACAGCCCCGCCGTCCACTCCCCCGTCGCCGTGAAGACCGGGTAGGTAAAGCCGGCACCGAGGGCGGCGGAGGCGCAGATGGCGGTGGTGTAGAGCCCGCCCATAAGGCCCAGCCGGTGCGGGAAGTCGCGCTTCACCAGCCCCGGGAGCAGCACGTTGCAAAGGGCGATGGCGGCACCGCATGCTGCCGTTCCCAGCAGGAGCGCAGGGAGGTGGCCTGCACCCGGCACCAGCCCACCAAGGTCCGCGGGCCGGAGCAGCAGCCCGGCCGTGAGTACCGCCATCGCGCCCAGCAGCACGCGTTCCGCGCCAAAACGGCGGGCCAGCAAAGGGGCCAGCGGCGCGAAGACGCCCAAAAGCGTCACGGGCACGGTGGTGAGGACAACCACCGCCCAGCCCGGCAGGCCGGCGTCGGACGTGACCTCCGGGAGTACCGCCGCGAAACTGGAAAAAACCGTGCGCAGGTTCAGGCCGATAAGCACCAGGCACAGGCCCAGGTAAACGAGGGCGCGGCGGCTGGGCCGACCGGCCGGGAGCACGGTTGGTCCTGGTGCGGGAAGGTCGTCGATTTCGGCGTCGACGAGCAGTCCGGGTACGTCAACGTTGTCAGCACGGGTCACGGCACCCATTCTGTCAGGCGACAGACTAAGCACGGTGACGACGCGTGCCCGCCCGTCTGTCGCCGTGGATATTTTGTCCGCCTAGTGCCGGCTGAGGCGCCGCGAAGCCCGGTTGTCCGGACAAAAACTCCTCTATTCTGGAAGGGATGAGCGAATCCCCAGAAACCCCCCAGCCTCCGCATGTCCCGCGGCCCGTAACTCCCGGAACCCAGGCGTCCTTCGGCACCTACGGCGGCAGGCCTGTCAGCTTCGTCCGCCGCGGAACGCGGCTGCAGGGGCGCCGCCAGACGGCGTGGGAAGAGCATGCGGACCGGTGGGCCGTCGACGTGCCGCGGCACATTGCCAACACGTCTGTCCACCCGGAGTACACGTTCGACGCCGAGGCGGAGTTTGGCCGGAAGGCACCGCTGATCGTGGAGATCGGGTCCGGGCTGGGTGATGCCATCTGCCATGCAGCCGAGGAGAATCCGGACACGGATTTCCTGGCCGTGGAGGTTTACACCCCGGGGCTTGCCAACACCATCATCAAGATCAACAGCCGCGGGCTGAAGAACGTCCGCGTGGTGGAAGCCAACGCGCCCGAGGTCCTCGCCACCATGCTGCCGGCCGGATCGGTCAGCGAACTGTGGGTGTTCTTCCCGGACCCCTGGCACAAGTCACGGCACCACAAGCGGCGCCTCATCCAGCCCGAGTTTGCCGCTCTGGCCGCGCGGGCCCTTGAGCCCGGCGGCCTGTGGCGGATTGCCACCGACTGGTCCAACTACGCGGTCCACGTCCGCGACGTCCTGGCGGATTCGCCGGACTTCGAGAACCTCCACACCGGCGAGCGCCACGGGCCGGAAAGCCCGCTGACCCAGGTGTGGCAGTCCGGCGTCGAGTCCCTGGTGGGCGGCGCACCCGTCCGTGAGGGCCGGGCGCCGGTCAGCACCGAACACACCGGCCCCAACGAGGGCGTGGACGAAACCGGCGGCTGGGCGCCGCGTTTCGAGGGCAGGATCCGCACCAGCTTTGAAGCCAAAGCCCACGAGGCCGGCCGGCTGATCTTCGACCTCTGCTACCGCCGGCACTGAGCTTCTCCATGTAGGTAGCAGTAAGTGTCGTTTTGAGCGGTCAAAACGACACTTACTGCTACCTAGTTGGGTCAGGCCACGCTGATGGACGAGACGATTTCCTTCAGCATGTCCACGCGTGGTTCGATCTCCGGGTTCACGTACGGCCAGATCACCACAACGCCGATGAACCGTTTGTTCTCCCAGACGCCCACCGTGGCTGCCACCCGCGCTGTGCCGGCAGGGTCCGTGTAGCCCACCAGGACCCCGTACGCGGCTTTGCCTGGGAGGTTCAGTTCGCCCTCGGTGAGGACGGTCCCGGCCCGTTCCTCCAGGTAAAAATCTGACATGAGGTGCGCCCAGCCGTTGGCCTGCGGCGCGTCTGCAACGGAGGTGTCGTCCTTGATGACGGTGACGAGGATGCCGCCCAGGAGGCCGTACTGCTCGGTATTCGGCCCCGCGGCGGAGTCCTCGAGGACCTGGGTGTGCTCGGGAAAGTCTGCCGTAAACCCCAGCGGGGATTCGATGTGCACTGACATGGGTGCTCCTTAGCGGTAAGTCTTGGGTTCAGGCACGGGGACGTTAGAGCCGCTCGAGCTTCGAGTCATTGGCGACCTTATAGTACGTGGACACATTGGTGGATACCTGGTTCTCTGTCTTGAACTCCACCTCGCCCGCCTTGAAGTCCACCCCTGCCTCGTTGGACACGGTCACCACGTTGTTCACCTGGACGGTGGCAGAGCCTGCCTCGTACAGTTTGGCGGCGTCTGCGGCGGCTGCGAGGTCGTTCCCCGTGGCCACATTGCGCATGTAGCTATCGATCAGGGGCTTGTTCTCCGGCGAGTACTCCACGTTGATTTTGACGCTGCCCTGCGCGCCCACGGTCACGTTCGACTCCAGCTTGGCGCCCTTCAGATCCGGTCCGGCGCTTGCGCCCTGCGCCACCGTGCCGTCCATTGACACCCCGATCGACTCAATCTTGCTGTCCTTGTCCAGGTTTACTTCCAGGCCGCCCTTGCCTGAGGCCTGGAAAATCTGGCCATCGAGGTCCAGCTTGCCCTGCGCGGACACCTCGCCGCTGGCGGTTGCGGTGCCGTCGGTCAGGTTCCGCTCGTAGGCGAGGTCCAGCTTCGCAGAGCCGGAGGCCGGGCCGGATTCACCCTCGGCTTCAAAGGACATGGTTCCCTTGAGCTTGCTTTCAGCGCCCGTTGTGCCGTTGTCGTTCGCGGCATCCGCGACGGTGGCCGCAATGTAGATGGGCGCGTTGCTGGCCATGTCCTTCACATCACCGAGATCGTCCGGGGGAAGTTCCCTGTACATCTGGTCCCGGGCGGCTATAGCCTCTTCAACACTGCCGAACTTGAACTCGGTGGAGCCTTCCCCGTTGAGCGTGACGCCGGCCGTTCCGGAGGGATCATTCACACCCACGCCGCCGTTGGCGTACACCTTCAACGTGGCTGAACCATCGGCGTTCTCAACCACCACGGTGCCGACTTCCGCGCCGGCATGGAACCAGGCAACACGGCCGTCAACGGAGGCCTTGCCGGTCTCGGTGTAGATGGCGGTCTCTGTCCGGGCCATTTCCCTGAGGTGTGCCTCGGCCTGGTCCTGGGCCGAAAGGGGGATGCCGCCGTCCATCCTCATCAGGTCTTCGGCGAGGGCCCCGTTTCCGCTGTCAGCTTCAATCAGGTACTGCCGGTCCGCCTCCGACAGGCCGGCCCACCACGTGGCCTGTTCCTCCGGGCTGGCCTTGAGCATGTCACTCAGGCCTTGTTCCAGCTCCTGGCGGTGCGCCTTGGCCGCGGCAATCGCCTGCATCTGCTGCTCAAGCCACGTTTGCGCGCGGCCGCCGAGGCCCCTGAGCGTGTCCAGGAAGCTGCCCCCGCCGCCGGACGCGTCGGAGGCCTTTTCCTGCTCGTCGGCGTGCTGGAGAAGCAACTTTGAGTTATGGCGGAGGCTCTGTGCCACCCGTTCCAGGGCGGGGCGGTGGCTGCCGGTCCAGTCCTGCCGGAACTGTGCGCCGTCCATGCCCTTCCACGGCGCAGACTGGATCTGGCCCTGCAGCGAGCCGGCCCGGCTGCTGAGCAGTGTGGCCGCCTTGTCAACGGCCCTCGCCAGCTCGCGCAGCTGGTTAACGTCAGCGCCGTAAAAAGTCATGGTTTCTCCCCCGGAGAGTAATACGAATGGGTTTATCGCTGCACATATGGTCGCACGCCGGCCACGCCCCGGCGATGGGGAACACTCCCCATCATTCGTCATGAATGCGCAGGCCAGGGCGCGAATACCACTGTTGCCCGCGGGTCAGATCCGCCGGTGGAAGGCGGGACTGTTCGGGGCCGGGATTGCGTGGCACGATGGGGTTTGTGCGGGGGGCGCGCAATTGCGCCTCCCCGGCGCCGGCCAAAGGAAGCACCATCAAAAGAGAATTGAGACAGGCCGCAAACGCGGCCGAGGACGTCACCAACTCACACACGTTTGAGTTACTGGCCCGGGCGGGGTTTGCGGCGAGCGGCGTCCTGCATTTTCTGCTGGGGGCAATCGCCATCCGCCTGGCAATGGGCGGTTCGGGAAATGCAGACTTCAGCGGGGCTGTCTCGGAACTGGCCAGCCAGCCTGCCGGGCCGTTCCTCCTCTGGGCAAGCTTCGCCGCCTGCGCCGCCCTTGCCGTGTGGCAGGCCAGCGATGCCATCTTCGACTACAACCGGCTCCCAACAAAGGAAAAGGCCGGCAAGAAGGCCAAGGCCGCAGCTCAGGCGCTGGTGTTTGCCGGTCTGGCCCTGACGTTGGCCAACTTCGCCATGGGCACGGGATCCGGCGCAGATAACCAGAAGTCCGCGAGCGACTTTACTGCCGCGGTGATGAAGGCGCCCGGCGGCGTGGCGCTGCTGGTCCTCGTAGGCGCGGGCATCGCGGTCACCGGAGTGATCTACGCGATCAGGGGCTTCAAGAAGTCCTTTGAGAAACACCTGACCATGCCGGCCTCCCCCTCGGCCCGGAAGGCCGTCACCGTCCTGGGTGTGGTGGGCTACGTGGCAAAGGGCGTTGTCCTGCTGCTGTCGGGCCTGCTGATCGCCATCGCTGCACTGCGCGCCCATCCGGAGGAATCCACCGGCCTGGACGGCGGGCTCAGGGCCCTTCGTGACCAGCCTTTCGGTGTGTATCTGCTGGCCGCTGTGGGAGCGGGCCTGATCTTTTATGGCGTGTACATGGTGGTCAGGGCCCGCCTTGCCAAAATGAACCAATGACCCGGGACTCCGCCCGCCGGTCATCCGGCGGGCGGAGCTACGGCACCGTGATCACGGCGACGGTCTGTTCATCGTCGTCGCGCAGTTCCACGCTGGCGATGCTGGCCAGTTGGACCGGTGTTGCCCCGGTGACCCTGATCCGTCCGCTGGGCGTGGCGGCCCACGCACAAGCACGGTCCCCCCCGCCGGCCCGGTCCCGCACCCACAGCGAATACGTGCCGTCCAACGGCATGCTGCTGCCGTTCACCGCCAGCTCCGTGCCCCAGTTTTTCCGGGCCAGGTCCACACTAAACCGCAGGCCGCTATCGGCCTGGACCGAGTAGCTGGCATCCGGCTGCGGCGGCCGGTTCAGCAGCGGTCCCGCTGCCACACCCAACGCGAGGCATGCGACGGCGACGGCGCCCACCAGCGCCGCCCACCGCCGTCGTGATGTACGACGGCGGGCGGCCAGTTCCGAGAGCAGCGTGCGCGCCACGGAGGTGGCCGGCTGCGTTGCGGCCCCGGGGCGGGCCGTCCCGGTGAGTCCCACGGCGTCCGGCACGGGAAGCGCGTCGAGCAGGGCGGGCAGGCTTTCCAGCTCGGAGAGTTCTGCCCGGCAGCCGGCACACTCGCCGAGATGGGCTTCGAAACGCTGCACATCAGCGGGGTCGAGTCCGCCCAGCACGTACGCGCCCAGCAGCTGGTGCAGTTCAGCGGCGTTCACCGCTCCACCCCCATCTCGTCCAGGATGGTCCGCAGCGCCCGGACCGCGTAGTACGCCCGCGATTTCACGGTTCCGCTGGGAATGTTCAGTTGCACAGCGGCCTCGTTGACTGTGAAACGGCGGTAGTGGAGTGCCACCAGCACGTCGCGGTGTTCGCTGCTGAGCCGGAGCAGGGCTTCCTCCATCAGCACGCGGTTGAGCAGCTCGTCCACCCGCTCAACCGCTTCCGCGGGATCGGCGAATTCGCGTTGCATTGCCTCGGCGGGCCGCCGCTGGGCCTTGCGGTAGTTATCGATCATGATGTTGCGTGCCGTCCGGAACAGGTAGCTGCGCAGGCTGCCCGTAATCTCCGGTGCCTGCTGCCAGACGCGAAGGACCGTCTCCTGGACCACATCCTCCGCGAACTGGGGATCGCGGGAGGCACTAAGGACAAACCGGCGCAGGGCGGGGCCGTGATCACGGTAGATCGCGGCCACCACGTCCTCGTCCAGCGGCATACCGCGTCTCCTGTCCCCGGTCCCTGGCCCGGCGGGCCCTCTGCCTTCCGGCTGATACGACGTCCTCCGCACGGAAATGGTTCACCGGAACCGGCTACGGCGGAAGGGCCGCTTTAAGGGGCGCCGCAAAACAGGGGGGGCCGCCCCTTGAACCATTCTTCACCCTGAGGCGTCGTACGGGTTAGCGTCCGGTGATCCGACGCCGGGCCCAGCCGAGGAGCATTCCATGAACAAGCATCCGGGCACGAGTCTTGCCGCCATGGCGCTCATGGCCGCGCTGGCGGGCTGCGCGGGCAGCCCCGGCACCACCACAACAACACCGGCACCCACGGCGTCAGCCACCAGTCCCGTGGCGACATCCGCAGCCCCTACCACCAGCTCCACAACTGCAGCTGCCGCCGTCGACCTCAAAACGGCGGCCACCACCGCAGGCACCATCGTGGTGGACGCCAACGGAATGAGCGTCTACTTCTTCACGAAGGACGTGAAGGATTCCGGCGCCAGCGCCTGCACGGGGGCATGCCTGACGGCGTGGCCGCCGGTCCTCAGCACGGCCGCGGCGCCGTCGGCTGAAGGCGTCACGGGCACGCCGGGCACCATAACGACGCCGGATGGCGCAAAGCAGCTGACGTTGAACGGACTGCCGCTGTACTACTACGAGAAGGACAAGAGTCCCGGCGACGTTACAGGTCAGGGCGTGGGCGGCGTCTGGTTCCTGTCGGACCCGGCCGGGGAAATGATCAGGACGGCAGGCTAAGGCTCCTGCCCGCAGCACTTACTGCTGGACACCGGGGAGCTGGACTGGAGGGGCGGACGGCAGGGGCAGCGCTGGGGGCTGTCCCTCGCGGTTCGGCGGCGCGTCCGGCACGCCGGGGAGGCCGGGCGCCAGGTTGTCCGGGACGGGCAGGTCAGGGAGGGGCACTGCGGGGGCTGAGCCCTGCTGGCCCGCCTTGCCCGGCTGGTCGGGAGCCTGCTGCGGGAGCCGGCTGGAGCCTGATCCCGGCGCGGCCGGCACAGGTTCCGGGGCAGCTGGTGCGGCCGGCACAGTGGCCGGGGCGCCAGGCTGGGCCGGCAAAGGGACCGGGGAGTCCACGGGCGCGGGTGCAGACCCGCCGCCCACACCGGCGACGAAGGAACTGACCGCCTGGTTGACCTGGCCGATGGAGTCCCTGATCCCCTGATCCGAGGCAACGGCTACAGCGCCGCCTGCGGCCAGCGAGACGGCCACGGACAACGTGGTGAGGGTGATCCGGCGCTTCGTGCGGCGGCGGGCTGCCAGCTCATCGGAGGGTGGCGTTGCCGACGGAGTGGCAGGGGTTTCTTCAGCCTCGACGGCAAGTGCAGGCACAGCGGCCAGGTGGCGCGTTGCAGGCACAGCGGCGAGCTGGCGCGTTGCAGCCCGGTCCGCGGACTGGCCGCCGGCCGGGACCATCAACGCGGCCACTGCGGCGGAGGGCTCGGGCTGTCCGCCGGCCAGGCCGCGGAGGTCCTGGAGCGCGTCACGGAGCACGGCGTCGTCGTCGAACCCGGCGTCGCGCAACAGGCTTTCGACTGTCCGGTCGTTGCGGGGACCTGCGGTGTCACTCATGGTCTGCCTGGTTTCTTCTGAGGGTCTGGTCCTTGAGGTTTTGCAGCGCCCGGCGTTGGAGCTGCTTGATGGCGCCATGGGACTTGCCCATGATGCCGGCCACCTGTTCGATGGACAGATCGGCCACGACCCGGAGGGCCAGGACTTCGCGGTGGTCGTCGGCGAGGCCGTCGAGGAGGTTGGCCGCGCCGCCGTCGTGGCCAAGGGCGTGGTCCTCCGCGGAGGCCGTGCTGCGCCCGTCCTGCGACGGATCGTAGGGGGTGAAGTCCGGCCTGCGTTCCACCCGCCGGTAGTAATCAACCATGCGGGCGTGGGCGACGGAGAACACCAGTGATTTGGCGCCCGGCAGGCCGCCGGTCAGGTCCCCGATCTTGGGGAAGACTGCCAGGAAAACGTCCTGCGTGACGGCCTCGGCGTCGTCCACACCGCGGGCTTTGAGGTAGCCCAGGACAGCTCCGGAGAAGGTGCGGTAGACAACGCCGAAGAGCACCGCCGGGTCAGTGCCGGCTGTGTCTGCAAATATGTCGATGTCTTCTTCAGCCAGAGTGTCTAGCACCAATGGCTCCTCCATCCGGGCGGTGGACTGCTGCATCCCGGCGTCCTGGACTGCGGGAAGCCTTGCCTTAAGGGGCGCTTCCCGCAGTCCAGACTAGCCGAGGGGGTCCTAGCGGCCCGAAACGGCGGGAACGTCCACTACGTCACCGGGCACGGCGGGCACGGCCGGACCTGCAGGAACAGCGGGAACTGCAGGCTCGCCGTCGATACCCGGAACGGCCGGAACAGCGGGGACTGCGGGCAGCTCGGGGCGCTCGGCGTTGACGGCGGCCGAACCCTCGGCGGCGGCAGTGGCGTCGGCGGCAGCGGCACCCTCGGCCACGACGTCGGTGCAGAACGGCTTAATGTTGGCTTCGCCTTCAGCGGCGATGACCAGCGAGGAGAAGCCCTCGGAGGAGGCGTTCAGTCCGCCGTTCGTGAAGGCGGTGCACAGGCCGAAAGCTGCTGCGCCGGCGGCGTCCACGGCAGTTTCGGCGGC
Source organism: [Micrococcus luteus] ATCC 49442 (assembly GCF_010367585.1). Taxonomy (NCBI): domain Bacteria; kingdom Bacillati; phylum Actinomycetota; class Actinomycetes; order Micrococcales; family Micrococcaceae; genus Pseudarthrobacter; species [Micrococcus luteus] ATCC 49442. Next base: position 3,647,466 of record NZ_JAAAXP010000001.1, on the reverse strand, counting down.
AGCGGAGACGTTGGCCTCGGCGGCAACCTCGTCCCCGGACACAGCGGCGTCAGCGGAAGAATCGGCGGAAACGTCAGCCGCAGCGTCGGCGGCAACGTCTGCGGAGCCGGCGGCGGTACCGGCGGCCTCAGCAGCGGCCTCGCTGGCAAGCTTCGGGGCGGGAGCGCCGAGCAGTTCGTGGGCAGTCTGCTGCGCTTCGGTGGGAAGGGCTCCGGAAACAGCTGCGACGCCGGTTCCACCGACGGCCAGGGTGCCTGCGGCGAGAACTCCGGCGGCGACTTTGCTGGTGGCGAGAACAGTGAACAACGACATAAAAGACACTCCAAAAGCTAGAGAACAATTCAGATCGGGTTCCCGCGAGGAACCCATCACTCCCTACATCGCTGGCCGGACCGGGAAAGTTACGGCCCTCCTGAAAATTCTTTTCCCAGGCCCGCCCCGTCCGCCCTCCGAGCCTCGAGACGCCATGACGGCCGGCCGCATTACCATCGAGGCATGCCCAACACCTCAGAACCGCAAAAAACCGCCAGGACGTGGCAGACCATGGTGGACAGCAACCAGGCGCTGCTGCTGCGGAAAACCGGCCAGGACGTGGCGTTCTGGGCTGACCGCGCACGCAGCGCGGGCATTAAGAACGACGCCGGGCTCCGCGCCTGGATGCGCGACGAGCACGGAGTCACGGGGTACGCACAATACGCGGTGTCCTGGGAGCTGTTCGGCTATCCGGACTTTATGCTGCGGGACGCCGACGAACTCATCGACGGGCAGTACGCCAACCACCCGGAGCTGCGGCCCATCGCGGACGCCCTTCTTGCGTGGGCGTCGGCCACTGAGGGTGTGGAGATCCAAATGCGGAAGGGGTATGTCTCGCTGCACAGTCCGCGCCGGAAGTTCGCCCAGCTCACCAGGACAACCAACTCCGCCGTGGACGTGGCGCTGCGCCTCGATGCCCCTGCCGGAGGCCGCGTGGAAGCGCTGAAGACCCGCGCGGACGACCCCTTTGGCCGGCGGGTCCGCCTCACGTCCGTGGACCAGGTGGACGGGGAACTGCTGGACATCCTGGCCCGGGCACTGGACCAGAACACCTAAGAACTGGAACGACGGCGGGCCGGGTCCGCCGGAACCTTCCGACGAACCCGGCCCGTGCTTGTGGCTGAGGCCTAAAGGCGCGGCGCGCTACGCGTCTGCCATCTCGTCGTCGTCCGCTTCCTCGAACTCAACAGCGGCCACGATCTCCTGGGTCTCCGGGTTGATCATGAAGGCTTCGTCCTCTTCCTCGACCATCAGGAAGTCGCCGTGGTCCGTGCTGAAGTGCCAGGCCAGCGTCTTCTCGCCGTTGTGCACGTAGTTGGGGTCACCCATGGAGATTTTCTCGAGCTCGTAACCGGCAACATCGCACAGTTCGCGGATGATGATTTCGAAGTCCGGGGCGTTGTCCAGCGCTTCCTCATCGGCGCGGGCCTGGCGCTCTTCAAGGTCGGGCAGCAGCGCAACCTGGCGTTCGATGTAGGCGCTGAGCTCCTCGTCATCCAGGACCAGAAGGCCTTCCTGGCCCAGGAGCCAGCTGGCATTCAGGGCGGTGATGTTCTCGGTCTCGAACAGTTCCTCGAACTCGCCGTCGAGCTCCTCCATGGTGCGGACGGCGTCGTTGGACTCTTCCTCGGCGTCCAGGTCGCCGTCGAGGTAGCGTTCCTCGTCCTCCTCGGACAGGGCATCAAAGACTTCCACGGTCCGGTTGAAGAGCTCCAGGTGCGCCGTTGCGCCCATGCTCTCGAGGCCTTCGCGGATCAGCGGATCCACTTCGTCACGGTCGGCCGTGAACACGTACTGGGCGAAGCCGCCCTCCAGGGACTGCGTGACGTAGAAGTCCACGTAGTAGCTGCGGAGTGCCACCGGGGCGATTTCGCGGGAGTCCAGCAGGCTGCTGTACATGGCATTCACTACGTGGACGTTGGCGTCGACAACGTCCTCGCTGCCAGCTTCGATACTGGCCTTGGTCAGGACGACAGGGTTCTGGCTCGTGGTCATGGAATTCCTTACGGCTGTTGGCTTCGGTGATGCTCAGGACACTTTCACGCTACGTGGGCCGGGACGGCGGTTGGCTGAGGCGGAAGTGAACGTCAGGCGAAGTTTCAGGCCCCCGCCGGGCGAACTAAGATGAATCAGATAACCACCGAATCGGACACGGCCGCGCCGTGGCCACTGAAAGTAGCGCGCACCATGCCATCCCATCCGGACGAGAGTGCGGCACTGGCAATACAGACTCCCGCCATCAACGACCGTTCCCTGGCGGCCGGGCTGGCGTATGCCATGGGCAGCCGGGTTTCCGGAATGTCGTTCGACGCCGCCACCGGGCTCATGCTGGGCAAGGTCCGCGGAGGCGCGGACGTGCCCTACTCCACCACGGCCAAGCTGGTCCGCAAATCGGGCGGCTGGAGCTGCACCGTGGGCGTCTGCAGCTGCCCTGTCCGCAAAGACTGCAAGCACGTTGCCGCCCTGCTTTTCGCCGCCGAAGACAACCCCGCCATCCGCGTCCAGCTCCTGGCCCCGGCCGAGGTCTCCCGGCTGTCCCGCCAGCCCGCCAGCCTTGACCTGGCCGACTGGGAGCAGGCCCTCAGCCCGCTCATCTCCCAGCCCGGCATTACCCAGTCCAGCAACGGCATCCCGCTGGCCCTCCAGTTCGAGATCGAAGAGCCGGCGCCGCACTTCTCCTACACAGGCCGCCGCGACCCGCTCCGCAGCGTGCGCCAGCTCAAGGCCCGGCCCGTGGTGATGGGCGCCAAGGGCAAGTGGATCCGCGGCGACGTCTCCTGGAACACCCTGAGCTACCTGAACTTCCGCCGCGAATGCAACGAGGCGCACATCGAGTGGATGCAGACCTTCCTCGCCGCGCACACCGCCGCCGCCAACCGGGTCCACAACTCTTCCGCGCTCTGGCTGGGCCTGAACACCTTCGCCGGGAAGAACATGTGGAGCCTGCTCGCCGATGCCAGGAAGATCGGCCTCGCGCTCGTCCACAGCCGCGGCACCGAACCGGTGCGGCTCGCGGAGTCTCCAGCCGCCGTCGGGCTTAATTTGAGCCGTTACGGCACTGCGGTCCCCAGTAACGCTGCTGCCGGGGGTGCCGCTGCCGGAGGTGCCGCAGGAACGGCCGACGACGGCGGGCTGGAGCTCGCACCCACCATCACCGTGGAGGGTGAAGAGGTTGATCCGGCGACCGTGGGGACCATCGGCCGCCCCGCCCACGGCATCTTCCTGACCACCGGCGGCGAGGCGCTGCCGGGCGTCGCGGCCGACAACGTGATCACGCTGGCCCCCTTGGAAAGCGGATTGAGCGAGGAACTGCTGACCTTCGTCACCGCCGGCAGCACCCTGCACATTCCGGCGAAGGACGAAACGCGCTTCCTCACCGGGTTCTACCCCAAGCTCAAGCAGGCCGCCCGGGTCACCGCGAAGGACGAGTCGGTGGCACTGCCCGCCCTCGCCGTGCCCACCCTGTCGCTGCTGGCCAACTACGGCGCTGACCACCGCGTGCGGCTGCACTGGGAATGGCACTACAAGTCCGGGACCATGGTCACCGCCCAGCCGCTCTGGCGGCACCCCGGCGACCACGGCTACCGCGACGACACCGCTGAGGCCCGCATCCTGGAGGGCATCGGCCAGCCGTGGAACGTCGTCCCCACGCTGGGCGAATCCGCCACCGGCGGCTGGGGAACGCCGCGCCTGGCTGCGTCCGTTGAACTGAGCGGCCTGGACACGCTGGCCTTCACCGAGGACGTCCTGCCCATGCTCCGCCAGGCACCGGACGTTTCTGTGGACACCGCCGGGGACATCGCCGACTACCGCGAGGCCGAGGAAGCGCCCGTGGTCTCCATCTCCACCAAGGCCACCGAACAGCGCGACTGGTTTGACCTCGGCATCCAGATCACTCTGGAAGGCCAGCCGGTCTCCTTCGCGGCCGTGTTTTCCGCCCTTGCCGCCGGCCAGACCAAGATGCTCCTCCCCAGCGGCGCCTACTTCTCCCTGGACCTGCCCGAACTGCACCAGCTGCGGGCCCTGATCGAGGAAGCCCGCTCGCTGCAGGACAACAAGGACGCGCCGCTGCAGATCAGCCGCTTCCAGGCAGGGCTCTGGGACGAGCTTGCCCAGCTGGGCATCGTGGACGAGCAGGCCGCCGCGTGGCGGTCGGCCGTTGGGGGCCTTCTGGAGGGCGGGATCGAGGGGCTGCCGCTGCCTGCTTCGCTGAACGCCGAACTCCGGTCCTACCAGCTTGAGGGTTTCAACTGGCTCAGCTTCCTTTACAAGCACAGCCTGGGCGGGGTCCTCGCTGACGACATGGGCCTCGGCAAGACCGTGCAGGCCCTCGCGCTGATGTGCGCCGCCAAGGAGCAGTCAGCCGCTGTTTCTGACATTGCTGAAGTAACACTGCCCGACGGCGGCACACCCTTTTTGGTGGTCGCCCCCACCAGCGTCGTGGGCAACTGGGCCGCGGAAGCCGCGCGCTTCGCCCCCGGCCTGACAGTCCGCACCGTGAGTGAAACGTTCGCGAAAAACGGCCAGGACGCGGCGGTTGAACTGGGCGGCGCGGACATCGTCATCACCTCCTACGCCCTCTTCCGGATCGACTACGAGTCCTACGCCTCCAAGACCTGGGCAGGGCTGGTGCTGGATGAAGCCCAGTTTGTGAAGAACCACCAGTCCAAGGCGTACCAGTGCGCCCGGAAGCTGCCCGCGGCCTTCAAACTGGCCATCACCGGCACGCCGTTGGAGAACAACCTGATGGAGTTCTGGGCTCTGACGTCCATCGTGGCGCCGGGCTTGTTTTCCAGCCCCAAACGCTTCGCGGAGTACTACCAGAAGCCAGTGGAGAAGAACGGCGACAAGGGGCAGCTGGAGAAGCTCCGGCGTCGGGTCCGTCCGCTGATGATGCGCCGCACCAAGGACCAGGTCATCAAGGACCTGCCGCCCAAGCAGGAGCAGATCCTTGAGGTGGTGCTGAACCCGCGGCACCAAAAGGTCTATCAGACGCACCTGCAGCGTGAACGGCAGAAGATCCTGGGCCTGATCGAGGACGTGAACAAGAACCGGTTCACGATCTTCCAGTCGCTGACGCTGTTGCGGCAGCTGAGTTTGGACGCGTCGCTGGTGGATCCATCACTGTCCGGCGTCCGGTCATCAAAGCTGGACGTACTGTTCGAGCAGTTGGAGGACCTGGTGGCCGAAGGTCACCGCGCGCTGATCTTCAGCCAGTTCACCGGTTTCCTGGGCAAGGTCCGCGACCGCCTCGACGAGGAGAAAATCGAGTACTGCTATCTGGACGGGGGCACCCGGAACCGCACCGACGTCGTCAATGAATTCAAGAACGGCAGCGCCCCGGTGTTCCTGATTTCGCTGAAGGCCGGCGGGTTCGGCCTGAACCTGACCGAGGCCGACTACGTTTTCCTGCTGGACCCCTGGTGGAACCCGGCATCAGAGGCGCAGGCCGTGGACCGGACACACCGGATCGGCCAGGCGCGGAACGTTATGGTCTACAGGCTGGTCGCCAAGGACACCATCGAGGAGAAGGTGATGGCCCTGAAGGCGCGGAAGTCGCAGCTGTTTGCGGACGTCATGGAGGGCGACGCCCTTTCCGGCGGCTCCATCACGGCCGAGGACCTGGCGGGGTTGTTCAAGGACTGAGGTCAGTCTCGGCTAGCTGCAGTTAGCCAGGATCCCCGCGATCGCATCGTGCTCTGCCTGGGTGGCCCACAGCTGGTACTTGGCTTTGACGGCGGTCTGGCGGACGACGTATTCGCACCGGAAGCCCTTGTTCGGAGGCAGCCAGGTGGCGGCATCCTTGTCGCCCTTGGCACCGTTCGTGGGGCCATCGGCGGCCATCAGGTTGAGGGGATCGTTCGCCAGCTGCCGGCGCTGTTCGGCGCTGAGCTGCTGCGCGCCTTTCTGCCAGGCATCGCTGAGGGCCACGAGATGATCGATCTGGACGGCCGAGCTGGTGGTGTTGCCGCGGATAAAGTTGATGGTTGCGCCTGTGTACTTGTCAGCCAGAATGCCGGTGGTGACAACGCAGTTCTGTGTGCCGGGCTTGAACGTCTCACCGTCGAGATCCCTGGCGAGGATATCGTTGCGGGTGTCGCAGCCGTTCCGGTCGACGTCGGCCCAGGCGGGGCCAAATTCCTCACGGGCGTAGCCGGTCTTTGGGGCGCGTCCCTTGACCGGGATGGATTCCAGCTGGGTCTGGGCCGTAGCAATTTCCTCCGGGCTTAGCGGTTCGGCCGGGCTTCCCGACGACGGCGCTTCCCTGACTGCCTCGGCTATCCCGCTGGCCGCCTGGGTTGCCGCCTGCGCGGCGGCGTCACAGCCGGCGAGGGCCCCTGCGAGAAGCAGGCCGGTGAACAGGGTGAGTGCCTTGGCGGCGGCGGAACGGTTGATCGTCATGTCCTTCAGGAGTGCGGCGGAGGTGAACAGGCTACTAGGGCATGCTCCTTTAACCGTTCCGGGCTGCGTGTGGAGTCGGTCACTCTACGGGACGCGGCGACATGGCTCGGCACTGCGGGGCAGGTCCGGCACTGCGCGGCAGACCCAAAGGTACGCGGCGGGGGCCCGGCATTGCGCGGCAGACCCAAAGGTACGCGGCGGGGCCCAACACTGCGGCAGACCCAAAGGTACGCGGCGTCCGCCGCCTCCAAAAACTTTTCCGGAAACTTTCCGGGGAAGGTCTTCGCGGGCCCTTGAATGTCGTACCCCCTTGTCATGCTGGAGGTATGGATAACAGGGCAGGTGCAGAGGTGTTGGAGGCCATCGCGGCTTCTGCTTTGCAGCTGGACTGTGTGCTCCGGGGGACGGATCCGGCCGACATCCCGGCAGGCGCGCCGGCGGACTGCCCCGCGGAAGGCCCGGTGCCTGGCGCTTTCGCAACCGGCCCTTCTGCGGCTGACTCGGACCCGGTGCGTTGGCAGGCTGAGGCGTGTCTGACGGTGTTGTCCGGCGCGGCGGGGTTGGCGGCGATGGTCGCCGCTGTGAAGGTCCATGCGGCCGGCGGGTATGACGAGGCCGCCCAAGTGATCGCGGGGCCCATCATGTCCCCGCAGGAGCACACCGCCCAGGACATGAGTATCGTGGCCGAGGTTGCGTGCGCTATGACCGTCAGCGAACGTACGGCCGGCGGGCTGCTGGGCGAGGCCCAGCGCTTACGTAGTGCCCTGCCGCTCACGCTGGCTGCTCTGGAGACAGGGTCGATTTCGTGGCAGCACGCCCGGATCATGGTCGACGAAACCACCAATTTCGACCGGGACGGGGCAGCGGCGTTGGAGGCCCATTTCCTGGACCCCGAGGCGCCGAACCCGGCCCGCGGCGCGGCCGGCGGGATGGTCCCGGGCCGGTTCCGGGCGAAAGCCCGGACCTGGCGGGAGCGGCATCACCCGGACAGCATCGAAACACGCCACACCCGGTCTGCCGCGGACCGTCGGGTCGAATTCTGTCCGGACCGGGACGGGATGGCCTGGCTCTCGGCTTACCTGCCCGCCGATCAGGCTTCCGGGATCTGGGCACGGACCACCGCAGACGCCCGCGCCCTCCAGTGCCCTACCGAAGGCCGGACCCTCACCCAGCTACGCACGGACATCCTCGCCGGCTTACTCCTCGGCGCGGACCATCACACGGACGGGACCACCGGTGGGGCAAGCGGCCTGAACAGCACTCGGGACGGCACTCTGAATGGTGCTTCCGGGATGATCCCGTCGCCGACAGCCCAGGTTCTGGTGACGGTTCCGGTGTTCGCGCTGATGGGTCTGACCGATGAACCCGCCGTCCTCGACGGATACGGACCCATCCCGCCGTCCATGGCCCGCGCCCTCGTCGCCAATGGTGCCGAGTCGTTCCGCCGGGTCCTGACCGATCCCCGCGACGGGGCACCGTTGGAGATCGGCCGGGAAAGCTACCGGATCCCCAAAGCACTGCGTCAATGGCTCCGCCTCAGGGACGGAAAATGCCAGTTCCCCGGCTGCACCAACCCATCCCTGGACAACGAAGCAGACCACCTGAAGGCCTGGGCCCACGGCGGGACCACCGGGATCTCAAACCTGGCCCAGCTCTGCCCGAAACACCACCGGCTCAAACACAGCACACCCTGGCAACCCACCGAAGCCACCACGGACGAGCCGCCCGGCTGGATCTCACCCACCGGCCGGCACTACCACAGCGAACAACCCGACCCGGAACCACCACACTGGCCGGGCCAAATGGCGGACGGACTCCACAACGGGGAGCTTGGCTCCTCACTGCCTCAAAGCCAACTACAGGCAGATCCCGGCCTACCCGGTCCACCTCCGGGCAACGCTGTGCCCTCGGACGACCTATGGGGTGACTACAACCTGGCTGCCGATCGTTTAGATGGCTACGTCATCGAAGAAAGTTCACTGCCAGAGGACCCGTTTCCGGGAGATCCCTTCCCGGAGCCTAACCCGGCCCGCGTTCCGCTGCCCGACGTCGATCTTCCGGACTATGTGCTGTACCCGGACGACGCATTGCCGGGACGGCCCCTCCCCCAGGACCCTTGGCCTGACTGGGCGCGATCTCTAGCCTGACCGGGCACGATCACTGGCCTGACCCGGCAGCACCCACGACCGTGGGCCGAACCGCGGAACTATAAGCCAGCCAGCACCGGCACCGGTCCGCAGTTCGGCCCTAGGCCGGACTCGTGGTTATTGATTTGTCAGTCGTGCGATCCAACGCGCCTTTGTCGGCGCGACGGCATCAGCTCCTTTGCGGTGACCCGAGCTCCACGGGATCTTCGTCCGTCAGGTACGCCAGTTCCGAGTGGGCTGCGAGGTCGATGCCCCGCATTTCGTCCTCGGGCTTGATGCGCAGGCCAATCGTCTTGTCCAGGATCTTCGCCAGGATCCACGTGATTCCGAACGAGTAGGCAAGGACCGTCACGGTTGCCAGCGACTGGACACCCAGCAACTCAACACCGCCACCGTAGAACAGGCCGTTGACTGCGTTGGGTGCTGCGTCCGTCGCGAACAGGCCGATCAGCAGGGTTCCCAGAATGCCGCCCACGAGGTGGACACCGACAACATCGAGGGAATCGTCGTAACCGAGGCGGAACTTCAACTCAATGGCCAGGGAGCAGACGGCGCCTGCGATGGCACCGATGGCCAGTGCGCCCAGCGGGCTCACAGCGCCACAGGCCGGAGTGATGGCTACGAGGGCCGAGATCAGGCCGGACGCTGCGCCCATGCTGGTGGCCGCACCGCGGCGGAGACGCTCAACCAGTGCCCAGGCAAGCAGGCCGGCGGCAGCAGCAACGGCAGTGTTAAGGAAGACAACTGAAGCAGACTGGCCTGCCGAGAGTGCGGAACCGGCGTTAAAGCCGAACCAGCCAACCCAGAGCAGCCCGGCCCCGATAAGCACAAGCGGCCGGCTGTGCGGCTTGGTGTGTTCCATCTTGGGCCAGCCGGAGCTCTTACCCAGGACCAGAGCCAGGGCAAGGGCTGCGGCGCCGGCGTTCATGTGCACGGCAGTTCCACCGGCGAAGTCGACGGCCTTGATGCCGCTGGCGATCCAGCCGCCGGTGACGCTGCCGTCGGCCGAAGAGAACGCGAACACCCAGTGTGCGATGGGGAAATAGACGACGGTTGCCCAGATTCCGGCAAACAGCATCCACGCGCCAAACTTCATCCGGCCAGCTGCCGCTCCCGCCACCAGGGCCGTGGTCACACAGGCGAAGAACAGCTGGAACGCGGCGAACAGTGCCACCGGGATCGAGGCCGCCTCATCAGCGGCGAGCAGCTGGCCCATCCCCGGGAATTCCGTGATGTCACCGATCAACCCCAGGCCACCCACTGAATTTCCGAAAGCCATGGAGTAACCGAAGAGCGCCCAGAGCACCGCCACCAGGCTGGCGCCGCCGAAGCACATCATCATCATGTTGAGAATGCGACGAGACCCCACCATGCCCCCGTAAAACAGGGCGAGGGCGGGGATCATCATACAAACCAGCGCAGAGCTGGCAAGAATCCAAGCGACATTTCCCGAATCCATGGGAAACCCCTTTCGTGATGCGAAGAGAGAACGGAATTGCCCGTCAAGACCACTCCGGAGGAGGGACGCGGAGTCAGAGCCACGTTCGTCGGAGGGCAGCTATTGCCGTCTGTTTCCACTGTAGGGCGGCAGTTCCGCGGTGGGTTTCCGGCTGGTTAAATCAACGTTGCAGTCACCGGGCGGATGTGTTTCGGGTTCCGAAACCTACTTGGCAGAGATCGCCAGGAACCGGATGGGCAGGTCCAGAAGCTCAAGCGGGCCGTGCGGGCCTTCGCCGTCCAGGAGCAGGGAGTCCCCCGCCTCCATGGCGTACTCGTAGGACCCGTGTCCGTAGACCATTTTCCCGGCCAGCATGTAAATGAACTCCGTGCCCGGGTGCTGGAAAAGCGGAAAAACGTCGGAGGCATTGGTCAGGGTAACGAGCGTGGGTTCGAGCGCGTCAGTCCTGCCCTTGAGCGTGCCCAGAACCCGGTACTCGTGGCCGTGCTGCGTTCCGCTGCGGACGGTGAGGCTGCCCTCGCCGCTCTTGGTGAACGTTGCGTCCCGGTCTGTATCGGCTCCGCGGAAGAGTGCGGTGACCGGAATATTGAGGCCGTCGGCCAGCCTTTGCAGCGTGGTCAGCGAGCACGACGTGGTTGCCGTTTCGATCCGGGAGATCATGGCCTTCGACAGACCCGTGCGGGCAGCAAGCTCAGCGGAGGAGAGACCATGGGACGTGCGGTAACGCCGGACCTGCGTGGCGATGACCTGTTCCAGTTTCCCGGGGAGGGAAGCAGCGTCGGCAGTTTCGCCCTCGCCGGTCGCGGCGTCGGCGTCATCCCGGGCGTGTTTGGTCATAGGAGCCATCATAGGGCTGTGCCGGCGCCGGCCAAGCCGGCGCCGCCACACCCTCCAGGCAGAAGAGCCACCATTTCCAGGGTTACGGGGCTCCGGGAATCCAGCTGGTGCCGGCCAGCGGCACGCGGGCCAGGGCCGATGCTTCGATGGTCAGGGCCACCAGGTCCTCCGGTTCCAGGTTGTGCAGGTGCGATTTGCCGCAGGCCCGGGCGATGGTCTGGGCTTCCATGGTGAGCACGCGCAGGTAGTTGGCCAGGCGGCGGCCGGCGGCCACCGGATCCAGTCGCGAGGACAGTTCCGGGTCCTGGGTGGTGATCCCGGCAGGGTCGCGGCCGTCCTGGAAGTCGTCGTAGAAACCGGCGGCGGAGCCCAGCGCCGAGTATTCGGCGGCGTAGCGGGGGTCGTTGTCGCCGAGTGCGATCAGCGCCGCGGTGCCGATGGCGACGGCGTCCGCACCCAGTGCCATGGCCTTGGCCACGTCGGCCCCGGTGCGAATGCCGCCGGAAACGATCAGCTGGACTTTCCTGTGCACGCCGAGTTCCTGCAGCGCCTGGACGGCCTGCGGGATGGCGGCGAGCGTGGGGATGCCGACGTTCTCGATGAACACCTGCTGCGTCGCGGCGGTCCCGCCCTGCATGCCGTCCACCACCACAACGTCAGCCCCGGACTTCACGGCCAGCGCAGTGTCGTAGTACGGCCGGGAAGCGCCGATCTTGACGTAGATAGGCGTCTTCCAGTCAGTGATCTCGCGGAGTTCGCCGATCTTGATTTCGAGGTCGTCCGGGCCGGTCCAGTCCGGGTGACGGCTGGCGGAGCGCTGGTCGATGCCCACGGGCAGGGTGCGCATTCCGGCGACGCGTTCGGTGATCTTCTGCCCCAGGAGCATGCCGCCGCCGCCGGGCTTGGCGCCCTGGCCCAGCACGATCTCAATGGCGTCCGCTTTGCGGAGGTCGTCCGGGTTCATGCCGTAGCGGGACGGGAGGTACTGGTACACAAGGTGCTTGGACTGGCCGCGCTCCTCAGGTGTCATGCCGCCGTCGCCCGTTGTGGTGGAGGTCCCCACCTCCGATGCGCCGCGTCCCAGCGCCTCCTTCGCGTTGGCGGACAACGCCCCGAAGCTCATTCCCGCGATGGTCACCGGAGTCTGCAGGTGCAGCGGCCGGGTGGCGTGCCGGTCGCCGAGGACGACGTCGGTATCGCACTTTTCGCGGTAGCCCTCCAGCGGGTAGCGGGACATGGAGGCGCCGAGGAAAAGCAGGTCATCAAAGTGCGGGACCTTGCGCTTGGCGCCCCACCCGCGGATGTCGTACACGCCCGTGGCGGCGGCGCGCTGGATGTCCGCGATGGTGGCGCGGTCGAATGTGGCGGACTCGCGGAGGCCGAGTGCAGCGATGTCGGACGCGCTGACGTCCGGCGCAGAGGCGGGGGCAGGGATGGAGGTAATGGTCATGGTGGCCTCCTAGTAGGCAGTCGAATTGTCGACGTTGAAGTGGTAGAGGTTCCGGGCTGAGCCATAACGCTTGAAGTCGGCCGGGTTGTCCGTGCGGCCGGCGGCGGCGAGCAGTTCGCCGAGTTCGGCCAGGTGCTCGTCCCGGAGCGGCTTTTCGACGCAGTCCGCGCCGAGCGAGGCCACCGTGCCCTTCACGTAGATGCGCGCCTCGTAGATGGAGTCGCCCAGGGCTTCGCCGGCGTCGCCGCAGACCACCAGGCGTCCGGCCTGTGCCATAAACGCGGACATGTGGCCGATGTTTCCGCCCACCACAATGTCCACGCCCTTCATCGAGATGCCGCAGCGGGCGCTGGCATTGCCGTCGATGACCACCAGGCCGCCGTGGCCTGTAGCCGCTGCGGACTGGGACGCATCACCCGTTACGTGGACCCGGCCGGACATGATGTTTTCGGCGAGGCCGACGCCGGCATTGCCGTTGATGGTCACGTCGCCCTTTTGGTGCATCCCGGCGGCGTAATATCCGGCGTGGCCTTCGATGGTCACCTGGATGTCCGCGTTGATGCCGACGGCGAGGCTGTGTTTCCCACCGGGGCTGGTGACCGTCCACGACTGTCCGTCAACGGCGTCATGGAGGGCCTGGTTGAGTTCGCGGACCGGGCTCCCGGCAAGGTCAACCGCCATGGCGGTTTCCGCCAGGGCTCCCAGTGTGGGGGCTTCAGGGGCTGTCAGAGTGACCATGTGTAGACCTTTCCGGGTTCCGGTTCAAAGATGCGGGCGTTTTCGATGCCCGGCAGGGCTGCCAGGGCACGGTATTCGGAGGCCATGGCCACGTAATCGTCCGTTTCGGCGATGATGGCGGGCTTGCAGGCGATGGGGTCGCGGACCACTGCCATGCTGTCCGCGGTGGTCACCACCAGGGTGTAGAAACCGTCGAGGACCTTGCCCAGGTTCACCAGGGCTTCCTCGAGCGTGTCGCCCTGCTGCAGCCGGGAGGCCACGTAGCGGGCGCCCACCTCGGTGTCGTTCTCCGAATCGAACACCACGCCTTCGCGCTTGAGGTCCCGCCGCACCGTGGCGTGGTTGGAGAAGGAGCCGTTGTGCACCAGGCAGAGATCGTCCGCCACGGAGAAGGGGTGGGAGCCGCCGGCTGTCACAGCGGACTCGGTGGCCATCCGCGTGTGGGACAGGCCCTGGCTTCCGGCCATCGCTTCGAGCCCGTGCTCGGCCGCAATTTCCATCGGGTGGCCCACGCTCTTCATCACCGCAACATGCTCGCCGCGGCCGATGATAGTGGAGCCGGGAAGGGTCTCGCTGACCGCTTTCACCAGGAGATCAGTCCCGACGGCGGCGCTCACCAGAGTGGTGTCGCCCACCACCTGCACGGCAGCGGCGGCGGAGGCCGGCAGCAGCTTCTCCAGTTCACGGGTGATGGCGTCGAGCGGTATTCCCTGGTCCCTGCCAAGGAGGCTGAGGGTGGAGATCCCCGGCGAGACGAGGCCCGGGGTGTTGTAGACGGCCAGGCCGGCCGAGTCCGGTCCGCGGTCCACAATCTGGCAGAGCATTGAGGACAGCAGGCTGCCCATCCGGGGGTACAGCAGGGGGTTGCGCAGCTGCAGCGCGGCAATTCCACACATGGTGTGTCCTTTACTTGTGGCGGTTCTAAAGAGCCTTGGTGGTCAGATCGAGGTCAGGTACGTCCGGATTTCCCAGTCGCTGACCTCGTTGTGCCAGCTCAGGAATTCTTCTTCCTTGGCGTCCGCGTAGTACCCGCCGATCTCCGGGTCCCCGCTGAGGCTGGCCAGGATCACCGGGTCCCGGCGGAGCGCTTCGACGGCGTGGAGCAGGGTGGCCGGCAGCAGGTGGGCATCGGGCCTGGACTCCCCCGGGCCGGAAGGCGGCCCCGGATCCACACCCCGCTGCACACCGTCCAGGCCCGCCGCAATGGCGGTGGCAATGGCGAGGTAGGGGTTGGCCGAGCCGTCACCCGAGCGGAGTTCGATCCGCTTGTTGTCCGGGACGCGGATCATGTGTGTACGGTCGTTTCCGCCGAAGGACGCCTTCCGCGGCGACCAGGTGGCGCCGGAGGAACTGGTGGTTGCCCCCGAGCGCTTGTAGGAATTCACGGTCGGCGCCAGGAAGGCCTGCAGCGCGGGCGCATGTTCCAGGATGCCGCCGATAAACGAATAGGCGAGCCCGGACAGCCCAAGGCCGCGGCCGCCTGCTTCATCCGGGTTCACCGCTCCTTCCGGGTTCACTGTTCCGTCATCACCCGGGAACAGCGCCTCGGCGCCTGACCACAGCGACAGGTGGAAGTGCAGGCCGGTGCCGGTCCGGTCCGTGAACGGCTTCGGCATAAACGTGGCGGTCATGCCGCGCTGCTCTGCCAGGATGTTGAGGATGTAGCGAAGGCTGACAACCCGGTCCGCCGTGGTCAGTGCGTCGGCGTAGTTGAAATTCTGTTCGAACTGGCCGGCGGCGTCCTCGTGGTCGTTGGCGTAATTTCCCCAGCCGAGGGAATTCATCGCCTCGGAGATGGAGGTGAGGTGGTCATACATGCGTGTGACGCCGCGGGCGTCGTAGCAGGGGCGGGGCGAATCGTCGCGCGCATCCGCGGTACGTAGGGTCCCGTCGTCGTTCTTGTTGACCAGGAAGTATTCCACCTCGGCGCCGATCTTCGCCTGCATGCCCTCTGCGGCCAGCCGGGCCAGGGTGTTCTTCAGGATCACCCGCGGCGCGTAGGGCCAGGGCTTGCCGTTGACGTGCGGGTCGCAGTGAACGATGGCCAGGCCCTCCCTGATAAAGGGCGCCGGAGTGAAGGAGGCGACGTCCGGGACGGCGATCAGGTCCGCGTCCTGCGGCTTCTGCCCGATCAGCCCCGCCGCATACCCGGCGAAGCCCAGGGCACCGGACTCCAGCTGATCGGCGGCTTCCACCGGGACGAGCTTGGCGCAGGGCTTGCCTGTCATGTCCACAAAGGTGGCCAGCAGGAAGCGGACATCGTGGGCGCGGGCAATGTCTGAGAGGGAAATCCTTCCGTTCACGGGCAGCGGGACCGGCGTCGGCAGGCCCTCGGGTCCGCGAGCCGGCGGTAACGGCGATCGGGATACAGCAGGGGTTGCGACACTTGTCATCGAAACATTCCTGTTCTGCTTGGTGTTAGCTATTAGTAAATCTTGTTGCACCACAGTATCCATAGGCCGTTACGGGCATCGGACAGGAATGTTAAGTGTTTGTTTCCCGCTTAAACGCCAGCGGCCACCGACCCCCCTGCCGGGGTCGGTGGCCGCTCTGAAGCGGTATTGCTAGATAAGTCCCTGCGCAAGCATGGCGTCAGCTACCTTGACGAAGCCGCCGATGTTGGCGCCCAGCACGTAGTTGCCGGGCTCGCCGTATTCGTCGGCGGTGGACGCGCAGCGGTCGTGGATGCCCACCATGATTTCTGTCAGGCGCTGCTCAGTGTGCTCAAAGGTCCACGAGTCGCGGCTGGCGTTCTGCTGCATTTCCAGCGCCGACGTGGCGACGCCGCCGGCATTGGCTGCCTTGCCCGGGCCGAAGAGCACCCCGGCCTCCTGGAAGACGGACACGGCGTCACGGGTGGAGGGCATGTTCGCGCCCTCGCCGACCGCCACCAGGCCGTTGCGGACCAGGCGGGCGGCGGCATCGCCGTCGAGCTCGTTCTGCGTGGCGCAGGGCAGCGCCACGCTGGCGTCGACATCCCACACGGACCCGGCTTCCACGTAGGAAACGCCGGGACGGCGGAGGGCGTAATCCTTGAGGCGTCCGCGCTCCACTTCCTTGATCTCACGCAAAAGCGCGACGTCGATGCCGGCCTCATCCACGATGTAGCCGGAGGAGTCCGAGCAGGCCACCACACTGGCGCCGAGGGTCTGCGCCTTGGCGATGGCGTTGATTGCCACGTTGCCGGAGCCGGACACCACAACGCGCTGGCCGTCGAAGGACATGCCGCGGGTTTTCAGCATCTCCTGCGTGAAGATGACGGTTCCGTAGCCCGTGGCTTCCGGACGCACCAGGGAGCCGCCCCAGGAGATTCCCTTGCCCGTCAGGACGCCGGATTCGTAGCGGTTGGTAATGCGCTTGTACTGGCCGAAAAGGTAGCCGATCTCGCGGCCGCCCACGCCGATATCGCCGGCCGGCACGTCCGTGTACTCGCCGATGTGGCGGTACAGCTCAGTCATGAAGGACTGGCAGAACCGCATAATTTCGGCGTTGCTGCGGCCGCGGGGATCGAAATCGGAGCCGCCTTTGCCGCCACCGATGGGCATGCCGGTGAGGGCATTCTTGAAGATCTGCTCAAAACCGAGGAACTTCACGATGCCGAGGTAGACCGACGGGTGGAAGCGCAGGCCGCCTTTGTAGGGGCCGAGGGCGGAGTTGAATTCCACCCGGAAGCCCCTGTTGATCTGCACGCGTCCGGAGTCATCGGTCCACGGCACCCGGAAGATGATCTGGCGCTCAGGCTCGCACAGGCGCTCAAGGATGGCAGCTTCGATCAGCTCAGGGTGCCTGTCGTGGACGGGGCCCAGACTCTCGAAAACCTCGGTCACGGCCTGGTGGAATTCAGCCTCGCCGGGGTTTCGCGCCAGGACCGTATTCCGGATAGCTTCAAGCCGCGCGTCCACACCGTCTCCTCAAATTTGTTAAATGTTCAACATGAAATGATAACAACGTTTGTTCCTGCTGAACTTTTTGTGTCGCTGGTCCTAAGATTCTCCATTTGACGCCGCAGCGGGCTGCGCGCTGGGGCCTATAGCGAAGGCGGGGAGCTCCGGAGCCGGGCGACGAGCGTTGCCGCGAGCAACGCCGTCGTGATTTCCATGCCGATGACGGCCAGCAGCCCGGCCGCCCCGGCCGCGCCTGAGGCTGCCGCCCCGGACGTAGGTAAGACGCTCGACATGCCGGTGGAATGGCCGTGGCCCGACGCTCCGCTTGCCAGCAACAGGACGCCATGAACCACCACCATCAGCAACGCCGACGCCATGACCCGCCGGAGCGCGGTGACCCTGCAGTGCCGCCAGATGTGCACGACGCAGGGAACGCAGACGGCAGCCAGCGCCAGCATCAGGACATTCAGCCAGGCACCGTGGTGATTTTCGACGGCGAGCGCCAGGTGGGCGATGCATGATGCGGCCGTGATGATGGCGCACAGCCGGGAGTGCAGGACGGGCCCGGCATTCCGGGCCCGTCCCGCTGCCAAAGTCACGGCACTCCTAGCCGTGGCAGTGGCTGGCGGCAGGATCGTTGTGGCCGGCCGCACCGCCGGCGGCACTATGGCACGCTGCCGCACCGGACGAACTGGCCGGCACGTCCAAAACGGGACTGCGGTCGAAGAATCCCTCCGGGCGGAGCTTGAAGCCGACCGTATCCACAGGCATGATGGGCCAGTCCTCAACGCGCGGGAAGTGCGTCAGGCCGAAGGTGTGCCACACCACGATGTCCTGCCCGTCGATATCCCGGTCCTGGGCAACATAGGCCGGGAGGCCCGCTCCGCCGGAGTGCTGGTTCACGAAGTCACCGGTGGGGTACTGCTCACCGTCGGCGTAGCGGGTAACCCACAGGTCCTTGGTGGCAAAAGCGGCACGCCGGGCGATGGATGACTCCGGATCCGCCAGCAGCGTGGGCTGGTTCTCTGAGTGCAGCTTGTAGCCCACAGGTTCGCCCAGACGATTGCGCGACGAAGGGTTGGAGATGATCCATGTCCGGCCGCTCCGTGCATCGGCCTCGCGGACGGCCTCGGACTCGCGGGCCAGCACCGTGCGCTTGCGGGAGAACGCATTGCCGCGCTCGTTGCCGTCACCCATGGCTTGCCGGACCACGTCTTCTTCCTCGACACGGTTAGTGAAGCCGTCGATGGCCATGTCCAGGCGGGCGCTGAAGAGGTGCTGGTGGAACGGTGCGCCAAGTCCCGGCGCGAGCTGGGAGATGTTGTCCGAACCGCCCTCGGGGAACGCGCTGGTGAAGACGACGCCGGTGGCCTTGGCTTCGAATTCGATGGTGCCGTCCAGGTAGAGGTACCAGTAGAAGCCGTAGTCGTAGTTGCCGATGGTGGTGAAGAACGAAATCACCAGCCGGCGGTTGCGGCGCGTGTAGTTGATGCCGGTCCAGAGGTCGCTGTGCTTGGACAGGATGCCCCAGTCCTCCTCGTGCATGCAAATGCCGTTGCGGATCTCGCGGGGGTTGCCGAAGGCGTCGCTGATGACCGGGCTCAGGTAGGTGATCTCGCCAAGGCAATCGCACCCGAGCTCCAGGGAGTTGGCGTACTGGCCCACCAGGTATTCACCGGTGTCGAAGTAGTTCTGCCAGGACCGGACGGGCGAGGGGTCACCGTAGGGCACCACCATTTCGGCGATCGAGGCCCGGTTGATGATGGGGCGTTTGCGGTCACCGTCCTGGAAGGCGAGGTTGTGGAGGACAACGCCCTCACGGACATCGAAGCCCACGTCCACGCTCCACTTCTCCCACTCCACGTGGTTGCCGCCGGAGACAGTAAAACTGGGACCTTCCGGCTGGGTGATACTGATGGGCTTCTGGGTGGTGCGGAGCGGACCGGTCAGCTCGGGGTCCGTGTAGTTTCCGTGCTCGGCCGGGACAGGCATGGCGCCGAGGTCCAGGACTTGGGTGACCTCCCTGCTGACCACGTCCACGTAGGCCACCAGTCCGTCCACCGGGTGCGCCCAGGCGCTGTCCGCCGGGAAATCCTGGACGAACGCCAGACCGCGCAGGATGCGGCGGCCCTTTTCCTCCGGGTATTCGAAAACGCCGGCGGAAAGAGGCGCAACGCGGACTTTGGCGACATCAAGGCCGCGCTCAGCCAGCGCCTTGAGCCAGCGTCCGTCAGTAGCCAGCAGCGATTCGACCACCTCAAATTCTTCCTCCAGGACGGGAAGCTCGCCGGTCACCGCGCTATCCAGTTCGACGGCTGACACCACGTGCTGGCGGGTTACCGAGACCACCACGTCGGTGGGCGCAGCGCCGGTGACGTCATGGATGAAGATGCGGAAGCGCCGGTCCTCACCGGCACTCCCCCGGGCGGGATCCAATAGGCCGAGGTACGCGATGCGCTTCTGCGGACCCAGCAGACCGGCGGCGCCGAGGATGGCCTGGACCTGGGAAATTTCCTCGCCTGTTGCCAGGCGGTACGGGGCTGCGGTGTCAACTGATGCAAGCGTCATGGATGACCTTTGTCCGGGACCCTTGCGGGTCGGGTTTTTTATTTTCTATAGTTGTAGAGAATAAGCGTCCGTAAGATGGCTCACAAGGGCTTGAGCAAAAATATTTCCGGGGAGTGGCCGCGGTGCCAAAGATAGTTGACCATGACGAGCGCCGCCTGGAGCTGGTGGATGCCACCTGGCGGATCATCGCCCGCAACGGCCTCGAGGGCGCCACGATGCGCGAGATCGCACTGGAGGCAGGCTTCGCCAACGGGGCACTCAAGCCCTACTTCCCCACCAAGGACACCCTGCTGGAGTTCGCCTTCGGCCACGTCTTCAACCGGACCAACCAGCGAATCGCCAGGGTCACGGAAGGCAAAACAGGACTACCGGCGCTTCGCGCCTTCAGCGTGGAGGTCCTCCCGCTCGACGAAGAACGCATCAACGAAGCGCGGATCGTGATCCCCTTCTGGCAAAAGGCCGTCAACGACGCCCGGAAGGCGGCACTCCACCAGCAGTCCATGGACGAGTGGCTGGCCACGATCAAGCGCTACCTGGCAGAGGCGCGGGACAACGGAGACGTCAGCGCCGCCGTCGACGACGCCGCGCTGGCCGGCCAGCTGCTCAACATGCTGCTGGGAGCCCAGATTGTCGCCGCCCTGGCCCCTGCGGGCCACTCTGGCCCCGGGCTGGAGGAACAGCTCGAGGGATTCTTTACCCTGCTGTCGCGGTAGACGGGGCATCCGCAATGACCCGGTCTTTTTTCGCCAAGCGTTGAAAAAAGATGCCGCCCGGCGTTAACCTGTGAGGACTGTGTCGCAGGACACACATCGGGGGAATCAAGGTCAGATGGCCATCCGTCGTCAGGAACAATTCATGCCAGCAGCTACAGCCCGGCCCGTCAGCCAAAACGTCACGTCCAGCGTTGCCCGCTCGTTCGACCACTGGAGACACCTCGTGGCCGAGTCCTTCGTGCCGCTCGCTGCGCAGACATCGGACGTGGACGGATTCCGCGGTCTCTTGAGGTCGAGGGTGCTGGACAGGATGTCCGTCGTCGAAGTCAGCGCAGCGCCGCACGAAGTCCACCGCACCCCCGCCCTGATCGCCCGGGCCGGCGAGCGCTATTTCAAGCTCAACCTCCAGCTTGAAGGCACCGGGCTCCTGATCCAGGACAACCGCGAAGCCCTCCTCCTGCCCGGCGACCTGGCGATTTATGACACCAACCGGCCCTACACCCTCGCCTTCGAGGAACAGGCCCGGATGATGGTGGTGATGTTCCCGTGTGACGCACTTTCGCTGCCCACCGACTATGTTGGCCAACTGGCGGCCGTGCGGATGGCCGGGAGCACCGGCCTCAGTGGAATCGTGGGGCAGTTCATCCGGCAATTGTCCGAAAACCTGGATGTGCTCAGCGGACCAAGCGGATCCAGGCTCGCCACGAACGCCCTGGACCTGGTGTCCACCATGCTGCATGCCGAAATGGACATCGCCCCGGACAGGATGAAGCCGCAGGCGATGCTTGCCGTGTCAGTGCGCGAATACATCGAAGCCAACTTGTCGGACCCGCAGCTGTCGCCGGCCAGCATCGCCGCGGCGCACTTCATCTCCACCCGGCACCTGCACAACGTCTTCCATGAGTCAGGGACCACCGTGGCCGGCTTCATCCGGAGCCAACGGCTGGAGGGTGCGCGGTGCGACCTCCAGGATCCACTGCACGCAGGAAAGTCCGTGGGCGCCGTGGCCGCCCAGTGGGGATTCCTGGATGCCGCGCACTTCAGCCGTACATTCCGCGACGCGTTCGGCGTTTCGCCGAGTGAATGGCGACGCAACGGCTAAAGCCCCCAGGTTCACAGCTGAGGCCCGGCACGGAATTCCGTGCCGGGCCTGATGTTTGGCTGCTAGCTGACCTTGCCGAAAGCAGCGGCCTTGTGCCGCCGTTCAACCTTCGCCTCCACCAGCAGGCCGGCCGCAAACACCACCGGTACGGAGACGAGCAAAGCGGCGGCCGTTTCGGCGCTTCCGCCGATCAGTGAGGTGAAGTTGCTGACCACCAGGGACAGGACCCACGCCAGCAGCACGGAGGCGAGCGCCGGCGCGATAAGCGTCTGCCACGGCTGCCCGGCCGACGGTTCACGGCGGAAGAACCCCACGACAGCCACGGAACACATGATGTAGAGCACCAGGAGTGCCGCGACGGCCAGCCCGCTGAACCACGAAAACAGTGTCAGGACCGGGTCCAGGGCCATAATGGCGAAGGGAACCACCAAAACGACGGCGGTGGCGGTCTGGATCCAGGCCGCCACGGCCGGTGCGCGGTGCCGGTTCGTCCGCGCGACGACAGCGGGCAGGGAACCGCGCAGCGCCAAGGAGTGCAGGTAGCGGTTGATCCCGTTGTGGAAGGCGATGATGCCCGCCAGCAGGGACGTGACCAGCAGGATGCCGGTGGTAATACCGGCCCACGGACCGAACAGCTCCACCATGGGCGTGAGCACAAAGGCAGTGGAATCGCCGGATTCCAACGCGGCTCCGGCCGCGTCGATGACCTGGGAGGGGCCGTAATAGCTGACCAGCATCCAGGAGATGAAGGAGAAGAACACCGCGATGACACCGACGGACAGGTAGGTGGCCCGGGCTACGGTGCGGTGTGCGTCCTTGGCCTCGGCGGAGTAGATCGCCGTGGATTCGAAGCCGAACATGGAGGCCACCGCAAACATGATGGCCACACCGGGGGCGCCGCTGGCGATGGCTTCCGGCGAGAACGACGCCGCAAGGCTGAGCCCCTCGGGGCCACCGCCGCGGAACAGGACCGTGAGGCCGAACATCAACAGGACGGCGACTTCCAGGCCTACAAGCAGGGCCAGTACCTTGGCGCCGAGTTCGATATTAAGGGAACCCAGAACCTGGACTCCGGCCATGGTGGCCAGGGCCAGCAGCCACCACGGAACCGTCAGGCCTACGGAGGCCAGCAGGCCGGAAAAGGCCGCACCGTAGAGTCCATACATGGCGGCCTGCACCGTGCTGTAGGCCAGCAGCGCCAGCCAGGCCGCACCGGCGCCGACCTTTCGCCCGAAGGCGGCGGTGACGTAGGCGTAGAAAGCGCCGTTGGCCTGGATTTTCCGGCTCATGGCCACAAACCCGACAGCGAAGATGACAATGACGATGCCCACCACCAGGTAGGCCCCCGGGGCGCCGGCACCGTTGCCGAGCGCTGCCGCGAGCGGGGATGCTCCGACGATTCCCGTCAGGGGCGCCTGTGCGGACAGGACAAAAAACAGGATGCCCATCACGCCGATGCTGCCTGCGCGGAGTGCGGTGGAGTGCTCTGTGCGGGGAGCGGCCTCGGTGGTCCGGGACTCGGAATTCGAAATACTCATTTGATCCTTCTTAACGGTCATGAGCTCTGGGGAAGGGTGCCGCGCGAAGGGACAGGCACCATGGAATCCAGCATGGCAGCGGCCTCCGGCCCGGCCTTGTCCTGCAGCGATCAGTTGTTGTGCGTCAGCGCAGTGACGCTTGAACGGCAGTGACGTCATGAGTGCGACGGCGGCCGACCAGGACGGCGGCGGCCTGGCGGGCGGATTCCATGCCGCTCTCGATGGCGCCATCGATGAAGCCGCCCCAGCCGTTGGCGATATCGGACCCCGCAAAGAGGACGCCGCCGTGGGCCTCCTGCAGCGCGGGAAGGTAACGGGACAGAAAGCCGGTGGCGTGCATGGGCCACGTCTCGCCGGACAGCGGATCTGCCACCCAGTTATGGCTGGCTACTGCCACAACGTCAACATCCGGAACAAGGCGGGCCAGCTGATGCTGGACGGCAGCGGCATCCTCCACATCGATCTTTGACGCATCCGGACCGAATCCCACCACGATGGTGTCGCCGTCGATCCCGTATTCCGCCTGGAAGAAATTCAGCGGCCAGTCGGCGCCGCCCAGGGCCACGAACGGCGCCCGGCATCCCCGCAGCCTGATCCAGACCTTGGTCCCCCGGGACACCTGGCCGAGGCTGATTCCCTCGTTCTTGGCACGTGGAAGCGGCGGATCGAAATCCACGGCGCGCAGGGCGTGCAGCGGAACGGTGACCACCGCTGTCCGGGCGCTGACGGTCCGCCCGTCGGTGCTGTGCACGCTGACGGCGCCGCCGTCGTCGCTGATGTGGCGGACGGTGAATCCGTACTCAACGCCGGCCCCTGAGTCCCCGCACATCGCCGCAGCCAGCGCGGCAGTACCGCCAACGATTTTGTAGGTGGCGCACGCCTCGAAGTTGACGGCCCAATCGCCGTTGGTCAGGGCAACCCAGCGGAGGGCCTGGGTCAGGGCCGCGTTGTTCAGCGGGCCGTTGAAATTCAGCGCCCAGAACGATTCCAGGATGTCCCGCGGAGCACCGGCGGGGAACTGCTCACGGATCCGGTCCTGAACGGACACGTGGTCAATGGCCTTGAAGTCGTCGCGGGACATCGGACTGAACGGCACCGGAAAGTACTTCCGTGCGTCCTGGACAAAGGCCGCGTTCGTCCCGCCGATGAGTTCCATCAGTTCGTCCGGCCCGCCCTCGTGGCGGCTGCCGCCGGCCCACCAATACGCCCGTTCCGGCTCGGGGCTGGGCGTGGTGTCCAGTCCGTAGCGTTTCAGCTCGGCCCAGACATAAGGCTGGGTCCAGTGCACCCAGGTGCCGCCGATTTCGAGATCACGCCCCAGGCGGTGGTCCGTCCAGGTCCGTCCGCCGATCCGGTCCCGGGCCTCCACAATCCGGACGGACAGGCCCTGCCGGCTAAGCTCGCGGGCGGCGGTGAGTCCGGCGAAGCCTGCACCCACCACGACAACGTCGTACAGTTCGTCTTCCATTGCGGTCCCCTAGGAGTAGACGAAGAATTCGACAGTTGGCTCAAGAACGGCCCATCTGGTGCGGGCGCCCGTGTTGAAGGAGGCGGCGCAGCCGGCGGTGAGGTCATAGGTATCGCCGCCTTCCACCTCGATGCGGAGATGGCCCTCCACGATGGAGATGGTTTCGTCGGCATCGATCACCAGATCAAACGGCTCGGGTGCCTCAGCCGGCGTAACGTGCCAGTATCCGCAGGCCAGGGCAGCGCGGCCGCCCTCACCAAACCGGCGGACCCACTGGACGTGACCGAGCTCGAACGGTTCGTTTTTGTTCGGATCGAGGGCTGACGAGGTGGTGAATGCTGTGGTTTCGGGCATGTTGGCTCCAGGAGGACGGGCGCCGTCAATGGTGCAGGCGCAGGCGTGGTTGTGGGGTGTGAGGTGATGAATGAGCGGCGCTACCGGCGTGTGGCCGTGAGCTGCGTCACCCCTGATGATGAATCTAAGCAGTTGCTTAGTTTAAGTCAAGAGACGGCCCGAAACTGCTGCGGCTATCGCCAGAGGCGCTGGTTAGACTCGGCGTATGAAAACCTCTGCAGTCCCTCCCGCGCCTTCAAAATACGGGACGGGAAAGGAAGCCCTGCTGCGCGCCGCTGTGGCCGTGGTGGCGGCGAAGGGACTGCGCGGTCTGACGTACCGCTCGGTGGCGGAGGCCGCGGGAGTGAACAACACGCTGGTGGCCCACCACTTCGGGTCCCGCGAGGCACTGATCGCGGCGGCCCTCGATTGGGCATCAGACCAGTCGATCAACGCTTCCCACCTGCGCGAAGCAACGGCCGCGGGGCAGTCCTTCACCACGGCCCTCCTGGAATTACTGCTGGCCGAACCGGAATTGCAGGTCTTCCAGTACGAGATGATCCTTGAGGCGCGGCGCCGCCCCGAGCTCGCGGACGCGGTCAGCACCCTCTACGAGAACTATGTCAACGCCCTGGCCGACGGGCTCCGCGCCTCCGGTGTGACGGAGAACGTGCGAGTCGTCGCGCGTACCCTGTTCGCCGCCCTGGACGGCCTGGTGCTCCAGTATCTGGCCGGAGTGGACCGCGCACTCATTGCGGAGTCGCTTGAGGAAGTCCATGAAGTGCTGCTCCTGCGGACCGGACCAAAGCCCTCGGTGTAATTCCCACGCAGGCCGTACGCCCGGCGCAACCGTTCGCGCCGTGTCAAGGGCCGTTCGCGGATACACAAGACCGGTTCACCCTGCGGCAGGCAGACTCGAGGCATAGCCCCGGGCCACGCCGGCCGGACCGGACAGTTCGCACCAACTACTCGAAGTGGAGTACCCCATGGAAACGTACGACGCCCTGCTGGCCTCGATCACCGCAGCCCCCGGCCAGGACAGCCGGACCATGTTTGACCCTGCCACCGGCACCCCGGTCGGCGAAGCCCCCGTCCACACCCTCGAGGACCTGGAGCAGGCCATCACCGCCGCCCGGGCAGCCCAGCCCGCCTGGGCAGCCCTGGGCCACGACGCCCGGGGGGCTGCGCTGCTCAAAGCAGCCGACGCCGTCGAACGCTCCGCGGAGGAACTCGCCCGCCTGCTCTCCCGCGAGCAGGGCAAACCCCTCAACGGCCCCAACGCCCGCTTCGAAGTCGGTGCCTGCGCCGCCTGGCTCCGCGCTGCCGCCACCACACCCCTGGCCCCCGAAACGGTGGTGGACGACGGCGAAACCTACGCCGAAATGCACTACCGGCCCATCGGCGTCGTCGGCGCCATCGGCCCCTGGAACTGGCCCATGATGATCACCATCTGGCAAATCGCCCCCGCCCTGCGGATGGGTAACGCCGTGGTGGTCAAGCCGTCCGAATACACCCCGCTGTCCGTCCTTGCCCTGGCCAAGGTCCTCAACGAGGAACTGCCCGAAGGCCTGCTCACGGTGGTCTCCGGCGGCCGCGACGTCGGCGAGGCCCTGGCCGGCCACCCCGCGATCGGGAAAATCATGTTCACGGGTTCCACCGCCACCGGCAAAGCGATCATCAAATCCTCCGCGGACACCGTCAAGCGCCTCACCCTGGAACTGGGCGGGAA
The DNA here is from genome assembly GCF_010367585.1 of [Micrococcus luteus] ATCC 49442. Lineage (NCBI taxonomy): Bacteria > Bacillati > Actinomycetota > Actinomycetes > Micrococcales > Micrococcaceae > Pseudarthrobacter > [Micrococcus luteus] ATCC 49442. The sequence continues at coordinate 3,621,065 of NZ_JAAAXP010000001.1, read as the reverse complement.
CGACGCCGGCATCGTCCTGCCCGACGCCGACCCCAAGGCCATCGCCCGGGACCTGTTCTGGGGCGCCTTCATCAACACCGGCCAGACCTGTGCCGCCCTCAAGCGCCTCTACGTCCACGCCGACATCTACGATGCCGTCTGCGACGAACTCACCGCAGTGGCCCGGGCGATGCCCATGGGCGCGGGCCTGGACGAGGGCAACGTCCTGGGCCCGCTGCAGAACAAAGCCCAGTACGACGTCGTGGCCGGGCTCGTGGAGGCAGCCCGCGACTCCGGCGCCAAGATCCTGCTCGGCGGGAACCCGGACGCTGACCAGCCCGGCTTCTTCTACCCCGCCACGCTCGTGGCCGACATCGACAACAGCAACCCCCTCGTCGCCGAGGAACAGTTCGGCCCCGCCCTGCCGATCATCCGCTACACCACCATCGACGAGGCGGTCGCCATGGCAAACGCGCTCGACGTCGGCCTCGGCGCTTCCGTCTGGTCCCCCGGCCTCACCGAAGCACGCAAGGTGGCCGCACGCCTCGAAGCCGGCACCGTCTGGATCAACCGGCACGGCGCCGTGGACCCCCGCGTCCCCTTCGGCGGCGCCAAACAGTCCGGCTACGGCCTCGAATTCGGCGCCGAAGGCCTCAAAGCCCTCGGCGTCCCCCAGGTCATCAACGGCTGAGTCCCGCCCCGGCCCGACCGAGTCGCATTTGACGCACTCAAATCGTCGTTAGAGCGCGTTAAATGCGACTCAGTTGTGTGGGCAGGCGCAGCGCGTGAAACCATACGGATCATGGCCCAAAAGATTGCGTACCAGGGTGAGCCCGGCGCCAACTCCAATATCGCGTGTCAGCAGATGTTCCCCGGCATGGAGAGCGTTCCGTGCGCCAGCTTCGAGGACGCCTTCGAGCTTGTCTCCAGCGGTGAGGCCGAGCTGGCGATGATCCCCATCGAGAACTCGATTGCAGGCAGGGTGGCGGACATCCATATCCTGCTGCCGCAGTCGCACCTGCAGATTGTGGGCGAATTCTTCCTGCCCATCCACTTCGACCTGCTGGGCATCCCGGGGGCCACCATCGAGGCGGCCACCGAGGTCCACAGTCACATCCATGCCCTGGGCCAGTGCCGCCGCCTGATCCGCGACGCCGGGCTCCGGCCCGTCATTGCCGGCGACACCGCCGGTTCCGCCCGGGAAGTCCGCGAATGGAACGACCCCACCAAACTGTCGCTCGCTCCTCCGCTCGCAGCCGAGATCTACGGCCTGGAAGTGCTGGCTTCGCGCGTTGAGGACGATCCGTCCAACACCACGCGGTTTGTGGTCCTGGCCCGCGAAAAGGAACTGCCAACCCGGGAAGAGCTGCCCGGCCCGGCGGTGACCAGCTTTGTATTCCGCGTCCGGAACGTCCCGTCTGCGCTGTTCAAGGCACTCGGCGGCTTTGCCACCAACGGCGTGAACATGACGCGGCTGGAGAGCTACATGGTGGGCGACGAGTTCGCCGCCACCATGTTCATGGTGGACGTTGAGGGCCACCCCGAAGACCTGCCGCTGCGGCTGGCCCTCGAGGAGCTGGACTTCTTCACGACGGAAGTCCGGATCCTGGGCGTCTACCCCGCAGCCGACCACCGGACGGCGCGGGCGCTCAGCAGTTGAACGCGCGACGCCGAGCCGCCCGGCACCGAGCGGGCGGCCGGGCCGGCACCGGGCGGGCGGGCGACGCCGACCCGCCGGCGGGCGCGTCACTCTTTTTGTGCAGTGTCCGCGGCGTCGTCCCCGGCAGCTTTCACGACGGCGATGGAGCCCGTCGCGGTGGGCATCGGCGGCGTGAGGACCGAGGCGTAATCGTGCTCCGTTGAGTAAGTCAGGAACCCGAGGTGGGCCTCATAGCGGTCCAGGACGTCGTCGATGATCTGCTGGTGTGTCACACCCATCAGGTCGTAACCCTCGGAGCCTGTCTGCGCGAACACTTCCACCCGGTAATACACGTCGGTCTCGCGGGACATGCGCCCGCCGAACATGGGCACCGGCGCTTCAACAGCCTGGACCTGGTAGTGGAAATCGCGGTGGTTGGGGATGCTCACCACCAGGGCGTGGCTGGAAATGTTGGCTTCCTCGTTGGGGAAGACATCCAGGGTTGCCTCGTAGCCCTGTTTCCTGAACTCCCTGAGCACATCGGCCAGCGTCGGCTGCACAACCCGTTCCATAAACTGGGCCACCTGTTTCTTGGACGGGTAGGAACGCATTCCGGCCAGCCGCTGGCGCCAGGTCCGGTCCGGCACCATGCCGCCGTGCGCCGCCGTCGACTGCCTGCGCAGGACCTGGCCCTCCCGCTCGGCCCGTTCCATCCGCAGCGCCTTGGAGAAGGAGGCCATCACCAGCCACGCGATGACCGTCACCGGGAGGGCGAAAATCAGGGTGGCGTACTCCATGGTGGTCACGCCGCCTGCCACCAGCATGGCCACGGTGAGCACTGCCGTCAGAACTGCCCAGAAAATGCGCAGCCACTTGGCGCCGTCCTGGGACGGATCGGGGATGGTGGAGGAGAAGTTGGACATCACCATGGCGCCGGAGTTGGCGCTGGTGAGGTAGAACAGCATGCCGGACAAGGTGCCCAGGCCGATGAGGAAGCTGGCGCCGGGGAACATATTCAGCAGGGCGTACCAACCCTCCTGCGGGCTGTCCATGGCCAGTTGCGCGAACTCCGAATTCCCGTTCAGGACCTCGTGCATGGCGCTGTTGCCGAAGATGCTCACGATCAGGAAGTCGCAGAGCACCGGGGCGGTGATCGCTGCGATGACAAACTCGCGCAGGGTCCGGCCGCGGGAAATGCGCGCGAGGAACAGGCCCACGAACGGGCCCCAGGCCAGCCAGAACGCCCAGAAGAACAGGGTCCAGCCGGCCATCCATTCGGAGCCGCCGTCCTCGTAGGCGAAGGTCTGGAGCGTGCGGTCCGGCAGGGTAAAGACGAACCGGCCGATGTTTTCCACCATCGAGTTGAGCAAAAATGAGGTCTGGCCGGTCACGAGGATGTACAGCAGCAGGGCCGCGGCGCTCCAGATGTTCAGCTCGGAAATCCAGCGGATTCCCTTGTCCACGCCGGAGGTGCAGGCCGCGATGGTGAGCACGACGGCGACAATCACCAGGGCGATCTGCAGGGCCAGCCCCTCGGGCAGGCCGAACAGGATGGAGAAGCCGACGTTCAGGAGCACCACGCCGATGCCCATGGATGTGGCCACGCCGAAGACGGTGCCCACCAGGGTGACAATGTCGATCGTGTCGCCGATGCCGCCGCGGACGCGCTTGCCAAGCAGCGGGTACAGGGCAGCCCGGATGGAGAGCGGCATGCCCCACCGGTAGGCGAAGTAGCCCATGGCCATGCCGAGCAGCGCATACATGGCCCAGCCGGCAATGCCGTAGTGGAACATGGTCCACACCACGGCGTCCTGGGCGGCGGCCGGCGTCTGGCCTTCCCCCACGGGCGGCATCATGTACTGGGTGATGGGCCCGGTGACGGAATAAAAGAGCATGTCGATGCCCACGCCGGCGGCAAAAAGCATGGCCACCCAGGTGAAGAGCTTGTACTGCGGACGGGAGTGGTCCGGGCCGAGGCGGACTGAACCCTCCTTGGACAGGGCAACCCACAGCACAAAGCCGATGACCACGGTGACGGTGAGGACGTAGAACCAGCCGAGGTTCTCTGCGATCCATGCCACCACGGTCTTCATGGTGGACTGCGCGCTGGCCGGGACCAGCATCGCCCAGACTGAGAACGCGATGATGATGACGGAGGCGATGATGAACACACGCCAGTTGACCTTGGGCTGGCGCTCCTCCACGAGTTCAGCGGGCCCGCGGCTGAGCTCCTGCCTGGAAACCGGGGGACGGTTTTCGATTTCAGGCCCGCCGCGCCGCCTGTCGGTACCGCCAAGCTGGCTGCGGGGAATCAGCGCCTGGGGTGGTTGGTCTCCGGGGCGACGCGATTTTCCTTCTTCTTCAGCCATAAATCCTCCTCCGATTGGGCGACGAGCTTGGGCCGGCGGCAGCGTAAAAAGGCCGCCAGCAGCCTCAGTCCCAGCGGAGAGGAGGCGGTGCACAGAAGTGCACCCTGTCGTGCGACCTGCCTTCCCATGCTAGTACAGGCCCGGAAATCGGTACCGGGGAGGTGTGCGTCGGGTTAGGTCCCCTTGCCCTGGAAGGCCGGCAGAAGGGGTGCGAAGAAAGCGGCGAGCTCCGCCGTCGCTGTCAGCGGCAGCACGTTGGCGACGTACTGGTCCGGGCGGACCACCACCAGAACACCGCTCCGGTCCAGGCCGCGCAGTTCGAAGATGTCGGCGGCCGGATCGGCGGCGTACACCTTCTCATAGTCGGTCAGCCGGAACGGCCCGACGTGCGGTTTGAACACCGCTGGCACGGCTCCGATGTCCACGTGGGTGTAGTCCTGCTGGTAGATCACTTTGACGTCGAACCAGGCGTCGAGGTCAGCGTCCGACGGCGTCGCGGCCAACGGTGATTCCGGCGAGTTCGCGAGCCACTCGGCCAGGTCCGTGGTGGGTGACGGGGAACCTGCACCGGCCGGATCCGCGAAAACGTAGATCCGCCAGCGGCCGTCTGCCGTGGCGTGATGGCCGAGGTGCACGGGATTGGTGTCCCCGACCCGGCGCACCGGCGCGGACTTGAAGCGCTTCCCGATGGTGAACCCGGTGGCAAGCTCCTGGTGGGTGGCCTCGGCGGTGAGCAGGGACGGCTCGTACTGGGTCATAAACCCGGCCGGGAACTCGGCAGTGCGCACATAGAAGTCCTCCAGCTCGGACGGACTCTCAAATTCTTCCGGCTTCTTGGCCATCATCGTTGACCAGACCTTGTCGAAGTCGATGAGGTTCTTTGCCACCACCTGGCGCTCCGTCGAGTAGGTGGACAGCAGGCTGGCCGGGCTGCGGCCCTCCAGCACGTGGCCAAGTTTCCAGCCGAGGTTGAACCCGTCCTGCAGCGAGACATTCATGCCCTGGCCGGCCTTGGCGCTGTGCGTGTGGCAGGCGTCGCCCATGATGAAGACGCGGGGCGTGCGGGTGGCGCGCTCCTCCGGCAGGACGTCGTCGAACCGGTCTGTGAGTCGGTGGGCCACCTCGTACACGCTGTGCCATGCGACGTTGCGCACGTCCAGGCTGTACGGGTGGAGGATGGCATTTGCCTTGTGGATAATCTGCTCGATGGTGGTGCTGCGGACCGCCGTGTGGCCTTCTGCGTCCACCTCGCCCAGGTCAACGTACATCCGGAACAGGTGGCCGCCCTCGCGCGGGATGAGCAGAATGCTCCCGCCGGAACCGGACTGGATGGCGCATTTGGTCCGGATGTCGGGGAAGTCTGTCACTGCCAGGACGTCCATAACGCCCCAGGCATGGTGGGCATCGTCTCCTTTGAGGGTGCAGCCGATCGCGGCGCGCACCTTGCTGCGCGCGCCGTCCCCGCCCACCACGTACTTGGAACGGACAACGCGTTCCTGCCCCTCGTTGGGACCGGCGGTATGGCGGAGCGTCACGGTGACGGGATAGTCGCCGTCGCCCCTTGCGAGATCTACGAACTCATAGCCGTAATCGGGTTTCATGCGGGTGGGGGCGTTCGCCATGTACTCGGCGAAGTAGTCCAGCACGCGCGCCTGGTTGACGATCAGGTGGGGGAATTCGCTGATCCCGTGCGGGTCATCTTCGGTCCGGGCGGCGCGGATGATCCGGGTATGGTCTGCGGGATCCGGTTTCCAGAAGGCCATCTCCGTGATTCTGTACGCCTCCGCGATGATGCGCTCGGCGAAGCCAAAGGCCTGGAAGGTCTCAACACTCCTGGCCTGGATGCCGTCGGCCTGGCCGATCACCAGCCGCCCGGGCCGACGCTCCAGGATGCGGGTGGTCACGCCCGGGAACCGGGAGAGCTGCGCGGCGGTGAGCATGCTGGCCGGGCCCGTTCCGACGATGAGCACATCCACGTCGTCGGGAAGTTCTTCGGGCCGGTCAAGGCCAACGCCGGCTGCCGGGAGGACCCTTGGGTCCCCGGATACGTAACCGTAGTGGTGGAACTGCATTTGGATTTCCTCACTTCGTTGTGCGGACTCACTGCAGGGCAAACACCCTCTGAATATCAGCATCGAGCGTTGAGCCGGAACTGTACAGTGCCGCAGGCCCCAATCGCCCTCAGATGAGCATCGCCTGCCGCACACTGGCGGCCGACGCGGCGCCGCCGTCGCCTGACGAGGAGACCCTTCCTGCTGCGAGGACGTAGTAGCTGTCGGCAGCATGCAGTGCGAAGCCGATGTGCTGCTCCACCAGGAGGATGCTCATGCCGTCGCGCCGGGACAGGTTGATGATTGTCGCCTCGATCTCGGCCACAATGTTGGGCTGGATGCCTTCGGTTGGTTCATCCAGGATCAGCAGGCGCGGGCTGGTGATCAAGGCGCGGGCGATCGCCAGCTGCTGCCGCTGGCCGCCGGACAGCAGCCCGGCCCGCCGCGCCAGCAGCGGCCGGAGCGCGGGAAACATGTCGAGGGCCTCCGCCAGGCGTTCGGCGCCTTTCCTGCGGCCATCCGCGATGAGCTGCAGGTTCTCCAGCACAGAAAGCTGCCCGAATGACTGCTGGCCTTGCGGAACATAGGCCATGCCCCTCGCCACCCGCTGGTGCGGGCGGAGGCCGGAGATGTCCTCCCCGTCCAGGGTGATGCGTCCGGCCGTGGGTTTGAGGAGTCCGACGACGGCGCGCAGCAGTGTCGTTTTGCCGGCACCGTTGTGCCCCAGCACAGAGACAACGGCACCGTCCGGGACGGTGACGTTCACCCCGGAGATCACCTGGGTACGGCCATACCCGGTCTGCAGGTCTTCGATTTCCAGCATCAGTGGCCTTCCGTTCCAGAGGTCCCGAGGTAGACCTCCTGCACTTTCGGATCTGCCTGCACCTGCGCAACACTTCCCTCACTGAGGACCTTGCCTGCGGCAAGGACGGAGACTGACGTGGCGAATTCCCGGACGAAGTCCATGTCATGCTCGATGACCAGCGTGATCCGGCTGGCCGCGATGCGGCGCAGCAGTGCGCCTGTTTCCGCGCGCTCGTCCTGGCTCATCCCTGCGATCGGCTCATCCAGCAGGAGGACGTCCGAATTCTGCACCAGCAGCATGCCGATCTCCAGCCACTGCTTCTGCCCGTGCGCCAGGATCCCCGCCTGCTTCTCCGCCGCACCTTCCAGGCCGATGATTTCCAGCGCCTCCTCCACCGCCGGCTCCACGGCCTTCCGGCGCCGCAGCATCTGCAGCGGGCCTCGTCCCGAGCCGGCAGCGATGTCGAGGTTCTGGAGCACGGAAAGGTTCTCAAACACGCTCGCGGTCTGGAAAGTGCGCCCCACACCCAGCCTGGCGATCCGGTGAACCTTGCGGCCGAGGATCTCCGTGCCTGTGTGGTTCACCGATCCCGTTGCTGGCACCAGGCCGGTCATGGCATCGATCACGGTCGTTTTCCCGGCACCGTTGGGCCCGATCAGGAACCGCAGGTCCCCCTGGATCACATCAAGATTGACGTTGTCCACGGCGAGGAACCCGTCAAAGGACACCGAGAGGTTGCGGACTTCAAGGTATTTGGGCCGGCCGTGGCGCAGGCCGCCCGCCTGGGGCTCCCCCTCTGGGAGCAGCGTGGGTGTGCTCATCTGGTGACCTCCTCAGGCGCTGTTGCCCTGCCGTGAGCTTCTGGATTCGGCACACCGGGGTCCGGCTTAACCGGCCCGGGCGCTGGCGGATCCGGGACTGGGGGCTGCGCTCCACGCGGGACTTCGCGCCGCCTGCGGACCAGGGCCGGCAAAGACGCAAGCCCGCCCGGCATAAAGCCAATGACCAGGACAAACAGCAGGCCCTGGAAGTAGACCCAGAAGGACGGGAAGGTGGAGGACAGACCGGACTGGGCCGCTGCGACGCAGACGGCGCCCACCACCGGCCCCAGCAGGGTGGCCCGGCCTCCGATTGCAACACCGATAAGGAACGCGATGGAGGGGATCACACCCACGTCCGCCGGTGAGATGATCCCGACCAGCGGGACGAAGAGCGCCCCGGCAACGCCTGCCAGCACCGCGGCCACCACGTAAATGACAGTCTTGACGGTGGCCGGGTCGTAGCCCAGGAACCGGACGCGTTCCTCCTGGTCGCGCACGGCAACCAGCAACTCGCCGAACCGGCTGTGCATCAGCTGCCGGGCAACGGCGAGCGAGAGCAGGAGCACCACCGCCGCGATCATGTACAGCATGAGCTTGTTGTTCGGGTCCTTCAGGTCAAACCCGAAGAAGGATCGGAAGCCGTTGAGTCCGTTGGAACCGCCGGTTGTGGCCTGCTGGCCGATCAGGAACACAGCGAAGGCGGCCGCGAGGGCCTGGCTGAGGATCGCAAAATAGGCGCCTTTCACGCGGCGCTTGAAGATCGCCAGGCCCAGCACGAGTGCCACCAGCCCCGGAACCAGGACCACGGCCAGGAGCGTCACCGCCGGGCTCCGGAACGGTTCCCACCAGCCGGGCACCTCCCCGCTGCCGTACAGCGACATAAAGTCCGGCACTCCGGAACCGCCGAACAGTGATGCGTCGGCCAGCTTCATGTGCATGGCCATGATGTAGGCGCCAAGTCCGAAGAACACCCCCTGGCCCAGGGTCAGCATGCCGCCGCGTCCCCAGGCCAGGCCGATGCCCACCGCCACGATGGCAAAGCAGAGGAACTTCCCCAGCAGGCCCAGGTTGAACGCCGGAAGGATCGCGGGGGCAACGCCCAGGAGCAGGACCGCCCCCAGGGTGAATCCGGCTGCGGTTCCCACCGGGCCGCGTAAGAGTGTTTTCATGCCAGGCTCCTCGTTTTGAGGCTGAAAATGCCCTGCGGCCGAAGCTGCAGGAACACCACAATCACGATCAGGATCAGGACCTTGCCGATGCTGGCCGTCGTCGAGTACTCAAAGACGGACTGAAGCACGCCCAGGGCAAAAGCGGCGATGACGGCCCCCTTGATCTGGCCGATGCCTCCTGCCACCACCACCAGGAAGGCGTCCACAATGTAGTTGGTGCCCAGGTACGGGCTTGTTGAGCCAATGAGGGTGACGGCGACACCGGCGATACCGGCCAGGCCGGAACCGATGAAGAACGTCAGCTGGTCGCTGCGCCGGGTGGAGACCCCGGACGTTTCGGCGAGGTCGCGGTTCAGGACAACAGCCCGGATGCGGCGCCCTAGCGGGGTGGCCTTCAGGAGAAGGACCAGGCCGGCCAGGCACAGCAGCGAAAGGCCCAGGATAAAGAGCCGGGTCAGCGGGATGGGGGCGCCCAGCAGCTCGATGTTCCCCTGCAGCCACGCGGGTGCCCGGACGTCCACGCTGGGTGCACCGAAGATGTCACGCGCGGCCTGCTGCAGGATCAGCGCCACCCCGAAGGTAACCAGGAGGGTATCCAGGGGCCGGTGGTACATGCGGCGCAACAGCACCGCCTCGAGCACCAGCCCCAGGACACCTCCTACCAGGAAGCCTGCAGGAATGGACACCAGCAGCGATGCGCCGGCGTCGGAGATGGCCTGCTGGACCACAAAGGCCGTGTAGGCCCCGGCCATCATGAACTCCCCGTGGGCCATGTTGATGACCCCCATCTGGCCAAAGGTCAGCGACAGTCCCAGCGCCGCCAGGAGCAGCACGGAGCCGAGGCTGAGTCCGGCGAACATCTGCCCTATAAGGAGTTCCATTCCAACAGGCCTTCCCCTCGATGTTTCCGCGGTCCGTTACTTGGCCAGGTCCTTGGCCCAGTCGTAGGTGGCAAGGAACGGATCCGGTTCAACGGCCGCGGGCGAGGACCACACGGTGTCGATCAGGCCGTCGGCGTTGATCTTGCCGATGCGGGGGGTTTTGGTGATGTGGTTGTTTTCCCCGTTGACCGTGACCAGGCCTTCAGGGGCTTCGAAGATCACCCCGTCCGCGGCGGCCTGCACCTTGTCCACGTCGAATGAGGCGGCTTTCTCCACCATCGCTTTCCACAGGTACAGCGACGTGTAGGCAGCTTCCATGGGGTCGCTGGTGACGCGCTCGGCGCCGAACTTGGCCTTGAACGCGGCGACGAACTTCTTGTTGGCGGGCGTGTCCAGGGTCTGGTAGTAATCCCAGGCAGTCAGTTGGCCCTGCACGTTATCCAGGCCGACGCCGGGAACTTCCTCTTCGGCGATGGAAACCGAGACGACGGGCATGCTGTCCGCCGTCAGGCCGACGCTCTTGTACTGGCGGAAGAAGGCCACGTTGCTGTCGCCGTTGAGGGTGTTGAAGACTGCATCGGCTTTGGAGTCCCGGACCTTGTTGACGATGGTGGAGAATTCCGTTGAGCCCAGCGGGGCGTACTCTTCGCCGAGGATTTCGATGCCCTTGGCCGCGGCGTAGGCCTGGATGATCTTGTTGGCTGTCCGCGGGAAGACGTAGTCGCTGCCCACCAGAAAGAGGGACTTGGTACCCTGCTCGGCCAGGTAGTCCAGCGCGGGAATGATCTGCTGGTTGGTGGTGGCACCGGTGTAGAAGATGTTCTTCGAGGACTCCAGGCCCTCGTACTGCACGGGGTAGAAGAGCAGTGCGTCGTTGGCCTCAAACACCGGGAGCATCGCCTTGCGGCTTGAGGAGGTCCAGCCGCCGAACACCGCGGCGGTACAGTCCTGCTGGATCAGTTTCCCGGCACGCTCCGCGAACTTGGTCGGTTCGCTGGCGCCGTCCTCACTGATGACTTCGAGCTGTTTGCCCAAAACGCCGCCGGAAGCATTGATCTCTTCGGCGGCAAGGGACAGGGAGTCGAAGACCGTGCTCTCACTGATGGCCATGGTGCCGGACAGCGAGTTGATGAACCCCACCTTGATGCTGCTGCCGGAGGTGTTGACACAGGACGTGCCGCTGCTGGCGGTAGAGCCTGCCGACGCCGGGTCCGCAATCTGGCTGCCGCAGCCTGCCAGGACCGTGGCCATGGCGGCCGCCGCCAGGGGAAGGAACGCGCGTTTGGTGACCGAAACCCTCATGTGTACCTGCTTCTCACTCCGCCGCTGCACTGGTCAGCGGCTCGCCTCCGGGGTTTTGAGAAGTAACCCCTTGCGTTGAATGTAGGAGCGAATTGTTTCAGCGGGCTGCCTGGTTGGTTTCGAGGCCGTTTCGGGTTGGGCCCGCGGCCCCGGCGGAGGTCCGGGCTTACCGCAAACGTGTGGAATAAACAGCGTGCAGGGACGGCCGGAAAGTTAAACCTGCGGGAAATATTCCGCACCGTAACTTTGGCCGCACCGCCGGACACACTGCGGGTCGGAGCACGTTAGCCTGCCGCCGGCGCCACCCTTGTACCGGAACTGAACTGGTGGCGGGCCCAACGGGCGAGTCTTTTGCCCTTGCCCTTCCACCAGCTGTCTTCGTCCTTGTCATGATGCAGGCGGAAGATGATCGCCACCATCACAAACATGGACATACATACGTCGGTCCAGGACCAGGACAGTGCGTCGATCAGCACGCTCATGCCGGTGGCGATGATGGACGGGATGGCAAGAGTCCGGAAAACCGTGCTCGCCAGGTAACGCCGGTGCGATCTCGGCACCGACAGCGCGCGCACCATGTCAGAACACGCGCAGATCACCACCACGGTCTGGCCGATGGCCAGCAGGATCAGCCCGACACCGGAACCTGCAAAATTAACGACAGAAGAACCAAACACGTTAAACCCCCCAGAGGCTTGAACGAACCTGTGCTGTGAGACCAGCAATAGTTCCATTCAAGGCATTTCGGGCGGACCCGTCACGAGTAGTGAGTACTCTATTTTTCCGGTGCCTAGGTTCCCAGGGCCCTGGGGCGCCAGACGACAACGGCCTGGGACCGTGCGCGGGGCCGCTGTCCACGGGCAAGGCTCACCACATCTCCCGCTGCACCGGCGGCGAAGATCCTGGAGTCCAGGGGATCACGACGGCGGGCAATCTCCTCGGTGAGCTCGCTCACCCTGCGCTGGAGTGCGGCCACCTGGTTCTCGAGCTCAAGGATGCGTTTGATGCCCTCAAGCGAGACGCCCTCGTGGGAGAGCCGCTGGACCTGGCGCAGCATGTTCACGTCGCGCTGCGAGTAGCGGCGGGACTTCCCCGGTGCCCGGCTGGGCGAGACAATGCCCAGCCGGTCGTACTGCCGGAGTGTCTGCGGATGCATGTCCGCCAGTTCAGCCGCCACCGAGATCACGAAGATCGGCTGGTCAGCACTGATGTCCACGGTCTGCTCCGCTGCTTAGAGCCGGGCCTTGGCGGCCAGGCCCTGTCGAACATCGGCGTCGGCGGTGGCTTCGGCAAACGCCTTGACGGCCGCCTCGGCCTCTTTGTTCAGGTTCTTGGGAACCGCGACGTCGATGGTCACCAGGAGATCGCCGGTCGCTTTGCTGGTCTTTACACCGCGGCCCTTGACCCGGAGCGTGCGGCCCGACGGAGTGCCGGCCGGAACGCGGACCTTAACCTTTTCGCCGTCGATGGTGGGCACCTCAATGTCCGCGCCCAAAGCAGCTTCCGGGAAGGTGACCGGGACGTGGATGCGGAGGTTGTCGCCGTCGCGCGTGTAAAAATCGTGGGGCTTGACGGACACGGAAACGACCAGGTCGCCGTTGCCGGCCGGGGACGGCTGGCCCTTGCCGCGGACGCGTACTTTCTGGCCGTCCTTGATGCCTGCGGGAACCCGGACGTCGATGACTTCGCCGCTGGGTTCGCGCAAACCGATGGTGGTGCCGCGGATCGACCCCGCGAAGGAGATGCTGGTGGTCGCTGTGCGGTCTGCGCCCTTCTGCGGTCCGCGCTGGAAGCCGGTCTGGCCGCCGAAGCCGCCGCCGAACAGGTCGGCGAACTCGGGCGGAATGCCGCCGGCTGTGCTGAACCCGCCCGAGTGACGGCCGGCGTTGCCGGTAAACAGGCCGCCGAACATGTCCTCGAAACCGCCGTTGCCGCCTGCGGCTCCGCCCGGCGCGAACCTGGCCCCGCCGCCCATGGCACGGATGGCGTCGTACTGCTGGCGCTCGTCCGGATCAGAGAGCACCGAATAGGCCTCGGAGATGTCCTTGAACTTCTTCTCCGACGCAGCGTTCCCGGCGTTGGTGTCCGGGTGGTGCTGGCGGGCAAGTTTCCGGTACGCCTTCTTGATGTCGGCGTCGGAAGCGTCCTTGGCGATACCAAGGATCGCGTAAAAGTCCTTGTCCACCCAATCCTGGCTAGCCAATGGCGTTTCCTTTCAGAAGTCTTGCAACTGACAGCTCTCCGCGGTACAGGGGCCCCCGCCCCTACGCTGGGTGGCGAAGGATCTGCGATCCTTCGCCACCCAGCTCCGGTAGGCCCGATGCCACTCCCGGGGCCCCTGTACCGCTGCGAGCTTTGTGGTTATCTCACCTTACGCAGGGACTGCGACGATAACCTGTGCTGCGCGGAGGACGCGGTCGCCTGACCTGTAGCCGGAGCGGAGCACCTGGCTGACGGTGTCAACCTCGATGTCTTCGCCGGGCTGCTGGATCAGGGCCTCGTGGATGTTCGGATCGAACTCCACGCCGGTGTCGGCGATGCGGACCAGGCCGTACGTCTTCAGCGCGGTTTCCAGCTTGGTGGCGATGGCCGCGAACGGACCGTCGGCCAGGTCACCGTGCTGGCGGGCCGCGTCGATGTCGTCCAGTACCGGAAGCAGGGAGTTCAGGACGCCGATGACGGCCATCTCCCCTGCCACAGCGCGGTCGCGTTCAACGCGCTTGCGGTAGTTGACGTACTCAGCCTGCAGGCGGAGGAGGTCGTTCTTCAGCTCGGCAGCCTCCTCGTGCCCTGCACCCTGGGCCACGGATTCCTCCGCCGGCACCTCGATGCCGTTGAGGATCTCCTCGGCCTGGGCCAGTGCATCGCCGTCGGAATCCTCCGAACCCGCCAGCGGGGACGCCTCAGCGTGGTGCTCTCCTTCGGGGTGCCTGGCCGCCCCGGTCACCGGGTCAACCTTGCGGTTGTCCCGGATGACCGGTTCCTGGTGGCCGCCGGCCTGACGCTCCTCGGCTTCCCGGCTGGCGGATGAGTTGTGCTCTTCCTCGTTACCGTGGTGCGGCATGGCTACTTCTTCGCTTCGTCTTCGTCGATGATCTCGGCGTCAACGATGTCCTCATCGCCCGAGGCAGAACCAGCCTTCTCGCCGCCTGCAGCACCGGCGGCGCCTTCAGCACCTGCAGCGCCGGTGGCACCGTCCGGGGAACCGGCCTGGGCGTAGATGGCCTCGCCGAGCTTGCCCTGGGAAGCCTGCAGCTTCTCGAACGCGGTCTTCACAGCTGCGTCATCGGTGCCTTCGAGGGCCTTCTTGAGGGCGTCGACGTCGGCCTGGACCTCGGTCTTGACCTCTTCAGGCAGCTTGTCGGCGTTGTCGGCGATGAGCTTGTCCACGGAGTAGGCGAGCTGCTCGGCCGTGTTGCGGGTGTCGGTGGCCTCGCGGCGGGCCTTGTCCTCGGCTGCGTGCTCCTCGGCGTCCTTGACCATGCGGTCAATGTCTTCCTTGGAGAGCGCGGTGCCGCCGGTGATGGTCATGGACTGTTCCTTGCCGGTGCCCTTGTCCTTCGCGGAGACGTGCACGATGCCGTTGGCGTCGATGTCGAAGGTGACCTCAACCTGCGGGACGCCGCGCGGGGCCGGCGCGATGCCGGTCAGCTCGAACGTGCCCAGCGGCTTGTTGTCGCGGGTGAACTCGCGCTCACCCTGGAAGACCTGGATGGCCACGGACGGCTGGTTGTCATCCGCGGTGGTGAAGGTCTCGGACCGCTTGGTGGGGATGGCCGTGTTGCGCTCGATCAGGTGCGTCATCACACCGCCCTTGGTTTCGATGCCGAGGGACAGCGGGGTGACGTCGATCAGCAGGACGTCCTTGCGCTCGCCCTTCAGGACACCGGCCTGGAGTGCGGCGCCCACTGCGACGACCTCATCCGGGTTGACGCCCTTGTTGGGCTCCTTGCCGCCGGCCAGTTCCTTGACCAGTTCGTAGACGGCGGGCATACGGGTGGAACCGCCGACGAGCACGATGTGGTCGATCTCGGAGAGCTTGATGCCAGCTTCCTTGATGACGTCGTGGAACGGCTTCTTGGTGCGCTCGAGCAGGTCCTTGGTGAGGTCCTGGAACTTGGCGCGGGTCAGCTGCTCGTCCAGGTGCACCGGGCCGTCGGGGGTGACGGAGAGGTACTGGAGGGAGACGTTGGTGCTGGTGGAGGAGGACAGTTCCTTCTTCGCCTGCTCAGCGGCTTCGCGGAGGCGCTGGAGGGCGATCTTGTCCTTGGAGAGGTCGATGCCCTTGACCTTGAGCTGGTTCAGCAGGTAGTCCACGACGCGCTGATCCCAGTCGTCGCCGCCGAGGCGGTTGTCACCGGCGGTGGCGCGGACCTGGATGGTGGAGAAGTTGTCTTCGTCCTTGCCCACTTCGAGCAGGGAGACGTCGAACGTGCCGCCGCCGAGGTCGAAGACCAGGATGAGTTCGTCTTCCTTGCCCTTGTCCAGGCCGTAGGCGAGTGCTGCGGCGGTGGGCTCGTTGACGATGCGCAGGACGTTGAGGCCCGCGATTTCGCCGGCTTCCTTGGTGGCCTGGCGCTCGGCATCGTTGAAGTAGGCCGGAACGGTGATCACGGCGTCGGTGACTTTTTCGCCGAGGTAGGACTCGGCGTCGTTCTTCAGCTTCATCAGCACACGGGCGGAGATTTCCTGCGCGGTGTACTTCTTGTCATCGATCGCGACGGACCAGTCGGTGCCCATGTGGCGCTTGACGGAGGCGATGGTGCGGTCGATGTTGTTGACGGCCTGGCGCTTGGCGATCTCGCCCACAAGGACTTCGCCGGACTTGGAGAACGCAACGACGGACGGCGTGGTGCGGCCACCCTCGGCGTTGGCAATAACGGTGGGCTCGCCACCTTCGAGAACAGAGACGACGGAGTTGGTGGTTCCGAGGTCGATACCTACTGCACGTGACATGTGTTGCTTCCTTCTTTCCTTGGAAACTTGCTGGCGCCCACTCATTGAGCGTTCTGCACTCAACTTTACTCCGGGCTCGGGCCGTGTCAATCCAAAGTTGAGCGGCATACGCTCAACTTTGGGTTACTGATCACGGCCATGTCCGGAAAATCCCCGGAAATCCGGGCCTGCGAATGGCGTATTAATGCAGCAGCAGCCCGTTCGCTGTGCGTGAACGGGCTGCCGAATGACTCAATAAGGGGGCTGGGAGGCGCTGCTAGGACTTCCTATCCTCGTCTTCCTCAACCTCGCGGGCGGTCTCCGCTCCGCGGGCTGCTCCGAGCGTGCCGGCGTCGCCGTAGTTGCCTTCCGGGTACTCGCCCTCCTCGATCAACTCCTCGGCGCCGCCCACTACGCCGGCATCACCGTAATCGCCTTCCACATACTGGCCGCCCTCACCCTCCAGGCCAGGGGCGCTGCTGGCCTTGCGAGGCTCTTCGTCACGTGCGGTGTTCTCAGTCATGACTGGTCTCTCCTTCGAGGTTCCGCGTCCACCTGGGCGCACTTGGAGTTTACCCAGCATGGGCCGGGCGAAACAGGGGCCGGAGGCCGGCCAGAAGCGTGCGCGGTGTGGCGCGCCAGGGGCGGACTCAGCTCCTGCCGAAGCCTGCAATGCCCGCAAGGACGGCCAGGTGGTGCTCAAAGAGTTCTTCGCGGGCGCTGAACGTGTCGGGGCCGTACTGGCCGAACACCTCGAAGCTGACGGCACCGAACAGCGAGGTCCACACGAGTAAACCGTTGGCGATCACACCGTCAGGTACAGCGAGCCCAAGTCCCGTGCGGATCGCTTCGAAATCAGCTGACAGTGCAGGGGGTACGACGGCGGCACCCGCGTGCGGTGCCTTCAGCTCGCCGGCGCGGAACGCGGCGTCAAGGATCCCCACGAGGCTGTAGATCACCCGCGTGCCGGGCGCTTCGGTCCGATCTGCGGGCGCCCGGTACCCGGGAACCGGACTGCCGAACAGCAGGCCATAGCGCGCAGGCTCGCGCAGCGCCCATCCCCGGACCGCCTGGCCAAGCGCGTGGAACCGCCCGGCAAAGTCAGCGTCAAGCCCGGCACTGACAGCCACGTCCACCGCGTCGCCCAGTTCGCTGTAGGCGTCCACCACCAGGAGTGTGAGGAGCTCGTCGCGGTTGGCCACGTAGCGATAGACGGCGGAGGACACCACACCCAAGTCCCTCGCCACGGCACGGAGCGACAAGGCGGCGGCGCCGTGGGTTGCCAGGTGCTCCCTGCCCAGCCGAACGATGTCCGAAATGGTTTGCGCACGGGCACGTTCGCGGGGGGTGCGCGGGATGGTTTTTGTCTTCGTGGCAGCCTCACTCATGAACCCAGCATCGCATAGGCCAGAGCAGTGCAAACAATCGAGAGCACCGCTCTTGACAGCGCACCATCGGGGGGCGCACGCTGTTAGAGAGCAGTGCTCTCAATCAGCCGTGAGAAGGGACGAAGATGGACGAACTATTTGTTGTCACCGGGGCAGGTCCCGTTGGCTGGACGGTGGCAGAGCAGCTTGCCGGGCAAGGTAAACGCGTCCGGATCCTCACCCGCTCGGGCAGCGGTCCGGAGCATCCCCTCGTGGATCGCCTGACTGCCGACGTCCAGGACCCCAACCGGGTGCGGGACGCGTTCAGCGGCGCAACCGCCGTTTTCCACTGCATCCACGGCTCCTCGTACACGGCGGACGCATGGCGGGCGGAACTGCCCCCGGCCGAGCAAACGGTGCTGGCCGCGGCCGGCGAGGCGGGCGCCGTCGTTGTCTTCCCCGAAAGCCTCTATTCCTACAGCGAACCGGACCGTCCCATGACGGAGGCGGGCCCGCGGACAGCACAGGGCGGCAAGCGCGGCGTCCGCACGGAGCTGCTCAGTGCCAGGGACGCCTCGCCCACCAGCACCGCCAGCGTGGTTGCCGGCGATTTTTTCGGCCCGCGGGTCCGGAACTCACACGGCGGCGAGCGCATGGTTTTGCCCGTCCTGGCCGGAAAGAAGGTGTGGGTCATCGGCAGCGCCGACCAGCCCCACTCGTTCACCTATGTCCCGGATCTGGCGGCTGCGATGATCCACGCCGCGCAGACGCCGTCGTTGTGGAACAAGGTTTGGCACGCGCCCACCGGTCCGGCAGTGACGCAGCGGCAGCTGGCAACCGCCTTTACCGAGGCCGGTGGAGTGGCCGCCCCCAGGGTCGGGGCGATTCCGGGCCGGGCGCTCAGGGCCATGGGTGTCTTCTCGAAGGACCTCCGGGAGCTTGCCGAAACCCTGTACCAGTTCCAGAAACCGTTCGTGATGGACTCGGCCGCGAGCCAGGCCGCACTCGGCCTGCACCCCACGCCTCTGGCGGAGGCGGCTGCGGACACTGTCGCCTGGTGGCGGACGCAGGGCTGAGCCGCCCTGTCGCCCAGCCGCCCTACCGTAGCCCGGCACCCTCCGCTTCAAGCTCCGGCTCGTCGGCGCGCTGCGCGGCACTATCAAGCTCCGGCCGCCCCAGCTTGCTGGGCCACCAGATGCGCGGGCCGATGTCGTAGGCCAGGGCGGGGACCAGCAGCGATCGCACCAGGACCGTATCCAGCAGCACGCCGAAGGCCACGATGAACGCCAGCTGCACCAGGAACATGATGGGGATAATGCCGAGTGCGGCAAAGGTGGCGGCCAGCACCACACCGGCAGAGGTGATCACTCCGCCGGTCACGCCCAGCCCGCGCAGGATGCCCGGCCGGGTCCCGTGCTTCAGCGATTCCTCGCGGACCCGGCTCATCAGGAAGATGTTGTAGTCCACGCCCAGGGCCACCAGGAAGACGAACCCGAACAGCGGCACTGTCGCGTCTGCCCCGGGGAAACCCAGCAGGTTGTTGAAGACCAGCGCCGAGACGCCCATGGCTGCGCCGTAGGACAGCACCACGGAGAGAACTAGCAGGACCGGCGCCAGCACCGAACGCAGCAACAGCATCAGGATAAAGAGGATCACCACAAGAACCACCGGGATGATGATCACCAGGTCGCGCTGGGCCGTGGTGTTGGTATCCAGGGCCGTGGCGGTCACACCACCTACGAGTGCGCTGGCGTCCACCGTCTTCAAATCCGCACGCAAGGCCTTGACGACGTCCTCGGCCTCGATGGAATCCGCCGCGTAGTTGAGCGTGGCATTGATCAGCACCTTGCCCTCGCGGACATCGGGGTCGCCGGGAGTTCCGGGGGCGCCGGTGATAGGTACACTCCCCGCAGCCAGGAGGTAAGCGTCTCCCACGCCGTCGGCCGCTTTGACCTCCGCGAGCACCGTGTCAGCTTTGTTTTCGTCCGCAACCACGACGGCGGGGCTGCCGCTGCCGGCGTCGAAATGCCGCGCCAGCGCGTCCTGGCCGTCCACGGCGTTGGAGGCGGTGAGGATGACGTCGGTCTGCGGGACGCCGTTGGCTTTGAGCTGCAGGATGCCTGTCGAGGCGACCAGCAGCAGGAGGACGGACGCGATCCACACGGTGCGCGGACGGCGGGAGACCAGCAAGCCGGTGGCACGCCAGATGCCCTTCTGCCCTTCCAGGCCGGTGACAAGTTCGGGTTCCCGCTGATCTTCCGGGACCAGCTTGGGGCGGAACGGCCAGAAGGCGGCCCGGCCCAGGAGCGCCATCAGGGCGGGCAGCAGTGTGAGGGCGGCGAACAGCGAGCACAGGATACCGGCGGCAGCCACAGGACCCAGGCCCTTGTTGGAGTTCAGGTCGGAGAAAAGCAGGCACAGCAGGGCGATGATGACCGTGGCGCCGGAGGCCACGATCGGCTCCACGGACGTCTTCCAGGCAGTCAGCACAGCTTCAGTCCGGTTGCGGGTGTGGGTCAGGGCCTCGCGGAACCGCGCAACGTACAGCAGCGCATAGTCCGTGGCGGCGCCGATCACCAGGATGGACAGGATGCCCTGGCTCTGGCCGTTCAGCTGAATCCAGCCGAGTTTGGCCATCCCGAACACGAGCAGGATGGCCGCACACAGCGCAAACACTGAAGTCAGCAGCACCGCGATGGGCAGGAGCAGGGAGCGGTACACAATCAGGAGGATCACGAAAACGGCCCCCAGGGCCACGAGCAGAAGAATGCCATCAATCCCGGCGAAGGCGCTGGTCAGATCGGCGGCCAGGCCGGCCGGTCCCGTAACGAAGGTCTGCATGCCGTCAGGGGCGGCTTCGGCGACGGTGTCGCGCAGTTCCTTGACGGCCTCCTTGACCTCGCCGGACGAATCGATGGGGGCGATGAACTGGACCGCCTTGCCGTCCTCGGACGGGATGGGTCCGATCACGGCGCTGCCGAGCCCCAGTCCTTCAAGCCCGGCTTTGAGCGCAGCGGCCTCGCCCAGCTGCGCCGGCGTGAATTTTTCGGCATTCTCGATGACGATGACGGCCGGGACTTCGTTGGAGTCCCGGAATTTCGCCTGCCAGTCCTGCGCAGCCGTGGCTTCTGCGCTGGCGGGGAGGAAGGAAGCCTGGTCGTTCGACGAGACCTCGTCGAGCCGGCCGAACGTGGGTCCGCCGACGCCGGCGATCGCCATCCACGTCAGCACCAGCAGCACGGGAAGGAGCCAGCGCAGCCAGAACGGAACCCGCGCGCTGTGTTGGGGACTGGTTTTCATGATTCCTTCGGGGGTTCGGGGCGGGAGCGGTAGAATTGCTTCAATAATAGACTATCTCCATGATAGAGATAAGTGTCTATCGAGCAATTATCTGGCGAAGAGCGCCGTGACGGGTGTGCTGCAGTAATATCCGTCAGGGCAGCAGCGAGGATCAGCCCATAATTTATGGGGGCTGGAGGATCCACACGAGAGCGAAGGAGGCGGAACATGACGGACGAAGCGTTCCAGCGCCCGCCTGACTCTGCACCCCAGTCGTTGGTGCGGTTGCTGCAGGACTTCAGCCTCGAGGCCAACCGCTATGTCGATACCGCCGGCAGCCGGAAGGACATGCACCGTACGGACCTGAACGCGCTCGCCGTCATCATGCGCCACACTGCCAAAGGCCTTGTTGTCACCCCCGGCGTCCTCCGCAAGGAACTGCACCTCAGTTCGCCGGCCACCACCGCCCTCATCGACCGGCTGGACAGCTCGGGCCATGTGATCCGCGAACGCCACGGCTCGGACCGGCGGCAGGTCCAGCTCCGCATGACGCCCAAGGCGTTCCAGGACGGCGGGGCCATGTTCATGCCGCTCTCGCGCCACATGGGCGCGGCCATGGCTGAATTCTCGCCCGAGGAGCTGGATCTGGTCACCCGTTTCATGACGGCCATGGTGGAAGCCACAATCGCCGCCCGCCAGGAAGCATCCGACGGCGGCCCCTCCTCCCCGGCTGCGCCCCTCACCTGAGCCCCCCGCCCCCAAGTAAGTAGCAGCACATGTCGTTTTGGGCGGTCAAAACGACACCTGCTGCTACCCAGTTGGGCCGAACGCACGACGCCGGCTCCTCCCATTCGCGCTACCGCGGCGGTAGCGTTTGTCTATGAGTGCGCAGCAGCCCGAAGACGACGATGTGTACACGCACGGCCACCACGAATCGGTGGTCCGCGCCCACGCTTCCAGGACCGCGGAGAACTCCGCAGCATTTGTCGTCCCGCACCTGACACCGGGAACATCCGTGCTCGACGTCGGCTGCGGGCCAGGAAGCATCACGTGCGATTTCGCGGGGCTGGTGGCGCCGGGCAAGGTCACGGGCCTGGACAGGTCGCCGGACATCATCGCCCAAGCCACGGCGCTCGCCGCTGAACGGGGGGTGGCCAACGCAGAGTTCGTAGCCGGCAACATTTATGACCTCGACTTCGACGACGAAACGTTCGATGTGGTCCACGCCCACCAGGTCCTGCAGCACCTGACCGACCCGGTGGAGGCACTGCGGGAGATGCGGCGGGTGGCCAAGCCGGGCGGCATTGTGGCCGTGCGCGACGCCGATTTCCATGGCATGAGCTGGTATCCGTCCTTTCCTGAGCTGGACGAATGGATGGACCTGTACCAGCGGATCGCCCGGCGCAACGGGGCCGAACCTGACGCCGGCCGCCGCCTGGTCTCCTGGGCCCAGTCCGCAGGTTTCACGGACGTCGCACCCACCAGCAGCAACTGGCTCTACGCCACCGGACAGCAGCGGCGATGGCAGGCCCGCGTCTGGGGCGAGCGGGTGCTGCATTCGGCCTTCGCGGAGCAGGCGCTGGAGTACGGCTTTGCCAACGCCGCGGACCTGGCGCGGATCTCCGCGGGCTGGCACCGGTGGGGATCCACCGACGACGGCTGGTTCCTGATCCCGAACGGCGAGGTCATCGCGCGGGCCTGACCTGCGCCCGCCATCCCGGTTTGCCTGATTTTTTCCACATAGGAACATTCAGCCCTGACACCCGCGGCTGCGCCCGAATAGCGTCAGATCATGATCATTCAAGCAGGCTTTGACCTCGAGATTCTTGCCCGTCTGCTGATAGCGCCCAAAGGTATTGTCCTGCCCAAGCTCGTTGTCATTGAGCTGGATGCCAACATGCAGTTCGCGGACATTCAGGTTGTCAGCCATCAATTCGCCGGGCGGATGGAGCCACACTTCGGCTCCATCCTGCGCCAACTGGATACGGACAGGACACGCTACTTTGCTATCGCCCATGCCGGGGCCTGGCCGGAGTGCCCGGCCTTAGACGCGCCGATTCTTGAAGAAGCAGAGGCGTTGCGAACACTTGCCCTTCAGCGCGGGTTCCTCATGATCGGGCATTTTGGCCTCGAAGGTGCCGAATACATGTCCAACGGGCCCCACTACTACTTTGACCGCTACCACCTCGGCCTCCCGTGCACCATGGACCACTGGATGCATGGTTCACGGCAGTTGCAGCTCCGGGGTCCGTGACCCGTGAGTACCTGCCCCGGAGTGCCACTAAACTTGGCTGGTGCAATTCTCCCTTTGGCTCGCCCTAGCGGGCGCCGGCGCCCTGATCAGCTTCACACCGGGGGCAGGTGCCATCAACACCATGAGCAACTCCCTCACGTCAGGCTTCCGCCGCTCCATCTGGGGAATCCTTGGCCAGCAGGCCGCCCTGGTGGTCCACGTGGTGATCGTGGCCCTGGGTGTCGGGGTGCTGGTGGCCAGCTCACCGGTGGCCTTCAACGTGATCCGCTACGCCGGCGCCGCATACCTGGTGTACCTGGGCATCCGCCAGTTCCTGAGCAAACCGGAACTGGACAAGGAACAGGCCGCGGCCCTCCGGAACGAACCAGCCTGGTCGATGTTCCGGCGCGGCCTCTGGGTCAATCTCCTGAACCCCAAGGCCATTGTCTTTTTCCTGGCGTTTATGCCGCAGTTCATCCGGCCCGAACAGCCGCTCCTGCCGCAGTACGTGATGCTCACGGCCACCGTGGTGGTGATCGACATCCTCGTGATGTGGTTCTTCTTTGCCCTGGCCGCCAAGTCCTTCCAGCGATTCACCCACAACGCCCGCGGCCAGAAAATCCTGAACCGGATCTTCGGCGTCCTTTTTGTTGCGGTGGGCGTTCTCCTCGCCGTCATCCACTAGGCTGCCCCCGGCCCTGCCTGGCCCCGTCAGCCCATGTTTGACTCACACTGTGATGAAGATTCACAACTTTGTAAAGACACGTGAATAACTCCTAGCCATGAACGTCTGGAGCGAGCATGCTTAACCCCATGAACCCACTGTCGAGGCCGTACCGGATCATCACCGTATGCACCGGCAACATCTGCCGGTCACCGATGGCCGAAATCATGCTGGCCGCGGCGTTCCGCGCCAGCGGGCTGAGCGATGAGGTGAGCGTCGATTCCGCGGGAACCACCGGTTACGAAGTGGGCCGGCCCATCGATCAGCGCGCGGCCCGGCGGCTGGCCATCACCAAACTGAGCTCGCAGCATCACGTCGCCCGCGAATGGCAAGCAGGCTGGTTCCGCGAGCGCGATCTGATTCTGGCCCTGGACATCGACCACTATGCCTGGCTGCGCGACGCTGCCCCGGACCAGGAATCCATGGACAAGGTGCGTATGCTCCGGAGCTTCGACCCTCTGGTCGCCGGCAGTGACCTGCTGGACCAGGGGATCGAGGATCCCTGGTACGGCGGCCATGCGGACTTTGACGCCGTCTGGCAGCAGATTCACGGTGCGGTGCCGGGTATCGTCGAGTACGTACAGGCGGCAGTGCGCCGTCCCGCCCCGCACCGGGAGCAGATGCAGCAGAAGGTACGCTCTATTTCATGACCCCCGCACCTGTGATCATCGCCATTGACGGGCGATCCGGCGCAGGCAAAACCACTCTGGCCATCGAACTCGCCGCTCAACTGCGGAACCACCACAAGGTCTCCCTGTTTCACCTTGAGGACATTTACCCGGGCTGGAACGGCCTCGCCGCTGGAATTGAACGCTACGTTGCCACCGTCCTGGCACCGTTGAGCCGCGGCGAGTCGGCCACCTGGACCAGCTGGGACTGGGCAAACCATTACGACGGCGACATGCGCGTCACGCTCCCCGCTGAGATCGTCATCATCGAGGGAGTGGGAGCGGCCGCCGCTGAGGCCCGGCCGCTGCTCAGCGCCGTCATCTGGGCCGATTCACCGGACGAGGTCCGCCGTAAGCGGGCGCTGGACCGTGATGGCGGCACCTATGAGCCGTTCTGGGAGCAGTGGGCGGCGCAGGAAGAGGAGTGGCTCGCCGACGACGACGTCCCGGGCCAGGCCGATATCCGCGTGCTTAATCATGCCGACGGGTCTGCCCCGGCGGACGTGCTGCAGGCCCTCTCCTACCTTCCCGTTCTCAGGGCAGCGCTGGTCCCTGAGTTCGCCGCCCGCCGCGGCCTGAGGCTCCGCGCAGAGCGGCTGGACGGCAGGCCGGACGCCGCCGCCCTCTTCGGGACGCTCTACGGCCGCTCGGCGCACGCCGTCTGGCTGGACTCCTCCAATGCCCCCGCCGGTCAGCCCCTGGAGCAGTCGCCCGCCACCGGGCGGAGCCGCTTCAGCATCCTCGCGGACGATGGCGGGACGTACGGCCAGTCCGTCATGCACCGCACCGGCGAAACCGTGGTCACCGCCGGCTCCGCAACGGTACGCGTGCCCGGCCCGTTTTTCCGCTGGCTGGACACGGTCTGGGGACGCCGGGCTGTCCGCACCCCGGACGGCTACCCCGGCGACTTCACCCTCGGCTGGCTGGGCTGCCTGGGGTATGAGCTGAAGCGTGAAACAGGAGGCTCGGACGTGACCGCACAGACCCCCGACGCGGCGCTGATCTTCGCTGGCCGGGCCGTGGTTCTGGACCATGTTGAAGGCACGGTGTGGCTCCTTGCCCTGGAGGCTCCCGACGCCGGCACCTGGCTGGCAGCGGCGCGCAGCGCCGTCCGCGGGACCTCCGTCAGCCACACCGCCGGACCAGCCTCCGGCACCGGTAACACCGGCACCCACAGCAGCAGCCCCACCACCGCGAGCGCCCAGGCCGCCGGCAGCAACGGCGGCGGACGTCAGGGCGGGCCGGCGTTCAGCAGCCGGGACACAGCGCTGTCCTACAAACAGAAGATTGCGGCCGCGCAGCACGAAATCCACGAGGGCAACTCGTACGAGGTCTGCCTGACCACCACCCTCACCGCCCGGCTCCCCGCCACCGCGGCGGAGCCCTGGAGTACCTACCTTGCCCTGCGGGCAAAAAACCCGGCGCCGTTCGCAAGCTACCTGCGTTTTGGCGGGCTGACCGTGGCCAGCACGTCGCCGGAACGGTTCCTGCGGATCACATCCGACGGCGGCATGCGTGCCGAACCGATCAAGGGCACCCGCCGCCGGGGTTCCGATCCTGCGCAGGACAAGGAACTGCGGGATGATCTGGCGTCATCGGTCAAGGACCGCGCCGAGAACATCATGATCGTTGACCTGTTGCGGAACGACCTCAGCCATTTCGCGGAGCCGGGCTCCGTCACGGTCAGCAGGCTGTGCGAGATCGAAAGCTACGCCACGGTGCACCAGATGGTGAGCACCATCGACGCGCAGTTGCTGCCCGGTTCACCGCGGGCCGAGGCGGTAGCCGCCTGTTTCCCGGCAGGGTCCATGACCGGCGCACCGAAAATCAGCACCATGGCGATCCTTGACCGGCTGGAGGACGGCCCCCGCGGGCTGTACTCCGGCGCGATCGGTTATTTCTCCATGAACGGAGCATCAGACCTCGCCGTGGCCATCCGCACGCTGGTGATCCGGTCAGGAGATGACACCGCCGGAGACCTCACCGCCGGGGACGGCACCCTGGACGCGCCGACGGCGGAACTCACCCTCGGCGTCGGCGGTGCCATCACTGCCGACTCGGTGCCGGACGAGGAGTACGACGAGATCCGGGTGAAGGCCTACGGTGTGTTGTCCGCCCTCGGCGCGGACTTCCCGGGCGGCTAACCTGCCTGCCTGGAGCCGGGCGTTACTGGACCGTCGCGGTCAGCCGGGCCACGTTGTCGATGTAACGGGCTGCGAGGGGCCGGTTGACCCAGTCCTCAAGCAGGAGTTCCTGCGAGATGTCCCGGTAGGTGTTCTCCACCGCCCGCATATCGTTCACAATGTCCTCGCCGAGCAGCATGACCGAGACCTCCAGGTTCAGCGAGAAGGACCGCATGTCCATGTTGCTGGAGCCGAGAACGGCCACTTCGTCGTCAATGGTGAAGTGCTTGGCGTGCAGGACATACGGCGCCTTGTAGAGGTAGATCCGGACGCCGGCCTCAAGCAGGGCCTCGTAGTACGAACGCTGGGCGTGATGGACCAGGAACTGATCGCCCTTCTCGGAGACGAACAACTCCACGTCCACGCCGCGCTGGGCGGCAGTGGTGATGGCATAGAGCAGCGAGTCGTCCGGGACGAAGTACGGGCTGCAGATGGAAATCCGGTGCTGCGCGGAGTAGATCAGCGTGTTGAAGAGGCGCAGGTTGTTCTCGGTGATGAACCCGGGACCGCTGGGCACCACCTGGGCTGTGACGTTGCCCGGCTCCGGATTGGCCGGAAGCTGCAGCTGGTGTTCGAGGTTCTCGTCCGTCTCGCTGAGCCAGTCGGTGGCAAAAACCACGTTCAGGGTGGTGACGATCGGGCCCCTCAGGCGGGCCATTAGTTCCACCCATTCACGGCCGGCCTTGCGGTGTTTCGGGTTGTTGTAGGACGGCTCGATCAGGTTCTGTGAACCCGTGAACGCGAGTTCGCCGTCCACCACCATGATCTTGCGGTGGTTCCTCAGGTCCGGGCGGCGCCACTGACCGTGGATGGGCAACAGGGGCAGCATGCGCTTCCACTGGATCTTGCTAGCTCTGAGCCGCCGGAGGAGGTTGCGGTAGCCCTTGACCCGCAGAGTGCCGATGTGGTCGAACAGGACCCGGACTTCCACGCCGCGCTCTGCAGCCTCTTCCATCGCCGTCAGCAGTTCGTCGGTGATGTGGTCCGTGCTCATGATGTAGAACTCGGCATTGACGAACTTCTTGGCTTTCCGCACCGCCTCGGTCATGGCAAAGATCGAGTCCGGGTAGCCGGGAATAAGGTCAACGGAGTTGCCGTCCACCATGGGCAGGGAGCCCAGCCTGCGGTTCAGTTCACCGGCGGACTTGACCCATTCCGGGCCCGGGTAGTCGCTTTCGACGTCAGCCAGGGACGAGATGCCCGCCCGCACCCGGGTGTTGACAATCTCCTGCTGCTGGCGGCGGCGGCTGGAGAGCTTGAAGTTGCCGAACAGCAGGAACAGCGCCAGGCCCACGAACGGCACAAAGAAGATTCCCAACAGCCATGCCATGGCCGTGGTGGGACGCCTGTTGCCTGGAATGATGCCGACGGCGAGGACCCGGATCACCAGGTCCGCGATGCTCAGCACCACCACAATCCACGTCGGCGCGGTACCGGCAAGCGAAACTGGCCACAACACTGGAAAAACCCCCGGGATATGCGCACCGGCGGACGGGTTTCGGCCGGGCAATGAACCACAGCTTAGCCGCGCCGGGCCCGACTAAGCTGGAGCCATGACTTCTCCTGCTCCCGTGGTGCTCGTTTTCCTTGACCCTGGGGTCCCGGCCGGCCGGCTTGCCGACGCTTCGCAGCCACAGCTGATGGCCACGGACCAGGGTGCCACCCGCGGTGACGGCATCTTCGAATCCATGCTCGCGGTGGGCGGTGACGTGCGGAAGCTGCAGGCTCACCTGGACCGGTTGGGCGGCTCCGCGAAGGCCCTTGACCTGGTGATCCCGGCGCAGGACCAATGGCGCGCGGCCATCGCCACAGGCGTGGCGGAGCACCGCAGCCAGCACCCGGCACCTTCCGCGGCCGAGGACGAAGTGGTGGTCAAGCTCGTGGCCACGCGCGGCCCCGAAGGTGCCGACTCCCCCACGTGCTGGGTCCAGGTTTCTCCGGTCGGCGCCCTGAGCCGGCGCCAGCGCGAGGCCGGCATCGACGTCATCCTGCTGGACCGCGGGTACGACAGTGACGCCGCCGAACGCGCACCGTGGCTGTTGCTCGGGGCGAAGACCCTGTCCTATGCGGTGAACATGGCCGCGCTCCGGCACGCACACAAGCAAGGGGCCGACGACGTCATCTTCCTGTCCACCGACGGCCG
Source organism: [Micrococcus luteus] ATCC 49442 (assembly GCF_010367585.1). Lineage (NCBI taxonomy): Bacteria > Bacillati > Actinomycetota > Actinomycetes > Micrococcales > Micrococcaceae > Pseudarthrobacter > [Micrococcus luteus] ATCC 49442. Next base: position 3,592,517 of record NZ_JAAAXP010000001.1, on the reverse strand, counting down.
CGTCCTGGAGGGCCCCACGTCAACGGTCCTGCTGGCCCACGTGGAAACGGTCGACGACGGCGCAGGCGCCCGCACCGTCCGCCGGCTCATTACACCCCAGCTGGACACCGGCATCCTCCCCGGCACCTCCCAGAATGCGCTCTTCACCGCAGCGAAGGCGGCGGGCTGGGAGCTGGGCTACGGCCCGCTGGAGCCGCAGGACCTGCTGGACGCCGATGCCGTATGGCTGATTTCCAGCATCCGGCTGCTGGCGCCCGTGAACCACATCGACGGCAAGGAAATCGGTACGCCGGCCCTGCAGAAACAGCTGACTGCCGAACTGAACGCGCTGTACGCAGGGATCCAGTAGGCCGCCGTGCCTGTTCGAAGCGCGGGCATCCTGCTCTACCGGCACGGTCCGGCAGGCGGGCTGGAACTCTGGATAGCGCACATGGGCGGACCGTTCTGGGCCGGCAAGCAGGCCCACTCCTGGTCCCTCCCCAAAGGTGAGTACCAGCCCGACGAAGATCCGCTGGTGGCTGCCCGGCGGGAGTTCACCGAGGAAATCGGCACACCGCCACCTGCCGTTGACTACGTTTCCCTGGGCGAGTTCCGGCAGCCGTCCGGGAAGCTCATCACGGTCTTCGCCGCTGAGACCGACTTTCAGCCCGCCAGGATTGTCAGCAACACGTTCCCCCTGGAATGGCCGAAAGGCTCGGGGACCATCCAAGATTTTCCGGAGATCGACGACGCCCGGTGGGTCAGTGAAGCGGAGGCCCGGAACAAGCTCGTCAAGGGCCAGCTTCCCATCCTTGACGCCCTCGTCAAGGCCCTGTTGCAAAGGCAGGATCATCCGTAAGGTGTGGTCCATGAACTCGCACACGCAGCCCGCTGACAACCTGACCTTCGACCAGTGCTGGGAATTGCTTGAAGACGACACTGTAGGGCGCCTGGCTCTTGTGGTGGACGGCCATCCCGAGATTTTTCCGGTGAATTACGTTGTGCACCGCCGGAGCATCGTTTTCCGGACCGCAGGCGGCTCCAAGCTCTGGGGCGCCGAGGCGGCCCGCCCGGCCGCGCTGGAGATTGACGGCTACGATCCCCACACCGAAGAGGCCTGGAGCGTTGTGGCACGCGGAGACACTGAGGTGATCGAGGATCAGGCCGACAAGGATGCCGTCGACGCCCTGAGCCTGGAACCATGGCAGGCCGGCCCCAAGGACAACTACATCCGGCTGACCGTCAAAGCCCTGACCGGCCGGCGCTTCCAGGTCATCAAGCCTGACGTCTGGAACACCAGGCTGTCGGACCGCCGCCGCGCATCCTTCGAATAACGAACAGCACAGGACAGCAGGAAGGGCCGGGTCACCCCGGCCCTTCCTGCTGTCCCGCCTACTTCCCTGAGGGGGCCGGGTAGGCTGCGTCCACCTCCACTTCAACCAGCCACCCGTTGACAGGCAGGTTCTCGATCTCCAGGGCGAACCGTGAGGGCCTCGCGTCGTTCACCACCAGGGGGTCCGCCGGAGCCGCCGACCCGAGCGGAACCTTCACAGGGGATCCATCGGCGAGGCTCGTGTTTGCGAAGTACTGCCGGTACGCACGGTTCCAGCCGTCAAAGTCGGCTTTCTCCGTTCCGGCAGGGTTCTGGAGGAAGACGCGCATGGTGATGACGTCGTCGTAATCCAATCCTGCCTGCGCGAGGTTCTCGCCAATCCGGCGCAGGGCGTTGATCCCCTGCGCCTCGGTAATGGTGACCCCGGCGGGAAGCACACCGCCGGGGAAGACAGCCGTATCGATGTACCGCTGTTCGCTGCCGGCGGGCGCCGCGCTGTTCAGTGCCGACGGGCCCAGGCCGCTGGTCTTGTAGATGGCGGTGTTGGCGCCGATGGCGACGCCCGAAGCGATCATCGGGTTGTCCTGGCCGGCCGGCAGGTTGGAGACTGTGGTTCCCGGTTTGGGCGCGGTGAGGTCCTCGAAAACGGCCGGTCCGGCGAAAGCGGCGGTGGCGGTGAGGCACAGGCCGGCAACGCCGGCTGCGATCAGGGAGGTGCGGCGGATCATGGGCTTCTTTCCGGGGGTCGGGGTGCTGTCGCGGTGTTCGGACGGGGCGCTCATCCGGCCACCGCCGCGGCCACGCGGGTGTGCAGCGCGGTGACTGCCGCCCTGGCGGAGGTCATGGCACCGTGTTGCCAGGCGATGGCGTGGCTCAGGTGATCGCCGGCGAAGTAGATGTTGCCAGTGGGCTCCAGCAGCTTGACGTACTTGGCATCCGTCTGCGACGGCCAGCCCACCCATGCGCCTTCGGAGAATTCGGTGCTGCCCCAGTCAACCGAGAACGACGCCGAGACGTCCTTTTTGTATACGTCGCCGTGGATGCGCGCGCCTTGGTCAAGGGCGCGGCTAAGGCGCTTTTCGGGCGACAGGGGCTGGTAGGCGCGGGCGCTGGCGCCCGTGTTGTAGTAGCCCACCATGGTGCCGCGCTGGCCATGAAATCCTGTGGACGGGTACCACATGTTGCCCAGGTCGATGTTGGTGTTGGTGATGCCGCCGTAGATGCGGTGGTCCTCTTCCCACCACCGCCTCGAGTACTCGATGCCGATCTTGCCCGCGTCGCTGGGGGTGGCGAATTTGAGGGCATCAAGCACGTCGGCGGGGAGGTTGCCGGGAATTTTGGCGGCGATGTGGGGCGGCAGTGTGTTGACTGCGAAGTCGGCTTCAAGGCTCTTGGTCTGGCCGCCGGGGTTGGTGTAGTCCACGGAGACCCCGGTGGCGGTGTTGTTCAGCGAGAGGACCCTGGCGCCGTACACAATCTTGTCCTTGCCGATGGCTGCTTCGAAGGCGTAGGGGATCTTGTCCATGCCGCCCACGGGCTGGAACATCATCATCGCCTGGTCCCAGCCGAATTCGAACGAGAAGTAGTTCCCGACGCCGCTGGCGAAGACGTCGGACAAGGCATCCGGGGCCAGGGGTGTGCCGGCTTCCAGGCCCGCTCCGGGAGCCACGGAGTAGCCCTTCCGTCCGCTGCCCGAGTACTTGTAGCTCGCCGCCGCATTTCCGGGGACCTTGCCTCCGATGGCGCCGAAGTTGCCCAGGAAGGAGATGAGGTTTTCCTTGTCGGCCGGGCTGAGGTAGCTGTCCAGCGAACCCTGGTCCGTGGCTTTTGCGAGCAGTTCGGACACGTAGCCGTAGACGTCTGCCTTGGCGGCACGGTGGCGGACCGGAGTGTTGGAGAGCTTGGAGCTGCCCTCGCGGAAAAGGTAGCCGTCCGCGTTTTGGTTGGTGAACGGCTCGATGGCGACGCCGAGTTCCTTGCAGTAGTCAAGGGTGATGTGGTGCTGCGGGATCCGGCCTGGCCCGGCATTCATGTACTGGTCTTTGGAGAAGGTGGCCCGCTGGGTGACCCCTTTCAGGTCGGTTTCCTCGGTGCCGCCACGGACCGTCCAGTTGCGCCCGCCCGGACGCATGCGCGCTTCCAGGATGGTCACCTTGTAGCCGGCCTTGCCGAGCTCGTAGGCGGTGGTCAGGCCCGCGATTCCGCCGCCCAGCACCACCACCGATTTGCCCGCCCCGTTGACGTCGCCCTTCCGGGGGGCGGCAAACGCCGGTGTTGCCGAGTCAGGGGCAAGTCCCATGGCCTCCATGGTCTGGTACATAACCCCGGCGCCACCCACCATGCCTACGTAGCGGAGGAAATTCCTGCGAGTCGCATCTGTCAATTTTTTCCCTTTCACCGAAGCGTTACAACAGTGAGCGTAGGGACAGAATGTTTCATCAAAGGACGTGACAATTTCGGTGTTGTACCGTTCATATTTCGCTGAGGTAAACGTCGGCTACGGTCAGTAAACCCGCGCCGAACAGCCGGAAATCGTGAAATGCTGGCAGTACCGCACCACCGAAAGGCACCATCATGGGCAACGACGCCAAGGTTGATCCGTCCCCAGCAGCAGCCGGCGGCACCGCCGACCGCACCCCGGTCATCCTGGGCGGCGCCCGCACTCCCTTCGGCCGGTTCCGCGGCGGCCTGGCCGGGCTGACGTCCACCGAACTTGGCGCCCACGCCATCCGCCATGCGCTGGACCGGACGGGCGTGGCACCGGAGCAGGTCCAGGCCGTGATCGTGGGCCAGGTCATCCAGGCCGGCGCCGGCCAGGGACCCGCACGGCAGGCCAGCCTCGCCGCCGGAATCGGGTGGGACGTGCCCGCCGTGACCATCAACAAACTGTGCCTGTCCGGGCTGACCGCCGTGATCGATGCCGCCCGGATGATCCGCGCCGGCGAGGCCGACTTCATTGTCGCAGCGGGCCAGGAATCCATGACCAACGCTCCGCACCTGCTGCCCCGGCTCCGGAGCGGCGTTGCCATCGGCGATGCGCCGCTGCTGGATGCGCTGAACTTTGACGGCCTGCAGGACCCCCGCACCGGCGAGCTGATGGGTTCCGCTACGGACGCCGTCAATGCACGCCTTGGCATCGGCCGCCAGGCCCAGGACGACGTCGCTGCCCGTTCCCATCAACGGGCCGAAGCCGCCCGGACGGCCGGGTACCTGGCCGAGGAGATCGCTCCGGTGGAGGTCCCGCAGCGCCGCGGCGCCGCCGTCGTGATTGATACAGACGAAGGGATCAGGCCGGGCACGACGCCCGAGACCCTCGCGGCGCTGAAACCCGCCTTCTCCACAGCGGACACCGCCACCATCACCGCCGGGTCCTCCTCGCCGCTGTCCGACGGCGCAGCCGCCGTGGTGGTGGCCAGCAAGGCAGCGGCGGAAGCGGCCGGGCTCAGCTGGATCGCTGAGATCGGCAGCCACGGCCAGACTGCCGGACCAGACGGCTCCCTGCACTCCCAACCTTCCCGGGCCATCGGGCGCGCCCTGAAACTCGAGGGCCTGACCGTGGCAGATCTGGACCTCATCGAGATCAATGAGGCCTTCGCCTCGGTGGTGGTGCAGTCTGCGAAGGACCTGGGGATCGACGCCGAAAGAATCAACGCCGACGGCGGGGCCATTGCCCTGGGACATCCGGTGGGTGCCTCTGGGGCCCGCCTCGTGCTGCACCAGGCCCTCGCCCTGAAACGCCGCGGCGGCGGCACCGGCGTGGTGGCCCTGTGCGGCGGCGGCGGCCAGGGCGAGGCCCTGATCCTTAAGGCCTGACGCCCGGTAAGCGGGCTTAAGGGGTCAGCGGACAGCGGCTCAGGTGGGGATGATGCCGAACAGGACCCGCTTCTTCACCATCACCCAGAGAAGCCCCAGGATGACCGCATAGGCGGCCGTATTGACCAGGATGTCGCCCTGCCGCAGTGCCGGGATGTTGGCGATCACGGCGATGAGCACAACGTGCATGATGAAGACGTACAGCGTGGCCTGCCCCAGCGGAATCAGGAACCAGCCCAGGGCCCGCTCCACCGGCTTCCAGTACGCGGTCAGGAACGCATAGGCCGCCACCACCAGGACCAGGACGTTGAGGAGCCGGCCGGGGTCCAGGTAGGTGCGGGCAAAAAAGGCGTCGTACATGGCCCGGTAGGCGGTGTCCGGAATGACGGCCAGGCGCAGGTCGAATCCGTTGGCCAGGTAGGGGTTGCACCAGGACAGGAAGGCGAAAACAAACGCCAGCACCGTGGACGCCACCACGACCCAATGGTGCGCCGACAGCCAGGCGACGATGCGGCGCCGGTGGTAGCCCGCCACCAGGCCGACCACAAACAGGACCTGCCAGACAAGGAGCGGGAAGGAGTCCTCGAACTGGGAGGGCAGCAGCCTGACCCGGGTGGCAGCACCCGCGGCGTAGATCCCCAGCGTGCCGCCCAGAACCCACAGGGCCTTGCCGCGGTTGAGCGCGGCGAGGATCAGGGGGCTGGCCAGCAGCAGCACCACGTAAAGGCCCATCACGTTGAACTGCCAGGGACCGAACTGCAGGAGGACGATGGCGGGCAGGACCTGGGCGGGCACCGGGAACTGCAGGAGAGTTTCCATTCCTGCGTACAGGTCATAGGTCCGGCCGGCGGCGTTGTGTCCCGCGCCGCCGGTGCCCTGGTCAACGTAGGTGGTCAGCGCGTCGGTCTGGAAGAAGGGCAGCAGCGAGAGCAGGAAGACACCGATGAGGACCGCGAGGGCGGTGACGTACAGCTTTCCGGCCCGGCGGGACGTCAGATCCACCACCTTGCCGAAATCGTCCCTCACCCTCGGCCCGTACACCATCCCCACCACCAGGCCGGAGAACAGCACAAACAGCTCTGCGCCGGAAACGAACCCCACCGCTTCCTGGGTCAGCAGCTGGAAGAGCGATGTCATGCCCAGGTGGTTGACCACCACAAAAACAATGGCCAGGCCCCGGAGGAGGTCCACCCTGAAATCCCGCTTGGACGGATCCCCGTAGCCCCAGCCGGAAATCACGCCTACGCGCCGTGGCAACTGCCACAAGGCAATCAGGAGGATCACCATGGCCGCCCCGACACTCCAGGCAGCAGGACCGGCCAGGGAATTGGCCTGCGTAGCCTGCTGCCCTCCGCTGACAGCAGTGACCGGGCCGGTGGTCAGGCCGGACGCGGCCAGACCGTCGCCGGCAGCCTGCGCGATGCCGGCGTTGCCGGTAATTCGCCAGTCGATGCTGACCACACCGGTATCACGGGTGCTGGTCCGTTCGTCCCAGACGACGGCGGCGATCCGGTCGAATTCGTCCGCTGTGGCGGCCGCGAGGGTCTGGTCCCACCAGGCCCCCTTGATGTCCGCTTCCGCAGCGCCGCCAGCAACAGGGCTGTAAAAGGCGGCCGTCTGCAGGAGCATCGGTTTGTCCCGGCCGGCGGCGTATGTGGCGTAGAAATTTTCGCTCCCTGCCTGCGTCACCATCGCGGTGAGCTCACCGCCGGCGGGGAGGGTATTGACCGCGGCCTTGCCGCCGGTGTCATCGTGATAGGCCGTCAGCCCCACCCACTCCACCGCGTCATCGCCGGGGTAGTAGGGCGCGTATGCTGCGTCTGCACCGTTCCAGCTTCCGTCCCCGTTGGTGTCCAGCAGGGCGTATCCCTCGGACCCGGCGGCGGGGGCGTCCCGGTGGCGTTCAAACGGGTAGTCCCGCCCAAGGTACGGCTGCCACACCATCACGGTGCCGGCGTCGTCCCCGGTTTTGAACTCCGCAGCAATGGTGCGGAACGCTTCCTTGTAGGCGGCCGGCTGCTGACCCCACTCCACCCAGCTTGAGTTCATGTCGGGGGCGAACCGGATCAGCAGCGTGCCCCGGAAAGCAGAGGCCAGCTCCTTAGCCTTGGCCGCGAAGGCCCTTGCGGCTGCGGCATCCACCTGGCCCAGCGCCATGGAGGGGCGCACGGTGAGCATGGCATGGGCCCCCTGCCCTGCAGCCTGGTCAAAGAAGTCCCGGACGTTCTGTTCCTCCCCGGACCGCACGGGCAGCGAGATTTCGTGGTCCAGCAGCGCGGGCGAAGCCCCCAGCCGCTCGGCAAATCCCGCCGCCGAGTCCTCGCCCCATTCAAGGACAGCTCCGAGCAGGGGTTTGCCCTCCTCCGGCTCAGGCCGGGCCGCGTGGGCCGGGCCCGCGGACAACAGGCTGACCAGGAGGAGCAGGGCTGCAACAAGGGCGGCCGGCAAAGTGCTCCGTACTCCGGGCACGGCCGACGGCGGCACGCCCCTGTTTGCGAAGAGTGTTGGCATAGCGGTGTGGACCCTCCCCCAGGACGGCTTTTGTGCTGGCGGCCGGTGCCGCCGCGAAAACTCTATCGGTCTTCGCAGGCGTGCCTGCTGATCGTCACCGCACCGCTGCCAGGTTCTGCGTGCACGCTCCTGTCACAAGGTTCACCGCCGTGTTCCCGATGCCTCGATTGTCCGGCCCCCTGGCCGGGGCTGGAGGCCCCGGATTGGTTACGGAACATGACGACGGCGGCGGTGCAGCCGGGTGCCCCGGATGTTACGTTTTTGGGGAGTAATGAGAACCGGCGCCAAGCCCTGACTGGCCGGTCGGCAACCCTCCCTTTCGCGGCGGGGTGCCTCAGGTGAATACTCGGCATATCGACATTCGAGCTGCAAGCGTGAGAGAAGGAGATCCGTCGTGTCTGACGCACCTGCCCCTGAAGAAAAACTGTCGTACCGGCTTGTGACCGGGCCGGATGACAGGTCCTTCTGTGAACGGATTTCCACGGCCCTGGCCGAAGGGTATGTCCTGCACGGCAGCCCGGCCGCAACGTCCAACGGCGGCCAGGTGATCGTCGCGCAGGCACTTATCCTCCCGTCGGCCATCGCCAGCGCGGATGCCGCCGTCGCCACCGCCGTGGATGACCTGTCCGCCAGCGAGGACCTCGAGTTCGACGGCGAGGGCCACGCATGAGCTACGCCGGAGACCTCACCCCGCACGAAGCGTGGGCCAAGCTGGAGCAGGGCGCCATTTTGGTGGACGTCCGCACCGAAGGCGAATGGGCGCACATCGGCATTCCGGACACAAAGGCCACGGACAACGATCCCCTGTTCATTCCATGGACGTTCGCCGGCGGCATCCCCAACGCCGACTTCATCACCGACCTCACGCAGCAGGCCCCCGAGGACAGCGCAACGGAACTGTTGTTCATCTGCCGCTCGGGCCAGCGCTCCGTCGCCGCCGCCATTGCAGCGACGCAGGCAGGGTTCACGTCCTACAACGTCCTGGAGGGTTTTGAAGGTGTGCCGGACCGTTACGGCGAGCGCACCGTCAACGGCTGGAAGAACAGCGGCCTGCCCACCAACCTGGGAAGCCGCTAGATGACCTTCAACGAAGAAGCCGCCGGCTGGAGCGCCGACACGCAGGCAGTCCGCGGCGGCCTGGACCGCACCAACTTCCAGGAAACCACCGAGCCGGTCTTCCTGAACTCCGGCTTTGTCTACGAGTCCGCGGCCGCGGCCGAGCGCGCCTTCACCGGCGAAGACGAACGGTTTGTCTACTCCCGGTACGGCAACCCGTCAGTGGCCACCTTCCAGGAGCGCCTCCGCCTGCTTGAAGGCACCGAAGCGTGCTTCGCGACGGCGTCGGGCATGTCAGCGGTATTCACCGCCCTGGGTGCCCTGCTGGCTGCCGGGGACCGCGTGGTTGCTGCGCGTTCCTTGTTCGGCTCCTGCTTTGTGATCCTGAACGAGATCCTGCCGCGCTGGGGTGTGGAGACCGTGTTTGTGGACGGGCCCGACCTGGACCAGTGGCGCGAAGCCCTGTCGGAACCCACTACTGCCGTGTTCTTCGAATCGCCGTCCAACCCCATGCAGGAGATTGTGGACATCGCCGCGGTCAGCGAGCTGGCGCACGCCGCCGGGGCCACCGTCGTCGTCGACAATGTCTTTGCCACTCCCCTGCTGCAGCGCTGCGGGCAGTTCGGCGCGGACGTGATTGTGTACTCCGGCACGAAGCACATCGACGGCCAGGGCAGGGTGCTGGGGGGCGCCATCCTTGGTACGGCAGAGTTCATCAATGGCCCGGTCAAGCAGCTCATGCGTCACACCGGCCCGGCCCTCTCCGCGTTCAATGCCTGGGTGCTCACCAAGGGCCTGGAAACCATGTCGCTCCGCGTGAACCACTCCTCCGCCTCCGCGCTGCGGCTGGCCGAGTGGCTCGAACAGCAGCCGGCCGTCAGCTGGGTCAAGTACCCGCTGCTGAAATCACATCCCCAGTACGAGCTCGCGGCCAGGCAGATGAAGGCCGGCGGCACAGTGCTCACCTTCGAACTTGCCGCGACGGGCGGCCGCACGGGCAAGGATGCCGCCTTCGCGCTGCTGGACGCCCTGCGGATCATCGACATCTCCAACAACCTGGGCGACGCCAAGTCGCTCATCACCCATCCGGCCACTACCACCCACCGCGCCATGGGCCCCGAAGGCCGTGCGGCCATCGGGCTCAGCGACGGTGTGGTGCGCCTGTCCGTGGGCCTGGAGGATGTGGAGGACCTCATCGGCGACCTCGAACAGGCGCTGAAGCAGGCCTAGGGGCGGGCCGCGCCGGGTGGCTCACCGTCGCGCCGGATTTCGAGCCGCTCGTGCTGTCCGGAAATACCGAGGTCTGCCACATGTGGCCGGCGATCTCAGCCGTGACTTTGATCGAGCCAAAGCCTTTCCGGAACGCCGCCGCTCCCGGCCCGCCTATGGCGGGCGAGTGGTACTGCTGACCGGAGGCTCAGGGTTGGCGGAGGTGCGTGGAGGCCGTCGCATGCACGGCGCCGGTCAGCTGGTTGAGCACCGGGGAGTCGATCTTCCAGCGTTGCCAGTAGAGCGCGACATCAACGGGTTTCCCGGGCGCAAGCTCCACGAGGTCCCCCTTTCCGACGTCGGCCATGCACTGCTGCTCCGGCAGCAGCCCCCAGCCCAGACCCAGCCGGATGGCCTGCGCGAACTCGCCCGACGACGGCACATAGTGCCGCGGCGCTGCCAGGTCCGCGCCCGTCAGGTTACGGAAGAAACCGGTCTGCAGATCGTCCTTGCGGTCGAAGTCCACCACCGGCGCCCGGCTGCCGGCTGCCAGCCCGGGGCCGCCCGGCCACCAGCGCCGCACATAGCCCGGGCTCGCCACCGCCCGGTAGCGCAGGGAGCCCAGCGGCTCGACGCTGCAACCCTGGACGGGCTCCGGCGTTGCGGTGACGGCAGCCATCACCGCTCCGGTGCGCAACAGCCGTGCGGAATGCTGTTCGTCTTCCCGGTGGAGTTCAAAGCAGGCGCCGAGGTCGGGGGGAAGGCTGGCCAGCGCCTGCAGGAACCAGGTGGATAAGGAGTCGGCGTTGACCACCAGCGGGATGGGCGAGCCGGGTGTGGCCACGGTGCCGTCGAGCTCCTGCCGGGCATCCCATTCCAGTTGCCGCACCTGCCGGGCAAACCGCAGCACGGCCTCGCCGGCGGTGGTGGGGCGGACCGGGCTGGTGCGCTGCAGGAGGATCTGGCCGGCTGCATCCTCCATCGCCTTCAGCCGCTGCGAGATGGCCGACGGCGTGACGTAGAGGCTGCGGGCGGCCGCTTCCAGGGTGCCTTCTTCCACCACCGCGGCGAACGTCCGAAGCTGCTCCAGCTGGAAGGACTTCATTAGCATTCCTTAATAGAAGTAAGAATATTTAGCTGGCCTAATTCTATGCCCCGCCCTAAATTGGAGGACATGGACTTCGCAGGACTGCTGGCACCGGCCGCGCTGGGCTTCGGCACAGGGCTCGCCCTTATTGTTGCCATCGGCAGCCAGAATGCCTTTGTGTTGCGGCAGGGTATCCGCGGCGAGCATGTGGCCGCCGTCGTCATCGTCTGTGGCGTTTCCGATGCGGTCCTCATCGCCGCGGGCATCGCCGGGGTAGGGGCGTTGCTGCAGGCCAACCCGGTCATCGTGGATGTGGTCCGGTTTGCCGGAGCCGCGTTCTTGGTGGCGTACGGCGTCATGGCCGCGCGCCGGGCAGTGCGTCCGGGCACCCTGACGGCATCAGGACGGCAGCCCGCCGTCGGCCTTGGCGCTGCCCTGAGCACGGTGCTGGCCCTGACCTGGCTCAACCCCCACGTTTATCTGGACACGGTTCTGCTGCTGGGATCGGTGGCCAACCAGCAGACGCAGGACCTGCGCTGGTTGTTCGGCGCGGGCGCAATCGCCGCCAGCCTCGCCTGGTTCAGCGCCCTGGGATTCGGGGCCCGGATCCTGCGGCCCTTCTTTGCGAAGCCTTCCTCGTGGCGCGTCCTCGACGGCTTCGTCGCGGTGGTAATGCTCACGCTGGGGATCCGGCTGGCGGTAGGCGCCTGACCGTCTGATTCCGCTGCCACGCGGGCTGTGTGACCCGCGGGACTGTTGGTTCTCCGGACTGTTGACTACAAACGCGCCGGCGCGGTCATCGTCGCGGCAAGCTGCTGCTGGTTGGCGGGGATCTCCTTTGTAGGGACGGTGCACGTCACGAAGGACCCGGCAGCCAGGCTGGCGATGCTGCAGCGGGGCCGCGGACGCTGGGTGGCCGGTCAGTTCCTGGCCGCGGCAGGCACCGCGGCGGTACCCGTCGGGTTTGTCCGCTTCGCCCGGTCCGTCCGGTCCGGGCCCGCCGAGAACCTTGCCGCCGGAGCAGCAGGGGCCCTGCTCGCCGGTGCACCGCTGTTCATTGTTGCCCTCGCCGGGCGTGCCGCGGACCTGGAAAGGTTCGCCTACCGGCGGGGTCCAAACTGGCCGTTCCTGACCTACGCAGTCCTGCATATCGGCGCCCTCGCGGCCCTGGGGCCCGCGCTCCTGCTGCTGCCGCTAAAACCCTGGACCGGCGCCACTGCGCTGGCCGGCGTTCCCGTGTTCGGCATCATCCTGGCGGGAACCAGGGACATCCCGCCGCTTGTTTTCTACTTGGTGGAGGCTGCCGTGGGGGTCCAGTTGATGCGGTATGAGGAGGCCGGGCTACCGCCGGGCGGCCAGCGCCGCGGCGAGAGCCGAGGCTGAGCCAGGGCTGCTGTCAATCCGCCAGTCCGTCTCCTTGGTGAAGTTGAACCAGACAAGCCCGGTGACATCCGGCTGCGAGCGCAAGTATGAAACCAGGGCCGTGTTCCAGTCCGGCTTGTTCCCGCCGGCCTCAGCGCTGGCCGTCTCCGTAATGATGATCGGCTTGCCCGGTGCGATGGTGCGGAGCTGTGCCAGGTGGGGTCCGAACAAGGAAGAGGGCATTTGCCAGGAACTCCAGGCCTGCGTGGTCCCCCAGTTGTAGGCGTCCAGGCCCACCGTATCCACGAAGGCATTCCCGGGGTAAAGCAGCGCGGGGTCCACGGATCCGCCGCCGTTGGGTGCCCATACCCAGTTGACGTTGGCGGCGCCGCCCGCTGTGACCAGATCGTGAACATGCCGCCAGGCCCTGACGTAATCGCCGGGCTGGTTTCCGTTCACGGCCTCGCACCACGGATACCAGTCGCCGTTCATTTCGTGGGCGAACCGGAGCATGAGCGGCCTGCCCCAGGCAGCAAGGGTGGTTCCCCACTGGGTGATGTAGGGGTCGAAGTCGCCGGCAGCGATCCGGGCCACCGAGTAGGCGGGCTGGGACACCCCGCTCCCTGCGATCCAGGGCTCCCACGTGACCAGCGGCGTCGCACCCCGGCTCACCACCGAGTCCAGTTCCGCCACGGGAGGAGGTTGGCGGAAATCTTTGTAGGACAGGACAATGCCAGGGCTTTCACCAACCAGATCCGCGACGGCGTCAAGCTCCGCCCCCGCCGCCGCTCCACCGGGAGTGGCGACGCCGAAGCGGAGCAGCGGTGTGCCGGCAGCAGGGGCGCCGGCGAGGACAACGAAGGAAGTGGTCACCGCAGTCCTGCCAACAGCGACACTCAGGCCGGCCTGGCCTTGGGCTGTTGCCGCGATGGTGGCCTGTGCACTGAAGGCCCCGGATTTTGTGGTCTGGAAGGTGACGGTCGCTGCGCCGCCGGTGACGGTTCCGGCGGCGGACTTGGGGAATCCTGATCCTGCCAAGGCAACCCTGGTGCCGGCCGGACCCGACGCCGGCGTGAGGCTGACGGCAGGAATTGGGGCTGCGGAGGCGCTTGCCGCGCTGAACCCGGCGTGGACAGCCGCCAGCCCAAATCCCAGCATGGCGCCGCGGCGCGTCAGATGTTCCATGGTCCCCCTTGTCATTCCGTGCGCAAATGGTGTTCCGTGCGCACAGTGACGCGCCGTTGGCCAATAGTAGCCAGCAGGCGGATCCATTGGGAATGGGCAGCGACGATTCGAACGGACAGGTCAGACCTGGCGCACCCGCAGCAAATCCGGTGCCTCATCAACGTCCGGAAGGCCGGAGGTTTCCCGCATCGTGATACCCACGGCGTGGGCAACGACGGCACCCAGCCCGCCGTCGTCGGGCGCTGATTCCAAGGCGGCGTCCCGGACCCGGCGCTGCTCGGCGGAGCCGGTGCCCCGCGAAATAATGTCCTCCACGCCTTGGCGGGCCAGAGACAGCTCGCCCTGCTCGGCAAGGACGGGCGCCAGGTAGTCCACGAGGGACCGGACCACGTCCGCCGCGGGGGCAGGCCGGAAGGTGCCAAAGTCCAGCAGCTCGCCGCCCATGCCGCTGCTGCTCGCCTGCCAGGCCGCCATCCGCAGCAGCACGGTGGGCACCGGCGCGGGCTCCACCCCCTCCCGCCATTCCCGGCTGGCCGACTCCACCAAAGCCCGCACCAGGACGGCGATCAGGGCAGCGTCCTCGGCCCGGAGGCAGACGTCGGCCACGCGGACCTCAACGGTGGGGTGGTTCCGGGACAGCCGGGCGTCGAAGTAGATCATGCCTTCGTCCAGCATCACGCCGCTGTCCAGCAGGCGCCTCACCACCCGCCGGTACTGGGAGTACGTGCCGAAAATGGCGGACGGCCCCGAGGTGGGCCACCGGTTCCAGGCCTGGGTGCGGTAACTCTCGAACCCCGTGGACAGCCCCATCCAGAACGGCGAGTTGGCGCTCAGGGCGGTGAGAACGGCCAGCTTGTCCCTGATCCTGTCCAGGACGGCAACGCCCTCGTCTTCGGACTCGATGTAGGTGTGGACGTGGAAGCCGCAGGTCAGCTGCTCCTGCGCGGTCAGGCCAAACCGCTCCAGCATGCGGGCGTACCGGGGGTCCGGGGTGGTGTGGCTCGCCAAACCAAACGGGGAGGTGGCCAGTGCGGCCACCCGGGCGCCGTACTTCCGGGCCGCCTGGTCTGCGAGCAGGCGGCCCGCACGGATCTGCGGCAGCAGATCGGCGTACTCAAGGCACGGCCGCGTCTGGGTCTCGATCTGCTCAAGCTTCAGTTCGGCGCTCAAGCCCATTTCGTCGTCGTAGGTGGCCTTGTTCCGGGTTTCCAGCGTTTGCTGGTCTGCCGGGGCGTCGTCGGCCGCAAGTCGATGCTCCGCGAGCAGGGCATCCGCCAACGCAAGCGGCAGCCCCGACTCTGGATCAACGATCAGGAGTTCTTCCTCGACGCCGAATGTTCGCATGTCTATATTGTGCGTCACGCGGCCAAGGCTGCGGCAGACCGGCCAGGGACGGGCTGCGCCCCTGGCCGGTCCCGGAACCTAGTCCTGGAAGTACTCCACCTTGGCGCCAATGGTGTTGAGCCGTTCGGCCAGGTCTTCGTAGCCGCGCTCGATGACGTAGATGTTTCGCAGCTCCGACACACCCCGCGCGGCCAGCATGGCCAGCAACAGGCAGGCGGCCGGGCGGAGGGCCGGCGGGCAGCCCACCTCAGCGGCACGCCATTTGGTGGGACCGTTGACGTAGATCCGGTGCGGGTCCAGCAGCTGCACCTGCGCGCCGAGCCGGTTCAGCTCGGTGAGGTAGATGGCACGGTTCTCGTAGACCCAGTCGTGGATCATGGTCTGGCCGTTGGCGTTGGCGGCGATGACCGCGAAAAACGGCAGGTTGTCAATGTTCAGCCCCGGAAACGGCATGGGATGGATCTTGTCCTCCGGCGCCCGCAGCTCGGAGGGCTTGGTGGTCACATCCACCAGCCGGGTGCGGCCGTTCCGCGCCATGTACTCCCCGGAAATCTCCAGCTGCTGGCCCATCTGCCCAAGCGTGGCCAGTTCAATCTCCATGAATTCGATGGGAACGCGGCGGATGGTCACTTCGGAGTTTGTGACGATGCCGGCCGTGATCAGGCTCATCGCTTCAATGGGATCCTCGGACGGGAAGTATTCAATGTCGGCATCGACCACCGGCCGCCCGGTGATCTTCAGCGTGGTGGTACCCACGCCATCGATCTGCACGCCGAGCATTTCCAGGTAGAAGCAGAGGTCCTGGACCATGTAGTTCGGACTCGCGTTGCGGATCACGGTGGTTCCCTCGCGGTGCGCGGCGGCCATGATCGCGTTCTCCGTAACGGTGTCCCCGCGCTCCGTCAGCACGAAGGAGCGGTGCCGGGCGTCCGGCTTCGGAGCCTGCACCGTGTAGTAACCGGCGGTTGCCTCCACAGACAACCCGAACTGGCGCAGTGCCTGCATGTGCGGCTCCACAGTGCGGGTGCCCAGATCGCAGCCTCCGGCGTACGGCAGGCGGTATTCAGAAGACTCATCCAGGAGCGGGCCGAGGAGCATGATCACGCTGCGCGTACGGCGGGCGGCGTCCACGTCCATGGCGGCAAGGTCCAGAACGGCAGGGCGGCGGAGCCGGAGGTCCGTGTCGTTGAGCCAGGTGCATTCGACGCCTATGCTTGTCAGCACCTCCACGATCCTGTTGACCTCTTCGATCCGGGCGAGGCGGCGCAGCACGGTGGTGCCGCGGTTAATCAGGCTGGCGCAAAGCAGGGCGACGCCGGCATTCTTGCTGCTGTTGACATCCACGGCTCCGGACAGTGTGCGGCCACCCTCGATCCGCAGGTGGGTCATTTGGGGTTTGCCCACCTTGACGATGCTCCTTTCGAAGATCGTCTCGAGCCGCTGGATCATCTTGAGGCTGAGGTTCTGCTTGCCCTGCTCCATCCGTGCGATGGCGCTTTGGCTGGTTCCAAGCGCCTCGGCGAGCTGGCCCTGGGTCCAGTTTTTTTCCATGCGGGCGTCTTTCAGCGTGGCAGCAATGTGCTCGGCGGTTTCCTGACTCATGGCTAAAAAATATCACAAATGATCTATTAACGCCGGAATGCTACCCCTAAGGCATCGACTAGGGACCTACCTACCCGCTTCATGCGATATCCGCCACCCCCGCGGCAGCGTTTCGCCGGCGTCGGCGAGGGCAACGCGTCGCCATCCGCAGTCCAAGCAACACTTCCTTCACGAACCGGCCGGATTTTGCGAACAGGACCGAGTCCACTTATCTTGAACCAAAGTAAGCCTTACCTAACCTTTGAAAGTAGCCCGCGACGATGCCGCAATCCCCGACGCACGGCCCCGCTCCCGCAGGCGGCGCCGGAACGTACCGCGACCGGTGGGGAATTCCGCACTTGTGGGCAGAGTCCGCCAACCAGCTCGCCCGCCTTCAGGGCATGAATGCGGCGGCGGACCGCTCGTGGCAGATCGAGCTCGAACGCTGGCGCTCGGAAGGCCGCACCGCTGAAATGATGGGTGCGGACGGCCTCCACTGGGACCGCTTCGCCAGGCAGGCCAGGCTGGATGACACGGCGCGCCGCTGCTTCGAAGGGCTCGACGACGGCACCAGACGGTGGTGCGAAAGTTACGTGACAGGCATCAACCAGGCCCTGGAAGACGGGCTGCGCGGCGGGCCCGAGTTCGAGGAATCGGGTACGGCGCCTACGCCGTGGCACGCGTGGACGCCGCTTGGCATCTTCCTGGTCCAGCACATCCTGTTCTCCACGTTCCCCAACAAACTCTTCCGTGCGCACGTGGCCAAAACACTGGGTCCCGATGCCGTGGGCCTGTTCAGCATCGAGGCCCCGGTATGGTCCGGCAGCAACGCGTGGGCGGCACACGGTTCCGCGACGGCTAGCGGCAGGCCACTTATCGCCGGCGACCCCCATCGCCTGCTGGAACTGCCTGGCGTGTACCAGCAGGTGCGGCTCGCGTGCCCGGAGTTCGACGCCATCGGGTTCGCCTTCCCCGGCGTGCCCGGGCTGCCGCACTTCGGCCACACCGGACACACCGCCTGGGCCATCACCAACGCCATGGCCGACTACCAGGACCTCTTCGAGGAGGAACTGCGGCGCGTCTCGGCGGGCGCTGCGCCTGCGGGCACCGAGCCCGCCGCTTCGAGGCCCGCGGGCATCGAAGCGCGAGGCCCGCTCGGTTGGGAGCCCGCCGTCGTCGGCATGGAAACCATCCACGTCCGCGGCGGCCGCCCCGTGGAGGTGGACATTATCGAGACTGCCCGGGGTCCGGTCATTGCGGGAGGGCCCGACGGCGGCGCCCTGAGTCTGCGGTTTCCGGCGCAGGTGGAAGGGCGGCTGGGTTTCGAAGCCCTCCTGCCACTGCTGCGGAGCCGTTCGGTGGCGGACGTGGAAGGGGCGCTGGCGGCATGGGTGGAACCAGTCAACAGCGTGGTCGCGGCCGACGCCTCCGGCACTGTCAGGCACTTCGTGGCAGGGCTGGTACCGGAGCGGAACCACGCTAACCGCCGGACACCCGTACCTGCACGGAACTCTGCATATTCCTGGACCGGCATATACACGCCGCTGCCCAGTTCTGACGTGACACACACTGCAGTGAGTGCGAACGACCGCGATGCCGGCGGCGGGGATGCGGTTGCCATGGAGTTCGCGCCAGTACACCGCGCCCGGCGCATCCGCCAGCTCCTTGAAGCCCGGACGGGGCCGCACACGGCGGACAGCATGCAGGCGATCCATTCAGATACGTTGCTTGGACCCTGGCCCCAATACCGGGCTCTGCTCGGAACACTCGATGGCGGTTCGCTGAGTGCCGCCGCGGTCCGGCTCCGCGCGCGGCTTCTGGCGTGGGACGGGCGCATGGACGCCGGCAGTACGGACGCGGCAGTCTTCGCAACGTGGCGCGGCCTCCTGGTCCGCGAGATTGCCCGGCACCCCGCCCTGGCCCCGCTCGCAGGGCCCACGGGCTACGCGCCGGTGTTCGGGCCATGGCTGTCAGCGGCTTCGCGGGTGGGATTCGCCCTCGAAACCCTGCTTGTGCGGGGGCCCGAGCTCGGCATCGGCCCGGACGCCGCAGCAGCTGCGGCACTGGAGGAGGCTGCAGCATTGGAGGAGGCTGCAGCATTGGAGGAAGCTGTCCTGGGAGAAGCCGCGCGGGACGTTGCTGGCACACAGAGAAAAGGCTGGGGCAGGCGCCACCGGCTGCTTGCAGTGCACGAGCTCCCCGGCACGCTGGCCAACGCAGCGCCCACCGTGCCGCTCTCCGGCGACACCGGGTGTGTGCTGTCCACCGAAAGCCTGCCTGGAGTCGAAGACCGAAGCTTCCGCGGGCCGGCTGCCCGTTATGTGTGGGACCTGGCCGACCGGCAGCAGAGCCGCTGGGTTGTTCCTTTCGGCGCCGCGGGCACCCCGGGGCACCCCCATTTCGCGGACCAGCTACCCCTGTGGGCAGCAGGGGAATTGCTTCCCGTGGTCACGGACTGGACGCTGCTCACTCTTGATTCCGTGCCAGCCCCGGGCACCCCGCCCGGCCCGGGCTCCCCCGCAACTACCCATCCTCCGAAGCAACCCATGCCCACGAAGGAACCTATGCCTGCAAAGGAAATCATGACCACCCCGACCCAAGACTTCGCCGTCCGAACAACTGTCTACGCCGAAGAGTTCGAAGGCCGGAAGGAGCTCCGGATCGTCCCGCTGGTTCCGGCGGAAGACATCGATCTCATCCATGGGTGGGTTACCCAGCCCCGGGCCAGGTTCTGGGGCATGACCGGGCACTCCCGCGGGGACGTGCTCGAAATCTACGAGTTCCTCGACTCACTGGACACACACCATGCCTTCCTGGTCCTGCTCGGCGGCGAACCAACGGCACTTTTCCAGACCTACGAGCCACTGCACGATCCCGTCGGCGAGGCATACCCTGCCCGTGAAGAAGACATCGGCATGCATCTGCTGCTGGCTCCGGCCACCCGGCCCGTCGCAAACTTCACGCCGCAGCTGGGCGCATCGCTCATCCGCTATATGTTCTCGACGCCCGGCAAGGACAGGATCGTTGTGGAGCCCGATGCCCGCAACGCCAAGGCACGGCGCCGGCTCGAGGCCACCTGCTTTGAGCTCGGACCCGTGGTCCGGTTGGCGGAAAAGGAAGCTCAGCTGGCGTTCCTGACCCGTGCCGGTTTCGACCGGTCCGAGCCGCTGCGGTCCCGCTCAGGGCGCGGCTGACCCGCTAAACCAGCCCGCCGTCGACCCGCTAACGCCAGACGAAGTTCCAGGTCCCCACTCCGGCCGCGGCAGCCACAGCGGCCGCAGCGATCAGCACGCCGCCCAGCACTACCCAGACGTCCAGCAGCGAGTAGGTCGATTCACGGGCCCACGTCCGCTGGCCGGTGCCGAAGCCGCGCGCTTCCATGGTGACGGCAAGCCGGGAAGCCCGGCGGATGGCCTGCACCAGCAGCCCGAAGCTCTGGCCGAGGGTGGCCCGCAGCCGCTGCAGCGGGCTGCCATGGGAGCCCACGCCGCGGGCCCGCCGGGCCATGCCGATGGTCTGCCATTCCTCGGCCAGGAGTCCAACGAGCCGCATGGCGGCCAGGGTGCCCAGGACAAAGCGGTGCGGCAGCCGGGCCTTCTGCGCCAGGGCGTCGGCAAGGTCGGTGGGATCCGTGCAGGTCATCAGCAGGATCGCGGGCAGCGCAATAGCGAGTCCGCGGAGCATAAACCCGAGCCCCAGCTGAAGCGAACCTTCGCTGATGGACCAGATCCCGACGTCGAGCAGTACAGCGCCGCTGTCCGCCGCGACGATCGCCGTGCTCCACCCGCCTACCGCTGCCGCCAGGATCAGCGGCCAGCCACGCTGCCAGAGCAGGCGCAGCGTGAGCCCGGCGAGCGGGAACAGCGCCAGCTCAGCCGCGAGCGCCACCGAGGCGGACACCCAGTCGATGGAGAGTGCCAGCACCAGGGTGATCAGGAACACCGAGCCGAACTTGGCCAGCGGGTTGGCCCGCGTCAGCAGCGCCTGGTTGCCGCGGAGGGTCAGGGTGTCCCTCATGCCGCCTCTGCTTCCTGGCGGGCGCCGCCGCGCAAGGCCGGGCCCAGACGCAGTTCGGCGCCGCCCAGGACGGCACTGAATTCTTCGTCGTGGGTCACCGAGACCACGGACGTCCCGGCGTCCAGCATTTCAGACAGGAAAGAGGCGAGTTCTGCCCAGGTGTTGGCGTCCTGGCCGAACGTGGGCTCGTCGAGCACCAGCACCCGCGGGTGGGCAGCGAGGACCGTGGCCACCGACAGCCGCCGTTTTTCACCGCCGGAGAGCGTATACGGGTTGGCGTCCACAAGGTGCGTGAGGCGGAGCCGCTCCAACAATTCGTCCACCCGTTCCTCGCCATGCCCCAGATGGCGCGGACCAAACATCAGCTCGTCCAGGACGCGCCCGGTGACGAACTGGTGCTCGGGCTCCTGGAACACGGTGCCGATGCGGGATATCAGCTGCTTCGCCTTCCACCTGAAGGGATCGATTCCGGCGCCTTCGGACAGTTCGACGGCGGCTGACACCTTCCCTGCCACCGGCGCCAGCAGTCCGGCGAGCGTCAGGGCGAACGTGGACTTGCCGGCGCCATTGGGTCCGGTAACCGTGAGTGCCTGGCCGGCACGGACCTGCGCGGTGATGCCCGTTTGCACCGGCACCGGCGCGATGCTGCGGAAGCCGCGGCGGCGGGGCCGCTCGCGGGAGACTGCGACGTTCTCTGCGGCCAGCAGCAGCTGCCCGGCAACGGCGGAACTGCCGGCGGAAATGCCGCGCCGGGGACGGGTGGACGGAACATAGCCCGGCACCCACACTCCGGCACCGATCAGCATGTCCCGCGCCTCAGCGAGCACCCGGTCCGGCGGACCGTCCAGCAGCACGCCCGACGAACTGCCGGGAGCGCCGGAGGCCGCTGCCGAGCCCGGCTGCAGCACCACAATCCGGTCCACCACGTCTTTCCAGACGGACACCCTGTGTTCAACAACCACCAGCGTGGCACCCGTCTTGTCGAGGCAACGGCCCACCGCGTCCCGCACCTCAAGGACGCCTGCGGGGTCGAGGTTGGCTGTCGGCTCATCCAGCAGGATCAGTCCCGGCCGCATGGCCAGGATGCCCGCCAGCGCCAGCCGCTGCTTCTGCCCGCCGGACAGTGCCGACGTCGGGTGGTCCAGCGGGAGCCGGGCGGCACCCGGGGATCCGCCGGCACTGCGCAGCCCGACGTCGTCGAGCGCCTCGTGGACCCGCTTCCAGATCTCGTCCCGCGGAACGGCCAGGTTTTCGGCGCCAAAGGCGACGTCGTCGCCCAGCCGCGAGAGGACCACCTGCGTTTCAGGATCCTGCTGCATCAGCCCTGCACGGCCGCGCCGGCTCCGCGGCGCAACGCCGTCGATCAGCAGCGAACCGGTCTCGTCGGCGTCGTCCCCTTCGTCCCCCAGCACCCCGGCGAGGGCGTGCAGCAGCGTCGATTTGCCTGCGCCGGAAGGGCCCAAAAGCAGCACCCGCTCACCAGGGGCGATGTCGAGGTCCAGCCCCTGGACGGCGGGGGCGGCACGGCCGGCGTGCCGCCAGCCCCAGCCATGGGCTGATACCGCAGCGGGGCGCACCGCGGAAGCACCGGCGTCGAAAGCGGTCATCAGTTGAAGACGGGTTCCGAGAAGGCCTTCCGGGACGCGAAGGAGCTCAGGACGCCGGTTTTGGCGAGGCCGCGGGTGGCGATCCAGGACACGGCGCCGGCAATGACGGCACCGGAGATGGCGCAGAACAGAATGTACGCGGCCTTGTCGCCGGCCTCGTAGGCGATGTTCCAGCCCCAGGGCGCGAAGGAATCGTTCAGGCCGCAGAACAGTCCGGCGCCGGCGCCTGCGAGCAGGGCCACGGGCAGATTGAACTTCCTGTAGGCGAAGGCGGCGAACACCAGTTCGGCGCCGAGGCCCTGCAGGATGCCGGAGATCAGCACGGTGGTGCCGTACTGGGAACCCATCATGAGCTCACCGGTCGCGGCCACGGCCTCACAGAACAGCGCTGCGCCCGGTTTGCGGATGATGAGCATGCCCAGCACAGCCGGAATCATCCAGCCGCCCGCGATCAGGCCTGTGAGGGGCGGGTACGTGGCATTCATCGGCGCGGACACCAGCGCGGCACCCTGGGACCAGGCCCAGAAAATGACGCCGCCGGCGATGGCGATCAAAGCCGCCACCACAATGTCCACAACGCGCCAGGAATAGCTGGCCTTCTTGAGTCCTGCTGTTGTCATTTCTGCCTCCTGAGGTACAGGAGGGGAGAGTATTCGCGGTTTCGGCCCGGCCTGCGCCGCCCGGATCCGGACACTCTGAGAAGCTCGACTCCCTTGCGCCGGTACTAACCGGATCAGGTTCGAGGGTCTGCGGCTGTCCGCACTCTCAGCGCCCATCCACCGGCTGCATCCCTGCAGTGCCCGACGGCGGCGCTCCCCTGTCGTAAATAAATCTGCCCTGATGGGCGTGACCCAGTTTACACCGCAGGCGCGGTAGATTGTGGGCCATGACTGCCGACGCCTCGAATGTGACCGTGTTCGATCCCGACTCCAGCGAAGCCCAGCCGCCAGGCTCGCTCGAGGCGCTGATCGCGCGGATAGAGGCTGAGGTCAGCGAGCTGCAGTTCCCCCGGTTTACCAAGGACGACGCCCTCAACCTTGGGCTGCTGCTGGTGGAGCTGGGCAAATCCCGGAAGCTGCCCATCGCCATCGACATCACCAAGGGTGAACACGTCCTTTTCCATGTGGCCCTTGACGGCGCCACGCCCGACAACGGGCACTGGATCCGGGCGAAGCAGCGCACCGCCGCGCGCTACGACGTCCCGTCCCTGCTGGTGGGCCTGCGCGGAAGGCTGGGCGGCGGCCGGATCGAGGACCAG
Organism: [Micrococcus luteus] ATCC 49442; assembly: GCF_010367585.1. NCBI lineage: Bacteria > Bacillati > Actinomycetota > Actinomycetes > Micrococcales > Micrococcaceae > Pseudarthrobacter > [Micrococcus luteus] ATCC 49442. Next base: position 3,569,175 of record NZ_JAAAXP010000001.1, on the reverse strand, counting down.
GGCTGGTACGACGAATCGACCTACGCGGCCCACGGCGGCTGCTTCCCGGTCTATGTCACGGGAGTCGGGGCGGTGGCGACGGTGGCTGTCTCCGGACTCCCGCAGATGCAGGACCACAACCTCGTGGTGGAGGCGCTGCGGGAAATACTGGCCTCCATGGGGCAGCCCTAGGTGCTGACCGCCGGCCTGATCACGTTAGGCTAAAGGCAGTCCCCGATCCGCCACAAGGAGTTCAACCCATGAACCTGTTCATCAAGCTGCTCGGCACAGGAATCAGCCTCGCCGCCGGGTTTGTCGGCACCAAGGTGGTTAATACCGTGTGGGAAAAGTCCACCGGCCGTAAGCCCCCCACAGGCAAGGACGAAGACACCCCCACAAGCCTGCGCTCGGCGTTGACGTTTGCGCTCATTTCAGCCTCGGTCAGCACCATCATCCAGGTCCTCGCCAACCGCGGCACGCAGCGGGCCATCACGCGTTTCGCCAAGAGCCAGGACATCGTCTAGTCCCGGCCGGGAATCAGTCCCGCCCGCCGGCGTCGGAGGCGTTATCCCTGGACGACTGCGCGGCTTTCTCCACCACGGCGTCCAGGTCATCGGAGCTGAGCAGCTCGCGGTGCAGGTGCTTGGTGCGGTAGCCGGAGCGGCCCACCATGTGTGCGGACACCGGCACCGTCAGCAACTGGAAAATCCACGCCACCAGGAGCACCGGCCATACCCACAGCGTCCGCATCTGCAGGCCGATGGCCGCGAGCAGCAGGAAGAGGCCCAGCACCTGCGGCTTGGTGGCCGCGTGCATCCGGCTCAGCAGGTCCGGGAAGCGCAGCAGGCCGACGGCGGCGGCCAGGGACATCAGCGCACCCACCACCAGGAAAACCGCCGTCAGGGTATCGATGATGCCATCCACCACGTTCGGTTCAGGACTCATGGGTCTGCTCCCGCCGGTCGGCCACAAAGCGTGCCACCGTGACCGAGCCGATGAAACCGACAACGGAAAGCGCCACGAGCAGCATCAGGTTGTTCAGGTGCCTGTTGACGGCCATGTCAACGCACAGTGCCGCGCCGAGGATGGCGAGCAGGACGTCGGAGGCCAGCACGCGGTCCAGCAGCGACGGGCCGCGGGCGATCCGGATGATAGCGCCCGCCGCAGCCAGCGAAAGAATGACTGCGGTGACAGTCAGGACGGTCTGCATCATGCTGCGGCCTCCTGCCGGACGAGTTCGAGTTCTTCCGGGCTGCCCATAATCCTGATCAGGCGGGCTTCGATGGAACGGACTTCGTTGCGCAGGTTCTCTGCGTCCTCTGGTGTGCTGACATTAAGCGCGTGCAGGTACAGGGTGGACGTTGACCGGTCCACTTCCACCACCAGGGATCCGGGGATCAGCGAGATCACGTGCCCCACGGCGGTGACGATCAGGTCCTGGTGGCTTCGCAGCCGGACAGCCACGACGGCGTTGATCACCTTCGGTCCGCGGATGGCCGCCAGGTACATCACCTCGATGCTCGCTGCCGCCACCCGCCACACGAACTGCAGGGCGAAGGGCACGGCGTAGAGGATGTTGAAGCGGCCGCTGAGTTCCACCGGGGGGAGGTAGAACATGCGTGCCACCAGCACGGACAGCAGCGCGCCAAAGAGCAGGTTGCCGGGGCTGAAGTCCTGCCACAGCGCACCCCATACAATCACCAGCCAGACCAGGAGCGGAAGTTCCTGGCGCAGGGAGATCCGGCGGCGGCTCATTTGCCGCCTCCCGGCTTCAGCGCCAGCAGCGGAACCTCGGTGTCTTCACCCAGCACGGCCTGGATGTAGGAGGACCTGTCAAGCATTTCCTCGGCAGCCTGGTCCGAGACCCGGAACAGCGGCCCGGCGAAAACCGTGAGGGCCACGCCAAGGATCACCAGGCCGAAGGTGGAGCCCACCATGGTCCGCGGCAGCAGCGTGACGTTGTTGCGGCCTGCCCGACGGCCGGTGTCAGAATCCTCGGGTACGGCCAGTAGGACCGGATCCGGGTGTTCGGCGTCCGAGGGCTTGCGCCAGAAGGCACGGTTCCACACCCTCGCGACGGCCAGGAGCGTCAGCAGGCTGGTGACCACGCCGCCGATCACCAGGGCGTAGGCCAGCGGAGTGCCCAGTCCGATCCCGGCCTGGATCAGGCCCACCTTGCCCAGGAACCCGGAGAAGGGCGGAATGCCGGCCAGGTTCATCGCCGGCACAAAGAACAGCAGGGCAAGCATGGGCGAGAGCTTGGCCAGGCCTGCCAGCCGGTCCACCGAGGAGCTGCCGCCACGCCGTTCGATCAGGCCCGTGACAAGAAAGAGGCTGGTCTGGATGGTGATGTGGTGCGCCACGTAGAACACGGCAGCACCCAGGCCGGCCACGGAAGACATGGCCAGGCCGAACACCATGTAGCCGATGTGGCTGACCAGGGTGAAGGACAGGAGACGTTTGATGTCGCTCTGGGCCAGGGCACCAAGGATCCCCACCACCATGGTCAGCAACGCCGCCACCATCAACGGAGTGTTCAGGCTGTCGCCGGGAAAGAGCAGCGTTTCTGTCCGGACCATCGCGTACACGCCCACCTTGGTCAGCAGGCCGGCGAACACCGCAGTGACCGGCGCCGGCGCGGTGGGGTAAGAGTCAGGCAGCCAGAAGGAGAGCGGGAAAACAGCCGCTTTGATCCCGAAGGCCACCAGGAGCATCACGTGCAGCAGTGTCTGCGTTCCCTCATCCAGGTCCGCGAGCTTCACGGCGAGGTCCGCCATGTTCACAGTTCCGGTGGCCCCGTAGACCATCGCGATGGAGATCAGGAACAGGACGGAGGACACCACGGACACCACCACGTAGGTGACGCCCGCACGGATCCGGGGGCCGGTACCGCCCAGGGTCATCAGCACGTAGCTTGCGGTCAGGAGGATTTCGAAGCCGACGTAGAGGTTGAACAGGTCCCCGGACAGGAACGCGTTCGACACACCCGCCACGAGGATCAGGAAGGTCGGGTGGAAGATCGATACCGGGGCGTCCTGGTCGCCGTCGGCCATGCCCTGGCCGGTGGCGTAGATCAGCACCGCGAGGCTGACGGCGGAAGAGACCACCAGCATCAGGGACGAGAACTGATCCACCACCATGGTGATGCCCCAGGGCGGCAGCCACCCGCCGATGTTCACCGCGGCGGTGCCGCCGTCCCAGACCGACGCAAGCAGGAAGCATTCCAGCAGAAGCGTCAGGGACAGTACAGCAATGCTCACGGCCCGCTGCGCACGGGAGTGCCGGAACAGCAGGAAGGCCAGTGCGGCGCCGAGGATGGGAAGCAGGACGGCGAGCGGGGCAAAGCTTGCGATGTTCACTTCACACCTCCTTCGGGGCCAGGGGTCACGTTCCGTGAACCGGGTTGCTCTTCGGCGGCGGCATCTGCGGCCGGCATCTCCTTGGCGCCGGCCGAAACTTTTGCGCCGGACGCGGCGTCTGCGTGCCCTGAGCCTGCATGGTCGGAGATGCTGCTGCCGTCGCTGCCAAGCATGGTCAGGGGGAATTCTGATGTTTCGGCCGGAATCGGGGCGTCGTCCTCGGCGTCGAACCGCGGCGTCTCGGCGACCCTGAGGTCCTCGATGTCATCCTGGATCTCATCCTGGCGGGCAAGGACCCACGTGCGGTAGATGATGCCGAGCATAAACGCTGTCACCGCAAACGAGATCACGATCGAGGTCAGGATCAGGGCCTGCGGAAGGGGGTCGGCGTATTCGTTGGCACCGGTGTCCTTGTTGAAGAACGGCGCCAGGCCGGCGTAGCCACCCGTTGCCAGGATCAGCAGGTTGGTGGCGTTGGCCAGGAGCATCAGCCCCAGCAGCACGCGGGTGAGGCTGCGTTCCAGGATCAGGTAGATGCCGCACGCATACAGGGCACCCATCACAATCAGCAGGGTCAGGTTGACACTCATCCGTGGCCCTTCGCTGTGGTTTCGGTGGACATGGCCACGGGCTCGTGGCCTTCGGCGGGCCCCGCGGCGGCCAGCACGTCGCCGGCCAGGGCGTCCTCCGCCAGGGCGTCCTCCGCGAGTGCTTCCTCGGCTGGTGCTTCCTCGGCGGGCCCGGACGTTTGTTCGTCAAAGTGTTCGTCGATCTCGGAGCCCAGGCTGCGCAGGACGTCCAGGACCAGGCCCACCACCACGATGTACACACCGATATCGAAGAGGGTGGAGGTGACGAACTTGATGTCGCCAAATACCGGCAGCCAGATCTCAATGATGGCGGTCTGGAACACCTGGCCGCCCAGGAGCAGCGGCACCACACCCGATGAGGCCGCCGTCGCGAGCCCGATCCCCAGGAGCGTACCCGCACCCACCGGTGTGGCCTCCCGCAGTTCAAACCGGCCGCCCGCCAGGTAACGGATGGCGAGGGCAAGGCCGGCTGTCAGACCGCCGGCGAATCCGCCGCCCGGCAGGTTGTGCCCGGCCAGGAGGAGGTACAGGGAGAAAATGATCAGGGAGTGGAAGATCAGCCGGGTCACGACTTCAAAGATGATGGAACGGCGTTCCGGTGCCAGGGTGCGGCCTGCCACGATCCAGGCGTCCCGGGTCGACGCTGCAAACTTCCTGCTGATGGCCAGCGCCGCGGCGTCCCGCGACCCCGGATCCGCCGCGGCCCGCCGGCCTACGCTGCCCTCGGCAACGATGGCGGAGAGCAGGTTCCGGTCGCCGCGGCCGCGGACGAAGATGAGGCTGGCGACGCCGGTGGCGGCGAGGGCCAGGACGGAAATTTCGCCGAACGTATCCCAGGCGCGGATGTCCACCAGCGTCACGTTGACGATGTTCAGTCCGCCGCCGCCTTCGTACGCCAGGCGCGGGAACTCCAGCGACACAGGTGTTGCCACCCGTGCGTCCATGGCGAAGATGGCGGCGAAGACCATGGTGACGCCGAACGCCGCCCCGATGATCACACGGACCACCCGGTACCTGCCGCCTGTCCGGTCCCGGAGCTCGGCCGGGAGGCTCCGCATCGCCAGCACAAAGGCCACCAGGATGATGGTTTCCACCAGCATCTGGGTCAGCGCAAGATCCGGCGCACCCTGGAGGGCGAACATCAGGGCGATCCCGTATCCGGTCACAGACACCATCAGCACCGCGAGGAAGCGCCTGTTGGCCTTGACCGCGGCCAGGGCACCGATCACAATCGCCGCGCCCACCACGGGCTGGAGCGGCGAGTAGGGGTCGATGAAGTACAGGTTTTCCGGGATCGGCTTGCCCGCTAAGAGCATGACAGTCAGCGGCAGTGCGAACGCCATGGACAGGATGACAGAGAGGTAGAAGTACAGCGAACCACGCTGCGTGCGGCCCGTGATCCAGACCGCGACGTCGTCCAGCGCGCCGATGGTGAGCTGGTACATGCGGTCGCCGTCGATCCAGCCGGGTACCCGGGACTGCGCACGGTCCACCAGCGTCCGGCCGAAGTGCATGGCCAGGCCCAGCGCGAACGTCAGCGCGGTGAGCCCAAGCGCCGGGTTGATCCCGTGCCACAGCGCAAGGTGCCCTGCCTGCTCGGCCGGGGTTCCGGCGTCGGGCGCGGTGGAGGCGAAGAGTGCCGCGTACGGCTGGATCCAGGCGTCCACCGGGGCAGGCCACAGGCCGTACACGATGCTGAGGAGGCTGAGAAGGGCGGGAGCGGCGAGGAAGGAAGGCTTGACCGCCTTGAACGGCGTGGGTTCCACCGCGGGTTTGACGGCGAACGCGCCCCACATAAAGCGGGCGCTGTAGGCGAAAGTGAGGATGGAGCCCAGCACGATCCCGGCAAGGACCACCGTGCTCCAGGGCTCCCCGCCGTCGGCATGGTGGAGGAAGGCTTCCAGGACCGATTCCTTGGCCACAAAGCCTGCCAGCAGCGGGACACCGGCCATGGACGCGGCGCCAATGCCGGCCACGATGCCGAGCGCGCGCGAGGAGCGGAACACGCCCGAGAGCTGGCGGACATCGCGGGTTCCGGACTGGTGGTCGATGATTCCCACCACCAGGAACAGGGTGGCCTTGAACAGGCCGTGTGCCAGCAGCATGGCGAGGCCGGCGAGGGCCGCGTCCGGCGTGCCCAGGCCCACCACCATGGTCAGGAAGCCCAGCTGGCTCACCGTTCCATACGCCAGGATGAGCTTGATGTCCGTCTGGCGCAGCGCCCGGTAGCCGCCCACCAGCATGGTGGCCAGGCCCAGCCCAAGCACTATCGACTGCCAGTACGCCACCTCCGAAAAGCCCGGAGCAAGCCTGGCAACCAGGTAAATGCCGGCCTTCACCATCGCGGCAGCATGCAGGTAGGCGCTGACGGGGGTGGGTGCCGCCATCGCTCCGGGCAGCCAGAAGTGGAAGGGAACCAGTGCGGACTTGCTGATGGCGCCCACAAGGATCAGGACGACGGCGGCAGCCACGATCGCGCTGCCTGGCCCGGTTGTGAGCGTGGGAGCCTGGGCGAGGATCTCCGAGATGCGGTACGTTCCGGCGGTGTGGCCGAGCATGATCAGGCCTACCAGCATGGCCAGCCCGCCGGCGGTGGTGACCATCAGGGCCTGGAGCGCGGACCGCCTGGCCGCCAGCCTGGTGCGGGCAAAACCGATCAGCAGGTAGGACAGGATGGTGGTGAGTTCCCAGAAGATGAACAGCAGGAGAAGATCGTCCGCCACCACCAGGCCGAACATGGCGCCGGCGAAGGCGAGGAGCTGTGCCCCGAAGCCGCCCAGGTCCTGGTCCTTTGTGCCGAAATACCGGGCACAGTAGACAAGCACCAGGGCCCCGACGCCGAGGACAAGAAGGGACATCACCCAGGCCAGGGGATCCAGCAGGAACGCGAATTCCAGTTTCAGTCCGGGGATCCACGGGTTGACCTCGGAAACAGCTCCGGCAGCCGAATACACCGCACCGTGCTGGAAGAGCAGCCAGACAAAGGACGCAGCGGGCACAGCAGCCAGCGCATAAAAGGCGTTGCGGCCCCAGGCCCTGAACAGAAGGGGAGCCACAGCAGCCACCGTAAAGTGCACGGCAAGGACTGTGATCACTGTTTATCTCCGCAACGTCAGGGATTCGAATGTCAAAAAGTTAGGGCAGGCGGTCAGTCGTTAGGTTCGGTGGCCAGTTTACCAAGTGGTTTCGGGCTTTTTCCCCGCGAGGAAGGCTGGCGGCTCGATTTTGCCGGGTGTCCGGCGTACCATGCCCGGCTTGTTCGCCACGGGCGGATACCATTCAGCCTATGAACACCGCCAGCGCCCCTCCTGAGGCCACGCAGCCGCCGTCGGAACTCGCGTCCGGAAACCAGCCGGCCGGTAAGGGCCGGGTGTTGGCCTGGGCCGCCTGGGACTGGGGTTCGGCGGCCTTCAACGCGGTCATGACCACCTTCGTCTTCACCGTCTACCTCACCTCCAAAGCCTTCGGCGGCGAGGATCAGGCCTCGGCCGTGCTTGGCGGCGCCCTGTCCATCGCCGGCCTCGCCATCGCACTGCTCGCCCCCGTGACAGGGCAACGCTCGGATAACGGCGGGCGGCGCAAACTATGGCTGGGCGTCAACACCGTGGCGGTGGCCGTCCTGACCGGGCTGTGCTTCTTTGTGTTTCCACGGCCCGAGTTCCTGCTCCTGGGCGTCGCCCTGATTGCCTTGGGGAACGTGTTTTTTGAGTTCGCGGGCGTCAACTACAACGCCATGCTGGCCCAGGTCTCCACACCGACGAACATCGGCAAGGTCAGTGGATTTGGCTGGGGCATGGGCTACCTCGGCGGCATTGTGGCCCTGCTGGTAGTGCTGCAGCTCTTTGTGCAGCCGAGCTTTGACTGGTTCGGCTCCTCCACGGAGGACAGCCTGAACATCCGGCTGGTGGCGGTGTTCTCCGCCCTATGGTTCTTCATCTTCGCCCTCCCTGTCCTGTTCGCAGTGCCGGAACTCCCGCGGCCGGCGCGGGCCAGACCGCTGGGCTTCCTGGCCTCCTACGGCCTGCTCCTCCGCCGGATCAAAGCCATCTACGCCACCAGCCCGCACACCATCTATTTCCTCCTCGCCAGTGCCGTCTTCCGTGACGGCCTCGCCGCCGTCTTCACGTTCGGCGGCATCATTGCGGCCGGCACGTTCGGTTTTGAACTGTCCCAGGTCATTTTCTTCGCCATCTTCGGAAACGTGGTGGCTGCAGTGGGCGCCATCGTCGGCGGCTTCCTGGATGACCGGGTGGGACCCAAGGCCGTGATCATGGGCTCCCTGGTGGGTTTGCTGCTCGCCGGCACCATGATCCTGGTTCTTGGCAACGGCGATTACGTCTTCTTCGGCACAGCGTGGGCCGGCAGCACCACCTTCTGGGTTTTCGGCCTGTTCCTCTGCCTCTTTGTGGGTCCGGCCCAGTCCTCATCGCGCGCCTACCTGGCCCGGCTGGCCCCCACCGGCGAGACCGGCGAACTGTTCGGCCTGTACGCCACCACCGGCCGGGCCGTCAGCTTTTTGGCGCCGGCGCTGTTCACCCTGTGCATCACGCTGGCCACACCGCTGGTTGCTCCCGGCGAGGCCCAACGCTGGGGCATCCTGGGCATTATGGTGGTGCTGCTCGCCGGCCTGCTGGTCCTCCTGCCGGTGAAGCCGCCGAACAAGACCTCCATCGCACTGGTCCCCGCGTCCTGACGTGCGGCCATGCCCCGCGCCTGCCTGTTCTTCGTCCCGGCACGCCGCCCGAAAACTGCGTGCGAAGACTAGGCTGGAGGTATGAACGTGGACGAGACCGATCTCCCTGGCCTGGGCCGGCGGAAGGATTTCATGACGGCTTCCGGCCGCCGCATTGGCGTTGTGGAGCTGCGGGAGGGCCAGACGGAACTTATCGTTTCCACCTGGGACGATCCCGATACCTGCCAGGCCTCCATTCCCCTGACCGGGGATGAGGCAGCCACCCTGGGCAACCTCCTGGGCGGGCAGCACCTGGCCATGAAGCTGACCGAGGAGCACCGGGACGTTCCCGGCATCGTGACCCGGCAATTCTCCATTGCCCCGGATTCCCCGTTCCAGAACCAGCCCATGGGGAAGGCGTGCATCCGCACCCGCTGCGGGGTCTCCATTGTGGCCATCATGCGCGAAGGCGAGGTGGTCCCGTCGCCCGGACCCGACGTTGTCCTCCATTCCGGTGACCTGCTCGTTGCAGTGGGAACGCAAGAAGGCCTCGATCTGGCGGCCGATATCCTCCGCAACGGCTGAACGCCATGGACCCTCTGGCCCTGACCCTCATTGAACTGGGGGCCGTTGTGTTCTGCCTTGGCCTGTTGGCCAGGCTGGCCGGACGGATCGGAATGTCACCCATCCCCCTCTATCTCGTGGGCGGACTCGCCTTTGGTGCGGGCGGGGTGGTCAAGCTTGATGGGATGCACGAGTTCGCACATTTGTCGGGCGAAATCGGCGTGATCCTGCTTTTGCTTATGCTCGGATTGGAATATACGGCTGCCGAGCTTTTCACCGGTCTGCGCAGGTCCTGGCAGGCCGGTGTTCTTGACCTGGTGCTCAATTTCCTGCCCGGTGCCGCGATCGCCTTTCTCCTGGGCTGGGGCCCGGTGGGCGCCATGGTTATGGGCGGCGTGACGTACATATCGTCCTCCGGCATCGCCGCCAAAGTCATCACGGACCTGGGCCGGCTTGGCAACCGCGAAACACCGGTGGTCCTCTCCATCCTTGTGTTCGAGGACCTGGCCATGGCCGTGTACCTGCCCATCCTCACTGCCACCCTCGCGGGCGTGAGCTTCCTGGGCGGGCTGACCACGGTAGCCATTTCACTGGCTGTGGTCACCGTTGTCCTGATGGTGGCGCTGCGGCACGGCCACCGTGTGTCCAAGGCGGTCCACAGCGAGAACTCCGAGGTGTTCCTCCTCAACCTGCTGGGCGCGGCCTTGCTGGTGGCCGGCCTGGCATCGGCCATGCAGGTCTCGGCGGCGGTGGGAGCGTTTATGCTCGGTATCGCCATCTCCGGGGCAACGGCCCACAGCGCCACCCGCATCCTTGAACCACTGCGGGACCTGTTCGCCGCTATCTTCTTTGTCGCGTTCGGGCTCAACACGGACCCTGCGTCCATCCCGCCGGTCCTGGGCTGGGCGCTCATCCTTGCCGTCATCACGGCGGCCACCAAGATGCTGACCGGCATCTGGGCGGCCAAGCAGGCAGGCATTGCCCGCCCCGGCCGGTTCCGCGCAGGCGCGGCCCTGATCGCCCGCGGCGAGTTCTCCATTGTCATCGCCGGCCTGGCCGTGGCCTCCGGTGTTGTCCCGGACGAACTCGCGGCACTTGCCACGGCCTACGTCCTGCTCATGGCCATCTTCGGTCCACTGGCCGCCCGCTACGTGGAGCCCGTGGTCAAGGCCTTCCGGCCCCCGGCCACAGAACCGGCCCGCGCGTAGCTCCCCTCATCATCATCGAGTGGCGACGTCTCGCCCCTAAGAGCGGAGCTTAGCGCCGGGATCTCCCCGATCGATCCGCCAGCCTGAGCGAACCATGGCGTCCAGCACGCGGTGCGCACACCCGTCGAAGCCCCAGGTCCGCACGTGACCTGCCGTTACGGTCACGGACTGCCAGCCGGCTGCGGCGATCGACTCGTCCCGGCGGATGTCGGATTCGCGCTGCCGCGCCTCGAGGTGGTGCCGGCCGTCGTAATTGACGGCCACCTTGAATTTCGGAAACGCCATGTCCGGCCAGGCCAGTTCCCCGCCCGTCGGGTCAAGCACCACATAGCTCAGGGCCGGTTCCGGCAGGCCCACCCGGCCAAGAGCCAGGCGCAGGCGGGTCTCGGGTGCTGAATCGGCCCCTACCCGGCACAGTTCCAACGCCAGCCGCGCCTTCCTGATCCCCCGGACGCCCGGAGTAACAACCACCTGTTCCCGCAAATCATCGAGGGAACAGAACGCCTCTTTCCTGGGACCGAAGCTCCTCGCCTGGCTGCAGATGAAGTAGTCCCCGGCCGCCACCAGCGACTCAAAGTCCAGGACCGCGGCCAGGTCCAGCCATGTCCGCGCAGGCGAGGTGACCGGGACGCCGTCGAGCATTGCCACATCCTGCGGGCGCAGGGACAGCCGGTGGCCCGCCACTCCCTTGCGCACGGGACGGGTCCGGCCGCCCGCCTTTGCCAGATGGACTGTGAGGTCATTTTGGAGGGGCATCGGCAGCTGGCAGCCCCATAGCTGCGCGGCGGTGGCGAGGCAGCAGACGGCGCCCGGGGTCAGCGCGGACAACAGCGTGCAGGTGTGGTGCAGTGGTTGTTCCTGGCCCCAAGGGACGCGCACGCCCCGGCTGGACACCCGGAGATCGCTCCGCCACGCACGCCCTGCCGGGACGCCGGCCTGGACTTGTTGTGCCAAGGTGAAGGAGCGTCCCGCGAGGTGGTCCGGGAGGGCTGAGGGCTGCCGCATGACCCATTGTTGGCACAGCCGCGGCGGGCCGCGGCGGTTATCCACAGTGTGGAGGAGCAGTGCAGGGTTCGCCGCCGCATCGACCGGCTAGATCTCGGCGCTAAACCGGGGCTTTAGCGCCGAGACGTCGCCACTCGAGGCACCCGGGCCTCGCCCCTCGACGTAGAAGTCCCGGAAGGAGCCCGGCTAAATCTCCGTGCGGTGGAAGTTCAGGTGGCTCCGGCTGGCGGTCGGCCCGCGCTGGCCCTGGTAGCGGTTGCCGTAGTCGCCCGAGCCGTAGGGGTGCTCGGCAGCAGAGGTCAGGCGGAAGAAGCACAGCTGGCCGATCTTCATGCCCGGCCACAGCTTGATGGGCAGGGTGGCCATATTGGACAGCTCCAGCGTGACGTGGCCGGAAAATCCGGGATCGATGAACCCGGCAGTGGAGTGAGTCAGCAGGCCCAGGCGGCCCAGGGATGACTTTCCCTCCAGCCGCGCGGCGATATCCACCGGCAACGTGACGGTCTCGTATGTGGAGCCCAGGACAAATTCGCCGGGGTGCAGGATGAACGCCTCACCGCGTTCAACTTCCACCAGCCGGGTCAGCTCAGGCTGCTCTTCCGCGGGGTCGATATGGGCGTACTTGTGGTTGTCGAAAAGCCGGAAAAACCGGTCGATCCGTACGTCCACCGACGATGGCTGGACCATCGCGGAATCGTAAGGTTCGAGGACAATCCGTTGGGAGTCTATTTCGGCACGAATATCGCGGTCACTGATCAGCACGCCTCCCAAATTACTATGCGTTGTCCACAGGGCACATTCTTTCGTTGTTGCTGTCGCCTAGTGGGGCTAATGTTGCCTCAGAATGACAGCCGCCGGATGGTCTCCCGGCCGGTACAACTGAACTGAACTGATCTGGGGTTGGTTTGAGAAAATTTGCGGCGCCTGCCGTTGTGGCAATGCTGTGCGCCCTCGCTCTGGTGTCCCCTGCCGCGGGCCTGTATCACGGCCCGCCCGGGCACCAGCCGTCAGCCGCTGCAGTCAGCGCAACAGGGCCGCGAAGCGTGACCCTGGGTGCTGCAGGAACGGCCGACGACGCCGCCTCACCCGGAGCGGACACCGGCACCGGATCCCCGCTCGCCCCTGCCGTGGAACCTGTGATCACGCGGGCGTCGCCCGCGGGGGACCAAACCCCGGCCGGCACAACAGCGGCACAATCGGCCGAAGTGACAGCCCCGGTGACCACATCCTCCGAACCCCTGCCGCCCGAGGCGCCTTCCATCCCGCCGCTCTGGGCCCCCGAGGACGAGCTGGCGCAGAACAACACCCTGGTTCCCGCCCCGCAGACCTTCGCCGCAGAGTCCCTCGCCTCCGAGGGACTTGCCACCGAAGCGCTGGTCCCGGACAGCAACGCGGCCGCCATCCTGACAGTCTTCAACAAAATCAATGAGTACCGGGTGGCAAACAAGCTGGCGCCGGTCAAGTACCACCCCACGGTGGCAGGGCTGGCGCAGGAGTGGTCCAACAGCATCGCCTCCCGCGACGTCATCGAGCACCGCGCGAGTTTCTGGACCGACGCCCGTGCCATGAGTCCGAGCAGCGCGGGCGAGGTGATCGCCATCCGCACAGACCGCGATGCAGCGCTGCTGGTGGAGTGGTGGAAGGGATCACCGGGCCACAACGCCATGTTGCTCGATCCGCGGTTCAACGTCATGGGCGCGGGAATCTCCTACACGGACAGCCTGTACAGGATCTGGGGCGTGGTGAACTTCTTCGGCTACACCACACTCCCCGCCGGTACCGTGTCCTCGCCCGGCGGCAGCACCAGCGGCACCGTCTTCCCTCCAGCCACGCCGACCATGTGCGATCCGACCGTCAAGCACATGCCGCCAACACTGGATCTGAGCAGCGCGGCAATCACCAGCGCCGCCGACCTCGTCTCCGTGAATACAGGCGGCGAGCTCATCAACCGCCCCTCCACCGGGAACAGGACGTACGGCCCCGCAAAGGTCATCAACTCCTTCTTCAGCAACGTCAAGGAAGTCTTCGTCACCGACTGGGACCGTAACGGTACCTACGACATCCTCGCCCAGTGGAACGACGGCCGGCTGACGCTTCATCCCGGGTATGCGGGCGGCGGCTTCGGCGCTGCGGTCACTCTCGGCCAGTCCGGCTGGGCCGGCATGACCCTCGCCGTCGGGGGCTGGTGCGCCAACAACCGCCTACCGCAACTCGTCGCCCTGGACACGTCAGGCAACCTGTGGCTCTACCCGAACGCCGGCATGGGAGACATGTCCTCCCGCACGCTGATGGCCGGCGCGGTAGCGGCCACCAGGCTGGCGATGGTGGACTACGACGCCGACGGTTTCCAGGACATCCTGGCAAGAAGGTCCGATGGCGTGGTGCAGCTTTACCGCGGCGCCGGAACACCGGCGCCGCGCGCCGAAGCCCGGCCCGCGGTAGCCACCGGGTGGGGGGATGTGACCGGCATCCGGCCACTGCGGGACGTCACCGGCCTGAACTCGACCGGGGTGGCACTGCGCCGCGCGAATGACGTGGTGCAGTACTGGGACCTGACCGGCGGAACCCTTGCATCGCCGTCGAACATTCCTGGAACCTGGGCGGGCCAGCGGCTGGCGCAGTAGTTACCGAGCACCGGCTGGCCAGCGAACGGTGCCCGAAGCCGGAGAAAGCGGGAGACTAGGCGGCTGAGCGGACTGCAAGCACGTCCTTGAGGCGCTCCAGCTGGACCACCTCAGCCTTCATGGCCCGCTGGATGCCTGTGTTCATCAGGCCGAGGAGGCCCTTGGGCTGGTAGTCGAGGGCGAACCGCACTCGGGTTCCTGCCGGTTCAGTGCTCAGGTAATACCCGCCGGAGGGTCGCGTCTGCCCGGCGATGGTCTGGAAGCGGATTTCTGCACCGGGCCTGGCCTCGGTGATTTCGAAGTCGGCCGCAACCGTGAGCCCGGCCCGGCCCGCCACGGTCTGGCGATACACCGCACCCTTGGTCTGTGCAGGGCCGGATGCCAGGCTGATGCTCCGGATGCCGGTGCGCCACTGCGGCAGGTTCATGCCGTCGATCAGGAAGCTGTACACGTCCATGGCGTCACGCGGAATGAGTACCTCGTGTTCTGCAAATGCCATGGGAAAGATCCTTTGGGTAGCGTCGGGCCAGCGGCGATAGCCCGCCCCACCCCCATGACACTGCAGCTAACGGGTTCACAGTAGCCAGTGGTTTTGGCCCGCACGCGGCAACGGGCGGGGCCGTTATTGAAGAGTTACTGGATGACGCCGCGCGGCAGGATGTGAGGCAGACACGGTCCGCCCCTCGGGCACCGTTGCCGGCTCAGGGACGCAACTGCGCTAAGCTAAGTTCTGCCCCGCGCACACGGGGCCACGCGGCTGTAGCTCAATGGTAGAGCGCTAGCTTCCCAAGCTTGATACGCGGGTTCGATTCCCGTCAGCCGCTCCAATGACAGGCAGATTCAGCCGTCTTCAGACGTTCTTCGCCTTCCTGACCGCACGCTCCACAGCCTTCTTCAGCGCCGCCAACCGGGCCGCCTCCTGCTTCCGGTAGGCACCCTCCTTGGCCGCGGAAAACATCCGGCCCAGCCCCTTTGGGGTGTACTGCGCGGTGACAGTCAGCCGCGTGCTGTCCGCAACCGGGTACACCACGCACGTGCACGTCATCGTCTCAGCGCGGGTCTCATGGGTCTCGGTCCAGGAGCGGTCCTGCACCTCGTCCTGGACGTGCACGGAAACCCCCTCCTGCCCGGGAACGGCGGCGCGCGCCTCACCGTCCACGCAAAACGCGTAGACCTCCTGCCGTCCACAGGGGATAAGGACGGTACTTTCGATCGTGATGGATCCCATGGTGCTGTTCCCGTAATTCCGCAGGGTCTGCCCGGCGCAGAGCCCAGAGCGTCATTTTCACACCGGCAACGCCACGGCACAATTACCGACGCGCCCCTCGCCTCCGGGCAGGGCCCGCCACTGCGCAGATTGCGCAACCGGCGCGTTAGGTCCCCACGTGTATCGTCAGAAGTCAGGAACCTCTTCGGTTCCGCTACAGGAGCAATCATGGCTGACAAGCTGACCCTGGGCGTACTGGCATCAACCCGGAAACCGGACGAACGCCGCCTCCCCATCCATCCCCTGCACTTCGAACGCATCGCCCCGGAACTGCGCCGGCACATCATCCTGGAGCAGGGCTACGGCGAACGCTTCGGCGTCTCGGATGACCACCTCTCCACCCTCGTCGGCAGAGTGGACACCAAGGAAGCGCTGCTGGCGGAGGCCGACGTCGTGCTCCTGCCCAAACCGCAGCCGGAAGACCTTGCCGAACTGCGCGACGGCCAGGTCCTCTGGGGCTGGCCGCACTGCGTCCAGGACCGCGCCATCACCCAGCTCGCCATCGACAAAAAGCTCACCCTCGTTGCCTTTGAGGCCATGAATCACTGGGCGAGCGACGGCGGTTTCGGCCTGCACGTGTTCCACAAGAACAACGAACTCGCCGGGTACTGTTCGGTGCTGCATGCCCTCTCGCTGACGGGCTCAACCGGTGACTACGGGCGCCGCCTCAGTGCCGTGGTGATCGGTTTCGGTGCCACTGCCCGCGGTGCTGTGACCGCGCTGAACGCGCACGGCATCCATGACGTCCAGGTGCTGACCAACCGCGGAGTCGCCGCGGTGGGCGCACCCATCCACTCGGTCAACATCGTGCAGTTTGATCACGACGACGAGGCCCCCTTCCTGAGCCAGGTCATCGCCGAACGGGGCCGGGTTCCGCTCGCGCCGTTCCTGGCCGAAAGCGACATTGTGGTCAACTGCACGCTGCAGGATCCGAACAATCCGCTGACGTACCTGCGGACCGAGGACCTGGCGGCGTTCGCTCCGGGCAGCCTGATCGTGGACGTTTCGTGCGATGAGGGCATGGGCTTCAGCTGGGCGCGCTCCACCACGTTCGCCGAGCCCATGTTCACCATCGGCGACCACATCAACTACTACGCCGTGGACCATAGCCCGTCCTACCTCTGGAATTCGGCTACCTGGGAGATCAGCCAGGCGCTCCTGCCCTTCCTGGAGGCGGTCATCAGCGGACCCGATGCCTGGGACGGAAACGAGACCATTGCCAGGGCCATCGAAATCCGCGAAGGTGTAGTCCTGAACAAGGACGTGCTGGAGTTCCAGCAGCGCCAGGCCGAGTACCCGCACCTGCCTGCTTAGCCGAAAGGGTCCGGCCGTGATTCTGCTGGCAGGCGGTACCGGGACCCTCGGCGGCGTCCTGGTCCACACCCTGCGGGACGCCAACATGCCGTTCCGGGTCCTCACCCGGAGCAGCCACCGCGCCGCGTCACTCAAAGTGGCCGGACTCGACGTTGCCATTGGGGATGTCGCGAACCCTGCGGACCTGACCCGCGCGCTCAGCGGCTGCACCGCCGTCGTGTCCGCCATCAGTGGCTTCGGCCCGCAATCCGGAAGCACGCCCTCGGCCGTGGACCGCGACGCCAGCATCAACCTGATGGAGTCCGCCGAGCGGGCCGGCGTCAGGCAGTTTGTCCATTTCTCCATGCACGGGGCGTCGCCGTCCCACCCCCTGGAAGTGGCGCGGATGAAATACGCGGCGGAGCAACGGCTCATGGCCGGGAGACTGGACTGGACCGTCATCCGGCCCACCACCATCCTGGAAACGTACACGGCGATCATGGGTGATTCGCTGCGCAAAAGCGGGGTTGCCGTGGTCTTCGGACGCGGGGACAACCCGGTCAATTTCGTCAGTGCCCTGGACCTGGCCGGCGCAGTGGTGCTCGCCCTTCGAGGCGGCCTGGGAAACCAGGCGGTGGACGTCGGCGGGCCGGACAACATGCCGCTGAACGAACTTGCAGCCCTCCTCATCGAACGCAACGGCCGCGGGCGGGCCGTCCATATTCCGCTGCCGCTGCTCCGGGCCGCCGCGGCAGGGGCACGGCTGGTGGCACCGTCCTGGGGCCGGGTCCTGGGTGGAGCCGTCCATCTGGGCGCCGCCGACATGACCTTCGACGCGGCCCCCGAACGGATCAGGCTGCCCGGCGTCCCGTTCACCCCGGTCCGCGAGGCGCTGGCCGTTCCGGACCGGCCCGCCTAGGTTTCCGCATCCGCGGATGGTCCGGTCGGCGGAGAGGCCAGGCCAGGGAGAGCCAGGCCAGGCCAGGGAGCGGCTAGGCCGGGGCTACCCGGCTGACAATCCGCACCGGATGGCGCCGGTCCTTCAGGTCCAGCCGGAGCTTCAGCGCACCTTTCCGGGCAAGCACGACGCCGACAGTCACCGCCGCGAGCGCCGGAACGCCGCCGGACACCAGCAGCGCAACGTGAGGATCAACGTGCTCTGCAATCCAGCCGAGCATGGGCCCGCCGATGGCCTGCCCGCCGATCAGCACCATGATGTACAGGCTCATCACGCGTCCGCGGATCCCCATGTTCGAACTGATCTGGACCAGCTGGTTGGAGCCGGTCAGGAACATCAGGCACCAGAACCCGGACAGCACCATGACCGCTCCGAACCAGATCATGGACGGCGCCAGCGCGGCCAGGCACAGCATCAGGCCGTACATTCCGGCGCAGAACACCACGGAGCGCAGCCGCAGCTGCCGCCGGCGGGTTGACGCGACGGCGCCGGCGAGGGCGCCGAGCGCCACCAGCGCGTTGAGCAGTCCGTAGCCGCCTGCACCGACGTCGAACACGTGGTCCGCGAAAGCAGCGAGCAGCACCGGAAGGCTCATGGCGAACACGGCGATGAACCCGGCCATCAGCCACGGCCAGTAAATGGTGGGCTTGCTCAGTGCGTACCTCAGTCCTTCGCGCAGCATGCCCTTCTTCTTCGGAGCCGGCGCACTGATGAACAGCTGGTCCTTCCGCAGGAGTAGCAGCATGGTCACGGTGGAGCAGCACGCCAGGGCGTTGGCGGCGAAGGCCCAGCCGGCGCCCACGGCGGTGAGCAGCAGACCGGCAAGCGCCGGGCCGATCAGCCCGCCCAGCTGGAACGTGGTGGAGTTGACGCTGATCGCATTGCGCAGGTACGCGGGGCCAACAAGTTCGTTGACAAAGACCTGGCGGGCGGGCTGGTCCAGCACTGTAACCAGTCCCAGCGCGAGCGCGATGACGTACACGTGCCACACCTGGATGGCGCCGGTCAGGGACAGCGCAGCGAGGGCTGCGGCGAGGATACCGGCCATGCCCTGGCACAGCATCAGGATCTTCCGCTTGGCGAACCTGTCGGCCATCATGCCGCCCCACGGCCCCAGAAAGAGCGACGGCATGAACTGCAGCGCGACGGTGATGCCCACTGCCGTGACAGAGCCGGATAGTTCCAGCACCAGCCAGTCCTGCGCGATCCGCTGCATCCACAGGGCCACCACGGCCACGAAGTGGCCGATGGCGAAGATGCGGAAGTTGGGGACCTTCAGCGAGATAAAGGTCTGCCGCCAGGGAAGATGTTCGCTGACGACGCCGACGGGCTGGGTCTGGGGGGAAGCGGAGGTCGCAGAGACTGCGCTGGCGGAATCGATGACGGGCTGGCTGACGGTTGCCGACGTTGGCGGTGGGGGTGCCACGGATGTGTCCTCAAGGAAGCGGTGGTTGGGATGCTCCCACGCTAGGCTGGCACACAGTGATTATGTAGACCTATTGGGCCTATAACTAGTATTACAAAGCATAATGACACCGGTTCCGGACCTGCGAAGACAGGCAAGCCGGGCCACAGGAGGCCACCTTGTTCGAACCTGCCCAGCTCCGCTCCTTCCTTGCCGTGGCCGAGACCCTGAGCTTCACCAAGGCTGCCGAGCGGCTGGGTCTTGCCCAGCCAACGGTCAGCCAGCACGTCCGGAAGCTGGAGACTGCCGCGAAACGCATCCTGGTCACCCGGGATACCCGCGATGTCCGCCTGACCGATAACGGCGACGCCATGGCCGGCTTCGCCCGAAGCATCCTGTCGGCCCACGATGCCGCCACCCGATACTTCTCCGGCTCGGCCATGCGCGGGCGGCTGCGTTTCGGCACGGCCGATGACCTGGCCATCACCGGGCTCCCGCGGATCCTGCGCGAGTTCCGGCAGGTCTACCCCCAGATCAACCTTGAACTGACAGTGGGCCAGAGTGATCAGCTGTACAAGAAGCTCAACGCCGGCCAGCTGGACCTCGTTTTTGTGAAATGGGTGGCGGGGGTCAAGGACGGCACGGTGGTCCAGCACGACACGTTCTCCTGGGTGGGGCTGGAACAAACGGTCCTCACGCCCGGGGAAACCGTGCCGCTGATTGCCTACCCCTCCCCCAGCCTCAGCCGGAAGCTGGCCATTGACGCGCTCGAATCCCGCGGGCGCACCTGGCGGATCACCTGCACCACCCGCCAGATCAGCGGCGTACTGGCGGCACTTCGGGCCGGCATCGGCGTTGCCGTGATGCCAACATCACTGGTCCCGGACGACCTGAAGATCATCACGCGCACCTTTGACCTGCCGCCTGTTGGCGACGTCGATTTCACCCTGATCCGCAACCCGCTGGCCAACGCCGAGGTGATCGATGCCCTGACGCAGGCCATTGTAGGCCGGACGCTCAAGAAGTCCGCCTGACCACACCCGTGTTTCCTAAAAACTATTGAGAAAAAACCCGGCCTCCTTTATGCTGGATTCCTCCATGGGGTCAAGCAGTGGCCGGTTCAACACTACGAGTGCGCCCCGCGGCCCATGGGGCGGCCGTACTCGGGATAGGCAGCCAATGACGACAGCCGAGAACACCCATTCACACACCGCATTTGCTCCCCGACATAGCACCGTGCGCCCGCTGGTCACACACCACTCCAGTTACGGCACCGGCATCACCCACGCCGCAGAGTACGTAGGCAAGCCCACGTGCGACAAATGCGGCACGGACGAATTTATCTACCTTGAGTCATATGTCCCGCCGGTTTACCGGCGTGACGGGGCGGTCAGGACACTGGGTGAAGTCGCCTACACCTGCACCCGTTGCGAAGATTTCTCCGCCCACAGCGTTCCGACGTCGTGGACTCCCCCGGGCTGGTACCTGGGCTAACTTCCAACGGTCTCAGCCCGCGGCATAAAACGCGGCCAACCAACAACAACGAAAGTCCCGGCAGCCACCACGTGGCTGCCGGGACTTTCCCTTTGTGGTGCGTAGCGGAGTCCTAGATCAGGGAATCCGAAAGGTGGTTCGGCGTGCCGAACCGGTGGGCGGTGATGCTGATGGCCTGCTCATGCAGGAACGGCAGCAGCTCCACGCGGCCTGCTTCAGTGACGGGGTGGGCGTAGACCGCCACGTCGGGGCGCCCGTCGGTGGCCTCCGCGAGTGCGGTGGCATCGCCGCCGATCAGGCGGATCCGCGCGCCGGACAGTTTGCCCGCCTTGGCGAGCCGCGACGCCGATGCCAGCCACTCGGCGTCGGACTCCACCGTGACGGTGATGTCCAGGCCGGTGAGCACGGAGCGCAGCTGTGCGGGGAGTTCGACGGCGGTGGACACGGTGAGTGCCGAACCTGCCTGGACGCCGGCGGCGACGGTCCGCGCCAGGTGCACCAGCGGGGCGCCTTCGGAGAGGCGGATGGTGACGGGCAGCGGCCGGTACCGGAAGATGTTCCGCTCGGCGGTCAGGCCGGACACGTCCTTGGCCGTGCCGAATTCGTCGGCCCACGCCTGCGCGTCCGAGGCCAGGGCACGCTGCAGGTATCCGAGTTCACCGGGCTGCAGGGCTCCTGCGGCCGCGGCTGAGATCCGGCGGACGCCCGCGTTGGTGATCGGGGCGTCGGCGGTGCCGGCCTTGCTGGTCCAGTCGCCGAGGCCGGCCAGGTAGTTGGGTCCGCCTGCCTTGGTGCCGGCGCCCACTGCGGACTTCTTCCAGCCGCCGAAGGGCTGGCGCTGCACGATGGCTCCGGTGATGCCGCGGTTCACGTACAGGTTGCCGGCCTGGATCGAGTCCAGCCAGGTGCCGAGCTCGTCCGGGTTCAGCGAGTGCAGGCCGGCCGTGAGGCCGTACTCGATCTGGTTCTGGATGGCGATGGCCTCTTCGAGGGTTTCGGCGGTCATCACGCCGAGGACCGGTCCGAAGAATTCGGTGAGGTGGAAGTAGGACCCGCGGCGGACGCCGTAGCGGACGCCCGGGCTCCAGAGCCGGCCGGTCTCATCGAGCTTGCGCGGTTCCACGGCCCAGGATTCCCCTTCGCCCAGGGTGGTCAGGGCATTGAGGAGCTTGCCGCTCGCGGGCTCGATGATGGGGCCCATCTGGCTGGTGGGATCCTGCGGGTAGCCGACCTTCAGTGAGGTCACAGCGTCAACCAGCTGGTTGTGGAACCGACGTGACTTGGCGACTGAGCCCACCAGGATCACCAGTGAGGCGGCGGAGCACTTCTGCCCGGCGTGGCCGAAGGCGGAGTAGGCCACGTCCTTGGCGGCGAGGTCCAGGTCCGCACTGGGTGTGACGATGATGGCGTTCTTGCCGCTGGTTTCGGCCAGGAGCGGCAGGTCCTTGCGGAAGGACCGGAACAGTTCTGCGGTTTCGTAGCCGCCGGTGAGGATCACGCGGTCCACGGCCGGGTGGGAGATCAGCTGCTGGCCGAGTTCACGCTCACCCAGCTGCACCATGGTGAGCACGTCCTTCGGCACGCCGGCCTCCCAGAGGGCCTCGATCATGACGGCGCCGCTGCGGCGGGCCTGCTTGGCGGGTTTAATCACGACGGCGGAGCCGGCGGCGAGTGCCGCAAGGGTGGACCCTGCCGGGATGGCCACCGGGAAGTTCCAGGGCGGGGTCACCACGGTGAGCTTGGCCGGGACGAACGTGGCGCCGTCGACCTTTTCCAGCTTCCGGGCGGACTCGGCGTAGTAGTGGGCAAAGTCCACTGCTTCGCTGACCTCGGGATCACCCTGGTCGATGGTCTTCCCGGTTTCGCTGGCCATCACCTCGAGGAGGTCGGCGCGGCGGGCTTCGAGGACGTCGCCGGCGCGGTGCAGGATCTCGGCCCGCTCGTCGCCGGACAGTGCGCCCCAGGCCTTGCCCTTCTCAACGGCGGTGCCGATGACCCGGTTCAGGGTGTCGGCCTCCGTGATGGTGGCGGCCTCCACGGCGGCGTTTCCCAGGGTGGAGGACGGGACGCGCTGCAGGATGGCCCGGCCCCAGTCACGGTTGGCCGGCAGCGACGGGTCGGTGTCCGGGGTGTCCTTGAACGAGTCGTGCGGCAGGGGCTCCGGCGGGAGGCTGCGGTTCTGCTGCCTGTTGGGCGGGGGGACGGCGTCGTCGAGCTTGTCCAGGGAAGCGAGGAAGCGCTGCTTCTCGCGCTCGAACAGCGATTCGTTCTCGCTGAGTTCGAACACGGCGGACATGAAGTTGTCCTGGCTGGCGCCCTCTTCGAGACGGCGGATCAGGTAGGCGATGGCGACGTCGAACTCGGCCGGGTGCACCACGGGGGTGTAGAGCAGGAGCGAGCCGACGTCCTTCTTGACTGCTTCAGCCTGGCCCTGCGCCATGCCCAGCAGCATCTCGAACTCGATGCCCGCTTCGATGCCTCTCTTCTTGGCCAGGAGCCACGCGAAGGCGATATCAAAGAGGTTGTGGCCGGCCACGCCGATGCGGATGTTGTTGATCCGGTCCGGATGCAGGGCGTAGTTGATGACGCGCTTGTAGTTGGTGTCCGAGTCCTGCTTGGTGTGCCACGTGGCCAGCGGCCAGTCGTGAAGGGAGGCTTCCACCTGTTCCATTGGCAGGTTGGCACCCTTGACCACGCGGACCTTGATGGCGGCGCCGCCGTTGGCACGGCGCTCCGCGGCCCAGTCCTGGAGGCGGATCATGGCAGCGAGCGCGTCCGGGAGGTACGCCTGGAGCACGATGCCGGCCTCGAGGTTCTTGAACCCGGGCTTGTCCAGGATCCGGGTGAACACCGCGATGGTCATGTCCAGGTCCTTGTATTCCTCCATGTCCAGGTTGATGAACTTGGCCTTGTTGCCTCCGTGCGCGAAGGAGGCTGCGCGCTCGAACAGCGGGGTGAGCTTCTCCACGACGTGCTCCACGGCTTCGTCGAAGGCCCAGGCGGAGTGCGGGGCCACCGTGGAGGAAACCTTGATGGAGACGTAGTCAACGTCCGGGCGGGCCAGCAGAGTGTGCGTGCCTTCAAGCCGGCGGGAGGCCTCGTGCTCGCCCAGGACAGCCTCGCCGAGGAGGTTGACGTTGAGCTTGATGCCGTCCTTGCGGATCTTGGCGATGGCCGGGCCCAGCTTGGCGTCGGTGGCATCCACGATCAGGTGACCCACCATCTCACGGAGCACGCGGCGGGCGATCGGGATGACAACCTGAGGCAGGACCGGTGCCATGGTGCCGCCGAGGGCTACGGCGCTGCGCATGTACCAGGGCAGGAAGGCCGGGACCTTGGGGGCGAGGGCGGCAAGGTTGCGGGCGGCGACGTTCAGGTCCTCGGGGCGGACCACGCCGTCGACGAATCCCACCGTGAAGTCCAGGCCGTTCGGGTCCTTCAGCACACCGGCGAGCTGCTCGGCCGACGCGTCAACAGGAACTTTCGAAGCCTCGGTGAGCCAGCGGCGTACCAAAGTGATGGTTTCCGCCGCGAGGGCACGGGCTTCCGGGACGTCGGTTCGCCCGGAGATTTCCGTTGCAGTGTGAGTCATGATCGCTCGTTCTTTCCGTGGTGTGAGGGGCTCTTATCCATCAGTATGAGCTTCCAATCACTTAAGATAAAGCGATGTTTTCTAAGGAATACAGGTTGGAAATCCCAATGCTTTGTCCCCCACCCATCCCCGGACGCTCTCTCACTTAACGCAGGAAAAATGGAAACGCTCTCTCACTTTCCTGAAGAAAGTGAGAGAGCGTTTCAGGAAAACCCACATTAAGTGAGAGAGCGTCGCAGAGGGTTGGGTAGGGGGTTGGGGGATGCGCGGTCAGGCGAGGGGGCGGTGCATCTCCACGGCCTCCTCGTGGCGCGGGCTGTTCGGGTTCATCAGCGAGTGCTTCTTGCCGTAGAAGAAGTAGATGGCGAGCCCCACAACCAGCCACACACCAAACCGCAGCCAGGTTTCCCAGTGCAGCTGCAGCATCAGGAATCCTGATGCCAGGACACCGAAGGCCGGAATAACAGGCATAAACGGCAGGCGGAAGGTGCGCGGGGCGTCCGGCTTCTTGTAGCGGAACACGATCACGGCGAAACAGACAACAACGAACGCGGCAAGGATGCCGATGTTCGTGAGGTCCGCAACAGCCTTGATGGGGAACACACCGGCCAGCAGGGCCGAAGCGACGCCGGCAATCCAGGTGACCCGCTGCGGGGTGCCGTGCCGGTCGGTCTTGGCGAACCAGCCAGGCAGGAGGCCGTCGCGGCTCATGGAGAACCAGACGCGGGTGACGCCCAGGAGGAACGTCAGCATCACGGTGAGGATGGACAGCACAGCGAAGACGGAAATGATGGTGGCAATGACAGGCAGGCCTACCCCGGTGAAGGCGGACGCGAAGCCTGCCGTGGGGTTGATGTCCTTGTAGTTCTGCATGCCGGTCAGCACCAGCGTGGCGGCAACGTAGAGCAGCATGGCGATGATCAGGGACAGGATGATGGCCTTCGGCATGTGCTTCTTGCCGTCCGTCGCCTCTTCCGCTGCGGTACTCATGGCGTCGTAGCCGAACACTGCGAAGAAGACGGTGGCAGCGCCGGCCAGGACGGGTCCGAACCCACTGGGCATGAAGGGGTTGTAGTTGTTGGTGTCGATGTAGAAAATACCCAGACCGATGATGAACAGGATCAGGATGACCTTGACGGCAACGGCCACCAGTTCGAACCGGCCAAAGGCCTTGGTCCCGCGTGAGAGGATCCAGGTCACGATCAGGCAGACGACGATCGCGGGGATGTTGACGATGCCGCCCTTGCCCTCATCCGGCGTCGAGGTCATCCAGACCGGCATGTGGACGCCGATGCCCGAAAGGAACGCGTCGAAGTAGCCCGAGATGCCGATGGCCACCACGGCCACAATCGCAATGTATTCGAGCAGCAGGTCCCAGCCGATGAACCAGCCGATCACCTCGCCCAGCGCCACGTAGCCATACGTATAGGCAGAACCCGCGCGGGGAATCATGCCTGCAAACTCGGCGTAGGACAGGGCGGCCGCCGCGGACGCCAGGCCTGCGATCAGGAAGGAGAACAGCACTGCGGGGCCAACACCTGGTTCGGATTCGCTGCCGTGGGCCACCAGCCCGGCGAGGGAAAAGATTCCGACGCCGATGATGCCGCCGACGCCGATGGCCGTCAGCTGCCAGAGTCCGAGGGATTTGAACAGGCCGCTGTGTTTGTTTTCTTCTTCGATATCGTCGATGGGCTTGCGCCGCATGATCGACTGGGACATATCTCTAGTGCTCATGAGGAACTCCTGCGTGGGGGTGCGGCCCCATCGCGGCGCCTGTCAAAACCGGCTGTGACGGGGGTAACTCAGGTACACCAGTATGCAAGTGCAATTGCATTAGATAAAGTGACTACTTCTAACCAATATTCATTAGATTCGTCAAGGAATGTGGCCATGCTCGATGTCCGGCGCCTCAGACTGCTCCGTGAACTGAAGATCCGGGGGACGCTGGCGGAGGTGGCGGAGGCACTGCAGTACAGCCCGTCGTCGGTATCGCAGCAACTCGCACTGCTCGAAAAAGAGGTGGGCGTGGAGCTGCTCCGGAAGACCGGGCGCAGGGTTCAGCTGACACCGCAGGCCGAAGTGCTGGTGGCGCATACGGCCCAGCTTCTCGAGACCCTGGAACAGGCCGAGGCGGACCTGGCGGCGTCGCTGACCACGGTCACCGGAACGGTGCGGATCGCCGTCTTCCAGTCCGCGGCCCTTGCCCTCATGCCGGGAACCCTCACGCGCATGCGGAAGGCCTACCCCGAGGTGCGGATCGAGATGACCCAGCGTGAACCGGAAACCGCGCTGCACGAAACATGGGCCCGCGACTTCGACCTGGTGATTGCCGAACAATATCCGGGCCACGCCGCCCCGCGCTACCCGGAACTGGACCGGGTCAAACTGACCACCGACGCCATCCGGCTCGCCGTTCCGCCAGCGTCCGACGGCGGTCCCGCCGTCCGTGCGCTCGAGGACACCGCGACGCTCCCGTGGGTCATGGAGCCCCGCGGTGCGGCCTCCAGGCATTGGGCAGAGCAGGCCTGCCGGAGCGCCGGGTTCGAGCCCGATGTAAGGTTCGAAACGGCTGACCTGCAGGCCCAGATCAGGCTGATTGAGTCCGGCAATGCCGTGGCCCTGATGCCTGACCTGGTCTGGACCGGCCGCGACACCACCGCCCGGCTGCTGGAGCTGCCCGGCAATCCGCACCGCACCGTGTTCACCTCGGTGCGCCGCTCCAGCGCGCAGCGGCCCGCCATCCTGGCTGCCCGCGAGACGCTTGCCGCGACGGCCGCGTCCATAGCAACCGCGGGGACGTCATAGTGTTCAGTGCGTCACAGCGCGATTCCGGGGCCGACGCTAGACTGGGCTGGTTATGAATCGCACAATGTTCAAGTCCAAAATCCACCGGGCCACCGTCACGCACGCTGACCTTCACTACGTAGGTTCGGTCACTGTTGACCTGGACCTCCTCGAGGCTGCCGACATTCTTCCCGGCGAGCTCGTGGCAATCGTGGACGTGACCAACGGTGCGCGACTGGAAACGTACACCATCGCCGGCGAGCGCGGCTCGGGCGTGATCGGCATCAACGGAGCCGCCGCGCACCTGATGCACGAGAACGACATCGTCATCCTGATCACGTACGCCCAGATGACCACCGAAGAGGCCGCGGCCTACGACCCGAAGGTTGTCCACGTGGATAAGGACAACAAGATTGTCCAGATCGGCAACGATCCGGCGGAGGGCCACACACCGGGCCTGATGCGCCCGCCGTTCGCACTCAATAACGCCACCGTCTAGCCGGAGCGTGAATCCCGGCACACCCAGCCTCCGCATCCCCGGAGGCATCTCTTGGTAGGCGTGCTGCAGGGCTTTTTTGTGGTCTGGGCCATCATCATGGTGGGCTGGTTTGTGGGCCGCCAGCGGATTCTGGGTGACAACGCACGGCAGGTCCTCAGCGCCCTCACCTTCTTCGTCGCCAGCCCGGCCCTTCTGTTTGAGACCCTGAGCAAGGCCGAACTGCGGGAAGTCTTCGCCGAACCCCTCCTGGTCACCGCGGTGGCGGCCATCGCCAGCGCCCTGATGTTCTTCAGCATCGTGAAGTTCATCCTGAAGCGTGCCTTGCCGGAAGCCCTGATGTCTTCGATGGCCGCTTCCCTGGCCAACTCCGCCAACCTGGGTATCCCCATCGCGGTCTACGTCCTGGGCGACGCCAGTTACGTGGCACCGCTGCTGATCTTCCAGCTGGCGTTTTTCACCCCCCTGTTCCTCATGATCCTGGACTCCAGTACCAGCACCCACCGCACCACGCCCGCGGGCTTTATCCTCATGATCCTCCGGAATCCGATGATCGTGGGCTCCGCACTGGGCCTGCTGGTGGCCGGACTCGACTGGCAGGTACCCGCACTGGTCCTGGAACCGATCCACCTGATCGGCGGGGCGGCCATCCCGGCCATGCTGATCGCGTTCGGCATGAGCCTCAATGGCAGCAAACCGCTGCAGGCCGCGACCGCCAGACGGCTGGACACGCTCTTGGCCAGTGCCTTTAAGCTGGTGATCCAGCCGGCCATTGCCTACCTTTTTGCCCGCTTTGCGCTGGGGATGGAGGGCCAGGCCCTGTTTGCCGTGGTGGTGGTTTCTTCCCTCCCCACGGCACAGAATGTTTTTGTTGCCGCCAGCCGCTACTCCACCGGCCTCACGGTGGCCAAGGACACCGTGCTGATTACCACCGTGGTGGCCGTACCGGCCATGATCGGTGTTGCCCTGCTGCTGAGCTGACCGAAGGAGTGACATGGGAACGATCCTGGACACTGTTGTGATCGGCGGCGGGGCCATGGGCTCCGCTGCTGCCTGGGCTTTGGCCCGCCGCGGCCGGCAGGTCACGCTGCTGGAGCAGTTCGGGCCGGGCCACCATATCGGCGCGTCCCACGGCACCACCAGGAACCTGAATCCCGGGTACCACCGGCCGGAGTACGTTGCGATGCTGGCCGAGGCATTGGCCCTCTGGGAGGAACTCGAGGTGGACAGCGGCGAGCGGCTGCTCACCCGCACGGGCATCGTCAACCACGGTCCCGATCCGCACTTCACGCTGGTACAGGCCGCGCTCACCGAAGCAGGCCTCCGGGCAGAGTTTCTGCGCCCTGACGAGGCCGCGGAGCGCTGGCGCGGCATCCGGTTCGACCAGCAGGTCCTGTACATGCCCGACGGCGGCCAGCTGAACCCTGAGGCCGCACTGCCCGCCTTCCAGCGGCTCGCCGCGGCCCGCGGCGCCGAGATCCGGCACCACACCAAAGTGGTGGCCCTGGAAGTAATGGACGACGGCGTCCGTCTCACCGTGGAATCGGGCGGCGTGGAATCCGGCGGGGCCTCCGGCGGCGCTGGCGGGACCGAGGTGGTCACCGCAGCGCAGGCAGTGGTAACCGCCGGGGGCTGGACGGAGAAGCTTCTGTCCGGCGCGGCCGGCCGCGACACAGGGACCAGGAAGCTGAGGATTCCCCGGCTCAGGGTCACGCAGGAACAGCCGGCGCACTTCGGTGTTGCCGACGAAGGCGCCGTGTGGCTGGGCTTCAACCACATGCCCGGAACCGGCCCGGAATACAAAGACTGGTATTCACCGGTCTACGGAATGCAGACGCCCGGCGAAGGAATCAAGGCAGGCTGGCACGGCGTTGGCCCGCAAGTGGACCCGGACCGGCGGTCCTTCCTCCCGGAGCCCGTCCAGCTCGCGGCGCTGCAGGACTACGCCCGGACCTGGCTGCCTGGCGTTGATGCTGACTCCTTCGAGCCGATTAGCTGCACGTACACCACTACCCCGGACGAGGACTTTATCCTTGACCGGATCGGCCCCCTCGTTATCGGCGCCGGATTCTCCGGGCACGGCTTCAAGTTCACGCCCGTCGTGGGACGGATCCTGGCCGACCTGGCCACCGGCACCCGCGAGGCGCCAGCGATTTTCTCGGCATCCCGGTAGCCCCGGTCCCGGGCCCAGCAGCCCGCCAGCCCGAGGCCTGGAATCCCTCCGCTGGTTTCGAAACGTTACGGGGCCTTCACCTCCGGCCTGTGCAGGTCCAGGAGCCGGGCGCAGCGGATGAAGCCAAGGTGGGAGTAGGCCTGCGGATGGTTCCCCAGGTGGGTTTCCGTGCTGGGATCGTACTCCTCCGGCAGCAGCCCGGTGGGTCCGAACAGGTTCACCAGCTGGTCGAACAGGTCCCAGGCTTCCTCGATCCGGCCCACTGCAACGTACGCCTCTATAAGCCAGGTGGTGCAGATGTGGAAGCCGCCCTCCAAACCCGGCAGGCCGTCGTCGTACCGGTACCTGAAGACCGTGGGCCCCACCCGGAGTTCACGTTCCACGGCCGTGACCGTGTCCAGGAACCGCTGGTCGCGGACGTCCAGCAGGCCGGACAGCCCGATGTGCAGGACGGCAGCATCCAGGTCGGGGCTGTCGTAGGCAACGGTGTAGGACTTCGCCGAGTCATCCCAGCCCTCACGCAGGACTTCGTCACGGATGGTGCCGGCGGTGGTTTCCCACGCGGGGTCCGGGGTCCGGCCGTGCCGGGCGGCCGTCCGGAGTGCCCGGTCCAGCGTCACCCAGCACATCACCTTGCTGTACACGTGGTGCCGGGGCGGCCGCCGGGCTTCCCAGATGCCGTGGTCCGCTTCGTGCCAGCGGGCCAGCACGGCGGAGGCCATCTCCACTATCAGGTGCCAGTGGTCGTCGGCCAGGTCGCCGTTCCGTTCGCTGAGCGCATCGATCAGCTCGGCCACCGGCCCAAAGACGTCCAGCTGGACCTGATGGTCGGCGGCGTTTCCGATCCGCACCGGACGCGAGCCGGCATATCCGGGCAGGCTGTCAATCACGGCTTCGGTGGATAGCTGGGCGCCCGTGACCGAGTACAGCGGGTGCAGCCACTCCGGGCCCGGCGCATGCTCCAGGATCCTGCCCAGCCAGGCCAGGAACCCGAACGCCTCGGCCGTGGAGCCCAGATCCACCAGCGCGTGCACTGTCATGGAACCGTCCCGCAGCCAGCAGTACCGGTAGTCCCAGTTCCTCGTCCCGCCGATCCCCTCAGGCAATGAGGTGGTGGGGGCAGCCAGGACAGCACCGGTTGGCTCGTGAACCAGGGCTCGCAGCACCAGGGCGGAACGGCGGACCAGCGAGGGCTTCACCGCCGGCAGGTCCAGGTCCTGTACCCAGCGGCGGGAGTGCAGGGCCACGCCGGAACGCCGGTCCACTTCGCCGTCCGGATCCGCACATTGCGGTTCGGTGTCCCCGCAGCGCAGGTTAAGGACCGCGGGGCCGTCCTGCAGGTTCACAGTGGCGGTGGCCGTAGCGTGCCGGCCGTCGGAGGTAATGACGAACGTGACACCCGGCGCGAAGAGAACGACGGGGTCCGACGTGCCCACAATGTGCAGTTCGTCGCCGCGGGCCTCCATGCTGAAGGGCACGTTGGCATAGTCCGGCCGTGGCGCAAAAACAATCCTTGCGGCGCCGGTCCCGGAGAGTACCCGGACCAGGCTGGTGATGCCTTCCGGCGCGGGTTCGAGGTAGTCAGTGACGGTGACGTCCGCCCACCGGGTTTCCACAATCATGGTGCTGTCGACGTACCTCTGGCCCAGCACCTGCGAGCTCTTCAGCGGTTCCACGGAGAAGTGCCCGGCGGCGTCGCCGCCGAGGATGTGGGCAAACAGCGACCCTGAATCCGGCAGCGGGTGGCTCATCCAGCAGACTTTGGCGTCCGGGGTGAGCAGCGCGGTGGAGGAACCGTTCCCGATCAGGGTGTGCCGTTCGAGTCCCACGGCGTCCTCACCGAAGAGCCAGGCGCGCCGGAGCTCAAAGAGGATGGCCAGGACCCGGGCAAACGATTCGGGGTCCCGCAGCCGGTGCGCGGCGCGGGTATCCCCCGGCCCAACGTGCAGGCCAAGGTCCGGACCGCGGAGGGTGGCGATGGCCAGTTCGTCGCTGTAGGCATCACCGGCGTACAGGGCGGCACTGGCACCGAGCCGGGACCGGAGGTTCTCCAGTGCGTCGGCCTTGGACGGTTCCACCACAGAGAGGTCCAGCACGGACCCGTCCACGATGAAGAACAGTCCGTGGGCCCGGGCGATCCCGCGGGCAGTCTCTGTCACGGACTCCACAACATTCGGCGCTGCCGGACGGGTGTGCACCGACACCGCAACTGGCTTGCGCTCAATCCAGATACCTTCCTGGAAGCCCACGGCCTCGGACAGCGCGGTGCTGACTTTCTGGAGGATCACCTCTGTGGCCAGCGGCTGGACGTGCGCGTACTGCATGTCCGATTCAGCGCCGTGCGAGCCGACGAGGTGGACTTCCGCAGGCAGCCGGGAGACGGCGGCGAGGTCACGCAGGGAGCGCCCTGAGATGACGGCGGCATGGGTGTTGGGCAGGGCGGCCAGGGCACGGAGTGCGATCGCCGCGCTGCCCAGGGGCAGGGTTTCGGTGGAAATACCCTCTGCGTCGCACAGGGTTCCGCCGTAATTGCAGGCAACGAGCAGCCCGGGGACGCGGGCCAGGACTTTGAGTTCGGCCAGCAGGGTGGGGGTGAACCCTTCATCTGCGGCATCCGACTGGACGAACGCCCGCAGCAGGCCCAGTGGGAGTGACTTGGTCAGGAGCGCTGAATCCGCCACGCTCTGGTTTAACGGAGTAGGCATTTGCATAACCTTTCCAGCGGAAAACGGCCCGGTACGGCAGCCGCTTCTCTCATTCTGCGGCGCTGCGGTTTCCCCCGAAAGTCCCCATTGTTGCGTTTTCGTAAAGTCCGACGGCGGCGCGCCTCAGACGCGGTCCAGTGTGGCCACGCCGATTTTTGAGTCCGCCATGCCGTAGAACACAAACAGCTGATCGCCGATTTTCTCGATGGCGGTGGGGAACACCACGTTCGGCACAATGCCGGAGATCTCGTCCTCGGTTTCGGGCGCCAGCAGCGGCTTGTCGCTGCGGGCGATGACCTTGGACGGGTCTTCCGCGGACAGGATCATGGCCGCCGCCGTGTAGTTGACGTTTTGCTGCTGATCGAACGCGGAGGCCGCCATCTTGCCGGCCACCCCGTGGTGGATCAGGAGCCAGCCTTCGTCCACGCGGAGCGGGGGCGGGCCGCCGCCGATCTTGAGTTCCTCGAACGGGAATTCGCTGAGGGCCACCAGGCGGTGCTTGCCCATGTGGACGAGGTTGCGCAGGTCGCGCCCGACGTCGGCCACGGCCACGTAGGAGATCCAGATGCCGGGCCGGTTGTCCGTGACACCGGCGGGCAGGTGCTCGCCTTCGCCGGGACGGATCCAGCCCAGGTCCCACATGGGGCGGTGCAGCATGGCGTAGGAGGGCACGCCGTCGGGATCGTTGACCGGCTCCGGGAAGAACACTGCGTCCTTGTTCGGAAACAGGTTCAGGTCCATGGACAGCTCGGCCTGGTATTCGAAGAAGCAGGGGCCAAGGCGGTCCCAGGTCCGGAGGTCCTCGGAGTGCGCGAACGCCAACCGGGGACCGAGCGGACCGTACGCCACGTACGTCATGAGGTGCTTGCCGAGGGCCGGAACCCAGGTTGTCCGCGGGTCCTCGGTGCCGGCGTTGTTCAGGCCGCGTTCCCAGCCCTCGTCCGGAGCCAGGACAACGCCTTCGCGTTCAACTCCGGTGGGGACGCCGTCGTCGTTGATGACCACTTTGGCGAGGCCCACGCGGGACACATTGCCCGACGCGACAAGCCGAGGCAGCAGATACAGTTCGCCGTCCGGGCCGCGGCCGCTGGCGGGGTTGAGGACGCCCTCGGCTTCAAACTCGTTTCCCGGTTCGGGGGTCATGATGACGCCGGCGCGGGTGAGGGTGAACGGGACAGTGGGGAGTGCGGAAGTGTGGGGGGAGGTCATGAATTAGCCCTTTACGCTGGAACCGATATTGGTCGAGATGAACTGGCGCTGGAAGAAAATGAACAGCGCGACGGCGGGCGCCGCCAGGACGCAGGCACCGGCAAGGATGGCGCCGAACGGGTTGCCGGCCTGGCCGGCGATGTTGGAGATGAAGTTGGCCAGGGAAACGGCCAACGGCTGGAGGGACTGTTCCTTGGTGACCAGGAAGGGCCACAGGAACTCGTTCCACGGGCCGATGAAAGTCAGCAGGACAGCTGTGACAATCGCGGGACGGACCAGCGGGATGGCGATCTGCCACAGGATCCGCAGCTCGGAGGCGCCGTCGATCCGGGCCGCCTCAAACAGGGTCGAGGGCAGCTGGAGGAAGTACTGGCGGAACACAAACACGGCCGTGGAGTTGATGGCGAACGGCAGGATCATGCCCAGGTAGCTGTCCGCCAGGCCGTAGTCGCGGACGATCATCACGTAGAGCGGGATGAGGAGAAGCTGGAACGGGATCATCTGGACCAGCAGCATCATGCCGAACACCACACCCCGGCCACGGAACTGCATCTGCGCCAGGGCGTAGCCCACCAGCAGTCCGAAGACCACCGTGAAGAAGATGACGCCGCCGGTGAAAATGCCCGAGTTGAGCAGGCCGCGGAACAGGTTGATGGACTCGTTGATCTGCACATAGTTCGCGCCGGTGATGTTGCCCGGATCCGGGAACGCGCCCGCCACGGACGTGTCCGGCGAGGTCTGCAGCGAGCCGATGAGCATGTAGTAAAACGGGAAGAGGAAAACAAAGGCACCGAGGGCCAGCAGGATGAAGCTGCCCACGCCCAGGTTGCGGCGCTTTTCGACGCCCGAGTCGGGACGGAGGGCCGGTTCCGGTTGTTCCGGACGCTGGCTGGCGGCGTCGTCGTTCTTGGCGTTTTGCGCGTTGGTGACGGACATCAGTCCTCCTTCCCGCCCACGAGGCGTTTCTGGATCAGGGCAATCAGCAGCACGCCGATCACCAGCACCACGCCCAGCGCGGCCGCGACGTCGGGGTTACCCTGCAGGAGTCCCCGCTGGTACATGATGAAAACGGGTGACGCCGAGGCTCCGTCCGGACCGCCGCCGCCGGTGAGCAGATAGGGCTCGGTAAACAGGTTCGCGCCGGTGATGGTGGCCAGCAGCGTGACCAGCACACTGGCGGGCCGGACACCGGGAACGGTGATGTTCCAGAACTGGACCCACTTGCTGCCGCCGTCCACGGACGCCGATTCGTACAGTTCATCGGGGATGTTCTGCAGCGCAGCAAGGTAGAGCAGGATGAAGAATCCCAGCTGTTTCCACGTCACGTACAGCGCCACGGTGGGCATGGCCAGCCAGGAGTTGACCAGCCAGGACGGCGTGGGAGCGAGCGGGCCGAGCACGGTGTTCAGGAGCCCGCGTTCCTGGAACAGGAACAGCCAGACCCCGACGACGGCCACGCTCGCCGTGACGTACGGGACGTAGTAGCTGAGCCGGAAGAACGTCTTGAACCGGGTGACGCGGTTCAAGGCGTTTGCCAGCAGCAGGGACAGGCCCACGGTGAGCGGGACGTTGATGATGAGGAAGATGCCGATGTTCAGGAAGGAGCGCTGGACGGCGGGGTCGGACAGGACGGTGACGTAGTTCTCGAAACCTACAAACGGCCGGTCCACTGTGACGCGGGGAGCGGTAAAAAAGAAATCGTGGAAGGACATGTAGACGGCGTAGCCGAGGGGGAACGCCAGGACGGCCAGGACATAGATGACGTAGGGGGCGCTGAACAGCAGGCCCAGCGGCTGGGGGCCCAGGAAACTTTTGCGCTTCCCGGGCACCAGCCGCCGGTCCGCCGTCCCGCCAACCGGCTTCCCTGTGACGGGGCGCCCATCAGAGGAGGGGAGTGACATTGGCGGTCACCGCTACTTCTGGGCTACCAGTTGGTTGATCTTGTCCGCCGCGTCCTTGAACGTGGTGTCGATGCTCTCGTTGCCGAAAATGACAGCCTTGGAATAGGCGGTCCGGAAGGTCTGCCAGACTTCAACCGAGTTGGCGACGTTGGGGACCTCCACGGTCCGCGCTGCCTGCTCGGCGAACTGCGTGTACGCCGGGTTCTTGGCGAAATAATCCGCGTAAACCGTGGGGAGGTCCTGTCGCATCGGCATCTGGCCGGTCTCGGTCAGCAGTTTGCCGTCCTGCTCCTGGCTGGTGGCGAACTTCATCACTTCCCAGGCGGTGCCCTGGTTCTCGCACGCGGAGTACATGGCCACGTTTTTGGCGTCGGAGAAGGTTGACGTCTCGGCCTTGGCCTGGGCTGCCGGGACCGGAACCGCGCCCCAGTTCACCTTGTCCTTGTAGGCCGCGATGGCCCACGGACCGGCCATGGACATGGCTGCCTTTCCCTCGGCGAAGGAGTCGCCCTGGTAGACCTCCTTGGACGCCAGGTTCTCCTTGTAGAGGGTCTGGAACATCGTGGCCACCTGCTTGCCCTGCTCGCTGTCGAAGGTGGCCTTGCCGTCCTTCACCAGCGGAGTGCCGTCAGAATTGGCCGCGTAGTAGGAGTAGAAGTCGAACCAGGACTGGAAGAAATCGCTGGCAGGCGAGGGCCAGATGGCTGTGGTGGCGGCACCCGAGGACACCAGGGTTCGGGCAGTGTCCAGCAGTTCCTGGTGGCTCCCCAGCTTGGGGCTCTCCGGGTCCAGGCCGGCCTTGGCGAAGATGTCCTTGTTGTAGAAGAGGACGACGGGGTTGGACTTCCAGGGCAGCTGGTACATCTTGCCGTCACTGGACTTGTACTGGTCCGCGAGGTCACCTGTGCGGTCCTTGATGTACTGGGCGCCGTCCGGGAACTCGTCCAGGGCCACCAGCCCGCCCTGCTTCTGGAACTGGGGAACGGCAACAGGTGCCGTGTTGAAGACCAGGCAGGGGGCGTTGCCGGCGGTGATCGCGGCTCCGATGACTTCCTCGGAGCTCTTGCCCGCCGGGATTTCCTGGGCGTCGATCTTCTCCTCCGGGTGTGCGGCGTTCCAGGATTCCACCATGGATTTGCCCCATTTCACCTCGAACTCGTTGTTGGAGTACCAGATTTTGATGGGGCCCTTGGCCTCCGTGGCGGGGCCGGAACCGCCGCCGGTACCGCCACCGCTGCCGCCGCCGCAGGCCGCCAGGCCCGCCCCCATGACGGTCAGGGCGGTCACTGACAATATTCGCGTGGCTTGGGTAAAGCGCTTCATTGCGACTCCTTGGTACGGATCCCGGTAGGGATCTTCGACTGGTCGGGGTGGGTTCTTAGGTGGAGGTGGTGTGCGGAATTGAGGCGGCCGGGGCGGGCCCGGTGGACGCGCGGACCAGCAGGGCGGGTGCCTGCAGGACGGTGTCCTCGCCTGAATGCGTGCCGTTGAGCTGGTCCAGGAGTGCCTGTGCGGCCACCCTGCCCCATCGCATCGGGTCGGTGGAGATGGTGGTCAGGGGCGGGTTCAGGTACTGGGTGAACTCGGCGTTGTCATAACCGGTGACTGACAGGTCGCCAGGAACGTTCAGGCCCTGCGTTTTCGCGTACGACTGGCCGGAGGTGGCCATCAGGTCGTTGGCATAGACAATCGCGGTGGGCGGGTCCGCCCGGCCCAGCAGTTCAGCGGTGGCGGCCACTCCCCCGGGCGCAGTGAAGTCCGCCTCGGCGAACAGGTCCGCAGCCAGTCCGGCGCGGGTCATGGCTGACTCCCAGGCCTCGCGGCGGCTGCGGCCGTGGATGTATTCCTGGGCACCGCCCACATGCCCGATCCTCCTGTGGCCCAGCGAGATCAAATGTTCGACGGCGGCCGTGATGCCGTCCGTGTCGTCCATGCACACTGCGGGGAAGGGCGAGTCCGGGTCCGGCCGGTTGAGCGTCACCGCAGGCAGGCTGAGTTCCCGCAGGAGTCCGATCCGCGAGTCGTTGTGCCGCACGTCGGTGAGGATGACGCCGTCCACGCGGCCGCCGTCGGCCAGCTTGCGGTAGGCACGTTCTTCAGCGCCGGCTGCTGTGGCCACACTCAGGACCAGGGTGTAATCATGCTCCGCCAGGGTGGTTTCGATGCCTGCGATGAAGGCGGGGAAGAAGGGATCCGTGCCCAGGAGTTTGGGATCCCGGGCCACCACCAGACCCAGCGCATAGGCCTTGGCGGAGGAGAGGCCCTTGGCGCGGAGGCTCGGCTTCCAGCCCAGGTCTTTCGCCACCCGGAGAATCCGCTCCCGGGTTGCGTCGCTGACGCCCGGCTGGCCGTTGAGGGCATAGGAGACAGCACCCTTGCTGACGCCGGCCGCGTGGGCGACGTCGCTGATGGTTACTGCCATGTGGGGCCCTTCGGAGTCATGGTTCCGTGAGATGGGCCACTGAACCGGTTCAGTAAATTCAACTAAACCGGTTCAGTTAGTGATTGTCAAGGTCCTGCCGACGCTCGTGAGGGCGTTCCGCAGCCCGGTCCCACGGGGCATGGTCACTTCCGACGCCACATTTCGGGTAACCGGCATTCTCGACGGGCCGCCAGCCGCCATAGACTCGGAGCATGCCAATCACGCGCCAAGACAGAGCCATCCGCCTCCAACTGCCCGCCCCCAAGCCGTCCGGGGACCAGCTGTGAGCGGCGGTCTCGTTGCCCTGCTGGACGACGTCGCAGCACTGGCCCGGATAGCGGCCGCCTCTGTGGACGACGTCGCAGCCGGAGCTGCCAAAGCGGGGGCCAAGGCCGCCGGCGTGGTGATCGACGACGCCGCCGTCACCCCGCAGTACGTGTCCGGGCGGGACCCGTCCCGCGAACTTCCCATGATCAAGAAGATTTTCTGGGGCTCGCTGCGGAACAAACTACTGATCATCCTGCCGGCGCTGCTGCTCATCAGCGCCTTTATTCCGGGGGCCATCCCGTTCATCCTCATGGCGGGCGGCACCTACCTCTGCTACGAGGGAGCCGAGAAAGTCTGGCACAAGTTCCGCGGCCACCACGAGGCCGAGGAAGACGCGCCGGCCGTCGACCGGGGCCCGGAGGCCGAGGCCAAGGTCACCAAGGGCGCCATCACCACCGACTTCATCCTGTCCTGCGAGATCATGGTCATCTCGATGAACGAGGTGGCCGCCGAGTCCCTGCTGGTCCGTGCGTTCATCCTGGTGCTCGTGGCCCTCGTGATCACGGTGCTTGTGTACGGAGCCGTCGCCCTCATCGTCAAGATGGACGACATCGGCCTGCACCTGGCCGCCAAGGACTCCGCGGGTTCCCAGCGCTTCGGTGAGCTGCTCGTCAAGGGCATGCCCGCCGTGCTGGCCGGCATCACCCTGATCGGGACCGTCGCCATGCTGTGGGTCGGTGGCCACATCATGCTGCAGGGGGCGTACGACCTCGGCTGGCACGCGCCGTACGACCTGGTCCATGTCCTCGAGCACCCTGTCGAGGGCATCGCGGTAGTGGGCGCCTCGCTGGCCTGGCTCGTCAACACCCTGTGCTCGGCCGTTCTGGGGCTCGCCTGGGGCCTTGTGGTCATGGCCGTCGTGGGTCCGCTGCTCAAGGCACTGCCGTTCGGCAAGAAGGAGGCCGGCCACGAAGAGGGCGGCACCGATGCAGCGGCCACCGGCCACCCGCCGGCGCCGCACAAGGCCGATCCTCCCGCCTAGCTCCCAGCCGAATTAGCTCCTACCCGGGCCAGCCCGGCAACCTCGGCGAGCAGCTCAACGGAGCGGATCCGGGCTTCGGTGCCGGTGTTCTGGTGCGCCACAATGAGTTCATCGGCGTCGGAATGCTTGGCGAACCCGTCCAGGTAATCGATCACCGCGTCCGGCGTGCCCACAGCCGAATACGTCATCATCTGTGAAACATGCTGGCCCTGCGGTGAGTCCAGGACCATGTCCGCCTCGTCATCGGTGAACTCGCGGCCACCGCCGAAGAACAGCCCCACCCTGGCGCGCAGTGTTGCCCGGAAGGCTGCCTGCGCTTCGGCGGCGGTGTCGGCCGCAATTACGTTGACGCCGGCGATCACGTGCGGGGCATCGAGCTGGGCGGACGGCTTGAATTCGCGGCGGTAGAGAGCCACGGCGTCCTGCAGGGCGTTGGGGGCGAAGTGCGAAGCGAAGGCGTAGGGCAGGCCCAGCTGGGCCGCGAGGCGCGCGCCAAACAGCGAGGATCCCAGGATGTACAGCGGCACGTTGGTGCCCTTGCCAGGGGTGGCCTCGACGCCCTGGATCCGGGTGGGGCCGGTGAGGTAGCCCTGCAGTTCCAGGACGTCCTGCGGGAAGCTGTCGGCGGACATCGGGTCCCGGCGCAGTGCGCGCATGGTGTTCTGGTCGCTGCCGGGGGCGCGGCCCAGGCCAAGGTCGATCCGGCCCGGGTGGAGCGTTTCCAGGGTGCCGAACTGCTCGGCGATGGTCAGCGGCGAGTGGTTGGGCAGCATGATCCCGCCCGCGCCGAGCCTGATGGTGCTGGTGTGCGCAGCGACGTGTGCGATCAGGACGCTGGTGGCCGAGGATGCTATGGCGGACATGTTGTGGTGCTCGGCGTACCAGATCCGCCGGTAGCCAAGCTCCTCCGCCCGCTGCGCCATGGCGACGCTGCCCGCGAAGCTCTCCGCCGCCGTTTGGCCTTTGCCGATGGTTGCCAGGTCAAGGATGGAGAGGGGAAGCGTCACGTCGGTGCCGGCCTTTCGAATGCGTTGCGTAGTTGTGGGCACGCCGGGTCACGGCGCGCTCACTGTGGTCAACCGCCACGGGCGCCGGGATATTTCTGCCCTGCACGTTTGCCCGGTCACGTCCGCCTGCAGGACGTGCGAGAGGGGCCCGGCCTGGTGGACTGATCCACCGGCCGGGCCCCTCCCTTCCTGACGCCCTCCATCGCGCGCCGGGATGCAGGTTGAATCAGGTCAGGCGACGCAGCCGCCCAACAGGATTGAACCGTCAATGGCCTTGATCTGGTTCTGGACGTCCGCCATCTTGGACTGGAGGTCGGCTACGACGTCCTTCTGCACCTTGATCGGCCCGCTGTTGTTCCCCTTCTTCGCCTGCAGAACCCGGAGAGTGTCCTGGGCTGCTGTAACCTGCCCGTCCATTGTGGTGAGCTGCGCCTGTAGGGACTTGAGGGCGGCGTCTGCTGCATCGATCTCTCCGTTGATCTTCGTCAGCTGGTCCAGAAGCGGCGCCACCCTGGTCTGCAGGTCCAGGACTTCGTCTTCCCTGGCCGTGATCTTTGCGTTGAGGCCGGCGAGGTTCCCTGCAAGAGCCTCTCCAAGCGTGTTCAGCGAGTTAACTTCGGTGGCCTGCTGTGTGACGGCGTCGTCGGCTGCGATCAGAGCTGC
The DNA here is from genome assembly GCF_010367585.1 of [Micrococcus luteus] ATCC 49442. Taxonomy (NCBI): domain Bacteria; kingdom Bacillati; phylum Actinomycetota; class Actinomycetes; order Micrococcales; family Micrococcaceae; genus Pseudarthrobacter; species [Micrococcus luteus] ATCC 49442. The sequence goes on along the minus strand of NZ_JAAAXP010000001.1, from coordinate 3,528,496 downwards.
CTGGAGTGCCGGCAATTGTTCCCGCAGGGAGTCGAGGTCGGCGATCCTGTCCGCGACAGCTTTGTCTGCGGCCGCCTGTGCGTCCAGTGCCTGAGTGAGGGCAGCATTGAGGCTTTTCAGGGTTTCCTTCTGAGTGGCGATTGCCGCGTTCGCCGCCTCCACGCCTTCCCTGAGGGTCGGCAGTTCCGCTTCGAGGTCTGCTACGACTTTCCCCTGGGCTGCCACGGCGCTGGCGGCAGTTGCGACAGCGTCCTCCAGGCCGGGCAGCTGATGGTAAAGGTCGGTCAATTCGTCCTGCTTGTCCTCAACTGCGCTGTACGCCTCCCTCGCGGCTGTTTGGAGCGCTGGCACTTGCAGTTTCAGTGCTGCGATCGCCGTTTCCTTGGACGTGACGGCGGCATTCGCAGCATCCAGCGCTGCCTGCAGCGGCACCGTCTGCAATTGGAGGGCGCTGCTTTCTTTCTGCTTGGCCTGCAGTTGGCCGTTGAGCGTATCGACGGCAGCTTGCAGCTTGGTGAGATCACCAGAAAGGAGCGCGATCTGGTTGTTCTTGCCGCTGATGTCGATGGTTACATTGGCAAGCTCCGCCTGTTTGCCTGCGAGCTTCTCCTGAAGCTCGCGCTTTTTGCTCGAATTCGAGTTGTCACCGCCTTTGATGGCGGCGATTTGAGCCTCCAAGTCAGCAATGTCCGATAAAAGGCCAGCCTTCTTTGCCTCCAAAGCCGTAAGCTCCGTTTTGGCCTGGGTGAGCTCCGACTGCTTGGCGGTGACTGCGGCGTTAGCGGTATTAATCTGGCCCTGGAGAGTGGCGATGGCAGCCTGGGCCGTCGCTAACTGGTCAGCGTTGGCCTTCGCAGCCGCGGCTGCGGCTGCCGCCTTTACCTGCAGCGCCTTCAGTTCTTCCTGGGCTGCCCCGATCGTGGTGTTCTGGTTGTCGAGGGCCGCGTCGGCATCGTTTGCCGTTGCCACAAGGATGGCCAACTGACCCTCCGCAGTGCTGATCTCCGCCTTCTTGTTCGTCACGGCTGCGTCCGCCTCTGCGGCAGCTCCCTGGAGGCTGGTGAGTAGTGCGCGGGCGCCGGCTACCCAGTCCAGCTGCTCGTCCAGTTCTGTCTGGGCGGTTGTGCCAGCCTGTTCCAAGTCGGTCAGCGTTGCCTCCCCGTTACTCACGGCCGTGGCAGCAGTGTCGGCGGCGGCAGCCGCCTGCTGCGCCTGCGTCACCAGCGTCTCGAGCTGGCCCTCTGCAGCCAGGATCTCGGCTTCTTTGACGGACAGGTCATTGCTGGCCCGAGTGGCGGCCTCTTGCAGCCCGGTGAGGTCAGCCTCGGCTGAAACGAGGGCTTCAATGTTGGCCTCAATCCGTCGGGTCAGGTCATCAGCCTCCTTATGGAGGACAGCGGCGTCAGCTTTCGCGGCGTCCAGCTCCGCCTGCAGCGGCGACAGCTCCGCGGCAACAGCGTCCCCGTCCGCCTGCAGCTTACTGATGGCGGCCTCGGCATCTGCCACGGCCTGCCGCATGGCTGCTGCGTCGGCATCAAGAGTCGTGAGCTCCTTCTGTGCAGCCGCCTCGGCCGAAGCCACCCTTTCTTCCTCCGCCTCCAAGCCAGCAATCTGCTGGTCCGTAGCGGCGATTTCAGCCTTCAGGGATTCGGCAGCAGTCTCAAGCGTGGCGCGTTCGGCCTGCAGGTCAGCGATGACGGCTGCATTCTTCCTGGCTGCGGCCTTCAGCAGGTTCTCCTGCACGAAGCCCCGGTGCGCCTGCTGGTTCACCACCCCGTTGCAGATACCGCTGGCCGGGCCCGGCGCGGCGGTGGCCGGCATCGCAAAAACCAGGGTGCTGGTCAGCAGACCAGGCAGGACAACCGCGGCGGCGAGGCGACGGGCGAAGACGGACTTGGGCGCTGCAGTAGGCATGAAGATACTCCTGGTGAGACCGTGGATGCGGCCCCCTCCGGCCGCTTCCACCCCACCGTAGAGGGATAGCCGAAGGTGCACACGCGTAGTCGCCACCCGTCTTTTTGCCGCGAGTACTCACATTCGAAGGAACCACCCAGGGCACTACTTGTTTTGTGACGGACCCTGACGTCCGATTAACCGGAGTTACCCCTCGTCTCGCTCCGTTTCGGCGGGCTTTGATTGGCCCCGGAGGCTCCCGGATAGTTGCTGCAACAAGCGAATTTCCGCTGCATCACTACTCACTTCCAAGGGGCAATCATGGTCAGGATCAAGATACAACAGGCTGTCGGGACGGCCCTCGCAATTTCGTCGCTGCTGGCGCTTGCCGCCTGCTCGGACCCGGGCGCAACGGCGGCGACAGCACCGTCGTCGGCCTCCGCCGCCAATGCGGGCGGCAAGACGTTCAACCTGACGCCGGAACAGAACCGCGTCAAGGTGACCGTGGATGCGGCCGCTGCAGCGCTGGTCCCGGAAGCCATCAAGGCCGATGGCAGACTGACCGTGGTCACCACCGGCGGCACCGCGCCGCTGAGCTTGTTCGCCACGGATAACAAAACGCTCATCGGCAGCGAAGTGGACATCGCTTACGCGGTGGGCGAGACCCTGGGGCTGGAGGTGGAGGTGCTTCCCGTGGCGTGGGCCGACTGGCCGCTGGGCGTCGAATCCGGCAAGTACGAGGCCGTCCTGTCCAACGTCACGGTCACGGAGGCACGCAAGGAGAAGTTCGACTTCGCCTCGTACCGCAACGACCTGCTGGGCTTCTATGCCAAGACTGATTCATCCATCGGCGAGATCAAGGAAGCCAAGGATGTTGCCGGCAAGCGCATCATCGTCGGCTCGGGCACCAACCAGGAAGCCATCCTGGTGCGCTGGGATGAGGAGAACAAGGCCAAGGGCCTCGCGCCGGTTGAGTTCCAGTATTACGACGACGATTCGGCCTCCACGCTGGCCCTCCAGTCCGGCCGTGCGGACCTGACGTTCGGCCCCAACGCCGGCGCCGCCTACAAGGCCGCCAAAGACGGCAAGACCAAGGAAGTGGGAACGCTGAACGGCGGCTGGCCGCTGACGGCCGAAATCGCGTTCACCACCCAGAAAGGGAACGGCCTGGCCGCCGCAGCCCAGGCAGCGCTGAACACGATCATCGGGGACGGCAGCTACGCCGAAATCCTGGACCGCTGGGGCCTGTCCTCGGAGGCCATCCAGTAGTCCGAACTCAACCCGCCCGGCCTGCCCAAGAAGTAGCCCGCCCGCGCGAAGAATCCCCGTCCTGCTCCAAAGAGGCGGGGATTTTTGCTGCGCTACCGGTCCGTGGTCCGCAGGCGGTCAACGACGTCACTGAAGGCCTCCAAGGAGGCGTAGAGGGCTTCCCGGTGTTCGGGCGGGAGCTGTTCCAGGACGTCTTCGAGCGAACCCGTCACCGCGGCGTCGATGCTGCGCTTGTTCCGGCGCGCCTCCTCCGTCAGGGAGAGCAACGACTTCCGCTTGTCGTCCGAATCCGGGACCCTTTCCACCAGCCCGCGTGCGCCCAGTTCACGGACGGCGGCCGAAACATTCGACGGTTTGATGTCCAGCGCGGCCCCCACTTCCGTGACGCTGGACCTGTCATGGCCTTCCAGATATCCGAGGATGACCCGCTCCGTGACAGGCAGTGGTTCCAACCCGGCACGAATGGGTCCCTTGCGTTGAACCCACCAGGCGAGGTCAAGGAGCGCCTTCGCTACCTCATGCACTTTTTCCATTCTTCAATTTTGTTATGCAGACATACATATGTCAACATAATGAAGCCGTCGAACGAGAGTGAACCGATCCATCACATGACCACGTCTACAAAAGCATCAGCATCCCTGATGACCATGCTGGCACTGCTCAGCGCCCTGGGCCCCTTTGCCATCGACATGTACCTGCCCGCCTTCCCGAAAATGATGGCGGACCTGAACACCAGCGCAGCCAGTATCCAACTGACGCTCACCACCTTTATGCTCGGCATGGCAGTCGGCCAGCTGGTCATCGGCCCGCTGTCGGACCAGTTCGGGAGGCGCAAGCCGTTGCTGATCGGCGCCTTCGTCTGCCTGGCTGCGAGTGTGCTCTGCGCCGTGGCACCGAACATCGAAACCCTGATTGGGATGCGCTTCCTCCAGGGGTTCGCCGGAGCGGCAGGCGTGGTCCTGGCCCGCGCCATCGTTTCTGATTCAGCCCGCGGTGTGCACGCCGCCAAGCAATTCGGCATCCTGATGGCCGTGGGCGGCATCGCTCCGGTCCTCTCGCCGCTGGCCGGCGGCGGTGTCATCGGCTTCGCCGGATGGCGCGGTGTGTTCTGGGCCCTGGCTGTCCTGAACCTGCTGATGGTGATCGGTTCCATCATCATCGTGAAGGAAAGCCTGCCGCGGGAACACCGCAGCAAGGGCGGCGTGAAGGAGCTGTTCGCCAGCACCGGACGCGTGCTGGGCAACCGGCGCTACCTTGGCTTCACGTTCGCGTTCGCCTTCGCCATGGCGGCCATGTTCGGCTACATCTCAGCCTCGCCCTTTGTCTACCAAAATATCCTGGGGCTGAACCCCACCGCGTTCTCGCTGCTCTTCGCGCTGAACGCGCTGGGCATCACCGTCACCAGCATCGTTGGCGTCAGGCTGGTCGGTACGCTGGGTCCGCTTCGCATGACATACATCGGCGTTTCCGGCCTGGTGGTCTTCAGCGCCGGCCTCCTCGCCGTCGTCACGGCAGGGAACACCCCGCTGTTCCCGACCCTGGTGCTGCTCTTCCTGGCGATCTCCTCACTGGGTTTCATCTTCGGCAACGCCGCAGCCCTGGCGACGGACCAGGTCAAGAAGTACGCGGGCACCGGATCCGCAATGATGGGCGCGCTCCAGTTCACGCTGGCCGCCATCGCCTCGCCGCTGGTGGGCCTCGCCGGCGAAGAGAGCGCCGTGCCGATGGCCATCGTGATGCTCGTGGCAGGCATCATCGCCCTGCTGAGCCTGCTGGCGCTCACCCGCGGCGGCCCGGCCCTGCCGGCCGCCGGGCAGGCGGAACGGCACCTGGAAACTGCTGCCCGCTGACCCCGCTACAGCAACAGCTCCCACACCGTCAGCTGCAGCCTGACAATACCGCGGGTGCCGGCGTCGTCGGCGGAACGGTCGACGGCGTCACCCGCCCCGCCGCCGTCGGCCGCCCTTCTCCCCAAAGCAGCCACGTGCATCACGCCCGGACCGTCTCCGCGGCCTCATCCGCAGTACGCGCCGGAATCTCCAGGCCCAGGTTCTCCCGAAGCGTGGCGCCCGCGTACTCCGTCGGGTACACACCCCGCTCCTGGAGTTCCGGGACAAGGTGGTTCACGATATCGTCCAGGCCGGTGGGAACCAGCCACGGCGAAATGTTGAAGCCGTCCACAGCGCCTACGCGGGCGTACTCGGCCAACTGGTCGGCAACCGCCGTGTACGAACCCGTGAACGTCGCATCAATGCGGGCCGTTTTGGATGTGACGAACTGGCGGATGGACAGGCCCTTGTCCTTGGCCTCAGCCCGCCACTGGTCTGCCAGCTGCCGCGCCTTGGCGCCGTGGAAGCCGCTGCCGCGGGTCTCGGACGTTTCTTCCACCACGGGATCGATCTCCGGCAGCGGGCCGTCCGGATCGTAGTCGGACAGCTCGCGGCCCCAGAACTGTTCCAGGTAAGCCACTGCCTGCTGCGGGCCGATCTGCAGGCTGCGCACCCATTCCTTCTTCGCGGCCGCCTCTTCGGCAGTCGGGGCCAGGATGAACTCGCTGGCCGGCATGATCTGCACGGCGTTGGCTCCCCGGCCGGCGGCCAGCGAACGTTCAACAAGGTCCTTGCGGAACTCCACGGCGGCCTCGAACTTGGGGTGTGCCGAGAAGATGACGTCCGCCTGGCGGGCGGCAAAGTCCCGGCCCGCCGGGGAGTCGCCGGCCTGGAAGAGCACCGGCCTGTACTGCGCACTTCTCGGCAGCCGCGGGGTGACGTCCACGGTGTAGTGCTGACCTTCATGAAGCACCCGGCGGGCGGGACCTGCCCCGGTCTCCCAGGAATCCCAGATCCGCTTGGCGGTCTCCACGAAGGCCTCGGCGTGCTTGTAGCGGTCGGCATGGTCCAGGTAGCCCCCGCGGCGGAAGTTCGCGCCGGTCCAGGCGTTGTCCGTGGTCACGATGTTCCACGCGGCCCGGCCGCCGGAGATCAGGTCCAGGGACGAGAGGCGGTGGGCCAGGTCCGCGGGGTGGTTATAGGTGGTGTTCTGCGTGGCCACGAGCCCGATGTTTTTGGTCACCGATGCCAGTGCTGCCAGCATGGTCTGGGCGTCCGGCCTTCCCACCACGTCCAGCGCATGCGGCCGGCCCAGGTGCTCGCGCAGGCGCAGGCCCTCGCCCAGGAAGAAAGCTGCGAACAGCCCGCGCTCGGCGGTCTGAGCCAGGCGGCGGAACGATTCGAAATCGGTCTGCGAGCCGGATTCGGCCGCCTTCCATATGGTGCCGGAGTTGACGCCCTGGAAGAAGATGCCGAACTGGATCCTGCCCGACGGCGTGAAGACCGAGGATTTAGCACGGTTGTGCTGTGTCATGGTTTGCCCCTTAGTTTCCGGCGGCAACGGCCGCGGCTGAGTGTGCGTAGCGGCTGGCCGGGCGGGTGAGGCCCAGCAGGTCACGGAAGGTTCCGTCCTGGACCGGCGCCCGCAGGGCGCCGGTCCGCCGAAGCTCCGGCAGGACCAGGCGGGAAAGTTCGTCCAGCTCCAGGGCGAGCGACGCCGGGTGGAGACGGACGCCGTCGGCCTCCGACAGCAGCTCCGCCAGGAGGTCAGTCAGTCCGGCCGCAGTGCCTGCGTAACGCGCGCGGCCACTTTCGGAACCATCAGAACCGGAGCCCGCCAACCGACCAGCGGCCGCCCGCTCAGCGGCAGCCTGCCCGCGGGAGTCCAGGACGACGTCGAGTTCGGCGATGACCGCCACGGACCCGCCCAGCCGTACGCGGACATCGCGCACCTCGGCGGCGAGCAATTCAGGTGTCGGCGCGCTGACAAGCACGCCGTCCACGGCGTCAGCGGGAACCTGCCCTTCGCCCACCAGGGACGCGGCGGCAATCACCGGAAGCTGACCCTGCAGCGGCCGGGGAATGATGGACGGACCCTTGACCGAGTAGCCGGCGCCGGCAAACCCGGCCGGCGTTTCAAAGTCCGCATAGTGGAGCTTGTCCACGTCGATGTACCGCCCGGTGGCAACATCGCGGATCACGGCGTCGTCCTCCCAGGAGTCCCACAGCCGGCGGGACACCTCGATGGATGCCGCGGCTTCCTGGCTGAGGGCCCCACCCGTGGCGCTGGTGCGTCCGACGGCGGCGGCCGCCTGGGGAGACTCTGCTGCGGTGGCAATCCACCCGGCCCGGCCGCCGGAGACGTAGTCGAGGCTCGCGAGCTGGGTGGAGACGTGGAACGGCTCGGTGTAGACGGTGTCCAGTTCCGGGACCAGGGCAATCGTGCGGGTCACCGGGCCGGCGAAGGCGGCACGCTGCAGCGCGTTGGCCCGGCCGGGAGCGGGCGCGTCAGCAAAAGTGGCTACGTGGAATCCGGCGGACTCCGCGGCAAGCACGGCACGGGAAATGTCCACGCCCTCCCGGCCGGCGCCGTCGAGCTCGATGGCGAGGAATCCCGCCCGGCGTGTTTTAGCGGCGTGTGGTTCTACTGCGGATGATTCAGAGGTGCTCACAGCTGGTCCTGCCGTTCGTAGGGAATCTTCTCGCCGGCCGCGATGGCCACCGGCAGCCGGTTTTCCGCCGGCGGCAGCGGGCAGGTGGCGAGGCCGGTGTAGGCGCAGGGCAGGTTCACGGCCCTGTTGAAATCAAGCTGCACAGACCCGTCCGCGGCCGGAACCACCGAGAGTGAGCGGTTGGCTGCGTACGTGGTCGTGCCGGAGGTCTGATCGGTAAACAGCACCGACAGCGAGCCCGGGGCTTGGCCGTTGAACGCCGTCAGCGCCAGCTCCTGGCCGGCCAGCTTGAAGCGGATTTCGCCCGGCGCTTCGTAGACATGCTGAATGCCCTCGACGGCGGCACCCACCGTGGTGGGCCGCGGCACCTCGAACGGCACGTACGTTCCACGGACGGCGAACGCCGCATCCGGCGAATAGGCCGGCGTCCCCTGGTAGTCACGCAGCAGCCCGTTCTCCGGATTCCGCGGCCGCACAATGTACTCGCCGCCGCGCTTGGCCACCTCAATGACCGTCTCGCCGGCCACCAGGTTGATGCCGCCGCGCTCCTCGATGGAGCCCAGCGTCACCGCGCCGTTCAGCTCCTGCCCGTCCCGCTGCAGGCTTTCGCCCGCCTCGAGGACCACACGGACGACGTCGTCCTCCACACTCCAGGTGCCGGGGGCACCTTCCAGCCGGGCGGGTTCGCTGCCCAGCCAGTGCAGGTGGGTTACGGCAAGGAAGCCGTGCGGGTGTGCGCGGTGGCGCTCGTGCGCCGCGTGCCATTCCTGCCAGTCGGCGTCGAAGGATTCCTGGGCTGTTTCAGTGGACAAGGGCATTCTCACTCCTGCTGCTTAGATGGCTGCTTGAAAGGCTGTTTGCATGGCTGGCGGCGGATTCGGGGCGGCTGCCGTAAGGATCCCCGGCCTCCCACAAAGTGGTGGGCGCTGCTGCCCGGACGGCGGGAATGACGTCCAGGGCGAACCGTTCCAGGATGTCCAGCTGCTGCTCGAAGGGCAGCGTGGTGGGCAGGGAGATGGACTGCAGGTCGTGTCCGTAGAGCCCGTGGTAGCTGAGGATCTTGTCGATGACCTGTTCGGGGCTGCCCACCAGGGCGGGGCCTTCTGCCACGGCGTGCTGGATGTCGCGGAACGGCGAATTGTTCCCGGGCACGTTGCGGTTGGCCGTCAGGGCCTCGTAGACCGGGCCGTACTGGCGGATGGCCTCCTGGGTGGTGTCCGCGATAAACACACCGCCGGCACCGCTGCCCGAACCCAGGAACTGCAGCTTGGGATCATGGCCGTGGCGCTCATACTCCTCGCGGTAATGCTCGATCAGGACCTTGTAGTTTTCGCGCGGCTGGATGGCGTTCGCGGTAAACAGCGGGTCGCCCCACTGGGCAGCAAGCGCGGCCGATGTCAGCGTTGTAGCCGACCCGTGCCAAATCCGGGGCGGACCAGCGAAGGGCCTGGGCGTGGTGGTGGTTGGCTCGGTCAGCGGCGCGCGGAACCGGCCGGACCAGGTCACGCCCTCCTCGCGCCAGAGCCGCCGCAGCAGTCCGTACTTCTCGGCCAGAAGGTCCCACTGGTCATCCAGGTCCAGGCCAAAGAGCGGGTACTGGAGGACTTCGTTGCCCTTGCCGATCACCAGTTCCAGCCGGCCACGGCTGAGCTGGTCGATGGTGGCATAGTCCTCGGCCACCCGGACGGGATCCAGCACAGCCAGCACCGTGACGCCGCTCTGCAGCCGGATCCTGTCCGTGACGGCGGCGATGGCCGCCAGGACCGTGCTGGGCGAGGAGGAAATGAACTCGCCCGCATGGCGTTCCCCTACCGAGAAGCTGTCAAAGCCAAGCTCTTCGGCTCGGAGGGCCGTTTCCACCACCTGGTTGAGCCGGTCCGCGGTGGACACGATCTCTCCCGTCAGCGGATTCTTCAGGTGCGGGATGATGTCCAGGACCTGGAACTTCATTTTGCCGCCCCGGTCCGGGTTGCGCTGGCCTGGGCCGCGGCGAAGGTTTCCTCCGTGATGGTCTTGGATTCCGGCAGGGCTTCCTCGGTCAGTCCCCAGCGTTCCAGGACCTTGGCGTAGGACCCGTCCTTGATGGCTGAGTTCAGCGCGTCCCCGAGGACAGGCGCGAGGCCGTTGCCGCGAAGCGTCGTGGCGGCCACCAGCGTTTCGGAGGGCCAGCCGGCGTTGACCTTGCCCACGACCTTCAGGTCATCGCGGGTGTTTTCCCGGTACACGGTGGAGGGATACGGGGCGATGTTGAGATCGGTCCGGCCGGAGGAGAGAGCCAGGATGGTGTCCGCGTCGGAGGAGTAGTACTGCAGCGTCGCGGGAGCCTTGCCCTTCTCTTCCAGTTCCTTGTTCCACGCCAGCAGGATCTTCTCCTGGTTCGTTCCGGAGCCTACAGAGACCTTCAGCCCGGAGATGTCATCCGCGCCCTTGATGTCATAGGTTGCTGACTTTTTGGCCTCGAAGCCCATGTACGCCGCGCGGTAGGTGGCGAAGTCGAACAGCTTCACGCGGTCCTTGTTGACGCCCACGTTGGAGAACACCGCTTCGAAATCGCCGGACTGGGTCTTCAGCGGCCAGTTCTCCCACGAGGTGATCTGGACGTCCAGTTCCAGCCCCAGCTTGTCCGCCACCAGCTGGGCCAGGTCCAGCTCCACACCGATCGGCGTTTTGTCGTCGGTGGCGTGGAAGGACAGCGGGATGGAACCGGCCGTGGTGGCCACGGTCAGCTTGCCGTCCTTGCCGATCAGCTCCGGGACCTTGGCGGCTAGCGCCGCATCCTTCTCTGCCCGGATGCGCTGCTGGTCAGGGGCGGTGTTGTAGACCACGCCGTTGCGTGCCGCCGTCGTCTGCGCGCCTCCGGTGGCGGACCCGGCAGCCGTTGCGCCGGGATCAGCGCAGCCGGCGAGCGCCGCAGTTCCAAGCAGCACAACGGCGGGCAGGGCCGCCAGGGTGCGCACGTGGCCGTTGCGGCGGGTGGTGTGGGTGAAGAAAGCCATGGGATGTTCCTTTAGATGTTGAAAGCCGGTTCGAGCACTTTGGAGAAGAAGCTCCGGGTGCGTGGTTCCTGGGGGTTGGTGAAGAGTTCCTGGGGGCTGCCCTGTTCCACGATCCGGCCCTCGTCCATAAACACCACGGTGTCCGCCACGTCGCGGGCGAACCCCATCTCGTGGGTGACGATGATCAGGGTGGTGCCGGACTTAGCCAGTTCGCGGATCACGTCCAGCACTTCGTTGACCAGTTCCGGGTCAAGGGCGGAGGTGGGCTCGTCGAACAGCAGTATCTTGGGATCCAGGGCAAGCGCCCGGGCGATCGCGACGCGCTGCTGCTGGCCGCCGGAGAGCTGGCGGGGGTAGGCGCCGGCCCGGTCCTTCAGGCCCACCCTGTCCAGCAGTTCCAGTCCGCGGCGCCGCGCTTCCTCCTTGGAACGGCCCTGCGACACAACGGGCGCCTCCACCACGTTTTCCAGCGCGGTGAGGTGCGGAAACAGGTTGAAGTTCTGGAACACCATGCCGATTTCGGTGCGCTGCTTCAGGACGTCCCGCTCGCGCAGCTCGTGCAGCCGCTTGCCCCGGACCTCGTAGCCCACCAGCTTCCCGTCGATGGCGATGTGCCCGCCGTCCACCTTTTCAAGGTGGTTGATGGTGCGCAGCAGGGTGGACTTGCCGGAGCCGGACGGACCCACGATCACGGCCACTCCCCCGGGCTCGACCGTCAGGGTGATGCCCTTCAGGACTTCGGTGGCGCCGAACGACTTCCGGACCTTGGTGATTTCCACCAGGCCGCGGGTGGCTGCCGGGGAGGCGGATTCAGCGCTGCCGGCGGCCGTGGCCGTTCCGGACGTGGCGTGTGCGACGGCGGTGCTCATCGGGGGCTCCTTGCTCGGCTGGGTGCCGCGGCGTGGGTGGCGAAGAATTTCCGGGCTTTCTGCAGCGGCGTCAGCGGCAGGCTCCGCAGTGCACCCTTGGAGTAGTGCCGCTCAATGTAGTACTGGAAAACGCTTAGGACGGAGGTGATCACCACGTACCAGAGCGTGGCCACGAGCAGCAGCGGCAGCACCTGCTGGGTCCGGTTATAGATGACCTGGACGGTGTAGAAGAGCTCCGAATAGGCCAGGACGTAAACAATCGAGGTGCCCTTGACCAGGCCGATGATCTCGTTGAAGGCCGTGGGCAGAATGGCGCGCATGGCCTGCGGCAGGACGATCCGGGTGGAGCGTCGCCAGGCCGGGATGCCCAGCGCGGCGGCTGCCTCAAGCTGCCCCTGGTCCACGGAGAGGATCCCGCCGCGGATGATCTCCGCCGAGTAGGCGGCCTGGTTCAGGGTCAGGCCGAGCACTGCCGCCGCGAACTGGCTGATCAGGGTGGTGGTCTGCACCTCGAAGAAGCGGACGTCCGTGAACGGGACACCCAGGCTGATTTTCTCGTACAGGTAGCCAAGGTTGTACCAAAGAAGCATCTGGACCAGGAGCGGCGTGGAGCGGAAGATCCAGGAGAACGTCCACGAGACGGAGACCAGGAGCGGTGACGCGGACAGCCGCATCAGCGCCAGGATGAAGCCCAGCACAAACCCCAGCAGGCCGGAAATGGCCGTCAGCTTCAGGGTTTCCAGGAGCCCGTTGACCACGGACTGGGCGGTGAACCACTGCGCCACCACTCCCCACTCCCAGCGCGGGTTGGTGGCCAGCGACCACGCTATCCCGGCCACACCGAGGGCCACCACTGCTGTTCCCGCCCACCGCCAGGGATGCTTTGAAGCCACCAGCGGGTACCCCGAGTAGTCGGTGGCGGGCCCGCGTCCCGGGTTGGTGCCGGACGGGCCGGACGGGCCTCGACCCGACGCTCCTGCCCCGGCAGGCGACGGTCCGGCAGCCGGCCGGGCCTGGGCGGACAGCGACTGTTCCGGCTGTGCTTGTGCTGCCTCTGGCTCGGTCCGTGCTGACTCTGCCGGCCGGGCCACGTTGGTTGCTGCTGAACTCATGCGCCACCTCGTTTCGTCTGTCGGGGGCGTCCGCGGAGGGATGCCCGGAAAGGATGCCGGAGCGGGAAGCTCCGGCGTGCTGGCTGCAAATCTAGGGCCGCCGGGAAAGGGGCAGCAAGGCGCCTGGTTGCATTACTTCACCGGGCTACATGCGGCGTCATGAGTCGGTTTCTTGCGCCGTTTGACGTGCTGTGACGCGGAGTTAACGGGCGTGACCAGGCCCTCGACCGACGTCGGACGCGCTGCCTAGCATGGGCACTCAACCGCCGTCCGGAACCAGGAGCCCCCATGCCAGCGCACGCACCCTCCGTTGTTTTTGTCGGCGGCGGTCCGCGGACGGCAGGAGTGCTGGAGCGGCTTGCCGCCAACCGGGCGCTGTTCCCGGGACCGCTGGATATCCATGTGGTGGAACCCTACGAGCCCGGCTCCGGCCGCATCTGGCGGTACGACCAGCACCCGGGCCTGATGCTGAACTCGGCGGCCGCGGACGTCACCATGTTCACCGACTCCTCCGTTGCCTGCGAGGGCCCCGCCGCCGACGGGCCGGGACTCGCCGAGTGGGCGGCCGGCGTGCTGGACGGGTCCATCACGGACGTCCCGGACTTTCCCCTGGCCCTGCGCGAGCAGCTTCGCACGCTCACCGGCGCCACGTTCCCCACCCGCCAGCTGAACAGCCAGTACCTGGAGTGGTTCTTCCGCCGGGCCGTTGCGAAGCTCGGCGGCACCGTCACGGTCCACCGCTCCACCGCGGTGGCGGTGGAGCCTGCGCCCCGCCGCGCCCCCGAAGACGGTCCGCACCTGGACGCGCACGACGACGGTTCGCACGTCGTGCGGTTGGCCAACGGCGGGACGCTGCACGCCGACGTCGTGGTGAACGCCTTGGGCCACACAGACTCGCGGCCCGATGCCGCGTCCGCTTCCTGGTCCGGCTTTGCCGCCCGGCACGGCGGTTTCCATGTGCCACCCAGCTACACCACCGACGTCGACTATTCACCCCTGGCACCCGGCCAGGACGTGATTGTCGCCGGCATGGGCCTGGCGTTTGTGGACCTGCTGGTCCTGCTGATGGAGGGGCGCGGCGGCCGGTTCGAGGAAACCGCCGGCGGCGGCCTGAGGTATCTGGCGTCCGGCCGCGAACCGCGGCTGTGGGCCGGATCAAGGCGCGGCGTGCCGTACCACTCCAAAATCTCCGCCTCCCTGCAGGGTGAGGCGCCCGGCGCGCTGCGCTTCTTCACCTCCGACGCGGTGGACGCCCTGCTGGACAGCCATGCCGAGCTGGATTTCCGGGAGCACCTGTGGCCACTCATCGCCAAGGAGGCCGGGTACGGGTATTACCGGGAACTGTTCACCGGCAGCCCGGAGCGGGTCCGCACGGGCTGGCCGGAGTTTTCCGCGCGTTTTGCCGGACTGGACTGGGACAGCCCCGCACGGGAGGAACTGGTGGCCTCGGCCGTTCCGGACCCTGCCCTTCGCCTTGACCTCGACGCCCTGGACCGGCCCTTCGCCCGGAGGCAGTTCGGCGGATCCGCCGACGTCCAGGAGGCAGTGGCCCGCTACATTGACGAGGATCTGGCGCTGCGCGACAGCCCGGACCATCCCGAGACGATGGCCCTTTTTGTGGCGCTCCTGAAGGTGTACATGGACCTTGGCCGGCTTGTCCCGGCCGAGCGGCTCAACGCCAGGTCCCAGCAGACGGTCCACGGCTGGTGGCACGGATTCTTCAGCTTTGTGGACTCCGGGCCGCCGCCGCGCCGGCTGCGCGAGATGCTGGCACTGCACCGGGCCGGACTGCTTCGCTTCCTGGGTCCCGGGCTGAGCGTGACGGCCGACGAGTCCACCGGGGAGTTTGTGGCCGGGTCGGCGCAGACCGGCTTCGTTGTCCGGGCCAAGGCCTTCATCGAGGCCCGGCTGCCTTCAACGTCCGTGGTCCGCTCACTCAACCCGATGCTGGCCGCGCTGCACTCCGCCGGGCTGGGTACCGAGCAGCAATTGCTCACCGCGGACGGCATCCATTCAACCGGAAAACTGCTCGTCTCTGACCGGCACGCGCTCCTGGACGGGCAGGGCCGGCCGGCAGGCCGCCTCTTCGCCGTGGGCCCGGGAACGTCGGGCTGGGGCGCCGGCGCCTTTGCCCGGCCGGGGACAAACGCGGCCCCGTTCCGCGAAAATGACGCCCTCGCCCGGACAGTGCTGGGCGTTGCCGCGTCGCTGGTCTCGAGACGCCCGACGTCCAGGCGCCCAACGTCCACCCACTCCCCCGGACAGGACGCACCTGCCCAACCTGCCGCCGTCGGAAGGCCCTGAAGGATGAATGCAACAACCCGTTTTCCTGCCGGACCGGACGTGCCGGAGCATGCTTCAGCGGATCCGGCCGGCACCCTGCGGCCGCCGCTGAATCCTGCGGCGCTGACAGTCCTGAACCTGCCCATGCACGATCCGCGCGTCCGCCCCCTCCTGGACGAGCTGGCCGTGGAATACGATTCCCGGTACGGCGACCGGTTTGGGCGCGGCGCCGCCGCCGAGGAGCTCAACCGCTACCCGGCGTCGGAATTCGAAGGGCCGGGCGGTGCGCTGCTGGTGATCCAGGAGGACGGCGCGTCCGTGGCGGGCGGTGCGTTCCGCCACTATGACGCGGACACCGCGGAGTTCAAGCGGATCTGGACACACTCGGCGCACCGCCGGCGCGGACTGGCCCGCCTGGTGCTGGCGGAACTGGAATCGCTGGCAGCGCGGCGCGGCTACCGGCGCGTGTATCTCACCACCGGTCCCCGGCAGCCCGAAGCCAGGCACCTGTACCTCACCACGGGATATGAGGCACAGTTCGACCTTGACCGGGACCCTGAACTAATCGGGTCCCTCGCATTTACCAAGGACCTGCGGGGGTGTGCCTCACCAGGCCGGTAGCACCGGCACGGGCCCTTCAATGTCGACATGTTCAGCGTCGCCGCGCGCCAGCCACTGGAGCAGGCCCTCGCGGTCGGACACAACGCGCACTCCGCCGTCGCCGATGACCCATTCGTCACGCTCTTCGGTCACCAGCGTCATCCCGGGAGCGCCTTTGGCGCGCAGGGACCGCACTACGGCTTCGAGGGCGTTCAGCAGCGAATCCGGATCCGCCTCCTCGATGGTCCAGGCGGTGTCGAGGTCATGGTGATGCATCACCACCTCGGCAATCCGGAGCGCCACGATGGACGTGGCAGGGACTGCCTTGCCGTTTACCTGCAGTTCCGTGGCTGCGAGTTCCCCGCTGAGCCGCTGTGCCTGTTCGGCAAAATTACGGGCGGACTCCCGCACTTCCCCGATGAGCTCCTGCCGCGGCAGTGCCGCCAAGGCTGCGATCTCCGCGGCGCGGGCCTCGCCTGAGGCGTACAGGGGACGCTCCTCGCCGGAGGTTGCCCAGTCGATGAGGTTTACCAGCGCCCGGCCGCTGGATGCGACGTGGGCAATGACCTCGGCGCGGGTCCATCCCTCGCACAGCGAGGGAACGGTCAGCTCGTCGTCGGCAAGGGACTCAACGGTGGCAAAAAACATGTCCGATTCCCGGCCGAGGCGGGACAGGTCCGAGTAAAGGCGCGCAGGGTTGATCATTTTGCCAGCCTACCCACGGGCCGGTT
Source organism: [Micrococcus luteus] ATCC 49442 (assembly GCF_010367585.1). Classification (NCBI taxonomy): domain Bacteria; kingdom Bacillati; phylum Actinomycetota; class Actinomycetes; order Micrococcales; family Micrococcaceae; genus Pseudarthrobacter; species [Micrococcus luteus] ATCC 49442. The sequence goes on along the minus strand of NZ_JAAAXP010000001.1, from coordinate 3,512,242 downwards.
GACAAACCACCGTTCCGGCCCCGCCTTCCATATCCAGATCGTCTGGACTGATACGGACAGCGCACCCGGGGCACTGACTCCCCAAAACCGTCCGTTTGAGACCGGCAGCCTATGAATACCCCCCGGGCGGAAAGCCGGGGAATCCCCTCATATGGCTTGGGTCACACTCCTGTCAGGCTGAAAGCAATCAGAGGACGGCCCCGCCGGACACTTCCGGCGCCGCCGGCTTCCCCTTCAGTCAGAGAGGACTCGGAGACCATGTCACAACCGCATGCCGTACTAGCCGAAAACCCACAAAAGGAGGCACGCACTGCCAACTGGGTGGCCTTCATCATCTGCACAGCCCTCCTGTTCGACGGCTACGACCTCGTCATTTACGGCACGGTCCTGCCAGGGTTGCTCGCGGACGCAGGCCAGATCGGAGCGTTTGATGCAGTCACCGCCGGCCTCCTGGGATCCTGGGCGCTCATCGGGGTACTCGTCGGCTCCCTGGTGTGCGGGGCTATCGGTGACTTTTTCGGCCGTCGCCGGCTGATGCTCCTGGGCATCGCCTGGTTCTCCGTCGGCATGTTCGCCACGGCCTTTGCCACCAGCGTCCCTGCCTTTGGTGCCCTGCGGTTTGCGACCGGGCTCGGGCTGGGCATAGTCATCGCCAGCGCCGGCGCCACCATGGCCGAATTCGCGCCAGCGGGAAGGCGGCAGTTCTACAACGCCATTGTGTATTCGGGCATCCCGGCAGGCGGTGTCCTTGCCTCCGTCCTGGGCATTCTTTTCCTCGACAGCATCGGCTGGCGCGGGCTCTTCATCATCGGCTCGCTGCCGCTGGTCATCCTCCTGCCCATCGCCTGGCGCAAACTCCCGGAGTCACCGCGGTGGCTGCTGTCCCGTGGCCGCGAACAGGAGGCCCTGGCCGCCGCACAGCGCACCGGCGTCCCGCTGATCGAAGAGCGGGTCATCCTGCAGGCTGGCGCCGCGCCGCTGAAATCAGGCTTTGCAGCCGTGTTTTCCCGCCAGTTCGCTGTGGCGGCCGTCCTGCTGGGCCTGATGTCCTTCTGCGGCCTTCTGCTGACGTACGGGCTCAACACGTGGCTGCCCAAAATCATGGAGGGCTACGGTTACGGGCGGACGTACTCCCTGTTCTTCCCGCTGGCACTGAACCTCGGCGCGGTGGCGGGCGGGTTGCTCGCATCCCGGCTGGCGGACAAGAGCGGCCCCCAGCGGGTCATCGCGGCCACGTTCGCGCTGGCCACCATTTCCCTGGCACTCATGACCTTCAGCTTTCCGTTGCCGCTGCTTTTTGCCTTCATCGCCCTCGCCGGCGTGGGCACACTGGGAACCCAGGTGCTGATCTACGGCTTCCAGTCCAACTACTTCACCACCAATGCCCGGGCCGCGGGTGTGGCCTGGTGCGCAAGCGTGGGGCGGCTCGGCGGGGTGCTCGGTCCGATCATCGGCGGGTGGCTGGCCGCCGCAGGCATCGGCGGATCCACAGCCTTCTACATCTACGGGGCCGTGGCCCTGGTCGGCGCCCTGGTCACTGTCCTGGTGCCCCGCCAGCGCAAGCTGGAAGAGGCCGGGCACCAGGTGGAGGAGCTCGTCGAAGGCCGGACAGAGGACAGCATTCCGGCGGTGCAGCTGAAGTAGGTGCTTTGGCATGGCCGGCTGAGCAACATTACGTCTGCAAAATATCCTAGTGGGGCTTATTATGGTTATTCTTTGAATAAATCGTAGAACGGCATCGGGGCCGGTGAGCGGAAGGACGGGACCACCTTTGGACATCCGCCAGCTGAACTATTTCATCGCAGTCGCCGAGGAGCGGCACTTCGGCCGTGCCGCCAAGCGCCTGCATATGGCCCAGCCACCCCTCTCACAGCAGATCCGGCAGCTGGAAGATCAGCTGGGCGTCAAGCTGCTCAACCGGACCACCCGCAGGGTTGACCTCACAGCGGCAGGCCAGCTCCTGCTGGACCGCGGGCGGCAGATCGTCAACGACGTCGCCACCCTCCAGGCCGATGTCTACCAGGTGGGGCGGGGCGCAACCGGGGTCCTGCGGGTGGGCTTCTCAGGGTCGGCAACGTACGGCGTGATGCCCCGGATCGCCCGGCTTGCGAAACAGGTCCTGCCGGGCCTGTCCCTTGCCCTGCACGGCGAAATGCTCACACCTTCCATGGAAGAGGGGCTGCGGGACGGCACCCTGGACGCAGCACTGCTCCGGCCCCCCGTCGCTTCGCAGGACATCGACTACAGGACTGTGACCCGGGAGCCGCTGGTTGTCGCCCTTCCCTCGTTCAGCGCCCTGGCCGTGGACCGGCCGGTGGCGATGCACGAGCTGCAGGACCAGGATTTCATCGCCTACGGACCCGAGTCCGTGCTCTACCGCACCACCGCGGACCTGTGCCGCCAGGCGGGCTTCCAGCCGCGCATCACCCAGATGGTCGGGGAAACCTCGACCATGCTGGCGTTCGTAGCCGCAGGCGGCGGGGTGGCGGTCATGCCGTCCAGCGTGCAGGCGTTCCAGCTTGAAGGCGTGGCCTACCGGGAGATTGAAAACGTCCCCGAAGTGGAGCTCGCTGTCGCCTGGCTGCGCGGACATCATTCAGCATTGCTGCACAACTTCCTGGAAGTCGTGGCGACCGCAACCGCGGGAGCCGCGGCGCCTGCCCCGGCCCCCGGCCCTGCGCCGGTTCCCACGGATGAGTTTCCTACAGATGAAAGGCTTACCCACGCATGAAGATCGCAGCCATTGAGGCGATTCCGTACTCGATCCCTTACCTTCATCCGCTGCACTTCGCGTCCGGGTCCGTGCACGAGGCGGACCACGTGCTGATCAGGCTTCGCACGGACGACGGCGTGGTGGGCATCGCTGACACCCCGCCGCGCCCGTACACCTACGGTGAGACGCAAAAGTCGATCGTTGCGGTGGTGGAGGACATTTTTGCCCCGCAGCTGATCGGCGTCGACATCTTCGACCGCGAAAAGGTCCAGGCCATCCTGTACCGCACGGTGCACAACCAGACCGCCAAGGGCGCAGTGGACATCGCGCTCTGGGACGTCATCGGCAAGACGCTCGGTCAGCCCGTGACAAAACTGCTGGGCGGGTACACGGACTCGCTGCGCGTCTCCCACATGCTCGGCTTCAAGCCGGCCGAGGAATTGCTGGCTTTGGCCCTGGAGTTCCGCGGGACGTACGGCATCAACACGTTCAAACTCAAGACCGGCCGGCGCCCCCTCCACCTCGACGTCGAGGCCGCCCGGGTACTGCGCGAAGGCCTGGGCGAAGACGCCGAGCTCTATATGGATGCCAACCGCGGCTGGTCCGCCAACGAGGCGGCCGAAGTACTTCGCCGCACGGCGGATCTGGGCCTGCAGTTCCTCGAGGAGCCCGACGACGCCCGCGAGGTCCTGGGCCGCCGCCGCCTGGTGGCCAGCTCCCCCATTCCCATCGCCGCAGATGAATCCGCCCCGAACCTCGGTGAAGCCGCACGGGAAATCCTCACCGGCGGCGCCAACCTCCTGGCGGTAAAGACGGCCCGGTCCGGCTTTACGGAGGCCGCCAAAATCGTCGGGATGGCCGAGGGCATGGGCATCGACGTCTACATCGGCAACCAGATCGACACGCAGGTCGGGACGGCCGCCTCGGTGACCTTCGGCGCAGCCTTCGCCCACACGGCCAAACGTGCAGCGGAACTTTCCAACTACCTGGACATGGCCGACGACCTGCTGGCTGAGCCTTTGGCCATCACCGGCGGACGCATCCGTGTCCCTGAGGGCCCCGGTGTGGGTACCGCCGTTGACGAAGACAAGCTCTCCCTCTACCGCACCGACAAATAGCAACCGCTTTACCGAAGGGACATTCATGAAGTACCTGGTCCACATGGACGTAAACATTCCCGCCGACCTGCCGGCCGATGAGGCCGCGGAGATCAAGGCCACGGAGAAGGCCTACTCGCAGCAGCTGCAGCGCTCCGGCAAGTGGCCGGAAATCTGGCGCGTGGTGGGCGAATACGCCAATTACTCGATCTTCGACGTCGATTCGAACGACGAACTCCACGAGATCCTGCAGAACCTGCCGCTGTTCCCCTACATGGACATCTCGGTGGTGCCGCTCGCGAAGCACCCCTCAGACGTCAAGTAGACGCCGGCGTCAGGTAGTCACCGGCGTCAAGTAAACGCCGGTGCAGAAGCACGTAAAGCGCGGCCGTGTTCCAGCGTCAATCCTTGGCCCGGAACGCGGCCGCGAGCTCGCTGCGGGAGCGGATCCCCATTTTTCGGTAGAGCCGGGTCAGGTGGTACTGCACGGTTTTCTCGGCCAGGAACAGCGCGCGGGCCGCTTCCTTATTGGTGGCACCGCCCGCCACCAGTTCGGCCACCGCCCGTTCCTGTGCCGTGAGCTGGAGATGGTGGTTGCTGACTGCGGTCAGAACGGGGTCGGCAGGGTCCGGAACGTTTCCGGCGTCGAGCCCTGTTGCCTTGAGCTCCCGGTCGCACCGTTCCACGTAGGTGGCCGCCCCCAGGGAGTCGTATAAGTCGCGGGCCGCGCGGAGGACGGTCGACGCCAGGCGCCGCTTGCCCGCCCGCCGCATGCTCTGGCCGAAGGCGAAACTAACCCGTGCCCGCAGATATGGGCGGTTCAGGCCCCTGAGGTGCCCCAGGGACGCCTCGAAATGTTCCCTGGCGGTGTCCGGGTCTCCCTGCGCCGCCACGAGCCGTCCCCTCGCCCACGCCATCCGCGCCATATCCGAAGGTATCTCCCGTTCGCGGGGCACCCGCTCGAACGCGGTGAGGAAGGAGTCGGCGGCGTCGAGCTGGTCCGTCATGACAAGGGCGTTGACGTAGGTGTCCTGCCATGGCCAGAAGGACACCCGGTGCTCGGTCCACGGGTCAAGCTCCGTCAGCGGCTGGAGGACGGCCAAAGCGCCTTCATAATCCGCCCTCGCCTCGTGGAAGCGGGCGCGGGCGAGGCTCGCCGGCACCTGCATGGCGCGGTATGTCCCGGGCTGCACGGCGGCCTGGGAGACGTAGTAACGGGCGCGCTCCCAGTCTCCGCGCAGGGACCACAGCTCAGCGGCAGTCCAGTAAAGCAGCGGGCGGATCAGCGGCATTCGCGAGGTCTCCAGGCGTACGGAGGCGCGTGCCACTGTAGCGGCCGCAGCATCCCAGTTGCCGAGCACCAGGTGGGTGCGCGCCAGCCAGGCCTCGGCCCAGAGGGAAATCCGCATCGAGCCGCCACGGTATTCCGTGGGGGCTGCTGACTCGAAGTTCACCAGCGCCGTCTCAGCGTTGTCCAGCCGCAGTGCCAGCCAGCCCGCGCCCATCTGGACCCGCTGTTTTTGGGCGTTCTCCGCAGCGTGTTCGAAGGCCCGGTGATAGGAGGCCTCCGCCTCCGAAAGCCTGCCCTGCGCATACAGGCCCAGGCCGTAGATGGCCTCCGATTCGATGTGGGCGGGGCTTTCCGGCTCGGTAAGTTCCATGGCCCGTTCAGCCCAGGTTGTGATCATCGGGCCGTCCCAGGATGCCACGCCGTGCAGGACGAAGCGCTGAGCCACCTGCGCGGCGGCTGCCGGATCATGCTGCGGGCTGGACGTGCGCCAGGCCATCTCCAACTGCGTCTGTGCGCTGTCGTTCTGTCCCGACGCTGTCGAGAGGTAGCCCAGGACGGAGGAACGGAGCGGCGACGGCGGCAGGGCGTCCACTGCCGCCGTCCACATCTGGGCCTGGGCAATGTTGCCGGAACCCACCAGGGCATCCACGGCCCTCAGGAGCCTGTCATTCCGGGAACGGATGTCCAGGGAAAGCCGGGACGCCGAGAACAAAGCCGTGGAGGCATCCTGCCACGCCCCTACCCGGGCCTGACGCCGGGCGAATTCCTCCAGCTCCTCCGCCAGGGCCTCATCCGCGCCCGGTGTGGCGGAGACGCGGTGGCCCAACCGCTCACCCTCGGGCTGCACCGCCTCAGCGGCCAGCCGATGAAGCGCGATGCGCCGGCTGGGAACGATCTGTTCATAGATGGCCTCCGCGGTGCCCGGTCCAAAGAACACAACGGCGGAACGGGCCTGGTCAACCGTCAGCCCCAGCAGCCCGGCACGGTGTCCCTCATCGAGTGCTTCCATCACGGATTCCGCCCCGCTGACCTGGGAAACGTCTGCCATGCTTGGGGCACTCCCGAGCACTGCCGCGGCCTCCGCGACGGCAACCAGCCCGGGGGACGCTGCAGCGAGGACGCTCCGCACCCGGGCGCGCACACGGGACGTTGGAGGCAGAGAGGGAAACCACGTCTGCCAGGTTTCCGGCGGCAACTCCTGGAGCAGCTCCACGACCGGCTGTGCAAGCCCTCCGGTGTGCCGGACCAGGCCGTGGGCAGCCGTCGCACTCAGGTCGATGCCGAGCATCCTCCTGGCGAGATCCTGCACTTGCTGCGGCGTGAGCGGCTCCAGCGGGATAGTGGCCACCTGATGGCCCGTCAGGAAGTCCAGCACACCGGTAGGAACGCGTAAGGAATCGTCGGGGTTGAGCGTCAGGACAAACAGAACCCGTTTTCCGTGCAACCGCCGCATAACGAAAGTCAGGATGCGCAGGCTCTCCACATCGAGTTTGTGGACGTCGTCCACGGCGACAACGACGCTTCCGTGGGACTGCAGTGCCTCCAGATGCGTGCTGAGGGTGGCAGCGTAATTAACAACCTGGGCGGGGGTAAGAGCCGCGACGGGACCCGCGGGGAGGGCCGGTCCGCCGTCGTAATCCTTGGCCGAACGGAGCGGCGAGGTGAGCATGAGCTGGGAGTAGCCGGCGAGGGGAAACTGCGCCTCCCACTCGTCGCCCATGGCGGACAGCACCCGGACGCCACGGGCCCCGGTGCGGCAGTGCTCAAGGAACAGCTCCAGAACCGCGGTTTTCCCGGACCCGGCGGGACCGGAGACCACCACGGCACCCACCTTGCCTTTGCGGACGGTCCGGAAAACCGCCAACAGTTCCTCAAAGACCCCCGACCGGCCAACAAGCGGTAAGTCCTCCGCCATTTCACCGTGGATGGAGGGCGCCGTCATGGCCGCAACTCTACCGGAGCCGCCGTTCCGGCCCCGGCGGCGGCCATCCGACATGCTGTCCTCAGCCCAGGTCGCCGCCGGCGACGGGGAGGATGCTGCCGGTCACGTAGGACGCTTCATCCGAACCCAGGAACACGATGGGTGCAGCCTGTTCGTCCAATGTCCCGTAGCGCTTCATGAACGACGAGTCCACGGTCTGGTCAACGATCACCTGGTACCAGGCTTTTTCCGTGGCAGATTCGGCCTCGGGTCCCCGCTTGACCCTGCGGGGCGGCGCCTCCGTGCCGCCGGGGGCCGCCGCCACCACGCGGATGCCGCGACCGCCAACCTCCATCGCCAGTGACTGGGTCAGGGCGTTGACACCGCCCTTCGCCGCCGCATACGGCACACGGTGCATGCCGCGGGTGGCCACGGATGAAACGTTGACGATGGTGCCCGAACCCTGCTCCAGCATGGCCGGCAGTACCGCGCGGCAGGTCCAGAGGGTAGGGAAGAGTGAGCGGCGGATCTCCTTCTCGATCTTGTCCTCGTCGTATTCCTCATACGGGCGGGCCCAGATGGTGCCGCCAACATTGTTGACCAGGACGTCCACCCGGCCGTGGGCGGCCAGTGCCGCGTCCACTGCCTGCTGCGCTCCGGCGAAAGTCTCCAGGTCCGCGGTCACCGATGTGGCAGAGCCTTCCGAACCGGAACCCTGTGCGGCGTCCCGGATTCCTTGCGCCACCTCATGGACCGATTCGTCCCGGTCTACGAGGACGACGGCGCCGCCCTCGGCACCGATGCGCTCGGCCACCTTCCGGCCAATGCCCTGGGCGGAACCGGTCACCACGGCGACCTTGCCGGCGTACCGGCCGGGAGTAATGAACTGTCCCGCGTATGCCCGGGTCATCAGCGGCCCGCCTTCGCGTCGATCGCTCCGGCCATCGTTTCCTTGGCATCGTGGGCGTGGGCCATTATGACCTCCCGGACCCGTGCCTTGTCCTTGCGCTCAAAGGCGTCAACCACATCAAGATGGTCCTGTGTGACCCGCTCAAAGATTGCGGTTCCGGCTTCGAAGGCTGCAGCCATCTGTGCGTGGACGTCGAGCCGGCGGTAGGACTCAAGCAGCATGGGATTGTCGCAGACCACAAAAAGGTATTCGTGGAACTCCTCGTTGGTCCGTGCGAACTCATCCGGTTCCTGGATGGTGCCGGCAGCCACCGAGCGGCCGGTGGCCTCGGCGAGCCGCCGGAACTGCTGCAGCTGCTCCTCGCTGAGGCGGCCCAGCATCAGTTCGCTCACCGCGAGCTCCAGTCCCATGCGCGCGTCCAGCTGGGCGAAGCTGTCCTCTTTGCGGAAGTCCAGCCGGCCGGTTTCGAGGGAAGAGACCGCCTCGCTGCGGCTCATCTTGTCGCCCTCGGCCTCGATCTTCTCTGCTGGTGCCGGTGCGCCTGTTTCCGCGTCGCCCCCGGTGGTTTCCTTCGGGGCAAAGCGCTCGAAGTAGAAGTTAGCGGGCTTGATGCCCTCAGAATCCAGCCACTTCGACACAGCGTTCACCATGGGAGGCGGACCGCACAGGTAGATGTCGACGTCGCCGTCGTTCAGGTGCTTTGGCTCGATGATCTGGGTGACATAACCCGTGTGCGGAGCGGACGTGCCCGGCTCGGAGGCAATGTAGTCCCAGGTGAATCCGGGCAGCTTCGCCTCATACTCGCGCAACCAGTCCAGGCCAACGATGTCCGCTTCCCTGGTCAGGCCGTAAATCAGGTGGACCGGCACCGACGCCGGGTTCTCGGAAAGCTTCTCGAGGATGGACAGGAGCGGGGCCAGGCCGGTGCCGCCTGCCAGCAGGAGGAGGGGCCGCTTGGGCTCACGCAGGAAGAAGGATCCATAGGGACCCGTGAACTCGATCGTGTCGCCCACGGCCGCCCTGTCCCGCAGGTATTCGGACATCGCACCCTGCGGCGTCACCCGCACCATGAACGACGCATCCTGCACCTCGGGGCCGCTGCTGAACGAATAGGAGCGCTCCGCGTCCGTTCCGGGGACCTTGATGTTGACGTACTGGCCCGGGAGGAAAGCCAGGGCCTCCCGGTTTTCCGCCGCCAGGGTGAAGGAAACTGTCGTTTCCGAATGCTTGTTGAGTTCCGTCATGGTGGAAGTGAAGGTGGTTGCTGAGGTTTTGGCGGATTCCGACGTGGCAGGAATCTGAATGGCCAGATCCGACTCAGGGACCGCCTGGCAGGTGAGCAGGTACCCCTTGTCGAGTTCCTCCTCCGTCATCGCGTCGTCGATGTAGTCGCCCGGATCGAAGGTGCCGGAGTCGCAGAAAGCCTTGCAGGTGCCGCATGCCCCGTCCCGGCAGTCCGACGGAATGTTAATGCGTGCTTTATAGGCGGCGTCCATCACGGTCTCGTAATCGCCGACCTTGATGACCTTGGTGACGCCGTCCTCAAAGCTGAGGGCTACTTTGTGGCCCATGGTTTCCTCCTGGCTGGGGGCGCCTCGATGCGACCCGGGGTAGTGCGGATGTGCCCTCCGGGGGCACGGGTGGTGAAACGGCCAAGGCCGGTGCCGGGCACATGCCGGGCACCGGCGCTGGCCGTCAGATCATGTAGACGTCCACAACGTGGTGGATGTAGTCGTTCTTGAGGACAACCTTCTTTTTCATGATGACCGGCTCGCCGCCGGAGAGATCGATCGTGTAAAAGCTGGTCCCGAAGTACGTGTCCGTGGTGTTGTAGCGGAAGTAGAGGGTGAACCAGTTGAAGCGCACCTTCACCTGGTCGCCGTCGTGCTCCATGATTTCGATGTTGGTGAGGTTGTGCCCCGTGCGGGGCTCCGGCAGGGACGTGGCCGAGGAGCGGTCCGTCTTGATCCGGAAGACGCGGTCTTCAATGCCGCCGCGGTTGTCATAGTAAATGAGCGAGATCTCGTTCTGCGGGTCCTCGGTCAGACGGTCATCGACGTCCCAGGCGGGCATCCAGAACTCAGAGTCCGGGTGGTAGCACTGAAGCCACTCATCGAACCGGCGGTCATCCAGCAGGCGGGCTTCCTTGTACAGGAACGAGCGGACGGTTTCGAGGGCGGCGATCTCCTCGGCACTCTTGAGCGCCGAAGCGGGTTTTGTCAGGTTGGTCATGGGTTCTGCACTCTCTCTGGTTCCACGTGGGCTGGGTCAGGCGATGACTGGAACGGCGTCCAGCGCGGAGGCTTCGGTCTCGGCCTCCGCCAGCGCCCGGTCCATGACTTCCTTCCAGTACCCGTGCTGAATGGGGTACAGCCCCTCATCCTCGGTGCGCATGCCGGACGCGATGACCCTGGTCATGCCCAGCGCCTGCGCCTGCTCATCGGGGCCCGCGATCTCGTGCGTGGAACCGCGGGTCATGTCGTTCCAGGGCGCCGAAGTGGCCCAGTAGGTCTTGTTGCAGGACCGGAACTCCTCGAGGTCATCGGGAGTGGCCATGCCGGTGGCGTTGAAGAAGTCCTCGTATTGGCGGATCCGCTTTGACCGGTTCTCCTGCGATTCACCTTTGGGCGCGATGCAGTAAATGGTCACCTCGGTCTGGTCCGCAGAGATGGGACGGAAGTGGCGGATCTGCGAGGAGAACTGGTCCATGATGTAGACGTTCGGGTACAGGCAGAGGTTGCGCGAGATATTGATCATGAAGTTGGCCATCTCCTCGCCGTACTTCTCAACGAGCTCGTCACGGCGGTCCCACAGCGGGCGGTCCTCCGGGTTGGTCCATTCCTGCCACAGCAGCAGGTGCCCGTGGTCGTAGGAATAGAAACCGCCCTTGACCTTGCCCCATTTGCCGGCATCCATGGCCTTGGTCTTGTTGGCGGAGTCACCGGCGGTACGGCGTGCCGTGGTGGCGGCGTAGTTCCAGTGCACGGCGGTGACGTGGTAACCGTCCGCGCCGTTCTCTGCCTGCACCTTCCAGTTGCCGTCATAGGTGTACGTGGACGCACCGCGCAGCACCTCCAGTCCCTCCGGGGACTGGTCCACGATGGAGTCGATCACCTTGGTGGCGTCACCCAGGTGTTCTTCGAGCGGGAGCACATCCGCCTTCAAGGAACCAAAGAGGAAGCCGCGGTAGGACTCGAAGCGGGCCACCTTGGTGAGGTCGTGGGAGCCCTCTTTGTTGAAGGTCTCCGGGTAGCCCGCGTTTCGGGAGTCCTTCACCTTCAGCAGCTCACCGGAGTTCTTGAACGTCCAGCCGTGGAACGGGCACGTGAAAGTGGTGCGGTTGTCCGTCTTGCGGCGGCACAGCATGGCGCCGCGGTGTGAGCAGGCGTTGACGAGGCAGTTGAGCTTTTCGTCCTTGTCGCGGGTAATCATCACCGGCGTGCGGCCGATGTTGGTGGTGAAGTAGTCCCCCACGTTGGGGATCTGGGATTCGTGGGCGAGATAAACCCAGTTGCCCTCGAAGATGTGCTTCATCTCCAGTTCAAAGATCTCTTCGTCGGTGAAAATTTCGCGCTTGGCTCGGATGACGCCGTTCTCACGGTCATCGATCACGGCGTCGGCAAGGACCTCGCGGACATGGGCCAGGTTCTCGGTCATGGCGTGCTCCTTCGATGGAGGGTGCTGGACGGATGAGCGGGAGGTCCGGGCCAACCCGCGGTGCCCAGGGGGACGTTGTTACGCCAGTCTTCCTTACGGTGACCGCACTCACATCAGGCAAACACCTAGCTTCGGCCAAGGGTGTCTTTATGTCTGGTTAATGACAGAAAACAGGCCAAATCGATATTTGTAGCGTCCTTATTTCACGCCTACGATGAAACTGACATCACCGAACTGCGCCGCGGCAGGTTCAGATCCTGCCCCCTCCGGTTGACTCCGGGTCCAGGAGCAGTTCCTGTCCCCATTCAAAGAGGAGTATGGACATCACCATGACCGAGACCCAAGCAGACACCCGCAAAGAGGACGAGGGCACTGCCGTCGAAGCCGGCTCCAAGGCCACCGAACGCTTCGCCGCCTCAGGCAAGCTCTCCCACCTGGATGTACCGAAGGAACGAGTGAGCCTGCTGGCAGGGGCACTCATCAAGGCCGCCAACGACATCGTCGTGGAACACCAGGTCACCTACGAGGAGTACAACGCACTCAAAGCCTGGCTCATCAAGGTGGGAACTGACGGGGAATGGCCCCTGTTCCTTGACGTGTGGCTCGAGCACACCGTGGAGGACGTCAACTCCCAGGACCGTCCCGGCACCGTGGGCACCATCGAAGGGCCCTACTACGTCCCGGACTCCCCGGTGCTCCAGACCCCCGGCACCGTCGAAATGCGTGAGGACGAGGAGGGCACACCGCTGCACTTCAGCGGCCGCTTCACCGATACAGACGGTAACCCCATCCAGAATGCCCAGGTGGAAATCTGGCACGCCGACAGCGCCGGGTTCTACTCCCAGTACGCACCGGGCCTGCCCGACTGGCTCTTCCGGGGCACCATCAAGGCAGACGACGACGGCCGCTTCGAAATCAACACGATGCGCCCTGCGCCATACCAGATTCCGACGGACGGTGCTTGCGGGCAGCTGATCAACGCCGCAGGCTGGCACGCCTGGCGCCCTGCACACATCCACATCAAGGTTTCCGCACCCGGCTTCCAGCCCGTAACCCAGCAGCTGTACTTCCCCGGCGACCCGCACAACGCTGACGACATCGCCTCGGCAGTCAAGCCCGAACTGATGCTCGACCCCAAGCCGCGCACGGATGGCGGCGCCGGGGAGGAAGTGGTCTACGACTACGTCCTCGCCAAGGAAGGCCAGCACAAGTAAGAACCACCGCTGACAATCGGTGCCGGCGCCTCGGCCCGGCACCGCAGGCGCCCCGGAGTGAAAACTCCGGGGCGCCTGTTTTTTGCCGCCGTCGCCAGGAGCCCCAATGCTGCCATCCCATCAGGACCCGCACGTCACCCCTCCCGCGGAAAACGTTGCGGCCCACGGCCGCCAGCCACTGCTGGAGCGCCCGGGTGTGCGCCCTGCAGGCGTACGCCAGGTTATCCGCGACCTGGGCCTGCCCTATGTCTCCAACGGGGTAATCGGCCTCGTCTTCTCCGCCTCCGGTCCCATAGCAGTAACCCTGGCCGTCGGGACCGCGGGAGGACTGACCGAAGCCCAGCTCGCGTCCTGGGTGTTCGGCATCCTCTTTTCGGGCGGGGCGGCCACCGTGGTGATGTCCCTCCTCTACCGACAGCCGCTGGGCTTCGCCTGGTCCATTCCCGGGACCGTGCTCCTGGGTCCGTCCCTGCAGCACCTGTCCTTCGCGGAAGTGGTGGGGGCCTTCTTCACGTCCGGACTTCTCGTCCTCGCGCTGGGCTCCACCGGGGTAATCCGTCGGATCATGGCAGCGGTTCCGATGCCGATTGTTATGGCCATGGTGGCCGCCGTGTTCCTCAAATTCGGCACGGACATCGTCGCCTCAACCCAGGCGAACCCGGTGGTGGCCGCCCCCATGGTGGTCGCTTTCCTGGTCCTCACCGCCGTGCCCGCCCTTGGCCGGTACCTTCCACCGGTACTCGGCACCCTGGTGGCGGGGTGCCTCGCCGTCGCGGCAAGCGGTCAGTTCTCCTTCCATGCGGGCGGACCGGTCCTGGCCGCCCCGGTCTTCACCCTTCCGGAGTTCACCTGGGCCGCCCAGCTTGAGCTCGTGGTTCCCCTGGCCCTCACCGTGTTGTTCGTTCAGAATGGCCAGGGCATCGCCGTTCTCCGCGCCGCCGGCCACCATCCGCCGGTCAACGTCTTCGCCATCGTTTCGGGCGCCTTTTCGTTGCTCAACGCAGGCTGCGGCGCTGTCTCAGCGTGCGTGACCGGCCCCACCAACGCCCTCCTGACGTCTTCCGGAACAAAGGGGCGCCAGTACACTGCTGCCGTGGTGTTCGGCGTCCTGGCAATGGCCTGTGCACTCCTGGCTCCCGCGCTCACGCAGCTCATGCTCGCCGCGCCTACGGAATTCATCCTCGCCCTGGGCGGCATTGCCATGCTGCGGGCTCTCCAGCAGGCGTTCGTGGCCGCATTCGCCACGGCGTTCACGTTGGGGTCCCTGGTGACGTTCGTGGTGACCATGTCCGGCCTGAGCCTTTTCAACATCCATCCCGCGTTCTGGGGCCTGGTCATCGGTTACACGGTGTCCCGCGTCCTTGAGCACGCAGACCATGCCGCCCACAACGCCAAACCGACAAGCCGCACGTCTGCACCACCGGTAAAGGCCTCGGCCAACTAAGCTAGCGGCATGGCCAACAAAACCGCTGCAGAGAAGCTCGCCACCATCCAGAAGGGCTACACCCTGGAAGGTGCCACCATCGAACTGGGTGCCGCCATCGTCGACGGCGAACTGCACAAGGAAGCGCAGGTCCGGCTGCCGCTGGCCATGATGAACCGCCATGGGCTGGTGGCCGGCGCCACCGGCACCGGCAAGACCGTCACCCTGCACATGATGGCTGAGCAGCTGTCCGCGGCCGGCGTTCCCGTGTTCCTTGCAGATATCAAGGGCGACCTGTCCGGCCTGGCGACGGCGGCAACCGGCAGCGAGAAACTGAAGGCCCGCACCGACAGCATCGGCCAGGCGTGGGCAGGCAAGACCTACCCGGTGGAGTTCCTTGCCCTGGGAGGGGACGGCAACGGCATTCCGGTACGCGCCACCATCACCTCGTTCGGCCCCATCCTGCTCTCCCGCGTGATGGAGCTCAACGACACCCAGGAGTCCAGCCTGCAGCTGGTCTTCCACTTTGCGGACAAAAACAACCTCGAGCTGATCGACCTCAAGGACCTCCGCGCCGTCATCCAGTTCCTCACCTCGGACGAAGGCAAGGATGACCTGGAGGAACTCGGCGGCCTGTCCAAGGCCACGGCCGGCGTCATCCTGCGGGAACTGGTGAATCTTGAGGCCCAGGGCCTGGAGAGGTTCTTCGGCGAGCCCGAGTTCGATACCGCCGAGCTGCTCCGGACCGCCCCGGACGGCCGCGGCGTGGTGACCTGCCTGGAGCTGCCCACGCTGCAGACCAAGCCGATGCTGTTCTCAACCTTCCTGATGTGGCTGCTGGCTGACCTGTTCGAAGACCTGCCTGAAGCGGGCGACCTGGACAAGCCCAAGCTGGTGTTCTTCCTGGACGAGGCCCATCTGCTCTTCAACGGCGCATCCAAGGCCTTCCTGAACGCCATCACCACCACCGTCCGGCTGATCCGGTCCAAGGGTGTGGGGATCTTCTTCGTCACCCAGACCCCCAAGGACGTGCCCGCCGACGTCCTGGGCCAGCTGGCCAACCGCATCCAGCACGCCCTCCGCGCGTTCACCCCCGAGGATGCGAAGGCCCTGAAAGCCACCGTTTCCACCTTCCCGGTCAGCGACTACGACCTCGAGGAAACCCTCACATCCGCGGGAATCGGTGAGGCTGTCATCACGGTGATGAACGAGAAGGGTGCGCCGACGCCGGTGGCCCACACCCGTCTCCGGGCCCCGGAATCCGTGATGGGCCCCAGCACTGACGAGCTCATCAAAAACACCGTCGCAGGGTCCGCACTGTTGGCCAAGTACGGTACCGCCGTGGACAACGTCTCCGCCTACGAGAAGCTCACCGGCAAGGCCGCAGCCTCCACCGGCGACGCCGCCCCGGGTGAGCCCCCGGTCCCCGGCAGCGTGGGAGACGCCGGTACCGGCCAGGCCGACGTCGACGCTGAAGCCCGCCGCATCGAAGAAGAGATCCTCGGCCGGCCAAGCAGCCGCCCGGCACCGGCCCCGGACCGCGCCCCCGAACGGGCACGGCGCGCACCTGAACGGGCCGCACCGGCGGGCGGCGGGTTCGCAGGCGATCTCGCCGGTGCCCTCGGCGGAGCGTTAGGCGGCGGACTCAAGAGCATGGTCCGGTCCATGGGCACCCAGCTCGGCCGCGAACTGCTCCGCGGCGTGTTTGGCACTTCGTCCCGGCGCCGCCGTTAGGCAAAACCGGACGATGTCTCACTCTGCGCCCCCGCCGTCGGGCGTCAGGAAGCCCCCGCCCCCTTCAGAAGGGGTAGCCCCTACACCTGTGTTCACCGGGCTTACAGGTAACGTAAGGGGCGTGCAGATGAGTCAGGCGTTGGTGAGGATAGCGGCAGGGTGGCTGCTGGGCCTCATGCTTGCCGTGGCCGCTGCCATTGTGGCCATCAACGTGGTGAACAATACCGTGGCCAGCCCGCAGCAGCCGGTCCGCGAATATCTGGATGCGCTGCGCGCGGGTGACGGCGGAAAGGCCCTCGGCCTGCTCCGCGCCACGGTGCCGCCCGGCAATGCCGCCATGCTTGACGGGACGGGGCTGCAGACGGCTGCGTCGCGCCTGGCGAACATCACCATCGGCGAGCCCGAGGAACGCCCGAACAGCCAGGTCATGGTCCCGGTCCAGTACACAATTGACGGCAGCAGGCTCCGCACCGACTTCCTGCTGCAGCAGACCGGAACCGAATGGCTGTTCTTCAATACGTGGGCGTTTGTGCCGTCGCGGCTGCCCACAGTGGGCGTCACGGTGGTCAACGCCAGCGAAGCGAGCCTCAACGGCGTCCCGGTGAACATGCCCGACGGGAAGAACTCGTTCGCCGTGTTCTATCCCGGCGAGTACGAAGCGTCCCTCAACGGTGAATACTTCGCCGCCCCTGCCACCCGCGCCACCATCACGTCCCGTGATGCTCCGGCGGCTCCGCTGAACCTGTTGACCGAGGCGACGGACCGGCTGCGGGAGGACGTGGGCCGGAGCGTGCGGGAGTTCCTCGATGGCTGCGCCGCCGAGGCCGTGAAACAGCAGAAACTCCAGCCGGACTGTCCCTTCTATTTCTCCAGCACCAACAACGTGGACGACGGCACCATCAAGTGGACCATCACGGAGTACCCGGAGATTTCCATCGAGCCCTTTGACGGCCGGTGGGTGGTTGCTCCCCTCGATGGCAAAGCCCGCGTGGAGGCCGTCCAGCAGAGCGCTTTCACAGGGGCCTGGTTTCCGCTGGACGAAGAGGTGGACTTCAGCTTCACCACCCGCCTGGACGTGGACGGCGACACCATCAAGGTCACCCCGCTCCTGACCTACTAGGCCCCGCTCCGAAAACTGCCCGGTGATCAGTCCATGCCGCGCAGGTCCAGGACCAGCTCGGTGTCGCCGTCGTCGGTCAGCAGCACCGGGATGCCCCAGTCCTGCTGGTACAGGTGGCAGGCGGCGTGGTCCGGAATTTCGCCGTCCGCGTCTTCGGGGCCGTCGCAGGCCGCAGCACGGGCGGTGATGTGCAGGACACCCTCCGGAATCCCCTCAGCCAGTTCCAACGTCCGGAGCAGGCCCACTGAGGTCCCGCCGCCGGCCACCAGGAGTTCCGGCGGTGTGGAGGAGATCTTCAGCTGGGTGGGATCGCCCCAGCGGTCGTCGAGCTTCTGGCCGGTGGGCGCTGTGAACCGGACGTTCAGCTCCAGCAGTCCAGGGGCTACCGGGCTCTTGGGCCGCTGCGTCTGCGATGCGCCCTCGTCCACCTGCTGGGCTTCCTTGGGGATGGGCACGTAGACCAGCTGGTGTTTGTTGGCCTCCACCACAACCAGGAGCGGCTCGGAGCCGGTCGCGTGTGTGTGGTCCACAATCACGTCGGAGGGTTCGGAGAGGCCCCGCGCAAGCGTGGAGACCTTGCCTGCAGCCGGGTCGTAGCGGCGGACGGCGCCGTTGTAGGTATCGGCAATGGCCACGGAGCCGTCCGGCAGGACCGTCACGCCCAGCGGGTGCTGCAGGCGCGCCCCGGCCGCTTCACCGTCACGGAAACCGAAGTCGAAGAGACCCTTGCCGACGGCGGTTTCCACGGTGACCGTGCCGGCGTCGTCAATTGCCAGCTTCCGGAGGGCGGAGGTTTCGGAGTCCGCCACCCAGACGTTGCCGTCGGCGTCCTCGGCGAGGCCGGATGGCTGGGCGAACCAGGCCTGGTGGGCGGGGCCGTCCAACAGACCTTCCAGGCCGGTGCCCGCGACAATCGCCACGGTCCCGGTCAGCGGGTCGAAGCTGAAGATCTGGTGTGTGCCGGCCATGGCAACCAGCACCGCGTTGAGTTTGGTGGACCAGACAACGTCCCACGGGGAGCTGAGTGAAACATCCAGCGGGTGGTCGCTGAGCTGGCCGGTGAACCCTGCCGCGTCCTCATCCACCCGTGCCGGGCCCGTTTCCAGGAGCCTCTGGATGCCGTTGCCCACAACCGTCGTGGCTGTTCCGTCCGTCAGTGACAGTCCGCGCAGGCGGTGGTTGACGGAGTCGGCAATGACGACGTCGTACCCCGCCTTCGCTGCCACGTCCTCCGGAAGCAGCACCAGGCCCTGCGGTTCGTTGAACCGGGCGGCCGGTGTCACCGAGTCGACATCAGCGGCGTCTCCGTCGGCGAAGCCCCTGGTGCCTGCCCCGTAGGTGCGGAGCACCGTCTGGAAGTCGGTGCCCAGCTCCACGAGACGGTGGTGGCCGGTATCCGTCACGAGCCAGGTACCGGCGTCGGACGTTTCAGCGTCAGGAGTTCCCGTCCCGGAAGTGCGGGCATCCGACGTTCCGCGGCCGGCGGGGAGGAAAAGCGCCTTGCCGGGGAAGCGCAGCGTGCCCGAGGTGGCTTCCGGCGCCACGTAGGGGCCGGAACCGCGGTGCAACGTGCCCTTGGCGTCGTGTTCGGCGATCAGTTCGGGGATGAGTACCGCCAAGCCGTCGGCGTGGCCTTCACCGGACAGGTGGGCCACGATGTAGCCCTCGGGGTCGATGACCACCAGGGTGGGCCAGGCGCGCGCCGTGTACGCCTTCCAGGTGTCCAGCTCGGGATCGTCCAGCACCGGGTGGTGGATCTCGTAGCGCTCGACGGCTGCGGCCAGGGCTACAGGATCGGCCTCGTGCTCGAACTTGGGCGAATGAACACCCACGGTGACCAGGACGTCGGAGAACTTCTCCTCGAGCGGGCGCAGCTCATCGAGGACGTGCAGGCAGTTGATGCAGCAGAAAGTCCAGAAGTCGAGCAGGACGATTTTGCCGCGCAGGGCTTCGAGGTCCAGCGACTTCCCGCCGGTGTTAAGCCAGTTACGGCCCACCAGTTCGGAGGCGCGGACCCGGAGTTGGGTGCGTACGGTTTCGCTCATCAGCGTCCTTCCAGCTTGTTGCGTTCAGCCAATCTGGCATCGCGTTCGGCCAATTTGGCAAACATATCGTTGTAAGCAGTCAGGTCGGCGTCGTTATTCCTGTCCGCCGCCCTATCTACGCGTTTGGTCTCCCGCTGATCGGACCGGGACCACATAATCGCCACACCAAGGGCGACCAGCAGCGTGGGTACTTCACCGATGCCCCACGTCACCGCACCGCCTATTTGCTGGTCCGCGAGGGCCGACGGTCCCCAGGGGCGTCCGAGGTTTCCGAAGTAATCCGCAGCCAGCAGGCCGGTCCCGCCCATGATCGTGACGCCGAAGAAGGCGTGGAAAGCCATGGTGGCCAGCAGGAGGAGCAACCGCATGGGGTAGGGGGCGCGGCGCGGCAGCGGGTCCGTGCCGATCATGCTCAGGACGAAGATGTATCCCGTGAGCAGGAAGTGCAGGTTCATCAGTTCGTGTCCCACGTGCTCGCGCATCGCGAAGCCGAAGGCGTCCGAGAAGTAGAACAGCACGATGGAGCCGGCGAAGTTGGCTGCGGCGAACAGCGGGTGGGTGACTACCTGCGAGAACTTGGAGTGCACAAAGACCAGCAGCCACTCTCGCGGGCCACGGGAGCCGTCAGTCCGGGCAGGCAGGGCCCGCATGGCCAGCGTCACCGGAGCACCAAGAACCAGGAAGATGGGCGCCACCATCGTGAGCGCCATGTGGCCCACCATGTGGGCGGAGAAGAGCACCATGCCGTACACCGTGGGCGGCCCGGACGTGATGTAGGTCAGCACCAGCAGACCGATCACCCAGTTCACCGTACGGAACCACTGCCATTTGTCTCCGCGCCGCATGACCTTGACGACGCCGAGGACGTAGGACACCAGGGCGAAGAGCACCACGGCTGCCCAGAGCCAGTCGACGCGCCACTCGGTCAGCCAGCGCTCCGGGGTCAGTTCGGGCGGCAGCTCGTAGCCGGAGAGGATGAATGCCGGCGTTGCATCCGGGGCGAATGTGGTGGGCTCCGGCGGCGCCGAGCGGCTCAGCGCGACGGCGACCCCCGAAGTGGCTCCCATGATCAGGAGTTCCACAAGCACAAGCTGCCAGAGCACATGCCGGGACGACAGAGACGAGCCCTTCCGGCCCAGCTGCGGGATAACCCACTGCCGGTGCATAAGGCCGATGCCGCCCAGCACCAGGGTGGCGGCCGACTTGGCGAGGATCAGTTGGCCGTACGGGGACCCAAAGAGGTCCGCCCAGTTGGTGATGCGGACGCTTGCGTTGATGACACCGGAGGCGAACACCAGGGCAAAGGCAAAACCGGCCAGGGCTGAAAAGCGCCGCAGCGTGGGCTCGGTGATGTCGGCACCCGATCCCGGCTTCGAACCGGTCAGGATGCCGGACAGCAACGCGAGCAGGATGATGCCGCCAACCCAGACGCTGACGCCCACCAGGTGCAGGCCCAGGGAGTTGACCGCCGCGGAGTGGTCCGAGGAGCTCGACGAGTGGCCGATCAGGGCGGCAGGTACCAGCCCGCCAAGCGCCAGGGCCAGCGTGAGCGCGAGGCCTCCAAGGGACCTGACCCCGAACAGGGCCGTGGTCACGACGGCCCCGATGATCGTGACGGCGAGCCAGGCCCTGCCGGTGTCGATATCGGTCATGAAGTAGACCAGGGCACGGGTGAATTCAGCGTCCCCGGAGAGCCCCTGGCCCGCGACGTCCGAGTAGGTGAGCACCAGTACCGTAATCGCTGAAAGCGTCCAGGCTGCACCGGCGGCGGCCGCTATGGCCAGGGCACGGGCGAAGGCCGGGTGTTCCGGAGCCTCACCATCGTGGGTCCGGGTTCGTGGTCCTGCGGCCCGGGGCAGGATGCCGATCGCAAAGATCAGCCCGCCGATGACCGTAGCCAGGGACACGTTGTGGACGGCCTTGCTGATGGGGAGTCCCCACCGCACAAGGGCGCCCGGGTCTGATACGGCCCGGGCTGCGGCAGCGCCGGAGAAAAGGAGTGCTGCTGCCAGTCCCACAAACAGGGCTGCGAGCCCCAGAAGCTGCCACCGCCGGGAAATGCCCACGGCGCCGGCAGCCAGCGTTGTATCGCCCCTGCCGGAGGCCGGTTGGGGTGCTGTGGAACGGGACTTTGCTGCAGAAGGCACTTATCCATTGTCCGCTAAGCGTGCCGAGGCGGCGAATCGGCCATCGCCGCCCACGCAAAGGAGCGGCAACCCTGAGGTTGCCGCTCCTTTGCTGGTGCTGAAGAAGACTACTTCTTCTTGGCGACGGCAGCCTTCAGCTTGGAGCCGGCGGTCAGCTTGACGCTGTGGCCTGCTGCGATCTGGATGGTCTCGCCGGTCTGCGGGTTACGGCCGGTGCGGGCTGCACGGTCGGTGCGCTCCACTGCAAGCCAGCCCGGGATGGTGATCTTCTCGCCGGCGGCGACAGACGTCTCGAAAACCTCGAACAGTGCATCGAGGACGGAGTTGACGGCTGCCTGGCTGGTGCCGGCCTTGCCTGCTACCTCTGAAACAAGTTCACTACGGTTCTTAGCCATTGATGTCCTCCTGGACGGTCACGATTTCTGGAGCCTGAACGCGGCATGCGTGCAAGCCACTGTTCGAAAACTTACCAGCTTGGGCCGCCGAGGTCCGCAAATTCCGCGTGTTTCCGCGACTTTTTGACTTAAATCACGGGATTTCCGGGCATTTGCGGGGGAATTGCGCCCACAGCGGACGCCCTCTCACTTAATGCGGGCCTTCGCAGATAAGCATGGATGCGCAGTCTGAGGATGGCGCCATCGCGTAGGTATTCTGTGGTGCGGCGTGGTGCGGCAGGAAAGAGGTCAGGGCCTCTTTGAATTGGTAGCGACCAAGCAACCAAAACCAAAAAGAGACCCTGACATGAATAACTCTATGTCTTGTTCTGCTGGCCGCTGGTGCATGCGCGCGGATGCGCTGCTCGGTGTCGAGGGCGTCCACGTCAGCTCCGTCACGGCAACCAGGACTGGCCTCGTACTGGGCGTCGAAACCGGTGTGGACCTCGCCGGGTGCCCGGACTGCGGCGTCGTCGCGGTCGGCCACGGACGCCGCCAGGTCCGGCTCCATGACATTCCCTGTTTCGGCCAGCCGGTGCGGCTGCTGTGGGCCAAGCGTGTTTGGCGCTGCCCGGACCTGGACTGCCCAAAAACAACATTCAGTGAAGAACACCCGCTGGCCGGGCCGCGGGCGAAACTCACCGCCCGAGCCGCCCACTGGGCGACCGACGCGCTGCAGCGGTTCGATACCTCGGTCTCGGCCCTGGCCCACCAGCTCGGGGTCTCCTGGCACACCGTCTGGGACGCCATCAGAGCAGAAGCCACCCGCCGCATCAGGAACTCCGATCGGCTCGCCGGCGTTGACGCGCTCGGGGTGGATGAGCACGTCTGGTCACACACCGGCCCGCCGGGATCCGGCATGGTCACCGGAATCGTGGACCACACCCGCGACGAGAACGGCGTGGTGCACGCACGGCTACTTGACTTGGTTCCAGGCCGGTCCGGGAAGGCCTACGCCGACTGGCTCAAAGACCGTGGCCCCGGGTTCACCGCCGGGATCAAGACCGCCGCGCTGGATCCGTTCCGCGGCTACGCCAACGCGATCCGCGACGAACTGCCCGAAGCCATCACGGTCCTGGACGCCTTCCACGTCGTGAAACTCGGATCGGCCATGGTCGACGAAGTCCGCCGCCGGGTCCAGCAGAACACTCTCGGCCACCGCGGACGCAAGGGTGACCCGCTCTACGGTATCCGCCGGACCCTGCAGATCGGCGCCGAACATCTGACCGACAAGCAGTCCGCCCGGCTCGATGCGAAACTCAATGCCGGAGACCCCGACCACGAAGTCACCCTCGCATGGCAGTGCTACCAGAAGCTCCGCAACATCTATCACGCCCGGCCGGAGCGGGGCAGGGAACTCGTGAATGAAGTCATTGGGTCCTTCCCGTCCTGCCCAATCCCGGAAGTCGCCCGCCTCGGCCGGACACTCAAACAATGGAAAACCGCGATCCTGGCCTACTTCGAAACGAACGGCGCCTCCAACGGGCCTACCGAAGCAATCAACGGAGTCATCGAAACCACCCGCAGAATAGCCCGAGGCTTCCGCAACTTCACCAACTACCGGCTCAGATGCCTACTCGCCGCCGGCGGCCACCGGCACTACCGGATCAAACAAACCAACCATGCGTAAATGCGAAGGGCCCTTAATGCGGGTTTTTTGGGGAACGCTCTCTCACTTGATGTGGGGTTTTGGGGAACGCTCTCGCAGTGTGTGGTGTCCGACGGCGGTGCGGGCGGGGGTGCCGCGGTGCGGGGACCGTGGGTGCCGTGGGTTTTTGGTGTGGTGGTTAAATGTGGGAGACCCCCCGACACGTGTGTGTTGGGGGGTCTCGACCTAATGGTGTTCCGGCGGTGACCTACTCTCCCACACCCTCCCGGGTGCAGTACCATCGGCGCTGTGGGTCTTAGCTTCCGGGTTCGGAATGGGACCGGGCGTTTCCCCCACGCT
Organism: [Micrococcus luteus] ATCC 49442; assembly: GCF_010367585.1. Classification (NCBI taxonomy): domain Bacteria; kingdom Bacillati; phylum Actinomycetota; class Actinomycetes; order Micrococcales; family Micrococcaceae; genus Pseudarthrobacter; species [Micrococcus luteus] ATCC 49442. The sequence goes on along the minus strand of NZ_JAAAXP010000001.1, from coordinate 3,488,588 downwards.
ATGACCGCCGTAACCCTTGCTCCGCACCCTTCGGGCCTAGGGCCGTGTGGGGTGGGAAATCTGTGGTTACAACATGCTTCCTGCCGGTGATGGCAGGTGTGGTGTTGATTATTGTGTTGTGTTTTTTGTTCCCTGCAACAAATTGGTTTGTTGTTTGGGAACCACATAGTGGACGCAAGCAGTCTTGTTATCTTTGTACTCTCCCCATGGGTGTGAACGTCTTTTGAATCCGTTCACGAGGAGAGTGTGTGGTGTAAGTTATCGGCCTATTAGTACCGGTCAGCTTCACGAGTCGTTAGTCCTCGCTTCCACATCCGGCCTATCAACCCAGTGGTCTGGCTGGGGGCCTCTCACACACAAGGTGTATGGAAATCTCATCTCGAAGCGAGCTTCCCGCTTAGATGCTTTCAGCGGTTATCCCATCCGAACGTAGCTAATCAGCGGTGCACTTGGCAGTACAACTGACACACCAGAGGTTCGTCCGTCCCGGTCCTCTCGTACTAAGGACAGCCCTTCTCAAATTTCCTGCGCGCGCAGCGGATAGGGACCGAACTGTCTCACGACGTTCTAAACCCAGCTCGCGTACCGCTTTAATGGGCGAACAGCCCAACCCTTGGGACCTACTCCAGCCCCAGGATGCGACGAGCCGACATCGAGGTGCCAAACCATGCCGTCGATATGGACTCTTGGGCAAGATCAGCCTGTTATCCCCGAGGTACCTTTTATCCGTTGAGCGACGGCCATTCCACAATGTACCGCCGGATCACTAGTCCCGACTTTCGTCCCTGCTCGAGATGTCTCTCTCACAGTCAAGCTCCCTTGTGCACTTACACTCGACACCTGATTGCCAACCAGGCTGAGGGAACCTTTGGGCGCCTCCGTTACTTTTTAGGAGGCAACCGCCCCAGTTAAACTACCCATCAGGCACTGTCCCTGACCCGGATTACGGGCCGAAGTTAGATGTCCAAAGTGACCAGAGTGGTATTTCAACGATGACTCCACCCGAACTGGCGTCCGGGCTTCAACGTCTCCCACCTATCCTACACAAGCCACTCCGAACACCAATACCAAACTATAGTAAAGGTCTCGGGGTCTTTCCGTCCTGCTGCGCGTAACGAGCATCTTTACTCGTACTGCAATTTCGCCGAGTTTATGGTTGAGACAGCGGGGAAGTCGTTACTCCATTCGTGCAGGTCGGAACTTACCCGACAAGGAATTTCGCTACCTTAGGATGGTTATAGTTACCACCGCCGTTTACTGGGGCTTAAATTCTCAGCTTCGCCCGTAAGGGCTAACCGGTCCTCTTAACCTTCCAGCACCGGGCAGGAGTCAGTCCGTATACATCGTCTTGCGACTTCGCACGGACCTGTGTTTTTAGTAAACAGTCGCTTCCCCCTGGTCTCTGCGGCCCCGATCCCCTCCCACCAGCGTGTGGTGTTCAAGGTTGGGGCCCCCCTTCTCCCGAAGTTACGGGGGCATTTTGCCGAGTTCCTTAACCATAATTCTCTCGATCGCCTTAGTATTCTCTACCTGATCACCTGTGTCGGTTTGGGGTACGGGCGGCTAAAACCTCGCGTCGATGCTTTTCTCGGCAGCATAGGATCACCAAATCCCCCCTCACGGGGGTCCCATCAGATCTCAGGCATCATGAACAGCGGATTTGCCTACCGTTCGCCCTACATCCTTAGACCGGGACAACCATCGCCCGGCTTGGCTACCTTCCTGCGTCACACCTGTTAATACGCTTGCCTCCCAGGATCAGGTCCCGCGCTCCACCAAAACCCTTCCACCACAAGGGCGGTCAGGCAGGCTTCGGGCGGTTAGTATCCCCTGTTCAACATGGACGGTTTTTCGCCGGTACGGGAATATCAACCCGTTGTCCATCGACTACGCCTGTCGGCCTCGCCTTAGGTCCCGACTTACCCAGGGCAGATTAGCTTGACCCTGGAACCCTTGATCATTCGGCGGACGGGTTTCTCACCCGTCTTTCGCTACTCATGCCTGCATTCTCACTCGTGTAGGCTCCACCGCTGGTTTACACCGCGACTTCACTGCCCACACGACGCTCCCCTACCACTCCAAACGCCTGAACCAACCCCACAAGGGAGCGGCTTGGCTATTATTTGAAATCCACAACTTCGGCGGTGTACTTGAGCCCCGCTACATTGTCGGCGCGGAATCACTTGACCAGTGAGCTATTACGCACTCTTTTAAGGATGGCTGCTTCTAAGCCAACCTCCTGGTTGTCTTCGCAACTCCACATCCTTTCCCACTTAGCACACGCTTAGGGGCCTTAGTTGGTGGTCTGGGCTGTTTCCCTCTCGACTATGAAGCTTATCCCCCACAGTCTCACTGCTGCGCTCTCACTTACCGGCATTCGGAGTTTGGCTGACGTCAGTAACCTTGTAGGGCCCATTAGCCATCCAGTAGCTCTACCTCCAGCAAGAAACACGCAACGCTGCACCTAAATGCATTTCGGGGAGAACCAGCTATCACGAAGTTTGATTGGCCTTTCACCCCTACCCACAGCTCATCCCCTCCATTTTCAACTGAAGTGGGTTCGGTCCTCCACGACGTCTTACCGTCGCTTCAACCTGGCCATGGGTAGATCACTTCGCTTCGGGTCTAGATCACGCCACTGCAACGCCCTATTCAGACTCGCTTTCGCTACGGCTTCCCCACACGGGTTAACCTCGCGACGTAACACTAACTCGCAGGCTCATTCTTCAAAAGGCACGCCGTCACCAGAATCAGACTGGCTCCGACGGATTGTAAGCACACGGTTTCAGGTACTGTTTCACTCCCCTCCCGGGGTACTTTTCACCTTTCCCTCACGGTACTGGTCCGCTATCGGTCATTAGGGAGTATTTAGGCTTATCAGGTGGTCCTGACAGATTCGCACGGGATTTCTCGGGCCCCGTGCTACTTGGGATACTCTCCAGGCGGCACAAAACATTTCGGTTACGGGGCTCACACCCTCTCTGGCCGGCCTTTCAAGACCGTTCACCTATGCCTGCACATCACACCCCACTGTCCCGGCAGAGACAGTATGGAAAGTCCCACAACCCCGACCATGCAACGCCCGCCGGCTATCACACATGGAACGGTTTAGCCTGATCCGCGTTCGCTCGCCACTACTAACGGAATCACTATTGTTTTCTCTTCCTGCGGGTACTGAGATGTTTCACTTCCCCGCGTTCCCTCCACGCACCCTATGTGTTCAGATGCGGGTCACCAGGCAGATCGCTCCCCTGGCGGGGTTTCCCCATTCGGACACCCTGGGATCACAGTCCGGTTATCGACTCCCCCAGGCTTATCGCAGATTCCTACGTCCTTCTTCGGCTCCTAATGCCAAGGCATCCACCGTGTGCTCTTAAAAACTTGACCACAAAAGATCAAAAAAACTACTTCACGAGAGAACCATGAAAACCATCACTCCATCCCGAAAGACAGAACAACAGATCCAGGTTCATATTCTTGGAAATTGCTTCTTATAAAAGATGCTCGCGTCCACTATGTAGTTCTCAAACAACAACCCCAAACCACACACCCCACACACACAACATGCGCGATCGGTGCAGCCAGGAAACCAGAAACAAACAAGTACCAGGAACCCTCCCCAAGGGAAGAACCCCGGCCCTGTTGCCTCAGGACCCAACAGTGTGCCAAACACTACCCAGCAACCCGAACCAGCGAGCGTTCCAGGACAACTGATCTTCCGAAGAAAAACAATGTCCGTACTAACAACCGGTCCGTGCCACCAGGCACCTATTTGTTGATATTCCACCCGTGAGCACCCGCCGCAGAACTTACGTCTGCGCAACGGGCATATACTCCTGACAACCCCGCCACACTCACATAACGTGAGGCACGGTGACTGTAGGTGCTCCTTAGAAAGGAGGTGATCCAGCCGCACCTTCCGGTACGGCTACCTTGTTACGACTTAGTCCCAATCGCCAGTCCCACCTTCGACAGCTCCCTCCCCGTAAGGGGTTAGGCCACCGGCTTCGGGTGTTACCAACTTTCGTGACTTGACGGGCGGTGTGTACAAGGCCCGGGAACGTATTCACCGCAGCGTTGCTGATCTGCGATTACTAGCGACTCCGACTTCATGGGGTCGAGTTGCAGACCCCAATCCGAACTGAGACCGGCTTTTTGGGATTAGCTCCACCTCACAGTATCGCAACCCTTTGTACCGGCCATTGTAGCATGCGTGAAGCCCAAGACATAAGGGGCATGATGATTTGACGTCGTCCCCACCTTCCTCCGAGTTGACCCCGGCAGTCTCCTATGAGTCCCCGCCATAACGCGCTGGCAACATAGAACGAGGGTTGCGCTCGTTGCGGGACTTAACCCAACATCTCACGACACGAGCTGACGACAACCATGCACCACCTGTGAACCGACCGCAAGCGGGGCACCTGTTTCCAGGTATTTCCAGTCCATGTCAAGCCTTGGTAAGGTTCTTCGCGTTGCATCGAATTAATCCGCATGCTCCGCCGCTTGTGCGGGCCCCCGTCAATTCCTTTGAGTTTTAGCCTTGCGGCCGTACTCCCCAGGCGGGGCACTTAATGCGTTAGCTACGGCGCGGAAAACGTGGAATGTCCCCCACACCTAGTGCCCAACGTTTACGGCATGGACTACCAGGGTATCTAATCCTGTTCGCTCCCCATGCTTTCGCTCCTCAGCGTCAGTTAATGCCCAGAGACCTGCCTTCGCCATCGGTGTTCCTCCTGATATCTGCGCATTTCACCGCTACACCAGGAATTCCAGTCTCCCCTACATCACTCTAGTCTGCCCGTACCCACCGCAGATCCGGAGTTGAGCCCCGGACTTTCACGGCAGACGCGACAAACCGCCTACGAGCTCTTTACGCCCAATAATTCCGGATAACGCTTGCGCCCTACGTATTACCGCGGCTGCTGGCACGTAGTTAGCCGGCGCTTCTTCTGCAGGTACCGTCACTTTCGCTTCTTCCCTACTGAAAGAGGTTTACAACCCGAAGGCCGTCATCCCTCACGCGGCGTCGCTGCATCAGGCTTTCGCCCATTGTGCAATATTCCCCACTGCTGCCTCCCGTAGGAGTCTGGGCCGTGTCTCAGTCCCAGTGTGGCCGGTCACCCTCTCAGGCCGGCTACCCGTCGTCGCCTTGGTGAGCCATTACCTCACCAACAAGCTGATAGGCCGCGAGTCCATCCAAAACCACAAAAGCTTTCCACCCCCCACCATGCGATGAGGAGTCATATCCGGTATTAGACCCAGTTTCCCAGGCTTATCCCAGAGTCAAGGGCAGGTTACTCACGTGTTACTCACCCGTTCGCCACTAATCCCCCCACAAGTGAGGTTCATCGTTCGACTTGCATGTGTTAAGCACGCCGCCAGCGTTCATCCTGAGCCAGGATCAAACTCTCCGTTGAAGTAAAACAAAAACGAACACAACCAACACCCCCGGAAATAACGGAAGACGAAGGCTGCAAAATTTGAAACCAGCTGTAAAAACCAGACCCAATCCACGGGGTGGACAGGCCTGGCAAATTCAACCAATTCAATACAATAAATTGGTATCAACAAACTTGGCACACTATTGAGTTCTCAAACAACAGACACACCCGGCACCACCACCAGCACTAAACAGCCGTGGATCGCTCCGGAGCAACTTTTCAAACTTACCCGATCCCAGGAAGCTTTGCAAATCAGCGTTTCCGCGATTTCCTGCTCCGACGAACCGGCCCCACCCGTACCTGGCACACCAGAAAGTGCGCCATTCTCAGGCCGTTGAAGAAGGGGGCTTGTCGCTATTTTCCCGCATCAGCGGCGGCGACTCAGAAAACAATACACGCCCCCAACCCACACCGCAAATCCACCACCAACACCACCCCCAAACCCCCAAAAACCCCGCCAACACACCAAACCCGGACCCTCCCCAACGCAAAACAGGCCCCCACAGCCGGCATCCGACACTGTTCCCTGAATCACACCCCATGGTGCCTCCAAGCCAGCGGCGCTCCACCCCATTTCCTATGGGTCACACCGAACCGTCACCGCAAGCGCCCGGCAAACTAGCCTGCCCCGTGGAAGACCGTCCCGGCCTTAACGGCCAGGCTGACCGGGGCAAGGCCTTCAGGCACGCTAACCAAGTCACCCAAACTAAGTTGGCTTTCCGCTCCAGGCATGAGTCACACCGAAGAGGACCACTAAGCCTCGGATCGCGTCAGAGGTCTAGGGCCAAGACAACCAATGCAGAAATGCGGCCGCCCGATGGCGTATGCATCCTCCGCGGGTAAAATGAGGCGAAATTCGCCTATGAACGTACTCGTTCCGATAGAGGAGCCGGTTGTCGCGAGGCAGCCTGGTGATCTCCTTGCCGGCCGGTGGAACATAGCGATGGCGCTGACCAGCAAGGGATACGCCGGCTCGATGAGTGACGGCAGCCAGGCTGGCATGGAGCTTTTACCGGCCGCCCCCCAAGTTGCGGACGCCATTTGGCGCACCCGTACCAGTTAGGTCGCCAACGGTAGAACCCCTGCCGGCGACAACCGAGCCGGAGGCGAGATCCGCCGCCAACCGCAAGAGCCTGGCCAGATTCCCGTACCAGAGGCCCTCGACTGAGAGCCCGCGAACTGAACGTTCGTAATCCTGCCGCCTACCGGCGAACCGCTGGTTGTGGGGGCAACGGCGGCACGTACACCGGGCAGCCGCACAGGTGCTAGGCCAGCGAGCGAGGCCTGATCTGTGTCACCGCTGCGCGTGGACCGACCCGAAGTAGCGCCTGCCGGACCTGAACACGATAGGTACGACGTCCATGCGCACCTCGTCGACCAGACCCGCGGCAAGCACCTGGCCGCCGACGAAGCGAAACGGCGCCGCGGCGTTCCACCCCTCAGAGTCACTCGGGCCGATGCGTCACCACGACCACATAGTCGGCCCCTGCCTGAGGCTTCCCGTCCCAGCCGTCCGCCGTGTCGAAAACGTGGCGGACGGCAACGGTCGCCCCGATCTGGGCCCAGTGCGCCCGGGTGTAGTCGGAGGACCGCTGCGACACCTTCAAATGCCCCGTTATCGTCCGACCCACGTCACCGCTGGACAACCAATCGAACAGGCGTCCGGGCTTGTCGTTTCCGTCCGCGATGAACCCGTCCACCGACACCGAGCCGTACATGACCACCTTGCCCATGGGGGAGCTCTTTTATGCTTTGAGGTGCCCCGGATTAGCGCCTCAGTATCTCCGAAGTACCCCATATCGGGCCCTTCGCATTTACGCATGGTTGGTTTGTTTGATCCGGTAGTGCCGGTGGCCGCCGGCGGCGAGTAGGCATCTGAGCCGGTAGTTGGTGAAGTTGCGGAAGCCTCGGGCTATTCTGCGGGTGGTTTCGATGACTCCGTTGATTGCTTCGGTAGGCCCGTTGGAGGCGCCGTTCGTTTCGAAGTAGGCCAGGATCGCGGTTTTCCATTGTTTGAGTGTCCGGCCGAGGCGGGCGACTTCCGGGATTGGGCAGGACGGGAAGGACCCAATGACTTCATTCACGAGTTCCCTGCCCCGCTCCGGCCGGGCGTGATAGATGTTGCGGAGCTTCTGGTAGCACTGCCATGCGAGGGTGACTTCGTGGTCGGGGTCTCCGGCATTGAGTTTCGCATCGAGCCGGGCGGACTGCTTGTCGGTCAGATGTTCGGCGCCGATCTGCAGGGTCCGGCGGATACCGTAGAGCGGGTCACCCTTGCGTCCGCGGTGGCCGAGAGTGTTCTGCTGGACCCGGCGGCGGACTTCGTCGACCATGGCCGATCCGAGTTTCACGACGTGGAAGGCGTCCAGGACCGTGATGGCTTCGGGCAGTTCGTCGCGGATCGCGTTGGCGTAGCCGCGGAACGGATCCAGCGCGGCGGTCTTGATCCCGGCGGTGAACCCGGGGCCACGGTCTTTGAGCCAGTCGGCGTAGGCCTTCCCGGACCGGCCTGGAACCAAGTCAAGTAGCCGTGCGTGCACCACGCCGTTCTCGTCGCGGGTGTGGTCCACGATTCCGGTGACCATGCCGGATCCCGGCGGGCCGGTGTGTGACCAGACGTGCTCATCCACCCCGAGCGCGTCAACGCCGGCGAGCCGATCGGAGTTCCTGATGCGGCGGGTGGCTTCTGCTCTGATGGCGTCCCAGACGGTGTGCCAGGAGACCCCGAGCTGGTGGGCCAGGGCCGAGACCGAGGTATCGAACCGCTGCAGCGCGTCGGTCGCCCAGTGGGCGGCTCGGGCGGTGAGTTTCGCCCGCGGCCCGGCCAGCGGGTGTTCTTCACTGAATGTTGTTTTTGGGCAGTCCAGGTCCGGGCAGCGCCAAACACGCTTGGCCCACAGCAGCCGCACCGGCTGGCCGAAACAGGGAATGTCATGGAGCCGGACCTGGCGGCGTCCGTGGCCGACCGCGACGACGCCGCAGTCCGGGCACCCGGCGAGGTCCACACCGGTTTCGACGCCCAGTACGAGGCCAGTCCTGGTTGCCGTGACGGAGCTGACGTGGACGCCCTCGACACCGAGCAGCGCATCCGCGCGCATGCACCAGCGGCCAGCAGAACAAGACATAGAGTTATTCATGTCAGGGTCTCTTTTTGGTTTTGGTTGCTTGGTCGCTACCAATTCAAAGAGGCCCTGACCTCTTTCCTGCCGCACCACGCCGCACCACAGAATACCTACGCGATGGCGCCATCCTCAGACTGCGCATCCATGCTTATCTGCGAAGGCCCCCATATCGGGGTGGGGTGGTCGTCGTTTACGGGCCCTTCGCATTTACGCATGGTTGGTTTGTTTGATCCGGTAGTGCCGGTGGCCGCCGGCGGCGAGTAGGCATCTGAGCCGGTAGTTGGTGAAGTTGCGGAAGCCTCGGGCTATTCTGCGGGTGGTTTCGATGACTCCGTTGATTGCTTCGGTAGGCCCGTTGGAGGCGCCGTTCGTTTCGAAGTAGGCCAGGATCGCGGTTTTCCATTGTTTGAGTGTCCGGCCGAGGCGGGCGACTTCCGGGATTGGGCAGGACGGGAAGGACCCAATGACTTCATTCACGAGTTCCCTGCCCCGCTCCGGCCGGGCGTGATAGATGTTGCGGAGCTTCTGGTAGCACTGCCATGCGAGGGTGACTTCGTGGTCGGGGTCTCCGGCATTGAGTTTCGCATCGAGCCGGGCGGACTGCTTGTCGGTCAGATGTTCGGCGCCGATCTGCAGGGTCCGGCGGATACCGTAGAGCGGGTCACCCTTGCGTCCGCGGTGGCCGAGAGTGTTCTGCTGGACCCGGCGGCGGACTTCGTCGACCATGGCCGATCCGAGTTTCACGACGTGGAAGGCGTCCAGGACCGTGATGGCTTCGGGCAGTTCGTCGCGGATCGCGTTGGCGTAGCCGCGGAACGGATCCAGCGCGGCGGTCTTGATCCCGGCGGTGAACCCGGGGCCACGGTCTTTGAGCCAGTCGGCGTAGGCCTTCCCGGACCGGCCTGGAACCAAGTCAAGTAGCCGTGCGTGCACCACGCCGTTCTCGTCGCGGGTGTGGTCCACGATTCCGGTGACCATGCCGGATCCCGGCGGGCCGGTGTGTGACCAGACGTGCTCATCCACCCCGAGCGCGTCAACGCCGGCGAGCCGATCGGAGTTCCTGATGCGGCGGGTGGCTTCTGCTCTGATGGCGTCCCAGACGGTGTGCCAGGAGACCCCGAGCTGGTGGGCCAGGGCCGAGACCGAGGTATCGAACCGCTGCAGCGCGTCGGTCGCCCAGTGGGCGGCTCGGGCGGTGAGTTTCGCCCGCGGCCCGGCCAGCGGGTGTTCTTCACTGAATGTTGTTTTTGGGCAGTCCAGGTCCGGGCAGCGCCAAACACGCTTGGCCCACAGCAGCCGCACCGGCTGGCCGAAACAGGGAATGTCATGGAGCCGGACCTGGCGGCGTCCGTGGCCGACCGCGACGACGCCGCAGTCCGGGCACCCGGCGAGGTCCACACCGGTTTCGACGCCCAGTACGAGGCCAGTCCTGGTTGCCGTGACGGAGCTGACGTGGACGCCCTCGACACCGAGCAGCGCATCCGCGCGCATGCACCAGCGGCCAGCAGAACAAGACATAGAGTTATTCATGTCAGGGTCTCTTTTTGGTTTTGGTTGCTTGGTCGCTACCAATTCAAAGAGGCCCTGACCTCTTTCCTGCCGCACCACGCCGCACCACAGAATACCTACGCGATGGCGCCATCCTCAGACTGCGCATCCATGCTTATCTGCGAAGGCCCCGTTTACGGGGCTCCTCGGGAGGCACCGGGGTGTTTCCGGTTGTCGGTTGGGCGCCAGGGCCGACCGGCGCCGATCAACGGCAAACGCGCGGGGTGCCGGGTGATAGTTGCCCGCCGCAGCTGGCCGGGTCGTACTGGAACTGTCGGAGCTCTTGCGGGCATCGGCAGGCGACGGCGATCTTCGCGGCCCAACCGACGGCAGCTCCCGCGAGGGGCGTTCGAGAACGGTGTAGCCACCGTTAGGTACCTTGGGGCTTGGGCACGCGCCGTCGATGACGGCGGCAACATCCGTCCGCTATCAAGGCACCGCTCCGATGCCACGACCGATTGTGGCTCCGCACATGTCGTCAAGATAGACGCTGTCACGACCTGCCTGCATGACCTGGCCGAGCGGTACTGGCTAAGTCTTCGACCTGACTTGGCTCATTTGCTTTGCGCGTGAGTTTCGGGTTGTGGAGGGCGTCGAGAATGGCCTGCTGCTCGGCGGCGATGTCCCGGGCAAAATGCCTGGTTGGCGCCGTTGATGGCGATGGTCGCTGATCACAGGGACCTGAGTTGTTTGATGACGTTACGAACTGCCAGGCCTGTCTTGTTCTGGACAGTCCGGGAGACCGCAATCGCGGTGAAAACGGTGGTCAGGTGCGCCTCGATAGCGTCGCGGGTGCGGTGGGACATGGGGTCCGGGCTGATTTCTGTCCCTCGATGACCTCGCGGGCCCGGTTCTCCTGGGCCGTGAGCGGGGTGTTGTCATGGACGGCCCGTTTGCGGGAGTACGCCCGAACTGCCCGCCAGGAGCCGGGGTGCGCGGCAGGTTCCCAGACGGGTTCTGCGCCCAGGTCGGGGTTGTTCTCGTTCGTGTGGCCGGTCCTGGGAGTTGTGTGTCGATCAGTTGCCCGGCGCTGAACGCATCGCCGTGCCAGCGGAAATGCGAGGCCAGGTCATTCGGCGCTTTCGTCATCCGGGAGCCGACGATGAACCGCAGGTTCGCCTCGTACAGCTCGCGCAGGTTGCCCGCTGAGAGCATGCCGGCATCGGCGACAACGACCATGTCGGCCAAGCCGTGGCGGGCTTGGAACTGCTCGATGATCGGGACGATGGTCCCGGTTTCGGCCTTGTTGCCCTCGAAGCAGCGGGTGGGTAACGTGCCGTCGATGATGGAGGCAACATCCGTCCCCTCTCAAGGCACTGCTCCGATGCAACGACCGATTATGGCTCCCGACATGTCGTCAAGCTAAACGCTGTCACGATCTGCCCGTATGACCTGGCCGAGCGGTACCGGCTAAATGTTCGACGGCGGTGCTGTGGGTGTGGGGCACTAGGCCTGTGCACCTCGGGGTGATTTTGCCCGCGTTGGGTGAGAGAGGGTCAGCGGTTTTCGCACGTTAAGTGAGAGAGGGTTTGCGGGTGGGCTTGGTTTGGCCGGTTTTTTGGTGGGGTGGTTAAAGCGGGAGAGCCTCCAGGGTGTGGCTGGAGGCTCTGGACGGTTAAATGTGGGAGACCCCCCGACACGTGTGTGTTGGGGGGTCTCGACCTAATGGTGTTCCGGCGGTGACCTACTCTCCCACACCCTCCCGGGTGCAGTACCATCGGCGCTGTGGGTCTTAGCTTCCGGGTTCGGAATGGGACCGGGCGTTTCCCCCACGCTATGACCGCCGTAACCCTTGCTCCGCACCCTTCGGGCCTAGGGCCGTGTGGGGTGGGAAATCTGTGGTTACAACATGCTTCCTGCCGGTGATGGCAGGTGTGGTGTTGATTATTGTGTTGTGTTTTTTGTTCCCTGCAACAAATTGGTTTGTTGTTTGGGAACCACATAGTGGACGCAAGCAGTCTTGTTATCTTTGTACTCTCCCCATGGGTGTGAACGTCTTTTGAATCCGTTCACGAGGAGAGTGTGTGGTGTAAGTTATCGGCCTATTAGTACCGGTCAGCTTCACGAGTCGTTAGTCCTCGCTTCCACATCCGGCCTATCAACCCAGTGGTCTGGCTGGGGGCCTCTCACACACAAGGTGTATGGAAATCTCATCTCGAAGCGAGCTTCCCGCTTAGATGCTTTCAGCGGTTATCCCATCCGAACGTAGCTAATCAGCGGTGCACTTGGCAGTACAACTGACACACCAGAGGTTCGTCCGTCCCGGTCCTCTCGTACTAAGGACAGCCCTTCTCAAATTTCCTGCGCGCGCAGCGGATAGGGACCGAACTGTCTCACGACGTTCTAAACCCAGCTCGCGTACCGCTTTAATGGGCGAACAGCCCAACCCTTGGGACCTACTCCAGCCCCAGGATGCGACGAGCCGACATCGAGGTGCCAAACCATGCCGTCGATATGGACTCTTGGGCAAGATCAGCCTGTTATCCCCGAGGTACCTTTTATCCGTTGAGCGACGGCCATTCCACAATGTACCGCCGGATCACTAGTCCCGACTTTCGTCCCTGCTCGAGATGTCTCTCTCACAGTCAAGCTCCCTTGTGCACTTACACTCGACACCTGATTGCCAACCAGGCTGAGGGAACCTTTGGGCGCCTCCGTTACTTTTTAGGAGGCAACCGCCCCAGTTAAACTACCCATCAGGCACTGTCCCTGACCCGGATTACGGGCCGAAGTTAGATGTCCAAAGTGACCAGAGTGGTATTTCAACGATGACTCCACCCGAACTGGCGTCCGGGCTTCAACGTCTCCCACCTATCCTACACAAGCCACTCCGAACACCAATACCAAACTATAGTAAAGGTCTCGGGGTCTTTCCGTCCTGCTGCGCGTAACGAGCATCTTTACTCGTACTGCAATTTCGCCGAGTTTATGGTTGAGACAGCGGGGAAGTCGTTACTCCATTCGTGCAGGTCGGAACTTACCCGACAAGGAATTTCGCTACCTTAGGATGGTTATAGTTACCACCGCCGTTTACTGGGGCTTAAATTCTCAGCTTCGCCCGTAAGGGCTAACCGGTCCTCTTAACCTTCCAGCACCGGGCAGGAGTCAGTCCGTATACATCGTCTTGCGACTTCGCACGGACCTGTGTTTTTAGTAAACAGTCGCTTCCCCCTGGTCTCTGCGGCCCCGATCCCCTCCCACCAGCGTGTGGTGTTCAAGGTTGGGGCCCCCCTTCTCCCGAAGTTACGGGGGCATTTTGCCGAGTTCCTTAACCATAATTCTCTCGATCGCCTTAGTATTCTCTACCTGATCACCTGTGTCGGTTTGGGGTACGGGCGGCTAAAACCTCGCGTCGATGCTTTTCTCGGCAGCATAGGATCACCAAATCCCCCCTCACGGGGGTCCCATCAGATCTCAGGCATCATGAACAGCGGATTTGCCTACCGTTCGCCCTACATCCTTAGACCGGGACAACCATCGCCCGGCTTGGCTACCTTCCTGCGTCACACCTGTTAATACGCTTGCCTCCCAGGATCAGGTCCCGCGCTCCACCAAAACCCTTCCACCACAAGGGCGGTCAGGCAGGCTTCGGGCGGTTAGTATCCCCTGTTCAACATGGACGGTTTTTCGCCGGTACGGGAATATCAACCCGTTGTCCATCGACTACGCCTGTCGGCCTCGCCTTAGGTCCCGACTTACCCAGGGCAGATTAGCTTGACCCTGGAACCCTTGATCATTCGGCGGACGGGTTTCTCACCCGTCTTTCGCTACTCATGCCTGCATTCTCACTCGTGTAGGCTCCACCGCTGGTTTACACCGCGACTTCACTGCCCACACGACGCTCCCCTACCACTCCAAACGCCTGAACCAACCCCACAAGGGAGCGGCTTGGCTAATATTTGAAATCCACAACTTCGGCGGTGTACTTGAGCCCCGCTACATTGTCGGCGCGGAATCACTTGACCAGTGAGCTATTACGCACTCTTTTAAGGATGGCTGCTTCTAAGCCAACCTCCTGGTTGTCTTCGCAACTCCACATCCTTTCCCACTTAGCACACGCTTAGGGGCCTTAGTTGGTGGTCTGGGCTGTTTCCCTCTCGACTATGAAGCTTATCCCCCACAGTCTCACTGCTGCGCTCTCACTTACCGGCATTCGGAGTTTGGCTGACGTCAGTAACCTTGTAGGGCCCATTAGCCATCCAGTAGCTCTACCTCCAGCAAGAAACACGCAACGCTGCACCTAAATGCATTTCGGGGAGAACCAGCTATCACGAAGTTTGATTGGCCTTTCACCCCTACCCACAGCTCATCCCCTCCATTTTCAACTGAAGTGGGTTCGGTCCTCCACGACGTCTTACCGTCGCTTCAACCTGGCCATGGGTAGATCACTTCGCTTCGGGTCTAGATCACGCCACTGCAACGCCCTATTCAGACTCGCTTTCGCTACGGCTTCCCCACACGGGTTAACCTCGCGACGTAACACTAACTCGCAGGCTCATTCTTCAAAAGGCACGCCGTCACCAGAATCAGACTGGCTCCGACGGATTGTAAGCACACGGTTTCAGGTACTGTTTCACTCCCCTCCCGGGGTACTTTTCACCTTTCCCTCACGGTACTGGTCCGCTATCGGTCATTAGGGAGTATTTAGGCTTATCAGGTGGTCCTGACAGATTCGCACGGGATTTCTCGGGCCCCGTGCTACTTGGGATACTCTCCAGGCGGCACAAAACATTTCGGTTACGGGGCTCACACCCTCTCTGGCCGGCCTTTCAAGACCGTTCACCTATGCCTGCACATCACACCCCACTGTCCCGGCAGAGACAGTATGGAAAGTCCCACAACCCCGACCATGCAACGCCCGCCGGCTATCACACATGGAACGGTTTAGCCTGATCCGCGTTCGCTCGCCACTACTAACGGAATCACTATTGTTTTCTCTTCCTGCGGGTACTGAGATGTTTCACTTCCCCGCGTTCCCTCCACGCACCCTATGTGTTCAGATGCGGGTCACCAGGCAGATCGCTCCCCTGGCGGGGTTTCCCCATTCGGACACCCTGGGATCACAGTCCGGTTATCGACTCCCCCAGGCTTATCGCAGATTCCTACGTCCTTCTTCGGCTCCTAATGCCAAGGCATCCACCGTGTGCTCTTAAAAACTTGACCACAAAAGATCAAAAAAACTACTTCACGAGAGAACCATGAAAACCATCACTCCATCCCGAAAGACAGAACAACAGATCCAGGTTCATATTCTTGGAAATTGCTTCTTATAAAAGATGCTCGCGTCCACTATGTAGTTCTCAAACAACAACCCCAAACCACACACCCCACACACACAACATGCGCGATCGGTGCAGCCAGGAAACCAGAAACAAACAAGTACCAGGAACACAACACATCACAACCCGTAAGCCACGACGCATCCCTCCCCGGCCCTGTTGCCTCAGGACCCAACAGTGTGCCAAACACTACCCAGCAACCCGAACCAGCGAGCGTTCCAGGACAACTGATCTTCCGAAGAAAAACAATGTCCGTACTAACAACCGGTCCGTGCCACCAGGCACCTATTTGTTGATATTCCACCCGTGAGCACCCGCCGCAGAACTTACGTCTGCGCAACGGGCATATACTCCTGACAACCCCGCCACACTCACATAACGTGAGGCACGGTGACTGTAGGTGCTCCTTAGAAAGGAGGTGATCCAGCCGCACCTTCCGGTACGGCTACCTTGTTACGACTTAGTCCCAATCGCCAGTCCCACCTTCGACAGCTCCCTCCCCGTAAGGGGTTAGGCCACCGGCTTCGGGTGTTACCAACTTTCGTGACTTGACGGGCGGTGTGTACAAGGCCCGGGAACGTATTCACCGCAGCGTTGCTGATCTGCGATTACTAGCGACTCCGACTTCATGGGGTCGAGTTGCAGACCCCAATCCGAACTGAGACCGGCTTTTTGGGATTAGCTCCACCTCACAGTATCGCAACCCTTTGTACCGGCCATTGTAGCATGCGTGAAGCCCAAGACATAAGGGGCATGATGATTTGACGTCGTCCCCACCTTCCTCCGAGTTGACCCCGGCAGTCTCCTATGAGTCCCCGCCATAACGCGCTGGCAACATAGAACGAGGGTTGCGCTCGTTGCGGGACTTAACCCAACATCTCACGACACGAGCTGACGACAACCATGCACCACCTGTGAACCGACCGCAAGCGGGGCACCTGTTTCCAGGTATTTCCAGTCCATGTCAAGCCTTGGTAAGGTTCTTCGCGTTGCATCGAATTAATCCGCATGCTCCGCCGCTTGTGCGGGCCCCCGTCAATTCCTTTGAGTTTTAGCCTTGCGGCCGTACTCCCCAGGCGGGGCACTTAATGCGTTAGCTACGGCGCGGAAAACGTGGAATGTCCCCCACACCTAGTGCCCAACGTTTACGGCATGGACTACCAGGGTATCTAATCCTGTTCGCTCCCCATGCTTTCGCTCCTCAGCGTCAGTTAATGCCCAGAGACCTGCCTTCGCCATCGGTGTTCCTCCTGATATCTGCGCATTTCACCGCTACACCAGGAATTCCAGTCTCCCCTACATCACTCTAGTCTGCCCGTACCCACCGCAGATCCGGAGTTGAGCCCCGGACTTTCACGGCAGACGCGACAAACCGCCTACGAGCTCTTTACGCCCAATAATTCCGGATAACGCTTGCGCCCTACGTATTACCGCGGCTGCTGGCACGTAGTTAGCCGGCGCTTCTTCTGCAGGTACCGTCACTTTCGCTTCTTCCCTACTGAAAGAGGTTTACAACCCGAAGGCCGTCATCCCTCACGCGGCGTCGCTGCATCAGGCTTTCGCCCATTGTGCAATATTCCCCACTGCTGCCTCCCGTAGGAGTCTGGGCCGTGTCTCAGTCCCAGTGTGGCCGGTCACCCTCTCAGGCCGGCTACCCGTCGTCGCCTTGGTGAGCCATTACCTCACCAACAAGCTGATAGGCCGCGAGTCCATCCAAAACCACAAAAAGCTTTCCACCCCCCACCATGCGATGAGGAGTCATATCCGGTATTAGACCCAGTTTCCCAGGCTTATCCCAGAGTCAAGGGCAGGTTACTCACGTGTTACTCACCCGTTCGCCACTAATCCCCCCACAAGTGAGGTTCATCGTTCGACTTGCATGTGTTAAGCACGCCGCCAGCGTTCATCCTGAGCCAGGATCAAACTCTCCGTTGAAGTAAAACAAAAACGAACACAACCAACACCCCCGGAAATAACGGAAGACGAAGGCTGCAAAATTTGAAACCAGCTGTAAAAACCAGACCACACCACAGGGGCGGCATGACCCGGCAAATTCAACCAATTCAATACAATAAATTGGTATCAACAAACTTGGCACACTATTGAGTTCTCAAACAACAGACACACCCGGCACCACCACCAGCACTAAACAGCCGTGGATCGCTCCGGAGCAACTTTTCAAACTTACCCGGTTCCTCGCTGCGATGCAAATCCATCTTTCAGGACCCGCATCAGCGGAAAACACATTCTCAACCCAATCTGAAGCGCTCGAAAGAACTACCAGAATTTGGTCTTGAATTTGGGGGTTTTTGCCATCCGCGGTTACCAGCTCTTCGCTGTCTCCCTGCGGCGACTTAGAAAACAATACACCCGCTGGCGCCCCACCGCAAATCATCCCCGGCAGAGGTCCTGTTCCCCGTGATTCCGCGGAAGATGCGGTCACTAGGCACCCAGGATAGGCGCCGCCGTCGTGCATTCCCTTTGTGTGGTGCAGCACAGCCATGGATCCCGACAATCCGGAGCAAATGCACTTGCGGCGGTTAAAAGCAGAAGGGCAGGCAACCAAACGGTTGCCGGCCCTTCTCAAGCAGCTGGAATCAGCGGTGCTGGATTACCAGGAAGACTTGGTGATGCCCGGAAGCTCACCGCGGTGAGCCATGTCGCGGAAGCGAACACGGGAGATACCGAACTTCTGGAAGGTACCGCGGGGACGGCCGTCGATGATATCGCGGTTACGCAGACGGATCGGGGACGCGTTGCGGGGCAGCTTCTGCAGGCCGAGGCGTGCAGCTTCGCGTGCTTCGTCGGTTGAGTTGGGGTCAACCAGGGCCTTCTTCAGCTCGAGGCGCTTTGCAGCGTAACGCTCAACGATGACCTTGCGCTGCTCATTGCGAGCAATCTTGGACTTCTTAGCCATGGTTTAGCGCTCCTCTCGGAATTCGACGTGCTGGCGGATCTTGGGGTCGTACTTCTTCAGAACCATACGGTCCGGGTTGTTACGACGGTTCTTACGCGTTACGTAGGTGTAACCCGTGCCCGCAGTCGACTTGAGCTTGATGATCGGACGTACGTCCTTGTCCTTAGCCACTAGAGCTTCACCCCACGAGCCAGGATTGCGGCGACGACAACGTCGATGCCGCGTACGTCGATGGTCTTGATGCCACGAGCAGAAACCTGCAGCGTGACGTTACGGCGCAGGGACGGAACCCAGTAGCGCTTCTTCTGAATGTTCGGATCGAACCGACGCTTGTTGCGGCGGTGCGAGTGCGAAATGCTGTGCCCAAAGCCCGGCTCGGCTCCGGTCACTTGGCAGTGTGCTGCCATGACTTCTCCTCAAGAATTGAAAGTAATGATCCGCATATCTGCTGCAGGATCATGCGTCTGAGTGCGACCCAAAATGATCAGGGTGAACGGTTAGTCACGCAACTTGAGCCCCTAACTACCGGCTACCCTGGAGAAATTTACCGGGCCACCGGAGCAATTGCGCACGCTCCGCGCACTTAGCGCCTACCAAGTCTACGAGTTCACGCAATTAAAGACCAATCCGGGCTCGGACGGTGTATAAGGCGGCGGCCCTTCAGAGGCGTGTGAGCCGGGGGTACTTCGGTGACAGTCCATCACCGGAGGACTTGCCAGTGACGCGGCGGACCACCCACGGGCCGGCGAATTCGCGGACCCACCGGGCGTTTGCGCGAATGGCTTCGGCGCGGCTCAGTTCCGGAACCGGGGTCATGGGCGGAACATCGATCGAGTGGTCGTGTTCCAGCACAGTCAGCACCCGCTTGGCCATGTTGGCGTGCCCGGCTGCGGACATGTGCATCCGGTCCTTGGCCCACATGCCCCAGTCGTAGTACTCGCTGAACCGCCAGTAGTCCACCAGCAGCGCACCGTGGTCACCGGCGATGCCTCGGACCAGCTCGTTGTAGATGGCAGTGCGGCCGCGCATGGTGCTGAACACCTTGGAACCGCGGGCGTCAAAGCCCGTGAACATCACCACGGTGGCACCGGTTGCAGCCAGTTTGCGGATGCCGGCATCGTACTCAGTCAGCAGGTCATCGATGTCGATCCTGGGCCGCAGGATGTCGTTGGCACCTGCATAAATGGTCACCAGGGTGGGGTTAAGTTCGACGGCGGCGTCCACCTGCTCTGCCATGATCTGGCGGAGCTTCCTGCCGCGGATCGCCAAATTGGCGTAGCCGAAGGCGGGATCCGCCGCGCCCAGCTGCTCCGCCACACGGTCGGCCCAGCCACGCAGCCCGTTGGGGCGGCCGGGGTCATCATCGCCGACGCCCTCCGTGAACGAATCACCGAGGGCCACATAGCGGGCGGAGAAATCCATGCCTAAGCCTGGCCGTCCTTTTCGCGGAGGATCCAGTGGTCCTCGTCGAGGCGCGCAACGATTTTCTCGCTGATGCGGGCCAGGTCGTTGACATCACGGTCGGTGAGGGCGTCCAGGAACTTGGTGCGCACTGCCTCCACGTGCCCCGGTGCGAGTTCCACCAGGGTGGCCATCCCGACGTCGGACAGGTGCGCCGTGGTGACACGCGCATCACGCGGATGCGGGCGCCGCTCCAGCCAGCCGCGCTTTTCCAGCTTGGACACGACGTGCGAAAGCCGGGACAGCGAGGAACTGGTGCGGGCTGCCAGTTGGCTCATGGGGAGAAAATGGCCCTCGGCCTCTGACAGCATGGCCATGACGTTGTAGTCGAACAGCGACACTTTGCCGGCAGTGTGGAGCTGGCTGTCCAGGGCGGCGGGAAGCAATGTGTTGATGCTCAGGATCGCCAGCCAGGCACGGCGTTCATCGGCGTTGAGCCAGCGCGGTTCGGTCATAGGTCCAGTCTAGGAGACAAACTCCTTGACGGTTCAAGTGCCCCGCGCGGGCACGGGTAGGCTGGCCCTATGTTTGTTGTGTCGCTGACCTACAAGGTGCCCGAAGACATCGTCGATTATCACCGCCCCGCGCACATGGCCTGGGTTAAACAGGCGTTCGACGACGGCGTCTTCCTCGCGTCCGGACGTTTAGTTCCAGCCGTTGGCGGTGTGCTGTTGTCCAAGGCGGACCGGGCCACCCTTGATGCGGCTTTGGCCAAGGACCCTTTCTACAGCAACGGCGTGGCCGAGTTCGAGGTCATCGAGTTCACTGCCACCACGGTGGCGGAGGGCTACGAGAACCTGCTGGACACCTAGGTCTTTTTCGCCTTTGCGCGCTTCCCGGCCAGCTTCCTGAGGCCGCCTTTCCGCGGTACCTTGACGGGCTCGGGCCAGCGTGGACTGAGCGTATCCCCCAGCGTGATTCCCCTGATCTTGCGGCCGAAGAGTGGCAGCACCCAGTCACTCACCCACCGCCGCTGCCGCTGCTCCCACTCGCGCAGGCTCAGCCTCGCCGGCGGGTCCCATTCCTTGGGCCGGATCTTGTGCGGCACCCCCAAATGGTCCAGCACCTGCCCGGCGAGGTACTTGTGGCCCGCCTTGGACATGTGGAGCCGGTCCGAATCCCACATCCGCCGGTCATGGAAGGCGTCCAGGCACCAGTAGTCCACGAGGACGGCCCCGTATTTCGCGGCGATCTCCCGGACCCGCTGGTTGTAGATGGTGTTCCGCTTCTTGAGCAGCTCCAGCACTGCCGACACCTTGACGTCGAAGCCCGTGAACAGGACCAGCGTGGCTCCGCTCCCGGCAAGCCGCGCCACGAGGTCTTCGTACTCATCCATCAGGACGGCCATGTCCGTGCCGATGTCGAGGAGATCGTTGCCGCCGGCGTAAAGGGTGATCAGTGCCGGTCTCATGGCCAGCGCCGGTTCCAGCTGTTCGCCCGAGATGTGGCACAGGCGTTTGCTCCGGATGGCCAGGTTGGCGTACTCCCAGCCCGGCTCGGCCTTTGCCAGCTTCTCAGCCACCCGGTCGGCCCAGCCACGCACGCCGTTGGGCAGCCGCTCATCCCGGTCCCCGACGCCCTCGGTAAAGGAATCCCCCAGGGCTACGAAGACGCGCCGCCCGCTTTGGGGCAACAAAGGATCACCAACCACCCGGCCACCCTAACTATCCGAAAAAGCGGCCAGGGAAAGGTGAGGTGAATGCAAGGTGACTGGACGGAGGGGAGGCATCCGGCAGCGTGCGTCTAAGCGAGGAACGAGCGAGCACGCCGAGGATGCGTCCCCTCCGTGCCTGGAAGACTCAGCCCTCGGCCTTCCCCTTGCGCCAGTACCCCATGAACGCGACCTGCTTCCGATCAATGCCGACGTCGCGTACGAGGTACCGGCGCATGTCCTTGATGACGGCTGCTTCGCCGGCGATCCAGGCGTAGAAGGGCATGGCACCGGCGGGCAGGGCGGGGTTTCGGCTGGCCTCGATCTCGGCCGTCTCCATCCGCGCGGGAGTCTCCCAGAGGATGTCCACGTCCACGTTGACGTCCTCGGGCTCGGGGCCCGCACCGCCGTCGGCCGCTTTGATGCCTACCCAGCCGGGCACCGGCACCGCCCTCTGCACGGCCTGCTGCAGCAGCTCGCCGTGCGGGCGTGAGCGGCCGATGGCCGCGCCGCGGGCAAGCCAGGTGATCTCGATGTCGGCGTCGGTCTTGAGATCCAGGAAGTCACCGGCCTCCGGGACCTCCAGGAAGGCGTGGCCGCTCATATAGGACGGCAGGCTCTCAAGGATGGCGGAGATGGCGGGAACGGCGGTTTCGTCGCCGGCGAGCAGCACCCGCTGGGCCAGGCCGGGACGCCATTCGATGCCGCCGTACGTTTCGGCGGTTTGGCACTGCGCGGCACGGTTGTTGGGTCCGATGATGGTGAGGGCGTCGCCGGGCCTGGCGCTCTGCGCCCAGTTGGCGGCAGGCCCGCCGTGGCCATCGGCGTCGAAGTGCATCACGAAGTCCACGTCGATTTCCGGGTAGACCGCATCCAGGCGTTCGCGGCGAACCGTGTAGGTGCGCATCGAACCGCGGAGGGCGGGGTCCATCGCGAGCCATGCCTGGTACCAGCCGGAGGCATTCATATCGAAGGCGGGCAGCGGGATCTGCTGGCCGGAGTCGTCAAGCGAGGGGATCATCAGTTTGATCCGCAGGTCCTGCGTGTCTCCGGAAACGCCGAAGTCGCGCAGTGAGTAGCCGCCGAAGGTGATGCGTCGGAAGTTGGGGCTGAGCTCCTCCACCGAGGAAACCGTCACTTCAAAAGCGAGGGTCATGGGCTCGGTGTTCATGGTCTTTGCGGCGGCAGTTTCGCGGGTCTTCATGAAACGAGCTCCAGTTCGTTGGCGGTGGTGTGGTGGCGGCCGATGGGAATGATCAGCGGGGTTCCGGACACGGGATCGGGGATGACCCTGGACTCGAGTCCGAAGACGTCCAGGACCAGCTTTTCGGTAACAACTTTTCCGGGGGCGCCGAGGGCCACGATCCCGCCGGCTTTCATGGCGATGACGTGGTCCGCGTAGCGTGCGGCAAGGTTCAGGTCGTGCAGGACGATCGCCACCGTGGTGCCGCGCTTGCGGTTCAGGTCCGTGACCAGGTCCAGGACTTCCACCTGGTGGGCCAGGTCAAGGTACGTGGTGGGTTCGTCCAGCAGCAGGACGTCGGTTTCCTGGGCCAGGGCCATGGCAATCCACACGCGCTGCCGCTGGCCGCCGGAGAGTTCGTCCACGTTGCGGTCAGCGAGTTCCAGCGTTTCGGTGCTTTCGAGCGCTCGGCGCACCGCCGCGTCGTCGTCCGGGCTCCAGCTGCGGAAGAAGCCCTGGTGCGGGTACCGCCCGCGTCCCACGAGGTCACGGACGGTGATGCCGTCCGGCGCGGTGGGGTGCTGCGGGAGGAGGCCAAGCGTGCGGGCCAGTTCCCGGGCCGGGCGGGAGTGGATGTCCTTGCCGTCAAGGGTCACGGCGCCGGCTGCGGGTTTGAGCAGGCGGGACAGGCCGCGGAGCAGCGTGGACTTCCCGCAGGCGTTGGCGCCCACGATCATGGTCACCTTGCCCTCCGGGATCTCCGCGGTGAGCCCTTCCACAACGCAGCGCTGGTCGTACTTCAGCGTGAGGTCCTGAGCCTTGAGAACGGCCATGTCAGGCATCCTTTCGGTTGGCTGTGACCAGGAGCCACAGCAGGAAGGGGGCACCCAGGGCACCGGTAATGACGCCGACGGGAAGCACGGTGCCGTCCAGCAGCAAGGGGGCAATATTGGCGGCGAAGTAGTCGGCCGCGAGGACAATCAGCGCACCGACAAATGCCGACGCCGGGAGGCTGGCTTTCCGGGTGAAGCGCCGGGCTATGGGACCGGAGAGGAAGGCGACGAACGAGACCGGGCCGGCTGCCGCCGTCGCCACCGCTGCAAGTCCGACGGCGGTGATCACCACGGCGAGGCGGGTGAACCCGACACGGATGCCCAGGCCGGCCGCAGCGTCATCGCCCAGTTCCAGGATGCGGAGCGGGCCGGCCAGGGTGATGACCGCAGGGACCAGGACCAGAAGTGCCAGTGCCAGCAGGCCTGCGCGTTCCCAGTTGGCTGAATTGAGGGACCCGTTGAGCCACACAAGTGCGTCGGCTGCCGTGCGGATGTCCGCGCGGGTCATGAGGAAGTTGACCACGGCGTGCAGGGCGGCGGCGATGCCCACACCCGCCAGGATGAGCCTGCTCCCGGCAGCGTTTCCACGGTTGCCGCCGCCTGACCCCAGCGCAGGCCCGCGGGAGATGGCGTAGATGAGGGCGGCAATGCCCAGCGCGCCGCCGAGTGCCGCCCCGGACACGGCCGGACCGGTGGCGCCGAAGACCACGATGGCGGTGACGGCCGCGGCGCTGGCACCGTAACTGATGCCGATCACGTCCGGACTGGCCAGGGGGTTGCGGAGCATGGTCTGGAACAGTCCGCCGGACAGGCCGAATCCGGCGCCGATCAGGATGCCGATGACCGCACGGGGCAGCTTGTTCTCCATCACGATGAAGCTGGCGCCGGGGATTCTTTCGCCGCCGGTGAGGTGGGCGATCAGAATTGTGAAGAAGTCGGGGATGGTCACGGTGTAGCTGCCGAGCAGGACGTAGACGGCAAACATGACAACGACGGCAAACCCAAGAAGCGCGGTGCGGGTCAGTGCGCGGGACGGCAGCTCGCGCCAATGTTTGCGTGTTGGGTTGCCGGCACGTGCCACCGTGGCGGGAGCGTTGAGGGCCTTCACAGTCCAACCCCCTTGCCGCGGCGGATCAGCCAGACGAAGACGGGCGCGCCAACCAGGGCGGTCATGATGCCGGCCGGAACTTCGCCCGGCAGCAGGACCACGCGGCCGATGATGTCCGCGCCCAGCAGCAGTGCCGGTGCCAGGACGAGGGAGAACGGCAGGATCCAGCGGTAGTCGGGGCCGGTGAGTGACCGGACCGCATGTGGGATCACCAGGCCGATGAAGCCGATCGGTCCGGCCAGCGCGGTGGCTGACCCGCACAGCAGGACGATGCCCAGTGCGGTCAGGCCTCGTGAAAGGCCTACGCGCTGGCCGAGGCCGCGGGCGATGTCATCACCGAGTGCCAGGCTGTTGAGGATTCGGCCGGTGCAAAGAATGATGAGGGCACCAAGGGCAAGGAAGGGCAGGCCCGGAAGGACCACTGCCCAGTCGCGGCCGGCTATCCCGCCTACCTGCCAAAAGCGGAAGCGGTCGTAGGTGTCCTGGCTGGAGACGAGAATGACGCTCATCAGCGAATAAAGTCCGGCGTTCAGCGCCGCCCCGGCGAGGGCCAGCTTGACCGGCGTCGCTCCGTCCCGGCCCATCGAGGCGATGAGGTACACCGCAACGGCGGCTGCTGCGGCGCCAATGAAGGCGAACCAGATGTAGCCGCTGAGGGAGGTGACGCCAAAGAGGTAGATGCCGGTAACCACGGCCAGCGCAGCTCCGGCGTTGACGCCCATGATGCCGGGGTCAGCCAGGGGGTTGCGGGCGACGCCCTGCATGGCGGCGCCCGCGAGGCCCAGGGCACCGCCGGCAAGGATCCCGAGGATAGTGCGCGGAATGCGGGCGTGAACCACCGCATGGTCGCCGTTGGCGGGGTCGAACTGGGTGAGGGCCTGCCACACCGTGGCGAGGGAAAGTCCCCGGGCGCCGATGGCCAACGAAGCGGCGGTCAGGACCATAAGTACGACGACGGCGGCCAGCAGCCAGGCTGCCTGCCTGCCCCGGGAGCCCGGGCGGGCGGCGTCGGGGTTTCGAGAGGTGAGATCCCGGCGCTTTGGCGACGCCAAAGCGGTGAGATCTCGCCCCTGGGCGGCCGCCGTCGTCGTACTTTCCGTCATGGGACGGTGCTTACTTCACTGCATCCGCTGCGCTGGCAAGCTGCGGCAGGAACGTGTCCAGTGACCACGGCAGGCTCAGCGGCGAGGATGCCGAGATGGACAGCGTCAGGGTGTTGTCCGAATCAGCCACGAGGGCGCCGTCCTTGATGGCCGGGATCTGGCCGAGGAGCGGGTCTGCCTTGATGGAATCGGTGGTGGCGGCATCCGGAACCCAGGTGACGAAAATATCGGAGTCCAGTTCGTTGGCCTTCTCGGCGGACCACGGGATGAAGAATTCCTTGGAACCCTTCGAGTTTTCCTCCACAACGGAAGCGAGCTTCATGCCGATCGCGCTCAGGAAACGGGGGCGGTTGTCGTTGGCGGTGTAGACGTTGACGCCCTCAGCCGATGCTGGCTCGAGGTTGCCGTAGATGAAGCTCTTGCCGGCGATCTGCGGGTACTTGGAGACCTTGTCCTTGATGGTGGCTTCGGTGTCGGAGACAAGTTTGGTGGCCTCCGACTCCTTGCCCAGGGCCTTGCCGATGATGGCGGTGGAGTCCTGCCAGGAGGTTCCGTACGCGACCTCGGGGTGGGCCACCACAGGGGCGATCTCGCTGAGCTTCTTATAGTCCTCTTCGGTCAGGCCGGAGTAGGCGGCCAGGATGACGTCAGGGGTGAGCTTGGCGATCTCGGTGAAGTTGATGCCGTCGGCGTCGGAGTACTGGACCGGAGCCTTCTCAGTGCCGAAGCCGGCGCCGAGTTCTGTCAGTGCCGCATCCTTCCACGGAGTGGAGCCCTGTTCATTGCCGCCCCATTCGTTCTTGGGGACGCCCACGGGTACAACGCCGAGGGCAATGGCGACGTCGTCATTGACCCAGGAGACGGTGGCTACGCGGGTGGGCTGTTCCTTGATGGTGGTCTCGCCGAAGACGTGCTTGATGGTGACGGGGAACTGGGCGCTGCTTGAGCTGGAGGCGCTGGCGTCAGGGGTGCCGGCCGCGGGCCCGGTGGAGCAGGCAGAGAGCGTGAGCGCTGCGGCGGCCAGGACCGCTGTGGCCTTGCCGGCTGACTTGAACAGCGTACGGCGGGTGGCGCCGGGGCCACGGAAAAGGGGGGAAGTCACGGAACTCCTTAGGTGAATGATGCAAACCTAAGTAAGGGTAGCCTAGCCTGCTCACTATTACGAAAGCTTTGCGTTGCCTAATTGCTCCTGTGACGCAATAAACACTACGCCGACATTGCTGGCGTGGGGTGAACGGTGGTTCACTGGAAGCGGGTAAACGTGCGTTCACCCCGCCCAATCCACGCCTGACCCCTGAAAGCAGTACATGCCGCGCTCCCAAGCCCCCGACTCGCGACGGCGCCCGTCTCCGTCCGCCATCACCGCAGTCCTGGCCCTCAGTGGCACGCTCGTGGCGCTGATGCAGACTCTGGTGGTGCCCCTCCTTCCGGACTTCCCCGGGATCCTGGGCGTCACGGCCGACGACGCCTCCTGGCTGGTGACCGCCACCCTCCTGTCCAGCGCCGTGGCAACGCCGATTGTGTCCCGCAGTGCGGACATGTACGGAAAGCGCAAAATGATGGTGGTGTGCCTCGCCATCATGGTGGCGGGATCCGTCATGGCAGCCGTTGGCGGGGCCTTCGTGTGGCTGATCATCGGCCGGGCACTCCAGGGGTTCTCCTCGGCCTTGATCCCGGTGGGCATCAGCATCATGCGTGATGAACTGCCTAAGGAGAAGATGGGCTCCGCGGTAGCCCTCATGAGCGCCACCCTGGGCATCGGCAGCGCCATGGGCCTGCCGCTGGCAGGAGTTCTGTACGAAAACCTTGGCTGGGCCTCGATCTTCTGGGTCTCGGCTGGCGCGGGAGTGCTGCTGCTCCTCGCCGTGGTGCTGATCGTTCCGGAATCCAAGGTCCGCACGCGCGGAAGCTTCGACTATGCAGGCGCCCTGGTGCTGTCTGCGGCGCTGGCAGCCCTGCTCCTGGCGATTTCCAAGGGCGGCTCCTGGGGCTGGGGATCCGAACCCGTCCTGCTGCTGTTCCTGACCGCTGCGATACTTCTGGCCGTCTGGGTCCCGTATGAACTGAAAGTCCGCCAGCCGATGGTTGACTTGCGGACATCTGCCCGCCGCCCCGTACTGATGACCAACCTGGCCTCGCTGCTGATCGGCTTCGCCATGTTCGCCAACATGCTCCTCACCACCCAGCAGCTCCAGCTTCCCGCCGTCACCGGCTACGGCTTCGAACTGAATGTGATCACCGCGGGGTTGTGCATGGTCCCGTCCGGGCTGGCGATGGTGGTGTTCGCACCGCTGTCCGGACGCATAATCCGGATCTTCGGCGGCAAGACGGCGCTCATGGCAGGGGCGCTGGTGATGATTGTGGGCTATGTGGGCCGCGTCTTCTTCTACGATTCCATCGCCTGGGTCATCATCGGTTCCACCGTGGTGAGCGTGGGCACTGCCATCGCGTACGCGGCGATGCCCACCCTCATCATGGGCGCGGTGCCCATCACCGAGACGGCGTCCGCGAACGGCCTGAACAGCCTGGTCCGTGCCATCGGCACCTCAACATCCAGCGCGGCGATCGCCGCGGTCTTCACGTCGGTCACCATCGCAGTGGGCGATGCCCGGCTTCCGTCCTTCGACGCGTTCCGGGATATCTTCTGGCTGGCGGCCGCCGCTTCGGCAGCATCGATGCTGGCCGCCGTCTTCATCCCCCGCGCCGCCGGTGTCCGCCGCCCGCCGGCAACCGTTGCCGGCGCCGCCGAACTGGTGGTGCAGGGGCGCGTCCTGGCGCCGGATCACCGCCCCCTCACCCCCGCCGTCGTCACCGTTCTCCGGACCGACGGCGATCCGGTGGACTGGAGCCGCGTGGACACGGAGGGCAACTACTCAGTGGCCCTGCCCGGCGCCGGGAAATACCTTATGGTGGCCAATGCGGGCGGGTGGGCCCCGATGGCCGAAGTCTTCGACTTTGACGGCCGCACCCTTACACAGAACTTCATGCTGCGGGAACGCCTGGAGCTCGGCGGCTCCGTTGTAGCCGGCGGCACGCCCGTTGCCGGCGCCATGGTGACGCTCCTGGAAGCCAGCGGCGAGCATCTGGCCACCACCCGGACGGACGACAACGGGATGTACGCTTTTCCCCTGCCCATCGCCGGACGCTACGTCGTGACAATGCTTCACCCCTCAACGCTTCAGGCGGTGGCGCGGAAGCTCGCTGTCGACAACCGTTCGGTGACGCTGGACTTCGCCGCTCCGCCCGTGGAGGAAACCTCCGGCGAGCGGGTGGGAGCGTGAGCAGCCCCAGCCACGACGCGATCCTCCAGTCCGCCGGACGCCTCTTCGGGGAACGCGGATACCGGGCCGTGACCGTCCGGGACATCGCGGCGGACGCCGGAGTTTCCGCCGCCCTGGTCATGAAACTGTTCCTGTCCAAGGAAAAGCTGTACGCTGCCGTGCAGCCGGACGAGTCGCTGCTCGCCGAGTTGGAGGTCCCGACGCCGGAACTCGGCAGGGCGCTCGTGTTCCGGGTGCTGATGCGCCGGGAACGCGGCGTCCAGGAGCCGTGGGCCATCATTCCGTTCGCCGTACTGGACTCCCCCGACCCCGAAGCCGCCCGGGCTGACATCCGCGAACGCTACGTCACCGCCATCGCCCGGCTGATCGGTGACACAACGCCGGACCGCCGCTACGCCTCGACCGTGACCGCCCTGATGACGGGTTTCGGCGAGACCGTCCGCACCCTGAATCTCTTCGCCGGCTGGGACTTTGACGACCTGGTGGCGCACTACGGGGAAATTGTCCAGACCCAGATCGATGCCTGCACCACCCCCACTGCCCCTGCCGCCACCTCCACCCCCTGAAACGCTCTCTCACTTAATGCGCTTAAAACACCGACGCTCTCTCACTTAATGTGGGAAATTCCCCAGCGCTCTCTCACTTTCTTTAGGAAAGTGAGAGAGCGTCGGCGTCAAACCCGCATTAAGTGAGAGAGCGTCCGGGGGTGGGGTCAGCGGTAGGTGAAGCTCATCAGAATAGCCTTCAGGGTTTTGCCGTCAGCTCCCCAGTACCAGTCTTTCGCCGCATCATCACCTGCGAAGGGCGGACCGTCGAACAGCACGTCGGCAGTCAGGACGCGGTTGCCCAGCATAATGAGCCCGTTCTGCACCTGACCGTCCGGCGAGACGGGCAATCCTGCTGTAAGACCCATTCGATACTGTGCAGCGCCACCGCTGCGATCAACAAAGAACGACGAATGGGGCGTTGGAACAGCATGGCCCCGCGGGCCCAGGACCGGGTCCGTCTCGAGCACGGTCCGGGCGCCGGAGCCGGCCACCACGTCGGCAATCTCGCCGGTGTAGACGGTGACCCGCATCCGGCCGGCAGGGTCGTAGACCGTGGCAGTGCCCACGAAGGGCGAGGCGGATGCCTCGAAGAGCTCCACCCGCCAGTCCTTCGGGTGCTGGAAGGAAAGCCGGCCGTCCGGAAAGGTGTAGGTCGCCAGGCTGTCGCCAGGGACAGCCGGCTGTGGCGTGCCGGCCGCGGGAGAGGGGCTCGGAGATGCCGGGGCCGATGCCTCGGGGACCGGGGAATCAGGGCTTTCCGACGAGACGTTGGCCGCGCAGCCTGCGAGGGTGAGGGCTGCGACGGCGGTGAGCGCCATGTAGGTGGCGGCGCGGCGTGCTGGGCGCATTTGTCATGCCTTTCAAGGGAAGGCCGCCAACCTCATCAGGCGTCAGATGCAGGACCCAGCGTTCCGCATGTACCCGGTAAGAGGATGAAGGCGAGTGTTTGATGCCGACAAGCATGGCACCAGGACAACGCCCTCCAACAGCATCCGGACAATATATCCATCGATTTGTTATAACCGCGGTCCGCTGATAACGGCTAGCGCAAAATAATGTCCACGGGGTTCGCCTCGGACCGCCATTCTCCCTCGCTGCCGGGGCGGGGCCGGACTACCGGCGCCGTCAGGACCCCGGACCGGTTGGTGCGCTTGTCGCGGAGGATTTCGGTGACCGAGCCCAGGTGCCGGGACAGGTCGATCACGTTTTCCGGGGCTGCCAGCAGCAGCTGGAACCCGAACTCGTGCAGCGCCTTGATCCCCGCGCCGGCGAATTCCTCGGACGCCAACACGAATGCCTCGTCCATCATCACCGTGCCGTACGTGGTGAACCCCTGCTCGGCGATCCCCAGCTGGTAGCTCAGTGCCGCGGCCATGATGAACGCGGTGAAGCGCTGACGCTCGCCGCCGGACATGGAGCCGGTATCGGCGTGCATGTAGACGTCGGTGCGCTTGCCTGCTTCCCGGTGCTCCTTGCACTGGATAAACAGGTGGCCGCGGACGTCCAGCACCTCGGCACGCCAGCGGCGGTCCTCGGGCGTGGGCGATCCCAGCCGTTTCACCAGCGTTTCCAGGGTCTTGTAGCGCGCGGTCAGTTCGGCGTCGTCGTCCCCGCCGGAGTCCGCAGCACCGCGGGCGGGCCGCGTGTGCCGGGCCTTCAAAGCATTCTGGATGGCGTCCTTGAACTGCTTCGCCGTGGCGGGCAGCGTCTGTTTGATGTCGAGTTCCAGGAAGCTGCCCTCGTGGAAGTTGACCTCGGACAGGATGCCGTTGAGCGGAAGGATGCGGCTGGTGATCGAGCGCCGCTCCTCGTCCAGCAAATGGAGCAGGGTGCTGAACGATTCGTGCGTCCGCTGGTTGAAGAATTGCCGGAACTCGGTCTCCTGTGCGGGCAGGCCGTCGCTGACAATCGCGTGGTAGCGGGCTTCGAACTCGCCGGCCGCGCCGATGGACGTGCCGTGGTCCGCCGAGATCGCCGAGCCCCATTCACGAACGAAGCCCTCGAAGATCCGGGTCAGGCGCTCCGACGTGGCCTGCCCGCGCGTTTCGGCGGTGTGCAGCTCCCCCAGCAGGGCGGTCCGGACGCGGTTGGCCAGGTTGTCCAGCTCATGCATCTCGCTGACGTCGCCGAAGTCCGTAAAGTACGGCGCCAGCGCGGTGATGGTGGCGTCCGACGGCGGCGCCTGCTCCAGGCGGGCGCGCGCACCTTCCAGCAGTGAATCGGCGGTGGTCAGCTGCCGGTCGAGTGCCTTGTATTCGCTCTGCAGGACTGCCGCGGCCTCGGTGCTGGCCTGGTGTTTCTGCCGCGCCGTCTCGATGTTGGCGCGCAGCGGCTCCAGGTCCGCCTGGGCCGCCAGGGCGTCCTTGAGCCGCTGTTCAATCCGGCTGAGTTCCTCCGTTGCCACGGCAGCTGACACCTGCTCCCAGGGCCGGTGGTCCTCGGCGATGCGCCGAAGCGCGTCCAACTGCCGGCTCATGCCCTGGTGCGACTCTTCGCGGCTCTGCGCCAGTTCGGCCGCTTTCGCCAGCTCCTGCTGCAGATCCGCCACCTGGGCGGCCACGAGCTCCAGCTTGGCGGCATTGTCGAAACCCAGCACGTAGTCCTGGCGGCCGGTGAAGCGGTCATCCTTTTCCACCGTGTGGCGGTTGCGCTTGACCACACCGCCCAGGCTCAGGCCCTTGTCCAGCTTCGCGAGCTCGTCGGGGTCCTCCACGCACGGGTATGCGAAGTCGAGGGCGATCCGCTCACGGATCCATTCCCCGGCGTCGGCCGCCGCGCCGCTGGCGAGGATGTCCAGCTTGGTCAGCAGGTCGCCGTCGCGCACGTCCTCCACGGCCAGCGCGCCGCCGGCAAGCGGCTTGGAGACGTCCACGGCGCGCAGGGCACCGCGCACCCTGTTCTCATTCAGGTACCGGGTCACTGCGGCGAAGTGCTCGCCGGGCACCAGGAGGGTGGTGGCCAGGTTGCGGAGCGCCCGCTCAGCGGCAGGCCGCCATTGTTCCTCCCCCTCGGCGAGGTCCATCAGCTCGCCGCCGAACGGCATCCGGTCCTCGGGCACCCCGGTGGCTGCCGCGATGGCGGCACGGTTTTCAATGCTCGACGGCGGCAGCAGGGACTTGCGCGTCTGTAGCGAGAGCAGTTCCTGCTGTGCCGCCGCCAGCTCGCGTTTCTTGGTGGCGTGGCCGTCGAAGGCTTCGAAGCGGAGTTCCTGCAGGGCCTGGGAGTCGTCCTGGAGCTCGGCAGATCTGGCGGCGGCCTGCTCGTGGGCCTGTTCCCAGCCCTCGGCGGTCCACTCAAGCTTCAGCCCGGCGTCGGACAGGGCCTTGCGGGCGGCCTCCTCCACCTGTTCGCGGAGCCGCAGGCCAACTTTGGCGTTTTCCAGCGACTGCTCGATCGCGGAGATCGCGTTGCCGCCCTGGTTGTTGTAGTCGGTTTCGAGCTGGCGGAGTTCCTTGGCCAGCCCATCGCGCACCAGGCGCTCCGCGCCGAGTTCCCTGGCCTTGGCCTGGGCCAGTTCTTTGAACCGCACGAGGGTTTTCTGGTGCACCGTGACCGCGAGCTGCTGCTTGTAGGCCTCGAATTCCTCGCCGGCCAGCTCCCGCAGCCGGTTCGCGTCCAGCAGCGATTGTGCGTACTCCTTGTTCAGGCCGGGCACGGGGGCCAGCTGGTCCCGCTGCTGCCGCACATCCTCCAGGCGCTGCCGGATGGACATGAGGTTACTGAATTCCTCCACCACATCGTCCGCCGCCGCAAGGGTGGCCGGGGCGTCCAGCACCTGGTCACGGAAGAACGTATTGACGCTGCCGCCCAGGCCCTTGCCGGCCTGGATCACGCGGAGCAGCGGCAGGGCCTGGTCCGAGCTGATGCCCAGCAGCCGGCGGAAGCGCTCGGCGAAGGCTTTATGGACGTCGAAAATCTGGGCATCCGGGAAGACGGCCTCCAGCGCTGCCTTGGTGAAGCGCTTGTCCGCGATGTCCTCGATGGCGGGCAGGTCCAGCGGCTTGCTGTCGATCAGGTAGAAGCGCCCGACGCTGGACTCCGTCCCGTTCTTCGGCACATCGAACAGTGCCGACACGGTCACGCGCGTGCCCGCGGCGTTATCGAACGTCAGCGCGACGGCTGACCACGTGGCCCCAGGGCGCTGGAAGGCACTGGCCGAGCCTTCGCCCACAGCCTTGTCGCCCACCTTGCCGCGCATATAGGTAAAGGTGGTCCTCTTGTCCTCCACGGCCCCGCCCGAGCGCTGTGCCGCGGCCTCGTTGGAGCGCGGCCGGGCATCGAACACCCGCAGCATGGCATCAAACAGCGTGGACTTTCCCACGCCCGAGTTGCCCGTCAGCAGCGTTCCGTTGCGGTCCACATGCATCGTGTGTGCCCCGTGGAACGTGCCCCAGTTGACTACCTGCACCAACGCCAGGCGCATCTGGCCGGGGTTCGTCACGTCGCCCATCGGCAACATGGATGCGATGCTCACTTGTTCTCCGTTGTTGTGGCTGGGTTCGCGTCGGCGGGGGCGGCATCGGCGTCGTCGTCCTCGGCACCCGTGTCGTTGTCGAGGTCCAGCAGCGGTTCGGTGCCTGTCGGATCTGTTGTGGCTGCCACCAGGGCTTCGATCTGGGCCGGGATGTCGCCGATGTTTTCGAACGGGAGCGCCAGTGGGAGGGCATTGGAGATGGTGTAGACGTCCTCCAGGCCGGTGGTGAGGAGGAGTTGGCGGGCCAGGAGCTTGGTGATGGCGCGGGTGACAACATCTGAATCGCGCAGGGCGTCCTGCTGGCCGGCCGGCTGGTAGTGGGCCACAAGGTCTGCGATTTCTTCGCGGGTGATGGTGGGATCGGTCTGGGCCGTGACGTGGCGGTTCAGCAGGAGGCGCAGGCGGAGCAGCACGATGGTTTCGACCCGGCTCAGCGCACGCTGCTGGCGCAGGATGCTCGACCGCGTGCTGCCGCCGATGGCCTCGGGGTCGACCGGGCGCAGGACTGCGATTTTGCGTTCGTGATCAAGCTGCAGCGTCAGGAAGACCTCGGACAGGCGGCTGCGCAGGATGAGCTGGTTGTCCAGCAGCGTGGTCCACAGCTTTTCGTCCCGGCCACCATCGACGTACGGGCCCTTCAGGAGCTTCACCAGTGCCTGCCGCACCTTCATCGACAGCACGCCGGTGTCACCGGGGAACAGCGCTGCGCCGTCCACAAAAGTGTCACGGGGCGCGACGGCGAAAGGACGTTCCGCGTGCCCGGGCACCTCCGAACGGGGGGCGTCTGCTTCAACGGGAGGCGCCTCCGTCGTGATCTCTTCAGTCATCATGAATCCTTTGTGAGCGTGACCACGGGCAGGTACGCCTTGCGGGTGGTGCCGTCTATCTGTTCGAAGTCCAGGCCGTCCCAGGCTCCGCGGTCGAAGGCTGCGCCTTCGTGCAGTGCGTGGGACAGGAGGGCGCGGATGGAGTTGATGTGCTGTTCCCCGGCCGGCAGCTGCTCCCAGGCTTCGGCCAGGGTGGACGCGCCGGCAACGGCGGTGCGGATGGCGTCGGGGCTCGCCTTCCGCGTTCTCGGCGAGCGCACGCGGTCCG
This sequence comes from [Micrococcus luteus] ATCC 49442, assembly GCF_010367585.1. Lineage (NCBI taxonomy): Bacteria > Bacillati > Actinomycetota > Actinomycetes > Micrococcales > Micrococcaceae > Pseudarthrobacter > [Micrococcus luteus] ATCC 49442. The sequence goes on along the minus strand of NZ_JAAAXP010000001.1, from coordinate 3,453,544 downwards.
AGTCGCTGAAGGCGATGGGGTCCGCGAGCCTGGGCGGGACGGCGAACTCGTCGGGGTCGTAGAGCTTGACCATGGCCAGGGATTCGAACCCTGCGTTGAACAGTGCCGGGCCGCGGACCAGGCCGGGCCGTTCGCGCTCGTAGGGCAGCGACCTAATGGCCTGTTCGGCCTCGCGGAGGACCTTCCGGAGCCGGACGGACTGGCGGAAGTCGTCGCTCTGGACGTAGGTGTTCAGGCTTTCACTGAGCTTGCCGTAGATGCGCTGGATCTGGCCGTGCTGGTGGCGGAGCTCGGCCACGAGGTTTTTCAGGGTCTCGCGGTCCTCCGGTGAGAGGTCATCGGCGAACTGCCTGCTCAGGACCTCGCCGATCGCCGAGCGGAACCGCATTTGCTGCTGCGGATCCTCCAGAAATGCGGTGAAGGAGCGGAAGGTCCTGCCTTCGGGACTCTGCCTGAGCCGCTTGTCCGCCTCCAGCACCTGGGCCATGGTGGCACCCTTGCTGAGCGACTCCTCGATGATCTGGTTGCGCAGGGCGCCCACCAGTTCCTCGATGCGGTCGCGCATCTTTTTGTAATCGGCGGGCAGGCTCGCGGCCAGGTCAAGAATGTTGCCCGCGGCCTCCACGGCTTCGTCATCGTCCAGCAGGCCGTCGAAGTCGCCGGAGCTGATGTCCTGGATCAGCTGCTGCCTCTCCTCGATCTCTTCGCCGAGGGATTCCAGCCGGGCGCTCTGGTCCGGGTTGGTCTCGTTGGCCAGCTTCTCCACGTCGCCCAGGAGCGTGCCCAGCCGTGAACCGTTCAGCGTGGACCGCTCGCTGGACAGGCTGTCCAGGAATGCGAGCACGCGGGCGGCCGGCTCGGTGACCTCGTACACGATCTGCCCTGACTGGTTGCGCCGGGTCAGGAAGTTCTTACGGGTCCATTCGTCCGCGTAGTTCCGCCCGGAGGACGTCCCCGGGGCGGAGGAACCCAGCTCCTGCTCCTGGCGCCGCAGCTGCTCAAGGAAGGAGTCGACGTCGGCGTGGAACTCCTCGAGCGGAAGCTGCGGACGGGTGCGGGTAAAGGAAGCCTGCAGCACGGCGATGACCCACGGTGCGGAGCGGGTCAGGGCCCAGGCGGGTCCTTTCGTGAGGAGTTCAAGGTCCCGGAGCCGGGCGCTGATTGCGTCAGCGGATGACCTGGCGGAGCGGGGCACGCACTCTCCTTCAACTGTTAAGGGGATGGTTGGGCAGGAAAACTGCCAACTACAAGGTTAACGCAGACGCCCTGCACCCCTAACAGTGAGCGTTCCGCGACCGCGCCGTGACCTACCTGCGGGTAGCATTTCGATCCCGTATCAACCCGGATTCCGCGCGGCCTGTGTCTGGTTTGGGACGTCCGGGACCCCCTACGCTCAGTCCTACTGATTCAACCGAGGCAACGGCGCAGCAGGGGGAACAATGCAGTTCGACTTAAGTTCAATGGAAACGGCCACCATGGTCTTTATGGGAACACTGGTGTTCGCAGTGGCCCTGACGGCCTTCGTCCTGGTGGCGGGTTTCCTGGCCCTCATCCTGGTGGGGCTGGGCAAGCTGGCCTGGGTTGTTGTCTCCACGTCGCTGGTGGCCACGGTGCACGGCATCAACCTGGGCTGGGAACGGCTGGTCCGCAAGGCCGCCACGGTTGAGCTTCCCGGGGAGTTTCAGGGGCAGCCTTCCCCTAGCACCGGAAGCTACCCGCGGGTAATGTTGGGAGACAGCTAAAGGGTTCTCCAACCCGGCGGATCCATGGCTTGAGCCGGCCATCCCGGGCAGAGGAGATACCCCATGAGCTCCGCCACTGACAGTCCCGCAACCAAGGCAGTAGTCACCGACGCCCCTCCCAAGGATGCTCCGGCCAGTGACGTTCCCGTGGCCGCGGACAACCTCGGCCCGGAAGCCACTGCAGAGGATGCCCGCGCGCTGGCCGAGGCCTCCCGCGAGACCGGCTGGGACCGGCCCAGCTTTGCCAAGGGGCTCTACCTCGGAAACTTTGACCTGGGCCTGGTCCACCCGTGGCCCAAGGCGAAGGCCGAAGACGTGGAGCGCGGCGAAGCCTTTCTGGAGCGGCTGACGGAATACGCCCGCACCATGTCCGGCCGGAGGATTGAACGCGACGCCAAGATCCCGGACGAATACCTCCGGGGCCTGGCAGACCTGGGCGCCTTTGGCATGAAGATCCCCCGGGAGTACGGCGGACTGGGCCTGTCGCTGGTGTACTACGGCCGGGCGTTGGCGCTCCTGGGCAGCGTCCACCCCAGCCTGGGTGCACTGCTGTCCGCCCACCAGTCGATCGGTGTCCCCGAGCCGGTGAAGGAGTTTGGCACCCCGGAGCAGAAGCGGGAATACCTGCCGCGGTGCGCAGCGGGAGCCATCACCGCCTACCTGCTGACGGAACCGGACGTGGGCAGCGATCCGGCCCGGATGGGCAGCACGGCAGTGCCAACGGACGACGGCGGGGCTTACATTCTGGACGGCGTGAAACTGTGGACCACCAACGGGGTGATCGCCGAACTGGTGGTGGTGATGGCGGTAGTCCCCGCGCACACCGATGCCCAGGGCACTGAGCACAAGGGCGGCATCAGCGCTTTTGTGGTCGAGATGGATTCCCCCGGCATCACTGTGGAGAACCGCAACGCCTTTATGGGGCTCCGCGGCATTGAAAACGGCGTGACCCGGTTCCATCAGGTGCGCGTGCCTGCAGCGAACAGGCTGGGGCGTGAAGGCCAGGGGCTGAAGATAGCCCTGTCCACGTTGAACACCGGGCGGCTTTCCATTCCGGCGCTGTGCGTTGCTTCCGGACGCTGGAGCCTGAAGATTGCCCGCGAGTGGTCAAGTGCCCGCGTTCAGTGGGGCCAGCCGGTGGGCATGCACGAGGCCGTCAGCAAGAAGATCGCGTTCATTGCGGCTACGGCCTTCGCCCTCGACGCCGTCTTCGAACTGTCTGCCGAAATGGCCGACGCCGGGCAGAAGGACGTGCGGATCGAAGCCGCGCTGGCCAAGCTGTGGTCCACGGAGATCAGCTACCGCATCGCGGATGAACTGGTGCAGATCCGCGGCGGCCGCGGCTTCGAAACAGCGGACTCGTTGGAAGCCCGGGGCGAGCGGGCCGTCGCGGCTGAGCAGCAGCTTCGCGATCTCCGGATCAACCGGATCTTCGAGGGATCCTCGGAGATCATGAAACTGCTCATCGCGCGCGAGGCGGTGGATGCCCACCTCGCCGCGGCCGGCGACCTCGCCTCCGTCACGGCGAGCCTGCAGGACAAGGCGAAGGCCGCCGTCGGGGCGTCAGGTTTTTATGCCAAGTGGCTGCCAAAGCTGGTGGCCGGCGCCGGTATGGATCCCCGCTCCTACGGGGAGTTCGGGCGGCTGGCCAAGCAACTGCGGTTTGTGGAGCGGTCTTCGCGCCGGCTTGCCCGCCAGACCTTCTACGGAATGGGCCGCTGGCAGGCCAACCTGGCGTACAAGCAGGCGTTCCTGGGCCGGGTGGTGGACATCGGTGCCGAACTGTTTGCCATGGCGGCATGCTGCTCACGCGCCGAGATGATCCTGCACACGGCGCCGGAGAATGCGGCGAGCGCCTACGAACTGGCGGAGGCGTTTTGCGAGCAGGCCCGGGTCCGCGTGGACGAGTACTTCGACCAGCTCTGGCGCAACACGGACGACGGCGACCAGGGGCTCACGCGCAAGGTCCTGGCCGGGGACTACACCTGGCTTGAGGCCGGCGTGCTGGACCAGTCGGAGGGCACCGGGCCGTGGATCGCGGATGCGACGCCGGGCGCGTCCACCAAGGAAAACCTGCACCGGGACTACCGCTAGCGAATAGTAAGCATCCTTGTTATCGCCGGGCAGCAGTGGTTGAGTTGACCTATGAGCAACCACATGGAACCAGGGGACGGTCTTCCGCGGCGCGCCCGCAATGACAATCTGCGGAGCGAAACTGCCCGTGATGCGTCCTTCGCAGGTGGTGAGCCAACGCGTGCTCTCGATCAGACCAACCCGCCCAGGGTTGAGCAGTCCACCGTGGAGCAGCCGTACGCGGCGCGGGCCACCGGGGATCAGGAGCCAAGCGCGGAGCGGTCCTACCGGGCTGAGCCGTACGCCGCCGAACCGGCAGGGGCCACACCGGTAATCGACCCCCGGCTGACCGACCCGCGCCTGACCGACCGCCAGACCGCCGTCGCCCGCGAGAAGGAACAGTTCGGCGGCGTCAAGGTTGGCTCTGCCTTCTTTGGCTGGCTGGCCGCCACCGGCATGGCTGTCCTGCTGACGGCCTTCGTGGCCGCGGCGGGCACTGCGGTGGGGCTGGCCAACAACACGGATGTCAATGAGGCCGTCAACCAGATGGCCACCAACGGCACCGTGGGCGTGGCGGGCATCGTCATCCTGCTGGTGATCCTCTTCGTCTCCTACTATTCAGGCGGCTACGTGGCCGGCCGGATGGCCCGGTTCAACGGTGCCAAGCAGGGCATGATGGTGTGGGTCTGGGCCCTGATCGCCGCTGTTGTGGTGGCGCTGCTGGGCCTTCTTGCCGGGCAGCAGTTCAACGTCCTGGCCAACCTCAACAGCTTTCCGCGGATCCCCGTCAACGAGGGCGAACTGACAGTAACCAGCATCATCGCCGCAGTAGTGGTGGCCGCGGTTGCCCTCGTGGGGGCGGTGCTCGGCGGCCTGGCGGGCATGCACTTCCACCGCAAGGTGGACAAAGCCGGGTTCACCCCGGACGAAACGTACAGCGAGGCCTAGGCGGGCAGAACGGCGTCCACGTAGTACCAGCGCCGGTTTTCGCGCACAAAACGGCTGGTTTCGTGGTGGACGCCGCGTTCGGCGTCGTGCCGGAAATGCGCCTTGAACTCCACCGTGCCTTCCGTATCCAGCGGTCCGCCGCGGTGCGTGGCGAGAATATCCAGCCGGCGCCATTCCATGGCCGGGTCCAGTTCCAGGTCCGCCGGCACCGTGTCCGGATGCCATGTTTTCCTGAGGTAACCGGCGTCCAGCAGGACAAACGCGCTGTAGCGGGAGCGCATGAGCTGTTCTGCCGTGGCGGCGTCTGCACCGCCGCTGTGAAAGCGTCCGCAGCAGTCCGTGTATGCCTCGCCGGAAAGGCAAAAGCAGTTGCCGGCCGTGCCTGGGTTCTCGGGCAATGGTGCTCCTTCGGCAGTGGTCCGGGCCGCATCGCGGCGGCGTGGTGGTCTCTTCCGACTATAGGCCGAAGGGCCCTTCGTCATATCCGGTAACAGCTTTGAAACAACCTCTGAATCACCCTGCAGGCGGCGGCGCGGCCAAAAATTAGTCCGTAAGGTAGTAGGGGGTTTTGGTGCCCGTGGTGATGAGTGCCGGGACGGACTCCGCCGGTGGCAGATTGGAGAGATGACGTGGGAGATTCAACGACGATCGCTCTCAACCTGACGTTTTTCGGCACACTGGGGCTGGCGTTCCTGATGTTCCTGGGCCTGTTCCTGCTGGTGGTGGCCACTTTGGTCCTGGCCGGTGTCGGGCGCCTGATGGTCCTGACCGTCCTGGCCCTGTTTGGCCGCCTCCCCAAGCACGAATCCCTCCCGCTGGTCCGCCTTACCGGAGAACAGGGCACGCCGTCACACGACGACGACGCTGCCCCCTCCTCCGCCAAACCGCCGCGCGCCGGGGTGCTCCGCGCCCGCGCCCTCCGCGCAAAAGCCGCTGCCCTCCGGGCCAAAGCTGCTGCCCTCCGGGCTAGGACCCGCGCGGCCCTGTCCAAAGCCCGTGCCCGGTGCAGGGCAGCATTCTCGATGGCGGCTGCCTGGTGCAGTGCCATGACCGCCGCGCTCCTTGCGCCCCGGGACTGGCGTCAGGCTGCGCGGAACGGCCGCGACCTCCTGAAACCATCCGAGTTCCGCCCCCGGCTGCGGGAGGCCGTGGAGCATCACCCCCTGCTCACCGCCGCCCGCCGTGAGCAGCCCGTGCTCGCCGAGGACTGGGCGGCCGCCGTCGCCGAAGCCGACGCCCGGGCCATGGCCCGCGCGCGAGCCTCCGCCCCGGAGATCAAAGTGTCTGTCCGCGAGCTTCCCGCCCCGTCCGTCCCCGCGGCAAAGGTGGAGGCCGTGGCACCTTTGGTGGAGTCGGCTCTGCACAGGGACGTTCCCGAGCGCGTCAGTCCTGGACGGGACGGCCGCGGCGCGGCCCGGTCCTTCACGAAGCCACCGGCCGCCGCGCCCATGTCACTGCTGAACACCGGCTCCCTGGTGTCGCTCTCCGGCCATGCGACGGTCCTCAAAGCCAAGCTGCCCGCGGACACCTGAGCCCGGCCGGGCTAAAGGAAACGTTTACAGGGCGAGGAAACGTTCACAAAACGTCACGGCGCCCGGCCGCGTTACGTCCCGCTACGAAAAGCGAACTACTAAGGCGCGAATCGTTTTCCGCTCCATCGAATTTGTGTAGCGTCATGACGATCCACAGCAATCCGCGTGGAAATCAACCGTCAGGAGCCGGGGATGAGCCTCAGCGAACTTCGGGTGTTCGGCCGCTCGGGCACACCCATCAGCCCGCTCACGCTGGGCACCATGAACTTTGGCGAAGGCCCCGGCGGTGCTTCGGGCGGCGGCCTGACTAGCGCGGCTCCTACCGGGGCGGACGAAAGCATCCGCATCATCCAGTCGGCACTGGACGCCGGCATCACCGCCGTGGACACCGCCGACGTCTACTCGCAGGGCGAGTCCGAGCAAGTGGTGGGCCGGGCGCTGCGCGGCCGCCGTGACGACGTCTTCCTGGCCACCAAATTCCACGGGCAGATGAGCCCCAACCCGGCCCACTCCGGCAACTCCCGGCGCTGGATTATGCAGGCCGTTGAAGGCAGCCTCCGCCGCCTGCAGACCGACCGGATCGATCTCTATCAGGCGCACCGGCCGGACTACAACACGGATGTCCTTGAGACCATCACCGCCCTGAACGACCTCATCAGGCAGGGCAAGATCCTCTATTACGGCACGTCCGTGTTCACCCCGGCTCAGCTGGTGGAGGCCCAGTGGCTTGCCACCACAAACCACCTGATCCCGCCCGTGGCCAACCAGGTTCCCTACTCCATGCTGGTCCGCGGCAACGAACGCGACGTCCTTCCCATCGCCCAGCAGTACGGCCTTGGCGTGCTCGCCTACGGTCCGCTGGCCGGGGGCTGGCTGTCCGGCGAGTTTGTCCTGGACCCCGGACAGCCGCCCACCCGCGTTCATTCGCTGCCGGGACGCTACGACATCTCCGGGCCCAGCAGCGAACGGAAGCTCCTGGCCGCGGATTCGCTGGCCCGGCTGGCCGACAAGCTGGAGATCTCCCTGGTGGACCTCTCCATCGGGTTCGCCCTGAACCACCCCGCAGTGAGCAGCGTGATCATCGGCCCGCGCACCGAACCCCATCTCCAGGCCTACCTCAAGGCCGCCGACACCCTGTTGAGTGAGCCCGTGCTGGATGCAATCGACGAACTGGTCCCGCCGGGGACCAACTTCGTGGAACGTGATGCGGGTGCCGTGGTGCCGTCCCTTGAGTACGCGGAGCTCCGCCGCCGCTGACCGCGGTACCTGGCGCACCGTCGTCGTAGGTTCCCCAAGCCGCACCCCGCCAAGCCCTTACCCTGAGCAACCAACTCCGTTAGCGTGGAAACCATGGAATTCAGATACCTCGGAAACAGCGGCTTCAAAGTCTCGGAAATCACGTTCGGCAACTGGCTGACCCACGGCTCCCAAGTGGAGAACGACGTCGCCACCCAGTGCGTCCGGGCAGCGCTCGACGCCGGCATCAGCACCTTTGACACGGCGGACGTTTACGCCAACACGGCCGCGGAGACCGTCCTCGGCGAGGCGCTGAAGGGCGAGCGCCGCGAATCACTGGAGATCTTCACCAAGGTCTTCGGCCCCACCGGCCCCAAAGGCAAGAACGATCTGGGCCTGTCCCGCAAGCACATCATGGAGTCCATCAACGGCTCGCTGCGCCGGCTCCAGACTGACTATGTGGACCTCTACCAGGCCCACCGCTACGACTTTGAAACACCGCTGGAAGAGACCATGCAGGCGTTCGCGGACATCGTCCGGCAGGGCAAGGCCCTGTACATCGGTGTCAGCGAATGGACGGCTGAGCAGCTCCGCGAAGGCCATGCCCTGTCCAGGGAACTGGGCTTCCAGCTGATCTCCAACCAGCCGCAGTACTCCATGCTGTGGCGGGTCATCGAAGCTGAGGTTGTGCCGGCATCGGAAGAGCTGGGCGTCTCGCAGATCGTCTGGTCCCCCATGGCGCAGGGGGTCCTGAGTGGAAAGTACCTGCCCGGCCAGCCTGCGCCTGAAGGCAGCCGCGCCACCGATGACAAGGGCGGCGCCAAAATGATCGAACGCTGGATGCGCGATGACGTCCTCACCGGCGTCCAGGCCCTCAAGCCCATCGCCGAGGAGGCCGGGCTCTCGATGCCGCAGCTTGCGGTGGCCTGGGTCCTGCAGAACCCGAACGTGGCCTCTGCCATCGTGGGCGCCTCCCGCCCGGAGCAGATCGCCGACAGTGTCGCTGCGGCAGGGGTGACCCTCGAGCCCGAGGTGCTGAAGAAGATCGACGACGCCATCGGCTCGCTCGCGGAGCGCGATCCGGCGAAGACCACGTCCCCCGCTACCCGCGAAAGGTAAGGGGATCCCTTGACGCCTGTTCCGGCCCTGCCCGATCTGGCGGTCACCGGGTCCACCGGTGCCCTGGGCGGGATGGTGGCCCGGCAACTCGCCGACGCCGGCACCGCCCAGCGCCTGCTGGTCCGCGACGCCGGCCGCGCCCCTGAGCTCGAGGGTGCGGTCCCGCTGGTGTTCAGCTATGCGGACAGCGTCCTGGCCGGCCAGGCCCTGGAGGGAGCCAAGGTCCTGTTTATGGTGTCCGCGGCCGAGGCCGAGGACCGGCTGGAGCAGCACTACAGTTTCATCGATGCCGCGGCCGGCGCCGGAGTGCAGCACGTGGTGTACACGTCGTTCTACGGCGCGGCCCCGGACGCCACATTCACCCTGGCAAGGGACCACTACGCCACCGAGGCGAGGATCCGGGCATCCGGGATGGACTTCACGTTCCTCCGGGACAACTTCTACCTGGACTTCCTGCCGCTCCTGGCCGGGGAGGACGGCGTGATCCGCGGGCCGGCCGGGGACGGCTTGGTCTCGGCAGTCTCCCGCGAGGACGTCGCCCGGTCAGCGGTATCCATTCTGCGGGATCCTGCGCTCCATGTGGGGACCACCTACAACCTGACCGGGCCCGAGGAGATTTCGCTGGGCACCGCGGCGGAAGTCCTCACGGCCCACACCGGGCGGACGGTCACGTATCACCCGGAAACCGTTGAGGAAGCGTACGCCTCCCGCGCTTCCTACGGGGCACCGCCCTGGCAGGTGGACGCGTGGGTGAGCACGTACACGGCCATTGCCGCCGGCGAGCTTGCCGGACTGTCACCGGACGTTCGCGCGCTCACCGGCCGGGACCCGCTGAGCCTGGCGGAGTTCCTCGCGCAGCCGCAGCTGTAGCCGGCGGACGCTTCTGCCGGAGGCGGAAAGCAAGACGCCGTTGACCCGGCGGGCGGCCGGGCGTAAACCTGTGAAGAGGGGGAACGCCTGGCCGCACCGAGCAGAATCGCACCGCCATGAAGCAGATCTACAAGCACCGGCTGTCCGACCGCCTCACCCTGCATCCCGGCGAGCCCACCACGGGCCCCCTGACTGCGGAGGAACTGCAACTGGCGGCACGAAACCATTCGATGCCGCTCGAAGCCCTCCGCCATAACCTCACTCCCCCGGGCCTGCACTATGTGCTCACGCACTTCGACATCCCGGACACCGCGGCGGCGGGCTGGCACCTGCAGATCAAGGGCGCCGTAAAGCAATGCCTGGAGCTGAGCCTCGCAGCGTTGAAACGGGATCCTGCCATTACTGTGCCTGTCACCCTTGAGTGCGCGGGCAACGGCCGCTCACTGCTCAAGCCCAGGCCGCTCAGCCAGCCCTGGGTCCTCGAAGCGGTGGGGACGGCCGAATGGACCGGCGTGCCGCTGGCCTACCTGCTCGCGAAGGCAGGGGTCCTGCCGGGTGCGGTGGAGGTGGTGTTCACCGGAGCCGACGCCGGCATCCAGGGCGGCGTCCCGCAACAGTACGCGCGCAGCCTCCCGATCCGCGAGGCGATGCGTCCCGACGTCGTGCTTGCCTACAGGATGAACGGCAGCGACCTTCCGCCGCAGCACGGCTATCCGCTGCGGCTGGTGGTCCCTGGCTGGTACGGCATGGCCAGTGTTAAATGGCTGCAGTCGATCGACGTGGTGACTGTCCCGTTCGGGGGTTACCAGCAGGCAGTCGCGTACCGGTACCAGGAGACCGCGCACGACGCCGGTGTGCCGGTTTCGCGGATCCGGATCCGTTCGCTGATGGTCCCCCCGGGCATCCCGGACTTCTTCGAACGCAAGCGCGTCCTGCCGCACGGGCCCGTGATGCTGCAGGGCAGGGCCTGGTCCGGACAGGGTGCGGTGACCGGAGTTGAGGTGGGGATTGACGGGCAGTGGATTCCGGCGCACCTGGAGAAGCCGGCCGGGCCGTTTGCCTGGTGTAAATGGACACTGCCGTGGGTGGCGGATCCAGGCCAACACGAACTCGCCTGCCGGGCTACCGACAGCACCGGCGCCAGCCAGCCCCTGGCGCAGAACTGGAATTACCAGGGGATGGGCAACAACATGGTTCAGCGGGTGAGGGTCACGGTGGAATAACCTCCGCTCCGGAGTCCAGCCGCGTCAGCAGCCTTCGAAGTCGGTGAGGACTTTGACCTTGTCCGCCGAGGCCGATGCGGGATCAAAGGTGTAGCCGATCCATTCCTTCGCCAGCCTGCTGGCCAGTTCCACACCGACCACCCGCTGCCCCATGGTGAGCACCTGGCAGTCGTTGGACAGGACCGAGCGCTCCACGGAGAAGGAGTCATGGGCCGTGGTGGCGCGGATTCCGTCCACCTTGTTGGCAGCGATGGCCACCCCGATACCCGTGCCGCAGAACAGGATGGCCCGGTCCGCCTTACCGTCACGGATCATCTCGCCCGCGGCGATGCCCACATAGGGGTAGGGCCTGACGAAGTCCGCCGGGGCGTCGGTCCGGTTGACCCCGATGTCGATGATTTCGCTGATCCTTGGATCGGCCTGCAGGTCGGCCAGGATGCGGTTTTTGTAGTCGACGCCGGCTTCGTCGGCGCCCAGGACCAGACGCAGCCCGGCCTTCCCTGCCGCGGGGGGTGCTGCCGTTGTGCGTGCTGCTGTGGTGGTCATGAGAGTGCTCCTGCCGGCTGGCTGTTGGTGGTTGCGGCGGCGGGCTGCCCGGACGCGGCCAGGAACGGTCCCATCACGGTGAAGATCATCGCCAGGGAGGTAGCCCCGGGATCCGGTGTGCCCACGCTCTTTTCCGCGAGCGGCCGCGCCCGCCCCTTCAGGGGGCGCAGCGATGCTGTGGCCCCGGCCGCCGCTGTTGCTTCAAGGGCCGCTGCGTCCCACGCCCGGCCCGGCTCCGCGCCTTCGGTTGCCAGGCGGGTGAGGGTTTGTGTGAACGGCACCAGGGCATCCACCATGGTTTTGTCGCCGGGCTCTGCCTTGCCGAGACCGGTGATCCTGTCTGAAAAGGCACGCACGCCGGCTGCCAGTTCGTCGGCGTCAGGGCTCTGCAGGTCCCCCAGCGACTCCCCGAACGCCCGCAATCCCGCGCCCCAGAGGACGCCGGAGGTGCCGCCGGCCTTGTCCGCCCACGCGTCACCCGCGGCGATCAGGACCGAACCGGCCCCGGCGCCTTGCCCGGCCGCGGCTGACGCGGCGGAGGTCGCGGCGTCGATCCCGCGGACCATTCCGCGGCCGTGGTCGCCGTCGCCGGCGATGGCGTCCATGTCCCCTAGCCGCGTTTCGGCGCCGTGCAGGCAGTCACGGGCGGCGTCCAGCGCCGAAACGCAACGGACGGCGTACTCACGCGAATCCTGCGTGGCCTCGAAGGCGGCCGGTTCGCCGGCGTCGTCGGACGTTTCCTCACCGGACGCATCACCGGACTGAATGGCGGCATTTCCCCGGCGGTACGCGGGTGTCTCGGCCGGTGCGGTCCAGAGCGGCTCCAGTTCGTCATCCAGCCACGTGATGGTGAGGGACACACCGGACATGTCCAGGCTGGTGACCAGCTCGCCCACCTCGGGCATGACCAGCGTGTAGCCGGCCTCCCGGAGCAGCGGAGCCACCGTCAGCCAAAGGACAAAAAGTTCCTCATGCTTGGTGGAGCCAAGTCCGTTGAGGATGACGGCCAGCCGGTCACCGGCGCCTTCCGGCGTTTCCGCCAGCAGCCGGGTGACGAACTCCTGGCCTAGTTCCTTGGCGGACGGCAGGTCGGTGTCGAACAGGCCCGGCTCGCCGTGGATTCCCAGTCCGAGACCCATCTGCTTGTCCTTGAGCGCGAACAGCGGTGCGTCCGCGCCGGGGAAGGTGCAGCCGTGGAAGGCGCTGCCGATGGTGCGGGTCAGGCTGTTGGCCTTCCGGCCCAGCCGGACAACGTCCGCCAGGTCCGCGCCGGCTTCGGCTGCGGCTCCCATGATTTTGAAGACCGTGAAGTCACCTGCGATGCCGCGGCGCTTTTCTGATTCCGACGGCGGTGCGCTGGCGATGTCGTCCGTGACCAGGACATTTTCAACCCGGATTCCGTCGGCGGCGAGGCGTTCGCTGGCCATGCCGAAGTTCATCACGTCGCCGGCGTAGTTGCCGTAGGTGAACACGACGCCGGCGCCCGACTCCGCGGCCTTGGCCACGGCGTAGGCCTGCTGGGCGGAAGGCGAGGTGAAGATGTTGCCCACCACGGCGCCGTCGGCCAGTCCGGGCCCGATCAGCCCGGCGAACGCGGGATAGTGCCCGGACCCGCCACCGGCGAGGACCGCCACTTTTGCCTTGGCCGGACGGTGGCGCCGCACTGCGCCGCCGGGGACCTGGCGGACAAGGCCGGAGTGGATGTCGCAGAACCCGGCAAGGGCTTCTTCCGCGAACTCGGAGGGATCGTTGAAAATCTTGGTCATGGTGGGCTCTCTGACGTGGACTTGGTCTTCGGGGCGGGCTGCTAGTGGATGTGGCTTCCGCCGTTGATGTCGATGGTGGTGCCGGTGAGGTACGCGGATTCCTCGGAGGACAGGAAGGTGATAACGGCGGCCACTTCCTCGGTGGTGGCGTTGCGGCCCAGGGGGATGCCGGCATTGATGGCGGCTTCCTGTTCCTCGGTGCTGCCCACGCGGATGTTGGTGTCCACGGCGCCGGGGGTGATGGCGTTGACCGTGACGCCTGCGGTGCCGAGTTCGCGGGCCAGGGCCTTGGTGAAGCCGAGGATGGCGGCCTTCGCGGCGGAGTAGGGGACCTTGCCGAAGACTCCGCCGCCACGCTGGGCGGAGACGGAGGACATGTTCACGATCCGGCCCCAGCCGTTCTCGATCATGTCCGGCAGGAACGCCTTGGTGACCAGGTAGGTGCCGGTGGCATTGACGTCCATCACCTTGTGCCAGAGCTCAAGCGTGGTCTCGAGGAACGGGACCGGCGAGGTGATGCCGGCGATGTTGGCAAGGGCGCCCACCGGGGGAAGGATGCCGGCGTCGATTTCCTTCTTGACGGCAGCGTAGGCGGCGTTGACGGAGCCCTCGTTGGCCACGTCGATCTCGTGGCCGAATGCCGGCACGTTGAATTCATTGCCGATTTCGGCGGCGACCTTGGCGGACTTCTCGCCGTCGAGGTCCAGGATCACCACACCCCAGCCCTGGCTGGCGTAGCGGCGGGCGGTGGTGATGCCGATGCCCCGCTCGGAGGTGGCTCCGGTGAGGACGGCGGTGCGCTGGATGGTGGTCATGATGCTCCTTGGGTTGCGTGGGTGGTGTGTGTTTGGAATCGGTTGCTCCACAAGCGCCGTTTTGAGTGCTCAAAACGGCGGGGTGGGCCCCTGCCGGCGAGGGACCCGGCCTGAGCTTGCGAAGGCCGGGAGCCGGTAGGGACAATCGATGGGTCAGATGAGGTCGGTGATGAAGCTTGCCGCTTTGGCTGCGGCGGCGGGGCGTTCGTCGTGGGTGACGTCCCGGGTTTCGAGTTCGAGCGAGAAGTGGCCCGCATAGCCTTGGACGGCGAGGGCGCGGAGCCCGGCGGCGAAGTCCGCCTGCCCGTTGCCGATGCTGAGGTTGATGTTTCCCGGCACGGCATCCCGCAGGTGGACGTGGGAGATCCGGCCCTGGTGGCGTTTGAGGTACTGCAGCGGGTCTTCGCCGGCGGCAACAATGTGGCTGAAGTCCATCACAATGCCGACGCCGGTACCCGCGAGCCGCCGTGCCAGCAGTTCCGCGCGCTCAAGGTTCCAGCAAAAACGGAGGAAGTGCAGGGATTCGGTCCACAGTTCGACGCCGAACTCCGCCGCACGCTGTCCGGCGTGGGTCAGCTGGGCGGCGATGAGGTCCAGGTCCTCGTCGAGACTCCGCACCGGGTTGTGGTTTAGTGCGCCGCACGGGAGGACCAGCGCTTTGGCACCCGTGTTGCGGGTGAGGGTAAGCAGCGCCTCGAGGTGCCGTTCGCGCGCTTCGCTTGCGCCGGCGTCGAGCACTGCATTCAGGTCGCCGATGTCCCCGTTGACTGAACGGACCCGTAGGCCGGAAGCGGCCACCTCCGCTGTCACCGCGGTAACCGCGGCTGCGTCAAGGTTGTACGGCACGTGGTCGCACACACCCGGGAGGGCCCCGAGATCGATTTCTTCGAAGCCCAGGCCGCTGATGGTCCGCAGGGCGGCCGGCAGGTCCTGATGCCTGAAGCTGATGGACGAGCAGCCGAGTCGGGAGTTGAACATCGTCGTTGATCCTCTGGATGAGCGGGTGGTGATGTGAATCACTGTAGGTCATTTTATTGTTGACAGTCAACCTCAAACATTGACTGTTGACATTGCAGCATGATGCGGGTCACACTGGGGCATATCATTTGTTAACAGTCGACAGCGGCGCGGAAGCGTTGGCGGCTTTTCGAAAGGGAAACAGCAATGAGCAATGAAGCTCTGAAGATGCGCGGCCACGTGCATGGCACCAAGGACGCCAAGCGCGTCGCTATTGGTTCCGGTGTTGGCGCCGTTATTGAGACATATGACTTCATCGGCTTCGGTACGGCCGCTGCCCTGTACTTCGGTACGGCATTCTTCCCCACCGGCGATCCAGTCACGGGAACCCTTGCCGCCTTCGCCACCCTCGGCGTCGGCTTCGCTGCCCGCCCCATCGGCGGCATCATCGGCGGTCACCTCGGCGACAAGGTGGGCCGCAAGCCCGTCCTGGTAGCCTCCCTGATCCTCATGGGTGTGGCCACCTTCCTCATCGGCCTCCTGCCCACCTACGAGCAGGTTGGCCTGCTGGCTCCGGCCCTGCTGGTCTTCGTCCGAGTGGTCCAGGGCCTGGCCTTCGGCGCTGAATGGGGCGGCGCCATCCTGATGAGCTACGAGCACGCACCCTGGAAGTCCAAGGGCAAGTACACCGGCATCGTCCAGGCCGGCTTCCCGGTCGGCCTTCTCCTGGCGAACCTCGTCTTCCTGGTCAGCGTGAACCTCGGCGGCGAACTCGCCTGGCGCGTCCCGTTCCTGGCCAGCATCGTGCTGGTGGCAGTTGGCCTGATCATCCGCTCGAAGGTCCCCGAGTCCCCCGTATTCGATGAGGTCAAGGACAGCGGCTCGATCGTCAAGAACCCCATCATCGAGGTCATCAAGACCGACTGGCGCAACATCGTCCGCGGCATCGGCCTGCGCATCGCCGAGACGGCCGGCTACGCCGTCTCCATCACGTACATGATTTCCTACCTTCACACCCAGCAGCTCGCTGACAAGACCCAGACCCTTGTGGCCCTCTGCATCGCGTCCTTCATCGGTATTTTCGCCACCATGGCGTGGGCACGGCTCACGGACAGGATCGGGCGCCGGCCGCTGTACATCTGGTCCACCGCCTTCGCCCTGCTCTTCGGCATCCCGATGTTCCTGCTGGTGAACACCGGCATGTTCATCTTCGTCATCGCCACCATCGTCATCTCCTACGCCGTCTGCCAGAACTCCCTGGCCGGCGCCCAGGGCCCGTGGTTCCCCGAACTGTTCCAGGCCAAGACCCGCTCCTCCGGTGCCTCGCTGGCCTACCAGATCTCCGCCATGGTCTCCGGCTTCACCCCCTTCATCACCACCCTGCTGTTCGTGGCCCTCGGCTGGATGGGCCCGGCCCTGCTCTTCAGCCTCTACGCAGCGATCGGCCTCTGGGCCGCCCTCGTCACCCGGGAAACCTGGGGCAAGCGCGAACGCCAGCTGGCAGATGAGGCCACCAAAAGCACCCCCCAGTCGGTGAACGTCTGATGACTGCCACGCACGAACTGCACACGCCCGAACTCCCGCAGAAGGAACGAATGCCCCAGGAAACTGCTTCAGAACGCCTCGAACGCGTCAGCGCCGCGGCGTACCGGATCCGCCACCACGCCCTGAACATGGGCGAGGTCCAGGGCCAGGGCTACGTGGGCCAGGCCCTCGGCGCCGCGGACATGCTCGCCGTGGTTTACGCGGACCAGCTCCGCTACCGCGCCGAGGACCCAGAATGGGAGGCCCGGGACCGGTTCCTGCTCTCCACCGGCCACTACGCAATCGGCCACTACGCAGCCCTCGCCGAAGCCGGCATCGTCCCCGTCTCCGAACTGGAAACCTACGGATCAGACGATTCCCGCCTGCCGATGTCCGGGATGTCCACCTACACCCCCGGCATGGAAATCTCCGGCGGCTCCCTGGGCCACGGCCTCACCATCGCCGTGGGCATGGCCCTGGGCTTGCGCTACCAGAACTCCGACGCGAGGATCTACAACTTCCTCTCGGACGGCGAACTCGACGAAGGCTCCACCTGGGAAGCAGCCATGGGCGCCCACCACCACCAGCTCGGCAACCTCACCGCCATGGTGGACATCAACGCCCTCCAGGCCGACGGCAAAACCGACACCGTACTCCGCACCGAACCCGTCACCGAAAAGTGGGAATCCTTCGGCTGGTACACCCAGCGGGTGGACGGAAACGACATCGCCGCGCTGCTCGCAGCGTTCGACAACGCAGCCGCCCAGGCCGCCGCCGTCGGACGTCCTTCCGTAATCCTCTGCGACACCAAGGTAGGACGCGGCGTGACCCTGCTGGAGGAGCGCGAAAAGGCGCACTTCATGCGCATCGAAGAACACGAATGGCAGACCTGCCGCGAACAACTCACCGCAGGATACGAAGGAAAGGCTTCAGCATGAGCACCTCAGCCGTCACCAAGCCGAAGCTGAAGACCTCGGCGATGATCGCCTCCTTCGCGGACCCCGGCCAGAAGACCGCGTCCGCACCGTTCGGCCACGCCCTGGTCAAGGCCGCGCAGGAGAACGACAAGATCGTGGGCCTCACCGCGGACCTGGGCAAATACACGGACATGCACATCTTCGCCCAGGCCTTCCCGGAGCGGTTCTTCCAGATGGGCATGGCCGAACAGCTGCTCTTCGGCGCCGCCGCCGGCCTCGCCGAAACCGGCCTGGTCCCGTTCGCGTCCACCTACTCCGTGTTCGCGGCCCGCCGGGCCTACGACTTCCTCTGCCTCGATTCCGCCGAGCCGAACCTGAACGTGAACATCGTGGGCGGCCTGCCCGGCCTGACCACCGGCTATGGCCCCAGCCACCAGGCCACCGAGGACATGGCGATCTTCCGCGGCATGCCCAACCTGACCATAGTGGACCCCTGCGACTCGATCGACATCGAACAGGCCGTGCCGCAGCTCGCCGCCTCCGCGGGCCCCACCTACCTCCGGCTGCTCCGCGGCAACGTGCCCACCGTCCTGGATGAGTACGGCTACACCTTCGAACTCGGCAGAGCCAAGGTCCTGCGCGGCGGCAACGACGTTGTGTTCATCTCCTCCGGACTGATGACCATGCGCGCCCTGCAGGCGGCCAAGACCCTGGCCGAGCACAACGTGGACGTCGCGGTGGTCCACACGCCGACGATCAAGCCGTTCGACGCCGAGACCGTCCTGGCTGAAATCAACACCGACCGGCTCGCCGTCACCCTGGAAAACCACAGCGTGATCGGCGGCCTCTTCGAAACCGTCGCCTCCGCCGTCGTTACCGCCGGAATCGGCAAACGCGTAGTGCCCGTGGCACTGCCGGACGAATTCCTCGACGCCGGCGCGCTGCCCACCCTGCACGACCGCTACGGACTGACCGTCCAGAAGATCGTGGCGAAGGTACTCGCCGAACTGAAGTAGGACCCATCCAGATCAGAAGCGCGGCGCCGAAACCACCCGGCGTCGCGCTTCTGCCGTACCATCGATTGTTAACAGATCGACTGTAAACAGTCGACCACTGACATTGAGGAAGTATCGCCATGGCCGGAGCTACAGCACCATTGCTTGGACTGCAGAAGAAGAGCCTGCGCGAGCAGGCACTTGCCGCTTTGCGCGCCGCCATCACCAGCGGGGAACTGGAACCGGGCCGGCACCTGGTGGAAACCGAACTGTCCGAAATGCTCCAGATCAGCCGCGGCACCCTTCGGGAAGCGCTGCGCCAGCTGGAACAGGAAGGCCTGCTGTCAGCCGGACCCCGCGGCCGGCTGTCCGTCCGGCACCTGGACGCCAAGGAAATCCGGGACATCTACTCCGTCCGGGCGGCCCTGGAATCCCTGGCGGCACGCACGTTGTGTGAACTCCCGGACCGCCAGCACGTCATCGGCTCGCTGAAGACCGCCATCGAGGCCATGGCCGCAGCCGAGAAATCCAGTATGCAGGACAGGGTTGAGTCCGACCTGGAGTTCCACCGGACCCTGTGCAGGCTCACAGGCAACGAGACACTGCTGCATTCCTGGGAGGCCCTGGAGGGGTCCATCCGGATGTCCATCATGTTCGCGGGCCAGGAGAAGGGCGTGAGGAACATGAGCACTGACCGGCACTACGACATCGTTGCGGCGATCGAGACCGGCGATGCCACGTTGGCCCGGAATACTATCCGCGAACACATGGACACTGCTGCCGCGAACCTGGTGGCGTAGGCGGGCGGGCTTTAGTCGCCGCCCCAACCAAAGCCCGTATACTCGGTGCCAGCCATGACCAGCCTTCCCGCCTCCCCCGCCAGCGTCCGTCTCGACGCGTGGCTGTGGGCGATCCGCGCCTACAAAACCCGTTCCGCAGCCACGGCCGCGTGCCGGGCCGGGCACGTGCGGCTTAACGGCAGCCCTGCGAAGGCATCGGCCACGCTTGTCACCGGCGAGACCGTCACCATTCGCATGTCCGGCTTTGAACGCATCCTCGAAGTCCGCCGCCTGATCGCCAAACGCGTGGGGGCGGAAGCGGCATCGCACTGCTTCACCGACCACACCCCGCCCAGGCCCGTCGCGCCGGCACTGGGTCTCCCGCAGCGGGACCGTGGCGCGGGACGGCCCACCAAAAAGGACCGGCGCGAAATGGAACGGCTCAAAGGTTCCTAGGCCCGGGCTAGTTCTTGGATTTCGCCTGCACAAGGTTCGCGAACGGCAGCTTGCCGTGGTCCGCAACGAAGGCGGCGTGATAGCGGGCCTCGGCCTGACTCACTTCCTCCGCGGGGAGTTCCTTCCACGCGAGGATCAGCTCGTCCGCGTGGGTCAGCTGCCAGATCAGCCGGCTGTCCCAATGGCCCGGTGGCAGGCCGCGCCCGAAGTCCAGGAACTCCTTGATCTGGATGCGGAGCCCGCGGTTGCCTTTGCTGCCTGGCCCCGCTTTGCCGATGTAGAGAATGTCCGCGCCGTCCACCCATTCAGTCCAAATAGCGTCCGCCGGCAGGGTGGGGATCTTCTTTTTGAAGACCCCTGCGGTGCTTCTCTTGAGGAAGTGCGGCTCGAACTCGTTGGGCCGCAGGACGGCGAAAAGGCCGGGGCCCTGGGGAACCCTGATGATCTCCAGGCTGTCGAACGGCCTGAACCCAACAAAGCCGTCAGACTTGAGCGTTTTCCTGTTCATCCTGACGACGTTACCCGGCCCGGCCCGGCGCGGGTGCAGGAATCAGCACCGCGCACCCAAACGTCCAAAAGCGTAGAGTGGGTTAAGACGCCTGATTCTGGACGCCGTGCTGCTGAGGGAGAGATCGTGACGATTGACTGGGACGAAAAAAAGGCCCTGCTACAGGAACCAAACATCGCGGCTGTTACGCAGCTCTGCGATGAACTCATGGAAAAGAAGCCAGGGTCCGTCGTCCCGTACATCGACCCCGTGCATGACGAGGACGAATGCCGGATCGTCAGCCTCCATGTGAGCCCCGGCAAGGGCACTGAATCGGGGTTTGTCTCCCACTTCAACGATGACGAGGCAGCCCGCCGCGCCACCCAGATCTACGAACTCGCGGAACTCGATCCGCGGTACGTCATGCCGTGGAACGCCTACCCGTGGGTCCGCGATCCGGAACTGCCCTCGGCCCTGAACGTCCAGGAAAAAACCGATGGCCTGCGCCCGTTCCGGCAATTCCTGAAAATCAACCGCCGCGTTTCCGCAGTCATTGCGCACGGCACGGACGCGTCCACGTTCCTCACCCTGTTCGAGAAGACCTACCACTCTTCACTGAAGAACAGCGGCATCAAGATCTATAAGGCCAGCGCGCTCGGCGGGCGGGCCTTTGCTGTTTCCGAAGCGAAGCAGGAGGATCTGCTGGCCAAGAGCGTGGAAGTCTACAAGGACGCCATGCAGCGGGCGGGCATCCAGCACCTTTAGTTCCCGGGAACGCACCGCGACGGGACTCCCCTCTGTGGCGCCGCCCGCCGCGGTGCTAGGTTGGGCGAATGGACGTGCTCGGCTGGCTTCTGGACTCCGATCCCGCGATCCGCTGGCAGGTCCTGCGCGACCTTACCGGGGCTCCGGCTGAAGAGATCCTGGCCGAGCGGAGCCGCATTGCCACTCATGGCTGGGGCGCCCGGCTGCTTCAGCTCCAGGGCCCCGACGGACAATGGGACGGCGGTACCTACTGGCCGGCGCAGGACGACGATCCGGACAGCCAGCCTTGGACCGCCACAACCTACAGCCTGCTGCTCCTGCGGGACTTCGGGCTGGACCCCGGCAGCCGGGAGGCCCGGCACGCGATCACCCTGGTGCGGGACAACAGCCGCTGGGAAGAAGGCAACCAGCCGTTCTTCGAGGGCGAAACCGAACCCTGCATCAACGGCATGACCGTGGCACTCGGCGCGTACTTCGGCGAAAACGTTGACTCCGTGGTGGAGAGGCTGTGCCGGGAACAGCTCGACGACGGGGGCTGGAACTGTGAGGCGGAAAGAGGATCCACCCGATCCTCGTTCCACACGACCATCTGTGTCCTGGAGGGCTTCCTGGAACACGAACGTTCCACCGGCGGGAACTCCCGGTCGCGGGACGTACGCCGGGCCGGAGAAGAATTCCTGATGGAACGCAGCTTGCTGCGGCGAAAGTCCTCCGGCGAGCTGATCAGCCCCGACTGGCTGCAGTTCTCCTACCCCACCCGTTGGTTCTACGACGTGCTCCGCGGCCTGGACTACTTCCGCGCCACGGGATGCAGCCCGGACGAACGCCTGCGGGAAGCAGCGGAGGTGGTGCGCTCCAAGCAGCAGCCCGACGGCACCTGGCTGCTGGAGAACACCCACCCGGGCAAGGTCCACTTCGCCGTGGACGACGGCGACGGGCAACCAAGCCGGTGGAATACCCTCCGCGCCCTGCGTGTCCTCAAGTGGCTCGACGGTTTGTGATGGTCCTCCCCCGTTCAGCCCTCCAGCAGCCTCCGGCGGTGTTTCAGTTCCTTGACCCATGCCCTGGTGACCATGTCCGGAAAGGGTGAGCCGCCGTCGTCGTTCCTTCCCTTACCTGGCGCGCTTGGCGCGGCGGCGAAGGCGGTGCCGGCGTCCAGATCGGCGATCAGCGGGCCTGATGCCTTCAGGGCGAGCTCGATCACCTGCGTGGCGGTGCGGTGGGTGAGCCCAAGGTCTTCGGCCCAGGTCAGGAAGTGCCGGCGCGAGATGCCGCTCCGCTTTCCGTTCAACGTCAGCGCCAGGGTTTTGTCGCCGTAGACCACTGTGGAGGGAATGTCGTACACCGGGGCGATGGTCCACTCCCCGTGCGGCAGCTGGACCATGGAGACGTTTTTGGCATGCAGATCCCCGTTGCCGCTTAGCCACGCGAATGCCCCCTGGATGGCGAGGTTGCGGAGCGCGGGGAGCGGTGCAGAACAGTGATCGGCCAGCGCCCGGCACACCGTCCCGTACCCCACGTTGTACTTGTCTGCCGGGTACAGCTTCAGCACTTGGGCGCCGTCCTCCACGGCCAGCCGCTGGACCTCGTTGGCCCCTCCGCCGGGAACGGGGATCCGGTCGAACCGCTCCACCAGCAGACCCGGCCGGCCCGCTACGTCCCGGATCAGCTGCACCGGGCTCACGGGGATGCGCAGTTTGGCCGCATACCGGAACATCACCAGCTCGTTCTCCACCACGTGCGGGAACTCAGGCGCGTTGAGCTTGAGGATGTAGCGCTTGCCGGCCCTGGCCACGGGGAGCGAGATCATGCCGGCGGACAACTTGTCCTGCACACCGGCGAGGGCCACGGGATCGATCAGGTCCGAATCCCCCAGCAGCTGGTCGAAGTCCATGGGCAGCTTTGGGTCCAATTCGACGGCGTGCTCGTCCGGGTCCAGCGGTTCGCCGTGACCCACGATCTGAACGTCACCCACCGGGTTCCCGCCGGCAGCGATGAGCAGGGACAGATCGTCATCGGCGCTGGTCTTGATGGAGCGCCGCAGCGCATTGAGCCGGCGGCCCTCCGGCAGCAGCCCGGTGAAATACGGCGGTGCCGCTCCCGCCGCTGAGAGCACCGGCTCGCTGGTGAGCGGGAGGGAACTGGCGACGGCGGGCCCCCCGGAGGTGAGGTACCCCGGCAGGTAGCTGAACCGGGTGCCGCCGTCGTGCCGTTCCAGCCTCGCGGCCAGAACGCCCGCCTTGTAGATGTCGGCGACGCGGTGCTTCATGGCTGTGCTTCTTTGACGCTGCCTGCGGCAGCCGCGGGGCCGCCGGGAGTGAGCGCTGCCTGGCTGGTTCTGGTGGCGAGCCGGAGTTCGAGACCCAGGGTCTCCAGGACCGCAGTCAGCGAATCCAGCTGCACACTCGGCTTGCCCTGCTCAACGAACCGGACAAAGCGTTCGGAGACTCCGGCCATATCGGCAAGATCCCGCTGGGTGAGGCCCAGCTGCCCGCGCCGCGAGCGGACCTCAGCGGCCAGGAGGCCCGCGAGTTGCTTAGCCATGACTCTCCAATAGGTACGATCGTGCCGTTTCTGTGCTCACCGGGAGTCTACGCCGGTAGCGGATGAAGTAAAAGGGTAACAACGGTACGAACGTACCGCTCAAGCATCGCTTTCACTGACAGCTTGCAACATCTTGAGCAAGTCTTGACGATTCCTTGTCCGGGAGCGTCCAGCATGTTGGAAGGAAACTTTCAGGTTCAACCAAGGTTGCCCGTAGCCTTCCACCCCGACCGCCTGTTTCAGAAAAGAGTTTTGAATGAAGAAACTACTCGTCGCATCAGTCGCCACGGCCGCGCTGGTGGCGGGCTCAGTGGTCGTCGCGTCTGCAGCGAATGCAGATTCCGGAACCGTGGTCCGGGTCATCGATGGTGACACCTTGGTGGTGTCGATAAATAACGGGGACCACACGATTCGGCTGCTCAATATAGACACCCCGGAGACGAAGGACCCCGCCCAGCCTGTCGAGTGCCTCGGCCCGCAAGCCACGGAATACTTGGAGGGCCTGCTGCCAAAAGGCACGCAGGTCAGGCTAGAGTTCGACGCCAAGCGCCACGACAAATACGGCCGGACTCTCGCTGGGGTTTTTGCGCCTGACGGATCACTTGTCAACGCCAACATAGCCCGGGAAGGTCTGGGCATCCCCGTGCAGTTCGACGGCAACATTAAGTTCCTGCCGCCGGTCGAAGCGGCGTACGCGGAGGCCAGGGCGGCGAAGAGCGGACTCTTTTCCGATCAGGTCGACTGCACGATACCTGCCCGGCTTGCGCAGACGACAGAGGCGCTCGAGGCCGCGGCTACAGCCGAGCCCGCAGCCACGTCAGCTAATGCCGGCGCGGCTGCGGCAGCACTAGTCACGCAGCTGGCGGCCGCAAAGGCCCTCAGAGCAGTTATTGCCGCAGGCAAGGACGCCCAGAGGGCAATCTACTGGGCCGGCCTGACCGCCACCGTCACCGCCGCGTACCTTTCGACGCTGGATAGCAAGGTTTCAGCCGCAGAGAAGAAGCGGGACGAAACGGTGACGCTGCAAGGCACCCTCGCCGCAGCGGAGAAGAAGGCCCACGAGGACCGCGTGGCCGCAGAAGCGCAGGCTGCAGCAGAAAAGAAAGCTGCAGAGGAACGTGCGGCGGCTGAAAAGAAGGCGGTGGACGACGCGGCAGCAGCTGAAGCGGCCCGTCAGGCCGAAGCCGAGCGCCTGCGCAGGCTGCCGGCACCCGCACCCTACGTCCCGCCGGCACCGCAACCGTACATTCCGCCCGCTCCCGCCCCTTATGTACCACCGGCCACGAAGTACACGGGCCCGCGCTGCTACGCACCGGGCGGGAAGAGCTGGCGACCCTGTTAGCGATAAAGGGATGGCAGCGGGTCACCAGTGCGTTGGGGGCCCGCTGTTTTCATCAGAGCCGGTGAGGAGCCGAAGGTGCCCACTTAGAATGCCGGCACGCGGCGGGCACCTCAGGGAATGAAAGCTCCTTGAGCTTTGGATGTCTTGTGGAGTGATAGGAAGTAGACACGCACTCATCAAACCCTAGGTGGAATATCTCGTGGAAAACGCGGAGAAGGAATTGGCCAACCGCGGCATTACAATCACGCAGGGCAGGTGGCTAAGCACCGATTTCGCCGGATACAGAGACTCGTCAGCCAGATCAGCCGTGGGGAGCGCGGTCGTTAAGGAGCCGGCCATGTCCGGTAAAGCGATCTGCTTTCTTGCAGCATTCGTGGCTTTTGTCTTCCTGGTCCCCTTTCTTCTTACCCCTCTATTGGGATATGACGACGTCCCCATTCATATGTTGCGCTCCTTCGTGATGCTGATAGCGGCGCTTATGGTCTGGGGCAGGAGCCGGATATTCGTCATCCTCGGCGCCGCGGTATCCGCCCTGTTTGCGGTTGGCTTCCTGGCTTCGTTGTTCGGCGCGGGTGCCAGCGCCGACGGCGTGATTGGGCTCTGCACTCTCGCTGCCGCATTTGCGGTGGCTTTGTTCGGAGCCCCGCTCTTTAGAAGGACTGAGGTTGCGGCTTCCAACAGCCAGTATGTCTACGGGACGCAGCCAACCGAATGGGGCCGCGGTTCCGGTGACTCGAGTCGCAGCGGCATATGGGTGATGGGCCTGCTTTTGAATAGGCTCGTCAGGATTCCCGGCATCTACGTATTCCACGGGTTGAAGTCGCCCGGAGCCAAGAGGATCGGCGTGGAGCACGCGGTAACCCACGGAAACAGTGTCTATTTGATCGACTCATGGATTGACCTGCCCGCGCATTACAGCTGGCACCCGAACAGGAAAGGGCTCGCGGTCTTTTCCAAAGGCGATGACGGTCACCGGCACACCAAAATCGCTGATGCCGCAGACCACTACCGCTCAGCTCTGGGCCCCGGCGTCAACGTTGTCCCCATCATTGCCATCGCCTCCGGAGCAGCGACCATCGGACCCGAGAGATGGTCGCCACGCGGCGTCGGTCTCTTTACGGCTGATGAGATCCTGACGTTTATCGGAGATGGCGCAGTGGGAAGCCTGCCGGCGGCGTTCCAAGACCGCCCTGAGGTTCGCGAAACCATCGCCCCCACAGTCGAAACCTACGGGTGAACAACCGTCCCAGACCGTCCCCGGCCGGTGGCGCCGCACCCGATATGGCGAGACAATTAAGTCACAGGTAAGCAGAATCTGAAGGAGCCAGCGAGCATGCATGCTCCGGCATCGCTGCGCCCGGTGGAGCGCCTCGACGGGTACTTGCCCATCGAGGATCACGGCCTCATCGGCGACGGATCCACGTGTGCCTTGGTGGGGCGCGACGGCGGTATTTCCTGGCTTTGCCTCCCCGAGTTCGACAGCCCGCCGTTCCTTGCCGGAATCCTGGACACGGACGCCGGCGGCCTCCTGGAGATCGCTCCCCTGCCGCTCCTTTCCTCCACGCAGCGGTACACGGAGGACTCCGGCGTCGTTGTCACGTCTCTGCTATCGGACCACGGCATGCTCAAGGTGACGGCCTGCATGACCCTCCGCTCCGGTGCCAATCTCGCTGAACCGGTTCCGGCGGGCAGGCATGAGCTTCTGCGTTATGCGGAGGCGGTGGGCGGTGACATCCGGGTGCGCGTTCGCCTGGTCCCCAAGATTGGCACCACTTTTGACCAGCTTGCGGGCGGGTGGAGGTTCGACTGGCCGGTGAACGGTACGGCCGAGGTCTACCTATGGTCCTCCGTAGAGCTTCGGCCTGACGGACGGGGACTTAGCGCCGAGCTGACGCTCCGCGCAGGCGAGACACTGACGGTCTCGCTGCATTGGTCAGGGCGCTTCCGGCTGCGGCAACGGCCGGATGCCAAAAAGCTCATCGACCAGACAGTACGGGCATGGCGGGAGTGGTCCTCCGGCCTCAATTGCGAGGGCTCGCAGGCCGAGCTGATGAAGCGCTCGGCCCTGACCCTGAAGCTCCTCGATCATGCGGAAACCGGTGCCATCATGGCAGCGGCCACCTCGTCCCTGCCCGAATGGCCGGGCGCCCCGCGCAACTGGGACTACCGCTACACCTGGGTGCGGGACGCGTCCTTCTCCAACTACGTCTTCCGGCGGATCGGTGACCGCAGTGATGCCGACGTGTTCCTCGCCTGGGTGCTCACCAATGTAGAGCGCGACGGCGTTCCACACGTGATGTACGCGCTGGACGGTTCGCAGCCGCCCGAGGAAGTTGTGGATCCAATTCTGCGGGGCTACCGGGGCTCCGCCCCGGTGCGATGGGGGAACGGCGCCATCCACCAGGTGCAGCACGATGTCTACGGTGAAATCGTAGACATCGCCTACCAGTGGTCCAACAGCGGCCAGCCCGTGGACAAGCACCTCTGGGCGGCACTCATCCCCATCGTGGAAGCAGCCATCAGCAGCTGGAAGACGCCGGACAGCGGCCCCTGGGAGGTCCGGACCGCCGGGCGTCCCTTCACCTACTCGGCGGCCATGTGCCACGTGGCCCTGGACCGGGCAATCCAGATCGCCCGAAAGCACAAGCTGCCCTATCCCACCCGGCGCTGGGCTGCCGCCGCACGGGAGATCCATGACGCCGCCCTGGGACTCTCCTGGAATCCGGAGCGCCGCACTTTTACTGAACAGCTCGGTGGGACGGGCGGCGTGGACGCTGCCCTGCTGTCACTGCCCATCCGGAATGTCATCAGGTTCGACGACCCAAGAATGGTCTCCACCACCAGGGCCATCGCTTCCGGTCTGGATGCAGGCAACGGACTTCTCTTCCGTTACCTGCCCGAGGAGTCGCCGGACGGACTGCCCGGCGGCGAAGGCGCCTTCCTGCTGTGCAGCTTCTGGCTGGTGGATAACCTGGCGGGGCAAGGACGGTTGGATGAGGCGCATGAACTGTACGAATCCCTGTGCAGCCGGGCGAATCCCCTCGGCCTGCTCCCCGAACAGATCCATCCGGACACCGGGGAGTTCCTCGGCAACTTCCCGCAGGCCTTCAGCCACGTGGGCGTCCTGTCCAGCGGACTGCGGCTCCTGAAAGCGCAACGCCGCAAGGCCTCGCAGTCCTGATCCGCTGCGGGCCCCGGAATCCCAACGCTGAAGGCTAGAAGAGCGGCACCGTATTCTTCTCCACCAGAGCGGGATTCCCCACCGGTTCCCGCTTCCGTTTAAGGAAACCGGCCCGTTGGTAGCGCTGGGCCAGGATGAACCCGGCGGGCGTGCCGTGTTCGTAGGACTCAACAAAGACGGCCTCCTGCCGGCCTTCCGAGGTGGTCATAAATCCATCCCAGGCAAGGGCTGCACGGTCAGGACGTGGATCCTCACTGACCGACCGCCTGGCTGCGGCCACGCCTTCCTCGAGCTGATTTCCGGCGAGATAGCGCTGCAGATTCCGTTGATCTCCGGTTTCCCGAATAACGAAGGGCACCAGGTCGGTGCCGGAAGAGACAACAGAGTCGATGGCATGGTCCAGAGCCATAAAGGCCAGGTTGCGAAGTTCCTCAGAGTATTCATCCATGGCAGGAGGCTAACCTCCCGCCACTGCAAAAATGCTGCTTACGGCAGGTGACACTCCGGGCAGATACCGCCCGCGGCCTGGCGCCGACATTGACACGCCCTGTGACCCGTGCCATATTTAAGGCGTGAACCTGTCAGACAGCCGGACAGCAGGACAGCCTGCTAGCACCCACGACGAGCAGAGTGCCGGAACCTTGCCTCTCGCAAGGCTCAGCGCTGCCGAAGCGGTGTTCAATGCCGTCCGGGCTGACATCGAATCCGGCAAAGTGGCCGTGGGTGGGAAGCTCAGCTCCGAGGCGTCCCTCTCGCAGCAGTACGGCGTCAGCCGCTCAGTGATCCGGGAAGCCCTGCGTTCCTGCACGGCCTTAGGCCTGACCGTAACCAAGACCGGGAAGGGCACCTTTGTGGTGGCCGACAAGGTCGCAAACGACCTCACGCTGGGACAGTACTCCGCACGGGACCTCACCGAGGCCCGGCCCCACATCGAAGTCCCCGCCGCCGGACTGGCCGCCCAGCGGCGGACAGGCGAGGAACTGGAGACGCTGCGGAGCATCGTCGCCGCGATGACCGCCGAAACCGACCCGGAATCGTGGGTTGCCCTGGACTCCAGCTTCCACGCCGCCATCGCCCGGGCCAGCGGCAACAAGGTTTTCGCCAGCGTGGTTGCGGATATCCGGGGAGCCCTGGCCTTCCAGTCCGAGACGCTGAACATGGTGGCCGACCGCCAGCACGCCTCGGACACCGAACACCAGCGGATCCTTGAAGCCATCGAAGCAGGCTCAGCAGACGAAGCCAGCAAAGCGATGGCAGAACATCTCCGCGCCGTGGGCCTTGCCCTCGATTCCATCCTCAGCAAGTAATCCCTGAACAAGACTCCTAGGACCTCATGCCTGCCGCTGCCCTTTCTGCTGCCCAAACCGCCGTCCCCGGCACAGCTCCACACGGATTCCGGTCCGGAATCAACAGCGGAAACCTTCCGCAGCACGCACCCCTCGTGGTTGCCACACGCGACGGACTCGTGGAAAGCATCCACTACGGATCGGCCATCGCCACGGCCCCGGACGGCTCTATCCTGGCGTCGGCGGGTGATCCCCTGGCTCCGTTCTACCCCCGTTCTGCGCTCAAGCCGCTGCAGTCCGTGGCCATGGTCCGCGCCGGCCTGAAACTGCCTGCCGACCTGCTCGCCCTGGCTGCAGCGAGCCACTCAGGCGGAGCCAGGCACCGCGGCGGTACCCAGCGCATCCTCGCCATGCACGGCCTCACCGCCAACGACCTGGAGAACAGCACCGACCTCCCCTACGGCACCAGCGAGCGCGAAAACTGGCTGCGTTCCGGACTCCACGCCACACAGGTCACCCAAAACTGCTCCGGCAAACATGCCGCCATGGCCGCCACCTGCGTCATCAACGGCTGGCCGGTCAAGGGCTACCTGGACCCGTCGCACCCGCTGCAGCAGGCTGTCGCGGCCACCGTCGCCGACCTGACCGGCGAGCAGCCACTGGCCCTCAGCACCGACGGCTGCGGCACTCCGCTGTTCGCCCTCACCCTGCGCGGCATGGCCCGCGCCTTCGGCACCATCGCTGCAGCTGCCGCCGCCGCCAATACTCCTGCAAGAACCCCCGACGACGGCGGGGCGGCCCCGCTGCTGGCGGAAGCCGCCGTCGGACTTGCCATGCGGCAGCACCCGGACATGGTGGCCGGCGAGCGCCGCGACGTCACCGAACTGATGCGGCTGCTCCCCGGCGCCGTGGCGAAGGACGGTTTTGAGGGTGTCCAGCTCGTGGGCCTGCCCGACGGCCGCGCCGTCGCGATCAAGATTTCAGACGGCGGCGATCGCGCCCGGATGCCCGCCGCCGTCCACATGCTTGAGTTCCTCGGCGTGAATACTGCGCCGCTGGCCGGTATCAGCACGGCCCCCGTTTTCGGCGGCGGCCACCACGTCGGCCTGCTGCAATCCCTGAATTTCCTGGCTGCACCAACACTGTCCAACCCCGACAACGAAACCCGCTGAGGACCCTCATGCCAACCCTGACCACTCTTGAGTCCACTGACGTTGTACCGGAAACCCGCTCCGAGCACGATCTCCTGGGCGACCGGGATATCCCTTTCAACGCATACTGGGGCGTCCACACGCTGCGCGCCGTGGAGAACTTTCCCATCACCGGGCAGCCGCTGTCCTCCAACATGCACCTGGTCCGCGGCCTTGCGGCCGTGAAACTCGCGGCTGCACGTACCAACCACGAGCTGGGCCTGCTGGACGCCGAACGCACCGAAGCCATCGAACAGGCATGCCAGGACGTTATGGCTGGGAAACTCAGCGACCAGTTTGTGGTGGACGTGATCCAGGGCGGGGCCGGGACGTCGTCGAACATGAACGCCAACGAGGTCATTGCCAACAGGGCGCTGGAAATCCTCGGCCACCCCAAGGGCGACTACGCCCGCCTGCACCCGAACGACCACGTGAACCTTAGCCAGTCCACCAACGACGTCTACCCCACGGCCGTGAAGCTGGGCACCATCTTCGCCGCCCGGAAACTGCTGGACGCACTGGCCGAACTCGAGGAGGCGTTCGGTGAGAAGGCGCTGGAATTCCGCACCGTGGTGAAAATGGGCCGAACACAGCTTCAGGATGCCGTACCCATGACCCTGGGCCAGGAATTCGGCACGTATGCCATCACCATTGGCGAGGACCGCCTGCGCCTGGCTGAGGCCGAACTGCTCATCCACGAAATCAACCTCGGCGCCACAGCCATCGGCACCGGCCTGAACGCCCCCGCTGGCTACGCCGAGGCAGCCTGCCGGCACCTCGCCGAAGTCACCGGCCTGCCCCTGGTCACCGCCGTCGACCTCATCGAGGCCACCCAGGACGTCGGCGCCTTTGTGCACCTGTCCGGCGTGCTCAAGCGCGTGGCCGTGAAGCTCTCCAAGATCTGCAACGACCTCCGCCTTCTCTCTTCGGGCCCGCGCGCGGGCTTCGGCGAAATCAACCTCCCCGCCGTCCAGTCCGGCTCCTCCATCATGCCCGGCAAGATCAACCCGGTGATCCCGGAAGTGGTCAGCCAGGTGGCCTACGAGGTCATCGGCAACGACGTCACCATCACCATGGCCGCCGAGGCCGGCCAGCTCCAGCTCAACGCCTTCGAACCGATCATTGTCCACAGCCTCCACAAGAGCATCTCCCACCTGGAAGCCGCCTGCCGCACCCTCACGGCCCGCTGCGTCCGGGGAATCACCGCCAACACCGAACACCTCCGCCTCACCGTCGAGCAGTCGATCGGCCTGGTCACCGCCCTGAATCCCCATCTCGGCTACGCCACCGCCACCGCCATCGCCCAGGAAGCCCTCGCCACCGGCAAGGGCGTAGCGGAACTCGTCCTCGAACACGGCCTGCTCACGGACACCCAGCTCCAGGACCTGCTCAGCCCCGAACGCCTCGCCAACCTCAGCAAGTAAGGCACACGCATGACTAATCCCCCCACCCCCCTCCCCGACCACATCATCGACGGCGGCCACGCCCACGCCACCGAATCCGCCCTGCACGCGGAGGACAAGGGCTATCACAAGAACCTCAAGCCCCGGCAGATCCAAATGATCGCCATCGGCGGGGCCATCGGCACCGGCCTGTTCCTTGGAGCTGGCGGCCGGCTCAACGCCGCCGGGCCGTCCCTCGTCATCGCCTACGCGGTCTGCGGCTTCTTCGCCTTCCTCATCCTCCGGGCGCTGGGCGAACTGGTGCTCCACCGGCCGTCGTCGGGCTCGTTCGTCTCCTACGCCCGTGAATTCTTCGGCGAGAAGGCCGCGTTCGTCTCCGGGTGGTTCTACTGGATCAACTGGGCCACCACCACCATCGTGGACATCACCGCGGCCGCCCTGTACATGAACTTCTTCGGCAACTACATCCCCTGGATGGCAGCGGTTCCGCAGTGGGCATGGGCACTGATCGCCCTGCTGGTGGTGCTCGCCCTGAACCTCGTTTCCGTCAAGGTCTTCGGCGAAATGGAATTCTGGTTCGCCCTGATCAAGGTCGCCGCGCTGGTGGTCTTCCTCGTGGTGGGAACCTACTTCGTCATCTTCGGCACCCCCGTGGACGGCCAGCAGGTTGGCCTCAGCCTCCTGTCCGACAACGGCGGCGTGTTCCCCAACGGCCTCCTGCCCATGATCATCCTGATGCAGGGTGTCCTGTTCGCCTACGCCTCCATCGAACTCGTGGGCACCGCAGCCGGCGAGACCAAGAACCCCGAAAAGATCATGCCCAAGGCCATCAACTCGGTGGTCTTCCGCATCGCCGTCTTCTACGTCGGCTCCGTCATCCTGCTCGCCCTGCTGCTGCCGTACACGTCGTACGAGAAGGGCGTCAGCCCCTTCGTGACCTTCTTCGGCTCCATCGGCATCCAGGGCGTGGACGTCATCATGAACCTGGTGGTCCTCACCGCCGCGCTCTCCTCCCTCAATGCAGGCCTATATTCCACCGGACGCATACTTCGCTCCATGTCCGTGAACGGCTCCGCGCCGAAGTTCGCGGGGCGGATGAACAAAGCCGGCGTCCCCTACGGCGGCATTGCCATCACCGCCGGAGTCTCCCTGCTGGGCGTTCCGCTGAACTACCTGGTGCCCGCACAGGCCTTCGAGATCGTGCTCAACGTGGCGTCCGTGGGCATCATCATGACCTGGGCAACCATTGTGCTCTGCCAGATCCAGCTCAAACGCTGGGCTGACAAGGGCTGGCTCGAACGCCCTTCCTTCCGCATGTTCGGCGCCCCGTACACCGGCTACCTCTCCCTGCTGTTCCTGGTGGGCGTGCTGGTTATGGTCTTCATCGAGTCCCCGCTCACCATGCTGGTCACGGCCATCGCCTCGGTATTGATGGTGTTCGGCTGGTACGCCTGCCGCCACCGCATCCGCGAAATCGCCGAGGCCCGCGACGGCTTCACGGGCATCGCCCCGGTGGTCGCCAACCCGGCCGCAGACACCTTCAGGAAGTAAGGCGGCAGTAACGCCCGACGGCGGCACGCGGGTTCTGTTTCCACAGAACCCGGGTGCCGCCGTCGTCGCTTAACGGATCCTCTTGACGCCGAAAAGATGCGGGTCTAACGTCAGCCACATCCGGCTGTTTCAACGGCGAAACCAAGTCAAGGAGCATTGGCACTATGCCTGAATTCATGGATGTACATCGCAACATGGTTGGCATCACCCAGGAGGCCCTTCGGGAAGCCCACAACGCCGATCTCGCCATCCAAGAAGACGAGAAGGTTGACTTCAAATCCGCCTGGGCCGACCCCGAATCGGGTCTGGTTTACTGCCTCTCGGAGGCCCCCTCAGCGGATGCCGTTCGGCGCATACATGAGCGGGCAGGCCATCCCGCCGACGAGATCCACCCTGTCCCGATCAAGGTCTGATTCAGACCACCGCAGTCGCGGCCCCTAGGGTCCGCCGTGTAACGCAACCCTCCCGCAACCCATCGTGGCGGGCAGATCGCTTATGCTCAGCAGAGCGCCTGGCTAGCTGCTCTGCGCGCATCACGACCTGCAGTTCAACGACGAACCACCCGGGAGACACTGCATGACCAACTGGCGGATCAGGGATTTCCACTCAGCGGACCTGGACGGGATCCTGCACCTGTGGGAGACCCTCAAAGCCTCCGACGTGGAGCCCGTCTATGCCCTCTCCGAAGTCCTCGCGTCGTGCGAGAAGGACCACGCCGTGGTGGCGGTGCAGGGAGACATGGTGGTGGGCGCCGCCGTCGGACGTGCGGCGCATGACCAGGGCTGGATCGTTTTCCTCGCCACGCTGCCGGAGTACCGCGGCCGGGGCATCGGCACTTCGCTGCTCGCCGCCGTCGAAAACCGGATGGCGCCGCACGGCCTCAACAAGCTGTCCGCCCTGATGCCCGAGGCCGAAACCCGCGTGGAGGCGTTCCTTAGCCGCGGCTTCGCGCTCAAGAAAAACCTCCGCTACTTTGAGCGGACCATTCCCGTGCAGCGCCAGGAACTCGGCGCGCTGGGCCAGCTGGGAGGCCGGATCCTGGCCCGGGACCTCTGGGAAAACGTTGCCGGCATGCGCAAGGAAAAAGAGCTCCTCGAGCGGCGCCTGGTCCTCCCCCTGGCGGAAGCCGATCTCGCCGACGAATACGGCGTGGTGCCGCCCCGCGCCGTGGTGCTGTTCGGTCCCCCGGGAACCGGCAAAACCACGTTCGCGAAGGCGATCGCGTCCCGGCTGGAGTGGCCGTTCGTGGAGGTTTTCCCGTCACGCCTGGCCTCCGATCCCCAGGGACTCGCCGGTGCCCTGCGCGAAACATTCCTGGAGATCGCCGAGCTGGAGCACTGCGTGGTGTTTATCGACGAGGTGGAGGAGATCGCCTCCCAGCGGTCCGGCGAGCCGCCGTCGCCGCTGCAGGGGGTCACCAACGAGCTGCTGAAAATCATCCCGGCGTTCCGTGAGCAGCCGGGCCGCCTGTTGGTCTGCGCCACGAACTTCATCAAGGCCCTGGACAGCGCCTTCCTCAGGCACGGCCGGTTCGACTACGTCATCCCCATCGGCCTCCCCGACCGCCAGGCCCGCGAAGCCATGTGGCAGCGCTTCATCCCCGCCGCCGTGGTGGACGACGTCGATGTGGAACTCCTCGTGGAGCGGACCGAGGGCTTCTCCCCCGCAGACATCGAATACGCCGCCCGCAGCGCCTCCCAGCGGGCGCTCGAAAAGGCAGTGTACGACGACGGCGGCGCTGCTTCCGGCGGCAGCGTTTCAGTCCGGGAGGCGGTCCGGAAGGGGCCCTCCACGCAGGATTACCTGGACGCTATCGGGGAGACCCGGACCACCGTCAGCGAGGAAGTGCACCAGGACTTCCTCGAGGACATCGACGCACTCGGCCGGGTCTAGCCCGGGTCTGGCCCGGAGACACGAAGAACTTTTCAATTTCCTTTTAGAGGTGGACCCCCTGGCACCGCTTGAATGTCGTACCCCCTTGTCATGCTGGAGGTATGGATAACAGGGCAGGTGCAGAGGTGTTGGAGGCCATCGCGGCTTCTGCTTTACAGCTGGCCGGTGTGCTCCGGGGGTTGGCGGATATACCGGCCGACGCACGTCGTGTAGCTGGCCCTTCGGCGGCTGACTCGGACCCGTTGGGCTGGCAGGCTGAGGCGTGTCTGACGGTCCTGTCCGGCGCGGCGGCGTTGGAGGCGATGGTCGCCGCTGTGAAGGTCCATGCGGCCGGCGGCTACGACGAAGCCGCCCAAGTGATCGCGGGGCCCATCATGTCCCCGCAGGAGCACACCGCCCAGGACATGAGTATCGTGGCTGAGGTCGCCTGTGCCCTGACGGTCAGTGAACGCACGGCCGGCAGTCTGCTGGGCGAGGCTCACCGCTTACGTCGTGCTCTGCCGCTGACGCTGGCGGCCCTGGAGGCGGGGACGTTGTCGTGGCAGCATGCCCGGATCATGGTCGACGAAACTACCAACCTCGAGCCCGCCGCCGCCCACGCCCTGGAAGCGCACTTCCTGGACCCGGAGGCCCCGAACCCGGCCCGCGGTGCGGCCGGCGGGATGGTCCCGGGCCGGTTCCGGGCCAAAGCCCGGACGTGGCGGGAGCGGCATCACCCGGTCAGTATCGAAACACGCCACACCCGGTCTGCCGCGGACCGTCGGGTCGAATTCTGTCCGGACCGGGACGGGATGGCCTGGCTCTCGGCTTACCTGCCCGCCGATCAGGCTTCCGGGATCTGGGCACGGACCACCGCAGACGCCCGCGCCCTCCAGTGCCCTACCGAAGGCCGGACCCTCACCCAGCTACGCACGGACATCCTCGCCGGCTTACTCCTCGGCGCGGACCATCACACGGACGGGACCACCGGTGGGGCAAGCGGCCTGAACAGCACTCGGGACGGCACTCTGAATGGTGCTTCCGGGATGATCCCGTCGCCGACAGCCCAGGTCCTCGTCACGGTTCCGGTGTTCGCGCTGATGGGCCTGACCGATGAACCCGCCATCCTCGACGGATACGGACCGATCCCGCCGTCCATGGCCCGCGCTCTCGTGGCCAATGGTGCCGAGTCGTTCCGCCGGGTCCTGACCGATCCCCGGGACGGGGCACCGTTGGAGATCGGCCGGGAGAGCTACCGGATCCCCAAAGCGCTGCGTCAATGGCTCCGCCTCCGGGACGGCAAATGCCAGTTCCCCGGCTGCTCCAACCCATCCCTGGACAACGAAGCAGACCACCTGAAGGCCTGGGCCAACGGCGGGAGCACCGGGATCTCAAACCTGGCCCAGCTCTGCCCCAAACATCACCGACTCAAACACGCCAGACCCTGGCAACCCACCGAAGCCACCACGGACGAGCCGCCCGGCTGGATCTCACCCACCGGCCGCCACTACCAAAGCGAACAACCCGACCGGGAACCACCCCACTGGCCGGACCAAATGGCGGACGGACTCCACAACGGGGAATTTGGCTCCTCACTGCCCCACAGCCAGCTACAGGCAGATCCGGTGACGGAGTGGGCTTGGTTAGGGCGCCGGCTCCAGGAACCGGAATCGTTTCTTTGTCCTTCCGTCCCTGATTTTCTGTGGCTGACTGAACAGCCGAGGGGCACCGCGCCGCATCAAGGCCTCTGCGGCAGCACCGGATGAGCCGTGTCGCGCAGCCTCGAAATATAGGGCAGGCCCGTTTCTGCGGCGGTAATCTTTGACGCATGCCCTCCAATCCCCTCCGGCACGCCCTGGCCAGCATGGGTGGCCGGGACCCGCACGAAAAACACCGTGCCGCCACACCACTGGAACTCTTCTTTGACCTGACCTTCGTCATTGCCTTCGGAGTCGCAGGCAGCCAGTTTGCCCACGAAATCGCGGAAGCCCACGTCGGCGTTGGCCTGCTGGGATTCTCCTTTGCGATGTTCGCGGTGATCTGGGCCTGGATCAACTTCACCTGGTTCGCGAGCGCCTACGACACCGACGACTGGGTCTTCCGTGTAGTCACCATGGTGCAGATAGTTGGCGTTCTGATCCTGACGATGGGCATCGAACCCATGTTCCACTCCCTCGTGGAAGGAGACCACGTCGACAACAGGGTCATTGTTGCCGGCTACGTGCTGATGCGCCTTGCCCTGGTGACGCAGTGGGTGCGGGCTTCGAGACAGGACCCTGCCCGCCGCGAGACCTGCCTGCGCTACGCGAAGTACCTGGCCGTAGTCCAGCTTGGCTGGATCGCTGTGCTCATCATCGAAGCGGACATCTCCACCACGTTCGCCATGACGGTGCCGCTGATCGTGCTGGAGATGGCCACACCATACGCCGCGGAACGTAAGGCTACGACGCCATGGCACGCCCATCACATTGCCGAACGCTACGGGCTCCTCGCCATCATCGCCTTGGGTGAATGCCTTATCGGGGCGATTGAAACCCTGCGGGCAATAGTGGCCAATCACGGCTGGAGCGTTGACGCCGCCCTTGTTGGCTTCGGTGGAACCGCCCTGGCATTCGGCATGTGGTGGATCTACTTCATGCTTCCCGCCGGCCGTGCCCTGCACTTGAGACGGCACCGGTCATATCTGTTCGGCTACGGCCATATCCCCATCTTCGCGGCAATAGCGGCCACCGGCGCAGGCCTGCACGTGGCCGCCTACTTCATCGACCATGAGGCGCACATCAGTGCGGCAATAGCTGTGGCCAGCATCGCCGTACCCGTCGCCCTGTTCAAACTCTCACTGACGTGGCTTTACAGCGCGATGGTCGGCGCGGACCGAACCATCATCACCGTCGCCGCCTTCGTGCTGGTGGTGCTGGCCGGATCCATCGGCCTGGCTGCCGCCGGGGCATCCGTCCCGGTGTGCTTATTGGTGATTGTCCTGGCGCTTGCCGCCTCAATCGTCATTGACGAACGCCGGGGCTCGGAACGGCTCCATCAGGCCCTTCAGAAGCTGGAAGCGGAGGCTGCTTCGTAGGCTGTGACTTTCGGCCCTGCACCGGCCCCGCAACAGCTGCCAACGTGACGGTATGACCCGAAACGTCGGGCCGTGGAGGCGGCAGGCATGAGCACGGTAGTTAGAACGAAGCAGGGGCAGTTGCGCGGGACCGCCGACGGCGGCATCCACCGTTTCCTTGGCATTCCGTACGCGGCGCCAACGTCTGGTGCCAACCGGTTCCGTCCGCCGCAGCAGCTGCAGCCCTGGAGCGGAATCCGCGATGCCGGCCAGTACGGTGCAGCCCCTTTCCAATTGGCGCCCCCGGAAAGTGCAGGTACGGAGTGGGACAGCGGGCTGGGCGGCGCGGACTGCCTGAATCTAAATGTCTGGACCCGGGCCCGGGCGCAGCAGGACTGCCCGTGATGGTGTGGATTCAAGGCGGCGCGTTCGAATTCGGCTCAACGGCCGCATACGACGGGACAACTTTCGCCAGGGATGGTGTGGTGTGCGTCGTGATCAACTGGCGTGTGGGTGCCGACGGCTTCCTGGACCTTGGTGACGGCAACGCCAATGCCGGTCTCCTCGACCAGGTCGCGGCCCTGGAATGGATCCGGGACAACATTGCAGCGTTTGGCGGTGATCCCGGCAATGTCACGGTCTTCGGCCAGTCCGCAGGCGCCATGAGCATCGGAGTGCTCCTCGCGACGCCCCGCGCAGAAGGATTGTTCCGGCGGGCCATCCTGCAAAGCGGCGCTGCCCACCACGCGATCCCCACCGGGACCGCCCGGAGGATCGCAGGGTTCCTCGCCGAAAAGCTCGGAGTACCGCCAACCCGGGACGCGATGGCGGCGGTGCCCACCCAGCGCCTGCTCGCAGCGCAAGCGGAGCTAAAGGCCGATCTCATCGCCCGGCCCGATCCGCAACACTGGGGACAGGATGCCGTTGCCAGCTTGATGCTGTGGCAGCCGACCATCGATGGCGACGTCATTCCCGGCCGGCCCATCGATCGGATCGCTGCCGGCTCAGGCGCGGCCGTAGACCTCATAGTGGGCACTAATGCCGAGGACTGGAAGCTGTTCCTGGCAATCACCGGCGTGCTTGCCAAAGTCACGGAAGAGGACCTCGCGGAAGTCAGGAGCGTGGATGTCTTCTCACGCATATCCGCGTACGGCCTTCCGGCCGAAAAGGCACTCCGCGAGTATCGTTCCCACTACCCTGCGAGCTCCCCCGGCGAACTGCTGGCCGCCGTGGAGACCGACTGGTGGGTGAGGATTCCGGTCATCCGCTTGGCAGACGCGCACGCAGGGGCGCAGGCCGCCTCCGCCCGCACCTACATGTACGAGTTTGGCTGGCCCGCCCCGGGGCTCGGCGCGGTCCACGCCATGGAAGTGCCGTTCGTCTTCGACGCCCTGCACAAGGGCTCCAGGCTGTTCGGGCCGCTCCTGGGCACAGATCCGCCGCAGGAATTGGCCAACACCGTCCACTCCGCTTGGATTTCGTTCGCCGCCACCGGGGATCCGGGCTGGCCGCGCTACAATCACGGGAGCCGGACCACCATGCTCTTTGAGGCCGAACCACGCCTCATCCGTGACCCCCGCGCCTGGGAACGGGACCTCTGGAGGGACGTCCGCTAGGACTCGTAGGAGAGGTTCTCGTAGTCAGTGTCGTCTTGCTCATCCAACCGGTCATCAAGTTCCTCCAGCAGCCACGGGTTGACGCGGGCAAGGATCTTGCGGATTTCTTCCGTCTCCACGGCTGCATACAGCACCGGCCGGGCGTCACGGTATTTCGTTACCGGCGGCTTGTCCGGCCACTTCTCGGCGAGCGCCTTCACGCGCTCTGGCATGGAATTGTGGGCGTTGTCCGCGATCTTCACGAGGGCGGCGTCGTGGTCCTCAGCAATGTAGCGGATGCCGGCCTGATAGTCATCGGGGTTGTCGTGCAGCCGGTTGGTGACCCGCTCGATGATGTCCACGGCCCGCTCCGGAACGCCCATCTCCAGCAGTGCCTGCCGGGTGATGGGGGTGTCCTCAGCGATGTCATGGAGATAGCCGGCAATCCGGATATCGTCGTCGAAATCCGCCAGGGCATCCCCGACGGCGATCACGTGGTCCCGGTAGGGCCGCTTGAGCTTGTCCTTCTGCCGGTTGTGCGCCACCTCTGCCAAAACCCGGGCGGTCTCGACGGTGAATCCCGGCTGGGGGACGTGCGCTTCAGTGAATTCAGGTTCCGACATGGTTCCAGCCTACGCGCCGGGCACGTCCTAGCCGGGCACGTCCTAAACTAGCGCGGGCGGTCCGCACCCAAGCCACTCCACACCCACGGTTCGCGCGGGAGCTTGCCCGGCACGAATGCGGCAAGGGCCTTCTCCAGGCTGCCGGCCGGCAGCCCCAAGGACTGCAGGAGGTGATTCCGGACCTCCGCCACATCAACGCCGGCCAGCGCGAGGTCGGCCAGCGTGACGGCGCCGTCGCGCTTAGCCAGCCGCGCGCCGTCGTGATTAACAACCAGCGGCACATGGGCATATTCCGGAACTGGAATATGCAGCAAAGACGCAAGGTACGCCTGACGAGGGGTGGAGGGCAACAGGTCATCCCCGCGGACCACTTGATCGACGCCCTGCGCAGCGTCGTCCACCACCACCGCAAGGTTGTACGCGGTCACACCGTCGTTTCGGCGGAGGACAAAATCGTCCACCACCCCGGTGAACCCGCCGTGCAATACATCGTGCACCGTGAACTCCGCGACGTCCGCGCGGAGCCTTATCGCCGCAGGCCGGATGGAGCGTTTGAATTCAAGCTCGGCGGGATTCAGATTGCGGCACGTTCCGGGGTAGGCGCCCTGCGGTGCGTGCGGCGCCGATGGCGCCTCCTGGATCTCGCGCCGGGTGCAGAAGCATTCGTACGTCAGTCCCGCGTCACTGAGACGGCGGATTGCCTCGTCGTACACCGCACCGCGGTCTGTCTGGCGGACGACGGCGCCATCCCAGGTCACGCCGATGGCCGCCAGATCGCGGAGCTGCTCTGCCTCCGCGCCCGCACGAGCCCGGTCAAGGTCCTCAACGCGGAGCAGGAAGTCCCGGCCTGTGGAACGCGCAAACAGCCAGGCAAGGATGGCGGTGCGGAGGTTGCCGACGTGGAGTTCCCCTGAGGGGCTGGGGGCAAAGCGCCCGGCTGGAGTCATGAATCAACCCTACGCATTGGGGCAACACAAAAGCCCCTCAGCTACCGCTGACGCCGAAGGTTCGGCGCCCGGGAGTTCAGGGGCTCTTGTCGTGATTGCAGAATGACCGTGGTGTGAACAAGTGTCATCAGCGGCAGCCTCCTTGCGGGAAGCGGTGTCCAGTTTCCGGGTGGTGTGCCGGGGAGCCTGTCAGCCAGCAGGATTCGGCGGTAGCCTTTGCCTGCTTGTTGCCACCATTTGACCAGACAGCCTACAGTTGGCACAACCGGCATAGGAATCATTGGTCAGACTGATCAATGCAGATGGCATGGACCGACGGAGAATGATCACATTGCAGGAATTGGATGCCACCGACAAGCGGATCCTTAACGCCCTCGACGAGGATCCCCGCCTTCCGATCATGGTTCTGGCCCAACGGCTGGGCCTGGCGCGTGGAACCGTTCAGTCACGCCTGGAGCGGATGACGGCGTCGGGTGCGCTCCGGCCCAACAGCAGCCGCGTGCTTCCGTCCGCTCTGGGCCGCGGCGTGGCGGCCGCAGTAAGTGCCGAACTGGACCAAAGCCACCTCAACGAAGCCATCGCCGCGCTCCGTGAAATACCCGAAGTCCTGGAATGCCACGCCCCCGCCGGCGACACCGACCTGGTGATCCGGGTAGTGGCCACGAGCCCTGACGATCTGTACCGCGTCTCGGAGGAAATCAGACTCTGCCCGGGGATCGTCCGGACGTCCACCAGCATGTTCCTGCGCGAGGTCATCCCATACAGGACCACGGGGCTGCTGAAGGAGTAGAGGTCCCGGGGGCTGAATCTAGACGGGCGGCCCCGCGTTGGACTTGAGGTTCTTCATTACCAGCGTGGATGTCAGCCGTTCTACGCCGGGCAGCGACGTGAGCTCGGCGTCATAGAAACGCTGATAGGCCGGCAGGTCCTCGGCGATGACCTTCAGCAGGTAGTCCGGTGAGCCGAAGAGCCGCTGCGCCTCCACGATGTTGGGTGAGTCAGCCACGCGGTTCTCGAAGATCTCCATGGTGGAGCGGTCCACCTGGCGCAGGGTGACGAAAACAATTGCTTCGAAACCGAGCCCGACGGCGGCGGGATCGATGTCCGCCTTGTAGCCGCGGATCACCCCGGACGCTTCCAGGTCACGGAGCCTCCGGTGGCATGGCGCCACCGTCAAACCCACCTTGGCGGCGAGCGCCGTGGCAGTCATTCGGCCATCCTCTTTGAGATAGCGCAAAATATTCCTGTCAATATGGTCGATCACGCAAGAAGCTTACCAATTTAGATCCGATGACAGCGAAAAAGGTAAGCACTTATGGCCGGAAAGTTCATAGGGTTTGTGCTGTAGCCATCGGACAGGAGCCCACCCATGAACCCCCAGCTGTTTTTCGCCTTCGTGCTGGTTGCCGCGGCCCTCGCCTGCACGCCCGGCCTGGACTGGGCGTACTCGATCACCGCCGGACTGCGGCAGCGCAGCTTCGTCCCGGCAGTGGCCGGACTGTGTGGCGGGTACGTCCTGCACACCCTGCTGATGGTGGTGGGCCTGGCGGCGCTCCTGTCGGGGATGCCAGGCCTCCTCGGCTGGCTCACCGTGGCGGGGGCCGGGTACCTCCTCTGGCTGGGCATCAGTACCCTCCGCTCCTGGCGCGGGGCCTCCTTCAGTGCGGCAGACGCCGTCGGGAAGCCCGTCAACCAGCTCCGGACCTTCCTGCAGGGCATGGGCACCAGCGGCATCAACCCCAAGGGACTGCTCTTCTACGTCGCGCTGGTCCCCCAGTTCGTCAGCCCGGACGCCGCCTTCCCGCTGCCCGTCCAGTCCGGACTGCTGGGACTGACCTTCGTCCTGCTTGCCGGAACCGTCTACACCTGCGTGGCACTCATGGCCCGGAAGCTCCTGCAGTCCCGCCCCGGCGCCGCGCGCGCAGTCACACTGACCAGCGGCATCATCATGATCGGGCTGGGTTCAGTACTCCTGGCCGAGCAGGTGGTCCCCGTGGTGGCCGGCCTTGCCCGGCACGCCTAGACCTTGCGCTCCATGAACCACTCGGTGAACTCCGACGCGCGGCCGTCCGGCTCCAACCGGATCACCCACAGGTTGTCATAGCTGGGCCGGTCGCCAAAATAGTGCGTGAAGCCCTGAACGAACGCCAGGCCGCCGTCGGTCCCCAGCAGGTTCCAGTCGAACGACCATTCGTCCGGCTCATCCCGCTCAACCAGCCAGCGCTCGACGATTTGCTCGCGCCCCCGCCAGGCATCCGGATCGTGCGGCCGGGTGGCGTAGACGGCCTGCTCAGTGAACAGTGCCTTGATGTCCGCGGGCTCGTTGGTGGTCCACGCCGCGATGTACTTTTCCATCCAGGTCCGGACTGCGTCGCTCATCCCTCCGTTGTACTCCGGGGCAGATGGCACCACAAGGCGTCCGCGGCCGGCAAGCCTATTTCCCGTCCAGGTTCTCCCACTCCTGCTCCCACAGCCTGCGTTCGTCCACGTCCTTGCGGATCACCTCGAACGTTTCCAGCTCCGCCGGCCTGCC
This sequence comes from [Micrococcus luteus] ATCC 49442, assembly GCF_010367585.1. Lineage (NCBI taxonomy): Bacteria > Bacillati > Actinomycetota > Actinomycetes > Micrococcales > Micrococcaceae > Pseudarthrobacter > [Micrococcus luteus] ATCC 49442. The sequence goes on along the minus strand of NZ_JAAAXP010000001.1, from coordinate 3,409,672 downwards.
CCGGAGCCAGTCCCGCGGGTTGAGGGATTTGCGGCCGTTGTCCAGCACCAGAAGAGCGCGGTCCGTCAGGGCGTCGTTGCGGAGCACCACGTCCGTCTTCCGACGGCGAAGCACCTCCTTCAGCGCCTCGTGTGCCTTTGCGTGCGCCCCGAGCCGCCGCAGCGCACGGCCCCGCAGGAGCAGCAGCGCAGCCGAGAGGTCATCGGAATTCATCAGGCCCTCAGTCCAGATCACCACCTCCTTGTCCCGCCCCAGCGCGAACGCCAGTGAACAGCGGGCCAGCGCTGAGGGCAGCGACGGCGGCAGGCCGGCTACCGTCTGGAGGGCGGCTTCCAGCTGGCCCGTCTCGCGCAGGGAGTGGGACAGTGCCAGGAAGACGGATTCCTGCCCGAACAGGACGGGGACTTCAATGCGCTCGGCGACCTCGACCCGGGTGACCACCCGCGTCAGGTACGTGGCCGCATACTGGTTGGCGTCGTCGTCGTTCCTGATGGACAGGCCCCGCTGGAGAAGCTCGGAAGCGCGCAGGTAGCCGCCGTGCTGGTATGCCAGGAGGCCGGCCATAACGGAACACAGGCCGGCCCAGCCCGGGTACGTGCGGCCCACGGCAATGAGCCGCTCCGGTTCCCGGCTCGTAAAGATGGCGTTATGGATTGCTTTGACCGTCCGGCCGGGCATGATCCCCAGCCTGGGGACGTCGCCGTCCACGGCGATCAGCGCAGCATCACGGCCACCGAAAACACCGTTGATCAGCCCGCCCACGCTGCCGGCAAGCTCCCGGACGGGAGTCTGGAACTGGACGTTTCCGAACGGCGTCAAATCCCGGGTGTCCCGGTAAATCGGTCCTCTGGCATCCCCCACGGTCATCTCTCCATGCTACGGCGAGAGCGCGTCGCCGCCCTACGTGACGGCGGCGATCCAGAGCCCGATCACCCAGGTACTGGCGGCCAGGCAGGCCAGCCCGAACTCTACGAGGATGCCCAGTCCGGTGGCCTTCAGCGCCGCCCAGCTGGTGGTGGTTGCGGTGTGGATGTGTCGCGTCCGGTGCAGCTCACTGAGCAGCAGACCGGCGGCGAACCCCACAAAGAGGCCCACGAAGGGGATGATGAACATCCCGATGACGCCTGCAATTAGGCCGACGACCACGCTCCGGTTCGGGATGCCGTGCTGCTTGAGCTTCCGGCCGGCCAGGACGGCGCTGGCGGACATGCCGGCAACCACAAACACCATTCCCACCGCGAAGACCACCCAGCCCAGCGTTCCTGCACCGCCCCAGATGGCCCACGCCAGCAGGCTGAGGCCGATCAGGAAGCTGCCCGGCAAGACCGGGATGATGGTCCCGGCCACTCCCACCAGGATCGCAAGGCCACAGAGGATGCTTACAACAGTTTCGGAGTTCATGAGCCCCAGTTTAGGGTGGCGTCGCCGGCCCGCCGGCAACGGGGCGGGCACTCCGGCTTGTGCCCGGCTCAACGCACGACGGCGGTGCCCCACCGTTGAATGGGAGGCACCGCCGTCGGACGTTAGGGAACTGTGTGGCTGGTGAGGTTACTCAGCTTCCACAGCGGCAGCCACGGCGGCCGTCACTGCGGGGGCAACCCGCGGGTCCAGCGGGCTGGGCACGATGTAGTCAGCGGACAGGTCCTCTTCGGCGAGCTCGGCGATGGCGCGTGCCGCGGCAAGCTTCATGGCGGGAGTGATCCGGCGGGCGCCGGCATCCAGGGCACCGCGGAAGATGCCCGGGAAAGCCAGCACGTTGTTGATCTGGTTGGGGAAGTCGCTGCGGCCGGTGGCCACAACGGCGGCGTACTTGACCGCAACCTCGGGCAGGACTTCGGGGTCCGGGTTGGAGAGGGCGAACACGATGGAACCGGCGTTCATCAGCTTCAGGTGCTCTTCATCCAGCTTGGAGGAGGAGACACCAATGAAGACGTCCGCGCCGAGCAGTGCATCGCCCGGGCCGCCGGTGATGGCGCGCGGGTTGCTCCGCTGGGCCATCTGGGACTTCTTGCTCTGCGGATCAGCCACAATGTCCGCCCGGGCGCTGCTGATGACGCCCTTGGAGTCGAGCAGCACAACGTCCCCGATGCCTGCGGTGAGCAGGATTTCGGCCACGGCGATGCCGGCCGCGCCGGCACCCGAAACAACCACCCGAAGGCCGGACAGTTCGCGGCCGGTGACCTTGGCGGCGTTGGTCAGGGCAGCGAGGGCCACCACGGCGGTGCCGTGCTGGTCGTCGTGCATAACGGGGCAATCCAGGGCTTCGATGAGCTTCTCTTCGAGTTCGAAGCAGCGCGGGGCGGAGACGTCCTCGAGGTTGACGGCGCCGAAGCTGGGGCGGAGCCGGACGAGGGTTTCCACGATCTCGTCCACGTCCGTGGTGTTGAGGACGAGCGGGATGGAATCCAGTTCGCCAAAGGTCTTGAACAGGGCGGACTTGCCCTCCATGACCGGCAGTGAGGCGCTGGCCCCGATGTTGCCCAGGCCAAGGACGGCGGTGCCGTCGCTGACCACTACCACCAGGCGCTGAGCCCAGGTGAGGGTCTTGGCGAGCTCAGGGTTGGCGTGGATGGCACGGCTGACTTCGGCCACACCCGGGGTGTAGGCGATGGACAGGTCGCGCTTGTTGGACAGGGGGACGGTGCTGGTGACCGAAAGCTTGCCGCCCTGGTGGGCATCGAAAATCTCGGCTTCGGTCAGGGCCGTTGCGGCGGAGTTGTCAGTGGGTGCGATTGCGTCAATGGACACTTCGTTGTCTCCTGGTGCTAGCCGTGGGCGTACGGCGCGGAATGGCTCAAGCGCAGGGAGGCTCAAGGTGGTCTAATTCGGCGCTTCGTGGGCCCAGTTGTGGCGGGCCCGGGGTGAAGTCCTTTGCAGAGGCAGGTTCCCATCCTCTCCGGTCCTGCAATAATAAACAGCGCTCACTGGCGCAAAGTTGTGTTTCGTGACCGGAAGAGCGCGCCAAATCGTTTTGTCACTGCAATTTGTGATCCACATCACTGCATAAAGGCGTATTTAATCGCCCATTGGTCTAGACCAGTTACGCTGATCGATGGGCCCTGCGGGCGCCTGGAGCGACCGGAGCAAGCAGGGTGCAGGCCTTTTTCAGGTCCTCTTCGGCCTCGAAGAGCGATAACCGGCGGTTTCGGACGGACTGGACCAGACCAGTGACCGTCAGCAGGAGCACCCGGGCCGCCACGGCGTCGGCGGAGGCGGTTGTCACTGCCTTTTCGCTGAGGGTGTCGATCTCCTCCAGAAGGGCCGTGGTGTCCCTGCCCTTGAGGTACACGCTGCGGGCCAGGCACTGTTCAACGGCGGGCTGCATCACCCGCATGTGGAAGATCTCCATAACCACGCCGGTGAGGGCGCGGCCGCCAAAGCTGGCAGCTGACGTGCTGGCACGCGACTGGAGCTCATCCAACTGCTGGCGATAGAGGGCCAGCATCAGGTGTGCGGGTGAGGGAAAATACCGGTAGACGGTGCCCAGCGGAACACCTGACTTCTCCGAGATCCCGGCCAGGTCCACTGACTCCAGCCCCTTCCGGGCAAACCCTCCGGCGGATTCGAGGACGCGTGTATAACGCAGCCTCTGCCGTGGAGTGGAGGGCCGGGCGGCCATGGGCGGATGGTCGGGAAAGGTCTCGGGCATCAGCATTCCGGGGTAGTGAACTTACGGTGCAGCGGCAGGCGGGTCCCCATCCCGGTTGCCCTGCAGTCGGCCTCAACTATACGGCACGGTAACTTACCGGCTCAGTCCACGCCTTTGATCTTGACCACGAACACGGCGCCGAGCAACCCAAGGACGGCCGCAGTAATGAACAGCGTGAAGTACCCTCCGAAGTACGTCACCGCGAGGAACGCGAGGCCGGTCGCGAACACCTGCGGCAGCGAGGCGGCCACGTTAATGACCCCCATATCCTTGCCACGATCAGCGGCCTGCGGCAGCACCTGCGTCAGCAGCGCGAAGTCAACGGCCTGGTAGGCGCCGAACCCAATGCCCAGGATGGCGGCGCCAACCAGGGCGCCGGTCCACACCGGGAAGAAGGCCATGGTCAGGCCCGCGAGGGCAATGAGGGCTGAGGATCCGATCACGAAGGGCTTGCGCTTGCCCACCCGGTCGCTCCACGGCCCCGCAATCACCGCAGTAATCATCACCAGCACCGCATAAATGCCGGTCAGGATCAGGACTCCCAGCGCCGGGTTCTCCAGCTTGAGGACGTCCCCGAGGAAAAAGATCAGGTACACAATCGTCAGCTGGTTGCAGACGTTGACCAGGAAGCGGGTGAGCCACGCCCAGGCGAAGTCAGGGTGGCGGGCCGGGCTGATCCAGAAGCCGCTGAGGAAACTGCCCCACGAGAACGGCGGCCGGAGTTCCCTGGACAGCGGCGGGTCATTGCGGTGGAACAGGTACGGCACCACGGAGAACAGCAGGGCGGCCGCACACATGGTGTAGCCCACCATGAAGTTTCCCGACACCACCGCCCCGAAGACGGCGCCCAGGAGGATGCCCGCCGTTTGGCCCAGGGCCGCCAGTCCCCCCACTCCGCCGCGCTGCAGCACCGGCACCTGGTCCGGGATGGCGGCGGTGATGGCCGCGTAGGCTGCGTTGGCGCCCAGCTGGACCAGGCACCAGAACAGGACCATCAGGGCCACAGAGGTGGCCCCGGACATTGCCAGCAACGCTGCCGTGGCCAGGACGGCACCGGCCAGGACCCAGGGGGAACGACGGCCGAAACCCGAAACCGTCCGGTCGGACAGCGCCCCGAACAGCGGATTGGCCACCAGGGATACGGCGGCGCCGCACCCAAGTACGAGGGAGGCGATGGCTTCCTTGTTGGCTTCGTCGATGCCAATGGCCTGCTCGGCGATAAAGACGTTGATGGGCCCAAAGAACGCGGCGTTGATGCCAACGTTAACCAGCACCAAGCCGGTCACCCAGCGCGCGGTGACCCTCTGCGTCGGCTCGGCGAGCGCCGCCGTCGTACTTCCTGCTCCTGCCAAGGGCTGTCCCGTGGAGCCTGGATCCGATGCACGGCCGGGATCGGCCGCTGCGGGTGTGTCGGGCAGGCTCATAGCTGGTTCCCCCTGGAACGGTAGGTAATTCTGGAGACAGACTATCGTGGGCATCAAGCCCCGCTTGTCATACGGCGCACGCCGTGCGGGGACCGCCCTGGACACCAGACACCGGACACCTGGAGATGCAATGAACGCACCCGCCCAACGCCCCGCCGACGCCGTCAATACCGCCGATCTCTACGACGAGCGCGGCGAGGACCTCGCCTCCGTGTCCCTCCAGTTCCAGTCCCTCGGCGGACGCTCACACTTCAGCGGCCCGGTCCGGACCATCCGCTGCTTCCAGGACAACGGGCTGGTCAAGTCCACCCTGGCCACCCCGGGCAACGGCGCCGTCCTGGTGGTGGACGGCGGCGGTTCCCTGGGCACGGCCCTGATGGGGGACATGATTGCCGAGAGTGCCGTCGCCAACGGGTGGGCCGGCGTCGTTATTAATGGCGCCATCCGCGACCGTGAGGCGATCGCCGGGCTGGACCTCGGCGTCAAGGCGCTGGGCAGCAATCCGCGCAAGAGCGCCAAGGCCAGCGCCGGCGAGGTGGACGTGGATGTAGTGCTCGACGGCGTGACCTTCCGTCCCGGTGTCACCGTCTGGTGCGATCCGGACGGCATCCTCGTGGAGCGCTGAGGTCCTCCCCTCCCGATCGAGCGGTGAGATCCCGGCGTTAAGCGCGCCTCTTAGCGCCGGGATCTCACCGCTCGATCGCGAGGCGGGCGGCCCGCCGCCAAGTGGAACGACGGGCGGTGACGTGCCACACTGGCACGTGCACACCGGCCAATCTGCGCCGGTACCGCAGCCGACGACGTCCGCACCGCAGCCACCCACCCCCAAACCCAGGGAGAACTATGTCCACCGCCACGGAGCAGACAGCCGCCAAAATCCCGCAGCGGGTGATCTGGCTGGCACTTGCGGGTGCTGTTGGCGGCTTCCTGTTCGGCTTCGACTCCTCCGTGGTGAATGGCGCGGTGGATGCGATCAAGGATGAGTTCGCACTGTCAGAGGCCGTTACCGGATTCGCCGTGGCCATTGCCCTCCTGGGCTGCGCGGCCGGCGCCTTCCTCGCCGGAAAGGTCGCCGACCGCTACGGCAGGATCCCCGCGATGAAGCTCGGCGCCCTGCTGTTCCTGGTCAGCGCCATCGGGACCGGCTTCGCCTTCGGCGTCTGGGACCTGATCTTCTGGCGCCTGGTGGGCGGCCTGGGCATCGGCCTCGCCTCAGTGATTGCGCCGGCCTACATTTCCGAGATTTCCCCGCGGCACGTCCGCGGCCGGCTGGCCTCGCTGCAGCAGCTGGCCATCACCACGGGTATCTTCGCCGCCCTCCTGTCCGACGCCGTCTTCGCCACCAGTGCCGGTGGCGCAGACCAGGCGTTCTGGCTGGGCATCGAGGCGTGGCGGTGGATGTTTCTCGCCGCAGCGGTTCCGGCCGTGGTCTACGGCTGGATCGCCTACACGCTGCCCGAATCCCCTCGGTTCCTGGTGGTCCAGGGCAAGGAAGACGAAGCCCGCAAGGTGTTCGAGTCCATCGCCCCGTCTGAGGTCACGGACCGGCACATCCGCGAGATCCAGGACGCCATCGAAGAGGACAAGCTGGCCGGCCAGAAGGGCTCGCTCCGGGGCAAGACCTTCGGCCTGCAGGCCGTGGTCTGGATCGGCATCATCCTCTCCGTCCTGCAGCAATTTGTGGGCATCAACGTGATCTTCTACTACTCCACCACCCTGTGGAAGGCCGTGGGATTCCAGGAGAAGGACTCGCTCACCATTTCCGTGGCAACCTCCATCACCAACATCCTGGTTACCCTCGTGGCCATCGCCCTCGTGGACCGGATCGGCCGCCGCCCCATCCTGCTGGCCGGTTCCATCGGCATGGCAGCCTCACTCGGCACGATGGCGCTGGCATTCTCCTCTGCAGTGGGCACCGCGTCCGAAATTTCCCTGCCGGGCGCCTGGGGTCCGGTGGCCCTGGTCGCGGCCAACATCTTTGTGGTCAGCTTCGGGGCGTCCTGGGGCCCGCTGGTCTGGGTGCTCCTCGGCGAGATCTTCCCGTCCCGGATCCGTGCCCGTGCCCTCGGCCTGGCTGCCGCGGCGCAGTGGGTGGCAAACTTCGCCATCACACTCAGCTTCCCGGTGATGGCCGCCGCTTCGTTGCCCCTGACCTACGCCATGTACGCGCTGTTCGCTGCGGCATCGTTCTTCTTTGTGATGTTCAAGGTGCCGGAGACCAATGGCATGTCCCTGGAGCAGGCAGAGACCCTCTTTGTGGCCAAGGGTTCCAGGAAGGCCTGACCGCCACCCTCAGAGCGTGAGCTTCATGCCCTCGTGGCTGGCGTCAAAGCCGAGCCGTTCGTAGAAGCGGTGGGCGGCCGTCCGGGATTTGTGGGTGGTCAGCTGCATCAGAGTGCAGCCGCGGCGGCGCGACTCGTCGATGGCCCACTGCACCATCAGGTTGCCGATGCCCTGGCCACGGAGGCTCTCGGCCACCCGCACCGCCTCAAGCTGAGAGCGCCACGCGCCCTGCCTCGAGAGGCCGGGGAGGAAGCTCAGCTGGAAAGTTGCGATCACCTGGCCTGTCTCAGCGCCTGGGGAAACCAGCTCCCCCACCACCAGAAGGTGGGCCGGGTCGGCGTCGATCGCTTCGAAGGCCTGCTCATACGGCGTCATGTCCTGGCTCTGTTCACGGCCTGCGCCCAGCGAGTCGTCGGCCAACAGCGCCACGATGGCCGGGAGGTCCGCCGGTAAGGCGCGCCGGAGACTGATCGCCCCGCCGTCGACGTCGGCAGTCAGCAAGGGGGCAACGGCACCGGTATTCACCCCACCAGCATTCCACACCGCCACCGCCGGAGGACCGTACGCTGGCACCTACAGTCAATTGGGGGAGAGCCTGTCATGGATCACACCACGGTTTCCGGATTGCCAAGGAAGACGCTGCACGCGGGAATTATCACGGGTGCCATCGGCGCGTTCGCAGTCATTCTTGCTCCACAGATCATGCAGCTGTTGGTGCTTGGTCCCAGCTATTCCCAGGCACTCGGCGCAGTCCTCCAAGTGCTTTTTCAGCTCGTCACGCTCTTCTTCCTGCGTTTTCCGCCGCCCTGTTGCTGCCTCGCTGGTCATGCGCCATCTTGACGCGGCACTCGCGCCGCGGGCGCAGACACCACTCGACGCCCTGCCGCCAACGGACTAGGCCAGCCACAGATGAAGTACGACGCCGGCACTCACGGTGAGTGCCGGCGTCGTGCGTTAAGTGCGAGAGCGTTTCGGAAAAACCCGCATTAAGTGAGAGAGCGTCGCCGAAAAACCGACATCAAGTGAGAGAGCGTCGGGGGTCAGGCGAAGTAGACGCCGATGCGGTTGCCGTCGATCTCTTCGATGCGGATGTCGATGTCATAGACGTCGTGCAGCATGGCGGCCTGCATGATCTCCGCCGGAGTGCCCTGATGGACCAGGCGGCCGTCCTTCATGGCCAGGATGGTATCCGAGTAGCAGGACGCGAAGTTGATGTCGTGGACCACCAGGACGATGGTCTTGCCCAACTCGTCAGCCAGCCGGCGCAGCAGCCGCATCATCTCCACCGAGTGCTTCATGTCCAGGTTGTTCAGCGGCTCGTCCAGGAGCAGGTATTCGGTGTCCTGCGCCAGGACCATGGCGATGTAGGCGCGCTGGCGCTGGCCGCCGGAGAGCTCGTCCACGAACTTGTCCGCCATGGAGCTCAGGTCCAGGTGCGCGATGGCCTCCTCCACCTTGGCCAGGTCCTCCACAGTGGGCCGGCCGCCCGAGTGCGGGAAGCGGCCGAAGGCCACGAGGTCGCGGACCGTCAGCCGCATGGTCAGGTGGTTTTCCTGGCGGAGGATGGCCATGGTGCGGGCCAGATCGCGGCTGGGCGTGGCCGCGATGTCCAGCCCGGCCACGGAGACGGCACCGCTTTCCAGCGGCTGGAGCCGGCTGATCAGCGACAGCAGCGTGGACTTGCCCGCGCCGTTGGGCCCGATGATTGAGGTGATGCCGCCGCGGGGAATCATGCAGGTGACGTCGTCGAGGACCTGCTGGCCGCCGTAACTCTTGGAGACGTTCCGGACGTCAATCATTTCAGCGAGCCTTTCAGCAGGAGGTAGAGGAACAGGATGCCGCCGGCGAACTCGATGACCACGCTCAGGGCGGTGGCGAAGCCGAAGACGCGCTCCAGGATCAGCTGCCCGCCCACCAGCGCCACGGCACCGATCAGCACCACAATGGGGATCAGCCGGGCGTGGTTGAAGTCGCGGCAGAGCTGGTAGCCGAGGCTGACCACCAGCAGGCCAAAGAACGTCACGGGCCCCACCAGAGCGGTGGACACGGCAACCAACAGGGAGCAGGCCAGCAGGCTCCGCATGACCACACGGCGGTGGTCCACCCCCACATTGATGGCCAGTTCCCGGCCCAGGGCCAGGACGTCCAGCGTGTGCCGCGCCCGCCATACGCCGACGCAGACAACGCCGATGATTACGGCCGAGACGCCCAGCAGGGCAGGATCCACGTTGTTGAAGCTGGCGAAAAAGAGGTCCTGAAGGATGATGAATTCGCTGGGCTCCATGAGCCGCTGCAGGAGCGAGGAGAACCCACGGAAGAGGCTGCCCAGGATGATGCCCACCAGCAGCAGGAGGTGCAGCGACCGGGTGGCGCCGGTGAACATCCAGCGGTACAGCAGGGCACTGAAGGCCACCATCAGGACAACTTCGACGCCGAACTGCAGCGTGGGCGGCGCAGCGGTCACTGCCGCGGCACTTACGGTGAAGACGAGCGCCGTCTGCACCAGGATGTAGAGCGAATCAAAGCCCATGATGGACGGCGTCAGGATCCGGTTGGCGGTGACGGTCTGGAACAGCAGGGTGGAAACGCCCACGGCGACGGCCACCAGCAGCATTGCGGCCACTTTCAGGGCACGCCGTGGAAGCACGTAGCCCACGTTGCCTTTGAGGTCGCTGAACAGGAAGAACACGACTGCGGCGACGGTGGCGGCCAGCAGTATGCCGATCACCAGGCGCGGCGGCGCGTTCCGGATGCTGTTCCGCAGGCGCGCGCCGGGCTTCGGCGCGGCAGGTTTCAGCGTGGGCGCACCGGGCGTGCCTGAAATGGCAGGACTGGGTGTGGCGGTTTCAGGCATTGCGTTTCCTCAGGATCAGGACGAGGAACAGGATGGCCCCCACCACGGCCATCACCATGCCCACGGGAACTTCGTAGGGATAGCGGATGGTGCGGCCGATGATGTCGCAGACCAGCACAAATCCGGCCCCGAAGAGGGCCGTCCACGGTACGGCGCGGCGCAGGTTGTCGCCGAACAGGAGCGAAACGATGTTGGGTACCACCAGGCCAAGGAACGGCACGGCGCCCACGGTGGTCACCACCACGGCCGAGATCAGCGAGACGATGATGAGGCCCAGCCGCATGGTCACCCTGTAGTTGAGGCCAAGGTTGGTGGTGAAGTCCTCGCCCATGCCGGCCACCGTGAACCGGTCGGCGGCCAGCAGCCCCACGAGCATCAGCGCGGCCACGATCCACAGCAGCTCATACCGGCCGCGGAGCACGCCGGAGAAGTCCCCGATCATCCAGTTGCTCAGGGTCTGGAGCAGGTCGTAGCGGTAGGCGAAGAACGTGGTGACGGCCGCGATGACCCCGCCCAGCATGATGCCCACCAGCGGAATGAGGAGGGTGTTCCGGGTGGGCAGGCGCCGCAGGATGGCAAGGAACAGCGCCGTGCCCAGGACCGCGAAGATGCTGGCAACACCCATCCGCAGGAGGATCGGTGCCGTCGGAATGGCCACAGTGACCACCAGGATGCCCAGCGTGGCGGACTCGACGGTCCCCACGGTGGACGGCTCCACAAAACGGTTCCGGGCCATCAGCTGCATGATCAGCCCGGCCACGGCCACCGCCATGCCGGCCAGGACCACGGCCATGGTGCGCGGGACGCGGGAAACCCAGAAGATTTCGACGGCGGCGGGATCGCCGGCGAGCAGCGCCGGCAACGACACGTCACTGACCCCAACGAACATGCTCGCGGTGGCCAGGGCCAGCACAACGGCGGCAGCCGCAACCAGCCCCACGTACTCGCGGGACCGGCTGCGGCTTACCGGCGCGGCGGTCCGCACCGCCGTCGTTGTCATGATTGGGCGTTAGTCAGTGGTCAGGGAGCTCAGGCCACCGATTCGGCAACGGCCTCAACCATTGCCTGGACGTTGTTCAGGCCGTAGCCAACGATGTACCAGGCGGCGGGGTCCAGGCTGATGACCTTGTTGTTCTTGGCGGCGTTGGTGGACTGGACCAGCTCGTTGTCCAGGACCGGGTTTGCGTCTGCGGCCTCGGCACCGATGGCCGTGTCGCGGTTGATGACGTAGAGGAGGTCGGGGTTGACCTGCTTGATGTATTCGAAGGACACGGACTCGCCGTGGCTTCCTTCAGACTTGACGTCGGCAGCGGTGGGAACGCCCAGGACGTCGTGGATGATGCCGAAGCGCGAGCCCGCGCCGTAGGCGGTGACTTCGCCGCCGGAGGTCAGCACGATCAGGCCTTTGCCGGCGTCCTTGGCCTTGGACTGCGTCTCGGCGATGGTGGCATCCACGTCAGCCAGTTTGGCTTCAACGTCCGCCGACTTGTTGAAGATGGTGCCTAGCTTCTTGGTCTGGTCCTTGAAGCTCTCCATCGGGTTCTTGGCATCGATGGAAAGGTCAATGGTGGGGGCGATCTTGCTCAGTTCCTCGTAGGCGCCGGCGGTGCGGCCGGAGATGATGATGAGGTCCGGGGCGCCGGCGCTGACGGCTTCAAAGTCGGGTTCCTTCAGCGAACCGATCTTCTCGTACTTCGCGTCCGCGTACTTCGAGAGCGACTCCGGGTAGCTGGCCTCGGGGACGCCGGCGGGCTCGACGCCCAGTGCGTCGAGGGTGTCCAGAACGCCGAGATCGAACGTGAAGACCTTCTCCGGGTTGACCGGCACGTCGGCGGTGCTGCCCTGGGCATGCTCCACCGTGATGCTGGGGGCCGCCTCGGAGGCGGGGGTTGCGGTGGCAGCGCCGCCGCAGGCGGTTATGGTCAGAAGCGCAGCTCCCGCCGCCAGTGCCCCCAGGTAGCTCGAAAGCTTCTTCTTCACGTCAATTCTCCAGTCCGCTAATAGGTCACACGTTTGTTGCCTAATGTACCTGCACTCTATAAGTAAGGTGAGGCTAACTTCAAAACGTAACGGCCATAGCGGGCTGATTGTGGTTGGGATCACAACGCACGACGCCGGCACTCGGGTGAGTGCCGGCGTCGCGGTTTGGTGCGGGAGGGTTGCCCGAAAACCCACGTTAAGTGCGAGAGGGTTCCCGAAAAACCCGCATTAAGTGAGAGAGCGTCCGGGTGTGGGCGGGGGTATGGGTGGACGGGAGGAGGGGCACGGCCGCGTTAGGCCGGGGCTATTGCCCCTTCCTGCTGGCGCTCCTCCACAAGGGTGGAGACGGCGGCGAACAGCGGGTGTCCGGGTTCCAGCCCCGTGATCCGTTCGGTGGCATCCGCGGGCGTGGACGATGCCAGGATCTGCGCGAGTTCCGTGGCCTCGGCGTCGGCCGGATCGTTGAAGCGCAGGGCAGCGGCGATGGCACCCAGCAGGGCCTCCGGCACGATTCCGCGTTCGGCCAGCTCAGCCGCCGGACCGATGAACCGCTCGTGCCGGCTGAGCTTCCGCAGCGGGGCGCGGCCCACCCGGTTGACCGTGTCCGGCAGGTGCGGGTTGGAGAACCGGACCAGGATCTTCTGGACGTAGGCCTCCTGCTCGTCGTTGTTGAATCCGTGCTTGGCCACCAGCAGCTGCTTGGTCTCTTCCAGGACGGCGCGGACGTCCTCCGCCACATCCTGGTCGGCCATGGCGTCGGAAATCTTCTCCAGCCCGGCCTCAAACCCGAAGTACGCGGCGGAGGCATGCCCGGTGTTCACGGTGAAGAGCTTCCGCTCGATGTAGGGCGAGAGCTCGTCCACGAACGTGGCACCCGGAATCACCGGCGCCGCGTCGCCAAACGCGGTCCGGTCAATGACCCACTCGTAGAACGTCTCCACCGTGACATCCAGGCCCTGGCCGGGTTCCTGGTTGGGCACGATCCGGTCCACGGCCGTGTTGGCAAACACCGCCAGGGAGTCCAGCGAGCCGGCGGCGTCGTCCCAGAGGGCTGCCACCTCGGTCCGCAGGATGTCGGTGGCATTAATGGCGTTCTCACAGGCCATGACCTGCAGCGGCGCCAGTCCGGCGTCCCGCGCGGCGATGCCCTTGGCAATGGCGGGCGCCACGAATTTCAGGATGTGCGGCCCCACGGCGGTGGTGACCATGTCCGCCGTCGCGACTTCCCGCACCAGGTCCGCTTCCTGGGTGGCGGAATTGAGCGCCCGGAAGTTGTCCACTGTCCGGACGGTGGGGTTTTCGCCCACCTCGTTGACGTTGTAACTGTCCGCTGCCGCCAGCTGGGTGATGAGGTCGTCCGCGACGTCGGCGAACACCACCTCATACCCGGCCTGGTGCAGCAGCAGCCCAACAAACCCGCGGCCGATGTTCCCGGCGCCAAAATGTACTGCCTTCACTATGCGTTGACCTTTCCGAACAGCTCCAGGACTTCGTCCACGGACGTCGCGGCCTCCAGCTGGGCCACTTGGGCCTTGTTGGTGAAGACCTTTGCGATGGAGGACAGGATGTGGAGGTGCTCGTTGTTGATGCCGGCAACGCCCACCACGAACTTGACCTGCTTGCCGTTCCAGTCGATGCCGTCCGGGTAGCGGATCACGGACACCGCGGACTTCATGATGTGGTCCTTGGCTGCGTTGGTGCCGTGCGGGATGGCCAGGAAGCTGCCCATGTACGTGGACACGGACTCTTCGCGCTCGTGCATCGCCGCGAGGTAGCCCTCGTCCACAGCGCCGCGGTCCAGCAGGAGCCGGCCCGCTTCGTCAATGGCGGCGTCACGGGTGGTGGCGCGGCCGTTGAGGATGACGCTCTCGGCAACCAGGATGTCCGACGGCGGCGCCTGGGTCCCGGCGGCAGCTGCGGTCCCGCTGCCGGCAGCACCTGCGCCGTCAACGGGGGCATCGGCGACGTGGGCGCCGTGGCCTGCCGCGGCTGCTCCGGCAGTGGCAGCACTGGCGGCGGCAGCACCGGCGTCGGGCGTTGCACCCCCGGCGTTGTGCTCTCTGACCAGTTCCACAATTTCGTCGTAGCGGGGGCTGTTCATGAAGTTGTCCACCGAGAAGTGCGCCGCGCTGGACGTGGCCGGCTTGGCCCGCTCGGTCAGGTCCTGGTGGGTGATGACAACGTCGTACGTGTCGTTGAGGTTGGCGATGGCCGCGTTGGTGACCTTGACGTCGGGGAAACCGGCGGCCTTGATCTTGTTCCGCAGTACCGAGGCGCCCATGGCGCTGGAGCCCATGCCGGCGTCGCAGGCAAACACAATGTTCTTAATGGGGCCTGCGAGGACGGCCGTGCCAACACCCGCACCGGCGCCTGCACCCGCGCCGGTCAGGGCCGAGGAAACTGAGCTCTTTTTGCCCTTCATGGATTCCATCTTGGACGTGGCGTCAGTCAGGTCCGTCTCGTCGCTGTGCTTGGTGGTCTTGAGGATCACGGAGGCCACCAGGAAGGAAACCGTGGTGGCAAGAATTACCGCCAGGATCACCCCGACGTAGCTGTCACGCGAGGTCTGGGCGAGTACTGCAAGGATCGATCCGGGCGCCGCGGGGGCAACCAGCCCGGAACCGGTGATGGCCATGGTGGCGATGCCGGTCATGCCGCCGGCGATCGCAGCCAGGATCAGGAGCGGGCGCATCAGGACGTAGGGGAAGTAGATCTCGTGGATGCCGCCGAGGAAGTGGATGATGGCAGCACCGGAGGCTGACGCCTTGGCCACACCCCTGCCGAAGAACATGTACGCCAGCAGGATGCCCAGGCCGGGGCCGGGGTTGGCCTCGAGCAGGAACAGGATGGACTTGCCCTGGTCCAGTGACTGCTGGATGCCCAGCGGAGTCAGCACACCGTGGTTGATGGCGTTGTTCAGGAACAGCACCTTGGCTGGCTCGATGAAGATGCTGGTGAGCGGCAGCAGGCCGTTGTTGACCAGGAACTGCACCACGTTTCCGGCGCCTGTGCTGAACGCTGTGACCAGCGGAGAGATGCCGTAGAAGCCAAGCATGGCCAGCAGGGCGCCCCAGATGCCTGCGGCGAAGTTGTTGACCAGCATTTCGAAGCCGGGCCGGATCTTGGCGTCCCAGAGGGAGTCGATCTTCTTCATGGTCCAGCCGCCAAGCGGACCCATGATCATGGCGCCGATAAACATCGGAATACCGGCGCCCACAATGACGCCCATGGTGCCGATGGCACCCACGACGCCGCCGCGGACGTCATAGACCATCCGGCCGCCCGTGTACGCGATCAGAAGGGGCAGCAGGTAGGTGATCATGGGGCCAACCAGGCCAACGTTGGGATCGCCGTCAGCGTTGGTGCCGAAGCCTCCCAGCCCTGGGACCGGGATCCAGCCCTTCTCGATAAAGAGCGCGGTGATGAGGCCCCAGGCGATGAACGCCCCCATGTTGGGCATGATCATTCCGGACAGGAACGTCCCGAACTTCTGGACGCCGACCCGCACGCTGGTGCGGGGTTTTGCAACTGTCTCTGTTGCCATGTGATTTCCTAACCGTCATTCCTGCTGCTGCGCAGGATGGGTCCGATATTTACGACGAAGTGCTGGTGGAGATCCGGTGGAGCCATTCGAGGAACAGTTTGAGTTCCGAGCTGGAGAGCTGGTCCGAGTGCGATGCCTGGAGTGCGGCGTTCAGGGCGATCGCAGCCACCACCACCGAGGACTTTCCCGAGTCTTCCGGGGAAGCTCCTGCGGCCTGCTCCGTGGACACCGCAAAGATCATGGCGTCCCGGGTCATGGTGGACAGTTCAAGGTTTCGTTCAGCAACGGGCTCAGCGATCAGCATGAGCGTCACACCCACGTTGGCGGCCAGGATGGACCTGGCGGCCTCCCGGGGCTGGACGTTCAGCTGGCCTGCCGCTGCTGCTTTGGTCAACATTTCTTCAAGCAAAGCCTCGGCATCGGCAACGATGGCGGGGCGGCTTTCCGGACGGATATTGCCGAACATCACCAAATACAGTTCGGGCTGGTTGAGCCCGAACTGGACGTGGTTGTCCCACATCCGCCGGATGTCTTCCAGCGGCTGTCCGGACGGGGCGAAATCCCTCTCACCCGCAACGTATTCCTCAAATCCCGCGGCGACAACGGCGTCGAAAAGACCTTCCTTGTCACCGAAGTGGTGGTACAGCGTGGGCGCCGTGACTCCTGCCAGCTGCGTGATCTGGCGGGTGGAAACGGATGCCCCCGCGGATTTTGCCAGCAATTCTGCCGCTGCTTTGAGCAGTCGCATTTTGGGGGGAAGCTGGCCATCCAAACTCATAGCCGCTACCCTATCACCTATAGCATTGCTATATGAACTGAATCACATACAATTTTTTCAGGCACGTTTCCGCCGTCGCACATGGTTGTCGCGGCGGCCCCGGCATGGCGCCGGGACCACCTTGGGCGGGCCTGGCAAACGGCAGAGAATGAGGACCTTCAGTGCAGACCTTCCCAGGAGTAGGCGTCAGCCCCGGCCGCATCATCGGAACCATCCGCCAGATGCCCAAACCGATCAGCGAACCCCCGGCAGGTGAGCCGCTGCCCGCCGGAGTCACCGCCGAGGACGCGACAGCCGCCCTCAAGGCCGCCTCCCAGGCCGTGCACGACGAATTGAAGAACCGTGCCGCCCACGCCACCGGTGACGGCAAGGCAGTCCTGGAAGCCACGGCACTGATGGCCAAGGACACCATGCTGATCAAGGGTGCGGCGAAGCTCGTGGCCCGCGGCACCTCCGCCGAGCGCGCCATCTGGGAGTCGGGTTCCTCCGTTTCCGAAATGCTTCATAACCTCGGCGGCTACATGGCCGAACGCGCCACCGACGTCCTGGACGTGCGTGCACGGATCGTTGCCGAGCTGCGCGGCGTCCCCGCGCCCGGCATTCCGGCCTCCAGTACCCCGTTCGTCCTGGTGGCCGAGGACCTGGCGCCGGCGGACACCGCCACGCTGGATCCGAACAAGGTATTGGCACTTGTGACAGCCGGCGGCGGCCCGCAGTCCCACACCGCCATCATTGCCCGCTCCCTCGGCCTGCCGGCAGTAGTGGCTGCCGTCGGCGTGGACGAACTCGAGGAGGGCACGGAAGTCTACGTGGACGGCGCGGGTGGGACCATCACGGCCGAGCCCGATGAATCCCTGCGTGCCGCAGCGGAGGCGTGGGCGGCCACCGCCTCCCTGCTGGCTGAATTCAGCGGCACGGGTGCGACGGCGGACGGCCACCTGGTGCCCCTGCTCGCCAACGTTGGCGGCGGCAAGGATGCCGAGGCAGCCGCAAAACTTGGCGCCCAGGGCGTGGGCCTGTTCCGCACCGAGTTCTGCTTCCTGGAGCGGGACACCGAGCCCAGCGTCGAAGAGCAGGCCGCCGCGTACAAGAGCGTCTTTGATGCGTTCCCGGGCAAGAAGGTGGTCCTGCGCACGCTCGACGCCGGCGCCGACAAGCCGCTTCCGTTCCTGACCGACTCCACGGAACCCAACCCGGCCCTGGGCGTCCGCGGCTACCGGACGGACTTCACCACCCCCGGCGTCCTGGACCGCCAGCTGGAAGCCATCGCGTTGGCAGAGGCGCAGTCCGACGCGGACGTCTGGGTAATGGCTCCGATGATTTCGACCGCGGAAGAGGCTGCGCGCTTTGCGTCCATGTGCGCCGACGCCGGGATCAGGACCCCCGGCGTGATGGTGGAGGTCCCGTCCGCTGCACTGACCGCCGAAGCCATCCTGCGTGAAGTGGGCTTCGCCAGCCTGGGTACCAACGACCTCACGCAGTACGCCATGGCCGCCGACCGCCAGCTGGGCCCGCTCGCCAACCTGAACACGCCGTGGCAGCCGGCTGTCCTCCGCCTCGTGGGGCTTACGGTGGAAGGCTCCCGCGCCGAGGGGAACAACAAGCCTGTGGGCGTCTGCGGTGAGGCTGCCGCGGATCCGGCCCTCGCCGTCGTACTCACCGGCCTGGGCGTCACCACGCTGTCCATGACGGCGCGTTCCCTTGCCGCCGTGGCCGCGGTCCTGAAGACGGTCACCCTGGCCGAGGCGCAGCAGCTGGCCAAGCTGGCACTGTCCGCGCCCAGCGCCACCGAGGCGCGTGCCTGGGTCCGCGAAAAGCTTCCCGTGCTTGAAGAGCTCGGGCTCTGAGCAGCCGGCTCCGGCGCCCCGCCAACCACTACAAACACCTACCAGGAGGAACAATGCCCGAACGCATCGCCACCATCGCCAGCCGCTCCGGCCTGCACGCCCGCCCCGCCGCGCTCTTCGCCGAGGCTGCCGGCGATGTGGGAGTGGACGTCACCATCGCCATGCAGGGCGACCCGGAGGATGACGCGCTGGACGCTTCGAGCATCCTCTCGCTGATGACCCTCGGTGCCGCAAAGGGTGATGTGGTGGTGCTGCGCGCCGAAGGTGACGGCGCCGACGCGGCGCTGGACTCCCTGGTCAAGCTCCTGGAAACGGACCTGGACGCCGAATAGGCGGCGCCACGAAGAGTACGACGCCGGCGCTCACCTCACGCGGTGCGCGCCGGTTGCCGGTTCATTGCGGCGGTGGCGCATTCAGAAGGTGCCGCCGTTCAGGCTGTCACGCCGAAGCCGTCCACTGCCCGGGCCCAACTGCTGATCGCTGCGGCCGCGGGCCCCGTGGCGGTGTGCTGGAAAACGTGGCCGTGGCCGGGGATTTCGGCTGCGCTGCCCTGGGGGGTCCGGGCTGCCAGCAGGCGGCACCAGTCGCGGCCGGCAATCGGGTCCTTGCTGCCGCGGAGGACCAGCAGCGGCTGGCTGACGCCGCTGATCCGGGCCTCCAGCGGATACTGCATCATGACGGGCAACTCGGTGAGGTACCAGCGGAGGCCGGCCCGGAAATAGTCCGAGAAGACAATGGCGTTCGCGGACAGGCTTTCGCTGAACATGGCGTCGCGGGTCAGGGCGAGCGCCTGCCTCGCAACTGATTTGCGGCGGGGGTCCACCACCGGTCCCATCAGCACCAGCCCGGCCACGAGATCCGGCTCCTGCAGCGCCAGTTCCACAGCATGCTGGGTGCCCATGGAGTGGCCGACCACCACACAGGATGTCACGCCGGCAGCCGCGAGCGCGGTGCGTACAAAAGCGGCGAACTCACCCACCGGTACCTGGCGCGGAGGCTTGGGCGCATCGCCGAAACCCGGCAGGTCAAAGGAATAGACGTCGGCCGTCAGCGAAAGCTCCTGGTGCAGCCGTGCAAGGTAGCGGTGGGAGACACCAATTCCGTGCAGCAGGACATAGGTCCGGCGCGGACCGTCGTCCCCGGGCGCAACTGAAGCGTACAAACGGCCTGTCAGGCCGCCTGTTTCAATGTCCCTGCCACCGGTGAGCTTCACCCAGCGAGCATACCGCCCTCCCCTGCAGGTGCCGGGTTAGGCTGTTGGCATGGCACTGATAGCTCCCCGAATGACTGCCGGCCTGCCGGCCGAAGACGCAGGAAAACTGCGGCAGGCATTGGAAGGCGGCCACGACATCACGGTCTTTGTGGACGGCACCGTCCACCGGCTGACGCCCGAGGCGAGGGACGCCGTCGTCGACCTTCTCAGCCGGTTCAGCCGCGGCGAAGCGGTGACTGTCAGCAGCGTGGAGGAGATGCTCACCACCTCCCAGGCGGCCGAACTCGCCGGCATTTCCCACACGTATCTGCGCAACATGACAGACCGCGGCGAAATCCCGGTGGAATACCGCGGCACGCACCGCAGGATCAGGCTGGCGGCCATCATGGCGTGGCTGGACCAGCAGAAGAAAAACGAGCAGGCGGCCGGGACCAGCTAGATCCGGGGACGCAGCGCCCAGCGCCGCATCTTCAGCGCGGCGTGGAGTTCCAGGCGGGGCATGCCTTTCAGGGGGTCGACGCCGAGGAGCTGGCGGATGCGGCCCAGCCGGTTGTAGACGCTGCTGCGGTGCAGGTGGAGTTTGGTGGCAACGTCCTGGACGGAGCCGTCGTTGTCGTAGATGAGCTCCAGCACCGGGAGGAGCTCATGGTTCCGGTCGTGGTCCTCCAGCATCCGGACGTAGACGGACGCGGAGTCGGCCCAGGCGCCCGCGCCGCCGCCGGCGGATGCCAGCAGTTGGTAGACCCCGGTGGACCGGCAGTCCACCAGTTCGCCCAGCTGGGGATCCACCGCGGCCGCCTGGGCCGCCTGCCGGGATTGCCGGTAGGCCTCTGCCAGCTCGCGCGGCTTCGCGAAACCCTCGCTGATGCCCAGGATGATGCGGTGCACCGGGCGGCCGGAACGTTTGGCGAGCTCCAACTGGTAGTGGACCAGGACCTGGGCGTGGTTGGCGCGGCCCACCGACTCACTGAACAGCACCACCGAGTGGGTTTCGGTACCCGCGCTGAACAACGCCTTGTCCACACCGATGGTGGCCTGGAGCGCGGCCGAGCGGTGGATCAGCGTGGAGGCGATGGGGTCAGGACCGCCTGCCCAGCCGTCGGCGTCGAGCACTGTGACCACCTGCCACGGACCCTTGCCTTGGATTTCCTTCCAGCCGGCAATGGCCGCCACCGCGTTCGCCTCGCCGGAGCAGGCCGCCAGGAACTCGCGTTCGCGGCTGCGCCGGAATTCGGACTCTGCGGTGTTGGAGTCCAGGAGCATGCCGGAAAGCAGCTCAATCTCATGGGTCACCGCCGGCAACTGGGAGACAATCGCCGTCGGGCTTTCCTCTGCGGAGTCCTGCTGCACCCACAGGTACCCCACGCGGAACCCGCGGACCATCAGCGGAACACAGACGCGGCCGAGCATGTCCAGGTCCGGGTTGGCGGGAATTATCACCGGGCGGACGGCTGTGGCGATGCCATGGGAGAGCTGCCAGGCACTGACATCGGCCGGCACCCTTTTACTCAACAGGAAGTTCACCCTGACCCGGTCGGCGTGGGACTGGTTGGAGCTGTAGGCGAGCAGCAGGCCGTCCAGATCTTCCAGTGAGAGACCGCGTCCGAGCTTCTGGGCCACCTGCTCTACGAGCGCTTCCACATCCTGCTGCATGGGCTAACAGTACTGCTCAGCAGGCTCTTCCGGCGAACAAACACGAGGCGACACCTGACGCCCCCAGGCTAAACATTTGTCGACCTAAGAAAACCGAAAAGCCCGGAATTACGCGGATGCCGCCAGGGCAGGATCCCACTTTCCTGTCAGGTGGGTCACAGCCGGATTTATTCTGGAATCACAACCTTTCCCCGCAATTTCGGACCCATCCGGTCCGAGAACATGGAGCCCCAAATGATCATCGGTGTCCCCAAAGAGATCAAGAACAACGAATTCCGCGTCGCCATCACCGCCGCCGGGGTTCACGAGTTCCGCAGCAGCGGCCATACCGTCCTGGTGGAACGCGGTGCCGGGCTCGGATCAGGGATCACGGATGAGGAATACGCGATCGCCGGCGCAGAGATCGTGGCCGACGCCGATGACGTCTGGGGCCGGGCAGACATGGTCATGAAGGTCAAGGAACCCATCAAGGCCGAGTACCACCGCTTCCGCAAAGGCCTGGTGCTGTTCACCTACCTCCACCTCGCCGCGGAGCCCGAACTTACGCAGGAGCTCATCAACTCCGGCGTCACCGCCATCGCCTACGAAACCGTGCAGGAAGGCCGCGCGCTGCCGCTGCTGGCACCGATGTCCGAGGTAGCCGGCCGGCTGTCCGTGCAGGTTGGCGCCACGTCCCTGATGGCACCCGCCGGCGGCAAAGGCGTCCTCCTCGGCGGCGTCCCGGGTGTCCGCCCGGCCAAGGTCGTTGTCCTTGGCGCCGGCGTGGCCGGCACCAACGCCGCCGCAATGGCCCTTGGTCTCGGCGCCGACGTCACCATCCTGGACATCAACATCAACCGCCTCCGCGAACTGGACGCCCAGTACGCCGGCCGGCTCAAGACCGTGGCGTCCAACAAGTACGAGATCGAGAAGTCGGTCGTTGATGCCGACCTGGTCATCGGCTCCGTGCTGATCCCCGGCGCCAAGGCCCCCAAGCTGGTCACCAACGAACTCGTGTCCCGCATGAAGCCGGGCTCCGTCCTCGTGGACATCGCCGTGGACCAGGGCGGCTGCTTCGAGGACACCCACCCCACCACGCACCAGGAACCCACCTACAAGGTGCACAACAGCATCTTCTACTGCGTAGCCAACATGCCCGGCGCCGTTCCCAACACCTCCACGTACGCCCTGACCAACGTCACCCTGCGCTACGCCGTGGCCTTGGCCAACCTGGGTGTCCGGGCAGCCTTCGACCGTGATCCCGCCCTCGCCGCAGGGCTCAACATCGCCGGCGGCCACGTGGCGCACCACTCCGTCTCCGAGGCCCACAACCTGCCCCTCGTCGCGGACTGGCACGAACTCGTTTCGGCCTAGTCAGTTTTCATCGGCTGCTCCGTAACCGCCCTTTTGGACCCCCAGAACGGCCGTTACGGAGCAGCCGATTTCTTTCTTAAGCCAGTTCCCGGGCTGCTTCTATTACCTTGAGGACCTCGACGGCGTCAGTTGGGTCTACCGGGACCGGGAGTTCGGAGGTGGTTCCGCCGCCGCGGATCTTGTCTCCCAGAATCCGGTAGAACTCGGGGTAGGCGCCTCGTTCGGTGGGCAGTGCGTCCAGGTGTCCGTCGCGGCCCAGTGATCCGGCCCATTCCGGCGCCTCAACGCCGTAGTCGGAATCCAGCGGGCTGCCGCCGGCAAGGATGTAGGGTTCCTGCGGGTCGATCCCGTGCTTGGTGAAGGCGCCGGTGGTGCCCAGCACGCGGAAACGCGGGCCTTGCTGGGCGCAGAGCATGTTCATGGTCAGGTGGCTGACAACGCCCGATTCGTGCTGAAGGGCCACAAACGCGTCGTCGTCGGCCTTCTCATCGGGACGCCGGATCCGCAGTTCGGAGTGGATCACCGCGGCCGGACCGAACAAGTGCAGGGCCTGGTCGATCAGGTGTGTGCCGAGGTCGAAGAGCACGCCGCCGCCGTCTGACGCCGTGGCACTGGCCTTCCATGCCTTGGCGATCTCCGGGGACCAGCGCTCGAAGCTGGACTCGAAGCGGGTGACGGTGCCCAGTGCTGCGCCGGCCAGGAGCTTCCGGACTGTCAGGAAGTCACCGTCCCAACGCCGGTTGTGGAACACGGTAAGGACCCGGCCGAGCTGCTCAGCCAAGGTGATCAGTTCCTGGCCCTCGGCACTGGTGACGGCGAACGGCTTGTCCACCACCACGTCCAGGCCGGCTTCCAGCGCTGCCTGCGCCAGCGGGAAATGCGTGGCCGGCGGGGTCCCTAGCACCACGAGGTCAAGGTCACCGGCGAGCTCAAGGACAGCACCGCCGTCGCGCACTGTTTTGACGCCCGGGTACCGCTGGGTCGCGGCCGCTTGCCGGCCGGCGTCGGACGTTGCGATGACGTCCAGCGAGTAGCGCGGGTCCGCCGCGATGAGCGGCGCGTGGAAAACGCTGCCCGAGAGGCCATACCCGACGACGGCGGTCCGGATCATGCGTTCAGGTTCAGTCGAAGTCATAGGGAGAACGGTACCCGGACGCTCTCCCACTTACTGCATGTTTCGGAGCAACCGGGCGATCAGTGCGAGAGCGTCCGTGAAAAACCCACATTAAGTGAGAGAGCGTCTGACGGGGCGGGCGGCAACAGCGAAGGCCGGCACCTCCTGGAGTTCCGGAGGTGCCGGCCTTGGCCGTGGTGCCTTGTTCAGTTAGCCGTTAAGGCGGGAGGAGTTACTTCTTTTCCCAGCCGATGGTGGTCCAGTCCGGGACCTGGGACAGGCTCTGGAACAGGGACGGGCCGTAGTTGGCCAGGCCGGTGCGGACGAAGGAGATCTGCGGGCCGTTCATCACCACGCCCATGGAGTAGTACTTCGCCATGTGCTCCTTTTCAACTTCCATGGCCGCCTTGTTGCGCTCGGCATTGTCCTCGATGGAAGCGAGGTCGGCGATCTTCTTGTCCAGTTCGGCATCGCCGAGCTGGTTCTCGTTCGTCTTGGAGTCGTAGTACTGCTTGACGGCATCCGTGGCGTCAGGGCCCACCGTGTAGCCCGAGACGCTCATATCGAACTCGCGGCTGCCAAGGACCTTGCCAAAGTCGGCGGAGGCGCGCTGGTCGATCCCGACATCCATGCCGCCGGCCTGAAGCTGCTTCTGCAGGGTCTGGGTGAAGGCGAGGGTGGTGGGGTCATCACCGAAGTTGCTGATCTTGAAGGCGGCGGGCTTGCCGTCCTTCTCCATGATGCCGTTGGCGTTGGCGGTGTAGCCGGCGTCGGTCAGGACCTTCTTGGCCGCGTCCGCGCCGGTTTCCTTGACGGGGTAGTTGTCCTGGTAGTACTCGGAGAACGGCAGGAGCATCATGGAACCGGAGCTGGGCTCTTCCCAGTTCAGGCCGTTGAAGCGGACCTTGCGGAGAGCTTCACGGTCCACGGCAGCGAAGATGGCCTTGCGGACGGCCACATCGGTAATCCGCTGGGCGTTCAGGTTCATGCCGCCGGCGAAGAGGCGCTGGCCACGGCGGACCTCGGAGTTGTTGGTGCCTTCCAGCTGCTTGTAGAGGGAGATGGTGTTGGCGGACATGCCATCGATCTCACCGTTCTTGAAGGCCGCGATCTGCGCGCTGGTTTCCAGCTGGCGGAAGACCACGCTCTCAAGGACCGGCTTGGCTCCCCACCATTTGTCGTTCGGGACCAGCGTGACGGTCTTGGCAGCAGAGTCGTACTGGTCCAGCTTGAAGGGGCCGGCCATCCACTCCGGGTGGAGTTCGCCGTTGAAGCCTTCATTGAAGAGTTCGGGGGTGTTTACGGCGGGGTGGATCAGGCCGAAGAAGAGTGAGTCCACGGGGTAGACCGGCTGGGAAGTCTTGACGATGACTTCCTTGTCGCTGCTGCCGGCTTCAACGGACTCAACAAATTCGTAGGCACCGGAGCTGACAATGTCGTAGCCGGCATCCGGGCTTTTCAGGATGTTCCAGGTGTTCTGGAAGGCCTTGACGTCGATCGGGGTGCCGTCGTTGTACGTGGCCTTGTCGTTGACCTTGATGGTGATGGTCTGCTTGCCATCGGTGACTTCGCTTTCCACAGACTCGCAGAAATCGGTATTCGGCGTCACTTTGCCGATGAAGCTGACCTTCCAGCAGCCGCCGATGCCGCCGCTGTTGACGGCCACCGGGTTCATGGGGATCTGGAGGGCAGAGTTGTCTGCGCTGTTGCCGTTGTTCGAGAACCCGTTGAAATCCGGGCCGATGTTGCCCAGCGGCAGGGTGACCTTGCCGCCCTGCTCAAGATCCGCGGCAGGCTTCTCATTGATGCTGATGAGCTTGGACAGATCACTGCCCGATTCCTGTCCCTTAGCCGTTTCCGGTCCGGTGGGAGTGCCACCACCGCCACAGGCTGTTAGCGTCAGCGCCGCGGCAATTGCCGCGGCTCCGCCGATCTTGGTCAGATTCCTCATTGTTTTCCCTTCATAGGTGCGGGTGGTGCTTGTGATGGGTATAGAAAACCTAGGGCGCATGGGGGTCCGCCGTTTCGTGGACCACCAGCATGTCCTCGTCCAGTTCGCCGTCCGGGAAGAAGCAGGCGAACTGCTGGTCCAGTGGAGGGACGGGACCTGCTTCCAGGACCTTGACCGCCGGCGACGGCAGGACCGCCTCAAGCGGCGGCTCCAGCGTGAGGCAGCGCTCCTGCTTGGCTGCCGGCAGGGCGGCGAACACCGGGCAGCGGGTGGCAAAGTTGCAGCCCTTCGGGGCATCCAGCGGGGAGGGCAGGTCGCCCTTCAGGATGATCCGCTCCCGGGTGCGCTCAATCTGCGGGTCCGGAACGGGGATGGCGGAGAGCAGCGCACGCGTGTACGGGTGGCGCGGGTTGTCGAAGACCCGGTCCACCTCGCCGATCTCCACGATCTTGCCGAGATACATCACGGCCACCCGGTTGGAAATGTGCCGCACCACGGAAAGGTCATGCGCCACCATCAGGTAGCTGAGGCCCAGTTCAGCGCGGAGCTTATCAAGCAGGTTGATCACACCTGCCTGGACCGAGACGTCCAGCGCGGACACCGGCTCGTCCAGGACCACCAGTTTCGGGTTCACGGCCAAGGCACGGGCAATGCCGACGCGCTGCCGCTGACCGCCGGAGAACTGGTTGGGGAAACGGTTGACGTGGTCCGGTTGGAGCCCCACGAGCTGAATCAGTTCCATGATGCGCTTCCTGATGGCTTTCTTGTCCATGCCCGCGTTCTGGAGCGGTTCGGCGAGGACCTCATAGACCGTGAAGCGCGGATCCAGGGCACCGGTGGGGTCCTGGAAGACCATCTGCATTTCCTTGCGCATGGCGCTCTTGGCCCTGGCATCAGCGGCCTGCTTGTTGCTGATCCCGCCGATGATCACCTCACCGTCCTGGTCCTTGTGGAATTCCATGATTTCCAGGAGGGTGGTGGTCTTTCCGGAGCCGGACTCCCCCACGATGGAGAAGCACTCGCCTTCGCGGATATCGAAACTGAGGCCGTCCACAGCCTTGACGGTGCCGATGCGCCGTTTCAGGAGGGCACCCTTGGTCAGCGGGAAGTGCTTGCGGACGTCCTTGAGTTCGAGCACCTTGGCGCGTTCCCCGCGGGGGATGGCGTCAAACCGGGACACGGCAACAGGCGGTGCCGAGAAGATTTCGAGCACGTCCACGTCCGTGCCGAGGTCATCCGACTTGATGCAGGCCGCTTTGTGCACGGTGCTGCCATTGGCGGGAAGCAGCGGCGGTTCGCCGTCGAGGCAGGCGTCGCTCACCAGGGGACAGCGCGGGGCGAAGGAGCAGCCCGTGGGCGTATGGAGCAGGTTCGGCGGGATGCCGTCGATGGGGACGAGTGAGGATTTCTCCGCCACGTCAACACGCGGCACGGCGCCCAACAGCCCCATTGTGTAGGGCATCCGGGGGTTGTAGTAGATGTCGTCCACACTGCCGGTTTCCACCGGCTTCCCGGCGTACATCACCATGATGTCGTCGGCAATGCCCGCCACCACACCCAGGTCGTGGGTGATCATCACGACGGCGGCACCCGTCTCCTCCTGCGCGGTATGCAGCACCTCCAGCACCTGGGCCTGGATGGTGACGTCCAGGGCCGTCGTCGGCTCGTCAGCGATCAGCACCCGCGGGTTGTTGGCGATGGCGATGGCAATCATGACGCGCTGGCGCATGCCGCCGGAAAACTCGTGCGGGAAGGCCTTGAGCCGGTTCTTGGGGCTGGGGATGCCCACCATCGCCAGAAGTTCGACGGCGCGGGCCTCCTTCGCCAGTTTGCTCATGGCGGGGTTGTGAATGGTGAGGGCCTCGGTGATCTGGGTTCCCACCGTGTACACGGGGGTGAGGGAGGACAGCGGGTCCTGGAACACCATGGCTATATCGTTGCCGCGATAGGCGCACATGGCTTTGTCGCTGAGGCCCAGCAGTTCCTTTCCGTTGAGCCGGACTGAGCCCGAGACATCGGCAGTGGCCGGCAGCAGGCCCATGATGGCCAGCGACGTCACTGATTTACCGGACCCGGATTCGCCGACGATTCCCAGCGTTTTGCCGGGCAGGAGGTCAAAGTTGACGCCGCGGACGGCGTGGACTGACCCGTTTTCCGAGTTGAAGCTGACGTTCAGGTCCCGGACGGACAGCACCGCGTCCGACTGCGAGTGCAGGCCTGCCACGTGGAGCCTTTCGGCTGGCGCGGGGGCCTGGTCAGCCGGCTCGATGTAGGTTCCGTTGCTCATTTGCCCTTCCTCCGTCCATTGTTCTTCCTTGCCCGGCCAACGGAACTGGAGCTCGGGTCGAAGGCGTCACGCAGGCCGTCGTTCATCATGGCCAGGGACCCCGTCAGCAGGAACATCACCGTCAGAGGAACCCAGAACATCCACGGGAAGGTCTGGACCTGGGACGTAGCCCCGCCGATCAGCACGCCCAGGCTGACATCGGGGAGCTTGATGCCAATGCCGATGAATGAGAAGGCAACTTCAGCAAGGATGGCGCCGGTGACGCCGCGGGTGATGTCCAGGACAAGCAGCGACCCGATATTGGGCACCAAGTGCCGCCAGACGATCCTGCGCGGCGGGACACCCATGTACTGGGCCGCCTTGACGAAGTCCCGCTGCATCAGCGACATGGACAGGGAGCGGATCAGCCTGGCCGTGCCCATCCAGCTGAAGACCAGGAGCACGATGATCAGGAGCAGCCAGCTGGGGAGGTTCTGCTGCAGGGTAGCCCCGCCGCCGCTCGTGGCCACCGCCACCACCAGCAGTGCCGGCATCATGATCAGCGCCTCCAGGACAAAGAGCATCACCTTGTCCACTTTCCCGCCGAAGTAGGCCATGGTGCAGCCGTAAACGGCGGCAATCAGGACCGAGACGAGGCCAACAATCAGGCCGATGAGGATGGATATGCGGGTACCTTCAACGGTCAGGGCGTAGAGATCGATGCCTGCCTGGGATGTGCCCAGGAAGTGATCGCCGGAGGGCGGCATACCGATGTTGAAGGGGTCGATGGTCTCCTTGTCCCACGACGTGAAGAAACCGCCCACGAAGGAGAAGAGAGTCAGTGCCAGGAAAATTACCAGCCCCGCCACGGCGGTCTTGTTGCGCATGAATCGGCGGAAGATGATGGTGGATTTGGCGATCACCACATCGTCGCCCTCCAGGTGCGCGTCCTGGGCTACAGCTGCCGGGTCTACGGCATTGAGGTTGGTCATGGCTACTGCACCCGCACTCTCGGGTCAACAAGCGTGGTGGCGAAATCGGCGAGGATAGCGCCGAGGGCGAAAATGACCGATCCGTAGGCCAGCGTGGCCGTGGCGGCGTTCACGTCCTGCAGCGAGATGGCGTCGATACTCCAGGAACCCACGCCGGGCCAGGCGAAGATCTTCTCCGCGAAGAAACCGCCGGCGAAGATGGCGGGGATGGTGAAGGCGATGCTTTGGGCCACGGGGATGAAGGACACCCGGAGGGCGTGCCTGGTGATGGCCTGGTTACGGGTCAGGCCCTTCGCACGGGCTGTGCGGACAAAGTCGGCGTTGACGTTGTCCAGCAGATACTGCCGCTGGGCAATCTGGTACGAGCCCCAGCCCACCAGGGTGATGGCGATGGTGGGCACCGCGTAGTGCGCCAGCATGTCCACGAACTGTGCCCATCCCGGCGCCATGCCTGGCGTGGAGATGCCGGTGACGAAGAAGATACGTTCGCCGACCGTCTCGTTGATGTTGATGGCCCCCAGCTGCACCAGGAAGTAGGCGATGGGCGCGGGCACAATGTAGGCGAGGTAGCTGTAGGACGTGATCACCCGGTCCTGGAACTTGTACTGGCGGGCAGCCGAGTACACGCCGAGGGCAACGCCGATGACGAGCGTCAGGATGATGGAGGCGAGGAAAAGCCGGGTGGAAATCCAGACGCGGTCGCCGAATTCGGCGTTGATGAAGGCCCCGTTGGGGCTGCGTCCCCAGTCCCACCGGGTGACCACCGCGGTCAGCCACTCCACGTAGCGCTCCCACGGGCTAAGGTCCGGGTCCAGGCCCTTCAGTCGCATGGAATTTGCAACCTGCTCCGGTGTGGGGCGGGGAATCCGCTCTTGTTCGAGGAGCGCCGGCTTGAGGGAACTGACCGCCAGGAAGTATCCGGCCGAAGTGGTCAGGAAGATCATGAATACGTACGTGATGCCGCGTTTGGCGAGGTACCTGAGCATAGGGGCGTCTACTTCAGGATCGGGGCCACCCGGGATGCGGAAGGAAACCCCAAGGGATCGCCTTGGGCTGGCCCCGGATTATTCGCCTTGACTACATCCATGTCCCAGATCCTTCCGATGTCCGGCTCACCGCGGGTCTCGCGGCTGCCAGGTGTCCACCAGCGCGCTGCCGGCCTCCAGTGACCACAGTCATGTCCGGGTTAGCGGGCTATGTTTTGGGTCACATTCCAGAGGAAACTACCACATAGAGGGAGGCTAAGTACGGGCCGTAGCACCAAATCCGCCCGACCGTATCAGATTGTTATGAATGGATCAGTAAAACTCATGTGACTGGACGGGTGCCCGAAATCTCGCGTAGCCTACGGCCCGCCAATAACGCGTGTGACAAGTTCGCGCCATGTGCCAATCACTCTCTCGGGTGCCAGGCCCTGGATGCGGACCAGGTAGAGCAGCCGCTCCGGCTCAAGGGTGGAGATCAGCGCAGCGGCCATCACCGCGGGGTCAGCCTCCATCCCCGCCGCCCGCAGCAGGACCTCGACGTGCCGCTGCCACAGCAGGGCCGCGGGCACCTCGAAACGGTTGGGCGCCGTACTCTCCGCGGCGCGTACGAGGTCCCCGTGTTCAAGGACGTACTCAATCCTCGCCGCTCCGAAAGCGACCAGCCGCTCCACCCCGGAAGCCCCCGGACCCAGGGGCGGGGGGCCGAACATAAAACCGGTCTGGAAGGCGGCCTCGGCGTCGCTCAGCAGCGTCATCATGAGGCCGGTCCGGCTGCCGAACCGGCGGAAGACGGTCCCCTTGCCCACGCCGGCGCGCTCGGCGAGCCGGTCCATTGTGAGGGCGTCCACGCCGCATTCTGCGATCAGTTCCCGTGCCGCACCCAGTAGCCGCTCCCGGTTCCGCGCGGCGTCACTGCGCTCCGCAACGGGGCCCGACAGGGAGCCTGGCAGCAATGGGATGTAACTCACACCCATATCTTAGCGGCTGGGGAATTTTAATCGGACCGCAGTCCGTTTAGTCCATGAAGGCAGCAACGCCTCTACCCTTCCACCGGCCAGCGGTCCCCGCCGCAGCCCGACCACAGGAGTCCGCATGTCAAAGAACACCGTCCTTACCCTTGTTGGCAGCCTCCGCGCTGGATCCACCAACCAGCAGCTGGCAGAGGCCATCCAGCTCAACGCCCCCGAGCAGGTTGATGTGGTCATCCACGAGAGCCTGGGCAACATCCCGTTCTACAACGAAGACATCGACGTCGAGGGCCAGGTCCCCGCTGCCGCCGCCGCCCTCCGCGCCGCCGCCAACGAAGCCGACACCATCCTCCTGGTCACCCCGGAGCACAACGGCACCTTGCCGGCATCCCTGAAGAACGCCATCGACTGGCTGTCCCGCCCCTTCGGCGCAGGCGCCCTCGCCGGCAAGCCCACCGCCGTC
Organism: [Micrococcus luteus] ATCC 49442; assembly: GCF_010367585.1. Lineage (NCBI taxonomy): Bacteria > Bacillati > Actinomycetota > Actinomycetes > Micrococcales > Micrococcaceae > Pseudarthrobacter > [Micrococcus luteus] ATCC 49442. The sequence continues at coordinate 3,378,354 of NZ_JAAAXP010000001.1, read as the reverse complement.
GTCGGCACCGCTTTTGGCCAGTTCGGCGGCGTCTGGGCCCAGGACGAGGCCCGCAAGGCCGTCGGCATCGCCGGCGCCCAGGTCCTCGAGGACGTCAAGCTGGCCGTTCCGGGTTCGATGGTCCGGTTCGCCGAACTGCACCCGAAGGACGACGCCGAGGTTGTTGACCAGATCAAGGGCATCTTCGCCCCGCTGACCGCAGCCCGGCCGGCAGCCTAAGGCCCGCCCGGCAAGGCCTGCCCTGTCAGGCCCGCCGCGGGCCACAACCCCCGGCATGCCGGCTGATGCCCCGGACACCCACGAGGTGCCCGGGGCATCAGTCTGTCCGGGGCATTCTGTTACCGCACCGTGAGCGCGCGGGCGCCTATCGGGACCGGGCGTGACCAACTCTTGCTCCAACCGGTACCCCGCGGACATACTCAAGCGTCCAAGGCAGCCGTAACGTTAATACACGGTAAGCACGGGGATGGGAACGCGGTGCGGGCATGGCAGGCATCCTGAGGTCCGGGACATTCATGGCGACGGCGGCGCTGACGCTTCCGCTGTGGCTCGGCTCCTGCACTCCCGCCCCCCCTCCGTCCATCGGCAGCGGCATCCCCGCCGGTGCCACCGCCGTTGAACCCGCGGCGCCTGCCGCGCAGGTTCCGGTTCCCGTTCCACAGCCGCAGGCACCTCCGCCGCCGCTGTCGGCAACCGTCGACGCCGCCGCGCCGCCCCCGGAGCAATCGGCCACACCTACCCGCTCCGCTGAGTCGCCGGAGACCGGCACCGTCACCACTCCTGCGCCCGGCGTGGTGTCTGCTCCCAGTGCCACCCCCTCCGCAGTGCCCCAACCGTCGCCAACGCCGGAGACTTCCGCGCCGCCGCAGGCCCCGTCATCCGCCGGGTCCTCCGCCGTTCCGCCCGGTCAGGAGTCCGGCACCAGGCAGGTCACGGCCTACTATGTGCTGCTTGACGACGGCGGTGCCGCCGGTGTGCGCTTTGGCTGCAATGACAGCCTGGCCAGTGTCCGCCGCACCGCGGAAGGACCGGCCGAACCGCTGCCCGCCGCCATGAACGCCCTGCTGGACGGATCCACTAAGCCTGCGCCCGGGCTTTACAACGCTTTGGCGACCTCAACGCTGACGTTCCTGTCCGGTACCTTCGACGGCACCACCGTCACCGTCTACCTGTCCGGCGCGCTTCGTCCCGGCGGTGTGTGCGACGTCCCGCGGATCGAAGCCCAACTCACCCAGACCGCCGTGGCCTCGGTCGGCGCCGTCCGCGCAGATATCTACGTCAACGGCGTGGGCCTGACAGAGGCCCTCAGCCTCAAGTAGCGCTGCACCGCCCAGCAGTCCGGATCCTCGGTTTTCATTTTTCGAACAACGCGTCCATGTCGGCGTGGCTGCGGGCTCCGGCCAGCTCTGACCAGTTGCCGTCACCGAAAACTTCTTCGGCCACCCTGAAGACAGTTGCATAGGCGGCCTTCGCAGTGTTGCCGCCAATGCTGATGCGCCGCACACCGGCGTCGTGCAGTTCCCCCACCGACGGCGCTCCCACTCCTGCGAGTGCATTCAGGGGCGCGGGAAGGCGGCGGGCGAGCTCATGCAGCACATGAAGATCGGTCACGCCGGGCACAAAGATGCCGCTGGCCCCGGCTGCCAGATACGCCTCGGCGCGGCGCACCGTCTCCTCAAAGGCGTGATCGGCGAAGGTGCCGGACAGGTATGTGTCCGTGCGGGCATTGAGATAAAGGTCGACGCCGGCTGTTGCGGCAGTCTCCCGGATTACGGTGAGACGGCGGCACTGTTCGTCGATCGCGGTGAGCGTCCCGCCGCTGGCGTCCTCGAAGTTCACGCCGACAGCGCCGGCGTCAATCACCGCGCGAATGGTGTCCCCGAGGAGGGCCTGGCGGTAGTTGCCAGCCTCGCCCGCATAGCCGTTTTCAATATCCGCCGTGACGGGAAGGCGGGTGGCCGCAACAATCCTCCTTAGCGCGTCCAGCGCGAGTCCCCGGGGCAGGTTGTTGCCGTCCGGATATCCGAGGCTCCATGAGATGGCGGAACTGGACGTGGCGATCGCGGCCGCTCCGGCCTCCTCTGTCAGCTTTGCCGAGGCTGCATCCCACACATTGACCAGCAGGAGCGGCGGACGGCCGGCCTGGTGGAGGGCGTGGAACTCGGCTGTGCGTGCGGCGGAAGCTGTCATTGGTCCATTCCAACTCCTCCCGGCCCGCCCGTAAAGAGGCGTCCGGGGTGATCTTGAACAACGGGTGTTGCCTTATTAGCAACTAGCGGCTGTATCCTGTGGGTGTGACCCACGAAACACTTGACGCTGCAGCAGCGGCGCTTCCAGCCGAAGCCATTGACGCAATCGAACGTGCGGCGACATCTGCCCACCGGGCGGCGCATCCGCACGAGGCGCTGTTCTCCGAGCGGGCGGCCAACATTAAGCAATCCGCCGTCCGGGACGTCTTCGATATCTCACTGCGGCCCGGATTGGTGTCATTGGCAGGGGGCAGCCCCTACCTGCAATCCCTCCCGCTGGAGCGGCTGGCGGCCACGGCAGCCGGCATCATCGCCACGGACGGACTGACAGCGCTGCAGTACGGCGGGGGGCAGGGCACCGACGAACTGCGTGCCCAGATCTGCGAGGTCATGGCGGCCGAAGGAATCATGGACGCCGTGCCGCAGAACGTGGTGATCACTGCCGGCTCCCAGTCTGCCCAGGACGTGGCAACGAAGGTGTTCTGCAACCCCGGGGACGTGGTGCTGGTGGAAGACCCCACCTATGTCGGGGCCCTCAACACGTTCGAGTCCTACCAGGTGGAAGTGGCCACTGTGGCGATGGACCAGGACGGCCTGGTGCCTGAACTGTTGGAGGCGAAGATCGCAGCGCTGCAGACGGCCGGCAAAAGCATCAAGTTCCTCTACACCATCCCCAACTTCAACAACCCCTCAGGGATAACGCTGGCCAGGGAGCGCCGTCAGCGGATCGTCGATATATGCCGCAACGCGAATATTCTCGTGCTGGAGGATAATCCCTACGGCCTGCTCCGCTACACCGGCGAACCGCTGGAGCCGCTGCGCGCAGCCAACCCCGCCGACGTCATCTACCTGGGCTCGTTCTCGAAGATCTTCGCCCCGGGGCTGCGCATCGGCTGGGCGCTTGTGCCGGAGCACCTCCAGCGACGTTACTACCTGGCCTCCGAGTCCGTCACGCTGTGCCCGCCCACCTTCAACCAGATGCTTGTGTCCGCCTACCTGCGGGAGTACGACTGGCAGGGCCAGATCGAGACCTACCGCGGCCTCTACGCCGAGCGGTGCGCGGCCATGCTGACCGCCCTGGACGAACACATGCCGGCAGGCACCAGCTGGACCAGCCCCGAAGGCGGCTTCTTTGTGTGGGTGACACTGCCGGAGGGCGTGGACACGTACCCCCTGTTGCAGAAGGCGATCGATGCCGGCGTCGTCTTTATCCCGGGCGCCGCCTTCACCCCTTCGGACGGGCCGTCCAACAGGCTCCGGCTGGCATTCAGCGCCGTGCCGCCGGCCGCCATCGGGGAAGGCGTGCGACGGCTGGCCGGGGTACTGCGGGAATCGCTCGCTGCGTTGTAACGTTGGCGGGACTGAGAACGGCCAGTTTTACCTCGACCAAGGAGTCACAAGCATGAGCGGAATTATTGTTGTAGGCGTTGACGGCAGCGGAACCGCCAAGAAGGCCGCCGAAGCGGCCCGCGATCTCGCCGTCGCCGTGGGTGCCTCGCTGCACGTAGTCTCAGCCTTCGACAGTGACCGCACGGAGGTGTTCGGCTCCGGCAGCGACCAGTGGATCGTCTCCGACGCCGACGGCGCCGAGCACGTTGCGAAGACCGTTGCCGATTCCCTCGCCGGTTCCATCAAGGTGACGTACTCAGCCGCCCGCGGCAAGCCGGCCGAAGCGCTGATCAGCGAAGCCGAGCGCCTTGGCGCCAAGATGATCGTGGTGGGCAACCGGCGGATGCGCGGCATCGGCCGGGTGCTCGGAAGCGTCGCCAACAGCGTGGCCCATAACGCCACCTGCGACGTCTACATTGCCAACACGTACGACGCCGACTGAGAGCCTCCCTCACGGACTGAGACACCGGACACCATGGACCGCCCCGGCGCCGGTCCATGGTGTCCGTTCTCACCCCCGCAAGGCCACATTCGGCATGGGCCGGGCGATAAAATGGAAGTGCCCCCAACGGAGCGGTCACCACTCTCCACGTCACCCAAAGGGGCCCCTTGATTACTCTTCAGCGCCGCCAGCTTGTCGGCCACGACATCCTCCTTGCCCGTCACGGCAACCACATCTGCTCGATGCGCGTGGACCACAGCAACGGCCGGGTCATCGCGCTCCTCGACGACGGCTCTCTGGACAGCGCCCCCAACCTCATCTCACCGGACCTGTGCCTGCCGGCCACCATCCGGAGCGTGCTGCGCGAGGACTGGAAGCTCTTCGCAGCCGTTTCATCCGGCGCCGTCATCCTGGGCGGCCTCCTGTTTGGCACATGCGCGGCCCTTGCCGGAACCTGGGCCGGAAGCCCGGAGATGGTCGAAGTCCTGACGGCCTATTCCTCTTACACGTACTGAGCCCTGACCTCTCGCGCGGACACGGCGTATGGCCTGTGCGCCGACGTGACGTTGAGCTCGCCAGCGCGGCCGGCAGCTAAAGCAGCCAGCCGCGCAGCAGCCACCACAGGCCAGCCATCACCAGCATGCCGAAGAGCGAGCCGGCGACCACCTGGGCCCGCGTGTGCGCCCGGAGCACCACACGGGACCAGCCGACGGCGGGGATCAGCAGGAGCAGCGGCAGCCAGGCCGGACCGAGCATCAGGACGTAAATCGCGGCCGCCGACGACATGGCCGCCGCGTGCCCGCTGATCTTCCAGAACGGGCTGACAGCGGCCAGCACCACAATGCCCGCGACGATCGCCAGCACCATGACCACCACGCTCCGCGGCGCACCAACGGCCCCGAGCACCACCAGCCCGGCGATGACGGATGCCAGCGCCATGAGAAGGACGGGCGCACGCTGGCGGCGGTTGCTGACGTGGTGATCCGTGACCTTGCCCAGCCTGACGAGCCCAAGCAGCACAAGCAGGGGCAGGACGCACACGAAGAGTGCCGCCAGCGCGCCGTAACCGAGCGTGCCCGGGAAACCCGGTTCAATCACCGGGCTGATGAGCAACTGCAGCGTCACCACCACGGGCGGCTGGAACACCTCGGTCAGCCATCTGGCGGTCCGGTTCCTCACCCGGAGCGCCGCGGCGGTGGCTCTGGAATCCCTAATCAAGAAGGAGCGCCGGCTCCTCAAGGATGGCGGCGACGTCGGCCATAAAGCGGGCTGACAGGTCACCGTCAACCACCCGGTGGTCGAAGGAGCCGCCCAGCGTGGTGATCCAGCGCGGAATGACCTCGCCGTCCAGGACCCACGGCTTCTGCTTGATGGTTCCGAAGGCCACGATAGCTACTTCGCCCGGGTTGATGATGGGTGTTCCGGTGTCGATCCCCAGCGCACCAATGTTGGTGATGGTCAGTGTCCCGCCCTGCATCTCAGCCGGCTGGGTCTTGCCCGCACGGGCCGTGGTGGCCAGGTTGTTCAGCGCCAGCGCCAGCTCCTTGAGCGAGAGGTCCTGCGCGTCCTTGATGTTGGGGACCATGAGTCCCCGCGGGGTGGCGGCGGCGATGCCCAGGTTCATGTAGTGCTTGACCTGGATTTCGGCGGCGTCGGTCCCGTCCACGTTGTCCACCCAGGTGGCGTTGACGCTGGGGTTCCGGGCTGCGGCCCAGATGACGGCCTTCGCAAGGATCAGCAGCGGTGAAACTTTGATCCCCTCAAAATCGCGGGAAGCCTTCAGCCGCTTAACGAACTCCATGGTGCGGCTGGCGTCAACATCAACGAAGATACTGACGTGCGGCGCCGAGAACGCCGATTCCACCATGGCCTTGGCAGTCGCCTTGCGGACGCCCTTGACGGGGATGCGTTCAATCCGCTGGTCCTGCGGCTTGCCGGCCTTGCCCCAGAAGCCGTCTGCCTTGTCGAGCTCGGCGTCACGCTGGGCCTGGTAGCTGACCAGGTCATCGCGTGTTACTTCGCCGCGGTAACCGGTGGCCACGACGTCGGCGAGGTCGATCCCCAGGTCCCGGGCGATCTTGCGGACGGGCGGCTTGGCCAGGACGCGGTTCACGAGGCCTGTGATGGTTCCGCCCAGGGTTGGCCGGTTGTCGACCGCTCCGGTGACTGTGCCAGCCGACATCCGCGCCCCGGCAGGCGCGGCCACCGGCGGGGAGACTTCCGCCGCCGTATGGGGCTGTACAGGTTCCACCTCGGGGGCATTGCGCGACACGGCGTCGGCGGGCGAGACGGCGGCAGGCGCCGACTTGCGGGGGCGGCGCTTGACCGCGTCTGCCTTGGGACCTGACCCCACCAGCGGTCCGCCGGCCGGGGCACCACCGGATGCATCGCCGTCGTCCGCGGGAAGTTTGCCGTACAACGGCTGAACCGGAGTTGCGGGAGCCGGCACGTCGGCGGGACTCGGATCACCGGAGATGGCATCCGAGACGCTGATAATGGCGGTCCCGACGTCGATCGTGACGCCTTCGGGAACCAACAGTTCGGTAACCGTACCGGCAAAAGGTGAGGGCAGCTCAACCAGTGACTTGGCGGTTTCGATCTCGCACAGGACGTCGTTGACGGCGACCATATCCCCGGGTTTGACCTTCCAGGTGACGATTTCCGCCTCGGTAAGGCCTTCGCCCACATCGGGCAGATTGAACTTGTTGAGAGCCATGGTGTCCTCTTTTGCGACGGGTTTTGCGGCGGGCGCAGGCGGGGCGGGGTGCCTAGTAGGCCAAGGCGCGGTCCAGCGCCTCGAGGATGCGATCAATGCCGGGAAGATAGTCTTCCTCGACCTTAGCCACGGGGTACGGCATGTGGAACCCGCCCACGCGGATCACGGGTGCCTCCAGGGAAAGGAACGCACGTTCACTGATCCGGGCCGCGATCTCCCCGCCGATGCCGCCGAACGTCGGCGCCTCATGGGCAACCACAAGGCGGCCGGTCTTCTTGGCGGAGGCCGTGACGGCATCAAAATCGATCGGGGAAATGGAGCGGAGGTCGATGACCTCGATGCTGTGTCCGTCCTCGGCAGCGGCGTCCGCTGCCGCAAGGGCCACAGGCACGAGCGGCCCATAGGCAACAACGGTGGCGTCTGTACCTTCGCGGACCACGTGGGCTTTGAACGGATCGGCCGATGCTCCCGGCGACACCGTATCCACCTCGCCCTTGAGCCAGTAGCGGCGTTTCGGTTCGAAGAAGATCACGGGGTCCTGGCACTCGACTGCCTGGCGAATCATCCAGTACGCGTCATGGGCGTTCGACGGCGTGATGATCCGCAGGCCCGGCGTGTGGGCGAACAGCGCCTCCGGCGATTCGGAGTGGTGTTCGATCGAGCCGATTCCGCCGCCATACGGGATGCGGATGACCACGGGAACGGTCAGGTTGCCGTTGCTGCGGGCGTGCATTTTGGCGAGCTGGGTGGTGATCTGGTTGAAGCCGGGGAACACAAAGCCATCGAACTGGATCTCGCAGATGGGCAGGTAACCGCGGAGGGCGAGTCCGATTGCCGTCCCGATGATGCCGGATTCGGCGAGCGGAGTGTCCACTACGCGGTCTTCACCGAACTCCGCAAGGAGGCCGTCGGTCACGCGGTACACGCCGCCCAGGGCGCCAATGTCCTCGCCCATCAGCAGGGAACGGGGGTTACTGCCCAGCGTTTCGCGCAGGCCCTCGTTGATGGCCTTGGCTATGGTCATGGTGGTCATGAGCGGGCCGCTCCTGTCGCTGCGTCATCGTTTGTCCCGGGCCCGGCCGGGCCGGTCTCTGCCTCGTCAGCGAAGCCGGCACTGTATTCCTCGAACCAGGCCAGTTCCTCGGCCACAAGCGGGTGGGCCTCGACGTACGTGTTGGCGAATGCAGTCCGGATGTCAGGGGTTTCCAGATCGTGCGTGGTCTTGCGGACGTAGGCGGCCAGTTCGTCGCCGTCGGCCTTGACCTTCTCGAAGAAGGCGTCGTCCGCCAGGCCCTGGGCACGAAGGTACTTTTCCAGGCGGTCGAGCGGATCTTTGGCCCGCCAGAGCGTTTCCTCGGATGATTCCCGGTACTTCGTGGGGTCATCGGCGGTGGTGTGCGCGCCCACACGATATGTGAAGGCCTCGATCAGCACCGGGCCGTTACCTTCGCGGGCATGCTCCAGGGCCCACTCAGTGACGGCATGGACGGCGATGACATCGTTTCCGTCCACCCGGACGCCAGGGAAGCCGTAGCCCTTGGCCCGGTTGGACAGCGGAATACGGGTCTGCACGGAACTGGGTACGGAGATGGCCCAGTGGTTGTTCTGGCAGAAGAACACCACAGGCGCATTGTACGAGGACGCAAAAACCATGGATTCGTGGACGTCGCCCTCGGAACTGGCGCCGTCACCGAAGTAGACCATGACCGCGGCCTTCGGCTCAGCCGGCCGGCCCGGCTCTCCGCCGGCAGCTGCGGCTGCGAGCTTCTGGTCCCGCTGGATCCCCATGGCATAGCCGACGGCGTGCGGGGTCTGGGCAGCAAGGACCAGCGTATAGAGGTGGAAGTTGGTGTCCTTGGGGTTCCAGCCGCCGTTGGAGACGCCGCGGAACTGGCGAAGAAGTTCGGCAAGGTCCACGTTGCGTGTCAGCGCCACACCGTGTTCCCGGTACGTGGGGAAGATGTAGTCCTGCGGCTGGCTGGCCCGCCCGGATCCGATCTGCGCGCCTTCCTGGCCCGTGAGCGGGACCCACAGCGAGAGCTGGCCTTGGCGCTGCAGCGCCGTTGCCTCAACGTCGAAGCGGCGGATCCTTGCCATGTCAGCGTAGAAGCCCCGGAGCTTTTCGGCGTCCAGACGGTCCGCGTACGCGGAGAATTGCGGGTCTGTTCTTAGGGTGCCGTCCGGCGCCAACAGCTGCACCATCGGTTCGGCCGGGTCGCCCAGCCTGGCCTCAGCCTCGGCTTCGAGCTGGTCGTCTACCGCTGTTCCTTCGAACTCGGTGGAGGGCAGATGTGTGGCGCCCATACCGTCTCCTTGCTTGCTGCACGCGGATGCGTTGCAATGTCGCTGGGATATATGCCCCGCAAGGAATGCATTCCTTTGTTGGCATATATTTGGCTTACTGGTCCTTACTTTATCTTCAGTAGGTGCCGCTGCTGACGCATGTTAAGCGCTAGGAACGCCGTGGCGGCTTTGTATAGCCTGCACAGAGCTGGAGGAAACGGCTGTTGGCTTCCGGTTCGCCGATGCTCACGCGCACTCCCTCACTGCCGAATGCCCGCACCGAGAGCGCCTGTTCCCCGGCCAGATCGGCAAATTCCATACTGTTGGCACCAAGATCCAGCCAGACGAAGTTGCCCTGCGCCTCCGGCACAAACCAGCCCAGCTCCTTCAGCCCGGCCGTTACGCGGGTTCGTTCGTCCACAATGCTTTGTACCCTTTCTACAACCTGGGGGTAGTTCTGCAAGGACACTATTGCGGCCTTTTCCGCGATCTGTGACACCGCAAAGGGTGTGGCGGCCACCCGCAGGTACTCTGTCAGGCCGGGGTTCGAGACGCTGTAGCCCACGCGAAGGCCCGCCAGTCCATGGGCCTTGGAAAACGTCCGGAGCACAATAACGTTGGGATATTTGCGGTACAGCGCCAGGCCGTCCACAGCATCCTCAGCACGCACGAACTCCTGGTAGGCCTCATCGATAACCACCACAACGTCTGACGGGACGGACTGAATGAAGCGTTCCGTTTCAGCAGCAGTCAGGGCGGGGCCGGTGGGGTTGTTGGGTGTGCACAGCAGGATGACCTTGGTTCGGACCGTGACGGCTGCAGCCATGGCTGCAAGATCGTGGCGGCCCTCAGCCGTCAACGGGATCCGCACGCTTTCCGCACCTGACAGGCCGACGCTGATGGGGTAGGCCTCAAAGGACCGCCACGCGTAGATCACTTCGTCGGCTTTGCCGTCGTCGTTCTGTCCGGCGAACGTGGACAGGATCTGGCTGAGGGCACCCAGGCTGCCCGCGCCGGTGACGATGTCCGCTGCCGGGACGTCCAGGAAGTCCGCGAGCGCCGCACGCAGCTTGCTGCTGAGCGGGTCCGGGTAGCGGTTGAAGTCCGTCTGTCCGGCAATGGCCGCAAGCACGGCCGGGAGCGGCGGCAGGGGGTTCTCGTTGGAGGACAGCTTGTAGCTGGCCAGGCCTTCCACGGCGGCCGGGGGCTTCCCTGCGGCGTAACGGGGAAGCCGGCCCACTACGGGACGAGGCCGGATTTCCCCAGACAGAATCTCTGATGACGTCATGCAAACTAGCCTACTTTCTCCCGCGTCGTGCGGCGCCGCCCCCGCCCGGGGCTGATACACGGCGGCGGAACGGGCACAGCACACCGGGGCCTCGCAGTGCGGCCCGGCACCTCACAGGGCCGTGTGAAAGCATTGGGCTATGCGCTCTTTTATTCTTCGGGTCCTGATCAACGGGCTGGCCCTCTGGATTGCCAGCTGGATTTTGCCCGGCCTTGATATCTCCACGTCCGCCACCACCGAGGCTGTGGCCAACTCGGGCGTAACGCAGGGCACGGAGACCATCGGCATCATCCTGGCCTACCTGTTCATCGGACTGATCTTTGGCGTGGTGAACGCTTTTGTCCGGCCCCTGGTCAGCTTCCTGTCGCTGCCGATCACCATCCTGACACTGGGCCTGTTCACGATCGTCATCAATGCCGCCATGCTGTACCTGACGTCCTGGCTCAGCAGCTACACGCCGGTGCATTTCTCCATTGACTCCTTTTTCTGGACGGCGGTCCTCGCCGCGATCATCATCACGCTCATCTCCCTGGTCGCAGGCAGGGTTCCGGGCGGCCGCCGGCGCTAAGCCTCGAGCAAGACCGAACGGCTTTCAGCAGGTCGCCGGTGCGGCTGCCGGGCAGCGCCGTTCAGCCCTGCATCCTTCCGGTGGCCACCTGGTTCTCTGCCTCGGACCGCTGTGGTGACCGCTGGGCGGGCTGCAGCCTTGGCCCGGGCGCACTCGCCTCCTGGATCGGGGTCCGTGACAAAGCGAAGCGTGTGGCCGTTGCCGTGCCGCCGGCTCCGAGGACGCCGGCAAGGACCGCGGTCGAATGCACCAGCGTGGGGTCCTCGCTGGCACCCACCAGCCTGGCCGCCTCCTGGTAGTTGCCCAGATTGTGGCCGGGGCCCAGTCCCGGATCCTTGCCTTCCGGCGTTGTCACCTGGTCCAGGAGCGTTACCGTCACCCGGCTCCGCGTATCCGGGTTCGCGGTCCCGTCCGTTCCGGGCACCCAGTCCTGGCGGTGCTGGAGATGGAGGACGCTGACATCACCGGCCGGCTCGATGCTTCCGACCGGGGAGCCCGCCGTGAGCACGTATTTCATGGCGTATTCCTTGCGGAACAGAGGATCGGCCGCAAGGTTCATGGCATGGATCCCGCCCTGGCTGTAGCCGACCGCCACCACCGGCGCCCCCTTTTCTGCCCCGGCTTCCTGCAGCGCAGCCCGCACAGCGACGTTGACCTCAGCAGACCGGTGACCGACGGCTTCCGCGATGCCTGCCGGATCGAACGGGTTCGCTCCCCCGATGTCATCCCCGGCCTGGGTTCCGGGAATAACAACGACATAGGCCTTGTGCCCGCCCGTATCTGTTTCGATGACCTCGATATGGCCGGGGCCCCTTTCGTCAATAATCCGCGCCCGCTCCAGGAGGGCAGCAGGGGATCCATCGAAATCAACGGGCATGGTTTCCTTCCGGTCCACCACAATGCGGCGCGGTTCCAAGGCTGGAACGAGGGCGCCGGCGATGCCCAGGATGTGGTGCCTGGCCTTCACAATGTTGCGCAGCGCCAAATCCGTGCCGCGAAGGTCGGGCCACAGCGGATCGTCAAGGCGGACATGTTCGAAGTCACGGAACGAAGGAATGCCCATGGTGGCGAACAGGCTTGTCGCCGCCTCGGCAGCCTCATAGTCCCGCTTGCTGGCACGGACCTGGCTGCTGATTGCCTGCAGTTCCAAGCGGACGGCCTGGACTCCCAGCCTGGCGCAGCTCAGGGCCGACACCGCCCCTGTCCACGTGGGTGTTTGGCTGAGTTGGTAAGACCCCAGATTGGATTGGATACGTTGCACCTCGCCCTCTGTGTGGGCCAACTCCTCGGCAAGGAGGTCAAGCTTCTCTGCACCGCCCACGAGTTCCTCAAGCTGGAAGGTCATGCCGCCAATTCCGCCCCTGATTTCCAGGCCGCTGTCCACAGCAGGGCCGGTGAGCCTTATGGGCCCGCCGGCACCGGACGGCGTTACCTCGGCCACGGAAATTGCCCCGCGGGAGCAGCCGCGGCGGTTGGAGCGGAGGCAACGTCCTGCGCGTGCCGGCTCACTGCCGCCACCGCCTCCTCAATCGCGACGCGCGCCCTGCCAAGCACTACCTCCTGAAGGGCCACGGAATCCCGGTACGCCCGCCCGGCCGGTGACTGCCACTCCAACAACTGGATCTCCCGGAACCCGGCAAGGACCCGCGCCACACTGTCCCCGCATACGGCTACCCGCCGCGCCAAATTCTGAACCTCGTATCCGCGACTCAGTTGCGCCGCCAGATCAGCGGCCGTCAAGTCCCCGCCCACGCGTCCCCCTCCCTGCTGCACAGCACGTCCTGCCGGATCACCCGAACCCCTGTCTCCTGAACCCGATCTACTGAACCCCGACGCTACGGTCCGCCGCTCACGCTACGGAAGCACCGCCGTCGGCTATGTGGACAAACACGGCGGCAGCGCCGATAAACGGAACACCCCGCGGGGGGAGGACAGGTCACGCGGAACCTGCCGCTTAAGCCGCGGCCGGAGTTCATGAAAGAATCAGCACATGCCTGAAACTGCCGCCCCAGCTGATACCCGCACGCCCTCCGGACGCCTGGCCCTCGCCGCCTCCCCGGAGCCGATCGCCCTGGGCCCGCTGGACGGCCGCTACCAGTCCGCCGTCGCACCCCTCGTTGATTACCTGTCCGAGGCGGCCCTCAACCGTGACCGCGTGGCAGTGGAAGTCGAGTGGCTCATCCACCTGACCAGCAACAACGTCCTCCCCGGGGCCGGCCCGCTGACCCAGGAGCAGCAGGACCAACTCCGTGCCGTCGTCACGGAATTCAACGCGGCGTCAGTAGCCGAGCTGGCCGAAATCGAAGCCGTTACGGTCCACGACGTCAAGGCCGTGGAGTACTACATCGGCCGCCGCCTGCCCGGCATCGGCATCGAAAACCTGACCGCCATGGTCCACTTCGGCTGCACGTCCGAGGACATCAACAACCTCTCCTACGCCCTCGGCGTCAAGGGCGCTGTGGAGGATGTGTGGCTGCCCGCCGCCCGTGCCCTCGTGGCCCAGATCAGCACGATGGCCGAGGAGAACCGCGCCGTTCCCATGCTGTCCCGCACGCACGGCCAGCCCGCCACTCCCACCACGCTGGGTAAGGAGCTGGCGGTAATCGCCCACCGCCTGACCCGCCAGCTGGACCGGATCGCGAAGACCGAATACCTGGGCAAGATCAACGGCGCCACCGGCACGTACGCCGCGCACGTCGCGTCCGTTCCCGGCGCTGACTGGCAGCAGGTGGCCAAATCGTTCGTTGAGGGCCTGGGCCTGACCTGGAACCCGCTGACCACCCAGATCGAAAGCCACGACTGGCAGGCCGAGCTGTACGCCGACGTCGCGCGGTTCAACCGGATCCTGCACAACGTCTGCACGGACATCTGGAGCTACATCTCCATCGGCTACTTCGCCCAGATCCCCGTTGCCGGCGCCACCGGATCCTCCACCATGCCGCACAAGGTCAACCCGATCCGCTTCGAAAACGCCGAGGCCAACCTGGAGATCTCCTCCGGCCTCCTGGACGTCCTCGGTTCCACCCTGGTGACCTCCCGCTGGCAGCGCGACCTCACGGATTCCTCCAGCCAGCGCAACATCGGCGTGGCATTCGGCCACTCCCTGCTTGCCATCTCCAACGTGGCCAAGGGCCTGGACCGGCTGGATGTTGCCGAAGACGTCCTCGCCGGGGATCTGGACACCAACTGGGAAGTCCTGGGCGAGGCCATCCAGATGGTCATGCGCGCCGAAGCGATCGCCGGCGTCAAAGGCATGGAGAACCCGTACGAGCGCCTCAAGGACCTCACCCGCGGACAGCGCGTTGATGCTGCCCGCATGCAGGAATTCGTCCAGAGCCTGGGCCTTTCCGCCGACGCCGAGGCGCGGCTGCTCGCCCTCACGCCCGGAAAATACACCGGCATCGCGGACCAGCTGGTGGACCACCTCAAGTAGGCCGTGTTCCCGGACAACTGAAAAGTACGACGGCGGCGCCGGGCTCATCAGGGCCCGGCGCCGCCGTTTTGGGTTGTTGTGGCCGCGGGCCGGTGCGTTCCTGCCCGGTTGCCGGCCCGGATTCCGGCATTTCGGGTCCAACACGCCGTGTCCCGCCGCGTAAGCGCAGCAGCAACCGGGCGGGAACGCACGACGCCCCAGACGTCCTGGCGGCACGGCCCACTCCGGGGTGCGAAACTGGACTCATGAAGCTGCTCCTCATCCGTCACGGACAGACCCCCGGCAACGTACTTGGCCAGTTGGACACCGCCCACCCGGGGCCGGGGCTCACGGAGCTCGGCGAGCGGCAGGCTGCGGCGATGGCACGCTCGCTGGCCAATGAGCAGATCGGCGCGCTGTACGCGTCCACGCTGGTGCGGACCCAGATCACCGCTGCCCCGCTGTCCCGGCTGCACGGCATTGAAGTTGAGGTACTGGACGGCCTCCACGAAATCGAGGCCGGGGCATTGGAGAAGCTGACAGACCATGAAGCCCACAAGCGGTACATGACCACCGTCTTTGCCTGGGCCGCCGGCGACCTTGACCGCCGCATGCCTGCCGGCCCGGACGGCCGCGAGTTCTTTGCACGGTACGACGCCGATATCGCCCGGATTGCCGAACGCGTGGCCGGAGGCGGGGACTCTGCCGTGGCCGCCGTAGTCAGCCACGGCGCAGCGATCCGTACCTGGGCAGGCCTGCGTGCACAGGGCGCCGACCACGAATTCGCGGCCCGCCACGTTCTGGCCAACACCGGTATCGTTGCTGTTGAAGGCGACCCCGACTCCGGATGGAAGCTGATCCACTGGGACGGCAGCCCCGTGGGTGGCCTTGCCCTCGCGGATCCCACAGCCGGGGACCCTACGGGCACGGATGTGGCCGGGCCCTAACGCACCGGGGAACCGGCCAGCTTTCGGGCCATGACTGCAGCCTCACCTGCGGACGGCCGTTCAGCGCTGGACATGGCTGTCACTGCACGCAGCAAGGTGCCCCAGCCCGGGCCCAGACCGGCCGGGATGACAGGACTGCGCAGTGTCCGTGCCACGAGGGATTCCACTGCCGTACCCGTGTAGGCCCTGGCCCCGGTCAGGAGTTCCAGGAGGACCAGGCCCAGTGCATAGACATCCCAGGCAGGCTGCGCCGTTCCACCGGACGCCTGCTCAGGACTCATGTAATGCACGGTCCCCGATGACATTCCGGGCTCGGGCGCGGCACCGGCAGCCGCCGCAATGCCGAAGTCAACAATCCGGACAGGGCTGCGGCGGAGCCCGCTGAGCATAAGGTTGCCGGGCTTGATGTCCCGATGGACCACACCCTTGCCGTGAAGGTAGCCCAGCGAGTCATAAAGGGCGCCGGCCCATCCGGCTACGTCATGGGGAGAACGCAGCGGGCCCCGGGACACGTCCGCGAGACTGGGTCCAAATGCGAGTTCTTCCACAATGTAGGGCCTTCCCGACAGCGGCCCCCTCGGCGGCACGGTTCCTTCCGCAATGAAGCTGATGACAGACGGGTGATCGAGGCCGGCCAGTATGCCGGCTTCGTTGGCGATCCGTTCCCGGTGCTTGGGAGAGGGGTCGGCAGCGATTTTCACTGCTACTTCACGGCCGCCGGCGAGGTCCACGGCACGGAAGACTTCGGCCATGGAACCCCGCCCGAGCCGCTCCTTCAGTAGGAAGCGTCCCGACACCAGGATCTCCCCGGCCATCGTGCCATGCCCGGAGGCAACTGCCGACGGCGCTACCGCCAGGGCCGTCACTCTGCGACGGTGCCGGTGAGGACCGGCAGCCGCCGCTCCGGCGCCTGCGGCTCGTTGGAAAGGTCCGGCCATCCGGTGGCCCAGGCGTCGAGTTGGAAGCCGCAGCCGCAGCGCCAGACCGGAGGCAACTGGACGGGTCCGTCGGCAGCCTCGAAGGTGTAGCCCACGGCGGTGGCGCCTACCGCAGGAATCACCATTTCCATCTCAGTGGCGCAGTGAACGGGCCATTCTGCTCCGTCGTAGGTGTCAGGTGCCGATGAAGAACCCGGCGGGACTGCCTCAAAACAAATGTTGATCGCGCTCATGACTCCCCTTGGAATATTCAGGACTAGTCGTAAGCATACATATTACTAGACGGGCTAACTAGTTGCCCTAGCTATTTGGCTTCCGTGTCGCCGGATTCCGCCTCGATGGCGCGGGTCATCCGCGCGAGGAACTCCACAACCACCCTCGCCTCCTCAGCGGACAGGCCCTCCGCCACGGACATCATCCGGCGGTGCATCGCCCCAAGGGTTTCGCGCACCTCACGGTCGGATTCCACCGTGGGTACCACCACCACTGAGCGGCGGTCTGTGGGGTGCGACTCCCGCCGCACGTGGCCGCTGGCCACCAGCCGGTCGATGAGGGATGTCGTGGAGGCGCTTGTTATGCCCAGGAACAGGCTCAGATCCTTCGGCACCACGGCACCTCCCGACGCCTGGACGCGCAGGACGTACCGCAAAGCCAGGATGTCCGTCTCCCCCATCCCCATGGAGTCGCGCGTGGAGCGCCGGACGGCCGTCTCGGCGGTGCGGTAGTCGCGCAGGGACTTGAGCACTAACGCGCTGTAGTCCAACTGGCCGTCCGGCCCGTACCAATATCCGGAACCTTCATTTTTGGAGCCCATGCAATGATCTTAGACGGTCTTATAACTAGGCCATCGAGAATGTTGCCTTAGCGCGGCCGCACCGGCCTGTTAGCCAAACCCTTACGACGGGGAAACACCCGCGTAACCCGGCGCCCGTAGGCTCATCAGGCATATCCCTTCGGCGAATCGAGGCAGTCATGCAGACCAACCCGCGTCTCAACATCAGGGCCGTTACCTGGGCCAACCCTGTTGGCGCCGATCTGCGCAGGGCCCAGCAGGCTGAACTGGACGCCCGCTTCGGTACGCCGGACCACGAACCCGGGACCCCGCCGTCGGGCGCTGACTGCGCTGTATTCCTTGTGGCGTATGACAAGGGTTCCGGCCAGCCCGTGGGCTGCGGCGGACTCAGGCTTCTGGACGACTCAACGGCAGAAATCAAGCGGCTGTACGTCCTCCCTTACACGCGCGGTTCAGGCGTTGCCAGCTCCATCCTCGCCGCCCTCGAGGCCGAGGCCTACAAGCAAGGAATCACCAGGATCAAGGCCGAAGCGGGCTCAGCCCAGCCCGATGGCCGGAACTTCTACCAGAACTCAGGGTTTGAACCGGTGCCCAATTTTGGCGCCTACATCGGGGTGGAGCACTCCTACTGCTATGCGAAGCTGATCGACTCCCACAGTGCCGCCCACACTGCGATGGCCTAACCATGCGTCACACGGCGCCTGGCAATGCGCACCGCGCGCCGGGGTCGGCTAACCTCGCCCTATGGAATCAGCAGACATCACTTTCCGGACGCGCAAATGGGTGCGGCCCGAGGACCTCAACGCCAACGGCACACTGTTCGGCGGCAGCCTGCTGAAATGGATCGATGAGGAAGCGGCCATTTACGCGATCCTCCAGCTCGGCAACGGGCGCGCGGTGACCAAGTACATCTCCGAGATCAACTTCGTCAGCTCGGCAGTACAGGGGGACCTGATCGAGATGGGCCTGACGGCTACGCGGTTTGGCCGGACGTCGCTGACCATGCGGGCGGAAGTACGCAACATGATCACCCGGCAGAGCATCCTCACCATCGAACAGATCGTCTTTGTGAACCTCAGCCCGTCCGGCCAGCCTGAACCGCACGGCTACACCGAAATCACGTATGACCGTGACAGGATTCCCACGCACCACCTGACTGAAACCCTGAATCAGGACTGACGACGGCGGGACTCGCCTGTGCGCCCGAGCGCACCTGCTTCGCAACGTTCACCGCGCGTTTACGCACTGTGCCCTGAATGTTACCTCAATGGGGCCAGACTCGACAGCCTGGCTGTTTATCGAATTGATAGCTATAAACGCCCCCATTAGTCGAGTCCAGCTATAGGCTTGCCGGACTATGCTCCGAGTCGAGTCCAGAAACGAGTCCTGATCGTGCGTAAATTCCAGACTTTAATGGCGGCCGCCGTCGCCGCGACCATGTTGGCCGGCTGCGGCGGCGGTACCGCAACCCCCGCAGCGTCCGAAGCCCCCTCCTCCACTTCGACGGCTCCTTCCGGCGAAACCCTGGTGGTTTACACGAACTCAAACGGTGAAGGCCGCGGCGACTGGCTGACCGCGGAGGCCACCAAAGCCGGCTTCAAAATCGAGGTGGTGGGGGCCGGCGGCGCAGACGCCACGAACAAACTCATCGCCGAAAAGAACAACCCCATTGCCGATGTTGCCTTCGGGCTGAACAACATGTACTTCGCCCAGATCAAGGCCGCCGGCGCGCTCGAAGCTTTTGACCCGGCGTGGGCGGGCGAAGTGGACACGGCCGTAGGGGACACCGGTGACGGCAAGGCGTACTGGCCGCTGGTGAAGCAGGCAATCCTCCTCGGCTACAACGCGGACAAGTTCAGCGCCGACGCCGCCCCCAAGGACTGGTCAGACCTCTGGACCAAGGACGAGTTCAAGTCCCGCTACGAGCGGGTCACCGGCCTGGGAACCGCAACAGCGCAGCTGGTGTTCGCGGGCATCCTCTCCCGCTACAAAGACGATTCCGGTGATCTTGGCATCTCCGATGAGGGCTGGAAGCAGGTTGAGCAGTATTTCCAGAACGGCAGCCCGGCCGTGGCCAAGACCGACCTTTTCGCACGGATAGCCTCCGGCGAAGTGGACATGGGCCAGATGCCTTCCTCGATCATTGCCGAGCGGGAGAAGTCCTTCAACGTCAAGGCCGAAACGGTGATTCCCTCGGTCGGTGTTCCGCTTGCTGTTGAACAGATTGCCCTGGTGAAGGGGACGGACAAGAAGGCTGAAGCAGTAAAGTTCATCGACTGGTTCGGCAGCGCGGACGTCCAGGCCGCCTTCGCCAAACAGTTCAACTCGATGCCTGTCAACAAGGTCGCGGCAGAGCAGGCCAACCCGGAGGTGGTGGAGTTTTTCGCCACCGTCAAGCAGCAGGACATCGACTGGGAGTTCGTCCAGGAGAACATGGGTGCCTGGGTGGAAAAGATCGAGCTCGAATACATGCAGTAGGACCCCCCCTACCGCCCCGCCCCCGCACCGTAGCCGGGTCAGCCGGCTTTCCCCAGACAGGTACCCCATGATCCGCCTAGACAACATCGAAGTTACCTTCGGCGATTTTGTAGCCATCCCGAACCTTGACCTGCACGTGAAACCCGGCGAGTTCTTCACGCTGCTCGGGCCTTCCGGGTGCGGCAAGACGACGGCGTTGCGGACGTTGGCGGGGTTCATCGAACCTTCCGCAGGGACGGTGCATGTGGACGGGAAGAACGTCACCCGGCTTCCGAGTGACAAGCGTCAGGTGGGCATGGTGTTCCAAAACTATGCCCTGTTCCCCAGCATGAGCGTCTGGGAGAACATCGCCTTCGGGCTCCGGGTCCGCAAGGAGAAATCCGCCGAGAGTGACCGCCTGGTGCGCGATATCGCGCGCCGGGTGGAGCTCAGCGATGAGCAGCTGCACAAAAACGTGGCGGAACTCTCCGGCGGCCAGCAGCAGCGTGTGGCCGTGGCCCGGGCCCTGGTGCTGCGGCCCAAGATCCTCCTGTTGGATGAGCCGTTGTCCAACCTGGACGCCAAGCTCCGGCACCAGCTCCGGCAGCAGCTCAAGGACCTGCAGAGCGAGTTCGGCATCACCACCGTGTACGTCACGCACGATCAGGACGAAGCGCTGGCCATGAGTGACAGGGTGGCCGTCTTCAACAAGGGCGTGGTGGAACAGGTGGGAACACCACAATCCATTTACGATTCCGCCGCCACCGAATTCGTCTGCAACTTCATCGGTGACAGTTCGCCGCTGACCCCGGAATTCATCGCTGAGCTCAACAGGCTCTCAGGCGCCGGCCTCAGCCCCGCCGCCAACTCCTACCTCCGGGTGGAAAAGGCGTCACTGACGCAGCCCGCGGACGGGGGCACCGCCGTCGGACTTTCCGGACAGGTGGTGTCCCGCACCTACCACGGGCTCCACAGCCGCTACATTGTGCGGAGCCACGGCGCAGACCTCCGGCTGCTGGTGAAGGAAGACGGCGCCGCCCACCCGGACACGGGAGCGGAAACCACTGTGTACGTCCAGCCGGGGCACGTGCTGCAGTACCACCCGGATACCGGCAAGGCCCTGGACAGGCGGGAAGAAGCGGTGACCCTGCCATGAGCGGGTCCTCGGCGGGCGGGCCCTCCACCAAGAGCATGCTCCGCTCCCCC
This sequence comes from [Micrococcus luteus] ATCC 49442, assembly GCF_010367585.1. Classification (NCBI taxonomy): domain Bacteria; kingdom Bacillati; phylum Actinomycetota; class Actinomycetes; order Micrococcales; family Micrococcaceae; genus Pseudarthrobacter; species [Micrococcus luteus] ATCC 49442. Next base: position 3,357,666 of record NZ_JAAAXP010000001.1, on the reverse strand, counting down.
TTCGTCCTTATCGTGGGCGCAGTGCTGACCTGGTTTATCGCCGCGTTCCTGGTCTGGCCCAACGTGAACGTCCTGATCGCAACGTTCTTCCCGGACGGGAGCTTCTCCGGCCGGGCCGCGGAAAAGCTGTTCTCCTCCCAGCGCGCCATGAAGTCCCTCGGCAACAGCTTTATGCTGGCCGTGGCCCTGTCCATCACGGTCAATGTGGTGGGCGTTTTCATTGTGCTGGTTACGCACTACTTCAAGATCCGCGGTTCCAGAATCCTCTTCCTGGGCTACGCCACCACGTTTATCTACGGCGGCATCGTGCTGGCCGCCGGGTACAAATTCATCTACGGGGACAAGGGAATCGTCACGTCCCTGCTGGTGAGCGTGTTCCCGGGCATGGACGCAGCCTGGTTCTCCGGGTTCTTCGCGGTCCTGGTTGTCATGACCTTTGCCACCACCACCAACCACATGCTGTTCGTTGGCAATGCGCTCAAGGGCATTGACTACCAGACCATCGAGGCCGCCAGGAACCTGGGCGCCTCAACCTGGACCATCCTGCGCCGGGTGGTCCTGCCCATGCTCAAGCCCACACTGTTCGCCGTCACCATCCTGTCCTTCCTGACCGGGCTGGGCGCCCTCAGCGCACCGCAGGTGCTCGGCGGCCGTGATTTCCAGACCATCACGCCGATGATCCTGACGTTTGCCAACAGCGCAACCTCCCGGGACCTGGCTGCCCTGCTGGCCGTTATCCTGGGCGTCTCCACCATCCTCATGCTTGCGGTCATGTCGCGGCTGGAGAAGCGGGGCACGTATTACTCGCTGTCCAAGGTGTCCTCGGCCTTGCAGAAGCAGCAAATCACCAGTCCTGTTGCCAACGCTGCCGTGCACGTCATCGCCTACCTGCTTTTTGCGCTGTACACACTGCCTGTTGTGCTTATTGTGCTGTATTCCTTTGCCGACGGCGCCGCGATCCAAACAGGCCGGATCTCGCTGGGCAGCCTGACCTTCGACAACTATGTACAGGTCCTCACCCAGGAGTCGGGCCTGCGGCCCTTCGTTGTCAGCGTCGTGTACAGTGCGCTGGCTACGGTGATAGCTGTGGGCGGCCTGCTGTTCGTGGCCCGGCTGCTGCAGAAGTACAAAAACTGGGTCGCCACCACTTTCGAATACCTCCTCCACATCCCCTGGATTCTGCCCTCCGCGTTGCTCGCCTTGGGGCTCATCATCAGCTATGACCACCCCAACCCCCTCGTGGGCGGCGCCGTCCTGACCGGGACCACCGTGATCCTGTTGATCGCTTTCGTCACAGTCAAGATCCCCTTCACGCTCCGCATGCTCAAAGCATCGTTCGCGTCGGTCAACTCCTCAATGGAGGAAGCCGCCGCCATCATGGGAGCTAAAACGCTGTACGTGTTCCGCCGCATCCTGCTGCCACTGGTTCTTCCGGCAGCGGCTGCGATTGCGGCATTGAACTTCAATACCCTCCTGGATGACTACGACACCGCGATATTCCTGGCGCACCCCCTCGTCCAGCCGCTGGGCCTGGTGATCAAAGCGAATACCGACGGCGCCGAAGGGGTGCAGGGCGTGGCGAACACGTTTGTGTACACCGTGCTGCTGATGGTCATCACGGGGCTGACCATGTACCTGGTCTACGGCCGGACCAACCGGCGCGGTGCCGGCACGTCCGGCGGGCGGAAGTCCGGCGGGCGGAAGTCCGGCAAGGGCCGCCGCAGTTCGCAGGCCAGGGTGACCGTGGCTGAGGCTGCTCCCGTGCCCGACGCCGCGCCGCTGCCTGCCGGCAGGCCATGAGGTCCGCCTGCGCCGCCGCACTTCAGCGCGGCTACACTGGGTGCCGATGAACGACTACCTCGTGATGGCCCTGCTCCTGGGCGTGCCCGGCCTGGGGGCCGTGGGAACCGGTGCAGTGGCGTGGAGTGGCCGGTGGCGTTCGTGGGCGCCAAACTATGTATCCTGGCGCTTCCATACAAAGAGGAATTACCTGCCGCTGCAGGTCGGCTTCGCAGGACTCATAATCCTCTGCGCCATGGTGCCGCTGACAGCCACGCTGGAGCATTGGGAGCACGCCGGGAACCTCTGGACCGCATTCGCCCTTGTGGCGATGACTGCAGCGATCGTGACCCGTTTCTGGTGGTCGCACTGGCTCACCCCGCGCTGGCACAAGGACTGGATCCGGCGCGGCGGCGACAAAGGCAGATATGACGTCCCGCTCTGGGGTCCCGACGAGAATCCCCGGGGCTCAAAAGCATAGGATCAATAGCCGGACCCTATGAAAGGACCCCCTTGGCCAAGCTCTACTTCCGCTACGGTGCCATGAACTCGGGCAAGTCCACCGGACTCCTGCAGGCTGCCTTCAACTATGAGGAGCGGGGCCAGCGGGTCCTGCTGGCCAAGCCCGATGTGGACACCAAAGGCGATACCGACATCGTGTCCCGGCTGGGCATGACCCGGTCCGTGGACTTCCTGATCTCCCCGGAGACGTCCGTCCGCGACCTGTACGCGGCGCACGCGGCGGGAGATGACCCCAATGCCCTGCTGGAGCATGTGGACCAGAAGCCGGTGGCATGCCTGCTGGTGGACGAGGCGCAGTTCCTCACCCCGGACCAGGTGGACGATCTGTTCCGCATTGCTGTCCTGGACAACGTGCCGGTGCTGGCATACGGCATCCGGACCGACTTCCTCACGCACGCCTTCCCGGGCTCGCGCCGGCTCATGGAGGTGGCCCACACCCTGGAGGAGCTCAAGACGATCTGCCGCTGCGGGCGCAAAGCCATCTTCAACACCCGGCGCGTGGGCAACGAGGTGGTGTTCGACGGCGACCAGGTAGCCATCGACGGCCAGGACGTCTGGTACGAATCCCTGTGCGGGTCCTGCTATCTCGAGGTATCCGGCGGACGGCTCGGCGGTCAGCGGCCGGAGGCTTAGCCTCCGGCACGCTTCCCACCTGCCGGCCGCTTACACCTGCCAGCCGGGGACTACTGCGCTCCGGGCCAGCCGGTGTAGGCCTCGGCAAGGTAGGCCATGCCATGCCTGGACGAAACCACCGAGTTGAGTTCGCCGAGCTGGCGGGCACGGGAGAAGTCGTCCGCATCGGTGGGCGTGTGCAGCATGGTGGTCATCCAGTAGGAGAACTGCTGCGCCTTCCACACGCGCTCAAGGGCGCGGTCGCTGAAGCTGTCCAGCAGGGCCATGGACCCGTTCCCGTAGAACGATTCCAGACCCTCAAAGAGCATCTTGACGTCGTGGATTGCCAGGTTCAGGCCCTTGGCGCCGGTGGGCGGCACCGTGTGGGCGGCGTCGCCGGCCAGGAACAGGTTGCCGTGCCGCATGGGCGTGTGCACAAAGCTCCGGAAGGGCAGGACCATCTTGTCAATGACCGGGCCTTCCTTCAGTTCGAAGCCGTTGCCGTTGACCCGGCTGCGGAACTCGGCCCAGATCCGGTCGTCGTCCCACTCGGCAACGTTCTCCTTGGGATCGCACTGGAAGTACATCCGCTGGACCGTTTCGGTCCGCTGGCTGATCAGGGCGAAGCCGTTGTCCGAGTTGGCGTAGATCAGCTCATCGGAGCTGCGCGGCGCCTCGGCCAGGATGCCGAACCAGGCAAAGGGGTACTCGTGGAAGTACCACTTGCGGTCGGCCTCCGGAATTTGGAACCGGCAGTGGCTGCGTGAACCGTCGGCGCCCACCAGGAATTCGGCCTGGATCTCGTATTCCACACCCTCCGAGTCGGTGAACCAGACTTTCGGCTTGCCTTCGAGGTCGTGGACAGTGGTGTCGGTAACGCTGTAGCGGACGTCGCCGCCGTCGGCCTTCCGCCGTGCGGCGAGGTCCAGGAACACATCGGTCTGCGGGTAGAGCCACACGGATTCGCCCACGAGGTCCTTGAAATCGATGCGGTGGCTTTCACCGTTGAACCGCAGCTCAATGCCATCGTGCCGGTCGCCGTCGCGCAGCACACGGTCCGAGACTCCGCTGTCCACCAGCAGGTTCACCGTGCCGTGTTCCAGGATTCCGGCGCGGACCGTTTCGGAGATCTCCTTGTGGCTGCGGACCTCGATCACGGTTGATTCGATGCCGGCCTTGGCCAGGAGGTGGGAGAGCATCAGGCCGGCGGGACCGGCGCCCATGATGGCCACCTGGGTGGTGATGACTTTACGTGCTGCCATGACTGTTTTCTCGCTTCGTTGCGGGGCCCGCGCTGCCGGGGCCGGTAAGTGGATCTGGCTAACAGTCTGCGCCGATAGCTGTGATTAGCGTTATACGAATTCCGTTGAACGGAAGGCGAACTGCGGGCTAAGATCCCCGAGCCGCCGCGCAATGCCCCGGGCCGCGGTCTGCAGCGCTGGAACCAGAGCCTGTAGCCGTACCTCGTGGAGCGGCACCACAACACCCAGGGCTGCAACCGCGTGTTGCCGGCTGTCGATCACGGGGACGGCAATGCCCCACGTGTCCGGATCGACCACACCGGCCAGTTGCGCGAAGCCTGTGTGCGCGGTCTCGGCGAGCAGCGTCCGCACGGCTTCCGCCGTCACCTTTCCGTCCGGATCCACGAACTGCGTCAGGTACTCTCCCTGCACCGCCTTGCCCTGGTGCGCCATCAGGGCGAGGCCGGCGGACGAGACGTGGACCGGCATCCTGCCGGCGATGCGGGCCCGGTTCGCCACGGAGCCCCTGCGGGAAAGCCGCTCCACGAAGAGGGCTTCCCAGCCATCCAGCACGGCCAGGTTCACGTTCTGGTTGAGGACCTGCTGGATGTCTTCCATGAACGGCATGGCAGCCTGGCGCAAAGCCAGGGTGGGCGAGTTCCGGTTCACCAGTTCCCACAGCCGCAACCCCAGCCTTACTGTTCCGCCGCTGCCGGTTTCCAGCAGTCCATGCGCGGCGAGCTGCCGGACCAGCCGGTGGGCAGTGGTGAGCGGGAGGCCCGAGCGGGTGGCCAGTTCGGAGAGCTGCAGGCTTCCGGACCCCTCGGGGAAGGCGGAGATCACGCGGACGACGCGGTCAACAACCGAGTCGCCGGAGAGAGAATTTGCCACAATACCCCTTCCATTGAATGGCTTCGCTGAAGTGTCCCCAGATTACACCCCGCGCAGGCGCCGCCACAGGCCCGGTGCCAGCACCACGGCAATTCCGACGGCGGCACCAATGAATGTCTCGATGATGCGGTCCCGCAGCAAAACCGTGGGCGACGCCGGCACCACCAGTAGCGTGGAGATCAACGCCAGCGGCGTGACGAAGAGCTGCGCGAGCACGTACTGGCGGGCAATAAAGAGCTCCGCACCAAACTGGCAGGCGGCTATGACCAGGACGGTCTGCCACGGCGCGAGGCCGAGCAGCAGGATGCCCGCCAGCAGCGCCAGGCCGAGGACGGTACCGATGATTCTTTGCACACCGCGGCTGACACGGTGCCGGGTGGAATGCCCCACAAGCGGGACCACCGCAGCCACCATCGCCCAGTAGTTGTGGCCGAAACCCAGCCACTGCCCGGCCCAGGTGGCGAGGGCACCGGCCAGGCCGGCAGCCACCAGGTAACCCAGGCCCTCGAGCCAGGCCGTTCGACGCTCATCAGCAGTGCGCCGGATCGGGCGCGGACGAACCCACGGCGTGCGGTGACGCGGCAGGACACGTGCGGAGAACCCGATCAGCAGGCAGAAGGCGGTGGTGAGGGCTGCCACCAGCATGCCTTCCCATACCGGCGGCTGGTTGGGAATGGACGCGATGGCCGCGAAAGCGAAAATGTGGAACAACGAGCCGGCAGGACGCAGCCGAAGCCAGGAGATGGCCACCGAACATGTTCCGGCCACCAGCGTTGTGGCCAGGACCAGGAGCCAGGTGGTGTTGGCGCTGTCCAGTCCCCAGGCTGCTCCGGCGCGGGCCGCGAGCGCAGCCAGCAGGATGACAACCAGCATCAGCAGGCCTGCCCGGAGCTGCAGCACAAACCGCGTGCCGTGGGGTTCTCCCCGCCCGTAGATTCCCGTGAACGCACCGAAAGACGCGAAGATCGCCAGGTCCAGCCGGCCCAGCAACACCAGCGTGATCAACGGGACAAAGATCCCCACCGCACACCGGATGGCCGGGTGGTGGTCCTTGTTGGCGGGAGCGATGCTGAACATCTCAGCGAGGATCTTCACGTGCTGATGGCGCCTTCCTGCAAACAACCGGTACACCAGTAGAAACTGGTACATCTCTGACGGGCGGCCGCGCTGACGTCCACATCGATCCTACGCCGCGGCCTGTTCCCATAAACGGAACGGCAGGGCAACACCACCGAAACACCCCCACGCAATCCTTAGGGCATGACGCCCACCGCACGCATCCCTGCCACGGCTGATCTGAGCTGCGAAGTCTGCGGCCTGATGCCCGAACCCACCAAGACCCGCCTGACCTTGGCGAATGTCGCCGTGATGCTCCCCATTGAGCTGCTGGTCCACGCCCTTGTGGTGGAAACCCACCTGCCGTATCTGGCCAAGGTACTGGTGCTTACGCTCACGGCCACCGTTCTGGTGATCTGGGTGGCGGAGCCGTCCGCAGCCCGGATCCTGCGTGGCTGGCTGCACGCGCCGGCGCTCCGTCACCGCAGGAAGCTGGGCACCGCACCGGCCTTGTGGCGGGCACGCACTGTCCTGCTGGACCAGCCGGGTGCGCTGCAGAAGGTCACCCGGGCGCTGGCCCGCCTGGACACCAACATCCTGAGCATCCACGTCCACCCGGTGGCCGGCGGAGTGCTGGACGAATTTGTGCTCTCGGCGCCGGGCAACCTGGCTGAACGCCAACTGCTGGAGGCGCTGGACGACGGCGGCGGGTCCCGTTCCAAGGTGTGGCCCACCACAGCGCTGGCCATGGCGGACGGGCAGACCAAGGCGCTGAGCCTGGCGGCCAGGATCGCCGACGCACCGGACGAGCTGCCGCTTGCGGTGGCCGAACTGCTGCGAGCCCGGGTCCTCACGCCGGCGGAGGCCGTGCTGGAACACCACGACGCCGGCACCCGGCTGAAGATCCCCACCGCCTGGCACGGACCCATTATCTTCGCCCGTCCCGGCGAGCCGTTCACGCCTGCCGAGTCCGCCCGCGCGCACCGGCTCGCCGAGCTCGCGGAGATCCTCGCCCACCGCCCCGCCCCGGCGCACGGCATGTAGACCGGCCCAGACCATCTAAGTAGCGCTATCTGTCGTTCTGAGCCCTCAAAACGACAGATAGCGCTACTTAGTTGGGAGGGCTACAGGCGGACGGTGAGCGCCCCCGGTTCCATGGTCATCAGGACGTGCTTGCCTTCGCCCTCGTGGTCGCCGTCCAGCTGGTAGTCGTCGTTGTGTTCCAGGGTGATCTCCACGGACTTCCCCTGGTAGTACTCCACTGCAGTGTCCTTGCCGCGGCCCTTGCCGATCATGCCGGCGATCACGGAGAACCAGCCCAGCTTCCCCTGCGGGGCCAGCACCGCCACATCCAGCAGGCCGTCATCCATCTTGGCGTCGGGGAAGATCTCCAGACCGCCCTGGACCTTGCCGCAGTTGCCCACCATGACGCTGCGGATACCGCGGTGCACAACGTCTTTGCCGTCGATCGCGATGGTGGCCTTCACGGGCTTGCCGGGAAGGTTCCGGATCCCGGCGTCCACGTAGGCCAGCCAGCCCACCTTGTCCTTGAGGTCCTCGTTGGTGTCGGCCATGATGGTGGCGTCGTAGCCGACGCCGGCCATGACCAGGAAGATCTGCTCCTTGTCGGGGTCGTTCCGGCGGGCACGGACAACGTCGATTTTCCGGTCGGTTCCGGCCAGAGCCCCGGCCATGGCACCGTCAAAGTCCGTGACGTCCATGCCCAGGTTGCGGGCCAGGAGGTTGCCCGTCCCGAACGGAAGCAGCCCCATGGGCACATCGCCGCCGGCCAGGACCTCGGCCACGCACCGCACGGTGCCGTCGCCGCCGGCTGCAATAACGACGTCGGCCCCCTGCTTGAGTGCCTCCTTCGCCTGCCCGACGCCGGGATCTTCCTTGGTGGTCTCGAGCCAGATGGGCTCCCCCCACCCGTTGGCCGTGCAGTGCTTTGCCGCGAGCGCCTCGACATCAATGTCCACCGGCTTGGCAGGATTGATGATGATGGCCGCACGTTTGAGATCGGTGGACGGGTTGGCAGTCATGGTGTCCTTCGGTGAAAGTGAATGTGCCTCTATGAAAAGGGTACTTGCCGTTTTCCGGTACCCCGTCGGCGCCGCCCTATTGACGGTTAGGGAGTTCCTGGCTGCGGGTTTCCTTGGTGCGGGCGTTGATCCGGGCTGACCGGATGATGGTGTAAACACCAAGGGCATCCACAACGGCGATGACGGCGACCAGCCAGTACAGTCCCCGGCCCGCCACGAGGAACATGCCCACTAGCCCGGTGGCAACAGTCATGATGACGGGGAGCAGCCATACCGGACGGGCCGGGCTGGTTGCGTCGGCGGGGGAACCGGTGGTCTGCGGGTCGCTCATGGGTGTGTCTCCTGGAACTCGTGAAGGCGCGGCGGAAAGGGCTACGGTCTGCACGCTACAGCGCTTTCACGGCTCCGAGCACCTTGGCGAGTGAATCTTTGGCGTCGCCGAAGAGCAGGGACGTCTGCGGTTCGTACAGGAGCTCATTCTCAATGCCGGCGAATCCGGGCCGCATGGAGCGCTTCAGGAAGATGACCTGGCGCGCGTCGGACACTTCCAGGATGGGCATGCCGTAGATGGGCGAGCCGGACGAGGTCTTCGCGGCCGGGTTCACCACATCGTTGGCGCCCACCACCAGCGCCACGTCCGCGGTCCGGAATTCGGAGTTGATCTCGCCCATTTCCTTGAGCGACTCGTACGGCACGTTCGCCTCGGCCAGCAGCACGTTCATGTGCCCCGGCATCCGGCCGGCTACGGGGTGGATGGCAAAATCGACGTCGATCCCGCGGGCTTCCAGGGCCTGCGCGAGTTCGGCGGCAGTGTGCTGGCCCTGTGCCACGGCGAGGCCGTAGCCGGGCACGATGATGACCCTCTGGGCGTAGCCCAGGAGCACTGCCACGTCCTCAGCGCTGGAGGATCTGACCGGACGTTCGCTCACGGCGGTGGACCCCGCCGTCGAGCCGCCCTTGAAGGCGCCGAACAGGATGCCCGCCACACTGCGGCCCATCGCCGCGGCCATGGCACGCGTCAGGATGGTACCGGAGGCGCCCACCAGCGTGCCCGCGACCACCAGGAGGACGTTGCCCAGCACCACGCCGGACGCAGCCACCGCCAGGCCGGTGAAGGCGTTCAGGAGCGAAATGACGATTGGCACGTCGGCCCCGCCCACCGGCAGCACCAGCAGCGCGCCGGCGGCGAGGCCCAGCACCATCAGCAGGACCGCGAGCGCCAGGGAACCCGTGAGGACAACGGCGACGGCGGTGCCCACCGCGGCGAGCAGGACCGCCGCCATCACCACAGGGAGCCCGGGGAACACCACCGGGCGGGTGGTCATGAGTTCCTGGAGCTTGGCGAAGGTGACCCCGGAGCCGGCGAAGGACACGGCACCCACCAGGAGGGTGAACACGATGGCCAGGCGGACCCACGGATCTGCATTGTGCCCGAGCTCCAGGAGCGCGACGAGAGCGGCGGCGCCGCCGCCAACGCCGTTGAACAGCGCCACCAGCTGCGGCATCTGGGTCATTTTCACGCGCCGGGCCACCGGGGCGGCCACGGCGGCGCCCACCGCGATGGCGCCGATGATCCAGGGGATATTCTCCAGCCGGGCGGACAGGAAGACGGTTACGACGGCGAGCAGCGCACCGAAAGCGCCGATCAGGTTGCCGCGCCGTGCCGTGCGCGGTGAGCTGAGGCCGCGGAGGGCCAGGATGAAAAAGACGGCGGCGGCGAGGTAGAGCAGGGAGGTCCAGACCGGGTCGAGGAGGCTCACTTTCCGTCCTCCCTGACAGGTTCCTTCCGGGCGTGGAACATGTGCAGCATCCTGTCCGTGACCACAAAGCCGCCCACCAGGTTGGCGGTGGCCAGCACCACGGCCAGCAGCGCAATGGCCAGGACCCAGGGGTCGGCGGCCTGGCCGGCTACGATGATGGCACCCACCAGGATGATGCCGTGGATGGCGTTGGCACCGGACATCAGGGGTGTGTGCAGGGTGCTGGAGACCTTGGAAACCACCTCGAAGCCCACAAACACCGCCAGCACGGTGACTGTCAGCAGGCTCATGCCATCCATCAGATTCCCCCCTCGTTCCGGACCCTGGTGCCCCGCACAGCATCATCTTGCAGCGCGTCGTCCCGCACTCTCGGCTCATGGTCCGGCAGGGCGGGGATCAGCGCCGCCAGAGCCTCGGCCGTCGGCGCATGCCGCACCCCGCCGTCGTGCGTGAGGCAGGCACCGGCGATCACGTCGTCGTCGAAATCCGGCGCCACCGTGCCGTCGCGGACCATGAGGGCGAGCAGGTTGGCCACGTTTTTGGCGTAGAGCCGGGACGCGTCCGAGGCCATGGCGGACGGCGCGTCCTTCAGCCCCACCAGGGTGACGTGGCCCTGGCCGTCGGCGGTGGGCACCAGGATGTCCTCGCCCGGGACGGCACCCTCCACGTTGCCGCCGGACTCAGCGGCGAGATCGACGACGACGGAACCGGGGCGCATGCCCTGCACCATCTGGTGGCTCACCAGGAGCGGGGCGCGCCTGCCGGGGACGGCCGCCGTCGTGATCAGCACATCTGCCTGGGCGACGTGGGGGGCGAGGAGTTCGCGCTGGAGGGCACCGCGGTCGGCACTGAGTTCGCGGGCATAGCCGCCGGACGCCTCGGCCGTTTCCAGGTCCAGTTTGATGAATGTGCCGCCCATGGACGCCACTTCGTCGGCGGAGGCGGGCCGGATGTCGTTGGCGGAGACGCGCGCACCGAGCCGTTTGGCGGTGCCGATGGCCTGCAGTCCGGCCACGCCGGCACCAAGTACCAGGACGCGGGCGGGCGGGACGGTGCCTGCCGCCGTCATGTAGAGCGGGAAGAACCGGGGGAACCGGATGGCGGCCTCCAGCACACAGCGGTAGCCGGCCACCAGGGCCTGGGAGCTGAGGGCATCCATGGACTGGGCGCGGGAGATGCGGGGCACCAGCTCCAGGGCGAAGGAGGTGACGCCGGCCTCGGCGAGCGCCTGTACCGTGGCCAGCTCGGACGACGGCGAGGCCAGGCCCACGGTGACCGCGCCCTTTTTCAGGGCTGCCGCCGTCGCGGGTTCCAGGGGGCGGACGTGGACCAGGATGTCCAGGTCAGCGGGCTGGAGGGCGGGGACAATCCGGGCGCCGGCGTGATCATATTCGTGGTCGGAATGGCCGGCGGCGGCACCGGCACCCGCTTCAATCAGGACCTCGAGGCCAAGCCCCGCAAGTTGCGTGACCGTTTCCGGTGTGGCGGCAACACGGCGTTCACCCTCATGCCGTTCCCGCGGTATGCCCAGTTTCAACCGCCAGCTCCCTTACGGACGTAGTTGGCTTGAGTCTATGGCCCCTAATGCGGGATCCGCACGCATTTGGTGACGGTATTTGGCGCAGGCGGTGTTGGGGGCCGGCGGTGTTGGGGCGGGCCTACCCGCGCGCGGTCAGGTCGGCCGAAATCAGCTTCGCCGTCGCCACAATTTCCCGGGCAACCGCGGCCAGGTACGCCTGCGGGTCCGCCTGGTCCGCCACAGACTGGGCCTGCAGAGAGACGTTGACCGCCGCCACCACCTTGGCCGGCCCGTCGTAGACCGGTGCCGCGACGGACATCAGGCCCGGCTCGAGCTCCTGGTCCAGCAGGCACCAGCCCTGCTCCCGGACCGTTTCCAGCACCGCCAGCAGCTCCGGAACCGATGCCAGGGCACGCGGCGTCAGCGGCTTGATCTCCGCGGCGGCCAGGTACTCCTTGAGTGCAGCCGGCGGCAGGGCAGCCAACAGCACCCGGCCCATGGACGTGGCGTAGGCCGGGAACCGGGTGCCCACCGTGATGCCGACGTTCATGATCCGGCGTGTGGTCACCCGGGCGATGTAGGCGATGTCCGTCCCGTCCAGAACCGCCGCCGAGGTGGATTCGCCCAGTTTGAGGGACAGCTCTTCCAGGTGCGGCTGGGCCAGCTGGGGCAGGGACAGCCCGGAGAGGTAGGCGTAGCCGAGCTGGAGGACCTTGGCCGTGAGCGCGAACGTTTTGCCGTCGGTCCGGACGTAGTCCAGCTCAACGAGGGTGTGCAGGAACCGGCGCGCCGTGGCACGGGTGAGGCCCGTCCGGGCCGCCACCTCTGTGAGGGTCATGACGGGATGGTCGTTGTCGAAAGCACGGATGACAGCGAGCCCCCGCGCCAGCGACTGCACGTACTGATCGCTCGCCTGGGGAGCGGTGCGTGCAGCTGCTGGCGCGTTGGTCATGGTTATCAATTCTAGGGTGGCGGATGGGGCTAGGCTGCGGTCTTGAGCGGGACGGGCACGAGTTCCTGGAGTTCCTCCAAGGTGCAGCCGAACGTCTCGCGGACTGTGACGCCGTCGGGTCCGGTCAGGAAGACGGCCTTGTCGGTGTACACACGGGTCACGCAGCCGACGCCGGTGAGCGGGTAGGTGCACGCGTCCACGATTTTGGACGCCCCTTCCCTCGTCAACAAAGTCATCATCACAAAGACGTCCTTGGCGCCGGTGGCGAGGTCCATGGCGCCGCCCACGGCGGGGATGGCATCCGGGGCGCCGGTGTGCCAGTTGGCGAGGTCACCCGTGGCCGAGACCTGGAAGGCGCCGAGGACGCAGATGTCCAGGTGGCCGCCGCGCATGATCGCGAACGAATCGGCGTGGTGGAAGTAGGACGCGCCCGGGAGTTCGGTGACCGGGATCTTGCCGGCGTTGATGAGGTCGCCGTCGATCTGGTCACCCTCGGCTACCGGGCCCATACCCAGCATGCCGTTCTCGGTATGGAGCGTGATGTTCTGCTCCGGCTTGAGGTAGTTGGACACCAGGGTGGGCTGGCCGATGCCGAGGTTCACGAACGAGCCGGGCGCGATGTCCCGCGCCACCAGTTCGGCGAGGGCGTCACGGCCCAGGGGCTTGTCACTGGTCTGGATGGAAGTTGCGGTGCTCATGGTCATGCCACCTTCACAATGCTGTTGACGTAGATTCCGGGGGTGACCACGTTTTCCGGGTCAAGGCCTCCGGTGGGGACAATCTCGGAGACCTGGACCACCGTGTGCTTGGCGGCGGCGGCCATGATGGGGCCGAAGTTCCGGGCGGTCTTGCGGTACACGAGGTTCCCCACGCCGTCGGCCTTCAGCGCCTTGATCAGGGCGACGTCGGCGTGGATGGGGGTCTCGAACACCTGGCCGCGGCCATCGATGATCCGGGTTTCCTTGCCCTCGGCCAGCATGGTGCCGTAGCCCGTGGGCGTGAAGAACCCGCCGATCCCGGCGCCGGCCGCGCGGATGCGCTCAGCCAGGTTGCCCTGCGGGACGAGTTCCAGCTCGATTTCGCCGGCGTGGTACTTGGCGTCAAAGTGCCAGGAATCGGACTGCCGCGGGAAGGAGCAGATCATCTTCTTCACCCGGCCCTCCTTGATCAGCAGGGCCAGGCCCTGATCGCCCTGGCCGGCGTTGTTGTTGACCACGGTCAGGTCCTTGGCGCCGCAGTCCATCAGCGCGTCAATCAGTTCGAACGGCTGCCCGGCGTTGCCGAACCCGCCGATCATCACGGTGGAGCCGTCCTTGATGCCGGCTACGGCCTCGTTGACGGTGTCTACAAATGTCAGCATTGCTCAGCCCTTCACAGAAGTTACATTTTCAAGTACGACGGCGAGGCCCTGGCCCACGCCGATGCAGATCGCGGCGACGCCCCAGCGTTCGCCGGAGGCCTGCAGGGACCGGGCGAGGGTGCCCAGGATCCGGGTGCCGGACGCGCCGAGCGGGTGGCCCATGGCGATCGCACCGCCGTGCCGGTTAACAATGGCGGGGTCAATGCCCCAGGCGTTGATGCACGCCAGGGACTGCGCGGCGAACGCCTCGTTAAGTTCGACGGCGCCCACCTGGTCCCAGCTGATGCCCGCCTTCGCGAGGGCCTTGTTCGCGGCCTCCACCGGGGCGTAGCCGAAGAACTGGGGATCGTTGCCGTGCGCGCCGCGGCCGGCGATGCGGGCCAAGGGCTCGAGCCCGAGCAGCCCGGCGGCATTCTCGGACCCGATCCAGGCTGCGGAGGCGCCGTCGGACAGCGGGGACGCGTTCCCGGCGGTGACAGTACCATTCTCGGTGCGGAACACGGTCTTGAGCCCGGCGAGCTTCTCCGCCGAGGATCCGGCGCGGATGCTTTCATCCCGGACCAGGTCGGTGCCCGGGACCGGGGTGACCAGGTTGTCGTAGAAGCCTTCGTCCCACGCGGCGGCGGAGAGGTTGTGCGAGTTCGCGGCGAACTCGTCCTGCTGCTCGCGGGACACGCCGTACTTCTCGCGGAGCCGTTCGGTGGCCTCGCCCAGGGAGATGGTCCATTCCTTGGGCATGGCCTTGTTCACCAGGCGCCAGCCCAGCGTGGTGGAGGCCAGGGTCATGTCCCCGGCCGGGTAGGGCTTTTCGGTCTTGGGCAGCACCCAGGGGGCCCGGGACATCGACTCGGCCCCGCCCACGAGCATCAGCTCGGCGTCGCCGGCGTTGATCTGGCGCGAGGCGATGATCGCGGCGTCCAGGGAGGATCCGCAGAGCCGGTTCACGGACGTGCCCGGGATGGATACCGGCAGACCGGCGAGCAGCGTGCCCATCCGGGCGATGTTGCGGTTCTCCTCGCCGGCGCCGTTGGCGTTGCCAAATACGACCTCATCGATCCGTTCGGGGTCCAGCCCCGGGGCGCGCTTCACGGATTCCTTGATCACGTGCGCGGCAAGGTCATCCGGGCGGACGGCCGCGAGGCCCGAGCCGAACTTCCCGAACGGCGTGCGTACGGCGTCGTAAACAAATGCCTGGTTCAAAATGCTCCTCTTGATTCTGTGGGTCCCAACTAGGTAGCAGTAACTGTCGTTATGGGGGTCCAAAACGACAGTTAGCGCTACTTAGTTGGGCGGGGTGGGGGTGTCTGTGGGGATGTCCGTGGTTGCGTCGTCCATTGCGCGGAAGACCTGCTGGGCGGTCTTGAAGGCTGTGTTGGCGGACGGGACGCCGCAGTAGATGGCGGTCTGGAGCAGGATTTCCTTGATCTCGTCCCGGCTCAGGCCGTTGGTGATGGCCGCCCGGATGTGCATGGCCAGCTCTTCCCAGTGACCGTGCGCCACCATGGCCGTGATGGTCACGGCCGAGCGCATCTGCCGGGAAATGCCGGGCCTGGTCCAGATCCCACCCCACGCGATCCGCGTGATCATGTCCTGGAAGTCCTCGGTGAACCCGTCCTTGGTGGCGTTGGCCCGGTCCACATGCGCGGTGCCGAGCACTTCGCGGCGGACCACCATGCCGCCGTCGTAAATTTCCTGGCTGGTGGCGTCCGGCTGGACCACACCGTGGCGTTCCGTGCCGCTCATTTCGCAGACCGCGATTCGCTCCACGTGATGAGGCTCCGCAGCAGTTCTGCAACGTGGGCGGGTGCCTCGGCGGGGGCAAGGTGCGCCACACCTTCGAGGGTAACGGCATTCGCCGTGCCTCCCCCGGCGGTGATGCCGGCGGCGATTTCTTCCGCGAACGACGGCGGCACAACAGCATCCGCCGCGCCTGCCACTGCCTGCGTGGGGACCGTGATGCTGCCGAGTTCCGCGCGGACGTCGTAGCCGGCCAGCGCTTCGCAGCAGAACGCGTAGCTGAAGCGGTCGGCATCACGGAGGGAGTGGAGGAGCTTGCTGCTCAGGTCCGGCTGGCGGTCCATAAAGCCGGGTGCGAACCAGCGTTCCGCCGAACCCTGGATGACCACCGGAGTTCCCTGGCCGCGCACCAGTTCCGCACGGTCCAGCCAGCCTTCAGGGGTGCCGATCTTGGCGCCGGAGCACTGGACGGACAGGCTCTTAAGGCGTTCGCCGTGCTTGATGCCGAGCTGCAGGCCGGTGGCTCCGCCGAGGGAGACGCCTGCGTAGTGGAAGGATTCGCCAGGGGCGATCGAATCCACCAGGTCCACCACGGAGTCAGCCAGTGCGGCGACATCGAAAGTTTCGGTGGCTTTGGGTGAGACGCCGTGGCCGGGCAGGTCCCAGGCCACCACGTCGTAGTCGTTGGCCAGCAGCGCAGCCGTCCCGCCCCACAGAACGGCGGAGGACGTGCCCAGCGAGGGGCCCACCACCAGCAGCGGGCGTTCGCCCAGGGCTCGTTCGGGCGAAAGCAGCACTGCCTTCAGGGTCGGTTTAGCCACGGTTGGCTCCGTTCTGGTCGGGGTCTGTTGAGGATGCGGGGCGGGCACGGGAATAGTCGGGGTACTCGGCCAGGATGCGGCGGGAAATTTCGGCGGCCTGGCCCAGGTAGCTGGCGGGATCCAGGAGTTCGTCCAGCCGCAGGTCCGTGAGCGCACCCACGGGGACCGCTTCCCGGACCAGCCGCCGGTAGGTGGCACCCTGCTCGGCAGCGGGCGCGGCAAGGGTCCGGTCCACCACGTCCTGCAGCTGCTCCTTGCCGGTGCGCCCGTCCTTCTCTGCCAAAAGCGGGGCGACGGCGGCGCCCACCCCTTCCGCCAGAAGCAGCGGGCCGGCGAGGTCCAGGTTGCGGCGCATGGCGTCCGGGTAAATCTGGAGTCCTGCGGCGAGTTCGCGGAGGTGCCCCGCCGCGCCCAACGCCAGCCGCAGGAGTTCACGCAGGGCCGGCCATTCGGTGTGCCAGGCGGCATCGGGGCGTTCGTCGTTGAAGTTGGCCGAGGCCAGATGCAGCTGCGCCACCAATTGCGGGGCCTGGAGGGCGGCGCTGCGGATCAGGACCGACAGCACCGGGTTCTGCTTCTGCGGCATGGCCGAGGACACGCCGCGGCCCGCGGCGCGCGGTTCCGCCAGTTCGGCCACTTCGGGCCGGCTCAGGAACAGGACGTCCGTGGCGATCTTGCCCGCGGAGCCTAGCACGGCCGCCAGGGCGTTGCCGAGGGACGTGATGACAAGCCGGTTGGTGTGCCAGGGAGCGGGGGCGGGAGCCAGGCCCAGCTGCTTGGCCAGGGAATCGGCAAGCGTAAAGGGAGTGGCGCGGCTCCCGGCGGTCAGCACGGTGCCAGCGGCGAGGGTTCCCGCAGCCCCGCCGAACTGCACCGGGAACGTGACGCTCTCCAGCTGCCGGGCCGCGGCGGCCACACCGTGGAACCACTGCGCCGCCCGGAGCCCGAACGTAAACGGGAGGGAGTGCTGGGTCAGGCTCCTTCCCACCCCCAGCGTGTCCGCATGCTTTTCCGCCAAGGCTGCGAGCGCCGCCGTCGTGGTTTTCAGGTCGGCAAGCAGCGCTTCCACGGTGTTGCGCGCGAGCAGCATCAGGGCCGTGTCGAGGACGTCCTGGCTGGTCAGTGAGATATGGACGGCGTTCCCGGCGCCGATGCCGGCGGTGTCAAGCGCCGAAACCTGCTTCCGCAGGTCAGCGAGAAGCGGGATGACGGGGTTGCCGCCGCCCTGGGCGCGGGCCGCGATGGCCGCTGCGTCGTAGCGGCCCGGCTGCGCGGCGGAAGCCACGACGGCGGCGGAACCGGCGGGCGCGAGGCCCGCCTTCTCCAGCACCGCGGCCCAGCCGGACTCCACGGCGAGGATCGCCGCGAGCACCGCACGGTCACCGGTCAGCGCCGCCACCAGGGGCGACGCCGAGACGGGACTCAGCAGGCCGACGTCGCCGTCCGCCGCGCTACCGAAATCACCCAAGGCGGCGTCCGTCACTGGAAGTCCAGGAAGACCGTCTCGCCCTCACCCTGGAGGCGGACGTCCCAGGTGAGTCCGCCGTCGGGATCACGGCGCGCGATCAGGGTCTTCCGGCTTTCCGGGTCCAGGGAGCTCAGGAGCGGGTCCTTGGCCAGGGCTTCCTCGTTTTCGGGCAGGTAGATCCGGGTGAAGAGCCGGTTCATCAGGCCGCGGGCAAACACGGCCACGGAAATGAAGGGCGCTGCACCGGGCTCGGTGGGGCCCGGGTTCACGGTAGTGAAGGTGAACACTCCGGAGTTACCCACGGCGCCCCGGCCCCAGCCGGTGAAAGTGTAGCCGTCGCGGACCAGGGAGCCGGTCCGCTGCACAATCTTGCCGTCGGCGTCGGGCTGCCAGATTTCCAGGATGGCGTCCGGGATCGCTTCCCCGGAGCCGTCGTACACGGTGCCCTGGAGGCGGATGGAACCTGCCGAGCCGGGGGCCAGGAGTTCGTTGTCCTTCTCGTACGGCAGGGCGTAGCCGTAGAACGGGCCAACGGTCTGGCCGGGGGTGGCAACAAGTTTGGTGGTGGTCACGTTATTCCTGGTCTCCTTCTGCGCCCAGCGCTTCGTTTTCGGTCCAGGTCCGCTTGGAACCGGTCAGGACGATGTCCCAGTTGTAGCCCAGGGCCCACTCGGGCTCGGTGAGGCTGTGGTCGTAGGTGGCCACGAGGCGGTCGCGGGCGTCCTGGTCCACGATGGACTGGTAGATGGGGTCCAGCGGGAAGAGCTGATCGCCGGGGAAGTACATCTGGGTGACAATCCGCTGGGTGAACTCCTGGCCGAAGAGCGAGAAGTGGATGTGCGCCGGGCGCCAGGCGTTGAGGTGGTTCTTCCACGGGTAGGCACCGGGCTTGATGGTGGTGAACCGGTAGGAGCCGTCCGGGCCCGTGATGCAGCGGCCCACGCCGGTGAAGTTGGGGTCCAGCGGTGCCGGGTGCTGGTCGCGCTTGTGGATGTAGCGGCCGGACGAGTTGGCCTGCCAGATCTCCACGAGCTGGCCGGCCACGGGGCGGCCGTCGCCGTCCAGGACCTTGCCGGCCACGATGATCCGCTCACCCTGGGGTTCGCCGTTGTGCTGGATGGTCAGGTCCGCTTCGAGCGCGTGCACGTCCTGGTGCCCGAAGGCGGGCGAGTACAGTTCGATGGTTTCCGGGTCTGCGTGGTGCAGGCTCTTGGTGGGGTGCCGGAGGATGCTGCTGCGGTAGGGGGCGTAGTCCAGCCGGGGCTGGGTTTCGGCCGCGGCGCCGTCTTTAAGCGCCCGCGCATAGGCCTCGCCCAGGGCGTTGATCTCAGCACTGAGATCGGCCTGGGTTTCGACGGCACTGTCCAGGGGGAGGTGCGCGGCGTGGGGTTCGGCGGCCGGTACGAACTCGTCGGTCTCAAGCTGGTGGGCTTTGATGTCCTGCGGCACGGTTGGCTCCTTTCGTTGGTGCATTGCTGGTTTGGTAGGGCTTGTTGCTCTGGTAGCTGTGCTGGTTCCGGAGCGGGTCTTAGGGGCGGTGCAGGAGGTCGTACTGGACGGCGTGCCGGACGGGCGCGTTGGGCGCCCCGTAGCCGTCATACGCTCCGCGGCGTTCCACCATTTCGAAGAACACGCTGCCCACGGTGGCGGTGTAGAAGTGCAGGAACTCGCCGTCGGCGTCCCGGTCGTACAGGAGGTTCAGCTCCTGCAGCGTTGCCAGGAAGTCCGGGGCCAGGCCGAACCGGGCGTCCAGGTCCTCGTAGTAGTTCGCCGGGATCTCCAGGAACTCCAGTCCGCGGGCCTTGCAGTCCCGGGCGGTGGCCACCAGATCATCCACGGCGAACGCGATGTGCTCCTGGTAGGTTTTGCGCTGGCCTGCGCCTGAACCGTCCTGCTGGATAAGCGGCGCCAGGTTCAGCACCAGCCGCACCGAGCGGTCGTCCGTGGCCATGACCTGCGAGCGGACCAGGCCGGTGGGGCTCGGCACCTCCGCGAACGGCTGGGGCGTCAGGGCGAGGGCGCTGGTGTAGAAGAGAACGGCCTCGTCAAAGTGCTGCCATGGCTGGGCCAGGTTGACGTGATCAATCACCGCAGCGGCTCCGGCCGCGGGCGCTACCGGCCCCTCGCCGGGCTCCGCCGTCTCGCCGAATTCGCTTGTCCAGGCGGCAGTGCCGTCCGGGCTGCCCTGGCACAGGAAAACCTCCGTGGAGTCCGGCGCCGCGAAGCCCTGGAACACCTCCTCGTTGGCCTGGCTCGTGCGCGGAACCGCGGGGGCCTTGAGCTGCCGGGCCCGGGCGGAGGCAATCACGGGTGAGTCGACGTCAAATCCCAAAGCCGCGATGGCCGGTGACGCATCCGCGGCACTCTCCCCCAACCCGGGGGCCGCCTCGTTGACGATCACCCGGGCGTGGCCCATGGTCCACAGCTGCACAACCTTGGTGCGGTGCCGGCCGTTGAATTCAAAGCCGAGCTGGCCGAGGACAGTTTCGAGGCCCTTGGTGTCGGCGGCCCTGACCTCGGCAAAGTTGTAGCCTGCCGGCTCGGCCACCTGCGGGAGGGTGGCCAGTTCCATGGGATAACGACGGCGGAACGGGGCCGCAGGACCACCAGCACCGGTGGGCCCGGCGCCCGCAACGGACAGAGCGGGTGCGTTGGCGTCGAGCCACTTGGCGCTCTGTTCCTCCAGCCAGATGAGCGAGCGCATGCCGTCCACGGCGGTGCGCTCCACGTCCGACTGGCGGAAGACGTCGTTGAAGATTTCCAGCGACACCGGCCCGCTGTAGCCGGCCCTGACAACGTGGCCCATGAACTTGGCGAGCTCGAACTGCCCCTCGCCCGGGAACACCCGGTAGTGCCGGCTCCAAGACAGGACGTCCATGGAGAGCTTCGGGGCGTCCGCCACCTGCACGAAGAAGATCTTCTCCGGGCTGAAGGCCTCGATGGGCGCGGTGTCCCAGTTGCGGGAAAGGATGTGGAAGGAGTCCAGGCAGGTGCCCAGGTTGGGGTGGTCCACGGCTTCCACCAGCCGGTGGGCGTGCTCGTAGTCGCTGACGTACTTGCCCCAGGCCAGGGCTTCGTAGGCGACCTTGACGCCGTGGTCCCCTGCCAGTGCTGCCAGCCGGCCAAGCTGCTCAGCCCGGAGGTCGTCGCTGTCGATGCTGGCCGTGGCCACGTTGGAGCAGACCAGGATGGTGTCCATGCCCAGGCGGGCCATCAGCTTGAATTTGGCTTCAGCACGGCGGAGGTTGGCCGTGAGGAGGTCCTCGGACACGCTGTCGAAGTCACGGAACGGCTGGTAGAGGTCAAGCGTGAGGCCAAGGTCCGCCGCCATCTTGCGGACGTCCTCGGGCTTAACGGGCGAGGTGACCAGGTCCTGCTCAAAGATTTCAATGCCGTCGAAGCCCGCGATGGCGCAGGCCTGCATCTTTTCCTTCAGTGTGCCGGAGAGGCAGACGGTGGCGATTCCGGTGCGCATCAGGCGGCCACTTCTTCCTGGGCCACGAGCTCCAGGAAGTGTCCGCGCATGCGGTCAGCATCGGCTTCCAGCCCGGTGAAGATCCGGAAGGAGTCAGCCGCCTGCCCCACGGCCATGCGGCCGCCATCCAGGACCGCGCAGCCCTTGGCACGGGCACCCAGGACAAGCTCGGTCTCGATGGGGCGGTAGACAATGTCCGCCACCCAGTGCCGGGATTCGAGGAGGTCAAGGTCCAGCGGGACGCCCGGGTGGGCGGCCATGCCCACCGGCGTGCAGTGGACCAGGCCGTCGGCCGGCGGCATCAGCTGCGGCAGCTCCGCCGTCGTACGCGGTGTGATGGTGCGGTCCGGGAAGAAGCCGGCCAGTTCCGCGGCGCGCGCCGCACAGCGGGCTGCGTCCGTATCCACCAGGTCGAGCACCTTCACGCCTGCGGTGAGCAGGGCGTAGGCGACGGCGGACCCGGCACCTCCTGCGCCGAGCTGGACCACGCGGTCCAGCCGGGCGCCCGGAAGGCCGGACGCCAGGGCGGCGGCAAAGCCGGAGAAGTCGGTGTTGTGCCCGATGAAGCGGCCGTCCTCGATCACCACGGTGTTGACGGCGCCGAGGCGGAGCGCATCCGGCGAGACCTCGTCCAGGTGCTGGAGGACCAGCTGCTTGCAGGGGTGGGTGATGTTCAGGCCGTTGAAGCCGAGGCTGCGGGCGCTTTTGAGGAGCTCCCCCACGGCGTCGCCGGTCAGGCCGAGCTCCAGCAGGTCGATGGGGCGGTAGAGGTAGCGCAGGCCTTGGACATCGCCTTCGCGTTCGTGCATGGGAGGAGTGAGTGACGGCATCACGCCATCGCCGACCAGTCCCACAAGGTAGGACTCAGTTCGATTGCTCATCCGGGCAGCTCCTTTGATACGGCACGTGGCGGGCGGCGGCGCTCAAGGAGGACGCGGCGGGCCAGGTGATAGGGATTACAGTACAACACTTGTTCACTTATCGCACGCTTGTTCTACATGCGAACATGCGAACATTTGCGGCTAGCGCTGGGGCAGCCGCGCAGCAAGCTCGGCAGCGGCCTCCTGCAGCAGGGGCACGTGGGCCAAAAGGCCTTCCATACTGAGGCGGAAAACAGGGACCGCCGTGGCCAGCGACGCGAAGGCGTGGCCCTGGGAGTTGAGCAGCGGCACGGCCACTGCGCGCATCCCGTTCTCGTTTTCCTCATCCATCACGGCATATCCCTGACGGCGGACCCGGTCCATTTCCGCCCGGAAGGCGGTGCGGTCGGTGATGGTGCGCTCGGTAAGCGGCTCGAGTTCCAGCTCCTCGATGAGGGCCTCCCGCTCCGCATCGTCCGCAAACGCCACGAGAGCCTTCCCGACGGCGGTCGCATGCAGGGCGCCCAGATGGCCAGGGTCGCTGGTCACCCGGAACATCTGCGGGCCGTCCACCTTGTTGACGGTGAGGTGGTGATGGCCGTCCCGGACGCTGAGGATGGTGGCCTCCCCCGTCTGCTCGGTCACTCGGCGAAGCACCGGCATGGCCGCGCCGGCGAAGCCGTGATGCTGGGACACCCGCTGCCCCAACTGGAAGATGCGCAGGCCCAGGTGGTAACGGCGGCCGTCCGGCTCATAGTCCACAAAGCCGTCCCGGGTCAGGGAGCCCAGCAGGCGGTACGTGGTGCTGAAGGGAAGGTTGGCGCGGCGCGAGATCTCCGCGGCACTGGCACCGCGGGGCTCGTCGCCCAGGAGGACCAGCAGGCCCAGGGCCTTGCCCACCATGTCCGTGCGATCACCCTTGGATGATTTTGACTCGGCAGGGACGGTGTCACCGCCAATACCGCCGGAGGCAACATCGCCGGAAACAACGCCGTCGGGGGCTGTGGTTTGATTCACACTCATAGCTCGATGTTGCCACATCGTGGGAGCTATTTCTAGATGGTGATTATTTTCTTGACAAGTGACTGCGCTCACAGCCATCATTGTCGTATCACACAAGTAGCTCCCACTATGTGGCTACTGGTCCGGGTCTTTCCACGGACACCAGCCGCACCGCCCTCTGCCACCACAGGCAGGTGCGGCTGCGCTTCCCCAGATCCATCCGCGACAATGTCGTCACATCAAAGGAACTCCATGAGCCAGACACTTCCGTCCGCCGGGCAGGGCACTGTTGCCCCGGCCGGGACGCCCAAGAAAGCAGCCCTCGCCAGCTTCCTGGGCAGCGCCGTCGAATACTACGACTTCTTCATCTTCGGTTCTGCGGCGGCACTGATCTTTCCCACGGTGTTCTTTCCGGACGCCGGCGCCAACGCGGCCGTCATGTCCTTCGCCACCTTCGGCTTTGCCTACGTAGCGCGGCCGGTGGGCGCCGTGATCCTGGGCCACTTCGGTGACCGCGTGGGCCGGCAGAAGGTGCTGATGTTCACGCTGCTGCTGATGGGCGCCTCGACTTTCCTCATCGGCTGCCTGCCCGACTTCAACACCGTGGGCTGGTGGGCGCCGGCCCTGTTGGTGCTGGCACGCCTTTGCCAGGGCCTCTCCGCCGCCGGCGAGCAGGCCGGCGCTTCCTCCATGACGCTGGAGCACGCCCCTGACAACCGCCGCTCCTTCTTCACCTCCTGGACCCTCACCGGGACCCAGGGCGGCCAGATCCTGGCGGCCCTCGTCTTCATCCCCGTCCTCGCCCTCCCGGACGAGATCAAGTACGGCGTCGGCTGGCGCATCCCGTTCTGGCTCAGTGCCGCCGTTGTTGTTGTTGCGTTCTTCATCCGCCGCACGCTGCACGAGCCCCCCGCATTCGCGGAAGCACAGAAGACGGCCCAGATCTCCAAGCTCCCCGTTGCCGACCTCCTTAAGGGACACTGGCGCGACGTCCTGCGCGTTATTGCCTGCGCGTTCATCGCGGCCGTCTCCACCGTGTTCGGCACCCTGGCCATCAGCTACGCCAAGACCGTCGCCGGCGTTGACGGCACCACCACCCTGTGGCTGGTGGTCGGCGCCAACCTGGTAGCACTCGGCACCCAGCCCCTGTTCGGCATGCTCGCCGACAAGATCGGCCGCAAGCCCGTGTTCATCTACGGCGCGGTGGCCAGCGCGATCCTCACCCCTGTGTTCCTGCTCAGCCTGGAGTCCGGCAGCACCCCGCTGATGTTCCTCGCCGCCATCGGGTTCTTCTCCTTCGGCTACGCAGCCTCCAACGCCGTCTGGCCGTCCTTCTACGCCGAGATGTTCAGCACCAAGGTCCGCTTCTCCGGCCTGGCCATCGGTACCCAGCTCGGCTTCCTGATGGCAGGCTTCGCCCCCGCCATCGTGGCAGCGATGGGCGGCATCAAGCCCGGCGGCTGGGTCCAGATCAGCATCTTCACCGCCATCATCTGCGGTATTGCGGCGATCTCTGCCCTGACGGCCAAGGAAACCTTCAAGGTCCCCACCAAGCAGCTCGGCCTGAAGTAGGCCTGCGGCTCTGGACGGGCAGCCCGGCCCTTCCAGCCCGGTTGCCCACCGAAAAAGCCCGGCGTGTCCCAGGACGCGGCGGGCTTTTCCGTGTCCCTGTCGAACGAACCGGGCGGGAACGCACGGGGCTCGGGCTCGCGCCGGACGACCGGCGGCCACCCGGCCGCGGCCGGGCTAGCGTCAGGTCGATGGAACAAAACCGAGTGTTTTATCCACCACGTTTAGCAGGGGCCGGCCGCCGCAGTAGCGTTGCAGGTTGTCCAGGAACAACTCGCCCAGGCGTTCAAGGTGACCCTCGGTGTCGCCGCTCATGTGGGGTGTGATGATGACATTTTCCATCCGCCAGAGTGCATGCCCGGCAGGGAGCGGCTCAGGGTCCACCACATCCAGCGCTGCCCCCGCGATCCCACCGGCGGCGAGCACCTCAACCAAGGCCTCGGTTTCCACAAGCTCTCCCCGTCCCACGTTGACCAGGCAGGCCGCGGGGTTCATGGCAGCAAGGACAGCGGCGTCAACCATGCCCCTGGTATCCGCCGTCAGGGGCGCGGCCAGAATGACATAGTCATAGTCCGAGATAACACGCCGCAAGTCCTGCGAGGAGTGAATTCGTCCGAAATCTGTATCCCCCGCCCGTCCCGTCCTGCCGGCGCCGTCCACCGTCATACCGACTGCACGGCACAGCCGGGCCACTTCCCGCCCCACGGAGCCTGTGCCCACCACAAGCACCGGCCGGCCCTGGATGGCACGGGTGAGCCTGTGCTGCCAGCGCTGCTCCTGCTGCAGCCTGAAGGACCCGCGGACGTCCTTGGCGAGGTCCAGGATCATCCCCAGCACGAACTCTGCCATCGCCCTGCTGAGCACGCCCCGGGAATTTGTATAGGTGACGCCGCTGCCGGCGAGTTCACCGAACAGCAGCCTGTCAACGCCGGCGGCGGAAACATGGACCCATTTCAGCGAGGAAGCGGCGCTCCAGTTCGCGCGCAGGGCCGGCGAGAACGAGTGCCACTGGAACAGGACATCCGCCCCGTCCAGCGCCGATGCCAGGCCGTCCGCCCGCGTGAGCCGGACGTCTGCCAGTTCCCCGATCTCTGCCAGGTATGGCGGCGGTGCTTCCCGGTACAGGACCGCAACGGCCGGACGCCTGCCGCTGAGGGGACGCGATGTCATGGGAGCCCTTCCTGTCGCAGCCGGCCTACAAGCCCAGAATCCTGTTGAGCTCTTCGAGGGAACGGACGGTGGCGTAGTTGTAGCCCGGCCCCGGCGGGTCATACCCCCGGTCCAGGAGGACGGTATTGGTGAACCCCAGATCGTGGGCAGGCATCAGGTCATAGCGGGTGTGCGAGGACACATGCAGGAACTGCTCCGGAACAGCATCCAGCTGATCGAGCATGTACTCGAAGGCCTGGTAGCGGGGCTTGTAGGCGCCCGCCTGCTCTGCGGAATACACGGCATGGAAAGCTGCGCCGAGCTTCGGCACGCTGACGTCCAGGAAGCTTGTGTCCGCGTTGGACAGAACCACGAGTTTGTAGTTTTCCCCCATGGTGCTCAGTGCCGCCGGGACATCGGCGTGCGGCCCCCAGCCCAGGACAGCTTCGGCGAACCGGGCGCCGGCATCGTCACTGCGGGCCAGCTCCCACTTACGGCAGACCCGGTCGAATGCGTCCTGGAGCACCTGCTGGTAGCCGTAGTAGTCACCGCACACCTGGTCATAGCGGTAGGCCCGGAAGTCACGGAGAAACTGCTGCATCTGCTCTTCGGGGATCCGCCCGGCCAGCAACTGACGGGTGGCGGGGACGATGTTGAAGTTAATCAGGGTGCCGTAGCAATCAAAGGAGATGTACTCCGGCCGCAAAGTGGCGTCAGCCATGTCTGGTCCGTTCCGTTCGCAAGGGGGCTCCCAGAATTTTAGGCTGCCCTTTCGACGGTGGCGTGCCTGAACGGACATGAACCGACATGAAACGGAAAGGGGATGACACGGAGTTCTTGATCATGCTCAGGTGAGGCTACCCTAAGTAGTCATCATTTTTCGCTGCCTTCCCCGAGGCGGCCCTGCAAGGCGGTTTCGTGTGCGTTCCTCCCTTCGGCTCTTCCCCCTCATCGCTGCAGCGCTGACACTCACCCTGGCGGGCTGCGGTTTCAGCGGCAACCAGTCACAGCCCGAACAGCCGGCCGCCACGGCAGACACCAGCCAGCGGATCGTCGTCGACAATTTCCGGGCGCCCGTCGCCAACTGGGCTGTTGAGTCCGACGCCGCCTACATCCTGTCCCTGTCCGGCTGCCTGGAGACGCTGACCAGCTATGACCGGGGCGCAGGCAAAGTGGTCCCCTCCCTCGCCACCGAATGGAAGCAGTCGACACCCCTTGACTGGGACTTCAGCATCCGCCAGGGCGTAGAGTTCCAGGACGGAACGGAGCTCACCGCCGAATCCGTAGTGTCGGCACTGAACCACGTGCTCGACGCAAAGGTTCCGGCGCGCGCTTTCAACCGCGCCATGATCAGCAGTGTCGCCGCGGTGGATGCCCGGACCGTCCGGGTCAGCACGCCCGCCGAAAACCCGTTGGTGCCCTACCGGCTCGCCAGCGTCAACACCGGCATCCTGTCACCGGCTGCCTACAAAGCGGAGGGCGTAGATCCCTTCGGCCACTGCACCGGGCCCTTCACCCCCGTCTCCGAGAAGGCGAAGCAGTCCCTCACCCTGGACCGCAATGAGAACTACTGGGGCGGGGACGTGCAGCTCGCCGGCGCCGAAATCCGCTTCATCACCAACGGCGCCACCCGGGCCGCGCAGGTCCAGACCGGCGAAGCGGACATCTCGCTGTCCATTCCCGTCGCCAGCCTCGCAGCGTTGAAAGCGGACGACGGCGTCACCGTCCTGGGTGCCGATTCCCCCCGCACTGCCACGCTTTACATGAACAACGGCCGCGCACCGCTGGACAACGTTGACACCCGCAAGGCGATCCGGGAAGCCCTGGACCTCGATGCCCTCGCTGCCAGCGTCTATGAAGGTGCAGCCCTCCCGGCCACCGGACCGTTTGCCCCATCCGAGCCCTGGGCGGGCGAAAACCAGGAAAAACAGCAGCAGAACCTTGAGGAAGCCCGCAAACTGCTCGCCAGCGCAGGCTACACCGCCGGCCGTCCGCTGGAAATCATCGCCATCGTGGAGCGGGCTGAATTCGCCGACGTGGCCGCCGTCGTACAGGAAAACCTCAAGAACGTAGGCATCCCCGTCACCATCCAGTCCAAGGAGTACGCGGCAGCGGAGCCGGACGTCCTGGCAGGGAACTACGACATGCTGCTCAGCCAGCGGAACCGGCTGATTGACATCGCCGACCCCATCGGGTTCCTCACCGCCGACTACACGTGCAAGGGCACCTACAACCTGAGCCACTTCTGCGACCCGGAGTACGACAGGATCATCGCCCAGGCTGCCACCACTGTGGACACCACCGAGCGTTACACGCTTTACGCAGAGGCGGGCCGGATTCTCCAGGACAAGGCGGTCAACGCCTGGCTTGTCAACGAACAGGCAACCGACGCCATCGGCACGAACGTCCTCTCCTACGTCCAGGACCCGCTGTCCCGTTACGTCCTGACGGCGAAGACGGCGAAGTCCGGCTCCTAGAACCCCGAAGCCCGCCCCGAATGCTGCAGTTCATCACCAAACGGACGGCCACCCTGGTGGCCGCCGTTGTGGTGTCCTCGTTTGCGGTCTTCCTGATCCCCTACTTCACGCCGGGTGACCCGGTCCGGAAAATCATCCGGTCCCGGGTGGCCGGGGACGCGGTGGACGAGGATGCGGTGCAGGGCCTGAGTGAAAGCCTGGGCCTGAACGACCCCCTGGCGGTCCGGTACCTCCGCTGGCTTGGGGATTTCTTCAGCGGAGACATGGGGCTTTCCTTTGTCAGCCGTACCCCCGTGGCAGAGCAGGTGCTGCCGGCACTTTCCGTCACACTCAGCCTGGTCACCATGTCCCTGGTTTTGGCGGCGGCGGTGTCGCTTCCCCTGGGAATTATTGCCGGGCTGCGGCCGGGAAGCGCCGCTGACAAGGGCATCACCGCGGTCACCCAGGCCCTGATCGCCATGCCGGAATACTGGGTGGCTCCTCTGCTCGTGCTGGTGTTCGCGCTCAAGCTGTCCGTGCTGCCGACCGCCGGCTGGAACGATCTCTCGTCCGCGGTCCTGCCCGCCCTGACCCTGGCCCTGCGTCCCATCAGCTTCTTCACCTCGGCCGTACGGTCCGGCATCATTGATGCCGCGGCCGCGGAGCACGTGCCGGCGGCGCGCGCCAGGGGATTGAGCCAGGGCCAGGCCATCCTCCGCCACGTGGTGCCAAACGGCCTCGTGCCCCTGACAACCCTGTTCGCCGTGTGGTTCGCGGGCCTGCTGGGAGGATCGGTCATTGTGGAGGTCATTTTCGCCGTACCGGGGATGGGCAGGCTGCTCTTCGATGCCGTCGTCAACAGCGACATCCCCCTGGCCCAGGGCGGCGTCGTGGTTGTGGTTGCCCTCGCAGTCGGCGTGACCACCCTGGCCGACTTTGTGCACCGTTTCCTCAGCCGCACGGTGGGCGGCACCCTTGCGTAGCCGGCTGACAGTTACCACCATCGCAGCCGCTGTGCTTGCCGTCATTGTGCTGGCCGTGGTGCTGGCGCCCTGGATCTCGCCCTACCCGCCCGCCGAACAGAACCTGGCAGTACGGCTGGCGCCGCCCTCAGCGGAGCATTGGCTGGGCACGGACAACCTGGGACGGGACACCCTCAGCCGGATCCTTGAGGGCGGCCAGTTCTCCATGTCCGTGGCCGCGTTGGCCACCCTGTTGACCTGCCTGCTGGGCGTCGGCATCGGTATCCTCAGTGCCAGGCGGCGCGGCTGGGTAGACGAATTCCTGACCCGCACCAACGATGTGCTCCTGGCGCTGCCGGAAATGGTGGTGGCGCTGTTCATCGTGGCGGCGCTCGGCACCGGCTTCGGGCCGCTGCTGCTCGCCCTGACCGTCACCGGATGGACGCCCTTTGCCCGGCTCGCGAGGACCTTGGCGTACGACGTGTCAGCCCGCGGCTTCGTGGAGGCAGCCCGCGTCGTGGGCTGCCCGCCGTCGTTCATCATTTTCCGGCACGTCCTGCCCCACCTTGCCGCGCCGATCCTGGGCCAGGCGACGCTGCGTTTCGGGCACTTGCTCATCAGTGTGGGCGCGCTCTCCTACCTTGGCCTCGGCGTCCAGCCGCCCCAATCGGATTGGGGCTCCATGTTGGCAGCCGCCCAACCTTTCGCGGACCGCGCGCCGATGGGGATCCTTGCCCCCGGCCTGGTCATCTTCACCGCGGCTCTCTGCGTGACCCTCATTGGCCAGCGGGCAGCCCACATGGCCGCGGCGCCCCTGCTCATGCCGCAGGCGGCAGAAAATTGAGCGCCACACGGAATAGCCGCCTGGTAGTGGACGGTCTCGAGGTAAGTCACAGGGAGCCCGACGGCGGCGCTCAGGGCAGCCCGCTGCTTTCCGGTGTCTCCCTGTCGGTAGATCCCGGGGAATTTGTGGCCCTGGTTGGCAGCTCCGGTTCCGGTAAGACGCTGACCGCAATGTCCTCGCTCCGGCTCCTCCCTCCGCAGCTGGCGATCACCGGCGGATCCATCCGGCTCGGGGGCCTGGACCTGACAAAGGCGTCCGAAAGTGAGCTCAATTCCGTGCGCGGCGGCCGGCTGGGAATGCTGTTCCAACAGCCCAAGCGCATGTTCAATCCGAACCGGACCATTGAACAGCACCTGAAGGAACCGCTGCGGCTCCACGCCGGCCTCAGGGGCGCGAAAGCGCGTGCCAAGGCCCTGGAACTGTTGGCGGAGGTGGGCTTCGCGGACCCCGCCAAGGGGGTCAGGGCCTACCCGCACCAGCTCTCGGGCGGCATGGCCCAACGGGCCATGACGGCCCTTGCGCTGGCCGGAGAGCCTGAGATCCTGCTGGCCGATGAGCCTACCTCGGCACTGGACAAGGTGCTGGAACGCCAGGTTCTGCAGCTGCTGGACAGGGAACGGCGGGAACGCGGCCTGGGCGTCCTGTACATCACGCACAACATCGCGTCGGTGGCCTCCTACGCCGACCGGGTGCTCGTGATGAATGCCGGCAGCATCGTCGAAGCGGGTCCTGCA
Source organism: [Micrococcus luteus] ATCC 49442 (assembly GCF_010367585.1). Classification (NCBI taxonomy): domain Bacteria; kingdom Bacillati; phylum Actinomycetota; class Actinomycetes; order Micrococcales; family Micrococcaceae; genus Pseudarthrobacter; species [Micrococcus luteus] ATCC 49442. The sequence continues at coordinate 3,326,855 of NZ_JAAAXP010000001.1, read as the reverse complement.
CATGAGCTGCTGACCCGGCCGCGGACCGCTTACGCCCAGGAACTCCTGGCGGCGGCACGCCTGGCGCCCGAGACCCGCCGCCGTCCGCCGTCCACCGAACGCGAGGTCCTGGTCCTGGATCGCGTGGGCAAGCGGTTCGGGCCGCGGCGGCGGAAAACCGGCCACACCGCCTTGACGGACGTCTCCCTGACCCTCAAACGCGGCGAGATCTTGGGCGTCCTGGGCCAATCCGGATCCGGCAAAAGCACACTGGCCCGCACCATCGTTGGGCTGGAGGCGGCCTCCACAGGCTCCATCATCCGGCAGCTGGAAGCAAGCAGTGGCGATACGACGGCGGTACAGCTGGTGTTCCAGGAACCTCACAGCGCATTTGACCCGCGCATGACGCTGCGCACGAGCCTGCAGGCGCCGCTCCGGAAACGTCCCGGCCTCTCACCGCAGCAGCGCGAGGCCCGGATCACCGGCGCCATGGACGAGGTGGAGCTGGACAGGAGCCTGCTGGACAAGCGTCCCGGGCAATGCTCCGGCGGCCAGCTCCAGCGTGCAACGATCGCCCGCGCGCTCCTCCTTGAACCGCAGATCGTGATCTGCGACGAGGCCACGTCGGCGCTGGATGCACTCACACAGCGCACCATTCTCAGCCTGCTTTTACGGCTCCAGCGCGAGCGTGACCTGTCCCTGATCGTCATCTCACACGACATGGACGTGGTTCGCTACATGTGCGACCGGGTTGCCGTTCTGCTGCACGGCCGGGTGATCGAGGTGGCTGAAACCGGGATGTTCTTCGCTGCGCCCCGGCATCCGCATAGCCAGGCGCTGGTCTCGGCGGCGATCCCGTGCCGGGCCGACGGCCTGTGGACGGTCCTGGACGCCGGGGAACCTGCCCGCGCACCACGCCTGCCCGTTGCGGGCGGCCTGGGTGCTACGGCCGGCCCGTCTCCAGCACCGACGCCAGGTCGAAGTTAACGGGTTCTTCCAGCTGCGCGTAAGTGCAGGACTCCGGGTCCCGGTCCGGCCGCCAGCGTGAGAACTGAGCTGTGTGACGGAACCGCTCGCCTTCCATGTGGTCGTACCGGACTTCCACCACGAGTTCCGGCCGCAGTGGCACAAAGGACAGGTCCTTGCCGGCGCTCCACCGGCTTCCCTCGGCGTTGCGCGGCGTCCGTTCGCCTTCCGCCTGTTTGGCCCAGGCCCACGGATGGTCGTCGAAATCCGTGACGAGCGGTTGCAGCTCCCGGAACAGTTCCTGCCGCCGCTTCATCGGGAAGGCGCCGATCACGCCCACACTGGCCAGGCCTCCGTCGTCCTTATATAAACCGAGCAGCAGCGAGCCGATGGCATCCGGGCCGCTTTTGTGGACGCGGTAGCCGGCCACCACACAGTCGGCGGTGCGTTCGTGCTTGATCTTGAACATCACGCGTTTGTCCGGCTGGTAGCTGCCGGCGAGCGGCTTGGCCACGATCCCGTCCAGGCCTGCGCCCTCGAACTGCCGGAACCACGTCCCGGCGGTGGATTTGTCCAGGGTGGCGGCCGTGAGGTGGACGGGCGCCTTGCTGCCGGCGAGTGCCTTTTCCAGCGCAACCCGACGTTCGGAGAAGGGCCGGCCGGTGTAGTCCTCATCATCCAAAGCCAGCAGGTCGAAGGCGACGAACTTGGCCGGGGTCTGTTCTGCGAGCATCTTCACGCGGCTGGCGGCGGGGTGGATCCGCTGCTGCAGGGCGTCGAAGTCCAGCCTGTCCCCGGACTGGCCCACCAGGACGATCTCCCCGTCCAGGACGCACCGCGGGGGGAGGTTCTCCTTCAGGGCCACCACAAGCTCAGGAAAATACCGGGTCATGGGTTTCCCGTTCCGGCTGCCGATCTCCAGCTCATCGCCGTCCCGGAAGATGATGGACCGAAAACCGTCCCATTTCGGTTCGAAGCTGAAGTCACCCGCTCCGGGAATACCGTCTATGCCGCTGACGGCTTTGGCGAGCATAGGTAGGACGGGGGGCATCACGGGAAGTCGCATACTGCCCATTCTTGCCCGCGCAAGGCAGCGGGCGGAAGGCCCGGCCCGGCAAAAGCCCAGCTGAAAGCCTCGACACGGAACGCCGGGGGACTGTAGACCTTAACGGATGGTCACCCTCGGCTTCCATGCCTCCCATGAACAGATCAGCCCCCGACAACTGCTCAAGGACGTCCAGCACGCGGAGCAGGCAGGCTTTGATGCCGCCATGTGCTCCGACCATATCGAGCCGTGGTCGGCCCGGCAGGGTCATTCCGGCTTTGCCTGGTCCTGGCTGGGAGCCGCGCTGGCAACAACAGGCCTTCGCTTCGGGGTGGTGACGGCGCCGGGCCAGCGCTACCATCCGGCCATCATCGCCCACGCTTCGGCAACCCTGGCAGCCATGTTTCCTGGGCGGTTCTGGATGGCGCCGGGCAGCGGTGAAAACATGAACGAGCACGTTACCGGGGATGCCTGGCCGCCCAAGGAGACCCGGCAGCAGCGGCTTGAGGAGTGCGTGGACATCATCCGCCGCCTGCATCGCGGTGAGGACGTCACCCACCACGGGTTGGTGACCGTGGAACAGGCCCGGATCTGGGATGTTCCGGGGCCTCCCCCGCCGCTGATCGGCCCGGCCATCAGTGTGGAGACGGCCCGCCGGGCCGCAGACTGGGCTGACGGCCTGGTCACCGTGAACCAGCCGCCGGAAAAGCTGAAGCACATGCTCGCCGCTTACCGGGACAACGGCGGACAGGGAAAGGCGGTCCTGCAGGTTCATCTCTCATGGGCGCCGCGCGAGGCAGATGCCCTGGCCGTTGCGCTGGACCAGTGGCGGACCAACACGTTCGCCCCTCCCGTCCCGTGGGATCTGCCCACAGCCGCGCATTTCGACGGCGTCAGCAACCATATCGGCGAGGAGCAGGTCCGGAAGTCGGTGAACATCTCCGCCAGCCTGGACCGGCACGCCGAGTGGCTGGCCGGCTACGCCGCGCTGGGGTTCGACGAGCTGTACCTGCACTTTGTGGGGCAGCACCAGGCCCCGTTCATCGATGCGTTCGCAGCCGAGGTGCTGCCGCAGCTGCGCCCGGATCCCGTCCCGGCGCCAGCGGCCCTGCCGCGGGCGTCTGCGGCCCCGTCACCCGCGGAGGCCAGGCCGTGAGAATTGCCGAGACCTCTGACCTCTGGTGGAAGAATGCGGTCATCTACTGCCTGGACGTGGAGACTTTCTTCGACGACGACGGCGACGGCACCGGTGATTTCGCCGGCCTGACCCAGCGTGTGGACTACCTCGCGGCACTGGGCGTGACGTGCATCTGGCTGATGCCGTTCTACCCGTCACCGGACCGCGACGACGGCTATGACGTGACGGATTTCTTCACCGTGGATCCCCGGCTGGGCACTATGGGGGACCTGGTGGAATTCATCCGCAGCGCGAAAGACCGGGGCATGCGGGTGATCGCCGATTTCGTGGTCAACCACACGTCAAACCAGCATCCGTGGTTCGTGGAAGCAACGAAGTCCAAGGACAATCCCTACCGGGACTACTACGTGTGGCGCGCGGACACTCCCCCGGACACGTCCTCGGAAGTGGTGTTCCCGGGCGAACAGACCTCCCTGTGGACCAAAGACAAAGCCACGGGCGAGTGGTATCTGCACATGTTCGCCGAGCACCAGCCGGACCTGAACGTGACCAATCCCAAAGTCCGCAACGAAATCGCCAAAGCCATGGGACTCTGGCTGGAGCTGGGGCTGGACGGCTTCCGGCTGGACGCTGTGCCGTTCTTCCTCGAAACCCGGGGCCAGCCGAAGGACGACGCCGCGAACCGCGACCCGCATGAGTACCTCAGTGCGCTCCGCAGCTTCCTGAACCGGCGCAACGGCAGCGCAGTGATGCTTGGCGAAGTGAACCTGCCGTACAAGGAGCAGCTGGAGTACTTCGGCGGCACCGAAGGCAACGAGCTGAACATGCAGTTCGACTTTATGACCATGCAGCACCTCTACCTTGCCCTCGCCCGGAAGGATGCACGTCCTCTGGCGGAAAACCTGAAGAGCCGCCCGCCGCTGCATCCCGACAACCAGTGGGCCATGTTTGTCCGCAACCATGACGAACTCACCCTGGACAAGCTCAGTGACGCCGAACGGGAAGAGGTTTTCGCCGCCTTCGGTCCCGAGAAGAACATGCAGGTCTACGGCCGCGGCCTCCGCCGCCGGATCCCGCCGATGCTCGGCGGTGACGCCGAAAGGATCCGGATGGTGTACTCGCTGCTGTTCTCGCTCCCGGGGACCCCGGTTCTCTTCTACGGCGAGGAAATCGGCATGGGCGAGGACCTGCGGCAGAAGAGCAGGTCAGCCGTGCGCACCCCCATGCAATGGAACAACACCAAAAATGGCGGCTTCTCCGACGCCAAGGTTTCCGAACTGGTGGCCCCGCTGGTCCGGGGAGAATTTGGTCCGGACCACGTGAACGCTGCTGCCGCCAAACGGGACCCGGAGTCCCTGTGGAATTTCATGGCCACGCTGATCCAGCGCTACCGGGAGTCGCCGGAGCTGGGCTGGGGCGAATTCGCGTTGATCGACCAGCCCGAGCCCGCGGTGTTTGCCCACAGCTGCACCTCGGACGGGGGCACGATGGTCCTGCTCCACAACTTCGGCACCGCAAAGGTGAAGGTCACCGGGACGGTGGCACCCGAGGACGGCCCAAAGCGCACCTACAGGGGCGCCGTGCTCCTGGATGTCCTCGACGGCGGCAACGTGCCGATGGAGCCCGACGGCGGCTTCACGGTTGAGTTGGGCCGTTACGGCTACCGGTGGTTCCGGGTGCAGCAGCCGGGCGACCGGCTGGCGCCGTGAGGGGCTGACACACGGCACCGGTCAGGCCCGTGGCCGGGCGGCTGCGATGAGTTTCTCGGCCTCCCGGAGAATGCGGGCCCCCGCCGCGGACTCCACCACCACTGTCTGGTCCCGCGAGTCCAGCCGCACTTCGTGACGGGTTTCGGCAGGCCCGCCGGCAGGCACACCCGCCGTCGCGGACGCACGCGGCGGCCGGTGGAGCTCCTGGTCCTGGATTCCCACGGCAAGTGCGCTCATCAGGTCAGCGTCCTCCGGCGTGGCGAGGTCGCTGCCGATCAGCTGCACCAGGACTTTCATCCCGGCCAGCCGGCGCTGCGGATCGGCGTCGTTCAGGGCGGAGTCGATGCCCCACTGGGCGCGTTTCCACCATTGGTCCCGCTTGTCCGCGTGGGCCTTCTGCCGGTAGGTCAGGTATGCCACGAGGACCACCCCGAATGTTGCCAGCGGTGCCACTGCCGCCGCAGCCAGCACCCCGGTCCAGATCCCCTCTGCGAACTCCATGCCACCACCTTAGGCTCGAAGCATGACAACGGGACTGAGGCAGCCCAATGAATTAGCGGCGGCCGAAACCAGCCCGGCGCGGAGAACTAACCGCGCCCTAACAGCGCGGAAACCAAGCCGCAACAATGCGCAGCCACACTGGAATAGCCGGCAAGTGCAGGCACCAGCTCCAGCCAGGAGGCCCCCGCCATGTTGAAGGAAGCCAAAGCCCATGTGACCCGAGTCCGCGCCCTGGATCAGCTCCATCGCGGCGATGAAATCGAAGCCCGCCTCTCGGTAGGCCCGAACTACGACGACGTGGTGATCCGCCGCGGCAGCGTCCAGGAAACCGCACCGGGGATCGGCGTTGTGTGGATCATGGACCACCACAGCGGTTCCCGGAAGGCCATCAATACGGACGAGTGCAGCGTATGGCGCGTTGCCTGATGCTAGCCGCCGGCCACTGACTGGATGACAAGCACCTCCTGACCGGCAGCCACCTCGGTCTCCAGGCCTTGGAGCCGCCGCACTTCGTCGCCGTTCACGTAAATATTCACGTAGCGTCGGAGTGCCCCGGTTTCATCCCGCAGGCGCCGAGCGAGCACCGGGTAGTCCCCGGTTACCATTTCGAGCAACTTCCCCACCGTCAGAGGCCCTTCGGCGGGCGCAGTCAGGATGGACTGCCCGCCGGCAAGTGGCTGCAGGACACCGGGGAGCACCACACTGATCTCAGGCACCGTGGGCCGCTGCCGTTTCCGGAACCGGCAGCACCGCACCGGAAATTACGGCCGCCCTGACACACAGGACGTCCGGAAGGTGTGAAGCCACTTCCGCGAACGTTTCGCCTTCGTCGGCGCTGGCGTAGACAGCGCCGCCGCGTGTCCCGAAGTACACCCCTGCCGGTTCGGCGGAATCCACGGACGCGGCGTCGCGCAGCACGCTGTTATATTCGTTGGCCGGCAACCCGGAATCCAGCCGCTTCCAGGTGGCTCCGGCGTCGTCAGTGCGGTGCACTGCCAGCTTGCCGTCCGGCGGGATCCTTTCCCCGTCGGCCTTCAGCGGCACAACCCAGGCGGTCCCCTCCCGCCGGGGATGGGTCAGCATCACAAAACCGAAATCCGCGGGAAGGCCTTCGGCGATGGAATTCCAGTTCTCGCCGTTATCGTCCGTGCGGTAGACGCCGTGGTGGTTCTGGGCGTAGAGGCGGCCTTCGACGGCGGCATCCGCCGCGATCTTGTGGACACACTGGCCAAACTCAGGGTTGGGGTCCGGCATGAAGTAGGCCGAAATCCCCTTGTTTCGAGGCTCCCAGGAGGTTCCGCCGTCGAGCGAGCGATACACACCTCCGGTGCTCATGGCGATATGGACGTTGTCCCCCGCAGGATTGACCACGATGGAGTGGGCGGCCGCTCCGCCGTAACCCGCGCCCCATTCACTCCGGTGGGGATGGTCCCACAGCCCGCGGTTGAGCTCGAAGTGCTCGCCGCCGTCGGTGGATTTCCAGACTGAAATCGGCTCGGCGCCCGCCCAGACCACGCCTGGCCGCGCCGCTGAGTCCGGGTAGATCTGCCAGATCCTTTCCACCGCCGCACCGGTGTCTTCGGGGAAGGTGATGGCACCTTTTTCGGGCTCGGACCAGGTGGCGCCAAGATCGTCCGAGTGCGCAACGGTGGGGCCCCAATGCTCGGATCTGACGCCCACCATGATCCTTGTCCGGCCGTCCCGGGTGTCGATACCGATGCTGGGGATTTCGCTCATGAGAAAGTGCGGGCCCGAGAACGACCACTGCTGCCGGTCTTGGCTCGTTGCCAGCCAAAGGCCTTTTTTGGTTCCGATCGCCAGGACAAAGTTCTCTGCGGTAGCCATGCACCCCATGCAACCACCCCGCCCGGGAGGCCGCAACGGTTTTTTCGGCTATGTGGGGCCAGGCCCGCCAGGCGGGGACGGCTCAGTCAACGAATTCAGACTGGGTCTCGATGAAGTCCCAGTCCGCCTCGGTGAGGACGGCGACGGGAGTATCGGGGTGCGGCCCCCCTGCCTCGGCAATGCCCTGCAGCACGTTCAGCGGAAGTTCCGCCGCGCGGAGGTTCTCCCGCAGCCATTCCTTACTGTCCAGGTCCAGGTCCAGCCACCACATGTAGATTTCCATGCCCGTCACGCACCTTTCGTATGATTCAACGTTAGGCGCGGGCAGGGTGGCATTCAAGGGCGCCGGCTCTCACTTCGCCCTCGGCCGCTGTGAGGTCCGGGGTGCACCTCCATGCCCCCTGCATGTCTTTCCGGTCCGCGTACCTTTTCGGGAGTTGAGTTCCACATTTGCGTAGGAACAAGTATCGTCGCAGGTCAAACGCGGCGAAAGACGAGTACCTGCTACTCGCGACCGGTACCGGCCACGCCCCTAGCCTGAAATAGCAAGCAAGCTGACCGTGCTGGGGCGTGAGCAAACTGCCACTCCCCCTCGCCATGGTCCGTTTCAAACAGACTGGGGAGAACACCATGAAACGAGCCATACCAATCTTGGGGGTCGCGGGGCTGGCATTGCTCTGCGTCTCCGCACCGGCCTACGCAGGGGATGACAAGCACGGGGATACAGACGGGAACCTGGGGAAGGTCATCGTCTGCCACATGACCGGCAGTGCGGGCAACCCGTATGTTGCCACCCCCGTCAGCCTTAATGCTTTGGGCAGCCACAGGCTGGAGACCGGGGACATTGTTCCCCCCAATCCGGTCCTGAAGGGCGGGCACAACTGGGCTGCCGGAATGGCCGATTACTACAAATACTGCGTGACGCCGCCACCGCCCGTCGACGAGGAACCCGGTGAAGAAGAACCCCCGGGCGAAGAAGAACCCCCGGGTGAGGAGCAGCCGCCGGTGGAGGAGCAGCCGCCGGTGGAGGAGCAGCCGCCGGTGGAGGAACCTCCCGGCGAGGAACAGCCCCCGCCGGTTGAGGAGGAACAGCCACCAGTGGAGGAGGAGCAGCCGCCAGCGGTCGTTGAAACTCCGGCGGTCCAGGCCCCCGCGGGCCATGTCGCTGCCCCTCAGAGTGCAGTTGTCCAGGCGCCGGCCGCAGCCGTCAGCCGTGGCACCAACCAGGGCTACAACGCACAAACGGCGGTAGGCGGAGCCGGGGACAGCACCACCTGGCTGGCTGGCTTGGGCCTCCTGCTGGGTGCAGGCGGCGTTGTTGCGGTCCGGCGCAGGTCACGTTCGGAATCGCCGACGGCGGGCTGACGCCCCCGGAGTACCGCCGACACCACTGAGGGCGTCCCGCCGAACCTGGGCGGGACGCCCTCAGCACACGGCCGCTGTCCACCACCGGCCATCCCACCAACCACCGCATACCAAGGGGGTATCGTGGCAAAGCCGTCCGGCAGGCATGTCCCCCGCAGGCGCCCCGTCGCCACCTCCGACGCCAGTCCCGCCCGGGGTTGGAGCCGGCTCCGGCTGAGGGGGACGCGCAGGGCCCGGGGATGGAACCGGGGAGACATCGCCATCCTCATCTGCGGGGTCCTCGGGTTCTTCTCGCTCACCTTTGGCGGCCCGCTGCTCCACGGTATGAACACCGGCAACCACGGGACTGCCAGCGTCGCGGCGGCCGAAAGGCCGGCACTCCCCCTTGGCCCGCCGTCGTCCCTTCCCCTGCCGCCGGCCGGAACGGATCCGGAGACGACGGCTGCCGCCACAGCGACGTCACCGGCAGCCGAACCCCCACTGCCCGACGCGTCCGCGCCGCTGCGCATCCTCTACCCCGGAGCGGCCATCGACACAGCGGTCCACCCGCTGGAACCCGACGGCGCCGCGGCGGCCAGCCGCACCGTGGTGCCGCCGTCCACCATGGACGGCTACTGGCTGACCCCGTTCGGAACCCCTGGCAACGGCTCGGGCAACACCACGTACGTCATTGGACACAGCTGGGAAGACCGGGACGCGCCGTTCAACCACCTCAGTTCAAGCGCGGCCGCAGGCGACGAGTTCAACGTCATCACCGCTACTGGAACCATCCGCTACCGCGTGGATACTGTCACCACGTACCTCAAGGACAGCCTCAAGGACAGCCCCATCTGGGAGATGGTGCCCAACCGCGTTGTGCTCATCAGCTGTTACACCGAAGATCCCTGGGGGAAAAACGTGGTGGTTTCGGCGTCCCCCGCCGGCCCGTAGCTCGCTGGCCCGTAGCTGCCCGGCCGGCACTGTTCAAGGGCTTCGTACGGGCACAAAATGGGTTTATGACTCCAGAACGGTTCAGCGGCCCTGCCCCTCTCCTGGTGGGCGTGCTGCCCAATCAGCATCCCGAAGTGTTGACCACGGCAGCAAACCTGGCGGCCCGGCTGTCGGCGCCCCTGCTGTGCGCCTACGTTGACGAGGCCAGCTACCTGGTCGAATGGGATCCGGGCAAATCGGCGCACCGGCTGTCGCTCCACCCGGGCCAGGATGACGACGATGTCCGCGCGGTAACCAGCGGGCTTAGGGCAACCATCGAACAGGCTGTGGCCAACGCGGGGACGGGGAGCGCGCACGTGGAGTGGACCCTGCGCACTCTTGCTGGAGACCCGGCGCGCGCCCTCGCCCGGCTCGCTGCGGAAAGCAACGTCCCCATGATCATCGTGGGGACGTCGGAGCGGGGTTTGTCGCACCGGCTCTCGGAGATGCTCAATGGTTCGGTGGGGCTGTGGCTGACCCATCATCAAAGCAGGCCGGTGCTGGTTGTCCCTTACCGGAGGCCGGCCCACGAGGACCGGGAATAGGCTCCATCAGCCCTGCCGAAGGCTGATGAGCGGCCCCGGGATAATAAAGCGAAAGTAGTTATTCGAGGTGGTGGCGGACGGCCATACCGGCAAGTAAGCTAATTCAAGCAGAGAGATCCGGCTGTTAGCCGGGGACGAATCTGCCCAAAGACTGCTCCGGAGTGCGTATCCCCCAATAACGCACTCCGGAGCTTTTTTGTGCCCGGAAAACGGCTCGCCGCAATACCCCTAGGGGGTACTTGCCGTGATACCCCATAGGGGTATAGGTTGGGTCTATGGAATCTCCCCCAGCAGCCGTTGCCGGGCTCGAAGGCGCCGTCCCGGCCCCGTCGCCCGGCTACACAGCCAACAAAGAGGCCTATCTTCGCAGGCTTAAGCGCATCGAGGGCCAGGTCCGCGGCATCGCCCGGATGGTGGACGAGGACAAGTACTGCATCGATATCCTGACCCAGGTCTCAGCGGTCACCAAGGCCCTTCACGCCGTCAGCCTCGGCCTTGTGGAAGAACATATAGGACACTGCGTGGTGGGCGCGGCCGCAGAACCCGATCCTGACCTCCGGGCGGAAGCCATCGACGTCAAGGTCAAGGAGGCAGCGGAGGCCATCGGCCGCCTCCTTCGCTGACGTGTCCGGCCTGCAGGCCCCCAAGACCCATTTCCCCAGCCGGCAACACGCCGGCGCATCCCCAAGGAGCCATCATGAGCACCATCACCACCACAGTCAGCGTGTCCGGCATGACCTGCGGCCACTGCATTTCCTCGGTCACCGAGGAAATTGAGTCACTGGCAGGGGTTGAAGAGGTGGACATCGACCTCAACGCCGGCGGTATTTCCACTGTCACCATCACGTCCAGCCAGGAACTGTCCCCGGCGGAGATCGGCGAAGCCGTGGCCGAGGCCGGCTACCTGGTCGTAGCCAACAACGCCTAACCACATTCAAAAATCGAGGATCACAGCGTGAGCACCGAACACCTCCTGAACCCGACTGCCAGCCGGGTGGTTGAGCTGGACATCGAGGGCATGACCTGCGCGTCCTGCGTCAACCGCGTGGAGCGCAAACTCGGCAAGCTCGACGGCGTGGAAGCCTCGGTGAATCTTCCCCTTGAGTCCGCCCACGTCACGGTTCCGGCCGGCATCACCGACCAGCAGATCGTGGACACGGTCAACGCCACGGGCTATAAGGCCACACTCCGCCAGTCCCACGCCTCCAGTCCCCGCACCCGCGAACACCCGTTCCACGAACACCCGGCCCGCGAGGACAACGAAGATCACCTGCAGCACGGCGGCACGGCAGCCGAGCTGAGGCCGCGGCTGATCGTGGCCGCAATCCTGACTGTGCCGGTGTTCCTGATCTCGATGGTTCCGGCGCTGCAGTTCCCGAACTGGGGCTGGGTTGCGGGCGTACTGGCCCTTCCCGTGGTGAGCTGGGCCGCGTGGCCCTTCCACCACGCTGCGGCCGTCAACGCGCGCCACCTGGCGTCCACCATGGACACACTTGTCTCCATCGGCGTGGCGGCCGCCTACGTTTTCAGCGTCTGGCAGCTGGCCCTTGATCCGCGGATGACGGAGCACCCGGGCATGGAAGGAATGGAGACCGGCGGCCTGTACTTCGAAGTTGCCGCCGTGGTCACCACCTTCCTGCTGCTGGGCCGGTTCCTGGAGGCGAACGCCAAGCAGAAGGCAGGCGACGCACTCAAGGCCCTGCTGAATCTGGGTGCTAAGGACGCCACCGTCCTGCACAACGGATCCGAGCATAAGATCCCGGCCGATCAGCTCCGGGTGGGAGATGTTGTGGTGGTCCGCCCGGGCGAGAAGATCGCCACGGACGGCGTGGTGATCGACGGCACCTCCGCCGTCGATGCTTCCTTGCTGACGGGCGAATCCGTCCCGGTGGAAGTCGGACCCGAAAGCAAAGTCACCGGCGCCACGATCAACACCTCCGGCCGCCTGCTGGTCCGGGCCACAAGGGTGGGTTCCGAGACCACCCTTTCACAGATGGCCCGGCTGGTATCGCAGGCCCAAACCGGCAAGGCACCGATTGCGCGGCTCGCCGACCGGATCAGCGCCGTTTTTGTCCCGATCGTCCTCGCCATCGCGGTGCTGACCTTTGGCCTCTGGCTCGCCTTCAGCGGCCCGGTGATCACTCCGGCCGAGCTTCGCGCCGCGTTCACTGCCGCCGTTACGGTCCTGGTCATTGCCTGCCCCTGCGCACTGGGGCTTGCCACGCCGGTAGGCCTGCTCACCGGCACTGGCCGCGGAGCCCAGCTGGGCATCCTGATCAAAGGCCCGCAGGTCCTCGAAGACACCCGCACTGTGGACACCATCCTGCTCGACAAAACCGGCACCATCACCAGCGGAAGACTCGCGGTGGACCACACGCTGGCGTTTGACGGTTACCAGGGCGGGCATGTGTTGCGGCTGGCCGGCGCGGTGGAGGCCGCATCGGAGCATCCCATCGCGCACGCCATCGCGGCTGCCGCGCAGACGGCAGAAACCGCGCACGACGACGGCGGCCGGCTTCCCGCCGTCGAACGCTTCCGGTCAGCACCGGGCGGCGGCGTCGCCGGAACCGTGGAAGGGCGCGTCATCCTCGCGGGCCGGACCGGCTGGCTCAACGAAAACGGCATCAGCATTTCCCCGGCGCAGCAGGAGGCGCTGGCCAGGGCGGAGGCGACCGGGGCCACCGCCATCTGGGTGGCCGTGGACGGGACCCCCGCCGGGATCATCAGCCTGCGGGACACCGTTAAACCCGGCTCGGCAGCCGCCATCGAACGGTTGAAGAAGCTGGGACTGCGGCCCATTCTGCTGACCGGGGACAACGCCGCAGTGGCCACCCAGGTGGCGGCCGCCGTCGGAATCGCCCCGGCCGACGTTTACGCCGGTGTGCTGCCGGCCGGAAAAGTCGAGGCCGTCCGGAAACTCCAGGCCGGCGGTGCCACCGTAGCCATGGCGGGGGACGGCGTAAACGACGCCGCGGCGCTGGCCCAGGCCGACCTCGGCATCGCCATGGGCTCAGGCACGGACGTGGCCATTGAGGCGGCGGACCTCACGGTGATGGGTGACGACCTTGGCCAGGTGGCCCAGGCCATCGAGCTGTCACGCCGGACGCTGGCCACCATCAAAACCAACCTGTTCTGGGCGTTCTTCTATAATGCCATCGGCATTCCGGTGGCAGCCCTGGGCCTCCTGAATCCCATGCTTGCCGGTGCTGCGATGGCCGCGAGTTCGGTCCTGGTGGTGGCCAACTCGCTGCGGCTGCGAAGCTTCGGTAAATAGGCGCGACCGGCCCAACCAGGGATTGCTCAGGCGGTGCCGAAACGGACTGCGGCCCGGGCCTTCGCCTTGGCCGCCTCTTCGTCCCGGTCCTTGGCGGGCGCGTGAGCCACCAGGGCGTCCAGCAGGTGCTGGGTGATGTTGGCGATCTCGTGCACGGCCTCTTCGAAGGCGTCCTCGTTCGCCTTGGACGGCTTGGTGCTGCCACTGATCTTGCGGACGTACTGCAGGGCGGCGGCATGCACCTCCTCGGAGGTGGCGTGCGGTTCGTAGTTGTGGAGGGTTCGAATATTCCGGCACATACCGCCATGCTAGGCTCTGGAACGCCTGGAATCGACCCTTGCCTTACGCTTTTTGGGGGTGCCCGCTTATGGGGAGTGGTGCATGGGCAGCGGTGCCCATCGACAGTGTTTTGGGGCCGGGATAGGTTCTAGGTAATGGATCTTCCGGATGAGCCGGGGGCCGCTGGGGATGCCGATCTGGATCGGATCCAACGAACACATGAGGAGAAACTGATGGCTATTTGGGGCGCAGATGTAGAGCAGCTCAGGACTCTTGGCACGAAGCTGCAGGCCGGTGCTTCGGAGATCGAGCAGCAGCGGACCAACCTGTCCCGCCTGCTGGACAGCACCACCTGGGAAGGCCCGGACGCGAAGCACTTCCGCAGCGAATGGTCCGGCACGCACACCAGTGCACTGAACCAGGTCATCCAGGCGCTGAAGGATGCCGGCACCAAGGCAACCAAGAACGCCAACGAGCAGGACCAGGCTTCACGCTAACCACAGCATGAACCGAGGGCCCGGACACAGCAAAGTGTCCGGGCCCTCGGCCATTTAAGGCGCGTCGGCACTCAGGGGACGGGTTCGACGTCATTCGAGTGATCCAGTTGCTCCACCGTCCCGGCGGGTACGGCATCGGGGGCAGCGGCAGCGGTGCGCAGTTCGTCCAGGCGCACGAGGACCACGCCCCCAACGATCAGCAACCCGCCGATCAGCTGGATGGCGCCGGGCAGCTCACCCAGCAGCAGCCAGGCCCAAATGACGGCGAACAGCACCTCGGTCAGCGACACGAAGGACGCCACCTTGGAGCCGAGTGCGCGCGCAGCCATGACCCCGGAAACGTAGGCAAGGACTGTCGCCAGGATGACCAGTCCGGCCAGGGCAACCCACCATGGCGCGATCCAGGCACCGAGCCGGGTGTCCGTTGTAGTAAATGCCATGGGAAGCAGGCCTGTCGCTGCCGAGAGCCACATAACAGCGGCCCCCACCATGAGTCCGGCTGACGCAAGGACGATGGGCGGCAGGGAATCGTTCTTCTTTGCGGTGATGAAGAAATAGATGGCCAGGCAGACCGCGGCAGCCAATCCCCACAGGACCCCGACGACGTCGATTTTGACGGCCCCGGTGAGGTCCAGCACCAGGACCAGGCCGGCCAGGGACAGCAGGGTTCCCGCAATGGTCGGAACGCGGGGCCGTTTGCGGCTGGCAGCCCACAGCCACAGCACAATCAGTACGGGGGCCAGATACTCCAGCAACAGCGCCACGCCCACCGAGAGACGCTCCACAGCGTTGAAGTAGAAGAGCTGGCACGCGGCCACGCCGATCAGTCCGAAAAGGCCGATGGTGACCCAGTTGTCCCGCAGCTGATGCCACCGCCTCCGCAGTGCCAGGATGGCCGGGATGGCTAGGATCAGCGCAGCGCCGCTCAGCCGGGCCGTGACGGCCGCGCCCGGCGACCAGCCACTCTCCAGGAGTGCTTTGGCAAATGAGCCGGACAGGCCGAAAACGGCCGAAGAAAACAACGCGATGCCCAGGCCGGAACCAAGGATTCCCCGCGCTGTTGCGGGATTGAGGGCGGCTGACACCGTCGCCTCCTGTCAGGAGTAAAGTGGGGTATTGGTCCTGACACTACGCTTGGACTAAGTAAGGAGTCAAGATGGTCTTTGCCCCTGACACCGAGGTTGCCCTGCGCACGGTGGTCAATCTGATCAACACGGCCGCGAACGGGCGGGAAGCGCTGGCCACCGTGGCTGACCTGGACCATTTCACCGAAACGGAACGATTCAGCGGGTCCCGGACGCGCGACGCGGCGGAACTGGAGGGCGTCCGCGCGCTACGGAGCAGGTTGGCAGCGCTCTGGACCGCTGACGAGGACACCGCGGTGGCCACGGTCAACCAGTTGCTGCGGGACGCCAACGCCCTCCCCCAGCTTATAAAGCACGACGGTTGGGACTGGCATCTGCACGCCACCACGATGGAAGCGCCCCTGGCAGACCGGATGAGCACCGAAGCAGCCATGGCACTGGTGGATGTCATCCGTAGCAAGGAAATGGACCGGCTGCTGGTGTGCGAGGCGAGTGACTGCGACGCGGTGCTGCTGGACCTCAGCCGGAACCGGTCGAAACGGTACTGCGATACGGGGAACTGCGCCAACCGCGCACACGTGGCGGCCTATCGAGCGAGGCAGGCTGCAGTGCGATAGGGGTCTGCTGGCCAGGCGCTGGTTCGCTAAGGGCGGGACCCTAGGGGCGACGGGCGGCCCGGACCGTAATGGCTGCCCTGGCCGTCAGCGGCTACGGGTTGCCCGGGCCGTCAGCGTCGGAGGCACCCGAAGTGCTGCCCGGCTGGCGGTGGCCACCGACCCCGTGGGACGGCTTCTTGGCCGAGCTGAGGTTCACTCCGGAGCCCTTGCCCAGGTACTCGGCGTTTTCCTTGTGGCTCATCGAGAGCATGGCCGCGATCACCAGCGTGACGATAAACGCGATGCCGGCGCCGGTGAAGGCAAGATCGAACCGGGGGGCACGGGAACTGCCGCCGGAGGCGAAAATCAGCACTGAACCGAAGGTGAGGACGGCCCAGAACGCGGAGAACATCAGCGGCCCCTTCACCGAGGTCCGCAGCTTGCGCGGTTTGCCTGGTTTCTGGTCTGCCACGATAATTCCTCTCCTATCAGCCGGGCCGGATGGGCCTGCTGGCTTGAATGTGTGCGGTTGTCCGCCCGGGTTTTCTACGCAGGGTAGAAACGTTTGCTTCTAGTTTACGGCTTCGCGGAGGCAGTCCGGGCATCGTGCCGCAGCGTCAGCCCCGACAGGACCCACAGCACACCGGAGATGATGGCCCCGCCGCCGGCGACGCCGAGCAGCGCATGGGCTCCCAGGCTGATGAAAAAGGGGAGAATGGCCGCCGTGCCGAGGCCAATGATGCCCGATGCCAGCCAATCGCGGGCCAGCAGGTGCCGGCCCCGGTACCGGATACCGCAGTAAAGCTCCACCGCTCCCAGTAGCGCGAGGCCCACGGTCGCCACTGTTCCGAAGACCATGTCTCCATGCAGCAGGACCAGCGCAGCGCCCGCACCCGTCAGTCCGGCCCCGGCCGCGGAAAGGATCTTGCCCGGCATTCCGTCCCGCGGAAAGCCCGCCAAGGGGATACCCCACAGCAAAACAAGCCCGGTGGCCAGCAGGTACAGGCCGCCGGCCCAGCCCATGACCTGGATGGACGGCGCGGGCCAGAAAATCGTTACGGTTCCGAAGGCGAGTGCAGCCAGGGCACGGAGCAGTACCGGCTTCCACAGATCAGCCCGCTGGGCGGTGCCGGCGGCTGTGTTTGCGGGTGTCAGTGGTGGGTTCACCGGTCCAGTTTAGTGGCCGCGGATGCTATGGCGAACCCAGCACCATCCAGCGGTCCGTCCGGGCGCGGAGCCCAAGCGTCACGGCGCGGGCAGCCATGTAGGCCACGGCGAAGGCGGCCCACAGCCACCCAAGCCCTGCGGTTCCGGATACTCCCGAGGCTGCCACGGCCGCCAGCAGCGGGGCGTACACGGCAAGGTTGGCCACGCCGGCCAGCGCCAGGTACCTGGCGTCGCCGGCTCCGATCAGCACGCCGTCGAGGACAAAAACGTACCCGGCCAGCGGCTGGCCCGCCGCCAGGATCCACAGCGCATACATCAGGGCCGACCGGACACCGGCGTCGGACGTGAACAGCGCCCCCGCCCACGGCGCAGCAATGGCGAGCATTGCCCCGGTAACCACCCCGAATCCGAGGCCCCAGCGGATCATCGTCCGGGTCAGGAGCCGCGCCTTGGCGGGGTGGGATGCGCCCAGTTCCTTGCCGATCAAGGCCTGCGCGGCGATTGCCAGGGCATCGAGGGCAAAGGCGAGAAAGGAGAAAATGGTCATGGCCAGCTGGTGCGCGGCCAGGTTCACGGCCCCCTGGCCGGTGACAACAAGAACCGTGGCCAGGATCGCGATGCGCAGGCTCAGCGTGCGGAGCATCAGCCATGACCCGACGCGCGTCATGGTCCGGATTCCCCTCCAGCTTGGCAGCAGGCTCACTCCGTGCCGGACGGCATTCCGCTGAACCATGACCAGATAGACAGCAGCCATGGCCCATTGCGCCACGCTGGTGCCGATCGCCGAGCCGGCCACCGACCAGCCCAGGCCGTAAACCAGCCACAGGTTGAGGAGAATATTCAGGGTGAAGCCGGCCGTGGCCACCACCAGCGGCGTCCTGGTGTCCTGCAGGCCGCGAAGGACACCCGTGCCGGCAAAAATCAGCAGCATGGCCACCATCCCGGGCATTGACCAGCGGAGATAGTCCACCGCGAAGGCACGCACGTCGCCCTCGGCACCCATCAGGGTCACCAGCGGTTCGGCGGCCCAGAATCCGCCCACCGCGAGAACAAGCCCCAGCAGCAGCGCCAGCCAGACGCCGTCGCGCCCGGCAGCGAGGGCCTTGCCCAACTGGCCGTGGCCCATGGCGCGGGCCACTGCGGGAGTTGTGGAGTAAGCCAGGAAAACCATCAGGCCGACGGCGGTGTGCAGCACGGCGGAGGCGAGCCCCACTCCTGCCAGCTGGGCAACGCCCAGGTGGCCCACAATGGCAGAATCCGCCAGCAGGAAGAGCGGTTCGGCGATCAGCGCGCCGAAAGCCGGCACAGCCAGGCGCAGAATGTCGCGGGTATTGCTGGCGGGACGTTCTACGGCGGGGGCGGATTGGTGCGGCACAGGGCCAGCCTAACGGGGTCCACCGGCATCCGCGCCCGGCGTTACGCCACAGACTTCATGACTCCCCTCGTCATGACAAAGGACACAAAACATCATAATTAGTTGACACTTCAACCAATTGCAGGGGACACTTGAAGCATGAACCAGTCACGCCTCACCACCGCCGCCCTGACCATCCTCCGCGTTGCCCTTGGCTTCCTCTTCGCCGCCCACGGCTTCCAGAAGTTCAACGAATGGACCATCGCCGGCACCCAGGCCGCCTTCACCCAGATGGGCGTGCCCGCTGCCAACCTGACCGCACCGCTGGTGGCAGGCCTCGAACTCGTCGGCGGCATCGCCCTCATCCTGGGCGTGCTCACCCGCGTTGTCGCCGCCCTGCTGGCCGTCAACATGATCGGCGCGCTCTTCCTGGTGCACGCCGCAGCCGGCGTCTTTGCCGACAAGGGCGGATACGAGCTTGTCCTGCTCCTCGGCGCAGCCGCCCTGGCCCTCGCCCTGACCGGCGCCGGACGCGTTTCCGTGGACCGCGCCCTCTTCGGCCGCATGAACAACAAGCTGGCAGTACTCGCCTGACCCAATCCCCCTCAGACGCTCTCTCACTTAATGCAGGTAAACCGGCAACGCTCTCTCACTTTCTTGACGAAAGTGAGAGAGCGTTGCGCGTTTAAGCGCATTAAGTGAGAGAGCGTCGATGGGGAGAGGGAACGGTCAGCCCGTGACTCCGGTCATTTCGTTCGGCGCGTGCGCCAGCTCAGCGCTTTTGACCACCTTGCCCGCCTTCAGGTCCACGGCGTGGATGCTGGAGGTAGCCGGTTCGGTGACATAGGCCCGCGAACCCAGGACAAACAGCGTAGGCCGCGGGTCCTGCCAGACCTCAGGCTCCTCCCAGGCTCCCACTACGGGGATTTTGGCAGTGACTGCGCCCGTGAGCGGGTCAATCACATGCAGGGCGCCGTCCGTTCCCAGCACCAGCGCCTCCCCTGCCGGACCGCGGCCCAGTGAGCGGAAGGAGTAGCTGACGCCAAGATCCACCAGCTTGAGCTCGCCGGTGTCAGTGTTGACCAATGAAACCCGGGTGGGCCGCTCGAGCTCGGCATCCCGGTCCACCTTGTAGTCCCCCAGGATCACCGGGGAGGCAGCACTGCCGGCCTGGTTACCCATCCGGCCGTAAGCATCCGGACTTGCCACCTTGGTAAAGGCCCCGGCGCGGTAGACCAGCATGCCGTCCTCGCAGCCCACCACCACCGTGTCCGCGCCAGCCACCGCCTCGCCATGGACGCCGGGGCAGTCCTCGTTCCGCAGGAGCTCGGCGCGGTCCTGTCCGTCGCCAGCCGCCGGGGCGCCCAGCAGAGCCATGCCGGAGCGGCCCTCGGCATTGCCCAGCGTAACCAGCAACTGGTCGCCCTGGAGCCCGATGGCCACGCCATGGTGGGCTTCAGGTGTGATGTATGTGCTTGTGGCAGGCAGGCCGGCGGCCAGGCCGTCCGTCAGTGCGGCGGGGTCAAAGATATCGACCCTGCCCGAGCCGTCACTGAACAGGACTGTCTGATCAGCGTGGTTAACCACATGGCCCGCCTTGCTGGCATCGAAGGCCCGGTCCCTCATCCGCGGTTCACCGGCATAGGAATGTCCATGGTCTCCGTGGGCTTCCGTCCATACGCCCGCGTCGAGGATCCGGAAGGCATCCCCGGTGGCCACCAGGACATGGCGGCCGTCGCCGGCGGGGCTCACCCTGTTGAAGCCGGCCAGGGGCAGCTCCCCCACGGCTTCGAGCGTCTTGGCGTCCAGGACGGAGATGCCTTCGTCGTGGGTCAGGACAAGGCGCGGCGCGCGGCCGGGCGTCTCCTTGGCCTCGACGGCTTCTTCACTGCCGGCGGCAGAGGCGGACGCCTGGGCCGCCCCGGATCCGGGGGCACCCGTGCCGCAACCGGCCAGGGCCACAGCTGTCACGGCGAGCAAGGCCGGCAGGAGGAGTGCCGGGCGGTGGGCCCGGCTATGGGAAGGAGGAGTTATCAGCATGGCTTAATGATAGTGATTATCATTAGCGTAGCAAATCGGCGTTACCGCTAAGTAACCCTTTTCCCTCAGTAAGATCGCAGCATGAATGAGACCGCCGCCAACTCCGTGACCCTCCGATTCCTGGCAGCGCCCATGGATGTGGGCCACAGCGGCTCTGTTGATGCGGGCACTGTCCTCGAGTGGGTGGACAAGGCTGCGTACGCCGCCGCCGTGGGCTGGGCCAAGTCATATTGCGTGACGGCTTACGTGGGCAACATCCACTTCGCGGACCCGGTGAACATTGGCGACATGGTGGAGGTGGAAGCCACCATCGTCTACACGGGACGCTCCTCGATGCATATCCGCACCGTTGTGTCATCCGGTGATCCGAAAGGCGGCGGGGCCACGATGCGCAGCCAGTGCATGGTGATCTTTGTGGCGGTGGGCGACGACGGCAAACCCGTGCCGGTGAGGCAGTTCGAACCGGTGACTCCGGCCGAAATTGAAGAGCGCGACCATGCCTTGGCGCGGATCAGGATCCGCGAGCAGATCGTCGAAGCCATGAGCGCCCAGGAATATACCGACGCCGGGACGGCCGAACGCGTGACGCTGCGGTTTATGGCCGCCCCTACGGACGTGAACTGGGGCGGGAAAGTGCACGGCGGCATCGTGATGAAGTGGATCGACGAGGCGGCCTATGTGTGCGCGTCACGTTACTGCGGGAAGGACACCGTCGCGGTATTTTCCGGCGGCGTCCGCTTCTACCGGCCATTGCTGATCGGCCACGTGGTGGAAGTCGAAGCCAGGCTGGTCTACACCGGGACCAAAGGCATGCACATTGCCGTACACGTCCGCTCCGGGGACGCCAGGGGCAGGGAACTGAACCTCACCACGTATTGCCTCACCGTAATGGTGGCACGCGACGCCGACGGCAACTCAGTGCCCGTCCCAACCTGGGTGCCGGTGACGGACGAGGACAAACGCCTGCACGCCCATGCGCGCGAACTGCTGGAGATCCGCGGGACCGCGCCGGGGAACCGGCTGCCCAACCACCTGCTGCAGCAGGGCTGAGCCGGCCGGCTCAGCCCCCGAGGGCCGCTTAGAAACCTCCGCCGCCGGCGTCGGCCGCCATGTTGGCGAACCGCGAGTAGTGGCCCTGAAATGCGACCACGATGTCCTTCGTGGGGCCGTTACGGTGCTTGGCGATCAGGATGTCCGCCTCACCGGCACGCGGCGACTCCTTGTCGTACACATCCTCGCGGTGCAGCAGGATGACCATGTCCGCGTCCTGCTCGATGGAGCCGGACTCGCGAAGGTCGGAGACCATGGGCCGCTTGTCCTGGCGCTGCTCGGAGCCACGGTTCAGCTGCGACAGGGCAATGACCGGGACCTGGAGCTCCTTGGCCAGGAGCTTGAGCGCGCGGGAGAACTCGGAAACTTCCTGCTGGCGCGACTCCACCTTCTTGCCGGAGCTCATGAGCTGCAGGTAGTCCAGGATGACCAGCTTGAGGTCATGCTGCTGTTTGAGGCGCCGGCATTTGGCCCTGATCTCCATGAGCGACATGTTGGGGCTGTCATCGATGAACAGCGGGGCATCATTCATCCGGCCCATGGTGGTGGCGATCTTGGACCACTGCTCGTCCTTGATGGTGCCTTTGCGAAGGTCCTGGAGGCCGATGGTCGCCTCGGCGGACAGGAGGCGCATCGCAATTTCGTTCCGGCCCATTTCGAGCGAGAACATCACAGTGGCCAGGTTGTTCTTGATCGCCGCCGAGCGGGCGAAATCCAAGGCAAACGTGGACTTGCCAACGGCCGGGCGGGCTGCGATGACAATCATCTGACCCGGGTGGAGCCCGTGGGTGAGCTCATCCAGCTCATAGAATCCCGTGGGCACCCCGGTCATGCCTTCCTCCCGGTGTCCGGACGCTTCGATCTCGTCCACCGTGGATTCCATGACGTCCTTGAGGAGCACATAATCCTCGGCGGTGCGCCGCTCAGCCACGGCGTAGACCTCGGCCTGCGCCTGGTTGACCAGGTCCTCCACTTCGCCGTCGGAACCGTAGCCCAGCTGGACGATCTTGGTACCGGCGTTGACCAGGCGGCGCAGGACGGCACGCTCGGCCACAATCTCGGCGTAGTAGCCGGCGTTGGCGGCCGTCGGAACCGTCTGGATGAGCTCGTGAAGGTAGGCGGGGCCACCGATCCTGTTGATTTCCGCCCGCTTGGTCAGTTCATCTGAGACGGTCACGGCGTCGGCCGGCTCACCTCGGCCATAGAGATCGAGGATGGCTTCATAGATGGTCTCGTGTGCGGGACGGTAGAAATCCTGGCCGCGGAGGATTTCCACAACATCGGCGATGGCGTCCTTTGACAGCATCATGCCGCCGAGGACGGACTGTTCCGCCGGAATATCCTGCGGAGGTTTTCGGCTGCCTTCCGAACTGCGGGTGCCCTCGAGCGAGTCCAGGTGCGTTACTGACAAAGCTGCCGTCCTCCGTTGTGCCGCTGACGCGGCGGGTAAGCCATTTATCCTGCCGGGGACCGTCCTGTGGAGCTTCCACAGAGCGGCGTACATTCAGGTCTACCAGTGGCCACCGACAACCAGGACCGGCCGGCCTGAACGGGATCAGCGCGGCGCGCGCGGGAGTTATCCCCACTATCCACAAGTTATCCACAGAAGATGCCGTCAGTGCCAAGAACCAAGGCCTGCGCGGTGGTCCCACCCGTCGGCGGCGGCGTTCCCTCGCTCCCCAAAAACAGGTATTCCGCAACGGTAGCCGTCCCCGCCCCAGCCTCCAAGCCAGCAGTCACCGCAGCCTGTGGATAACCTGTGCACTACACGGCGTAGCTTGTGCACAGCCTGTGCATGACCCTGTGGATACAAAAAAACTTTGACGTGCATCAGGCGTCTGACCTGCGCAAACGTCCTTCTAGTATGTGGACGGGATTTTTTTATGTGAAACCTTCATCCACAGCTTGCAGCGGGACGCTGTTGATACCGGGGCGTATTGAGAGGCCTGGAGCGTGGTCCGTGCAGGCCTGATGATGAACCTCACACCAGCTGCTGAGGTTTTGACCGTGCGGCCAAAGCACTGTATGGAACGCGGGTAAATGTGCTGTGGATAACGCCCATCTGGCATAAGCTCTAAGCATGGGCGACATACTGATGGTGCTACTGCCGGCCGGAATCCTGGTGGCAGTTCTGTGGACGCTCGCAACAGCGCTAAGGCCACGCGATTCCGGGACCTCGGATGCTGAAAAGTACCAGCAGGACCTCGCCAGGCGCTCCGCTGAACACTACGCCGAGCAGGTGCGGGTGGCTACGGCAGTGCGCGCCCGCCTCGAAGCCAGTACGCGGCCAAGCCAGAACGAGCAACAGCAGTCCCAGCAGGAAGCCCACGCCCGCGCCGCACAACACGGACAGGCTGGGCCGCACAACGGCATGTACGGATTTTCCGCCCTCCCGGGCGGGCAGCTGAATCCGCAGCTTGCGATGCAGCTGCAGACGATGGCGCGGGACGGGCACAAAATCCAAGCCATAAAACTCCTGCGCCAAGCAACCCACACAGACCTGGCCACCGCCAAGAAGTACATAGATCGGCTTTAGAAATGGAATCGCTCGTGATCCCCGTCATCATCCTTGCGGTCGTGGCCGCCGGAGTAGCACTGGCAGCCCGTGCGTTCAGCAAACGTCAGGCCACGGCGCACCAGGCGGGAGCCGCCCCTGCTCCGGACGCGGCTGAGCTGGCCCGGGTGGCAGCCGGCAAGCTCAGTGAGGACCAGCACCGCAGGCTGTACGCCCTGATCGCGCAGGGGCAGGCCATGGCTGCCATCAAGTTCTACTACGAGTCCACCGGGGACGGACTTCGGGCCGCCAGGGACGCCGTGGGCGCCCTGGCCGCCCACCCGCAGCCTTACCGGAGCCCGGACGCCGCGCCCGCAGACGTGGAGCCGGACGACGACGACACGCCCCAGCGGTTCCCGTACCGCTACCGTGCCATCGCCAGCAAGGGCGATGTGACGCGTGAGGTCAGCAGCAACATGCTCAACGATGAGATC
Organism: [Micrococcus luteus] ATCC 49442; assembly: GCF_010367585.1. Lineage (NCBI taxonomy): Bacteria > Bacillati > Actinomycetota > Actinomycetes > Micrococcales > Micrococcaceae > Pseudarthrobacter > [Micrococcus luteus] ATCC 49442. The sequence continues at coordinate 3,302,463 of NZ_JAAAXP010000001.1, read as the reverse complement.
TACGGGCGGATCCGGACGCTGGCGCGCAGTGGCGACGTCGAGGGTGCGGCGACTGCCCTGACCAAGCACTCAGATATTTCGCTTAAGCAGGCCCGGGAGTTCATCGCCCTCCTGGACGATTAGCAGTCTCCGGGCGGTCAGAAGTCGAACAGGTCGCCCAGCCAGCCTTCCTTCTTCTTGGGACGCCGCCGGTCATAGTCGCGGTCATAGCCCTGTTTGCCGTATTTCCGGTCATCATATTTCCGGTCGTCATGGCGGGGCTGGTCGTACCGCGGCTGCTCGCGGCGCGGTTCAAAGTTCGGATACAAGGGCGGCGGAACAGGAGCCGGAGCCGCGGCCGCAGTGCGGGGTGGGGTTGAAGCGCTGCCGCCCATTGCCTCGTTGGCGCGGTCGATGATCTTGTCCAGCTCACCGCGGTCCAGCCAGACGCCGCGGCACTGCGGGCAATAATCGATCTCCACGCCGCTGCGTTCGCTCATGATCAGGTCAATTGAATCCACAGGACATTTCATGTCCCGGTCAACGACCGGGAGCCCCGATTAGTTCGGGAAGCGCTATTTCAGGACCGTGCGCCCGAGATGCCGGCGAGGAGCTGTTCAAACGGCAGGGACTCCGCCACGGCAGGCTTCCGGCCGGGCTGCGCACCCTCCAGGAGCGCGGCGAACTCTGCCGCTGCCCGCTGCACCCTTTCCGAAAGGGGCGAGCCGCCGTCGTCCGTGTTTCCCCAATCCTGGGGGCCGGCGAAAACGGCGGTCGCGGCGATCCGCGTTCGCAGGTATGTGAACAGCGGACGCATGGCGTAGTCCAGCACCATCTGGTGGCGGTCCGTGCCGCCGGTGGCGCCCAGCAGGACAGCCTTGCCTTCCAGGGACTTGGGGTCCAGGACGTCGATGAAGGATTTGAAGAGGCCGCTGTAGGACGCACTGAACACCGGGGTGACGGCGATGATGCCATCGGATGCCTCCACGCCGGATATGACGTCAGCCAGCCGCGGGGCGGCGTAGCCGGTCACGAAGTTGTTTGCGATGTCCACGGCGAGGTCCCGGAGTTCGACGACGTCCACGCGCACCTGATAGCCGGCGTCGGCAAGCTGGTGCTCTGCGGCAGCGGCGAGCTGGTCGGCGAGCAGCCTGCTCGAGGACGGGACGCCCAGGCCGGCGGACAATACGGTGATGCGGCGGGTTTCCACCATGGACTCCTAAGATCGGTACAGTTTCATATTACATGTGTTTGCATGTACTGAGGTAACAGGGCGGCTTCCGCATTTATTCCGGGATTCATCCACAGGGCTAGAGCAGCACATTTCCGCTGATGCAGGTGGTGGACCTGCCGCCTACCCAGATGTCGCCGTCCACGGCCTCTACCCGGACACGTCCCGCCCGGCCCAGCATGGTGCCCTGCGCTGCGGTGTACGACGACGGCGCACGGCGGCTGCCGATCAGCCACTGCGCTGCGCCGGCGTTGAAGCTGCCCGTGACGGGGTCCTCGGCCGCGGCGTCACCCGGGATGAAGGTCCGCACCTCGAAGTCAGCCTCAGCGTCAGCATCGTGGGGTCCGATCACACCCACCTTCAGGTCCCCCATGGCGGCAAGATCCGGTCTGATGGCTAGCACCTGCGCGGCGGACGACAGCAGTACGCCGATCCAGCCGGGCCCGTTGACCAGCCAGGAGGCGTCCAGCAGCGCCTGCCGGGGCACGCGCAGGCCCGCCGCGATGCGTGCCAGGTCCGCCTCGGCCACGGGCCCGGAGCGCGTCAGGGGCGGCGCGGCGAAAGCCAGCTGCCCGCCGTCGCGCTTCACCCGGACCAGGCCTGCCGCACATTCCTGGACCAGGACGCCCTCATGCTTCGGGACACCGCCCCCCTCCAGCCAGACATGCGCCGACCCCAGGGTGGGATGCCCAGCGAACGGGAACTCCTCGTGGGCGGTGAAGATGCGGACGCGGTAGTCGGCATCGGGGTGGGTGGGCGGCAGGAGGAAGGTGGTCTCCGACAGGTTGGTCCAGTTGGCAAACTGCTGCATCTGTTCCGTACTGAGGTCTTCGGCATCGGCAACCACCGCGAGGGGGTTGCCGCGGTACGGCTCGTCCGTGAACACGTCCACCTGGGTGAACGGACGACGGCGGCGGGCAGGGGCAAGGTTCCGGGTCACCGCCGCAGGCTATCACCTGGGTGGGACGAGCCACCGGGGCGGCGCGACTGACAAGCGGCGTTGGCTCTGCCAGACTTCCGTCATGGCTGAAAACAAGACCCAGGCAACCGGCGCGTCAGTGGAGGAATTCCTGGCCGCAGTGGAACACCCGGTCAGGCACCGTGACGGGCTGCGGCTGCTTAAGCTGATGCGGGACATCACCGGCGAAGAGCCCGAGATGTGGGGCCCTACCATCGTGGGCTTCGGGCAGTACCACTACAAGTACGGGAGCGGCAGGGAAGGGGACGCGGCCGCAGTGGGCTTTTCACCCCGGAAGGCTAGCCTCTCGCTCTACGGGCTGACCTACGGGCCCGAGGCTGCGGACCTGCTGCCCCGGCTCGGAAAGCATAAGACCGGCGCAGGATGCCTGTACGTGAACAAGCTGGACGACGTCGACGAAGCCGTACTGGCCGAGCTGATCAGGGCCGGCTACCGGCATGTGACCACGGTTCTTCACAGCCCCTGACATCCCGGGCCCAACAGCGAAGGAGACACAGAAAACCCCCGCCGCCGGAATCCGGCAACGGGGGTTTTCGTGCAGTTCAGGACTGCGTAGCCGTGAAGACTACTTACCTGCTACTACGTTGAGTTCGATCACAGCGGCAACGTCAGCGTGGAGGCGGACGTTGGCCTGGTAGGAACCAACCGACTTGATGTGTGCCGGCAGTTCAACCTTGCGCTTGTCGATCTTGCCAAGGCCAGCGGCCTCAACAGCGTCGGCTACGTCGGCCTGCTTGACGGTGCCGAACAGGCGTCCGGTCTCGCCAGCCTTGACAACGAGCTTGACCGGCTTGGCGGAGAGTGCAGCGGCCTGCTTCTGAGCATCTTCCAGGGAAGCGTGCTCGCGGGCGGCACGGGCAGTCTTGATGGACTCAACCTGCTTCTCGCCACCCTTCGACCAGGTCAGGGCGAAGTTGCGGGGCAGCAGGTAGTTACGTGCGTAACCGTCCTTGACCTCGACAACGTCGCCAGCAGCACCGAGACCGGTTACTTCGTGGGTCAGAATGAGCTTTGCCATGTTAGTTAATCCCTTCCTTAGCCGCGGCCAGCGCCGGAGTAAGGCAGCAGAGCAACTTCGCGGGCGTTCTTGATTGCCTGGGCGATCTTGCGCTGTTCCTGCACCGTGACGCCAGTGACGCGACGGGCGCGGATCTTTCCGCGGTCGGAGATGAACTTGCGCAGCAATGCTACGTCCTTGTAGTCGATGACAGTGATGTCAGCGGCCTTCAAGGGGTTGGACTTTGGTTTGGGCTTACGGAGTTCAGCCTTAGCCATCGTGGAGCTCCTATTCTATGGAGCCCGTGGATCGTGATCCACGGGATGGTGGTGGTCCGACGGCGGCAGTCACCTGGTGCCTTGCGGCATCTTCGGCGGTCCCGGCGTCGGGCCTTAATTTGGTGGTTTAGAAGGGAGGTTCGGAATCGGGGCCGTTGCCCCAGCCGCCTGCGTTGGAGACACCGGGCGTTGCCCAGGGATCCTCCTGTGCAGCCTGCTGGTTGCCGCCACCGAAGCCTCCGCCGGAGTTGCCGCCCTGGTTTCCACCAGAGTTGCCTCCTCCGAAGCCACCGCCGCTGTTGCCGCCGCCGAAGCCACCCTGACCACCCTGACCGCCGGAGCGCTGGGTGCGGTTGACCTTGGCATTGGCATAGCGCAGGCTCGGGCCGATTTCATCGACTTCGAGCTCGATAACGGTGCGCTTTTCGCCTTCTTTTGTTTCGTAGGAACGGCTCTTCAAGCGGCCGGAAACGATAACGCGCATGCCCTTGGTGAGGGATTCGGCGACGTTCTCGGCTGCTTCACGCCATACCGCTGCGCGGAGGAACAGGGTTTCCCCGTCCTTCCACTCGTTGGACTGGCGGTCAAAGGTGCGTGGGGTGGAAGCGATGGTGAAGTTCGCTACTGCCGAACCTGACGGTGTGAACCGCAATTCCGGGTCATTGGTGAGGTTACCGATGACCGTAATGGTGGTCTCGCCTGCCATCTACTGCCTCCTTGTTCGATCCTGGGTGAAGAATTCGATCCTGCGGGGTGAAGAATGAAAATCGGAGCTGAAATTACTCAGCAACAACCTTCTGCTCTTCGGGACGGGTGATCTTGGTGCGCATGATGGTCTCGTTAAGAGACAGCTGGCGGTCAAGTTCCTTGGCGGTTTCCGGCTTGGCGGTGAAGTTCACCACGGCGTAGATACCTTCGGACTTCTTCTTGATTTCGTAAGCCAGTCGACGACGGCCCCAGATGTCAACCTTTTCGATGGTTCCACCATCGTTGGTGATGACATTCAGGAACTTCTGAAGCGACGGCTCAACGGTACGCTCTTCGACCTCGGGGTCGATGATTACCATCAATTCGTAAGGACGCATATGTGAACCCACCTCCTTTGGGCTAAGCGGTTACGGCATTTCCGTAACAGGAGGTTCATTTGCGATGCCATGCATGCCCGGCCAACGGAACGAAGGCAGGGCGCAGCACAGACTTCAATATCTTAGTGCATTTGGACCGGATAGGCGATTCGCGCTTGACTCGAGGCTATGCCGCGCTCATCCGGCCCGGAAGCCGGGGAATCTCCTATGTGGATAACAATGAGTAGTCTCCAGGGACATCACTCAGGCGGTCCCCGGCCATAGTTCCGGGGACCGTGGGGGCCGGGAACCGCCTCCGTACACCGGCCGCAAGCAAGTGCTGCGGGGGCCGAAAAGTGAGTACCGGAAGGGCTCAATTTCGCTGGTGCAGGGCAGGCGTGGCGGCTATATTTGCACCCATCGGCTGGGTACCGTACTGAACGCGGTGACGCGTACAGCGTTGGCTCGAACGGTCATTTACGTGGCCGCAGGGGCACGGTTGTATGTGATCCGCCACGCTAGAAGAACAGGTCTCCTTCATCGATGAACGGGGACCCATGTACTTGACAGGTCGGACCAGCGAGTTGGACCGGATCCGGTCAGTGATCGGAGCTTCCAAGGAGTCCGCCCTGTCGATTGTGGCTCGGCGGGGGGCGGGCAAATCAGCGCTGCTGTCCCAGATCCCGCGCCTGTCCGACTATCGGACCGTCTTTCTGCAGGCAAACGCGGCTGAGGCCGACTGGCCATTTTCCGGTCTCACAGCGCTTCTCAACGGTATCGATGATCCAATCCTGAGCCGGTTTACAGACCAACTGTTGCGCACCTCGACGGCGGACATGAATGTTTCCACCGTTTCCACCATGCTGCTCGACGGACTCCACAAGCGCTCATCTGGACGGACCGTCATTGTGGTTGATGATGCCGACCAGCTGGATCCGAGCACTCAGGCCGTCCTCGGATTCCTCTCGCGCCGCTTGGCCGGAACGGACATTGCCCTGTTCACCAGTGTGCGAGAGCAAGGGCCGGGCAGCCCGTTCCACAGCATCCCCGCCCTGCACCTCTCTGCCCTGGACTACAAGGACACCGTCCGCATACTTGAGTCTTTTCCGGCCAGGCAGACCGCGACAGCGGCGATCCATGCGGTAGCAGCAGCCAGCCAGGGAAACCTGGCCGCCGCCGTCGAGCTCTACACCGGCCTGCTGGATCGGCAAGCGGAGGGAACGTGGGCCTTCCCTATTCCCCTGGCCTGCAGAAGCAGTTTTGACTCCGAATATGCCACTGCAGTGGGATCGCTTGGTGCGGCAGCGCGGCAGGTACTGAACCTCCTGTCTCTCTCCCGCCGGAGCGACATCGCCACTTTGGAAAAGGTCTGTGGCGAGCTTTGGCCAGGCCTGGATGAGCTGCTGAGAAACGGCCTGGCCAGCCAGTCCGGGCCCCACGTGAGGATTCCGGACCAGCTGCTGCGGGGCTACGTTTATTCCGCTATGCCGCCCGTCGCCCGGACCGCCGGGCACCGCACACTCGCAGAAGCGGCGGGGGCCGACGACCCTTATGCCCAGCGGTGGCACCAGAGCTTCAGCGCGCCGGAGCGCGAGACGCCTTTAGGACTCCTCCGGCTCGCGGTTGACCTGATCCGCACCGGAGAAGTCCCGTTTGCCTTGGAGTACATCGAGCGTGCGCTCACTGTCGGCCCCTGCGGGGCGGAGTCCGCGGTCCGGCTGGCCACTGCCGCCGAACTCCTGTTCAACAGGGGGGAATTCGTCTTCGCCAGGCGGTACCTGGAATGGGCACAACGGGTGACATGCAACCCGGCCCTGGTTCTGCGCCTGGCCGGACTCGGCTTTGAACTCCAGTTCATGCAGGGCACCTCCGTGAGACCCAGCATGGTCCTGCGCCTGGTGAAAGAGTTCGGGCAGCATGATCCCGCTTATTCGGCCAGACTACTGGCTGTCGGTTCCCTGTATTACGCCGAGCGTTGGGAGCTGGACGATGCCCTCACGCTGCTGCAGCACGTGCAGGAATTCCGGGACGCCGCGTCCAGCGACTGCCTTGCCATGGCAGACTGCGCAGCCCGGCTCGTTGACGCGATCCGGGGTAAATCCGTACTTCTCCCACGCACCAGGGAAGCCGCCGGCACCACGCTGGCCACCGTACTGGTGGAGGGCCGCGCTCTCACCTACGCCGAGCACCATGGCGCGGCCCATGAGGCGCACGCGATCGTGAGGAGCTCCGGTGAGGCCGTCGACCTCAATTGGCGACAAACCGCCGCGCACTTTGCCGTGGACAACGAAATCAGGGCAGGAAACGTCCGGCGGGCCATCCTGCTCATCGACCGCCTGGAGCATTCCGACCCCGAAACAAAGTACCACCGGGGGATGCGGCACATCTTCCGGGTGTGGCGCGCCCATTCACTGGGCGATGAGGCCCTTGCCCAGAGGTTTTTTGCCGAGGCCCAGCATTTCGTGAGCGAGGCCAGCCATCCTGCCGTCACGGCTCAGTTGGCCGCCTGCCAAGGACAGTTCGCATTGATGCGCGGCGACCTGGCCGAGGCTTTCGCCCAGTTGTCACGGGCGGCCGAGATCGGCACCGTCTTCGCCAACCCCACGCTTCTCCGCAGCGAAGCTGACCTGGTGGAAGTTCTCATCCGGCTCGGGCGGCACAGCGAAGCCATCCGGGTCTTTGGCCGGCTGGAGAGCCGTTCCATAGGGCGACGATCATCGTGGCTGATGACAGCTACGGCGCGCAGCCGCGCCATGCTGTCCGACGGGGAGGAGTCGCTGCGGCTGTTCAACGCGGCGCTGGAGAGCAGCGGCTCCCAGGAGTCGCTGCTTGAGCGCGCCAGGACCCTGCTCTGCTACGCGGAACGGCTCAGCGCCTTCGGACGGCTCGGTGAAGGCCGGGAGGGCCTGTTGCAGGCGAAGGTCCTGTTCGATGAATGCGGGGCTGATGCCTGGACACAGCGCGTCGATTCCCTCCTTCTCGACGAACGGATCAGGCCTGCCGGTGTGCCTGCGAATCCGGCCATGCTGATGCTCACCGACCACGAACGCTCTCTTGCCCAGATGGTTGCCCGTGGCATGCGAAACAAGGAAATTGCGGGCACTCTCTTCGTCTCCGTCCGGACCGTGGAAGTTCGCCTCACCAGCATCTACCGCAAGCTCGGCGTGGAGTCCCGCGCACAACTGTCCGCCTTGGCATCCGGGAAGATGGCCGCCACCCGGGAACCGTACGTCCTGCCTCTTCTGTGACCGCCAACGAAACTCCCACCATTTTTCCATCCACTCAGCCCAGGACTTTCCAGTAAGAAGGGCCAGTTGAGGACCACCTTTTCAGCACACGAGATGACCGCGACCAAGAAAGTTGGTGCCCCATGACGGCGGAGATTGTCCTTGCCCGGATCAGCCTCGTGAAGCCGTGGTTCGGGGATGAGGAAGCCACGGCCCTGGCCGAAGTGGTTGCCTCCGGCCACGTAGGGCAGGGGCCCAAGGTCAAGGAGTTCGAGGCCGGTTTCAGTGCCGCGCAGGACTTGCGCTATGCCATTGCAACATCCAGCTGCACGGCTGCGCTTCACCTTGCGCTCGTGGCTGCGGGCATAGGTCCGGGTGACGACGTGGTGGTTCCGTCGCTGTCCTTCATAGCCACCGCCAACGCAGTAACCTACGTAGGCGCGCGGCCGGTGTTCTGCGACGTTGATCCGGCCACGGGTAACGTCACGGCCGAGACCATTCATGCGGCGCTCACACTGGATACCCGTGCCGTCCTTGTTGTTGACCAGTGCGGCGTGCCGGTGGACCTTGATCCCATCCGGGAACTCTGTGACCGCCACGAGATCACCGTGATCGAGGATGCCGCGGCCGCTGTTGGTTCCCTTTACAAGGGCCGGCCTGTCGGCAGCGGCGCGGACCTGACCGTCTGGTCTTTCCATTCCGACAGCGTCATCACCACAGGTGAGGGGGGCATGCTCACCACACACCGGGCGGATTGGGCGGCTCGGGCCCGTATGCTCCGGGAGCATTCCAAAGGCCCCACCCCGACCGACGGGCACGAGTCGGTCAAGCCCCGCCCGGATGTCTATCTTGAGATCGGGTTCAACTATCTGATGACGGACCTGCAGGCCGCAGTGGGGGTCGTACAGCTGCGCCGGCTTGCGCAGGTGGTGTCCCGGCGACGCGAGATCGCCGCGATGTATGCTGCCGGACTGACCGGACTGAAGGGCCTGCGCCTGGTGGCAGACCCGCCCTACGGCACCACCAACTTCCAGTCCTTCTGGGTTGAGGTCCTGCCCGGTTTCGCCACCAGCCGCGAAGGGCTGCTCTCCCGTCTTTCCGACGCCGGCATCTCGGCCACCCGTGGCATCATGGCGGCCCACCGGCAACCGGCTTACCGTTGGCGTGACACCGGCGGCGCGCGGCTGCAGCACACAGAACGGCTGACTGAGAGCACAGTCATCCTTCCGATGTTTCACGAGCTGGATACGGTCAGCATCAAGCGCATTATCAACACTATCCAGACCGCCGGCGACTGGAGTGGCAGGTGAGTGAACTTATCCTGATTGCCGCCAGCGGGCTGGCCCGGGAAGTCTTGGCGATGGTGCGGAGCAGCGGTCAATACGACGTCGTAGGGCTGCTTGATGATGACAAGGAAATGGCAGGACTAACTGTGGACGGTGCGCCGGTCCTCGGAACCATCGACGACGCCCCCGCCTACTTGCACGCCTTCGTCCTGGTCTGTCTCAACTCCGGCAAATCACGTGAAAAAGTGGTGGAGCGGCTCACGGCCCTGGGACTCCACGAGGCGCGGTACGCGACTGCGATAGATCCGTCTGTGGAGTGCCCGGAGGGGTGCCGGATTGGCCGGGGCAGCATCCTCATGCGCAATGTGACGCTGACAGCCTCCGTCACGCTCGGCTCACATGTGGTGGCGATGCCGTCGGTAACGTTCACGCACGACGACGACGTGGCGGACTTCGCGACGTTCGACGCCGGGGTATCGCTGGGCGGCGGAGTCCGGATTGGCCGGTCAGCCTACCTGGGGATGAATTCCAGTGTCCGCGAAGGGACATCGGTGGGAGCCTACGCGACCGTGGGCATGGGTGCTGCGGTCCTCAGCAACGTGCCTGACGGCGAAACCTGGGTCGGCGTCCCGGCACGCGGAATTGACCACGAACCCTCCCGTTACGGGCAGGGTCGCTGAGGTTGCCCCGGTCGGGGGAAGGTAGCTGACCCGGCAGGAGCCTACGCCGCAGTCCGGAAAAACAGCTCAGTTACCGTGGCAAGCCGGTACGGGTCCTCCACACCGCAGAGTTCGCGCGCGGAGTGCATGGAGAGCAGCGGCACTCCGACGTCGACCGTGCGGATTCCCAGGCGCGTGGCGGTCAGCGGCCCGATGGTGGAGCCGCAGGGCATCACGTTGTTGGACACAAATTCCTGGTAAGGCACACCGGCCTCACCGCAGAGCCGTGCCCAGAAGGCAGCGCCGGTGGCATCGGTGGCATACCGCTGGTTGGCGTTGATCTTCAGCAGCGGGCCGCCGTTCAGGACGGGGTGGTTGGCCGGATCGTGCCGTTCGGGGTAGTTGGGGTGGACGGCGTGGCCGGCATCAGCCGAAACGCAGAACGACGCCGCCAGCGCCTGCCGCCGCTGGCTCACCGTGGCGCCGAGGCCGTCGGAGATCCGCACCAGCACGTCTTCGAGGATGGGCCCGCAGGCTCCCGATCGGGAGTTGGAGCCGATTTCCTCGTGGTCGAAGGCTGCCAGGACGGCGATCGGCGCACCCGCGCCCGTGACGCCGTCGGATCCCCCGCCGTCGGAAGAGGCAGCAGCAGCGTGCGCGATCAGCGCCGCCAGCCCGGCATGCGTCGCGGAAAGGTTATCCAGCCGCCCTGACGCGAAGAACTCACTGCCGGCCCCGAAAACCGCCGGCGGCTGCGTGTCCGCAATAACGACGTCGTACCCGCCGATCTCCGCAGCGTGCACCGCAGTTCCGCCCGGCACATGGGACGCCAGAACAGCCAGCAGATCGAAATCGGCCGGGTTGCCCAGGCCCCACACAGGGTTCATGTGCCGCTGCTTGTCCAGCGTGAGGCCGTCGTTCACGGCGCGGTCCAGGTGGATGGCCAGCTGCGGAAAGCGGAGCATGGGGCCGGTGGCCGTGAGGTGCTCGGTTCCGTCCAGCATGACAAGCCGGCCGGCCAGCTGCAGCTCGCGGTCCAGCCAGGAGTTCAGGAGCGGGCCGCCGTAGATTTCGACGCCGGCCTGCAGCCAGCCCAACGCACCCGTGGTGGGCTTGGGTTTGAGCTTGAAGGACGGCGAATCCGTGTGCGCCCCCAGGACGTTGAACCCGGTGGTGGGCCCCGCGTTCTCCGGTATCACCCAGGCGATCAGCGCACCGTCGCGGACCAGATAGAAGGCGCCGGACCCGCCGGTCCAGGGCTGCCTCTCATCCAGGCCGGTGAACCCTGCTTCGTCGAGCCGGCGTGCAGCTTCGTGGACGGCGTGGAAGCTCGACGGCGATGCGCTGACGTACGCGCCGAGGTCCTGGATGTGGTCTGCAGCGGCGGAAGGTGAAGGCATGGTTCCGAGTCTAACGCCGCGTCCGCCGGCGAACCCCGCAGCCTGCAACCTGCAACCACAGCGTGCCCGCCTACAGCGTGACGTTCAGTCCGGCCGTGTAGCCGGTGGCGGCGGAGCCGGTCATCGTGGCGAGCTGGTAGATCCCGCCGTCGTCCCGGAAGACGTTGTCATTCTGCAGCGTGGTCCGCTTCATGTTGGCGACGCTGTCCTCGTATCCCGGCGTGGCGTAGACGTCGTCGCAGGCGGCCTTGGTCAGTGCAATCTGTGACACCGCGAGCACCTGTCCGGCCGCGGTGGCGTTGCTCATGGACTCGAACACTTCGAAGTGGATGTGCGGCCAGCGTCCGGAATAGGCGCCCGGGAAGATGGAGGTGAAAGTGACCTGGCCGTTGGCGTCGGCTTCCTGCACTCCGCGGAGGTAGTTTTCGTTGGACAGTCCTGAATCGTAGAGCGAATACCGTCCCTCGCGGTCACAATGCCAGGCGTAGACGGCGGCCCCGGCCAGCGGAACACAGCCGTTGGCGTTGTCCAGCAGGGTCAGGGTGAAGGTCAGCGGCACGCCCTCGGCTTTGGCGCTGCCGGTGCCGAAACTTGCGGTGATGTCCTGCCGCACCACCCCGGAGGCGGCCAGGACGTTGGGCCCGTTCGATCCGTCGCCAGGGAACGGACCCGCCGTCTCCTCCGGAATCTCCACGCCGCACTCGGCGATCGCGCGGGTGAGCGTCGGGGACGCGGTGGGCGACGCCGTCGTGCTGGCTGCGGCGGATGCGGTAGCACTTCCGGTGACGGTCGACGTCGGTGTGCCAGCTGTGGTGCCCGACCCGCCGCTTCCCGACCCGCCGGGGGTGCACGCGGCCAGTGCTGCCGCCGCGCCGCCGGCGCCGAAGAACATGCCGAGCGAGCGCCGGCTTACGAGGGTGGAGAGGTCAAACTCGAGGCCGCGGTCATGGTTGGGGTGGGGAACGTGGTTGCTCATGGTTCTATCCAACCCGCCGCCCCTGTCGCTTGCATAGGGCGGGGCTGTGCGGACGCTGTGCCTCGGCCGGCCGCGCGCGAGTTAAACAGCCGGGTCAGTAGTCGGGGTTGCTCGGGACCACCAGGCCGGTCTCGTAGGCGTAAACCACGGCCTGCACACGGTCCCTCAGGTGGAGTTTCGTGAGGATCCGGCGGACGTGGGTCTTCACGGTGGCTTCCGACAGGAAATACCGGTGCGCGATCTCAGCGTTGGACAGGCCCTCAGCCATTGCTTCGAGCATCTCGGTTTCGCGCGGAGTCAGTTCTTCCAGCAGGGGATCGCGGGGCGTGGAGGCGGCGGGCCTCGCAGCGCCCCGGACGTATGTCTCGAGCAGCCGCTGGGTCACCCGCGGGGCCACCACGGCATCCCCGCTGGCCACCACCCGGACGGCCTGGATCAGCTCCGCCGGCGCCACATCCTTGAGCAGGAACGCGGAGGCCCCCGCCTGGAGCCCGGCGAACGCGTATTCATCCACGTCGAAGGTGGTGAGGATGATGACCCGTGCGGACGCCCCGGCGGCAGTGATGGCACGGGTGGCCTCGATGCCGTCCAGCACCGGCATCCGGACGTCCATCAGCACCACGTCAGGCGCGAGGTCCCGCACCTGCCGGACCGCTTCGGCGCCGTCGGACGCTTCCCCCACAATGCTGAGGTCATCCTCCCCTTCCAGGATGAGGCGGAACCCCATTCGCAGTAACGGCTGGTCATCCACCAGCAGGACGGTGATCGGTTGGGTCTCAGTCATGCTCTGCCTTGCAGTTGGGGAACGTGGCGGGATTCCGGAGTGTCGTCGCCCGGCCAGCTCAGGACGGCCCGCACGCGCCAGCCGCGGCCGCTCCGCCCGGCCTCCACGGTGCCGGCGTAGATGCGTGCCCGTTCCGCCATGCCCGCCAGGCCCTGGCCCGTCCCGGTTCCGACCGGACCCTGGTGCCCGGAACCCGGACCGCCTCCGTCGGCGGTGCCCGGCCCCCCAACCCCTGCGCCGTCGTCGAGCACTTCAATGGTCACGGCGGAACCGTCGCGGACGATGCTCACATCCACCCGCCCCAGGGACCGGCCGTAGCGGAGCACGTTGGTCAGCGACTCCTGCACAATCCGGTACACGGTCAGCTGGAACGCTGCGTCGTTGGGCAGCGCGGGCCCTGTGTGGGAATAGTGGAGGGGCAGGCCGGCCGTGCGGAAGCCTTCCAGGAGCTTCGCCAGGCTGTCGCCGGATGCGAGGGGCTGCAGCGGCATGGTTCCGGCGTCGTCCCGGAGGACACCCAGGACACGGCGCATGTCCGCCAGTGCGGTCCGGCCGGTCCGCGACAGTTCGCCGAGCACCTCGCCGGCGCGGTCGGGACTTTTCCGGACCACGACGGCGGCACCGTCGGAGAGGCTGACCATCACCGTCAGGGAGTGGGCCACGACGTCGTGCATCTCGCGGGCGATCCGGTTCCGTTCGGTGACCGAGGCCAGGCTGGCGGTCCGCGCCGCCCACGCCGCGATTTCCTGCTCATGCTCCCGCCGCTGCCGCACGGAAATGCCGATCCCGGTGGCGATGACGTTGGAGAGGGCGATGGTGGCACCCGTGGCGATGCTCGTCAGGAGGTGGAAGTCGCCGGGATTATTGGCCTCAACGTGGAGGAAGGAATTCTCCATGGGGCCCACGGCGGCCAGGAGGTAGAGGAGGGCAAGCGGTGCGGTTGCCGCGGCCATGGCCACCAGGGCGAACCGGCGCGTGTGCACCACCGCCACGGCGTACAGCGAGAACCACAGCCCGGCCGAGACGTTGGAGCCCCACGGGTGCAGGAGCGTGACCGCGACCTCCATCACCGCTACAAACGCGGCCACTGCCACCGAATGGGTACGCCGGAAAAACAGCGCTCCCGCCACGGCACCCAGGAGGGCAGCCGCCAGCCAGGCGCCCTTCATGACGGCGTCCGCCACGGTGGGTGCCACCAGCAGGATGTAGCTTCCGGCGACCACGGCATCCATCACGCGGGGATGCTGGTAGAGATACCGCCGGAACAGGCCACGGCGCTTGGCCGTGAGCTCGGCAAAGGACGCGTGGGCCAGTCCGGCCGACGCGTCCTTTGCCTGTACCGCTTCAGTCATGCTTTGAGCCTGGTTTCAGCTCACACATCGCGTTTCTTGATCACGATCATGGCTGGCACAAGGAACAGAAGAACGTAGCCCAGGAAGACCAGGCCGCCCTGCCAGGGGTCAATGACGCCGTCCGTGTGGCCGATCGAGAGGAACCGTCCGCCGGCGTCGCTGGGGATGTACTGGGGGACGTACTTCCAGAAGTCGCCGGGGATGAGCGTCAGGAAGCTCGCGGCGATGGACAGGACGAAGAACAGGCCCACCAGCACGGTGATGCCGCCGGCGGAGTTGCGCAGCAGCGCCCCCAGGGAGAGGCCGATCAGTGCCACACCGGCAACGTAGAGTCCGCCCGTGAAGACGCTGTACAGCACCCCTTCCGTGGACCAGTCAAGGTCGAACCCAAGCCCCTGGAACACCGGCATGGCGATCAGGAAGGTGGCCACGGCGGCGATGGTGGTGATGACGTAGGAAATCACCGCGAGGATGATCGCCTTTGCCACGAACGCGGGCGTACGGCGCGGCACGGCGTTCATGGTGGAGCGGATCATCCCGGTGGCGTATTCCGAGGAAATGAACAGGACAGCCAGCGAACCCAGCACCAGGATGCCGATCTGCAGGCCCGCGTTGGGCAGGTTGTACAGGTCAAAGCCGGATCCGGGCGGGAAGGACTCCGCCATCATTTCCGGCGTCATGGTCTGGCCGGCTTCCCGCGCCTGCCGGGACATTTCGTCCAGGAAGGTGAAGCGGATGAGGACGGCAAGGGCCCCGACGCCGACAATCGCCAACAGGGTCAGCAGCAGCAGGATGCGGGTGGACATCAGGGACCACAGCTTGATCCATTCGGAGCGCAGCACGCCTGTGAAAGTCACGCCTTTGGTACCGGCGGTGGAACGGACCCGGGAAGTCTGGGTATCAGTCATGGTGGTCATGGTCCTTACTTTCCTGCCGTTGCGGGGGCTGTTTCCGGTGCTGCTGCCGGCGATGCAACTGATGCAGGCGCGCCCGCAGGTCCGCCGGTCAGGTGCGAGTGGTATTCCACTTCGTCCTTGGTGAGGTCGAAGTAGGCGTCTTCCAGGGACGAGTGCTGCGGGGTGAGTTCATAGACCAGGACGCGGTTTTCCAGGGCTACCTGGGCGATCTGACGGGAATCCAGGCCAGTCACTTCCAGGGTTTCCTGCTCGTTCTGGTCCACAGTGACGCCGTTGCCGGCCAGCAGCGCGGCGAGTTGGGTGGCGGCCGATGTCCGCACCAGGGTCCGGACCTGGCGTGTACCGGCGATGATTTCCTGCACGGGAGCGTCGGCAATGATCCTGCCGCGGCCGATCACGATCAGGTGGTCCGCTGTCTGCGCCATTTCGCTCATCAGGTGGGAGGACAGGAAGATCGTCTTTCCCTGGTTGGCGAGGTAGCGGACCAGGTTGCGGACCCACAGGACGCCTTCGGGATCGAGGCCATTGACAGGCTCATCGAGGATCAGGGTCTGCGGATCCCCCAGGAGCGCGGCCGCAATGCCCAGGCGTTGTCCCATGCCCAGTGAGAATCCGCCGGCCTTCTTCTTGGCGACGGCTTCCAGCCCGGTCATTTCGATGACTTCATGGACGCGGGCTGTGGGAATGTTGTGGGTGGCTGCCATGGCGCGCAGGTGGTTGTAGGCGCTGCGGCTGGTGTGGACCGCCTTGGCGTCCAGCAGTGCACCCACCTCATGCAGGGGCGCCCTGTGGTCCGCGTACGGCAGCCCGTTCACAGTGACCGAGCCCGACGTCGGCCGGTCCAGTCCCATGATCATGCGCATCGTGGTGGATTTGCCGGCGCCGTTCGGGCCAAGAAAGCCCGTCACCTGCCCTGCGTTGACGGTGAAGCTGACGCCGTCAACGGCCGTTTTGCTGCCATAGACCTTGCTCAGGCCTGTTGCCTCAATCATGGAGTGTTCCTTCGAACAGCAGCCAAGGGGCTGCGGGATGCTCGGACATTTGGTGTGTACGCTCCACGCTACCGACGGCCATCGCCGATTTCGCCTGTCTCAGGGATGATTCAGGGGCGAATCAGGGTAATCCGGACGGATGATCAGGGATCACTCCGGTGTGCAGACCTGGTCAGCCGGATTCAGGACCTGGGCGAGTAGTAGGCCAGGGCCCGAGGCTCCACCCGTACCCGGACACTGCGGACTCCTGCCAGCGCTTCCCCGTCCACTGCCAGGGCCATCGGGGGGCCCGCCGATTCGATGCGGACGTCCGTGGCTTCCCTCAGGTGCGTGATCCGTGACGTCGCCACGGTTCCGGTCAGGACGGACCACAGGAGCCGCAGCCGGGCAAAGGATTCATCGGCAGTGATCATCCGGACGTCCAGGACGCCGTCGTCGAGCACGGGCCGCAGCAGGGGTGCATGGTCCCGGGGGTAATAGCGGCCGCGGCCCACGTACGCGATCCAGACCTTGTGCCTCACACCGTCGACGACCAGCGTGGTGGGCGTCCCCACGGCGAAGGTCCGGAACATGGCCACCACTCCGGCCAGGGGTTTGCCGAGCGCCGGCTGCAGCTGTTCCCTGCGCCGGACCAGGTTGGGGTAGAGGCCCACGCTGGCGGTGTTGACCATGATCAGTTCTGCCGTCTCCGGATTCTCTGCCAGCCCGCGTTCCACGGTCACTATCCCCACGTCCGTCCACGCGGCCTCACCGTTAGTGGCAGCGGCAACAGCTTCCTTGAGGCTCCCGATTCCGGTGTCCCGGGCAAAGTGGTTCAAGGTGCCCCCGGGCAGCACCAGCAAGGGCAGGGAATGCTCGATGGCGGCCGCTGCCGCCGCACTGACGGTACCGTCGCCACCCCACACCCCGAGGGCCTTGGTGTTGTCGAAGGCAGCGGCAGCCTGGATTGCTTCGGCCAGGCTCTCGCCGGGCTGCACCGACTCTATATGCGCTTCCGGGAATACTTCCTGGAGCGCTGCGGCAGTCTGCTCGGTAAAGGAACCGCCAAGTGTATTCACCACAATGCTCAGGCCGGCGCCGCCGGGTAACTCAGGGGCGTCAGCCTCGGTGCGGGCCACCTCGGGAAAGGGTGGCCGGACCGGCCACCATTTCCGGGTGGCAAGTGCTGCTCCCGCGCCGATGGCGGAACCGAAAAACACATCCGATGGCCAGTGCGCACCGGTGTGGACGCGTGAATAGGCAACGCCCAAAGCCGCAGGTGCCAGCGCCGTACCGAGGGCCGGTTTGACCAGTCCCGCGCCCAGCGCAAAGGCGATGGCGGACGCCGAGTGCCCGGACGGCATGGAGGAACTGGTGGGTTGCGGGTGGACAAACCGGAACACCGGAAGGTGTTCCGGCAGCGGCCGGGTGCGTGGCAACAGCGTCTTGAATCCTGCGTTGGTGACGGCCGAAGCCACTGCCTGGGCGATCAGACCGTGAAGCGCTGCCCGGCGGGGCCGCCCGGGAAACAGTGCCATGACCGCGGCCGCGCCCATCCAGAGTTTGCCGTGGTTGGCGGACGCGGAGAGTCGTCGGAAGAACGTGTCATGGTTCCCGCCGGGGAACGCCGAGACGCCCCGGACCAGATGCCGGTCAAGACGGCTGATCCATCCCGTTCCCTTGCGCCATTTGGTGTGCATCTCCCCACCCTAATGCCGGTGCTTCCGGCCCGGGAGGAACCCGGCCGTTGCTTAGTGTTCCCTGGCGCCGTTGCTTAGTGTTCCCTGGCTGGGCCGGATGCCAGCGGCTTCGCGGCTCCCGCCAGGACCAGGGCCACCACGATGGGGGCGAGGATGGCCAGCAGGGCCAGATGGATTCCGGTGAGGTCGCCCAGATAGCCCAGAAGCGGCGGGCCGGCAAGGAAGGAAACATACCCCAGGGTGGATACAACCGAAACCCTCGCCGCTGCATGCTTCGGATCATCCGCGGCCGCGGACATTCCCATCGGGAACGCGAGGGCCGCGCCGACGCCCCAAAGCGCGGCGCCCAGGCCCGCCAGCCAGACGTTCCCGGCGAGGACAAACAGGCCAAGGCCCGCGGCGGCGGCGGCCATGCTGGCCCGGAGTACTGCGACGCGGCCGTATGCGTCGATGACCTGTCCGCCGAAGAAGCGCATTGCGGTCATGGCAAGGACGAAGAGGGCGAACATGAGGGCGCCGGTGGATTCGGACGTACCCAGGCCGTCAACGGTGGCCTTGGCGATCCAGTCGTTTCCGGCGCCCTCGGTGAGGGTCGCGCCGAGGACCACCACACCGATGAGCAGGGTGCGGCTGTCACGCCAGGCGGATGGGCCCTTAGCGGTCTTGGGCTCGCCGTCGAGGGGAGCCGGCTCTGCCATGTGGGGGAGGAAATAGCGGGGCGTTACCAGCGCCACCACCACCACAACCACAGCGATCACCAGCAGGTGCTCCGGCAGCCCGACACCGATGGTCGACAGCCCCGCACCGATCAGCGCACCAACGAAGGCCCCGCCGCTGAAGGCGGCGTGGAACTGGGGCATGATGGTCCGCCGCAGCCTGTGCTCCACGTCTGCGCCTTCGATGTTCTGCGAGACGTCCCACAGCCCGATGCCGATGCCGAAGAAGAACAGGGCAATGGCGGTCCCCACCACCAATTCAGCCGACAGGGAGAGGGCAATCCCGACTCCCGCCAGGGCGGCCAGCACCCCGGCGGCGCGTACGGCGTTGGCCGTACCGATCCTGCCCACCACCAGTCCCGCCGTCGGAAGCGCCAGCAGCGAGCCGATGGCTGTGCACAGCAGAAGCGTCCCCATCTGCCCGGACGTGAGGTGCAGCGTCTCTGTGACCGCCGGAATCCGTGCCGCCCAGCTGGCAAAAACAAATCCGTTGACACCGAAGACCACAAACGTGGCGGCGGCCGCCGCCCGAAGCGAGGGTCCGGCCGCGGTTCTGGTGATGTCAGTCTTCATGCTGGAAGACTAGCAACCGGCGGGTGCCCTCACCCACCACCCCCACCGGACGCTCTCTCACTTAATGTGCTTAAATAGCCGACCCTCTCTCACTCTCTTGAGGAGAGTGAGAGAGGGTCAGTGTTAAACCCACATTAAGTGAGAGAGCGTCCGGGGGTTAGCGGGCGCGGACGACGCGCTTTTCGTCCCACACGGGCTCGGCCGACTCGTAGACCTTGCCGTCGGAGCCGAATACCAGGAAGCGGTCGAACGTGCGGGCGAACCACCGGTCGTGCGTCACGGCCAGGACGGTTCCTTCGAAGTGGTCGATGGCCTTTTCCAGCGCCTCGGCCGAGTGCAGGTCCAGGTTGTCGGTTGGCTCGTCCAGCAGCAGCAGCGTCGCACCGGAAAGCTGGAGGAGCAGGATCTGGAACCGGGCCTGCTGGCCACCGGACAGGGACTCGTACTTCTGTTCCGACTGTGAGGCCGGGCCGTAACCGTCCAGCGCCCCGGCAGCGGCCTCGCGGCCCAGTCCGGAGCGGTGTTCGTCACCGCGGTGCAGGATTTCCAGCAGGGTCTTGCCCAGGAGGTCCGGCCGGACATGGGTCTGGGCGAAGAAGCCGGGCCGGATGCGGGCGCCGAGTTTCACTGTGCCCTCGTGCGGCACTTCGGCGATTTCGACGTCGGACACGGGCAGGTGCTCCCGTTCCGGATCGGTGCCGCCGGTGGCAAGCAGCCGCAGGAAGTGGCTCTTGCCTGACCCGTTGGAGCCGAGCACACCGACGCGGTCGCCGAACCAGACCTCGGTGGAGAACGCCTTCATCAGCCCGGTAAGTTCCAGCTTCTCCGCCACGATGGCGCGTTTGGCGGTCCGGCCGCCCTTGAGCCGCATCTGCACGTTCTGTTCGATGGGCAGCGCCTCGGGCGGACCCACCTCCAGGAACTTCGCGAGCCGGGTCTGGGCAGCGTGGTACCGGTTGGCCATGTCCGAGCGGAACGCCGCCTTGTTTTTGTACATGTTGACGAGTTCCTTGAGCTTGACGTGCTCCTCGTCCCAGCGTTTGCGCAGCTCCTCGAACCGGGCGTTCCGGTCCGCACGGGCGTCCACGTAGGAACCAAAGCTGCCGCCATGGACCCAGGCGCCGGCGCCGTTGATGCCCGGTTCGAGTGTGACGATGCGGCCGGCAGCATTGTTGAGCAGCTCGCGGTCGTGGCTGATGAAGAAAACCGTCTTTTTGGACTCGTTGAGCTTGTCCTCGAGCCAGCGTTTCCCGGGCACATCGAGGTAGTTGTCCGGTTCGTCCAGAAGCAGGAGTTCGTCGGGCCCCGCGAAGAGCGCCTCAAGGACCAGGCGCTTCTGCTCGCCGCCGGAAAGGCTCGACGCCGGGCGGTGCTGTGCGCGGTCAAAGGGCAGTCCCAGCGCGGCCATGCAGACCTCGTCCCAGACGGTCTCCACGTCGTAGCCGCCGGCGTCTCCCCAGTCCACGATGGACTGGGCGTACCGCATCTGGGAGGGTTCGTCGTCGAGCTCCACCATGGCAAGCTCGGCCTCGTCCACCTCGCGGGCAGCGGCGGCCAGGGCCGGCGGCGCGGCCGATACCAGCAGGTCGCGGACGGTGGAATCATCCCGGACCTGGCCCACGAACTGGCGCATGATGCCCATGTTCCCGGACCGCCCGATCACACCTTCGTCCGGGACAAGGTCCCCGGAAATGATCCGGAAGAGCGTGGTCTTACCGGTGCCGTTCGGGCCGATCAGGGCGGTTTTGGTGCCTTCCGGGACCTTGAAAGTCACGCCGTTCAGGAGCTGGGTGCCGTCGGAGAGGAAGTAGTCAATACCGGAAACGTCTATGTGGGCCACGCCAACAATCTTCCCACGCCCGTGCAGCCGGGCTCATCGGCCGGCTGCACAGGCGGGTCAGCACACGGGTTAGCCGGCCGCGGTCAGGAACTGTTTGAGCAGCGGCCCGGATGTGGTGGCGCCGAGGCCGCCGTCCTCAACGAACACGGCGACAGCCAGGTCGCCATGGACGGCCACAATCCAGGCGTGCGTCTTCGGCGGGGTTTCCTTGCCGTACTCCGCTGTCCCGGTCTTGGCACCCACGGGTTCTCCCGGCACGGTGGACAGGAAGCCGGCGTGGCCCGAGGTGATGACCGCGCGCATCATTTCGGACAGGGCCGCGGCTTCCTCAGCCGTGATCGGTTTGTCAGAGGCTGCGGAGGGTGCTTCAGGCGTAACGCCCGACGACGGCGATACAGCCTCCGCGGTCGGCTCGCCCGGTGTGCCTCCTGCGGCGCCGGCGTTGGGGTTCAGGACCAGCTGCGGTGAGACGGGAGACCCCTTGGCCACGGAACCTGCCATGATTGCGGCAGCCAGCGGGGACATCAGCACCTTGCCCTGGCCGATCATAGACGCCGCGTGTTCGGTACCGGCAGCCTCGCCGGGCACGGAACCGAGGAAGGCCACGGCACCCAGGGACGGTGCTTCAACGGCCACGCCCATGGACACCGCGGCGGCCTCGAGCTGGGTCTGGGTGACAGTGTCCCTTGCAGCGATGAACGCCGTGTTGCAGGAATGGGCGAAGGCATCGCGGAGCGTCACCGATCCCAGGGATCCCTCCGGGTAGCCTTCCGAGTTCTTGAAGGTCCGGCCGTCCACCTCGAGGGTGGGAGTGCACTCCACCTTCGAATCCGGAGTGAGTCCGTTGCGGAACATCGCGAGTGAATCAACGATCTTGAAGATGGATCCCGGTGCGTACTGGCCCAGCATCGCGGTGTTGTACCCGTTGCTTCCCGGTCCCGAGGCGGCCGCGAGGACCGCACCTGTGGACGGGCGAAGGGCCACGATGGCAGAGGCGGGTCCCACGCCGGCCAGCGTGCTCTCCGCGAGGGACTGGAGGGCGGGATCCAGCGTGGTCTTCAGGGGTGTGCCCGGCGTCGGGGCGGTCTCATAGACCACGCGTCGCGGATCCGTTGCCGCGGCGTTGATCTGCTCGCGGGTGAGGTCCGCACGGTGTGCCCGGATCACTATGGCATCGCTGCCGCGCAGCTGGGCGTCGTACTGCTGCTGCAGCCCGCCGATGCCCGTCACATCACCGGCGGTCAGGGCGCCGTCCGACGCTTCGATCTGTTCAGCACTGGCCTCGCCGACGGACCCGAGGACAGCGCGGGCGAACGTGCGGCTCGGCGCCAGGGGCTGGCTTTCCTTGATGGCGCGGCCCCCGGGGATGGCCGTGATCTGCTCGTCCGTAATGGTGCGGCCTTCTTCACGCAGCGTGATGGCAGCGACAAAGGCCTGGGCACCGGAGGCGGAGACCTGCTGGGCGTAGCCGGCGGGGTCTATGCCTACCAGTTCGGCGAGTTTTGTGGCCGACGCGGCCGGATCCGCTGAACCGAGGAGGGGTTTGTCGATACCCACCTTCACCACGGGGCGGTACGTGACCAGCTGCGCGTCGCCCGCACCGAGGATGTCTGCCCGCTGGGGTGACTGAGTGCCCTTGGTGAGGATTTCGCCTTCTGCCAGATCCGGGACGAGCGACGACGGGTTCCACACCGTGAGCCACTTATCCCCGGACTTCGTGAACTCCGCGTAGGTGGTGTACTTCCACTCACCCGAGCCGATCTTCCAGATGTAGTTCAGGGGGACAGTAGCAGTATTGCCCTCCAGCGACAGGTCACCGGTTTCCACGGCGGGCCTGTCCGGGTCGAGTGATTTGAAAATGTCCTGGACCTGCTGCCTGGCCACGCCGGAGTCCTTGCCGTCAAAGGCGACAGGGCCGACGTCGAGCGCGGACACCGCCGCGGCAAACTGTTCAGCCGCGGCTTCGGCACCTCCTCTGCCGTCGTCGCAGGACACCAGAGAGGCGCCGAGAATGAGACCAGCTATGGCAAGTGAAAGTTTCTTTGAGTTCCCCACGGCGTTATTATCCCCCAGCGCGGCAACTGCGCCGTCGAGGCCGCGTAACCCTTAAGATTTCCCCAGCGCCGGGACCTGCAGCCCGAATATGTCCTTCAAGGCATGTTTTGCGGCGAAGAACCCCGGCATCCCCGTTACTCCGGGGCCGGGAGGCGTGGACGATGAGCACAAGTAGAGGCCGCGAACGGGTGTCCGCCATGGAACGGGCGAGACCACAGGCCGCTGCACGAGGCCCCGCACGTCCATGATCCCCGCGCTGAAGTCACCCCCGATGTAGTTGCGGTTGTAGCTGGCGAGTCCCGCCGCAGTGGTGACGTGCGTCTGAACCACCAGATCCCGGAACCCTGGCGCAAACCGTTCCAGCTGCGCGGTGACGGCCTCACTCATATCCTGCGTTGATCCGGCGGGAACATGGCAGTAGGCCCAGAGGATATGCCGCCCGTCCGGAGCCCGTCCGCTGTCGAACCGGGACGGCTGGGCCACCAGCACGTAGGGACGCTCCGGGTGCCTCCCGGCGATGACCTCATTTTCGGAGCGCGCCAGCTCCTCCCGGGTGCCGCCAACGTGCACGGTTCCGGCGTCCGCCAGTTCCGGTGCTGCCCACGGGA
Source organism: [Micrococcus luteus] ATCC 49442 (assembly GCF_010367585.1). Lineage (NCBI taxonomy): Bacteria > Bacillati > Actinomycetota > Actinomycetes > Micrococcales > Micrococcaceae > Pseudarthrobacter > [Micrococcus luteus] ATCC 49442. The sequence continues at coordinate 3,278,871 of NZ_JAAAXP010000001.1, read as the reverse complement.
CGGGCCCGGACAGGATGTAATCCACCTTGCAGGAACCACTTCCGTAGCGGAACGATTCGAGGGAGCGCCGGTACTTCCCGGGCAGTTGGTCGCCGGCGATGTCCAGCAGCCCCTGTGGCGCAACGTCGAGCAGTGTGGCGCGGGCCCGGCCAAGTTGCTGAAGGCTGTCAATGGGCTCACCGGTCCGGATCACGCCGCCGTGGGCCCTGATGTCGTCGGCTAAGGCGCCGGCGATGGCGGCCGATCCGCCCTGGGGGATGGGCCACCCTTGGGCGTGGGCCAGGGCAGTCAGCATCAGGCCGGCACCGGCGGCAGCCAGCGAGGGCAGGTGGGACACCGCGTGGGCTGCCACACCGCTGAGCAGGGCGGGCGCGAGTGGCTCCCGGAACCGCACGTTCCACAGCCGGGACCCCTGTTCGAAGGTCGCCAGCCCGAAGAGTGCTGCCGCTGTTGGATCATGCGGGATCCGAAGCAGTTGGTGCTGGGTCAGGTCCATGACCCCGTCAATGCGCCTCACGAGGGGCCCGAGCAGCCTGCGGTAAGCCTGACCGTCGCGGCCCAGTCCCTCGACTGTCCGGTCGAGCGAGTGGTAGCCCAGGGCTGCCCGTCCGCCGTCGAGCGGGGATCCGAACCCGAGTTCCGGGACCACCAGGTCGATCCGGCGCTCGAGCTCGAAGGCACGGAAGAAGGGGGATGCCGAAGCCATGGGGTGCACTGCCGAGCAAATATCGTGGAAGTGCCCCGGCTGCATCAGCTCGAGCGTGCGTGTGCCGCCGCCTATGGTTCCGGCAGCTTCATAGACCTCTACGGACAGCCCGGCCCGTGCCATCACAGCGGCGGCGGCCAGTCCGTTAGGCCCGGACCCTACGACGGCGACATCAGGCATGGTGTTTCGCCCGCCAGGGGAGGACGGCCAGCAAGGGCTTCCGCGGACTGAAGCGCAACCAGTCAGGCAACCCGTTGAACGGGCCGCCGTGAGGATCGTCTACGTGGTGCCGGCGTACGGGGTCGTAGTTGGGGTCGTAGATGTCCCACACCACCCGGATCATCAGATATGCCGTCACGAGCATGTGTGCTGCCACCGCCAAAACGTAGTAGGGCATGTCAATATTGTGCTGCGTCGGGCCCTGGCTGGTCACTTGGCCCAGATACATCCAGATGGCTGCCCAATAGAGCCCCTCAATGCCCTGCCACACCAGGAAGTCCCGCCACCGCGGCCGTGCAAGTGCCAGCAGCGGAATAAGCCACAGCACAACCTGGGGAGAGTACACCTTATTGGTGAGGATGAAGGCAGCCACCAGCAGGAATGCCAGCTGGGCCAGGCGCGGCCGCCTCGGCGCCGTCAGCGCCACATAGGCCACCGCAGCGCAGGCCAGCAGGAAACAGGCCAGGGCCAGCACGTTGATGACCGCAGGATCAAGCGTTTGCCAGCGGAGGCGCCTCGCCACCAGATTGTAGGCGAACCACACCGAACCGTAGCCGGCTTCCCCGGACTGCGTGGATCCCAGGAAGGACCCCCACCCGGCCGGATTAGCGAGGGCTACGGGGATATTGACGGCCAGCCAGGCAGCCGCTGAAGCGCCGGCGGCCACAAGGAATACCCTGATCCGCCCTGTGCGGACGGACAGCAGGAAGACGGCAGCAAGAATCAGGGCGGCGTACGGCTTGGTGGCAGTGGCAAGGCCAATCAGGATGCCCGCGAGCACCAGCCGGTCCCGCGCGAAACACAACATGCCCACAGCCAGCAGCGCCACTGCCCAGAGGTCCCAGTTGATGGTGCCGGACAGAACGATGCCAGGAGCAACCGCCACCATGGCCGCGTCCCACGGGCGCCGCTGGGATATCCGGGCGGTCGCCACGACTGCGACGATCCAGACGGCTGCGATCAGTGTCGCGTTGACGTCGAAGTATCCAAGGACCCGGGCGTCGGTAACCCCCTCACCCGGAATAAGCCAGGCTGCGGCACCGCCGATGAGTCCCACAAGAACCGGATAGTCGAAGACGCTGCCCTGGTTGAGGAACGCGAACGGATCTTCGCCGAGGCCCCGGTTCCGGAAGAATTCAGGGAAGTCCGAGTAGCACGTGGAGTAGAACTGGCCGGGCGTCTGCCAGCCGTTGGTCCGGCAGTAGTTCTTGATGGCAAGGCTCACCAACGCCGCCAGAACTGTAAGGATGATCAGCACGCGTTCCACCGTGAACACACCGGGGGAGACCAGGCCAGGTGCCGACCGGGCGCCCATCGGCCCGCCAATGAGTTCCGTGAAGTTCTTCAGCAGCAGGTCACTGCGGCTGGGAACAACCAGGCGGGCACGCTGTGGGCGGCCCGGCGGCTTCGTCTCCTGCATGTCCCCGAGCTTACCGGGGTGGCATCCGGACAGGTCGGGGGACAGGGCCTCGGCAGGAAGATTCAGTACATGCCGGCCATGTGCTGATGCATCAGCACGTACACGTCGTCGCGTCGTTGGTCCAGCAGCTCCCCGTTGAATTCGCGGCGGTCAGCCCGGACAGGCCGGCGCAGCTGAAGCATCGCCTTCTTGATCTTCTTGATCATGGCGGTCACCTCCTTTCGAAAAGTAATTGGGCATGGCAAATAGCGCCACATAAAGTCGGGACAATAAAGGCGGTAATTGGACATAGAAATGCCCGGTGCTTATGAATGGTTTACAAATGCGAAAGCAGGCCCGGCGAATGCGGTTGCCGGGACCCGACAAAAGCAGGGACCAGAACCAGGGATTTCTGCGATCACGCCCGACCAGCCGTGATGGTGCGCCTGAAGCGCTACCTGACGGTCAGCCGGATGTGCCTGGAGGTGGGTCCCTGAGCCAGTGATCCAGCCCGGAGGCTGATCAGAGAATGGCTCTAGGAGGCAAACACTCCGCGAAAATGGCGCGCAGAAGCGTCAGGGGCCGGGGTGGCGGTGATGGTCATCTTCCATCCGCTAGTCAAAGTAATCATTTTTCCCAACCTCCTTTTCTGCTCAAGCCGTCGCATCAGCTGATTGGCTGTACAACGTGCGCCACGACCCCGGCAGAACGCTCTGGGGTCAGGAATAAAAATACCTTACGAATGCGACGATCCGCTACCTAATTCACAAAGATCTTCAAGAATGTTTATGAATTACGGTTTACAGGCCCCAACGGACAATGGCCGGGGTCTTCTTGTCCCAGCCAAGCGTGCAGACTTTGGCGGTACCCAGAATAAAGTGCCGGCCTTCGGTGGGGGCCAATTCAAGCCAGCGCGCGGTCAGGATGCGGGAGAAGTGTCCGTGGGCCACGATCAGCACGTTGTCGAGTCCGGATTCGAGTACCCGGGCCACAATCTTGTCCGCGCGGGCCGCCACTTCGTCCAGGGTTTCACCGTTGGGCACGCCGTGGGTCCAGATCAGGTAGTCGGGGTTGTCTTTTCGGATCAGGTCCGAGCTGATGCCCTCGTAATCGCCGTAGTTCCATTCCACAGCCAGCGGCTCATGCTGCGCGTCAGGGTAGCCTGCCAGTTCGGCTGTCCGCCGGGCGCGGCGCAGCGGTGAGGTCAGCACCAGGTCAAAGTCCACCTGGTCCAGCACCTTTCGGGCTTCCACGGCCTGCTGCTCTCCTTCAACGGTCAGCGGCAGGTCCGTGAGACCGGTGTACTGCCCGCTCTTGGACCACTCGGTCTCACCGTGGCGCAGGATCCACAGCTGGGGGCGGGGCGCAAAATTCGACACAGTCATTATGACTCCTCATTCGGGGAAAGCTCGACGGCGGCGGCTGGTTCTGTTGCGTCCGGAACCGGGGGTGCCGCCTCGGGCTGCTGAGCCCACCAGGCGAGCAGCCGCGCTTCGGCGTCCTCGGTCGGCAACGGACCATGCTCCATGCGTTCCTCCAGCAGGAACCTGTAGGCACGGCCCACCACGGGACCGGGTTTCAGGTCCAGGAGAGCCATGATCCGGGCCCCGTCCAGATCCGGGCGGACCGCCTCCAGGGACTCCTGCTCACGCAGCGCGGCGATCCGGTCCTCCAGATCGTCATACGCGAAGGCCAACCGTTCGGCCTTGCGCTGGTTGCGGGTGGTGACGTCGGACCGGGTCAGCCGGTGCAGCCGCTCCAGCAGGGGCCCGGCGTCGGTGACGTAGCGCCGGACAGCGGAGTCGCTCCAGCCGGCGTCGCCGTAGCCGTAAAAGCGCATGTGCAGTTCCACCAGCCGGGCTACGGCTTTGATGGTGTCGTTGTCGAAGCGCAGGGTCTTCATCCGCTTCGAGGTGAGTTTGGAGCCCACCATGTCGTGGTGGCGGAAGCTGACCGCGCCGCCCGGTTCGAAACGACGCGTCGCCGGTTTGCCGACGTCGTGCATTAACGCTGCGAACCGCAGCACAAAGTCCGGAGCCGGTACGGCGCCGTCCGCATCGGTCTCCAGGGCGGCAGCCTGCTCCAGGACCTGCAGGGAGTGCTGGTAAACGTCCTTGTGGCGGTGGTGCTCGTCTGATTCCAGACGCAGGGCCGAGACTTCAGGCAGCACAAATTCGGCCAGTCCGGTGTCCACCAGCAGGTCCACACCAATCCTCGGGCGGGCGCCGCAGATGAGTTTAACCAGTTCATCGCGGACGCGTTCAGCAGAGATGATCTTGATGCGTTCTGCCATTTGGGTCATCGCCTGACGGACAGCAGGGTGCACGGAAATGCCCAGCTGCGAGGCGAACCGGGCGGCACGCATCATGCGCAGGGGATCGTCGGAGAACGAGTCCTCAGGGGATCCCGGGGTAGTCAGAACAGAAGCATGCAGGTCCCGGACGCCGCCAAACGGGTCTACAAGTTCAAGGGACGGCAGCCGCAGCGCCATGGCGTTGATGGTGAAATCCCGGCGCAGCAGATCATCTGTCAATGAGGTGCCGAAGGCCACGACCGGCTTGCGCGATTCGGGATCGTACGCCTCGGCCCGGTATGTGGTGATCTCGATCTGGAAACCCGCCTTGCGCACGCCGATGGTCCCGAAGGCCCGGCCGATTTCCCAAAAGTTGTCCGCCCATTTCTTGATCAGGGCGACGGTCTGGTCTGGCGTGGCATCCGTGGTGAAGTCCAGGTCCGGGGAGGTGCGGCCAAGGAAGAGGTCCCGCACCGGACCACCCACCAGCGACAGTTCATGGCCGGCGTCGACAAATCGCTGGCCGAGCTCCAGGACCACCGGGTCCACCTGGAAATCGACGGTGTGGGAATCAGTCTTGTGATGTGCGTGCGCCATAGTTACTTAAGCTTGGCAGAAACCAGCGGCTTGGCAGGCCAAAATCCGGTCAAGATCGTGCCGATTCCCTCACGGTCTCTCAAACTGCGTCATACGCAGTCCATCTTGATGTCATGTTCCGGTCATCAAGATTGGGCAAGAGTCGTTAGAGTGGACTGCATGGCCCATCCCGTACCGAGCGCTCCCGGCAGGAGGACGAACGCACCATTGCCGTCGGCAATCGGTGCCCACGTCGCGCCTGCCCTGCACTCGGCTCCGGCCTCGCTCCCTACGGTGGAGGAAATTTCCGCCGGCGGCGTTGTGGTGGACACGTCCGACGGCGAACTCAGGGTTGCGATCATCGCGCGCCTTAACAGGGGCGGGCGTCTGGAGTGGTGCCTCCCGAAGGGCCATCCGGAGGGCAAGGAAAACAACGAGCAGGCGGCAGTGCGCGAGATTGCCGAGGAAACCGGCATCGAAGGCGACATCCTCGCCCCGCTGGGCAGCATCGACTACTGGTTCACCGTCAGCGGGCACCGGGTCCACAAAACGGTCCACCACTATTTACTGCGTGCTACCGGCGGTGAGCTCACCATCGAAAACGATCCTGACCAGGAAGCTGTGGACGTTGCCTGGGTGCCCATCAAGGAACTTGCACGGAAGCTCTCTTTTCCCAATGAGCGCCGCATCGCGGACCTGGCCCGGGACGTCCTGCCCGAACACCTCTGAGCCTGCGGCCAGGGGCTTGTGCCCCGTTGCGGGTGAATGCGGGCCGCGCAGGCCGTCCGGTGCGGAACAAACAGGGTCCGGGTGAGACGATGAACTCGATGTCAGCTTCCAATTTCCCTTCCGATAGAACAGGCCAGGCAGGTCAGCCCGCGCCTGAGGCCGTGCCAACAGCTCCAGCCGATGCTCCGGGTCCCGCCGAGCCCGGCCCTCCCACAGGCGCGAGTGAGACACGGTCCAGCGCCATCATGGCCGCCGGTACCCTGGTTTCGCGTTTCCTGGGATTCGGCAAGACCTGGATGCTGGGTGCGGCCCTCGGCCTGGGTTCCACCGTTAATGACACGTTCATCAACGCAAACAACCTGCCCAACCTCATCTTCCTGCTGGTGGCCGGCGGCGTGTTTAACGCCGTGCTGGTTCCGCAGATCATCAAGGCGAGCAAGGCTCCGGACAGGGGAGCCGACTACATCAGCCGGCTCCTGACCCTGGCGGTCCTGCTGTTGCTGGGCCTGACCGCGCTGGTCACCCTGGCCGCGCCGTGGGTCATTGAGCTGACTACCCAGGGCTATTCGCCGCAGCAAAAGGCCCTGGCCATTACGTTCGCCTTCTGGTGCCTGCCGCAAATCTTCTTCTACGGCCTCTACGCCCTCCTCACCCAGATCCTCAACGCCAACGGCGCGTTCGGCCCGGCTATGTGGGCCCCTATCCTGAACAACGTGGTGGGCATCGCCGGCCTGGGCATGTTCATCTGGATTTTCGGCCAGAACGCCGTCAACGCGCACACGCTGGACAACTGGGGTCCCAACCAGACGTTGCTCGTGGCAGGCTTCTCCACCATCGGCGTGGTGGCCCAGACGGCCATCCTGATGATCCCGGTATTCCGGCTGAAACTAGGCCTCCGGCCGAAGTTCGGGTGGCGGGGAGTGGGACTTGGCCAGGCAGCGAAGTTGAGCGTCTGGACGCTGCTGACCGCCGCCGTCGGGCAGTTGGCGTTCCTGTATGTCATGCGTATTGCCACCATTCCCGGTGCGGAGCGCCTGCGGTTGAAGCAGGCCGGGGACCCGGCGGCTGAGATACTCCCCGGTAACGCTGTGCTGGAGGTTGCCAGCCAGCTGTATCTCCTGCCGCACTCGATCATTGCCCTGTCCCTCGCCACCGTCCTCTTTAACCGGATGACCCGCGCGTCGCAGGACGGCAACCGTGCCGAACTGCGTGATGCGCTCTCGCACGGGCTCCGGACCATGGCAGTGGCCACCGTCTTCGGCGCGCTGGCACTGTTCGCCCTGGCCGGACCGTTGGGTATGTTCTTCTCCGGCGGCCTTCGCCAGGATGGCGTGATGCTGGCCCAGACGCTGACCATTCTGGCGCTGAGCACGCCGTTTATGAGTGCAAATTTCATGATGTCGCGGGTTTTCTACGCCAACGAGGACGCCCGCACACCGTTCTACATCCAGCTCCTGCTCGCCGTTGTCTATGTTGCCGGGGCTTTTGCCATCCAGTTCATGCCGGTGGGCCGGATCATCTACGCGATCGCCATTCTGTACATGGTGGGCAACATCCTCTCGGTGGTCATCAGCGCCTTCTTCCTGCGCCGCCTGCTCGGCCACCTCGACGGTCCCCGCATCGCCAACTCGTACATCCGAATGGGTTACGCGGCGCTCGGTTCCGCTCTTGCCGGTGCCGGCGCCCTGTGGCTAATGGGCAGCTACAGCCCGGACGGCTTCGCCTGGACCGACCGTCTCGCGGCCCTGGTGACCCTGGTCGTCGTCGGGCCCATCATGCTCGTGGTCTATGTACTCCTGCTTAAAGTTTTCCACGTCGCGGAGCTCCGCGATCTGCTGCGCCCCCTCCTCGGGCGGCTTGGGCGCCGCGGCGGGGGGCCGTCGGACACGGCGGGAGGGCCGCCGTCGGCATCATCTGCCACCGACTCTTCCTCAGAATCGGAACGTCCGACGCCGGAACGCGCCACCGTCTCGGTGGACACCGGACTGATTCCGCGCATCTCGGGCGAATTCGACGCGACGTCCTTCCGCGCCGGACCAGAGCCAGAGCGGCACAGGCCTGCGGCACCTACGATTCCTGCCGGTTCCACGGATGACGTAAACATGCCTGCCGGTGAATATCTTCCGGCCGAAGATGTGCCGGGAACTGCCCGTGGCGGCTTCCTCCGCGACGAGATCCCGCTCCCCGGCCGGCGCACGTTCCAGGGGCAGCCCGGACGGAACCCGCATTTCAGGTCACGGCGGCCCCGCAAAAAGTGACCTTCCCCGGGTTTCCGGCTGCCTGTCGCCCGCGGCGGGTAGGGCCAATCGGCTAGGATCGACAATGAACAGGGGTAGTTGCAGGCAAGAGTAAACCGGCTCGACGCCCGGCTTTCTGACCGGTTCTGACCACCGGTGGCATCATCTACGCCGGTAATTCCCGGACAGTCTAGGAGGAACACGTGTCCCACCCGATCGACGTTGGATCAGTACTCGGCGGCCGCTACAAGGTCACAGCCACGGTATTGACCTCACACGACCATGATCTGGTGCTGGACGGGGTGGACCAGGTACTCAACCGGCCTGTCAGCATTCTGGTTGCAGGCCCGCACAACACGGAGCAGGTTGCGCAGAGTGCCCGCGAGGTTGCTACCGGGGAGCGTCCCGGCAGCGTCCAGGTACTCGATCTTGGCGTCACCGAAGCCGCCACCTACCTCATCACGAACCACACGTCTGCGGCAGACCTGCTCGACCTCGTCGTCGCTTCCGATGCGCCCTACGTTGAGCCCTTCTTTACCGACACCCTGGGCAGCGAGATTTTCGGCCAGGCGCGGTCACACGAGCCCGAGCCGTACGACGAAGAAGAGAACGTCGACGCCGGCTACATCAACTACGCCGACCACCACCCCAGCCAGGTGGACCCTTACCGGTCGGCTCCTTCGGTTCCGCCGGTGGTTCCGCCCCGGCCGCCGGTCGGTCCGACCACTCGCCCTGCCGGGGGATCGACCGGGGCCGCCGGTGCCGGAGCGGCTGGCGCTGCTGCAGGTGCCGCCGCGGGAGCAGCTGCCGCCCACCAACAGGCCACCGCCCCGCATCCAGTCCAGCCGGCGGAGCGTGAGCCGGTTTCGGGTTCCGGTGCACCGGTTGCCAGCCGGCCGCACAACGGACAGGAACAGGGTCAGCCCAAGGTCTCGCTGTGGTCTGAGGACGACTACTCCTACGAGGACCAGGACACCGGCTACGACACAGCAGCGGAGGCCAAGCCGGCCAAGCCCAATCGTGCCGCAGCCGCTTTCCCTTCCCTTGCGCGAAAGACCTCCCCGGCGGCAGCAGTACCGCCCGCAGGCGGTACAGGCGCTTACAACGATGACGACGACGACGAGCCCGAGCGTGAGCCGCGATCCATGCGCTGGCTCGTGGGCGGCCTTCTTGCCGTAGTACTCATCGCAGGGCTGGTGTTTGCCCTCACCAACCTGGGCAGCTTGTTCCAGTCCGGCCCGCAGGCCGACCCCACGCCGGCTTCGACAGGCGCGCCGGCAACAGGTCCGGGCACGGGGACGCCCACAGCCAACCCGAGTTCAGCACCGCCGGCAGCCCCGCCGTCCATCGAAAACATCACCCGCCAGGGTAATTTCGACTTCGCAGCCACCTATGATGTGGACCTCGTGAAGGCGTTCGACGGCAATGCAGCCAGCTACTGGTCCGATATGGAATTCGCTACCGAAGGATGGGGCGGCCTGGCCGCCGACGGTGTGCCGCTGTTTGTGAAGCTGAAGAGCCCGGCCACGGTTTCTTCCATCACCCTGACCCAGCTTGGAGCTTCCGGCGGAAACCTGAGTGTCTACACGAACGACCGTCCGTCACTGGATGGTGCCAAGCTCGTGGGAACAAACAGCTTCACGTCAACCGATCTGACCTTGCCGCTGGCTGAACCCGTGAAGGCACAGTACGTCATTGTGTCCATCAAGGCGCTGCCCAGGCTGGCGGCCCCGAAGACCCGCTACGGCTTCGGCATCCGCCTTGCAGAAATCAAGGTCCAGTAGCGGGGGCCTGCGTCACGCCGCCGCCGAGCCGCGTCTGTTCTGCCAGGGGATGGCCCCGACGGTAACAGATGCGGCTCAGCTGTTTTCAGGCGGTAATCTGGGAGGGCACCTGTTGAGGCGACTCCGTCATGACCATTCATGGTTACTCCGTTCGCGCGGTGCCCGGAATATTCACCACCAGGATTCAGTTGTGCCATGTGGCCGGTCCAGTAAACCGGCGCATCGACTAAGGAAGAGGTTCACCGTTCAGTGAGCAACGCAGAAAACACCGCGTCCGAAGTACGTGATGTCATCATCGTCGGCTCGGGCCCGGCAGGGTATACGGCCGCGGTCTACACGGCCCGAGCCAACCTCAAGCCCCTGCTCCTGGCGGGTTCAGTGACCGCCGGCGGCGAACTGATGAACACCACCGACGTCGAAAACTACCCCGGCTTCCCTGACGGCATTATGGGACCGGACCTCATGGAGAACTTCGAAAAGCAGGCCGCCCGGTTTGGGACGGAGATCCAGTTCGAGGACGTCACCGCGCTCGACCTCGAAGGCGACATCAAGACCGTCACCATCGGCACCGGCGAGACTTTCCAGGCCCGGTCCATCATCCTGTCCACCGGATCCGCTTACCGCGAGCTGGGCCTGCCTAATGAGAAACGGCTCTCCGGACACGGCGTCAGCTGGTGTGCAACCTGCGACGGTTTCTTTTTCAAGGGTCAGGACATTGCGGTCATCGGCGGGGGAGACTCCGCCATGGAGGAAGCCCTCTTCCTGACCAAGTTTGCCAAGTCTGTCACGGTAGTCCACCGCCGCGACACCCTCAAGGCCTCAAAGATCATGGCCGACCGGGCGCTGGCCCACGAGAAAATCTCGTTTATCTGGAACAGCACCGTGGACGACGTCATCGGCGAGGATAAAGTCACCGGCCTCAAGATCAAGAACCTGCAGGACGGGACCGTATCCGATCTCGCCGTCACGGGCGTGTTCGTAGCCATCGGAAACGATCCCCGCACCGACCTGGTCAAAGACACGCTGGAGATTACGCCAGAGGGCACTATCGCCGTGGAGGGCCGGAGTTCCAGAACCAGTGTCCCGGGCGTCTTTGCCGCCGGCGACGTTGTTGACCCCACCTACCGTCAGGCGATCACGGCGTCCGGTTCCGGCTGTGTCGCTGCCATTGATGTGGAACATTACCTCGCAGACCTGCACGCGTAATCCGCGTCACCGCCATTCGAAGAGAGAGACAAAGCTATGAGCAACGCTAAAGACGTAACAGATGCAAGCTTCGGCACGGACGTGCTGTCCGCTGACAAACCGGTGATTGTTGATTTCTGGGCCGAATGGTGCGGCCCCTGCCGCAAGCTGGGACCCATCCTCGACGAGATCTCCGTGGAGTACAGCGAGAAGGTCGATGTCGTTAAGGTCAACGTTGACGACAACCCTGGCATTGCCGCCGAGTACGGCATCACGTCGATTCCGGCTGTATACCTTTTCCAGGGTGGCGAGGTGAAGGGCACCGTTATTGGAGCCCGACCCAAACAGTTCTTTGAAAAGGAATTCGCTGACGTCCTGTCGTAACCGGACTCAAAGCTGTCGGTTCGTGACGCCGGCCCTCAAAGAAGGCGTCCTTGCGATAAGTGTTTAATAGCGTTTGTGGCCACTGCTTCCCTGAAGCAGTGGCCACAAATGTTTAAGTCGCGGTTTCCGTGCTGACGAAACAAACAAACACGGTTTCAGAACGAACAAATTCTGCCCTGGGCACATTGCTACGAGAGCGTGAACCGCGGCAGATACTGCCTGAGTCCATGGGCGGCGTCCAGGCAAGTTAGCGGGAGATTTCTCAGTCAGAGCCCGATGAGTTCTCTTCGCTGGGCGACTCTATGTTTCACGTGAAACTCCTCCTGGCTTGCGGGGAGTGTGACGTCGGAACTGTGCCATACTCTTGCCCGCGGGCACTTTGAAGTATGCCATTTCCCTCGGTCGGCACGGGATGGCCAGTTTCGCGCGGCGTCGTCGACAGTAGTGTTTTTTCCTCGGCTGGGACCACTCCGAACCGCCCCACCTCAACCGTCGGTTTGGGACGAATTTGGGTAAGAGTGTTTCACGTGAAACACACCGACGAACGATGCTGAAGCTCCCCGCATTTCCGCACATCAGGGAATGGTGCTTCTTGTCCGGTTCAAACGTGAGAGAAGGTTTGTGCTGCGAAATATTCGAATCCGCACTCTTCTGCTCTAACATCCCTTTCCCTTGGCATCTCAAATCAACAGAGCTCCTTTGCAGGAACACGATCCGATCCGACAGCGTGGTGACCATATGGCCCCTAGAACAACCTGGGCGATGGGGCGATTCACCTCCGTCACGGCTCGGCCGGGATCAATCGTCGACTGCAGCACTGTTTCACGTGAAACGTAGTCAAAGCGCCACCGGTACAAGAGGTGACTCCATCGACGCGTCCTCACCACCGAGGTGGTCCACCGGGACACCTTGTCTGGTTCTAAATAGACGAAGAGCGAGGATACACCTGATGATCACCACGTTCTATCTGCAAAGTCCTACCAGGGCCCCGCAGCCGCGGAATCTAGCGGTATGCGACTAGAACCCATTGATTTACCGGATTGAAAGCGCCCAGATTCTCGAAAACTCCATCTGCTAAACCGCCCACTTCCCATGGCAATCCTGTCAAAGCCCAAGTGCACAACAACAACAGACGAGGGTCCACTCGTCGAAAGGCCTTGCCGCAGCAGAAGGACAAGGCGCTGCCAGGACAACAACGCCCGGCACAAAGGAATGATGCGGGAAACCCTTAGTAGGCCATTGGCTGCTTGCCAGGACTCATGGAACCGGGAAACGAGCTCCACCACTCATGCCGTTCACGTTTGTGGAACCAAGCTCGCCGGAATGGTGACGCCAACCGCTTCGATTGGGGGAGACCACTCGGTGACACGAGTTCCTCGAGATGAATCCTTGGACAGGGTCCTTCGCTGAAACCTGTGGCTGAGTTGTCGAGCAGGAGACAAAGCGTTCCATTGCAGAAATCATACCCAATATGCCCTGCAGATTCTGTGGCTAGTAGGTCGCCTGCAACGAACGGAACATGAAGCACCCATGCAAGAACACCATGAAGGCGAAAGAGGATGACGACGTTGACGTCTCAGGCGTTGGGAGAGTTTACCGGGAAACCCGGAGCGTAGGGGATCAGTTGGGGCTCTGCACAGGGCTCCGGCCGGCGGTGTGTTGACCACTTCCAAGATCGAGCAGGACTCCGCAGACAGAAAACTCGCCCAACTCCTTAAGTTGGGGCGGTGGCGACCCATGCATTCGCGTCGTACAACATGACAACAGCAGCATCCTCACTTCTGGCCCACGCGGAGCACCCAGTCGGCTCCACCCGGCAGCGTACAAAGCTTCAGTCTGCCGAAGAGGCGGTCCTCCAGGGCGCATGCCGGATTGCCAATATCTAGGTACTGTAAGAGTTCAGCTCCGGCGGCGGTGAGAGCAAACCCCGCTTGCCAACACCTCTTTATGCCGTGCACCCAGGTCAGATCCGCCGCCCAGCTTCATGTTTCACGTGAAACGAAGTAGTTTAGGCCAGCTGAGGTCCGCTCCGTGGCCTTCAATGTTTCACGTGAAACGACGACCCTCCCGGATAACGTGAGCCTGGAGTCTCTGTACTCTGGGCCAGACCTTCCACGCAGCCACCGCGGCACCTCCATAGCACGGGGACGCAGCGTTGCTTGCCCGGGGCGGTCATACACAACGCGCCCAACGTCTAACCGCGGCTAACACCCCAAGCCTCTGCTCATCACACCGCGCACCGCAACCCACGGTGGTCAGCACATCACGACGCCGGCACACCACGTCGCTGGCGCCCAGCGCGGGCACGTACGGCGGACACTTCACATGCCACGGAACGAATTCCTACGTCAACACACCCACAATGAGAGGGCGGTCAGGGGACATCCCCGCCCAAGGCCGCAAGACCCGGTGTGCGGCGTTTGAGGCTACCCAGGAGAGGGCACACGCGTAGGCGTCACCAAGAGCTTCATCGAGCCTCTAAAGCCAGACACCGTCCTTGCATGCACGAGAGCGAACAGCGCACGAATCTATCCGCCCAAGAGGTGCAGCCGAAGACCCTGGATTAGCTGCACCGGCATCCGGTACGCACGAGCCAACCCACCTCACCGCCGAAAGAAGGGCCGAAGCTCGGGCACTCCACGGGGGTAGGTGCCCTCGGATCACGGCGACGGGAGTGGATGCAGTGTCAGAGTCAGGGTCAGAGTCAGGGTCAGAGTCGGAGTGTGATCGTCGCTAAGTACGGACCTCGCACCCTGAAAACTCTTCAAGGTATGTCAAAACCGCGGAGCTCCGCAGGTCTGCGAAGCAGTGATCGACAATCACTCGGCTATCGTTCTCCTGTGTCCACGCACGGTGAATTCCTACGGAGGGCGCCAGCGATAGGAGCTGTACAGAGGAAGCTCCATCTGCAGCCAGCGATCTCCACGGCGGAATTCGGCCTGGAGATCGTCATTCCTCGCGAGTTATCCCCAGGAGTTATCCACAGCAATATCCACATCGATTTCCACAGACTTATCCACCGATACGAGCAGCCAATAATCGAGATCACGGCTACACGTGGGAAGGTGAGGCATCTCCCAAGTTGCGCTGCCGAGTGTACGCCCGATCACATCCAATCGGGCAGCCGGAAAATTCCGCTGGTCGGATCGAAAACGCGGGCTAAATCGGTCATATACGGACGATTTGCCGCTTCTGGTAACGATTGCAGCAGTTCCGGCGATGTTTCACGTGAAACACGCTACTGCCCGGGCGAGTCAGGAGTTTGCTTCGCCTACGAGCGTCGCTAATTGGATTCGTTGGGGCTCTCCCTTACCGTCACACGTCGCTGGCAACTATCCACAAAGTTATCCACAGGAATATCCACCGTCGAAATCGAAAGAAGTCGTTGGGAAGGTGAACCGCCAAGAACGCGCTCGTGCTTTCCCGGTGGACGATCGGCGCACGTGAACGACCCTCCCGTCTCCCCGTCGAGCGAGGGACCATGAGACAGGCGAGCGACTGGACTGCACAAAGGGCAGGTACAGCTTCTCGGAGTCGCACCCCTTCCGACCATTTGAAGCCCCCGCATAGCCGGGCAGCCTCCTACGGCCCACCGCTCGAAATTGGCCCTCACGAATCTTGTGGATGTTCCCGCGATCGCAGGGCGTCATGTCACAACAACAGCCCAAGGCCACCCAGGCCCTAGACCGTTTCGAATGTTAAGCCCGCTCCGCCAGCCGACGACCACCGGAACGCGCGATATATCTAATGCGCGATTTTGGCGTGCTGTGCAACAAGCTGCGTTCCGAAAAGACTCCCTCATGCCGGCAAGGCAAGGACCGTGACACTGCACTAAAAGCGGGTCTAATGTCGGACTCGTATGAATCCGCTGTTACGTCTTCTGTGCCTCCCGCTACCATCCCCTGACCGTGACCAACCAGTGCCACGAGGCCCGGGTTTTGGTGCCTGCGCACAGCAAGCAAGTACGGGGACCATCATCGCCCTTCTCATCGGCTCTATTGATGAAAAACTAAAACTATCCATGAGGTGCCAGTCAGCCGTGCGGTCCTCAGCAGCTCAGCGGAACCCGGCCACGAAGTCCCGGGAACGCCACAACCGCCCACGCCGAGCTCGGGGGGAGGGGCTCCGCACAGCCATGGGTACCCCGAGGAGACCAACATCGGCCTTGGTCTGCCGGCGCACTATAACTGCCACGTGGCTAAGGGGGTGACGCGGCTCGAAACCCGGGACAAGGGCCGTGGGTAGTAGCTTCGCGTAAGGGCTTCGAAGCAGGGCAGGGATCACTGTGGACTATCTATGCGCCCTCACAGATACAGATGCTGCCCCGTACAGCCCGCCCTTTGATTCGTCCGACCTGGCGGAGCGGCCCACGACTACATGCGGCATGTGCGAGCCCGTGGAAGCGCCTGAGAGCGCCTGAGAGGGCGTTCGTAAGGTTCTGCCGTCCACGCAGTACACGTCCACGCAGCAGGGGACAGCTGCCTTCCCACAAACACGCCGAGGATCATCCTGTGCATCCATCATGGGAGTCAGCAGGACCATTCATATCCAGGGCCTCCACCGACATAGCAGGCGACAAGCTGGTGCGCTTTCGGGGGCGCTACGCGAACACCATCCTGAATTCCTTAGATCTGTACACCTACGCGGTACGGGTCCCGGTATAGAGGATCGATGCCTGGATTCGTGAACGTCTGCTCCAGGGTACCAGCCCAACGTGCGCGACGTTTCACGTGAAACGCATCCACGGCGTGGATGGAATGTCAGCTAACTCGGCAAATGCTACTGCCCCTCATGCAGATCCGGGATACACCGGGGGACCGCCGGCGTCGAGTCAATGATAGTTTCAGCCCGCGTAGTCGTGTGATGCTGTGAAAACATTCAGTTTACAAGAGCTATCGGGAACACAGATCGCCACCACGTGACCTCCTCGCCCGTGCTGCCGAAGCTCCGAAAGTGCACGCGCTTGTTAGACGGAGCCGATGACGGCGACAAACAGTCTGCCAAACAGAAGCAGCCCCGCGGGGTTCAAGTCGCTTGTTTCACGTGAAACTGCCGCGCACGGGCCACTGCAAAGAGACGAAGGCAGTGACGAGGCCATGGATAGGAGCCAAATGCGTGTGTCCTGGCCGCTAGTCCTACTTACGCTGGTGTCATTGTCATCGAGTGCTCCAACAAACCATGGCCGTTCCTCTACGTACAAAGCTAAAGAGCACCGGAACCAACTTCAATCAACCAAAGCAACGGAGCCAGAAGCCCAGCGACCAGATCCGCGAACTAGAATCCACGCACCCAGTCAGGGACGGTTACCTTGCACGCAATCAAAGTGCCACTAATGCTACGCAACAGCGAGCCATCCGAGGTAGCGAGCGGAGTGTATACGAGGGAAGGCAAGCAGGAGTAGGGCAGCACTTAGCTAAAGGACGATCGCAGTCGGCGGCGGGCGGCGGAGGGCGGCGTGCGGCGGGCGGCGTGCGGCGGGCGGCGTGCGGCGGGCGGCGGGCCATTGAAGCATTATCAGGAGCGAATGCACCGTAGCAGCCCAAAAGGGAGATTCACCTCGCACAATGTGAACAGCAAAAAGGGAGGGCTGTTTCACGTGAAACAGTCCCTCCCTCGGTGACTAACCCACAGTCTAGGCTGCAAGCATCGTCATGCCGGCTAGTTTTCGGCCCCCGGCGCAAGAACCTCCATGATGCGGTTCAGGTCTTCAACACTGGCAAACTCTATGCTTACCCGGCCCTTGCGGACACCTAGGGAGATCTTCACATTGGTGTCCAGGCGATCCGAGAGGGACGATGCCAGGTAGTCAAGACGCTCATGGCGTGCCCCCGGACGAGGGATATTGTTCTTGGCAGGCTTGGTCGGATCCTGGTACAGGGTCACGGCTTCTTCAGTAGCCCGCACAGACATACCTTCCGCCACAATCTTTTGCGCGAGGCGTTCCATTGCTGCCGCGTCCGGAAGAGCCAGCAGAGCACGCGCATGGCCGGCAGAAAGAACGTTTGCCGCAACCCGCCGCTGCACAAGGGGAGGCAGCTTAAGCAAACGAAGCGTGTTCGATACCTGAGGACGGGAACGGCCGATACGGTCAGCGAGCTGTTCGTGCGTTGTTCCGAAATCCTCGAGCAGCTGCTGGTAGGCGGCCGCTTCTTCAAGGGGGTTCAGCTGGCTGCGGTGGAGGTTCTCCAGGAGTGCGTCCCTGAGAAGGTCATCATCGGTGGTATCCCGCACGATGGCCGGTATGGTTTCCATACCTGCGGCCTGTACTGCACGCCAGCGGCGCTCACCCATGACCAGTTCATATGGCTCTCCACCCTTTTCGGTTGAAGTACGCACCACAATTGGCTGGAGGACGCCTATTTCACGGACAGAGTGAATCAGCTCCGCCATGTCGTCCTCATCGAAGACCGAACGGGGCTGTTTCCGGTTTGGGTGGATGTCGGAGACCGGGATCTCAGCAAAGCGAACCCCGGGGACCTCTATAAGGTCAACCCCGTTGTCCACTCGGTTGTTGAGGTCCTCAGTGTCATTGGCAACAGAGGACGGCGTCGCGGCAGGCTCAGCTTCCAAAGCCTCCTCGGCTGCTGGGGTACCGGAGGACGTCGTGGGTTTGGCCGGACCCTTGGCGGAGGTCTTAGCCGGAGCCTCCGTCACGGCAGGTTTGTCAGTCGCCGTCGGCGCAGGCTTGATGGGGGAGCCGGAATCCGGGGCGGCCGCATCTTTGGCTGCCTGGTCATCCCGGGGCGTTGTCTGCTTCGCCGAAGCAACCGCTGTCCGCTTTTGCGGTGCCCCTGCCGGTGCTGAGCCGGGGGTCGACCGGGTCCTGGCGCCCCCCGGCTTCGCATCGTCTTCTACAACGCCCGGTGAGGAATCAATTTTCTTCCGGCCTTCGGGAAAGAAGAGGTCCACGGGCCGCGAAACAGCAGTCCCATTGCCCGACCCACTACCAGCGGCGGAACTTGGAATGAGTGCGCCAAGTCCGCGGCCCAGGCCGCGTCGCTTCTCGCTCATGGATAAATCCCTCCGATGGAAGAGTCAGGCACTGCCGGACTCCGGTTGTTGCAGTATTTTGAAGATTTTAGCGTTCAGCGATTTCCGCTGCGGCTTCCAGATAAGACAAGGCACCACTGGAGGAAGGATCGTACGTCATCACAGTCTGCTGGTAGCTGGGTGCTTCCGAGATCCGTACCGAGCGGGGAACCACTGCACCCAGGACCTGGTCCGGGAAGTGCTGGCGAACCTCAGCCGCGACCTGTGCTGCTAGGTTGGTCCGGCCGTCGTACATCGTCAGAAGAATCGTGGAAACCACGAGATCCGCGTTCAAATGCTTTTGGATCATTTCGATGTTTTTGAGGAGCTGACTCAGTCCCTCCAGGGCGTAGTACTCACACTGGATGGGGATCAGGACCTCGCCGGCAGCACAGAAGGCGTTCACCGTGAGAAGCCCCAGGCTTGGCGGGCAGTCAATGAAGATGTAGTCGAGCCGTTCCTCGCCATTCTTCGCCCGGGTCTTGGCGTAAACGTCGATTGCCCTGCGCAACCGCTGTTCACGGGCTACGAGGGAGACGAGCTCAATCTCAGCGCCGGCCAAATGAATGGTGGCAGGAGCACAGATCAGGTTGCGAATGTCCGGGCAGGGTGCCACCACATCAGCCAGCGGGAAATCGTTGATCAGGACGTCGTAGATGCTGTCCACATCCGCGTGGTGCTCCACGCCGAGGGCGGTGGAGGCGTTGCCCTGCGGATCGATGTCGATGACCAGAACGTTCAAGCCAGCGGCGGCAAGGGCCGCGGCAATGTTCACGGTAGTGGTTGTCTTACCCACTCCGCCCTTCTGGTTGGACACGGTAAAAATACGTGTCTTGTCAGGCTTGGGCAGTTCCCTGCCAACCAGGCGCTCCCGGCGCTTCGTCTCGTGTGCCAGTTCACGCGCTATGGGGCTGGAGTCATCCATCGTGTCAATGACGTTTGTCTTGCCGCCCGACGCTGTTTCACGTGAAACAGCGGGAAACTTTGCCACGCCTGCAACCGGAGTAGGGTGATTTTCCCCTCGTACCGGTACAGAACCCATGCCAGCAAATGAACGTGCTGACCCCAAAGACACAAACGGGGGGATCCGTTGTGTGGAGGCTTCGCTACTGGTCACTGGGACACACTCACTCTCGTTCAGCTGTTGCTGCCGTTGTCTAGCCTAACCGCTTCGTCCTGCAGACCAAGGTTACCGGGCCCGGACTACGCAATCTTTCGGGACTTGTTTACAACGATTCGGACCACCGTGGTGGGTTCCTCCAAGAGGCTTTCCCCGACGGTCAACACCGACGTCTGGACGCCGCCGAGTTTGCGGATAACCTTCGCGGCTTTTTCGATTTCTTCCCCGGCGCTGCGGCCCTTGATCGCCACAACTTCACCCTGGCCGGCCAGCAGGGGGATGGTCAGGCCGGCCAGGTTACTCAGTGCGGAGACGGCACGGGCAGTGACCACATCGGCATCAACCATGCCGACTGCAAGTTCAGCCCGGGTCCGCATGATGGTGACGTTTGTCAGGCCCAGATCGTCCACCACTTCCTGGAGCCAGATCACGCGGCGTTCCAGCGGCTCGATCAGGGTGAGCTCAAGATCAGGCCGCGCGATGGCGAGGCAGAGCCCCGGCAGTCCGGCCCCGCTCCCCACATCGGCAACGTGGCTGCCGTGGGCGATCTCGCTTTCGATGACGGCACAGTTGAGCACGTGCCGGCTCCACAGACGCGGGATCTCGCGAGGCCCGATAAGCCCGCGCTCAGTACCGGAAGTAGCCAAGTGCTCGACATACCGCTTGGCGAGATCCAGGCGGTCACCGAAGATCTTCTCAGCCGCCAGCAGTTCTGCCGCCGTGATATCAACCATGGTCAACGTTCAGCAATTCTCTAGTCAGCGGAAACTACGATGTGGCGGCCCGAGCCTTCGCCTTCAGATTCACTGACCAGGCCAAGGTCGGCAACGGCGTCGTGAACAATCTTGCGTTCGTAGGCACTCATCGGTTCCAGAGCCACGGCCTTGCCGGTCTCCTTCACTGCGGCGGCCGCATCTTCGGCAATCTTCTGCAGGTGGCCGGCGCGCTGCTGGCGGTAGCCGTTGATGTCCAGCACCAGGCGTGAGCGGTTCTCCGTGGCAGACAGCACGGAAAGCCGTGTCAGCTCCTGCAGGGCCTCGAGGACTTCGCCGTCTTCGCCTACCAGGGCGTCAAGGCCGTCCGTTTCTTCCTCAGCCACGATGGAAATGTACGTGCGGCCGTTGCGCACCTCGATGTCAATGTCACCATCGATGTCCGCGATGTCGAGGAGCTCCTCCAGATAGTCCGCGGCGACGTCGCCTTCCTCTTCGAGGCGGCTTGCGGCAGTCCCCTTGGGGTTGGCGTCGGTGTCCGTGGTGGTTTCGTCCTGGTCGTCAATGACCTCGTCGGAAAGGGCGTGTTCGGTGCTTTCAGCAGACATTACTTCTTCTTCCTGTTCTTACGCTGGGGCTGGACGCGCTGTCCCTTTTGCTCGATGACCGCCGCAGCGGCAGCTGCCTCCGCTTCGGCGTCGGCCTTCTTTCCGCCCAGAATGGGCAGGGCCGGCAGGCCCTTGGCCGCCCTGCGCTCGGCGAGTGCCTTCGCAGCGGGGGATCCCGGCGTGGGCATGCGGCGGATGACGAAGAACTGCTGCGCCATGGTCCAAAGGTTGGTGGTGGTCCAGTAGATGAGGACACCGATGGGGAAGTTGATGCCGCCCACGCCGAACACGACAGGCAGGATGTAAAGCATCATCTTCTGCTGCCGCATGAACGGGCTGGCCATGGCCTCTTCGGACATGTTCTTGGCCATAATCTGCTTCTGCGTGATGAACTGCGAGGCCGTCATGGCCAGGATCATCACGATCGAGAGGATCCAGACGGCTGTCAGGTTGCCTTCTCCACCGTGAAGGAGAGAAGCGGACAGGGTGGCACCGAAGATGGTGGAGTCATCAAACTGCACCACTTGCTCGTGGCTCATGGCCCCAATGCCGGCACCCTTGTCGCGGGCAGCGCTGATGCCGGACAGCACCTGGAAGAGAGCGAAGAAGAAGGGCATCTGGATCAGCATGGGCAGGCAGGCCGAGAACGGGTTGGTGCCGTGCTTCTTGTACATGGCCATCTGTTCCTGTGCCATGGCCTGGCGGGACAGCTGGTCGGTCTTGCCCTTGTACTTGTCCTGGAGTTTCTTCAGGTCCGGCTGCAGCAGCTGCATGCCGCGCTGCGCCTTGATCTGCTTGACGAACACCGGGATCAGGGCGGCGCGGATCACCAGCACCAGGCCGATGATCGACAGGGTCCACGTCCAGCCTGACGCTTCAGGCAGGCCGATAGTGCTCAGGCCCTCGTGGAAGCCCACCATGATGATGGAAACCAGCCACTTGAACGGAAACATGATTGTTTCAAAGAAGTCCATACGATATCCCTATTCGTCAGGCCGCAACGCGGCCTTCTCCATCAGTCTGAGCAGCCAAGTACTTGTCCGGGTTGTTCAGCACAACAATTGTGGGGGTCCGGTCATCGGGCCAGTGGCGGTGACCGGCGGGGACATGGTCCACGCCGCCGGCGTTCCACGGATGGCAGCGCGCCAGACGGCGGGCGGCAAGCCAGCTGCCTTTCACTGCGCCATGGACAGTGATCGCCTCAAGGGCGTAGGCGGAGCAGGAAGGAAAAAACCGGCAGACCTGGCCGTACAAGGGGGAAATCACCTTGCGGTAGGCCATCAGCACCAGAATAAGAATGTTCTTGGGCAGGTTCCAAAGGAACGCGCACACAGTTGCAACACCAGGTTGAACGTAGCGGACGACGGCGGCAGTCACGTTACGCACGCGGTGTCCCTTCCTGTGTTGTACCGGTTGAACCGTTTACAGCAGCCCGCGGAAGGCGGCTGCCCAACCGGTTCATGGTCGATTCCAGTGCGGCGTTGTAATCCGCGAGCAGTTGATCCCAACTCGCGGTTGCCGACGCAGGCAGGGCCCGGACCACTATGGCAAACCCGGTACCGTACTCGCGCAGCGAGGCGGCACCGGCTTCTCTCAGTCTCCTCTTAACGAGGTTCCTGACCACAGCGTTCCCGACACCTTTGGAAACGATGAACCCGATCCGGCTGGGTTCGTCGGCAGCCAGAGCTGCCGCATATAACACTACGTTCCGGCGTCCATTGCGGACACCGGAACGTACAGTTGTGGAAAAATCGGTTGAGGTCCTCAAACGGTTACGGGTGGCCAGCACCTTAAACTCGCAAAGAAACAGTAAACCGACGAGTCAGAATCTAGGCCGACAGTTCGGTGCGGCCCTTGCCACGACGGGCTGCCAGGATGGCACGGCCGGCACGGGTACGCATACGAAGGCGGAAGCCGTGCTTCTTGGCTCGACGGCGGTTATTCGGCTGAAAAGTCCGCTTGCTCACGTTAGTTACTCCAGTGGATCAAAGGTGCGCCCACCCGATCAGTAAAAGGGAAGAACTGGCCGACGCTAAGTTTTGTATATGCGCGCTTCCCCCGGCTGCCCAAACGCAAAGCGTCGGAGAGATTCAGATGGGGGCGGAAAGCGCACACAAAGGACTTCACAACATTAGGCAAAATGCGCCCCGGAGTCAAACCGGACAGTGCCTTCGCACCTGCCCATGGCTGTGGCTAACCTTGCCCCACAGCCTGTGGATGAACTGGCTCACAGGGCCTGTTTTCGAACCACAACGGTGTAATTATCCACAAGCTACTTCCCAGCTATCTTCTAGCGTTTTGATCCCCTAGAGTGGCTCAGTAGCCGATTATCCACGGACTGTGCATAACCCTGTGGATGAAGCTGGACCAACATCCTGGTTCCGGACTTGGGGCTGCACGTAATGCAGGCACGCAAGTTTTGAGGAACTGATTTATGACAGTAGACGAAGCCAACCACGCCAATACTGTCGGAAGTTCCTGGCGGCGCGTTGTGACCCTCCTCGAGCAGGACCATCGCGTTTCGCCGCGGCAGCGGGGCTTTGTCATCCTGGCCCAGGCCCAGGGCCTGATCGGATCCACGCTCCTGGTGGCCGTCCCGAACGAACTGACCCGCGAGGTCCTGCAGACCCAGGTCAAGGACGCCCTCGATGACGCGCTGCACAACGTCTTCTCCGAGGACATCCGCTGCGCGATCGACGTGGACACCGATCTGGTGCCTCTCCACGTGGAGCCGGAACCCGTCGTCGAGCCTTCCTACTCACCTGACCAGCTCATCGAGCAGAAGCCGCAGCCCATGCTGCCGAGCACTTCGCACGAATTCGGCCGGCTGAACCCCAAGTATGTTTTCGATACCTTCGTGATCGGTTCATCCAACCGTTTTGCCCACGCCGCGGCCGTGGCCGTGGCCGAAGCACCCGCCAAGGCGTACAACCCCCTCTTCATCTACGGGGATTCAGGGCTCGGCAAGACCCACCTGCTCCACGCGATCGGCCACTACGCCCGGCGCCTCTACAGCGGCATCCGGGTCCGCTACGTAAATTCCGAAGAGTTCACCAACGACTTCATCAACTCCATCCGTGATGACGAGGGCGCCAGCTTCAAGACCACGTACCGCAACGTGGATGTGCTGCTGATTGATGACATCCAGTTCCTGGCCGGCAAGGACCGGACGCTGGAGGAGTTCTTCCACACCTTCAATTCGCTGCACAACAACAACAAGCAGGTGGTCATCACCTCGGACCAGCCGCCCAAGCTGCTGGCCGGTTTCGAGGACCGGATGAAATCCCGCTTCGAGTGGGGCCTCCTCACGGATATCCAGCCGCCTGAACTCGAAACCCGCATTGCTATTTTGCGGAAGAAAGCCCTGAGCGAAGGCTTGTCCGCCCCCGACGATGCCCTCGAATACATCGCTTCCAAGATCTCCAGCAACATCCGGGAACTTGAAGGTGCGCTGATCCGGGTGACGGCGTTCGCCAGCCTGAACCGCCAGCCGGTGGACGTCGCCCTCGCTGAGATGGTCCTAAAAGACCTCATCACCGACGACGGAGCCCAGGAGATCACGTCAAGCCAGATCCTGATCCAGACCGCAGACTACTTCAAACTCACCATGGAAGAACTCTGCAGCAAGTCCCGCACCCGGACTTTGGTCACCGCCCGCCAGATCGCCATGTACCTCTGCCGGGAACTGACGGATATGTCGCTGCCGAAGATCGGCCAGGAGCTCGGCGGCCGGGACCACACCACCGTGATCCACGCCGACCGCAAGATCCGGGAGCTGATGGCTGAGCGGCGTGTGATCTACAACCAGGTCACCGAGCTGACCAACCGCATCAAGCAGCAGCAGCGCGACTCCTGAGGCGTCGCCTCTATACCTTATTAACAGGTGCATGTGGATAACCCTGTGGATAGTTAAGGGGACAACCGCGCTTAATGGGCTTAAAACCCTTAAGCCGCCTGTGGATCAGCAAAATCCCAAAAATAGTTATCCCCATCCACAGGCTGTTTAAAACTCGTCAGCCCACAATCGATGAACAGGGCTTAACCGCTGGATCCTGCGGTCGGATCGAGTTATCCACAGTTTCCACAGCAGTTATTAACACTACTAATCCCAATTAATTGAGTTCCTCAAATAACAATCTCGATCCGCACGCCAAACCGGCAGGGGCCCAAGGGCCCAAGCCGTCGACGGGGTCCTTGCCGGGGATGGGTTAATCGGCGGTCTTCCGGCTAAGCTGTCAGCAGCGCTCCCATCCTTGGGTTTCTTTGTGGTTCAGCAATCGGGGAACCATGCAGGTCCCGTCGTTGGAGCGCGACTACTTTTGGACTCCCTGCGGAGTTTCCGGTTCAGATATGGCAGCAGCAATGAAAGGCGGCACCCTTCCGTGAAGTTCAGAGTCGAACGGGACGTCCTGGCAGAAGCCGTCACCTGGACAGCCCGGTCGTTGTCTCCGCGGCCGCCGGTTCCAGTGCTGTCCGGCCTTCTTCTGAAGGCTGAAGCCGGCACCGTGAGTCTCTCCAGCTTCGATTACGAGACCTCTGCACGGTTGGAAATCCCGGCGGACATCCGCACCGAAGGCACCATCCTGGTCTCCGGCCGCCTTCTTGCTGACATCTGCCGCAGTCTTCCGTCCGCTCCGGTGGATGTTGAGACAGATGGCAATAAGGTCACGCTGACTTGCCGGCGCAGCAGCTTCCATCTCGCCACCATGCCTGAAGCCGAATACCCGCCCTTGCCGGCGTTGCCCACCATTAGCGGCACCGTGCCAGGCGACGCTTTCGCCCAGGCGGTGTCCCAGGTGATAATCGCGGCCAGCAAGGACGACACACTTCCCATCCTCACCGGCGTCCGCATGGAGATCGAGGACGATCTCATCACCCTCCTGGCCACAGACCGCTACCGCCTGGCCATGCGGGAAGTGCCGTGGAAACCAGCCACCCCCGGGATTTCCACCAGTGCGCTCGTCAAGGCAAAGACTCTCAACGAAGTGGCGAAAACCCTCGGTAACAGCGGCGACATCAACCTCGCCCTCGCTGATGACGACAGCCGGCTGATTGGTTTCGAAAGCGGCGGCCGCACCACCACATCACTGCTGGTTGACGGCGATTACCCCAAGATCCGTTCGCTCTTCCCGGACTCAACCCCGATCCATGCGACAGTCCAGACCCAGGAGCTGGTTGAGGCTGTCCGCCGCGTGTCGCTCGTGGCTGAACGCAACACCCCGGTCCGGCTCGCCTTCACGCAGGGCCTTCTGCACCTGGATGCCGGCACCGGCGAGGACGCCCAGGCATCCGAAGAACTCGAAGCCCAGCTTTCCGGCGACGACATCACTGTGGCGTTCAACCCGCACTACCTGGTGGAAGGGCTGGCCGTCATCGAAACGAAGTTCGTCAGGTTCTCCTTCACCACCGCCCCGAAGCCCGCCATGATCACGGCCCAGGCCGACGCCGATGGTGAGGACCAGGACGACTACCGGTACCTGGTTATGCCCGTCCGCCTCCCCAACTGAGTAGCGCCAACTGTCGTTTTGAGTCGCCAAAACGACAGTTAGAGCGACCTAGTTGGGCTGACCAGTTCAGAACCCGCCAACCCCGCGCAGAAAAGAGAGTCACGTGCACATCGGACTGATCGGCCTAGGCAAAATGGGGTTCAACATGCGCGAACGGCTGCGAAAGGGCGGCATCGAAGTCACCGGCTTTGACCGCAATCCCGAAGTAACCGACGTCGCGACCGTGGACGAGCTCATCGCCGCGGTCCCGTCTCCGCGGCTGATCTGGGTCATGGTCCCGTCCGGCGACATCACCGATACCGTCATCACCGAGCTGGGAACCAAGCTCGACGCCGGCGACCTCGTAATCGACGGCGGCAACTCCCGCTTCACGGAAGACCAGAAGCACGGCGCGGCGCTGGCCGAAAAGGGCATCCGTTTCGCTGACTGCGGTGTTTCCGGTGGCGTCTGGGGTCTGCAGAACGGCTACGGGCTGATGGCCGGAGGGGACGCTGCCGATATCGAGCGGGCACTGCCGGTGTTTGATGTCCTCCGTCCGGAAGGCGAACGCGCCGACAGCTTTGTCCACGTTGGCGGCATCGGTGCCGGGCACTACGCCAAGATGGTCCACAACGGCATTGAATACGGCCTGATGCAGGCCTACGCCGAAGGCTACGAACTGCTCGCCGCCAAGGACATCGTTACTGACCTGCCCGGAACATTCCGTGCCTGGCAAAAGGGCACCGTAGTCCGGTCCTGGCTGCTGGATCTGATGGTCAAGGCGCTGGACGAGGATCCGGGGCTGGCCTCCATTGATGATTACGTTGAGGATTCCGGCGAGGGACGCTGGACCGTGGAGGAAGCCATCGCCAACGCTGTTCCGGCGCCGGCCATCACCGCCGCGCTCTTTGCCCGCTTCTCATCCCGGGAAGACAACTCGCCTGCCATGAAGATGGTTTCCGCCCTGCGCCACCAGTTCGGCGGGCACGCCACCCGCCCAGCCAAGTAGCAACCGCCCCGGATCCATGGGGGATCCGAGAATTCTGAAGACCGAGTGTACCTAGAACACCTTTCGCTGACCGACTTCCGCAGCTACGCCCAGGTTGACTTTCCGCTCCAGCCCGGCGTCACCGTGCTGGTGGGATCCAACGGAATCGGTAAAACCAACCTCATGGAAGCCATCGGCTACCTGGCGACGCTCAGTTCGCACAGGGTGAGTTCCGACGGACCGCTCCTGCGGTTCGGGACGGACCGCGCGCTGGTCCGGGCACGGGTAGTCCGCGGCGGCCAGACCACGGTGCTGGAACTCGAGATCAACGCCAGCCGGGCCAACCGCGGCCGGATCAACCGCAGCAATCCGGTCCGGGCCAGGGATCTCCTGGGAATCTGCCAGACCGTGCTCTTCGCCCCCGAGGACCTGGCCCTGGTCAAGGGGGATCCATCAAACCGCCGCCGGTTCCTGGACGAACTGCTTGTCAGCCTGATACCCCGGCACTCCGCCACACGCACGGACTATGACCGCGTCCTGAAGCAGCGCAACGCGCTCCTCAAATCCGCCCGCACCGGCAAGTTCACCGCCGGCCATGAGGCCACCCTTGATGTGTGGGACCAGCACATGGCCCGGGCGGGTGCGGAGCTGCTCCACGCCAGGCTGGACCTGGTGGAACGCTTGCGCCCGCATCTGGCCAAGGCTTACGCCCAGCTGACAGACGGTTCCAAGGAAGCCGGTGCGGTCTACCGGTCCACACTGCAGAACCTGATGGACGACGACGGCGGCGCAGCACCCGGTGCCGCCGGCAGTTCCGCGGTGGCTGGCTCTGGCGTTTCCGGTTCTGCCGGAATTGAGGATCTTCGGTTCCTCACCGTCGAAGAACTCACCGGCCGCTACGTCCAGGCTTTCGCGGCGTCACGCCGCAAAGAACTGGAGCGCGGCATTTCCCTGGTGGGACCGCACCGGGATGAACTGGAACTCGTTCTCGGGGAAGCGCCAGCCAAGGGATACGCCTCGCACGGTGAAACGTGGTCCATGTGCCTTTCGCTGCGGCTTGCTTCCTATTACGTGATGCTGGACGACGCCCGCACCGGCGGGTCCGCGCCGATCCTTATCCTGGACGACGTTTTTGCCGAACTGGATGTCCACCGGCGGCGTAAACTGGCGGCAATAGTCTCAGGCGCGGAACAGGTCCTGGTGACCGCCGCCGTCGACGCCGATATTCCGGAGGAGCTCTCCGGCCGGCGGGTGAAGGTTATCCCGGGAGGAATCGATGAATAAGGACGACAAGGGCGGGCTGCAGCCCGGCCGCGATCCTGACAACATCGATGCGCCCCAGGCTGCATTGAACAGAATGCGCGAGGCCGCTGCAGCACGCGGTGAAATCCGCCGCAAGGCACCTCCCGCTGGCGGGGCCGCAAAAACGAAACGCGGCATCAGGGATACCCGGGGCTTCAGCCAGTTCCATTCCACGGGCCGGGATCCGCTGGGGCTGGGCAAGGTGGTGGGGCGCCTTGTCGCGGAACGCGGCTGGAGCTCACCGGTGGCGGTGGGGTCAGTCATGGCGGAGTGGGCCACGCTGGTGGGTCCGGAAATTTCGGCGCACTGCACGCCGGAGAGCTTCACCGACACCACACTCCACGTCCGCTGCGATTCGACGGCGTGGGCCACACAGCTGCGGCTGCTGAGCATCAGCCTGCTGGAGAAGTTTCGCACCGAACTCGGGGACGGCGTGGTCACCAGCATCCAGGTGCTCGGACCATCGGCACCGAGTTGGCGCAAGGGCGGACGGACAGTCAACGGCCGTGGTCCGAGGGATACGTACGGCTAGCCACCGCCGTCGACTCTTGAATATTGGTCCGGCGGCGTGTAGGGCGGTCTAACGCCCATGAGGCGTATAGGCACCCGGAGGAGGGACCGCGAGGGCGCCCAAGGCGGGGCCAATGGCCTCACACAGGCATGTCGGCCCTCCGCATCGGCCCTGGAATGCGGGTAAACCGCCTGATTCACGATAGAATCACATCAGATAACTGGGCGCCGGTGAAACGTTGACTGAGTCCGTTCTCCGCGCGTTTTCAGCAAGCGGACTTCGGTTCTTCAGGTCGACCTACTCGTCAGCGCCATCAGCTTGTGCCTGTTGGCGGCCGCTTTCCCTAGGGAAGGGCACCGCCGGCCATCATCGAAAAAGAGGAGTCGACAGCACCTGTGGCTAACGACAATACAGATACCCAGGAAATGGAACGCGCAGCGGAGGATGTCCCTACCCCCGACACACCCGCAGAGACCGCGGCCCCACGGGAATACGGCGCAAGCGACATCACAGTACTTGAAGGCCTCGAGGCTGTCCGGAAGCGTCCGGGTATGTACATCGGCTCCACCGGCCCGCGCGGCCTGCACCACCTGGTCTATGAAGTGGTGGACAACTCCGTTGACGAGGCACTGGCCGGGTATTGCACGCACATCGAAATCGTCCTGCGGGCCGACGGCGGCGTGAAGGTTGTTGACGACGGCCGCGGAATCCCCGTGGACATGCACCCCACCGAGCACAAACCCACCGTCGAAGTGGTCATGACCATCCTGCACGCCGGCGGAAAGTTCGGCGGCGGCGGATATGCGGTCTCCGGTGGCCTCCACGGCGTGGGTATCTCCGTGGTCAACGCGCTTTCCAGCCGCGTGGACACCGAGGTCCGCCGTCAGGGCCACGTCTGGCGGATGTCCTTCGCCGATGGCGGCAAGCCCCAGGGCAGCCTGGTCAAGGGTGAGGAAACCACCGAGACCGGTACCACCCAGACGTTCTACCCCGACGCGGACATTTTCGAATCCACAGAGTTCGATTTTGAGACCCTCCGGGCACGCTTCCAGCAGATGGCCTTCCTGAACAAGGGCCTGCGCATCACCCTCACGGACGAGCGTCCGGTTGCGGTGAAGTCCGATTCTGACGAGGACCTTGACCTCGACGCCGTTGTCACCGACGGTGAAGTCACCGCCGATCACCGCACTGTGGTGTACCAGTACAACGACGGCCTCCTGGACTATGTGAAGCACCTGAACTCGGGCAAGAAGGTTGACGTTGTCCACGAGGACGTCATCGCTTTCGAAACCGAGGACACGGACCGCAAAATCGCCTTGGAAATGGCGATGCAGTGGACCAGTGCGTACTCCGAAAGCGTTCACACGTATGCGAACACCATCAACACCCACGAAGGCGGAACCCACGAAGAGGGCTTCCGGGCCGCCATGACTTCCCTCATCAACCGCTATGCGCGGGAGAAGGGAATCATCAAGGAAAAGGACGACAACCTCACGGGCGATGACATCCGTGAAGGTTTGACGGCTGTTATCTCGGTCAAACTGGCCGAGCCGCAGTTTGAAGGCCAGACCAAGACGAAGCTCGGAAACTCAGAGGTCAAGGGTTTCGTCCAGCGCGTTGTCACCGACGGCCTGGGCGACTGGCTGGAACGCAACCCCGGCCCCGCACGCGACGTGATCCGCAAAGCCATCTCCGCGGCGCAGGCCCGGATGGCGGCCCGCAAGGCCCGCGACAACGCCCGCCGCAAGAGCCCGCTGGAATCCTTCGGCATGCCGGGCAAACTTTCCGACTGCTCCTCCAAGGATCCTGCCCGCTGCGAGGTCTACATCGTGGAGGGCGACTCCGCAGGTGGCTCTGCAAAGCGGGGCCGCAATCCCGAAACCCAGGCCATCCTGCCGCTGCGCGGAAAGATCCTGAACGTGGAGCGTGCCCGGCTGGACAAAGCCCTGGGCAACGCCGAGGTCCAGTCCATGATCACGGCGTTCGGCACCGGCATCGGTGAGGACTTCGACCTGGCCAAGCTCCGGTACCACAAGATCGTCCTGATGGCCGATGCCGACGTCGACGGCCAGCACATCACCACACTGCTGATGACGCTCCTGTTCCGCTACATGCGGCCGCTGATCGAAAACGGCTACGTCTACCTGGCACAGCCGCCGCTGTACCGGATCAAATGGTCCAACGCCCCGCACGACTACGTCTTCAGTGACAAGCAGCGCGACGCCAAACTCCTTTCCGGCCAGGCCGCCGGCCGCCGCATCCCCAAGGACAACGGCATCCAGCGCTACAAGGGCCTTGGCGAGATGGACTACACCGAACTGTGGGACACCACCATGGACCCGGACAACCGGACCCTCCTGCAGGTGACCATGGACGATGCCCTCGCCGCGGACCAGACGTTCTCCACCCTGATGGGCGAGGACGTGGAATCCCGCCGAAACTTCATTCAGCAGAACGCCAAGGACGTCAGGTTCCTGGATATCTAGCCGGTTCATCCGTAGATATTCCATAACCGACATATACCTGAAACGGAAAATATAAAATGAGTGACGAGACACCCGAGAACCCGGCGGATTCCGCCGATCTTCCGGAAGACGTACTTGAAGGCGATGTGCTGATCGACCGCGTGGAGCAGGTGGACCTGCAGACGGAAATGCAGCGGTCCTACCTGGATTACGCCATGGCGGTCATTGTGGGCCGCGCCCTTCCCGACGTGCGCGACGGGCTCAAGCCCGTCCACCGGCGTGTGCTTTACGCAATGTTCGACGGCGGCTACCGGCCGGACCGGTCGTTCAACAAATGTGCCCGTGTGGTGGGCGAGGTCATGGGCCAGTACCACCCCCACGGCGACACCGCGATCTACGATGCCCTGGTCCGCCTCATCCAGGACTGGACCATGCGGTATCCGCTGGCCCTGGGCCAGGGCAACTTCGGTTCCCCGGGCAACGACGGCGCTGCCGCGCCCCGTTACACCGAAACCAAGATGGCCCAGCTCGCCATGGAAATGGTCCGGGACATCGACGAGGAAACCGTCGACTTCCAGGACAACTACGACGGCAAGAACCAGGAACCCACCATCCTGCCGGCCCGTTTCCCCAACCTGCTGGTCAACGGGTCCTCCGGCATCGCCGTCGGCATGGCCACCAACATTCCGCCGCACAACCTGCGCGAAGTAGCCGACGGCGTCCAGTGGTACCTGGCCAACCCGACGGCCACACGCGAGGAGCTGCTCGAAGAGCTGCTCCTCCGCGTTAAGGGCCCGGACTTCCCCACGGGAGCCACCATCCTTGGCCACAAGGGCATCGAGGACGCCTACCGGACAGGCCGCGGGTCCGTCACCATGCGCGCCGTGGTCAACGTGGAGGAACTCCAGGGCCGCACCTGCCTTGTGGTCACTGAACTGCCCTACCAGGCCAACCCGGACAACCTGGCCATCAAGATCGCCGAACTGGTCAAGGACGGCAAGATTTCCGGCATCGCGGACCTCCGCGATGAAACCTCCGGCCGCACCGGCCAGCGCCTGGTCATCGTCCTTAAGCGCGACGCCGTGGCCAAGGTGGTGCTGAACAACCTCTACAAGCACACCGAACTGCAGAGCAACTTCTCCGCCAACATGCTGGCCATTGTGGACGGGGTCCCGCGGACGCTGAGCCTGGACGCGTTCATCCGCCACTGGGTCACGCACCAGATGGACGTCATTGCGCGCCGGACAAGGTACCGCCTGCGCAAGGCCGAAGAAGAGGCGCACATCCTGCGCGCGCTCCTGAAGGCCCTGGACATGCTCGATGAAGTCATCGCCCTGATCCGTGCGTCAAACACCACCGAAGCTGCCCGCGACGGCCTGATGCAGCTGCTCGACATCGATGAGCTGCAGGCCCGGGCCATCCTGGACATGCAGCTGCGCCGCCTCGCCGCCCTGGAACGGCAGAAGATCCAGGACCGGCACTCGGAACTCGAAGCCCTGATCGCTGAGTACAACTCGATCCTGGCCTCGGAGTCGCGCCAGCGCGAAATCATCAGCACCGAGCTGGCCGAGATCGTGGCCAAGCACGGCGATGACCGCCGCACGAAGATCCTGATGGGCTTCGACGGTGACATGTCCATGGAGGACCTGATCCCGGAAGAGGAAATGGTTGTCACCATCACCCGCGGCGGCTACGTCAAGCGCACCCGGAGTGACAACTACCGGTCGCAGCAGCGTGGCGGCAAGGGCATCAAGGGCGCCCAGCTGCGCGGCGACGACGTCGTGGAGCACTTCTTTGTGACCACCACCCACCACTGGCTCCTTTTCTTCACGAACCTGGGCCGGGTATACCGCGCCAAGGCCTACGAGCTGGTGGAAGCCGGACGGGACGCCAAGGGCCAGCACGTTGCGAACCTCATGGCCTTCCAGCCGGACGAACACATTGCCCAGGTCCTGGACCTCAAGGACTACCAGCAGTCCCCGTACCTGGTGCTGGCCACCAAGCGGGGCCTGGTCAAGAAGACCCGGCTTGAGGACTATGACACCAACCGCTCCGCCGGGGTCATTGCCATTAACCTGCGGGACGGGGACGAACTGGTCTCCGCCCAGCTGGTCTCCGAAACGGACGATCTGATGCTCGTCTCGCGAATGGGCCAGTCCATCCGCTTCACCGCCACCGATGACGCGCTGCGCCCCATGGGCCGGGCCACCTCCGGCGTCACCGGAATGAAGTTCCGCGAAGACGACGAACTGCTGGCCGCCGACGTCGTCACGGACGGCTCGTTTGTCTTCATCGTCACCGAGGGTGGCTATGCCAAGCGGACCGCCGTGGAGGAATACCGGCTCCAGGGCCGCGGCGGCCTCGGCATCAAGGTGGGCAAGTACCAGGAGGAACGCGGCCATCTCGTCGGTGCCCTGATTGTCCAGGAAGAGGATGAGGTCCTGGTGGTTATGGAAGGCGGCAAGGTTGTCCGCTCCTCCGTGGCCGGCGTGCCGGCCAAGGGCCGCGACACCATGGGCGTCATCTTCGCCAAACCGGACAAAAATGACCGCATCATCGAGGTGGCACGCAACAGCGAACGCGGCCTTGAGGGCGAGGAATCCGCGGAGGATGACGTAACGTTGGCTGAAGACGCAGGGTCCCCCGAGGGAGCCGCAGAGTCAGCATCAGCACAAGAAGCATCACCGGCTGTTGAGTCAGAGGACGCCTCCGGCGACGCTGAGCCGAACGAAGACTACACCGGAGGTAACGAGTGAGTAATCCCGACTCATATCCCAAGCCGAGCAGCACCGTTCCCGGCGGAACCCCGCAACCCGCGGCCGCTCCCCGGGTGAACGCGCCCACCCGTCCGCAGCAGAGGCCGGGAGCTCCCGCCAGTGCCCCTGCCGGCGCACCCGGCCAGCGTCCCTCGCAGGGTCAGCCGGCGCAGGGTCAGCCGGCGCAGGGTCAGCCCGGCCAGCGGCCCGTTCAAAGCCAGCCAGGGCAGCGTCCCGTGCAGGGCCAGCCCGGCCAGCGCCCGGCAGGTCCCGGTGTCCGCCCCGGGCAGGGACAGACCGCCCAGCCCGGCCTGGTCAAGCCTGCTCCCAAAGCCAAGGTCAGGCGTGCCCGGCTGCTGGTCAGCAAGGTGGATCCCTGGTCCGTGCTGAAAATGGCGTTCCTGCTCTCCGTGGCGTTGGGAATCGTCACGGTAGTGGCTGCGATCGTGCTGTGGACGGTCCTGGACCTTACGGGGATCTTTGACCAGGTGGACAGCCTCCTGGGCACGCTGGCAGGTTCCGAAGGCGGCGGCTTTGAACTCAAGAAGGTCGCATCCTTGGGCCAGGTGGCTTCTTTTGCAACCATCATCGCTGTGGTGAACGTTGTCCTGCTGACGGCCCTGTCCATGCTGTCCGCGGTGCTGTACAACATCTCTGCCACCCTCGTGGGCGGCATCGGAGTGACCCTCACGGACGACTGAAATCCTCAATTTCGCCGGATATTTTCCGGCGAAAAGCCTCGATTTGAGATCGGGCCGGGATGTGCTGTACAGTCATATCTCGGCCCGATGAGGCATCGGGGCGTATAGCTCAGGCGGTTAGAGCGCTTCGCTGATAACGAAGAGGTCCCAGGTTCAAGTCCTGGTACGCCCACGGAACCTGTGCAGGTTTCATGGAAGGTCCGGTTTGCTTAGCGGCAGGCAGGGCCGGAACGGGGTTGCATGTGAAGAAGTTGCTGGTACTCGCAGCTGCGGTCGCAGGCGTCCTGCTCTACAGGAAAGCACAGGAATCCGAAGCCCGGAAAACAGTCTGGAGCGAGTCGACGGATCAGGTCGACTAGGCCGGATCGCCGGAACGGAAGCTGGCTAAAGGCTTCGAGGTTCTAGGGTATGATTGACGGGTTGCTTCTTATGGGGGCATGGCGCAATTGGTAGCGCACCTGCTTTGCAAGCAGGGGGTTCGGGGTTCGAGTCCCCGTGCCTCCACCATAAGAGAGTCCCGGACAGCGGAAACGCTGTCCGGGACTTTTCGTTTGTGCCTGACAGTAGGGTTGAACAGTGAATCTCCTTTTTGCAGCCCTCGGGGTGCTGGGTGTGGCCTCCTCCGGGCCACTGATCGCCGCTACCCTCGGAGCCACCACAGTCAGTGCCCTCGCCATCGCCTTCTGGCGCAACGCGATCGCAGCGGCCGTGATGGCCACTCCCACACTGGTCCGCGAACCTCGGCAGTTCGGCCGCATCACCGGACCTGAGTTCCGCTGGGCCCTGCTGGCCGCCATCGCCCTTGCCCTGCACTTCGCCTGCTTTATCACCTCCTTGCAACTCACCTCCGTTGCTGCTGCCACTGCCCTGGTGTGCCTGCAGTCGGCATGGATCGCTGTCTTCCAGCTCTTCCGCGGCACCAGGCACCGCTGGCAGGTGCTGGCAGGGCTGGGGATAGCCTTTGGCGGCGTCGTTGCCATCACAGGGTTCGACATGGGGTCCTCGCCGGATGCCTTCCTGGGCGATGTCCTGGCCGTGGCCGGAGGGGCGCTGGCCGGCCTTTATACGCTGGCTGGCGGCAAGGCCCGGCAGACCATGTCAACGGGGACCTACACCACGCTCTGCTACGGCATGTGCGCCGCCGTTGTGGCGGTGCTGGCGCTGTTCAGCGGCCAGCCGCTGGTGGGGTTCGACGCCGCAGGCTGGCTTGGGATCCTGGCGATCACTGTGTGCGCCCAGCTCGTTGGCCATACCGCGTTTAACCATCTGCTCGCCACCATGAGCCCGCTGCTGGTATCGATGATCATCCTGCTGGAGATCCCCGGCGCGGCTCTTCTGGCGGCAGTGTTCTTGAACGAGACGCTTCCGGCCGGTACGTACGCCGGACTGGCGCTTATCCTCGTGGGCCTCGCCGTGGTGGTGATGGGCCAGAAGTCCGGCTTCAGCCGTAAGCGGCGTGCCGCGGCCGCCGCTGGCACCCAGGCAGGGGAACCGCCGTCGGACCGTCTTGCCGAACTGGGAACCGACTGAATTGGGAACCGACTGAGCCGGGAACCCGCTGGCGTTGCCGCCCGCCGAAAGGGCAGTTGCCCCTGGCTACTGTCCGCCGCGGCGGACCGGCTGCGCGGTGTTGACCGTGTGGATGGCCCGCAGGAGTTTGGCCGGGAAGTACACGGAGAAAAACACCACCATGGGGGCCTTGAGGGCCATCTTCTTGACGTTGTGCGCTTTGTACGTGCGGTCGAAGCGGGTCACGTAGTAGCGGTAGTCCCGCGGTGAGTCTTCCAGCCTGCGGGCGGACATGCCGGAGACCATCTGGGGCCAGTACTGGACTTTGAGTTCGTGGT
Organism: [Micrococcus luteus] ATCC 49442; assembly: GCF_010367585.1. Lineage (NCBI taxonomy): Bacteria > Bacillati > Actinomycetota > Actinomycetes > Micrococcales > Micrococcaceae > Pseudarthrobacter > [Micrococcus luteus] ATCC 49442. The sequence continues at coordinate 3,241,833 of NZ_JAAAXP010000001.1, read as the reverse complement.
CGGCGAGGTGCAGGGAGAGATCGATGTCCTCGTGCATCTCATCCTTCTCGTCGCGGCAGGTTTCATCCCGGATGGTTTCCCAGGCGGTGGCACGCAGGGCCATGTTGGAACCGAAGAGGAAGTGGTACTGGTGCTTGGCCAGCTTCAGCATCAGTTGGCGCATCTTGTCGTCGGCTTTGAGGCCGAATCGGCGCATGGGCATGTCGTAATAGACCACCGGGCCGGTTGCCGCCTGCACTGACGGGTCCTGGAATGCCTTCTGGACCTGTTCTACCCAGTCCGGTTCCACCACGGAGTCCGCGTCGATGCGGCCCAGGATGTCGCCGGTGGCGTGGTTCAGGCCAAAGTTTCGGGTCGGGATGAGGCCCTGGTCCCGGTCCTGGCTGAGCAGGATGATGGGGCTTTCCGGATACTCCAGCTGCATCTGCGCCACAATCGCTGCGGTACGGTCCGTGGAGAGATTGTCCACCACGATGATTTCGTGGGCCGGCACTGATTGGTAAACGGCAGCGATCAGGCACTGCCGGATGACACTTTCCTCGTTGTAAGCCGGGATCACAATGGACACGCGCGGCAGCTGTGCTGCGTCGTTCAAGGCATCCCCGGAGGATTTATCGGCTGACATCAGTCCAAATTTAGCACCCATCGGGGTTCTCCCCGGCGGAGACCGGGCCGGGCCCGGGCAAACTCCGGGAAAACACTGAAGGGGTCCCGCACCAGGCGGAACCCCTTCAGTGGACGGCGCGTCAGCGCCGGAATAACTAGATGGTGTTCTTGTCCGCGGAACCGTTCATGTTGGACGCGATGTTCTTCATGGCTGTTTTGGCGTCCGTGGAACCCTTGGCCTCGGCGTCGCCTGACTCATCGGCCAGGTGCCTGGCCTTGTCGGCAGCCTCATCCGCGGTGTCCTTGGCTTCTCCGGCAACGTCCTCCGCCTTCTCAGCAACAGCGCCTGTGGCTGAAGCCGTGGCAGCTGCAGCCTTGGCCTCGGCGTCCTCTGTAGTGCCCTTCGCATCGGTCACCGTGGTGGCGGGAACCGGAGCCGGGGTGGGCGTCACCGGTGAGGGTGTCTTCCAAGGATCCTCTACAGGCTTGGACGCCTTCCAGGCGGCAACCCCCGCGGCTACGGCGGCCGCGATGATGCCGAATACCAGCCAGCCGCGCTTCTTCGGCTTCTGAGGCTCCGCGATCTGGATGCCCACAGCCTTGCCTGCTTCATGTGCAGCGGCGCGGAACTGCGTGCCGGCTGTCTGTGCCTGCTCCTGGAGGGCATGCACCACACCGGAGTCGGTCAATTTCTTCGCCACAGCATCCACATGCGTGGGAGCTTTTTCCAGTGTCCGGTGCACAGCCTCGGAGGCGTGGCCGATCTGGTCCGAGAGACGCGGCAGGTATTCCACCACCACGCGGTCCCGGGCGTTCAGGATGACGGGGGCAGCTTTGTCCACGGCGTCATGCAGCCGCGGGGTGGTGCCCTCCACGGCGTCATGGATCTTCGGAGCAAGGTGCGCCAGACCGTCCTGGATACGAGGTGTCACTGTTGCGACGCCGTCGGCCAGGTTGTGGGCTGCGGTTTTGAGCCCCTCCTGAATTCGGGGGGATGCGGTGTCCAGGCTGTGCTGCAGGCGCGGGACTGCCCAATCCACTGCTGCTTCCACGCGGGGGGATGCCCAGTCCTTCGCATACTCAACTGCGTTGTTGACTGACTGTTCAAGGTCACGGGCAATACGATCCGATTTCTTCACAACTACCTCCCGATTAATGTGACGGTTCTGTTGTTAGCCTACGTGGATTGACCTGCACCGGCTATTCTTCCAAGGGATTTACGGCTGATTTCACCCAGCGCGGAACTACCGGTGCAGCAGCTTTCCGCGTTGACCTGCCGTGAAAGAATGGGCCTATGACTGCCATCGCAACTGCAAAAGCAACCATCCACACCAGCCTCGGCGACATCGTCGTCAACCTCTTCGGCAACCACGCGCCCAAGACGGTCAAGAACTTTGTTGGCCTGGCCACCGGCGAGCAGGCCTGGACCCACCCCGAGACCGGCGAGGACAAGACCGGCACGCCGCTGTACAACGGCACCATCTTCCACCGCATCATCAAGGACTTCATGATCCAGGCCGGCGATCCCCTGGGCCGCGGCGTCGGCGGACCCGGCTACAAGTTCGACGACGAAATCCACCCGGAGCTCAGCTTCAACCAGCCCTACAAGCTGGCCATGGCCAACGCAGGCATCCAGATGGGCAAGGGAACCAACGGTTCACAGTTCTTCATCACCACCATCCCCACCGACTGGCTGCAGGGCAAGCACAGCATCTTCGGCGAGGTCGCCGACGACGAATCCAAGAAGGTCGTCGACGCCATCGAGGGCGTCCGTACCGGCATGGGCGACCGTCCGGTGGAGGATGTCACCATCAACAGCATTGACATCGAACAGCTCTAACCTCATCGCATGAGCTACGGAATTCCGGCGGCTGAGCCGTCCGCGCAGATTCCGGTGTGCCCCAGGCACCCGGACAGGCCCTCCTATGTGCGCTGCCAGCGCTGCGGGCGCCCTGCCTGCCCGGACTGCCAGCGGGCGGCCGCCGTCGGATTCCAATGTGTTGACTGCGTTAACGAAACAGCACGGTCGACGCCGGCTGTTAAGAGTGTCTATGGCGGCGCCGTCGCTACGGGCAGACCAATGGTGACGCTGGGCATCATTGTGGTGTGCGCGGTGATGTACGTCCTGCAATGGATTCTTCCGAACGACTGGATGTACCAAAACCTGGCATTCGCCAACATCTTCGCTGTGCCGGAATACGGCCAGTTCGAACCGTGGCGCATGGTGACGGCCGCTTTCCTGCATTCCCAAGGGTTCGTCCTCCACATTCTGCTGAACATGTACATGCTGTGGATTTTCGGCCAGGCACTCGAACCGCTCATGGGCAGGATCCGTTTCCTGGCGCTGTATCTGATCTCGGCCATCGGCGGATCGGTCGGCTACCTTGCGCTTACCCCCGGCTATCAGCCTGGCGTACCGCTCACCGGGGTGGTGGGTGCTTCCGGTGCCATCTTCGGCCTCTTCGGGGCGATGCTCCTGGTGCAGCGGCACCGCGGCGGCGACACGCGTCAGCTCTGGGTACTCATAGCCATCAACGGCGTCATTGGTTTTGTGGTCCCGCAGATCGCCTGGCAGGCGCATCTGGGCGGACTGATCGCCGGCGGCCTCTGCGCTGCCGTCATTGCCTACACACCCCGCGGTCCACGCCAAGGCCTGATCCAGGCGGCGGGGCTCGTGGCCGTGCTGGTTCTCCTGATCGCCGTGAGCTGGGTCAAGGTCTCCACAGGCTAGCTGCGCCCCGCTACGCGAACATCCAGACAGCAGACCCCGGCGTCCCCAGTGGACGGCGGGGTCTTTCTGTATCTCCGGGGAAGCAGCGCCTTTTTGAACTGCGATTCGTTCCCCGGTTCGAAACAGCCCGCGTCGATACATCCGGGGTCCGGTGCTCCCCGTTTCTCGACTGTGACGGCTCTTGTCCGCCTGTGGGCGCGTTGCCGGCTGCGGGGGGCTGACCGGGCACTGCACCCGTCCTCTGAGGGCTCTTGCGGCGCCTGCGCTCACGCCGCCTGACGCAGGCGGCACACGCAGCTCTTTGACCGTAAAAACTTTCCGCGCTGCCGCATACTTGGTTATCCACAGGGGTTATCCACACTGTTGGTAACTTACACAGGTGTAGTTCACAGAGCGTGGGACTCCCAGCCCCCGAAAGCCAGCTGTTTTCCATGCCGTACCGTCTCGGCTGTCCACAATTGTGGATAACCTCTGGGGATGGGCCTGTGGTTAAGTGGAAAAACTGCCTGGTTTGACACATAGTGTGGATAACTGGACGATTCTTGGCCTCTTCAGGCTGTCGACCGCCGTGGCGCCACCGTCTTTCAACAGGCTTATTCACAGTGTTAATAACTTACAGACGCGTAGTTAGAGATCCCGGTTTCCCGGCTCGTGGCCTGTGAGAGCTTCACTTAGGCCGGGCCTGTGGATTCTTGTCCACAACTGTGGATAACTTGTGGGTAGCCGCGTGTTAGTAAGTGGAAAAGTACGGCCTGTGGGAGGGTATTTCTGTAGACGTCCACTCAAAAGATCTCCCCCAGCCAGGAGGACCCGCCATGAGCGCCACCGCGCCGCAACACATCTTTCTCGACAAACAGCACCCTGGGGTGTGGCGCGCTCTCAACGGACTCGGCCTGAAAGTGCGTGATGCCGCTGAAGAGGCAGGGATCGACCGGAAGACCATTGAACTGCTTTACGTGCGGATCTCGCAGATCAATGGCTGCGCCTACTGCCTTGATATGCACGTAGGGGACGCGGTCAAGGCCGGCGAGACGCCGCAGCGCCTTGCCGTGCTGCCCGCCTGGCGTGACACTGCCCTGTTCACCGACAAGGAACGGGCGATCCTGTCCCTGGCCGAGTCCGTTACCGAACTCCCGGATTACGGTACCCGCGAGCACAACGAAGCAGAGGCGCGCGAACATCTTAGCGACGAGGAGTTTTCCGCCGTCAGCTGGTTGGCGATCGCCATCAATGCCTTCAACCGCGTTTCCATCACCAGCCACCACCCGGTCCGCCAGGAGCCCTAGCGGGGACGCCCCGCGTCGGTGTTATCCACAGCTAATCCACACTGTTAATAACTGCGTCGCTGAACCGGCAGGGTTCCCTCCCGCGCGTCAGGGCCTGTGCAGGAACCGGCGGCCCGCATTTGCACAAAAGTTATGCACATTGTGGATAACTATCCCAACAGCTGGGGACAACTGCCTCCACGGCAGGCAGTGATACTGCTCAGTCACGCAGGAAATCAGGCAGCTCAGCCAAGGAGGTCAGTCATTCCGGCCAGACACCCGAGGACCCGCGCCGGTGGCTGGCCAGCAAGTGTGTGTCCACCATGCCGATGGCCTCCATCAGCGCGTACATGGTGGTGGGGCCAACAAACGAAAAGCCCTCTTTGCGCAGTGCCCGGGACAGCGCTACGGACTCGGGAGATTGCGTGGGGATGTCGGCGTGGGTGGCCGGCCGGGGCGTGGTGCCGGGCTGGAACTGCCAGACGAAATCAACCAGGCCTCCCCGTTCCCGGAGCGAGACGGTGGCGCGGGCATTGTTGATGGTGGCCCGGATTTTGAGCCGGTTACGGACAATGCCGGGGTCCTGCAGGAGACGCTCAACATCCGCCTCGGTGAAGGCGGCAACAGCGTCCGGGTCGAAATGATGGAAGGCGCTCCGGAAGGCCGGACGCTTGCGGAGGATGGTGGCCCAGGACAGGCCGGCCTGGAATCCTTCCAGGCTGATTCGTTCGTACAGTCCGTGCTCATCCCGGACGGGAAGGCCCCACTCAGAGTCGTAGTACTCACGCAGGAGGGGATCCACGGAGGCCCAGGGCGGACGGGCCAGTCCGTCGTCGCCAATTATGGTGCCGTCCGTACGCGCGGCGGCGGGGGTCATGCCGGTACCGCGGCCAGCGTCAGGAGCGCCAGCGTGTTGTCATCAGGAAGCCGATGATGGCGATGCCGAAGCCGGCCACAATATTCCACGACTCCCAGGCTTGGACGGGGAACCGGCCTTCACTGATGTAAAAGGTGATGATCCACAGGAGTCCAATGATCATCAGGCCAAACATCACGGGCTTGAACCAGACTGCGTTGGGCTTGTACGCCTGCGTCGTGGATGCGGGCTGGGCTGCGCTGGAAGACTTCCGGCGTGGCTTTGACTCGGGCACGTGCTCTCCTTGGCGGGCTGGAACAAGCTCGGCGCCGAGGGCTTGATATCCTGCAAGAAGGAAGTTGCCAGCGGTCTGCGCGATCTTGGTCAAATCTGGATTCTTACTAGCAGTCAATTCTAGCCGCAGTTCAGGGCGCACTTGTGCCCGAGGCGGCAGCCCCGAGGAGAACGCGTGGTAGTGCAGGAGAGGGCGAGGCGTGCCGCCAGGCCGCCTGCCGGTTTGAGGCCGGCCCGCGCCTCCGTTCTGCGCGGGACCGTGCAGGTGTTCGGCGAACTGCTCATCACGGCCGGGATCATCCTGCTGCTGTTTGTGGCCTGGCAATTGTGGTGGACCAACGTGGAATCAGATGCCCGGCAGAGTGCGGTCATCAAGGAGTTCGCCCAGGAACTCGGCAGTGCGGCCCCATCGGAGCCGGCCCCCGTTACCGGAACGCAGGCGGAGCCGGTGGACTATGGAGAGCCCGTGGTCGGCACAGCACCGGGCCACGCCGGCACCATCGGCATCATGTATATCCCCAGGTTCGGCGCCAATTACACCCGGCCCATCGTGCAGGGAACCACTCACGATGTCCTGGACACGCTTGGGCTGGGTCACTACCCCACCACGGCAATGCCGGGTTCGGTGGGTAACTTTGCGGTGGCCGGCCACCGGCAGACGCACGGGGCTGTCCTGGACAACATCCACACCCTGGTGCCTGGCGATAAGATTTACGTCCAGACCAAGGACGGATACTACGTCTACGTGTTCCGGAACAACCAGATAGTGATGCCGTCCCAGACCAACGTGCTGGAACCGGTGCCCACCCGCCCGGGCGTAACCCCCACCGAAAGCTACCTCACCATGACCAGCTGCAACCCGCGCTTCGGCGCCGAGGAACGCATCATCGCCTACGCGATGCTGGACAGCTGGCGGCCTGCCTCGGCGGGTCCGCCGGCCGAAATCGCGGCCCAGGTTGCCGCAGCCGTAGGGGGAAGCTGATGTATGGCTGGATTTTCCGCCACCTTCCGGGACCCCTCTGGCTGCGCATTTTCACCTCACTGGTGCTCATCGCCGGCGCCCTGGTCCTGATGGTCCAGTTCCTGTTCCCCTGGATGTCCGATCTCACCCAATTCACCGACTCAACGATTGGTGCCACAAGCCAGCCATGACCACAACCAAGATCCTGGTCGTAGACAACTACGACAGCTTTGTTTACACCCTGGTGGGCTACCTCCAGGAACTGGGCGCCGAAACCACCGTTGTCCGCAACGATGACGTCACCCTTGCCGAGGCCATCGAGCTCGCAGAGAGCCGCGACGGCGTCCTGGTCTCGCCCGGCCCGGGCAACCCCGCTGAAGCAGGGGTGTGCATTGAGCTGATCAAATGGTGCGGCGCGAACAACAAGCCAATGTTCGGTGTCTGCCTCGGCCACCAGGCGCTGGCCGAAGCCTATGGCGGCACGGTGACCCACGCGCCGGAACTGATGCACGGCAAAACGTCCCTCGTGGAGCACAACGGAACCAGTGTCTTTGCCGGGCTCCCCTCCCCCGTGACGGCTACGCGGTACCACTCCCTGGCAGCGGTGCGGGACACCATCCCGGACGTTTTGGAGATCACTGCCGAGACGTCGTCGGGCGTAATCATGGGCCTGCAGCACCGCACTGCACCGCTGGTCGGCGTGCAGTTCCACCCTGAATCAGTCCTGACCGAGGGCGGCTACCAGATGCTGGGCAACTGGCTGGAATCCCTCGGCATGACGGGTGCGGCCGCCCGGGCGGCCACGTTGAGCCCGCTTATCCAGCACTGACAGGAACTCCGCGCGGCTTTTTGTCCCGCGCTGCTTTGGCGGGTGCGGTCAGTCCCTGTCCCTGTCGCCGGTGCGGGTCGGGGTGGGAGTGGGTGTTGGCGTTGGTGTGGGCGGCGGCGGTGGTGCTTTGGCCACCACCACGTTGACGGTCGTACCCTGGTCAACGGCAACGTTCCCGGGCTCGCTCTGGTCGGTCACCCGGCCAGGTTCCACCTGCGAGTTCTCAACTTCCTGCACGTTGGGTACCAGTCCCAGGTCCTGAAGCGCCGTTTCAGCCTCTGCACGGGTGCGGCCACGAAGCTCCGGCATGGCGACCTTGCCAGTGGAAACGACAATCTCCACCGTGCTGCCCGGAGCCACCATCTGGCCAGGCGACGGGCTGGTGGTGATCACCCGGCCGCGGGGAACCGTGGCGCTGTTCGCCTCGGTAGTGGACGGGGCGCCGACCAGCCCAGTCTGGCGCAGGATATCGCGGGCCGCCGCCTCCGTCTGGCCGGGAAGGTTTTCGGGGATCTTCAGGGCGCTTGGACCTTCGGAGATGTTCAGGATCACTTCGGCATTGGGATCCAGGGATGCGCCCGCCGCCGGATCGGTTCCGATGGCGGACCCCTTGGGCACCGTCTCATGGGTCAGGCGTTCTGTCTTGGGGCGGAGGTTGGCCTCCCACAATCGCTGCAAGGCCGCCGATTCCGTGAGGGAGGCAACCACGGGCACCTCCACTTTGGGCGGCGGGGGCGGGGGCTGGTTCATGATCTGAAACAGCCACAGGCCACCGCCCGCGAGGACCAGCAGCGTCAGAACCACCAGGGTGGCAATCCACGTACGACGCCGGGACTTCTGCCGTACAGTCCGCTCACGTTCGGGCGGGAAGCCGAGGGGCAGTACGTCCGCTTCCTGCACTTCCAGCGGTGCTGACGACTGCGCAAGGACGCTTGTGCCCTCGTTGTGCATGTCCGCGAGGTTGTACCGGCCCGTGGGTGTGTCATCAAAGTGGCCGGCTCCGGTGAGGCCGAACGCCTCGGTGGCGGGTGAATCTGGCGTGGGGACGTGGTCGTTGGGATCCGTGGGTGCCTCGGTGGCGGGAAGCGCGGGAACCGGGACGCCGGCCCGGGCCGCCCGCAGCGCACGACGGAACGCCGCGGCATCCTGGAAGCGGTCGTCGCGGTTCTTCTGCAGCGCCTTGGCCAGGACGCTGTCCAGCGCCGGGGACACCTCGGGGTTCAAGCTGCTGGCCGGCTGGGGGATCTCCCGGACATGCTGGTAGGCCACCGATACCGGGCTGTCGCCGACGAACGGCGGGCGTGCGGTGAGCATTTCGTAGAGCAGGCAGGCCGCCGAGTAGAGGTCGCTGCGCGCGTCCACGGTTTCGCCCCGGGCCTGTTCCGGCGACAAATATTGGGCGGTTCCCACCACTGCCTGGGTCTGGGTCATGGTGGCCGAGGAATCCGCCATGGCCCGGGCGATCCCGAAGTCCATGACCTTGACCGAGTTGGATCCCTCGCAGTACATCACGTTGGCCGGTTTGATGTCCCGGTGGACGATGCCCGCTTTGTGGCTGTACTCAAGGGCCGAGAGGACACCGAGGCAGAACTCGATGGCCCGGTCGATGCTCACTTCCTTGGCCCGGATGAGATCGCGGAGAGTCTTGCCCTCCACGAACTCCATCACAATGTAAGGCACGCGGACATTGTCCTCGGAGCCGTCCTGGACCAGATGTTCGCCCGTGTCATAGATGGCCACAATGGACGGATGGTTCAGCGCCGCAACGGACTGGGCTTCGCGCTTGAACCGGGCCTGGAACTGCGGATCCCTGGCCATATCCGGGCGGAGCAGCTTGATGGCCACTGTCCGGCCAAGACGGGTGTCCAGTCCGCTGTGGACGTCCGCCATCCCCCCGCGGCCGATCAGGGCGCCGAGTTCGTAGCGGCCGCTGAGGACACGCTGATTATCCACCGGGAGGCTGTCCTCCCGGTGGAGCGGGGTGCGGGGCGAATCGTTCACGTGCAATCCAGGCGGCTACGGTGCGCAGGTAGGTGGCTGTACCGGCTCTGCGCCGGGGCTACAGGTAGGCAGTCCGGCCGTTGCCGGCGCTGATTGGGTCGAGGTGGGCTGGGGCTCCACAGTGGTCTGCGTCGGTTCGGGGGCCGGGGGCGCGACGGCGTAAGTGATTGTGATCGGGGAACCCACTTCCACCCGTCCCGACCGCGACAGGGCGATGACCGTATTCGGTGCGGAGTTGGGGTCCACCTGCGACTGGACGGTTACGTCCAGGTCCATGGCGGAAAGCTCCGACTGCACCGTCTGGAAGTTCTTTCCAAGATATGCCTCGGGAATAATATTCACCGTTGCGGTTGTCTGGGTGGGCGCAGCACTGGTCTGCGTGGGCGTAGCCGTAGCGGATTGTGAGGTCCGGGTGGGGCTGGCACTCGTCGCCGGCGGGCTGGTCGACGCGGAGGTGGTGGCTGCGTTCTGGGCGGGGGAGAAAATCCCCTGCTGGGTCAGGAAGAACCCCACCAGCGCAAACAGCACCAGCAGGATCAGCGCAATCAGCGGCCAGGTCCAGGGACTGCGGCCGCGGCGTTCGGGCTCATCGGCGGGCTCGTCGTCGTACGTATCCTCTTCCTGGATCCAGCTGCGCTCCGCGGCCAGCGCGTCAGCCCGCGACAGCGTGCTTCCGGTACTGGTCATGGCGCTGGTGGCCGGGCCGTCAGCTGCCGCACCGGCTGCCCCCGCTGCGGCGGCACCGGCGGCAGCACCCCCGGCAGCGGCGCCGAGCACCGGCAGCGCGGACGTCGACGTCGTGTTGCTGTCCTTCGGCCCGATGACGCCCGTGGGAGCCGTGGCAATGTCCACCGGTGCCGTGATGGGGCCCGTGGCCGCTTCGAACAGGAGCATGCCCGGGACGGCGGCATGTGCGGCGCTGATGTCGCCGTTGCGGATGGCTTCGGCGGCTTCAGCCAGCTTGATCGCATTGGCCGGACGGTTCTTGGGATCCTTTGCCAGCATGGACATCAGGAGCGCGCGGACCGGCTTGGGCAGGGACTCCGGCAGCGGCGGCGGGGCATCGTTGACCTGGGCCAGCGCGATGGCGATCTGGGATTCGCCGGAGAACGGCCGGTGCCCGGTGAGGCACTCGTAGCCGATCACGCCGAGCGAGTAGATGTCCGAGGCGCCGGTGGCTGTCTGGCCGGTGGCCTGCTCCGGAGCGAGGTACTGGGCAGTGCCCATCACCTGGCCCGTCTGCGTCAGCGGCACCTGGTCAGCCAGGCGGGCAATGCCGAAGTCGGTCACCTTCACCCGGCCCTCCGGCGTGATGAGGAGGTTGCCGGGCTTGATGTCGCGGTGCACCAGGCCCTGGGCGTGGGCCACGGAGAGGGCGCGGGCGGTCTGGGCCATCATGGACAGGGTGCGGTCCGGGGACAGCACCTGTTCGTGCTCGATAATGCTGCTCAGCGGCTGGCCCGGGACCAGTTCCATGACCAGGTAGGCCGAGCCTTCTTCCTCGCCGTAGTCGAAGACGTTGGCGATGCCCACGTGGTTCAGCAGTGCGGTGTGGCGTGCCTCGGCTCGGAAGCGCTGGAGGAACCCGGGATCGCCGGTGTACTCCTCCTTCAACACCTTGATGGCGACGATGCGGCCCAGGACCAGGTCTTTGGCCTTCCAGACCTCGCCCATCCCGCCAATCGCAATCCGTGTGGTCAGCTGGAATCTGCCGCCGAGGGTGATTCCTGTTGTTGGCCTCACTTATTCAACACCGCCTCAAAAATCTTCTTCGCGTTCGGACTGGTTAGCTGTGCGCCGGTGGTGATGTCTACGCCCTCCATGACGATGGTGACACCCACCTGCGGGTTGTTCGCCGGGGCAAACCCCGTGAACCAGGAGTTGTTCAGGCCGTTGCCCAATTCGGCGGTTCCGGTCTTGCCGGCCACCTGGACCCCGGGGACGCCCGCGGCGCCGGCGATCCCCTGGCTCACCGCGCTGGTCATCCACTCGGTGATCTGCTTGGCAATTTCCGGTGTGGTCGACGTCCGCAGTGCTTCAGGCTTGGGCTCATCGATAACGCGCAAATCCGGGGACCGCAGGGTCTTGACCAGGCTGGGGCTCATCTGGACGCCGTTGTTCGCAATGGCCGCGGTCATCATGGCCACCTGAAGCGGCGTGGTGCGCACATCCTTCTGGCCGATCACGGACTGGGCCAGGCCCGGTCCGTCCAGTTCTTCCGGGAAACCGCTGCCCTTTGCATAGGCCAGCTTGAGCTGGTCGCCCATGTCCTCGCCGAACCCGAACTTCGCCGCCTGTTCAGCGATGGCGTCCCGGCCGATGTCGAGGGCGATGCTGGCGAACGGGGTATTACAGGACTGCTGCAGGGCGAAGGCAAAGCCGGCGGTGTCCCGGGTGTAGCAGTTGCCGCCGGCGTAGTTGGGCAGCGTGTAGGCGATTCCGGGGAACGGCATCTGCGCTGGATTGGGCAGCTCGCTGTCCTTGTTGTACTTCCCGGAGCTCAGGGCCGCGGCGGTGGTCACCAGCTTGAACACAGAACCCGGGGCGAGCATCTCTCCCGTGGGTCCGCTGACGTTCTGGTACAGGTTGATCCCGGGAACCTGGAGCAGCTCATTGATGTTGGCGGTCTCGGCTGCGGGGTCCTGGACGGCGATGAGATTAGGGTCATATGAGGGCTTGGAAGCCATGGCCAGGATGGCGCCGGTCTTGGGATTGGTAACCACGATGGATCCGCGCTGGCCGTCCGGAATCAGGTCATATGCCAGCTTCTGGAGCGCAGGGTCGATGGTGAGTTCCACCGATGCACCCTTTGGCTGGCTGCCCAGGAAGAGCTGTCCGACACGGTCCAGGAACTGCTGGTCCGAGCTGCCCGCGAGCTGTTCGCGCATGGCCTGCTCCAGTCCGGTGGCACCGTGGTTCTGCGAGAAGAAACCGGTCAGGCCCGCATACAGCTCGGGCTGCGGGTAGGTCCGCTGGAACCCGCACTGCTCCGTAGCCTCAACGGATTCGGCCACGGGGTCCCCGCCCACAATGATGGCCCCGCGATCGTTGCAGTAGTCCTGCAGGATGGCGCGGTTGTTCCAGGCGTTGGCTTTGAGATCGTCGGCGCCAACCACCTGGACATAGCTCAGTGCACCGAAGAGCAGGGCGAAGAGCGCGATGGCCGCAACCCATGAGTTCCTGATGGCCTGGTTCACAGGGGTTTCACCGCCTCGGTTTGTGTCTTGGTTGCTTCGTTTTCAGTCCCGGCCCCCGGCGGCATGGGCGTCGTGTCAACCGGGCCCCGGGCCGTGTGGGAAATCATGAGCAGCAGGCCCACGATGATCCAGTTGGCCAGCAGTGAGGAACCGCCGGCTGCGAGGAACGGGGTTGTCAGCCCGGTCAGCGGGATCAGCCGGGTCACACCGCCGATGACCACAAAACACTGCAGGGCCACGGCGAAGGACAGGCCGCAGGCGAGGAGTTTACCGAACGCATCACGGGTGCCCAGCGCGGCCCGGAAACCGCGCGTGAACAGCAGCAGGTACATCATCACCACGGCGAAGAGCCCGATCAGGCCCAGTTCCTCACCGAGGGAGGCGATGATCATGTCGCTGTTGGCGAAGGGGACAAGGTTGGGCCTGCCCTGGCCCAGTCCGGTCCCCACCAGTCCGCCGTTGGCCATGCCAAAGAGCCCCTGCACGATTTGGTGGCTGCCGCCGGGGGAACGGTCGTAGACCTCGGCGGTGAAGGCATTAAGCCAGCCGTCAATGCGGAGGCCGACGTGCGAGAAGACCCGCGAGGCAACAAAGCCTCCGCCCAGGATCAGCGCGACGCCGATCACCACCCAGCTGATGCGGCTGGTGGCCACATAGATCATCACAATGAACAGGCCGAAGAAGAGGACGGAGGACCCGAGGTCACGCTGGAAGATCAGCACACCGATGCTGACCAGCCAGGCGGTGATCATGGGGCCCATGTCCTTGAACCGGGGGAACTGCAGCGGGCCGATCTTGCGGCCGGCCAGCAGGATCAGGTCACGGTTTGACGAGAGATACCCGGCAAAGAATATGGCGAGCGTGATCTTGGCAATTTCGCCGGGCTGGAAGGTCATGGGTCCCACCCTGATCCAAACGCGGGCGCCGAGGATTTCGCCGGCGGAGATGCCGGGGACCAGGGGAAGGATCAGCAGGAATGCGCTCACAGCCAGCGAAATGTAGGTGAAACGGCGGAGGATCCGGTGGTCCTTGAGGAACCAGATCACGCCGATCGCAACGGCCATGGCAATAACGGTCCAGCGCAGCTGGTTGTTGCCGGTGTCATCGCCGGGGGCATCGAGGCGATGAATCATTGCCAGGCCGATGCCGTTCAGGGCAACCACAATTGGAAGTATTACCGGATCTGCATATTTCGCCCTGACGCGCAGAACCAGGTGGAAGACGATCGCGGCGACCGCCAGGAGGCTGGACTGGAACCAGAAGTCCGAGTCGAAGGCCTTCTCCTGGTCCACACCCACCAGCATGTTCGCGCCGATGCCGACAGCAAGGGCCAGCAGGAGCAGCAGCAGCTCCACATTGCGCCGGGGTTTGGGCATGGTGTTCAGCTGGCTCATTGGCCCACCTCGCAGGTGACGGTCGGGCTGGGTGTTGCGGCAGGGGCCGGCGCGGCAGCCGGGTCAGACGCAGCCGGCGACGGCGCGGGTGCGGCGGGACTCGCTTCATCAGCCGGCGGAGTGGTGGCAGCAGCGGTCGGCGACGGGGACGCGGTGAGGCATTCGTCGGACGGGGCAATGGTGCCGGTGCCTTCGAGGTTCTTCACGATCCGCTGGGCATCGTAGAGGTCCCGTGCCGGCACCGTCTGCCGCACCCGCTGCTGGGAGAACTGGGGCAAGGAGTCCATCCGGATTTCTGTCACGGCCTCGAGGGTAGAGAGCTGGATGGGGCCAAGCCGCTGCGAAACCCCGTTGTAGATTGCCACGCGCGAATCGAATTCCCCGATGTAGTAACGGGTCTGGGTCCAGGCATAGCCAAGCCAAAGGCCCACGGTCAGGACCAGGAGCACGGAGGCGGCGATGGTCCAGGTGACCCAGCGGCGCGGTTTGGCCGGCTCCAGGATCTCGTCCGTTTCGGTGTCGGCGGGCTCCGCCTTGTGCGTGAGGACGGTGGCGGCACGCCTGGCTACGGTACGGCCGGCAATGGTGGGAATGGACCCGGATTCCGCCGCAGTGGCCGCAGCTCCGACAAGTTCATGGGGCCGTGAGGCCAGCTCTTGGCGCAGGACCTCGGCCGACAGGTGCTCGCCCAGATGGGGATCGGTGGAGGCGGACGGTTCGGTAGCCGCCGGCTGGCCGTCCGGGTTGGTTGCCGGCGTGGTTCCAGCCGTGGCCGCCTCTTCGTCCGCGGCCTTTTTCTTCGCCGTTTCGCCAGCCCCGTCAGGTGTGGCGGCAGCGGCGGGCAGGCCGGGAGGAATGACGTCGACGGCGGCGGTACTGACGTCGTCGTGCGTTTCCTCCACGATTTCCAGCATGATCACGGTGACGTTGTCCGGTGAACCGGCTTCAAGGGTGAGGTCAACCAGGGTTTCCACGCACTCGCGCAGGTCCTTTGTTTCCCGGACGGTGCGTTCCACCACGTGCCCGGCCACGTAGTTGAGTCCGTCAGAGCAGAGCAGCCACCGTTCACCC
This sequence comes from [Micrococcus luteus] ATCC 49442, assembly GCF_010367585.1. Classification (NCBI taxonomy): domain Bacteria; kingdom Bacillati; phylum Actinomycetota; class Actinomycetes; order Micrococcales; family Micrococcaceae; genus Pseudarthrobacter; species [Micrococcus luteus] ATCC 49442. Next base: position 3,226,628 of record NZ_JAAAXP010000001.1, on the reverse strand, counting down.
GGCTTGACGTCCAGCGTGTCCAGATCCAGTTCGGGGCTGGCATCGACGTCGCCCAGGACGCGCATCAGGACGTTCTTGTGCGGATGGGTCTCGGCTTCCTCGGGCCGGAGCCGGCCTTCGTCGATGAGGCGCTGCACGAAGGTGTGGTCCACGCTGACCTGTTCGAACTCACCGTCGCGGAGACGGTAGGCCCGGGAGTCGCCGATATGGGCGAAGTGCAGTTTGCCCTCGGCAAGAAGAAGGGACGTGACAGTGGTGCCCATGCCGGCAAGTTTGGGATTGATGTGGACCAGTTCGGACAGCAGCGAGTTTGCCGTCTGGATTTCATCGGCCAGGACCGTGAGGGCGTCACCGTGGTAGTCCCCGTGGTCCAGGTGAAGCATGTCCAGGACGGTGGCGGCCGAGGCAACATCGCCGCCTGCGTGTCCGCCCATGCCGTCCGCTACCACTGCCAGATGACGGCCCACATAGGCGGAGTCGTCGTTCTTGGCCCGGATGCGGCCCACATCGGATCGCGCTGCATAGCGCATGATGAGGGGCCGCTGAACGGGCCGGGCCTCGTCTGCGGGGGTTTCGGCGGCCATTGCTATGGCCTCAATTCGATGACCGTCTTGCCGATTCTCACGGGTACGCCAAGCTCAACGGGCAGGGCCCGGGTAAGTTGCTGGTCGGCCAGATAGGTGCCGTTGGTGGAGCCGAGGTCCTCGATGAACCAGCGGCTGCCTTGCGGGAACAGCCGGGCGTGGCGGCCCGAGGCGTAGTCGTCTTCGAGGACCAAGGTTGCTTCCTGGGCCCGGCCCAACAGGATGGGGCTGGCGGCGAGCGGAACTGTGGTGCCTTTCAGCGGGCCTTCGGTGACCACCAGCTGGTGGGCCTGCTGTTTGAGCGGCTGCGGGGGAGCCTCGGCCAGCTCAGGGTTTTTGCGGACCTGCCTCGCGGTGGGAGTCCCGGCGGCCGCTTTCCGGCCTACCATCAGGTCGCGGCGCATGGCCGACACGATGCTGAAAATGAGGACCCAGAGCAGGATCAGGAAACCAAACCGCAGGGCGGTGATGGTCAGTTCGCTCATGTCGCTCATGCGCGGCCACCAGGGTTGGCGGGAAGCAGGCGGAAGATGATCTTTGTCCGTCCCATCGTGATGGTGGAGCCGTCGGTCAGTTCGGTGCTGCCCGCTACTTTGTGGCCGTTGACGTAGCTGCCGTTGGTGGAGCCCAGGTCAACAGCACTGGTGACGCCGCTGGCTGTGCGGATCTCCAGGTGGCGGCGGGACACGCCGGTGTCGTCAACCAGGATGTCGGCTTCCGAGGAGCGGCCCAGGACGATGGACGGGGCATTGAGGGAGTACCTCTGGCCGTCGATGTCCAGGACGGGCTGCAGCCGGACCGGCGGGCGGGTTGGTGCGGCCGGCATGTTGGGCCGGGGGGCGGGTGAGCCCGAACCGCCGGAGGACTTCTCCGTGGACGAGGCAATTTCGAAATCGCCGGCACGGAGTTCCTCGGCGCGGCGGAAAGAAATCCGGACCGGACCCTGCAGGGTGTAGCCCTGGCTGCGGACGTGGTTGATGACAACGTCGCACAGCTCTTCAGCCAGCGGTGTGCCCCACTCCTGCGCCCGGGTGAAGTCGTTCTCACTAAGTTGGACGTCGAACACGTTCGGTGCCAGCGTGCGGCCGGCCGCAACCGTGAGTGACTTGTGGTCCAATTCCCGGCGGAGGCGGCTGGCGATCTCCACCGGTTCCACCTGGGCCCGTGAGCCGGTGGAGAAGACACCGCGGACGGCCTTTTCGATGCCGCGCTCGACCTTGTCCAGCAATCCCATGGTCCTTCTCCTTTCCCCCCGGCAGCGGGGCAGTATTCGTTCCGGAACTCAACCGGCAGTGCAGTTAAGTACGCAGTGCTCCGCCGTGCAGCGGCAGGCACTACTACATCAGATACTACTGGGCAGGCCTGTGAATGACCTTAATCCCGACCGGCCGGGCGGCCGGAAAAGTTCGGATTTCCGCGCGAAGCGGGGCTTCCGCGGCGGCGGACCCGGCGGCCTCCGGAGCTCAATTGGTGTTTTACCGGTGGTGTCCGTTATGCTTGATCTCGCTGCTTTTACAAGGTTGCGGATACGGGAAACCGGCCGCGATTCGAGGAAAAGAAGTTGCGCGCGAGTGGCGGAACGGCAGACGCGCTGGCTTCAGGTGCCAGTGTCCGAAAGGGCGTGGGGGTTCAAATCCCCCCTCGCGCACGCAATTGAAGGAACCCCGGTCTTCGGACCGGGGTTCCTTTGTTTAACGCCGTCTAACGCCGGCCTACTGCCGCAAAGCGCCGAAGCCCGCAATCAGGGCCTCGAGCCCCAGGCTGAACGCCACGTCTGCAGGGTTCTCGTATCCCTGGGCGGCCAGGCTCCGGACTGCCCCCGTGAAGCTCGGCGTAGATTCGGCCATGGTGCCGGAATCGAAAATGTCCGCCGGGGCGGTGACGTCGAAGGCCGAGCCGAAGATGAACGATTCCAGGGCCACGATGGCGGACACAATCCGCTCCTCAGGAAAACCGGCCGCCCGGAAGCCGGCGCTGACCGTCTCATACATGGCAAGCGTCTGGGGGGCGTCCGTCACGGGAAGTACCGCGATGACGGGGATCAGGGGCGTGTGCTCCGCGAAGACGTCCCGGTAACTCCACGCCCATTTCCGCACCGCCGACTCCCAGGGTTCCGCGGCGAAGGCCGTCACGTCCACCAGGGCAGTCAGGTGGTCTTCGACGAGCAGTAGCACGTCCCGTTTGGATGCCACGTGGTTGTAGAGGGCCGACGGCGCCACGTTCAGTGAGCGGGCCAGCGCGGCCATGGTGAGTCCGGCGTAGCCGTTCCTGCTGACGAGCCGCAGCGCCGCAGTGGTTATTCCCGCCAGGTCCAGGATGGCAGCAGGCGGCCGACCCGCGCGGCGCCGTGCCGCACCGGTATTCGGTGCCGTTGCGCGTTCCCTCGTGCTGGGCGAATCGGCTGGTGATGCCGGCATTGCTGGCCTTTCTGCGGGCAGTGTCCCCAGCATTATTCCACCGGCCCCTTCCCCGCCGGTCGCGCACCAGCTATAGTCCTACTAAATGAATAGCATTCATTTAGTGCTTCGTATCACTCGAAGCGCCGGAGAGAGGACATCATGTTGAATTTTGACCGCGACGTTGTAATCGTTGGCGCCGGACCATCCGGGCTCACCGCTGCCCGCGAGCTGAAGAAGGCCGGCCTCAGCGTGGCAGTGCTTGAAGCGCGGGACCGCGTGGGCGGCCGGACCTGGACCGACAGCATCGACGGGGCCATGCTGGAAATCGGTGGCCAGTGGGTCTCGCCGGACCAGACAGCGCTGCTGGAACTCCTGGCCGAACTCGGCCTGGAGACCTACTCCCGCTTCCGTGACGGCGAGTCCGTCTACATCGGAGCGGACGGCCGGAAAACCCGGTATACCGGCGATTCCTTTCCGGTAAGTGCAGCCACCCGCATGGAAATGGACAAGCTGGTGGGCATCCTGGACGGCCTCGCCGCGGAAATCGGCGCCACCGAACCCTGGGCACACCCCAAAGCCCGCGAACTGGACACCATTTCCTTCCACCACTGGCTGCGCCAAAACTCCAGCGACGAGGAGGCCTGCAACAACATTGGCCTGTTCATCGCCGGCGGCATGCTCACCAAGCCGGCACACGCGTTTTCGGCACTGCAGGCGGTCCTGATGGCAGCCTCCGCCGGGTCCTTCAGCCACCTCACCGACGAAGACTTCATCCTGGACAAACGGGTCATCGGCGGGATGCAGCAGGTCTCACTGCTGCAGGCACAGGAGCTGGGCGCCGACGTCGTACTTAACAGTCCGGTGGGCACCGTCATCTGGGAGGAGAGCGGGCACGGCGTCACCGTTGTTTCGGAGCGCGCCACAGTAAGCGCCCGGTTTGTGATCATGGCAGTGCCGCCGAACCTTTACTCACGGGTGTCCTTTAACCCCCCGCTTCCGCGGCGGCAGCACCAGATGCACCAGCACCAGTCGCTGGGCCTCGTCATCAAGGTCCATGCCGTCTACAGCACTCCGTTCTGGCGTGAAGAGGGCCTGTCCGGCACGGGATTCGGTGCCGGATCGCTGGTCCAGGAGGTCTACGACAACACCAACCACGGTGATTCACGTGGAACGCTGGTGGGCTTCGTGTCGGATGAAAAGGCCGACGCCGTCTTCGAGCTGAGTGCCGAAGACCGCCGCCGCGCCATCCTGGAATCGATCGCCGGGTTCCTGGGGGACAAAGCCCTGACGCCCGAGGTGTACTACGAATCCGACTGGGGCTCTGAGGAGTGGACCCGGGGCGCCTATGCAGCGAGCTATGACCTGGGCGGGCTGCACCGTTACGGCAAGGACCAGCACGCCCCCGTCGGCCCCATCTACTGGTGCTCCTCGGACATCGCCGCAGAAGGCTACCAGCATGTTGACGGCGCCGTCCGCATGGGGCGGCGCACGGCGGCGGCCATCCTGGCGGCGGCAGGGGCATCCCGCGCGGCTCACGAGGCCGTGGCAGCCGTCGGCTGAGCGCAGCGCTCACATCCATTCAGCGTCGAATGAACCAAGAGAGGCAAGGCCATGAGTTCCAAAGAAGTGACTGCGCAGCTGCCCGGCAGCCCCGACAAAATGCCCGGTAATGACCTGCCCGGTAAAGATCCGGCCGGGAATGGCCTGAGCAGCAAGGGCCTGAAGGCCGGGGCAGTGGGGCTGGTGGGGGCCGTCGTCATCGGGGTTTCCTGCATTGCGCCGGCGTACACGCTGACGGCGGCGCTGGGGCCAACGGTCTCGGAGGTTGGAGTCCAGCTGCCGGCGATCTTCCTGGTGGGCTTTATCCCCATGATTTTGGTGGCGCTCGGCTACCGGGAACTGAACAATGCAATGCCCGACGCCGGCACCTCGTTTACGTGGGCATCGCGCGCCTTTGGTCCGTGGATTGGCTGGATGGGCGGCTGGGGGCTGATCGCTGCCACCATTATTGTGCTGTCCAACCTGGCGGCCGTCGCCGTCGACTTCTTCTACCTCATGCTGGCCCAGCTGTTCGGGAACCCGGAGCTGGGCGAGCTGAGCAAGAACCTTCCGCTGAACATCGCCACCACGCTGGTATTCATTGCTGTGGCCTGCTGGATTTCGTACCGGGGCATGGAAGCCACCAAGGGCGTGCAGTATGTCCTGGTGGCGTTCCAGCTGCTGGTGCTGGGCTGGTTTGCCGTTGCTGCCTTCAGCCACGTGGCCAACGGGACGGCGTTTGATGCGACGGCCATCTCCCCGGACTGGTTCAATCCGTTCGCGGTGGGCTCCTTCTCGGCCTTCGCGGCCGGAGTTTCCCTGTCCATCTTCATTTACTGGGGCTGGGACGTCACCCTGACCATGAACGAGGAAACCAGGAACCCGGAGAAGACTCCGGGGCGGGCGGCCACCGTCACCGTCGTGGTGATCGTGGCGATCTACATGACCGTGGCGCTGGCCACCCTGTCCTTCGCGGGCGTCGGCGACACGGGCCTGGGCGCCGGAAATCCGGAGAACCAGTCGAGCATCTTCGCTGTCCTCGCCGGGCCGGTGATGGGACCGTTCGCCATCCTGATGTCCCTCGCGATCCTGAGCAGTTCGGCTGCCTCGCTGCAGTCCACGTTTGTCTCGCCCGCGCGGACCTTGCTGTCGATGGGTCACTACAAGGCACTCCCGGGGCGCTTCGGCAAGGTCAGCCCGCGGTTCAAGTCCCCGAGCTACGCGACGATCGCCGCCGGGGTGGCCGCCGCAGCGTTCTACGTCATCACCCGGACAACCTCGGAGAACGCACTCTGGGACACCATCACGGCGCTGGGGATGATGATCTGCTTCTACTACGGCATCACAGCACTGGCCTGCGTCTGGTTCTTCCGGGCCCAGGCATTCAGCAACGGCCGTTCCTTCTTCTTCAAGTTCCTGGCGCCTCTGCTGGGCGGCGTCATCCTGCTGGTGATGTTCTTCAAGACCGCGTCCGATTCCATGGATCCCGGGTACGGCTCCGGATCATCGGTGGGCGGGGTGGGGATGGTGTTCATCCTGGGCATGGGCGTGATCCTGCTGGGCGTGGTGGTCATGCTGGTGATGTCCCGGCTGCAGCCCGGGTTTTTCAAGGGGCAGGTGCTGGCCCGCGGAAACTGAGCGGGCAGCCGTGCCGCTCAGGTGCGCGGGCCGACGTCGGCCTTAACAGCGGTCACCGGACAGCCGGCTTCCAGGATGACCCGCTGGGCGGTGCTGCCGAGGAAGAGCTTCCCCACGGGGGAACGCCGGCGCACACCGATGACAACCAGCTCAACGTCCTCTTCATAGGACGCGTCGATCATGTCGATCATGAGGTCTGCCGCCTCGTCGCCGTCACCTTCGCGAAGGAACGCCGGCACGCCTGCTGCCGCTGCGTCAGCGATGGCATTGCGGATGTCCGCTTCCGCGTCCTTGGAACCCTGGCCGGGGACCGGACCCAGGATCTGCAGGTCCGTCCGCCGAAGCGCTGCTTCCCGGATTGCTGCGCTCAGGGCGGCCCGGCCCTCCTGCGTGGCGACGTAGCCCACCGCCACGCTCATGGCTGGACCGCCGTCACGAGTGTTCCCTCGGCCGCGAACCGGCGAAGGTTGGCGAGGGTCAGTTCAGCCATTGCCGCCCTGGTTTCGTGGGTGCCGCTGCCCAAGTGGGGCAGGAGCACCACGTTGTCGAGTGCCAGGAGGTCTTCGGGGACCTTCGGCTCATCGGCAAAAACGTCCAGGCCTGCCCCTGCGAGCCGGCCGCCAAGCAGGGCAGCAACAAGGGCATCCTCGTCAACCACGGATCCCCGGGCGATGTTGATGAGGTAGCCATTGGGACCGAGCGCCTCAATAACACCGGCGTCAACGAGCCGCGCCGAATCAGGTCCGCCCGCGGCGGCGACAATCAGGACGTCACAGCCCTCCGCGAGGTCGCGGGGTGACGCTTTGTACTCGTATGCCACGCCGTCCACGGGATTGCGGCTGTGGTAGCTGATGGCACAATCGAACCCTTCCAGCCGGCGCGCAATGACCCGCCCGATCCGGCCCAGGCCGAGGATGCCGACCCGCTTTCCGCTCGCTTTGGTGGCAAGGGGAAAGTTTCCCGTGCCGAGCCAGTCGCCGCGGCGGACGAACCTGTCCGCCGCGCTGGTCTGGCGCAGCACGTCCAAGTACAGAGCCATGGCAGTGTCAGCCACGCAGTCGTTGAGGACATCAGGGGTGTTGCTGACGGCGATGCCGCGTTCGGCGGCCTGAGCCACGTCCGTGGTGTCGTAGCCGACGCCGAAATTGACGACGGCGCGAAGGTTCGGCAGTGCGCGCATAAGGTCGGTGCCGACACCGACTTTTCCGGACGTCACGGCGACGTCGAAGGTGCCGCCGTGTTGCTGCAGGAATTCTTCCCGCCCCGGGCCGGGCTCCGGCAGCCGGACAGCCCCGTACTCGCTGGTGATGGGTTCTTGGACGGCTGGCATGAGGGGCCCTACCTGGAGGACGGCGATGTTCTTCATATCTGCACACTAGGTTTCTGATCCATACGCGTCCAACATGTAAATGGCATGGTTCGATGCCCGAAGTGGATTGATCGGACGACTCTGGCGGAACGGCGCGGATTTCGGGGCGGAGTGGCGGCCATCACAGGTCCTGCCAGCCGTGCCGCGGTCCGGCCGCACGTCCCCGGCGGGACGCTCCAACCTTGTGGAGCCCCCTCACCTGAAATAGCTTGAGTCCAGCGCGGCCCAAGCAGCTGTTCCCGATGACCCGTCCCGGGCTCCGGAATCAGCCCGCTGCCGCAATATCCAATTCGGAGGAACCCAATGATGTCTTCTTCAAAGCTCTCCTTTCCCGCTGCCGCACTTAAATGGCCGGCCCTGGCCTCCGTTGCGGTGCTGGGCCTAAGCGGTTGTTCGGTTGCCAACACCGAAGCGACCGGCAGCTCCTCCACCACCGTCCGTGTGGTGCTCGGCCAGGAGCCGCCCACCCTGGAAGCGTGTGAATCGAACCTGACGTCCACCGGTGTGGTGATGCGGTCCAACGTCACCGAACCGCTGATCGAGCGCAATCCCCAGAGTGGCGAGCTGGAACCCAAGCTCGCCACCGAATGGAAAGCCACCAGTGACACCGAATGGACACTCAAGCTCCGCGAAGGCGTGACCTTCCAGGACGGCACGCCGTTCAACGCCGATGCCGCCGCGTTCACCATCGAACGGGCCATCAATTCGAAGCTCGGCTGCAACGTGGAAGGCTACGTCTTCGGTGATGCAGACCTTGTTGTAAAGGCCGTGGATGCCACCACCCTCACCGTCGCCACTCCGGAGCCTGACCCCATCCTGCCGCTGCGGCTCTCGTTCCTTGAAGTAGTGCCGACTTCCACGAGCGCCACCGAAAAGGTCCGCGAGCCGATCGGAACGGGCCCCTACAAGATCGAGACGTGGGACGCCGGCCAGAAGATCACCCTCGCCAGCTGGGACGGCTACTGGGGCGACAAACCCGCCTACGCCAAGGCGGAGTACCAGTGGCGTTCCGAAAGTTCCGTGCGCGCTGCCATGATCACCAGCGGCGAAGCGGACGTGGCCATGGGGCTCAGCCCGGACGACAACATCGGCGACCTCGGCCTGGACTATCCCAACAACGAGACTGTGGCCCTGCGCCTTGACGCCAACGAGGCGCCGCTGAACGACATCCGCGTCCGCCAGGCCATCAACTTCGCCATTGACAAAGAGGGAATCGTCAACTCGCTCTACCAGGGCAAGCACCAGGTGGCCGCGCAGCTGGTCCCGGAGGGAATCGTGGGGCACAACTCCGCGCTGGAAGGCTGGGCATTCGACCTGGACAAGGCCAAGTCACTCGTTGCGGAAGCGAAGGCCGACGGCGTTGACACGTCCAAGCAGATTTCCATGGTGGTCCGCAGCGCCCAGTTCCCCAAGATCACCGAACTGGGCCAGGTCCTGCAGGAGCAGCTGAGCCAGGCCGGCCTGAACGTCAAGCTCAAGATGCTTGAGACCAGCCAGCACCTGACCTACCAGGTCCGTCCCTTCCCCGGGGACGAAGGCGCAGTGGCGCTGATGACCCAGCACGGCAACCAGGCCGGCGACGCAGCCTTCACGGTGGACCAGTACATGCTCTCAACCGGGGCGCAAAGCTACTTCGGCACCCCGGAGTTCGACGCCATGATCAAGAAAGCCGATGCGGCCTCAGGCGACGAGCGGAAGAAGGCTTTCGAGGACATCTTCGCCTACCAGAACGACAAGGTTGTCCAGTTCGCCCACATCTCCCACCAGACCGGCATCATCGGCAAGGCCAAATCCGTGAACTACACGCCCAATTCGTCCAGCGGCGATGAACTGCGTGTCTCGGAAATGACCCCGGCAAGCTAACCCGTACTCCGGGAGAGAAGGACAGCCATGCTGATCTACTTGAGGAAGCGGATAGTCTCCAGCGCTCTGCCGCTGGTGGTGGTGATTGTCGGAGTGTTCGCGCTGGCCAGGATGACCGGCAACCCGGCCAGCCTGTACCTGCCGCTGAACGCCACGCAGCAGATGCGCGATGATTTCACCGAACGCAACGGCCTGGACCAGCCGCTGCTGGTCCAGATGGCCGACTATTTCGGTGGCGTGCTCCGGCTCGACTTCGGGCAGTCGCTGCGGACCGGGCAGGACGCCGCCGCGATGGCGCTGCGTGCTTTCCCGGCCACCCTGCAGCTGGCGGCCACCACCATGGTGCTGGCCGTTATCCTGGCCGTGGTGGTGGGCTGCTGGGCGGCACTGAAGCCGAACGGCATCGCGGACCGCATTTCAAGTTTCGTCTCCATGGCCGCCGCATCGATCCCGGACTTCTGGCTGGCGATCGTGGGCATCTGGGTCTTCGCCATCACCCTGGGCTGGCTGCCGACATCCGGTGTGTCGGGAGCCAGCGCCTGGGTGCTGCCGATCGCCACGCTGCTTCTGCGGCCGTTCGGTGTGCTGGTCCAGATTGTCCGCGGCTCAATGGTCTCCGCACTCTCGGAGCCGTACATCAAGCTGGCCCGCAGCCGCGGTGCAGGAGAGCTCCGCGTGGTCACGCACCATGCGCTCCGCAACGCGGCTGCCCCGGCCCTCACGGTTGCCGGTGACCTGACCGTGGGCCTGGTCAACGGCGCCGTGGTGGTGGAGACCATCTTCGGCTGGCCGGGCATCGGCAAGCTCATGATCGATTCGATCCTGCAGCGGGACTTCGCGGTCCTGCAGGCAGCCGTCCTGCTCACCGCCGTCGCGATCTTCGCGCTGAACATCCTGATCGACATGGGCTACGCACTCTTGGACGCGCGCGTCCGTCCCGTCACGGTAAAGGCCTAGGAGTAGCCATGAAAAGTTCACTGAACGAGGGTTCGGCGCCGGAGCGCGTGCCAGCCGATTTCCATCCCGCGGAGAAAGACGGGCCCAACAACAAGGACGCGAAGCCGGGCCTCTTCCGGCTCCTGCTCAAGGACCGCTTCGCCACCGTCTCGGCACTGATCCTGGTTTTCATCGGCCTGACAGCGCTGGTGGGCCCTGCGCTGATGGGTGACCTCGCCACAAAACAGAATCTGCTCTTCGCCAACAAAGCACCGTTCAATCCCGCATACGGCTGGGAATACTTCCTGGGCAGCGATTCCCTGGGCCGCAGCATGCTCGCCAGGCTCGTGGTGGCGAGCAGGACCACCCTGTCCGTCGCCCTGCCTGCGGTGGCCGTCGCCCTGCTGATCGGCTCCCTGTGGGGGGTCTGGGCCGGTTACCACCGCGGCTGGCGGGAGAACGTCTCCATGCGCATCGCTGATGTGATCATGAGCTTCCCCTCCCTGCTCCTCGCCGTCGTGGTCCTTTACGTGTTCAGCCCCAGCGCAGCGAACATCGTCCTGATCCTTGCCCTGACCCGCATCCCCATCTACCTGCGGACAGCGCGGGCGGAGAGCGCCGAGCTGCAGAGCCGCACGTTCGTGGACGCGGCACGCACCTTCGGCGCCAAACCCAACGCGATCATTGTCCGGCATGTCATCCCCGTGGTGCTGCCGACGCTGCTGACGCTGGCCACGCTGGAATTCTGCTACGTGATGCTCGCCGAATCCTCACTGAGCTTCCTGGGCATCGGCATCCAGCCACCGGACGTCAGCTGGGGGCTGATGGTCTCCCAGGGCCGGCAATACCTGCAGACGGCCTGGTGGCTGTCCATCTTCCCCGGCGTCGCCATTGTGGTGACCACCATCGCCGCCAACGTCCTCGCCGCCTGGCTGCGGATCGCCACGGATCCGGCCCAGCGCTGGCGCCTGGCCCTTCCCCGCAAGCGGCTGATTGCCCGCATCCCAGCCAAGGAGGCACAGCCGTGAAAACAGCTGCCGAACAAGTACCCACCCGGGGCACCCGCGCCGCAGCATCCGCCGCAGGCGCCCGTGCCGCAGCCGGCCAGGCTAAGGCCCACGACGTCGTCCTGCAGGTCAGCGACCTCGCCGTGGACATCCGCACCCACCGGGGTACCGTGCGCGCCGTCAACAGCGTGGCCTTCGAAGCCCGGGCCGGCGAGACCCTGGCGCTGCTGGGCGAATCGGGCTGCGGAAAGTCCATGACAGCCAAGGCCCTGGCCGGGATCATGGACCCGGTCTGCGACCTGGCTGACGGGCAGATCATGCTCAACGGAACGGACCTGGCTGCGCTGAGCCCGAAGGAGCGGCTCAAGTTTGCCGGGCCGGAACTGGGCATCGTTTTCCAGGACGCCCTGACAGCGCTCAACCCTGTATATACAGTTGGAACACAGCTGGGGGAGGCCTTCCGCATCCACCGCGGCCTGAACGCCAAACAGGCACGGGCCGAGGCGATTGACCTGATGAAGCGCGTCGGCATTCCCGAGCCGGAATCACGGGTTAATTCCTACCCCCACCAGTTCTCCGGCGGCATGCGGCAGCGCATTCTGATCGCCATGGCGGTGGCGCTGAACCCGCGCCTGCTGATCGCTGACGAGCCGACCACTGCCCTGGACGTCACGGTCCAGGCGCAGATCATGCAGCTGCTGCGGAAACTCCGCGAAGAGGGCCAGATGGCTGTCATCCTCATCACGCACGACCTTGCGGTGGTGGCAGAGGAAGCCGACTCCGTAGCCGTGATGTACGCCGGCAACGTGGTGGAGAGCGGCCCTGTCTCCGAGGTCTTCGCCGACCCCCGGCACCCCTATACCAAGGGGCTGCTGGAATCCGTGCCGGTCCACCTGGAACGCGGCGCCCAGCTGAAGTCCATCCCCGGCAGCCCGCCTGAGCTTCACGACATCCCCAGCGGCTGCGTGTATCAGTCCCGCTGCCCGCTGGTGCAGGACATCTGCCGGGCCGAACGGCCCGTACTCCGCCCGGTGGGCGTGCCCGACGGGGACGGCAGCGGCCCGGTACACACCGCCCCTGTCAGTGCCGCCCGGGGGACCTCCCTTTCAGGGGATCAGCCGCGGCCCGCCCGTACCGCCGCGTGCCACTTCAGCGAGGAGATCAACAATGCCTGAGCTTCTGGAAATTGAGGGCCTGACCAAGACCTTCCACGTGGCCAAGAGCGCCAGCGGCAACACCCGGCTCAAGGCGCTGGACGGCATCAGCCTGACGGTGGGCCGCGGGGAGACCCTTGGCCTGGTGGGTGAGTCCGGCTGCGGCAAGTCCACGCTGGCGCGGACGTTGATGATGCTGGAAACGCCTGATGAAGGGACCGTGAGCTTCGAGGGGACCAACCCGTTCGGGCTCAAGGGAAAGGAACTGCTGGCCTGGCGCCGGCGGGTGCAGATGGTCTTCCAGGACCCGTTCGCGTCCCTGAACGCCCGGATGAACGCCGGGGACATCATCGCCGAACCGTGGGCCACGCACCGGAGCCTGTATCCGACATCGCGGGAACGCGAGGCCCGGGTCCGCGAACTCCTGCACATGGTGGGCCTCCGCCCTTCGGACGCCCGCAAGTCGCCGCAGGAGTTCTCCGGCGGCCAGCGCCAGCGCATCGGCATCGCCCGCGCCCTCGCCCTGAACCCGGATGTCATCATCCTCGACGAGCCCGTCTCGGCCCTCGATCTTTCAGTCCAGGCCCAGGTCCTGAACCTCCTCAACGAGCTCCAGCAGGAGCTTGGTGTGTCCTACATCTTCATCTCGCATGACCTGACCGTGGTCCGGCACGTCGCTGACCGGGTGGCCGTGATGTACCTCGGCCGGATTATCGAAACAGGGGCTACCGAGGAGGTCTTTGACCACCCCCGGCACCCCTACACGGCGGCCCTGATGTCGGCGTCGCCGAAGCTTGACGTCAGCGGAATCACGAGGGACCGGATCGTCCTGAAAGGCGAGCTGCCCTCACCGCTGGATCCGCCGTCGGGCTGCCGGTTCCGGACACGGTGCTGGAAGGCGCAGGACATCTGCGCCGAAGTGGCACCGGAACCGCAGGTGCTGGCCGCCCCGGACGGCACACGGCACGTTGCGGAGTGCCACTTCCCGCTCGACTCCATCAAAGGCCTGACGGGCGCCATCGCCTCCGCCCAGTGACCGGCAGCGAGTATGCCCTGATCGCCGGGGTGATCTTCCTGGCCGCCTGCCTGCAGGCGTCCAGCGGATTCGGCATGGGCATGCTCGCGGCGCCGGTGATCGCCATGGTGGATCCGGCGCTGCTGCCGGCCACACTGATCATCCTGGCGTTCCTGGTCACCGTGATGGTGACCGTCCGGGAACGGCAGAGCCTGGACCTCCGGGGCACGGGCTGGGCGCTTGTGGGGCGGGTACCCGGCAGCTTCCTGGGTGCGTGGCTGGTGACGGTTCTGTCCAGGGAAGGCATGGCCTGGGTGGTGGTGGCAGTGGTGCTGACCGGCCTGGTGCTGGCCTTGCGCGGCTGGGCGCCCCCGCCGGTGCGGGGAACCCTGATCGCTGCCGGTGCGGCCTCAGGCATCATGGGAACTGCCACGTCAATCGGCGGCCCGCCGATGGCCCTGGTCTGGCAGGGGCACGACGGGCCACGCCTGCGGGGCACCATGAGCGCCTTCTTTATGGTGGGATCGTCAATTTCTATGATGATGCTCTGGATCACGGGCGCCGTCACGGCTGAGATGCTGGCCCTGGCGCTGTGGATGGTTCCGGCGGCCGTGGCCGGCTACGTGGCGTCCCGGTACGTGAACCGCTTCCTCAACGCCGGGCGCCTGAAGGCATTGGCCCTCGGTGCCTCGGCGTTGGGAAGCGTCCTGCTGATGGTGCAGCTGGTTTTTGCGGCTATTTAGAGGGGCTATCTAGCCGGGCTGGCCGGCACGACACTCATCACCGGAGCCGGCCTGGCCACCACATTCCTGAGTTCTCCGCCGCGGGCCAGCAGGCCGATGTTGGCGGCGATGTCTGCCGCCCGGCGCTCAAAGGTCACGCGGGCGTGGCCGGAATGATGCGGGGTCAGCACGGTGTTCGGCAGGGAGGCGAACGGCAGTTCCGCCGGCGGCACCACACCGTCCGCAGGCGATCCCCACCAGACGTCTAGCCCGGCGCCGGCGATGCGCCGTTCCGTCAGGGCGGCGAACAGCGCGGCCTGGTCCACCACCGGACCGCGGGCGACGTTAATAAGGAAGGCCGAGGGCTTCATGGCCGCGAGCTCGGCGGGCCCGATCATCCCTTCCGTGGCGGAATCCAGCGGGACCGTCACCACCACAACGTCGGAGGAGGCCAAAAGAGTGTGGAGCCCGTCATGTCCGCTCACCCAGTCCAGGCTGACTCCTTCCGGAGGCGGGGCTGCAGCGTTGCGCCGCACAGCGCGGACCTTCATGCCCAGTGCCGTGGCCACGCGCGCTACCTCAGAGCCGATGGATCCGAGGCCCACCAGCCCCAGCGTCAGGTCGGCCAGGACGGGGTGGAACGGGACGTCGTCGGCCGTGGCAATGGTCCGCCACTGCCCCGCCCGGACAGCCCTGTCCGCCGCCGCCACGTTCCGGGTCAGCATCAGCGTGACCATCAGGACGTGCTCGGCGATGGGCCGTGCGTGGTGGAACGTGTTGGCCACAACTGCGAACGGTGCCAGGTGCGGAAACGAAATCTTGTCATAGCCCGCGCCCGTGACATGGACCAGCCTCGCCTGTGCCGCGGCCGCCGCTTCGGCGGGGCCGAGGGAGGAGCAGACTACGACGTCGGCACCCGCCAGGGCGTCCAGCCTGCGTTCCGGAGTCCACGCCGCCGCCATGTCCCATCGGTGCGCACCGCCGTCGACCTTTAACCGCTCCTCGAAGCGGCTGATGATGGGGTCTGTGACCACGATCTTCAGGGACTCCGGGCGCTCTGCGTCCCTCGGGGGGATGCTGGCGTGGGAGCTTCCCTGGGCGGCGGTCACCACCGCGGACTCTGCAGCTGGTAGGAAGGGTGGAGCCGCTGCATGTAGCCGGTGTCGTCCCGGCTCGTCAGCCCGCAGTCCAGGTACTGGCGGTGCAGCCGTTCGAGGGCATCGCGGTCCAGCTCGATGCCCAGGCCAGGTCCGGTGGGCACCCGCACCGCGCCGTCCTTGAAGGTGAAAACACCGCCGGCAATAACGTCCTCGGACGGGTCCTTCCACGGCCAGTGCGTGTCGCACGCGTAGTCGAGGTTCGGGGTGGCAGCCGCGAGGTGAACCATGGCGGCAAGACTGATGCCAAGGTGGGAATTCGAGTGCATGGAGAGCCCCAGGCCGAACGTGTCGGTAATGCCGGCCAGGAACTGCGTCCGGCGGAGTCCGCCCCAGAAGTGGTGGTCCGAGAGGATGACGTCCACGGCGCCGGCCGCCACCGCGGGGGCCACATCCGCGAAGCTGACCACGCACATGTTCGTGGCCAGCGGCATGCCCACTTCGCGGCGCACGGCCGCCATGCCCTCAATGCCGGGGGTGGGGTCCTCCAGGTACTCCAGGACGCCGTCGAGTTCCTTGCCCACGCGGATGGAGGTGTCCACGGTCCAGGCGCCGTTGGGATCGATACGGAGCGGCAGGTCGGGGAATTCCGCACGGAGCGCCTGGATGGCTGCGATCTCTTCCTCGGGCGGGAACACGCCGGCTTTCAGTTTGAGTGCGCTGAATCCGTACTGGTCCACCATGGTGCGGGCCTGCTGCACAATCCCGGCAGGATCCAGGGCCGCTCCCCAGGCGTCATCTTCCTGGCCGGGGTGGCCGGCCCACTTGTAGAAGAGGTAGCCGCTGAAGTGGACTGTGTCCCGGACGGCGCCGCCGAGGAGGTCGCTGACCGGCCGGCCGAGGAGCTTGCCCTGGATGTCGAGGGCGGCGACGTCGAACGCTGACAGCACGCGGTCCGCCGTGCTGGAGCCTGTGACCATGCCGCTCATGCCGTGGCCGCCTTGGATGGTGTCCTGGACAAGCGCCTGGGAGATCCTGCTGTACATCTGGTTGATGTTGAAGATGTCCGTCCCCGTCAGGGCGGCGGCGGCCAGCCGGAGCCGGGCAATGTGCCCGGCATCGCCGTAGGTTTCGCCGATGCCGGACACGCCGGAATCCGTGTGGACCTCCACGATGGCCCGCAAGGCGAACGGTTCATGGACTCCAACGGTGTTGAGCAGCGGCGGGTCCTTGAAGGCGACCGGGGTGATGGTCACGCCGGTAATCCGGGCCTGGTTGAGGTTGCGGGCTGGATCGTATGCCTGGTCCACTGCGCTGTGCTCCTTGGGTTGGCTTGTGGGCTCCGGAGGGTTGATTTCCGCGCCCTGTTCACCGACCATAAGGTGAGCCATCGATCCAAGTCCAAGCTAATTTATGCACTCAACAATTCAGTAAGGGTATAGATGTTTTCGCTGCCCCAGTTAGAAGCGTTTGTCGCCGTCGCGGAGGAGCTGCACTTCGGTGCCGCAGCCGAGCGGCTGAACATGACGCAGCCGCCGTTGAGCCGCCAGATCCAGATGCTTGAAAAGAAGCTGGGGACCCAGCTGTTCGGCCGGACCAGTCGGAAGGTGGAACTCACGGCAGCCGGCGCCACCCTGCTGCCGAGGGCGCGCCAGATCCTGGACATGTGTATCAAGACCGACCTGGACGTGCGTCGGGTTTCGTCGGGCCAGGCGGGCACCATTACGGTGGGCTACACAGCCATCGCCGGGCAGAGTGCATTGCCGCTGATGCTGCGCTCGGCCGCCGAAGGGATGCCGGGAGTGTCCTTTGTGCTCCGGGAACTTGTGTCGACGGACCAGATGGACGGGCTGGTCAAGGGCAGTGTGGACATTGGCCTGCTGCGGCCCATCGTGGCCCGGCCCGGCGTGGTGTGCCGGCCGCTGATGCAGGACCGCCTGGTGGTGGCCCTGCCCATGGGAAGCACCCTGCTGGGGAACATGGCGCCGCCGTCCGGCGAGCCGCTGCCGCTGGGCCTGCTGGACCACCTGCCGCTGCTGATGTACTCCACCAAGGAGGCACGTTACTTCCATGACCTGGTGCTGCGGCTGTTTGCCAGTGCCGGCGCCCACGCCAACATCACCCAGTACGCCAGTCAGGTTCCGGCGCTCCTGGCCTTTGTCCAGGCCGGACTGGGCGTGACCCTGGTGCCTGCCTCCGCGATGGCCTTCGCGCCCGCCGGCGTGGAGTTCCACGAGATCGACGGGCGGCACGGCATGTTTGAGCTGAACCGGGTGGAGCTGGACGTGGCGTGGAATGAGGAGACGGCCAACCCGGCTGTCCTGAGGTTGCTGGAGCTGATCGAGCCGATCGCCGCAGCAGCCTTGCCGACGGCGGGCTGAAGCGGCTGCTGCTGCGGCCGCCGCTGCGGGCCGGGGCTTCCCTTCGCACCGTTAGCGGGCGGGGGCGGGCTCCAGGTCCGCGATGGCGGCTGCCGGTTCGCGCTGCTGCCCCGTCTCCCCGTCCGGCGTGGGGGTGCTGCGGCGTTCCTTCAGGAAGTACACCAGACCGGCGGCCAGCGTGGAGGCTGCAGCGAGGGCGAACAGGCCGGGCACAACGCTGCCGGTGCCCTCCTTGATCAGGCCGAACCCGAACGGCGCCACAAAGCCGCCGAGGTTGCCCAGGGAGTTGATGATGGCGATGGCCGGGGCCAGGACCATGGGGTGCAGGCCGGACTGCGGGATGGTCCAGAACAGCGGCGAGGCGCTTTTGAAGCCCATGGCGGCAATGGCCAGGAAGACCAGTGCCAGCACTGGGGTGGCGACGGCGGCGGCCAGGGTTCCGACGGCGGCCACCAGGAGTGCCACCACCAGCAGCGGCCGCTTGGACTTCGCCTTGTCCTGCATCTTGGCAGCGAAATACATGGCGACGACGGCGCACACCCACGGGATGGCTGACAGGAAGCCAACGCTCAGGTCCGTGGTGCCGGGAATCTGCTTGACGATGGTGGGCAGCCAGAATGTGTTGGCGTAGATGGAGAGCTGGATGGAGAAATAGATGCCGCACAGCAGCAGGATCTGCGGGTTCAGGAGCATCTTCCAGCGGTTGACCTTTCCGCCGGTCTCGGTGGTGTGCCGGGCGTCTTCCGCGGCGATCGCCTCAACGAGGGCCGTCTTTTCACCGGCGGACAACCATTTGGCGTCCTGGATCCTGGCATCCAGCAGGAAGAACACCACAATGCCCACCACCACCGAGAGCAGGCCCTCGAAGCCGAACAGCCACTGCCAGCCGCGGATCCCCAGGACATCGTGCAGGCTCAGGAGCATGCCGGCGATAGGCCCGGAGAGTGCGGCCGCGATGGACGAGCCGGCAATGAAGATGGCGGTCGCTTTGCCGCGCTGGCCTGCGGGAACCCAGCGGGCGAAGTAGAAGATAACGGCCGGGAAGAAGCCGGCTTCGGCGGCGCCGAGCAGGAACCTGAGGACGTAGAACATCATTTCGTTCTGGACGAAGGCCATCAGGAAGGAGACGATGCCCCAGCTGACCATGATGCGGGCGAGCCACACCTTGGCGCCGTACTTCTCCATCATCACGTTGCTGGGAAGCTCGAAGATGGCGTAGGCGATGAAGAACAGGCCTGCGCCGAAGCCGTAGGCCGCAGCCCCGATGCCGACGTCGGCTTCCAAGTGCTCGTGGGCGTAGCCGATGTTGGAGCGGTTGAGCTGGTTGCACACCAGCATGACCAGCATGAGGGGCAGGACCCGCTTGAAAAACTTCTTCGTGGCGAGGGCCACATCCGTGACAGCGGTGTCGACAGACTGCATGGGGGAAAATCCTTCGAATCTTAGCGCGTAGGTCCGGTGACCATTTTGGGCGCTGTGGTGCGCACCACAGCAAATGGGTCCACTGTATTCGGGGATTTCGATGCGCGTCCAACACGCATTTTGCATCTCCTGATGCCTTGGGGGCATCACAGCACTTCGTAACTTGGCGGCACTACGGCGCCGGGCGCACAGACGCCTTGAACCGGCGTCGGGAATTCGCCAGATGACTCCGCATGGCAGCGGCGGCGGCGCTTTCGTCACCGTCAGCGATGGCGGCCGCGATTGATTTGTGTTCGTGGACCACCTGGTCGAAGTGGTCACGCGCGTAATGCTCGACGCCGGTCATCAGCCGCGTACGCGGCATCGCGATCATCGTCTGGCCCAGTGCTGAGAGGCAGTCGGAGTAGAAGGGGTTGCCGGAGGCGGCCGCGATGGCGCGGTGGAATTCGAAATCGGCCTTCATGGCGTGACCGGGATGATCAGCGCTGGCCGTGAATTGGTCCAGTGCGGAGTTGATGGTCCTGAGCTGGCGGTCCGAGTGGTTGCGGGCGGCCAGAGCTGCTGCCTCAGCCTCCACGCCCAGCCGGAACTCCAGCAGGTGGAGGCGGTCCTCGACGCTCGCAACCGGGCGGCTGCCGGGAACCGGCTGGGGGCCGTCGTCGGGCGGGGTCAGTGCGAAGCTGCCCCGCCCGCGTTCTGTTTCCACGAGGCCCTCGGCCTGGAGCCGCGTCAGTGCGGCGCGCACCACGGTGCGGCTGACGCTGAACTCACCCATCAGCTCGTTCTCGCTCGGGAGTTTGTCGCCGGGCTGGATGGCACCGTCCACGATGCGCGTGCGAAGCTCTGCGGTGAGGTCCGCGGTCAGGTTCCGGGTCATGCGTTCAAGGTTACGCGCCGAACTCCACGGACTCGGTGGTCCAGGCGCGGGCCTGGTCACTGAGGGTGACGCCAAGCCCGAGACGGTCCGGCACGATCATCCGGCCGTTCTTGGTTTCGAGGCGTTCGTTGAAGAGCGGGTCCAGCCAGTCGAAGTGCTCCACCCAGGGTTCGCGCGGGTAGGCCGCCGCGAGGTGCAGGTGGATTTCCATGGCGAAGTGCGGGGCCAGGCCGAGGCCGCGTTCGTCCGCGAGGGCGGCGAGGCGCAGGAACTGGGTGATGCCGCCGACGCGCGGTGCGTCCGGCTGGATGATGTCGCAGCCGTTGGCGTTGATGAGGCCCTTGTGTTCGGCCACGGAAGCCAGCATCTCGCCGGTGGCGATGGGCGTGTCCAGGACGTTGGCGAGGTGGGCGTGGCCTTCGAAGTCGTAGGCATCCAGCGGTTCCTCGATCCAGATGAGGTTGAACTGCTCCAGCTGGCGGCCCATGCGCAGGGCGGTGGCGCGGTCCCACTGCTGGTTGGCGTCCACCATCAGCGGGACGTCCCAGCCGATGTGTTCGCGGATGCCAGCCACGCGGCGGAGGTCCTCTTTGGTGTCGGGGAGGCCAACCTTGATCTTGATACCGCCGATGCCTTCTTCGAGGAGGACGGTGGCGCGCGCCTTGACCTCGTCGAGCGAGGCGTTGAGGAAACCGCCGGAGGTGTTGTAGGTCTGGACAGAGTCCCGGTAGGCACCCAGGAACTTGGCCAGTGACAGGCCGGCGCGCTTGGACTTGAGGTCGTAGAGGGCGATGTCGATGGCGGCGAGGGCCTGGGTGGCCACGCCGGAGCGGCCCACGGAGGCGCCGGCCCAGAGGAGCTTGGTGTAGATCTTGCCGATGTCGTTGGGGTCTTCGCCGATCAGGCCTTCGGCCACTTCCTTGGCGTGGGCGTACTGGGCGGGACCGCCGGCGCGCTTGGAATAGCTGAAGCCCAGGCCTGTGTGGCCGAGCTCGGTGGTGATCTCCGCGAACAGGAACACCACCTCGGTCATCGGCTTCTGGCGGCCCGTGAAGACCTTGGCGTCGCTGATGGGGACGGCCAGCGGGAGCCGCGCGGTGGAAAGTTTGACGTGCCGGATGAAGTCGACGGTACTCATTGATGCTCCTCGGAAGCAGGCTGTCCGGGCTGCAGTGCCCTGCTACTTAGGATACAAGTGTACCGCTTGTATTACAAGTGCTCCGGTTTGCGGTGTGCCCTTAGAGGCCCAGCTCTTTCCTTAATGCTGCAACGTGGCCCTGCGGGTCGACGTGGTACTTCGCGAAATTTACCGTTCCATCGGCGTTCAGGACCACAGTGGAACGGAGGACGCCCTCAGTAATGCGCCCGTCAATGAGTTTTTCGCCCCACGCGCCATAGGCGACGGCCACGGAGTGATCCTCGTCGGAGAGCAGGGGGAATGTCAGGGAGAAATCGCTTGCGAAGCCGGCAAGTGCTTCGGGCCCGTCGGGGGAGATCCCGATAACCTCGTAACCTTTGCCCTGCAGCGAGGCCAGGCTGTCGCGGAAGTCGCACGCTTCGGTGGTGCAGCCGGGCGTGGCGGCTTTGGGATAGAAATACACGATGACGTTCTTCCCGCGGTACCCGGCCAGGGCTGTCTCGTGGCCCCGGGCGTCCTTGAGGATAAATTCAGGGGCCTGGGTTCCGGGCTGCAGTTTGGTTGTGATGGTGGGGTTCATGGGATTTTCCGTTTCGGGATGGTAGGGGTAGCCGGCAGACATGCAGGAGGGCGGGTTTCCGCTGGGACTCCGAGCCGGTGTCAAATGCAGTATTCCGCGGGGCCGCGGACGGTGGCGTGTTCCCCGGGTACAAACTGGTAGCCCTTCCCGCGGACGGTGGCCACGGCTTGGCGGGCGTTTCCGAGCTTTCGCCGAATCCTGCCCACGTACGTATCAATGGAACGGGTGGCAGCGCCGGGGGTTTCAAATGTGTCCAGGAACTGCTGAAGCTCCTCCCGCCCCACGATGCAGGACAGGTGCGTCACCAGATATCGGAGGACCTTGTATTCAACACCGGTGAGGTGCACAGGCTTTCCGTCCAGGAGGACCTGGTTGGCAGCGAGGTCAACAGTCACGTGGCTGACCGGACCGGCGGAAGGCGGCAGCCGGATTCCGCGGTCGTCCGCGGTTTGTGCCCACACTGCACCCTTTCCCGCAGCGGAAGGAAGCTCCGCCGTGGAAGGAAGCTGAGAGGAGTCGGCTGCGGCTTCTTCCACGGCGGACGTGGCAGCCCCGGGGGCAGGCCATTGGACTTCCGCCTCCGGAGCAAACTTAAGGGCGTAATCGAGAACCAGTCGGGCGGAACGCGCCAGCGCCGCTCCATCCACGTCGGATTCGGATCCGCACATGATCCAGACCGCCAGACCGCGTACGGCTGGAGGCGGGCATTCTCGGGGAAAAGCCTGACCGGCACGGCGCCCGGGGTGATGCACATGTACTGCCATGGCTTGCCTTAGATGCCGCCGCGGCGGATGAGCTTGCCGGTGGGGGACTGACCGTCCACCAGGCTGCCGCGCAGGAAGGTTTTTCGAACCACGCCGGAGAGGGCCGTGCCGTCGTAGGGGGTGATGGGGTTCTTGTGTTTGAGTTTGGCGACATCCACCACGAAGGCGTCGTCGGGCGCGAAGATGGAGAAGTCGGCGTCGTAGCCTAGGGCGAGCTGGCCTTTCGTGGCCAGGCGGGCCAGGGCGGCCGGCTTTTCGGACATCCAGGAGATGACCTGTTCGAGCGGGATGCCGCGGTGCCGGGCCTCGGTCCAGACCAGCGGCAGGCCCAGTTGCAGCGAGGACACGCCGCCCCAGGCCACGGCGAAGTCGCCGTTTTCCAGGTCCTTCAGGTCCAGCGTGCTGGGCGAGTGGTCAGAGACGATGCAGTCGATGGTGCCGTCCTGCAGTCCCTGCCACAGCAGTTCCCGGTTGGAGGCCTCGCGGATGGGCGGGCAGCACTTGTAGGCGGTGGCGCCATCGGGGATTTCCTCGGCCGTCAGTGTCAGGTAGTGCGGGCACGTCTCAACGGTGAGCTTTACCCCGTCACGCTTCGCGCTGGCGATCATGGGCAGGGCGTCCGACGACGAGAGATGCAGGATGTGCGCACGGGCACCGGTCCAGCGTGCCCGTTCAATGACCTCGGCGATGGCCTTGTTTTCTGCACCGCGCGGGCGGGAGGCCAGGAATGTTTCGTAGTGGTCCCCACCCGGGTGCGGCGCCCGGTCAATGGCGTGCGAGTCCTCCGCATGGACGATCATGAGAGAGTCAAAGGTCCTGAGTTCGGCCATATCCTCCTCCATCTCATCCGCATCCAGATGAGGGAATTCGTCCACACCGGAATGCAGCAGGAAGCATTTGAAGCCGAACACGCCTTCGTCGTGCAGCGGGCGCAGGTCCGCTTTGTTGCCTGGAATGGCCCCGCCCCAGAACCCGACGTCCACGAACGCCTGGTCCTCGGCCACCTCCCGCTTGAGTTTTAGCCCGTCCACGGTGGTGGTGGGCGGGATGGAGTTCAGCGGCATGTCAATGATGGTGGTGACGCCGCCGGCGGCGGCAGCCCGGGTGGCGGAGGCGAAACCCTCCCACTCGGTGCGGCCGGGCTCATTGACGTGGACGTGGGTGTCCACCAAACCCGGGATCAGGGTTTCGTCGTCGGCGAGCTCAATCAGCTCGGTTCCGGAGAGGCCGTTGCCGAGAGGTGCGATTGCGACGATTTTCCCGCCGCGGACGCCCACTTCACGGGGTGCAAGGCCGGCGGTGGTCAGGACGTGCTGGCCACGGATGACCAGGTCAAAGCCTTCTTTAGACATGGAGGTCCTCCTTGCTGATGGGGGAACGGGACAGCTTTTTTGCTGCCAGCTGTTCGCGGATGTGAATTCCCACCTGCTCCAGAAGCGTTCCTGCCTCTGCCATGCACGTGGTGACGTTGGTTTCAAGCTCGGTGAGCGCGTAGACGTCCTCGAACCCCGCGGCGGTTGCCTGCTCCTGCGCCAAGGTGGTGCGTCCGCAGACGGCGATGACCGGAACGCCCTGAGCGGCAGCGGCCCGTGCAACGCCAATGGGAGTCTTGCCCAGCAGGCTTTGCTCGTCCAGGCTGCCTTCTCCTGTGATGACCAGGTCCGCCCCGGCCAGGCGTTCAGCGAGTCGGGTGAATTCAAGGACAACATCGATGCCCGGGCGGCGGGTTGCTGCCAGCACGGCAATGGCGGCGTAACCTACTCCGCCGGCAGCTCCCGCGCCCGGAGCTTCCGCGGCCTTGATGGCGCGGTGACCGATTTCCCTGGCCAGGACTTCGACAAACCTGGCCAGGGCGGCGTCGAGCATGCCGACGTCCTGTTGTGCGGCGCCCTTTTGCGGGCCGAAAACCGCTGCGGCGCCCTGTGCGCCGAGCAGGGGATTGTCGACGTCGGAAGCCAGCACAAAGCGTGTGTCCTTCAGCCGGGGCTCAAAGCCGGTGAAGTCGATGGTGTCAAGGCGGGCAAGGGCTGCGCCGCCGGCAGGCAGTTCATTGCCGTCCGCATCCAGAAAGCGCGCCCCCAGGCCCTGAAGGACGCCGGCGCCGCCGTCGGTGTTGGCGCTGCCACCCACACCGAGGATGATCCGGTGGCAGCCTGCATCCAGTGCTGCCCGGATCAGCTGGCCCGTTCCCAGGCTGGTAGCGGTAGTGGCGGACACCGTATCAGGTTGGTTTCCGCTGATGACCCGGGGCAAAACCGCGAGCCCTGATGCTGTTGCCATCTCGATGACGGCCTCGCTGCCCCGGACAGCGTACTCCGCGTCAACCGGTTCACCGGTAGGTCCGGAGACCCGTGCGGTGCGGCGGCTGAAGCCGGAGCCGACGGCGGCATCGAGGGTTCCCTCGCCGCCGTCGGCCACCGGTATACGGACTATGTCCAGGTCGCTGATGTGCGCCGTAGCGGCCCCGCGCTGCAGTCCCTTTTCCAGGTGCAGGCAGACGTCCGGGGCGGACAGCGATCCCTTGAACTTGTCCGGGGCGATCACAATGCGCATGGTTAGCCCTGCATCGCAAGGATCGCGGTGGGAGCGTCGGCGGCCGTCGCTGCCAGTTCCTCGAACTCGTTCACGGCGTTGATTTCAACACCCATGGAGATGTTGGTGATCTTTTCCAGGATCACTTCAACCACCACGGGGACCTTGAACTCGCCCATGAGGGCTTTGGCCTTGTCGAAGGCTGCGGCGAGGTCGTTGGGGTCCTGCACCCGGACGGCCTTGCAGCCGAGGCCCTCCGCAACCTTGAGGTGGTCAACGCCGTAGCCGTTGGTCTCGGGGCTGTTGATGTTGTCGAACGCGAGGGACACGTTTTGTTCCATCTGGAAGCCGCGCTGGGACTGGCGGATCAGGCCCAGGTAGGAGTTGTTGACCACCACGTGGATGTACGGCAGGTTGAACTGCGCGCCGACGGCCAGTTCCTCGATCATGAACTGGAAGTCGTAGTCTCCGGAGAGGGCCACTACGGTTTCCTCGGGCTTGCCGCGGACGACGCCGAGGGCTGCCGGTCCGGTCCAGCCCAAGGGTCCGGCCTGGCCGGCGTTGATCCACTTGCGGGGTCCGAAGACGTGCAGCATCTGGGCGCCGGCGATCTGGGACAGGCCGATGGTGGACACATAGATAGTGTCGCGGCCGAAGGACTTGTTCATCTCCTCATACACGCGCTGGGGCTTGATGGGGATGTTCTCGAAGTGCGTCTTGCGGTGCTGGGAGGCCTTGCGCTCCTGGCATTCGGCAACCCAGGCGCTGTAGTCCGGCAGGGACGTGGCAGCCTTGCGTTCGGCAGCCAGTTCAATCAGGCCGGCCAGCGCCGCGCCCGCGTCAGAGGCGATGCCCAGGTCCGGGGAGAAGACGCGGCCGATCTGCGTGGGCTCGATGTCGATGTGCACGAATGTGCGGCCGGCGGTGTAGGTGTCCAGGCCGCCGGTGTGGCGGTTGGCCCAGCGGTTGCCGATGCCGATGACAAAGTCGCTGCGCAGGTAGTTTTCGTTGCCGTAACGGTGCGAGGTCTGCAGGCCCACCATTCCGGCCATCAGGCGATGATCGTCCGGGATCGCGCCCCAGCCCATCAGGGTGGGAATGACCGGTATGTTCAGGATCTCGGCCAGTTCCACCAGCTGCGCGGAGGCGCCGGCGTTGATGATGCCGCCGCCGGCCACGATCAGGGGACGCTCGCCGGCTGTCAGCATGTCCAGTGCCTTTTCGAGCTGCCGGCGGCTGGCCTTGGGCTTTTCGACGGGCAGGGGCTCGTAGGTGTCGATGTCGAATTCGATTTCGGCCATCTGCACGTCGATGGGCAGGTCCAGCAGGACCGGGCCCGGGCGGCCGGAGCGCATCAGCTGGAACGCCTTCTGGAACGCGCCGGGAACCTGGCCGGGTTCGAGGATGGTCATGGCCATTTTGGTGAGGGGCTTGGCGATGGATTCGATGTCCACGGCCTGGAAGTCTTCTTTATGCAGCTTGGCCACGGGGGCCTGGCCGGTGATGCACAGCATAGGGATGGAATCGGCCCAGGCGGCGTAGAGCCCGGTGATCATGTCGGTGCCGGCAGGACCGGAGGTACCGATGCAGATGCCGATGTTCCCGTCCTTGGCGCGGCTATAGCCGTCGGCCATGTGGCTGGCACCTTCGACGTGGCGGGCCAGGGTGTGGCGGATGCCGCCGTGGGCCCGCATGGCTGAATAGAAGGGGTTGATTGCTGCCCCTGGCAGGCCGAACGCCTCGATGGCGCCTTCCTTTTCCAGGATGGCAACCGCTGCATCAACGGTACGCATCTTGCTCATGGTGTGCTCCTAGTGAAACTTTGGGGGCCCGTGCGGGCTGTTTTTGGGTGTGCTGAAGCGAGTTTTTGTCCAGATAATGGGGGATATGGCGCCTTTTGGGGCGATTATCTGGACAAAAACTCGAAGGAATTCTGGTGGCTGGGGTGCGCCGGGTTACTTCCGGCCGCTGAGCTGGAGGACCTGCTTGAAGAGTCCGGAGTGGTCCAGGGACCCGTCGCCCTGGTTGACAGTGGCGGCGACCAACTGTGCGACGACGGCGCCCAGGGGTACAGCGACGTTGGCTTCGCGGGCGGCGGCAGTGACGATGCCCAGGTCCTTGTGGTGCAGGGCGAGGCGGAACCCGGGTTCGAAGTTGCGGTCGAGCATCTTCTGGCCCTTCTGGTCCAGGACCTTGGAGCCGGCCAGCCCGCCGCCGAGGACCTTGAGGGCAGCTTCAGTGTCCACGCCGTAAGCCTCGAGGAACGCGATGGCTTCGCCGAGGACTTCGATGTTGACGGCCACGATCAGCTGGTTGGCTGCCTTGACGGTCTGGCCGGAGCCGGACGGACCCACGTGGACGATTGTCTTGCCGACGGCGTTCAGGATGTCCTGTGCTGCCTCGAAGTCTGCCTTTTCGCCGCCCACCATGATGGACAGGACGGCGTCGATGGCGCCCTGCTCGCCGCCGGAAACCGGGGCGTCCAGCGGGCGGATACCGGCTTCGCGGGCGTCGTCGGCGAGCCTCTTGGCAACGTCCGGGCGGATGCTGGACGCGTCGATCCAGAGGGTGCCCTTCTTCGCGTTGGCGAAGACGCCGTCCGTGCCGCTGACTACGCCCTCAACGTCGGGGGAGTCCGGCACCATGGTGATGACGACGTCGGCATCCTTAACTGCACCAGCAATGCTCGTGGCACCCTTGCCGCCTTCGGAGACGAGCTTGTCGATCTTGTCCTGGCTGCGGTTGAAGCCGGTGACGGTGTGCCCGGCCTTGACCAGGTTGATGGCCATGGGCAGGCCCATGATTCCGAGTCCGATAACTGCAACGTTGCTCATGATGGTTCTCTTTCCTGGAAGTCTGTGGTGATTGCGGAAGCCGAACCCAACTAGGTAGCGCTATCTGTCGTTTTGAGTGCTCTAAACGACAGTTAGCGCTACTCAGTTGGGCTGGGCGGTTGGTTAGCGGGAGGCGTGTTCGCGGATGGCCCAGTTGAACGCGGTCTCCTGCGGTTCCTTGTACTCGAGGCCGATGTAGCCTTCGTAACCGAGTTCGCGGCTGCGGGCGATCCATTCGCCGAGGGGAAGCTCGCCGGTGCCGGGGGCGCCGCGGCCGGGATTGTCGGCGATCTGGATGTGGCCGAAGTCCTTGGCGTGGTTGTCGATGACGGCTGCGATGTCGTCGCCGTTGACTGCCAGGTGGTAGAAGTCGGCGAGGAGCTTGACGTTCTCTGCGCCGGAGGCTTCCTTGACGCGGGCAATTACTTTGAGGGCATCCGCTGCGGTGAGAAGCGGGTACCGGGGGGCGCCGCTGACAGGTTCCAGGAGGACGGTGCCTCCGATCCGGGCGACACCTTCAGCGGCTGCGGCCAGGTTCTTGACCGCCAGTTCGTCCTGCTCTTCGGGCGTGAAGTCGTCCTGCCTGTTGCCGTAGAGGGCGTTGAAAGCCTGGCAACCCAGGCGCTCACCGATGCCGGCCACAACGTCGATGTTGTCCTTGAACTCGGAGCAGCGTCCCTTCCAGGAGACCAGGCCGCGGTCGCCCCCGGGCATGTTGCCGGCGTTGAAGTTCAGGCCGGTGAGCTGGACCCCTGCGTCCTTGATGGCGTTCTCGAATTTGGCGACCTGGGCGTCCGTGGGGACGGAGGTTTCGAAAGGCCACCAGAACTCGACCGCGTCGAAGCCTGCGGCCTTCGCGGCTGCGGGGCGCTCGAGCAGGGGGAGCTCCGTGAGGAGGATGGAGCAGTTCACTGTGTACGTCATCGTAGGTCCTTCCGGGGAGGGCTTGTGTCCACATTCCCATTCGCGTCCCGGTTTATCCGTTTCCGCTTTGTGGAATTTAGATTCTGCTTTATGAAAAGTCTAGGGAATGGTGAAGCTGGAGTCAAGGGGCGGCGGCAGGGAGCGGAGAGGCCCCTCCCGGATTCACAACAAACAAAAACGGACGGCCCCGGCAGGGCCGCCCGTTTCAGTTGGTCGCGGTCAGGTCAGGCGGACTTGCCGGTTCATGTCCTTATAAAGCAGGTAGCGGAACTCGCCCGGGCCGCCGGCATAGCAGGCTTGCGGGCAGAAGGCGCGGAGCCACATGAAGTCCCCGGCTTCCACTTCCACCCAGTCGTTGTTGAGCAGGTACATGGCCTTGCCTTCAAGGACGTACAGGCCGTGCTCCATCACGTGGGTCTCCGGGAAGGGGATCACGCCGCCGGGCTGGAACGTCACGATGTTCACCTGCATGTCGTGGGCGAGGTCGTTGGAGTCCGTGAAGCGGGTGGTCTTCCAGACGTCGTTCGTGTCCGGCATGGACGTCGGTTCCACGTCCTTTTCGTTGGTGACGAAGGATTTGGCTTCGTAGCCTTCCAGGCGTTCGTAGGCTTTGCGGATCCAATGAAACGAGACCACGTCATCGGACACGTTCTCCAGGCCCCACTCCGAGCCCGCAGCCAGATAGGCGTAGCCGCCTTCCTCCAGCTGGTGCAGTTCTCCGTCGAGGGCGAGGTTGACTGTGCCGCGGGTAACGAAAATGACGCCTTCCACCCCGGCCTCGAACTCGGCCTTGGGGGCACCTCCGCCCGGGCCGATCTCGACAATGAGCTGCGAGAAGGTGGTGGCAAAGCCGGAGATGGGGCGGGCGATGATCCAGGAGCGGGTGTTGTTGAAGCCGGGCAGGTTGGACGTGACGATATCCGTCATGACGCCCTTGGGGATGACGGTGTACGCCTCCGTGACGATGGCGCGCTCGGTGGTGAGGTGGGTCTGGGGCGGCAGGCCGCCCTCAGGGGAGTAGTACTTTCCCATCGGGATGATCCTTACTTAAGAGTTGGAAGGGGCGGCGAGCCGCGGGTGGGCCAGTGCGGTCAGCCGGGAGAGCTCGACGCCGGCCAGCACCTGGATCTCGTCGGCACCGACGGCGCCGCACTGGAACCCGCGCAGCACGAAGGCTGCCAGCGCGCGGGCCGTTGCGGGTTCGTCCAGCACGCCGCCGTCGGTTTGCTCCACGTAGTTCCGCAGCCGGGCCGCGGCAGCCGGGAGTCCTTCGCGGTAGAAGGCGTAGGTGGCGGCGAAGCGGCTGGGCAGTTGGGCGGGGTGGAGGTCCCAGCCCTGGTAGTAGCCGCGTTCCAGCGACCGGCGGACCAGGCGGCCGTGCAGCGCCCAGGCGTTTTCGACGTTGTCGCCCACGGGGATGATGTTGGTGGAACCGTCAGAGAGCCGGATGCCTGTTCCCGCGACAGCGAGCTGCATGACTTCCTTGGCGAAGTCGGCCACGGGGTGTTCCATGGACTGGTATTCGGCGGAGATCTGCAGCGATGCGGAGTAGTCGTAGGTGCCGTAGTGCAGGGCGCTGATGCGTCCCGGGACCAGGTGCGGCAGCTGCGCCACGGGGGAGGTGCCGTCCGGCCCCAGGATGAGCTGCGGGGTTTCCACCTGGACCTCGAAGCGGAGCCGGCCGGCGGGGAGCCCGTGGACTTCCTCAAGCCGGGAGACCGCATAATCCATGGCCTGGACCTGGGCAACGGTGGTGACTTTGGGCAGGGTCAGGACCAGGCCCTCGGGCAGTTCTCCGGCCGCTGCGAGCCCGGAGACAAAGAGGTCCAGCGTCCGGAGCCCGCGGGCCCGGGTGGGCGCCTCGAAGCACTTGAACCGGATGCCGATGAATGGGGGAGCGGCGCCGGCCGCGACTGCGGCGGCCACGGCGGACGCGGCGGCAACCGCGGCGGCGTCCTCGGCATCATCGCCTCTGTCCCCGTAACCGTCCTCGAAGTCCAGGCGGAGGTCCTCGATGGGTTCGCTTTCCAGCTTGGCCCTGACCCGTGACGCAACCGCTCCGGCGAGGTGGGCGTCCTGGCCCAGCAGCGCGCCCAGGCGTTCGAGCCCGCCGTGGGCTGCCGCCGTGGTCAGCGCCTGGGAACCCCAATCGGCGGCGAAGGAGGGCGTGAACCGGTCGGCGGGTACGTAGACGGTGTGGACGGGCTGGCGTGAGCCGTCATCGCCCGGATAGTTCCGCTCCAGCAGTTGGTCCGTGGCGGCCAGCCGGGCATTGATGCCTGCGATATCCGCCGCGGTGAGCGACGGGGTGTAAGAGGCAGCCATGGCTCAGCCCACCAGTTCGTAGGCCGGGGTGGTGAGGAAGTCCGTGTAGTCCTCGGAGAGGCAGATTTTCGCTATCAGGTCGCTGGCCGGCCGGTAGTAGCGGGTGAAAGCTTCGTCGCCGGCTTCGGTGCGGAGCCGCTCGGTTTCCTCGGCCAGGATCCGCTCCACGAGTTCGCGGGTCACGGTGTTGCCGGTGTCCGCCAGGAGGGACTTGTTCCGGATCTGCTGCCAGACCTGGGAGCGGGAGATTTCGGCGGTGGCCGCGTCTTCCATCAGGTTGTGGATGGCTACGGCGCCGTTCCCGGAGAGCCAGACGCCGGTGTAGGCGACGGCAACGTAGAGGTTCAGGCGGAGCCCGGCCTCCGTGATCTGGCCGTCGGCCGAGGCGATATCCAGCAGCTGGTCAGCCGTCACGGAGACGTCGGGCCGCTGCTTGTCCAGCTGGTTGGGCCGGCCGCCGTTTTCCGGATCGCCAAGCACGGCGTCGAACACGTCCCGGCAGGTGGACACCAGGTCCGGGTGCGCCACCCAGGAACCGTCGAACCCGTCATTGGCTTCACGGGTCTTGTCCGCGCGTACCTTCTCGAAAGCAGCGGCCGTGACGTCCGGCTCCTTGCGGTTGGGGATCACCGCGGCCATGCCGCCCATGGCGAAGGCGCCGCGATGGTGGCAGGTCTTGACCAGCAGTTCGGTGTAGGCGCGCATGAACGGTGCGGTCATGGCCACGGAGGCGCGGTCCGGGAGGACAAACTGCTCACCGGCGTCGCGGAAGTACTTGATGATGCTGAAGAGGTAGTCCCAGCGGCCGGCGTTGAGTCCGGAGGCGTGGTCCCGGAGTTCGTAGAGGATTTCGTCCATCTCGAACGCGGCGGGGATGGTTTCGATCAGGACGGTGGCCCGGACCGTGCCCTGCGGGATGCCGAGGTAGTCCTGGGCGAAGACGAAGACCTCGTTCCAGAGGCGGGCCTCGAGGTGGCTCTCCATCTTGGGCAGGTAGTAATAGGGGCCGTGGCCGTTCTCCACCAGCTGTTTGGCCACGTGGAAGAAGTGCAGGCCGAAGTCCACCAGCGCACCCACCGCGGGTTCGCCGTCGATCAGCACGTGCTTCTCCGGCAGGTGCCAGCCGCGCGGGCGGGCCACCACTATGGCCAGCGGCCCGTCGGTGCGCAGGCTGTATTCCTTGCCTTCGGCGGAGCTGTAGCTGAGCGTGCCCCGGGCCGCGTCCCGGAGGTTCAGGATCGAATCAATGACGTTGCCCCAGGTTGGCGTGCTGGCGTCCTCGAGGTCGGCCAGCCACACCTTGGCGCCGGAGTTCAGGGCGTTGATGGCCATTTTCGCCGGGGAGGCGGGGCCGGTCATTTCCACCCGGCGGTCCTGCAAAGGTGCCGGTGCCGCTGCAACTTTCCAGTCGCCGTCGCGCACGTCCCGGGTTTCAGGCAGGAAATCCAGCTTGCCGGTTTCTGCGACCTTCTGGCGCTTGGCGCCGCGGGCAGCGAGCGTCTCGTTGCGGGTGCCGGCGAAGCGCTGGTGGAGTTCTTCGATGAATGCCAGTGCCTCGGGGGTGAGGATTTCCTCAGCCCGCTCGATTGGCCGGGGGTCTGTGACGGTGATGGCCATTTCTGGTCCTTTCGTTGGCTGCGGGTCAGGCGGTGTCATCAGAGTGCGGCGGCGTAGACCGCGTCGCCCGTCGGGGCAGCATCATGCGGTGCGGCGGCGTTTGCTGCATGTCCTGCGGCTTGTGCCACCGCACTTGCGACGTCGGCCGCAACGTGCGGATCGAAGACGCTGGGAATGATGTAGCTGGCGTTGAGCTCATCGTCTGCCACCCGGTTGGCGATTGCCTCGGCCGCGGCCACCAGCATTTCGGGGGTGATGTCCGAGGCTCCGGCATCCAGGAGTCCGCGGAAGAATCCCGGGAAGGCCAGAACGTTGTTGATCTGGTTGGGGAAATCACTGCGACCGGTAGCTACGACTGCAGCGTGGCGTGCCGCGACGGCGGGGTCGATCTCCGGGGTGGGGTTGGCCATGGCGAACACGATGGAGTCCTTGGCCATGGAGGCAACGTGTTCCTCGCCGATCACGTGCGGTGCGCTCACGCCGATGAACACGTCCGCGCCCTTGAGGGCTTCGTGCAGCGTGCCGGCGAAGCCTTCCTCGTTGGTGTTGGCAGCGATCCAGGTTCGGTGCTCGTCGGCATATTCCTGGCCGGCGTGAATGGCCCCGGAACGGCCGGCGGCCACAATATGGCGGGCGCCCTGGGCTTTGAGGAGCTGGATGATGGCGGAGCCGGCGGCACCGACGCCTGAGACGACGATCCTCACGTCCTCAAGCTTTTTGTCAACGACGCGCAGGGCGTTGACCAGGGCGGCGAGGGTGACGATCGCGGTGCCGTGCTGGTCGTCGTGGAAGACGGGGATGTCCAGTTCTTCGCGGAGGCGGTTCTCGATCTCGAAGCAGCGGGGTGCGGCGATGTCCTCAAGGTTCACGCCGCCGTAGACAGGAGCGAGAGCTTTGACGATTTTGATGATTTCCTCGGTGTCCTGGGTGTCCAGGCAGACGGGCCAGGCATCGACATTGGCGAACTGCTTGAACAGTGCCGCTTTGCCTTCCATGACGGGCAGCGCTGCGGCCGGGCCGATGTTGCCCAGGCCCAGGACGGCCGAACCGTCCGTGACCACAGCGATGGTGTTGCGCTTGACGGTCAGGTTGCGGGCCAATGCGGGATCCTCGGCAATAGCCATGCACACGCGGGCGACCCCCGGAGTGTAGGCGCGGGAAAGATCGTCACGGTTGCGCAGGGCGACCTTGGGGACAACTTCAAGCTTGCCGCCGAGGTGCATCAAAAAGGTGCGGTCCGAGACGTGCTGGACGGAAACGCCCTCGAGGGCGTTGAGTGCGTCCTTGACCCGCGCGGCGTGGGCGTCGTCAGTGGTGTTGCAGGTGACGTCGACAACCAGGGTCTCGTGGTGGGACTCGGTGACGTCCAATGCCGTGATGGCTGCACCTGCCGCTCCGACTGCCGCGGCCAGCTCACTGGTGGCCGAGAAGCTGGACGGCGCTTCCACGCGCAGGGTAATCGAATTTCCGGGGCTGGGGTTCGCCATTGAAGAGTCCTCTGTTCTGGCCCATGGATGGCCGGTCTACTGGAAAGATGTTTTCGTATTATGGATATTATTATCTACTTCGTGGAATTACAAGCCTCGAAACCGAGTCCCGCCGGCTTATGTCCGATGCGGTATCGTGAGACGTCTAGGGCATTCTTTTCACGATGCGGATAAGATTTGTCGGAAACCGAGTCGCAGGAGCAGTCCCATGGCTGAGAAATCCCCCGGAGGCGTTCAGTCTGTTGAGCGTGTCTTTGAACTGTTGGAACTGATTACTGATGCAGGCGGGGATGTCACGCTCAGTGAACTCTCGTCCTCGACCGACCTTCCCCTGCCCACCATCCACCGGCTCCTGCGCACCCTGGTCACTCTTGGCTATATCCGTCAGCTGCCCAACCGCAGGTACGCCTTGGGCCCCCGGTTGATCAGGCTCGGCGACGGCGCTAACAAGCAGCTGGGTGCCGTGGCCCGGCCGCAGCTCAAATCCCTCGTGGATCACTTGGGGGAGACGGCCAACATGGCCGTGCTGGATTCGGACATGGTGATCTACGTGGCTCAAGTTCCCTCCTTGCATTCCATGCGGATGTTCACCGAAGTTGGACGCCGCGCCCATACCCACGACACCGGCGTGGGTAAAGCCATCCTGGCCCAGCTTGATGACACGGCGGTCCGCGGGATCGTCGCGCGTACCGGAATGCCCACGCCGACGTCCAAAAGCATTGGCGACATCGAATCCCTCCTGGCGGACTTGGGCCGGATCCGGGAACGCGGGTACGCCATTGACGAGGAGGAACAGGAGTTGGGCGTCCGGTGCTTTGCCATGGCCGTACCCAACGCCCCCACCCCCGCAGCGATCTCGGTCTCCGGACCTGTTTCGCGTGTTGACCGGTCCTTCGGCGACCGCGCCGTCCCTATGCTTCGGGAAGCCGCGCAGGCGATTTCGGACGAGCTCAACCGCACCTGATCCTGTCTCTGACGCGGTTCGGCTTGCAGCGCGACGGACGGCGGCCCTTCTTTCGTGAGGGCCGCCGTCGTCGTTAACTGTGCTTCTAGTGTTCAGGTGCCTTCCCGGATGACTGGACCGCAACTTCCTTGCCGTCGCAGTCGATGAGCTTGCCGCCTTCATAACGGTCGCCGTCGGCCAGGCACTTGAGGTCCTCTTCCCGGACCACACGGCCGGTGCCGGCAACAAACACGGATTGGTTCTCTGAGTTGCCGGCCTTTAGGTGGTTGAACAGCAGGTTAAGCAGGATGGCCATGACCGCTGCCGAGCTGATGCCGGAGTGGAAGATGGTGCCGAACCAGGTGGGGAACTTGTCGTAAAAGGTGGGTGCGGCGATCGGGATCATGCCAAAGCCGATCGAAGCAGCCACGATGATCAGGTTCATGTTGTTGCGGTATTCCACCTTAGCCAGGGTCCTGATGCCGCTGGCCGCGACGGTACCGAACAGGACGATCCCCGCGCCACCAAGAACGGCGGTCGGAACGGCTGCGACCACGCGGCCCAGGACGGGCAGCAGGCCCAGCAGCACCAGGATCACACCGCCGGCCGCCACCACGTAGCGGCTTTTGATTTTAGTGACCGCCACCAGGCCGACGTTCTGTGCGAACGCGCTCTGGGTGAACGAGCCGAAAATCGGTGCGATCAGGCTGGAGCCCATGTCGGCGCGCAGCCCGGCTGCGATCCGCTTGGAGTCCGTCCGTGTGCCAACGATCTCACCGACGGCGAGAATGTCCGCCATGGTTTCGGTCAGGATCACCAGCACCACAATCACCATGGAGATGATGGCTGCGATTTCGAACGTTGGCGCACCCAGGTGGAACGGCGTGGGAAATGCCACGATAGGCCCGTTGCCCACCTTGGAAAAGTCCGCCATGCCGGCCAGCACCGCCACGATGGTGCCCACCACCATGGCCAGAAGTATGGACAAGCGGGAGATCGTGGCACTGCCGACCTTGCTCAGGAGGAGGACGAGCGCGAGGGTGATGGCCGCCAGCCCGATATTGGCCATGCTTCCGTAGTCCTCTGCTTTCCGGTTTCCACCCATGGCCCAGTTGGCTGCCACAGGCATCAGCGTCAGCCCGATGGTGGTGATAACAGTGCCGGTGACTACGGGAGGGAAGAAGCGGACGATCTTGGAGA
Organism: [Micrococcus luteus] ATCC 49442; assembly: GCF_010367585.1. Classification (NCBI taxonomy): domain Bacteria; kingdom Bacillati; phylum Actinomycetota; class Actinomycetes; order Micrococcales; family Micrococcaceae; genus Pseudarthrobacter; species [Micrococcus luteus] ATCC 49442. Next base: position 3,190,281 of record NZ_JAAAXP010000001.1, on the reverse strand, counting down.
AGACCGGCGCGATCAGCAGGCCGATTGCTGCCGAAACCATCACCGCTCCGAAGACCGAGGGCAGGCCACCACCCCCGCTGACGATGGCCACCATTGTGGCGACGCTGGCGAAGGAGACGCCTTGGACCAGCGGCAGTTGCGAGCCGAAGAACGGAACGCCGATGGTCTGCAGGAGGGTGGCAAGGCCACCCATGAAGAGTGCCGCAGCGATGAGCACTCCAATGTCTGCGGGGGAGAGGCCGGCCGCCTGGCCGACGATCAGCGGGACGGCAATGATCCCGCCGTACATGGTGAGGACGTGCTGGAAGCCGTAGGCAAAGCTGCTGCCGACGGAAAGGCGCTGGTCTTCCGGACGATCCGCAACAGGGCGTTTGGTGCGCGGAGTGGCGGCTTTAAGAGGTTTCTTGATGTTCATGGCAGACTTTCTGGTTCATGGCAGACGTCTTCGTCTGTCTAACGTGGTCTGGCTGTGGATTCGACGGGCTCAATCACTTGCTCAGCGACGTCCGGTGGCCTGTGATTGAGCCCGTCGGGAGTACCGATGATTTAGCAGAAGCCGGTGATGCCGGACCAGGCGATGTCAGCGGGGATGGCGTCGTCACGCTGGACTGTGGCTTCGATCAGGCCGTAGGGACGGTCTGCTGCGAAGAAGACCTCGTTGGGGTTGTCGAGGCCAAATGGCGAAAGATCCACGAGGAAGTGGTGTTTGTTGGGCATCGAGAACTTGATCTCGTCAATGTCGCTGTGGGCTTCCAGGACCTTCGTGCCCATATCGAACAGGGTCTGCTGCAGGGCGTGGGAGTAGTTCTCCGTGAATCCTTCGAGCAGGAGCGCTTTGACGTCGTCGTAGCTCTTGTTGAAGTCCACGGTATTGAAATCGGTTCCGGTCTTGAAGCGCCAGCGGGCGGAAACGTCGGTGGCCAGGATACGGTCCGTGGTTTCGGCGAGAGTGGTGTATTTGTCCTTCGGGTAGCCCACGAAGCCCGACTCCGTGGACTTCAGGACGGTCAGGTCCCTCAGGCCGGAGATCAGGTGTGCGTCGGCGCCGTCCCGGACCAGGACCGCCGTGCGGACTTCCTGGCCGTTGCGCACGAATGAGTGGTTGTGCCCCTCACCGTGCGCCTGGATGCGGTCCCAGCTGTAGGACTCGGCTTCCCAACGGCCTCCCGTGACCCAGGCGAAGCCGGACGTGAAATGTTCGCCCAGGCGCAGGAGGAAGGCCTCGGGAGAGCCCACGCCGTCACGGGCAAAGGCATAGATGGTGTTTTTCTGGGTGTCGGTTGGCACCACATGTCCGTTATCGCCCGCCAGGTGGGCGGCCGCGAAGTCTCCGCGCAACTGCGAGGTGACGTTCAGGTCTTCAATCTCATGGCGGTCCGAGTCCCGCGTGATCTTTACAACCCGGACTTCGGCCTTGCCGTACTGGTTGTGGCCGAGGATGATTTTGCTGCTCATGGTCAGATTCCCAACTTCAGGTACGTGGCACTGCGTCCACATAGAAAGTAAGCGCGCGTTACCCGCACGTTTCTTGTACCGTCGGCCCATAAAAAAGAGCCGACATCGATAGATGTCAGCTCATTACGACCCTGCCTGCTGCTCCCAGGTTACGTGGCTTTCGGCCACGAATTGACAATTAGCGTAGCCCAGCCTGGCCGTGTTGTACATCACAAATTGAAAAATCGGTTTGTGACTGCCGGCTCCCCGGATCCGTTGACGAGTAGGGACGGGACATCTATGCTTTTCGTATAGTAAAACTTTAGTTCCATAATATGGAATCCATATGAACCATCCAGAGGAGGATCAGATGTGCCCGCAGGACAAGACGCCGGTGATACCGGCACAAGCTGAAACCCTCGTAGCCCAGGAGTTCTACTTCCCCCTGGGCAGCGGAACGGATCCGGACTTTTATGTGCCCACAGACGCGGAGCGTCTTCGGCGGGGCGGCGGGTTCTCCCGATGGCTTCGGGCGCTGCCCGTTTTCAATCGGTAGCGTCCCAGGGCTGCAGGATTGCAGTTCGTAAGCAGGTGAAGTCGGCGGCACTGTTCCAGTGCCGCCGACTTCGACAATTCCGGACAAGTGCCCCGGAGCCCCGACCCCCGGGAACTCCCAGCAGTGCTCCTCCGTGGGCGAATCATCCGTGGGCCTTGGTGCGGCTCCCGTCGCCATAACCGCTCGTCAATCATGAAAGTGGCAGGTTGGCAGCCGCACTAACCAGCTCTGCTGCCAACCTGCCTCCAGTGTTACCGGTTAGGCGTCCCCGCCCGCTCCGCCGGTGGTTCCTGCGTTCACGTCCAGGAGCTTGTAGCGGTCCATGGCGTACGACGGTGCGCCCTCCTCAACGTCGCCCCTCGCCGCGAGCAGTTGCAGGGTCTTCACGACGATGGAGTGCGTGTCGTTTTTGAAGTATCGGCGGGCTGCTGCGCGGGTGTCGGAGAAGCCGAAGCCGTCGGCTCCAAGCGTGGCGAACTGGTGGGGGAGGAACTGGCGGATCTGGTCCGGCACGGCCTTCATGTAATCGGAGACAGCCACCACGGGCCCCTGCGCATCCGCCAGCTGCTTCGCCACGAACGGAACACGGGCAGGCTGGCCGGGGTTGAGGAAGGCTTCTTCCTCGGCGGCCAGCCCGTCCCGGCGCAACTCATTCCAGGACGTGACGGACCAGACGTCCGCGGAAACTCCCCAGTCTTCGGCGAGGAGCCGCTGGGCTTCGATGGCCCAGGGGACGGAGACGCCGGACGCCAGGATTTGGCTCTTGGGACCGTCAACGTCCGACGCCGAGACCTGGTGGATGCCCTTCAGCACACCTTCGACGTCGAGGTTCTCGGGTTCGGCCGGCTGGGTGATGGGCTCGTTGTAGACCGTCAAGTAATACATGAGGTTACGGTCAACAGATTCCGGTCCGTACATCCGCTCGATGCCGTCCCGGATGATGTGGCCCATTTCGTAGCCGTAGGCGGGGTCGTAGGTGACCACGGCCGGGTTGGTGGCGGCGAGGATGGGGGAGTGTCCGTCTGCGTGCTGGAGGCCTTCGCCGGTCAGGGTGGTCCGTCCGGCGGTGGCGCCGATGATGAAGCCGCGGGCCATCTGGTCAGCGGCGGCCCAGAAGGCGTCGCCGGTGCGTTGGAAGCCGAACATGGAGTAGAACACGTAGACCGGGATCAGCGGCACGCCGTGGGTGGCGTACGCGGTGCCGGCGGCGGTGAACGCTGCGACGGCGCCGGCTTCGTTGATGCCGGGGTGGATCAGCTGGCCCTGGGCGGATTCTTTGTAGGCCAGGACCAGGTCCCGGTCCACGGACAGGTAGTTTTGGCCGCCCGGATTGTAGATCTTGGCGGTCGGGAAGAACGCATCCATGCCGAAGGTCCGTGATTCATCCGGCACGATGGGAACGATCCTGTGCCCGAACTTCTTGTCGCGGAGCAGGTCCTTGAGGAGCCGGACGAACGCCATGGTAGTGGCCGCCTGCTGCTTCCCGGAACCGCGCTTGGCGACCTCAAAGGTCTTGGCCTCCGGCAGCTCAACAGGCTGGTGCTTCGGCCGCCGTTCAGGGACCGCTCCGCCCAGCACACTCCGCCGGTCGAGGAGATAGGCGATCTCGGGGGCGTCCGGGCCAGGGTGGAAATAGGGCGGGCTATAGGGGTCCTCTTCAAGCCGTGCGTCCGAAATGGGTATCCGGAGGTAGTCCCGGAATTCCTTGAGGTCCTCCACCGTCAGCTTCTTCATCTGGTGGGTGGCATTCCGCCCCTCAAACCTCGGTCCGAGGCCGTAGCCCTTGACCGTTTTGGCCAGGATCACGGTGGGTTTGCCCTTGAATTCGGTGGCTGCCTTGTACGCGGCATAGACCTTGCGGTAGTCGTGCCCGCCGCGCTTGAGGTTCCAGATATCGTCATCGGAAAGGTCCGCGACCATGTCCTTGGTCTGCGGGGTTTTGCCGAAGAAGTGCTCGCGGACGAACCCGCCGGATTCTGCCTTGTAGGTCTGGTAGTCACCGTCCGGGGTCTCGTTCATGATCTTCACGAGCGACCCGTCGGTGTCCTGGGTGAGCAGGTCATCCCACTCCCGGCCCCAGACGACCTTGATGACGTTCCAGCCCGCGCCGCGGAAGAACGCTTCGAGTTCCTGCATGATCTTGCCGTTGCCGCGCACCGGCCCGTCCAGGCGCTGGAGGTTGCAGTTGATCACGAAGTTCAGGTTGTCCAGGTTCTCGTTCGCGGCGAGCTGGAGCAGGCCGCGGGACTCGGGCTCGTCCATTTCCCCGTCACCGAGGAACGCCCAGACCTGCTGGTCCGAGGTGTCCTTCAGGCCGCGGTTGTGCAGGTACCGGTTGGACTGGGCCTGGTAGATCGCGTTCATCGGGCCGATGCCCATGGACACGGTGGGGAATTCCCAGAACCCGGGCATCAGCCGCGGGTGCGGGTAGGAGGAGAGCGCGTGGCCTTCCTTGGACTTCTCCTGCCGGAACCCGTCCAGGTCCTGCTCGGTCAGCCGGCCTTCCATAAACGCCCGGGCGTACATGCCGGGGGAGGCATGGCCCTGGAAAAAGACCTGGTCACCGCCGCCGGGGTGGTCCTTGCCGCGGAAGAAGTGGTTGAAGCCCACCTCGTACAGCGTCGCGGCCCCGGCATAGGTGGAAATATGCCCGCCCACGCCAATGTTCGCCTTCTGCGCCCGGTGCACCATGATCGCCGCGTTCCAGCGCATATACGCCCGGTAGCGGCGCTCGTATTCCTCGTTGCCGGGGAACTGTGCTTCCTGGTCCACCGGGATGGTGTTCACGTAGTCCGTGGTGGTCACCATCGGCACGCCCACGCTTTGCGCGCCGGCACGCTGCAGCAGGCTCCGCATGATGTATTGGGCACGCTCGGTGCCCTGTTCCCTGATCAACGCATCCAGGGACTCAACCCATTCGGCGGTCTCTTCCGGATCACGATCAGGCAGCTGGTTAGTCAACCCGCTGAGGATATGGGAGGTATCTTCTCCTGCAGCCACGTCCAAGCCTCGTTTCATCATTGAATATTCGAGTGTTCTTTTTCGCATTGCGAGAAAGATTTCTTGTCTTATGAGAATAGTTGAGCTGAGTCGCCGGGTAAATTGCGAAACTCCCAGCTCCGCCAACCCGGCACAAGCCGGGATGGGGTCAAGCTACGGGCGCGGGCACTGCTCAGCTCCCGCGGTAGCTCGAGAAGGCGAAGGGGCTCAACAGTAGGGGGATGTGGTAGTGCGGTTCGTTCCTGTCCACAGTGAAGGTGAGCACAACCTCGGGGAAAAAGGCTGGAGTGTTTCGTTCTGCGAAGTAGTCTGCGGTGGTGAACATTAGCCGGTAGGTCCCGGAGGGCAGGAATTCCGGCCCGATGTCCTTTACGCGCCCGTCAGAATCTGTCTGTGCAACGGCGATCTCCGACCACGAATCATTGACCAGGGCGTGCAGCCCGACGGGAACTCCCGCCGCCGGCTTTCCTGTAGCGGTATCGAGAATATGGGTGGTTACATGTGAAGTTGTCACTGGCTAATCATTCCTTCAAGTCTGTGGACTGCGATCTCCCGCAGTTGTTGCTGGACTACTTGCTCTTCCTCGCCTGCCGTGTTGGAGAGCCTGTCCTGGAGGGCTTGCAGTATTTCTTCCTTGCTGCGGCCGGCTGCGCGGATCAGGAAAACCTGTCCGAACTTCTCTTCATAGGTCCGGTTTCCTTCGGAGATTGCGGCCGTCACGGCCGCGGAGGCAGCGCCGAGAGCATCTTGTTCATCACGTGAGAACCGGGCCTCGGAACTATCGCCTTCGGCACGTTCGCCAATCCGCGGGTGGTGAGACAGTGCAGACTGCACTTCGCCACTGGTGAACGGGGAAGCGGCGAGACGGGCGGCGAGCAGGAGGTCGGGAGTTGACGAGAATGGCCGGGCATCGGCAATCTCTTCGAACCACCGAGGGATGTCGAGGCAGGGCCGCAGCACGGCGGTAATCTCTGCACGTCCGGCCTCGTTGAACTCTTGGAGAAACATCAAAAATCCTTCTGTCTGGGCGTTGGCAACAACTGGCAATGACTGAATCAACATTTCACAATGTGAAACTTTGATTCCATTATCAAAGTGAAGCGTAGGAATTTTTCGATGTCAACCGCAGGGGACGCCCGCAGGAAAGGCGCTTGACGCGGCCGAGGTACGCCGACACGACAAGGAGGAGGCTGACCAGTGCAGCGGTTCCCGCAGCGGCCGGCCAGTCGACGGGCCATGACCCCAGCAGACCCATGAGCGCGGGAATTGTGGTTGTTATCTGACTGGTCAGCACGAGTGACCAACCATTGAACGGTGTGATGCCCGAGCGGCCGAGCGCAGCGCGGACATAGGACAGCATCCACAGGAAAGCCCAGCACAGCCACAGGACACCGAGCAGAGGATCCCCGGGAAACGACGCAATCGCAAGAATGATCCCAAGTACGCCCACCAACCCGCTAAACCACCCGACGCCCTTGGACCCGAGGTCCAGGAGCACGTCCAGCCCGGCATATAGGTACGTCAACCCGAACAGGAACACGCCCGATGCACCCAGGAAGAGCTGGGGCGAAAGGCTGGCGATGAGCCCTGCATAGGTAAGGCCCAGCGCAAGCTGGGTGGAACCGATAAGGATACTGAAGACAGCTGAGTCCCGGAGGGAAACCCGGCCGAGCAGCGCGAGCCCGTTTACCAGCAGTGCCGCTCCGGACAGAAGGAGACACAGATGGATCATGCGGCCTACTCTCGTGAATTGCAGTGATCGCCGCTTAGGGCGGAGATCACGACGAAAGCGGCGCACCTGAAGTGCCGCTTCTGTGCTGTTTAGGGGATTTTCCGGCGCGCAGTGGTGCCACAGGATGATGTGAGTCAGGCTACGTTCGCCCTTCGGCAGGGTCAAGAAATTCCGCTATTTGGCGATTGTGACTGTCCCGCCTCAGGCAGCCGGCTTCAGGAACGGGAATGGGGTGGTCCGGGACGCCTTCGGCGGTCACCTGACGCCCGGAGGCCCGCGCGGAGCTCGTCGCCGGTAGGAGGGTTTGCGCCGGCCCGGCCCACGGTGATGGCGGCCGCCATGGCTGCCGTGCGTCCGATTTGTTCCAGGACGGAGGGTGCGAGGCCGTCGGTTCCGCGGGTGAGGAGTCCCAGGATCAGTGCGGACATGTATGAATCGCCGGCGCCGATGGTGTCGACGACCTCTGATGCCGCTGCCGGAATGCTGAGGCGAGTGGCTCGCGTAGCCAGCAATGAGCCGGATGAGCCTTTGGTGATGACGGCGAGCTCCGCTCCCAGGCCCAGGATGTGGGTGGCGGTTTCCTCGGGTGCCTGTAGCGGGTAGAGCCATCGTGCGTCCTCGTCGCTGAGTTTCACGACGTCGGTGAGATACACCAGTTCCTCGAAAACGCGCTTTGCCTCGGTATGGGTTCCGAGCAGTGCGGGCCTGATGTTGGGGTCGTAGGTGATGGTGCATTCCCCGCGGAGCTGCTGAAGGATTGCCTTGACCTTGGCGGCGCCGGGGGCCAGAAAGCTTGCGATCGAACCGGTATGCAGGACTTTGGGCGGGGCCTGCGCAAGGTCCTGTGGTTCAACATCCCAGGTGATGTCGAAGGCATAGCTGGCTGAGCCGTCCTCCGCGATGGTGGCGGTCGCCGTGGACGTTCTCGCCAGGGAACGGGAGCAGGGGAGGAGCCTCACGCCGGCGCCTGCAAGGTGGTTTTCGATCGCCTCGCCGCGGCGGTCAGCGCCGACGGCGGTGAGCAGCCCGGTGCTGACTCCCAGCCGGGCCAGGCCGTAGGCGACGTTGGCCGGGGACCCGCCGGGGTGGTTGCTGGTGCCCGCGGGGGTGCTGACGACGTCGGTAAGGGCTTCCCCGATCACGACGACGTCCGTCACCTGCCGCAGAGGGTTCTGCTTGCCGGTGTTGTGCATGTCTGTCTTTCCTGGCTTGGGTGCCGCCTTACGCGAACTGAGTGACCACGAGTTCGTCGACGGTTGCTGTTCCGCCGCTGGCGTAGAGGGAGAGTCCGGTGCTGGTTTCGGCCGGGAAGATCAGTTCCGTCAGGGTGACCTGGCCGCCCCGGGCGAAGACTTCAACCGAGCAGCGGTCCACATAGATGGTGAGGTGGTAGGACCCTGCCGCGGCTTGGATGGGGGCTGTGTCGATGGACGGAAACGATTCGTGGAAGTCCGTCCGGCCGGATTCCCGGCGGTCAACGATGAGGGAACCTTCGCCGGGGCGGATGCCGACACGAGTTCCCTTTACGCCGTCCCCACGCAGGATGAGCCCGAATTCCTCGGCGCTTCCCGGGGCGAAGGCGACGTCGATGCGCTGGACTGTGCCGGCCGCGCCGGTCAGTTCCTGCACGCCGTCGTGGACGGTCGTCGCGGAGAGACAGAACGGCTCCGCGCCGGCCAGGGCAGTCCAGTCGCCTGCGGGTTGCTGGACCAGCCGCAGGTTTCCGTCGGTGATCTGGAGGGATATTTCGCGGGCGAGCGTCATTGGGCTGCGCCAGGGTGAGGTGGGGATCTGGTTGGCGTATTCCCAGTTATTCATCCACGCCATCATGAGGCGCCGGTTGTCCGGTGCATCGCTGAACGAGACGCCGGCGTAATAGTCCCGGCCCCAGTCCAGCCATTGGTACTCGCCCAGCCGGTCAGCGTCCTGGAGGCCTTCGGTGACGGTGGTGGCCGAGACGAAGGTTTTCCCGTCAAAATCTCCCACGAAGTACTGGCCGGCTGAGCCGTTGTTGGGGCCCCCGGGGTTGAGGTTGACGGTGAGGACCCACTTGAGGTTTTCCGGGTCGCCGTCAACGGGCAGGGGGAACAGGTCGGGGCATTCCCAGACACCGCCGGTGGCGTTTGCCGGGCCGAAGCTGCTCAGCAGCTCCCAGTTTTTTAGGTCCTCGGACTTGTAGAGCACCACCTGGAAGTCTGTGGCTTCGACGGCGACCATCACCCAGTAGCTGCCGGCGCCGCCGTCGTACCTGATGACTTTGGGATCACGGAACTCTGCTGATCCGCGGTTCAGCACCGGGTTGGCTGCGTGTTTGGTCCAGGTGTAGCCGCCATCCAAACTGTAGGCCAATGACTGGGCCTGGAGGCCCTCATGCGGGGAGCCCGGTTTGAACGCACTGGTGTAGACGGCAACAAGCGGGGCGATGGTGCCGGTGCCGAAGCCGCTGGTGTTGTCACGGTCAAAGACGATGCTGCCGGAGAAGATGTCTTCACTGTCGTCGCAGGCGATGGCGGTCGGGTGTTCGGTCCAGGTGAGCAGGTCCGGGGAGGTGGCGTGTCCCCAGGACATGTTTCCCCACACGTTGCCCAGCGGGTTGCTCTGGTAGTAGAGGTGGTAGACGCCGCCATGAAAAATCAGGCCGTTGGGGTCATTGAGCCAGGTGTTCCGGGCTGCATAGTGCAGGGCCGGCCGGAAGGTCTCGGCTGTCGTGGCGATCGCGGCAGTCATGGAGATGACGTCTCATTTCTTGGCAGGGCTGGTCTCTGCAGGTCCTTGGGGGAAGGCTGCACGCGGATGAGCGGGGGAGGTAGGGCCGGCGGAATCGCCGGCCCCGCCCATTCCGCGGTCTAGGAGTTCTTTTTGTAACGGTCGTAGGCCTGCTGGTAGACCTCGATCATTTTGTCGACGCCGACGTTCTTGAGCTGGGCGACGTAGCCGTCCCATTCCTGGTCGATGCCCCCGGATACGATCCACTTGGCCATGTTCTGCTTGACCAGTGAAGTGGTGTCGGTCTGAATGGTGCTGATCTGCTGCAGCTCTTCGTTGGAGAGGGCCACCGGAGGGTAGCCGTCGTTGCCGGCGAAGGGCTTGTAGAGGTCGTTGACGGTTTTCTGGCGTTCCGCGGCGCGTGGTTCGGGAGCGACGACGGTGGTGAAGTTCTCGGCGGTGTTCGCCTTCGGGCCGCCCGGGGCGACTTTCTGGCGGCGTTCGCCTTCGCTGGTTCCGGCCGGGGCGGGGATTTGGGTCAGCAACCCGCTGGCATCCTTTTGCAGGGTTTCGCCGATGGGTCCCCAGTTCGCCTGGGCGGACTGGATGGGGTCGTAGAGGTTATCTGCCCAGCGCATGGTCGCGGCCGGGTATTTGTTGTTCCGCGTAATGGCGAAAGCGCCGCGGGCGATTTCCTGGTTGTTGGACTGGCTGGCGATGCGTTGTCCGTTTACGCCTTCCAGGACCGGGACGAGCGAGTAGTTGTTGGCGCGGTCAGCGCCGACCATCTCGGGGACTTCCCACCAGACGAATGAACCGAGGTTTTCGGTGGCGGCTTTGCCCTTGGCCAGGTAGGCCTTGTCGTCCTGGGAGAAGGACTCGGGATCGATCAGGCCTTCCTGGTACCACTCGTGCAGGGTCTGGATGGCCTTCTTGTAGCCATCCTGGGTGGGGGTGAAGATGACCTTGTCGTCCTGGACGATGCGGTGGTCCATGTTGTCCGGCACTCCGCCGAGGGCGGCGATCAGGTCAACAATGTCCCCGCACCAGGAGCCCGGCATAAAGCTGAGGGGGATGGTCTTGCCCGTCCCGGAGGCGTCCTGGGTCTTGAAGGCCAGCAGCGCTTCGTGAAACTCGTCAATGGTCTTTGGCATGGGGATGTTGAGTTTTTTCAGCCAGGACGTGTTGATGGCCAGTTCGTTGGGGAACTGGACCAGGCCGAGTTCCTCGATGGACGGCAGGGAGTAGATGTGCCCGTCCGAGGAGGTGATGGCGGCTTTGATGTCGGGCCGGTCCGAGAGCAGCCTGGAGAGATTGGGAGCGTTCTTCTCAATGAGCCCCTCGAGCGGGATGAGCGTGCCGCTGGCGGAGTACGTGGCGATCTCGGCATCGGTCAGGCCGGTATTGAAGAAGGCGTCGGGAAGGTCACCGCTGGCGAGGATCAGGTTCTTCTTCTCCTGGAAGACCGTCTCGGGCAGGTTCTCCCACTTGATGTGGACGTTGGTGGCTTTTTCCCATTCCTTCACCACGGTCATGGTGTTGTAGTCCGGGGCCAGGGCGGCTTTGGTGCCGGAGAAGGTCAGGTCGAGTTGCTTGCTGACGATGGGGAAGCCTGTTTCCTGGAAGCCGAAGTCCGCGGAGGCGTCTTTGATCTCCGTGCCTGAGCCGCCGCCGGAGCAGGCGGTGAACATCAGTGTTCCGGCCAGGACGGCGCCGAGGGCAGTGAATTTGCGGCTAAATGCCATGGTCATTCCTATTCTGAGGGGGATGGTGCCGTCCGGCGGCGGGTGCCCGGACGGCCGATGCGGGGAGGAGCTATTTGACGGCGCCGATCATGGCGCCCTTGGTGAAGTGCTTCTGCATGAAGGGCAGGGCAATCATGAGTGGCAGGCTCGAGACGACGATCATGGCGTATTTGGTGAGCTCTGCGATCCGTTGCGCGGCGGCATAGGATTCGATGTCTCCGCCCGTGGTCCCGGTGGAGGAGACATCTGACTGGATCAGGATGTTGCGCAGGACGAGCTGCAGCGGGTATTTGGAGTCGTCGTTGAGGAAGATCAGCGCGTCAAAGAATGAGTTCCACTGGGCCACGACGTGGACCATGATCATGAGCATGATCAGTGGCTTGGACAGGGGCAGGACCATTTTGAAGAAGAACGTGAAGTCGGTTGCCCCGTCCATCTGCGCGGCTTCACGCAGTTCGTTCGGAATCGTGTGTTCGAAGAAGGACCTGGCGATGATCAGGTTCCACACGCCCACCGCTCCCGGCAGGACCACGGCCCAGACGGTGTCCAGCATGCCCAGGTCGCGGACCACCAGGTACTTGGTGATGAGCCCGCCGTCGAAGAACATGGTGATGACGAACAGGAGCATCAGGATTTTTCGGCCCGGCATGTCCTTGCGGGACAGGGCGTAGGCGCCGCACAGGATGGTGCTGACGCTGATGGCCGTGCCGAGCACGGTGTAGATGACGGTGTTGCCCAGGCCGTTCCAGATCCGGCTGTCGGCGAAGATCCGCTCGTAGCCTTCGGTGGTGATGCCGGAGGGGAAGAGCCAGACCTTGCCTTCGTAGACGGCGTTCGGGTCGCTGATGGAGGCGATGACGATGAAGTACAGCGGGTACACCACGGCCAGGATGGACAGCAGCAGGACAGCGGTGGCGCCGATGGTGAAGGCCCGGTCGCCATATTTGTCCCGGAGGGTCGGCTTGGGGCGGCCCTGGGTGGCGGGCCGCGTCGGGATGTCGGTGGGGCGGGGGTTGGTTGTCAGAGACATTTCGGCATCACCACAGGGTCGCTTGATTGGCCCGGCGCGCAATCGTGTTGAAAACAAGCAGCAGCGCCAGGTTGAGGAGGGAGTTGAACAGGCCGATGGCGGCCGAGTAGCTGAACTGCGCCTGCTGCAGACCCGCGTGATAAACGTAGGTCTGGATGATCTCCGACGTTGAGATATTCAGGGGCGTCTGCATCAGCAGGGCCTTCTCGAATCCGACGTTAAGCAGGTTTCCGATGGCCAGGATGAACAGGATGGTCACCACCGGCATGATGCCGGGCAGGTCAATGTGCCGGATGCGCTGGAGCTTGGAGGCGCCGTCCACCTTGGCCGCGTCATGCAGGGCCGGGTCGATGGCCGCCAGTGCAGCGAGGTAGACGATCATGGAGAAGCCGGCGTTCTGCCAGACATCGGAGATCACGTAGATGGGGCGGAACCACTCCGCCGATCCCATAAAGAAGACCGGCTCTCCGCCGCCCAGTTGGATGGCGTTGTTGACCAGCCCGGACCTGGGGGAGAGGACTACGAACATAATGCCCACCACCACCACCGTGGAGATGAAGGCGGGCGAATACAGCACCGTCTGGGTGAACTTTTTGAACCGCTCGCTCTGCAGCTGGTTGACCAGCAGGGCCAGGATGATCGGGATGGGAAAGGCCAGCAGCAGGCCCAGGACGGCGATCCACAGCGTGTTCCCGACCACCTGGCCGAACTGGTAGGAGTTCACGAACCTGATGAAGTGGGTCAGGCCCACCCACGGGCTGTCCGTGAACCCGTCCACCGGGTTGTAGTTCTTGAACGCGATCTGCACGCCGTACATCGGCCAGTACTTGAAGACCAGGATGTAGATCACGGCCGGAGCTAGTAATACGTATAACTGCCAGGCACGGGAAATTCTCTTCAGGCGGAGCGAAAGAGAATTTTTCCGCTGCGGCAGCGGTGCCGCAGCAGGACGCCCGCGTCTGGCCGGGATGGTGCGGCTCATGGCATCTCCTTGGGATGAGTCACTGAGTTCCGTTCGATCAGAGGGCAGTCCATGAGCTCGACCCGGCCATCGGGTTCCGCGTCCTGGAGGATCAGTTCAACCGCGCGCCGGCCCATGGCGACGAACGGCAGTTCAAAGGTAGTCAGGCCCGGGCGGAGGAACGGCGCCAAAGTCGCCTGATTGTCGAAGCCCACGATGGACACGTCCTCAGGAATGGAAAGGCGCAGGTCCGACACGGCCTGGTAGGCACCCCAGGCGCCGCGGTCGTTGGCGCAGAAAATTGCCGTCGGCACGTTGCCGGAGGTCATCAGCTCCATCGTGTACTTGTAGCCGTCTTCCTCGCCGCCCGAGCCGAAGCGGACCAGGTCCGGATCCAGTTCCAGCCCCGCTTCCTCCAGGGCCTTCCGGTAACCGTCGTACCGCCCGACGGCTGCCGGCAGTTCGCTTTCGAGGCTCTCGATGTTGATGAGTGCGATCCGGCGGTGCCCCGCATCCAGCAGCCGGCGAGTGGCCGAATATCCACCCTTGGCTTCGTCCGGAGCGACGCTCGCAACCCGCCCGGCCCGATCCTGGGAATTCAGCACCACGGACCGGACGCCCGCCAGAACCTCCGGGACGTCCAGTCGCCGGTGGTACATGCCGGCGTACACCACGCCCGCAACCTTGTAGGACAGCATGGTCTCCAAGGACGCGGCCTCAAGCTCCTTGTCGCCGCCGGTGTTGACCGTCAGCAGGAGGAGCCCGTCCTCCCACGCCCGCTGCTGAGCACCTTCGATGATGGCGCCGGCAAAAGGAGTGGTGGCAACGGTATCGCCGATGAACCCGATCATCCCGGCCACGCCTTCACGTAAGGTCTTGGCGTGGGCATTGGTGCGGTAGCCCAGCCGGGTCACGGCATCCTGGACCTTTTTCCGCGTCTCCTCCGAGAAGCGTGATCCGGAAGCAGAATTCAATACGAGGGAAACGGTGGCCTGGGAGACGCCGGCGGCAGCAGCGACGTCGTGCATTGTCGGTCCTGACTTTGGCCGTGATCCAGCCATGGGCACCTCCTTGGGCCATCTTCGGGTCTGGTTATTCGTATAACTTGCATAACTGTAGCCTGCGTCACTTTGAGCGTCAAGAGCGCTTCCCAGGCTGAGGTCCGCAGGATCCGCCGCGGCCTACCCCAGCAGCCAGGCGATCACGAGCAGCGCCCCCACGCTGAGCACCGTCGTACACAGGATGACGTCGCGGGCTACCGTCATCCCTCGGCCGTAGGGGGAGGCGAAGAGGAACACGTTCTGGGCGGTGGGCAGCGCGGCCATGATCACGCTGGCGAGGAGGTGCTGCCCTTCCAGTCCGAAGACGAACCGGCCCAGCACCCACACCACTGCAGGCATCCCGGCAATCTTGAGGAACGTGGCCACCAGCGTTTCAGTGCGGCCGTCTCCCTTCTGCAGCGGCGCACGGCCGGCGAGGGACAAACCGAACGCCAGCAGGACCATGGGCACGGCACCGGCGGCCAGCATGTCGATGGGTTTCTGCAGCAAGTCAGGGGCATCCCAGCCGGTCAGTGCCACCACCACGCCCAGTGCCGAGGCAATGATCATGGGATTCGCGAACGGCGTGAGCAAAACCTTCCGCCACGACAGCCGGGACCCCGAAGCCAGCCCCATCAGGGTGAGGTAGAACGGGGCCATCACCAGGAGCTGAACCAGCAGCACCGGCGCCACGTGCTGCGCCGTGCCCACCGCGTACAGCGAAACGGGGATGCCGATGTTGTTGGCATTCGCGTAGCTGCTGGCCATGGCCCCGACGGCGGTCTCCGCCACCGGGCGCCGGAAGAACAGGAAACTGGCCAGGGCATAGAGGAGCCCCACTATCGCTGCCGAGAGCAGCGCCAGCGGGGCGTCGGTTCCGAGCGCGGCCCGGATGTCACTGCCCGCCACCACCGTAAACAGCAGGGCGGGGTTGGTGACGTAGTAGGCGGTGCGGGTCAGGGCACCCTGGACCTCCGGTCCCAGAATCCGCAGCCGGGCGGCGAGGTAGCCCACAAAGATGACGGCGGAGACAATCAGGATTCCGGAAACTACGCCGCCCACAAAGTGCGCCCTTCTATTTAGCTGTCTGGCTGTTTAGCTCTCGGGCATGGAACCCCGCACGGCCGTCTCCTGTTGCGAAGGAGGTCCGGCCGTGCGGAAGCTTCGGTACTGCAGTCGCAGCGGCCGCAGCAGCAAAGGCGGCTAGCGCACCAGGCAGGGCCGCTTCGGGTCGAAGGACCAGCCGTCGATGTAGTACTGCATGCCGACGCTGTCGTCCCGGGCGTCCAGGCCGTGCTGCAGGTACAGCTCGTGCGCCTTGTCCAGGGCGGCACGGTCCAGTTCGATGCCCAGCCCAGGGGCGGAGGGCACCTCGATGGCCCCGTCCTTAATCTCCAGCGGGTTCTTAGTCAGCCCCTGCCCGTCCTGCCAGATCCAGTGGGTGTCCAGCGCGGTGATCTCACCCGGGGCGGCAGCACCTGTGTGGGTGAACATGGCCAGGGAGATGTCGAAATGGTTGTTCGAGTGCGAGCCCCAGGTCAGGCCGAACTCGTTGCACAGCTGCGCCACCCGGACCGACCCGGACATGGTCCAGAAGTGCGGATCAGCCAGCGGAATATCGACGGCGTTACTGCGGATGGCATGCGACATCTCGCGCCAGTCCGTGGCGATCATGTTGGTGGCGGTCTTTAGGCCTGTGGCGCGGCGGAATTCGGCCATCACCTCGCGGCCGGAGAACCGGCCTTCGGCACCGCACGGATCCTCGGCATACGCCACAACACCCTGCATCCGCTTGCCCAGCCGGATGGCCTCCTCCAGGAGCCAGCCGCCGTTCGGGTCCAAGGTGACGCGCGCTTCCGGGAAGCGCTTGTGCAGTGCGGTAACAACGTCAACCTCGTCGTCCCCGGACAGCACGCCGCCCTTGAGCTTGAAGTCGCTGAAGCCGTACCGCTCCTGCGCCGCTTCGGCCAGGGCCACCACGGCCTCAGGCGTCATGGCCTCCTGGCGCCGCAGCTTCTCCCAGCGGTCTGACGGCGCGTCCTCCACCAGGTAGGGAAGGTCGGTCCGGGCGTGGTCACCAATAAAGAAGAGGTAGCCGAGCATGGGGACCGAGGTGCGCTGCTGACCGTCACCGAGCAGTTCCGCGACGGGAACACCAAGGAACTGGCCGTGCAGGTCCAGCAGGGCGGACTCGACGGCGGTGACTGCGTGGACCGTGGTGCGCAGGTCGAAGGTCTGCAGTCCACGGCCGCCGGCGTCGCGGTCGGCGAATTCCGCGGCAATCTCGCGCAGGAGCGACCGGAAGCGTGCCACCGGCTTGCCGCTGATCAGGGCGCCGGCTTCCTCGATGGTGGCCTTGATCTTCTCGCCGCCGGGCACCTCGCCAAGGCCGGTGCGGCCGTCGGAGTCGGTAATGATGACCACGTTGCGGGTAAAGAACGGGCCGTGCGCGCCGCTGAGGTTCATCAGCATGCTGTCGTGGCCGGCTACCGGAACCACTTCAACGCGGGCAATAGTGGGCTGGGTGCTCATGCGCTGACCTCTGCATCTGCCGCCACCACGGTGCCGTCAACCCGCCGGTTGAGCTGCCACGGGTTCGTGTCCCGCAGGGGAGCGGGCAGCAGTTCCTGGGGCAGGTTCTGGTAGGCGACGGGGCGCAGGAACCTGTTGATGGCGAGGGTGCCCACGGAGGTGGTGCGCGAATCCGAGGTGGCCGGGAACGGGCCGCCGTGGACCATGGCATGGCCCACTTCGACGCCGGTGGGCCAGCCGTTGACGATGATGCGGCCCACCTTCTGCTCGAGCGCCGGGACCAGGGGTGCCGCCGTCGCGTAGTCCGCCTCGGTGAGCTGCAGCGAAGCGGTCAGCTGGCCCTCGAGCCGGCCGATGGCTTCCAGCAGTTCGGCGGTGGAGGCGTAGCGGATCACCAGGGACGCTGCGCCGAAGATCTCCTGGTGCAGGACGTGGTTGGTGACAAAGTCCCGGACCTGAGTACCAAAAATGGTGGGCGCCGGGGCGTTCTCGGTGGGGCCGGCGGTGCCCTGCCCGACGACGGTGACGCCGTCCGCGGAGCCCAGCGCCTCGGCGCCGGCGTTCCAGGATCCGGCAATGCCCTCGGTGAGCATCGTCTGTCCCGCACAGGCCGAAACAGCGCGTCCGACGGCGGCAGCAAGTTTGTCACCCAGCTCGCCGGCGGGGGCGAACAGGAGTCCGGGAGACGTGCAGAGCTGTCCTGAGCTTCCGGTGACGGCGGTGACGTAGGCGGCGGCAAGGGCATCGATCTGCTCGGCGGAGCCGCTGAGGGCGCCCTCGAACACAAACACCGGGTTCAGCGAGGACATTTCGGCGTAGACGGGGATCGGCTCGGGCCGGGCGGCGGCGGTGTTCATCAGCGCGATGCCCGCAGCCTGGGAGCCGGTGAAGCCCACGGCCTTGATGGCGGGGTCAGCCACGAGGGCCTGGCCAATGCTGGCGCCGGGGCCGTAGATCAGGGAGAACACACCCGGGTGCAGGCCGTTATCTGCAACAGCCTTGGCAATCGCCTGGCCCACGAGTTCACTGGTGCCCGGGTGGGCGTTGTGCGCCTTGAAAACCACCGGGCAGCCGGCGGCGAGGGCGGACGCGGTGTCTCCGCCCGCCGTCGAAAACGCCAGCGGGAAGTTGCTCGCGCCGAACACGGCGACAGGGCCCAGCGGGATCTGGCGCTGGCGGATGTCGGCGCGGGGCATCGGGGTGCGCTCCGGCAGCGCCGGATCGACGCGGACACCGCGGAAGTCGCCCTGGCGGACAACGTTGGCGAAGAGGCGCAGCTGGCCTGTGGTGCGGGCGCGTTCGCCGGTCAGGCGGGCGGCAGGCAGGCCGGTTTCCTGGCCGGCGCGGATGATGAGTTCCTCGCCGATGGCCTCGATGTTGTCCGCGATGGCATCCAGGAACGCTGCGTGGGCTGCGGGGTCCAGCGTGCTGAAGGACGGGTAGGCAGCCGCGGCGGCGGAGGTCGCCGTCGTGAGCTGATCTTCGGTGATCAGCGAATACGCGGGATCGAGCTGTTCGTTGGTGGCGGGGTTGAAACCGAAGGCCGTTTTGCCGCCGCCGACGACGGGCTGGCCGGCGATCAGGGAATGTCCGGTGAGTGTCACTGTGGTTACTCCTTGGAGAGGGTGATCAGGAGATGCTGGCGATGAGGGCTTTGAGGTCCGCGAGGTCCTGCGGCGCCAGGTTCTGCAGCGGCGGGCGGACTCCGCCGACCGAGCGGCCGATCGCGTCCAGGCCGCCCTTGACGATGGAGACAGAGTAGCCCTTTACGCGGTCGCGGATGTCCAGGTACGGGATCACGAAGTCGTTGAGCTTCTTGTTCACGGCCACGCGGTCGTTGTTGCGGACATCCTGGTAGAAGTCCAGGGCGAACTGCGGGACGAAGTTGTACATGGCGCTGGAGTAGGTGCTCATGCCCAGCTGCAGCAGCGGGAGGGCGAACGTTTCCGCGGTAGGCAGGCCGCCGAGGTAGAACAGGCGGTCGCCGAGCTTGGCGTAGACGCGGGCATCGTGTTCAAGGTCGCCCACGCCGTCCTTGAAGCCGATGAGGTTTTCGTGGCGGTCGGCAAGGGTGGCCACCGTGGTGTCTTTGTAGATGGCGTTGGCGCGGTTGTAGATGATGACACCCAGCGAGGTTGAGCTGCAAATGGCGCTGACGTGGTCAACGAGGCCGTCCTGGTCTGCTTCGGTCAGGTACGGCGGGAGGAGCAGGAGGCCGTCGGCGCCGGCGGCTTCGGCAGCCCGGGCGTTTTCGATGGCCTGGGCGGTGGAGCCGCCGGCGGAGGCGAGGACGGGGACAATGCTGCCGACTTCATCGACGGCGGCGCGGACCACGCGCTCTGATTCTGCGGGGGTGAGGGAGAAGCCCTCGCCGGTGCCGCCGGCTGCGAAGAGGCCGGCTACCGGGAAGCTGGCCTGCCAGGCCAGGTGCTTGCGGTAGCTTTCTTCATCGAACTGGAGGTTGGCGTCGAAAGAGGTCACCGGGAAGGACAGCAGGCCTTCCTTGAGGGTGTCTGCCAGTTCCTGAGGGGTGTACTTTGCCACGATGTTGTCCTCTGTGAGAGCGCCGCGTCCTGAGTGCCGCGGGCGGTTGGTGTTGGTTCCTGATCAGGTTAGGCAGAGGACGTGATGCCTGTCTAAGTGTATTTGTGTATCTGTTGATACCCAAAGGGTATTGGCTCCCGACGGCGGTGCTGCTACTCGGTGCGGAACTCCAGATCCTGCAGGAGTCGCCGCAGCGCGGGGTTGACCACCTTGCGGTTCCAGATTGCGTGCAGCTCCACGGGCTGCTCACTTTCCAGCCCGGCCAATGGCAGATACTCGACGCCCTTAATGGCCAGCAGGGTGGCCGAGTGTGGCACGAAGGCCACTCCGCGGCGGGCTGCCACCAGGGACACCATTGTGAGGATCTGACTGACTGTGTGGACCACGTTGGCGTGCTGGATGGGAAGCATCTTGACCACCAGGTCGTAGAAATACGTCGCCTTCGTTGGTGAGTGCATAATCAGCGGCTCGTCGCGGAGGTTAGTGTCTTCAATCGGGCGGGAAAGATCCGCGAGCCGGTGCCCGCTGGGAACCGCCAGCATCATCGGCTCCGTATAGAGCAGGTGCGAGTCGAAGATCTCCCGGTCGAACGGAGGCCGGGCAAGGCCCAGATCGAGACCGCCGCTGAGGAGGCCCTGGATCTGTTCGCCCGTGACGAGTTCCTGCAGGTCTATGTCCACATCCGGGATGATCTCCGAAATCTCCTCCAGCAGGGGGCCGAGGATGCTGAAGCCACTGGCGGCGGTGAAGCCTACACGCAGCATGCCCGAGCGGCCGGTGGCAATCCGCCGTGCGGTGATGGGCGCGCGGGTGGCCAGGGCCATCAGCCGCCGGGCTTCCTCCAGGAATGCTTCACCGGCAGGGGTGAGCTGGACTTTCCGGTTGTCGCGCTCCAGGAGTTCGGTCCCGATGGTTTTTTCCAGTTTCTGGATCTGCCGGCTCAGGGGAGGCTGGGTCATGTTGAGCCGTTCGGCGGCCCTGCCGAAGTGCAGTTCCTCGGCCACGGCGATGAATCCGGCCAGCTGGTCAAACGTAAACATGATGCCTTCCGGGTATCACTCGATGCTTACATGGGCTTAGACATGCATCATAGCTCGTCCCTAAACTCGTTCCAGCGAGCCAACGTGATTCGGTTCACAACTGTCCGGGATGATCCCGGAGTCCCTATGAGGAGTTCCAATGAAGCACTTCCCCACCCGCCGCACCATTCTCGGAGCCGCGTCGGCCCTCACGCTGCTGGCGATGACTGCCTGCGGCAACGTCGCAGGCAGCGGCGGCGCAGATTCAGCCAAGTACCCGTCTGGCCCCGTCAACCTCTCCGTTGGCCAGGCCGCCGGCGGCAGCACCGACCTGATCGCCCGTGCCCTCGCCGAAGGTGCCTCCAAAACCCTTGGCCAGCCGATGCCGGTGGTCAACAAGCCCGGTGCCAACGGCGCCCTCGCAACCAAGGAAGTTGCCGGCAAGCCCGCCGACGGCCAGGAACTGGTCCTGCTGAACGCATCCCTGATTACCATCACGCCGCTGGCCGTCTCAGCCGACGAAGCCGTGAACATTGACGACCTGGACATCATTGCCGGCCTGTCGCAGGACGACTACGTCCTGGTGGCCAGCCCCGGATCCGGGTTCAAGACCTTCAAGGATGTGACCGACGCCGGCCGTAACGTCACCTTCGGCACCACCGGCGTAGGCACCGGCAGCCAACTGGCCCAGACTGTGCTCTTCAAGCAGGCCAACGTCACCGGCACCGACATCCCCTTCGACAGCGGCAAGCCCGCCCTGACCGCAGCCCTGGGCAACCAGGTGGAGCTCGCCACCATCCAGCTCGGTGAAGCCATGCCGCAGATCGAGGCCGGGAAGGTGGCCCCGCTGCTGGTCTTCTCGGAAGAGCGGAACACGTTCCTGCCGGACACCCCCACGGCCAAGGAAGCCGGCTATGACGTTCCGGTGGCCCAGTACCGCGCCGTCGCCGCTCCCAAGGGCACCCCGCAGGACGTCAAAGACAAGCTGACTGCCGCCTTCAAGGAGGCCACCCAGTCGGACGCCTACAAGGAATTCAACAAAAAGAACATGCTGACGCCCAAGGAGATCTCCGGCGAGGAAGTCGTCAAGGAGTGGAAGGCCTACGCGGCCAAGTACAAGGAACTGGTGGAGAAGTACGACATCAGCCTCAGCGGAAATAAGTGACTCTTATGACAGGAACACCCGCAGTGCCCGCCGGTGGCAGCAGCGAAACCGCTGCCGCCGGCGGGGACGCCCCCCGATCACTTCCCGACGACGTCCTGGATGATCTGACGCCCGAACAGCTCGCTGCCCAATGGGAAGAAGAAAAGCCGCCGGCAGCAGGCGCCCTGGCCAACGCGGCCTCCTCCCTGGTGGTCATCGGCGTGGGGACCGGCGCGGCCGTCCTGGCCATCGTGATGGGGCTGGGCACACCGGCGGCACCGCAGCCCGGCCTCTGGCCGTTCATCATCAGCTGCGTCATGGTGGCCCTTGGGCTCTTCCAGCTGATCGCCGGCAGGCACAACCGGGATGCGGAGAAATTCACCCGCATGTCGGCGGCTCCGCTGACCGGGCTGGTGACGCTCGCCGCCATGGTGGCCCTGATGCCGCTGATTGGCTTTGAAATCCCGGCCCTGGTCCTGTGTGTCATCTGGATGCGCTTCCTCGGCGGCGAAACCTGGCGCTCCACCCTCGTTGTCAGTGCAAGTGTGGTCATTGCCTTCTACGGCATCTTCGTCCTCGCGCTCGGCACCTCCATTCCCCACCTCTTCTAGGAGACCCCCGTGGATTTTCTTAATCCCGTGATCAACGGATTTTCCGTTGTCCTGGAGCCGACCAATCTCCTCTACTGCCTGATCGGCGTTGTGATCGGCATGCTGATCGGTGTGCTGCCCGGCTTGGGGCCCGCGGCAACCATCGCCATCCTTCTTCCGCTCACCTACAACGTTGAGCCAGTCACCGCCATCATCATGCTGGCCGGCATCTTCTATGGTGCCCAGTACGGCGGCACCATCACCTCCGTGCTGCTCCGGCTCCCCGGCGAAGCGTCCTCGGTGGTCACCGTCTTCGACGGCTACCAGATGGCAAAGCAGGGCAAGGCCGGCACCGCGCTGGGCCTGGCAGCAATCGGCTCCTTCGTCGGCGGCACGGCAGCCATTATCGGCCTGACCTTCCTCGCCCCCATCGTGGCCGGTTTCGCCCTGGATTTCGGGCCGCCCGAGTACACCGCCCTGGCGCTGCTTGGCATCCTCCTTGTGGCCACCATCAGCAACGGATCGAAGGCCAAGGCGCTGATCGCCGCGGCCCTGGGCCTCCTGCTGGCCACGGTGGGCCGGGATATCTTCACCGGTGAAAGCCGCTTTACGTTCGGCAGCCTGCAACTCGCGGACGGTATCGACTTCGTGCCGATCGCCATGGGCATCTTCGGCCTCGGGGAGATCCTCTACAACCTGGAGGAACGGCACAGGGCCGCGAAGGCGCCGTCGAAAGTTGCCAACGTCTGGCCCTCCCGGAAGGACCTGAAGCAGGCCTCCGGCGCGATCGGCCGCGGCTCGGTCCTCGGCTTCTTCCTGGGCATCCTCCCCGGCGGCGGCGCAACCATCGCCTCCATGGCCTCCTACGCCATGGAGAAAAAGCGGGCCAAGCAGCCTGAGCGCTTCGGCAAGGGTGCTCCCGAAGGTGTGGCCGGCCCGGAAACCGCGAACAACGCCGCCGCAACCTCCTCCTTCATCCCGCTGCTGACCCTGGGCATCCCCGCCAACGCCACCATGGCCCTGATGTTCGGTGCCCTGCTCATCCAGGGCGTCACGCCCGGACCGCAGCTGGTGGAACAGAACCCGGAGCTCTTCTGGGGCGTGGTGAACTCCATGTACATCGGCAACATCCTGCTGCTGATCATGAGCCTGCCGCTCGTGGGCATCTTCGTAAAGATCCTCCGCGTCCGGGCCGCCATCCTGGCACCCGTCACCGCGCTGATCACCCTGCTGGGCGCGTACACCATCAACAACAGCATGTTCGATGTGACACTCGTTGTGGTCTTCGGCATCGTTGGCTACCTCATGAAGAAGTTCGGGTTTGAGCCCGGGCCGCTGGTCCTCGCCTTCGTGCTGGGCGAGCTGCTGGAAAGCTCGATGCGTCGCTCCCTGCTGGTCTTCGGCGGCGACCCCACCGGCTTCTTCGGCCGCCCCATCTCGGCCACCCTGCTGCTGGTGTTCGTCCTGGTAGCCGTCCTGCCGTTCATCCGCAGTGCCATGGCAAAGCGCAAAGCCGCCTCCGCCCCGGCCGGCCCGGCAACCACAGAAATCAAGGAGAAGGTATGAGCATCATCGTTGGATTCGTCCCCACCCCTGCCGGTGAGGCCGCGCTGGTGGCGGGCATCGCTGAGGCCACCCTCCGCAAAGAGGACCTGGTGATCGTCAATTCAGCACGCGAAGGCGCCTTGGTGGACAAGTCCGTGGCGCCGTCGGACCTGCTGGCAGACGCGGCCCGCCGGGCGACGGAGGCAGGGGTCAAGGCAACCGTGATGCAGCCGCCCTACCTGAACGACCTGGCCGATGAGTTCCTTGAGGTGGCCCGCCAGGTGGACGCGTCACTCATTGTCATCGGGCTGCGCCACCGCTCACAGGTGGGCAAGTTCATCCTCGGCAGCCACGCCCAGCGGATCCTGATGCAGGCCGACCGGCCGGTGCTCGCCGTCAAGGCCGGCAACTCCCACTTCTAAGCGCCTGACGGCGGGCATTGCGTGCTGAGGGTGGATTCTAAGCATGCTTACCAATAGGCTGGGCGGAGGGAACTTCCCTTCCAATCAGAACGAGGTGAGAGCATGACGGACACTGAGAACATCAGCAAAGTTACGGACATCATCAACGATTCCCACATCGGGATGTTGACCACCATCAACGAAGAGGGTGCGCTGGTCAGCCGCCCGCTCGCCGTCCAGGAAGTCAAGGAAGACGGCGACCTCTGGTTTTTCACCGGCATCGGCACGTCGCAGGTGGCTCACGTCCGCGCCGATCCGCGGGTGAATGTGTCGTTCGGCAAGCGCACAGAGTGGGTGTCCCTGGCAGGCACCGCCGAGGTCGTGACAGACCGCGCCAAGATCCACGAAATGTGGAACCAGACCGTTGAAGCCTGGTTCCCGGACGGACCGGACACTCCTGAGGTGTGCCTGCTCCGGGTGGACTCGGACTCTGCCGAGTATTGGACCAGCCCCGGCGGGACCGCGGCCACCGTTTTCCAGTGGGTGAAGTCCAAGGTGACGCACAGCCGCATGAGCGTGGGCGAAAGCGGCACGGTAGAGCTGTAGGGATCTTAAGCAGGCGGACGGGCCCGCCGCGCAAGCGGCGGGCCCGTCCTTTTCGTTAAGGCCGCCTGTGGTTAACGGGGGATCTACTGCCGCGCGGTCAGCGTGGCGAAGACGGCCGGCAGCAGCACGTCATTCCGGCCCCAGACGGGGTCCAGGATCTCCACGTACCAGGAGTCGGCAAGCAGCAGGGCAAGGGTGTCGTTCGTTTCGTCCGCCCAGTCCTGGATCTGCTCTTCGTCCACCGGGTTCTCACTGGAGCCGAGGACGGTGACTACTTCGCCGCCGTCGAGCGTTACCGGGATGGCCGCGTTGCTGGATTCGCCGGGCGCATGCGCCACGGTCACCAGCTCGGTGCGCGTGGAGAGGACCAGCAGGTCCGCCGCGATCTCAGCGCTGCAGAATGCCGTGACGTACGCGCGCTGGGAGGTTCCGTCGGAGTGCAGGCCCGGCTGGGATTCCTTGGTGAACAGCCCGTTCCGGTTGAGGGCTGCCAACTCGGCGGCGATCGGTTCAGTTTCGTCGTCGTAGCGGACGGTGAAGGTGGCGGCCTGGTATTCGCTGTGGCCCTCCAGCCACCGGGCCGTCAGCTCCCCGGCAGCGGCGAGGGTAGTGGCCTGGCGCCAGGCCCCCTTATCCTCAAGGCGCCTGCCGAACTGGTCACGGATGTCCGCTTCTGTGGGTTCCATCCTCGGATGCTACGGGGCACCGAGGCCGGACTCCAGTGGCAGCGACACAGCAGTTAACCTCGCGCCGGGATGCCCGCGGCCTGTTCCGCTGCGCTGAGGGCCAAGGCAAAGCGCCCGACGGCGGATGCGTACCCTTGGTGCCGCCCGGAACGCAGCTGCTCGGCCTCCCGCATCGCTTTGATCAGGGCCGATGTCTCCGGACGGCGGACATCGGTCATGGCCGGATAGTCGATGCAGCAGGCCGGATCCAGTTCGTAGCGGCTCCACCGGGCCAGCAAGGTGTCATGCTCAACCTGCGCCGCCGTGTACACAGGCTGGTTTTCCTTTTGCTGCCGGAGGTTTGCGTGCCACGCGAGGATCCGCGGGCTGCCCCGGTACGCGGCCACCCCCGCACCGGCGCCGAGCGCCGTAAGGACCGCACCGGACCAGGGCGCCGCCAGCGTGGGGATCAGGAGCGCCGGCACGGCCACGGCAGAGCCCATAAACAGGTCCCAGAACACAGGATCCGATGCCCGGGTTTCCGGGTCCGCGGCGGAATGGTGGCGGACAGCCAGGACGGTGGCCGTCACCGCGCACACCAGCACCGCACCCCAAAACACCAGCTGAAATGCTCCCACAAGGGCGGATTCTGCAAATGCCGGCACCGCGGCACCTCCCCGTATCAGGCCCGGCCCAGGATTCCGGACTGCTGATTCCATTGCATCCCCTGCGGCCGTTGGGGTCAATGGGCCGCCGTGCTGCCGGCGGCATGGATTCGGCGCCGGAGGTTCTCACGCCTGCAGCGGGCCGGGTAGCTTGGGACCATGAGACTGAAAATGTGCAGCATCCACGTCAAGGATCCCGCGGCCGCCCACACCTTTTACACGGAGACCCTCGGGTTCGACACGCTGATGGCGATGCCCGAACACAACCTCTTCATCATCAAGGATCCCGGCGCGGACGATAAATCTGCGGGGCTGCTGCTGGAGCCCAGCGACAACCCGATCGGCGCAGACTACATGAACGCAGTGCACGACGCCGGGATGCCGGCCATCGTCTTCGGCGTACCGGACGTACAGGCCGAGTACGAGCGGCTGGTGGCTGCCGGCGTCCAGTTCAAGGGCGAGCCGACGGAGGATCCTTACGGAACCAGTGCCGTTTTCGAGGACGGCTGCGGCAACCTGGTCCAGATACACCAGGACTGAGCCGGATCCGGAGAAAACGAAAGCCTGTCCGAGGATCCTGACCTTACAGGTTCGGATCCGCGGACAGGCCTGGGGGTTCTTTGGTTCTACTCGGCCTGGGCGCGGGCTTTTTTCGCGTCCTTCTTGGCGGCCTCGTCCTTGACGCGCTGGGCTTCGGCGCGGACCGCGGCGTGGGTGGCGCGCTCGGTGACCAGCCACGCCGGGGGAGCCTGCAGCAGCGCGGTGATTTCCGCCGTCGTCAGCGCCTCTTCAACGCCGCCGCGGGCGAGGCCGCTGATGGAGACGTTCAGCTTCTGCGCCACGACGGGGCGGGGGTGCGGGCCGTTGCGGCGGAGTTCTGCGAGCCACTCCGGCGGATTGGCCTGGAGTTCGGCGAAATCGGCGCGGCTGATGGTTGAATCCTGGAACTCCTGCGGTGTTGCGGGCAGGTAGATGCCGAGTTTCTTGGCAACGGTGGCCGGCTTCATGGACTGGGAGTTTGCAGAGGTCATGCTTCAAGGGTATCCGGGCGGGCGGTACTGTGAAGACGTGCCAGCCGACAATGAATCCCCGCAGACCACCGGGCCCCTTGATAACAGCCCGTCCGACGAGACGGAGGAGGAAGCGCCCCGCGTGCTGCGGTTCGCTTACGTGGCCGGCGTGACGCCCGGGAAGTGGATCCGCCGCTGGGAAGAACGCGTGCTGGACATCCCGCTGGAATCGTTTATGTCCGACGACGGCGCGCAGCTGTCCGTCCTGACGGACGGTTCCGCGGACCTCAGCTTCGTCCGGCTTCCGGTGGAGCGCGAAGGCCTCAGCGTGATCCCCCTGTATGAGGAGCAGCCGGTGGTGGTCGCACCGAAGGGGCACGAAATTTCGGTGTTTGAAGAAGTCGCACTGGAAGACCTTGCCCAGGAGACGTTCCTGGACGTCGCGGAACTCGGCGGCCCGGAAATGGCCATGCAGGTGGTGGCATCCGGCGCCGGCCTGGTGATCCTGCCGATGTCCGTGGCCCGCCATTTTAACGTCAAGGACACCGTGGCACGGCGCCTGACGGGTGCGCCCGTCACGGAGATCGCGCTGGCCTGGCCGAGCGGTTCCACGGACGAAATCATCGAGGAGTTCGTCGGGATTGTCCGCGGCCGGACCGCGGCGAGCTCCCGCCAGCCCTCGGCCCAGCAGGAAAAGCCCAAGAAGGAACCGAAGCCGGACCGGCGCGGACCGGCCGTCAAGAAGCCGAAGGTTGCGCAACGGTATGCGCCCAACCCGGACAAAGGCCGCGGCAAGGGTTCGCGGAAGAAGGGCAAGCGCTAGGGACGTGCTCATGAGCAAGGAGATGCCTCCCGGCGCCTGGACGGCGGGAGGCATCTCCTTGAATGGTAGTGCTAAGCCTGCAGCCAGGCCGTGGTCGCTCCGGGCAGCGAATCCGCCTCCAGCGGCGAACTGGAGACCAGTACCGTGCCGGCAGGCAGGTTGACGGCTTCCGTGCCGAAGTTCGTTACGGAAGTCCAGCCGTTGGGGCGGCGGAAGGCCAGGACGTCAGGCCGTCCGGTTTCCAGCCATTCCAGGGTTTCGCCGGCTTGTAGCTCTGACCGCAGGGCCAGTGCCCGGCGGTAGATTGACAACGTCGAGCCGTCCTCGGCTTCCTGGACTTCCACTGAGTGGCGGGCGAACCATTCCGGTTGCGGCAAGTGTGCGCCGCCCGTCCCGAAGCCGAATGAGCTCCCCGAGGATGTCCAGGGCAGCGGGACGCGGCAGCCGTCACGGCCGATTTCCACGCCCTTATTGCGGAAGAAGGCCGGGTCCTGGCGCCTGGCATCGGGGATTTCGCTGCCGACTTCCTGCAGTCCCAGTTCCTCGCCCTGGTAGAGGTACGCGGAGCCCGGAAGGGCAAACATCAGCAACGACGCGGCGCGCGCCCGGCGCAGGCCGAGTTCGACGTCGACGTCTTCCTGCTTGCCGCCGGCGAGCAGCCACTGCTTGCCTGCCTCGCCGGCCATGATCCCGCCCTCGGCCGACGGCCCGGACACGGGGAGCCCGTAGCGGGTGGCGTGCCGGACGACGTCGTGGTTGGAGAACACCCAGGTGGAGGAAGCGCCGGAGGCTGCAGCCTCGGCGAGGTTCTTGGTGACGATCTTCCGGAACTGGGCGGCGTCGAAGTCTGCCTGCAGCAGGTCGAAGTTGAAGGCCTGGCCCAGTCCTTCCGGGCTGGCGTAGCGGGCGCGGCGGTCCGCGTGGACCCACGCTTCGGCGACGGCGGTGCGCGGCGGGTTGTATTCGTTGAAGACCTTGCGCCACTCGGCGTAGATTTCGTGGACTTCATCGCGATCCCAGTATGGATGCGAGCCGGCAAGGTAAAGCGCCTCGCCCTGGTCTTCGAGGTCAGCCTTGGTGGGCAGGGATTCTTCGAGGTTCTTGGTCAAGGCATGGGCGACGTCGATGCGGAAGCCGTCCACGCCGCGGTCGGACCAGAAGCGCAGGGTCCGCAGGAAGTCTTCGCGGACCTCCGGGTTGTCCCAGTTGAAGTCCGGCTGTTCCTTGGCGAAGATGTGCATGTACCACTGCCCCGGGGTTCCGTCCGGCTCCGTGATGCGCTCCCAGGCGGGACCGCCGAAGACGGAGTCCCAGTCCGACGGCGGCAGCTCACCGTTTTCGCCCAGCCCGTCGCGGAAGATGTACCGGTCGCGTTCCGGGGATCCCTTGGGCGAGGCGAGGGCTTCCTGGAACCACTCGTGGCGGTTGGAGGAGTGGTTGGGCACGATGTCCACGATCAGTTTGATGCCGGCGGCGTGCAGGGCGGACGCCATGGCGTCGAAGTCTTCCAGCGTGCCGAGCCGCGGGTCCACGTTGCGGTAGTCGTCCACGTCGTAGCCGCCGTCGGCGAGGGCTGAAGGGTAGAAGGGGCTGAGCCAGACCGCGTCGATTCCCAGGGACTTCAGGTAGGGGACCCTGGCGGTGATGCCGTTGATGTCGCCGATGCCGTCGCCGTTGGAGTCAGAGAAACTGCGGGGGTAGATCTGGTAGACCGAGGCCTGGCGCCACCAGTTGGGATCGGCCATGTTCTTGGGCTCGGTGCGGGTTGCCGTGCTGACGGTGGAGGACAAGATTGCTTCCTTTACTTTTTCTTGGTGGTCGGTGTCGCGGCTGGAGTCACTTGACGGCGCCCTGGGTGAGGCCGGACAGCACCCAGCGCTGGGTGAACAGGTAGACGACGATCGCAGGCGCCATTGCCATCAGGTATGAGGCGAAGGCGACGTTGTAGCTGTTGCTGAACTGTGTCTGGAAGATCTTCTGCAGCACGGGGATGGTCTGCAGTTCCGGGTCGGAGATGATGAGGGACGGCATCATAAAGTCGTTCCACGATGCGATGAAGGCAAAGATGCCGATTGTGGCGCTCATGGGTCCGAGCAGGGGGAAGATGAGCTTCCAGAACACCTGCCAGGTGCCGGCGCCGTCCATCCGCATGCTTTCTTCCAGTTCCAGCGGGATGGAGCGCAGGTACGCGGTAAAGAGCATCGTATTGAAGGCCAGCGCAAAGACGATGTGCAGGATGGCGACGCCGAACGGGTTGTCGAGCCCGACGAGGCCGGTGAGCTGGATTTGCGGCAGCGCCACCACGGGGAACGGGATGAACATCGCCGCGAGCAGGTAGAAGAAGGACCATCGGAAAAGCCGGCGGTTCCAGTTGCGGACCACGGCGTAGGCCGCCAGCGCCGACACGACAATCTCGCCGGCCACTGCAATCACAGAGACAAACACCGAGATCGCGAAGCCGCGTGGGAAGTTGGTGAGCGTCCACGCCTGGACAAAACTGTCGAAAGTCAGCGGGTTCGGCAGCGAGAAGGCGCTGCCCTCCACCGCCTGGCCTGTGGTTTTGAACGCCATGCTGATGGTGACATACAGGGGGACGAGCACACTGAGGGCGCAGACGATCAGGGTGATGGTAGCGGGCCAGTTGGTGTTCTCCTGGCGGGCGCGGACCCGTAGTTTCTTTCCGGCGGTAGCGGGTCCTGCGGGGATAGTGCTGGGGGCGCTGCTCATGCTGCGATCCCTCCTTTGCCACGTGTGACGCGAAGCTGGATGAGTGCAATGACGATGCTGATGAGGAAGAAGATCACGGCATTGGCCATCTGGTAGGCGTAGTCGCCGCCTTCGAAGCCACGGAAGATGGCCATCGCGACGCTGCGTGTGGAGACCCCGGGGCCGCCGTCCGTGAGGCCGACGATGATGTCGTAGGCGTTGAGGTAGTTCTTGAAGCCGAGAATCGTATTGATCACGGCATACCCGGCAATGAGGGGCAAGGTGATGTGCAGCAGGTTCTGCCAGTGCGTTGCTCCGTCGATGGAGCTCGCCTCGTAGACCTCGGTGGGGACCGTGAGGAGCCCTGCGATGTAGATCAGCATGGCACTCGGAATCGACTGCCACGCCGTGACGACGACGATCGCCAGCCAGGCGAGGTCCGGGTTGGCGAGGATGCTCGTCGACAGGACTTCAATCCCCAGGCCCTGGCCGGCCAGTGGCAGGGAGTTCGAGAAGAGGTACTGGAAGACGAACGCGATAACGATGCCTGAGATCACCATCGGGATCACGAAGACCGTGCGCAGGGCGGCCCGGAAGCGGACACGGGACGTGAGGCCAAGAGCCAGAAGGAAGGCCAGGGCGTTCACGATGATGACCGTCACGAGTGAAAAGCCGAGTGTGAAGCCGTAGGCGCCAAGGACTCCCTCATCGCGGAAGATAGCGATGAAGTTTCGGATGCCTATGAACTGGAACTCACCGAAGCCGACAGAGTTCGTGAAGCTGTAGATGAATCCGAGTACGGCCGGCAGCGTGACGGCGAGGGTGAAAATGATCAGTGAGGGGAACAGGAAAAAGTAGTAGAGCGGATCGACGCGGCTTTTGCTCGCTTTTGTCGCTTTGCTCGCTGCCCGGGCCGTCACCCCCGCGTCAGTGGAAGGTCTCGTCATTGATGACATGGATGGTCCTCGTTTCGTGCATTAGATCGGAAGAGTGATCACGCGCGGAAAGCCAAGCGCGCCCAGTCGGCGTCGAGACGGCGCAGCGTACTCTCGGCATCGGCTCCGCCGATGATCGACTGGAAGTAGTTGGCTGCGGGAATCGAGTTCGGGATGAACTGTGAGGCCCCCATGTAGAAGCGGCCCTCGTCGTAGTACTTCTGCATTTCAACGATGCGGGGGTCGGTGACCGCCGGCGCGTCCTTGCTCGTGCCGAAACCCAGGAATTCGGCGTTGTAGGGGTTCTGGATCTCCGGCTGCATGAGGTACTGAAGGAAGGCGCGGGCCCCGTCACGTCCGTTCGCGACTTCGGGGACCCACAGCGAGAGGTCGATGTTGACGCGAACCTTGAGATCGGCGGGGTTATCGGTCATCGGCAGCGGGAACGTGCCGAGGTCGACATCCGTGCCGGACTTTTCAATCTCCCCGAAGGCCCAGGGCCCCTGGAAGTACATGGCCGCCTGGCCCTGCGCCATGGCTGTGTTGCCGTCTCCGTAGCCGCGGCTCGACGCATCGGGATTCACGTACGTCGCCAGCTGGAGCATGCGCTTCACGGGTTCGAGCAGCGTTTTCTGGAACGACACTTCCGAATCCGGTCCGACATTCTCGCCGATCCTGTGCATTGATGTGTAGAACTCGCGCACGTTGACCATGCCGCCCACCGTGTAGTCGAACAGGCCCTGCGCGATGGTCCAAGGGTCGCGGAAGGTGCCGTAAATCGGAGTGATGCCAGCTGCCTTGAGCGCCTCGCACACCTCAATCAGTTCATCCCAGGTTGTCGGGACGGCCAGGCTGTTCTCTTCGAAGATCCTGCGGTTGTAGATGACCGACGCAGCCATGACCGAGTAGGGGATGACGCTCGTACGGCCCGGGTAGGTGGGGTACCAGTTTGTGAGGTCGAGCACGTCGTCCCGGATGGAAGCTGCCTGGGGGAGGTCGGAAAGATCCGAGAGTGCCCCGCGCTCCATGAACCGGGCCATCTCGAGGTTGTAGTTGAGGCACCCGAGGTCCGGCGGGCTGCTGCGCACAAAGCTGGCAGAGAGATTGGTCGCCATGTCGTGCAGAACGCGGAACCGGTCCTGGGACGCGGTGAACTTCGCCGCCAGGTCACGGAAGTACGGCACGGCTTCCGGTTTTGACTGGTGGAACGTGATGGTCGCCGGGGTACCTCCCGGCGCGCAGCCCGCGAGGCCGAAAGCGGCCAGCGCGCCTCCGGCGGCAGTTAGAAAGGTGCGTCGGGAGACTTGCGTCCCGGCGGACGTCAAAGGTGGCAACATCGGCTCCTCAGGTGTCTCACAGAGTTTATTTTGGACTTATATTTAGGTCCTATATAAGGATGGATGACAGTAGGGCCATCGTCAAGGGATTTTTGGAAAGACAGTGATCCCGGCCCGGCTGTCACGGCAGAAAATGAGGCAGGGTTGATCGCAGGCGGGCGATTGGCAGCCGGCCTGGCAGGGGAACTCAGGGCGCGCTTCAGGAGCCCGCGAGGGAGTTCTGTTCTTTCAGGAAAGGTCGAAGGGGGCCAGGGTCACTGGGACGCCGGCGGAGCGGCCCGCGTTCCGGGGCGCCGGTTCTGTTGCCGGTCCGCTGCTAAGCTGCGCAGGCTTCCGTCAGGGCGTCGACCGACTCGGCCGGCACCTGGTCGCCGGCTTCGGCGATCTGGCCGAGCGGCGTCGTAATTTCGGCAGGCACGCCGGCGGCGTCTGCGGCGGAGACCAAGCCGGCCAGGAGGGCCTTGTCCGAGACGCTGACCAGCCCGTCTTCCACAACTGTGCAGACCTGCTTCCGTACCTCGTCCGCGGCGGCGGTGGCCACCTTGGTAGCGGCATCGTTCGCCGCGCTTTCGGCCACTTCCTGCACCGAACCACAGCCGGCAACAAAGAGAAGCAGGGGGACGGTGGACAGGGCGGCGAGGCGGCGTTTCATGGGTCCAGCCTACCGGCTCAGGCTGTTCCGGCTTCCCCGTGCACGTCCGCCAGGTTGTCCTCGGACCGGTCCAGGTACGCCAGCAGAAGGTCTGCCGCGCGGTCCGGTTCACCGGCTTCCAGCGCCGCGCAGATCGCTTCGTTATCCGGCAGGTAACGCCGATAAAACTGCGCATCCACGGTGGCCTTGTGGAAAAACAGCCGCATCTCGGCCAGGACCTGGGCCATGATGGTGTTCAGCCGCGGGCTTCCGGCCAGGGCAACGATGGCGCCGTGGAAATGCTGGTTTGCGGTGCCCAGGGCCTCCTCATCGCCGGCCGCGGCGGCCCGCTTGCCCTCTTCGATGGCGGCCCGGACGGCGGCCACATCCTGCGGGCTGCCGCCGCCGCGCAGGGCGCTGACCTCGATGGCACGGCGGACCGTATAGACATCGTGGATGTCCCCCGCTTCCAGGCTGGCGACAAAAACGCCGCGGTTGGGATGCCGGACCACCAGCCGCTCGCTGGCCAGTTCGGCAAAGGCCTCGCGCACGGTGTTGCGGGAGACGCCCAGGTCTTCGGCGATGGTGGATTCGGTCAGCCTCGCCCCGGGAAGCAGGGCTCCCTCGGCCAGTTGCAGGCGAAGTTCAGAAGCCACCCGCTCTGCTACGGACGGAACCGCTACGCGAAGGCGGCCTGCGGCGGTGCGGACGGTGGGATCTGTAGTGGCCATACTCGAGAATTTACACGATCGTCACATCGTTGAATCGAAGGATTGTTGAACAATCGCTAAATTTAGTGCATCCTAGTTAGACCACCCAATGAGACGGGGATCACAAATGACTACCATCGACCTGAACAGCGATGTCGGCGAGTCCTTCGGACGCTGGACCCTGGGCGATGACCAAGCGATGTTCCGCTCGGTCTCGAGCGCCAACGTGGCCTGCGGATTCACGCCGGCGATCCCAGCGTGATCCGCCGGACCTGCCGCGAGGCGGCCGCGGCCGGTGTCGTCATCGGGGCCCACGTCGGCTACCGCGACCTCGCCGGATTCGGCCGCCGCTTCCTGGACATCAGCCCCGGAGAACTGGCCGACGACGTCGTGTACCAGATCGGCGCGCTGCAGGCCCTCGCCGCGGCTGAGGGAGCGCGGGTCCGGTACGTAAAGCCGCACGGCGGCCTCTACAACACCATCGTGACCCACAATGCCCAGGCGCAGGCCGTCGTCGATGCCGTGAAGTCGGTGGACCCCAGCCTGCCGATCATGGGGCTGCCCGGCTCGGAAGTCCTGCGGCTCGCGGAGAAAGCGGGCCTGCGGGCGGTGACGGAAGCGTTCGCGGACCGCGCCTACAACCCGGACGGCACACTCGTCTCCCGGTCAATCCCGGGAGCAGTCCTTGAGGATCCGGACCAAGTGGCGGAACATGTCCTGCGGATGGCCACGGAATCCGCCGTCCGCACAATCGACGGGTCCACCCTCAAAATCCGCGCAGAAAGCATCTGCGTGCATGGTGACTCACCGGGGGCCGTAGCGATGGCCACTGCAGTGAAGTCCGCTCTCGGCGACGCCGGTGTCAGCATCGGCTCGTTCGTCTAGCCAGTTTCGCCCAGCCCCGTTCGACGGGCATTCACAGACCCCCTGCATCACCTCACCCCGGAGGAAACCCATGACCAGCACCAGCAAAGCAGCCAAAACGGCGGCAAGGAAGCCGCCGGCCGGCGCCCTCAAGGCGTACGTCGCCAGCCTCACCGGCACCTCGCTTGAGTACTACGATTTCGCCATCTACTCGGTGGCCTCGGCCCTCGTCTTTCCCAAGATCTTCTTCCCCTCCAACGATGAGTTCGTGGGGCTCCTCCTGTCCTTCTCGGCCTTCGCAGTGGGATACCTCGCCCGCCCCATCGGCGGCATCGTGTTCGGCCGCCTGGGCGACAAGGTGGGCCGCAAGTACGTCCTCGTGTTCACCCTGGTGCTGATCGGCGTCGCAACCGTCCTCATCGGTGCGCTGCCTGACTACTCGGTCATCGGCGTCTGGGCACCCATCATCCTGGTCCTCCTGCGCCTGGCCCAGGGCATTGGCGTCGGCGGCGAATGGGGCGGCGCTGTGCTGCTGTCCAGCGAGTTCGGCGACCCCAACAAGCGCGGCTTCTGGTCCTCCGCGGCCCAGATCGGCCCGCCTGCCGGCAACCTCATGGCCAACGGTGTCCTGGCCATCCTTGCCGCTTCACTCAGCACCGAAGCCTTCCTCTCCTGGGGCTGGCGCGTAGCCTTCCTCGCCTCCGCCCTGCTGGTGGTCTTCGGCCTGATCATCCGCCTCAAGCTCGAGGAAACCCCGGTCTTCAAGGCCATCGCTGCCCACGGCGACCAGCCGAAGGCCCCCATCAAGGAAGTCTTCACCACCGAGCCCCGGGCCCTGGTGTCGGCAGCCCTCTCCCGCCTCTGCCCCGACGTCCTCTACGCACTGTTCACCGTGTTCGTGGCCGTGTACGCCACCAAGGAACTGGGCATGACCACGGGCAACGTGCTGGCCGCCATCCTCATCGGCTCCGCCTTCCAGCTCTTCCTGATCCCGCTCGCCGGCGCCCTCACGGACCGCTTCAACCGCCGCTGGGTGTACGGCATTGCCGCCGCGGCGACCGCCCTCTACATTCCGCTGTTCTTCCTGATGATCCAGGGCAAGTCCGTGGTGATGCTGTCCATCGGCGTAGT
Source organism: [Micrococcus luteus] ATCC 49442 (assembly GCF_010367585.1). Lineage (NCBI taxonomy): Bacteria > Bacillati > Actinomycetota > Actinomycetes > Micrococcales > Micrococcaceae > Pseudarthrobacter > [Micrococcus luteus] ATCC 49442. The sequence continues at coordinate 3,154,219 of NZ_JAAAXP010000001.1, read as the reverse complement.
GATCGGCCTGGCCCTGCACGCCTTTATGTACGGCCCGCAGGCCGCGTTCATCACCGAGCAGTTCCCGGCCCGCCTCCGCTACGCCGGCAGCTCCCTCGCCTACACCCTGGCCGGTGTCATCGGCGGCGCCGTGGCTCCGCTGATCTTCACCGCCCTCTACGGGGTAGCGAACGGCGGCTGGTACCTGATCGCCGGATACATCGCCCTGACCGCCGTCATCACCATCGTGGGCATGCGCCTTGGCCGTGACCCGCAGCCGGAAGCGGACCTCCGGCTGCTCCACGACGGCAACGTCCAGGGCAGCCACGCCTGAGCGGCGCGGCCTGATCCCCATGGAAACAGTCAGCAACCCCGCCACGGCGAGCCGCGTGCTCGCCGCCCGCGTGCTGTCCGTCAGGACGGTGGGTACGACGGCGGTACTCGCCGAACTCTCCGGGCTCCACGACGTGCTGGCCCTGCAGGCCCTCCTGCTGGAGCAGCCGCTGCCCGGCCAGGTGGACGTCCTGGCCGCCGCCGAAACCGTGATGGTCAAGGCCGACTCGCCCGCAGCCGCGCGCCGGATGGCGGCCCGGCTGCTGGAGATGGACCTGACGGTCCATTCGCACACCGAAGGGAAGCTTGTCACCATCGAGACCGTGTACGACGGCGAGGATCTCGCCGAAGTGGGGCGGCTCACCGGCCTGGGGGCCGAGGGAGTGGTGGCAGCCCATACCGGGCAGGTCTGGACTGTGGCCTTCGGCGGCTTCGCACCGGGATTCGGGTACATGGTGGGGGAGAACCAGATGCTTGAAGTCCCGCGCCGGAGTTCGCCCCGGACCGCGGTGCCCGCCGGTTCCGTGGCCCTGGCCGGCAATTATTCGGCCGTGTACCCGCGGAAATCGCCGGGCGGCTGGCAGCTGATCGGCCGCACCGCAGCCCGTATGTGGGACCTCAGCCGGGTGCAGCCTGCCCTGGCCGCGCCGGGTGACCGGGTGCAGTTCCGTGCTGTGCGGGAACTCATTGAAGTTGCCGGAACCGAGGCGGCAGCCCCTGCTGGCGGCGATACCGAAATCCAGTCGGGCCTCCGCATTTTGTCGCCGGGACTCCAGAGCCTGATCCAGGACCTGGGCCGCCCCGGCCACGCCGGCCTGGGCGTCTCCGCCGCCGGCGCCCTGGACCGTGCCTCACTGCGCCGCGCCAACCGGGTCGTCGGCAACCAGCCCTCGGCCGCCGCCGTCGAAACCGTTGCCGGCGGGCTGCGCGTACAGGCCGTGGGCGACCAGGTGCTGGCCGTGGCAGGCGCGCCGGCGGCACTGACTGTTGTGACGCCGTCGGACGTGCCTTCCGCCGGGGACGCAGACGACGACAGTACCCAGGAAGAAAACCAGCCCGAGCAGGTGCGCGAGGTGCCAATGGCAACCGCGTTCGCCCTGCTTGACGGCGAGATCCTGACCATCGGTGCGCCCGAGCGCGGCTTCCGCAGCTATCTGGCCATCCGCGGCGGGGCAGCTGCCGAACCGGTGCTCGGCAGCCGGTCCACGGACACCATGTCCGGAATCGGCCCGGCACCCCTGGCCGCAGGGCAGATGCTGGGCGCCGGCGCCGCAACATCGTCCAACGTGGTGGGCAATCCCGAACTGCAGCCGGACTTCCCGGATGCCGGCGTGACGGTCCTGGACATCGTTCCCGGACCCCGCGACGACTGGTTCGACGCCGCCGCGCTGGACTCGCTCTGCGCCCAGGACTGGGAAGTGACGCCCCGCTCCAATCGGGTGGGCATGCGCCTGGCGGGTGAACCGCTCGCCCGGAGCCGCGACGGCGAACTGGCCAGTGAAGGAACCATGGCCGGCGCGCTCCAGATTCCGCCGGAAGGGCAGCCCGTGCTGTTCCTGGCCGACCACCCCATCACCGGCGGCTACCCCGTAATCGGCGTGGTGGTGGACCACCAGCTGGACCTCGCCGCGCAGATTCCCATCGGCGGGTCCATCCGGTTCCGCTGGGCCCCCGGCTACGGCCTGTCCGCCGATTCTTCCCCGGATTCACCCGCCGAAACCCAGACACAAGATTCCCAGACGAAGTGAGCAACTGATGCGCAAGGTCCTGATCGCCAACCGCGGAGAAATCGCCGTCCGTATTGCCCGTGCCTGTGAGGACGCCGGGCTCGAATCCGTGGCGGTGTACGCGGACGTGGACGCCGATGCGATGCACGTCGGTGCCGCCACCGAGGCGTACAGCCTGGGCGGCAACGCGCCGTCGGACACGTACCTTAATATCCCCAACCTGCTGCGGGTCGCCGCGGAGTCCGGTGCGGATGCGGTGCACCCGGGCTACGGTTTCCTGTCCGAGAACGCTGAGTTCGCCGAGGCCGTGCGTGGCGCCGGCCTGACGTGGATTGGCCCCGCGCCCGAGGCCATCCGGCAGCTGGGCAACAAGATCACAGCGCGCGAGATCGCCGTGCGTGCCGGTGCCCCGCTGGTTGCGGGCAGCGACGGCCCGGTGGAATCGGCTGCCGAAGCGCGCGCCTTCGCGGAAGAGCACGGCCTGCCCATCGCCATCAAGGCAGCTTTCGGCGGCGGAGGGCGCGGCCTGAAGGTGGTCCGCGAGCTGGACCAGATCGAGGAGGCCTTCGACTCCGCGGTCCGCGAGGCAGTGGTGGCCTTCGGCCGCGGCGAATGCTTTGTGGAGCGGTACCTTGACCGGCCCCGGCATGTGGAGGCGCAGGTCCTGGCGGACCAACACGGCAACGTGGTGGTGGTGGGAACGCGCGACTGCTCGCTGCAGCGCCGGCACCAGAAGCTGGTGGAGGAGGCGCCCGCGCCGTTCCTCACGGATGAGCAGACCCGGCAGATTTACGACGCCGCCAAGGCAGTGTGCCGCGAAGCCTCCTATTCAGGGGCCGGGACGGTGGAATTCCTGGTGGCCGCCGACGGCACGGTCGCGTTCCTCGAGGTGAACACCCGCCTGCAGGTGGAGCACCCCATCACGGAGGAGACCACCGGCGTGGACCTGGTCCAGGAGCAGTTCCGGATCGCCGCGGGTGAGCCGCTTCGTCTGACATCCGATCCAGCGCCGCGCGGCCACTCGTTCGAGTTCCGGCTCAACGCCGAGGACGTGGGCCGGGGCTTCCTGCCCTCGCCCGGAACTGTGGCCACGTTCAGCGGGCCCACGGGTCCGGGCATCCGCCTGGACTCCGGCGTCCGGGCCGGGTCGGTTGTGGCGCCGCAGTTCGATTCCCTGCTGGCCAAGCTGATCGTCACCGGCGCGGACCGCCAGCAGGCGCTTCGCCGGGCCCGACGCGCCCTCGCCGAGATGGAGATCAGCGGCGTGGCCACCGTTTTGCCGTTCCACCGCGCGGTGGTGGAGGCGCCGGACTTTACCTCCGAAACCGCTTTGGGGATCCATACGCGCTGGATCGAGACCGATTTTGCCGGGGCCCTCGCGGACCCTGAGTTCAGCACGGCCGTTCCGGACGGTGAGCGGCGCACCATTACCGTTGACGTCGATGGCCGGCGCCTCGCCGTCGGGCTTCCCGCTGCGCTGTTGGACGGCTGGGCGCGTTCCGGCGGTCCTGTTCCGGCGGGGATTTCCCTGGCAGGGGATTCCTCGAACGGGGAGCACGACGGCGGCGCTGCGGCAGGTGCCGCCGATCCGGGTGAGTTGCGGGCGGACATGGCCGGAACCGTTGTGAAGTGGCTGGTGGAACCGGGCGCCGAGGTATCTGCCGGGGACCCCATCGTGGTGCTTGAGGCGATGAAAATGGAGACCCAGGTTGCCGCGCACCGCGACGGGACGGTCACTGACATGCGGGCGGAGGCCGGCGGGGTTGTCTTTGTCGGCGCGGTGCTGGCGCTGATTCAGTAGGTTTTTAGAAGCGAAAGGTCCGGCCTCGCCGGATGCCTGGACCGGTTCGGCTTCCGCTGAGCGGGAGTGTCCGGTTGCCGCCGCGCCCTCGGCAGCACAAGGTTGAGGGATGACGAAGTTGCAGGCGGCAGCGAACCGCTACGGACAGGACGTCTCGGCCGGCATCGAGGCGGAACCTGACGGCGTGATCGGCTTGGATCCGGACCTCGCGGCCATCTGGGAACTCGCTGCCCCCTTGCTTCGGGTGCGCGACAACGACGCCCACACGCTCTACGCCTTCGGCCTGGCCAGCGCATTGCTGGAAGCGCACCCGGAAGCGGATGCCGCCGTCGTGCTTCCTGCGATCATGCTCCATGACATCGGCTGGTCCCAGGTGCCGCCCGCGGAGGTCCTGCAGGCGATCGCGCCGGGCGGCGGCAGGCCTGACCTGGTCCTGCTGCATGAAAAGGAGGGCGCCCGGCTGGCCGCCGGGATCCTCGCCGAGCGCGGCTATGACGAAGCAAAAATCCCCGCAATCCTGGAGATTATTGATGGCCATGATTCCCGCCGCGAGGCCCTTTCCATCGAGGACGCGATCGTCAAGGATGCGGACAAGACCTGGCGGCTCAGCCCGCACGGCATCAATACGGTGATGGACTGGTTCGGGCTGGACCGCGGGCAGGCGCTGCGTCTGTGCAGCCAGCGCGTCCATGGCCACCTCTTTACCGATGAGGCGCAGGCCATGGCGCGGGCGCTGTCCGCGCTCGAATCGGTGACGCTGTGGCCGCAGCGCCAGCGGCTGCTTCAGGGCGCCGGGGATGCCGCCGCAGATCCGGCCGGGGGCGACGGCGGGACTGCCGTCTAGACTCGAAGCCGGGCGCTGACACGCGGACCCGGAAAGAGGAGGTCACGATGGCCGGCGGCAGCCGCGAACCGGGACGGACCGTCACGTCCAAGGTGCTGGCCATCCTGGAAGCGTTTGAGACGTCCCGCGGTGCCCTGAGCCTGACGGACATCGCCGAAAGGTCCGGACTGCCGCTCAGCACTGCGCACCGCCTGGTGAACGAACTGACGGACTGGGGATTCCTTTCGCGCGAGCCCAACGGCCGCTACCAGCTGGGCATCCGGCTGTGGGAGCTCGCGCAGAACACCGGACGCCAGCTGCGGGACGCGGCCCGGCCGTACGTCCAGGACCTGTTCTCCCTGACCGGTGAGACCGCGCACCTCGCCATTCGGGCCGGGCACGAAGTCCTCTACATTGACCGGGTTTACGGCTCCAAACGCGTCCCCCGCGCCTCCCGCGTGGGAGGACGGCTGCCCATGCACGCCACCGCCGTCGGGAAGGTCATTCTCGCGTTCGAGGACGACTGGGTCCGCGACGCCTACCTCAACCGGGACCTGGAGCGGCCCACGGCGCACACCCACATCGACCCGCGGCGGTTCGCCGACGAGCTGGCCCGGATCCGGGAGCAGGGGTACGCCACAACCATGGAGGAAATGCGGCTGGGCTCGTGCTCCATCGCCGTCCCGGTGTTCCACACGGGCAGGATCGGCGCAGCTCTCGGGCTGGTGCTGCCGACGTCGCACGCTTCGACCCTGACACGGCACCTCCCCGTCCTCAAAGGGATCTCAGCCCAGATTGAGCGGGCCACCGCCCGCATCCCGCTGGAGACGCTGATCGGCGTGCACCGCGAGGGCAAGGCCTGACACACGCCTCAACAGGGACGGCCCCCGGACTTGATGTCCGGGGGCCGTCCCTGTTTGATTGATTGGCTAGACAGCAAGGCTGGAAGCAGCCGGGCTGGCCACGGCCGGACCATGGACCGCAGGTGCATCCAGGCCTAGCCGACGGCGGTCACGCTGCTGGTTGACGAACAGCAGGGCCAGGACGCCGAACGTCAGCAACAGACCGCCGGCCAGGGCGAACGCCGCACGGTAGCCGTCTCCCGGGGTGGCTGCGCCACCGATCAGGAACCCGGAGACTGCCGGGGCGAAGACGCCGCCCGTGGTGAGGACCGCGTTCGCGATGGAGAGGTTGGCGCCGCGCTGGGCGATGGTGGTCAGCTCAGCCACCACCAGGTACGTGATGGCAAAGAGAGCCGGGGCCGTTCCGAAGCCGAAGACCATCAGGGCGATGGACAGGACCGGGGACGCGGTCATGGTTGCGGCCACCAGGCACGCGCCGGCGAAGGTTCCGGCGCCGCCGAGTACCCAGCCGCGGGCCTTCCTGGTGGGAACACCCTTCAGGTGCAGGCGCTGCGTCAGGGCACTGAGGCCCACCGTGGCAATGGTGCCCCAGGCGGCCGGGAGGGCGATCATGGCGCCGGACTGCTGCCCGCTGAAGCCCAGGACATTCTGGAAATATGCCGGCCCCCATGACATGGCGAGCGTAAAGGTCCAGTAACCGAAGAAGGATGCCAGGACTGCGAAGATCCAGCTGGGGGACAGGATGGTGCGCCAGTAGCGGATCTTGGTTTCGGCCACCACGGGAGACTCTGCCGGTGCGACGCCGTCGATTTCCTGTTCAGCCTTCCGGCTGGTGTACGGGCCTTCCTTGCCCACGATGACCCAGAAGACGGACCAGATCAGGCCCACAATGGCCAGCAGGGCAAACGCAGTCTGCCAGCCGAACTGTCCGATAACCCAGGCCAGGACCGGGGCGAACGCCACGATGCCCAGCGTCACGCCGGACGATGCCAGTGCCGCCGGCGTGGCGCCCTTCTTCTCCGGGAACCATTTGTAGATGCCATGCATCAGCACCGGAGCCAGCGGGCCTTCGCCGGCACCCAGGAGCAGGCGGCTTGCCCAGAGCGCGGGCAGCGATGCGAACAGCAGAATGGGAACCTGCGCCACGGACCACAGCAGGCACAGAACCAGCAGGATCCATTTGCTGGAGACCTTATTGGCGATGGGGGCGGCGACGATCTGGGCCACGCCGAAGGTCAGGAACATGGCGCTGCCAACGAGACCGAACTGCTCAGGCGTGATGCCCAGCTGCTTCATCAGAGGCACTGCCGCGATGCCCAGGACGGCTTTGTCCGCCCAGCTGAGCATCATCAGGAAAAGGAGGCTGAACGTCATGAACCAGCCGTAGCGGTTGCGCTTGGCCCGGGACCAGGTCCGGGGATCACGGGAGGTCGCGGCGCCCGGCGTCACACCGGAAAGGGGAGTTTCAGACACAGTTGGCCCAATCGTTGAAGGGGAGCTTTTGCCGTTATTTCAGCGGCGTTTCCTTGACTTTAGGCTCGTGTGACCGGCCTTACATTGAAGCTTTCCGTTGGGCGGAAAGCCGCTTTTCTGCGCGTCGCGCCGCGGCCGGATTCACGCCGCGGGCCCGTCCCAGGAATGCCAGCAGGACCATCCCTACGGCGCTCAGTCCGCACGTCAGCCACCACGTGGTGCCCCAGCCGCCGGTGCTGGTGGCGAGCAGGGCGAACATCATGGGCCCCAGAAAGTTTCCCACGTTGAAGATCTGCTGCGTCAGCCCGAGCACGGCAGTGACAGAGCCGTCCGAAGGTGCGATGCGCACCGAGTAGCTGGTCACCGCGGCGGGGATGAGGCCTCCGACGGCGGAAAAGAGGGCAATGAGGACAACCTGGACTATCAGGCCGTTCCCGAAGCGGCCCCAGTCGACGGCAAATGTCGCCACCGAGGCGGCGGACATCGACGCGAAGGTCCAAAAGATAATCTTCCGCTCAGAGAGTCCGCGCTGGATCAGCGGACCGGCACTGAGGGCGCCGATCGCATTCACGCCGCCCACCACCGCGCTGAGGATGCCCGGCCAGGGGCCGTCGAGTCCTGCTGAGCGGTATATCGACGGCAGGAACCCCAGTACCGCCATCCACTGCGCGGTGTAGCAGGCGAACACCATGCCGATGATCCAGGGCGGACGCGTGGCCACGGTCCGGCCAACCCGCAGCAGCGCGGGCCGGAGGCCGGTTTCGGCAGGCGCTTGATCCGTCGGGACACTGCGGAGAAGCAGCGGCACCGGGAGCAGTGTCAGGAATGCCATCACCAGCCACCATTCCCGCCAGCCGGCAACCTGCAGGAACAACGCACCTGCGGACAGGCCGATCAGCGTGGCAGCTCCCTGGAACGTTGCCCAGCTCGCCAGTGCGATATTCAACCGCTGCGGCGGGGCCACCTTGCGGATGAGGGCAGGGGCCACCACCACGGCCAGCAGGAATCCGACGCCTTCCAGCGTGCGTGCGGCCATCAGCAGTCCGGTGCCGGGTGCGGTTGCGCCCAGGGCGGAGGCAGCGGCCAGGAGGACGAGCCCGGAAACAAGGAGCCTGCGCAGGCCGGCCATCTCCCCGCCCACGGCCGTGGCCAGCCCGCCCACCACGCTCGCAAGCTGGATGATGCCCAGCAGCAGCCCGGCCTGGACCAGTGAAGTCCCAAGATCCGCCTGGATGCCCGCCAGTGCGGCAGGCAGCTTCCAGATGTGCATGGCCGCTGCGATGCCTGCGGCGAGGACGGCAAGCCAGGCCCCGTCCGTCGCTTTGGCGTCAGTGACTGGTGAGGTGTGCGACGGCAGTGCCAAAAGGTGTCCTAGCTGGAGGGTGACAGGTTCCCGGGATCAGGCTCCTCTTAGGCGGGGGCCAGGACGGGGCTGCCGATGCGGAACCGCTGGCCGCTGACGGCTACGTCCACGGGGCCATCAAAGGTAGAGGCGGCCTGGCTGCGCCACCACTGCGGCTCGGCGCGGCCGGCAAGGTGTGACAGGACCAGCCGGCCCACGCCGGCGGCCGCTGCCACCCGGCCGGCCCCGTCCGGTGCGGTGTGGGCGATCCGCTGGTGGTTCAGGAACTCCGGCGCGAAGCCCTTGTCCGCATAGAAGCCCAGATTGACGGCTTCATGCACCAGGACGTCCGCACCGTTGGCGAGCACAACCATGGCGTCGCATTCGGCCGTATCGCCGGAGAACACCACGGAGCCGGCGTCGGTCTCGAAGCGGAAAGCCAAAGCGGGCCGGACGGGCGGGTGCTCCACCAGGATGCCGGTGACCTTGACCCTGTCATCTTCGTACACGTCAAAGGGGCGGGCCGCCTCCGCGGACCCGTGCGCGGGCGTGGCCAGATCCACGGTACGCACCAGGGAGGCAAGGTCCGGGCGGGCCTCGTCATGCACCCGGATATCGATGTCGTAGGAGAAGGCCTGAAGGGAATGCGACACAAGCCCGCCGGTGCCGGACAGTCCGCTGCCGCCGGCGCGGGTGGCATCTTTGCCCGGACCAACAATGGAGACGGGCCCGGTGAAGCCTTCCACCGGGTTCCCCCAGTTCCACAGCAGGAACCCGGGCAGTTCCACAACGTGGTCCGAGTGCAGGTGGGTGACAAAACCAGCTACGAAGTCCTTGCCCCGCAGCCCGGCTTCATGGGCTGCGCGGGAGCAGCCCAGGCCGAAGTCCACCATGTAGAAGGCGTCGCCTACAACCAGTGCGCTGGAGATGCCGTTTTCCGGTCCGCGGATGGCCGGGCCGGCGGCGGTGCCAAGAGTAATCAGTTCGACGCTCACAGGAAGTCCTTCTGCAGAAGTGCGGGGTCAGGCGTGGGGGCGGGCATTGATGACGCGGGTTTCCAGGTATTCCTCGAGTCCCCAGCGGCCGCGTTCACGGCCTACGCCGGAGGCCTTCCAGCCGCCGAACGGCGCGTCCGGTTCCACCAGGGTGTGCTGGTTGACCCAGACGGTTCCGGCCTCGAGGCGTGAGGCGGTGGCGTAGGCCCGGTCTTGGTCCGGGCTCCAGACAGAAGCGCCGAGGCCGAATTCGCCGGCGTTCAACCCGGCAATGGTCTCGTCGAGGTTGTCGTAGGCCACGATGGGCAGTGCCGCGCCGAACTGTTCCTGTTCCACCAGGTCCATGCCGGGCTCGGCGTCTATCACCACAGTGGGGGAGAGGAAGTAGCCGGGCAGGTCGCAGCCGGCCGTGCCGCCGGAGAGGATGCGGGCACCGGCGCCCACGGCGGAATCAACCAGGCCGTGGACCAGTTTGAGCTGGGACTCGTTGTGCATCGGGCCCATGGTGGTGCCATCGGCGATCCCGTGGCCCAGAACATGGCGGGCGGCCTCGGCGGCGATGGCTTCAGCCAGTTCCGCGCTGCGGCTGCGCGGGACGTACACACGCTTGACCGCCATGCAGACCTGGCCGGCGTTGCGGAAGGCGCTGCCCACAATGCCGCGGGCGGTGACGGCGATGTCGGCGTCGTCCAGGACGATGGCAGGATCGTTTCCGCCGAGTTCCATGGTGACGCGCTTGACCGTTGAGGCAGCCTGCTGGGCGATGGAGATGCCCACGTCCGTGGAGCCGGTGAAGGAGATCTTGCGGATGCCGGGCGAGGTGCTCAGGGCAACGTTCACTGTCCGCCGTGAACTGGTGCGGGCCTGCAGGACGCCTGCCGGGAGGACCTCGTTGAGCAGGTTGACCAGGGCGATGGTGGACAGGGGTGTGGACCGCGAGGGCTTGGCGATCACGGTGCAGCCGGCCACCAGGGCAGGAGCGAGTTTTACGCAGAGCAGGGAAATGGGGAAGTTCCACGGCGTGATGGTGCCGACCAGGCCGACGGGCCGGTACTGGACTTCCAGCGTCCTGTCGGCCCGCGGTGCGAGTGACTCCGCTTCGTCCCAGCCGAGGTCCGCGTAGTAGTCGAAAAGATTTGCGGCTACGGAGAATTCACCGGCGGCCTCGGCCTTGGGCTTGCCCTGTTCCCGGGAGAGCAGGGTGGACAGGGCATCCAGGTCGCGGCGGATCAGGGCGGCACCTGCGCGCAGGGCGCTGCGGCGCGCCTCCCGGTCGGCGGCCCAGCCGGCCGAGGCGTTCCGGGCGGCAGTGACCGCGAGCTCAACATCCTGAGCGGTGTTTTCGGGAGCGTATCCAATGAGCTCGAGGGTGGCCGGGTCATGGACCTCATACTGGGCTGCCGTCATGGTTTGTCCTTTCGGCCGGGAGGGAATTCTTATCCCAGTGTCATGGCACCGGTCACAATCCATGGGCGGGCTTTCCATCCAACGGAAAGTCAACCGCGAGCACCGCCGCCCGCTTGCCACTATGGAGTGAAGCACGTCACGCACTAACGAGGAGTCTGCATGTCCCACGAGCAACTGCCCATCGTACTCACCGGGGTTTCCTCCGGCATCGGGGCCCGGACGGCCCGGATCCTCGCCGGCCGCGGAGTCCCCTTGATCGGCATCGACCGTAACGCGCCCACGGATTTTTCCGGCACGTTCGTCCAGGCAGACCTTTCCAGCCAGGCCGGCATCGATGCTGCCGCGGCCGCCGTGGCAGCCGCAGCGCCGAGCGGCATCGCCGGCCTGGCGAACATCGCCGGGGTCCCCGGCACCGCACCGTGGCGGACTGTGCTGGCCGTCAACGTCTTCGGCGTCCGCGGACTGGTCCGCGCGCTTGCACCCCTGCTCGGCGAGGGCTCCGCCGTGGTGAACCTCGCTTCCAGCGTCGCCGTGAACTGGCGGGAAGTGAAGGCGAAGTGTTCCGCTTTCGCACTCGCTGACGATCAGGCCGCTGCGCTGGATTCGGTTGCGGACGATCACGAGGTCACCGCCGAGTCCTACCTCTTCTCCAAGCAGTGCGTCCGCGTCCTCACCGAGCACCTGTCCGCTGAACTGCTGCCGCAGCGGATCCGCGTCAACAGCGTCAGCCCGGGACCCGTGGCCACGCCCATCCTTGAAGACTTCAAAAAAGACCACGGCCGCGACAAGGTGGAGGGCGCCGGTGCCCTGCTGGGCCGCTTCGGCGATCCGGACGATATTGCGCCCGTCATCGACTTCCTGCTCCGCCCCGAATCGGGCTGGGTGAACGGCTCGGATATCCGCGTGGACGGCGGCCTGGGGGCCTACCGCGGATCCGGGCTCACGTCTGTGCCCGGCTGAGCGCCGCCATCCCGCGGAGGATGAACTGAAGTACGACGCCGGTGCCTCACCTCCCGCGCTAGGGGGCACCGGCGTCGGGCCTTAAAATGGCAGGATGCGGTGCCGCGCCAACGGCGGCTCCGCGCCGTCTAGCGCTCAGAAGGGTACCTCATGGCAAACGCTGCCCCGGCAGGCCGGACTGCCCGCCGACCGGGTACGGCTGCCGCGCCCAAGCGTCCGGCCGACGAGGGCGGTGCTGCCACCCACCACGCGGCCAGTGTCACCTCGCGCGCCCTGGCCCTGCTCGGCACCTTCGATACCGAGCACTCCGTCCAGAGCCTCAGCTCCATGGCCCGGCGTGCAGGGCTGCCGGTGGCCACCGCCCACCGCCTTGCCGGTGATCTGGTGGCCTGGGGCGGCCTGGAAAAGCTGAACGGCGAATACCGGGTAGGCCAGCGGATCTGGCGGCTTGGCCTGCTGGCGCCCGCGCAGCAGAACATTGCCGAGGTGGCGGCTCCGTTTATGCAGGACGTCCTTTTTGTCACCCACAACGTGGTGAATCTGTTCATCCTGGATGGGGAGGAAGTCCTGCTGGTGGAGCGGATGTCCGGCACCGGCGCGGGCCAGCCTTTCCGGCGCGTGGGCGCGCGCCTGCCGCTGCACGCAAGTGCCGCAGGCAAAATCATGCTTGCCTACGGTGCCAAGGACCTGTTTTCCTCCGCTGTCCAGCGGCTCGAGCCGCATACGCCCAGGACAATCACGCACCCCGGCCTGCTGGCCGCCGAGATCGAGCGGGTCCGGGCCAATGGGTACGCCACCACCGAGGAGGAGGCCGGGCCGGACAACTACGGACTGGCCGTCCCGGTGTTCCTGCCCAACAAACAGGTGGTGGCTGCGCTGGGCATCGTCACCCGGGGTCGCCCGGCCCCGGTGGGCAGTGTGGTGCCCGTGCTCAACATCGCCTCCCGGGGAATCGCGCGACGGCTGGGTGTGGAGCATCTTCCGCAGTAGGCAAAGGCTCCGATTACCTCCAATCTTTCCGTTGGATGGAAAGGCGCACCCTGCCTGTGGTGTGGAACACCTAACCTCAAGTAAGCCCTATAGCGGCCGGATCTCCGGCCGAAGCCTGCCTGGCAGGCCAGCCGTTCCACAGGAAGTGAAGACCCATGAGTGCATCTGCAGGAGCCACCATCGACGCAGTGGTCGATCAGGTGGACATTGTGGCGGACCAGGTGGTGTCCCTGGTGCTGCGCCGGGCCGACGGCCGGCAGTTCCAGCCTTGGCAGCCGGGCGCACACATTGACGTCCATGTGGGCGACGGGCTGGTGCGCCAGTACTCGCTCTGTTCATCGCCCGAGGAACTGGACCACGTCCGGATCGGTGTGCTGCAGGTGCCCGATTCCCGCGGCGGGTCAAAGGCAGTGCACGCGCTGCTGGCCGGAACGCCGCTGACCATCTCCGAACCCCGCAACAACTTCCCCATGCGTGAATCGCGGCGCTACCTGTTCATCGCAGGTGGCATCGGCATTACTCCGCTGATTCCGATGCTTGAGGCGGCCGAGGCCGCCGGCAAGGAATGGACGCTCATTTACGGTGGCCGAAGCCGGAACACCATGGCCTTCGCGCAGCAGCTGGAGGACAGATACGGACCGGACCGCATCCGCATCATTGCCGAGGATGAAGTTGGCCGGCTGGACCTGGACCAGATCCTGGGCATGCCGCGGGCGCACATGCTGGTGTACGCGTGCGGCCCGGGCGGGCTGCTCGGCGCCGTGGAGGAACGCTGCATGGGCTGGCCGCCAGGCGCCCTGCACACAGAGCGTTTCGTGGCCTCCACACTGGGCGCCGCCGCCGCCAACGCACCGTTTGAGGTGGAGCTGGCCCGGACCGGAACCACCGTGACCGTACCGAATGACAAAACCATCCTCGAAGCGGTGGAGGAGGTGGGCGTGCGCGTCCTGTCCTCCTGCCGCGGCGGTCTGTGCGGGACCTGCGAAACCCAGATCATCTCGGGTGAGCCGGAGCACCGCGACGCCGTGTTGTCCGAAGAGGACCGTGAAGCCGGCGAAGTCATGCTGGTGTGCGTTTCCCGCGCAGCTGCCGGTTGCCCGCGCCTTGTCCTGGACCTCTAGCCACTTTCCCTGACCCGCCAAGTTTTCCTCACCAGGAGTGTTTCCCATGACCGTTACCACCCATGAAGCCAACGTATTGGGCGAGGACCCGTTCGAGACGGCGAACCTCTTGGACCCGTACCCGTTCCTGGGGCGGCTCCGCGATGCCGGCGCAGTCTCCTACCTGGAAAGCACCGGCAGTTACGCCGTGGCCGGCTACCAGGAGGTCTATGAGGTCCTGACGGACTTCGAAACCTACATCTCCTCCGGTGGCCTGGGCCCGCGGGACATCCGCAAGGACTCGGGCTGGCGCCCGCCCAGCATCCTGGAATCGGATCCGCCCATCCACACCGTGATGCGCCGGGCGCTGACCGGCGTGATCAATCCCAGCACAGTCCGCGCCCTCCGCGAGCCATTCACGCCGCCCGCCGTGGAGCTGACGGAGCAGCTGGCGCAGCGCAAGACGTTCGACGCCATCACGGACCTCGCCGAAAAGTACCCCCTGCGTGTCTTCCCGGACGCGGTGGGGATTCCCGACGTCGGCCGTGAGCACTTGCTGCCCTACGGCAACATGGTTTTCAACGCGTTCGGCCCGGAAAACTACATCTTCAAGCAGGCTTTCGCCCAAGGCGATGAGCACGCTGCCGCGGTGATGCGGAACTGCCAGCGCGAAAACCTTGACGACGTCGGCTTTGGCGCCCAGATCTGGAAGCGCGTGGAGGACGGCCTGATCACCGAGCAGCAGGCCACGCTGCTCGTGAGGGCCCTGCTGTCCGCGGGGGTGGACACCACCATCTTCGGCATCGGGAACACGCTGTCGGTGCTGGCTCGGTACCCGGAGGCCTGGGCCCAGCTGCGGGAGAACCCGAAGATGGCGAAGTTCGCCGTGGATGAGGCGCTGCGCCTCGAGTCACCGTTCCAGAAATTCCATCGGACCGTGGCCGTGGACACCGTTCTGGGCGGGGTGCACCTGCCCGCCGGGGCCAAGGTCCTGGTGTTCCTCGGGGCCGCGAACCGTGACCCGCGCAAGTGGGGAGAGAACGCCGATGAGTTCGATCTCAACCGCAATGCGTCGGGCCACGTCGCGTTCGGCATGGGCCTGCACCAGTGCGTGGGGCAGCCCATCGCCCGGCTCGAAATGGAAATCGTGCTGCAGCAGTTGCTCCAGCGGGTAGCCACCATCGAACCGGACGGCGCGCCGGTGCCGATCCTGCACAACGTGCTCCGCGGGTTCGAGTCCCTGCCGGTGCGGATCACGGCCGCTTAGGGGTTTGGCCCCGTTGCTTTAGAGCGTGGCGGTATCGATGACGAAGCGGTAGCGGACGTCAGACGCGAGGACGCGCTCGTAGGCTTCGTTGATCTTGCTTGCCGGGATGACCTCGATCTCGGCGCCCAGGTTGTGCTCGGCGCAGAAGTCGAGCATTTCCTGGGTTTCGCGGATGCCGCCGATCATGGAGCCGGCGAAGGACCGGCGGCCGCCGATCAGTGCGAACGCGTTCACAGGCAGCGGTTCGGCCGGGGCACCGACGTTCACCAGGGCGCCGTCGAGGGACAGCAGCTGCAGGTAGGAGCTGATGTCGATCGATGCGCTGACGGTGTTGATGATCAGGTCGAAGCTGCCGGCCAGGTCCGTGAAAGTGGTCTCGTCGCTGGTGGCGTAGTAGTGGTCCGCGCCCAGCTTGAGGCCGTCTTCCTGCTTTTTCAGTGATTGCGACAGCACCGTGACATCAGCGCCCATGGCGTGCGCGATCTTGACCGCCATATGGCCGAGTCCGCCGAGGCCGACGACGGCGACCTTCTTGCCGGGACCTGCGCCCCAGTGCCGCAAGGGGGAGTACGTGGTGATCCCTGCGCACAAAAGGGGAGCGGCGACGTCGAGCTCTATGCCTTCGGGGATGGTAACCACGAAGTCGTCAGTGACCACCACGTGGGTGGAGTAGCCGCCCTGGGTGATGGTGCCGTCGCGGTCAACGGCGCCGTAGGTGCCGGTGTTTCCGGCGAGGCAGTACTGCTCCTCACCCTTCTTGCAGTTGACGCAGTCGCCGCAGGAATTGACCATGCAGCCGACGCCGACGCGGTCGCCGACGGAGTGCTTGGTGACGGCGGTGCCCACCTCGGTGACGATGCCGGCGATCTCGTGGCCCGGAGTCAGCGGGTACTGCTGGGGTCCCCAGTCGCCGCGGACGGTGTGGATGTCCGAATGGCAGATGCCTGCGTACTTGATCTCAATCAGCACATCGTGGGGGCCGACGTCGCGGCGTTCGATGGTGGTGGGGATGAGGTCCCCGTCGGCGGACGGGGCGGCGTAGGCGTTAGCGATAAGCAATATTTCTCCTGTGTGAGAGGGCAGACAGCGTTTGGGTGGCGCTGCCGGGTTTCTGGACTTTGCGGCGGGTGGCGCCACGCGGGCACTATTCCATCAAAGCGCATTGCGCAGATCTGAGGGAGACTCTGCCCTGAGGGGTACTGGCAGGGTCCCCCTGGATTGTGCCGTGCGCTCTTGGCCTTTTACAGGTTCCGGGCAGGTGTCTGTGAGGCCTGCACGATGTTTTCCGTCGCGGCCCAGGAGGCCAGCAGATTGAGGGCTTCTTCTGCGGCGCTGCCGGGTACGGCGGGATAGACAGTCAGGGTGTGGCCGGGATCTTCGTCCAGTTCCAGGACCTGGTAGTCCAGTTCAAGGAGCCCCACCACGGGGTGCTGGAACAGCTTGGTCCCGGAGTAGTGGCGCCTGACGTTGTGCGCTGCCCAGCGGGTGCGGAAGTCGTCGCTGCGCATGGAAAGTTCACCCACAAGCTCGGCAATGCCTTTGTCGTGCGGATTGCGGCCGGCTTCACGGCGGAGGATGGCCACGTTGGCGCTGGCCGCGCTGTTCCAGTCGGTATAGAAGTTGTGCGAACGCGGATCGAGGAAGATGAACCGCGAGTGGTTTGCCGGGCGGGCGGTACCGCGGTACATGTCCGAGTAGAGGGCGTAGCCCAGGGTGTTGGCGGCGACGATGTCCAGCCGGTTGTTTCCGATGAACGCCGGCGCGCCGGTGATGGCGTCCAGCAGATGCTGCAGCACGGGGCGCACGCCCTTCGACGCGGAGCGGGCGGGACGCCTCGTGCGGCCTGAGGTGGTGGCGGCGCGCGCCAAGTCGTACAGGTGATCGTGTTCCGCACGGTCCAGTTCGAGGGCACCCGCAATCGCATCCAGGACGCTGTCCGAGACGCCGGCAAGGTTTCCCCGCTCCAGGCGGGTGTAGTACTCGACGCTCACACCCGCCAGGCGGGCCACTTCTTCGCGCCGCAGTCCAGGTACACGGCGCCGGCCGCCATAGGGTTCGATGCCTGCCTGCTCCGGGGTAATTCGCGCGCGGCGTGAGGACAGGAACTGCCGTACCTCTGCTCGGTTATCCATGGGACTACGCTACGGGGAATCCGGGACGCGGTGGGAGGCCCTGCTGGGGCACGCCTTGGCAGAGGGGCTCACCGCCGCGTCGAAGATGCTTGGCCGGTTGCGGGTTACGACTCTGATAGGACGGTTTTCGGCTCAGCCGCAGCAGCGGCGAGGAGTTCCCAGCGCAAACGAACCTCCTCAGGGGAACACCACGGTGCTTTAACACCGTACCGCTGTATCAAATCAGCCCGGACGAGGGCAATGGCTCTTTCCTTCGTGAACTTATTGTTCAGGGCAATCTTTTGCCCTTGCGTAAAGTGTTCCAAAAGCTCCTGGCCGCCGGCCATTGCCGCGCAAAGTTGTGCGGAGGATGGTAATTGTTCCTTTTTGATATTCAGGGCTCGATTTCTCCTCTCGTCCCGCTTTTCGCCCCTCCCAGGTTGCCAAGGAGGTCGCAGTCGCTGTTGCACCGTGAGCAAACCACTGGCAATAGCGAGATCCATCATTCCTTTCGCATCGAAAGGCTCCTCATCCAATCTCTGGAGGAGTTGATAGACGGAGATCTTGTCCCGCAAATGACACGAAACCAGCTCATCAATGCGCTTGAGCCCTCTCCAGAGCTGTTCGCCGCCGGGTGCATCGGAGTCCGTTGTTCCTGCTGGAAGGATGTTTGCCAGCGTGTAGGTGATCGCCTTCTCCCGTCCCATTCCGCCGTGGCGCGTGATCTCGGCTCCAACAGTCAAGCCGACTCCGATTGAAATAGCGGCCGTCCCCCAGGGCCCTGGCCACTCGTTCTGTCCGTCGAACCACCCGACAAAATCGCCTAGACCTGTCAGCAGAACCCAAGTCCACAGCGTCATGACAACTCCATAGACAATGGAGAGTGCACGGTCGTGCTGCACGACGAAGAGTCCCAAGAAGGGGTTGCCTGTTCCGCGCTCCTGGAACATGCCCCGAGAGGTTTCACCCGCATACGAAGGCGTGAATCCCAGTAGTCGCTCCAGGTGCTTTATGCGATGCGCTGCACGATCATGTATTTGTGAATTCCTGATCTCGTACACAACGATCGCCAGCGATATGAGTACTCCCGCAGCGCCGACAACAAGCGTCGCCCCCTCGTCGAATATTTTTTGTTGTTTGTCCAAAGAGATAACTCCTACGGCCACGGTTGTCACCGTTGGTACGAATGTCAGCAGCTTGAACCTGATATCCACAAGAGTCTTGAAAAGATCTGTAGTAGCCGCATGGTCTTTCAGCATCACCTCACGGTCTCCGTACACTGCTGGTTCAGCCATCAGCGACTGTCCTCATTTCTTCCAATACTTGTCCAACAGCCATGTGCGAGTCTCACCTTGAAATTTTGTGGGAGCAGTCAGCCACATTATGAGAGTCGCCTGTTACTCCAGCGTTATCCAACTCGCAGCCTTGCATCTCGCTTCCGCTCAGTGGAAGCCGATGGTATCCCGGGCCGGTGATGTGGACCACACTGGTGCCTTAAGAAGCCCCGCCGCCCCAACGGGTGCCGCCACCAAGACACCAGGAGTCCAGATGTCATCGTCGACAGACACGGCCGGCCGCTGTCCCTTCGGATACGGCGCCGAAGCCCCCGCCGGGCACCACGGCTACGAGCCCTTCCAGATGAAGGATCCCTTCACCGCCTACGCCGAGCTCCGGGCCGAGCAGCCCGTGATGTTCGATGAGCGCATGGGCCTCTACGTTGTCTCCCGCTACGACGACATCAAAGCAGTCTTCGAGGACTGGGAAACCTTCTCCAGTGAAAACGCCCAGGCGCCCGTCCGCGAACGCGGCCCCGCGGCGAAGAAGATCATGGAAGAGGGCGGCTTCACGGCCTACTCCGGCCTTTCTGCCAGGCGGCCGCCGGAGCACACCCGCATCCGGGCCGTCGTCCAGAAGGCCTTCACGCCCCGCCGGTACAAGGCACTGGAGCCTTTCATCAGGGAAAACGTCGTCACACTGCTCGAAAAGATGCTCTCCCGCGAAGAGCGGCGCGGCGACCTGGTCAAGGACCTCGCCTACGACGTCCCCACCATCACCATCCTCACGCTGATCGGCGCGGACGTCTCCCAGGTGGACACCTTCAAGCGCTGGTCAGATTCCCGCGCCGCCATGACCTGGGGCGACCTGAGCGATGAGGAACAGATCCCGCACGCCCACAACCTGGTGGAGTACTGGCAGGAATGCCAGCGCC
The DNA here is from genome assembly GCF_010367585.1 of [Micrococcus luteus] ATCC 49442. Taxonomy (NCBI): domain Bacteria; kingdom Bacillati; phylum Actinomycetota; class Actinomycetes; order Micrococcales; family Micrococcaceae; genus Pseudarthrobacter; species [Micrococcus luteus] ATCC 49442. The sequence continues at coordinate 3,134,839 of NZ_JAAAXP010000001.1, read as the reverse complement.
TCGTCGCAGAAGCCAAAGAGAAGGGCGGCGATAACCTCACCGGAGACCTCGTCAAAGCCCAGCAGGAAGGTGCTGAGATCTCGGACCACGAGATCGCCTCCGTCCTCTACAGCCTGCTCTTCGCCGGCCACGAGACCACCACCACGCTGATCTCCAACGCCCTGCGCGAGCTGCTGGCACGTCCCGAGCAGTGGCAGCAGCTCGTCGAGGAACCCAAGAAAATCCCCGCCGCCATTGATGAGGTCCTCCGCTACGCCGGCTCCATCGTCGGCTGGCGCCGCAAGGCCCTCAAGGACACCGAGGTGGGCGGTGTGGCCATCGAGGAAGGCTCACAGCTGCTGCTCCTGATGGGCTCCGCCAACCGCGACGAAAGCAAGTTCGAAGCCGGCGAGGACTTCGACATCTCCCGCCCCAACGCCCGCGAGCACCTCTCCTTCGGGTTCGGCATCCACTACTGCCTGGGCAACATGCTCGCCAAGCTCCAGGCAAAAATCGCGCTCGAGGAAGTGGCCCGGCTCGCCCCGGAGCTGCAGCTTGAGGATCCGGACGGCATCGCGTTCCGCGAAAACCTCTCCTTCCGTGTCCCCGAGACCGTTCCTGTCAGCTGGAAGGCCTAACCACCATGCAAAGCAATGAATACATCCAGTTCTTCGACGGCGGCATCGAACCCAAGCTCGAAAACCTTGGCGGCAAGGGAGCATCCCTGGTCACCATGACCTCCGCCGGCATGCCCGTCCCGCCCGGCTTTGTGGTCACCACCGCGCAGTTCGATACGTTTATGGACGAAGCCGGCATCACACGCCACATCCACGAATTGCTCGCGGGCCTCGATCCCGAGGACATGAACCAGGTGGATAAGGTCTCTGCCGCGATCCGCGAGGACATCTGCTCCCGCCCGGTCCCGCAGGCTATGCGGGAACTGACCGTGGGCGCCTACGAATCCCTCATGAACCGGTTCGATGCCCCTGTCCCGGTGGCCGTCCGCTCCAGTGCCACGGCGGAGGACCTGCCGGACGCCTCCTTCGCCGGCCAACAGGACACCTACCTCTGGCTCGAGGGCGTCAAGGCAGTCACCGAGCACATCCGCCAGTGCTGGGCCTCGCTGTTCACGTCCCGGGCCATCATCTACCGGCTCAAAAACAACATCCCCAACGAAGGCCTGTCCATGGCCGTCGTGGTCCAGAAGATGGTCAACGCACGCGTCTCCGGCGTCGCCATCACCATGGATCCCACCAACGGGGACCGCTCCAAGATCACCATCGATTCCTCCTACGGGGTAGGTGAGATGGTGGTCTCGGGCCAGGTCACCCCGGACAACATCGTCCTGGACAAGGTCACGCTCGCCGTCGTCACAGACCACCTCGGCGACAAGCACGCCGAACTCGTGCCGGACGCCGGCGCCAAGCGCCTGGTGGAACGGGAGGTCGACGACGAACGCCGCGGCCGCCGCAGCCTCACCGACGCGGAACTCACCGCCGTCGCGCAGATGGCAAAGCGCGCCGAAAAGCACTACAAGTGCCCGCAGGACATCGAATGGGCCCTCGACGCGGACCTGCCCGACGGCGAAAACCTGCTGCTGCTGCAGTCCCGCCCCGAAACCGTGCACTCCTCCAAGCCGGCCCCGCAGACCGCCCCGCAGCCGGTCGTCACCGGCGGCTACTTCAGCGGATTCAGCACCCCAACGCTGAAACCCTCCGCCTAAACCGTGTCAGCGCAAGAACACCAGCAAGGCCCCACCAAGGCTCACCGCTGAGCCCTCCTGAAAGGACCGCCATGTCCCTGAAGTCCTTCCCCAAACCCTCCGAGCTTCCGGTCCCCGCCGGCGCCGAGGGCTGGGAAAAGATCTACCCCTACTACCTAGTCTTCCAGGACAAGCTCAAGGAGCAGGAAGACGCCAAGTTCTGGTTCTGCGACAGCCAGCACTGGCCCACCGTGTACAAGCCGTTCGAAACCATTGGCGGCGAATTCGCGGTCAAGTGCCTGGGCCAGTACAACGCCCGCCACCTGATGATCCCCAACGCCAACGGCATCGAGTTCCGCGTCCACCTGGGCTACCTCTACATGTCACCCATTCCGGTGCCGGAGGACCAGATCGCGGCACGTGTTCCCCTGTTCGAACAGCGCGTGGGCCACTACTTCCAGAACTGGGACCAGCTCCTCAAGGACTGGCACGTCAAGGTCAAGGGCACCATCGCCGAGATGGAAACCATCTCCTTCCCGAAGCTCCCGGACATGGTCCCCATGGAGGACATCACGTCCGGCAAGGGCAAGGACGGCTCCGAGAAGCTGCTGGAAAGCTATGACCGCCTCATCCAGCTTGCCTACCAGAACTGGCAGTACCACTTCGAGTTCCTGAACCTGGGCTACATCGCGTACCTGGACTTCTTCAACTTCTGCAAGCAGGTCTTTCCCAACGTCCCTGACCAGTCCATCGCCACCATGGTGCAGGGCGTGGATATGGAACTTTTCCGCCCGGATGACGAGCTCAAGGGCCTCGCCAAGCTCGCCGTGGAGCTGGGGCTGCAGTCCCACTTCGGGAACACGGACGACGTCGATGCCACCCTGGGTGCCATCGCCGCGGCTCCCGGCGGCGAACAGTGGATGACACAGTACGAGGGTGCCAAGGATCCGTGGTTCAACTTCACCGTGGGTAACGGCTTCTATGGGCACGACAAGTACTGGAACGAGCACCAGGAAATCCCGCTGGGCTACATCGCGGACTACATCCGCCGCGTGGACGAGGGCCAGGAAATCATGCGCCCCGTCGCTGCCCTGATCGCCGAGCGCGACCGCATCATCGAGGAATACCGCGACTTGCTCGAAGGCGACAACCAGGCCATCTTCGACGCAAAGCGCGGCCTGGCCGCCACCGCCTACCCGTACGTGGAGAACCACAACTTCTACATCGAGCACTGGACCATGGGCGTCTTCTGGCGCAAGGTCCGTGAGCTCTCCCGCATGATGCAAGCAGAGGGCTTCTGGACCGAACCGGATGACCTGCTTTACCTGGGCCGCAACGAGGTCCGGGACGCCCTCTTTGACCTGGTGACCGGTTGGGGCGTGGGCGCCAAGCCCATCGGTCCCGACTACTGGCCGGAGGAGATCGAACGCCGCCGCGGCATCGTGGACGCGCTGAAGACCGCCCGCCCGGCCCCGGCCCTGAACACGCCGCCGGAGTCCATCACCGAACCTTTCACCCGGATGCTGTGGGGAATCACCACCGAGCAGGTCCAGCAGTGGCTCGGTGCCGGCGAGGAAGTGGAAGGCGGCGGACTGCGCGGCATGGCCGCCTCACCCGGCGTGGTGGAAGGCCTGGCCCGGGTCATCACTGACGCCGATCAGCTCTCCGAAATCCAGCAGGGTGAAATCCTGGTGGCCACGGTGACGGCACCGTCCTGGGGCCCGATCTTCGGCAAGATCAAGGCCACCGTCACGGACATCGGCGGCATGATGAGCCACGCCGCCATCGTCTGCCGGGAATACGGCCTGCCCGCCGTCACCGGCACGGGCTCGGCGTCCACCACCATCAAAACCGGCCAGCGGCTGCGCGTTGACGGAACCAAGGGCACCGTACAAATCCTCGACGCCGAAGACGAACTGCTGGTGACCGGTCCGGGCGCCCACAGCCACAGCCATGTCTGAGCTGAACATGCCTAAGACGGAATATACGACTGAAGGCATGGATGCGGCGAACAGCCGCACCGTCCTCATTACCGGTGCCGCCGGCGGGCTGGGCCGGGCGTTCGCGCTTGGCTTCGCCGGCCGCGGCTACCGCGTGGCGGTAGCGGACATCAACCTCGAAGGTGCCGAGCAGACCGCCAAACTGGTCCGTGAGCTCGGCGCCGAAGCCGCCGCTTTCGCCGCGGACGTCACCAGCGTGGACTCCACCGAGGACCTCGCAAAAAAGTGCGCAGACTTCGGAAACGGAAGCATCGACGTCGTCCTTAACAACGCCGCCGTGTACGCGACGGTCACCCGCACGCCGTTCGAGGACATCGACCCGGACGAATGGGACCTGGTGATGAACGTAAACCTCAAAGGCCCCTGGCTGGTCACCCGCGCCGCGAGTCCCTACCTGCCGGAGGGCGGGCGGGTCATCAACCTCTCCAGCGCCACCATCTTCAGCGGCTCGGAGCAGTGGCTGCACTACGTCGCCTCCAAGGGCGGCGTGGTGGCCCTGACCCGGGTCATGGCCAAGGAACTGGGCCGGCGGGGGATCACGGTCAACGCGATCGCCCCCGGCTTCACCCTCACGGAGGCCAGCTACGGGCTGATGGAAAACGCCGAGAACTACGGCGTGGACCGCGGTGCCATCAAGCGGGCCAGCCAGCCTGAGGACATCGTGGGGGCCGCGCTGTTCCTCGCCGGACCGGACAGTTCGTACTACACCGGACAGACCATGGTGGTGGACGGCGGCCGGCAGTTCATCTGATGGCCCGTCCCTTCACCAGCAACCAACTTCAACCCCAAGGAGGACCAATGCCAACGGTTCACTTCACTGATGCAGAAGGCGCCGTCCGCGACGTCGAGGGCAACGTGGGCGACTCGGTCATGGAAACCGCGGTACGCAACGGCGTTCCCGGAATCGTGGCCGAGTGCGGCGGCTCGCTGTCCTGCGCCACCTGCCACGTCTTTGTCCGCGAGGACTGCGTGTCGCAGCTCCCGCCCATGGAGGACATGGAGGACGAAATGCTCTACGGCACCGCGGTGGACCGTGAGGACAACTCACGGCTGTCCTGCCAGCTGCGCCTGACCGATGAGATCGAACTGTTTGTCACTACCCCGGAAACCCAGGTGTAGCGATGAGCACGCAAGCAGCGGCGCAGCCAGCCAGTGCCACAACCGTGCCCACCCGGACCGGGCTCCTCATCATCGGCGCGAGCCAGTCCGGTGTCCAGCTGGCGGTGTCCCTCCGGGCGCTCGGCTTCGATGAGCACATCACGCTCCTCGGAGACGAGGACCACCGGCCGTACCAGCGGCCGGCGCTGTCCAAGGAGTTCCTACAGGGCACGGTGGAGAGCGAATCGCTGATCTTCCGCTCCAACGAGTACTGGGCCGAGCACAACGTGGACCTGGTCAAGGGCGAATACATCGTCCGGATCGACAAGGAAGCGGACGGTTCCGGGGTGGCGCACGCGTCCTCCGGCCGGGAGTTCCCCTTCAAGCGGCTGGCCCTCACCGTAGGTGCCCGCGCCCGGAAGCTGGAGATCGACGGCGGCGACCTCGACGGCGTGCTCTACCTGCGCAACGCCGACGATGCCCTGGCGCTCAAGGCCCGGGTGGGGGACGCCACCGATGTGGTGGTGATCGGCGGCGGCTTCATCGGCCTCGAAGCCGCGTCCAGCCTGCAGAAAATGGGCAAGAACGTCACCGTGCTTGAATTCGGGCCGCGGCTGGTGGGCCGGGCCGTGGGGGAGGAGACCGCCGAGTACTTCCTGCAGGCGCACCGCTCCCGCGGGTTGGACATCCGGCTCAACACGAGTGCGGCGCGGTTTACCGCTGATGCCGCCGCAGGTGAAAAACAGGCGCACGTCGCCGCCGTCGAGCTTCAGGACGGAACGGTGCTGCCCGCGCAGATCGTGCTGATCGGCATCGGCGTCATCCCCAATACCCAACTGGCCGAACAGCTTGGCCTGGCCGTGGACAACGGCGTGGTGGTGGACCGCTTTGCCCTGGCGTCCGACGGCACCACCGTTGCGGTGGGCGACGTTGCCAACATGCCCAACCCTGTCCCCGGCTCGGAGCCGGGGGAGCGGATCCGGCTGGAAAGCGTCAACAACGCCATCGAGCATGCCAAGGTGGCCGCCTACTCGCTGACGGGCCGGCGCGAGGAGTACGCCGGCATCCCCTGGTTCTGGTCCAACCAGGCCGACCTCAAACTCCAGATCGCCGGGCTCTGCAACGGCTACGACCAGACCGTCCTCCGCCGCGACGAGGAACGCGGGAAGTTCAGCGTCCTCTACTACCGTCACGGCCAGGTCATCGCGGCCGACTGCGTCAACGCCCCGCTGGATTTTATGGCCGTGAAGAACGCCCTGGCCAAGGGCCGGAACATCCCGGCCGACGCCGCGGCGGATCCCGCCACGCAACTCAAGACCATCACCACGGACAGCTAGCCGTACTGAGACAGTCGGCTGGCACACCCGAAGGAGCATTATGAGCACCCCCAAGACTCCGGTAGCTACCGGCACCACAGACGCCGTTCCCGCCGCCGGACCGGATGTGCCGGCGGAGGCATTCGCCGCGGAATACAGTGTCCGGCCCGTCCCCGCTGCAGGCCCGGTGGACACCTCCGCCATCTGCAACACTCCCGCTGCGCTTGAGGAGCTCGACGCACTGTGGAAGGCCGTTGTCCACGAGACCCGGACGCGCGGCAACGACATCCACCTGCCCATCTCCCTGGCCTACGCCGAACGGCTGTGCCGGGCCTACCCCGACGCCGACGCCGAACTGGTGCGGGTGTCAACCCTCCTGCACGACACCGGCTGGGCCCACGTGGACGAGTCCCGCATCATTTCCGAAGGCTTCACCGGCGACTGGCGCAAGGCAGCCATCCGGTACGAACACGAGCAGCAGGGCTGCCACGTTGCACGCCGGGTACTCCCGGGGCTGGGCTACTCCGCGGAGTTCGTGGAACGCGTCTGTGACATCATCGACGGCCATGACACCCGGCCGGTGGCCCGGTCACTGGAGGACGCCCTGATGCGCGACGCCGACAGGCTGTGGCGCTTCGACCGCGCCGGGATCTCACTCGCGTCCTCATGGTTCGCCATGGATCCGGCCACCTACACGGACAGGCTGGTCACTGAAATTGTGCCCGAGCTCATCACCCAGGCCGCCGTGGACATGGCGTCGGCCGACCTCGGCCGCTCCAACGCCCTGCTCAAGACGGGAGTGATCCGATGACCTCCGCTACGCATGATGCCCCTGCGCTGCTGGCCCGCACGGAACTGTCCCTGCCGCACACCCATGTGGACACCGTCTTCGTCGACGGCGCCTGGCAGCCGTCGCGGGGCACCGGCCGGAACCCCGTCACCGATCCCGCCACGGGCGAAGTCTGGGGCTCGGTACCGGACGGAACCCCGGACGACGTGGACGCCGCCGTCGGCTCCGCCCAGCGCGCGTTCCAGGGGGAGTGGCCCCGGCTGACCCCTTCGGAGCGGGCCGCCTACCTGCTCCGGATCGCCGACGAGGTGGAGAAGCGGGCAGAGGAGCTGTCCCTGACAAACTCCCGAGAAAACGGCTCACCGGTGGCCGAATCCGCCGGGGCGGCAGTCAACGCCGCCGGCATCTTCCGCTACTTCGCCACCCTCGCGGAGTACCTTGAGCGGGAGGACGTCCGGCCGTTCCCCCGCGGCGGCGGCGAGTCAGTGGTCCGGCGCGAACCGCTCGGAGTCTGCGCCCTGATTGCGCCGTGGAATTTCCCCATCAACCTGGTAATCATCAAACTGGCGCCGGCACTGCTCGCCGGCTGCACAGTGGTGATCAAACCGGCGTCGCCCACGCCGCTGTCCATCCGCGTGATCATCGACGCCGTCGCCGCGGCCGGGGTGCCCGCCGGCGTCGTCAACCTGGTCACCGGCTCCGGCAGGCTGGGCGATGTGCTGGTGAAGCATCCCGGCGTCGCCAAGGTGGCGTTCACGGGCTCGACGCCGGTGGGCCGGAAGATTGCCGCGGCCTGCGGTGAACTGCTGCGCCCGGTCACGCTGGAGCTGGGCGGCAAGTCGAGTGCCATCGTGCTGCCCGACGCGGACCTGGACGCCATGTCCAAGGTCCTCATCAAGTCCTCCATGCGCAATACCGGACAGACCTGCTACATCTCCACCCGCATCCTGGCGCCCGCCAGCCGCTACGACGAGGTGGTGGACATGGTCACGGCCACCATCGCCGCCGGCAAGCAGGGGGACCCGCTGGAACCCGACACTGTGTTCGGCCCCTGCGCCACCGAGTCGCAGTACCGGACCGTGCTGGAATACGTGGAATCCGGACTGTCCGAGGGCGCCCGCGCCACCACCGGCGGGCGGGCTGCATCCCTGGGTGGGGGACTGGAAAACGGCTACTTCGTGGAACCCACCGTGTTCGCCGACGTCACCCCGGACATGCGCATTTCCCGCGAGGAGATCTTCGGGCCCGTGGTCACCATCCTGAAGTACAACGACGCCGGCGGCAGCGTTGAGGAGGCGGTGGCGCTCGCCAACAACACCGAGTTCGGCCTGGGCGGGCTGGTGTTTGGCGCTGACGAAGACGCTGCGCTTGCCGTGGCGGACCGGATGGATACAGGCTCGGTGGGCCTGAACTTCTTCGCCTCCAACCACGCCGCACCGTTCGGCGGCCGGCACGATTCCGGGCTGGGAACGGAGTACGGGATCGAGGGCCTGAACGCCTACCTGAGCTACAAGTCGATCCACCGGAAGGTCTGAGCTCATGTCCTGAGCACAACTTACCCCGACGCAACAGACGGCGGCCGCTCCAGAGGGGACGGCCGCCGTCGTTCATTCACCCGCTATGTGCGCTCAGGGGGCTGAAGACGCAGTGGTGTACGTGGTCTGGATTACTGAACCCCAGTACGGGCCGTACATCGTGGTGGACTTGCTGCCGTAACCGTAGCTGTTGACCGAGTTCTGGTACCCGCCGGAGCTGGAGCCGATGAACCAGGGGCCGCCTGATGATCCGCCGGTCATGTTGCACGGGATGCCCTGGGAGTTGAACTGGGGGTTGTAGGGATCGTTCGTGGCGGTGCCGGTGCAGCTCTTCAGGGATTCTCCGTTGAACGGCGAGGCTGCAGGGTAGCCGAAGGCTTTGTAGGCCAGGCCCCGGGCTGCATTGAACTGGACTCCTGAGGCCCCCACGACGTCGGCGAGGTTCCGGCCGTTGAGCTGGCTCATCACGGCGAAGCCGGTGTCATACTGCATGCTGCCTGACGAGCTCCACTGGGTGGGAGCGTAGAGCGCCTTTGCAGTCCACTTTCCGTAGGGTGCTGCGCCGTTGAGGTAGGCAGGGACAAACGTGAATTTGGTGGCGAAGGCTCCCGGGCCTTCATTGAGGCAGTGGCCGGCGGTGGAGACGGTGTTCCGGTTCGTGGAGGCAACCGAGTTTGCCGAGCAGACGTAGTTCGCTCCGCCCAGGGTGAAGAAGACCTTGCCTATGTGGGAAACAGGTGTCTCGCTGGCGTTGGCCTTCTGCTGGACCTGCGGTGCGGAGCCCTGGATCCTGGTCTCGGCGCCCTTGGCCTGAGCCGGCAGGTCGGGCTTGTTGGCCTTCTCCCGGTCCATGGCCTTCTTCGCCAGAACGTCGCCCGGGATGGCTGCGCGCATGCGTTCAGGCGTCCAGTACTCGGCGCCGGTTGAATCGGTGACGGTTGAGCTGCTGACGCCGGCAACGTCTTTGTTGTCCGACGGTGCGGGCGCCGCCGTGGCTTGCCCTGCCGAGCAAAGGGCGAACAGTGCTGCTGTTGTGAGGCTCATGAGGCTTGTGGCCAGAGTCCTGGTTGATGTCATAGCTGTCCTCTGTTGGTTCGGGTGCAGCGGACCTGGGTGTGGTTCGCTGGGGATGAACCTATAGCGTTATGACAAAGTTGTAAATAAGATTTTCTAAACTAGTTATTTGTGCAACCTCAAAAGTATTGCCTGAGAGTCAGGTAAGGCGCTCGCCGGTGATGCCCTTGAGGTGGGCCAGTAGATGGTTCTGGAACTGCTCGTCCTGTACTGCGGGGTGCGCCTGGTGCCGGCGCTGATGGAACCAGTAGCCGCCACTCGTGAGTGCTTCCGGGTCATCGCTGGCGGCCAGCCATTCCCGGGTCAGGTGGCCGAGCCGCAGGTCATCCGGAGCGCCCGGCCCGCCCATCTTCGTGGGCACCCACCCGGGATCGACGGCGTTGCTGAGGACGTCCGGCCACAACCGTGCGACGGCGGCTGACAGGGCCGTGATGTAGAGCTTGCTGTCCGAATAGATCACCTTCGTCCCAGGTCCGGGGTGGCCGCCGCGGTGCATGCCGCTGCTGAGGTAGACCAACCGTTCCGGCCGCTGGATGAGAGCCGTGAGGAGATAGGGAGCCACCACATTGACCGGAAAGATGTGCCGGCTGCCCAGAACCCCGGCGTTGTGAATCACGGTATCAATACGACCGATCTTGTTAACCTGTTTGCCGACGTCGCGCGTTTGCTCCATGTCTGACAGGTCGCCCACAACTCCTGCGGCGCCGCGGTCCAGAAGATCCGGGACCGCACTCAGCCGGTCAACGCTGCGCGCGTGCACAATGATTTGGTGGCCGTCGTCGAGGAGCTGTTCTGCCGTGGCCCGTCCGAGGCCGCCGGCGGAACCTGTGATAAAAATGCGTGCCATTGCTTCTTCCCTCAGTTAGTTATTCACCCCAACGATGACACCGGGTCAGCTAAGCAGCTCGGCAGGGCTTGCGAAGGCTTCGCGGAGCCTGCTCCCGGCCGCTCCGCGGAGCGCCGCCGTCTGCCCAAGACCGGAGAATGCCACACCGGCTGCCGGTACCAGGCCGGGGGCCGGACGTACTGGAGCGCGCTACCGGGCAACGGGCCGCGAGGGCCACTCGGGATAGTTCACGGCCGTCCGATCAGCTCGGCCACCCGCTCGAGCTCCTCCTCCAGATTGTAAAAATGTACGGACAGCCGGATCCTTCCAGCGCGGACGGAGGCCACAACGTTGTCCTGGCGGAAACGCTCCAGTACTGCGTCGGAATCGCTGACCGGGACGGAAACGATGGTTGAACTCTCTGCGTCACCGAGCGGGCGGAAATTTGGAACGCTCGTGGCCAGCGCATCCTGCAAATGCTTGGCCAGCCGGGCGTTGCGCTCCAGGAGAACGCTGGTTCCGAAGCGGCGGAAGACGCCCAATGCGGCCTGATCGGCCATGGCCGGAAACCACGCCAGCGAGGTATCGAGCTTCGACGCGGTGGGCGAGAGGTCCATTGCCGGCCCATAGAAGCTCGCGGCCGGCGATCGGGCCGCCTTCCATCCGGGGCCCACGGGACGGAGGCCGTCCAGCAACTCCCGGCGGACATAGAGATAACCCATGCCCCGGGATCCGAGCAGGAACTTATGGCTGGACGTCGCAAGGAAATCCACGCCGTCGCGGACGACGTCCAGGGGCACGGCTCCCGCCGCCTGGCAGGCATCCACAAAGAACCAGGCTCCCGAGCTCGCGGCCACCCGGCCGATGGCGGCCAGGTCGGACCGGTAGCCGTTGGCCGACTGGACGGCGCTGACAGCGATCAGGCGAGTTCCGCCGTCGGCCGCTTTGCCAAAATCCTCGACGGAAACACCGGTGCCTCGCGACGCAAGGGCGCGCACCTCGTAGCCCCGCTCCTGCAGCATGCGCCAGGGGTAGTAGTTCGAGGCGAACTCATTTTCTGCCACGATGACGTTTTCACCGGATGACGCCGGCGGCAGGTTGGCAGCCACCAGCCCGGCAGCTGCACTCACCGCCGGGACGATGGCGATCTCCGCTGCCGTGGCGCCGACGATTTCGGCGAACAGGGCGCGGGCATGCTCACCCGCCCGCTCCGCCTCGGCCCAGTCGAACCGGCCCGTGGACCAGCGCTCGAGAGCCTCCTCGTAGGCTGCCCGCGCAGGGGCGCAGCCGACATTCATGCTGGCCGTGTTGAGATAGACGGTATTTTTGAGCCCCGGGAACAGCTGACGGATCTCACTGGCGTCCATGTCCGACCACCCTCTCGCGGAGGCGTCCTAACGTGACGCCATGAATTAGAAGTATTAGGTAAGCCTAAGCTAATCTTCATTTCGTGATTCAGCAAAGCGAACTCTTCGGGCTCGAGGCCAGTGACCTGGTGCTCCGCTACGGGGACAAGGACGTGGTTCACGGTGCAGGGCTGCAGCTTGAGCCCGGCCGGATCGTTGCCCTCGTCGGGCCCAACGGCAGCGGCAAATCCACCCTGCTGCGCGCCCTCGCCAGGCTGCATGAGGCGTCCTCCGGAACCGTCACCGTCCGGCCCGCCGGCGGCGAAGCCGCCGATGCGCTCATGATAAAGCGCAGCGACTTCGCCCGGCACGTGACACTGCTGTCGCAGAGCCGCCCAGTGCCGCACGGGCTCAGCGTCCGGGACGTCGTCGAGTTCGGCCGCCACCCGTACCGCGGCCGCTGGCGGGCCGCCGATCCCGAGGGGCCAGCCGCAGTCGACCGCGCCATGGGCCTCACCGGAATCACTGAGCTGGCCCACCGCGGCGTGCACGAACTGTCCGGCGGCCAGCTGCAGCGCGTCTGGCTGGCTAGCTGCCTGGCACAGGACACGTCCGTACTGCTGCTCGACGAACCAACCAACCACCTGGATCTCCGCTACAAGGTGGAGATCTTCGACCTGATGTATGACCTCGCGCGCATACACGGCGTCGCGATCGGCGTGGTTCTGCACGACCTCGACGAGGCTGCTGCGCTGGCCGACCACGTGGTGGTCCTTTCAGAGGGCAGCATCGCTGCGTCCGGCCCTGCGCACGAGGCGCTCGACGCCGGGCTGCTCACGAACGTCTATTCCATTCCCATCGTCACCCATACCGACCCGCTCACCGGCCGGCTGCGCACCCGCGCCGTCGGACGGCACAGCGACAGTCAGACCCACCACACCGAAAGGACCCCTCGTCCATGAAGATCCCCAAGGCCGCCCTGGCCGCCACCGCCGCCCTGGCACTGCTGCTGACAGGCTGCGGCACCACCGAAGGCCCCGCCAGTTCCGCGTCGAACAGTGCCGGCACCGGCGAAGCCGTCACCGTGACGGACTCCCGCGGCGTTGACGTGAAGCTTGATGGCCCGGCCAAACGCGTTGTCGGCACCGAATGGAACGTCGTCGAGAACCTGACCACCCTCGGTGTCCAGCCCGTTGGCGTCGCTGACATCAAGGGCTACAGCGCCTGGGTCACCGCCGGCAAGCTGGACGGCGCTGCCACCGACATCGGCACCCGTGGCGAGCCCAGCCTCGACACCATCGCCTCCCTGGACGCGGACCTGATCGTGGCAACGGCTGACCTGCCCGAAGCGGTCATCAAGCAGCTTGAAGACCTGGCCCCCGTCGTCGTACTGAAATCCGCCGATGCCAGCCGCCAGATCGACCAGGCCAAGGACAACCTGAACCTCGTGGCCAAGGCAACCGGCACGGAGGCCAAGGCAGATGAAGCTATCGCAGCGTTCGACGCCGCCGTTGCCAAGGGCAAGGAAGCACTGGACAAGGCCGGGCTGGCCGGCTCCCGCGTGGCCTTCGCCGACGGCTGGGTGGCCGACGGAAAGGTCTCGGTCCGCCCCTTCGTCAAGGGCTCGCTGCTGACCGACATCAACACCGAGCTGGGCCTGGTCACACCGTGGACCATGGAAGGGGACCCCGCCTACGGGCTGGCCTCCACCGACGTCGAGGGCCTGACCGCCATCGACGCCGACAGCTTTGTCTACATCACCAACAGCGCCGATGGTGACTTCACTGAGGAACTGGCCGGCAACCCAGTGTGGAAGTCGCTGCCGTTCGTGGCATCCGGCGACGTGCACCGCCTCTCCGACGGCATCTGGATGTTCGGCGGCCCGGCCTCGATGACCCAGTACGTCGATGCCGTCACCGCCGCCCTCACCAAGTAGCTCGTCCGCGTCATGACCGAAACTGTGAAGAGGACCGCCCCGGCCGCCGTTGGACCGGCGGCCCTTGTCGAGCCGACTGCCGTGGCCGGGGCGCCCGCTCCGGCACCCAAGGGTGCGCGGGGTCGTCCGCCCGCAGCGCTGGCTGCCGGCGGCGGACTGATAGTCCTGGTCCTCTTCGCACTGATCCACCTCACGCAGGGAACGGCCGACGTCGGCCCTGCCGAGTTGCTGGGGCTCCTCACCGGCAGCGGCTCTGACCAAGAGGCCGCCGTCCTGGTGGCCTCGCGCGTGCCGCGGCTGATGGCGGGGCTGCTGGTGGGTGTGGCCCTGGGGGTGGCCGGCGCGGCCCTGCAGTCGGCCACCCGCAACGTCCTGGCATCGCCGGACACTCTGGCAGTCAACGCCGGTGCCCATCTCGCGATCGTGGCCGTCGCTGCCTTCGGGGTGACCCTTCCCGCGCTGCTGTCCGGAGGGCTCGCCTTTGTAGGCGGCCTCGCCGCGGCGCTGCTGGTGATTGCCCTTTCCGGCGCTGGTGGCAACGGCAACGGCGGGCCCATCCGGCTGGTGCTGGCCGGCACCGCCCTCGCTCTGGGCCTGCATTCGGCCACGAGCGCGCTGCTGCTGCTGTTCAGCCAGGAAACCACAGGTCTTTACGCCTGGGGCCAGGGCAGCCTCGCCCAGTCCCGCCCGGACGAACTGCTGCAGTTCACGCCGGTGGTCTTGGTGGCTGTCGCCGGATTGCTGGTCCTCGGCCGCCGGCTGGATCTGCTCGGCCTGGGGGACGACGCCTCCCGGCTCGCCGGCGCCGATCCGCGCCTGGCCCGGATTGCCGCCGTCGTCCTTGCCGTCCTGCTGTCCGCAGCAGCGGTGACCGTTGCGGGCCCGATCGGTTTTGTGGGCCTGTGCGCGCCGGCCATCGTGCGGCTGCTGGCGTCCCGCGTCCGCGGCCTGGGCAGGCACCGGGCTCTGCTGCCCATTTCCGGCCTGGCCGGTGCGGTGGTGGTGATCGGCGCCGACGTGCTGGTCCGCGTTGTGTTCGGCGCGCAGGCCGGAGTGGAAGTGCCCACCGGAGCGGTCACCACCGTGCTTGGTGCGGTGTTCCTGGTGGTTCTTGCGCTGCGGATGTCCGACGCCGGCCTGAGCGTTGCCGGGGATGCGCTGGCGCGGCTGCGTTCCCGCAGGTTCTTCCTGACCGTACTGATTTCGCTTCTGGTTTTGCTCGCTGGCCTTCTGGTGGCCGGTGCACTCCTCGGCGACGCGAAGCTTCTGCTCGGCGACCTCCTCAACTGGCTTACAGGGCAGTCCGGCAACCTGGTCAGCGCCGTGCTGGGCACCCGGATGCCGCGTGTTGTGGCGGCAGTGCTGGCCGGCGCGGCGCTCGCCATCGCCGGCGCCCTGATTCAGGCGGTGTCCCGGAACTCACTCGCCGAACCCGGCATCATCGGCGTTTCCGGCGGTGGCGGCCTGGCCGCGATCATCGTCATCACCTCCGTCCCGCTGGCCAGCGCCTGGTTCGTCACCGGGTCGGCGCTGGTGGGGGCGGCGCTGGCCGCGCTGCTGGTGTTCGGGCTGGCGTTCCGCGGGGGACTGCAGCAGAACCGGCTGGTGCTGATCGGCATCGGCGCCTCGGCCGGCCTGGCCGCACTGATCACCGTCCTCCTGGTCACCACCGATCCCTACAACCAGACGAAGGCCCTGACCTGGCTCTCCGGCTCCACCTACGGGCGGACGTTCGCCTCCGTCCTGCCGCCACTTGCCGCGCTGGTTATTGCGCTGCCAGTGCTGGCCGGCCTGCGCCGCGACCTTGACCTGATAGCGGTCGACGACGATTCCCCCCGCGTGCTCGGCATCGGGCTGTCCTGCTCCCGGCTCCTGCTGCTCTCCGTGGCCGTGCTGCTGACCGCCGGCGCAGTGTCATCAGTGGGCGTGATCGCGTTCGTTGGCCTCGTTGCGCCGCATGCCGCCCGGACCCTGGTAGGGGCGCGCCATACGCGCGTGCTCCCCGTGGCAGCCCTGATCGGAGCCTGCACGGTGGTGTTCGCGGACGTGATCGGACGGACTGTTATTGCGCCCGCCCAGATCCCGGCCGGCATCATGACCGCCCTGGTGGGCGCGCCGTACTTCGTGTACCTGCTATGGCGCTCGCGGGTGGACCGGGCGGGGTAACCACCGGAGCCATTGCTCCGGGCCATCGGGGTTAAACGAGGGTGCTGCGAGGGCCCGGCTCAGGGGAGTCCCCGATCCTGACGGCACGGCTGCAGTCTTAATCTGACCTGGTGCAAACAGCTACCCTGACCCGGCATCCCCTTGCTTCGTACCTCCTCCGCGGCTGGCAGCACCTGTCGGCGCCCGCCAAACTGCTCGCCGCCGTCGGCCTCCTCATGGCCGCGTCCGCCCTGTTCCATGCAGTGGTGTTCCTTCAATCGGGCACTGCCTGGGAAGGCGCCGTCTCATGGCGGAAACCCGTAGCATTCGGCCTGTCCCTGGCACTCACCGCCGTCACGCTGGCCCTGATCGAATCCCGCCTCCGGCTGAGACCCGTGGTGTCGTGGCTCCTGCTTGGCGCCCTCAGTGCGGCCTTTGTGCTCGAGGCCTTCCTCGTGACCCTGCAGGCCTGGCGTGGAGTGCCGTCGCATTTCAACGCCGCCACTCCCTTCGACTCGCTCGTCTTCTCGGCGATGGGCATGACGGTGGCGGTCATCGTGGTGGTGATTGTCGGCCTGGCCGTCCTGAGTTTCACCTCCGCTAAACCAGGCGCCCCGGCCCTCACCCTGGCCATCCGCGCCGGCCTGATGCTGCTGGTCGCCGGCCAGGTCCTCGGCGTGGCAATCATCGTCGTCGGTGAATCCGCGGCGCTGTCCGGAAACGAGGCGGCGGTGTTTGGCCCGGAGGGCGTTGTCCTCGGTGCCGCCGGCATCCTCAAATCGCCGCACGGCATAGCCCTGCACGCCATCCAGGTCCTGCCACTGCTGGGCTGGCTCGTCCAGCGTTCCGCCTGGCCAGACGCCCGGCGCCGAAGCGCGGTGTGGAGCGCAGCGGCCGGTTACGCGGTGGTTCTGGCGGTCAGTGTTTTCCAGGCGTACACGGGCCAGGCGCAGTTCGCGCTCAGTATTGCCGCGCTGTCTGCGGCGCTGGCGGGTGTCCTCCTCGTCGCGGTGCCTTACGTTCAGGCGATCCGGCCTGTCGGCCGCCGGAAATCTGACGGAAACCTGACCGGCCTACGCTGATCCCGACAAGCCGCCACGGAGGGCGATGCACCGGAAATGCTGGCGGTGCAGGATCTTCCGGGTCTATAAACGTAGGACTGTGCCCCGCCGCCGAAGGGAACCTGATGCATCTGATGCCCCGTGAGCAGGAAAAGCTCATGATTGTGGTGGCGGCCGATCTGGCAAGGCGCCGGCAGGCGCGCGGCCTGAAACTGAACTTCCCCGAGGCCGTTGCCATCATCAGCTATGAACTCATCGAGGGCGCCCGGGACGGCCGAACCGTGGCGGACCTCATGAGCTACGGCACCACCGTCCTCACCCGCGAGGACGTCATGGAAGGTGTCCCGGAGATGATCCACGATGTCCAGATCGAGGCCACGTTCCCGGACGGCACCAAGCTCGTCACCGTCCACGATCCCATCCGATAGGGCAGCCCATGATCCCAGGCGAGTACATCCTCAGGCCCGAACCGGTGACGTTGAACGCCGGACGGGAGGCGATCGCCATCGTCGTGACTAACACCGGCGACCGCCCCGTGCAGGTGGGCTCGCACTTCCACTTCGCCGAGGCGAACGCCGCCCTTCAGTTTGATCGCCAGGCCGCCTACGGCCGCCGGCTGGACATCCCGGCCGGAACCGCAGCGCGGTTCGAACCGGGGGACAGCCGGAGCGTCCGGCTGATTGAACTCGCCGGCAACCGCGAAGTCTTTGGCCTGAGTAACGCCGTCAACGGAAAGCTCGACGGCGGCGCTCGCCAAGGAGAGGATGTCCAGTGAGTTTCGACCTTCCCCGCCGGCAATACGCCGACCTCTACGGCCCGACCACCGGGGACAAAATCCGCCTCGCGGACACCGACCTGTTCCTCGAAATCGAGAAGGACCTCACCGTCTACGGCGAGGAAGTGGTGTTCGGCGGCGGCAAGGTGATCCGCGACGGCATGGGCCAGAACGGCCAGGCCACCCGCGACGGCGGCCCGGAAGGCGACGGTATTGGTTCCCGCAGCGACGTCCCGGACACCGTCATCACCAACGCCGTCATCCTGGACTACACCGGCATCTACAAGGCCGACGTGGCGCTCAGGGACGGCCACATTTTCAAGATCGGCAAAGCCGGCAACCCGCAGATCACCGACGGTGTGGACATTGTCGTCGGAGCCAGCACCGAAATCATCGCCGGGGAACGGAAGATCCTCACCGCCGGCGGCGTGGACTCCCACATCCACTTCATCTCCCCGGACCAGGTCCCCACCGCCCTCACCAGCGGCGTGACCACCATGGTGGGAGGCGGCACGGGACCGGCCGAAGGCACCAAGGCCACCACAGTCACGCCCGGCAAGTGGCACATCCAGCGGATGCTGCAGGCCACCGAGGGGATGCCCATTAACATCGGGCTGTTCGGCAAAGGCCACGCGTCCGCCGTCGAGCCCCTCGCGGAGCAGATCCGCGCCGGCGCCATCGGGCTCAAGGTGCACGAGGACTGGGGCTCCACCACCTCGTCCATCGACACGTCGCTGAAGGTCGCCGACGAGTACGACGTCCAGGTGGCCATCCACACCGACACCCTCAACGAGTGCGGGTTCGTGGAGGACACCATCCGCGCCATCGACGGCCGCGTCATCCACACCTTCCACACCGAAGGCGCCGGCGGCGGACACGCTCCGGACATCATCAGGATCGCCGGGCTGCCCAACGTGCTCCCGGCGTCGACCAATCCCACGCTGCCGTACACCCGCAACACCATCGAAGAGCACCTGGACATGCTGATGGTCTGCCACCACCTCAACCCGGACATCCCCGAGGACGTGGCGTTCGCCGATTCCCGCATCCGCGCCGAGACCATCGCCGCCGAGGACGTCCTGCAGGATATGGGCATCTTCTCCATCACGTCCTCCGACTCCCAGGCCATGGGCCGCGTGGGCGAGGTCATCACCCGCACCTGGCAGGTGGCGGACAAGATGAAGAAGCAGCGCGGCGTTTTGCAGGATCCCGACGGCGGGACGCACGGTTCCGCTGCTGGTTTGGGTGCGGAGAGCGACAACTTCCGCCTCAAGCGCTACGTGGCGAAGTACACCATCAACCCCGCCATCGCGCAGGGCATGGCTGATTCCATCGGCTCCGTTGAGGAGGGCAAGTTCGCGGACCTGGTGCTCTGGGATCCTGCCTTCTTCGGCGTCAAACCCGAACTTGTGCTCAAGGGCGGTCAGATCGCCTACGCGCTGATGGGCGACGCCAACGCCTCCATCCCCACTCCGCAGCCACGCACCATGCGGCCCATGTTCGCCGCGTTCGGCAAGGCAGTGCAGCAGTCGTCCATCACGTTCCTCTCGCAGGCAGCGATCGACGCCGGTGTGCCCGAGGAGCTGGGCCTGCAGAAGAACATCCGCGCCGTCTCGGGCATCCGGTCCCTGACCAAGGCCGACCTCAAATACAACGGCGCCACCCCGGACATCCAGGTGGACCCGGAAACCTACCAGGTAACGGTCGACGGCGAGGACGTCACCTGCGAGCCGTCAGACGTCCTGCCCATGGCCCAGCGCTACTTCCTCTTCTGATCTCCTTCCCAGAGACCACCGACCACTGACCACCGGAGCCTGATGTGATCATCGAAAAAGTCCTTGGCAACCTGCACGAACTGCCCGCCACAGACCTCGCGGCGTACGTCGGCCTGCACCGCGAGAAGGTGGTCCTGCCCAGCGCCCAGCTGGTCAAACGGATCCAGCGCGTCACCACCGACCACGGGAAGGAGATCGGGATCAGGCTCCCGTCAGGTTCCGGCGACCTGCGTGACGGCGACATCCTCCACGTGGCCGACACCAACATGATCATCGTCTCCGTGCTGCCCACCGACGTCCTGATCATCACGCCCCGCTCCGTCTACGAAATGGGGGTCGTGGCTCATTCTTTGGGTAACCGGCACCTGCAGGCCCAGTTCTTCGACTCTTCGTCGGAGTACGGGGCCGAGGTCATGGTGTGCGCGTATGACCACACCGTCGAGGACTACCTTCAGCTCGTGGGTGTTGCCTATGCCCGCCAGGAACGCGTCATGCCTGTGCCTTTCCGCCATGCCGAGCACTCGCACTGACTCGAGTGAGCCGCTTGCGGCTCCAGCGCGTGAAGGGGGCTGTGCCCGCTTCGCGGTGCCCACCACACCGCAGCCCCCTTCACCCGCCTCCGCCGCTGTGCCCAGCTACCAGTTAGCGCTGCAGCAGTTGACTGACTCGGCGCTTCCTACGGGGGCGTTTGCACACTCCTTGGGGTTTGAGACGTACATCGACCGTGAGCTCGTTCATGACGAGGCTTCTTTTGGGGTTTGGCTTTCTGCTTTTGTGGGGCAGCAGCTTTCTTACTCCGACGGACTGGCTATTCGGTTCTTGTATGAAGGTGTTGCTGTGGGGGAGTTGGATGCTCTTTTGTCTGCCTCTCTGTTGCCTCGGCAGGTTCGGGAGGCGAGCTCGAAGATGGGCGGGCGGCTGCTGGAGATCGGGACCGAGGTTTTTCCGTCGGCGGAGCTCGCACTGTACCGGGACCTGGTGACCACGGGACGGGCTGCAGGGCATCAGCCGCTGGCGTTCGCCGTCGTCGCCCGTTCCCTCGGTGTGCCGCTGGCGGAAGCGCTCGCCGCTTACCTTTTCGCCACGGTCACGTCGCTGACGCAGAACGCGGTGCGCGCGATCCCGCTGGGGCAGAACGCCGGGCAGCGGCTGCTGCGGAAAGCGGCCGACGACGTCACTGCCGCCGTCGAGCGGATCGCGCACCTCACGCCGGACGATTTCGGGGCGCTCAGCCCCGCGCTGGAAATTTCGCAGATGCGGCACGAGCGGCAGCGCGCCCGAATGTTCATGAGCTAGCTGTGCATTTCACTGAGGAGGACACATGACTGAACCCATCAAAATCGGCATCGGCGGACCGGTCGGGGCGGGCAAAACCCAGCTCGTGGAGCGGCTCACCCGCCATATGAGCCGCGAGATCTCCATGGCCGCCATCACCAATGACATCTACACCATCGAGGATGCCAAGATCCTGGCCGCCAACGGCATCCTGCCCGAGGACCGGATCATCGGCGTGGAAACCGGCGGCTGCCCGCACACCGCCATCCGCGAAGACACCTCCATGAACACCGCCGCCATCGAGGAACTCAAAGCCCGGCACCCGGACCTGCAGGTGATCTTCGTCGAATCCGGCGGCGACAACCTCTCCGCCACCTTCAGCCCCGAACTCGTGGACTTCTCCATCTACATCATCGACGTGGCCCAGGGCGAGAAAATCCCCCGCAAAGCGGGCCAGGGCATGATCAAGTCCGACCTCTTCATCATCAACAAAACCGACCTCGCCCCCCACGTCGGCGCCGACCTCTCCGTGATGGAAAGGGACTCACGCGAGTTCCGCGGCACCAAGCCCTTCTGTTTTACCAACCTCAAGACCGACGAAGGGCTCGACGCCGTCATCGACTGGGTGCGGCGGGACGTCCTGATGCTCGACCTCGCGACATGAGCCAAACCAGTTCCGCTGTCATCTCCCCGGCGCCCGAGGGTCGCCCAGTTAGAGGGCGGTTGGAGCTGTGCATCAAAGTCCGGGATGGTAAGTCCGTCGCTTCCACCCAGTTTCATGAGGGCGCGCTCCGGGTTCTTCGGCCACACTACCTGGATGAGTCCGGGCAGGTTTGTTATGTTCTCGTGAATCCTGGCGGGGCCTATTTGGGCGCCGATCTCTTTTTGCTTGATGTGGAGGTTGAGGAGGGGGCTTCTTTGTTGTTGACTACGCAGTCGGCGACGAAGGTTTATCGGACGCCCGGGTCTTTTGCTGAGCAGCGGATGAGCCTGCGGCTGGGGGAGGGGGCCCGGCTGGAGCTGATGCCTGATCAGCTCATTGCTTACCGAGAAGCCAGCTACCGGCAGAACACGCACATTACGGTGCGGCCGGCGTCGAGCCTGGTGATGGCTGAGGTGATCACCCCCGGGTGGTCGCCGGACGGGGCGTCGTTCAAGTACGAGGAGCTGCGGCTGCGTAACGAGATTCACGTTGAAACCGACGGCGGGACGGAGCTGCTTGCCCTGGATAATCTGCTGATCCGGCCGCCGCTGAACGATGTCACCGGGCTGGGCTTTATGGAGGGTTTCAGCCACCTGGGCTCGCTGGTGGTGGTGGACACGCGCGTAAACCAGGCGCTCGCCGACGAGCTCCACGCCCTGACCGCTGGCCACGACGCCCACACGGGAATCTCCCTCACGCGCACCGTGGCCGGAACCACCGGGCTAGTGCTGCGGGCACTGTCCAGCAGCACGGGGGAACTGAACAGCCTGCTGGGCGCGTGCACCGCGCTGCTGCGGGACCGCTGGCACGGGCAGGCGCCCCTAAACCTGAGGAAGTACTGAATGACTGCGCTGACCCGGTTCGCCGTGATGTACCGCGAGCGGGACTCACTGCCGGTCCGGACCCGGCTGCTCTTCACTTTCGGCGCGGTGGCCGCACTGCACTTCGCCGCCGTCGTACTTCTGTTCGGCGGAACCGCAGGGGGCGGCCAGCCGCTGGCACTTGGTCTGATTCTGACTGCCTATTTGGCCGGAGTGAAGCACAGCTACGACTGGGACCACCTGGCCGCGATCGATAACTCCACCCGGAAGTTCGTGGCCCAGCGGCAGGATCCTGTCAGCGTGGGTTTCGCGTTCAGCCTGGGGCACAGTTCGGTGGTGATCCTGGCCGGCATCCTGGTGGTGGCCGGCGCCAGCCTGGTGGGGCAGTTTATGGAGGATGGTTCGGCCGGGAACCTGGTACTCGGCCTGGTCGGCAGCGGGGTTTCCGGGCTGTTCCTTTTGGCGATGGGGTTGTTCAATGGCTCGGCTTTTGTCCGCGCAACGCGCGCGTACCGTCGTGCACGTGCCGGCGGCAACGTAGACGCCGCCGATCTTGAGTCACAAGGATTCGTGGCGCGGCTCCTCACCAAGCCGCTGTCCAAGGTGCGGCGGCCGCGGAACATCTACGTGATCGGATTCCTGTTCGGGCTGGGCTTTGACACTGCCACCACCATCGGCTTGCTCGTGATGACGACGGCGGCGTCGCTGGCTGGCGTTTCACCACTCGCCCTGATCGCGCTGCCCCTCGCGTTCACCGCCGCGATGACCTTGTGCGATTCGCTCAACGGGGTGGCCATGATGCGAATGTACCGCTCCGCCTTGGACGATCCCCGGCGCAGGCTCGGCCTCAACGCGGCGGTGACCGGGATTTCCGCGCTCTCGGCTCTGTTCATCGCCGCGATCACGCTGGGTGGATTCGTCAACACCGCGTTCGGGCTGCAGGATCCGCTCACCGCGTGGCTTGGTGCCATCGACCTTGGCGACGCCGGGCTGTTGCTCATCGCCCTGTTGCTCGCCGTGTGGGGCGCGGCCAGCCTTAAGAGGTCTGCTCCACCGCCCTCAGGATTGCCTGGCTAAGCTCGGCTGGTTTGGTGAACTGGGGCCAGTGGCCGGTGGGGAGGTCCACCAAATCAACGTCATTGATGCGGGCAAGTTCGGCGGTGAAGGGGTGTCCGGCGTCGATCCATTCGGTGAGGAGCGACGACGGGAATTCGCACGCGATCACAGTCGCCGGGACCTCGTACCGGCGGACGTCGTGCAGGCGCTGTTTGCCGTAGGCTACGCCCTTGGGCTCGGGGATGGCGCGTGCCCTGAACTTTTTGCGCAGCTCATCGGTGAGGTCCACCAGGTCGGCGTCCTCGAAGCCGTCCCACGGCGGCAAGGGCACATCGTCGCCTTTGGCGGGCAGCTCATTGTTGATGACATCGCCCTCGCCGAGCGGTCCGCTGTCCACGTAGATGTTCCGCGCAATACGGTCGGGCCGGGCGTCAGCCACGCCGTGGATCACCGCGCCCCCGCCGGAGTGCCCCACCAGAACCACTTTTCCCTCGAGGCCATCCACGACGTCCACGACGGCGGCGATGTGGTCCTTCAGCGTGATGCCGGCACGCCGTGCGTCGACGGATTCAAGGCCGGGCAAGGTCAGGGGGTGGGTCGTGTGCCCCGCCGCTTCCAGTGCAGGGGTCACCTCCTCCCACGATGAAGCGTCCAACCAGAAACCGGGTACGAGGATGATGTCCATGACGGAAACCCTACTCCGCGGTACCGACAGCGGGTAAGGAGGCGGAGCGACAAGGCGGCCCGAGCTGTGGTGTCCGCACCGGGACGACGCCTTGGCGTTTGTCCTGAGATTGGCCGGCTCCGGAAGGTATGCGGAGTCGAGCTCAGATCGGACGTGCACTGCCGAGCCAGTTCCGGGAACGAATTGGAAGGAGGGCGGCAGCCTCCAGATCGGTTCCGAACAGGCACCCGGTCACCACCGCAGGGCGAGCTTGCGCGCCGCGCGGCGTTCGGATTTCCCGACTGAAGGTAAAGATTGACGTGCGGCTCTTTGAAGGGCCTCTGTCAGGTTTGACTCTGAGACCGTTCACCGGGGGTGTAAGGGAACCGCCTTAGGGACCCTATTCTGACGATGAGTGAGCGGCTATCTGACGTCAGGTTGGGGTGTGCCCTAGCTGGACGTGGTCATGGCTTGTGGCTGGTAGTGCTCTCCGCTGGTCGGCCTAGATACTGATTCCGGCCGCGGTGAGCACCCGGGAGGCCCGTTCTATGACGGGGCGGTCTGCGAACACCAGGGCGATCGGCAGGCCGTCGCGGATGAAGTGCTGCACGGCGGCGGCGAGCTGGGCCAGTTCGTCCCGGTCGGCCCCGTGGATCTCGTCCAGCGTGATGGCCAGCCCGGTTCCCTGGGCGTCCAGCAGGCGCAGCAGGTGCTCGCCCAGCCGGCGCCATCCGGCCTGCTGTTCGGGCGCCAGTTCGGTGGTGATAGAGAACCCGGCCGCACTGATCCCTGCCGAACATGAAAACTGGTGCGTTACCCCCAAGCTGCGGCATCGGTCGCACGCGTTCCAAGCCAACGAAAGCTGACAGGAGGCCCACGAAGATGCCGAGCACCGTATTGGGCACGAACCGCTCCTGCCCCGCAATCCACCGATCCTTGTCGGTGGGGGAGTAAGCGCCCATCCGGAGGCGCCTGTGCCGTTGGGCATAAAGAGGCCGCTCTCGCCAAAGAGGACCCCGCACCGCAATCGCCGAAATAACAACCGTCAGCGCGCCTGAGTCGGTGTTGCTGCCGAACGAGGGGATCAGGGCGAGCAGTTTCTGGATGAAATAGCCAAACATGCCGAGTGCTGCTCCTACCAGGAGAACATCAGGGCGGGCGAACTTCGATAGCGGAGTGACGATATCCTTTCCGGACACTTCGCTCTTGCGTGCGACCCAAGCGGCGGCGGCCACAGCGCCGGCGAAAGAAACGTGGGGCCGAAGGTTATCTCACTGAGAACAGTCGAATTCGGGTCGGCCACCAGCGCGAGCACTCCGATGATCGCCAGTAACCCGGTA
Organism: [Micrococcus luteus] ATCC 49442; assembly: GCF_010367585.1. NCBI lineage: Bacteria > Bacillati > Actinomycetota > Actinomycetes > Micrococcales > Micrococcaceae > Pseudarthrobacter > [Micrococcus luteus] ATCC 49442. The sequence goes on along the minus strand of NZ_JAAAXP010000001.1, from coordinate 3,109,622 downwards.
AAAATGAATGCCTGAAGCCGTCCTAGCGCGGCTCCAAAAGCCGCCACCGGCGGCGGCGAGGATGGAGAAAAAAGCTGACGTCCATTGCGGATCCTTTGCGTCAGGTCGTCGTACTGCTTGAACGGATATCTGCAGGGTCGGCTCCGCCGATCCCTACCCTGTGTGAGCAGCGCCTGAATAGACGCGGTACCGGCGGCAATGTTTCACGCCCGCCCCGAAGCATAAGGCCAGCAGCATTCAGCGTGCGTTCGATTCAAACTGGCGGGAAAGCGCCAATCATCGCGTGTTGTTCGACCTTACAACACAAGGAGTCGTATCATAGCCGCAGCCAAATATTTCGTTGTGACCGAGCAATTTGACATGCAATTGCCATCAATGCCCGGTTCTACCGGACACTATCGAAAAAATCATTGACATCCCTCACAGTGCTGTTCTAGCTTTATCGACATACCAGCGAGTTGCCACCTCCATTAGATGTTCGATATGACCGAACGCTCGTCCCCCCGTAAAACTGCTCTACGCTCCCACTTGGATGACGTCGTACCTAGTGCCGCCTTCCGGGAGAACGGCTCACACGATCTCTAGCTCGACGAAGGGCAGAAGTGCACCTTCCCCGTTCCATCGAAAGGAAGACTTGATGAGGAACTGCGCCAAGGTACGAACCCCCAGAAGGATGTGGGCCCGAATTCTCGGGTCAGTGGCCGCGACGCTTGCCGTCACAGTAGTCGCCACCGGATGCTCAGGCAGCGGTGGTACCCCCTCTGGCGGTGAAGGGAAGGAATACAAGATTGGCGTTGCCTTCCCGTCCCAAGTCCAGCGCCGATGGGCGTTCGATGCGAAATATCTGACGGATGCGGCCGCCAAAGCCGGCGACAAGACGCTAGTGCAATTCGCTAACAATGATCCCAACCTGCAGAACACGCAGGTTGAGAACATGCTTAGCCAAGGGATTGATGTGTTGGTAATTGCAGCCGTTGACGCGTCTGCCGCAGCCACGGCCGTGCAACGGGCGAAGAGCCAGGGTGTTCCCGTGATCGCCTACGACCTCGGAATCCAGAACGCGGACGTCGATCTCCAGGTGACCCGAGATAATGCCAAAGTCGGTGAGCTCCAGGCTAAGGCGGCGATCGCCGCACATCCCGAGGGCAACTTCGCAATAGTGCGCGGCGACTCGGCAAATACCGTCGCCCAGCAGATCGGCAACGAGACGGCCAAGATCCTCGGGGCTGCCGGACCGGGGGTGAAGGTCGTCTCCGACCAATGGACGCCGCGTTGGTCAACAGAGACTGCATTGTCTAGTGCCGAGAACATTCTCAGCCGCCACAACGACGAAATAGCTGCCTTCGTCGTTTCCAGTGACAACATGGCGAGCGGAGTCGTGCAGGCGCTGCGTGGCCGGAAACTCAATGGCAAGGTATTCGTTTCTGGCCTCGATGCGGAGCCAGGGTCACTGGCGCTCGTTGCATCCGGCGACCAGACGATGACGGTGTTCACAAACATACAGGAAGAGGCGGCGGCCGCCGCTGCCGGTGCTCACCAGCTGGCAGCCAAGGAGCCAGTCGCTTCGGACACCACGACCGATAACGGTCTCAAGGCGGTCCCGACCAGGCAAATCGGCGTGATGACCGTCGACAAGAGCAACCTCTGCGAGTTCATCACGAAGGTCGCGCCGCCAGGATGGGTGACCGTAGGGGACGTCTTCCCGGACAAAGCGAATGCCTGCCCAGCGGCCTGAGCGTAATGAAGCAAAGGAAGAACCCATGTCGTCACCGATCGACATCACTGATGGCTCACAGGCTGGTGGCCCTGCCGCAGACGCAGAGGGCCACATCCTCCGGCTACGCGACGTAACGATGTCATTCTCAGGCGTGACAGTCCTGTCGGATGTCACTTGGGGGCTTGCGCCGGGCAGGACTCTCGGCCTGGTCGGCGAGAACGGAGCAGGTAAGTCCACACTAATGAAGATCGTCGCCGGTATCCATCCTGCGGGGAGTTACGGAGGTGAGGTGGAGGTCGCGGGCGAGCGAGCGGCCTTCGCCCACCCGCGAGACGCACTGCGGGCTGGCGTGGTTTACGTGCCGCAGGAGCTGATGTTTTCACCTGGACTGAGTCTGGAGGAGAACATGTTCGCTGGGCGCCTTCCGCGGCGCATGGGCATTGCCGTTGACCGCGACCGGCTTCGCTGTTTGGCGGCCGATGCACTGGCCGATTTCGGCGTGGATGCCGACCCCCGTCGGCTGGCAGGGGAGTTCTCTCCAGCCACGCAGCGCCTAGCTATGATCGCTGCGGCTCTGTCGGAATCCGCGAAGTTGCTCATCCTTGACGAGCCCACGGCCTCCTTGACAGAACCCGAGTCGGAGCGTCTTTTTGAGCACGTTGCCAATTTGCACGACCGAGGGGTTAGCTGCATCCACATCACTCACCGACTCGACGAGGTGGAGCAGTATGCCCACCAGGTCGTCGTGCTTCGCAATGGGCGTGTGGCCGCCGAGCTGGAGGAAGCCCGGGGGAATCGGCCCGAGATGATCCGAGCCATGATTGGACGTGATCCCGCGACGGTGGTCCACCGCCAGTCTGGGAAACGGCACGACAGAGTTCTGTCGGTCCGCGAACTCCGGGCATGGGAAGGGCGAAACACAAAGAGCGTCCCCCGGGTCGACGGTGTCGACTTGGACTTGCATGGCGGGGAGATCCTCGGCATTTATGGGCTTGTCGGCGCAGGCCGGACGGAGATGGCTAGGGCACTCTTTGGTGCATGGTCTGGACACATCGAGGGCAGCGTGGAACTGGCAGACGGACTCGGGAGGCCGACTTCTCCGCGACAGGCAATGTCGCGTGGGATTGCGATGCTGCCTGAGGACCGAAAAGTCAACGGGATCATCGCCGGCCAGAGCGTTCGCAAAAATATGAGCGCCAGCAGCATCAGCAGGATCTCCCGAGGTGGCCTCCTCGATCGAGCGGCGGAGCAGGAGCGCAACCGCGCCTATATCGAGGACCTGGACGTACGGCCACCACGGCTGGATGTCAACATAGAGACCCTAAGCGGAGGTAATCAGCAGAAGGTTCTGCTGGCCCGTTGCTTAGCCGCTCATCCTTCAGTTCTGATTCTCGACGAGCCGACCGTCGGGGTCGACGTCGGCGCCCGTTTCGAGATTTTCCGCATTATCCGCGAGCTGACCGACAGCTCGCGCGGAGTGCTATTGATTAGTAGTGACATCGCGGAAGTCACTACGGAGAGCGATCGGATACTCGTGATGTACAAAGGCCGGATAACCGGCGAATTTGGACCGCATGCCACTCGAGCGGAGCTGATGGCTGCTGCTACGGGGGTGAGGCAGATATGACAGCTTCCCTGAAAGGGCCGCCGAGGATGTCATCCCGTCGACGTCTCGATTTGTCCCGCCTGACAGGCCCGCAGCTACTGTCCATCTCGCTCGGCCTGGTGTTCGTAGTCCTAGCAATCTTCTTCCACCTGCAGACAGGTGAAATTTTCTTCACTCCCCGTAACCTGTCGCTGTTGCTGCGTCAGGCGTCCATTGTAGCGGTACTTGCAGCTGGAGCCTGTGTGCTCATGGTGATGCGGGAGATCGATCTCTCCGCGGGTAGTTCTGTCTTCCTCTGCGGGGTGGCATCCGCCGTGCTTACCGTACAATGGGGGCTCCCAACTAGCGTCGCCGTCGTGGCGGCCATTGTCCTGGGATTGGCCCTGGGATTATGGCAGGGTTTCTGGGTAGTACGCTTCGGAATTCCGTCATTCATCGTGACTTTGGCTGGCTTGCTCGCCTTCCGCGGCATCGGACTCGTGTGGACAAATTCCTCTACGGTCGGGCCAGTCCCGCCTGAGCTCCAAGCACTCTCCGAGGCCTTCATTCCGCCGAACGGGTCGATCGGGCTGATCGTTGTTGTGTTCGTAGCAGTGGTCGGGCTCGCCCTTCGGCGCCTCGTGCTACATCGTAGTGAACCAGCGGAGATGCGCCGCGAGGACATTGTCCGTACTGCCACCCAACTGGGTGTCTTCGCCATTGGTCTGGGGCTGCTGGCCTGGGCTGCCGGCGGCTTCTTGGGCATTCCGTTTACGCTGATGTGGTCAGTAGCAGTCGGTGTTGTCCTCTGGTTCGTGATGAGCCGTAGCACATTCGGCCGCAACGCCTATCTCATCGGATCCAACCGAGAAGCCGCAGAGTTCGCAGGCATCAGTGTTAAGAAGCACATCTTCGGGGGCTTCCTCATAATGGGAGCACTCTACGGCATCGGCGGGGTTCTCCTGACGGCCCGCCTTTCCGCGGCAAGCCCAAGCAGTGGTACGAACCTCGAACTGGATGCTATCGCCGCCGCTGTGATCGGTGGGACGGCGCTCGTGGGCGGGGTAGGAACAATTCCCGGCGCAATGATCGGCGCCCTACTGCTTGCAACAATCGACAACGGCATGAGCCTCATGAACGTTTCCTCATCCGCCCAGCTGATCGTCAAGGGGCTTGTGCTGCTAGGAGCCCTAGGCATAAATGCCTACCTGCTCCGCCGCCGTTAACTTGCCCAAAACTTCGAAAGGATCTATGTCCGTGTCAGAGCAACCTGCGGCCCAGAAAGTATGTGACCCGCATCGCTACATCGACAAAGATGCTGCGCACTGGTACCCGTTCAGGGACCGCATACAGAAGCAAGCCGTGCGAGCCCTTATCACCGATGAGCTGATAGCCGAGCACGCGCACGACCCTATCGGTCGTCGGCCGAATTTCCACAGCAAAGCGTTGCAGCAAGTCCTCGGATACTTCCGCTCGCACCCTTCCGACGGCCGCTACGTCGCGTGCCGATTGGGCGGGGATGAGGTCTGGGGCATCGCTGTGACCCGTCCAGGTCTTACACCACAGACGCTGCCGGGTGCCCGGTTCGCGACGCTAGACGATGCGCGGCATGGCGCTTTCCTACACCGGGTAGCACAGCTCGAGGCGGACTTGGAGGAGGGCCGGTGAACGTGGCGGAGGGACGTCCCGTGCCGATTGGAAGTACGGTCACTGGCGGCCTAGTCGGCTACACGGACCGCCCGAATGTCGCTCAGGGAACATCCGTGCAGGTACACGTGGCGGCGGATAGCGAGTATGACGCGGCGCTGGTTCGTTTCCGAAACATCAACCCGGACCCGAACGGCGCGGGAGTGGTCATCGAGAACGTAATGCCGCTCGGTACATTCAGCGGACGGCCGCAGCGCACTCAAGCGGGCAGCTATGTCGAAGTGCCAGCTGATCCCGCCTTCGTTCCAGAAACGGGGATCACGGTACACGCCTACATTCAGGCAACCCTGCCGGATCGTGGCAGGCAGGGAATCATCTCCTGCTGGGCAGACGACCAGTCGGCGGGTTGGGCGTTGTCATTGGATGCCGATGGACATTTGGAATGGACCGTCGGTGACGGTGAGGGCGGGGTGGCGCGCGTACGTTCCGCACAGGCGTTGTTCACTCGGGTTTGGTACTCAGTTGTCACTACATACGACGCGGCATCGGGCAACCTGACGCTGCGCCAGACCGGGGTTGTAAATGGATATAACAGTCGCTTCGGGCCTGTCGTCCCGTTCGATGGAACCGGCAGTGAGCAGTCCACCAGCGGAATTCGGCTGACCGACCCCGGTGTTTCGTTGGTCATAGGGGGTCTTGCCGAGGGGGCTCCCGACACGGCGGGTCGCACTTGGGTGACTGCTGCCTTCAACGGAAAAATCGAGGCTCCCAGGGTCTATGGACGGTCATTATCCGAGGCGGAGGTCTCGGACGCACTCGCTGGAGTGTTCCCTTCGGATCCGTTGGCCCTCTGGAACTTCTCACAGGAAATCGGCCCCGAAGGGGTCGGCACCGACCGGATCACGGATGTCGCGGGTGACCATCACGGACAATGCGTGAATCAGCCCTTCCGGGGCTGCACAGGCCACAACTGGCGTGGTCGGGACGACAATTACCGGCTGGCCCCTGAGCAGTACGGGGCCCTTTGGTTCCATGATGACTCCTTCGATGACTGCCGCTGGGACTCCTCTCTCTCCGTTGATGTTCCTGGGGATCTCCAGAGCGGGGTGTATGCGGTAAGACTGCGTAGCGATGGATTGGAGGATTACGTCCCGTTCTTCGTGGTGCCTTCGCCAGGGGCACAGCGGGCCCGAGTCGCGGTCCTGATGTCGACCTACACCTACATGGCATACGGAAATGAGACTGGGCACAATCCATTTCAGGTCGGCTCAACCGGGGTCGATACAAGTGACCTTGTTTGGGCGGGGTTCCGGCCGCTCTATGAGCGCGACGTCGTGGTTCACGGACACCCCGCTCCGTGGGGGTTGTCAAGCTATGACGTCCACGCGGACGGCGAGGGCGCGGCATATGTGACTTGGCGACGGCCACTACTCACCCTGCGGCCGGGTACGATGCCCGCGTGGAACTTCCCGGCCGACCTGCAGCTCTTGCATTTTCTGGACAACGAAGGCATCGGCTACGACGTACTCACCGACCACGACGTACACAGCGAGGGCGCCGATCTACTAGGCCAGTACTCCGTCGTGCTGACTGTGTCGCATCCCGAATACTGCACCGACCGCTTCAATGACGCGTGGGAGAACTACCTTGCCCAGGGTGGGCGGGGGCTCTATCTGGGCGGCAATGGCATGTATTGGGTCACGGCTGAACACCCCGAGAAGCCGTGGGTGATGGAGATGCGCCGCGGCATTGGCGGGGACGGCGGCTGGGAAGATGCCCCTGGCGAGAGCTACATGAGCTCTACAGGAGAGCGCAGTGGTCCTTGGCGCTTCCGGGGCCGGGCGGGATACAAGATTTGGGGCACGAGCTACTGCGCGCATGGCCTTGAGCAGGGCACTTACTTCGTCCCCATGCCCGACGCGGCCGACGAACGGGTGGCTTGGATCCTCGACGGGGTACGGGATCGTGAGCGCATTGGGGACTTCGGGCTGGAGTACGGGGGTGCTGCAGGCGTGGAGCTGGACCGCTACGACTTGTCCCTGGGGACTCCACCAAACACGATGCTGCTCGCCAGCTCAATCGAACATGGCCCGTACGCGATCGTTGTCCCTGAGGATTCGGGCACCGATACGGAGACGCAAGGGGACCGTAACTACAATGTGCGAGCCGATATGACCTACTTCACCACCTCGGGAGGTGGCGCCATGTTCGCGACATCGTCGATCTCGTGGATCCATAGCCTGCCAACCGACGGCTACGACAATGATGTAGCTCGCATCACCGCGAACGTCGTGAGACGTTTCGCTGAGAAGGATCCCATCCCTCCGGTCCTCTGATGAGATAGCGTTTTAGGTCCCAGCGCGAAAGGTACTTGCACCACTAGGTGGTCCGGCCTGAACAAGGGCGGCCACCGTGACGACAAACTCGTCCGGCTTTCAGCTTTTACATGGTTCGTGGTATTAATACTGGCTTCCCGAAACCCTCCTGCACGGCAACCTGCCACAAGGGCAGGGCCAAGTATGGAAGGGATGGCCAGCTCGGACAGCCGGGGCACAAGTAAACGGTGCGGCCCGGCGAGGAGGGCAGGAGGGCACTAGCTGGAGCTCGTGCTCTCCTACATCGGCGGGAGCACGGATCGGGAGTGTATCTCTGCAGAGAGCCGCGTAGCGGGCGGCGAAGGACCTGCCGGCGCTTTGTGCGGCGTTCAGACCCTGGGCTTCATAAAAACAGAATCAAAACTCGGTTTATTGGAGGAACGTCGTGACAAAGCTTCGGATTGGCTTGGTGGGCGCCGGAGCATGGGCGCAATCATTCCATGCTCCAATGTTTGCCAATCAGGAAGAAACAGATCTGGTGGCGGTTTGGGCGCGGCGCAGTCAGTCGGCTGAAGAGCTCGCACAAAAGTTCGGCACCACCAGTGTGAGTTCCTTCGAGGAGCTCCTTGACCAGTGTGAGGCAGTGGTACTTGCAGTTCCTCCGGACATTCAGGCACCGTACGCATCGCTAGCTGCCAAAGCGGGAAAGGCTTTGCTGTTGGAAAAGCCCTTGGGGCTTGATCTGGACCAAGCGCAGCGGCTTGCCGATGACATAAATGAGGCTGGCGTAATCAACTTGGTCACTCTTACGAATCGATTCAGCCCCACCGTGCGAGAATTCGTCTCCCGCTCACGGCAGCGAAAACCGCTCGGGGCTATTGGCACGTTCATCAATGGCTCATGTCTGCCGGGCGGATTCTTTGCAGCGCCTTGGCGCAAAGAGGCTGGCGCCTTGCTCGACCTGGGACCACATGTCGTTGACCTTCTCGACGCGACCGCTGGCCCCATTGTGGACATAAAGGGACAAGGCGATCCAACGAAATTTTTCACGTTTCAGGCCCGTCATGAGTCTGGCGCGCAGAGCATCGGTTCGCTCTCGCTTGTCGCCCCGGTCCGGAGGGATGTAGCCGGTGTTCATCTCTTCACCGACGAGGGTGAGCTCTCCGTGGCGTTCAGCGGAATCGACGGTGACCCGGAGATTCTAAGGATAATTAGGGACGATCTGGTGAATGCCGTCAAAAACAACCTCCCACACGTAATTGACGTCAATCGAGCGCTTCACGTTCAGCGACTCCTGGAACAGGCGGCCAAGCCTTGAGGAGCTAGAAGTTAGAGTCCCAGAATGCCGCTGCGATCCCAGCAGGACTGTGATTCGCGAAGCCAAATCTGGCCGCAGGGAGCGGGGTTGGTAAGGGGAGTATTCCGGGCCTAGATGTATTGACCACGGATGTTAGTTGGCGCGTGCCCAGAATCCTGCTGCGGTGTCCCTTTTCTCCCCGGCCAGGATCTCGGTGCAGGCGAGCCGGGAGGGGTCATCGACAGCGTTGTGAGGAAAGCGTAGCCCCGTCGTCGGTTCGCCGTGGTGCCGGTCAGGATCCACGATCGGAGCTTAGTTGGGTCTGATTCCTACTGAGCATTCCTCAGGCGCGTCCCGGTCCCAAGGCTTGATTACGGGGCCTTCGCAGATAAGCATGGATGCGCAGTCTGAGGATGGCGCCATCGCGTAGGTATTCTGTGGTGCGGCGTGGTGCGGCAGGAAAGAGGTCAGGGCCTCTTTGAATTGGTAGCGACCAAGCAACCAAAACCAAAAAGAGACCCTGACATGAATAACTCTATGTCTTGTTCTGCTGGCCGCTGGTGCATGCGCGCGGATGCGCTGCTCGGTGTCGAGGGCGTCCACGTCAGCTCCGTCACGGCAACCAGGACTGGCCTCGTACTGGGCGTCGAAACCGGTGTGGACCTCGCCGGGTGCCCGGACTGCGGCGTCGTCGCGGTCGGCCACGGACGCCGCCAGGTCCGGCTCCATGACATTCCCTGTTTCGGCCAGCCGGTGCGGCTGCTGTGGGCCAAGCGTGTTTGGCGCTGCCCGGACCTGGACTGCCCAAAAACAACATTCAGTGAAGAACACCCGCTGGCCGGGCCGCGGGCGAAACTCACCGCCCGAGCCGCCCACTGGGCGACCGACGCGCTGCAGCGGTTCGATACCTCGGTCTCGGCCCTGGCCCACCAGCTCGGGGTCTCCTGGCACACCGTCTGGGACGCCATCAGAGCAGAAGCCACCCGCCGCATCAGGAACTCCGATCGGCTCGCCGGCGTTGACGCGCTCGGGGTGGATGAGCACGTCTGGTCACACACCGGCCCGCCGGGATCCGGCATGGTCACCGGAATCGTGGACCACACCCGCGACGAGAACGGCGTGGTGCACGCACGGCTACTTGACTTGGTTCCAGGCCGGTCCGGGAAGGCCTACGCCGACTGGCTCAAAGACCGTGGCCCCGGGTTCACCGCCGGGATCAAGACCGCCGCGCTGGATCCGTTCCGCGGCTACGCCAACGCGATCCGCGACGAACTGCCCGAAGCCATCACGGTCCTGGACGCCTTCCACGTCGTGAAACTCGGATCGGCCATGGTCGACGAAGTCCGCCGCCGGGTCCAGCAGAACACTCTCGGCCACCGCGGACGCAAGGGTGACCCGCTCTACGGTATCCGCCGGACCCTGCAGATCGGCGCCGAACATCTGACCGACAAGCAGTCCGCCCGGCTCGATGCGAAACTCAATGCCGGAGACCCCGACCACGAAGTCACCCTCGCATGGCAGTGCTACCAGAAGCTCCGCAACATCTATCACGCCCGGCCGGAGCGGGGCAGGGAACTCGTGAATGAAGTCATTGGGTCCTTCCCGTCCTGCCCAATCCCGGAAGTCGCCCGCCTCGGCCGGACACTCAAACAATGGAAAACCGCGATCCTGGCCTACTTCGAAACGAACGGCGCCTCCAACGGGCCTACCGAAGCAATCAACGGAGTCATCGAAACCACCCGCAGAATAGCCCGAGGCTTCCGCAACTTCACCAACTACCGGCTCAGATGCCTACTCGCCGCCGGCGGCCACCGGCACTACCGGATCAAACAAACCAACCATGCGTAAATGCGAAGGGCCTGATTACGAAGACGGGCAACAGATACGCCCGCCGGCTTCTCATTGAAGCGGCCTGGCACTATTTCAGATCACACAACAACCCGTCCCGGCTCATGCGCTCCAAGTTGGGAAGAAGCCAACTCTGAAGCACGGACTCACGCCCACGCCGAAAGCCGACGCACACTGTGTCGGGTTCGGGGGTGCCCTAGTCGGACGAACACTCAGCCTCTGTGCCAGATTCTGGGATCATGATTCCGGGTGCGACCCACGCCGATACTCGGCATTTGTTGCCCCTACGCTTCATTCTCGACGTTGGGCGGATCCACGATCAGCAATGCCGTCCCCTGATATGCGCCGAGCTTGATGAAGAAACTGTGCAAGTCGTCCACCTGGCCCACTGTCTTCTCGGCGAAGAGGTCATGGACCTTCGCACCAGCCTTCAGGTAAGTGGAGTTGACGCTGCTGTTGATGTCTTCACCAGAGAAATTCAGGACGGTCACCTGGACCTGCCCGGATGCTAGGCGGTGCACCATGACCAACAAACCCCGATGGGAAACGTCCGGAACGTCAAGGAGCAAGCCCGTGGCAACCCCCCATCCCTCCCGCACCTTGAGGATTTTCTGGAGCCTCCGCGCGAAGGATTGGTCGTCCTTGAGCTGTTCAGGCAGCGGACCGTAAAGACTGCGTGCGCGGGGCATCCCGGAAGCCGACACCGTGGCCTCGGCGTTGGTACCCATCAGGTCGTGGGCACCCCGGTTAATCCATCTGGTATCGCCTTGGGCTGTAAGGTCCCTTACCTGCGTCCTGTCCAGCGTTGTCATGCCCACCATGTCCCACCCTGAAAGCGCGAAGACCCCTGGCTGCAGGGCGTTGTACATCGCCAGGAGCAGGTGGGCTTCCCGCACTGTCTGGATCTGTTGGTCAGTTACGGCAGAGATGTCCTTGATGCCAAGGGCCGCAGTGATGACGCTGACTGTTGTGCAGGCAATGCCGTTGGTAGTGAAGAGTGCGTTGTACGGGCCGTTTTCGCCCGTGAGCTTGTTCCGCAGTGTGTCTTGAATGAGTTCAGTCATCTCCGCGCCGGTCAGGTCGGAACCAGCCAAGTGGAAGACATCGTCCTTGTGCCGGGTGGCGAAATGCACCAGCTCGTAGGTCAGCTCATCATGGTTCTGCAACGCGTGTACCAGCGACGCCTGGTCCACGCCGATTTGCATCGCCAGCCGCAGGGTCAGCCGCAGAAATTCCGTATCTTGGGTGACCAAGGCGTGGTGGTAACCGGGCCGGGTAATGAAATCGTAGGACAGGTCCGGACCAGTTTCGGATGTAGCCTTGATGTCATCGATCGTGAGGTTGAGTTCCTGGAATGAGAAGCCTCCCACCTTGCGCACCATGCTGCCGATGAGCTGGTTGGCTGCCTCGGATAGTGGGTGCCCTTCGGACCAACCGGGCTGTTCCTCTGCGCTCTTTTCCACGCCAAGAAAGCCGTTAGCGTCCAAACGCAGCGCCCCGGTACCTAAGTCCAGAAGCGAATGCAGTGCGTCACCCACCACCAGGCGCATGCCCGAGAAAGTTGGATCGAGCCAGTTGATCGAGGGCTGGCCGGCTTTGAAATAATGCAGATACACCCAGCGACGCTTCTGGCCGTTGGTGTCCATAATGGCCCGGGTGGCGCTCCAGTTGGTTTCCTTCACTCCGGGTTCGTAAAAAATGACCCGCTGCAACCGTCCAATAATGTATCCGGCCTTTTGGAGAGCCTTTTCCGCATGAGGGCTGATGTTTACAGAGTCCGCTCCCGACGGAACATCCGGCAGCAGGTCCCAGTCCGATTCTGGTATGTCAATCATGTGATAAATGCCGGGGTAATCCCTGTAATTCATTTCGGCCAAGCGGAAGTCGGCACCTTTGCCGGTGTGCCCTGGGACGATGTCATCGATGATGGTGCCGTCATACTCACCGGCAACGTCACACATCCGGCGGAACTCATCTTCAGAGCCGAACAGCGGATCGATAGCCATACTGATGCGGTCAAAATGGCCATCAACGCTGGGCGTTTCCGCCCATCCTTCCAGCCCACCGGCCTTCTTCACCGGCCCTGTGTGGATGGCTCTGATGCCAATTTGGCTGAACATTTTCCACAATTCCGGATCCCCGAGCGCCCCTAGGAAGGATTGCCCCGGCGCCGTCATGAAAGAGAGCGGGTAGGCCGTGAACCACACCGAGGCGCGCTCAACGGCGGCCCGCGGATTGGGGTGCGCGAATGAGTGCTGCCACATGCTCGCCTGCCCTGACAGCTGCCTGGCAAGGACATTGGCGTCGCCAAGCATTGCCTGATTCCTGAGCCACTCCACGTAGGTTTTGTTGAGCCCGTCGAGTTCCAGCGACGGCGCGTTGGCAGAGTACTGCCGTCGTCGGGCCACGGGCCGCAACGCTTTGGGCCGCGCGGGATAAAACTTTTCATCGAAGGTGATTTCCGGCGCGACTGGGGCCTCCGTTTGCTCTGTAGCTTCCGCTGCCTCCACTTCGGCCGCATCGCCGGTTTCCGCCGTCGGCTCTACTGAATCACCCTCAGAGACGGTAAGGGCAGCTTTTTCCGGTTCAGACACTGAGTTTCTCCCTCAATTCGACTTCGTTCCACTCTGCCCCCATTTATCGCTGGCCGAGCGTCGATCCATCCAGTGCAGGGGTGTCGGGGCTGCTTCTGATTTGCTCGTCATATGAAACGATCTGGTTTTCTCTGTTTGAATGATCAAATACTGCCCTTGCGGTCCCGGCCTTAGGTCGGGATATCGAGGTTGGCGTCGGAGGGCCAAGGAGCACATTCGAAAACGCAACCTCCAACCTTGCTCTTTCCGGGGAACTGGTGAAGCGGCCGACCCTTGTAAATGGGCTGACCGTAAAGTTCGGCGCACTGGTTTCCATAAGTTCGGCGATTAATCGGCGACTTGCCGTAACGGCCCTAATGGAGGACAGGCGATAGAGCGATGTTAGTCCCATTTCCGCGTGAGCTCTTTTCGAATGGATGGTGCAACTTGCCCCGGTCGATCTTTCCGTACCGACACTTAGTCTGCGAGTTTCCCGGGACGCGAATGTGTTTGTGCGTGATCCCGTTCCTGAATCATGCCGTACGAAACATCAGCAGTGAGTGTGACCGAGTAACGGCAGAAGTTATGTCGTGTGACGACTATGCCTAGTTTTCGGCCCATGGACGCCCTGAACTTTGCTGTGGTGAGCGCCCGGTCGAGTTCGAAGTCCCGCTCTTGAACAGTTGCTACAACGAAGTCTGCAATGAGCATGTCGTTCGTCATCCTAAGCCTTCTTCTATCTAATTTGCTGTCCTGTTGAGCGGACGCAAGTGAAGCTTCTGGGTCCGCGGTGCCAGGACGAGGTGCTGGAAAAGCTGGAGCGTCCAGCCATGGGTTTGGCTGGACGCTCCGTTACTGCTCATCAGGTCGGGTTAGGCTTTGAGGTCGAAGGCGCGCTGTGTGACGTTGACCTTGACGGTTTCGAGTTCGGCGATTGCTTCTGCGAGGTAGGTGGAGAAGCGGTCGAAGATCTGTTCGCCCTTTTCGGCGGTGGCGCGGAAGGGGTTGCCGATCACGCCGTGGTCGGCCATTTCATCGTGGTCCATGGGGAAGTAGAAGTATTCGTAGCCCTTGAAGGACGCGTCCGGGTTGGCGTCGTTCTTCTTGAAGCTGTCCGGCAGCCAGGCCGGGGCGTGGCCTTCGGCTGTGACGGCCCGTTCCATGTTCACGTTCTCGGGCCGGTAGGCCATCATGATGGAGGTTTCCTGTTCGCTGGCGTGCCAGCCCGGGGTTTCCTCTTCGGGGTTTTCCATCAGGTCATCAATGATGCCCAGGTAGCGCTCTCCGTAGGGCTTGAACATGCCCAGGAGTGCACCGGTTTCGTAGCGGAGGCGGCGGAAGACTTCGTCGGTGACCTTGGTGTTGGAGGTGTGGCCGTTGGCGAAGATGATCCGGTTGAAGCCGTGGTGGATCAGGGAGCGGACCGTGTCGTAGATGACGGCGCGGACGGTTTCACCGCGGAAGGTGAGGGTACCCATGCCGTTCTCGGGTTCGCGGAGGTGCTGGGGGCTGTAGCCGGTCCAGATCGGCGGGCCGTAGAGGACGCCGGCTTTTTCGGCAGCGCGCTTGGAGACTTCCATCGCGTTGTAGATGTCGGTGCCCAGCGGGCAGTGGTATCCGTGCATCTCTACCGAGCCCAGAGGAATGATGATGGTGTCCTTGCCGGAGGCCAGGTACTCCTGGATGTCCGGCGGTGCAAGGTCGGTGAGGAGCCGTGAGTGCAGTGGCTGAGTCATGTCATTTGCCTTTCGTGCGTATTGCTTTGGTTTATTGGTTTGATTTTTAGAAGAGCTGAGGTTTGACGAGGATTTTCCCGTTGCTCCGGCCCTTGGTTTCGTCAATGGCGGAGACGACCTCAGATAGCGGGAACTTTCGGGTTACTGCTTTTTCCATCTGGATCTTCCCGGATGCCATCAACGCGATGACGTTCGGGAAATCCCAGGAGCCGGAGTGGCCGACGGTTCCGTAGATAGAGCCTGCCTTCAGCTGTTGCCGGATGAGGTTCATTTCGACCGGTCGGGCATCCATTCCCACCACCGCGATTTTTCCGCCGACCCCGATGGACTCCTCAATGGTTCCCATGACCGCTTTGAAGTTTCCGGTCGTCTCCACTGCCATGGCCACGCCGTTGCCGCGGGTGAGTTCTTGGATCGTGGCAGCTACGTCGGTGGTCGCAGGGTCGAGGGTGGTCGTGGCACCCATCGCTTCGGCCAGCGCCCGGCGCTCCGGGAGCATTTCGGCAACGAACACCTGGGACGCGCCGGCGGCTGCCGCGAGGGCTGTTGCGGCGAGGCCGATGGGTCCGGCGCCGAAGACTGCCACGGCACTGCCTGGCTTGAAGCCACCGGCGCGGGTGAACATGCCTTCATAGGCGACGCTCGTTGGTTCGGTCAAGGCACCGATTTCAAGCGCTTTCTCTTCCGAGCCCACCCGCTCCGCCACAGCTGTCAGGGACCAGCAGAACTTTGCGTCCACCTTGACGTATTCAGCGAAGCCGCCATTGATGGTGAAACCCAGGTCTTCAATGTTGCGGCACTGGTTAAGAAAGCCGCCTCGGCATTCCCGGCAGCGGCCGCACCACTGGATTTCTTCGACCGCCACGAGCTCGCCGACAGCGATCTCTGAAACGT
Organism: [Micrococcus luteus] ATCC 49442; assembly: GCF_010367585.1. Lineage (NCBI taxonomy): Bacteria > Bacillati > Actinomycetota > Actinomycetes > Micrococcales > Micrococcaceae > Pseudarthrobacter > [Micrococcus luteus] ATCC 49442. The sequence goes on along the minus strand of NZ_JAAAXP010000001.1, from coordinate 3,094,010 downwards.
TGGAACCGACCGATACGACCTTCCCGGCGAATTCGTGTCCGATGACGACCGGGGCCTTCAGATGATAGGGAAGGAGGAGGTAGTTGTCCTCATCAGTTTCGATCATGTGAACGTCCGATCCACAGATTCCGCAGGCCCCGACCTGCACGATCACCTCGTCCGGGCCCGGAGCGCCCGGATCCTCGATGGTCTGCAGGGAGATGCTCGGATTGCGGTATGCCTGGCTGGCATTAAACGCCCACTGCCGGGCAGCGTCTGCGTCACTGATCCGGGCCCCATTACGGGGCGCCCATTCAGCTTCCAGGACGATGGCTTTCATCACTTCTCCTTCGGGGATATCCCCTGAATAAAACGGAAACAGGTCTAAGGGTTTCCAGGACGGCTGCCTCAACTGTGGGCGCACCGGTCCTGAAATGCTTCTAGGTTGCAGTCACCGTGCCACTGCCCCTGGCCTCGGCAGCCCGTACCTAACCAACGAAGTTCTACCGGACGTCAGAGGCGTCGCGAACGTCGAGGTATTCACGCATCCATTTAAGGGTTGCGGCAAAGTCCCCGACGCCGAAGGCGTCATCGAAGATCGCCGAGCCTACGGTGATCCCCCATGGCGCGAACCGTGCGATTTCGTCGAGACGCTTCGTGCTGTTGATGGATCCCGTGACGATCACTGGAGAGGGAACCTCTCGGATGAAGGTCTCGCCAAGATCTGAGGGGTCGCCGTCTGTCCATCGATAGAGTGACAAGGTCACTCCGTCTGTGCTCGAACGGACCGAGTGTGCGTCAGCCACTATCTCGGAGATCGTTCCGTGAAGCATTCGAGGGACTCCACTTCGAGCGCCACACGTGGGCAAGTAGCGGACTCCTGAACTCGACAGGAGGTCAGCGACAGATGGGTGATATGCCATGCCGATGAGGTAGTCGAGGTTCTCCGAGACAGCGAACTGCGCGGCGGCCAAGCACTCCGACTCTTCCTCCTTAAGGGATTCAAAGTGCACTGTCTTGCCTGCCTGCTTCATGTCGCGTGCTAGCAGTGCCTGCTCTTTCTGCGGGAGTCCTGTGTCTTTGAATCCCCATTGCTTGGTGGGTGCCTCAACGGCGCTATTGAAGACAGCACGAGCGTTCTCGACGGTTTTGTCGTCGTGCGTCAGCATGGCAATCAATTCGGTCATGATGCCCCTTCTAAGTTTCTTGGTCTGGACCGACTCGTCCACTGGGATGTCTGCTGTTGCGTTGGCGCAACCGTTCGTCGGCATGGTTAAGGCGGCGATTTCTTGAACTGTGATCACAGCTTCAGTGCATTTCCCTGCGCTGGGACCACAACTCCCGCCGCTGCCGCAACGCGTCAATGTTTGGCCGGATCAACAACGTCATTCCTTCTGAGTGACGCTGCTCGATGGTTCCCACCGAACGTATTTGCGTTATGTTGGAAGATTAGTACGGTTGTACCGAACAGTCAAGACCCAGTGTTGGCCCAGGGCGGACACATTAGGGAAACGTATCTGGCTGTGACGATTGGGCTTGCGCCCCAAGAGTGATCCGCCGAACGGGAGTGACCCCGCTTCGGTCGCACTGCTGGAGAAAGGACTTGCCTAGTTCGCCGTAATACCCCGGGATCCCCGGTGTAAACCGCGCATAGGGGGCGGCCGGCTGGCGGCTTCTCGGGCGCGCTGCGGGCAAACTTCGACGCATGCTTCCCTCAGGAGCGGATGGATGACGTGCTCGACGCCGTAGGCTTCGACATTCAAGTCAGTCGGGCAACGGCCGTGATGTGGGGGAAGGCTGGCTCGACTCCCAACCGGGCGAAGGCATCAGCAATTCTGCGCGCAGGGTTCGCTTCTCCAGCAGGGACATTTCCGTGCTGCTGTCGTCGGGATCGTCCGGTCTGCTACAAGAGCTATCTGTGCCTGCAGAAGAGCCTGCTTTGAACACAAGGACGCAATGCTATGGATGCCGCCTCAGAAAGCTCATGCAGGCCTCCTAAGCGGGCGAATGCCATTACCTGAGGAGTGAGCTGGCTTCCTGGCGGGTGCTGCCGGAGGACTCGATGTGGGCGAGCTCGGCGGGGATTTCCCAGCCTTTCTTGCGCATCGCGGTGGCCCAGAGCCGGCCGGCACGGTAGGAGGACCGGACCAAGGGCCCGGACATGACACCGAGGAACCCGATCTCGTTGGCCTCGTCCTGGAGGTCCACGAACTCCTGGGGCTTGACCCAGCGGTCCACCGGCAGGTGCCGCTCGGACGGGCGCAGGTACTGGGTGATGGTGATCAGGTCACAGCCGGCCTCGTGCAGGTCCCGCAGGGCTTCGGAGATTTCCTCGCGGGTCTCGCCCATGCCCAGGATCAGGTTGGACTTGGTCACCATGCCCAGGGCCCGGCCCTGGGTGATGACATCCAGGGACCGCTCGTACCGGAACGCGGGCCGGATCCGCTTGAAAATCCGCGGCACGGTCTCGACGTTGTGCGCGAAGACCTCGGGCTTGGAATCGCAGATCGCCGCGATGTGCTCGGGCTTGCCGGAGAAGTCCGGGATCAGCAGCTCCACCCCGGTGCCTGGGTTCAGCTCGTGGATCTTCCGGACCGTCTCGGCGTACAGCCACACCCCCTCATCGGCGAGGTCATCACGGGCCACACCGGTCACGGTGGCGTAGCGCAGCTGCATGGCCTGGACACTCCGGGCCACCTTCGTGGGCTCGAACATGTCCACCGGGGAGGGCTTGCCGGTATCGATCTGGCAGAAATCACAGCGCCGGGTGCACTCGGACCCGCCGATCAGGAACGTGGCTTCCTTGTCTTCCCAGCACTCAAAAATGTTCGGGCAGCCGGCCTCTTCACAGACCGTGTGCAGGCCTTCCTTCTTGACCAGGTTCTTGAGCTGGACATACTCAGGACCCATCTGGACCTTGGCCTTGATCCACTCCGGCTTCCGCTCCACGGGTACAGCGGAGTTACGCTGCTCAACGCGCAGCAGCTTCCGGCCTTCTGGTGCCAGTGTCATCAGTACTCTTTCCTTAGCATTCCACTACGTTGACGGCGAGGCCGCCCATGGCTGTTTCCTTGTACTTGGAGCTCATGTCCCTGCCGGTTTCCCGCATGGTCACAATCACCTCGTCGAGGGACACGCGGTGCGTGCCGTCTCCCCAGAGCGCCATCTTTGCCGCGTTGATGGCCTTCGCCGCCGCGATGGCGTTCCGCTCGATGCAGGGAACCTGCACCAGGCCGCCGATCGGATCGCACGTCAGGCCCAGGTTGTGTTCCATCGCGATTTCCGCGGCGTTCTCCACCTGCTGCGGTGTGCCGCCCATGACCTCCGCGAGCCCTGCCGCCGCCATCGACGACGCCGAGCCCACCTCGCCCTGGCACCCCACCTCGGCGCCCGAAATGGACGCCTGCTCCTTGTAAAGCACCCCGATGGCACCGGCCACGAGCAGGAACTTGACCACAACGTCGTCGCGATCTTCCTGCGTTGCCTTATCCATTCCGGGCGCAAAATGCAGCGCGTAATAGAGTACCGCGGGGATGATGCCGGCCGCGCCATTGGTGGGGGCGGTGACCACGCGGCCGCCGGACGCGTTCTCCTCGTTGACCGCCAGGGCGATCAGGTTCACCCATTCCTGCCAGTACTTGGGGTCCCGGTCCTTGTCCTCCTTGAGGAGGCGTTCGTGCCAGTCAGGCGCACGACGGCGGACCTTCAGTCCCCCGGGCAGCAGCCCCTCGCGCTTGAGGCTGACTTCCACGCACTCCTCCATGACGGAGTAGATGTGCAGCAGCCCCTCGCGGATCTCTTCCTCGGTGCGGGAGGCACGTTCGTTGACGAACATGATCTCGCCGATGGACAGGCCCTTGGACTGGCACCGGCCCAGCAGCTCCGCCGCGGTGCGGAAGGGCAGCGGCAGCTCCTTCTTGGACTCGTCGAGCTCCTTCAGGGCCGCGTCCTCTTCGCCTTCGCGGACAATGAAGCCGCCGCCGACGGAGAAGAACGTGGCCTTGTGCAGCTCCTCGCCGTTTTCGTCGGTGACCGTGAACGTCATGCCGTTGGTGTGGCGCGGCAGGATGGTCAGCGGGCGCAGGATGATGTCCTTCACGCCGTAGGGAAGCTGCACGCCTCCCCCTTCACCGGCGCCGGCAAGGTTCAGCATCCCGGTCTCGGCGATCGCGGCGAGCCGCTCCTCCACCTCGGCCGGCAGGATCTTTTCGGGGTGGAACCCCTCAAGGCCCAGCAGGATGGCCGTCATGGTGCCATGGCCGTGGCCCGTTGCAGCGAGCGACCCGTACAGGTCCACCCGCAGCCCCGCCACTTTCTCCAGGACGCCGGCGCCCCGGAGCTCTTCGGCAAACACGGCAGCAGCCCGCATGGGCCCAACCGTGTGCGAGCTCGAAGGCCCGATCCCGACGGAGAACAAATCAAAGACTCCAACGGCCATGATGACTTCCTAACTAAAGTTTGTGCCGAGAGCGCAGTTCGCGCTGATGCTCTTGTGAAACACTGCCGCGAACTGCACTCTCGATCCGTGGTTGGGGCTAGAGCCCCGGGTAAAGCGGGTGCGCGGCGGCGAGGGCCTCCACGCGGTGACGGAGACCGGAAAGGTCCGCGTCGGCGTCGGCAATCAGTGCCTCGGCGATGATGTCCGCAACTTCACGGAACGCTGCCTCGCCGAAACCACGGGTGGCCAGGGCGGGGGTGCCAATGCGGAGGCCGGAGGTGACCATCGGCGGGCGCGGGTCGAACGGCACGGCGTTGCGGTTGACGGTGATGTCAATAGCGGCCAGGCGGTCCTCGGCCTGCTGGCCGTCCAGCTCGCAGTTGCGCAGGTCAACCAGGACCAGGTGGACGTCGGTGCCGCCGGAAATCACGGAGATTCCCTTGGCCGTGACGTCCGGCTGGACCAGGCGGTCGGCCAGGATGCCGGCACCCAACAGGACGCGCTCCTGGCGTTCCTTGAACTCCGGCGTGGCGGCGATCTTGAAGGCCACCGCCTTGCCGGCGATGACGTGCTCCAGCGGTCCGCCCTGCTGGCCCGGGAAGACAGCAGAGTTGATCTTCTTGGCGATCGCGGGATCGTTGGAGAGGATGATGCCGCCGCGCGGACCGGCGAGGGTCTTGTGCGTGGTGGAGGTGACAACGTGGGCGTGCGGCACCGGGCTCGGGTGCAGGCCGGCTGCCACCAGGCCGGCGAAGTGCGCCATGTCCACCATCAGGTAAGCGCCCACCAGGTCAGCGATCCGTCGGAACTCGGCGAAGTCCAGCTGGCGGGCGTAGGCCGACCAGCCGGCAACGATCAGCTGCGGCTTCGTCTCCAGCGCCAGGCGCTCCACCTCGGCCATATCAATGGTGTGGGTGTCTTCGCGGACCTGGTACGGGACCACGTTGTAGAGCTTGCCGGAGAAGTTGATCTTCATGCCGTGCGTGAGGTGCCCGCCGTGAGCCAGGTTCAGGCCCATGATGGTATCGCCCGGCTTGATCAGCGCGTGCATCACCGAGGCGTTGGCCTGTGCACCGGAGTGCGGCTGCACGTTGGCGAACTCGGCACCGAAGAGTGCCTTGACGCGGTCGATGGCCAGCTGCTCGATGACGTCAACGTGCTCGCAGCCACCGTAGTAGCGCTTGCCCGGGTAGCCCTCGGCGTACTTGTTGGTCAGGACCGAGCCCTGCGCCTGCATAACAGCAACGGCGGTGTGGTTCTCGGAGGCGATCATTTCCAGGCCGTCACGCTGGCGGCCCAGTTCGTCGTTGATCTTGACGGCGATTTCCGGGTCCAGCGCGGACAGGTCCGCGTCCAGGCTGGCGGAGACTACCTGCTCGAAAGCTGTGGTTGCCGTGCTCACAGTTCGCCGCCGTTGGCCTCGGCGTATTCCTGGGCGGAGAGCAGCGGGCCTTCTTCGGTCACGGTGACCTTGAACAGCCAGCCGGCACCGTACGGATCGGAGTTGATCAGGGCGGGGTCCGAGACCACGTCGTCGTTGATCTCCACTACTTCGCCGGTGACGGGGGCGTAGAGGTCCGAGACGGACTTCGTGGATTCCACCTCGCCGCAGGTCTCCCCCGCAGTCACAGTGGAGCCAACCTCGGGCAGGTCCACATACACAATGTCGCCCAGGGCATCGGCGGCGACGGCGGAAATGCCGATTCCGGCAGGCCCGGATCCGTCCCCAGCAACCCACTCGTGTTCGGCGGAGTACTTCAGTTCTGCAACAACTTTGCTCATGATGCTTTTCCTTTGCTTGCTGGGTCTTGTTTGGTTACTTTTGGCGCTTGTAGAACGGGAGTTCGACGATCTCGAAGCGTTCGGGTTTGCCGCGGAGGTCCACGTCCAGAACGGTGCCGGGTGCGGCGTGTTCGACGTCGACATAGGCCATGGCCACCGGATAGCCGAGGGTGGGGGAGGGCTGGCCGGAGGTCACCTCACCAACCAGGGTGCCGTCCATAAGGACCGGGTAGTGCGCGCGGGCTGCACGGCGGCCGGTGCCTTTGAGGCCCACAAGCTTCTGGCCCGCGGTGGAGCCGACGCCGGCAGCTTTGACCGCTGCCAGTGCTTCCTTGCCTACGAAGTCGCTTTCCTTCGCCAGCGACACCACCGGGCCCAGCCCTGCTGTGTAGGCGTTGACGTGCCGGGAGAGCTCGTTGCCGTAGAGTGGCATTCCGGCTTCGAGGCGGAGCGAATCGCGGCAAGCGAGACCGGCGGGGACCAGACCTTCCCCTGACCCGGCTTTCAGCAGCGCATCCCACAGCGCTGGGGCTTCCACGTTGTTGGCGTAAATCTCGAAGCCGTCCTCGCCCGTGTAGCCGGTCCGGGCAAGCAACAGTTGCTGACCGTTGATCTCTACTTCGACGGCCGCGTAGTACTTCAGTTCCGTGACAAGGGCGTGCTGTTCGGTGGGGACGAGCTTGAGCAGGATATTCTCCGCGTTCGGCCCCTGCACGGCGATCAGGGACGTCTCGGTGGAGGCGTCCTCGACTGTGACGTCGAACGCGGCTGCCCTTTCGGCCAGTGCCCTTGCCACCCCCTTGGCATTGCCGGCGTTGGGCACCACGAGGTAGCGGTCCTCTGCACGGCGGTAGGAAATCAGGTCGTCGATAATGCCCCCATCTCGTTGGCAAATCAGCGAGTACTTGGCCTTGCCCACGGCCACCGCGGACAGCTTTCCCGCCAGGGCGTAGTCCAGGAACACGGCGGCGTCGGGGCCGGTGACCCAGACTTCGCCCATGTGGGAGAGGTCGAACAGGCCGGCGGCGTTACGGACGGCGTGGTGCTCAGCCAGCTCGGAGGTGTACTTCAGGGGCATCTGCCAGCCGCCGAAGTCGGTGAAGGACGCGCCGGCCTTCTTGTGCTGCTCATAAAGTGCTGTGTAGTTCTCAGTCATGGGAAGTCCTTTAGTTTTCATGTTCGGCGGTGCTGTCCTCGAAATCTTCGAGGGGTGGGCAGGAGCAGATAAGGTTGCGGTCCCCTGCTGCGCCGTCGATCCGGCCGACCGGCGGGAAGTACTTGTCCTGCCGGAGCGAGGTCGTGGGGAAGGCGGCCTGTTCGCGCGGGTAGGTGCGGTCCCAGTCGGAGGAGACGACGGCGGCTGCGGTGTGCGGTGCCCGGCGCAGCGGGGACTTCTCCACGGAGAAGTCCCCGGCGGCCACCTGGTCGATTTCCTTGCGGATGGTGACCATGGCCTCGATGAAGCGGTCGATCTCTGCAAGGTCCTCGGACTCGGTGGGCTCCACCATCAGCGTGCCCGCCACCGGGAAGGACAGGGTGGGGGCGTGGAAGCCGAAGTCGATCAACCGTTTGGCCACATCCTCTGCCGTGACCCCGGTCCTGGCGGTGAGTTCGCGCAGGTCAAGGATGCACTCGTGCGCCACCAGCCCGCCCTCGCCGGTGTAGAGGACGGGGAAGTACTCGTTCAGCCGGGATGCCACGTAGTTTGCCGCCAGCAGCGCTAACTTGGTGGCCTCGGTCAGGCCCTCGCCGCCCATCAGCTTCACGTACGCCCATGAGATGGGAAGTACACCGGCAGAGCCGAAGCGCGAAGCCGAGATGGCAACACCGTGGCCCGCTTCATGTGCCGCCTTGGTGGCATCACCGGGCATGAAGGGTGCGAGGTGGGCTTTGGCTGCGACGGGGCCGACACCGGGTCCGCCGCCGCCGTGCGGGATGCAGAACGTCTTGTGCAGGTTCAGGTGCGACACGTCCCCGCCGAACTTGCCCGGCTGGGCCAGGCCCACCAAGGCGTTGAGGTTCGCGCCGTCGATGTACACCTGCCCACCGGCATCGTGCACCGCGTCACAAACTTCACGGACATCCCCGTCGTACACACCATGGGTGGACGGGTAGGTGATCATGATGCAGGACAGGGCATCCTTGTGCGCGTCGATCTTCGCGTAGAGGTCAGCATGATCGATGGTGCCGTCGGCTGCGGTGGCCACCACAACAACTTTCATGCCCGCGAGCACGGCTGAGGCAGCGTTGGTGCCATGCGCCGAGGCCGGGATCAGGCAGATGTTGCGCTGGCTGTCACCGCGGGAATGGTGGTAACCGCGGATCGCCAGCAACCCGGCCAGCTCACCCTGGGACCCGGCATTAGGCTGGACCGAGACCTGGTCGTAGCCGGTGATCTCCGCAAGATCAGCCTCCAGCCCGGAAATCAGTTCACGCCAGCCCGCAGTCTGGGAGTCCGGAGCGAACGGGTGGATGGAGGCGAACTCCGGCCAGGAGATGGCTTCCATCTCGGCGGTGGCGTTCAACTTCATCGTGCAGGAACCCAGCGGGATCATGGTGCGGTCCAAAGCAAGGTCACGGTCCGAGAGCTTTCGGATGTAGCGCAGAAGTTGGGTTTCGGACCGGTGCGTGTTGAACACCGGATGCTGCAGATAGGACGATGTGCGCAGCACGGACTCGGGCAAGGAAAAGCCGTCTGTGATGTCCGTTAGGCCCGCACCGTAAGCAGCGGCCACCGAAAACGCGTACATGACGTCCGCTATCGTCTGGGCAGAAGTCGTTTCATCTGTCGAAACACCGACAAGGTCTCGGTCAATCGCCCTAAGATTTATTCCCTTGGCATTTGCGGCTGCGACTACAGACATGGCTTTCCCGGGCACCCGTACGGTGATTGTGTCGAAGAAGCTTGTATGCAGAACGTCAAGGCCTGCGGCCTTCAGGGATGCCGCCAGCGTACGGGCGTGACCGTGCGTTGTTTCCGCGATCGCCTTTAGTCCGTCGGGGCCGTGGTAGACGGCATAGAAGGAAGAGACGATGGCCAGCAGTGCCTGCGCCGTGCAGATGTTGGAGGTGGCCTTCTCGCGGCGGATGTGCTGCTCGCGGGTCTGCAGGGCCAGGCGATAGGCGGGGACACCGGCGTCGTCCCTGGAAACACCGACAAGCCGGCCGGGCAGGTTGCGCTCCATGCCCTGCCGGACGGCCATATAAGCGGCGTGCGGGCCGCCGAAGAACAGCGGCACGCCGAACCGCTGCGTGGAGCCGACGGCAATATCGGCGCCCTGTTCACCCGGCGGGGTGACCAGGGTAAGGGCGAGCAGGTCGGCAGCCACGGTGACCAGCGCGCCGCGTTCCTTCGCCTCGGCAATCACACCGGACTGGTCCCACACCCGGCCGGACACACCTGGCTGCTGCAAAATGATCCCGTTAATCGCGCCCTCAGGCAAGCCATCGGTGAGGTCGGCAACTTCCACCTCGAAGCCCAGGGCCTCGGCGCGCCCCTGGACGATGGCGATGGTCTGGGGGAGCAGGTCGGCGTCCAGGACCGTCCTGCCGTCTTTTCCGGACTTGTCCTTGTTGGCCCTGCGCATCAGCAGCACGGCTTCAGCCACGGCGGTGGCCTCGTCGAGGAGGGACGCGTTGGCCACCGGCAGCGCAGTCAGGTCCTGGACCATGGTCTGGAAGTTCAGCAGCGCCTCGAGCCGGCCCTGGGAGATTTCGGGCTGGTACGGTGTGTAGGCGGTGTACCAGGCCGGGGCTTCGAGGATGTTGCGGCGAATCACCGGAGGCGTCACGGTGTCGTAGTAGCCCTGCCCGATCATCTGGACCGCGGTCCTGTTCTTGGCCGCGAGCCTGCGCAGCTCGGCCAGGACCTCCACCTCGCTAAGAGCTGGGGACAGTTCGAGGGTGGAGTCTTGCCGGATGTTAGACGGCACTGCCATATCGACCAGGGCATCGACGGAGTCGTAGCCAACAACTTTCAGCATGACTTCGACATGATCCTGCTTGCGGGTGCCGATATGCCGGTCGACGAACGTTGCGCCTTTGGAATTGGGGGTCATTAGGAACTCCAGTTGTCTCCTGCGCCATGAGGCGCCGGTAATTTTGAGTTCCTCCCCGCTCTGTATTGGACCTGAGAGTTTCCGCTGCTCCTCGTCGTGGCGGGAAGCGGCTTGCACCGTCGGTGAGCCCATCCCAAAGAAGGGATTTAGCGGGCTGCTTTCCAGAGTTGCCGCGCTGCAGCGGTACGGGGGCCTGAGAGATTCCTAGGGAGGGTTTGCTCCTACGGCGCCGGCGGGGGTGTGCCAGGCTCTCCCGCTGCAGCTTAGTGGCTCATTTCGTGATTACGAACACAACTTACACCTGAGCCAAGCATAATGGCAACCAGTGCCGAAAATATTGGCTTCCGCGCCGCGGGAGACTCGTCGCTGGGCTGTCTTGAGAGTATTTTCTTCAAAAAGACCTCCTTTTGTTCGGCTGCGGCGTGTATCGTAAGAGATATCAAACCAAACTGTACGCTCCGAGCGTTCAGAATTTCTACTGATTGGAGAGTCCAGATGGCCGGACGATTTGATGGAAAAGTTGCCTTCATTACCGGCGCTGCGCGGGGGCAGGGGCGTTCGCACGCCGTCGGCTTGGCTTCCGAGGGGGCCCACATCATCGCGGTGGATGCCTGCGCGCCTATCAGCACCATCCCTTATGAAGGTGCCTCGGTGGCGGAACTTGATGAGACAGTCCGTCAAGTGGAAGCTGTCGGCGGCAAAATTATGGCCCGCCAGGTGGACGTTCGGGATCTGGACAGCCTGACAGCAACCGTCAAGGACGGAGTCAGCGAATTCGGCCGCCTGGACATCATCCTGGCGAACGCCGGCGTCGTCTCTTATGGTCAGCTTGCCGAACTAGATGAAGAGACGTGGCAGACGATGATCGATGTCAACCTCACCGGCGTCTGGAAGACAGTGCGGGCTTCTGTCCCGTCGATGATCGAGGCCGGAAACGGCGGGTCCATCATTTTGACCAGTTCCACGGCGGGGCTAAAGGCCCTCCACACCCTTGGCCACTACGTCGCCGCGAAACACGGCGTCATCGGTCTGATGCGGAATTTGGCCAACGAGCTCGCTCCCCACAACATCAGGGCCAACGCGCTTGCGCCGACCAACGTCGACACGATCATGCTGAATAACCCGGGCGTCTTCAAGATGTTCCGCCCCGATCTGGAGAACCCGGACGCGGATGACGCGCACTCCGGCTTCGTGGAGCACCACCTGATGAAGGTTCCCATGATCGCGCCTGCAGATGTCACGAACGCGGTTAAGTGGCTTGCTTCCGATGAAGCGCGTTACATCACTGGTATCACGCTTCCCATTGACCTGGGATTGCTGGCCAAGTAAAAGACCCGGCGGGCCGGTGCTGATTGCAGCAGTATCGGCCCGCCGTTTCCAACCACGCTTTTAGAAGCTTTTGGGCGTGTCAATCCAAATGTATTCGGTGACTGTTGTGGCCACGTTCTCCATCCTGTGGGGAATCGTGCTGTGAAACCAGATTGAATCGCCAGGTTCGAGGAAGTAAACCTGATCCTCCAGGACAACTTTGAGCCGGCCGGACAAGACCATTCCCCATTCTTCGCCCTCGTGCGTATAGGGTTCATCGCCAGTGGACGCGCCGACCTCGTAGCGTCCATAGATGGCTTCGATGGCTTCCGACTCTGGAGGGGAAGCGAGTTCAAAGCGGACGCCGCTGGATTCCATGCCTGAGCGGCTGCCGCTCAGGTACGACTTTGGACCCATGGGAGTTCGTTCGGCTGCCCGGACGACCCTGCCCTTGTCCTGGGTTGGCTCAGAGAAGAAGTATGTGATGTTCGTTCCGAGTGCTGCCGCCATGCGCTTTAATGTCGAGATTGACGGCTCGACCTTACCCTTTTCGATGTCGCTCACCAACGAGGCAGAAACCCCTGCGCGTCCGGCAAGCCCGCGAATACTGTACTTGTACTGGTTCCTAAGCTCGCGCAGGCGGGCGCCAATCTGGACCGTAGGGTCCGCTTCTTCTTCGATCTCGCTGGTTTCGCTCATCCGCGTCCACTCCCTCATCCCTGGGTACATCGGCTCAGCGCTGCTCATCACACCTGCTCACAGCCTGAAACGCACCTTCGTTCGGTCTTACCGAATCTATTTTACGCATCGCGCTCCGGGCGTCACTGCACCCACGCCGGGAATTCGACCTCCCTGCAACAAGCTGCGTCGAACGTTGTGCAACCAAAAAGCATTATGTGTTCGGCGTGATCGAACAAAAAGTGGCAAAAGCTCTTGACGTTGTACGCCAAATCCACATAACGTGAGTGGCATGAAGCAAGCAAAGAAGCCTGAAGGTGTTCGACAAGTCGAACGGGGCAGCATCGGAACCTGGCTTACGGTTCTCGTGATTGGCACTCTGGACACTAAGTCAGTCGAACTGGCGGCCGTTGCGACGGAAATAGAACAGCTTGGCGCAAGCGTGATCCTGCTCGACACTTCCGGCCGCGCGCACCCTCACCTCACAGGGGCTCAGCTCAGCGGGGGACGGCCGCTCATCAGCCGGGAGGAAGTAGCCCAGGCGGCTGGCTATTCCAGCGAGCAAATTGACAGTATGGACCGTGGTGAGGCTGTCGCCGCACTCCGGGCTGGCGTCGCCGCTTCCTTCTCGAAGATGGTAAGCGACGGCCGCATCCAGGCTGCGCTCTGTGTCGGGGGAGCGGGCGCTTACGTCACCCGCACTGCGTTTGAGGCATCCCCGGTAGGTTTTCCCAAAATGGTCGTTTCGCCCCTGGCCTCGGGTAACCGGAAGTTCGAGCCATACGTCGGGACGAGGGACGTCGCCACCCTGCATTCGGTCGCGGATATTGTCGGTCTGAACTCCATCACCTCCGCGGTTTTTCGTTCCGCAGCGGGCTACGTAGTCGGCGCGGCCGCCGCCACAGCCCATGTCCAGCGCGACGAAAACCCCCGCCCGGCAATCGCCGTCTCGCTGAATGGCAACACCACGGACGCGGTGATGAGAGCCCGAGACCAAATCGAAGGGGACGGCTTTGACCTGGTGGCGTTCCACGCCAATGGTGTGGGCGGCCGGGCCCTGGAGAATTTTGTGGCTTCCGGCGAGGTCGCCGCCGTCCTTGACTTCACCCTGACCGAATTGGCCGGTACCAAGATCGGCGGGCTCATGGATGCCGGGCCTGACCGTATGGAAACCGCTGGCCGCCTGGGCCTTCCGCAGGTTCTGGTTCCGGGGTGCCTGGACTTCATCACCTGCGGCGACTTGGCGGAGACCCAGCGGCAGTATCCCGGACGAACAATGTTCGGCCACAACCCCGAGCTGACCTTGGTACGTCTGGACGCCCGGGAGATGAGCATCCTCGGACAGGAATTCGCTAAGAAGGCAAACTTGTCCACCGGCCCCACCGTTATCTGCATCCCCGAGGGCGGCTTCTCCATCAATGACCGCGAGGGTGGCCGGTTCTGGTCCCCTTCAGCCAACCAGGCGTTCATCAAATCCCTCAGAAGCGAACTTCGGCCCGACATCAAAGTCGTACACAGCGATCGCCATATCAATGACGACGAGTTTGTGTCCGAAGTGGTTGCGGAGCTGCGCCGCCTGTTATCAGACACCCCATCCACACTTAATGCGGCAGCAGCCGCAAACAACTGATTTGGAAACCCTTAGACCTGTTTCCGTTTTATTCAGGGGATATCCCCGAAGGAGAAGTGATGAAAGCCATCGTCCTGGAAGCTGAATGGGCGCCCCGTAATGGGGCCCGGATCAGTGACGCAGACGCTGCCCGGCAGTGGGCGTTTAATGCCAGCCAGGCATACCGCAATCCGAGCATCTCCCTGCAGACCATCGAGGATCCGGGCGCTCCGGGCCCGGACGAGGTGATCGTGCAGGTCGGGGCCTGCGGAATCTGTGGATCCGACGTTCACATGATCGAAACTGATGAGGACAACTACCTCCTCCTTCCCTATCATCTGAAGGCCCCGGTCGTCATCGGACACGAATTCGCCGGGAAGGTCGTATCGGTCGGTTCCAACGTTTCAGAGATCGCTGTCGGCGAGCTCGTGGCGGTCGAAGAAATCCAGTGGTGCGGCCGCTGCCGGGAATGCCGAGGCGGCTTTCTTAACCAGTGCCGCAACATTGAAGACCTGGGTTTCACCATCAATGGCGGCTTCGCTGAATACGTCAAGGTGGACGCAAAGTTCTGCTGGTCCCTGACAGCTGTGGCGGAGCGGGTGGGCTCGGAAGAGAAAGCGCTTGAAATCGGTGCCTTGACCGAACCAACGAGCGTCGCCTATGAAGGCATGTTCACCCGCGCCGGTGGCTTCAAGCCAGGCAGTGCCGTGGCAGTCTTCGGCGCCGGACCCATCGGCCTCGCCGCAACAGCCCTCGCGGCAGCCGCCGGCGCGTCCCAGGTGTTCGTTGCCGAAATGCTCCCGGAGCGCCGGGCGCTGGCCGAAGCGATGGGTGCCACGACCACCCTCGACCCTGCGACCACCGACGTAGCTGCCACGATCCAAGAACTCACCCGCGGCAACGGCGTGGCCATGGCAGTGGAGACGACCGGAAACTTCAAAGCGGTCATGGGAACCATTGAGGAGTCCATCGGGGTCGGCGGAAAAATCGCGGTGGTGGGAATGGATGCCCGACCGGTCGAAATGAACCTCATCCGGCAACAGCTGAAGGCAGGCTCTATCTACGGAACCGTCGGCCACTCCGGCTCCTGGGATTTCCCGAACGTCATCGCGTTGATGGCATCCGGGAAGATCCAGATGGAAAAAGCAGTAACCCGAAAGTTCCCGCTATCTGAGGTCGTCTCCGCCATTGACGAAACCAAGGGCCGGAGCAACGGGAAAATCCTCGTCAAACCTCAGCTCTTCTAAAAATCAAACCAATAAACCAAAGCAATACGCACGAAAGGCAAATGACATGACTCAGCCACTGCACTCACGGCTCCTCACCGACCTTGCACCGCCGGACATCCAGGAGTACCTGGCCTCCGGCAAGGACACCATCATCATTCCTCTGGGCTCGGTAGAGATGCACGGATACCACTGCCCGCTGGGCACCGACATCTACAACGCGATGGAAGTCTCCAAGCGCGCTGCCGAAAAAGCCGGCGTCCTCTACGGCCCGCCGATCTGGACCGGCTACAGCCCCCAGCACCTCCGCGAACCCGAGAACGGCATGGGTACCCTCACCTTCCGCGGTGAAACCGTCCGCGCCGTCATCTACGACACGGTCCGCTCCCTGATCCACCACGGCTTCAACCGGATCATCTTCGCCAACGGCCACACCTCCAACACCAAGGTCACCGACGAAGTCTTCCGCCGCCTCCGCTACGAAACCGGTGCACTCCTGGGCATGTTCAAGCCCTACGGAGAGCGCTACCTGGGCATCATTGATGACCTGATGGAAAACCCCGAAGAGGAAACCCCGGGCTGGCACGCCAGCGAACAGGAAACCTCCATCATGATGGCCTACCGGCCCGAGAACGTGAACATGGAACGGGCCGTCACAGCCGAAGGCCACGCCCCGGCCTGGCTGCCGGACAGCTTCAAGAAGAACGACGCCAACCCGGACGCGTCCTTCAAGGGCTACGAATACTTCTACTTCCCCATGGACCACGATGAAATGGCCGACCACGGCGTGATCGGCAACCCCTTCCGCGCCACCGCCGAAAAGGGCGAACAGATCTTCGACCGCTTCTCCACCTACCTCGCAGAAGCAATCGCCGAACTCGAAACCGTCAAGGTCAACGTCACACAGCGCGCCTTCGACCTCAAAGCCTAACCCGCAAACAACGACGACTCCGGCCCCATCCACACCATGGCTGGGGCCGGAGCTGCCACATCATCAAAGAGACCCTTCTCCTGCTGGCCTGGCAGTTTGCGGCGGTTATCCAAAGACGGTGTTTTCCCTTCCGCCTTCGCGCTACATCGCGCAAGGTCGCCCATGATCTTCCGGGGTCACTGAACATCAAGCAGAGCAGTCAGCCGCACCGGAGCACAGTATCGGGCCCAGTTGGCTGGAAAAACGAGGTCCGCGGACCGCTGTGAAGCTGATGTTGTTCCTCCCGCGGGAGAGCACCGGTCAGGGACCCAAAAATTTGTACTCGACCTAAATGCTTCTCATAGAACATGATGGGCGTGATTTCGTTTTATCGCTTGACTCCGGGCTCATGTTTGGCTGGGAGCAAGCCTCATTCTTATTTCGAGCATTTCACTATTCCGAGGAGGACTGATGTCCCACCCCGACCTATCGACTGAGCGTGCCGGGCACAGTGACGATGACCATTTGCGTGCCCTGGGTTACGAGCCCCAGCTGGACCGCAAGATCAACCTGGTTGCCAACTTCGCCCTCGGCTTCCTCTATCTTTCACCGATGGTCAGTGTCGTGGCGATCTTTGGGCTGGGCCTGACACAGGCGGGGGCGGCATCCATCTTCTGGATCCTCATCGTCGGCTTGGGAATGCTTCTGGTAGCCCTCGTATTCGGGGAGATTGTCTCGCAGTTCCCCATTGCCGGCGGGCTCTATCAGTGGACGCGCCGTCTATGGAACGGGCGGGCAGCCTGGCTTATGTCCTGGATCTATATCGGCGGGATCACCGTCGGTATTACCAGCACTGCTTTGTTCAGCTCGGGCTTTATCGCCAGCCTCCTGTTCGGAACGGCGGAAGAACCTTCTTTAGAGGCAAGCCCGCTGCAGACCTTGATCATCACCCTCTGTGTCATCGGCGTAGCGCTTCTCTTCAATCTCAGCGGCGGCAAGGCCCTGGCCCGAATCAGTCAGATTGGCTTGGCCGGTGAGTTGATCGGAATTATCGCAGTTGGCTTTTATCTCATGGTTTTTCAGCGTAAGAACGACTGGTCCGTGTTTTTTGACGCCATGGGTACGGCGGGGGATGGGTCCTACTTCGGAGTATTCCTGGGCGCATCCTTGGTGGGCCTGTACATGTTTTACGGTTTCGAAGCCTGTGGGGAAGTTGCCGAGGAAACTCCCAATCCGGCTCGAAGCGTTCCCCGGGCCATGGTCCTTACCGTATGTGTTGGTGCTGTGGCGGCAGTCTTTGCCTTCGCCGGTTACATCATGGCTGCGCCAAACCTGGCACAGATTGTCAGCGGCGAGGAAACCAACCCCATTCCCGGCATCCTGCAGAGCTCGCTCGGGACCTTCGGGATGAAGTGCTTCCTGGTCATCGTGCTGATCTCCTTCCTGGCCGGAGTTATGGGGCAGCAGACAGCCGTGTCACGTCTCGTCTACTCATTCGCACGTGACGACATGTTCCCTGGCAGCCACATCATCGCCAAAACGAGCGACTCCCACCTGCCTCGCAATGCCCTCCTGATTACCAATGTTCTCCCCGTGCTCCTGGTGATCTACGTCTATTTCTCCCCGGATGCGCTGTTCCGCATCGCGGCATTCCAGATGCTCGCAGGCTACTGCGCTTTCGCTATCGTCATTTTGGCCGCCCTACGAGCCCGCATCAGAGGCTGGCGGCCGGCCGGGCAGTTCAGCCTCGGGCGCTGGGGCTTCCTCGCCAACATCGGAGCCCTTTTATACCTGCTTGCAGGAATGGTGGTGCTCGGTAAGCCAGACCTCAGCACAGACGCTCTTCCCTGGTACGACCAGTGGATCGCTCTTCTCGGTTTCTCGATCGTCGCCGCTACTGGCATCGCCTACCTGCTGATCGCCAAACCGCACCGCCGCTCAAGGGCGCCAGAAGGGGACGCCATCGAGGTAGCGGACAAGCTGCGCCGGGGAGCCATGGCATCAGATTGAGCTGATCTTCTGCCTGTTCCATTTGACTTTGGCTCTGTGACCGCCATTGGGCGGTCACAGAGCCAAATTCGTCAACTCTGCTAAGATCCCAAATTCGGTTCTGTCTCAGCTTCAGGCCGGGACAACCTGACTGGTTTTGGAAAGTAGCCACCAGGACACAGTGCGCTCGTCAGAAGCGGTATGGGCCCGCAATCTCTTTTCCGACCCGTTCCTGTACTTGCGCCGTTGCCCGGAAGCCATCGCGAAGGTGGCGCCGCGTCAAGGTGTCCAGCTGAGCGGGAACAATTGATGTCCCGGGCTGCTGCGACTTTCTACTGCCCAGGATTCGTTGTTCAGTGAGAAGACCGTGGTACATCGTGAAGGCGGTTATCAGGGTGTCCGATTCGTCGGTGCTGAGCAGGCCGGCGGAAGCTGCAGTTTCGAGCCGCTGGACCGTTGACCCTTTCGTTTCTCCTGTTTGGACCGCAAGGGCCCGGGCCAGGGATGCTATTGGACGTAGGCCTGCACTCTTTAGGTCCAGGTATCTTTGTCCCTCGCCGAAACGGCCAATCACGCTGTTACGGACAAAGCCCATCGGTGGACGATCCTGCAGGGCAGAGCGCAGCAAGGCACGCTGAAAGGGCCGGTGGGTCTTGGCAAGGTCAACTACGTGTTCGCTGATGAGATTACCCAGATAGGGTTTTGTTATCGGCCTGGAGTCCATGGCAGTTGAAGCCATAACCAGGTGTTTGGGCACCTGTGGGTTGGTGACCCATTGCTCGATCGCCGCACGCCAATTTTCTTTGGATCGGTTGAAGAGGGGGGATGAAGCGTTGGCACCGTCTGCACACGGCCGCAGCCCGGTGCCGTCCAGCTTGAATATGAAGTCTTCAGCCCGTTGCTGCATGATTTCGCCAGGCCGCGGTCCTCCTGGTCGCCAGAGAACAGCTGTGTCCACGTCCGAGTCCGGGAGAGGTTCCTGCCGGGCCATTGACCCTGTAAGGATCCACGACTGGTCGAGCTCTGAGTGGGGCACCACCCCAAGCTCAAGGATCTTCAGCAGGACTGCATCAACAACGGTGGAGATGACGGCGCTGATTTGCACTGAGGGAACTTTCGCTTCCCACAGCTCCACAACTGTCGGCTTCAGCAGATCGCAGGCTTCACCGAGCTGCTGCACGTTTTGTGCCGATGACACCATGCTCCGCACTAACAGTGGGTGTCTAACGTCGGACGTTGCCAGATCTATGACGTTGACCGTTCCCACCGGGCGGTCGTTCTGGTCTACGAGGACCATGTTGTGGACATCTTCCTTCACCATGCGCAGGTAGGCCTCCCACATGGTTGATGATTCAGGGGCTGTGTGTACGGGAAAGCTGGCTATCCGCTCGATGGGCGCGTCAAGGCCCACGTCCCCGGTTCCTACTTTGGATCGGAAGTCATCATCGGTGACGATTCCGAAGCCGGAGCCCATCCCGATGAGGACCGAGCGAAGACCTTGATCGGTCATGAATCTCGCGATTTCGCGCACGCTTGCTTCTTTAGCGCACCAAGTGACCGGCCGCATTTCGGCGGTGACCTTGGTCTCCGTTCGGGTGTGTACACTCGCCGCTTCAATGAGCCGTTGACGCACCACCAGCGTGCTGTAGTGCCTGAACTGGAGTTTTGCCGGTTCGGCGACAACTGACCGCGGGTCGGGAAGTCGATAGCACAATGTGTCTTCCAGAACAGAAACTGACATCGCAGGGGGTAGTCCCGATAAAACCGCTATATGCCCGAACGTGTCGCCCGGTCCCAGCACGTCAACCACGCGGCCGCGGTCGGAAACCTCTGCGCCACCGGTCCGGATGACATAAATGTGTTCCAGCCCGGTTTCACCTGACCTGATGACTTCATGTCCTGCGGGGAAAAACTCTACTTCCACGACTCTGGCAAGCCGCTCAAGGTCTCCCGGGCCAAGGTTGGAATACGGGGAATGGCTGGCCAGGAAGTCCACAAATTCTTTCACGCTGTCCCCGTCACTGGCCTAGCCCAAACTTAAGGGCAGGCGGGAGGTGCTGATGCCATGGGAGAGGCTGGCGGCGGGATAAATCATGCAAGTCAGCCACCGACACAACCTCGTTCCTGGATAACCGGTGCGCCAGGGCCAAAAAGAGCTGTGCGGTTGTCATCGCATCGCCGAGCGCGGTGTGGGGAGCGTGCACGGGCAGGTTCAGCATGGTGGAGGCATATTCCAGGGAAATGTCGGCCGTTCCGAGGGGGGGACATTCCATGCTCTTTGTTGCGAGTTGAGCGGTGTCGATCATGGCCCGGGGAAATGCCGGCTGCCCTTTGAATGCCTTGGCCAGGAAGGCAGCGTCCAGCCAGGCGGAATGGGCTACCAGGAATCTGCCTTCTACCGCAGATCTGATCTCCTGAAGCCGTTCCTGAAGAGGTGGCTGATTTTGCAGGTCACAATCGCGGATGGTATGGATCTTGACTGAACCGGGGTTAATGGGTCGGCGCGGCTTCGCCAGGAAGTGCACGGCATCAGCGGGGTGCGCCCGGCCTTCATCAACGGGGACCGCCCCAAACGAGATAATCTCATCCCTCTTGGGATCCAACCCAGTGGTTTCCAGGTCAAGAACGCAGAACCGGGCCCGCGTCCAGGGCACGGACGTCCCTTCCTGGATAGTCCTTCGCACGTTGTGAACCTCTCTCCCCAAATGATCGCGCCACTGCCGAATAGTGGCCAGAGGCGGCCCGAGCTGGATGCGGACACGCTAGAAGCTCTTTGGTGTGTCTATCCAGATGTACTCGGTCACTGTCTGTGCCACGTTCTCCATGTAGTGCGGGATCGAGCTGTGGAACCAGATCGAGTCACCTGGTTCCAGGAAGTAAACCTGATCCTCGAGGACTACTTTGAGTCTTCCCGAAAGCACCATGCCCCACTCTTCGCCCTCATGGGTGTACGGTTCATCTCCGGTGGAAGCTCCAACTTCGTAGCGCCCATAGATGGCTTCCAGCGCCTCCGATTCCGCCGGTGTAGCCAGTTCGAAACGGACCCCTGTTGACGCCATGCCAGAACGTTTGCCCAGATTACTGCCCGACAGCTGGGTGCGTTCGGTCGACCGGATAACCCTGCCTTTGTCCTGGGTCTGTTCGGAGAAGAAGTAGGTAAGCGTCGTACCCAGCGCTGTTGCTATGCGCTTCAGCGTCGATATTGACGGCTCGACCTTGCCTTTCTCTATATCGCTGACAAGCGATGCCGAAACCCCTGCCCGGGTCGCCAGGCCGCGAATGCTGTATTGGTACTGGGTTCGCAGCTCATGCAGGCGCCCGCCAATCAGATCGGCCGATTTAGATTCCGCGTCAACTTCAAAGATGTCAGTCATAGCCATCACTTTCCATGTCCTGGCCCTGGGCAGTGAGACAAGAGTCTCGGCAGGGGCGGCCAAACATCCGTGCGCTACCTGCCACACCTCGTATGCGTTCGGTGCCACCGGATTTTAGTTTACCTCGCTGTAACCCCGGCCGATAGGTCTTCAACTAGGGTTCCGACATGTGCAATCGAACGCTTACCCCATCAAATGCAAATATTGTTCGATACCAGCGTACATTTTTGCGAAAAAGGTCTTGACCTGTGCTAGGTGTGAACATAACGTGTATTACATGAGCCAAGCAATGAAGCTTAGCAGCGTTCGAGCAAACCGAACGTTAACGGATTGGTCCTTGCGCGATGCATGGCAATGCCCCGACGCTAGGCTCACGATGTCCCGGATTGCCGGCAACTCAGGATCCCGGGATCAACGCGGAAGTGACATTTGCACACCCCAGCGCGCTTTGGCGCTGACAGCCAGTCCCGCTAGAACCGTCAATTCCGGCCCCCGGATGCTCTTCAGGAGAACTTCATGACCCATTCCGCGCAGAACATGTCTGCGGCAGCCCAAATTCAAACAGAGCCCGGTGACACACTGGCTTCCGAAAGGCCGCCGTTGGACGATTCACAGGTTGTAGTGCAGCTCCAGTCGGTAAGGAAGACCTACCCTAACACCGAAAAGCCGGCCGTCGCCGGGGTGGACGTTGCAATCCGCAAGGGCGAATTTTTCTCGATTCTCGGTTCTAGCGGCAGTGGTAAGACAACCACGCTGAAAATGATCGCCGGTTTTGAGCACCCCACAGACGGTGTGATCCTGCTCGACGGGCAGGACGTCACGGGTGTCCCACCGAACAAACGCGATGTCAATACCGTATTCCAAAACTATGCACTGTTTCCGCACATGACTGTGAGGGCAAACGTTGCGTATCCGCTCCAGATGGCACGGGTGCCCAAGGCTGAAATCAAGCCGCGGGTGGATGAAGCATTGTCGAAAGTCGCGATGGCCGAATACGACCAGCGGCTGCCCCACCAGCTTTCCGGTGGGCAAAAACAGCGCGTCGCCCTTGCCCGCGCGCTGGTCGGCCGCCCCAAACTGCTGCTGCTCGACGAGCCCCTGGGCGCTCTCGACCTCAAGCTTCGGGAGACCATGCTTGTTGTTTTGAAAAATCTGCAGCGCAATGTGGGCATCACATTCGTCTACGTGACCCACGACCAGGGGGAAGCCCTGGCGATGAGTGATCGTGTCGCGGTCATGAACAACGGCGCCATCGAGCAGATTGGTTCGCCGCAGGAAATTTACCAGAATCCCGCTACCTCCTTCGTCGCCAGCTTCATCGGCAAGACAAACCTGTTCCACTGCGACCGCGAGTCCGATCACACTGCCCGGAAGGGAAACCTCAGCATCGCCGTCTCCGAGAGCCTCACCTCGGCAAAGGCAACCGTGAGCGTCCGCCCAGAGAGTATTGAAGTCGGGGCCGCCGCCCAGCAGTCCGACAACGTTTTTAACGCCGTCGTCGAAGAAGTCATCTACTTCGGACACGAGCAGGAGCTTTCGCTCCTGGTTGAGGGTGAACCGGTTGTTGCCCGGGTTAGAGGCGCTGATGTTCGTCGCGGACAAACCATCACCGTGGGTTGGCCCTCACACGCATCAGTAGTGGTTGAGGGGAAGCCATGACCACACTGGCCCAACCACGGCCCGACGAGCGGCTCGGTCCTGTTCCTTCCCGCCCGGCGCACAAGCCGGGCTGGAAGCACAAGCTCCTTGCCCTGCCTGCCATCGTTTGGGTCATCGTCCTGGTATTGCTGCCAAACCTGTTCCTGGTGCTGTACAGCGTCTGGACCAACGACTTTGGAACCGTTACACCGCAACTCACCCTGGAGAACTTCCAGGCAACCTTTTCGTCCTCAGTCTTTCAAAGTCTGTTCGGACGCAGCCTGTTCATCGCAATAACCTCCTCGCTCATAGCGACCGTAATCGCGTACGGCGCCGCCTACGTTGTTGTCCGCACCTTCGGCCGATACAAGGCGCTGGGCGCTTTGCTTATCCTCGTACCGCTCTGGGTGTCGTACCTTATGCGCGTCTTTGCATGGAAGATCATCCTTGGCGAGGAAGGGGTCCTGGCCGGGGTTGCCGGTGCCCTTGGCATAAGTGAGGCTTCCAAAGCATTCCTCTACTCACAGACCTCAGTCATCATCACTCTGACTTACGTGGCCATCCCGTACGCATTTCTGTCGATTTACACCTCGCTTGACCGCATTCCCGGGCACCTCCTTCAGGCGTCCGCAGACTGCGGAGCGAATGCCTGGACAACGTTCCGTCGCATCGTTTGGCCTCTGAGCCGCCCCGGTGCCGCCGTGGGCTTCGGCATCGCCTTCGTCCTGACGTTCGGCGACTATGTCACGCCCGCAATGGTCGGCGGCCTGGAGGGAACCATGCTCGGGTCCCTGGTCCTGCAGCAGTTCGGAGCGGCCAACAACTGGCCCATGGGAGCGGCGATTGGTCTCACCATCGTTGCTACAGGGCTCGTCGTTCTCGCCATAGTGTCGCTGTTCACGCGATTGGAGACACCCCTTGACTAATCAACTGCACCCCGGTGCACGGCGGCCGCGGAATCTCGCGTTCATCGGCACCGGTATCGGACTTCTCGGCCTCGGCCTGGTCTATCTGTTCCTCTACCTGCCTCTCATTGTGACCGCGCTTTTCAGCTTCAATGACAGTCGAATCCAGACACTCCCGATGTCCGGGCTCACGCTTCGCTGGTATCAGGACCTCTTCGGGGACCCGGAGATGATCTCCGCGATCCTGTACAGCCTTCAGGTGGCGTTCACGGCTGTAGTCATCAGCATCACCGCAGGCACCGTCTTCGCGCTGACGTCGCACCGTATCCGTTTGCGGGGCGGAAAACTCCTTGACCTGCTCCTGACAAGCCCGCTTGTGGCACCGGGCATGGTGCTGGGCATCTCATTTTTGGCCGTCTTCAATTTCGCAAAAATCAACACCGGCTTCTGGACCATCGTCATCGGGCACACGGCCTTCATCACACCGCTCGTCATGTTTTTGGTTCTCCAACGGCTAAAGGTCGCGGATCCGTCCCTCGAACAAGCATCCTTCGACCTCGGCGCCGGCAGGATTGCCACCTTCTGGCACGTCACGCTCCCAGGCATCCGGGCTTCCCTCGTCGCAGCAGCCCTGCTCGGGTTCACCATGTCAATGGACGAAATCGCCGTCACGTTCTTCCTGGCCGGCACCGAACCAACCCTTCCCGTTTATGTCTGGGGCCTGGTGAGGTTCGGCTTCACGCCCGAGGTAAACGCCGCGTTCACGCTGATTGGTGGCGGCTCACTGACCTGCATCGCGCTGGCAGGCATCATCTTGTGGTTCAACGCCCGCAAACGGAGGGCAAGCCTCACCAACGATCAGCTCGAAGCCGCCGAGGAGCAGGACCTGGCACGCGAACTCGGACATGCCGGCACGGGGCCCATCCCCGCACCTGGCGCCGTGGAACCGGCAACCCATCAATGAGACCGTCTGAGAGGACAAAAAATGCGCAAACGTGCATCACTGAAGTTGATCGCAGGTGCGGTTGCGGCTTCCGCTGCCATGGCCCTGACAGCCTGCGGGGGGCCAAGCGGCCAAGGCAGTACAGACGACAAGACGCTCAATGTCCTGTCGTGGGAGACCTACCACGACAAGGCCCAGCTGGATGCCTTCACGGAAAAGACAGGAATAAAAGTCAACATCGTCAACGTCGGCTCACCCGACGAGATGTTCGCCAAGGTGAAATCCGCTCCCTCGCAGTGGGATCTGGCTCTGGTTACTTCCGGTTGGTACGACAACTACACGAACGCTAACCTGCTTGAGCCCATCGACACGTCCAAGGTGACTGCCCTGAACGACATGAAGCTTGGCTTTGACTGGAAAGCTGCCGCCAGCAGTAAAGACGGCAAACTCTATGGGGTCCTGTATAACTGGGGCAACCAGCCCCTCGCGTGGACCGACGACGCCGCACTTGCAGCTCCCGGACTGAACAAGTACAAGGACGAAAAGGGCCAGTTCAACGACTGGAACGTACTCTGGGATCCTGCCCTGGCCGGCAAAGTGTCCATGTTCGATGAATCCCAGGCGGTTTTGAACATGGTTTGCCTGACTCTTGGCTTTGAGGACCCGTTCAACCTGTCCGAGGAACAGTTCAACCAGGTAAAAGCGAAGCTGGCCGAACTCCGTCCCCAAATAAAGCGGCTGACCAGTGGGTTCAACGACCAAACTGACCAGCTGGCAGGCGGGGAAGCCTCCCTTGCGTACCTGAACAACATCGCCAGCGCCAAGGCAGTGAAAGCCGCCGGCAAGACGCTCAACGTCAACAACCTCATCAA
The DNA here is from genome assembly GCF_010367585.1 of [Micrococcus luteus] ATCC 49442. Classification (NCBI taxonomy): domain Bacteria; kingdom Bacillati; phylum Actinomycetota; class Actinomycetes; order Micrococcales; family Micrococcaceae; genus Pseudarthrobacter; species [Micrococcus luteus] ATCC 49442. The sequence goes on along the minus strand of NZ_JAAAXP010000001.1, from coordinate 3,068,301 downwards.
GCAGGGCGTTCCCGCCTGGAGCGACAACTACTCCATTGTCAAAGAAGGCGGAGGCAAAAAGCTCGATGCTGCCTACGAGTTCATCAACTACACCATGACGCCCGAATGGCAGGCCAAATTCGTCACAGACAGCAGTAACAACGGGATTTTGGACTACGCTCAGGCGACATCCGACGCCGCAAAATCCGCAGGGCTCACCGACGAGGTGCTGAGCGGAACCCTCATTCCTGCAACACGCGACGGGGAGGCCTTCTTCTCGAAGATGGTGTTCGGCCAGACTCCCGAAGACGCTGGTAAACGGGTCGAGATCTGGAACGAATTCAAACTCGGACTGGGCTCCTAGGACACACCATAGGGCTGCTTCGGGGTATCACACCCCGAAGCAGCCCCGTTTTCGCATTTAAGGAAAGCATGTTCATGTCTACAGTCAAAAACATCCGCCACATCGCCCTGTTCCGCTGGAACGAGGGGGCAGCCATCAATCCGCAAACGGTGAGCCGCGAGCTGATGATCATCGCCGCAAAAACGGCGGCCATACGTTTTGAAGCAGGGCCGGCCCTGGGCCTCGGACAACCCAGCTTCGACTTCGCGGTGGTGGCGGACTTTGCCACCGCCGACGACTACCTCGCCTACCGCGAAGACCCCGAGCACAGCAGGTACGTCAAGGAAGTCCTACGGCCGGCGGCCGCCAGGGTTGCCGCCTTACAGGTCGAAACGTCAGCCGGTGACGCCACACGCGTTTGAACTAGGGCAGATACTGCCGCAGTTCCTGCATCGCGAGCTCCAAGATGTCCGTCAGTTCACTGTCAGGTTCAAGGAGCCATTGTTCGTAGGAACTGACGGCCAATGCCAGGCTTACATGGCCAGCCAGGCGCGGCAGAAGCGTATCCACGGGCAGTCTCAGCCTGGATGCCACGTAGTTCTCAATAACACCACGCCAAGCGCCATACCGCAGCGCGGAGTGCGCCTGCAGGGTCGGCGTTTCCAGGATCAGCCTCATGCGAATCCGGTGCTGGGGCAACGACTGTTCATCGAAGTCGTTAAAGGCCACCACGCAAAGGTGCACGGCGTCCGCAACGGGCACGCTCAGGGGGACGGCAGCGAGGTGTTCAGCAAAATTGCGAAGACTGTCGTCAAATTGTCCCCAAGGGATGTCGTTTTTGGAGGGGAAGTACCGGAACAACGTCCTTCGCCCTACTCCGACGGCATCAGCAATCTGCTCCATCGTGGTTTCATCGAACCCCTGCTCCTCAAAGAGGGCGAACGCGGCACGCTCGATCGAGCCGTGGTCAGTGATGGCTTGACGCCCCCGGCGGCGCTTCATCGTTGCGGTCATGGTGAAGACAAATTTAGCAGTCTTTCCACCCCCTCTAGCTTTTTGGCGCTGAGTGCCATTATTCTTGTGTGTAATCCCTCCCACACATCTCAGGGAGGTTCATCAGGACAGGAGAGACCCATGGAACACATCAACCCGGATGTTGAAGCAATGAAGGCAGAGGATACCGAGCTGGTTGTTGATGACCTCATCGAGGACGTGTCAATTGACGGCATGTGCGGCGTGTACTAAGAGCAGGGACCACTTCGATGGAGACAGTCAGCACAGGCACCATGCTTGATGAGGTGTGGGTGCTGTCCCCGGCCGTCGCTTTGCGGCCGGAGCCGTTCGGCGCGATGGCCTACCACTTCGGTAACCGCAAGCTCACTTTTCTCAAAAGGCCCGAACTCGTACAGGTGATCCGCACGCTGAAAGACGGCGCGACGTTACGGCAGGTGCTGTCCGAGGTCGGCATCCCCGAGCGCCAGTGGCCCGCCTACGTCAAGGCGCTGCGCGGCCTCGCCGGAACCGACATGATTCGCCCCAGTGAAGGAAAAGACTCATGACTCTCAGCACTCCCATAGCCCGCCCAGTGGGCGGATCCCTGGTGGACCAGTTTGAATTCGGCCTTGACGCCCCCATCTGCCTGACGTGGGAGCTGACCTACGCCTGCAACTTGGCCTGTGTCCACTGTCTTTCCTCCTCCGGCCGGCGGGACCCGCGCGAGCTGACCACGGAGCAATGCGAAGCGGTGATTGATGAACTGCAGCGCATGCAGGTCTTTTACGTCAATATTGGCGGGGGAGAGCCGACGGTACGCCCGGATTTTTGGCATCTGCTTCAGTACGCGGTTGATCATCAGGTCGGTGTAAAATTCTCCACCAACGGCATCCGCATCGACAAGGAAAAGGCCGCCTTTCTCGCCTCAACCCCCTACGTCGACGTCCAGATCTCACTCGACGGCGCCACGGCTGAAGTAAACGACTATGTCCGCGGACCCGGATCTTACGACACAGCAATCCGCGCCCTTGAGAACCTCAACGACGCCGGCTTCAAAGATGCGAAGATTTCCGTTGTCGTCACCCGGCAGAACGTCGACCAACTCGACGAGTTCAAGAAGATCGCTGATGAGCATAACGCCACACTGCGGTTGACCCGGCTCCGTCCTTCCGGCCGGGGAGCGGACGTCTGGGACGAACTCCACCCCTTACCGGAACAGCAGCGCACCATATACAACTGGCTGATGGCCAACGGCGACAACGTCCTGACCGGAGACTCTTTCTTCCATCTGGCGGCGTTTGGTGAAAGTCTTCCGGGCCTGAATCTTTGTGGCGCCGGCAGGGTCGTGTGCCTCATTGACCCCATTGGTGACGTCTACGCCTGCCCCTTTGCGATCCACGAGACCTTTTTGGCAGGCAACGTGCTCGGCGAAGGGGGATTCAAGGAGGTTTGGCAAGACTCGGAACTCTTCACGGAACTGCGTTCCCCACAGACCTCCGGCGCGTGCACAAAGTGTGCTTTCTTCGACAGCTGCCGAGGCGGCTGCATGGCGGCCAAGTTCTTTACCGGCTTGCCGCTGGACGGGCCCGACCCGGAATGTGTCCAGGGCTACGGCGAAGCGGCTCTGGCCGGGGACCGTACACGGCCTCAACCGAGCCAGGACCATTCACGCTCTGCCCTACCTAAGCGGGCGCAGCCCGTCATGGTCCAACTCAGCATGACTCGGCCCGATCCCATCGCCCCACCCGTTTCAGCCTGTGCGGCCAGTCCCTTGGCTGGCTTTCAGCCCTAATCACAGATCATCTGGCTGGCTTTCAGCCCTAATCACAGATCATCGTTTGGAAGGTAAGTATGTTTAAGAATCCCTGGGCGCAGAATCCTTGGTTTGAGTCGGTTGCAGAGGCGCAGCGCCGCGCCAAGAAGCGTCTCCCCGCCTCCGTTTATGCCGCTCTGGTGGCCGGGTCCGAGCGTGGTGTCACCGTCGACGACAACACGGCCGCGTTCGCCGAGCTCGGTTTCGCTCCTCATGTAGTGGGACACGCGGCGCATCGTGACTTGTCGACTACCGTCATGGGCCAACAAATCTCGCTCCCCGTCATCATGTCCCCGACTGGGGTTCAGGCTGTCCATCCTGACGGTGAGGTTGCAGTGGCCCGTGCGGCTGCGGCGCGGGGAACTATCGTCGGACTCAGTTCCTTCGCGTCCAAGCCGGTTGAGGAAGTTACCGCCGCGAACGACAAGACGTTCTATCAGATGTACTGGACCGGTACGCGCGAGCAAATGGTAGCCCGCATGGATCGCGCCCGGGCGGCAGGCGCCAAAGGCCTCATCATCACCACTGACTGGTCTTTTTCCATGGGCCGGGACTGGGGAAGCCCGGAAGTTCCGGAAAAGGTCAATCTGAAGGCAGCCATCAGGCTCGCCCCCGAGGTGGCCCTCAAACCTCGGTGGCTGGCATCGTTCGCCCGGAGCCTGCCCGACCTCACCGCACCCAATCTCGCCCCCATTGGAGAGAAGGGGCCAACATTCTTTGGCGCCTACTACGAATGGATGAAAACTCCCCCGCCAACTTGGGAAGACATTGAATGGATGGTCACCGTCTGGGGCGGCCCAGTAATGTTGAAGGGAGTTTGCCGTGTTGATGACGCGCTGCGTGCTGTGGATGCAGGTGTTACCGCCATCTCGGTGTCAAACCACGGCGGCAACAACCTGGACGGGACTCCGGCCGCCATCCGTGTACTGCCATCGATCGCCAACGCAGTCGGCGACCATGTGGAGATCGTTCTCGACGGCGGAATCCGCCGCGGAAGCGATGTAGTCAAGGCCTTGGCTCTTGGGGCCAGGGCGGTCATGATCGGCCGGGCCTACCTGTGGGGGCTGTCCGCCAATGGCCAGGCCGGTGTCGAAAATGTTCTCGACATCCTTCACGGCGGTATCGACTCTGCCCTGCTGGGCCTTGGCGTCCCTTCCGTGCAGGACCTTCGGCCTGAGCACGTCCTCATTCCTCTCGGGTTCGCCCGAGAACTCGGCATTCCTACAACAGTCCGGTCATGAGCCTCAGCCAGCACGCATTGGGTGACTCCAGCTGGCCCGACATCCCGGGCGGATCTGTCGTTTTAGTCCCGATTGGGTCGACAGAGCAGCATGGTCCCCATCTGCCCTTAGACACCGACACCGTTGTGGCGGCCGCGGTGGCAGACGCAGTTGCCGACGCTATAGCCCTCCGGACGCGCAAAGACGTACTGGTGGCACCACCTGTGAATTATGGATCCAGCGGTGAGCACCAGTCATTTCCCGGAACCGCGTCCATCGGGTTTGTCGCCCTGCGGTTCCTGGTCGTTGAACTTGTAAGGTCTTTGTCAACATGGGCGGACCGCATCGTCCTCGTCAACGCCCACGGGGGCAATGTTGCGGCGCTTTCCGCTGCAGTAAACCAACTCGCTGTGGAAAGTCACGATGTCGCCTGGGTTCCCTGCGTGGGCGAAGGCGGTGACCTGCACGCCGGAAGACTGGAGACATCACTGATGCTTCATCTTCGGCCGCAAAAAGTTCGGTTGGAACGATCAGCACCGGGGGACCGGAGACCATTGCCGGATATACTCCCGGCGCTCAGGTCCGGCGGAGTCCGTGCTGTTTCACCATCAGGAGTACTAGGTGACCCCACAGGGGCCACCGCCGCCGAGGGTTCACGGATCCTGCAAAGCATGGTGCAGGACGCTTTCCTGCGCATCATGGAGGGCACCACCAACTGCCATGGGATGCTGACCATGGACGCTGACCAGGCGCTGGAGCGGACGCCGGCATGAAGACGGTGACACAGAACAGAACTGAAGCGGCTGCACTGTGGCAGCCAACCGCTGCAATGGCCGGTCCCTACGAAGCCGAAACCGGGCCCGAAGTGCTTGAATGGCATGTGCTGAAAGGACAAGTCGTTGAGGTACGCCATAACTGCCGCCCATACCGGCGGGGATGGGTTGAGGACTCGATGCCGGACGGATCCGGCCTTTGGCTCGCCGCATACGGCTCTGCCGGCCGGGAATTGATCTGGCAAGGCGAAGGCTACTCCATACACGCCTTGGAGACACTCCCCGACGCAGGCAGCGGGGAGTTGTTCAGGGACGACAGCGCCACGCAGCATGAGCCTTCGCCTGCTGACCGGCACGACAAACCTGGAAGTACGAAGTGACAATATCCTCCCAACGTCTTCCGCTGGGTCTAAACGTCAGGCTGAACCGGCGGGTGAAGGTCGCAGGCGGAGGAAAGGAGCTGGTCGGGGGTTCTCCAACAAGGGTTTTGTACCTATCAGAGGCAGCCAGCCGAATGATTGCCGATAGGACGGTGACAGTCACTGACCGGAACAGCGCGCTGCTGGTTGACCGTCTTCTGGAGGCCGGAATGGCCGATCCTGTTTTGAGTTCCCTCCCTGCACCGGATCCGTCCTCGGTTACGGTTGTCGTACCGGTTTTCGGGCGCCCCAGGGCGCTGGACCGGCTGCTGGCCAGTATCGGGAACCAACACCAGGTCATTGTGGTGGATGATTGTTCTCCGCAGCCTGAAGCCATTAGGGCCGTCACAGAGAAGTACGATGTCCAGCTGGTGCGGCTTGCCGCCAATGGGGGACCTGCCGAGGCGCGCAACGAAGGCTTGAGCAGGGTGACAACACCATTTGTTGCTTTCGCCGATTCTGACGTCGTGGTCAACCCTGACACCATAGGTGTGCTGCTGCGGCACTTCGAGGACCCTCAAGTCGGCTTGGCGGGGCCCCGGGTCCTCGGTCTGGACAGCGGACGGGGCATGAACTGGATTGAGCGCTACGAGGAGGCGCGGTCATCCCTTGATCTGGGGATTTACCCGGCAACGGTCCGCCCGCGCTCACCGGTGTCTTGGCTGCCCGGCGCTTTCCTTCTCGCCCGGCGGGAGGCCATAGGGGAAGGTTTCTCGTCTGGCAGCCGTGTGGGTGAAGACGTGGACCTTGTTTGGAGGGTCGTTGAACAAGGCTGGCGCGTGCGCTTTGAACCAGAGGCGAAAGTGTGGCATGAACACCGGCAGACTGTCGGTGAATGGCTCTCCCGAAAGGCCTTCTATGGAACGTCGGCACATGCCCTTGCTCTGCGTCACGGTAAGGCAGTCGCGCCAGCAGTGTTCGCCCCCTGGTCGGTTTTGGTTGTCGCGGCAACGATGGCCCAACGCCCGTGGTCCGTTCCTGCAGCTGGAGCCCTTACAGCCTTTGCTGGCTGGCGGATCTACCGGAAGCTCCGCAAAAGTGAGCGCCCCGCACTACTGGCGGCCAGCCTGGCTGCGCGGGGAGTATTGGCCGCGGAAACCCAGACGATGGCTTTGATGGTACGGCACTGGTGGCCGCTGGCCCTCACCGCCAGCCTCTATTCCCGACGAGTGCGCCGAGCGCTCCTCTTTTCGTGTCTGCTTGACGCCGCATGGGAATACCGACGCACCCGCCCGCAACTTGATCCCTTCAGGTTTGCTATCGCACGCCGGTTGGACGACCTTGCCTATGGAGCAGGAGTCTGGCTCAGTGCCATCAAGGGTAGATCCTTGAAATGCCTCCTTCCGGATATTCGCAAGAACCCCAACTGACATGTCCAGCACGCGATCGCGCCCCAAGATGACCTCGGCGCGTCCTTGGCGGATGCCCCGGTTTCAATGCCCATGAATAGCTCACAGCGTGGGCTCGCGGATGAAAATCCGCACGAAGGGTACGACGTCATCGTTGTGGGAGCCGGTGGCTCCGGGGCCCCTCTGGCCGCCCGTCTCAGCGAGGACCCGCGCCGGTCCGTTCTGCTGCTGGAAGCCGGGCCCGCACCCGGAGGCCCAGACGGTGTTCCGCCCGAACTGCTCGACGCCGGGACAGTGCAAGGCGCAATGCCTGGACATCCCAACAACTGGTCGTTCATGGGCTACCTGACACCGCACCGGCCCTATTCGATTGCCCGGGGCCGCATCCTCGGCGGATCCACATCCATTAGCGGGACCTACTTCATTCGGGCAGCGAAAGATGACTTTGCAAGATGGTCAGCAGGCGGCAACGACGAATGGACGTGGGAAAAAGCACTGCCCTACTACCAAAAACTTGAGAACGACCTCGACTTTGGCGGCGGTGAAGAGCACGGCCATGCGGGGCCTATGACAGTCACCCGCCCAGCCCAGGACCATCCCGCCGCTATCGCCTTTGCCCGCGCTGTCGAAGAAGCCGGTTATCCTGCGGAACCAGACAAGAACAGCCAACACGAACCGGGCTACGGCCCCGTACCCACGAATAGCCTCAATGGTGTGCGAATCAGCACCAACCTTGGCTACCTCACCCCGGCAACCAACCGGCCCAACCTCACAATACGAGGAAACTCGTACGTCCGTCGCGTCCTTTTTGAGGGTACCCGCGCGACAGGAGTCGAATCAGTCTGCGAAGGCACCCTGATTACCCACAAGGCAAGAGAAGTCGTCTTGGCCGCCGGTGCAGTCAAGACCCCCCACATCCTGCTTGTCTCGGGAGTCGGACCCCAAAAGGAGCTGCAGCGCTTCGGTATCCCCGTAATCAGCGATCTGCCGGGCGTGGGCAAAAACTTCAGTGACCACCCCAACATCGCACTCAGCTGGAAACCCAAAATCCCTCTCGTTGACTACTGCTCGACACAGTCCATGGCAGGCGTCCTCAACTTCACGGCCACCGGCTCCCCCTTTGTTGGCGATCTTGAGATACTGCCGCTCCTTAAACCGATGGGCTACATGCTGACCGGCGGCCCGCCCAACAACAACACCGCTGCTGCCCCGCTGATCCCGGACGAGAACCGCTTTCGGACAGCAATGACCGGCGTCTCCCCACAAAAATTCGCCCGCCAAGTACTTCAACAAGAGGACCTGGTCCTACTCGTCTCCCTTCAGGCGGAGACATCGCGCGGGGACATTACTCTTGAATCAGCAGATCCGGCTGTTCAACCACGCATCGACTTCAACTACCTGTCCACACAATCCGACCGGGAGCGGCTGCGCGAGGGCATCCGCGTCGCAGCTGCCCTCCTCCAGTCGTCGGCCCACGAAGAAATCTTCGACCACATAACCAACCTTCCGGAGAAAACACTGCGCGAGGACCACCTGCTTGACGCCTGGATGCATGCCCACCTTGGGACTGCCTTCCATCTGTGCGGCAGTGCGAAATTAGGGCCATCGGCAGATCCAAACGCAGTGGCAGATCAGTACGGACGGGTCCACGGCACGGAAGGGCTCTGGATAGCCGACACCTCACTCCTGCCCACCGCCCCTACCCGAGGCCCAGCAGCAACAGCCGTGCTCATCGGCGAACGCGTTGCCGATTTCATCCGTCGACTGCCATCCGCCAGGCAAGGCCAAAAGACGCCCTAGGTGCCGCTTATGGCCATGCGTGGTGCAAGCGAACACCGTGGCCCTCATCGCTATGGTGTAGGCCAATTGAGCCGCAGTGAACCCCAATCCCTTGCCAGCTCGTTCGATTACACCGTACAGTGATGGATAACACGTTTTCTGGCACTTGGTGCCATACCTAGGCCACTCGACGGTGAGCGGCACGAAACAGGAGTGAAATGATGTTCGGTCCGTTCATGGCGTTCTTTGGAATCTTCCTGCTTCTTGCTGCTGCCGGTTTGTGGTTTTCGCGGCGCGCTTTGAAGCAGGCATCGATGCCCAGGGCGTGGGTCCCGGCCAAACCCTCCGAATCCGCAGTAAGCCCTCAGGCTGCCGCCTTCCTCACCGCAGCTACCGGCATGTCATTCGTCCTTTTGTCCGCCCTTGGGCGTTGAGGCAAGGCTTCCCTCGGTTGGAGGAGGCCTGTGGCTATGACCCAGCTTGATACGGCCCTCATCGGACTGTTCCTTTTTGCGGCGTCCGCGGGAATTTGGCTGGTGGGCAGGCTTCAGAGAGAGACGGCGCCATCGCGCAATCTGCCAGGGCTGCGGCGGCCTGGTGCTACCCCGCAGGCTGCCTCCGCACGCAGCATTGCTGAGACCGGAGATATTTCGTCCGCAGCGGCTGCTTGCTTCCTTGCCGGGGCCGGAACGGTGTTCGCCTTTCTATCAGTGCCCAGCTTTTAAGCGGGCTGAAACTTTCGCTCACACGACGCCGCCCCCTGCTGGATGCATCAGGCCAGCGAGCAGGCCTGCACTGCCGCCAGGAGATCTGCAGCGCCGCCCGTCGCGATCCACAACCAGCTCGTGCCCAATCGTTACGGAACACTCCGCGGTTACGACCGGCCGCATTTCCTTTCACAAGGACAACAGACAGCATGAGACTTGAAACCGGATCCTGTCGGTCTTGTGGGTTTTCCATCCCGCCTGCAACGTGCTGCTATACCATTCCGGGGCTCTTCCAGACAGGACGAGCGCCTAACTCCAGATGTGGGTCCGACACTTGTTCTTGGGTTCAACCCGCCTTCTGGACCGATCTGCTGAAGAACAATGCGGCAACCACAGCAAGGAGCACAATCAGAATGGCTGCGCGAAGACCAGCGTGTTCAGCCAGGAAGCCCAGCAGCGGCGGACCAATGAGGAAGCCGGCATAGCCCACCGCGACCACGAGGCCGACGCGTCTGGCTGCGTGCGTGGGGTGATCACCCGCAGCGGAAAGCGCTATCGGAAATCCAAGCGAAGTGCCCAAGCCCCAAAGGACTACCCCTATTCCTCCCAGCAGGAGATCCGCCGCAAAAGCAACAAGCGCGATGCCCGACGCCGCGGTCAGAACGCTGACCCGGATGACTTGTACGCGTCCAAATCGGTCGATGGCGGGTCCACCGCAAAACCGGCCGATTGCTACAGCGAGACCGAAGAAGGCATAGATAAGGGAACCTGTGGCGGCGGTGTGCCCGAAGCCATCCACGACAATCAAGGGAAGCCAGTCATTGGCGGCCCCTTCCGAAAGCGCCATCACCAAGGCAATGACACCCAATACCAAGAGGCGTCGATCAATCCACGGGGAGCCGCCCCGTGTCGATCCGCCCCCTGCCGGTCCGCGGCGTGGCGTCCGCGCGGTCCCCGTGGCGGCAGGCAAGCGGACGATCAGCCAGCCGGACACCCCCAGGACCACCAGCCCTGCACCCGCGAGGTGTGTAACGACAGGGATTTCCAGGCTGTTGGCCAACACTCCTGCAAGGCCCCCGCCGAAGACGCCGAAGCTGTAACAGCCTTGCAGTCCCGGAACCATACTCCGCCCCATTGCTGCTTCAAGTCCGACAGCTTCAACGTTTTGCCCGATTTCGCCAAAAGCCATGCCGCAGCCAAAAAGGGCTAACCCCATCGCTGCCATTGGACCGGATTGCAGGGCGGTTCCCAGTCCTATGAGGGCTACACCTGTCGACATGCTGAGCATGCCGCACCCAACTACAAACCGGGCACCGCGGAAGGCCAAAAACGGATTGCCCAACGCGATGCCAGCTACCGATCCCACCGCGATGGCTGCAAGCAGCAGGCCCATCTCGGCATTGGACAGCTCCATCGTGTCCCGGATAGCGGGCGTCCGGGTAATCCAAGTGGACATTCCAATGCCGGTAATCAGAAAGGCCGCGACGAGTGCCGCACGGCATCTTTCCAGTGCTCGAACGTGGTCAGCAGATCCGACGGTCCCAACAGTCATGGACGAGTCTTCCGGCTTAGTTCCGGAACAAGATCGACCAAGGTGCGCCGGACGGTATCCTCGCTGAACTCTTCGGGCGTGAAATACCGGTGAAGCGACAAGCCCTCCTGTACGGCATCAATAACCTGCGCACGCTCATCGTCGATACTCCGGGAAATAACACCTCTGGTCTTCCGCATCCATTGCCGCATCAGATCCGCGTACCGCTCGTGCCGGAAAGCCAGCACGTACAGCTCTGCGAGGATGACCATGTCCCTTTGACGGTCGCGCTCAGTGGAGATGATGACTTTCACCAGCCGCTCCCGAGGATCACCGCCGCCCTGACCGTCCTCTAAGCCCCTCAAGGGGGTGAACAGCTCGTCAGCAAATTTTTCAAAGGCAGCGAAGATCAAGTCGTCGTGGCTGGGGAAGTGATAGGTCATCGAGCCCAGGGGGACCTGGATCGACTCTGCCACTGTCCGGTACGTGGCAAAGCGCGTGCCACGCCGGGCGATGATGTCCAGGGTGCAGTCGATGATTCGCTCACGGCGGAGTGGATCAGTGCGACGGGTTTGTTCCGGTGAAGGGTTACGAGCCATGGCCTCAAACTATCAGAACGTTCGTACTAATGGCGGGTGATACCTGCATATAGTGCTGGTTTGCCTTTATTGCTGACCCTGGTGAGCTGGGGGCGCTGAGTAAGCCAGGCACGAAGCACCGGGACAGCCCTGCTGTGCTGTCCCGGTGCTGGGTGTTTTCTTTGCGAAAGTGCCTGGCAACGTCGCGGTGGGAGGGGTCGCTCCGTCCCCATTGAAACCGCAGAGCGACCCCGGTCATATCAGCTGGTGCCGATCTTGAACTCATTCCACATCTCGACCCGCTTTTCCAGGTTCTCCGGGGTCCTCCCGAAAACCATCTTCGAGAAGAAGGCTTCGCCGTCCCGCGTTGCAGGTATCAAAGTGGCTTCCAGGGCCTCAGGGGTAAGACCTGCTTCCACGCCTTCGGGAGAAGTTGCCCGCTCGTAGTCCAGAATGCCGGCACTTCCGGTCCTCGTAATGAATTCCGCCTGCCAACTGGTGGACTGTGTGTAGTTGATGAATTTGTAGATCGCGTCGAGCTTCATGGTGTCGTGTTTGATGATGGAGTAGTTGTCGCTCCATGCAGGAACACCCTGTTTGATGATGTTGTTCACGTGCAAGGTCTTGCCGGCCTTCTCAACACCCCCGACCACCACCGACAGATTCAGGTAGGCCATGGAGACCTCATCCCGTGCAATCTGGTCTGTTTGGTCGTTGTAGCCGCTGGTGAGCCGCTTTATCTGGGGTCGGAGTTCGGCCAGCTTCGCCTTGACTGCTTCGAACTGCTGGTCCGACAAGCGAAAGGGGTCCTCGATTCCAAGTGTCAGGGCGACCATGGTGATCACGGCTTGGCTGTCATCGAATATGGAGAGGCGGCCCTTGAGGGCAGGATCCCAGAACACATTCCAGTCGTCGAACTGTCCCTTTTCGTTCTTGTATTTATCCAGAGCCGGGGAGCTGAGCACCTCGTCGTCCGTCCACGCCAGCGGCTGATTGCCCCAGTTATAGAGGACGCCGTACAGGGAGCCCTCCGAACTTGCGGCCCCCTCCCAGTCGAAGCCAAGCTTGAAGTCCTTCAAAGCATCGACCTTTGAGCGATCGATTGGTTCCAGGAGGTTATTGGTGGTGTAGTTGTCGTACCAGCCGGAAGTCACGAGGGCAGCGTCCCACTGGCCGGGTGCTGATTTCACCTTGGCGAACATTTCATCCGGCGAGCCAACGTTGACCACGTTCACCTTGATGCCGGTCTCTGCAGTGAATTTGTCGATCTGTTTCTGATCGTGGTAGCTCTCCCATGACAGCACGTTCAAGGTTTCCCCGCCCTCATTGCCTGAACCGGCGGTAGAGCCGGAACACCCCGTCAGCGCCATCACTGCTGACGCTATGAGGGCGCCGGCTGAAAGCATCTTTGCTTTGTATCTGCGCATCTCTTCCTCTCAATCGGATTATGAATCCTGGTCGCTCGTGGAGGTGGAGGCTGCTCCGGCCCTGTGCGGCCGTGCAGCGGGGAATTTTCTCCCCCTGGTTCTCCGGCATAACTGTTATCCCCGTGGTGCTTCGCCTGCCGGCGCAAACAGCGAGGGAAGGTCTTTTGCGTAGTGTTGAAAACTGATGTCCGTTGACTGCGCATTCAGGCAGGAAGCCGGCTGGGACAGCGCCGGCAAACCCGGGTGGTTATGGCGTGGTTGCGGGAATGGTGGGGCCTGGAGTCGCCGATGCCGCTAAACGCTCCAGGGTCTCCAGATTTCTGACTGTTTCTGATCCCGGAATTTCCGGTGGCCGCTCACCGCGCACTGTCGCAGCGAAGGCTTCAGTTTCGAGGAAGTAAGCATTCGTGTCGGGCACGGCGAGGAGCGTTTCATCCCCTCCGTGCGCTTTGAGCTGAATGGAGTGTGGTGCCTTGTGGGCGTACCAGGGCATGGACACGATCGCCTCTGCCTTTTCGCCCAGCACGGAAACATGTACCGACAGGGGAGAACGCATGGAGCAGTCAAACTGTGCCACGGCACCATTCGTGTAGCGCATCGTTCCGTAAAAGCGCTCAGCGACGCCCAGGGGGGATGGTACTGATGCTGCCTGGACTTCAACAGGAGCGTCGCCGAGTAACAGGTTGCTGAGGCTCACACAGTAGGACCCAACGTCCCGGAGGGCACCTCCGCCCAAATCTGACCGGAATCTGATGTCGTCTTCCGGAGTCTCTGTCATGAAATTGAATGATGAGCGGACTGTATGAATCGCACCAAGGGCTCCTGACTGGACCAAATCAATCAGGGTGCGCGTCTTGGGGTGATGGCGAAACATGAACGCTTCTGCCAGATGGACGCCTTGTGAATCAGCAAGTGCGAAAAGGTCTTGAGCCTCAGCCGCCGTGGTGACGAGCGGTTTTTCGCAGAGAACATGTTTCCCGTGGTTGATCGCCTGTCGTACCCATTCGCCATGAAGGCTGTTCGGTAGAGGAATGTAGACGCAGTCGATATCAGGATCCTCGAGCAAGGATTGATACGAGGCGTACGTGCGGTCAAGGCCGAACCGTTTCGCGAATGATTTCGCCCGTTGTGGATCGCGGCTGGCCACACCCACAGGCTGATTCCGGGTTGAAGAAATCAAGCCGGGCAGGACGTCATCAGCGATGCGAGCCGGGGAAAGGATCCCCCATCGGAGTGGGCGGTTCGTTGCGGCACTCATTCCATAACCATGCCGCCAGTAACGTTGATGGCCTGGCCGGTCATCTCACTGGCGTCCTCGGAGGCGAGGAAGGCAACCACCCCGGCGACATGATCCGGTGTCTGAAAGCGCTGCATGGGGATCCCCGACATCCAACGTTCCTGGATACTGGCTTTGGAATCGCCCGTCATCTCTTCCTCCCAGGCATATTCCCGTTCCATCATGTCTGTGCTGACAATTCCCGGGCAGACACAGTTGATGCGAACGTAAGGCGCGACCTCCAGCGCTACACCCTTGCTGAAGAGGATCACTGCCGCTTTGGAGGCGCTGTAGTGGGTGAACAACTTGTAACCGCGTTTACCGGCCTGGGACGCCGTATTGACTATCGCGCCTTGCTTCCGTTCAAGCATGTGAGGGAGGACGGCGCGGGTGCAAAGGAATGTCCCCTTGGCATTGACGTCCATGTTCTGATCCCAGTCTTCTTCGGTTAATTCGACTGTTGACCGCATGGTGATGGTTCCAGCGTTGTTGCAGAGTATGTCGATGGAGCCGAGAGCGGAAATGGCTTCTGCAATCATTTGGTCCACGTCCTGGGCACTGCTGACATCGCATCGTGTACTGAAGCCGCCCAGCTCGAGAGCAACTTCTTTCGCCTTTTCCTCCTGGAGGTCGGCGATGAAGACGCGGGCCCCTTCCCGGGTGAAGCGTTGAGCGATGGCCTTGCCGATGCCTTGCGCTCCACCCGTTACCACGACGTTCTTACCTTCAAATCGGCGCATCCCGTAGTCGTTCATGTCATGTCCTCTTCGTTCAAGGCTCACTTGATTGTGAAGCCGGCGTCAACGGGCAGGGCAGCGCCGGTGACATACCGGGAGGCATCGGACAGCAGCCACAAAATGGACTGGCTGACGTCGCTCGGCTCAATCCAAGGCACCGGGATGACATTTGTGGAGGCGAAAGCGCCGGCAACTGATTCTCGCGTATGGGTCTCGGCCTGCGGTTGAAACAGGCGGTAAACACCTTCGTTCTGAATCATGTTGGTATCCACGCATGTGGGGTTGACGGTGTTGACCCGGATGCCGTATTCACCGAGCTCATTGGCCATCGTCCGCATGAGCCCTGTGACGCCGTGCTTGGCTGCCGAATAGGAGGCAGTGTTGGCCATGCCCTTGATAGATTCCGTTGATCCTGTGATGACGATGGAACCACCCTGATTGCGGGCAATCATCGAGGGCGCCGCAACGCGGACCGTGTTCCATACGCCGGTGAGATTGATGTCCAGCATTTCTTGCCATGCTGCCGGTTCAATTTCCCAGAACTTTCCGGAGGCGAAGATGCCGGCGTTGGCGACTACGAAGTCAACGTGTCCGAACTCCTCGATACCGCGCTGGAATACTTTCTCTACCTGCGGGAGGTCACGGACATCGGCTACCTCCGCGACGATCCGCTGGCCGGTCTCTTCCACCAAGCGGACGGTTTCCTGTAGATCGGCAAGCGTAGATCCGGGGTACACCGTGGAATCGAGTTTTTCGCAAAGGTCCAGCCCGATAATATCTGCCCCCTCCTTCGCCAGTGTGAGAGCATGCGAGCGGCCCTGACCGCGGGCAATTCCTGTTACGAAAGCAACCTTCGATTGAAGCAAACCCATGTCCTGTTTCCTTAAGTTTTGCGTGCCCACCCTATGCGGCATCGTTCGATAACACCGGACAACACTTGTGCTCTGGTGCTGATAGCAAACGCTATGGGCGATAAATACGTCCGTCAATAGTTGACCCGAAACTAGTTTTTAAGGTAAAACGTTCGGTATAGTCGAAAGGAACAGGTGTTCTTTAAGCGGGGTCGGCAGTGCCTGGAACACGTCGATATCTGCCAGGAACCACCCCGCCCTTCATGAGCCGCCGGCTCGACTGTTGATCGTTCGTTGGAGCAGGCATGTCCGTAAAGCAAAAAGCACCCACTGCCGTATTGGGGGCACGAGCAATTCCATCCGGATTGCTATATGGATTGGGCGCTTATGGGCTATGGGGGCTGCTTCCCCTCTACTTCACGATTTTGGTGCCAGCGGGTCCAATAGAAATTGTCGCCTCCCGGGTCATCTTTTCCGTTGTTGTCTGCGCCCTGCTCGTCGCACTGTCCCGTTCCTGGAAAGCCCTCCGGTCCGCTTTCCTCAGCCCCAAGGTCCTGGCCGCCCTCGTGCTCGCCGCCGTTTTGATCTCGATCAACTGGCTTACCTACACCTATGGCGTCATCAGCGGTAGAGCTGTCGAAGCTTCGCTGGGGTACTTCATAAATCCTCTAGTGAGCGTTCTTCTAGGCGTCCTTGTATTCAAAGAGCGGCTTCGCCCCATGCAATGGGTGGCCGTAAGTCTGGGTGGTGCGGCCGTCTTCGTCCTCACAGCGTCGTACGGCCAACTGCCCTGGATAGCATTGACCCTGGCGTGCAGTTTTGGTTCCTATGGTCTAGTCAAAAAGAAAATCGGCGGCCTAGTCGATGCGGCCACAAGCCTAACGGCCGAAACACTCATCCTGGCGCCCTTGGCCGTTACCGTCATGTGCGCCTTAGCTGCCCACCAGAGGCTGACCATTTTCGAGAACGGACCGACCCACTTTTGGCTGCTGGCTTCCGGTGGACTCATCACAGCGGTACCCCTTCTCTTCTTCGGCGCAGCAGCCCGGCGACTTCCGATGACAACCATTGGTTTGCTGCAATACACGACCCCCATACTGCAGTTCACGATCGCCATAACCGTCCTTGACGAGCGCCTAAGCACGGAACGCTGGATCGGCTTCGGAGTCGTCTGGCTTGCTCTGCTCGCCCTTAGCGCCGATAGCATCCATCATCGATGGCTTGTGAAGAACCGCCGGTGCTGACGAGCAGGGACATTGCGCGGCTGGCCGGTGTTTCGCAGATGACGGTGTCCCGAGTCCTCCGGAATAGCCCGAATGTTCGTGAGGAGACGCGTGATCGTGTGCTCTCGGCTCTGGAGGGAACCGGGTATGTCCCTAACCAGCAGGCGCGCGCGATGCGTACTGGACGGACGGGCACGGTCGGGGTCGTGACGGGGCGTATCACTAACCCTTTTTATCCGGAGTTGATTGATGCTCTCGGGACGGTGCTCACCCGGCGTAACCTGCAGATGGTGTTGTGGGCGTCGGATGCGGATTCGGGGGAGACTGCCGCTGTAGAGGCAATGCAGGGTGGCCTTATCGACTGTGTGATCTTTACTTCCGCGACCGAGGGGTCTGCCAGCTTGGCTGCCGCGATGCGGTTGAATCTTCCGGTCGTGTTGGTGGTCGGCAGCATCGAGAGCGCAAGCTGTGACCTGGTGACTAGCGACAACTGTGCCGGCGGCGCACTTGCCGCCGCGCACTTTATGGCAGCTGGACGGACGGACTTTGCTGTGATCGGCGGCAATAACAGCGTCAGCACTGGGCACGAAAGGCGCGCAGGATTCCTCGATCATCTGCGTGACCATGGCATCGATGTCCCTCCCGAGCACATCCTCGACAGCGAGTTCTCTCACGATTCAGCGCGGGCTGTAGCCCTCACGGTCCTGGCCAAGCCGAATGGGCCGCGGTCGATCTTTTGCACGAACGACGTTGTCGCCTTTGGGGTTCTCGATGCCGCGAGGAAACTGGGACTCGCGGTTCCAGACGATGTCTGGGTGATCGGCTATGACGACATTCAGATGGCGTCCTGGGATGTTTTTGACCTGACAACCCTGACGCAGCCGGTCAACGCGATCGCCGACCTCGGCGTGGACTTGGTGCTTCTGCGACTTGATGACAGGGAGCGGCCCTTCGAGCATCGTCGCTTCACGCCGGAGCTGATGGTCCGAGGGACAGCGCCCCATTCCTCATAGCCACAGGAAAAGTTGAAATTCGCCAGCACTACTCCCGTGCTTTAAGCGCCGATAACCAGCCTTTCGTCAAGCTATCGCCAATCGGGCAAAGCATGCGGTTGTGCCGGCGGGGGAGTGCTTCACGCCAGCTTGGCGTGGCGCAGGTACTGGTAGACCGTTTCCCTGCTGATCCCGTCGTCACGGGCAAGGAGGGCTTTCGGGACACCGCTGCCGGAGCGTTGTACCAGTTCGGCCGCCCGGTCCGTGGTGAGGGTCCTTTTCCTTCCTTTGTAGGCGCCGCGCTGCTGGGCCAGGGCAATGCCTTCGTTTTGGCGTTCCCTAATGAGGGAGCCCGCCCTCCGCCTTGCTCCTAGCGCTGGTCGCTACCCATTGAACGCGTATGTTGTTGTCGACGTGTTGAGCGGAGTTGCCGAAAGAAGACCGCCCAGAGGGCTACGGAGAGGGCGCCGATCGGCATCATTATCAGCCATCCGGGAGGGCTAGCCCGAAGATAAGAGACGATGGGCGTCGCGAGTATCGGTAGGGTCGTCAGTCCAAGGAAAGCAAGGGACCCTACCGCTGTTGCGTGTCCCCATACGTGTTCACGAATTAGGAGCACTCCGGATGTGATTACCGCTGGGAGGAAGAACGCCAGATCAAGTACGTGTACCGGGTTAGTCGGCACATTCCAGGTCGAGGCACTGGTCGACGGGACACCCGCCAGAAGATCAGGGACGATCTCGCTCAGCCAGAGAAGTGTGAACAGGACACTGGTCACGATAAGGACCCACCCGGTAAGACGGGTAGCCGTTCGCCCGATCAAGGAAGTAGCCTCCGGCACTACGCTGGCCAGGGTGCCAGCCAGCGCGAATATGGAGAGGCCAAGCACGGCTACCCACATCAGGAACATTGGACCGAACTGGATCGAGAAAGCGTAGATCGAGTAGTTGTACGCGGTAAAACCAAGAAAACCGGCCAATGACAGCCACGAACTGATCGATCCTCTTCTGGCCAGCCAGGCGAGGATCACGAGCAACGGAGCAACCAGCAGGCCGTTCACCACATCTTGGGCAATAGCCGCGTTGAATAGCAGATCCGTCTCACGCCCGTAAAACGCTGCCGGGTGGAGGAGGCCAAGAACGCTGCCGGTGAACGCGAGCACACCGGCGGAGGCAGAGAGCCACGTCCAAATAAGAGGCAACCTGCCGGAGGAAACTTCAACGCGGTCCTGGGCCTTGAGATCAAGGTGTGGCTTCATGAGTCGTCGCCAAGGCGCGCAAGTACATCGCCGGTCCACGCCGTCGCCCGTTCGAGCTCACCGTTAAGGAGTGGCCCTTCGTAGCCATGGACGCGGAAGGTTTGCTGCTTGACGGACGTGTCGAATCCGAGTGAGCGCAGTTCATGCTTTGCCGCCTTGGCCGCTGAACCGGGCAGCCTCGGGCTGTCGACCCGGGTGTCGAAGGCGACTGCGGCAATCACGGTACTGGGTCGTTCAACCACATTGAGCCATTCCCGGATTCCACGAGTCGGCTCGTGCGGGGCCGAGTGGGATTTGACTGCGTCGGCCCGGGTGGCTTTGCGTGTCATCGAGAAAGCGTGCGTCGGGCCACCGACCACTAAAAGGTCGTATCCGGCAACTGATTCTGGTGCGTCATCCGAGTTCACCACTTCAACGTCGGCGTTGGCGGCAAGCCTGGCGCCGATGGCCCGCGCAACCTTCTCGGTATTGCCCCACAAAGACTCGTAGACCACAAGTGCGCGCATCGTTACTCCTAAGGTAAGGACCCACGATTAAGGCCGTCCTCACAGACTATGCCCCAGCAACACACGCTTCGTGCGCTGCTGGGGCATAAACGTTCAGTGCCCGCGTCTACACGCGCAACGCCCGCGATGGTTCGTTGGGCTTTATCGCCGTCTCATAGCCGAAAGGTTTCGCCAGTGAAGAGCTACCGCCATGATTATTAACGGGACATGGATGGCCGGGAGATTCCTCGCCAGCCATTGCGGAAGGTAAATGTCAGTGACGGAGCCGGTGCTGTCTCCGAGGTTGCGGGCGACGGCAGTTAGCGGGCAGTGAAATCCGTTGGCGGCAAATACTGATGTCTCCAGGGCTACGACAGAGGCTGCAAGCCCTGCCCTCCGATCCGTGCGTCCGCGGATGCCCGAGTACAGGACGTAGAGCATGCAAGCCTCGATTATGAACCAGGCAAGCGTATGAAACATCTTCACCGCTTGGATTAACTTGCCGTGTTCCTGCATACGTTCATGATGGGGCCCCGCACTCAGGAATACGAGTGCGGGGCCCGGCCGTCCGGATTTCTCCCTGCGTGCGAACTCCGAGACCACCACCAACTTAGATGACTGAGCACCCCATTACGTCTGAGGATCGACGGCATAGACGTCAATAACGGGCTTAGGCAGGAGCTCCTGAACGGCAGGCGTCGGAGGCCCTCGTTTCCCAGACCGCCGAGGTAGTTCTCGGACCTCCCTGCCGCTGGATGCCGAACAAGTTCCGACTTCCGGGGCGGGACGAAACCGGCTCATCAACTTTTAGCGTGGTGTCCTTCAAATGAAGGGGCTCGTAGCCCTGCGAGCATAGGTGTTGTCGAGACATCTATTGCTGAGGACTACGAGCCTTGTTACAGATTACGCAGACGTGTGATGCCGCGTCGATTCTGTTCAATTTGGAGGGCCATGTTGTGCTCTCCGCCGAGCGTTCCGGCGAGGCCCGGGCGGTGCTGGTCGAACCCGTCGAACGCGAAGGCGCCTGCCCGGACTGCGGTGTGCTGTCGTCCCGGGTCCAGGCTCGCCCGATTCATCGCGTCCGGGATGTCCAGTGCGGCGGGGCGCCGCTGGAAGTCCGGGTCCGGAAGCGGCGGCTGGCCTGTTTGGAACCAGAGTGTCCGCGGCGGTCGTTCGTGCAGACCACAGATGAAATTCCGTTGCGGTCCCGGCTGACCAGCAGGCTGGTGGCCGGGATCGTCACCGGGCTGTCCACAGAGCTGCGTGCCGTCTCCCGGGTCGCTGCAGCCGCCGGCGTGTCATGGACGACCGTCATGCGGGTCACAGCTGACACGGCCGTCCTGGACGGGGGCGTGGACCGAAGACTTGTTCGCCGGCTGGGCGTGGATGAACACCGTTTCCGGCGGGTCAGATACTTGAAGGATGAGGCCGGCAAGGTCACCCGGGTCGAGCCCTGGTCGATCGTGTTCACCGATCTGGATACCGGGGCCATCCTCGATATCGTGGATGGCCGTCGCGGCCAGGCGGTGCGGGACTGGATCGGGGCCCGGCCGCGGTGGTGGCGGAACAGGGTGGAATTGGTGGCGATGGATATGTCCACCGAGTTCCGCCGGGCAGTGCGCAAGGCCCTGCCCAAGGCAGCAATCACCGTCGATCACTGGCATGTGGTGGCCCGGGCGAATCAGATGGTCACCGAGGTCCGGCGGCGCCGGCCCACGACCTGCATGGCAGGCGCGGCCGGGCCACGGATCCGGCATGGAAATCCCGGAAGCTGCTGACGTGCAATCAGGAAAATATGTCCGGCGCCCAGCGCGGACGGATGCAGGAAATCATCGCCTCCGACATCGAGCTCGGCGTCGTCTGGGGCATCAAAGAACACGTCCGCCAACTGCTAAAGACCGATCACATCGACGCGTTCCACCGCGCCTGGGCCGAACTCGAACACGCCGTGAAAGCAACCAGGATGCGGGAGGCCAAATCACTGTTTCTGACCCTGCGGATGTGGCGGAGAGAGCTGCTCACGTTCTGCCGGACACGGGTCACAAACGCCCGCAGCGAGGCGGCGAACCTCAGCGCGAAAAACCTCAAACGCGCGGCACGCGGATATCGGAACCATGTGTCAATGGCCATTACGTTCTGCCCACGGGCGGTCAGTTGATGTGCCCGCTGGTGGCCAGTAAAACTGCCCGGTGATGGCCAACAGATCTGCCCACTGATTGGTTCGGCGGGGTTGGCCATTCTTGGGTTGGTTAGGTCAGGCGGGTGACTCCTTTTCCGGCGAGGGCTTGGGTGAGGCGGACGGAATCGCCGCTGGTCTGGCAGACGTGGGCGTGGTGCAGGAGCCGGTCAACGGTGGCGGTGGCGAGGGTTTTCGGCATGAGTTCGTCGAAGCCGGCGGGGTGGAGGTTGGAGCTGATCGCGACGGACCGTTTTTCGTAGGCTGCGTCCACGACCCGGTAGAGGCCTTCGGCCGCGTCCGTGGCCACCGGCAACAGGCCGATGTCATCGATCACCACCAGCTCCGCGCGGAGGATCCGGGTGACGGCGCGGGTGACGCTGTCGTCGGTGCGGTGCGCCCGGATCAGGACGCCGAGGTCCTCGAGCCTGAACCAGGCCACGCGCATCCCGGCTTCGACGGCCTGCTGGCCGAGGGCTTCGAGGAAGAAGGTTTTCCCTGTTCCGGAGGGTCCGCAGACCACCAGGTTTTCCCGCCGGTTGATCCATTCCAGGGTCCGGAGGGCCTGTTGGGTCGGGGCGGGGATGGAGGACGCGTCCGGGTCCCAGGCGTCGAAGGTTTTGCCGGTCGGGAAGCCAGCAGCTTTGCGGCGGGAGGCGAGCATGGACCGGGCCCGGCCGGCGGCTTCCTCGGTGAAGAGGGCTTTGATGACCTCGACAGGTTCCCAGCGCTGGGCGCGGGCGGTCGCGATCAGTTCAGGGGCCAGCGCCCGGGCGTGGGGCATTTTCAGGGACCGCATCAGGGCCTCCAGGTCCGCTGGCAGCGGCGGAGCCGCGGTGTTGGTCGTGGTCACGGGACTCATCGGGCCTCCTCCGGCGTGATGTTGGCGGTGGTGTTCAGGGCGGGGTTTCCGATAGCGGCCCACGCGCTGGTTCCCTGGGTCAGGGAGGTCGCTTCGTTGGCGGCGTGCGTGGTGGTGCGGCGGATGTTGGCGTTCAGGATCGAGGCGAGGTCCGGGTGCGCGAACCGGCCGTGCAGGGCGGCATCGCCGAGTGCCCGATCGACGTGGTCAGTGCCGGCGATTTTAGCCAGGGTGACGGCTTCGGCCATTTTCACGTTCATCCGTGCCGTCCCGGCCGCGGCGGCTTCGATCAGCCAGGTCCTGGCGCCCTCGCCGATGGCCAGAAACGCTGCTTCGTCAGCGCTGCGGGCCCTGACCTCATAATCGCCAGGAACCTTTGCCCTGGTTCCGGGGAAGTGTTCATCGTTGATGGCGGGGCTGCCGGGCCGTGCCCGTCCGTGGCGGGCGACTTCGACCGGTCCCCCGGCGCCGTGGTGGACGATGATGACCTGCTCGTCCGGTCCGGTGCCGTGCGTGCGGACGAACACCCGTGCGCCGAGCAGGTGGGCCGGGACCGAGTACTGGGCGTTTTCGAAGGTGACCATCGGGGTGTTCTCCGGAACGCTGCGGGCCAGGCCGAACGCGACCGTGTGGGCGGTGTCCGGGATCCGGTGCAACCTGGGGGCTTCCTCGGCGAGCACCGCCGCGGGTTTACGCCGCGTCACCCGGTGCTCACGGTGATTGACCTCGTCCATGAAGACCTGGCAGGCGGCCTCGAGTTCGGCGAAGGAGCCATACTCGGCCCGGAGGTTGGTGTCCTTCGGCACGAGGTCGGCCTTGGCGAGTTTCACGGACGCTTCAACTCCGCCCTTAGTGGCAGGGTCCGCGGGCTGGCAGCTCAGCACGGTGATCCCGTAGTGCCGGGCGAAGTCCAGGGTCTGTTGGTTCCGGACCGGGACCCCGGCAACATGGGCCGTGGTCACGGTCTTCTCGTTGTCCGTCAGGACATAGGTCGGTGCCCCGCCGAGGATCCGGAAGGACCGGTCCAGGGCCGCGAACACGCTCGGCGCGGTCCGGTCCCGCAGCGGGATCACGATCCGGAAGCGGGAGAACGCCAGCCAGGCCACGAACAGGATGGTTTTCACCCCGCCGATCTTTGGGCCGTCGCCGAAGTCGTACTGCAGCCACATTCCCGGTTCGGTGATCCAGGGCCGGTGAACGCGGGTATGGCCCAGCCGCCACGCGGCTTTAACCTGTGCGATCGCGCGGCGGGTCGAGCGTTCCGAACCCGTGTAGCCCAGGGCGAGGAGCTTTTCGTGGGCCTTATCGGCACGGATCCGGCCCTTGGAGGCTTCGATCCATTCCTCGATCTTGGGCAGGAACCCGTCGGTGACCCGGCCGCGGGCCGCGGGTTCCCCGATCGGCCGGCCCGCGTCGCGGGCCTGGACGTGTTTGGCAACGGTGTGGTGCGAGCAGCCGGTGAGCTCCGCGGTAGCGCGCAACGACCCGGTCAGATCGTAGGCAGCAAGTATTTCCATGATTTCTCCGTCAGACTTCATACAGGGCCTCTTCCTGGTTCGCTTGGTGCGCTTAGACACCGTCATCAAACCCCAGGGAGAGGCCCCCACCGCTTAAGACGCGGTCGGTTCAGTAAGGAAGTGGGCAGATCTCATGGCCACCGGCAGGCAGTTCTACTGGCCGCCAGCGGGCAATTTCGTGGCCGCCTATGGGCAGTTTTTCATGGCCGCTAACAACCATGACCATTACAGGCTCCGGTTATTGTTGTACACAGCAGCCCAACAAGCATGCTGAACACCTGCCGCCACGCTAAAAGTGGAAGAGCCACGAAGCCGCCCCCTTGCAGGCACTCCCCTGCCCAATACCAAACGCCGATAATGAAGATTCCGTCAAACTATGGCTGCGTCTTTATGGGGCACGACGATGGGGAGTGCGGGGTAACGCTCATTCCAGCTTGGCGTTCCGGAGGTACTGGTAGACGGTCTCCCTGCTGATCCCGAAGTCACGGGCAAGGAGGGCTTTTGGAACGCCGCGGCCGGCGCGCTGGACCAGCTCGGCGGCACGTTCCGGCGTCAGGGTCTTCTTTCGGCCTTTGTACGCCCCGCGCTGCTTGGCCAGGGCGATGCCTTCCCGCTGGCGTTCCCTGATGAGGGAACGTTCGAATTCAGCGAAGGCGCCCATGACGGAGAGCATGAGGTTAGCCATAGGGGAGTCCTCGCCGGTGAAGACCAGGTTCTCTTTGATGAACTCTACCTGTACGCCTTTGCGAGTTAGATTATGGACGAGGGCGCGCAGGTCATCGAGGTTGCGTGCGAGCCGGTCCATGCTGTGCACCACCAGGGTGTCCCCGTCTCGGGCGAACCGCAAAAGTTCCGTAAGCTCTGGCCTGACGGTGTCCCTGCCCGAGGCTTTGTCCATGAAGATCCGGTCCAGAACCTGGCCTTCGAGCTGGCGCTTCTCGTTCTGGTCCAGCGTGCTCACGCGCACGTACCCGATCCGCTGACCGACCATGGCACCTCCAAACCTCGTCCTGTCAGGTTGAGTTCTAAGCCCGTCCCATAAAGAAAGTCAAGACATGCGGCCCGGCTCGTATAAGGGCGCGGGATGCTGCCGGGGATCCTTCAGCTACTGGCCACGGATAACGCGGCATGAACATTCTCGGCTCTAATGAAGCTCGCGGCGGTGGAGCAGCGAAATCACTTGTGCCTTCTGCGGCTTGCCCTCAGGTGGGTGCATGGAGTCTGGCGTCGCTAGCGTCAACTCAGGAGTGCGCGCCGTCATAACGCGAAAGAGTTCGGCGGGCACTCCGCACTCGTGTATCAGCGCCTGCTCACTCACTCCTTCTGCGGTTAACAACTCGACTGAACGAGCGAGTAGCGACGGTGTTTCGACGGTTGAAATTAGGCCTGGTTCAGCCCGACGCCAACCCTTTGCAGAGACTGTCATCATGGCGTTTCTGTACGAGACATCCGATAGCCGCCCGAGCTGGCGCGCCCTAAACAGGAGCGACTGAAGGCTCACGCGCCATTCCTCCTTTAACCGTCCAAGTGTCCTCCAAGCGGCGGCGTTTATAGCCGTTGGCAGCTCATCCTTAATTTCGGCTTCGGGAACAAGAAATTCGGATGCAAACCTGTTTGCTTGCTCTTCAACAAGGCGGCCACCTGGTTCCGCATCTCCGTGCATAACTAGATGACCCAGTTCATGTGCGGCATCGAATCGCTGGCGATAATAGTCGCGCTTTACTGGATTCAAGACAATGGCAGGACGAACGGCGGTAGAGAATGAGTACGCGTCAACGGAAGCAGTCTGCTCAGGACTGAAGACCACCAAGACGCCGTTGTTCTCGAGCAGACGGACCATGTTCCTGATGGGGCCGGCTGGCAGGCTCCACCCCTCCCGTACATGCCTGGCGGCCAGCTCGGGACCGTTGCCTTCCAAACCACTTTCGTCTACGGGGAAGACCGGTATGTTGACAGCTGGAAGCTCTACGCGAGTTTCCAGCGCCGAGGCTACATCAACGGCCAGTAGCCCGTATGCGTCCGCTTGGTCCCGAGCAATCTGGCTGGTCGACCGGAGAGACCTGAAATGTGGGGTGCTCTTCGCTAAAGAGAGCGAGCCCGGCCGCGAAGAAAAGAAGCTGGGGTCCACTTGCAGTGTGAGCGCCAGTTGAGCAATCGCGGCTGGGCTAGGACGCTTGTCTCCAAACTCCCATGAGCTAACCGCTGCAGGACTCATACCGATTGCCGTGGCAAGGCTGCTCTTCCGCCAACCGGCTAATTTGCGCGCAATTGTAAGACGGGAACCGTCGAAAAAGGCGGCGACGTCGGCTGCTCGGCTGGGTCCATCAACGATGCTGTTCATCAATTATTAGCGTTCTTTTGGAGTCGGTTGCTTGCAGTGTTCCTGCTTTTTAGCTTGACGGGCGCGTCGGGCTCGTTCAGATGGTCGTCAGTCGAGGCAACTTGGACAACAGGACGAGAATTTGTCCTGACGGGGGGTGCGGCGAGGAGGTTTGAGAACCAGTTCCATGCCGATCCGTCCCCCTGACTTAGCCTAGGCATCCCGATCCCCAGTTCGCCGAGCCAAGACAGGACGTCTTGCGAATGAGCAACAACAAGGGTCAGACGATCCAAATCATCAATATCCGGGGATGCGGTGGCGTCGAACAGCGCTGCTGTTTCGTCTTCGGGAAGGGTCTCGAACAGCGAGGCCTGGTCTGGATTGAAAGTTCGCTGTTGCGCGACTAGCTTTTTGGTCTGACTTTTCCTGTCCCACCGAATGGCGTCCAGCTTCCGGTATGGACCGGATGCCAACAACCACCGGATGTCTTCAAAGGCCCAGCCGACGCTTTTATTCAAGTTTGAACGTCGGACAACGTCCGCTTCGATCGGAGGCATCGAGTCGATTTCAGCCTGGGGCAGTGTCGCTGTTACGACATCTCGACCTTCGCCGGGCAATGCGTCCGCAGCGAGTGAGTAGCGGCCGCAGGAGAACACTCGGTCTAGCCGATCGCGAAACAGGGTATACCGCGTCTGTCCTACCCACGCCGCGTCGTGTCCGGATTCCTCGGAATAATCTTCTGCCACTTGCCGCGCAGCGGAGCGATAGGCCCAGCTAATTGCGCCAAGGATGCCTGCATGTTCAAGTCTGCGGAGAAGATCTTCTCGTTCGGTCATGGATCAAACATACACGGTTCGCAGTAATGGTGTGCGCAAACAACACCATTACTAGAAATCTTGCGGAAATCTTGATTAGGGAGCGGAATCAACGGGAGTAGGCCGCGGGGGCTTCGGTAGCGGAACGGTCTTTCCTTGATGGCTCACTTTTGCGATCAGGGAGACTCGGCGGGAGAGGACCCGGATGATTCATCTGATGAGATACGCAGAGTACAGGTTTACGTAACGTCCGTTATCAGCGTTCGGTCTAGACGCTCATGCGCGACCTGGCGGAACAGAGCTTCGGCGCGGCCGGCCAGACGGCAGGGCACACGTGCGCCGCGCCGGCCTTAGATGTTCTCTGGACGCCGCGGCAGCAGCTCTTTACTTGCCGCTGTAGACCGGGACCGCGCTGTTCTCGCCGGAGTCCTAGACTCGGGGGATGACCGATATCCTTCCCTGCGACGACGTCTGCAGCGCCTTGGAAGACCACGTACGGCACTTCTTCGAGGGCCAATTAGTAGAGGCACTTAGCTTGAGCGGCGGCCCGAACCAAGAGAATCCACATTTTAGAGTCCTACGCGTTGCCCCGCATCAGACGGAGGCGTTTGGACCTATGTTTCGATTGGAGGGTGGGCCACAACGGAGGGCACAAACTACGGGCAGGAG
Organism: [Micrococcus luteus] ATCC 49442; assembly: GCF_010367585.1. Classification (NCBI taxonomy): domain Bacteria; kingdom Bacillati; phylum Actinomycetota; class Actinomycetes; order Micrococcales; family Micrococcaceae; genus Pseudarthrobacter; species [Micrococcus luteus] ATCC 49442. The sequence continues at coordinate 3,040,209 of NZ_JAAAXP010000001.1, read as the reverse complement.
TTCATTCTCTGCACGGAGGCAGACGATGTCCGGGCAATCGTACTACTAGCCATGACTGTGTATTACAACAGAACCGGCCAGCTCGGCCTCGGCCACACGGTGCCCATCGGAGAGGCATGGCTACCCGGGTCGGTCTGTGATCACCTGCTTATCTCCCTGCCCTATCCGTTTGGCCCCGACCTCCAGACCTGCCATGTCGGCGACTGTCACATCGGCTTCCATTGGCTGCTTCCAACTACTGAGCGCGAGCGAACGCTGAAGATGTCTGCAGGACTCGATGCCCTCGAGTCCAGATTTGAGGAAGCCGGCTTGCGCTACTGGCAGGCCGATCGGGAATCAATCATCTGACCTTCAGGGCCGCTCCACCGGAACAACGCTCCACATTCAAAGCTCGGCAGTCGCACCTCGCACACCGACTTGCCGATAGCGGGCCAGCGATCCCGGGCTCGGCGGCAGTGATCGGCGAACCCTGTGAACTGTTGTCGGAGCCACTTCGTGAGGTTGGATGAAGCCGGTGCCTGCGATCTTTCTGCAGTGTTGCTATCGTCGCAAGTGATGGTGCCGCCAAGTCGGCGAGCCCTTGCTGCTCCTGGACGAAGGATCATTATGAAGCGCACACGAGTTTCCGTCATTGGCCTCATCGCGGCTGCGGGACTGGCCCTGGCCGGATGCGGTTCCGCGTCCACGGGCCCAGCCAGCTCGGCGCCCGCCGGTGGGACGGATACTTCTTTGAGTGACGTCAAGAGCGCAGGCGTGCTTAAGGTCGGCACCGAGGGAACCTACAAGCCCTTCTCGTTCCACGCCAACGGCAGCGGCGAACTGACCGGTTTCGACGTGGAGATCATCACGGCAGTGGCCGACAAGCTGGGCGTCAAGGCCACGTTCCAGGAAACCCAGTTTGATGCCATCTTTGCGGGCCTGGAAGCCAAGAGGTTCGACGTCGTAGCCAACCAGGTCTCGATCACTGACGAACGCAAGGCAAAATATGATTTCTCGACCCCCTACACGGTCAGTACGGGCGTCATCGTCACGAAGGCCGATAACAACAGCATCACTTCCTTTGACAGTCTTAAGGGCAAAACCACGGCGCAATCGTTGACCAGCAACTGGTACAAGCTGGCCCAGCAGAGCGGCGCCAACGTCGAGGCAGTTGAGGGCTGGGCGCAGGCCATCGCGCTGCTCAAGCAGGGACGGGTCGATGCAACAATCAACGACAAACTGACCTACCTGGACCAGCAGAAGGCTTCACGCGATGACAGCATCAAGATTGCCGCCGAAACCACAGACAAGTCATTGAGTGCCGTCGCGCTTCGGAAAGGCTCAACCAGCCTGACGGGCGCTGTCGACAAGGCGCTCACCGAACTGCAATCCGACGGTACCCTGGCCAAAATTTCGCAGAAATACTTCGACGCGGACGTGACCAAGTAGCGGCGATGCACATCGTTCAAGAACGCCGCGCCGGGTCATGATCAACTGGGAACTCGTTTGGGGGGCACTGGGACCGATCCTCTTGGGTGCCGTTACCGGGACCATTCCTGTGGCCCTGGTCTCATTCGCCTTTGGGCTGCTGCTGGCCCTGATCGTCGCCTTGATGCGGTTAAGCCGTAACCGGGTCCTCTCGACGACCGCCCGGATCTACATTTCGGTGATCCGGGGTACGCCCCTCCTGGTGCAGTTGTTTGTCATCTTTTACGGGCTGCCCTCCATCGGGGTCACCATCAGCCCCTGGCCCAGCGCCATCATCGCCTTTTCCCTCAACGTGGGCGGCTACGCCGCGGAGGTCATCCGGGCAGCCATCCTGTCCGTACCTAAAGGCCAGTGGGAGGCCGGCCATACGATCGGGATGTCCCGCCGCCAGTCGCTGGTCCGGATCATCCTGCCGCAGGCCGCGCGGGTCTCCGTCCCGCCCCTGTCCAACACCTTTATCAGCCTAGTCAAGGACACTTCGCTGGCTTCGCTGATCCTCGTGACCGAACTGTTCCGCCAGGCGCAGCAGGTAGCGGCCTTCAGCCAGGAATTCATGCTCCTGTATTTGGAAGCGGCCGTCATTTACTGGATCATCTGCCTGGTCCTCGCCGGCGGACAGTTCGCCCTTGAGAAGAGATTGGACCGCTATGTTGCCCACTGATTCCGGGTCCACGGAGAGGTCCCAGCTCCTGGGCGTCCGTGGACTCCGCAAGGCGTTCGGCGGCCATGAGGTTTTGAAGTCTATTGACGTGAACGTCAGCCGAGGTGAAGTGGTCACCTTGATTGGACCGTCCGGTTCCGGCAAGACCACTGTGTTGCGCTGCCTGAACGGGCTTGAGGTTCCCGACGCCGGAGTGGTGGACTTCGCCGGTGAGCTGACCGTCGACTTTTCGGGCCCGGTGTCGAAGCAGCAGTTGGCGGCGCTGAGGGACCGTAGTGCGATGGTGTTCCAGCACTACAACCTTTTCCCGCACAGGACCGCCCTGGAAAACGTCATTGAGGGCCCGGTGCAGGTGCAGAAGCGGTCCAAGGCCGAGGCCGTGAAGGAAGCCAGGGAATTGCTGGCCCGGGTAGGGCTTGAAGACAAGGAAAACAGCTATCCCTTCGAACTCTCCGGCGGCCAGCAGCAGCGCGTCGGAATTGTGCGGGCGCTGGCCCTGCGTCCGCAGCTCCTGCTTTTTGATGAGCCCACATCGGCGCTCGATCCGGAACTGGTCGGCGACGTCCTGACTGTCATCAAGGAGCTGGCGGACGAGGGCTGGACCATGGTGGTGGTAACGCACGAGCTCGCGTTTGCCCGTGAGGTCGCCGATGAGGTCATCTTCATGGACGGCGGGGTGGTGGTGGAGCGCGGCCACCCCGACACGGTGCTCCGTAACCCTCGGGAGGAACGCACCCGGCAGTTCGTGGACCGGCTGCTGAACCCGTTCTGATCGCCATTGCCCTGCCAACCTCGACGCTCGCGCGGGCACGATAACGGAGCACCATAGGGCCGTCCGGTATCACCCAAGGCCAGCGCCCGGCTGCGTCGGCACCGCCGGCGCCGCCAACCCGCCGTCGCGCATCACCGCCACCGCGTCGGTCAGCGGAACGAATTCGGTGTCGTGGGTGACCATCACCGTGGCCACCCGGAAATCGTCGGTGACCCGGCGAAGCAGCCCGACGATCGACGCGCTACGCTCATGGTCAAGCGCCGCCGTCGGCTCATCCACCAGCAGCACTTTGGGGCTGCCCATCAGCGCGCGGGCGATGTTCACGCGCTGCCGCTGCCCGCCGGAAAGCTGGTGCGGCCGCTTGTCCGCAGACGCCTCCAGCCCCACGAGACCCAGCAGCTCCAAAGCCCGGGACCGCGCAGCCCTCAGCGGCTTTCCGCGCAAATGGTGCCCAATCATCAGCTGCTCGACGGCGGTGAGCGACGCCAGGAGGTTGGGTTGCTGGAAGATGATGCCCACTTTCTCCCGGCGCACGGCGGTCCGGTCGGCATCCTTCAGATCCGCCGTCGTGATCCCATCGATCAGCACGCGCCCACTCGTGGGGCGGACCAGGGTGGCAGCCACCGCCAGGAGGCTGGACTTGCCCGAGCCGGACGGGCCAACGAGCGAGACCATGTGACCGGCCGCGACCCCCAGGCTGACGCTGTCCAGGGCCTTGATGGTTCCGCCGCCGTCCGGGTATTCGAGGGTGACGTTGTCCAGGATCAGGGGGAGTGAGGCGCTGTCTGCCGACGCGGCGAGCGGTGTGACGGACAAAGAAGAGACAGTCATCGAAAAAGACCTTTCGTGGAGGGGAGGGGTTTTCAGTTGCCGCCGAGGGCGATGAGCGGGTCCACCGTGGTGACCCGGCGGACTGCCAGCGCGGCGCCCGCCAGCCCGAGGGCAACAATTCCCAGGACAGGCAGCAGGGTGGTGGCCGGAGTAACGAGGAACGGCGCGGCCTGCGCCGCGGCGAACCCGCCCAGCACACCCACCGCCCCGCCAATCCCCGCGCCTGCCACGAGCACAAGCAAGGCCTGGGTCATCGCATCGCGCAGCACATACCTGCCGGACGCGCCCATGGCCTTGAGGACGGCGATGTCGCGGGTCCGCTGGACGGTCCACACGGTCAGGAAGGCCACGATCACCAGCGCAGAAATTCCATAGAGGAAGCCCTGCATCAGCATCAGCGAGCCGTTCTCGCTCTTAAAGGAACCGAGCGCCTGGAACGAGCCCGTCCGGCTCGCGCTGACCGTGCCCGCCGCGGCATTGGCGGCCGCTTCGTCCACCGCGGCACCTTGCTCGTAGGTGACCGCGACGACGGTGGCCACCGGCGGATTCGCCGCCGCACCACCAGCCGGTGAAATGTGCGCCACCTCAGCCCAGGACGGCAGCGCCGTCCACACCACACCGGTGTGTGAGTACCACTGGTCATCCACAACAGCAGTGACGGTCAGTTCATTGCCGCCCACCCTGGCGGTGTCGCCGACGTCGAGGGACAAATCTGCCGCAACCGTGGAACCGATCACCACCGTCCCCGCCCGCACCGGTGACGGTGCCAGCCCGCCGTCCGACGCAACGCCGAACACCGCCACATCGGTGGTCCCGCCGTCGCCCGCCTGGAAGCGCGTCTGGCTGATGCCCAGCGGCTCAGCCCGCGCCACGCCGGGAACGCGCTGCCACGCATCCACCTGCGCGGCTGTCACCTCGCTCTCGGTGAACGACGCCGTCGGCTCGTTACTGCCCGGCGCGCCAAACACGATGCTGTCCACCAACCGTGAACTGTCGCCGGACCCGCCAGCGGTCCCGGCCCCGAGCTTGCCGATCGCGGAGGTGGACTGGTCGCCCAGTCCGGCAGTGAGCCCGAACAGGAGCACGAGCAGCAGCGTCACGAGGGCCACCACTCCGCCCATCAGGGCGAACCGGCCTTTGGCAAACCGGATATCACGAATAGCGAGAAACACGTTGCACTTCCTTCGGGGAGGGTGGATTTCCTTCTGAATCCACCCTCCCGTGCGCCGGACCGGCCCACATCGGGAAGGCGGTTGATCCCGCGGTGACGAAAGGTTGAAGCGCCGGTCAACCTTTTGATTGATCCAGGCCCGGACTTCGGCGCCTAAGCTGAAGGAATGCCTGCCGCGGACCCACAGACCACCCCGTCGGGTGCCGCTGTCCTGCGGTTCCTGCGGGTGACACTTCATGTGGGCTTCGCTGTGCTGCTGCTTGTCGCCATCCTGCGGCTTCACCTTTTGCAGGGAATGGCCGACGGCGGCGCGGACGCGGGTGTGCGGCGCTACCTCTGGTCCGCGCTCGCCGTCGCCCTGGCCGGGGCTTACCTCGCCGGCACCCTGCTGGAGAAGCGGTACGACGCCGGCCGCTCAACGTTCAATCCCCATCCTTACGCCGTCCCGTGGCTGGGCCTGGTCACGGCGCTGTGGGGTGTCCTCCTCGCCGGCAGTGCCGAGTTCTCCTGGGTGGCCTTCCCGCTGTTTTTCCTGCACCTGCATGTGCTGCCCCGCCCCGCCGCCCTGGTCACCATCACGGTCATGACAGCGGCAGTTGTGGCTTCGCAATGGGTGGCCAGCGGGCTGCCCTCACCCGCCCTGCCGATGGTCCTGGGTCCGGTCCTGGGCGCCGGGTTCGCCGTGGTCACCGGGCTCGCCTACCGCGCACTGTATCTGGAGGGCGAAGCGCAGCGCCTCGCCGCGGAGGAGCTCCGGCGGACCCGCGCCGAGCTGGCCAGGACCCAGCACGAGGCCGGAGTGGCCGCCGAGCGCGAACGCCTGGCCCGCGAAATCCACGACACCCTGGCGCAGGGCCTGTCCAGCATCGTCCTGGTGGCCCGGGCCGCGGAGAAGTCCCTGGCCAGCGGCGATCTTGGCACGGCGGCCGAACGGCTTGCGCTGGTCCAGCAGACGGCGTCGGAAAACCTGTCCGAGGCCCGCAGTTTCGTCCGCGACCTCACCGCGCCCCGGCTCCAGGAGTCCTCTCTGCCCGAAACCCTTAAAAGGCTCTGCACCGAAACCGAAACCCTGGCCGCCGCGCGCGGCGAAGGGCTCCACTGCCGGTTCGAGCTCGTGGGTGACCCGGCCGAGCTGCCGCCGCAGTACAGCGTCACGCTGCTCCGCGCCGCGCAGGCCAGCCTCGCCAACGTGAGAGTCCACGCGAAGGCAAGCTCCGCCGTCGTCACCCTCGCGTTCCTCGGTGACGAGGTCACGCTGGACGTGTACGACGACGGCACGGGCTTTGAGCCCGACGCGCCGGGTTCCAGTGTGGCTGGCCGCGCGGACGGGAGCGGCTTCGGGCTGCGCTCGCTGGCCGCCCGCGTGACGGAACTGAACGGTTCACTGGAGGTCGAGTCTGCACCGGGGGAGGGGGCCGTCGTCGCAATCCGGCTCCCGCTCACAGGGGAGCAGCGCTGATGGGGACGTTGCGCATCCTGCTGGTGGACGACCACCCCGTGGTCCGCGCCGGCCTGCGCGCCATGCTTACCGAATTCGAGGACTTCAGCATTGCCGCCGAGGCCGCGGACGGGGACGCGGCGCTGCGTGAACTCGCCCGGCTCCGAACGCTGGGGGAGCACGTGGATGTTGTCCTGATGGACCTGCAGATGGGCGCCGGAATGGGCGGGGTCACTGCCACGGCGGCGATCAGGCAGCTGGATTCCGCGCCGCCGGTCCTGATCCTCACCACGTACGATACCGAGGCGGACATCCTGGCCGCGGTGGAGGCGGGCGCCAGCGGGTACATGCTCAAGGATGCGCCGCCGGAGCAGATCCGCCAGGCGGTGCTGTCCGCTGCGGCTGGTCAGACGGCGCTCGCTCCGACGGTTGCTGCGCTGCTGATGTGGCGGATCAGCAGCCCGGGAACCGCCCTGACGCCGCGTGAGGTGCAGCTGCTGGAACTGCTGGCCACCGGGCTGACGAACAGGGCCATCGCGCGGCAGCTGTTCATCTCCGAGGCCACAGTCAAGACCCACCTGGTGCACATCTTCGGCAAGCTCGGCGTCGACAACCGAACGTCCGCCATTGCCGTGGCTGCGCAACGCCGGATCATCCGGGCGCCGGGGCAGTAGCGCCCTTCGCCTTCGCGTACGATGCGCGGGTGGGCGTCGAATCAGGTGTTGTTGGCGTCCCGCAGCTCGGCCATGGCTTCGGCAACAAGCTGCGCCCGTTCGGCTCCCAGGATGTCCACGAAGTTGGCATAGACCAGACCGGCCACAAAACAGGCCAGTTCGTTGGCTGTCGCCGTACCCTCGGTGCTCAGCTCCAGGTAAACAACCCGGCGGTCCTCCGCGCAGGGGCTGCGCTGGACCAGGGACCGCTTAGCGAGCCTGTCGGCGATCTTGGTGAAGCCGCCGTTGCTGAATGCCACCTCACGGGCCAGTTTTGCCATCGGCATCCGCGCACCGGGAGTGCGGACCAGCCGCAGGAGCGTTTCGGCCTCGGCAGGTTCCAGCGAGAAAGCGGAAGAAACTTCCGCGTGCACCTTCTTGTTGGTGTGCTGGAAGCCCTCGATGACCAGCCCCCACTGCGAAATCACATCAAGGTCCCCGGTGGTCGGGGTGTGCTTCTGCGTGGCCGGCATGGAATCCCTTTCCACGCCCATAATACGCTCCACGTAAATGCCTTTTCTCGTCAGATTTCAGGATGAGGAGGGCCGGTTGGCCTCCCACTTAACAGCGAAAACCGGTGCTTCCGGCGGGCGGGTGGCCCGCCGAAAGCACCGGCGCTCGGGGTGTGCGTAAGTTACGCGGCGACAGATGCTTCGGCGCGGACGGCTTCGAGGGCCTTGGTCCACGGCACGAGCTGGTCCAGGACCGGAGCCAGGGTCTGTGCCTGCAGTTCGGTGGGCTTGAAGACCGAGAAGTTCTCGAAGTCGGTAAACAGGGAGAACATGCCGGTCTTCTGCACGTGGGCGACCTGCAGCTCGGACAGGATGCCGCGCAGGTGCTCAACGGCGCGGACGCCGAAGGCCGAACCATAGGAAACGATGCCGGCTGCCTTGTTCGCGAACTCGGCATTCAGGTACGACAGGGCGTTGGCCAGTGCCGGCGCCACGGAGTGGTTGTACTCAGGGGTGATGAAGACGAAGCCGTCGAACTCGGCGATCTTGTCGGCCCAGGCGATGGTGTGGGCGTTCTGGTAGTTCTGGTACGCGGCCGGGTAGGCCTCGTCCAGCATCGGCAGGTTGTAATCGGCGATGTCGACGATCTCGAACTCAGCGTCGGTGCGCAGCTGTGCCTGGGCGAGAACCCACTCGGCAACGCCGGCGTTGTTGCGGCCGGGACGGGTGCTGCCGGTGACGATGGCGATCTTAGTCATGAACTACTCCTCTGATGGAACGAATCGCGGACGATCCTCCGCAACGCTTCAAGATACAACTATATCCGTGGAAACTATTTCTGTAAATACTATCTTTGTGTGGTCCTCATCACCGAGGGCTGCTTCGGGAGATGAAGGGCGCTTGCCCGCGCCGGTGCTGCACCGGGTGCTGTTTCGGGAGTGCCCCAGCGCGTCAATTTTGTCCGACGGCGGTGCGATACTGAGGGTTGCATCACAATGACGTTGGGGGAACTTCGGAAATGGTCCTTGATACAGCAACCTTGAGGATCGCCTTTGGCGTGATGGCCTTGGTGCTGGGTCTGCTGTTCTACTTTTCGTCGTACCGCACCACCCGGTCTCCGTATAGCGGCTGGTGGTGCCTCGCGCTGGTGTTTTTCCTTGGCGGCTCCGCCGCGTTCCTCCTCAACGGGACCTCCCACCAGTGGTGGGCAAACATCCTGGGCAACGTGCTGCTGGTCCACGGCGGTGTTGCCGTCTGGGCGGGGGCGCGGTCGCTCCGGGAAGTAGCGCCGAAACGCTGGCTGTTCACGGGGCTGCCGCTTGTCACCCTGCTTGCCACGGCCCTCGACGATCCCGGGACCAACGTCTGGGCCGGCGGCGTGGTGTTCCTCGCGGCCATGTGCCTTACGCTGGCTCTGGCATCGCAGGAACTCTGGCGCCTGGAGCCGGGCTATTCGCGGGTCCGGGTGCCGATGGCTGCCGCGGCCGCGGTCATGGCCGTCTTCTACTTCGGCCGGCTGGTTTTCTTCCTTCTGGACGGCCAGGACGGCCCCATTTTTGTCACATACTTCGGGTCCGCTGTGACCACCATGGTCACCATGGTGCTGCTGGTGGTGGTCTCCTTCAGCATGGCCGGGCTGAGCACCGAACAGCAGACCCGCGCCCTGCGTATGGTGGCCACCCGCGATGACCTCACCGGCCTGCTGAACCGCAAAGCCTTCCTCGACCTCGCCGCCGGGTTGCTCAATGACCGCGCTGTCACGCAGGGAACCGGCGCCCTGATCCTCGCCGACCTGGACAATTTCAAGGCAGTGAACGACACCTACGGGCATGCTGCCGGCGACGTCGCACTGCAGGCTTTCTCCGGGGCATGCCAGGACACCGTCCGGTCCACGGACCTTGTAGGACGCTATGGCGGGGAGGAATTTGTGCTCCTGATTCCGGGCGCCTCCTCTGCACGGGCTGAACACATTGCGGAGGAAATCAGCCGCCGCCTGGCCCAGGTGCCTACTGCCGACGGACTTGAAATGCCCACCGTCAGCTATGGCGTGGCACTTTATGATGCCGGGACAACGGACATAGACCATGTCATCGCCGCCGCGGACGAGGCCCTGTACACGGCCAAATCCCTGGGCCGCAACCGCACGGTACACAGCGACCGCCGCCGATAATGCGCGGCGGCTCAGCCCGTCAGTTCAGCTTCCCTGCCAGCCGCTGGCGCATCTGGATGCTCGCCTCGTTCAGCCCGATCAGCTCCACGTCCCGGCCATGCCGGCGGTACTTCTCAGTGACCGAGTCCAGTACCGCGATGGTGGACGCGTCCCAGAGATGCGAGGCGTGCAGGTCCACGATTACCCGGCTGATGTCCGGCTCGGCGTCCAGGGCGTATTCGAACTGGGTGTAAAGGTCGTTAGAGGAGGCGAAGAACAGTTCGCCGTCCACGGTGTACTTGGCCACGTGTTCGCCGTTGAGCTCGACGACGGTCCGCTCCACCGTAGCGAAGTGCGCCACCCGCCGGGCAAACAGGGCCATGGCCGCCAGCACGCCGGCGCCCACGCCGATGGCCAGGTTGTGCGTCACGGAGACCACGGCAACGGTGATCAGCATGACGCCGGTCTCGGACTTCGGCATCCTCCGCAGGGTCCGCGGCGCGATGGAGTGCCAGTCGAAGGTGATGGCCGAAACAAAGATCATCACGGCCACAAGGGCGGCCATCGGGATCAGGCCCACCACGTCGCCCAGCGTCACCACGAGGACCAGCAGGAAGACGCCGGCCAGGAACGTGGACACCCGGCTCCGCGCGCCGGAGCCCTTCACGTTGATCATCGTCTGGCCGATCACCGCGCAGCCGCCCATGCCGCCGAAGAAGCCGGTGACGATGTTCGCCACGCCCTGGCCCCACGACTCGCGGGTCTTGTTGGAGCGCGTATCCGTGATGTCATCCACCAGCTTGGCTGTCATCAGGGACTCCAGCAGGCCCACCAGGGCCATCGACAGCGAGAACGGGGCAATGACCTGGAACGTCTCCCACGTCAACGGGACGTTGGGGATGAACAGGGACGGCAGGCTCTCCGGGAGCTGGCCCTTGTCCTGAACCGTGGGGACATCCACCCCGGCGAGGACGGCAAACAGGGTGAGCACCACAATGGCCACCAAAGGTGAGGGCACCGCCGTCGTAATTCTTGGCAGCCCCACCACGATGACAAGGCCCACTGCCACAAGCGGATACACCATCCAGGGGACGCCGATCAGTTCCGGGATCTGGGCCATAAACACCAGGAGGGCCAGCGCGTTTACAAAGCCCACCATCACCGAGCGCGGGATAAAGCGCATCAGCCGGGTCACTCCCAGGACTGCCAGGAGGATCTGGAAGACGCCCGCCAGGATCACGGCGGCGATGAGGTGGTCCAGGCCGTGGCTGCGCATCAGCGGCGCGATGACCAGGGCCACGGCGCCGGTGGCAGCAGAAATCATGGCGGGCCGGCCGCCCACGAACGAGATGGTGACGGCCATGACGAAGGACGCGAACAGGCCGATCCGCGGATCCACGCCCGCGATGACCGAGAAAGCGATGGCTTCCGGAATCAAGGCCAGCGCCACCACCAGCCCGGCGAGTGCCTCGGTCTTCAGCCGACGCGGAGACCGTAATGTGGCGCGGACGGATTGGAGCTGCTGGGGTGTGCCGGTCCGGGCGTCCCGGGCGCTGCGTGCGGGCATGGTGTGCGTCCATTCGTGCTGGTGAAGCGCACATCTGCAGCTTCTGCCGATAAGTTGGCGGGACCGCATGCCGCTTCGTTCGGATAACGACGGGCGCGTCCGCCCCTACCAGTCTGGGGCACGCCGCATCCCAACTGCTAAAATGGCGGGGTTGTAGACCGGCCTATAGCTGGTTCAGCCAGCGCCGTAACGTAAGTAGGGGACCACACAAAACATGACGGCAGGCGGTTCGCACCTCAGCACTTCGGAGACTTTCCCGGGCCCGTCGAAAAAGACGCCGGCCGCGACGGAAGTCCCGAAGTCCGCCGCGCCCCCAGCCACCGTGCCTGCCAAGCGCCGGGCTTACATCGCCATCTGGCAGGGGTTCCTCGGCGCCCTGATGATGTTCGTCGGTTCCATCGGCACCGGCTGGATCGCCAACGGTTCACCCATGATCCGCCAGCCGGTGGTCATCGCGCTGCGGACCGAGGGCTGGGGCGTCACCCTGTCCACCGTCCTGCTCACGGTGGGAGCCATGCTGCTGATGCGTTCCTGGCTGCGGCTCGGCCAGCGGCTGGGGGACTGGGGTGAGCATTCCCTGCGGTCGGTGGTGATCGCCATTTCCGCCTGGTCCTTCCCCCTCCTCCTCGCCGTTCCCATCTTCTCCCGCGACGTGTATGCCTACACCGGCCAGGGGCGCCTGGTCATGGAAGGCCAAAACCCCTACGAGGTGGGCATCTCCACCCTCAGTAACTGGTTTTCGCTTGGCGCGGACCCCGCCTGGGCCGAGAACAGGACTCCCTACGGGCCCTACTTCCTGTGGCTCGCGCGCGGCGTTGTGGGGCTTACCGGCGCCCAGCCTGACGTATCCGTTTTCCTCTTCCGGCTGCTGGCCGGTGTCGGGGTGCTGCTCTGCGTCATCTACGTCCCCAAACTTGCCGAACTGCACGGCATCAACGGCGCGAGGGCCCTGTGGATTGCGGTGGCCAACCCGCTGTTCCTGATCAGTTTCGTGGCCAGCGCCCACAACGATGCACTCATGGTGGGCCTCGCCGTCGCCGGTGTCTACTTCGCCGCGACGAAACATTACCTCACCGGCATATTACTGGTCACCGCGTCCATCGGCATCAAGCCGATCACCGTCCTGCTGCTCCCGTTCATCGGGGTCATGTGGGCCGGGCCCGCCGCGTCCTGGACGCGAAAGTTCCTGATCTGGGGCGCGACGGCGGGAATCAGCTTCGCTGTGCTTGCCCTCAGCGGCATCCCGTACAACCTTGGCCTCGGCTGGGTATGGGCCATCATGGACCCGACGCCGGGGTACACCGGCTATTCGCCGTCCGGGTTCCTGGGGCAGCAGGTTGAGTTCCTCGGCAACGTGCTGGGTCTGCCCGGCGGCACCTTCGCGGACCTGCTGCGTACCGGGATGAAGTGGACTGCCATCGGGCTGGTCCTGCTGCTAATGTTCCGCGGCGACTACTCGCGGGCGGTGCGCCGGCTGGCCCTGGCGTTCACCGCCGTCGTGATGCTCTCGCCCATTATCCAGCCCTGGTACATCCTGTGGTTCCTCCCGTTCCTGGCCGTCACCGGCATCCGGAACGACTGGCAGATCCGAAGCCTCTACGTAGGCGTCACGTTCTTTGTGGTGTTCGGCGCCCAGGACCAGCTCTCGGTCTGGTCCTTCGTGGAGCTCCCCATTGATGCGTCGTCACTGGCGTTCGTGACGGCCCTGCTCTTCACGTTCTACCTGCTGGTCCTGGACATCCACACGCGGAAGCTGCTGATCGAAGGCAAACCGCTTGACTGGGCCCGGCATGCGTGGGGCTGGCTGCAGGAACAGCGGGCCGCGCGGCGCTGACTGCCGGTGAGCGGGTCCTCTGCCGGTCGCCATACCTTCAGCCGACGGTTGAATCTCGTATGGCGAAGGTAGAATTCGCTGGCATGAGGACAATCGCCGACGACCTTGAAGCTCCTGACGTCCATACCCGCATCGTGGTGGCGGCCTACGGATTGTTTTCGCGCCGCGGCATCCGCGATGTCGGTGTGGATGAGCTGATCCGCGCGTCAGGCGTCGCCAAGGCAACGTTCTACCGGCACTTCCCGTCGAAGGATGATCTGGTGCTCGCCTTCCTGAAGCGGCGCGACGAGCTGTGGATGTTGGGGTCCGTCGTTCCGGAGGCCAAGAGCAGGGCGGACAACCCCGAGGACCAGCTGCTGGCCATCTTCGATGTCTACCACCAGTGGTTCCAGGACGACGACTTCGAAGCCTGTTCATTCGTGAAGGTGCTGCTGGAAATGGGGGCGTCGCATCCGCTGGGGAAGGCCAGCATCGAGTACCTGGCCAGGATCCGTCAGCAGGTCCGGATCCTCGCCGACGAAGCGGGACTGGAGGACTCCGAGGCGTTCGCACTGTCCTGGCACATCCTCATGAAGGGCTCCATTATTGCCGCTGCCGAAGGCGACAAGCTGGCCGCTCGCCGGGCCCGGAAGATGGCCGCAGCACTCATTGCCGAACACCGGCCCGATGGCCTGAACTCATGATCCCCGCCACCCGGACCGCACCGGATCGCACTGCAAGGTTCGGCGTCGCCTTCATCGGTGTTCTGCTCATCGCAGTCAACCTCCGGGTCTCCTTTGTCAGCGTGGGGCCGGTCCTCGCGAACATCAGCGGCGAACTTGAGCTCTCCAGTGCAGCGGCAGGGTTCCTCACCGGTCTGCCGCTTATTGTTTTTGCCGTGTTCTCACCCGTGGCGCCCGGCTTTGCTGCCAGGCTTGGCCTGGACCGGGCGCTGTGGATGTCCCTGCTGATCCTCGCTTCGGGCATCGTGCTTCGCTCACTTCCCGTGCCCGGCTTCATCTGGGCGGGCACCGGACTGATCGGCCTCGCCATCGCGTTTCTCAACGTTTTGGTGCCTTCCCTCGTAAAACGTGACTTCCCGATGAAGGTCAGCCAGGTCACCGGAAGCTACACCGCCACACAGGCCGCGTTCGCGGCGATCGGGGCCGCCGTCGTCGTGCCCTTGGCCCAAACCTCCCCGGCCGGATGGCGGCTTGCCCTCGGCATCTGGGTGGGGCTGGCTCTCATCGCCATGGCCGTGCTCCTGCCGTGGCTGCGCCGGCACAGCCACGGCACCGCCGAGGCCGCCAAGCCGGCCGTCTCCTACCGCTCGCCCTGGGGCTCAGCCCTGGGCTGGCAGGTGACGATCTTTATGGGACTTCAGTCGATCGCGTTCTACGTCCTGATGGCCTGGCTGCCCACCATCGAACAAAGCCGCGGTGTCCCGGCAGCCACTGCGGGCTTCCATCTGTCCCTTTTCCTGCTCGTCAGCGTGTTTGCCAGCCTCGTTGCAGGCGGAATCCTCCACCGGGGCTCGGACCAGAGGTTGGTGTCCTTCGCGAGCGGCGCGCTGATGTTCGTGACCTTCCTCGGCCTGGCCCTTGCGCCGGACCTCATCCTGCTGTGGGTCCTCCTTGGGGCTCTGGGCTGCGGAAGCCTGATCGTCATTGCCCTGTCGCTGTTCAGCCTGCGGTCGGTGAATTACCCGCAGGCAGCGTCCTTGTCCGGCATGGCGCAATCTGTTGGCTACGCCCTGGCTGCAGTGGGCCCCGTGATGTTCGGCGCGCTTCGCGACGTAAGCGGAGATTGGACGCTTCCGCTTCTCGTCACCGCAGGCATCATGGTGCTCCTTGCGGTGACCGGGGTTCTTGCCGGGCGTGACAGGGTGATCAGCGCCAGTCACGCCGTCTAAGGCCTGGCGTGTAGCGGCGGATAGCGAATCCTGCTGCGGCGATTTAGTGCAGAAGCCATGATGTGTCCTGGGGCGGTTCAGACTTCCGGCGCAGTTTATGGATCAGGGCAAGGAAGGGCCAGGCCAATAGCTGCAGCAGGCCGCCGGCGAGCAACAAGACGACCGCGAGAACAATCAGTGGTGAGTACAGCAGGAAAACACCAGATATAGCGGCGATGTACCCGACAATCAACGCCGAAACTGCCCCGGGATCCATGGGGGCTCCTCTTTACTTTTCGTAATTCCTTGGTGCCGTGATGCAAGCCGCGCGGCTGGCTGGAGGACGGGAGGGTAATGACCTTGCCCGCTACACGTGGCTGGCATCCCTAAGGGCAACCAGCAGCGGAAGACGACTGTGGGTGGGAGGTTGGGCAGCTGCTACGCATCACTCCGGAACGCCGGGGAAGATCTACACCCAAGCTAAAAATTGTGGCGCCGCACGCTGCATAACGGTGATCATCACAGCGTACTCTCCCTGCCTGTGAGCGAGGAAGAACACGGGTACCGCATACCCTTGCCGGTCCGCTTTAGGCGGTCCTGGCCTCCGGCACCGCCGCCTTTTTCCGGCCCAGCTCCGCCGTCCGCTTCACCGACCACCACAGCAGCACCACCAGCAGCACGTTGCGGGTGGTGAGGATGGCGGCCATCACCGGATGGGCGTGGATGAGCGGGGTGTAAAACAGCGGGTAGATCACGAACGTGGTCATGGCGATCCCCATCAGCAGGGCGGCCGGGACCTTCCAGCGGTCCCAGTCGTGGGTCAGCCCGGCGATGATCACCGGCGCGAGCCAGATGATGAACTGCGGCGAACCCACCTTGTTGAACACGATGAACGCCGTGGTCATCATCAGGGCGCCTTCGAGGAAGAGTTCTTCCCGCTCGGCCCCGCGCTTCAGAGCCCGGACCAGCAGGATGGCCGCCACCACCGCGGCGACGATCAGCAGCGGCTGCATCAGGAACGCCGCCACCGAAGCGCCCGGGCCGTAGACCTCCGTGGAGTTGATGGCCGTATTGTCCGCCATTTTGGAGCCGGCAATGTTGAACACGCTCAGCCATACCCACGGCGTGGAGAACGTGGCCTCAAGCTGCATGCCCCGCTCGCCCTGGTTGGTGAGGAAGTCCATGATGTGCGGCAAACCGCCGGACAGGTACGTGCCCAGGCCCACCACGGCGGTAACGGCGACGCCGGAGGCCAGCACCTGGATGCGCTTCCGGCTGGCGATCACAATCGGCACCAGCACGGCCGCCGGCCACACTTTGATCCACGTGGCGACGCTCAGCAGGACGCCCGCCACCACGGGGCGTTCAGCGGCGTAGAGCAGGGCGATCAGCACCAGGGGAGCGGTGATCCCTTCCACCCGGGCGAAGCTCAGATACCCCATAAAGACGGTGAAAAAAAGCCACCACCAGGCCGGGGCAATGCCGCGCACCTTCCGCGGACCGCGGGTCAGGTACACGAGGCCGACGGCGTTGAGGGCCGTGATAATCAGGAACCAGCAGAGCAGGTACAGGCTGGATCCGGCGATGTTCGCGAGGAAAATCGGGATCTGTGCCAGCACCGGGTAGACCCACGGGCTGATCTTCCCGTCGAGGCTGTCCGGGTTGTAGCCGTCCATGGCCCACTGCCGGTACTGCTCGGTGTCGCTGAACGTATCGCCGCTGAGGAAGAACGACGCCATCCAGCCCAGGAAATACAGGTGGATAACCGCGAAGCCCCACCAGATGCTGGACGGACGGGCAAACCAGTCCACCACGCGGGCGGGCAGGAGCGTGCTGCGGACAGTGACCAGCCGGTCGAAGAACGTCGTGGAAATGTCAGGACTCCTTGAGCGCGGGGACGGACGCGGGAGCCTTCTTGCCCAGCGAGTACAGCCGCCGGACAGACCACAGGAACAGCACCACCAGGAGGACGTTGCGGATGGTCAGCACGCCGGCCATCAGCGGGTTGTTGTGGCTCAGTGCATCGTAGAACAAGGGGTAGATGAAGAAGGTGGCCACGGCGATGGCGATGAGCATGGCCGCGGGGACCCGCCATTCACGCCAGCTGTGCGCCAGGCCCACTGCCACCGCGGGGGCCAGCCACACCATGAACTGGGGCGAGCCCACCTTGTTGAAGACCACAAAAGCGGTGGTGAGCGTGAGGGCGCCGGCGAGCAGCAGCTCGGTGCGGTCCACGCCGCCGCCGTTTGCGTCGTGGTTCAGCTTGCCGTTGTGCAGCGCCCAGAATGTCAGGCCTGCCACCAGCAGCGCCGCCAGGATCAGCAGCGGCTGCATCAGCACGGACATCACGGCGGTACCGGGTCCATCCACCTGCATCGAGTTGATGTCGGTGTTCATGTACATCCGGGAGTCGCCGATGTTCAGCACGGAAAGCCACAGCCACGGCGTGGTGAAGGTGGCCTCGAGCTGCATGCCCCGGTCGCCCTGCTGGGTGAGGAAGTTCAGCAGCTTGGGCACACTGCCTACGACGGCGGCCAGCGCCACCACGGCTGCCGACGTCGCCACGCCTGCCAGCACCACGAGCAGCCGGTTCTTGACCACGGCGAACAGGGCCAGCATCACTGCCGCCGGCCAGACCTTGACCCAGGTGGCGGCGGCGAGAATGACCGAGGCGATGAACGGCCGGCCCACGCCGTACGCAAGAGCCACCAGGACGATCGGTGCCGTGAGGCCGTCCACGCGGGCGAACCCGAGCCAGCCCATCAGCAGCGTGAAGATCAGCCACCACCAGCCCGCAGGGATCGCGTCCTGGTTCCGGCCACGGTCTGTGAGCTTCGCCAGTCCCCAGCCGTTCAGGAGCGTGGTCATCAGCACCCAGAGGAAGAAGAACGGTCCGGGGCCGGCGATACCGGCCAGCGCCATGGGGATCAGCGCCAGGATGGGGTAAACCCAGGGGCTCGGACCGCCGCTGAGGTTCGCCTCGTTGAAACCGGCGCTTGCCCAGTCGCGGTAAATGAACGTATCGCTGAATGCTTCGCCGCGGAGGGAAAGCAGGGCGCCGAAAATCAGGAACCCCAGGTGCACCAGGATGAAGCCCGTGAGCAGCCCGCGGGAAGTGTTGAGCCAGGACCGAACGGGTGCCGGCAGGATGACGTTGCGGATCCGTGTGAGCGAGGCGAAGAATGCGTCCGTGGAAATGGCGGAATCCTTGTCAGAGAGGGGCAAAACGGGTGCCGGATCGTGCCGCGTGGCGGGAACCGGAAGCATTGGGGGCACGTTTGCAACAGCCGCCCCTACCAGTCAAGGGTAGTTGACGGTCCGGGGCGCCCAATAATCCTGCGGCCCCGTGCCCGTCTCTTTTCACGGCTTGAAATGGTTACGTGGCCTTGGCGTGGCGGTAGCGCTCAATCTGTTTCAGGCGCCGCAGGAGGCTGTCGCGCCGCGGGTGCGGGACGGCGTCGGGCGCTTCCGCGGTGAGGTCAATATGTTTGGTGCCGTACTGCCAGAGCAGGAGGTCATCCAGCAGCCGGTCCGGGCCGGGGGAGTAGCGGTGGTCCAGGGCCTTGCGGACCTCGGTGATGCGCTGGGCGCTGAGCAGGCCGGCCAGCTGGACGGTCTGGTTCAGCCCGTGCGCCGCCATCAGCTCGGCCGCCCAGCCCCAGTCGTCGTCCACCTTGCGGTCCACGTGCGGCAGCAGCGTGCGCCAGACGTCGCGGATGCGGTTGGGCGTGAGCTGCGCGGCGCCCTCTCCGTCCATGTCCCAGTAACTGCGTACTTCCTCGTACCGTTCGTGGAGGTCCGCGAAGGCGGTTTCCACGGTTTCCAGCATGGCGGCGGTGGCGGTGAACTGGCGGTCAAAGTGCGGTGTCCAGGCACGCGGGTCCTCGGCCTTGAAGCGGATGTCGTGCTCAATCTCGCTCCAGGCGTGGGCGAACACGGTGCGGATCTGGCATTCGAAGAAGTAGCTGCCGTTGGGCGGAAGGTCCGGGTTGAAAACCTGCTGATACTCCTTGACGGTCTCGTTCTGGATGGTGCGCAGGATGAGGTGGCGGCTGGAGTAGCCGTAGGTGCCGGATTCGATGGATCCGATGTCCTTCTCCCGGTCCCCGCGGCAGTCGAACACCTGCCGCTCTCGCTTGATGATGTTGGCCGCCAGGGCGTTTTCGGCCGGCAGTTTGGTAATGACGCGGACGCCCACCATGTCATTGAGCGTGCGGAACGGGTCCGGAAACTTCAGCACCGGAGGCCCGCCGGGCTCCAGCGGTTCTTCAATCCGGGAGATCTTTTCACGGAACGATTCCACCGTTTTGGTGCGCCCGGTGACAAACAGCGGCGTCACCTCGCTGTCCTTGAGCATGCGGCGCAGGATGAGCAGGACGTCCCGGGTGACCAGCTTCAACGCAGGGCGGACGCGCTCGTAGATCTCCACATTCGCCTGCACGGATTCGCGGAGGCTGACGTCCAGGCTGTCCCAGTTACTCGGCATGGTCCCAGCTTACGGCGGCGGTGTGACACGTCCCCCATCAGGACGCTCTCTCACTTAATGTGGGAAAAACGGCAACGCTCTCTCACTTTCTTCAAGAAAGTGAGAGAGCGTTGCCGAAAAACCCACATTAAGTGAGAGAGCGTCAGAAGGGGGCGGACGTGGAGTTGCGGACCACCAGGGAACTTTCGAGCGTCAGCTGGGGCTGTTCCAGCGGGCTGCCTTCCATCAGGCGCCGCAGCTGCCCGCCCGCCTGCGCTCCCAAAGACGTTGCGGGCAGGTGCACGCTGGTCAGGCTGGGGTTGCTCGTGGCGGAATACGGCAGATCGTCGAACCCGGCGATGGCCAGCTCCTCCGGAATCCGCACACCCGCCACGCGGGCTTCCTGCAGCACACCGTAAGCATGGGTATCCGTGGCGCAGACGACGGCGGTAATTCCGTTCCGCTGCCACTGCGGCCAGGCGTCTGCGAAGGCAGCCGCTGCCGCACCGACGTCGATGGTGGTGCTGACAAACCCGCCGTCCGGCACCGACATTCCCAGCGCCTCGGCCTCGGCCAGGAAGGCGCTGCGCCTGACCTCAAACGTTGCGGTTCCGGTGACGCTGTCCAGGTAAGCCACCTTCCGGTGGCCGGACGAAGCCAGGTGCGCTGCCAACTGCCGCGCGCCATGGGCAACGTCCAGGTTGACCGACGGCGCGTAGGCCTCCAGGCCCGGGGCATCGAGCAGGACCAGCGGGCCGGCGACGGAGAGATCCTCCAGGAAGCCTGCGTTGGGTGCGTCCACCAGGAGCCCGGCAGGACGCAGCGACATCAGCCGCCGGACGTCGGCGGCCTGGGGAAACTCGCCCGCGTCGGTGACGGACAGCAACAGCTGATACTCCGAGCCCAGGGACTCCCGCACCCCGGCGATCACCTTGGCGAAGAACGGGTTGGAAATGTCCGGGGCAACCAGGATCACGATCGAGCTGACGCCCTTGGCCAGCGAGCTGCCGATCCCGTCCACCACATACCCGAGCTCCGAAATGGCTTCCCGCACGCGGCTGATGTTCTCCTCGGAGACGCGGCCCGCGGTCTTGCCGTTGGCCACCAGCGACACAGTCGCCGTCGAGACTCCGGCACGCGCCGCAACCATGGCCGCCGTGACCCGCCGCGACCGCGCGGGATGCTGCAACTGTTCCGCGGATTCCATACCTCGATCGTAATAGGGGGAGGGCCTGTCTCCGGCCGTTCCCCAAGGGCAACCGCTACTCAGCCAGGGGGCCCGTCACCGGGCTGCGCACGCAGGTATAGCGCGGGCACGTCCAGGACCAAGCCAGGCCAGCCAAGTTCATTGCGGCCACTGACGTCAAGCGCTTGACCTGCAGCGACGTTAAGCGCTTGACGTTGACGCTTTTCGGATGTCATGATCACTGTGATAAGTGCGCCCGCTGCTCTTGCAGGCCCCAATGACGTGGAGAAAATAGACGTGGAATCCAACTCGATGAAACCCGCCCCCAGGAAGATCATCCTCGACTGCGACCCCGGGCACGATGACGCCGTCGCAATGCTGCTTGCACATGGCAACCCTGACATCGACCTGCTGGCCGTCACCACGGTAGTGGGCAACCAGACCCTCGAGAAGGTCACTAAAAACGCCCTGTCCGTCGGCACCATCGCCGGCATCACCGGTGTTCCGTTCGCCGCCGGCTGCGCCCGCCCCCTGGTCCGCACCATCGAAAACGCGCCGGACATCCACGGCGAATCAGGCATGGACGGCCCCGCCCAGCCCGAGTCGGCCATCGAACTGGACCCGCGCCACGCCGTCGACCTCATCATCGACACCGTGATGGCCCACGAACCCGGCACCGTCACCCTGGTCCCCACCGGCGGCCTCACCAACATCGCGCTGGCGGCCCGCAAGGAACCGCGCATCGTGGAACGCGTGAAAGAAGTTGTCCTGATGGGCGGCGGTTACCACGTGGGCAACTGGAGCGCAGTGGCCGAATTCAACATCATCATCGACCCCGAAGCCGCGCACATCGTGTTCAACGAAAAGTGGCCCGTGGTGATGGTTGGCCTGGACCTCACACACCAGGCCCTCGCCACCCCCGAGGTGGTGGAGAAGATCGCAGCCGTGGGCACCAAGCCCGCACAGTTCGTGATGGAACTGATGGAGTTCTTCACCCAGACCTACAAGGACGCGCAGGGCTTCGACTACCCGCCCGTCCACGATCCCTGCGCCGTGGCGTACGTGATCGACCCCAGCATCGTCACCACCCGCAAGGTCCCCGTGGACATCGAACTGCAGGGCACGCTGACCCTCGGTATGACCGTGGCCGACTTCCGTGCCCCCGCGCCTGAGGACTGCCACACCTCCGTGGCTGTCGACCTGGACCATAAGAAGTTCTGGGATCTCGTCACGGACGCTCTGGTGCGCATCGGAGAGCCCGACGTCGGCGCTCCCGCCGCCGCTGAAACCGTTACCGCAGGGGCCACGGCATGAGCACCACCGCCCTCACGAACACGAAAACCAGCAACGTCACCGCCCTGATGGTGGCCCTGCTGGCTGCCTGCGTGGCCTTCCAGCTCAACGCCTCCATGCTCAGCCCCGCCCTGGTCACCATGGGCGAGGAGCTCAACACGGACCAGGCAACCATCGGCCTGTCCCAGACCTGGTTCTTCACCGCGGCCGCCCTCTTCTCCCTCTTCCTGCCCCGCCTGAGCGACATCATCGGCCGCAAGAAGATCCTCCTGGGCATGATGGTCCTGATGGCCATCGGCTCGGTCATCGCCGCGCTGGCCCCGGACGTCACCTGGCTCTTTGTGGGCCGCATCATCCAGGGTGTCAGCGGCCCCACTGTCCCGCTCTGCCTCATCATGCTGCGCTCCGCCGTCAGCAGCCCCAAGAAGTACGGTGCGCTGATGGGCCTCATCACCGCGGTCAACGGCGGCGTGGCAGGTGTGGACTCCTTCGTGGGCGGATACTTCGCCGAGCACTACGGCTTCCGCAGCATCTTCTGGCTGATGGTGGTCCTGGCGGTCGTCGCCACCGCCCTGATCGCGTTCCTCGCCGGCGAAAGCAAGCCGGCCGCCGGAACCACCATGGACTGGCTGGGCGTGTTCTTCATCGTGGTTGCAGTGGGCGCCCTGCTCACGGCCCTCAACGAAGGCTCAAAACTTGTCGGCGCCTTCGAATCCGGCACCCTGATGCTGGCGATCGGGCTGGTGGTTGTTGCCGCCGCCGCGTTCTACCTGTTCTGGCGGACCGAAAAGCGCGCCAGCCAGCCCATGGTGGAGATCATCCACCTGCGCCAGCGCTCCACCTGGGCGCCGCTGCTGACCACCACCCTGACCATGACCGGCATCTTCGCCGTCATCAACGGCATCGTCCCGGCCTACGTCCAGGCGGCCGACCCCGGCTTCGGCATCGGCCCCACCGAAATGTCACTCATCATCCTCACCCCCTACGCCCTGCTCGGCTGGCTGGTCGGCCCCCTCAGCGGCAGGCTCGCTCCCGTGCTCGGCTACACCAAGGTGCTGCGCATCGGCATGCTGGGCAGCATTGTGGCCCTGGCCATCATCGCGTTCTTCGGCCTCAGCAGCCTGCCCATGATGATCGCCGGCACGGTCTTGCTGGGCATCATGTACGCCGGTACGGTCAACATCATGCTGAACGGTCTCGGAGTTGTCCTTTCCCCCGCCGGAAACCCGGGCTTCCTGCCCGGCATGAACGCGGGCGCCTTCAACCTCGGCGCCGGCCTGAGCTTCCTGGTGCTGCCCGCAGTTTTGGTGGCGACGTCGGCGCTTGGGGATGCCAAGGCGTCCTACCTCAGCGTTGTGGTCACCGGTCTCGTGATCACGGTCGCCGCCTTCGGCGCCTCGCTCCTGATCCCCAAGCCCGTTGAGGCTGAGGTGACCGAATGAGCGCCGCAACTGCAGGCCCCGCCGTCGAAAAGAACGGCAGGATCGTCGTCGTCGGCTCCCTGAACGCTGACCTGACCATCTACTGCGAGCGGCTGCCGCTGCCCGGCGAGACGGTGCACGGCAACGGTTTTGCCGTCAATCCGGGCGGCAAAAGCGCCAACCAGGCGGTGGCTGCCAGCCGGCTGGGCGCGGACGTCAGCCTTGTCGGCGCAGTGGGGGACGACTCCAACGGCGAAATGCTGATCACCTCGGCGTCCGGCGCGGGAGTCCACCTCGGGTATGTCCGCACGGCACCCACGGCAACCGGCGTCGCGGTCATCGCCGTGGACGCCAACGGCGAGAACAACATCATCATCTCGGCGGGCGCCAACGGCACCTTGTCGCCGGCGGACGTCGCCGCGGCTGCGGATGACATCAACAACGCCGCAGTGATGTGCCTCTGCCTGGAAGTCAGCATGGAGACAGTGCTCGCGGCCGCACAGGCGGGGCACGACGCCGGCGCAACAGTAGTGCTGAACCTCTCACCTTATGCGGAGATCCCGCAGCGGCTGGCCGACCTGACTGACGTCCTGCTGGTCAACGCCCACGAAGCCTCGCAGTTCCTTGGCTCGGCCGAGATTCCGGGCAGCGGCGGGGACGCCGGCGATTGGGAAGCGGTCCGGCTTCGCTTTGCCGAGCGCGGGCTCCAGCAGGTCCTGGTCACCCTCGGGGCCCACGGCTCCGTGGTGCTTGATTCGCTCGCGGCCGAGGACCGGCAGCTCGTCCAGATTGCACCGGTCAAGGTCAATGCGGTGGACACCACCGGCGCCGGCGACGCGTTCACAGGTGCCGTGGCCGCCCGCCTGGCAG
Source organism: [Micrococcus luteus] ATCC 49442 (assembly GCF_010367585.1). NCBI lineage: Bacteria > Bacillati > Actinomycetota > Actinomycetes > Micrococcales > Micrococcaceae > Pseudarthrobacter > [Micrococcus luteus] ATCC 49442. The sequence continues at coordinate 3,016,049 of NZ_JAAAXP010000001.1, read as the reverse complement.
CCGGGGCGTCCCTGGCCGACGCCGCGGCCTTTGCCTCGATCGCTGCCGCGCTCGCCACCACCCGCAAGGGGACGCAGGCCGCGTACCCGGACGAGGGTGACGTCAGGCGGGTGCTCGCCGCGGGCGTCGCCTGACGGTTTCACAACGCAAGAAGCGCCCGACGGCGGCAGGTGACCTGCCGCCGTCGGGCGCTTCTTTGTGTGTGGGGTGTTGTCAGTGTCCGGCCGGTGCGCTGGGCTGGGTGGCGAAGCGGAGGTCGGCGGTCGCCTTGGCAACTGTGGCGGCCGGCAAAGCGGAGTCCAGGTGCCTGCGGTGGAACCTCGGGCCCAGGATGGCGTAGCTGCCGGCACTCGCCAGGCCGCCTGCGAGCCAGGAGAGGTCCCAGCCGCCCAGGGCTACTGCAATGGGGCCCTGCATGGCGGGAACCAGTCCGTACATAAACAGCCACGTGGCGAAGATGCCCACCAGGAGGGAGACCACGCCGGCCCAGTTGACGTCGGGGAGCCGCTTGGTGCCCACCGCGTCGAAGAGCCTTTCCGGGTTGCCCGGATGACGCTTCTCGAGCCAGAAGTAGTGAACCAGCATGACTCCGCCCCAGGCGGCAACCCAGGCGACCAGGCCGATGAGCCAGGCGTCGAGCACCGTGGCGAAGTCTTCCTGGAAGATGAAGAAGATGACGGCGGCGAGGGAGAAGACGCCGACGAACAGGTTGAGCTTGCGGCGGCTGATGGTGATGTCCAGCGACTGGGTTGCCACCGAGAACGTGTAGATATTCAGGATGTTGGTGGCGATGGGTCCGTGCAGCACCATCAGCAGTACGGGCAGCGCGAGGACGCCGAAGTTCTGGACGATGAGTTTGCCGGGATCGATCTCGCCGCTGTTGGTGGCGAGGCTGGCGCCGAGGATGCCGAGCCACACCACGGGGATGAACTGGCCCAGGACAGAGGCCAGGTAGACCTTCTTCTTGGGGACTTCGGTGCTGACGAACCGTGAGTAGTCGGCGGCGTAGGTGAACCAGGTGATGCCCCAGCCGATGCCGATGGCGGTCATCACGGCGCTCATGGCGGCGATGCGCTCTGAGCCTTCCAGGATCTGGCCGGCCGGGCCTGCGTAGCCCCAGTCGATCTTCATGCCGAACCAGGCTACGGCGGACATCACGGCGAGGATGATGATGGTGGGCGGCACGGTCCACTTTTCGAAGGCTGCGATGGCCTTGTAGCCGAACCAGGCGATGGCTACCTGTGCGGCCATGATGGCGGTGGCCACACCGATCTTCCAGGCGTAGTTCTGGGCAGTGGGATCCACCCAGCCGAGGGTGCCGAAAAGGGCCATGACCAGGTCAAGGATGATCCAGGTGTTAACCGCGCACCAGCCGATCACCAGGACAGCCTGGATGGTTGCCGGGAGGTAGTTGCCGCGGCGGCCGAAGGCTGCCCGGGCCAGGACCATGCCGGTGGCGCCGGTCTTCTGGCCGAGGAGGACGAAGCAGCCGAACAGCAGCATGCCGATCAGGTTCCCCAAAACCAGAACGGTGACGGTATCGGCAAAGCCGAGGCCGAGGTGGATGCCGAGGGCGCCGAGCACCCAGTTGATGGGAGCAAGGTTGGCGCCGGCCCAGATCCAGAACTGGCCGGAAACTTTGTGCGTGCGCTGGGACTCGGGAATGGGCTGGAGCCAGGCTTCGCAGTCCTCGGCCGGCGTCATTGCCGACTCGGACTGCTTGGTGGAGAGGTTGTCTTGCATGGGGGAGCCTCCATGAGTGAAAGGGATAGTTCCAGATTATGTGGCTCAGACCACATCCACCACATACAATGTGTCATGAAGATTAGCCTTCTATACGACGGAGTGTCATGCCCATACGCCTGCTGGATGTTTTGAAACATTCCACGCTCACCCCCGCGGACCCTGTCATCCGCGCAGCGGCGGCCAATGCGGCCCAGACCCAGCTGCGCTGGATCCACTCCAGTGAGGTGTTGGACATCGCCCCGTTACTTGGCGGCGGCGAACTGCTGCTGACCGGCGGCCAGGCGCTCGCTTCGGCAACGGACAAGCGGCGTATTGGCTACATCTGGGAGCTGGCGGAGCGTGGCGTGGCTGCGCTGGCCATCGAGACGGGTACCGCCCTGCCATCCATTCCGTCGTCCATGGTGGGCGCTGCAGAAGCCGCCGGGCTTCCGCTGATAGAGCTCCGCAAAGTGGTGCCTTTCGTAGGCGTGATGGAGGCCATCAACTCCCTGCTGGTGAGCGAATCAGCAGCGCACCTGCAGCAGGCTGACCGGGCAAGCCACGCGATGGCGGTGGAGCTGGCCCACGGCGGCAGCCTTGACCGGATCCTGGCTGTCCTCGCCGATGCCACCGGCGCGGAAGTGGTGCTGACCTCCAACTCGGGCGCTCCGCTGGGCAGCGCCCTGCCTGCTGAGTACGCCGCGGAGGCCGACCAGGCACCGGCTCCCGACACCGAGGAGGACCGCGCACGCACCACGCACATCGATGTCTCCGTCCGGGGCATTCCGTCCGCCCGCCTCAGCCTCCGCACCTTGGCAGGAGGAGATGTGAACCTGGCGAGGATCGCCGGGAACCGCTCGGTAGACATCCTGGCGCTGGCCCTGCTGCAGCGCATGCCGCCCGGGCTTAAGGACATGGCCGGTGCGGCCCTGATCCGCGCCGTCGACTCCGGCACCCAGAACTGGCGGCTCCAGCAGCTTGCGCCGGCCGCCGGGATTCCCCCGGCCGCCGAGCTGGTGGCTGTGGTGATCCGGTCCCCGGGCTCCCGGCAGCTCCGCACAGCGGTGGAACAGCTGCTGGACCGGGTGGGCCGGCACAGCGCCAGCTACGCGGACAATGAGGAGCTGCTGGCGCTCGCCGTCCTTCGCACGGGCAAGGCGCAGGAAGACCGGAACGATATCCTGGCCGGGCTCCAGTCGCTGGAACTGCCGGAGGGAAGCATCAGTGCGCTTGGCCCCGTAGCTGCCGGGATCACTGCCGCTCCCTGGTCCCTGACGGAGGCCAGGCTGACGCTGGAAGTGGGGGCAGGCGATAAGCCGCGGCCAGCCGGACCCCGGCAGACCGGTGCCGTGCTCGACGCCGAGGCCTTCGCCGTGGAACGGCTTGCCTTCCACTCCCTGGACGAGGTGCAGCGGACAGATTTTGTCCGCCAGCAGCTCGGGGCCCTCTTGGAGCACGACGACCTGCGCCATTCAGCCCTCGTGGGGACGCTGCGGGTCTGGCTGAATTCGGGCTGCAACACGGCGCAGGCCGCACGGGAACTGCACCTGGAGCGGCAGTCGATGCACCAGCGACTGCAGCGGATCTTCTCCCTCTGCGGCGGCGACCCCCGCGGCACCGGCCGGCTCGCAGCGCTGCACCTGGCCACCCGCCTCGCCGCCGTCTAGCCCAAACAGCCAGGACGCTCTCTCACTTAATGTGGGTTTTTTGGCGAACCCTCTCTCAGTTAATGTGGGTTTTCGGGGAACCCTCTCTCACCTGCCCCGGTGCCAGGGCCGCCCTGTGGATAAGTTCTGCAGCCTCCTGCCGATACGGTGCACAATGCCAGCATGCGAAAGCAAGATTTTCTGCCCCGGCCGCTGGCGGCGGCTCCGTTCACTTTCGACTCAGCCGTGACTGCCGGGGTGTCCCTGAACCGGCTTCGGCGGAAGGACATGGTCAACGTGGGCCGCGGCCTCTACCGGCCCGCTGACTGGAACTTTGATCTGGAGGGTGCTGCCAGGGCGCTGTCGGCGGCGTCGCCGGGAGCTTGGATATCCCATGTGACCGCGGCCCGGCTTCGTTGTCAGGTGCTGCCTCCCTGGCTTGCCGATTCGACAGAGCTGCACCTGAGCAAACCGCGTTCACTGCCATCAGTCCGCCGGAAGGGCGTGTTTGGCCACACCGTGCTGACGCTGGCAGACGAGCTCGAAACGGTGGACGGCATCCGGCTGAGCACGCGGTCCCGGACCTGGCTCGATTTGGCCCGAACCCTGCCGCTCCCTGACCTGGTGAGCATGGGCGATGAACTGATCCGCATCCCGCGGGTGGATCTCGAGGGAAGGATGCAGCCCTACGACACGCTGGCCGGGCTGCGCATCCTGGTTGACCGCCACCCGAACCTCCAAGGGATCGTGCGGGCTCGTGAAGCACTTGACCTGATGAGGGTTGGGGCCGATTCCGGCCCCGAATCGCTGCTTCGCCTGGCCATGACCGATGCGGGGCTGCCCGAGCCCGAACTCCAGGTGCGATTGCGCACCGGAGATGAGCGATCGCCGTCGGCCGATCTCGGCTACCGTCACCGCCGGATCGCCATCCAGTACGACGGCGGTCATCACCTTGGTGACGCGCAGATCTTCAGTGACAGGAGGCGGGATAAAGCGTTTGAATCAGCCGGCTGGACAGTCCTCGTTTTCGACAAGAACGATCTTGCCGACGATTTCCAGCGCGCACTTGTGAAGATCAAAAAGGGGCTGCGCAACGGCTGGCTTGACCACCCTCAAGCGTCTGGGTTCGCCGGCGTTTGAGCGTTAACGCCGTGACGCTCCCTCACCAGGGTGAGAGAGCGTCACGCCAAAACCCACATTAAGTGAGAGAGGGTCGCCCGGAAACCCACATTAAGTGAGAGAGCGTCCGGGGGGGGCGGTTGGAGGGACGGGGTGGGCAGGGAGGGCTAGCGGAGCACTACTGTCCGGTTGCCCTGCAGGATGACCCGGCCTTCGCAGTGCCAGCGCACCGCGTTGGACAGTGCCTTGCACTCGGTGTCCCGTCCGGCCGCAACCAGGTCTTCGGGGCCGTAGGTGTGGTCCACATCCACGGTCTGCTGCGAGATGATCGGGCCCTCGTCCAGCTCGGCGTTGACGTAGTGCGCTGTGGCGCCCACGGTCTTGACCCCGCGCGCGTAGGCCTGGTGGTACGGCTTGGCACCCTTGAAGCTGGGCAGGAACGAGTGGTGGATGTTGATGGCCTTGCCGTCCAGCTTCCGGGTGAGTTCGTCGCTGAGGACCTGCATGTAGCGGGCCAGGATCACCAGCTCCACGTCGTACTCGTCCACCAGTTCCAGCAGCCGGGCCTCTGCCGACGGCTTGGTCTCGGCAGTGACGGGGACGTGGAAGAACGGGATGCCGTGCCATTCCACCAGCGCCTGGTGGTCCGTGTGGTTGGAGACCACGGCAGCGATCTCCACGGGCAGCTCACCGGTCCTGGCCCGGAACAGCAGGTCGTTCAGGCAGTGCCCGAACTTGGACACCATGATCAGCACGCGGCGTTTGGCGCCCTGCGGCTCCAGGCGCCAGCGCATGCCGAAGCGTTCGGCAACCGGGGCGAAGCCGGCCCGAAGCGTGTCCGCGGTGGAGGCATCGCCGTCGGACACAAAATGCACCCGCATAAAGAAGTGCCGCTCGTCGCGCTCGCCGAACTGCTTGCTGTCCAGGATGTCGCAGCCGTGCTCCAGCAGGAACCCGGAGACGGCGTGGACGATCCCGGGGGTCTCCGCGCAGTCGAGGGTCAGGACGTGCTCCACGGTGGTTTCCGCCGGAGCGGGGGAGGATTCAGTCTGAATGGCAGTCATGGCTCAGCACTCGATTACATTGACGGCGAGACCCCCGCGGGAGGTCTCCTTGTACTTGGTTTTCATGTCCGCTCCTGTCTCGCGCATGGTTTTGATGGCTTTGTCGAGGGATACTTTGTGGCTGCCGTCCCCGTGCAGGGACAGTCGCGCGGCGTTGATCGCCTTCACGCTGGCGATGGCGTTTCGTTCGATGCAAGGGATCTGCACCAGCCCGCCCACGGGGTCGCAGGTCAGGCCAAGGTTGTGTTCGATCCCCACTTCGGCGGCATTCTCCACCTGCTCGGGGGTTCCGCCGAGGACCTCGCAGAGCCCGGCGGCAGCCATCGAACAGGCGGAACCCACCTCGCCCTGGCAGCCCACTTCGGCGCCGGAGATGGATGCGTTGATCTTGAACAGGATTCCGACGGCGGCCGCGGCCAGCAGGAAGCGGACCACACCGTCGTCGTTGGCTCCCGGCACGAACTTGACGTAGTAGTGCAGGACGGCGGGGACGATTCCCGCCGCACCGTTGGTGGGGGCCGTGACGATGCGCCCGCCCGCGGCGTTTTCCTCGTTGACGGCGAGGGCGAACAGGTTCACCCATTCCATCGCCCGCAGCGGATCGGTGACCCCCGTGTCCGCTGACAGGGTCTGGAATAACGACGGCGCGCGCCGCCTGACGTTGAGTCCGCCGGGCAGGATGCCTTCCGCGGCGCAGCCGTTGTCCACGCATTCGCGCATGACTGCCCAGAGTGCCAGCAGTTTCTCCCGGAGCTCCGCTTCGCTGCGCCATGTAAGTTCGTTGGCGAGCATAACGTCCGAGATGGACATGCCCTCGCGCTTGCAGATCGCCAGGAGTTCGTCGGCAGTTGTGAACGGGTAGGGGAGGACGGTGGCGTCGGCCACCACGCGGTCGCCCGCGTCCGCGTCGCCGTCCACCACAAAGCCGCCGCCGATGGAGTAGAAACTCCGTTCACTCAGGACGGTCCCGGCGTGGTCCAGCGCCCGGAAGGTCATGCCGTTGGGGTGGGCCGGAAGGGACTTGCGCCGGTGCAGCACCACGTCCTCATCCCAGTTGAAATCCACCCGGTGGTCGCCGCCCACCAGGAGTTCGGCGTTGAGCGCGGCAGCAGCCACCTGGTCGTCGGCCGTGAAGGTGTCCACGGTTTCCGGGTCCAGGCCCTGCAAGCCCAGCACCACGGCTTTGTCGGAGCCATGGCCCCGGCCGGTGGCACCGAGCGAACCGAACAGTTCAGCCTGGACCCGGGTGGTGGAGCTCAGGAGCCCGCCGCCCTTGAGCCCGTCGGCGAACTGCTTCGCTGCCCGCATCGGGCCCACCGTGTGTGACGAGGAGGGCCCGATGCCAACAGAAAACAGGTCCAGGACGCTGAGCGCCATTTAGGGGACCTCGGGGGAGGCGTACTCCCGCATTGCATCGAGGAGCCAGCGGCCCAGGAAGTCCGCGAAGGAGGCGCGGGGGAAGAGCCGGAAGCTTTCCTCCCCGGTCTTCTGCAGGACCACCGGGATGTTGCCTACCTCGGTGTTCAGGGCGGTTCCCGGGGTGAAGCTGCGCGGGTGCAGGTCCAGGGCGCAGCCCTTTTCCAGGACGGCCCGGGCGCGGGGACCGGACAGTTCGAACGTGGTGCGGTTGGCGGACAGGTCCACCACCTGGCCCGGGGCGTCGCCCAGCGCTTCGGTGAGGGAACCGATGAGGTTTCCGCCCAGGGAGTCGTGGGCCTTTTCCGGTGCAACCACCAGGAACTCCGACGGTCCCAGCCAGAGGACGCTGACGCCGTCTGCGCCGCCCACCTCGCCGCAGCGTGCCGGCAGGCCGCCGGTGGCGGCGGCAATTCGTGCGCCTTCTTCAGACTTGGGGTCTACGCGGACCCCGGCCATGGTCTGGAAGGGGCCCTCGGCGAGGACCACCTTGCCCTGGACGGAGCCCGCTTCCAGTGCTGACGCCAGGTGCGAGGCGGGGCTGCGGCGGATTTCCCGGAGTCCATTGATGCCTTCGAGTGCTGCTGAATTAGCCATCTTTGCGGGTCCCTTCGGGGTCAAACAGTACGGTTTCTGCGACAACAACATCAACCAGCTGGTCGCCGGCTGCGGCCACCAGGGTCTCGCCGATGCGGTTGCGGCCATTCTTGATCAGTGCCAGGCCAAAGGAGCGGCCTAGGGCGGCGCTGTGGTAGCTCGAGGTCACGAAGCCCTGCATGGGGACGGGGCCGTAGGCGGGGCTGGTGCTGATGCCCTTCTCGACGAGCTGGGTGCCTTCCGGGAGCCGGATGGAGCCGTCCACGGGCAGGACGCTGACCAGGTGCTTGCGGTCCTCGCGCTGCGCATCGGCCCGGGCGTAGGAGCGCTTGCCGATGAACTCCTTTGCCTTGGAGACGATCCAGTCCATGCCCGCGTCCTGCGGGGTGACGGTGCCGTCGGTGTCCTGCCCGACGATCGGGTAGCCCTTTTCGGCGCGGAGCACGTGCATTGTTTCGGTGCCGTAGGGGGTGATGTTGAATTCGGCCCCGGCGGCGGCCACGGCCTCCCAGGTGTTCAGCCCGTACCAGGACGGCACGTTGATCTCGTAGGCCAGTTCACCGGAGAACGAGATCCGGCAGACCCGGGCCTGCACGCCGGAGGCGAGGGTGGTTTCGCGGAAGGTCATGAACGGGAAGGCTTCGGCTTCCAGCCCGCGGTCCTTGGCCAGTTCCGGGGCTACCTTGGCGAGGACCGCCCGGGATTTAGGCCCGACGACGGCAATGGTGGACCACTGTTCGGTCACCGAGGTGCAGTGCACGTCGAGTTCCGGCCATTCGGTCTGCAGCCATTCCTCCAGCCAGTCCAGTACCTTCGCGGCACCGCCGGTGGTGGTGGTCATGAAGTAGCGGTCATCGTCCAGGCGCAGGGTCACGCCGTCGTCGAAGATCATGCCGTCTGCCATGCACATCACGCCGTAGCGTGCAGAACCCGGGGCGAGCTTCTTGAATGCGTTGGTGTAGATCCGGTTGAGGAACTCACCGGCGTCCTTGCCGCGGATTTCGATCTTGCCGAGCGTGGTGGCGTCCATGAAGCCCACGGAGTCGCGGACTGCTGCGCACTCACGCAGTACTGCCGCATCCATGTCTTCCCCGGCCTGCGGGTAGTACCAGGGCCGCTTCCACTGCCCGACGTCCTCGAAGAGGGCGCCCTTGGCCTCGTGCCACGGGTGGATGGAGGTCTTGCGGGCGGGATCGAACAGTTCGCCGCGCTGGCGTCCGGCCAGCGCCGCGAAAGCCACCGGCGTGAAGGGTGCCCGGTACGTGGTGGTGCCGATGTCGCCGATGCCCCGGGACGCTTCGCCGGCCGTACGCAGCGCGGCGGCGATGACGCCGATCGCGTTGACGCCGGAGGTCTTGCCCTGGTCGTTGGCGGTGCTGATGGAGGTGTAGCGCTTGATGTGTTCCACCGAGCGCATCCCGGCCCCGGTGGAGCGGAGGACGTCGGCCACGGACTGGTCGCGCTGGAAGTCCACAAAGTGGTGGTGCCAGTCATCCGGCGTGCCGGCCTGGCCCGGGACCAACCACAGCTGGCGCGTCGGGGCGGAGGCCTTCGGCTCGCCGATGACGGACGGCTTGGTTTCCGAGGCGAAGCCCGCGGCGATCGCCGCCGTGGCGCCGGCCGAGATGCCCTCGGCCAGGACGTCCGCGAGTTCGTAGCTGCCGCGGCCGGAACCGATGGTCTGCTGGTTGGGGACCACGGTGCTCGGCACAAAAGCGGCCAGCTCGTCGTCCCAGCGCAGCTTGCCCTGCCGCTGGGAGTGGAGGTGGACCAGCGGGCTCCAGCCGCCGGACACTGCCAGCAGGTCGCAGGCGATCTCTTCGACGCCGGAGGTAAGTTCGCCGTCGTCGTTGATGCTGCGGACGGTGACGCTCTCAACGCGGCCGTCTGCGGCCTTGGACGCGGTGTCGGCCACCGCGCTGCCGATCAGCACCCGGGTGCCGGCTTCGACGGCGGCAGTTGCCACGGCGGTGAGCTGCGGGCGGGCGTCGACGACGGCGGCGACCTTGACGCCGGCGGCGCGCAGGTCCGCGGCCAGGGCGTAGGCGCTGTCGTTGGTGGTGCTGATGACAACGCGCTGCCCGGCGGCAACGGCGTAGCGGTTGAGGTAGCTGCGGACGGCGGAGGCGAGCATGATGCCGGGGCGGTCGTTGTTCTCGAACACCAGCGGGCGTTCGTGGGCGCCGGGTGCCAGGACTACCTGCTTGGCGCGGACGTGCCAGATGCGCTGCCGGGACACGCCGGGGGCGGCCGGGCTGGACAGGTGATCGGTGCGGTTCTGGACGGCGATGACGTAGTTGGCGTCGTACGCGCCGAAAGCGGAAGTCCTATTCAGGACGGTGGATTCGGCGCCGGACACGAGCTCGGCTTCCACATCCGCCACCCATTCCAGGGCCGGCTTGCCTTCGATGGTCTCGGCCAGGCCGGGGGCGGTGGCGCCGGACAGGAGGGAACCGCCCAGTTCGGGCTGGTCGTCCATGAGGATCACGCGGGCGCCGGTGCGGACGGCCTCGCGGGCCGCGGCCAGGCCGGCGGGGCCGCCGCCGATGACCAGCACGTCGGTGTGGACGTACTTCTTGTCGTATTCAGCACGGTCCTCGTCCGGGTCCAGCTTGCCGAGGCCGTTGAGCAGTTCAGCCTTCAGGCCGTCCACCAGGGTGACGGTGGTGGCAGGCAGCATGGACTCGGCAACATCGCCCGGGAAGCGCGGGGAGATCTTGACCATCGCGTTGGATTCCTCCACACCGGCGGACATGATGCCGCGGGCGCGGTCCTCGTACAGCGAGTTGCCGGCGGAGATCCGCCCGTTGGCAATCAGGGCCGACGCGAGGGTGTCGCCGGGGTGGCCCGTGAACTCCTCGCCGTCCACGGTGAAACGCCAGGAGATGGTGCGGTCGATGCGTCCGCCGGCGGCGAGGCGGGCGTTCTGGGAAGTCACTTGGTTGCTCCCTTCGGGGCGGTGGTGCTGGGGGCTGAATCGGCCGGGGCGATACTGGTGCCCGAGATGCTGGGCGCGGAGGTGCCGGTGGTGGTGCTGTCCGCGGCCAGGCTCGCTGTGCCGGATTCCGGGGCGGCCTTTGCCGTCAGGTCAGGGCGGGGCGTGCCCATCTGGTACACGGCCTTGATGTCGTAGGTGACGGTGTCGCGGAGCATGTTGAACCACTGGCGGCAGCCGGTGCTGTGCAGCCAGCGTTCGGCGAAAATGCCTTTGGTGTTCTCCCGGTAGAACAGGAAATGGGCCCATTCTTTGTCGGTCAGTTCGTTCGGGTTTTCCGGGTAGGCCACGTGGGCCTGGCCGCCGTAATGGAATTCGGTCTCGTCGCGCGAGCCGCAGTTGGGGCAGGAGATGAGCAGCATGTGCGTCTTCTTTCTGGGTGCTAGTGGGCGACGGCGGCTGCGCCGTGTTCGTCGATCAGGGCGCCGGTTTCGAAGCGTTCCAGCGCGAAGGGCTTGTTCAGCTGGTGCGGCGTGCCCGTGGCGATGTTGTGCGCGAAGGTCATGCCGGCGGCAGGCGTGGCTTTGAAGCCGCCGGTGCCCCAGCCGCAGTTCACGAACATGTTCTCCACCGGGGTGTTGCCCACGATGGGCGACGCGTCAAGGGTGGTGTCCACGATGCCGCCCCAGGTACGCAGCACGTGTGCCCGGGCAAAGATCGGGAAGAGCTCGACGGCGGCGGCCATCTGGTGCTCGATCACGTGGAACGACCCGCGCTGGCCGTAGCCGTTGTAGGAGTCCACGCCGGCCCCCATGACCAGTTCACCCTTGTGTGCCTGCGAAACGTAGACGTGCACATGGTTGGACATGACTACCGTGGGGTGGACCGGTTCGTGCAGTTCGGAGACCAGGGCCTGAAGCGGGTGGGACTGGATGGGGAGCTCGAAGCCGGCCATCTCGGCGAGTACGGAGCTGTGCCCGGCTGCGGCGAGGCCCACCTTTTCGGTGTTGATGGTGCCGCGGTTCGTCTTGACGCCGGTGACCCGGTTGCCGTCCTTGATGAAGCCGGTGACTTCGCAGTTCTGGATGATGTCCACGCCCATTTCGTCGCACTTGCGGGCGAAGGCCCAGGCCACGTGGTCGTGCTTGGCGATGCCGGCGCGCGGCTGGTAGGTGGCGCCCATGACGGGGTAGCGGATGTTGTCGCTGATGTTCAGGATGGGGCAGAGTTCCTTGACCTGCTTGGGGTCCAGCCACTCGGCGTCGACGCCGTTGAGCTTGTTCGCACCGACGCGCCGCATGCTCTCGCGGACGTCACCCAGGGTGTGGGCGAGGTTCATCACGCCGCGCTGGCTGAACAGGAAGTCGTACTCGAGTTCCTCGGGCAGGATCTCCCAGAGCTTGAGGGCGTGCTCGTAGATGGCCGCGCTCTCGTCCCAGAGGTAGTTGGAGCGGATGATGGTGGTGTTACGGGCCATGTTGCCGCCCGCGAGCCAGCCCTTTTCCAGGACGGCGATGTTGGTCATGCCGTGGTTCTTGGCCAGGAAGTACGCGGTGGCCAGGCCATGTCCGCCGCCGCCCACAATCACGGCGTCGTAGGAGGACTTGGGCTCCGGGTTGCGCCAGAGGAAATCCGGGTGCTCGGGGAGGAGATCTGCACTCACTGGGCTGCTCCAATCAGGTCTGCGTCGAGGACGGCGGTGCCGTCATTGAGGTGGGGGTAAAGGGGGAACTTCTCAGCCAGGGCAGTGACGCGGGCGCGGAGTTCGACGGCGGTGCTGTCGCTCAGGGACGTTGTCCCCGTGGTGCCGTCGCCCGCCGAGGCGATCAGCGCCGTCGCGATAATGTCTGCAACTTCCGTGAATTCCTCGGCGCCAAAGCCGCGGGTGGCCAGTGCCGGGGTGCCGATCCGGAGGCCGGAGGAGACCATCGGCGGGCGGGGGTCGAAGGGGACTGCGTTGCGGTTCACCGTGATGCCGATCCGGTGCAGGGCGTCTTCGGCCTGCTGGCCGTCCAGTTCAGAGTTGCGGAGGTCAACCAGGACCAGGTGCACATCGGTACCGCCGTTGACCACGGAGATTCCTGCCGCGGCAACGTCGTCGCGGAGGAGTCGTTCGGCGAGGAGCTTGGAGCCCTGCAGGACCCGTTCCTGGCGTTCCTTGAATTCAGGGGCGCCGGCGAGCTTGAAGGCCACGGCCTTGGCGGCGATGACGTGCTCCAGGGGACCGCCCTGCTGGCCGGGGAAGACTGCGCTGTTGATCTTCTTGGCGTACTGCTCCTTGGCGAGGATGACTCCGCCGCGGGGGCCGCCGAGGGTTTTGTGGGTGGTGGTGGTGACGACGTCGGCGTATGGCACCGGGTTGGGGTGCAGTCCTGCGGCAACCAGGCCGGCGAAGTGGGCCATGTCCACCATCAGGTAGGCGCCCACCAGGTCCGCGATGCGGCGGAACTCGGCGAAGTCCAGCTGGCGGGAGTAGGCGGACCAGCCGGCCACGATCAGCTTGGGGCGGTGCTCCAGTGCCAGTGCTTCAACGTCGGCCATGTCGATGGTGTGGGTGTCCTTGCGGACCTCGTATGGAACCACGTTGTAGAGCTTGCCGGAGAAGTTGATCTTCATGCCGTGCGTGAGGTGGCCGCCGTGGGCCAGGCTCAGGCCCATGATGGTATCGCCCGGGTTCAGCAGGGCGAACATGGCAGCAGCGTTGGCCTGTGCGCCGGAGTGCGGCTGGACGTTGGCGAATTCTGCGCCGAAAAGTGCCTTGACGCGGTCAATGGCAAGCTGCTCAATGACGTCCACGTGTTCGCAGCCGCCGTAGTAGCGCTTGCCCGGGTAGCCCTCGGCGTACTTGTTTGTCAGCACAGATCCCTGTGCCTCCATGACGGCGGACGGGGCGAAATTCTCCGACGCGATCATTTCCAGGGTGGACTGCTGGCGGCCCAGTTCATTGGCGATGGCCTGCTGGACCTCGGGATCGACTACGGAAAGTCGCTCGTTCAACTGCTCAACCACGGATGCTCCTTTTGAAATACCACTGCTGTTATGACTGATATATCAGTGTGAGGTCAATGGTATGATTAGGATCACAGCAGAGTCAAGAGGCCCGGCAAAGTTACTTCCCGCCGCCGCGGGAAATGAGATCGGAGAGTTTACGTGAACGCACTTCCCGCCCTGCCGCAGGTGGAGGATGCTGTCCTCTCCCAGGCCGAGGCCGCGTACAGGCAGTTGCGCGACAAGCTGATCATGCTTGAGATCAGGCCAGGCGAGCCCCTCAATGACGGGCAGCTGGCGGTGGAGCTCGGTTTCGGCCGCACCCCTGTGCGGGAAGCGATCAAGCGGCTTGAGGTGGACCACCTGGTCATCTCGTATCCGCGGCGCGGGACGTTTGCCACCTCCGTGGACTTTACGGAGCTGGCAGATGTCTCCGAAGTCCGGGAGTTATTGGAACCCCTCGCCGCGCGAAGCGCCGCCCTAAGGGCCTCCGTTTCCATGCGGCAGGAACTCCTGAACGTTGCCGCGGCGATCGCCACCCTGGAACCCGGCCCCTCGGAATCCCGGGACCTGATGCGCTATGACCTGACGGTGCACCGTCTGATCTACAAGGCGGCCGGGAATCCGCACCTGGAAGACACCCTGATCCGTTACGACAACCTTGCCACCCGCATCTGGTGCTTGGTCCTGGACAAGTTGCCCTCGGTCAGCGGCCACATCACCGAACACGTGGAATTGCTCAAGGCGGTTGCTGAAGGTGACGCCGACAGGGCTGCCGAGCTGGCCCTCCACCATGTCACCAGCTTTGAGGAAACGGTCCGCAAGGTGCTGTAAGGCCCAACCCGGCCACTCTTTGGCAATGGCGACTCCCACGCATTCGTGGGAGTCGCCATTTTTTTGTTTGCCGGTGATGCTGTTCGCGCAACGACGATTCACCCCACGCAACCAATGGGCATTACTGCGCCCGTGCCCCGATGACTGCCGCCGCGCCTGAAGACGCTAAAAATTGTTTTCAGAAAGCCATTGACTGTGTCCTCAATCACGTCATAGTCTGTTGCAACAGCGTTGCGCTGAATGCAACCACAACAACTTGGTGGATACATGAGTAACGAAAATCCTTCCCTGGCTTCGGACCGGACAATGGTCAAGAAGCCGGGCGCCGCGCCTGCTGACAACGCTGTCAGCAAGGAAACCCGCCGCCGGGTTATTGCGGCCAGCTTTATCGGCAACTTCGTTGAATGGTTCGACTACGCCGTTTACGGCTACCTGGCCGTCACGATCGCCACCGTGTTCTTCCCCGAATCGGATCCGCAGACCGGACTCCTGCTGACTTTCGCCCTGTTCGCCATTTCATTCCTGGTGCGCCCGCTGGGCGGGTTCGTCTGGGGCCACATCGGTGACAAGGTCGGCCGGCGGACGGCACTGTCGCTGTCCATCCTGATCATGTCCGGAGCAACTTTCTGTATTGCGCTTATTCCCGGGTACGACACGATCGGCATCTGGGCTCCGGTCCTGCTGTTGATCATCCGGGTAGTGCAGGGCTTCTCCGCTTCAGGTGAGTACGCCGGCGCCTCGGCCTTCCTCGTGGAGTACGCTCCGGCCAACAAGCGCGGCCTGTACGCGGCGGTTGTTCCCGCCAGCACCGCGGCCGGCCTGCTTCTGGGGTCCCTCGTCGCGGGCCTGCTGACCACCCTGCTGGCATCCGATGCGATGCAGAGCTGGGGTTGGCGCCTGCCGTTCCTGCTGGCCGCCCCGATGGGACTGATCGGCCGCTACATCCGGACCAAGCTTGAAGACACCCCGGTGTTCCGCGAGCTGGCAAAGGAGGACCAGGCGGTCAAGGCGCCGGTGTCCAGCCTGTTCCGCAACCACTGGCGCCAGCTGCTGCAGGCCGTCGGAGCCGTGCTGCTCAACGCCGTTGGGTTCTACGTCATCCTCAGCTACATGCCCACCTACCTGTCCTCGGAACTGGGCCTGGGCGAAACCGAATCGTTCCTGGCCACCACGATTGCGCTGCTGACGTACATCGGCTTTATCTTCCTCACGGGGATGCTCTCGGACCGTTTTGGGCGCAAGAAGGTGCTGATCAGCGCCTCCATTACCTTCATCCTGCTGACGGTGCCGGCATTCGCCCTGCTCGGAACAGGCAATTTCCTGGTCATCGTGCTTGTTCAGATCCTGCTCGGCGCGATGCTCACCCTCAATGACGGCACACTGCCCAGCTTCCTGGCCGAAATGTTCCCCACCCGGGTCCGCTACAGCGGGTTCGCGGTCAGCTTCAACCTCTCCAACGCCCTGTTCGGCGGCACCGCGCCGTTCATGGCAACGCTCCTTATCGCGGCAACGGCCAACGACCTGGCACCGGCCTGGTACCTCGTCGGCGCAGCTGTCATCTCCCTGATCGCCGTCGCACTCTCCCGCGAAACGTGCAAGGAACCGCTGCGCCACGAATAACAGACTTCTTCTTCCTACCTCACGAAACTGCACCACAGAAAGGCACCACCATGACCACCACAACATCCGAAAACGCAACCACCGTCGCCGAACTGGAGCGCACCAAGGTCCTGAAGAACGGCAAGAAGGTCAGCCTCACGTTCTCCGACACCGAGTTCGAACGCCGTCTCGCGGGCCTCCGCCGCATCATGGCGGAGAAGGACCTGGACGCCGTCGTCCTGACCAGCTACCACTCCATCAAGTACTACTCCGACTTCCTGTTCACCACCTTCGGCCGCTCCTACGCCATGGTGGTCACCAAGGATGACAACGTCACCGTCACCGCCAATATCGACGCCGGCATGCCCTGGCGCCGCAGCTACGGCGACAACATCATCTACACGGACTGGCGCCGGGACAACTACATCTTCGCCATCCAGGAAGTCCTGCGCACCCGCGGCATCAACCCGCGCCGCCTCGGCGTCGAGGACGACTCGCTGCCGCTGGACAACCGCAACAAGATCCAGGCCGCCTTCGCCGGCGCAACCCTGGTGGACGTGGCCCAGGCCGCCATGCGCCAGCGCATGATCAAGTCCGCCGAGGAAATCGAGGTCATCAAGCACGGTGCACGCATCGGCGACCTCGGCGGCGAAGCCATCCGTAACGCCATCACCGCCGGGATCACCGAGTACGAGGTTGCCTTGATCGGCACCGAAGCCATGGTCCACGAGATCGCCCGCACCTTCCCCGATTCCGAAATCCGCGACACCTGGGTCTGGTTCCAGTCCGGCATCAACACCGACGGAGCCCACAACTGGGCAACCACCCGCAAGATCCAGGAACACGACATCCTGTCCCTGAACTGCTTCCCCATGACCTCCGGCTACTACACCGCCCTGGAGCGCACGCTCTTCTACGGCGAACCGGATGCCCGCTCCCTGGAACTCTGGAACATCAATGTCGAGGTCCACAAGCGCGGCCTGGAACTCATCAAGCCCGGCGCGGTCTGCAAGGACATCGCCGCCGAGCTCAACGAGATCTACGTCGGCTACGGCCTCCTGGCCAACCGCACCTTCGGGTACGGACACTCCTTCGGCGTCCTCAGCCACTACTACGGCCGTGAAGCCGGGCTGGAACTCCGCGAGGACATTGACACCGTGCTGGAGCCGGGCATGGTTGTTTCCATGGAACCGATGATCACCGTCCTGGACGGCCAGCCGGGCGCCGGCGGTTACCGTGAGCACGACATCCTCGTCGTCGGCGAAGATGGTGCGGAGAACATCACCAAGTTCCCGTTCGGCCCCGAATACAACATCATCGGAGCCTGACACCTTAACAGCAGGCGAGGAAGGCGGTGCCGTGCCCGGCACGGCACCGCCTTCCCCCACCGAACTCCGTACCACCCACCAAGGAGCACCACCCGCATGGACAAGTCAGTATTTCTGGAAGACCTGGACGCCTTTGCCTACCGCGAAGTCCTGTCCTCCGGGGACGCGATCGTCCTGATACCTGTCGGGTCGCTGGAGCAGCACGGGCCGCACCTGCCGCTGGGCACTGACACCCTCCTGTCGTCGCACTTTGCGGAGGGCGTCGCAAGGCGCCTGGGGACGCTCGTTGCCCAGCCGATCGCGTACGGGTACAAATCGCAGCAGAAGTCCGGGGGCGGCAATCACCTCTCCGGAACCACCAGCCTGGACGGTGCCACGCTGATCGGTGTGGCGCGCAACCTGGTCAAGTCCTTCCTTAACCAGGGCGTCCGGCATGTGGTCTTTGTCAACGGCCACTTCGAGAACTACCAGTTCCTCTACGAGGGCATTGACCTGGCCCTGGAAGACCTGGGAATCAAGCCCGGAGCGGAGCAGAGCGTGCTGCTGCTCTCCTACTGGGACTTTGTCAGCCAGGACACGCTCACCGAGGTCTACCCCGACGGCTTCCCGGGGTGGGACATCGAGCACGGCGGCGTCCTGGAAACCTCGCTGATGCTCCACCTTGAACCGGCCCGGGTTGGCATGGACCGCCTGGTCGATGGTCCGGCCGCGGTGCTGCCGCGTTTCGACCGGCTCCCGGTGGTCCCTGAACGCACGCCGGCCACAGGCTGCCTCTCCTCGGCTGCCGGATCCAGCGCTGCCAAGGGCGAACTGCTGTACCGGCAGGTTGTCGAAGATCTGGCCGTGGACCTGGCCCGCGAGCTGAACCGCGAACCCGTTGCCCCGGCGGCTGCCCCGCTTTCCGCTGACTATGCGCGATGATAGTGAGCACCATGACCACAACAGCCTCCCGCGACACCAACGGCAATGACACCAATAGCATCGAGTTGAACGGCAAGAGCGACGCCAAGGGCACCTCGGTCATCGTCAACGCCATCGCCGTCCTGCGGTCCTTTACCGCAGACGAGCCATTGTTGGGCGTCACGGAAATTGCCAACAGGGTGGGCCTGCACAAAAGCACGGTGTCGCGGATCCTGGCCACCTTCGAGCAGGAAAACCTCGTGGAGCGGGACGATGATACCCGCCGCTTCCGCCTGGGACTGGGACTGATCGCCGTCGCCGGGCCGCTTCTGGCCGAACTGGAGGAACGGCGGGTTGCCTATCCGGTCCTGCGCGAACTCACCGAGCTGACGGGCGAAACCAGTGCCCTGATGATGTGGGAGGGCAACGAGTCAATCTGTGTGGAGCAGATCGCTAGCCGCCACCAGATCAAGCACACCACTCCGCTGGGGGCCCGGTACAACGATGCGCTGAGCTCCTCGGTACAGGTGTTCCTTGGGACGGAGCCCGAGGAGCGCGTCCGTTCCCTCCTGCTCAGCGGAGCCATCAAATTTCACGGGCTGGATGAGGCCAGCCTTGAGGGCTACCTGCTCCGCCTCAAAGACGACGCCCGCCGCGGGTGGGCCGTCAACTACGGCGAGTCCTCGCTGGATGAAGTCGGCGTGGCCGCGCCCGTCTATGACCACCGCGGCGATGTTGTGGCCGCCGTCCTGATTCCTGCTCCGCGGTTCCGCGTCTCCCAGGAGCGGCTGCAGAGCCTCGGCGAATCCTGCCTGGCAGCGGCCAACAAAGTCACCGCCCGGCTGGGCGGCAAAGTGCCCGGCGACGGCGGAGCGGGCAGCGCCGGACGCGCCAGCCGCTGACCCACCCCCAACGCGCCAGTCGCTGACCAAGCCGGGATCCTCTCTCACTTAATGTAGGAAAAGCCGGGAGCCTCTCTCACTTTCCTTAGGAAAGTGAGAGAGGATCCCGGCTTAAGCCACATTAAGTGAGAGAGCGTCGGGGAAAAAGCCACATTAAGTGAGAGAGCGTCAGGCCTGTTCGGAGCCGGGGGGATCCTCGGCGTCGATCTCGTCCGAGTAGGGCGCGCGGGGGCCGTTGTGGTCGGTAAAAAGCTCGTTGGCGGCCATGGCCAGGAGGTCCCGCTGCAGTTGGGGGAGGGACAGGAGTCCCTGCATGTAGGCCTCCACTTCATACTCGCCCACGGCCCCGCCGATGCCGAAGTAGTAGAGCCACAGGTCGCCGGTGCTGACCTGTGCTGCCGTCAGCGCTGCCTGAAGCCGGCGGCGCTGCTCGGGTTCGCTGCTATCGAAGCCCATCACTCGTACCTCTGTGCGGATCAGAGTCCACACCCAGGAGGGCGGCGCTGACTTCACCCAGCGTGGACCGCGAAGCGCGCGCTTCCTGCATCAGCAGTTGAAGGGCGCCCTCTTCCGAGAGGGTGTGGCGCTCCATGAGCACGCCGCACGCCCGGTTGATCACGTCCCTGCTGTACAGCGCTGCCTGGAGGCTCTCACTGATGCGCTCAGGTACCTCGGACGTTTGGATGTGCGAAAGGAGGGTTGCCGCCGGCTCCGCAAACAGCTCCATAAGCGCTGCCGTGGCGTCATCGAAGACGCGCGGCATGGCAGCGTAGATCTTCATGGCGCCAATGGCCTCGCCGTTCGCCATGAGGGGGCTGCTCACCACTGACCGGATTGGCATATCGACGACGGCGGCGCTCCAGTTTGGCCACCGGGTGTCCGCGGCGACGTCGGTGATCACCACGCTTTGCTGGGTTGCCCAGGCAGTGAGGCAGGGACCCTGGACGAGTTGGTACTGAAGCGCGTCGGCACGCTCCACCGTGGCATCAGTGGAACCGGAGCTGAGCGGCCGGGCCTGTGGATCAAGAATTGAGATACCGGCGCCGATGCTGCCGGGGATGGAGTCCCTGACGGCCCGGGAAAGGATTTGGACGGCGTGGTCCACCTTCTCTTCGGTGAGGAGCAGCCCCATGATTCTGCCGACGGCAGTGGAAAGTTCGTCCAAGGGATACTTTTTGATCATAGTTAATGCCTCCGGCCATTCAGCGTGACCGGCCTGCAATGGGCCGGATAACCCTGTCTTTGGGCCGCTCAGCGCTTCAGATAAAGCCTAACGCCTCTGCCGGACTAAGTGCCCCGGGCGGCGCGACTTTCAGGCGGACGCGCTACTCGTCAAATCTTGTGCGAATCTCCTGCTCGCCGGAAACGGACGAAACAATGATGGCTGCTACGTCCCTCAGTTTGAGGTTCCGGTGGCTTGATGCCTTGGCCAATATCTGGAATGCCGCATCGCGGCTGCACCTGTTCTGCGACATGATCACCCCGATTGCTGTGTCTATGACGGTTCGGGATTGCAGCGCGGCGGACAGGTCGTCACGGGCATCGCGCAGGTGGGCAACGCTGAGGGCCAGGTCCAGGGCTTTCGCGGCGGTACCGGTGAGGCTTTGGGCCGTGTCAATGCCGGTCTCCGGGAAGCCATGCGCATAGGCGGCATACAAGTTCACCACAGCCTGCGCGGGCGTTTGGAGCTGCATGGGCACGGCGAGGATGGAACCGATTCCCGCGCCGCGGGCAGCCGTTGTGTACTTTGGCCAGCGAAGATCGGCCGCAAGGTCCGGTACGTAGACCACGGTATTCGTCCGAAGAGCCGTCAGGCACGGTCCGTCGCCGAAGCTGTTCTGCAGTTCGTCCAGGCTCCGGGCCCTGGAATCGCTGGTGGCCACCGTTGAGGGGCGTTTGTGCCGAATCACCGTGATCCCGCAGGAGATGGCATTTCCGCTGTGCGATAGCCGATCGGCAATGATCGCGGCCATATCCGTCATAAACTCGCGGACGTCGGGGCTGTCCAGGACGAGGTCCTGCAGCTGGAGGATAAAGTCCTCCAGGCTCTCCGCACGGTCTCCGCCGTATTGGAATTGCTTCGTATCGATGCCTTCGGACATGGGCACTCCCTTCAGTTTCCTTCCGCCGTGATCTCTTTGAGGGCGGTATGGAGGAGGTCTACCTGCAGGGGAGGCAGTTCCGCCATTTCGTTCAGATAGGCGTCCAGCACCACTTCATCGGCACTGCCGCCGATCCCGTAGTAGTAGGTCCACAGCTCGGGGAGAGTCACGTTTGCGCGCTGAAACTGTGCGGCGGCAATCTGGCGCGGGTCCGGTTCGAAGGCGGGCTCCTGACCGGGCACGCCGTCGTTGATCATGGCTCGCCACGTCCGCTAACAACCGGGATGTCGGAAGCGTTGCGCAGGATGTCCTGCGCGATCTCGTGCATCCGCCGGTTGCTGCTGCGGGAGGCCACCTGCAGGAGTTCGACGGCGGCCTCGCGGCCGCAGCGGTTGTGCACCATGATCAGGGATACGGCCGAGTCCACGATCGCCCGGGAGCGGAGCGCTGACCTGAGGTGTTGAGGGTAGGGCTCCGGAGCATGCACACGCATGGCCAGGCGAAGGATCCTTGAGAGTGATGCGGCGTGCTCCTCCACAGCAGCCACCGTTTCCGGAGCAAAGGCATGGACCTTGGTGGAGTAGCAGTTCAACGCCGAGCGCGAGCCGTTGTCGGTGGGAATGGGAACGGCCAAAATGGTCTGGATTCCCTCGTCGGAGACGGCCTGCGCATACCAGGCCCAGCCGTCGTCAGCCTGAAGGTCAGGGATGTGGACGGTGCGCTGATGCCGCAAGGCTGTCAGGCAGGGGCCGTCGTCGTAAGCGTATTGGCGTTCGTCCAGGCTGCGGGCTTCCGCGGAGCTGCTGGCTACCGTTGCCGGGCCGGTCTCCTGTTCCACCGTAATGGCGCAAAGCATGGGCGCGTCCCCGCCGAGCAAGGATGCGGAAACAGCGGTGAGTTCCAGAAGGAATTCCGTGAAGCCCGGGCTCTCGAGTAGCAGGTCCTGCAGCTGTTCTGCCGTGGGGAGGGCGTCGTTCTCGGCCATGCGGCCTCGATTCCATGGATCGCCGGGGGTCACACGACCCGGCTGACGGCTGTGCGCTCTCTGCGCGCGCGGCCCGGGTAGATAATCCCGGACCTCTGTGCCACCCGAAATCTCCTACTATCGACACTACGCTCTTTGCAGGTCGCCGCGGGCCGGCCGGGGGAAGTATTAGTTGCCGTAGGGCGCAAGCAGCGGACCTGGACGTTGGTAACGCACCCGTCCCGCTGGAGGCCCACAGCGGGACGGGTGCGGAAATCTTCCGGCCCCTTCGCTGTAGGCTCGGCACATGGCTGAGTTCCGGCGTCGCACGTTTGTGGTGCGCGCCCTGGCGGGCGCGGCAGCGGCGGCCGTTGGAAGCCGGGCCGCCGCGTGTTCGCCAGCCGCCGAGGGGGATATGAGCGGCAAGGGGGATGCAGTGAAGCGGCACAAGTACCAGTACGGCGAGGATGCCAGCCAATGGGGTGAACTCTTCCTGCCGGAAGTGCCCGCGGGCGGTGAGCACCGCGGTGTGGTGGTGGTGATCCATGGTGGCTACTGGCGCCCGCAATACGGCGCCGAACTGGGTGAGCCGCTGGCCAAGGACCTTGCTGCCCACGGCATGGCCGCCTGGAACCTCGAATACCGGCGGGCCGGAAATGGCGGGGGCTGGCCGAACACGTTCATCGATGTGCTTGCGGGAATTGACATGTTGCACGATCTCGCCGCCAAACACAGGTTGAATTTGGGCTACGTCGTGGCGCTGGGCCATTCGGCCGGCGGGCATCTCGCGGCCTGGGCCGCCGGGCGCGGCAAGCTTGCCCAGCTGGGCCTGCCGGATGCGGACCGGCAAATACCGCGCCGGCAGGACGCCTCCGCGGTGCACCTCACCGGCGTTGTCAGCCAGTCCGGTGTCCTGAATCTCGCGGAGGCAGAACAGCTCAATCTCAGCAACGGTGCGGTCAGCAACCTCCTGGGCGGATCGTCGTCGAAATATCCGCTCCGCCACAGATACGCGGATCCGATGACCACGCTGCCGCTGGCCGTGCCCCTCATCGCAGTCCATGGAACACACGACGACGACGTTCCGCGGAGCCAGTCGGAGTCCTACGTTAACGCCGGAGCGGCAGCGCACATGGAGACCCGGCTGGTCATGGTCCCGGGCGATCATTACGCAATGATTGACACGAAGACACCCGCCTACCGGACGTGCCGCGAGCTGGTTCGGAGCCTTTTGGGTTAGATTCGGCTCCTGGGGGTACAAACTCCACGAATTAGGTACCTCACCCTAGACATTGGACGTCCCATCTCCTGTACTCTGATACGTAAGAGAAGTCGTCGCCCGTTGGCGCCGCAAGGAGGAGATCACGTGGCCATCGCATCGCAAGAAGTATCGCCCGCCCGCTTCAGCGCGCAGCTCCGTTCGCATGCCCTGCAGACGCGGATTATGGACCTCATCCTTGAGCGCGGGCTGGACGTCGGCGACGCACTGCCCACGGAAAGCGAGCTCTCCGCCGAACTCGGTGTGGGCCGCAATACCGTCCGTGAATCGCTGAAGGTGCTGCAGGCACTTGGCGTCATCGAGATCCGTCACGGGTTTGGCATGTTTGTGGCCCCTAACAACTTCAGCGCCCTGGTGTCCGGCCTGACCTTCCGCGGCCGGCTGTCCCTCCGCCACAAGGGCGAAGAGGCCATGGAACTCATCGACGTGCGGCAGGCCCTCGAATCCGGGCTGATCGGCTCCGCCATCGACCTCCTCACGGACCAGCACCTGGCCGATCTGCGCGTCACCATGGAGGCCATGGAAGCTGCCGCCAAGGCGGGCGAGCACCTGTACGTGCACGACGCCGAGTTCCACCGACGCCTTTACGCCCCGCTTAATAACGAACTGCTGATCAACCTGATGGACGTGTTTTGGCAGGTGTACCGCAAGATCCACCTGGCGCTCGGTACCGGGCCGGTGAACCTCGAGCAGCAGACCAAGGACCACTGGGAAATCTACGAGGCCGTAGCCAACAAGGACAAGGCGCTGGCCTCCGAACGCCTGCAGCGGCACTTTGATGGCATCCGCCAGAAACTGAAGGATGTAGCGGCCAGCTAGCCCGCCCTTCCTTAAGCCCATTCTTTCTTCCGCCGCCCGCCGCCCGGGCGCATGCAGTCCTGCCCGAATTTCGTAGAAAGTGCCTTTGACGTGGAAATTTTTGTTGTGCCTACCGCCTCAGCCACCGGTTCCGTTGCGGCCGGGATCCTTGCCGCCGTCATCCGCAGCAAGCCCGACGCCGTCCTGGGCCTGGCCACAGGCGGCTCGCCGTTGCCCATCTACGCTGCGCTCGCAGGCCACACGGTGGACATGTCCGCAATCCGTGGCTTCGCCCTGGACGAATACGTGGGCCTGCCCGCCGGTCACCCTGAGAGCTACGCCGAAGTCATCCGACGCGAAGTGACTGAACGGCTGCACCTGGACCCGGCCAACGTTGCCGTGCCGGACGGCAGCGCTGCAGACCCGGAGCGTGCTGCCGCTGACTATGACGCGGCCATTGCGGCGGCAGGCGGCATTGACGTGCAGATCCTCGGCATCGGCCACAACGGACACCTGGCCTTCAACGAGCCCGGTTCGGCCCTGGATTCCCGCACCCGTGTTGAGGTCCTCACCGATCGAACCCGCGAGGCCAACGCCCGCTACTTCAGCACCCCGGAACAGGTCCCGCTCCGCTGCATCACGCAGGGCCTGGGCACCATCATGGAAGCCGGACACCTCCTGCTTGTGGTCAACGGCGCGGACAAGGCAGGCATCCTGGCGGACGCCCTGAACGGCCCTGTCACCGCTGATTGCCCGGCGTCCGTCCTGCAGCGGCACCCGCACGTGACCGTGGTGGCCGACGAAGCAGCCGCTTCCCGGTTGACACCGGGAAGCGGCCAGGTTGCGGTCCGCGTGGCGGGCGCAACCGCCGCGGCCTAAGGTCGCGTTCTTACGTCGCGGTCTTACGTCGCGGTCGTACGTCCCGGTCCAAGGTGCCGGGACAGGGAAGGCCCGGCGCACTGGACCGAGGCGGCCTGCCTGGTCTGCTCCTAATCCTTCGCGTAGGGGTCGTTGATGCCGATGTATTGGGTGGTGGTGTATTCGGCGATGCCTTCGGTTCCGCCTTCGCGGCCGAGGCCGGAGTGTTTGACGCCGCCGAAGGGTGCGGCGGCGTTGGAGATGACGCCGGCGTTGAAGCCGACCATGCCGAATTCGATCTGTTCCGCGACGCGGAGGAGTCGGTTGAAGTCGCGGCTGTAGAGGTAGGAGGCGAGGCCGTATTCGCTGGCGTTCGCCAACCGGATCGCGTCGTCCTCCGTGACGAAGGTGGTGATGGGGGCGACGGGGCCGAAAATCTCCTGGCCCAGGATCGCGGCGTCGTTGGGGACGCCGCCGAGGACGGTGGGTGGGTAGAAGTAGCCGGGTCCGTCCGCGGGTGATCCGCCGGTGATGGCGGTGGCTCCGGCGGCGACGGCGGCGGAGACCAGGGCGTGCACGTCATCCCGTGCCCCGGCGTCGATCAGCGGGCCGACCTGGGTGGCGGGGTCGGTGCCGCGGCCGACGGTCAGGGCGCCCATCGCGGCGGCAAACTTCCGGGTGAACTCCTGGGCCACCGATTCGTGAACGAGGAAGCGGTTGGCCGCGGTGCAGGCCTCCCCCATGTTCCGCATCTTCGCCGCCATCGCCCCGTCGACCGCGGCATCGAGGTCGGCGTCCTCGAACACGATGAACGGTGCGTTCCCGCCCAGCTCCATCGAGGTCCGCAGCACGTTGTGCGCCGCGTCGGCCATGAGCCGTTTGCCGACGGGGGTGGAGCCGGTGAAGGAGACCTTCCGCAGCCGGGAATCCTTCAACAGCGGCCCGGAAATCCCGGACGCCGAAGAAGAAGCGACGACGTTCAGGACCCCGGGCGGGAGGCCGGCGTCGAGCATGGTCTGCGCGAAGTACTGGGCCGTGAGCGGGGTGAGCTTGGCGGGTTTGAGGACCATGGTGCAGCCGGCGGCGATGGCGGGGGCGACCTTGCGGGTGGCCATGGCCAGGGGGAAGTTCCATGGGGTGATGAGCAGGCACGGGCCCACGGGTTTGTGCTGGACCAGGATCTTGTTTTTGCCTTCAGGGGTGGTGAGGTAGCGGCCGTAGTCGCGGACGGTTTCTTCGGAGAACCAGCGCAGGAACTCGGCCCCGTAGGTGACTTCGCCGCGGGCCTCGGCCAGGGGTTTGCCCATTTCGAGGGTCATCAGCAGGGCGAAGTCCTCGGCGCGTTCGGTGACCAGGTCAAAGGCCCGGCGTAGGATCTCGGCCCGGGTCCTGGCCGCGGTCCGCGCCCACGAGGCCTGCACCGCGTCGGCTGCGTCCAACGCGGCCAGGGCGTCCGCGCTGGTGGCCGAGGCGAGGGTGGCGAGCACCTCCCCGGTGGCGGGATCATGCACATCGAACGTGCCGCCGTCGGACGCGTCCACCCACTGCCCCCCGATCAGCAAACCGGTCGGAACGGAAGCGAGGAGCGCGGCCTCACGCTCGGGTGAGACGGCTGGCATGACGGCAGGGGGCAGCGCAGAAGTAACTGTCATCGGAAAAGTCCTTAAAGAGTTGTCAGTAGCTGGTTTTGGTGTCCGCGGGCTCGGCTGCCGGGATGAACGCTGCCGCGAGGGCTTCGGAGCCGCGGGCCAGGAGGGCGACGTCGGCGCCCACCAGGATGAAACGGGCGCCGTTGTCCATGTAGTGCCGGGCGGTTTCGGGGTTGAAGGCGTTGACGCCGGCGGGTTTCCCGGCCGCTTTTGCCGCTGCCAGGCAGTGTTCGACGGCGGCGCGCACCTCGGGGTGTTCCTGCTGTCCCAGGACCCCCATCGAAGCGGCGAGGTCTGACGGTCCCAGGAAGATGGCGTCCACGCCATCGACGGCCAGGATCTCCTCCACGGCCTCAACAGCCGCCGTCGATTCGATCTGGACCGTGACGCTGATGGTTTCCCCGGCGCGGGAGAGGTAGTCCGGGACCCGGTTCCAGCGTGCGGCCCGGGCCAGGGCAGAGCCCACGCCGCGGACACCGTGCGGCGGGTACCGGGTGGCCGCCACCGCGGCTTCGGCGTCCGCTGCCGAGTTGACCATGGGGATCAGCAGGTTCTGGACCCCGAGGTCAAGGTACTGCTTGATCACCACGGTGTCGTTGACCGGCGGACGGACCAGGACCTGGACCGGGTAGCCGTTGACGGCCTGGAGCTGGGACAGGATGGATTCGAGGCCGTTGGGGCTGTGCTCGGCGTCGATCAGCAGCCAGTCCAGGCCGGACCCGGCGCAGAGTTCGGCGATCAGCGGGCTGCCGGAACAGACCCACATCCCGGCCAGTGGCCGGTCCGCCTCCCTAAGCGCATCCCGGAAGGTGTCCTCTATTCGAAGCGGCATGTCACAACCCCCAGCGGTCCGTAGTCCGCGTGGACGGTGTCACCCTTGTAGACCCACATCGGCCGGGTGAAAGAGCCGGCGAGGATGATGTCACCGGCCTTCATGCCGTCGCCGTGGGCGGCGATTTTGTTGGCCAGCCAGTGCACGCCGTTGGCCGGGTGGTCCAGGACACCGGCGGCCACGCCGGTTTCCTCGACGGTCTGGTTTTTGTAGAGGATCGCAGAGACCCAGCGGAGGTCCACGGCGTCCGGCTTGACGGGCCGGCCGCCGATCACCATGGCGCCCATGGCGGCGTTGTCCGCGATGGTGTCCACGATGGTCCGGCCCTCCATCTCGATCCTGGAGTCAAGGATTTCGAGGGCCGGAACCACGTAGTCGGTGGCGTTGAGGACATCGAAGATGGTGCAGCCGGGGCCTTTGAGCGCGTCTTTGAGGACGAACGCGAGCTCCACCTCCACCCGGGGGTGGGTGTACTTGTCCCATTCCACCGAGCAGCCGGTCTCCAGCACCATGTCATCGAAGATGGCGCCGTAGTCCGGTTCGGTGATGCCGGTGGCGGCCTGCATCGCCCGGGACGTGAGGCCGATCTTGCGCCCCACCAGCGTCCGCCCGGCTTCCTCGTTGCGGCGCCGCCATAACTGCTGGACGGCGTAGGAGTCCTCCACCGTCATGTCCGTGTAGCGGGACGTGAGCCGGGGGACGGGGGTCCGGGAACGCCCGGCCTCGAGCAGCTCGTCCGCGATGGCCTCGATCGTCTTCGCGTCCAGCATGGCTAAAGTTGCGCCCCGAGCTTGAAGCCCGTCCGGTCCCCTTCAGGGGAGCCGTCCTTACGGGTGTAGGAGAAGCCGTCGGCACCGACTGTGACGGCCATTTCGCTCTTTTCCTCGCGGATGATCACGGGCTGCGGGTTGCCGTCGAGGTCCAGGACCAGGGAGGCCTCGGTGTACCAGGAGGGGACCACGGGGTTGCCCCACCAGTCGCGGCGCTGGTTGTCGTGCACGTCCCAGGTGATGGTGGGGTTGTCCGGGTCGCCGGTGTAGTAGTCCTGGGTGTAGATCTCGATGCGGTGGCCGTCCGGGTCAAGGATGTAGAGGTAGAACGCGTTGGACACCCCGTGCCGGCCGGGGCCGCGTTCGATCCGGTCGCTGATGCGCAGGGCGCCCATCTTGTCGCAGATCTGGATGATGTTGTGCTTCTCGTGCGTGGCGAAGGCCACGTGGTGCATGCGCGGGCCGTTGCCGCCGGTCAGGGCGGTGTCGTGGACGGTTTGCTTGCGGTGCATCCACGCGGCGTAGGTCACGCCGTCGGAATCCTGGATGTCTTCGGAGACCCGGAAGCCGAGGTCTTCGAGGTACTTGCGGCCGCGGGGGACGTCCGGGGTGACCTGGTTGAAGTGGTCCAGGCGGACCAGTTCACCGGCGGAGTAGAGGTCGTAGCGCTGGGTGAGGCGTTCCACGTGCTCCACCTCGTAGAAGAATTCGTAGGGGAAGCCCAGCGGGTCCTCCACGCGGACGGAGTCGCCGATGCCCTTGACGAAGCCGTCCCTGCGGCGTTCAACCCGGCAGCCCAGCTCGCGGTAGTAGGCCTCGGCGGCGTCCACCTCGGCGGGGGACTTCACCCGGTAGGCGAACGCGGCGACGGCGGCGATGGGCCCCTTGCGGAGCACCAGGTTGTGGTGGATGAACTCCTCCAGGGACCGCAGGTAGATCGCGTTTTCGTCTTCCTCGGTCACGTGCAGGCCGAGGAGGTCCACGTAGAACTCACGCGATTTGGCGAGGTCGGTGACCACGATTTCCATGTAGGCGCAACGAACGATGTCCGGTGCCGGGACAGAAGGGGTGGGGACGAAGTTTGTCATGGGATTCTCTCTTCTTTGAAAGGGTTGCGGGGACCCAACTAGGTAGCAGTAGATGTCGTTTTGGGGGCTCATAACGACATTTGCTGCTACCCAGTTGGGCTGCAAGCGGTGGTTAGGCGCCGAACTTGGGGGTGTGGACGGTGCCGAGGGTGATGTGGACGGCCTGCTGGTCGGTGTAGAAGTCGATGGAGCGGTAGCCGCCTTCGTGGCCCAGGCCGGAGGCTTTGACGCCGCCGAACGGGGTGCGCAGGTCGCGGACGTTGTGGCTGTTGAGCCACACCATGCCGGCCTCCACATTCTGGGAGAAATTGTGCGCCCGGGTCAGGTTCTGGGTCCAGATGTAGGCCGCCAGGCCGTATTTGGTGTTGTTCGCCAAAGCGAGGGCTTCGTCGTCGGTGTCGAACGGGGTGATGGCGACGACGGGGCCGAAGATTTCCTCCTGGAAGATGCGGGCGTCGGGGGCGACGTCGGCAAACACCGTAGGTGCGATGTAGTTGCCTTCGGGGAGGTGTTCGGGGCGGCCGCCGCCGGCCAGGAGCCGGCCTTCGGACTTGCCGATCTCCACGTACGAGGCGACCTTTTCGTAGTGCTCGGGGTGGACCAGCGCACCCACCTGGGTCTTGGGGTCGTGGGGGTCGCCCACCACGATGTTTTTGGCCCGGGCGGCGTACTTGTCGCAGAACTCGTCGTAGATGGCGCGTTCCACCAGGATGCGGGAGCCGGCGGTGCAGCGCTCGCCGTTGAGGGAGAAGACTCCGAACAGGGCTGAATCGATCGCGGCGTCCAGATCGGCGTCGGCGAACACGACGCAGGGGGACTTGCCGCCGAGCTCCATGGAGAGGCCCTTGAGGTTGGCGGCCGCATTGCGGAAGATCGTCTGGCCCGTGGTGGTCTCGCCGGTGAAGGAGATCAGCGGGACGTCGGGGTGCTTGACCAGGGCGTCGCCGGCTTCCTCGCCGAGGCCGTTGACCAGGTTGAACACACCGTCCGGCAGCCCGGCATCCTTGAAGATGGTCGCCCACAGTGAGGCGGAGAGCGGGGTGAATTCGGCGGGCTTGAGGACCACGGTGTTGCCGGTGGCCAGGGCCGGGGCCAGCTTCCAGGACTCGAGCATAAACGGGGTGTTCCACGGCGTGATGAGCCCGGCGACGCCGATCGGCTTGCGGTTCACATAGTTGATCTGGGAACCGGGGACCTTCATGGCGTCGTCGAACTGGGCCACGATCAGGTCCGCGAAGAACCGGAAGTTCTCGGCAGCGCGGAGGGCCTGGCCCTTGGCCTGCGTGATGGGCAGGCCGGTGTCGAAGGTTTCCAGTTCGGCGAGCCGGGCTTCCTGGGCCTCGACGGCATCGGCGATCTTATTCAACACGCGGGCGCGTTCGCGGGGCTTCATCCTCGGCCACGGACCGTTCGTGAAGGCTTCGCGGGCCGCGGCGACGGCGAGGTCGATGTCCTCTTTCTGGCCGGCGGCGGCGGTGGCGTAGTTGGTGTTGGATACCGGGTCCAGGACGTCGAAGGTCGCACCGCCCACGGAGTCAACGAACTGTCCGTTGATGTAGTGCTGGATGTGGGTGGGCAGGTCCTGCGGCACGTAATGGGTGCTGGTTTCTGAGGCAGCGAACGTCATTGTTGTTTCCTTACTGCTGTGGGATTGCTTAGATGCTTTTGGCTTGGGAGAGGTAGGCGTCAAGGGTGGCGCTGCGGTGGAGTCGTGCTGCTTTCTCTATGGTCTCGGCGGCGGCCCCGGATTCGATGAGCCGGAGGATCTGCTCGTGCTCGTCCACGGAATCGTGGGCCCGGCCGGGCACAAAGCGGAAGGTGGAGGACCGCAGTGAGGCGAGCCGGTTCCAGCCCCGGTGGACAAGGTCCAGGATGTGGGGGTTGGGGCAGTGTTCAAAGAGGACGCTGTGGAAGTCCTGGTTGAGCTGCGTGAAGCGGACGGGATCGAAGTGTTCCAGGCACGCGCGCATTTCCTCGTTCACTGCGCGGGCCCGGACCAGATCCGCCTCGCCGATGAGCGGGGCGGACAACGCGGTGGCGGCGCCTTCGACGATGCTCAGGGTCTGCATCGTATAGAGGTATTCGGTGGGGTCGATCCCGGCGACGGTGGCGCCGACGTTCCGCTCGAACTTCACCAGGCCCTCGGCCTCGAGCCGGCGGATGGCTTCCCGGACCGGCACCACACTGAAGCCCAGGTCTTTGGCGATGCTGCCAAGGACCAGCCGGTAACCGGGAGTGTAGGCGCCTCCCACTATCCGGGTCTTGACTGCTTCGTAGGCCTGTTGGGACTTGCTGCCGGTGGCCGCTGTCGTTTCTGTCACTGCAGTCTCAGTCATTGGCTTTGCCTGCTTCCCATTCGTTCCCACTCTGCGTACCTGTTCTGCCACTCGGCGTTCATGGGATACAGGCCGTCAACGCTGTTGCCTTCCTGGACCATCTGGAAGATGAAGGCTTCTTCCTTTTCCTGCTGGATGCAGTCCTCCACCAGTTCCTCGGCGATGGCCGGCGGGATCACCAGGATGCCGTCGGAGTCGGCCACGATGATGTCCCCCGGCTGGACCGTGGCACCGCCGCAGGCGATGGTGATGTCCGTGTCCCACGGGATGTGGCGGCGGCCCAGCACGGCAGGATGCGGGTTGGCAAAGTAGGTAGGCATCTCCAGGCCGGCCACGGCGGAGTAGTCGCGGACGCCGCCGTCGGTGATGATGGCAGCGGCGCCGCGGACCTGGGCGCGGAGGGCCAGGATGTCGCCGACCGTCCCCGTGCCCTTCTCGCCGCGGGCCTCCATGACCAGGATTTCGCCTTCGTTGACGGAGTCGATGGCGCGCTTCTGGGCGTTGAAGCCGCCGCCGTGGGTCGTGAAGAGGTCCTCGCGGTTAGGAACATAGCGGAGGGTGCGGGCCAGTCCCACCACGCGCCGGTCGGGGCGGGTTGCCTGCAGGCCGTCGATGCTGACGTTGTTCAGGCCGCGTTTGCGCATCTGGGAGGACAGGGTGGCGGTGGCGACGCTCTCCAGCTTCGCCTTCAGTTCGGGGGAGAGGGAGGGCCCGACGGCGGCCGCTTCCGCGGGTGCCAGACCCGCCGCTTCACGAGAACCGTAGGCCTCCTCCCGCTGCAGATCATCAATCTTGGGTGCGGCACCAAACTCGGCGAACGCCGTCGTGCCTTCCTCCACGGAGGTGACCAGCCGCCCGGTGGTGAGGTGGCCGTCAGCAGTGCTGACCTCGACTTCGAGCACGTCGCCTGGTTTGGCAACGGAGGCGCCGGCCGGAGTGCCCGTCAGGATAATGTCCCCTTCTTCGAGGGTGAGCAGCTGGGACAGGTCCGCCACCAGCCGGGCGAACGGGAAGAGCAGGTCCTTGGTGGTGTCGTCCTGGACGATTCCGCCGTTGTGCCAGGTACGGATGCGCAGACCGGCGGGGTCCACGGCGTCGGCCGGAATCAGTGCCGGGCCGATCGGGGTGAAGCCGTCGCCGCCCTTGGACCGGAGGTTCGAGCCCTTGTCGGCGTAGCGCAGGTCATAGACGCCCAGGTCGTTGCTGGCGGTCACCGCGGCTACGTGGCTCCAGGCGTCCGCGAGTCCTACCCTGCGGGCGGGCTTGCCGATGATCAGGGCGATCTCGCCCTCGTAGCCGAGAAGCTCGCAGCCCGCCGGGCGTTCCACGGCGCTGCCGCTGAGGGAGAGCGAGGACGACGGCTTGAGGAAGTAGGACGGCTGCTCCGGCGTGCGTCCGCGCTGCGCTGCCCGGCTGGGGTAGTTGATGTGAACCGCGATCACCTTGCGTGCCGCTTCGAGGATGTCCCCGTTGACCTGCTCCAAAACCGTCTCCTCATCAAGTACGAAATCGTATACGATGACTATTGCGCACCACTCGGGGGCTGTCAACCCCTAACTTGAATTCAGTTGAGGGGCGTCAGTTCAGGTCCAAACCGGCTGGAACGTTGCCTGGTTTCTAGGTCCGGAGTTCCACTGCCTCCGCGATTCGCCGCGCTGCCGTGACCACCAGGTTCCCGTGGTCCGTGCCGGGCGATTCAGATACCCGGGCAAGGGGCATCGCCAGGCAGACTGCGGCGATAATTCCTTCCCCGGTGCGCACGGGAGCACTGACGGAGCCGAGCCCGGGCGTGCGGGAACCCACCGATTCAATCCACCCGGTGCGGTCCAGCTCGGACAGGGCGTCTTCCTCTGCCGCGAGGAGGCGGCCGCTCGAGCCTTGGGGCAGGAGCAGCCTGGAGCCCGGCGGAAGGGTGGCGCGGAGTTCGTGCCGGCTGTCGGCGCTAAGGAGGCAAACGCGTTCGTCACCCCGGCGTACCCACAGCTGGGCGGTCTCGCCGGTCTGGTCCCTGAGGTCATTGAGGACCGGTATGCCCGCGTTCTCCAAGGCTGACCGGACGAACCGGTCACCGATCCGGAAGGCGCCGCTGTCCGTACGGCGCAGGAAGTCGTAGTCCGCCAGCTGCAGCGCAAGCCGGTGCGCCGTCGACAGCGACAGGCCGGTCCGCCGGGACAGCTCACTGGCTGACACGGCGGACCGGCCCACGGCGTCGAGGATGGCGGCGGCGCGTTCGAGCGTGCGGTTGCTTCCGTTGGTCTCAGAGGAGGGCATACGGCCAGCTTATGGCGTCCGCTCAGCCCTTGGCGGCCACGGACTCCGCCATGAACTCCGCCACCACTTTTTGGGAGATCGCAACGTCCAGGACATAGACGCCGTCCTCATGGGTGGCCAGCCACTCCTGCAACCGGCCCAGATCAGCCAGCGTGTGGGCCTTGGAGCCTTCCGCCCCCAAGGCGCGGCCGACGGCGGCAAAGTCCACCTCGTCAATCAGCATGGCCTCGCTGTGGAGTCCCTTGGCGGCATACTGGTGAAGTTCGGCCCCGTAGGCGGAGTCGTTGAGCACCACCACCACACCTTTTCGGGTGGCCCGGAGGAAAGTCTCGAAATCGGCCAGGCCCATCAGTCCGCCGCCGTCGCCGCTGACCAGGACGGTGGTGCGTTCCGGGCGGGCCACCGAGACGCCCGCGGCGGAGCCGAAACCCAGGCCGATCGATTGGAAGGCGGTGCCCACCAGGACCATGGCATGCGGGTCCGGAACCGAAAGGTACATCGGGGCCCAGCCGATGAAGTGTCCGCCGTCCATGACCACTGACCGTTCTGCCGGGAGGATGCGGTCCAGCGCGGCGACGACGGCACGCGGGTTCAGCCGTCCATCAGCACCGTACTCGCCCGGGTCTTCGGTCGGCACGGAGGACCGGAACTTGGCCTCGGACGCCTCCGGGACCTGATCGCGCCAGGTTGGGGCGGCCGCGGGGACCCGCTCCAGCAGGCCCTCAATGAACGGGAGGATGTCCGCGCGGATGTACTCAGCGTCCGGGTGTCCCGGGTCCGGCTCGTTGTCCACCCGGACAATTTTGGTGCCGTCCGCGAACAGGGTTCCGTACCGGGTCTGGAAGGTGTTCAGGCTGGCGCCCACCACGAGGACAACATCGGCCTGGCGGGCAACGTCGAGGCGGTGGCTGCGGGTGAAGCCGCCTGCGATGCCCAGGTCCCACGGGCTGTTGAAGGCATTGGCGGCCATGACCGATGTCATGAACAGCGCGCCGAGCCGGTCCCCCACGCCGCGAAGTCCCTCCGCAGCCTGCGCCAGCAGGACGCCGCGCCCCGCCAGGATCAGCGGCCGTTCCGCCGCGGCGAGCAGGCTGGAGACGCGGTCCAGGTCTCCCGGTTCTGCGGGCCACGAGGGCTTGGCCGGCAGGGGTTCGAGCGGTTCGGGGTCAGAGGGCGGGGCGGTGGCGAGGTCGTAGGGAATGGCCACGATCACGGGCTGGACGGTCTGCAGCGCGAGGTCGAACGCGCGGTGGGTGATGGCGGCGGCGT
Source organism: [Micrococcus luteus] ATCC 49442 (assembly GCF_010367585.1). Lineage (NCBI taxonomy): Bacteria > Bacillati > Actinomycetota > Actinomycetes > Micrococcales > Micrococcaceae > Pseudarthrobacter > [Micrococcus luteus] ATCC 49442. The sequence continues at coordinate 2,980,780 of NZ_JAAAXP010000001.1, read as the reverse complement.
TGTCCGGGCCGGCTACCAGGGTCACCACGCCGGCGGCCTCGGCTGCCTTGACCTGGTAGATGTCGAACGGCCGCAGGCCGGTGGATGGGGCGTCTCCCACCACGAGGACCAGCGGAATGCGGGCCATCCGGGCTTCGGTCAGCGTGGTGTACGCGTTGGTGAAGCCGGCGCCGTAGGTGGTGGTGGCCGCGACGATGTCTCCGGTGGCCCGGTAGTAGGCATCGGCCATGGCCACCGTTGAGGCCTCGTGCCGGGCCGACGTGAACGGGAAACCCCGGCGGGTGAGCCGGCTGATGAGGTGGGCGTTGCCGTTGCCCATCAGGCCGAACAGGTGGCTGGCCCGTTCGGCCACCACGTCGGCGACCATCGCTGAGACGTGACCCTCGTCGGGGAGGGCGGGCATGTCGACTGCAAGGTCAGTGCTGGTGCTGGTCATGGCTTCTTTCATGGTCCTGGGTCCGGGCAGGCTCTAGCTGGCGGAAGCGACCAGCGGCGCGGCGCCGCGGTGCTTCCGGGTGAGCTCACGGTAGGTGGCGGCGTTCCGGCTGCAGTGCTCGATTTCTTCGGGCGTCAGCGGGCGGCGCACCTTTCCGGGGACTCCTGCAACCAGCGATCCCGGCGGAACCTCCATGCCCTCGAGCACCAGCGCGTTGGCTGCGATCAGGGAGCCGGCGCCGATGACGGCGCCATTAAGGACCGTCGCATTCATGCCGATCAGGGTCCCGTCGCCGACGGTGCAGCCGTGCAGCACGGCCCCGTGCCCCACGCTGACCCGGCTGCCGATGCGGGCCGGGTACCCCGGGTCGGCATGGACAACGGCGCAGTCCTGCACGTTGCTGCCGGCACCGATGCTGATGTCCTCCGTGTCCGCCCGCACCACGGCGCCGTAGAAGATTCCGGTGCCGGCGCCTATGGTCGCTGAGCCGACGACGACGGCGGTGGGGGCTATCCAGGTGTCTTCCGTGAGTGCGGGGTTGCGGCCGTCGATGGCAAGGACGTGGGAGGTCATGGGGTTCCTTAGGTGAGGTGGAAGGGCGGTGCCCCACAGAACGTGCGGGGCACCGCCGTCGTCATTCCGTGGTGCCGGGTGAGAAGGCCGCTGCTAGGCGAGGAACGGGACGATCAGTGACGTCACGAAGAGGACCAGTGCCCCGCCGAGGCGGTTGGTCAGGGCGGCGAACGGCATCAGGTGCATGCGGTTCGCGGCGCTGAGGACTGCCACGTCACCGCTGCCGCCGGTGTCCGCCATGACCAGGCCGGGGGTGATGGATGCTTCGACGAAGTTGAACTTCACCAGCCATCCGAGGATGCCGGAGGTCAGGGTCGCGATGACCACGGTGCAGATGGTCAGGAGGATGAACAGCGGGTTGCCCAGCGAGGCGAGGACGTCGGTGATGTCGATATAGGTAAGGCTGACGCCCACCAGGAGTGCGGGAACCAGGACGGCGCCGATCAGGTCGCCCCAGTCCGCCGTGGAGTCTTCGACGTCCTGCGGGAGCAGCCCGAAGATCTTGACGGCGGCGGCCGCGAGGATGGCCCAGGCGTAGGGGTGCAGTGCGGGAAGGAAGCCGGCGACGAGGTTGCCGAACACAAAGAGGCTGCCGGCGATGAGCAGGCCCTTGCCTAAAGCGATGAAGGAGGAGGTGTCCCGCTTCGGCGGCAGGGTGAGTTCGTCGGAGCGGCCCTTGATCCGCAGCAGCTGGCCGTGGCCGTTGAAGCCAACGAAGAGCTGCTTTTTGCGCTTGCCCAGTCCGCTGTAAATTCCGGCGATGAGGATGCAGACGACGTTGGCCATAACCACGGCGGACATAAGGTCACCCATAAAGGTGGCGGAGTCGCCGCCGGTGGCGGAGGCGTACATCTCGGACATTGGCAGCGCGCCGACGCCCAGTCCGCCGGCCATGATGGGTGCGGCGACGAAGAGAATGCCTTCGATGAACCCAAAGCCGGTCAGGGCCCCGATGAGCCCCACCAGGACGAAGGTGGCGATGAGGCACCCCACGATGGGCACCGCGAAGCGTGGTCCCGCCTTGAGCAGGAGTGCCCGCGGCATGCCCAGGATGGAACCGGCGATGATGCCGACGACGAAGAAGTCCAGGAAGCCGTGGCCGTCGATGAAGTTCTGCACTACGGTGACCAGGTTCCCGGGCATCAGGCCGAGGAAGGCCAGCGTGGCGGGGGCAAATGTACACAGGACGGTCGGCAGCCCAAAGTCGCGGACCACGGGGAACAGGTTCCCGATCCAGATGAACAGGCCGCCAAGCAGGATGGTGGTGGCAAAGCCGGCCACCATGGTGTCCGGAAGGTTCCCGGTGAAGGCGGCGGTCAGGACAAGGCCCGCGAGGACGAGGTACAGCGGAGCGGGAAGGCTGGCGATGCGTAGGCCCTGCCGGCCGGGGTAGTGCGTCCCGGGCCGCGGGCCAGCGGTCCGGGTCACCGGATGTTCGATTCCGCCGGCGGGGCCGTGGGAGGACTCGTTCATGGCTGGATCCGTTGGTTGGGTAGAGGATTCCGTGGTGCGTGGACTTGTAGACATCATCGTCTCCAAATGTGAGTAGGAATTGTGAGATGCGCTTGTTTTTCGGGGAGGGGCTTTTAGCGGGCCGGGTCCAGCAGGCCGGCGGCGGGGGAGTGCGCGACGATGTCCCTGGCCAGCCGGACGGCTTCGGCAAGGCGGGCCTCGTCAATGCCGGTGTCGTGGCCTTCTGCGTGCAGGTGCCGGACCAGTTCCTCGGTGGCGATGTTGCCGTGCGCGCCGGGCGCGAACGGGCAGCCGCCGAATCCGCCGAGGGCGGCGTCGAAACGCATGATGCCGGTATCCACGGCGGCGCTGGCGGTCGCCAGCGCCTGGCCGTGGGCGTTGTGCAGGTGCAGATAGTAAATGAGGTCCGGTTCGGCGTCGCGCACGTAGCGCAGACTTGCCATCACCTGCTCCGTAGGCGTAGTGCCCAAGGTGTCGGCAAGCCCGACGTCCCTGATGCCCATGTCCTTGAAGGTGCGGACCACGCGCAGCAGGTGGCCGGGGTCGATGCTCCCTTCGAACGGGCACGTGAAGGCGGTGGAGATGCCGGCGAAAAACCGCGTCTCCGGGTACTTCGATACTGTCGAGGCGAGGCCGGCGAGGGCATCCTCGATGGCCTGCCCGGCGTTGGCATTGCTGTGCGCCTGGCTGGCGGAGGTGACCACCTGGATGTCGGTTGCGCCGGCGGTGACGGCCCGTTCAATGCCCCTGCCATTGAGCGCCAGGCTCGTGTATGTGACCCCTTGAACTGCGGGCAGGGTGGAGATGATGTCGGTGGCGTCGGCCATCTGCGGCACGCGTTTCGGGTTGACGAAGGACGCCGCTTCAATACGTTTGAGCCCTGCTTCGACGAGGGCCTCCGCGATTTCGAGCTTGTGTGCCGTTGATACGATGACCGGTTCGTCCTGCAGCCCGTCGCGCAGGAAGACGTCGGTGATTTCCACGCTCATCTACCGCACCTCCTGCAGTTCGAGCCCGGCAATTTCGTCTGTGGTCATGCCGGCGAGCTCCTTGAGTACCTCTGCTGTGTGCTGGCCCAGTTCGGGGCCCACCCATTTGACGCGGCCTTCGTGGCCGGGGATCTTGGGAACAACGCCCGGGAAGCGGATCAATTCGGGCTCGTTTTCGATAACCACTTCGTGGGTCTGGATCATGTCGCGGGCCAGGTAGTGCTTGTCCACGGCGATGCTGGGCGCGTCGTAGACGGGGCCGGCCGGTACGCCGGCGTCGTCGAGCTTGTCCAGGACTTCGGTGAGGGGCATGCTTCCCGTCCAGGCGGAGATGGCGCCGTTGAGTTCTGCCTCGCGGGCCCCGCGGGCCTCGGTGGCGAGCAGGGTCTGGTCCTCGGCCAGGTCCTCGCGGCCGATGGCCCGCATAAGCCGCACGAACACCGAGTTGGAGTTTCCGCCGATGACCACCTCAAGGTCGTCCCCGCACAGATAGGAGCCGGTGGGTACGACGCCGGGCAGGGCGCCGCCGGTGCGCTTGCGGACCATGCCGTACGCATCGTAGTCCGGGACCAGGGACTCAAGCAGGCTGAAGACACCTTCATAGAGCGCAACATCGACCACCTGCGACGGGCCGGAGGGCAGCCCGCGGGCCTTCTGCAGCATGAGCATCAGTGCGCCAATCACCCCGTAGAGGCCGGCGACAGTATCACCCATGCTGGCAGCCGCGCGGCCGGCAGGACGGTCCGGTTCACCCGTGATGTAGCGCAGTCCGGCGAAGGACTCCGCGGAGCTGCCAAAGCCGGCACGGTTTTTGTACGGGCCGGTCTGCCCGTAGCCGGAGATGCGCACCATGACCATGTCCGGGTTGAGTTCCTGCAGCACGTCCGGGCCCAGGCCCCATTTCTCGAGGGTGCCCGGCCGGAAGTTTTCAATCACCACATCGCACTGTGCGGCAATTTTCTTTACCGCCTCGCGTCCGGCATCGGAGCGGAGGTCCAGCACCACGGATTTCTTGTTGCGGCCGATGGTGCGGAACAGCATGGAGGTTGTGCCGCGGGTCTTGCGCCAGTCCCGCAGTTCGTCGCCTCCCTGCGGCTTTTCGATTTTGATGACCTCGGCACCGAAATCGCCGAAAAGGCGCGCCGCAAACGGGGCCGCGATGAAGCTGCCGAGTTCCAGCACACGGATGCCTTGAAGGGGGAGGGCGTTGCCCTCCAGATGAAGTTCCTGCGTCATGAGGTTCCTGCCTGCGTCTTCGAGTGCAAGATTTCCCACCTAGTGGGAGATGCTTGTCATTCGGCGGATAGACATTGGCACCACTGTGTGACGTGCGCAACAGATTGGCTCATGTTGACCGACACCCCCACCCCGCCTCCCGCCACTTGTAGGCGGCGTCACAGATGCCGTACAGTCGTGGATCAAGCCACTGCTTTCTAATATAGAAATGCAAGTTCTTATATAGAACGAAGCTGGATGATCAGTGAACCCACAGCGAAGTGAGGAAAGTCCATGCAGTTCCACCACCACGGTTACGTATCGGGAGACCCCAGGGTTCAGCCCGCCGCCGGTGTCGGCATCGACCGCCCGGCTGAGCTCCCGGAAGAAGTTGACGTGCTGATTGTTGGCACCGGACCTGCCGGGATGCTTGCTGCCGCGCAGTTGTCGCAGTTCCCGAATGTCACCACCCGGATTGTGGAGCGCCGGCCGGGACGGCTGGCCATCGGGCAGGCCGACGGAATCCAGGCCAGGAGCGTCGAAACCTTCCAGGCCTTTGGATTCGCCGGGAGGATCATCGACGAGGCGTACGCCATCACCGAGATGGCGTTCTGGAAGCCCGACGCCACTGACCCCTCACGCATCATCAGGACAGCGCGCACGCCGGACGATCCCGCCGGGATCAGCGAATTTCCGCACCTCATCGTGAACCAGGCCCGGGTGCTGGACTACTTCGCTGAGTTCATGGCCAATTCACCCACCCGGATGACACCCGATTACGGCTATGAGTTCCAGGACCTTGAGGTCTCCAGCGAGGGGGAGTACCCCGTCACCGTCACGCTTCTCCACACGTCCGGTCCCCTTGAGGGCAGGCAGCGCACCGTCCGGGCAAAGTACGTTGTGGGCGCCGACGGGGCCCGCAGCAAAGTGCGGCAGGCGATCGGCTGCACCCTTGCCGGTGACGCCGCCAACCACGCCTGGGGCGTGATGGATGCCCTCGCCGTCACGGACTTCCCCGATATCCGCACCAAATGCGCCATCCAGTCCGGCTCGGGCGGCAGCATCCTCCTGATCCCGCGCGAAGGCGGCCACCTCTTCCGGATGTACGTTGACCTCGGCGAAGTGGACCCGGACGACAACGGTGCGGTGCGCAACACCACCATTGAAGAGATCATCCAGAAGGCGAACGCCATCCTGCACCCCTACACCCTGGACGTGCGGAACGTCGCGTGGCACAGCGTGTACGAGGTGGGGCACCGCCTCACGGACCGGTTCGACGACGTCCTTCCGGAGGATCGCGGCACGCGTACCCCGCGCGTTTTCATTACCGGGGACGCCTGCCACACGCACAGTGCAAAAGCCGGCCAGGGCATGAACGTCTCCATGCAGGATGGCTTTAACATCGCCTGGAAGCTGGGACACGTGCTCGAGGGCCGCAGCCCGGAAGCCCTGCTCTCCACCTATTCGGAAGAGCGGCAGGTGGTGGCGAAGAACCTCATCGACTTTGATAAAGAGTGGTCCACGATGATGGCGAAGAAGCCGGAGGAATTCGGGGACCCCGCCGAGCTTGAAAACTTCTACGTCAGCACAGCCGAGTTTCCGGCCGGGTTCATGACAGAGTATGCCCCGTCCCTGCTGGTGGCACCCGCCGACCACCAGGACCTTGCCACGGGTTTCCCGGTGGGAAAGCGGTTCAAGTCAGCGCCCGTTGTGCGGGTGGGAGATACCAACCCGGTCCACCTGGGCCACCACGCCACGGCGGACGGCCGCTGGCGCATCTACGTTTTCGCGGACCAGGCCCTTCCGTCAGGAGGGAAGCCGGGGACAGTATCCGCCACGGACCGGTTTGCCGAGTGGATCGCGACCTCGCCGGAATCACCCTTGGCCGCCACGCCGTCGGGCGCTGATCCTGACGCCTGGTTCGATGTGAAGGTGATCTACCAGCAGGAGCATGCCGGCCTGGACTTCGGCGCTGTTCCGGCCGTGTTCAAACCGGCGGTCGGGCCGTTCAAGCTCACCGACTACGAAAAGGTGTACGCCACCGATCCCGCCGCCGATATTTTTGAGCTGCGCGGCCTAAGCCGCGAGGGTGTGGTGGTAGTGGTGCGGCCGGACCAGTACGTGGCAAATGTCCTGCCGCTGACCTCGACAGCTGAGCTCGGGGCCTTCTTCGCTCCCTTGCTGGCCCCTCGCCTGGAGGCATCGCTGGCTAGTGGAGCTGCTCGCTGATCCGCCGGGCTGCTTCTTTGACTGAGCTTCCAACCTGGTCGGGAGCGAGCTGGGCGCTGGGATAAACGACGGCGATGGCGGCGGGCTGGAGTCCCTGCGTGGGTTTGAGCGGGACGGCCACGCCTGTGACCCCCGGCAGGACTTCGTGGTGGCTGACGGCGAATCCCGCTTCGCGGACGGAAGCTACTTCCGGACGGCGGGGCTGGTCTGGAGAAATCGCCTCCCACTGCGAATCGTCCAGGATCGCCTGGATGGCCAGCCCCGGCGCCCCGACGTTCAGCGCGTGGCGGGTGCCGGGCCGCTGGACCACCGCGGCCCGGCTGTGCCGCGGTTCCACGCTGGTCAGCGTGGTGCAGTCCCCGCGGTCCAGCACCACCAGGAAGGCGGTGGCACCGAGCTCGTTGGCGAGGGATGTCAGCTCAGGGAGTGCTGCGGTCTGCAGGTCGCGGGCAACACCGCGGGCCAACGTTGCCAGGCCGGTGCCCAGGACGATGCCCCCGGAGCTGTCCCTGGCGACGAGTCCGTGGTCTTCAAGGGTGCGCAGGATCCTGTACGCAATCGAACGGTGCACGCCCATCCGGGCTGAAATTTCCCCGATGCTGAGCGCCGTCGTTGCCTCGCTCAGGATTTCAAGCATTCTGATGCCGCGGGACAGCGTCTGCGAGTGGGCCGGTGCCGCCCTCCCGCCCTGAAGTGCTGCGTCTGCCATTGCGCCCTGCCCCCCTGTCGTTGCCCGGTCATCCTGCCGTTGTCCAGTGCGTTGGCTCGGTGGAGCAGGCCAGGACCGGCAGTCCCATATTAGAACATGCTTTGCGGTTACCGAACGAGCTGCGGCGGACGCCGTTGGTGAACGCTTACGCGTTCAGCAGCTGCCCCTCGCGCAGGACCATGACCCGGCGGAAGTCCCGGTCCACCGCCACGACGTCGGCGCGCAGGCCCGCGCGGAGGCTGCCAATATCCCGTCGGCCGATGATCGCGGCCGGCACCGCGGTGGCGGATCGGACTGCGGCGGCCGGGTCCACACCGGCTGCAATCGTTCGCCGCACAACGTCCAGCAGGGTGGCCGTCCCGCCCGCCAGGGAACCGTTGCTCCGGAGCCGCGCCACGGCGCCGCTGACGGAAACGGACTGGGGGCCCAGCTCGTAATCGCCGTCAGGCAGCCCGGTGGCGGCCATCGAATCTGTCACCAGGAGCACGTTTTTGGCCCCCACCAGGTCGAACACCATCCGGGTGGTCTCAGGGTCAAGGTGCACGCCGTCGGCAATGAGCTCGACGGCGGCCGTTCCGGATCCTGCCAGCCGGAGGCAGGCGGCGACCGGGCCGGGGCTGCGGTGGTGCAGCGGAGGCATCCCGTTAAACAGGTGCGTGACCGTGGGGCGTGACACCGTGTCCAGTCCGGACGCCGCGAGCAACTCCGCCGCCTCGGTGAGGGAGGCCGCCGTCGTCCGCGCATCCGCATCGGTGTGTCCCAGCGACGGCGTGACGCCGCGTTCGGCGAGCATCCGCACCACGGCGTCCGCACCGGGCAGTTCCGGGGCGAAGGTCATGGTGCGCAGGTATCCGCCGGCCGCGTCGATCAGCTCGCCGAGCAGGCCGACGTCGGGGTCGCGCAGGAACCGGGGATCCTGCGCGCCGCAGCGTGCGTGGGACAGGAAGGGGCCCTCGGAATGGATCCCCGCGATGAGGCCTTCCCGGGCGAGTGCCTTGAGCGTTCCCAAGGCACTCAGCAGGTCTCCGCGCCCCGCGGTCACCAGGCTTGCCAGGAGCGTGGTGGTGCCGCTGCGGTGCAGGAAGTCCACGGCGGTGCGTGCGGCCTGGCTGTCGCCGGTGGGGAAGTCGCCGCCCGCAGCGCCGTGGCAGTGCAGGTCAACAAGGCCGGGCAGGATCATGCTGCCCGGCGGCAGACCGAGTTCCTCAAGGTCAGAGAGGGCGGCGTCCAGCCCGGCGCACGGTCCCACATACGCAATGCGTCCGCCCGCAACCGCTACGACGGCGTTGTCCATGGACAGTCCGTCCGTCAGGACCGTGCCCGCCAGCAGGAAGCTGCCGGGGTTCGCCGCCTGCGGTGTCACGACAAGGCCTCCGCGAACCAGCCGGTGATGGTGGCCGGATGCGTGATGGCTGTTCCGACGACGACGGCAAAGGCGCCCGCATCGAGGCACCGCCTGGCTTGCGCGGGGGTGTGGAGGCGGCCTTCGGCGACGAGCGGCGCACCAAACCCGGCTGCGGCGATCTGCTCGATCAGTTCGAGGTCCGGTCCGTCGGTCTTGGGGCGCTCGCCGGTGTAGCCGGACAATGTGGTGCCGATCAGGTCAGCTCCGGCCTCGACGGCGGCAGCGGCGTCGTCGAAGGAGCCGCAGTCCGCCATGACCAGCGCGTGCGATTCGGCGTGGAGCCCTGCAACGGTCTGCGCCAGGGTCAGCCCGTCGGGACGCCGGCGACGGGTGCCGTCGATCGCCACCACGTGTGCGCCGGCGTTCGCCACAGCCAAGGCGTGCCGGAGGGTGGGGGTGATAAAAACGCCGTCGTGCCCGTCCTTCCACAGCCCGATGACGGGAACCTCGACGGCGGTCCGTGTGAACTGCACGTCGGCCAGCCCCTGGACGCGGATCGCCGCAGCCCCGCCAATAACGGCCGATGCGGCCATCTGTCCCGTGGTGCGGGGATCGCGCAGAGGCTCGCCCGGGTACGCCTGGCAGGAAACGATAAGCTGCCCGCGGAGTGCTTCGAGGGCTTCGGGGGTCAGGATCACGGTGAATTCCTCTGGGATACGGGAGTGGATTAGGAGTCTGCGGTGAGGACCAGCCGCGCGGCGCCCACAATGGCGGCTGCGTTGCCGAGTTTAGCGGGGAGAACGGGAAGTCCGGCCAAAGCGGGCAGGAGTTCGGCGCGGAGGGCGCGTTCCATCGGGCGCCACCAGGGCGCCCCGGCGTCGGCCAGTCCGCCGGACACCACCACCACTTCCGGGTCCAGGATATTGGCGAGGCCGCCCACAGCCTGGCCTGCCGCGGCGGCGCCCCTGCCCACGGCCTGGATAGCGATTGCATCTCCGTGTCCGGCGTGGCCGAACACGGCCCGCGCGTCGGCTGCAGGTGACGCGCCGCCGAGGCGCAGGTACGCCTCCCGGATAGCGGGGCCGGAGGCGATGGCTTCAACATGCCCGGCTCCGCCGCAGACGCAGGGAACAGCTTTACCGTCATGGAACGCGTACGGCGACGCAAAGTGGCCCACGTGCCCGCCAACGTACCGGTGCCCCAGGACCGGCTGCCCGTCGAGCACAAAACTGCCGCCGACGCCGGTGCCGAAGGCCACCAGGAGCGAACTTGCCGTCCCCGCGGCGGCCCCGTTCCAGGCCTCGCCGGTTGCATGAGCATGGACGTCGTTCACCGCCCGCACGGCCGCCGGATCCAAACCGAGCCGCGACGCCAAGCCAGCCGTCAGCTCCGTTCCGGCCCACCCAAGGATCGCATCAGTCGCCGAAACCACCACGCCGCGCCCGGCATCAATCACACCGGCAGAACCAACACCGACCCCCGCCACCTCCAGGCCCTCTGCTTGAGCCTTGGACATGAGCGAAGAAACCAGCGCAGCGGTAGCATCCAAAATGGCGTCCCCGCCATCCCGGTTCAGCGTCGGAACAGTCTCCGAAAACAGGACCGTCCCGTCCCCGGAAACAACCCCGGCAGCAGTCTTAGTGCCCCCAAGGTCAACACCGATCGCGTACGTCATTTTCTTCCTCACAGTGCCAACCCAACGCGGCTGACTAGACGAGCCCGTTGCGTTCCAGGATGCCGCGGATTGCTGACGTTTCGTCGTCGTTCAGGGACAGCATCGGCACGCTCATGGTGTTGGATTCGATGATGCCCATGACCTGGAGGGCGGTCTTGAAGGCGCCGAGTCCTGCCGCGCCGCCGGAGACGCGGCCGTTGGGGGTGTAGACGATCTCGAAGAGGTCGGCGAGGCGGTCCTGTTCGCGGGCCGCGCCTGCCCAGTCGCCGGCCTGGGCGGCGTCGAAGAGGCGCCGGTAGCCGGCCGGGTCCACGTTGCCGAGGCCCGGGACAACGCCCTGGGCGCCGCCGAGAAGGGCGCCGTCCACAACTACTTCGTGGCCGGTGAAGATGTCGAAGCTGGGGATGTCCTTGGCAGCCAGGACCAGCTGGCGGAAGGAGACGTCGTCGCCGGAGGAGTCCTTGACGCCGGCGATCACGCCGTCGCGGCCCAGCCGGACCAGGAGGTCGGTGGGGAGCTTGAAGTGGGTGCGGACCGGGACGTCGTAAGCGAAGATCGGGGTGTCGACGGCGGCGTGGATGGTGCGGAAGTGGGTTTCCGTTTCCGCGGCGTTGCCGATGGCGTAATACATGGAGGTGACCACGATGGCGTCGGCACCCAAATCCACAACCTTGCGCGCTTCCTCGATCACGCGGTTGGTGGTCTGCTCGTTGGCGCCCACGATCAGCGGCACCGCGCCCGCGTTCGCGGCGGCGATGGTGCTGACCACCAGTTCACGCTCGGCGTTGGTCATGTAGGGGACCTCGGCGGAGGAGCCCAGGACGAACAGCCCGGCCACCCCGCCGTCGAGCAGGTGCTTGGTGACGTTGGTCAGCGACGCCGTGTCGATGCTGCCGTCGGCGTGGCGGGGGGTGACGACGGGCGGGATGACGCCCTGGAACTGGGTAGACACAGAATTCTCCGTTGGTTGGTACTGATAAAGGGAAGTGTTAGACGTGGAGCAGGCTTGGGGCGGCGCCCAGCAGCTTCTTCGTGTAGTCGTTGGTGGGGCTGTCAAAGACCTGTGCGGCGGTGCCCTGTTCGACGATTTTGCCGAAGTACATAACGCAGATCCGGTCGGAGACGTAGCGGACGGTCTGGATGTCATGCGAGATGAACACCATGCCGAGGTTCAGCTGGGTCTTCAGGTCGGAGAGCAGGTTCAGCACCTGCGCGCGCACCGAAACGTCCAGGGCCGAGGTCGGCTCGTCCGCCACGATGATGTCCGGATCCAGCGCCAACGCGCGGGCGATCGCCACACGCTGGCGCTGGCCGCCGGAAACCTGCGACGGCGTAACCTCGGCCGCGGACTGCGGCAGGCCCACGAGCGCCAACAGTTCCTTGACCTTGGCCGCGCGGGTTGCCGCCGTGCCGATGCCGTGGATCTGAAGCGGGTCCGTGAGGATGTCCTGGACTGTCATGCGCGGGTTCAGCGCAGTGGACGGGTCCTGGAAGACCACGGACACGGAGCGGCCGAATTCCTTGCGCATGTGGGCGTTCCGCTTGATGGCGGGCTTGCCGTGGAAGAGCACGTCGCCCGACGTCGGCGTCTGCAGTCCCACGAGCACTGACGCGAGGGTGGACTTGCCGCAGCCGGACTCACCCACGATGCCCACGGTTTCGCCGCGGCTGATGCTGAAGTCGACGCCGTCGACCGCCTTGACGATGTTGGGGCGGAAGAGCCCGCCGCCGCGGGCGTGGTGGTAGACCTTCACGTCCTTGAGTTCGATGACCGGCTTGCCGGTTGATTCACTCACTTGGAGTCCTCCTTCAGGTGGCTGGCCCAGTAGTGGTCGGCATCCCCGCCCTGTGCGGACGAAACCGCGGTGAGGACCAGGTGCTGATTCGGGTCGGCGTCGGCACGCAGTGAACGGGCGGCGAAGCGGTCGCCCGGGGCGAAGTCGCGCGGGGACGGGACGGTGCCGGGGATCTGGTGCAGCCGGACGGCGTCGGCCTCGATGGAGAGGACAGCGCCGAGCAGGCCTCGCGTGTATTCGTGCCTGGGGTTCTGCAGCAGCTCGGAAGCCTGCGCGGATTCGACCACCTGGCCGGCGTACATCACCGTGATGCGGTGGGCCAGGGAGGCCACCAGGGCAAGGTCGTGGCTGACGAACACCATGGCGAAGCCGAGCTGCTCACGCAGTTCGTTGAGCAGGTCCACAACCTGCTTCTGGACGGTGACGTCCAGGGCGGTGGTGGGCTCATCGGCGACGACGATCTTGGGCGAGCGGGACAGGGCCATGGCGATCAGGACACGCTGGCGCTGGCCGCCGGAGAGCTCGTGCGGGTAGCTGGCGAGTGTCCGGACCGGATCAAGCTTGACCAGTTCCAGCAGTTCCGCCGGGGTCTTCCGTCCGCCGCGCTTGGTCAGCTGCACCATCTGGTCCTTGATCTTCATGGACGGGTTCAGGGAGCTCAGGGCGTCCTGGTAGACCATGGCGATCTGCTCGCCGCGCAGGCCCTCGTAGGCCTTGACGCTGCTGTGCTTGGTGGCCGGATCGAGGAGTTCCTTGCCGTCGAACTTGATGGACCCGGTGACCACAGCGGTCTTGGGCAGCAGGCCCATGACCGCGAGGGACGTGATGGACTTGCCGCAGCCGGATTCGCCCACCAGGCCCATGGTTTCGCCTTCGCGGACGGTGAAGGAGACGTTATCCACGATCGCGGTGTCGCCGAAGCGGCCGGGGAAACGGATGGACAGATTCCTGACCTCCAGGACGTTGCGGGCATCCGCCGGGACCTGGGGGAGCCGGTCGGTGCGCTTGGCCTCGATGGCTGCGAGCAGTTCCAATTCCCTGTCCAGCAGGAGGTGCGGGTTGACCGCGGCCAGTTTGGGATCGGAGAGGATGGCGGACTCGGTGTAGCGCTCCTCGGTGAGGACGTCGCCGTAGGCGGCGCGGACGCCGTCGAGCTCGTGCTCCTCCACCACCGAGGGCTGGGCAACCGAGGTGGCCACCTCAGTGTCAACGGCGGCACCCACCGCAGCGCCGGACACGGCGGCTGCGGTGCCGTCGTCGTCCTTCACAACGGGTGCCTTGCGCAGCTTCGGGTTCACCATGGCATCGGTGAGGCCCTCGGCGAGGATGTTCAGGGACAGCACGGTGAGCAGGATGGTGAGGCCGGCGAAGGTGGTGGCCCACCAGCCGCCGGACAGGACCAGGTTGCGGCCGTAGGAGATCACGTTGCCCCAGGACGGTGCGGGGTCCTGGACGCCGGCGCCAAGGAAGGACAGCGAGGCTTCGAGGATGATGGCGTCGGCCACCATCACCGTGGCGAACACCAGCACGGGGGCGGCGGTGTTGCGGACGATGTGCTTGAGCAGGATGTAGAAGCGGCCGGCACCAATCACGCGCTCGGCACGGACGTAGTCTTCGCCGTATTGGGAGAGCACGTTGGCGCGGACCACGCGGGCCAGCTGCGGCGTGTAGATGATGGCAATCGCGATGATGATGGTCGGAACCGAGTTGCCGAACGCGGCCAGCAGCACCGCGGCCAGGGCGATGCCCGGGAACGCCATCAGGATGTCCATCAGGCGCATGATCAGTTCGTTCACGGCCTTGCTGGAGGTCGCGGCCAGGGAGCCCAGGAGGGCACCCGCCAGGATGGCCAGGAGGACGGCGCCGAGGCCGATCATCAGCGAGGACTGCGCGCCGAAGAGGATGCGTGAGAAGATGTCGCGGCCCAGGCGGTCGGTGCCGAAGAAGTGCTCGGCGCCGGGCGGGGTGGCCGGGATGAAGGTTTCCAGCGGATCGTGCGGGGCGATAACCGGGGCGAACACGGCCGCGAGCACAATCATGATGAGGAAGAGGAGGGCGATGCGGGAGCCCCACGGGAGGGCCTTGAAGCGGATGCCCGGGGCACTCAGCCGTTCAGCAAGCTTGCTGCGCATGAGCTATACCGTCCTGATTCGGGGGTTGATGAGCAGGTACAGGAGGTCCACCACGATGTTCACCAGAACGAAGGTGACGGAGATGGTGAGCACCACGCCTTGGACCAGGTTCACGTCCAGGTTGGTGATGCCGTTGAGGATCAGCTGGCCCATGCCGGGCAGGGCGAAGATCATTTCAATCACGACGGCGCCGCCGAGCAGGTAGCCCACGCGCAGTCCCAGCACGGTCACGGGAGTCACCAGTGCGTTGCGGAGGACGTTCTTGGAAACGACCTCGCGGTAGGGGACGCCGTTGCCGATGGCGGTGCGGACGTAGTCCCGGTCCAGTTCCTCCACCATCGAGGTGCGGACCACGCGGATCAGCGAGGCCGAGACAGGGATGCCGAGCGCGAGGGCGGGGAGTGCCATGGAGTTCAGCCAGCCGCCGAAGCCGGATTCCGGCGTCGCGATGCCGCCCGAGGGGAACATCGGGCTGGCGCCCAGGGCGAACCACTGGATCAGCAGGATGCCCAGCCAGAATGACGGCGTGGCGATCGCGGCGATCGAGAAGACCCGGACCAGCTGGTCCTGCCACTTGTCGCGGTAGAGGGCGCCGAGGATGCCGAACGTCAGGGACAGGACGATGGCGATGAGGACGCCGAGGAAGGTCAGCTGGAGCGTCAGGGGGAACGCGGAGCCGATCATCGAGGCCACTGATTTGGCCGGCGGGGTGGTGACGCCGAGGTCGAACTGCAGCAGCTTGCCGAGGAAGCTGACGTACTGGAGGACCAGCGGATCGTTCAGGCCGTTCTCCTGGCGGTACTGCTCTTTCGCCTCTTCTGAGGCGCCATCGCCGAGGGCCGAGCTTGCCTGGTCGCCGGGGGCGGCCTGCAGTACGAGGAAGACGAGCAGGGTGATGCCCAGGATCATCAATGGCAGTGCTGCGAGTCTGCGGCCGAGCAGACGCAATATCGTGACCAATTTGTTCTCCGGTGTGTTTGGGTGCTGCAGTTCAGAATGCTGCGAGGCCTGCTCGGCGCTGCTCCCCCGGGGATGAGGGGCGCAGGGCAGGCCTCGCAACGCAAGGGGGCTGCTTAGGAGGTGCGTCCGACGTCGATGAACGACATGCCGGTGGTGGGCAGCGGCTTGAAGCCGTTGAGCTTCTTGTCGTCCCAGGCGGAGGGCAGCTGGCGGTGGAAGATCGGGTAGAGGGGGAGTTCGTCGGAGACGAGGTCCACGATTTCGCCGGTGATCTTCTTGGCGTCAGCTCCGGAAGCCTGGGAGCCCTTATCCATCAGTTCCTGCAGCTTGGTGCGTTCCGGGGTGGTCCAGTAGGCGCGCTTTTCCATCCAGGTGGCTCCCGAGTAGAACCAGCTCAGGAGCAGGTCAGCATCGTTGCCGAAGACTGACGGGTCACCCGGGGCGGCAACCACGGAGTAATCGCCGGCGCCGACACGGTCCGTGTACAGGGCGCCGGACTGGATGCTCTTGACGGAGACCTTCATGCCCGGGATCTTGTTCCAGGACTCGAGGATCAGCGGGGCGACGTCCTTGACCCAGGCGGTGTCGGTGGTCAGCAGCTCGAATTCGAGGCTGGTCACGCCGGCTTCCTTGAGCAGGTCCTCGGCCTTTTTGGCGTCGTAGCCGTAGACGTTCTTGGCCTTGACGTAGTCCGGGTGGCCTTCCTGGAAGTAGGAGCTGGCGGGCTTGGCGTTGCCGAACAGGGCCTTCTTGATGATGGCGTCCTTGTCCAGGCCGTAGTGCAGGGCCTGGCGGACCAGCTTGTTGTTGAACGGCGCCTTGTTGCAGTTGAACATCAGGAACATGAGCCCGAAGGACTGGACTGATTCAACCTTGACCCTGGACTTGAGGCCGTCGATGTCCAGGTAGGGAACGTCTTCGATGGCCTGGACGCGGCCGGACTGGACGGCGGTGACGCGGGCTGCGGCGTCGGAGAGGAGGAGCCAGGTCATGCTCTTGGCCAGTGCCGGCTTGGGGCCGTTGTAGCCGGCGAAGGCTTCGAAGACGATCTTGTCGTCCTTGACGGCGGAGATCAGCTTGTAGGGGCCGGTGCCGACGGGCGCGGCGTCGAAGGCCTTGAGGTCCGTGGCCAAGGCCTTGGGGACAACCTTGACCACGGAGATGCGGGGGCCGAAGCCGGGGAACGCGTACTTCAGGGTGAACTCGACCGTCGTGGCGTCGACGGGCTTCACGTCCTGGATGAACGGGATGAACTGCGAGAACAGCGACTTGTTGGCCGGGTCCATCACGCGGGTGAAGGAGAAGGCAACGTCCTCGGTGGTGACCGGGGTGCCGTCGTGGAACGTGGCACCGTCGCGGATGGTCACCTGGTAGGTGGTGTCGTTGACCTTCTTGGGGTCTGCCGCGGCGAGGGCGTTGTACGGTTCGCGGGTGGCCGGGTGCAGTTCGATGAGGCCTTCGAAGATGTGCAGGTTGGCGGCCATCGGCGTGGCGCCGGAGGAGCTCAGCGGGTCGAAGCCGGTAGAGAGGGCGTAGGAGATGCCCGCCTCGATGGTGAGGTCCTTGTTTACTGCAGCGGCGCTCGCGGAGCTTCCGGTGCTGGTGGGGGCCGGGCTGCCGCAGGCGGCAACTGAGGCGGTGAATGCTGCGGCGGCACCCATGGCGCCGGTCAGCTTGAGGAAGTTCCGGCGGCTGGCGTCATTGACCAGCGGCAGATTCTTGGTGATGTTGTTCATTAAAGCCTCGCCATTCCAGAAGGTTTATCGGATGTAGGACGTCCGAGCTCGTAGGATGACTGTAAGTCGCATCACAGCCTCCCGTCAAGCGCCGCCCGCCCCGTTCGCCCGTTCCCCGGCCGGACGCTCTCTCACTTAATGTGGGTTTTTCCCGGACGCTCTCTCAGTCCGACGTGCTGACGCGCCCTGTGCGGGTGTCAAAGCTGAACGCCCGACGGCGGCGCACGGCTGTGGTGCCCCGCGTGGCGGTCACGTCGAACACCACGTCAGCGCTGCCGCGTGCGGCGTCCGCCTCGGTGATGGTGTAGCCCGGACTGAAGTAGAGGGCTTCCTCGCCGGGGCCCAGATCCGCTGCGGCGAAGGCGTCCGCGCCGGGTCCGGACAGCCGGACGCCCGTCAGCAGCGAGGGTCCGTCGTTGCGGGCGCGGCCGGTAAAGGCAAGGATGTCGCCGGTTTTATAGCCCGGAATAATGGGGCCGTAGTTGAGGTCCTGCGCTTCCCGGGTACCGATCACCTGAGCCGCTTCGGCCGTGTAGCCCTGGCCGATCTCCTTCCAGGTGTGCACGCCCCATTCGTCGCCGCCGGCCGGCATCACGTAGAAGTCGCCCGCGTTTTGCCAGACAGGCGGACGGCCGGGGGTGATGGAACGGAGCTCCATGTCGAAGACGAGGGCGTCCTCGCCGGGCAGGAAGCCGTCACCGTCCGCCGCGCCGTTGCTTGAAAGGCCCCCGCTGAGTTGCCCGGTCAGCTGCCCCGTCAGCTGCTCCGCAGGAACAGACGCAAACACAATCTCCCGGTAGCCCTGCCGCTCATACAGGATGCCGATGTTGCCGTCCGGAAGGCGGGCGGCCGTCGAATAGGCCGAGCTTCCCGGGCACAGCACCAGCTTGGCCGGCCAGCTGCGCCCATCGTCAGTGGACAGGCTCAGGACGGTGTTCCGTCGCAGAGCCGTGTCGTGGTTGTTCGTGGCCAGCAGCCACGAACCGGTTCCTTCCCCGGCAAAGGAGGTCACCGATGGCCGGCCGTCGAAGCGGACCAGGGAACCGTTGTCGCCCGGGTCCGGGAGGTCCTCAATGGGGACCAGCGCACTCCAGGTGGCGCCGCCGTCGTCGGACGTTGCGGACAGTCGGCGCGGTGTACCGCGGCTGTGGAGGAGAAGCCGGCCGTCCGCGAGGGCGGCAACCTTGTTTTCGTTCGGGCTGAAGCCGTGGGTGCCGGCGCCGATCAGCTCCCCGAGCGTCCAGTTCTCGCCATGGTCGTCGCTGAAAGCGGATGCGGCCATGATCCCGCCGCCGGCAAGGACCACAAACTGCTGCACCAGTCGGCCGCTGAATGGCCCTGTATGGACCTGGATGCCTTGGCCCGCCG
This sequence comes from [Micrococcus luteus] ATCC 49442, assembly GCF_010367585.1. Classification (NCBI taxonomy): domain Bacteria; kingdom Bacillati; phylum Actinomycetota; class Actinomycetes; order Micrococcales; family Micrococcaceae; genus Pseudarthrobacter; species [Micrococcus luteus] ATCC 49442. The sequence goes on along the minus strand of NZ_JAAAXP010000001.1, from coordinate 2,962,144 downwards.
CCGCGAAGATCCCGGTGATGACGGGCTCATCCGGGCGCACCGGCGGCCGGAGCTTGAGCTGGGCGGTGATCCGGCGGTGCTGCCAGGTCAGGCCGTCGTCATCGGAAAAGCTCAGGTCGCAGTGCTGGACGAGGTCGTCCGGCTCGAGTTCGGGCACGGCCTCGAAAAAGCCGGCGCAGGTTCCGGCAGCGTGGAACATAAAAATCCGTCCCGTCACCATGTCCACTAGCAGGCTCGGGTCGCCGTAGCCGTTGAGGCCGCCGCCTGTCCGCACCACCTGCTGGGGTCCCCACGTCCTGCCGTTGTCGGTGCTGCGCCGGAGCAGGAGATCGATCGGGTTGGGCAGGTCGTCGAGGTTGGGGCGGCCGTCATAGGCAGCCAGGACGGTGCCCGTGCGCGAGACGGCGAGGGCGGGGATCCTGTATTGGCGGTAGCCGCCGGCACCCCGGACTGCGAGCACGTGTTCGACGTCGGGCACTGCGGCCGCCATCGGCAGGACATGGGATGTCATATCTTTATGGTAGGTGATGGGTAAACAAACCTGCGTGGCCAGGCCGCTCCTCTGGCAGAGTATGACCATGCTCACTGTAATTGGCGAGGGCCTTGTTGACGTTGTCCAGCGCGCCTCCGGAATCGAAGCCCATGTAGGCGGCAGCCCGCTCAATGTTGCGGTGGGCCTGGCCCGTCTTGACCATCCGGTGCAGTTCATCGGCCGTTACGGCCGCGATGCCTATGGGGACGCCGTTGCCGCCCACCTGCGCACCAGTTCGGTGATGCTGCCGCAGGGCCCCGATGAGTTGCCTACCAGCGTGGCCACGGCACTGATAGACGACGACGGCGCCGCCACCTATACGTTCGATCTCACCTGGGAGCTTCCCCACCTGGCCGACCGGCTCGCCTTTATGCTGCAGGGCACCACGCTGCTGCATACCGGGTCCATCGCCACCATGCTGGCGCCGGGCGCGACGGCGGTGCTCGCCGCCGTCGAGTACGCCCACCCGTCCGCCACCATCAGCTTCGACCCCAATTGCCGGCCCAGCATCATTACCGACGTGGACTATGCGCGGAAGCAGGCGGAGAAGTTCGCGTCCCTGGCGGATGTAGTTAAGGCCTCGGATGAAGACCTGGAATGGCTCTACCCGGGGGCAGATCCGCTGGATTCGGCCCGCCGGTGGCTTGCCCTGGGTGGTGACGAAGGGCCGGCGGTGGTGGTGGTGACCCGGGGCGCGGCCGGTCCGTGGGGGATCACCGCTGCGGGCGAGGCGGAGTGCCCGGCGCCGGACGTCGAGGTCGCTGACACCGTCGGCGCCGGCGATTCGTTTATGGCCGCCCTGCTCTCCGGCATCGTTGACCGCGGCCTGGATGGCGCGCAGAACCGCAAGGACCTGCGTGAGCTTCCGGCCGAGGGCCTTGCCGAGCTCCTTGCCCACGCTTCGCGCGCGGCCGCCGTCACAGTTTCCCGGCCCGGCGCCAACCCGCCCACGCGGGCGGAACTGAACTCGGTTCCCGAGGAGTAAGCGCAGGAGCCGCGGCTCCTGCGCCCTTTTCAGGGGCGCCGGTCAGCCTGGTAGACGTCCGGGATGCCGTCGTGGTCCGAATCGATGGCTTCTTCGGCTTCCGCGATTCTGTACTGGCGGTTTCGTGTGCTCAGCACGATGGAGGCAAGGGCGGCTGCGAGCAGTGACGCAGTGAGGATGCCAACCTTCGCATGGTCGTCATACAGGCTGCCGTGTCCGAAGCTCAGTTCGGCTACGAGCAGTGAGACAGTAAAGCCGATTCCGGCCAGCAGTGACACGCCAAAAATGTCGATCCACTTGAAGGATTTGTCGAGGGACGCCCTGGTTGCCTTGGTGAGGACCCACGTGGTTCCCAGGATGCCGGCCGGCTTGCCCAGGACCAGCGCCAGGATGATGCCCACCGCCACCGGGTCGGTGAGCGCAGAACCGAGGCCCTCCCAGCCGCCAACCGAGACGCCGGCCGAGAAAAAGGCAAAGACGGGGACGGCAATGCCTGCGGAAATCGGCCGGAACCGGTGTTCGAAGATCTCCGAGAGCCCGGGGCCGGCGGCCGGGCCGCCGCTTGCCTTGGACCGGATCACCGGCACGGCGAATCCCAGCAGCACCCCCGCCACCGTGGCGTGGATACCGGACGCGTGCACCAGCGCCCAGGTGGCCACTCCCAAAGGAAGCAGGATGACCCAGGCGGCGGCGGCCCTGATGCCGAAGAAGCGTCGGTACTTCTGGGCCAGGAAGGTATAGAGAGCCAGGGGAACCAACGCGAACAGCAGCGGCCCCGCCTGGATGTCGCTTGAGTAGAACACGGCGATGATGCTGATCGCTATCAGGTCATCCACAACGGCCAGCGTCAGCAGGAAGATCCGGAGCGCGCTGGGGAGGTGGGACCCGATAATGGCCAGTACCGCCACAGCGAAGGCTATGTCCGTGGCAGTGGGAATGGCCCAGCCCCGCAGCGTTTCCGGGCTGGCAGCATTGACCGCGGCATAGATCACCGCGGGGATGGCCACGCCTCCGGCTGCCGCGGCGATGGGCACAATTGACGTGCTGAACCGGCGGAGGTCCCCGGCGACGAATTCGCGCTTGAGTTCAAGTCCCACGAGGAAGAAGAAAACAGCCAGCAGGCCGTCCGCTGCCCACGCGCCCAGGCTCAACTCCAGATGCCAGGGCTCATAGCCGATCCGGTAGTCCCGTAAGGAGAAATAGCTTTCCGAGGCGGGAGAGTTTGCCCAGATCAGGGCAATGATGGCGCCTGCTACGAGCAAGGCCCCGCCAACGGTTTCTTTCCGGAGAATCTCGCCAATTCTCAACGACTCGGCGTAACTTCCCCGTCCGAAGACAGAAATGCGGGGTGGAGTACGGTTTTGGCTCACAGGAGGCGTCCTTAAGTAGGCTCGACAAAATCATGCCGACCAGACTTCCCGGCTCACCTCCACCCAGTCTACCTGCGGGACCCGTTGCGCTTTCCGCGGCGTGCCCGTCGTAGGCTGAAGTCCACAGGATGGACAGGAGACCGAGGTGGACCGGACGACGGCAGCGGCAGGAACAACGTTGGATGAGGTGATGGCCGAGTTGGCCGCGCTGGAGGACCCGAGGGCCCGTGAGGTAAACGCCAAACACGGCGACGACCACGGGATAAACCTCGGCAAGCTGCGGGCAGTGGCCAAGCGGCTCAAGACCCGGCAGGACCTTGCGCTTGAGCTGTGGGCCACCGGGGATACAGCGGCCCGGCTGTTGGCCCTGCTGATCTGCCGACCGAAGGCGTTCGACAGTGCTGAGCTGGACGCCATGCTGCGCCAGGCGGGGACGCCCAAAGTACAGGACTGGCTGGTGAACTATGTTGTGAAGAAGAGCCCGCACGCAGAGGCTCTGCGTGAGCTCTGGTTCACCGACCGGGATCCGGTGGTGGCCAGTGCCGGCTGGGCTCTGACCAGCGACCGTGTGGTGAAAAAGCCCGAGGGCCTCGACCTGCCGGCACTCCTGGACATCATCGAAGCGGAGATGCAGGCCGCACCGGACCGGCTGCAGTGGGCCATGAACCACTGCCTGGCACAGATCGGCATTGAGCACGCCGGGTACCGGGCCCGCGCCCTGGACATCGGGGAGCGCCTGCAGGTGCTCAAGGACTACCCGACGCCGCCGAACTGCACCTCTCCGTTCGCGCCCGTCTGGATCACCGAGATGGTGAAGCGGCAGCAGCAATAGGGGGTTGGCTGATCGAGCGGCGAGCTCTCGGCGCTAAGACCGGCGCTTAGCGCCGAGAGCTCGCCACTCGACGGGCCTGGCCGGGCCCGTCGAGCGAGAGGCTACTCCTTGCCCAGCCCGGCCGCCGAGGTCTTCTCTCCGGTGACTTCGTTCAGGGCCTTGAGGTCGAAGATGCCGTTGATGTCAGCCTGCTTGGTGGTGCCCGCCTCCACGCCGTCCTTCAGCAGCTTGGGGTAGGTTCCGGCCAGCGGATCCACGGTAAAGACGATGTTCTGCAGGGACCGCTCAATCACGTCGCCCTTGAGCTCGGCTCCGGCTGCTTCCTTGAGTGCCGCGTTGATGACGGTGGCCTTCTCGCCGGCGGCCGCCCCGTTCAGCCACTCGACTGACTTCACGTGGCCGCGGAGGAGGGCCTTGACCGTGTCCGGGTGGTCGGCGGCGAACTTCTTGTTCACAATCAGGATGGTGGTGGGGAACTCGCCCGCCTTGCCGGAGAGCGAACCGTCCCAGAGGTCCTTTTCGTCCACCAGCACCTTCGCTCCGGCGGTCAGCACCAGGCGGGACGCCCAGGGCTCAGGTAACCACGCGCCGTCGAGCTTTCCGTCCTGGAACAGCTTCAGGGTCTGCGCATTTTCGGTGGGGTTGATGGCGACGTCGCCGCTGCCGTCAACGTTGGTTTTGTAGCCCTGGGTGGCCAGCCAGGCGCGGAGCGCCACGTCCTGCGTGCCGCCAAGCTGCGGCGAGGCCAAGGTTTTTCCGCGGAGATCAGCCGCGGAGGTGATCTCCGGCTTGACCACCAGCTGAGCACCTCCCGCAGCCGCGCCGGCGATGATGTTCACCGATTCCCCGCCGCTCTTGACGAAGGAATTGATGGCAGGGTTCGGTCCGATGTACGTGGCGTCGATGGCGCCGGCGTTCAAGGCCTCGATCGCGGCAGGCCCGGCGTTGAAGACCTGCGTGCTGAGCGTGGTCCCGCCCAGTTCGTCAGCGATGTGACCCTGGCTGACGCCCACAAGTGCGGGGGCGTGGGTGACATTGCCGAAGTAGCCCAGTTTCAGCTCGGCGGCGGCATTGCCCGGAGCCGCAACGGACGCGGCAGGTGCGGCAGCGTTGTTGTTGACGGCCGAGGCCACGGCAACGCCGCCGCCGATCAGGGCCAGGACGCCGGCCACAATGCCGACTTTCAGGCCCAGCGGCCGCTTCGGAGTTGCTGCCTGCCCGGCCACAATACGGGTGGAAGCCGGCTGGTTTTGCGGACTGTGGTCGTGGGGATTGCTCACTGGAATTCCTTTGCTGGGGGAGGTGTTGAAACGAGATTACGGACGGCCCTGACCCGCCACAACGGTTCCGGACACGGGCGTTCACCGGACGTAGCGCAGGCTCAACACGGCGTCGCGGAGAGTAAGAAAACGTCTCGGGAGGACTCCAACGAACCCTCCGCCCAAGCCAAAGCCGCCGGTTCGGCCTGCCCGCTGCCCCACGTAGACTGGCAGCATGCGGCTGGTAGCAAGTGATATTGACGGAACCATCCTTGGGCACGATGGAAAGATCAGTGACCGCACCATCCGCGCCTTCCACGCCTGCCGGGACGCCGGCATCGAACTCGTGTTTGTCACCGGCCGTCCGCCGCGCTGGCTCCACCCCCTTGAGGAACAGCTGGGCCACACCGGCACTGTCATCTGCTCCAACGGCGCCGTGGTGTGGGACCTCGAAGCGGACCGGCTGGTCTCCGCCCAGACCCTGGATCTGGAGGCGGTGCGGGAGATCCGGCGGATCATCAAGGGCCTGCGCCCGGCCGCGCTGTTCGCCGCAGAGACCCTCACCGGGTTCCACCTGGAGCCGGGCTTCATCGAGAACGGCTCCAGCGAACTGCTGTCCGAATTCACCCCCGCCCCGTTGACGGACACGCTGACCGCGGACGACGCCGTCGTGAAGTTCCTTGCCATCGTCCGGGAGGGCACCCCGGACGACTTCCTCGCTGCCGTGCGGCCCGCCGTGGCGCACCTGGCCTACGCGACGCACTCCGCCCCCAGCGTTGCCATGCTGGAACTGTCCCTTCCCGGCGTCAACAAGGCTGTCACCCTGGCCGAGTACGCGAAGTCCCTCGCCATCGACGCCGACGATGTGGTGGCCTTCGGTGACATGCCCAATGACGTCGAGATGCTGCGCTGGGCCGGCCACGGGTACGCCATGGCCAGCGGCCATCCGGCAGCCATCCGCGCCGCAGGGCAGCAGGCTCCGCATTTCGACGACGACGGCGTTGCCCAGGTTCTTGAGGCCCGGCTCGCAGCGCTGGGGCTGGAACTCTCCTGATCCCGCACGCACGCCGGTCTTCACAGCTTCCGCTCACCTGACGTTCACTTTCACGCCCTAAAGTGGGCCGTGGATATTCTCATCCACAGCTCGAGGGGAAGTTATGGCAAAGAACGGCAACCAACGCGCGGCTGACGCACCGCTGCGGCCGGCAGAACCGGCCGCCCACTGGAAAGCGCTGAAAGAGGGCGACCGCGTGCGGGTCTTCCTTAGCCCCGGTTACGAAACCGGCGGACTTGTGGACGCCAAAACCTCGGACCACACCGCCATCTGGGTGGATCTCGACGACGGACGGGGGCGCACCCTGCTGCACTGCAGTGACGATGTGGAGATTGTGCTGCAGGAGGCGTAGTGGGCCGGTTCCGGTACGCTCACAGCGTGACCTGGCCCTACTTTGAAACGTCCGGCGATGCTTCGCGTCCCCCGCGCCCCGTGGCCATGGCCCACCGGGGATTCTCCCGGAATGGACTCGAAAACTCGATGGCCGCGTTCCGCGCCGCCGTCGATCTCGGGTATCAGCATCTCGAAACGGATGTCCACACCACGTCCGACGGCGTCCTGCTGCTCTTCCACGACGACACCCTGGAGCGGGTCACCGACGGCCGCGGCCGCATCTCCGACCTGACGGCCGCCGAGGTGGCAGCTGCCCGGATCGGCGGACTCGAGCCCGTCCCGCTGTTCGATGAGCTGTTTACGGCGTTCCCGCACGCGCGGGTGAACCTGGACGTCAAAGACCGGGCCTCCGTCCGCAGCCTCGCCGCCGCCATTGAACGGCACGGGGCCCACGACCGGGTCCTGGTAGCAAGTTTTTCGGACCGCCGACGCCGGGCGGTGCTGAAACTGTTGAGCCGGCCGGTCGCGTCGTCGGCAGGGGTGATGACGAACGGACTGTTCGTCCTGCTCGGCCCGCTGCTTCCGGCCGGCCTGCTGCGCCTTGTGCTTCGGCGCCCGTTGCGCGATGTCCAGGCGCTGCAGGTTCCGGTCCGCCACGGTGTCATTCCTGTGGTCACGGCGGGCTTCGTCCGGCGTGCGCACCGCCTCGGCCTGGTGGTCCATGCCTGGACCATCAACGGGCCAGCAGAGATGCACCGGCTGCTGGACCTCGGCGTGGACGGGATCGTCACGGACCGGGCGGATCTACTCAAGCAGGTGCTGCAGGAGCGGGGCGAGTGGCCGGGCAGCTGACCGTGCCACGCGCCCGCCGCTTACGCCCCCGCCAACCCGGGTCAGCCGCGGCCAAGCCCCGTGGAAGGATCTTCGTCGCCCTCTCCCGGATCGGCGCGAAGCCCGCCTGGATCGCCTTCCGGCAATCCTGCCGGGCCCGGAACGTGGCGGGGAGCATCAGGCGTGCCGGTGGCCCCGGAATCTGTGGTCCCGCGTTCGTTGGCGGCCGGGACAGGGTTGGCGGACACCGGTCCAGTGGCACTGCCGGGTTTCAGGCCAGGAGCCTTCTCCTTCTCGGCTTCCATGGCATTGGAACCCTCGCTGATGGATGAGTGCACTTCAACGTCGTTGTTGGGATCCGTTGGCTCCGGGACGTCTGTGCCCTCAGTCGGTTTGGAGGTACCTGCCAGGTCCTCCATCGCGTTCTCGGCCGCTTTGCTGATGCTGTCGCCAATGCCCATCAAACCGCTCCTTCCTGAAAATGAGAGCCCGGCGCTACCGAATGAATTCCCGCCGGAGCCTATCCTCCAGAATTATCAGCATGCTTACAATTAGTCCAGAGCTGGGGACCAGCCGCAGCCGACCCGAGGAAGGAACCGGTCCCATGAGCAGCAACCAACCGGAAGAAGACCCTGCAGGTTCAGTGAACGAGCCCCGTCCGCCCGCGAAGGACTCCGGGGGCTCGGCCAACCCGGACCCTGCGGAGGGGAACGTCACCGGCCTGGAGCCCGGCGGGGGAGTGCCGCCGGGTGAGACTCCTCCCATGGAGGACCAGATGAGCGGCGATCAGGGGCACGACGAGTAGCACGGCTTCGCAGGTCCCGTGATGATCAGCGCCGGTCAGCTCCGCCGTGGCCCGGGTAGGCGTGCCCGGTTTCGGAAGCGGTGAGGTGCCGAAGTTCGTCCGGATCGAGGGGAGTGTTCCAGGACTCCCAGTCCTTCGGCCGTACTGAGGGCCGGCCGAGCAGGTAGCCCTGGCCGGCGCTGAAGCCCAGCTCGGTCAGGACACGCAGTTCATCGGCGGTTTCCACGCCTTCCGCCACCAGGACAGTGCCGAGCTGCGTCCCGAAATCCACCATGCAGGCGGCAACGGCCCGCTGGGAGGCGTCCCGGTCCACACCGCTGATCACGCTTCTGCCCAGCTTGATAAAGTCCGGGCGGAGGTGGAGCATCCGGCTCAGGGTGCCGGCGCTGGAGTGTGAATCGTCGATGGCGATACGCAGTCCGCGGTCCCGCAGGGGAGTAATTGCGGAAATGAAATGCGAGTATTGCTCGTCGGGAATTCCGTCCGTCAATTCCAGCACAATGCGGTCTATCGGCAACTCGATGTGGTCAAACAATTCAGGCAGCCGTGGATCGAGGCAGGACGTGGGGGAGATGTTCATGGCGACATAAAGGTGCGCCGGGAGATTTGCGGCGGCTGACGCTGCTGAGCCGAGAGCGGAGAATTCCAGGTTGGCGCCAAGTCCAACGGCGGCAGCTTCGGCAAACCATAGTTCGGCGCCGGCGCCGTCGTCACTGACAAACCGCGACAATGCCTCTACGCCCATCACGGTTTTGGAGTCCAGGCCATAAATCGGCTGGAAAGCCGTCATGAGCATTTGCTTCTCCAGCAGCGCGCTGATCCGTGAGAGGCTCCGCAGCGAGTCCAGCCGCTCAACCAGTTGTGGCGGCATGGCGTTCATGGGCTGAGGAAAGCGTGCTGCGTCAACAGCGCCTTCTTGTGCGGCGTCCAGCTGGCGCCGCTCCAAAAGGTATTCCAGCAACGCCCGTTCCGGCACGCCCGGGTTTTCGCCCAGGCGGTCGCTAAGGCGTTGGCGGATAGCTGCCCCTGCAGGATCCGAATCCGCCAATACGGCAGCGATAACTCCCCATGCTTGCACCCGAACAGTCATTAGCAACGCCCCCCAGTGACGAAGTAACGGCCCATTGGCCATTTTATTTTCAAATTTCCAGACGCCTTCGGAATTTGCTGCGTGATGTGGCCGGTCCCCTGGCCGCGGCGAATAGAATACCGCATGTTGATCGTATATCGCTACGGCCCAAAAGCGCAGCCCCTCAACGATTATCCGTAATTACTTCCCCTGCGGCCTTGGCCAGCAGCCCGCGCATCTGTTCAGGGGGAACCGGCTTACTGAAGTAATATCCCTGCGCACTGAGGCAGCCGAGGTTCCGCAGCTGCTCGGCTTGCTCGGCGGTCTCCACACCTTCCCAGACAGCCTCCAGCCCGCAGGCCCGCACAAGCTGCAGAACTGCCGCCACCAGCGCCGGCTGGCTGGGGTCTGTTCCAAGCCCCTCAATCAGGGAACGGTCCACCTTGACCCGGTCCACAGGCAGCCGGCGAAGATAGCTGATGGAGGAGTAGCCTGTGCCGAAATCGTCGATCTCGATTCCCACCCCGAGTCCGCGGAGGCCGCCCAGCGAGTACCGGTCCAGTTCATTCCCCCTGACGATGGCCACTTCCGTCAGTTCCAGGACCACCTGCTCCGGCCGGACACCGGTCTCCTTGAGCACCCCCCGGACGTCTTCGATGAACTGCAGGCTCTGCAAATCTGTTGCCGAGATGTTGATCCGGACGGAAAACGTACTGTCCACCACGGCCTCGTCGATCCAGTGCCGCAACTGGCCCACAGCCGTGGTGAGGACCCACAACCCCAGCTCCGAGATCAGCCCGGCGTCCTCGGCGAGGGGGATGAACTCGTCCGGCATGATGAGCCCGCGCGTGGGGTGCTGCCAGCGGACCAGCGCTTCGACGCCTTCGATCCGTCCGGTTTCAAGCTCAATGACGGGCTGGTAATGGAGCACCAGGCCCTCGCCCTTGACGGCGGCCCGGAGGTCATCAAGCAGTTGACTGCGGAGCCGGCGGACCAGCAGGAGCCCCGGCTCGAACACATGGAGCCGGTTCTGGCCCTCGGCCTTGGACGCGTACATCGCAACGTCGGCCTCCATCAGCAGGTCCTCCGCCGACCCGCCGGCTTCCCCGACGCTGAGCCCAATGCTCGCTCCGCAGCGGATGGTCCGGTCGGGCAGGTCGATCGGCTCCTTCAGGGCGGCGAGGATGCGTTGACCTACGACGGCGGCCTGGTCCGCTCCTGTGGCAGGCATAACGACGGCGAACTCATCCCCGCCCAGCCGGGCCACCACGTCGGTGGTCCGGACAGCGTCGCGGATCCGCCTGGCGACAGTGATCAGCACCTGGTCCCCGGCATCATGGCCAAGGGTGTCATTGATGGATTTGAAGGCATCGAGGTCCAGGAGCAATGCCACGGGCTGGCTGGCAGCCCCGCCGTCGTCGTCCTGGGCGGACTTGATTGCGGCCAGGAGTGCGGAACGGTTGGCAAGTCCGGTGAGGGGATCCTGCATGGCCATCATCTGCATTTCCCGGTGGGCTTCATGGAGGAGCTGCGTCCGGTCCTCAACGCGCTGTTCAAGTTCCTCGTAGATGATCTGCAGGTCCTCAGCCAGGAGGTTGGTGCCCATGATGATGGCATCGAGTTCGTCCCGGGCCGGTGAGACGTCAATCCGCGATTGGAGGTCGCCGGAGGCAAGCCGGACTATGCCCTCCAAAAGTTGGGACAGCCTGGGGTCATCGTCCGCGAACATGGGTCCTCCTCTCCGGGGTTCAGGGATTCTGCGATGCCCGGGCGGTGAGCGGGAGTGCGACTGTGACCGTTGTGCCGTGCCCCAGTTCCGACGCCACCTCGATGCGCCCGCCGTGGCGGTCGACGATGTCCTGGGTGATGGCCAGTCCGAGGCCGGTACCGGGCACCGCCCCGGACATGGCATTGGACGCGCGATAGAAGCGGGTGAAGATATGGGCTATCTCGTCGCTGGAGATCCCCATGCCCGTGTCTGAGACGCTAATGACCGCCCAGCGGCTGCCGTCCGATTCCGTGTTCGAGCGGCTGGCGACGTCGATCCGGCCGCCGCTTGGCGTGAACTTGATGGCGTTGGAGACCAGGTTGGTGAACACCTGCTGCAGCTGGACTTCATCCGCCATGATTTCCGGATTGTCAGCCGAGGGTGCGAGGGCGATGGTGACGTTCTGCAGCTTCGCGAGCGGCGTGAGTGCGGCGGTGACAATCCCCAGTGTCCGGTCCAGCCGGAACGGTGTCAGCTGCAGGGGGCTTAGCTCATGCCCGTTGCGGGAAACGCTCAGCATGTCTTCGATCAGCAAGCGCAGCCGTTCGGTGTTCCTGACCACGATGTCCAGCATTTGATGGACCTCCGTAGACACAGGGTCGGAAGTGTTCTCCTGGATCATGTCCAGGTACGCCATGATGGAGGTCAGCGGGGTGCGGAGCTCGTGGTTGACCGTGGCAAGGAAATCGGTCTTGGCTTTGTCCAGCTGCCGGAGCTGCTTGACCACCTGCTGCTGGCTGGTGATCAGGTGGCTCTGGATCAGGCCGTGGGCGGCGTTGCCAGCCACGTGCTGGATCAGTCCGAGCTCGGCCCGTGACCATTCCCTCGGCGAGTCCAGCAGCGCAATCCAGATGATGCCCAGCGACGAGCTCCCCTCACCCATCGCGACGGCCACGGACGCCGCCGCGCCGAGCGAGGCAAGTTCCGGGGGCAGTACGACGTCGTTACTGCCGCCCTGCACCAGCGCAGCTTCCGCGGTCAGGGACTCTGCCCGTGACCAGAGGAGATCAGCGGCCGTGCGTGCGTCGTCCACGTCCGCGAACAGGGTGTCAGGCAGTGGCGCGAGCCGGGAACGGTGCCACTGGGCGGTAATGCGCGGCACCCTGTAGTCGTCGAACGTGGTCAGCCAGACCCGGTCCGCGCCGAAAGTCTCCCCGAAGCCTTTCACCACAAAGTCGGCGATCAGCTGGGGATCGTTGGTTCCGCGGATTGCCGCGGAGACGTGGCGGAGCCTTTCCCGCAGTGCCTCCGCTTCCTGGCGTGCCTCCGCCCGGCGGGAAACCAGGTTGATCAGGGCCGTGGCGCGGTGCACCAGTTCCTTGCCCGAGGGCGGCTTGGCCACGCAGTCCCGCACGCCGGCATGCTCCACGGCCTTGACTTCCGCGGGATTGTCCAGGTCTACGAGCACCAGCACGGGAGCGGCGGCGTCGATGTCCGAAAGAGAACTGTCCAGGACGAGTACGGAGGGCTCACCGTCATCGAGCAGGGCGCTGAGGCCGGCGGCGCTGCCGGCGGTGCGGACGGTGAAGCCCCCGGCTTCCAGGGCTGCCGCGCTGACGTCCCGGCGGCCGGCGTCGGGGTCTGCAACAACGGCCACGTATGGCACAGTCGCAACATGTGGCGTGTCCGTAGGCAACCCCGTCCCCCTCGCTGTTGATTTAGTACCGGATCAGTCCTGAATGAGTACATTGTAGGGTGACGGGGCACACCTGGTGCTTATAAAAGATCTGCGGAGGGGTAATAGTGACGAGTCAGCCTCCTGAAGCTGCCAAGGCGGATCTGACACTGGACGCGCAGGGTGTTGTCCAGTTGAAGTGGCCGCGCGGGGTGTCCATCTCACAAACCGACGCCGAGGCAGCGATGCGCGGCGTGAATGAACTGTGCGGGGAGCTGCGCCATCCCATGCTGGTGGACATGGCCACCACGGCACAGGTCAGCCGCGGTGCACGGACCGTCTTCGGCAGGCCCTGCCAGGCGTCCCGCATTGCGCTGCTGGGCTCTTCCCCGGTTGACAAGGTCCTGGCTAACTTCATCCTTGGCCTGAACAAGTTGCCCTGCCCCACGCGTTTCTTTACGGCCAGGGATGAGGCGATGGCCTGGCTGCGGAAGGGTCAGCCGGAGACAGTCTGACCGCAATCAGTCCCGCACGCAGGCCGCAACGGTCCGGGCACCTATATTTGAACGGTGTCCTCCCCGTTGAAGTCGATCCCCGCAGCCTGGCGCAAGTACCTGATCCTGCCGAAGCTCCTCAGCCTGTCCCGCTCTGCCCCGAAGGACCGGGCGATTGCCTGGGACAGGTATTGGGCCGGGATCGCCAGTACGGGTGCCCAGAGCGAAGTGTTGTGGGACTCCGGCTCCGACCACGAACTCCTCGGCTACCGCGGCATTCTGGACCGGCACTTTGATTCCAGTCTCCCCGTGGTGGATGTGGGCTGCGGGCACGGCGGCTTCAGCCGGGCCCTCGCCGCATTCTCCCCGCGGGTCATCGGGGTGGATGTATCCGGCCATGCGGTGGCCCGGGCGCGGCACGAGTCCGCCGGCATCACCAACGTCAGCTTTCTGGCGCGCGACATGACGCGGCCGGGCGGATGTGCCGGGCTGGTTGAGTCCATGGACTCGAACGTGTTCATCCGCGGCGTACTTCACGTCCTGAACGTAGCCGACCAGGCCGCGCTGCTGGAAAACCTCCGCCGCCTGGTGGGTGTCCGCGGCCGGGTTTTCCTGGCCGAGACGAACTTCAGCGGAAACCCGGTGGAATACGTCTCGCATCTGGGAGCGTCACGGCGGAGCATCCCGGCGCCGCTGGAGATGGCCATTCGGAAACTGCCCATGCCCGGCCGCTTCGGCCCGGAGGAGCTTGCCCGGGTCATGCCGCCGGACCGCTGGACCCTGGTGGAGGACGGGCCCGCCACCATCGAAACAAACCCCCTCATGGACGCCGACGGCGATAGCAGGGTCCCCGGCTACTTCGCCGTCCTCAAGGGGAAGGCCCCCGGCCAGTAAGCGCGGCTGTCCGCATCCCGGATCGGGCAAGCGCTTTCCGGCGCGTTGCTGGCATGATGGGCGGCATGCGCATTCTCATCGCCCCGGACAAATTCAAAGGCTCGCTCACCGCCGCAGAGGCCGCAGCCGCCATCGCCGAAGGCGCACTGCGTGTATACCCTGAGGCGGTGGCCAGCCAGTTTCCGATCGCCGACGGCGGCGAGGGAACCCTGGAGGCGGCCGTCGCTGCCGGCTACGAGGAGCGGCTCAATGCCGTCGTCGGGCCCATCCTTAAGCCTGTCGGCGCCGCCTGGGCTATCCGCAAAATTTCCGACGGCGGTGCTACCGCCGTCATTGAAACCGCGCAGGCGTCGGGCCTGGCGCACATGGAGCCCACGCCCGCGAATGCCCTGCGGGCCCACAGCTACGGCTGCGGGCAGTTGATCGCCGCCGCCCTGGACGCCGGTGCCACCGAAATTGTGTTGGGCCTGGGCGGCTCCGCCATGACCGACGCCGGCAGCGGCGCCCTGCGTGCGCTGGGCCTGAAGCCGCTGGACAGCGCGGGAAACGTGGTCCCCCTGGGCGGCGGATCGCTGGCCGAGGTAGTGGCCCTGGATACGTCCGGCCTGGACCCGCGGCTGTCCGCGGTGTCCTTCCGGATCGCCGTGGACGTGCAGAACCCGCTGTTCGGCAGCACCGGAGCCGCCCACGTCTTCGGGCCCCAAAAGGGTGCCGACGACGAGGCCGTGGAACTGCTCGACGCCGGCCTCCGTAACTGGGCGTCCCTGCTCCGTGAAGCAACCGGCCGGGACGTCAACGTCCCGGGCTCGGGCGCGGCAGGCGGCTTCCCGGCGTCGTTCCTTGCCTTCAGCAACGCCAGGCTGGAAAGCGGGTTTGCGCTGGTCGCCGGGCTCACGGGCCTGGCCGGGCAGCTCGACAGTGCGGACCTGGTGATTACCGGCGAAGGGTCCATGGACTCCCAGTCGCTGACGGGGAAGGCGCCCATTGCGCTCGCCGACGCCGCCCGGGAGCTGGGCATTCCGGTGATCGTGGTGGCGGGACGAATCCTGGTGACGCCGGAAGACCTGGCCGCCCATGGTGTCGTAGCCGCCGCGCAACTGCTCGATGTGGCTCCCAGCCCGGAAGACGCCGTCGCGCACGCCGCGAAGTATCTGGCCTGGGCTACCACCCAGGTCCTGGAAGGCGCCTAGGGCCCTGCGCCCGCCGCAGTCTGCGCGCCCGCACCAGTCTGCGCGCCCGCACCGGTCTGCGCGGCTGCCGCGGGCCGCGCCGGGCGGCGAGACCGCTCAGGAGCCGGTCTCATAGTGTGGCTCGGCCACCGGCTTGGATTCCGGAGAGCCCCTTTCGCGGAGATACACGGACGCGCCCACCAGGACAGCCACGGCAAGGAATTCGCTCTGCCAGTTCTGGAAGGACTCGAACCAGAACCGGCTGGTGGCCAGGTACTGCAGCCACGTCACGGCGGGCTGGCCGTGGCTTTGTTGTTCGTCGCTGTACGCGGCGGTTCCGCCGGCCGCGTGCATGCTGAAGGAGGCAAGGAACAGCAGCAGCAAGAGGATGGAGAGCGAGTGTTCGTAGAGCTTCAGGACCAGCCCGCCGCGCTTCACCGGCCACGGTGTGGCGTCCTTGATGGTGGCATCGCGCGGATCCTGGTCCTGCGGCGCGGCCTTGCCCATGGGTTTGGACTCGGAGGAACCTTTCTGGAAAAGGAACACGGTCAGGATCACATACATGGCCATCTGCAGGAACTCGGACTCCCAGTTCTCGAACGTGGCCTCCACAAAATCGCCCGTTGACAGGTACTCCAGCACGGAGACGCCGGGCTGGCCGTGGGTGGCCTGTTCCTCGCTGTAGGTGGCCGCACCGGAGAGAACCATGCCGCCGAAGAAGGCCAGGAACAGTCCGGCGTTGGCGAGCAGGAGTCCGTGTTCTTTGGCCCACTTGCGCATGTCCGCTCCTTCGCTCGATGGCCCCGTCCGCCGCGTGCCTTGGGTCGGGCCGGTTATCGTCCCTGCGCCCGGCGGTTGAGCCGGAGCGGGACATAGATCAGCAGGACCAGGAGGACAGCCAGCAGGATTCCCCCGGCGGTCAGCCCGGCTGTTCGGCCGGCCGTGACATCAAAAACCAGGGCTGCTGTTCCCACGCTGAGCATCCCCACTCCGGCGAGGGCAATTTTGGTGATGCTGTCTGCGCTGGAGACCAGCATCGCTTTGAGGCGCTGGCGGAACAGGCGGCGGTGGACGCTGACGGGAAGCAGGATGAAGGCCGTTGTCAGCGTCGCGATGACCACGTTGACGAGGTAAAGGACCACCTGGAACTCGTCCAATTCCTCGAACCGGTCCTGGAAGGGGAGTGTCAGGAGGAAGCCTGCGAGGATCTGGACTCCGGTCTGGAGCACCCGGAGTTCCTGCAGCAGCTCGGCCCAGTTCCGGTCCAGCTGCTCCTCGCGGGTTTCGTTCCGTCCGCTGTTATGGCCGGTGAAGTCCTCCACATCCGACATTGGTTCTCCTAGCTCCGGGGCATGGCCGCCAAGCCGCGTGCTCCAAAGCTAAGCCGAAGTTGCGCCAAGATCAACAATTGCTAAGCTTGCTTATTGTTTGCTCCGCACGGTGGACTTGCTCCTCCGGGCGGGATAGTTTCGAAGGGCTGGTACAGCATGGGCCCTTTGGAAACCGATTCAGTGAAGAGGTGGACTATGAGCGACAACCAGAAACAGACAGAACCGCCAGCAGACCCCCGGGGCAGCTACCATTCCGGCGGTTTCCCGAAGCAGGAGCAGGAACAGCCCGGACTGACCGCTCCCATGGATCCCAAACCGGACCACGGCGAACTCAGCTACGAAGGCCACGGCAAACTCCAGGGCAAGGCAGCGCTGATCACCGGCGGAGACTCCGGGATCGGCAAGGCTGCCGCCATCGCGTTCGCCCGCGAGGGAGCCGACGTCGCAATCTCATACCTTCCCGAAGAGGAAGAAGACGCCCAGGACACCGCTGACTGGATCCGCAAAGCCGGCCAGCGTGCGTTGTTGCTCGCCGGTGACGGGCGGGAAGAGGACTTCAGCACCCGGATCGTGGCGGACACCGTGGCTGAGTTCGGCGGACTCGATGTGGTGGTGCTGAACGCCGCCTACCAGAAGAACCGTGAGAGCCTCGAAACCCTCCCCACCGAGGAATTCGACCGGGTGTTCAAAACGAACCTGTACTCGCTGCTCTGGACGGCGCGGGCTGCGGTGACGCATCTGAAGGCCGGTGCCTCGATCATCACAACAGCCTCCATTCAGGCCTTCAACCCGTCCCCGCAGCTGATTGACTATGCCATGACCAAGGCCGCGCAGGTGGCGTTTACCAAGGCGCTGGCCCAGGAGTTGGGACCCAAAGGCATCCGCGTCAACGCCGTGGCCCCCGGCCCCATTTGGACTCCGCTGATTCCGGCAACCGAGTGGCCGGACAAGCTCCCCACGTTCGGCCAGGACACCCCGCTCCAGCGGGCGGGCCAGCCGGCTGAACTTGCTGCCGCCTATGTGCTGCTGGCATCCGAACAGGGGTCCTACATCTCAGGCGCCGTGCTGCCGGTCACCGGCGGCAAGGGTCTCTAGAACTGCCCGTCAGATTCATCCACATCCACAACAGGAGGAACCATGAGTCAGGAAAACCAGCGCACGGAGCCGGAAGAAGAAGTGGGCGGATACGGAACGCCGACGGCCGAACAGGAGATGGGCGGAGCGGACAACAAGCAGTTCGCCCAGCCGCGGGACGAAGAGGATTTCGACGCCGCGGGCCTGAACCAGGACAGCCCGGACGGCGAAACGTTCGCCACGGGAACCCCCAACCTCAGCCACTTTAATGAAGAGGACCAGGACAGCGCCGGCGAGCCCGGGGCGGGCCGGTTCGGCGGTACGGACGAACAGCACCATGCCGAAACGGACTCAAATGACCCCGGGTTTGAACCGGGGGAGCCGCCCGTTCCGCGGGACGCTGACGTGCCCTCCGCCGAGGCCGAAATCGATGAATCCAACGCCGATTCGCAGGGTTCGGAGCCTTTCTCATCGGAGTCGGACCAGGACGCTGCAGGCCTGCCGGACGGCAGCGGCAACGACCTGCCCAAGGAGAAGTCACCGAACGACGACGGCGACGAAAGTTTCGACGCCGGCTGACAGTCTGGTGCGGGCTGACTGAGTCTTTCCGCCGCGGGCGGGACCGGGACCTTTTAGTGCCCGGTCCCGCCCGCGGAGCCATCTCAGGACGTATCCTAGTAACAGGTTTTGCAGTGGGCCGAGCGTATCGAAGCTAGGCGTGCTCATGGCCGCGGCAACCCCCGGGGCGACGGTCTGGGAATCACTTCCCGACCCCCCGGATATGGTGTTCGACAGCACGGATGTCGAGGACTTCCTTGCTGCAGTCACCCACGAGTTCATGCGCGATATTGACGGTGACCTCCGCGGCATCAGCTGGGCCGTCACGTTTTTCCGCCCCGGCGTAACCCGGACCGCCGCCGCGGGCAGCGCCGCCGCCCGGGCAGCTGACGAAGAACAGTGTTCGTTTGCGGACGGACCCGTGCTGGAATCCCTTCGCACCGGTGATTTTGTTCATCTGGCTGACGTCGCCCGTGACCGCCGGTGGCCCGGCTATGCCAATGTTGCCGCCGACCACGGTGTCAGGTCACTGCTGTCCATACCCATCGTGGCCCGCGCAGGCTGGAGTGCCGCACTAAGCCTCTACGCGGCCACCTCCCACGCCTTCACCAGCGAAGACATCATCCAGACGCGCCGGTATGTGCGGCAGGTGGCCAGGTCCCTGCACATGGTGGCGCGGGTGGCGGAACGGGCAGAGGCAAGCGCACAGTTGGCGGTTGCCCAGAGCTCCATGGTGCTGATGGACCTGGCGGTCACCGTCCTCACGGCTGACTACGGGCTCGGCCACGAAGCAGCACTTCAATACCTCAGGACTGTTGCACGGCACACCAACCAGGGACTCCGTGAAACAGCCATGAACATTGTGGCCGCATCGCACACGGGACCGGCAGAACCGGGCCCGGACAATGCCGGCTTCACTGGACTCATTTCGGCCAAACCCCCAGGCCGAAACGAGGGACCCTACACAACAGGGAGAACAGGATGAACGCCTGGAAGCAGGACAAAGAAGTCCGAAACGCGGCTGCGGAGGCTCCGCCCCACCCTTGGCACCGGCTCGTGGCAATGGGTGACTCGTTCACCGAGGGGATCGGCGACCCCGAACCCCGCAGCGAAGGAGGTCTGCGCGGCTGGGCTGACCGTGTGGCCGAAGAACTCAGTGCCAACCAGCGGGAATTCGCCTACGCCAACCTTGCCGTCCGGGGCCTGCTGGTGCAGCAGATCCTGGACCAGCAACTGGAGCCCGCGCTGACCCTCAAGCCCGACCTTGTGACGCTCTCCGCAGGCGGCAACGATATTGTCTTCCGGCGCAGCGACCCGGACCGGCTCGCGGAAAAGATCGACGCAGGCGTTGACCAGCTGACCCGGTCCGGCGCCACGGTGGTCCTCTTCGCCGGACCCGACTGGGGCGCCACACCGGTCTTCAGCCAGATCCGCGGCAAGGTTGCCATCTTCAACGAGAACCTCCACACCGTGGCCTCCCGCCACGACGCCGTGATGGTTGACCTGTGGTTCCTGCGGGAGCTCTCAAGCCCCGGCATGTGGGATCCGGACCGGCTTCACTTCTCGCCGCTGGGGCACCACACCATCGCGGCGGCCGTGTTGAAGGCCCTCGGCGTCCCGCACACGCTGGTGCCCCTGGAACCCAAACCCCCGCGGGCCCGGAGCTGGAAGGAGGCCAGGTCCGAGGACCTGATCTGGGCACGGGAATACCTGGTCCCCTGGGTGATCCGGCAGCTGAGGCACCCTGCAGAAGCGGCCCTGGCCCCCAAACGGCCCGAGCCGGGGCCGGTCTTTGGCATTGGCAGCCCGCCCGGCCCGTTTATCGGGGGCAGCCACGCGGCCTGAGTCAGCGCTTCTTCGGGGTCCGCTTCGTGGCGGCGTTGAGGGCGGCCTTCGCGGCGGGCGGCAGGCCTGCCACTTCCGATTCCGGCTCCGCCACCGTGCCACGGGCCCTCGCGATGGCCTTCATGCCGTGGTAAATCACCAGGGCCGCCGCGGAGCCTAGGGCAATGCCGGTGAAGGTCAGCTCGCCGATGGTCCAGGTGTAGTCGGCAATGCCGATGATCAGGGCGACGGCGGCGGTAGTCAGGTTGATCGGGTTGGAGAAGTTCACCTTGTTCTGGACCCAGATCTTCACACCCAGGATGCCGATCATGCCGTAGAGCATGGTGGCCGCGCCGCCCAGCACACCCTGGGGGACCGTGGCGATCAGTTCGCCGAACTTCGGCGAGAAGCTCAGCACGATGGCGAAGACGCCGGCAACCCAGTACGCCGCCGTTGAATACACCTTGGTTGCCGCCATAACGCCGATGTTTTCCGCGTAGGTGGTGGTGCCGGAACCGCCGCCGGCTCCGGCGAGGACTGTTGCGACGCCGTCGGCCATCAGCGCACGGCCGGAGACGCCGTCGAGGTTCTGTCCGGTCATGGCCGCCACGGACTTCACATGCCCGATGTTCTCAGCCACCAGGACAAGCACCACCGGGACAAAGAGGCCAAGCACGCCAACGTGGAATTCCGGTGTCTGGAACTGGGGGAGGCCGATCCACGCAGCAGCGTCCATCTTGGCGTAGCTCACTTCGCCGCGCAGCATGGCCACCAGGTAGCCAACCACCACGCCCACCAGGATGCTGAGGCGGCCGATGATTCCCTTGAACAGGACGCTGACCAGGATGATCGTGGCCAGCGTGATCACGGCGGTGACAGGGGCGGCGTCGAAGTTCATCTTGGCCGCGGGGGCCAGGTTCAGGCCGATCAGCGCCACGATGGCACCGGTGACGATCGGCGGCATCAGCCGGTTGATCCAGCCCGCGCCGAACTTCTGCACAATCGCACCGATCACGGCCAGTGCGACGCCGGCAAGCAGCACTCCGCCCAGCGCACCGGGTACGCCGAACTGCTGCTGGGACGCCATGATGGGCGCAATGAACGCGAAGCTCGAGCCGAGGTAGCTGGGGACGCGGCCCTTCGTGATGACCAGGAACAGCAGCGTGCCGATGCCCGAGAAGAACAGGGTGGTGGCCGGCGGCATACCGGTGATGATGGGGACCAGGAACGTCGCGCCGAACATGGCCACGACGTGCTGCATACCCACCCCGATGGTCAGCGGCCAGGCCAGCCGCTCGTCCGGGGCAACCACGTGGCCCGGCTTGATTGATTTGCCGTTGCCGTGCAGCTTCCATTTCATTCCGAGCATGCTCATGGGCTGGGCCTTTCAGGGGGTTGGCCGCTGGGCCGGGGATGTTCCGGTGCAACAATACCGCGATGCAGGGTCCGGTGACCCGGTGTGCCGGACGTCACGTGCCGTCACGGGAAGAAGACACGAACGCTTGAAGTTGCAACTATGGAAAGCAGACCGCCGGCCCATCTTCCCGATGAGCGGGCCCAGCGAAAGGTACGCACATGACTATTGCCCACGAAGAAGCAGTCATCGACTCAGCAGCCGTCGACGCCATCTTTGCCGAAGCCCGCACCGCCAACTCCTTCACCGGCGAGGTGACCGAGGACCAGGCCCGCGCCATCTACGAGCTCACCAAGTTCGGCCCCACGGCTTTCAACTCCCAGCCCCTCCGCGTCACCTATGTCCGCTCGGACGAGGCCCGCGCCAAGCTGGTTGACGCCCTGGCGAACGGAAACAAGGCCAAGACCGCCTCCGCTCCGCTGGTTGCCGTCCTCAGCTACGACACCGCCTGGGCCGAGCAGTGGGACACCTTCCTGCCCGAGTACGGCGCACCGAAGGCCATGTACGACGCCGCTCCGGACCTGGCTGCGGCCACCGGCAACAACAACGCGCACCTGCAGGCCGGCTACTTCATCCTTGCCGTCCGGTCCCTCGGCCTCGCCGCAGGCCCCATGACCGGTGCCGACTTCAACGCCATCGACGCCCAGCTCTTCCCGGCCGGCGAGCAGAAGAGCTTCCTGGTGGTCAACATCGGCCAGCCCGGTGAAGATGCCTGGGGTGCAGCAAAGCCCAAGTTCGCCTACGAGGACGTCGTCCGCACCGTCTGACCCTCTCTCACTTAATGCGGCTTTTCGGGGAATGATCTCTCACTTAATGCGGCATTAACGCCGATGCTCTCTCACTTTCCTCAAGAAAGTGAGAGAGCATCGGCGTTTAAAGCGCATTAAGTGAGAGAGCGTCTGTGGGGGTGGGGGCCAGGGTCCCGGTGCGGTGCGGTAGGCGGGGGTTAGGCGATCACGCCGTCCACCAGGGCCTTGGCCTCAGCCTGCACCTGCTTGAGGTGCTCCTCGCCCTTGAAAGACTCGGCGTAGATCTTGTAGACATCCTCGGTGCCGGACGGGCGCGCGGCGAACCAGGCGTTTTCCGTGACCACTTTGAGCCCGCCGATGGACGCACCGTTGCCGGGCGCCTCCGTCAGCTTGGCTTTGATGGGTTCGCCGGCCAGTTCCGTGGCCGTGACGTCCGACGGCGACAGCTTGCCGAGTGCCGCCTTCTGCTCGCGCGTGGCTGCTGCATCGATGCGCGCGTAGACGGGCGCGCCGAACTGGTCGGTCAGCCCCTTGTAGAGCTGCGACGGGGACTTGCCCGTGACGGCCGTGATCTCCGAGGCCAGCAGTGCCAGAAGGATGCCGTCCTTGTCCGTGGTCCAGACGCTGCCGTCCAGTTTGTTGAAGGAGGCGCCGGCCGATTCCTCGCCGCCGAACGCGCCTTCACCGGACAGCAAACCCGGCACAAACCACTTGAAGCCCACGGGGACCTCCACAAGTTTGCGGCCCAGGCTCTCGGCCACGCGGTCGATGATCGAGGATGACACCAGGGTCTTGCCCACCACCGAGTTGGGGTTCCACCCGCTGCGGTTGCGGTAGAGGTAATCGATGGCGACGGCGAGGTAGTGGTTCGGGTTCATCAGGCCACCGTCAGGTGTCACGATGCCATGCCTGTCGGCGTCCGCGTCATTCCCGGTGGCGACATCGAACGCGGAGCCCGCGCCGCCGTCGGACATCCGCTTGATAAGAGACGCCATGGCGGCGGGCGAGGAGCAGTCCATCCGGATCTTTTCATCCCAGTCCAGGGTCATAAATGCCCATTGCGGGTCCACGGTGGGGTTCACCACGGTCAGGTCCAGGTGGTGGCGTTCGCCGATCTCGCCCCAGTAATCCACGGAGGCGCCGCCCATGGGGTCGGCGCCGATGCGGACGCCTGCTTCGCGGATGGCGTCCAGGTTCAGGACGGACGGGAGGTCGTCTACGTAGCTGCTGAGAAAGTCGAACTTGCCGGTGCTGTCAGCGGCGAGGGCGTCCGCCACGGGGATGCGCTTGACGCCGCGAAGATCGTTTTCGAGCAGTTCGTTGGCGCGGTTGGCGATCCAGCCCGTGGCGTCGGAATCGGCCGGGCCGCCGTGGGGCGGGTTGTACTTGAAGCCGCCGTCGGCCGGGGGATTGTGGCTGGGCGTAACAACGATGCCGTCCGCTTCCGGGGCGCCGGCAGCGCGGTTGTTGTTGTACGTAAGGATGGCGTGGCTCAGAGCCGGCGTCGGCGTGTAGCCGTGGCGGGCGTCCACCAGCACGTTCACGCCGTTGGCAGCCAGCACCTCAAGCGCGGAGTTCTGTGCCGGTTCGCTGAGGGCGTGGGTGTCCTTCGCCAGGAACAGCGGGCCCGTAATGCCCTGGCCCGCCCGGTATTCGACGATGGCCTGCGTGATGGCCACGATGTGTTTTTCGTTGAACGAAGCCTTCAGGCTGGATCCCCGGTGTCCCGAGGTGCCGAACGCTACGCGCTGGCCGGGATCACCCAGATCCGGCGAAATATCGTAGTACGCGTCGAGGAGCGCAGTGATGTCAACAAGGTCCTGGGGTTGGGCAACTGTGCCCGCGCGGCTAGCCATGGGACCAGCATGCCAGACCCGGGCGGGCGGCAATACGACCCGGTCCAAATCGCGGACCCTGTGACGCGGAATGTCATGAACAAGTAGTGAAACCTGAGTACTTGGTCGAAAAGTACCTATATACCGGCTCACCGCGCCGCTGTTACGTTCGGAAAAGTCAGGCAGCAGCGCACGACGGCGGCAGCACCGTCGTCGCGCATTGCGGCAGTCAGCAGCGGCGCGCGCAAGCAGCCGCTACAGGAAGTGGGGACCGGTCATGGGGGCAGGGGACGGCGCAGCCGAACAGTCACGACTCGCGGCAGAGCGCGTCCAGCGGCTGAAACGCCAATTGGACCAGGCCGAGCGGGCCACAAAATCCTGGGACGCCGGGGCCGTGGGCGAGCGGATCGTTGCCGACCGGCTCAGCCAGCTCGTCCCGCACGGCTGGTTCCTGCTGCAGGACGTGCACTGGCCCGGCCGGCCGAAGGCGAACCTGGATCACGTGCTGGTGGGACCCGGCGGCGTGGTGGTCGTGGATGCCAAGAACTGGACGGGTGAAGTCCGTGTGTCCGGCGGGGTCCTCTGGCAGGGCCGGTTTGCCCGCACACAGTCAGTGGAGGGCGCCCTGGCCCAGTGTGCCGCCGTCACCTCGGTGCTGGAGCCGCCGCACCGGCGCTTTGTCCGCCCCTTGATCTGCCTCGCGGGCCAGCCAGACGTCTTCGCCATCACCAACGCCGACGTTGCTGTGGCCGGTGTCGACCGGATTGTGGATGCCGTCCTGGCGCTGCCTGCCGTGCTCGACCACCAGTCAGTGCTGGGCCTGTATTCGCATCTTGCGCGGCAGCTCACGCAGGACCCGGCCCCGGACAGTCCTGCCCTGAAGTCCTTGACTGCCCACCGCGTGGTGGTGACGCCGTCCGCGGTCCGGCCTGACGCGTCCCAGCATCCGCCGGCCCGGCACGGTACCCGGCCGGTCGTGCGGCCAAATGACAGGCAACCAACGAGGCAATCAGCCCATGGCGGCCATGGAGTGTACAGGGCCGCCTCGGGAACCGGCCGGAAAACGAAGGCGCAGCAACACGCCGCCGGCGCGATGGCCCGGCTGCTGTGCCTCGCCGGATTTGTGGTTTTCGCTGTGTACGCGCTGCCGTATTTTGGCCAGTAGGACTGGGCCGGAGGCGGCGGTAGGCTGGAAGCGAAGACTTCGATTGGGGAAAAAATGAGTGACCAGACAACGCCGCGCCCGGATCCGCAGGGGTCCGGCGCCCAGGGATCGGGCGATTCATACGGTTACGAACCGCCGCAGTTCGTGCCGCCTCAGGGTTCCACCAACCCGGCGCCGCCCCTCTACGACTGGAACCAGCCCGGGGCAGGCCAGTACAGCCAGCCTGCCGAGCAGTACGGCGCGCCCTACGCTCAGCCCGGCAGCCCGTATGGTCCGCCGAACAGCTACGGCCAGCCCAATCAGTATGGCCAGCCCAATCAGTACGGCCAGCCGGCTTATTACGGCATGCCGGCCGCCGAACCCAAGGGCCTGAGCATCACCAGCATGGTCTGCGGAATTTCCTCGGTCCTCCTGGGCTGGTTCATGATTCCGCAGGTCGTTGCGATTATCACCGGCCACCTGGGCCTCAGCCGCGAACCGGCCGGCAAGGGGTTCTCCATCACCGGGCTGGTCCTGGGCTACCTCTGCCTCGTCGGGTATGGAGCGATCTGGCTGTTCCTCATCATCGGGCTGGCGGCCTACAGCTCCAGTTCAGGCTACGGCTACTAGGCTTCCGGAGACGTTTCCGGCGACGGGTTTGCGGCCGCGATCCGTTGCGCCCGTTCGCGTTCTGTCCCGGTGAGCACACCGGAACCTGTGTGCTGCAAAGTCCAGTTCGTCTTTACTCCGCCAGGCCCGGTGAGTGACCCGCCGGCCAGGGCGTTCTCGATCCGGCGGCGGACCTCGTCTTCCTTGTCCGGCTCGGCAGCGAAGACCACCCTTAGCCGGACCCCGTCGCCTTCCCGGGAGTGTTCGGTGTGATGCGGGGCCAGGGGGCACGGCGGTTCATGCTCCCAGCTTCCGCATAGTTCAAGGGTGATGGCCGCACCCGGTGCCGCGGGATCGGACCCGGCAGCCATCAGCAACGATGCTTCGTGAACGTACTGTCCGCGCATTCAGGGTTCCTCCTGCTCCACGACGGGTTTTGTGTGGGTTTCCCGGCCAGGCTGTTCGGCGGGCGGGCGGGTGCGGTGCCGGACCGGGCAGTGGAAAGGCCCCGGTATGGGGCCTTTCGTCAAGCGGGCTTGGCCAACGGGTCAGACCCTCTCGCGGGTGCGCTCAGCAGCGGGTTCCCCGGCCTCGTGGTTCTTCCGCCGGCGCGGGAACGCCCAGAAGGTGAAATCCTTGGCCGTGAATGTCGGTTCAGTACGGTCCGGCGGAGTTTGCTGGCGCACTTCGGGTTCGCGGGCGGACTCTTTCTTAGTGCCCCACCCGAAATCCTTGCTTGATGAATAGCACATCACAGACCTCCTCAAAGTGACTGCCTTTTAATGTTCCACCCGTTTGGCCGTGGAGTCGACACCCTCTAGCCAGCCCGCACCGGCTTCAGAACCCCAGCTGCGCCGCCACCTGGAGCAGGAGCAATTCTGACCCCTCTGGTCCCACCAGCTGGATGCCCATTGGGAGTCCGGTGCCGGGTTGGCCACCGGTCCAGTACACGGGAATGGTGATGGCGGGCAGGCCGCAGACGTTCACCATCGAGGACCACGGCGCGAACTCGCACTGCCTCCGGTAGTCGTCGTCGGCGTCGCCGGCCCACGCCGCGGCGGGCCAGCGCCCGTCCCCGTGAGAGGCGCCGGTGAACCAGCCCACCGGCCTTGGTGTCTGGGCAAGTGAGGGCATCAGCATCAGGTCCCACGCCGCGTACTGGGTGATGGAGTCGCGCTGGATTTGCCGCAGGAAGGCCAGCGATTCGTTCAGCTTGGACGCGCTGCGCTGTTGGGCCCTGCGCCGGAACGTCCGGGTCAGGGGTGCGAGCAACGCTTCACGGTGCGGGCTGATCCGGGCGCTTCCGACGGCGGCTGTCCAGGCTGTGGTGAAGGCGTCCGGGTAGCGGTTGTCGTAGCGGATGGCCGCTTCGGTCACGGCATGTCCGGCGTGTTCCAGCATGTCCCGGCCCGCCTGCAGTGCCGCGAGGGCTTCCGGTTCCGTTGTGAACGGGAAGGTGGCGGACCAGGGACTGTCCAGGGTGAGGCCGATCCGCAGCGGCCGGGGTTGCTGTGCGACGGCGTCGAGGTAACGGCTGCCTTCAGGGGACGGCGCCAGCGCGTCCACCAGCAGCGCAGCATCGGCGGCGCTGCGGGCAAGCGGTCCCGCCACCACCAGCCCGGCGGGGTCTCCCAGACTCTCGCCGGACGGCACCACACCGCGTCCGGGCTTGAGGCCCACCAGCCCGCAGGCAGCCGCGGGGATCCTGATGGAGCCGCCGCCGTCCGTCCCGGGCGCGAAGGGGAGCAGCCGGTCGGCCACTGCGGCAGCGCTGCCGCCGGAGGAACCGCCGGAGCTGCGGCTGGGGGCATGCGGATTGCGCGACGGCGGGGCGATGCGGTTTTCGCTGTACGCGGTGAGGCCGAATTCCGGAACCTGGGTCTTGCCCAGCGAGATCACCCCCTCAGCCTTTAGGGCCGCCGCCAGCGCGCCGTCGATGGGGGCTGGTTTATGGTCCAGTGCTGCGCTGCCATGAGTGGTCACGACGCCGGCCACATCAGTCAGGTCCTTGAAGGCCAGCGGCATGCCGTGCAGGAGCGGGAGGCCGTCGGCGGTGCCTCCGGCGTGGTCCGCTGCCCCCGCGGTTCCCAAGCCCTTCCGAAGGCGGGCATAAAGCTCGTCGGCTGCGCCGGCGTCGGCCATTGCCTGTTCCGCGGTGACGGTGACGAAAGCGCCCAGCAGCGGATTCCGCTCGGCGATGCGGGCAAGGAAGTGACCTGTGGCTTCCCGGGCCGAAAGCTCCCCGGACCGAAGCGAGTTCCGCAGCTGGACGGCGGACATGCCGTGGATCTCGGCTGTGGAAGCGGTTGTCTGCGCAGCGGGCAAGGCTCCTCCTCAGGATCAACTAGAAGCGTAACCTGCCCGGGTTTCGGCAGTCATGGCTGCCGCTCGCGCTAGGCTGGAAGAAGACCAACACCATCCGAAAGAGGACTCCCGTGAGCGATTTCGAATCCGTGCCAGTGGGCGACGTTCCGGCCGACGCCGCCATCCTGGACGTCCGCGAAGACTACGAGTGGGTAGCGGGACACGCAGAGGGTGCCCTTCACATTCCGCTTGACCAGTTGCCCGCACGCCTGGGCGAACTCGACCCGGACCAGGACCTCTACGTCATCTGCCGCACTGGCGGACGGTCCTTCCGCGCCGCCCAGTGGCTTACCGGCCAGGGCTATGCGGCCATCAACGTTGCCGGCGGGATGGACCAGTGGCTTGAGTCGGGGAAGCCTCTGGTGTCTGACAACGGGCTGAAGCCGCTCATTCTCTAGCGGCAGGCCCCGCTCCCGTCCATCCCCATTGAGGAATATTCCATGCCGGCGTCACCCGCTACCTACACGTTCCTCGGTCCCGAGGGAACCTTTACCGAAGCGGCGCTGATGCAGGTGCCGGGCGCGGCGGCGGCTCACCGTATCCCGGCCTTTAACGTGAACGCGGCACTGGACCTGGTCCGCGACGGTAGTGCGGACGCGGCCATGGTCCCCATTGAGAACTCGGTTGAAGGCGGAGTCACGGCCACGCTGGACGCCATTGCCAGCGGGCAGGAACTCCGGATCATTCGCGAGGTCCTTGTCCCCATCAGCTTTGTGCTGGTGGCCCGTCCGGGCACGCCGGCCGCCGCGGTCCGGCGCATCTCCACCCACGGCCACGCCTGGGCGCAATGCCGGCTGTGGGTCGACGCGAACATTCCGGGTGCAGAATACGTCCCCGGGTCCTCGACAGCCGCAGCAGCCATGGGGCTGCTGGAAGAGGACACCCACTACGACGCCGCTATCTGCGCACCCATCGTCGCCCGGGAACAGCCGGGCCTGGACGTCCTGGCGGAAAATATCGGTGACAACCCGGGAGCCGTGACACGGTTCATTCTTGTCAGCCGGCCCGGTGTCCTGCCCGAACGGACCGGCGCGGATAAGACCACCGTGGTGGTCCCGTTGCCCGAGGACCGGCCCGGGGCCCTGATGGAAATCCTGGACCAGTTCGCCACCCGCGGGGTCAACCTCAGCCGGATCGAATCCCGGCCCACCGGCCAGTATCTCGGCCACTACTTTTTCAGCATCGACGCCGATGGACATGTGCAGGACGCCCGGGTGGCTGATGCGCTGGCCGGACTGCACCGCATCAGCCCGGCTACCCGGTTCCTGGGCTCTTACGGGCGGGCGGACGCGCAGACCGTTCTCGTGGCCCCGCACACCTCTGACGAGGCATTCCGTGCAGCGCATCAATGGGTGGGCGGAATACTGGGCGGGGCATACACTGCGCCCGAAACGGCTTCCGAAGCTTCGCCCACAGCGTAGGCCGGGGTACTTCCGCGCGATTGGTACTGTGCGTATGCTTGCTTGATCCACTTGGGGGACGGCCCCTAACGAAGGGAGCATGTCATGAACACCAGCAGCACAGACGATGACGGCCAGGGCATGATCGTTAACCCCAAACCGACCGCTGACAACCAGGACTGGGACGGCGATGAGGCTGACCGGGCCGACCGCCTCCGCTTTGAAGAAGAGCAGGCCATGATCCGCGAGCAGTCGGAAGCGCGTGCCGCTAAGGCCGCCGCGGAGGAAGCAGCCAAGAAAGCCACTGCTTAAGGTGAACGCGGGGGCAGGCCCTGCTCAGGCTGCCTGCCCCTTGACCCTGATCAGGAGGGACCGCGGCGCCACCCGGACGGTGAGCTTCGTGGCCAGGCCGGCCGTATCGCCGTCGATCTGTGTCGGCATTGGCTCCGGGCATTTGATGACTATCGTCCCTGCCCGGTACATCGTCATGATGGGCAGGTTGCCTTTGTGCTTGAAGAGGATTTTGGCGTACATGGCCAGCCAGCCGATGGCGCTCCGCGGGCTCATGACCACCACGTCGAGCATGCCGTCGTCGATCATGGCTTCCGGTATGAAGTCGATGCCGCCGGGCACCAGCCCGCAGTTGGCGAAAAGCACGCTGCGGATGTTCCGGACCTGCTCGGGGCTGTCATCCAGGGCCACGGACACTTTCCTCCGCCGCCCGGGCAGGTGCCGCATGCCGGCCTCGGTGTAGGCCAGCCATCCCACCGCTTTTTTGAGGCCATCGTTGGTGTCCGCCAGGATCTCAGCGTCCATGCCGATCCCGGCGATTACCAGGAACAAGTGTTCGGCGGAGTGGCCGGTGCGGGAATTCTCGATGCCCATCCGTGCGGTGTCTATGTAGCGCTGCTGACCGAACAACGCAGTGTGGATACTGGCGTGGAGATCGTAGACGTCAATGTCAACGTTGCGCGCCAGCAGGTTCCCGGTTCCCAGCGGGATAAGCCCCATGGCCACATCCGTATGCGCGAGGGACTCCGCCACGACGCGCACGGTGCCGTCTCCGCCGCCCACGAGGACGACGTCGGCGTTGTAGTCCAGCGCCGCTTTGGCCTGCGAGTACCCCGGGTCCTCCGCCGTGGTTTCCAAAATGAGGGGATCGTCCCAGCCTGCTGCTAGGCACGCGCGCTGGATGGCTGCCTTCGCTTCGGCGGCACGCGCCTTGACGGGGTTGAGGATGACGGCCACGCGCTGGTTGCTGAGGTCGGCTTCGTGCGCGTCTTCATGCACGGCGCTGCGAATGTGCAGTGCTTTGAGCTTCCGCACCCCCCACCAGCTGGAGACGGCGAAAGCCAGCGCTGCCGCACTCAGGAGGTAAAGGAGCCAGTCGTTCATGGTGCCTCAACAGTATCCCGGCCGCGCCGCCGCCCCTTGCCGCGTCCGCGCGGCGGTCCTGCCCGCCCGGGATTCGATACTCTTGTCTGGTGATCGACGTTAAAGACCTCAGCGAAAACCCGGACAAGTTCCGTGCCAGCCAGCGCGCCCGCGGCGCCGATGAATCCGTGGTGGACGCGATCATCGCCGCAGACTCCGCCCGGAGGGCCGCCCTGATCCGCTTTGAAAACCTCCGCGCCGAGCAGAACGTTTTCGGCAAGAAGGTGGCGCAGGCCAAGGGTGACGAGAAGAAGGCGCTCCTGGCCGAAGTGAAGGAACTGGCCAACACGGTCAAGGCCGCCTCCGCTGAGGCCGACGCTGTGCAGGCAAAGCAGGACGAACTGCTGCGCAGCATCCCCAACCTCATTGAGGACGGCGTCCCGGCAGGCGGTGAGGACGACTACGTTGTGGTCAAGACCGTCGGCACGCCCCGCGAGTTCCCCGATTTCAAGCCCAAGGACCACCTGGAAATTGGCGAACTGATCGGCGCGATCGACATGGAGCGTGGCGCCAAGGTATCCGGCGCCCGCTTCTACTTCCTGCGCGGTGTGGGTGCGCGCCTCGAGATGGCGCTGCTGCGGATGGCCATGGACCAGGCCATCGAGGCCGGCTTCGTGCCCATGATCACGCCCACCCTGGTGCGCCCGGAGACCATGCAGGGCACCGGTTTTGATGTCAAGCACGACGCCGAGATCTACCGTCTCGCCGAAGACGACCTTTACCTCGTGGGAACCTCCGAGGTGCCCCTGGCCGGGTACCACGCGGACGAGATCCTCGACCTGACCGCCGGCCCCATCCGGTTCGCCGGCCAGAGCTCGTGCTACCGCCGTGAAGCCGGCTCCCACGGCAAGGACACCCGCGGCATCATCCGCGTCCACCAGTTCAACAAGGTGGAGATGTTCATCTACACCACCGTTGAAGAGGCCGCCGCCGAACACGAACGGCTCCTGGCCTGGGAAGAGGAAATGCTGGCCAAGTGCGAGCTGCCCTACCGGGTCATCGATACCGCTGCCGGTGACCTCGGCATGTCCGCCGCCCGCAAGTTCGACTGCGAAGCGTGGGTCCCCACCCAGGGCGCCTACCGCGAACTCACGTCCACCTCGAACTGCACCACGTTCCAGGCCCGCCGCCTAAACATCCGTGAGCGCGTCATCAACGACGAAGGCGTAGCCAAGGGAACCCGCGCCGTGGCCACCCTGAACGGTACGCTGGCCACAACCCGCTGGATCGTGGCCATCCTGGAGCACCACCAGAACCCTGACGGCTCGGTCAACGTCCCGGCCGCACTGCAGCCGTACCTCGGCGGACTGGAAGTCCTCCCGGTCCTCTAGGTCCCATTGACACACGGGCGTCCGCCACTCCGTCGTAGTTGGAGTGGCGGGCCCCGGCGCCGAACGTTAACACTCACAGCGGGGATAACCTGTGGGTATTAACCACCTGTTCACGGAGTGCTGTGGCGTGCGTCCTAGCCGGTATCAGGGGGCTCTGGTCTACTTGGTGTATGACTACATTGACTGAAACCACAGTTGCTGGCACCGATGACCAGCGGATCGCAACCGAAAATGTCACTAAATTCATGGTGGCCCTGGACGTGGATGGCACTTTGGTGGACCATGACGGCCACATGTCTGCGCCGGTCCGTGACGCCGCGCGGGCCGTGGTGGCCGCAGGACACGACGTCCTGATCGCCACCGGCCGTTCCCTGAACGCCACGCTGCCCATCATCGAGCAGATCGGCATGGACGCAGGCTACGCCGTCTGTTGCAACGGCGGCGTCACCCTCCGGCTGGATCCGGAGCTGGCCGACGGCTACGAGATCATCCACAAGTCCACGTTTGATCCCGCCCCGGCCCTCCGTGCCCTCAGCGAACGCCTTCCCACCGCCAAGTACGCGCTGGAGGACGAGGATGGAAACTTCCTTGCCACCGAGCGGTTCCAGGACGCCAGCTTCGGCGTCGAGTCCATCCCTGTGGACTTCCACACGCTGCTGGAAGCCACTGCCGTCCGCCTGGTGGTGTTCAGTACCGAGAACACGCCAGAGGAGTTCTCCGAAACCATCCAGCAGATCGGCCTGGCCGGCGTGACCTACTCCGTCGGCTGGACCGCGTGGCTGGATATCGCCGCTGCCGGCGTCACCAAAGCCAGTGCGCTGGAGCGGCTTCGCGGCACGCTGGGGATCGAATCCCACCAGACCGTTGCCATCGGGGACGGCCGGAACGACATCGAAATGCTGGGCTGGGCCGGAAGGGGCGTCGCCATGGGGCAGGCCCCGGAGGAAGTCATCGCCGCCGCGAACGAGGTCACCGCGTCAGTGTTCGAGGACGGCGCGGCGCACGTGCTGCGCAGCCTCCTTTCGTAGGACTGCTTCCGGCTGCGGCGGCCCACGCAGCGCACGCCAGTAACAGCAAAACTGCTCAGCGAACCTCGAGGATGAGCGCGAGCAGCCGGGCGGCTGCCGGACGGGCCGCATGCTCCTCGGTCCACTGGGCCCGGGCCACGGCCTTGCTGACCGCCTGCGTGGTGATTCCCAGTTCCTGCGCCACAGCCTTCTGCTGTCCGCGGACCCCAGGCGTCATAAGATCCAAAACCCGCCACTCTGCGCCGGACCGGCCCCGGACAAGGTGGCCCAGGAGCCGGAGGACAGCTTCGGCCTCCTGGGCGAGGTCCGTGAGGGGCCCTTCCACCGCAACCGGGATGCGTTCCTTGCCGTTCCGCAGCCGGTCAACGGCGCGCCGGGCGTAGACCAGGCCGTGTCCGGAGGCGTCCTTGATCTGGTTGGGCAGCGGCTCGTTGACCGGTCCCACCCCTACGCCCACG
The DNA here is from genome assembly GCF_010367585.1 of [Micrococcus luteus] ATCC 49442. NCBI lineage: Bacteria > Bacillati > Actinomycetota > Actinomycetes > Micrococcales > Micrococcaceae > Pseudarthrobacter > [Micrococcus luteus] ATCC 49442. Next base: position 2,928,581 of record NZ_JAAAXP010000001.1, on the reverse strand, counting down.
TACCAGGAGCCGCAGCGGAGGGCGATGAGCGCCGCCTCCACGGCCTGGTGCGGGAAGTCCACAATTCCCTGGACTTCGTCCTCCACCGAGCGGTCAAAATCCAGGCGCGCAGGAATGTGCCGCAGGTCCTTCAGCAGCTGAGGGACGCGGTCGCCGTCGCGCCGGCTATCGGTCTGGTTGATGGTCAACGTGAACATGTGAAAAACAGACTACCCGCTAGTAGCACGCTCCGGGCAAGCCAATAAGGGGTCCTGCAGCAGTTCAACGGCGCGTCCGGGTTGTGCCGCTGCGCCGAAGGTGTTGCGATGGGGGAACGGCTTCCCGCGGGCGGCGCGCAGCAACGTGAGGACGGTTATGGTGGCGAACCCGGAGGACGAATTGATGCAGGACAAATTGTTCCAGGCCAGAATGACGCAGGAAGACCTGGAGCTGGTGGACCGCTGGTGGCGGGCAGCGAACTATCTCTCCGTGGGGCAGATCTATCTGCGGGCCAACCCGCTGCTGCGCGACCCCCTCGCCGCAGACCACACCAAGTCCCGGCTCCTGGGGCATTGGGGGACCACCCCGGGTTTGAACTTTGTGTACGCCCACCTGAACCGGGTAATCCGTCGCGACTCCCAGGACATGCTCTTCGTGGCCGGTCCCGGGCATGGCGGGCCCGCTGTGGTGGCCAACGCCTGGCTTGAGGGGACTTACTCGGAGATTTATGGCCAGGTGGGGCCCGCTGAAGAAGGAATAGCAGAGCTGTTCCGCCAGTTCTCCTACCCCGGCGGCATTCCCAGCCACGCCGCGCCGGAGACGCCCGGGTCCATCAGCGAAGGCGGCGAACTGGGGTACGCGCTCGCCCACGCCTACGGGTCGGTGTTCGACAATCCCCGGCTGATCACCGCCGTCGTAATTGGCGACGGCGAAGCGGAAACCGGGCCGCTGGCGGCAAGTTGGCACTCGCACAACTTCCTGGACCCCGTACACGACGGTGCCGTGCTCCCCATCCTGCACCTGAACGGCTACAAGATCGCCAACCCCACCGTTTTGGCGCGAATGCCGGAGGAACAGCTGGAGCAGCTGCTGCGCGGCTACGGCCATGAGCCTTACTTCGTCACGGTCAAAGATCCCGACGACACAGCGCAGGCGCACCGAGATTTCGCCGCAGCACTCGACGAGTGTGTGGCCGGGATCCGCACCATCCAGGAGTCCCGCCGCGCCGGCTCCCGGCCGGATGGGACGGACGACGGCGGTGCTGGCGCGGGTACACCGGACAGCGCCACCGCGCCGCGCTGGCCCATGATCGTGTTGCGCTCGCCGAAGGGCTGGACCGGGCCGCGGACGGTGGACGGGAAGCAGGTGGAGGGCACCTGGCGCAGCCACCAGGTCCCGCTCTCAGAGGTCCGCACCAACGAGACGCACCTGAGGCAGCTGGCGGAGTGGCTGGCCTCGTACCGCCCGGACGAACTGTTCGGCGCCGACGGCCGGCTCAGGGCCGAGGTCGCCCTCAACGCGCCTGCCGGGAACCTCCGGATGAGCGCCACCCCGCACGCCAACGGCGGACTGCTGCGCACACCGCTGAAGCTGCCCGCTTACTCAGCCCACGCCGTCGAGGTTCATCAGCCGGGAACCGAGCGCATCAGCCCCATGATCACGCTCGGTTCGTGGATGCGCGATGTCATCTCGCTGAACATGGAGACCTTCCGCCTCTTCGGGCCGGACGAAACCGCGTCCAACCGGCTGCAGGATGTCTACGAGGTCACGGACAAGGTGTGGCAGTACCGGATTGACGACGTCGACGAGCACCTCGCGCGGTCCGGCCGGGTGCTGGAGGTGCTGAGCGAGCACCTCTGCCAGGGCTGGCTGGAAGGGTACCTGCTGACCGGCCGGCACGGGGTGTTCAGCTGCTACGAGGCCTTTATCCACATTGTGGATTCGATGTTCAACCAGCACGCCAAATGGCTCAAGGTCCACCGGAAACTGCCGTGGCGGCAGCCGGTGGCATCGCTGAACTACCTGCTGTCCTCGCACGTCTGGCAGCAGGACCACAACGGGTTCTCGCACCAGGATCCGGGTTTTATCGACCATGCGGTGAACAAAAAGGCCGAGGTCATCCGGGTGTACCTGCCGCCGGACGTGAACACACTGCTCTCGGTCATGGAGCACTGCCTGGCATCAACGGACTACGTCAACATCGTGGTCAGCGGCAAGCAGCCGTCACCCACATGGCTGGGGCCGGCCGACGCCGCGAACCACTGCCGGCGGGGGCTGGGCATCTGGGAGTTTGCGGGTTCAGAAGTGCCGGGCGAGGAGCCTGACGTGGTGCTCGCATGTGCAGGGGATGTGCCCACGGTGGAGACCGTCGCCGCCGCCGGGCTCCTCAAGGACGGGGCGCCCGGCCTGAAGGTCCGGGTTGTCAACGTGGTGGACCTGATGAGGCTCCAGGACGCGAGTGAACACCCGCACGGCCTGACATCGCGGGACTTTGACGGCATCTTCACTCCGGACAAACCCGTCATTTTCGCCTATCACGGCTATCCGGCGCTGATCCACCGCCTGGCGTACCGGCGCACCAACCAGGAAGGCCTGCACGTCCGCGGCTACAAGGAGGAGGGGACCACCACCACGCCGTTCGACATGGCCATGCTCAACGGCATCGACCGGTTCCAGCTGGCCATCGACGCGATCGACCGCGTGCCCGGACTCGCAGAGAAGCACTCGCTGCTGCGCCAGAACCTCCAGGACCGGCGGATGCAGGCCCGCGAACACACACGCAGCGAAGGCGAGGACCCTGAGGACATCCGCAACTGGACGCTAAAAGCCTGAGCCGGAGGTGAGTCCTTAGGAACCGCCAAGGCTGGCGAGCCCGCCGGATGGCACGTGAATCCACCCTTCGGTCAGAGCTGCGGCGGCATGAGTGTCCGGGGCGCGCAGGGTCTGGCCGATCGCGACAGCCCGGGCGGTCAACGACGCAATCACCGCGTCAAAGAGGTCGTCGGATGCGGCCAGCCGGTCCTCCTGGCCGGCAAGGTCCAGCCAGGGTGCCGCAGCTTTCAGGTGTTCCAGGATCACGCCAAGCCGCTCCGCCTCGGGGGCGCCCCGGCCCTTGTAGCCACGGGCCAGGAGGCCCCAGATTTTCAGGGAGGCGGCAGGATAGACCTCCGCCAGACGGCCGGACCCGTCCCTGGCCTGCGGCCCGTGCTCCGCGGCGATCCTGGCCTGGATCACGGCGCACCGCATGGCCGGGTGGGCGAGCCTGTCGGCGGAGACGCTGAGGGGGATCAGCCCGGTGTGCCCCGTGACGAAGCGGTCCGTGTCCCGGTAAGCCAGCAGGCGGCGTCCTTCGATGCCGTCGTGGTCCAGGACCGGACCAGCATCAAGGTTCAGATGCCCGGCGAGGAACGGCAGGAACGCGTCCGGCCAGCCGACCGGGCAATCGATTCCCGTCATCGAACTGCTGCCGAAGAGCTCTACGATTTCCCGGTCATGCACGTCCAGGGCGAGGTGCTCGAGGCGTGCGGTGCCGACGTCCCAGGCCAGGACAGCGGCGGCCGTCTTTTTGGTCGCCGCCGCAAGATCGACGCCCAGGGTCCTCATGCAGCCGCGCGGTACTGGAGTGCCCCCGGGATGCCGCCCGTCCCGCCGAGGCTCTCGCCACGGGCGAAGGAAGCCCACAGCCTGCGCACTTCCCGGCCAACGGCGTCGATCTCTTCCCAGGATGCGCCTGCCAGGAGCCCTGCAGCAGCCCAGGTTTGCCGGTTGCCGAACAGCAGCGGGAGGTCGACCGTATGGGCGGCACGGTAGAAGTTCCCGGGCGCACCCCAGGACAGCACATAGCTGTGGGCTCTGCCTCCGGCCCGGGCGTGGCGGCGGGCAAACTTCCGCGCAGCCCTCCCATACACCGCGTTCGTCACGGCCCAGTTGATGGCCCTGACCGCGGCGGTGCCTGCCAACGGAACCCTGCCCAGCCGGCTGAGGACGCCATTTCGAGGCATAAACAGCCGGGCTTCGTCGGACGTGTGCCCGATCAGGACCTCGATGTCCGGTGCCGTCGCGTTCCAGGCGTCCTCGATTGCGGCTTCCGGGGGCAGCGGGGCATGTCCGTATTGGGTGCCGAATGGCATGGCCGCAATCAGCCCGTACTTCCGGGCTACCTGCGAGACGTGGTTTTCAACAGCCACAACGTCCATGGCAGGGGTGTCCTCGGTGACCGCTTCCGCGGCAATGCCCATGGCGCGGCTCATCTTGTGCCGGCCGCGCGTAATGCCAAGGGGAGCGCTCTGGATGATGGCCCGCTGGAACAGGGACGGCGCTTCGGGCGTCGCCATAAGGTGGGCCACGGAATCGCCGCCTGCCGATTGGCCGAACGCGGTGACACGTCCCGGGTCGCCGCCGAAGGCTGCTATGTTGCGCTGCACCCAGCGGAAGGCCTCCAGCTGGTCCAGGAGGCCGAGGTTCGCCGGCCGGCCGGTTCCGGTGGCCAGGTAGCCGAACAGGCCGAGGCGGTAGGTCACGGAGACCACGATGACCCGGTTTTCGCGAACCAACGCGGAGGCATCGAAGATCGCCAGGTCCCCGGAACCGGAGGTGTAGGAACCGCCGTGCAGCCACACCATGACAGGGACCCGCTCGTCGTCGGCAAGCCCGGACGGGATGGTGATGGACAGGCGCTGGCAGTCTTCACTGCCGGGAAGTTCGCCGTAGCGGGTGCCCAGGACGTCGTCGAGGAAGGGGACGGGTCCCTGGGGGCAGGCGGGCGCGAGGCTTGTCGCAGCGAAGGGGGCGGTCCAGCCAGGCGCAGCTACAGGAGGTTGGAAACGGCCCGCGGTGGCGTAGGGAATGCCGGTGGCGCGCAGCACCCCACCATCCCGCCAACCGGTGACAGGCCCGCACGGAGGATTAAACGAAGGCTCAGAACTCACAGCCCAACGATTCCACAGTTTGCTGAGAGTTTTTGTCCACTTACTGCGGCTTTGCGGCCGCCTAAGCGACGTTATCCGGACAAAAACGCGATCCGGACAAAAACCCGGGAACCAACGACGGCGGGTGCCGGCTCTCGCAAGCCGGCACCCGCCGTCGTAGTTAATGTGCGCTAACACGGCCAGGATTCCCTGACCGGGCGAAGCGCGGTGGGGACTAGTGCGCTGCCGGCACGTAGCGCTTGATGGAGGCTTCCAGCTCGGCCTCGGCCGCGGCGCGGTCGCCCCAGCCCTCGGCCTTGACCCACTTGCCCGGCTCCAGGTCCTTGTAACGGGTGAAGAAGTGCTCGATTTCCTTGATCAGGAATTCGCTGACGTCGCTGACTTCCTGGATGTGGTCAAAGCGGGCGTCAACGGGGACGCACAGGACCTTGGCGTCGCCGCCGCCGTCGTCGGTCATGTTGAAAACGCCGATGGGGCGGGACTCAACGATGACGCCCGGGTGCAGATCGAAGTCCTGCAGGAGCACCAGTGCGTCCAGCGGGTCGCCGTCTTCGCCCAGCGTGTTCTCGAAGAATCCGTAGTGCGTGGGGTACTGCATGGAGGTGAAGAGGACGCGGTCCAGGCGGACGCGGCCGGTCTCGTGGTCAACTTCGTACTTGACGCGTGATCCCTTGGGGATCTCGATGGTCACGTCATGCTTCATGGAATGCTCCTCGGCAATTGCAGGGGGTTCGCGGCACAGGAGACGAACCACAAAAGGAGTGTCGGTGCCGCCGACTACTATTGAGGATATAGCGAGAGGCCCAGGTTTCAGGAACTTGCGGGGAAATTTCAGGACTTGAGGACCAGCAGCAGCATGAAGGAAACATCGCGCCCCGGCGGTTCCAAAGCGGGGTTCAAGGACGCTTTTCTCTCTGTCATAAGACGCGCCCCGGTGGTAACGCGCGCCGACGGCAGGGCGCGGAAGTTGCTGCCTCAGGCCTTCCTTGTTGCCCTGATGCTTGCGCTCGCCTTCCCTGCAGCGTTGGTGGTTGCCCCGGGATTCATCAATCCTGAGCCGCCCGCCGCGCCCGCAACTCCGGCCTGGCAGCTGCTGCCGGCCACACTGTCCGCGCGGCAGGGACTGGCTCCGGTCCCGGTTAACGCTCCGGTGCCGCTGCCGTCCGCGGTCACGGCGCAGCTGGACTCAGTGTTAACGCCCGACGGCGAGGGCAGCTTCACAGGGCTGGTCCAGGATGCGCTCACCGGCGATGTCCTGTTTGACCGGGGCGGGTCGGAGAACCGCGTTCCTGCTTCCAACATGAAACTTTTCACTGCAGCGGCCGCCCTGCGGTTGCTCGGGCCCGACCATCGCTTCAGCACCAAGGCCGTGGCCGGGGCCACGGCCAACCAGGTAGTGCTTACAGGCGGCGGCGATGTCCTTCTCGGTGCCGGCGAATCCGCCCCTGGCCAGGTTATGGGCCACGCCGGACTCGCCACCCTGGCCGCCGCCACCGTGGCGGCACTCCAAGCCCGCGGAACCACGGGCGAGCTCACAGTCCTGGTGGACGATTCCCTGTTCAGCGGGCCGGCCCTCAACCCGGCCTGGGCCGACGGTGATGTTGCGGCCGGCGAAGTTGCTCCGTTGTCTCCGCTCGCCCTGAACTCGGCGCGCTACAACCCGGCCGTCACCACGGGTCCGCGCCCGCAGGACCCGGCCGTGACCGCCGCGGACGCGTTCGCCGCGCAGCTCAAGGCGGCGGGTGCCGCAGTGGGACTCACGGTAGCGGCCGGCGTCGGGCGTTCTCCTGGTTCCCAACCCCCCGGCGCTGTCGCCAGTGCACCCGAAACCGCGTCCCCCGGCCCGGGCGCAGTGCTTGCCGAGGTGAAGTCCGCCACGGTTGGGGACCAGGTGGGCCTGATGCTGGAGTCCTCTGACAACTACCTGGCCGAGGTCCTGGGACGGATGGCCGCTGCGGCATCGGGGGAGCCGGCCAGCAACGACGGTGCCACCGCCGCCGTTCGCGCACAGGTCGGGGAGCTCGGCATTCCCACCGGATCCATGCGGTTCGCGGACGTGTCCGGGCTGGCAATCGGGAACCAGGTCACCGCCGGCCAGCTCGCCGAGGTGGTCCGGGCCATCACTACAGGGACCGATCCGCGACTGCGAACAGCTCTGGACGGCTTCCCGGTGGCAGGGCTGACCGGGACCCTGGACTCCCGTTACGAAGATGCCGCCACGGCACGCGGCGCCGGTCTGGTCCGGGCCAAGACCGGCACCCTGAACACGGTGACCGCATTGAGCGGCTACGTGGTGGACGCCGACGGCCGCCTTCTGGTGTTCTCGTTCATTGGGAACGGCCTGAAGCCAGGTGCCGCCGGGAACCGCGAGGCCGTGGACCGTGCCGCTGCGGCGCTCGCTGCCTGCGGCTGCCGGTAAGGCGGCGGCAGTGGCGGCCGCAGTTACCCGGCCGCAGGGGCCGACGCGCGATAACTGCGTCAGGACATCTGCTGCCGCACGTCGGACCGCTCGCCGGAATCGGGCGCAGGGGCCGACGCTGATGTTTCGGCACGCCCGGCGGCCACGGCAGGTGTGCCGCTGGTTCCCAGCAATGCGGCCACCACGACGGCGGCCACCACCGACTTCCAGCCCCTGCCGGGTCCGAGGGCCAGCGGAGCGATGGGACGGTATGGAATCATGGTGTTCTCTTCGGTAGGGCGGTGGTCACGCTTCCTGTTCCATCGAGTGTGCAAGCGCCCCTTAGCACTCCGCTTTCGGCATCCTGTGCGCACCCTGTGGACCCGCCGGCGGAACTGCAGCGGGCTTGCCGGCGTTCGCCGGTCAGCGAACTTAAGGACCATCCGCCGCGGGCTGTGATGTGATGGGGCTATGGAGTCCACTGCACGTGATTCGTCCGCACCGGCGTCATCCAGCCCGGCCCAGGCCCTGATCAACTGGGACCTGGCCGCATCCACCGCGGCCCGGCTGGCCTCCGCGGGGCCAACGCTTGGTTCGGCTGAAATCGGCGAGGCAGTGGACAGCCTTCGCCGCCTGGCTGACGCCTCTGTCCCGCATGTCCACGAGATCACCGGCCTGGAAGCCGCCAGGGATCTCCGGGACTCGTCCGTCCTGGTGGTGGACCGGGCAAACTGGGCCAAGGCCAACACGCAGAGCTTTGCGGTAATGCTCAGGCCCGCCATGGAGAAAATGCTGGAAAGCCGCCGCGGCACGGTCAGCCCGGCAGCGGCCAGCGTCAGCGGCGCCATCACCGGCAGCCAGCTGGGCGCAGTCCTGGCCTTCCTCTCCAGCAAGGTCCTTGGCCAGTACGATCCCTTCGCCGCCTTGGCCGAAGGCTCCACGGCCCCGGCCGGTGGCAGGCTGCTTCTGGTGGCCCCCAACATTGTGTCGGTGGAGCGGGAACTGAATGTCACGCCCGAGGATTTCCGGCTCTGGGTCTGCCTGCATGAGCAGACACACCGCGTCCAGTTTGCCGCCGCACCCTGGCTCCGCCACCACATGCTTTCCGAAATCGACAACCTCAGCGTTCACCTGCTCGGAAACGTCGACTCCCTGATGGAGCGCGCCTCCGCAGCCGCCCGCTCCCTCAAGGACCGCTCGGCCACGGGCAATACCCCCGGCCGCGGCGCCATCCTCGACCTTCTGCAGAATCCCGAGGAGAAGGAGTCCCTCTCGCACCTGACGGCCGTGATGAGCCTGCTGGAAGGCCACGCAAACGTGGTGATGGACGCCGTCGACGCCAGCATTGTCCCCTCGGTCAAAACCATCCGGCAGCGCTTCACCGACCGCGGCAAGGACCGCGGCGTCATCGAGAAATTCATCCGCAGCCTGCTCGGCCTCGATGCGAAGATGCGCCAGTACTCCGACGGCGCCAAGTTTGTCCGCGCAGTGGTTGACGTCGCCGGGATGGACGGGTTCAACAGGGTCTGGGAATCCGCTGACAACCTCCCCACCGAGCCCGAGATCCACGAGCCCAAACTCTGGGTTGACCGGATGGGTTTGTAGGTGCCGGATTCCCCCCGCCTGAAGGAAGTGCCGCAGGCGCCGCAGGCGAGCGGCCGACGGCGGCCCGGCAGGCTGGCGCCGGTCGTTGGCAAAGCGCGAAAAATGCTCCAGAACGCCCTGGCGGAGGCCGGCTATCCGGCCCACGTCCTGGTGGCCTGCAGCGGCGGGCCGGATTCACTGGCACTTGCGTCCGTGGCAGCCTATTTCGCCCGCCGCGGCCACGTTGACGGACACCCGCTGACGGTAGGCGCCGTGGTAGTGGACCACCAGCTGCAGGAGGGGTCCGCCCAGGTAGCCGCCGCCGCCGCCCAGGCCTTGAAGGAGCTGGGGCTCACCCCGGTGGAGGTCAGGACCGTGGACGTCGCCAGCACGGGCATGGGTCCTGAAGCCGCCGCCCGGGATGCCCGCCACGCAGCACTGGAAACAGCCGCACGCGAACAGGGCGCCGCCGCCATCCTGCTGGGCCACACGCTGGACGACCAGGCAGAACAGGTCCTCCTCGGCCTGGCCCGCGGCTCCGGGACACGCTCGCTGGCCGGCATGCGGCCCTCCCGCGGCCTGCTTATGCGGCCTTTCCTGGGGCTGCGCCGCGAGGACACCCTGGAGATCTGCCACGTCGAGGAGCTGGAGCCCTGGCACGATCCCAGCAATGCAGATCCGGCTTTTGCCCGGTCGCGGACCCGGGTGGAAGTGCTCCCGCTCCTGGAGGAAAAACTTGGACCGGGCGTGGCTGAATCCCTCGCCCGGACGGCGTCGATCCTGCAGCTGGATGCCGACTACCTGGAGGACGTGGCAGAACGCACATACGCCGGTTTGGCGCAGCGGTCCGGCCCGGAAATCAGCCTTCCCGAGGATGCCCTCGGCGAACTCTCCCCGGCCATCAGGTTCCGTGTCATCGCCAAGGCAGCGGCCGACGTCGGGGGTCAACAACCCAGCTACCAGCGCCTTTTGGCGGCGGAAGCGCTGCTGCGGCGGCAGGGTTCCGCCGGTCCCGTGGAGCTCCCGGGCGGAGTGAGCGTGTACCGGCTGTCGCTGGCACAGCTGGGCGCCGGACAGGGACGCAAGGCCGGGCGCAAGGCTGCAGGGGCGCAGGAGCAAGGCATTCCCGTTCCCCGCGAAGCGGCCCGCTGTGGGAAGCTAGTATTCCGGCCTCAAAAGCCGCCCCAAGAATAGTCGCACCCCGCATCTACACAGGAGCCATTGGTGGATTCAAACGACGTCCAGGCAGACCTCAAGCACGTTCTCTACACCAAGGAACAGATCGAGCAGCGGATCACCGAGCTCGCTGCCCAGATCGACAAGGACTACGAAGGCCGTGAAATCCTGCTCGTCGGCGTCCTCAAGGGTGCCGTGATGGTCATGGCCGACCTCGCCCGTGCGCTCCACAGCCACGTCTCGATGGACTGGATGGCAGTGTCCTCCTACGGCTCCGGCACGCAGTCTTCCGGTGTGGTCCGCATCCTCAAGGACCTCGACACGGACCTGATGGGCAAGGACGTCCTGATTGTCGAGGACATCATTGACTCCGGCCTGACCCTGTCCTGGCTCAAGACCAACCTGGAATCCCGCGGCACCGCGTCCGTGGAGATCTGCACTGCGTTCCGCAAGCCCACGGCCGCGAAGGTGGAGATCGACGTCAAGTACGTCGGCTACGACATCCCCAACGAGTTTGTGGTGGGCTACGGCCTGGACTATGCCGAGAAGTACCGCAACCTGGACTTCGTGGGCACCCTCGCCCCGCACGTCTACGAGTAACCTTCCTCCCGCCGGGATGGCATCTCACGGCAGTCCCGGTACCGGGCATCCCGTGAAGTGCCATCCTGCGGCATTTAAGCGGACCGGGGACGGATGAGCGGCAAAAACATCGGCATCAGGGATGTAGCGGCCGCTGCCGGCGTCTCGGCGACCACCGTTTCGCATGTCCTGAATGATGTAGCCTCCGCCCGGATCAGCCCCGAAACCCGGGAGCGGGTCAGGTCGGCGGCCGGGCAGCTCGGCTATGGGCCCGACAGCGTGGCCCGGGCCCTGCGTACCAACCGGACAACATTGCTTGGGCTGGTGGTCGAGGACGTCGGGACCAGTCCCCACGCCGGGCAAATCATCCTGGGTGCCGACGACGCCGCACGGGCCCGCGGCTACAACCTCCTGATCCTCAACACCTCCGGAGCGGCGGGCCCCGAATCCCGGGAGTCCGACGTCGGGTCCCTCCTGGCGCGCCGCGTGGACGGCATCCTTTACGCCCCCGGGCGCCACCGGCAGCTCCAGCCGCCCGCCAACCTCGCCAGCGTTCCCGCGGTGCTGCTGGGCTCCGCCCGCAGCGCCGGCAGCATCGCTGCGGTAATCGCGAATGACGACGACGGCGTCCGGGCCGCCGCCGACTGTCTCGCCGCAGCCGGTCACACGCGGATAGGGTTCATCGGCAACACCAGCGATCCGGATCCGGGCGCCCATGCTGCAGCCGCCCGGATCCTGGCCGGTGTGGACCGGCCAACCGGACTTGTCTGCACGGACGCGGCGATGGTCATGGGGGTCTACCGTGCCGCCGACGAACTGGGGCTCGTCATCCCGGCAGACCTGTCCGTCATTGCCCTCTCCGACCACGACGTCCTTGCCGAAAACCTGGCCCCGGCGCTCACCACGGTGACAGTGTCCCGTTATGAGATGGCTGTCCGGGCCACGGATATCCTGATTGACGCCATCGAGGAAAAGACCGGCCCCGCCGTATTTAAGCAGCATTCCGCTGTCTTCGCCTGGACGCTGACGGCCCGCGGATCGGTGGCCCCGCCGGGCCTGTCCGCTACGCCCAGAGGGAACTTTTGAGCGGCACCGTGCGTGATTTACTCGGAACGGTGTATAGCTAGTAGCTGATGCAGCACCCACACGTGCGAAGACCACTCGCCGTGCAGCACTACCAGGAGGGACGGGGCCAGCCCCCGATCAGATGAAAGCTAAGAGTTTCTTCAAGGGCCCGGGCATCTGGATCGTTGTTGTGATCGCCATGCTGCTTGTGGCCTTTGCAACACTGGCTCCCGGCGGTGCGGCACGGATCGACACCGACAAGGGCCTTGAGCTCCTCGCCGAGAACGGCCAGGTTGAGCAGGCAAAGATCTTCGACGGCGAGAACCGGGTTGACCTGGTCCTGAAGGACAGCCTGAATCTCGACGGGCAGGACAAGGGCAAGAGCGTCCAGTTCTTCTTCGTTGATGCCCGCGCCGCAGATGTCGTCAAGGCAGTCACGGACTCCAGGCCGGCCAACGGCTATACGGATCAGCCGATCGAAAGCAACTGGTTCTCCGGCCTGCTCTCGCTGCTGATTCCCGTGATCCTGCTCGGTGCGCTGTTCTGGTTCCTGATGACCCGGATGCAGGGCGGCGGCTCCAAGATCATGCAGTTCGGCAAGTCCAAGGCCAAGATGGTCAACAAGGACATGCCCCAGGTCACTTTCGTTGACGTTGCGGGTGCCGACGAAGCCGTTGAGGAACTCCAGGAAATCAAGGAGTTCCTGCAGGAGCCGGCGAAATTCCAGGCCGTGGGTGCCAAGATCCCCAAGGGTGTGCTGCTGTACGGCCCTCCCGGAACCGGTAAAACCCTCCTCGCCCGCGCCGTTGCCGGCGAGGCCGGCGTGCCGTTCTTCTCCATCTCCGGCTCCGACTTCGTCGAAATGTTCGTCGGTGTTGGCGCGTCCCGTGTCCGCGACCTCTTCGAGCAGGCCAAAGCCAACTCGCCCGCCATCATCTTTGTTGATGAAATTGACGCCGTAGGCCGCCACCGCGGCGCCGGCATCGGTGGCGGCAACGACGAACGTGAACAGACCCTCAACCAGTTGCTGGTTGAAATGGACGGCTTCGACGTCAAGACCAACGTCATCCTGATCGCTGCAACCAACCGCCCCGACGTCCTGGATCCGGCGCTGCTCCGCCCGGGCCGCTTTGACCGCCAGATCACAGTCGAGGCGCCGGACCTGATCGGCCGAGACCAGATCCTGCAGGTCCACGCCAAGGGCAAGCCGATGGCTCCCGGCGTCGACCTCAAGAGCGTGGCCAAGAAGACCCCCGGCTACACGGGCGCCGACCTCGCCAACGTCCTCAACGAAGCGGCACTGCTGACGGCCCGCTCCAACGCCAACCTTATTGACGACCGTGCCCTCGACGAGGCGATTGACCGCGTGATGGCCGGCCCGCAGAAGCGCAGCCGCGTTATGAAGGAACACGAGCGCAAGATCACCGCGTACCACGAAGGCGGCCACGCCCTGGTGGCGGCGGCCCTGCGGAACTCGGCCCCGGTCACCAAGATCACCATCCTTCCCCGCGGCCGTGCACTGGGTTACACCATGGTGGTGCCGGACAACGACAAGTACTCCGTCACCCGCAACGAACTGCTGGACCAGATGGCCTACGCCATGGGCGGCCGCGTGGCGGAGGAAATCGTCTTCCACGATCCCTCCACCGGCGCTTCCAACGACATCGAGAAAGCCACGGCCACGGCCCGCAAGATGGTCACCGAGTACGGCATGAGTGAGCGCGTGGGCGCTGTGCGCCTCGGCCAGGGCGGCGGCGAGCCCTTCCTGGGACGCGACGCAGGGCACGAGCGCAACTACTCGGACCAGATCGCGTACGTCGTCGATGAGGAAGTCCGCCGCCTGATCGATCAGGCACATGACGAGGCCTACGCCATCCTGACTGACAACCGCGATGTCCTGGACTTCCTGGCACTGGAACTCCTGGAACGGGAAACCCTCAACCAGGCCGAGATCGCCGATATCTTCCGCGACATCCGCAAGCGCGATTTCCGCGAAGTGTGGCTGTCCAAGGAGACCCGCCCGGTGCAGCAGGCAGGCCCCGTGGAATCCCGCCAGGAAAAGGCAGAGCGCGAAGCCCAGGAGGAAGCCAAGCAGGCCCGCCTGGACGAGCCGCTCGACGCCCAGCCCCCGCACCCGCAGGGTGTGCCGGAGGATGCTCCGTTCCAGGGCGGCATCCCCGGCTCGGGGCCAGACGCCCTGCGCGGCTAAGCTTTCTTCTGTGAACCACTTCGACGACGACGACACTCATGCCTCCGCCGGACATCCGGCGGAGGACGGATCCCACCACAAAAAGCACGAGAAAGTGGACCGGCCTCGGATCGAAGCCGCCGTCCGTGAAATCCTGCTGGCGATTGGTGAGGACCCGGACCGCGGCGGGCTCCAGGACACCCCCAAGCGCGTGGCCAAGGCCTATGCCGAGGTCTTCGCCGGGCTGCACCACGACCCCGCCGACGTCCTGTCCACCACCTTTGACCTTGACCATGAAGAACTGGTCCTGGTCAAGGACATCCCGTTCTACTCCACGTGCGAGCACCACCTGGTGCCGTTCCACGGGGTGGCCCACGTGGGCTACATCCCCTCGCACGACGGCAAAGTGACCGGCCTCAGCAAGCTGGCACGGCTCGTGGACATCTACGCCCGGCGCCCGCAGGTCCAGGAGCGCCTCACCACCCAAATTGTTGAAGCAATGGTCAGCCACCTCAAGCCGCGTGGCGCGATTGTTGTGATCGAATGCGAACACATGTGCATGTCCATGCGCGGTGTCCGCAAGCCCGGAGCGAAGACCGTCACCAGCGCGGTACGCGGGCAGCTCCATGACCCGGCCACCCGCGCCGAAGCCATGAGCCTCATCCTCGGAAGGTAACTACTCAGACCATGGATTCACTAGCTGCAGCCCCGGGAACCGGGCCCGCAACCTCTCCGCTGCCCATCCTGCGCAAACCGCGCCGGGCCGCGACGTTCGCAGGACTACCCACTGACCGCACCCTGGTCATGGGCATCCTGAACGTCACCCCGGACTCGTTCAGTGACGGCGGCAAGCACGCGACGGCGGACACTGCCATCGCGGCCGGCCTGCGGATGTTCTACGCGGGGGCGGACATCATTGACGTCGGCGGCGAATCCACCCGCCCCGGCGCCGAGGATGTCAGCCCGGAGGAAGAACAGCGCCGGGTGGTGCCCGTTATCGAGGCCCTGGTCAAGGCCGGCGCCCTGGTTTCCATCGACACCACGCACACCTCCACAGCGGCGGCCGCACTGAAGGCCGGCGCCGCCATCATCAACGACGTTTCGGGGCTGACCATGGAACCCGAAATGGCGGAACTGGTGGCCTCGTCCAAGGTGCCCTATGTTCTGACGCACCGCCGTGGCGATGCCCGCACCATGAATTCCCTGGCCGAGTACCAGGATGTGGCAGGCGAAGTGGTGGCGGAACTGGCCGGCGTGCGGGACAAGCTGTACGCCGCGGGTGTGAGCCCCGAGCAGATCATCGTTGACCCGGGGCTGGGCTTCGCCAAGAACGACGCCCAGAACTGGGAGCTCCTGCAGCACCTGGACCAGCTGGACAGCCTGGGGCACAAGGTTCTGGTGGCTGCATCCCGCAAACGCTTCCTGGGTACGCTGCTGACCGTGGCCGGCAAGTCCGCCGCCCCGGAGGAACGTGACGCCGCCACCGCGGCCATTACCGCCATCAGCGCCTTCCGCGGTGCCTGGGCTGTCCGCGTGCACGACGTCGGACCAAGCCTTGACGCTGTTAAGGTAGCTTCACGCGTGGCGGCTGCCCGCACCACACACTAGGGCCGGGGGACCCATGGACAGGATTACGCTGAGCGGCGTCACCGCCGTCGGCCATCACGGCGTGTTCGACTTTGAGCGCCGTGAGGGCCAGCCCTTCGTGGTGGATGCCGTCCTGCACCTGGACTTCACCAAGGCTGCCGAATCCGACGACGTCCGGGACACCGCGCACTACGGTGAAGTGGCCGAACGGATCAAGGACTGGATCACGGGCGAGCCCCTGAACCTGATCGAAGCCCTTGCTGTCCGGATCGCAGACGACCTGCTGGCCAGGTTCAACATCGGGGCCGTGGACGTCACGGTCCACAAGCCCCAGGCGCCCATCGAGGTGCCCTTTGGCGATGTTGCGGTCAGCGTGCACCGTGCCCGGCAGCACAATGTCCCTCCAGACCACGCTCCGCATTACGGAACCCGGCCATGACCGGCTACACCAAAGCGGTCCTGGCCCTCGGCAGTAACCTGGGCGAACGGAACGACACCCTGTCCGGGGCGGTCGCGGACCTCGTGGACCCGCCGGAGGTACGCCTGCTGGCTGTTTCCCCGGTGGTGCAAACCAAAGCTGTTGGCGGGCCGGCCGGCCAGCCGGACTTCCTGAACATGGTCATGACGGTGGAAACCACCCTGTCCCCGGAGGCCCTCCTGGAGCACTGCCAGGCTGTGGAGAACAAACACCACCGCGTCCGGGAAGTGCATTGGGGGCCGCGGACACTCGACGTTGACATCATCACGTACGGCGATGTCACCAGTGACGATCCAATACTGACTTTGCCGCATCCGCAGGCTGCCGGGCGGGCCTTCGTCCTGTACCCCTGGTCCCTCATTGAACCGGGAGCCACACTGGGCGGCGAACGGATCAGTGAGCTGGCCGCCCGCGCCGCCGACTTCCCGGATCTGGTCCCGTTTGACGGCTTCGGCGACTACGACGGCGCCCCTACCGCAGGGGCGGTTGAGTAGCCGTGAAACCCATCAACCCCCTGCGCCTCCTGTTCATCGGGCTGGTCCTGACCGTGGCCGGCTGGTCAGCCACGGTGGTGACCACCCGCTACAGCATGGCAACTCCGGTTCTGCCGGCCACAGCATTGGCCACCATGGCCGTGATCGTAGCCATCACCCTGATTCTGGGTATCAGGGTCCTCCGGTGGCGCAACAGCACCAAACGCAAGAAAGCGCTGGACCCGATCCTTGCCGCGAGAACTCTGGTGCTCGCGCAGGCCTGCGCCTACGCCGGCACCGTTCTGCTCGGCTGGCACGCGGGGATTTTTCTGGACCAGTTGCGCATCTGGAACCTGCGCAGCGACCAAGGCATTACCTGGGTAGCCGTAGCCGTAGCCGGCGGCGGGCTCGTGATGATCGTTGTGGGCCTGCTGGTGGAGAGGTGCTGCAGGATCCCGCCCGAAGACACTGAAGCATCCGGCGACGGGAAACCCGGCCGCAAGGTACGCGGGGAAGCTGCAGGGGAAGGCGAATATGCATACCGGGGCGATTGATCCGGCGGGCGTGACGTGGCAGCGGGTGTCACCGAAGTACGTCACCGTCCGGCTGGTGGAGTGGGCCATCGGAAACGTCATTGCCGTGCTTGTCCTGAGCCTGCCCCTTGTCTTCGTGCTCCTGGGCTGGTGGCGATGGCCGCCGTTATGGCTGGCCATCCTGGTGCCGGCGGCAACCTTTGTGCTGGCCATCTGGCGGCTGCTGCTGATCCCGCGGCAGGTGCGCGCCATCGGCTATGCCGAACGGGATGACGACTTGCTGATCCGCGGCGGCATTTTCTTCCAGCGGGTCATGGCAGTGCCTTACGGCCGGATGCAGTATGTGGATATCGGCGTAGGGCCGGTGGAGCGCGGCCTCGGCCTGTGCACACTCAAACTCCACACCGCCGCCCCCGGCACCAAGGCAATCATCCCCGGCCTGCCCGCCGAAGAGGGGGCGCGCCTGCGTGAACAGCTCGCCGCCCGGGGCGAAGCCAGGCTGGCAGGGCTGTGACCGCTGGGGTTCCGGAGCGCGGTGCGCCGGACGTTCCCCCCGCGTCGTCGGGGGCACCTGCACCCGAGCCCGGGTCTGCACCCGAGCCCGCGTCAGCGCCCGAAGGCGAGTGGCTGCGGGTGCACCCGGCCTCTCCTTTTGTGCGTGGGTGGGTAGCCCTGGCAGCCATCGGTTATTTCTTTGGCCGGGATATCTTCGAACGGCTGCTGCAGGGCAGGCCGCTCGTCGAGGAGGACTTCGCCGGCCGCGCACCCTGGCTGGTCGCCGGTGGCGGGATCATGCTGGTGCTGGCAGTGCTGGGGTTCATCCTGACCTGGTATTTCACCAAGTACCAGGTCGCCGAAGGGTACGTCCGGGTCAACTCCGGCTTCCTCTTCCGCCAGCAGCGGCAGGCCCGGCTGGACCGCGTCCAGGCCATCGACATCGTCCAGCCCCTGCTGGCCAGGATCTTCGGCCTCGCAGAACTCAAGTTCGAGGTGGCAGACGCCGGCGAATCGGCGGTGAAGCTTGCCTACCTGCGGATGGACGACGCGCGGCAGCTTCGGGCCACCATCCTGGCGCGGGCCGCCGGCATTGTCCCGGACCCTGCCCGGCCGCAGGAAGCCCCGCCCGAGGCGCCCGAACACCCGGTGCTGTCCGTCCCGCCGTCGCGCCTGGTCGGTTCGCTGCTGCTGAGTGAGCAGAGTTTCTTCGTGGTGGTGGGTGGCATTGCCTCAGTGATCCTGTCCGCTGTGACGGATAACCAGGGCTTCTATTTTTACCTGATCCCTGCCGCGCTCGGCCTCGCCGCTGCCTACTGGGGCTCGTTCAACAAGGGCTACAACTTCACGGCGGCCATTTCGCCGGACGGGATCCGGCTCCGGTACGGCCTGCTGGACACACAGGCACAGACCCTCCCGCCCGGCAGGATCCAGGCGTTGTCAGTGACCCAGTCTCCGCTTTGGCGGATCTTTGGCTGGTACCGCATCCAGGTCAATGTTGCCGGCTACGGTGCCGTGGGCAGCAACGGCGAGGCCTCGCCGCGGACCACGCTCCTGCCCGTGGGTAAGCTGCCGGATGTGATGAGCATGATCGCCCTGGTCGTGCCGGACCCCGGAACACCGGAGCCCGGCCGCATTTTCGCGGCGGGGCTCAGCGGACTGGATTCCGACGGCGGATTTGTCACCACGCCGCGCCGTGGCCGGTTCCTGGCCCCGCTTGGCTGGCGCCGCAACGGGTTCGCCGTCACCGGCACGGCTCTGTTGATCCGTTCGGGCCGGTGGTGGCGGCAACTGGTCATGGTCCCGCACCAGCGCACCCAGTCCCTGGCCGTGCACCAGGGGCCCATTGCACGCCGGTTCGGGGTGGCGGACCTCGTCCTCCACACCACGGCGGGGCCGGTTTCACCGCGCCTGACCCAGGCCGGTGTTGACCAGGCGAGGGCTCTCTTTGATGAACAGGCAGCACGGGCACGGCTGGCCCGTAAACGGCAGACCAGCGAACAATGGCTGGCGCAAGTGGCCCCGGTGGCTGATCCGGCCCCGAAGGCTCCTCCGGCCGAACCCCCGGTGGTTGAGCCGGTCGAAACCAGTCCCCAACAGGAAGGCCCCCGCCGTGGTTAAGCCCGGACGTCTCGGCGTCGGAATCATCGGTGCCGGCAAAGTCGGCGCGGTGCTTGGCGCCGCCCTCCGCGGGGCAGAACATGCCGTCGTCGGGGTGTCCGCTGTGTCGGAGGCCAGCCGCGAACGCGCGGAAGCGTTGCTGCCCGGAGTTCCCGTCCTTGAGATTCAGGAGATTGTGGAGCGTGCCGAACTGGTGCTCCTGGCCGTTCCCGACGACGCGCTGGCCGGCCTGGTGGACGGGCTGGCGAAACTTGGCGCCTGGCAGCCCGGACAGCTGGTGGCCCACACCTCCGGCCGGTTTGGCGTAGGCGTCCTGCACCCGGTGCGAAGCGCCGGCGCCATTCCGCTGGCACTGCACCCGGCCATGACGTTCACAGGCATGAGCCTCGACCTCACCCGACTGCTTGACTGCACCTTCGGGGTAACAGCCGATGCCGCCATGCTGCCCATTGCGCAGGCCCTGGTTGTGGAGATGGGGGCGGAACCGGTAGCAATCGCTGAGGGTGACCGGACGCTTTACCACACGGCCCTTGCCCATGGTTCCAACCACCTTGTCACGCTGGTGGCCCAGGCATCGCAGCTGCTCCGCGATGTGGGTGTGGACGAACCGGGCCGGATGCTTGGCCCGCTGCTGCGGGCCACGCTGGAGAACGCCCTCGCCTCCGGGGAATCGGCGTTGACCGGCCCCGTGGCCAGGGGTGACGCGGGAACCGTGGCGGCCCATGCCGAGGCGTTGCGGGAGTACGACGCCGGGACGCACGGCGATGTGCTCGAGGCGTACCTCGCCATGGCCCGTGCCACGGCACGGCGGGCCGAAAGCCGCGGGCTGCTGAAAGAGGATCAAGTGGACGCCATGCGTGCGGCCCTGGAAGAAGGAGACTGACATGGTGGCGCAACTGGTGCGGACGGCGGCGGAACTGCGGGCAGCGAGTGCCCTGCTTCTGGCCGAACGAGGTGGCAGGTCCCAGGGCCTGGTGCCTACCATGGGCGCACTCCACGAGGGGCACGCCCGGTTGGCGCGTATCGCCGTCGAACAAAACGACGTGGTGGTGGCAACCATCTTTGTGAATCCGCTGCAGTTTGGTGACGCGGTGGATCTGGACCGCTATCCGCGCACGCTCGAGGCTGATGTGTCCCTGCTCGAGGAGCAAGGCGTTGACCTGGTGTTCGCACCCTCGGTGGAGGAGGTCTACCCCGGCGGCGAGCCGCTGGTGCGCGTGACGGCCGGGTCCCTGGGGGAGAAGTGGGAAGGGGCCTCGCGCCCCGGGCATTTCGACGGCGCCCTCACCGTGGTTGCCAAGTTGCTGCACTACGGCATCCCGGGGGCGGGACTTCCGCCGGCCGGGGCCTTCGTCTCGGGTGCCGGTGCCGGCCTGCCCGCCTACCGTGCGTACTTCGGCCAGAAGGACGCCCAGCAGCTGGCGCTGGTCAGGCGGATGGTGGCGGACCTGAACTTCCCGGTTGAGATAGTTGCCGTACCCACGGTGCGCTCTGACGACGGGCTGGCCCTGTCCAGCCGTAACCGGTTCCTCTCCGACGAGGAGCGGGACGCGGCCCTGGTACTGTCACGCGCACTGCGGCTCATCGAAGAGCGGGCCAACGCCCACCAGCCCCTGGACCTGGACTCCGCCCGTGCCTTGATTGAGTCCCAGCCTCTGGTTGCGCTGGACTACTTCGACGTCGTGGACCCGGATACCCTTGAGCCGCTCGCCGAAAACTGCCGGAAAGTCCCGTTCCGCGGTGAGGGGCTGGCTCTCATCGCGGCCAAAGTCGGGCCGGTCCGGCTGATTGACAATGCGCCGCTGAGTTCCTGATGCCTGCCCTGCGGTCCCGCCCCTGAGGCCCGTACGGGCCCGGATATCTGTTGGATTACCTGCGGATCGGCTAGGCTGGACGTAGTGCCCCGGACCCTGGCATCGCCTCATCTTTGGCGACCCCCGGAGGAGCAAACCCCATGATCCGCACCGTAGACGACGGTCTGTCTTACCTCGTCAAAGTCACTGACGCGTCCCTGGTGGATGACTATCTGAATTCAGCCGTGGATCTGGCCCGCCAGTATGCGGCCACCACTGCCCTCTGCGGCATCCTGGTGACCCGCCACGCGCACGATACCTACACCGTGGCAGTCAGCGAGGCCGTGCCGTTCGGTGAAACGCGTGAACGGCTGGATTTCTAGGGACCACTCATGCCTGACGCTGATGGCATGCTGCAACTCGTGCAGCGCCATATATTGACTGCAGGAACCCCGCTCCAAGGGCAGGCGTATGACATCATCGCCTCCATCTTTGATGATCCGTGCCCGGAATTGGACGAGGTTAAACATCGGCTGCAGAGGTGCCTGGCTGCCTACCCGCACGCCCCGGAGAGGGCGCTGCTGGCCCACCTGATGGAAACCTCCCGGATCGCTAACGCCGAGGGTGGCGGCCTGCCTGTTGAAGGCCTGCCGGTGGCCTGAGCCGGTTGGCAGCAAATGTATTCTTGAAGGGACGACTCCGCCGTTCCGGTTCAGCCTGCAGCCGGACCCTACACAGCGGGACGAATCAGGGATCAGAGGCAGACCATGGACATTGCCCCCGGCGTGGTCGAGGGTGAAGACGACCTCTGTGCTCCCTATCTCTCGAACCTGCCCGTCACCGGTGTGGCTGTATCCCTGTTCGGCGGAACAGCCGCTGAGACTCTGGTAGCCGCCAGCGACGATCTGGCGGCGCGCCTGGACGAGTTGCAGTTCAACCTGGGGGAGGGCCCGCGGTGGCGGGCACTGAAGACCCGGCTGCCCGTCCTGCTTGGCGACGCGCAGGCCACCGTAGACGGCGAATGGCCGGTGTTCCACAAAGCCCTCGAGGGAACGGCGGCAGCGGCGTTGTTTGTCTTCCCTTTGACAGTCGGGGCGGTGGACCTCGGAGTCGTGGAGCTTTATCACACCGCGCCGGGGGCCCTGAGCGGTTCCGACCAGTCAACTGCCGCGGTGCTGGCGGGGCAGACCGCCTGGTATCTCCTGCGCAAGATCCTCAACGTCAATTCGGCTGACGCCGATCCTTCTCTGGAGCCCGGTTTGATGTCGCGCCGGGAGATCCATCAGGCCACCGGCATGGTTCTGGCCCAGTCCGGCGCCTCAGCGGCCGAATCCCTGCTCATGCTGCGCGCATACGCCTTTGCCAACGACCTGAGCTTGAAGGCGACTGCGGCCGCTGTGCTTGATGGCCGGCTTAGCTTCGGCCCGCAGGATGACCGGCCCGGCGGGCATGCACTGCAGTAAAATGGCGCCATGGTAACGAATACGCGCGCGGAGCGCGTCAGTGTGGCTTTCGTGAAGCTCACGGACACACTGGTGGCGGACTATGACGTCCTGGACCTCCTCCACACCCTGGTGGAGGAGTCTGTGGGGCTCCTCGACGTCGCGGCCGCGGGACTGCTGCTCGCTGATCCCAGCGGAGAATTGCAGGTGGTGGCGTCCACGAGCGAGGAGAGCCGGCTCGTGGAGGTCCTGCAGCTGCAGGCAGGGGCCGGCCCGTGCGTGGAGTGCTACTTGACCGGGAAAGCCGTGGAAGTGGCCGACATCAATAGCCTGACCGCCTGGCAGGGCTTCCGGGAAGCAGCACTTTCCCAAGGCTTCCGTTCGGTCCATGCCGTGCCCATGAGGGTCCAGGGACGCACCATCGGCGCGATGGGCCTGTTTGGCGCCAGTGCGCGCCCCTTGACGAAAGAGGATGCTGCAATCGGCCAGGCGCTGGCCGACGTCGCCACCATCAGCCTTATGCAGGAACGCACCCTCAGGGAGGCTGCGCTGGTCAATGAGCAGCTCCAGCGGGCGCTCAATACCCGGGTGCTGATTGAGCAGGCCAAGGGCGTCATTGCCCATACGGCAGGTGTGGATATGGACGAGGCATTCAACCGGCTGCGCAGCCACGCGCGAGCCAACAGCCAGAGCCTGCAGGTAACCGCCGGAAAGATTGTGGACCGCAGCCTGACGTTGTGAACCGCACGCAGTGAGAGAACATTTTGCGGGTAGGGCGGAGGCGGGCCGCCTTACAGTGTTGATCCACCTTGGCGGTCCCGGTTAAGCATCAGCTGCTGGAGGAGTGCGCGTTCCGGCCGGCCGGGGTTCTGGGCGACGCAGCGGCGCAGCCGGGCCCTGGCCAGCTCTTCGCCGGGGTCCGTCCCGTTGAGAACTTCGTCAATGATTTCCTGCGCCTGCCACCGAAGAGACTCGCGGGCAAACTGTCTCACCTCAGCCGAGGCTGCGGTGGTTTCAATCCACGGGTCCGGGTCGTTGCACGGAATGAACTCGAACGTTCGCTCTGCTGACATTGGGGCCTCCTTGCACCAGGCCGACGGGCCCTGGAAGGGAACCCGTCGGAGTCAAAGCACTTGCGTCTGGGAAAAACACTACATGCAGGAAGACCGGTCTGTCTGCACTTGGGAGTAAAGTAGTACCACGATGATTTCCGATGGAGAAGCCACACTGCCGCTTGCGGAGAACGATGCAGCGGTGGCTGTTCGT
This sequence comes from [Micrococcus luteus] ATCC 49442, assembly GCF_010367585.1. NCBI lineage: Bacteria > Bacillati > Actinomycetota > Actinomycetes > Micrococcales > Micrococcaceae > Pseudarthrobacter > [Micrococcus luteus] ATCC 49442. The sequence continues at coordinate 2,904,997 of NZ_JAAAXP010000001.1, read as the reverse complement.
CCTGCCGATTCCCGGGAGCGGATCCTCGCCGTGGCCTACGAACTGTTTTCCCGGCGCGGAGTGCGGGATGTCGGGGTCAACGAACTCATTGAACGCTCCGGCGTGGCCAAGGCAACTTTCTACCGGCACTTCCCGTCCAAGGATGCGCTGGTTCTCGCGTTTCTGGAACTTCGGGACCAACTTTGGACTGTGGACGCAATCGTTGGGCAGGCCAAACGTCGGGCCACCAAGCCGACGGAACAGCTGCTTGCAATTTTCGACGTCTTTGGCGAATGGTTCCTTCGGGACGACTTCGAAGCCTGCTCGTTCATCAACATCCTGCTTGAGATGGGTCCGGCGCATCCGCTGGGCCAGGCCAGCATCGATTACCTGTCCAGGATCCGGGGGCACGTGCAGGCCCTGGCGGAGCAGGCCGGCCTGGACCGGCCCGAGGATTTTGCCCGCTCATGGCACATCCTGATGAAGGGCTCCATCGTTTCCGCCTCTGAAGGGGATACTCAGGCGGCGAGGCGGGCCCAGGAGATGGCCGGCTGGCTGATCGAGCACCACAGCAGCTGATAGTCAGCTTGCTTATCACTTTGGGCTTTCCTAGGCTGGATGCTGTCAGGCACACAACTCTCGAAGCGGTCACCCGTGCGCTGGAATGCGCCGATCCGCCTCGCTGAAGGAGGAAAAATGTCAGAACACAGCATCGCTGGCAAAAAAGTCGCTTTCCTGCTGACGGACGGCGTGGAGCAGGTCGAACTCACCAGCCCGTGGCAGGCAGTCAAGGACGCCGGCGGCGAACCCGTTTTGGTCGCTCCCGGCAGCGGACGGCTACAGGGTTACAACGGGACGGACAAAGGCGACACGTTCAACGTCGACCTGACGCTGGCCGAGGCCAATGCGTCCGACTTTGACGCTCTGGTCCTCCCCGGCGGCGTGGTGAACGCCGATCACCTCCGTGTGGATAAGGCCGCCCAGGCCTTTACCCGCAGCTTCTTTGAGCAGCATAAACCGGTGGCTTCCATCTGCCATGGACCATGGCTGCTGATCGACGCCGGCGTGATCCGCGGCCGGAACGTGACCTCGTACCACACGCTCCAGACCGACCTGAAGAACGCCGGCGCCAACTGGAGTGATGAGGAAGTCGTGGTTGACCAAGGCCTGGTGACGAGCCGTCACCCGGGCGATCTTGAGGCCTTCAACGGCAAACTCGTGGAGGAAATCTCCGAAGGCCGGCACGCAGGCCAGACCGTCTAAGGAATCTGCCCGGTTCCCCCGCCGTTAATACAGGTGAGCGGGGGAACCACCCGTTTTGATGAAACACGAACAGGGATCGGGTATGACCAGGCAGGTTGAATCGTTTGAGGACGACTCCGGCGGAGTGGTGTCCTATCACCGGCACCAGAACGGCGGGGGCTATGTGGGCCGCGGCGCGGTTGTAGCTGACTCAGCCCGTCTGGGGCTGATGACCTACGTTGAACCGCACGCGCGGATCGGAGCCGGCGTCCTCGTTGGCCACGGGAGCTGGATCGACCGCCAGGCGCAGGTGGGGGAGCGGACCATCATCGGCGACGCCGTGCGCGTGGGCCATGGAACGATCATCGGTAACCGCGTGCATATCGGCAGCCATTCACGGATCGGAGCCGGTGCCGTCATCGGCCACGGCGCCCGGCTGGCCGCTGACAGCAGGGTGCCCGACGGCGGCCGCATCGCCGCCCAGCCGCGGCGCCGGACAGGCGCGGGCACGGAAGTCCGGCAGAGGTCCCGGAAGCCGAAAAAGAACCTAGCCGCTTAGGGCGGCCAGGTTCTCCTGGGTACAGTGCCGGTTGGGCGGCCCGTCGGTCATGTGCCGGGCTTAGAGCAGGCTGGCGCCGATGTCCTGGCCGATCCGCCGCAGCAGCGCCGCCGAAAGTACAGGATCCTTGGATGAATCCAGTTCGGTGTACCCGGCCAGGGTGTAAACGTTCGTGAGCGCCAGGTCGGACCAGCGCTCCTGCGGCAGCAGGGAACGCCCGGCGACTGCGATGATCGGGCGGCTTCCGGAGCGGCGGGCGACGGCGGCGGGAAGCTTTCCCGCGAGTGTCTGTTCGTCGATGCTCCCTTCGCCGGTGATCACGACGTCGCAGTTGTCCTTGCGGGTGTCGAAGTCCAGCAGATCCAGGAAATAGTCTGCGCCGGAAACCTGCTTGGCCCCAAGCAGCAGGCAGGCGTAGCCGATCCCGCCAGCGCTGCCGGCGCCCTGATGCTCCGCAAGCGCCGCTGCGTCAGCGAATCCGGCGTCGGCCAGGCGGGCTACGAGATGAGCCAGGCCTGCCTCCAGCCCGGAAACCTCAACCGGCCCGGCGCCCTTCTGCGGCCCAAAGACTGCGGGAGCGCCCTCGGTTCCTAGGAGCGGATTGTGTACGTCGCTGGCAACCACGAAGTCCACGGTGGCCAGTTCCGGGAGTGCTGCCCGGTGGATGGAACGGATCAGGGGCAGGGCCCTGCCGCTGCCTTCGAGTTCGTGGCCGGCCGCGTCGCGGAAAGTAAAACCCAGGGCCGTGAGCATGCCCATGCCGCCGTCGGTGCTGGCGCTGCCGCCCAGCGCCAGCACTACCGTGGCCGGGTTGAGGCGAAGCGCGAACAGGACTGCTTCGCCGAAGCCGCGGCTGGAGGCATCCAAGGCCCGGAGCCGGCCGCCGGGCAGGAGCCCCAGTCCGCAAGTGTTCGCCACCTCCACAACTGCAGTGACGCCGTCGAACGCTATGCTCGCCTGGACGGGCTCCCCGGTGGGTCCGGCAACCGTGTAGCTGTGCCGGGTGAAGCCGGACGCGACGGCGGCGTCAACGCTGCCGTCACCGCCGTCCGCCAGAGGCAGCAGCTCGCAGTGCACCGTCCCGGCCCTGCCGGACGGCCCGGTTGCCGAGCGAAGCCCGGCGGCCAGGGCCTCCGCTACCTCTCCGGCGGTGAGGCTGCCTTTGAACTTGTCGGGAGCAATGAGGGTCCGGACGGTTTGCGGGGCGGTGGTGTGATTCATGTCAGACGGATTTCGAGTAGGCGGGGCGGCGGTCAGCGGTTGTGGAGGGCCCGACGCCGGGAGAATGCTTGGGTGCCGGATCTTCGGGGTCCGGATGCCTGGGTGCATGGTGGCCGTACTCGGCAAGATCCTCATCGATGTCGATGACTTCGTCCAGGTGGATGGGGTCCTCCGACGGCATGGGCTCGACGGTTTCGCCGTTGAAAACCCGGCGGGCGCGGTCTGCGTCCAGGGTGCGGTCCCACCAGGCGATGAAGAGGGTGGCTACGGCGTTGCCGGTGAAGTTCACCAGGGCGCGGCATTCGGACATGAACTTGTCGATGCCGAAGATGAGCATGATGCCGGCCGCCGGGATAGTGCCGATGGTGGTCAGCGTGGCGGTCAGGGCGATGAAGCCGCCGCCGGCCACACCTGCCGCGCCTTTGGAAGTCAGGAGCATAACGGCGAGCAGGCCGAGCTGCTGGCCGAGCGTCAGGTCCGTGTTGGTGGCCTGTGCGATGTACAGGGCGGCCAGCGACAGGTAGATGGCGGCGCCGTCGAGGTTGAAGCTGTAGCCGGTGGGGACAACGAGGCCCACGGTTTCCTTCTTGACGCCGGCGTGCTCGAGCTTGCGCATCAGGCCTGGCAGGGCCGGCTCTGCAGTGGAGGTGCCAAGGATGAGCATGTACTCCTCCTTGAGGTGGCGGATCATCTTGAAGATGTTCAGCTTCAGGAAGGCCATCACCGAGCCGAGGACCACCACCACGAAGAGGATGGACGTGACGTAGAAGAGTGCGATGAGCCCGCCCATGCTGGTGAGCGAGGAGACTCCGTACTTGCCCACGGCGAAGGCCATGGCACCAAAGGCACCCAGCGGGGCGGCCTTCATGATGAAGCCCAGGATCTTGAACATCACGCCGGTGAGGCGCTGCACGCCGTCAAGGACCGGGGCGCCCACCTTGCCCATGGCGTTCAGGGCGATACCGAAGACAACGGCGATGAAGATGATCTGGAGGATGTCCCCTTCTACGAAGGGACCAACGATGCTGTCGGGGATGATGTGGGTGAGGAACTGCCACCACTCCTGGTGCTGGCCGGCATCGATCAGCTTGGCCGCGGATTCGGACGTTTTGATGGTGCTGGCATCAGCATTGACTCCCTCACCGAGCCGGAAGATGTTGATGGCAACCAGGCCGAAGATCATGGCGAAGATGGTGCCCACCTGGAAATAGGTGAGGGCCTTCAGCCCGGTCATGCCGACCTTTTTCAGGTCCGCGACGCTGGCGATGCCGCCCACGATGGTGAGGAAGACAATGGGGCCAATGAGCATCTTCATGGAGTTCACGAAGGTGGTGCCGATGGGTTCCATCGCGACGCCGGTGGCCGGTGCGAGCCAGCCGACCAGAATGCCGACAACAATGGCGGTCAGCACCCAGAAGTAGAGCTGCCGGTACCAACGTGTCTTTGGGGCCGCGCCCGTGGCTGCCGCGGCTGTGGTGCTGCTGTGATCCATGATTCCTACCTCGTTGTGGAATATCGCTGGAGGGGTGAGTGAAGAAGTGTGGGAGGGGAGCGTCCGACGGCGGCCCGCAAGCCGCCGGCGAACGTTACCTCAAGGTGCTACGCGCCGCAGTCAGACCGCTGCGGGGGCGAGCGTCAGTGCCTTGATGATGGCCTCGGTGACGTCCTCAGTCCTCGCGTCGCCGCCGACGTCGCGGGTCAGGTGGCCTGAGCCGGTGGCTGCCTCGATGGCCGCTTCCACCTGGCGGGCTTCCCCGTGCAGGCCGAAGTGGTCCAGCATCAGGGCGGCGCTGGCAATCGCGCCGATCGGGTTGCTGATGCCCTGGCCGGCGATGTCCGGTGCGGAACCGTGGACCGGTTCGAACATGGACGGGAAGCGGCGTTCCGGGTTCAGGTTGGCACTGGCGGCCAGGCCCAGGCTGCCGGCGAGGGCGGACCCCAGGTCGGAGAGGATGTCAGCGTTCAGGTTGGACGCGACCACCACGGACAGGTCCTCGGGCTTAAGGATGAACTTGGCGCTCATGGCGTCCACCAGGACGCTCTCGGTCTGCACGTCCGGGTAGTCCAGGGCCACGCGGTTGAAGACTTCGTCCCAGAGGACCATGCCGTACTGCTGGGCGTTGGACTTGGTGACAGAGGAAACCTTCTTTACGGTGCGGGTCCGGGCGAGGTCAAAGGCGAAGCGCATGATGCGCTCGCAGCCCTTCTCGGTGAACAGTGCGGTCTGCAGGGCCACCTCGTTGCCGGGGCCGCGGCCGCTCAGGTTGCGGCCGCCGAGGCCTGCGTATTCGCCTTCGCTGTTTTCGCGGACTACAACCCAGTCAAGCTCGGTGTTGTCGGCCTTGCGCAGCGGGGACTGGATGCCGGGGAGGAACTTCACGGGGCGGATGTTGGCCCACTGGTCGAAGTTCTGGGTGATGTTCAGGCGCAGGCCCCAGAGGCTGATGTGGTCCGGGACGTTCTCCCAGCCGACGGCGCCGAAGTAGATGGCGTCAAAGCCCTTCAGGGCTTCCAGGCCTTTGGGGTCCATCATCTGGCCGGTCTTCTCGTAGTAGCCGCAGCCCCAGGGGAACTCGGTCCAATCGAAGGCGAATTTGCCGTTGGAGTTCTCCGCCAGGGCGTCCAGGACGCGGCGGCCGGCCGAAACAACTTCCTTGCCCACGCCGTCTGCGGGGATGGATGCGATGCTGAATTTCTGGGTGGCGCTCATGTGCCTACCTCCTCGTTGAGTGTGTTGGCAGTGAACCTGTAAGCCGGGTCACACTGTTCTTCCTCTTCAAGTAGACGGCCGGTGCGCAGGCGGCGTCCAAGACCAAGATCCGATCCGCTAAATAGGTTCAGCCTATCGATCGGGCTGTATGGCCTACGGGGAGGCGCTGGCGTGCTCAGCCGCCACTTTCAGGAATGCCAGGGCCGCGGGCGTCAGGCCGTCCTTCCGGCTCAGGATGGCAACGTCCAGGTAGGACACCGGTTCGATCAGCAGTGTGCGGAGGCCGGCTTTATGGGCCGTTGGCGCCCAGGACGAGGGCATGACGGCGTGCCCTACGCCGGACAGCACCAAGGGGAGGATGGAGGTCCGGTGGGCCACCTCCACCACGATCTCGGTGGCAACGCCGTGGGCCAGGGCGTCATCCACGAGCCAGCGCATCAGGGACCCGCGCTGGCTCGCTATCAGCCGGTGTCCGCCCAGGTCCCCGCGCTGGATGGCCTGCCCCGGAGGGAACGAGTCTGCCTCCGGGTTGACGATCAGGATGAGCGGCTGGCGCTCAAGATCGAGTACATCGACGCCGGGCACCCTGATGGGCGTGGAGGATCCGGCCAGGCCGATCTCCGTGCTACCGCTGCGCACCGATTCGATGACTTCTTCCGGAGTGAACGCGGCGCTGACGTTGAGCCGTACGGACGGGTGAATACGCGTAAAACCGGCGATCATGGACGTCAGGGGCTCTATGCCGGGGGACGGCATGGTGATGATGTCGAGCTTTCCGCTGCGAACTCCCCTCAGTGCCTGGACGGCAGATTGAGCGGCGTCCAAATCCCGCATCACCAGCCGGGCCGGGCCCACCAGTTCCTTGCCCGCCTCGCTGAGGACCGCGCGCCGTCCTATGCGGTGGAAGAGCGGCACACCCAGTTCCTTTTCCAGGCTGGCGATGGTCTGCGACAGCGAAGGCTGGGCGATCAGCAGATGCTCGGCTGCCCGGTTGAACCCGTCATGGTCAACAACGGCCAGGAAATACTTCAGTTTCCGGGTGTCCACGCAGATCAGCCTACGCGCGCAGGAAGAAAAATCCCGTGCGCAGGAATGACTGCAGCCGGTAAAGTGTTGGAATCTGCAGCGACGACGCTCGCGCGCCACTTCATTCTTACGCCCTGAGGGAACACCCATGTCTACAGAAGTCTCTTCGAACGCCTCCGGCCAGCCGGGCCAATCCGGCCAGGCGGCGGCGTCGAGGCCCTCCTCGCCGGAGAAAATGTCCCGCGAGTCGGTGACGATCATTGCCACCCTGCTGGTGGCGACTTTTGTGGTGATCCTCAACGAGACCATCATGAACGTAGCCCTGCAGCGGCTGATGGTTGACCTTGGCGTCGACGCGCCCACCGTACAGTGGCTCTCGACGGGCTTTATGCTCACCATGGCCGTGGTCATTCCCACTACCGGCTTCATCCTGCAGAGCCTCTCCACCCGGGCTGTCTTTATGCTGGCCATGGGCCTGTTCGCCGGCGGAACCGCACTGGCTGCCGTTGCGCCAGGTTTCGAGATCCTGCTCCTGGCCCGCATTGTCCAGGCCGGCGGAACGGCCATTATGCTCCCGCTGCTGATGACCACCATCCTCACCCTGGTGCCGCTGGCCAAGCGCGGCGCCGTCATGGGCAACGTCAGCATCGCCATCTCCGTGGCGCCGGCCATGGGGCCCACCGTCTCCGGAATGATCCTGGAGCACTTCACCTGGCGCTTTATGTTTGTCTTTGTCCTGCCGGTGGCACTGGCGGCCCTTGCCATCGGTGCCAGGTACCTGACCAATATCGGTGAGACGGAGAAGACGAAGCTCGACATCCTCTCGGTACTTCTGACAGTTCCTGCCTTCGGCGGCCTGGTGTACGGCCTGAGCCAGATCGGCGGCGGACACGGCGGCCAGAGCGGTCCGGGCACCGTGGCCATCGCCGCGCTGGTTATCGGCGTGGCCAGCCTGACGGTCTTTGTGCTCCGCCAGCTCCGGCTCCAGAAGGCGGAGGCTCCGCTGCTGGATCTCCGTGCCTTCAACTTCCGCATGTTCACCGTCTCGGTGCTGCTGATGGTGGTGGCCATGATGGCGCTGTTCGGCGGCGTGATCCTGCTGCCGCTGTACCTGCAGGAAATCCGCGGACTTGGTTCATTGGAGACCGGCCTTGTCTTGCTGCCCGGCGGCTTGGCGATGGGCCTGCTGGGCCCGTTCATCGGCCGGCTGTTTGACAGGATCGGCCCGCTGCCGCTCACCGTCACCGGTTCCGTCCTGATGGTGCTGAGCCTGTGGCAGTTCTCCATGCTCGACGCCGGTACTCCCGTGTGGTGGATCGTTACCCTGCACGTGGGGCTGAGTTTCGGGCTGGCGCTGCTGTTCACCCCGGCATTTACCACGGGCCTGAACCCGTTGCCGCCGCACCTGTACTCCCACGGCTCGGCCATCATGAGCACCACCCAGCAGGTCGCCGGTGCCGCCGGCACCGCGCTGCTGGTGTCCATCTTCGCTGTCGTGTCCGCCTCGTCCGGTCCGGTGGCGGGGATGAGTGCCGCCTTCCTGACGGCAACCGTCATAGCGCTCGCCGCCGTCGTACTTTCTGCCATGATGCGCAAAACAGAAGGTGCGGCTCCGGGCCACGGGCCAGCCCACTAACCCAACTGAGTAGCAGTAAGTGTCGTTTTGAGCGCTCAAAACGACACTTACTGCTACTTACTTGGGGTTGAGTCCCTCATCCAGCGGGCCACGGAACCTTCCCAGAGCTGTGGCCAAGTGTTCCACTCCTGGGTGTGCCGTCCGGAGGGAAACTTGACCAGGCTGACGAGGTCAGGGAAACGGGCCGCGTAGTCCTCGCTGATGCGGATCGGCGTGCTGGCATCGCCGACGCCGTGAAGGATGATCACTGGCACAGGCGGCGCCATACCGCTGAAATCCAAGGTCCGGAGGTCCAGCGGTTGGACCAGGCCCGCAAGGCGGTGCAGCGGCCCGCCGAGGATCCGGAACGCTCCGGTGGCAAGCGCGGCCGGAAGCAGCCACGCTGCCGTGTGCGAGGAAAGCGTCCGGCGCCAGTCCAGGACCGGGGCAGTCAGAACCAGGCCAACGATCAGGTCCCGGTAGGCCGAGGTGTGGGCTGCGGCCAGGGCCATCGTTGCGCCCATCGACCAGCCGGCGATGATGATCCGGGCTGCACCATGCGACGCTGCATACTCGAGGGCGGTTTCCACGTCCGCCAGTTCGCTGAGGCCGAGATGGTGTTTTCCGTCCGCGGTCGGGGGAGCGTCCGGGTCGCCGCGGAATGAGATGAGCAGCTGCGTGAATCCCAGCCGGTGGAAGAACGGAGCGGTACGAAGGCCGGTGGCCCGCCGTCCGCCAAGCCCGTGGACGTGAATTACCCAAGAGCCCCGGCCGGTACCGGGGATGAGCCACGCCGGAGCCGGCCCCGGCAGGGGCGCGTCATCGAAGGGCAGGCCCGCCGCTCCAGGGTCCGGGTAGACGTAGCCGGACCAGTACCCCGCAGTGCCCGGCCTGAGCTCGCCGCTGTAGATTTTCAGGACGCGCCGGGTGACTGTGCCGGCCTTTTTGTCGCTGGATATCACCTGGCCGATCCGGGCGTGCCCGGTGCGGTTGCCCCAATAGAGGCTGTAGGCGCCGGGAGCCATTGTGTCCCGGTCGGCCTTAAGGGTCACGGTGCCGTTGGCGCTCCCCACAATGCGGATCCGTTCGGGACGCCGTTCCACCGGGGTCACCAGCGTCCTCGCAATGTGCACGCTTACCCAGCCGGCTAAGGAAGCTGCCGCCACTGCCGCTGCTCCACACGCGGGGCCCAACCAGCGCGGGGTCACTTAGAGCCCAGTAAACGGACCGGAAAGGGCATCATCTGACTCCGCGTTGCTGGTTGCCCTGCCGGGGTCAGCCGGCGAAGAAGTCGCTGAGCTCGGTGATGAGCTTGTCCGGGGCGCGGAGGGCGCCGTCGTGGCCGAAGCCAGGCAGGATGGTGTAGCTGGAACCGGACAGGACGTCGTGGATCTGGCCGCAGGCAACCCCGAAGTAGGCGGGGCTCTTTTCACCCACCACAATCAGTGTCTCCAGCGGCAGCTCCAGGAACGGCTCGGCCGGCATGTCCGCGGCAATGATCGCCTTGACTTCCCGGACACCGGTGCGCATCATTTCCCGCATTTGCTTGCCAAGGTGCGTCCCGGCCGTGAGCTTGTTCGCGATGGTCAGCATGGACAGCGGCATCCGGGAAAAGGCGCCGCCGGTTTCCAGTCCCTTGGTGAGGACGGCGAGGGCACGGTCATCGTCTCCGGTGGCCGTGGCACGCTCGTATTCCGTCGTCCAGTCCGCCTTGACGCTGTGGTTCACGGACACGGCCGGGTCATACACGGCCAGCCGCTCCACGGGAAGCGTTCGGGCCGCATGCAAGGCCACTGCGCCGCCGAAGCTGTGGCCAAAGACATCGGTGCTGGACGTGTGTTTCATCACGGCGTCAAGGTCGCGGATGTCCACGTCCAGGGTGTAATCCTCGGGCTGCGGCGAGGACGAGCCGCGGCCGCGCCGGTTGAAAGTGTGGACGGGGCGGCCCAGGGCGGCGCTGAGTTTCTGGGCGAACTTGGTGTAGTCAGCCGCGGTCACCATGGACGTGGGCACCACAACTACGCCAGAGCCGGCAGAGGCCAGTTCCGCACCGGTGGTGAAGAGCTCCAGGGTGCCGCCGTCGGGGGTCTTGATGTTCTCGCGCGTCATGATTCGAGCCTAGCCGAGCCGGCTGAAGAATGTCTTAGCCCTTGAAGTACTCCGCGATGTCTGTGACCAGTTCCTTCACCGCGGCCGGGATGGAGCCGTGGAAACCCTTTGGCGACAGTTCGAACGTGCTGCCGGGGACCGCGGCATGCAACCGCTGCGCCGTGACCTTGTAGAACCGCGGACTTTTGCCGCCGGCCATGAAGTGGGTGTTGGCGGGCAGCACTGCGAAGTCGCGTGCATGGTCCACCTCGTCGTAGGCGGCCCGCAGCTCACCCACGCCCGTGGGCATCAGCTCCCGCGCCATTCTGTTGACCTTGGTACGGGAGACCAGTGCCATCAGCCCGGCGAGGACCGGTTCGGGGATCTTCGAGAGCGCAGTGGACGGCTGCATGCCCTTCTTCAGAAGAGCCATGGCATGCGCCACCTTGCCTGCATTCACCGCAGCCTCGAAGTCGCCCAGCCACGAGGTATCAATGCTGCCTTCGATGTTCACGGCTGCGTCGTACACCGCCAGTTTGTCCGGCTCGTGCGGCGTTCCCGCAAACTCCTGGACGGCGTTGAGGGCCACCGAACCGCCCAGGCTGTGGCCGAGGAGGTTCCGGGCGCCGGTGGCCTCCATGATGGTGCGGACATCGGCGATTTCGGTTGCCATGGAATAGCCGGCCGGCTGTTCAGTGGACTTTCCCCGGCCGCGCCGGTCATAAACATCCACGGCCCACCCCTCGCCCAGGCCGTCGGCCAACGCCATCGAAAACGGCCGGTAGATCAGCGCCGTGAGGAAAGCTCCGCCAATGACCACCACACGGCGTTTCCCCGGTGCATCCTCGGTGCCGTAGCTGTACAATGCCAGCCTGCCGCCGTCGTGCGTGGGGACTTCCTGCTCTTTCACGGTTCCCATCCTAGGCGGATGGCGCTGCGCCTCCTGGCAGCGGTGCGCCGGGGGCCGATGCTCTTCGCAAACCTACCGCCGCCGTCCCAGCGGCCGCACCTGGCCGTCGCTGGCGTTGATGAACCGGGCAATCCGCACAGCGAGTCCCTTGCCGGGGCGGATGGGTCCTTCATGCAGCTGTCCCGGAACCACACGGAAGTCGATGGACGGCACGGCCGCGGCCAGCTGGCGTCCGGTCTCGGCGAAGTACGCCGGGCTCCAGCCGCCGCTGAGCATCAGGATGGGTGTGGTGAGCACGGTGAAATCGTCCAGCTCGGCGTCTGCATCGAGAACGGCACGCATTTCCTTGACGGCGGTAGGCAGCAGCTGGCGCATTTCCGTTCCCAGGTTTGTCCTGGCTGAAAGGATGCTCAGCATCCGCAGCGCGCCCAGCGGCAGGTAGGACAGCGGCCCGGCAGTGCCCAGGCCCTGGACCAGATGCGCCCAGGCATGGTTGAGCTGGCCCGCGGTGACGGCGTCCTCGAGCTCGGGCCGCCAGCGGTGGCTGAGGTTTCCGGACAGTGACACGGCGGCGTCGTAGGTCACCAGCCGGCGGATCGGCAGGGTCCTTGCCGCCAGCAGCGCCACAAAGCCTCCGTAGCTGTGCGCCACAACATCGGTGGAGCCTGTCCTGTCCATCACCGCGGCAAGGTCGCTGACTTCGGTATCTGCCGAATAGTCGTCAGGCTGGATCGATGACCCGGCGCGGCCGCGCCGGTTGTAGCAGTGCACGGGGCGTCCGAGCAGGACGCTGAGCTTCCGCGCGAAAGGGCGGTAGAGGGCATCGGTGACCAATGTGCCGTGGACAAGTACGACGCCGGGAGGTCCCGCCGTCGTCGGGTCCGGTTCTGCAGGGGTGAGGAATGAATGGCCCTCAAGGTGGCCACCGTCCTCCGTTGCAACTCTCCACGACTCCACAGCCTGAGTCTATGCCCGGCAGCTGACCGGAAGCCGGTCAGCTGAACTCCCGGTAAACTTGGGGATTGTGACTTCCCAAAACACCCCCACCCCCAAAAATGCCCCAGAGCCCCTCGACGCCAGCGAGCAGATGCGCATCCGCATGGACAAGCGCGCCAAGCTGATCGAGCGCGGCACCGAGGCGTATCCGGTGGGTGTGGAGCGCACGCACTCACTCACCGAGATCCGCGAAAAGTACGCACACCTCGAGGCCGACGACACCACCGGCGACACCGTGGGCGTCACCGGCCGCGTGGTTTTTGTCCGGAACACCGGCAAGCTGTGCTTCGCCACCCTGCAGGAAGGCGGCGTTGACGGCAAGGGCACCCGGCTCCAGGCCATGCTTAGCCTGGCCAACGTGGGCGAGGAAGCGCTCGCGGACTGGAAAGCCCTGGTTGACCTTGGGGACCACGTGTTCATCAAGGGTGAGGTCATCTCCTCCCGGCGCGGCGAGCTGTCCGTGATGGCCGAATCCTGGTCCATGGCTTCGAAGGCACTGCGCCCGCTGCCTGTGCTCCACGCAGAGCTGAATGAGGAGACCCGCGTCCGCCAGCGCTACGTGGACCTGATGGTGCGCGACGAAGCCCGCGAGATGGTCTACACCCGCGCCGCCATCACCCGTTCCATCCGCGAGAGCCTCTACCGCCACAATTATGTGGAGGTGGAGACTCCCATCCTGCAGCTGGTCCACGGCGGCGCCCTGGCGCGTCCGTTCGAGACGCACATGAACGCGTTCGACCAGAAAATGACCCTGCGCATCGCCACCGAGCTGTACCTCAAGCGGGCCGTCGTGGGCGGCATCGACCGTGTCTACGACATGGGCCGCGTGTTCCGCAACGAGGGCGTGGACTCCACGCACAGCCCCGAATTCACCACGCTTGAGTGCTACGAGGCCTGGGCGGACCAGTTCGTTATGGCCGGGCGCATCAAGGAAATCATCCTCGACGCCGCTGACGCCGTGGGCGCCGGCCGCACCCTCCAGACCGAGGCCGGGGAGATTAACCTCGACGGCGACTGGGCCTGGGTTTCGGTCTACCCGGGGCTGTCCGACGCCGTTGGCCAGGAAGTCACCCCTGACACGCCGCTTGAGGTGCTTCGTGACATTGCCACCAAGCACGAGGTTAAGGTGGACCCGAAGTGGGACGCCGAGAAACTGGCCGTGGAACTCTTCGGTGAAATCGTGGAGCCCACGCTCCTGAACCCGACGTTTGTCTATGACTATCCGCCGTCGGCCCAGCCCCTGGCCCGCCCACACCGCGAAGACGGACGGCTGATCGAAGCCTGGGACCTGATCATCGGCGGCATGGAACGCGGCACGGCCTTCTCCGAACTCATTGACCCGGTCATCCAGCGTGAGCGGCTCACCGAACAGTCCCGGCACGCTGCTGCAGGCGACGTCGAAGCCATGCAGCTGGATGAGGACTTTCTCCGCGCGCTCGAATACGGTGCCCCGCCCATGGGCGGAATCGGGCTGGGCATCGACCGCCTGGTCATGCTGTTTACCGGCGCAGGCATCCGCGAGACTATCCTCTTCCCGCTCCTGAAGCCTGAGGGACACTAAGCATGGAATACGTAGCCGTACTGCTGCCGTCAATAGTGGTGGGCCTGATCTTCTGGTTCGCCATGAAATCGATCTTCAATGCCGATAAGTCCGAGCGCCAGGCTGAAGCGCGCGCCAAGGCTGAAGCCGAAGGGCGCGCCGCCAAGCCTTTGAATGGTTCGGATCCGGACGCGGGTAAATAAAGCAGCCGAAGTTCGCGTGAATATCCACAGCGGACATTTGTCGCTTTGACGCGGTGCCATAAAGAGGTTCATACTTTTTGTAGAAACATCCTGCTTTTCTGCACACCCGAACCTCAAAGAGGAAGTCTTTAAATGGCACAGAAAGTAAACATCATCCTCGTAGATGATCTGGATGGGGGATCCGCGGACGAGAATGTCCGGTTTGGCCTTGACGGGGTCAGCTACGAAATTGATCTGTCGGCGGCAAATGCGGCCGAACTTCGTTCCAGCCTTGAACGGTTTGTCGCGGCCGCACGCAAAACATCTGCGGGCCGGGCTACGCGTACGAAGGCAGCAGTGACGGGCCGTGGCAATGATTCGGCGCAGATCCGTCAATGGGCACGGGATAACGGCTACACGGTCAACAGCCGCGGCCGAATTCAGGCTGAAATCCAGGAAGCCTACCAAAAGGCCAATTCCTGACACTGATGGCTTTGAACGCTGAGAGCCCTGTTCTGCCCTGCGGCGGGACGGGGCTTTTTGCTGCCTTTGGATAATGCGGCTGTCCGCGCATCGGGCGGAAAACCGTAGCCGCCAAACGGCCCTGAGTGTTGCCGTGAGTGAATCGTCCGCAAATTCCCTGCTATTTAGGTGACTCGGGTCCGGGACCTCGGACTGGGACGCCCGTCCAATTTGTGCCTATCCTTTCGCACGCCCGGCGCGAGGCTGAAATGGAGGGAAATGGCAGGGCGCGGCGAGTCATTGCAGTTACAGCCGCTTTGTTCCCTATGTTCCGGAGGCTGTCGGAATTCGTCCTGCAATTGGCAGCAGCCGGCTGACACTTCGCTGTTCTATTTCCGGAAGTAACCAGCTTCAGGGGCGCCCCAGCGAAGGCCACGCAATACTGAGCGCCGCAAGGGCCGGCAGCGACAGCCACGCGCGGTGGACGTTCCAGAGGGTCTAGCGTTCGAAGGATGGTCTGCCGTCCGCGCCGCAGGAATAGCCGCAGGAATACCGGCGGCGGCGGCCGGCCGCGGCGATTCCGGTCACCTGAGAATCACCACGGTTTCCCCTGTGGCGAACACGCTCCACAAGTCGGGATCGGGCACGTAGCATCAAAGTACGTTGTAGCTAGGAGTGTGGCGAAATGTTTGAGCGATTTACGGACCGTGCCCGTCGCGTCGTTGTGCTTGCCCAAGAAGAGGCACGCATGCTGAACCATAACTATATTGGTACCGAACACATCCTCTTGGGTCTGATCCATGAGGGCGAGGGTGTGGCTGCAAAGGCTCTTGAGTCCTTGAGCATTTCGCTCGACGGCGTCCGCGAGCAGGTGCAGGAGATCATTGGCCAGGGCCAGCAGGCCCCATCCGGCCACATTCCCTTTACGCCACGCGCCAAGAAGGTGCTGGAGCTGTCCCTGCGCGAAGCGCTGCAGCTGGGCCACAACTACATCGGCACGGAGCACATCCTGCTGGGCCTCATCCGCGAGGGTGAGGGCGTAGCTGCCCAGGTGCTGGTCAAGCTTGGTGCTGACCTCAACCGGGTCCGCCAGCAGGTCATCCAGCTGCTCTCCGGCTACCAGGGCAAGGAAACCACCGGCGCCGGCGTCGGCCCGGGCCAGCCCGAAGGCGCCCCGGCCGGTTCGGTCGTCCTGGACCAGTTCGGCCGCAACCTCACCCAGGCTGCGCGCGAGAACAAGCTGGACCCCGTCATCGGCCGCGAGTCCGAGATGGAACGCGTTATGCAGGTCCTCTCGCGCCGTACCAAGAACAACCCCGTCCTGATCGGTGAGCCCGGCGTCGGCAAGACCGCCGTCGTCGAAGGCCTCGCCCAGGCGATTGTCCGCGGCGACGTCCCGGAGACCATCAAGGACAAGCAGCTTTACACCCTGGACCTCGGGTCCCTGGTGGCCGGCTCGCGGTACCGCGGTGACTTCGAAGAGCGCCTGAAGAAGGTCCTCAAGGAAATCCGCACCCGCGGCGACATCATCCTCTTCATCGACGAAATCCACACCCTTGTGGGTGCGGGTGCCGCCGAAGGTGCCATCGACGCTGCGTCCATCCTCAAGCCCATGCTGGCCCGCGGTGAACTGCAGACCATCGGTGCCACCACACTGGATGAGTACCGCAAGCACATCGAGAAGGATGCCGCGCTGGAGCGCCGCTTCCAGCCGATCCAGGTCAAGGAGCCCTCTGTCGCGCACGCGATCGAGATCCTCAAGGGCCTGCGTGACCGCTACGAGGCACACCACCGCGTCACCATCACCGACGGCGCCCTTGCCTCGGCCGCCAGCCTCGCCGAGCGCTACATCTCGGATCGCTTCCTGCCGGACAAGGCCATCGACCTGATCGACGAGGCCGGTGCACGGCTGCGTATCCGCCGGATGACCGCTCCGCCGGAGCTGAAGGCCATGGACGAGCGGATTGCCCAGCTGAAGATGGAGAAGGAATCCGCCATCGACGCGCAGGACTTCGAAGGCGCAGCGGCACTCCGTGACAAGGAGCAGAAGCTCATCACCGAGCGTTCCGAGAAGGAACGCCACTGGAAGTCCGGCGGCATGGACGACATCTCCGAGGTGGATGAGGACCTCATCGCCGAGGTGCTGGCCAACTCCACGGGCATCCCGGTCTTCAAGCTGACCGAGGAAGAATCCTCGCGCCTGCTGAAGATGGAAGACGAACTGCACAAGCGTGTGGTTGGCCAGGACGAGGCCATCAAGGCCCTGTCCCAGGCAATCCGCCGCACCCGTGCAGGCCTGAAGGACCCGAAGCGTCCGGGCGGTTCGTTCATCTTCGCCGGCCCCACCGGCGTCGGCAAAACCGAGCTGGCCAAGGCCCTGGCTGAGTTCCTGTTCGGTGAAGAGGATGCCCTCATTACGCTGGACATGTCCGAGTACTCCGAGAAGCACACGGTTTCGCGGCTGTTCGGTGCCCCTCCGGGCTACGTCGGCTACGAAGAGGGTGGCCAGCTCACCGAGAAGGTCCGCCGTCGTCCGTTCTCCGTGGTCCTGTTCGACGAAGTGGAGAAGGCACACGCTGACCTCTTCAACTCGCTCCTGCAGATCCTCGAAGACGGCCGCCTGACCGACTCCCAGGGCCGAGTGGTGGACTTCAAGAACACGGTGATCATCATGACCACCAACCTTGGCACCCGCGACATCTCGAAGAGCGTTGCCACCGGCTTCCAGTCCGGCACCGACACCCAGACCGGCTACAACCGGATGCGTGCCCGTGTGACGGAGGAGCTCAAGCAGCACTTCCGCCCCGAGTTCCTGAACCGTGTGGATGACGTTGTGGTGTTCCCGCAGCTGACCCAGGACGAGATCATCGAGATCGTGGACATGTTCGTTGGCCGGCTGGAGAAGCGCCTCAAGGACAAGGACATGGGCATCGAGCTCACGCCCGCGGCCAAGGTGCTCCTGGCGACCCGCGGCTACGACCCCGCCATGGGTGCCCGGCCGCTTCGCCGCACCATCCAGCGCGAGATCGAGGACCAGCTTTCCGAGAAGATCCTGTTCGGCGAGATCCACGCCGGCGACATCGTGGTGGTGGATGTGGACGGCGAAGGCGACGACGCCAAGTTCACCTTCGCCGGCAACGCCAAGCCGCGCATCCCGGAGATCGCCCCGAGCGTCTAACCAGCAACCGCGAAAGCCCCGCCACTCCACCAGGAGCGGCGGGGCTTTCGCCGTTTATGTCCCAATGGCTGGGTCCGGCGCCGCCGGTGTCAGAGTTCCGCCTCGTAGGATGGTTAGTGTGACTGACTCCTTCCATATCCGCCCTGCCCGCACTGGCGATGTTGCCGCGATCAAGAGGCTGGTGGCACCGCTGGCGGATCAGCGGATCCTGATGGCCAAGGAGACGGTTGCCTACTACGAGAGCCTGCAGGAATTCAGGATTGCTGAGTCGGACGACGGCGAAGTCATCGGCTGCGGGGCCCTGCATGTGATGTGGGAAGACCTGGCGGAAGTGCGCACCCTGGCTGCGTTGGATGCGTGGCGCGGCAAGGGCGTGGGCCACGTGCTTGTGGAGAGCCTGCTCGAGGAAGCACGCGCGCTCGGCGTTGACCGGGTCTTTTGCCTTACGTTCGAAGTTGACTTCTTCAAACGTCACGGCTTTGAGGTCATGGCCGATCAGTCAGCGGTGGACCCCGTGGTCTACTCCGAACTGCTGCGTTCCCATGACGAAGGCGTGGCCGAATTCCTTGACCTGGCGCGGGTCAAGCCCAACACCCTGGGCAATACGCGCATGATCAAGTCCCTTTAGGGAGCACCTGTCGTTAACCGTGGGTCACTTTTGCTGCTTTTAGTCGAATTGATAGATAAACTAGACGGGCCGCAGTTTGGGGCCTGCCGGTAAGGGACAGTCATTGGGGGCTGTCCCTTACCTCTGCGCTGATTCCGCAGGCTACCGGAGTCCATGCCGCGGTAGTAGGGTCAAAGTGCATCGTGTAGGACGAGCCCAGACCCCAGGAGTTCTGCCATGAAGAAGCTCATCAATGACCCACGTTCCGTAGTCGACGAGTCTGTAGAGGGCTTTGGTCTTGCCCATGCGCACCTCGTCAACGTCAGTGCCGACCCCAAATACGTCACGCGCAAAGACGCTCCCGTGGCGGGCAAAGTCGGGCTGGTTTCCGGTGGGGGAAGCGGCCACGAACCACTGCACGCCGGTTTTGTGGGGCAGGGAATGCTCGACGCCGCCGTGCCCGGTGCGGTGTTCACCTCACCAACGCCGGACCAGATCCTTCCGGCGACGCTTGCTGTCAACTCCGGTGCCGGCGTCGTGCACATCGTTAAGAACTACACCGGTGACGTCCTGAACTTTGAGACCGCCGCCGAACTGGCGCAGGCCGAGGGGGTGGAGGTCCGCACGGTCCTGGTCAACGACGACGTCGCTGTGGAGGACTCGCTCTACACAGCGGGCCGCCGCGGAGTGGGCGGAACCGTCCTGGTAGAGAAGATCGCCGGTGCGGCAGCCGAGCGGGGTGACAGCCTTGATGCCGTGGCCGCGATCGGTGACCGCGTCAACAGCAATGTCCGCACCATGGGCGTCGCACTGTCGGCCTGCACCGTTCCGCACGCCGGGTCGCCGAGCTTCGACCTGGCCGATAACGAGATCGAGATCGGCATTGGTATCCACGGCGAACCCGGCCGCCACAAGATCCCGATGGAGAACGCGGACGGCATCACGAACCGGCTGCTGGAGCCTGTGCTCAGCGACCTGGGCATTTCCGGTGGCGAGAAGGTCCTGCTGTTCGTCAACGGAATGGGCGGCACGCCATTGAGCGAGCTGTACATCGTGTACCGCCGCGCAACGCAGGTGCTCGCGGAACACGGAGTCACCGTGGAGCGCTCACTGGTGGGAAACTACATCACCTCTTTGGAGATGCAGGGCTGCTCCATCTCGGTGCTCCGGCTCGACGACGAACTGACGCAGCTGTGGGACGCCCCGGTCCACACGGCCGCGCTGCGATGGGGGGTCTAACGATGCTGCTCGACGTCAAATGGGCCGTGAAATGGCTGACAATGTGCGCCGAGTCGATGGCCGAAAACCGGGTGTGGCTCATCGAGCTCGACCGCGCCATCGGCGACTCGGACCACGGCGAGAACATGGACCGCGGATTCCAGGCCGTGCTGGAGAAGCTGGCCGAAGCGCCGCCGGAGACACCCGGTGCGGCACTCAAGCTGACCGCCATGACCCTGATGTCAAAGGTGGGCGGCGCGGCCGGCCCCCTGTATGGCACAGCGTTCCTGCGCGCCTCCACGTCACTCGGTGACGCCCGCGAAGTGGATCCCTCGGCCCTGGCTGCAGCATTGCTGGCTGCGCGTGACGGGATCGTGGCCAGGGGAAAGGCGGAGTCGGGCGACAAAACCATGGTGGACGCGTGGACGCCCGCTGTGGAGGCAGCCCAGGCCGTCGCAGCGGACGGTACCGGTAATGTCCTGGCAGTGCTCGTGGCCGCAGCCGAGGCCGCCGAAGCAGGCGCCGTGGCAACCGAACCGCTGGTGGCCCGCAAGGGCCGGGCCAGCTATCTGGGGGAGCGCAGTGCCGGCCATCGCGATCCCGGTGCTGCCTCCAGCGCCCTGATACTCCGCGCCGCTGTCGGGGCCGCCGCGTGACGGTTCGCCTGGTGGTGGTCTCCCATAGTGAAAAAATAGCCGACGGCGCCGTGGAGCTTGCCGCCCAAATGGCGCCCGACGTGGTGATGCTGGCCGCCGGGGGCACCGCGGACGGCAGGATCGGTACGAGCCTGGAGAAAGTCATGTCCGCCATGGACCAGGCCGCCGGCGGCGAGGGCGTAGTGGTCCTGACTGATCTCGGTTCGGCCGTGCTGACTGCGGAGTCCGCACTGGAACTCGCAGCTGACCCCTCCGGGGTTCTTCTGGCGGACGCGCCCTTGGTGGAAGGCCTGGTGGCGGCCGCGGTGGCCGCCCAGGGCGGCGCCGATGCGCAAGCTGTTAAGCGGGCCGCTGAGGCTGTATATGGCCGGGTTTCGCCCGCGTCGTCCCCGGTCAGCTCTGTTTCGGAAGGCTCCGTAACGGGTGCCGGACCGGAATTCACCGGGAACTTTGAGCTCATCAATCAGGCCGGCATGCATGCCCGGCCCGCAGCGAAAATCGCGGGTGGTCTGGCGGCCATGGACGCAGAAGTCACTGTCAACGGGGTGGATGGCGCCTCAATGACATCGCTCATGACCTTGGCCGCGGGCAAGGGATCCGTGCTTCATGTCGAGGCCTGGGGGCCTGACGCCGAACGCGCGCTGAACTACGTGGGCGGACTGGTCCAGGCAGGCTTCGGCGAGCCATAGCCTTCACCCCTTGGGGTCGGCGTCAGGGCTCTTGGGGGATTTCGGGAACCGGAAGGAGTGGGCGCCCACGAGCAGGTAGGCACCTGCGCCCATCACAAGGAAGCCACCGACGCCCACCACAACAATTTGCGTGCTGACACCGGCTATCAGCACAACCAGTCCGATCAAACACACGAGTGCTCCGATAGACATGCGGGCCTTGAGCCTGGACTTAAGGGACCCCGACGAGAGCCTCTGCGCGAGTCGGGGATCGTCCGCTGCCAGGTCAGCTTCCAGCTCTTCCAACTGCTTGCGCTCCCGATCTGAGAGTGGCATCGGAACCCCCATTGGTGTCCAGTTAAGTCACTAAATCTAACATTCACAGTGTTAGTAAAACTGACGCTAAGAGTGTTGCGGATGGAAGTCAAGAGCCCGCTTCGGGGTGCGCCGAAGGCCTCCCGGGAGCCGCCTCGCACCCCGCAGATTTGCCCCGAAATGACCGCGTGGAGGGGCATCGCGCCCTATGCCGGGGCCTCCCGCAACCCCTCGGCGTCGAGCACTACGGAGGCGGTGACGAACCTCCCGCACTGTTCGCCAAACGGGTAGTCTCCGCGCGGCCGGAAGTCCAGCGTCCGCACCGGAAGAGCCTTCCCGTCGGGGGAGGTTCCGGTAGCTGTCACCGCCATCGGAGCCTCGGTGAGGGAGTCCAGGAAGAGCGCGCCGGTCAACGTTCCGTCGGGGGAGGCCGTGGCGGAGCAGACACCGTCCGGCGTGCAGCCCTGGTCCACGGATACCGAGCCCGGGCGCAGTTCCACGGCGTCTTCCTTGCACACGCCGTCCTGGCAGGCCTTCAGACGAAGTGTCGCCACCTGCGGCACGTACGAAGCCGGGATGGTTACCGAGACAGCCGTCGCCTGCGCGATCGCCGGGCAGGGCTGAGGGCCCTCGTAGTAGTAGCAGGAGGTGAGAAGCGCTGTGGTCATCAGCGCCGGGAGCAGTCCGGACTTGCGCATACTTCAGCGTAGATCCGGCGGAATCCGCACCGCACTGCTATCAGAGAAGTGTGCCAAACATTGTTATGGCCCCGGCCCCAAAGAGCACCAGAATGAGACCTGTGGAGAGGCGGCCCTTGGCGACCAAAAAACCCGGACGGGTGGACTCGGCCGGGTTGGCCGGGTTGTAGCGCACTGGAATGGCATTGCCGATGATCTCCTGGTCCGGGCCGTAGATATCGGATTGGCCCAGCCACCGCTTGCCGGCAGCGTCGTTGAATTCGAAGGACGGTGCGAAGCGGTTACGGCCGTTGCTGCCGTGGCCGTCCCGGCCGTGGAGGTTTCCGGTGACGGTTGCCGAGGCCTCCACCCACCCGCGCGTAGAGGCGCGGCGCCGGAACGACGGTGCCAGTGACATCCCCACCAGGATCAGGCCGAGGGCAAGGAACAGGCCGGGCAGGACGATAAAAATCAGTTTCACGGAGTCCATGGTTCAGCCCAGCGGAAAGGCGCCGGCGGCCCAAAACAGCACCAGGGCGAAGAAAGCGAATGCCGGGATAGCGCAGCCGATCATTGCCTTGGAGTCGGACGACATCTCGAACGACTGGTTCGGGTTCGCCGGGTTGTAGGCCACATTCAGGAGCGACCCCGGTTCCTGCCGGTTGCGGTACGACACCTCGGATTCACCGGCATACAGGGCACCGTTCGGGTGAAGGAACTGGTAGGTGGGGTAAAAAACCCGGTTTCGGGTGCCGTTACCGCCGCCGTTTGTCCAGCCACCGACGTTGCCCGTCACGGTGGCCTGCACTTTTGGCCAGCCGGCGATCTGCTGTTCATGCCGCCTTGCCTGCCGCAGGTGCTTGGCGAGCAGGTAAGTGGCAGTGACAACAAACAGCGCCCAGATGATGTAGAGCACGATTCTCATGTATTTCCCCCGGTTCAAGTCACCAGAAAGTATGTCACCCGGACCTTCGGTGCCCTAAAAATTCGTCACGCGGGCAGCCGGTAACCGCCCTGGTGCAGTTCGGCCAGACCGTCACCCAGCAGGCCTGCCAGCGCACGCTCCAGCTGCTCGGGGGCGGGGCCCAGCCGGTGCAGCGCGGCCAGCGGCACACTGATTCCTTCCGCTGCGAAGCCAAGATCCGCGGGCTCCTGCTGGAACAATTCCGCCGGCACCGGGGCGTGGGCCAGCCGCAGCACGGCGATCACGGCCCCGCGGACCTGGCGGTCAGTGCCGTGCCACGCCTGGCCCTGGGGAACATACGACGGCGGCGGCTCGCCGGCTGCCAGCCAGGCGCAGGAATTCCGTACGGGGCAGTCCGCGCACTTTGGCGCCCGGGCCGTGCACACCAGCGCCCCCAGCTCCATAACCGCTGCGTTCCAGCGCACGGAGGCGCCGTCGTCGTCCGGCAGCAGTTCCGCCGCAAGCCGCATCTCCGCGGCGCTCAGCGACGGTGCAGGAAGCGCGACGCCGGAAATGAGGCGTGCGTGCACGCGCCGGATGTTGGTGTCCACCACAGTCTCACGGCGTCCGAAAGCAAAGGCAGCCACCGCTGCGGCCGTGTAGCTGCCCACCCCGGGCAGGGCCAGCAGTTCGGCATAGGCTCCGGGGACCTCGCCGCCGTGGTCGCGGACAATGGCAGTGGCCGCTGCATGCAGCCGCAGCGCGCGCCGGGGGTAGCCGAGGCGGCCCCAGGCGCGGACTGCTTCGCCCGCCGGTTCGCCCGCAAGTTCTGCCGGGGTGGGCCAGCGCTCCAGCCACTCACTCCAGACAGGCAGCACGCGGACCACCGGAGTCTGCTGCAGCATGACCTCGCTGACCAGGATGCCCCACGGCGGGCAGTCCGGTTCGCGCCAGGGAAGCTCCCGCGCCGTATCCGCAAACCAGCCGGTGATCCGGCGGTGCAGGCCGGTGAGGTGGCTTGTGCCGGCTTCAGCGGCGAGGCCGGCACCGGCGTCACGAAGGGGTGTGCCGTCCGAGGGCAGGGCTGGGGAAAGGGTTGTAGCGTCGATCCCCACACTGTAGTTGATGCTCCGGAGGGCACGCCAAAGTGCCGGGCATGCCGCCGCCGGGAAACTGTGACCTGAGCGTTGGCCGGGCAACGGCGTGGTGGGCGGGCAGAATTCGACGGGTTCTCTAGCCTAGAAGGATGGGCAGGCAAGGCAATTCATCACAGCGCAACACGGCTTCCGCTTCCGGTTCGGGTGACCGGACCGGTTCCGGGGTGCCGCGCAAGCCCAGCCCCGCCGTCTATCGCCGCCGTCGCATGTTTCTGGGAGTAGCCCTCCTTATCGTGGCGGGCCTGGTGTTTGGCGGATTTGCCATGGCCGGGGCCTTCAAAGGCACTGAGCAGGTGTCAGCCACGGACAACCCCAACCCCGGCGCTACCGCAGCGGCCCCCGCTCCCGGCGGTTCGCCGTCGGCCGCGCCCAGCGCCACTCCCACGCCCACACCGACTCCCACGTGCAACCAGAACCTGGTCACAGTTTCGGGTTCCACGGACAAGCCGGCGTACAGCCTTGACGAAAAACCGCTGCTGAGCCTGAAGGTGACAAACGGCGGCACGATGCCCTGTGAAGTGAACATCGGGACTTCCCAGATGGAGTTCCTGGTGACCAGCGGGGCAGACCGGATTTTCTCGTCCAGGGACTGCCAGACCAAGAGCGAAGACCTTGTGAAGACCATCGCGCCGGGTGCCAGCGAAACGGCCAACTTCCCGTGGGCCATGAACAGGTCGCTGGAAGGGTGCCAGCCGGTTGCGGCAAAGCCAGGGGGCGGCGGGGCCTACTACATCTTCACGGCCAAGCTCGGCTCGAAAGCCAGCCCCAAGGCAGTGTTTCAGCTCAACTGACGCTGCCCTCCCATCGATTGCTCCGTAACGGTCCTTTTGAGCGCCCAAAACGGCCCCTACGGAGCAGTCGATGGGTGGGGCTACAGGAAGCGGTCCAGCAGGCTGGCTTCGGCCATCCGGCTCAGGCCCTCGCGGACGGTGCGGGCGCGCTGGTCGCCGATGCCATCCACGGTCATCAGGTCATCAATGGTGGCCGCCATCAGGAACTGCAGGCCGCCGAAGTGGTCCACCAGGCGGTCCGCAACGGCCTTGGGGACGGCCTTGAGCCCGGAGAGCAGCCGGTAGCCGCGGGGCTGCACCACGGCGTCGAGGTTGGCTTCGCCGCCTGCAAAGCCGACAATTCCTGAGATCTTGCCCAGGTCGATCAGCTCCGTGGGCCCAAGGCTTACCAGGGCGTTCACGGCCTTTTCGATGTCTTCGGCGGAAGCGTCCGGGGAGGCGTAGTCACGGATGATGACGTCGCTGCCCGGGCCTCGGCCAACTGTGAGCTCGTCCAGCTGGAGGGACAAGAGCCGGCCGTCCTCGCCGAGTTCCAGGACGTACTGCGAGATTTCCTCGGAGATGCGGCGTACCATTTCCTGGCGCTGCAGGGTGACAGCAACATCGCGGACGGTCACCATGGCTTCGATCTCCAGGGCTGACAGGGAGCTGGTGACCTGGTCCAGCCGCGAACGGTACCGCTCGAGGGTTGCGAGGGCCTGGTTTGCGCGGGCCAGGACCTTCTCGGATCCTTCCAGGACGTGCCGGAGGCCGTTGACGTACAGCGCGATGATCTGCATGGACTGGCTGACGGAAATCACGGGAACGCCGGTCTGGATGGCCACGCGTTCGGCGGTCCGGTGCCGGGTGCCGGACTCCTGGGTTTCGATGCTCGAGTCCGGGACCAGCTGGACGGCGGCTCGGAGGATGTTCCCGGCGTCCTTGTCGCAGATGATGGCACCGTCCATCTTGGCCAGTTCGCGGAGCCTTGTGGGGGAGAAGTCGATGCCGATGTCGAAGCCGCCGGAGCAGATAGATTCGATGGTCCGATCGATGCCCAGGACTATCAGGGCGCCGGTGCGCCCGCGGAGGATGCGTTCGAGTCCGTCCCGCAGCGGCGTTCCTGGAGCCACTCTGCCCAGAGTCGCCTTTAGCGATTCTTCGGGGCTCCGCGCCATAGGTGTTCCCTTCAAAGGTGCAGACCGACGCCCGCAGAATGCCGGAATTCACGCTCAGCCGGCAGGACAAAAAATACTCATTTTCCCGCTAGGTCAATGATAGGGGTAGAAAACCCGAACAACCGCACGGGCAAGCCCCAAAGTGCCCCATACGGGGGTGCCCGCAACAGGCAAGGTTTGCCTTCGACGGCGGCCGGCCGGGGAGGCATTTTGGCGCCCCTGCCCGGGGGCCCGGCACACGACGCAGCGCCGCCGCCGCGGGATTTCGACGCGCATCTGGCTGGCGACTCGCATATTCTGGCGATCCCAATAAACCAGGGTCCGCAGGAAGATGCGGGTCGAAGTGGAAAAGAAGCGGAAAAGCGCGTCGAAAGCCGTCGCCGCCTCTTGAACAGACGGGTACCATGCCCAGTCTTCGGCGCCTGCCCGGCACTGCGATAAACTTGAGCTTGGCTGTCTCAGAGCCATGCTTCCCCTTAAGGCCTGCCGATCGCCTTGGGGTAACCCCGTCGCAGCGAAAGTAGCACCGTGTCCCAAGATGTCCTAAGCCCCGCCCGGGTCAACGAGATTCACAAACAGGCGGCCCGGCGTCGGACCTTTGCTGTTATTTCGCACCCCGACGCCGGCAAGTCCACGCTCACCGAGGCCTTGGCACTGCACGCAAAGGTGATCGGCACCGCCGGTGCTTCCAGCGGCAAGGCCAACCGCAAGGAAACGGTCTCGGACTGGATGCAGATGGAGAAGGACCGCGGCATTTCCATCAGTTCCGCCGCCCTGCAGTTCTCTTACCGGGACACCGTCATCAACCTGCTGGACACCCCTGGCCACGCTGATTTCTCCGAGGATACGTACCGCGTCCTCGCCGCCGTCGACTGCGCCGTGATGCTGGTTGACGCCGCCAAGGGCCTGGAAACGCAGACCATGAAGCTGTTCGAAGTCTGCAAGGCCCGGAACCTGCCCATCATCACCGTGATCAACAAGTGGGACCGGCCCGGCCTGGACGCCCTGGCGCTGATGGACGAGATCACCGAGCGGACCGGCCTGCAGCCCATGCCGCTGACCTGGGCCGTGGGTATCTCGGGCGACTTCCGCGGTGTCTGGGACCTCCGTAACGACCGCTTTGCCCGGTTCCAGCGCAACAACGCCGGGGCCAACATCGCGCTGACTGAGTACTTCACACCGGAGGAAGCCGCGGAAAGCCAGGGCAATAACTGGTCCGACGCCGTGGACGAAGCCGGCCTGGTGATCGAATCCAACCTCGAGTTCGACGTTGATGCTTTCCACGCGGGCTCGGCCACGCCCATCCTGTTCAGCTCCGCCGCCCTGAACTTCGGCGTGAAGGAAATCCTGGACGCCCTGGTGGACTTCGCGCCGCCGGCGGCTCCCCGACCGGACATCGACGGCAGCCCCCGCGCAGTCGAGTCGCCATTCTCCGGCTTCGTCTTCAAGGTCCAGGCAGGCATGAACAAGGCCCACCGCGACCACGTGGCCTTCATCCGCGTCTGCTCGGGCGTCTTCGAGCGGGGCATGGTGGTCACCCAGACCCGGACCGGGAAGTCCTTCGCCACGAAATACGCCCAGCAGGTCTTCGGCCGCGAACGCGAGGTCATCGACGAGGCCTACCCCGGCGACGTTGTGGGCCTGGTCAACGCCTCTTCCCTGCGCGTTGGCGACAGCCTCTTCCTCGAAGAAGCGGTGGAGTACCCCGCCATCCCGCTGTTCGCCCCCGAACACTTCCAGGTGGCCCGGTCCAAGGACCCCAGCAAGTTCAAGCAGTTCCGCCGCGGCATCGAGCAGCTCGAGCACGAGGGCGTTATCCAGCTGCTCCGCTCCGACCTCCGCGGCGACCAGGCGCCGGTGCTTGCCGCCGTCGGCCCCATGCAGTTTGAAGTGGTGGAAGACCGGATGGCTCATGACTTCAGCGCGCCCATGCGGCTGGAACGCCTGCCCTATTCCATCGCCAGGATTTCGACGGCGGATGCCATGCCCGCGCTGGCAAATGTGCCGGGCGCCGAGGTGCTGTTGAGGTCCGACGGCGAATACCTCGCCTTGTTCAACGACGTCTGGGCGCTTCGCCGGATCGAGAAGAACCACCCGGATCTGACCCTTGTGCCCATCGGCACCCATAACCCGGCAAAGTAGCCGTCCCACCCAAGCTGCGCCGGCAGGCCCACCAACACCCCTGAAAAACCCGAGAGCCAGGAACAACGATGTCTGCAAATCAACCCCGCGCGCTGATCACCGGCGCAGGGACCATCAATCCCCTCGGCTCCACCGTTGCCGAGACATGGTCCGGCCTGGTGGCAGGGAAATCGGGAATCGCCGCGCTGGAGGCGGACTGGGCTGAGCAGCTGCCGGTCCGGATGGCCGGGCAGATCACCGCCGACCTCTCCGAGCACCTGACCACCCGCGAGCTGAAGCGGATGGACCGCTGCGGCCAGTTGGCGCTGGTTGCAGCCCGCGAAGCCTGGAAGCAGGCAGGGGAGCCCGAGGTTGATCCCGAGCGGTTCGCCGTGGTGATCGGCTCGGCCTACGGCGGACTGGGCTCCACCTTGGAACAGGACCGCGCACTGGCCAGCGGCGGCCCGCGCCGGGTATCGCCGCACACGCTCACCCGCCTGATGGTCAACGGCCCTGCCGCGTGGGTGTCCATCGATCTTGGCGCGCGCGGCGGTGCCCGCACCCCTGTCAGCGCCTGCGCGTCCGGCGCTGAAGCAATTGTCCAGGGCGCCGAAATGATCAGATCCGGTGCAGCCGACGTCGTTATCGCCGGCGGTGTGGACGCCTCCGTCAACGACCTGGTGATCACCGGCTTCTCCCAGATCCGCGCACTCTCAACCCGCAACGATGAGCCACAGCGCGCCTCACGGCCGTTCGACGGCGGCCGCGACGGTTTTGTGCTCGCTGAAGGCGCCGGCATTGTGGTGCTGGAAAGCGAGGCCCATGCCCGCGCGCGTGGCGCCGCCGTCCTCGGGGCCGTAGCGGGTGGCTCGGTCACCTCCGACGCAAACGACATCGTGGCAGCCGACCCGGCCATGCAGCGGCGCGTGATGCAGAAGGCGCTGGACTCCGCGGGATTGCAGGCCGCGGACATCGGCTTTGTCCACGCCCACGCCACCTCCACCCCGGTGGGGGACCGGCTTGAGGCGCAGGCCATCAACGCCATCTTCGGCTCAGACGTGCCGGTGACCTCCACGAAGGGCCACACCGGCCACCTGCTGGGCGGCGCCGGTGCGCTGGCCGCCGTCGTGGTGGTGCAGACGCTGCAAACCGGACAGCTCCCGGGCACGGTGAATATCGAGGCGCTGGATCCCGAAGTGAACCTGAACGTCATCACCGAAAACGCCCACACGCTTGCGCCCGGAACAGCCCCCGCCGGCCTGGTCAACGCCTTCGGCTTCGGCGGACACAGCGTTGCCCTGGTGATTACCGGGAGCTGAGCGGCGCATCGCAGGCCGCCACTGTTCGCGGCCGGGGAGTGACACCGCGGGTTACTTTCCTGATGTGTTCGGGTCGGAGCCCTGTGAGGGACGCCAACTCGAAGTCGTCCAGGAGCCGCTGCCTGCTGGCCGCTGCAAGCAGTTGCCGGCGCTCTTCCTCGACATTTGCCCTCGATTCCTCCAGGGCTGTCAGTTCGTGCAGCAGGTGGGAGATCAGCCGGAGATGCTCGGCCGCGGGAAGGCCCGAGGGCTGCATATCGTCGAAGGCGAGGCCGGTTCTGCGCACCGCCCCGGTGGAAAGCCGGGTAATACGCGATAGCGCTGTCACCGGGGCGCCGTCGCGGAGCGCCTGCGCCACCAGCACGTTGAGGTTTGCCGCGAGATCCCGGATCCGGCTGGACCTGAAACGGATGGCACTTTGCTTGTCCAGCAACTGTTGACTCAGTTCGTTCCGTTGCTGATCAGGCGACTGCGCTGGCCGGCCGCCGCGGTACCGGTAGCCTCCCGCGACCGCCTTGGCGCTCTGCTGGCCTGCCATATGTTCCTCTCCTCAAAACATCAGGTCCAACCCTAGGCAGGGGCGCTCTTCTGCGGGAAATACCTATATCCGTTGCCGCGATAAGCGGATTGTGTGGCCGCCGGGCCATAAGGGTTGCTTATCCGCCCACGCAGTATTGGTCTTATCCATACCCGCAGGATTTCCCTAGTGTCGAAGGAAACGAGTACCGCTCGCTTCGACTCCCTAGGAAGAGACCATGTCTGAATTTGTACCTGCCTCGCGGGTGTCCCGCATCAAGTCTTCCGCCAGCGTGGCCGCGGCCGCCCGTGTGCGGGAGCTGAAAGCGGAAGGGCGCCGAATCCTCGACCTCACCGTCGGCGAGCCGGACTTCGACACCCCCGGACACATCAAGGCGGCGGCCGTCGACGCGATCAGCCGCGGCGAAACCAAGTACACCTCCGTCACCGGAACGCCGGCCCTCCAAACGGCCATCCTGCAGACCCTTGAACAGCGCACCGGCCTGCACTACACCCCGGCCGAGATCACGATTGGCGGCGGGGCCAAACAGGTCATCTTCACGGCGTTCATGGCGTCCCTCGACGCCGGGGACGAGGTGATCGTGCCCGCACCCTACTGGGTCTCCTACCCGGACATGGTGCTGGCCAACGAAGGCACCCCCGTCGTTGTAGCCTGCGGCGAGGACACCGGATTCAAACTCACACCGGAGGCCCTGGCCGGCGCCATTACCGGGCGCACCAAATGGGTCATCCTCAACGCACCGTCCAACCCCACCGGGGCCGTCTACTCACGCGATGAGCTCCGGGCCCTTGCGGATGTTCTGGCTGCCTTCCCGCACGTCTACGTCCTTACCGACGAAATCTACGACCAGATCTACTTCGGCGCCGGCAAGCTGACCAGCCTGGTGGAGGTGGCCCCCGACCTGAAGGACCGCATCCTCGCCGTCAACGGTGTGTCCAAGGCCTACGCCATGACAGGCTGGCGGCTGGGGTACGCGGCCGGGCCGGCCCCGGTGATTGCCGCCATCAACAAACTGCAGTCCCAGATCTCCTCGTGCCCCTCCTCAGTGAGCCAGGCCGCCGCCGTCGCCGCCCTGACCGGGGACCAGTCCTTTGTCCGCGAGAGCCTGGACGTTTACATCACCAGGCGGGACACCGCTGTCGCCGCACTGAACGCCGTCGACGGTTTGTCGTGCACGACGCCGGAAGGCGCCTTCTACGCCTACGTCAACTGTGCGGGCGTCATCGGCAGGACGGCTCCGGATGGAACTGTCATCGGCGACGACCAGGACTTCACCCTCTACCTGCTGGATGCCGCCTCCGTAGCCGTCATCCAGGGCTCCGCCTATGGCCTGGGCCCGTACTTCCGCATCTCCTACGCCACCAGCCTGGATGTCATCGAGGAGTCCATCGCTGCCATCGACAAGGCCGTCCGGGCCCTTAACTGATCCAAACCCACCGAAGGAAAACACCGTGATCCACGTCAAAACCACCATCGAACGCCCAACCGCGGACGCCATCAGCCAGCTCGCGAAGTTCTCGTCAGCCACGATCCACGAGGCGCAGGGACGCAAGGGCGCCCTCAGCTCCCGCATCAAACCCATCGACAGGTCCATGTCCTTCTGCGGCCCGGCCACCACAGTCCGGTGTGCGCCGCGTGACAACCTGATGCTGCAGGTGGCCATCCACTACGCCCAGCCGGGGGATGTCATCCTGGCCGCGGCGGGGGAGTACGAGGAGGCCGGAACCTTCGGCGACGTCCTCGGCAACGCCATGAAAGCGAAGGGACTGGCCGGCCTGGTGACGGACTCGGGGGTCCGCGACACCCAGGACCTCATCGAGCTGGGCCTGCCGGTCTTCTCAGGCAGTGTCTCCATCAAGGGCACGGTCAAGGAAACCATCGGCCCGATCAACCACCCCGTGGTCTTCGGCGACGAGATCATCTACCCGGGCGACGTCCTCCGCGGCGACGCTGACGGTGTGGTGGTGGTCCGCAAGGACGAGATCGAGGAAGTCATCCGCCTCTCGCAGGAACGGGACGACGCCGAGCGTGAGCTCATCAGCCTGTACAAGGCCGGCGGCACCACCATTGACCTGTGCAACCTGACCGACGTCCTGAAGGCCAAGGGACTGCTGGTCGAGCAGGCCTAGCACGCCAGGGCGGAAGCGCACCCGGGCGGAAGAGCGCCCGTGAAGCCGCCGCAGGGTTCGTCCTGCGGCGGCTTTGCTGCACTCACGGTGGCTTCGTTGGGGAGCTAAACCCAGTCTCGCGGGCATGGTCGGCTGTGAGCGTGGTCAGTCGCGGGCATGGTCGGCTGTGAGCGTGGTCAGTCGCGGGCATGGTCGGCTGTGAGCGTGGTCAGTCGCGGGCGTGATCAGCTGCGGGCGTGGAGGAGGCGTTCCAGGCCGTCTTCTCCGAGGGATACCCCGAGGTGGACGAAGTCCGGCGGGCCGCCCCGTGGTCCTTTACGCCTTTTCGGGGGGCCTGGCTGGTCCTGTAGATCCGAATGTTCCTGTACGTCTGGATGTTTCAGTAAGTCTGGCCAGTGTGGTGGTTCCCAGTCCTGGTGTTCGCTTCGGTAACGTCGGCCGGAGGGTGAGATCCAGCCGGGTGGTTCGTTTTGGGTGGCTGGGGTGGGGGTCCAGGGTGTGGTGTGTCGGAGTTTGTGGTGGGCCGGGCAGGCCTGGCCGAGGTTGCTGATGCCGGTGGTCCCGCCCTGGGCCCAGGCGAGGAGGTGGTCCGCTTCGTTGTCCAGGGACTGGTTGGAACAGCCCGGGAAGGAGCACTTACCGTCGCGCAGCCGCAGCCAGTTCCGCATGGCTTTGGTGAGCCGGTAACTGGTCCGGCCGATTTCCAGCGGCGCCCCGTCCCGCGGATCGATCAGGACCCGGAAGAACGAGTCCGCCCCGTTCGCCACGAGGTCCCGGGCCATCGACGCCGGAATCGGGCCGTAACCGTCCAGCATCGCCGGTTCCTCGGTGACGCCGAGCAGGGAAAACACCGGGACCGTCACCAGGACCTGGGCCCGGGGCGGCGGAACCCGCCCCGGATCGAATCCTTCGTGGTCTCCGTTGCCGGCCTGGTCGCCGCCACTGTCCTGGTTTCCGTGGCTGAGGAGGGCGGTGGCGAAGGCGTCGGCGCGGAGCTGGGTGAGGGTGCGGTCCTCGTCCGGGTCCTGCAGGCCGCGGGCGATCGCGGTGGTCCGGTTCCAGATTGCCGCCGCCTGATCCGCGGGCAGGTAGGCCGAGAGCCAGGCCATCCCGTCCTGGTCCGGGCAGTACTCCACCCGCCTGTCCAGAAGGCCCTTGGCGTGGCGCTTTTCGAGGCTCTCGGTGTGGTGGCGTTCGCGCCAGGTACGGGCCCGGTGCCGGAACCGGGACGCCGGCATCTCACCCGCAGGACAGCCAGTGGCCGCCCCCGGCACGTCAGGGGCCAGGAAGTGGGCCTCCAGTGCGGCCGCGCCGGCGGGGTCGAGGGTGGCGGCCTCGTCCGCCATGACCCGCGCGTGCTGCCACGAAATGGTGCCCGCCTGCAGTGCCAGGAACGTCAGCGGCAAGGCAGTGGTCAGGGCGTGGGAAACAGCCAGGAACGAACCAGCCGCCCGGCCGCCGATGGTCAGGGCACACGCGACCTCGGCCGTGACCGCCATCTCCCGGGCCTGTAGTGAAGCGTCCGGCGGAGCCGCCGTCTCCGCTGTCCCGACAAATGTCGCGGCAGTCAGGGCTTTCAGCCCGGCCAGCTGCGCGTCCGCTCCCGCGGCCCCGGTCAGGATATCCAGGCAATCCTCGGATAATTCCTGCAACGGATCGCCCTCCGGGTAAACCTCCGCCGGATCAGATTCGCCCGCCACACCGGTGAGCACGCCGTTGACGACTCCGGTGAGCACTGCAATGGCAGCGGTGATCTCCGCATACGCCTTCGCCACTGCCGGGTTCCTCATGTCTTCATCATCCAACGAGGGTCTGACATTGAAGCGAGGCGGCCGCGGGCGCGGACAGCGGGCGGTACTTTCCGGCGTCGTCCGTCATCCTCGGGTGACGGTCCCTCGGGTCACGGTCCGGCCGGGTGCCCATCAACTGCAGGGTGCCGGTCCGGCCGGGTATCCCGCCCCTCGCCGTCGCAAACTCCGTTTGCCAGCCAGCTACTGAGACAAGGCGCGGGCAACCGCAAAGTCCTATTGCGTCGGGAGCAGATGGGTCGGGGGACCAAAGACTGCATCCTCCAAAAGCCAGATGGCTGACCCGCCCCTGGCTGCCGGCATGATGCTGCCTTCGAAGACAAAGATGGGGCCCGTTGATCCGTCCTCCGGGCGCCAAAAGCCATTTGCGGGGCAGTGGAAACCGGTTTTGGCCATAAGGCCCAAGCCTTTACCGGAGACTCTCCGGAGGGTACTGATTTTTTTCACGGCTCGCTCCAATTAATCCTTCAAAATGTAACCGCCGTAATTTACCGGCTGTGCACAATTTTAGGATCCGGGGAGTTTCCTTACTAAGACTAATGATGCGTGACCCAATAAGCGGATGATATGGAAGGGCTAGCGCGCGTATTTGTTGGTGAGCATTTCCTGGAGCATTTCCTTCAGTACCAGGAGAACCGCCGAGGCAGCTTCGGAAAGCGGGTCATGGTCAGGTGTGCACAGTGCAATCTTGCACTGCAGTGCCGGATCCACAATCCGAAGCACCTGGAAGTCCTCCTCGTGGAACAAGGCGTCCGCCGCTGATTTGGGCATGATGGTGGCGCCGAGATCGGCCCGGAGTAGCCTGGCGAGCGAGGGCACGGATTCCACTTCGCCCACAAGCTTGACCTTGAGTTCCTTGCTGGTGAAGCCGGCCTCCACTGTCTGCCGTAAGGTATGGATCTGCTCAGGCAAGAACAGCCCGTGCTGTGCCACCTCCTCCAACGGAATTTCGCCGTCAGCGTGGTTCAAACCAGCCCTGTTGGCGTTGACCACAAAGTGCAGGTCCTCCACGATCATGGTGGTGAACTGGACGCCGCGGATGGCTCCCGGCTCGTAGATCAGCGCCATGTCCAGCCGGCCGTTCTTGATGGCCTCACTGAGCACACCGCCGTAAATCTCCGTGACATGCAGGGTGATGTCGGGGTACCTGCTGGCCACCTCGCTGATGATCCTGGGCGTCAGGCTCGAGGCCATGCTGTACGGCGCAATGGCAATGGACACCCGGCCGGAGGGTGCCGCCCCGGACTTGGCGACGTCCAACCGTGCCTGGTCCACCAGGCGGAGGATCGACTGGGCGTGCCGGTACAGCGTGTGCCCGGCCGCGGTGGGCTTTACACCCTGTTTGCTGCGGATCAGCAGCCGTTGCTTCAAGTCCGTTTCAAGGGCCGACACCTGCTGGCTCAGGGCCGGCTGGGCCACGTGCAGCGCTGCTGCGGCCTTGGTGATGCTGCCCGAATCCACAATCTGCACAAAGTACGCAAGCTTGCGCGTATCCACTGCCGCCCTCTTTCTCCGCGACGTCCTGAACCCAGAAAGGTCATAACCGGATGCTATGGAGGGATACGCAAATGGTCTTTGTGTGATCCACATCTCTGACACTAGGTTGAACCCAGAACGCTATTTCACTAGCAGTACATTCTACCCCCGGCAGATATGCATTTTTACGATGACGTAAGACGCATATTGCATAAATGTGCCTTTTACCGGAATAGACGTTTTCTTTTACATTTCCGAAATATTCAGTCCATAGCTTCGGAGCATCCAGGATCCGCCATCACAGTCCGGATCTTCTTAAGAAAGAGATAGCACATGCGAGTAACCATCAAAGGCAAAATGGCGGCCGTGGCCGCGCTCTCCGCAGCGGCCCTGGTCCTCTCAGGCTGCGGGGGTGGCACCGAGGCGGCCAGCACCGGCAGCGCCACTTCCGGCGAAGTTAACCTGATTGCGTATTCCGGTGTGTGGCAGGACCAGTACACCGCCGCCGTCATTGAACCCTTCAAGGCGAAGTACCCGGACATCACAATCAACTACTCCTCCAAGCGCTCCTCAGCAGAGATGCTCAGCGCCCTGCAGGGCCAGAAGAACAACCCGGCCACCGACGTCGCCATTATGGACAACTCCGTTTCCACAACGGGCAACAAGCAGGGACTCTTCGAAAAGATTGATGCCGACGGCGTCCCGAACCTTGCCAACGTTGCCGAGAAGTTCCAGGACAAGGACGGGTACGGCCCGGTGGCCATGCTCGACGCCGTCGGCCTGGTCTACGACACTGCAACCTTCCCCGAGGCCCCCGACAGCTGGGAAGTCCTGTGGGACCCTGCATACGCGGGCAAGATCAACGTGAACGCCCCGCCGTCGCTGCTGGGCCTGTCCCTGACCGCCATCACGTCCAAGATGGAGGGCGAGGACTACACCCAGGGCATTGAGTCCGCAGTGGAACGCCTGAAGGAGATGGCACCGGGCGTGCAGACCTTCGCGCCCAACCCGGATGAATACCAGAACGTGATCACCGGACAAACGGTGCTGGGCCTCGGCCAGAACGCCCGCGGCCAGTTCTACAGCGACCAGAGCAACAAGAAAATGGGCGTTACCTTCCCCAAAGAAGGCACTGTCTACCAGATCAATACCGTCAACCTGGTGAAGGATGCCCCGCACTCCGCGGCGGCCAAGACGTTTATCGACTACGCGCTCTCCGCCGAGGCACAGACGGCCTTTGCCAAAGCACTGTTCTACGCACCCTCGGTCACCAACGCCGAACTGCCCGCCGACGTCAAGGACCGCGTGGTACCCACGGACGGCTCCCTGAACATCGTCCCCCTGGACGTCGATTTCCTGTCCTCGGCCCGCGACAAGTGGACCGATACCTGGAAGCGCCAGATCATCACCAAGTAGCGCCCGCCGCTGCCCCTCCCCAAACTTCCCTTCAGGAGAACTGAACCCGTGACTGAATCAAAACTGTCGATCGTAGATCTGACCAAACGATACGCAGCAGGTCTGGAACCCGCCGTCGACCGCCTGAACATGGAAGTGGAGGAGGGGCACCTGGTGGCGCTTCTCGGCCCGTCCGGCTGCGGCAAGACCACTACCCTCCGCATGGTTGCCGGCCTGATGGATCCCACCGCCGGATCCATCGTGGTGGACGGCAAGGAAATCACCCACACCCCGGTCAACAAGCGGGGAATGGGCATGGTCTTCCAGTCCTACGCCCTGTTCCCGCACATGAACGTGGAGCAGAACGTGGGATTCGGCCTGGAAATGCGCCAGGTCCCCAAGAATGAGCAGAAGGCACGCGTTGCGGCGGCCCTGGATATGGTCCAGCTTGGCCACCTTGGCAAGCGGCAGACCAAGGAACTCTCCGGCGGCCAGCAGCAGCGCATCGCCCTGGCCCGTGCCCTGGTGGTGGAGCCCACGCTCCTCCTGCTGGACGAACCGCTCTCCAACCTGGATGCCAAACTCCGCGAAACCATGCGAGCCGAAATCCGGTCCATCCAGCAACGCACCAGGGCAACCACCCTCTTTGTCACCCACGACCAGGACGAGGCCCTGGACATGGCGGACCGGATCGCCGTCATGAACGGTGGCCTGATCGAACAGTTCGGTTCCCCCACCGAAGTGTACGAACGGCCGCGCACGCACTTCGTGGCCAACTTCATCGGCCAGGCCAACTTCCTCACCGCCCGCGTGGGTCCCGAAAGCGGACGGGCCGGCCTGGCCGGCGAAAGCTACTACACGGTGGACGTCGAGGGCCTGGGCCAGTTCGGCGCCGTCGGATCCGCGGGGCTGACAGGCAGCGCCCATGAGCTGGTCATCCGCCCCCACCGGCTGAACGTCGCCCTGCACCCGGGGGCCGCACAGGCACCCCTCGCCGGGACCATCGAGCGGGTCAGCTACACCGGTGACGCCCTCGCCGTGGCCGTCCGTGTCGGGGACCAGCACCTCCAGGCACAGATGCTCACCAGCAGCGGGGACCTGCCCCGCATCGGCGACGCCGCCTACCTCTCCTGGGCTCCCGAAGACGCCTACCTCCTCCCCACCCCGGTGGCCGCGAAAAAGCTGGTGGCGGCATGACCCTCCTGCAAACCCCCGCAGCCACTGAAAAGCCCCGGGGCCAGGACGAGGGCCAGCTGGAGAAAGCCACCGAACGGCGCAACCGCCGCACCTACCTTGCCCTCCTGCTGCCAGGCCTCCTCGGCCTGCTGGTCAGCTTCGTTTTCCCGCTGGCCTACATGGTGCGGATGTCCTTCAACCAGGGCGCCCCGGACGGGGTCATCGTTGAGACGTTCACGCTGGACACCTACATCCAGCCGTTGACGGACCCGTACTACTGGAAGGTCACCCTGGACACGTTCCAGATGGGCGTCACGGTCGGCATCCTGTGTGTCATCGTGTCCTACCCGGTGGCCCTTTTCCTGGCCCGCAGCACCAGCAAGTACCGCGGGCTGCTCATTGCCATCGCGATCGCACCGCTCCTCACCTCAGCCGTTGTCCGCACCTACGGCTGGATGGTCATCCTGGGAACCAACGGCCTGATCAACTCCTCCCTGGACGGGCTGGGCCTGATCGATACGCCCCTGAAGCTCACTAACAACATGACCGGCGTGACAATCGGCCTGGTTGAAATCTTTATGCCCTACGCCATCCTGGCTATGATCTCCGGGTTCGGCCGGCTCAGCCCGCAGCTCGAGGAAGCCGCCGGATCGCTGGGAGCGAGCAAGTTCAGGGTGTTCACCAGGGTCACGCTCCCGCTGTGCCTCCCGGGTCTGCTGACCGCGTTCCTGCTGGTCTTCGTGCTCTCCATCAGCACCTTCATCACGCCGCGGCTCCTGGGCGGCGGAAGCGTGCAGGTCCTCGCCACGGAGATCTACGACCAGACCACCGGCCTGCTCAACTGGCCCTTCGCCGCCGCCCTGTCCGTCATCCTGCTGGTGCTCTTCGGCCTGATCATCGCCGTCTACCAGCGCCTCACCAAGAAGATCGGAGGCTGACCGTGAGCGACGTCAAGGTATTCAAGCCGCGCTTCAACCCTGCCAAACCCGCGTTCGGACTGCTGGTTTTCCTGCTCTACCTCTTCCTGCTGGCACCCCTGCTGATCGTGTTCGTGGTGAGCTTCGCCTCCAACCAGTACCTGTCCTTCCCGCCCGAAGGGTTCACCCTGAAGTGGTACGAGATGCTTCCGGAGGAAAGCACGTTCATGGAGGGCATGAAGGTCAGCCTGATCGTGGCCGTGATTGTCACGCTCATTGTGCTGGCCCTGGGGGTGCCTGTGGCGCTGGCCCTTGACCGGTTCGAGTTCAAGGCCAAGGCGGCCGTCCAGTCTTTCTTCCTCTCACCGCTGCTGATTCCCAGCATCGTCCTGGCCCTGGGCATGGTCCTGCTGTTCGGGCCGCTGGACCTGAACAACACCTATGCCGGCATCATCATCGGCCACGTGGCCATCACCATCCCGTTCGTCATCCGGACCACCCTGATGAGCCTGGCCACCACGGACACGTCCTGCGAGGCGGCGGCCCGCATCCTGGGCGCCGGCTCCTGGACGGTGTTCCGGCGAGTCACGCTGCCCATCATCCAGCCGGGTGTCATTGCCGGCGGCGTCATAGCGTTCATCGTCTCCTTCGACGAAGCGGTGATCTCCCTGTTCGTGGCCGAATCGGGCCTGCCCACCCTGCCCGTGCAGGTGCTGCGGTATGTCGAAAACTCCGCCGATGCCGCCGTCGCTGCCCTGTCCGTCATCCTGATCCTGATCTCGCTCGCCGTGGTGGTGGTTGTGGAGCGCGTCATGGGGCTCCGCAAGGCCCTCCGCTAGCGCGGCGGGCTACCCGCCAAGCCACCCAGCCCCAACAACCCAACAACCAAGCAGTGCTGCCCGGTCCGCGCCAGCGGACCGGGCAGAACGCCGTCCGGGTCATGCTCCGGAAGAGGTGCGGGTCATAACCGGCACCTATCCCGTGACACCTATTACGTCTTTGTGTGATCCAAATCCCGGTGTCAGACTTTTTCTACAAGCCCGGTAATCCGGGCCACGGGACCCAAGCTCCATCAGGCCGGTCCACCCACTTCCGCTTCCGGCAGCTGCCGCTGTGCCCGGCCAGCGCCGTGCCAACACCCCCAAGGAGGGCTCACATGGGACCCATGGTTGATCTCGTAGCGGATCTCGGAGAAGGCTTCGGCGCCTACTCGATGGGCGACGACGCGGCCCTGCTCGACGTGGTCTCCAGCGCCAACATCGCCTGCGGCTTCCATGCCGGCGACCCGGACATCATGAACGCCACTGTCGCCGAATGCGTGCGCCGCGGCGTGGCCATCGGCGCGCACCCCAGCTTCCCTGACCTCCGCGGCTTCGGCCGCCGCGCCATGGACCTCACAGCAGATGAAGTCCGCCACGACGTCCTGTACCAGTTCGGGGCGCTGAGCGCTTTCGCTGCCTACCATGGCGCCGGCGTCGTCCACCTCGCACCCCACGGCCGCCTGGGCAACCTCGTGGCCACCCGCCCCGACTACGCGGAGGCCGTGGCTGACGCCGCCGCCCGCATCAACCCGGATCTGATTGTCCTGGCCCAGGACGGCGAACTCGCTGACGCTGCCACAGCCCGCCGGCTCCCCGTGGGCATCGTGGGAATCGCAGACCGGGCCTACGAAGCAGACGGGACCCTGGTGCCGCGCAGCCGGCCCGGCGCCGTGATCCACGATCCCAAAACCATCGTGGCCCGAACCATCCGCATGGTCTGCGAAGGCGTCATCGAGACCGTCGCCGGAACCGACCTGCCGATCGTTGCAGACACCATCCTGCTCCACGGTGACACCCCGGGCGCCGTCCAGCTGGCACGTCAGGTCCGCGCTGAACTGGAACGCGCCGGCGTGACCATTGGCCCGCTCGCCCGGGTGCTCGCCGCCAAAGTGAAAGCCGCCTGACATGACCGCCACGCCAACTTCAGCACTGCCTCCGGTGGAGGTGTTTGAATCCGGCGACGCCGCACTGCGCGTCGTCGCGTCCTCTCCGGACCGGGAGGCCAACTGGGCCACCGTCCACGCCCTGGCTGAGTGGCTGGATGCTGCGGGTGCCGACGGCGTCCACGGCGCAGTGCCCACCTACGACTCGCTGCTGGTGGAATTTGATCCCGGCGTCACGTCCGCGCGGCAGGTCAGGGCCTTTGTCCTTCTGGGCCTGCGCCAGCTCGAATTCACCGGTGCCCCCGCCCGTACACCCCGCGAATTTATTGTTCCCGTGGTGTACGGCGGCGAGTACGGCCCCGACCTGGAGCGCGTTGCCGGGCAGCAGCAGCTCTCGGTCGAGCAGATCATCGAGCTTCACACCACCAAGTCCTACGTGATCCGCTGCCTCGGCGCTCCGGCCGGCTCGCCCATGATGGACGGTCCCGATTTTCCCTTCCCCGTGCCGCGGCTGAAGGACCCCCGGCTGTCCGTCCCGGCAGGCGCCGTGTCGGTGGCCGGCCGGCAGGCGGTCATCGCCCCCGCCGTGGCACCGGGTGGCTGGTGCGTCATCGGCCAGACCCCGTTGACCGTCCTTGACGCCACAGCCGAGCCGCTGGTTCCCTACGTCCCCGGCGACACCCTCCGGTTCCACCGGATCCAGCCCGAAGAGTTCGCCCAGTATGCAGGCCGGAAAATGGAGGCGGCGCAATGAGCCTGATCATCCAGCAGCCGGGCAACACCGTGGTCACGGATCTGGGACGTTTCCGCGGTCCCCGGTTCGGGCTCCCCGTCAACGGTGCGCTGGACCAGTTCTCCGCCCGGGCCGCCAACATCCTGGCCGGAAACGCTGACAACGCTCCATTGCTGGAGGCCACCGCACTGGATTTCCGCATGAAGGCCACCACGGACATCCTCATCGCCGTCACCGGCGCACCCCTGCACCTCACGGTGGGCGGGCGCGAGTGCCAGCAGTGGGAGCCGGTGTCCGTACGGGCGGGGGAGACCGTAGCGCTGCGAAGGATCGACGGCGGCCTCCGCGCCTACGTCGCTGTCCACGGCTCGGTTGAGGCACCGGTCCTCCTGGGCAGCTGCGCGCCGGACACCGTCGTCGGCTTCGGGCTGCGGCTGACGGAAGGCACCGAACTGAAGACCTTCCGCACTATCCCGCCGATCCGCCAGCCGTACTTCGACCTCCCGCTGTTCCGCCTGGGCCTCATCCGGCCGGAATTCAGCAGCACTGCGGTGGTGGACGTGACGGACGGCCCGGATGTGGACGAGTTCGGCGACACCGCGGACCTGCTCTACAGCACCGAATATACGGTCAGCGGCCGGAGCAACCACATCGGCCTGCGGTTGGGCGGAGCACTCCCTGAACGCCAGTCCACAGCCGAGGTGCTGTCCCGGGGCGTCCCCGTGGGAGCCATCGAGGTGCCGTCCCGCGAAGAACTCCTGGTGCTGCACCGCGGACGTGGGGTCACCGCCGGCTACCCCGTCCTCGCCGTTGTCACCAGCCGCTCGCTGGACGTCCTGGCCCAGGCCCGGCCGGGCCACAAGATCCGGTTCAGAAGAACCACCGTCCCCGAAGCAACTGCGAAACACCGGGCGGCGATCAGG
Organism: [Micrococcus luteus] ATCC 49442; assembly: GCF_010367585.1. Classification (NCBI taxonomy): domain Bacteria; kingdom Bacillati; phylum Actinomycetota; class Actinomycetes; order Micrococcales; family Micrococcaceae; genus Pseudarthrobacter; species [Micrococcus luteus] ATCC 49442. Next base: position 2,862,680 of record NZ_JAAAXP010000001.1, on the reverse strand, counting down.
GAACTGGAAACACTGCGTTCCACCGTCGGCACAGTGTTCTCGCTCCTGGGCATCGGCGACCAGCCGGGCTGGCACCAGCTCGCGCCGGCCGCCGGAGGCTAAACGTCGGCTGCCGGAAGCTAAAAGCCCTCGCTTCATCCACAAAGCATTGTTACCATCCCCATAAGTAAGGAACGCCATGTCCACCTCTACGCACGCGGCCCAGCCGCACCAAGAGCGGCTCAGCAGCAAGCAGACCCGCAAGGTCGTCACGGCCGGCTGCGTCGGCATCTTCGTGGAACTTTATGACAACGGCATCTTCGCCTTTATGGCTGGAACACTCGCCCTCGTCTTCCTGGCTCCCGGCAACCCGGACAACGCCCTGTTGTTCGTCTTCGCCGGCTACGCCGTGTCGTTCTTCGTACGTCCCCTTGGCGCCGTGGTCTGCGGTTACCTGGGTGACCGGATCGGGCGGCAAAAGCTGCTGGTCTTTGTCATCCTGCTGATCAGTGTGGCAACCGCGGGCATCGGCTTACTGCCGGCCTACTCGGCCATCGGCATCGCCGCACCGGTCCTCCTGGTGCTGCTCCGCATGCTCCAAGGCTTCTCCGTTGGCGGCGAAGCCGCCGGCGCCATGACCTTCCTCGCCGAGCACGCCCCTGAAGGCAAGCGCGGCATCATCACCTCCTACGCCCAGATCGCCTCGTTCGCAGCCCTGCTCACCGGTACGCTGGTCGCGTTCTCCATGTCGCCCTGGCTCACGCAGGCAGCGATCGACGGCGGCGGCTTCGGTTCGTTCGCATGGCGCATTCCGTTCCTGGTTGCCATCCCCATGGGCGTCATTGGCTGGTACATCCGCAAGGCGATCAGCGACACCCCCAACTTCGAGAAGCTGAAGGAAGAGGGCGGGCTGTCCAATAACCCGCTGAAGGAAGCCTTCGCTTCACCTGAGCACCGCCGCGCCATGCTGTTGGCCCTCTTCATCCCGCTGATGAACGGCTCGGGCTACTACGTCCTGTTCTCCTACATGCCCACGTTCCTCAAGGGCAAGCAGCTGAACTTCACCATCGGCGAAGCACTCCTCGTGACCGCCTGCAGCCTGGTGGTCATCTGCATCGCGATTCCGTTCATGGGCGCCCTGTCGGACCGCATCGGCCGCAAGAAAGTCATCGCCGGCTCGGCCATCGCCATGGCTGTCATCGGCATACCCGCCTACGCCCTGATCGCCACGGGCGAGATGGCACTGGCCATCCTGGGCGCCTGCCTTATGGCTGTGGTCTTCGCCGGCCACACCGCCGTGATCCACATCCTGATCGTCGAACTGTTCCCCACCCGGGTCCGCTACTCCGCCTACGGCCTGGGCTATAACATCTCTTCGGCACTCTTCGGCGGCACGGCGCCGCTGCTGCTGACCTGGCTCATCTCCACCACCGGCAACATCTACATGCCCGCCTTCTACGCCGTCATCACGGCGCTGGGCACCCTCGCGGCCGTCAGCACCGTCAAGGACCGGGCACACCTGCCGCTCCGCGACGCCTAATCTTCCACTTCATCAAGCAGCACTGGGCTGCACCCTCATAGGAGATCTTCATGTCTTTTTCCGATTACTCAACGGCTGTTGTCACCGGTGCCTCCACCGGAATGGGCGCCGCCATCGCCGAGCGCCTGACCAAACGGGGACTCACGGTCCACGCGCTGGCCAGGAACGAGGAACGCCTGAAGGAACTGGCGGACAAGACCGGCGCCGTCCCGCACGTGGTGGACCTGACTGACACTGCCGCGCTGGCCGCCGTCGTCGGTGATCTTGAGGTGGATGTCCTGGTGAACTGTGCCGGTGTGTCACGGCCAGGCAACATCCTGGACTCCAGCGAGAGCGACATCGACGAACTCATTGACGTCAACCTGCGTGGCCTCCTCCAGCTGACCAGGCTGGTCCTGCCGGGCATGGTGGAACGCGACCGGGGCCACGTGGTCAACGTCAGCTCCATCGCCGGCCTCTACAACTTCTACGGCCACACGGTCTACCACGCCACCAAGGCCGCGGTGCACCAGATCTCGCGCCAGCTGCGCAACGACACCGTGGGCAAGCGCATCCGAGTCACCGAAATCTGCCCCGGCCGCGTTGAAACGGAAATTTTCGGGCGCAACATGGGCGGCACACCCGAGGCCATGGAACAGGCGTGGAAGACCTACTACGAAGGCTATGAGTCGCTGACCACCGACGACATCGTCAACGCCATGGACTACGCCATCGAAACACCCCGGCACGTAAATGTTGGCATGCTGGAGCTTATGCCCACGTTCCAGGTCCCCGGCGGCCTCACCTTCGACCGGCGCTAAACGGCCCGCACCCACCTACCACCGATTGAAACAGGTTTACCCGATGCAAACAGTCCGCACCGTCAGCTTCCCCGACCAGCAGCTCCTCGACGATCTCTCACCCCTGCCAGGAGGGCTGCGGGGAGTGGTCTGGGACCTGGAATCGGATCCCGACGGCGGGACGCTGGCTGAGATTGACGGCGTCATCCTGCCGTATATCAACGCCGGCGCGGTGTTGGGATCCCTGGGCAAAGCCCCCAACCTGAAGTACGTGCAGACGCAGTCCACGGGGTACGACGGCGTGATTGAGGCTGCCGGCCCGGCCGCCGGCGTGGCCAGCGCCTCGGGTGTCCATGCGGCCGCGACGGCGGAACTTGCCATTGGTCTGATCCTCGCCAAACTGCGCGGCATCGACCAGGCGGTCCGCGATGCGCAGTACGGCCTCTGGCGGCCGGAGCGCCGCCAGTCCCTGGCAGACCGTCGGGTGCTGCTGGTGGGTGTGGGCGGAATCGGTCACGAAATTGCCCTGCGCCTGGCGCCGTTCGAAGTCACCGTCACCCGCGTCGGCAGCTCGGCCCGCACAGACGAACACGGCGACGTGCATGCCTCGTCCGAGCTGACTGAGCTGGCCGCCACGCACGACATTCTTGTATCGGTGCTGCCACTGAACGAGCACACCCACCAGCTGATCGGCGAAGAGGTCCTGGCGGCCCTTCCGGACGGCGCCCTGGTGGTGAACGTTGGCCGCGGCTCCGTGGTGGACACCGCCGCGCTGACCGCGGAGGTTCTGTCCGGACGCCTGAACTGCGCCATCGACGTCGTTGATCCCGAACCGCTGCCGCAGGACCACCCGCTGTGGTCCGCCACCAACGCCCTGATCACCCCGCACGTCGGCGGCAACGCCTCGGCGTTCCAGCCGCGGATCCTGAAACTCCTCCGGAAGCAGCTCGAGGCGCTGGCCGCGGGACAGGCCCCGGCCAACCTGGTACAGGCAGGACCGTTCGCATGAGCGGGCTTTTTGATTTGACGGGTCGGGTTGCTTTGGTGACGGGGTCGAGCCGGGGGATTGGTTTTGCGTTGGCGCGGGCGTTGGCTGAGGCCGGGGCGACGGTGGTGTTGAACGGGATTAATCCGGAGCGGTTGAAGGCGGCGGAGGCTGCGTTGGCTGCCGATTTCGCGCCGGGCCGGGTCCATAGTGTCGCGTTTGATGTCACCAGTGATGCGGAGGCTGCCCGGGGTGTGGCGTGGGTGGAGGAGCATGTGGGCCCGTTGCGGGTCCTGGTGAATAACGCCGGGATCCAGCACCGGGTGCCGATGCTGGAGCTGGACGTCGCGGATTGGGAGCGGGTGATCGCCACGGACCTGACCAGCGCGTTCCTGGTGGGCCGGGCGGCTGCCCGGCACATGATCCCGCGGGGGAAGGGCAAGATCATCAACATCTGTTCGGTGCAGACGGACCTGGCCCGGCCCACGATCGCCCCGTATGTGTCGGCCAAGGGCGGGTTGCGGAACCTGACCCGGGCGATGACGGCCGAGTGGGCGGGCTCGGGGTTGCAGATCAACGGGATCGCGCCTGGGTATATCCATACGGAAATGACGCAGAACCTGGTGGACGATGAGCAGTTCAATGCCTGGATCCTGGGCCGGACCCCGGCGCACCGGTGGGGGACCGTGCAGGACCTGGCCGGGCCCGCGGTGTGGCTGGCCTCGGACGGGTCGGATTTTGTCAACGGCCAGACGGTCTTTATCGACGGCGGCATGACGGTGGTGGTCTGATGGAGGCCTCAGCGGTGACAGGGTCAGCCCGGGAAACCCACGGGACAGCCCCGGCAGCAGGGACAGCCCTGCCCGTCTCGGGTCCGGCGGTGGTGGCGTACGCGGCGGGGGATCTGCGGATTGAGGACGTGCCGCTCGCGTCGCCGGGACCGGATGAGGCGGTGGTGGAGGTCGCGTACGGCGGGATCTGCGGGTCGGACCTGCATTACTGGCTCCACGGCGCGGCCGGCGAGTCGATCCTGAAGGCCCCGATGGTGCTGGGGCACGAGATTTCCGGTGTTGTGGTGGTCGCCGCCGTGGACGGGACGGGCCCGGCCGCGGGGACCCCGGTCGCGGTCCACCCGGCGACCCCCGGCCCCGGTGACGGGACGGTCCGGTACCCGCCGGACCGGCCGAACCTGTCTCCGGGCTGCACCTACCTGGGGTCCGCGGCGCGGTTCCCGCACACCGACGGGGCGTTCGCCCGGTACGTGAACCTGCCCGCCCGGATGCTCCGGGCCCTGCCGCAGGCCCTGGACCTGCGCACCGCGGCGCTGATCGAGCCCGCCAGTGTGGCCTGGCATGCGGTGGCCCGGGCCGGGGACGTAGCCGGCAAGTCCGCCCTGGTGATCGGGTCCGGCCCGATCGGGGCCCTGTGTGTTGCGGTCCTCAAACGTGCCGGCGCGGCCCGGATCACCGCCGTCGACATGCACCCCAGGCCGCTGGAGATCGCCACAGCGGTCGGGGCGGACGCGGTCCTGCAGGCACCGGACGCGGACACGATCGCGGCCGTGCAGGCCGATATCGTGATCGAATCCTCCGGCAGCCACCACGGCCTGGCCTCGGCCATCCGGGGCGCGGCCCGCGGCGGGACAGTGGTCATGGTCGGGCTGCTGCCCACCGGACCCCAGCCGGTCCTGATCTCCCTGGCCATCACCCGCGAACTGGACCTCAAAGGCTCATTCCGGTTCAACAACGAGATCGACGACGTCATCACCGCCCTCGCCGACGGCACCTTGCACATCGGGCCCGTCATCACCCACGACTACCCCCTCAGCCAGGGACTCGACGCCTTCACCACCGCCAAAAACTCCGCCCAATCCGGCAAAGTCCTCCTCAACTTCAAACCGGAATGAGCGGGGCACCACCTGGCCGGCCCGTGAGGAACCAGATCCCGCCAGCTACCCGATCAGCAGGCTCAGTGCCTCCGTGAGGTGCTCCACTTCGCGGACGGAGAACCCTGCAGGGACAGGGCCGGGGCCGTTATGGCTGGCGGGAACCACGGCGTGCGTGAAGCCCAGCCGGTGCGCTTCCTGGATCCGCTGGTTGATCCCGGGCACGGGCCGCACTTCGCCCGCCAAACCCACTTCCCCGAAGGCGATCAGGCGGATGGGCAGGGGCTTGCGGGCCTTGGCAGAGGCCACGGCCAGGGCAACGGCCAGGTCCGTGGCGGGTTCGCTGAGCTTCACGCCGCCCACCGTGGCTACATAGGAATCGTCCTTGTGCAGGAGGCAGCCGGCCCGCTGCTGCAGGACGGCCAAAAGCATGGACACCCGGGAACTGTCCAGGCCGCTGGTGGCACGCCGGGGCTGGGAGTTGGGGCTTTCGGCCAGCAGCGACTGCACCTCTGCCAGCAACGGCCGCCGGCCTTCCATGGTTACTGTGATGCAGGTGCCGGAAACGGGCTCCTTGGTTCGGCTGACGAACAGCCCGCTGGGGTCCGTAAGCCCTTCGATGCCGTTCTCGTTCAGGTCAAAACAGCCCACATCATCCGTGGGACCGTACCGGTTTTTCACCGCGCGCAGCATCCGAAGCCGGGAATGGCGTTCGCCTTCGAACTGGCACACCACGTCCACCAGGTGCTCGAGCAGGCGCGGCCCGGCGATGGAGCCGTCCTTGGTCACGTGGCCCACCAGCAGCGTGGTCATGTTGCGCCGCTTGGCGGCCGCAATGAGGGACGCTGCCACCTCGCGCACCTGCGATACGCCGCCGGCACTGCCGTCCACGTCCGCGCTGCTGAGGGTCTGGACCGAGTCCACAATCAGCAGCCGCGGCTCGATCTTTTCGACCTGCCCCAGGGCCTGGCCCAGGTCCGTTTCCGCTGACAGGTAGAGGGAATCCGCGACGGCGTCGATCCGTTCCGCGCGCAGCTTCACCTGGGCCGCGGACTCCTCGCCCGTGACGTAGAGGACGTCCTGCGCGGTGCGGGCGAACTTCGCGGCGACATCGAGCAGCAGCGTGGACTTGCCCACACCCGGCTCGCCGGCCAGGAGGATCACGGCGCCGGGGACCAGCCCGCCGCCCAAAACGCGGTCCAGTTCGTCGACGCCGGTGGGCAGGAAAGCCGCCGTGGTGGCGTCTACCTCGGCAATCCGGCGCGCCGGTTCCACAACTGTTGTTGCCGCCGTCGTGCGCGCCACAGCCGTGCCGGTTTCCTCAACGGTGCCCCACGCCTGGCATTCGCCGCAGCGCCCCACCCACTTGACGGCGGTCCAGCCGCATTCGGCGCATTTGTACGCGGGCGCCTTGGATGCGCGCGAAGTCTTTGTTGCCATGGGTTCCACCCTAACGGCCGGGCCTGACATTGCTCTCCCGGTCCGGCGAAGCGACGTACTGGCAGCCAATTAGACACCTCTGAGAGAGCGCTCTCTTGACAGTGATAAGCGCCACCTTTAGAGTTGTGGAACTTCCGAGAGAGCGCTCTCTCAGCCCGGGCAATTTCCCCCACAAAGGAGTGAACGTGAAATTTTCACGACGAAATACCGCTGCCGCCATAGCGGGCGCAGCAGCTTTGGCCCTTATCGCCACGGGCTGCGGGAGCAGCTCCGATCAGCCTGCTAGCTCAGAGAACCCTGTTGAGCTGACGGTCACCACGTTCGGAACATTTGGCTACGGCGACCTGTACGGCCAGTACGAGGCCGCAAACCCCGGCGTCAAGATCAAGGCGACAAACATTGACCGCGGCGCCAACGCCCGCACCGATGCCTTCACGAAGCTGGCCGCAGGCTCAGGTCTCAGCGACGTGGTAGCCATCGAGGAAGGCTGGCTGGGCTCCATCATGGAGGTCTCGGACCAGTTCACGGACCTCAACGAACACGGTGCGGCCGACATCAAAGCCAATTGGGTGGACTGGAAATTCAAGCAGGGAACCGATCCTGACGGCCGCGTCATCGGATACGGGACCGACATCGGGCCTCAAGGCCTCTGCTACAACGGCAAACTCTTTGAAGCCGCCGGACTGCCCAGCGACCGCGAATCCGTTGCCAAGCTGTTTGGCGGCGAGGACGCCACCTGGGAGAAGTACTTCGAACTGGGCAAGCAGTACAAGGCCGCCACCGGCAAGGCCTGGTACGACCAGTCCGGCTTTGTGTGGAACTCCATGGTGAACCAGATGGAGGAGGGGTACTACAGCAAGGACGGTGAGCTGAACATCGACGGTAACGCCGAGATGAAGGGCAAGTTCGAGATGCTTGCCGCCGGCACCGCAGCCGGGCTCTCAGCCAACCAGACCCAGTTCGACTGGGGCAAAGGCAAGGCATTCGTTGACGGCTCCTTCGCCACCTTCGTCTGCCCCGGCTGGATGCTCGGCACCATCAAGGGCCAGCTGGAATCGGCCGGCGGCGGCGCAGACAGCGGCTGGGACTTCGCGGACGTCTTCCCGGGCGGCGCCTCCAACTGGGACGGAGCCTTCCTCACGGTGCCCAAGACCTCCGAGCACCCCGCAGAAGCCGCAAAACTGGCCGCCTGGCTGACGGCTCCCGAGCAGCAGGTCAAGCAGTCCGCTGCAGCCAACAATTTCCCCAGCACGCTCAAGGCCCAGGAGAAGCTGGTATCGGATGCCACCCCCAACGTCCTGTTCAACAACGCTCCCACCGGCGTTATCCTGGCGAACCGCGCCAAGGGTGTAGTGGCCCAATTCAAGGGCCCGCAGGATTCAGTCATCCAGGAAAACGTCTTCGGCCCCGCGCTGAAGAGCCTCGACGCCGGCAAGGCCGATGCGGGCCAGGCCTGGACTGAAGCGCTGCGCCTCCTCAACGACCTGGTCGTCAACAACTAGCAGGACCCGCTGTGGGGCCTCCCGCCCGGGAGGCCCCCCGATGGAGTGCGAGAACCCATGACAACCACCCTGAACCGATCCGCCAAGCCCCCGGTGACCAAACCCAAAGCCACCTTCAGGCAACGCCTGAGCATCTTCGACGTCAAGGCATCGCCATACCTCTACGTCGCGCCATTCTTTATCCTGTTCGCCCTCGTGGGCCTTTTCCCGCTGGTCTACACCTTCTTTGTCAGCCTCTTTGACTGGCACCTCCTCAAAGGCCAAGGGCAGTTCGTAGGCCTGGACAACTTCGCGGAGGTCCTGCAGGACCGCTTCTTCTGGAATTCCCTTCTCAACACCATGAGCATTTTCCTGCTCTCCGCCATTCCGCAGCTGGCCGTGGCGCTTTTCCTGGCCGCGGTACTGGACCAGAACCTCCGTGCCAAGACCTTCTGGCGGATGAGCGTCCTGCTGCCGTACATCGTGACCCCGGTTGCGGTGGCCATGATCTTCACCAACATGTTCGGCGAACAGTACGGCCTGATCAACAACATCCTCGGCAACTTCGGCCTTGACCCTGTGCTGTGGCAAAACGAAACGTTCCCCAGCCACATCGCCATCGCCACCATGGTCAACTGGCGCTGGACAGGCTATAACGCGCTGATCCTGCTGGCCGCCATGCAGGCGGTGCCGCGGGATCTCTACGAATCGGCGGCCCTGGACGGGGCGGGGGCCATGCGCCGGTTCTTCAGCATCACCCTGCCCAGCATCCGGCCCACCATGGTGTTCGTTGTTATCACGGCCACCATCGGCGGACTGCAGATCTTCACCGAACCCAGGCTGTTTGACCCGGCCACAGCAGGCGGATCGCAACGCCAGTTCCAAACCACCGTCCTGTACCTCTGGGAAATGGCCTTCCAGCGCCAGAACTTCGGCAAAGCATCTACCATCGCCTGGCTGCTGTTCCTGATCATCCTGCTTTTCGGCCTCGTCAATTACCTGATCTCCCGCCGGATTGCCACAGCTGACACGCCCAAGCCTTCGCGTGCTGCCCGGCGGAAGGCGCTTCGGAAGCGCGCTGAAAGGACTGAACGATGAGCATCATGGACCGTGCCGAACCCATGGCAGGCAGGGGCCCGGTCCCTGCAGCGCCGCCGGCGAAGCCCGCCCAGTTCCGCAAGCGCGTCTTCGGCACCGGCGAACGCCCCGGATTCCTCAGCTACGGCCTGCTGCTGGCCTTCCTGGCAGCCTCCGCCTATCCGCTGTGGTGGTCCGTGGTCATCGGCAGCCGGTCAAACGAAGCACTGGGGGAGACCTGGCCGCCCCTTCTGCCCGGCGGAAACTTCTGGAAGAACGTAGCGGAGGTCTTCGACACCATTCCGTTCTGGCTGGCACTGGGAAACAGCGTCCTGATCTCCGGCATCATCACCGTTTCGGTGGTCAGCTTTTCAACCCTTGCCGGCTACGCCTTCGCAAAACTCCGGTTCCGTGGCCGCAACGGACTGATGCTGATGGTCGTTGCCACCATGGCCATCCCCACCCAGCTGGGCATCATCCCCCTCTTTATGGTGATGCGGACCCTGGGCTGGACCGGTGAGATCGGCGCCGTTGTGGTGCCCACCCTGGTGACCGCCTTCGGTGTGTTCTTCATGCGGCAGTACCTGGTGGATGTCATCCCGGATGAGCTCATTGAATCCGCCCGCATGGACGGAGCCAACATGATCTCCACCTTCTGGCACGTGGCGATTCCCGCAGCCCGCCCGGCAATGGCCATCCTGGGCCTGTTCACCTTTATGACAGCGTGGACGGACTTCCTCTGGCCGCTGCTGGTGCTCGATGCGGGCAACCCGACGTTGCAGACGGCGCTCAGCCAACTGCAGTCGGCCCGGTACGTGGACTACTCTGTGGTCCTATCAGGTGCGGTGCTTGCCACCCTGCCGTTGCTGGTGCTGTTCGTCGTTGCAGGAAAGCAACTCATTTCAGGAATTATGCAAGGAGCAGTGAAGGGCTAATGCCACATTCGACGTACTCACGGCAGTGGCCGGACGGATTCATCTGGGGGTCAGCGACGGCGGCCGCCCAAATCGAGGGAGCCGGACACGAAGGCGGCAAGGAGGACTCCGTGTGGGACCACTTTGCCCGGATCCCCGGCGCCATCGCCAAGGGCGAGAACCTGGAGCAGGCCGTGGACCACTACCACCGGATGCCCGAAGACGTCCGGCTGATGAAGGAGCTGGGGCTGGACTCCTACCGTTTCTCCACCAGCTGGGCCCGCGTCCGGCCAGGGGACCGGGCAGCAAACCCGGAGGGCCTGGATTTCTACTCGCGCCTTGTGGACGAGCTGCTGGAGGCGGGAATCCTGCCCTGGCTCACCCTGTATCACTGGGACCTCCCGCAGGCCTTGGAGGAAAAAGGCGGCTGGGCGAACAGGGACACCGCCTACCGGTTCGTCGAGTATGCCAACGACGTTTACGACGTCCTCGGCGACAGGGTGCAGCACTGGACCACGTTCAACGAGCCCTTCTGTTCCTCGTTGCTGGGCTACGGTTCCGGGGTCCACGCCCCGGGCCGCCAGGAACCGCGGGCAGCCATCGCGGCGGTGCACCACCAGCATCTGGCGCACGGCCTGGCCGTTAACGCCCTGCGGGAACGCGGCGCCCAAAACCTGGGGATCACCCTCAACCTGAGCAACTCCATTCCCCGGGACCCGGCGGACCCCGTCGACCTGGACGCTGCCCGGCGCTTCGACTCCCTGCAGAACCGGATCTTCCTGGACCCGATCCTGCTCGGAAGCTATCCGCAGGACACACTGGTGGATCTCGCGCCGTTCGGACTCCCGGAACTCATCCTCCCCGGGGACCTGGAAGTAATCAGCGCACCGCTGGAGTTCCTGGGCGTCAACCACTACCACGATGACCTGATCAGCGGCCACGCTGACCACGAGGGCGGGGACGGACACTCCGGCGGTGCCGAACGTGTGGCCGCCTCACCATGGATCGGGTCCGAGGACATCGCGTTCCCCAGCCGGGGGCTGCCGCGGACCGCCATGGACTGGGAAGTGAACCCGGACGGGTTGCGGAAGCTGCTGGTCCGCCTTGGCGAGGAATACCCCGGCCTCCCGCCGCTGTACATTACCGAAAACGGCGCCGCCTACGACGACACCGTAGAACCGGACGGCTCAGTGCAGGATACGGAGCGCACCGGCTTTATCCTTGACCACATAGCGGCTGTCGGGGAAGCGCTCGATCAGGGCGCGGATGTCCGCGGCTACTTCGTCTGGTCGTTGCTGGACAACTTCGAATGGTCCTGGGGATACGGCAAGCGCTTCGGAATAGTCCGGGTGGATTACGGCACCTTCGAGCGCACCGTGAAGGCCAGCGGCCACGCATACGCACGGCTAATCGCCGCCGCGAAGCAGCATGCCCGCGCGCTCCCGGCCTCGCGCTCTGCCTAAACTGGAGTACCGGGCGAAGCCCGCTCAACGTCACGGAGCGAAGATCTTGAAGCAAGACCCCAGCGGAAGCCGGCCGGCGCCCACCCTTGAAATGGTGGCTGCGCTGGCCGGCGTGTCCCGAGCCACCGTCTCCCGCGTGGTTAACCACGTTCCCAGCGTGGACGAAGACATCGCCGCGAAGGTCCGCCAAGCCATTCTCGCCGTGAATTACACACCCAACCGGGCCGCCCGGTCCCTCGCCAGCCGGAAGCCCAATTCCATCAGCCTGATCGTGCCGGAATCCACCTCCAAGGTCTTCGCAGATCCGTTCTTCGCCTCCGTTGTCCAGGGCGTGGCCCTCTATCTCGCAGACACCGACTACACGCTGAACATGGTCATCGCATCAGAAGCCAAACCCGAAAAGACCAGGGCGTTCCTGCTCGGCGGCAACGTCGCAGGTGCCCTGGTGGTCTCCCACCACGCAGGAGACCGGTCCTGGGCCCACGTCAGCGACCACATCCCCATGGTTTTCGCGGGCAGGCCGCTGGCCGAGGGCGGAAGCTACTACGTGGACGTTGACAACGAGGCCGCCGCCGAAGGCGCAACCCGGCTGCTGGTTGAGGGCGGCCGCACCCACATCGCCACCATCGCCGGACCGCAGGACATGCCGCCCGGCGTCGACCGTTTTACCGGCTGGCGGAAGGCCATGGAAGCGTCCGGACTGGACGATTCCCTGGTGGAGTACGGGGACTTCACGCTTTCCTCCGGCGCCAAGGCCATGCGGCGGCTCCTTGAGCGCGGCAAGCCCATCGACGGGCTGTTCGTGGCCAATGACCAGATGGCCGCGGGCGCCTACACCGTGCTCCAGGAGCGCGGGATCCGGATCCCGGCTGACGTGGCGGTGGTGGGGTTCGACGACGATTCGTTTGCCACCTCCGTGAATCCGCCGCTGACAACCGTGCATCACCCCGTCATCGAGATGGGCAAAAAAATGGCAGAGACACTGGTTGAGCTGATCGACGGAAAACCCGCGGACAGGGTCACCCGGATTCCCACGTCGCTGGTCATACGGGCATCTGCCTGACCTTTAAGGCCGGCCACACCTATCGAGCGGAACCCACCCATGATCCCTGCTGCCCAAAATCAACCCCTGAACTGGGGCGTGGTGGCCACCGGACGGATCGCGCACCGCGTCACCGCCGACCTCGCCCGCCTGGAAAACTCGGTCCTGCATGCTGTGAGCTCGCGGAGCGCGGCCGCGGCGAAGACGTTCGCGGGGCAGTATGGCTTCGCCACGAGCTATCACGACCAGCCCGGGGCGACAGCCTATGAGCAACTCTTTGCTGATCCTGACGTGGACGTGGTCTACATCGCGACGCCGCATGCCCGGCACCATGAGGTTGCCACGGCGGCCCTCAAAGCAGGCAAGCACGTCGTGTGCGAGAAACCGCTCACGGTCAACGCCCGGGAAGCCCAGGAGCTCATACTGTTGGCGCGTGAGCAGGAACTGTTCCTCATGGAGGCGATGTGGACGCGGTTCCTGCCGTCAACGCGGCGGGCGCTTGAAGTGGTCCGTGCCGGCGGAATCGGCACAGTCCGCTGGGTGCAGGCCGATCTCGGCTTTGCGGCCACGTACGATCCCCGCGACAGGCTCTGGGATCCGGCGGCCGGCGGCGGTGCCCTGCTGGATCTCGCCGCCTATCCGCTGACCTGGGCGGTGAGCATGCTGGGCTTTCCGGACAGCGTCACCGCCGCCGGCCGGCTGAATCGCGACGGAATCGACGTCCAGAACACCCTGACCCTCGGATACGCTGACGGCGCCGCAGCCCAGCTGGTGTCCTCCCTGGAATCCGCCAGCCCCGGCATCGTGACCGTGAGCGGCACCAAGGGCTGGCTTCGCACCGGCTCGCCCCTCTACAACGCCCGCCGGCTGGAATACGCAGGGCCGGACGGGAGGGTGCAGGTGGAGGAGTTCTACGAGGCAACCGAAGGCTTCATCCATGAACTGCGGGAAGCCGGCCGGTGCATCCGCGCCGGGCTTCCGGAAAGCCCCCTGATGCCCTGGCATGAAAGCGTGAAAATCATGCAAATCCTCGACCATGCAAGGTCACAGCTGGGCGTTCGTTACGAAAATGACCGGTAGCACCAGCTACAGCGCCGGCAGAATGTCCCTGGCCTCGCGCGAGTCCATCCCGGTGGCCTCCAACAGGTCCACCATCAGCGGCCGGAACAGCATCACCACGGTCTCACCCTCCAGCCGTTCCACCCCGAGAAGCTTGGGATGGAGCCGCAGCGCGATCTCGCTGAGGTCCTGCCGGGCGGTGCGCAGATGGGCGCGGCGGACGCCGTCGTGCGTCTCGGCCAGGCCCAGCGCGAGTTCATCAATAGCGGCCGCGGTGTCCTGGAGCACCTCCGCGATGTTCTCGGTCGCCTCGTCCGACAGGGCGGCATGGTTGATGGCGCTGGTGAGCCGGCGCGCAAACACGCGGCTGTTGCGGAGCGCCAGATCGATGAAGTCCAGGGAGGTGTCCAGCCGCTCCAGCTCGTCACGGTGCCGGCGGTGGGCCGGCGCGAGCGTGGCCACCTCGCCGGAAGCGCGCAGGGAATGGCGCATCGCGTCCACAAGAGGCTGGCAGTTCCGGCCGCGGATCAGCGCGTGCCACGCCTGCGTGGAGTCGCTGTTGCTTAGCGCAGTGGCACATTCCCGCAACACTTCGGCCAGTTCGTGGAGCAGTTTCCGGACATCCTTGCGGGGCTCCCGCCGCGGATCCTTGGGCACCAGGATGGTCACCAGCAGCGCAACCACCCCGCCAACAATGGCGTCGATGCTGCGGGTGAACGGCCCGCCGTCGGGCGCCGGCAGCAGCACCACCAGCAGCGACTGCAGTCCCAGCTGCGTGGTGAAAATATTGCCGCTGTCCAGGAAGCGGGCAAGCAGGATGGAGAAGAGAAGGACGACGGCGGCCTGCCAGATTCCGCTGCCCAGCCAGTGCAGCAACAGATCACCAACGGCAATGCCGATGGTGCAGCCCAAGCCCACCTCCATGACCCGGCGCAGGCGCGGTTCACGCGAGAAGCCCAGGGCAATCAGTGAGGACGTTGCTGCGAACAGGGGACCGGAATGCCCCAGAACGTACTCAGCGAAGGCGTACGCCCCCACCGCGCAAGCCGTCATCTGGATAGCGGGGACCAGCGAGTTCCTGCTCCGGATCAGGCCCGTGCGGATTCGTCCGCGCAGGAAACGCCTGCTTGCTGAGAGTCCTGCTGCTGCGGCCATGCCGTCCAGTCTATTTGCCGGCGGTCCCCCTACGGCGGAAAGTGTGACCCGCGCAATGGTGACGCTGCACATGTAAGACAAAATGCCGCTGCCGTTAACCTTCTGTTCACTTTCGGCCGCCAATCCCTTTACCTGCAGCCCCTAAATTCGATGAAGGTACAAAACGTACGCATCGCGCTGCAGGGCGTCTCCGGCCCTGCCCGCTACTGAATATCCCTGGAAGGGGTACACATCTAGTGAAGGCACTCCGTTTCGGCCGCCACGCGGCTATTGCTGTTATCGCTGCCGGCGCACTCGCGCTTACCGCCTGCGGTTCAGACAACGCCACGGGCAACACGCCTGCCGGCACCCAGACTTCCGGCACCAAGGTGACCGGCACCCTCACCGGCATCGGCGCCTCCTCCACCGGCCCGGCCATGGACGCCTGGAAGGCCGGCTTCGCTGCCGCCAACTCCGGCGCCACCGTGCAGTACTCCCCGGACGGCTCCGGCGCCGGCCGCAAGGCCATCATCGACGGCTCGGCACAGTTCGCCGGCTCCGACGCGTACCTCAAAGACGAAGAGCTGGAGAGCTCCAAGGCCCAGTGCGGCCCCGACGGCGCCCTCAACATCCCTGTCTACATCTCCCCGATCGCCGTGGCCTTCAACCTTCCGGGCATCACCGAGCTGAAGCTGGACGCGGCCACCGTAGCCAAGATCTTCCGCGGCGAAATCGCCACCTGGAACGATCCCGCGATTGCCGCCCTGAACGAAGGCGTCACCCTCCCGGACCTGAAGGTCACGCCGGTGAACCGCTCTGACGATTCCGGCACCACCACCAACTTCACCGAGTACCTCTCCGCTGCTGCGGCTGAGGTCTGGACCGACAAGGCTTCCGGTGTCTGGCCCGCAACCCTGCAGGGCGAGAACGCCAAGGGCACCTCCGGCGTCGTCAAGACCGTCACCGACACCCCGGGCGCCGTGACGTACGCCGATGACTCCGCTGTGGGCGGCAAGCTGGGCACCGCCTCCATCAAGGTCGGCGAGGAATTCGTCAAGATCTCCGCCGACGCCGCCGCCAAGGCTGTTGAAGCCGGCAAGCCCGTCGAAGGCCGCTCCGCCACCGACGTCGCCATCAAGCTGGACCGCAAGACCACCGCTGCCGGTGCCTACCCGATCGTTCTGGTTTCCTACCACGTTGTCTGCTCCACCTACGACAATCAGGAAACCGTTGACCTGGTCAAGGCTTTCGAAAGCTATGTAGTCTCGGACGCAGGCCAGCAGGCAGCTGCCGACTCCGCGAAGTCCGCACCGCTGTCCCCGGCCCTCGCCGAGAAGGCCACCACGGCCATCGAATCCATCAAGGTCAAGTCCTAGTAACTGCCTTGAACCAGGTCCCCCGCCACGCCGAAAGGCGGGGCGGGGAACTTGCCTTTGTAAGCTAGCTTTTGGGCACCACCACAATCGAAGGGTCTGGAATGACCGCCACCCCCCTGAGCAGTTCCCAGGGCGCAGGCCGCGCCGGGGATAAGATCTTTTCCGGCGCCGCACTTGCCGCCGGGTGCCTCATCCTCGCCGTCCTGTTCGGCGTGGCACTTTTCCTTGTTGTCCAGTCCATTCCGGCACTGACAGCACCGGCCGCCGAGATCCAGGGCGGAGCAGGCTTCTTCGCCTACATCTGGCCGATTGTGATCGGTACCCTCATCGCGGCCACCATTGCCCTGGTGATCGCCACCCCCGTCGCCATCGGTGTGGCACTGTTCATCTCGCATTTCGCACCGCGCGGGCTCGCCAACGGCCTTGGCTACGTGGTTGACCTCCTGGCCGCCATCCCGTCCGTGATCTACGGAGCCTGGGGCGCAGCGTTCCTCGCCAAGGAAATCTCCCCGGCATACAACTGGCTTGCCGACAACATGGGCTGGCTGCCCATCTTCCAGGGCCCGGCGTCGGCCACCGGCAAGACCATCCTCACAGCGGGCATTGTGCTCTCGGTGATGGTCCTGCCCATCATCACCTCCCTGAGCCGCGAAATCTTCCTGCAGACCCCCAAACTGCACGAGGAAGCCGCCCTGGCACTGGGCGCCACGCGCTGGGAAATGATCAAGATGTCGGTCCTGCCGTTCGCCCGTCCGGGCATCATCAGCGCCGTTATGCTCGGCCTGGGCCGCGCACTGGGAGAGACCATGGCCGTGGCCCTGGTGCTCTCCTCCGGCGCCCTGACCGCCAGCCTGATCACCTCCGGAAACCAGACCATTGCCGCTGAAATCGCCCTGAACTTCCCTGAAGCCAGCGGCCTCAAGGTCAGCACGCTGATCGCTGCCGGCCTGGTCCTGTTCGTCATCACGCTGGCCGTGAACATGGTGGCCCGCTGGATCATCACCCGGCACAAAGAATTCTCGGGAGCCAACTAAATGTCCTCCACTCTCACTCCCGTCCGCAGCAAGCGTTCAGCCCTCACCAAGGGCCAGCTGCCGTCCTACGCGCCGTACATTGTCCTGGCAGCCGCCCTCATCCTCGGTGCGGCAGTCATGGCACTGATCGGTTTCAACGCCTTTGGCTGGGGAATCGTCTCGGCACTGCTCTTCGCCACCGGCCTGGTGAGCTGGAGCGGCGTCGTCGAAGGTTCACGCAAAGCCAAGGACAAACTGGCCACCTGCCTCGTGGTCGGTTCGTTCCTGATCGCACTGCTGCCCCTGATCTCGGTGATCTGGACAGTGCTGGTCAACGGCATTCCCGGCCTGATCGCCCCCGGATTCCTCACCAGCTCCATGAACGGCGTCACGGGCGTCTACGACAACAGGGCCGTCGAAGAAGGCGCCCCCGTCATCGGCGGCATCTACCATGCACTGGTTGGCACCATCCAGATGACGGTGGTTGCCACCGTAATCTCCGTGCCCGTCGGCCTCCTGACGGCCATTTACCTGGTGGAGTACGGCAACGATGGCCGCCTGGCCCGTGCCATCACGTTCTTTGTGGACGTTATGACAGGCATCCCGTCCATCGTCGCCGGCCTGTTCGCCGCGGCATTCTTCTTCGCGGTAGTCGGGCCCGGCACCAAGACCGGCGCCGTCGCCGCCGTCGCACTTTCCGTGCTGATGATCCCCGTGGTGGTGCGCTCCAGCGAGGAAATGCTGAAGATCGTCCCCAACGAACTGCGCGAGGCAGCCTACGCACTGGGCGTACGGAAGTGGCGCACCATTATCAAGGTGGTCATCCCGACGGCGATCTCCGGCATCGCATCCGGTGTCACCCTCGCGATCGCCCGCGTTATCGGTGAGACCGCGCCCATCCTGGTCACCGCCGGTTTCGCCACCAGCATCAACAACAACGTGTTCGGCGGCTGGATGGCGTCACTGCCAACGTTCATCTACACGCAGATCCTGAACCCCACATCGCCTGCCAACCCGGACCCGTCCTCGCAGCGGGCCTGGGGCGCTGCCCTGGTGCTGATCATCCTGGTGATGGTCCTGAACCTCGGCGCCCGGCTGATCGCCAAGATTTTCGCCCCCAAAACGGGCCGCTAAAAATCTTTCCGGCAGGCCGTTCCGGTCCCCGCGACCAAACCCTAGACTTCAATCCGTACCCCCAGCAAGTGAAGGAACATCATGTCTAAGCGCATCGACGTCAAAGACCTGAACGTGTACTACGGCGATTTTCTGGCCGTGGAGGATGTCAGCATCGCCATCGAGGCCAAATCAGTGACGGCCTTCATCGGCCCCTCAGGCTGCGGAAAGTCCACGTTCCTGCGCACCCTGAACCGTATGCATGAGGTGCTTCCCGGCGCCCGCGTTGAAGGTGAAGTCTTGATGGACGGCGACAACCTTTACGGACCCGGCGTTGACCCCGTGACCGTGCGCTCGCAGATCGGCATGGTGTTCCAGCGGCCCAACCCGTTCCCCACCATGTCCATCCGGGACAACGTCCTGGCCGGCGTGAAGCTGAACAACAAGAAGATCTCCAAGGGCGAGGCTGACGCGCTGGTGGAAAGCTCGCTGCGGGGCGCCAATCTGTGGAATGAGGTCAAGGACCGCCTGGAGAAGCCGGGTTCCGGCCTGTCAGGCGGCCAGCAGCAGCGTCTCTGCATCGCCCGCGCCATCGCCGTGCAGCCTCAGGTGATCCTGATGGATGAGCCGTGTTCTGCACTTGACCCGATCTCCACGCTGGCCATCGAGGACCTCATCAATGAGCTCAAGGATCAGTACACCGTGGTGATCGTGACGCACAACATGCAGCAGGCCGCCCGCGTCTCCGACAAGACGGCGTTCTTCAACATTGCAGGCACCGGCAAGCCGGGCAAGCTGATCGAATACGGGAACACCCAGAACATCTTCAGCAACCCCACGGTGAAAGCCACCGAAGACTACGTCTCCGGCCGCTTCGGATAGTCCCCACCGGCCCCAGCCTTCGCAAGCTCAGGCAGGGGCCCTCGCCGGCGTGGGCCCACCACCGCCGCCGCGCACCCAATCGACTGCTCCGTAAGCGCCCTTTTGATAGCTCAGAAGGGCCCTTACGGAGCAGTCGATTCCGTGTTTAAGCCAGGGGTGAGAGCGCCAGCGCGAACACAAAGGCCAATGCCGCGGCAGCGGCGGGTGTGAGGACCCAGAGCCCCAGGATCTGCAGGACCAGCTTCCGGTTGGTGACCGCGAAGTGCTGGTTCTCGCCGGCGCCCAGTACGGACGCCGTCACCGTGTGTGTTGTGGAGAGAGGAGCCTGAAGCGCGATGGCCCCCACAAAAAGCATCACGGCGCTGAACGTCTGGGCCACCGAGCCCCGCAACGGATCAACACGGGTGATTTTGTAGCCGATGGTGTGCGAGATCCGCCAGCCGCCGAACAGGGTTCCGGCTGCAATCATCACCGCGGACAGCAGCGCCACCCACAGGGGGATGCTGTCGCCGTCGGCGTAGCCTGCGGCGACCATGGCAAGCAGCAGCACAGCACCCACCCGCTGGCCGTCCTGCAGGCCGTGGCCGAAAGCGACAGCGCCGGCAGCGATGGCCTGGCTGCGGCGGAAGCGCTGGTTGACCACATGGGGCTGGGTGTGGCGTGCCGCCCACGTGACCGGGAAAACCATCAGGTAAGCGCCCACGTAGGCGACGATGGGCGAGAGCAGCAGTGGCAGGAGCACCTGGACCACCAGGGAACGGTCCACTCCTCCCACTCCCACACCGCCCACGGCGAGGCTGGCGAGGCCAGCACCAGCCAGTCCGCCCACCAATGCATGGGTGGACGAGGACGGCATCCCGTGCCACCACATCAGGAGGCCCCAGGCGCAGGCGCTGGCTACACCCGCCATCAGGATGCTCAGGCCGCTGAGCCCGTCCGGCAGGTGGATCCACGTGTGGCTGATGGCGACCACCACGGTGGCGCTCAACAGGGCGCCCAGCAGGTTGAAGAAGGCTGCCAGCAGCACGGCCACGCTGGGAGTCAGGGCCCTGGTGCGGACAGCCAGTGCCACCGCGTTGGGGACGTCGCGGAAGCCGTTGAGGAACGCGAACGCCGCGGTCATCAGGACCACGGCGCCGAAGACGAATCCTGTCACGTCAGGATTCCTTGACGATGATGCTGCCTACCTGTGTGGCGATGCGGCGCATGTCCTTGGTGACTTCCACGAGCTGGTTGGCGACGTCGCGGTTACGGGAGTACTGCGCCCACTTCATCTCCTTGATCATGTCCGCCACCCAGACCCGGTGCGTCCGTTCTGCACGTTTGGCGAGCCGTAGGATCTCGATCCAGTAGTCCTCGAGGTCATCGAGGTTGTTCAACCGGCGCATGGCCTCCACGGTGAGTTCGGCCTGCCTGCTGATGATCTCCAGCTGGTCCGCGGCACGCCGGGGCAGCCGGTCCAGCTTGTATAGAGAGACGAGTTCCGCCGCGCCATCCAGCTTCTCGATGGCTTCGTTAAGGAACCGGGACAGCGAGTACATGTCTTCACGGGGGAGCGGGTTTACGAAGCTCGTACGCATATGGGTCAGCAGGGCGAAGTGCAGCTCACCGGATTTGGCCTCGTGGTTGTGCATGTCGTCCACCAGCTTGGCGTGCTCAGCGGCGGGGACGCCCAGGATCTCGGCCATGGTGGCGCTTGCGTGCACAATTTGCTGGGCCATCTGGGACAACAGGGTCAGCCCGGCGGGCTCCTGGGGAAAAAGGCTCAGCTTCACGTTGGGTTACCGGTCTCCGGGTGATCTACTGGGTCGGGGGCCGCCCACTTGTGACTTGACGCAGGCCAGCAACTGGTGTTGATTCTACCCGGCCCCTGCCCGCGGCCTGTAAACAGGCATAAAAATGGTGCCGAACCGGATACGCCTCTCGGCGGTAGGCCGCTCTAGGCGGCTAAATGTTGAAGCCCGGGGGTTTCGCGGTTCGACACCAGTTTCAGTGTTCTACGTCGGCTGGCTCAAGTCAACATTGACAGATCGGGCCTGCTGCGTCAGTCGAGCTCGCCCAAACGCCACGCATTGGCCGCATGTTCGAGGTCTTCAGCGGTTTTCACGAGCTGATGGGAGTTGCGGGTGAGCTTGCTCGCGTGGGCCTCATTGCCGTGTTCGGCACCGTCGGCGAGGGTCGCCTGGCCAAGCGCCACTACGCGGCAGAAAGCGGCGGAGCGTTCCAGCGCGACGTCGAACTCGCCGTCGAACGCGCCCGAGAGAATGGCGTCCGCCATGGCCCGCATTTCCTCGGCTCCGGGCGGTTCGGCAGCGCCGGCCACCACATGGGAGACCTGGGCGGTGTCTTTTCCTGCGCGGAAGTAGACCGAGATCCGTTCCGGGTCCTGGACGGTGGCAGCGCGCAGTGCGTAGAGCCGCCAGAGGGCGCCAGGCAGCGACCGTGCGGGGCTTTCGGCCCACATCTCGGCGATGGCTTCCAGGCCCTGTTCGTCCGTCAGTTTGACCAGGCGTTCCGTGATCACGGGATCGTCACTGTCGCGGCCGTGGCGGACCAGCGCCTGCGCCGCGAGGTGTGCCGCCTCCGAGACGCGCGCAGGATCCGGGCCGCCGGCGAACGGTTCAAAGTCGATGGGTGCGAACGGCTTCGGTTTGTGATGCCGGTTGGCGCCGCCGTAGTGACTGGGTCCTGCTTGCTCGCTCATGCCCCCACGCTACTCCTGTGCCGCACGGGAAATCGAGTACTTCCCCGTAGCCAGGACGCAGGTGGCCGTGGCTGCGAAACGCTGGGGAACTGGAAGCGTACGACGGCGGCACGCACCTTGGGTGACCTGCGCGTGGCATGTGCGTGCAACGCGGGTCCGCAGGTGAGGTAGAGTATTTATCGTCCAGAAATGGACTGGGCTGATCGGTCGGTAGACCATCAGTTGGGGCCTTTAGCTCAGTTGGTAGAGCATCGGACTTTTAATCCGTGGGTCGTGGGTTCGATCCCCACAGGGCCCACTCTTTTAGCGAAGAGTGGAACCCCCGATCCCTGCAATAGCAGGGATCGGGGGTTTTTTCGCGTGGTGCCGGTTGTTCCGCGGGCCATACCTAGGCTGTTCGTGGGGACATTTCGGAGACATTGCTACGAATGGCCTGAAGGTCGCTAGCCCTTGCCGATTCGAGGGCCCGCGATACCTCGTCCAGACGGTCCGGCCACAAATGCCCGTAGGTGTTGAGTGTCTCCGTGGCGTCTTTGTGTCCAAGCATGAGCTGGACAACCTTCACGTCTGCTCCCGCTGCGATTGCAGCGCTCGCCGCCGTATGCCTGAGCTTGTGCGGCGTCAGCCCCCTACCGCCGAGGTCGGCGTCGTGCGCGGCGAGGTTGAACACGCGGTTGCGCCAGTTATGCGCATTTAGTGCCTCACCCGTAGGTGTCCGGAATACCGGCGCGTCTTGGCGCTGACCGGCGATCAGGTCCCGTAGTTCGGTGGCGAGGAACCGGGGCAGGGGTACGGCGCGTTTCTCATGTGTCTTCGGCGGGCCCAGTACGCGCTTGCCGTCGCGGTCCAAGGTCCACGTCTGGGTGACCTGCGCGCGGTTCCGCATCAGGTCCAGGGCAGAGACTTTCAAGGCTAGGGCTTCGTTGATGCGGAGACCGGTGTAGGCGAGGAACCGTACAAGGGTGCTGTCTGTTGTGTGTCCGGTGAGTTCCCCTGCTGCCGTGGCGAGGTCTTCTACTTGGGGGTGACTCAGGTAGACGTGTTCCGGGGCAGTGACGCGGGGCAGTCGAGCGCCAGCGGCCGGATTGCGGCTGATTCGGTCTGTTTCGACTGCCCACGAAAGGACCGCAGACAGCACAGTGTGAACGTGGCCGAGGCTTGAAGGCTTGAGTGGGCCGCGCATGGGCGCTGGCTCAAAGCGGGGCGGGCTGCTGCTCCTGACCTTGCTAGCTGCGGGGGCCGTACCGGCTGCTAATGCGCTGATCCATTTCGCGACCTCCGGTTTCGTGATGGTACCGATTCTTCGTGATCCCCATTGCGGCAAGACGTAGGCCTGCAGGCTCCTTTCGTAGTGGAGGTACGTTGCCGGTTTGATGTCGTGCCGGGTATTGAGCCATTCGAGGGCGACGACGGCGAGCAGAGTTTCAGCGTGCTCGGGCGGCCGGTAGGTGCCGGCCCGCAGGTCATTGTCGAGCTTGGCGGCGAATTGCTGGGCGTCGGGCTTCCGCTGGAACCTCTTGGAACGCCGGCGGCGTCCAGTCTGCGTTTCCTCCCACCAATACACTCGCCATCGGCTACCAGTGCCGTTCCTGGCCGTCGGTTGGCGGTGGGCGTCGAGCCACTCGTCTTGAATCCATGCGCGCGCCATGACTATTCTCCAGAGGTTCCCCGCGCCGGAGAACCGGCGGCAGGACGGCCCGCGTTGAGCTTCCGAATAGCCTCATCCACTATTTGGCTGAGGTCAGGCGCGCTGCTTGACCCCGGCTGCCTCGTGGGCTCATACGGCGGAAATCCGTCCGTTGTGAGGCCTCCGGATAGCATTTCCAGAACATCCCGAGACGCTGTAGCTAGCTCAGGAGGAGTGTCATTGATCAGGCCGGCTTCCCGCGCTGCCGCCACCATCCGGGTTGACGTCGCCCTGGAAACGCCGAAGTAATCCTGGACGGCCTCCCTAGGGCCAAATCCAGCGAAGCGAGCCAATTGATAGATCGCCGCGGTGAAGAGCTTCCGGACTTTCTTGTCCCGTATGGCGTCGCGTTCGAAATCGCCTGGGGCAACATTCGGCATCCAGGTGATGATGACGCTGGGCGGAATGCAGTACGTGGCAGTTGCCATGGCCGGGCGCATCATTTCCTTTATCGGAACTGCCCGCAGGGCGTCGTAGTCGACGGCTTGATTTCGTTCGCCAATGGTGATGGCAGCACATGTGAAACCTGACGGGGTGGCCTTCGCTGTCAAAGCGACGTCGTAACCTCTCCAGTCCTTGACGAAGATTCGGACGGAAGCAGGGGCGTAGATGTCACCGGCGCGTACAAGATCCTCCGAGTCCCATTCCGTCCACCATCGGCCTACGGGCTCGTCTGTCCACCACGCAGTGAACGGTTGTGTAGTCATGCGTCTAATAGTTGCAGAGTGAGCATGCTGTAGACAATAGCGGCCCAGTCATGATTCACTGATATCAATGAGCACCAATTAGACAAAGAAGGCTCATTTGAACGAAGGGTGAACCATGGAAAGCACAGAAATGCGGACAGCGGGGATGCTGACGCCGCGAGACCTGGCGGAGCGGTGGCAGGTCCCGCAGCGCACCTTGGGGCAATGGCGTTACCAAGGCACTGGTCCGGCCTACGTCAAGATCGGCGGCGCGGTCCGTTACCGTGCTGCTGACGTCGAAGCTTACGAAGCTGCGCACATGGTTGGAGTCTCAGCATGAGGGATGACTCCAAGCCGGCTACCGCTGTCACCGTGCAGCGGCTCACGTTCACGCCGGTTGCAGGGCACCCTGGCGGACGATACGCGCGGCCTGCCTCGCTTCCTGCTGGTCAACCCGTCACGGCTCTGGAGGTTCGGCCGGGCATTTGGAAGCTCCTGGCTTCGGTGGACCGTATCGGTGATTACGAAATTGAGGGCGGGCCTCAGGATGTCCGGTTTCCCGCCAGAACCTGACGAACGTGCCCCGAGAGCATCGCGAGAGGAGGTGAAGAAGTGAGTTTCGGGCTAGTTGATGAGGTCTTGGAGCATACGCCGGTGGACCTCACTGCGGCGGAGCGACTGCTGCTGTTGTGCATCGCCAATGCTGCCCAAGAGTCGGACCGTGTGCTGAATGGCAGGCCGATTCCGGCGCGGACCTGCTTTCCTGGGCGCGAAAAGCTCAAACACTGGACCGGCCTTAACGATCGAGGGCTGAGCGACGCGCTGCTGCGGTTGAGCAAACGCGGCCTCGAGGTCCGCGTTCCGGTCGCGGTGGACAAGTCGGGACGTCCGGTGTTCGCTGCCCGCGGCCATGCCACCGAGTTTCAGCTTCCTGTCCTGAAAGGTCACGCCACAGCGGGCCCTAGCCATAACCAAGGTCACGCCACAGCGGGCCCTACCGGGGAAATAGGTCACGCCAAGGCGTCTCTAAGGTCACGCGACAGCGGCTTAAAGATCACGCCTGAGCGTGCCCCTAAAGATAAAGAACCAAAAGTAACCATCCCCCCAACCCCCCGCCAGGCTGAGTTGCCGGTACCGGCGTCCGCTCATGAGCAGACCCAAGATGGAAGGGGCGGTGCCGAAGCCCTAGCCCAAAGGCTGGTGGTCGGGCATCCCGGAATGGCGGCGGATGATGCGAGGGAAATCGTTCGCAAGTGCCTGGACGATCCTGAGACCAAAATGCCGGCGTCACGCCTGAACCAGCCTGGCTATGTCGCTACCCTGCACACTGCCGTCAAGGCTGATCGTGCGGCTGAACGACGGCGTGCGTTGGCCAACGGAGCGAGATGTGTTGACCACCCTGAATCGCCGGCCGCGCACTGTCCCGGATGCTTGGGTGATCTCAAATGTGGGCAGCGGGACCGGCGGTTCTTGGGTAGGCATCAACCTCGATGCTCGACGTGCTGGGAACCTATTATCGGTCTTCCGGATGGGGCGACCCTTTGCGGAGACCCTGCCTGCAAAACCGGCAAGGGGGCAGCATGATGAGCGACGACGCTGTGCGGAGGCAGGACCTCGGTCTGGCGCTCTTGCCCCTGGAACCGGAAACAATGCGGCACGCATGCCAGGGCGGGTGGCTACCCGATGCGGAAGGTTGCGCTGTGCCTTGCCTTCGCTGTAAGCCGCATCTTCGCCGGGTCACGCAGCCGGACGGGACATTAACTTGGCGCGCATTCGCGGACGCCGACACATCAGGAACCATTCAACCAAGGGGACAGAAATGAGCAAGCAAGCCAACGAACAGACGAACCGCCTTGAGGCCCTTGCGGTGGTGCGGCTTATGGCCGAGAACCGCCAGGACGAGGTTTCGCTGATGCTGACAGAATCGGAGGACCCGGTGGGCCTTGCGCATGCTGCCTGTGGGCTGGCGGTTGCGGCGTTCTATGCACTGGGACCGGATCGGGCCAATCGGATGTTTGATCGCATGGCTCAGGCCGCCGTGGCTGAGGGCTAGGCGGTCTTTTCCTGCTTCGCCTTCCAGTCCGTCCAGACTATTGCCAGGGCGTCCTTGTGGGGCAGTCGGGGCAGGTGCGTCAGGTCGGCGCGGGGTATCGCAAGATCGAAGAGCGCCGGCCCGTTGCTCTGGGCGTGGAGTTTCAAGTCAGTGTCCATGCACCAGTAGCCGCGGTCGAAGGCAAGGTGGTGATTCGCGCAAAGGGGCAGGCCGTTGCGGGCATCATCGCTACCGCCGTCCTTCTTGGACAGTAGGTGTGCGGCCTGGAGGAGGCCTTGGACGTTGAGGCCGCAGGCGGCGCACTCGGTTCCGTAGCGTTTGTAGACGTCGAAGGCGAAGCGCACCTGGTTGGGCCTGTTCCGGCGGGCGCTAAAGCTAGGGGCTGCCGAGTTGTCGGTGAGGTTGAAGGCTTCGGATATTTCGGTGGGTGTGGGCGGTGGTGGAAGTTCCGCACGCGTGAAGGTGATGAGAAGAACTTTGTTCTTGTCGTCTACGTCTTCGATGTAGCCGCGGTATACAGTCCTGGTCGTGGCCTTGTTGCCGGGCCCGATTACGAAGACCGGCAGGCTTGCCCGGTAGGCGGCGTGAGAAGCTTCAATTTCGGACTTATCGTGCCCGGACCTTCCGGTCGAGGGGTAGTGGTAGATAACGCCGGTGGCCGTGAGTTCGTCGTCGTAGTGCCGGCCGGTGTGAAGGAAAGACAGGGCGATGCCCTTAGGCGTCGCCGGCGTCCTGGTTTCGGCGTTGGGGACGAAAATGCCGGCTTGGCCGCCGTACATCTTGAGGTCGCGTAAGAGTCCACGTTCTACGTTGACGGGGCCTCCTGCGGCCAGCAGGGCGGCCCACAGCTGTTCCCTGCGTGACCTTTCGGCCGCGGCGTGCCCGTCCCGGGTGAAGGGGCCCTGGGCCGCTGGGGCCCCGTTCGACGGTCGGGAGCCCGATGTGGTCCCAGCCGGCTCGTTCCATGCTTGCGGTGTCAGCAGGCGGGCTTCAGTTTTTCCCAGGTCGGTTAGTTTCCAGACCCGCAGGTCGGTCCGGTCGATTAGTCCGTCGTTTGCCATGCGGTTCCGCTGGATTGTTGACCGGGTCCACCACTTGGGGTCGCCGGTGGGAGAACTTGGGAATGGTTCCCTGTCGTCACGTGTCCAGGAAAAACGCTCTTCGAGAATGGTCCTGACTTCTTGCGGAGGCAGCCGGTAAGACTTTGCAGACGCAAGGACGGTCAGGATGCGCCGGCGGATTTCATCGTGCTGTGTCAAGTCAGGGGCCATGAGTCAATAATGCCTGCCCGCGCTGACATTTCCGCGGATCCACGTTAATCTTGCGTCAGCGCAAGCGACCAGCGCCGCCAGGTTAAGGATGAGGGGTTTAGCGGCTCAAGTCTGAGGGCCTTCCCGGTAGATGGAGCGCAGCGTGAGGGATACGGCCAACGGTCATACCGGAATTTTCCGGGTCAATCCGCCCGTCTATAAGGTCCCGCCGTGGAATGTGTGCCCACCAGCGGCACCGGTGAATGGTCAATGAAGAGGCGCGCAAGCGAAATTCAGAGGGCCGTGTAAACCGGGACGCCGTCCGTAGGAGCCCGCCCGGTGTCCCCTCATCCACTTGAGTGCGCCCACTTCGGCGCACCTTCCTGCCCTTGGAGGGCAATCCCATGAGCACACAACGTATGGAAATGTGGCGCGGAATCGCTACCGCAGCTGCGCAGGACGCCCGAACGATTGCGGAAAAGGCCACCACTGCCGGCCGCGACCTCACGACCGAGGAAAAGGCATCTTACGACCGGCACATGACCAAGGGGCGCGATGCCCTGGACGAGTTCAAGCGCGCAAAGTCTGACGAGGAAATTCGCGCGCAGGTAAAGACGCTGGCGGCCGAGATCGGTGAACCCGTCAGCGTTTCCGGCCACGGTTCCGGCCGCCGCGGGAGAGGGTCCTGGGCCAAGGCGGCTGCGGACCGCATGGCAAAGACCATGACAGCGGAAACCGACGGGCAGAAGTCGCTCATTACGGGCAGCATCGGGGTGCCCGCGCCGATCGAAACGGACATCGTCACCATGTCCGAGGCACCGCGTTCCCTCCTGGAACTGATACCGGCAAAGGGCCTCAACGGCGGGTACGGCACCGGTAACAGCTTCAGCTTCCTGCGGCAGACGGTCCGGACCAACAACGCGGCCCCTGTCCCTGACGGGGCACTCAAACCAACGTCGGTTTACTCCCTGGCGGAAGTCGAAGACAGGGTCCGGGTTATTGCCCACCTGTCGGAGCCGGTCCCGGAGCGCTACTTCGCGGACCATGCCAACCTTGAAGACTTCCTGCGGACCGAGATGGAGGCTGGCCTGTACCTGGCACTGGAAAACCAGGTCGTGCACGGCGATGGAACGGGGGAAAACCTTACCGGCCTGCTGAACACGTCGGGGATCATTGTCCAAGCGTTCGTCACGGACGCGCTAACGTCCATCCGGAAGGCCATGACAAGCCTGGAGGTCTACGGCATCACGCCCACGGCCTTGGTCCTGAACCCGGTCGACGCCGAAGCGTTGGACCTCCTGCGCGAGTCCGGGGCAACAGGACAGTACCTGCTGGGCGATCCGGGCGGCGACGGTGTCGAGAAGCTGTGGAAGGTCCCACGCGTGCCTTCGAACGCCGTAGCCGCCGGCACGGCGCTCCTGGGCGACTGGCAGCAGGCCCAGGTCATCGTCCGGGAGGACGCGACCCTGGCCCTGGACCGTTCCGGGGAAAACTTCACCAAGAACCTAGTCACCATGAGGTTCGAGGGACGCTTCGGCTTCGCCGTAAAGCGGCCCAACGCGTTCGTTGAAGTGGCGCTGGCTTCATAAACCTGGCGGGTGTGGCCGTGGGACGTTATTTACGGCCACACCAACGAATCGCGTAGGATGCCAGCAGCGGCGGAGGGTTGCTGATGGTACGACTAGGCGGAAATATGGCGGGCTACGAAGATGCTTTGGGGCTAACAGCGGTTGACGGGAGCCCTACTGCTACGCCTGCGCACAGCGTAGAAACGCTTGCTAAGTTCCAGCACAAAATCACCACGATGGTTGATATCTACGCCCGCCTGCATCTCCGTGCTCGCTTTTGGAGTCGCACCGTCCTCCTGATCACTCTCAGCGTCTCTGCCGTAAGCGCAGGTATGAATCTTGTAACCCTCTGGATGCCTCCGCCTGAGGGACTTGCCCTGCTACTCGTTCGCGGATCCACGATTGCCAGTCTTGTCCTCGTGGTCGCATCTTTGGCCGCCACCGTTTGGGGTCTGGACCAGCGCGCCAGCGATTGCAACTACGCCTTCCGCCGTCTCATGTCCGTAAAGACAAAGCTCCGCGTAGCGAGTAAGGAGGAAGCGCAACGGTTGCAAAGGGACTACGCGGACTACGGCGATGACCTTCCGCAGATTCCGACAAAGCAGTTTACGAAGCTGTGGGACAAAGTGCAGCAGGACCGTGGCAAGCGGCACGCCAATCGGGACGATAAGGGCAAGGACTAGTGCTCCACGCCTTCTAGGGGTAAGGGCGTCTCAATCGCAGGGCGGGGTCTGTCGGCCCCCTGTTGCCGGCAGTGATCCGTCTCCCCCCGGCGCTGTAGGGGGTCGCGCGCACGCGCGCGAGGCGGAGTCTAACGTCTAACGGTTATAGACGCGGCTGAAAGGGTGCCCATCGACTGACTGTTGAACTGGACATCCATCTTGACATAGCATGGACAAAACGGCTCCTGGGGAGCCTGCCAAGGAACGCCCGCGGTGCTGCCATCGCTCTCCTTAAGTGGATCGGCCCTTGGAGGTACCCGGGGAGCCGTTTTCTTTATGGTGACGAGACTGGAACCGGTCGCTTTGAGCAGGTGGGGCACGGGAACCAGTCAAGCTTTGTCAGAGACTCGAAATTCGGCATGGGAAAAATTCCCAAAGGTATGGCGCACGTGTCGCTGTTGCGGATCTGATGCCAGACGCTCTGCAAATACGCGGGTTCCGTATACCCGAAGTCCCCGCTGGGCCACAGGGCCGACTTCAAGAATCCACCAAAGAGGTCTGCCGCCTGGGATTCCGCATACGTCGTCGCTGACACCCACTTAAGTCCCTGCTCCATGTGGAACGGGACTTTCGGGTCCTGCGTCGCCTGCCGGCGGATGTAGGCATCTGTCGTCGTGTGGTCGTGATGCCGGACGTGGGAGTACCTGGTCCACACTTTGCCGCCCGGCCCCTTCCAGTTCCGAGCCGCCCACAGTATCGATTTGTACAGTCTGTAGGCTACGAAGTTGTAGAAAAGCTGCTGGTCGTCCTTGTAAGTGCCCGCCTGTAGTTCTGCTTTCGTGGCGTATGCGTAGCAAACCTTGATGCCGGGGACTTGCGCAAGCACTTCCGCCGCGCGCTTCCGACGGTCGTGATTCTTTACGTGCGCCTTCCAAGAAAGAAGGCTACTTGCAGGAACGCCAAAGTCGGCCCGAAGTGTGCTGACGGCGGCTTGGAGTCCGGCGGCACCGGCATCGTCCGCGAGTACGGCGGCCATGCCGAATATGGGACTGCTCTTGGCCGTGCTTCCCCTATCGCCCGTTTCATCGATATATACGTGTACGTCCCCAACTGCCATTCGTAAATCTTAGCGGCGGCATTGCTGCCCTTTGGACGGGTGCCAGCGCTTCCGTAAGACAGGCCGCCAGTAACCCGTCAAGGGGGGACATTTTGGGGACATGCGTTCCAGAACGAGCAAGATTTTCCTAGCTAACGGGGGAAGGGTCATGGGCTCAAAAACCGCGGAATGGCGGTGCTTTAGGGCCCATCGAGTCAAAGGTATATAGAGGCCGAACTTGCGGGACTTTATCCGTGGGTCGTGGGTTCGATCCCCACAGGGCCCACCCGCGCGAAAGCCCGGAGACACACTGTCTCCGGGCTTTCTGCTTTAACCCTTCACCTGCTTTGACCTGCTTGGCCCGACGCTCAGGTCAGGCTCCGGCAGGCAAGGCAGGTCTCAGCTGAGCGACAGCACCAGATAGAGCGCCGCCAGCACCAGCGCGACGGGCGTCATCGTGAAGCGCTCAGGCCGGCAATATAAGCGAACAGCGCATACAGGACGATGGACACCGCGCTGCCGATGCGGAGGTTGGGTGGCAGGACCTTGTGCCGGCCGCCCCAGACCAGATGCCCCAGGGGAGCACCAGCGATCAGCGCTGCCTGGAAAACGGCCAAGGCACCAAGGGTGACGGTGGCGAAAATCGCACATGCTGGACCCAGAGCTAACACCCGGGCAGCGTCTTAGTGTTCGAAATGCGTGCGGGGTGCTCCGCCCGGCAACTTCTCCAGGATGCCCTCCGCCACCTTTCGCAGCTTGAGGTTCCGGTGGCTGGACGCCTTGGCGATGATGGCAATAGCGTCGTCGTAGGAGCACCGGTTCTGCGCCATGATCACCCCACACGCAATGTCGATGGACGTCCGGCTTTCGAGGGCCGACTGCAGGTCTGATGCCCTGGTGCTGGTGGTCTGCAGTTCCAGGACCAGCATGAGGCCCCGGGCCGCGAGGTCCGCGAAATTCCGCGCAGCGGCGATGACGTGAAGCGGGAACGCCTGGGCGCCCGGTGCGAAGAAGGCGAGGGCTGCTTCCGCTCCGTCATCGAGCCGGAGCCGCAGGCCAAGAACACTATCGAACCCGGCGTTTTGCAGATGCGGCCGGTACCGCGCCCAGCGGAAGTCCGACGTGACGTGGTTCATGGCCACGGTCCCGTTACCGGCCAGGGCTTCGGTCAGGGGACCTTCGCCCGCTTCCTGCTCCAGCCTGGCGAGTAGTGCTGCCTCCGGGCTTGTGCCGGCGGTGGCGGGGATATTTTTGACCCTCTTTAACACGATGGCGCATTCAACGGGTGAGTCCATGAGGCCGGCCAGGGTCTCCGAGGCCGTGCGGGTCAGGATCTCGAGGGAATCGGCGAGGCTTTTCGCCCCGGTAGCCAAGTCAGGGATAAAACCGGCGGTGCTTGCCGGGCCACTTTCAGTCCCTGCCCGCGCCGGGCCCGGGACCTGGCTTGGAAGCGTTGCCGGATGTCCGGTCGCGTGCTGGGTCTGATGCGCCGGACGCCGGGCAGCCGAAGCGTGTGCCGGGGAAACCTGCGATGTTGAATACTTCATGGCCGGCTTCCCCGGAATTGCAGGGCCGGTCCATTCATCACGGGAGCTGCCGGAAGATGGAAGGCTGACCGCCAAACCATGGGGATAAGAGGGCCGGCGACGGCTGGGGGAGAGGCCTTGGTCTCGAAGACCTCCTCGTCGCCGGCCCCGCTCAGTACCCGGGCCCGAAGGCACGGGAAAACGTGGCTGCTAAGTCCTGTATTCATTCCTGCTCACACCCCCTAGTGAGACATCCAACGCAGTGAGATAGCGAGCGTTGGCTCTAAGACGAAGGTAGTGGGGGCGGGGTCCCGGGCAAACGCGTATTCGGTACTCGTATTTGAGATTAGGTAGTACTTGGTTTCGTGGACCACCGTTCAAGTTTGAGCTTCAATTTGTGATCGGTCCGGGTCCCGGGATGGCTCTCTGCCGTGTCCCGGTGGTTCATGACGCAGGCAGCCCGAGGTGGAAAGATAAGGGCCATGGAACTGCACATCACAGGTGACCCGGCTGCCGACCAACTGCTCACTGACGACGCGTTTGCGCTGCTGACCGGCATGCTGCTGGATCAGCAGGTGACCATGGAATCAGCGTTTGCCGGCCCCGAAAAAATCCGGGCACGGATCGGATCCATAGATCCGGCAGCCGTGGCAGCGTACGAACCGGAAGCGTTCGTGGAGGTGTTCAAGGAACGTCCTGCGGTCCACCGGTATCCCGGCTCCATGGCGGCGCGCGTCCAGACGCTCGCCCAGGCCGTGCAGCGAGACTGGGACGGCGATGCCACGCTGATCTGGACCAAGGATGCACCCGACGGTAAGGAAGTGCTGCGCCGGCTGCAGGCGCTGCCCGGCTTCGGGGAGCAGAAGGCCAGGATTTTCCTTGCCCTGTTGGGCAAGCAGTGCGGGTTGGAGGCGTCCGGATGGCGCGAGGCCGCGGGCCACTACGGCCAGGAGGACGCTTTCCTGTCGGTTGCCGACATCGTGGATCCGGGGTCGCTCGCCAAGGTTCGGGCCAGCAAACAGGCAGCGAAGGCGGCGGCAAAGGCTGCGAAGGGCTGACTGCCGCATGACCGGCGTTCCCGCCGCGGCGCGCCCCGTACCCGGCTGGCTCAGCCAGTTCTGTAGTCTGAGGGCGTGATGCGATCAGCCGTCATTATCGGCGCGGGAATCGGTGGCCTGAGCACGGCGCGGGCCCTGAAACGTCATGGCTGGTCGGTAACGGTCTTCGAACAGAGCGGAGCACTGCCGGAGACAGGCACCATGCTTGGTATGTGGCCAGCCGCGCTGCAGGCCCTGGGCGACCTTGGCGTCGTCGAAGCGTCACGCCGGACTGACGGCTGGGCGCACATTGCTGCCGGTGCCTCAACCCGGCTGTGGACGCCGGCCGGACGCACGCTGCTCACGGCGCCCGGCGGAGCGGACCTCCATCTGGTTGCCCGGCCGGCACTGCTCGCCGCCCTCGCCCAAGGCGTGGACATCTCCTTCAACACTCAGGTTGTTGACCCGGAACAGGTCAGCGATGCCGACCTTGTGGTGGGCGCGGACGGCACGTTCAGCCGCACCCGGCAGCGGATTTTTGGTGCCGGCTTCAGTGCACGGCCGCTCGGATCTGTGGCCTGGCGGGGAACCGTTCAGGGAGCGGTTGCCGAATATGGCGAGACCTGGGCTCCCGGCGCACTCTTTGGCATCACGCCGGCAGGCCCCCACGCGACGAACTGGTACGCCAGCGTCCGCTCCGACCGGACATTTGCCGGACCGCACCTTCCGCACCTGCAGGAGTATTTCGGTTCCTGGCACCGCAGCGTGCGGGAGGTGCTGGACCGGATCGACGAGGACGCGATTTTGCATCACGGACTCTTCGAGACGCCGAAGCTGCCCTCTTTCGTCAAGGGAGGAACAGCGTTGGTAGGTGACGCTGCCCACGCCATGGCGCCCTTCCTTGGCCGTGGCGCCTGCGAAGCCATCGTGGACGGGGCAACGTTGGGGCGGTGCGCGGGGCAGGCATTCTCTGTCGAGTCGGGCCTTGCTGCCTTCGACAAAGCCCGCAGGAAGCGAACGCAACGGCTGGTGCTGTCCTCGCGCCTCATGGGCCGCTTCGCCATGCTCGGCACCGGCGCAGCACCGCGCAACGCCGCGATGGCCGCGGCCGGCTCCATGGCTTGGGTTATCAAACCCAAGCCGCGGAGCCAACGCTGACCTTTCGCCCATGGCCAGGCCATCAGCTGATCATCAGCGCCTGCAGGGCATCGGCCAGGGTGCGTGCCCCTGTTTCAGCGTCCTCATCCACCACGTGTTCCTCGGGGGAGTGGGAAACACCGCTGGGATTGCGGACGAAGATCATCGCAGTGGGGAGGAAGGGCGCCAGGACGCCGGCGTCATGGCCCGCGCCGGTGTCCAGGATGGGTGCCTGCGGCAGGGCCCGCTGGAGGTCCTTTTGCAGGCCTTGATCGAAGTGCACGGTGCGGCTCAGCGACTCTTCCCGCAGCTCAACCCGGCAGCCCTCCTCGGCCGCAATAACCTGTGCCTGCAAGTGGATGCTCTGCACCACGGCAGCCGTCACGGCGTCGTCGGGATGCCGGACATCCAGCCAGAAATCAACACGCGAGGCGATGACGTTGGTCCCGCCCGGGACCGGCTGGAGCCGTCCTACCGTGGCCCGGGTGTGGGGCTGCTTCCGGGCGATGTCCCGCACGGCAACCACCATGCGGGAGGCTGACACCATGGGATCCTGCCGGTCAGCCATCAGCGTTGTACCGGCGTGGTTTCCCTGTCCGTGGACGCTCAGGCGCCAGCGGCCGTGGCCAAGGATGGACGATGCGATCGCTACGGGCTGGTCCAGGTCGATCAGGCCACGGCCCTGCTCAACATGCAGCTCCACAAAAGCACCGATTTGGTCAAGAAGTTCTTCATCCCGGCCAATGAAACGGGGGTCCAGTCCGTTGGCCTGCGCGACGTCCGCGAAGGTGGAGCCGTCAGGATCCCGCAGGTTCCGGGCCTTGTCCGGATCGATGGCGCCGGTCATCAGCCGCGAACCGAGGCAGGCCACACCGAACCGCGAACCTTCCTCTTCCGGGAACACCACAACAGCCAGCGGACGCGTGGGAACAGCTATCCGGGCCTTGAGGATGTCCACTGCCACCAGTGCTGAGGCGACGCCGAGGGGCCCGTCGAAGGGCCCGCCGCCAGGCACCGAGTCCAGGTGGCTGCCGGTGACCAGGCTGTTGCGGCGGTCCCCGCCAGGCACGTCACACCAGGCCCAGATGGCGCCGTTGCGGTCGGTTTCCACGGAAAGCCCGCGCTTCGAGGCCTGCTCGATGAACCAGGTACGCAGGTCCAGTTCCGCGGTGGAGTACACGGGCCGGGTGTAGCCGCCGCGGAGCGCGTCGGTGCCGGTGCCGGCGATGTCGGAGAGCAGGCCCGTTACCGTAGCAGCGGGAGTGGCAGCGGGAGCCGGGGCCTCCAGGTGAGTGGTTTCGGTACGCGGCGACATCAGCGGGCCCCCAACTCTGCGTGGGTCAGTTCTGCGTGGGTCAGTTCTGCGTGGGTCAGTTCTGCGTGGCTCAACCCTGCGCGGCTGGCCCGGGCTGCGAGCCGGAACTGATCCGGGACGGGCCCTGCGCCGGTGGCAAGGTCCGCGGCGAGCTGGCCGATCAGCGGGGCGAATTTTGCGCCGTGCCCGGAGCAGGGGGAGAGGATGGTGATGCCGTCGGCGCGGTCGAGGATGAAGTCCTCGGTAGGTGTGTTGGTGAACAGGCAGGTTGTTTCGGCGTACGGTTCCGGGACCAGCCCGGGCAGGTACTGCTCCACGTAATCGATGACCCGACGGCGGTTGGCGGGGTCGATCTGTCCGTCCTGATCCGCCGCGGAGGGAAGGATTTTTCCGCCGTTGTATTCGCCGACCTTTTGGCCGCGGAACCCTGCGTCGCGGCCGCCGGGGAGGCCATAAGCCTGCCAGCCCGCACGTTTGTGAATGAAGGTGGGCCACGGTGACGCGCCATGGTCCGTCCCGTCAGCGTAAGGGAAGTGGTAGGCCTGTTCCTGGCGCACTTCAAGCGAGGGCATTCCTGCCAGGAAGGCTGAGGGCAGCGACAGCGATCCGAGCAGCTGCGGAAGCCAGCCGCCGGCAGCAACAACCACGTTGGCGGCCCGGAGCGAACGTCCGTCCGCAGACGTCAGGAGGTACCCGCCGTCGGACGCGGCTATCGAGGTGACGGCCCAGTTGGTGTACAGCGCGGCGCCGTGCGCCGCCGCCTGGTCAACCATGGCGGCGACGGATTCGTGGGCGTCGATGACGCCGGCGTCCGGGTGCCAGAGCACCCGGGTGTCGAAGGCGATCTGCGGCCAGCGGCGGTTAGCCTCGTCGGCGCTGAGGAGTTCATGGTCGATGCCGCGGGCCGCCAGCACCGCGGCCAGGCGTTCGGGCTCACGGATGGCGCCGTAGTCCACGGCGCCCGTCGGAGTGATGAGTTGTTTGCCGCTGAGGCGTGCCAGTTCGTCCCACCCGGCCTTCGCCTCCTGGACGAGGCCGGCGTAGAACTCTTCAGGGTAGGCGTAGCGGAAAATCCGGGCAGAGCCGTGGGAGCTGCCGGCATCGTTGGCCGGAGTTGAGCGTTCGAGCAGGGCAACGTCGTGGCCGCGGGCGGCGAGATGCCAGGCAGCGGCAGATCCGGAGAGCCCGGCGCCAACAACGGCGTATTCAGTCGATTCCATGGGTGGCTCCTTGGTACGGGACGGGCGCTTGTGTGGCTGCCCTGGGACTACAATCAGTAACTCATTCACAAACCGTGCCCGTCCAATATCATTTGACTAGTAATTATTGGCGTCAATCGAAAGAATCATGATGGAACTCCGGCAACTTCGGTACTTCCTCGTCGTCGCCGACGAGCTGCATTTCGCCCGCGCCGCGGAGCGCCTGCACATGACCCAGCCGCCGCTGACGGTTGCCATCCGGAGGCTGGAACGTGAGCTGGGGGTCCAACTGTTCGACCGGACCACCCGCAGCGTTGCGTTGACCGCCGCCGGGCAGGCGTTCAGGGAACGGGTCCAGGCTGCTGTGGCGGACCTCGACGACGCCGCAGGGGATGTTGCCGACGTCGCCGCCGGAAAGAGCGGCAAAATCAGGGTTGGCTTCGTCAGTTCGGCGAGTTACACCGCCGTGCCCGAAGCAATCCGGGCCTTCCGGCAGCAGAGCCCGCGCATTGACCTGGTGTTGAACCCGCTCACCAGCGGAGAGCAGATTGAGCAACTGCTGGAGGGTAACCTGGATCTCGGCCTGATCCGGGATCCCGGTGACGTTCCCGGGCTGAACCTCGAACTGCTCAGCACGGAGGACCTGGTGGTTGTCCTGCCCGAATCCCACCCTTTGGCGGCTGCGACCGAAATCCGGCCGCTGGACCTTGAGGGGGAGCCCATGATCCTCTTCCCATACCGGCTGATGCCCGGTTTCGTGGCGCGGGTCCTTCGCCTCTTTGACTCGCTGCCGACCCCGCCAAATGTTGTGCAGCAGGCCATCCACCAGGAAACTGTCCTGGGCCTGGTTGCCGCCGGGCTGGGAATCTCCGTCCTGCCGGAATCGGTGCAGCGGTTCCAGATGCCCGGCGTCACCACGCGCCGCTTCGCGGGCAGGCCGCAGACCGAACTCCACGTTGCCCGGCCTCATGGCGAGTCGCCCGCCGTGGAGGAGTTTGTTTTGTGCCTCAGGGAAACCGTCCGCGCGTAAGGGGCTGTGCCGCCCGCCTTCGGTTCCTACACTGGATGGATGATCACAGTCAGCGGCAGCGTGGAAACCAAACTTTCTCCCGGGAAGGCCTTCGCCTTCCTCTCCGAGTTCGAGAACACAAGCGAATGGGACCCGGGCACGCCGGTGATGGACAAGCTCACGCCGGGACCGGTGGCAGTCGGTCACCGCTACCATGCCGAATCCGAATTCCGGGGTAAGCGTCAGTCCCTGGAATACGAAGTCATTGAGCTGACCGACAGCCACATCAAGCTCCGCGGCGAGAACAAGACTGTCACCGCGTTCGATTCCATCGACGTCAGCCCCTCCGCTCAGGGTTCGTTGGTCAAGTACACGGCTGAGTTCAGCATCAAGGGGCCGGCGAAGATCCTCCAGCCCTTCCTCAAGCCGGCGTTTGTGTCCTTGCGGGATCCTGCGTTGAACGGGATCCGGGACACGTTGAATTCACTCGCGGCACGCTGAACCGCCCGAGGGCCGGCGGCGGAATGGCCGAAGTCCGGGCACAGCGCTGCCCGGACGGCGGGCGCCCCGGGCGCTGCCGCCTGCCGTTAGGTTACGGACCCGGCAACGACCCTG
This sequence comes from [Micrococcus luteus] ATCC 49442, assembly GCF_010367585.1. Classification (NCBI taxonomy): domain Bacteria; kingdom Bacillati; phylum Actinomycetota; class Actinomycetes; order Micrococcales; family Micrococcaceae; genus Pseudarthrobacter; species [Micrococcus luteus] ATCC 49442. The sequence continues at coordinate 2,823,974 of NZ_JAAAXP010000001.1, read as the reverse complement.
AGCAGGCAAAGCACGCGACCCTGCAATAATCGGAACCGACAGTTGTCCGGGGGCGACGAAGCCCGCGGTTGACCAGGACGCAATGTAAGTTCAGGCCCATCACACCAGACGAGGCGGACATCCATGAAGGCTCCAGACCAGCAGTACGCTCAATTCTCCGGAACGCCGGCTCCGCCAGGCGACGGTGGAGCGGCCGGTCATGAGTCCGTGGACCAACAACTCCTGCAGCGCCTGGCCGATGCCCACGGCGTTGGCACCTCGTTTCACGGCTGGGACGGGCTGCCCCACAGCGTCGCCCCGGAAACCCTGGTCAAGGTCCTTGCGGCGCTGGGCGTCCAGGCGCACACCAACGGGCTGATCGAAGCTGCCCTGGCCGAGGCGGAACTGGCGCCGTGGCGGCGGATGCTGCCACCCGCCGTCGTGGTTCAACACGGCGAAACCGCGCTGGTTCCGGTCCATCTCCGGGACGGTGCCACGGCCCGCGTGACAGTGCTGCCGGAAGCGGGTGAACCGGTGGAGGCGGCCCAGGCGGATGTTTGGGTTCCGCCGCAGGACGTGGACGGCGTGCCAACCGGGCGGGCCACGTTCTCTGTGCCGGAGGGGCTGCCGCTGGGATGGCATACGCTGCAGGCCGAGTCCGACGGCGTCACTGCCGAATGTGCGCTGGTGGTGGTCCCGGCGCGGCTCACCACAGCCGATTCCCTGGTAGAGCGCCGCGGCTGGGGTCTGGCCACGCAACTGTATTCCGTGCGCTCGAAGCGTTCCTGGGGCATCGGCGATTTCGCTGACCTCGCGGACCTTGCGGCGATCAGCGGCGAACGGGGTGCGGACTATGTCCTGGTCAACCCGCTGCACGCCGCGGAGCCCGTCCCGCCGGTCCAGCCATCGCCGTACTCGCCGTCCACCCGCCGGTTTTTCAACCCGCTCTACATCCGGGTGGAGGCCATTCCGGAGCTCGCCTATCTGAAGCCGCGCAGACGTGCCACGATCGACAGGCTGCAGGACCAGATCCAGGGCCTGAACAAGGATGCGGACCGGCTGGACCGGAACGCTGTTTTCGCCGCCAAACTCCAAGCCCTGGAGCTGCTCTACCACGCACGGCGCTCGCCGGCGCGGCAGGCTGCGTTCGACGAATTTTGCCGGATCTCCGGCAGTGGACTGGATGATTTTGCGCTGTGGTCCGCTATCCGCGAGGACCTCGGGCCGGAAGACCCGCTCTGGTCAGACCCGGACTGCGCCTTGGGGTCCCCGGCTGCCGAGGCCCTGCGCGGGAAGCTTGCGGACCGGATCGGTTTCCACCGTTGGCTGCAGTGGGTCTGCGACGAGCAGCTCGAGAACGCGCAGCATGCTGCCCGCACGTCCGGGATGCGGCTGGGCGTGGTGCACGATCTCGCTGTCGGTGTTGACCAGAGCAGCGCCGACGCCTGGACGCTCCGCGGTGTGCTGGCGCCCGGGATCAGCGTGGGGGCGCCGCCGGACATGTACAACCAGCAGGGCCAGGACTGGAACCAGCCGCCGTGGCATCCTGCCCGCCTGGCCGAGGCCGGGTACGCCCCGTTCCGCAACATGCTGTCCACCGTGCTCCGGCACGCCGGCGGCATCCGCGTGGACCACGTCCTGGGCCTGTTCCGCCTGTGGTGGGTTCCGGCGGGCAACTCACCGCGCGACGGCGCCTACGTCAGGTACGACCACGATGCCCTGATCGGCATCCTGGCGCTGGAGGCCCAGCGTGCCGGCGCCGTGGTGATCGGCGAGGACCTGGGAACCTTTGAGCCGTGGGTTCGTGACTATCTGGCTGCCCGCGGCATCCTGGGAACGTCCATTCTCTGGTTCGAGAACGACGGCGACTCCCCGCTGCCGCCCGAACGCTACCGTCCGCAGGCACTCGCCAGCGTCAACACCCACGACCTTCCGCCCACTGCCGGCTACCTGGCGGGTGACCATGTGGCGCTCCGCAGCAGGCTGGGCCTGCTGGAACGCTCCGAAGCGGAAGAACGCGAGGAGCATGAGGCAACGTTGGAGAAGATGATGGGGCTGCTGCGGGAACGCGGGCTGCTGCCGGAGTCCGCAGGCGCAGACGGTGAGGCCGCTTCCGCCGGTTCGTCGGCAGCGGAGGAGCGCACCATCGTGGCGCTGCACCGCCTGCTTGCCCAGACGCCGTCGGCATTGCTCGGCGTGGCGCTGGTCGACGCCGTGGGGGAGCGGCGCGTCCAGAACCAGCCGGGCACCACCGAAGCGCTGTATCCGAACTGGCAGGTTCCGCTGGGAGATCCGGCCGGGAGGCCGGTCTACCTCGACGATCTTCCCGGCAACGCCAGGTTCAACACGCTCCTGGCGGCAGTGTCGGAGTCGCTGCGGAGCTGACTTCGGGCTGAACCGCCTGGCCCCGGCTCAGCGGGTGACTTCGTCCAGGAGTTCCAGCACGTGGCGGTACTGCTCACCCGTTGCCCTGGTCATACCCAGTTCGCAGGTCCGGTTGCATGAGGCGTGCGCGGCAGCGCCTATGTCGGCCACCTCCGCGGCCTGCTTCCCGGTTGCCGATGCTGTCAGTTCGGGGTGCAGCATTCCCCTGTCCCCGGCAAACGCGCAGCAGCCCCAGTTTTCCGGGACCTCCACGCGCTCGGCCACGGCGCCGGCGACGGCCCCGAGGGCATCGTTGAGGCCCATTCTGGTGGATGAACAGGTGGGATGGAGGGCCAGGGACTCGAGTTTCGCATGGTCCGGGAGTCCGGGAAGGATCCGTTCGGCCGCGAAGTCCACGGCGTCCACCATGCGCAGCGGACGCTGCCCTGCGGCCGGGCTGTCGGATTCGACGGCCTGGCGCAGGCCCTCGGTACACGAGGATGCGTCGCAGACGATGGGCAGCTCGCCGTCCCGGGTTGCCTCCCGGAGGGCCGCCAGCGTCTTCTCCCGCATCGTTGTCTGGCCGGCAGCCATGCCTTTGGAGGACCACGGGGTGCCGCAGCAGAGCCCGTCGATGCCTTCCGGGACGAGGAGGGTGAGGCCGGCCCGCGCGCACAGCTGTTCGAAGCTGTACTGAACGCCGTGTCCCTTCGTGTCCCGGGCCGTTCCCGCGGGGCCGAACATGGTCCCCACGCACGCAGGGAAGTAGACCGCGTCCACGTCACCCGTCGGCGTCGGACGCTTCCGCACCGAACCGCCGCCCGGCAGTTCGGCGGAATACAGCGGGACGGTGTCCTCGCCGAGGACTGCCCGCGCAGCCCTGTTCGGCGGCGCGACGGCGGCCGCCGGCAGCTTGTTGACTACTGTCAAGGCAAGCGCGGCACCGCGGGTGACGCCTTCCCAGTGCTTGGCGGCGGCGTTCCAAGCCCCGTTGGCGAGCGGGCCGGCATCGGCCTGCCGCAGTTTCTTGACGAGCGATCCCGTGTTGATGTCCACAGGGCAGGCGGTCTGGCACATTCCGTCCACGGCGCACGTGTCCACGGATTCGTACTCGTAGTCCTTTTCCAGTTCCTTGACCAGGGCGGCGTCTCCGGCCAGCCGCGCGGTTTCGATGGCGCGCAGCGTGACGATGCGCTGGCGCGGAGTGAGGGTGATGTCCTTGCTGGGGCACACCGGCTCGCAGTAACCGCAGGAGACGCAGCGGTCCACTTCGTCGGCCACCGGCGGCGCTGTCTTGATGTGCCGCAGGTGCGCCAGCGGATCCTCGTCCATCAGCACGCCGGGGTTGAGCATCGCGGCGGGGTCGAAAAGCTGCTTGATGCGGCGCATAACGTCGTAGAGCTCTTCGCCGTACTGCCTGCGGACATAGGGTGCCATGACCCGCCCTGTCCCGTGCTCCGCCTTCAGGGATCCGCCCTCGGCCAGGACCAGGTCCACCATGTCTTCGGTGAAGGCGCTGTATCGCTCCAGTTCTCCGGGGGTGGCGAAACCGTCCGTGAGCATGAAGTGGACGTTGCCGTCCTTCGCATGGCCGAAGATCACGCTGTTGTCGTAGCCGTACTTGTCGAAGAGCCGGATCAGTTCCCGGCAGGTCCGGCCCAGCACCGGAACGGGGACCACAATGTCTTCCAGCAGTGCGGTGGTGCCCTGGGGGCGGGCACCGGCGACAGATGCGTACAGGCCCTTGCGCAGCTGCCAGAGCTGCCCGCGTTCCCGTGAGTCACCGGTAAACCGGGCGGTCGCGGACAGCCCGAGGCCCGGGAGGATGCCCTCACCTGTCCCTTGGAGTTCCGCCAGCTGCCCGGCGCTGCCGGCGGAGTACTCCACGAGCAGGGCGGCGTGATCCCGGACCGCGAGGTCCTGCACGACGGCGGGCGTTCCCTTGAGTGTTTGGCCCACCTTCAAGGACAGCGCGTCCATCAGTTCGATGGTTGCCGCCCCCGTTTCGACGAGGGCGGGCAGGGCGGCGTTGGCGGCCTCAAGGTCCGGGAACACCAACAGGCCGGCGGCGGCGTGCTGGAGCCGCGGGATGGTGCGGAAGACCGCCTCCGCCACAAAACCCAGGGTGCCTTCGCTGCCGACGATCAGGTGGGCCATGATGTCCACCGGGCTCTGGAAATCCAGCAGGGAGTTCAGGCCGTAGCCCATGGTGTTTTTCATGGCGAACTGTTGCCTGATCATGGCGGCGGAGCCGGCATTCTCCCGGACCCGTCGGGCCAGCCGGGCCAGGCCTTCGTAGAGTTCCGGTTCAAGGGCGCGGAGCTTCCGGTCCGCATCCGGCGCTCCGGTGTCGATGACGGTGCCGGAGGGCAGCACCACGGTCAACGACTCCAGCGTCCGGTACGTGTTGTCCACGGTTCCGCAGTTCATCCCGGAGGAATTGTTGGCCACAACGCCGCCGATGGTGCACGCTGCCTCACTGGCCGGATCCGGGCCGAACTTCCGGCCGTAGCGGGCCAGCCTCGCGTTGAGCGCCCGGACGGTGACGCCGGGCTGCACGCGGACCCGTGCGCCGTCGTCGAGCACCTCGACGTCCCTGAAGTTGCGGCGGACGTCCACCAGGACGCCGTCGGTGACCGCCTGGCCGCTCAGGCTGGTTCCGCCGGAGCGGAACGTCAGCGGCACGCCCTGGGCGGCGCTGGCACGCAGCAGTGCGCCGACTTCGGCAGCACTGCCCGCGGTCACCACGGCCTGGGGGATCAAGAGGAAGTGGGAGGCGTCGTGGGCGTTGGCGTGCAGGTCGATTGCGCGGGTCTTTACCTGCGCGGGGTCCTGCACCGCTCCGCGGAGGCCTGCCAGATCGAGGGGAGCCATCAGGGCACCATCCAGCCGAGGACGGGGGTGGACTGCAGGAAGATCAGAACGGTGATGAGTGCCAGCAGGCCGAGGCTCCAGCCGATCAGCTTCCGGAAAAGTGTTCCCTCGGCGCCGTCAAGTCCCACCGCAGCGGAGGCCACGGCCAGGTTCTGCAGCGACAGCATCTTGCCCATCACCCCTGCGGAGGAGTTGGAAGCGGCCATCAGGACAGGGGAGAGGCCGGTTTGCTCTGCTGCCGTTGCCTGCATCTGGCCGAACAGGGAGTTCGAGGAGGTATCGGAGCCGGTGAGTGCCACGCCGATCCACCCGATCAGCGGGGAGAGGAGGGCGAAGAAGCCGCCCGCGGAGGCAAGCGCAAAGCCTAGGGTGGTGGTCTGGCCGGAGAGGTTCATGACGAAGGAGAGGCCAAGTACGGCTGTGACGGTGACGATTGTCCAGCGCAGCTGAACCAGGGTGTCCCGGTAGATGCGGAAGCCCTGGGATGCCGTGATCTTGTACAGCAGCATGGTGAGCAGGCCCGAGAAAAGCAGGAGGGTGCCGGTGGCCTTGAGGTGGTCCAGCTTGAACTTCGTGGCGGCGATGGGCTTGCCGGCTGAGTCTGTGATGTCCAGTCCGGGCCAGGCGAACGTGACAGTGCCGACGTGGCTCAGCCAGGCCTTGACGAACGGAATCTGGGCCACTGAGAATACCGCGATGATGATCAGGTACGGGGCGATCGCCATCCAGATCTGCCGCGGCTCGGGCCTCGAGTTATCGCTGGGTACACCGTTGTCAGTTGGCGCAGCGCTGCCCGGTGCGGGCCGGCCGGCAGCGTGTTTTGCGCTGACTCCGCTGGCTGAACCGCCGACGGAATCTGTGCGGGCACCGACGGCGGCTGCCTCCGCTGCTTCCGGTGCAGTCTGCACCGCTCCGCCCATTCCGACGGTTTCCTTCGGCTGCCACACTTTCAGCATCAGCAGCACGGCGGCCACTGTTACCACGGCGGCCACAACGTCAGTGAGTTCCACGGCGAAGTAGTTGGAGGTGACAAACTGCGCTGCGCCGAAGGCCACGCCTGCCACGAGGGCCACGGGCCAGGTCTGCTTCACGCCACGGCGACCGTCCACGATGAACACCAGCAGCAGGGGAACGATCAGGGCGATGAACGGCGTCTGGCGTCCGGCCATGGAGGACAGCTCATTCAGCGGCAAGCCCGTGACGCCGTTCAGGGCGATGATCGGTGCGGCCATCGCTCCGAAAGCGACTGGAGCGGTGTTGGCGAGCAGCGACACAATGGCCGATTTCAAGGGCTTCATGCCGGCAGCCATCAGCATGGCGGCAGAGATCGCCACGGGTGCCCCGAAGCCGGCCAGGGACTCCAAGAGTGCGCCAAAGCAGAAGGCGATCAGGATGGACAGGATCCTGAGGTCGTTCGAAATGGAGCGGATGGTGCGCCCCAGTACCGCGAACCATGGCGTGGCCACGGTGAGCCGGTAGATCCACAGCGCGTTGATCAGGATCCACAGGATGGGGAACAGGCCATAAAAGATGCCGGCCGCGGTGGCGCTCAAGGCTTGGTTAACCGGCATCTGCCAGCCGACGACGGCCAGAACGAGGGACAGGGCGAGGCCGGCAAGGGCAGCCACGGGTGCCTTGACCTTGAAGACGCCCAGAAGGACGAAAAGAAGTACGAGGGGAAGGGCCGCGCAAAGGGCTGAAATCACTAGGGACCCGGCGATGGGGTCGAGGATCTGCTGAAACATGTGTCTCCAGATTGTGTTAGGCGTCACAACACCGTGGCGCCCTTCGATTGTCTAACAAGTACACATGTAGGTCAAGTGCCTTTGTTGATTTGTCTGGCAGGATTAGATGACCGGATGGAACTTTTGAGAGGGGTGCACATGGCTGGGCGCATTGCAGCAGTCTCAATCGTCGACGCGATCGCTGCGGATCTGCGGAGCCGGGTCTTCTCGGGTGAGCTGCGTTCGGGAGAGGCGCTTACTGAAACAGACATCGCCACGTCCTATGACGTGGCACGCCCCACCGCCAAGGCCTCAATTGAGAAACTCGTCGCGGAGGGACTGCTGGACAGGGGCACGCACAAGACCGCGCGGGTGGTGGAACTGGGGCCGGAATCGGTGCGGGATATCTACCTTGCCCGCGCATATCTGGAGAGCGAAGTGCTGCGCCGGCTGGCGCGATCACACGAGGTGCCGGAAGAGGCTGTCCAGGCGAACCGGGACATCGCGGCATTAAAGACCGGGGCGCCCCTGGATGTCGTGGAACCTGACATGCGCTTCCATACGAGCCTGATCGACGCTGTGGGCAATGAGCGCATCAGCCGCATGTACCGCTCGCTGGTGGGCGAAGTGCGGCTATGCATGGTCCGCGTCCAGTCGCTGCACCTCCTGGACACTGAACTCATCCTGGCTGAACACCGCAGGATCCTGGAACTGATTGAGGCAGGCGAGGGCGAGGCTGCGGCCCAACTGCTTGATGAACACCTGGGCCGCGCGCGGGAGCGCCTCGTCGCTGCCATGGGCGGGACCCCTGGTCCCGAGGCAGGGCAGCCCTCCGAACTGCAGCCGCACTAGGACGTACACGAAGTGACCGGAGCACAGCATTGCGGGGCCCCTGAACTTTAGTTCCCGACCATCCAGGAACTGCCGCCAGAGACCCCGCAATGCGGGCTTGCCAAGCGCCCGGCTGACGCTTCAGCTAACCCGCCGTCATCAGGTGCGTGACGTGGTCGTACCGGAAGGTGACAGCGCCGCCGTCGTGCTCATAGAGAATGTCAGCCCCGGGCGATGCGCCTCCCGCCCCGTAGCTGATGCCCAAGGAACGGTTGAGGGCAGCTTTGAATGCGTAGCTGCCGGCCACAAGGTTGGAAACCGTCAGCTTCCAGACGAGGTCCTCCTTGTCCAGTGTGAGCTGGGCCTGGTCACATGCAGGATCCCAGTCCGAGAGGCAGCCCATTTCCCCGTTCATGCTTCCCGGTACGGACACTGCCGCCGGCTGGTCCGAGGCATAGACGGCGCTGATGATGTGCGTTCGGTTGTCATACCTGAACGTCACATCACCGCCGGGGTGGTCCAGGACGATGTTGCTTCCACCCAGGGCGCCGTCGGCACCGTAGCTGGAGTTCCAGGATTGGTTCAGCACCGCCTTGTACTCGTACTGGCCCGGGGAAAGGTTGACTGTGAGCCGCCAGATCCTGTCCGCCGGGTCCAGGGTCATCGCAGCCCCTGCACAGGTTTCATCCCAGTCCTTCGGGCAGCCCAGGTCCTTGTTGAATGATCCGGGAACAGTCACGGAGTCCGGTTGGGGAGCATCGCCGACAATCACCGTCCGCGGTTCGCTGACCAGGTTGAATCCCGGCCCGGTCATCGTGGCGCGGTACCGGACCGCGGTGCCGTTTGGGAGTTCCAACGGAGCCAGGTTGTCCGTCATCGAATACACCGGAGAGGAATCGTCGGTGCCAACAGCTGTCCATTCGGCACCGTCCACGCTCCGTTCAAAGGCCACCACGTGGCTGGCCTTTTCCGGATCTGCAGTAGCGCTCAGCTCCACAGTGCCTTCCACGTTGCTGCCTTCCAAGGGCTTCTGCATGGTCAGGACGGGCGCAGGAACGGCTGCTGTCCGGGCCTGGCTGGTGGCGGTGTGGCCGCCGTTATCCAGCACGGTGGCGCGATATTCCAGGGCCGTGCCGGCATCCAAAGCCGCCACGTCGTGGAACACCTGGTAAGGCGCGGTGTCATCGGTGCCGATCGGAACCCAGCCGCCGCCAGCTGTCTTCGCCTCGAAGGTGACCTCGTAGAACGACGAACCGCCGACGTCGGCCGTTACCTTGATCCTGCCATTGTCCGCGGGTGCCGCGGCAGGCTGCTGGAGTACGACGGCGGGGGCTTCCTTGGAGTGCGGAATGCGGCCGGACGATTTGTAAACCACCGCTGACAACGGCGGCACGGTGACGTTCAGTTTGCCGTCTGCGGCCGTCTTCACGTCATTTGCCGCGTCGCCATAGATCCTCGTGTAGTTGCGCTTGCCGATGTAGGTGGGAATTTCGGCAGTCTGCGGCTGTTCGCTGTTATTCAGCGCCACCACGTATTCGCGCTGGTCCTCCGCGTCAGTGCGGGAGAACGCGTAGATGCCGGTGCCTTCGGAGGCGTAGCGATGCTGATGCGCGCCATCGCGGAGTGCCGGGTGTTCCTTGGTCACAGCCGCGAGTTGGCTGATCGTCGAGTACAGCGGGTGGCTGGCGTTGAAGTTGTCGGCGGCGTGGGTGGCATCGGTGCCGAGCAGGTCGTCATCGAGGTACTCCGGCACCTGGCTGGCGAAGAGCGTCTGACGTGCGTCCTGGTCGCCGCCGGGACCGGTGAAGCCCTGTTCGTCGCCGTAGTAGATCACCGGGTTGCCGCGGGAGAAGTACATCAGCTCGTGCGCCAGCCTGTCCCGGGCCACCTTTTCGGCGTCGGTGGCGTCGGCGTTGTCAGTGGCGATGAAGTGGCCGATCCGGCCCATGTCGTGGTTGCCCAGGAACGTTGGCAACTGGTAGACATTCGAATCGGCGTCGGTGTACCAGTCGTCTCCGGCGAAGAAGGTCTCCAGGGTTCTGGCGTCCTGGCTCTTGGAAGCGAAGCCGCGGGCCGCGTCCTGGAACGGGAAGTCCAGAATCGCCTGCATCCGGTTGCGGGTGGTGAACTGCGAGGTGAAGCTCTTGCTGGTGTCGAAGACCTCGCCGAACATAAAGAATTCGTCCTTGCCCTGGGCCTTCGCGTAGCTGAGCACTTCCGGGCCGAATTCCTGCCAGAACTCATCATTCACGTGCTTCATGGTGTCGATCCGGAAGCCGTCCACGCCGAAGTCGCGGATCCACGTCTGGTAGATCTCCTCCATGCCGTCCACCACCTTGTGGTGTTCAGTGTTGAGATCATCCAGGCCAAAGAAGTCGCCGTAGTAGGAGTCCTCGCCCGCAAAGGTGGTGTCGCCGCGGTTGTGGTACAGCGTTGGATCGTTCAGCCACCCGGGGACTTTGAGATTTTCTTCGCCTTCGTCGAGGACGGGTTCGTAGGGAAATGATGTCTTCGGGTCGAGTTTCGGGAATTTCTTGGAGCCTGCGTAGTCGCGGTCGTCGAACACCTCACCGGCCGCCGTCCTGTAGGGCTTGGTGTCCTTGGAAACGTAGGGTCGGCGGGCGCCCTCCCGATAGCCGATGACGTCTGCCGTGTGGTTGGTGATGATGTCGAAGTAGACCTTCATGCCACGCGAGTGGGCCTCGTTGATGAGCTTTTTCAACTCATCATTGGTGCCAAGATGCGGGTCAATCTGCGTGAAGTCGGTGACCCAGTAGCCGTGGTACCCCGCCGAATTGTCCTCTGGTTGGACCGCCTTATTCTTGAAACTGGGCGTCAGCCAGATGGACGTGGTGCCCAGGCCCTGGATGTAGTCGATCTTGTCCAGGAGCCCGGTGAGGTCACCGCCGTTGTAGAAGCCCTTTTTAGTGGGATCGAACCCGGACACCATAGGGTCCGGACCCAGCCCGCCGTCGTCGTTGGCGGTGTCGCCGTTGCTGAACCTGTCCGCCATAACAAAGTAGAAATTTTCGTCCGTCACCGGGGCGCGGCGTGAGTGGACGGCCGACGACGGGGCGGGCTTCCGTGGATCCGGGTCATTGGGGTCGGGCGCCGCCTGGGCTGGAAGCGCCACTGCCGAAAGGGCCAATGCTGCCGCCAGCACCACGGAAGCTGTGCGGAGCAGCTTGGTCCGGGCCAACGCGGTGCCTGGCGGTGCGGGATGCTGCGGTCTGGTTCTCAAACTGCTGTCGAGGCGCGGGGTGGTGCCTCTAGGGGTGCGTGGATTCACGTCAGGAGACCTTCCTGGTAGCGACGATGCTGTTCAGGGTTTTGAGCGGCTGCTAATTGATGGTGATTATCGGTTTGTGTTGGACAGGATCCACGCAATCCCAGCGATTGCTCGGTGGACCACGCCAAACTGTAAGCGCTTGCACACAATAAATCCAGTCTTTTTAGACCGTCCCAAACGCGCTATGGTCCGCATAACATGGGGTCCATGGCGGGCGGCCTGAACCATCATCCGGTCACGTCAGGCACACACTTCTCCTCTGGCCGGTGTACCGAAAGGGGTTCCTTGCAAAACTCCGAATTGCGCCTCGGGTCCGTTGCCGCGATCGTCCCACGGCTCCGTGCAGCCGGGTGTGTCTTTGCCGAGGAGGAAGCCCGGCTTCTCATGGCTGACGGTGCGTCTCCGGCCGACGTGGCGGCGTCTGTGGAGCGGCGCGTTGCCGGCAATCCGTTGGAGCACATCCTGGGGTGGGCGGAGTTTTGCGGCCTGCGGATTGAGCTTGACGCCGGTGTCTTTGTTCCGCGTCTCCGTACCGAACTGCTGGTCAACGAAGCTGCTGCGCTGCTGTCGACTGAATTCTCGGGGGAGAACCGCGCTGGTGCAGCGCCTCCCGTCGTTGTGGACCTTTGCTGCGGGTCCGGGGCAGCGGGCGTAGCCATCGCGTCCCAAATTCCAGGGCTTGAACTCCATGCTGCGGACATTGACCCGGCTGCCGTGGTGTGCGCTCGACGGAACGTCGCCAAGGTGGGTGGGGCTGTTCACAAAGGGGACCTCTACCAGGCTCTTCCGCCCGCACTCAAGGGGAAGGTTTCGATCATTACTGCGAACGCCCCCTACGTCCCAACGGCCGAGATTGCCACCATGCCCCGCGAAGCTCGTGACTATGAGCCGATGATGTCGCTCGACGGCGGCGCGGACGGCCGGGACCTCCATCGCCGCGTGGCCGCCGGGGCGGTGGAATGGCTGCACACAGGCGGCTTTCTCCTCATCGAAACGAGCGTTCGGCAGGCGGGAAGTACTGCCTCGATCATGGCCGCTGCGGGATTGGCCGTCAGGACTGTCCGATCGGACGAGTTCGACGGCACCGTTGTTATCGGCAGGGCCGACTAGCCATCGCCCGGCCTTCGGGTTTATTAGGGGCGGCTTGGCGTATCTACACCACGGCCCGTGCGCCACGCCTAGTCCGTGCCCCGTGCCCGGACCGTTGCTCCGTGCCGTGGCCACGCTTGGGGGCAAACCTTCTCCGGCGCTCTGCACACACGTCCTGCTTATTCGCGTTGGGGTGGTGGGGGTGGTTTGAAGTAGTGGTTTTGTTGGGGTTTTTGGGTGGGGTCGATGTGGCGTGGGGGTGTGAACCAGGGGGTGCCGTTGGTGGTGTGGATGGTCCATTGTTCTTTGTGGATGAGGTGGTGGTGGTGTGAGCAGAGGAGGACGCCGTTGGTGGTGCTGGTGGGGCCGTTGTGTGACCAGTAGGTGATGTGGTGGGCTTCGCACCAGGGTGCGGGGATGGTGCAGTTGGGGAAGGTGCAGCCTTGGTCGCGGGCGGTGAGGGCGAGGCGTTGGGCGGGGGTGAAGAGGCGGGTTTTGCGGCCGAGGTCCAGGATTTCGCCGTGGGTGCCCAGGAGGGCGGGGATGATGTCGGCGTCGCAGGCGAGTTTGCGGATGGTGGCGGCCGCGACGGGGCCGGTGAAGATGAAACTGCCCGTGCCTGTGTCTCTGCTGCCGGTTTCCGGGGCTGGGAGGTGGGGGAGGAGGTCCTGGTAGTTGATGGTCGCGATGATTTGGGGGCGGTTCCCGCCTGCGGTGGGGAGTTTGTTGGTGGTGAGGGCTGCTTTGAAGGCGGTGATGATGCCGTCGAGTTGTTTCTGGGGCCGGGTGCGCCGGTCCAGGTCCACGCTATTGTCCTGCCACACGCCGGTGTCCTGCCGCCCGCCCTGCCTTGTCCCGTCGGGGTTTCCCATGCTGGTGGTGGGGTGGGTGCGGGGGTTGGTGGCGGCGTTCATGATGGTGGCGAAGTGTTCGTATTGGTCGGTGGTGGCGAAGATTTCGAGGTGGTGCAGGCCGTGGCGGGGTTTGCGGATGAACGCGCCTTGGGTGTGGCGGAGGGCTTCTTCGGTGGGTTCGGTGCCGTCGGCGTCGAGGGTGTCGGCCCAGCGGCGGGCGAGGCGGGCGAGGAAGTCGGGGTCGGTGGTCGCGGCGGCGCGGGTCAGGTCGTGTTCGATCCGGTCCAGGGTTTCGGCGGTGGTGTGGTGTGTGAGGCGGTCCAGGGTGGCGTTGATGATGGTCCCGGCCTGGGAGGACATCACGGGTCCGGCGCAGGGCTGGGACTGCCCGGGGGTGCCGGGTTCGGTGCCGGCGTCTGTCGTGCCGCTGGTGGCGGTGAGGGCTGCGGCGAGGTGTTCGCGGGCCGGTGGCAGGGTGTCGCCGGTGAGGGTGGTTTCGGGGAGGATGGCGTGGGCGAGGTGGAGGCGGCGTTTGGCTTCGCCGCCACCGATCCGCAGCCGTAGACGGAGGAATTCGGCGGTGTTTTTGCAGCCGTCGTCTGCCGGTGATCCGGACGCAGGAGCAGGAGTGCCTGTGCCGGCGGGCCAGGCTGCGTCGGTTTCGGTGACGGTTTCGATGCCGGTGCTGTCCCAGCCGGTGGTCCAGGACCTGACCGCCCGGGTGGCAGCGGCGTCGGCGATGGCTTGGGTGCGGGTGCGGTCCACGGCCCCGGCGGAGAGGATCTGGAGGTATTCCACGGTGCGGGAGAGTTCTTCGGTGAGGCCGGCGTAATCGGCGGCCTCCAGATAGGAGGCCATGGCCAGGTGGGCCGGGGCCGCGGCGGCAGCGGCGCGGACGACGCCGATCGCCGCCGCCAGACTCGCCGGCGCAGCCACGGCAGAAACGCTGCCGTTCCCCGCGAGCTGCTCCGTCAAAGCCTCCATGGGAATACTCTGCCGTGAGGCACTGACATTATTGCCGGGGCCGGGGATTTCGCCTCGGGAACACTCGTCAGTTGCGGAGGCGGCGCGCAATTGCACAGCGGAACGGCTGCCGTTCCCCGTGAGCTGCTCCGTCAAAGCCTCCATGGGAATACTCTGCCGTGAGGCACTGACATTATTGCCGGCGTCGGGCACTCCGCCTCGGGAACACTCGTCAGCTGTGGAGGCGGCGCGCAATTGCACAGCGGAACGGCTGCCGTTCCCCGTGAGCTGCTCCGTCAAAGCCTCCATGGGAATACTCTGCCGTGAGGCACTGACATTTAGGCCGGCAACGGGAATTCTGCCTTCGTCCGCCCGGCAATGGCAGAAGCCCGGCGGACCAGCACGGGCGAATCGCCGCGGTGCACTGCAGGCCGCTACTTCAAGCCTTCAAATAGCGACGTATTCTAAGGGCGCCTGACGGCAGCGCCCGGATCAATCGTAGTACTGGCTTCCGGCCGGGTCGCCAGGGTGGTCACCGAGCGCAAGGCGCCCCGACCAGCGGTCACCTCGGGCATCATATTTTCCGCACTTCGTGCAGTGTTTCCGGAGGGGTGCCATCAGGGTTGGACTCCGCGAGCCAGTGATGCCCAAGTTAATCTTGCAAAGCAGGCCATTGAGCATAATGTGCTCTCTAACAGAGCCCCGTGCAGGACGCCGGGCGGGTCCGCTGCGAGGAAATTACACTCTAGCGACGCTCATTCCCGGACCCCGGACCCCGGAGGTCAGAGTCATGGGGAACTGAAGTGCTGGTGATCCGCCCTAATTCAAGCCCCGCTGGCGCTCGTTAGTAGTTACGCGGGAATGGTCGCAATCATCGACGACATCAGCTCCGACATCTTGATGTTTGTCACCACGATGTTGAGGACAAAGACACCGATCAGCACCCAGATGGGCACGAGCCCCCGTCCGCGGGCCACCTGCGACACGATCACCGAGCGGCCGATGACATACACGCCGCTGCTGAGGAAGCTCCAGGCCCAATGGAACGGCCGGACAACACCGGCGCGTTTGAGCCGCTCGGAGTCGAAGTAGGCAAGCAGCACGGAAACTGCGTATACCAGGAAGCCCGAAACGACCAGCATGAAGTACGCGGGAGTGAAGATCGACAACGGGTCCAGGGTGGGGGTCTGCTGCCGCCCGACGGTAATAAACCGGAGTTCCGGATTCCAGAGAAGCAAGAGGGTCGACGACAGCAGCGGGAGGAGAGTAATGGCCCAGATCAGCGGATTGTAGACCGGAGCATCACGGCTAATATGGGGCCGCTGGATGGCCGCTGGCGCATATAGGTTCGCTGCATATGGCCCCGCCGTATTAGGTCCGGCGTACATGCCTTGCTGAAGCGTGCTGAATTGGTCGGTCCATCCGGAGCCGTCCCACCAGCGCACCCGGCCGGTCCCGGCGGGGTCGGGGTACCAGCCCGGAGGCGGGGTGGGGCTGGTGCCTGCAGTGCTCATCTGTATTCCCCCCATTAGCCACGGGCTAAGTAACCTGCGGTTGATTGCCATCGCCTAGGACGCCGCTGGCCGCCGCGTCCCCCAAGGATCGCGACGGCCAGCAAGGTCAATCAGTTTTAGCACAGTTCCCGCACGGCTACATGTCACGCGGCAACCGGGCCGTCACGTCCTCGCAGGGAAGGAGTGGCTATTCCCGCCTGGGGTCGACGTTCGTGGCCGCTCCGGCGGGCGTTGCGCCGCCCTCGTCGGACCAGTCCTGGCCCTGGGAGTCGTTCAGCGCGGGGTCGGATTCAACATCCGAGGTCCCAAGGTTCACCGTTTCCGGGTGGGTGCTGTGGGCGGGAATGTGGTCCCCGGCGGAACCAGCGGTTCCGGCCGCCGCGGCGGAGGCGCCGATGTCGGACGTTTTTGCCTTGCCATTACCGGTTGCGGTGTCGTGGTGCATGGCTGAGCCGATCACGGTGCTTGCCCGGCGGGCTGCCTCACCCAACTGGTCAGCCACGTCCGGAGCTTTTTCCTTGATGGCGTCCGTTGCGGCATGGACCTTGTCCTGGACAGGCTTGCTGTCCCAGACGGTGACCGCTCTTGCCTTGAGTTTGTCATATGCTGCCCGGCCGGACCGCGAGCCCAGGACATAGCCTGCCGCGATCCCGATACCCAAAAGAAGTTTAGATTTCATGATGAACTCCTGCTCGTTGAGAAGGGTGCCAGTCCCCGGTTTATTGGCCGGAGAAAGAAAACCGGCCCGGGGATGGGGGTCCCAGGGCCGGTTTCACGTCGGTGAAGAAATTAGCCGCGGACGCTGCGCTTCGTGACCATGCCGTAGATCAGCAGCACGATGATCGAGCCGGCAATCGCGAGCAGCCACGTCTGCAGCGAGAAGAACTCCTGCAGCGGAGCGTTGAAAAGCAGTCCGCCGAGCCAGCCGCCGAGGAATGCTCCAACAACGCCGAGAATAAGGGTGATGATCCATCCGCCACCCTGCTTGCCCGGAAGGATCGCCTTAGCAATCGCGCCGGCAATAAGGCCAAGAATCAAAAAAGCAAAGAAGCCCATTTTTGTCGTCCTTCTTCCTACATAAAGGAGGTACCCGGATCCCGGGACGCTTCATCCTTCTGCCTCAATAGTAATCATGCTTAGTTTCGTTTAGCCAGTCTGATACCCCGTAAAACGAGTGTTTGGGGCCCGTTAATGACCGGTTGTGTCTGAATCGTTACCCGCTCCGAGACCCTCGTCCAGAATGGCAAGTTCCGCGAGATCCTGCCGATCCAGAGCGAAATCAAAGATGTCCAGATTCTCGCGCATCCGCTCCGGATCGCCTGATTTCGGAATAACTACAAGTCCCTGCTCAATATGCCACCGCAACACCAGTTGAGCAGGCGTTTTGTCGTACTTTTCGCCAAGCTGGACAAGGATCGGAGCCTTCAGCAAACTGGCTCCGGACCCGCCTAGCGGGCTATATGACTCCGTCACGATTCCGTGCCGGGCATGAAATTCGCGTTCAGCCACCCGGGTGATCGCCGGACTCAGTTGAATCTGGTTTACGGCCGGCACAACGTCAGTCTCAGCCAGCAACCGTTCCAGGTGGGCAGGCTTGAAATTGGAGACACCGATGGACCGTACTTTGCCCTCTGCCTGCAATCGCTCGAACGTTTTCCAGGTCGAAATAAATTCGTCGCGTTGGGGGAGCGGCCAGTGGATCAGCAGGAGATCCACGTAGTCCAGCCGCATACGCTTCAGCGACCCTTCCAGGCCCGCTACGGCGCGGTCCTGACCCTGGAACTGCCCGTCCAGTTTGGTGGTGACAAACAGCTCGGCCCGGTCCACCCCGCTGGCCCGCATGCCATTGCCAACACCCTCCTCGTTCCCGTATTTCACGGCGGTATCGATGTGCCGGTACCCGGCTTCAACAGCGCTGACGACGGCGGCAGCCACCTGATCGTCATCCAGCGGCCAGGTGCCAAGTCCCAGCTGCGGGATGCTGTGGCCGTCATTGAGCTTGACTAGCGGTGAAAGTGTCATTTCACCAGTCTGCCCCTCATAACGCCGCCGCGTCTTCCGATTCCCCCGGTTCCCACCGAAGCAAGTCTCCGGGCTGACAGGCCAGGACCTCGCACAGTGCCTCCAATGTTGTGAAGCGCACCGCCTTGGCCCGGCCATTTTTGAGGACTGCCAGGTTGGCCGGCGTGATGCCGATCCGGTCAGCAAGCTCACCCACGGGCATCTTTCGCCGGGCGAGCATAACGTCGATGTCCACCACGATGGGCATCAGATCACCTCGCCGAGCTCGGCGCGCAGATGGTTCGCTTCGGCGTCGCGCGCCACTGCCTGGGCGAGAAGCGTCCTGAGCACCAGGACAATCAGCGCCACCCCCGCAATCAGGAGGGACGCCCCGCAGATCAGCAGCACGATACCGGGGGCCGCGTCGCCGGGTGCCAGCATCACGGCCAGCGCGAACACGAGCACTGACGCGGCGGCGACTGCGCCGAAAATGATGTCAACGTAGCGGAAAGCCGCGTGGGAGAACACGGTCCCGCGCCGCACCATGGTCAGGAGGCGCCAGACGCACACCAGGGTGACTTGGACGGTGGCGATGCCCAGGACCACAATCACCAGTGCAAGAATTCGGTTGCCTGCGTCAGTGCCGGCTTCTTCCAGGTCAACGGAGATCAGTGGCACCATCCTGACCTGGACAAACAGCGAGCCGGCGAGTGCCAGCGCCAGGACGGCGCGCAGGGCGAGGGTGAGCAGCTTTCCCATTTGGGTCTCCTTGATATCGAATAACAATGCAAGCCTATCGATATTCGACAAGTGAGGCAATCTGGACGAACTCACGGCGGCCCAACCGACGGGACAGCGGAAGCCGTGGTGCCTGCCGCTCTGGAGGAGGACAATTCAAGGACTAACGGTCCGTCGGAATGGTCAAGGAATCAGGCCGCATCGTGGGCGAATCCAGTGCTAACGAGAACACAGTCGAGCGGCTCATTGCGTGCATCAACGAGCGCCATATCGAGGTCATGGATGAGCTGTTCCATGACGATGCGGTGATGCACTGGCCGCAGTCCGGGGAAGTGGTGCGCGGGGCCGAAAACCGGAGGGGTATCTATAACGCCTTCCCCCAACTGCCCACCATCACGCCACGCCGGCTGCTTAGCGCCGGGAACCTCGTGGTGGCCGAGGCCCTGCTGGACTACAACGGGCCGCAGTACGAAAGGGTGTTCATCTTCGAATTCCGGGACGGCAAGATCGCCAAGGAAACGGCTTACTGGAGCGAAGCCTTCGAGGCACCGGCCTGGCGGGCGCAGTGGGTTGAAAGGACCTGACCCGGACGTCGCCTTGGAAACTATCCCTCCTTGATCTTCAGCGACGTGAGAACATGCAGGACTTACCGTCCTTGCCGGCCGCACTGCTCGTGATGCCGTAGGACGCGGTGACACGGCCGGCTTCCTGCAGTGCCCGGAAGGCAAAACGGGGCGTTATGACGTCAGCCGCGGACGGGTTGTGAGGCAAAGCGAGTTCTACTGAATCCAGGACCGTGTAGGGGACCGGTCCCTGGCACATGCCGCCGATGCCGCCGGACGGGCCATAGTGCAGTCCACTGAGCGGGGTACTCGAAAGAGATCTTCCCTGCGGCGCTGACAAACGTCCGCCACTCTGCAGGGGCAGTAGCGGGTGGGGTCGGGACCGGGACTGAAGCGCCCACAGACGGCGTTACACCCGGTACGGCTGTTGATGTCTGCGTTGGGGCCGCGGTTGGCGCCACCACGGAGGGGCTGGAGCCGGCGGGAGCGGGGGGGGCCGTGGTGACAGAACCCAGATTCGTGGCGACCAGCAAGCCGGCGGTGACCGCGACTGCTGCAAGGGTCAGGATGCCGCCAAGTCTGGCACTTCGGCGCCGTTGCCTGTCCACGAAGGAAGAGGAAACTTCACGCGGCAGGCTGTCGCTGAACATCTGCGGTTCGGTGAGCATCCGCCGCAGGGCTGCTTCTCCGTCCTGGGCGGACGAATCGTTGGGCATGGGGTCCGCAGCCGAGATCATATTCTTGATCGGATCCATTTCAGGCACCCATTTTCTGTGTCATCGTTTCAGCACTGCTCGACATTTGCTTCCGGAAAGCGGCCCGGGCACGGCGCAGCCGGACCTTTGCTGCACCCTCACTGCAGTCCAGCGCCCCGGCCTTGCCGATCAGATTTCTGGCCACTGTCAGGATCCACGCAATATCTGTCCGGGTTTCCTTGTCCCACTTCTGCCACACCACGCGGAAGACATCCGCGGCGAGCTCCTCCGCCAATTCTGCTGATTCCACCCGCCGTCGCGCAAAGCTGTAAAACCCGCGGATAACTGTCCTTGTGAATGGCGATAAACGCCAGTTCGCGCTCCGAAAGCACGCATCCCCCAAATATCATGTGTCCGAACTGCTGGGCCGCGCCTCAGTCAGCCGCCCGGCCTGCCCACCTGATCAGCCGGTCGCTCAGGGCCATGAACTCCTGGTCCACCACCTGCAGCTCCGGATGGCTGTCGTACCAGTTGACGATCTCCCGGGTTCCGTCCGCGAACGGAATGGTGGCCGCATAGCCGGGCACCAGGGCTTTGATCTTGGAGTTGTCAAACACCACGGAATGGGCGCGGTCGCCAAGGAGGCCGGGCCCAAGGTGGGGGCTGTATCCGGCGCCCTGTGCGGCTATGGTTTCCGAGGCCACGTGGACCAGTTCGGGCTCCGTAACCCCGGCTGCCCTGGCAAACAATCGGTAGATCCGGTCCCAGGGCAGATACTCGTCCGAGGTGATGGTGTAGCTCTCGCCCACTGCCTGCGGCCGGCCGAGCAGCCCCACAAACGCCTTGGCGAAGTCCCGGGCGTGCGTCAGCGTCCACAGTGATGTGCCGTCGCCGTGCACCATGACCGGCTGCCCGGTGCGCATCCGGTGGATGTCTGTCCAGCCGCCCAACAGGCCCACCCTGGTGCGGTCGTACGTATGGGACGGGCGCACCACGGTCACTGGAAAATCATCCGACCGGTAGGCCTCGAACAACACGCCCTCGCAGGCGATCTTGTCCCGCGAATACTGCCAGAACGGGTTCTTCAGCGGCGTGGATTCGAGGATCGGCAGCTTTGCGGGCGGCTTCTGATACGCCGACGCCGTGCTGATGAACACGTACTGTTCGGTTGTGCCGTGGAAGAGGGCGATGTTTTCCCGCGCCTGCTCCGGAGTGAAGGTGAGGAAGTCCGCGACGGCGTCGAACGTCCGTCCCGTAAGTACGCCCCCCACCGCCTCGGCGTCGCGGATGTCCGCGTGCAGGACCTCAGCGCCGTCCGGCACCGGTTTGCCGGACTGCCCGCGGTTCAGGATGGTCACGCGGTGGCCGAGGACGACGGCGCGTTCAGCCGCCGCTGCGCTGATCACCCCGGTGCCGCCAAGGAAGAGGAGACTCCGTGGTGCCACAGTGTCGGCTTCAAGCCCTAATACGCTCACCACGCGTAGTCCTCCGGTGCCGGACGGTGCCCGGGGAAAATGTCGTCGAGGCGGGCGAGGGCGGCGGCGTCGAGGCTGACATCCAGGGCCCGGATGGCGGCCTCGAGCTGCTCCTGCGTCCGCGGTCCGACAATCGGTGCAGTGACTGCAGGCTGGTGCAGCAGCCACGCCAGTGCGGTGTCGCCGGGTTCGTGACCCAGTTCGTCCGCAAAGTCCTCGAACTGCTGGATCTGCTCCCGGTGTTTCTGAAGCGTCTCCACGGCCCTGCCCTGCGTGCGCCGGACTCCCTCGCGTTCCTTCTTCAGCACGCCGCCCAGAAGCCCGCCCTGCAGCGGGGACCAGGGTAGGAGGCCCAGGCCGTACTGCTGTGCGGCGGGGATAACCTCGAGTTCCACTTCGCGCCGGAACAGGTTGTAGATGGATTGCTCGCTGACCAATCCGTTGTAATTCCGGCGTCGGGCGGCTTCCTGCGCCTGCACGATGTGCCAGCCTGCGAAGTTGCTGCTCCCCGAATACAGGATCTTGCCCTGCTGCACCGCAACGTCAATGGCCTGCCAGATCTCGTCCCACGGAGTGTCCCTGTCGATGTGGTGGAACTGGTACACGTCGATGTAGTCCGTCTGCAGGCGTTTCAGGCTGGCGTCGAGGGCGCGGCGGATGTTCAGCGCGGACAGCTTCGACTCGTTGGGCCGGTCCGTCATGGTGCCGTACAACTTGGTGGCCAGCACGGTCCGTTCCCGGCGCTCGCCGCCCTGCGCGAACCAGCGGCCGATGATCTCCTCGGTCCACCCGCGGTGTCCGCTCCCGCCGTAGACGTTGGCGGTGTCGAAGAAGTTGATGCCGGCGTCCAGCGCGGAGTCCATGATGGCGTGCGCGTCCGCCTCGTTGGTATGCGGGCCGAAGTTCATGGTGCCCAGGCACAGCCGGGATACCTTGAGGCCGGAGCGGCCAAGATGGGTGTACTGCACGGGGCTCCTCGGGCTGGGGGCGGGCCTGCCTGGTGTCAGGCGGGCCCGCCGCGAACGGGTCTAGAGCTGCGAGAAAGCGGCGACGGCGGGATCGGAACCGATGCGCGCACCCCGCTCGAGGGCGGTGATCGAGGCGAGTTCGTCGTCGGAAAGTCCCAACGATGTCGCTGCGAAGTTCTCGCGCATGCGTGCAGAGTCAGCAGACTTGGGGATGACGATGGTTCCGGCGGCCAGATGCCAGGCAAGGACAACCTGCGCGGTGGTGGCGTGGTGGGCCTGCGCGACGGCGGTGACGGCGTTTCCGTTCAGGTCGCCTCCCTGGCCCAGCGGGCTGTACGCCTCCACGGCGATGCCAAGCGCACGGCTTTTCGCGGCCAGTTCGGCCTGCTGGTAGCTGGGGTGCAGCTCGATCTGGTTCACCGCGGGAACCACATCGGATGCTTCGAGCAGCGTGTCCAGATGCTCGGACAGGAAGTTGGAGACGCCGATCGCGCGGAGCTGCTCGCCGGCGTACAGGTGCTCCATCTCCTTCCAGGCTTGGACAAAGAGCCCCTGCGAGGGGACCGGCCAGTGGATGAGGTACAGGTCAAGGAAATCAAGCTTCAGGGCCGTGAGGCTGTCCTGGAATGCATCCCGGGCCCGGCCCTGGTCGCCGTTGCGGAGCTTGGTGGTGATAAAGAGTTCCTCGCGGGGGAGTCCGGATGCTGCGATGGCTGCTCCCACGCCTGCCTCGTTCCGGTACGCGGCCGCGGTATCGATGTGGCGGTAGCCGGCCTCCAGCGCGTCCTCGACAATCCGCTGCGTATCTTCCGGCGGGACCTGGAAAACACCAAAGCCGAGCTGGGGGATGGAGACGCCGTTGTTCAGCGAGATGTCAGTCATAGGGACTCCTTTGTTACTGCAACGGGTAGTTCCCGGCGCGATCTGCGGCGGCGGAAACCGTTTTCTGGCAAGCTGCTTGTATGAGCCTATGCATTTTCCGCGCGCGACAGCAATGTTGCGGCCAGTGAACAGACACGGATGGCCGCGCCTTTGCGGCGCGGCCATCCGTGAAAACCGTCATTGTCGGGGACTAGGAGCCTGAGCTTTCGTGCCGGAAACCCAGCTTGACCCGCACCTGCCAGTCCGCGATCTTGCCGTCTTCGAGATGGCCGCGGATTTCCTTCACTTCGAACCAGTCAAGGTTGCGCAGGGTCTTACTGGCTTCGGCGATGCCGTTGCGGACTGCGGCGTCGACGCCCTCTTCAGACGTGCCGACAATTTCAGTAATGCTGTACGTGTGATTGGACAACTTCGCTCCTCGTGATCGCCGTCGATTCCCGGTTGCGGGCCGTCCTTGAACACTAGTGGCGAATTCCGGGCGTGGCCAGAGCCGGCGGAGCTACGGCGTTCCGAGCACCAGGGTTTTGAGGTCGTCCAGGGTCTGCTGCATATGGGAATCCATGGCTTCCCTGGCCTTGGCCGGATTGCGCGACTCCAGGGCCTCGGCAATGTTCTGATGGTGGCCGATCGCGTGCTCCTGGATGGTGGGCACGGCAGATGTTTCCGCGCGGCGCTTTTCCAGGACGCGGTGCAGCGGCTCGAAGAGGACGGCCACAAAAACATTCTCCGAAGCCCGCAGGATCAGGTCGTGGAAGGCGAGATCGGCCTCGACAAACGCTGCCAGGTCATTGACTTCATGGGCTGTACGCATCGCGCCCACATAGCCGAACAGGCCCTGGATGTCGGCGTCGCTGATCCGGGTGGCGGCGAGTTCACACGCACCCGTCTCCAGCATGCGGCGGAGCTCGATCAGTTGCACTGAGGCCGAGGCTTCGTTCTGTCCCTCCGAGGCGGCGCGCAGCACGGCTTCGAGCGAGGCCCAGCGGTTCAGTGGATTCACAAAAGTGCCGCGGCCGCGTTCCACACTCAGGATCCGCTGCGCCTCCAGGGTTTTCATGGCCTCGCGCACGGTCATCCGGCTTACCTCGTGCTTGGCACTCAGCTCCAGCTCGCCGGGCACGCTGGAACCCGGCGGAAAGTCCCCGGCGATGATGCGGTCCAGCAGTTCATCGGCAACAACGCCGACCAATGATTTCCGAGCCATATTTCCCCCTGCGCCCTCGCTAAATATGTCTGACAAGTCTACTTGCGCGTTCGTATGTCCTGTGCCACACTATTTGAAATGTTAGATGTCAGACATCTTACAGATACCTCAACACTTATAGATTTCTCACAACGGAGTGCACAGTGACGCTTGAAGCAGACCTCCTGGCCGCTTTCCCTGCCGAAGTCCGGATTCCCGCCCGTCTTGTGGCCGACGCCGTCGCCGCCTCCAGTGCGGAGGCTCCCCGCATGCTGGTAGTGCTCGACGACGACCCAACCGGCACGCAGTCCGTGGCAGATCTGCCCGTGCTCACCCGCTGGGAAGTCGAGGACTTCGCGTGGGCCTTCGGCCAGTCCAAGCCGGCCGTCTACGTGCTGACCAACACCCGAAGCCTGGACCCCGCCGAAGCTGCCGCCCGCAACGAGGAAGTGGTCCGCAACGCGCTCGCCGCCGCCGGTTCCGTTGACAGCACAACTTCCGGCCTCCGCCTTGGCTTCGTGAGCCGCAGCGACTCCACCCTCCGCGGCCACTACCCGCTCGAACCTGATGTCATCGCCGCCACCGTGGCCGAGGTCAGCGGCGAAGCGACCGACGGTGTTGTGATGGTTCCGGCATTCCCCGACGCCGGCCGGGTGACCATCGGCGGGGTGCACTACACCCGCGGAACCGGTGACGACGCAGGCAAGCTCACGCCTGCCGCGGAGACCGAATTCGCTAAGGACGCCAGCTTTGGCTACGCCAACTCCGAGCTGGCCAAGTACGTCGAAGAGAAGTCCAAAGGCCGCTTCGCCGCCGAGTCCGTGATCGTCCTGGACCTGAACATCATCCGCGCCTCCACTGATCCGCAGATCACCGCCAAGGCCATCGCCGACGCCATCGAACCGGCCACGGACTCCACACCGATCGTGGCCGACATCGTCACCGAAAACGACCTCCGCGCCCTCTCCCTGGGCCTCGAAGAAGCCGAACGCCGCGGCAAGAAGCTCCTCTACCGCGTAGGCCCGCCGTTCGGACGCGCCCGGATCGGCCAGGAGATCCGGGCCGAACTCAGCGGCGCCGAGGCCTACGCCGGCAACACACCCTCCGAGGCAGGCGGCCTCATTGTGGTCGGCTCGCACGTTGGTGTCACCACCCGCCAGCTCAAGGCCCTGACCGAGCAGCACAGCGCGGCTCGGATTGTGGAGATCGACGTCGAGAAACTGCTTGCTGCCGAAACCGAAACAGCCGCGGACGCCTACCTGAACCAGACGGTGGAAAACGTTGTGGAGGCCCTCCGCGGCGGAGACGTCATCGTCCACACCAGCCGCCTGCTCATCAGGACAGACGACGCCGCCGAAAGCCTGCGGATCGCGCGCACGGTGTCCGCCGCCGTCGTCGCCGTCGTGAACCGGACCCTGAAGACCTTCCCGCCGCGGTTCGTCATCGCCAAGGGCGGCATCACGTCCTCGGACGTTGCCGCCCACGGCCTGGAAATCCGCCACGCCATTGTCCGCGGCCCCATGCTGCCGGGCATCGTCTCGCTCTGGGAGCCGGTGGACGGCCCCGCCAAGGGCATCCCGTACATCGTCTTCGCCGGCAACGTGGGCGACGACCAGTCGCTCGCCGACGTCACCCGCAAGCTCAGCAACACTTTCTAGCCAGCGCAGCATTCAAAGGAGAACCTCATGACCAGCAACTACACCGTCACCGTCCTGGGCCTTGGCGCTATGGGCCTGCCCATGGCCACCCGCCTCGCGTCCCAGCTGACCGTCCACGGCTTCGATATCGCCGAACCGCGCCTGAAGCTCGCCGAAGAAGCCGGCATCGCCACCTTCGCCACGGCCCGCGAAGCGGCCAAGGGCGCCGACGCCCTCCTGCTCGCCGTCCGCAACGGCGAACAGCTCAACGACGTCCTCTTCGGCGAGAACGGCGTGGCCTCCGTGCTTGAGCCGGGCGCCGTTGTGATCCTCGGCAGCACCGTGGGCACCGAAGCCATCCCCGCCACAGTGGCCAAGCTTGCCGAATTCGGCGTGGAACTCGTGGACGCCCCGCTGTCCGGAGGCCCCAAGCGCGCCGGCGAAGGTGACCTGCTGATCGTCGTCGGAGCCAGCCCCGAAGCCCGCGAAAAGGCAAACCCGGCGCTGGAGCTCCTGGCCTCCACCCTGACAGTGGTGGGCGACAAGCCCGGCGACGGCCAGGCCCTCAAGACCGTCAACCAGCTCCTCTGCGGCGTCCACATCGCCGCCGCGGCCGAGGCCATGGCCCTCGCCGACGCGCTCGGCCTGGACCAGGCCAAGACCCTCGCTGCCCTCGAAGCCGGTGCCGCAGGTTCGTTTATGCTTTCCAACCGCGGCCCGCGCATCCTCGAGGCCTACACCGAGGAGGGTGCAGAGGTCCTGTCGCGCCTGGACATCTTCGTGAAGGACATGGGCATCGTGGGCAAGGCCACCCGCGCCGCCGGTCTGGCAGCCCCCGTTGCCGCCGCCGCCGAACAGCTCTACCTCCTCGGCCAGGCCCAGGGCCTCGCCGCGGCGGACGATTCCGCCGTCATCAAGGTTGTCGCCCCCACCAAGCGCACCGCCTAAGCGCACCGCCCAAAGCAGCCCGCCTCAAGCACCCCCAAGAACGTACGACGACGGCGTTCCCCCGTTCCGCCGTCGTCGTACCTCCCGCAATTCCCGCAGTCCCAAAGCACTGTTCCCAAGCAGAAATATTTAGCGCCCGTCAGCCCGTCTTCTGGAAGACTGGCTTGTCAAAGGAGACACCCGCAATGAACCCCCTGATGAACTCGCTGATGGTGCGGGCCGCCGACGCCCCAGCCATCAAACCCGCAGTGGAGCTGGGTACTCCGCTGCTGCTCACCATCGCGGCCCTCGGAATCGCCGTCCTGCTGGTGATGATCATCCGCTTCAAGATCCAGGCCTTTGTGGCGCTTCTGACGGTGAGCATTGCCGTGGCCGTGGCGTCCCAGATCCCGCTGAAGGACGTCTTCACCGTCGTCGCCACCGGCGTGGGCGGGACCATGGGCAAGGTCGCGCTGCTGATCGCGCTCGGCGCTGTCCTGGGCCGGATGATCGAGGTTTCCGGCGGCGTCCAGTCGCTGGCCGCCCACTTCACGGAGAAGCTCGGCGCCAAGCGCGTCGCGGTGGCCCTCACCGCCGTCGGTTTCCTGGTGGCCATCCCCGTGTTCTTCGAGGTGGGCGTTATTGTGCTCGTCCCGATCGTCTACGCCTTCGCGAAGATCGCCAACGTGCACCCGGTGAAGTTCGGCCTGCCCATGGCCGGCATTATGCTCTCCATCCACGTCGCCGTTCCGCCGCACCCGGGCATTGTGGCCGGCGCGGGTGTGTTCGGCGCCGACATCGGCCTCATCACCCTGATCTCCCTGCTGATCTGTGTCCCGCTCGGTTTCCTCTCCTACTGGGTGGCCAGCATCATGAACCGCAAGGAATACGAACTCCTCCCCGGCGTCAAGGCCCAGGTGGACGAATACGGTTCCGATTCCCTGGTCAAGGTTGGCCACGTGGGCCCCGGCGCCGCAGGCATCGCCCCGCCGCGTCCGGCCCTGATCATCTTCCTCATCGCCGCACCCATCGTGCAGATCCTCATCGGCACCCTGGGCACGCTCACCATCCCCAAGGACAACTCCTGGTACGGCCTGGCTGCGTTCATCGGCAACCCGTTCTTCGCGCTCCTGGTGGCCGTGGCACTGTCCTTCTTCCTGCTGGCCGTCCGCCGCAACTGGTCGCTCAAGGAAACCGGCGAGATCTTCGAAGGCGCGCTGCCTCCCATCGCCTCCATCCTGATGGTGGTGGCCGCCGGTGGTGTGTTCGGTGAGGTCCTGCGCACCTCCGGCATCGGCGCAGCCCTGTCCCAGACCCTGGACCACCTGGGCCTGCCCGTCATTGTGCTCGGCTTCGTCATCTCCCTGGCACTGCGCGCCGCCCAGGGCTCGGCCACCGTCGCCATCGTCACCACCACCGGCCTGCTGACCTCCGCCGTGATGGAAGGCGGCTACTCGCCTGCACAGATCGCCGTGATCGTGATCGCCATCGGCTTCGGCTCACTGGGCCTGTCCCACGTGACCGACGCCGGCTTCTGGACCGTGGTGCGCTACTACGGCCTCACCGTCTCGGACGGCCTCAAGACTTGGACCGTCCTCACCACCGTGTTGGGCGTGGCGGGCTTCCTCCTGACCTACGTCGCCTGGATCCTGGTGGGAGGCCTGAGCGTCTGATGCGCACCCGACTCGACCACCTGGTCACCACAGCCCTGCAGCAGGGTTCGGCTGTTCCCGCCTTCACCTGCTACGACTTCACCACCGCCCTGGCAGTCGTGGGCGCCGCCGAGGAAGCCGGCCGGGGCGTCATCCTGCTGGTGGCCCCCAAAACGGCCGCCACATCCAATGGCCTGCGGCTGATTGCCGCGCTCCGCGGCCTGGCAGATGCCGCGTCCGTTCCGGTGGCCGTCCAGCTGGACCACGCCTCGGACCTGAAAGTGATGGTCGACGCCGTCGCCGCGGGGGCGGATTCCGTCCTCGCCGACGGTTCCTCCTTGCCGTTTGAGGACAACATTGCGCTGGTCCGCCAGGCGCGTGCGTTGCTGGGTGCCGACGTCGTACTTGAAGCGGAACTCGGCGGGCTGGCCGGCGACGAGGACCGGGCCTTCAGTGCGGACTCCGACGGCGTGGCCGTTGCGGGCCTGACTGATTCCGCCCAGGTGGAAGAGTTCGTGGCCCGGACGGGCGCCGAACTGCTGGCTGTCGCCGTGGGCAACGTGCACGGCAAATACAAGGGCGAGCCGCAGCTGCGCTGGGACGTGCTCCAGGACATCGCCGTCCGGACGCACATCCCGCTGGTGCTCCACGGCGCGTCCGGCATTCCGGCGGACGAGCTGGTGAAGGCCGCCGCCATGAACGTGGGCAAGGTGAACTTCAATACCGAGCTTCGCACCGGCGTCCTGTCCACGCTCCAGGAGCAGTTGCCGGCGCACCGGACCGATGGGGAAAATCTCCAGGGATTGCTGGGCCACTGGAACACGTCAGCCAGGGAATTCGCCGGGGCGGCGCTGGGGATGCTGACGCGCTGAGTGCCGGCTCCTCCCACGGAGCCAGCGCAGGGGCGGGAGGCTAGGATCAGCACATGATCCTGGCCTCCCTCCTTTTTGCCTTCCTCGCCGCGGCGCTGCACGTCTACATCTTCACCATGGAGTCCTTCACCTGGACCCGGCCAGCCACCTGGAAACGGTTCGGCCTTGCGTCCCAGGCCGATGCCGAGACCACCAAGCCCCTCGCCTACAACCAGGGCTTCTACAACCTGTTCCTGGCCATCGGCGCGTTTATCGGGGCCGGCCTCGTGGCGGCAGGGGCCAGCGGTTCGCCCCTGCACGTGGCGGGATGGACCTTGATCTTCAGCTGCTGCGGCTCCATGCTGCTGGCAGCCGCGGTGCTCGCGCTGAGCGGGCGGAAGTACCTCCGCCCTGCGGTCCTGCAAGGTACAACGCCGTTGCTCGCCGTCGTACTGGGCGTACTGGCGGTGACGGCGGGCTGAGCCGGGCCGCGAATTTCTGGCCGACTCAGGGCCCGGGGCGGACAATTGAGTCAACAACATCATCCGCCGTTTGTAGGGGCCGCGCATGAGTGATGTGAGGGAGTCCGCGCCGGAAGATACGCCGGCCAGGGAGCGTGACCTGGTCATCGACCTTGTCCGGTTTATCTGCCTGGCACTGGTGGTGGTCAGCCATTGCATGATGGTCAGCCCTGTCCTGCACCCCGACGGTACCGTAACCTCGGCGAACACGCTGGGGGACCAGCCCTGGTTTGAGCCGGTTATCTGGATTTTTATGGTGATGCCGCTGTTTTTCGTCACCGGCGGCACCACCGGCCTGCAATCCTGGCGGCGGCTCACTGCGGACGGCGGCACCGGCTTCGAGTTTGCCCAGGCCCGGCTGCTGAGGCTGGTCCGGCCGGCGGCCGCGCTCCTCGCGGCCATGTTCCTGGGGCTGTGGGCTGCCCTCCTCACGGGTGTGGACCCGCAGGTGATTCAGCTGCTGGCCACCGGCGCAGGTATGCCGCTGTGGTTCCTCGCCGCGTACCTGTCTGCCCAGCTGAACATCCCGCTGCTGGCCCGCTTCCATCACCGCGCACCCTGGCTGACCTTCACCGCCCTGGCCGCCCTGGTGGTTGCCGTCGACTGCTTCCGCGGGGCCCTGCCGCTGCTCGCCTACGCCAACCTGGTGTTCCTCTGGTGCGCCGTCCAACAGGTGGGCTTCCTCGTAGCAGACGGCCACTTCGCGAGGCTCACGCGCTCCGGCCTGCTGGGACTGATCATCGCAGCCAACCTCCTGCTCGGAGTGGTCACCGGCCTCGGGCTCTATTCCGGAAACATGCTGGTGAACCTTAACCCGCCCAACCTGACCCTGCTCCTCCTGGGCATATCGCAGGCAGCCGCGCTCCAGCTTTTCCGGCCGGAGCTGGGCTGGGTTGCCGGCCTGCGCTGGGTCCGGGCGATGGTGATGGTGGCCGGGCGGCGTTCCATGACCGTGTACCTGTGGCACCTGCCGCTGCTCGCCGCCATGTCCGGGCTCCTGCTCCTCACCGACTTCCCCAAGCCTGCGGCCGGAACCGCGGCATGGTGGTGGGCGCGGCCACTGGTTCTTCTGGGGGTGATCGCCCTGCTCCTGCCCGTGCTGGCCGCGTTCGGGCGCCTTGAGGAACGTCCGACGGCGTCTGTCCACACCCGCGGCAGGCCCGCCGCTGCGGTGGTGACGGCCGCCGTCGTCGTCTTCATCCCGGTGGCGGACGCCGCCTTCAACGGACTGACGCTGGGACTGCTCGGAGGCGGCGCGGCCTGCTTTGCGCTGGCCGTCCTGCTGCTGGGCAGAATGCCCGAGCGGGTCACCGCCAACCCGTCCCCTAAGCGTCAGGGAGGGGTAGGCGGGCCATTGCCAGCGGGGCCGAGTAGTGCCAATGTCGAACCATGACTGAGAACATGGTTTCCACAGAGGATAAGTTCAGCCCCGATGTTTCGCTGGCCCGGAATGATGAGAAGCACGTCTACGAGCTGAAGGTGGGCGGGAAGATCGCCGTCCAGTCCTTTTTTGATGACCGGCCCGGGCACGTGGATTTCAGCCACACCGAGACCGCCGAGGAATTCAAGGGCCAGGGGCTGGGAAAGGTCCTTGCCCACTTCGCCCTGGACGACGTTGTGGCATCAGGGAAACGGATCATTCCGCACTGCCCGTTCATCGCCGGCTACCTCCGCCAGCACGAAGGCTACGAGCAGCACATCGACTGGCCCGAGGACTAGATCACGCTGCTGAGACCATCCCTGCGCGGGGCATTCTGCACCTGATTCCCCGTGCGGGCCAGTCAATGACACGCTTCCACGCCCAAAAATACGCGTATTTCTGCGGTTCCGGATAAATAGGTCACTAAAGTTTGACTATAAGGGTCACCTAAGTAAGTCTTACCTTGCTACTGACAGCCCCCATGTCGAACTAAGGATGACCAACGTGCCCTTGCTGCCCCCTGTTGATGAGATGGAAGTAGATGACGACCCGGTGGCCGGAGCCCTGCCCGGGCAGGACTTCGGCTCCCGCGTCGAGCTCGCCCTCGCGGCCTCCAATCATCTGTTCAATTCCAGAAACTCCACCCGCTACGTGGCGCAGGTGCTGCAGGGCGTCAACGTCGTCGCCACCAAACTGGACCGGACCACCCAGCCGTTCACCGGCGTCGGACCTGCCGACATGAAGGCACGCATCGGCGCTGTGGACCTTGATCGGCCGCTGCCGGACACCGCCGCCGCCCTGGAAGAACTCGAGTCCGTCTACCTCCGCGACGCCGTCTACTTCCACGACGCCAAGTACGCCGCCCACCTGAACTGCCCGGTGGTGATCCCCGCGCTGGTGGGTGAAGCCATCCTCTCCGCTGTGAACTCCTCGATGGACACGTGGGACCAGAGTGCCGGCGCCACCATGATCGAACGCCGCCTCATCGACTGGACCGCCGAGCGGCTGCAGCTGGGGGCTGCAGCCGACGGCGTGTTTACCTCCGGCGGCAGCCAGTCCAACCTGCAGGCCCTGCTGATCGCCCGTAACCACGCGGTTGCCGGCCTCCGGCACCTGCCCGGAAATGCGCGGCTCCGGCTGCCGTCCCTCCTTGAGAAGCTGCGCATTTTCACCTCAGCGGACAGCCACTTCAGCATCCAGAAATCGGCCTCCATGCTGGGCCTGGGCTTCGACGCCGTCACCTCCGTGCCCTGCGCCCCGGACCACCGGATGGACCCCTCCGCGCTCGCCGAGGCGATGGCCGAAGCGCAGGACGCCGGCCTGGTGCCGATGGCTGTTGTGGCCACCGCCGGGACCACCGACTTCGGCGCGGTGGACCCGCTCGCCGAACTCGCCGCCCTGGCCCGTGCCTATGGCGCCTGGTTCCACATAGATGCCGCGTACGGCGGCGGGCTCATGGTGTCGAACCGCTACCGCCACCTGCTGGACGGCACACGCCTGGCCGATTCCGTCACCGTGGACTTCCATAAGACTTTCTTCCAGCCCGTCAGCTCCAGCGCCCTGCTGGTCCGGGACCGCGCCATGCTGCGGCACGTCACCTACTACGCGGACTACCTGAACCCGGAAAGCGCCGCCCTGGCCGAGATTCCCAACCAGGTGGACAAAAGCATCCAGACCACCCGCCGCTTCGATGCGCTCAAGCTGTGGCTGACACTGCGCATCATGGGCGCGGAGGCCCTCGGGGCCCTGTTTGACGAGGCGATCGACCTCGCCGCCCGGGTGGGATCCGTGCTGGCAACCGACGACGACTTCGAGCTCGCCGCCGAACCCCAGCTAAGCACGCTGGTGTTCCGGTACCGGCCGGCAGCGGGCGGGGCCCAACTTTCCGACGACGAGGCCGACACCCTTAACCCGGCCATCCGCGCCGCCGTCTTCGCTTCAGGGAAGGCCGTGGTGGCAGGCACCACGGTGAACGGCCGCCACTACCTGAAGTTCACGCTCCTCAACGCCGAGGCAACCCTGGAGGACATCAGGGAGATCATCGAACTGCTGCGCCGGACCGGGGCCGGCCTGCTGGCCCGCACAAGCGCCGGCACCAGCGAGGTGTCCGCATGAGCACCCCTGGCTTGGTTACCCCCACTGAACCGCGCATTTACGACTTCGCGGGGATCGGCGTCGGGCCCTTCAACCTCGGGCTCGCCGCGCTCAGCGAGCCCGTGGACGGGCTGGACGGCATCTTCCTGGAACAGCGGGAGCACTTCGACTGGCACCCCGGCATGATGCTGGAACCGGCCCACCTGCAGGTGCCGTTTATGGCCGACCTGGTAACCCTCGCCGATCCCACGTCGCCATATTCATTCTTGAACTTCCTCAAGCAGACGGGGCGGCTCTACCGCTTCTATATCCGCGAGAACTTTTATCCGCTGCGGGCCGAGTACAACCAGTACTGCCAGTGGGTGGCCGGGCAGCTGCGGTCCGTGCGTTTTAGCACGGCCGTGCTGGATGTGACGTACGACGCCGGGGTCTACCGCCTTTCCGCCGAAGGTCCGGACGGGCCGGAGGTGCTGCTGGCGCGGCGCCTCGTGCTGGGCACCGGAACCGCGCCATACGTTCCGGCGGCCTGTGACGGCATCGTCGGGGCCGCTGCCAGCGGCGGCGGGGGACTGGTCCTCCACAACGCCGACTACCTGTCGAGGAAGAGTGAGCTGCAGGCCAGGCGGAGCATCACCATCGTGGGCAGCGGCCAGAGCGCCGCGGAAATCTACTACGAGCTCCTGCAGGACATCGACGCCTGCGGGTACCAGCTGAACTGGGTCACGCGCTCGGGCCGTTTCTTCCCGCTCGAGTACACCAAGCTCACGCTGGAAATGACCTCGCCCGAGTATGTGGACTACTTCCACGGGCTGCCGCAGGACCAGCGGGACGGCCTCATCAAGAGCCAGAAGAACCTTTACAAGGGCATCAACTCCGAGCTCATCGATGCCATCTACGACCTCCTCTACACCAAGAGCCTCTCCGGCATGGTGGACACCCGGCTCCTGACGCATTCGTCGCTGACAGGCGGCTCCTGGAATGACACTGCGGGGTCCCACACCCTGCAGCTGCGGCATGAGGAACAGGGCGCCGACTACACCCTCGACAGCGAAGCAGTGGTGCTGGCCACCGGCTACACCTACCGCGAGCCGGGGTTTCTTGCCGGGATCCAGGAGCGCATCGCCCGGGACTCCGCCGGCAGGTTCGCCGTGGCCCGCAACTACAGCACGGGCGTCGAACCCGGCGAAATCTTCGTCCAGAACGCCGAGCTTCACACGCACGGGTTTGTCACCCCGGACCTGGGCATGGCGGCCTACCGCAACTCGTGCATCCTGCGCGAGATCACCGGCCGGGAGGTCTACCCGGTGGAGCGCAGCATCGCGTTCCAGCAGTTCGGACCGCCGGCAGGCAGCCCGGATGCTGCCCCGCCAGCCGCTGCTTCCCCGGCCGCGTCAGAGGCATTCACCCGGAAAGCGGAGGTGCCGGCATGAACTTCACTTTCCGCTGTGTTGATGCCGTGGCCGACGCACCCCTCCTCCACAGCTGGGTGACCCGGCCCTATGCCGCCTTCTGGGGCATGCAGGCCGCCACCGTTGAAGAGGTTGTGGAGGAGTACTCAAAGATCCAGGCAACCGGGCATCACCATGCTGTCTTTGGGCTCGACGGCGGCGTCCCCGCCTTCCTGATGGAGGAGTACCTGCCGTCCGCGTCCCCGCTTGCCGCGGCCTACGCGGTGCAGCACGGTGATATCGGCATGCACCTGCTGGTGGCCCCGCCGTCGGGAGCGCCTAAACCCGGGTACACGGCCGAGGTGATGGACGCGGTCCTGGAACGGCTGTTCCTCGATCCGGGCGTGGAGCGCGTGGTGGTGGAACCGGATGCCAGGAACACCAGGATCCACGTGCTCAACGAACGGCTGGGCTTCCAGCCGGCAGGGATCATCACCCTGCCGGATAAGGAAGCGCTGCTCAGTTTCTGCACGCGCACTGACTATCACGCAGCCCGCGCGGCGCTGCATCACCGTTCAGTCCTTACCCGCCAGCTTTCCCACGCCGTCCACCATGGAGCCGCACTGTGACCACCCTTGAGATTCCCGCCAGCGCCGGCTCCGTCAACACCGGCAGCACCGGCAACACTGTTCCCCACCTCTCACCGGAACGCTGGGCCGCAGCCAACCGCCACCTTGTCCGCAAGGCGCTCGCCGAATTCCTGCACGAGCGGATCCTGGAGCCGCAGCGCCTGGGCACAGGCGCTGGTCCGGGCCCGGACCACCTGGCCGGGCCAGCCGCCTACGTGGTCCGCAGCGACGACGGCAGCACCGCGTACTCGTTCACCGCCCGCGTCCTGGAACTGGAACACTGGTCAGTAGACGCCGCCTCCATCCGATGCACGCGCAGCGGCGAGGATGCGGCTCCGGACGCCTTGCTTTTTATCACCGAATTCCGCGACACCCTGGGGATCCGCGAGGACATGCTGCCGGTGTATCTGGAGGAGATCAGCAGCACCCTGGCAGGCCATGCCTACAAGCAGTGGATGGGGCAGCCGTCGGCGCAGGAACTCGCAGCAGGAGTGACCGGCGGCGCGGATGTTGCCGCTGACTTCCAGGCCATCGAGCGCAGCATGACGGAAGGCCATCCGTGCTTTGTGGCGAACAACGGCAGGCTGGGCTTCGGCATCAGCGACTACCGGGCCTTTGCTCCGGAGACCGGTGAGCCTGTCCGCCTGGAATGGATCGGGGTGCACCGCAGCAGGGCGGTGTTCACCGCCAGTGCCGGGCTCAACTACCGCGCCCACCTGGAGGCCGAGCTCGGTGTTCCGGCCCTGGTTTCTTTTGACGCGGAGCTCAGGGCCCACAGCGTGGACCCCGATGAATATTTCCTGATGCCCGTGCACCCCTGGCAGTGGGAAAACAAGCTGACCGTGACGTTCGCGGCTGAAATCGCGCAGCAGCACATCATCCCGTTGGGCACGGGAGCGGACAGCTACCAGGCCCAGCAGTCCATCCGCACGTTCTTCAACACCAGCACGCCTGCCAAGAGCTACGTCAAAACCGCCATGTCCGTCCTCAACATGGGCTTTATGCGGGGACTCTCGCCGCAGTACATGAAAGCCACACCCGCCATCAACGACTGGCTGCAGGCCCTGATCCTGTCCGATAATGCCCTGCAGCAGCGCGGTTTGGCCATGATCAGCGAAATCGCCGCGATTGGGTATCACAACGGATATTACGAGGCCGCGTCCGCCAAGGGTTCGCCCTACCGGAAGATGCTGTCCGCATTGTGGCGGGAAAGCCCGCTGCCGCTGGTGGCGGAAGGCCGGCAGCTGGCTACCATGGCCTCGCTGCTGCACGTTGATGCCGCCGGCAAGCCCATGGTGTCCGCTCTGATGGAGCGGTCCGGGCTGGAACCCGTTCAGTGGCTGCGCCGCTATTTCGAGGCCTATCTGGTCCCGCTGGTGCACTGCCTCTACAAGTACGAACTCGCCTTTATGCCGCACGGCGAAAACGTGATCCTGGTGCTGGAAGACGGCGTGCCGGTCCAGGCCATCATGAAGGACATCGCCGAGGAAATCGTGGTGATGGGGGACAGGCTGGACCTGCCGCCGGAGGTTGCCCGGATCAGGGCGGATATCCCCGACGGCGAGAAGGTCCTGGCCATCTTCACCGACGTCTTTGACTGCATCTTCCGGTTCCTCGGCGCGCTGCTGGTGGAGGACGGAAAGGCCGGCGAAGACGAGTTCTGGGGCACCGCGGCCGCGGCCATCCGCGAGTACCAGGCAAAGCACCCCGAACTGGCCGGCCAGTTTGCCCGCCATGACCTGTTCGCGCCGGACTTCGAACTCTCGTGCCTCAACCGGCTGCAGCTGCGGAACAACCAGCAAATGCTGGACCTGACGGACCCCTCGGGCGGGCTGCAAATGGCCGGGCGGCTGGCAAACCCGCTCGCGCGGTTCGCCTGACGTCGGCGGGGCCGTTACGAGTGCTGTCACGGGTTAAGCCAAGGTCAGTCCAGCGCCTTCACCTTTCGCTCCAATGCCGCCCGCTCGGCGGTGTTCCCGCACAGCGACACTGCCTCCAGGAGCGCAGACCGCGCGTCGCCACGCCGGCCCAGCCGGGTAAGCAGCTCACCGCGGACGGAGGGGAGGAGGTGCGAGCCCGCCAGCTCACCGCGGGCTGCGATCCCGTCCGCCAGCTTCAGTCCGGCTGCCGGGCCGGAGGCCATCGCCACCGCGACGGCACGGTTGAGCTCGACGATGGGGGACGGGGCCAGCCTGCCGAGGGCTTCGTAGAGGATGACGATCCGCTGCCAGTCCGTCCCGGCGACCGACGGCGCCACCGCATGGCACTCGGCGATGGACGCCTGGAGTCCGTAAGCCCCCAGCCCCCGTCCGGACCCCGCCGCCCGGGCGAGGGCCGCGCGTCCGCGCCTGATTGCAGAAAGGTCCCACCGCCGTCGGTCCTGGTCCTCGAGCAGCACCGGGTTCCCTGACGCATCGAGCCGGGCAGGGAACCTTGCAGCGGTGAGCTCCAGCAGCGCCAGCAGCCCGAAGACCTCGGGTTCGGGCGCGATCCTGACCAGCACCCGGGCCACACGGCGGGCCTCGCCGGCCAGGTCCGTGCGGATCCAGTCCGCACCGCCGGATGCGAACGAGCCCTCAGTGAAAATCAGGTAAATGACGTTAAGCACTGAGCCCAGCCGTTCGGCCAGCTCATCCGGTTCAGGCACCGCGAACGGCACCTTCGCAGCGGCCAGGGTCTTCTTGGCGCGCGTAATGCGTGCCTGGACGGTGGCCACCGGCACCAGGAAGGCCTTGGCGATTTCGTTGCTGCCCAGTCCGCCCACCACCCGGAGCGTCAGCGCGATCCTGGCTTCCTTGGACAACACCGGGTGGCAGGCGATGAACATCAGGGTCAGCACGTCGTCATCGATCGCGGCGGGGTCGAACAGCGCGTCCGCTCCGGGCTCTTCGGCCGAAAGGCCGCGGGCCAGCAACGCATACCGCTCGTCACGCGCCGCCCGCCGTCGGAACGCGTCAATCGCCCGACGGCGGCCGGTGTTGAGCAACCAACCTGCAGGTTCGGCAGGTACCCCGTTGACGGACCAGGAGACCAGCGCCTCGGCGAGGGCTTCCTGCGCGAGGTCCTCAGCCAGCGGGAAGTCGCCCGTGTAGCGGGCCAGGGCGCCGACGATGCGGGCAGATTCCATCCGCCACACAGCCTCGACGGCGCCCCTCGCCGCGTTGGAGCCCACAGCCGGGCCGTCGCCGTCGCGTCGGTGCCGGCCGGTCAGAGCTGGCCGGTTTGCTCGCGCCAGGCGCGCTCCTTCTGGATCCATTCGTTGTCCTGGGGGAACTCATCGATGGTTGGCACCCGGCGGATTTCGGTTTTGGTGCCCGCCGTCATTGGTGCGCGCTTGGCCCACTCGATGGCCTCTTCCTTAGACGCGACGTCCAGGAGGTAGAAGCCGTTGAAGAGCTCTTTCGTCTCCCCGTAGGGCCCGTCCGTGACCACCGGCTGCTCCCCGGTGAAGTCGACCACCACGCCCTCCTTGGGGTCATCCAGGCCTTCGGCCGCCAGCAGGACACCGGCGTGGATCAGTTCATCGTTGAACTTGCCCATCGCATTCATGGCCTCGGTGAAATCGACGTCGTTGAACTTCGCGAGGGACTCGTCCGTTGCCCGCATGATCAGCATGTACTTGGCCATCACAATCATCTCCTTGGTGGTGGAAGGTCGCCCTTCGACCTTCTCACCCACAGGTCGAACGGCGCGAGGCCGGATCGACAGAAACGGCCAAAATTCCCTTCCCCTTTCTGAGGGAGGGAGTCCACATGGCTAGTCTGGGCGCATGAACACACCCACAACAGCCCTCATCACCGGTGCCAGCGCGGGGCTGGGTGCCGAGTTCGCGCGGCAGCTGGCTGCCCGCGGCCACCACCTGGTCCTGGTGGCCCGTGACAGGACACGGCTCGAACAGACGGCGGCGGACCTGGAACAGCGGTACGGAACCACGGCGGAGGTGCTGCCCGCAGACCTGACGGACGACGCCGGTGTGGCCGCCGTCGTCGGACGTCTCAGGGACGCCACGCGGCCGGTAACGGTCCTGGTGAACAATGCGGGCAGCAGCCTCCTGCGTGACTTCGAACAGAACAGCGTGCAGGAGGAGCAGGAGCAGCTGCGGCTGCACTGTGCCGCGCCACTGGAACTGGTCCATGCCGCGCTGCCCGGGATGCTTGAGCGTGGTGCCGGCCGGATCATCAACGTGTCGAGTATCGCGGCGTTCCTGCCGCGCGGCTCGTACGCCGCGGCGAAGGCCTGGCTGCTGATGTTCAGCCGGTGGGCCAACCTGGCCTACAGGACGCGCGGGGTGACGGTCACGGCGGTGTGCCCCGGTCTGACGCACACCGAATTCCACGACAGGATGGGGATGGATAAGGCGGCGGTCCCGTCCTGGGCCTGGCTGAACGCCGAGCGGGTGGTGCGTGAAGGCCTGGCGGACAACCTCCGCGGCAAGGCAGTGTCTGTCCCCTCGAAGCGTTACAAAGCCGTGGCGGCCGCAGCCCGGGTGCTGCCGGACCGGCTACTCACCGGGCCGGCGCGCCGGCCGAAGTAGCGGAAACCGAAGCGTCGCCGGGCGCATGACCCCTTGGCGCACGGCCACCACTACCAGGATCCCCACCAGGGCGCCCACGAAGGTTTCCACACCGCGTTCCAGGATCAGTACCGACGGATCCATCGGTGCCGCCAGCTGTGTCATGAGCAGGATGACGGGAGTGAACGAAACCATCGCGAGCCCGTAGTGGCGGGTCATAAACAGCTCCGTGGTGAACTGGAAAACGATGACCAGGATGGCCAGGACCACCACCTGATGGGCGGCAAAGAACGGTGCGAGCGACCACGGCGCCGGAACAAGAACGACGGCGGTGACCGCCAACCCGAGGAACGTCCCCACGATGCGGTGGATTCCCCGCCGCACCCGGCTGGGGAGGTCCGCTCCGGCGAGCGGCACTGCCGCGGCTGCCATGGCCCAGTGCGGGTGTCCGCTGCCGCTGAGCACCCCGATGGAGCCGGCGAGGCCAACAGCGAGGGTGTACCTTGCCGCGTGAACTGCCGCGGCCCGCCCGGCTGCGCCGCTTAGCGCCACAACGTCACGAGCGGCGCCGCGTTGCCACGACCTGCCGCGGACCCAGCCGCCGAAGCCCACCGCCATGGAGAACGCTGCGGCGCCCGCGGCGATAAGCAGGGCGACGAACCAGGGGACGGTTGTGGGAACCGAAGCGCAGGCGCCCAAGGCCAGGATGCCGAAGAACGGCCCGTTGGGCTTGAGTTTCACCCGGTCGGAGTACACGGACCCGACGCCGGCCAGCAGCGCTTCGACGGCCACTAGCCACCAGGACTGCAGATGGTTCACCGACAGGAAAACACCCACGGCCACTCCGCCCACGAGTACCAAGGCTGCCTGCGACTGGTGCCGGAGCCTGAGCTGGTGGGGTTCGGACCGTCCGTACATCCCGGTCAGCGCGCCAAAGACGGCATAGATGATCAGGTCCTCCCGGCCCAGGAGCAAAAGAATGAGTGACGGGACGGCCACGCTGAGGGCCACCCGGAGGGCTGCCAGGTGATCGTTGTCCGCAGGCTCCAACCGGTGGAGGGCACGGACCTGCCGCAGGACGGGCTTCACTCCGTTGACACTCTCCAATCACCGGTTTGTTGCCCGGGAGCCCGGACCCTCAGGAAATTATCCCGCGGGCACGGCTAAGGCCCGCCCTGCATTACGTTTCGTGAGGAAACGCGCGGGACGGGCCTTTGAGCGCGGGCTACAAGACGGCCCGGACAGGCCTTGTTGTTCCGGGTGGTGCTTAGACGCCAGCCGGAAGCTTAGGGGCGGAATCCTTGCCGGCCGAGGCGTCCGTGATGTCCTGGGTTTCGAACGGCAGGTCGTCCAGGTCGATCAGCGGGTTCTCGTCCTGGGTGGCCACCAGTTCCTTGGCTTCCGCCTGCGTGTCCACGCTGGGCATGGAGCCCGGCAGCGGCCGCTGGGCTGATTCCTTCAGGAAATAGATGGCCACAGCCCCGATGGCTGAGGTAACCATGAGGTAGTACGCCGGCATCATGTCATCGCCGGTAGCCGTGATCAGCGCGGCAACGATAAACGGGGTGGTTCCGCCGAAGATGGCAACGGCGAAGTTGTAGGCGATACCCATGGCGCTGTACCTGTTGGCTGTCGGGAACTGCGCCGGCAGGGCCGAGGCGAGGTTAGCAACATAGAACGTCACAGGAAAGGCGATCAGCGAAAGGCCTGCCAGTGTGGACCAGACGTCGCCGATGCCGATCAGCAGGAACGCCGGGGTTGCCAGCACCACTGTGCTGACGGCGCCGATCCACAGCACGGGACGGCGGCCGATTCGGTCAGACAGCTTCCCGGTCAGGGGGATGCAGAGGCTCATGATGACCAGCACGGGGATGGTCAGCAGCGTTCCGTGGACGGGATCGTAGCCCTTGGACTCTGTGAGGTACGTCGGCATATAGGACGTCAAGGCGTAGCCGGCGGTGTTGGCAGCGGCAACAAGGATCATGGCCACGATGAGTGAGCGCCAGTAGGCCTTCACAATTCCCACCGGGCTCTTGGCGCTGTCCGTGTCAGCTGCTGCGGCAGCCTGCCCGATGCTTTCCTGGGCATCGAGAGTGGCCTGGAACTGGGGGGATTCCTCGATCTTGTTCCGGAAGTAGATAGCGATGAGGCCCAGGGGACCTGCAACCAGGAACGGAATTCGCCAGCCCCATTCTTCCATGGCGGCCTGGCCAAGGGTCAGCTGCAGGACAGAAACCAGCGCCGCGCCCAAAGCGAAGCCAAGGTAGCTGCCCATGTCCAGGAAGCTTGCAAAGAATCCGCGGCGCTTATCCGGGGCGTATTCGCTCACGAAGGTGGTGGCACCTGCGTACTCACCGCCGGTGGAGAAGCCTTGTACGAGCTTGAGGATTACCAGCAGCGCCGCAGCCCAGATGCCGATCTGCGCGTACCCGGGCAACAGTCCCACGGCGAACGTGCTCGCAGCCATAATCATCAGTGTTGCGGCGAGTACCTTCTGGCGGCCGATCTTGTCGCCAAGCCAGCCGAACACAACGCCGCCCAGCGGACGGGCAATGAAGGTGGCAGCGAAAGTACCAAGCAGGAACAGCGTCTGGACGGACTGGTCCGCCTCCGGAAGGAAGACTGGTCCCATGGTGGTGATCAGGTAGCCGAACACGCCCACGTCGAACCATTCCATGGTGTTACCCACGATGGTTCCGCCGAGTGCCTTTTTCAGCATGGGCTGGTTGACGACATTCACGTCGGACTCCTTGAGCCGGCGACGCGGAAGAATTCTTGGTTTGCGTGTCCCTGAAGGATTCGCTGATGGTGCAGTTGTTGGTACTGCGTTGTAGGTTCCGCTGGCGTTGTTCGCGCCTGCTGAAGAGTCGGTCGTGCTTCGGTCTGTGGGCATTTGGGCGACTCCTGTGGAGGTCATTTGCTTGCGACTTGTAGCTGCCCCGCTCTGGGCAGGCCTTCAATTTTACGCGAAACCCGGGACAACCATGAGCTGAATGCCGTAGGATCGCAGGTTTCAGGGCGTTTTCAGCAGCTATCAGCAGACTTCTTTTCACCGCTCTCGCCGCGCCACCATTGGGATCCCGGCGGCGCCCGGGCATCGTTACCTAATCTTTTTCCTTCAGGCATGTTTCTGGCGCCTTTTGTACCGCCGCGTGGCGCTAAATGTGGCGGCCGCCACGGCAATGTGCGGGCCTGCCGGAGGAGGCTACGGGAGCCAACCGGGGGTTCACAACCG
The DNA here is from genome assembly GCF_010367585.1 of [Micrococcus luteus] ATCC 49442. Lineage (NCBI taxonomy): Bacteria > Bacillati > Actinomycetota > Actinomycetes > Micrococcales > Micrococcaceae > Pseudarthrobacter > [Micrococcus luteus] ATCC 49442. The sequence continues at coordinate 2,781,121 of NZ_JAAAXP010000001.1, read as the reverse complement.
AGCCTGTTGCTGCCTATTGTTGACCCATGGGAACACTGATTTTTGAGTAGGCGGACGCCTGCGGCCTATTAACCCCCGGCTAATACTCGGCCCCGTCCTCGCTGATCTCGTCAGACAAGCAGATCCTCCTCAGAAAGGTTCCACCCAATGACCGAAAAAAACACCTCCGACCAGTCCGAATCGTCGCAGGACAACCCCGAGGCCAAAGGCATCAGGGCCGGGCTGACCGAAGCCCAGCGGGCGATGCTCGCCAGCAAGTCCCGGGGTGGCGACTCCGGGCTGCAGAGCGTGGGCAAAAACCACAAGCCCACGCACGCCAGCGGCAAGCAGGGGCCGGCGGAGAAGAAGGTCCGCTGGTAGCCGCGGCGCCGGATCTCAACAGCGGCCGGGCGTCTTAGAGTACCGGGCAGATATTCCAGGCCGATCTATTGGCTTCATTTCATTGCGGAAAGGAAGAAAAAATGGCGAAGCAAAATGCTGGAGCAAAAATCAAACCCGAGGTGGCGGACCACCTCGCAGCAGCGATGGAGGCGCAGTCCATGCCAGGGCCGGCCGCCATTGCCGTGACCACGGCCATGGCGGGTGAACAGCACTGGCCGGACGGTAACGGCAAGCGGCGGCACCCCAAGGAACGGGCCGCGGCGCACAGCCAGGTGGGAAACGGGGCAGCCGTCACGGCCGTGCACCGCACCGGCCGCCCGCAGATGCCGCACTCATCCTGATGATGCGCAGCTAAGCCCACGACACAATAAGTACCTGGCGACACCCGTAGATGGGGGTCGCCAGGTATTTCCGTGTCGCAGGGGATGAGGCGCGTCGCCAGACCGGGGCTGCGCTACCCCTCCGGAACAACTTCGTCCACCACTTCGTCGGCTGTTTTGTCCAGCCGCCAGCCCCGCCACACGGGATGCCTGAGCTTCCCGGCGCCGGTCCACTGCCCGAAGGTCACCTCACCCACCAGCCGCGGCGTGACCCAGTGGGCGTCCGAGGCATCCTCGCGGGGCACGTCGTCGAACGGTGAGGTCTTGCGGGCCAGATCGTCCACTTTCTGCCGGAGCTCGTCCAGCTCGCGGGCGCTGAATCCGCTGCCCACCCGGCCCACATACCGGAGCTTGGGGCCGTCGGGGATGCCCACCAGCAGCGAACCCACCGAGCTTTGCCGACCGCCCTTGCCCGGCCGCCAGCCGCCCACCACCACCTCCTGGGTCTGCTCCAGCTTGATCTTGATCCAGGTCCGCGTGCGCTGCCCGCTGACGTAGCGGCTGTCCGTCCGTTTGGCCATCACGCCCTCAAGCCCCAGTTCCTGCGCGCTCTCCAGGATGTGCTCGACCTTCTCATCCAGGACGGGGGACAGCTCCACCGGGCACTCCGACGGCCGGTGGAACTCCTCCAGACGCTGCCGCCGCTTTGCGAAAGGCAGCCGCCGAAGGTCCTGGCCGCCGGCGGCCAGCAGGTCAAAAAGCATCAGCCGCACCGGGATGGCAGCGCGGGCCTTCGCGACGTCGCCGGGCCGGGACAGCTTCATGCGTCCCTGGAGCACGCCGAAATCGGGCCTCCCGGTAGGCCCGACGGCGAAAATCTCACCGTCCGCCACGAACGATCCGTCCGGCCAGCAGGCGCGGTCCGTCAGCTCCGGGTACGTCGCGGTGACGTCGTTGCCGTTCCGGCTGATGATGCGGACTTTTTCCTCATCGGCGACGATGAGCGCCCGGACACCGTCCCACTTGAGCTCAAACTGCCAGTCACTGCCCTGCAGATCGGCCGTGGTGCCTGCGGTCGCCATCATGGGGCTGAAGTCTTCGGCGCGGAGGGGCTGGGACGGTTCCGCGGCTGTCCCGGCAGTGGTGGGGTCCTCTGCTGGCTCCTCCGCCGCAGTACGCCGGGGATGGCTGGTGTGATGATCCTTATCCATCAGATGGATCAGCCACTGCCCCTCGGCGTCGCCGCCACGGCCGCGGCCGGTGTGAATCAGGGCGAACTTTTTGGTCCCGCCCAGGCCGCCGCCCTCGGAACCCGTCAGCGTCGCGATGACGTCACGGCCGTTGATCCACTTTTCCAGTTCGTAGGTCCCGTGATCCCAGATAGTCACTTCGCCGGCGCCATACTGCCCTTTGGGAATGGTGCCCTCAAAGGTGGCGTAATCCAGGGGATGGTCCTCGGTCTGGACCGCCAGATGGTTCTTGCCGCCTGATTCCGGGACGCCTTTCGGCAACGCCCACGAAACGAGCACGCCGTCGTGTTCCAGCCGGAAATCGAAGTGCAGCCGGCTGGCGTGGTGCTCCTGGATCACAAAAGTGTCGCCGTTGCCAGAAGCGCCGGAGAAGGGTTCGGGCGTCGCATCGGGGTCCCGCATTGACCGGTACCGCGCCAGGCGCTGGTGCGCGCCGCCGTCGTGCGTTACCTCTTCGGTGCCCCCGGGGTGCCCGCCACCGTGCTCGACGGCGGCAAACGGGTCCTTGCCGTCCTGCACCCGCCGCATCACGGCTTTGTAGTCGAGGTGCTTGAGATTGGGGGAGCTGATCTCACGCCAGGTCCGTGGCGCGGCCACCATGGGCGTGGGCCTGCCGCGGAGTGAATAGGGCACGATGGTGGTTTTGGCCGCGTTGTTCTGGCTCCAGTCCACAAGGACCTTCCCTGTGCGCAGGGCCTTCTTCATGTCACTCACGGCGAGGTCGGGGTGGTCTGCCTCCAGGGCGCGCGCCAGCTCGCGGGCGAACGCGGAGATCTGGTCCGAGGTCTGGGAGCCGTCCAGGCCGGCATAGAGGTGGATGCCTTTGCTGCCGCTGGTCACGGGAACCGTCTCCAGACCCACGTCCTGCAGGATGGTGCGGGCCAGGAGCGCCACTTCCACGCACTCAGCCAGGCCTGCTCCCTCGCCGGGGTCCAGGTCCAGCACCAGACGGTCCGGATTCAGCTGGTTGCCGTGCGAATCCACCTGCCACTGGGGCACATGGATTTCCAGCGAGTTGATCTGTCCGAACCACGCCAGCGTGGCGGGATCGTTGACCAGCGGATAGAAGATGGTCCGGTCCTTGTGCGTGATGGCGGCACGCGGGAGCCAGCCAGGTGCCGAATCCTCAAGGTTCTTCTGGAAAAACACCTCGCCGGGCTGCTCCGCCGTGCCGACGCCGTTGACCCAGCGCTTCCGCGTCGCGGGCCTGTTCTTTGCCGCCGGAATGAGGACATGGGCCACGGCGGCGTAGTAGGCCAGGACGTCCGCCTTGGTGGTGCCGGTGGCCGGATAGATGATTTTGTCCAGGTTGGTGAGGGTCAGTTCCCGGCCGGCAACCCGGACACGCTCCTTAGCGCCGGGCAAAGGTCTTCACCTCCGGCCTGCGGTGATGTTCACTTGAGGGATGAGAGCCATCTGGAAAGGTGCCATCGCGTTCGGCCTGGTCAACGTGCCCGTGAAGGTCTACAGCGCCACCGAGGATCATGACATCAGTCTCCACCAGGTCCACAACGCCGACGGCGGCCGGATCCGCTACCAGCGCCGGTGCGAGGTCTGCAGCCAGGTGATCGATTACTCGGACATTGAGAAGGCCTACGAGGACGGCGGCCGGACCGTGGTGCTGTCCAAAGAGGAGCTCAAGTCCATCCCTGCGGAGAGCAGCCATGAGATCGAGGTGGTCCAGTTCGTGCCGTCCGAGCAGCTGGAACCCATGATGTTCGAGAAAAGCTACTACCTGGAGCCGGATTCCAAGTCGCCCAAGGCCTACGTCCTGCTGCGCCGGGCGCTGGAGGACACCGACCGGGTGGCCATCGTCCAGTTCGCCCTGCGGGAGAAGACCCGGCTCGGTGCGCTGCGCATCAAGGACGATGTGCTGGTGCTGCAGTCCCTGCTCTGGCCGGACGAAGTCCGCGAGGCCAGCTTCCCCGCCCTGGAGGAGTCCGTCCGTATCTCCGCCCAGGAACGCGAAATGTCTGCCGCCCTGGTGGAGTCCATGGCCGCCGACTTTGAACCCGAGCACTTTACCGACGACTATCAGGTCCAGCTCCGGAAGCTTATTGAAGCCAAGCTGGAGAAGGGCGATTCGCTGGACACCGAGGAAACGTTCGGCGCGGAGGCGGGCGAAGGCGGCAAGGGCGAGGTCATCGACCTCATGGAGGCCCTGAAGCGCAGCCTGGACAGGAAGCGCGGTGGCGGTGCCGCGGCGGCTTCCGGAGACGACGGGTCCGACAGCGACGAGGCGGACGCGGAGGAAGAGGCTAAGGCGCCCGCGAAAGGCTCCAGGACGGCGACTAAGTCGACTGCAACCAAGTCCACCGCAACCAAGAGCGCGGCCGAAACCAAAACGGCGGCGAAGTCCACCGCCAGTAAATCCACCACTGGCAAGCCCGCCGCAAAGTCGGAGTCCGCTGCTGCCAAGTCCACGGCGGCGAAGTCGTCCACCACCAGGGCGCGTAAGGGCGCCTGACGTCCGGCGACGCCCCGGAGTCCGCAGGCGCCCTGCAATACGGAGGCGCCCTGCAGTACGGACGCGCTCTCCTGCCTTGACGGGGCTGGCCGCAGTGTCGGTGATGTCCGCCGCCTAGGAGTTTCGCAGCGCGGAGATGAGCTCGCTCTTCTTCTTGGCTGAGTACCCGGTGAGGCCAATTTCCTTGGCTTTGGCCTTGAGCTGCGGGACTGTCCAGTCCTCGTAGTCGCCGGCTTTCCCGCCTTTCCGGCCCACCGCCGAGCGGCCCTTCGCGACAGCCGCGTTGGAGATGCGCGCCGCCTTCTGCTTGGACGCGCCATCCTCGCGCAGTTCCTCGTAAAGCTCAGGATCCTTCAGGCTGGGGTTCTTTTTGCCTGGCATGTCATCCTCCTTTAACGAGCCCTGTCCCGGGGCAACGGGTGCAGTTGCTCGCCTCCACGCTAATTCGGGGCCTGTGGAAAAACAAGGAAACACTAAGTTTGCTTGCTTTGGGAAGGTGCTGCGGCCACAATGGGTCCCATCACAGCCCTGCTGCAACAGCGTGCTGTCACTCACAACCTGTCAATGGAGATGGAGAGGGGCGCCGAGATGAACGACAAAACGGCCGTCGATGAGGCGGACAGGGCGCTGAAGCAAAAACACCGGGCAATGTGGGCCTCCGGGGACTACCCGGCCCTGGCCAGTGAGATGCTCCTGGATCTCGGCGCAATCCTGGTGGATGCGTGCGGAGTCAAAGCGAAACAACGTGTTTTGGACGTGGCGTCCGGGGCCGGCAACGCGGCCATCCCCGCGGCAATGATGGGTGCCCAGGTGATTGCCAGCGATCTGACTCCGGAGATGTTCGACGCCGGGCGGCACCAGGCAGCCGACCGCGGCGTTGAGCTTGAATGGGCGGAAGCCGACGCCGAGGCTCTTCCGTTCGCGGATGCCGAATTCGACGTCGTGACGTCCTGCCTGGGCGTGATGTTCGCACCGCACCATCAGGCCGGAGCTGACGAAATCATGCGCGTGTGCAAACCAGGCGGCACCATCGGGCTGCTCAGCTGGACGCCCGAAGGGTTCATCGGGAAGATGTTCGCAGCCATGAAGCCGTTTGCGCCGCCGCCTCCGCCCGGGGCGCAGCCGCCCCCGCTGTGGGGCAGCGAAGACCATGTACGGGAGCTCTTTGGCGACCGGATCACGGATATCCGCACTGAAAAGCGGACCCTCGTCATCCACAGTTTCCACCAGCCCGCAGACTTCCTGCGGTACTTCAAATCCCACTATGGCCCCACGATCTCCGTCTACAAATTCATTGGTGACGACGAGGAGAAGGTCAAAGCGCTGGACTCGGCCCTGACTGAGCTGGCCGACACCTTCGGGGACGCGCACGGCGATGCCGCCTGGCAAATGGAATGGGAATACCTGCTCTTCATCGCCAAAAAGGCCAAAGAATGAAGCGCAACTTTGTCGCAACCTCCACCGTCACCATCAACACGCCGGCCAGCCGTGTGTGGGAGGTCATCACCGATCCGGACGCCGTCAAGCAGTTTATGTTCGGCGCAGACCTGGACACGGACTGGACTGTGGGCGGGCCCGTTCTCTGGCGTGGCGAGTGGGAGGGCAAACCCTACGAGGACAAGGGCGTAATCCTCGAGGTGGAACCCGGCAAAAAACTGGTCCACACGCATTTCAGCCCGCTCGGCGGCGAAGAGGACAAGCCGGAAAACTATCACACCCTGACGTGGACCCTTGAGGACCAGGAGGGCGGCGCCACGCGGCTCACGCTCTCGCAGGACAACAACGCCACCGAAGAGGCCGCCGAGCACTCCAGGGGAATGTGGGACATGCTCGTGGCGGACGTCAAGAAGATCGCCGAACGCCCCTGACCCAACTAGGTAGCGCTATCTGTCGTTTTGAGCGTCCAAAACGACAGATAGCGCTACTTAGTTGGGCGGGGGGACGCTTAAAGCCGGCGGCCGCCGTCGTAGTCTCCCCACGCAGGAGAGACGTACGACGGCGGCCGCTGGCACGCGCTGTTTGGAACCAGGTGGCGCTACTCGGCGTCGTGATCCGTTTCCAGGATCTGGACCAGACGCTCCAGGGCGTCATCCGCGCCGGTTCCTTCGGCGCGGAGCACCACAACGTCGCCGTGGGACGCACCCAGGCTCATGAGGGACAGGATGCTGGCGGCGTCCATGGCCTCGTCCACGGGCTCACCTTCGCGGGCGATGGTGATGTCCAGGTCGAACTCGCCGGCGGCTTCGGCAAAGATGGCGGCGGGGCGGGCGTGCAGGCCGACGCGGCTGGCGACGGTTGCGGTGCGTTCTGACATTGTTGCTCCTTTGTGTCTTCGGCGCCTGTTGGTTCAGCGCCGTAAATCGTTTGGCGGGTGAAAGCTGGGTCAGACCGTTACGGGAACGGTTTCCACCGTAGCAGCGGGCTTGGCTGCAACCCAGCGTTTGAGGGCGACAACCGCGAGGGCGCTCACGATGGTTCCGGCGAGGATGGCCACGACGAACATTGCCAGGTTGCCGATTGCGAAGAAGACGAAGATGCCGCCGTGCGGAGCCTGGGAGGTGACGCCCGTGGCCATGCACAATGCGCCTGTCAGCGCGCCTCCCACCATGCTGGCAGGGATGACACGCAGCGGGTCGGCAGCGGCGAACGGGATAGCGCCTTCGGAGATGAAGGATGCCCCGAGGAGCCACGCGGCCTTGCCGTTCTCACGTTCGGCCAGGCTGAAGAGCTTCTTGTCCAGGACGGTGGCCAGTGCCATCGCCAGCGGAGGCACCATGCCGGCAGCCATCACGGTTCCCATAATCTGCCACGGGGCCTGGTTGTCGATGCTGCCTGCGCTGAGGCCGGCAACCGCGAAGGCGTAGGCAACCTTGTTGACCGGACCGCCGAGGTCAAAGCACATCATGAGGCCGAGGATGATTCCAAGAACCACTGCGGAGACGCCGGTCATGCCCGTGAGCCAGGCGTTCAGGCCGTTGGTGATGCCTGCGATGGGGCCGCCGAGGACCAGGAACATCAGGCCGGAGGCAAAGATGGAGGCCAGCAGCGGGATAATCACGACGGGCATCAGGCCGCGGAGCCAGCGCGGCACCTGCCAGGTGCCGATCAGGTGGGCCATGTAGCCGGCGAGCAGGCCGCCGACGATGCCGCCGAGGAAGCCTGCGCCCATAAACCCGGACACGGCACCGGCCACGAAGCCCGGCGCGATACCGGGCCGGTCGGCGATGGCGTAAGCGATGTAGCCGGCAAGTGCAGGCACCAGGAAGCCCATGGACAGGGCACCGATCTTGAACAGTACCGCGCCAAGGTAGATCGCGAGTCCGCCCTCGGGCAGGTTGCCGAAGTTGTTATCTACCACCACCTTGTCTGCAACTTCGGTGATGTCGTAGCCGCCCAGCAGGAAGCCCAGCGCGATCAGCAGACCGCCGCCGGCAACAAACGGAATCATGTAGCTGACACCGGTCAGCAGTGCGCGCTTGAGCTTCTGGCCGATGTGCTCGCCCTTTTCTGCTGCAGCCTGCTCCGCCTGCTCTTCCGCACCGAAGTGCGGTACGCGGCGGGCGTTAGGATCAGTGGCCGCGGCGAGTGCTTCCTGGACCATCTTCGTCGGCTCGTCGATGCCGCGCTTGACGGGGGCATTGATGACGGGTTTACCGGCGAAGCGCTCCTTGCCGCGGACGTCCACGTCCACCGCGAAGATCACGGCGTCTGCGGCTGCAATCACGGCGGGGTCCAGCGGCTTGGCGCCGGAGGAGCCCTGGGTTTCCACCTGCAGGTCCACGCCCATTTCCTGGGCGGCCGCCACCAGCGAGTCGGCGGCCATGTAGGTGTGGGCGATGCCGGTGGGGCAGGCGGTGACCGCCACGAGGCGCTTGGGGCCGGCGGCGGAGGCACCCGCCGAAGCCGAGCCCGCCGAAGCCACGCCTGCGGAAGCAGCACCTGCCGCAGCCGTACCCGCAGCAACGCCGTCAGCTGGCACAGCGGCAGCGTGGGCCGCCGGCTTGTCGGCAAGTGCACCGTCAACGAGCGCCACGATTTCCTCACGGCTGGAGGCCGCACGCAGCGCAGCGGTGAAGTCCTTTTTGATCAGGGACCGGGCCAGCTTGGACAGGAGCTTCAGGTGCTCCTGGTCCGCTCCGTCCGGGGCGGCGATGAAGAAGATGAGGTCAGCTGAGCCGTCCTTGGCGCCGAAGTCCACCTTGGGGTTGAGCCGCGCCATGGCCAGTGTCGGTTCGATGACGGCGGCTGAACGGCAGTGCGGGATGGCAATGCCGCCCGGGATGCCGGTGGCGGTCTTCTGCTCGCGGGCGAAGGCGTCGGCGAACAGGCCCTCAACTTCTGATGCGCGGCCGGTGGCAGCTACTTTGCTGGCCAGGTGCCGGATCACGTCCTCGGGCGAGGTGCCCAGGTTCTGGTCGAGCTCGACCAGTTCGGTGGTGATGAGCTGAGTCACTGTCAATCCTTTCGAAGGGCCGTGATAGTTACGGCATCCGGGGTGGTTTGGTGGACTGCCGGGACAGTGGAACCCGGCAGGGAGGCGGCGGCGGCACCGTGTGCCACTGCCTGACGAAGGCAATCGGCCGGGGCGGCGCCCTGGCCGTGGGCGAGCAGATAGCCAGCCAGCGATGAATCGCCCGCGCCGACAGTACTGACCGCGGCGACCGGCGGGTGCGTGGCCAGCCACGCGCCGTCGGCCGTTACCAGGACAGCTCCCTTGGATCCGAGAGTTGCCAGCACCGCACCTACACCGGAACGCACGACGGCGGCGGCGGCCTTTGCGGCTGCCTCCGGATCCGCTTCCAGTTCTTCTGCGGTGGACGCCGTGGCGAAGCCGGCTGCTGCAGCCAGTTCCGCCAGTTCTTCGGCGTTGGGTTTGAGGAGGTCCGGTGTCCCGGACAGTGCGCCGGCCAGGGGCCCGCCGGAGGAATCGACGGCGATCAGCGGGGTGCCGCCGTCGCCCGCCGCGCTCCGCAGCCGCTGGATGACCGTGGCGTAGAAATCGGCCGGGAAGCCCGGCGGCAGGGAGCCCGCCAGGACAACCCAGCCGGCACCACGGGCGCGTTCCAGGAGGAGGCTGATCAGGGCTTCCTGCTGCTCAACGCTCAGTACAGGACCGGGCTCGTTGATCTTGGTGGTGACGCCGCCGGGTTCCGTGAGTGCCACGTTGGTGCGCAGCGGTTCGCCGATGGGCAGCGCAGCGAACGGGACACCGTCGTGGCGCAAGCCAGCGAGGACGGGATCGCTGTCGCCGCCGGGAAGTACGGCGACGGTGTCGAGTCCTGACGCGCAGAGGGCCCGGGACACATTCACGCCCTTGCCGCCGGACTCCTGGCTGACGGAGACGGCACGCTGGACTTCGCCGCGCTGCAGGGGGCCGGGGAGGGCCACCGTGCGGTCCAGGCTGGGGTTGGCGGTGAGGGTGACGATCATGCGATCACCACATCTACGCCGGCATCGGTCAGGGCGGCTGTGAGTTCCGGGCTGGGTTCGCTGTCTGTAATCAAAGTGTCCAGATCTTTCAGGGAGGCGAACTGGACCAGCGTTTCCGCGTCCAGTTTGGAGGAGTCGGCCAGCACCACGATGCGGCGGGCCGACTGGACGAAGGCTGCCTTGACGGCGGCTTCTTCAGGATCGGGTGTGCTGAGGCCAAAGCTTGCGTGGATGCCGTTGGTGCCAAGGAACGCGATGTCCGGGCGCATCCGTTGGGCGGCTTCCACGGTTGCCTGCCCAACGGCGGCCTGGGTCAGGCCCCGGACCCGGCCGCCCAGGATCTGCAGGGCGATGCCGGGCGCGCTGGCCAGTTTGGCAGCGATGGGCACGGCATGGGTGATAACCACAAGTTCGGGCGCGGTCGCAGGGGAGGGCTCGACGGCGGCCCGCCGGGAGAGCAGGTCGGCAAGGGCTTCGGTGGTGGAACCGGCGTCGAGCAGGATGCTCCCGGACTTGGACCGGGGGATCAGGGCAAGGGCCGCCTGGGCAATGCGGAGCTTCTGGTCCGGGCGCTGGATGGTCCGCTCGTTGATGCTTTCCTCGGACGTGCTGAAACGGTCGGCCGCAACGGCGCCGCCGTGGACGCGCCGGACGGTGCCCGCGCTTTCGAGGGTGGCGAGGTCGCGGCGGACAGTTTCGGTGGTGATGCTGAAGCGCTCGGCCAGCACGGTCACGCTGACGCGGCCGTTGCCGGCAATTAGCTCGGCAATCTTCTGCTGGCGCTCTTCGGCGAACACGTACCCTCCATTGCGTAAAGTCTGGGCTCTATCCGTGACTGGCATCACATGATGTGGAATTACTTGACTTTATCTTTGCTTATGTTGGTTTGTCAATGGAAATCCACACGAAACAAAGACGGCCGGCCGCTCCCGCTGGGCGGGCGGTCCGAAGGAGACGAAAAAGCCGGGCCGGACCTCGGTGGTCCGGCCCGGCTGTCGGGGTTTTCATGGTGACGCTATCGCCCGGGAGCTACAGTCCGCCGTCGCGGCTTTCATTGCGCGTGATGCGCTCGCCGGTGTTCGGGTCAACCACCGAGCGGGTTTCACTGACGCGCCGGCTGCGGCCCGGTGAGGCGAGCACAAGGGACGCAATCAGTCCGATGACGCCGACGGCCATCAGGATGTAGCCGATCAGGACCTGGTCAACGAAGGGGATCAGGCCCGGGGCAACCGCCCAGGCCAGGATGGCACCGAGTGCGATAAGGAAGATGGCGGAACCGATTCTCATGACTTGCTCCTTGTGGCTCGAGTACGTGTGGTGCCGAACTGCTAAGCATGCTGTCCTCTCACAACCTACAGCCCGGCAGGGTGCGATTCAATCACCGGCAAGGCTGCGGATTGGCGGCGTCGTGGCTGTTCAACGGCACGCACTGGCTAGGCTGGTCGGATGGAAACAGTTGTTTGGTCCAAGCCGGAGGCTGAGCGGGACGGAACTCCGCTGCTTGTCCTGATGCATGGCTACGGCACGGACGAGTCGCGGATGGTTAATCTGTTCCAGTACCTCCCGGCTGATTTCACTTGTGCAGCGCTGCGGGCCCCGATGGTGATTGGCGACCACTACGGCTGGTTCCTGCTGGACTACTTCCTGGTCAACGATTTTGCCGATGTCATTGCCGCCACCAACGCCGTCCAGGCCTGGATCGGCTCCGTGCGGGGCCGCCACAGCAGCGTGAGCCTGATGGGCTACTCGCAGGGGATGGCCATGGCCAGTACTCTCCTGCGCCTGCACCCCAACGACTACAAGGCAACGGTGGGCTTGTCCGGGTTTGTCCTGGAGAACGAACTGTTGTCACTCACTGATTCTTTTGAAACCCCGCCCCCTTTCTTCTGGGGGCGGGACAAGGCGGACCTTGTGATCAATGAGGACGCCACGGCCTACACCGAGCAGTGGCTGCATGAAAACACTCACCTGACTGCCCGGACGTACCCCGGCATGGGCCACGCGATGAGTAAAGCCGAGATGGTGGACGTCAGCGCGTTCCTGCGCCACTACGTGCTGGACTGACCTCCCGCGGGCCGGTTGGCAGACCGGGCCGTCCGGGTGCGGCAGGCAGCAAATCCAGTTGCGCGCGAAATCTGCAAGCGCTTACACTCGATGTTGGCCCGAATCCTCCGGCCGTTGAGCCAGCAGGAGAAGGATGCCCCACCGGTGCCCATGAGCCAGGCCCCTGCCCGCGGGCGCCCGCCCAGGCAGCCCAGGTTGTCAGGCCGCACCATGGCGCTCATCATGGAAGAAGACGTTTTATAGCAGCCCACCGGCCCGCCGAGGTTTTTTGACCCGGCCCCTAGCCGCCCCTGTTGATCCGGCGGACGCGGTTGCCGGCGCTTCCCCGCTCTGCCTTTACACCCCGTTGCCCGGACGCTGAGGTCCGTCGGTTGAAATTCCCGCCCGTTGAAACCACGCCCATTTGAGTTACGCCCCCCAAGGCTTCCCGCCGTCTGGAAGGACACTGCGCATGACTGACGTTTTGACAACCCAAACCCCCGGCTGGACCACCGCTTCTGCCATCCTCTTCGACCTTGACGGAGTGCTGACGCCCACCGCCACCGTCCATGAACAGGCGTGGAAGGAACTCTTCGAGGGCTATCTCACCACCCGGCCCGACGTGCCCGGCTACCGCGAAGAGGACTACTTCGACCACATCGACGGCAAGCCCCGGTTCGACGGCGTCCGCGATTTCCTGGCATCACGCGGCATCGTGCTCCCCGAAGGCTCCGCCAGCGACGGGACCGAAGCCGGCAGCTCAACCGGCGCCGCCGCGCGAACAGAAACGGTGCAGGGACTCGGCAACCGCAAGAACCAGGTGTTCAACGACATCGTCAGTGCCGGCGTCGAGCCTTTTGAAGGGTCGGTGCGTTTCCTCAAGGCCGCGCTGGACCGCGGGCTCAAGGTCGCCGTCGTCTCTTCCTCCAGGAACGCGCCCGCGGTCCTGAAGGCAGCGGGCCTCAACGGGCACTTCGAGGTAGTGGTTGACGGCGTGGTGGCCGCGGCCAAGGGCCTGCCCGGCAAACCCAGCCCGGCCACCTACAACTACGCAGCACAGCTTTTGGGCCTGCCCAGCGAAGAGTGCGTGGTGGTTGAGGACGCGGTCTCCGGTGTCCAGGCCGGCCACGCCGGAACGTTCCACTCGGTGATCGGCGTGGACAGGGGTGCCGGACGGCAGACGCTGCTCGACGCCGGAGCCACCCGGGTGGTCAACGACCTCCAGGAACTCCTCTAGCAAACCTCCCGGCTGGAACCAGCCAGGCAAGCCCCACCCAGACCAGCACCACGCCAAAAGGATCGCAACACCATGGCACTTATCACCGCGGACCGCGAACGGTTCCCCGACACTCCCTGGCAGCTTGTGGAGACCCACCACCAGCCGGACAACGCGGGGACCCTGGAGACGCTCTTTGCCCTGGGCAACGGGCACCTTGGGATCCGCGGTGCGCACTGGGCCGCGGCGGACGCCGAACTGCCTGGCAGCTTCATTAACGGCCTGCACGAAATCTGGGACATCAAGCATGCAGAGAACGCGTTCGGCTTTGCCCGGACGGGCCAGCGGATCCTTTATATCCCCGACGTCAACAACTTCACGGTCATCATCGACGGCGAATCCCTCTCGCTCGCGGAATCGGATGTGCTGGACTACCGCCGCACGGTTGATTTCGCCACCGGCATCTACGAATGCCGCATCACCTGGCGCTGCCGGTCCGGTGCGACGGTAACCACTACCGAACGCCGCGCCGTGGGCTTCGCGTCGCGTGGCGCCCTCGGAATCTCACTGGAAGTCGCGTCGGACCGTGAGGTTTCGGCTGACGTCACGTCGTCCGTCATCAACAGGCAGGACCAGCCTGTGGAGGACCACTCGGCGCATGATCCGCGCCGTGCCGGCCGCCACGCGGGCCGGGTCCTGTTGCCGGTACGCATCGAAGGGAGCGACGGCTCGCTCCGGCTGGCCTGGCAGGCCGCCGAATCCGGGCAGCGCGTGGGACTGGCCGTGGACCACTGGACCTCGGCCGGCCACCAGCCCTTCGAAACGGCGGCAGGCGAAGACGACAGCAGTGTCCGCTACGTCCTGGCCGTCCGTGCCGAGGAGCCGTTCCGGCTGGAGAAGAGCGTCAGCTACGCCGCCGGGCCGGGCGTTCAGGAGTCTGACCGGGACGCCGCGGACACCGCCGAGGCCGGGCTCCGCCCTGTGGAGGACATCTTCGTCGAGAGCCGGGAGCACTACCGGGAGTACTGGGCCACCTCGGACATCGTGGTGGCCGGCCAGCCCCAGCTCCAGCAGGCCATCCGCTGGAACCTGTTCCAGCTGGCACAAGCGACAGCACGGGCCGACGTCGCGGGCATTCCCGCCAAGGGCGTCACAGGCTCGGGTTACGAGGGGCACTACTTCTGGGACCAGGAGGTCTACCTCCTGCCCTACCTCACATACACGAACCCCGACGGCGCCCGCAAGGTCCTGGAGTTCCGGCACGAAATGCTCCCGGCGGCCAAAATCCGGGCCAAGGAGCTCAGCGTGGACGGCGCCCTGTTCCCGTGGCGCACCATTAACGGCCTCGAAGCCAGCGCGTACTACGCTGCCGGCACGGCGCAGTTCCACATCGCCGCCGCCATCGCCTTCGCCACCAGCCGCTACGTGTGGGCCAGCGGGGACGAAGCCTTCCGTGAAGGCATGGGCGCGGAGCTGCTGATCGAAACCGCCCGCATGTGGATCTCGCTGGGCTTCTTTGGCAAGGACGGGCTCTTCCACATCCACGGCGTCACAGGCCCGGACGAGTACACAGCGGTTGTCAACGACAACCTCTACACCAACGTCATGGCCCGCTTTAACCTGCGCGCCGCCGCGGCCGTGGAACACCAGGCGATTGACGATGCCGAACGCCAGCTCTGGGTGCAGGCCGCCAACCGCATGCACCTGCCCTTCGACGAAGACCTTGAGGTCTATTCGCAGGACAACGACTTCATGACCCTGGAGCCCTGGGACTGGACCACGCCCCGGTCAAAGTACCCGCTGCTGCTGCACTTCCACCCGCTGGTGATTTACCGCCACCAGGTGCTGAAGCAGGCCGACACCGTCCTGGCCATGTTCCTGCAGTGGCAGGATTTCACGGCGGTGGAGAAGCGCCGCGCCTTTGATTTCTACGATCCCATCACCACCGGGGATTCCACCCTGTCCGCCTGCGTGCAGGGGATCATGGCAGCCGAAGTGGGGCACCCCGGCGCAGCGCTGGAGCACTTCACCAACGCCGTCTTCATCGACCTGGATGACACGCACGGGAACACCATCGACGGCGTGCACATCGCCTCCACCGGTGGAGTCTGGAGCTCATTGGTCTGCGGCTTCGCGGGGCTCCGCGACCAGGGCCACATACCGTTCTTCGACCCCCGGCTCCCCGCCGAATGGGAGGCGCTGACCTTCCACCTGAAAGTCCGGGGCCGGCTGCTGCTGGTGGAGCTCGACGCCGGCGCGCTCACCCTCAGTGTCCAAAGCGGCGGTCAGCTGGACGTGGATATCCGCGGCCAGGTGTTCCGGGTGGGCACGGACCCGGTCCGGGTTGCCCTGGAAGCCTTTGAGTGCCCCGAGCCGACGGTGTTCCCCAGCGGACCGCCTACCGCGAGCATGCCCGTCGTGCACGCGGCCGGCTGAGACCCGGGCGCAACGAGGACCCTGCCGGCGGCGGCGGGAGCTGACACCCGCCGGAAGCGGGGCTGCGTCAGTCTCCCGCCGCCGTCGTGCGTTCCACAGCGGGTGCCGGCGCCGGGTCCAGCGGATGGGCCAGCTCGTCCCGGGGCATGCGCGCCGCGATCATGGCGATCACCGCCAGGACAGGGCAGACGCCGCCGGCGACCAGGAAAATCGCCCAGATGGGAAAGATCTCGGCGGCCGGACCGGCCAGCGCCATGGACACCGGCATCAGCGCGAGCGACACAAAGAAGTCCAGGCTGGAAACCCGGCCCAGCAGATGCCGGGGCACCCGCCGTTGCAGCAGCGTGCCCCAGATGACCATGCCCACGCTGCCGGTGGCACCGAAGATGAACATCGCGGCGGCAACGGTCCAGAAGCTGTCCAGGATGCCGACGGCGGCGAGCGGCAGGCTGCCCGCGCCCCAGCAGACCATCATCACCGTGAGGTAGCGGCGGGGGAGTTTCAGGGACGCTGTCACCAGCGAGCCGATTGCCCCGCCCACGCCCATCACGGCGAGCAGGAAGCCGAACATCCGGGAATCGCCGCCGAGCTGGTCACGGACCACAAACGGCATCAGCACTTCGATGGGGCCAATCAGGAACAGCACTGAAACGCAGGCCCACAGCAACGTCCAGAGCAGCCACGGCGTGCGGATGGTGTAGCTGACGCCCTCCCGGAGGTCGTGGAAGAACGACGTCCTGGCCGGGTGTTCGTGGGTATCGGCGCCGGTGGGGTGGGAGCCGCCGTCCTCTGCGCCGCTGGACGGTGCCGCGAGGGCATGACGGCCCAGGAAGTTCAGGATGATGAACGCCAGCAGGTGGCAGCCGGCCACGCCCGTCACGGCATGGGACGGGGAGAGCGCGGCAACAAGGATGCCCGCGACAGCCGGTCCGGCAGCCTGCTGGAGGATGGGCCGCATGGTGCCCTCCATGCCGTTGGCCGCCAGCAGGTCCTGGGCCGGCAGGATCCGCGGCAGGATCGCGGAGTAAGCCGGGAAGAAGAACGCGGCCCCCACGCCCAGGACAAAGCTGCCCACGGCAAGATGCCACAACTGCAGCCAACCGGCCATCGCCAACCCGCTGATGCCGGCGATCACGGCCAGGTTGGCGCCTTCGACGGCGATGATCAGCAGCCGCTGCGGAACCCTGTCCGCGGCGATCCCGCCGGCCAGGACGAAGGCCACCAGGCCCACGCTGCCTGCTGCCGCTACGAGCGAAAGTTCCAGCGGCCCGCCGCCGAGATGGATCACCTGGTAGACCATGGCCACAGCCCACATGCCGGATCCAAAAATGGAAATGGCCAGGGCTGCGATAAGGACCCGGTACTCGCGGTGCGCAAACGGCCGCAGGGCTTGGAGTGTGGGCATAGGGCAAGTCTAGGCGGGGCCGGATAGCGGTGGAACCGAAAAGGGTACGTAGTGTTAAGCACCCTTACTGTTAAGGCAAGCTGTTAAGGAAAGCCGCAGCCAGGCTGCCGCGGCAGACGTACTACAGAAGCAGAGGTGACCATGGCCAAGCGCAGTAACCCCGCAGTACGCATCGCCCAGGAGACCGCCCACAACGCGGTGTTCGATGCCGAGGGCAAGCCGAAACCCGGCGTCCACAACATGCTCCTGAGGGCTGTCGAAATCCAACGGCCGCTGGTGGTCGCCTACGTCCGGCGGCTGCAGCGCAAGCACCCCGCCGCCAGCGCAGCCAGGCTCGCGGAAATCCTGGAGCGTGACTACCTGCGCGCGGTGACCGGCGGTGGCGCGCTCGTCGGGGCAACCGCGGTTGTGCCCGGCGTCGGAACGGTGGCGTCGCTGGGTCTCTCCGCCGCGGCCACGGTCGGCTTCCTCGAAGCCACGGCGCTCTACGCGACGTCGCTGGCCGAACTCCACGGGATCCGCCTGACCAACCCGGAAAAGGCCAGCACCATGGTCATGGCCATCATGCTGGGCGAGGAGGGAACTGCCCTGCTGGGTACGCTGAGCGGGCAGGCCATGGGCAAGGGGGCCAGTGCCACCCAGGCATGGGGAAACGCGCTCTCCAAGTCCATGCCCACCGGCTTCGGCGCCATCCGGACGAAGATCCAGAAGGCGTTCCTTAAGAACCTGCTCAAACGCCAGGGCACCGCACTCTTTGGCCGGGCCCTGCCGTTCGGCATCGGCGCCGTGGTGGGCGGTGCGGGCAACCTGATGATGGGCCGGGCCGTGGTGGCGAACGCCAAGGAGGCATTCGGCCCAATGCCGGATACGATTCCGGGGGAGCTCAAAGCCACCGCTGCAGCTGCGGAGACCAACACCGCGGCCAACAACACCCTGGAGGGTACAAACCTTGGATCTTAACGCTGACCTCGGCGAATCGTTCGGCTCCTGGACCATGGGCGATGACGCCGCGATGTTCCCGCTGGTGACAAGTGCCAACGTGGCCTGCGGCTTCCATGCGGGGGACCCGGTCACCATGCTGGACAGCTGCCGCGCGGCGTTCGAGCTCGACGTGACAGTGGGCGCGCACGTGGGGTACCGGGACCTGGCCGGCTTCGGCCGCCGGTCCCTGGACATGTCCTTCGACGAGCTGTTCGGCGACGTCCTCTACCAGCTGGGAGCGCTCGACGGCGTGGCGCACGCGGTGGGTGCCTCCGTTGACTACGTCAAGCCGCACGGCGCCCTCTACAACCGCCTGGTGCATGACGCCGATCAGGCCTCCGCCGTAGTGGCCGCCATCCAGGCCTACGATCCCGGGCTGCCCATCCTTGGCCTGCCCGGCTCGCAACTGCTGATCCAGGCCAAGGAAGCCGGCCACCCCGTATTTGTGGAGGCCTTTGTTGACCGCGCCTACCAGGCGGACGGCACGCTGGTGCCGCGCTCGCAGGAGGGCGCCGTGCTGCATAACGTTGACTCGATCGTGGAGCGCGCCGTGCGCCTTGCCACGAAGGGGGAGGTAGTGGCCGTGGACGGAACCGTGGTCCAGGTCAGGCCTGATTCCCTGTGCATTCACGGCGACACCCCCGGCGCCGTCGAAATGGCCTCTGCCGTCCGGGCCGGGCTCGAGGCGGCCGGCGTGGAGCTGGAGTCCTTCGCCTAGCCGAACACCAGATGCGCCGCGGTGAAGATGGCCAGCCCGGCGAGGGAGCCCACCACCGTGCCGTTGATCCGGATGAATTGCAGGTCCTTGCCCACCTGGAGTTCGATCTTCTGGGACGTTTCCTCGGCGTCCCAGCGGGCCACGGTATCGGTGATCACGCCTGCGATGTCCGAGCGGTACGTCCGCACCAGGTAGCCTGCGGCGTCGCCGACCCAGGTGTTGACCTTGCCGGCCAGTTCGTCGTCATTGACCAGGCGTGAGCCGAAGTCCCGGACCGTTGCCTTGAACCTGACGGCAAGCTCGCTTTCCGGATCGTCCACGGCGCTGAGCAGGGCGTTCTTGACGGTTCCCCACGTCCGGGAAGCCAGTTCGCGGACTTCGGGATCGCCCAGGACCTGGGCCTTGATGTCCTCCGCGCGGGCGATCATGACGGGATCAAATTGGAGGTCCTGCGCAAGATCGGTCAGGTATTTATCGATCTGCTGGCGTACCTGGTGGTTCGGATCGGACTGCACGGCCCGGGTGAACTTCAGGATCTCCACATAGACCTTGTCGCCCACCAGGCCGTCGACGAACTGCGGGACCCAGGTGGGGGAACGGTCCGAGACCAGCCGGCTGACGGTCTCGTGGTTGGCGTCCACCCAGTCCGCGGCCCGGTCCACCAGCAGGTCCACCAGCTTGTGGTGGTGCCCGTCGGCAAAAATCCGTTCCGCCATCCTGCCCACCGGCGGCCCCCACGGCGGGGCCACCAAATGCTTGCGGACCATCGCCTCGATCACTGCCTGGACGTCGTCGTCGTTCAAGACCTTGAACGCGCCGCGGATGACGGCCGCGCCCTCCTTGGCCACGCGCTCGGCGCCGCCGGGCCCGGAGAGCCACGCCCCGGCCTTCCGTGCCACGTCCAGCGATGCCAGCTTGTCCTGGACCACCTGCTCGGACAGGAAATTGGTCTCCACAAATTCGCCGAGGGACGCCCCGATCTGGTCCTTGCGGCGCGGAATGATGGCGGTGTGCGGGATCTTGATGCCCATGGGGTACTTGAACAGCGCAGTGACGGCGAACCAGTCGGCCAGCGCGCCCACCATGCCGCCCTCGGCCGCGGCACGCACGTACTGCAGCCACGGATACTCCTTCTGCAGCGCGAAGGTGAACACAAAAATAACGGCCATGGCAATGAGGAGTCCCAGCGCCACCAGTTTCATTTTCCGCAGCGCTGCCGCCTTTTCGGCGTCCCCCGCACTGAGTTGATGACGGACGACGGCGGCTCCCGTCTTCCCGTCCGGCGGCACCGCGCCGGGGGTCTGGGGCGGGGCTTGCCGGGTAGTTGGCTCAGAGTTCACCTGCATGTGCCCAGCCTAGTCCCGTGGGCCCGGGCCCGGTCCGCTAACGTGTCCTCATGACATTCGACGAGTCTGTTCCGGAGCGGCCGCTGGTTTTCGCCCACAGGGGTGCCAGCGCTGCCTTTGCCGAGCACACCCGCGCTGCGTACCTGCAGGCCATCGCCGACGGCGCCGACGGGGTCGAGTGTGATATCCACCTCACCCGGGACCAGCACGCCGTCCTGATCCATGACGCGAACCTGGACCGGACGTCGGACGGCACCGGGCCGGTGGCGGACCGGACGCTGGCCGAGCTGAGGCTGCTGGATTTTTCGTCGTGGAAAGGTGCCCGGATCCCGGAGAAATACGGTGCCAGGTCCGAGCAGCTGCTGACACTGCCGGAGCTCCTGAACATCCTGCGGGGCGCCGGCCGGCCCATGGGACTGGCCATTGAACTCAAACATCCCAGCCCGTTCCAGCTGAGGCTCGAAGACCGGGTGCTGGACGTGCTCCGGCGCCAGGGCTGGGACCCGGCCACCTCTGCGCTGGACAACATCAGTGTCTCGTTTATGAGCTTCAGCCCGGATTCAGTGAAACACCTGCTCAAGACTGTTCCGGCCGAACACATCTGCCAGCTTGTTGACGACATCGACGTCGACGAAATCCGTGACGAACTGAGCCTGGGACATTTGGCGGGGGGTGCCATTGCCAACGTCATGAAGGCGGCCCAGCTGGAAGGCGAACGGATCCTGGATGAGTGCGAGGTGGGTATCGCGGGGCCCGGCATCATCTACGTCCGTGAACATGCCAGGACCGTCCAGCGCTGGCTGGAATCCGGCCGCCGGTTCCGGGTCTGGACGGTTGACACCGAGCGCGATGTGGCTCTTTGCCAGGGGCTGGGCGTCCACGAGATCACCACCAACAAACCCGCCAGGGTGCTGGCGCAGCTCCAGTCGAGCAGCCAGCAGG
Source organism: [Micrococcus luteus] ATCC 49442 (assembly GCF_010367585.1). Lineage (NCBI taxonomy): Bacteria > Bacillati > Actinomycetota > Actinomycetes > Micrococcales > Micrococcaceae > Pseudarthrobacter > [Micrococcus luteus] ATCC 49442. Next base: position 2,760,186 of record NZ_JAAAXP010000001.1, on the reverse strand, counting down.
CCCAGCTGCCGTCCTGACCCGCGGCGCTGGCCCCGGCGGAGGTGGCCCCGCAGTCCGGTTACACCGCTGCGCCGCGTTTTAACCGCGGGCGCTCCGCTGTGATTGAGTGGAGCCATGCCTTTTCGCTGGTCCGGCCGGGCCGTCCAAACCTTCTCCGCGGCAGCCATGAGCGCGCTGTTGCTGACCAGCGCCATGAAGCACTTCCGGGAGCCACAGTTCTTCTCCCAGGTGGTCCCTGACTACCTCTGCCGAGAGGATCCGGTGACCGGCCCGGATGCCACGGGCGACGGAAACATCACGGGCGACGGAAACATACCGCACGACGGCGGCACGCGGCCTCTGGCGGTGATGTCGCGGGAGGAATGGATCGCGGTGAGCGGGCTGCTGGAGGCGGGCGCCGCCATCGGACTCCTGATCCCCGCGACCCGCCGCGCGGCAGCCACTGCGGTGGCGGCCATGTTCACCGTATTTCTTGCCGGCCACACGGACGCCCTCCGCCGGGCCTATGGCCCCACGGGCTCGCCGGCACAACGCACAGCACATACCGTCAGGTTTCCCCTTCAAGTCCCGCTCATTCTCTGGGCCTGGAGCCTGCGGGGCACCCCCGCCCGGCGGCGGCCGTGAAGCTGCCGGCATCGCCCGCAGTCAGGGTGGGAATCTCCATCAGCATCGCCACCGGCCTGTACGGGATTTCGTTCGGCGCCCTCTCCGTCACGTCAGGCCTCGATTTCTGGCAGACCATGGCGCTCAGCCTCCTGCTGTTCAGCGGCGGATCCCAGTTTGCGTTTATCGGCGTGGTGGCGGGAGGAGGTTCCGGCATCGCGGCGATGAGCGCGGCCACGCTCCTGGGCATGCGGAACGGTATCTACGGGATGCAGCTGAATGCCCTCCTGCGCCCGACGGGATGGCGGCGCTATGTTGCCGCCCAGGTCACCATTGATGAGTCAACGGCGACCAGTACCGGGCAGACTGATCCGGCCGAGCAGCGCCGCGGCTTCTGGACCGCGGGCCTTGGCATCTATGTGCTCTGGAACCTGTTCACGGCCGTAGGCGCCCTGGCAGGAAGCGGGCTGGGCGACCCCAAGCAGTGGGGCCTGGACGGCGCGGCTGTCGCGGCCTTCCTGGGCCTGCTGTGGCCGCGGCTCAAGGGCAGGGAGCCCGCCGCGATTGCCGTGGCCTGTGCCCTGGCAACGGTGATCGCCGTTCCGTTCGTTCCCGCGGGCGTGCCGATTCTGATTGCCGCAGTGGTGGCCGCCCTGATCGGCTGGTTCAGCCATGGGCGCAGTGACGAGGGGCTGGAACCGGACGTTGATCCTTACGGAGAGCACCACGGACACCGAAGCGACGGACCAGGGAAGGTGGGTGCATGAACCTCTGGTTCTGGCTGCTGTTGGCATGTGTGCTCGCCTACGCGTGGAAGCTGGTGGGCTATCTCGTCCCGGCGAAGCTCCTCAAAGACCCCCGGATGTCGCGCGTGGCCGGGACCATGACCATCGGGCTGCTGGCGTCCCTGACCATGGTCAACACGGTAGCCTCCGGCCAGGCCCTGGCTGCGGACGCACGGCTGGGCGCCCTGGCCGCCGCCGCCGTCGCACTGGCTTTCCGCGCCCCGTTCCTGGTGGTGGTGATCGCGGGTGCAGGCACTGCGGCCCTGCTCCGGCTGATCGGGTGGAACTGACCGCCAAGACTCTGGCGGTCACCGGTATCTGCGCTGTACCATGAGGCTGGCTATGCAGTTGGCCGTGGATTCTTCGTGAGAGCGCTGACCATGGACATAAGGCTGCACGTAGCCCGCACCAGACCCCGCAAGCCCCGTCGTCCCACGGACGCAGGCTGGCGCGCGGGGCTGCCGGTGAAGCGGTTCTTTACCCGCTTCAGGTCCCTTGCCGACTTGCCGCCAGAGGACCTTGACATCCTGTCCGAACAGATAAGACTGGCTCTTGACGTCAGCCAGGAACCGGGAATGGTTACCCTCCATGCGGCGGTCCGAGCCGAGCTCCATAACCGAAAATCCGCGTCCGACGAATGATGTGCGGACTGAGAGCAGCTGTGATTGCGCAGCTGCGCCCAAAGAGGAGCCAGGTGACATGAACGAACTTGTAGAGGAACACGCGCCCGAAGGCGCCGGCGGAGCCCACGCTCAGGGTGCAGAACCTAAGTCGCGGCCGATTTACGACAAGAGCGCGTCCGAAGCCACCAGGGAACTACGGGATACGTCCCGGCGCCGCCGCGCCGCCGAAGAGAAGCTGCAGCAGCACCTGCTCCAGGCCAAGGACCACGTTCCTCATCACCACGACCATGACGCCACCCCACAGGGCGACCTCCCGCAGGGCGACCTTCAGGAAAAAGAAGACTCCGGGGGCCACGCCGGCTGAACATGGTTCATCACCTCGGTGCAGCCAGGCGGGCCCGTCGGAGTCGGTGGGCCGGTCACACGGGCTCAGGCCGACTGCTCATCCTCTGACGGGGCAGTCCGGCGGGCAATTTCCTCCACAGCCAGCTCGTACCAGACCTGCGCGCCGAAATCGGGGGCGGGGGTGTCGAGGTTTTGGTAGAGGGCATCCAGGAGATTGGTGAGTTCCTCAGCGGCGAGCGAGGGCAGGACCTCTTCGGGGCCGCGCGGATCATTGATGAACTGGGAGAGCTTCGCGTGATTCACTTGGCAAGCTCCGAAGCATGTTGAAAGTCCACAACAGAACGCATTTCTTAAACTCCTCTGGTTGTTCAGAGGCTGGCTGCGTAACCCTCCTGCGAGTCTAATCCAACGTCTGGACACTCTCAATGGCCCCCACGGGTACCAGTTGCGGAGACCAGTAATGGCGTGGTGCCGGGGGCCTTGCCGGGCGGCCTCCGGCAGGGTTTGGTCAGGCGTAGGGCGGGCTCTGGAGTTGCGGTGCGGGCAGGGGAATGTGTGCGGGAAGGGGCCGGCCGGACCGTTCAGTTCGGATGGCATCCTCGATGAGGGCCACGGGCCGGCGCCACGCGTCTGAGCCGGGTTCCATGGTGTCCACCACGCCGATCAGCATGGCCAGCAGCCGGAACATATCGGTCATGGAGATATCGGGACGAAGGGTGCCTTGGCCTTGCCCCCGCACCAGGAGGACGCCGATGGATTCCATCAGCGAACCCGTGATCCCGGTGAGGAGTTCCCGGCGTCCCGCTACTGCACCGAGGAGGTTGGCGTCGGCGCTGGCGGCGGCCATGATGGCCTCGATGACGTGGAGCAAGCCCTTTGCGGCGTCCATGCCCGCCAAGGCGTCGACGATGACCGGGTCCACGGTTTCCCGGAGCTGCCGGTTGAGGGCGGCCAGGACCAGCTCTTCCTTGTCGGCAAAGTTCCTGAAGAGAGTAGCGGGGCCCACTCCGGCAGTCGCTGCAATGGTCTGCAGTGGAACCTCCGGACCGTGCTCACGGAAACACTGGCGGGCGGCCAGGATGATCTTGTCCACGTTCCGGGCAGCGTCTGCGCGTAGTGGCTTGCGGACGACAGCAATGCTCATCGGATCAGGTTAGCAACGCGGCAGACGGTCATCATGGTTACTGGAGGGTAGGCGGTTATGTGACGTCGGCTGGCACCATTTGTCCGGTGCGGGTCTTTTGGCGGCATGAAAGACTTGCCCTATGTTGCTAGCCTTTTCTGTTGCCCCGTCCGGCACGCCCGTTGGCGGATCCCGTCCCACCGACGCCTCAGTCCACGACGCCGTCGCTGCCGCCGTGAAGATCGTCAGGGAATCCGGCCTGCCCAACCGGACGGACTCGATGTTCACCACCATCGAAGGCGACTGGGACGAGGTGTTCGACGTCGTCAAGCGCGCCACCGAAGCCGTGGCCCGGTTCGGCAGCCGCGTTTCGCTCGTCATCAAGGCCGACATCCGGCCCGGCTATACGGGCGAGCTCGGCGCGAAGGTGGACCGGCTGGAAAAGGCCCTCACCGACGGTTCCTAGACCGGCGCGGGGCCGCGTGCCAGACTGTGGCCATGTTTGAGCACAAGACCCAGTCAGGCTGGGTGGCAGTGGAAGATTTCCTCACGGCAACCGTGGTCCATCCCGACGACGCGCTGCAGCAGGCGGTGAGCACCGCCGTCGACGCCGGCCTGCCGCCCATCGAGGTGACCCCCAATGCCGGCAAGCTGCTGAATCTCCTGGTCCGGATTTCCGGTGCCCGGCGCGTCCTGGAAATCGGCACGCTTGCCGGCTTCAGCAGCATCTGGATGGCTCAAGGGCTTCCCGACGGCGGCCGCCTGGTGTCGTGTGAATACCTCACCAAGCATGCGGAGATAGCGAGGGCCAACGTCGCAGCAGCCGGGTTGGCTGACAAGGTGGAAGTCCGCGTCGGCGCAGCACTTGACACGCTAGCCGCGCTGGAGGCGGAGGGGGAGGAGCCGTTCGATTTTGTGTTCATCGATGCGGACAAGGAACACGACGCCGACTACCTCGACTGGGCAGTCCGCCTGGGCAAGCCGGGAACCGTCATCGTGCTGGACAACGCGGTGTGGGAGGGGGCCGTTCTGGATCCGTCCCTTGACGAGGTCAACGCGCCAGGAATCATCAGCGCGCTGGAACTGCTGGGGAACCATCCCCGGCTGGATGCGACCGTGATCCAGACCGTCGGGTCCAAGGGCTGGGACGGGTTCGCCCTCGCCAGGGTCCAGTGACCGGCAATTCATAAGTATGCTTAGAATGACCCCGGCCGATGCCCGTCCGGATCAGACAGCCTGCAGTGGAGGAATTCGATGAAAGCGTCACCCACCCTTGCCAGCAATCTTCAGATGGTTCTCACGGACCTGATTGAGCTTCACATGCAGGGCAAGCAGGCCCACTGGAACATCGTGGGCACCAATTTCCGTGACCTTCACCTGCAATTGGACGAGATCATCGCCAGTGCCCGCCAGTTCGCTGACGAAGCGGCGGAACGGATGCGTGCGCTGCATGCCCTGCCCGACGGCCGAAGCCGGACTGTAGCCGCGGATACACGCCTGGACCAGTTTGCCGCAGGGCTGGTTTCCACAAAGGATGCCGTCAAGCTGGTCACTGCCAGGCTCGAACGCACGGTTAAGACCATGCGCGACGTCCATGACGAGGTGGACGATGAAGATCCCACCAGCGCCGACCTCCTGCACGCCGCCATCGAGCGGCTGGAGCAGTTGGCCTGGATGGTCAACGCCGAAACCATGACACCCTCCGCGCCTGTTACCGAACCGGCAGAAAAGTAGGCCGGGGCTGACAGCGGCGTGACTGAACACAAATCGGTGACCGCTGCTCACGGCCGGGGCCGCCTTCCGATGCCTGTCCGCCTGGTGTCTGCTGATGCCGAACTGGCCCGCTGGGGCAGCCTGCTGGACTCTGTAGCGGCGGCTGCCGGCGACGTCCCGGTACTGCTGGCCGTTGCCGGGAAGGTGGGAAGCGACTGGCCAAAGCCGGGGGACGGGCAGACCGGCCGTCTGTGGGAACTGCTGGCTTCGGTGGCCGGTGTGGATGTGGCCGCCGGCCGCGTTTTTGAACCGCATCTGGATGCGCAGGCCATCCTGGCGCAGGCGGGCGTTGTACCGGAAGAGCGCGGCGGGGTGTGGGGAGTGTTCGCCGCCGAAGGTCCTGGAACCCGGCTGGAGGCCAAACGCGATGGTGAGGGCATCCTGCTTAGCGGCGCAAAACCGTGGTGTTCCCTGGCGCCACTTCTGGACCGCGCCGTCATTACCGCCCACACCGAAACCGGCGAAAGGGCCGCCTTTGCCGTGGACCTGCGGCACCCGGGAGTGACGTGCGAGGATCCCGTGTGGGTGGCGCGCGGACTGCGGGAAATTCCCAGCGGAACTGTCCATTTTGACCAGGTGCCGGCACTTCCCTTGGGCGGGGATGACTGGTACTTCAGCCGGCCAGGTTTCGCATGGGGCGGCATGGGTGTGGCCGCCTGCTGGCTTGGTGGAGCCGTGGCGGTGGCCAGGGACTACAAGGAATCCCTGGCTGCCGCTGCGGAGAGGGGCCGCGAACCTGACCAGATTGCGCTGGCAGCTTTGGGTGAGACGGACCGGATCCTTACCTCCGCCCTCCAGTACCTGGCGCGTACGGCAGAGCTGATCGACGGCGGTGCCCTGTCTAACGCGGGTGCCCTGTCCGACGGCGGTGCCCTTCCCGACCGGACCACGGGAGCGGACCGCAGCGCATGGAGCGAGGCGTTGCGGGTGCGCGGAACGGTAGCCGCCGCCGTCGAACGCGTCCTGTCCCTCGTGGGCCAGAACCGCGGGCCGGCGCCGCTGGTGTTCGACGAACCATACGCCAAGCGGATGGCGGACCTGGCCCTGTACGTGCGCCAGCACCATGCCATGCGGGACGATGCCCAGCTGGGAAAACGGACGCTCACGGGGGACCACCCATGGTGAGCTTCTCGCACACGGACCCGGGCACTGACGAAGAGGACTGGGCTGCAAGCGGATTGGCTGCGCTCGCCGAGCTGCCGTTGGCGCCGCAGGAACTGGGAGCCATGCGGTTTGTGGTGCTGGCCGCCCACCCCGATGACGAGACGTTGGGTGCTGGAGGCCTGCTGGCGCTGCTGCACTCGTTGGGCGCCGACGTCGAGGTGCTGCTCTGCACTGCCGGGGAGGGCTCGCACCCGAACTCCGCCACCATGACTCCCGGGCAGCTCGCCACGGTCCGGCTTGACGAATTTGCGGCCGCGATGGACGTCTTGGGGCTGGCTGGGCGGTGGCGTTACCTTGGCCTGCCGGACAGCGGCCTGGCGGACCGTAAACCGGACCTCACCACGCGGCTGCTTGAGGCCATTCAGCTATATCCGGGGAACCCGCAGGAGCTCGCGATCGTGGCGCCCTACCGTGCTGACGGCCACGCAGACCATGACGCCCTGGGCACGGCCGCGGCCGACGTCGCCCGCGAAGGCGGGCACGCCCTGCTGGAATATCCCATCTGGTACTGGCTCTGGGCCTCCCCGCAGGACCCCGCCTGGCAGTCGTGGGCCCGGCTTCCCCTCAGCCTTGAACAGCAGGCTGCCAAGACAGCGGCCATGGCCGCGCACACCAGCCAGGTGCGCCCGTTATCCGGACTGGCCGGGGACGAAACGCTGCTCGGCCCGGGCTTTCTGGCGCATTTCCAGCGTTCCTTCGAGACATTCGCCTGGACTCCGCCGGGACCTGTTGCCGCCGGGCCGGGCCGGCACGCCACGCCTCACACCAGCGGGGACGCGCAACGGATATTCGACGCCGTGCACTCGGAGTCTGAGGACCCCTGGGATTACACCACCAGCTGGTACGAGCGTCGAAAGCGAAGCCTGACCCTGGCCGCATTGCCACGGGAACATTACGAGTCGGGGCTGGAGATCGGGTGCTCGATTGGAACCCTGACCGCCGAGCTGGCCGGAAGGTGCGGCAGCCTCCTGGCAGTTGACGCCAGCAGCACGGCCCTGGGACGTGCCGTCGAGCGCCTTGCCCCCTTTCCACACGTCTCCACCCGACAGCTGACCCTGCCGGCCGAGTGGCCCCACGGGCGCTACGACCTGATAGTTGTCTCCGAGGTGGGGTACTACCTCGCGCCCTCGGAGTTTGATCAGCTCCTGGACAGGATCCGGGCATCCATGCTGGCGGGCGGCACGCTGCTGCTCTGCCATTGGCGGCACCCGGTGTCAGGCTGGGAGCTCGACGGCGACTCGGTCCATGCGCTGACCCGGAACCGGCTGCGCTGGCGCACCGCCGGGCTTTACCAGGAACGCGATTTTGTGCTGGAGACGCTTGTGGCACCCGGCGATCCCGGCTCGTTGGAGGCCTGACGTGGAGCGCATCGGGGAGGTGGCGGTGGTGATACCCGTCCACAATGAGGAACACCTCCTGCCGGCAGCCCTCGCTGCCGTCTGTGCAGCTGCCGATGCCCTGCAGGCACAGCGGCCAGCCGTCGCCGTCAGGATCCTGGTGGCGCTGGACAGCTGTACGGACGGGTCGTCGGCAGTGGCGTCGCGTTGTGCTGCGGCGGACCACCGGATCAGCCTGTTGCAGGTCACGTTCCGGAGCGTCGGCGGATCCCGGCGGGCCGGGATCCGCGCGGCGCTGGGCAGCACCGGAACCGGGCTCCCTTACGATTCCCCGCAGCTCTGGCTGGCCAATACAGACGCCGATTCCTGCGTTCCGGAAAACTGGCTGCTGCGCCAGCTGGAGCTGGCCGACCGCGGGGCCGATGCTGTCCTGGGCACCGTGGAACCGGACCCCGAAAGTACGGACGGGGACCTCCTCCGGCGCTGGCATCTGCGGCACCCGCTGGGGGAGGATCACCCGCACGTGCACGGGGCCAACCTGGGCGTGCGGGCTTCAGCCTATGTGTTGGCGGGCGGGTTCCCCCGCCTCCGCTCGCACGAGGACCGTGGGTTGGTTGAGCGGCTCCGCAAGCACGGGTCCACAGTGTGGTCCACGGACACCATCCGGGTCCGGACGTCCGGCCGGACCGATGCCCGCGCGCCGCAGGGATTCGGCTCCTACCTGCTGGCACTTAGAAGGGAACCGGCGGCGGCTTTGAAGGGCTGAGGCGCGTGGATTGCTGATGGCAAACAGGTCCGGCGCAACGGCGGCAGCCACCGCACGTCACGCCGCACGTCCAAGGGGCCGACGACGACTGGGGGGACTGGCCTCGGTCTCAGAAGAGGCCACCTCGCCGCCGACCCCGCCTCACACCCGCGGCATCATGCCGCGGGAAGCTCAACGGATTGTCCTACATTGATTTTCCTCCAAGATGCAGGCCCTGCCTAGTCCCGACACGTTCCGGTTCCCGGCCTAGCGCTCCTCGCGCCCCGGGTCCTTCCCGGCGGCCCTGGCACGCACCTTGTCACGGACCCTGTCCCGATGCCGCCCCAGGCCCTGGCTCTCGCGCCGGTCGCCGCTACCGCCCGTGCCTTGGTCGCCGTCTCCGTCCGAACCTTCCGCGTCCCCGGCTTTCTCTGCACTGTACTTTTCGCGGAGTTCGCGGCCGTCTTGAATATCTTCTTCTTCCTGTTTCTGCAGCTTTTCACTCTTTTTGGTGTCCCGCGGCGGCAACTGGATGGTCTCCTCAGCCTCGATGCCCGCCTGCAACTGCCGCCCGCGTTCCATCTCGGCGTCGAACTCCGCACCAAACAGCAGGGACATATTCAGGATCCACAGCCACAGCAGCATCACGATCACGCCGCCGAGGGCGCCGTAGGTCTTGTTGTAGTTTCCGAAGTTGCCAACATAGAAGCCGAACCCCAGCGAGGCCAGCAGGAAGATGAAGAGCGCTATGCCGGAGCCAAGGCTCATCCATTTGAACTTGGGTTGCTTGACGTTGGGGGTGGCGTAGTAGAGCACCGCGATGATAGCGATGATCAGCGCGACCATCACCGGCCATTTGGCGATGTCCCAGATGGTGAGGAACACGCCGCTGAGACCGATGAGTCCGCCCACTGCCTCGGCCACGGGCCCGCTGAGCACCAGCATGCCTGCCAGGAGGGCCACGATGACGACGGCGAGGAGGGTCACCGCCAGCATGGTTCCGCGCAGCTTGACGAAGGGACGGCCCTCGTCCACTTCATAGATCCGGTTCATGGCCCGGCCGAAGGCACCCACGTACCCTGAGGCAGACCAGAGTGCGGTTCCAAGGCCGATGACCAGGGTAAATCCGGCGGCCGGGGCGCTGGCCAGTTCCGCAACGGGCCCGCTGACGGTGTTTACTGTTTCGGCGGGGGCGAAGCCCCGCACAATCTCCAGCAGGGCTGTGGTTGTCTTCTCTGGGTCTCCGAAGAGGCCGATCAGCGAGACGATCGCCAGCATTGCAGGGAACAGGGACAGAACGGCGTAGTAGGTCAGGGCTGCTGCGAGATCCGGGCACTGGTCCTTGGTGAACTCCCGGAGGGTCTTTTTCGCTATGTACTTCCAGGACGGTTTGGTGACGTCGCCGGGGCTGTCCGGCTTCCGGGAATCGTCAGGTGCCGGGGCTTGGCCCGCCTTGGCAGTGCTGGTTTCGGATGCGTCTTGAGCGGCCATGGGGTGTCCTCTTAGGTAGGTAATGGACAGGCCGGCCCTCCCGGAAAGGGGGAACCGGCCTGTCAGTGATGCTGCTTGCGGTTATGGATGCCGGTCACGTGTTCTGGACGGTGTCCTTGGCGTCGGTGGCGCGGTCTTTGACGTCGGCTGCTGCGACCTGGCCTTCGGCTTTGACGTGGTCGGCGGCGTCGGTGGCGGTGGCCTTGACGTTTTCCATTGCTTCGCGTGCCGGTTCCTTCAGGCCTTCGGCCATGTCCTTGGCGGCCTCGGTCAGTTGGGTGGTCATGGGTTCGGCGGCGGTTTTGATGGCGTCCGCTGCTTCGCGTTCCTTCTCGCTGGCCGGGATCAGGGAGGACAGCAGCATGCCGGCGCCGAAGGCGATCAGGCCGGCGGCCATCGGGTTGCCCTGGGTCTTGGCCTTCAGCTGTTGCGGTGCGTCGCTGATGGCTGCGCCGGCGTCATGCAGGGCGTTCCCGGCGCTGTCGGTGCGGGTGTGGACCCCGCCCTGGACGCGGTGGGTGACGTCGTCGGCTGTTCCCATGACTTTCTCCTTCACGCCGAACACGGCTTCTTTCACTTTGTCGGTTTGGCGGTGGACGATGTTGGACGGGGAGACTTTGTCGGCCACGGCGTCCACGTTGGTGCCCAGGCGTGCGCGGGTTGCTTCTATGTCTGAACGGATTGCGTCCGGGTTCTCGCTCATCGTTTTACCTCACCGGGTTTCAGGGTTGGGGGGATTTCTGAGAGTGTTTCGGTGGTTTGGGGCATGCCCTTGACCGTTTTGAGTTCCTTCTTGCCCATGGAGGCCAGGATGGCGGCGATGATGCCCCAGATGACGGCGACGACGACCGCGGACCAGCCCAGTCCCATCAGCTCGCCCAGGGCGTACCAGAGGGCGATCGAGAGGAACAGCAGGACGAAGTGCCCGGCCACCCCGGCGCCGGCGAGCATGCCGCCGCCCTTGCCGGCCTGGGACGCGGACTCTTTGAGTTCGGCTTTGGCGAGTTCCACTTCCTGCCGCATCAGCGTGGACAGGTCTCGGGTGACCTCACCGAGCAGATCACCCAGCGATGTGTTATCCGCCTTCACATGTGCCTCCGACGGGGGAGGTTCAGGAATCTGGCTGCTCATCACAGCCTGCCAGTCTGGCCGTCCGCAGAGCGGTCCCGGGTCAGGGGGTCATTGGCCATCGGATCGTCGGCGAGCTCCCGCTCCCGCAACGGATCGTCCGCGAGACGGTTGCCTGACCACGGTTCTTCCGCGAGCTGCGGGCTGTCCAGAGGACTCGCGGGGCGGGAAGGGTCACCGTAGCTGCTTCCCGGCGCGCCGCCGTCGAACCCTGCCGTTGTGGTGGCCGGACCGGGCAGCTGGACGGGAGGCGGCTGGATGGTGCCGCCGGCCGCCGGTGTGTAGGCGCCGCCCGGGCCTGCCGCGTGCTGGCCACCAGTGCCCGTGTAGCTTGTGCCGGTGTATCCTGTGGCCGACTCCGGTGCACCTGCGCTGAGGCTGCGGGTGAGCCGCCCTGCCAGGACGCCCGCGCCGGCGGCCAGGAGCAGGAAGGTGCCGGGACGCTGGCGGGCGAAGGTTTTGACCTCGTTCAGGAGCGAGCCGGGATCGCGGCCGTCCAGCCACGCAGCAACGGCGGAGGAACGGTCCGCGGCCTGTCGGACCAGATCCGAGGCAACGCCGGGCTGGTCTGATGCCCGGGCCATGGCGTGCAGCTCGTCCGAAACGGATCGCAGGCCACTGGCTACCTTCTGCTGCTGTACGCCGGCCTGATCGGTGAGGTCACTGCGTGCCTGGTACAGCAGGTCCTTGGCATTAGCCTTGGCCTCGGAGGCGACGTTGGCCGCTTCTGTCTTGGCGGTCTCGGCCACGTTTTGGGCCGAATCCGCTGCAGTCCGGGCAACGTCTGCTGCCTCGCCCTTGACGGCATCCGTGCGGGACCCGCCAACGCCGCTTCCGGTGGGCGGCACAGAGGTTGCGGGCGGGGTGGAGACTCCGCCTGTCGTGGCGGCTGCGGGGAAAGTGCTGGCGCTGCGTTCTGCGGTGAAGCTTGATTCTTCTGCGGAGCCGGGAAAGCCTGAAGGAGCCGTGTATGCAGGGTCCTCGGGCCGTTGGTTCTCTGTCATCTTCGCTCTCTCTTTCCAAAGAAGGCCGGTTGCTGATCAAGAACCAGCCATGCTGGCCGTAAAATAGTAAGCATGGTTACTAATAGAACATAAGTACCCTTGGTAGTTATTTTCAAACGAGTAACCAATCAGCGGGTCCGAGATGCCAGCCAGCGCGGTGGTGCGGGGTCCGGCCGAAGCAGATGGAAAGAGGTGGGTAGCTTGGACATTGCACCCTGGGTTTGGGTAATTGTGGGCGTTGTTGTTGTGGTTCTTCTGGTCGCATTCCTGGTGACGGGCCGTCGCCGCAGGGCAATGGAGCAGAAGCGTGACGAGGCGAACCGCGAAAAGGCTGCCGAAATGCGCCGGAAGGCGGAGCAGGTGGAGCTCGACGCCCGCGAGAAAGAGGCCCGGGCGAGCCGGGCCCGTGCTGATGCGGAACAGGCCCAGGTTGACGCCGCGCGGCTGAAGCAGGAAGCCGAGCAGAAGGCCAGTGATGCGAGAGCCCTCCGTGATGATGTGGCCAGGCAGACCGAAAAGGCCAACGCCATTGATCCGGATGTCCACCAGGACGGGGACCGGGATTCTGGCCGGGGAGGGCGGCCCGGGCGCGACCAGGACACACGCCAGGATCTGGGCCGGGACGCCGCGCGGGACGACTCCGGCGGCGTGCGCCACGCGGAAGCCCGTCCCGGGGTTACCCCGGCATCATCACGCACCGCGGAGGAGCAGGCCGCAGATGCCAGCGGCATGGATGCACGCACGCCGGATGCCCGCGGCGTGGACGCTCATGGCGCTGATGCGCGGTCGCGTGGCGACATCCGTGGCGACGTGACGGGCGATGGCGATTCCCGCACAGCCGGTGAGCCCGCGGAGCCCGCGCAGGCTGAGGATCTCCGGAGGCGCCGCGATCGTGCCGTGCGGGACGTGCCTCCCTCCGGAATATAACAAGCCCCGGTGCCCGGTTCCCGGCTGGCCGAACGGCTGGTAAATGCCAGGCCGTCCGGCCGCTCGAACCGGCGAAGCATTGTTTAATAAGCAGGCTTATGATTTCCTACTGCTAAGTCTTGCCGCAGGCTTTCGGACCCAGACCCGAAGGAACCGCCGACAATGCCTGAATACCTCGCCGTGCTTGCCGGAGATACCGCTTCTGTCCGTCTGCTGCCCGCAGGTGTGCCACGGGAGCTGACCCTGCAGCAGCCACCGCACCAGTCTGCGCAGCACCCGCAGCAGCCACCGCACCAGTCTGCGCAGCACCCGCAGCAGCCACCGCACCAGTCTGCGCAGCCGCCGCAGCAGCCACCGCACCAGTCTGCGCAGCACCCGCAGGAAACGGAGGCTGCACGGCCAACCGCCTCAGGCGGGAGGCTGCGGCAGGCGTTTGAAAACGACCTGGTCCTGGATTACCTGGATCTCGCCGAAGCACTGGCTGCCCGCTTTGAAGCCCGCGGCCGGGAGCGCGCAGACCTCAACCAGGTGGCTTATCTTGGCCTCGTGAAGGCCGCCCGGGGCTTCGATCGGAGCAAGGGACACAGTTTTCCCGCCTACGCCGCCCCCACCATCACCGGCGAACTGAAGCGCTATCTACGGGACCGCAGTTGGATGGTCCGGCCGCCGCGGAACATCCAGGACCTGCGCTCGCAGCTTTTCCGCGTCGAACCGGAGCTGGCCCAGGAGCTGGGACGCAATCCCACTGTTTCCGAACTTGCCGGGCACCTGGGGGTCGGAGCGGATGAGGTGCGGGAGGCCATCAATGCCTCCAGCAGTCTCCGCCCGGACTCGCTCGACGCCGTCCCGACCCACGGCGGGGCGCTGCCTGCGTCAGAGATGCTGGCCTGTTCGGACACGCCCCTTGAACGGCTGGAAGAGCTCTCCTGCCTGCGCGAGGCCATGCAGGAACTGGACGCCGCTGACCGGGAGCTGTTGTACCGCCGGTACTTCTGCGAGGAGACGCAGGTGGAACTCGGCAAGCGGCTCGGAATGTCGCAGATGCAGGTTTCACGCCGTCTGGCCCGCGTGCTGGTGGACCTCCAGCACCGGCTGCAGGAAAGCAATCATTGCGCCCCTGTCAGCGCAGCCGCGGCCGAGAGCACATCGTCCACTGTCACTCCCAAAAGGGCCGGGTCCGGGCTGTCCGCGAAGGGGTCCCCGCGGCGCAACGCGTCCCGCGTCAACACCACGTGAGGCCCGGGCGGCGGACCCCAGCGGTCCGGACCCACCGGCCCGAAAAGCACAACGGACGGCCGTGCGTAGGCGGAGGCCAGATGGGCTGCGCCGGTGTCTGCCGAGATCACCAGCCTCGCTTCGGCTATGCAGGCCGCAAACTCCCGCAGCTCCAGCCGTCCTGCCAGCACGGCGGTGCCCGGCAGCCCGGCCTGGCGGCAGATGTCCCGGGCGCGTGGCCGCTCGCCGGCGCTCCCCGTGAAAATTACGCGGTGGCCGCCGTCGGAAAGGCGCCGGGCTACCAAAGCAAAGCGCTCGGCAGGCCAGAGCCTGCTGGCAAAAGCGGCGCCCACATGGATGACAGTGGCGGCGCGGAAAGGCGTGGCGACGGAGGGAATGTTCAATGCGCCGTCCCGGGGGTCGGCATCGATTCCGTGCCACTGCACCAGTCGCGTCCAGCGCAGGCGCTCATTCATGTCCTCAACCCATTCCGGCCCGTCCAGTCCGGTGCCCCGGTGCGCCATGATGGCCCGGGGTCCTGCTGCCTGCAGGAGGGCAATGCTTTGCGGGCCTTTGCCGTGCAGGTTGACGGCGATGTCCACGTCGCCCCCCGGTACGGGAAGAACATCGTCCAGCCCGCCCAGGGGCAGCAGTTCGTAGCCGCCAACCAGCGTCACGGCGTCGGCCAGCCACGCGGGACCGGCATACAGCAACCGGTGGTCCGGAAAAGACCTTTGGATCGCGTGCAGGGCGGGTACGGCAACCAGGAGATCCCCGAGTCCGAGGGCGCGGAGGACCAGAAGCTGAGGGCGGGCGCTGCCGTGTTCCTCGTGGTGATGGCCCATCCGCCTGCCTTCCGCCTCGGTCCAGCTGAGCGTGCGGCCCGTACGTCTCCCCGAGCCGTGTCCAAGGATTCTATTCCGCGGAAATGCCGGGTGGCCTGTTTAGGGACCGCTGCGCGGGGGAACTACGTCCGTATGGGAACCTCCGAAACGCCGCAGCTCAGGGCTGTCCTGTTCGATCGGGACGGAACCCTGGTGGTTGACGTGCCCTACAACGGGGACCCCGGCCTGGTCCGGGCCATGCCGGGAGCAAAAGGCGTGCTCGATTCATTACGGGCCCGGGGGCTGGCGGTAGGAGTGCTCAGCAACCAGTCCGGCGTGGCAAGGGGCCTCCTGACGGCGGCGGATGTGGCCGGCGTCAACGCGCGGGTGGAAGAACTCCTGGGCCCCTTCGATGTGTGGGAGGTGTGCCCCCATGCTGAGTCGGATGGCTGTGCCTGCCGAAAGCCGGCCCCCGGTATGGTGCACAGCGCCTGCCGGCGGCTGGGCATCAGCGCGTTTGAGGCGGCGCTCATCGGCGACATCGGAAGCGACGTCCGCGCGGCAGACGCAGCGGGGGCCCGGGGAGTGCTGGTACCCACGCCGGCCACGAGGCCGCAGGAGATCACTGAAGCGAAACTGGTGGCGCAGGACCTTGCCGGTGCCGTTGAGCTGCTGCTGGAGGGGTCATGACGGGCCGCGTCCTGGTGGCACGGCTGGACAGCCTGGGCGATGTCCTGCTGGCCGGCCCGGCTGTGCGTGCCGTGGCCAGTGGCCGCCAGCCCGACGGCAGCAGGCCCAACCACGTGGTGATGCTGTGCGGCCGCCAGGGTGAGGCGGCCGCGTCCCTGCTGCCCGGAGTGGGGGAAGTTTACAGCTGGGACAGCCCGTGGATCATGAATCCAGCGCCGAAGCTGACGGGCCCGCACGCCGACCGGCTGATTGAGTATGTGCGGAATTCCAGGATTGCCGAGGCCGTCATCCTGACCTCGTTCCATCAGTCCCCGCTGCCCCTCGCCCTCCTGCTGCGGCTCGCAGGAGTAGAACGGATCACTGGCGTTTCCACGGATTACGCGGGCTCCCTTCTTGATATCCGGCTCAGACCGGGGGAGGACCTTCCGGAGGACCAGCCGGAGCCGGAACGGGCGCTGCAGGTAGCTCGGGCGGCCGGCTTCCCGCTGCCGGCGGGCGACGACGGCAAGCTGCGGATACTGCCCGTCCCCGACGTGTCCGGACTGGTGGGCGACGGACCTTACGTGGTGGTTCACCCCGGAGCAGCGGTGCCGGCCCGGGCCTGGCCGCCGCTCCACCATGCCGCCGCCGTCGAACTCCTTGCCGGGGCAGGGCACCGTGTGGTGGTGACCGGCGGCCCGGCGGAAACCTCCCTTACCGCCACCGTGGCCGGGCCCTCCGCCCGCGATTTGGGCGGCCACACGGACCTTCGCACCTTGGCCGGCGTGCTTGCCGGAGCGGAAGCGGTTGTGGTTGGAAATACCGGACCAGCCCATCTGGCCGCAGCCGTGGGAACCCCTGTTGCCTGCCTCTTTTCCCCGGTGGTCCCTGCTGTGCGCTGGGCCCCTTACGGCGTCCCCCTGGAACTACTTGGCGACCAGAACGCCGCGTGCCGCCTGACCCGGGCCAGGATCTGCCCCGTTCCCGGACATCCCTGCCTGGATTCAGTGTCACCGGAAGACGTAATGCGGGCGGTGGAGCGCCTGATTGGCGGCGTCTCCTCGCTCAGCACCCGCCTCAGCACCCGTAGAAAGGACCGCAGCCGATGAGGATCCTCTTGTGGCACGTGCACGGATCCTGGACAGATGCCTTTGTCCGCGGCCGGCATGAGTATCTCCTGCCAGTACTTCCCGGCGGCGGCCCGTGGGGACTGGGACTGGCAGGCAGGGACTGGCCTGACTCAGTCCGGGAAGTGTCGCTGGCCGGCCTCGACGCCGGCGAGGTGGACGCCGTCGTGCTTCAACGTCCGGAGGAAATCGAGGAGGTGACGGCCTGCCTGGGCCGGCGCCCCGGCGTCGACCTCCCGGCGGTGTTCCTGGAACACAACACGCCCAAAGGAAACTTTCCCTTCACCCGGCACCCGCTCGCCGACCAGGACAGCATTCCCGTGGTGCACGTGACCCACTTCAACAAGCTCGCCTGGGATACCGGCTGGGCCCCCTCGCTGGTGGTGGAACACGGCATCCCGGACCCCGGGCAGCTCTATACCGGGGAACTGCCGGAACTGGCCGTCGTGGTGAACGAGCCCGTGCGCCGCGGCCGCGTGACCGGAACCGATCTGTTGCCGGCTTTCGCCGCCGCGGCCCCGGTCCATGTGTTCGGCATGAAAACCGAGGGACTCGCCGCAGCCGCAGGCTTCGAGAATGCCCGGCTCCGGATCCGCGGTGACCTGAAGACCCGCGAGCTCCACCGCGAAATGGCCCGCTGCCGTGTCTACGTCCACCCCATGCGCTGGACATCGCTGGGTCTGTCCCTCCTGGAGGCGATGCACCTGGGTATGCCGGTGGTTGCCCTCGCCACGACCGAAGCGACCCGTGCCGTGCCGCCGGAAGCCGGGGCAGTATCCACCGATGTGGACGAACTGCTCCGCGCCGCCCGGCGTCTACTCGCCAACCCGGAAGAAGCCCGACGGCGGGGCGTCGCCGCCCGGGAGGCCGCTTTGGCCCGCTACAGCCTGGGCAGGTTCCTGGACGACTGGGACACGCTGCTTGCGGACCTCCTGCCCGGGGACCCCGGTATAGAACGTCTCGAAGAGCAGATCCTCGTCCCGGCGCCAGAAAGGAAAAACCTATGAGAATCTCAATGGTTTCAGAACACGCCAGTCCGCTGGCCGCACTGGGCGGGGTGGATGCCGGCGGGCAGAACGTCCACGTGGCGGCCCTGTCCGAGGCCCTCGCCACGCGGGGTCACAGCGTCACGGTCTACACACGGCGCGACGCTCCTGAGCTGGACCGCCGCGTAAGAGTGGGGCCACGGCTGGACGTTGTCCACGTGGACGCAGGGCCTGCGCGCCACATCCCCAAGGACGAACTGCTCCCCTTGATGGGGGAGTTGGCCGACGGCATTGCCTTGGACTGGGGGCAACGGCCGCCGGACGTGGTGCACGGCCATTTCTGGATGTCGGGCCTGGCAGCGCTCGACGCGGCACGGCGGGACACCGCCTTCCGGGTCCCGATGGTCCAGACGTTCCACGCGCTCGGCACCGTCAAACGCCGGTTTCAGGGCGCAGAAGACACCAGCCCCCGCGAACGCCGCTGGCTGGAGCCGGGCGTGGGACGTGATGCCGACCGGATCATCGCCACCTGCCCGGACGAGGTCTTCGAACTGAAAGCCATGGGCATCGACACCGGCAAGGTGTCCATCGCACCCTGCGGCGTGGACCTGGGGCTCTTCACCCCCGCCGCCCCTGCCGCCCCGCGCACCCGACGCCACCGCATCCTTTCCGTGGGCCGGCTGGTGCCCCGCAAGGGTGTTGACCTGGTGATCCGCGCCCTCCCGCTTCTCGCCGCGGCGGGATATCCCGACGTCGAACTCCTCATCGTGGGCGGCGGCGCCGACCCCGGGGTGCTTCACTCGGATCCGGAAGTGCGGCGCCTCATGGCACTCGCCGCAGGGCTCGGCGTCCTGCCCCAGGTGACCTTCAGGGGGCAGGTGCCGCGCGCTGACATGCCCGGCATCTTCCGCAGCGCAGACGCCGTGGTCTGTACTCCCTGGTATGAGCCGTTTGGCATCGTCCCGTTGGAGGCGATGGCGTGTGGCGTGCCCGTGGTGGCTGCCGCCGTCGGCGGGCTCCGCGACACAGTAGTGGACCACGGCACGGGGATCCACGTGCCGCCGCGGGATCCGGAGGCCATCGCCTCCGCACTGGGGCTCCTCCTCCGTGACCCGGCACTGCAGACAGAACTGGGCGCCGCCGGGCAGCAGCGGGCGCGCTCGCGGTATTCCTGGGACCGTGTGGCCGCCGAGACTGAAAAGGCTTACCAGGCGGCGGTGTCAGGCATGCCCGCCGGACAGGTCCGGATGGAAGGAGCGGCGCTGTGACTGCCGAATGGTTCCTCCGGGAACAGGACCTCCAAGCCCTGGCCGGGGAGGCTTATCCCGTTGCCTCACCAGGGCTGGCGCCTGCGAATGAGGAAGCAAAGGCCGCTGCCGCCGATGCTGTGCGGCTCCATCTGGACAACGTCGTTCCGGCGCTGGATTCGCTCCGCGGCCAATCCGCCCGCCTCGCCGCGTGGGGCATTGAACTGGCGAACCGGATGCTCAGCGGCCAGCGGCTCCTTGCTGCCGGGAACGGCGGCTCCGCGGCCGAGGCCCAACACCTGACCGCCGAACTCGTGGGCAGGTTCGACGGCGAGCGCGTCCCGTTTTCCGCCATCTCACTGCATGCGGAAACCTCTGCGGTCACGGCCATTGCCAACGACTACGGCTACGAGGAAGTGTTCGCCCGCCAGGTCCGCGCGCACGGGCGCTCCGGTGACGTGCTGGTCCTGCTGTCCACCAGCGGCAACAGCCCCAACCTGCTCCGTGCAGTGGAAGCGGCCGCGCGGCTTGGCCTCACCACCTGGGCGCTCACCGGGCCGGGCCCCAACCCCCTCGCCACCGCGTGCGATGAGGCAGTCATGATCGAAAGCCTTAACGCCAACGCCCAGGAAGCCCACCTGATCGCCCTGCATGCGCTTTGCCGGGCCTTCGAGTGCGAGGTTGACCGCCGCACCTCACGGACGGGCCAGCCATGAGCATCGTCGTTGTAGGGGACGTGATCCTCGACGTTGACCTGTCCGGGGAAGCTACCCGGCTCAGCCCGGACGCTCCCGTCCCCGTGGTGGATGTGTCCGGCATCAGGCGCCGCGCGGGCGGAGCAGGGCTGGTGGCCCGGATGCTCGCTGAAGACGGCTGGCCCGTGACCCTGGTGACGGTCCTGGCGGACGACGACGCCGGGCGGCACGTGGAGGCTGCACTCGCCGGGGTGCGTGTGGTGGCCGGTCCGTGCGGCTCTCCGACACCGGTCAAGACGCGCGTCCGGGCAGGCACCCACGCGGTGGTCCGGATTGATGAGGACTGCGGCAGGCCGGCGGCACCGGACGTAACCCCCGCGATGCTGCGGGCAGTGGCCAAAGCCCGTGCCATTGTTGTGGCCGACTACGGCCGCGGCCTGGCCGCCAATCCCCAGTTGCGGGAACTGCTCGAAAGGCTGGCCGATGACGTCCCGGTGGTCTGGGACCCGCACCCGTCCGGTGCCCCGCCTGTTCCCGGCGTCGCTGTGGTGACGCCGAACCTGGCGGAGGCACACCAGTCTGCCCGCACCCGGCCCGCCGGTCCGTATGGACCGGCGGCTGCTGACGGGGCGGGCGAGGTGGCCGGCATCCTGCTGGATGAGTGGCAGAGCCGCGCGGTCCTGGTCACCACCGGGGAACGCGGGGCAACCCTGCTGCTCGAACGGGACCGCACGCCGCGTCCCATCCTGGCACCGCGGGTTGAGGCAGCGGACCCTTGCGGAGCCGGGGACAGGCTGGCCGCGAGTGTGGCCGTGCACCTCCTGGAAGGCAGGGACCTTGAGGATGCCGCCGTCCTGGCGGTCCACGAGGCCGCCGATTTCCTGGCGGCCGGGGGTGTGGCCTCGCTGCCGGACCGGCGCGGACACGGCAAAGTCCGGCACCGCCCCGCAGAGCCCCTGCTGCTGGTCCGGCGGGTGCGGGAAAACGGCGGCAAGGTGGTTGCCACCGGCGGCTGCTTCGACCTGCTGCACGCCGGCCACGTGAGGTCACTGGCTGCCGCGCGGGAGCTGGGCGACTGCCTGATTGTCTGCCTGAACTCCGATGCCTCCGTGCGCCGACTCAAAGGCGATCAGCGTCCCATCATGGGCCAGCAGGACAGGGCCGAGCTGTTGCTTGCCCTGGAATGCGTGGATGCGGTCATGATTTTTGACGAAGACACCCCCGAAGCCGTCCTGGACCGGCTCCGTCCCGACATCTGGGCCAAAGGCGGGGACTACAAGGGCGGAAGGCTGCCCGAAGCCGACCTGGTGGAAAGCTGGGGCGGGCGCTGCGTCACCGTGCCCTACCACCCGGCCCGGTCCTCCACCGCCCTGGCCGAAGCCCTCGCGAAAGTCAGCTGAACCAATCCCCACTGAAAGGAACACCATGAACACTGAGCCATCCTGGCCTGGCCGGGTCCTGATCACGGGAGGTGCCTCCGGACTTGGCGCCGCCGTCGTCGATGCCGTGCTGAAGGCCGGCGGGACACCCGTGGTGCTGGACCGCGACATCAGCAGCGTCTCCGGCGTGAAGGCTTTCGAGGTGGACGTTGCAGACCGTTCAGCGGTGGAACAGACCGTCCGGGAGGCGGCGGAGTCGCTGGGCGGACTCGATGCGGTGGTCACCGCTGCCGGAATCGACCGCTGCGGAAAATTGGCGGACGTCGCGGCGGAAGAATGGGAGAAGGTGATCGGCGTGAATCTTCTCGGCACGGTGTCGGTGGTCCGGGCCGCCCTGCCGTACCTGAAAACCTCGCACGGCAGGGTGGTGACGGTGGCGTCCACCCTGGGCAAGCGGGCCGTAGCGGATGCCACGGCGTACTGTGCCTCCAAGTTCGGCGTCATCGGCTTCACGCACGCCCTGGCAGCCGAGACCGGCGGGGAGATCGGTGTGACCGCGATGATTCCCGGCGGCATGAAGACCCGCTTCTTCGACGACCGGACCGAGCAGTACAAACCGCAGGACGATTCCCGCCTGAACAGCCCCGGGAACGTGGCCCAGGCCATCCTCTTTGTCCTGTCCCAGCCGCCGGGCTGCGAGGTGCGGGAGATGCTGATCTGCCATCCGGAGGAAGGCTCCTGGCCGTGACGGGTCAGTGCAACAGGCTGCGGACGTCCGCGTACACGTCCCCGGGCCGGATGCCGGCCACCAATGAACCGTTGTGCGGGCAGCGCGGGGCCGTCCACCCCACCTGCGTGACATCCGCGCCGCACACGGGGCAGTTCGTCACCCAGGACAGATGGACCCGGTGCCTGCCGCGCCCCAGCGGACCGGAGGTCAGTGCGTTGCCGGCCCAGTAGATCCCCACTGTGGGCGTGCCGAGCGCCTGCGCCAGGTGGCGGGGGCCGCTGTCGTTGGCCAGGACAACGTCTGCGCGGGCCAGCAGGGCGGCCAGTTCCCCGAGCCCCAGCATCCCGGCGACGGAGGCAACAGGGCGCTCACCGCTGAGCGTGGACCTCCCGGTGGTTCCCCCTGCGTGACGCCCGACGGCGGCACTCACCACGGCGTCCGCCAGCCCCGTTTCACTGTGGTCACCGATCACCAGGACGCGGGCGCCGTCGTCGGCCGCTGCCCGGGCGACCGCGCCGAAACTGTCTGCAGGCCAGTGACGCCGCGGGTCGGTGGCGCCGGGGTGGAGCACCAGCAGCGGCTGGCCGTCGGGCGGGAGTGCCGTTCCCAGGGTTTCCGGCAGCCGGGCCACAAACTCCGCCCGCGGATCGAGCCGGGCCTCCAGCTGGACGGGCGGTGCGCCCGCCAGTCCGGCAACTTCCAGCGAGCGCAGAGGTTCGTGCTGGTAGTACACGTAGGGCAGGGTGCGTTCCAGCGGGGCGGCGTCCGGCGTGCCGGAACCCACCGTATGCCGCGCCCGCAGTTGCAGCAGGAAGGGGTTGGAGAAGCGGCCGCCGCCGTGGAGCTGCACGGCAAGGTCGAACTGCCGTTCCCGGGCGGCACGGAAGAAGGATTCCATGGCGGCCGGATCCTCTTGTCCGGGCCGTACCCCTTCGGCGACGGGCAGGACCATCACGTCGTCAAAGCCGGTGTGCGCGGCGGACACGAGCGCCTCGTGAACGGGCGTGCCCAGCAGCGTGACGGTGCTGCCGGGGTAGGCCGCTTTCAGCGCCGGCACGGCCGGGAGGGCGAACATCAGGTCGCCCAGGCCGCCGCCGCGCAGCAGCACGATCCGGGAAACGCCGTCGAACCTGTCCAGCAGCGGCCCGATGCCGGTGGCGGTCTGTTCCATGCAGGCCCCTTCCGTAGTGCGCACGCCCGTTTCCCGCTGCGTTCCTGCCGCGTGGTGCCACCCTACGGATGCGCGGCGCCGCTGGCTAGAGGCGCACCCTGCCCTGGCGCGGCTGTGTAAACACCTGTTCCCGGGGTACGGGACCGCAAGGACAAGTACGTACGGAGGAGTTCCATGCATACGACTGCCAAGCCCGGCACACCCACCAGCCAGACCCTTGACGGCACCGGACTGACCATCAGCGATCCCCGCACGGGAGAGTACCTGTGGTCCGTCCCCGAAGCTGAACCCGGCGCGGTGAACCATGCCGTCGAGGTGGCCCGGAGCGCGGCAGTCCGCTGGGCGGCGGTCCCACCGGGAGAGCGGGGCGCCGCGCTCCGGGCCGCGGCGCGGGCCCTCGACGCCGCCGCGGGCGAGCTGGCAGGCCTGAACAGCAGCGAAACCGGACGCCCGTTCGAGGAGGCCCTGGCCGGGATAGCCGCCGGCGTCTCCACCCTGGAACAGTACGCCGAGCTCGGCCCCCTGCACCGCGGCCACAGCCTGCTGGGCAACCGGTCGGCTTCGGATTACACGGTTGCCGAACCCCGCGGCGTGGCGGTTCTCCTCACTCCCTGGAACGATCCGGTGGCGGTGGCCTGCGGACTCATTGGCGCGGCCCTGGTCACCGGCAACACCGTGGTGCACAAGCCGAGTGAACGTTGCCCACGCCTCGGCGAGGCCCTGGGGGAGGTGCTGGCAGCGGCGTTTCCGCCAGGGGTTCTGCTCACCGTCTCCGGCGGCGCCGGGGTGGGCGCGCTCCTGACCGGTGCCGCCGTCGATGTCATTGCCCATGTGGGCTCCAGTGCTGCCGGCACGCGGATTGCCCGTGCCGGGGCCACAACCGGAGCCCATGTGATCCGGGAGAACGGCGGCAACGATCCCCTGGTGGTGGACCGTGACGTGGACCCTGGCTGGGCTGCTGAGCAGGCTGCCATCGGTGCCTTCAGCAACAGCGGCCAGATCTGCACCTCGGTGGAACGGATCTACGTCCACGAAGCGATAGCGGCCCGCTTCTGCGCCGCCCTCGAAGCCGAAGCGGCGCTGCGCAACAGCAACGGCAGCGTCGCCCCGCTGGTGGATACCAGGCTGCGTGACACCGTCCACGCCCAGGTTGCCGGGGCCCTTGGGCAGGGTGCGCGGGCGGTGGAAGGCGGCGCTGTTCCTGCCGGGCCCGGCGCCTTCTACCCGGCCACGGTCCTGCTCGGCTGCACGGACAGCATGCAGGTGATGACCGAGGAAACCTTCGGCCCGGTGGCAGCGGTCCAGGTGGTCGAAACCTTCGACGACGGGCTGCAGCTTGCGGGCAGCGGCCGCTACGGCCTGGCTGCAACGGTCCTGACGGGGAGCATCGCCCACGTCCAGAAGGCCATTGCGGCACTTCCCGTGGGCACCGTGAAAATCAACGAGGTCTTTGGCGGTGCGCCCGGCGGTTCCGCCCAGCCGCGGGGTGCCAGCGGCGAGGGGTTCGGCTACGGCCCGGAGCTGCTGGACGAATTCACCCGGGTGAAGGTAGTGCATGTGGCAGCCCCGCCGGCGTTCGCCCTCGATCTGCCTGATGAACCGATGCCTGATCCGGTGCAGGCCGGGAACGTTGTGGAGGAACAGATCAGGGATGAAGAGCCCCTGCGGGGAAGGGCTGACCGGGGCCAGGACGGCGGCCCGCAGTGAGCGCGGCGCAGGCATCCGGCGCATCAGCCGGCCCCGGCGGAGCGGGCGGCGCCGGTGGAGCGGGCGACCTGTCCAGCCAGCGTGCCCTCTCCGGCGGGCTTCCCCGGCGGCTGGCTGCCGAAAGCCCGGCCATCCTGGTGATCGGCGACGTTATGCTGGACGGCTGGTGGAGCGGCACCATTGAACGGCTCTGCCGGGAGGCCCCCGCCCCGGTAGTGGACGTCACCAGCCGCGAGTTCGCCCCCGGCGGGGCGGCCAATACCGCCATGAACCTGGCCGCCCTCGGCGCCAGGGTATCCGTGGCAGGCATCATCGGAACGGACGACGCCGGTGCAACGCTTCGGCGGAAACTCGAGGCGGCCGGCATTGACCTCAAGCACCTGCATTCCCATCCGGACATGGTCACCACCACGAAGATCCGGATCAGCAGCGGCGGCCAGGTGATGCTGCGGATCGATGACTCGGCCACGGCTGTCCCGGCCGCCGCGCTGGCGGCGCTGGCCTCCTCGGTGCGCGCCGCCGTCGGACATCAGGACGCGGTACTGGTGTGCGACTACGGGACCGGGGTCCTGGCAGGCCCGGTCCGCGCCGCACTCGGGGAGGCACTGAGGGTGGCGGAAACCGGCGCCGGTTCGGTCGCTGACCGCCCCCTGACGGTGGTTGACGCGCATGACCCGCGCCCGTGGGCCGGGCTGCGGCCGGACCTTGTCACCCCCAACGCCCAGGAAACTGCCCGGCTGCTGGACCTGCGCCTGGCAGAGGGCAACGGCCGCGTGGAAACCGTGACCGGGCATCGGGACGCCCTGCTTTCCTCCACGGGGGCCCGGGCGGTGGTGGTGACGCTGGACAGGGACGGAACCGTGCTCTTTGCCGCGGACGGAACCACGCACCGCACCTGGGCGCGGCCGGCCGCTGAGAAACAGGCGTCCGGGGCCGGCGATACCTTCGTGGCCGCCCTGACCCTGGCCCGGTCGGCGGGTCTTCCCCTGACGGCGAGCCTGGACCTCGCCCAGGCGGCCGCGGACGTGGTGGTGCACCAGCCCGGCACGTCCGTCTGCAGCACTGCCCAGCTCGCCAGGCACCTGGAGAGCTTCGCGGACACGGCGCTCAGCGCCGACGAACTTGTGCTGCAGGTTTCCGCGCACCGGGCCCGCGGCCAGCGGATTGTGCTGACCAACGGCTGCTTCGACGTGCTGCACAGCGGGCACACCCGCTACCTGAACCAGGCCAAACAGCTCGGCGACGTGCTGGTGGTGGCCCTCAACAGCGACGACTCCGTCCGCCGCCTCAAGGGCCCGGGCCGGCCCATCAACCCCGGGGCCGACCGGGCGGCAGTGATCGCTGCCCTCAGCTGCGTGGACTACGTGACCATCTTCGATACACCCACGGCCAGCCCTCTGATCAGGCAGATCCAGCCCGATATCTACGCCAAGGGCGGTGACTACACCCCGGAGATGCTGGCGGAAACCGACGCCGTGGAGGAATACGGCGGCCGCGTCGTCATCCTCGATTATGTGGCGGAGCGCTCCACCACCGCCGTGGTCCAACGGATCCGCGACGGTGCAGTGGCAAACCCGGGTTCCTGAGGCCGCCGATTTGGGGTGAACAACTAGGGTTGAAGCATGACTGAAGCGGCACACGGATAATGGCGAAACGCGGCAAGTCAGGCGGCAGGAACGGCCTGCGTCCGGTCGCGGGCGTGGTGGACGTGCCGAAAGGCACCCGGCCCGACGGGCCCGTGGAGGGCGTCTACTACATCGATACCGGCGACTGCCAGCTGATCGCGGACCAGGACAACTCCACCGGCTGGCTGCTGAAGATCAACGGCGTGATGAGCTCCCACATCGACCTCGCCGATCCGCTGTTCCTGGACTTTGAGTACATGCGCTGGACGGCGGCGCTGATTGAATCGCGGTGGCCGACCAAGGCTGCGGCGCACAAGCTGCGCGGGCTCCATCTCGGCGGCGGAGCCTGCTCCCTCGCCCGTTACTTCCACGCCGCCTACCCGGATGCGCGGCAGGTAGTGGTGGAGCTGGACGGCAAACTCGCCGAGTATGTCCGCGGCTGGTTCGACCTCCCCAAGGCGCCGCTGCTGCGCCTGCGCGTGGGCGAGGCCCGGGAGGTCACCGAGACCCTCACAGCGGACACCCGGGACTTCATCATCCGCGACGTCTTCGCCGGGTCGCTGACCCCGCGGCCGCTCACCACGGCTGAGTTCACCGAACACATCAGGCGCGTCCTGGCGCCGGGCGGGATCTACGTGGTCAATTCCGGCGACGCCCCGGACCTGAAAAACGCCCGTGAGGACGCTGCCACCATTGCGGCCGCGTTCGAGCACACCGTCATCATCGCCGACCCCGCCATGCTCAAGGGCCGCCGCTACGGCAACATGGTGATGGCCGGCAGCGACACCCCGCTGGACGGCGATCCCCAGCTGGCCCGCAGGCTCCTGGGCGGCGCGGTCCCTGCCCACATCTGGAACGACGCGCAGGTGCGCGCCTTCGCCACCGGGTCCCCGGTACGCCACGACCCTCCGCCTCCATCGATTGCTCCGTAAAAGTCCTTTTGGAGCGGGAAAACGCCCTTTACGGAGCAACGGATGACGTTTTTCCCCTCCCGAGCAGAAACTCGCGGTGCGCGGCCGTCTGCTCGCGCAACGCCTGCACCACGGCGGCCACGGCCGGGCGGCGCATCGAGTCGGGCCGCAGCACCATCCAGTAGGGGAGCAGTTCGGCGACGTCGTCCGGGAGCAGCCGGGCCAGGTCCGCGTGCAGGTCGCCCATAAAGCAGGGCAGGAACCCGATGCCGGCCCCTGCCCGGGTGGCCTCCACATGGACAAAGACATTCGTTGACGTGAGGCCGTCCCGCATGGCAGGCACCAGCCGGCGCGGGGCGTCGAGGTCGTCCACCTGCAGCATCGAATCCACAAAGTAGACCAGCGGGTGCTCCGTCAGTTCGGCAACGGTCGCCGGCGTCCCGTGCTCGGCGAGGTAGGCGTGCGAGGCGTACATCCCCAGCATGTACTCGCCCAACCGGACCGCTTCAGCCCGGTGGACCTGCGGCTCGCCTACCACCACCTCGATGTCCAGGCCGGAGCGCTGCTGCAGGGCCCGCCGGGTCATGGTCACCACCTCCACGCTGAGCCCGGGGTGGTCGCGGCGCAGCCTTGCGACGGCCGGTGCGGCAATATAAGCGCTGAACCCGTCGGTCGCCGTCATGCGTACGACGCCGGCAACCGGGTCGGGTGCCTGGCCTGCCGGTCCCAGCGCACTCACCGCGGCCTCCACCTGTTCGGCCACCCGCACGGCACGGGTGCCGAGCTCCGTCAGTTCCCAGCCGCCGGCGGCACGGGCCAGGACCCGTCCGCCCAACGACTTCTCCAGGGCGGCTATCCGGCGTGACACGGTGGTGTGGTTCAGTCCCAGGGCCTGCGCCGCCGTCGTAAATTTTGCGGAGCGGGACACCGCAAGCAGCACCAGCAAGTCATCAGGGTTGGTATCCATATCTGCAATTGTGCACATGTTAGGTGCCGCATTGGTCATTGAATGCCCATGTCTGTGCAGTAATACTCAGTGGAGCCATTAGTGCTGTGGATCACAGCACGTGTCAAAGTGGACACTAAGGAGAAACTCATGAGCGTAGAGCAACGCTCGGCAGATAATAATGCCGCCGGCCCCGCATCCAAGGGATCCGGCCTCAAAAAAATCGTGGCCGCCTCGATGGTGGGCACGGTGGTGGAATGGTACGAATTCTTCCTCTATGCCACCGCGGCAACCCTCGTCTTCGGAAAATACTTCTTCCCCGCCACAGGCAACGAGCTGGACGGCATCATCCAGGCGTTCATCACCTATGCCGTGGGCTTCGTGGCCCGCCCGCTCGGCGGCATTGTCTTCGGCCAGATCGGCGACAAGCTGGGCCGCAAGCCCACGCTGCAGCTGACCATCGTCATCGTCGGCGTGGCCACGTTCCTGATGGGCTGCCTCCCGGGCTTCGCCGAAATCGGCTACCTGGCACCTACCCTCCTGGTTGCCCTGCGCTTCATCCAGGGCTTTGCGCTCGGCGGTGAATGGGGCGGCGCCGTGCTGCTCGTTGCTGAGCACAGCCCCAACAAGTCCCGTGGCTTCTGGTCCAGCTGGCCGCAGGCCGCCGTGCCGGTGGGCAACCTCCTGGCCACCCTGGTGCTGTACGTGATGTCCTCCACGCTGAGCCCCGAGGCATTCCTCAGCTGGGGCTGGCGCGTCGCATTCTGGCTCTCCGCCGTGATTGTGTTCGTTGGCTACTACATCCGCACGCACGTCACCGAAGCCCCCATCTTCCTCGAAGCCAAGGCCCTCGTGGAGAAGGAACAGGCCGTCAGCTATGGCGTGTTCGAGGTGGTGCGGAAATACCCGAAGGGCATCCTGCAGGCCATGGGGCTGCGCTTCGCGGAGAACATCATGTACTACCTGGTGGTCAGCTTCGCGATCGTCTACCTCAAGAGCGTGCACAAGTACGACACCTCCTCGCTCCTGCTGGCACTCCTGATCGCCCACGTCATCCACTTCCTGGTCATCCCGCAGGTGGGCCGGCTCGTGGACAGCATCGGACGCAAGCCCGTCTACCTGATCGGCGCCATCTCCGGTGCTGCCTGGCCGTTCTTCGCCTTCCCCATGTTCGATACCCGCAACGCTGTGGTGATCGTCCTCGCCGTGACCATCGGCCTGTGCCTGCACGCGTTTATGTACGCCGGCCAGCCCGCCATCATGGCCGAGCTTTTCCCCACCCGGATGCGCTACTCGGGCGTCTCGCTGGGCTCGCAGGTCACGTCCATCTTTGCCGGTTCGCTGGCTCCGCTGCTGGCTACCCAGTGGCTCAAGGACACCGGTTCCTGGGTCCCCACAGCCATCTACCTGGTGGTGGCCTGCGCCATCACCACGGTGGCGGTGCTGAGCCTGAAGGAGACCAAGGGCATCGCCCTGGAGGATGTGGACAAGGCCGACGCCGCACGCGAGGGACTGCTCCCGGCCGGCAGCCGCTGAGCTGCTTGAGTAACTGAGGACTGGGCGAACGATGGGAAGTGCAATGGAGAACAGTTTGAACGGCCGCAAGGCAGTGGTCACCGGCGGTGCCAGCGGGATCGGCGCCGCGTGTGTCAGGGAACTCGCCGCCCGCGGGGCGAAAGTGGTGGTGGCCGACGTCGACTCCGCCGGCGCTGCCGCACTCGCCGACGAAGTGGGCGGCACCTCATGGGCCGTCGACCTGCTGGATGTGGACAGGCTCGGGACCCTGAGCCTGGACTGCGACATCCTGGTGAACAACGCCGGGATCCAGCGCATCAGCCCCATTGAGGAATTTGATCCCGTGGAGTTCCGGCGGATCATCGCCCTCATGCTGGAAGCGCCGTTCCTGCTCATCCGGGCCGCCCTGCCGCACATGTACGCCAACGGGTTTGGCCGCATTATCAACCTGTCCTCGGTGCACGGGATCCGTGCCTCCCCGTTCAAGAGCGCGTACGTATCCGCCAAGCACGGCCTGGAAGGGCTGAGCAAGGTGACGGCGCTTGAGGGCGGGGAACACGGAGTCACCTCCAACTGCGTCAACCCCGGCTACGTCCGTACGGCGCTGGTGGAGAAGCAGATTGCAGACCAGGCGAAGGTCCACGGGATCCCTGAAGCCGAGGTGCTGGCCAAGGTCATGCTCACCGAATCCGCCATCAAACGCCTGGTGGAACCGGGCGAGGTGGCATCCCTGGTTGCCTGGCTGGCGTCCGATCACGCCGGCATGGTCACCGGGGCCAGCTACACCATGGACGGCGGCTGGTCAGCCCGCTGACCGGCCCCGTCCCTTAACCACCGCCACCTGCGGCCGCTAATCCTGCGGCCTCAGGTGGCGGTGGTCGTAGTAGAAGACCCCCGCCGCGGCTCCAACCTCCACAGACGGACCGCTGCGGGACATAACAATCCCCTCGTGGCGGCCGTTGAAGGGATCGTCCCCGACGACGGCATCGCCCACCCGGTAGGGGCACCCGGGGCCGAAGGCCGCCAGGACCCTGCCCCAGGCACGGGTGATGAGCGTGGATAGTTTGACGGGCCGGCCCATGCTGGCCAGATCCTGGACATGTGCTTTCACCATGCGAACCACTCCTTGAAGCGGCGTGGAGCCGCCCAGTGCGGGTGCGGTAGCCGGAAAGCTCCCAGCAGAGGATGGTCCTCCTATTCCTGGCTGGCACCTTACAAATACGGTAGGCGCTATTCACACCAGTCACACCAGTAACATGTACTCGTTTTTTCGGGGGGCGACTACTTAGGTTCGGCGCGGGTACTCCCGGCCTTTGACCTCGTGCATTGCTGCCGCGTTCAGCGCTGGCCGTTGAGGATTTCGTCTGCGTTGGTGTAGGCCCAGGCCACCAGTGGAACCAGCAGGGCAGTCAGCTCGTAGCCGCGATCCGTGAGGCTATAGTCAACGCGCGGCGGTATGACCGGCTGTGCTTTTCGCAGGACCAGGCCGTCACTCTCGAGCGTTTTCAGGGTTTGCGCGAGCATCTTCTCGCTGATCCCCTCGGCCCGGCGCCGGAGTTCGCTCCACCGCTGCTCACCCTCTGAGAGCGCAAGAAGGATCAGCACGCCCCATTTACTGGTGATGTGGTCCAGCACCGTCCGGCTCGGGCAGCCCGCCGGGAACACGCCGTCGGCAAAGGCTGCGGGCAGTTTGGCCGGAAATGCCTGGGTGTCCATGCACCAACCTTACCAAAAGGTGAGTACCTTACCTCAAAGTGCGTACTCTCTTGTGGGAAGCATTCCGCGACGGGGCTGGTTGTGCAGGGTGACCCCTTACAAATGGTGAAAGGAACCACCCATGAGCATTGTCATCACCGGAGCAACCGGACAGCTTGGCCGCCACGTCGTCGAGGCGCTGCTGCAGCGCAATGTCCCGGCCGCAGAGATCGTGGCCGCGGGCCGCTCCATCGGTAAACTGGCCGACTTCGAAGCGCGTGGCGTGCAGGTCAGGACAATGGATTACACGGATGCCGCGTCGGTGGCGCAGGCTCTCGACGGCGCCAGCAAGGTCCTGCTGATTTCCGGCAGCGAGGTTGGCCAGCGCGTTGACCAGCACCGCACGGTCATCGAGGCTGCCAAAGCCGCCGGTGTGGAACTCATCGCCTACACCAGCATCGCCAACGCCGAAAACACGGGGATGAAGCTGGCTGCCGAGCACCAGGCAACCGAAGCCATCCTCAAGGACTCCGGCGTCCCGTTCGCCATCCTCCGCAACGGCTGGTACCTCGAAAACTACACCGAGCAGCTGCAGGGAACGCTGGCCCAGGGTGCGCTGGCAGGCAGCGCCGGTGAAGGCAAGGTCAGTGCCGCGTCCCGCCAGGACTACGCCGAAGCTGCGGCCGCCGTCCTCCTCGCCGAAAACCAGGCCGGCAAGGTCTACGAACTCGGCGGCGACGAAGCCTTCACGCTCACCGAACTGGCTCAGGAGATCAGCACCGCAGCGAACCAGGACGTGGCGTACCAGGATCTTCCGGCCAGTGACTACGCCGGCCTTCTGGCCGGCTTTGGCGTTCCGCAGGCTTTCGCCGACATCCTGGCGGACTCGGACCTTGGCATCGCCCGCGGGGACCTGCTCGTCAGCGGCTCGGACCTCCGTACCCTGATCGGCCGGCCCACCACACCCATGCCGGCCGCCGTCCGTTCGGCCCTGGCCGCCGTCTGACCCACCCCCCACCCCCCGGACGCTCTCTCACTTAATGTGGGTTTTCCCGGAACGCTCTCGCACTTGATGGGCCATTTGGGCCAACGCTCTCTCACTTCACCTGAGTGAGCGTTGACCCGGTGGCCGATGAGTGAAGGGGGATTGGCGGCAACTACGATTTGCTGCCGGTTAGCGCCAAGGTTCCGCCGAGGCCGATCATCATGACTCCGCCTGCGGCACTGAGGGCGGAAACGCGCTTGGGCGACCGGGCGAACCACTGCCGTGCAGTGCCGGCGGCAAGGGCCCAAATGCTGTCGGAGACAAGCGCTATCACCAGGAACACCGCGCCCAATGTCGCAAGCTGCAGTGGAATGCCGCCGGCCTGGTAGTCAACGAACTGCGGCAGTACCGCCACGAAGAACACGATCGACTTGGGGTTTGTGGCCCCCACCAGGAAGCCCTCGCGCAGCATGCGCGAGGTGGACGACGGCGGCACCCGGCCCGCCGTCGTCGTTCCGCCCCGGTGCCGGATCGCCTGAATGCCGAGATATGCCAGGTAGGCCGCACCGGCAAATTTGATGATGGTGAACAGCACCATCGACTGCGCCACCACGATGCCCACGCCCATGGCCACAGCGACAATTTGGGGCACCATGCCCAGGGCGTTGCCCAGCACGCTCAGGAGCCCGCCCTTGCGTCCCAGGGCGAGCGAGCGGCCGATCACAAAGAGCACGCTGGGGCCGGGGATGGCGATGAGGACCAGCGAGGCCAGGGCAAACGCCAGGAGGTTGGTGAACGGAACCATGCCTGATGATAGCCCCGGCCTCCGCCAGGGTCGACACCTAACTGCCGGCGGAAACCGCGGGCTCAACCACCGGCAGCGGTGAGGTTTCGTCCACAAGTTCGGCCCGGCGTCGTCCGTTCCCCTTGACCCAGAGGCGGTAGGCGATAACCAGCAGCCCCAGCCACGCCGCGCCCACGTAAAGTGCCACCCGGGTGTCCTCGAAGGCGCCCAGGACCGCGATCACCAGGGCCATAAACGCGATGGTCAGGAGGGACGCGGCCGGCCACCACGGAGAAGGAAATTCCGACGCCGGCAGGCCGTTCCGCGCGATCTCGCGTTTCATGGCCACATGGGACGCGAGGATCATGACCCACACCCAAACCGTGGCGAAGGTGGCAATCGAGGCGATCAGGAGAAAGACGTCTTCGGGAATGACGGCGTTCAGGACAACGCCCACCAGCAGGATGCCGGCCATCATCACCACGGTCATCCACGGGACTCCGTGCCGGGAAACCTTGCCGAACACTGCCGGCGCATGGCCCTGGCCGGACAGTCCGAAGAGGATCCGGCCGGCGCCGAAAATGTCGCTGTTGATGGCGGACAGGGCTGCGGTGATCACCACGGCGTTGAGGATGTGCGGTGCCGCCGGAATGCCAAGGCCGCCGAAGATCTGCACAAACGGGCTGCCGTTCGTGCCGATCTCGTTCCACGGGAAAAGGCTCATCAGGACGCCCAGGGTCAGGACGTAGAACAGCAGGACGCGGACCGGAACCGTGTTGACGGCCTTGGGAATGACCTTCTTGGGGTCCGCCGCCTCGCCGGCGGTGATGCCGAGCGTTTCAATCCCGCCGAAGGCGAACATCACGACGGCGAAGGAAGCCAGCAGACCTTCAAAGCCGAACGGGAAGAAGCCTCCGTGTTCCACCAGGTTGCCCAGTCCCGGCGCCACCGTGGAGCCCCCGGCCTGGAATCCAAAGGCAATGATGGCTGCGCCGCCGGCGATCATGGCGATGATGGCCACCACCTTGATCAGCGAGAACCAGAACTCAAGTTCACCGAACACTTTGACGCTGAGCAGGTTCAATGCCCCCAGGAAGAAGATGATCGCGAGGATCCAGATCCAGCGGTCCACCTCGGGGAACCAGAAGCCCATGTAGATGCTGAACGCCGTCACATCCGCGATGGCCACAATCGCCATTTCGAAGACGTACGTCCAGCCGGTCACAAATCCCGCGAGCGGCCCGAGATAGCGGCTGGCGTACTGGCCAAACGAGCCCGAAACGGGGTGCCGGACGGCCATTTCACCGAGGGCCCGCATCACCATAAACACCGCCGCTCCGCCGATGATGTAGGCGAGCAGGACCGCCGGGCCAGCTTTTTGGATCGCGGAGGCCGAGCCGTAGAACAGGCCGGTGCCGATGGCCGAGCCGAGTGCCATAAACCGGATGTGCCGGACGTTCAGTCCGCGGTTCAGGGTGCTGTTCAGGACGCGTCCGACGGCGGTGCCGGGCGTGGTCTCGCCGGCGGGGCTTGCGTCGGGGCTGGCATTTTCTTGCGTGGCGGCTGGTTGCTGCATACAAATACCTTCTCGTCATTGGGGAGGGGATCGCTAACCAGCAGACCATTTTCGCGCCGGACGTGATGAGCCTCACGGGAGCTTGGTGTCTTCCATCTCAGACTGGGCGGCGAGACCGGCCTGCCCAACCCCGTGGTGTCGAGAACTCTTGACATCATGTCCGGTTTTCTTTACTTTTGAGATGGCAGCTTTGTTTTACATCACGAGCTGTTTGCGATGGCGGATACGGCGGGAGTGAAGATGTCCTTCGAAGAGAAAAGTGCCTGGATCATGGGGGTGGCGGCTGTGGCATCCTATGGCGTGTACCTGGCCGTCATCCTGGGCCGGGCCGGCACCGCGAACCTTGCCGGGGTTCCGTACGTCGGTCCGCTGCTGTGGACCGTCGGGGCCTCCATCCTGGGGTCCATCGCGCTGCATGCCGTAATCGGCATTTCATCGCCTCGGGAGGCCGGTAAAAAGGACCAGCGGGACAGGGAGATCTACCGGTTCGGGGAGTACATCGGGCAGTCCTTTGTGGTCATCGGGGGAGTGGCTGCGCTGCTCATGGCCATGGCCGAATGGGATCATTTTTGGATCGCCAATGTCATCTACCTGGCGTTTGTGCTGTCAGCAATCCTGGGGTCCGTGGCCAAGATCGTCGCGTACCGCCGGGGGTTCCAGCCATGGTGAAGCCAACCCGGGTCACCAACTCCCTCCGCCGCCTGCGCTTTGAACGCGGCGAAATGACCCAGGCCGAACTGGCCGAGCGCGTAGGTGTCACTCGGCAAACCGTCATTGCCATCGAACAGGGCCGGTATTCGCCCTCCCTGGAGATGGCCTTCCAGATCGCCCACGTTCTCAATGTGCCGCTCGAAGTCGTCTTCCAGTACCCGCACCATGAAGGAGAAGCATCATGAAAGCTGTCGTTCAGGACGTTTACGGCAATTCCGATGTGCTGGGGC
The DNA here is from genome assembly GCF_010367585.1 of [Micrococcus luteus] ATCC 49442. Classification (NCBI taxonomy): domain Bacteria; kingdom Bacillati; phylum Actinomycetota; class Actinomycetes; order Micrococcales; family Micrococcaceae; genus Pseudarthrobacter; species [Micrococcus luteus] ATCC 49442. Next base: position 2,724,410 of record NZ_JAAAXP010000001.1, on the reverse strand, counting down.
TGCGGGACATCCCGAAGCCGGTGCCCGGCAGCGGTGAGGTACTCATCAAAGTCCGCGCGGCCGGCGTCGACCAGGGTGCGTGGCACCTGATGACGGGGCGGCCGTACCTCATCCGGCTCTTTGGGTACGGGCTGAAGAAGCCCAAGGTGCCGGTCCGGGGCCGGGAAGTGGCGGGCGTCGTTGAGGCCGTTGGTGCAGGGGTGACCCGCTTCGTGCCCGGCGATGAAGTGTTTGGGACGTGTGAGGGGTCGTTCGCCGAGTACGCCTGCGCGAAGGAGAAGTTGCTGGCGCGGAAGCCCTCGAACCTTACGTTCGAAGAAACGGCGGCTGCCCCCATTTCGGCTGTCACTGCGCTGCAGGCCGTCCGCGACGCCGGGCACGTCACCGCAGGGCAGAAGGTGCTGGTCATCGGGGCGGGCGGCGGAGTGGGATCCTTCGCCGTGCAGGTGGCCAAAGCGTTCGGGGCAGCAGTCACCGGGGTCTGCAGCACGGGGAAAGTGGACCTGGTCCGGTCCCTTGGGGCTGACGCCGTCATCGATTACACGCGGGATGACTTTGCCGGCGCCGGGGTTCTCTACGACCTCATCATCGATACCGCCGGCAACAGGCGGCTCTCAGTCCTCCGGAAGGCGCTTGCACCGCGGGGGACTCTGGTGATCGTCGGCGGCGAAGGCGGCGGGAGCGTGACCGGCGGATTTGAGCGTTCGATGGCTGCTCCGCTGGCAGCCCTGTTCTCGGGACAGAAATTCAAGGGGCTCGTGTCGAAGGAGAATTACCTGGACCTTGAAGCGCTGGCCGAAATGTTTGAGGCCGGCCGCGTGAAACCCGCTGTCGACAAGGTTTACACGCTCGCTGAAGCGCCGGCCGCCATCGCCTATCTTCGCGAGGGCCGGGCGCGCGGCAAGGTGGTTGTCAGAATCTGATGGCCTCCTGCTGCGGGCCCTTTCGGGAGCGGACGCGTGAGCCGCCCGATGGCCTGTTAGCCGCGTTGATCGGTTGCCCGGCCGCCCACACTTACGCAGGAACCCTGCACTGCCTCAGCCGGGGGATGTTATCCACATAGGCGGTTTGCTTAGCGCGTGCTGTAGGTGCGTGCTGTGATGCTGGGGGTATGGATAACGCCGCAGGTGCAGAAGTTCTGGAGGCCATCGCGGCTTCTGCTTTGCGGCTGGCCGGTGTGTTCCGGGGGACGGTGGACATCTCTACGGGCGGGGATCTGGCAGGAAGCCCGGTGCCGGTTGGAGTGCCTGCCACTTGCCCAAGTGCTGGCGTGGCCGCCAGCCCGCCAGTAAGCACGGCGCGCGGGCCGGCGGACGGCCCGGTGTCTGGCGCTTTCGCAGCCGGCCCTTTTGCGGCTGACTCGGACCCGTTGCGTTGGCAGGCTGAGGCGTGTCTCACGGTGTTGTCCGGCGCGGCGGGGTTGGAGGCGATGGTTGCTGCGGTGAAGGTCCATGCGGCCGGCGGGTACGACGAGGCCGCCCAAGTGATCGCGGGCCCATCATGTCCCCGCAGGAGCACACCGCCCAGGACATGAGTATCGTGGCTGAGGTCGCGTGCGCCCTGATGGTCAGTGAACGTACGGCCGGCGGGCTGCTGGGCGAGGCCCACCGCCTCACCACCGCCCTGCCGCTGACGTTGGCGGCTCTTCAGGCGGGGACGTTGTCGTGGCAGCATGCCCGGATCATGGTCGACGAGACCACCAATCTGGAGCCCGCCGCCGCCCACGCCCTGGAGGCGCATTTCCTGGACCCGGAGGCGCCGAACCCGGCCCGCGGCGCGGCCGGCGGGATGGTCCCGGGCCGGTTCCGGGCCAAAGCCAGGACGTGGCGGGAACGCCACCACCCCGTCAGCATCGAAACACGCCACACCCGGAGTGCCTTGGACCGGCGGGTTGAGTATGCCCCGGACCGGGACGGGATGGCCTGGCTCTCGGCCTACCTGCCCGCCGATCAGGCTTCCGGGATCTGGAACCGGGCCACCACCGCCGCCCGGGCCCTGCAAGGCCCTGCCGAGGGCAGGACCCTCACCCAGCTCCGTGCGGACAACGTCGCGGCGTGGCTGCTCGGCGGGGACAACGCCGATGACATTCCCTTACCGGCAGCCCAGGTCCTGGTGACGGTGCCGGTGTTCGCGCTGATGGGTCTGACCGATGAACCGGCCATCCTCGACGGGTACGGACCGATCCCGCCGTCCATGGCCCGGCAACTTGTCGCCGACGGTGCCGAGTCGTTCCGCCGGGTCCTGACCGATCCCCGGGACGGGGCACCGTTGGAGATCGGGCGGGAAAGCTACCGGATCCCCAAGGCACTGCGTCAATGGCTCCGCCTCCGGGACGGCAAATGCCAGTTCCCCGGCTGCTCCAACCAGTCCCTGGACAACGAAGCGGACCACCTGAAGGCCTGGGCCAACGGCGGGAGCACCGGGATCTCAAACCTGGCCCAGCTCTGCCCCAAACATCACCGACTCAAACACGCCAGACCCTGGCAACCCACCGAAGCCACCACGGACGAGCCGCCCGGCTGGATCTCACCCACCGGCCGCCACTACCAGAGCGAACAACCCGACAGGGAACCGCCCCACTGGCCGCAGCCGCTGGCGGAAGATCCGGGATTTGCAGCCGACAGGCGGAGAGAGTGGGAGGAGACACGCCAGGAAATAACTGCCTGGTCGGATCAGGAGGAGACCGATCAAGAATCCACCACCTGGCCAGATCATGACGAGTCAGGCCAGGAATGGAAATTCCAGCGGAAGGACCTGCAACGAGCTGACCGGGAAACTGGCGTTGCCCAAGACGGGGAAGCCACAGCCGACGATCCTCTGGGTGACGAGTCCTACGAGGAGTGGGCGTTACCCGCGACCGCAGGGATCCAATGAGTTACTTAGGCAGGGCACTTCGATCTCAGGGCGCGAAAGTGATCCCACGCTCGTTGGCGGCCGCTTCGAGAATCCGCACGGCCTTCGGACCGACGCCGTGCATGGCAAGAAGTTCCCTGCGGCCCAGTGAGGCGACCTCCGTCAAGGAAGTGATTCCCGCATTGAGCAGGGCACTGTTGGCAGGCCGGCCAATCGGGGGGAAATCCCCGATCTGCGCAGGAACGTCCCGGGTGCTCATGCCTGCCTCGCCGCAGCTTCGATGGCGGCCCGGTGCGCGGCCCACTCTTCCGGCCTGCGCGGAGTCAGATTCGGGTCGCCTGGACCCTGACCGGCCGTGCCGTCGATGAGTTCGCGCAATATGTCCGCGTGACCCAGGTGGTGGGCCCGCTCACCAACCATGTGTACCAGAATCTGGTGCAGGGTGACCTGACGCCGGTCCTCCGGCCACCAGGGCACCACGCCCGGGGCGTCCACAGGCAGCGTCTCGATGGTGGCGTCGCTGTGAGCTCCGGCAAAGTGGTGCAGCTCAACGATGTCAGCCCGGCTCTCGTCGGCGCTCACCCACAGGTCGGCATCCGGGCTTGCGTCGTCATCGAACCAGGAGAGGTGCCGGCCACTGGGGCGGCCGAAGACGTCGCCGAAGTAGCCGAGTTCCATACTCGCCACGTGCTTGACCAGGCCCAGTAGATTCGTGCCCGTAGGCGTGAGTGGCCGGCGCACGTCGTACTCGCTAAGGCCGTCCAGCTTGCCGAGCAGGTTGTCCCGCCGGACTCGCAGATAACGGTGCAGGGTCTCCTTTTCGTCCATAGCGGGCACTCTACCGAACGGCCCGCCTGTTTATCCCGGCTGCAGCTCCTCGGTTTACAAGCTTGCCGGCCGTACCAAGCTTCTCGGAGATCCCAGCCCCCTCGTCGACACCCAAGCCCCTCGGCGATCCCCAAGCCCCTCGGTCATCCACAAGGTGCCCGGGCCTTTGACGATTAACTGGGAATAGTCTGGTATTCCAGACATGGAGGTGCCTTATGCGGCACGCCAGGTGCGTGCGAGGGGCGCAAGCTTAAGTACGGTATCCCGGACACCGGGCGAAGACGACGGCGTTTCATCGGAGGACACACATGGCAGACACTGAGATAAAGGTGGTGACCTCCAAAGTTCCCGCTGCAGAAAACACCCTTCGTATCCTCAAGCTGCTGGCCTCAAAGCGCGGGCCCATGGCGGCGTCGAGCATTGCCACATCCCTGGGCCTGCCCAGATCCAGCGTCTACCACCTCCTGGGCGTGATGGAGGCCAACGGTTTTGTCCTCCACCTGCACGAGGAGCAGCGGTACGGGCTGGGCATCAGTGCCTTCGAACTGAGCTCGGCGTACTCGCGGCAGGAACCGTTGTCCCGACTCGGGCGGCCGCTGCTGGCCTCGCTGGTGGACGTGATCGGCGAGAGCGCGCATCTGGCGGTACTTCATGGCCGGGACGTGCTGTACATCGTGGAGGAGCGGGCCAAGAACCGGCCGTCGCTGGTGACCGACGTCGGTGTCCGCCTTCCCAGCCACCTCACCGCCAGCGGCCGGGCCATTCTGGCGGCGCTGCCAAAATCGCAGGTCCGCGCGCTGTATCCGAACGCTGCCGCATTCACTGCCCGGCACGAGGTGGAAGGCGCCATCATGAAGTACTCGGCGCTGTCCTCGCATCTGGACCAGGTGAGGCAGCGGGGCTACGCCACCGAACACGGCGAGGTGACGCCGGGCTTCGGGTCCATCGCAGCCGCCGTCACCGATCACCTTGGATGGCCCACAGCGGCCGTCGCAGTGACGTTCCTGGAGGACAAGTTGCCGGCCGACCAGTGGCCCGCACTCGCCGCAAGGGTGCAGAAGGTGGCGGACGAACTCTCCGTCCGCATCCATGGCCGCCCGGGCAAATAGCGCCGGGTAGACGGCTTTCGCTTGCGGGGTCGCTGCGTCTGGAATCCCGGACAGCACCATCTCTAAAGCCCTGTCTGCCCTGCCGTGAAAGGGCTTTAGTAGATACAGAACCTCTTCCCAGCACCGCGAACCGCACACTCGCCCACAAGATGAAGGAGCCCTCATGGCACCCGCCGATTTCACCACCGGTGCCCGCCCGGTCAAAGCAGCCCGCGGCACCAAGCTCACCGCCAAGAGCTGGCAGACGGAGGCCCCGCTGCGCATGCTCATGAACAACCTGGACCCCGAAGTGGCCGAGCGCCCCGACGACCTGGTGGTCTATGGCGGCACCGGACGCGCCGTCCGCAGCTGGGCCGCGTTCGATGCCATCACCCGCACCCTCGAAACCATGGAAAAAGACGAGACCCTGCTGGTCCAGTCCGGCAAGCCCGTGGGTGTCTTCCGCACGAACGAGTGGGCCCCGCGGGTGCTGCTGGCCAACTCCAACCTCGTGGGCGACTGGGCCAACTGGCCCGAGTTCCGCCGGCTGGAAGCCGAAGGCCTGATGATGTACGGCCAGATGACCGCCGGGTCCTGGATCTACATCGGCACCCAGGGCATCCTGCAGGGCACCTTTGAAACCTTCGCCGCGATCGCCCGGAAGCTCACCGGCGACGACAACGGCACCCTGGCCGGCACCCTGACGCTGACCGGCGGCTGCGGCGGCATGGGCGGCGCCCAGCCGCTCGCCGTCACGCTGAACAACGGCGCGTGCCTGATTGTCGACGTCGACGAGACCCGCCTGCGCCGCCGCGCCGGGAAGCGCTACCTGGACGAGGTGGAAACCGATCTCGACGCCGCCATCGCCAAGGTCCTCAAGGCCAAGGAAGAGCGCCGCGGCTGGTCCGTGGGCTACGTCGGCAACGCCGCCGAGGTGTTCCCGGAAATCCTGCGCCGCCACAACGCCGGCGAACTCACCGTGGACATCGTTACGGACCAGACCTCCGCGCACGATCCGCTGAGCTACCTGCCCGAAGGCATCTCGGTGGAGGAATGGCACCGTGAGGCCGAGGCCGACCCTGAGGGCTTCACCAAGAAGGCCCAGGCCTCGATGGCACGGCACGTCCAGGCCATGGTGGAATTCCAGGACGCCGGCGCCGAGGTCTTCGACTACGGCAACTCCATCCGCGACGAAGCACGCAAGGGCGGCTACAACCGCGCCTTCGAATTCCCCGGCTTCGTCCCCGCTTACATTCGCCCGCTGTTCTGCGAGGGCCTGGGCCCGTTCCGTTGGGTGGCACTGTCCGGCGACCCCGAAGATATCCGCGTCACCGACGAAGCCATCAAGGAACTGTTCCCGGAGAACAAGCACCTGCACCGCTGGATCGATGCCGCCCAGGAACGGGTGGAGTTCGAAGGCCTCCCGGCCCGCATCTGCTGGCTGGGCTACGGCGAACGCGCCAAGGCCGGCCTGCTGTTCAACCAGCTGGTCAGGGACGGCAAAGTCAAGGCACCCATCGTCATCGGCCGCGATCATCTTGATTCCGGCTCCGTAGCCTCCCCCTACCGGGAAACCGAGGCGATGGCAGACGGCTCCGACGCGATCGCCGACTGGCCCATGCTGAACGCACTGCTCAACACCGCGTCCGGAGCAACCTGGGTATCCCTGCACCATGGTGGCGGCGTCGGCATCGGCCGCTCCATCCACGCCGGCCAGGTCTCCGTCGCCGACGGCACCGACCTCGCCGCGGAAAAGCTCGAACGCCTCCTCACCAATGACCCCGGCATGGGCGTTATCCGCCACGCCGACGCCGGTTACGGCCGCGCCCTCGACGTCGCCAAAGAACGCGGCGTCCGCATCCCGATGAACGAAACCCGCTGACCACGGTCCCAACCCCACATCGATTGCTCCGTAACAGCCGTTATGAGGTCCCAAAAGGGCACTTACGGAGCAATCGCTGAGAATTGAAGGAGGAATCATGACCGCCATTACCCACGAACCGCTCACCGTCACCCTCGGCTCCAGCGGGGTCACACCCGAGGACGTCGTCGCCGTCGCCCGCCACAACGCCAAGGTGACCATCTCGCCGGATGCGCTGGAAAACGTCGCCAGGGTCCGCGCCCACATCGACGGCCTGGCCAACAGCGAGACTCCCGCCTACGGCATCTCCACCGGCTTCGGCGCGCTGGCCAACCGGCACATCCCCAACGAACTCCGCACCCAGCTGCAGAAGTCCCTCATCCGCAGCCACGCCGCCGGGATGGGCCCCGCCGTGGAGCGTGAGGTAGTCCGCGGCATCATGTTCCTGCGCGCCAAAACCCTCGCCTCCGGCCGCACCGGCGTCCGTCCCGTGGTCCTGCAGACCATGGTGGACGTCCTCAACGCAGGCATCACGCCCGTGGTCCGTGAGTTCGGTTCCCTGGGCTGCTCCGGCGACCTTGCGCCGCTGTCCCACTGCGCCCTGGTGCTGATGGGCGAGGGAGAGGCAGAAGGGCCCGACGGCGTGACGTACGGCGGCCGCGGCGAACAGTCTGTCGCTGTCCTGCTCAGCGAGCACGGCATCGAGCCCGTGACCCTCGCCGAAAAGGAAGGCCTGGCCCTGGTCAACGGCACGGAGGGCATGCTCGGCATGCTCCTAATGGCCATCGCGGACATCCGCCGGCTGCTCACGACGGCGGACATCACCGCTGCGATGAGCGTCGAGGCCCTGCTCGGTACGGACCAGGTGTTCCTGCCCGAACTGCACGCGGCCCTGCGACCGCACCCGGGCCAGGCTGCCAGCGCGGACAACATGCTGCGCGTGCTCTCCGACTCGCCGATCGTGGCCTCGCACCGGGTGGGGGACTCGAAGGTGCAGGACGCCTACTCGCTGCGTTGCGCACCCCAGGTGGCTGGCGCCGTCCGGGACACCGTGGACCATGCGGCGCTGGTGGCATCCCGCGAACTCGCCGCCGCCATCGACAACCCCGTCGTTCTGCCGGACGGGCGCGTCAGCTCCAACGGCAACTTCCACGGCGCCCCCGTGGCCTACGTGCTTGATTTCCTGGCCATCGCGGTGGCGGACCTGAGCTCCATCGCCGAGCGCCGGACCGACCGGATGCTGGATCCGGCCCGCTCGCACGGGCTCCCCGCCTTCCTCGCCGCGGACCCGGGTGTTGATTCCGGTTTGATGATTGCCCAGTACACACAGGCCGGTCTGGTCTCGGACAACAAGCGGCTGGCCGTCCCGGCGTCCGTAGACTCGATTCCCAGCTCAGCGATGCAGGAAGACCATGTCTCCATGGGCTGGCACGCGGCGCGCAAACTCCGCAGGGCAGTGGAGAACCTTCGCCGCGTCCTGGCCATCGAACTTGTCACCAGCGGCCGGGCCATCGACATCCGCACCCAGCTGTCCGGGGGAAAGCTGCTTCCCGGGCCGGCGGGTGCCGCGGTCATCGGGTCACTTCGGAAGACGGTTGACGGCCCCGGCACGGACAGGTTCCTGGCGCCGGAACTGGAAGCGGCAGACCGTTTGGTCGCCTCAGGTGAGGTGATTGAAGCTGCCGAATCCGCCGTCGGAATTCTTACCTAGGCGGGAATATTGTTCGGTACTCACGGCTTTTCGGGCCAATGCTGAAATATGGTGCAACACGCACATATCGGGTCCGGGAAGTGTAGTAGAACTGAAGGTGTAGTAAAAGTCACATCAAAGAGGCTGTGACGGGACATATACAAAGGGGTAGAAGTTCAAATGAAAGCACGTGGGGCTGTCCTGTCGAGGCGCAACGCACATTCCGCCATCGTCTCTGACTGGGGAACATTCCAGGCCGGGGACAAAGTGGAAATCATCAAGCACGCTCATGTTATTGCGGCGGGCGAGGTGGAAGAAGTATCGCAGAGCGGGAATGTGTTGTGGCTCGTGCCGGCAGTGCCGTCCGAAAAACAACTCTTCCTTAAATCCGACGGTGTAGAGGTTCGGCGTAGCTGACCCTGAACGCAAAAAGTCCCTGCCTCCCGGTCTGACCGGGAGGCAGGGACTTTGTCGTTAATGCAGGTCAGCTCAGGCGGCGATCGCTTCGTAGGTCTCGCCGAACGGGACGGACTCGTCGAGGGCGACGGTAAAGCGCCCGGGCCGCAGGCGGGTCACCAGGATGCCGCAGGCTGCGTCCTTGGCAGTTTCGATCAGGGTGGCAACAGCGTTGTCCAGTCCTTCGCGCATCTCCTCGGCAGTTGCAAACTGCAGGTCGAGGGACCGGGCGTCTGAGGCCTCGGTGTCCGCAACGGCGGTCAAGGGGCGTTCCAATGTGGCTGTAGTCATAGGTTCAACTATACCGGCAGGATTCTCAGATGTCAGATGACTGCCATCTGAATGGAGGAAACGCCCAAAAACCGAAGCTTGTTCGCAGGATCCCGCAGTGAAGCCGGGGCCGCGCGAACAAGCTTCGGTCTGGAGTCCCGCTTAGCGGCCCGCGCCGGCTTTGACCGCCAGCACCGGGCAGTCAGCCTCGAGCAGGATCCGCTGGGAGGTGCTCCCCATAATCAGTTTGCCCACCGGAGTGCGGCGGCGCAGGCCGATCACGATCAGCTGGGCGTTGTGTTCCTCGGCGGCATCGAGGACCTCCGCCGCTGCATCATGGCCGCGGACCGGCTGCTTGATGACATGGTCCACTCCGTGAGACGCCAGGCGCTGATCGATGCTTTGCACTTCGTCTTCCTGGGCGTACCGGTTATCCACCAGGGCGTCGCCCTTGGACGAGTTGATAACCACCAGCCGGGTATTGGATTTCCGGGCCTCCTCGATGGCCTGGGTCAGCGCCGCTTCGCCCTCGGGGGTCGGGACGTATCCCACCACGATCGTCATGGTTGCTCCTTCTTATTGGTGTGGTCGGACCGGTCTGCGCTTTCAGCGTCAGCGTCAGCGTCGGCGTCGGCGTCAGCGTCGGCACGGTGGCCGCCGTGGGTGCTGCCGCCCGCGTCGCGCGGAACGGTTGCCCCGGACGCGTTTGCGGGCAAAACCGCTGCCGGACGGTTGCGGCGGATCAGCTTGAACAGCAGCGGCCACAGCAGGATGAGGGCGATGATGACGTAAATTCCGACGGCGATCGGCTCGCTGAACAGGCCGGCAGGGTCGCCGGCGCTGAGCTGGAGCGTCTGCCGGAGTTGCTTTTCGATGCGTGGCCCAAGGATCACGCCAAGGATGAGCGGCAGGACGGGAAGTCCGAAGCGCCGCATCATAAAGCCCAGCGCACCGAGCGCCAGCAGGAGCACCAGGTCGAACGCCTGCAGGTTCACCGAGTAGGCGCCCAGTGTGGCGAAGAACAGGATGCCCGCATAAAGGTACGGCCGGGGGATCTGCAGGAGCTTGGCCCACAACGGTGCCAGCGGCAGGTTGATGATCAGGAGCAGGAAGTTGCCGATGAAGAGGCTCGCGATCAGCGCCCACACCAGGGGTCCCTGGCTTTCGAACAGCTGGGGTCCGGGCTGGATGCCGTACTGCGTGAAGGCTGCCAGCATCACCGCGGCCGTGGCGTTGGTGGGCAGGCCCAGGGCCAGCATGGGGGTCAGCGTGCCCGCGGCTGCAGCGTTGTTGGCTGCTTCCGGCCCGGCCACACCCTCGATGGCACCCTTGCCGAATTCCTCGGGGTGCTTGCTGAGGCGCTTTTCTGTGACGTAGGAGAGGAACGTGGGAATCTCGGCGCCGCCGGCCGGCAGGGCCCCAAACGGGAAGCCGTAGGCGGTGCCGCGGAGCCACGGCTTCCAGGACCGCTTCCAGTCCTGTTTGCCCATCCACGGACGTCCCACCGGAATGACCTGCAGAGGGGTGCGGCGCAGGTGGGCGGCAACCCAGAGCGCCTCGCCCACAGCGAAGATGGCCACTGCCACCACCACGATGTCCAGGCCGTCCGCCAGGAGCGGCACGCCGAACGTGAGCCGGGCCTGGCCGGTGACCGAGTCCAGGCCCACGAGGCCGATTGCGAGGCCGAGGCCGAGGGACGCGAAGCCGCGAAGCCGGGAGGAACCGAGGACGGCCGTGACCGCCAGCAGCGCGAGGACCATGATGGCGAAGTAGCTGGGTGCGCCCAGGCTGATGGCGAAGTCCACCACAATCGGGGCACAGACTGCCAGGAGGGTAGTGCCGATGGTGCCGGCCACGAACGAGCCGATGGCCGCCGTCGCCAGGGCCTGCGCGGCCCTGCCGGCTTTCGCCATCTTGTTGCCTTCGATGGCGGTGACCACCGACGACGATTCGCCCGGCGTGTTAAGCAGGATGGAGGTGGTGGAGCCGCCGTACATGCCGCCGTAGTAGATGCCGGCGAACATGATGAAGGCGCTGGTGGGTTCCAGGGCGTAGGTGACCGGAAGCAGGAGCGCCACAGTCATGGCCGGGCCGAGGCCTGGGAGGACGCCGACGGCGGTGCCCAGGACTACGCCGATGACGGCGTAGAGGAAATTCATGGGGGTCAGTGCGGTGGCAAAGCCGTCCATCAGGGAGGAGAAGACATCCATCAGAGAATCCCTTCCAGGAGACCGGCGGGCAGGTTAATGCCAAGGCCAAGGTAGAAGCCATAAAAGGTCAGGAGGGACAAGACCAGGGAGATCAGGCCGTCACGGATGTAGTTCCGGCCGCCCAGTGCCCACACGCTGCCCCAGAACAGGACGGTTCCGGAGATCACCCAGCCTGCCCAGTCGATGAGCAGGATGTTGGCGATGAAAGCCGCTACCAGGGGCAGTACGGTCTTCCAGTCGGCAGGATGGGTGAGGTCGACGTCTTCGCCGCCTTCGGCTTCGCCCTGGCCGCCGCGGATGACGTTGATGGCCAGCAGGACAGCGCACACCAGCAGCAGGGCGCCCACGATGAAGGGGAGCGTCTTTGGACCTACGGGATCAGACTGGGAGTACGGGGTGACGATGCGGGCCGCGTCCGCGATGACCAAGGCCCCGGCCGCCCCGAGCAGGAGGGCGACCCCCAGCTCGGAGCGGCCTTTGAGCCGTGAGGCCAGTGTTGGTGAGGAGCTCACGCCAGGCCAAGCTTCGTGAGGACGTCCGCCACCCGCTTGTCCTGCTCGGTGAGGAAGCTTTCGAACTCAGCGCCGGTGATGAAGGCATCGCTCCAGCTGTTGGTCTTCAGCGCTTCCTTCCAGGCAGCCGTGCCGTGCATCTTCTCGAGTGCGGCGATCAGCTTGGCCTTGTCGGCGTCGGTGATGCCCGGAGGAGCCACGATGCCGCGCCAGTTGGTGAACACCAGATCGATATTGGATTCCTTCAGCGTGGGGGCATCTACGCCTTCAAGGCGCTTCTCGCCGCTGGTGGCCAGGACACGGACCTCGCCGGATTCGATCTGCTTGAGGTACTCACCGGCACCCGAAGCCGCGAAGCCCACCTTGTTGCCCAGGATGGCCGGGAGGAGGTCTCCGCCGCCGTCGTAGGACACAAAGTTCACCTTGGTGGCATCAATGCCGAGTGCACCGGCGAGCTGCATGGGCAGGAGGTGGTCCGGGCCGCCCGGGGAGGAGCCGCCGCCAACACTGATGGAGGCGGGGTCAGCCTTCCACGCCGCCACCAGGTCATCGATGGTCTTGTAGGGCGAATCCTTGTTAACCATGATGGCGCCGGGCTCTTCGATGAGCCGGGCCAGGGGGGTGGTGGCCGTCAGCTTGGACTCGGATTTGTTGGTGTAGCTTGCGCCCACCACACCCAGGCCCATAAGCATGGTGAGGTCGCCGTTGCCCTTTTCGTTCACGATGCGGGCCAGGCCTACGGTGCCGCCGGCACCGGCGAGGTTGAAGACCTCCGGGTTCGTGGCGATTTCCTCGTCTTCGAGGACCTTGGCCGCCACACGGGCGGTGGTGTCGTAGCCGCCACCCGCAGTGTTCGGGACCATGATCTGGAGTCCGGTCAGGGGGCCGGCGGGGGCGCCGGAGGTGGCTTCGGTGGAGCTCTTCCCGGTGGCACCGCAGCCGGTGGCCATCAGGGCGATGCCGGCGGCGACGGCGGCAATACGCAATGCGCGGATCTGGCGCATGGTGTTCCTCTTCTCTGAGAATGATCAACAAAAACTGATTGTGATCCGATGCTAGGCCCCCAAGTGATCGGCATCACTCTTATGTACGCAGAGAAAGTTAAGTTCATTGAGTACACGTTTCGGGCGGCTCACCGGGACGCTGCAGCGGGCATAGTTCAGGTAGCCTGACCAGCAGGACCCCGAAAATCAGCGGACCGCCAACCAGTTCAGCAGAAAGAACCATAGTGACTCGACGAAGAGGAATGTCCCTTGCGGGGCAGTACCTGGTTCTGCAGTTGCTGATTGTCCTTGCGGTCCTGGTCGCTGTGGTTGCCATCTCCCTCGCCCAGTCCGCCGCGGCGTTCGAACGGACCGAGGGCCGCCGGGCACTGGCCGCCGCCGAGGCCCTGGGCGCCAATCCCACGGTCCGTGAGCTGCTTCCCGCTGCCGAGCCGCGCGTCGGTTCAGCCCTGCCGGCCGTGGCAGAGTCGGTCCGGACGGTGTCCGGGTCCTCGCATGTGGCACTTGCAACACGTGACCGCACGGTAGTGGCCTCGTCCGATCCCGGCCTCCTGGGCCAGCCCCTGGAACTTGGCGGGAGCCGGGTGATGGAAGGACGGGCCTGGACGGGGGTGCTGGAGGGCACCGGTACCGAAGAGTTGTCCGCCCACGTTCCCGTCCTCGATGACGCGGGGAAGATGATCGGCATCGCGTCCGTCAGCCGGAACTATCCGTCCACCCTGGAGCGGCTGGGGGACGCCGTGCCCAATCTCCTCACCTACCTGGGGGTGGCGAGCGTCCTGGGCGTCGCCGGTTCGCTGCTGCTCGCCCGCCGCGTCAAACGGCAGACGCTTGGCATGGAACCCAGCGAAATCACCGGGCTGGTGGAGAACCGGGAAGCCCTGATCCATGGCCTGAAGGAAGGCGTGGTGGCGCTGGACCTGCACGAGCGCATCACCGTGGCCAATGACAGTGCCCGTGCGCTGCTGGGGCTGCCCGCGGACTGCGTGGGCAAGAGGCTGCACAGCCTCAAAGTGGAGCCTGCCCTGAAGGATGTCCTCACGCGGGAGCAGCCTGAGCCGGACCAGCTGGTGCTCGTGGGCGACAGGCTGGTGGTGCTGAACCGGGTTCCCATCCGGTCGCGTGGCCGGGACATCGGCTCCGTTACAACCCTGCGTGACCGGACAGAACTCTCGGCCCTCGAACGCGAACTCGGCACCACCCGGACCGCCACCGACACCCTCCGCGCGCAGGCCCACGAATTCGCCAACCAGCTGCATGTGATCTCCGGCCTCATCCAGATCGGCGAATACGATTCCGTGGTCCAGTTCGTCAACGGTGCCACGCTGGACCGGACCCGGCTCAACGATGACGTCACCAGCCGCATCCAGGACCCCGCGCTCGCCGCCCTGCTGATCGCCAAGTCCAGCCTCGCCACCGAACGCGGGGTCGCCCTGCAACTGGACCCGGACTCTGAGTTGCAGCGCGTGGACGATGAGTTGTCCCGCGACCTGGCCACCGTCGTCGGGAACCTCGTGGACAACGCGTTCGACGCCGTTGCCGGGCTTCCGGACCCGGCGGTGCGGGTGCTGGTGGAGGACGCGGGCGACGACGTCCGGGTCACCGTCCGCGACACCGGCCCGGGCGTCACCGGAGATGCCGGGGAGATCTTCCGGCAAGGCTTCACCACCAAGGAACCCGGGCCCGCCGGCAGCAGGGGCTTCGGCCTCGCCCTCTCCCGGGTGGTCTGCCGGCGCAGCGGCGGCGACCTCACCGTGGCCAACGATGACGGGGCGGTTTTCACGGCACGGTTGAAAAGAACAGGGAAACTGGAGCCATGATCAAAGTCCTGATTGTTGACGACGACTTTATGGTGGCCAAGGTCCACGCCGGGTTTATCCAGCGCACACCAGGGTTCGCCGTCGTCGGGGTTGCCCACACCGGCGCCCAGGCGGTCATTGAAACCGAGCGCCTCCAACCCGACCTTGTGCTGCTGGACATCCACCTCCCGGACATTAACGGCCTGGACCTGATGCACAAGCTGCGCGAGGTGGCCCCGGAACTGGATGTGCTGGTGATCAGCGCGGCCCGTGAAGTGGACACAGTGCGCAAGGCCCTCCGCGGCGGGATTGTGCACTACCTCATCAAGCCCTTCTCCCAGGCAGACCTGCAGGAACGGCTGGAGCACTACCGCCTCGCCTACCAGGGGCTGGACTCGGCCAAGGACGTGGCGGAACAGTCGGACGTCAACCGGGTGTTTGGGCTGGACAGTGCTGCAGCCCAGGGCGGGCGGCCGCTGCCGAAGGGCTGCAGCGTCGAGACGTTGAAGCTGGTGGAAACCGCCCTGAAAGAGGCCGACGGCGACCTGTCCGCCAACGAAGTCGCCGTCCGGTTGGGCACGTCCCGGGTCAGCGCCCGCCGGTACCTTGAGTACCTCCACGACGAAGGGGTGCTGGAGGTCCGGCTCAAGTACGGCGCGGGCCGGCCGGAGCGGCGATACGTGCTGAAGGTGTAGTGCCCTCAGCGTTCCCCGCCGGTGGTCACGCCCGGCAGGAACTCGGATGGAAGTTCCGCCACGGGGATGATCACCATGTCCTGGACCTTCCAGTCGAACTGGATGCAGGCCTTCCGGGCCGCCTCCAGCTGCTCGAGCGTGGGCATCCGACCCTCCGCCGGGACCACAAACGACTCCACATGGAACACATGGCCCTCGTCGCGGATCCTGGACTGCGCGGTTTCGGCCCAGTCGAGGCCGCCGAGGTATTCGTCCAGCCGGTGCCCGATCGGGTGCGGCTTCCCGTCGTCGTACGTCCTGGCCCGCTTGTCCATCAGCGCCGAGACGGCGGCACGCGTGTTGCGGACCCCGTCATGCAGGATGCTGCCCGAGATGATCAGCGCCGCGGCATAGTCCGCCCACCACCAGCCCAGCCCGATGCCGGCCACGCCCACCGCTGCTGCCGCCGCAGTCATCCAGTCCGCCTTGTTCATGTCCGCGTCGGCGTACAGGACTTTGTCGTGAAGTTTCTCGGCCAGCTTCATCTTCACGTGGCCCAGGTAGATGGGCGGGCCCGCTGTGAGGAGCATCGCCGCCATCATCACCCAGCCCAGCCAGATGGTCTGGCCAAAGAAGTCGAAGCCGCCGATGGTGGGGTGCTCCCCACTCAGCAGGCCGATCCCCGAATCAACAATCAGGTAGGCGCCCATAACGGTCAGGGCGACGGCGGCCACCACGTGCGCGATTCCGACGGCACGATGGAAGCCGTAGGGGTGCTCCTCGCTGGGCTTCCTGCGGATGATCCGGGCGGCCAGGAGGAAGGAGGCGGGAGGCAGGAAAGACAGGAGGTCTTCAACCCACGCTGCCTTCATGGCCTGCGAGTTGCCCAAGACCAGGAAGACCAGCACCGTTGAGGCGGCGAGGAAGCCGATCGTGATCCACTCGAACTTCACCGCCTTCCGCAGTGCGGCCTGCTGTTCGTCCGGGAGCCTGGTGTGTCCGAAGCGGGCGGGACTGTCATCCTTCAGAACGGTCATCACTGCTCCTTGGCTTCCATCAGGAACCTGTCCAGTTCCAGGAGGAACGCATTTTCACCGAGGGGCACCAGCATGACGTGCTTGTGCAGCGCCCCGCGGCTGTCGCGTGATTCCGCGTAGACCCGGGTCAGCCCGCCGTGCTGGACCCACGGTGTTTTGTCGTTAAGGCCGCCGACCACCAGGTCAAGCTCCCTGTGCTTGAGCTCTTCGGCCAGCACGTGTTCGGTCCCGGAGACCCACTCGATGTCGGCACCGAGCCGGGCAGCAAACTCTCGAACGAGTTCCGCTTCGGTGCCCTGGACATCCTCATCCCGCCGCGGGCTGGCCGGCAGGGTGGCCTGACCGCCGCCGGAGGCCGCGGAGAACTTCACCCAGTCACCGTTCTCGCTGGCCCCCACGCGGAGCGTCCCGCCGTCCACCCGCTCCAGCGTCCCTGACGGGTCCGCGGGATACGTCCCGCAGCCGGCAAGGACAACTGCCGTAACGAGGGCCAGGACGTTGGCCCACCTGCTTCCACGCTGTCCCATGCCGGCTCCCTCGGTACGCGTCTCTCACGTCAATAGACAGCCTACTTACTTTCTCGAGGCGCGAGGGAATCCGGGCGTCAGCGTCGTGTGGCGCCAGCCTGGTGGAGCAGCGTGTTCACCAGCCGGGCGGCAACCTTGGCCGTCCGGCCGTCAATGTCGAATTCGGGGTTCAGTTCGGCCACATCGAGGTGCAGGAGCTTGCCGCCGGCAGCCACCTGGCGGCAGACTGCGCTGATCACCGGCAGCGGCACTCCGTAGGCGGCGGGGGCACTCACGCCGGGAGCCGCCGACGCCGGCAGGACGTCCAAATCGATGGTCAGGTAGAGCACGTCCACGGTGTCCATAAAGTCCGCGACGAACGCCGCCACCCGCTCCGCCGTGCAGTCCTCATCCAGCAAGTACTGCACACCCAGCCGCTCCGCCGTCGTGAAAAGCGCGCGAGTGTTGTTCGGCTCGGAAATTCCGACGACGGCGTACGCGAATTCGCGCCCGGCGGCGGCTTCCGCATCGGCCATCTGGAGGAACGGGGTGCCGGAACTGGGCCGGGGTTCGTCGCGGAGGTCAAAGTGGGCGTCGAGGTTCAGGACGCCCAGCCGCCGGCCGCCGCGTACCGCTTCGGACCCTGCCACTCCCAGATAGCTGGCGTAGGCGGTTTCGTGGCCCCCGCCGAGCACCACGGTGAGGCTGCCGGCGTCGAGCATCGCCGTAATCGCCTGCCCGGCACGCGCCTGGCCGGCTTCGAGGGCCCCGTCCGCCACCACGATGTCGCCGGCGTCGGACACGGCACGGTCCAGATGGTAGGCAAGCGGACCGAGGGCGGCGCGGATGGCCGCCGGGGCTCCCGCGGCTCCGGTGCGGCCCTTGTTGCGGCGTACGCCTTCGTCGCTGGCGAAGCCGAGGATGACGGCCGGGCGCGGTGTGGCGCCGTCGTCCGCCTGAGCGCGTGCGTACGGCACAACTGCCTGCCACCAGCGCCGGTGCTCGCCGCCGTCGCCGTCGAACCGCCCGGTCCAGGGCTGCGGCGGGACATCAACGGAGAGTACGGGGAGGGTCATGCCTCAAGCTCACCGCACGCGCGGGGTGAAAGCCAGCAGGACCGCCGCAGTCCTGTCTGAGATTCCGGACCTCACGGGAATGCAGTCGGCCGCCGGCCGCAGCGCGTGTGGTGACGGCGTGACGGGGGCTACAGTGGAGCAATCCCCGTGGGCGTATCCGAAGTGGCGGCCCAGGGCAATGACGCAGGCCGGAGCCATATGTTCGAAGCCCCCAGTATCCTCTTCGCCGCGGCCGGCGCTGCCGTTTTTGTTGCGGCGATCCTGCCCAAACTCCTGCGCAACGCACCGTTCTCGATGCCCATGGTGTTCCTGGGGGCCGGGCTGGCGGCGTTTTCCCTTATCCCTGGCCTGCCGGACCCGGACCCGATCGTCCACAGCGACCTTGCCCTGCACCTCTCCGAGGTCTGCGTCATCATCTCCCTCATGGGCGCGGGCCTGGCCCTGGACCGGCCGGTGGGGCGCCGAAGCTGGTCCACAACCTGGCGGCTCCTCGGAATTGCCATGCCGCTCTGCATCATCGCCCTGACCCTGCTGGGGTTGTGGTTCCTTGGCCTGGGACTCGGCGCTGCGCTGCTCGTGGCCTCCAGCCTCGCACCCACAGACCCGGTGCTGGCCTCTGAGGTGCAGGTGGGCGAACCGGCCGATGAGGAAGAGGAGGCGGACCAGGAGGATGAGGTGCGCTTCGGCCTGACCTCAGAGGCCGGCCTGAACGATGGACTGGCGTTCCCGTTTGTGTACTTGGCCATCGCAATCAGCGTGGTGGGCGCGGCCCCGTCAGCATGGTTCCCGCAGTGGATCGGTGTCGATGTCGTGTGGCGGCTGAGCCTTGGCGTGCTGCTGGGCTTCGGTATCGGCAAGTTGCTGGCCCTGCTGTTTTTTTCCGCCAAGAAGCAAAGCCTGCGGCTCGCCAACCACTCCGAGGGTTTCGTTGCCCTGGCCGCGACGTTCCTGGCGTACGGCCTCACGGAGATGGTGGAAGGCTATGGCTTCATCGCGGTATTTGTCTGCGCGGTCACCATCCGTTCTGCGGAACATACCCATGGTTACCACCGCGTGCTCCACTCCTATGTGGAGCAGCTGGAGCGGCTCATGACAGTGGTGATCCTGGTGTTGCTGGGAGGTGCGATCGCGCGCGGGCTCCTGTCGGAGATCGGCTGGGCCGAGCTCCTGGTCGCGCTGGCGTTCCTGCTTGTGGTGCGGCCTGCTGCTGGCTGGATCGGACTGCTGGGCGGAAAGACGGGCCCGCGCGAGCGGATCGCCCTGTCGTTTTTCGGCATCCGCGGCATCGGCTCGCTGTACTACCTCGCGTACGCGCTGGGCAAAGGGCAATTCACGGAGCAGGCCGAATGGCTGTGGTCCTTCATAGGCCTGGTGGTTGCGCTGTCCATTGTTATCCACGGGGCCAGCACCTCGCCGCTGATGAACCGCCTGGACCGCCTCCGGGAGCGGAAGGCACTGGCGGACACCGGCGACGAGGGCAGGGCCCCCACCACGCCTGTTTAGGAGCGCGGGACCTGCGGCCGGGCTTAGATCATGCCCAGGGCGGCCTCGATGGGTCCCACGGCGAAGAACAGCAGGAACGCAGCGGCCACGGCCCACATCAGCGGGTGGATGTCCTTGACCCGGCCCTGGACCGTGCGGATGATGACGAACGCGATGAACCCGGCGCCGAGGCCGTTGGCGATCGAGTACGTAAACGGCATCAGGGTGAACGTGAGGAAGGCGGGGATGGCGATGCCCCAGTCCTGCCAGTCGATCTTGCCCACCTGGGACACCATCATGAAGCCCACCACCACCAGTGCCGGCGCCACCGCTTCGAACGGGACGAGGTTGATCAGCGGGGTGAAGAACATGGCCACAAGGAACAGCAGGCCGGTGACGATGGAGGCGACGCCGGTGCGGGCGCCTTCGCCGATTCCGGCGCCGGCCTCCACGTAGATCTGGTTCGAGGATACGGATGCTCCGCCGCCAATGATGGCGCCCAGTGCGTCCACCTGCAGCACACGGTCCACGTCAGGGATGTTGCCGTCCTTGTCCACCGTGCCGGCCTCGTTGGCCAGGCCCACCATGGTGCCCATGGCGTCAAAGAAGATGCTCAGCAGGATCACAAAGGCCAGCAGCGTCGCGGCCACAACACCGAGGTGCTCAAATGCACCGAACGGGTTCGCCTTGCCGATCAGGGACAGGTCAGGGGCGGCCCAGCCGGAGAAGGACGGCGTCACCAGGGACCAGCCCTGCGGGTTGAACGGCTTGTCCGGGGCGACGCTGGGGCCGATGCGCAGGGTCAGTTCCAGGATCACGGAAATGGCGGTGGAGGTGATGATGCCGATCAGGATGGCGCCCTTGACCTTGCGGACCACCAGGGCGATGGTGAGGATCAGGCCGAAGACGAAGACCGCGGTGGGCCAGCCGAGCAGTTTGCCGTCAAAGCCCAGGCCCACCGGAACCGTGGTGCCGGCGACGTCGGGGATGCGGCGTACAAAGCCGGCGTTGACAAGGCCGATCAGCGCGATGAACATGCCGATGCCCACCACAATGGCGGTTTTTAGCCCGTCCGGGACGGCTTTGAAGACGGCGGTCCGGAAACCGGTCAGGACCAGGATCAGCATGGTGACGCCGGAGAGGACCACCAGCCCCATCATGTCCGGCCAGGTCAGGCCGGGGTTGGTGGCCACCGTGACGGCCACGAACGCGTTGACGCCCAGTCCGGTGGCCAGCGCGAACGGGTGCCTGCCCCAGGCGCCCATCAGGATGGTGAGGATGCCGGCCACAAACGCCGTCACGGCGGCCACGGCAGCGAAGCCCAGGGTGGTGCCGTTGGAGTCGGGACCGGAGAGGATGAGCGGGTTCAGCACCACGATGTAGCTCATGGCGAAGAACGTCGCAAAGCCGCCGCGGATTTCCCGCGAGAGGTTGGACCCTCGCTCGGTGATTCTGAAGTACCGGTCCAGGGCAGAGCCTTGCTTGAGCATTAGTCCTCCGGGGAAAGTGTTGTGGGGATACTTGAATCCTAAAGGGCAGCGGGCGTGAGGCCGGGATTAGGTGGGGCCCGTCACAGCCGGGCCGCATGGGACGGCCGGCGCCCGCAGGCCCAAGCCTAGAATGACTGTCAGGAACCACGCGCAAATGATGGAGACATGATGACTGCTGCCACCACCACAGACGAGCAACTCAACGCGGTCCACGTGGCCGACAGCCACGGCCTGATCAGTGTGCAGGGTGCCCGGGAGAACAACCTCAAGGACATCAGCATTGAGATCCCCAAGCGGCGTCTCACGGTGTTCACCGGAGTCTCCGGCTCAGGCAAGAGTTCGCTTGTGTTTGCCACCATCGCCGCAGAGTCGCAGCGGATGATCAACGAGACCTACAGCGCCTTTGTGCAGGGCTTCATGCCGAACCTGTCCAGGCCCGATGTGGACCGCCTTGAGGGACTGACAACGGCGATCATCGTCGACCAGGAACGTATGGGCGCCAATCCCCGTTCCACCGTGGGCACTGCCACCGACGCCAACGCCATGCTGCGGATCCTCTTTAGCCGGCTGGGCAACCCGCAGGTGGGTCCGCCCACGGCATTCTCCTTCAACGTCCCCACCCGCAAGGCCAGCGGTGTCATGAGCACTGAGAAAGCCGGCGGCCGGGTGGAGAAGAGCGTGGTGCAGAACGCCGTCTACCTGGGCGGAATGTGCCCGCGGTGCGAGGGCATGGGTTCAGTTTCCGACTTCGACCTGACGGCGCTGTTTGACGAGAGCAAATCGCTGGCCGAGGGTGCCCTGACCGTCCCCGGCTACAGCATGGACGGCTGGTACGGCCGGATCTTCAGCGGCGCCGGCTTCATCATGGACAAGCCCATCGCCAAGTACACCAAAAAAGAAATGCACGACCTCCTGTACAAGGAGCCCACCAAAATCAAGGTGGAGGGCATCAACCTCACCTATGAGGGGTTGATTCCGAAGATCCAGAAATCGATGCTTTCAAAAGATGTCGACGCCATGCAGCCCCACATCCGGGCCTTCGTGGAGCGCGCCATCACTTTCCAGCCCTGCCCGGAATGCGAGGGTACGCGGCTCAGCGCGGAGGCAAGGTCGTCAAAGATCCAGGGCAAGAACATCGCCGACCTGTGCACTATGCAGATCACCGACCTCGCCGCCTGGGTCCGGGACCTTAAGGAGCCGTCGGTGGCGCCGCTCCTCAAAGGCCTGCAGCACCTGCTCGATTCGTTCGCCGAGATCGGCCTGGGCTACCTCTCGCTGGACCGGCCCGCCGGCACACTCTCCGGTGGTGAGGCGCAGCGCACCAAGATGATCCGGCACCTCGGTTCGTCCCTCACCGACGTCACTTACGTCTTCGACGAGCCCACCATCGGCCTCCACCCGCATGACATCGAGCGGATGAACCAGCTCCTGCTGCAGCTCCGCGATAAGGGCAACACCGTGCTGGTGGTTGAGCACAAGCCCGAAACCATCGCCATCGCCGATCATGTCGTCGACCTCGGACCGGGCGCCGGCACCAAGGGCGGCAGCGTCTGCTTCGAGGGCAGCGTGGAGGGCCTGCGCGCCAGCGACACCATCACCGGACGCCACCTCGACGACCGGGCCGCGGTCAAGCCGGAAACACGTAAACCGGCCGGGCTGCTCGAGGTCCGCGGCGCCTCCATGCACAACCTCCGCAACGTCGACGTCGATGTTCCGCTCGGCGTCCTCTGCGTGGTCACAGGCGTAGCGGGTTCAGGCAAGAGCTCCCTGATCCACGGCTCGGTGGCGGGCCGTGAGGGTGTGGTGGTGATCGACCAGGGCGCCATCAAAGGCTCCCGCCGCAGCAACCCCGCCACCTACACCGGCCTGCTTGAGCCGATCAGGAAGGCATTCGCCAAGGCCAACGGCGTGAAACCTGCCCTGTTCAGCTCCAACTCCGAAGGCGCGTGCCCAACCTGCAACGGCGCAGGCGTTATCTTCACCGAGCTGGGTGTCATGGCCACTGTCGAGTCAACCTGCGAGGACTGCGAGGGCCGCCGCTTCCAGGCCTCGGTCCTGGAATACACGCTGGGCGGGCGCAACATCGCCGAGGTTTTGGCCATGTCCATGACTGAGGCGGAAGCGTTCTTCAGCGACGGGGAGGCCCGCACGCCCGCGGCCCACAAGATCCTGGACCGGCTCGTGGACGTCGGCCTCGGCTACCTCACCCTCGGCCAGCCGCTCACCACACTGTCCGGCGGTGAGCGGCAGCGCGTGAAGCTGGCCACCCAGATGGCGGAGAAGGGCGATGTCTACGTCCTCGATGAGCCCACCACGGGCCTGCACCTCGCTGACGTCGAGAACCTGCTGGGCCTCCTGGACCGCCTGGTGGACTCCGGCAAATCGGTGATCGTGATTGAGCACCACCAAGCCGTTATGGCGCACGCGGACTGGATCATCGACCTCGGACCCGGCGCAGGGCACGACGGCGGCAAGGTGGTTTTCGAGGGCACTCCCGCCGGGCTTGTGGCGGCCAAGTCCACGCTGACCGGCAAGCACCTGGCCGTGTACGTGGGCAGCTAGCGGGGAAGCGGCCCGGGAAGACGGGGCCAGCCTAGCCGTCAGCGCCAGCGGCTAGGCTGGAAGGACCAACTTTGAGGGAGTAGTCCACCGATGCGATCCATCCGCCGCCAGCTGCTGAGTGCCGTGCTGGGGTTATTCGTTGTTGCCGCCGCCCTGCTGGGGTTCTCTGCTCCGGCCATGGCGCACGATGCCGCCGAATCCAGCAGCCCCGCGCAAGGTGCCACCCTGGAAGCGCCGCCGGAGAAGGTGTCCGTCACCTTCAACAAGAACCCGCTGGGTCTGGGCGCCGAGTTTTCTGTCAAGGATGCCAGCGGCGCTGAGTGGGCCGACGGCCCGGTTGAGATTGTGGACAATGTGGCTTCGCAGAAGCTCAGGACCGGGGGACCGGCAGGCGCCTACACGGTAGCCTGGCGCGTGGTCAGCTCAGATTCCCATCCGATCGAGGGGACGTTCGGCTTTACGGCGGCCGCCGCGGCGGTGGGGGCATCGCCGTCGGGCATTTCACCAACCGGAACCACCGCGGGCCCGACGCCGACAGCTGACGTTCCGGGGATGGGAACCGCCCAGCCGGGAACTACAGCGGCTCCGGAACCTGCCGCCGACGCATCCGAACCGTTTCCGTGGAGCCTGGTGATCTTTGCCGCGGTGGCCCTTGGCCTGCTCGTCACCATCGGGATCCTCGCGAAGCGCCGCCTCACAGCCGACGGGGATGACGAGGACACCGAGGCGCCCTAGCCGGCGGAACTCCCGGCAAGGAGGGCCGGACCGGAGTCAGGGTAGACCTTGGAGGAGATGGCCTGGCCGACGGTTTTTGCCTGCCGCAGGACTTCCTTGGGGGAGGGGGTAATAAGGTCGCCCACGCCCACCAGGTAGATGCCGATCCTCCGCATGGCTGCGACGAGGTTGCGGCCAACGCTGATGCCGAAGTCGCTGATCATGCGCCGGAGCTGGCTATGCGCGCAGCGGGTCAGCACAATGTGGTCTGCCAGCAGAATTCCGTTGGGGGTATGGACTTCCCATTGGAGGGCCGGGGACTCCCCGGGCGAGGCGGCGGCCGGTGCGCCGGGGACGCCGCCCACCATGGTCAGCTGAACGGCCCGGGTGGTGTTGCGGACATCCATGTGGTGGCTGGCGGCATAGTTGCGCAGGTGCCGCAGGATCTCGTTGCGTTCCCGGAGCGAATCGGAGTCTGCTGCATCGCAGCGCTGCAGTGACGTGGTGTTGGCCGGTTGCCCGGCTCCCAGGATGTCCAGCCCGTCCACCACAATGGCGTCCACGCCGCGCCGGCGCAGTTCCGCCCCGACCGCAAGGCCGGAGAGCCCGGTGCCGATGATCACCGTGGTGGTCCGCTCTGTCCCGCCGGTTACAGGCATGGTTGACACTACAGTTCTCCTCCTCAAAGGCTTTCGGCTGATGCAGGCGTCGTCGCACTGCATGCGTCCCGTTACCCCCAAAGTCCGGCCGCAGCACCGGCCCGCGATTCACCCTTGCAGAGGGCATCGACGGACCGGCAGTGCCTCGAAGACTACAGAAGATTGGTGACGGGGGATAGCCCAAAACGCAACATTCCCGTTAACGATGGATGCGGTTGCCGTTTGGGTTGCCAGAGGCTGTGGATAACCGGCTGTCCGGGGCCGCCCGCGGCTTGCTAACTGTGTCCGGACCGAGAATAGTGATGAATGGAAGCAGGGCGCTCCTGACGTGCCGCGATGTCCCGATCGCGGGTGCAGGCGAAGCGCCCGGCTTCTGGCAGAATGACCGGACCAGCAGCCGGAACATAAGGCAGTATCGCGAGGAGGCGGCCCGATGGGCGCACAAGAGATGCAACCGGACCCTGAACGGGAGAACGCAGCCAATTCTGCCGCTCCCCGGGGAATCGTTGTGGGCGTTGACGGATCGGACCACGGCCAGTGCGCACTGGTGTGGGCAGCCCGGGAAGCCGAGCGCCGCCGTCGGCCCCTGCATATTGTCACAGCGTATTCGGTGCCCATTTTCGCGGCGTCCGGGCTGGACGGCGGGTACGCCACGGTGGATGATTCCGTGATCCGCGAGGGCGCCGAAGCCATCATCCGGCAGGCCGTGGACAAGGTTTCCGGCTACAACATCGACGTCGATGCCTCCGTGGAGAACGGCGACGCCTCCGGTGTACTGCTGGAGATGTCGGAAACGGCGGAGCTGCTGGTGTTCGGCACGCGCGGCCGCGGCGGATTTGTGGGCCGCCTGCTGGGCTCGGTGAGCAGCGCACTTCCGGCCCACGCCAAGTGCCCCACCGTCACGGTGCCCCTGGTCTGTTCCGACCGGCTCGGCGAAACCACTGACGACAAGCGCATCCGGGCCGAACAGGCGAAGGAAGACCACAAACGCGTTGACAACGTGGTGGTCGTGGGCGTGGACGGATCGGAGCAGGCGCGCGTTGCCGTGCTGGAGGCCGCAGATCAGGCTGAACGCCTCGGCGCGACCCTGCGCGTGGTCTGTGCGGTGCCCCAGTTCAGCGGGTCCCTGGCCTGGGTTCCGGCCCCGATGGACCGGCGGGCCCTGTTTGAGGACATTGAAACCCAGCTCGAAGCCGGGAAGGCCTGGCTGAAGAGCCATTACCCGAACCTTCGCGTGGAGTCGGAAGTGAAGGACGGCTCGGCCGTGGACGTCCTGGTGGATGCCAGCAGGCACGCGGAACTCGTCGTGGTGGGCACCCGCGGCCGTGGCGGCTTTACCGGCATGCTGCTCGGTTCAACGTCCGCCGGGGTCCTGCACCACACCAAGGGCCCGGTTCTGGTGGTTCCGGACCGCGATGACCCGCGGCTGGCGGACCGGGCGAAGTTCGGGCCCATTCTCGGCGCGGCCTGACCAAACGTCTGCGCAGCGGAGGCGTGAACGTGCCTGGCGCCGGCGGACCGCCCCTGATCCTCGGATTGGAGGCCGTTAATGCCGCCATGGTGTCCGTCGTTGGCGGGAAGGCGGCCAACCTGGGGGAGCTTCTGGCCGCGGGAATGCCGGTGCCGGCAGGCTTTTGCCTCACCACCGGGGCGTACCGCCGCGCCACGGCGGGCGGTACCGGCGATGGTGCTGACCCACTGGCCACCGTCCACCAGGCACTCAAAGACACCGCCGACGGCGACCTTCCCGCCCTGGCCGCGCTTGCCGGCCAGGCCCGGGACGTGATCCGGAGCGCGCCCGTCCCGCCGGAGATAGCGGAAGCCATCAAGTCTGCCTACGCCGCGCTTGGCCAGGACGTCCCCGTGGCAGTGAGGTCCTCGGCCACGGCCGAAGACCTCCCGTCGGCGAGCTTCGCCGGCCAGCAGGACACCTACCTCAACGTGGTGGGTACTGCGGCCGTGGTGGAGGCGGTGCGCAACTGCTGGGCGTCCCTGTGGACTGACCGGGCTGTCAGTTACCGTGCCACCCGGGGGATCGATCCGGCCGCAGTGGCACTGGCAGTAGTGGTCCAGCAGATGGTGGATGCCACTGCGGCCGGTGTGCTGTTTACAGCGAACCCGCTGACAAACCGCCGGCAGCAGGCTGTCATTGATGCCAGCCCGGGGCTCGGCGAAGCGGTGGTGTCGGGGGCGGTGAACCCGGATCACTTTGTGGTTGATCCGCTCACCGGAAAGGTCCTTGAACGGCGCCTCGGCGACAAGCGCATCGCGGTCCGGCCGCTCTCGGGCGGGGGAACCCGGGCCGTGGCCGTCAGCAACGGCGGCGCCACGGCCTGCCTGACGGACCGGCAGGCGGCAGAGCTGGCGGCCCTGGGTCACCGGGTGGAGCAACATTTCGGAGCGCCGCAGGACATCGAATGGGCCATCGACGGCGGCGGGCGGCTGTGGCTGACACAGTCGCGGCCCATCACCACCCTTTTCCCCGTACCCCGGCGGACTGCCCTCCGGACCGGTGACGCAGCCGGGCGTGCGCAGGCGGACAGCGCCCGCGTCTATCTTTGCTTTAGCCTGGCGCAGGGCCTCACCCGGCCCATCACGCCGATGGGTCTGGCAGTGTTCCGGCTCATTGCCTCGTCCGTTGCCCGGGCGGCGCAGTTCGACGTCCCCCAGCCACACAACGGCCCGCCGCCCTATGCCGAGGCGGGCCAGCGGATGTACTTTGACCTGACGGCCGTTGCCCGCAGCACCACCGGGCGCCGGATCGTGCCCAGGGTCTTCGACGTGATGGAGGCGCGCTCAGCCACGGTGCTGCGGAAGGTCTTCGAGGATCCGCGGTTTTCCGTGACCCGGCGGACGCCGTTGGGCCTGCTGCGTCACGTGGTGCCCGCTGCCGCGCATGCCCGCGTGCCCGAGACACTGCTGAGGGCGCTCCTCCGGCCGGACACGGCCCTCCGCCACACGAACCGCAAGGCGCGCGAATTCGGGGACTCGCTCCAGCTTCCTTCCGGTGCCACTCCGCTGCAGCGGCTGGACCATGCCGAACACGTCATTGGGACGCGCCTCTTCCCGGTGGTGCCGGCCATCCTTCCCCTTCCCGCACTCGGTTTCGCCTCGCTGGCGTTTGCCGGGAAACTGCTGGGCGGCGGCCGCTGGGATGACCTGCAGGTTGTGCTCCGGGGGCTCCCGAACAACGTGACCACCGAAATGGACCTGGAACTGTGGCGCCTGGCGCAGGTGATCAAGAACGACGGCGCCTCCCGCAGCGCAGTGGCCGGCCGGACACCCGCCGTGCTCACCGAGGACTTCAAGGCAGGTGAGCTGCCCTTCGTGCTGCAGTCCGGGCTGGCGCGGTTCATGGATCAATACGGGCACCGCGCGGTGGCCGAGATCGACGTCGGGATGCCACGCTGGTCAGACGATCCCACCCACATCGTTGGAGTGCTGGCCAATTATTTGCGCTTGGACGCCGGCGCCATGGCCCCGGACGTCCAGTTCAGCAACGCCGTGGAGGAAGCCGAAGCCCAGGTGCAGGCCCTGGTGGCGGAGGCGCGGTCCCGGGGCCGGCTTCGGGGCGCGGCGGTCCGGGCAGCCCTGCGGCGGACGCGGCTGTTTGCCGGGCTGCGCGAACTGCCCAAGTCCCAGTTGGTGGTGGGACTGGCTGAAGTGCGGAAACAACTGGCGCTGGTGGGCGGGGCGCTCGCCGCGGCCGGCTCCGTCGCCGAGGCGGACGACATCTTCTACCTGAATTTCGACGAAGTCAGGGCCGGTCTCCTCAAGGTGGCGGCAGGCGGGCAGGGCGGGAAACCCGGACCAGGCCCTGTTGACCTGCGTAGCGTCGTGGCTGAGCGGCGCCAGGCGTATGCCCTGGAACTGGAACGGCGCCATGTGCCCCGGCTGCTGCTCTCCGACGGCACCGAACCTGAGGCGCTGCTGCGGGCCGGTACCCCCGGGCAGCCAGCGGCGGCCGGGACACTGACGGGCAGCCCGGCCTCGGCCGGGACGGTCACCGCGGCCGCCCGCGTCATCCTGGACCCGGTGGGAGCACATCTTGAACCCGGGGAAATCCTGGTGGCACCGTCCACGGATCCCGGCTGGACCCCGCTGTTCCTCACGGCCGGAGGGCTTGTCATGGAGATGGGCGGGCCCAATTCCCACGGCGCCGTGGTGGCCCGGGAGTACGGCATCCCGGCTGTGGTGGGCGTCCCCGACGCCACGCTGAGGCTCTCCACCGGCCAGCAGATAACGGTCGACGGCGGCGCGGGCACCGTCGTGCCTTCGTAACCGTTCCGGGACCCCGGGAGGGGTGTGCACGGCGATCCCCAGGCGTAATCTGAATTCATGGGCTCCAAAGATGAAGCGGGGCTGGCATGAACCGCGCATGGAAGCGCTGGGTGCCCGCCGCAGCTGTACCCGCACTTATCGCCGCCGGTGTTCTGGTGGGATCCATTCCCGCGCGGGCCGGGGATCCGCTGCCGGAGAAGACCCCGGCCGAGGTCCTCACGCTCCTGGGCCAGCACAATACCAAAACGTTCTCCGGCACCCTGGAGCAGGTTTCGGACCTTGGACTGCCGGAGCTTCCGGCCGGCGGCCCCACGTCCGGCCCCGCCTCGGCGGGCGGCACGGCATCGATGATCGAGTTCCTGACCGGCGGGCACAGTGCACGGATTTTTATGGACGGTCCTGCAAAGATGCGGGTACAGGTGATGGACCGGCTGGCCGAACGCGATGTTATCCGGCGCGACCAGGACGTCTGGTTCTACAACTCCAAGGACAACTCCGCCGCCCATCTGACCCTGCCGGCCTTCGCCAACGACCTGCCGCTCGCCGTTCCTGGCGCTCCCGGCATGCCGTTGCCTGTGCCTCCGGATCCCGGCACGGTGCCCGCCCCGGACATGCGCATGCCCGTGCCGCCCACGCCTGAGGACTTGGCCGCGAAGTTCCTTGCCATGGCTGACAGCTCCACAGCGGTGGCTGTCGGCCCCGAGGTCCAGGTGGCCGGGCGGCCGGCGTACAACCTTGAACTGGTGCCGCGCACTGACGGGACCCTGTTGGAGAAGGTGGCTATCGCCGTCGACGGCCAGACCGGGATGCCGCTCAGGGTAACGGTGTCGGCGCGGGGCCAGGCGGAACCGGCATTCGAGGCCGGCTTCACGAGCCTGTCGCTGGAGGCGCCCGAGGCGGGCATGTTCAATTTCGTGGCCCCGCCCGGTGCCACGCTCAAGGAGTTGCAGGTGCCCCCGGTGCCCTACCAGCACGGGATGCCCGCGCATCCTGTAGAGCCGGGAACTGTCACACCGGACCGGATGCCGGCACCGGACCGGATGCCCGGCTACCACGCGCGCGAGCACGGTGACACGCCACAGCCGACGGTGACCGGCGAGGGTTGGGAAACGGTGATCGGGTTCCCCGCGCCACCGGACGGCCAAGGCGCCCGGCTGACCGAAGCACTACTGAAGGATCCGCTGCTGTCCCAGGCCGCCGTCGCCGTTCCCGGCGGACGGCTCCTGTCCACGTCACTGGTCAACGTCCTGCTGACCGACGACGGCAGGATCTTTGTGGGGATGGTTCCGGCGGACCGGCTGCAGGCCGCCGCCGGCACAGCGTGACCGCGGCCGGCAGCGTGGCTGCCGGGCTGAGCATCGAGACCCACGGCTTAACCAAGCGGTTCGGCCACCAACTGGCGGTGGACAACGTGGACCTGGCCGTACCGCATGGCGCCGTGTTCGGCTTCCTGGGGCCCAACGGATCCGGCAAGACCACCACCATCCGGATGCTGCTGGGCCTCGCTGCTGCGTCAGCCGGAACGGTCAGCGTCCTGGGCCTGCCGATGCCGCAGCGGCTGCATGCGGTGCTGCCGCGCGTGGGGGCGCTGGTGGAGGGGCCGGCGTTTTATCCGTTCCTCTCCGGTACCGCGAACCTGCACCGGCTCGACGCCGCCAGCCGGCACGGAACA
This sequence comes from [Micrococcus luteus] ATCC 49442, assembly GCF_010367585.1. Lineage (NCBI taxonomy): Bacteria > Bacillati > Actinomycetota > Actinomycetes > Micrococcales > Micrococcaceae > Pseudarthrobacter > [Micrococcus luteus] ATCC 49442. The sequence continues at coordinate 2,693,686 of NZ_JAAAXP010000001.1, read as the reverse complement.
CCGGGTACGCGTAAGGCCCGGGTGGCTGCGGCACTTGAGCGGGTCGGGCTGTCCCATGCCGGCGGCAAGCGCGTGCACGCCTACTCTCTGGGCATGAAGCAGCGGCTGGGCATCGCCAACGCGCTGCTCTCGCCGCGGGATCTGCTGGTCCTGGATGAGCCCACCAATGGTCTTGACCCGCAGGGCACGCGTGAGGTGCGGAGCCTCGTCCGCTCGCTGGCCGCCGACGGTGCCACCGTCTTCGTCTCCAGCCACCTGCTGGCCGAGGTGGAACAGATCTGCACACACGCCGCGATCATGAGCGCGGGCAGGCTGGTGGCGCAGGGGCCGCTGGCGGAGCTCCGGCAGGCCGGAGGCACGCGGATCCGTCTCTTAACGCCCGACGCCGGCACAGCCTGTGAAGTCCTGCTGCGGTTGGGCATGGCCCCGGAAAGAGGCAACGGCCGGGCCGGAAACGATGAGGCCGGTATGCCTGGCGTTGACGGTGACGTGGTCACCGCGGGTGCGGCTGCTGCGGCCCGGCCGGACATGCCGGCCGCGGCAGCGACGCCGGCTCAGATGCCGGCACCCGAAGACGTCGTCGCTGAACTCGTGGCCGCAGGCGTGCGGGTCCGCGGATTCTCGGTGGAACGGGAAAGCCTCGAGGAGCGGTTTGTTGCCCTGACGGGGGAGGGGTTTGACGTTGCCCAGTGATTCTGCTGACGCTCTCAGCCTTCCGACTTCCCGCAGCACTCCTGCGGGAGGGTCCAGCCTGTCCCTCCTGGCATCAGAACTAAAGACTCTTTTCCGGCGCCGCCGGACCGTGGCCATGCTGGTAGCCTTGGCCGCAATCCCGGTGCTGATCGCCGTCGCGGTCCGGCTCTCCTCAACCGTTCCGCCCGGACGCGGACCGGCATTCCTGGACCGGATCACGCAGAACGGGCTGTTTGTGGCCGTCACGGCGATGCTGGTGTCCGTGCCCCTGTTCCTGCCACTCACCATCGGTGTGGTGGCGGGCGATACCATCGCGGGCGAGGCCAGCCTGGGCACCCTGCGGTATCTGCTGGTGGCACCAGCCGGGCGGGTCAGGCTGCTGCTGGTCAAGTACGCCGGTGCGCTGGCCTTCTGCCTGGCCGCCCCAGTCACGGTGGCCCTGGCCGGAGCCGCGATCGGAGCGTCATTGTTCCCGATCGGCCCGGTGACGCTCCTCTCCGGCGATGTGGTGCAACCGCCCGAGGCAGCCCTGAGGCTGCTCCTCATCGCGGCGTATCTGGCGGTTTCCCTTGCCGGGTTGTCGGCGATCGGTTTGTTCCTGTCCACGCTGACGGTGGTGCCCGTCGGTGCCATGGCGGCCACGGTGGTGGTTTCCGTGGCATCGCAGATCGCAGGCGAACTGCCCCAGCTGGAGTGGCTGCATCCCTGGCTTTTTACCCACTACTGGTTCGGGTTCGCCGACGTCCTGCGCCAGCCGGTGCTGTGGGACTCCTTCGCCAGCAACGCCCTGCTGCAGGCCGCCTACATAGCTGTGTTCGGGGCGCTGGCGTACGGCCGGTTCGTCACCAAGGACGTCCTGTCCTGACAGCCCCTGTTCCTGTCCTGACAGCCCCTGTTGCTGTCGCTGCCCGCCGGAGCTGTGGGTGCGTCTGTCTGTGGTGACCATTGCGGCGACCATTGCCGCAACAGGTGAAATGTGCTTCACTATTTTTCACGGAGGGGAGTATCCCCTGATTGTTCCGTCGTCAGTCCGGCCGTCCCTGTACGGCCCGGCGGGACAGGGCACCTGTTTGGGCGGCCGGGAAAGACCTCCAGTTGGTTTACTGACTGGAAGCGGGTTTGCCTGATGAATGTTCCCCTTTGGGCTTGGTTGGCTGTCCTCGGCATCATTGTCCTGATGCTTGCCGTGGACTTGTTCGCGCACCGCAGGGCACACGTCATCGGCGTCCGGGAAGCGGCGCTGTGGTCCGCGGTCTGGGTAGCCTTCGGGACTGGTTTTGGTGCCCTGGTGTGGCAGCTCTACGGGGCGGAGTTTGGTCAACAGTATTTCGCCGGGTACCTGATCGAGAAGTCCCTCGCGGTGGACAACGTGTTCGTCTGGGCCATCATTTTCACCTACTTCGCGGTTCCCAGGGAGTACCAGCACCGGGTGCTGTTCTTCGGTGTGCTGGGGGCGCTCATCTTTCGCGGCGGGTTCATCGCGGCAGGGTCAGCGATCATCGCCAGCGCTGGATGGGTGCTCTACCTGTTCGCGGCATTCCTGCTGATCACCGGCTACCGCATGATCCGGCACCGTAACGAGCATCTGGACCCGGAGAAGTCCAAGACCTTGGCCTTCTTCCGGAACACGGTGCCCATGACCAACGACTTCCATGGCCAGAGGTTCCTTATCCGCAAGAAGGGGGTCGTGCTTGCCACCCCGTTGCTGGCGGTCCTGGTGGTGGTTGAGGTCACGGACATCATTTTCGCCGTGGACTCCATCCCGGCGATCTTCGCCGTCACTGATGAAGTCTTCCTGGTCTTTACGGCAAACGCCTTCGCCATCCTCGGGCTCCGCGCCATGTACTTCCTGCTCGCAGACCTGATCCACCGGTTCATCTACCTCAAGATCGGGCTCGCACTCGTCCTTATCTGGGTCGGCGTCAAAATGCTCCTTAAGATCGATATCTACTACATCCCCACACCCCTTTCGCTCGCCGTCATTGCCACCATCCTGGGTGTATCGATCGCGATGAGCCTGTGGGCCACCCGCGGGCAGGGGCGCCGGGAACTCCCCACTCCAGCAAAGCCGCCCTTCGGAATCGCCGCGGCCCAGGACCTGGAGGCGCTGGAACCGCTGTTGCGGAACCGTCGTTACGCAGCACCCACGAGGAAGGAGCAGCTTTCGGCGGGTCGACAGGACGGCTCGGACACCAGTTTGCGCCCAACCAGCGAAGGACACGAATGAGTGGGGATGCGCTCGGTTCCCCCGTGAATCACGACGAAACATTGCGTGCGTCCGGGCCCGGAGGCCGACAGCGCGGCTGGACCTTTCTGACGAACCATGGGCACGTCCTGCTCGCAGTCGCTACCGACCCCGGCATCCGGATTGCGGAGATCGCTGATCGTGTTGGTATCACGCCTCGGGCGGCCCTTCATATACTCAAAGACCTTGAAAGCGCAGGCTATCTGCACCGTACCCGGGTGGGGCGCCGGACCCACTACGCGATTGAACCCCACCAGCACTTCCGCCACCCGGCCACCTCAACACAAGAAATTGACGGGCTGATCCGCCTGTTTACGCAGCCTGCTCCAACAGACCAGGAGAAGCCCGGGGAAGTTTCCTAAAGCACGTCATCCAACATCCGCCGACACCGGTGTGTCGCTGGCCTGAGTTGCTTCCGGCGGGTAGGCGCCGTTTAGTAGCGGGCAGCGTAGGGGTGGAGCTGCATTCCGGCCATCCGGCTCAGCTGCGTGACGCCGATACCTTCATCCGGGTTCAGGGCCTGCACCACTTGTCCGTTGCCCAGGTAAATGGCGACGTGATAGAAACCGGGGGCCGAACCCCACACCAGCAGGTCGCCGCGCCTGGCTTGGGAGATGGGCACATGCAGCGGAGCCGCGGCGTACTGCTGGGCAGCGGTCCGGGGCAGGTACTTGCCGGCCGCGGCAAAGGCAGTCTGAACCAGGCCCGAGCAGTCAAAGCCGCTGGGCCCCGTGCCGCCGTATTGGTAGAAGTACGGCGAGCCCACTTTGGATAAGGCGACGGAAATAGCTGTTTCGTAGTAACCGCCAGGCGCTGGCGCTGGTGCAGGAACCGGAGCGGGTGCAGGTACCGGTGCAGGAGCTGGTGCGGGTGCGGGCGCCGGGGCCGGCGCCGGGGCTGGCGCGGGTGCGGGCGCCGGGGCCGGAGCCGGGGCTGGCGCTGGCGCGGGCGCGGGCGCGGGCGCAGGAGCCTGCGGTGCAGGCCCGGCCGGTGACGCGGGGGCGGCAGCAGCCTGGCCGGATGCGGTCCGTTCGGCGGCCGCGGTGATTGACGCGAGCCTGGCCTCTTCGCGCTGCCGGTCGAGTTCATCCACCCGCGCCGTTTCCATCGCAACGGTGGTGTTCCTCAGCTGCGCCAGCTGGTCCACCAGGACGGTCCGTTGTGCTTTCGCGTCGGCAACGGCCTGGATCTGGGCTGCATTGGCCTCTTCAGCCTGGGCCTTGCGGGCTTCGGCTGTTTTGGCGGCGTTGTCGGCAGCGCGGTTGGCGTCCTGGGCCGCGGCGGTCAGCGACTGCGCTGCGGCGGCTGCTGTCTCCGCGGATTCGAAGGCCCGGCTTCGGCTGGTCGAAAGAGCCTGGAGCGTGGCGGCCTGCTGCAGCGCTTGACCGTTGCCGCTGACGAACGTGGTCAGCGTCGGGTTAAGGCCGCCGTTGCGGTACAGGTCGCCGGCAAGCTGGCCTACCTGCTTCCGGGTCCTGTCCTGCGCCTTCGTCGCCGCCTCGGCCCTGGCCGTGGCCGCGTCGGCCACGCCCCGACGGTCCTGCAGTTCCACCAGGGCCTCGCTGTAGGCGTTGTTTGCCTGCAGGGACAAAGCAAAAGTAGCTTGCTGGGCGGCTGCAGCGTCCGCCAGGAGCCGTTCGATGGCGGTGACCTGATCCGCCGTCGCGCTTTCATTGGATTTTGCCGCCGCAATGTCTTCCGCGGACGGGACCTCCGGTGCAGCAGGACGCTGGACAGTCAGAGGTGCAGGCGTGGGCGATGCCTGGGCAGGAAAAGCGAGGGTTCCAGACAATACAACGGCGGTACACAGCACGGCGGCCTTCAGGCCGGATCCGGACAAACCCATTCGCAGAACCTCGCAGGACAGTCAGGCTGGGGAGCGAGGTCTGGTGGCGGCACGAATGGCCCCTCTGCTGATCGCCCAGCAGTCCGAGGCTACGTGACACCCTGCACATTGGCAACACTGGTCACATCAATAACATAAACAACACGAGCTTGATTCCGGCACATCGGTATCGGCGTGTCGCGGAGTTGCTGCGGGTCCGCCTGTCCGCACTACCGCCGGTCCTTAGGCGTGCTGGGCTGATTCGTGTTCGGAATGGCTGGCCGGCTCGAGCTGGAACGTGCAGTGCTCGGTGTCGAAATGGGAGCCCAGGCAGGCCGTGAGCTTGTCCAGCAACTGGTCGGCGCCCCGGGCGTTCAGGACACCGTCCTCCACCACCACATGGGCAGAAAACACGGGCACTCCCGAGGTGATGGTCCAGATGTGGATGTCGTGGACGTCAACCACGCCGTCGACGCTGAGGATGTGCTCACGGATCATCTGCACTTCCACGCCCTTGGGGGTTGCCTCCAGCAGGACGTCCACCACGTCGCGCAGCAGGTTCCATGCCCGCGGCAGGATCATCAGCGCAATCAGGACCGACGCGATGGTATCGGCGGCCTGGTAGCCGGTGAACATGATGACCAGGGCCGCGGCGATCACGGCGAACGATCCCAGCAGGTCGCCGAGCACTTCAAGGTAGGCGCCGCGGACGTTGAGGCTGTCGTGGTGCGCGCCGTGCAGGATCAGCAACGACACCAGGTTGGCAGCGGCGCCCAGGATTGCGGCGAAGAGCATGATGTCGGTCTGGACTTCCGGGGTGGAGCCGATCCGCCGGATGGCCTCCGTGAAGATGACCACCGAAATGACAATCAGGATCAGCGCATTGGCCAGGGCGGCCAGTACTTCAGCCCGCTGGTAGCCGTAGGTCCGCTGGTCGCTCGCGGGCCTGCCCGCGATCCAGGCGGCCAGGAGCGCGATGGTCACACCTGCCGCATCGGAGAGCATGTGGCCGGCATCCGCCAGCAGGGCCAGCGAGCCTGAGAGTGCCGCACCCACCACCTGGACCAGGACCACGGTCAGTGTGATTGCAAGGACGGCGATGAGGCGCTTGCGGTGGCGGCCCGTGGCGGTGATGCCGTGGGTGTGGCTGTGGTCATGTCCCATGGCTACAAGGCTAGTCCCAGCCGAGTTCGTGCAGCCTGTCGTCATCGATGCCGAAGTGGTGCGCGATTTCGTGCACCACCGTCACGGCGACTTCCTGGATCACCTCGTCGCGCGAGGCGCAGATGTCCAGGATGGGCTGGCGGAAGATGGTGATCCGGTCCGGCAGCGAACCGGCGTCCCACCAGGAGTCCCGTTCCGTCAGCGGGACGCCTTCGTAGAGGCCAAGCAGGACAGTATCCGGGTCCTCGCCCTGACCGGGCGTGTAGTCGTCTTCGACAAACACCGCCACGTTGTTCATGGCGGTCGCAAGCTTCGGGGGAATCAGTCCCAGCGCATCGGTGACAGCAGCTTCAAAGTCGTCTGCGGTCATCTCGAAGGGAAGCGGTTCATGCGGGCCCTCCGGAACGATGGGCAGGCCGGGCGGCAGATTGGCGGGCATAAGCAGACTCTAGTCCGCGGCCGGGTTGCCATGCATACTGAAAACCCGTCCCTGACTCCCAGTGAGGAACCGGATGTCCCTCCAACACCGCCTGTTTGCCGCCGCTTACGACACTCTGCTGAAGTCGGCGGAGCGCAGGGAACTCGCTCCGCGACGGGCGCAGCTGCTCGCGGGGCTGCGGGGAACTGTGGTGGACGTCGGCTCAGGAACCGGAGCCAATCTTTCACACTTCCGCCACGCTGAGCGTGTTGTCCTCGTGGAACCGGACCGGTTCATGAGGGCCAGATTGAGGACGCGGCTGGGGGAGTCATCCGTTCCGGTCACGGTTTCCGACGCCGATGCGGAGCACCTGCCGCTGGCCGACGGCGAGGCGGATGCCGTCGTGTTTACCCTGGTGCTGTGCTCGGTGCCGGATCAGAGGCTTGCCCTGCTGGAGGCGCGCCGGGTACTCAAGCCGGGCGGAACCCTGGCCGTGCTGGAGCATGTCCGCCGTCCGGGCCGTGCGGGCCGCTGGCAGGACAGGCTGGACGGTCTGTGGGGCCGTTGCGTGGCGCCGGGCTGCCACCTCAACCGGAACACCGTGGAAGCCATCGCCGAGGCCGGGTTCGACTTTACGGAAATCAGCAGGTTCGAGGCCCCGGCCCTTGCCCTGGCCACGCCGATCATCGCGGGTACGGCGGTCCTGCGGCCTGCAGATCGCTAAGCCGTACGATCCGGTCCGCAGCCGGACACTACTGTCCACCCGCGTTGGCAGCTGGACGTTCCCGCCTCTGGCGCGACCGGCGGCGGGTCAGGCCCACCCCCACCAGGCAGACCAGGCCGCCCACCAGGCCCCACACGGAGGGGACTTCACTGAGGAGCAGCCAGGAGATCAGGATGGTGGTGCCGGGGACCAGGTAGGTGGTGGCGGCCAGTTTTCCGGCGTCGATCAGAGACAGCGCATACGCCCACGTGGTGAACGCGATTGCCGTGGGAAAGACGCCAAGATATGCCAGCCCCAGCGTCGCGGACAGCGGCGCGGCCTGGAGCTCGGACACCAGTTGGCCGCTGAAAGGCAGGCAGCAGACGGTGCCCACCATGATGCCGAACCAGGTGGCCTGGGCGGCCGGGATCTTCCGCAGCACCGGTTTCTGGATGATCACGCTGACTGCGGCGAGTACGGCGGCAAGGAGGCAGAGCAGCACACCCGCAATATCCGCCGTCGAACGTTCACCCGACGCCGGGCCGGAGCCCAGCGCGATCAGCGCCACCCCGCCAAAGGCAACCATGCTCCCGATGATCAGCCACCGCGGGAAACCTTCCCTCAGGAAGACGCCCGCCATGATGGCGACGAGGATGGGGTTGACGTTGATCAGCAGCGCGGCCGTGCCGGCGTCCAGGAGGTGCTCCGCAGCATTCAGCGCCACGTTATACCCGCCGAACCACATCACGCCGTACCCGAGGATGGGCCACCATTCACGGCCGCGGGGCAGTGCCTTGCTCCTGCGCAGTTGCGGCAGTACCAGCGCACCGAGCGCGACGGCGGCAACGGCCAACCTGCCCAGCGTCAGGGACCCGGGGGAGAAGTTTGGCCCAATCGCCCGGATGCCCACAAACGCCGACGCCCACAGCACCACCGTGACCAGCACGGCGGCGATGCCGAGGGCGCTGACGCCGTCCGGTGGGGCGGGACGCGCAGCTGACTGTGCCGGGTTGGTGGAGGACGTTGAGGCCATGGTGCCAATCTAGCCCTGGCGCGGTGCCAACGGCTGGCGGAAACCGGTCACGTCTCATCAACATCCTGCCAACGCCCGGGCCGCATCGCGGCCTGTGAAGCCGCGGCCTCGGTTAGGATGCGTTTTATGGTCTCAGGTTCAACGTCATCCCGAAGGTCCACCCCCGGCCCCGCCAAAAAGATCCGCCTGGTCATCTGGATCCTGCTCGGTGTCATCGTGGTGGCCGGCGGCGCGTGGTACGCGATGCTGACACTCAACAAACCCGCGCCGGCGCCGGCACCGCATGCCGGTTCGGAACAGCTGGTCCGGGCCGATAGCCACCGGCTCACCTCACCCGCGGTTGAAAAGGCACAGCTCGTGGAGTTCCTGGACTTTGAATGCGAAGCCTGCCGCTCCATCCAGCCCTTTGTAGACGAGCTGAAACAGGAGTATGGCGACAGGATCACGTTCGTTAGCCGCTACTTCCCGTTGCCCTCGCACCCGAACTCCGGCCCGGCCGCGCTCGCCGTGGAGGCTGCCGCGCAGCAGGGACAATTTGAGGCAATGGCAGCCAGGTTGTTTGAAACCCAGGACCAGTGGCACGGGAAGCCCGAATCGCAGGGGCCGCTGTTCCGGACCTTCGCGGAGGAACTTGGGCTGGATCTTGCCGCGTTCGACGCCGCGGTGGGTGACGGGAAAACGAAGGAGCGCATCCGTAGCGACATCTCTGACGGCATGGCATTGGGCGTCACCAGCACCCCGACGTTCTTCCTGAACGGCGAAAAACTGACCCTGACCACCAAGCAGGACTTCCGGCAAAAGCTTGCCAACGCCGTGAAATAGCTCCCTGCGTCAGGCCTTCCCGGCCCACTGCAGAAGCCGGTCCAGGGGCCAGGTCGTCACGATGCGCTCGGCCGGCACGTCATTCAGGGCGGCGCGGGCGGCGCCGTACTGAAGGAAGTCCAGCTGCCCGGGGGCATGGGCGTCGCTGTCGATGGAGAACAGGCACCCGGCCTCCAACGCAAGCTGGATCAGGTCATCCGGCGGGTCCTGCCGCTCGGGCCGCGAGTTGATCTCCACCGCCACGTTGTTTTCGGCGCAGGCAGCGAACACCTTTCCAGCGTCGAACTCGGACTGGGGCCGGGTGCCCCGTCCCCCTTCGACGAGACGCCCGGTGCAGTGGCCCAGCACGTTGGTGTGCGGATCCCTGATGCCTCCGAGCATCCGTTGCGTCATGGTGGTCCGGTCCGCGCGCAGTTTGGAGTGCACGCTGGCCACCACAATGTCCAGCCGGTCGAGCATTTCCGGGGACTGGTCCAGTTCGCCGGATTCCAGGATGTCCACTTCGATGCCGGCCAGGAGACGGAAACCGTTTGTGTCGCCGGCGTCCTTACTGCCGGCATTAAGCTCCGCGACGACGTCCAACTGTTCGGTGAGGCGCTCCACGCTGAGCCCATTGGCGATGGTCAGGTTCGGCGAATGGTCTGTCAGGGCCAGGTATTCGCGGCCCAGGATCCGTGCAGCCTCAGCCATGAGCGGGATGGGGGAGCCGCCGTCGGACCAGTCGCTGTGGCTGTGGAGGTCGCCGCGCAGGGCTGCATGGAGCTCTGCCCCGCCGTCTGCCAGCGGCTCCGACCCGCGCTGCCTCAGGTCCGCCAGGTAGTCGGGCACCTCGCCGTCCACTGCCTGCCGGACCACCTGGTACGTCCTGTCGCCGATGCCCTTCATGCTTTTGAGCCTGCCGTCCCGGGCCCGGGCCTCCACCTCGGCCGGATCGAGGCCCGCGATCACGCCGGCTGCCTTCCGGAAGGCCTGGACCTTGAAGGTGGCAGCGCGCCCGCGCTCCAGCCAAAAGGCGATCTCATTGAGCGCAGCGACGGCATCCATCTGTCCATCTTCGCCTGTTACGGCCGTTCCGTTGAGGGCTTTGGGAGCCGATTTTGGATTATTCCCTCCGAGGCCCTATAGTTTTAGAGTCCAGTTCGGAGAAACACGAAACGACAAAGACTGAAGGCCTCGGCCCGAAGCCTTTTCTTTTGTGCCGAACGGGTTCTGGCCCCCATCGTCTAGCGGCCTAGGACACCGCCCTTTCACGGCGGCGGCACGGGTTCGAATCCCGTTGGGGGTACGCAAGGAACTGGTCTGGCAGGCAGAAAATGTCTGGTAAGCTGGAAGCCTTGAAAAAACGCGGTAGGCATACTGCGAAGCAAGAAATGCAAGGCCCTGTAGCGCAGTTGGTTAGCGCGCCGCCCTGTCACGGCGGAGGTCGCGGGTTCAAGTCCCGTCAGGGTCGCTCTGGTTGTCGGAAGCAATTTCGGCGGTCATGGTGACATGTCACCTAGGCTCTGTAGCTCAGTTGGTAGAGCGTTCGACTGAAAATCGAAAGGTCACCGGATCGACGCCGGTCGGAGCCACCACTGGGAAGCATCAGTTCTTCGGAACTGGTGCTTTTCTTCTTTAACCCGGAACTCTTTCCCGGAGCTCTCCCGGGACGCGCAACCGGGGTGGGGACGCGCCGTGGACTCCGGGACGCGCGACGACGGGTGTCTCCCGGCCGTTCCCGTGTCCCCAAGGTATTCCTGCACGTTGTCACGGCCAGGGGATAGTGTTGGGAACAACAGAAGGGGGAAGTGTCTGATGGAATACCAGAACCCACAACCCAGCGCGGGCCTCGAGCGCGAGCTCGCCACAAGCCAGGTGCCGGCCAGCCAGCTTGCCGCCAGCCAGCTTGCCGCCGGCCAGGCGCCGGTGCCAGGGCATGGCCGTACGGTGATCGCCGAGACCGCTGTGGCAAAAGTCGCAGGTATCGCTGCCCGTGCTGTTCCCGGGGTCTATTCCCTCGGCTCCGTTCCGTCCCGGGCGCTGGGAGCCATCAGGGACGCCGTTGGCAGCTCAGACCATGCTGCCGGTGTCCGTGCCGAAGTGGGCGAGACCCAGGTGGCCGTGGACATCAGCCTTGTAGCCTCGTACGGCACACCGCTCCACTCCCTCGCTGACCAGGTCAGGGCCTCCGTGTACCGCGCCGTCGAGGAACTCGTGGGCCTGCAGGTCATCGAGGTAAATGTCGAAATAACTGATGTCTACGTGGCGCCGCCGCCGAAGTCGGCTGCTCCTGCGGGCACCGAGAGGGAGGCACTGCTGTGAACCTGACCGTTGTGGGCATCGCCATAGGCGGGTTCGTGGCGTTTATGTCGTTCCAGTTCGGATTGTGGGGCTTCCTGATTGCGCTCCTCTTTATGGCCATCGGCGCCCTCCTGGGCCGCGCTGCAGAAGGGAAACTCGACCTGCGCGGCGTCCTGGACGCCATCATTGGCCGGCGCTCCTCGTCATGATTGCAGATGCGCCCTCCCGGCTGCCGCATGTGCTGAGCGGGCATAACCGCATCAGCACGCAGGCCCTGACCAGCCTTGCCAAGGCGGCGGCGGCCGAGGCCCTCGGAGTGGACGCCCAGGATGTCCGGGCGGACTGGGCGGACGACGACGGGCTGCTTGCTTTGGCTCTCGTCTCACCTATCCGGATACCGCCGCTGGCGGCGGTGCTCCGGGATCCGGGCAAGGTCGCCGCTTTCGGCGGGTCCATTTGGGACCGGACCGTGGAGGCCAAAAGCAGGATCCTGTCCACCGTCACTGTCCTCAGTGGGGCACGTCTCAGGAGGGTGGACATTCGGATCAGCGGCGTCAAGCCAAGCGAGGGAGGCAGGGTCCTATGAGTCACAAGCTAGCGGGCGAGGACCAGGCGGGCCCAACGGAGTCCGGGCCAGCGTCCGCTCGGAGGCAGCCGGACATGCGCCGTGTGCTGTACCGGGAGACGCATTCCTCGCGTGCTGCGGTGGCGGTTGTGGCCGCAGTCCTGGTGATGGGCCTGGCCGGCTACGGGCTCCTCGAAGCAGCCGTGCATGCCATTGGGCAGCCGGCGTGGCTGATCGAACCCCAACTGGCAGCGGAACGAATTGTTGCCCTGCCTGCCGGTGTGCCGCCCCTCTTGCTCGGGGCCGCTGGTGCCGTGATAGCCATGATCGGCCTGTTTTTCCTGCTCAACGCCGTGCTTCCGGGTAAGCGCGCGCGGCACGTGCTGAAGGGCAGCGGTTCCTCCACCGCAGCGATTGTGGCGGATGACGAGGTCATCGCATCGGCCCTGGCACGCAGCGCACGGATTGCCGCCAACGTCACCCCGGAGCAGGTGATGGTGGTGGTGTCCCAGCGCCAGGTCCTTGTCAACGTCCGTCCCACCTCAGGCGTGCCGGTGGCTGAGAATGCGGTGTTGGCCGCTGTCCAGGACGAACTCCGGGAAATGTCACCGGATCCCGTCCCCGAAGTCCGTGTGAACATTTCCACCGCAGGAGTGATTGGCGCATGACCAGCACACCGTCGCTCCTTAACCGGATCCTGATCGGACTCCTCGGACTCAAACTGCTCGCTGTGGGCGTCCTGTTACTCTTGCTCGCCTCGGTTCCCGCTGTCGGCGCGTGGTGGCATGCGTGGTCAGGCGCAACCTGGAGCCGGGTGAACCAGGCGTTCAACAGCACCCGTTTTCCCGGCCGCCCGGAAAGCTGGCTCTGGATTGTTATTGCCATCGTGCTGGCCATCCTGATCGGGCTGATGGTTGCCTGGATCGCCCAGCAGGGCAAAGGCCGCAGCAACGTGCTGGTGGCCGAATTCGATCCAGGTGCCGTGCCCGGAGATGTCCGGATCAGCGGCGGAGTCGCGGAACAGGCTTTGAAGCACGCCTTGGCAGAACGGCCGGATCTGGCAGGTGCCACCGTGGCCACGTATGAGTTCAAGGGCAACCCGGCCCTTAAGATCAGGCTCCAGCCCCGCCAGGGAGTCGCGCCGCACCTCCTGGGGGCCGAAGTCGCTGCCCTCGTGGGTGCCCTCGACGCCGTGGTGGGGAAACAGACGCCGGTCCTGATCCACATCGGAGCCGGCGCGCGGACGCGGTTCAGCCGGGCCGAACGCGTCCGTTAACCCGGTCACCTCCCCCGCCCGGCTACCAACAGGATGCTTCCCGAAGGCGCTTTGCGGCGCCCGGGCCGCCTTTGCATGCCGTCGCTCTGCCGTTTTTATCGTTATGTCTCCTTTCGGACACGACCCGGTGTAAACGCTTGCATTTCTTCCGGGACCTTAATTAGTCTGTGATTCATACCACGCCTCACCGTTCCACAACGTGGATCGCACCCTTTTCTGTAACTCACCGAGGAGTCCTCAGCTGATGAAAAACCGCAAATACCTGCTACCGATAGCCGCTACGGGAGCCTTGGCGCTGGCCCTGACCGGGTGCAGCAGTTCGGGGGGTGGAGGTGGAGCGGAAACCAGCGACGTCGACTGCGCTCCGTACGAGAGCTATGGCAAGCACGAAGGGAAGACCGTCTCGGTCTACTCCACCATCGTGGACATCGAAGCCACAAACCTCGAAACGGCGTTTGCTCCTTTCGAGCAGTGCACCGGGGCCACCATCAAGTACGAGGGCAGCAAAGAGTTTGAGACCCAGATCGGCGTCCGTGCCAAAGCAGGCAACGCGCCGGACATCGCCATCTTCCCCCAGCCGGGACTGATGGCCGATCAGGCCAAGGCGGGCAACCTGAAGCCCGCACCGCAGGCCGTCTCGGACCTGGTCGATAAGAACTGGTCCGCGGACTGGAAGAAGTACGGCACCGTAGACGGCGTTTTCTACACGGCTCCCATGCTCGCGAACGTCAAAGGCTACGTCTGGTACGCCCCGAACACGTTCAAGGACAAGGGCTGGGAAGTTCCCAAGACCTGGGACGAAATGTTGACGCTGTCCGACAAAATCGCCGACGACGGCACCATGAAGCCCTGGTGTGCAGGCTTCGAATCCGGCGAGGCCACCGGCTGGCCGGGCACGGACTGGGTGGAAGATGTTGTCCTCCGCGTCCAGGGCCCCGAGGTCTATGACCAGTGGGTCAGCCACGAGATCCCCTTCAACGATCCCAAGATCGTGGATGCCTTGAATAAGACCGGCGAGATCCTCCTGAACGACAAGTACGTCAACGGCGGTTTCGGCGACGTACGGTCAATCCTGAGCACCGGCTTCGCACAGGCGGGCCAGCCCGTCCTCGATGGGCAGTGCGCCATGCACCACCAGGCCAACTTCCAGGCCGCCAACTGGCCGGAAGGCACGGTTGTGGCTCCTGACGGTGACGTGTGGGCCTTCATGACGCCCCCCACGGACGCCAGCAAGGGCCAGGCCATCACCGGCGGCGGCGAGATGGTGGGCGCCTACAAGGACACCCCCGAGGCCCAGGCCTTCCAGGCCTACCTGGCCAGCGCAGAATTCGCCAACAACCGGGTCAAGCTCGGCGGCGTCATCAGTGCCAACAAGGGACTGGACCCCGCGAGTGCGCAGACGGAACTCGACAAGCAGTCCATCGCCCTCCTGCAGGATCCGGACACGGTCTTCCGCTTCGACGGCTCTGACCTGATGCCGGGCGCCGTAGGCTCCAACTCCTTCTGGAAGGGCATCGTTGCATGGATCAACGGCGCACCGGCCCAGCAGGTGGCCGACAGCGTCGAAAGCAGCTGGCCGAAGGGCTGACCTCCTTCACACCGCGCCCTTGGGACTTCCAGTCCCAAGGGCGCGGTGTCGATTCCGCACTATCTGATCCACGCACACCTCGGAGGTTGGGCAATGGAATTTCTTGGAGGAAAGTTTCTTCAAGTTGCAATAGCTCTAGCGGTTTTTGCCGCACTGATTGGGCTCATCATGCTGATTGTGGACAGGGCTCCCAAATCAGTCAAAGACAAAGTAACGATCGTTGGCTTCCTGGCGCCGGCGGCAATCCTGATGTTGGTAGGTCTCGTATACCCGGCCGTACAGACGTCGTTTTTGGCATTCACGAATGCTTCAGGCCAGCCAAACGGCGTGGATAACTTCGTCTGGATGTTCACCCAGCCGGAAGCGCTGGTTACCCTCCGCAACACGGTCATTTGGACAATCCTGGTGCCCCTGCTCTCCACCGGCTTTGGCCTGGCCTACGCGGTCTTCATTGATAAGGCCCGCGGTGAGAAGGCCCTCAAAGCCCTGGTGTTTATGCCCATGGCCATCTCCTTCGTGGGTGCCGGCATCATCTGGAAGCTGGTCTACGACTACCGCGGCCCCGCCATCGAACAGACCGGCGTTATCAACGCAGTCCGCGTCGCCCTCGGCATGGACCCCAAACAGTTCCTTCTCGATGCTCCCGAGAACACCATCTTCCTCATTATTGTGATGGTGTGGATTCAAACCGGCTTCGCCATGGTGATCCTCTCCGCAGCCATCAAGGGCGTCCCCATGGAGCTGGTGGAGGCTGCCCGCCTCGACGGCGCCAACCCGTGGCAGCAGTTCCGGAACGTCACCATTCCCGGAATCCGCGGCGCACTGGTGGTGGTGCTGACCACCATCACCATCGCCACCCTGAAGGTCTTCGACATTGTCCGCACCATGACGGCGGGAAACTACGAAACCTCTGTTGTGGCAAATGAGATGTATACCCAGGCCTTCCGTGCCGGCGAACCGGGCAGGGGCGCAGCGCTCGCCCTGGTTCTCTTCCTCCTCGTCCTGCCCATCGTGGTCTACAACGCCCGCGTACTCCGTCAGCAAAGGGAAATCCGATGACCGTCATGCCAGCGCCGGATGAGGCCGCCAACACGTCCCGGACACAGACGCGCCCCAGCAAGGGCCGTCCCGTTTCGCCGGAGGATTCGGCGCCGATCATGCGGCGCGTCAAAACCAAGCTGACATCACGATGGGCCACCGCGGCCGCCGTGATCATCGCAACAATCTGGACGGTGCCTACGTTCGGGCTCCTGGTGTCCTCCTTCCGCCCGGCGGCCAAACAAGTGGGACCGCGCTCGGACGGCTGGTGGAACTTCTTCACCGACTGGGACTTTACGTTCAAGAACTACGTTGACGTCACGGCCGCTGCCGGATCGCAGTCCGCCAACCTTTCCCAGTACTTCGCCAACTCCGTGGCGATCGTCATCCCGGTAACGGTCTTTGTGCTGGTGCTTGCCTCAATGGCGGCTTACATCTTTGCCTGGGGAAATTTCAAGGGCAGGGAGGCGGCGTTCATCTTCGTCTTCGCCCTGCAGATCATCCCCCTGCAGATGGCGCTGATCCCGCTGCTGACGCTGTTCACGCAGGTGCTCCAGATCCCGCCGGGGTCCTACGCCCAACTCTGGATTGCCCACACCATGTTCGGGCTTCCCCTGGGCATCTTCCTCCTCCACAACTTCATCTCGGAAATCCCGGGTGAAGTGATTGAGGCGGCCAAGGTGGACGGTGCCGGCCACACCACCATTTTCTGGCGGATCATCCTGCCGCTGTCCGTGCCCGCCCTGGCCTCGCTCGCCATCTTCCAGTTCCTGTGGGTGTGGAATGACCTGCTGGTTGCGCTGGTGTTTTCCGGCGGCACGGCGGACGTTGCTCCGATCACCCAGCGGCTCGCCGAGATCTCCGGTACCCGTGGCAGCAGGGATTACCTGAACCCCGCAGCAGCCTTCGTTTCAATCATTGCGCCGCTGGTGGTCTTCTTTGCCCTCCAGCGCTACTTCGTCCGTGGTCTGCTCGCGGGCGGACTGAAGGGCTAAGAGCACCGTGGCCGGCGCAGGGAACTGTGCCGGCCACATTGGTCCGGTAACACTATGAACCGGAGGAACCCGCCAAATATCATGTCGTGGGGGTAAGCGCAGGGAACTGCATAGTCTGCACGAGCCCATGAGGGGAAAACTGTGGCACGCAGTACGGAAAGGTCGCAACGCGGCGGCCATAGCGGGGTCAGCATCGAGGATGTGGCAGCGGCCGCCGGAGTGTCCACAGCCACCGTGTCCCGGGCCGTGCGCGGGCTGCCCCGGGTCTCACCTGCCACGCGCGAAAAGATCCTGGAGGTGGCCAGTGCCCTGGGCTACGTGGCGTCCTCCTCCGCCTCCGGACTTGCCACCGGCCGCACCAGGACCATCGGTGTGCTGGCGCCGTTCGTGAGCCGCTGGTTCTTCTCCAAGGCCATCGAGGGTGCGGACCGCGAACTTCACGCCCGCCAGTACAACCTCTCCCTCTTCAACCTGGGCGGGCACGGCAGCAACCGGGAACGCCTCTTCAGCAAGACCATGGTCTATAAGCAGATAGATGCCCTGCTGGTCCTGTGTATGGCCCTGACCCACGACGAGTTGGAACACCTGCAGAAGATCGACATCCCGCTGATCGTGGTGGGCGGCCATGTCGAGGAATGCGCTTACATCGGGATCGACGACTACGCGGCCTCCTCTACGGCCGTCCGGCACCTGATCGACCTCGGCCACCGGGACATTGCGCTCCTGCATGGCGACGACGAAACGGACCTCAACTTTGACGTTCCCCGGGTCCGGATCCTGGCGTTCAAGGAGGTCATGGCCGCCGCACAATTACCCATCCGCCCCGAGTGGGATGAGTGGGGCGACTTCACGGTCCGCAGCGGCCAGGAAGCCTTCCGGCGGCTGTGGGCGAGGCCCGGACCCAAGCCCACCGCCATCTTCTGCGCCTCGGACGAAATGGCCATGGGCGTGATTTTCGAAGCCGCCCGGGCAGGGGTCCGCGTGCCCGGGGACCTCTCCGTGGTGGGGATCGACGATCACGATTTCGCCGGCCCGATGGGCCTGACCACCGTGGGCCAGCGGCCCGACGAACAAGCCGAACTCGCCACCAAGATGCTCCTTGACGAACTGAGCGGCATGCACGGGGCGGTGCGCTCCGCCGTCGCGCCCCACCAGCTTATTGTCAGGAGCACGACGGCGCCGCCTCCTTCCTGAGGCAGCGCGCCGCCGGCGCAGGGGACAGAGAGTGCCGGGTTTGGGAACGGTGCGGTCAGGACGCGCGGGCGAGCTGCCGGATGGGAATCCAGCGGGAGGCCAGCCGGCGGTAGGCAGCCGCCGCACCCGTCATGTCGCCCTCGGCCAGGCATTCGATGCCGAGCCGGATGTCCATGGGCGACTCGTCCGGGTACACCTTGTCCGCGACCGCGCCATAGTCGAGTTCCACCATGGAATTGACGTGGAACATCTCCAGCCACTCCGTCAGCTGCGCCAGGTCATCCAGCATGTCAAGGTCCGGGGCGGCGAGGGCCAGGTTTGCCACGGCGTAGCGTGCCCGTTCCATGGCATCGGTGATGGGGGCCCACACCCTGACGGTAAGGATCCGGCCGCCGGCCTCCACCACGTCCTTGTGATCGCCCTCGGCAAAAAGCGAGAACCAGCTAAACGGAATGCCCCACGTGGAGGCGCGGGTGTGGACCCGGATACTGCCGTCGCGGGCCTTGACCTGGTCGATCCGCTCCTGGTGTTTGTCGCGCTGCTCCTCGGGAATCAGCAGTTCAGCCAGGGGGCCGTGGATGCCTTCCATCAGCGCGTTGGCGGCGAGCCCGGCGCGCAGGACCAGCTGGCTGGGACAGTACAGCAGGATGCGATCGGCTGCCGCTTCGTCGCCGGTGCCGGCGGCAGCATCGGCGTCGGGCGCCCCTGTTTTCGGGCTCCGGCGGGGCGGTACGCCGGGCGCGGTGGTGACCCGGACCAGATCCGTCCGCCCGGTGGGGAAGGGGTCCCCGCCGGGGCGGGTGATCCGGCCCAGCGAGGCCAGCAGCTCAGCATTCTCGACGGCGGCCCGGGACGCCGTGCGTGCACCGGCTGCCCGAATGGCTTCCCGCTGCCCTTCGGCGAAGGCTTCCAGCGGCTCGTAGACCCGGAGCGTGGAGGAGAATGGCAGGCCGGCCTGGCCCCGGTAGAGGTTTCCCGTCATGACAGACTCCCTTCCAGGGCCCCGGCAGCAGCCATCAGTCGGCCAGCTCCACCAAAACCGGTGCGTGGTCCGAAGCGCCCTTGCCCTTGCGCTCCTCGCGGTCGATGGACGCGCCGGTGACCCGGGCGGCCAGGGCGGGGGAGCCCAGGACAAAGTCGATCCGCATGCCCTCCTTCTTGGGGAAGCGCAGCTGCGTGTAGTCCCAGTAGGTGTAGACGCCGGGCCCGGGGGTGTACTCGCGGGCCAGGTCCTTGAACCCGGCCTCTTCAAACGCGTGGAACGCAGCGCGTTCGGGCGGGCTGACGTGGGTGAACCTGTTATTGACGAAAAGGTCGATGTCCCAGACGTCGTCGTCGAAGGGTGCGATGTTCCAGTCGCCCATGAGGGCCACCTGGGCGTTCGGATCGGCACTGACCAGGCTCTGGGCGTGGGTCTTCAGAGATTCAAGCCACTTGATTTTGTACGGCATGTGTTCGTCGTCGAGGGACCTGCCGTTGGGCACATACAGGCTCCAGATCCGGACGCCCCCACACGTGGCAGCCATGGCGCGGGCCTCCTGCACGGGGTCCTTGCCTTCCTTGCCGAACGGGGGCTGGTCCAGGAACGTGCGCTCCACGTCTTCCAGGCCTACCCGCGAAGCGATAGCCACGCCGTTCCACTGGCTGACGCCGAAGTGGGCCACCTCGTAGCCCATGCGTTCAAACAGCTCCCACGGGAAATTCTCGTCCTTGCACTTGGTCTCCTGGATCGCCAGGACATCGCAGTCACTGCGTTGCAGCCAGGCCTCAACACGGTCGGCGCGGGCACGGAGGGAGTTCACATTCCAGGTAGCAATCTTCACAGTCCCTAACTTACCTTGGCGGCGCCGATGCGGGGAAAGCCCCGGGATGGCGCTTCGCTCACAGTCCGCCGGGGGAGCCTTCAGCCTTTCAGCCCGGGAAAATCAGCGTCGGAGTACTCGATTCCAAAGCCGCCCGCCGCCTCTCCCGCCGTCTTCCCGGCTGCCTTCCCCGCCGCTGCGTCGGTGCCTGAGCCGTGCCTGGCTTCCTCCCGCTGGCGCAGCTCCACGCGGCGGATCTTGCCCGAGATGGTCTTGGGCAGTGCCCCGAATTCGAGCCTGCGGATGCGCTTGAAGGGCGCCAGGTGTTCACGGCAGTACCGCAGGATGTCCTCGGCCAGCTCCGGCCCCGGCTCCAGCCCGGCCACCAGGACCACGTAGGCCTTGGGGAGGGAAAGTTTAAGCGCATCCGGCGACGGCACCACGGCAGCCTCGGCCACCGCGGGGTGCTTCAGGAGCACGCTTTCCAGTTCGAAGGGCGAGAGCCGGTAGTCCGATGATTTGAAGACGTCGTCATCCCGGCCCACGTAGGTGATGATTCCGTGCTTGTCCCGCCGGGCCATGTCGCCCGTGTGGTAAAAACCGTCCCGGAACGCCTCCGCGGTCTTCGCTGCGTCCCCGTAGTAGGACTTCATCAGCCCCACGGGCCGCTGGTCCAGGCGCAGGCACAGCTCGCCGTCGTCCGCTTCCTCCCCTGAGTTCGGGTCCACCAGCACCACGTCGTAGCCCGGAAGGGGCTGCCCCATGGCGCCCACCGTGACCGGCTGGCCCGGTGTGTTGGCCACCTGGACCGTGCTCTCGGTCTGGCCGAAGCCGTCACGGATGGTCTGTCCCCAGGCACGCTTGACCTGGTCTATCACCTCGGCGTTCAGCGGCTCACCGGCGGAGACCACTTTGGTGGGCGGAGTCTTCAGCAGCTTCAGGTCCGCCTGGATCAGCATCCGCCAGACCGTAGGCGGGGCACAGAAACTGGTGACCGACTCGCGGTCCATCTGCTCCATCAGGGCGCGGGCGTCGAAGCGTTCATAGTTGTAGACAAAGACGCACGCCTCTGCGATCCAGGGGGCAAAGAAATTGGACCACGCGTGCTTGCCCCAGCCCGGCGAAGCCACGTTCAGGTGCACGTCGCCGGGTTCCAGCCCGATCCAGTACATCGTGGACAGGTGACCCACCGGGTAGGACGTGTGCGTGTGCTCCACCAGCTTGGCCTGGGACGTGGTTCCGGACGTGAAGTACAGGAGCAGCGTCTCGTCCGCCCGGGTGGGCGCGCCGGGCGTGAAGGTGTCCGGCGCCGTCGCCGAATCCGCGTACTGCAGGGCTGTGGCGTTGACGTCGGGTGCGGAGGCCGCAGGGGTGCTGGCCGCGCCGCGGCCGCCGACATCAATGAGGCGGTAGTTGCCGGGAACGCGGGCAAACTTGCCGAGGTTCGAATGCCCGACGGCGGCCCAGCCCGCCTCGCCGCGCTCCACCCGTTCGGCCAGGTCATCGGGACCCATCAGGGTGGTGGTGGGGATCAGGACGATTCCGAGTTTGATGCCGGCGAGCATCAGTTCCCAGAGCTCCACCTGGTTGCCCAGCATCACGATCATGCGGTCGCCGCGGCGAACACCCTGGCTTTGCAGCCAGTTGGCGGCCTGGTTGGAGCGGGAGGCGAGGTCAGCGAAGGTCCTGCGGGTGGCCGAGCCGTCCTGTTCCACGATCACCAGGGCCGGGTTGTTGGCTTTGGCCGGGTCGGCGGCGATCTGGTCGAACCAGTCGAGCGCGAAGTTGAACTCCGAAAACCGGGGCCATTCGAACTCCCGCCGGGCCCGGTGGTAGTCGGAACGGAGGGCCAGCAGGTGGTCCCGTGCTTCGCGGAAATCATCGGTCACTGACAACGGGGAGACCTTTCGCCACGTGATGCTGATCACTGATATCCAACCCTGTGCAATATACTAGGACATCCAAGAGTTTGGAAGACCGAAGGGACGCAGACCCGTGCAGCCACAAGGACGTGACAGTGAGGCCGGCCGTGATGTAACAGGCCCGCCGCCATTCCCCGATGCCGACCTGATGTACGTCGTGGACCTCCTCCCGGCCGCCGAGCGGGAGCGGTACCTGGACATCCGCGCGTTCCTTCAGTCCACGGTCCGGGCTGCTTCCATTGGCTACTGGAACCGCGAGGAATTTCCGTTCGGCCTGCTGGCCGAGATGGGCAAGCGGGGGCTGGGGACACTGCAGACCGATGGCACCTCCAAGCTCTTCAAAGGCCTGATGTACGTTGAAGTGGCCCGGGCGGACGTTTCGCTGTCTGCCCTCGTGGGGATCCATAACGAACTGATCGTGGGCATGATCGACTCGCTGGGATCCGAGGAACAGAAGCAGCGGTGGCTGCCGGGCCTTGCCACGTTCACCCAGCTGGGGGCGTTCGCCCTGACAGAGCCGGAGCACGGCTCGGACATTGCCGGCGGACTGGAGACCTCCGCGCGGCTGGAGGGCGGCGAGTGGGTGATCAACGGCGCGAAGCGCTGGATCGGTGCGGGCACCATTGCGGACTTTGCCCTGGTGTGGGCCCGCGACCAGGCGGACGGCCAGATCAAGGGCTTCATTGTGGAGACGGACCGTCCGGGCTACGTAGCAACCAAGATTGCGAACAAGATCGGCCTGCGGATCATGCAGAACGCCGACATCGTGCTGGACAACGTCAGGATCCCGGCGTCAAACCTGCTGCCGGGCGCCACGGACTTCACCAAGGCCAACGACCTTCTGCGGGATTCCCGGGCATGGGTGGGCTGGCAGGGCGCCGGCATCCAGCTGGCCGCGTTCGACATCGCCCGTGCCTACGCCCTGGAACGGCGGCAGTTCGGCAAGGAACTGGCGCGATTCCAGTTGGTCCAGCAGCAGCTGGCGGAGATCCTGGGCAATGCGTCGGCCTCACTGGCGCTGATGGCCCAGCTGGCCCGGATCCAGACGGACGGCAAACTGGAAATGGCCCAGGCCGCCATGGCCAAGTCCACGTGCACCCGCCTGGCACGCTCCTCGGTGGCCATGGGCAGATCACTGCTGGGCGGCAACGGCATCAGCGCGGACTATGAAATGGGAAAGCTGTTTGGCGACGCCGAAATCCTTTACACCTACGAAGGCAGCTATGAAATCAATTCGCTTATTGTGGGCCGGGCGGTAACCGGCAAATCGGCATTCGTCTGACGGCGTTCGTTCTGGCAACACGCAGCCCTGGATTTCGCGCAACAAAAAACTGCCCTGGCCATGCTGGGAAGCACGGTCAGGGCAGTTGATCAGAACCTTACAGCGGGCGAATGTTCTCTGCCTGCGGGCCCTTGGGACCTTGGGTCACATCGAATTCGACTTTCTGGTTCTCATCCAGCGAGCGGTAGCCGCTGCTGGCGATTGCGGAGTAGTGCGCGAAAACATCGGCGGATCCGTCGTCCGGAGCGATGAAGCCAAAGCCCTTTTCAGCGTTGAACCATTTTACTGTGCCTGTTGCCATTGCTAACTTCCTTTGTAACCCTTTTCTGGTCCTGCTCGGACGGCAGGCAGATGCGGAGACTGTGGTCCGCTCTCTCAAACCTAGGGGGTGCGCGGTGGCCGTGCAATAGCTGCGGTCATCAACTGTCACTCCTGTTTTTGAATAGTCTCTGCATGACGGGCCGTTGCGGACCGCCGAAATCAGCCATCAGCCGGCCTCCGGACTGTCCTGGCCGTGACTGCCGGCTAGCGCATGCCCTCCCGGCGGATGGCCGTTGCGATGGCCGCGGCGCGGGTCTCTACGCCGAGCTTGGCGTAGATATGCGCCAGATGGGTCTTGACCGTGGCTTCGGAGATGAACAGCCTTTGGCCCAGCTCGCGGTTGCTGAGCCCTTCGGTCAGGAGGCTCAGCAGTTCCGCTTCCCGGGGCGTCAGGACTTCGTCGGGGTTGCGGAGCTGCTGGAAGAGCCGGGAGGCTACGGGGGCGCTCATCACGCTTCGGCCCTGGACAGCGCCCCGGATTGCCGCGAAGATTTCGTCCGGATTTGCGTCTTTGAGGAGGTAGCCCATGGCGCCGGCGTCCACCGCACGGACGATGTCAGCGTCCGAATCGTAGGTGGTGAAAACCAGGATTGCCTGCCGGCTGTTGCGTTGCCGCAGCAGCCGGATGGCCTCGATCCCGTCCATTCCGGCGCCCATGGCCAGATCCATCACCACCACGGCGGGCGCGAGGTGTTCCACGAGGTCCAGGGCTTCCTCGCCGGAGGCGGCTTCAGCCACTACCTCGAGGTCCGGCTGGGTGCCCAGAAGTGCCCGCAGCCCGCTTCGGACCACCAGATGATCGTCCACGAGCAGGACGGTGATACCGGTCATGCGTCTGCCCGGGTTATCCGTTGCAGGGGCGGCTCCGGCTGCACGGCCGGCACTTGGGCGGCCACAATGGTCCCTTCGCCGGGGGTACTTTCCACCGAGAATACTCCGCCCAACTGCTCCACCCGCTGGCGCATGGCCCGCAGCCCGTAGCCTCCGGCGTCCGACGGCGGTGCTGCCGCCGACGGGTCAAACCCGTTGCCGTCGTCGTAGATGTCCAGGGTGACGGAGTCCGGAAGGAAACCCAGCGTCAGTGTGGTGGTGGCGGCGCCTGCGTGCTGCTGGATGTTCGCTGCCGCGCTTTGGACCACCCGCAGCAGGGTGTGCCGGACTTCTGCCGGCACCGGGCGCGGCTCGCCGGTGACCAAGAGCCGCGTGTGCGGGACGTATTGCGAGGCAGCGAGGTGCAGGGCTTCGGGCAGCGGTGACGTGTCAAGCTTTGGGGAAGCGAGCTCGTGCACCAGGCTGCGGGTCTCGGAAAGGTTCCGCCGCAGCAGTTCGGTGGCCTGGTTAAGCTCCTGGCGGGACCCCGGGCCGGGCCAGGACCGGTCCGCTGCTTCCAGGAGCAGCAGGCTGCTGGCCAGGCCCTGCGTCACAGTGTCGTGGATTTCTCGCGACACCCGCTCGCGTTCGGCGATGGTTCCCGCCCGGCGTTCGCTGGCCGCCAGCTGTCCCTGTGCCAGCGATACCTCGGCATGAAGCCGCCGCTGTTCGGCCGCGTCATGCTCGAGCCGGTCATAGATCAGCGTCAGCATTATGCCGACGGCGAGCGGCCCCAGCAGCATCGCGAGGTCTGTCCAACCGCTGAGGCGAAACAGCCCCGCTGCCGTGGCGGCAGCCGTCGCACCTGCCGCCACGTAGCCCACAGCACCCGTAAAAGCTGTCCGGCAGAGGAAGAAGATCGCAAACGAACACCACGCAAAACTGGGTGCCGCGATGACCAGGACTGCCCAGACGGCCACAAAGACCAGCATCCAGACTGCCCAGGGGCGTCCCTGCCGGGCGAGGACAGCGATTACGGCGTACAGAGCGCAGACTGCTCCCGCGAGCCCCAGGACCAGAACATTGTCCTCAACGCTGTGCCGCATGGCGTAGCGAACAGCCGACGCGACGAGCAGAACCGCGAAGCCCACGTGGACGGCGGTTTGGATCACCTCGAACCGCCCCTGGACTGCGCCGGGCAGCGCAGGCAGGGCAGGTCCGGCAGGAAGGGCAGGTAGCTCCGGTTTAGCAGGCAACACCGGTTCAACAGGCAGGGGTTCACGTGGGGATTCTGGGGAGGGCATGTGGTCCGGCTTCGGGTCAGGGGAATGCTCATCCCATGCTATTGCCCGCGCCGTTCCTGGTCTCTCAGTCTTTTGGCTGATACCGCTGGCCGTTCGGGTGACCGGACCGCAGCCGAACGCCTGATGCCTGGCACGGCGGGGGCTGGGCAGGATGGAGATGAGGCCGCAGCCGGACCCGGACGACGGTCCTGCCGCGCCACCCAAACCCACAATCAAGGAGAGCCCCCGTGAAGAAGACCAACAAGATTGCTGCCGCTGCCGCCGCCGGAGCTTTGCTGCTGACCGGAGGCCTCACCGCCGCGGCCGACGCCGGGACCAGCCAAGGGGCTGCGCAGGCTGCCGTGCCCGCTTCGGCCGCAGTATCCGGCGTCGTTCCCGCCGCCGACATCCCGCAGTCAGCGGCAACAGTGGTGACGCAGAACCGCATCACCGTGGGCGCATCCGCGGACGCCGTCCGGGCAGCCCTCGCCAAATGCCAGGCGGACAAACTGCCGTTCGTCACGGTGGCCCTTGTAGACAGGTTCGGCACGGTCCAGGCCCTCCTGCGGGGAGACAACGCCGCCGAGCACACCATTGAGGCAGCGAAGCAGAAGGCCTATACCGCGGCCGCCTTCGGCACCCCAACCAGCGAACTGGCCAAGCGCATCAACGGCACCGGGCCCGGGATCGCGGACCTGCCCGGCACCCTGTTCCTGGCCGGCGGCGTGCCGCTGAAAGTCAACGGTGTATCTGTGGCGGGCATCGGAGTGGGGGGTGCGCCGGACGGCACCCTGGACGAAGCCTGCGCCAACGCCGGCGCCGAGGCAATTGCGGCAGCGGCCGCCGGCTCAGCCAAGTAGGCTCGGCTGCATGAGGTGGTCCAGGCCATGGCGCCAAGCGCGGGAAGCGGCGATTCTTACTCTGGCGGGTGGCTTTGTGGTGTTCTTGACAGCGTGCCAGGCGGGCCCCGGTGAGCCGCCGGGGGCGGAGCCGCCGCCATCCACCGCTCTGGACACCCCCGCTGCCCCCGCACCGCCGCCTCCTGCCCCGACAGCTCCGCCCGCTTCCAACCCGCCACCGCCGCTGTCCGCCGACGCCCGGGCACAGCTGGACCAGGAGCTGATCGCCGCAGCGAAAGCGAACAACGCGGCGCTGGTGCGCGAGCTCATCGGCCGGGGCGGCAATGTAAATGCGAAGGACGCCCTTCAGGACTCGGCGTTCCTCTACGCCGGAGCCGAGGGGTTCAACGGGGTGCTCCAGCTGACACTGACAGCCGGCGCTGACGTCGCCAGCACCAACCGCTACGGCGGTACGGCGCTGATCCCGGCCAGCGAACACGGCCATGTAGAGACGGTCCGCATCCTCCTGGCCGCCGGTGTACCGGTCAACCACGTGAATAACCTTGGTTGGACCGCCATGCAGGAGGCCATCCTGCTCAACAACGGCGGGCCCAGTCAGCAGGACGTCGTGCGGCTGCTCCTCGACGCCGGCGCGGACCCCGATATCCGCGATCCTGAGGGCCGGACCGCACTGGAGAACGCCGAGCGTCTGGGCTTTGTGGAGATCGCCGACCTGATCCGGGCCCGCTAGCCGAGGTGGTGGGTTCATCGGTTGCTCCGTAACGGCCCTTTTGACTGCTCAAAACGGCCACTACGGAGCAACCGATGGTGGTGGGCTCACACGGCTTCGAGCACGCTGACGTAGTTGGCGATGCCTACGCCGCCCATGTTCTGCACCGCCGCACGCCGGGCGCGGCCCAGCTGCATGTCGCCGGCGGTGCCGGTGAGCTGCATGGCGGCGATGACGTGCTGCGATACGCCGGTGGCGCCCACGGGGTGGCCCTTGGCCTTGAGCCCGCCGGAGACGTTGACGGGCAGCTTGCCGTCCTTGAAGACCCAGCCTTCGGTCACGGCACGGGAACCCTGGCCAGGTTCAGTCAGGCCCATGGCCTCGTACATCAGCAGTTCGGCGATGGTGAAGCAGTCGTGGACTTCGGCAAAGTCCAGGTCGTCAAGCCCGACGCCGGCCATCGCCAGGGCGCGCTGCCAGGACATGCGCGTGGCCGCGAACGCCGTGGGATCCCGGCGTTCGGCAGGGAAGAAGTCGTTGGCGTGACCGAACCCGGCCAGCCGCACCGGCGCCGTCACCCCGCCCGTTGGCGAGGCGGAAAGCACAACTGCGGCGGCGCCGTCGGACACGGGGGAGCAGTCGGTGCGGCGCAGCGGATCGGCCACCATGGGGTTTTTGTCCGAGACGGTGCGGCAGAAGTCCTCGCCGAGGTCCTTGCGGAGCTGGGCGTAGGGGTTGTCCACGCCGTTGCGGTGGTTCTTCGCCGCGATGGTCCCCAGCACATCCGACACTGAGCCATAGCGCTTCTGGTAGTGCTTCGCGACGTCGGCGAACAGGCCCGTGAAGCCCGTGGTGGAGGTCTGGCCGGCCATGTCGTAATCAGCGCCGAGGAGGGCGGCGCCCACGACGTCGGCCCCGGCGTGAGTCATCTTCTCCGCGCCGATTACCAGGACGGTCTTCGCGGTGCCGGCCAGCAGGGACTTGGTGCCCTGCTGGAAGGCAGCCGAACCGGAAGCGCACGCGTTTTCCACGCGGGTGGCGGCGACGTTGGCCAGGTCCGGGGAGACCTGCAGGGCCAGGGAGGACGGGAACGCCAGCGGCATCATGCCGGAGTTGAACTGGCCCAGGTAGATCTCGTCGATCTTTCCGGCCTCGATGCCGGCGTTGCTGATGGCCTCGGTGGCCACCTGGACGATCAGGGATTCGAGGGTCTCGTCCGTCAGTTTGCCGAACCGGCTGTGGCCCCAACCGGTGAGCAGGACATCCTTGCCGAACTGTTTCTGCAGGCTCATGCCGTGGCTCCTTCCAGTGCGAGGGCAATATCGAACGCCGCTTCGGTCTTTTCTCGGATCTCGGCCACCGTGACGCCCGGCGCGAGGCGGGTCAGCGTGAGCTGGCGTGCGCCGCCGTCGTTCTTCACAACATCGAAGACCGCGAGGTCGCTGATGATCCGGTCCACGCAGCTCAGTCCCGTGAGCGGCAGGGTGCATTCGGTGACGATCTTGGGCGTGCCGTCCTTGGCGTTGTGCTCAGTCAGAACCACCACGCGCGGCGTGCCGGCCACCAGGTCCATGGCGCCGCCCATGCCCTTGACCATCTTGCCGGGAATGGTCCAGTTGGCGAGGTCGCCGTTGCCGGAGACCTGCATGGCACCCAGGATGGCGACCTTGACGTGGCCGCCGCGGATCATGCCGAAGGACGTGGCGGAGTCGAAGATGCTGCCGCCGTCGAGCACGGTGACGGTCTGCTTGCCGGCATTGATGAGGTCGGCGTCTTCCTCGCCTTCATACGGGAAGGGGCCCATGCCCAGCAGGCCGTTTTCGCTCTGCAGGACCACGCGGATGCCCTCGGGCAGGTTATTGGCCACCAGTGTGGGGATGCCGATGCCCAGGTTCACGTAGTCGCCGTCGTTCAGTTCCTCGGCCGCGATGGCAGCCATTTCATCCCTGGTCCAGGCCATGGGGTTCTCCTTAGGTAGATTCAGGGGGTTATGCAGATGCGAGTTCGGCGCGGGGCCGGACGGTGCGCTGCTCGATATCCTTGACCCGGTCAGTTGCCTGCACCAGGTGCTGGACGAACACGCCCGGGGTGACGATGTGGTTGGGGTCGAGTTCACCGGGCGCCACGATGACTTCCGCTTCGGCGATGGTGACGGCGCCCGCTGTGGCCACCGCCGGGTTGAAGTTCCGGGCGGTGTAGCGGTAGATCAGGTTCCCGTCCGTGTCGGCAGTGTGCGCATGAACCAGTGCGACGTCGGCGCGGATGGCGCGCTCCTGGACGTACGTTCCGCCGTCGAACTCTGCCAGCGGCTTGCCTTCAGCAACCAGTGTACCCACGCCGGTTTTGGTGTAGAACGCGGGGATGCCGGCGCCGCCGGCGCGGAGGCGTTCCGCCAAGGTGCCCTGCGGGGTGAACTCCACCTCGAGTTTTCCGGCGAGGTACTGCTCGGCGAAGAGCTTGTTTTCCCCGACGTAGGAGGCGATGACCTTGCGGACCTGGCCGGCTTCGATCAGGATGCCCAGGCCTTTGCCGTCCACCCCCATGTTGTTGGAGACGACAGTGAGTTCGCGGACGCCGGAATCGCGGACCGCCTCGATCAGGTCTGCCGGGATGCCGCTCAGGCCGAAACCGCCCACCGCGAGCGTCATGCCGTCCCGGAGCAGGTCCTCCAGGGCAGCTGCGGCGTTGGATTTAAGTTTGGACATTCCATCTCCTCGTCATCGAGCGGTCAGAGCGCCTCAGTGATATCCACTTTGTGGACAACGGGCCTGATCCAGGAGCCTATGGTGGCGCCCGAACTCGGTCAACGGCGCAATCCGCCCAATAGCGCTGTTCTTTCACAGCGTGGACGGTAGGCTTTAGAGTGTCCACATTGTGGAGGAATTCTCTTACAGGAGGCCTTTATGGCACATCCAGTCCAAGGCACGCAGGTGGTAGGGCGGGTTGCGTCGCTGCTGCGCCTGGTCGGCCGCAAGCCGGAGGGGAGTTCCCTGGCCGGCCTGGTCCGCGAGTCCGGACTGACCCGGCCCACCGTCCACCGGCTCCTGGCCTCCCTCGCCGCCGAAGGCCTCCTGGATCACGATGCCAAAAGCGGCAACTGGATCCTTGGCCCGGAGATCTTCCTGCTGGGATCCGTGGCGGCGGCCCGCTTTCCCTTTGAGGACATCGCCCGGCCTGGCCTGCGCCGCCTGGCCGAGGAAACCGGGGAGAGCGCCTTCTACTCCATCCGCCGGGGCCACGAAACGGTCTGTGTGCTGCGCGAGGAGGGCAGTTTCCCGGTACGGTCCTTCGTCCTGCATGAGGGCGTCCGTTTTCCGCTCGGCGTGGCCTCAGCCGGGACGGCGATCATGGCCTTCCTGCCGGACGGCGAACAGGAGGACATCCTGTCCAACTGGGAGCAGCACGCAGGAGCCTTTGCTGCCGGCCACCGCCAGGACCTTGTCCGCGGCAACCTCGAACGGACACGGCTGCATGGCTATGCCGTGAATCCGGGGCTTGTCCTGGAGGGCAGCTGGGGGATGGGGGCTGCCGTGTTCGACCAGCTGGGGCGGCCGGTGGGTGCCCTTTCGCTCACCGGCATCGAGCCTCGGTTCCGCCCGGAGCGGCAGGAACTTCTCGGCAAACTCCTCATGGAGGAAGCTCATCGGATGAGCGCCAGGCTGCCGGCGGAGCGGGCTGCCCGGCAGGCCTGAATCCCGTCATCCCGGCCAGGGCGCCCCGGCCCGGCGCCCCCTAGAAATTAGTAGGAAGTCCGAGTAGATTCGGGTTCAGGGACGACCCCCACATGCAAAGGAGCATTCGATGGTGCACGAGCTTTCACACTACGTCGGCGGCCAGCGGATCGACGGCACGTCCGGGCGGTTCAGCGATGTCTACGATCCCTGTACGGGCCAGGTGCAGGCCAGGGTGCCGCTGGCCAGCAAGGAAGAAGTGGCCAATGCGGTGGCCACCGCCGAGAAGGGCCAGCTGGAATGGGCGGCCATGAACCCGCAGCGGCGGGGCCGGATCCTGCTCAAATTTGTGGATCTGGTCAACGAGAACATGGACGAGCTCGCCACCCTGCTGTCCTCCGAGCACGGCAAGACCTTCCCCGATGCCAAGGGCGATATCCAGCGCGGCATCGAAGTGGTGGAGTTTTCCGCCAACGCCCCGCACCTGCTCAAGGGTGAATTCTCGGACGACGCCGGCACAGGCATCGATGTCCACTCACTCCGCCAGCCCCTCGGCGTCGTCGCGGGCATCACCCCGTTCAACTTCCCGGCCATGATCCCGCTGTGGAAGTCCGGTCCGGCGCTCGCCGCGGGAAATGCGTTTATCCTCAAGCCCTCCGAACGCGACCCGTCCGTGCCCCTGCGGCTTGCCGAGCTCTACAGCCAGGCCGGTGTTCCGGACGGCGTCTTCAACGTGGTCAACGGGGACAAGGAAGCCGTGGACGCACTCCTTGAAGACCCGCGGGTAAAGGCCATCGGCTTTGTGGGCTCCACCCCGATCGCCCAATACATCTACGCCACGGCGGCCGCGCACGGCAAGCGCGCACAGTGCTTCGGCGGCGCGAAGAACCACATGGTGATCATGCCCGACGCCGATCTCGAGATGGCTGCCGACGCCCTGATCGGTGCCGGGTACGGTTCCGCCGGGGAACGCTGCATGGCCATCTCCGTTGCCGTTCCCGTGGGCCGGGAGACCGCCGACGCCCTGGTGGCCAAGCTGACCCAGCGCGTCAAAGCTCTCAAGGTGGGCCACAGCCTGGACAAGGAATCCGACTTCGGACCGGTGGTGGCAGCCTCCGCCAAGGACAGGATCGAGGGCTACATCCAGGCCGGCGTGGACGAGGGCGCCACGCTGGTGGCCGACGGCCGCGGCCTCACCGTGGACGGCTACGACGGCGGCTTCTGGGTGGGCCCAACGCTCTTCGACAACGTCACCAAGGACATGAAGATCTACAAGGAAGAAATCTTCGGCCCGGTCCTCAGCGTCCTCCGCGCCGCCGACTACGACGAGGCGCTGAGGCTCTGCTCCGAGCACGAGTTCGGCAACGGCGTCGCGATCTTCACCCGGGACGGGGATGCTGCCCGCGACTTTGCCAGCCGGGTGGAAGTGGGGATGGTGGGCATCAACGTCCCCATTCCGGTGCCCATCGCGTATTACACCTTCGGCGGCTGGAAGGCCTCCGGCTTCGGGGACCTCAACCAGCATGGCGCCGATGCGTTCCGTTTCTACACCAAGACCAAAACGGTCACCACCCGTTGGCCCTCCGGCATCCGCCAGGGCGCCAGCTTCGTGATGCCGGCCGGCAGCTGATGGGCAGGTCACCCCAAGCGGAGCAGGCACCTGAGGTCCTGTTTGAACGCCGCGGACACCTGGGCGTCATCACCCTGAACAGGCCAAAGGCCGTCAACGCGCTGAACGCCGGCATGGTGGCAGCCGTGCTGGAGCAGCTCACTACCTGGGCCCAGGATGACGCCGTGGCCACCGTCCTGGTCCGCGGCGCAGGGGACCGTGGCCTGTGCGCCGGCGGTGACATCGTGGCCATCTACCAGGACCTACTGGCGGGAGGCAGCGCCACAGCGGAGTTCTGGACCACCGAGTACCGGCTGAACGCGCTCATTTCCCGTTACCCCAAACCGTACGTGGCATTTATGGACGGCCTGGTGCTGGGCGGCGGCGTAGGAATTTCCGCGCACGGCTCCCTCCGCGTCGTCACGGAGCGGACCCGCACCGGGATGCCGGAAACCACCATCGGTTTTGTGCCCGACGTCGGCGGGACCCTTCTGCTGTCCCGCGCGCCGGGGGAGTCCGGCACGCATGCGGCGCTCACCGGCGCCCACCTGAGCGGGGCCGACGCACTGTTCCTCGGGCTCGCGGACCACTTTGTGCCGTCCGGCAGCCTCCCGGCGCTCGCCGAAGCGCTGGAAAGCGCGACGGCGGCAGACGCCGTCGGGCGCTTCGCGGAGGATCCGCCGGCCTCGGCCCTTGCGGAACGGCGGGAATGGATCGATGCTGCCTATGCCTCCGACGACGCGGAGGAGATTGTCCGCCGGCTCCGCGCCGCGGGCGGGGAAGCGGCGGACGCTGCAGCCACCATCGAGGCGAAGTCGCCCACCGCCGTGAAGCTCACGCTTGCCTCCCTGCGGCGCGTGCGCGGCTTCTCGCTGGCGGAAACGCTGGCGCAGGAATACCGGGTGGGGATGCGCTCCCTGGCGGGGCCGGACTTCCGCGAAGGCATCCGCGCCCAGGTGGTGGACAAGGACCGCAACCCGCACTGGAAGCCCGCGACCCTCGCTGAAGTGACCGCGGCCGACGTCGAACACTACTTCGCGCCCCTGGGCGACCGTGAGCTCCAACTTCACACTAAGGAGTCCGACCATGTCTGACAGAGCAGCTTCCGGCACCATCGCCTTCCTTGGCCTGGGCCATATGGGCGGTCCCATGGCGGCCAACCTGATCAAGGCCGGGCACGGCGTGGCGGGCTACGATCCGGTGCCCGCGGCCGTGGAGGCGGCGAAAGCACACGGCATCCCCATGGCTGCCTCCGCGGCGGAAGCGGTGACCGGCGCCGCCATTGTGCTCACCATGCTGCCCAGCGGACAGCACGTCCTGGACGCCTACCGCGGCGTGGACGGGGCGCCCGGCCTGCTGTCAGTGGCCGCGCCTGACACCATGTTCCTCGACTGCTCCACCATCAATGTTGACGAGGCCCGCGAGGCCGCTGCGATCGCCTTGGAGGCCGGGCACCGCTCCGTTGACGCACCCGTTTCCGGCGGTGTGGTGGGGGCCGAAGCGGGCACCCTGACATTTATGGTGGGTGCCCTGCCGGAAGACTTCGAAACCGTGAAACCCGTCCTGGAGCTGATGGGAAAGCGCGTTGTCCATTGCGGGGACCACGGCGCCGGGCAGGCCGCGAAGGTCTGCAACAACATGATCCTGGGTGTGTCCATGATCGCCGTCAGCGAGGCTTTTGTGCTTGGCGAGAAGCTCGGCCTGACGCACCAGGCACTGTTCGACGTCGCCGCCAATGCCTCCGGCCAATGCTGGGCGCTGACCACCAACTGTCCCGTTCCCGGGCCCGTACCAACCAGCCCGGCCAACCGCGACTACCAGCCCGGGTTCGCCGGCGCGCTGATGGCCAAGGACCTGCGGCTCGCCCTGAACGCCCTGGAAAGCACCGGCGTGGCGGCACAGATGGGGCCGCTGGCGTCCAGGATTTACGACGAGTTCGCCGCAGGGGGCGGGGCAGGACGCGATTTCTCGGGCATCATCACGGATATCAGGGACAAATCAGCCACGTAGCGTTGCACGTGGACAACTTTTCACTCACACACTAAGGGGCACGGCTTGGCGCAGCACTACGAAAACATTCTTGTGGAACAACGTGGCCGGGTGGGGCTGGTGACCCTCAACCGGCCACAGGCGCTCAACGCCCTGAACAAGGCCACGATGGAGGAGGTTGTAGCCGCCACCACCGCCATGGACGCCGACCCCGCCGTGGGTGCCGTGGTGATCACCGGCTCGGAGAAGGCCTTCGCAGCGGGCGCGGACATCAAGGAAATGTCCTCCAAAGGCTACGTGGAGATGTACGCGGCGGACTGGTTCCGGGGATGGGAAAGCCTGACCAGGCTGCGGATCCCGGTGGTGGCTGCGGTATCCGGGTTCGCCCTGGGCGGCGGCTGCGAGCTCGCGATGATGTGCGATGTCATCATCGCCGGCGACAACGCCAAATTCGGCCAGCCGGAGATCAACCTCGGCGTCATCCCGGGCATGGGCGGGTCCCAGCGCCTGACCCGCGCGGTAGGCAAAGCCAAGGCAATGGACATGGTCCTCACCGGACGCATGATGGATGCCGCCGAGGCCGAACGCGCGGGACTGGTTTCACGCGTGGTGCCGGCGGCATCGGTGGTGGAGGAAGCACTGAAGGCTGCCGAAGTGATCGCGTCCAAGTCCAAGCCCGCCGCCATGCTGGCCAAGGAAGCCGTGAACGCCGCCTTCGAGCTGGGCCTCGCGCAGGGCGTCCTGTTCGAACGCCGGATGTTCCACTCGCTGTTCGCCACGGAGGACCAGAAGGAAGGCATGGCCGCGTTCAGCGAAAAGCGCAAGCCGGAGTTCAACCACCGCTAACCAACCATCCATTGCTCCGTACCTGTCGTTTTGAGCCACCTAAAGGACAGGTACGGAGCAATCGATCAGTCCGTGAAGTCGCCGGCGGCTTTGCGGAAATCGCCCAGGACCCGGAGCAGGTGCTCCACGTCCTCGTCGGCGAAACCGGACTTGCCGAATACCTCGGTGTTGAGCGCCGCCGTCGAGCGTTTCGCCAGGGTGCGGCCCTCGGCGGTGAGCTCAATCAGGGTGGTCCGGCCGTCGGTGGGGTGCGGGGAGCGGGCCACCAGGCCCGCCTGTTCGAGGCGGTCGACGGCGTTTGTCACCGAGGTGGGATGCACCTGGAGCAGCGCGCTTGCCTTGTTCATGGGCAGCGCGCCGCTGCGGGCGAAGCTCAGCAGCGCCAGCAGCTCGTAGCGGGCGAACGTCAGCCCGAACGGCTTGAGGACCGCCTCGATCCGGGCGAGCAGGATCTGCTGGGTGCGCATGATGGCGGTGATGGCTGCCATGGGCGCAGCGACGTCTCCCCAGCCGTGGCGTTCCCAGTTCTGCCGTGCCTCGGCGATGGGATCGCGGGGGAGCGGAGTGCCCACGGTGCCTCCTGACATTGCCGGGCCAACAGCCCGCGTGATGATCTCACCAGCAATATACTAGGACTTCCAAGGGTATGGAAGGTGGTGCGCTGCGGCCTACTTCCACCAGGTGTCGAAGATGGTGACCGGGACGGTGCGCTTGTGCCGGGTCCGGAGGTACTTCTGCTCGATCAGCTGGGCGGCGGCTTCCGGGATGTCCCGGCCTTCGAGGTAGTCGTCGATCTGGTCGTAGCTGACGCCGAGTTCATCCTCGTCCGTGCGTCCCGGCTTGTCATCCAGGAGGTCCGCTGTGGGCACCTTCTCCCAGACGCGGGCGGGCGCACCAAGCTCAGCCAGGAGCTCGCGGTTCTGGCGCTTGTTCAGGCCGAACAGCGGCAGGATGTCCGCGCCGCCGTCGCCGAATTTTGTAAAGAACCCGGTGACGGACTCCGCGCCGTGGTCCGTACCGATCACCAGGTAGTTGTGCTCGCCGGCGAGGGCGTACTGCGCGATCATCCGCGTCCGGGCCTTGGTATTCCCCTTGTGGAAATCGGAAATCCCGTTTCCAACAGTCTTCTCGAACTCGTTCTCGAAGCCGTCCACGGCCGCCGAAATGTTGAATGTCCACTCGGTTTTGGCCTGGATAAAGTCCAGGGCGGCCTGGGCGTCGTCCTCATCGTGCTGGACGCCGTAGGGCAGGCGGACGGCCACAAAGTTAGCCTCCACTCCCTCCGCCTCGAGCTCCTCCACGGCCAGCTGGGCCAGGCGCCCGGCAAGCGAGGAGTCCAGCCCGCCCGAGATGCCCAGGACGAAGCCCTTCGTCTGGGTGGCCCGGAGATACTCCTTCAGGAAATCAACGCGCCTGCGCACCTCCCCGCGCGGATCGATCCGGGGCTGCACGCCCATTTCTTTGATGATGGTGGCCTGGAGTTCGCGCATGTGATCCAGCCTAGTCAGCGCTGTCAACAACGCTCAACTGTGTCCCTTGTGAGGGGACGTGTCGCCGGGAAGAGCTACGACGCAGCCGGCGCCGGCCCGGTGGAGCCGCGGACGGTGAGGTGCGTGGGCATCAGGGAGCGGCTGCGGCTGCCCCCGCCGGCCAGCGGGTTGAGCTGGGCCAGCAGCATGGATACGGCCACGCGGCCGGCCTGCTCGATCGGCGAGGCCATGGTGGTCAGCGGAGGATTGCAGAAGTCAGCGCCGAAGATGTCGTCGCAGCCCACCACGCTCATGTCCTCCGGTACCCGGATACCGCGTTCGCGCAGGCGCTGGAGCATTCCAATGGCGATCAGGTCGTTGAAGGCGATGCAGGCGGTCACGCCGGAGTGCACGGCGGCGTCGGCGGCGGCAGCGCCGGACTGCGTCTTGGGAGCGAAGGGACCGAGCCGGCGGACATCCACTCCGCGTTCCTCGGCGGCGGCCGCCAAGGCAGTCCAGCGAAGCGTGCTGGACTGGGAGGTGAGGGGCCCTGCCATGTAGGCGATGTGCGTGTGGCCCAGCGAAATCAGGTGGTCCAGGGCCTGGCTGGTGGCCGAGGGCGTGTCGATGACCACGGCGGGTACGCCGGCCACATCCCGGTTGATGGTGACGATCGGAATCTTCGCGGCCGCGGCCAGGAGTGCGTCGTCGCTGAGCCTGGACGCGGTGACGATGATGCCGTCGGCGCTTTTGCGCAGCTGCTCCATGCTGCTGGCTTCAACTTCATCCGACTCCTCCGTGTCCACCAGCAGTTGCGTGTAGCCGGCCGCCTTGAGCTGCAGCTGGGTGCCCCGGATCAGGTCGAAGTAGAACGGGTTGGTGATGTCAGGGACCAGGACGCCCACTGCGCCCGTGCGTCCGGAACTCAGGGCTTTCGCCTGGCTGTTTGGTGTGTAGTTCAGCTGGGCGGCCGCCGCTTCGATGCGCGCACGGGTGCGGACGTTGACCCTGTCGGGGGTGGACAGTGCACGCGACACCGTGGACGCAGCCACCCCGCACATGGCGGCAATGTCGTGGATGGTGGCAGGACGGTCTGTTCCGGCTGCTTGCATCGCCATGGCGTTCCTCTCTGAACGGGACAATGAGGGCACTGTGACGATAACCACAGCCCTGATGCTCCTAGATTGCCACAAGATGTCAACATTTGGCAATCGGTTGTCATCATTTCCCAACATGTCTAGACTGAGTGCAGAACTTTGTGAAGCAAGTCACCCGCGCACCGGAGCGGCACCCAGGCTGTCCGGTTGCGGGCAAACCTAAGGAGATCCCTGTGACCACAACGGAAAACGAAGCAACCAGGACTGTTTGGCAGCTTTCAGGATTCGGCGACGAAGTGGATCCGGATCCGGCTGTCCAGGCTGCCGTCATGCTGGCTCTTGGCGCCAGCTACATCGAAGTCCGCAGCGCGTGGGGCGTCAACGTCTCCGAACTGACCCCCGGACAGGTTGCTGAACTCAAGGGCATCCTCGACGCGAAGGGCCTGAAGGTCTCGGCTGTGGCAAGCCCGATTGGCAAGGTGGACATCAGCCTGCCGGTCGAGCACGAGGTGGAGCGCCTGCGCCAGATCATCTCCGTGGCCAAGGGACTGGATACCAAATACATCCGCATCTTCTCCTTCTACAGGAGTGAAGCCCAGACTCCCGAAGAAATCCGCGACGACGTCATCACCCGCATGCGGGCACTGGCCGCCGAAGCCGAAAGCGCCGGCGTCGTCCTCCTGCACGAGAACGAAAAGGATATCTACGGGGATACGCCCCAGCGCGTTTTGGACATCATGGAATCTGTTGATTCCCCCGCGCTGCGCGTTGCGTGGGACAACGCTAACTTCGTCCAGGTGGGCGTCCGGCCGTACACCGAGGGCTACGCCATGCTCCGCCCGTACCTCGAATACCTCCAGGTCAAGGACGCCATCATGGCCACAGGCGAGGTTGTGCCCTCCGGGGAGGGCGACGGCGAACTCGACGCCACCATCGCCGCGCTGAAGGCGGACGGCTACGCAGGCTTCGCATCCTTGGAACCCCACCTTGCCAGCCATCATGAGCTTGGCGGCTTCTCCGGGCCGGTTGCCTTCGGCGCCGCCGCCCGGGCGTTCGCATCGCTCGCTGCCAAGAACGGGATCGAGCTTTCGTGACCGGCCTGAAGGCCGCGGTCATTGGCTGCGGCGACGTTTCGGCTGTCCACTTCGAGGCGATCGCGAAACTCGACGGCGCGCGGCTGGCCGGCGTCTGTGACCCGGACCCCGGGCGCCTTGCCGCCGCCGTGGCAGCCTACGGTGTTCCGGGATTCGCGGACCACCACAGCCTCATCGAGGCCATCGGTCCGGACGTTGTGCATATCACCACGCCGCACAACACGCATGCCGCAATTGCCGCGGACTGCCTCGAGCGGGGCGTCAATGTGATTGTGGAAAAGCCGCTGGCGCACACGCTTGAGGAGTGCCGCCGGCTGGTGGAGGCCGCGAAGCTGAGCAGCGCCAAGATTGCTGTCTGCTTCCAGAACCGCTACAACGCCACGGCCCAGGCCATGCATGCGCTGCTGTCCACCGGCGAGCTGGGTGCGGTGGTGGGAGCTTCGGCCACCGTAATGTGGCACCGCGATGCTGACTACTACCGCAGCCGGCCCTGGCGCGGCACGTGGGAAGGCGGTGGCGGCGGGCTCATGATGAACCAGGCCATCCACACCGTGGACCTGCTGCAGTGGCTGGTGGGCGACGTTGTGTCGGTGTCCGGCCATGCGGCCACCCGGTTCCTGGGCGAAACGATTGAGGTGGAGGACACCGCGGAATTCGTGGCAGAGCACGCCAGCGGGGTCCGCAGTGCTTTTTATGCCACGTTGGCCAATGCCGTCAATGCGCCGGTGACGTTGGACATCGTGACCGAGAAAGCCACGCTCAGCCTGCGCGGAGACCTGACGGTAGCGCATGCGGACGGCCGCGTGGACGTAGTGCCCGAACGTGTGGTGGAAT
Organism: [Micrococcus luteus] ATCC 49442; assembly: GCF_010367585.1. Taxonomy (NCBI): domain Bacteria; kingdom Bacillati; phylum Actinomycetota; class Actinomycetes; order Micrococcales; family Micrococcaceae; genus Pseudarthrobacter; species [Micrococcus luteus] ATCC 49442. Next base: position 2,654,249 of record NZ_JAAAXP010000001.1, on the reverse strand, counting down.
CCGGCGGACGCGCCTATTGGGGCGTCTCGCACGAGCTGCTTATCAGCGACTTCTATGCCCGGCTCGGTGAACCCGGGCCCTTCTGGATAGACCCGGAAGAGGCGGAGAAATCGCTGCGGATCGTCAAGGATATCTACCGACAGAGCTACCCCGAGGCACTGGCGCAGGTCTCCTAAGGTTTGCGGGCAACCGGTTGTAGCTGTTTGAACGTTTCATTTGCGGCTCTTGGATTTTAAAGTTGCAACAAAAATGACAATCGGTTGCCAAAGTTGGCAATCATGCGTACTCTGAATCTCGCAAGGTCGGTGTGGCCCGCGCCACACCGACCGGATTCGTATATCTCACGTTCCACAGATTCAGGAGCCAACAATGAAGTTAGGTCCCAAAGCGGCAGCAGCCGCTCTTATCGTCAGCTCGGTAATGGCGCTGACAGCCTGCGGCGGGGGAGCCCCCGCCGGCGCGGGTGCCACAGCCAAAACAGCCTCGCTGACACTGGGTGCAGTTCAGGAACTCCGCTCCTGGGACCCGGCACAGGCCCACGTGGGCCACTACCTCCAGCCGTACCAGGCTGCCTACGACTCGCTGCTCCTGCGCCAGCCGGACGGCAAGCTCAGCCCCATGCTTGCCACCGAGTGGAAGTACAACGACACCAACACCAAGCTCACGGTGGACCTCCGCACGGATGTGACCTTCAGCGATGGCGCCAAGTTCGACGCCGAAGCGGCCAAGGCCAACCTGGACCACTTCAAGAAGGCCAACGGCCCGCAGATGGCCCAGCTGACCGCCGTCGCCGACGTCGCGGTAGTAGACGCCGACACCATCGAACTGAACCTGAGCGCCCCGGACCCGTCCCTGGAGTTCTACCTCAGCCAGGCCGCCGGTCTGATGGGCAGCCCCAAGGCACTGGGCACTGAAGCAATCAAGACCGAGCCCGTCGGCTCCGGCCCGTATGTGATGGACAAGTCCGCCACGGTCAAAGACTCGCAGTCCGTCTTCACCGCACGTGAAGGCTACTGGAACAAGGACCTCCAGAAGTTCGAGAAGGTCACCTTCAAGATCCTGACTGACCTGACCGCGCGCACCAATGCCCTCGTGTCAGGCCAGGTGGACGCCACGCTGCTGGATCCCAAGACGGGCAAGCAGGCCGAGGGCGCCAAAATGACCCTTACCGCGAACCAGGTGGACTGGCAGGGCCTGCTGCTGATGGACCGTGACGGTGCCAAGAACACACCGCTCGGCAACGTCAAGGTCCGCCAGGCCATCAACTACGCGTTCGACCGCAAGACCATCCTGGACCAGGTCCTGCTGGGCCAGGGCACGCCCACCTCGCAGCCTTTCGGCAAGGAGAGCGGCGCCTGGGCTGAGGAGCTGGAGAACAAGTACCCGTACGATCCCGCGAAGGCCAAGGCCCTGCTGAAGGAAGCCGGCTACGAAACCGGAGTCACGCTCGAGGTCCCGTCCGTTCCCGGCTTTGAAACGCAGATCGCCGTGGTCAAGCAGCAGCTGGCCGACATCGGCATCACGCTGAACGTTGGCTCCGCGATCACAAATACCTTCACGTCCGACGTGGCTGCGCAGAAGTTCACCACCATGTACTTCTCGCTCTTCCAGGGTGAGCCGTGGGTTGCCATCAACCAGATCGTTTCCACCAAGGCGCTGTACAACGCCTTCAAGAACACCACCCCTGACCTGCAGGCAAAGATTGACGCTGTCCAGACCGGCGGTGCCGATGCAGCAAAGCTGGCCCGGGAAGTCAACAAGTACGTTGTCGACGAGGCCTGGTTCGCACCGCTGTTCCGGGTGAACCAGATGTACTACCACAACTCCAAGATCACCGTGACGCCGCAGGTCCAGCAGGCCGTTCCGTCGATCTACAACTACGCGCCCGCCAAGTAATCCAGGGCCCGTAGTCAAACAAAACAACTGCACAGGTCCGGCAGGCCACCATCGACGGTGGGCTGCCGGACCGGGCACCCAATCCATTCCAGTTCAATGGAGCCAGCAATGATCCCCTTCATCCTTAAACGCCTCGGCAGCGGCGTAGTCGTCCTGCTTGCCGTCTCGATCCTCACCTTTTCCCTGCTCTACGTATCGAGCGGCAGCATCGCCCGGAACATCCTGGGCGACCAGGCAACACCGGAGCAGCTGGCCGTCAAGGAAGCCGAGCTGGGGCTCGATCAGCCCATTATCACCCGCTACTTCAGCTGGCTTACCAGCGCACTGGGCGGAGACCTGGGTGCCTCCTGGTTCACGTCCGAACCCGTTGCCAACGCCCTCGCCACCCGTATTCCCGTGACCATGACCATGGTGGTCGTGGCTATGATCTTCATTTCCATCATCGCTACCCTCATTGGTGTCGCCGCAGCCGTCAAACGCGGCTGGGTGGACCGGGTGGTCCAGATCGGTGCCATCATCGGCGACTCGATCCCCGGGTTCGTCATCGGCATCATCCTTGTCACCATTTTGGCCATCCAGATGGGCCTTTTCCCCGCCACGAGCACCATTTCGCCCGGCGTGGGTGCGGATGCCTGGGTTCTCTCCCTGACCCTTCCGGTGATCGCCCTGCTCATCAACGGTGTCACCGGCGGTGCGCAGCAGATCCGCAGCGCCGTCATCAAGCAGCTCGAACGTGATTACGTCCGCACCCTCCGCAGCCGCGGCATTGGTGAACGGGAAGTGCTCTTCAAGCACGTCCTGCGCAGTGCGGCGCCCGCCGGGCTCACCGTGCTCAGCCTTCAGCTGATTGGCATGCTCGGCGGGGTTGTCATCCTCGAGTCCATCTTTGCCCTTCCGGGCATGGGGCCCATGGCCGTAACGGCCACCATCCAAAGCGATCAGCCGGTGGTTATGGGCGTCGTTATGTACACCGTCGCCGTTGTGATCGTGGTCAACCTCATTGTTGACATGCTCAACGGCTGGCTTAACCCGAAGGTGCGTGTCTCGTGACCGAGTCCGTCGAAACCTCAGCCCTGACACCGGCGCCCGGCACCCCCGCTCCCGGGAGCCCCGTTCCCGGACAACCCGGCCAGAGCGGCACAGTGGTCCGGTCAACAGTCCTCAGGCGCCTGTTCAAAAACCCGCTTGGCATCATCGCCATCGTTATTCTGGCGGCCTTGGCCGTCATGGCCGTCTTCGCCGATGCCCTGGCACCGTTCGACGAGAACTTCGCGAACATCTCCAAGACCCTGGCGGCGCCCGACGCCGTCAACATCCTCGGCACGGACAGCTCCGGGCGCGACGTCTGGAGCCGGCTGTTGTTCGGCGCGCAGCTGACGCTGCTCTCAGCGTTGCTCTGCGCCGCCGTCGCCATTGTGATCGGCCTTCCTGCCGGCCTCGTGGCAGGCTACTACGCCGGGAAATTTGAGGCCGTGGCCAACTGGATTGTTGGCATCCTCATGAGCCTCCCCGGCCTGATCGTGCTGATGACCATCCGCTCGGCCTACGGTCCGTCCGTGTGGATCGCCATGATCGCGTTCGGGGTCCTGATCAGCCCGTCCTACTTCCGGCTGGTGCGCTCTGCGGTCCAGTCGGTCCGCAACGAGCTCTACGTTGACGCGGCACGCGTCTCGGGACTGTCCGACCTGCGCATCATCACGCGCCACATCTTCTCGGTGGTCCGGGCTCCGATCATCATCCAGACCGCAGCCATCACCGGTGTTGCCATTGCCATCCAGTCCGCCCTGGAGTTCCTGGGCCTGGGTGATCCGGCCAAGGCAACCTGGGGTGTGATGCTCAGTGAAGGCTTCAAGAACGTCTACCTCACGCCGTCGCTGCTGTTCTGGCCCGCCTTTGCGATGGCACTGGCCATCGGTTCCCTTGTCCTGCTGGGCAACGCCATCCGCGACGCCCTGGAAGACGGCGAGAAGATCAAGCACCGCCGGAAGCAGGCCCATGCGGCGCAGGATGCGGCCGCCGCCAGCGCTGCCAAGGCAGCACGCAAGACCATTGCCGCCGTCGAGGCCGGAACCGAACACCACCTGGTCAAGGTGACCAACCTCGGCGTGGGCTATCCCCAGGCGGACGGTTCCATCAAGAAGGTTGTCGACGACGTTTCCTTCCACGTGGACCGCGGCGAAATCCTGGGCATTGTGGGCGAGTCCGGTTCCGGTAAGTCCCAGACTGCCTTCTCCATCCTGGGCCTGCTGCCGGACACTGCGCGCATTGTGGCCGGTGCCATCCAGTTCGACGGCAGCTACACCGTGGCGCCCGGCGAGGACAAAGTGAACCAGGACCGGCTGTCCAAGCTACGCGGCAAGCGGATTTCCTACATCCCGCAGGAACCCATGAGCAACCTGGACCCGGCGTTCACCATCGGCTACCAGCTCGTGACCCCCATGGTGCGGGTCCTGGGAATCTCCAAGGCCGAAGCCACCGCCCGGGCCATGAAGCTCCTCGCCGACGTCGGAATCGTCAATCCGGAACGGACCTTCAAGGCCTACCCCCACGAGGTTTCCGGCGGCATGGCCCAGCGTGTACTGATCGCCGGTGCCATCAGCTGTGAACCGGACCTCATCATTGCCGACGAGCCCACCACCGCCCTGGATGTCACCGTGCAGGCCGATGTCCTGGACCTGATCCGCGACCTCCAGCGCCGTCTCGGCGTGGGCGTCATCATGGTGACCCACAACTTCGGCGTGGTGGCCGACCTCTGCGACCGCGTGGTGGTCATGCAGAACGGCCGCCTCGTGGAGGAAGGCCCCGTGCGGGAGATCCTGCGCAACCCGAAGGAAAGCTACACCCAGACACTTCTGGCTTCCATGCTCGAAGGCAAGGAACCGATGACCATGCTGGTGCCCTCTACCGTGAAGGAGAACGTACTGTGACCGAGACTGCAGCCTTGAACGCCTCGGAATCAGCCCCGGCACGGGACGGACTCCTCCGCGTGGAAAACCTGGTGGTGGACTACGCGGGCAAGGGTTTCCGGGCGAAAAAGTTCCGGGCGCTCACGGACATCAACATCAGCATCGGCCAGGGGGAGACCCTGGGCCTGGTGGGGGAGTCCGGCTCCGGCAAGACCACACTGGGCCGTGCGGTGCTTGGCCTGGCCCCGGTGAGCGGCGGAAAGATCATCTTCGAAGGCCAGGACATCAGCCACGCCAACCGGAAGCAGCGCCGCATCCTCAGCCGGGACATGCAGGTGGTCTTCCAGGACCCCTACACGTCCCTGAACCCGGCCCTGGAAATCGGCGACATCCTCGCCGAACCCTTGGGCGTGCAGGGCATGGAGGCATCGGCCGCCAAGAACCGCGTGAAGGAGCTCCTGGACCAGGTGGGGCTCCCTTCCGACGCACTCCACCGGCTGCCCCGTGAGTTCAGCGGCGGCCAGCGCCAGCGCGTTGCGATCGCCCGCGCCCTTGCGCTCTCTCCCAAACTCATCGTCTGCGACGAGCCGGTCAGCGCACTGGACCTCTCCACCCAGGCCCGAGTCCTGGATCTCTTCCTGCAGATCCAGAAAGACACAGGTGTTTCTTACCTGTTTGTCTCCCATGACCTTGACGTCGTCCGCCACATCAGCCACCGTGTGGCTGTGATGTACCGTGGAGAAATCGTGGAACAGGGCCCGGCCGAGGTTGTCACGCGCGACCCCGAGCACCCCTACACGCAGCGATTGCTCCTCGCTTCCCCGGTGCCGGATCCGGACCGTCAGGAGAAGCGCCGTGCCGACCGCCACCGCCTGCTGGAAGAGCAGCGGCAGCAGGCCGAACAGGCTGGCGTCCCCGCCTAGGGACCGCACCAGAACCAAAACAACCGCAACAATAACGGAGGACCATCATGGCGGATTCAGCCAAAATTGGCGTACAGGCAATGATGCTGAGGGAAAGCTTCACCGAGATCGGGGCGTTCGAAACGCTCCGCAAGGTCAGCGACATCGGCTACAACGCCGTCGAGATCTCCCAGATCCCGATGACGCCGGAGAACGTGGCTGAGCTGGACCGTTCCCGCTCCGAACTGGGCATGGACATCGCAGCACTTTCGGTGGCCATGGAGACCCCTAAAGGCCGGCCCGGCGATTCACTGGCGGAGCACTTCGACAAGATCGTCGAGGACGCCAAGAGCCTGGACTCGAAGCTGCTGCGGATCGGCATGCTGCCGTTCGAGGCAATGACGTCCATCGGTGCTGTGATTGACTTCGCCAAGAAGGCCAACGAATACGCTGAGCGCCTGCAGGAGCAGGGCCTGAGCCTGTACTACCACAACCACCACATCGAGTTCGCGAAGTTCGACGGCAAGTACATGCTGGATATCATCGCCGAAAATTCCCCGGCCATGGGCATGGAAATCGACGTGCACTGGGTGCAGCGCGGTGGCCTCGACCCCGTCCGCACGCTCGAAAAGTACGCCGGCCGCACCGCCATGGTTCACCTGAAGGACTACCGGATCGGCCAAATGCCGGAGTCGGCCATGGGACTGCTGGACGCGGGCGACTTCGTGGGTTTCATGACCGAGTTCAAGAACGTTGTCCAGTTCGCCGAAGTGGGAGAAGGCAACCTGGACTTCGCCTCCATCATTCCGGCCGCCCAGGCTGCCGGCGCCGAGTACCTGCTGGTAGAGCAGGACGAACTCTACGGCCGGACGGTGTGGGAAGCCCTGCAGACCTCCTACGACAACCTCATCGCACTGGGCCAGTCCGAACTTTTCTAACCTCTGATCCGGCCCAACACGTTCAACCAACGAAAAAGGAAACTAACTGTGAGCAAGAAAGTACGCCTCGGCATCATCGGCCTGGGCCAGCAGGGCGGCGCCTACGCCAAGTTCATCACCGACGGACTTGTTCCGAACATGGAGATCGGCGCCATCTGCGACATCGATCCGGCCAAGAAGGCCGTTGCCTCGGAGACCTACCCCGGCGTCCCCTTCTACGAGGATTACATCGCCATGCTGGAAAGCGGCGACGTTGACGCGGTGGTTACCTGTGTCCCGCACTTCCTGCACCCCGAGATGGGCATTGAAACCCTCAAGCGCAATGTTCATGCCCTTGTGGAGAAGCCGGCCGGCGTCTACACCAAGCAGGTCAAGGAACTGAATGAGTTTGCCGCGGGCAAGCCGGAACTGTCCTTCGCCATCATGTTCAATCAGCGCAACAACCCGCTGTACCAGAAGCTCAAAGAGATCGTGGAAAACGGCGAGATCGGCAAGATCCGCCGGACCAACTGGATCATCACCACCTGGTGGCGGCCGCAGGGCTACTACAACTCCAGCGAATGGCGTGCAACGTGGGGCGGCGAGGGCGGCGGCGTCCTGGTCAACCAGGCCCCGCACCAGCTGGACCTGTGGCAGTGGATCTGCGGCGTGCCGAAGTCTGTGTACGCGAAGGTTGCCTTCGGCTTCCGCCGCGACATCGCCGTCGAGGATGAAGTGACGGCAGTTGTTGATTACGGTGACGGCGCAACCGGTGTATTCGTCACTGCCACGCACGACCTGACCGGCACCGACCGCTTCGAAATCCTGGGCGACCAGGGCAAAATCGTGGTCGAAAACAGCAAGACCGCCACCGTGACCCGCCTGCACAAGCCCGAGCGCGAGCTCAGCGAAGGCATGGACATGGACGACGTCCGCAAGCTCTTTATGGGCGAGCTGAACCCGGAGGAGTACTACACCTCCGAGGTCATCGAATTCGAGTCCGCGTGGGGCGCCCAGCACTCCGGCGTCCTGGAGAACTTTGCCGCCAACATCCTGGACGGGACGCCGCTGCTCGCGCCCGGCTCGGACGGGATCAACGGCGTGCGCCTGGCCAACGCCATCCACCTTTCGGCCTGGACCGGCAAGGAGGTCGGGCTGGACTTCAACGAAGACGAGTTCCTCGCCGAGCTCAACAAGCGCATCGCCGAAGAAGGCAAGTTCCCCGCGCGTTCGTAGCCGGGGGCGGGGCCGGCGCGCAACCGCTGGCCAACTTTGCCCAACTGGGTCGCAGTTAATGTCGTTATGGGCGTCCAAAACGACATTAACTGCGACCTACTTGGGTGGTTTCCTCGTTAGGATGGGGCGGTGACTGAACCCAAGACGCCGGACGCCGCCATACCCGTGGGGCCGGTCAAGAAGCACGGCCGGGACGGAAAATCCAACGCGACCATCTACGACATCGCCAGGGTTGCCGGCGTCAACGCCTCCACGGTCTCCCGGGCGCTCAGCAAGCCCGGCCGGGTCAGTCCCAAAACCCAGAAACTCATCGAAGACGCGGCTGCCGAACTGAACTATCAGGTCAATCCGTTTGCCCGTGCGCTCCCCACGGGCAAGACCAACACCTTCGGACTGATCGTCGCGGACATCACCAACCCGACGTTCTTTGACATCATCCGCGGCGCCGAGACCACGGCGACGGACCGTGACTACACCCTGGTCCTGGCGGAGTCCGCGGAGTCTGCGTCCACGGAACTCACTGCGGCCCGCCGCCTGATGGCAACTGTGGACGGCCTCATCCTGGCGAGCCCGCGCATGGACGATGACAACATCCGGGCCCTGGCTCAGGACAAACCCGTGGTGGTGATCAACCGCGAAGTGGCGGGTGTTCCCTGTGTGGTGCCGGACGTACACAAGGGGATCAGCGAGGCGGTGCGAAGCCTGGCCGTCCACGGCCATCACAAGGTTGCCTATGTGGCGGGCCCGCCCGAATCCTGGATGTCCGAACGGCGCTGGGAGGGTGTGCAGGCAGCCTGCGACTGGTCCCGGCTTGAGGCCGTGCGGCTCGAATCCAGCAAACCAACGGTCGACGGCGGCCGGCAGGTGGCGCGTGATATCCGCGCCAGCGGTGCAACGGCAGTGCTGACCTACAACGATCTCCTGGCCATTGGGCTGATGCAGGAGCTCCAGGCGGCGGGCATCACCGTGCCCGACCAGATCAGCATTGTGGGATTCGATGACATTTTCGGCGCGGACTTCACCACCCCGCCGCTTACCACCGTGCGTTCTCCGCTGGGGGAGTGCGGTGCCGGGGCAGCCACACGCCTCCTGGACCTCCTCCACGGGACCGGGGAACCGGCAGGCACACTGAGCGTGGAGACTGAACTGGTGCTGCGGGGTTCCAGCGGCAGGATTCTGCCCGCCCGGTAGGCCCGGGGCCGGCCGGTTGCAACATTTGGCAAATCATGGCAACCGGTTGACAAAACGTTGAGCCGAGCCGATTATTGACGTATGTCACAGTCGATTGCTGCCAACCCAGACAGGCTCCTGCCCGCCGACCCAGGAACGCGCAGCATTGCGCGCGACCTCCTGCAGCGCGTCCAGGACCTCCCCATCATCTCTCCGCACGGGCACGTTGACGCTGCTGTCATCGAGCACAACACGCCGTTCCCTGATCCGGCGGCGCTGCTGGTCAGCCCGGACCACTACGTCACCCGGCTCATCCACGCCAGCGGCGTCACCCTGGACAAGCTTCGCGCCGGCGGTGCCACCACCCCCGAATCGCGCGATATCTGGCGCACCTTCGTCGAGGCGTGGCCGCTCTTCGAGGGCACCGCCTCCGGCTACTGGCTGCGCACCCAGTTCGACAGCGTGTTCAAGCTCGGTGCCGAGCTTGGTGACATGTCCGCCGATGCCAGCTACGACGCCATCGCGGCCAAGCTCGTCGAGCCGGGATTCCGTCCGCGCCAGCTCTTCAAGGACTTCAACATCGAGGTCCTGGCCACCACGGACGATCCCCTTGACGACCTCGCCAGCCACAAGGCAATCGCCGAGGACCCCACGTTCGACGGCCGGGTCCTGCCGACCTTCCGTCCGGACCAGTACCTGAACATTGCCCATCCCACCTGGATCGCCAATGTTGACCGGCTCATCGAGGCCGCAGGTGACGGTGCCAGTGGATACGGGGCCTACATCACGGCCCTCGAAAACCGCCGCCGCTACTTCGTGGAGCACGGCGCAGTCTCCGCAGACCACGGCGTGGCCACCCCGGCCACGCTGAAGCTGGACCGCGCCGAAGCCGAGCGGATCTTCGAGCTCGCCCGCGCCGGCAAGGCCACAGCCGCGGACCGCAACACCTTCGAAGCCCACATGATGTACCAGATGGGCCGCATGTCCGTAGAGGACGGGCTGGTCATGACCATCCACCCGGGGTCCTTCCGCAACCACCACACGCCCACGTTCGAGGCGTACGGCGCCGACACGGGCCACGACATTCCGTTCGCCGTGAACTACACCGAAGGCGTCCGCGATCTGCTGCAGGACTTCGGCACCGCCAAGGATTTCCACCTGGTCCTGTTCACCATGGACGAAACCGTCTTCTCCCGCGAACTGGCACCGCTGGCCGGGTTCTACCCGTCCGTCTACCTTGGCGCGCCCTGGTGGTTCCTGGACGCTCCGGATGCGATGCTTCGTTTCCGTTCGGCCGTCACCGAGACCACCGGGTTTTCCCGCTCGTCCGGCTTCATCGACGACACCCGCGCCTTCTGCTCCGTCCCGGCCCGCCACGATGCGTCCCGCCGGATCGAGGCCTCCTTCCTGGCCCGCCTGGTGGCAGAGCACCGTGTCAGTGAAGAACGTGCCCACGAACTCATCGTGGACCTCGTCGATTCGTCCCCGCGAAGGGTTTTCAAACTGTGACTACCGAACAGACAAGCGCCGAACAGACAGCCGCTGCTGCCGCACTGCCCCGGCTGAACCGCACCCTGCACACGGCCTCGAAGCCGCCGGTCCGGATCGTGCACCTCGGACTGGGGGCCTTTCACCGCTCGCACCAGGCCTGGTACACCAGTCAAGCCAGCGACGCCGCGGACTGGGGCATCGCGGCCTTCACCGGCCGCCGGCCGGATGCTGCCGTGGCACTCGCCGAGCAGGACGGCCTCTTCACGCTCGTCGAACGCGCTGACAGCGGCGACTCCTTCGCCGTCGTCGGAAGCATTGTCGAAGCGGTGGACGGCGCAGACGTGCAGCGGCTCGCGGAACTCGTGGCAGCACCGGCAACCGCCATGGTGACGCTGACCGTCACCGAAGCCGCGTACCGGCTGGGTGCCGATGGGCAGCTCGATACCAACGCGTCCGACGTCGCCGCGGACCTTGCGCTGCTGTCTTCCGGCAGCGGAAACCCGTCGACGCCGCTGGGCCGTCTGGTCTTCGGCCTCGCCGCCCGCCGGGCCGCCGGAGCCGGGCCAATCGCCGTCGTCTGCTGCGACAACCTCGCCACCAACGGCACCGTGGCGCGCAACGCTGTAACGGGCCTGGCGCAGGCCTGGGACGCGGACCTCGCCGCCTGGGTGGAAGCGAACGTCAGCTTTGTCAGCACGTCCGTGGACCGCATCACGCCCCGCACCACGGAAGCGGACATTGCCGCCGTCGAGTCCGCCTGCGGGTACCGGGACAACTCGCCGGTTGTTGCTGAACCCTTCACCAACTGGGTGCTCAGCGGCGGCTTCCCCGCCGGCCGTCCCCGGTGGGAAGATGCCGGGGCGGTCTTCGTTGACCACATCGAGCCGTTCGAGAACCGCAAACTGTGGCTCCTGAACGGCGCGCACTCCCTGCTGGCGTACGCCGGCCAGCTCCGCGGCCACACCACGGTGGCCGAGGCTCTTGCGGACCCGGAATGCCGAAAAGCCGTTGAAAGCTTCTGGGACGAGGCCGAAGCCAACCTGTCCGGTGCAGCCGCCGGCGGGGCCGACCTGCAGATCCCGGCGTACCGGGAGGCCCTGCTGGCCCGCTTCAGCAACGCGCGCATCGCCCACCACCTGGCGCAGATTGCCATGGACGGCAGCACCAAACTGCGCATGCGCGCCGTGCCGGTCCTGCAGGCTGAACGTGCCCAGGGCAGGACCGGAAACGCTGCCGCACGGATGATCGCGGCCTGGATTGATTTCGGCGCAAGCGCGGACAATTTCCACGATCCGCTCGCAGCCGAGGTGGCTGAAGCGAACAAGCTGGCGGGCCGCGAACGCGTCCAGGCACTGCTGGAGCTGGTTGATCCTGCCCTGGCGGCCGATGACGGTGTAGTGGATCTTGTTGCCAGCCTGAGCGGTTCATTCACGGCAGGACCGTAGCGAACCACTAAGACGGATCAAGTACAACAGCGCTGCCCGGTCCGGGTTTCCGGACCGGGCAGCGCTGTTTTCCCTGACCTGCAGTTTCATTAAGTTTCAACAGAAATTGTTGGCAACCGCTTGCCATTTTATTGCCAAGTGATTAGGATTACAGCAACGACTTACCACCGGCGGCACGCCCGTCCGGATGTGGATTTGCCGGTTAGGCATAGCCCAAGGGTTCACAGCTGCATAGCATTTCGATAGTTAGCCGGCCCCCATGGCGGCAAGGGTAAAGGAGCCCAATCATGAAAAAGCTAAACAAGCTCAGCATCATCGGCTATGGCGCCGGCGATGCCGCTAACAACCTCGCTTTTACAACCGCCACCATGTTCCTCCTGGTGTATTACACGGACGTCGCCGGCATCTCCGCTGCGGCCGCCGGGACCCTACTGCTCGTGGTCAGGTTGTTTGACGCCTTCGCGGACGTCTTCGCCGGCCGGCTCGTGGACCGGACCTACAGCAAGCGCTTCGGCAAGTTCCGCCCCTTCATCATGTTCGGCTCCATCCCGCTGCTCCTGCTGAGCGTGGCAACGTTCTCCGTGCCGCAGCTCGGTGAATCCGGCACGCTGCTGTACGCCTACGTCACCTACGCCGCGCTGGGCCTGGCCTACAGCCTCGTGAACATTCCGTACGGCTCGCTGGCCGGCGCCATGACACAGGATCCGGGGGAGCGCGCCAAGCTGGGCTCGGCCCGCATGATCGGCGGCCTGCTGGTGGGCTCGGCCCTTGGCATCTTCGTGGCACCGCTCATCAAGCCCGGCGCAGACCTGCAGTCAACCTTCACCACAATCACCCTGGTGTTTGTCGTGATCGGCGCAGGCCTCTACTTCTTCACCGTCCTGACCGCCAAGGAACGCGTCCACCGCGCCGTCCCGAACGTTTCCGTCAAGCAAAGCATCGAAACCCTCAAGGGCAACAAGCCGCTCCTGATGCTGTGCGTTAGCTCCTTCTTCTTCCTTTCCGGCTACCTGGCACTGACCTCCGTGCAGCTGTACTACCTGCGCGACGTCCTCGGCCGGCTGGACCTTTACCCCGTGCTGTCCATCATCCAGCTGGTCCTGACGTTCGCACTGGCAGCGGTTATGCCCAAACTGGTCCGCAGCATTGGCAAGAAGAACATCTACATCTACTCTTCCCTGGTCACTGTGGCCGGCGGTGTGGTGATCTTCCTTACCCCCGCAAGCATGGTCATGGTGGGCTTCGGCGGCCTTGTCCTTAGCCTCGTGGGTGTCCTGGCGATGAGCATCGTGGTGTGGGCCCTCGAAGCCGACACCGTGGAATATGGGGAATGGAAGACCGGAGTCCGGACCGAGGGCATCACCTACGCTCTCTTCTCCTTCACCCGCAAGTCCGGCCAGGCTGTTGGCGGGGCCCTTGCCGCCTATGCACTCGCCCTCGGCGGTTACAAATCCGGTGGAGTGGCCCAGACCCCGGAAGCCATCTTCGGTATCCAGATCGCAGCGGGTGCGCTCCCGGCCATCCTGACTTTCCTTGCAGTCCTGGTGATGACCAAGTACACGCTGACCGATGTCAAGCATGCGGAAATTCTCAAGGAAATTCAGGAACGTCGAACCAAGACGGCACACCCGGGCCCGGTTGACGCCGGCAACGCCGCCGAAGGGACCACTCCTGCAACCACCCCCGCCGCCGGCAGCACCTCCGCCGCCGCCAGCGAGCCTGCTGACACCAGCAAGCCCGCAGGCCAATAATTCAAAGCTCCACCACCTGACCTGAAGTTCCCGAAAGGATCTGCCGTGAAAATCATTGCCGCTGAAGTGTTCGTGACCAGCCCGTCCCGTAACTTTGTGACCCTGCGCATCACTACGGACGACGGAGTCACCGGCATCGGTGACGCCACGCTCAACGGCCGCGAACTCGCTGTTGCCGCCTACCTCAAGGAGCATGTTGCACAGCTGCTGATCGGCAAGGATCCGCACAAGATCGAGGACACCTGGCAGTTCCTGTACCGCAGCTCGTACTGGCGCCGCGGCCCCGTCACCATGGCGGCCATCGCCGCCGTGGACATGGCTCTCTGGGACATCAAGGGCAAGATGGCCAACATGCCCGTCTACCAGCTGCTGGGCGGTGCATCACGCAATGGCCTCCGTGCCTACGGCCACGCTTCCGGCGCGGACATCGAATCGCTGTTCGATTCCGTCCGCGAACACCTGGAACTGGGCTACAAGTCGGTCCGCATCCAGACCGCCGTCCCGGGCATCAAGGCCGTTTACGGTGTGGCCGCTCAGGCCCAGGCCTCCGGTGAGCGGTATGACTATGAGCCTGCCGGCCGCGGCGCTTTCCCCGTGGAAGAGGACTGGGACACCCGCGCCTACCTCCGCCACCTGCCCACCGTGTTCGAAGCCGTGCGCAACGAGTTCGGCCCCGAGCTGCCGCTGCTCCACGACGGCCACCACCGCATGACCCCCATCCAGGCCGCCAAGCTCGGCAAGGCCCTGGAACCGTACGACCTCTTCTGGCTCGAGGACTGCACCCCGGCCGAAAACCAGGAGGCCCTGCGCCTGGTCCGCCAGCACACCACCACCCCGCTGGCCATCGGTGAAATCTTCAACACCGTGTACGACTACCAGACCATCATCAAGGAACAGCTGATCGACTACGTTCGGGCAGCCTCCACCCACTTCGGCGGCATCTCCCCGCTGAAGAAGGTCATGGACTTCGCCGCCCAGTACCAGATCAAGTCCGGCTTCCACGGCCCCACCGATATCTCCCCGGTGGGCTTCGCCGCCCAGCTGCACGTGGGCCTGGCCATCCACAACTACGGTATCCAGGAATACATGCAGCACTCCGACAAGACCAACGAGGTCTTCGAGCAGTCCATGACCTTCGTGGACGGCTACCTGCACCCGGGCGACAAGCCCGGTATCGGCGTCGAATTCAACGAAGAGGCTGCCGCAGCCTACCCGTACCAGCAGGCCTACCTGCCGTACAACCGCCTCGTAGACGGCACTGTCCATGACTGGTAAGGAATCACTGGTGATCAACCAAACTGCCTCCTCAAGCTCGGGGCCTCGCGTCATCGTGATGGGTGTGTCCGGCTGCGGCAAGACCACCATCGGTGACCTCGTGGCCCGCGAACTCCGTGTGCCGTTCCTCGACGCCGATTCGCTCCACCCAGTGGAGAACGTCGCCAAGATGGCAGCGGGCATCCCGCTGACGGACGAGGACCGCTGGCCGTGGCTCGCCACGGTGGGCTCGAAGCTGGCAGCCGCCGGAAACGGTGGCCTTGTCCTGGCCTGCTCCGCCCTTCGCCGCAGCTACCGGGACGCCATCCGCGCCCAGGCGCCGGACACAATCTTCCTGCACCTGCACGGCAGCAAGGAGGTGCTCGGGTCACGGCTGGAAGGCCGTTCCGGTCACTTCATGCCCGCAGCGCTGCTGGAATCCCAGCTGGGCACCCTCGAACCGCTCGAAGCGGACGAGAAGGGTGTTGTGGTGGACATCGCGGGCCCGGTTGCCCAGGTAATGGTGGACGCGCTGGCGGGCATCGCCAATGCAGTGAAGGCCGACGGCGGAACACTGTTGGGTGCCTCAGCGGGCGGTGCTTCCGGAACCGGTGCTTCCGGTACCGGTGCTTCCGGTGCCGCGGGCACCCAGGGCCGCCAGTTCGACGTCGACCTTAAGGCCGCGCCGTTCAACCTCGATGACGCGGCGGTCGACTGGGTGAATTCCACCCTGGAGTCCATGACGCTTGAGGAGAAGATCGGCCAGCTCTTCATCAACCACAACAACGACTACTCCCCGGAATACCTCGACGGTGTGCTGGAGAACTACCACGTGGGCGGCATGCGGTACCGTCCGGGCCCCTCGGGCGCCGTCCAGGAGCACATCCGGTACGCACAGTCCAAGACCAAGGTGCCGCTGCTGATCGCATCCAACCCGGAAATGGGCGGCGCGGGAAGCTGCGACGACGGCACGTTTGTGTCCACCCACCTGCAGGCCGGGTCCCACCCGGACAAGGCCATCGCACGCCAGATGGGCCAGGTTGCCGGCGTCGAAACGGCTGCGCTGGGCTGTAACTGGGCTTTTGCGCCGATCGTGGACATCCACTACAACTGGCGGAACACGGTCATCTCCACCCGTTCCTTCGGCAACACCCCGGAGGTCGTGGTGGAGCGCGCCAAGGAGTACTTCGACGGCATCAGCGAGTCCCCGACCGTCTGCGCCATGAAGCACTTCCCGGGCGACGGCCTGGACGAGCGCGACCAGCACGTGGTCACGTCGTACAACACCTTTGGTTACGACCAGTGGAACAAAACGTACGGCCACGTGTACCGCGAAATGATCGGGCACGGTGTGCAGTCGATCATGATCGGCCACATCGGAGCGCCGGAACTGTCCAGGCACTTCCGTCCGGGCCTGGCCGACGCGGACATCAAGCCCGCCACGCTGGCTCCCGAACTGCTGCAGGACCTGCTCCGCGGCGAGCTGGGCTTCAACGGGCTCATCCTCACGGACGCCTCGCAGATGATCGGGCTGACCCAGGCCATGAAGCGCAAGGACCTGGTCCCTGCCACCATCGCCGCCGGCTGCGACATGTTCCTGTTCTTCCGCAACGCTGACGAGGACTTCGCGTACATGCTGGACGGCTACAAGTCCGGCGTCATCACGGAACAGCGCCTGCACGACGCCCTGCGCCGCATCCTGGCGCTCAAGGCATCGCTGGGCCTGCACCTGAAGGCCCGCGAGGAGCTGGTTCCGGCCACCGACGAGCTGGCAAGGATCGGCAGCGCAGAGCACCGGGCCATTGCCGCCGGGATCGCTGACAAGACGGTCACGCTGGTCAAGGACACGCAGCACAACCTGCCCATCACACCGCAGACGCACAAACGGATCCGCCTGTACGGCATCTCCGGCGGCTCGGACTTCACGATGGCCGATCCGCTGGCCTACCTGGACGTGGTGGCTGAGGAACTGGAGCGGGCAGGCTTCGAAGTGCACGTCTTCAAGGCCGCCGCGCAGCGCAAGGCAGCCGGTGAAGAGGGCGTGAACTTCATGACCGTCATCTCGGAAGAGGGTACCGGCGATTACGCGGACAAGTATGACGCCGCGTTCGTGTTCGCCAACGTCAAGGGCTTTGCGCAGGAAGCGGCGATCCGGATCAAGTGGTCCACGCCGATGGCTGCGGAAATACCCTGGTACGTCACCGAGGTACCCACAGTGTTCGTATCGCTGAACCAGCCCAACCACCTCATTGACGTGCCGATGGTCAAGACCGCCATCCACGCCCATGCGGGATCAGTGGAGGCCATCCGGGCCACCATCGAGAAGATCATGGGCAAGTCGGAGTTCCAGGGGACGTTCAACGAGAACGTCTTCTGCGACTCCTTCGACACCCGGCTCTAACAAGCTCCGGACACGCTTACCGCGCCGGGACGCACAAGCGGCCTGGGGACACCCGAATCCGGGTGTCCCCAGGCCGTTTCCGCTTCCCGGGGCCGTTGGCGCGTCCACGGCTGCAGCGTAGCGTTAGTGCATGGAGCGAACGGGGTGCGCAGTTGCGGGCGGAGGGCCTGCGGGCATGATGCTGGGGCTGCTGCTGGCCCGGGCGGGCGTGAACGTCACGGTCCTCGAAAAGCACAGCGATTTCCTGCGGGATTTCCGCGGTGACACCGTGCACGCCTCCACCATCCGGCTGATCGACGAACTGGGCCTGGGTGACGCTTTCCGTGCACTGCCCCAGAGCCGGCTGACCAACGTTGCCTTCCCCATTCCGGGCGCCGGCCTGGTCACCTTCGGTGATTTCGCCTCGTTGAAGCCCCCGTACAACTACATCGCCATGATGCCGCAGTGGGACTTCCTGAACTTCCTGGCTTCTGAGGCCGCCCGGGAACCCACATTTACGCTCCTAATGGAGCATGAAGCAACGTCCTTGATTTTCGACGGCGGCCGGGTCGCCGGTGTCCGCTACCGGACGCGATCCGGTAGCGAAGGCGCACTCCGCGCAGACCTCGTGGTGGCCACGGACGGGCGCCACTCGGCCCTCCGAAGGGCCGCAGGCCTGCAGCCGAAGGAATACCCGGTTCCCTTCGACACCTGGTGGTTCAAACTTCCGCGGCATCCTTCGGAAAAAGGCGCTGTGGCGGGCATCGTCCCCGCCTTCCGGGACGGGGAAGCCATGATCGCACTCTTCCGTGACGACTACTACCAAATGGGCTATCTCGGTCCAAAGGGAGAGGATGCGCGGATCCGCGCGGAAGGGGTGGAACGGTTCAGGGAACGGGTGGCCCGGCTGCGTCCGGACCTGGCCGACCGTGTGGATGCCATCCGCTCCCTCGAGGACCTTCACTGGCTGGACGTCCGGCTGGACCGGCTGCGGCGCTGGTATGTGGAGGGGCTGTTGTGCATCGGGGACGCCGCCCATGCGATGTCTCCCGCGGGCGGGGTGGGCATCAACCTCGCTATCCAGGATGCTGTGGCGGCGGCGGCCCGGCTGGCTCCGGCACTTCTCCGGGGGCAGGTGACAGTGAAGGACCTGGCCGCGGTGGAACGCAGGCGCAGGATGCCCACCGTTGTTGTCCAGGCCGTGCAGCGCATCATGCACCGGGCAGTGTTCGTCCCGTTGTTCGCCGGAAGGAGGCCCGGGCCGCCGCCGGTCCTGCTGTTCATAGTCCGGCATGCCCCCATTGTCCGGCGGCTTATGCCGCGGCTCATCGCCTTCGGGCCACGGCCGGAGCACGCGCCCGCCTTCGCCCGCCGTGTGCCGCGGGAAGCTGCCTAACCTGCCGTTGGGGGGCGCGCCGTCACACATCCGGGAGCCACTAAACTGGAGCCCATGACTTCTCCCAGTGACCTTGCAGCCAACGCCGCTGCCGATCGTGCCCGCCTGCTGGAACTCATCAAGGAACTCGCCGTTGTCCGCGGCAAGGTGATCCTCTCCAGCGGTGCGGAGGCTGATTACTACATCGACCTGCGCCGCATCACCCTGCATCACGAGGCCGCCAAACTGGTGGGTAAGGTCATGCTGGCCCTCGCGGACGACGCCGGGATTGACTTTGAGTGCGCCGGTGGCCTGACCATGGGTGCTGACCCCGTGGGCACCGCGCTGATGCACGCGGCGGTTGACGCCGGCCGGCCGGTGGATGCTTTTGTGGTCCGGAAGGCGCAGAAATCGTACGGCATGGGCCGCCAGGTTGAAGGCCCGTCCGTTGAGGGCCGCAAGGTCCTGGTGCTGGAGGACACCTCCACCACCGGCGGCTCCGCGCTGACCGCTGTTGAGGGCGTCCGAAAGGCCGGCGGCAACGTGGTAGCTGTCGCCGTCATCGTGGACCGCGACACCGGAGCCAAGGAAAAGATCGAAGCCGAGACCGGTGTGCCCTACCTGTTTGCCTTCGGCAAGGACGAACTGGGCCTTTCCTGACCGTACGGGTCTTCCAGGCGGGCGGCCGGTACAATTTCCTCAGGCCTTTTTCGTACCCATGGGAGAACGCACGCCATGCTGCCACCGCAATCACCGCTGAACACCACCGAACTGGTCCAGAATCTCATCCTGGAGAGTGCGGACTTTGAGGAGTTCCTCAACGAGCTGGCCAGGTTTTCAGCGCACCAGATGGCAGGCGACGGTGACGACGCCCTGTGCGGGATCACCCTTCTGCGCGACCGCAAGGCTGCCACCATCGGCTGGAGCAGTGACGATGCCCGTGAAGTGGACGAAATCCAGTACTCGCTCTCGCAGGGGCCCTGCCTGACGGCGGCGGAGGAACAACGCGAAGTCAACGTGCCGGACCTGTTCGAGGAGGACCGGTGGGGACCGGCCTACGCTGATGCCGTGGCGTCCCATGGGCTGCGTTCTGTCCTGTCGCTGCCCTTTAACCTCCAGGGCGAGGCACGGGCGGCCCTCAACCTGTACTCGGACGTGCCGAACAAATTTGACGAGCGGGCCGCGGCCAAGGCCCGCGGTTTCACCAGGGAGATTTCCCAGGCGCTGCGGCTGGCCGTCAGGTTCGCCCTCCATAGCGATAACGCCACGAACCTCCGTGCCACGCTGGAATCCCGCACCATCATCGACATTGCGATTGGCGTGGTGATGGCGCAAAACCGTTGCAGCCAGGACGCAGCCGTGGAGATCCTGACGGACGCCTCAAGCAACAGCAATACGAAACTGCGCGATATTGCCAAGGCACTGGTGGACTCCGTGGGAGGTGCGGGCACCCGCACCCATTACCAGCAGCCCGGACAGGCGCAGGCGGGCTGACGCCCAGGGCCCGGCCCGTTTGTGCCGGTCCCATCCGGAGGCTAAGCTTGCCGAGGTTGAGCCGTCGGCCATAGACACCCCTTGATTTGGAGTACCTATGGACCACCCTTTTAACGCCGACACCAGCTTAAATGCCAGCACCAGCCATGACGGGCTGACAAACACCGTCCGGATCAACGTCCTCGGGAACCTCAGCCAGGCGTCCCGCCCGTCCCTGGTCCACATGATCCACGACCTCCGCAGCAGGGGCGTCCATTCCCACGTCAACGTGGACCTGTCCCGGGCCTCCCTGGTGGAATCGGCCGCGTTGGCCGGGCTCCGCCAGGACCTGAACGCCATGGAGGGCGCAGCCGGAACCGCGGGAGGCGGCGTCTCGCTGGTGCTCACAATGGACGAGGCCGCGTGGCAGAGCGGTGACAGCGAAGAGGCCAGCCAGCCGTCCTTCGTGGCGCTGCCCGGCCGCCCTTTGGAGGAATACTCCGACGACGAGCTCTTTGCGGCCAGCGACACTGTCTTTTCCCTTCTTGATGATCCCCGGACGGTCCGCGGTTCGGACCTGCTGGGCCGCTACAACGACATTGGCCAGGAAATTGTCCGGCGGACTCCGCTCAGTGAGCTGCTGGACCCGTCGTTCGTGAACCCGCCGGCGGAGAACCAGTCGGTCAGCTGACGCCGCTCCGCTTGCCGGGGCGGCTTCCCGTATGGCTACGGTAGAGACGTGCCGTACAGAGAGGAAGCAGAACCGCTGGAACAGCCAGAGCAGCCCGGAATCCACCAAGCCCGGCTGCTGTCGCAAGCGGCTGCCCTCAAGCGTTTTTCACGCCGTGGATTCCTGGCCGGGACCGGTGCCTCCGCCGTACTTGCCGCGGACATGCTCTTCACCCGGTATGTCCAGGCCGAGCGGCAGGTCAACAGGATCCTGCAGGTCCCGGACGACTTCGCAGACGCCTACTATCCCAACGCCAGCTGGTTCCTGTTCCCGGGCTACAAGACCAGCTGGGAAGAGGCACAGTGGATCCTGAACGCCCTGCGCGGTGCGCTGAACAAGCGGGGCCAGCTTGCCGCCGTCGGGTATTCCAATCAGGGACTGGACATCGACCAGGTGGTAATCGCCGTCATCGAGCACGTCCGTGCGAAGAAGCTCACCAAGCTCTACTTCTACGGCCACAGCTTCGGCGGCATGGTTGCCACCCAGGTGGCGGCGCGGCTTCGCGAATTCCACGGCGTGGAGGTGGACTTCATCCTGCTCGATTCGAGTCCTTACAGCCGGAGCGACGTGCTGGATGAGAGCTGGTTCGACGGCGTGGTGTTCCTTTATGAGCGCGGCTTCCGGGTGCCCTCGGTGCTGCGCGGCAGCTATGAACTGGGGGAGCGGGTCATCCACAAGGATGAGCGGACCTGGCGCCAGATCTTCGACCAGACCATGGAACAGCTCTCGCCGATTGCACCTTCCAGCGTGCTGGTCCAGTCGGAGTCGGCGTACATCTACCACTTCGACGGAAACCGCTTTGTGGACCAGCTGGGCAGCACCCGCATGGCCTACATCGGCAACCCCAGGGACCGCACGGTGCAGTACCAGACGGCCCGCGACGCGTGGTCGGCCGCGTTCGGCCCGCACATGGTGTCCATGGACCGGCAGACCGAAGGAGCCCTCCCGGCCCACGCGAGTCCGGGCTGGAGCCCCCTGGTGTACCGGCCCATCGTGGAGGGCCTGATGGACGACTTCTTCCCGCTGCCCCGCGGCGGCTCGAAAGTGAGCGTCTTCTAGATCTGGTTCTTCAGGTCCGCCACGGAATTCAGGACCTGGTTTGGCCGGAACGGGTAGGCGGCAATGTCATTGCGCTGGGTGATGCCGGTGAGCACCAGGACAGTGTGCAGGCCGGCCTCCATGCCCGCAATGATGTCCGTGTCCATCCGGTCCCCGATCATGGCCGTGGTTTCGGAATGGGCATCGATCTGGTTCATTGCTGACCGGAACATCATGGGATTCGGTTTGCCTACGATGTACGGTTCCCGGCCGGTGGCCTTGGTGATCAGCGCCGCGATGGCCCCCGTGGCAGGCATGGGGCCGTCTTTGGACGGGCCGGTGGCGTCCGGGTTGGTGGCGATAAAGCGGGCGCCGGCCAGGATCAGCCGGATGGCCATGGTGATGGCCTCAAAGGAATAGGTGCGCGTTTCGCCGAGCACCACGAAGTCCGGGTCCTGGTCGGTGAGGATAAAGCCCGCCTCGTGCAGCGCCGTCGTCAGCCCTGCCTCCCCGATGGTGTAGGCGCGGTTTCCTGAGCCGGACCCCCGCACCTGGTCTTTGAGGAACTGGGCGGTGGCCAGGGCGGAGGTCCAGATGTTCTCCTCGGGGATCTCCAGGCCGGAGGCACGCAGCCGGGCCGCCAGGTCGCGGGGAGTGAAGATGGAGTTGTTGGTCAGCACCAGGAAGCGCTTGGACGTATCCACCCAGCGCTGGATCAGCTCGGCGGCCCCCGGGACGGCCTGGTTTTCGTGCACCAGGACGCCGTCCATGTCTGTCAGCCAGCATTCGATCTCCTGGCCGCTGCGGTAAACCGCCGGATTTCCTACTACCTGGTCTGCTTTTGCCACGTCAACCTCCACAAGAAGTGCCTGTTTTCCTGGTCCAGTCTGTCATTCTTTGGGTCCGGCACCTGAGAGGGCGGAGGCGCCATATCGGTGGCGGCCGGGTGAGGCAGGCGCACCGGGCTGCCTCGCCTGTCGGCTAAGCTCGTTGCTGGCACCACGGTGCCCATCGGCTGCGGATCGGGGGATGGCCGCGGTGGTTTGTCCGTGCCGGCCTGCGCCGGCTGGTCCCCGTCATCGGAAAACACCGGGTACCGCGCGAACCGCGGATGCCCGCCAGCACCTGAGAGGGACCGCCATGGGCAACAACTTCAGCGCGCCGCCGCCACCACACAGGGATGCAGCAGGCAACCCGCTGCCTCCGGAGCAGGGCCGGCAAAACGTGCAGAATCCGCCGCCCCCGCACAGCAAAAAGAACCTGTTCATCGTCCTCGGCAGTATTGCCGCCGCGGTGATCGTTGCCCTCATCGTCGTCTTCGTATGGGTGATTCCCACTTTCGCCACACCGCAGGCCGCGGACGATCCCGCTCCCGTGGCAACGTCCGGCGCAGCGGAGGAAAGCGCCGCTCCGGAAGATTCAACGCCGGAGGATGCGGCGCCGTCGGACGCTGCCGCATCGGAGGAGGTACCCGCCGGGGCCTTCGCACTCCCGCCCGGCTGGGCCGATCTGCAGGGGCCCGCGAACATTCCTGCCGAAGGCGACCCGCTTTTCAGCCGCTTTGTCACCGGCGAGTCGTCCTTCCAGTACCTCGCCGCCTGGACAGGCGATGACACGTTCGGGATCACCACCGACCCCGTCTCCGGCACCCCCATGCAGCAGAAAGCACAGGGTACCGAGGAACGGGACGGAGACGGCATCGCGCTCGCATTCGCCTTCTTCGCCGAGGCCGAAGAGGGCAAACACGGCAAGGAACCCGCCAAGGTCCGGGCCGCCATCCAAGAGATCGAAGCCAAGTTCACGGCCATGCCGGCCGCCGAACTGCCGCAGCACCTCGTGGGCCACAAGTGCACCGGCAACTTCGAAACCACCACCCCGGAAATCCGCGAGTTCCGCCGGACCGAGGCGGTTGTCATCGGCTTTACCTGCCTCAACGCCCGCGGCGAGACCATCCAGGCAGTGAACCTCTTCAGCGTCACGCCCTGGGGCACCCCGCAGATGGTGGGCGTCAGCGGACACTCGACCTACTGGAATGAAAACCCGGAACTGCTCGAGAAGATCGCCAACTCCTACCGCGCCAACCGCTGGAAGCTGGGCGGCTGACCCCGGCTAGAGTTGGAGGGTGACTGACCACCCCCAAACGCCCCCGCTGCCCGTTCCGCCCCCTGAGGAGGAATACGCGCCAAAGCCGGAGGTCGGCGTCGGGCCCTGGGACGGTGAGCTGCCCGAAGGTGACCACTGGGACCATGAACTGCTGGCGGACGGCGACAGGCGCAACGTGGTGGACCAGTACCGCTACTGGAAGCACGACGCGATCGTGGCGGACCTCGATTCAAAGCGGCACAACTTCCACATTGCCATCGAAAACTGGCAGCATGACATGAATATCGGCACGGTGGTGCGCACCGCCAACGCGTTCCTCGCCAAGGAAGTCCACATCATCGGACGACGCCGGTGGAACAGGCGCGGGGCCATGGTCACCGACCGCTACCAGCATGTCCGTCACCACCCCACCGTGGAGGACTTCGTGGCGTGGGCACAGGGCGAAGGGCTGGCCATCATCGGCATCGACATCTTCCCGGACTCTGTGCCGCTGGAAACCTACGAACTGCCCAAGGACTGCGTGCTGGTGTTCGGCCAGGAGGGCCCCGGGCTCACTCCCGAAGTCCATGACGCCGCCCTGGCCACCCTGTCCATTGAGCAGTTCGGCTCCACCCGGTCCATCAACGCAGCGTCGGCGGCCGCGATCGCCATGCACGCCTGGATCCGCCGGCACGTGTTCAACCAGCACGTTTCCTAGCCGCTCTTCCGCGCGCGAGGTGACATTTCGGCGAGGCCGCAAGCGAAAGTGTTACCGGTGTGCGTGACCGGAAACACTGCGGATGCGGAGAAATGGCTAGGATGGTGGCTAGCCGTAAGAGGTCTACTCCAGGGTCACAACCCACAGACGAAAACTCAGCATAGGAGTCAGCATGCCCATTGCAACCCCAGAGATCTACTCCGAGATGATTGACCGTGCCAAGGCCGGCGGCTATGCGTTCCCGGCCGTCAATGTCACGTCCTCGCAGACGCTGAACGCCGCACTGCGCGGCTTCGCCGAGGCCGAGTCCGACGGCATTGTCCAGGTCTCCACCGGCGGTGCCGCGTACTGGTCCGGCGCCGCGACCAAGGACATGGTGGCCGGTTCGCTCGGCTTCGCTGCCTTCGCCCGCGAAGTTGCCAAGAACTACGGCGTCAACATCGCCCTCCACACGGACCACTGCCCCAAGGACAAGCTGGACGGCTTTGTCCTGCCGCTGCTGGCAGCGTCGGAGGCCGAGGTCAAGGCCGGCCGGAACCCGATCTTCAACTCGCACATGTGGGACGGTTCGCACGAGCCGCTCAACGAGAACCTGAGCACCGCGCGGGAGCTGCTGGAGCGCACGGCCGCCGCGAAGATGATCCTCGAGGTTGAGATCGGGATTGTCGGGGGCGAGGAAGACGGCGTGGAAAACGCCATCAACGACAAGCTGTACACCACCGTTGAGGACGCCCTCGCCACCATTGAGGCCCTCGGCGCCGGCGAGAACGGCCGCTACATCACCGCCCTGACGTTCGGGAACGTGCACGGTGTGTACAAGCCCGGCGGTGTGAAGCTGCGCCCGGAGATCCTCAAGGACATCCAGGCCCAGGTGGGCGCGAAGCTGGGCAAGGACAGCCCGTTCGACCTCGTGTTCCACGGCGGGTCCGGCTCCTCGGACCAGGAAATCGCGGACGCGGTGTCCTACGGTGTGATCAAGATGAACATCGACACCGACACCCAGTACGCCTACACGCGTCCGGTGGTGGACCACATGTTCCGCAACTACGATGGCGTGCTGAAGGTGGACGGCGAGGTGGGGAACAAGAAGCTCTACGACCCGCGCGTCTGGGGCGCCTCCGCCGAAGCCGGCCTGTCCGCCCGTGTGGTCGAAGCCACCAAGCAGCTCGGTTCCGCCGGAAAGACGTTCTAGTATGTCCGACGAGTTTCGCAAGAACCTGATGGGCCCCGAGCCCACCCTCCTTCCTGCGGAGACCGAGGTTTACCAGCACCTGGCCCTGGGCCAGGGGGCACTTGACCTGGTGGAGAAGCACCCCACCTCGTCGCTGTTGTGGGCCATCCTGGCGGAAGAGGCGTGGGCCGAAGGCCGCACCATCGATTCCTACGCCTACTCGCGCGTCGGCTACCACCGCGGGCTCGACTCGCTGCGCCGCAACGGCTGGCGCGGCGTGGGCCCCATCCCGTGGGAGCACGAACCCAACCGCGGCTTCCTGCGGGCGCTCTACTCGCTCGGCCGTGCATCAGCAGCCATCGGCGAAGCCGAGGAACCGGAGCGCATCGAGAAGTTCCTGAACGACTCGGACCCGGCTGCGAAAGCAGCCATCGAGGCCTCATAGCCTGGACAGCAAGCGCGGTTAAAGTGCGACGGCGGGCGGTTACCTTTCGGAAGAAAGGTGACCGCCCGCCGTCGTCTGCGCCGGGTTAAGTCAGCTGGCAGCTTTCGCCAGGCCGGTGCGGGCCATGGCGTCTGCATAGGCGACGCGCATTTCCTCGAGGTACTGCTCCTGGCGGGCCGGGGTGCCGGCGAATGCGCGGCCGCTCAGCGAGCGGACCTTGTAAGTCTTCAGGCCGCGGCGCCAGATCATGGGGACCTCGGTCTTCAGGAGCAGGTTGGCCAGGCGGTTGGCTTCGGTGCCGTGGGCAACAATGACCGAGGCGCGGGGAACCAAAGCCAGGAACTTGAGCAGCGGCTTCAGGCCGGAAGAGATCTGGTCCGGCGTGAACTTGCCGTTGAGCTCGCCCGGGGTGTGCCACGGGTGGACGTTCCACGGCATCACAAATTCCGGACGCAGGCCCAGCTTCCACTGAATGCCGAGCATGCGGGTGGCGGCGTCGTCGTCGCCGGCGGTGATGAAGCCGGACGGGTCGGCCTCGCCGATGTTGGAGTAGAGGCTGATGATGCGGCACTCGTCCACGTCGTGCATGGGGTCGACGTAGGGGACCTGGGTGTGGGGCTTGACGCTCTGCAGGGAATCGCACAGCTCGTTGACGGCGGCGACGTTGGGCTCGTAACGGCGGCTCATGAGCTGTTCACGGAAAGATTCGGGGGCCAGGGCTGTCATGAAGTGAAGTGTCTCCTGCGGGGCTCGGTGCTGCGCCAATCCGGAAAATGGGCGCGGGGAGGCGCAGCCATTCCGGGATGGTTTTGAAATGTGGTGTGGACCGATTCCTAGTCGATCTATATCAGTCTATCAAGTCCCGCAAAGCGAAACGCCGGTGAATGAATGGTTTAATCCGGATCGGCGTCAGCCGCAAACTGGTCACGGACATTGACTTAATCCGTATAGCTTGGTTGGCTGCTGTCACAGTTCGCAACAGAGGTTGTGTGGCTGGTTCGCACCCTACTTGCACTCGAAAGAGGTAACGCCCCGTGAAGCAAACTCTGGCAACCTTGAAGACGCTCGCCGTTTCCGGAGCATTGGCCTTGGCGGCGGTGGCCGCGCCGGCGCCGTTGGCGAACGCCGTGGGCGAAGGGCCCAACTATGACGGCAACGGCCAGATCACTACGTCCAAACTGGCCACCTATGACCAGATGGTCACCTTCCTGCAAGACCAGGACGCCCGCCAATCCGCCATGGAACTGGAAGTGATCGGCCAGACCGTCAAAGGCCGGGATATTCATCTGGTGAAGTACCTGTCGGATCCGGCCAAGCCCACCATCCTCTATCTGACCCAGCAGCACGGCAACGAGCAACTCACCACCGAGGGTGCCCTGGAATTCGTCAAGCACCTCGGGACCGGAAAATCGGCGGACATTCTCGACGGGGTGAACGTCCTTATCGTTCCCATGCTCAACGCCGACGGTGCGATGGGAGACGTCAACTTCCCGCTTGATGACTATCTGGCTAAGGGCGACCGCAACATGACGCGGTACAACGCCGAGGAAGTGGACCTGAACCGGGACCATGTGGCCAAGGTTCAGCCCGAGACGCAGGCGCTGCACAACAACGTGATGACCAAGTAC
The DNA here is from genome assembly GCF_010367585.1 of [Micrococcus luteus] ATCC 49442. NCBI lineage: Bacteria > Bacillati > Actinomycetota > Actinomycetes > Micrococcales > Micrococcaceae > Pseudarthrobacter > [Micrococcus luteus] ATCC 49442. The sequence goes on along the minus strand of NZ_JAAAXP010000001.1, from coordinate 2,626,241 downwards.
AAGATTGACTACATGATTGACCTTCACCACCAAGGCAGCAGAAGCGAGCGCGACGGGAAACTGGTCTCCGGGTCCATCCTGTACCCAACTACCCCCAACGCCGATCCCGCTGTTGTGGACAAGTCCAAACAGCTGGGTGCCGTGGTGTTCAATAACGTTGACTCCACCGGCTGGGGCCACTTGGGCAAGTACGTCGGCGGCAGCGCCGAGACAATCAGCCGCAACGGCATCGCAGTGGACTACGGTATCGCCACCCTGCTCTTCGAAATGCGGGGCATGTCGGATCATTACCTGGATGGCTACGCCCTCGGTCTCCGCAGCAACGGTTACCTCATCAAACAGACAGTGACCACGCTGACGGCCACGGCTGCGGCCATCGCAGACGGGTCCATTGCCGACGCCGACACCTCCTTCTGGGACAGCCTGGCCACCCAAACGTCCCGGCCGGGCGAGGAAGCCGACAGCGAGTAGTGCCTGCCCGTGGTCCTTTGTCGCTTACGAAGGGCCACGGGACGCCTCCTGAATGGAGAAGGTCTGTGATCGGCTAAACTTGGGTGGTAAGAGCCCCGGAACTCTTGCGTGGCCGGCCGCCGTCGCGGTCCGGACGGGCGTTGCCTCCGGGGCATTCTCATGAACGGTGCCGCATCGGGTCTGCCATTCGGTGGACAAACTGTGCGGCCCGAACGAATGGGGGAGGATCCCATGCCAGCAATCGTGATCGTAGGTGCCCAGTGGGGCGACGAAGGAAAAGGCAAAGCCACCGATCTTCTTGGCGGCCGTGTTGACTACGTCGTCAAGCCGAACGGCGGCAACAATGCCGGCCATACCGTCGTCGTAGGCGGTGAGAAGTATGAGCTTAAGCTCCTTCCGGCAGGCATCCTGAGCCCTAACGCGGTTCCGATCATCGGCAACGGCTGCGTGGTGAACCTCGAAGCACTGTTCGAGGAGATCGACGGACTGGAGGCCCGCGGAGCGGACACCTCCAAACTCCGTGTGTCCGCCAACGCCCACCTGGTCGCGCCTTACCACCAGGTGCTGGACAAGGTCACCGAGCGCTTCCTCGGCAGCCGTGCCATCGGCACCACCGGCCGCGGCATCGGCCCGGCTTACATGGACAAGGTGGCCCGGCTGGGCATCCGCGTCCAGGACGTCTTCGACGAATCCATCCTCCGCCAGAAGGTGGAAGGCTCACTGCGCCAGAAGAACGAACTCCTGGTCAAGGTCTACAACCGCCGCAGCGTGGTGGTCGAGGAGATCGTCAGCTACTTCCTGTCCTTCGCCGAGCGGCTGCGCCCGCTGGTCATCGACAGCACACTGGTCCTGAACAATGCCCTGGACGAGGGCAAGGTTGTGCTGATGGAAGGCGGCCAGGCCACGTTCCTGGACGTGGACCACGGGACATACCCGTTTGTGACCTCCTCCAACCCCACGGCTGGCGGTGCGTCCGTTGGTTCGGGCATCGGTCCCACCCGGATCTCGCGTTCCATCGGCATCATCAAGGCCTACACCACCCGCGTCGGCGCCGGCCCGTTCCCCACGGAACTGTTCGACGACATGGGCGTGTACCTGCAGAAGACCGGCGGTGAGTTCGGCGTCAACACCGGCCGTCCCCGCCGCTGCGGCTGGTACGACGCCGTCCTGGCCCGCCACGCTTCCCGGGTCAACGGCTTCACGGACTACTTCGTCACCAAGCTGGACGTCCTGACGGGCATCGAGCAGATCCCGGTATGCGTTGCGTACGACGTTGACGGCGTCCGCCACGACGAAATGCCGATGACCCAGACCGAGTTCCACCACGCGGTGCCCATCTTCGAGTACTTCGAAGGCTGGACCGAGGACATCACCGGAGCCCGCACCCTGGAAGACCTTCCCGAGAACGCCCGCAACTATGTGCTGGCCCTCGAAAAGCTCTCCGGGACGCGTTTCTCCGCTATCGGCGTGGGCCCGGACCGGGACCAGACCATCGTGGTGCACGACCTCGTTAACAGCTGACGTTCCGGAACGTCCGACGGCGGCGGGTCACCCTTTTCGGGGGTGGTCCGCCGCCGTTTTTGCGGGACAGGCGGACGGTCCGCGGGTGGATGCACGCAATTTACACAGGGTTAACGCCGCCGGTCTTGTGGGGCTGCAGGCGCGGCCGGGAGACTTTTCACATAGGGTGAATGGATCAACAGATCGTTCGACCAGACCCGCGGGAACATGGCGCAGGGATGCGTCCGGGCCTGCCACGTGACAACGACGCCACGAGCAGGAACCCCGCCGACCGGAAGGATTTTTGTTATGGCCGGAATGTTTGAAGTTTTTCTCGACGCTGATTCCCTCTTCAGGTTTCGCCTCAAGGCCCCTGATGGCACCGTGGTGGCGGTGTCCGGGGCTTTCGCGGACAAGTCCGCCGTCGCAGCCGGAATCGCCGCCGCCCGCGAGTGCGCCGGAACCGGGCTCGTGACCGATCTTTCCGCCGCTGAGCGCCATGACCGGCGCACCCCTGCACGGGCTCCTGTGCCGGCCCGGTCCGTGGCCGTACCATCCGTCGCTGTGCAGGCCCCCGCAGCCGAACCTGCTTGTGACGTGCAGCGTGTGCCGGTCAGCCGGGTCCGCGCGTTTGCCCACTTCAATGCCGTGCGCGGCAGCGTGTAAGAAGCGTTTTGGCGCGGCGCCGGGGAAGGCGCCGCGGCCCAAGCCAAGAAATTTAAAAATTCTTAGTGACCGGGCGTAACCCCCGCCGGGTCCGCAACGATTACCCCTTTGTAGCGCCGGTTTGGAACTTGTCCCCCATCAGGTTCCAGGCCGGCTCTTTTGCTCCTCAACGGTGCACCGCCCGCTGCCGGCGGGCATGGTTACCGGCGGGTAAAGTTAGCGGGGCAGGCAGAGCCCCCCTCACCGAAAGCCCTATGTCCGTGACCTATGCGCTGACAGACGACGTTTGGCATGCGCGCGCCCTGGAACCGGAGCTCTTCAGCATCGTGTACCGGTCCTATGCATCACAGGTCCTGGGCTACCTCACAGCCCGCGGGGTAGAAGATCCGGAGGCTGTTATGCAGGAAGTGTTCCTGGCGGTCCTTCCTCGGCTGCAGACGGTCACCGGCGGCGTGGCAGGACTGCGGACCTTTGTTTTCTCGGTGGCCCACGCGCGGATGGTGGACGACCACCGGCGGCGGCGCCGCACCCCTGTTGTCCTTCCCTTCGAACCCGACCTGGACGTGCGCGAGGAGTCATCTGCCGAGGACGAGGTGATGGAGCGTGTCTCACCGGAGGAGGTGCAGGGCCTGCTGAGTGTCCTTCCGGATGACCAGCGTGAGGTCCTGACGCTGCGCCTGATAGCGGGCCTGACCATTGAGCAGGCGGCGGAGGTTATGGGCAAGAGCGGAGGCGCCGTGAAACAGCTCCAGCGCCGCGCTTTGATCCGGCTGCGCGAGCAGTCCGCAGTGAAGGAATATGTGATGCCATGACCTCCAAAACCAGCCCTCTGCTCCGCACTGTGGATGAGATGCTGCTCGACGCCGGCGAAACGGACCCAGGCCTTCGGGCCACACTGCTCTCGTTGGGTGCGCTGGCGTCCCTGCCGGTTCCGGCGCCCGGCGGGGAACTGGCGGCACTGCTGTCGGCGCAGCCAAGCCAACCGGCCGGCCATCGCCTGCGCCGCAGCCACCGGACCGCTGCTGTCGGCCTTGCCGTCATCGCGGGGATGGGCCTGGGTGTCACCGGGGTGGCGGCCACGGCCCCGGCTCCGGGTCCCAACGCCAGCCGCTCCGTCCAGCACATGCTGCAGGACTGGGCACCGTCCTGGACCGTCACCGGGATCCCTGTCGCCGAAGCAGCCGGTGACCTGCCCTGGCCGCCCGCGGCCGGAACCGGCTCCCGGGATGCAACCGTGCGGGACAGCTCACTGCGGGACGGCTCAGGGCCGGACGATCCACTGTCGGACGGCTCATCGCTGCCCGGGCAGGGAACCAGCCATCAGGTGACCGGAGAACCGGGACCTAACCGGCAGGGAACCGGCGCCCCCGGGAACGGTGTGCAGGGGAGTGCCGGGCAGGGCAACGGTCCCGGCCGAAGCCAGGACCCCGGCGGGGCCACGGTATCACCGGGTAAGCCGGCGGCCGACGGCGGGGCGTCCCGGAACGGCGCCGCCGCCACCAACGGCGGCGGCAGCTCGCCGGACGGTACCGCGCCGGAAGGCCAGGGGCCTGGCGCTGCGCCCGGCACTGACCTCGCCGGCGGGCTGGAAGGAGCAGGCAGGCTCGTGGGCGGGGCCTCCGCCGCCGTCGTGGACAACCTGACGCCGGCAATCCTTGGACCGGCAACAACAGACCCGGCAGGAACAGAAAAAACCGGAGCCGGCAATGCCGGCCCCGGTTCAATCTGGCTGAAGAAGTTCAGCCGCTAAGCAGGGTAGTCCTCAGGGAGATGGTGCGCTGAGGACTACCGCTCCTGTCATTTCCGTCAGGACAGGAGCTGCCGCTTGGAGGAGATGACGCCGGTGTCGAAACCGGCCAGGTGCAGGCCGCCGTGGAAGCGGGCGTGCTCGATCTTCACGCAGCGGTCCATCACCACGTTGAGCCCTGCTGCCTCCGCATCGGCGGCCACGGCCTCATGCCAGGAGCCGAGCTGCAGCCACAGGGTTTTGGCGCCGGCCGCGATGGCTTCGTCCAGGACGCCGGGGAGGTCGTCGTGCTTGCGGAACACATCCACGATGTCCGGGCTCTCGGGAAGATCGGCCAGCGAGGCGTAGGTGGGTTCACCAAGAATCTCCTTCACCACGGGGTTGACGAAGTACACTTTGTACCGCGTGGACGACTGCAGGTAGGTCGCCACGAAGTAGCTCGCCCGCGACGGCTTGTCCGAGGCGCCCACAATGGCAATGGACTTGGCTGCACGCAGCAGGTTCAGGCGCTCCGGTGCGGAGGGGCCTTCCCAGGTGCGGGTTTCGGTGCTCATGCGCGTGCTCCAATCGTGCAGGAATCAGCTTCCAGGGTGAAGTCTTCCTCAGTGGCTGAGACCGCCGAGGCTTCGGTCAGGGCCTGGTCCAGGTCCCACAGGATATCCTCGATGTCCTCCAGGCCCACGGAGATGCGGACCAGGTCCTCGGGCACACCGGCCGTTGCCAGCTGCTCCGGGCTGAGCTGCTGGTGCGTGGTGGAACCGGGGTGGATCACCAGGGTGCGGGAATCGCCCACGTTGGCCAGGTGTGAGGCCAGCTGCAGAGCTTCGATGAACTTCTGCCCGGCCACGCGGCCGCCCTTCACGCCGAAGGAGAACACGGAGCCGGGGCCCAGTGGCAGGTACTTCTTCGCCCGCTCAAAGTGCGGGTGCGAGGGGAGCCCGGAGAAGTTCACATAGGCCACGCGGGGATCGGCTTCGAGCCATTCGGCCACGGCCTGCGCGTTCTTCAGGTGCTCGTCCAGGCGCTGCGGGAGGGTTTCCACGCCCTGCAGCAGCTGGAAGGCGGACTGCGGGGACAGCGCCGGGCCGATGTCGCGGAGCTGCTCACAGCGGAGCTTGGTCAGGAAGCCGTACTCGCCAAAGTTGCCCCACCAGGAGACGTTGCCGTAGGAGGCCACCGGCTCGGTCATCGTGGGGAACTTGCCGTTGCCCCAGTTGAACCGGCCGCTTTCGACAATCACGCCGCCCAGGGTGGTGCCGTGCCCGCCGAGGAACTTCGTGGCGGAGTGGATCACGATGTCGGCGCCGTGTTCGATCGGCCGCACGAGGTACGGCGTGCTCAGGGTGGCGTCGACCACCAAGGGGATACCGGCGTCGTGCGCTACCTTGGCCAGCCCGGCAAGGTCCTGGACTTCCGACGACGGGTTGGCCACCACCTCGACGAAGATCGCCTTGGTGTTTTCCCGGACCGCCGCGGCATAGTCCGCGGGGTCGGTGCCGGGCACAAACGTGGTGTCCACACCGAACCGGCGCAGGGTCACGTCCAGCTGGGTGACGGTGCCGCCGTACAGCTGTGAGGCGGCCACGATGTGGTCGCCGGACTGGGTCAGCGCGGCGAACGTGATGAACTCAGCGGCCATGCCGGAGGACGTGGCCACCGCGCCGATGCCGCCTTCCAGCGAAGCGATGCGCTCCTCGAACGCAGCCACGGTGGGGTTGCCGATGCGGGAGTAGATGTTGCCGTACTTCTGCAGCGCGAAGAGGTTGGCCGCGTCCTGGGTGTCCTTGAACACAAAGGACGTGGTCTGGTAAATGGGCACTGCGCGGGCTCCGTGCTCGGCGTCGGGAGTGCCGCCGGCGTGCAGGGCGCGGGTGCGGAAACCAAATGTGCGATCGGACATTAGACAGCCACCTTTTCAGAGGCTAGGGGGCGGGTGGGGATCAGTTCCGTGCCGTTCTTGCGGGCGAGGTCGGCTTCGAGTTCGCGGACGATCGGCAGGATGTCCTGGCCGAACGCCGCCACTTCCTCCTGGAAGTGCAGGTAGCCGGTGAGGAACAGGTTCACGCCGATCTTCTTGTATTCGACGATCCGCTCGGCGATCTGCTCCGGGGTGCCGATCAGCTGGGTCTTGAAGCCGTCGTTGTACTGGACCAGGTCCTCGAAGCTCGAGTCTGCCCACATGCCCTTGCCGTCCTTGGTGGACGCGCCGGCTTCCTGCACGGCGTCGCGGAAGCCCTGGACTGCCGGCTTGTGTGCCTTCGCCACGACTTCGCACAGGGTGTCGCGGGCTTCCTTTTCTGAATCGCGGGCGATGACAAAGCCGTTCAGGCCGAATTTGGGTGCGTCAAGCGGGCCGCCCGTGCCGCGCCGGGTCTCGCCGGCAGCGCCCACCACACCGGCGATGTTCTCCTTGAAGCCTTCCAGGTCCTTGCCGTTGGAGAAGTACCAGTCAGCCACGCGGCCGGCGGTAGCCTGCGCCGCCGTGGAGTTGCCGCCGAAAAAGATCTCCGGGTGGGCGCGGCCCGGAACGTCAACCGGTGCCGGGTTCAGGGTGAAGTCGGTGATGTTGTAGTACTTGCCGGACTGGCTGTATTCCTGCTCGGTCCACAGGCCCCGCAGGACCTTGATGAACTCCTCGGTGCGGACGTAGCGTTCGTCGTGCTCCAGCCATTCGAGGCCGAAGTTGGTGAACTCGTTCTTGAGCCAGCCGGAGACGATGTTAACAGCGGCGCGGCCGTTGGAGATGTGATCCGCCGTGATGATGTATTTGGCCAGCACGCCCGGGTGCCACATGCCCGGGTGGACCGCGGCGATGACCTTGAGGCGCTCGGTCGCGGCCAGCAGGGCCAGGCTGAACGAGGTGGCTTCGTGCTGCTTGTCCGCGCCGTAGGAGGCGGCGTAGCGCGTCTGGGTCAGGGCGTACTCGAAGCCGGAGTTCTCGGCGATCTGCGCCAGCTTCTTGTTGTAGTCGAAGTCCCAGCCGGTCCGCTGCTCGATGGTGGAAACCACCAGGCCACCGGAAACGTTCGGCACCCAGTAGGCGAACTTCAGCGGCTCAGAGAGACGGGCTACGTTGCTGATGTCTGTCATGAATTTTCCTTTGCTAGGGTCCGCTCGCGCAGGACGTCCTGGATGCCGGCGATCGCCGGTTCGTTCTGGAGTGAGGTGGTGTCGCCCAGGGCGGTCCCCTCAAAAAGCTGCGTCAGTAGCCGGCGCATGATCTTGCCGCTGCGCGTCTTGGGTACGTCAGGAACCACGACGACGTCGCGCGGCTTGGCGATGGGGCCGATCGCCTTCGCGACGTGGTTGCGGAGGTCCGTGGCACAGTCTTGCGCAGCGTCGCCCCGTAAAACGACAAACGCCACAATCGCGTGTCCGGTCTTCGGATCAGCCACCGGACAGACGCCGGCCTCCACCACGTCCGGGTGGGACACCAGGGCCGATTCGATCTCGATGGTGGACAGCAGGTGTCCGGAGACGTTGAGGGTGTCATCCACGCGGCCCAGGATCCAGATATCGCCGTCGGCGTCGTACTTGGCACCGTCGCCGGCCAGGAACCAGCCCTGCTCGGCGTACTGCCGCCAGTAGGAATCGAGGTAGCGCTGGGGGTTGCCCCACACGGTCCGCGCGATGGACGGCCCAAAAGCGTCAACCACAATGAATCCCTGGACGCCCGGCGGAACTGTCTTGCCGGCGTCGTCCACGATCCTGGTGCTCACCCCGGGCAGCGGGCGAGCCGCGCACCCGGGTTTGAAGTCGGTGTCCGTGGGGGCGGGGGAGAGGATGGTCGCTCCGGTTTCGGACTGCCACCACGTGTCCACCACGGGGGCGGTGCCGGCGCCGACGTTCTGCCGCAGCCAGCGCCAGGCCTCGGGGTTGATGGCTTCGCCCACGGTGCCCAGCATCCGGATGGAGGAGAGGTTGTAGGTGTCCGGCACGCCGTCCGGGAACCAGCCCATCAGGGAACGGACAAGCGTGGGAGCCGTGTAGTACTGCGTGACGCCGTACCGCTCGATGATTTCGAAGTGCCGGCCCGGATGCGGGGTGTTCGGGGTGCCTTCGAAGATCACCTGGGTGACGCCGTTGGAGAGCGGTCCGTAGATTTCGTACGTGTGCGCGGTGACCCAGGCGAGGTCCGCCGTGCACCAGTGCACGTCGCCGTCACGGAGGGCCGGATCCGGGTTGCTGAACAGGTGCTCGTAGCTCCAGGACGCCTGGGTGAGGTAGCCGCCGGAGGTGTGGACCAGGCCCTTCGGCTTACCCGTGGTGCCGGAGGTGTACATGATGAAGAGGGGAGTCTCGGCGTCGAACGCTTCCGGCTCGTGGACGTCCGCAGCGTTTCCGACGGCGTCATGCCACCAGACGTCGCGGCCTTCAGTCATGGAAACGGCAGCGAGCTGGTCCGCCGGGGTGGTGCGGTTGACCACGAGGACGTGCTCGATGGCATTGTCCCCCGCGACGGCCGCATCGGCGTTGTCCTTGACTGGCACGGCCACGCCGCGGCGGAACTGGCCGTCCGTGGTGACCAGCAGCTTGGCCTGGGTGTCCTCCACACGGAACTTCAGCGCCTCCGCGGAGAAGCCGCCGAACACCAGCGAGTGGATGGCGCCGATGCGGGCCACGGCGAGGGTGATGATGACGGTTTCGGGGATAACCGGCAGGTAGATGACCACGCGGTCGCCCTTGGTGATGCCCAATGCCAGGAGCGTGTTGGCGGCCTTGGCCACTTCACGCTGGAGTTCGGCATAGGTGATGGCACGGCGGTCGCCCGGTTCGCCCTCGAAGTAGAGCGCCACCTTGTCGCCGCGCCCTGCCTCCACATGGCGGTCCACGCAGTTGTAGGCCACGTTCAGGCGTCCGCCGGCGAACCATTCGATGCGCGGGACCGAGTATTCCGCTTCGTCGGCGGGGACGTCGGGGCCGCTGAGGAGCTCTGCCTTCTCGAACGTGTGGGCGGTGTGCCACGGTTCGGCCCAGTCCAGGCGCCGGGCCGCGTCCTCCCAGAACGCAATCCGCTCGGCTTCGGTGCCGGGGTGCTTGTTGTGTGCGGTTTCAATCGCGTCCACGGTGCTCAGGCCCATCGTTTTACCGCCCATTTCTCTGCCAGGCCCAGGAGGGCATCCGTCAGTTTTCCAATCACGGCCAGCAGCACGATGGCCAGGAAAAGCCTGTCGGTGCGGCCGTTGTTTTGCGAGTCGATCAGCAGGAAGCCGAGCCCCATGGAGGAGGCGATCAGTTCGGCAGCCACCAGGAACAGCCAGGCCTGCGCCAGTGCCAGGCGCAGCCCGGAAAAGACTGCCGGCACCACAGCGGGCAGCTGCACAGTGGTCAGGAGCCTGACGCCCTTGAGCCCGAAGGCGCGGGCCGCTTCCACGAGATTTCGGTCCACGTGGCGCAGGGCCAGGGACACGGTGGTGAAAACGGGGAAGAAGGCGCCGATGATGATCAGGGTGACCTTGGAGTCTTCGCCGATCTTCAGCCACAGGATCAGCAGCGGCACCCAAGCCAGGGACGGGACGGCGCGCAATGCACCGATGGTGGGTGCCAGGAGGGCGTCGGCAATTTTCGACAGGCCCACAGTGGCTCCCAGGATGAGGCCCAATGCGGCGCCGATGAGGAATCCGATCACCACACGCTGGGTGGAAATGGCGATGTGGGTGCCCAGTTCGCCGCGGCCCAGGAGTTCGCCGGCTGCGCCCAGCACCATTGCAGGGGGCGGCAGCTGGACCACACTGAACATGCCGGTGGACGATGCCATCTGCCAGGAGACCAGCAGGATCGCCGGAATGATCAGGCCAAGGGGCAGGCGCGCCCAGTTCCGTGAACGGACCCCGGCGGGAGACCATCCCTTTGCCGGAGCGGTTGCCGAAGCATCCGCCCGGGCGGCGCCTGCCGATGTTGCGGGAGCGGCTGCAGCGCGCTCATCCGCAACACTGTTGCCGGTGAGGAGGGTGTGTTCCGGATTGCTCATCAGGAACCCTTAATGGCTGACGGATCAGCCTTCTTCACCAGCGAGTCGTCGAGAAGGGAGGCCACGGCGTCGTCGATCTGCTGCTGAGTCTTGACGTCGCCGGTTTCCACAAACGTGGGGCCGATCTTCTCCAGTACTTTGCGCTGCGCCTCACCGGGCGCGGCGTCTACGTCCAGGTTGCTGCGTTCCAGAACCACGGTCTTCGCCACGGCCAGATCCAGTCCGGCTACGTCGGCCAGGATCTGTGCCGTCTCGTCCGGGTTGGCAGCGGCCCAGGCGCGGGCTTTTTCGTAGGCGTTCACCACGGCCTGCGCCAGTTCGGGCTTGTCCTTGAGGAAGGACTCGGTGGCGTTGAGGAAGCCGTAGGTGTTGAAGTCCAGGTTCCGGTAGAAGAGCGTCGCGCCCTTCTGCTCGGCACCGGCCATGATCGGGTCCAGGCCGGACCACGCCTGCACGGAGCCGTTCTCCAGGGCCGTGCGGCCATCAGCATGCTGCAGGTTCTGCACGGTCACGTCGCCGGGCTTCAGTCCGGCTTCCTCGAGGGCCTGCAGGAGGAAGAAATAGGGGTCGGTGCCCTTGGTGGCGGCCACGGACTTGCCCTTGAGGTCAGCGACGGACGTGATGCCCGAGCCGGCGGGGGCCACCAGGGCCGCCCATTCCGGCTGGGAGTAGATGCTGATGGTGCGGATGGGCGAACCGTTGGAGCGGGCCAGGAGGGCCGCGGAGCCTGCTGTTGATCCGACGTCGATGGCGCCCGAGCGGAGGGCTTCGTTGGCCTTGTTTGAGCCGGCGGACTGGATCCAGTTGACGGTGACGCCCTGGTCCTTGAGTGAGGCTTCAAGCCAGCCCTGGTCCTTGATGACCAGGCTGAGCGGGTTATAGGTGGCGAAGTCAATGTTCAGCGTCCCGCCCGCCGTGCTGCCCGCAGCCCCGGCCTGGCCGGAAGAGCCCTCACCAGCAACGCAGCCGGTCAGCGCCAGGGCCGAGGCGGCGGCCACGGCGGCTGCCCCAAGGAGGGAACGGCGGGTGAAGGGACGTGCGTGCTGCATGGTTTTCCTTTGCGCTGATGGTGCGGAGGGCGCAAGTTCCGGCCGCGGGTTAATGACCGACGGCGGGCTTTTGCGTTTGTGGGTGAGCGGAGTGGATCTGTGGCCCGGAGGGCCGGGGCTGTGCCGGAAGTTGCGGGCGTCAATGCCCGTCGACACCCAGGCTGGCCAGGAGGGAGACGCGCAGCGTGGCGAGTTCTGCCGAGGCCCGGTCGCGGGGACGGCTGCCTGGCACATCAACGGTCCGCACGATCGTGGCGCCCTGGCCGCCGTCGGCAGTTCCGAGAACGATAATCCGGTCCGCCAGCTGCAATGCCTCGTCAACGTCGTGGGTGACCAGGAGCACTGTGGTGGGTTCGGCCTTGTGCACGTCCAGGAGCAGGTCCTGCATCTTGATGCGGGTCAGGGCGTCCAGCGCACCGAACGGTTCGTCGAGCAGCAGGACCCCGGGGTTGCGTGCCAGTGCCCGGGCCAGGGACGCGCGCTGGGCCATTCCGCCGGAGACCTCGCGGGGGCGGTGCTTGGCGAAACTGTCCAGGCCCACAAGTTCCAGCAGGCGGGACACCTTGGCTTTGCCTTCTTTGGCGCTGCAGCCGGTGGGCAGGCCGATGGCCACATTGGCCTGCAGGGTGTGCCAGGGGAGCAGCCGCGGTTCCTGGAAAGCAAACGCACAGCGGGGATCGATGCCCTGGACGGCGCTGTCCTGGATGACCACGGAACCGGCGCTCGGGGAGTCCAGGCCCGCGGCCGCGCGCAGCAGGGTTGATTTGCCGCAGCCGGACGGTCCCAGGATGGCCAGGACTTCCCCTGCTTCGACGTCGAAGGTGACGTCGCGCAGGACAGTGCGGGCGGCGTCGCCCGTCCCGAAGGTGCGGCGCAGACCGCGGAAGGACACAGGAAGTGCTGAGGAAGAGCCGGTGGTCTTGCCGGCACGCTCGGAAGTCAGGACTGCAGTCATGGGATCACTCCATCGGTCCTGGCAGTAGCACCCTACGGAGTCGAGCCTTTTTGCGGAGTGGTCAGTTCCGCTTACCCAAGGCTTTTTCCTTGCTATCAGCCTGTGCCGTGGGGGCGCCCGCTGACCAGGGTTGCTGCGGCTTCATCGATCCAGGTCTCTCGGCCGCTCGGGATGGTCACTTACCACTACACCCCATGTGAATCAAACAATCCAAATCCGGACTTGTAGTGTGTAATGTTCGTTCACATGCCATCCCGCCCCCTCGTGCCGGTCAAAAATTCGGCATGAGGAACTTTTGCAAAGCGGCGTAGGCTTGGGGCATGGGCCACACCAACGATCCTGCAGTCATAGAGCGCCTTATGCGAACCAAGGGGCGGTGGGCCATCGTCGGCCTGACCACCAACGAGTGGCGCGCCGCCTACGACACGTCCCTTTTTATCCGCGACAGGCTCGGGATGGAGATCATTCCCGTGAACCTGCCGGGCGACCCGGTGCACGGCGAAACCGGGTACCGCACCCTCGCGGATATCCCCGCCGAAAAGCAGCCCGTCGACGTCGTGGACTGCTTCGTTAATTCTCAGAAGGTCGGCGCTGTGGTTGACCAGGCCATTGCGGCCGGCGCCAAAGCCATCTGGATGCAGCTGGGCGTCATCGACGAGGCAGCAGCTGAGCGTGCGAAGGCCGCAGGACTGGATGTTGTGATGAACGTCTGCCCGGCGCAGCAGGCGTGGAAATACAACCTCTGACGGGGCGGATCCGCCCGGCCGGTAATCAGCGCTGCATCAGTCCCGGGTAGTGGCGTTCGGTGACATCCGGGTGGGCGCGCATCCTGCCCTTGAGCATGTTCAGGCCGAATGAGGCGAGCATCGGGTTGGTCGGATCGTCGGAGAGGCCGCGGGCCTGGGCCTTCAGCTCAGGCGGCAGCGGCACGGGATCGATCACGGCATCCAGGCGCGGGGACCAGAAGAACGGCACTGAATAGCGGTCCACGCCGGGCGGCGGAGCCTTGACCCGGTGGATGGTGGCCATCAGGTAGCCTTCGGTGGCTACCTCCAGCATCTCGCCGAGATTCACCACCAGCGCCCCCGGAATGGGTTCCACGGTGGCCCACTCGGTGGTTCCGTGCGGCAGCACTTCCAGCCCGCCCACCTCGTCCTGGAGCAGGAGGGTGACAAAACCGTAGTCCGCGTGTGAGCCCACACCCTGGTCGCCGGCAGCTTCCACCACGCCGCCAACGTAGTGCACCAGCTTGCCCATCCAGGCCGGCTCGTCGCCAAAGGGTTCGTCGAAGTGGTCCTCGGGCAGGCCGAGGGCCACGGCGATGCCGCGCAGGAGTTCCATGGCGACCTCGGACATCAGCTCGGCCCAGGCCATGGCCGCTGGCTCAAGCTCCGGCATTGCCTCGTCCGGCCAGAGGTTATGGCCCTGCAGGAGCCAATAAGGTTGATCCGCCGGATAGTCCACGACCGGCTCGCGTTCCGGCGAAAAGTCGATCTGCTCGCGGGCATCGGCCCTGCCCTGCGTGACTTCCGTGCCCATCCGCGTGTAGCCGCGGAAATGCGGCGACAGCCGGTTATCGAGCTTCATCCGCTCCTCAAGGGGCAGGTCGAAGAAGCGCTTGATGAGGGCCAGGAGCTCTTCGGCCTGGCCGGGAGCGGCGCCGTACCCAGTGATCTGGAAGAAGCCCACGTTATGGGCTGCGTCCCGCAGCTGGTCGATGAATTCCGGGCTGAAGGAACCGTACGGCTGGCGTGCGGTGCTCATGTCCAGAACGGGGATCGTGGCCTGGTCGGGTGACATCTTCGCAGACTAGCACCGGCTGGCTCTCTGTGGGGATCCTCACGTTGAGTAAGGTGTCTTCGCCTTACGGCTTGTGACGTTTTGGTTTTTTCAAAGGTGCCGCCCTGTGCCAGATTCGTTGCTGTAACCATCTCGAGCGGCTGAGAGACCTGGCTCTGTGACGCCGCAGCAACCCCCCTCCTTTTGTGGGCGGTGCTACTGCCAGGACCGATGGAGAACCTCAATGTTCCCGGTCTTGGGCGGCGAAAGCTGAGCCCTGATTCCGGGCTGCGGGTTTCCTCGGGTTAGCCCGGAGGAATTTATGAACGTACAGACTGGCAGCCGCGCGGCGGCCCAAGGACGTGGTGGCCTGTGATTGAGATCCAGAACGTCAGCACCTCATTCGGCTCGCCAAACGGCCGGTTCACGGCCGTTGATGATGTCAGCCTGCACATCCGGCGGGGCACCATCCAAGGCATCATCGGGTTCTCCGGAGCGGGGAAATCCACCCTGCTTCGCAACATTAATCTGCTTGAGCGCCCCACATCGGGCCGCGTCCTGGTGGACGGCGTGGACCTGTTGACTCTGTCCGATGCAGAGCTTCGCACGAAGCGGCACGACATCGGCATGATCTTCCAGCATTTCAACCTGCTCAACAACCTCACTGCGCAGGAGAACGTGGAGCTCTCGCTGAAGTTCGCCGGCGTCGGGAAAGCCGAGCGCCGCCGTCGTGCTGCCGAAACCCTGGCGATCGTGGACCTCAGCGATAAAGCGGGAACCTACCCGGCGAAACTGTCAGGCGGCCAGAAGCAGCGCGTGGCCATTGCCCGCGCCCTTGCCACCGAACCCAAGGTGCTGCTTTGCGATGAGCCGACGTCGGCCGTTGACCCGCGTACAACGGCCTCGGTCCTGCAGTACCTGGCCGACGTCAATGCAGAATTCGGCATCACGATCGTGGTGGTCACCCACGAGATGAACGTCATTAAAGCCATTGCCGACAATGTGGCCGTGATGGAAGGAGGCAAGGTAGTGGAGCAGTTCGACCTCAGCGAGCTGCAGCGCCCCGGCTTCCACCCGGCGACCCAGAGCGGCCGTTACCTGATCTCCGACGAGATCCAGCTTGACCGCTCCGCCCACGCCAAAGCCGTTTCGGAAGGCCTGCTCAATGTTTGACCGCATCCTGGAAGTCCTGCCCGAAATCGGCGTTGCCATGGGGCAGACGCTCACCATGCTGCTGGTGGCCATCCCCCTGGCGGTGCTTCTCGGCACACCCCTGGGCGTCCTGCTCTACACCATCGGCCCTAACGGGCTGAAGCACCGGCCCAGGCTGCACCGCACCCTGGACGGGCTCGTGAACCTGATCCGGTCTTTTCCGTTCCTGATCCTGCTTATTGCGATCATCCCCGTCACCAGGTTCATTGTGGGCACCACCATCGGCACGGCGGCCGTCATTGTCCCGCTGACCATCAACGCGATTCCCTATTTCGCCCGCTTTGTGGAACAGAACCTCAGCCAGCTCGGCAGCGGCGTGGTGGAAGCGGCCCGGTCCATGGGGGCCAGCCGGTCCCAGATCGTCCGCGACGTCCTGATCGTCGAGGCGAAGCCCGGTCTGGTCAGTTCCATCACCATCATGACCGTCAGCTTCATCTCCTACTCGGCGATGGCCGGCCTGGTGGGCGGCGGCGGAATCGGCGACTTTGCCATCCGCTATGGCTACTACCGCTATGAAACTCCGCTGATGATTACCGCCATAGTGCTGATGATCCTCCTGGTCACCATCGTCCAGCTGGGCGGATCGTACATCGCACGGCGCCTGGATAAGCGGCTCTGACCCTGCGCAGCACCCGCACGCACCCACTCCTGCCGAAAGACCTGCCATGACTTCAACACCCAGTAGCCGCTTTGACGGACCCCGCCCCCGTCTGCTGATCAGCGCGTTTGTGATGAACACGTCCAGCCACATCATGGGCGGCCAGTGGCGGCGCCCCGAGGCGCAGCAACACCGCTTTAACGAGCTTCCGCTCTGGATCGACCTGGCCCGCCAGCTCGAAGACGCCAAGTTTGATGCGATCTTCTTCGCCGACGTCGTGGGCCTTTACGGCGATTACGACGGCGGGTGGGCGTCACTGCTGAAAAAGGGCCTGCAGGTGCCGTCCAACGATCCGCTGATCCTGCTGTCCGCGCTCGCCGTGGGAACGAAGGACATCGGACTGGCCGCGACGTCGTCGGTCATCCAGAGCCACCCCTTCCAGTTCGCGCGGCAGATGTCCACTCTCGACCACCTCAGCGGCGGGCGGGTGGCCTGGAACATCGTCACCAGCGTGCTGGAGAACGCGCACCGGAACTTCAATGCCACTGAGCTGACCAAGCATGATGAACGCTACGACTGGGCAGACGAATACGTCGAAGCCGCCTACAAACTGTGGGAGGGTTCGTGGGAGGACGACGCCCTTCTCCTGGATAAGGAAAACGGCGTCCACGCCGACCCCGCAAAGGTCAGCAAGATCTACCACCGCGGGCCGCGGTATTCCATCGACGGGCCGCACCTCTCAGCGCCGTCACGGCAGCGCACCCCTGTGCTGTTCCAGGCAGGCAGTTCGGGCCGGGGACAGCAGTTCTGCGCCGCCAATGCGGAGGCCACATTTACCCTGGCGCCGAACACGGACGTGGCCGCGAAATACACCGCGGCCGTGCGCGAACAGGCCGTGGCCGCCGGCCGCCGGCCGGACGATGTGAAGTTCCTCCAGGGCATGCACTTCGTGGTGGGCGGCACCGAAGCCGAGGCCAACCGCAAAGCCGACGAGCTGGAGGAAAGCCTGGACATCGAGGCCCTGCTGGCCCACGTGGGCGGCGGGTTCGGCGTCGACCTCGGCGGCCTGCCGCTGGACACCCCGCTAGGTGACCTGGAAACCGAGGGCAGCCAGGGTCACCTGACCGCCATCCGGGCCTCCGTCCGCGGCGGCAACCCCACACTCCGGGACATTGCCCTCTACCGCAGCCGGGCCAACCGCGTGGTGGGGACGCCGGAGCAGATTGCCGACCGCCTCGAAGAGTGGCAGGACGCCGGAATCGACGGGATCAACATCATCAACCAGACCATCCCTGGCTCGTACACCGATTTCATCGAGGGTGTCCTGCCCGAACTGCGGCGCCGCGGCCTGGCGCAGTCCGGCTACTCGCCAGGAACCCTGCGCGAGAAGCTCTTCAGCGCCGGACCGCGCCTCAATGACAGGCACCCGGCGGCAGCCTTCCGGGGAGCCTTCACGGAATTCTCCGCAGCCGCCGAAAACAAACCCGCCACCATCAGCGTTTAGCCCCACTCGCAAGAAGGACCAAGAACAATGCAGCGTAGAAGTTTCCTCAAGTATGCCCTCGCGGGCGCCGGCGCAGTCTCAGTTTCGGCCCTGACCGGTTGCGGCCTCGTCAATCCGGGCGGTACCGGCTCGGCCAGTGGCGGCAAGACCATCAAGATCATCGTCACGGAGTCGGCCCCGTACCAGGAACCGACCAAGATTGCCCAGAAGCTCCTTGAGGCCAAAGGGTGGACCTTGGAGCCCACGTACGTCACGGATATTATCCAGCCCAACCTGGCCGTGGCCAACGGCGAATTTGATGCCAACTTCTTCCAGCACAACGCCTACCTGAAGCAGTTCAACCAGGACAAGAGCCTGGACAACGTGGGTCTCTTCTACGTTTACAGCGCCCCGGGCGGCATCTGGTCCGACAAGTACAAGTCTCTGGATGAGCTTCCGGACGGCGCCCGCATCGGTATTCCCGTGGACCCGGCCAACAACGGCCGTGCCCTTTTTATGCTGCGCGATGCCGGTCTGCTGGAGCTCTCGGAGGCGACGGTGATCCACACTTCCCAGGAGAACATCACCGCCAACCCGAAAAAGCTGCAGTTCGTCGAGGTGGATCAGCAGTCCCTCGCCAAGACTCTGCCCGATGTGGATGCAGGATTCCTGGTGGCCCGGATGGCGGCCGACGCCAAGCACACCAAGGACGACGCCCTGGCCTTCGAATCGGATGCGGACCAGATTCCGTTCCGGATCGTGGTGGCCGGCCGGAAGGACTTTGCCGGTTCGGAGAAAGCAAACGCCCTCAAGGAAGCTTTCCAGTCGCCCGAGGTCAAGGCTTGGTTCGCCAGCTACCAGAACGGGATCCTGCCCACTCCGTGGGACCAGGATCCGGCCGCTGATATCACCAAGCTCTAGCCCGGCCACCAGGACCTGCATAACGATGGGGGAGACGTCATGACCTACGCACCGGAGACCACAGCGCCCGCGGCGGCAACATCGCCCGAAGCCGGATACCAGCAGCTTGCCAAACGGTTCAGGCCGGTGTTTGCCCGTATCGCCGAAGGCGCGGTGGCCCGGGAGCAGGACAGGGTCCTGCCGTTCGAACAGGTCCGCTGGCTGAACGAGGCCGGCTTTGGACGGTTGCGTGTGCCCGTCGAACACGGCGGTGACGGCATCGGGTTCGAACCGTTCTTCCGGCTGCTCATCGAGCTTGCGGAGGCGGATTCGTCCGTGGCGCACCTATACCGCTCACACTTCGCATTCGTGGAGACGGTTGGCCTGGAGCCTGCGGACTTCCAAAACCGCTGGTATCCCCGGGTAGTGGCCGGCGAGATCTTCGGAAACGCCGCAACGGAACGGTCCGGAAACGTTCTGGGCGCCACGGGCACCACCCTGACCCGGGACGGGGAGGGCTGGTTGCTGAACGGCAGGAAGTTCTACACCACCGGCACCATCTTCGCCGAATGGATCGCTGTAACCGCCGGCACCGAGGGCGTCGAGGGCCGGCAGTATGCCGTGGTCAGCACCACTCAGCCCGGCGTGGAAATCCTCGATGACTGGGACGGCTTCGGCCAGCAACTGACGGGGACCGGCACCACCATCTTCCGCGACGCCGTCGTGCCCTCTGAGAATGTCATTCAGCGGTCTGTGTCCACGACGCACGAGCCGGCATTCTTCCAGCTGGTCCTGCTCGCCGTCCTTGCGGGGATTGGCAGGGCCGCGCTGGCGGATGCCCGCGTGCTGGTCCGCGACCGGAAGCGAACCTTCAACACCGGATCCGGTGAGCTGTTCCGCCATGATCCGCTGGTCCTGCAGCTGGTGGGGCACCTTTCTGCCAAGGCCTTCGCCGCCGAGTCCGTTGTGCTGGCAGCCGCCCGGGAGCTCGACGCCGCCGCCGATCCGGCGCTGGACCTCTCCGCGGTGCAGCGGTATGTCAGGGGCGAAGTCGCCGTGGAGAAGGCCCAACTGGTTGTTCCCGAACTGGTGCAGGCGGCCGCCCAGCAGCTTTTCGATATCACCGGAGCTTCGTCCACGTCCAAGTCAAAATCGCTGGATCGGCACTGGCGGAATGCCCGGACAGTTTCCACGCACAACCCGGCAGTGTTCAAAGCCAGGATTGTTGGGGACTACGAAGTCAATGGCACAACCCCGGAAGGACTGCACAGCATCGGGGATGTGCCCGCAGCGGGTTAGCGATGTGCACTCGGCCGGATAGGCTCGTGCCATGGATGCTGCTGCTCTCCGGGAGATCTGCCTGAGCTTTCCCGGTGCCTTCGAGGATTTCCCCTTTGGCCCCGAGACGTCCGTGTTCAAGGTCCGCGCCGCCGTTTCCGGGGGAGCCCGGCATGAAGCGAAAATGTTTGCTGCCTCCGCGCTGGATGCCCGCGAGCTGTCCGTGAGCTTGAAATGCGAGCCTGCCCTGGCCGAGAACCTGCGTGCAGCGCACCCCGAAATCACCGGGGCGTGGCACATGAATAAGACTCACTGGAACGGGGTACGGCTGGACGGCGCCCTCCCGGACGCCATGGTCCGGGACATGGTGGAGGACTCCTACGACCTGGTGGTGGCCACGTTGAGCCGCAAGCAGCAGGAACAGCTCGGCTGGGCACGGCTGTCCGGAACCCCTTCAGCGTCCGCTCTCCCGGGAGTACGGCCGTGAAGGGCAAGCGCCTGGTGGGCGGCAGGCTCGACTATCCGGGGGTGGGCGCCACCGAGAATGGCCGGCCGCCCGAAGGGTACCCCTGCCTGGTATCCCAGGTCTATCTTGGGCAGGGCGGGGACCTGTACCGCCGGGTGGCGCAGGGAATACTGACCTGGGAGCTGCAGCGGCGTTCGGGGCTGCGCGTCCGGGCCGAGTCCGACGTCGTCCGTCCGGGAACGCGAGTGGTGAGCGGCTTCGGCGTCGGGCCTTTCCGGATCAATGCCCCCTGCGAGGTGGTGTGGGTCCGGCGGCCCGTGCCCGGCGACGGTCCGCAGTCAGCCGGTTTCGGTTACGGCACGCTGCCCGGACATCCGGCGCGCGGCGAAGAGGCCTTTGAGGTGGAGGTCGATGACACGGGGCGGGTGTTCCTGAAGATCACCGCGTTCAGCGTGCCTGCCAACCGCTTCTACCGTGCAGGTGGCCTGGTGACCCGGGCGGCGCAGAGGCATGTCACTTCGCGATACGTTGAAGGGGCACGCCAACTCGCCGCAGGTGAAAGCTGATCAGGAGAAGGTACATGCTGGACCAACAGACCCTTGACCGCCTATGGAACTTCACGGACCCCGCGTTGTCCGAACAGCGTTTCCGGGACGCCCTTGCCGACCCCGCCTACACCACCGACGAAAAAGCCGAACTGACCACCCAGTTGGGCCGGGCCATTGGCCTGCAGGAGCGCTACGAAGAGGCCGATGCGCTGCTGGATTCAATTGACTGCGAGGAAGAACCCACAGTAGGGGTCCGGGTTTTGCTGGAGCGCGGCCGGCTTCTGACCTCGAGCGGCCATGCAGCCATGGCGGCTCCGCTGTTGGAACAGGCTGCCGAACTGGGCGACCACCTCGGCGAGGAGTTCCTCGCCGTGGACGCGCTGCACATGCTGGCGGAGGCAGATCCCGCACACGCAGAAGCCTGGACCCGGAGTGCACTTGAGTACGCCTCCACTGCGCACGACAGGCACACGAGGCGGTGGATGGCGGAGCTGCACAGCAGCCTGGGCTGGATGCTGCATCGTGCCGGCCGGTTCACCGAAGCGCTGGTGGAGTTTCAGCTCGCTGAGCAATGGGCCGAGCAGGCCGGAACACCCGTGCAACAGCAGCAGGCCCGCGAAGCCATCCTGGCCTGCGAGCTCGACATGGCAACAAACTGACGGATTACAAACGAACGGAAGGAAATCCCATGATCTTTATTGTGGTTAAGTTCAAGGTCAAGCCCGACTGGTCGGAGCGCTGGCTCGGCCTTGTGGACAGCTTCACCAAGGCCACGCGCGAGGAGCCCGGCAACCTCTGGTTCGACTGGTCCCGCAGCGTGGATGATCCC
The DNA here is from genome assembly GCF_010367585.1 of [Micrococcus luteus] ATCC 49442. NCBI lineage: Bacteria > Bacillati > Actinomycetota > Actinomycetes > Micrococcales > Micrococcaceae > Pseudarthrobacter > [Micrococcus luteus] ATCC 49442. The sequence continues at coordinate 2,604,789 of NZ_JAAAXP010000001.1, read as the reverse complement.
AACGAGTTTGTCCTGGTGGAAGCCTTCAAGGACGACGCCGCCGGAGACCACGTCAACAGCCCGCACTTCAAGCAGGCCATGGCGGACATGCCCCAGGCCCTGGCTGAGACGCCACAGATCATCAGCCGCCAGTTCGACGGCGACGGCTGGGACCGGATGGGCGAGCTCACCATCTGACCCCATCGGTTGCTCCGTAGGTGTCGTTCTGGGTCCTCGAAACGACACCTACGGAGCAATGGATACGATTAGGGCATGTGGGTCGGCTGGATTGAATTCGACATCCTCCTGGGCGATGTCCAGAGTCTGAAGGAGAAGCGGTCCGTTATCAGGCCGCTGCTGGCCGAGCTCAAGCGCCGCTTTGACGTCTCCGTCGCTGAGGTGGGGGACCACGATCAGTACCGGCGCTCCCAGGTGGGCGCCGGCCTGGTGGCCGCGGACCGGGCGCACCTCGTGGAGGTGCTCACCGCCGTCGAACGTTTTGTGGCCGCGCGGCCGGAGATCGAACTGCTCAGCGCCCGCCAGCGGGAGCTCCACAGCGAAGACTGACCATCGATTGCTCCGGTAGCGCCCTTTTGAGTCCCCTAAAGGGCACTAACGGAGCAATCGATGAGGGGTGTGGATAACTTCTGCAGCCCTCGACGTATTCTGCTCTGATGAAGCCATGAAAACCCCGCGCCCGTTGCCCGAGGAACTGCAGGACCGGCCTTTTACCGTCGCCGAGGCCGCACGCGCCGGGGTGTCGCAAAAGCGACTGCGACATCGCGCACTGAAGCGCCTCGGCCGGGGGATCAGGGCGGAAAGCACGACGGCGGAGCTCCCCTTGGGCGTCCGGGTGCGGCCGTTCATCGAGGTGAATGAGAAATGCGCCGCGTCGCACGTCACAGCGGCAGAGCTGCTCGCGTTGCCCCGTCGCAGGCAGAACGGAACCCCGGAGATGTTCCACATCATCAGGCCTGAGGGCTCGGCACATCTGAACAGGCCACACGTTGTGGTGCACCGGATGAGGCTGTACAGCGACGAGATCATCGTGGTGGACGGTATTCCCGTGACCACGCCGGAGCGAACGTGGCTGGACATGGCCGAAATGCTGACAATCGACGAACTGGTGGCCCTGGGGGACAGCTGCGTGCGCGTGCCGAGGGCGGCTTTTGAGGACCGGGACATGCCGCTGTGTGGCGTGGCAGATCTTCAGCGAATGATCGACAGGCACAAGGGAAAGAGAGGACTGCGCAAGGCCAAGGAAGCCATCGAACTCATTCGGGTCGGCGCCGACTCACCACAGGAGACGCTGCTCCGGCTGGCCGTAGTTAGGGCCGGGCTGCCGGAACCGGAGTTGAACGTACCCATCTTTTCGGCGGATGGCACAAGGCATCACGAGCCGGATCTTTCCTACCGGAAGTACCGGATCGGGATTGAGTACGAGGGCGAACACCACGGCGAGGCGGGCCAGATCGTCCGGGACATTGCACGCTCTGAAAGCTACGAAACGTTGGGCTGGACTGAAGTCCGCATTTCCAAACGACACATGCTGGATGACGCAAAGGCCGCGGTGGCGAAGATCCGGGCGGCCTTGTTCCAGGCAGGGTGGCGAAAGGGCCCTTAAGCATCGATTGCTCCGCAACTGCCGTTTTGAGGGTTCAAAGGGGCCGTTACGGAGCAATCGATGATAGGAAGCGGTGGGGCTTAGCCGAAGTACTTCGGCAGCGTCCCTTCGTGGGCTTCGCGGAGGGCATCGAGGGACATGGTGTCCACGCCGTTGATCTCCAGCTTGTTGCTGGCCGCATCCACCACGCCGATCCGGACGTGGGCAAAGCCGCGCGCCGTGCACATGTCCTTGAACCGGACTTCTTCGGAGCGGGGAACGCCGACAATTGCACGGCCCTGGGTCTCGGAGAAGAGCGCGGTGAACAGGTCAACGCCGTCGCGGTCCAGGACGTCCTGCAGGGCGATCCGGGCACCCACGCCGTAGCGCAGTGAGGACTCCACGAGTGCTGCCGCGAGGCCGCCTTCTGAGAGGTCGTGCGCGGAGTCGACCATGCCGTCGCGTGAGGCGTTGATCAGGATTTCACCCAGCGCGCGCTCGGCGGCGAGGTCAACCTTGGGCGGAAGTCCACCGAGGTGGCCGCGCATGTTGGCCCATTCGGAACCGTCCAGCTCGGCCGCGGTCGTACCCAGCAGGTAGATGGCCTGGCCATCTTCGCGCCAGCCCGACGGCGTGCGGCGGGCAACGTCGTCGAGCTTGCCCAGTACCGCCACCACGGGGGAGGGGTGGATGGGGGTGGTGCCCGTCTGGTTGTACAGCGAGACGTTGCCGCCGGTGACCGGGATGCCCAGTTCCATGCAGGCGTCGGACAGGCCGCGGATGGCTTCGGCGAGCTGCCACATCACGTCAGGGTCCTCGGGGGAGCCGAAGTTCAGGCAGTCGCTGACGGCCATCGGCACGGCACCGGAGGTGGCCACGTTGCGGTAGGCCTCGGCCAGGGCAAGCTGCGCGCCATGGTACGGGTCAAGGTAGGTGTAACGGCCGTTGGCGTCGGTGGCCAGGGCCACGCCCAGGCCGGTTTCCTCGTCTACGCGGACCACGCCGGCATCGTCAGGGAACGCCAGGGCCGTATTGCCGCCCACGTAGCGGTCGTACTGGTTCGTGATCCAGTCCTTGGAGCACATGTTCGGCGAGGCGACGAGCTCCGTAACGGCGGCAGCCAGTTCCGCGGGGGCGGAGGGGCGGCCGGCGTCCTGCACGGAACCGGTGAAGGAATCGGCCTGGACCGAGTCCTGCCACGAGGGGCGCGCGTACGGGCGGTCGTAGACCGGGCCGTCATGGGCAACCGTGCGCGGGTCGACGTCCACGATGACTACGCCGTCCCACGTGATGATCAGGCGGCCGGTGTCTGTGACTTCGCCGAGCCAGGAGTACTCCACAGCCCACTTGTCCATCACGGCTTCGAAGGCTTTGATGTTCTCCGGGGTGACCACGGCCATCATGCGTTCCTGCGACTCGGACATCAGGATCTCGCCCGGAGTCAGCGTGGGGTCCCGCAGCAGGACGGAGGTCAGCTCAACCTGCATGCCGCCGTCGCCGTTGGAGGCCAGCTCGGACGTCGCGCAGGAGATACCTGCGGCACCGAGGTCCTGGATACCCTCAACCAGCGAGCCCTTGAAGAGCTCCAGGCAGCACTCGATCAGGACCTTCTCGGCGAACGGGTCGCCCACCTGCACTGCGGGGCGCTTGGACGGCTTGGTGTCGTCGAAGGACTCCGAGGCCAGCACCGAAGCGCCGCCAATGCCGTCGCCGCCGGTGCGGGCACCGAACAGGACCACCTTGTTGCCCTTGCCGGAGGCGTTGGCCAGGCGGATGTCCTCATGGCGCATAACGCCCACGGCCAGCGCGTTCACCAGCGGGTTGCCCTGGTAGATGGAGTCGAACACCATTTCGCCGCCGATGTTCGGCAGGCCCAGGGAGTTGCCGTAGCCGCCGATGCCGGCAACGGCACCGTGCATCACGCGGGCGGTGTCCGGGTGGTCGATGGCGCCGAAACGCAGCGGATCCATGACCGCCACCGGGCGGGCGCCCATGGAGATAATGTCGCGGACGATGCCGCCGATGCCGGTGGCGGCACCCTGATAGGGCTCCACGAACGACGGCGAGTTGTGGGATTCGATCTTGAAGGTCACGGCCCAGCCATCCCCAAGGTTGGTCACACCGGCGTTTTCGCCGATGCCCACCAGCATGTCCTTCTTCATCTCCTCGGTCACCTTGTCGCCGAACTGGCGCAGGTGGTTCTTGGAGGACTTGTAGGAGCAATGCTCGCTCCACATGACGGAGTACATGGCCAGTTCGGCGCCGGTGGGGCGGCGGCCCAGGACCTTGACCACCTCGTCGAACTCGTTCTGCTTCAGGCCCAGCTCGGCCCACGGCAGTTCGGTGTCCGGCGTCTTGGCAGCGTTCTCGACGGTGTCGATGTTGAACTTCTTGGTGGTTTCCGTGGTCACTTGGCGCCTCCCACAATCTTGTTCAAAACGGAGGTGAAGAAGCCCAGGCCGTCGGTATCGGAACCGCCGATGCCGTCCAGCGACTCCGGGCCGAAGCCAACTTCCACCGCGTGCTCCGGGTGGGGCATTAGGCCCACCACGTTGCCGGCGGCGTTGGAGATGCCGGCGATGTCGCGGCGAGAACCGTTCGGGTTGAAGCCCACGTAACGGAAGACAACACGGCCTTCGGCTTCGAGGGCGTCCAGGACCTTTTCGTCGGCGATGTACTGGCCGTCCTGGTTCTTCAGCGGCACAGTGATTTCCTGGCCGGCCTCGTAGTCCAGGGTCCAGGCGGTGTTGCTGTTTTCCACCCGGAGGACCTGGTCGCGGCACATGAACTTCAGGTGGTCGTTCTTGATCATGGAACCGGGCAGCAGGTGCGACTCGGTCAGGATCTGGAAGCCGTTGCAAATTCCCAGTACGGGCAGCTTGGCGTCGGAATTCGCGGCGTCGATGATCTTGGACATCAGCGGAGCGAAGCGGGCGATGGCGCCGGCGCGGAGGTAATCACCGTAGGAGAAACCGCCGGGAATCACGACGGCGTCCACGTCACCGAGGGCGGTGTCCGCGTGCCAGAGCGGCACTGCGGTGCCACCGGCAAGCCGGACTGCACGGGCGGCGTCGCGGTCGTCAAGGGTGCCGGGGAATGTGACAACGCCTATGCGGGCACCCGCGAGCCGGGGCTCGGCGGCGACGGCGACTGCCTCACCGATCAAGGGAAGTTCAGTCATCTCAGGCCTCGACGACCTCGACGTTGACGACGTCCTCGATCACGGGGTTGGACAGCAGGGTCTCGGCTGCTTCACGGGCCTGGGCCAGGATTGCATCGGTCACCTCGCCGTCAACCGTCAGTTCGAAGCGCTTGCCCTGGCGGACAGAGCTAAAGCCGGTGAAGCCCAGACGGGGGAGTGCACCCACGATGGCCTTCCCCTGCGGGTCCAGAATCTCGGGCTTGGGCATGACGTCAACAACGATCCGGGGCATCCGGCAACTCCTGTGCGTGAGCTTTGGGTAAGGGCGCAGCGGAGTGGTGCCGTCTTACGCCGTTCCGGAAATGGGGGACTGCGTGGAAACAGTGCCTTTGCAACGGTGGGACGGGCGCTCCGCGAGCTTGCATGCCCATTCTACCGGCCGGAGCGCCGGACCCTGTATTCGGTGGGCTCCGTCACTGTTATCCGGTGGGAAGTGGTTTCGGGAGGTGAAGAACGACGGCGGCTCTGGCCCCGCAGGGCCGGCGTCACTAGGATTGCCGAATGGCTGAAAAATCGAAATCCCTGCTGTTGCCGGTTATGGCCGTTGCCGTTTTTGCCGGCCTGGGCCGGATGGTCATGCAAAAGATCAAAGCGGACCGGGCTGCCCGGGACACCCGCGTGGCCGGGCCCGTGGATGAGAAGACCCGCCAGTGGATCAGCGACGTGGTGCGCACACCCAGGCAGTAGCCGGACCTGCTCCTGACAATTGCCCTGTAGCGGGCGTTCCCCGAGTGGGGACGCCCGTTTTTTATGCCTGTAGGCGCCCGACCTTCGACGGCGGCAAGGACCTGCGGCGGACATCAGGTCCGGTCCCGCAGGGGCCTTCTTCCGTGTCAATTCAGGGCACTCCTTGACCGCTCACCGTCATCGGCGCTCAATGGATCTATCGAGGGAACTCAAGGCTGGTGCCCCGCCGGGTGTTTAAGCAGAGGAGAGGCGAGACATGGAAAGACGCTAGCGCTCCGCCCTCCTGCAGTTGACTGATTCGAAGACACGTATGTGTCCTATGTCATATTTAGCTCTCAGTCTGTACTGTTTGAATCGGCTGGTTCACAGCATTACAAAACCTGTAAAGCTGTGTGCCGTTCCCAGCTACTTCAGACCGGCAAATGTGGCCGGCCCGTTCCTCGTGAAAGGTGTAGTCGCTCGTGAAATCAACTGGAATAGGCCCCGCTCGGGGCGGAGGGCTCCGGAAGGCCGCGGCATTGGCCGTGGGCCTGCCGCTGCTCCTCAGCTCGATGGCGATGAGCCCCGCTACCGCGGCGCCCGCCGGGCAGGATACGGCAATAGCCGCAAAGACAACCGCGGCCACTGACTTCAAGGATGGCCGCTACATTGTGGTCCTCGCAGCCAAGGCCGCAGCCGCCTATGAAGGGGAGACCCCCGGCCTGCTCGCCACAAAGCCGCAGGACGGCCGGAAGCTGGACGTGGACGGCCCCAATTACAGGGCCTACGACGCACACCTTCGCAAGACCCAGCAGGACGTGGCCACCCAACAGGGAGTGACGCCCACCAAACAGTTCACTGCTGCCCTCAACGGTTTCACGGCCGACCTGACCGCTGCGCAGGCAGCCGAGCTCGCCAAGGACGCGAGGGTCCTCACGGTGGCGCCCGACGTCGAAAATGCCCCCGACTACACCACTAACGATTTCCTGGAACTCACGGGCGAGGAAGGCGCGTGGGAAACCCGCTTCGGCGGCGAGGAGAACGCCGGCAAGGGTGTTGTGGTGGGTGTCATCGACTCCGGCTACGCTCCGGACAACCCCTTCCTGAAGGGCGAAGCGGTGCAGCCGCTCAGCGGACCCGCCCAGGTGGGCGTGCCGTACCGTACAGCCGAGGGCCGCATCGCGATGCTCAAGGCCGACGGCACCACGTTCCTGGGCGAATGCCAAAAGGGTGTGGGCACCGGCGCCGCCTTCGACGGGACGCTGTGCAATTCCAAAGTCCTGAGTGCCCGCTACTTCGCGGACTCCTTCCTGCAGTTCGTGAAACCTGAAAACCGTGCCCCCCAGGAGCTGATCTCCCCGGTCGATGTAGGCAGCCACGGCACGCACACGGCCACCACGGCCGCCGGCAATGCCAACGTAGAGCAGGTACTCGACGGCGAGAGCTTCGGCAAGAGCTCCGGCGTGGCACCCGCTGCCAAAGTGTCGGTCTACAAGATCTGCTGGGAGGATGACAACCCGGCTACCGGCGGCTGCTACTCCTCCGCCTCTGTGGAAGCGATTGACGCTGCCATCAAAGACGGCGTCGATGTCTTGAACTATTCCATCTCAGGCAACACGAACAGCACCACGGATCCCGTGGCACTTTCCTTCCTTAACGCCGCCGCCGCCGGCGTGTTTGTGGCGGCATCAGCCGGCAACTCGGGCCCCGGTGCCTCCACGGTCAACCACGCATCGCCGTGGCTGACCACGGTGGCGGCCTCCACATTCCCCAGCGACCTCCTCGGAACCGTCAAGGTTTCGGACGGAACCCTGTACCGCGGGGCCTCCATCATGAAAACCGAGGTTGCGGACAAGCCGGCCATTGTTGCCGCGGACGCTGCAGCCGCCGGTGCCGCGAACCCCAACCTCTGCGGCCCCGGGACGCTTGACCCGGCCAAGGTTGCCGGCAAGGTTGTGGTGTGTGACCGTGGCGTAGTGGACCGGACGGCCAAGAGCCTTGAGGTCCAGAACAAGGGTGGCGTGGGCATGATCCTCGTCAACCTTTCCAACAGCTCCGAAGACGCTGACAACCACGTCATTCCCACAGTGCACGTCAACGCCCCCGACAGCCTCGAGCTGAAGTCGAAGCTCGCCGCCGACACGGCCCTGACGGTCAGCCTTGTTAAGGGCGACCTGACCGGCGAGCCGCTTCCGCCGGCGCCGCAGGTGGCGGGCTTCTCCTCCCGCGGCCCCACCCTCGCCTCAGGCGGCGACCTCCTCAAGCCGGACATTTCCGCCCCGGGCGTTAACGTCCTGGCCGGAGTGTCCACCATCGGCAACGATGGTGAGCAGTTCGGATTCATGTCCGGCACGTCCATGGCCGCACCGCACATCGCCGGTTTCGGCGCGCTGGTGCTCGGCAAGCAGCCGCATTGGAGTCCGGCACGGGTCAAGTCCGCCATGATGACCACCGCCTACCCCCTGGTTGACGCGGACGGCGAACCCAACCGGAACCCGTTCGACGGCGGCGCGGGCCATGTCGATTCCCTCAGCGTTCTGGATCCGGGCCTGGTCTACGACTCGGGCGTCAAGGACTGGCTGGCCTTCCTGAATGGCCAGGGGGTAGCTACAGGTGCTCCGCAGGCCGGGACGATTGCCGCCCAGGACCTGAACCTGCCCTCGATTGCCCTCGGCAGCCTGGTTGGCGAAGTGACAGTCAAACGCCAGCTGACGGCACTCGTTCCGGGTATGTACCGGTCCGATGTGGAGCTGCCCGGCTTCAGCGTTGACGTTGAACCCAAGGCGCTGAATTTCGCGAAGGAAGGCCAGACCCGCGAGGTGAGCATCACTATCCGCAATGACAGCGCCACGGTAGGTGAGTTCACGGCCGGCACGCTGACCTGGAAGGGTCCGAGGACCGTCACCTCACCCATCGCCGTACGGCCCGTAGATGCGCGGATTGCGCCGTCCTTCTCCTTCAGTTCAGCCACCGGGACGGGCAGCGGAACCATTGACCTCGTCTCCGGCACGGATGCACCCCTGCCCGTGGCAGTGGAAGGTCTGGCGCCGTTGAAGCAAACGGCGGCCACCAAGACGCCGGGTGCCTACGCGAGGGCCGACGATGCGCATAACGCACAAGTCTTCGTGACAGTCCCGGCAAATGCCAGCTTCGCCCGGCTCGGCATCCAGGCGGAAACGAACGACGTCGACTGGGACATGGTGGTGTACGGACCGAACGGGTCGGTCACGCAGGTGGCAACGGCTGCGGCCGGTGAGTTCCTGGACCTGGAGTCACCGCAGGCCGGCACGTACGAGATTGTGGCCAATCTCTACTCCACGCCGGGCGGAGGTGCTGCCAACGCAAACGTCCAGGCCGTCTCCTTTACCCCCTTCGAGGCGGGCACGGAGAACCTGACGGTCACCCCCAACCCGATTGTGGCGCCGAACGGTACTGCCACCACCGCCACGCTGAACTGGACGGGCCTGCGCGACGGCTCGTACATGTCCAGGCTGACGCTGGGGGAGAACGGCATCAGGACCATGGTCAACGTCAAGGTCGGAGCCGGCGCAGCAGCGTCCCCGGCCGGCTGATCGCGGGATAGGACACAAGTAACCATCTGAAACGTCCCGGCCGGCATTGCTGGCCGGGACGTTTCAGGTCCGGGACTAAACCAGGTACCTAAATCCGGGATGTTCCGTACGTACGGTGATTTCCGGTTGCCGGGGGCGTCCCGCCCAGGAGCGCCGCCAGCGAATTCCAGCGGGCGATCTCGCACCCGTCCGTCCGCCGAAAAACGGCCTGGACGGGCCGCCCGTGAAAGCTTCCGGTGACGCGGGCAACCTGCGGTCCGCCGTACTGCTGGGTGCAGAGTTTGGGCGGCCCCGGCTTCGGGAAGAAGATGTCTTCACCGAACCGCTCCACCGCCTCCAGCGCGGCGGCGGGTGCAGGCAGGGTGGATCCTGCCATGATTCCGCCGTCCTCGGCGAACAGGTGAAAGACGTACTCGACGGCGGCAGGGTCCTCCTGGAGCCGGATGGTGAGCTCAACCCGGTTCGCTGCATTCGGAGCCGCGGCCGCACTCATGGCGCCGCCGGCTCGGCCAGCGGAGCCAGTGCCTCGGCCAGGCGTCCGCGCAGCACGGCAGCCTCCTCCGCGAACGCCCGCTGGTGCTCCACATAGGCAGCTTTTCCGCCGGGGGTTTCGATGGCGATGGGCGGGTAGCCCCACTCTTCAAGGTCGTAGGGCGAGGCCTGCATATCCATGGCCCGGATCCGCCAGGACAGCTCAAAACAGTCCATGACCAGTTCACTGGGGAGTGCGGGCAGCAGTTTGTAGGCCCATTTATACAGGTCCATGTTGGCGTGCAGGCACCCCGGCTGTTCCAGATGTCGCTGGTTTTCACGGCTCGGCGTCAGCTCATTGAGTCCGATGGCGTCCGGGGTATAGAAGCGGAAGGCGTCGAAGTGTGAGCAACGGATCCTGTTGTCTTCCACCACCTTGTCCGTGCCGGCGGAGCCAAGCCTTAGCTGCAAGTACTCATGGCGCAAATCGAACTTGTCCTGCCGGTAGACCATGGCCCATTCGTGCAGGCCAAAGCAGCCGAACTGTGCCGGCCGGGCAGCGGTTCCGCGGAGGATGATCCCGGCGAAGGCCACCGCCTCCTGCCGGTCGGCCACAAAGGAACGGCGGTCAAAGGTGACCGCCGTGGTCCCTGACGGCAGCCCGACGGCGGCGAGTTCGCCGTCGTCGAGCGTTCTGTAATGCTTCCAGCCGCTCCGCGCCGCTGCCCCGTCGCCGGCCAGGACGACGCCGGTGCCCGGGTGCCAGCGCAGCAGCTGGCCCGGTTTCTGGGTGTAGTAGGTGAAAAGAAAGTCCTCCACCGGGTGCTTCCGGCCCGCCGAGCGGCGGGCAAGGTAAGGATCGGCGTAACGGCGGACGCGTTGTTGGTGCGCTTCTTCGCGGACATGCCAGGCGTCGGCCGTGAGCAGGTTAAGCTGCTCCATCGCTGGCACCCAGGACGTCCCGGGCAGCGTTCCATTCGCCGATTTCGCAGCCGTTGGTGCGTGCGAACCCGGCGTCCACGGGCGTATTGTCCACAATCCCGGTCACTGTGGCCGTCTCCGGGCCGCCGTACTGTTCGGTGCACACCCGGTCTTTGCTCGGCGGCACAGGGCTGAGGAGCGCTGCGTTGTTCTTCAGGGCAGCGCAGGCCGCATCGGCCCTGGGGTGATTGCTTTCCGCGGCGGGGACGCCGTCACGGCAGACCAGGGTGTAGTTCACCGCAGGGTCGGCGGAGGTTGGCTTCACCATGATGGAAAGTTCGGCGTTGCCCGCACCGGGTCCCGCAGTCGGGGCCGGGGGAGCGCTGGGCGACGGGGCGGGAACGCTCGTCTCGGTATCCGGGGCGGGGGCATCGGAGGCGCCCTGGGTGGCAGATGAACTGACAGACGGAGCGGCGGACGACGTGGCAGCGGGGCTGGTGGATGACGGCGGGGTGTTGTCCGGCGTTCCCGTGCAGGCGGCGAGCCCGGCCACAGCGAGGACCGCCACAAGCGGCCGTAGTGTTCGCAGGCGCATGAACCCTCCTAGGTTGCTGCCATTTTACGCTCTGCCCGGGTTCCGGGTGACATCTTCAGGAACGTTCGCTGTGGAGTCCCGGGCGGCGTCGTCCGCGGCGGCCTCCGTGGCGGCGATGAGGGCCATCATCGACTTGTGCAGCTCGCCTACCTCGTCGCGGGTGAGTCCCAGCCGCTGCATCATGGTGCCGGGGACGGCGAGGGCCTGCTGCCGCAGCGCCGCACCCGCGGTGGTCAGCCCTACCGCGAGAGCACGTTCATTCCCGTCCACCCGCTGGCGCGTCACGTAACCCGCCTCCTCCAGCCGGCGCAGGAGCGGCGAGACGGTGGCCGGCGCCTGGGCGAGGGCGTCGCTGATGTTGCGAAGTGTCCGCGGGGCGGATTCCCAGAGGCACAGCATCACAAGGTATTGAGGGTGGGTCAGCCCCAGCTTTTCCAGAACCGGCTTGTAGGCTCCTACAACACTCCTGGAGGCCACGGTGAGTGCAAAGCAGAGTTGCTGTTCGAGTAGGAGATCATCGTCCTGGTGCCGTACGGCCTCAGATGTTGCCGTCATCACAATCCTCCAATAGTTAGTGCACTAATTATTAGCGTACACTGGAACGAGCAATCAGTTCTATCGAAGGGTGCACGTCCATGGGCAAAGGCAACTCGGCGGACAAGGGAAACGCTTCCCAACGCTTCATGCGGGCAATGGGCAGGCTGCGGATCATCCTCGGCCCGGCCAACCGCAGTTCCCTTGTACACGACATGACCGCCGAGAACCGGGTCCTCCTCGCGCAGCGCGAGCGCGAAACCCAGCAGTGGGAAACGGTCACCCGGCCGGACGGCAGCACGTACGTTGTGCCCCGGAACCCGGACGATCAGTCCTTGCGCTAAGCCCTTCACGTGCCTGTTTCGGCCGAACTTTCCGGGGGCCTTTTTCGGGTTCCGGGCGTAAAATAAGGGCACTGTCTCCATCCGGGGTCAGTGGCTCTTTCGCCCGCAGTGTGGGAAGGGGGTGGAAATAATGGGACACGCGCTCACAGGTTTTATCAACGTGACCGACAGGCTCCGTTTTGTCTTCGGGCCGGCGACGCGTCTGGACTCGGATGCACCCGTGGTCCACAAGCATGACGAATTCGAGCAGGCCTCCGACGAGGACCTTTCGCACTTCCTCGTCGAAACCGATTCCGAAGGCCATCACTACGCGGTGCGCCGCGAAGATCTGGACAAATTGACCTAAGGCAAAAAGCGGCGGGGGTCATTCCCTGCCCGGTCGACCTTCGTTGACCGGGCAGGGAATGACCCCCGCGTTGCTTAAGAGCGGTTTGGGCCTAGCGGCCGGTGCCGCCGTAGACGGTTGCTTCGTTCTCGCTGTCCAGGTCAAAGGCCTTGTGGATGGCGCGGACGGCGTCATCGAGAAGATCGGCGTGCGTCACCACGGAGATCCGGATTTCCGAGGTGGAGATCATGTTGATGTTGATTCCGGCGTCGGAAAGTGCCTTGAAGAACGTTGCCGAGACGCCCGGGTGGGAGCGCATGCCGGCTCCGATGAGTGACAGCTTGCCGATCTGCTCGTTGTATTCGATGTTTTCGAAGCCGATGTCGGACTGGGCGGCTTTGAGTGCGGCCAGGGCTTCTGCGCCCTCGACGATCGGGAGGGTGAACGAAATATCCGTCCGGCCCGTGCCGTGCGTGGAAACGTTCTGCACGATCATGTCGATGTTCGAGTGGGCATCGGCGATGACCTGGAAGATCGCGGCGGCCTTGCCGGGGATGTCAGGGACACCCACCACGGTGACCTTCGCTTCGGAACGGTCATGTGCAACGCCGGAGATGATTGGCTGCTCCAAGGCAACTCCCTCTTGAGTGGTGATCTTGTCTTCGGCGCTGGGGATGACCCAGGTGCCTTCGTTCTGGCTGAATGAGGACCGGACGTGCAGGGGAACGCCGAACCGGCGGGCGTATTCGACGCAGCGCAGGTGCAGGATCTTCGCCCCGGACGCGGCAAGTTCCAGCATTTCCTCGCTGGAGATCGTGTCGATCTTCTGGGCGGAGGCAACCACGCGGGGGTCGGCGGTGTAGATGCCGTCAACGTCGGTGTAGATTTCGCAGACGTCCGCTTCCAAGGCTGCGGCCAGGGCAACGGCGGTGGTGTCCGAGCCGCCGCGGCCGAGGGTGGTGATTTCGTTGGTGCTGCGGCTCATGCCCTGGAACCCGGCGACGATGGCGATGTGGCCCTTGTCCAGGGACGTGCGGATGCGGTGGGGATCGACGTCGATGATGCGCGCCTTGCCGTGGATGCCGTCCGTGATCATGCCGGCCTGGGACCCGGTGAAGGACTGGGCGGACGCCCCCAGCTTGTTGATGGCCATGGCCAGCAGCGCCATGGAGATGCGTTCGCCGGCGGAGAGGAGCATGTCCATTTCGCGGGCTGGAGCGGAGTCGGTTACCTGGCCGGCGAGGTCCAGCAGTTCGTCGGTTGTGTCGCCCATTGCGGAGACCACCACGACAACTTCGTTGCCGGCCCGGTGGGCGTCGACCACGCGTTTGGCGACGCGCTTGACGCCGTCGGCATCCGAAACGGAGGACCCGCCGAACTTCTGCACGATCAGCTGTTTGGTCACGGCAGAGCCTTCGGGCAGCGTCTGTGGCTGCGTTGCTGCGGGCACTTCGGAAGTGGGCGTACTCATGCGCGTACCTTCACTGGATCAATCGGAGTTCAGGGGGTCAGGCACGGCCAGAGCGGCTGGACGGCGTGACGTGTTCAGCCCAGTTTATCGCCGCTGGCCGCAGGCGTGGAATTGTGACCGAATCTCAGCCTTCCGGTGGACACCGCCAACGTGGGGCCGGGCGTAGGCTCAGACAAGTATGCATGCGACGTTTTGGGGGGAACAGGTGCTCAGGGAATGACAGAAAACCGGGACAAAACAGACATTCCGGCCAACCCGGAAAGCCCGCGCCGGGGCGGCATCACGGCCACGGGCGTGAGCCGCAGCTTCGGGCAGGTGCACGCCGTCGAGCACATGGATTTTCACGCCCCGCCGGGAAAGGTCACCGCGCTGATCGGTCCCAACGGTGCCGGCAAGACAACCCTGCTGCTGATGCTGGCTTCGCTGCTGGCGCCGGACTCCGGCACGGTCACGGTGGAAGGGCTTGATCCGCAGCACAACAGGGCGGAGGTGCGCGGGCGGATCGGCTGGATGCCGGACACCCTGGGTGTCTGGGAGAGCCTGACAGCCCGCGAGATTCTCACGCAGATGGCCCGTTTCTACCGGCTGCCCAAGGCCGGAATCGCGCAGCGGGTCACCGAAATGCTGGATCGTGTACGGCTCAGCGACCTCGCGGACCAGCCCGCCCGTGTCCTGTCCCGTGGACAGCAGCAGCGGCTCAGCCTGGCCCGCGCCCTGATCCACGATCCGTCCGTCCTGCTCCTCGATGAGCCGGCGTCCGGGCTGGACCCGGGGTCGCGGGTGGAGCTTCGCGTTATGCTGCGGCAGCTTGCGGCGGAGGGTAAGTCCATTGTGGTCTCGTCCCATGTGCTGAGCGAGCTTGACGAAATTGCCGACGCCGCCGTGTTCGTCAACCGGGGACGGACGGTCCGGCATCAGACCACCGACGAGGCTGCTGCCGCCGGGCGCCGCTACGCGATCACCGCCACGGACAATGCTGCGCTCGCGGCAAAACTGACCGAGCTGGGCCTTCAGTTCCGGGTCGAGGATGGGCGCCGTCCGTCGGTCACCCTGTTGTTGATGAACGACGACGACGCCGCCCGCCTCCTGCGCGACCTGGTGCTCGCCGGCGTCGCAGTGAACTCTTTTGCCCCCGCCTCGGGTGCCCTGGAAGAGACGTACATGAACCTTGAAGGGGAGCGGCGATGAGCCAGCTGACAGACAGCGCACACCACGCGCCCGCCGCCGGCTACCTCGCCGGTATTTGGGACGTTGTGGTCCTGGAACTCAAGCAACGGCTGCGGTCCCGCGGGTGGTACATCATGCTGGCCATCTGGTTCATCCTGACCGGCCTGGTGACGTGGCTGACGTGGGCCAGCTGGAATGCCCAGCGCGAAGCGCAGAGGGCCTATTCGAACTTCACGCCGCCGGACACCGGGCCGGGGTCCATGATCTTCGAAGTGGTCCTCGCCTTTGTCCTTCTCTTCGCGTTGCTGGTGGCCCCCGCCCTGTCCGCAAACGCGGTCAACGGCGACCGTGCCGGCGGCACGCTGGCCATCCTGCAGGTGACGCTGCTGCGGCCCGGGCAGATCCTGTGGGGGAAGTTCTTCGCGGCGTGGGCCGCAGCTCTGGCCTTCCTGGTTGCGAGCACGCCGTTCCTTGTTGTTGGCGTGGCAGCCGGTGGAATGACTCCGGGACACGTGGTGGTGGCACTGCTGATGCTTGCGGTGGAGGTGGGCGTGGTCTGTGCGATCGGTGTCGGCATTTCCGCTCTGGCCGGCCGCCCGCTGTTCTCTATTGTGGTTACGTACCTTGCGGTGGCCGGTCTGGTTTTCGGCTCGCTGATTTCCTTCGCCCTGGGAACGGGGCTCTCGCAGGGCACCATCGTGGCCAACCAGGCACAGTACCGCAGTTACGCGCCGTACGAGCCGATGGAGGAGCAGCCTGCGCCCATGGAGCCGGAATACACGTGCTCAGGACCGCTGCAGGAACAGCCGGCTGTACACACCGAGCGCGTTGCCTGGATGCTGGCCATGAACCCCTACGTGGTGGTCGCCGATGCCATCCCTTACCCGGTGCGGACGTCCAATGCCTTCGGGATGTCATCTCCGGTGGGGGCTATCGAGAACATCAGCCAGGGCGCCCGGTACGCCATGGCCGGCCCTGAGGGAACGTATCCTTGCGCCAACGGCGAGGCCAAGCCCCGGTATCTGGCTCAGTCCACTCCGTTGTGGCCGCTGGGCCTTGGCCTGCAGTTGCTGCTGGCCGGGCTGCTGCTGTGGCTGGGATGGCGTTCGCTGCGCACCCCGGCCCGCCGGCTGGCAAGGGGAACCCGCATCGCCTGAAGGTTTAGGTCAGGGCGTTGCGGCGGCCCTCGAAGGCGCGGCCCAGGGTGACCTCATCGGCGTATTCAAGGTCGCCGCCTACGGGCAGACCGGAAGCGAGCCTGGTGACGGCGATTCCGATCGTCTTCAGCATGCGGGCGAGGTAGGTGGCCGTCGCTTCGCCTTCGAGGTTGGGGTCGGTGGCGATGATGACTTCCTGGATGGCGCCGTCGTTCAGCCGGGTCAGGAGTTCGCGGATCCGCAACTGCTCGGGTCCCACGCCGGCGATGGGATTGATGGCCCCGCCCAGCACGTGGTACCGGCCGCGGAAAGAGCGCGTACGTTCCACGGCCAGGACATCTTTGGATTCCTCCACCACACAGATGACTGACGGGTCACGGCGGGGGTCCCGGCAGATGTTGCAGAGTTCCTGCTCCGTGACGTTGCCGCATACGGTGCAGAACTTCACACGCTCCTTCACCGTGGTGATGGCTTCGACGAGGCGTTTCATGTCCTGCGGGTCGGCCTCAAGGATGTGGAAGGCCAGCCGCTGGGCAGACTTGGGACCAACACCGGGCAGGCGTCCGAGCTCGTCGATTAGCTCTTGGACTGCACCTTCGTACACGTTTTCCTCTTTTGGTTTGGCTTGGATGATGCTCTGAGTGGCAACCGCAGGTCCGGCCGGCGGCTAGGAACCGACGATTAGAAACCGGGAACGATCGGGGTGCCGTCCAGGGAACGCTCCTCGATCAGCTTCCCGCCCAGAATACGCTCGACGGCGGCGCGTCCAAACACGCCCGATTCCTCGATTGTTTCGTCGTCCGCGCTGGGGACGTCCTGGACATAGGTGGCGGCTGCCGCACGGGCCGGCGCCTTGGCCCGGCCGGCCTCGGCCTCCGGGCTGTTGGACAGCCGCTGGTAGAGACTTTGCCGGGCCTGAGCAGCCGACGGGGAGGTGGCGGGTGCCGGCTGCAAAGGTGCCGTGGCCGGGGCCGCTGCCATGGCGTATTCGCGGACCACAGCCGGCTCCGGGGCAGTCATTTCCCGGGCCTGCTCCACTGGGGGGCTCTGCCGGGTTCCGGTTCCGGGAGTGGTGTATTCAGCAGGACGATGCGCAGCGGGAGCCTCATCCGGCACGGCAGCTTCCACCCCGACTCCGCGGACGCCAGCTGCACGGGTGTCTGGCGCCGACGCGTCGGCTGCACGGACATCAGGTGCAGGCTCGCCAGCGGTGGCGACGCCGGACGGGAAGCCGGGCGGCGTCACAGGGGGCAGCCCCCAGCTGGCATCCGCCTCGGACTGCGTCCTGACCGAGGGGCCGGGGATCTGAGCCGTGGCAGGCTCGTAAGCGGGGGCCGGAGCAGCCGTGACGGCGTCGTCCGGGGTTGATGTGGCCGGACTCTTGCCGATGTTGGGTTCTGTGCCAACCACCCAGACGCCGGGCGCCTGCTCGACGGCGAGGCCCCACGGGTCGTTCGACGTAACGGGCTGTGACGACGCGGGCGCCGTGGCAGGCGTGGCCTCTGAAGCTTTGACGCCTACAGGCCGAGAACCAGTGCGTGCCGGCCGCTTGCCGGAGGGCGCCGAAGCGGGCGCCGGTTGCGACGGGGAGCGGCGTGGTTCGGCCGGAGCCGAAGGATCCCAATCCATGGGCGGTTCCTCCTCCAAGGGAGGAGCGTCTTCGTCCCGCGGGGGACCCCAATCGTCATCGGAGTAGGCGTACGAGCCCGCCTCGGGCTGATCGGCCCGGGGCTGATCCTGTGGTCCAGGCTCCGGGCTCGGAGGGGACGCTTCCTGGGCCTGCCCGCTGTTAGGTGTGGTGGCTTCGACAGCTGTCGGCGGCACACTCGCCGAGGCCGGGGCCGGGGCATGGGCGGGCGCCGGGGGAGCAGCAGGACCTGCTGAAGCCGACGGGACCGGGGTTGGCGCTGCGGCCGGGGACGGGGAAGCTGCAGTGCCGGTGGTGGGTCCGGATGCTCGTGCGGCGGCAGCCAATGCCGCAGGGGCTGGTAGAGGTGCAGGTGCAGCTGCAGCTGCCCGCGCAGGCTCAGAGGCCGGGGCCGGGCCTGCCGGCATGGAAACCGCGCCTGCCGGCATGGAAACCGCACCCGCAGGGGCCAGCCCCCAGGCGACGTCCGCTGAGCTGGCCGGGGTTTCCCGGCTAACGGGTGCTTTTGGGTTTGGCTCAGAGCTCGCTGGGCTGTTTGGGCGGCCAGCGCCGGACGCGCCGCCGGCGACCGCTGTGATCTGGCAATCGATGCCCACTGTTTTGTGGATCGCCTGCCGCAGGTTCTCCGAGTGGTCCGCGCGGCCAAACGCCCCGGCCAGGCCGGTGGTGGCGAAGGAGAGTGTCAGCATCTGGCCGTCAAAGGCTCCGACCTGTGCGTTCGGCTCTACCAGCGCCCACGTGCTGCGCTTGATCTTGGACAGGGTCTGCAGGACCTCGGGCCAGGCGCGGCGGAGGACCTCCACGTCGCCGGTTGCGGCCGGACCGGCCGGAGCCGCTGTGGCTGGCGGGCCAATGACGGGCGACGACGGGGCCAACGCACTGTCTACGGGTCCCGTGCTGACGGGTCCCGTGCTGCCGGGCGCGGAACTGCTCTGCTGATCGGACGGGGCAGGCCGCTGCGGCGCAGCTGCAGGACGGTTTCCTGCCGACTCGTCCACAGGCCAGTCGTTGGTGCTGACCCGTGGCGGCGTCAGTGAAGTCCTCGTGTTTTGTGGCGCTGCGGGCTCCGGCGCTGCAGGCCCAGGCGCGACGGCCTCCGGCCGGGCCGAGTCAGGAGCGCCAGGACCGCCCTGCATGGGAGGCTGGGTGACGCCGGCAGGGGCAACCGGCGCAGGAACGTGAGGCGGCGCGGAAACCGGAGCGGCCTGCACGGGCGCTGGCGGCGTAACGGCGGCGGGTGCCGCAGCCGGCGGCATGGAAACCGGGACGTCCGCAGCAGCCGCGGGGGCGGAAGCGGCCGGGGCGGGAGCGCCGACGTCGTTCCCGGCGTAGTTCAGGCGCCGCTCCACACGGTCAATCCGGGCAGCCATGCCCCGTTCGGTCTGTTCCGAACTGGGGAGCAGGAGACGGGCGCAGAGAAGCTCGAGGTGGAGCCGGGGGGACGTGGCGCCGGTCATCTCCGTCAGGGCAGTGTTGGTGACGTCAGCGGCCCGCGAGAGTTCAGCGGCGCCGAGGTTGTGCGCCTGGTTCTGGAGCCGGGCAATCTGGTCCGCCGGCATGCCCCGCAGGATGACCTGGGCGCTTTCCGGCATGGCCTGGACGATGATGAGGTCGCGGAAGCGTTCCAGCAGGTCCTCGACGAAGCGGCGTGGATCGTGGCCGGTCTGAATGACGCGGTCCACGGCCCGGAAAACAGTGGCGGCATCGGAGGCGGCAACGGCTTCCACCACGTCATCAAGCAGGGACGCGTGGGTGTAACCGAGGAGGGCTACCGCCAGTTCATAGTCGAGGCCGTTGGCGCCGGCGCCGGCCATCAGCTGGTCCAGCACGGACAGGGAATCACGGACGGATCCACCGCCTGCCCTGACCACCAGCGACAGGACTCCCGGGGCGACCGGCACGTTTTCCTGGTTGCACAGCAACTCCAGGTACGCCATCAGCGGTTCAGGCGGGACCAGCCGGAAGGGGTAGTGGTGGGTGCGGGAGCGGATGGTGCCGATGACCTTGTCCGGTTCCGTGGTGGCGAAGATGAACTTGATGTGTTCCGGCGGCTCTTCGACGATCTTCAGGAGGGCGTTGAAGCCGGCGGGCGTGACCATGTGGGCCTCATCGATGATGAAGATCTTGTAGCGGTCGCGGACGGGGGCGTAGGTTGCGCGTTCACGAAGGTCGCGGGCGTCATCCACACCGCCATGGCTGGCGGCGTCGATCTCGATGACGTCGAGGGAACCCGAACCGCCGCGGGCAAGTTCAACACAGCTGGGGCATGTTCCGCAGGGTGTGTCCGTGGGGCCCTGGGCGCAGTTCAGGCAGCGGGCCAGAATTCGGGCGGACGTGGTTTTGCCGCAGCCGCGGGGGCCGGAGAAGAGGTAGGCGTGGTTGACCCGGTTTTTGCGCAGGGCCGTCATCAGCGGCTCCGTGACATGTTCCTGCCCGATAACGTCGGCGAAGGAGTCCGGACGGTATCTGCGGTAAAGGGCGGTGGTTGTAGCAGTCACGTAAAAACCCTACCAATCCGGGCCGACAATCAGTCCCTCGCGGGCGGCCGCCCATTGCGGGAATAGTAAAGACCCCCCATGCACCCGCCAGAGCCCGTTTACCCTTGCTACCTTCCGGTCCTGGGGGAGTTCAACAGGATGACGCCACATGAGGGGCCGCAGACAACTTTACCCGAACTTTCGGCGTGGCTCGAACCGGGGTCAGCGGTCCCCGCTTTGCGTCACCGGCGCCAGCCATCCACCGGCCAGGTCATCAAAGCCGGTTCCTCATAAGGGTGCGCCGCGCGCAACGCCAGCACGACGTCGTCGAGCATGTCTTCCTCCACCACGCACTCGACCCGCACTTCGGGCACCCGTTCGCGTACCCCCACGGCTCCCGTGAAAGGCATAGCGCCGGGCAGGGGCGTAAACCGGCCCGTCCCGGGAACCACGAAAGAGCAGTGTGAGTAGTTGCCGATTTTGCCCGCTCCGGCGTCGCCGATCGCTACGAGCAGTGCCTCGGAATGGGTCTCCGGAACGTAAACCACCAGGGCGTGGAGCTGTGTCATGGCTACATCCTGCCAAAGCGGCCGGCGTTAAAGGCCGCAATTCCGTTGCTTATCCGGCGACCAGGGTCGATCATGGGTATGTACACCGATTGGGGCAATCTCAAGGTTGTGAGCTGCAGGGCCTGGCTGGAGGGCCGGACCCGGCAGCTCAACAGTGTTCCGTAGGAATGGGCGCATTGGGGGCGTCCATTTTGACGTTAACAGGCGTCTTGAGGGGTCAATTGGGCGATGCCGAAAACTTCAGGTAGTCTAGTATCTGCTTTTGATTCAGAAGCAGCTGGAGAATTCGCCTAGCGGCCTATGGCGCACGCCTGGAACGCGTGTTGGGTTAACGCCCTCGGGGGTTCAAATCCCCCATTCTCCGCCAACGAAAACCCGGTTCTGACCTAGTCAGGACCGGGTTTTTGCTTTGCCTCCGGCCGGGTCCGCTGCCTCATAGCCCAAACGGCGGAGCCGTGCCCTGGCTGCCTGCTCGCTGGGCCCGGGCCTGCGTCCCAAGGCGAGATGTACGACGCCGAGTGTCACCTTTGTTGCCAGCCGCACCGGGAGCGGGAACGGACCCAGCCGGGGTACTTCGAGCCCCAGCATCTGCCGGTACTGCGGTTCCAGGCTGTAAACGGCACCGGCGAAGATGATCCGGTAACCGGGCCGCAGCAGGGGGTGCAGCGGCGGGTTGCGGAGGAAGCCTACGGTCTCGGCAACCCGGTTGTCGGCCAGCAGCTCGCCGTTGCGGAAGTAGCGGTCCAGCTGCTGCCGCATGTCCGCCTCGGTCAGAGGGGGATCATCCACCCCCATCAGCCGGCCGGCCTGGGCCCATTCGCGGACGTAGGCGTCCGGACCGCCGGGGATCTTTCCACCCCAGATTTTGTGCGAGGTCAAGAATGCATCAACGAAAGCGATGTGGACCCAGCGCGCCAGCTCCGGATCGTTGGCTGAGTACTGATTAAGCGATCCCTGGCGGTCACGGAAGTTGCCCTGGACCGGCTCGTGCAGGCGGCGTACGCGGGCTGACGCTTGTTCCGCAGCGGCAGTGGAGCCATAAGTGACAGTGAAAATCCACCGGATGGTCCGCGCCAGCCGGGTCAGTGGATCTGTCCGGAAATCGGAGTGCTCATGGATGCCGGCCAACGCGCCGGGGTGAAGCGCCTGCATCAGCAGCGCCCGGATTCCGCCCACGATGGGTGTCATGGAACCGTGCACTGCCCAGACAGCCGAACCCGGCAGGTGATAACCGGCGTCGTCCCCTTCGGCCAGCCGCGGAACCCACTCGGGTAACGCGTCCACGCTTCCCGTGAAGGCGCGCTTGAGTTCGCCCTGCAGATCCCCGAGGAAATTGCGCATAACACCATTGTTGCCCACGCGGGCGGCAGTGCTTTTGCCGAAGATCCCGCAATCGGTCCGCAGTCTGCAAATACGGGGTTCACAGGCCCGGGGCTTTGTGGTCCCATGGGATGGTAAACCCGTCAAGATTGGGGTCTGGCGGGCAAGCAGGGAGTTCAGCGAGTGGGAAATCATTGGGGATCCGGCCGGGACGGAGAGGCCTCGGGCCCTTGCCTGATAGCGGTGCGCGTACTGGCCGGCAGTGCTGCTGCTGCCGCGGTAATTCTCGGGCTTGGATTGCCAATAATTCCCTTGGGTCAATCCGGTGCCACAGGGTCGGTGGGGGGCACTGGCCACGTGGGGCATGCCGGTCTGGCTCCCGCGATCCTGATAGACAGCAGGGCCCTTGTTCCATTCGGCCGAACGCTGGTGGGAACCGTGGCCAAGGGCGGGAATGCTCCGCTGAATGTGGCTTCCGTCGGACTGAAACGTCCGCCGGAGGGCTCGCTGATGGCACCCTTGGAATCGCTTGCGTCCAGTTCGCCCTTTGGGTTCCGGGTCAGCCCGATCAACGGCAGGAGTGGCGACTTCCATCTTGGCCAGGATTTTGCGGCAGGCTGCGGCACCCGGGTTTACTCCGCCGACGCCGGGGTGGTCCGGGCCGCTGGCTGGCATCCCTGGGGCGGCGGGAACCGGGTGGAAATAGACCACGGCAACGGGCTGATCACCACCTACAACCACCTGGAGGCCATCGCCGTCCGGACGGGGGAGTCCGTGCAGGTGGGGCAAGTGATCGCACGGGTGGGGACCACGGGATGGTCTACGGGCTGCCACCTGCATTTTGAAACCATTCTGAATGGAGAACATACGAGCCCGCTGAACTGGAGACTCCTCCCCATCCTCCAAGTGGACAAGCTGGCAGACATTGCAATGGTCAGTTACGAAGGCAAGACCGCAAACGCTGCTACAGCCCTGCCGTGGGCCATCCCCGTTGCTGCAGACAACAGCCACACAGTCCTTCATGGCGAAGACGAACTGCCGGAGGCACCGGAGGTGGCGGAAGTGGACACACCGCCGGCACCCACGGAAACCGCTCCCACAGGCGGACCGTCCCCGGACGGAACGGCTACCACCAAACCGCCCACGACAACCGCACCGCCGACGCCCACGGAAACCACTCCCACGGACGAGCCGTCGTCGGACGAAACGTCCTCAGATGAGCCGTCGTCGGACGAAACGACTACAACCACACCGCCGAGGACGACTGCGCCGCCGTCGACGAGCACTCCGTCGACGACGAGCACACCGCCGTCGACGAGCACTCCGTCGACGAGCACACCGCCGTCTACGAGCACCCCGCCGACGACGACTGCACCGTCTACGACGACTGCACAGACTACGACGACGGCGCCGGCACCGACAAGTACCCCGCCGGCTCCCGTGGCTCCGCCGCCGTCGACCACGAGCGCGCCGCCTCCTCCCGCGGCTCCGCCGCCGCCGCCGTCGACCACGAGCGCGCCGCCTCCTCCCGCGGCTCCGCCGCCGCCGCCGTCGACCACGAGCGCGCCGCCTCCTCCCGCGGCTCCGCCGTCGACCGCGATCACCCCGCCTCCGCCTGCCGCTGCGCCGCCGTCGACCACGGCCGCCGCGCCACCTCCCTCACCGGAAACGTCCTCGGCCGAGCCCGAAACGGCTGCGACCGGAACGACCGGGCAGGCGCCGGGGACCCCCTGACAGAAAGCTTCCAGCATGCTCCCGTACGCTTGACGGTTGGCAACGAATCACCTGTATGACCCAACCTCGCAAGGACGGCGCTGTGACCTCTCTGTACCCCCTCCCGCTCACGCTTAACGACGGCACCCAGACCGATTTCGGCCGGTTCAAAGGGAATGTGGTGATGGTGGTCAACGTGGCGTCGCAATGCGGCTTGACCCCGCAGTATGGGGGACTCGAGACGCTGTACGGGAAGTTCCGGGACCGGGGCTTTGAGATTCTCGGGGTGCCGTGCAACCAGTTCGCCGGCCAGGAGCCGGGCACCGACAGCGAGATCGCAGAGTTCTGCGAACGGAACTTCGGGGTGTCCTTCCCCCTGACAGCCAAGGCCAACGTGCGCGGCAAGAACCAGCACCCGCTCTACTCGGAGCTGACCAAGTTCAAGACCGGTGTGCTGCCCGGCCTCGTGAAATGGAACTTCGAAAAGTTCCTGGTAAACCGTACCGGCGAGGTAGTGGCACGCTTCGCGCCCACCGTCGAACCGGACTCCGCCGAAGTCCTGGACGCCATCGAAGCGGCTTTGGCCGAATTTGATGTGCCAAAAAACGCATCAACTGATTCGATTGCTTAAATCTTTTGCCTTTTTCCAACTTGCCGGTGGGAATTTACTCAAAGTTTCCCCAAAATCTGGTTTGATAATAGTTACTGAAGGGTAGAAGGGAAGCGCCGTTTCCCACCGACCACAGAGGCAGCAATGAAGCACATCGAGGCCGAACATCCCCGGCCACGCCACTTCCTTCTCCACCTGAGCGACCCCCACCTGATGGGAGGTCCGGATCCCCTTTACGGAGCAGTTGACAGCGAAGCCAAGCTCATTCAGCTTTTTGACGAGGTCAGGGCTTCCGGGGCCCGCCCCGAAGCGGTGATCTTCACCGGTGATCTTGCCGATCAGGGCCATCCGGAGGCGTACGCAAAGCTGCGGGCCATCGTTGACCCCGCCTGCGAGGAGCTGGGCGCCAAAGTCATTTGGGCCATGGGCAACCATGACAACCGGGCCAACTTCCGCACCGGCCTGCTGGATGAACCGGCCAGCGAAGCGCCGGTGGACCATAGCTACTCCATTAACGGCCTGCGCATCATCACACTGGACACGTCAGTCCCGGGCTACCACCACGGCGAACTCAGTGAGGCGCAGCTTGAATGGCTGGCCCGCCAGCTGGAAACACCGGCTCCGGACGGCACCATCCTGGCGCTCCACCACCCGCCGGTTCCTTCTGTGCTGGACCTTTCCGTGCTGGTGGAACTGCGTGACCAGGCCAGCCTCGCCGCGGTGGTCCGGAACTCGGACGTTCGGACCATCCTCGCCGGGCACCTGCACTACTCCACCTCGGCCAGCTTCGCGGGTATTCCCGTCTCCGTGGCCTCGGCCACGTGCTACACCCAGGACCTCAACGTGTCCGTCGGCGGCACCCGCGGGCGGGACGGCGGGCAGGCCTTCAATCTCGTGCACGTCTACGAACACACCATTGTCCACTCGGTGGTTCCGCTAGGCAGCACACCGACGGTGGGCGAACATGTCACACCCCAGATGACAGCCGAGCGCCTTGCCGCAGCCGGCGTCAGCATCCCCGAGAAGGCGAAAGTCGGCGCCGCGAAGGTTGCCTTGCCTTCTCCGAGCTAAGGCAACCAGCTGGCGTGACGCGTTGTGCGGGCCTGAAAAAGCTCAGTCCCGCACAACGCGGAGGGTGCGGTTCCCTGCCGTCAGAGTTCCCAGGGCGCCTTGATGGGGTAGTACTTCTCCAGGAAATCAGTCACCAGCTGTGCCCGTTCATCTGCAGGGACCTCCGGAAAGCTGCCGTCATTGAGGCAGAAGAAGTCCATGTTCCGCTTGGCCAGCAGCTTCGGCAGCGAGTTCAGGCCCGCGCGGGCCGTGGTGTCGACGTACCGCACCTTGGCAGCTGTCTGGGTGACGGCAAGCCCGGTGAGCAGGGCGTAGTAGTGGTAGAACGAATTCGTGACGGAGATGTTGTCCGCGGCGCGGAACCTGCTGGCCGCGGTCTTCCTGAATTCGTCAGGGAATTCACTTTCCATCCTGGAGACCACGCTGCGGCGCAACGGGGCTGCGGTGTGCTCCAGATGCCGGGTGGTAATCCGTCCGAAGCGGTTCCAGAGCAGCTTGCGGTTAACCCGGGCCGCGTTCTCGAAACCGCTGCGCTCGGCGTCGTTGTCGCCCAGCCCGATCCGGGTCTCCGCCTCGATGAACTTGGTGATGCCACCGGGAGTGAAGAACATGTCCGGACCAACAGGCCGGCCGAAAAACATGTCGTCGTTTGAATAGAGGAAATGCTCGGACAATCCCTCGATGTTGTGGAGCTGGCATTCCACAGCCTGCGAGTTGTGCGTCGGCAGCACCGCGGGGTCGGAGAAGAATTCCTCGCTGCGGACAATTGTCACGGACGGGTGCTCAGCCAGCCATTCCGGGGCGGGCGAATCCGTAGCGATGAAGATGCGGCGGATCCACGGGGCAAACATGTACACCGAGCGCAGCGCGTATTTGAGTTCGTTGATCTGGCGAAAGCGCGCCTCGTGGTCATCGCCTTCGCCCAGGACCACACCTTTTTGCTGGGCACGCCGGGCAGCTATGTATTCAGGTGAGCTGCCGTCAACCCAGGAAAAGACAAGGTCAATGTCAAAGCTGATGTCGCTGGCGTGGTCCGCGAACATGTTTTCGATGGTGGGCCAGGTGTGCCCGTAGCGCTCCACCGTCCCGCGGACCGCATCCTGGGCCAGCATGGTGCGCCGGGTCAGGGAGTTCTCGATCGGCAAGGTGATCTCGTTACCGTCAAAGCTCCAGAGTTCAATCTGGACGCCTGCTGAGGAACCGAACTCGAAGCCGCCGTCGGGCTCCACTCGCGGACGGTAGAGCCGGAAGATGCGCGCCTGCCGGTTGGGGGAGAGTTCCCCGTCAGCCACCAGCACGGAGGATTTCTTCTTGGCATCAACGGTCATGGAGTAAACGGGTTCATTACGGCACGCTGCCACCAGGGCGGTCCGCAGTTTCTTGCGGTCCTTCCAGTCCAGGGCAATAACGGGGCGGTCACTGTTGCCGCGGACCAGAAGGTAGTCCAGCCCCGCGCCGGCCAGGACGCCGCGCAGGAACAGCAGATCTTCAACCATGGCCTGGAACGGCGTCCGGTTGTGGTTGATCAGGGCGTACCGGCCCTTGTGCCTGACTACGTCGGGTCGGTGCTTGAGCCGTGCTTCGGCAGCCGGAGATGTTACCTCTGCATGGGCGTGCGGCTCCGCGGACGCCTGGCCGCCATAGTAGATCTCGTCCTGGACAGCTGATTCGGTAACGGGTGCTTCTGTAATGGTTGTCTCCGTCGCGGTTAAATGGTAGGCGTGCTTAGTTGAATAATAGCGTGACCACCAAAACCGGAGCGCGCGGTACGCCGTCCGGCAGGGCTCAGGCTCCCACGGACTCCCGCCAGTTGTGGAGGAAAGCCCCGCCGGCGTCGTCGTGGATCACATCATCCGATAGACCCAGGTCCGCAGCGGTCAATACATCGTACGGTTTGACCGGGACACCGTCCGCCGGACGGACGTCGACGTGCTTTACGGAATGGTCGTTGTGATGCAGCCAGTCCGCCATGGCGTAGTCGGTCCGGGAGTCACCAACGGTGCGCCACGCCTGCGGCGTGATGCCCTGTGCGGCGAGCAGTTCAACGGCGCGGCTCGCGCCAAGGTCCTTCCCCAGCCGGACTGACTCAATATCGGTGGAAATAATGGTGGGATCAACGCGGTAGTCCACGGCGTCGTCGGAATCCGGTACGTGGTGGTCCAGGCGGACCACACCGAGGCCGTGGCGGGCCATGAGACCCATTGCGTCGGATTCGAACAGCTGCTGTTCGGCGAGGTAGTCAGCGGAGGGCACCTCGATGTGCTGTTCCACGGACACCATGGCACGTTTGGTTTCGTCGAAGAACATGTGCGCCGAATAGTCCTCCGCCACGAGCCTGCGAACGTCATCGCCGTAAGCCTTGGGCACAGCCAGTTCGTGGTCCATGTGGATGGGCCCGGCCCCCGCAGCGGTGTAGCTGAACCAGACTGCGCCCTTTTCACAGATGGCGTGGATGACGGTCCCCGAAGGCATTCCGGCGGCGATCATGGGCTCCATGACCTGTTCCCGGATGAAAGTATCGGAGCGGCCGGTGTTGAAAATTACGGGAATGCCTGCGGTTGCCAGCGCCACCATGTCGGCGATGATCGCGGGCTGCACGTCACGGGTGACCGGACTGGCCACGGGACCGTCCACGTCCAGCAGGAGGGCCAAAGGCGGGGCGGACAGCGGGCGGACGCCGGGCGTGGAACTGGCAGGGAAGGCGGGGGCAGTCATGGCTCCATTGTGTCAGCCGGCGGCCAGTGCGCACGTGCGGGCAACCCAAAGTTGGCGGCGTGTGACAGATGGTCACCGTTTGGCTACAACCTTGGAATGGCGCGGTCCGGACACTTCTCTTGGAGCCCCAAGGTGCCTAGGGTTGCAGGGTGATCTTCAAAGCTGTGGGCGAGGGACGCCCGTACCCTGACCATGGTTTCAACACGCCCAAACAGTGGGCATCGCTTCCGCCGCGGCCTGTCCGCCTCGATGAACTCGTCACGACCAAACGGACCCTGGACCTTGAGGCGCTGCTGGCAGAGGATTCCACATTTTTTGGCGACCTGTTTCCGCACGTGGTGCAGTACCAAGGGGTCCTGTACCTGGAGGACGGGCTGCACCGTGCTGTCCGGACAGCACTGCACCAGCGCACCGCCATCCACGCCCGTGTGCTGGTGATAGATGGTTAAGAAACCCAAGGATGTCCGTGTCCTGCACGGCCACCATGTTGTTACCGGGCCCGAACTCCGTGCCACCTTTGAAGCCGCCGGCGATCCGGACGATCCCGTCCGCCTCCGCCGCCGGGTGGTGCACGGCGTGGTGCTGGTCCTGCTGCTGGGACTCATCGCAGCTGGCATCATCACCGCTTTCGCCATCCTCAACGGGCAGCTGAAACTCCCGGCGACGGAGACCGCCGAAGAGCCAGGCAGCGTCTGCCCTACGGCTACTTTTGACTACGTCCCGCACGAGCAGATCAACCTCAACGTCTACAATTCCACCAGCCGGCCCGGCCTCGCGCGCTCGGTGGCCGACGAATTGCTTGGCCGGAAGTTTCTCGTGGGAAATGTGGCCAATACCGAAGCGGCCTACCGTGGCGTGGCCGCCGTCGTGGCGGGGGCGGCAGGGCAGTCTGCCGCCTTCACTGTCCAGCGGAATGTGCCTGAGTCTGACTACTTCCAGGATGACCGGACCGACGCCAGCGTGGACCTGATCCTCGCCGGCGACTACAAGGAGCTGGCCGCCGCGGACCGCGTGGACCAGACCCCCGGGACACTCAGTTGCCCGCGGGAAAGCCGCAGGATCGCAGACGAGGCTAAGTGGCCCGTCATTCCGACCTCGGTCGCCACGCCCTAGTCACTCCGCACGGCCCTGCTATGACGAAGGCCAGGCTATACAACGCGCAGTGGAGTGCCGTCGTCGTTGAACCTGGCGCCGGCGCCCAGCTGGATGAACCGCACCGTCCGGGCAATCCGGGCCTCGAGCTCGGCAGGCTCGTTACTGCCGCGGGCGGCGCTGGAGGACAGCGTGCCGTGAATCAGCTGCGCCTGCTGGGCAATGTCGGCCTCCGGCAGGTAGCCCTGGGCCATGCCGTCGCGGAGGATGCCCTGCAGCATCACGCTCAGTTCGCCCACGTGGTCGGCGAGTTTTGCAAAGGACGACGGCGACAGCACCGCCGCCATGGCAGGTCCCGGCGGGAGGTGGCGCCGGCTGAGGTCTTCCACCTGGGTGCGCACGTACAGGGCCAGCCGCTCCACGGGGTTCTCCAGGGCTGCCAACGAGTCCCGCAGCTCGGCGAGGAACCGCTCCGTCTCATCCAGGGCATAGGAGATCAGCAGTTCTTCGATGTCCGCGTAATAGTTGTAGACCGCCGTCCGGCCCACGCCGGCATGACGTGCCACGTCCGTCATGGTCAGCCCGGGCAGTCCGTGCGTAAAAAGCAGCTCACCAAAGGCTGTCAGGATCCGGCGCTGCGTTTCGGCGCGTTGCGCGGCATTGGTGGCCGCCGAAATCCTAGGCATACAGACACGTTACCGCGATGTGTCAGTAAAGCCGGTTGTTGTGTTGCTGAGAGTGTCACAGCAACCGGCGCCGCGGTCAGACCGGCACTGCGGTCAGACCGGCACTGCGGTTAGACGGCGCAGCCGTCCGGGCCGCAGGCTTCGCCGTCGGCGGCGTTGACCAGCACCAGGGGGTTGGTCTCCTGCCACGCCCGGGTGAGCGCGGCGGTGAACGTCTCGGCAGGCTGCGCGCCGGAGAGGCCGAACTTGCGGTCGATCACAAAGAACGGGACGCCGGTGATGCCCAGGGCGCGGGCTTCCTCAAAATCGAAGCGGACGTCATCTGCGTATTTGTCAGTGGTGAACAGTTCCGCCACTTCGTCGGCGTTGATGCCGAGGGCCAGGCCGAGTTCGGTCAGGTAGTCCTGGGTGCCAATATTCTTGCCAAGCTCGAAGTGGTCACTCAGCAGGCGTTCCTTCGCGGCATCCTGCTGCCCATGCCGGGCGGCGAGGTGGATCAGCCGGTGGGCCGTGAAGCTGTTTGCCACCACCACCTGGTCGAAACGGTAGTTGAGTCCTTCACCCTTGGCCTGGGCGGCGACGTGCTCGAACATCTGCGCGACCTGCTCCGCGGCCATGCCCTTGATTCTGCTCAGGTACTCAAGTTCGCTGCCGTCGTAGTGCTCCGGAAGGCTTGGATCCAGCTAATAGCTGCGCCAGGTCACCTCCACGGAATCGCGGTGCGGGAACTCGGCCAACGCCGCCTCAAACCGGCGTTTGCCGATGTAGCACCAGGGACACGCGACGTCTGACCAGATCTCAATCTTCATACCTGCGACAACCCCTGCCGTCCCGGGGGCATTCCGCGAAGGAGTGTCGGATTTGTCACGTCCGGGGGTTGTAAACGGGGCCTTGGCGGGGTAATAGTCGGAACAACAGGTCAAGCAAAGGGCCTTCGAACAATCACTCACTCGCCAGGTCTGGGGGCGTGGCATGTGATCCTTTGCGGAGGAAAACATGCGGATAGGACTTATTGCAGCACCATGGATTCCAATTCCCCCTTCGGGATACGGAGGCATAGAAAGGGTTGTTGACTTACTCGCCAGGGGATTCACGACGGCCGGGCACGACGTAGTGCTCGCGGCAGCCTCGGACAGTACGTGCCCGGTACCACTTGCGTCGGGGATGAGGCCCTCAGAACCGGCCGATCTGGGGCTTACGCTCTCGGAGCTTAGCCACGCCATCAGAGCCTACGAAGGGCTGGGCGACAGTGTGGACATCATCCACGACCACACCCTTGCGGGGCCGCTGCTGGCCCGGCGGCCGTCCGCCGCCCCGGTGGTGACCACCATCCACGGCCCCCTCATCCCCTCATCGGCCGATCTGTACCGTGCCATGGCTTTCAACACGGCCATCATCGGAATTTCCCGCGACCAGGCCTCCCGTGTCCCGGATGTTCCTATTACGCGCGTGATCCATCACGGGATGGACGTTGATTCTGTCCCCTTTGGTTCGGGACAAGGGGGCTACGTCTGTTTCGTGGGCCGGATGTGCCCGGACAAGGGTGTTGTGGAGGCCATCCACATCGCCCGCCGGGCCGGCATTCCGCTGCGCATCGCGGCGAAAATTCGTGAACGGGCGGAAGTCGAGTACTTCCGAAGCGTCGTTGAGCCGCTGTTGGGCCCCAATGAGGAGTTCCTGGGTGAAATAGGCGATGCCGAGAAGTACCAGCTCATGGGCGAGGCCATCGCCTTCCTGAACCCCATTCAATGGCATGAACCATTCGGCCTGGTCATGATCGAATCGCTGTCCGCAGGCACCCCGGTGGTGGGAACACCCATCGGCTCCGCACCTGAAATTGTGGACGACGGGAAGACCGGCTACCTGGCCGTGACCGACGAACTGCACACCAAGCTGCCCCTTGCGGCATCGCTGGACAGGTCCCATTGCCGAGAGCGGGCCCTGAAACTGTTCAGCACGGAGAGGATGGTGGGCAAACATTTGGACCTCTACGCAAAGCTCGTGGAAAAGAGTCCGGCGGCAGGGGTTCCGTATGATTCCCACGAGGGCCAGAATCAGAGACGGGGAGCGATTATCCGGGAGCCGGAATCGGGCCCGACCTCTCTCCGGCGGCCCTGAGGGAGGAGCGCATCCATGACTGCTTGGAATGCTGATACGGAAGCCGATGTCGGCGGCGCCGGCGCAGTCACTCTGGTGGAGGGCTCGTCGTTCTGCATCTCCTCCCACAGCGGCGACATAAGCGCCGAGGGCGGAACCAACGGGGCATTCTACCGCGATACCCGGATTGTGTCCCGGTGGGTCCTGCGCATTAACGGCGCCCTCCGCGAGCCTTTGGTGGCGCAGCGGCCGGATGCGTTTGAGGCTGCCTTCGTGGGCCGCGCCAAATGGCCGGACGGCCGCTTCGACAGCCCGCTCGTGGTCCGTCAGCAGCGTCACATCGGACCCGGTCTGCAGGACGACATCACTCTGCAAAACTATTCCTCGGAGGCCGTCGACTGCGAGATCGAACTCCTGGTGGACGCAGACCAGGCCGACCTTTTTGATGTCAAGGGCGGCCGTCCTATCAGTGAGGACAGCCTGACCCGGACTGTCAAAGGCGCGGAACTGTTGGTCGAGACCTTCCGGAACGGGCAGCGGCGCGCCTCGGCGGTCCGGGCGGCGGGCGCCGAAGTTACTGTGGATGCGCTGCGGTTCAAGGCGCACATCCCGGCACGGGGGAAATGGTCCACCAGCGTCATTGTGGTGCCCTTGATTAATGGTGCGGCCCCCAGCGAACCCTTCACCGAAGCGGGCCTGCCCCGTCACCGGACGGGTGTGCAACGCCACCTGGCGTGGGAGGAGAATGTACCTCGCATCTCTGTGGGGGACCGCAATATCGAGGAAACCCTGCAGCGAAGCCAGTCCGATCTGGGGTCGTTGCGGATCTTCGATGCCGAGCATCCTGACCGCGCGGCCGTTGCGGCCGGTGCGCCCTGGTTCATGGCCCTTTTCGGCCGCGATTCGCTCTTGTCCTCCTATATGTCACTGCTGGTGGACTCGACACTGGCGGTAGGAACCCTCCAGACCCTTGCAACCCTGCAAGGGTCGAAAGTCGATCCGGACTCCGAGGAAGAGCCGGGCCGCATCCCGCATGAGGTACGGCTGGGCGTAACGGCAGGGCTGTCCCTGGGCGGAACCGCCTATTACGGCACGGCGGACGCCACACCCCTGTTTGTCAGCGTCCTGGGTGAACTCAGCCGGTGGGGACTGTCCGATGACATTATCGACGCCCTCTTGCCGCACGCAGATCGTGCCCTGGAATGGATCGAAAAGTACGGGGACCGTGACGGCGACGGTTTCGTGGAGTATCTGCGTCCCAACACTCACGGCCTGGTGAACCAGGGCTGGAAGGACTCATGGGACGGGATCAACTTCGTCGACGGGCGGATAGCTGAGCCTCCCATCGCCCTGTGCGAAGTCCAGGGCTACGTCTACGCCGCCTATGTTGGCCGCTCATTGTTGGCCCGGTCGGCTGGAGACACCGCAACGGAGCAGCACTGGGCTGAACGCGCCGCAGCGCTGAAGGAAGCCTTCAACGCGAAGTTCTGGCTGCCGGACAAGGGCTACTTCGCCATCGCGCTGGACAAGGACAAAATTCCGGTTGACGCATGCGCCTCCAACATGGGCCACAGCCTCTGGGTGGGGATCGTCGACGAGGAAAAAGCGGCGTCGGTGGTGGCGCGGCTCATGTCGCCGGAGATGTTCACTGGCTGGGGGATCAGGACCCTGGCCTCGGACATGGGCGCCTACAACCCGGTGAGCTACCACAACGGATCAGTGTGGCCGCATGACTCGGCCATCGTGGCAACGGGCCTCATGCGCTACGGCTATGTGGCGGAGGCCAAACGGCTGGCGCGGGGGATCTTCGACGCCGCAGCACATTTCGACGGACAGTTGCCGGAACTGTTCTGCGGCTTCGACCGCAGTGAATACCATGGGCCAGTGCCATACCCGACGGCGTGCTCCCCACAGGCCTGGGCCGCTGCGGCGCCCATCCAGCTCGCCCGTATCCTGCTGCGCTTAGATCCGGACTTCACCCGGGGTGTTGTCCACCTGGCACCGATCCTCGCCGAGGACAAGGGCGATTTCAGGGCTGACAACGTCCGGCTGGGCCACTCCAGGATCTCTATCACCGCGCGAGGCACGGAAGGAAACATCGAAGGCCTTCCGCCGGGCATGAAGCTGCTGAAGGAGCCGCGGCCGCCCCTTGACGAAAATCTGGGCGGACAAGCGGGGGACTAGGGGACGGCGCGTTCCATCACAAAGTCGTGTTCCACGGTTGTGCCCAGCCTGAAGGACTTGCTCCCCACCTTGCGGAAGCCGGACTTTTCGTAAAAGCGGACGGCCCGGGCATTCTGGCTGTTGACTCCCAGCCAGATACCGGCCGCGCCGGCTGCTGTGGCCGCCTCGAGGCTCGCATGCATCAGTTCGGCCGCGGCGCCGAGCCCGTGGTGTTCCGGGTGGACGTAGCACTTGCTCAGCTCGATGGACGGCCGGAGCGTCAGGGCCTCCGCCACATCCGGATCCTGAGCCTGCCGGTTCACGAGGAGGCTGTAACCGCGGAGGGCACCTTCGACGTCAAGGACCAGTATGAGCGTGTCCGGGTCGGTGAGGTAGCCGCGGAAGTGGTCCTCGCTCAGCGTATTGGCCAGGTGCGTTGCGATGTCCTCAGGCGACGACGACGGCGGGCACGCCAGCGGGAAGGTGACTGCTGCCAGGTCGGCGAGCGCGCCGGCGTCGTCCGTTGTTGCCTTTCGGATGGTGTGGGTCATGCTCGCAGTCTAATTTGCTACTGCTTGAACGCCGCGTCGAAGGACGTGTTCGAGGGCGGGAAGTCGAACTTTTTGAGTGCGGCGAGAGCCTCGGGGGCGCCGTGGAGGCGGTCCATGCCGGCGTCCTCCCATTCCACCGAGATGGGGCCGTCATAGCCGATCGCGGTCAGCGCGCGGAAGGACGATTCCCAGGGGACGTCGCCCCGTCCGGCGGAGACAAAGTCCCAGCCGCGGCGCGGGTCGCCCCAGGGCAGGTGTGAGCCCATGACGGTGTTGCGGCCGGTGGGGCGGAGCTTGGTGTCCTTGCAGTCCACGTGGTAGATCCGGTCCTTGAAGTCCCAGATGAAGGAGACAGGGTCGATGCCCTGCCACATGAAATGGGACGGGTCCCAGTTGAGCCCGAACGCCGGACGGTGCCCGATCGCTTCGAGGGTGCGGACGGTGGTCCAGTAGTCGTAGGCGATTTCACTTGGGTGCACTTCGTGGGCGAAGCGGACCCCGCATTCGTCGAAGACGTCCAGGATGGGGTTCCAGCGGTCGGCGAAATCCTGGTAGCCGGCATCGATCACCTTCTCCGGGACGGGCGGGAACATGGCCACGTACTGCCAGATGGAGGATCCGGTGAACCCGACGACGGTGTCCACGCCGAGGGCTTTGGCGAGCCGGGCGGTGTGCTTCATTTCCTCGGCGGCGCGGGTGCGCACGCCTTCGGGATCGCCGTTGCCCCAGACTTTTGCCCCGACGATGGCTTCGTGGCGGAAGTCGATGGGGTCATCGCACACGGCCTGGCCCTTGAGGTGGTTGGAGATAGCCCAGACCTTGAGGTTGTACTTGTCCAGGATGGCGAGTTTGCCTTCGACGTAGCCGGGTTCGTCCCAGCGCCAGGCGTCCAGGTGGTCGCCGGACACGGCGATTTCGAGGCCGTCGTAGCCCCAGCCGGAGGCGAGCCTGGCGACTTCCTCGAACGGAAGGTCGGCCCACTGGCCGGTGAACAGGGTGTACGGGCGGGGCATGTCAGGCTCCTTCAATGGCGCGGACGGGGGCGGTACTGAGTTGAACGATGGCGGACTTGGCGTTGGCGGATTCTTCGATGGCCGTCAGCACCCGCTGCACGGCCAGGCCTTCTTCGAACGACGGCGACGGCGGGCTTCCGCTGTCGACAGCCGCGAGGAAGTCCCTGATTTCGTGGGTAAAGGTGTGTTCCCAGCCGATCACATGGCCCTGCGGCCACCAGGCAGCCATGTACGGGTGTTCCGGTTCGTTGACGAGGATGCGCCGGAAACCCTGTTCGCGGACCGGGAGCGTGGCGTCCTGGAAGCCGAGTTCGTTGATGGTTTCCAGGTCAAACAGGAGGGAGCCCTTGTCCCCGTAGATTTCGACTTTCAGGCTGTTCTTCTGGCCGGTTGCCACGCGGGAGACCTCTACTGAGGCGATTGCTCCGGAGTCCAGGGTCAGCGTGGCCCAGGCGGCGTCGTCGACCGTTACCTGCTCCGGTCCGTCCGCCCCGGGGCGGGCGGAAACGAAAGTGTGCAGCCGGCCCGAGACCTCGGTGACGGTGCCGCCGAGCAGGAACATGACCTGGTCGATCGCGTGGGACGCGATGTCTCCCAGCGCACCCGAACCTGCGGTTTCCTTGCGCAGGCGCCAGGTCATGGGAGACCCGGCGTCGGCGAGCCAGTCCTGCAGGTACGCGGCGCGCACGTGCCGGATGGTGCCAAGCCTGCCTTCGGCGATCAGCTCCCGGGCAAGCGCCAGGGCCGGCACGCGCCGGTAATTGAAACCGATCATGGACTGGACGCCTTTGCTGCGGGCGGCGGCCGCTGCGGCGGTCATGGCTTCGGCCTCCGCAAGGGTGTTCGCGAGCGGCTTCTCAACCAGGACGTGCTTGCCGGCCTCGAGTGCCGCGATGGCGATCTCGGCGTGCATCCAGCCCGGGGCACAGATGTCCACGATGTCGATGTCCCCGCGGTCCAGGACGGACCGCCAGTCCGTCGCGGTCTCTGCCCAGCCGTACTTCGCGGCGGCTTCCGCCACTCCGGCAGCGTCGCGGCCCACGAGGACCTTCTGCTCGAAGGCCGGGACGTCGAAATAGGACGCCACGTTGCGCCACGCGTTGGAGTGGGCCTTGCCCATAAACGCGTAGCCGATCATCGCGACGCCGAGCGTTTTCCTGCCTTGCGAGGGGCCCTGGGGGGATGGATTCTGTGCGGTCATGGTGCGGCCCCTAAAGCGTGGCGGTTTCGGGCGCCCAGTCCTCGGGGAGGGCGGGAGACGCTGGTGCGGAGCTTTCGACGTTGACAAATGTGCCGGAGTCAACGGACTCAGAGATTGAGACCATGGCAT
Source organism: [Micrococcus luteus] ATCC 49442 (assembly GCF_010367585.1). Taxonomy (NCBI): domain Bacteria; kingdom Bacillati; phylum Actinomycetota; class Actinomycetes; order Micrococcales; family Micrococcaceae; genus Pseudarthrobacter; species [Micrococcus luteus] ATCC 49442. The sequence goes on along the minus strand of NZ_JAAAXP010000001.1, from coordinate 2,567,727 downwards.
CGAGCACGTGATAGGCCAGGTCCCCGGTGGCGCGGTGGGGCACACCGGCGCGGAGGGACCGGGCCATGTCCAGCACGCCCATGCCGCGGCCGTTGGCCGGGCCGGTTGCGGGAATCGTGGTCCACTCCTCATCCTCTGCCCGCCAAAGCCGGACGTCGCCGTCGAAATAGTTCGGATCGGGCAGGGAAAGGGTGGCCTCCGTGCCGGTGATCTCCACGAAACCCATCCTGATGCGTGGCGATTCGAAGGAGAAAACGCTGTGCGAGGATGCCCCGTTCTCGAACTGCGCCATGGCGCTGACATGGGTGGGAACGTCTACCCTGAACTCCTCGCCGGCTTTGGGGCCCGAACCGATGATGCGTGTCGCTTTGGCGGCGGAGCCGACGGCGGCCACCTTACGGATGGCGCCGAACGTCTGAATGAGGGTGGTGAGGTAGTAGGGGCCCATGTCGAAGAGCGGGCCGGCGCCGGGCTGGAAAAGGAACGCCGGGTTGGGGTGCCAGGACTCCGGACCGGGTGTTTGGAATGTGGTCATTGCCGTCAGGGGGACGCCGATGTCGCCGCGCCGGATCACGCGCAGGGCGGTCTGCAGGCCTGCGCCGAGGAAAGTGTCCGGCGCGCAGCCCAGGCGGATTCCGGCGGCGTCGGCGGTCTTGAGAAGGCCCAGCCCGGATTCCCTGTTCAGGGAGAAGGGCTTCTCGGTCCAGACGTGCTTCCCGGCGTTGACCGCGGCGGTGGCCACCTCCACGTGGGCAGCAGGGATGGTGAGGTTAACGATGATTTCGACGTCGGGGTGGCTCAGCGCTTTGACCACACCGCCCCACTCCGGGATGCCGTACTCCTTGGCGCGGGCTTCGGCGGCCTCCTCGAAGAGATCCGCTATGACAAGGACCTTGAGGTCCGGGAAGACTGTCAGGTTGTCCAGGTACTGCTTGCTGATGTTTCCGGCCCCGATGACCCCGACGCCTACCGGGCCACGGCCTGCGGCAGCTTCGCGGTTCATGCGTTTGGCCCTTCGGTTGTGTTCGCACTCAGGTAGGCGAGGCTCTCGGCGATGCCTTCGAAGATATCGCCCGCGTAGTCGTCAAACTCCACAACGCCTGCTTCGACGGATGTGGCCGCCGCAATGACGTCCAGTACGGCTACTTTTCCCTTGCCTGCCGGCAGTTGCGCCTTGGTGTCCGTGGTCAGCGGACCGTCCTTGATGTGGATGAACTTAACTCTGCCGCCCAGCCGCTCCAGCACGGCGACGGGGTCGTGTCCGCCCACAGCGACCCAGTACGTGTCCACTTCAAGGACAACGTCCGGATCCAACCGGTCCGCGAAGTACTCCAGCGCGGTGCGGCCCTCCACTGTGGACTCCAGCTCCCACTGGTGGTTGTGGTACCCCACGCGGATGCCGTACTCCGCGCCTTTTCTTGCGGCTTCGTTGAGTTTCCCCGCGGTGGCCTGGATGTCCTCGGCCCGCTGCCAGGACCCGGCCGGGATGAAGGGGTCGATGACGGTGGAGATGCCCAGCTGCTTGGCCGCCGCGAAGATCCGGTCCTGGTCCTGGCTGAGCAGCGGGGCGTGCCCGGACGGGGCGGTCAGCCCGTTTTCCTTCAGTGCCTCCCCGAGTGCTTCAGCCGTGTCCACGAAGTTGTAGGGCTCCACCTGCGTGAAGCCGACGTCGGCGACCCTGCGGATGGTGCCCGGAAGATCCGCCTCCAATGCGTCGCGGAGGGTGTAGAGCTGGAGGGAATACTTCATTGGGTCTCCTGTGAGCAGACGAATCCACGGTGACTGGTTGCCAAGTGTGGCCTTCACTAAAACTAGGAGCACTTATGTCGAGCGTCAAGCAAAAGTTGAATGCCGACTGACATCCTTTGTTCGGTATGGCAGACAGAAGCATGGTGTGTTATTCATGAACCATGATCCCCGCCCCCGCAACCGAGATTGCTTCCCCGGACCAACCGGGCTTTCCCCGAGCCGGCGATGTCTTCCAGCTCCTGCGGGACGGCAGGGCACGCACCCGTTCGGAGATGGCCCTGACCACCGGGTTGGCACGTTCAACCGTGACGGCCCGCATCGATGCCCTCATCGCATCCGGCCTTGTGGGCCCAGCGGGAGAAGCGAACTCCAGCGGCGGCAGGCCGCCGTCGCGCTTTGCGTTCAACCCTGCAGCACGCGTAGTTCTGGCGGTGGACGTCGGTGCCACGCACGTTATCGTGGCAGTCACCGATCTCAGTGGCAATGTCCTGACGGAGCGGCGGCTGACCCAGGACGTAGCCGCCGGTCCGGACACCGTGCTGGGCAGGGTGGTCAAGGAAGGCATGGTCCTGCTCCAGAATGCGGGAAGGGGCACTCGCGAGCTGGCCGGCGTCGGGATCGGCCTGCCGGGTCCCGTGGAGCATGCTACCGGGCGGCCGGTCAAGCCCCCGATCATGCCTGGTTGGGACGGCTTCGACGTGGTCCGCTATGTGCAGGGCTCGCTGCCGGTGCCGGTGCTGGTGGACAACGACGTAAACATCATGGCGCTGGGGGAGCGGACGTCGCACTGGCCCGACCATTGGGATTTCGTGTTCATCAAGGTTGCCACTGGCGTCGGCTCGGGGATCATCAGCAGCGGCGAACTGCAACGCGGCGCCAACGGGACTGCGGGCGACGTCGGCCACGTGCGCGTTCCGCGGGGCGACGACGTGCTCTGCCGGTGCGGGAACTACGGCTGCCTGGAAGCGCTCGCATCAGGGCCGGCGCTCGCCGCTGAATTGACGCGGCATGGTGTCCCCGCTCGCAAGGGCAGCGATGTGCTGCGGCTAGTGAGTGAGGGCAACGTGAAGGCCATCCACGCCCTGCGCCAGGCGGGTCGCGATGTGGGCGACGTGCTGGCCACCGTGGTAAACCTGCTTAACCCGTCCGTCATCGTGATCGGCGGAAGCTTGGGGCAGGCTGGCGAACACCTGATGGCCGGCGTCCGCGAGGTGGTGTACCGGCGGTCGTTGCCGTTGGCCACCAGCCACCTGCGCATAGCCCTGTCGTTGGCCGGGGACCAGGCGGCGATCCTTGGGGCAAGCCAGCTGGTCACGCAGTACGTGCTGTCGCCGGCTGCCATTGAGGCAACCATCCAGGCGGCCGGCTAGGACTAGCCTTCGGCGCGCCGCCAGCAAATCACCTGCCAGCAAATCACCCGGCAGCGATCACCCGCACCGGCGACCCCTCAAGCCAGGCTTTGACGTCTTCGAACGCCCCGCCGTAGAACTGCCGGTAGCTTTCTTCCGTGACGTAGCCAAGATGCGGGGAGAGCACTGTGTTGGGAGTGCTGAGGAGCGGGTGGGCCGGGGGGATCGGTTCGGTATCGAACACGTCCAGGGCCGCCCCCCGGATCCAGCCCTCGTTCAGGGCGCGCACCAGTGCGTCCTGCTCCACAAGGGGGCCGCGGGCAGTGTTTACCAGCAGGCCCTCGGGACCAAGTTGCCGCAGCTCCCGTTCTCCCACGATCCCCTCCGAACGGGGAGACAGCCGCAAATGCAGCGTGACGACGTCGGAATTCCTGAAAAGGTCCTCTTTGCTGACCCTCTGTACTCCAGCCTCGGCGGCGTCCTCATCGGTCAGGTTCTGGCTCCAGGCCAGCACGTCCATCCCGAATGCCTGCCCGTATCCGGCAATCCGGCGTCCAATTTTGCCCAGGCCCACAACGCCGAGGGTTTTGCCGGACAGCTCCACCCCCACGGTGGTCTGCCAGGTGCCGGCACGCAGCGAATTTTCCTCGGCCGGGAGGTGCCGGGCCAGCGCCAGCAGCAGCCCCCACGTCAGTTCCGGGGCTGCGGTGGGCGAGCCGGGAGTGCCGCAGACAGTGATGCCGAATTCTTCTGCGGCGGCCACGTCGATTACGGCGTTGGCCATGCCCGTGGTCACCAGCAGCTTGAGCCCGGGAAGCCGCTCCAGCACGGAGCGCGGGAACGGCGTCCGCTCCCGCATCGCCACCACTATCTGGACGTCGGCAAGTGCCGCAGCCAGGGCATCCTCCGACTGGAACGGCTCCCGGAAGACGGACGTGGAAACCCCCTTCAGCGAGGCCCAGTCCGCGAAGCCATGCGCCACGTCCTGGTAATCGTCGAGGATGGCAAGCCGATGCTGCATGTCTTTTCCTTTGTCCAACGGTTCGCGGGCACATACCGAACCCGTGCGGGGCGGCGTGGGTTTATCGTATGCCAGGGCTGCACGCCGCCGGCTGGTGGTGTCCTGATCATCACGGCGTGATAGCAATATCGGGTGATCAAATCATTTTTAACCCGCCAAGGTATCTCGTGAGCGGACGCTTCCTCGCGAAGGTTCCGCAGTCATGGGTCCTGCTGGCATGCATCGGACTGCTGGCGCTCAACCTGCGTGGCCCCTTCGTCGCGGTGGCCCCCGTGGTGGACCTGATCCAGGCGGATCTCGGATTCTCCCCGGTGATGCTGGGCCTGCTGACCAGTATCCCGGTGTTGTGTTTCGCCGTCGCCGCCCCGCTGGCGTCCCTGTCCACCCGGAAGTTCGGTGCCGAGTTCGCCGTATCCCTCACCATCCTCGGTGTGCTGGCGGGCGTTATCGTCCGGTCTGCGGGCGGCCCGGGGCCGGTCGTGGCAGGCACTGTCATCATCGGCCTGGCAATCACCGTAGGTAACATCGCGGTGCCCTTGATCATCCGCCGCGACTTCTCCCCGTGGCGGCAGGGCACAGCCATGGGCGTTTACACCGCAGCCCTCAACATCGGATCCTTTGCCACGTCCGTGGCCACGGCGCCGCTGGCAGAAGTGGCCGGCTGGCGTGTGGCGCTCGCGTCCGTCGGTGTCCTGGCGGTGGTGGCCATTGTTGTCTGGACGTTCGCAGTGGGTCCCCACACCGCGTTTGTGCCCTCCGGCGTTGTGTCCAATGGCGGGCAGGAGCACGCTGCCGTCAGCGGTTCCGGCTGGATCACCGCCGGCCTGACCTTCGGTTTCGCCGGCCAGGCCTTTTCCTACTATGCCGTCACGGCGTGGCTGCCCAGCTACCTCAACGACGAGCTGGATATGTCCGCGGCGGCGGCCGGGGCGGGTTCGTCGCTGTTCCAGATCTTCGCCATCGTCGGAGGGCTCGGCGTCCCGTTCGCTGCCAAATACTTCAGTACGACGACGACGGCAGTCGCCTTGGGCGTCCTCTGGACGGCCGTTCCGGCCGGGCTGCTGCTGGCACCGGAGCTGTGGTGGCTGTGGTCGGTGTCCGGCGGCATCTCCCAGGGCGGCGGGATCACCATCATCTTCATCGCCATCATCAAGCTGGCCAAGGACCAGGTCTCCGCCGGCAAAATGTCCGCCACGGTGCAGGGCATCGGTTACTGCTTCGCCGCTGTGGCTCCGCCCCTTGTCGGTTTCGTGCACGACACAGCGGACTCCTGGACCCCGGCGTTGCTCGTTATCCTGGCCTCCACGCTCGTCTTTTTCGTCAGCACAACCCTCTCCGTGCGGCTGGTGCCGAAGGGGCGCTGACGCGTCCCGCACCCCCGGACGCTCTCTCACTTAATGTGGCTTAACCGCCGACGCTCTCTCACTTTTTTGAAGAAAGTGAGAGAGCGTCGGCGGTTTTCCTGCATTAAGTGAGAGAGCGTCCCGGGGGGCGCCCAAGGGGTGTTCCGTCGCCGGGCCGGCGCCCCGGATCTCGGGGGTGCCTGTTGCGAAGGGCGTGCCTGCCCGGCGGACGGAAATCTGTGCGTCTCTACGCTGCGGCGAGCTCCTCCTGGGTTGCCTTTTCCCGTGCCTCGGTGAGGTAGCGGGCGTAGGCGGGGAGGGTCAGGAAGGACGGGAAGTCCTGGCTGAGGGTGACTTCTTCGAAGATGTCGCGGGCGTCTTCGAAGCGGTCGCCGTCGAAGCGTTCCAGGCGGGCGAACTCTTCGTCGAGCAGTGCCTCGATCCAGTGGTGGGTGATGATTTCGCCGTGGTCGGTGATGGCAGAGGCATACATCCACTGCCAGAGCTGGGAGCGGGAGATCTCCGCGGTGGCGGCATCTTCCATGAGGTTGTGGATGGCGACGGCGCCGTTCCCGCGCAGCCAGGACTCGATGTAGCGGATCCCGACCTCGATGTTGTTCCGGATGCCCTGTTCGGTGATGGTGCCTTCGGTGGCGGCCACGTTGATGAGGGCGCGGTCATCGGGGATGACGTCCTCGCGGGTGCGCTGCAGCTGGTTGGGGCGCTCGCCGAGGGTGGCGTCGAACACTTCGCGGCAGACCGGCACGAGGTCCGGGTGGGCCACCCAGGAGCCGTCGAAGCCGTCGTTGGCCTCGCGGGTTTTGTCTGCGCGGACTTTGTCGAAGGCGTTGGTGTTGGCCGCTTCGTCCTTGCGGTTGGGGACGGCGGCGGCCATGCCGCCGATGGCCATGGCGCCGCGCTTGTGGCAGGCGCGGACCAGCTGTTCGGTGTAGGCGCGCATAAAGGGGGCGGTCATGGTTACCTGGGCGCGGTCCGGGAGGACGAACCGGGGGCCGCGGGTGCGGAAGTTCTTGATCAGGGAGAAGATGTAGTCCCAGCGGCCGGCGTTCAGCCCGGCAGCGTGGTCACGCAGTTCGTAGAGGATTTCTTCCATTTCGAAGGCTGCGGTGATGGTCTCGATCAGCACGGTGGCGCGGATGGTGCCCTGCGGGATGCCGAGCAGGTCCTGGGCGAGGATGAAGATGTCGTTCCAGAGCCGGGCTTCGAGGTGGTTCTCGATCTTCGGCAGGTAGAAGTACGGGCCCTTGCCCTGGGCCAGGAGGCGGCGGGCGTTGTGGAAGAAGTACAGGCCGAAGTCCACAATGCCGCCGGCTACCGGGGCGCCGTCGATGATCATGTGCTTCTCGGGCAGGTGCCAGCCGCGGGGGCGGACCACGATGGTGGGCAGTTCGCCGGCGGGACGGAGCTTGTATTCCTTGCCCTCGGGGGAGGTGAAGTCGATCCGGCGTTCCAGCGCATCGGTGAGGTTCAGCTGGCCCTTGATCACGTTGCGCCAGGTGGGGGTGGAGGAGTCTTCCATGTCCGCGAGCCAGACCTTCGCGCCGGAGTTCAGGGCATTGATGGTCATCTTCTGATCCACCGGTCCGGTGATTTCCACCCGGCGGTCCTCCAGGCCCGGCGCCGGGGGAGCGACGCGCCACGACGGGTCGTTGCGAATGTCCTCGGTCTCCCGAAGGAACCGCGGATCCTGGCCCGCGGCGATCTCGGCCCGGCGGGTCCGGCGTGCCTGCAGCAGTTCCTGCCGGCGCTCCGCGGTGGCCCGGTGCAGCTTTGCGACGAACTCCAAAGCATCCGGAGTCAGAACCTCGTTCTGCCGGCAGATAGGCTGCGCGGTCAAAGTGATTCCGTTGATAGTGAAGTTGTCTGTGAAGCTGTTCATTTCTGTCTCCTTAAAGACGAAAGGGAAGTTCGACGGCGGCTGGCGGCACTGCGCTGAGGGAGGCACAAGGCCGAAGGAGCCGGTAACGCGGCAGCCTGCGTAAAAGGGGCCCTGTGCCCGCCCCCGACCGAGTTCTACGAGGTCATGGGGCGGGCATGGGGAATAGCAGGCAGAGCGATGCCGGTCCGAAGGCCGGAGGTGAGCGCCGCCGTCGGGAGTTTTAGTGAAACTGGCCTTCTTCGGTGGATCCCACCAAGGCCAGGGTGGACGCGTTCGGGTTGAGCGCGGTGGCGATGTCGTCGAAGTAGCCGGTGCCGACTTCGCGCTGGTGCTTGGTCGCGGTGTAGCCGCGGGACTCGGAGGCGAATTCCTTTTCCTGGAGCTCGACGTAGGCGCTCATGCCTTCACGGGCGTAACCGTGGGCGAGATCGAACATCGAGTAGTTCAGGGCGTGGAAGCCGGCCAGGGTGATGAACTGGAACGTGAAGCCCATGGCGCCAAGTTCACGCTGGAACTTCGCGATGGTGGCGTCGTCCAGGTGCTTGCGCCAGTTGAACGACGGCGAGCAGTTGTAGGAGAGCATCTGGTCCGGGAAGTCGGCCTTGACGGCTTCGGCGAACTTGCGCGCCAGTTCGAGGTCCGGGGTGCCCGTCTCCATCCAGATGAGGTCGGAGTACGGGGCGTAGGCCTTGGCGCGGGCGATGCAGGGTTCGATGCCGTTGCGGACCTTGTAGAAGCCTTCCGGGGTGCGTTCGCCGGTGACGAATTCCTTGTCGCGGGGATCGACGTCGGAGGTGATCAGGGTGGCTGCCTCGGCGTCGGTACGGGCAATGACCACCGAGGGGGTGCCGGCGACGTCGGCTGCGAGGCGGGCGGCGTTCAGGGTGCGGACGTGCTGCTGGGTGGGGATGAGTACCTTGCCGCCGAGGTGGCCGCACTTCTTTTCCGAGGCGAGCTGGTCCTCCCAGTGCACGCCCGACGCGCCGGCCTGGATCATGGACTTCATGAGCTCGTAAGCGTTCAGCGGGCCGCCGAAGCCGGCCTCGGCGTCGGCAACGATCGGGACCATCCAGTCCTCAACAGTCTGGACGCCTTCGGAGAATTCAATCTGGTCGGCGCGGAGCAGGGCGTTGTTGATGCGGCGGACCACGGTGGGAACCGAGTTGGCCGGGTACAGAGACTGGTCCGGGTAGGTGTGGCCGGAGTTGTTGGCGTCGGCGGCAACCTGCCAGCCGGAAAGGTAGATGGCCCGCAGCCCGGCCTTGACCTGCTGCACGGCTTGGTTGCCGGTCAGGGCGCCCAGGGCGTTGGTGTACTTGCCGGTCTTGTGCTCCTCGGTGAGCTGCTTCCAGAGCTTCTCGGCACCGCGGCGGGCCAGGGTGTGTTCTTCGGAGACACGGCCGCGGAGCTTGACGACGTCGGAAGCCTTGTAATCACGGGTCACACCTTCCCAGCGGGGATTGGCGGCCCACTCAAGCTCCAGTGCGGCGGCCTGCTCTGCGGGCGTCTGCTGGGTGGGCTCAAATGCTGCAGTCATCGTTGATCTCCTTGGTTGAGCTCCGGGATATCGCCGGCCGGGCTGCCTCGTTGCAGATCCGGCCGGCTGTCCCGGTGCGGTGTTTCTTTCCGTGATCACTACTTTTCAGCACTTCCAAACACTTCTCTAGGGGAAAAGTATGGAAAGAAATGCACTTCTTCGCGTATTCTCAAGAAATGTCACCTGGAAGCTGGAATCGCGAAGCCGCACCGCCGCCGTCGTCCGCCATCGCACCGGAACTGGACGTCATCAGCCTGGGCCGCCGCGTGCGGCACTTGCGGAAGCAGGTTGGGTACACGCTCGATGACCTGAGTGCCGCCGTCGGGACTGCGCCGAGCCAGCTGAGCCTGATCGAAAACGGCAAGCGGGAACCCAAACTTTCGCTGCTGCAGGGACTCGCCGCGGCCCTCAACGTGAGCATCGACCAGCTTCTGGGCGCCGAGCCGCCGAGCCGCCGCGCGGCCCTGGAAATCGAGCTGGAACGCTACCAGCGCGGGCCCCTTTACGAGTCGTTGAATCTGCCTAAGATCCGCATCAGCTCGCGGCTTCCGCTTGATGTGCTGGAGGCCCAGGTGGGGCTGCTGCACGAGCTGGAACGCAAGCTCAACGAGCAGGTGGCGACGCCCGAGGAGGCACGCCGCGCGAACGGTGAACTGCGTGCCATGATGCGCGAGCGCGGCAACTATTTTCCGGAGTATGAGGCTGAGGCGCAGAAGGTGCTCGGGCTGGTGGGCTACACCGCCGGACCGCTTAGTCAGCACGTGATCGCCGACATCGCCGAGAAGCTCGGATTCAGCCTCCATCACGTGGGCGATCTGCCGCATTCCACCCGTTCCGTGACAGATTTGAAGAACCGAAGAATTTACCTGACGCAGAGCCAGCGGCAGGATCACGACCCCCGTTCGGTACTGCTCCAGGCCTTGGGCCATTACGTTTTGGGGCATGAGACGCCGCGCAGCTATGGGGATTTCCTGGCTCAGCGCGTTGCCACCAACTACTTCGCGGCGGCGCTGCTGCTGCCCGAACAGGCCACCGTTGACTTCCTGCAAAAGGCGAAGACGGCCAAGGAGATCGCTGTTGAGGACATCCGCGACGCCTTCGCCGTGTCCTACGAAACGGCTGCGCACCGTTTCACCAACCTGGCCACGCAGCACCTCGGGATCACCACCCACTTCCAGAAAACCCACCAGAGCGGCATCATCTACAAGGCCTATGAGAACGACGGCGTGACGTTCCCGATGGACCACACCGGCGCCATTGAGGGCCAACCGTCGTGCAAGTCGTGGACCTCGCGGGCCGTGTTCGATGTGCCGGACAAGTTCAGCGCCTACAGCCAGTACACGGACACACCGTCGGGGACGTTCTGGTGCACGGCCCGTACCGAGCGCTCGGCAACCGGCGAGTTCTCGTTGTCGATCGGCGTTCCGTACCAGCATGTGAAATGGTTCCGCGGCCGGGAAACCACCGCCCGGGAGAAGTCCACCTGCCCGGACCCCAACTGCTGCAAGCGGCCACCCGCGGCGCTGGCCTCTGAATGGGCCGGCAACGCGTGGCCCTCGGCGCGGGCCCACTCGCACCTGCTGGCCGCGATGCCGCCGGGCGCGTTTCCCGGCGTGGACGAAACCGAGGTGTACAGCTTCCTGCAGGCCCACTCCGCCACCTGACCCCGGGACGCTCTCTCACTTAATGCGGGTTTTGCCGGGATGCTCTCTCACTTTCTTCAAGAAAATGAGAGAGCGTCCTTGGTTTTTCCACATTAAGTGAGAGAGCGTCCGGCTTAGCGGTGGAGCCGGCTTAGCCGTGGAGCTCCCGGTACGCGGCGGCCGCGGCGGGGTGGAGCGGCAGGCCCGGGGTGTTGATCAAAGAGTCCGGGCTCAGGAACTGGACACCCAGGCTGGAGCGCGGGACCAGCTCCTCGGCATGGTCCACCAGAATCTCGACGGTCTTTTTCACAGTTTGGGCGTCCGCGTCGCTTCGGCACAGGAGGAGGTTCGCCACGCCCACCGTCCAGACTGCCGGAATGCCCGGGTAGGCGCCCTCCGGGATCAGGACGCGGTCATAGAACAGGCCATGTTTGGCACGCAGCGCGGGCAGCAGCGGGGAGAGGTCCAGGAGCCCCAGCCCGGCGTCGGCGTGGGCCGCCGCGATGGCCGCGGTAGGCACGCCGCCGGACCAGAACAGGGCTTCCACGGACCCGTTCCGCAGGGCGGCGAGCCCGTCGTTGAGGCCAAGGTTCAGGACACTGACGGTCCCGGCGTGTGCGGGGCCAGCGCCCACAGCGGTGGAACTCAGCCCGGCAGCCTCAAGCAGTCGCGGAGTGGTCAGCGACGTTCCGGACCCGGGTTCGCCAACGGCTACCGTCCGTCCTGCCAGCCCCGCTACGTCCCGGATACTGCTGTCGCGCCGGACGACGCAGTGGACATAGTTCTCGTACACCTTCCCGACGGCGGAAATTCCGACGGCGGCTGCCTCACCTGCCGCTGCACGCTGGGCTGCCGAGTCAGAGAGTGCGACGGCTAACGTTGCCCTGCCTGAAAGCAGAAGGTCGAGGTTCTCCAGGCTGCCACCGGTGGTCAGGGCGGTGGCTTGTCCTGCTGCACCGTGGCGTTGCAGGGACTCCGCCAGCAGTCCTGCGAACTCCAGATAAAAGCCCCCCGGTTCGCCGCCGGCCACGGTCACGGTGTCCGGACGGCCCTCGGGTGTGCAGCCGCTTAGAGCCGGCAGCAGGAGTCCGGCCAGCCCGGCGGCGACGCCGGCTTTCAGGGCGGTTCGTCGCGGGAACGCGGTGGATCCGAAGCGGTCATTCATTCGGATCCTTCCGCCCCGGCGTCCCGCTCCGCCGCCAGCGGAAACTCGAGGCGCGCAACCAAACCGTGTGGCGAGGCGTCGGCCAGTTTCAGGCGGCCGCCATTGGCCGCCGCCAATTTGTCCACAATGGTCATGCCCAGGCCGTTGCCGCGGCTGCCACGGTTGCGCGGTGAGCGCCAGAACCGCTTAGTGGCTGCTGCCCGTTCGTCGGCGGAAAGCCCGGGGCCGTCGTCGGACACCTCGATCCACACCGCGCCCGGACGTAAGCGGGCACCGACCGAGATGTGGGCGCCAGGTCCTGCAGCAGGCCGGGCGTATTTTATGGCGTTGTTGATCAGTTCAGCTACCATCTGGGCCAGTTCGGCGGGGTTGCAGGCGATGTGCGCGGCCGGTTCCGGCGGGCTCTGCAACAGGATTGTCGCTCCGTTGCGCCGTGCTGCGGGCTCGGCCCTTTCTGCCTCTTCCTGGAGAATCGGGCAGGGATCGACAGGTGCCTGTGCACCGCCCACAGATGCGCGGGAAGCGTCCGCCGGGCTCCGGGCAGAGTCTGCGCTCGCCCTGTGCTCGGCTGCTGCGAGTTTCAGGACCCCCTCCAGGATGTCTTCCACATGCTCGAGTTCTGCCAGGACTCCCGCTGCCGCATCTTTCTGGCGGGTGGTCTGCAGTTCCAGCTGGAGCAGATCGATTCTGAGCCGCAGGGCGCCCACCGGATTTCGGAGCTCGTGCGACGTGTCCGCGATCAATTGCCGCTGCGATTCCAGGCTGTTGCTGACGGTCCGGGCCATGGCGGTGAAGGAACGGCTCAGTTCCCGGAGCTCCGGAGGTCCGTCTTCTGGAAGCTGACCGGTCCGTCCGGTTGCCTCAAGTTCCGTCACAGCCGAGTTCAGGCGATGGACCGGGCGCAGAACCCAGCGGGTCACCCGGGCAGCGGCCAGGAGAAGCATGGCCGCGAGCGCGGTGGCTGCCAACCCGACGAAAAGCCAGCGTTCCCGCAGTTTCTGCCGGGCTGCGTTCAGGTCCACCTCCAGGACCACTGCGCCCAGCACCTGGCTGGCGCTGCCGAAGGACCGGGACAGCACCTCGGAGTCCGCGCCGAACGGCTGAAGCGGGGTAATGGTGGTGTCGCTGAGGTTCAGGTTTGCCCTGGCCACGGCGTCCCGGACCTCTGCCCGATCCTCACCCAGGCCGCCGGACCGCAGCGTCCCGCCCTGGAGCCGGATCAGGACTCCCTCACCATAGAGTTCGGAGTATCTGTCCATCTCCGTCTGGAGCCCTGCGGACTCGCCGGCCGTTGCGGCGTCGAAGGCCACCTGTGCAAACCGGTTCAGCGCGGTGACCCGCTTGATCTGGAGTTCCTGGGTCAGCTCCCGGCTGACGGACGCCAGGATGGCCGTGGAGCCGAAGATCACCAGCAGGACGGACAGCACGCTCAGTATGCCCAGGACGCGGAGCTTCACGCCGTGTCCGCCTCGATCCGGTAGCCCACGCCGCGGACATTGATGATGAATCCCGGCAACTGGAGCTTGGAACGCAGCCCGGTCAGGTGCACGTCGAGGGCGCGGGAGGAGGCCACGAAAGCGTCTCCCCACAGGGCGTCGAGGATCTGTTCCCTGGTCACCACCGAACCCGCATGACCGGCCAGCAGGGCCAGCAGGTCGAACTCCGTGGCGGTCAGCGGCAACGCCTCGGCGCCACGGGTTGCCACGCGCCGTTCGAGATCGATCTCGAGGTCTCCCAGGACGATGTTCCGCTGCGGCGTGTCGAAGTGGCGGCCCGCGCGGCGGGTGACCGCTTCGATGCGGGCAAGCAGCTCGACCAGCTTTACGGGCTTGACGAGATAGTCGTCCGCTCCGGACCGCAGCCCGAGCACCACGCTGCGTTCGTCGTCGCGCGCTGTCAGGATCAGGATGGGCACCGGGGTGACCTGGCGCAGCTTCCTCAGGACGTCGAGCCCATCCATGTCCGGGAGCCCCAGGTCCAGCAGGATCACACCGAACTTCCGGTGGACCAGGAGGGCATCGGCCCCGCGGGCAACCCTGGTGGGATTGTGGCCCGCGGTCACCACCGCGGCGGCGAGCGCGGAAGCCATGGCGTCGTCGTCCTCGACGATCAGCAATTCCATGGTCCGGTCTCTTCTCCTCAAGCGGGCACCAAGATCTGCCCGCTTTGGAGATTACCCCCAGGCCCCGGCGAAACCTAAGGAAGTGTTAGGAAATGGCCTGCCGCGTAGGTTGTGCCGTGCATCACCCATACCGTGGATGAGGCCCTCGGCGTGTGCGGGGGACCGTCAATGTCGAGGAGGAACCATGGGCAATGTTGCCATGGACAGCAGGAAATCAAGCCAGGAAGCCGCGGCGCCGCAGCTTAGGAAGGTTCAGCGATGAGCACCCAGCAGACCGAAGTGCAGAGCGAGGCAGCCCAGACGCGCAAGGCCGTGGGCAACATCCTCAAGGGTTCCGCGGGCAACCTCGTGGAGTGGTTTGACGTCTACATCTACACGGCGTTTTCGGCGTACTTCGCGTCCCACTTCTTCAGCTCCGCAGACCCCCTGCAGAGCAATCTGGAGGCCATGGCCGTTTTCGCCGTGACCTTCCTGATGCGCCCGATCGGCAGCTGGTTCTTCGGCCGCTACGCGGACAGGAACGGACGCAAGGCGGCACTAACCCTCAGCGTGACCATGATGTCCGCAGGTTCGTTTGCCATTGCCGTGCTTCCCACCAAAGACGTCATCGGGACCTGGGCGCTGATCCTGCTGGTGCTGATCCGTCTGATCCAGGGATTCTCGGTAGGCGGCGAATACGGCACCAGTGCCACCTACATGTCCGAAGCGGCCACGGCCAAGCGCCGCGGCTTCTTCTCGAGCTTCCAGTACGTCACGCTGATCGGCGGACAGATGCTGGCGCTGCTTACCCTGGTGATCCTGGAAAGCACACTCGGCAAGGAAGCGCTGGGTGAATGGGGCTGGCGTATCCCGTTCGCCATCGGCGGCGTCGCAGCCCTTGTGGTCCTGTGGCTCCGGCGCTCCATGGAGGAGACCATCTCCGCAGAGCAGGCCGCGGCCGCCCACGTCCGCGTGGACGGCGAGGCCCAGCCGGGCACCCTGAAGCTCCTCTTCACCAAGCACTGGAAGGCGCTGCTGATCTGCATCGGCGTCACCCTGGGCGGCACCATGGCGTTCTACACGTACACCAACTTCACGCTGTCCTTCATGCAGAACACCAGCGGAATCCCCAAGGAGCAGACCTCGGTCATCAGCTTCTGGGCACTGTTCATCTTTATGCTGCTGCAGCCTGTCTACGGCATTATTTCGGACAAGGTGGGCCGCAAGCCGCTGCTCCTGTGGTTCGGCATCACGGGCGTCCTCTTCACCTGGCCGCTGCTCTCCACCCTGGCCGGCACCAAGGACCCGTTTATGGCATTCCTGCTGATGATGGGCGGCCTGCTGATCGTCGGCGGGTACACGTCCATCAACGCCTTGGTGAAAGCTGAGCTGTTCCCCGCCTCCATCCGTGCCCTCGGCGTCGGACTGGGTTACGCAATCGCCAACTCGCTCTTCGGCGGCACCACGCCGCTGGTGGGTGCCGCCCTCCAGAAGGCCGGGCAGGTTGAGGTGCTGTTCACCTACATCACGGTGGGCATCGGCATCTCGCTTCTGGTCTACATCTTCGCGCTGAAGAACAAGAAGGCCACCCACCTGGACCGCGAGCAGGGCGACGCCTGGAACCGCCCCGCCAAGGATGACGACAAGGATCTCATCAACGCTTAAGGATCCGCGGGGGCGCCTCCGGTGACGGACGACGGCGGGCGCCCCCCGCCGTCGTCCGCCCACCACCCAGCAACGCTCTCTCAGTTAATGCGGGTTTTCCCGGGATGCTCTCTCACTTTCTTGAGGAAAGTAAGAGAGCGTTCCGGGTTTTCCTGCGTTAAGTGAGCGAGCGTTCGGGTGGGGTCCTGACGGGCGTTCAGGCGGCGGGGCTATATTGGCCCTGTCGGCTCATCAACCAGTCAGCCCATCAACCTGATCGCGGGAGTGTGCACTCATGGCCAAGGAACTCGCCACCCAGCTCATCGAACAGCTCCAGGCTGCCGGCGTGCAGCGGATCTACGGGATTGTGGGCGACAGCCTGAACCCGATCGTCGATGCTGTCCGGCAAACCGGCGGCGCCAAGGCTGGCGGAATTGACTGGGTCCATGTCCGGCATGAAGAGGCCGCCGCCTTCGCCGCGGCCGCGGAAGCCCAGCTGACCGGAAAGCTGGCGGTCTGCGCAGGCTCCTGCGGCCCGGGCAACCTCCACCTGATCAACGGCCTGTACGACGCGAACCGGTCCGGGGCCCCCGTGCTGGCCATTGCCTCCCACATCCCCAGCAAGCAGATCGGCAGCAGCTTCTTCCAGGAAACCCACCCGGACCGGCTGTTCAACGAATGCTCGGTCTACTCGGAACTGGTCAGCACGGCCGAGCAGGCACCGCGCGTGATGCACAGCGCCATCCAGCATGCCCTCGGGCTCGGGGGAGTCGCCGTCGTGACGCTCCCCGGTGATATTGCAGGGCTGGAAGCGACGGCCGAAACGCCGTTGCCCGCCACGTTCCGGCGCGCCACGCTCACCCCGGACCCGGCCAGTGTGCGCGAATTGGCGGACGCGATCAACGGCGCCGGGAAGGTGGCCATCTTCGCCGGGGCCGGCGTGGAAGGTGCCCATGACGAACTGATCGCGCTTGCCGAACTGATCAACGCGCCCATTGGCCATTCACTCCGCGGCAAGGACTTCGTCCAGTACAACAACCCGCACGACATCGGGATGACGGGCCTGCTGGGCTACGGCGCCGCCGCCGAGGGGATCGAGGACGCTGACCTGCTGATCCTGCTGGGCACCGACTTCCCCTACGATCAGTTCCTGCCGGAAACCCGCACCGCGCAGGTGGATCGTGCCGCCCACAAGCTGGGCAGGCGGACCGACGTCGACATTGCAGTCCACGGCGACGTGCTGCCCACCCTTGCCGCGCTGATGCCATTGTTGAAGCCCAAGAAGAGCCGCCGGTTCCTGGACCAGATGCTGAAGAAGCACGACCGGCTGATGAACAAATCTGTCCGCGCCTACACCCGCAAGGTGGAGAAGAAGCAGCCTATCCATCCCGAATACGCCGCCTCGCTGCTGGATCAGGTGGCGGCCGAGGATGCCATCTTCACGGCGGACACCGGCATGTGCAACGTCTGGACGGCGCGGTATATCAACCCCCTGGGCACACGCCGGCTGATCGGCTCCTACCTGCACGGCTCCATGGCCAACGCCCTCCCGCACGCCATCGGCGCGCAGTTGGCCTATCCGGAACGCCAGGTGGTCTCCGTATCCGGCGACGGCGGGCTGTCGATGCTGCTGGGCGAACTCATCACCGTGGCCGCCCACAAGCTGCCGGTTAATGTGGTGGTCTTCAACAATTCCACGCTGGGCATGGTCAAGCTCGAAATGCTGGTGGACGGGCTGCCCGATTTCGGCGTGGACGTGCCCGACGCCGATTATGCCGCCGTGGCGCGGGCGCTGGGTTTCCATGCCGTGCGGGTCACGGACCCGGCGCGGATCGAGGGGGCGTACCGCGCAGCCTTCGCCCACCCCGGCCCGTCGCTTGTGGAACTGATCACGGATCCGCAGGCCCTGTCGCTTCCGCCCAAGATCTCCGGCACGCAGGTGCTGGGATTCGCGACCGCCATGTCCAAGGTGGTGCTGAACCGCGGTGCCGGGGAGGCCGTCAGCATGGCCCGGAGCAACCTGCGGAACATTCCGCGGCGCTAGCAAAAGGCCGACCGGGCGTATCACTCCCCGCGCGAGATCAAAAAGAGTGCAAAGCGTGACCCTGCCGGCATCGTCTCGGGCCGCTGTCGCTGTTTGACTGGGAGGAGGCGGACTCCCGCCCTTCGTGCGCCGCAGGAGGCAGCTGACATGTTTCGTTTACAGCGGATGGTGGCGCTCGGTGCGGTGTTGGCTGTGGCTGGGTGCGCGGCGCCTGCCCCTGCCCCGGCACCGCCGGAACTCCTCACGGCCGACGGCGTCGAACGGGTTTCGGTGGACCGCACGGCGTATGCCGCCGAGCTGCGTTCCTTCCGGGCTTCCGCCCTCATCCTCGGTGAGGCCCTGCTGACCGACGGCGGCGACGGTTCCGGCGGGAACGTGGTGTCCTCGCCCGGGAGCCTCCTGATTGCCCTCGCCATGCTTCGGGCGGGTGCATCCGGCGAAACGGCGGTCGAGATGGACAGTGTCCTGAACCTCCCCGCAGAAAAACGCGATGAGGCCATGAATTCGGTTCTCCGCTCGCTCGAAACCTTCGACGGCGACCCCGGCGCTGTGGACGAAGAGAACCCGCCGCGCAAACCGGTCATGCATGCCGCCAACGGGCTGTTTGTGGACAAGGATGTGCCCACCGGGAAGCCGTTCCTGGACACTCTGGCCCGGCACTATGGAACGGGCGTGTATCCCGTGGATTTCAGCGATGAGGGAGCTACGAAGCCCGCGATTGACGCCTGGGTGAACCGCAACACCGGCGGCCGGATCAAGGAAGCGCCCGCAAAATACGATCCGGACAACACCTTCAGCCTGCTCAATTCCCTGTATTTTGCCGCGGCCTGGAGCGCACCGTTCGACCCTAACGACACCTCAGACCTGCCCTTCACCACAGCCGCGGGCGAGGAAATCGAGGCACCGGCGATGCATAACGAACTCATGATGAAGTATGCGGAAGGGGCCGGTTGGAAGGGTGTAGACCTTCCCTATGCCGACGGCTTTGTCATGCGTTTGGTTCTGCCCGATGACGCGGCCGGCTCCGCGACCAGCCCGGCCTCTGCGGCATTCGGTGCGGACAAGCTGACGGAAATCGCTGACATCTTTGATGCCGCCCGGCCCGTGTCTGTTCGGATCCAGCTACCCCGCTGGGACCACAAGAGCAGCTTTGACCTGCGCAAAGTCTTCGAGTCACTGGGCCTGAAGAAGATGCTCGCCACCACGGAGGACTTCAACAACATCCAGCCGCAGATGATGATCACCCAGGCTGCCCAGGCCGCCAACATCACGGTGGCCGAAAAGGGCACCATCGCCGCCGCCGTAACCCAGATCAACGGAGAGGCCACCAGCGCCCCGCCGGAGCCCGAACGGACCATCGATTTCGACCGGCCGTTCCACTACCAGATCGTGCACGCTGAAACCGGACTGCCGCTGTTCATGGGAACGGTCGCCGACCCGCGTTAGCGTCGCGGCCGCCGTCGTCCGTTCCTTCAGACGCTCTCTCACTTAATGCAGGAAAATCGGCAACGCTCTCTCACTTTCTTGAAGAAAGTGAGAGAGCGTTGCCGGAAAACCCGCATTAAGTGAGAGAGCGTCCCGGGGGTTGGAGAAGGGGAGGGGATTAGCGCGGGCCGCCCTGCCACAGCGCGTCGAACGGGGCGCCCGAGGCCACCCGGTTCCGGATGCCCGCCGTGACGAAGGACTTTGCCGTCCGGGCAGCCTCCAGCGGGGCGGCGCCCTTGGCGAGTTCCGCCGTCACCGCCGCGGCCAGCGAACACCCGGCACCGGAAACTGCCACCTCGCCCACCTTGGGAGAACTGAGGACTTCGAGGGTGTCGCCGTCGTAGTAAACGTCGACGGCGTCCGGGCCTGCCAGCCGCACGCCGCCCTTGGCAAGCACCGCCGCGCCGCTGAGCTCATGGATGCGGATGGCCGCGGCCTTGAGGGACTCGACGTCGGTGATCGCCAGGCCGGACAGCGATTCGGCTTCGAAGTGGTTCGGCGTGACGAACGTAGCCAGGGGCAGGATCTGAGCCTTCAGGGCCTGGTCGGTGTCCAGCGCATGGCCTGGCTCCTGGCCCTTGCAGATCAGTACGGGATCCAGCACCACGTTGCGGTAATTGCCCGCTTCCAGTGCTGCTGCCACCGTGCCGATAGTCGCCGGGCTCCCCAGCATGCCGATCTTTACGGTGTCCAGCACGGGCCTGCCGGGGTGCGTAACCGCGTCCGACGCCCGACCGTACGCCGCCGTCGTGGCTTCCAGCTGGTGGGCGATCACCTGCTGGTCCACCGGCGTGAACCGGTGGTTCCAGCTGTCATTCGGGTCGAAGGACACGATGCACGTGAGGTTGGCGATGCCGAACACACCCAGTTCCTGGAAGGTCCTCAAATCAGCCTGGGCGCCGGCGCCGCCGGTGGACTCGGAGCCCGCAATCGTCAGGACAACGGCGGGGGACTGGGCAGCGGTTGTAGCAAAAGTCATGGATCTATCCTGCCATTCCGCGGCCGGTCTCCGCGCTCGGACTAGTCCCGGCTGAGTCCAGCCGCTTCGCGCGCGAGCCTGGTGATCTGGTCCCAATCATTGCTTTCCACAACTGCGCGCGGGGTGAGCCAGCTGCCACCCACGCAGGAGACATTCGGGCGCGAAAGGTAGCCCGGTGCGGAGTCCAGGCTGATCCCGCCGGTCGGGCAGAACTGCACCTGCGGGATGGGTGCTCCGATGGCGGCGAGGTAATCGGGCCCGCCGGCGGGCCCTGCCGGGAAGAACTTCATGGCCGTGATGCCCCGTTCGAGGAGCGCCATGACCTCGCCCACGGTGGCAACCCCGGGGAGGAAGGGAACGTCGAGGGTCAGCATGTGGTCCAGCAATGCCGGCGTGGCGCCGGGGCTCACCAGGAACTGCGCGCCGGCTCCCACCGCGGCGTCTGCCTGGGCGGGTGTGAGGATGGTGCCGGCGCCCACCAGGATGTCCGGGACTTCGTCCGCGATGCGTTTGAGGGATTCGAGGGCAGTGTCCGTCCGGAGCGTGAGCTCGATGATCCGGACGCCGCCGTCGGCTAGCGCCCTGGCCACGGGAACGGCATGCTGTGGGTCGGCGATGGTGACGACGGGGATGACAGGGGAAACCTGCAGGACACTGGTGGCGTCAGTCATGGGGTGTTCTCTTTTCTCAGGCCGTCCAGCCTGTCGGTGTCGATGATGCGGTACCAGCCGTTGCTGCATGGGCCCGGGTCTGCTCCAAGGTGGGGATGAAGCCGGTGCCGCCCTTGCCGCCAACCACCAGCGAAGCCGCAGCTGCACCCAAGCGGGCGGCCACGGGAAGGCTGTCGCCGAGGACCAGCCGGGCAGTCAGGGTGCCCACGAACGCATCGCCGGCCCCCGTCTGGTCCACCACGGACGGGGCCGGGATGGAGTCCATCCACACGCTGTCCTGGCCCTCGAGTTGGATACCATCTGCGCCGCAGGTCACGGCGACGTTGGCAGCGCCGAGGCTCCGGAGCTTCGCCGCCGCCTCGGCCGCCGTGGAGCAGCCCAGGAGCGCGGACGTTTCGCCCGGGAACGACGGCGTCACCAGGAAGGTGCGCGGCGCGAGTTGCAGGAGTGCCGCCGTCGCGTCCTCCACGGACGTGAGCCGCGGGCGGAAGTTCGGATCGAAAACGAAGCGTTTGGTAAGCCCGGCGGCCTTCACCACCGCGGCGCGGGACGATGCCGAAATGGCGCAGGCGATGCCGCCCGCCACCACGGCCCCGGCGGCCGAAAACACGGCAGGGTCAACATCGTCAGGGGCAAGGCTGGACCCAACGCTGCCGCTCCGGGCATAGGAGAATTCGCGCTGACCCGCGGGGTCGCAGTGAACCAGGTAGACGCCCTGCTGTCCGGCACGGAATGTCAGGAGCTCGGGGGAGATGCCTAGTTCAACAATCCGGGCGGCGATGGCCTTGCCCAGGTCGTCGTCGGTCAGCACCGATAGCAGGCCAACGCGGGCACCGGCTGCTGCCGCGGCCGCTGCGACGTTGAGGGCGTCACCGGAAATGCCGAGCTGAGCCGGGACACCGTGGGCGAACACGACGTCGGTGGCTACCTCAACGAGGATCTCGCCCATCACGACGACATCGAAGGGCGCGGCGGTCAGTCGGGTTGAATTGTTCACCAGTCATGTGCCGATCCGTCGAGCCGCCGGTTGATCGGCAGGTATTGGGGTCAAGGGGGAAGCGGGCGGCGGCTTCCCCGTTGAACTTTACGCCTATTCGGGGTGCCGGCGCCGTGCCTGGTTTCCACCTCGGAAGGGTGTGCCTACGGGGCCACGTCGTCACGCGTTGTGACGAGGCGAACCACCGCCAATCGTCCGATTGCGGCGCAGACTCCAGTCCAGGGGATCAGTCCCCACATGGTGAGCCACCCGCCACCTGCCATGAAAAGAAGCGTGAGCAGGCCCGTGGCTAGCCCCACCCCGGCGATGGCTGCAATGTGCAGCACCTGGTCGCGGACGGGCCGCATCACGACTCCGGTGGCGAGTGCCAGCGGCATGCCAAGGAGGAGCGCCGCGGCAATTCCGAAAACGTAGCCCGTCGCACCGAGGGGCACGCCAAAAAGCACCACGGTGATGCCGGCACCCAGAAGGAACGCGCCGGGGCCGAACGTCACGTGGTGGGCCCGGCTCACCGCTTGGCGATGCTAAGAAGCGCGCGCCCCAGCTCCGGCTGACGGAAGATGAACCCGGCATCGATCAGCTTCTGCGGCTGCACCCACCGGCTCTTCAGCACCAGCTCGGTGTCGGTACGGATCAGGACGGCGCCCAGACTGAGCAGCCAGGCCGGGGTGGGAACGCCACGCCTGGCGCCGTACGCCCGCCTGACGAAGCGCATCAGTTCGCGGTTGTCCACAACGTCCGGCGAGGCCACATTCACCGGACCGGAGATGTCGGTCCGTTTGTGCAGGAAACGGACGGTGCGGTACAGGTCCTCCACATGGATCCAGCTGAACTTCTGGCTTCCGTGCCCCATCTGCCCACCCAGGCCGAGCCGCGCCAGGGTGGCGAAGGGCCGCAGGGCGCCGCCGCCTGGCCCCAGCACGATGGCGATCCGCAGCGGGATTTTCCGGGTGCCGGGGGTGTCCGCCGCGTCCAACGCTGCTTCCCAGGCGCGCGCGACGTCCACGGAAAATCCGCTGCCGAGGTCGCCGTCGGACTCCGTTTGGGGACGGTCGTCCGCATCCCGGTAGATGGTGCCCGTGCTGGCGTTGAGCCAGGTCGACGGCGGTGCCTGGCACCCTGCCAGGGCGCGGCCGAGGGCGGTGGTGGTGGCGACGCGGGAATCGAGGATGGCGGCTCTGTTCCGCGCGTTATAGCGGCAGTTGACCGACCGTCCGGCGAGGTTGACCAGCAGGTCGGCACCGTCCAGCACCCGGGTGATGGCGTCGTCGTCGTCCCAGCGTGCGGAGTCAGCCGAACCCTTGGCTGTCCGGCGGCCGATGGTGCGCACTGACCACCCCGCCTGCTCGAAGCGCGCCCGGAGATAAGTGCCGATGAAGCCCGAGGCTCCGGCGAGCACTACGGTTTTTGCCTTGTTCATTTCTTTTCCCATGATGTTCAGGTGCGGATGCTGCGGCTCAGGCTAAGGACGTCGTCCAGGACCTTATTGACCCCCGGAATCCTGGCCAGCGAGAGCCCCCGGGCGATCAGCGGGACGGCCCCGTCCACGAGTTTCCGGGTGCGGCGCTGGCCTTCCGAGGTGTCGTACACCCAGAACAGTGCGATCCCCATGTAGCCCAGCCACAGGAGCTCGGGCAGATCGGCGCGCAACTTCTTGGGTGGGGGAGGGCTGGCGCCGTCAACCGCGGTCCGGAAGATGCCCAGCGAGGCTTCGCGGGCCGCCGTCGACTCTCCTGCGAAGGGGTTGACTGGCGACGTCGGCCGGATGGCCGTGGCCACGAAGTCGGCGCCGAACCGGTGGTAGGGCGCCATGACGTCGAGGCCCGTGTGGAGAGTGGCTTTCAGGCGGCTGGCCAGGTCCTTCAGGCCGTCGAGCGCTTCGTCCGCCTTTGCGGCATGCTCGGCCTGGACCTGGACGTAGAGTTCCTGGACCAGGTCATCCTTGGACGCAAAGTAGTAATAGGCGTTGCCCACTGAAACCCCGGCCTCGGCAGCGATGGCCCGCATGGTGGTCTTCTCGAAGCCGATCTCACGGAACATTCGCAGGGCCACATCCGCCAGGTGCTGGCGGGTCTGTTCACTTTTGACTGCCATGGGTTCCCTTTTTTGAACGTGTTCAGAAATGAGTATGACATGGAACTGAACGTGTTCAAAACTTTCGCGCCCCGGAGTGGTGGGAGAATGGCGTGACAGTGCTAATACAGCCGGCGCACCGCCCAGCCCCCGTTGAGGCGGCAGGCGCCGAGCGAACCACTATGAACGGACACCCCCCATGCCTTCCCCCTCAGGCCGTGACGCCTTGCCCGTCACAAACCCCGCAGGCACAGCAAAATTCGCCTCCATCGGCTCGCCCTACTTCGGCATCATGCTCGCCGGGATGGCCGTGGTGCTGATTCTGTCCAATATCGGCGCGTCCAAAGGCGTGGCGATCGGCCCGATCATCACGGACGGCGGCTTCTTCCTCTTCCCGCTGGCCTACATCCTGGGCGATGTAATCAGCGAGGTATACGGCTTCAAGGTGGCACGCAAGGCGATTTTCACCACCTTCGCCCTGTCCGTGTTCGCCTCGATCTGCTACTGGGTGATCATCGCGCTGCCCGGCTTTGACGACGAATTTGGCACCTCCAAGCAGGCAGCCCTCGAAGGTGCGCTGGGCCCGGTCCCGCAGATTGTGCTGGCCTCGCTGCTGGCGTTCCTGGCCGGCCAGACCATCAACTCCTGGATCCTGGTGAAGATGAAGGCCCGCTCCGGGGAGAAGTCTCTCTGGGCGCGCCTCATGGGCTCCTCCGGCGCCGGCGAATTCGTGGACACCCTGATCTTCTGCAGTATCGCGGCCTCCGTCATCGGCATCACCGATTTCGGCACGTTCGTGAACTACGTCGTGGTGGGTTTCGTCTACAAAACCCTGGTGGAGTTCCTGTTCGTCCCGGTGACGTCCCTGGTGATCGGCTGGATCAAGAAGCGCGAACCGAGCTACGGGGCGTAAGCCGCCGCGATGGCACCGGTGACGAACGCCGCGTAGCCGCCGCCCGGCGTCGGACTCTTGGCCGGTCAGGCCTTCAGTGTCCCGTCGAGGAGGGTGCGGAGCTCGGCGAAGTGCCGCTCCGAGGCCTCGGCATGGAACATGGACGTGTCCGCCATCGTGTAGCCGTGCGGCGCCCCGGGGTAGACCTCGTTGGACGCCTCAAGCCCGGCAGCAGCCAGCGCCTCGCCCAGGCGCGCGACGGCGTCGGAATCCATGCTCTTGTCATGGTCCGCGTGGCCGAAGACGAACCGCGCCCTGGCCTTGCCGAGCTCCAGGTGGGGGCTGTCCGGGGCATCGCTGGCGAGCCCGCCGCCGTGGAATCCGCCGCACGCTGCCACCACATCGGGGCGGGCGGTAGCGGTCCGCACCGCGAGGCGGGCTCCCATGCAGTAGCCGAACGTGCCGATGGGACCCGGTGCGACGCCGTCGAGCGTTCCCAGTGCCGCAACCCACGCATCAATGTCCGGCAGCGCCTTGTCCGTGGTCAGGCGCCCCACGCGCGCGAACGCCGCCTTGCCGGCGGCAGCCCGGCCGTCAGGGGTGGTCATGTCCACGTTTGGTGCGAGCTGCGCGGCCGTCCCTTCCCGGTAGAAGACGTTCGGTGCCAGGACCACATAGCCCCAGTCGGCGATGCGCTGCGCCATCTCCTCGATGCGCGGGCGCAGGCCAAAAGCATCCATGTAGAGGATGACGCCCGGGAACGGCCCGGCGCCTGTGGACGGACGGGTGACCAGGGCCTCGGCAACGCCGTCAGCGGCAGGGATCTCGATGAGCATTCGGTCAGGATATCGGAGCGCGACGTCGGGACGTGCCTTTGGGCGCGGCGCCACCCGGGATCCGGGGTCCCGGGTCCAGGGTCCCGGGAGGGAACGGGCTCAGGAGTAGTACTGCGCCAGCGTCTCGGCCTTGAACTCGAAAAAGTTCCCTGATTCGATGGCCAGCCGCGCGTCGTCCACCATCTTCACCACAAAGCGCTCGTTGTGGATGGAGATCAGCGTGGCGGAGAGCATCTCCTTGGCCTTGAACAGGTGGTGGATGTAGGCGCGGGAGTAGTTGGCGCAGGCGTAGCAGTCGCAGCCGTCCTGGAGCGGGCCGAAATCGCGTTTGTACTTGGCGCCGGAGAGGTTGTAGCGGCCGGTGGGGGTGTAGAACGCCGAGTTGCGGGCCACCCGGGTGGGGGAGACACAGTCGAAGGTGTCGGCGCCGTTCTCGATGGCGGTGAAGATGTCGTCCGGCTCGGAGATGCCCAGCAGGTGCCGCGGCTTGTCCTCCGGCAGTTCCTCGTTGCACCAGCGCACAATCGTGCCGAGGTTTTCCTTCTCCAGCGCACCGCCGATGCCGTACCCGTCGAAGTTCATGGCACCGAGGTCCTGGCAGGCCTTCCGGCGGAGGTCCTCGTACTGGGCGCCCTGGATCACGCCGAACAGGGCCTGATACGGCTTTCCCTCCCGGGAAGCGGTCAGCCGGAAGTGCTCGTCCAGGCAGCGCAGGGCCCAGAGCCGGGTGCGCTCCAGTGATTCCTCCTGGTAGCCGCGGGAGTTCTGCAAGGTGGTCAGCTCGTCGAAGGCAAACATGATGTCCGCGCCGATCTGGTGCTGGACCTGCATCGAGATCTCCGGCGAGAAGCGGTGTCGGTCGCCGTTCAGATGCGATTTGAACCAGACACCGTCGTCGTCGATGTGGGCGAGCCGTTCCTTGCCCGGGGCCACAGCGTCGTCAGGCCCCGAGCTGTCCACGGACTTCATGTCGATGACCTTCTTGAACCCCGAGCCCAGGCTCATCACCTGGAACCCGCCGGAATCCGTAAACGTGGGCCCGGACCAGTTCATAAACGCTCCCAGGCCCCCTGCCTCATCCAGGATGTCTGCGCCGGGCTGGAGGTACAGGTGGTAGGCGTTGGCCAGCAGCGCCTGCGCCCCGAGCTCCGCCATCGACTCCGGCAGCACCGACTTCACGGTGGCCTTGGTCCCGACGGCGATGAACGCCGGCGTCTGGATCTCGCCGTGAGGGGTGGTTATGGTGCCCGTGCGGCCCAGGAATCCGCCGCCGTTGGCTGCCTCCTGCGCGGCCGACGGCGCGCAGCTTTCGGCCAGCCGGGTGCCAACTGTGAAGGAGAACCGGGACTGGGTGGCAGGGTCGGCGGACAGGGCGGAGGCGGGGTTGGCTGGCACGGTTCCAGTGTGCCAGCAAACCCCGCCGATCCCTCAGTTGGCGGCCTTCTCTGTGGGGTAGTTCTCAGCCCGCCACCTGTCCCAGGACGACTGGATGGACTCCAGCTTGTGGGCACCCAGGTCGTAGGTTGAGGCAATCACCATCGCGCCGCCGTCGGGCCTTACATCCTCGATGACGGGCTGATCCGCGACGATCAGCAGGCCGTCGCCGTGCTCGGCGTATCCGTGGACGGTGAGCCCTACCTGGTGGTTGCTGCGGTACCAGACCTTGCCGGAGACGTCCTCCCCGGTGGGCAGCGTCAGCTCATACGGCTCGCCCGGCTTGGGAACATCAGACAGTCCCAGCTTCTCGATCGCCGAACCGTGGCCGCCCGGGAACTCGAAGAACAGGGTGTGCCGCTTGCCGTGCGGATGATGTTCCAGGGCGAACCGGAGCTGCTGGAGGAACGTCAGCCAGCCCTGGGTGATGTCCTCATCCCACGCTGCCCACTCGGAGTTGTGGTCCAGGGCAGCCCGGGTGATGCTGACCTGGGTCCCGCCGGGCACAGGCTTCAGATCAAAGACGTCGCCGCCGTTGACGGTCAGACTCGTGTGGTCCGGTGCTTCGACGACGTTGCTGCCAAAGTAGATCTCGTTGATTTCGGCCGGCAGTTCGTCAGTGTCCCAGCCGTGCCACTGGGCCACCTTGGCCGGTTCGCGCAGCATGATCCAGACCTGCGGCGCATCAGCATTAATCACTACGCTCAGATTGTTCGTCATAGCCCCGAATCTACAACTCGGGCGCAGCCCCGGGTAGGGGGCATTTTCTTCAGGCCCGGACGGCCTCGAGCTCGTTGCTGATCCGGCGCTGCAGTTCACCGAGCCCGATGGTCTCCGACCCGCCGTGGGCCCGCAGGAAGAGCAGGGATTCCAGACGCAGCAGCCGCCACTCCCGCTCGGCCTCGTGGTTGGAATTGTCGATGGAGCGGAAGATCTCTTTGTCGTACAGGTTGGGTTCGTTCAGAGAACGCTGGCGGACCTTGGCGTTCATGCGTGCCTTGAACGGATCCGTTTCCTGGCTCTCCGGCGTCCGCAGCAGCTTCTCATACACCTCGGCGCGGTCGTCCTGCCGGTCCTGGCGGCAGATGTAGCTGGACAGCGCCAGTGACGCTTCGACGGAGGCCCACCTGCCCGGATTGCCGTCGAAGGGCAGGACGTTGAGCAGGTCCGCCACAGCCAGGGCGCCGTCGGGATCCTTCAGCGTGATGAACAGCTCGTGGGCGAGGTCGCTCAGGTCCTTCAGGCAGCTGCCCGACTTGAAGTTGATGCCCTTTGCCAGCTTGTCCGCCAGCAGCAGCACTCCCACAGCGTCCGGATGTTCCTCGGCGGCGGCCGCCACCACGGACTCCGGGGTGCCCTGCGGCTCGGGGATGCGCGCGAGTTCCTCCGCGGAGGGGCCGCTCACCGCGGGCGGGATGGCAGGCAGGGGAGGCACGACGACGGCGGGAGCCGCCGCGGCTGCCTCCGCCGCTGCGGGGGGCTGCTTTTCCAACGGTTCCGCGCCGCGCTGTTCGTCCCGGGACGGGTGCGCTGCCGACGGAAGCCGGGTAACGGCGTCGGACGCCGGGTTCTCGTTTGCTGCGTCTTCGCGCATGAGGTCCTGGAGGCTGACATCGTGGACAACGCTGTGAGCGACCCTCACCGTGGAGCCCGCCGCGATGCGGATGGTGCCGCCGCCGGTGAGGCTTGCCAGAACCACGGCAGGGGTCCCGAAATCATCCGGCTCAAGCTCCACTCGCTGGATTTCGGCGGTGCGTTCACCGTCGGGAAGGAGGAGATGATCGCCGGACGTCAGAGATCCAGCCTGCTGTTCGCTGTAGTGCCGGGCGGCTGGGGTTTCGGTCATGGGGGTCCTTAAATTCTCTTGCGGTCCGCCCTACAGTCTACAAAGGAGGGCTCTCCAAATCCGGGACGCCGGGGATCCCGCGGGCGTCAGAAGCCCACTCCAGCGAAGGCCAGCGCCTGGCGGACCAAGGCTCCGCGACCGCCGCTGAATTCGAGTTGCACGCCCGGGCTCAGCACTTCTTCCGGGGTCATCCAGGTCAGTTCCAGGGCGTCCTGGCGCGGCTCGCACTCGCCCGTCACGGGGATGACGTAGGCCAGGGACACGGCGTGTTGGCGGTCATCGGTGAAGCCGGTGTGGGACGGAGCGGGGAAGTATTCGGCCACCGTGAACGGCACGGGGCTGATGGGCAGCTGCGGGAAGGCCAGCGGTCCCAGGTCCTTCTCCATGTGGCGCAGGAGTGCGCCGCGGATGGTCTCGCGGTAGATGACCCGGCCTGACACCAGCGAGCGGATCATGTTGCCGTCTTCATCGGCCTGCAGCAGCGTGCCAACCTCGTTCACGAACCCCAGCGGATCCAGCCTGACCGGAACAGCCTCTACGTAGATCATGGGCAGCCTCCCGCGGGCCTCAAAGAGGTCTTCCTCGGAGAGCCAGCCGGGATTGGGGTCAGGAGTGCGAACGTTCATGGTTAAGTTCTACCCCATCGGACGCGTCCGGGCCGGTGAGAGGTGAGCTCTCAGCGTAAAGGACGGCTTTTAGCGCCGGGAAGTCGCCTCTGGATCTCAGTTTTCCCGGTGCCGCTGCGAAATCCACAGTGTGGGCGGGATGCTGGGTGCCGGGTTCGCCGTGCTTGCGCCCTCGGCGTCGGGGTTGGCCACGTGGAGGGTCCGGCCGAAGGCCTCTTCCGTTTCGCTGACCTCCAGTCCGGCCGCGGCGAGCCGGTCGCGCAGGGTGCCCACATCGCCGTCGTACTCAAATCCCAGGCCCGACCGCGAGGGACCGGACGCCGGCCGGACCATCAGCACGCCCCCGTTCTTGGCGGTAAAGTCCGCGGTTTCGTCGGCGTCGGGGACAGGACGGAACCTGGCGCCGATGTCCTGCAGCGTCATGGCGGCCGGACCGGGATCGGCCGTGAACCAGACGCCGACGACCGTCACCGCAGCATCAGCACCGCTGCCGTTCACCTCGCGGGCACCGGGGTCCGCGAGGAAGGTGAAGCCGTCCAGGCCCGTGATGCGGCAGGATTCGCCGTGGTCCGCGGTGATGAGCTCGGCAGTGGTGCTGCCGGATTCGTCCCCGGCCAGGCTGGTGCGGCGGGCAAACTCGGCGAGGTCGCCCACTTCGACGCCGAACGACGTCGTCCCGTCGTCCGGTGAGCCGGCCTCGGTGACGTGGAGGGCCAGCCTGCCCGAACCGGCTTCGAACTCCCGCCACGGACCGTGGTCTACGGTCTTGGCGAGGCCCAGGGCCGCCAGGAGCTCCTCCCATTTTTCCGGGCGGGACGTGAAGTGGACGGGCCTGACACGCAGCATGGCTTCTCCTCGAATCCGGGACAGTTACCGCCATCATGCCACCACTTTTACCGGCCGGCACCGTGCAGAATAGGGCCATGGCCATTGAACTTGAGGAACTGCTGGTTAAGGATGCGGCCGCATGGCGGGCCTGGCTGGAAGAGCACCACGCGGACAGCCCCGGCGTGTGGCTAGTCCTCCACAAGAAGGGCGGCAATGTCACGGAACTGGACTACGACGCCGCGCTTGATGAGGCGTTGTGTTTCGGGTGGATCGATGGACAGGTCAATAAGCGCGACGCGGAGACCTACAGCCAGCGCATGACCCGCCGCACCCCGAAGAGCCCCTGGTCAGCCCGGAATGTGGGGCACGTTGCCCGGCTGGAAGCCGCGGGCAGGATGACCGACGCCGGGCGGGCCGCCGTCGAAAGCGCCAAGGCGGACGGCCGCTGGGAGATCGCTTATGGCGGACAGGCAACCGCAGAGGTTCCGCCCGATCTGGCGGCGGCGATCGCAGCCGTCCCGGCGGCGCAGGCGATGTTCGATGTCCTCACATCCGTCAACCGATACGCCCTGATTTACAGGACGATTTCGGTGAAGCAGGCGGCCACGCGGGAACGGAAGATCGCAGGCTTTGTGGAGATGCTGGCCCGCGGCGAAACCCCGTTTCCGCAGAAGCGGAAACCCGCCGCCCCGCCCAACTAAGTAGCGCTAACTGTCGTTTTGAGGGCTCAAAACGACAGTTAGCGCTACTTAGTTGGGATCAGTCGTCCAGCGGAAACGCCACGCCTTCCCCCACCACCCGCAGGCAGAGCTCCATGCCGGGCCGGGCGATGGAGGCGTTCCAGTGCCGGATGGTGATGATCTCGCCGCCACCGGGATAGCGGTGGTCCTTGCCGCCTGCCAGTTCGGGCGGCACAGCCAGCTTCAGCCGCACGGTGGTTTCCGGGCCGAAGTAGTCGGTGTCCACCACGACGCCGCGGATGGGGCCGCCTTCGGCAATCCGGATCTGTTCGGGCCGCAGCATCA
The DNA here is from genome assembly GCF_010367585.1 of [Micrococcus luteus] ATCC 49442. NCBI lineage: Bacteria > Bacillati > Actinomycetota > Actinomycetes > Micrococcales > Micrococcaceae > Pseudarthrobacter > [Micrococcus luteus] ATCC 49442. Next base: position 2,536,539 of record NZ_JAAAXP010000001.1, on the reverse strand, counting down.
GCTGCACGCGGCCCTGTGCCGGCGGGCGGCGGACGGGGATTCCGCCGAGCGAGCAGTTGGCCAGTGAGCCCTCCATCCAGGCGTCCAGGATGACGGCGTCGCCCAGGAATTCGGCCGTGGCACGATCGGCAGGGCGCGTGTAGACCACAAACGGGTTGCCGATCTGCGCCAGCCTGCCGCCCCGCATCACGGCCACCTGGTCGGCGAAGGACAAAGCCTCGGCCTGGTCGTGGGTGACCAGGATGGTGGTCACCCCGGCGGCGGCCAGGACCTTGGCCACGGCCCGCCGGGTGGCCACCCGGAGTCCGGCGTCGAGGGCCGAGAACGGCTCGTCCAGCAGCATCAGTTCCGGTTCACGGGCCAGGGCGCGGGCCAGGGCAACACGCTGCTGCTGGCCGCCGGAGAGCTGGTGGGGCCGCCGTTTTGCCATGGATGAGTCCAGGGAGACCATCTCCAGCAGTTCGCTGATCCGGGCAGTGACAGCACCGCGTCCGCCGGGGAGCTTGCGTGCATCCAGGCCGAACGCGATGTTCTGGCCCACGGTCAGGTGCGGGAACAGGGCACCGTCCTGGGCCACGTATCCCACGTGGCGTTTATGCGCCGGCAGCCACACGCCGTCGCCGGCCACCTTGGTGCCATTGAGCGAAATGCTGCCCGTGGCCGGGTGTTCAAAGCCTGCGATCAGCCGCAGGAGCGTGGTCTTGCCCGAACCGGACGGGCCCACAATGGCGGTGGTGCCGCCCTTAGCCACCGACAGGTTGACACCCCTGAGCACGGCCTGGGACGCGAAGTTCTTGGTGACGTCGGTAATCTGCAGGTGGCTGTTGGTCGACGACTCCACTGATGCTGAGATCCGCGGTTCGGGGAGCCTGGAAGGGGCATCGCTCGGAGTGTAAAAATCGGTCACTGTCCGGCCACTTTCTTGGACTGCTGGAAGAGAAGGTATGTCATGGGTGCCGAGAGCAGGATCATCAGCAGTGCGTAGGGGGCGGCGCCGGCGTAGTCGATCTCGCTGCTCTTGGACCAGAATGCGGTGGCCAGGGTGGTTGTCCCGTTGGGGGACAGCAGCAGCGTGGCAGTCAGTTCGGTCACCACGGCGAGGAACACAAGTGCCGCACCGCCGGCGGCCGCCGGAGCCGTGAGGCGCAACGTGATCTTCAGGAAGGCATTGAGCGGAGACCTGCCCAGGGCACGCGCCGCTTCGTCCAGCTCTTTGGGAGCCTGCGCCAGCCCGGCACGGATGTTCACCAGCGCGCGCGGAATGAACAGCAGCACGTACGCCGCCACCAGCAGCCCGGTGGTTTGGTAGATGTCCGGGGCAACGTTGATGGCCACGGTGACGAAGGCCAGGCCCACCACAATGCCGGGCATGGAGCTTGTGATGTAGTTGGAGAGCTCCAGGGACTTGCTGAACCAGCCCGGATGCCGGACCGCCAGGTACGCCATGGGGAAGGCCACAACGGTCGCGGCCACAGCGCCCGCCAGGCCCAAGCCGAGCGTCTGCAGCAGCGCGGGGACAAACTCCGCAACATCCCAGATCTCTGCCCCGCCTGCCACGATCCACCGGATGACAAACCACAGCGGCAGGCCGAATGCCAGGCCGGTGAGCGCCAGCAGTCCCAGCTGGGCAGGAATCTGGTAGCGGTGCAGCGGCAGGCGCAGGGGTTTGGACTGGGCACCGGACCCGATCCGCGCGTAGCGGGCCGTGCCGCGGCTGCGGGCTTCCAGGACCAGCAGGATCAGGCAGAAAAACACCAGGACGCTGGCCAGCATGTTTCCGGCCGTGCCGTTGAACGTAGAAGCGTACTGCTGCATGATCGCCGTCGTAAACGTCTCAAAGCGGATCATCGCGAAGGCGCCGTACTCGGCCAGCAGGTGCAGGCCCACCAGCAGGCCGCCGCCGGTGACGGCGATGCGCAGCTGGGGCAGCACGACGCGGAAGAAGACCCGCCACGGACCCAGGCCCAAGGACGCCGCTGACTGCTCGATGGCCGGGTCCAGCCTGCTGAGCGTGGCCGCGGCCGGGATGTAGACCAGCGGAAAGTACGACAACGTGGCGATCAGCGCGCCAGACCAGACGCCTTCCAGGGAGGGGATGGCGGAAACCCAGCCGTAGCTGTTCACAAACGCGGGAATGGCTAGCGGCGCCGCCAGGAGAACGGCCCACCACTTGTGGCCCCGCAGCTTGGTGCGTTCCACCAGCCAGGCGCCGCCCACGCCGACCACCAGGGTCGCGGGCACCACGATGAGCATCAGCAGGAGGGTGTTGGCCAACAGTTCGCCCACCCGGGGGCGGAAGATCAGCTCAATGCTCGTGTCCCAGCCGGTGACCGCTGTCATGTAGATGACATAGCCCAACGGGATGAGGCCGAACAGAGCCAGCAGGGTGGCAAGGAGCGCAACCGCCAATGGCGGGCGAGGGCTGCTGCCCTTGCCCGCCATCGCTGAAGCCGCCTTGGCGGTTAGTTCTGGGGTTGAAACCAAGTGTTAGAGCAGACCAGCCTTGGTCATCAGCTCCGTGACCTTCTTGGAGTTCAGCTTGGAGGAGTCAACGGTCGGTGCCTGCAGTTCTGCCAGCGGAACCAGCTTCTCGTTCGAGGCGACACCGGAGCCCACGGTGTATTCGAAGTCCTTGCCCGTCTGGAGCTGCTCCTGGCCCTTCTTGCCCGTGATGAAGGCGAGGAACGCGTCTGCAGCGGCCTTGTTCTTGGAGGACTTCAGCACGCCACCGCCGGAGATGGAGACGAACGCGCCCGGATCCTGGTTCTTGAAGTAGTGGCTGGCGACGTTGTTGGAGTTCTCGCCGGTCTTGGCCTGATCACCGAAGTAGTAGTAGTGGTAGATCACGCCGCCTTCGATCTCACCGGCGTTCACGGCCTTCAAAACAGCGCCGTTGCCCTGGTAGCCCTTGAAGTTTTCCTTCATGGCTGTGAGCCACTGTTCGGTTTCGGCTTCGCCCTTGAGCTCCAGGTAGGCGGAAACGATCGCCTGGAAGTCGGCGCCGGACGGCGATGCGCCCCAGCGGCCCTTCCATTCGGAGCCGGCCAGGTCTGAGAGGGACTTGGGCAGCTTGTCTTCGGTGAGCTTTTCCTTGTTGTACACAAACACGGTGGAGCGGGCTGCGACACCGGTCCACTTGTTGGTGGAGGGCCGGTACTCGGCCGGGACCTGGTTCTTGACCTCGTCAGTGAGATCGGCGAACAGGCCTGCGTTTTCCACCTGGGTCATGGCGGGGGAGTTTTCGGTGATGAAAACATCTGCGGGGGACTTGTCGCCCTCCTGGATGATCTGGTTGGACATCTCGGTGTCCTTGCCCTGGCGCAGGGTCACCTTGACGCCGGTCTCCTTGGTGAACTCCTCCACCCAGGCCTTCGTCATGGATTCGTGCTGGGCGTTGTACACCGTGATTTCGCCGGAAACGGCCTCGGCGGAAGCGGAAGGGGAAGTGGTGGCTGCCGGGGTGGTGCTGCCGCCGCAGGCGGTCAGTCCGAGGGCTGCCGTGGCGGCGAGTGCGATGCCGGCCAGGGCGCTGGAGCGGATCTTCATTGAAGGCTACTTTCTGGGGAAAAGTGTTGTGGACCGTAGGGTCCGTGTGAGCGCGGGGAGTTGGGATTGCTCACTCGTGAAAACTGTAGGTTAGCCAAACCTAAGACACCAAGCGCCGCGGGGCTTAAGTGATCAGGATCACATGCATTACGAAACTGTTGCGTGACCTAATTCGTTGAGGGTCCTTGCTGAACCGAGGCGGCGGCCTCCAATACCATCCAGGCCTGCAGCTGGGTGGAGAGTTCGACGCCGGCGCCCGGGGGATAGGTGGCGTCCGCAGGCTGCGCTGCGTGGATGGAAAAGACCGGCCCGCCTTGGGTGCGCCGGCCCGCCCAGAATGCTCCCGCGGTAGCGGTCACGAGCTCGCCGGCGGTGGTGCGGGCGCCCTCCGGAAGCCTGGCATCGGCGGCGGCGAGCGCCAGGTAACGGCAGAGGATCCCGGTGAAGAGTCCGCCGTCGCCCGTCCCGTCGCAGCGGAGGATGCTGGTGCGGCTGTCCGGGGGGCTCCCCGGCACCACCGCGTGCGCAGGTACCGTCAGGTGCTTGTCCACGGCGCGGATGAGGGTAGCGGCCCGGGCCAGGTTGGCATCGCCGCCGAGCTCCAGGAGGGCTCCCAGTACCGGGCCCTGGTTGTACGTATAGATGGTGTTCTCCACCGTGATCTCACCGGCCGCGTTGAGGCGCGCCCCGTCGACATAGAGCCCCTGCGCCTGATCGAACAGGACCGTGTTGAGCCAGTCCACAAGGCGCTGTGCCTTGGCCTGCTGGCCGGTGCGGGCGTAGTAGAGAGCCACGGGCGCGGTGGCCGGCGTGTTCTTGAAGTCCCGCTTTGTGCTCCAGAACGTCCCGCCGCCCAGATGGTCGGTGGAGGCGGAATCAAACTGCAGGGTCAGTGTCTTGTGGATCCTGGCATTGCGCCGGCGGCCCGGTTTGCGCGTCTCCTTGGCCAGGGCCTCCAATCGAAGGGTGGCGAGTGCCAGCCAGGCCATGTCGTCGTAGTAGCTGTTGACAAACGTGAAGGCGTTCCGCAGCCGGATGCCCGTGACCAGCCTGGACGCCAGCTTGCCGGCGCTGGGGCTGCCGGGGCCGTTGAACCGTGCCGCCGGGGTTGCTCCGTTGCCCAGTTCGCGGCGCCCCGCGTCCACCAGGCAGTCCACGTAGTGCGCCTGCCACCAGTAGTGCCAGGGGTGGAGGAGGCTATCAAGCACCTTTGATGGCCAGCGGACCGCCGCGAGGTGGGTTCCGGGCAGGAACAGCAGGCGCCGGCCGAAACGCTGCGTCACCGAACGCGCGGCCTGGTTGGCCCGGCCCGGCCAGTCTGCGGGCTCCACATCCGGCATGGTCATGCATGTAGCCTAGCGGGTGCAGCGGGCCGGCATTTCAGTTAACATGCACTAACTAACAGTCTGCGCGCCGGGTTGCGTGGGGCCACATCAAGGAGGATGTATGGACGTCAACGGTACGGTCGCGCTGATTACGGGCGGGGCGTCCGGTTTGGGCGCCGCGACGGCAAAACGCCTGTTCGACGCCGGCGCCTCGGTGGTGTTGATCGACCTGCCTTCGTCCGCCGGTGCGGCTTTCGCCGCGGAGCTGAACGCCGCCGCGGGTGCCGCCGCGGGTGCCGGCTCCCCGCAGGCGGTCTTTGTCCCCGCTGACGTCACCAGCGAAGCGGAGGTGCAGGCCGCCGTCGATACTGCTGTAACCCTGGGGCCGCTCCGGATCGTGGTGAACTGCGCAGGGATCGCCACGCCCGGCAAGGTGCTGGGCCGGGACGGCGTCCTCCCGCTGGAGACGTTCAACCGGGTCATCCAGGTGAACCTCGTCGGGACCTTCAACGTTCTGCGCCTGGCTGCCGCCGCCATGGCTGCCACAGAGCCGGTCAGTACGGAGCTGGGCGGCCCCGAGCGCGGCGTCATCGTGGATACGGCATCAGTGGCGGCCTTCGACGGGCAGATCGGGCAGCCTGCCTACGCCGCCTCAAAAGGTGCCGTCGCTGCCATGACGCTCCCGCTGGCACGGGAACTGGCGCGCTCGCTGGTGCGGGTGGTGACCATCGCCCCCGGGATTTTCGAAACCCCCATGATGGCGGGCCTTCCGCAGGACGCGCAGGACTCGCTGGGCCGGCAGGTTCCGCACCCCTCGCGCCTCGGCAAGCCTGCAGAGTATGCAAATCTGGTGGCCCACATCGTGGAGAACGCCATGCTCAACGGCGAAACCATCCGGCTCGACGGCGCCATCCGGATGGGCCCGAAGTGAACGGGCTCCCAACGGCCGACTTCTTCGCATTCGAGTCTCTCCTCAGTCCGAAGGAGCGGGCCAAGCTGGCCGGGCTGCGCGAATTCCTCGCCGCGGAGATCGCCCCCTATGCCTCGGACTGGTGGAACAAGGCCGAGTTTCCGGCGCATATCCTGCCCAAACTCGCCGCCCTGGAACTGAGTACACCGGCACAGCGCGGCTACAGCAACCTGTTCGCGGGACTCGTCATTGCCGAAATGACGCGCGTGGACACCTCCATAGCCACGTTCTTCCTGGTCCACCACGACCTGTTTGTGGAGTCGCTCTACGGCTTTGGCTCTGCCGGCCAGAAAGACCGGCTGCTGGCTGACGCGTCAAGCCTGCGCATCACCGGTGCCTTCGCCCTCACCGAGCCCGGGCACGGTTCCGACGTGGCCGGCGGGATGGAAACGCGGGCGCGCCGGATCTCCAGCCGCACCGGAGAGCCCGACGACGACGGCGACACCTGGGTGCTTAACGGCGCCAAGCGCTGGATCGGTAACGGGACGTTCTGCGACTACATGCTTGTGTGGGCCAGGGACGAATCCGCAGGCGCCGACGCTCCGGGCGCGGTCCGCGGGTTCATTGTTGATGCTTCCCTGCCGGGGGTAAGCCGGAGCCGGATCGAAAATAAGATCGCGCTGCGGACCGTGCAGAATGCCGACATTGTCTTCAAGGACGTCCGGGTGGCAGAAGCTGACCGGTTTGCCGGGATCAACAGCTTCGAGGACACCAACCAGCTCCTGCGCGGCTCACGGATCATGGTGGCCTGGCAGGCGGTGGGGCAGCAGCTGGCGGCATTCGACGTGGCCCGGCAGTACGCCGTCGAACGCCAACAGTTCGGGCGGCCGCTGGCGAAGTTCCAGCTCATCCAGCAGCAGCTCGTGACCATGCTGGGGAACACCGTGGCGAGCATGGGGATGATGGCGCGGCTCGCACAGCTGCAGGACGACGGCGCGGCGGACATGCCGCAGGTGGCCCTTGCCAAGTCCTACACAAGCGCCCGGATGCGCGAAACCGTGGCGCTGGGCCGGTCCATCCTCGGTGGCAACGGCATCGTGACCGACTACCGGATGGCCAAGATTTTCGCCGACGCCGAGGCGATCTACACCTACGAGGGCTCGTTCGAGATCAACACCCTCATTGTGGGCCGTGCGGTCACGGGGGTCTCGGCGATCGTCTGACGGCCCAATCACCGGGGCGGATCTCAGTCAGCCAGCGTGGGCTGTTTCTCGCCGGCTTCGATCCTCGCGTCCAGGCTGTTGTTTTTCACCGGCATGGGGCAAGTGCCGAATGGCGTGAATGCGCTGGGGTAGTTGATGGCGCGGTTGAAATCCAGGACCACCGTGGCGTTGCCTTCCTTGTCAACGCGGGGCCGGGCCGTGGAGACCTTCCGCCACTCGTCTGTTGTGTCCCCGTTGGTGCCGTCGTGGAAGGTGATGGTCAGTGCGCCCAGCTTCTCCTCTTCGGCATGCAGGCGGTATTCATGGTCGATCCCCGGCAGCCGGAAAACCACCTCGCCCACCGAATAGTGCAGGCCGTCCACCAGCGGATTGGCCGTTCCAATGGGGACGGCCACCGGCTCGGGATACGGCTCGTAGGCCGCCTCGATCACCAGGTCCGGGTTGTAGCCGAAGGCGGGGACGCCGTCGAACTCCGTCAACACAGGTGAGGCCGAATCCCGGGTGCGGATGGCGTACCGGTCCGCGCGCATGGCCAGTTCAACCACCACCTGCTGCCCGTCAGCGCCGCCGTACTGCACCCACATCAGCGAGTCCTCGTTGGTAAGGGCGGCGCTGATGGTGCCCACAACCGGCTCCCCGGTGGCCACCAGCGTCAGTCCGTCCTGCGCGGCGGCGGTGAGTGCCGCCGTCGTACCGTCCGTTGACCACAGGCCGGGGGCGAGGTCGACGGCGGACGGTTCGGATTCCAGCCACTGGAAGGAAGTGAGGGTCAGCCAGCCGTGGCGGGTGGCGAGGGCCTTGTTGCGGTTGGTGCGGAAGCGCTGCCAGCGTTCCAGCTGCGCGGGTGCGGCGATGCTCATGGGTTCCTCCGGACGGTTCTGGTTCGCCCCCTACAACCACGCTGGCAGGGCCTTCATTCCGGCGGGGTATTCCGCCAGGGGTATTCGTTGCACGGGGCGGGTAACGTCTGACGTATTGGACCACCGCGGGACGGACTGGAGTGATCATGAAGATTGCAGTACTTGGCACCGGAAGCGTAGGTCCGGCCCTCGCCGCGGCCTTCGCACGGCTCGGCCACGATGTGGCGATTGGAACCCGTGACCCGCAGGCAACGCTGGCACGCACCGAACCCGGTGCCACGGGAGGCCCGCCGTTTACCCAGTGGCATTCAGCCCACCAGGAGATAGCCGTACGCACGTTCGCCGACGCCGCAGCCGCCAGCGAACTGGTGGTCAACGCCACCAACGGCGCGGCGTCGCTCGCAGCTCTGGCCGAGGCCGGTGCGGAGAACCTGGCGGGGAAGATCGTGGTGGACGTGTCGAACGCCCTCGATTTCTCCCAAGGCTTTCCGCCGTCGCTGAATCCTGTCAATACAGACAGCATCGGCGAGCAGATCCAGCGGGCCTACCCGGAAGCCCGCGTCGTCAAGACGCTGAACACCATGGCTAACAGCGTGATGGTTGATCCCCGGCACGTAGCCGGCGGCGATCACACCGTGTTTGTGTCCGGCGACGACGCCGGGGCGAAGGCGGCAGTCACTGACATCCTGACGGCGCTCGGCCACACGGACGTTCTTGACCTCGGCGATATCACCACCGCCCGCGGTGCGGAAATGATCCTGCCCCTCTGGCTACGGATCTGGGGTGCGCTGGGGACGGCAGACTTCAATTTCAAAGTGGCCCGCTGAGGCGCCCGCCGGGGCACCCCTGCGGCGGAGGTCAAATGCACGGACATGATCTGAGACGGATTCCCCCTTCGCCGTGCGGGACGGGTAGCATCGGTAGGTAGTAACGCGGCTCACAGTATCCAGCGCAGTGTACGAGCCAGGTCCCGAACCCTCGAAAGACAGTTTCCATGGCTAACACTGCAGTGAATCCCACAACCGATCTCGCCTCTGAACTGAGGGCCGACGTCCGTCGTGTCACCTCCTTGCTGGGCGAATCCCTGGTGCGCCAGCACGGCCCTGAGCTCCTCAACCTCGTGGAGCAGGTCCGACTCCTCACCAAGGAGTCCAAGGAAGCAGCCCGCGGGGGAGCTGATGCCACCGGGCCCTGGAGCGCGCACGACGTCGTCGAACAGGTCCGCGAACTTCTGGGCTCCCTGCCGATTGAGCAGGCAACCGACCTGGTGCGCGCGTTCGCCTTCTACTTCCACCTGGCCAACGCAGCTGAGCAGGTCCACCGGGTCCGCACCCTGCGGACCCGGGAGGAAAAAGACGGCTGGCTGGCCAAAGCCGTGGCCGAGATCGTAGCGCAGGCAGGACCCGGACGGCTCCAGGAAGTGGTGAACGGGCTGGACGTCCGCCCCATCTTCACCGCCCATCCCACCGAGGCCTCGCGCCGTTCGGTGCTGGACAAGATCCGCAAGCTCTCCGATGTGCTGTCAGAATCCACCAAGGAAGGCACCACGGCCCGCCGCCGCCAGGACCGTCAGCTGTCGGAGGTCATCGACCAGATGTGGCAGACGGACGAGCTGCGCCAAGTGCGGCCCACTCCGGTGGACGAAGCCCGCAACGCGATCTACTACCTCTCCGGCATCCTGACCGACGCCATGCCCGAGATGCTGTCTGACTTCTCAGAACTGCTGGGCGAGCACGGCGTCAGCCTCTCGTCGCAGGACGCCCCCATCCGGTTTGGCTCCTGGATCGGCGGCGACCGCGACGGCAACCCGAACGTCACGGCTGCGGTCACCAGGGAGATCCTGCAGCTCCAGAACCAGCACGCCGTCCGCATCAGCATCGCCATGATGGACGAACTGATCTCCATCCTGTCCAACTCCACGTCGCTGGCCGGGGCGGACCAGGGCCTGCTGGACTCGATCGAGGTGGACCTGAAAAATCTTCCGGGCCTGGACCGCCGTGTCCTGGAACTTAACGCCCAGGAGCCCTACCGCCTTAAGCTCACGTGTATTAAGGCCAAGCTCATCAACACCGGCAAGCGCGTGGCAGTGGATTCCAGCCATGAACACGGCCGCGACTACTTTTCCACCGGCGAGCTGCTGACGGACCTGGAACTGCTGGAGCTGTCGCTGCGAAACCACTCGGCATCGCTCGCCGCGGACGGTGCGCTGGCCCGCGTCCGCCGCGCCGTCGCATCGTTCGGCCTGCACCTGGCCACCCTGGATATCCGCGAGCACGCCGACCACCACCACGACGCCGTCGGCCAGCTGATGGACAGGCTCGGTGGCCCGGGCCTCCGCTACGCGGAACTGAGCCGGGCGGAACGCTTCGAGGTGCTGGGATCTGAGCTCGCTTCCCGCCGGCCGCTGTCCGGCCACCCGATTAAGCTCGACGGCGTCGCTGACGGAACGTACGACGTCTTCCGTGAGATCCGCCGCGCCCTGCGCACTTACGGTCCGGACGTCGTCGAAACCTACATCATTTCCATGACCCGCGGCGCTGACGACGTGCTGGCCGCGGCGGTCCTGGCCCGCGAAGCCGGCCTGATCAATCTCTTTGGCGCCTCGCCGTACGCAAAGATCGGGTTCGCGCCGCTGCTGGAAACAGTGGAAGAACTGCGGGCCTCGGCTGAGATCGTGGACCAGTTGCTGTCCGTCCCGTCCTACCGCGACCTGGTCCGGCTGCGCGGCGACGTCCAGGAGATCATGCTCGGCTATTCGGACTCGAATAAGGAATCCGGTGTGATGACCAGCCAGTGGGAGATCCACAAGACCCAGCGCAACCTGCGTGACGTCGCGGCCAAGCACGGCGTCCGGGTCCGCCTCTTCCACGGCCGCGGCGGTTCCGTGGGCCGCGGTGGCGGTCCCACCTATGACGCCATCATGGCCCAGCCCAACGGGGTCCTGGAAGGCGAAATCAAGTTCACCGAACAGGGCGAGGTCATCTCGGACAAGTACTCCCTGCCGGAGCTTGCCCGGGAGAACCTGGAGCTCTCGCTTGCCGCGGTGCTCCAGGGCTCGGCGCTGCACCGCGATCCGCGCACCTCCGACGACCAGCGCGAACGGTACGGCCACGTTATGGAGACCATCTCCGACGGCGCTTTTGAGCGGTACCGGAAGCTCATCGATGATCCCGACCTGCCCGCGTACTTTATGGCTTCCACCCCGGTGGAGCAGCTCGGTTCGCTGAACATCGGCTCCCGCCCGTCCAAGCGTCCCGATTCCGGGGCCGGACTCGAGGGTCTGCGCGCCATCCCGTGGGTGTTCGGCTGGACCCAGTCCCGGCAGATCGTCCCGGGCTGGTTCGGTGTCGGCTCGGGCCTGAAGGCGGCCCGCGAGGCCGGCCACTCCGGTCAGCTACTCGAGATGATCGAGCACTGGCATTTCTTCCGCTCTGTCCTCTCCAACGTGGAGATGACCCTTGCCAAGACGGACCTGGACATCGCCGGCTACTACGTGGCCACCCTGGTTCCTGAGGAACTGCACCGCATCTTCCGCACCATCCGCGAGGAGTACGAGCTCACGGTCAGGGAGATCCAGAGCCTTACTGGTGAGAACACGCTCCTGGACGCCCAGCCCACGCTCAAGCGTTCCCTCGAGATCCGCGACCAGTATCTTGACCCCATCAGCTACCTGCAGGTGGAGCTCCTCCGCCGCGTACGGGCTGCCCGGGCGAACGAAGGCTCCGAGGAATCAAGCATCAGCAACGCCGAGATAGACGACCGACTCCAGCGGGCCATGCTGATCACGGTCAACGGGGTGGCAGCCGGCCTGCGCAACACCGGCTAACGCCCCACCACCCCCGGGACGCTCTCTCACTTGATGTGGGTTTTTCCCGGTCGCTCTCTCACTTTCTTAAAGAAAGCGAGAGAGCGATTGCCGAAAAGGCGCATTAAGTGAGAGAGCGTCCATAGGTGGTCGGCCAGCCGGTGCCTGACGATGGGTAGGGTTGAAGGCATGCCTTCGTTCCAGACCCGCCTGAAGATCACCGGCCTGAAACCCGGCAACCCGCCGGAGGCGGTGATGGCCGCGGCCGTGGAGGCCTTGGAGACCCGCCACCATGTGGAGGCCAACCAGATCGAGCTCGCCGGGGGCGTCCCGCAGCTGAACCTCCGGTTCCTCGTGGAGGCGACCGAATACTCCGGTGAGAACCAGCAGGCGCGCGAATCGGCAGCGATGATGCGCGACGCCGTCGAACGCGTTGCGCTGACCGGCTCACTGATGGTGCTGCGCCGCAACCGCGGCCGCTGGGCACCTGTATAGCCCTGCCGTACCTGTCGCTTAGTCGCCGGGCGCGGGCTCAATCACCGGCGGGGGTTCGTCGACCGGGGAACGGGTGCCGCGGCGGCGCGTGACGATGACTCCGACGACGGCGCCGATCACCAGGCCCAGCCCCACCCCGATGAGGGAACTGGCCCAAAACGGCAGCCTGGTTGCCGATCCCGTGAAGTAGCCCAGGCCCACAAGCCAGCTGGCCCACAAAACCGCACCGAGCCCGGCGCAGAGGCTGAAGCCGCGGACGGACACATCGGCAATACCTGCTGCGGCCGACGTCGCCAGCCGTCCGCCCGGGATGAAACGGGCGCCGATGATGGCCCCATAAGTGGAGGAGCGGCCCGCCTTGGCGATCGCATCGTGGATGCCGTGGTGGATTTTCCTGCCCCAGCGCCACCGGTCAAGGACATGGCTGAGCCGCCGCTTGAAGAGCTGGAAAACCACCATGTCGCCGATCCACGACGCCGCCGCGGACAGGGCTGCGACGAGGAAAAAGTTTGCCTTTCCCTCGGCGGAGAGCGCGCCGCCGGTGATCACCACCATCTCGGACGGGACGGGCGGAAAGATGGCGTCACCGAGCACCACGGGGATGATCCAAAAATAGATCGCCGCCCCCCAGCTGTCCGCGTTGCCAAAGTCCATGGCCACAAAGTACCGCACTTTGGGTGGCGGGACGGCCCGGGGGTCCCTGCTCTCCTTACATGCCGCCGGATACCAGCCCGACGCGCGGACGGAATTCCGAAACAAGCCCGCTCAGCTGGCTTGAGGGCAGGACGCCAAGTTCACTTTCCAACCGGCTGGCAAACATCGTGAAGGCACGGACTGCAGCTGCCCTGTTTCCCGCGGCAAGATGGGCCTTAACCAGCAGGAAGTGCGCCGATTCCCTGAGGGGCTCGATGCTCGCCGCCGACAGCGCCGCGATGACTGCGTTGTCCGGTTCACCCGCCGCCAAATGCTGCCGTGCCATCAGTTCGAGGGCGCTGAGGCGCATTTGCCGGAGCCGCTCCTGTTCGAAGATCACCCAGTCGTCATACCAGCCGGGTAGCAGCTCGGCCTTGCTCAGATGGTCCAGGTAGTTGTCGGGGATCTGCGCTTCAGGCTGCGCGTACATCTGCGCGACGCGTCGCTGCAGGGCTGCGACATCCACACAGACCGATTCCTCCAGTTCCAGCGTGTCGGGCCCGGTCTGCAGGAGGTGCGGGAACGCATGGGAGATGCACCAGACTGTGGTGCGAAGGTTTCCTGCTGCCTGCGTTTCGCTGCTCTTCGGCCACAGGAGGCCTGCCAAAAAACTCCGATGGCGGCAGCCCAGCAGCCCCACGCACGCGATGAGCCGCTGCTCACGGGTGGCTACCGTCACTGTATTGCTGCCGCAGCGCAACCGCCAAGCCCCCAGCAGACTCAAGTGCCAATCCTGTGCGAGAGCAACGGTCATGCTTATCCCTCTCAAGCGGCCGGATTCCACGCATCCCCCAGCTACCATCGTGGCACTTGCCCAAGTCATGTCAAGTCATTTTAGTAACGGGGGTAGGGCCATCTATCAAGTGGGGTAGGGCCCAATTTTGCGTGGGGTAGGGCGGCTAGGCGTTGGCGCTGCTGTCTTCCGGTTGCAGCGAATCGAGCCAACGCTGGACAGCCTTTAAAACCTCGTCTGAATCGCCTGCAGCCTCAACGAACTCCCCGGTCTGGCCGGGCCTGCTGGAGATCAGACGTGCGCGAATCCGGTTATTGGATGCCGGCTCGGCCCATGCGCGGATAACCATCGTGCCTTCAATGTCCGCCATGAGCGGGCGCCCTGCTTTCCTTGTCTGCAATTCACAAAGTATCTACGGACATTACTGCCTGGTACCACCATCCTAGGCATAGTTTATTGAGCTCCCAACTCAAAGGCTGTCACACCATAATTTCTGAAAAAAACGCAAAATAACATGTTTAGTCACGAGGTGCCACGGTCGGGGGCCGTTGACTGATCGGGAGAATCTGCTGGTAGTTGAACCGTCTGCATCTCAGGATCTATTGAACGGCGGGCATGCTCCAATGAAGGGATGATCCCAGCGTCCTGAGTGGCAGGGCCCGGAAGCAGGGATAGTGACAACCTGGTGAGCAAAGTGACAATCGCTCCGGATGGGGCGCTTGCACGGCGCTGGGCCCTTCACCCCGGATGGCTTTCATTCAGGCCCCGTTTATCAGGAACTCTGTACGTGCGAAACTGGCGACATGCGGATCAATATTCTCCAGGCCGACATCACCACCCGGGCCGTGGACGCGATTGTGAACGCGGCCAATTCCTCGCTGCTGGGCGGCGGCGGGGTGGACGGCGCCATCCACCGGGCAGCCGGGCCCGAGCTGTTGGCAGCCTGCCGCGCACTGCGCGAGACCGAGCTGCCGCACGGGCTCGGAGTGGGTGCCGCCGTAGCCACTCCCGCGTTCCGGCTCCCGGCCCGCTGGATCATCCACACTGTGGGGCCGAACCGCCGTGCCGGGCAGACCAACCGTGCGCTGCTCGTCTCGTGCTTCAGTGAAAGCCTGCGGCTGGCGGATTCGCTCAGCGCCGCGTCGGTCGCGTTTCCGGCGGTGGGCGGCGGCGTTTACGGCTGGGCCGGCCGGCAGGTGGCAGAGGCCGCGTACGACGCCGTTAACGGCTTTGGTGCCTCGCATCCTTCCAGCGCACTCGAGGCGGTGGAGTTCGTGCTGTTCAGCGCCGGGATGGAGGAAGACTTCAGCGCGGTGTTTGAGGGCCGGGGCGTTTGACAGCTTCGCTGAGTTCCAGGCTGCTGCGGTATTCCACCGGCTGGTTGCTGATCGGGTCCACGAAACGGATGCCGCGGGCCAGGAGCTGCAGCGGTTTGGTGTAGTCGTCCGGCGCCTTGTCCAACAGGTCGGGATAAAAGGAATCGTTGACGATGCCAAGGCCCAGCGAGGCCATGTGCACCCTCAGCTGGTGCGTCTTTCCGGAGTGCGGCTCCAGCCGGTACCGCGCGAGCCGGGGCGCAGCATTGGTGGCGACGGCACCCACGGACGCGCTGCCGTCGAACGTTTCCAGCCGTTCGATGCGGGTCTCCGCGTTCGGCTCCCCGTCAATGACCTCGGCCAGCAGGTAGCTGCGCGACTTGGTCATCCGGTTGCGGACCACTACGGGGTAGTCGACGGCGGGGTAGCCGTCAGCGGGCTCGGCTGCGGAAACGCATTCGTATTCCTTCTGCACCTGCCGCTTTTCGAAGAGCACCTGGTACCTGCCGCGGGTCTCGGGATTCGTGGACAGCAGCAGCACGCCGGCCGTCATCCGGTCCAGGCGGTGCATGGGAATCAGGTCCGGCAGGTCCAGCTGGTTCCGCAGCCGGACCAGAGCGGACTCCTGGATGTAGGTGCCGCCGGGGGTGGTGGGCAGGAAGTGCGGCTTGTCCACCACCAGCAGGTGCTCGTCCTGGTGGAGGATGCTGATGTCCACGGGGATGCGGGTCTCCGGCGGCAGTGTGCGGTAGTACCAGATGAAGGTGTGGTCATCGAGCTTCGTGGCCCGGTCAAGGGGGATGCCGCCCTCGCCAACGATCTCGCCGGCGTCGAACCTGTCCTCGATGCCCTGCGGATCGATGTGCCCCCAGCGGTGCATCATGTAGTCCATCGCGGTGGTCCACGGCCCCTCGTCCGGGAGGCGCAGGCGGGTGGCGTTGACGCCGTCGCGCACGGGGAGGGGGGATTGCATCACCGGTCCATTCTACTTTGCGGCGCGGGGCCTGCTCTGCGCCCCGGTCGGACCCGCGACGTAGAGCGGGCCTCCCCGATAAGATTCCACCGACGGGAAAAAAGTTCTTGACAATAAAAGTTGTCGGTTGGCATGATGGAGACATGTTGGACATCGAAGTGATCGAGGACCCGGCCGCGGCGGAAGCGTCGCTGGATCCGATCCGCACCCGCATCCTCCGGGAGCTGGCGGAGCCGGGATCGGCCACACAGCTTGCGGCCAAGGTGGGCCTGCCGCGGCAGAAGGTCAACTATCACCTGAAGGCCCTCGAACGGCACGGGCTGGTGGAGCTGGTGGAGGAGCGCCGCAAGGGCAACGTCACCGAACGCGTCCTCCAGGCGACGGCGGCCTCCTACCTGATCTCACCCGTGGCCCTCGCATCGGTGGCACCGGACCCGCACCGGTTCTCCGACCGCTTCTCCGCCTTCTGGCTGCTGGCACTCGCCGGCCGGATGGTCCAGGAGGTGGGCAAGCTGATCGCCGGTGCCGCAGCCGCCCGGCAAAAGCTCGCCACGTTCGCTATCGACGGCGAGATTACGTTCCGCACCGCCGCCGACAGGGCCGCTTTTGCCGAGGAGCTCGGCGTAGCGGTGACCCGGCTGGTGGACAGGTATCACGACGGCGGCGCCCCGCGGGGGAGCGCGGGCGGCGGGCGGAAGCACCGGCTCGTCGTCGCGCTTCACCCCGCACTCAAGACCCTTTCAGCGAAGGAGCAGGACAATGACTGACAAACGCGAATTTGAGATCGTCTACGACACCGAGCTGCCGGGCACTCCCGAGCGCGTCTGGGAGGCGGTGACCAGCGGCACGCCGGCGTGGTTGTTCCCCACCGACCAGTGGCCGGACGTCAAAACCGTGCAGGAATTCCCCACCCACCTCGTTTCCCGGATGGACGGCCCGGATGGCTGGTTCAACCAGCTGGAGCATGTCCTCGAGCCGCTCGAGGGTGGCCGCGCCAAGCTCCACTATGTGCACAGCGGGATCTTCGCCGACAACTGGGACGGGCAGTACGACGGCGCCAGCAAGCACACCGCGTTCTACCTGCACACCCTCGGCCAGTATCTGGCTCACTTCGACGGCAAACCGGTGGTGTTCACGGACATTCAGGCGCCGGCGGCCTCGCAGACCCCGGACGGGTTTGAGCGGCTGAAGAAGGCGCTCGGCGTTGAGGCTGCGGCGCAGGGTTCGCCAGTGGATGTGACGCTCGACGGCGTGGGGCGGCTTACCGGGGAAGTGGACTTCGCCAATGAGAACTTCCTGGGGCTGCGGACCGCGGACACGATGTATCGGTTCTTCGGCCGTAACGCCTTCGGTGCGCCGGTGGGCATGACGGTGCACGACTTCAGCGGCAGCGGCGACTCCGAGACCACGGCCAAGGCCTGGGGCGGGTTCCTTGCGAAGGTCTACGCGTAGGCGGCTTCGCTTAGGGACGCGCATCTTCCCCGGTGACGCGCAAGCGGCTTGGGGACACCCGAATCTGGGTGTCGTCAGGCCGTTCCTGTGTCACTGGGCCGTTGCCGTGTCGCAGGCCCGGCGTCCGCTCGGTCGCATGCTCAGGCGATGGCGACAGCCGGGGCGTCCGTCAGGGTCCGGCGGAGCTGCGGGGCGGCGTCGAGCCTGTCCTGGGCTGAGCGCAGCGCCCGGACCGCCTTCTCGAGCTTGTCCGACGGCAGCGTAAACGGCACCCGCAGATACTGCTCAAATGCCCCGCCCGCGCCGAACCGGGGTCCGGCGGCCAGGCGGATGCCGAACTCGGGCGCGATGACGGTGAGTGCAGTGCTCGCTGCAGTGGGCAGCCGGCACCAGACCGTGAGGCCACCGGCCGGCCGCTCGGGCCGCCAGTCCGGCAGGTGCTCGGCCAGCAGGTCCAGTAGAACCGCCCGGTTCCCGCGCAGCGTGGCAAGCCGTGCGCCGAGCGGCTCGTCCAGGGACCGCACCATCCCTGCCGCGGCCAACTGTTCAACCACCGGCCCGCCCAGGTCCATGGTGGTCCGGGTGGCAATAAAGCGGCCCAAGAGGTCTTCCTCGGCACGGATCCAGCCGGTACGCAGGCCCGCCCAGTGGGATTTGCTGAGCGATCCGATGGACACCACGGCGGGACCGAAGGCTGCCAGTGGCGAGGTGGTTCCGCCGTCGAGGTTCAACTCCCGCAGCGTCTCGTCCACCACGAGTACCGTGCCGGCCGCCGCGGCAGCGCGCACCAGCCGGCGGCGCTGGAGATCGGACATCAGCCGGCCCGTGGGGTTGTGGAAGTCCGGGACCACGTATGCCATGGCGGGGCGTTGCTCCTGCAGCGCGGCCACCATCATGTCCATGTCCCAACCGGGGGTTGCCGCCTCCACGGCAGCCGACGGCGCCCCCGCACTAGTGGCCGGCGGCAGCGGCACGGGAATGATCCGCGAGCCGGAGGCGCGGATGGCGTCAAGCGCGTTGGGGTAGGTGGGATGGTCCACCAGGACTTTGTGCTGCCGGCCGGCGAGGGTCCGCAACACGATGTTCAGGGCGTGCTGCGCGCCGGAGGTCACCAGGATCTGGCTGGGCGCTGTGGGCACACCCGCGGCGGTGTAGCGGTCCGCGATGGCTTCCCGGAGTGCGGGAAACCCCACTGCGTCGTAGCCGAAACCGGGCAGTAGGGCCGGCAGGTCCGACAAGGCATCCGCAAACGCGCGATGCACCACCTCGCCGGTGGCGGGAAGCGAGGCGTAGGCCAGGTCCAGGATTCCGTCAGGCAGGGCAACTCCGGGCGCACTGACCGGCACGGTGCGGTGCGGAATGCCGGTCCGGCCGCGGCTGCCTTGGCCCCCGCTGAGGAATCCTTGCTCCCGCAGCGCCGCATAAGCGGCGGTGACAGTTGTCCGGCTCAGGCCCAAAACCCGGGCCAGTGCGCGCTCGCTTGGCAGCGCGACCTCCAGCGGGATGCGGCCGTCCATGATCAAAAGGCGTACGACGTCGGCGAGCTCGCGGTACGCCGGCGCGGCGCCGAGGTGCCACGCGCCCAGGAGGCGGGCCAGTGCAAGCGGACTCAGTGAAGCGGACACATAGCCAGTATCTCAGACTGGCTATGTAATTCAATGCCAGTTTTCTGGCAAAGTGATCGCTATGTTATCCCGCAGACTCCTCCAGCTTTTTGTCGGCCTGGCCATCTATGGCATCTCTCTGGCCATGTTCATCCGCGCCGGCCTCGGGCTGGACCCTTGGGATGTCTTCCACCAGGGACTGGCCGGTTTGAGCGGGTTCAGTATCGGCACGGTCGTGGTGGCCGTGAGTTTCCTCGTGTTGTTGCTGTGGATTCCGCTGCGGCAGAAGCCCGGTTTCGGAACACTGGCCAACGCTGTCCTGGTGGGGGTGTTCGCCGACGTCGGGCTGGCGCTGATCCCCGCGTTCTCACACCTTGGTGGCCAGATTGCGATGCTCGGTGGTGCTGTGGTCCTCAATGGCATCGCGTCGGCCTGTTACATTGGCGCCCGCTTTGGCCCCGGCGCCCGCGACGGACTGATGACCGGCCTCGCTCGCCGCACTGGTTGGTCCGTGCGGATCGCGCGCACGCTGATCGAAGTGGTGGTGCTCGGCATCGGATGGCTGCTGGGCGGATCCGTCGGGGTGGGAACGGTGGTCTATGCCCTGGCCATAGGGCCGTTGGTCCAGCTGATGCTGCCGTGGTTTATGATCCCGTCCGCAGTCCAGGACGGCGTTGTGGCGCCTGAGTCGGTGAAGGGCGCAGGCGAGCCACAGTCCCTGGAGTCCGAGCCGCTGGAGCCAACCGCCCTTCGCCCTTAGTCCAGCAGCGGCTGGCACTGGGGGCAGAAGTAGATGTCCCGCTCTTCGTCGCCGTTGAGCTTCCCCAGCGCAGCCCGCCGGATGGGTGTGCCGCATTTCAGGCAGGGTTGGTGTTCGCGCCGGTATACCCAGTAACCGGGGCGCCCTGCCATCATTCCCACGGGCATCCCGCGCGGGTTCAGGATGGTGACCCGCCTGCCCGGGCCGAGGTTGGCTTCCAGCAGTTGCTTCGCATCGGTCATCATCGCTTGAAGATCGGCGACGGCCGAGCTGGGTGACGCCGGATGGACGCCTGACAGGAAACAGGTCTCGCAGCGGTAGATGTTGCCGATGCCCGCGAGGTTGCGCTGGTCGAGCAGAGCGACGCCGATGGGGACGTCGGGGGCCGAACGGATCCTTCGTTCCGCTTCGTCCGGATTCCAGTCCGGACCGAGCAGGTCCGGGCCCAGATGACCCACAATCCTGTCCTCGTCTTCGGTGCGGACCACCTCCACAATTCCCAACGAGAATCCGACGGCGTCCGCCACCGCGGTCCGCAGCACGCACCGTGCGGTAAATCCTGGCTTCCGCCAGCGTCCGCCGGGTGGATAGACCTGCCAGGCGCCCTCCATTTTCAGGTGCGAATGGATGGTGAGTTTACGCTGATCAGGTCCCTCGACCCGCATGAGGAGGTGTTTGCCGCGCGGCACAACCTCGGTCATGGTCCAGCCGGCAAGGTTGAGGGTGGCAAAACGGGGCACCCTGAAATCCGAGCCGGTGAGCGTTTGCCCTGCCAGCGCCTTGTGCAGTTGCGAGGCGGCGCGCCAGACTGAGTCACCCTCAGGCACGGATCCCCGCTTTCCTCGAGGTGGTCATGTGTCGCTTAGGCACGGATCCTCAGCCCCTTCGGTGTGGAGTAGGCGCCGGCGGCCGCCAGTGCTTTGGCCACCGCGGTATCGAGGATGTCGTGGCCGTTGACCTTCTCCATGATCAGCTTGTCCACGGCCCCGCGGGTGACCACACCCACCAGCGCGGCGCCGGCGGCCGACAGGATGGCCTCGTCCCCGCTGAAGGCCAGCAACGTCTTGCCGCCACGTTCCACATAGAGGATCAAGGCACCGTCCACGAGCACCACCAGGGCACCTGCCTTCCGTCCCGGGCGGTGGCCGGTGCCGGCCTCCTCGCTGAGGGCCGGCCAGGGAAGTGCCGCACCGTATGGGTTCGCCGGATCGGTGGCCGCGAGGGCCAGTGCAACGGGCTCGGGCTTCGCGAGCTGGCTGTCCTCGGAGTAGGACCGCAGCCGGTCCACGGTGGCCGGGACGGCGAACTGGGCCGCGCCTAGATGCTCGATAAAATACCCGCGGCGGCACCGGCCCGCTTCCTCCAGCCGGGCCAGGACCTTGTACATCAGCCCGAAGCCCCCCAGGATCTGTTCTGCCATGACCGATCCCCGGGTCACCACGCCGTAGCGGTCCAACAGCAATTCCGCGGTGGCACGCGCATGAATGGTGGCATCCAGCTCCGGCAAGGGCAGTGCCGACCACCGCCCGGCAGCCATCGGCGGAGTGGCCGCCGCACCCGAAGACGAGCCGTACCGTCCGCCGCTGAGCCCCGGTGAGCCCGAACCCGACGAGCCCAGGAGCCCGGTGCCGTGGGAACGGCCAAGCCTGCTCAATCTGGGTGCGCGCGACCGTGGTGCCCGTGCCACCTGGCGGTGGGCAGTGTGGCCGCCGGCGATCAGGGCGCGCACCGGAGCAAATGTATCTCCGGTAATCCGCCCCGCCCAGGCCAGGTCCCACAGCGCTGAGACCACGTCCTGGTCACTTAGCACCGAGTCCATTCCGCCCGCGACGTCCGTCAGCTGCCGGAAGAAGTAGCCGCCGCCGTTGTTCCGGAGGTGGTCGAGGAGCCGTTGCTGAGCGTCCCCCGGCTCGTATTCGATGGCGGGATTCAACGTCAGGTCGGCGGAATCGGCCAGATGCATGCTGACCCAGCCATCGTTGCCGGGAAGTGCGCCCGCCCCGGACCAGAGGACTTCGCCCGCAGCCATGAGCTCGTCCAGCATGGCGGGCTGGTAGTTGGACACCCTGCTCGCCAGAATCAGCGGCTCCCAGGCCGAGGCCGGCACAGGAACACCGGACAGTTGGTCGATCGCTGTGACAATTCCGTCCAGCCCGCGCAACGACGGCTGGCCGCGCCCCGAACCGGGAGTCCGGACATTCTGCCAGGCGGGGAGGAAACGGCCATAGGCGGCCGCATCCACCGGTTCCACTTCGGCGCGCAGAGCCGCCAGCGAACGACGGCGGAGCTTGCGAAGAACTTCGGCGTCACACCATTCGCTGGTGGTTGCGGGCTGCTGCTGGTCCTGGAGGCGGGGTTCCCGGGGGACCGGCTGTGGTGGTTCGTGGTCCGTTCCGGTTCCCATTCCCGATGCCGGGCTTTCGGGCGCCTGACTTTCGGGCGCCTGCATTTCGGGCGGTACGACGTGCGGCCGGAACTCGCCCTCCACCACGCGGCCGTCCGCCGCGAGCCGCTTCAATGCAGTGCCGACCACCGCGACGCCCAGGCCCAGCCGTGCAGCGGCTTCCGCTGCTGTGAACGGTCCGTGCGTGCGTGCATAGCGGGAAACGAGGTCGCCAAGGGGATCCGCCACCGGTTCGATAAAGGCGAGCGGCACGCCCATAGGCAGCGGTACACCGATGGCATCCCGCAGCCGTGCGGCGTCCTCCACGGCGGCATAGCGCTCAGCGCCGCCGATGTTGACCTTGATGGCGCGGTTGGCCCGCTGCAGTGCAGTCAGATGGGCCGCGGCCAGGGCGGTATCAGCATGCGGAGTTTCGACCGGAACAGCCGGCTCTCCCGCCTCGGCCTCGGGCGGCGCAACCGCCGTCGCGGGCGCAACCGCCGTCGCAGATTCAACCACTGCCGGGTCCAGCCGGGCGGCGACTTCGCCGGGCGTCAGCGGACCCAGCAGCCGGAGCAGGTCCGCCACGCCTTCCATCCCGCGGGCGCGGCGGTCCGGCGCAAGCCGCTGCAATTCAAGCTCCGTGGCGTCGATGACTTTCGCGTCGAGCAGTTCGCGGAGCTCCACACGCCCCAGCAGCTCATTCAGCAGCGTCGAATCCAGGGCCAGGGCAGCGGCCCGGCGTTCGGCCAGCGGCGAGTCGCCTTCGTACAGGAACTGCGCCACATACCCGAACAGCAGGGACTTGGCGAACGGCGACGGCTGCTGCGTTGTGGTCTCGACGATCCTCAGCTCGCGGCGTTCCACCGATGCTGCAATATCCTTCAGCGCCGGGAGGTCATACACGTCCTGGAGGCATTCACGGACTGTCTCCAGCACAATCGGGAACGTAGGGTACTTCCGCGCGACATCGAGCAGCTGGGCAGACCGCTGACGCTGCTGCCACAACGGCTGCCGCTTGCCCGGAGTCTGGCGGGGCAGCAGCAGGGCACGCGCCGCGCACTCCCGGAACCGCGAAGCAAACAGGGCGCTGCCGCCCACTTCCGCGGTGACTATCTGCTCAAGTTCCTCCGGATCGAACAGGAACAGCTCGGCTCCCGGCGGTTCGTCTTCCATCATGGGCACCCGCAGCACGATGCCGTCGTCCGCCGCCATGGCGGAGCCGTCCAGGCCGTACCGCTGGTGCAGGCGCTGTCCGACGGCGAGTGCCCACGGGGCGTGCACGGGCATGCCGAACGGGCTGTGGAGGATCACCCGCCAGTCGCCGAGTTCGTCGTGGAACCGTTCCACCACCAGGGTGGTGTCGCTGGGGACCACCTCGGTGGCGAGCTTCTGCTCGCCGAGGTACTGGATGAGGTTGTTCGCGGCGAAGGTGTCCAGCCCGCTGGCCGTACAGCGTTCGGTGGCAGGCCCGACGTCGGACGCTGACAGTTCGCGGACGAACGCACCCAGGGCGCGGCCCAGGTCCACCGGCCTGCCCAGGGAGTCGCCCTTCCAGAACGGCAGCTTGCCGGGCTGGCCGAAGGCGGGGGAGACCAGGACACGGTCATGGGTAATGTCCTCAATTTTCCAGCTGGTGGCGCCGAGGGCGAAAACGTCACCCACCCGGGACTCGTAGACCATTTCCTCGTCCAGCTCACCCACCCGTCGGCCGCCCTTGGCAGGGGACGCGGCAGGTTTGCCGTCAGCGGATGGCGACGCCGAGCCCTCAGCTTCGGTGCCGATGATGTAGACCCCGAATAACCCGCGGTCCGGAATGGTGCCGCCGGAGGTGACAGCCAGGCGCTGGGCCCCGGGCCGGCCCTCAATGGTGCCCGCATTGCGGTCCCAGATGATCCGTGGCCGCAGTTCGGCGAATTCGTCGGAAGGGTAACGGCCGGCCAGCAGGTCCAGGGTTGCCTCGAACGCGGACCGGGGTAGCGAGGCGAAGGGCGCGGACCGCCGGACCGTTGCGAACCATTCCTCCACATCGATGCTGCCCAGGGCTGTTGCGGCTACGGTCTGCTGGGCGAGGATATCCAGTGGATTGGCCGGGACAAAGAGCCGCTCGATCTTCCCTTCCAACATCCGCTCAACGGTTATGGCCGTGTGTACAAGGTCCGCCCGGTGTTTGGGGAATAACACACCCTGCGAAATCTCGCCTACTTGGTGACCGGCACGGCCCACGCGCTGCAGGCCGCTGGCCACCGACGGCGGGGATTCCACCTGCACCACCAGATCCACAGCGCCCATGTCGATGCCGAGTTCCAGGGAGGACGTGGCCACAACACACCGCAGCCGGCCGGACTTCAGGTCATCCTCGATCATTGCCCGCTGGTCCTTGGACACCGATCCATGGTGGGCGCGGGCCAGCAACGGATCGGCTCCCGAGGTGCTGCCCGCCTGAGCCATCATGTGGGCCGGCGTGGCCGTAAATGCGGGCACACCAGCCAAGCCCGGTTCCGGTCCCTCAGCGCCCGGTGCGTCCCAGCCCCCGCCCACAGCCACAAGCTGCCGCTCCGCGTAGATCTCATTCAGCCGGGCCGTCAGCCGCTCGGCAAGACGGCGCGAGTTGGCGAACACGATGGTGGACTGGTTGGCCAGCACCAGGTCGACGATCTTCTCTTCCACGTGCGGCCAGATCGAGGCCTGCGGCTGCAGCCCGGATGCCGGACCCGAATCGAAGGCGCCCGCAGCACCCTGGAGGTCTGACATGTCCTCCACAGGCACGGAAACGGTCAGGTCCCAGGTCTTCCGCGACGGGGGCGCCACGATCTCTACCGGCGCGGAACCCGCCAGGAACTGGGCTACCAGCTCGCGGGGCTCCACCGTGGCAGACAGTCCAATCCGCTGGGCGGGTTTCGGCAGCAGCGCGTCGAGCCGTTCCAGCGAAACCGCCAGGTGCGCGCCACGCTTGGTGCCTGCGACGGCGTGGACTTCGTCCACGATGATGGTGTCCACCTCGGTGAGCGTTTCCCGTGCCCTGGAGGTGAGCATCAGGAACAGCGATTCCGGCGTGGTGATGAGGATGTCCGGCGGGTTGCTGAGCAGCGAGCGGCGGTCGGCCGCCGTGGTGTCACCGGACCGGACCCCCACGGTAATGAGCGGGGCGGGCAGGTCCAGCCGTTTGGCCGTCTGGGTGATGCCGATCAGCGGCGCACGCAGGTTCCGCTCGACGTCCACGCCAAGGGCTTTCAACGGGGAGATGTACAGAACACGGGTCTTGCGTTTCGGTGCCCGCGGCCGGCGGCCTTTTGCCGGCGGTGCATCCAGCCCCGGCAGTTCAGGCGCAGGGGCGGGCGCCGAAACCAGCAGCCGGTCAAGGGCCCACAGGAAGGCAGCGAGCGTTTTGCCGGAACCGGTGGGCGCGACCACCAGGGCATGGGAACCGGAGGAAATGGCGTTCCAGGCGCCGTCCTGGGCCGGAGTCGGCTCGGAAAAGGCACCCAGGAACCAGTCGCGCGTGGGCCGGCTGAACCGTCCCATGGCGGTGCCGGGAAGGGTGTCCGGCCCGGCTCCCGGCGGTAGCTTCTCCTGCATTCCTCCATCATGCCCTACCCCACTGACAGCGCTGCCGGGCGCATCACCGGGCCCGGGATTGCCGGTCCCGTCCGGACAGATCAACCCTTCGCTGCCGGCGGGAGGTTCTTCGTGGCGGGGCCTTCGAGGAGCTGCCCGTCACTGCCGAACCGGGAGCCGTGGAGCGGGCAGTCCCAGGTGAGTTCGCTGTCGTTCCAGCGGACGATTCCGCCCAGGTGCGTGCAGACGGCGGAGAGCCTGCACGTGGTGCCGCCGACTGTGGACACCGCCACAGGCCGGGCACCGTCGCGATACACCTTACCGGCGCCGTCGGGCGGTGGCGTGGTGCCATCCGACGCCAGCTTTCCCCATCCGGTGGCAAGAGTCGCGGCCACACCGGCGTTGAGCGCCACGGCTGACAACGCGCCCGCTGGCGAAGTAATGCGATGGTGGATGGTGTCCGCCCAGGGGATCTGTCCGCCCAGAATGTCAGCTGACATTCCGAGCGCAACCGCGACGGCGTTGGTCATGCCCCATTTGTTGTAGCCCGTGCCGAATAGTATCCGTCCCCGTCCCCGCGGCAGCTTGCCGAAGAACGGCATGAGGTTGGTGGCCTGATAGTCCTGGGCCGACCAGGTGTGCGTGGTTGAGGCGCCGGGAAAGTGTGTTCCCGCCCAGTCGAGCAGGCCGGTGAGGTGGGACTTTTCCGAGGCAGTGCGCCCCACGTGATGCCCGTGTCCGCCTACCAGCAGCAGCCTGCGCCCGGAGGCCTCGTAGTCCCGCAGCGAATGCGTGGGCTGCTCTGCCGAGAGGTACATGCCCGGCGGCGGCGTCAGCCCGGCTGGCAGTTCCAGTGCTGCCGCGTAGGAGCGCTGCGGCTTGAGTTTCGCGAAGTACAGGCCGCGGTCCAGCACCGGAATCCCGGTTGCCAGCACCAGGTGGTCAGCCGTGACATTGCCATGGTCGGTCTTGATCGTGAGGGGTCCCCTCCCGGTGGCGTCCCGGAGCCTGACCCCACTCACCACGCTGCCGCCGCGGGCACGGAGGTCACCCAGCAGCGTGTCCAGCACGTCCATCGGGTTGATCTGGGCCTGGCCGGCAAGCATCAGGGCGCCCTGGATGGTGAAGGGGAGGCCGGCGTCGCGCACGTACTCCACGTTGAGCCCCGCGGTGGTTGCCGCGATCAGTTCCTCGCGGAGCCGCTCGGCACCGTCACCGGTGGTGGCGTAGGTATACGCAGTGCGGCGCTGGTACGGCACCCCGTTCTCGTCGAGGTAGCGCAGCAGCCAGGCCTGCCCCTCCCGGTTCGCCTCGACGTAGGCTTTCACCTGCTTGTCCGGATACTGCCGGGACAACGAGGCCAAAACAGTTCCCTGCAGCAGGCTGACCTTGGCTGTGGTGTTCCCGGTGGTCACCGCGCCCGGGTAGCGGGCTTCCAGCACCAGCACCTGCTGCCCGGAGCGTGCCAGCAACAGCGCTGTGACCAGTCCGGTGAGCCCGGCCCCGGCCACCACGGTGTCGTATTTCGCTCCTGCCTGAAAAGGGTCAGGGCTAAAGGTACTCTCGCGGTCCAGCCAGAGGGACGTCATGGAAGCTAAGTGTACTTATCATTGATGGCTTCGCCCAGAGCCTGGGCTGCTAGGCCGCCTGGAAGGCCCCGATGGTCAGGAGTTCGATGTTTGCATTGCTGCAGGCCTGGGTGGGCTGGGCCAGGAACAGGGAGGCCGTATCTTCCGGCGGGTAGATCCGGTACCCGGCGGCGGGCGTCAGCGTGCAGTCGGAGTAGTTGGCTGCCTGCGTGTAGCGGAGCACGGCATTGCCGCCCTGGCCGGGGGCCAGGAGCACATCCGCAACAGGTGTTGATTCGTCGCGTTTCGCGGCGGCGCCGATGGGAGCGCCGTTGGCGTCCGCGGCCAGGGATACGCCCGGGTACCCCTTCAACAGGCACGGCTCGGCACCGGTGTTCGTCAAAGTGAGCGTCATGTAGACGCTGCCCGCGGCCCCGCCGCCTGTGGCGTCAGTGGCGGCGGACAATGTGGCAGCCTTGCAAAGGAGCGGCCCGGCTGTTGCGTCAGTGGTCGACGACGGCTGGGGCGTCGCGCTGGGCGGCGGCGCCGGGGATGCGGAGGGGCTGGGGGAGTTCGTTCCCGGTTCCGTGGTTCCCTGCGGTTGCGGCTGCGCCTGGCCCGGACCGCAGGCGGTGAGCAGCAGCGCGGCCGCAGCGGCCGCCATCGTAATAACAAAGCCCTGTGAAATGCGCTGAGACGTCATGGCATAACCTTTGTTGCTGCTGTGACCTGAGTCAACGATGCCACGGGGTGCCAAGAGGATTTGATGCCCGGATCGTGATGATCCGGGCATCAAATCGAGTGGTCGGAACCGTTACTGGCTGGCCGTCCCGGCCTCCTGCCTGCGCTTGGCGCCGCTGCGGACGAACGCCGCACCGCCGAGGGCCAGCCCGCCGAGGCCGGCCACCAGGCCTGCCCAGCCGCGGGCGTCCGCGCCGCTGTCAGTCAGGGCAGCTGCCTGTTCGGTATCGGCATGCGCTGTCCCGGCGGCAGCCGTGGTGGCCGCGTGGCCGGCGGTGCCGTGGGCTTCGGCGGCATCGGTAATGGTGATTGACGGCGCCTGGGCCTTCAGGGAATGCGGGTCCTGGCCGTCCTTGGCGATTTCCGACCAGTCCGTCTGGCCCGTTTCGCAGGACTGCAGGGTGGGGAAGTGGAGCGTGGTCCCGGCTGCATCGGGCAACTTCACAGACAGCACCAGGGCATCGCGCAGACCGTCAGGCAGGGGCGCCTTGGCGGTGTAGACAATCTGGCTGGTGCGTTTGGTGATGGATGAGCCGTCGGCCAGTTTCTTGGGCTCGGCCAGCTCCTCGGTCACCTTTTCCACAGTCCAGTTGGGGTTCACCGTTGGTGTGGCATCGTTCAGTTCGGCGGGCAGCGTGATGGCGATTTTGGTGGTGCCGGACTCCTCGCAGCCGTGCGGGACGCCGAAGGTCAGCAGGGCATAGGAGTTGGCGGCGGTCTTGTCCGGGCTGACACCAACATGGGCCGCTGCGCCGCTGGCGGCTGTCAGCAGGAGGGCGGCGGCGCCGGCAGTGGCGGATGCGGAGGTGAGGGTACGGCGAAGTGTTGAGGTTTTCATGGGGATGCCTTTCGGACGCACGCCCGTTTCGGGCGCGCGGAGGTACAGGAATTACGCCCGCTTACCGGGTCCGGTACGGGCTGGTCAGGGAAGCACGACGGCGGAAGGCGGGCCGCGCCGGCTGTGTTGCCGAAGGTTCCGCCAGGGGCGGAGGGGAAGAACCGCTGGCGGGCCGGGCACCCAAGGGGGCGGGCCGGCGTCGGGCGTTACTGCTTTGGGGAGCCTGACGAGCGGCCGCAGCCACGCCTCGAGGGACCAGAGCGCGGCTTCACCTTTGGTAAGCAGAAGGGCGCACGCGGCAGTTGCCACGGTGTGCGTCACCAGCATGACCAGGCCGCCGGTGGTACCCGTGGCGTGGAGGTGTGCGGCGGCTTCCAGTGCGGGCAGTGCCGTGCCGGAAAGGTGGTGGGTTCCCGTCGGGGCCGGGCCTGCCGCAATGACCGGAGTGCTGAACACGGTAAAGACTTCGTGCAGGGCCAGTTGCCCGGCGCCCAGGAGGGCGGTCATAGCGGCGAAATTCAGTTTCAGGCGGGTGGCGGTGGTGGCTGCCAGGACTGTGAGGGCCAGGACTGCCAGCAGGATGCCGGCCGCAGGCAGCTCGCCGCCACCCAGCACGTGGGCTCCGGCCGCGAGGGTCAGGATCCCGGTGGAGAGCAGGGCGGCGCGGAGGAAATGGAAGGGCGCCCGAACATGGTCTGTACGCACGGATCCTCCCTTGCTTCAGCGCTGCCAACGGTGTGCCGCCGCGCTGGTGGCCCTGCGCGGCATTGCAGGATCTTACAGGCGCCACCCGGCGATGACCAGATCCTACCGGTCCTTGGACGGCCGGCCGGTCCGGGACGGGGCGTGCAGGGCCACCACGTTGGACCCGGGTTCCTCGGCGCCGGACAGCTCATCGGCTGTGTCCAGGTAGCCCGCGGCCAGGTCCACGCACTGGATGGCTACCGGGGGAACGCGATAATGCGTGTTGGCGTCCACCAGCCCCAGTTCGGCAAGGAGGCCGAGACTGCGCCGGGCTTCCATGGCTGCGTACGACGCGTAGATCGCTTCAAGGCGGGCCTCATCCTGGCTTGCGTCGGACAGGTCCGGATCGTCGACGATGCCGTGGTCCGGGAAGGTTTCGCCTAATTCCATCGATGCCAGGGCTTCGAGCTGCGCGACGGGCACGGGGTCTTCCGTCGTGCCGTACGTGAGGACGGCGAGAACCGTCCCACCCACCGATTCCACGTCCCACACGGCATCCGATGAACTGAGGACGCCCAGCAAGAGCACCACGGCCAGCATACGCCGGGCTTTGAGCCGTTCCCCGACTTCCGCACTGTTCCAGGCAGCAGCCTCGGGGCCGGGTACGGCGCGGGTGGATCCGAGCCGTATCACGCCCGCGCCGACCAAGGCCGACCAGACTTCGTTGAGCACCGGCACGTCGAACATGCTGCCGACTTCCAAAGGGCCGTCCGGCCGTTCCCCGGCGGACTCCGTGGCTGGCCGCTTGGCGCCACGTTTTCCACGGGCCAGGACTTCGACGGCCGCAGCAGCCGGCTCGATGTCCTTGAGCCGCAAAGCGCCGGTTGCGGTGACTTCCTTGCCCGCGCCCAGCCATTCCAGGAGCGCCGACGCCCGCCGGATCAGGGGCATGGCGTCGAACGCCGATTCCTGCTCCTCGTCGCTGAGGCGGGGCACCACAATGTCCGGGTGGTCCGTGGCAGCCACGGCAGGGCCGCTGCCGAGCACCGCTTGAAGCTCAGCGTAGGCGCCCTCAGTACCTGTCCACCGGCCGGTCCCTTTGAGGAATCGGACATAGGATTCCAAGGCGAAGTAAAGGTCGTCGAAGGCATCATCGGCATGTTCCGGGTCCAACGCTGCGGCAATTGATTCAACCGCGGCCTCAACGCCTTCTCCGGCGATAGCCGTGGCCGAGCTCGATCCCTCAATGGCATGCTGGGCGGAGAGGAAAACCTTGACAAGTTCGAGGCACTCGAAGGCCTCGGCAGGGTCGCGGAACTCAGCCGCGCTCCACTGAATAAACTCGACAGCCATCGAATCAACCACCCGATGGTTCAGGACCAGCTGCAGGGGCATCTTCGGGGCAGACGGTACTGCCTTCAGATGCCGCTGGTTCTTGTTCCTGGTCTTGGACCTGCCGGTCTTCTTAGCCAAGGATTGCCTCCAGTTCCAGGGGCGACTTCACCACCTGCATTGTCACGTTCGATTACATCCGGATATACGAGCTTACAAAACAGGGCCGCCGGCGAGCAGTTCGGCCAGAACGTCCGCGGCCGCGTCATGCCGGATCAGTGACGCCGCCTGGCCCGCCCAGAGCGACATCAGCGCGGTGTTTTCCTGGGCGGCTGCCTCTGGCCGGAAACGGCCGGTCAGCCAATTCTGGACAGGGAACGGTGCCGTCCCTGCGGTTTGTGAGAGTTCACTGATGATGCGGTTAGGAATGCCCCGGGCAAGCCGTCCGCTCAACGTCCGGGTCAGCACCGTTTCCTGCGCGGCCGGGCTGTGGAGGATATCGCGGTACGCCGGCACGGCCGCGGATTCCCGTGTGGCCAGGAAGGCGGAACCGACCTGGACCGCGTCCGCGCCGAGCGCCCGTGCAGCCGCGTAACCGCGCCGGTCCACGATGCCGCCGGCGGCGATCACGGGAATGCTAACGGCGTCCGCCACCTGCGGGACCAGGGCAAACGTACCGACGAGCGACTCTTCCGCGGGTTTCAGGAAGGAGACCCTGTGGCCGCCGGACTCCGAACCGCTGGCCACCACGGCATCCACGCCGCCGGCCTGCAGCGCAACGGCCTCGTCCACCGTGGTGGCGGTACCCACCAGGACGATTCCCCGCCGGTGTGCCTCCTCCACGAGGTCCGGCGCCGGGACGCCGAAGACAAAACTGACGACGGCGGGACGCGCCTCCAGCGTGGCGGCCACCTGCTCGTCGAAGTCCGGCATGTAGCGGTCGGGCATTTCCGGGAGAGGCAGGCCCACTTCGTCAAAGTAGGGCTTCAGCGCCTGGACGTAGTGCTCGAAGTCCGTTTGGGGGATCTCGGTGGTTTCGTCGCCGGTGGGAACCCAGAGGTTAAGGGCGAACGGCTTGCTTGTGGCACTCCTGAGTTGCGCGGCGATGGTGCGGATGGCGTCCGCGCTATAGCCGTACAGGCCGTAGGAACCCAGCCCGCCGCCGTCGCTCACTGCCGCCGTCAGTTCCACGGAGGAAACTCCGCCGAAGGGGCCCAGGACCACCGGCACGTCCGTACCGAAGAGCTCCGTGATCCGGTTTTTCTGCGGGGCGGAGGTGCTGGGAACGGGCGTCATAAGGGCTCCTGCGGGTCACGGGTGGTTTTCGCGACCAGTCTCGCAGGCCTTGCTGCTCGGCCCAAGTCTGCACGGTCCGGATACGCGTCTCCGACGTGTTCAGGGGGCTATGTACCGTGACATTGGCCAGGGCTAGACTGCTGGCGTAAGTCGCCAACTACCTCAGGGAGCACATGATGAACTACTCAGGCACTGGCAACGAGAAATCGGTTCTGGCCAGCGAGCTCAACCGGACCCATGTGGGCCAGACCGTCAGCTTCGAACCGGACGAATTCACGTTGGTGTTCGGCAAGATTGCTGCCATTGCCCGGAAGGAGGGCGGCGTCACCATCGCATTGCAGGGTGTCGAAACAAGCGGCGGCCTGCAGTCCAGCTACAGCCTCCCCGGCAGCAAGCATGTCTACCTCCAGCCGGACATGCTGACGAACACCGAGTCCACCATCAAAGACCTTTTCGGCAAGGTCCAGGAAAACCTCCGCGGCGGCGGGCACAAGGGAGATGACAGGACGGACAAGCTGTGACGGTCCTGTCGTGACCATTGGACTCCGCCACAGGGCGAGAATCGGGCTGGGCGTAGGGTGGAACCCGGACGAAAGGAATATCTCATGAAGAAAATCCTCATGGTACTGACCAGCGTTTCCGAGATCAGCGATACCGGAGAGAAGACCGGCTACAACGTGGCCGAGGCCGCACACCCCTGGAAGGTTTTCAAGGATTCCGGGCATTTCGTCGACTTTGCGTCTATCAAGGGCGGCCAGCCCCCGCGCGACGAAGTGGACTCCCACGATCCCATCCAGGTCTCCTTCACGGAGGACGAGACCACGCGGGCCGGCCTCTACAACACTGCCCGCGTCGACGTCGTTGATCCAGAGCAGTACGACGCGGTGTTCCTCGTGGGCGGCCACGGCACCATGTGGGACTTCCCGGACAGTAAGGGCCTGCAGAACCTGGTGGCCAGCGTCTACAACGCCGGCGGCTTGGTGGGGGCGGTCTGCCACGGACCGGCCGGCCTGCTGAACGTGGAACTGGCGAACGGGCTCCGCCTCGTCGAGGGCCGGAAGGTGGCCGCCTTCACCAATGATGAGGAAGTTGCCGCAGGGAAGGACAAAGTCATCCCGTTCTTCCTGGCAGACCGACTTGAAGAACAGGGTGCCACCCACGTCTCCGCTGGTGTCTTTGAGGAGATGGTGGTGGTCGACGAGAGGCTGGTGACCGGTCAGAACCCGGCCTCCGCCGCCGGCGTGGCCAAGGAGATGGAGAAGCTCTTCGCGGAAGTCATCCACCAGGAAAAGGCCGACGAACAGCACGACGCGGAGGCCGTGCGCGCAGCGAAGGACGCCGAGAAGAACGCCAAGAAG
The DNA here is from genome assembly GCF_010367585.1 of [Micrococcus luteus] ATCC 49442. NCBI lineage: Bacteria > Bacillati > Actinomycetota > Actinomycetes > Micrococcales > Micrococcaceae > Pseudarthrobacter > [Micrococcus luteus] ATCC 49442. The sequence goes on along the minus strand of NZ_JAAAXP010000001.1, from coordinate 2,503,086 downwards.
GCAGCAGCGGCAGAAGCCGGGCACTAGCGCCGCAGGGTTCTTCGGCACAGCACAAGGCACTACTTCCTTGAGTTATCAGGGAGGTAGTGTTTTTTGTGTGCTCTAGGGGCGCTCTCCGGGTTGAGCTGCATCGAAGAACCGGAAGTCTTCGCCGACAGGCTCCGTCACGCCTCTTCCCTTGTCCCGGATGAAATCGAGGTCCTCACGCGAAAGGATCATCTGGCCATGCCCGTCGACTTCGACGTGCCCCGCGCAATTCCGCTGGATCATGGAGGCGACAGTGCGCGGCACCATCACACATCCCGGGTTGTCCAAAAGCCATTGACGCGTCTTTGTATCAAGGCGGTCCCACTCGTCTTTGAGTGTCATCTCGTACATTCCCTCCCAATTCCCCAAACCCGTCCCGGGCTTGGGATTCCGCTAAGAGTACGTCCCGGGTGGACAGAAGAACAGGGCCCTTTGACGATCCTCCCCATTCACAGAATTAATCGCGCCCCGGCGGTCGTGCTCCCGTCGTGCCTCTTCAAGGGCAGGTTGATTGGCTGTCCGCGGAAGAACACGGGCTGGTCGGCGGCAACAGCCGGGACGGCCGGGACGAGGCGGTCCGGCACCAGGCCTGGGCGCGCGGCGTCGTTGGAGCTTTGGGAACGAGTTGGCTCTGGGCATTTCCGCCGGGCTTTCCCAAAGATCCGGCGTACCCGTAGATAAAGAAAGGCCCCGCTTTCCCTTGGTTATCAGGGAGGCAGGGCCTTACTCATTGGCGGTGACGGTGGGATTTGAAACCTCTCCCGCGTCATTGGTGGTAAGGAAAACCGCTAGATTACGCGGGTTTCTGACTACATGAATAACTGTAAATCACACCTGATGTGGGCAAAATGTGGGCAGGATGTGGGCACGTCTCTTATTCATGGATGGATCGTAACGCCAGCCAGTTAGACTCGGCGCGTCCACTAGATCCAATAGAACGGCCTCCACCATGAACAGCTCAACACTTCCCGATGCCGCGCCCGACGGCTTTGTGATGGCAATGGACGTAGTATTTCCTGACCAGCCGGGCGGCTACTTTGACGGGCCCTCTGAGTCTGGGGACGCCTGGCGGATCGAAACCACCTTCACTGTTGAGCGGGGCGTCGCGTTCGAGCTCGTACCGCTGGATGCCGAGTGCGTTGGTGCCGGGCTGACGGCTGCCCAGGCAATCGCGGCAGGCGAGGCGCTGGCAAGGCTCGCTGCCAAGTACGCCTAAGCGCCTGTCATTGGTCCGGGGGGGCTTTTCCGTGCCGTCAGACTAGGCGCATGGTCCTAATGACTCTATGGGCTGTTCCCACGGAACAACGGACGGCGGCGGCAATATTTCGCACCGACCGGCCTTCTGCGTGAAGCTCAAGGATCAGGACGTTGCGGACCTCCGGGAGCCCTGCAATTTTTTGGTTTAGTCTCTTCTTGCCGTCGTAGCCCTCCACATACGCAGGCTTCCTGACTTTCCGCGCAATGGTCGAGTGGCTGACGCCAAACATCTTTGCCGCGCCACGCGTGCTCATAGTGTCGAGAACCGCGTTCTGCATCTGCATCTGCGGGTCTTCACTGTCCCCTGCGATTTTCTCCGCGAAAGCATCCAAGCCGGTCTTGCCCTGGAGCGTGTCTATGTACTCTTGGTACTCTTCAAGCTTCATATGTTCAACTGTAACACCTGCAACAGTTGAACACTAACTAACAGCAGCACGCTTGCCCTATTTCTATGCCGTCAGCGGCGAGTCATTGGCGGCTCTGGCAGGAACTCATAGTCGGGCTCTAGTTCCTCATACGGTGACCGCACTACCGGGGCCAGTAGGTCGTCCAGCATCTTGCCTACAGCGTCTACGTCTATTTTCACCATGGGACGGAACACTAGTCCGGGGCTCTGACAGTGGAGGGAACGAATTAGACGGGCAGCGGCTCAGTGATGGCGCTGCGCCTCCAGGAACTCTTCAAAGGTTCTCGGCAGACTCAACTTGTCCGGTCCGTTCTCTGTGGCTGTGAACCATGCGCCTGTGACCGGCGCACCGGCTTTGACTACCTCCAGTATCAGGTCGCCCGGTACTTCATTTAGCGGATTGTTGGCTAGGAGTCTGGTCTGCGTCTCATCGGAAAGCTGATCCCACCATGTCTGCGGTTCTGGAAAGTTCGTCATGGGGTGAGCATAACCGAGTGAGTATTTAGCACACCCGTGCTGTTTCTAGCTCCCAATGACAAAAGCGGCCCCGGACCTCCTGAGAGATCCGGGGCCGCTCCGTTACTGCCGCCGTTGGGCCGGTTATATCGGTGGGAATAGTGCGAGGATGCGGGGTATGTTCGCTGCAAGTTCGGGAACCATCGAGGCGGTTTCAGAAATGCTCAGGACCTCTTCCGGGGTGTACCAGGCAGCATGCGCGATTTCGAGGCCGTCCACGCGGTGCTCTGGAGCATCTTTCAGGCAGACTGCGTAGTTAGTGTACGTCCATCCCGACTCGTGAGTGTAGACAACCTCACCTAGGACGGTGCCGCCTCCGAGCGCGGGTATGGCAAGCTCTTCCATCGTCTCCCGCTGTGCTGCTTCGAGGGGCGTCTCGCCAATTTCCAAGGCCCCGCCGGGGAGCTGCCACTGTCCCGGCCAAAGGGCGTTCTTGGTGGTGCGCTTCACCAGCAAGAACCGCCTTTGACCGTCCACGATTGTGGAGAACATGACGCCGGCGCCGCCGTGGAGCCCGTAGAAGCCCGACTCATGCCACGGAGTGGGCATCGCACACTCTGGCCAGCCCTTCGGCGCTACCGTGTCGGGTGTGCCAGGGAACGAGTACAGGCCTTCTCCTGGCATGACGTGCACGCTCACGCCGTAACGCTTCCGGACTTTGCGGGCCAGTGCCTTTACTTCGGCAACGGTGCTTCCCACGTGCCGGGGTATCCAGACTTCCCGGAGCGTAGTTTCTGCTACCCGGACCGTTCCCGGCGGGTCGTCCCAAGCCCCCACCGCCGTCCACCCCGTGCCCGTGGCACGAGTCAGGACTAAACCCAGGTCCGAGCGGCGGGCGTGGCCCCTGCCAAGCCCCGGGCTAGTTCGAGGCTGAATGTGGGCGAGCTGGAGCACCGTGTACACGTCACGCACCAGCCGGTACCCGCACTCACACGCCGGGTCGTGGCGGACGGCATCGGCAAACCTGCCGCGGCGGCAACGGGCTACCCTAGTGCCGGAATCGGAATAGTCTCCAATTTCTCCGTTGTCATATAGTCGATCGACGCGCCAGCCTGGGAGAGGCCTATCCGCGGTGCATATCCCGGTAACGCGGTCATACGCACGCCATGACGGGCCGTCCATGAGGGTCGCGGCGGCGGCCTGCGGTGGAGGCACTGTTGATGGCCCGTTGGCTTGCAAAGTCATTACTTGTGCCTCAATCTGTGGAAAATCTGACTCGGGGGGATATCTTTTCGCAGGGGCGTAGGTGCGATCATGGCGGCGTGAGAGGGCCTGCCGGGCACCCCCTTACCCGCGATCCAGCGCCCGCTCTCAGTCACCTAGACAATTCGCCTCTTGAGTGTTGGCGGATCTCTTCCAAGTAAGCGGCGTCGGCGTCGTGCTCGTGGGCGTTGCCAAGTTCCCACAGCTTGAACTTTCGGACATGGCCCGTCGCCTCGTGCAACCGGTCCAGCTCCCGTACCTGCCATGCCGGGTGCCCATCCGCGATGCCAGGGATAGCCGCTGTAAGCTCTCTGATCCGGTCCAGCTCCGCGGGTGTGAACTCACGGGTACTAGGGCCTACAGGCTCCCGCCACGTCGCCTTACGCGCCACGGATAGCCCTCGTCCCTGACGTATCGCGATTCCAACGAGACTGTGCCGCCCGCTGCTGCTGGACGTTCTTGGAAGACCCCAAGCCCTCATCCGGTAGCTTCACGTCATGCAGCAACTTACCCAGTGCAAGCCGCTGCTGCCTCAGTTCGGCAAAGATGGGGTTCAGCCGTGACTGGCCCATACTGCCGGTGACGTTTGCCCCGTCAGCCTTGAGCTGTGCCTCTAGTGCGTCGATGTCATCCGCTTGCCTGCGGGCCAGGTCCAATAGTGCTGACTCTCGCTCGTCGTACTCTTCGCCAGGTGCCAGCGCGTCCGTGAACTGCTGTACCAGCTTGTAGCCGGCGCTCATTTGCTTTGGCATATCCTCAAATCCTTTGCTTGTGTGTGCTGCGGGGGCCGCTGTACGTCCTGTAGAGCGGCCGAAAAACTCCTATGGCGCAATGCGTAATGTCAGTGGCCCTATGGCGCTAGTGCCAGCGCGTGGGGGCGGGAAGGGGCGGCGTGCCCACCCTCTCCCCTCCCTCGTGCGCCACTCCGGCCATTGACGCGTTTCCGTCCCCGCCCGTTTGCCCGGTCTGACATTCGCCTATGCAGTGGGGCCGAATGCTGTTCAACCCCACTGCAACCGCCTCTTAGTGCATGCTTACGCGCGAGTGGTGAGCCTGCTTCAATTCGCGCTCGGCCTGCCATGCCCTGACGTGTTCGGCATGCGCTGCTTCTGCTTCGTCCGCAGTCGGGAGCCAGGGCTCTACGCCGTTGCGGAGTGCAGCGAGCCAGCCGTTAATGTCGTCGGGCTTGGGCGCTTTTGTCTCTGCGTCCTTCCACTGGTTCACCACTCGTGCCGGCTGCTGCGTGAGCAGAGCACGTAGGCGGTGAGCGAGGTTGATGTTAGTCAGGTGCTGGGCTGCGAGTGCCATGTCTGTAGCGTCCTGGGTGCGGCGTGCACGGAGTAGTGCGTCCACGGTATCGCCGGGGGTAATCCGGTCTGCGAGGCTGGCAAGGGCTTCGACTGCGGGCGTGAACAGGGTGTCACGTGCCGCGGCGATAACGCTGTCTGCGTTGGCGCTGATGGCTGCCATGATCTCCATTTCAGCGGTGCCGATTGCCTGGGCGTGCAGCTCGTGGTTGAGGTTGGCCGTAGACAGTTCGTTGAGCTGTTCGGGTGTGGGCGAGTTGCCGTCTGCAATGTCCCCGATGAGCGCGTTACGGAGGGTGTCCGTTGAGGGCAGGGCGGTAGCGGCTGCCTTCACTTTCTTGTGGAGAGCCTGGGCTGTCTTGATGGGCTGCGGGGTTTTGCCGCCCATGCTTTCGAGGTGGGCGAGTTCGCGGAGGATGGCGAGCATGGTTCCGGTGTATGCGTTAGACATGTTCAGGGTTCCTTAGTTTTCGTTTTCGGTGGTGTCTGAGGGTGTGGGCATGAGGGCGTCGTATGCGGTCTGTTCGGCTTCGGAGAGGTAGACCGGTTCGGGGGCGGTGAAGCCGAGTGTTGCCAGGGCTTCCGTGTCGGTGTCGGCGTGCACGTTGTCGTGGATGCTCATGATGTGGATCCGCCCGGGAGTGATTCGAGGGCGGCCGCGAGGATGCCGGCGAACTTCCGTGCATGTTCTTCGGTGAGTACAACGGCGGGGTAGCTGCGGTCCGTGAAGATGGCGACTCCGGGTGTTGATCCTTCGTGGTGCTGGAGTTTGGCGGGGCTGACTCGGATGCTCTCGCCCATCTTGTAGTTCTTTGCGTAGTGCTCGTTGCGGCTGATAAAGGTGCTGTGGGAGGTCATCTGGTTGCCTGTTCCATTTCTTGGTGGGTGCTGGTGCCGACGCTGCCCGCTTCGAGCTTGTCGGCCATGTCGTGGAGCTTGTCGGCCAGGGTCCGGGCCTGGGCGGGTGTCAGGTGGGCTTTGATGAAGTGCCCGGCGAAGAGTCCGACGCCGGGTGTTTCGTTCTGCTCCTGGTCCTTCCAAGTCCAGTAGCGGGCGTTCAGCTCGGGGCGTTTCATGGGTTCTCCTGGCAGTGGTGGGCGAGCATCCGGGATTCGGCGGAGGTTGCGCGGCGCCTCCAGTAGTCCACTTGCTCTTGTAGGTGTTTGGCTCGCTCCCAGAGGGCGGCGGCTGCTGCGGGGGCGTCCCAACTGCCTAGGGTGCGGTCTGAGTAGACGCCGCTTGCGGTGGACTGTCGTTCGATGGTCATTCGGTGGGCTCCTGTCCGGTGGTTTCGTCGCGGTACTTGCTTGCCAGTGATTCGAGGTTTCCGCTGAGGATGCCTTGGGCAACTGCTTGGATGCGGGCCATGTCCTCAGCAGGGGCTGTGATTGACCATCCGGTGGCCGGTGGCTTGGGCTCGTTGTCGGGGATCCTGACGACGCGGCGGGTGTGGTCGCTGTGAACTTCCCACGCGAGATAACCTAGGGCTTTGTATTGCTCCCACCCGAGTCCGAACGGCGGCAGGCCAGCTAAGTAGATCGTGCTGTAGCTGCCGTGGTGAGCGGTTCCCAGGACGGTCACCTGTCCGACTCCTGCCGCATGGCCGTAGTGCCGGTGGTACGAGCCTGGGGGCGCTGGTGGTCGTCGCCCGGTTCATAGATTGCGAGGCGGCCCTCTGCCTCTAGTGCCCTGTTCATCCAGCGGCGGGCCTCCTGGTGGGCCTGCTGGGCTTTGCCTAGGTACTGCTCCACAAGCCACTGCAATTCATGCTTGGCGAACTGCTTTGTGAACACGCTGGGCTTGTAATCCGTGGGCGGGGTGCTCATCGGGGAACCTTGAAGCCCATGGGGATCACGATGTTGTAGCCCCGGCTTGCCTGCTCCAGCCATTGAGTGGAGCAGCGTGGGGCGCGGTGTCCGCCGTCGTCTCCTGGTCCTGCCCATCCGTGACTGTGCACCTTGGGGCAATAAGGGCATTCGACTTCGATTACGAACCAGTCCGGGTTGTCCCGATTCCGCCGCGCCGTGATGGCCTTGGCGAGCGGGATGCGGGGGCGGGGTGAGTCGGTCATTCCTGTTCCTTAGGCTGATTCTGCGTATTGTGCGGATACTGCGGCTGTACCTGATTCTTTGAAAATGCTTCGGTGGGGGACGTACATTTGAGATGGTTTACGTCCGGGCCCGTTTTGGTCTGGCATCTCAACTCGGAACACCCATTCGTGATCCAGTAGGACCGTGAGCGCTTCCCTTATGGTCAAGGCATCCGGGAACACTGATCGGCTGGCCTTGGTGAGTAGGTCCCGTTCAGTGAAGCTATAGAGCTTGTTGTTAATGATTACCATTCTCAACTCCTTAGCTTTCTTGTGGGGATCAGAGAGGCTCATAAGGTGGAAAGCAGCGAGGGCGTGCTGTGCGAAGTGTTCCGCCATCGCCGCCGCACAATCCGCAGTATCCGCAGAAACCAATTCATCGGCGGATTTCCCGGATGCCAGGTGGAGGATTCCGGCGAACCTTGCAGTAGTGCCGGCGAGCTTGGAGCCCCAGCCGATCACGCGGGGATCTCCCAGTACTCCGTTTGGCCTCAGGTCGGCTTCAATAGCCCGCTGCCAGTCATTGAAGAGCTTGGTAGCGTCCGCGTCCATCCTGATAAGTGCGGGCTGTCCAGGTGCCGCACCGGCCCGGGCGAGGGCGCTCACGTGGTGGTAGTAGGCCGCCTTGATCGTGGCAGGAACGGGCTGGGAGTTAACAGACCGGAAGCCCACGCTGGACTTCGGGACGGTGAACAGGAACCGCTCCAACTCGCCCTTGGACTTGTCCGGCGAACCGGAACCAATCTGCTTTAGGACTGCCGGTTGAACCGTCAGATTCATGTTCAGGCAAACGGACGCGATCCGCTCCGATGGCCTGCCCTTGCGGTCTACGGTCATAGAGTCGCCCGCGTGACCTTTGAGAAGAATGTCCATATTCGGCATTCCGCCGCTGTAACGTCCGGCGAAGATATCGAAGATCCCGCCCTCTGCTGATGCAACGGAGATTTTCCCGCCGTTGTCCGCAGCCAGCGACGTGAGTGCTTCGGGAGTGGCATCGTCAGCCAGGAGCCGGGGAAGCGTAAGGACGGGGGTTTCATCCGCTGCCCTTTCCGCTTCGAGGTACTGCGCTTCGGTCTTCTTCCCAGTCATGACCTGCTTGCGGATATTCTCGGCAGTGTCTTCGCGTAGCTTTTTCAGCGTGGCTTGGCGCCGCACTTCGGGCTTCGCGTCTTCGATGAGGTCCATCTCCACATCACGTAGCGGAGCCGTGGCGACGTTGAAGACTGCTGACTTGCGGTTTCCTGGGGGCAGGGCGCACGCAAGGTAGAGGTTGAGCGGTTCCTCCCAGCCGGGCGCCGCTTGAATCTTGGTCTTCCCGGATACTGCCGCTGCCATCACGCCGAGAGTGACGGACGCGGCGAGGTCCAGCGGGGTCTGTGTTGCCTCGGCAGTGGCTTCAACAAAGGACTTCCACCATGAGGGCAGCGAGCCTGTAGGGAAGGGCGGGACAGTCGGCTCAACATGCAGTTCAGCGGGAACGGTGTTGACTGCTTCGTATTCGGCGGCGGAGATGGCTTCCGCCAGTTCGGGAGTGATTTCTTTCATGCCGCGGCTCCGCAGTTGTCGAACCAGCCAAACCGGCCGGGGGTCTCGGTTGCAAGCAGGTACTGTTTGACCTGCCAGCTCGAATAGATGGCGGGCGTGATGTGGGCGCCGCCGTAGACGTGGCGGCGGGCTGTGGCCCTATCTGCTCCCATGAGGCTTTCCATTCCTGTTTTCGTGGCCTCAGGCGTGCGGGGTGATGGACTCAGCGGCGGCGGTGGCGAGAGTCTCCTGCAAAGTGGTGATGAGATCTCGGACTTCAGCCATGGTGAAGAATTCGTTATCGTCATGGTCGATGTAGAGGCGCAATCCCGCATCCGGCGTCCAACTACTCAGGATCTTGTAGCCTGGGCGCTCGATGTCCGGCGCCGAGTAATCAATCAGCTCGCCCCCGAGATCCTTAGCGAACTCGTTCTCGTCGTAGTTCGGCGTAAACCCAGCCGGGGGCGTCGGGATGGAGCGGAGGACCTCCAGCGGCCTCGGCGCCACAGTGCTGTGCTCTCGCAATGCGGTCGGGTACTTGGTAAGGTTGCTCATAATGAATCTCCTGCTAATCGCTGGTGGGTTCTGAGGCCGTGGCGGTTTCTTGGTAGGGAGCGCCGCGGCCTTTCTCTGTCTTCAGGGGCACCTTGCACGACTTGGCTGGCTTGACGCCCTGGGCTCGGTGGGGGTTTTTAGCCGCTACCGCTGCCTCATTAAGCGGGCCCTCATGACTGGTGCCATGCCAGTAGCCCGATTCCCAAGCGGCGGCGAGATCTTCCGCCGTGTAGACCTTGCTCACGCCGTGGCCTTTTCGCTCGTGCACTGCATGGTGTTCGCTGCCAACCATGCATTGACGTCGGCCATGCTGTACCGGACAGCCTTGGCTCCGAGCTTGATAAACCTGGGGCCGATTCCCCGGTATCGCATTTGAGCAAGAGCGCCCGTGGTGGTGCCGAGATATTCAGCCAGTGCAACCGGGGGAACAAGTTCCTCTGTCATGGCAATCCTCCTTCTGGTTCAGTGTTGACAGAACTGACTCTACCCCCAGTGATTCAGAACTGTCAAGTGTGAACCTCGAAGAGTCTTGGTTGTCATGTGTGAATCACTTTGCAACAATGAACCATGCCTGAAATGACAGTTGAATCCACATATGCCCCAGACTCCGGAGCTACCTACCACGTCGTGGATCCGGTAGTCATAGAGCTGCCCGGAACGTTGACGGTTTTCCATGTCCCAGCGGAGAACCAGAACGTTTCCTTCCGTGTGGAGCTGGTGGACGACGTTCTTCGGCCCACAGCCATAACGGTTTCTTCCCGAAGTGGGGAAGAAGTGACGTCAACTGACCTACGCGCCGTGAATGTGAAAGGTCTTTGGCGTTCGGCCATAGTGCAGCATCTGAAATATTTGCGGAGTTTCCATTCTTGGGAAGTTAATGATGGAACGAAGGTGCTGGCAGAAAGCCCGATTCAGTTACCGGATGAAGACCTGGAAAGGCTCAGGCTCCGTGGCCCTGAGCGTGACACTTTGGAATATGTGGCAGACATCTATTCACTTGGGCGCCTCCTTGGCCTAGCGCCAGCGCTCTATGTTCAACAGGCCTTCGCGGGCGAAAACCTTGATCCACTGCCTAGGACGACTGCAACGAAGTGGATCAAGAAAGCCCGGGATTTGGGCATGATTCAAGAGTCCAAGTTGATGTCGGACCCGCTCCTCGAAGAGGAGGACCGAGAGTTGCTCCGGGCTACCGGGTTTGGGGGCGCAGACGATGGCGACGATTGAGCCCTACGAGACGACGGCGGGGAAGCGTTACCGGGTCCGCTATCGGAAGCCAGACCGTACCCAGACCGACAAGCGCGGGTTCAGGACTAAACGCGACGCCGAACTATTCCTTGCCTCTGTGGAGGTTTCTAAGGCACGCGGAGAGTTTGTAGACGCTACCGCTGCACGGGCTCAGATACGGCCGCTGGGGGAGGCGTGGCTAGCGCGTCAGACCCACCTAAAGCCGTCGTCCTATCGACCTGTTGAATCGGCGTGGCGGAATCACGTCTTACCAGCATGGGGTCACATCGCCGTGGCCGATGTCCAGAAGACGGCGGTTCAGCAATGGGTTTCTGAGATGTCGCTGGGAGATCCGAAGGCAACGCCGCCGCGGAAACCGAAGGGCGCCACTCTGGTTATCCGGGCCTACGGGGTGCTTGCTGCTGTCCTTGATGATGCCGTGAGTGATCGACGGACCATGAGCAATCCAGCACGGGGCGTCTCGCTGCCCCGGAAGCTAAAAAAGCCTCACGTCTACCTAAGCCACGATCAGGTGCACGAACTGGCTGCTGTTAGCAAGTACCCCACGCTGGTCTTAGTCCTGGCCTACTGCGGGCTGCGCTGGGGGGAAGCGACGGGGCTGCGGGTGAAGCATCTGGATATGCTGCGGCGTCGGTTCCTGATTGAAGAGAATGCCGTGCAGGTCGGCTCTGTGATCGAGGTAGGAACCCCGAAGAACCATAAGAAGCGGACGGTTCCCTTCCCGCGATTCCTGGGGGAGCAGTTGGCGCGGCAATGCGAGAACAAGGGCCGTGACGATCTGGTGTTCCCTGGCGAGAATGGGCACCACCTGCGACTTGCCCGTGTGCATGAGGACAATATGAGTTGGTTTGCCGGCGCAGTGAAGCGTTCGGGAATCCCGAGAATCACTCCGCACGACTTGAGGCACTCGGCCGCGAGCTTTGCTGTATCTGCCGGCGCCAACGTCAAGGCTGTCCAAAAGATGCTCGGTCACAGCTCGGCGGCGATGACTTTGGACGTCTACGCGGATCTGTTTGACGGGGATCTTGACTCAGTTTCAGACGCCCTAGATAACGCTGTCTCTCTGGCAAGTGTGGGCAAAATGTGGGCAAACACCTGATTCGGGACAAAGCAAAAGGCCCTGCTTCCCTTTGTTTATAAGGGATGCAGGGCCTTTCTCATTGGCGGTGACGGTGGGATTTGAACCCACGTTGGCTTTGACACCAAACAACATTTCGAGTGTTGCACCTTCGGCCGCTCGGACACGTCACCAACCTGAATAGGGTACCGGAGCAAGGCCCACATCCCCAAAACGGCTGGTGATCTATGTTGTGGGAATGGACTACTACGGCGCTTTAGGCTCGACGGCGAGACTGACAGTTTTCGTTGCCGCTGAGTTATCCACATAGGCGGTTTGCTTAGCGCGTGCTGTAGGTGAGTGCTGTGATGCTGGGGGTATGGATAACGCCGCAGGTGCTGAGGTGTTGGAGGCCATTGCGGCTTCTGCTTTGCGGCTGGCCGGTGTGTTCCGGGGGACGGTGGACATCTCTTCGGGCGGGGATCTGGCAGGAAGCCCGGTGCCGGTTGGAGTGCCTGCCACTTGCCCAAGTGCTGGCGTGGCCGCCAGCCCGCCAGTAAGCACGGCGCGCGGGCCGGCGGACGGCCCGGTGTCTGGCGCTTTCGCAGCCGGCCCTTTTGCGGCTGACTCGGACCCGTTGCGTTGGCAGGCTGAGGCGTGTCTCACGGTGTTGTCCGGCGCGGCGGGGTTGGAGGCGATGGTTGCTGCGGTGAAGGTCCATGCGGCCGGCGGGTACGACGAGGCCGCCCAAGTGATCGCGGGCCCATCATGTCCCCGCAGGAGCACACCGCCCAGGACATGAGTATCGTGGCTGAGGTCGCGTGCGCCCTGACGGTCAGTGAACGTACGGCCGGCGGGCTGCTGGGCGAGGCCCACCGCCTCACCACCGCCCTGCCGCTGACGCTGGCGGCCCTTCAGGCCGGGACGTTGTCGTGGCAGCATGCCCGGATCATGGTCGACGAGACCACCAATCTGGAGCCCGCCGCCGCCCACGCCCTGGAGGCGCATTTCCTGGACCCGGAGGCGCCGAACCCGGCCCGCGGCGCGGCCGGCGGGATGGTCCCGGGCCGGTTCCGGGCCAAAGCCAGGACCTGGCGGGAGCGGCATCACCCGGTCAGCATCGAAACACGCCACACCCGGAGTGCCTTGGACCGGCGGGTTGAGTATGCCCCGGACCGGGACGGGATGGCCTGGCTCTCGGCCTACCTGCCCGCCGATCAGGCAGCCGGGATCTGGAACCGGGCCACCACCGCCGCCCGCGCCCTGCAAGGCCCCGCCGAGGGCAGGACCCTCACCCAGCTCCGTGCGGACAACGTCGCGGCGTGGCTGCTCGGCGGCACACTGCACAACACCCAGCACGCCACTCAGGGCGGCACCCTGAACAGCACTCAGAACGGGGCTGCCGGGAGGATCCCGTCACCGACGGCCCAGGTTCTGGTGACGGTTCCGGTGTTCGCTTTGATGGGTCTGACCGATGAACCGGCCATCCTCGACGGGTACGGACCGATCCCGCCGTCCATGGCCCGGCAACTTGTCGCCGACGGTGCCGAGTCGTTCCGCCGGGTCCTGACCGATCCCCGGGACGGGGCACCGTTGGAGATCAGGCGGGAAAGCTACCGGATCCCCAAGGCACTGCGCCAATGGCTCCGGCTCCGGGACGGCAAATGCCAGTTCCCCGGCTGCTCCAACCAGTCCCTGGACAACGAAGCAGACCACCTCAAGGCCTGGGCCCACGGCGGGAGTACCGGGATCTCAAACCTGACCCAGCTCTGCCCCAAACATCACCGACTCAAACACACCAGACCCTGGCAACCCACCGAAGCCACCACGGACGAACCGCCCGGCTGGATCTCACCCACCGGCCGCCACTACCAGAGCGAACAACCCGACAGGGAACCACCCCACTGGCCCGGTGCGGCTGTTGATGCTGTTCAAGGATTCCATGACGTTCAAGGATTCCCGGGAGATCCGTGGGCGCTCTCGAACGACCAACCGCCACGAGTTCCAGTGCCTTTGGAATGAACGGACCACCTTGACGGGTCCCGGCTTCCGTGTCGCGCCTCAATCGGACTAGATTCATAAGCAAGATGACTAAAGCAAACGGACCAACACAGGCAACCCAGGCAACAGCATATTGGACCACCGGAACGGAGCAAGGCGAGCTCCGGTCCGAGGCACTCCACGGTCCGGGGCCCGGCGAAGCGCTGGTCCGGACGTTGTATTCGGGTATCAGTAAGGGCACGGAAATCGTGGTTCACACCGGCTCCGTCCCCTCACGCGTGGCCCAGGCAATGCGTGCCCCGCACCAGGAGGGCTCTTTCCCTTCCCCCGTGAAGTTCGGCTATCTGTCTGTAGGTATTGTCGAACAGGGCCCCGATGAATGGATCGGCCAGACGGTCTTCTGCCTGAACCCGCACCAGGACCGCTACGTAATTGCCACAGACGCCTTGATCAGGGTTCCCGACGGCGTTCCGGCTCGTCGCGCCGTGCTTACCGGCACCGTGGAAACAGCCGTCAATGCCCTTTGGGAAGCCGGGCCGCGGCTGGGGGACCGGATCGCCGTGGTCGGTGCCGGCCTCGTGGGCGGCATGGTGGCCACACTCCTCCGGACTTTTCCACTGGCCCGGTTGCAGCTCGTGGACCTTGATCCCGAACGCCAGCAGCTCGCAGGCAAGCTCGGCGTGGAGTTCGCCCACCCTGATGACGCCAAGCCGGACTGCGACATCGTGTTCCACTGCTCGGCATCCCAGGAAGGACTGGAGCGCAGCCTGCAGCTGGCCGGCGACGAAGCCGACGTCATTGAGATGTCCTGGTACGCCAATCGCGACGTCACCCTGCCGCTCGGCGAGGATTTCCACGCGCGGCGGCTCTCCATCCGGGCCAGCCAAGTGGGCGTGGTTGCCCGGGCGCGGCGGCACCGGCGAACAAATGCCGACCGTTTAAATCTTGCAGTGTCGCTCCTCCAGGACCCGGTATTCGATGCCTTCCTGACCGGGGCCTCTCCATTCACCGACCTGCCGGACGTGGTGCAAGACCTGGCCGACGGCAAGCTCGAGGCCCTGTGCCATGTGATCGAATACCCCAACGCTGACACTTCCGCAGGTGCCAGTGCAGCCAAAACCACCCCCGAAGACAAGAGGTAGCCCATGTTCAGCCTGACCATCCGACGTCACTTCATGATCGCCCACAGCCTCCCGCGCGCAGTTTTTGGTCCCGCCCAGGGCCTGCACGGGGCCACCTTCGTGGCGGAGGTGACATTCCGGCGTCGTACCCTCAGCGAAGACGCGATCGTGCTGGACATCGGGGCGGCCGGCGGCATCATCGAAGACGTGCTGGCCGGGCTCAACTACAAAAACCTCGACGAGCACCCGGACTTCGCGGGCAAACTCAGCACCACCGAGGCGCTGGCCGAGTACGTCGCCCAAACCGTGGCAGGGAAGCTCAAGAATACCGACGACGGCCGCGAGCTCACCGGTATCGATGTCACCCTGCGCGAAAATCCGGACGCATGGGCTACGTATGCCCTGGATCTGTCCGCCTGACCGTGCACCTGAGATTCCTGGTCCCTGCCAACATCCGCCACAACTCAGGCGGCAACGTCTACAACGCACGTCTGGCCGAGGGCCTGAGGGCCTCGGGCGTTGAGGTTGAGGTGCTCGCAGTCGATGGGTCCTGGCCCGAGGCCAACACCAATGACCGACGGCGGCTGGGCGGCCTGTTGAGCGAACGCCAAGCAGGGACGGAACATACGTCAGGGACGGAACATACGTCAGGAACGGAACCTACGTCAGGAACGGTCTTGCTCGTGGATGGGCTGATCGCGTGCGGGGCACCTGACGAATTCGAAGCTGCCGCTGCGGCCGGCCACCCCGCTTGGGTCCTGCTGCACATGCCGTCGCCCACGCATCCCGACGGCGAACGACGGTCGCTGCGGGCGGCAGCCGGTGTCATCTGCAGCAGTTCGTCGGCGGCGGATCATGCCACGAAACGACACGGCGTGCAGGATAGCCGGGTTGCGCTGCCAGGGACCGATCCGGCACCTGTAGCTGCCGGTTCGCAGCCACCGCACATCGTTGCGGTGGCTGCCGTGCTGCCCAACAAGTGCCAGTTGCTGACGGTGGAGGCGCTGGCGAAAGTCCAGGACCTGGAGTGGACAGCCTCCTTGGCAGGGACGCCTGACGCCGATCCCGTGTATGCAGCACAGGTCCGGGCCGCGATCGACGCAAACGGACTCGACCATCGGATCCAGTTGGCGGGGCAGTTGGTGGGACAGGAATTGGCGGACGAATGGCATCGGGCGGATCTGAGCCTCCTCGTCTCGCGCGCTGAAGCTTTCGGCCTTGTGGTGACAGAGTCGTTGGCGCGCGGCATCCCGGTGATCGTCCGGGCCGGAACCGGTGCCGTCGAGGCGTTGGGCATGGGTAACCTTGCGCAAGAGGGCCAGGAAGAAGTCCTGCCGGGAACCGCCGTCGTGCTCCCCGGTCCCGACCATAATGATCCGGAAGTGCTCGCAGCGGTGATCCGGAAGTGGCTGACGGACGCAACCCTCAGGGCAGAATGGCAAGCCGCTGCCCTTGCTGCGAGGGAACGCCTGCCCGGCTGGGACACCACGGCCCGGGACGTGCTGGGCATATTCGCGGCCGGGTACACGAACCGCAGTGAATGAAACCCGGTATTAGAGGCCGGAACGCCGCCGGGTGTGCCTGGCCGGCTAAAGCCTGCTGCGGTGGGCGGCGAAGAAATCCCTGAGCAGGGCGCCGCATTCGACTTCCCGGACGCCGCCGTACACCTCCACCCAGTGGTTGAGCCGGCGCTCGCGGAGGATGTCGAACACTGAACCGGCGGCCCCGGCCTTCTCATCCCAGGCGCCGAAAACCACTCGGGGGATCCTGGCCAGCACCACCGCGCCGGCGCACATGGCACACGGCTCCAGCGTGACAACCAGGGTGCAGTCCTCCAACCGCCAGCCGTCGCCGGTACCACCGCCCAGCTTCGACAGCTCCCGCAGCCGCTCCGCCGCCTGGCGGATGGCCACCACCTCCGCATGGGCGGTGGGGTCGCCCAGTTCCTCCCTCTGGTTCCGTCCGGAACCCAGCACGCCGCCGTCGGGCCCTATCACCACGGCGCCGATGGGGACGTCATCCGTGGCCAGTGCACGCCGGGCTTCGCCGAGGGCAAGGCCCATCCATTCGTTGTGGGTCTTTTCGCCGGGCACC
The DNA here is from genome assembly GCF_010367585.1 of [Micrococcus luteus] ATCC 49442. NCBI lineage: Bacteria > Bacillati > Actinomycetota > Actinomycetes > Micrococcales > Micrococcaceae > Pseudarthrobacter > [Micrococcus luteus] ATCC 49442. The sequence continues at coordinate 2,486,684 of NZ_JAAAXP010000001.1, read as the reverse complement.
ATGGCTCAATGATAGTTTCGAGGGATATCCGTCCTTGCCACCCCGCCGACGCCAGGAGGAACCCGTGGACCTCGATACATTTCGAGCCCGTTTAGGTCATTGGTTCAAACCGTACGCCGCCTTGTGGCTCACGCTGCTGGTCGGTGGGGTCCTGGTTGTGACCATGGCGCTTCTCGGTGCCGAGGTCTACGACAACGTTGTGGACGACGAAGGGCTGGCGTCCCTTGACCTGCCGGCGCTCGAGTATTCACAGAGCTTGAGGAACCCGTCGCTGGACGCGGGAGTAACGGCTTTCACCAATATCGGCGGTGGCATCGGCATGCCCATCCTGGCGAGCATCCTGACGGCCTGGCTCACGTTCCTGAGCAGGACCTGGCGGCCGATCATCCTGGTGGGCGGTGCGGCGGCTGTCTCCACCCTGGCCACCACGGTCGGCAAACGCCTGGTTGGCCGTACCCGCCCGGACCACGTGGAGGCAGTCCCGCCGTACGAAACGTCGCCGTCCTTCCCCAGCGGCCACACGCTGAACACGACAGTGGTGATCGGCGTCCTGGTGTACATCATGTGCCTGCAGTTCGAGATGGCCTGGGCGCGCATCACCGCCATCTCCGCCGGGGTGGTGTTCATCATCGCCATGGGCCTGAGCCGTGTGTTCCTCGGCCACCACTGGCTGACAGACGTTATGGCCGGCTGGTTCCTGGGACTCGCGTGGGTGGGGATCGTAATCCTTGCGCACCGGCTGTTCCATGTCCTGCGAAAACGCGAGCACGCCGGCCCGGCACCCACATTCGAGCACCCCGCCATCCGTGACGACGAACACCCCGCCGTACGGGACGACCAGCCCAGCTGATCCCCGGCAGGGGCTGCCCGCCCGGATGATAGTTTTGACCCATGCGCACTCTTGTTGTGGACCACCCGCTGGTCGCCCATAAGCTCACCGTCCTGAGGGACAAAAACACGCCGTCGCCGGTCTTCCGGATGCTGACGGAAGAGCTGGTGACACTGCTCGCGTACGAGGCCACCCGCGATGTGCGCACGCAGCCGGTGACCATCGAAACACCTGTGAGCACCACCGTTGGCACCGCTTTCACCAAGCCAACCCCGCTGGTGGTACCCATCCTGCGCGCGGGCCTCGGCATGCTGGAAGGCATGACCAAGTTGGTCCCCACCGCTGAAGTCGGCTTCCTGGGCATGGCCCGCGACGAGGAAACCCTGGACATCATCACTTACGCAGAACGCCTGCCGGAGGACCTCACGGACCGGCAGATCTTTGTGCTGGACCCCATGCTGGCCACCGGAGGCACCCTCCGCGAAGCCATCAAGTTCCTGTTCAAGCGAGGCGCCTCTGACGTCACCTGCATCTGCCTCCTGGCTGCCCCCGAAGGCCTGGCGAAGCTGGAAGAAGAACTTGCTGATGCCAACGTAACCATCGTGCTCGCTTCCATCGACGAGAAGCTGAACGACAAGTCCTACATTGTGCCCGGGCTCGGCGACGCGGGTGACCGCCTGTACGGCATTGCCGGCTAAGCAGCCGTAATTGCGGGCAGAGGGTAGTGTCCAGGTCTTCCGGTTTTAAGAGGCCGCCGCTAGCCTGTGCGGATGGACTGGAAACTTGAACTCGTCTTTGTCCCTGTGTCCGATGTGGACCGCGCGAAGGATTTCTACGTCAACAAGGTCGGCTTTAATGCCGACTTCGACGAACGGCCCATGGACGGCATCCGCTTTGTCCAGCTCACGCCACGCGGCTCCGGCTGCTCCATCTGTATTGGCGAGGGCCTCAATGATGCCCCGCCGGGCACAGCCCCGAGCCTGCAGCTGGTGGTCAGTGACATCCACGCCGCCCATGACTACCTCAAGAACAACGGGGTGGAGGTGAGCGACGTGGACGTCCAGGCCTGGGGTCACTTTGTGTACTTCGCGGACCCGGACGGCAACAAGTGGGCCGTGCAGTACATCCCGGGACGGGAAGCCTAGGACACCCGGGACAGGAAGCCTGGAACATTTGGGGCAAGATGGAGCGATGAGCATTCCAGCCCCCGCTTCCACCGTCATGCTTTCCTGCCGTGCAGTCCTCTTCGACATGGACGGCACCCTGGTGGACTCCACCGCGGTCGTCGAGCAGGTGTGGGGTGAGTTCGCCGCACGCTACAGCCTGGACATCGCAGAGATCATCCGGACTTCACATGGTGTGCAGGCCATCGACACTGTGCGGCGGTTCGCGCCGGAGGGTGCAGACGTGGCCGCCCTCACGGAAGAACTCGGCGCAATGGAACGCGTGCGGACCGAGGGGATTGTCGCGCTGCCGGGCGTCGCCCGCCTGCTCCGGAGCCTTCCGGCTGACGCGATCGCGCTGGTCACTTCGGCGGACCGGCTTCTGGCGGATATCCGCATGGAAGCAGCCGGGCTGGCCATGCCGGCAACAGCCCTCACGGCGGACCTGGTGACGCGGGGCAAGCCGCATCCTGAAGGCTACCTGCGGGCCGCTTCACTCCTGGGCGTGGAGCCGGAGGACGCCGTGGTGTTTGAGGATGCGCCGGCAGGGATTGCCGCCGGTGTGGCCGCAGGCATGCGGACCGTGGCCGTGGGTCCCAATACCGGCCCGCTGCCTGAAGGGGTGCTGCATATCCAGGACTACAGTTCAGTCACTGCAGCAGTGGATGCGGACGCCACGGGCCGCAGGATCATTTCATTCCGGCTCTAGGGCCGGCATCCACTTCCATTTGTGCGCAGGAACGGCGCTGCCCCGTCACCGGACACGCAGGGTCCGGCAATGCCGGATGCCGTGGGCTCCCGCTCACGACAGCAGGCCCTGAACCGGGGGATTCAGGGCCTGCTGCGCATCACGGATGCTGAAAAATCGGGCTTAGTACCAGTTGTTCGACAGGTGGAAGTTCAGCGCACCGCACGGTGACTGGTAGCGCTCCTGGATGTAGTTCAGTCCCCAGTTGATCTGGGTGCGGTAGTTGGTGAGCCAGTCCGCACCTGCGCTCGCCATTTTCTCGGCGGGGAGCGACTGGACGATGCCGTAGGCACCGCTGCTGGGGTTGGTGGCCGTGGTGGTCCAGTCAGATTCCTTGGTCCACAGGGTCTGCAGGCACTGCATCTGGTCCGGCGCCCAGCCGTAGCTGGCCAGCTGGCCAGCCGCATATGCCTGGGCTCCGGCGGGGTCGTCCACGGCTACAGCCGGGGCAGGCTCAGGGGCGGGTGCGGGCTCCGGGGCCGGGGCAGGGGCGGGCTCGGGGGCCGGGGCCGGTTCAGCGGCCTGCGGGGCAACGCTGATTTCGGGCTCCGGGGACGGGGCGGCCTTGGCCTGAACCTCTGCTTTTTCCATGCTCAGCTTGGACTCGAGGTCGGCCGTGGACAACTGCTGGGTGTCGCTGGCAGCTGCCAGCTGGCTGGCTTCGTTTGCCTGGCCTGCTGCGCCCACACCGATGAGGAGAGCGCATGCCGCGGTGAAGACGGCTGCCCGCTGGGCCAGGGAGGGAATCTTGCGGTGATTTTTGGTGGACCCGTTCTCCGGGCGCGTTTGTACCTTGGATTCAGACATGATGGATCGCCTCTCACACCTGCGGAGTTAGCTGTCGGGTTCGGATGAGGGCATCCGGCCACACGGAAACATCACGTGCTGGCTTCACCCCAAGGGCATTTACGCCCGGGACTCTGGGTCCCCCGCCTCTGCCTCTGAATACGGGATCCGGGAAGCGGCAGAGCTTGGCGACATCCGGATATGCGGCCCGAACGGGAACCGCACCCCATTGACGCTACAGGAGCGCGGAGCTTAAGTCACATTTTGGTAACGGAGATCACGACGTCGGCGCGTTGCCTTGCGGCGCCGTAACTCCCATGGGAAGGCGCAAAACAAACGCCGTGCGTCCAGGGCGCGATGCTACGTCAACCGTGCCGCCGTGCGCCTCGGCGATTGACTGGACGATGGATAGGCCGAGGCCGCTGGTGCCTTCGGCGGCCCCAACGCCGGACGCGGGCGCAGTGCCTTTGCGGGCCGCGTCTGCGCGGGCAAACCTGGCAAAAACGTGGTCCACGAATTCCGGTGGGATGCCGCCGCCGTCGTCCGTCACGGTAATGACTGCACTGCCGGCGGACTTTTCCACACTGGTGACCACGGTGGTGCCCGGGGCCGTGTGTTTGCGCGCGTTGGAGAGCAGATTTACCAGTACCTGACGAAGCTGCGCCGCGTCGCCATTGACCGACAGCGGCTCATCAGGGAGTTCCAGGCGCCAGTTGTGGCCGGGTGCGATAACTTTTTCATCGCTGACTGCCTCGATCACGAGCTGGGTCAGGTCAACCTCGCTGAGTTTCAGGGGCTGCCCTTCGTCAAGCCGGGCGAGCAGGAGCAGGTCCTCCACCAAGGTGGTCATGCGTTCGGACTGGCTCTGCACGCGTGCGAGGGACTTCCGGCCGTCCGGCGTGAAGTCTTCGGTCATCCGCATCAGCTCCGTGTACCCGCGGATAGCGGTCAACGGGGTGCGCAGTTCATGCGAGGCATCGGCAACGAACTGCCGCACTTTCGTCTCGCTCCGCTGCCGCGCCTCAAGGGCGCTGGCGACGTTGTCCAGCATCAGGTTCAGGGCGTGGCCCACGCTGCCCACTTCGGTTCCGGGATTGGCGTTCGACGGCGGGACGCGCACCGCGAGGGCCACCTCGCCGGCGTCCAGCGGGAGCCGCGCAACCTTGGTTGCCACCTCGGACAGCTGCTCCAGCGGCTGCATGGTCCGGCGGATCAGCACCGTTCCGGCGAGCCCGATCAGCACCAGCCCGCCCAGCGAGACAAAGACGAAGGTCCACACCAGTGAAGCGAGGGTGCTTTCCTTGCCGGCCAGGGGAAGCCCCGTGACCAAAACGTCGCCGAAGCCGGTTTCCACGGCCACAATCCGATAATCCCCGTTGGAGAGTGGGCGATCCACGGGATTGCCGTTCCGCGTCAGTGCCAGCAGTGTTTGCTTGTCTTCAGAGCTGAGCGCAGACCGGGTGGTGTCCGAGTCGAGGTAGCCGCCAATGTTGATCTGACCGTTGACGATGCGCGCATTCAGGGTTCCGACACTCTGGCCACGGGCATCCAGGGGATCCCTGCCGTTGAAGCCACCCTGGGGCGGGCGGCCGGGATCATTCGAGCGGTTGGCGGCCTGGCTCAACTGTTCATCCAGCTGCCTGGTAAGGAACGAATCCATGGAGGCATAGCTGAACAGGCCCACGGCGCCGCAGATGGCCACCAGCAACGTCATTGCCAGCAGGATCAGGCGCGTGCGCAGGTGCCAGGTTGCCGGTTTCAGCCAGCTGCGGCCAGGGTGCGTGATTTCTCGCGGCATGGACGGCGGCGCTATTCGGCCGGTTTGATGACGTAGCCGGCACCCCGCACGGTGTGAATCATGGGCGGGTGCACTGCATCCACCTTCTTGCGAAGATAGGAGATGTAGAGTTCCACAATGTTCGCCTGGCCGCCGAAATCGTAGTTCCAGACCCGGTCGAGGATCTGCGCCTTGCTGATGACGCGCCTGGGGTTCTCCATCAGGTAGCGGAGCAGCTCGAACTGGGTTGCCGTCAGCTGCAGCCCGTCACCGGCCCGGGTGACTTCACGGGTGTCGATGTTGAGGACAAGGTCGCCCACCACCAGCTCGGCCGTGTCCATCGCAGCCACGCCGGACCGCTGAACCAGGCGGTGCAGCCGCAGCAGGACCTCTTCCATGCTGAAGGGCTTCGTGACGTAGTCGTCCCCGCCGGCGGCCAGCCCTACAATCCGGTCCTGGACGGCGTCCTTGGCAGTCAGGAACAGCGCAGGTACCTCCGGGGCAAAGGCGCGGATCCTGCCCAGCAGCTCAACGCCGTCGAACCCCGGCAGCATGACGTCCAGTACCAGGACGTCCGGGCGGAACTCCTTGGCGAGCTTTACGGCCTCCGGGCCGTCCGGGGCCACGGCAACGGACCAGCCGGCCATGCGCAACCCCATGCTCATAAGCTCAGAGAGGCTGGGTTCGTCGTCGACTACCAAGGCGCGGATAGGGGAGCCGTCCGGGTGGGTCAGCTGCGGAAGGTTGTTGGTCATGGAGTGCGAAGTGGCCATGGGACCACTCTCTGATCTTTCGGTTAGCTCACGCTATGGGGTTCCTGTGTGCACGCTGTGAATCTCAGCCTAGCGAGCTGAACGGCCCGCCGGTGCGTCCCCCGGTCCTATGTGCGGAACGGCACCACGGGGCCTAAAGACCGTGTTAAGCCGCTTCCGTTGCCGGTTTGGACGAAATTCCCGGCTGCAGGAGCGTCCGCGGGTGGACAGGAGACAAAACGGGAGGCGCAATTTCGGTAAACCATACGTCGATGAATTTCAAGAGTCCGTGCCTAGTTCCAGCCGAATAAAGTTCGTCAACTTTGCCTGCACGGGCGGTTCTTCCGGATAACAAGTGTTATTTTATCGTTCTGCCAGAATCGTGATCTACACCACAATTTGCGGTTTTGTCTCACAATGCGGAATGACTGACCCTTTGTTACTTGCAAGTTTTCATTGTTACGTTGCACACTTTCAATTGTGAACAAGAACTCAACAGCACCTGCAGCCGCAGAATATTGGCCCAGCACATCCGCTGCTGCCGACATGCGCTGTTGTCGAATGCACGCCTGACCTTCAAACCCCACGAAGTTCTTAGGCATTCGCCTACTCCCCCCAGTCCAGAGTCGGGCGCCCCTCCCTTCCAGATTTTCATTGCAGGCAACCCGAGCATTCGAGCCGCGATGACGGCCATTCACATTGAGGTAAGCATTCATGTCAGTTGCATCCGGATACGTCCACATTTCCGTCCGTAACGCAGGTAAGCCCAGCCAGGCAGCCGGGCTCCGCCAAGGCTTTGGCACCCGGCCCGCGTTCGCCCCGGCCACCTCCGGAACCAGCTTTCCCGCTCCCGGCTACGTCCCCCAGGGTTACAACCCCAACTCCTACGGCCAGCTGCGCGCCGTCCAGCCCGCCGAAGCCGCGCCGTTTACCGCGCCGACGCCGGTGGTATCGGGGCCCAACACCGTGCGCCCCGTCGCCAACGACAACGTGGCCCGTGGATTTGTCCTGTACATGGGGATCGATGAGGAGACTGCCGCAGCTGCAGGAACCTCCATTGCCAAGCTTGCCCAGGAAATCCGCGCCTATGCGCAGTCCCTCATCACCGGTGCCGAAACGTACGCAGCGGTCGCCATGGCTCCCACGGGCGCCCCGGGTTCCGCGCTCGACGTCGTCCGTTCCACCTTTGGCGACCCCACCGTCAACGCACAGAAGCGCACCGAAACCGCCCGGCTGCAGCAGTCTGCGGAGCCGCGTCCGTCCGGTGTGCTGATCGACCTTGCCCGCCGCGAAGTCCACCTCGACGGCGAATCCCTGAACCTGACCTTCAAAGAGTTCGAACTCCTTAACTACCTCGTCGAAAACGGCACCCGCACGGTTGGCCGCGATGAACTGCTCGAGGGCCTGTGGCGCAACGCCGAGGAGGTCCCGAACGAGCGCACCATCGACGTCCACATCCGCCGTCTCCGCTCCAAGCTCGGCCGCCTGGCCAACACCGTCCGCACGGTCCGCGGCCAGGGCTACCGCTTCTACGAGCACCCCGAAGTAGTGGTCTGGGCCGCTCCGGAATACTCGATCTAGTCCTTCAGCGACGCGCGAAAGCGGCTGCACCCCCCGGCGCGGCCGCTTTCGAGCGTTCCGGGCCAGCGAGCATTGGCCTCCGCGGCTATAGGGTGGAGGCATGAGCGACCACCACATTAAGCGCCTGGTGATCATGCGCCATGCCAAGGCGGACTGGCCCGGCGGCGTGGCTGACCACGAACGGCCGCTGGAGGAACGCGGGCACCGGGAAGCACCCCTGGCCGGAAAATGGCTGGCCAAACACAACATCTACCCGGACTTCATCCTGTGTTCCAGCGCGCTTCGGACCCGTCAGACGTGCACGTGGGTGTGCTCAGAGCTCGGGGACAAGGCGCCGACGCCGAAACTTGAGGACGGCCTGTATGCTGCCTCCGCGTTGCGCATGCTCACTGTGGTCAACCACGTGCCGGACACCGTCACCACGCTGATGCTCATCTCGCACATGCCCGGCGTCCAGGACCTGGCCATGCACCTGGCATCCCGTGACTCGGACCATGACGCCTACATGGACGCGGCAACGCGCTATCCCTCCAGCGCCCTGACGGTCCTGGAAACGGACAAGTCCTGGGCCGAACTGGACGGCCAGGACGCCCGGATCACCAAATTCAAGGTTCCGCGCGCCCACTGACCTGCGCCGGGAGACACGCCGCCCGGAGACACGGCACGGCTGCCACCGAGTCCAGCCTGTGTCCACCATTGGTCCGCCGTCCGGCGCTCTGTCAGAGTTGAACCGTGAACCTCCGACACTCCCTCCTGGCCCTCCTGGTCGCCGTTCTCTGGGGCCTGAACTTTGTGGCCATCGACATGGGGTTGCACACCGGCAGCGGGGAGGTTCCGCCGCTGCCGTTCGTTGCCATGCGGTTCGTCCTGGTGGTCTTCCCCTTGATCTTCTTTATCCGGAAGCCGGATGTCAGCTGGAAGGCGATCATCGGCGTCGGGCTCTTTATGAGTGCCGGCCAGTTTGGCCTCCTGTACCTGGCGATGGCCCTGGGCATGCCGGCCGGCCTCGCTTCCCTTGTCCTGCAGGCGCAAGTGCTGCTGACGGTGCTGCTGTCGGCCGGGTTGCTCGGGGAACGGCCCAGCCGAAGCCAGCTGTTCGGCGTTGTGCTTGGCGTTGCCGGCCTGGCGGTGGTGGCGTTGGGACGCAGCGCCGTGGCGCCTGTCCTGCCGCTGATCATCGTGCTTGGGGCAGCGCTGTCGTGGGCTGTCGGGAACGTGGTGGCCCGCCAGGCGAAGGCCGCGTCAGGACTCGGGCTGGTGGTCTGGTCCGGTGCCGTGGTGCCGCTGCCGCTCGCCGGACTCTCGTTCCTGGTGGACGGGCCCGCGGCGGTTCTGGGAACGCTGGCCAACCTGCAGCCGGTCACCATCCTCAGCGCGCTCTACACCGCCATTTTCGGCTCACTGGTTGGGTACGGAATCTGGAACCGGCTGCTTGCCCGCTACCCGTCGTCCGCCGTGGTTCCCTTCACGCTGCTGGTCCCCGTGGTGGGGATGAGTGCTGCCTGGCTGGTCCTTGCCGAGGTTCCGACGCCGGCCGAACTGGCTGGCGGCGCAATCCTCCTGGGCGGGGTGGCGACGGCGGTGCTCACCGGCGGGCGCACGTCCCGTCAGCGGCGGTACGCCGAATTGGTGCCGGATTTGGGGGCCGGCTTGAGCGCCGGGTTACGCACCGGGGACGCGGACTCCGACGCCCGCTTGGCCGGCACGGGTACCCGCGCCCCCGCGGGCAGCCGGGCAGGGGCCCGGGAGCCGGAGGCGCGCTGAGCGCCCCCGCCCGAGGCTGAACCCCGCTGCGCGGCAGCGCCTTCCCGTGACGCTGCTCCGCCCCGTGACGCTGCTCCGCCCCGGGCTGCGGTACGCCGCGCACCAGCCGTAGTTCCCGCGGCTGGCCGCCGCTGCCCCGACGGGGAGTTGCGGCCCCCGGCAGGAAGCCGTCCGCCGGCACCCAGCCGCTTGCCTGAGGGCCACACAACCCCGAGGAACAGGACCAGCACCGTGGCTACGGCCGAGGCTGCGGCCCAGAAGAAGTAGTTGTCCGGGTCGTCAGTGGGGAGCGGGGTACCAACGATGGTGGACTGGTCAACAAACGCGAGCTCCCACGTGCTGACGAAGGCCAGGAAAAAGGCCACCGTCAGGCTGGTACCAACGCCAGTGGCCAGCAGGGCGAGGTTGCGGCGCCGCAGCACAACGTCGGCCACCGCGGCGACGTATGCCAGTGCCACGAGGCCCAGGAACGTGGCCATGACGGCTTCCTCGAGCGTGATGGCGGTGAGCACCAGCATGCCCAGGGCGGCGACGGCCGTGATCAAGGCGAACTTTCCGCTGATACCCATGTGGCGCATGGGATCAATCATCCCCGAGGGCGGAGTTACTTCAGGACGTAGCCGCGCATGATTGCCATGATTGCTGCAACACTTTGGTCACGGCTCCGTTCCGGGTTGTAGGTCACGCGGTCAAGGCCCACCACAAAGCAGGCGCCGAAGATCGCCGTTTCCAGGCTGCCACGCGATATGGACGGGTCCACGGGGTGGACGGCCGCCACGGATTCAATGGCATCCCCGATCACGGCCAGGAGTTCGGTCCTGAGCACAGCAAAGGTATCGCGCCACACGCTGGGCGTACGCCAGTTTTCACTCACCCACAGGCGGGCGAAGGACGGGTAGTCGGCCATAAAATCCATGGCCTGGCCGATCATTTCCTCCATGGCCACCAAGGGGTCAGCTCCGGGTTCACCCGCAAGGCCGGGGCCGGTGGAGGCGCTCAGCAGCCGGGCCTTCAGGATGTCCACGCCATGCCGCAGCAGCTGCGCGATCAGGTCGGACTTGCTGCCGAAGTTGTAGTAGACAGTGCCCTTGGAGACGCCCGCCGCCGCGGCGATCTCATCCACGGTGACGCCGGCAGCGCCCCGCTCACCGATCAGCTCCATGGAGGCGTCGAAGAGCTTCTGCCGGGTGGCGTTGGTCCGGGCGGGCCGGAGTTTCTTCTCAACCGGACTGTGTTCCGACATCACGGCACTCATACTGCGATCTCGGGCTTGAGCGTCTTGAGCGTCCAATACTTGTGCTTCCGGACGGCAAACGTGGACATCGCGGCGCCCAGCAGCGTGTAGCCGAGAAGCCCCAGGACAGTGGGCACAATCATGGACAGGTCGGCGCCATAAATCAGGTGCCGCATGCCAGTGACCACGTAGCCCATGGGAAGGACCTCGTGCACCACGTGCAGGGGCTGCGGGGTGGTCTGCCACGGGAACGTGCCGCCCGAGGACACCAGCTGCAGCACCAGCAGGATGAGCACCACCAGCTTGCCGGGCGATCCCAGCAAGGCCACCACACCCTGGATGATGGCACTGAACGCCATGGCCGCGGCCAGCATAAACAGCCACATCAGCACGGGATGTGCCGGGTTGAGTCCCAGCGCGAGGTTTACCACCAGGGTCAGGAGGGTGGCCTGGACCGCTGAAACGGCCAGGAAGGGAAGCCAGCCGCCGACGGCGATTTTCCAGGCGGGGGCGTTCGACGCCAGGGCCCGCTGGGTGATGGGCCGCATGGCCTGGACCAGCATAAAGATGCCGATCCACAGCGCCAGGGTCAGGAAGAAAGGTGCCAGGCCGGCGCCGTAGGAATCCGCCTTGGCCTGGGAGACGTTGCTGACCGCCACCGGATCGGCGATCACCTGCGACAGGCTGTCCTTCTGCGCATCGTCCGGGTTGGGCACCTGGCCGGCGCCCTTGGCGATTTCGTCGGCAAGTGTCCGGGAACCCTCGGCGGCGGTGCCGGCGCCGGCGGCAAGCTGCCCCGCACCGGCGTCCACCGATTTAGCTCCTTCGGCGAGACGGCCGGCCCCGTCCAGTGCGGCCTGCTCGCCGGTTGCCAACGTGGCGGCCCCGGTGTGGAGCTGGTCCGCGCCGGCGGAGGCCTGGGTAACCGCGTCCTTCAATGCTGGCATGCCCGCGGCGAGCTGTGCTGCCCCCACGCTTACTGCCGCGGAGCCGTCCGCCAGTTGCTGGATCTGGGCGGCGTCGGCCTGGATGGTGGTCTTCGCCGCGGCCACCGGGCTGGAGGCGGCAGCTGAATCGAAGTCGGCCAGAATCCTGTTTGCCTGCTCCTGGGTGATCACTTGCCCGGCGACCAGGCGGGTGTTCGAGTCAATGACGCGTGCCCGCAGCCCCTGGTCCGCGGCGTCGAGCTGCGTGACAACGTTCTGGATCCTGGTGTTGAGCTGGGCGTTTCCTGCAGCCACACCCGCGGCCCCGCCGGCGAGCGTTTGGGCGTCCGTCGGGAGGGTGGCGGTCTTGTCCTTCAGCACGGTCAGGCCGCTGCTGAGCTGTCCGGCGCCGTCCGTGAGCTGGTTGGCGCCGTCCCGCAGTTTCAGTTGCCCGAGGTAAAGCTCGCCGGCCCCGGTACTGAGCTCGGACGTTCCGGTGTGCAGGGTTCCGGCGCCGTCACGCAGGGTGGCCACGCCGTCGGCCAGCTGACCGGTGCCATCACCGGCTTTGATCATCTGGGCGTGGATGGTGCCGAAGCCGGTGAGGAGCTGGTTTGCCGTCTCTTCACCCACCTCCGTGGCCACGGTGCTGTGGACCGACGTGGTCAGTTTGTCCACGATGGTGCTCAACAGATAGTTGTTGGCGTCGTTGGTGGTGACGTTGAGCATGGCCTGGCTGGCCGAGTCGAAGCTGCCGGGGGAGACCAGGTTGGTGGAGAAGTCCTTGGGAATCTTCAGGGCGAAGGCGTACTTCCCGCTGCTGACACCCGCATCGGCTTCCTCCGCCGTGGCGACAGGCTGCCAGTTGAAGACGTGGCCGTCGATCAGCCCGTCAGCCACGTCCTTCCCGGCCTGGAGTTCGGCGCCGTCGGCGGATGTGGCTCCGGTATCTTCCACCACCAGGGCGGCGTCGATCTGGTTCAGGTTCCCGTACGGGTTCCAGTTCGCGTACAGGTATACGGCCCCATACAGGAGCGGCACCATGATCAGGGCCAGGATGGTCAGCTTCGGCAGCAGCCCGCCGGTCATCCGCTTGAGTTCGGAACGGGCCAGCCGCAGCACGGTCACTTGGCATCCTCGGTTTCGAATAGGAGGGATTCTGTTTCGTCGTCAGCAGGGTCAGGTTCACCGGGCGCTGTGTCCTGCCGTTCCACCGCATTGCCAATCACTGCCACCGGGCCCGTCCACGAGTCCGGGAGGGCAGTGACGGTGGCGACGACGGCGAGTGGCCGGCCGCCGTCGTACGCCAACGTCTGAAGCCGCGGCAGCCAGTCCGCAACACTGGCACTGTGCCTGTCCGGGGAGTCCACCACCAGGAGGTCCGTGTGCGGGTTGGCCAGGGCAAGGGCGGTGAGCAGCTCCATGCGCTTCCCGGCGGGCAGCTGTTCGGTCCAGAGGTCCGCGATGTCCTCGAACCTGTTGACCTTGAGCCAGGGCTTGCTGAGGAGGGCCCCGCGGTACCGCCGGGGGACCAGGGCGAGGTCCTCGGTGACGAGGTCCCGGACGCTGAGGTGCGGCTCGGGTTCGTTCACTGCGGGGGAGTCAACCAGGGCGCTGGCGAGCCTGAGGTTCTTGATCTTCCCGTTCCCTGCCCAGCCGATCTGTCCGCCGGTGGGCTTCATGCGTCCGCTGATGGTGAGGGCGAGCGCCGTCCGCTGGTCCTGCCGGTCGGCCGTTACCAGGAGCAGCTCACCCCGGCTGACGCGCAGGGAGGTGGGCGGCAGAAGATCGTCGCGCCGGCCTTTCACATGGAGTTGCTGTGCAGAGAGCAAGGGGACCTTTCGACGAAGACTGTCTGCACCCAGACTAACCGAACTGACCGGTCAGTTCAAATAGTGGCTAGAGGCCGTACTTCTCGAGGAGCCGAAGCCACACCTCACTGATTGTGGGATAGGAGGGCACCGCGTGCCACAGCCGGTCCAGGGGGACTTCTCCCACCACGGCAATCGTGGCAGCGTGCAGGAGCTCTCCCACATCGGGCCCGGCGAAGGTGGCTCCGAGGAGCACTCCGCGGTCCTCGTCCACTACCAGCTGCGCCCAGCCTTCGTAGTGTTCCGAGTGCAGGGACGATCCCGCCACCTGGATGGGCAGGTCCACGGATGAGGCGTTGTAGCCGTCCGTCCGGGCCTGCTCCAGCGTTCGTCCGACTGCTGCCACTTCGGGGTCCGTGAACACCACGCTGGGCACGGCATGCTGGCTGGCGGTCTGGGCGTAGCGGCTCCAAGGTGCCGGCGCGCCCTCAAGCTCGCCCTTGGCGCGGGCGGCGATGGCGTCCCCGGTAGCCCTGGCCTCGTATTTTCCCTGGTGCGTGAAGTAGTTCTTGCCGGCGGCGTCGCCCACAGCGTAGAGCCAGGGTTCGTCGCCCGCGGCGCCGTGGACTAGGCCGGTTGAATCGGTATCCAGCCGGAGCGGCTCCCCGTCCGGTGCCCCCAGGCCCACGCTCTCCAGGCCGAGGCGTTCGAGGGTGGGGTGCCTACCGGTGGAGACCAGGACCTTGCTGGCCGTCACGGTGCTCTTTTCGCCGGCGGTCCGGTTGTGGAGGGTCAGGGTGAAGGTGCCGTCCGCGTTTTCCCGGATGCTTTCCGTGGCCGTGTTGAGGCGGACTTCCACGCCGTCCGCACGGAGCCCCGCCGTCACGAGCCTGCCAGCCTCGGCCGGGAAGGTGCGCAGGAGCCCGCTCCGCGCCACGAGCGTCACGTCAGCGCCAAGGCGGGCGAACGCCTGCGCCAGCTCGGTCCCGGCCACTCCGCCGCCGACCACGGCAAGGCGTTCCGGGATTTCCTTCGCTGACGTGGCTTCCCGTGTGCCCCAGACCTTGAGTCCGGCCAGACCGTCGATGGGCGGTTGGTTGGGCGTGGAGCCGGTAGCGAGCACGACGGCGTGACGTGCGTTGAGCTGGTACGTATTGCCGTCCAGTCCGGCTACTTCAACCTCGCGGACCCCGGTGAGCCGGCCGTGACCGCGGACTAGTTCGATCCCCGTGTCTTCCAGCCACTTCACCTGGCCGTCATCCTGCCAGTTGGACGTCATATAGTCGCGGCGCCTGAGCACGGCTGCGACATCGAGGGTGCGCGTGACCGCTTCTTCTGCGCCCGGAACTGTCTGGGCTCCGTGCAGGGCGGTCCCGGGACGGAGCAAGGCCTTGGACGGCATGCAGGCCCAGTAGGAACATTCCCCGCCCACCAGTCCCGCTTCGACCACTACGGCAGTAAGTCCGCCCTGGATCACCCGGTCTGCCACGTTTTCGCCCACGGCGCCTGCGCCGATCACTACGACATCAAATTCGCGTTCCACGGTCCGGGGCGTCATTTCTCCAGCCTACGCCCGGCTTCCGCGCGGCGGGGAGCGCCGGTTGCCTGCCGTCAGTTGCTTAAAGCAGAAGGCCCGCACCGGCGAACCGGTGCGGGCCTTCATTCTGTGCGCCCAAAGGGATTCGAACCCCTGACCTTCTGTTCCGTAGACAGACGCTCTATCCAGCTGAGCTATGGGCGCATATTCTGTTTCGTGGAGTATCTCGCTCCCCGAACCTCGAATTACTTTACGCGAGTGGGGGCCTGAGTACCAAATCGAGAGGCGTGTAATATACGCGACTAGACCGGTCTAGGTGACCTTCGTCACTTAAATCCAGCGTTTTGCTGCGCCGTTCCTTGAATTTGCGCGGTTTCCGGTTCCAACGAGCAGAAAGGTGCAGTTAGAGGGCCGCCTGCGACCCTCGGGCGGCCAATAGCATTTAGGACACACCGATGAACCCGAGGAAGGGAACCGCAATGGGCGATCTGGCGCAGAAGCCGCTGCTTGAAACAGCACCCACCACGCATGCAGCACTGTTGGCATGGGTCGAAGAGGTTGCTGAGCTTACGCAGCCCGACCGGATCCACTGGGTTGACGGGTCTGAACAGGAAAACACGCGTCTCACGGACGAGCTCGTCGCAGCAGGAACGCTGACGCGCCTGAACCAGGAGCTCTTCCCCAATTCTTTTGCTGCATTCTCTGATCCCGCGGATGTAGCCCGTGTGGAAGAGCAGACCTACATCTGCTCCGAGAAGGAGCATGACGCCGGCTTTACCAACAACTGGATGGCGCCGGCCGAGATGAAGCAGAAGCTGCGCGGGCTGTTTGCAGGTTCCATGCGCGGACGCACCATGTACGTCATCCCGTTCGTGATGGGGCACCTGGACGCTGAGGATCCGAAGTTCGGCGTCGAGATCACCGACAGTGCCTACGTTGTCGCCTCGATGCGCATCATGGCCCGCATCGGTACCGATGTCCTGGACCGCATGACCGAGACCGACGCTTTCTTTGTGCCGGCCCTGCACTCTCTGGGTGCACCGCTCGCCGCTGGTCAGGCCGACGTGCCGTGGCCGTGCAACCCGGACAAGTGGATTGTCCACTTCCCCGAGGAGCGCTCCATCTGGTCCTACGGCTCCGGCTACGGCGGAAACGCCCTGCTGGGCAAGAAGTGCTACGCCCTCCGCATCGCCTCCGTGATGGCCCGAGACGAAGGCTGGCTGGCCGAGCATATGCTCATCCTGAAGCTGACCTCCCCGGAACAGAAAAAGTACTACATCTCAGCAGCTTTCCCGTCCGCCTGTGGCAAGACGAACCTCGCGCTGCTTGATCCCACCATCGAGGGCTGGAAAGTTGAAACCCTGGGTGACGACATCACCTGGATGCGTTTCGGCAAGGAAGGCGAGCTCCGCGCCGTCAACCCCGAGGCCGGCCTCTTCGGCGTGGCTCCGGGCACCGGCTGGGGCACCAACCCCAACGCGATGCGCGCCATCGCCAAGGGCAACAGCATCTTCACCAACGTCGCACTGACCGACGACGGCGGCGTCTGGTGGGAGGGCATGACCGAGGAAGTGCCTGCCCACCTCACCGATTGGCAGGGTAACTCCTGGACCCCGGACTCGGACAAGCCGGCAGCCCACCCGAACTCCCGCTTCTGCACGCCGATCGACCAGATCGACATGCTGGCCGAGGAGTACAACAACCCGGACGGCGTGGAGCTTTCCGCGATCCTGTTCGGCGGCCGCCGCAAGACCACCATCCCCCTGGTGACCGAGGCCCGCAGCTGGTCAAACGGCATCTTCATGGGTTCCACGCTGTCCTCCGAGACCACCGCCGCGGCGGCAGGTGCGGTGGGCGTGGTTCGCCGCGACCCCATGGCCATGCTGCCCTTCATGGGCTACGACGCAGGCGATTACCTGAACCACTGGGTCAACCTGTCCGCAAAGGCCAACCCGGAGCGCCTGCCCAAGATCTTCCTGGTCAACTGGTTCCGCCGCACTCCCGAGGGCGGCTTCGCCTGGCCTGGCTTCGGCGATAACGCGCGCGTCCTCAAGTGGGCCATCGAGCGCCTCGAGGGCAAGGCTGACGCCGTCGAGACGCCCATCGGGTTCGTTCCCACGGGCGAGTCCATCGACCTCAAGGGCCTGGACATGACCCCGGCCCAGGTTGAGGAAGCCGTTCGCGTGGATCCGGCGGAGTGGGCCACCGAGCTGGCATCCATCGAGGAATGGTACGCCAACTTCGGCGATTCGCTCCCCGAAGCACTGCAGGCCGAGCTGGCCGGCCTGAAGGCCCGCCTGGGCTGACACATCCCATAAAGTACGACGACGGCCCCGCACCTTTGTTGAAAAGGTGCGGGGCCGTCGTCGTTACTTCTGCTTTTAAGAAGCCAGCCAGATGTCGGGGCCGAAAACCTCGTAGTGGATCCTGGTGGCGGGGATGCCGGCATTGATGGCTTCGTTGCGGATGTGCTTCATGAACGGCAGCGGACCGCAAAGATACAGCGACGCGTCGGCAGGCAGGTCCACTTCGCGCAGGGACATAAATCCCTCGCGGGACCCGGCGCGTGGTTCCTCCAGCCAGAGCTGCAGGTCGGCACCCGCGAGGCGGTCGACGTCGTCCGTCATCTGGCTGCGCAGAGCCCAGCTTTCCAGGGTGCTTTCCGCGTGGAGCACCAGGACCTGCCGCTCCGACCCCGCTTCGGCGAGGGAGCGCAGGATGGACGCGGTGGGCGTGCAGCCGATGCCGGCCGAGGCGAGGACCACCGGGCCGTCGCCGTCCTTGAGTGTGATCTCGCCGTAGGGGTTGGAGATCTCCAGGATGTCGCCCACCTCGACCGTGTTGTGCAGCACGGGGGAGACCTCACCGCCGTCGTCGAGCTTGGTAGTGAAGGTGCGGCTGATGCCGGCATCGTCGGACAGCGAATACTGGCGGACCTGCCGCAGGCCGTCCGGCAGCCGGACCTTGACGCTCACGTACTGGCCGGGAAGGGCAACCGTGATGGGGGTATCGTCCGCCGGTTCCAGGGTGAAGGTCATGGCGCCGGTGCCTGCAGGGGTCTTGGCTGCGACCCGCCACGGCGCCCACATTGTGCCGTTGGCCTGGGCGGCATAAAGGCCCTTCTCGATTTTGATGAGGGCATCTGCCATCAGCCAGTACACCTCGGTCCAGGCCGCCGCGATCTCCGGCGTGATGACGTCGGCCAGATCCTCGGCAATGGCCGCAAACAGGTGCTCGTAAACAACCTGGTACTGCGGCTCAGTGATTCCCAGCGAAGCATGCTTGTGGGCGATCCGGGAGAGGACGGTTTCCGGGAGGGTGCCCGGGTTGTTGACCAGGTGGGTGGCGAAAGCGGCGATGCTTCCGGCGAGTGCCTGCTGCTGGTTGCCCGAGCGCTGGTTGGAGCGGCTGAAGAGTCCGTCCAGCAGTTCCGGATGGGCTGCGAACAGCCGCGCATAGAACTTGGGGGTGATTGCGCCGATCCGCGAGCCGACAAGCGGCAGGGTGGCCTCAATGACAGGGCGGGATTTGTCCGAGAGCATGCGTACTCCTGAGGTAGGTGACCGGGGCCTTCGTCCGGTCCGGCAATACATGCATCTCAAATGCCTGTATTGATACCTCAATTTCTACACCTCGTAGAAATTGAGATCAAATCGGGTTCGTCACAGAAAGTCTGAATAGCGGGCGAAAGGCCCGGATCAGGGGGCCGGGATGGCTTCGGCCTTGATGCCGGGGCGCAGGCCGATCATCTGGAACACAGGGGCCATCTGCCTGGATCCCGGCAATTCAGCGACCACCACGTCGTCGAGTTCCCGGTAGAAGGCCTCACGGGCCCGGCCCAGGGCGGCCCGGAGTTTGCACTCGTTGATCAGCGGACAGTCGCCGCCGGGACCGACGCAGTCGGCAGCGTCCAGCCGCGTATTCAGTGCCCGCAGGACGTGGCCCACCGTCGCGAGCCTGCCTGCCGGACTTAGCCGGGCTCCGCCGCTCCTGCCTCGTTCAACGTCGATCAGGCCCAGGCCCCGCAGCTTGGCCATCGCCTTGCTGACGTGGTTGTACGGTGTGCCAACGGCATCGGCGATGTTCTGAGTGGTGAGCAGCGTGGCCTCGGGTGCGGCGGCAAGGACCATCAGGGCCCGAAGGCTGACATCGGCAAAGGCGTTGATTTTCATGGCCATCCGCCGCGGTCTAGTCCACCCAGATGGCGGGCTCATTGGTGTCGGCGGCCAATTGGCCGAACTCCCATTCGCGGCTTGCGGTGTTGGCGGCGTAGGGGAGGACCGCGGCGAAAACCGAGCCGTCCCGATGCTCGGCGGCCACGTGGATGGCGTCGGACTCTTCCTCGACCAGCGTGATATCGCAGACCACCGCGGCGGCACGGAAACCGGCCCGGTTTTGGCGGAGCACTTCGGTGAGGTCGCTGATCATCGCATCCGCGTCGAAGTCGCCGTCGGAGCCTTCCTCGGCATCCGCCGGCGTTACGGCCATCAGGCGGACTTCGCCGTCGTTCTCCACCACCAGCGCGAACGGCAGGAAGCCGCCGTTGCGTTCCAGCTGTTCCTGGGCGGCACCGATTCCGGTGCCCATCAGGTTCTCCAGATCCGCGGCGCTGGCCTCCGGCACGGAATCCCGCCAGGATTCCCCGGCGGCCGGGCTGTCTGCGGGTTCGTGCGCCACGTGCGGTTTAGCGCCGGACATTGGCCAGGACGCGGTCGCGCACGCGTTCCATCAGCGGGCGGTCCGTGGCTTCGACGTTCAGTCGGAGGAACGGCTCGGTGTTGGACGGGCGGAGGTTGAACCAGTAGCTGCCGTCGTTGGCGGTGAACGTGCTGCCGTCCATGGTGTCCACGGTGATGTCCTCAGCGGCGAAGTCGACGCGAACACGCTCCACGGCGCCGGCTTTGTCCTCAATTTCGGAGTTGATCTCACCGGACGAGACGTAGGGCTCGTACTCATGGCCGAGCTCAGACAGCGGGCCGTCCTGCTCGCCAAGTGCTGCGAGGACGTGCATGGCAGCAAGCATGCCTGTGTCTGCGTTCCAGAAGTCGCGGAAGTAGAAGTGGGCGGAGTGCTCGCCGCCGAAGACGGCACCTTCCTCGGCCATGACTGCCTTGATGAAGGAGTGGCCAACGCGCGTGCGGACGGCGCGTCCGCCGTCGTTCGCCACCAGTTCGGGCACCGCGCGGGAGGTGAGCAGGTTGTGGATGATGGTGGGCGTCGCCTCGCCCTGGGCCTGGGCGCGTGCGATTTCGCGGCGCGCCACCATGCCTGTGATGGCCGACGGCGAGACGGGCTCGCCCTTTTCGTCGATGACGAAGCAGCGGTCGGCGTCGCCGTCGAAGGCCAAACCGATGTCCGCGCCGTGCTTGACGACGGCGGCCTGCAGGTCGAGGAGGTTCTCGGGCTCGAGGGGGTTGGCGGGGTGGTTGGGGAAGGAGCCATCCAGCTCGAAGTAGAGCGGAATAATGTCGAACGGGAGCTTCGGCAGGAGCGCATCGCCCAGGACGGCGGGCGTGGTGAGGCCTGCCATGCCGTTTCCTGCATCGACCACAACTTTGAGCGGCCGGCTGCCGGACAGGTCCACCAGTTCGCGCAGGTATTCGGCGTAGCCCTTCAGGACGTCGTGGACTCCGATCTTGCCGCGTGTGGCGGCCACCGGGATTGAGCGGGTATTCAGGTACTCCTCGGCGAGGGCCTGGATCTCCTTGAGCCCCGATTCGGAGGAGATGGGCTGCGCTCCGGCCTTGGCCATCTTGATGCCGTTGTATTCGGCAGGGTTGTGGCTGGCGGTGAAGGTTGCACCGGCGGCGTTCAGGGAGCCGCAGGCGTAGTAGAGCTCGTCGGTGGAGATGAGGTCAAGGAGCTGAACGTTGGCGCCACGGGTGGCGGCGCCGTCGGCGAAGGCCTTGGCGAACTCGGGGGAGGAGGGGCGCATGTCGCCGCCCACCAGGACGGTCTGGCCTTCCAGCCCGAGGACATCCACGAACGCGGCCCCCACGGCTTCGACGATTTCGGCGGTGATTGAATCGCCCACAATGCCCCGGACGTCGTAGGCCTTGAAGGATGCCGAAAGGTCAAAAGTCTTTGTCTGTTCGCTAGTCACGGGTCTTATCTTACGTGGAAGTGCCCGGGCCCCTGTTGAGGGGGAGTGGGCGCCCGGGTATGTGACGGCGGGGCTCTTGATGCCGGCGTCCGGACATGTTGGATTGTCCACATAGGGGAGCTGCGGGGACGGGGGTGTCGGTGGGGACTGGGATACTGAATCAATGGTCGATACCCAGAACGCCGCCCTTCTTTCCGCTTCCCCTGATTCACCGTCCACTACCAGGATCCAGGCGCTGGAGGTCCTTCGGGAACTCGTGGGGCACCCCGCGGCGGATTTTCACGATGGGCAGTTTGAGGCAATCGAGGCGCTCGTCGACGGCGGGCGTCGGGCCTTGGTGGTCCAGCGCACCGGCTGGGGAAAATCGGCGGTGTACTTTGTAGCCTCGCTGTTGCTGCGCCGCCGGGGAGCCGGACCCACGCTGATTGTCTCGCCGCTGCTCGCCCTGATGCGGGACCAGGTTGCCGCCGCGGCACGTGCCGGGGTGCGCGCTGTGGCCATCAACTCGGCCAACCAGCTGGAGTGGGACACTGTGCGGGAACAGCTTGCTGCCGATGAAGTGGACGTCCTGCTGGTCTCGCCCGAACGGCTCACCAACCCTTCCTTCCGGGAACACCAGTTGCCGGAGCTCATCCGGCGGACGGGCCTGCTGGTGATTGATGAAGCGCACTGCATTTCCGACTGGGGCCATGACTTCCGGCCGGACTACCGGCGCATTGCTGACCTGATCACGCAACTGCCGGAATCGGTTCCCGTCCTGGCCACCACGGCAACGGCCAACTCGCGCGTGGTCCACGACATCGAGGAACAGCTGGGCGCCGGCGTTCTGACCATCCGCGGCACGCTCGGCCGTGACTCCCTCCGGTTGGGTGTCCTGGCACTGCCGGACTCCCGCGAACGGCTCGGCTGGCTCCTGACCCACCTCGCCGATTTGCCAGGCAGCGGGATCATCTACACCCTGACTGTTTCCGCTGCGGAGGACACTGCACGGCTCCTCGCCGAGGCAGGGCATCAGGTTCAGGCCTACACCGGCCGGACCGATCCTGCGGACAGGGAGCGCGCCGAGCAGCTGCTCAAGGACAACCAGGTCAAGGCGCTTGTGGCCACCTCCGCCCTGGGAATGGGCTTTGACAAGCCGGACCTCGGTTTTGTGGTCCACCTCGGTGCGCCGTCATCCCCGGTGGCGTACTACCAGCAGGTTGGGCGTGCCGGCCGTGGCGCCGCGAACGCCGATGTGCTGCTCCTGCCGGGGTCTGAGGACCGCGATATCTGGCAATACTTTGCCACGGCGTCCATGCCGTCGGAGGAAAAGGCCACTGCTGTACTTACCGCATTGGCTGAGGCCGGAACCGCCGTCTCAACGGTTGCCTTGGAAGCCCGCGTGGACCTCCGCCGTACGCCGCTGGAGCTGCTGCTGAAGGTGCTGGCCGTGGACGGGGCGGTGGAACGCGTCGGCGGCGGCTGGCGCTCCACGGGCATTCCATGGGTCTACGACGCCGAGCGCTACAGCCGGATTGCCGAGGCCCGCGTGGATGAGCAGGACTCCATGGTGATCTACCAGGACACTGCGGGGTGCCGGATGGAGTACATCACCTCCGTCCTGGACGATGAGACCGCGCACCCGTGCGGGCGATGTGACAACTGTGCGGGCCGCTGGTTCCCGGCAGATATTGCCGCTGACGCCACTGCCGCCGCAGGCCAGACGCTGAGCCGCGCAGGCGGCATCCTGGAGGCCCGGCTGCAGTGGCCCAGCGGCATGGACCGCCTCGGTGTCCCGGTCAAGGGCAAAATCAAGGCGGACGAAGGAACGGCCAACGGCCGCATCCTTGCCAGGCTCACTGATCTCGGCTGGGGCGGATCACTGCGGGAACTGTTCGCGGCCGGGGCAACGGACCGTCCTGTCGATCCGGCCATGCTGCAGGCCTGTGTTCAGGTCCTGCGTGAATGGGCCACCGGTGACGGCCGCAACCCGGGCTGGAGCGGGGCCGGAAGGCCGGCCGCGGTTGTCAGCATGCCTTCCAGGAGCAAGCCCGAACTGGTCCGGTCCCTCGCCCGGGGCATTGCCGATATCGGCCGGATGCCCTACCTCGGCGAGCTGTCGCTTGGCCACGGCGGCCCGACGGGAAGCCGTGGCGGCAACAGCGCCTACCGCCTGGCCGGCGTCTGGGACAGGCTGGTGGTGGGCCCTGAGCTCGAGGCGGCCCTGGGTTCACTGCGTGGGCAGGGTGTGATGTTGATCGACGATCTTGTGGACAGCCGGTGGAGCCTTACCGTGGCTGGACGTGCCCTGCGCCAGGCGGGAGCGGGGGCTGTTCTTCCGCTGGTGCTGGGCCAGGCGGGCTGACGGCCTGACTGACCGGGCCGCCGGGTAGGGTGCCGGCGGGGGGAGCGCCCGGACCGGCGGGGCCACCCGCGCCGCCGGGACCGCCTGGGCGACTGACCTCTGCCCCGGCGGGGATGCCCGCGCCGGCGGGGCCACTCGCGCCCCCGGGACCGCCCGGGCGACTGACCTCTGCACCGGCATGCCGGTGCAGGGACAGGCTGTCCGCCGTGCTGAGGAGCATCAGGACCGCCATGGCGAGGAACGCGCCCCGGAACGGGCCGGCTGCGTCCGCGTCGAAGAGTGCCACGCCGTCGAATACCCGGATCAGCAGCGCGCCGACGGCAATCCCGGAGCCCGCGGCCAGTTGGACGAGCGTGGCTGAAACCGAGTTGGCCGATGTGAGCTGCCCCGGCACGATGTCCGCATACTGCACCGAGGCGTACGCAGAGAACCCTATGGAGCGGAAAGCCCCGCTGCACACCAGCAGGGCGAAGATTACGGCCTGAGGCGTGTCCGGAGTCAGCACGGCACACAGTGCGAAGGTGATGGCGGAAGCCAGCGAGCCCAGGACCAGCATGGCCCGGAACCCGAACCGCCGGATCAGGGGCGTGGTGGCCGGCTTGATGCCGATGTTGCCGATGAACACGGCCGCCACCATGATCCCGGCGTGCAGCGGGGACCAGCCGAAGCCGGTCTGGAACATCAGCGGCAGCAGGAATGGCACCGAACTGATGGTCAGGCGGTACACAAAGCCGCCCGTGGCCATGGCCCGGAAAGTCCTCGTACGAAAGACCGAAAGATCAAAGAGCGGGTGTTTGGCCCGGCGCATCCAGAGCACGGCACCCGCAAGGGACGCCACTCCAGCAGCCGCGCAGAGTGCAGCCCACGGTCCGTCGGGATGGGCAGTGGCCAGTTCCAGGCCAACCACCAGCGACCCCACTCCCGTTGTGGTCAGCAGGAGCCCGAACCAGTCCAGCCGGCGGGCCGGGTCACCGGAAACGGCCGGCACAATCCGGAGTGCTGCAATGAACGCGGCCGCACCAAGCGGCAGGTTGATGAGGAAGATCCAGTGCCAGGAGAGGTAGGTGGTCAGTGCACCGCCTACCAGCGGCGCCAGGACAGGAGCCAGCAGCGCCGGCCAGACCAGGAAGGCAGTCGCCCGCAGGAGTTCCGACTTGGGTGTCCCGCGGAGGACCAGCAGCGTACCCACCGGGACCATCATGGCTCCGCCCGCCCCCTGGACGATCCTGCTCGCAGTAAGCACGGTCAGGTCCGGGCTTACGGCGCAGGCCAGTGAAGCGACGGTGAAAACGGCAATTGCGAGGCAGAAGACTTTCCGTGCCCCCACCCGTTCGGCCAGCCAGCCGCTGAGGGGAATGCCCATGGCCACGGTCATGAGATAGGCGGTCATGGTGATGTTCACATCGGCCGCGGGCACGCCGAAGTCGCCGGCAATGTTAGGAATGGCCGTGGTGAGGACGGTGCCGTCCAGAAATTCCATAAAGAGCGTGGCGGCAACCAGCAGCGCGAGGCGGGGATTCCACGCCTGGCTGGTGGCGGTTTCCACCGTCGGAGTCATGCGTGCTGCCATCCCACTATCCTGCCACCGGCTGCCCGCACGTTGCCCATGTAGGTAGCAGTTGATGCCGTTATGACGGCTGATAAGGACATCTGCTGCTACCTACATGGGGGAGGAGGCGCGGGGGAGGGGAAGGGGCGGGACTCCGGGAACGCAAAAGGCCCCGGTCCAGGACCGGGGCCAAACGCGGAGACGGGGGGATTTGAACCCCCGGTGGAGTTGTGCCCCACACTTCATTAGCAGTGAAGCCCATTCGGCCGCTCTGGCACGTCTCCAATTGCTATTCCTAGCCCACCAAGGATACGCAGAACCGGGCACCGAGCGCAAAACGTCCAACGCGGGGTCACTCCCCGCCCCTAAAAGCCGGGTGATTGGGCGTCAGGTGACCCCGCGTTGCCGGTGGTTGCCGGAGTGCCGGTCGCTGCCGGCTGAGGTAGAGCCCGGGTCGCCTCAGACAGCACGCTGCGCGGGGCGGACCATCCTGATGTCGCGGAGGTTTTCCCAGTCCGGGATGGTGTCCTCGGCGCCGTCGGGAGCAAAGCCGAACCGGGTGTAGAAACCGATGGCCTTGTGGTTGTCGGCGGCCACCCACAGGCTTGCCGCCCGCGTGCCCAAGGCAGCTTTGAGAAGCCGGCGGCCCAGGCCCAGCCCCTGGTGCGACGCCAGCAGGTACAGTCCCCACAGCTCCAGGTCACCGGACGCCGGCGGCGGGTGGCCCTCCGGTGAGCCGGGAGCGGGCAAGCGGCGGATGCCGGCGAATCCCACCACGGTGCCGTCGTCGCAGGCTGTCCACACCTCGGCAGGTTCAGGCCGGTCCAGCAGTTGGTGCCACAGCGCAAGGCGTCCTGCCGGATCAACGGCGGCCAGGAAAGCGTCGGAGAGCATGCCGCGGTATGTCTCCCGCCAGCACCGGATGTGGACCTCGGCCAGCCGCTCCACGTCAGCGGCCACTGCCCGCCGCACCGACAACTCAGGCATCATCCGCCAGCCAGCGTCCGCCACAGGAAGTGCTGGCTGCGGGCCTGGAGCGCGGCAGCCTGCCGGTTGTCCGACGCTCCGGCATGACCACCTTCCAGAGCCTCGTGGTACCAGACGTTCGGGATGCCCATGGCCTCCATCCGTGCAGCCATCTTCCGTGCCTGCACCGGGCCCACCCTGTCGTCCGACGTGGCAGTCCAGATGAACGTTTCGGGGTACTCCACACCGTCCTTGAGCAGGTGGTACGGCGAGAACGTCCTGATGTACTCCCATTCCTCCGGAACGTCAGGGTCGCCGTATTCGGCGATCCAGGAGTGCCCGGCGGAGAGTTTGGTGTAGCGGCGCATATCCAGCAGCGGCACGCCACAGGAAACTGCACCGAACAGTTCCGGGTAGCTGGTCAGCATGTTGCCCACCAGGAGGCCGCCGTTGGACCCGCCGACACAGCCAAGCCGCTCCCGGGAGGTGACGCCGCGGGAGACGAGGTGCTGCGCTACGGCCGCGAAGTCCTCGAAGGCCCGGTGCCGGTTTTCTTTCAGGGCCGCCCGGTGCCAGCCCGGTCCGTATTCGCCGCCGCCGCGGATGTTGGCCACCACGTAGACGCCGCCCCGCGAGTGTTGCGATGCACCGGCTCCTCCGGTCGCCGTGGTCCGCCGCTCCAGCCAGGCCCTGCCCACGGTCCCGCTGTAGGCGGGGGTGCGGGAGACTTCGAAGCCGCCGTAGCCGGAGAGCTGGGTGGGGTTCTGCCCGTCCAGGACCAGGTCCCGCGAGGCCACCTGGAAGTACGGGACGCGCGTGCCGTCCGCGGATACGGCGAAGTGCTGCTGCACTTCGTAGCGGGCGTCATCAAAGAACGACGGCGATGCCTTCACTTCCGCGTGCCGGCTCACCACCCCGGTGGTTCCGGCAGCAGCGCGCTCCAGCGTGCCGCGCATCAGCGTGCTGGGGGTGGTGAAGCCCGTGGCGACGAGCCAGAAATCGTCGCCGGCACCGCCGTCGGCCGGGCCTTCATCCTCATCGTCTACGGCGTAGGCGTTGACGTCGTGCAGCGGCGGGCACGCATCCAGCAGCGACGACGCCCACGAGCCCGAACCGGTAGGGGATGTTGCCGGGGCCGCCGGATCCAGCACCCGGATTTCGGAGGATACGTCCCGTAGGAGGTTTAGGAGCAGGAAGTTCCGCGTCCAGCTCCATGACTGCAGCGAGGTGTGCGCGTCCGGTGTGAACAGCACCAACAGGTCCCGGGACCCGGCGAGGTAGTCGTCGAAATTGGCGGCGAGCAGTGAACCGGCCGGGTACGTCGTTTCGCCGACGGCCCAGTCCTGCTGGGGCCGGAACAGCAGCCACTCGCGGTGGGCGCTGAGGTTGACGTCAGTGGGAGCTTCGATCTCCAGCCAGGATTCCCCGGCCCGGAGGAACGTGCTGCGGTTGTGGAAGTCGATGTAGTCCACGGCGAACGTGCGTTCGAAGCCGGGAGTGGAATCGTGCGCCACCACAGCCAGCATGTGGTCCTCGGGAATCTCGAACAATCGGGGAGCCGCGGCAAGGGCCTCTCCTCGCCGCAGGGTCACGGCCGTGCGGGCGTACCCTGAAGCCGTCGCGGGCAGCCCCACGGCTGTGGAGGCGACCAGCAGCGTATCCGCATCCAGCCACGAGAGGTTCCCCTTCGCCGTCGGGAGGTCGAAACCGCCGGCGGCCGCATCCACAAAGGTGCGGGTGTCGACGTCGAACTCGCGGTAGCGGTTGGCGTCACCGCCGTCGGGGGAGAGTGCCACCAGCGCCAGGCGGTAGCGTTCGCCGGCAGCCGGGCGCAGGAAAGTGGCTCCATGGAAAACCCACTCGACCCCCTCGGCCGCGGCCAGCGCGTCCACGTCCAGCAGGACATCCCATTCGGGGGAGTCGGTGAGGTAGCTCTCCCAGGTTGTGCGGCGCCACAGCCCCTTCGGGTTGGTGCTGTCCTTCCAGAAGTTGTAGTACCAGTCGCCACGCTTACCCACCATGGCGATCCTGTCCGTCGAGTCGAGCACCTCCAGGATGCTTCCCTCCAGGGCCGCGTAATCGGCGTCCTCCAGGAGGTCCTCGGTGCGGGCGTTCTGCTCGCGGACCCAGGCCAGGGGCTCTTCGCCGTAGACGTCCTCCAGCCAGACATTCTCGTCAATGGGCTCAGGGGCAACCGCGGAGGCAGCGGAGGGGGTAGCGGATGATGAACCGGGCGCTTGATCAGCTGCAGTGGTGGTCATGCGCCCCATCCAAACAACATCTGCGCACGGCAGCAAGTCAAGCGGTGCAGGCCCGTGCCGATACTCTGTATGCCGTGGGTAAATCGTCGAGCATCAGGGTGGCCATCATTGGCGCAGGCCCGCGGGGTACCAGCGTCCTGGAGCGCCTGATCGCCCACGCCGCCGCCCAGACCGGCCCGGTGGCAGTCCACATCGACGTCATCGACCCCTATCCGGCGGGGCCGGGGCACGTCTGGCAACCCGGACAGTCCCGGCTGTACCTCATGAACACCCAGGCCTTCTACCCCACAGTCATTCCCGAGGATCCCAGGCTCGCTCCGCCCGTTGCCGGCACTACCTTCGACCGCTGGCGTGCCGGGCAGCTGCTTAACCCGTTGCCGTCCCTGTCGCCGGAGGAGCTCGCCGAACTGGCCGCCCTGGACTCACGGGATTTTCCCAGCCGTGCCCTTTACGGCCGCTATCTCCGCTGCACCGTGGAGGAGCTGCTGGGCCGGCTTCCCGACGGCGTCACGATCGTTTTCCACGAAACGGAGGCCTTGTCGGTGCGTGCCTCGGCAGACGGAGGTACCGCGTTCGACGTCGGACTTGCCGGCGGCGCTTCCCTCACTGCCGATTCGGTGGTCCTCGCGCTCGGACATATCCCTTCCAGGCTCAACATCGAGCAGCGTGAACTGCAGGCATCAGCCGGGCAGTTGGGCCTGCGCTACTTCCCTCCGGCTGTGCCCGCGGATGTGGACTGGTCCGCGATCCCGGCGGGCGAGCCGGTCCTGGTCCGGGGCATGGGGCTGAACTTCTTCGACGTGATGGGCCAGCTCACTGAGGGCCGTGACGGAAAGTTCATCGACGCCGGACCGCGGCTCGAGTACCAGCCGTCGGGCCAGGAGCCGCTGATCGTCGCCGCCTCCCGCCGCGGAACCCCGTACCGTGCCAAGGCTGCGCTGGACGGCTACTACCCGTCGTCGGTCACGTTGCGCTATCTTACCGACGCCGCCCTGGAGCGGTTCGGGTCCGCCGGGATCCGCCCGGGCTTCGACCACGACCTCTGGCCGCTGCTGCACCGTGACGTTCTCTGGGCGTACTACTCCACCCTGGTGCGCTCGCAGCCCGGGGCCGTCCCGGACCAGGAGACCTTCCTGGACGCCCTGGACGAGGCACTGCGGCCGCACGCCCACAGCTCAACCCACTGGGAAGACGCGGTGGAGAGTGTCCTGGCCGTGCACGTCGTGCCGCGGCACCGGCTGGATCTGCTGGGCCTGGCCGCCCCCTTGTCCGGGCGGTCGTTTGCCTCGCGCGCTGAACTGGACGCCGCCGTCGTCGATTACCTCATGGATGACGCGCGCCGCTCCGCGCTCGGTGAGCAGGACCCGGTGAAGATGGCAATCGGGGCGCTGCACCACGGGCGTGCTGTTCTGAAAACGGCCGTGGCCGACGGCGGCATCACCGATGAGTCCTGGGTGGCCGGACTCCGTGGCTGGTTTGAATCGTTCGTGGAAGGGCTGGCCAGCGGGCCGCCTGCGCTGCGCTCCGAGCAGCTGGCCGCCCTGGCGCGCGCCGGAGTGGTCAGTTTTGTGGGGCCCGACCCCCGTTTCAGTGTGGATCGCCGGGCGGGCAGATTCACCGCTGTGTCACCGTGGGTGGGCAGCCCGCCAATGACGGCGACGACGATGGTGGAGGCCTTGGCGCCCGGCAACCGGGTCTCCGCCAATGATTCACCGCTCCTGCAGCAGCTCCTCGCGGACGGTCTGGTGCGGCCCCGGCTGATGATGACGGCGGAGGGCGCCCCGGTCCAATCGACCGGGTTGGAGGTCACCGCGCATCCGTACCGTCCGGTGTCCGCGAACGGCTCGGTGGGCGAAGGGCTGTATGTGCTGGGCCTGCAGCTCTCCTCGAACCAATGGGGCACGGCTATCGCTGCCGAAGCCTTCCAGCCGGGTGGCCCCGCCTATGCGAGCGGGCAACGGACACTCCGCGATGCGGACGAAATCGCCCAGGCCGTCCTGGGCTACTGACCCGGCCGTCTTGACCTGCGTTAGCCGTTGGGTTCACCGGGCTGGCTTCGATGATGATGTTCGTTCCCCAGAGATCGGACGTGTGGCAACTGACCAGGACAAGCCCACCAGGCACCTTGGCCCAGATGTGGCTGTCCTTGAGCGTGTTCTTATTTTCGGTGCTGACCGTATGGACCTGATAGAGCCGGGGGCCGTCGGCGGTAGTGATGGTCAGTTGATCGCCAACCCTGGCCTGGGAGCTGAAGTTATTGAAGGCGGAGTCGAGGACATCCGAACTGTGCCCCACAATGTAGGTGGTGTTGGTCGAACCCAGTCCGGGGCTGCCGTACGCAGTGAGCCAATACGCCTCCAGCGTCTGCGGCGGCGTTAGGGATCCCGCTCCGCTATCCTGGTCGGTTGATGAGAGCGGAAGGACTGCCTGGTCCATCTCCGCGGCCGGGTAATGGATATGCGTTGGTGCATTTACCGCCTCGGGTGCCTCGGAGACAGTGATCTCGGGTGTGCCGACGTCCTGTTGGCTGATCACGGGACGATCCGGTACCGGAGCGGAAGCCGGTGGCTGCAGCGGGTCCAGGCCAAGGATGGCAAGCGTCAGCACAGCTGCTCCGAGCAGCCCCCACGCCGTCAGAAACCTTCCCCGTCGTGAGTCGGGACAGGCCGGCGCCGCGGAGTTGGTGCGGCGCCGGCCGGTTATTGGCACCGTTGCTCCCTGCCAGGGTACGTTTTCATGTTGCTACCGGCCGTTGCTGGCGGATTCAGTCCGCCCGGCGTCGGGCCGGGATCAGCAGACTCCAGCCGAGATAGATCGCGGCAGCCAAGGCGGTGAGGGCTGCAGCGACTCCGACTAAGAGTGCCGAAGTTGCCGGGGCGTTGGCAGCGGAGTCTATGTTCACGCCGTTGTTTCGGGCCGCCCCCGTGCCGGTGTCCGCAAGCGGTGAGCCGTTAGCTGGCGTCGTTGCTGAGGTTTCAAGAGGCGCACCGCTTGTCTGCGACGTAGTGGGCTGCGTCGTGGTGGTTCCGCTCAAAGCCGGGGTGCCAGTCGAGGTGGGTGTGAGCGTGGCCGACTGGGTTGCCGTGCCGGCCGCCGTCGCGGTTTGGGTGGGCAAAGCAGTGGTTGATTGTATTGGGGTGCCAGTGGCCGACTGCGTCGGCGTGACGGTGGACGTCCCGGTCGGCGTGGCAGCGCAGCCGGGGGCGGTGAACACGTTCGAATCCAAGGTGACGGAGCCGTTACGGGCCAGCGCCCGGCCCTCAATAGTGACACCTGTGGTGACCGAGATGGACGTCAAGGCCAAGATGTTGCCCTTGAAGCTGGTCCCGGTTCCCAGAGTCGCGGAGCTGCCCACCTGCCAAAAGATATTGCAGGCCTGCGCGCCGTTGGTCAGGACAATACTGCTGCCCGATGCGGTGGTCAGCGTTGATCCGGCCTGAAATATGAAAACCGAGTTGGCATTGCCTTGTCCGTCGAGCGTCAATGCCCCGTTAAGGGCCAGCGCAGAGCCGGCCGTATACACGCCGGGGAGCAGCGTCTCGTTGACGAAGACGCCTGCTGAGGCGCTGGAAGGGCGCCCGGCCGCATCGTTGTAGGCAATGGTGAGATCGGATTGTGCCTGAGCCGCGTTGGCGTCGGCGGCGTGAACGGTGCCCAGCACCTGGCCTGGCGGGAATCCGGTGACCGCATCCAGTGGGCTCACGCCAAGATCCCCGTTGAGGATGGTCGGACCAGTGTTCGTAACCGTTTGCCCGCCGAGGACTGAATAGCGCCCCGCAGTTCCCAGGCCCACCGGGGCGTCTGCCGCATAGGCAGGGGTGAAGCCCGCCATCCAGGCGAACAGCGCGACGACAGCGGCCGCAGCCCCTATGGTCGTCGGTGCTGTGCGCCGGGCGGTGGTCCTGCGTTGGTCACGCCTGGTGATGGGCAGAGAATGATTCACAGTGTTGCCTTCCCCATGGGGCAACTGCCCCCGAAGCTCAAAGTTGACGTGTGGCTGGAAGCGTTGCGGTTAAGACGGGGAGCCGCGAGACCAGCGGCGAAAATCTAGTTCGGCTGCTGAGACAGGCACTGCCGAAGTGGCGCGGCTTGGGCCGCCACTCGGAGCGTACGCCCAGAAACGGGCAGCGTCCACAGTATGAAGGCATTACTCAAGCAATTTTATTTAAACTTTGCGTCGAAGGTGTTGCAGAAATGTTCGCCAGCCTCCACCCGGGCGTTGTCAGCTCTGGATCCTGTGACTTGACTTCATCGGCAGGTGCGGTGCCTGCGCAGCATCCGGGGGTGGACTGACATGTCATTGGACGTCGCAGAAGCGTCGCCCTGTGGCCAGCCATGACAGCGCGTTACCCGGTTGCTTTACCCCTGATGGCTCAACGTTTCGCCATGCGTCCCGCAGCGTGCCCTCGAGTCGGAACAATACGCCGCGCTGCGGCCTGTGACCGCTGATTTCCCGCTATTTCCTGCCGTTTCCCGCCATTTCGCGCCGTGAACGAAGCCCTTTTGCCGCCGATTTTTCTCTGTTCTAGTGGTTGCCACAAGCCAGCCGGCCGGACCCCCCGCCGCCGGTTCCAACCACCAGGCCAGGAAGATTCCGCCATGACAAACCGAAACCCATCCCCACCAGCGGCACATGCCGCAGCCAGCCAGGCACACAAGGCAGCCGGCCGGGCAGCACGCAGGACTGCAGGCATCGCAGCTGCCGTTGCCACCCTGGCGCTCTCGCTGGTGCTGACCGGTTGCGGCGGCGCAGCGACGGCCCAGCCCGGCGCCGCCGGCAGCAGTTCCGGTGGCGCCGAGGTGAAGACGGTCCGTTACCAGGGGTCACCCAACACCGTCGCCCTGCTGGAAGTCGCCGAGGACCTCGGCTACCTCGGCGACGTGAAGCTCGAGTGGGTCAGCAACACCACCAGCGGCCCGCAGAGCATCCAGTCCGTCGCCACCGACCAGACGGACATCGGGGGAGCCTTCACCGGTGCGGTGATCAAACTGATCGAGGCCGGCGCCCCCGTCCAGGCCGTCATCAACTACTACGGCGAGGATAAGGAAACCTTCACCGGCTACTACGTGGAGGAAGGCAGCCCCATCCGGACGGCGAAGGACCTGATCGGCAAGAAGATCGCCGTGAACACCCTCGGCGCCCACCACGAAGCAGTGATCACCACCCACCTGAAAAACAGCGGTCTCACGCCAGAGGAGATCAAGCAGGTGCAGCTGGTGGTGGTGCCGCCGAACGAAACTGAAGTGGCCCTCCGCAAGAAGCAGGTTGACGTCGGGACGCTCGGCGGCGTGCTCCAGGACCGGGCGCTCGCCGAAGGCGGCGTGCGGGCACTGTTCACGGATACCGGGGTGATCGGTGGCCCGTTCGACGCCGGCCAGTACGTTCTCCGGAACGACTTCATCGCGAAGAACCCGGAAACCAGCAGGACCGTGGTCACCGGCGTCGCGAAGGCCATCGAGTGGGAGCGCACCACCCCGCGGGAACAGGTCATTGCCAAGTTCGAGGAAATCATCGCCAAGCGAGGCCGCAACGAGAGCACAGAGGCGCTGAAGTACTGGAAGAGCGTAGGCGTTGCCTCGCCGGGTGGCCGGATCAAGGACACCGATTTCACCCGCTGGGCCGACTACCTGAAATCCGCGGGAATCATCAGCGGCGAACTGGACACCAAGAAGCTCTACACCAACGAGTTCAACGGCCTGGCCACCGCCGACGCTCCTGCAACCTCGAAGGGATAGACGATGACCCCCAAGATCAGCCTCCACAACGTCACCAAGGAATTCGTTATCCGCCCGGGCAAAGGCGCAGGCAAGGGCCCGGGTAAGGGCGGCCGCCGCCTGGAAGGGCCGTCCGTCCTGACAGCACTGGATGACCTCAGCCTGGACGTGGCCGCCGGCGAATTCGTCACGTTGGTAGGGCCCAGCGGCTCCGGCAAGACAACACTCCTGGACCTGCTCGCAGGGCTTTCCCGGCCCACTTCGGGGAAGGTGCTGGTGGACGGCAAGGAAGTGACGGGGCCGGGCCAGGACCGCGCCGTGGTCTTCCAGCAGTACGCACTGTTCCCCTGGCGCACGGCATCGGCCAACGTCTCCATCGGACTGGAGAACACCGGGCTGTCCACGAAGGAAAGAGCGGCCAAGGCCAGTGAATTCCTTGACCTGGTGGGCCTGGCCGGTTTCGAGGACCGGTATCCCCATGAATTATCCGGCGGTATGAAGCAGCGCGTGGCCATTGCACGAGGCCTCGCCTATGAGCCGGACATTCTGCTGATGGACGAGCCGTTCGCCGCCCTGGACGCGCAGACCCGTGAACAGCTCCAGGACGAGCTGCTGAAAATCTGGAAGGCCACGGGCAAAACCATCATCTTCATCACCCACGGCATCGATGAAGCCGTCTACCTCGGGCAGCGGGTGGCGGTGCTCAGTGCCCGCCCCGGCCGGCTCAAGGAGATCGTGGACATCAACATCCCGGACCGCGACGGCGACGCGGACATCCGCTCGCATCCCGCCTTTGTGGAACATCGGCACCACGTGTGGTCCCTCCTGCACAACGAGGTCCGCCTCGCCCAGGATTCCGGCCACCGCAAAATCCTGCCCGATGGAACCGCCCCCGACGAACAGCCCCTGGAAAGGAGCGCAGCCTGATGAGCGCTGTGTTGACCCGACCCCAAGAGGCGGCTGCCGCCGTCGAACGTTCACCCGAACCAGCGCGGCCGGGACCCTCGCGGAAGGACCACGGAGAGCGGACGACGGCGGCTGCCGGACTGCGTGCCTTCGCGGGGGCCGCCGGCCGGGCGGGCTGGAAGTCGCTCGCGGTGCTGCTGTTCCTGGCGCTGTGGGAGTTCGGGCCGACCTACCTGGCCAGCCCGGCCACCCGGGTGTTCCTGCCGCCGCTCCACGAGGTCATTGACGCTGGCGTGAAGCTGGTGGAAAACGGCCAGCTGCAAAGCCACCTGCAGGCCAGCCTCACCCGCTCCGTGTCCGGGTTCGGGATCGCCGTGGTGTCCGCCGTGGTGCTGGGGCTCCTGATCGCCTGGTACGGCTGGCTGAATTCGTTCCTGAACCCGCTTTTGGAACTCTTCCGCAACACTGCCACGTTGGCACTGTTGCCGGTGTTCACGCTGCTGCTGGGGATCGGCGAGGAATCCAAGATCACCATCGTGGCCTACGCGGCGTTCTTCCCGGTCCTGCTGAACACCATCGCCGGTGTGCGGACCGTGGATCCGCTGCTGATCCGGGCCGCGAAGTCCCTGGGCCTGAACAGCTTCCGGCTCTTCCAGAAGGTGATCCTGCCCTCCGCGGTCCCCACCATCTTCACCGGCATCAGGATGGCCGGAACCTCGTCCATCCTGGTGCTGATCGCCGCCGAAATGGTGGGCGCCAAAGCCGGGCTGGGCTACCTGATCGTCAATTCCCAGATGAGCTTCCTGATCCCGGACATGTACGCCGGCATCCTGACCGTCTCGGTCCTGGGCCTGGTGGTCAACGTCCTGCTCGTGGCCCTGGAACGGCACTTCTCCAAGTGGCGCACCGCCGTCGGCTCCACCTCCTAGCTCCCGATCTTTGAACCGCCCTTCTGATACTGCAAAGGAATACTCCATGACTGTCATCACCGAAACCAACGTCGCTACCGAAGCCACGCTCGACTTCACCAAACTGGGCTCCCGCATCGGCGCCGAAATCCGGGGCCTGGACCTCAGCGCAGACCTGTCCGAGGACACGGTGGCACAGATCCGCGAAGCCCTGAATGTCCACAAGGCCCTGGTCTTCCGCAACGCCAACATCCGCACCGACGAGGACCAGGTGCGCTTCGCCAGCCGCTTCGGCCCGCTCACCAAGGCCCACCCCACAGTTGCCTCCGTGGACGGCAAGCCCGCGGTCCTGCCCGTGGACAGCGAAAATGGCAGCGCGAACAACTGGCACACCGACGTCACGTTTGTGGTCAACCCGCCGCAGGCCTCCACCCTCCGCAGCATCACCCTGCCGGCCTACGGCGGCGAAACCCTGATCGCGTCCTCGGCCGGCGCCTACCAGGACCTGCCGGAGGAACTGCGGAACTTCGCGGACACCCTCTGGGCCATCCACACCAACGACTACGACTACTCGGTGCCCAAGAACCTGGAACACGCCAACGCCGACGAACGGCGGAAGGAATTCACCAGGATCCACTTCGAATCCGCCCACCCCGTGGTCCGCGTCCACCCGCTGACGGGGGAGCGGGGCCTGTTCGTCGGCGGCTTCGCGCAGCGGCTGCGGATCGTGGGGCTTTCCAACACCGAATCCAAGGACATCCTGCGCCTCCTGCAGGCCTACATCACCCGCCCGGAGAACGTGGTGCGCGTGAACTGGGAGCCGGACCAGCTGGTGCTCTTCGACAACCGCATCACCCAGCACTACGCACCGGCCAACTATGACGGCCAGCCCCGCCAACTGAACCGCGTGACCATCGCCGGTGACGTTCCCCGCGGAGTGGACGGCCGCAGCAGCACCTCCCTCAAAGGTGACTCGTCCGCGTACTCCGAGACTGTCGTCGTGCCCTCTGCCTCTGCCGGCGAAGCCGCTGGGGTCCACGCATGAGCGCGGCAGAGAGCGGCCCCCGGCAGTTGCACCTGAACGCGTTCCTGATGAGCACCGGCCACCACGAGGCGTCGTGGCGGCTGCCCGAGAGCAACAGCCGCGCCGGCACGGACGTGCAGCATTTCCAGAAGCTGGCACAGACGGCCGAGCGCGGCAAACTGGACTCGATCTTCTTCGCCGATTCGCCGGTGCTGCACGGAAACGTGGGCCAGCGGCCGTACACCAGCCTCGAGCCCACGGTGCTGCTCGCCGCCATCGCGGCGGTCACCGAGCGGATCGGGCTCATCGCCACCGCCTCCACCACGTACAACGAGCCGTACAACCTGGCCCGGCGCTTTGCCTCCGTGGACCACATCAGCGGCGGCAGGGCGGGATGGAACGTTGTGACCACAGCGGGTGACGCGGCCGCCCGGAACTTCTCCCTCGCCGGCCAGCCCGCGCACTCGCAGCGGTATGAGCGGGCCGCAGAGTTCCTGGACGTGGCGAAGAAACTCTGGGACAGCTGGGAAGACGATGCCGTCGTGGCGGACAAGGGCGCCGGCGTGTGGGCCGACAGTTCCCGCGTGCACGCGGTCAACCATGAAGGCCGGCATTTCCAGGTGGAAGGCGCCCTCGACGTCCCCAGGTCCGCCCAGGGGCACCCCGTGATTGTGCAGGCCGGCTCCTCCGAGAACGGCAAGGACTTCGCGGCCCGGTACGCGGAGGCTGTCTTCACCGCGCACCAGACGCTCGCCGATGCGCAGGACTTCTACGCCGACCTGAAGAAGCGGACGACGTCGGCCGGCCGGGACCCGCAGTCCATCAAGATCCTGCCGGGCATCGTTCCGGTGATCGCCGCCACCGAGGCCGAAGCCCTGAAGCTGGAGCGGGAGCTGGACGAACTGATCCTGCCCGAACACGCCCGCCGGCAGCTCGCCAACGTGCTGCGGGTTGCACCTGAATCGCTGAAGCTGGACGCCCGGCTGCCGGCGGATCTTCCGTCAGAGGACGAGATTGAGGGTGCCAAGAGCCGGTACACGCTGATCGTGAACCTGGCGCGCCGTGAGCAGCTCACGGTGCGCCAGCTGATCGGCAGGCTTGGAGGCGGCCGCGGGCACCGGACATTCTCCGGCACCCCGGAGCAGGTGGCGGATGCCATCCAGGACTGGTTCCAGGCGGGCGCGGCGGACGGCTTCAACATCATGCCGCCCGTGCTGCCCTCGGGCCTGGACATCTTTGTGGACCAGGTGGTGCCCATCCTGCAGGAACGGGGCCTGTTCCGGCACGAGTACTCCGGACGCACTCTGCGCGAACACTACGGACTGGCCGTCCCGGCCAACTTGTTTGCCGAATCGGAGGCCCCGGAACGGGTCCCGCAGCCTGCCTAAAAAGGCCCTAGACAAAGAGAGGTGCCCCGTCCTGACCGGACTCCGGTCGGGGCGGGGCACCTCTGTTCTAAAGCGGGTGCAACGCTGGCGGCATCAGGCCGGCATCAGCCGCGCAGGCACTGCTGGTACTGGAACCAGGCGATGCCGTAACGGACCCAGCCCAGGATGTCGTACCACCTGGTGGGCGGTTCGGGGGCCGTGCAGACAGGCTGGACCGGTCCGCCGGCGCCGACCTGAACCGCGGTTTTCACCACGGTGCCTGACTCGGCGGCCGTGAGGACCAGGGTGCCCGGTCCTGCAGCGGCCCCCGCCGGAACCGTGAGGTCCACGGTGGCCGCGCCGGCGGTCACCGGAACACTGCCGAGATCGGTCACCGTTCCGGCGGCGTCGGTGAATGCCGCGGCCAGGGAGGTGTTGACCGGGCTGCCCAGGGAGGTCAGGTCCAGCTTGCTGACGGTCAGGGTCATGGCATCGCCGGGCTTGACCTCAGCCGCCGTGGTATTGGTTACGGCCACGGTGCGTCGGGCGAAATCAGGTGACACCGGGTTGTGCCCCTGGAGGTATTTGATCCAGGCGTCACGGTCCACCAGGCCGGAGTCCCGGGTGCCGGTTCCGTCCTTGAAGACCCGGAAGTTGTCGCCGCCGGTTGCCAGGAAGCTGAACGTGCCGATCCGGTAGGACTTCGCCGGATCGATGAGGACGCCATCCACCCGGATCGAGGTGATCCGGTCACCTGCGGCGCGGGCGGCGTCGTAGGTGTAGTTGACGTTCCTGGACAATCCCAGCTGCTGGTAGGCGCGGCTGGGAACCGTGCCGTCGGCGTTGGTCTGCCACTGCTGCTCCAGCAGCGTCTTGAACTGGGCACCGGTCAGGGACGTGGTCCACAGGTTGTTCACGAACGGCAGGACCGAGTTGGCTTCCGCGTAGGTGATGGTTCCGTCCGGAGCGTAGTACAGCTCGTTGCGGAGGCCGCCGGGGTTGACGACGCCGATTTCCGCGCCGCCGAGGTCAGCAGGACTCAGCGAGTCGCGCAGGGAGTCCGCAACCAGGTTGCCCAGCGTGGATTCGCTGGCACGGTCATCGCGTTTGGCCGGTCCGCCCGCCGGGTCCGGGCTGAAGGCGGTGGTGATATCAGCGGTCAGCGCGCCCACCGGCTGGTTGCCGATCTCGGCTGCGGCCGCAAGGGCCTTCTGCACGATCGCGTCAACCGCTGCCACTCGCGGGTAGGCGGTCTTCAGCTCTTCAGCCGGGCGTGTGGTCCGCTTGACGTTGCCCGCCGTGTGGGCCGTGACCTGCTTGCTGGCAGTGTCCACCGTGAGCTTGATCTGGCCGATGTTTTCGCCGTAGTTGCCGGTCTGGACGATCGGCCGGGTCTTGCCCCCGGCACCGGGGACGGGGGCGTCCCAGGCGTATTCCTTGTGGGTGTGGCCCGTGAAGATGGCGTCCACGTCGGCGGAGGTTTCGGTGACCAGCTTCGCGAACGGGCCGCCGGCTGCCACTTCCTGCTCCAGGGTGGCACCCTCCGGGGTTCCGGACCCGGCGCCGTCGTGGTTTTCCACGACGATCACATCGGCGAGGTTCTCTGCCGTGATCTTTGCTGCCACACGGTTGATGGCGTCCACGGGATCACCGAATTCAAGGTCGGTGATGCCGGCCGGTGTCACCAGGGACGGGACTTCCTGGGTGACGGTGCCGATGATGGCAACCTTCACACCGTCCATCTCCAGGACCGTGTACTCCGGCAGGACCGGTTCGGTGGTGCCTTTTGTGTAGACGTTGGCGCCCAGGTACGGGAAGGTGGCGTTGCTGCCGCCGGCAATGACGCGGTCGCGCAGGTCTGCCCAGCCGCCGTCGAACTCGTGGTTGCCCACGGCGGACGCGTCCAGCTCCAGGGCGTTCAGCACGTCGATGGTGGGCTGGTCCTTGGCGACAGCCGAGGCGAACAGCGAAGCGCCGATGTTGTCCCCTGCGGACAGGAAAGCGGTGGCGCCCGGAGCGGACGCGCGCAGCTCTTCGACGGTTCCCGCGAACAGGACGGTGTTCGCGTCGATGCGGCCATGGAAATCGTTGATGCCAAGGAAGTTCAGCTCAACGCTGGCCGGGGTGACCGGGCCGGCAGGCAGGTCCAGGCCCACCACCACGGGATCGTGGTCGCTGGCGCGGAACTGGTCCGGCGCATAGTAGTTGGTCACATTGTTGTTATACCTGCTGTATTCCAGCGCCACGGACTCTACGGAGTTAATGTTCCAGATGTCGGCACCGGTCACCACTGCATCGGCTGCCGGGGAAGCGAGGATGTGGTCCAGGGAACCCACCAGGCCGCCGAAGAGGTAGGAGTGTTTTGCGGAGCCGTCGGCGTTCCTGGCTTTTTCGTCCTGGTTGACGAAGCCAGCCCCCCGGAAGACGTTCATGGGGTCTTCGTGGGCGTAGGAGTTGAAATCGCCGATCAGGAAAACCTTGGCGGTTCCCTTCTCCGACTGCAGCTTCGTGGAGAAGTCCAGGAGTGACTTGGCCTGGGCCGTGCGGGCGAGGTTGGACGCGCCCTGGCCCATGTCGGTGTCCTCCGGTGTGGCGGCGGAGCCCTTGGACTTGAAGTGGTTGGCGATGGCGATGAACGTCTTGTCATCGGCCGCACCCACAGGTTTGAAGGCCTGGGCGAGCGGCTTGCGCGCGCTGGCGAAGGCGACAGTGTCGTTGTGGATCACGGATTCGCCGACCGGTTCCGCCACGGCCTTCTTGAAGATAAATGCGGTGCGGATCATGTCTTCATCGGCCAGCGGGGGAGCATTGGCAGGCGTGCGGACGTAGTCCCAGATGCCGGGTGTGGCGATGTTGAGGGAATCCACCAGCTTGGCCAGGGCGTCGTCGCGGTCCTTGCCGAACTGGGCCGAGTTCTCGATCTCCATCAGGGACACAACATCGGCGCCGGACTTTGTGATGGCGGCAACGATCTTGTCCTGCTGGCGTTTGAAGTTCTCGGCGTTGGCAGCGCCGCGGGCGTCGCAGCCGCTGCGAACCGTGACGGGGTTGCCGTCGCGGTCCTCGTAGAACGTGCAGCCGGCGAGCTGGTCACCTGTGGTGGGGAAGTAGTTCAGCACGTTGAAGGAGGCGATCTTCAGGTTGCCGCCCACGCCCGCCGGAGCCTCTGTGCGGGTGGCGCCGAAGCTGGCTGGCTGGACGGTGCCCTTGTTGGCCTCGGTCAGGTGGGCCAGCGGCTGGAACTTCCAGGAGTTGTTGGCGTAGCTGAGCACCACATTCGTTGTGAACGTCACCGGGGAGCCCACCCGGACGGGATCCGTGGCCGTCAGGTACGGAAGCACCTGGGCCTTGGTGGCGGCGTCCCGGAGGAAGTTGGTGGTGGAGCCGTCGTCGAGCTTGATGCCGCGGGCGGCGTTGTCCGCCACGGTGGCCTGGTATTCGGCAGAGCCGTAGGGCGCGACGGCGGTGGGCTGCACCAGCGTGGTGGTTCCGCCTGCGAGCCCGATTTCGCCGTACTGGTTCAGGGAGTAGTTGTCAGTCACTGTGACCGGCCCCTGAGGGGCGAGCAGCATGCCTTCGAGGGCTTCGCGGAAGGTTTCAGCGGCAGGCAGCGTGAAGTTGGTGGCCTTGACCTCCGGCGCGGCGTCCGTCAGCTTGGTGAGGTTGGCGGCATCCACCACGCTGACCTGGGTCATGCCGTTGAACTCGGACACCGTGCCGCTGACTTCGACGAAGTCGCCGATCTGCACGGAACCGGCGGTGGCAGGGGAGTACACAAATACAGCGTCCGACGCCGTCTGGCTGGCCGGGGTGAGGTCCCCGCCGGTCCCCGGGGTCTGGACGTAGTAACCGGCGAAACCGCCGGTGGGGAACGCCGCGGTGACCTTGCCACGCGTGGTCACCGTTGATCCGGTGAGCGGGCTGGCAGAGCCGGTGCCCTGGATCTCGGCGATCGTTTTTGCCCCGACCGGTGCGGGGTCGGTCGGCGGATCAACGGGAGGATCAACCGGCGGGGTAACGGCGCCGGTGGAGGCCTGCGGGGTGATGTCGGCCTTCAGTGTGAAGTCCGCGGAATTGTCATTGCTGTCCGCAAAGCCGGCGCGGTTCAGGCTCTTGACGTCGGTGTTGCCGGCCGGGGCGGCAGCAGCCTTGGTTTCGAAGGTGTTCGACGTGCCATACCCCAGCAGGTCGGCGACACCGGCCGCCCCGATGACGGAACCGGTGGCAAGGCCGCTCAGGGCGGTGGCCTGCGTGGCCAGGATGACCGTGCCGGTGGTGCCGGAGGGGTTCAGATTGGTGGCATTGACGTCGGCGGCCGGCAATTCAGCGGCCGTGGACGTGCCGCTGTTGGTGCCGCCCTTCACAAGGAAGTGGCCCTTCGCCGGAATGGTACCGGTCAGGGGTGCCACACCGGTGGGCGCGGCGCTGCCGGTGGCTGAGCGGTACTGGATGGACCAGCCGTCCAGGGAGACCGGGGCGTCGGAGGTGTTGTACAGCTCGACGAACTTGTTTCTGTAGGCCGCGCCGGCGCTGCCGCCGCTGAGGTAGGCCTCATTGATGACAACGGCCGATGTGCCGGCAGCGGCTGAGACCTCTGCTGTGGCTTC
This sequence comes from [Micrococcus luteus] ATCC 49442, assembly GCF_010367585.1. Classification (NCBI taxonomy): domain Bacteria; kingdom Bacillati; phylum Actinomycetota; class Actinomycetes; order Micrococcales; family Micrococcaceae; genus Pseudarthrobacter; species [Micrococcus luteus] ATCC 49442. Next base: position 2,444,026 of record NZ_JAAAXP010000001.1, on the reverse strand, counting down.
AGCCCCTGAGACTTCCGCGACGGCGGGCACGGTTGCCAGCGGGGCAGCGATCAGCCCCACTGAGAGCGCTGTGCCCAGCGCTAATTTCCAAGGTTTGGTTTGCATCCGCTCTTACTTTCATTGGGGTGTCCCGGGTAGGGGACCCGATGGAATGGTGTCCGGGTTGTACCCAAGGACAAGGCCGGACTCCGCCCCAGGTCAGGTGGTGTCCGGCACAGCAAAGCAGCACTGAATGAACGCAGGGTTGATTCCCCGTGTAGCGCTGTCTGCGGCGCGAGGTTGCAGGAGCAATGGTTGACCGGCCACCCCCAGGTGTCCGTCATCACAAAAGAATACCGGCCGGTAGCTTCGAGGGAAGCTGCCGGCCGGTATTTGTCCGGAAAATTTACTTAGGCGATGATCTTGAATATCGCGCCGGTGGGGTCGGCCAGCGTCGCGAGGCGCCCGAACGGCGAGTCCTCGGGGCCGTCAAGAACCGCGGCCCCCAACGCAACAGCCTTCTCGATGGAGGCGTCTGCGTCCTCCACATTGAAGTAGACCTGCCAGTTGGAGGGAACTTCAGCCGGCAGGTACCCTGACGCGTCCATGATGCCCGCCTTGGCCGAATCGCCGGCGCCCAGGGTGGTGTACCGGAACCCGGGGGTGTCGCTCATAACGTCCGTGTCCCAGTTGAAGACGTTCTGGTAGAACTTCACGGCGGCGTCGTAGTCCTTGGTGTGCAGCTCGTGCCAGGCGGCAGCGCCGGGCTCGGCAACGAGTTCGTACCCGTGCATTTCGCGGGGCTGCCACACGCCGACGGCGGCACCCGAGGCGTCGCCGAAGATGGCCATGTGGCCCTGTTCCGGGACATCCATGGGCGGCATGAACACCTGGCCGCCGTTGGCCGTGACGGCTTCGGCGGTGGCCGCTGCGTCATCCGAGCGCAGGTAGGTGGACCACACGTCGGGCATGCCGGCCTGTTCCGCGTCTTTTTGCATGAGGCCTGCCACGGTCTTGCCGTTCTTCCGGGCGGTGGTGTAGCCGCCGTATTTTTCCTCATCGCCGGTCTCGTACTCCCAGCCGAAGAGCCCGCCGTAGAACTGGCGGGCTTTGGTGATGTCCGATGTCATGAGGTCGATCCAGCAGGGTGCGCCGGGGGTGATCTCGGGTGCAGGCATGGTGGACTCTTTCTGTTGAGGGATGGCAACAGCAAAGACCCTATGCGGGGGCTCCGACAGTTTCAACGGGTGGGCGCCGGCCCGGAAACGAAGGAACCCCGGTTCGCCATTTACTGGCTAACCGGGGTTCCATTCGCGGAAGGTAAGAGATTCGAACTCTTGGTACGGGGTTACCGCACACTAGTTTTCAAGACTAGCTCCTTCGGCCGCTCGGACAACCTTCCCTACCGAGTAGTGTTTCATAGGCAGTTGGCTGCAACAAAACAGAGTCTGCCGTGCGTCCGGTGCACACTGGTTCTGGGGCACGAATCAGCTAGAAAACGGGAGTACTCCATGAAAGCCATCTACATCGCAGAACCCGGTGGTCCGGAGGTGCTGGAAGTCCGTGAAGTGGACGCTCCGGTGCCCGGCCAGGGGGAGGTGCTGATCGACGTCGTCGCCGCCGGCCTGAACCGCGCGGATGTGCAGCAGCGCCGGGGCTTTTACCCGCCGCCGCCCGGTGCGTCCGAGATTCCTGGCTTGGAGGTCTCCGGGAGGATCGCAGGGTTCGGCCCCGGTGTGACGAAGGCGTTCTCCGTGGGTGACAAGGTGGTGGCGCTGCTGGCCGGCGGCGGTTACGCGGAGAAGGTTGCCGTGCCGGCGGAGCAGGTCCTGAGGATTCCCGACGGCGTGGACCTGGTCACTGCCGCGTCCCTGCCCGAAGTGGCGGCCACGGTGTACTCGAACCTGGTCATGACGGCGCAGCTGCAGGCGGGCGAGACAGTCCTGATCCACGGCGCCACCGGGGGGATCGGCACCATGGCCATCCAGATGGCCAAGGCCTTGGGTGCCAAAGTAGCCACCACTGCGGGGTCTGACGAGAAAGTGGGCACAGCCAAGGCCTTCCTGGGGGCGGACATCGCCATCAACTACAAAGAGGAAGACTTCCCGGACAGCCTGCGCCGGCAGAACGGCGGCAAGGGAGCGGACGTCATCCTGGATGTGGTGGGCGCCAAGTACCTGGCGAAGAATATTGACGCGCTGGCCGAGTACGGCCGGCTCGTGGTCATCGGGCTGCAGGGCGGCGCCAAGGGCGAGCTCGATCTCGGCCAGCTCCTGCGGAAGCGGGCCGCCGTGGTGGCAACAGCGCTGAGGCCCCGCCCCGTGGCCGAGAAGGGCGCCATCATGGGTGCCGTGCGCGAGTCGGTGTGGCCGCTTATCACCGACGGCAGCATCCGTCCGCTGGTGGCAAAAACTTTCCCGCTGAACCAGGCGGGGGAGGCGCACAAATACTTTGACACGGGCGACCACGTGGGAAAGATCCTGCTGGTCATGTAGCGGCCGGGCCGCCGGCCCCGTGAATACTGAGTATTGCTTCTGGCGGGGCGTCGGGTTACTCTCGAGCCATACGCAGTATGCACGCGTCCTGGGGGTCCGTGCATGCCACAGGCTCACGCCCCCGCCAGGAGTGACATGTCCATCCGCCACAGCCTCCTCGCCCTGCTGCAGGACCAGCCGCGGTACGGCTACCAGCTCAGGGTTGAGTTCGAGAACCGCACCGGATCCACCTGGCCGCTGAACATCGGGCAGGTGTACACCACGCTGGACCGCCTGGAACGTGCCGGACTGGTCAGCAACGATGGCAGCGACGGCGAAGGCCACGTTATCTACAGCATTACCGCCGCGGGCGCGGCGGAAGTCGAAGGCTGGTTTGCCGCCCCCGTGGAGCGCGCCAACCCGCCACGCAACGAACTCGCCATCAAGCTCGCGCTCGCCGTGACGCTGCCCGGTGTGGATGTGCAGGCCATTATCCAGGCCCAGCGGGTGGCGTCCATCCGGGCGCACCAGGATTACACCAGGTCCCGGCGGGATACGGCCGCCAACCAGAAGTCGGCGGACACCGCCTGGCTGCTGGTACTGGATTCGCTCATCTTCCAAACCGAGGCCGAGGTCCGCTGGCTGGATCTCTGCGAGGCGCGGATGGTGCAGCAGGCCCAGAACGCAGGCCCGGGAGCCAACGGCCAGGGCACGCCACGAAAACCGTCCAACGGCGTCACCTCGGAAGAAGCTGCCCCGCTCACCCCGGAAACGCGCCGATAAGGAGCCAGGGGCTGCCGCAGGTCGGAACGTTTTCCAGGACCTCAACCCGGGAGGTGGGGGCCTGACCAGCGGCTTCGGTATGCCGGCCGCCGCAATCCGTTACGCCGTTGGGTCTTTTCCATTGGAAGCCGCGGGCCTACGGTGGGGGCATGAGGTCTGTCATTGGACGCCTCCAGGCTGCCGCTCGCCGCAGGGACACGCGACGACGGCGGTTGCCGTCCCCGTGGCGGGGCGGCGTTGGTAGGGTGCCTCTGAGCTATCGATCGAAGCACAAACTCTCAAGGAGGAGACATGGCCACCAGGCCTGAGGAACCGGCAGGTTCAGCGAAACGGGGCGGCCCGCTGACCGCCAACCCGGACCTTCCACCCACTGCCGTGGACGAGGCCGTCCGCGAGGCTGAAGAGAAAAAATGGACGCCGGCCAAGATTGCCTTGTGGGCTGCCATCGCACTGCTCGGGGGTGTGGCCTGGTTCATGGTGGCAATCATCCGCGGCGAGACCGTCAACGCCATCTGGTTCGTGTTCGCCTCGGTCTGCACCTACCTGATCGGCTACCGCTTCTATTCGAAGGTGATCGAGCGCTACATCACCAAGCCCGATGACCGGCGCGCCACGCCTGCTGAGTACAAGGCTGACGGCAAGGATTACGTCCGGACTGACCGCAACGTCCTGTTCGGCCACCACTTTGCCGCCATTGCAGGTGCCGGGCCTTTGGTCGGTCCGATCCTCGCGGCCCAGATGGGCTACCTGCCCGGCACGATCTGGATCATCATTGGCGTTGTGCTCGCCGGTGCTGTGCAGGACTACGTGGTGATGTTCTTCTCCATGCGCCGCGGCGGCCGTTCCCTGGGCCAGATGGCCCGGGAAGAACTCGGTGTCATCGGCGGCACAGCGGCACTCATCGCCACACTCCTGATCATGGTCATCATCGTGGCGATCCTGGCGCTCGTCGTGGTCAACGCGCTGGCTGAAAGCCCCTGGGGTGTCTTCTCCGTCGGCATGACCATTCCCATCGCACTCTTTATGGGCGTCTACCTCCGGTTCCTCCGGCCGGGCAAGGTCATGGAAGTGTCCCTCATCGGCTTCGTCCTGCTGATGGCGGCCATCATCGGCGGCGGCATCGTGGCGGAGACCGAATGGGGCGCAACGTTCTTCACGCTGGACAAGGTGACCATCGCGTGGGGACTGATCGTTTACGGCTTCATCGCGGCCATCCTTCCGGTCTGGCTCCTGCTGGCACCCCGCGACTACCTGTCAACATTCATGAAGATCGGTGTGATCGTGATGCTCGCACTGGCCATCATTGTGGTCCGCCCGGAAATCACCGTCCCGGCCTTCAGCGAATTTGCCGGCCGGGACAACGGACCGGTCTTCCCCGGGGCCCTCTTCCCCTTCCTGTTCGTCACCATTGCCTGCGGGGCGTTGTCAGGCTTCCACGCCCTGATTTCCTCCGGCACCACCCCCAAACTCATCGAGAAGGAGCGGCAGAGCCGCTACATCGGCTACGGCGGCATGCTGATGGAGTCCTTCGTGGCCATCATGGCTCTCGTTGCAGCCATCTCGATTGACCGCGGCCTCTACTTCGCCATGAACGCTCCTGCCGCCCTGACCGGCGGAACCGTGGAAACTGCCGCAGCCTGGGTCAACAGCCTGGGACTGTCCGGCGTGAACATCGGACCGGAACTGCTCGCCGAGACGGCCAGGAACGTCGGCGAAGAAAGCATCGTCTCCCGCACCGGCGGCGCACCCACCCTCGCGGTCGGTCTTGCCCACATCATGCAGCAGTTCATCGGCGGCACGGCCATGATGGCGTTCTGGTACCACTTCGCCATCATGTTTGAGGCGCTGTTCATCCTGACCGCGGTTGACGCCGGAACCCGCGTTGCGCGCTTTATGCTCCAGGATTCAATCGGCAACTTCGCCCCGAAATTCAAGGAACACTCCTGGCGGCCAGGCGCGTGGCTCTGCACGGCCATCATGGTGGGCGCCTGGGGTGCCGTGCTGCTGATGGGAGTGACCGATCCGCTGGGCGGGATCAACACACTCTTCCCGCTGTTTGGCATCGCCAACCAATTGCTCGCCGCGATTGCGCTTTCTGTCTGCCTGGCCATTGTCGCCCGGCGCGGAACGTTCAAATATCTGTGGATTGTGGCGCTTCCGCTGGCCTTTGCGGCGGTGGTGACAATCACCGCGAGCTACCAGAAGATCTTCTCGTCCACGCCCGCCGTCGGCTACTTCGCCAACAACGCGGCCTTCAGCAAGGCCCTCGCGGATGGCAAGACCGAGTTCGGTACCGCCAAGAGTGTTGCCGCCATGGAAGCCGTAGTCCGCAATACCGCAATCCAGGGCTGGCTGTCGGTGATCTTCGTGGTGCTGAGCATCATCGTGATTGCCACGGCCGTCATCGCTACCGTCCAGGCCTTCCAAAACCAGCAGGCCGGACGGCCGAATCCCAACCATGAGGACCCGGCCCGTCCGTCCAAGGTTTTCGCACCCGCAGGGCTGATCCCCACCCCGGCGGAAAAAGAACTGCTGGCGGAATGGAACAAGCTGCCCGCCGACGTCCGGTTCGACAGCGCACGGCACCACTGATGAGCACGGGTCTGGACGTCCTGGCAACGGGGTTCCGCGGAATCGCCCGGTACCTTGGCGGTGTTATGGGGGCGGATGCTTATACAAAGTATGTGGAGTTCCACCGCGCAGCAGGACACCAGGAACCGCCCTTGAGCGAGCGTGAGTTCTGGCGCGACAGGACGGACCGGCAGGACTCCAACCCCCAGGGCCGGTGCTGCTGAGGCTGACCGCCTGAGCCGCCTGCACAAGCCCCTCACAAGCCGGCCAGCCTTCACGGGTTGGCCGGCTTCCGGCTGTCTGGCCTTGGTGCGCGGGACAGTGAAATCCATCGTCGCGGGTGTGGCCGGCCGGCGTCGGGAGTTGTACTGCGTCATCGACTGGACCGCGCGCCGCCAGCCCGTGAGAGTATGAACGCATGAGCGATCCGAACGACACTCAGCCCGACGACGTTCTTGTGGAGGGCAGGACCCTTGAGAACGGCCAACCGGTTGCACCTGCTGCCGCCGGCCCATTCGCCACCGGGCCTGCCGGTGCCGGTCCGGCGGCCAACAAGGCAAAGGGCAGCAGCGTGCAGGACCTGGTGGACGAGCCCGCGAAGGTCATGCGGATCGGGACCATGATCCGGCAGCTCCTGGAAGAAGTTAAGTCAGCGCCCCTGGATGAAGCTGCGCGCGAACGCCTGGCCGAGATCCACGAGCGGTCCATCAAAGAGCTGGAGGACGGGCTGGCCCCCGAACTCGTGGAGGAACTGGAGCGGATCAGCCTGCCCTTTCCTGAGGATGCCACGCCGTCGGACGCAGAGCTCCGGATCGCCCAGGCGCAGCTGGTCGGGTGGCTGGAAGGCCTCTTCCACGGCATCCAGACAGCCATCGCTGCCCAGCACGCAGCCCGCGAGCATGCTGTCGCCCAAATGCAACTGAAGCAGCTGCCGCCGGGCACCATGATTGCCCCGGGTGTGGTGATCGGTGAGAACGGCGAACCGCAACGGGCCACTGCAGGCCAGCAACGGCCCGGCGCGGCCACACCCGGCCGTCCGGAAGACCCGGACCACGGCCCCGGACAGTACCTCTAGGTTTCTTTCGTGGGATTCTTTAATGCCGCCCGCCAGGGGCGCAAAGACGATGCCGAGCTCGGCAAGGGTCTGTGGCGCCGCGCCCACGATCGCTTCCACCGGGGACTGGACCGCTACCACCAGGTACTTGAGGGCGTCGAAGACGAGCAGCTGTACGCCGAACTGGTCCAGGTGGCCAATGAATTGGCTGATCTCCTGGACCGGGTCCGCACTGTCTGCGTGGAGGCCCAGCGGCGATCACCCAGCGACGGTCTGGACATTCCGGGGGCGCTGGCCGGTGTCCACCGGTCGCTGTCCAAAGCCGGCAACTCGCTGGCCACCACTGCTGAGGCCGCTGCTATGCTGCGGCTGGCTGTCGGACCAATCCCGGTGGGAGCGGCGTCAGTGCGGCGCCGCGCGGAATCGGTATTCGAGCAGGTGGCAGACGCCGAACGCCGCCTTGCGGAGGATGCCTCAGGCCGGCCGGAGACTCTTTCCGGCTAGTTCACGGCGTGAAGTGTCAGGCGGCGATCCGGGACTGTTCCACCGTGACCTCGTCAATGACGGCCCAGGAGTCCTCGCTAGTGCAGTTCCGGCTGGCAAAACGCTCGGCCTCCGCGCGGGAGTCGAAGCTTTCGTTGCGGATCCGGCCACAGTCGGCGTCGAAGTAGGTGACGTGGTATTCGTGAGCGAGTTGGTTTTCCATAAATCCAGTGTGCAACCGGGGTCTGACAATCACTGGTCATCAGTCCCGCGTGTTGCCCAGCCGGAGGACCCGCTCCTGGGCGAGCACGGCTGAACGCTCTGCCTTCCGGGCCGCCCTGGCCGCTTGTTTGGCTTCGGCTGCGGCGGCCGCCTGCTGCTTACGGGCCCTGTCCAGCTCCTCCTCAGCAGTCTTCAGCCGCGCCCGGAGGTCCCGGGTTTCGCGGACCAGCTCCGCAACCGCAAGCTCTGCCTCCTCAGACTGCTCTTGCCGGTCGGCGGCCAGCCCGGCGGCCTCCTCCTCGGCTTCCCGGGCCTCTGCCAGGGCGGCTTTGGCTTTCTCCAGGGCGGAAGGCGACGACGGCCGGGGAGTCTCCCGGACAGCCTTGAGGCGCGGCTGGTCCGAGGGTTGCCCGGTGGCGGGTTCCGCCGTCGCGCGTTGCCGGTGTGCTTCCTGCTTTGGTGCGGCCGCCCTGGCAGGCGTGGGTGGAGGCGCTGCGGCTGTGCGCGGCAGGGACGTGCGGGGAACCTGCACGGCTCCGGGAACTGCCACGGCGCCGTCGAGGTCCACGGTGTCCACGCCGTCGGCGGACAGCGTTTGCACCAGCAGCCCGCTTTGTACCGCGGCCGCGGCTCCTTCGTCCGCGATCAGGGCGCCGAACGTCCGTTCGACGTCGGCGGCGATGGTGGCACTGATGGCGCGTCCCTGGCGTTCGGCGACAGAACGGGCGGTGTCGACGGCGGCGGCCAGGAGGGCGCGTCGCTCCCGCGTCAGTTCCCGGAGGGCGGCGGCATCGAAGGTGGCCTGGGCAGCGCGCATCCGCTGGCCCAGGTCGGCGAGCTGCGCGAGAACCCCGGGTTCATGGACCGCCATCATGTTGACGGCCCAGGCAGCCACGGACGGTTTGGGGAGGGCTTTGACGGCGGCAGTGAGCTCCTTCGGGGAGCCGGGTGATGCTTTGGCCGCCGCTGTCCTGGCCGCCATGAATTCCTCGAATGGCAGGGCATAAAGGTCCAGCGCGATGGCCGTCAGTGCCTTGTCATCCATGCACGCCATCATAGGCGGAGCCTGGCGGGCCGACCCTCGGGGACCCATAAATGTAACGGGCCCTGCCTAGACTGTTTCCAGCCAGCGGCGCAGCGATGCGTTGAACAACCCGGGCTGCGCCAACGGCATACCGTGTCCAACGCCCGGGTGGATCTGGAGCGAGCTGTTGCGCATCTTTGCGTGGACGTCCTCCATGGCCCGCACGAGCCGGGTCTCTTCTTTGTCGCCGGCCATGAGGAGAGCCGGGATGGGGGAGCTCAGGACTTCGTCCGGGACCGAAAAGGAAAAGTTTGCCTGTATCAATCGCCGGAGTGTTCGGGCCGAGATGGACCGGGACAAGGCGTAGTAGTCGTCGAACATCTCGGCAGGAACAGCGAGTTGAGCGGCCTGGGCCCGGGCGAAGCACCGGCTCCTGGCCAAAGGAGCGGAGGCCGCTGCCAGGGCGCCGAAGACGGTTGCTCCCGGCCAGGGGCTCATGAGGGAACTGACCACCACGAGGCGCTCCACGTGGTCAGGGTACGAAGCGGCCAGTTGCGTCGCCGTCTGGCCGCCGAGGGAGAAGCCAATGACGGTCACCGGACGGGACAGGCCCAGAAGACCTGTCTCCCGGGCGACTTCCTTTGCAGCCTCGGCGTGCGTGGAAAAGGAAGATGGGTCGTGCAGGTGGTGGCCCGGGAGGGTGGGGGTGAGTACTGAATAGTCAGCGGAAAAATGGGCTGTTTGGTCCGCCCACATCCAGGGCCCCACGCCGCCGCCGTGAATGAATACAAGGGTGGGGCGTTCCCTGCCGGGCGCTGACGTCATGGGCCAAGTCTTTCATCCGTCGATCCGGCCACGGCTGGATGGCGAACCCCCGTAATGGGACCCGGAGGCCCAGGCTGGATTCCCGCCCGGCGTGGGGCCGTTAGGTAGGGCGTTGCCTTGAAAGGGTTCCCGTTAGGTAGGGAGTTACCTTGAAGGGGCACCGGATCCGCTGTAAGACTGCTTGGTATCCCTTACCGCACATATCCTCCCGGAAGAGGTGTCCCGCATGGCTCGAACTCCAATCAGGCTCATGATGAGTGCGTTCCTGATGCTGCTCATGGCAGCCTTCCTTGTAGGCGCCCCGGCCGGGGCGGCCAATGCCGCGGATAAGCCGCTCATCGGCCTGACGTTCGACGACGGGCCCTCGCCTCAGCGCACCGCTTTCGTCCTCGACGTCCTCAAGCAGAAGGGCGTCAAGGCGACGTTCTTCCTTCAAGGCTCCAACGCGCAGCAGTACCCCGATCTGGTCCGCAGGATCAAAGCCGAAGGGCACGTGATCGGCAACCACTCGTGGGACCACGCGAACTTCCCCGAACTCAGCCAGACGAGGCAGAGGCAGCAGATCGACCGTACCAACGCCGCCATCCAGGCCATCACGGGCGAGACCCCCAGGCTCATGCGCTTCCCGTTCGGTAACAGCACGTCCTACGCGGTGAACTACCTCAAATCCATCGGCATGAGCGGCGGGGTTCTTTGGCGCTGGCACATCGGCCAACCTGGAGACTTCGAGTGCCCCGGTGCGGCCCGCGTCCAGAAGTATGTGATGGACGAGGCGGCGCCCGGCGCCATCATCCTGCTCCACGACGCTGAAGACGTACTGTCCTGCCCCTCGTCGCAGTGGAACTACTTGGCCACTACCATCGACGCGCTGCGGGCCAAGGGCTATGAATTCGGGGTGGTCGCCCCATCCGCTACGAACAACCCGCTCAACCAGGGTTCGCCGGCAGTTGTGGTCGCGCCAGCCGGCGGCTAGCCGACAGGGCATCCCCGCGACGCCAACGACAGACCCCCTGGAGACCTGATTCCAGGGGGTTTCTCGCGGGCTTCTGATCAGGGTCGGACTCGTGAGTTGCTGGGGTATTGTCAGGCTGATAATAATGCTGTTAGAGTCGTTCTTGTCAGCTTGATAATAACGATGGGAACGCCATGAACGCCCTGCTTGACTGGATGAACTCCGCAGCCATCCCCAGCCTCCTCGGCAACCCCGTGAGCTGGATCGAGATCATCGGCTTCGTGACAGGTGCCGCGTGCGTCTACGGCGTCGCCCGGCAGAAGCTGTGGAACTGGCCCGTCGGCATCTTGAACAACTTCGCTTTCATCATCCTGTTCCTGGGGGCCGGTCTCTATGGCGAAACCGTCCTGCAGGTCATCTTCGCCGCCGTTGCCGTTTACGGCTGGTTCAATTGGGTCCGCGGCAACGCCGCCACCGCAGGCAAGAACGACCTGCCCATCCGGGATGCCACCGGCAAAGAGATGCTCCTTGGACTGGCCGCCACCCTCGTGGGAACCGCCGGCGTCGCCATGATTCTCACCCACGGCACGGACTCCCAGGTTCCCTGGCCGGACGCCTTCGTCCTGACCGCCTCCCTGGTCGCCACCTACGGGCAGGCCAAGAAGATCTTCCAGCACTGGTACGCGTGGATCTTCATCGATATCGTCTCCATTCCGCTGTACTTCAGCCGGGGTCTGACGCTCACCGCCGTCCTCTATGCCGGCTTCCTGGCCCTGTGCATCTACGGCCTCATCGACTGGAAGCGCACCCGTAGCCTCGCAACAGTCCGCACACCCGAGACCGTTATGTCAGGAGCCTGAGATGTTCAAGAACGCTATGGTCATCGGCAAGTTCTACCCGCCGCACGCCGGACACGCCCACCTGATCAACACCGCTGCCGCCCAGTCGGATAACGTCTCGGTCCTCGTCCTGGGCAACCGCTTCGAATCCATCACTGTCGCGGACCGGGCCAAGTGGCTGGCCGCCGAGTTCGCTGACACGGCCGGGGTCCAGGTCATCGGGATGCGGAACGACTGCCCGGAGGACTATCACTCGGAAGAGATCTGGAAGGCCCAGGCAGAATTAATGCGCCTGGCCCTGAAATCCCGCGGTGTCACAGCAGTGGACGCGGTCTTCAGTTCCGAGGAGTACGGTGCCCGGCTGGCCGCGGCGTTTGGTGCCGGCCACGTCCTCGTGGACCAGTCCCGGACCACCTACCAGGTCAGCGGCACCTTGTGCCGGGATGCCCTCGGGGCTGCCTGGCCGTACATCATAGGCCCGGCCCGGCAGGAGCTCGCCACCCGGATCATTGTCGTCGGTGCCGAATCCAGCGGCACCACCACCCTGACCACGGGGCTCACCGGGCGCTACCGGACCCGGTTTCCCCGCCTGGCGGACGTGCCGGAGTACGGCCGGGAATACACGTACAAAAAGTTCGAGGCCCTGCAGCGCGGGAAGCCGGACGCCCAGCTCGGAGACATGGTCTGGACCGAACAGGACTTCGGCAGGATCGGTGCACGGCAGAACGCAATGGAGAGCGCGGCCGCCGATGCCTGCCCGCTGGTCATCGCCGACACCGATTCACTGGCCACCACCCTCTGGGAGCGGTTCTACCTCGGCGAGCGCAGCTACGGGTCTTTCCACGCCGCCGGCAACCTGCCCCAGCGTGATCTGTACCTGATCACCGATCATGATGGTGTGGATTTCGAAGATGATGGCTGGCGTGAAGGCGAACACCGCCGGGCAGACATGACTGAATGGTTCAAGGAGACCCTGACCGATGAGGGCCACTCCTGGATCCTGGTCAGCGGCGACCATGAGCGGCGAATGGCGACCGCCGTCGAAATCATCGATCTCATCCTCGCCCGGCGGAGCGAATTCACATCCCCGCCCTGGGTCACCCGTACCGTCCTGGAAGGTGTCACGGCATGACCGATCCGAAGTCCGAAAAGGAATTCCTCGACACTTACAAGCCCAGGGACTATCCCTCGATTGCGCTGACCGCCGACCTCGTGGTCTTCGCCGTGTCCGTGGGAGTACTCCACACCGCCCTGGTCCGCCGTGGCGGCCACCCGTTCAAGGACATGCTTGCCCTGCCCGGTGGCTTTGTTGGCCCCCACGAATCGGCAGAACAGGCCGCACACCGGGAGCTTGCCGAAGAAACTGGCCTGGACCTTGGGAAGCTGCCGGTCCACGTGGAGCAGTTGGCCACCTACACGGAGCCGGACCGGGACCCGCGCATGCGGGTGGTCTCCGTCGCGCATTTGGTTCTGCTGGCCACCGACGGCCGGACGCTGCCCGAAATCTCTGCAGGCACAGACGCCTCGGCCGCTGTGTGGCACCCGGTGCACGAAGTTTTCGCCGGCGCCGCCCTGGCGTTTGACCACACCGCCATCCTGCGCGACGGGCTTGAGCGGCTCGCCGGGAAGATGGAATACACGACGGTCGCCTCCCGGCTGCTGCCTGCCGAGTTCACGATGACCCAGCTCCGCACGGTCTACGAGGCGGTCTGGAACGTCACCCTGCCCGCCGGGAACTTCACCCGCAAGATGATGCCCCAACTGGACGACACCGGGAAGAAGGCCAGGGCTGCCGCCGGCGCACCTGCGGCCCTGTTCACCGCCACCGACCGGCACATCCACCCGCCGCTGACCAAACCGCGGACCGGCTGGTCCCTGGAAAGCTCCGGCCGCCGCAGCCAGGGTACAGAAGCTTCGCGGCTCCTCTGAGTCTTGCTGTCCAGTGGCTGTCAGGCCGGCTGCCAACTTACCGGCAGTTCCATCAGCCCATAGATGATGGTGCTTTCCATTCGTTCGAGCCGTGCCCCCTCCACCAGGGCAAGCCCGGGCAATCGGGAGAGTATGGCCTCCAGTGCGATCCTGGCTTCGAGTCTGGCCAGCGGCGCCCCGAGGCAAAAGTGAATGCCGTGGCCGAACGCCAGATGCCGATTCTGGCCGCGGTCAATGTCGAACTCGGCTGGCCGCTGGAACTGCCGCTCGTCGCGGTTGGCGGAGCCGATCCACGCCACAATCGGAGCGCCGGCGGGAATTATGTCGTCTCCCAGGGTGGTCTCCGCGACCGTCATCCGGTACATGGACTGGACCGGCGACCGGAAGCGGAGCACCTCTTCGATGGTCTGCGGGAGCAGGTCGGGCGCCTCCAGGAGGCGGTCCATGGTTCCGGGCGACTCAGCCAGGCACAAAACGGCGTTGCCGATCAGATTGGTGGTGGTCTCATTGCCGGCGACGAGCAGGAGAGCGCAGAACCCGAGCAGTTCGGGCACCGTCAGTTTTTGGCCGTCGATCTCCGCGGCCAGCAGGGTGCTGATCAGGTCGTTGCCGGGCCGGCTCCTGCGTTTATCAATCAGGGCCAGGAAGTACGCCGTCATCTCAGCGTTCGTGGCGGAGTGGTCCTCACTGGCGGAACCGGTCCGCGTTTGGCTGACAATCACATCGGACCAGTGTTTGAAGCGCTCACGGTCCTCGGCGGGGATGCCCATGAGTTCGGAGATCACGATGACCGGCAAAGGGTAGGCCAATTCCTCAATCAGGTCTGCGCTGCCGCGCCCTGCGATCCCCTCGAGGAGCTCATCAGTGAGCCCGGCGATACGGGGAGCCAGCGCGTCCACTGCTCTGGGCGTGAACGCCTGGGTGACCAGGGAACGGAGCTGCCGGTGCCGTGGGGGATCGGTGGCGATCAGGCTCGAGGAGAACAGCTGGCCGGTCCCGGACGCATCGTCACCGCCGATGCGGGAAGAGAATGCCGCATAGTCGGACAGCGCCCGCTGAACGTCGTCGTACCGGAAGACGTGCCAACTTCCCGACTGTTCGTCGTAAAAGACAGGGGCCGTTTCCCGCATCCGTTCGTAGTGGGGGAATGGATCGAGCTGCTGTTCAGCGGACTGAGTGAAGTCCATGGCTGGCCTCTCTGCTCACCTGGGGCTTTATCGGCCTGGCAGACGCCGGGGCCGCGGTCGACTGAGCGTTGAACCTTGATTTTATCCAAAGCCTTCGAAAGAAAAAGCGGCGAATCCATAAGATTCCCCGCTTTTCCCCAAGCCAGCGAAAAACCCCCTAAAAACCGTGGTTTCTAGGGGGTTTGTCCCGAGCTTCCTATCAGAATCGAACTGATGACCTTTTCATTACGAGTGAAACGCTCTACCGACTGAGCTAAGGAAGCACCGCATGGATCTCCCGGCGAAACCGGGCGCTTCATGCAAGAGTCAACTGTAATAGAGTCCCGCCGTCCGGGTCAAAATGGGACCCGGAGGCGTTCAGCACACAGTGTTGTCGGCAGGCACCTTGCCGTCCACGAGGTAGCTGTCCACAGCATCCTCGAGGCAGCTGTTCGCCCGGCCGTACGCCGTGTGGCCTTCGCCCTGCCAGGTCATCAGTGAGGCGTTCCCCAGCTGCTTGCGCAAGGAAGCGGACCATTCCACGGGGGTGGCAGGGTCTCCCGTGGTGCCGATCACGACGATCGGGGCATCGCCGGTGTATTCCACCGGCGCGGGGGTGCGTACGCTGTCGTACGGCCAGTCCACGCAGTTGGTTCCACCGTAGGCGAAGAAGTAGCCCAGTGTGGGGGACGCCTGCCGCAGACGCTGCTCCTCGGCCCGCATCGCTGCCGTGTCGGAGACCATGGGGTAGTCCAGGCAGTTGATGGCACTGAAGGCGAACGTGGAGTTTGAGGTGTATTTGCCGTCGGTGCCGCGGTCTGCACCGAGGTCCGCCAGGCGGAGCATCAGGCTGGCATCACCTTTGAGGGCGCTTTCGAGGGCCTGGGTCAGTGCGGGCCAGCTCTGGTCGTTGTACAGCGGAGTGATGAGGCCGCTCACAAACATGGTGGCATTCACCGTGCGGCCGTCCTTGGCCTGCCAGGCCCTGTTCTGGACTGCCGCGATGAGGTCGCGGATCTGCTGGACCCCGCTGTCCACATCGCCCGTGAGGGGGCAGCCCTCTCCGCGCTGGCAGCTGGCCACGTAGGCCCGGATGGCTTTTTCGAAGGCAACGGCCTGGCCCATCGTCAGTTCCTCATTGCTGATGGACGGATCAAGGGCGCCGTCCAGAACCATCCGGCCAACGTTGTCCGGGAACAGCGAGGCGTACGTGGAACCAAGGAACGTGCCGTAGGAGTAGCCCAGGTAGTTGAGTTTCGAATCGTTCACCACGGCCCGCAGGATGTCCAGGTCCTTGGCTGCGCTGACGGTGTCGATATGGCCCAGCAGGGGTCCGGTCTGGGCCGCGCATTGCTCAGCGATTGCCTTGTTGTCGGCCAGTACGGCGGCGATACCGGCGTCGGTCCCGTAGTCGTAGACCTTGGCACGCGCAGCGTCCCGCTCCGCGTCAGTCATGCACTTCACGGGGGCGGAGCGTTTGACGCCGCGCGGATCGAAGCCCACAAGGTCGTAGTTTGCCTTGACGGACTGGGAGAAGTGGGTCCCTGCGGCATCCTTGACGAAGTCGTAGCCGGAGCCGCCGGGTCCTCCCGGGTTGACCAGCAGGCTTCCCTGCTTCTTGCCTGTGCTGGGGGCCCGCAGGGCGGCGAGCTCAATCTTGTCCCCATCAGGATTCGCGTAGTCAAGGGGCACGCTCACCGTGGCGCACTGGAAGCCGTTTTCGCACGGCTCCCACACCACCTCCTGCGAGTAGAAGGAGTCGAGCCCTGCCGGGGCGGAAGCCACAATGGAGGGATCCGCCTTGGCCGTTGTGGGTGCCTCGTCCGGCTTGTCGCCGCCGAGGAGGCTGCACGATGCCAGCGTCATGGCCAGGACCAGGGCGCCGGCAGCCCGCAGCCCAATCACCAGGGATCGGGAGCGTGCGGGCAGGGGGCGAGCAGTCATTCGGGAAGTCTCCTTGGAGGGGCTAGATGAGGCTGGCGGCCATGGACTCGATGGTCAACAGCGGAGCAACGTTGGTGGTGGTGATGCGTTGGCGGGCTTTGTTGATGGCGTCCATGCGGGCAAGAGTTGTTTCGGGGGCGGACCGGCCGGCGAATTCCTCCAACTCATTCCTGAGTTCAACGTTCACCAGCTCCACGCTGTTCCCCAGCTGGATAATCAGCACGTCCCGGTAGAACGAGAGCAGATCCGTGAGGGTCCGGTCCAGGGAATCGGTGATGGACCGTTTCGCCCGGCGTTTCTGGTCCTCCTCCAACTGCTTGATCTGGCTCCGCATGGCCGGCGGAAGCGTCCCGGATTCCGGGGCACCCAGGGTAGCCAGCAGCGCAGCCTTCTCGGCGGCGTCGCGCTCTTCATTGGAACTGTTGGCCTCGGCAGTGGCGATCTTCACGAGCTTGTCCGCCATCATCACTGCGGCGGTGACGCCGCGCAGGCCAAGCGGGAACCGCACAGTCTCCAGCCGGCGCTCGCGCGCCTCCGGATCCCGCGCCAGGCGGCGGGCAATCCCCACATGGCTTTGTGCCGCGCGGGCCGCGCGCTCGGCGAGGGCCGGTTCCACGCCGTCGCGCTTTACCAGCAAAGCCGCGACGTCGGCGGCCGGGGGCAGCCGCAGGGCGACAGCCCGGCAGCGGGAACGGATGGTCACCAGGACATCGGCGGGCGATGGCGCACACAGCATCCAAATGGTCCGCGGTGTGGGCTCTTCGATCGCCTTCAGCAGCACGTTGGTGGTGCGCTCGGCCATGCGGTCTGCGTCCTCCACCACGATGATCCGCCACCGTCCGGAAGACGGCCGGTTGCCCGCCGTGGACACCAGGTCGCGGGCCTCATCGATGGTGATGGTGACCTTCTCGGTCCGGACAAACGTCACGTCCGAATGCGTCTCTCCGAGGATGGTCAGGCAGGCGGCACACTCGCCGCAGCCGCGCCTGGCAACGTCTTCCTGGTCACAGTTCAGGGCCGCGGCAAAGGCCTTCGCAGCATTGGAACGCCCGGAACCGGGCGGACCCGTGAACAGCCACGCGTGCGTGAGCCCATCACCCAGCGTCGCGTTCCGCAACTGTTCGACGACGGCGGGCTGGCCCTGGAGGTCATCCCACACCGTCATGCGGCACCCGGCGCAGCCGTGAGCAGCGATTCGAGGCGCGCCAGGATCTGCGCGGCAATGTCGTGGACAGGCAGGTGCGCGGACAGGACGAGGTAGGTAGCGGGGCGGCTGGCGGCGAGCTCCAGGAACGCGTCACGGATGGTGGTGTGGAACTCGTCAGCTTCGGACTCCAGCCGGTCTTCGGCGGCATCGCCGGCGGTGCGGCGGCGGCGGCCAACGGCGGGGTCCACGTCCAACAGCACCGTCAGATCCGGCTGCAGCCCGGAGGTGGCCCATTCGTTGAGCGAACGGACGGCGTCGGTCCCGAGCTCCCGGCCGGCACCCTGGTACGCAACGGATGAATCAATGTAGCGGTCGGTCAGGACCACCTCGCCACGCTCCAGTGCCGGGCGGATCACCTGGCTGGCGTGGGCCGCGCGTGAGGCGGCGAAGATGAGCGCCTCGGTGTGGGCGTCGATGTGGCCGTGGCCGTGGTCCAGGACCAGCGAACGCAGTTTCTCCCCGATGGGTGTTCCGCCGGGTTCGCGTGTGCGCAGGACCGTCAGGCCCCGCGATTCCAGGGCCTCTGCGAGCAGGGCAGCCTGGGTGGACTTGCCGGCACCGTCGCCGCCTTCAAAGGCGATGAAGAGTCCAGGGCTGTTGGTGGTGGTCACTGCTCAAGCCTACCGACTTCGGGCACCCGCACGCGTCGAAGTACGCTTTTCACCATGAGTCTCACGGAGCAGCACGCAGCGTCCCTGTCCGCCGAAACCCTGGTGGTTGCCGCGGGCCGGCCCCCGCGTGAACATGACGAACCGGTCAACCCGCCCATCGTGCTGTCCTCAACGTATTTCGGCACGGGAGCGTTGGACGACGGCGACCGGGGTTACGGCCGCTACGCCAACCCCACCTGGGACCCTTTCGAAGAGGCACTCGGCCAGCTTGAAGGTGCCGCGCTGCCCGGCCTGCTCTACGCATCCGGACTCGCGGCAGTGAGCTCCGCGTTGTCCCTCCTGCCCGCCGGCGGCGTCCTGGTGATGCCCTCGCACAGCTACGCGGGCTCACTGGTGATGGCCACCGAGCTGGCGCAGAAAGGCTTCCTGGAACTCCGGACCGTGGACATCGCGGACACGGACGCAGTCAAGGAACAGCTGGCCCCGCAGGGTCCGGACGCCAAAGCGGCCAGGATGCTGTGGCTGGAAAGCCCCACCAACCCCATGTTGGGCATTGCCGACATCCGGGAGCTGACAGCGGCCGCCCATGCGGTGGGTGCCATCGTGGTCACGGACAATACCTTCTCCACGCCGTTGGTCCAGCAGCCGTTGTCCCTTGGTTCGGACGTTGTGCTCCACTCCGTGACCAAATACCTGGCCGGCCACTCCGACGTTGTCCTCGGCGCCCTGGTGACCTCCAACCCGGACATCCGGGCCGCGCTTCTGCACAACCGCATCATCCACGGCGGCATCGCCGGCCCCTTCGAAGCCTGGCTGGCGCTGCGCGGCCTCCGGACCCTGGCCCTTCGTGTGGACCGGTCGCAGGCTTCCGCGGCTGTCCTGGCGGAACGCCTCGCCACGCATTCCCTGATTGAAAGCATCCGCTTCCCCGGGCTTCCCTCTGATCCTGGCCATGAACGGGCCAAAAACCAGATGAAGGGCTTCGGGTCCATCGTGTGCGTGCAGATCGCACCGGCCGCGGGCCTGGACGGAGCAGCCGCCGCCGACAAACTGGTGCGGGCGCTCCGGCTTTGGCTGCCTGCAACATCCCTGGGCGGCGTCGAATCCCTGGTCGAACGGCGGCGCCGGCACGCGGCCGAACCTTTGAGCGTCCCGGACAACCTGGTGCGGCTGAGCGTCGGCATTGAGAATGTTGAGGACCTCTGGGCCGATTTGAAGCAGGCGCTGGACTCGCTGGGCCGCTAGGCTTGGACGGTGGACGGTGAACTGATTATTCGGCCTGTTGAGCAGGCAGTGTTTTTTATCCTGGCCCTGGTGGCCCTGGTACTCGAGGTGTGGGCGCTGCTGGACTGCGTCCGGCACAAATCGGCCGCCTTTGAGGCCACAGGCAAACGGACCAAGACCTTCTGGCTGGCGCTGACCGCCGGTGCCACCCTGATCGGTGTCATCTCCCTCTTCAGCAGCGGCGGAATCTTTGGCACGCTGGGTCTGTTCGGGCTTGCTGCCGTGGTGGCAGCTTCGGTTTACCTGGCTGACGTCCGTCCCGCCGTCAAGGACGCCGGACGCGGCGGCAACCGCAGCCCCTACGGCTGGTGACCCTCGCCGGCCCCCGGCGCCACAGCCTCCCAGTCCACAGTCAGTTCGCCCAGGCGCCACCGCGACGGCCCGTCCTGAACGGGCCACCCGCCGTCGCGCAGTGCTTTGCACATGCCCTGCCAGCGCTGCCTGTTGCCGAACGAGGCCAGCGGGGCTGACGCCAGCCAGGCCCGGTCCATGGCCTGCATCAACCGGTGCACCGGTTCGCCGGGGACGTTGCGGTGAATGAGCGCCTTCGGCAGCCGCTCGGCGACGTCCGAGGGCAGCTCAAAGCTGCCGAACCGCATGGACATGCTCAGGGACAGTGGCCGCTCAGCATCGAGGGCAATCCACGTCACCCGCCGCCCGATCTCGTCGCAGGTCCCGTCGATGAAGAGCCCGCCGGGAGAGAGCCGGTCCTGGACCAGGCGCCAGATCCCCGGCACGTCAGCCTCTTCGTACTGCCGCAGGACGTTGAAGGCGCGGACCAGGACGGGCCGCCCGGGGAGGGGCAGTTCGAAACCGCCCACCTGAAAGCTCAGGCCCGGCTGTTCCAGCGGCCTGGCCGCCCGGACCCGTTCCGGTTCAATCTCCACGCCCACCACGCGCACATCAGGCCGGGCGGCGCGGAGGCGCTCAAAAAGTTCGACGGCGGTGGCTGGCGTCGCGCCGTAGCCCAGGTCGACCACCAGGGGGTCGTCGGCTGCCCGCAGGCGCCAGGCCTGGGGTCCGGTAAGCCAGCGGTCCGTACGGCGCATCCGGTTGGGGTTGGTGGTGCCGCGGGTAACGTTTCCCACCGGTTTGCCGCTCCGGTTATTGGGAGCGTTGACCCGTTCAGCTTTTTGAACCACGGGCCAACTTTATCCCCGGAGCGTCCTGTGGTGTAACGCACAGCGAGCTCAAGCGTGCCCTCGGCTAGGATGAAAATCATGACTTACAAGCTGATTCTGCTGCGCCACGGCCACAGCGAATGGAACGCCAAGAACCTGTTCACCGGCTGGGTGGACGTTGACCTTAACGACCAGGGCCGCGAGGAAGCAGCCCGCGGCGGTGAGCTCCTGGTGGAGAACAACATCCTCCCCGACGTCCTGTACACGTCATTGCTCAAGCGTGCCATTAACACGGCCAACATCACCCTGGACAAGGCGGACCGCGGCTGGATCCCCGTCAAGCGCGACTGGCGCCTGAACGAGCGCCACTACGGCGCCCTGCAGGGCAAGGACAAGGCCCAGACCCTGGCCGAGTTCGGTGAAGAGCAGTTCATGGAATGGCGCCGCAGCTACGACACGCCGCCGCCGCCCCTGTCCGACGACAGCGAGTTCTCCCAGGCCCACGATCCGCGCTACGCGGACCTCGGCGACGCCCTGCCGCGCACCGAGTGCCTCAAGGACGTCCTGGTCCGCCTGCTGCCGTACTGGGAGTCGGACATCAAGGAGGACCTGAAGGCAGGCAAGACCGTCCTGGTCACAGCCCACGGCAACTCACTGCGTGCCCTGGTCAAGCACCTGGACGGCATCAGCGACGACGCCATCTCCGGCCTGAACATCCCCACGGGCATCCCGCTGGTCTACGACCTCGATGACAACTTCCAGCCGATCAAGCGCGGCGGTACCTACCTGGACCCGGAGGCTGCCGCGGAGGCCATCCTCGCTGTGGCCAACCAGGGCAAAAAATAAGTAAAGCAGTAACTAACGACGGCGGGCCGGTCACCTTGAGGTGACCGGCCCGCCGTCGTTCGCGGTGAAGTTGGTCTAGAGACCCTGCGGCTGCCATTCGCCGGTCACCAGGTAGGTAACCTTGCGGGCCACGGAGACGCCGTGGTCAGCGAAGCGCTCGAAGTAGCGGCTCGCGAGGGCAACGTCCACCGTGGTGGCAGGGGACTCGGCCCAGTCGGGGGAGGCGATCGCCTTGAATACGCTCAGGTGGAGATCGTCGATGATGGTGTTGGCCTTCAGGATGTCGCGGGCCACTTCCAGGTCCCGGCTTTCCAGGAGCACCGTGAGCTTGTCAGCAATGATCTGGTCCTGTTCGGCCATCTTGCGGAAGGTCTCGGTCATGGACGCGGGGATGACCGTCGACGGGAAGCGGAGGCGGGCCAGCTGGGCGATGTGCCGGGCGAGGTCGCCCATCCGCTCCAGCGAGGCGCTCATCCGGAGGGAGCCAACGATCATCCGGAGGTCGCTCGCTACCGGGCCTTGCAGGGCGAGGATGTCGATGGCGCGTTCATCCAGGCTGTTCTGGAGGAAATCGATCCGGGCATCCGCGGCAATGACGTCTTCGGCCAGATCAACGTCCGCCACCTGGAAGGACGTGTTGGCCTTCTCCATGGCCTCGCTGACCAACTTGGAAATCTCAACGAGCTGCTCACCCACCTGGGTCAGCTCTTCCTGAAAAACCTTACGCACGGGGGCGTCCTTTCTCTGGAATCCCGCCCCATGTGGCAGACGGAATTCATGTCGCCGTTCGGCACTCCAACCCGTAACTCTGCCAGCGTGCGGTGAACGGTTAGTCTCTTGTAGATGAACGTTAGCTGAACCGTCCGTGCAATGCCCCCGGACGCACCGGCCGGCCCGAAAGCACAGCATAAGCTGGAGCTGTGGATCCTATGCTTATCGGTGTCATCGCGGGGCTTGTCGGCCTGTCGCTCGGCACCTTTGGCGTGCTCGCCTTCAGGGTCAGCGAAAAGCAGCGCCAACTGGTGGATGTGTACATCGACGAGCTCACGCTGCCGAAGGGCGCTGCGGAGGTACTGGCCGTCGTCGGACGGGCCTTTGTGGTGGTGGATGCCGTCGACGGTGTAGTCCGCGCCAGCCCGGCTGCCTACGCCTACGGCCTGGTGCGCGGACACACCGTGGTGCATAAAGAGCTGCTGGACATGACGGCCGGCGTGCGCCGGGACGGCGTGATCCTGGAGAAGAAACTGGAGCTGCCCCGCGGCCCGCTGGGTCAGGGGACCATCGTCGTCCAGGTTCGCGCAGCCATGCTCGGTGAGGAATACATTCTGCTGCTGGCCGATGACCGCACGGAGATCACCCGCACCGAGGAGATCCGCAACGATTTCGTGGCCAACGTGTCCCATGAGCTGAAGACCCCGGTGGGGGCAATTTCCCTGCTTGCCGAGGCGCTGGAGTCCTCGGCGGATGACGAAGAGGCCGTCCGCCGGTTCGCCAAGCGGATGCATAAGGAATCGGGCCGGCTTGCCGCCCTGGTCCAGGACATCATCGAGTTGTCCCGCCTGCAGGGCGCCAGTGTGTCCCAGGAGGGCACGGCAGTGGACATCAACGCCGTCATCGCGGAGGCTGTTGACCGTTCCCAGCTCCCTGCCGAAAGCAAGAAGATCCAGATCGTTGTGGGTGAGCGCGTGGACGCCACGGTCTTTGGCGACAGGGATCTGCTGGTGACCGCGCTGCGGAACCTGATCGATAATGCCATCCGCTATTCGCCGGAGAACACCAGAGTGGGCGTGGGTGTCCGGGCCAAGGACGGACTGATTGCCGTGTCCGTCACCGACCAGGGCGAGGGGATGACCCCGGAGGATCAGGAGCGGGTGTTTGAACGCTTCTACCGGGTGGACTCTGCGCGGTCGCGCCACACCGGCGGCACCGGCCTGGGCCTGAGCATCGTCAAACATGTGGCATCCAACCATGGCGGCGAGGTCACTCTGTGGTCCCGCCCCGGCCAGGGATCCACCTTCACCCTGAGGCTTCCCGAGATGGAAACCCAGGACGAACCTGAATCTTCAGTTGTCAAAGATCGAGCCGTACCCGAGCGTGTCAATGAGCGCAACGTACATGAGCAAGGAGCCAGCGCTTGAGCAGGATTTTGATTGTCGAGGACGAAGAATCGTTCAGCGACCCGTTGTCCTATTTGCTGGGCAAGGAGGGGTTTGAGGTCGAAGTCGTAGACAACGGCCTCGACGCCATCACGGAGTTCGACCGGAACGGCGCGGACCTGGTCCTGCTGGACCTGCAATTGCCCGGTTTGTCCGGCACGGAGGTCTGCCGCCAGCTGCGCCAGCGCTCCAGTGTTCCGGTCATCATGCTGACGGCCAAGGACTCCGAGATTGACAAGGTGGTCGGCCTGGAACTGGGGGCGGACGACTATGTCACCAAGCCGTACTCGTCCCGCGAACTGGTGGCCCGGGTCCGTGCAGTGCTGCGCCGGCAGGGTGAGCCGGAGGAGCTGATCTCTGCCACCGTCCAGGCCGGCCCTGTCCGGATGGACATCGAACGGCACGTGGTCAGCGTGGACGGCGAGCAGGTCCTCCTGCCGCTGAAGGAATTCGAACTCCTGGAGATGCTGCTCAGGAACTCCGGCCGGGTCCTGACCCGCGGCCAGCTGATCGACCGTGTCTGGGGTTCGGATTACGTTGGCGACACCAAAACCCTCGACGTCCACGTCAAGCGGCTGCGCGGCAAGATCGAACCGGACCCCTCAGTACCCCGCTTCCTGGTGACGGTCCGCGGCCTCGGTTACAAGTTCGAGCCGTAAGCACGGCTGCCGCCGCGCAGGGGGCTCGCGCAGGGGGCTTAGTCAACGGATGCAAAAAAGGAGGTGCTCCCCGCGGGGAGCACCTCCTTTGACGTTCTGCAGCCCTACTAGTGGGCGGTATCCGCCTCGCTCGCGGACGGCGACGGCGTGGGGGAGGCGGATTCGGTCGGTTCGCTGCCGGCCGGCAGGTACGCCTTGTACTCCGGCAGCGTGGCATCCAAAACCGGCATCCGGACGGTCTTGGTGACATTCGTGCCGTCTTCGGTGACCTTGATGTCTACCAGGGAGCCGGCAATGCCGCCGCTGGTGGACAGGATTGCTTCATCGGTGGAGTCGTTGAGGAGGGTGTAGGAGTTGGCTTTCACCGGCACCTGCGTCTGTGAGCCTTCGGCACCGTTGACCGTAAGCTTCACGTCCTGGGATGAGGAGTTGTAGACGGCGCCGATCAGGCGGCCTGGCTTGTCCTCGCCGGTGGACACGATGAGCATGTTCCGCAGCTGCAGGGGACCCAGGTCGGCACGGATGCCGTCGGAGGAGGCGTACTGGTGAGTGGTCTGCTGGGGGTTGATGTAGCCGCAGCCGGTCATCGTGGCCAGGCCCAGGGCCAGGGCTCCTGCCGCCAGTGCCAGTTTGCCGCTCTGGGCCCGGTTCATCGCAGTGAAACGCACGTCACGTACTCCTCGAGAGTGTGGAAACATTATTCAGCCATAGCCTAGCCGCAAACAGGGCCAAACGAGGATTCGGGACGGTCATATTGTCCTTGGCAGCGGGCCCCGCATGCACTATTATCTGCATCCGTCAAGGGGTCGGATGGGTCCGATTTCGCCCATTTTCCGCGTATTCACTGGGTTCGCGCCCCGGTTCCGGGCCAGTCATATGCCTGAATCGTGATAAACTAGTGTGCGGGAAAGGGGAATGTTTACATGGTATTTGAGGTCGGCGAGACAGTAGTTTACCCTCACCACGGTGCTGCAAAAATTGAAGAAATCAAGATGCGCACTGTCAAGGGCGAAGAGAAAATGTATCTCAAGCTCAAGGTGGCCCAGGGTGATCTGACCATTGAAGTTCCAGCAGAGAACGTTGACCTTGTTGGGGTCCGTGACGTTGTGGGCAAGGAAGGCTTGGAGCACGTTTTCGATGTGCTGCGGGCCGAGTTCACGGAAGAACCCACCAACTGGTCACGCAGGTACAAAGCAAATCTGGAGAAGCTCGCTTCCGGTGATGTCATCAAGGTAGCAGAGGTCGTCCGCGACCTTTGGCGCCGTGATCACGATCGGGGCCTTTCCGCAGGAGAGAAGCGCATGCTGGCCAAGGCCCGGCAGATTCTGATTTCAGAACTTGCACTGGCTGAAAAGACCGACGAAGAGAAGGCCGCGAGCGTTCTCGACGAGGTTCTGGCTTCCTAAGAATCGAACACCCCGGGGGTACGAAAGTACCTCCGGGGTTTCTTTTTGCCCGGATACCGGCAGGGCAGCCCGCTGGACGTAGGCTAGTCCGCATGAGTGATACTCCCACCCGCCTCATCACCGCTGTGATCCTGGTGGCCGCTGGTTCCGGTCAACGGCTTGGCTACGGTATGCCGAAGGCTGCGGTGCCCCTCGGCGGAGAACCCCTTCTGATGCACGCGCTGCGCGGTGTGGTGGCGTCCGGAGTCAGTAGCCAGGTATGCGTGGTCCTGCCGGTTGGCGACGATGGCCTCCGCCGGCTGTGTGAGGAGTTCAGGGAGGAACTGGCCGACGGCGGCCCCCTCCTGAGCGTTGTGGATGGCGGTGCCACCCGTGCAGACTCCGTCAGGGCAGGCATCGCGGCCCTGATGGACGGCGTCGAGGCGGTGCTCGTCCACGACGCTGCGCGTGCCCTGACTCCTGACACGGTGTTCCACCGTGTCGCTGACGCACTGGCCGCCGGAGCCGCGGCTGTCATCCCCGCCGTAGCCGTGGTGGACACTGTGAAAACAGTAGCACCTACGTCCGGCGAGGATGTGGCCATGGCACCCGAGATCGTCACCGGAACAGCGGCCCGGGAGGAACTCCGGGCAGTGCAGACCCCGCAAGGATTCCACCTCAGGACCCTCCTGAAAGCGCACGAAGCCGCCAAGGGCCTGGACGAGAGGCAATCGGCAGCGGTGACCGACGACGCCATGCTGGTGGAAATGCTCGGCACACGGGTCTTTGCAGTACGCGGGTCAACACAGTCCCTGAAAATCACCACCCCGTTGGATCTGATCCTCGCCGAAGGGCTCCTCGAGGGGCCACTGGGTGCCCGTTGGGTTGAGGGCTGAGTGTGGGCTCGGAGCCAATGATCCTGCCCCGCACGGGCATCGGCCTGGACGTTCACGCATATGCACCCGAGGACCAGCCGCGCGCGCTGTGGTTGGGTGGCCTGTTCTGGGACGGTGAGCGGGGACTTGCCGGCCACTCGGACGGGGACCCGGTGGCGCATGCCGCGGCCGATGCCCTGTTCTCGGCCGCCGGCATCGGGGACCTGGGCACGCATTTCGGCACGGACCGTCCGGAGTTCGCCGGGGCGTCCGGGATCACGCTCCTGACAGAGGCGGCCAGGATTGTCCGGGAGGCAGGGTTTGAGATCGGCAACGTGGCGGTGCAGTTTGTGGCTAACCGGCCCAAGTTCGGGCCGCGGCGGCAGGAGTCCCAGGATGTCCTGAGCGCGGCGGCGAATGCACCCGTCAGCGTCACGGCCACCACCAGCGACGGCCTGGGTTTCACGGGCCGGGGTGAGGGCATTTCCGCCATTGCCACCGCTTTGGTGTATCCCAGGTAACTTCGCGTCATCGGCTAATCTGGAGCGGTGACCCTCCGTTTTTACGACACCGCATCCGCCGAAGTCCGCGACTTCGTTCCCCTCGTCCCGGGAAAGGTGAGCCTGTACTACTGCGGGGCCACGGTGCAGGGCATGCCGCATGTTGGCCACATCCGTTCAGCCATCGCGTTTGACCAGCTCACGCGCTGGCTGGAGTACCGGGGCCTGCGCGTCACCGCAGTCCGCAATGTCACGGACATCGACGACAAGATCCTCATCAAATCCGCAGAGTCCTTTGACCCGGACTTCGAAGACGGACCGGACACGGTCCGCGAGGAGGAATGGTGGGCGCTGGCCTACCGCTACGAGCAGGAATTCCTCAAGGCCTACGACACGCTGGGCGTGTCCCGTCCCACCTATGAGCCCCGCGCCACCGGGCACATCCCGGAAATGCACGCCCTGGTCCAGCAATTGATCGACCGCGGCCACGCCTACCCGGCGCTGGACGGCTCCGGTGACGTCTACTTCGACGTGCGGTCCTGGGACAAATACGGCTCACTCACCCGCCAGAACATCGACGACATGCAGGGTGCACCGGACGCTGACCCGCGCGGCAAAAAGGACCCCCGCGACTTCGCCCTCTGGAAAGGGTCCAAAGAGGGAGAGCCGACGACGGCGAGCTGGGCTTCGCCGTGGGGTGCCGGCCGCCCGGGCTGGCATCTGGAATGCTCCGCCATGGTCACCAAATACCTCGGCACCGAGTTTGATATCCATGGCGGCGGGCTGGACCTGCGCTTCCCGCACCACGAAAACGAGATGGCCCAGTCCCAGGCGGCCGGGCACGGCTTCGCCAACTTCTGGATGCACAACGGCATGGTCACCTACCAGGGCGAGAAAATGTCCAAGTCCATCGGCAACACCATCAGCCCCGCCGAGATGCTGGAGCTCGCGCCTCCCCGCGTCGTCCGGTACTACCTCGGCCAGGCGCACTACCGCTCCGTGCTGGACTACCGGCCCACCTCGCTGGAGGAGGCGGCTGCCGCCGTCGAACGCATTGACGGGTTTATCAGCCGCGCCGTCCGGGCACTGTCTCAGGGCGAACCGTCCGACGGCGGCAATTACGCCTTCTTCACGTACGGCAAGGTGCCGGAGCCGTTCGAGCGTGCCATGGATGACGATCTCAACGTGCCGCAGGCCCTCGCTGTGGTCCACGAAACAGTTCGCGCCGGTAACACCGCCCTTACCGAGGGGCGCCTGGAAGATGCCCGGCAGGCGCTGCATGACGTCCACGACATGCTCCGCGTTCTCGGCCTGAATGCGGTGGCGTCGGCCGGAGCAACGGACACCCGGGAAGCGGCCGCCCTCGAGGTGTTGGTGGAAGCCCAGCTGGCTGCCCGCGCCCAGGCCCGGGCCACGAAAGACTGGGCTGCGTCGGATGCCATCCGGGACACGCTCAACGCGGCCGGAGTCGCCGTCGAGGACGGCCCTGATGGCGCTACGTGGAGCCTCCAGCGGGACTGACGCGGGGATTTCCGGCCCGGGGTCAGGCGATTTTACTTGATTCAGTAGACTGTTAAGCAGACTCAGTCAAACAATCAAGGGTGGAACTCTCATGGCCAACAACGGTCGCCGGTCGGTCAAAGCAAAGAAGGGGCCAACCATCGGAACCGGTGGTCACGGCCGCAAGGCCCTGGAAGGCAAGGGCCCCACGCCCAAGGCGGAGGACCGCCCGTACCACAAGGCACACAAGAGCAAGCAGCTTGCGGAACGGTCGGCCGCCAAGCGCGGCACCGGCGCCCGCAGCGCCGGAGCAGCCCGTTCCGGTCCGAAGGGGCGTGCCACCGAGGAAGTGGTCACCGGCCGTAACTCGGTGGTCGAAGCACTCCGTGCCGGCATTCCGGCCAAGGCCCTGCACATCGCCATCCGGATCGAAATGGATGACCGTGTCAAGGAATCCCTGAAAATTGCTGCTGAGCGCGGGATCCCCCTGCTTGAGACCGGCAAGCCGGAACTGGACCGCATGACTGACGACGCCGTCCACCAGGGGCTCGTCCTGCAGATCCCGCCCTACGAATACCAGGACGCCTATGACCTGGCCGAGGAAACCGTGGACCGCTGGAAGAAGGGCCACGTCTCCAACGCCCCGCTGTTTGTGGCGCTCGACGGCATCACGGACCCCCGCAACCTCGGCGCGATCATCCGTTCCGTCTCCGCTTTCAGCGGTCACGGCGTCATCGTCCCGGAACGCCGTTCCGTGGGTGTCACTGCCTCGGCCTGGAAGACCAGCGCCGGCGCGGCCGTGCGTGTTCCGGTGGCCCGCGCGGGCAACCTCAACAGTGCCCTGAAGCAGTTCAAGAGCATGGGCATCTTTGTCCTGGGGCTCGACGGCGACGGCGACGTCTCCCTGCCGGCCCTCACGCTCGGTACGGAACCGGTGTGCATCGTGGTGGGCTCCGAAGGCAAGGGCCTGAGCCGGCTGGTCCGCGAAAACTGCGACCAGATCGTTTCCATTCCCATCGACTCCGCCATGGAATCGCTCAACGCCTCCATGGCAGTGGGCATCTCCCTTTACGAGATCTCCCGGCAGCGCGCCGCCAAGTAGGCCGGACGCTCTCTCACTTAATGTGGGTTTGACGCATCGCTCTCTCACTTAATGTGGGTTTTGACGCATCGCTCTCTCACTTTCCCTAAGAAAGTGAGAGAGCGTCGTCGCTTAAGCCGCATTAACTGAGAGAGCGTTGGGACTGGAATTCACGGCGGTTGGCCAGGACCGGAAGCTTTTGGCGGGCTTCCTTGACCACGGCGGCGTCCAGGTCGGCGAACAACATGCCCGGGGCGCCGTCGAGCTCCTCCAGCACATCGCCGAACGGCGAGACCACGGCGGAATGCCCCACCCCGGTGGGTGAGCCGGCCTTGGCCGGGGCGCCCTGGGTGACGGGATCACCCTGCCCGCAGGCGAGGACGTACGTGGTGGAGTCGAGCGCGCGGGCGCGGGCCAGCAGCTGCCACTGGTCCACCTTGCCGGGCCCGGAAGCCCACGAAGCGCAGACGATGTTGGCGTCAGCACCGCGATCTGCGTTGGCCGTAAACAGCGCGGGGAAGCGGATGTCGTAGCAGGTCGCCAAGCCAAAGGTCAGGCCGCCGGCGTCGAAAGTTACCGGATCTGTGCCGGGCGCGACGGTGTCCGACTCAAGGAATCCGAACGCGTCGAAGAGGTGGACCTTGTCGTAACTCGTCTCCACGCCGGGGCCGGTTGCCAGCAGCGTGTTACGCACCTTTCCGCCCGCGCCGGGGGTGAACATTCCCGCCACCACCACAATCCCAAGCGAGGCCGCGATGCTTCGCACCCGGGACGCCCACGGCCCATCCAAAGGTTCAGCGACGTCCAGCAGAGAGTTCCCGAAGGCCCGCATGGATGCTTCCGGGAACACCACCATGTCCGCGCCGCCGGCCTTCGCCCTGCGCGCCTCCTGTTCAAGATTGGACAAATTGCCGGCCAGGTCCCGGCCGCTGATGATCTGAGCCAGCGCTACCCGCACTTGCACCTCCGTTTGACGTTTCTTCCAGTATGCAGCGTCGGGTTGCCTCCGTCCGGGAATCGCCCCTAGCCGTCCGCCGGGAGACACAAAAGTGCCAATGCAGCTGAACAGGCGCTGGCCGCTACCATTGACGTGATGGTTATGCCGCTATTTGACACCGCTTCCACCATGGATGCCTCTTCCGCGCATCCTCTCGGTGTCAGCCTTCCGCGCCCTGGGGCCGGTCGCGACAAAGCCCTGCCGGACAGTGCCAATGTCGCTGTCTATGCGCCGGGCGTCGAAAACCTTGAGATCGCGTACAAGGCCCCCGGCAGCGAGTGGCGGCGGCAGGCCCTTCCCAATGTCACCCACGGCGTGCATCACGGGATTGTGGTGGATTTTCCATACGGATCGCGCTACGGGTTCCGTGCTGTTTCCAAATCCGAAGCCCTGCCGCTGTCCTTCCCCACGCTGAACCTGGACGACGACGCCGGGCAGCCGCTGCTTCTCGACCCTTACGGCCGTGCGGTGGATCAGCGGGAGGGCTTCCTGACGAGCGTCCGGATGGCGGGCGATTTCGACTGGGGAACCGACCAGAGGCCGCGTCAGCACTGGCGGAACACGATCATCTATGAGTCCCACGTCCGTGGCCAGAGCATGTTGCATCCCGATGTGCCCGAGGAACTGCGCGGAACCTACGCAGGAATGGCCCACCCGGCCATCATTGAGCATTTCAAGAGCCTCGGCATCACCTCGGTCCAGCTGCTCCCGGTGCACTTCCACCTTGACGAGCAACACCTGCAGAACCTTGGCCTGACCAATTACTGGGGCTACAACACGGCTGCCTTTTTTGCGCCGCACCCGGACTATGCCACTAAAGCGGCTCAGGAAGCCGGACCGCAGGCTGTCCAGGACGAGTTCAAGGGAATGGTCAAGCTGCTGCACGCGGCCGGACTCGAGGTGATTCTTGACGTGGTGTACAACCACACCGCCGAGGGCGGGGCCGATGGCCCCACGATCAGCTTCCGCGGTCTCGGCGAGGAAATCTATTACCGCACCGACGGCCACGGAAGGTACGTGGACACAACGGGCTGCGGAAACACATTGAACTTCGGCCACCCCCGGGTGGTCCAGCTGGTCCTGGATTCCCTCCGCTACTGGGTGGACGAGTTCCATATCGACGGCTTCCGCTTCGACCTGGCCGTGACGCTCTGCCGGAACGCGGCCAACGAATTTGATCCGCGGCACCCGTTCCTGGTGGCCGTCGCCGCTGATCCTGTGCTGTCCGACGTGAAGCTCATCTCCGAGCCCTGGGATGTGGGCTACGGGGGCTGGCAGACAGGACGCTTCCCGGGCGGCTGGGTTGACTGGAACGACCACTTCCGGGACGGCGTGCGCTCCTTCTGGCTTGCCGACCGCGCCGCCATCGAGTCCGGCGGCCACGGCGGGTCGGTGGCCCGCCTGGCGGATGCCATGTCCGGATCGTCGGAGCTCTTTAAGGCATCGGGCCGTTCCAGGCTCGCATCCCTCAACCTCATCACTGCCCACGACGGCTTCACCCTCAACGACCTCGTTTCTTACGACCGTAAACACAACGAGGCCAATGGGGAGCAGAACCGGGACGGGCACGGGGACAACCGCAGCTTCAACCACGGCTTCGAAGGCCCCACCGAGGACGAGGACATCCTGGCCCAGCGGGCACAGTCCCGGCGCAACCTCATGGCGTCGATGATGTTTTCGCTGGGGGTGCCCATGATCACCGGCGGTGACGAGCTGGCACGCACCCAGCAAGGCAACAACAATGCGTACTGCCAGGACAACCCCCTCGCCTGGATTGACTGGACCCACACGCCTGAATCGCACGAGATGCTCCGCAGCACCAAGCGCTACATCCGGCTGCGCAAGGAGTTCCTGGCCAGCCAGCCGCACGACTTTCCGGCACGGGATGAGCAGTCGTACCTGTTCTGGTTTGACCACGCCGGGCAGCCCATGTCCATGGAACGGTGGAATGATCCCCGTCACCGGGTGATGCAGCTCCTGCTCGGCTCGGACGACGGCACCATAGCGGGCCTGGTAGTGGTCAACGGCAGCAAATCCAACGTCAAGATCACGCTCCCCGAAGTCACTAATGACGACGGCACGCCGCGCCGGATGTTCGAACTCCGGCTGACCACCTCGCCTCTTCACGAGCTCCGCCAAGGCGGCCGGGTGGCATCCGGCGAGACGGACCTTATTGAGGCGTACTCCATCAACATCTACCGCACGTAGCAGCGGAGGGGACAAACATGCGCAACCGCTCTGTCGTTGCCCTGCTGCTGACCGGCCTGCTGGCAATTGCCCTGCTCGCTTTCGGCGGCACCGGGCTCCTTGAGTCCCTGGCGGGAAGTCCGACGCCGGCAACGAGTTCCAGCGCGGCACCGGTACCGGAGGCTCCCGTGCCGGGTCCGGCGGAGGTCCGCACCCCGGCAGCCGTTCCGGGACCGGACGCTGCTCCGGCGAACCCTTCCGGCCTTCCCTCGATCAGCGAGTCCGCGCTTCCTGCCGAAGCACGCAGGACGCTGGCCCTCATCCGTGCCGGCGGGCCCTACTCGTACAGCCAGGATGACAAAACGTTCGGCAACTTTGAGCGCCTCCTGCCGCGGCAGTCGTCAGGCTATTACCGGGAGTACACGGTGCCCACACCCGGAGAGTCTGACCGGGGTGCCCGCCGGATTGTCGCCGGAGCCGGGGGAGAGAAGTACTACACGCAGGACCATTACGACTCGTTCAAGTTCATCGCAGAAGGCAGCTGACACCGGTATGAAAATCTACTCCGCCGACACCTGGACCATGGAAGAACTCCAGGAACAGGTGGCCGATGCGGGCCGCCGCGTCCTGGTGGTGCCTGCCGCGGACAGCAAACGGGCGGTCCTGGAAACCTTCGGTGAAGTCCTGGCGTTCCCCGAGCACTACGGAGTGAACCTGGACGCCCTGAACGATTCCCTGCACGATTTCGCAGACAGCATCAGCGAAAACGGCAACGCTCCGGTCACGCTGATCTGGCAGGTCGCCGCGGCATTCCGCGGCGACCGTTCCTTCGGGATCATCTGCGAGGTCCTCCAGGATGCCGAGAGCTACGCCGGCAGCGACCTGTCCGTCACCGCCGTTCTCCTCTAACCAACCTCGCCAACCGCCGGTTAGGCGTTGACGATCAGCCCCAGTTCAGCCTTTGACGCCAGTGCCTCGTGCCGGGGCAGGACGCGGACGGTGTAGCCGAACGGGCCGGAGCGGTCGATCGTCAGGGAGCCGCTGAACAGGTGGCGCCCGCTGCCCAGGTCCTCCTTGGCCTGCAGTTCCATCAGGGTCACATCCGACAGGGTGTCGCTTTCCTCGGCGCGGCCATAAGCCACCTCCACCGAGACGTCAGCGGGCGTGAGGGTATGCAGCGCGACGTACGCGTTCACCTGCATGGTGTCCCCGATCTGCGGATCCTCGGAGACTCCCACGGAATCCACGTGCTCCACATGCAGCAGGGGCCAGGCGGAACGCACCTGGGCTGTCCAGGCTGCCAGGGACCGGGCCTGCGAGTAGGAGTTGGCAACAGCCCGGCGTCCTGCCTCCGCAGCCGGCCGGTAGAGGACGTTCACGTAGTCATGCAACATACGTTCCGCGGACACCGCCGGACCCAGGTGCGACAGGGTGTGCTTGATCATGGACACCCAGTGCGTGGGAACCTTCTCCGCGCCGGTGCTCGAAGGCCCGGCCGCTCCCGCGCTGCTGGACACCGTGCTCCCGTAGAAGCGCGGCGCCACCTGCGTCTCCAGAAGTTCGTAGAGCGCAGCCGCCTCGATGTCGTCGCGCTCCTCGGGGGACGCATCATTGTTGGCCGTGGGGATGGCCCAGCCGTTTTCGCCGTCGTACATCTCGTCCCACCAGCCGTCCATCACCGAAAGGTTCAGCGAACCGTTGATGGCGGCCTTCATGCCCGACGTGCCGCAGGCCTCCAGCGGGCGCAGCGGGTTGTTCAGCCACACGTCGCAGCCCGGGAAGAGCGTCCTGGCCATGGCGATGTCATAGTTCGGCAGGAAGGCAATCCTGTGCCGGACTTCGGGATCGTCGGTGAAACGGACCAGGTCCTGGATCATTTTCTTGCCCGCATCATCGGCCGGGTGGGATTTTCCGGCGATCACAAGCTGGATGGGGTGCTCGGGGTGGAGCAGCAGCGCCTTGAGCCGGTCAGGCTCGCGCAGCATCAGGGTAAGGCGCTTGTACGTCGGGACGCGGCGGGCGAAGCCGATGGTCAGGACATCGGGGTCCAGCACGCTGTCCGTCCAGGCGAGCTCGGCGTCGGCGGCACCCCGCTTCTTCCAGGCAGCCCTCAGCCGGCGGCGGACGTCGTCCACGAGGGCGGACCGCATGGCCCGGCGCAGGGCCCAGACGTCGGCGTCGCTGACGTTGTAGGCCAGGTCCCAGCGCCCGTTGGCTTCGGCCTCGGGCCCGAACTGCTCCCGGGCGAGCCGGGCGATGCGCCCGTCAACCCAGGTGGGCACGTGCACGCCGTTGGTGACGGAGGTGATAGGCACCTCGGAGTGGTCAAAGCCAGGCCACAGCGCGGAGAACATCCCGCGTGAGACTTCGCCGTGCAGCTTGGCCACGCCGTTGGCCCGCTGCGCCAGCCGAAGGCCCATGACCGCCATGTTGAAGACTGACGGGTTGCCGTCGGCGTAGTTTTCCCGGCCAAGCTCCAGGATCCGGTCCACCGGCACGGCGGGCGCCAGGCCGGCCTGGAAGAAGTGCTGGATCTGCGAAATCTCAAAGCGGTCAATGCCCGCAGGCACCGGGGTGTGGGTGGTGAACACGGTGGAGGCGCGGCCGGCTGCGAGGGCCTCGTCAAAGGTCAGGGCCGCCTCGCCGGACATCAGCTCCTGGATCCGCTCGATCCCCAGGAAACCGGCGTGCCCCTCATTGGTGTGGAACACCTCGGGTGCCGCCGTCCCGGTGAGCTGCTGGTAGGCGCGCAGTGCCTTGACCCCGCCCATGCCCAGCAGGAGTTCCTGCTGCAGGCGATGGTCGCCGCCGCCGCCGTAGAGCCGGTCGGTGACGCCGCGGGCGGCGTCGTCGTTGCCCGGAACGTTGGAGTCAAGGAGCAGCAGGGGAACACGTCCGACGTCGGCACGCCAGATGTGCGCCAGGAGTCGCCTGCCGTTGGGCAACGGAAGGGCGATCTGCAGGGGCCGGCCGTTACCGTCGGCGGACGGCTCCCGGAGCAGGGTCAGGGGAAGGCCGTCCGGGTCCAGGACCGGGTACGTTTCCTGCTGCCAGGCGTCCCTGGACAGGGACTGCTTGAAGTAGCCGGCCTGGTACAGGAGCCCGACGCCGATCAGGGGCACGCCCAGGTCCGATGCCGCCTTGAGGTGGTCCCCGGCCAGGATGCCAAGGCCGCCCGAGTACTGCGGCAGGACCTCGGTAATGCCAAATTCGGGGGAGAAGTACGCGATGGCGGCGGGGGCATCGGCACCCAGGCCCTGGTACCAGCGCGGCTCGTCGAGGTACCGGTCGAGGTCATCGGCGGCGGCCCGGACACGCTCCACAACGGACTTGTCCGCGGCCAGGGCCTGGAACTCTTCACGGCTGACCCGGCCCAGGAAGCTCACCGGATCCTGCCCGCTTTCCTCCCATTTCCGGAGGTTGAGGCTGGCGAAAAGTTCCCGGGTGGGCCGGTGCCAGGACCAGCGCAGGTTGGTCGCCAACCGGACCAGGGGCCTGATCGGCTCGGGGAGGACAGTTCTGACGGTAAATCTGCGGATTGCCTTCACCTGCGTCACACTAACCGACAAGATCAACGTCCGGAACCGGAAAGGCTATCTTTTAGGTAAATGACAGTGGGTGTGGCGAAAAATCCTGATCTTGTGGTCAAAAAGCATCGCAGGCTTAGCAATCCGGGCCATTTCTCGCTAACGTCGAGCATGTGACGACTAACTCAGGAACCACCGCCGCCCTAAAGAAAAAGCCCAAAGGCAAAATCACCGACGGCCTCAGGTTTGGCCGTTTTCCGATCACCGCCGTACAGCCTGTGGTTGAGGGTGGAAAATACCCTGCCAAGGCCTTGCCGGGCGAGGATATCGTGGTCGGTGCCACCGCTTTCCGGGAGGGCCATGACCAGCTTGGTGTCAGCGCCGTCCTTTTGGATCCCCGCGGGAAGGAACGCCAGCGCGTACGCCTGGCGCCGCCCAGGGGGGAACGCGGCATGGGGACGGACCGCTGGGAGGGGATCCTCACGCCGTCGGGCGTTGGAAACTGGACCTTTTTCATCGAGGCCTGGCACGACCGCTACGGAACCTGGCACCACAACGCGGAAGTTAAGGTCGCCGCGGGCATCGACGTGGAGCTGATGCTCGCCGAAGGCGAGGCACTGCTGTCAGAAGCGGCCGACGACGTCTCCCGCAGCGCGTCGGACCGGCGCACCCTGCGCATGGCTGCCTCAATCCTGGGCAACGGGTCCCTCACCGAAGAAGAGCGCCTTGCCGGCGGCTTCGGCGCCGACGTGGCAGATGTCGTGAACCGCCAGCCGATCCGTGAGCTGGTGACGGCCTCCGAGCAGTTCCCGCTGCTTGTGGAGCGCGACCTCGCAGGACGCGGGGCCTGGTACGAATTCTTCCCACGCTCCGAAGGGGCGGTCCGGGACCACACCACCGGGGCCTGGACCTCAGGTAACTTCCGGACGGCTGCCAAGCGGCTGGATGCAGTGGCAGCCATGGGCTTCGATGTGATCTACATGCCGCCGATCCACCCGATCGGAATTCAGCACCGCAAGGGCCCGAACAACACCCTGATCGCTGGGCCCCACGACCCCGGCTCGCCGTGGGCCATCGGCGCCAAGGAGGGCGGCCACGACGCCATTCACCCGGATCTTGGCACGTTCGAGGACTTTGACGCTTTTGTGGCCCGCGCCAATGAACTGGGGCTGGAGGTTGCCCTGGACCTGGCGCTGCAGGCCGCCCCCGACCACCCTTGGGTGGAGTCTCACCCTGAGTGGTTTACCACCCGCGTTGACGGCAGCATTGCCTACGCCGAAAATCCGCCGAAAAAATACCAGGATATCTTCCCGCTGAATTTCGACAATGATCCCGAGGGGCTGGCCAAGGAAATCCTCCGGATCGTCCAGCTGTGGGTCAGCCATGGCGTCAAGATTTTCCGGGTGGACAATCCGCATACAAAGCCGGTGTGGTTCTGGGAATGGCTCATTGCGCAGGTCAACAAAAAGACCCCCGGCGTGGTGTTCCTGGCAGAGGCATTTACACGCCCCGCGATGATGCACGCCCTGGGCCGGGCCGGATTCCAGCAGTCCTACACCTACTTCACGTGGCGGAACACGAAAAAGGAACTCGAAACTTACTTCACCGAGGTCAGCCACGAGTCCGCCGCTTTCTTCCGCCCGAATTTCTTCGTCAACACACCGGATATCCTGACGGAGTACCTCCAGTTCGGCGGTCCGGCGGCCTTCAAGATCCGCGCGGCACTGGCGTCGACGGCCAGCCCGTTGTGGGGTGTTTATGCCGGTTACGAGCTGTACGAGCATGTTGCCCGCCCCGGGGCGGAAGAATACATCGACAATGAAAAGTTCGAATACAAGGCCCGTGACTGGGACGCTGCGGCTGAGTCGGGCCGCACCCTGACCCCGTACCTGACCAGGCTCAACAGCATCCGGCACTCCCACCCGGCGCTGCAGGATCTGCAGAACCTCACTGTCCACCACAGCTCGGATGACGCGACCGTTGTCTACTCCAAGCACAAGACCCTTCCGGACGGCACCAAGGACACCATCATTGTGGTGGTCAACGTGGATCCCCACGGCACGAGGGAGAGCACCGTCTCGCTGGACCTGGCGGCCCTCCAACTCGATGCCGAGGATTTGTTGCCCAATGGCGCGTTCCGCGTGGACGACCTCATTTCCGGCGAATCCTGGGAGTGGGGCGAATACAATTACGTCCGCCTGGACGCGCACGTCGAACCCGCACACATTCTGAGCGTACGGAGATTGCATCAGTGAGTTTTAACCCGCAAAGTTCCAGTCAGCATTTCACTCCTAAAAGCACGTTTGAGCTAAACGCCCCGGGCTTGGCGCACGACCCTCTGTGGTACCGGAAGGCCGTGTTTTACGAAGTACTGGTCAGGGCATTTGCGGATGCGAACGGAGATGGTTCGGGCGATTTCTCGGGCCTTATTGACAGGCTTGACTACCTGCAGTGGCTGGGCGTGGACTGCCTGTGGCTGCCGCCATTCTTCCAGTCGCCCCTGCGCGACGGCGGTTACGACATCTCGGATTACAACTCCGTGCTGGATGAGTTCGGAACCATCAGCGACTTCAAGCGGCTGGTTGCCGAGGCCCACGCCCGCGGCGTCCGGGTCATCATCGACCTGCCGCTGAACCACACCTCGGACCAGCACCCCTGGTTCCAGGAGTCGCGTAAGGACCCTGACGGCCCGTTCGGCGATTTTTACGTCTGGAGCGATACCGACGAGAAGTACCAGGATGCGCGCATCATCTTCGTGGACACGGAGGAGTCCAACTGGACCTTCGATCCGATCCGCCGGCAGTTCTTCTGGCACCGCTTTTTCAGCCACCAGCCTGACCTCAACTTTGAAAACCCCCGGGTCATCGAAGCACTTTTTGACGTGGTGCGGTTCTGGCTGGACCAGGGCATCGACGGCTTCCGGGCCGATGCGATTCCTTACCTCTTCGAGGAAGAGGGGACCAACTGCGAAAACCTGCCGGCCACGCACGATTTCCTGCGCAAGCTGCGGGCCATGGTGGACGAAAGCTACCCCGGCCGCGTCATCATCGCCGAGGCCAACCAGCCGCCCAACGAAGTGGTGGAGTACTTCGGGACAGCGGAAGAGCCCGAGTGCCACATGGCCTTCCACTTTCCCATCATGCCGCGGCTCTACTACGCCCTGCGCGACCAGAAGGCCGCCCCGATCATCGAGACCATGCAGGACACGCCCGAAATTCCGGAAGGTGCCCAGTGGGGCACGTTCCTGCGGAACCACGATGAGCTGACCCTTGAGATGGTCACAGCGGATGAGCGGGCCGCCATGCTGGGCTGGTACGCGCCCGACCCCCGGATGCGTGCAAACATCGGTATCCGCCGCCGGCTGGCGCCCCTGCTGGATAATTCCCGTGCCGAGATCGAACTGATCAACGCCCTGCTGCTGTCGCTTCCCGGCAGCCCGTTCCTGTACTACGGGGACGAGATCGGCATGGGGGACAACATCTGGCTCGAGGACCGCGACGCTGTGCGTACCCCGATGCAGTGGAACCCGGACCGCAACGCCGGTTTCTCCCACGCGGACCCGGGAAAGCTGTACCTCCCGGTGATCCAGTCCCTGGTCTACAACTACGGAATGGCCAACGTCGAAGCCGAGGCTGCGCATTCCGGTTCCCTGCTCCGCTGGACCCGGCAGATCCTCAGCGTCCGCAAGAACCACCCGGCGTTCGGGCTGGGGGCCTTCAAGCACGTCGAAGCGGATCATGACGCCGTCGTGTCGTACCTGCGGGAACTCTCGGAGGACAACACGATGGGGGAGGCCGGGGAAGTCATTCTCTGCGCGTTCAACCTTTCCCAGCACCCGGTCGCCGCTAAACTGCGGATCCCGCAATACGCCGGTCGCGGCCTCCGCGACGTCTTCGGTGGCCAGCCCTTCCCCGGGATTGACGAGGAGGGATCGCTGACTCTGACCTTGGGAAGCCATGATTTCTTCTGGCTGCGGGTCCGCTCAGCGACGTCGAACCCATCTTCCCCGTATACGCAGGCGCTCCCCGTCCTGTCCATCGAGAACTGACATGAACGAACCCACGCTTATACCTACGCTCAGTGCAGCCCTGCGGGAATGGCTTCCGCTCCAGCGCTGGTTCCCGGTGAAGTCTGCCGATTTTTCGCTGGAACTGGCTGGCAGCCTGAGCCTCGAGGATCCTGCCGGGCAGGCGCAGCTGCAGGTCTTCCTGCTGGCCGTCTCCTACCGGACGGCCGACGGCGGGCAGCGGACCGACGTGGTCCAGGTTCCGTTGAGTTATCGCGATGTCCCCCTCTCCGGCGCTGAAGGTGCGCTGGTGGGCCGGGCACCCGACGCCGGGATCGACTGGATCTACGACGCCGTGCACGATCCTTCCTTTGTGTCTGCCTGGCTGGAACTGATCCGGTCCGAATCGCACCCGCTCTTGGGTGCGGCGACCGGACACCGCACAGGATCGGATCACCGCCTGCCCACCGCGCACGGCATGGTCAAAGTGCTGTCCGGGGAGCAGTCCAACAGTTCCGTCATTGTCGACGACGGCGAGTCGGCGGCCATTGTGAAGTTCTTCCGAGTCCTTTCAGAGGGCGTCAACCCGGAGGTCGAGGTGGGTGCGGCGCTGACCGCCGAAGGCACATCCGAGGTGCCCGCCACGCTCGGCTGGGTGCGCGGGGAATGGCGGGTACCTGATCAGGACCGGCCCGGCGACCTTCCCTCGGGTTTTTCCCGCCAGGCCCAGGGCGAGCTTGCGGTAGCCCACGAATTTCTTGCCGGTGGCCGTGATGCGTGGCGACTCGCCGTGGATGCCGCCCGGACGGGCGAGGACTTCACTGCCGAGGCACATGCCCTCGGCGCAGCTACGGCCACTGTCCACCGCCGGCTTGCCGCCGCCCTCGGCACGTCCGTGGAGCCGGTCCCCGGCCAGGTCATTGCGCCCGGAGTAGCCCAGCGTGTCCGCCAGGCATGGGCAGAAGCCGCTGCCGCCGTCGGGCCCTATGACGAGGCGCTGGAGGCGCTGCTTGGCGAGCTCGACGGCGTGGCTGCAGGACCGCTGCAGCGGATCCACGGCGATCTTCACCTCGGGCAGATTTTGCAGGTCCCCGGCCACGACGGCGATCCTGGCCGATGGGCCATCCTGGACTTTGAGGGTGAGCCCCTCCGGCCCATCGCCGAGCGCAATTTCCCCGACGTTCCGCTCCGGGACGTGGTGGGGATGCTTCGCTCCTTCGACTACGCGGCCGGTGCGGCAGAACGGGAGTACCAGGGCGCGCGCGTTCCGGCATCGTGGGTGGATGATTGTGCAGACGCCTTCCTCGCCGGTTATGCCGAGGTCACTCCCGGCACCATCGACCGCCGTTCGCCGCTGTTTGTGGCATTGTGGCTGGACAAGGCACTTTACGAAGTTGTTTATGAATTGCGGAACAGACCCGACTGGCTGGCCATTCCTGCGAATGCGTCCAGGCGGCTCCTCAGCGTTAAAGGCTCCGGCGAACAGGCCGGCGCAGCATCGGAAGGTATCAACATGACCGGTTCAGCACCAACAGACAGGCCGAGTGTGCCGCTTCACGTGGACCCGGACACTTTGGGCCAGGTGGCAAACGGCGAACACCACGCGCCGCACTCGGTACTCGGTGCCCATCTGGACAACCATGGCCACGTCACGGTCAGGACGGTAAAGCACCTTGCGGAAGCCGTGACCGTGGTGACTGCTGCCGGGTCCATCCCTATGCAGCACGAGGAGCACGGCGTATGGGTGGCGGTCATGGAACCGCTTCAGGCCGGCCACGTGCCTGATTACCGGCTGGAAGTTACGTACGCCGGGGCAGAACCGGTAACTGTGGACGAGCCCTACCGCTACCTGCCCACGGTGGGTGAAGTGGACCTGCACCTGATTGGTGAAGGCCGGCACGAGAAGCTCTGGGAAGTGCTGGGCGCCCACGTCCAGCATTACAAGTCCTCCCTGGGCGACGTCGACGGCGTGTCCTTCGCAGTCTGGGCCCCCAACGCGCAGGCGGTCCGGGTCAAGGGCGACTTCAACGCATGGGACGGCCGCGAAAATTCGCTCCGCTCACTGGGCTCCTCCGGTGTCTGGGAAGTCTTCGTCCCCGGCGTTTTAGCAGGGGCGTGCTACAAATTTGAAATCAAGACCAAGTACGGCAACTGGGTCGAAAAAGCAGACCCACTCGCCTTCGGCACCGAGGTCCCGCCGCTGACGGCCTCCAGGGTGGTTGAGCCGTCCTATGCGTTCAAGGACGCCGAATGGATGGAGGCACGCGCCCAGCGTGACCCGCACAATTCCCCCATGAGCGTCTACGAAGTCCACCTCGGCTCGTGGCGCCTGGGCCTGGGCTACCGCGAACTGGCCAAGGAACTGGTGGACTACGTCAAGTGGCTCGGCTTTACGCACGTGGAGTTCATGCCCGTTGCCGAACACCCCTTCGGCGGCTCCTGGGGCTACCAGGTCACGTCCTACTTCGCGCCGACCTCGCGGTTCGGCCACCCGGACGAGTTCCGGTTCCTGGTGGACTCCCTTCACCAGGCCGGCATCGGTGTGCTCCTGGACTGGGTCCCGGCGCACTTCCCCAAGGATTCCTGGGCATTGGCCCAGTTTGACGGCGAGGCGCTGTATGAGCACGCCGATCCGAACCTGGGGGAGCACCCCGACTGGGGAACGCTGATTTTCGACTTCGGCCGGACCGAAGTGCGGAACTTCCTCGTGGCCAACGCACTGTACTGGCTCGACGAGTTCCACATCGACGGGCTCAGGGTGGATGCCGTGGCCTCGATGCTGTACCTGGACTACTCGCGTGAGGACGGGCAGTGGTCACCCAACCGTTTCGGCGGCCGGGAAAACCTCGAAGCCATGTCCTTCCTGCAGGAAGTCAACGCCACTGTCTACAAGACACACCCTGGCGCCGTGATGATTGCGGAAGAATCCACGGCGTTCCCGGGCGTGACAGCACCGACGAGTCACGGAGGCCTCGGCTTCGGCCTGAAGTGGAACATGGGCTGGATGCACGACTCCCTCAAGTACGTCTCCGAAGACCCGGTAAACCGAAAGTGGCACCACGGGACGGTGACGTTCTCGATGGTCTACGCGTTCACGGAGAACTTCCTGCTCCCGATCAGCCATGACGAAGTAGTGCACGGCAAAGGGTCCATGCTCCGGAAGATGCCCGGTGACCGCTGGCAGCAGCTGGCCAACCTCCGCGCGTTCCTGGCGTACCAGTGGGCCCACCCCGGTAAGCAGCTCATTTTTATGGGTACCGAGTTCGGGCAGGAGGCCGAATGGTCCGAACAGCACGGCCTGGACTGGTACTTGGCCGACATTCCGGCGCACAACGGAATACAGCTCCTGACCAAGGACCTCAACGAGCTCTACAGCTCGACGCCGGCGCTGTACACGCGGGACAACGAACCGGGCGGTTTCCAATGGATCAATGGTGGAGACGCTGACCGCAACGTCCTGACCTTCATCCGCTGGGACAAGGACGGCAATCCGCTGGTCTGCGCCATCAACTTCTCCGGCGGACCTCATGTGGGTTACACCCTGGGTGTTCCGGCCGCCGGCGACTGGGTTGAGGTGCTCAATACCGATGCGGAGACCTATGGCGGATCGGGAGTCCTGAACGCCGGATCGCTGACTGCCACTGACGAAGGGCTCGACGGCCAGCCGGCGACTCTCAGCGTCACGCTTCCGCCGCTGGGTGCGGCGTACTTCAAGCCCGGTGCACGGACGGCGGTTAAGCGGCCGTCCGCTGGACAGGAAAGTGTGAAGCCGGTCTCTTAAGACCGCAAGAAAAAGCCCGGAATCCCTTGAGATTCCGGGCTTTTTCGTTGGATGATGGAGGGGTAGCGGGATGCCGTCCGGGGGGCGGGTGGTCAACCCCAAAAAGTGGTGGTAGAGTTTATTCCCGCGCTGCTCCACGGAGTCAGACGGAAAAACCGACACGAAAGCCCTAGGCTGAAGCGAGTCGCGGACGCCGGTTTGACAAGAGCTGGACCAGCCGGTAAGTTTGAAAAGTTGCTCCGGAGCGATCCACGGCTGTTTAGTGCTGGTGGTGGTGCCGGGTGTGTCTGTTGTTT
Organism: [Micrococcus luteus] ATCC 49442; assembly: GCF_010367585.1. NCBI lineage: Bacteria > Bacillati > Actinomycetota > Actinomycetes > Micrococcales > Micrococcaceae > Pseudarthrobacter > [Micrococcus luteus] ATCC 49442. The sequence continues at coordinate 2,399,762 of NZ_JAAAXP010000001.1, read as the reverse complement.
GAGAACTCAATAGTGTGCCAAGTTTGTTGATACCAATTTATTGTATTGAATTGGTTGAATTTGCCGGGTCATGCCGCCCCTGTGGTGTGGTCTGGTTTTTACAGCTGGTTTCAAATTTTGCAGCCTTCGTCTTCCGTTATTTCCGGGGGTGTTGGTTGTGTTCGTTTTTGTTTTACTTCAACGGAGAGTTTGATCCTGGCTCAGGATGAACGCTGGCGGCGTGCTTAACACATGCAAGTCGAACGATGAACCTCACTTGTGGGGGGATTAGTGGCGAACGGGTGAGTAACACGTGAGTAACCTGCCCTTGACTCTGGGATAAGCCTGGGAAACTGGGTCTAATACCGGATATGACTCCTCATCGCATGGTGGGGGGTGGAAAGCTTTTGTGGTTTTGGATGGACTCGCGGCCTATCAGCTTGTTGGTGAGGTAATGGCTCACCAAGGCGACGACGGGTAGCCGGCCTGAGAGGGTGACCGGCCACACTGGGACTGAGACACGGCCCAGACTCCTACGGGAGGCAGCAGTGGGGAATATTGCACAATGGGCGAAAGCCTGATGCAGCGACGCCGCGTGAGGGATGACGGCCTTCGGGTTGTAAACCTCTTTCAGTAGGGAAGAAGCGAAAGTGACGGTACCTGCAGAAGAAGCGCCGGCTAACTACGTGCCAGCAGCCGCGGTAATACGTAGGGCGCAAGCGTTATCCGGAATTATTGGGCGTAAAGAGCTCGTAGGCGGTTTGTCGCGTCTGCCGTGAAAGTCCGGGGCTCAACTCCGGATCTGCGGTGGGTACGGGCAGACTAGAGTGATGTAGGGGAGACTGGAATTCCTGGTGTAGCGGTGAAATGCGCAGATATCAGGAGGAACACCGATGGCGAAGGCAGGTCTCTGGGCATTAACTGACGCTGAGGAGCGAAAGCATGGGGAGCGAACAGGATTAGATACCCTGGTAGTCCATGCCGTAAACGTTGGGCACTAGGTGTGGGGGACATTCCACGTTTTCCGCGCCGTAGCTAACGCATTAAGTGCCCCGCCTGGGGAGTACGGCCGCAAGGCTAAAACTCAAAGGAATTGACGGGGGCCCGCACAAGCGGCGGAGCATGCGGATTAATTCGATGCAACGCGAAGAACCTTACCAAGGCTTGACATGGACTGGAAATACCTGGAAACAGGTGCCCCGCTTGCGGTCGGTTCACAGGTGGTGCATGGTTGTCGTCAGCTCGTGTCGTGAGATGTTGGGTTAAGTCCCGCAACGAGCGCAACCCTCGTTCTATGTTGCCAGCGCGTTATGGCGGGGACTCATAGGAGACTGCCGGGGTCAACTCGGAGGAAGGTGGGGACGACGTCAAATCATCATGCCCCTTATGTCTTGGGCTTCACGCATGCTACAATGGCCGGTACAAAGGGTTGCGATACTGTGAGGTGGAGCTAATCCCAAAAAGCCGGTCTCAGTTCGGATTGGGGTCTGCAACTCGACCCCATGAAGTCGGAGTCGCTAGTAATCGCAGATCAGCAACGCTGCGGTGAATACGTTCCCGGGCCTTGTACACACCGCCCGTCAAGTCACGAAAGTTGGTAACACCCGAAGCCGGTGGCCTAACCCCTTACGGGGAGGGAGCTGTCGAAGGTGGGACTGGCGATTGGGACTAAGTCGTAACAAGGTAGCCGTACCGGAAGGTGCGGCTGGATCACCTCCTTTCTAAGGAGCACCTACAGTCACCGTGCCTCACGTATGTGAGTGTGGCGGGGTTGTCAGGAGTATATGCCCGTTGCGCAGACGTAAGTTCTGCGGCGGGTGCTCACGGGTGGAATATCAACAAATAGCGGCCGCGTGTTTCTTCTTCTTGCCTAGTACGGATGGTGTCTTCGGATTCCTGTCCTGGAACGGTGCGGGAGTGGGGGCGGGTGGTTTAGTGTTTGGCACACTGTTGGGTCCTGAGGCAACAGGGCCGGGGAGGGATGCGTCGTGGCTTACGGGTTGTGATGTGTTGTGTTCCTGGTACTTGTTTGTTTCTGGTTTCCTGGCTGCACCGATCGCGCATGTTGTGTGTGTGGGGTGTGTGGTTTGGGGTTGTTGTTTGAGAACTACATAGTGGACGCGAGCATCTTTTATAAGAAGCAATTTCCAAGAATATGAACCTGGATCTGTTGTTCTGTCTTTCGGGATGGAGTGATGGTTTTCATGGTTCTCTCGTGAAGTAGTTTTTTTGATCTTTTGTGGTCAAGTTTTTAAGAGCACACGGTGGATGCCTTGGCATTAGGAGCCGAAGAAGGACGTAGGAATCTGCGATAAGCCTGGGGGAGTCGATAACCGGACTGTGATCCCAGGGTGTCCGAATGGGGAAACCCCGCCAGGGGAGCGATCTGCCTGGTGACCCGCATCTGAACACATAGGGTGCGTGGAGGGAACGCGGGGAAGTGAAACATCTCAGTACCCGCAGGAAGAGAAAACAATAGTGATTCCGTTAGTAGTGGCGAGCGAACGCGGATCAGGCTAAACCGTTCCATGTGTGATAGCCGGCGGGCGTTGCATGGTCGGGGTTGTGGGACTTTCCATACTGTCTCTGCCGGGACAGTGGGGTGTGATGTGCAGGCATAGGTGAACGGTCTTGAAAGGCCGGCCAGAGAGGGTGTGAGCCCCGTAACCGAAATGTTTTGTGCCGCCTGGAGAGTATCCCAAGTAGCACGGGGCCCGAGAAATCCCGTGCGAATCTGTCAGGACCACCTGATAAGCCTAAATACTCCCTAATGACCGATAGCGGACCAGTACCGTGAGGGAAAGGTGAAAAGTACCCCGGGAGGGGAGTGAAACAGTACCTGAAACCGTGTGCTTACAATCCGTCGGAGCCAGTCTGATTCTGGTGACGGCGTGCCTTTTGAAGAATGAGCCTGCGAGTTAGTGTTACGTCGCGAGGTTAACCCGTGTGGGGAAGCCGTAGCGAAAGCGAGTCTGAATAGGGCGTTGCAGTGGCGTGATCTAGACCCGAAGCGAAGTGATCTACCCATGGCCAGGTTGAAGCGACGGTAAGACGTCGTGGAGGACCGAACCCACTTCAGTTGAAAATGGAGGGGATGAGCTGTGGGTAGGGGTGAAAGGCCAATCAAACTTCGTGATAGCTGGTTCTCCCCGAAATGCATTTAGGTGCAGCGTTGCGTGTTTCTTGCTGGAGGTAGAGCTACTGGATGGCTAATGGGCCCTACAAGGTTACTGACGTCAGCCAAACTCCGAATGCCGGTAAGTGAGAGCGCAGCAGTGAGACTGTGGGGGATAAGCTTCATAGTCGAGAGGGAAACAGCCCAGACCACCAACTAAGGCCCCTAAGCGTGTGCTAAGTGGGAAAGGATGTGGAGTTGCGAAGACAACCAGGAGGTTGGCTTAGAAGCAGCCATCCTTAAAAGAGTGCGTAATAGCTCACTGGTCAAGTGATTCCGCGCCGACAATGTAGCGGGGCTCAAGTACACCGCCGAAGTTGTGGATTTCAAATATTAGCCAAGCCGCTCCCTTGTGGGGTTGGTTCAGGCGTTTGGAGTGGTAGGGGAGCGTCGTGTGGGCAGTGAAGTCGCGGTGTAAACCAGCGGTGGAGCCTACACGAGTGAGAATGCAGGCATGAGTAGCGAAAGACGGGTGAGAAACCCGTCCGCCGAATGATCAAGGGTTCCAGGGTCAAGCTAATCTGCCCTGGGTAAGTCGGGACCTAAGGCGAGGCCGACAGGCGTAGTCGATGGACAACGGGTTGATATTCCCGTACCGGCGAAAAACCGTCCATGTTGAACAGGGGATACTAACCGCCCGAAGCCTGCCTGACCGCCCTTGTGGTGGAAGGGTTTTGGTGGAGCGCGGGACCTGATCCTGGGAGGCAAGCGTATTAACAGGTGTGACGCAGGAAGGTAGCCAAGCCGGGCGATGGTTGTCCCGGTCTAAGGATGTAGGGCGAACGGTAGGCAAATCCGCTGTTCATGATGCCTGAGATCTGATGGGACCCCCGTGAGGGGGGATTTGGTGATCCTATGCTGCCGAGAAAAGCATCGACGCGAGGTTTTAGCCGCCCGTACCCCAAACCGACACAGGTGATCAGGTAGAGAATACTAAGGCGATCGAGAGAATTATGGTTAAGGAACTCGGCAAAATGCCCCCGTAACTTCGGGAGAAGGGGGGCCCCAACCTTGAACACCACACGCTGGTGGGAGGGGATCGGGGCCGCAGAGACCAGGGGGAAGCGACTGTTTACTAAAAACACAGGTCCGTGCGAAGTCGCAAGACGATGTATACGGACTGACTCCTGCCCGGTGCTGGAAGGTTAAGAGGACCGGTTAGCCCTTACGGGCGAAGCTGAGAATTTAAGCCCCAGTAAACGGCGGTGGTAACTATAACCATCCTAAGGTAGCGAAATTCCTTGTCGGGTAAGTTCCGACCTGCACGAATGGAGTAACGACTTCCCCGCTGTCTCAACCATAAACTCGGCGAAATTGCAGTACGAGTAAAGATGCTCGTTACGCGCAGCAGGACGGAAAGACCCCGAGACCTTTACTATAGTTTGGTATTGGTGTTCGGAGTGGCTTGTGTAGGATAGGTGGGAGACGTTGAAGCCCGGACGCCAGTTCGGGTGGAGTCATCGTTGAAATACCACTCTGGTCACTTTGGACATCTAACTTCGGCCCGTAATCCGGGTCAGGGACAGTGCCTGATGGGTAGTTTAACTGGGGCGGTTGCCTCCTAAAAAGTAACGGAGGCGCCCAAAGGTTCCCTCAGCCTGGTTGGCAATCAGGTGTCGAGTGTAAGTGCACAAGGGAGCTTGACTGTGAGAGAGACATCTCGAGCAGGGACGAAAGTCGGGACTAGTGATCCGGCGGTACATTGTGGAATGGCCGTCGCTCAACGGATAAAAGGTACCTCGGGGATAACAGGCTGATCTTGCCCAAGAGTCCATATCGACGGCATGGTTTGGCACCTCGATGTCGGCTCGTCGCATCCTGGGGCTGGAGTAGGTCCCAAGGGTTGGGCTGTTCGCCCATTAAAGCGGTACGCGAGCTGGGTTTAGAACGTCGTGAGACAGTTCGGTCCCTATCCGCTGCGCGCGCAGGAAATTTGAGAAGGGCTGTCCTTAGTACGAGAGGACCGGGACGGACGAACCTCTGGTGTGTCAGTTGTACTGCCAAGTGCACCGCTGATTAGCTACGTTCGGATGGGATAACCGCTGAAAGCATCTAAGCGGGAAGCTCGCTTCGAGATGAGATTTCCATACACCTTGTGTGTGAGAGGCCCCCAGCCAGACCACTGGGTTGATAGGCCGGATGTGGAAGCGAGGACTAACGACTCGTGAAGCTGACCGGTACTAATAGGCCGATAACTTACACCACACACTCTCCTCGTGAACGGATTCAAAAGACGTTCACACCCATGGGGAGAGTACAAAGATAACAAGACTGCTTGCGTCCACTATGTGGTTCCCAAACAACAAACCAATTTGTTGCAGGGAACAAAAAACACAACACAATAATCAACACCACACCTGCCCTCACCGGCAGGAAGCATGTTGTAACCACAGATTTCCCACCCCGCCCGGCACAGCCAGAACAGGGTGCGGAGCAAGGGTTACGGCGGTCATAGCGTGGGGGAAACGCCCGGTCCCATTCCGAACCCGGAAGCTAAGACCCACAGCGCCGATGGTACTGCACCCGGGAGGGTGTGGGAGAGTAGGTCACCGCCGGAACACCATTAGGTCGAGACCCCCCAACACACACGTGTCGGGGGGTCTCCCACATTTAACCACCACACCAAAACCCACACCGAACCAACGCTCTATCACTTAACGCGGTAAAACCCTGAACGCTCTCTCACTTAACGCGGGAAATCCCGAAACCCTCTCTCACTTAACGCGGTAAAACCCGGAACCCTCTCTCCCTTAACGCGGGAAAACACCAAACCCCCTGCACCCCGCCCCCGGCCGCCGTCGAACACCCAGGCAGCAGGGCTGCCCCGAACCCGCCGGCAGGTGCGAGAGCGTTCCCCGAAACCCCACATCAAGTGAGAGAGCCTTCCCCGAAAACCCGCATTAAGTGAGAGAGCGTCCCACGGGAGGGGCCGCGTAGAGTTGACGTCCATGGAGAACCTTTTCAGTCACGCGGAAGATGCCCTGTCTGGCCAAGCTGAGCCGGCGGAGAGCCTGGACCCGGTCATTCACACAGTGATCGTGCCCGGACCGGTGGCGCAGGCCTTCGCCGGGTTCACGGATCACACCCATTTGTGGTGGCCGATGGAATCAGACAGCGTGTTTGGGGCGGGCTCGTATGTCGAGTTCGAGGACATCCTCATTCTGGAGACCGCTGATGATGGCAGGACTGCCGTCTGGGGAAGCATCGATGACTGGCAGCCGCCGCTGTCCTTCCACGCTTCCTGGCACCCGGGAACAACCGCCCTGTGGTCCACCGAGCTGCGGGTGGCGTTCAGGGCTGTACCGGAGGGTACTGAGGTCCGGCTTGTCCATGACGGCTGGGAAGGCGCCGAGGACCCCTCGGCAGCCAGGGCGGCCTCGGCCCAGAGCTGGCCGGCGGTGCTGGACCGGTTCGTGAGGTTCATGGGCGGCGACTCAGGCGCGCAGGGCTAAACACCCCGGCAGCAGCGCGGACTCAGCCCGGCGGGACCGCCGTGCTGGACCTGACGATAAACTCCGTTGGGTACTCCCGGTCAGTAGGCCCCGAAGTAGCTCCGTTGGCGCGCGTTTCCGTTCCGTTGGCGCGCGGTTCCGCGCCGGCGTCGAGCGTTTCCAGCACGAGGCGGGCTGCGAGGGCGCCCTGCCCGCGGGGATCCTGACTGATGGTGGTCAGGCCGACCACCTCGCCGAGTTCGTGGCCGTCCATGCCGATGACAGAGAGATCCTGCGGAACGCGAAGCCCGAAGTCGCGCGCAGCGAGGATAGTGCCGATGGCCATTTCGTCGGAGGCAGCGAAAACGGCGGTGGGCCGCTCGGCCGCCGTGGCGAGGAGCTTGCGGGCACTCGCGTAGGCGCCCTGGATGGTGAAGTCGGCCGAGACGGTCCATTCCGGCCGCACAGTGTGTCCCGCGGCGGCCATGGCAGATTCAAAGCCGGCGCGGCGGATCCCCGGGAGCTTGAAGTCCCGGTTCAGCTCCCCATCCCCTGTGAGGTGCGCGATGCGCGAATGGCCCAGCCCGATGAGGTGCTCAGTGGCCCCCCGTGCCAGGCGTGCGTCGTCGATCCTGATGGTGGAGGCACCGGCCAGCGCGCCGCCGATACCCACGATGGGGCGGTGGATGGCCAGCAGCTGTTTGATCTCGGCCTCACTGAGGACCAGTGCCACGGCAATAACGGCGTCCAGCCGCTTTCGCAGCAGGAAATCATTCAGGACGCTCTGGCGGCGGTCCGGCTGGTCGCCCACGTTGTACAGCGTAAGGTCGTAGCCGGCGTCGAGGAGTGCGCCGGAGACGCCCTCCACCACCGACGAGAAGTACCAGCGGTGGACGGAGGGCACCACCAGCCCCACATTGTGATTGCGGCCCGAGGCGAGGCTGGAGGCATGGTAGGACGGAACGAAGCCGAGCTCATCGGCGGCGGCTTTGGCAAGCTGCCGGCTTCTGGCCGACACATTCGCCTTGCCGCTGAGCGCCCGGGACACCGTGGCGATGGACAGCCCGGCGCGGTCGGCAACGTCCTTGATGCCTGCGGGTCCCACTACTCTGTGCCGCCTCCGTCAATGCGAAGCCACGCGGTTTCGCCTGAGCCGAGGAGATGGCCTGCCACCGGTTCTGCGCTCCGGAGGAGGACGCGGCCGGCGGGCAGTTCCAGGGGCTCGTGGTTGAGGTTCATGATGACCAGCGTAGTGCCGTTGACGTAGGCCAAGGAGGAACCGCTGCACCAGTCTTCGGCCCAGGCGAGTGAGCCGGCGCCGAGGTCCAGCCCGCGGCGCAACGCCAGCATGCCTTTGTAAAGGTTAAGGTGCGACGACGGCGATGCGGCCTGGGCGTCCCGCGCCAGTTCCGTGAAGCTCGCCGGGAGGGGGAGCCAGGGATCCTCCCCGGCGCCGAAGCCGAGGTGCCGTTCAGCGGCCCGCCACGGCAAGGGGACGCGGCAGCCGTCACGGCCCAACCGCGCGCCGCCCGTCCGTGCGAACGTGGGGTCCTGCCGCTGGTGTTCCGGAATGTCGATGCCGTCGGGCAGGCCGAGCTCCTCGCCCTGGTAGAGGTAGGCCGCGCCCGGAAGTCCAAGCATAAACATCGTGGCGGCCGCTGCACGCCGGCGGCCGAGGGCCGTGTCCGGCTGGGGATCGGCCGGGCCGATTCCGTCGCCGTCGCGGGGACCGAAGCCGTTGTAGCCGAACCGGCTGGCATGGCGGACCACATCGTGGTTGGACAGGACCCACGTGCTGGGAGCGCCCACGGCATCCAGGACATTCAGGGAGTCCGTAATGACGTTCCGCAGCCGGTAGACATCCAGCCCGGCATGGAGGTACGGGAAATTGAAGGCCTGGTGCATCTCATCGGACCGGACCCAGTCCGCGAGGCGGGGGAGCGGGTCAACGTTGGCCTCCGCGCAGAGGATGCGGTCCGGCCCGTACCCGTCCAGGATTGCCCGCCAGGAACGGAAGATGTCGTGCAGGGCGGGCTGGCCGAACATCGGTGCCTCGTGGCCGGGGTATCCGTCCGAGCTTCCGCCGTCGGCCCGGCCGTTCCAGCCAGGCAGCCCCGGGGCTTTCACCAGGGCGTGGGCAACGTCCACACGGAAACCGGAGACGCCGCGGTCCAGCCAGAACCGGAGCACGCGCTCAAACTCCGCGTGGACGGCGGGGTTGTCCCAGTTGAAATCGGGCTGGGACGAATCGAACAGGTGCAGGTACCACTGCTCCGGTTGACCGTCCGGCCCGGTGATCCGGTTCCATGCCGGCCCGCCGAAGTGGGACTGCCAGTTGTTGGGTGGTTCGTTGCCGTCGTGCCCGGTGCCGTCCCGGAAGATGAACATGTCACGTTCCGGGCTCCCGGGCGGAGCGGCGACGGCGGCCTGGAACGCCACATGCTGGTCGGAGCAGTGGTTCGGAACGAGATCCACGATCACCCGCAGGCCCAAACGGTTGGCCTCGGCCATCATGATGTCGAAATCCATCAGCGTGCCAAAGATGGGGTCAACGTCGCAGTAGTCGCTGACGTCGTAGCCGGCGTCGCGTTGCGGTGACTTGTAGAAAGGGGACAGCCAGACGGCATCCACCTCCAGCTCGGCCAGCTGAGGCAGCTCAGCCGTGATGCCGGCCAGGTCTCCGATGCCGTCGCCGTTGAGGTCCCGGAAAGACCGTGGGTATACCTGATAGATCACCGCCGATCGCCACCACCCGGGGGCATTGCCGGCCTCGTGAATGAGAGTCAACGGACCCGTCAGCGGTGCTGTGGCGTAAGTCACTGTATCTACAGACATGGGAGACAGCTTAGGCGCATGTTCGGTCAAAGATGAAAACGCTTCCATAACGAAACTGAAGGGTGCCCGTCGATCACGAAGGAACTTCCCGCCTGACCTGTGGAAACGCTTGCAGCCAGCGGGGTCGACATATTACCGCCGAGTAGCGTAACGATCGTTCATCCTAAACTGGTACCAACACTTACGACGACGGATGGAGGCCGCGTGGGCAGCTTGGTTGAAGAGCTGGTAGGGGCCCTCGGTGCCCCGCAGGTGAACACCGACGAAACAGCGCTGGCCAGGTATGCCGTGGACCAGGCCCCTGTCCTGGACTTCCAGTTGCCCGAAGCCGTGGTCTTCGCCCGTTCTGTGGCAGACGTCCAGGCGGTGGTCCGGCTCTGCAGTGCCCAGGGAGTTTCCGTCGTGGCCCGGGGGGCCGGGACCGGTGTTTCCGGGGGCGCCCACGCGAGCCGGAACAGCGTTGTCCTGTCGCTGGAAAGGATGAACCGCATCCTTGACCTGAACCCCGACGACGAGACCGCCGTCGTCGAACCCGGGGTGGTGAACGCGGCACTCAATGAGGCCGCCGCGGAGTACGGGCTGATGTACGCGCCCGATCCCGCCAGTTTCCGCACGTCGACCATCGGCGGCAATGTAGCCACCAATGCCGGCGGACTGCGCTGCGCCAAGTACGGCGTCACCAGGGACTCGGTGCTGGCGCTGGACGTGGTGCTGGCCGATGGCTCCCTGATCCACACCGGACACCAGACCTTCAAGGGTGTGGCAGGCTACGATCTCACGGGCCTCTTTGTTGGCTCGGAGGGCACGCTGGGGATCGTGGTGGGAGCGACCGTGCGGCTCAAATACCTGCCCCGCGACATACACACTGTTGCCGCCTTCTACCCGGACTTCAGGCAGGCCGCCGCCGGGGTGCTGGCCGTAGGCCGGGCGCGTGTGCAGCCGGCCATCATGGAACTCCTCGACGGCGGCACGCTCGCCCAGCTGGACGAAATCCACGGCTCCGACCTAAGTTCGCGCGGCCGTTCGCTGCTCCTGATCCAGACCGACGGGTTCGGCGCTGCGGCGGAGGCCGCCGTCGTCCGGTCCGTCCTCGCAGCCTGCGGCGCAACGGTGAGCACCGAATCAACGGCGGAAGCCGAGCAGCTCGTGGAGCTGCGCCGGAACAGCCGGGGCGTGGAGGTGGATGACCAGTACCGGGTGGGGGAGGACGTCGCCGTACCGCGCTCGCGCCTGGTGGACTACGTCGCCGTACTCGAAGACCTGGCGGCGCAACACCACGTGAACCTGAAGGTGGTGGCGCACGCCGGAGACGGCAACCTGCACCCGACGTTCTGGATTGACCGGGCGGGCGACGCAGTGGATGCAGACGCCATGGACCGCCTGAACCTCGCCCTGGACGCCTCCGTCACTGCCGCCCTGGAGATGGGCGGCACCATCACCGGGGAGCACGGCGTCGGGCAGTACAAGCTCCGCTGGCTCGGCCTGGAGCAGCCGGAGCCGGTCCGGGAAATCCAGCGCAGGATCAAGGAGCTGTTCGACCCTGCAGGCATCCTGAACCCTGGCAAGGCCATCTAAGGCCCGGCGGGCCCGACTGAGTAGCAGCAGGCGTCGTTATGAGCGCTCATAGCGACACCTGCTGCTACCTAGTTGGGCAGCGCGCATATTAACACAGCTGTGCTGACACCCCCGCCGGACCCCTCCTAGTCGTCGACGTCCGGGTACTCGTCGATGGATTCGTCCGCACCGTAACGGGACTCCTCAGTCTCTGCTTCGAGAATCTTGAGCATTCCCGTATCCGGGTTGAGCATGATGGCGGCCTCGTCCCGGCGGTGGCGCAGGACGGAATCGATGTAGGACTGCACAGCCTCGGCGAGCGGGATGTGGCGGGCCTGTTCCTCGGACATGTACCAGCGGTGCTCCAGGACCTCGTGGACTGCCTCGGCCGGCTCAAGTTTGCGGGACAGGTCGCGGGGGATGGAGCGCACAATCGGCTCGAACACCTGGCTCACCCACAGGTGCGCGCTGTATTCCTCGTCCATGCCGGGGTTGTTGTCCGCCCGGAAGGTGTCCATGTCATTGAGCAGGCGCCGTGCCTGGTTTTCCTGGGCATCCAGCCCGGTCAGACGCAGCAGCCGGCGCATGTGGTGGCCCGCGTCTACCACCTTGGGCTGGAGCTGGATAGTGGACCCGTTCTGGGTGGTCTTAATGGCGTATTCCTCGACGTCGAACCCGAGTTCGTTGAGCCGCCGGATGCGGGCGGCCACGCGCCACCGTTCGCCGAGTTCGAAGGATTCCTTCTCCGTCAGCTCCGCCCAGAGCCGGCGGTAGCTTTCCATGATGAGTTCGCTGGTGGCCACGGGGTCCACCTTTTCCTCGATCAGGCCGCCGTCCAGGAGGTCCATCAGCTCGCCGGCGATGTTCACCCGGGCGATCTCGAGGTCGTATTCGCGCTGGCCGGTGGAAAGATCGGGGTACAGCTCCCCGGTTTCGGCGTCGACCAGGTAGGCAGCGAACGCGCCGGCATCACGGCGGAACAGCGTGTTGGACAGGGAAACGTCGCCCCAGTAGAAGCCGATGAGGTGGAGCCGGACCATCAGCAGGGCCTGGGCATCGATCAGGCGGGTCAGGGTGTCCTTGCGGAGCATCTGGGAGAACAAGGCCCGGTAGGGCATCGAAAACTTCAGGTGCCGCGTTACCAGCACCGGGTTCAGCGGACGTCCGTCCAGCGTGGTGCGTCCGGTGATGACCGCTACCGGGTCAACGCAGGGCACGTCGAGGCGGGCCAGCTTGCGGAGCATGTGATATTCGTGCCGGGCTACATGCTCAGAGGTTTCCTTGATGGCGATGACTGAGCCGCCCAGGTGTGCGAAACGCACGATGTGCCGGGAGATGCCGCGGGGCAGCGCGGCCAGGTTTTCCGCCGGCCAGTCTTCCAACGCGATATGCCAGGGCAGGTCGAGGAGTTCCGGATCCGCGGAGGCAGCAGTGATGCTGAGTGAACTGGAGATGGCAATGTTCTTGTCGTCCTTGGCGCTCGCGGCCTCGAACCGGGGCAGTTTGCCGACCTGCGCGTAGTCCGTTGGCTCGTCGTGCCACTGGGCATTGTATTCATCGCTCATGGGTCAATTCTTCCGTACTTCTGGGGGCCAGGGGCAAAGTGCGCAAACGAACGACGGCGGCCCTCCCGTTGTGGGGGAGGGCCGCCGTCGTTCAGTGGATCTCGAGAACCTCGATCACCGGGTGCTCAGGGCGCCGGGGTGGTCAGTCGCCGAGGCGCAGCCCGGTCTTGGTGTCGAACAGGTGAACGTGGCCCGACTGCGGACGGACGTAGATGGACTCGCCCTTCATCGGGGGGCGGCGGCCGTCGACGCGTGCCACGATGTCGTGGTCCTTGCCGTCCAGCGTGGTGTGGCCGTAGACGTACGCATCGGCACCGAGCTCTTCAACAACGTCAACTTCAACCTTGAGGCCTTCACCCTGCGGTGCGGTCTCGAGGTCCTCGGGGCGGCTGCCCAGGGTGACGGTGCTGCCGTGTGCTTCTTCGAGGACGTTGCGCGGCACGGGGTAAACCGTTCCGCCGAACTGGACGCCGCCGTCGACGACGGGAAGCTCCAGCAGGTTCATGGCGGGGGAGCCGATGAAGCCGGCAACGAAGACGTTCTTGGGCTTGTCGTAGAGGTTGCGCGGGGTATCAACCTGCATCAGCAGGCCGTCCTTGAGGACAGCAACGCGGTCACCCATGGTCATGGCCTCAACCTGGTCGTGCGTGACGTAAACGGTGGTGACGCCGAGGCGGCGGGTCAGGGACGCGATCTGCGTACGCGTCTGGACACGGAGCTTGGCGTCCAGGTTGGAGAGGGGCTCGTCCATGAGGAATACCTGCGGGTTACGCACGATGGCGCGGCCCATGGCCACACGCTGGCGCTGACCGCCGGAGAGTGCCTTCGGCTTGCGGTCCAGGTACGGCTCGAGGTCAAGAAGCTTGGCGGCCTCACGGACACGCTCGGCGCGCTCTTCCTTGGAAACGCCGGCGATCTTCAACGCGAAGCCCATGTTGTCCGCAACCGTCATGTGCGGGTAGAGCGCGTAGTTCTGGAAAACCATCGCGATGTCGCGGTCCTTCGGCGGAACGTCGGTGACATCGCGGTCGCCAATCAGGATCCGGCCGGCGTTGACATCCTCAAGACCTGCGAGCATGCGCAGGGAGGTGGATTTACCGCAACCGGAGGGTCCAACGAGGACCAGGAACTCGCCATCGGCGATTTCAATGTTGAGCTTGTCAACAGCGGGCTTCTCTGTGCCCGGGTACAGACGCGTAGCGTTATCAAAAGTAACTGTAGCCACAGTTATCAATCCCTTCACCGGCAGGTACGTGCCGGACGATCCGTAGTGAATGGTTCATGTAATTCAGTTATCCACGGCTTGGCAGCCGTGAACTCCCCGGCCGAGGCCGAGGAGTATCGCGTGACGCCGCACGGTTCTGTGCGCCACATCACAGACAAGAGTATGTCAGAACTGTTGGTTATTGTTGCAAATGTTACGGAGGTCACATGTGAGGTTGGGCATGTCGGCTCACTGCGGGGTGCCGGGCTCTTCCTCAGCCACCACTAGGCTGCGCTCCTGCAGCAGCGCCTCCAGCAGCTCGGCCACGTGGGCCGGTGCCTCCACACGGAATTCCGCCCGGGTGAAGTCCAAACCCACTTTGACGCCGACATCGCCGGGTTCCAGCCGCGCCAGGGCGTCTTCGTCCGTGACGTCGTCACCGGCGAAAAGGACAGCCGTTGCCCCGGTAATCTGGCGCAGGAACGTCAGCCCCTCGCCCTTGGAGGCGTTGACCACAGACGTTTCGAGGACCCGCTTGCCGTCTTTCAGGAAAACGCCTTTGCGGTCCTGGAGCACTGAACGGGCTGCGGCGACGGCGTCCTCGGCCACATCGTCCTCCGCCAGGCGCGTGTGCAGGACAACTCCCGCGGGCTTGTCCTCCAGGAGCGTGCCCGGTGCGCGCTCAACGATCTCTTCCAGGACTCCACGCACTTGGGCAAGCAGCAGGCGCTGGCCCTCATCCAGGGTCAGCTCCGCCGACCCGGGGCCCAGCCAGGCTTCGGCTCCGTGGCTGCCGATCAGCAGCGTGTCCCCGGGCGGCGACGCCACAGCCCGAAGACTGGCGAGCGCACGGCCTGAGAGGAGTGCCGTCGTCGTCCGCGGAAGGGCTCCCAGCCCCGCGAACGCGGCGGCTGAGCGCGGAAGGGGGCGGGCGTCGTCGGCACGGTCCACAATCGGGGAGATGGTGCCGTCGAAGTCGAGCGCCACCAGCAGGTGTTCCGTCTGGGCAATACGGCGCATGGCCTCCCGGAGCTCCGGGGAAAGGGTCAGCGGGCCTTTGGCGCTGCGGGCGTCAGGAGTCATCGCGGACAACCTTCTCGTTCAGGGCCGCCAGGAAATCAGCGGACCAGTGATCGACGTCGTGCTCCAGGATCTGCTTGCGCATGGCACGCATCCGGCGGGCGGCGTCCTTCGGGGACATGTTGACGGCGTGCATGATGGTGTCTTTAAGGCCGTCAATATCGTGCGGATTCATGAGCAGGGCCTGCTTCAGCTGGTCCGCGGCGCCCGCGAACTCGCTGAGCACCAGGGCGCCGTCGTTGTCCTTGCGGGCGGTGACGTATTCCTTGGCCACGAGGTTCATGCCGTCCCGCAGTGCCGTGACCAGCATGACGTCCGCGGCCAGGTACAGCGCCACCATTTCCTCCACGGGATAGCTGTGGTGGAGGTAGCGGACGGCCGTGTTCTGGATGGTGTCATACGTGCCGTTGATGTGGCCGACGGTCCCCTCGATCTCCTCGCGCAGCAGCCGGTACTGCTCCACGCGTTCCCGGCTTGGGCTGGCCACCTGGATGAGGGTGGCGTCCGTGACGGCGAGCTTTCCCTCGTTCAGGAGTTCCTCGAAGGCCTTGAGCCGGTGGCGGATGCCCTTGGTGTAGTCCAGCCGGTCGACGCCCAGCAGGATGGTTTTGGGGTTGCCGAGGTCCTGGCGGATCTGGCGGGCACGCTCGATGATTTCCGGCTTGTGGGCCAGTTCGCTGATTTGCGCCACGTCAATGGAGATGGGGAAGGCCTGGGCCCTGGCGATGTGCGTGATTTCGCCGTCGTGGCCCTTAACGTGCACCTGTTGCTGCTTGACGCTAGCGCCGAGGAACCGCCGGGCGGAGCGCATGAAGTTGCCGGCATCGCTGGGACGCTGGAAACCCACCAGGTCAGCGCCCATCAGGCCGTCGATGATGGCCTTCCGCCACGGCAGCTGGGCAAAGATTTCCGGCGGGGGGAACGGGATGTGGTTGAAGAACCCGATCCTGAGGTCCGGCCGGGCCTCCCGCAGGAGCCGCGGAACCAGCTGCAACTGGTAGTCCTGGACCCACACCGTGGCGCCCTGGTCGGCGTGGCGTATGACGGCGTCGGCGAACCTTTGATTGACCTTGCGGTAGGCGTCCCACCAGGTCCGGTGGAATTCGGGCGGGGCAATGACGTCGTGGTAGAGCGGCCACAAAGTGGCGTTGGAGAAGCCCTCGTAGTAGAGCTCGACGTCGTCGGTGCTCAGCTGGACCGGGACAAGATCCATGCCGCCATGGCTGAAGGGCTTGACCGTTTCATCCGGGGCGCCGTGCCAGCCTACCCAGGCGCCGTCGGTCTTGGTCATCATCGGTGCGAGGGCAGTCACCAGCCCGCCGGGGGAGCGGCGCCAGCCGGAGCCGTCGTCCCCGCTCTCACCTGGCGCGCAGCGGTCAACAGGCAGCCTGTTGGACACCACCATGAAGTCATACTTTGCAGGCGACCTGTGGCCGTGCGGGGCCGGGTGGCCTTCGGGTACGGCTGTTGGTTTTTCCTGGACGGGTGTTTGCATTGCGGCCCCCTGGGGTTGCTTGTGCCTTTAAGCCACCTTAATAGGATGGAATGCAAGGAGCCATTCGTCCGGTGTTGCGGCCGGGATACTTGAAACAGCAAGCTCTCAGGTTTCTACCCTAAAATGGGTGGAAGTCGCCACAGAGTGGTCCCCCTATGTCGATCGACCCTAGGAACACATGAGCCCCGCAAATGAAATACGTAAGTCCAAGGCTGAGCGAACCTCGGAGGCGCGCGAGAAGGCCCGCCTGATCCGCGAAGCCCAGCTGAAGAAGGACAAGCGCAACAAGCTGCTGATCGGCTGGGGCATTGTTGTCGCCGTTGTAGCCATCATTGCGATCGTGGCCCTTGTGGTGACCACCACCATGCGGAACAACGCGCCGGTTGCCGATCAGGGTCCGACGCCTGCCAACGGCAACGTCCACGGCGGTATCACGCTGCTCGCCAACACCGAGGTTGCCAAACTCGAACCGGCAACCGTTGATGCCGCTTCCGTGGGAGAGCCGCCTGAAACCGCCCCGGCGGAGGTTGTTGCCCCCGGCGCCGAGGCTGAAGCGGGCAAGCCCGTCAAGGTGGTCCTGTACATCGACTTCATCTGCCCCGTCTGCAAGAACTTCGAGGCACAGTACAACGAGCAGCTGACCAGCTTGCGCAACGAGGGCAAGATCAGCGTTGAATACCGGGCCCTCGGGTTCCTGGACAACCGGTCCTCGACCAACTACTCCTCGCGTGCAGCCAACGCCGCCGCCTGTGTTGTGAACGAGTCCCCGGAAAAGTACGCGGAATTTGTTGACTCGCTGTTCGCCAACCAGCCCGCCGAAGGCGGGGCCGGCATCTCCGACAACGACTTGAAGAAGATGGCCACGGACATCGGAGCCAAGCCGATTGACACGTGCATCGATGACAAGACGTACCGCCCGTTCGTGAAGTTCACTACCAAGCAGGCCGCCGCTATCGGCGTTACCGGCACGCCTACCGTGTTCGTTGACGGCCAGCAGTGGGGCAAGGGTGCCAGCGCGCAGACCCCGTTCCCTGAGTTCCTGCAGGCAGCAATCGCCGCCAAGGGCTAATCTCTTCCAGCCTCTGCTGAATTTGCAGCGATGGCCCGGTCCCGGATGTACTCCGGGGCCGGGCCATTTTCAGCTTTTCCGGTGCCGGGTTTTTACGAGCGGCGGAGTTGGGCTAACCTTATCTAGCGCCGTTCAGGCGCACACCCTGTGTAAGGGTGCGCCTCCTTAGCTCAGTTGGCCAGAGCACCGCTCTTGTAAAGCGGGGGTCGTCAGTTCGAATCTGACAGGAGGCTCCACGAACCCCTTCATTCCGGCGATCTTGTCCGGGACGGAGGGGTTTTTCTGTGTCAGCGTTGACACGCTCCGGCGGCAGGCCTAGATTGCTTTTTACTGCGGGGCGCGGCTCTTTGCCGCTGGTATCGGTCTTGTCGCCGTAAAGGCACCCAACTTCACTGCCCGTGGCAGTTTCGGCGAGAACCCTGGCTGGCTATGGCCGCCCTCAGGAGCACCACGATGACTACTTTGATGCGATATTTCCGCGCGCCGTGGACAGGCGCGTTTTCACTGTTCAGGAGTGTTCCCCTCAGCAGGTCCAAAGAGCGAAGTCTATTGCTTGTGGCCGTACTTGCGGCCAGCCTCACCGGCATCGGCGTGGCCGCACAGGCTGCGCCCGACCCCGGCGGGGCCGGCGACAGCGCCGGCGCACCCGGAAGCGGTGACGCGTACTTTCCCTACGCCGGCAACGGAGGCTACGACGTCCTCCACTACGACCTCGACCTGCGCTACGCGCCGCCGTCGGATCCTGCCGTACTCCAAGGGAATCTCAGCGGCGTGGCCACCATCACGCTGCGTGCCACGGAGGACCTCGAAACGCTGAACTTCGACTTGCGCGGCCTGGACGTGACGGCAGTCAGCGTCGATGGCAAGGGTGCAAAACACGGGAAATCGCACGACGGCGGCACCTCCGAATGGTCGCAGGTGCAGGATGGTGTTAATCGCGTCTGGGAACTGACCATCGGCCTGCGGCCGGAACTGGAGGCCGGGCAGGTGGCCAGGATCGTCGTCGAGTACGGCGGTGTCACCGGCCGACCCACTGACACCACCGGCGCGCTCTACGGATGGGTCACCACCGCTGACGGCGCTCTGGTTGTCAACGAGCCCGACGGGGCATCAACCTGGTACCCGGTCAACGACGATCCCGAGGATAAAGCGACCTACACGTTCAACATCACGGTGCCGGAGGGCAAAACTGCAGTGGCCAACGGCCTGCCTGCGGACCGGCCGGCAACGAAGGACGGGTGGACCACGTGGGCCTGGGACGCCACTGACCCAATGGCCAGTTATCTCTCAACGGCAAGCGTGGGGGACTTTGTGCTGCAGTACGCCACCGGCCCCCGGCGGTTGCCCGTCATCAACGCCATCGATAAAGACGTCGCCGGTGACGCGCTGGCCCGGACGACTGATTCCCTTGCCCTGCAGCCGCAGATGATCAGGTTCCTGGAGACGCTTTTTGGGCGCTACCCGTTCGAGGCATTCGGGGCGATTGTCGACGACGATTCGGTCGACTACGCCCTGGAGACCCAGACGCGGCCGCTCTACTCCGGTGTTGCGGGCGAAGAGACCGTAGTGCACGAGCTGGGGCATCAGTGGTTTGGCAACGCCGTGAGCCCGGCGGACTGGCAGCACATCTGGCTCAACGAGGGCTGGGCGACCTATATCGAGTGGCTTTGGGCCGAGCACAGGGGATTGGCAACGGTGGCGCAGCAATTCACTGCCACCGTCACATCCCTCGACACCAACAACCGCTGGGGGATGGACATCGCAGACCCTGGCCGGGACAACCTGTTTTCGCCTGCGGTTTATCAGCGTGGCGCGGCTGCCCTGCACGCGCTGCGTGTCAGGATCGGCGACGATGCGTTCTTCGGGGGCGCGCGATTGTGGGTGGACCGCTACGACGACTCGTCGGCCACCACAGAGGACTTCCAAGCGGTGATGGAAGAAGCCTCCGGCGAACCGCTGGACACTTTCTTTAATGAATGGCTGAGGGAACCAGCCCGGCCGGCAGTGATCCCGTAACGCTGATCCAGGTACCAAGTTCATTCAACGTCTGAGCTGAGATGCGGTGTCCTCCGGGGTCGCGGCGGGCATGGGTGCTGGCGGCAGATTCCGTCGTCAGGTACCCCCACGTCCGGGCGAGCAGCTCTTCCGGAATGACCCTGTCCTGGTCCCCATGGGCGACAAAGACGTCAAGGCCGTTCAAACGGGCAGGTGTGACCGGCACCTCGGCGTCGAATGGCAACGTGCCGTAAAGAATCGCCGCTCCCGAGAAGCGGTGGGGATCGTTGAGTATCAGGCCGCCGGCGAAAGCGGCGCCTCCGCTGAAGCCGACCAGGATGACAGGCCGGCCAGCGGGGGCGAACCCGTCGAGCCAGCTCCTGAACCAGGCCATCTGCTCTGCCAGGGACTCCGGCGTGGGCCGTCCGATGCCCCGATTGGCAAACCACGCATATCCGCCACCCTCCGCGATGGGGGCTCGAACGGCAGCGTAGGCGAAGCCCTGCGGGAGGTGGTCCGCGAGGCCCAGGATCTCGCGTTCATTGGAACCGCGTCCGTGCAGCAGCACCACCAGCGGTGCAGCCGGGTCGGCAGAACCGGCGGTTGCCACAACGTGGGGAATGCCGTCGACGTGCATTTCTGCGGCGTCGGGCTTTTCGGCGAGGCTCATGCGTGCTCCTGGTGGCGTGTGTGGGTTTAGTTGAAGCTACAACTAGTACACCGCGTCCAGGCAGCGCTGTCAATTGGCCGGCGGAGATCCTGCTGATCCCTCACTCTGAATCGATCAGGTCCAGCAGCTTCTTGGCGGCGTCCCGGATATCATCGTGGCCGTGCTGGGCTGCCCGGCTCTCCAGCGAGATCACGGCGCAGCGGTGGATCTTCCTGAAGTCGCCGAACGGAAAACTGACGCTGCCCTTGGTGCCTTCGGATTGGTCGGCATCCCGGCCCAGGTGCCATTCGGCGAATGCCGCGAAGCCGTGCTTGTCGATATACGCATTCTCGTCGTCGGCTGACGGGGCATGTTCACTCCAGTCATCGCGGACATCGCGTTCAACTTTTCCGCTCTTGATGAGCTTGCGCGCGTGGGTGAGTGCTTTGTTGTTGAGTTTGGCGGCCATGATGCCTCCTGAGGTCACAACACGGAATGCTGGCTATTTCAGCCTAACCCCGCGGCGGCCCCCGGAAATCGGTCGGGTTGCCGACGCTATTGCTTAACTACCGGCACTATGACCTAAACTGCTTCACTGAGGCGCCTGAAATGGTGCCGCGCAGCAACGAAAGTGAACCCCGTTATGGCTACCGATTACGACGCTCCACGCAAGACGGATGATGAGTCGTCCGCCGAGTCACTGGAGGCTTTGCAGGCATCCCGCGGCGGCAATGCCCAGACCGCCGTCATCGACGTCGAGGAGAACGATACCGCTGAGGGCATCGACCTTCCCGGTGCCGATCTCTCCGGCGAAGAGCTGACCGTTGTTGTTGTCCCCGAGCAGTCCGATGAGTTCACCTGCTCGTCCTGCTTCCTGGTCCGCCACCGGTCCCAGATTGCGCGCGAAAAGAACGGCATGAAGTACTGCATCGAGTGCGAAGGCTAAGACGTTCTCGCAGGCGCCAGGCCAGCGTCGTTATCATGCATAACGGCGGGGTGCAGAAATGGTGTTAATAGCGTTTCTTTTGGCCCCCGCGATGCCGCCGGATTACTCCCGCGTGACCGGCCAAAGCCCCGTTTAACGGTTCCGCGCCGAAGCGGCAACAACCCTGTATAAGGGCCGCTGAGGCTCCTACGCTTGAGCTACCTAATCACTCGAAGGGTGGCCCACAATGAAAAAGGTTTACACGTGGCTGACGGTCATTCTGATGGCTGTTGGATTGGGTTTCCTGGCTCCGGGGCCTGCCTCGGCAACCACATCCTATTGCGGACTCGTCTGGGGGTCGCTGGCTAAATCAGATGCGGCGATGAGCTCCGCATCCGTCACCAACATCAGGACAGGGCAGCACTACTGCTTCGACCGGATGGTGGTTGATCTCAACGGCGCTGTTAAGGGCTACACGGTCCGGTATGTGCCGGCCGTGGTCCAGGACGGTTCAGGCAACAAAATCCCGGTGCGGGGTGCTGCCTTCCTCCAGGTGACAGTGAACGCGCCGGCGTACAACGGCAATTACAAGCCCACGTACACCCCGCCGGTTCCGGACACCGAGCTGTCCAATGTCTCGGGATACCAGACCTTCCGGCAGGTAGCTTATGCAGGCAGCTACGAAGGCTACACCAGCCTCGGCCTGGGCGTCCGTGCCCGGCTCCCGTTCCGGGTATTCGCCCTGGACGGCCCTGGCTCCGGATCGCGCCTGGTGGTGGATGTGGCGCACTTCTGGTGACCGCCCCGTCCGGCAGATGCTCCAGCGTTGAGATAAGTCGAGAAACGCAAAGGAAAGGTGCCCTGCCCGGGAAGACTCCGGACAGGGCACCGCTCTGTGCGCGGGGCGTTGGCGGCACCAGCCGTTGTGCCGCGGGTGGCCGCAGCGGCCGAGATGACTCCCGACGGCGGGGCTACTCCCGGCGTTTGCCCTGCCGCAGCGCCGCGCGCAGTTCCTTCCAGGCTCCGGTGGACCACAGCGCCCACACGACCAGGACGGGCTGGAAGAACAGCCGCACAAAGCGTGCACGGTCTGTATCCAGGCCGAAGCCGTCCGTACGGGTCACGTACTGCGAAATGTTGCCGGGAAAGATGAGTACGAAGAATGCCGCCGCCATCAATCCGACCGGGACGCGGCGCTTGCGCAGTGCGATCAGGGCGGCGCCGAGGCTGATTTCAGCCACGCCTGACGCCAGCACCACAAAGTCTTTATCCATCGGGAACCAGGGCGGGACCTGAGCCTGGAATTCCTGCCGCGCAACGGTGAGGTGGCTGACTCCGGCGAAAGCCAGTGCACCGCCCAGTGCCACCGCTCCGATCAGCCGGGGCGCCGAGACCTTCCCTGCTGGGCGGGTCAGGAGCCGGGTCAATGCTGTTCGGGTGAGCGTCATGACTGAAAAGTAGCATGTTTCCATGCCTGCTCTACCCGCCGGTAACTTGCGCTGCGTGTTCGCGGACGAGGCGCCAAGCCACTCTGCTTTGAGCCGCGCCGGACAGCTTAGTAAGCTTACTGAGAAATCGTTGCCGCCGGCAGGGCTCAGCCCCTGCCGGACTGATAGCGTCGGCATTACTGGACCAATCGAGGAGGATTCATGAAAGCTTCACCGACCCTGACCAACAACCTGCAGGCCGTTCTGGCAGACCTGATCGAGCTGCACATCCAAGGCAAGCAGGCCCACTGGAATATTGTGGGCACCAACTTCCGGGACCTGCACCTGCAGCTGGATGAAATTGTCGACGCCGCCCGGCAGTTCGCTGATGACACCGCCGAGCGGATGCGCGCCCTCCATGCCCTGCCGGACGGCCGCAGCGCCACCGTGGCCAAGTCCACGTCGCTGGCCCAGTTCCCCGAGGGCCTCATCAACACCAAGGATGCCATCGAGCGGATCGTCGCCGCCCTTGAGGCAACGGTAGGTACCATGCGCAAGGTCCATGACGAGGTGGATGAAGAGGATCCCACTACAGCGGACCTGCTGCACGAATTCATCGCCAAGCTGGAGCAGTACGCGTGGATGGTCAACGCCGAGACCATGAAGGCGTCCGCCAGCGTCACCGCGCCCGACACGAAGTAGCAGTCTGGCCCCGGGGAGGCCCCGGTTCCGGAATCACATCCGGAACCGGGGCCTCCTTTATGCGCAACCCGGCGGGGCCGGACCGCTGTGCCTAGTCCGCCGTCGGAATTCTGCGGAGCACGACGGCGGTGAGGGCCGCAGCTCCAGCCATCAGTACCAGCGCAATTGCGGCAGTGATGTGGACCCCCGAATCAAACGCCAGGCGGGCCGCCCCGCGCAGCGCGTCGCCCAGCGGAGCGGGCAGGCTGACTGCCAGTTCCATGGCACCCGCGAGGGTTTCGCCGGCCTGGTGGACGGCGCCGCCTGGCGAGGACTCCGCCAGCCCGGCGGGAAACCGGAGATTGTGCTGGTAGGACGCGGTGAGGATCGAGCCCAGGACGGCCGTCCCCAGCAGGGAACCCACCTCGTATCCGGTTTCCGAGATGGCGGCAGCTGCACCTGACTTTTCGGCAGGGACGGAGCCCAGGATGAGGTCGTTGGAGATTGTCTCCGCCGCACCGACTCCGAGGGCAAGAATCAGCAACGCAGCCAGCAGGAGAACGGGGCCGGAGGCGTGATCGCCGAAGAGGACGATGCCGTAGCCGGTGGCGCTAAGGGCCAGGCCTCCGGCCACCACGAAGCCTGGCCGCACCTTCCGCACCAGCGGCACCACCGCGAGGCCGGCCACCACGGTTGCCACCAGGGCCGGGATCATGGCGACGCCGGCGGCTGACGGCGTCATCCCGTCCAGGAGCTGCAGGTGCTGGGCGAGGAACAGGATAAAGCCGTTGAAGGAGAACAGCGCCAGCACGTTGGCCGTGATGGCGGTACTGAAAACCGGGTTGCCGAACAGCGACATGTCCAGCAGGGGGCTGGCAAGCCGTTGCTGACGGCGGACAAAGACGAATCCCATGGCGAGGCCGAATGCGATCAGAGCCGCAGGTGTGGCCCCGAAGCCTTCTGTTGCCAGATCCTTGATGCCGTACACCACCGGAACCATCACCAGCAGGGACAGGGCGATGCTCGGCACATCCAGCCGTCCGGGGCGGGGGTCGCTCGATTCCGGGATGAAGGCGGGGCCGAAAGCCACCAGCGGCAGCATGATGGGCACGGCGACCAGCAGGATGGCACCCCACCAAAACTCCTCCACCAGCCACCCGCCAAAAATGGGCCCGAGGGCGGCGCCGCCGGAGAAGCCCGCCGCCCAGATGGCTACGGCCAGCCTGCGCCGGTTTGGATCAGGAAAGATGTTGCGGATCAGGGACAGGGTGGACGGCATCAGCATGGCACCAAAGAACCCCAGCGCGGCCCGTCCTGCGATGAGCCATTCCGCGCTGGGGGCAAAGGCTGTGACTGCTGACACGGCCGCAAAGCCAACGCTGCCGATCAGCAGGAGGCGGCGGCGCCCGATCCGGTCGCCCAGGCTGCCCATGGCAACCAGTAGGCCGGCGAGCACCAGCGGATAGGCGTCCACGATCCACAGCAACTGGACGCCGGTTGTCTGCAAGCTGCCCGCAATCGCCGGCAGCGCGAAGGTCAGCGCCGTGTTGTCCACGGCGACCAAGAGCACGGGGAACATCAGCAGGGCCAGGGCGAGCCAGTCCCGCCACGGCGACCTGGCCGGTCCCGACGGTAGGGCGGTGGTCAATGTGCTGCGCGTGTTCTGGCGGGAGGATGCGGGCAACGTCATTCCTAAACTATACCGTCCAGACGGTACAGTTAAGAAACGAAGCCGTGACCGTGCATGATGGGAACCATGCCCAGAAAACCCGTAGCCCGCGGCGCCGTCCTTGACGCTTTTGAAGAACTCCTGATTAGCGTGGGGGAGCGGGCTGCCACCCTGGATGCCGTGGCGAAGCGGGCTGGCGTGTCCAAAGGCGGCCTGCTCTACCACTTCCCCAACAAAGAGGCGCTGATCACGGCCATGCTGGAGCGCCTGGACCTGCTGGCAGGCGAAGACATCGCCCTCATGGCGGCGGCTCCGGAAGGGGCGGCCACCTACTTCATCCGGACTTCGCTCTGGTCCGGTTCGCCGATGGACCGTTCGTTCCTCGCCGCCAGCAGGCTGGCGGAAGTGGCCCATGTGGAGGCCCGGCGCCGGTTTGCCGCCATCCAGCAGCAATGGCTGGACCTCATCGCCACCGATGTTGGCACCGCGATGGCAAAGGCCGTGCTGTATATGGGGGACGGGTTGTATCTGAACGCCATGTGGGAAGGCGGGCAGGCATCGGGTGCCGACGGACTGAAGGGCGACGTGGAAGTGCTTTTGTCCGCAGTGGAGCGGTTGCGCGGCTGATTCTGCTCAGTCTTTCGGCCAGGCCTGTGTGCGGCCCGGGGGTCTCCGGGCGCTCTTAGCCTCCGGCGCGAAATGATGGTGCAGAACCCGGCGGCCCATTTGCCCGATGACCAGGGGCGGAGGAGAATTGGACGTCGTGGCGTACCCTTGCCGCCTCATCTATTTATGGAGTTCCCTGTGAGTGTTACGCCCGCCTCCGCCACCTTTGTTGACAGGCACATTGGCGCCCGCCGCCAGGCCGATATCGACACGATGCTCAAGGCCGTTGGCCACGACACCGTTGATGGCCTGGTGGATACCGCTGTCCCCAAGGGCATCCGGGAGGACATGGCACTTCGCCTCCAGGACGCCCTGAGTGAGGTTGAGGTCCTGGCTGAGCTGCGGAAGCTCGCGGGCAAGAATAAGACGGCTGTGCAGATGATCGGCCAGGGCTATTACGACACGGTCACCCCTGCGGTGATCCGCCGGAACATTCTTGAAGCGCCGGCCTGGTACACCGCGTACACGCCGTACCAGCCCGAGATTTCCCAGGGCCGGCTTGAGGCGCTGCTGAACTTCCAGACCATGGTCCAGGACCTGGTGGGCCTGCCCATCGCCAATGCCTCCCTGCTGGATGAAGCCACCGCCGTGGCTGAGGCCGTCCTGATGATGCGTCGGGCCAACAAAAACAAGGCTGCCGTGGACGGCAAGACCGTCCTGGATGCCGATGTCATGCCGCAGACCATCGCGATCGTGAAGGGCCGCGCCGAAGCCCTCGGCTTCGAGGTGGAGGTCGCTGACCTGTCCAAGGGCCTGCCCGAGGGTGTCATCAACGGCATCGTGCTGCAGCAGCCCGGCGTGTCCGGCCGCGTGTTCAACCACGCCGAGGTCATCGCCGCTGCCAAGGAACGCGGCGCTCTGGTCACGGTCGCGGCGGACCTGCTGGCGCTGACCCTGATCATCCCTCCCGGTGAGCAGGGCGCGGACATCGCGGTCGGTTCCACCCAGCGTTTCGGTGTCCCGCTGTTCTTCGGCGGCCCGCACGCGGCCTACATGGCGGTGGCGAAGGGCCTGGAGCGGTCCATGCCCGGCCGCCTGGTGGGTGTGTCCAAGGACGACGCCGGTGTTCCGGCGTACCGTCTGGCGCTGCAGACCCGTGAGCAGCACATCCGCCGGGAGAAGGCGACCTCGAACATCTGCACCGCGCAGGCCCTGCTGGCCATCGTGTCCTCGTTCTACGCCGTCTACCACGGCCCGGACGGGCTGAAGGCCATCGCCGAACGCGTCCACAACCACGCGAAGACGCTGGCAGCTTCATTGACGGCGGGCGGGCTGGACGTGCCGCACACCAGCTACTTCGATACCCTCACTGTTTCAGTTCCTAGGAAGGCCGCAGCTGTGGTTGCCGCTGCCGAAGCCAAGGGCATCAACCTCCGCGGCATCGACGCCGATACCGTTGGCATCTCCGTCGATGAAACCACGACGCCGGAAACCGTCGCGGCCGTCGCTGAGGCGTTTGGTGCCCGGGTTGCCGGCACCGGCTCCTCCCTTCAGGCGGGGTACTCCTTTGATGGCTCCGTGCTCCGCACCTCCGAGTTCATGCAGCACCCGGTGTTCAACACGCACCGGTCCGAGACGCAGTTGCTGCGTTACATCCGGAAGCTCTCGGACCGGGACCTGGCGCTGGACCGGACCATGATTCCGCTGGGTTCGTGCACGATGAAGCTGAACGCGACCGCCGAGATGGAAGCGATTTCCTGGCCGGAGTTCGCCTCGATCCACCCGTTCGCCCCCGAGTCCCAGACCGTGGGCTGGCGCGAACTCATCAAGGGCCTCGAAGACGACCTGGCCGAGATCACCGGCTACGACCAGGTCTCGTTGCAGCCGAACGCCGGCTCCCAGGGCGAACTCGCCGGGTTGTTGGCGATCCGCGGGTACCACCGCGCCAACGGCGACGCGCAGCGCAACGTCTGCCTGATCCCGGCCTCCGCGCACGGCACGAACGCCGCGTCCGCGGTCCTGGCCGGCATGAAGGTCGTTGTTGTCGCCACCGCGGCGGACGGCACGATTGACCACACGGACCTGTACGCGAAGATCGAGGCGCACAAGGACGCCCTCTCCGCGATCATGATCACCTACCCCTCCACCCACGGCGTGTACGACGCCGACGTGACCGAAATCTGCGACGCCGTGCACGCTGCGGGCGGGCAGGTCTATGTGGACGGGGCGAACCTAAACGCCCTGGTCGGCCTGGCGCAGCCGGGCAAGTTCGGCGGGGACGTCTCGCACCTGAACCTGCACAAGACCTTCTGCATCCCGCACGGCGGCGGCGGACCCGGCGTCGGCCCGGTCGCGGCCAAAGCACACCTGGCCCCGTTCATGCCCGGGGACGCGAACAAGGCAGCCCACCAGGAGGGCCACGGCGTGGCGATCAGCGCGTCGAACTTCGGTTCCGCCGGTGTCCTGCCGATCTCCTGGGCGTATGTGAAGCTCATGGGTGCTGAGGGCCTGAAGGAAGCGACGAAGTCGGCGCTGCTCGCGGCGAACTATGTTGCGGCCCGCCTGAACGAGTACTTCCCGGTCCTCTACACCGGTGAGGGCGGGCTGGTGGCGCACGAGTGCATCCTGGACCTGCGCGAACTGACCGCCAAGACGGGCGTGACGGCCGAGGATGTGGCCAAGCGCCTGATCGATTACGGTTTCCACGCCCCCACCCTGGCGTTCCCGGTCGCGGGCACCCTGATGGTGGAGCCCACCGAGTCCGAGGACCTGGCCGAGATCGACCGGTTCATCGACGCGATGATCACCATCCGCAAGGAAATCGACCAGGTCGCTGCCGGTGACTTCACCGTGGAGAACTCGCCCCTGCGCAACGCACCGCACACCGCGGCCGCCGTCGTAAACACGGACTGGACCCGCGAGTACTCCCGTGAGCAGGCCGTCTTCCCCGTCCACCACCTCAAGCAGGACAAGTACTTCCCCCCGGTGGGCCGGATCGACGGCGCCGGCGGAGACCGTAACCTCATCTGCTCCTGCCCGCCGCTCTCCGAGTTCGAAAACTAAGGACCCCGGCTAGTTGTTCAGCGCCGCCCAGAGGTTGAGGGATGAGGCGAACACAATCCACGTGATGTAGGGCAGCAGCAGCAGTCCGGCCAGCCGGCTGATGGGACCGAAACGAACCACCGTAAAGGTCACCGCCACAATCAGCGCGAGGATAACGGCAAACGCCAGCCAGAGGGCCGCTGTGCCCATGACCGGGTAGAGGCCGAAGAAGGTGGGCGTCCACAGCAGGTTGAGGAACAACTGGATGCCGTAGGTAACCAGGGCCGGGCGGGACGCGGGCACACCGCGGCGCCAGACCAGCCACGCTGCCACGGCCATGGCCGTGTAGAGGAATGTCCACACGGGACCGAACAGCCAGTTGGGCGGTGACCACGGAGCTTTGTCGGCGTCGACATACCAGCCGTCCACGTTGGCCATCGTGGAGAATGCACCCAGCCAGGCGACCAGGTACGAGGCCGCCAGGAAGAGCACAAGGGCAATTGCCTGGACGCCCGGCCCGCGTTTGGGGCCGGCGCCTCCTGGCGCGTGGGAGGACTCTTCCGGCAGTAGCTTCATGGGTCAACCCTTGCGAAGCGTGGCGGCCGAGTCAAGGCGGGCGCACAGCCCTGCTGAACTGGCAGGAGCGGTTCAGGCTTTAGACTTGTGGCTACATGTCCGCACGCCGCCACGAGCACAGAACCACGAACGAAACCCTGAGATTGGACACTGCCCCCTTGCGAGAATTCACCGCCCGCTTTGCCACAGCGGAGGAAATTGAGAACTGGGACAAGCACGTCACGGCCAACCCCAACGGCGGCAACATGCTGCAGTCAGCGGCCTACGCGTCCGTCAAGAACGGCAGCGGCTGGAATGTCCGCTTCCTGGTCCTGGAGTCGGGCGGAACATCCAGTTATAACCTCGTCCTGGAGAAGAAGTTCCCTGTTCTGGGCCGCCTCTGGTACCTCATCAAGGGACCGGACCTGGACTCCGCCGCGGATCTTAAGCCGGCCCTCGAAGCCTGCGCCGCGTTCGCCCGGAGCCGCAAGCTCAACGTCTTTAGCATCAAGATTGAACCGGACATCATCTCCTCGCCTGACGCCCAGGCGGAGCTCGTGGCGGCCGGCCTGGTGAAGGCACCCAACATCCAGTCCAACGACTCCACCGCGCTGCTGGACATCAGCGCGCCGGAAAACGAGGTGCTGCGTGCCATCTCGTCCCGCGCCCGGAACGCCATCCGCCGCGCCGAACGTGAAGGCTGCGAAGTTGTTGAACGCGAACAGAGCCCGGAAACGTACAGGGCGCTCTATGACCTGATGGCGGACACAGTGAATGCCAAGGGGTCCATGCCCCTGCGCAGCTACGAGTACTACGCCCGGTTCTGGGACGAGTTCTGCAACCGCGGCCAGGGCCGGTTCTTCTTCGTGTATGAGGACGGCAAACCCAGCGTTGGTGCCTTCGTGATCAATTACGGCGCCAAGGCAACATACAAGGACGGCGGCTCCACGCAGAACCGCAAACAGTACGGCGATTCCCACCTGGTCCAGTGGGCCGCGATCCGCCGCATGCAGGAGCTGGGCTGCACCGAGTACGACTTCTGCGGAACCCCGCCGGCCGCGCAGATCAAGGACAAAGCCCACAACCTCTACGGCATGGGCATGTTCAAGACGAGCTTCACGAAGACTGTCACAGACTTCGTGGGCTGCCACGATTACGTCCTGGCCCCGCTCAGGTACGCCCTGTGGACCAAGGGTGCCGAACGGGTCTTCCGCCGGGTCGAAACCGCCCGGACCGGCCAGCAGTTCTACTGACAGCCCCTCAGCGAACACCCACCGAACCACACATAGACGAACGCCGGCGCATGCCCCAGCCGGCGGCACAGCCACAGATGAGGTTACTTCCGTGAATCCAACCAAGGCAGGAACCGGGCTCGAGCTCGGGGTCCTCAGCGATGCCGAGTTCGAGACCTTCTCGCTCAACCATCCCCAAAACAACTTCATCCAGTCCGTCGGGTTCGTCCGGTTCCAGCGCGCCCGCGGCCAGGTAGTGGAACTGTTCGGTGTCAGGCGCGACGGTGAACTCGTGGCCGCCGGCAAACTGAACTACACCACCAACCGGTTCGGCTACAAAGTGTGCGAGTGCGCCAAAGGCCCCCTCATGGACTACACGGACGCCGCCTTGGTGCGTGACGTCGTCGGGCTACTCAAAGAGCGCGCAGCGGCCCGCAAGGCCGCAGAACTGCGGATCTCCCCGAACCTGCCGTACATCGCCCGCGATGAGGACGGCGCCGAGCACCCCGAGATAACGGACAACAGGCCGCTGGTGTCCGAGCTGGCGCGCCTGGGCTTTGAACACCAGGGCTCGGAGATGGACTTCGTCAATGTGAACTGGATGTTCGTCAAAACGCTCGAAGGCATCAAGGACTCTGAAGAGCTCATCATGAGCACCAGCTACCGGACCCGCAAGGCCATCCGCAAGGCAGAGAAGAACGGTGTGTTCCTGGAACAGGCCACGCTCGAGACGCTGGATGAGTTCTACAACGCCCTCAGCACCGCCGGGAACGAGAAGGGGTTCGTCTACCGGGAGCGCGAATACTACGAACAGCTCCTGCGGACCACGACACCCGAGTTCACCAAGCTCATGATGGCCAAGATCGACATTCCCGCGTACCGGAAATCGATCACAGAGCGCCTGGAAGCCGAATCGGCGGCCGCTGCCGAGCTGCGGCGTGAGGTCGAGGAAACCGGCAGCAAAAAGAAGGCCAACCGGCTCAAGGTGGTCCAGGACCTCGTGGACAGCTACGAACGCAGCCTGAAGGACATTGAGCGGTTCCCGGACTCGGTGGGTGTGGCCACCGTGGCAGCCATCCACTTCGTCTGCTTCGGCGACGAGGTGGTGTGCGTGATCGGCGGGACCGTCCAGGACTACATCTACTTCAACGGCGCCACCTCCCTGTATTGGGGCATGATGATCCACGGCCTGGAGAAGGGATATGCCCGGTACAACTTCTACGGCACCTTCGGTATCGAGGGGCAGGACGAAGAAGGACACGGCGGGTACCAGTTCAAGAAGGGCTTCGGCGGCGAGGTGGTCCAGCTGGTGGGCAACTTCGTGACCCCGGTGCGGCCGCTCCCGTTCCAGGCCAACCGCCTGGCCCGCGCCGCCGTGGCAGCGGCCCGGACAGTACTCGGCAAACTGCCGCTGAAGCGGCAGGCATAACACCAATCCACCAAAGCGCAGAGGGAGGCGGACCAACGTGAACAAACGTCCCGAGAATTACCGCGGCAAGCCTCATACAGACGGCCTGCCCAAGACAGAGCCGCTCTCGCCCTCCCAGCTCGGCCACGATGCTGCGGCCAAACGGATGCTGCGGCGCCTGGTCCAGGGGGAGAACCCGCCGACGGCGCCAATGAGCATCGTGGACAGGCTCGCCGGGAGCCCCTACGCCAACCCCATGATCCAGGTGGGCGGGGTGGACACCTCCGCCCGGAAAACCCTGGACTTTGCCCTGCACCTCGCCGAGACCATGTTCCGGTACGGGGCGGGCGCGCTGGAGGTGGAGACGAGCATTATTGCCGTGACCGCGGCGCTGGGGTTGAAAAACATCGAGGTGGATATCACCAACCAGTCGGTGGCCATCAACTACGCCCCGAAGGACCAGCCACCGATTGCGCTGCTTCGGGTGGTGCGGTCCTGGACCAACAACTACGCCGGACTGGCCAAGGTACACCGGCTGGTGACCGACATCGTGGCCGGGGGAGTGGGCCGCGACGAGGCCGTCCGCCGGCTCGACGAGGCCATCACCAGCCCCAAGCCGTTCCCGCGCTGGATGGTCACCATGGCCTTCGGCGTGTTTGCCGCGGTCTTTGTGGGCGTCCTGGGCGGCGGCCCGGCGTCCTCGGCCATTGCTTTTGTGGCCAACCTTGGCGTCAGCCTACTCGCCCGGCAGCTGGGCCGGTGGCGGGTGCCGGACTTCTTTACGACGGCGGCCTGCGCCTTCGCGGTCACCCTCACCGCGCTGCTGTTGTGGCGCTTCGGCCTGACCAATGCGCCGGCCATCGTTGTAGTGGGCGGCATCCTCCTGCTCCTGCCCACAGGGCGCCTTGTCTCCTCCGTCCAGGACGCCATTAACGGATTCCCCGTCACGGCAGCCGGCCGGTTCCTTTCCACGTTGCTGACTTTCGGCGCGATTGTGGCCGGCATCGCGGTGGCCTTCGTGGTGGGGTCGATGATCGGCATGCAGGCGATCGACGTCACGCAGACGTTCCCCCCGGCTTACGACCTGTGGGTCCTGGTGATCTTCATCGCCGTTGCCGTGATGGCCATTGGCATCACGGAGCAGACCTCGTGGGATCTGCTGCTGCCCACCGCGGGTGTGGGGGTGGTGGGCTACTTTGTCCTGCTGGGTGCAGGATCGCTTGGCATCGGCGACCGGTTCTCACCGGCACTCGCCGCCGTGGTCATCGGCCTGCTGGCACGGGTGGTGGCACTGAAGATGGGCGCCCCGCAGCTGGTGGTGGCTGTTCCGGCGGCACTGATCCTGCTGCCCGGCCTGACCATTTTCCGCTCGATGTACGTCCTGACCATCGAGGAATCAGAAATCCTGCTGGGGGCCGGCGGCATGCTCAACGCCGGCGCCATTGTCCTCGCTACCGCGGCCGGGATTGTCCTCGGCGACACCCTGGCGCGGCCGCTGACGCGCAGCCTGGCGAGCAACGAGCGGCGGCGCGCCCGGCGGCGGTGATGCTTTAGATCTTCCCTACGGGGAGCTTCTTCTCCGCCTGGAAATCGTCCTCCACCCGGCCCTGGGCCCAGTAACCGGACAGCGATACCTGGCTCCGCTGAAGGCCCCGCTGGACAAAGAGCACATCGCGCAGCGCCTTCATGTAGCCGCGCTCGCCATGGGCAAAAACATCAACGCGTCCTGCCGGCCACTCGGCGTCAGCCACTGCCGACACCAGGAGGTTGCCGGAGCCGGTGGGAATGCCGTTGCGGCGGAGCCACGTGACCTGCACACCGTCCGGGGCGCCGATTGGCTGGACATCGGCATCGCTGTCCACCTCGACGAACGCAAGGCCCTGTGCTTCCGCGGGCAGTGATTCGATGGCTGCCGCGATTGCCGGAAGGGCGGCCTCGTCCCCGGCGAAGAGATACCAGTCTGCCTCCGGCGACGGGTTGTAGGCACCGCCCGGACCGGTGAACGTGAAGGTGTCGCCGGGCTTGGCTGCGGCGGCCCACGGCCCGGCCAGTCCCTCGTCCCCGTGAATCACAAAGTCGATGGCCAGTTCCTGGGCTGCGGTATCCACCCAGCGGACCGTGTAGGTGCGGGTAAAGGGCCACTGCGCCCGGGGCATGGTCTCCCGGATGGTCCACAGGTCCAGGGGCAGGGCATACTCCACACCCGGCTGCGGGAACACAATTTTTACGTAGCGGTCCACGAAGCTGTTGTTCTCATAGGCGGCAAAGCCCGGGCCGCCGGCCACGATCCTGACCATGTGGGGCGAGATTTCTTCCCGCCGGATCACGGTGAGGTCAATCTGGGGACGTGTCTTCTTTGTTGCGCTCGTGGCGGCCGGGACTGTGCTCATAAGGCAAGCCTAAGCTAGACAACCGGGGGCAGTTCCCAGGTTACGCCGGACGAGCCCTGCTCCCGCAGCAGCTCATTGATGGTGCTGAACGGCCTGGAGCCGAAGAAACCGCGCGACGCCGACAAGGGACTCGGGTGCGCGCTGGAAACCACGGCCACGCCGGACAGCAGCGGCCGGACACTCTCCGCATCCTTGCCCCAGAGCACGGCCACGAGTGGCGGCCTGCCGCCGTCGGCGGTCCGGCGGTTGGCCACCGCAGTGACTGCCGCCGTCGTAACGGCTTCCCAGCCCTTGCCCCGGTGCGAACCGGCGGCACCGGCCCGGACGCTCATGACCCGGTTCAGCAGGAGGACGCCCTGGCCCGCCCACGCGGACAGGTCGCCGTGGACGCGGGCGGGAATACCCAGATCAGACTCGAGCTCACGGTAGATATTGGCCAGGCTCCGGGGGATGGGGCGGGTCCGCGCGTCAACGGCGAAGGACAGGCCGATTGCGTGACCGGGCGTCGGGTAGGGGTCCTGGCCCACGATCAGGACCTTGACCTCCGCCAGCGGCTGCCTGAAGGCGCGGAGAACGTTCGACGGCGAGGGCAGGACGTTGTGCCCCGCCGCGACTTCTTGTGCCAGGAACGCAAGCACTCTCCGGAGCTCGGGCTCAACCGTCACCAGGGCGGCGGCCCAGTCCGGGGCCATCAGCTCAGGCAGCGGCATTTCGGCAAGCCCGGCGTACGACGCGGCATCCGCCGGCTCCGCCTCCAGCTCGAACAGGGCATCGGATTCAAACACGGTCCCATTCTCGCAGGGTTGACGGCCGGGAATGCCTGCCGAGGTGGGGAAAGCAACAGCGCCGCAAATGACAAGCATGTTATTCACGCCGTAGCATGGGATGAGATTTCCAAACCAAACCAGCGAAGGGATGTGCCGTGGCGGAGCCTGCTCGGGAACACGTGCCGGAGCCCGCAGAACGGAAACCGGTGCTGGCGGATTTCACCCTCCGTGACTCCCCGTTGAGCGAGCGGGACCAGCAGATGCTGGCCCTCGAACGGCAGTGGTGGAAGTACGCCGGGGCCAAGGAACAAGCCGTCAGGGAGCTCTTCGACCTGTCGGCCACGCACTATTACCAGTTGCTGAATGCCCTCATTGATTCCGAGGCGGCCCTGGCCCACGACCCCATGCTGGTCAAGAGATTGCGTAGACTACGTACGTCGCGTCACCGGGCGCGCACTGCACGCCGCCTGGGTTCCGACGCCTGACTAACCTCGTGCTGAGCCATCAGCAGCAATCACCAAGGATGTCTCTGCACCATGACCAAATACGCTCGGGATGAATTCGACAAGGTTCCGGAGGCCGCCTCAAGGCAAGGCGTCCACCGCGCAGCCTCGGCACCTGTCCGGCACCGGCTCTGGCCCATCCTTTCCGTAGGGATCGCCGCGCTGGCGATCGGCCTGGTCTCGTTCCTTATCCTCCCCAAACTCGGCATTACCCAGGCCGGAACTGAGCTGTCCACCAGCCTGGGGTCGTCCACTTCCCAAGAGGCCGGCACAGCTCCTTCGGCCAGCCCTGGTGCTTCGCCAAGTCCGGATCCTTCCCCGGATTCGCAGCCTTCGGAGGGCCCGGTAACCGGGTCTGAAGCGTCTGCCTCGCCGTCCGCCACCGAATCCTCGGCTGCTGTCCTGAACAAAGCCCAGGGCGTTGCCGTGTACAACGCGGCAGGCACGGCCGGGCTCGCCGGACGCGTCAGTTCAGTGCTCCAGAACGACGGCTGGACGCTGGGGCCGGTGGGCAACTGGGCCGGTGCGCCGCAGCAGGGCTCCGTGATCTTCTACTCCGGTGCCGCGCAGCAGGCCAACGCCGAGGCCCTCGCCGCCCTGCTGGGCATTCCCGCGCTGGTCAACAGCCAGGAATTCCAGGTTCCCCTGGTCGTGGTTCTGGGGCCCGGATACCGCTGACCCCTCCGGGGTTACGCGTGGATAACATTCAGCACCGCAGCAGCCGTGTGACTCGGCCCCCGCGACGGCTTGTGGCTAGAGTGATTTCAGGCGACGGTCCACAAGCAGGTCCGTAAAAACGCGGCACACAGCGGAGTGGATCGTCGGGACGACGGAAAGAGTGGACATCATGGCACTGGGAACCGTGAAGTGGTTCAACGCCGAAAAAGGCTATGGCTTCATCACCGTGGACGGCTCGGGGGATGACGTTTTTGTGCACTGGTCTGCCATTGACGGCGAAGGCTACCGGGCCCTCGAAGAAGGCCAGCGTGTGCAGCTCGAAGTTGGCGAAGGCGAGAAAGGCCCGCAGGCCGAAAGCGTCCGGCCCGCGCAGTGATCGTCAGCAGACAGACTTCCACGGCCTTCCGGACACTCACGGCAGCAGCCCTGCTGCTGGCATTGGCCGGCTGCGGTGGCGCCGCGGGAGGCAACGCGCGGCTGGACACCGTGGAGGCCTCCGGTGACGGCGCCCTGCGGATCGGCCTGATCCAGGACAGTACGGGAGAGCAGAGCTTCCTCAACGATTCACAGCGGGCCGCCGCCGAGCTTGCCATCAAGGACATCAACGCAGCCGGGGGCCACAAGGGAAAGCCCGTGGAATTGATCATCGGAGCCGGAGACGGCGCCGGGTCCCAAGCCAGGAACCTCGCCGAAGCCAACGCCGACGTGGTGATCGGGCCCACCGATTCCAGCCAGGCAGCAACTGCCATCGACGTCCTCTCCGCGGACAGGATTCCGCTGATTTCGCCAGCGAACGCCGCCTCCGCGCTGAGTGCCTATAAAAGCGGCGGTTACTATTTCCGGACCGCCGCCGCTGACATCGCCCAGGCATCAGTGCTGGTCAAGCTCGCCAAGGACGGCGGAGCGAAGAGTATTTCCGTTGTCCACCAGGACAGCGCCTATGGCAAGGACGTTTCCGCAGCGGTAGCCAGTGCCGCGACCGCCGCGGGCCTGAAGACCGTGAGCACCTCCGCATTCGCACCGGGCGCCGCGGGGCCGGCAGCCGCTGCCGCGCAAGCGGCAAAGCCGGACGCCGTTGTGCTGATCGCGCGGGACGACGCCCAGGGCGCGCTCGCCGAACTCAACAATGCCGGGCTTTCCGGCACCAAACTCATCCTCAGCGACGGCGCCTTTGCCCAGTACGGGCAGGGGCTGGGATCAAAGGCCTTGGATGGTGCCCGTGCCGTGGTGCCGGGTGTGTTTGCGTCGGCAGCGTTCCAGGCCCGGCTGCTGGCAGTTGATCCGGCGTTGAAGGATCTGTCGTTCGCGGCTGAGGCTTACGACGCCGTGAATCTGGCGGCCCTGGCGGCGGCGGCGGCCGGGGATGACGCAGGACGCTCCATCGCAGCCAACCTGATCGGCGTATCGGGAGGCAAGGCCGGCGCCACGTCCGGGGCGGCAGGCGGGCAGGGCGGCACGCCGTGCCTGACGTACGCCGACTGCCTGGCGGCCCTGAAGTCCGGGGCGACGGTGAATTACGACGGCGAATCCGGGCCGGTTGCCTTCGACTCGCAGGGAGACATCA
This sequence comes from [Micrococcus luteus] ATCC 49442, assembly GCF_010367585.1. Taxonomy (NCBI): domain Bacteria; kingdom Bacillati; phylum Actinomycetota; class Actinomycetes; order Micrococcales; family Micrococcaceae; genus Pseudarthrobacter; species [Micrococcus luteus] ATCC 49442. The sequence goes on along the minus strand of NZ_JAAAXP010000001.1, from coordinate 2,362,284 downwards.
CCACGGCAAACTTCATGGTGTTTACGTATGGAGCGGATAACCGGGCCGTACTCACCGGACGTGAGGCGGCAGGACGGTCAACGGCCTGATCGCCAGCGGCGAACGGCGGCCGCCGGATAGGCGGTTCCGGCCTTCAGTCGCTTGCACTCTCATCTAGGGAGTGCTAATTATTGAGTTAGCACTCCTACGTACCGACTGCTAAAGCAACGTCCGGTTTTCGCCGGCTCCGGAGCTTGGTGCCGGTCGTGGAGCGAGAGAAATACCTAGCTGGAGTGAGATCCCCAGCCGCGGCATACAGAGGCCGCCGGTGAAGGATCGTCCGTCGCGGGCACTGCAGTGAGGTTCATTCTTAACGACTGTCCCGAAAGGACTACTGCCGTTATGGCCAAGATCATTGCATTTGATGAAGAGGCACGCCGCGGTCTTGAGCGGGGCCTGAACATCCTCGCCGACGCCGTCAAGGTCACCCTCGGCCCGCGTGGACGCAACGTCGTCCTCGAAAAGAAGTGGGGCGCCCCCACGATCACCAACGATGGTGTTTCCATCGCCAAGGAGATCGAGCTCGACGACCCTTACGAAAAGATCGGTGCCGAGCTGGTCAAGGAAGTTGCCAAGAAGACGGATGACGTCGCTGGCGACGGTACCACCACGGCAACCGTGCTGGCCCAGGCCCTGGTGAAGGAAGGCCTGCGCAACGTTGCGGCCGGCGCTGACCCGCTGTCCCTCAAGCGCGGCATCGAGAAGGCCGTAGAGGCCGTCACCGTTGAGCTGCTGGCTTCCGCCAAGGAAATCGAAACCAAGGAAGAGATCGCGGCCACCGCCTCCATCTCCGCCGGTGACGACGAAATCGGCGCCCTGATCGCCGAAGCCCTGGACAAGGTGGGCAAGGAAGGCGTCATCACGGTCGAGGAGTCCAACACCTTCGGCCTGGAGCTGGAACTCACCGAAGGCATGCGCTTCGACAAGGGTTACATCTCCGCTTACTTCGTGACGGACACCGAGCGCCAGGAAACGGTCCTTGAGGACCCGTACATCCTGATCGTCAACTCCAAGATCTCCAACGTCAAGGAGCTGGTTGCTGTCCTCGAAAAGGTCATGCAGTCCAACAAGCCGCTGCTGATCATTGCCGAAGACATCGAGGGCGAGGCTCTGGCCACCCTGATCGTCAACAAGATCCGCGGCACCTTCAAGTCGGTTGCCGTCAAGGCTCCGGGCTTCGGCGACCGCCGCAAGGCCCAGCTGGCCGACATCGCTGTTCTCACCGGTGGCCAGGTCATCGCCGAGGAAGTGGGCCTCAAGCTGGAGACCGCCGGCCTGGAACTCCTGGGACGCGCCCGCAAGGTTGTTGTCACCAAGGACGAGACCACCATCGTTGAAGGTGCCGGCGACGCCGACCAGATCGCTGGCCGCGTGTCCCAGATCCGTGCCGAGATCGAAAACTCCGATTCCGACTACGACCGCGAGAAGCTGCAGGAGCGCCTGGCCAAGCTGGCCGGCGGCGTTGCAGTCATCAAGGCCGGTGCCGCAACCGAAGTTGAGCTCAAGGAACGCAAGCACCGCATTGAGGACGCCGTCCGCAACGCCAAGGCTGCAGTTGAAGAAGGCATCGTCGCCGGTGGCGGCGTTGCACTGATCCAGGCCGGCGCCAAGGCGTTCGCCAACCTGCAGCTCCAGGGCGACGAGGCAACGGGCGCCAACATCGTCCGCGTTGCCATCGACGCTCCGCTGAAGCAGATCGCCTTCAACGCCGGCCTCGAGCCCGGCGTTGTGGTGGACAAGGTCCGCGGCCTGCCCGCAGGCCACGGCCTGAACGCAGCAACCGGCGAATACGTCGACCTGCTGGCTGCCGGCATCAACGACCCCGTCAAGGTGACCCGCTCTGCACTGCAGAACGCGGCTTCCATTGCCGGTCTGTTCCTCACCACCGAGGCCGTTGTGGCCGACAAGCCGGAGAAGAACGCTCCGGCCATGGGTGGCGGCGACGACATGGGCGGCATGGGCGGCTTCTAGTCCCCAGGCTTTCCCAGGCACAACGCACGACGGCGGTCCTCACCTTTGGTGGGGGCCGCCGTCGGCGGTTAACGGCTGAGGACACCGTCGGCGTCAGCCCCAAACGCCAAAGGGTGGACTTCTGCCGGCGCCAAGGGGTGACCACTGCCGGCGTCAAGGCGCGCACCGGAATTCTGGCAGGATGGAAAGGTGACGATTACAGCAGCAGCCGACGGTTCGGCTTTAGGAAACCCAGGGCCGGCCGGCTGGGCCTGGTATGTGAACGACGACTGCTGGCGGGCAGGGGGATGGCCGCACGGCACCAACAACCAGGGTGAGCTGATGGCTGTCCTTGACCTGTTCCGGGCCACCGCCCACATGCCGGAGGAAGACCTGCGGGTCCTCTGCGACAGCCAGTACGTCATCAACTCCATCACCAAGTGGATGCCGGGCTGGAAACGGAAGGGCTGGCGGAAAGCCGACGGCAAGCCCGTCCTGAATGTTGAGCTCCTCAAGGAACTGGACCGGGAACTTGCCGGCCGCAAATACAGTTTCGAATGGGTCAAGGGCCATGCCGGCCACGACCTGAACGAAGCGGCGGACGTGCGCGCCCGTGCCGCCGCCACCGCGTACCAGCAGGGCGTCGCTGCGCGGTCCGGCCCCGGTTTCGCCGGCGCGCCGGAACCCGGTGCTGCGGCCGGTGCTGCGGCAAACTCCGCCGCGTCTGCCACGGGCGGCGCAGGCGCAGGTACGGCTGTCCGCACCGCAGCCCGTTCGGCCGTTCCCGCTTCCGCCTCAACTCCTGTGTCTGCGTCTGAGCCTGCGTCGGCGCCTGCAGCCGCGTCTGGCACCGGTGAAGACTTTGCGGGACAGGGCCTGTTCGGACGAGGCGATACCCAACAAAGCCTGTTCGGACAGGCGGCGTTCGAGGAGCCGGACCTGTTCAGCGAGCTGGAAACTGAGGTTTTCCCAGCGGCCGAGGGTTCAGGCACGGAAACCATCCCGGAGGTGATCGTCGAGGCCCTCGAACGTGAACTGGCGTTGCCGGACACCAGGAGCGACATTGGCCGCACAGGTGTTCTCCTGCATCGCGACTTTATGGAAATTGGCAGTTCGGGCCGGGTCTGGACCCGGGACGCCATGATGATGGCGCTCGAGGAGGACCCTGGACACCACACCGAGCTGGAAATCCTCGGCGCGGACCGCATCGGCGCCGGCGCGGTCCTGCTGACGTACCGAAGCTACTCGCGCTCGGGCACAGTCCTCCGGAGCTCCCTCTGGGTCCTGGACGGCGGCAGGTGGCGCCTCCGGTTCCACCAGGGGACACCCGAGGCCTGACGGCCCGGCCGGAGCAAGAGGGTCAGCTGAAGCGCTGCGTGTTGCCCTGCTCGGCCTGGGCGTACGTGTTTGCTGCAGAAGCCAGAGCCATGTTGATAGACGCCAGCGACGCCTCAACCTTGCCTTGGGTCAGGGTCCACTCGGTGACGAGGGCCTGGAAATTGTTGGCGGCAGAGCCACGCCAGGTGGCCTGAAGTTCGTCCAGACCCCGCTTCATGGCGTGGACGTCGGAGCTGATCCGGTCCACTGTTGCCTGGACGTTCGCCGACTTGAGTTGGAGAAGTTCGGTATCGACGGAAATGATGCTCATGGCTGATGCCTCTCGATGAAGTGGGGCAGCTGCCGCTGCCCGCCCGGCTGCTCCGGGCCACTGCTACGAGCCTATGGAGGGGCGCGGAGGGCACGCCACGGGCAATAGCTATATGTGGATAACTTGGCCGTCGCCCGGGCCGCCGGAGGCGTTTCCGGCCGTACTGCCGGCGATCGCCGCATCGAGGTTGTCTGCCGTCTCGTCCCGGACAGGAAGACCGACTACGAGGGTGGCACCGCCGCCGTCGGTCTTTTCCACCCTGACGGCCCCTCCGTGCGCGCCCACGATGGCGGCCACGATCGCGAGCCCCAGCCCGCTGCCGCCGGTCTCACGGGTACGGGAGGTGTCGGCCCGGTAGAAGCGCTCAAAAACCTTCGCTGCGTCTTCTTCGGAGATGCCCGGGCCGTGGTCCCGGACCTCAATCACTGCGAGGGCTTGCCCGCCCCCGGACCGGCGCACTCCCACGGCGAGCTCAATCGGGCTGCCCTCCGGGGTGTAGCGCAGCACATTGCCCAGCAGGTTCCCCACCACCTGGCGAAGCTTTGCTTCGTCGCCGAGCACGGGGGCGGGACCGGCCGGTCCGCCGTCGAGGCCAACAAGGGAAACGGTGCGTGAGCGGTCACTCGCACGGGTGTCCACTACGGCGTCGTGGGCGATCAGCTGCAGGTCAACAGGTTTCTTCTGGAGGGGACGCTGTTCGTCGAGGCGTGCCAGCAGCAGGAGGTCCTCCACCATGGAGCCCATCCGCTTGGCTTCGCTTTCGATCCGCCCCATGGCAGTGGCCACGTCCTCATCGGTAGCCAGCGCCCCGTGGCGGTAGAGCTCGGAGAAGCCCCTGATGGTCACCAGCGGAGTTCGCAGTTCGTGAGAGGCGTCGGCGGCGAAGCGCCGCATTTTGGCCTCGGACGCGGTGCGGGCGGCGAATGCCGTTTCGATGTGGGCCAGCATGGCGTTCAGGGAGTTCCCAAGGCGTCCCACCTCGGTATAGGAGTTTTCGATCTCCACGCGCCGGGAGAGGTCACCGGCAGCAATGGCTGCGGCGGTTTTCTCCACCCTGGCAAGCGGCCGGAAGGACCGCGAAACAGTCCAGCTGGCTATCAGGGAAGCGAGCAGCAGCGTGAGCAGGCCGGCGCCGCAGATCACCAGGGTGGCGTGCTTGAGGACATCGTCCACGCTCTGCAATGGCAGGCCAATGACCACCACGGCCAGACGTCCGCTGTTGAGGACCGTCACGGCTACGACGCGCCAGTTCTGGCCGTCCGTGCCCCGGACCTGGTAGGGCTTGCCGTCCCGCCGCTGGGCCTCGTCCACGGAGATGCTGCTGATGTCCGGACGGATTTCGGCGTCCCCGCCGAACGGATACGGCTCCTCGCCCGGCGTGAAAAGGGTGAGCGAGTAATCGGTGGGGACGGGGCTTGGCGCCTGCAGCGGCGTAAAGGAACGTTGCTTGCCTGCAATGCTGACGGCGGCATACAGCTTGTTGTCCACCTGGCCCACCAGGTAGCTGTGCAGCAGCGTCAAGGTGCCTGTCCCGGTGGCGGTCAGGGCAACAATCAGCAGCGCCATGATGATGGCGACGAGCTGGGACCTCAGGGAGGCCGATTTCCACCGCTGCAGCAAGGTCAGCGCTTCTCTGCCGTCCGGAGCACGTAGCCCACGCCGCGCTTGGTCTGGATCAGCGCCGGAGCGTCCGGGTCAATGTCCACTTTGCGGCGCAGGTAGGAAATGTAGGACTCCACAATCGAGGCGTCGCCGTTGAAGTTGTACTCCCAGACGTGGTCCAGGATCTGAGATTTCGAGAGCACCCGGTTGGGGTTCAGCATGAGGTACCGCAGGAGCTTGAACTCGGTGGGGGAGAGCTCGATGACCGTACCGCCGCGGCGCACCTCATGGGCGTCGTCGTCGAGCTCCAGGTCATCAACGCGGATCACGGCGTCATCGTCGAGCAGCGGCTGGGTGCGGCGGAGGACGGCCCGGATGCGGGCCACCACCTCGTCCAAACTGAAAGGTTTGGTGACGTAGTCGTCCCCGCCGACGGTGAGGCCGGTGACTTTGTCCTCGGTATCGTCCTTGGCGGTCAGGAACAGGACCGGGAAGTGCTTGCCGGAAGCCCGGAGCTTCCGCGTGACGGTGAAGCCGTCCATATCCGGCAGCATGACGTCCAGGACGGCGAGGTCCGGTGCGTGCAGTTCAGCTGCGGCCAGGGCGTCCCGCCCGTTGGCAGCCGAGACCACCTCGAAACCGGCGAAGCGAAGGGACGTGGACAGCAGTTCGCGGATGTTCGGTTCATCATCAACAACGAGCAGCTTGGCTTCTGGACCGGTCTTCTTCATACTCACATCATGCTCCCGGAATCTGGGAGTTTTCTGGATGGAAGGTGTGTGTTCTGTGTGGCCCGGGAAAGTCCGTGTCCGGCGGCTTACGCGGCCTCCACGTCCTTGGCGTCCATAATCCGGTAGGCGTAGCCCTGCTCAGCCAGGAAGCGCTGCCTCTTGGCCGCGAAATCCTGGTCCAGGGTATCCCTGGCCACTAGCGAGTAGAACCGTGCAGCCCGGCCGTCCTTCTTGGGACGGAGCAGCCGGCCCAGCCGCTGCGCCTCTTCCTGGCGGGAGCCGAACGAGCCCGATACCTGAATGGCCACCGAGGCCTCCGGCAAGTCAATGGAGAAGTTGGCCACCTTGGACACCACCAGCGTGTGCACCTCACCGGCGCGGAAGGCATCAAAGAGTTTCTGGCGTTCCTTGACGGAGGTGTCGCCTTTGATGACGGGGGCTTTGAGGCGCTCGCCGATCTCGTCCAGCTGGTCGATGTACTGACCGATCACCAGCAGTTGCTCTCCTGAGTGCCTGGCAACAAGCTGTTCCACGAGCAGTGTCTTGGACTCCGAGGTCGAGCACAGCCGGTACTTGTCCGCGTCCTCGGCCATCGCGTAGGCCACGCGCTCGTCCCGGGGAAGGTCAACACGGACCTCCACGCAGTCGGCGGGCGCGATGTAGCCCTGTGATTCGATGTCCTTCCAGGGCGCGTCGTAGCGTTTGGGCCCGATCAGGCTGAAGACCTCGCCTTCCCGCCCGTCTTCGCGGACCAGCGTGGCAGTCAGGCCCAAACGACGGCGGGCCTGCAGGTCCGCGGTCATCCGGAAGATCGGGGCGGGCAGCAGGTGCACCTCGTCGTAGATGATCAGGCCCCAGTCGTGGCCGTCCACCAGCTCCAGGTGGGGGTAGAGGCCGCCGCGCTTGGTGGTCAGCACCTGGTACGTGGCGATGGTGACGGGCCGGACCTCCTTGACCGCACCCGAGTACTCGCCGATCTCATCCTCTGTGAGGGAGGTGCGCTTGAGCAGTTCATCCTTCCACTGCCGGGCAGCCACCGTATTCGTCACCAGGATGAGCGTCGTGGTGGAACTGGTGGCCATGGCCGCAGCGCCCACCAGCGTTTTCCCCGCCCCACAGGGCAGCACCACCACGCCGCTGCCGCCGGCCCAGAAGTTCTCCGTGGCCAGCTGCTGGTAAGGGCGAAGCTTCCAGCCGTCCTCGTTCAGGGCGATAAGGTGCGGGGTGCCGTCCACGTAGCCGGCCAGATCCTCGGCCGGCCAGCCGATCTTGAGGAGCAGTTGCTTGAGCTGGCCGCGCTGGGAGGAGTGGACCACAATGGTTTCGCCGTCAATCCGCGGCCCCAGCAGGGGCTGGATCTTCTTCGCGCGGATGACTTCCTCCAGCACCGGGTAATCGTCAGTGCGCATTACCAGACCGTGCTGAGGATCCTTTTCGAGGCGGAGCCGGCCGTACCGGGACATGGTCTCTTCGACGTCGATCAGCAGCGAATGCGGGACCGGGAACCGGGAGTACTTGAGCAGGGTGTCCAGCACTTTTTCCGCGTCCAGTCCTGCGGCGCGCGCATTCCACAGGCCCAGCGGCGTCAGCCGATAGCTGTGCATGTGTTCGGGGGCGCGTTCCAGCTCGGCGAAGGGAGCGATGGCATGCCGTGCCTCGGTTGCGAGCTCATGGTCCACTTCGAGCAGGATGGTTTTGTCGCTCTGGACAATCAGAGGGCCGTGGTTCACGTGGGGGAGTCCTTCACTGGCGCAGGTCGTCTGCGGCTTCGACATCGATGATGCGGTGGATCGAGAGCACGCGCTCCGTCTCCTTGGCCGGATCGAAAACCCGGACCCGGCCACCGCCTACGGAGAGGGGAACAACTGTCTCCAGGCTGGAATTCCCCTGGCTGTCCACCACGTTCATGCTGACGGGCTGCTTGAGCCGGATGGCCCGCTGCAGGGTCTCCAGGCCGAGCTGGGTTGCCGCTTCGCCGGAGCCGGAGCCTGGTGCGGTATGCGGATGGCTGCCGTTGGACTCGGCCCGGCGGTGGCGCAGGACGGCAAGCTGGGCGTCGATGTCCTCCGCGGCGGGCGCAGTCCGCGGGGCCGTGTAGACCGGCCGGACGCTGCCGGGAGCGCTGGTGGTGCGTCGGAGCCGAACGACGGCGGGCTGGGAGTCTTCCACGGAGGGGGAGAGGCCGAGGCCGCGCAGGACCTGGGCCGTTTCGCGCGGCGGGGCGGTGGAAATCAGGACTGTGGGTGCGATGCGGGCCAGCCCCAGGCTGGCCGCCCTGGTTTCCGCGGCCAGTTCCAGCACCGCGGCTTCGTCGTCGCTCTGGATAAAGCTGGCGGCTGTACCCACCCGGAGCCTGCCGTGCCTGGCGGCGGTGTCTTCCACCAGGTATTCCAAGGGCTGGGGGACGGCGGTGGCCGAATGTTCACGCAGGAAGCCCAGGAGGCTGGACGCATCGTGACCCGCATCCAACGCGCGCCTGATGGAGTTTGTCGAGAACCGGTAGATGGTGGCAGGCCCCTGGCCCTCGGCGTCGGACATCAGCAGCAGCTTCTCGCTCAGCTCCGGTGTCAGGTACCCGGGGGCGACAGCGGTGAGGTCCGCCTGGAGCAGGACGTGGTTAAGGGCGGCAGGCAGGTGCTCGCCCAGGATGCCGAGGGCTTCTTCTGGCTTGTCGTCGGCGATGGCGCTGCCAAGCTGGCTCAGCGCTCCAGAGCCGGTCAGGCCCAGCAGCTCCGCTTCGGCCAGCACGCCTTTGATCAGGGAGCTGAAGCGTCGCGCCATCCGTGGCTGGGCCCATTCGGCCCGCTGCAGCACGGCTGCCGCGTCCAGGACCGGGGCAGTGCCATCCATTGCACCGGCCTCGCGGGTAAGCTCGTCCAGGATTTCCAGGATCCGCTTCCTGACCACCGGCGCGTCCGGCCGCTGGGCCTCGGCAGAGAGGGCGTTGATCGCGGTCCCGGCCAGCGCCCTGTGCGCGGCGGAAGCGCCGGTGGTCCCGGTAACGGGCTGGCCCACCAGCGAGGGCACGCGCTCGCTCGCGAGCCAGGCGTTGACCAGCCACAGCCATTGTTCCTGCCGGGTGAGGGCGAGCCACTCCAGCTGCGGCGGCTGAACCCACGAGGATGAGTCCACATCCAGGCGCAGCAGGCCGGAGAGTGCGCTGAGCTCCGCCAGCAGGCCGGCCAGGTGCTGGTCGATGCGCAGCGTTTCGGCCAGCCGCTTCATTTCGCGGACACCGACGCCGCCGCTGCGCAGCGTCACGAGCGGCTGTTCCCGGACGGCGTGCAGGAGCTCGCCCACCAGCCGCAGGGTCTCGGCGATCGCGCCAAGCGCTGCGTTCCGGCGCAGCGCAGCGGTGGTGCTGCCCAGTTCCGGAACCGGCGGCGAAAGGGTGAAATCGTTGATGATGGCGCCGCCGCGCAGGGACAGCCCCACACTGTGCGGCAGTTCCACGTGGGCTGCATCCAGCGGGACGAGGAGCCCCCTGGCCAGCAGCCAGTCAACAGGCCCGACGGCGGCGCCCTGGTGTGTAACGGACGCTTTTCGTTGTGCCTGGGGGACGGCACCCATGGCCCAGTTGCGGAATTTGGCGAGCAGCGCCGTCGTACGCTCCGGGGCTCCGGCGAGGGCCTGGTTGAGGGCCTCGGGCGAAGACGTCCAATGCTGCAGCGCAAGCGCTGCCTCCATGGGGGTGGTGGCTTCTTGGATGGCGACGCCGCTGCGGTGAAGCTCGGCAACCAGTTGGACTGCCCGCTGCGCGAACGCCGGCTGGAGCCTGACCAGTTCGGTGTAGCTGCGCCCCAGACCGGCGGGGTAGATGCCCACCACGTCCTTGAGGCATCCCACCGGCAGGTAGTACCGCTGCCGGTGCCCCGGGGCAACAGTGCCGTGCGGCGGCTCTGCCCGGTGGACCAGGGCCAGTTCCTGCAGGGAGGCCAGGATGCGTTCGACGGCCGCCTGTGTGGAGCCGGCTATCAGCTTGCGGACTCCCGCAGCCGAGGCGCTGTGTTCGGTGTCCGGGTTGGTGCACAGGTACAGCGTCTCCAGCACCTGCATCTGGGGCCGGTTGAGGCGTTCCAACGCCCGCTGGACGCTGACCCTGGCGCTTGCCCTGGCCGCCAGTGCGGCAAAGTCCGGCACCGCGGGGGACATCAGATCCGGCCGCGCCGCAAAGAGTGCCCGCAACGAGTCATCGCTGCGGGCTTCCAGTTCTTTACTGAGCGCGCGGATAAGGGACATCAGTCCAACGTTACAGCCCGCCGGACTTTCCCGCCCGGCGACGCCCGGCAACGCTGTCCAGGACAAGGAAGAGCATCAGCAGGAAGGCCACGGGCAGGCCGTACAAGGCGACGGATGTGACCCACACCGGGGCGGCGGTGCCGGCGAAAGCCAGCGCCATCACGGCTCCCACCGCGCCAAGGGAAAGGATGGCGACAATAGCTGCACAGATCATCAGTGGGCGCCGGTAACGCGAGGGTGTCATGCACGTAACGCTAACAGGCGGGCGCCGCGGCGGTCCGTCACTGCCGGACCGCCGCGGCTACCGCCGCTTTGCAGGGTTTTGGCCCGGGCCGCGACGGGCATGGCGGGGGGCCATAAAGCAGGAATCGGTCCCCGGCAGGATAACCTTGAAGGAACAGACCAACACGGTCCGTCGCAGTCATTCCCTGAACCCGCATAACAGTGCGGATGCGGTGCCTGCAGGCCGTGTCAGAAGACGTCAGAACGAAGAAGGTTGATTACGTGCCTACCGGCAAGGTCAAGTGGTATGACAAAGAAAAGGGCTTCGGCTTCCTCGCAGGCGAAGACGGCCAGGAAGTTTTCCTGCCCAAATCCTCGCTGCCTGAAGGCGTCACGGAGCTGAAGGCCGGCACCCGCGTTGAGTTCGGCGTCGCCGACGGGCGCAAGGGCGCCCAGGCATTGGGCCTGCGGGTCCTGGACAAGACGCCCTCCATCGCCAAGGCCAAACGGCCCAGCGCACGCGACCTCGCCCCGCTGGTCCAGGACCTGGTCAGCGTCCTGGACAACCTGTCGGGGACCCTGTCCGCGGGCAAGTACCCGGAAGGCAACAAGGGCAAAGCCATCGCGGCGGCACTGCGTAAGGTTGCCGACGAGCTGGACGTTTAGGCCTTGCTGATGAACCAGGAAGCTGAACAGCAGGGCACCACGGCAGCGGAACAGCCATCAACAAGCGCGCCGGCACCTGCGGCGGAGCAGACAGCCGCCAAGCCTGCAGCAAAGCGCCGAGCGGGCGTGCCCGTATGGCGGACCGGCAAACCCGATGCCTTCCTGGCGGCGGCCGTAGATGTGGCCCGCGCCGCCGTCGAAGGCATTACGGCCCCGGCGGATATCGGCGCCCACATCGCGGCCAAAAGCGAAGGGGAGCGCCTGGTCACGCACCTTTTCGAATCAAAGCTGGCCGGTTACCAGGGCTGGCAGTGGTACGCGGTACTGACCCGGAACTCCCGTTCGAAGGTTGTCACCATCAGCGAGCTCGGACTCCTCCCGTCCGAGGACTCCATCCTGTCCCCGGAGTGGGTGCCATGGGCCGAACGTGTTCGTCCTGAGGATGCCCGCGATGCGGAAGAAGATCAGCTTCCCGCAGCCGACGCCGAGGCCGACACAGATGCCGACGCCGACGCCGAGGCCGACACAGATGCCGACGCCGACGCGGCCCGCCCTGCGGACGAGGATGACGTGTCCGCGGAACCTGATCCCGAGGAAGACGAACCAGCATCCGAGGCTGACTAGCACGTTGGTACAGGCGCAGGGTGACCACCACGTAAGGCGGCAGTGATGTCCACCTTCAAATCCCTGCACATCCTCAATTACCGGATCTGGTTCATCGGCGCGCTGGTCTCCAACATCGGGACCTGGATGCAGCGGACCGCCCAGGACTGGCTGGTTTTCGATCACCTCACCGATCACGACGCGGGCGCCATGGGCATCACCATGGCGCTCCAGTTGGGACCGCAGCTCTTCCTTGCCCCCGTCGCCGGTCTCGTGGCGGACCGTTACAGCCGCAAGCAGCTGCTGATCATGACCCAGTCCGTGATGGCCCTCCTGAGCACGGGGCTTGGTGTCCTGGTAGTCCTCGGCGCCGGGCAGTTGTGGCATGTCTATGGCTTTGCCCTGCTGCTGGGCATGGTGTCCGCGCTCGACGCCCCCGTACGCCAGACCTTCGTTTCAGAGCTTGTGCAGGACGACTACCTGCCCAACGCCGTGGCACTGAACAGCGCCTCCTTCAATGTGGCCCGCATGATCGGTCCGGCGGTGGCAGGAATCCTGACGGTGGCCGTGGGGCCGGGCTGGGTGTTCCTGATCAACACCGCCACGTTCCTTGCCATGCTCCTGAGCCTGTGGAAGATCCCGACGGCGACCTTGCGGCAGCTTCCCCGCGCAGCGCCGGGTAAGGGGCGGATCAGGGAGGGCCTGCGCTATGTGCGGTTCCGGCCGGACATTGTGGTGGTCCTGGTGGCCGTCTTCATTGTGGGAACCCTGGGGCTGAACTTCGTGCTGTTCATCGCGGCCATGGTGGGGACGGAATTCGGCCTCGATGCCAGCGCGTTCGGACTTATGAATTCGATCATGGCCATCGGCTCGGTGGCGGGGGCGCTGCTGTCCGCCGGCCGCGGGAAGCCCAGGCTGCGGATGATCTTCGGCGCGGCCGCTGCCTTTGGCGTGACCTCCGGTCTCGCGGCGCTGGCGCCAAACTATTTCTGGTTCGGCGTTGCGCTGGTACCGGTGGGGCTGTTCGCCATCACCATGATGACCAGTGCCAACGGCTATGTCCAGACCACCACCGATCCCGTCATGCGGGGCCGGGTCATGGCCTTGTACATGGCCATTTTTATGGGCGGAACACCCATCGGGGCGCCGCTGGTGGGTTGGGTGGCCAACGTGGCAGGTGCCCGCTGGTCGTTGGGCGTGGCCGCCGCTTCCGGGATCATTGCGGCGCTGATCGGCATGGTGTGGATCATCCGCGCCAGGCAGCTCCGGCTCGCCTTCGACCGGCGGGCCCGCGGCCTGCGCCAGTTTCGTGTTGTCTCCCGGCTGGGGGACAACACAAACGGCGCCGCCCGGGAAGAAGACCCGGACGACGCCGTCGGACGCTGACGCTGCCGGTGCAGCGCGCTGAGCGCGGGGGATTACTTGCGCAGCTCGCCCACCACGTAGTCGATGCTGGCCAGCAAGGCTGAAACGTCGTCCGGTTCGATGGCGACAAACGTGGCGATCCGGAGCTGGTTGCGGCCCAGCTTGCGGTAAGGCTCGGTGTCCACCACGCCATTGGCACGCAGGACCTTGGCGATGGCCGCGGCATCGATCGAGTCATCGAAGTCGATGGTGGCGATGACGTTGGAGCGCTCTTCAGCCTTCGCCACGTACGGGGTGGCGAACTCTGACGCCTCCGCCCAGGCGTAGATCCGGCCCGCAGAGTCGGCCGTGCGCTTGCTGGCGAAGTCCAGGCCGCCGTTGGCGTTCAGCCACTGCACCTGGTTGTCCAGCGTTACCAGCGTGGTCAGGGAAGGGGTGTTGTAGGTCTGGTTCAGCTTCGAGTTATCGATCGCGGTCTGAAGGTCCAGGAAGTCCGGGATCCAGCGGCCGCTGGCCTTGATCCGCGCCGCGCGTTCCAGAGCGGCGGGGGAGAACAGGCCCAGCCAGAGGCCGCCGTCGGAAGCGAAGTTCTTCTGCGGTGCGAAGTAGTAGACGTCCGTCTCGGCAACGTCCACGTCCAGGCCGCCGGCCGCGGAGGTGGCGTCCACCAGTACCAGGGCGCCGGCATCGGCACCCTCAACACGCTTGACCGGAGCTGCGACGCCGGTGGAGGTCTCGTTCTGCGGCCAGGCGTACACGTCAACGCCGGCTTCGGCCCGGGCCGCCGGGCGGGTGCCGGGCTCGGAATTGATGATGGAGGACGCGTCCACGAAGGGGGCATTGTTGGTGGCTGCGGCGAACTTGGAGCCGAACTCGCCGAAGGACAGGTGCTGGGCCTTCTTCTCCACCAGGCCAAATGCTGCAACGTCCCAGAAGGCAGTGGAGCCGCCGACGCCCAGGACAACCTCGTAGCCCTCCGGGGCGCGGAAGAACTGGCTCAGGCCCTCGCGGACCGAACCCACAAGGTTCTTGACGGGCGCCTGGCGGTGTGAGGTACCCAGGATGGTCCGGGATGCCGCCTGGAGTGCTTCAAGCTGCTCCGGCCTGACCTTGGATGGTCCCGCGCCGAAGCGTCCGTCCTTGGGCAGGAGGTCGGCAGGAATAGTGATGCTGGTTTCGCTCACAAGGGCTCCAATTCGGCGTGGACATGTTGGCGTCCGGGACGGTGGGGTGGCCGGCAGTCAGCAACGACTGCAACGAGGGCCGCTTTTATTCTGCCTGAAACAGAAGAACGGGCGGGAACCGGCACCGTCATAGTCCAATCAACGAGACGATCTGCACCCTGCGGGATTATCCGGACAAATTCAAAATAGGCTAAGCTTTTCACCGGACCTCGACGCGGCTGGGACGCGATACGGTGGGACAACGCTAGGTACTGCGCTCGAGGAGCTGAGCTGGATGACGGATCTGATCGATACCACGGAGATGTATCTTCGAACCATTTTGGAGCTTGAAGAAGAGAACATCGTTGCCCTTCGCGCCCGCATCGCCGAGCGGCTGCGGCACTCCGGACCCACGGTGTCCCAAACCATCGGCCGGATGGAGCGCGACGGACTGGTTGTGGTCTCCGGCGACCGCCATCTGGAACTGACCGGGACAGGGCGCAAGCGGGCCACCGAGGTCATGCGCAAGCACCGGCTCGCTGAGCGCCTCCTGGCTGATGTCATCGGCCTGGACTGGGCTTACGTCCACGACGAAGCCTGCCGCTGGGAGCATGTGATGAGCGAGCGCGTTGAGCGGCGCATCTATGAACTGCTCGACCACCCCACTGAATCTCCTTACGGCAATCCCATCCCCGGCTTGGCAGCGCTGGGCGGAACATCCTCCGTTCCGGACGCCGGTGTGATTAATCTCGTAGAGGCCATGCTGGGCTACGGGCCAACATCGAGCGTGACGGTGAACCGGCTGGCAGAACCCATCCAGGTAGAACCTGAGTTGCTTGTGCAGCTGGATGAAGGCGGGATTCGGCCGGGTGCCTCCGTTTCCCTGGAACGCGTCGGGGAGTACATTTCCGTGCGGGTTCCCGGCATTGAGGGTGCGCTTGAGCTCCCTCCCGAAGTGGCTGCGCACGTCTTCGTTTCTGTCCGCTAGAGGACCCGCCTGACGGACGTCATGTCCCCGCTGCCCGGCGGTCCAGAGCGCCGCTCCAGGGCCGCGCTAGCGGATCATCGCGGATTCCGCAAAAGATAACGGAATTGTTACCTCCCCGCTTCGTCGCATATAGTTTAAGCCAAGCTTCGATATAAAAGCGTTACCTGATCCGGAGCCGAGCTCTGCCAGCGGATCAGGTGCAAAGTCACCAACTGGCAGAGGCGGAGGAACCACAACCGGCAGTCAAAAAGCTGCCTTGGGGTGAAGTCCGTCAGCAGCAAGCCTTTCCAGCGAAAGAATCTCCCGGGATACCCCTGCGCCAAATGCTTGCCACGGCGGACCGGGTCTTTGAACTCTCTGACCCGAATCCGACAGCTAACTTCGCAGGCTATCCAGAGAGGAACATTCTTGACCACGCAATACTCCAGGGGCCGCCGCCGGGCGGCAGGCCCCGCTTCGGCGCCGCGGGCTGCCGAGGAATTTTCCGCGGAGAGGCCACGCGACGTACAGCGCGCAGCGCGGCGTCAGCGGCGTGGCGCGTTCAGGCAGATGACCGATTTTGCGGCCGCCAGCGGTATTGGCCAGAAAGCCGGAATTGCCCTCGCGGCCACTGGCCTGGCCCTCACTGTGACGGTTCCGGTCACGGGTCCGGTGATGGCCGACCAGCAGCCCGGCCAGTCCGTCGCCGCGGTTTCCGCAACCCCGCAGCCCGAGATTTCCGCTGAAGCAGCGGCTCAGATCGACTTCAGCCGCTCCTCAGTTGTGACGGAGGGTGACCCCGACGGCAAGCTCAAGCAGTTGCTGAGTGCGCAGTCTGCCGGCTCCATTACGCCTGCGGCCTCCGCGGGCAGCCTGGGCGCACCGCTCGCAGAACTTTCCACGGCGTCACCGTTCGGATTCCGGATCAGCCCCATCACGGGCGGGTCCGGGGACTTCCACCGCGGCCAGGACTTCATGGCCCAGTGCGGTACGTCGGTGCTGGCTGCTGCCAGTGGCACCGTGACGTTCGTCGGCTGGCACCAGTACGGCGGCGGCAACCGGGTAGTGGTGGACCATGGCAACGGCCTGGAGACCACGTACAACCACCTGTCGTCCGCAACGGTCAGCACAGGCCAGACAGTGACCCGCGGCGATGTCGTGGCCCTCAGCGGCACCACGGGGGCCTCCACGGGCTGCCACCTCCACTTTGAAGTCCAGGTCAACGGCGAAGTTGTTGACCCCACAGGCTGGCTCTAAGCGCAAAATGAGCGCTAGCTCTCAATTCACCGAGACCTGCCGTGACCTGAATGTGACATTGGCTCTGAACTGCTGTAACGTCTAAAGCGCGTCAACTTTTCCGAAGTTGACGTTCTTGAGTGGATTGCCTAGCTCTGCCACCGCTCAAGGTCCGTTCGCATGAATTCGTCTGGCAGGGGCGGGGGAACCAATTTTGGTCTTCGATCCTGAAGGCCTTGGGGTTAAGTCGCAAAGCTTCCCAGGAAGCGGCGCGGCCGGGTGACTCCCATCCGAATCCGACAGCTCACCTCGCAGGCATTGGGAGAGGCTACCTTCGTGTCTTCACGCCATAATTCTGCGCGCCACCGCGCGCAAACGGTTCGCACCAACCCCTTGGGCTCCGTGTCCAAGGCTGTTAGTGCAAACGCCGGGACCGTAGGTCGCCAGGCTGCTGTCATCGCAGCTGCGTCAGGTCTGATCCTGACCATGGGGCTTCCGGCCAACGCCGCGGACACCACTGCAGGTGTGTCCGCCTCCACCGAGTCCGGTTCAACGCAGACTGCGCTTGCCGTCACTGCCGCGCCCACGGCCACGGTTTCCTTCGAGCGCATTGTGGTCGAGACCACGCCGGCGCCGAAGATCGAACCGGTCCGTGCACAGTCCACGGCTTCCGAAACAGCAGCCGAAGCGGCAGCTGAAACGGAAACCGCCGCTGCCGGTGCAGCCGAGACCAAGCTTGCGGACACTGTTTCTGCAGCCGCAGGTTCGGGCCTGGCAGCAATTGCGTACACCGGTATCGGCAGCCCTTACGTCTGGGGGGGCACCTCTCCCAATGGCTGGGACTGCTCCGGCTTCACCCAGTGGGTTTACGCCCAGGCCGGCATCAGCATTCCCCGCGTCAATGCCTGGACCGCGATGCGGCCCACCGCAACCCCGGCCCCGGGTGACCTGGTGATGCAGAACGGTGGAGCGCACGTTGGTATCTACGTCGGCAACGGCATGATGATCAGCGCGCTGAACCCGTCGCAGGGCACGTTGCTGCACGCGGTTGCGGCAACAGGATCGTCCTCCTTCTACACCATGGGCTAAATCCGGTTATCCGGATCAACTCCCCGTTTCTTCGCTAGAAACCCTTAAAAAATCCCCGTTCGGGGCGTGCCGGCGTGCCCCCAAGATGCCGGCGCGTCCACAGCCCTCGGGCTGCCCAAAAGGCCCTGAGGAACACGAAAGAGAGAAATTTTAATGACTACTCGTGCAACTGTTGCACGGCACCGCGCCGAGGTCACCAAGACCAACTCGCTTGCTGTCATTGCCAAGGCTGTCGGCGACAACGCCGGTGGCATGGGCCGCCAGGCCGCGGTTATCGCTGCTGCCTCCGGCCTGGTCCTGACCAGCGGGATTGCGGCCAACGCCGCAGACACCAACATTCAGCGGGAAGCCGCTTCGGCCTCCAACCTTGAGGTTGAGGTTTCAGCGCCGGCCATCATTTCGGCTGCCTCCACCATCGCCATCTCCTACGAGAAGCCTGCTGTGACCACCACGCCGGCTCCCGTTGAAGAGCCGGAGCCCGTTGTTGAGGCAGTTGAGGCACCTGCCGCACCTGCCGCCCAGCCCGCTGCCGCAATCAAGGTTGCGTCGTCCACCCCGGCTGCCCCGGCCGCGCCCGCCGCTCCCGCTGCCGCCAGCGGCAAGGGCCAGGCCATCCTGTCCGCTGCTTACGCACAGCTCGGCGTAAACCAGGACTGCACCATGCTGGTCACCAACTCTCTCGCCGCCGTCGGAATCAACTTCCACGACTGGCCCGCAGGATACCTCGGCCTCGGCCGCACCGTCAGTGCAGCCGAAGCCCAGCCGGGCGACCTCATCTATTACGCAGACGGTGGAGCAGGCATGGCCCACGTCGCGGTCTACGCCGGCAACGGCCAGGCTGTTCACGGCGGCTACAACGGCAACCAGACCGTTGTGTTCAGCGCCAACGTTGGTTCGGGCCCGGTCTTCATCCGCGTGTCCTAGCAGCTGATTGAACTTCCAAGGGACCTCCGCCTGATGGCGGGGGTCCTTTGTTGTCTGCCGGGCCTTCCGGCACGGATTGGACGCCGGGCAGATTTGACACGTCGCCCCGGACTGAGGTGGATTAGTTAATCCCGGTATTTTTTGTTTACTCTTGTGGTGTCGATCCATAGCCCGGATATGCCGGGGGCAGCCGGCCCTCGTGCCCCTGACGGGTGCGGCCACGAAGAGGTAAGTGCATGCGCACTCTCGTTCTGAATGCTGGATATGAACCGCTGGCGGTTGTTACCTTCCGCCGGGCGCTGGTGCTTGTGCTGACGGGCAAGGCCAGCGTCATAGCCGAGGGCGACGACCCGGTCGTGGGTCCGCAGGAGATTCTGGGCCGCCCGTCCGTGATCCTCCTGAACCGGTACATCCGCCCCCGATACAACCACCACACCGCGGTCAGCCGCCGCGGAGTCCTGCGGCGCGATGGCCACCGGTGTGCATACTGCGGCAAAGGTGCCCACACCATCGACCACGTCCAGCCAAAATCCCGCGGCGGTGCAGATTCGTGGGAGAACCTCGTCGCCGCGTGCCTGCGGTGCAACAACACCAAGGGCGATCACACCCCCGCCGAGATGGGGTGGAAGCTGCGGATTGTGCCCGAACCGCCGCACGGCACCATCTGGCAGATCAAGGAACTTGAGAAGCCGACGCCCGCATGGGATCCCTTCCTGTTGCCGGAACGGGCGGCCTGACCCTTCCGTCGCAGCTAGGCTGGGTGGGTGGACGCTGAAAGCCTCGATTTTGATGCCGTGATTCTCGCCGGGGGCCGCTCCGCGCGTCTTGGCGGTGTGCCCAAGCAGCACCTGACGTACGACGGCGACACCCTGTTGCGCCGTTCGGTCGCCGCAGCCGGCGGTGCCCGGGTCGTGGTGGTGGTGGGCCCCGGTGAGGGAGACCTGCCGGCCGGCATCCTCAGGTGCCGGGAAGAGCCGGCCTTCAGCGGGCCCGCCGCCGCCATCGCCGCCGGGCTCGCGGAGCTGGATAGAACCGGCCGACCCCCTTCCAGGTTCACCCTGGTGCTTGCCTGCGACATGCCCAATAGCGCAGATGCGGTGTCGGCCCTGGCAGATGCGCTGCTCATCAATGAACGGGCTGGCGGGAATTTCAGCAGCAGCAAACAGGACGGGGTTGTGGCTGTTTCCGAGGATGGCCGGCTGCAGCCCTTGGCGGGCTTTTATAGCACGGCTGCGCTACAACGTTCCGTTGCTGACCTTGCCGGCAAGGGAAGCTTAATCAACGGTTCGGTCATGGCACTCCTTGCTAGTCTTGACGTACAGCCTGTCGCCGTTCCGGCCGGCTCCACGTCAGATGTGGACACCTGGGACGATGCCGCCGCGCTTGGAGTGGCCGGCCGGGACCCGATCAGCGGGTTCCGGAGCAACGCGGCCGCAGATGATTTGGGAGGCAAAGCGTGAAAAGTCAGGATGAGACCCTGGAAGAGTGGTGCCGTGCGCTGCTGCAGGCATATGAGCTGGAGGACGTCCAGATCGATGTGAACGCCATCCTCTCCCTTGCCGGCGTGGCTGCCCATACCGTGGTCCGCCCGGCCGCACCGCTGACGACATTTATCGCCGGGCTTGCGGCGGGCATTGCGGCGGGATCGGGGCAGGCCTCCGACGCTGCGGCCATAACTGCTGCCATGGACCGCGCCCGCTCCCTCGTTGCAGACTACGCTTCCGAAGCCACCGGGGCGCCCGTCGAATGATCACCGTCGAATGACCGCCGCCCCCGGCGACAAACCCGGGAGCCCCGACCCAACGCACGCGCCCGCACCTGACACCCACGCCAAACACCTGGCCCATACCTGGGAAGAGGCGCGCCAGGCCGCCTTCGACAGTGCCACGCCCATTCCACCTGGACGGGTACCGCTGGCGCAGGCGCTGGGCAGGGTCCTGGTTGAAGACATCACCGCGCTGCACGATATGCCGCACTATGCGTCCTCCGCGATGGACGGCTGGGCGGTCAACGGCAGCGGTCCGTGGATCGTGGCGGAGGCCGGCCAGCGGCTCGCCCCGCACCAGGCCAGCCCGATTGTCACCGGGGGACTGATTCCGCCCGGTGCCAAGGCAGTGCTGCGCAGCGAGAGTGCAGTGCTGGGCACCGACGACGACGGTCTGCCGCTTTTGCTGACCGGCGGCACCGCCCGTCCAGGGGAACCGCGGAACGGCCAGCACATCCGGAAGGCCGGCGAGGAAGCAGCTGCGGGGGAAGTCCTGGTCAAGGCCGGCGTCACCCTGAACCCGGCACACTTGGCCTTCGCTGCCCTGGCCGGGTACGACGACCTGCTGGTCCGCGGGAAGCCGGTGGTGAAGCTGCTGCTCACGGGGTCCGAAGTCGTGGCGGAAGGCCTGCCCGTGCCCGGGCAGGTCAGGGACACGTTCGGGCCGCAGCTCGCATCAGTGGTGGCCATGCTTGGCGGCATTTTCGCCGGCAAGGAGAAAATCGGCGATTCGTATGCGGAGTGGCTGGCAGGGCTGGAGGACCTCCCGCCTGAGGTTCCGGACCCGGCTGCCCTGCCCGCCGACGTCGTCATTACCACCGGCGGAACGGGACCATCCCACACCGATCACCTGCGCCGTGCAGTATCGGAGCTGGGCGGTCGGCTGATCATCGATGGCATCGCCATGCGTCCCGGGCATCCGGCCGTCCTGGCCGAACTGCCGGACGGGCGCTTTGTCCTGGGGTTGCCCGGCAACCCTTTGGCCGCCATGATGGCTTTATCGACGGTGGGGGCACCGCTCCTGGCCGGCTTGGGCCACGCACCCCTGCCGCCCGTGCAGGAGGTCCCTTGCGGGACAACCCTGGAGCCCGAGCCCGGCCGGACCCGGCTCCTTCCGTTCCGGCTCCTGTACGGAATGGCTTCCCCTGCGAGGCACACGGGTCCCGGGATGATGCGCGGGCTCGCGTCGGCGGACGGCGTGATGGTGGTTCCGCCGCACGGCGTGCAGCTTGGCGAGCCCGTGCCCGCATTCACATTGCCGTGGGGGCCGCCCTTGCCCGTACCGGAACCGGCGGGCGCAAAGGCCAAAACCCGGACTGCGGCCAAGGACGGGGTAAAAGACCGCGCGAAGCCGGCCGGTCCCGTGGATTGGAGCGCCCTGCTGGACTGAACTGCTGAGGCTGCAGGACCCGGACCCGGCCGCAGGTTCTCCCTGGCCGGGTGTGCTCCGCAGTCCGGCCGTGATGCGATGATTGAGCTATGAACACTCCCCGCAGCAAGGTCCGGAACCCCAGCAGCAAGGGCCCTCAGAGCACCAGCCCAGGCCGCTGATGGGACGCGTGACGCAGCGCCGCAAGGTGCATAAGTATGTTCTGGACGGCTCACCCAAGGCGCTCGAGTTTCCGGTCCGCCACCGCGAGGACGTGCTCGCCGTCGAAGAGCCGCTGGAGATCAGGATTGGCCAGCTGTCGTTCTCGGTGACGATGCGGACGCCCGGCGATGACTTCGATTTGGTGGCCGGTTTCCTGGTGTCCGAAGGAATCATTTGGAGCCCCGACCAGCTGGTTTCACTCCGCTTCTGCGCCGGCGAGGACGAAAACGGGGTGCAGACCTTCAACGTGGTGGAAGCCCAGTTGCGGCCCGACGTCGAACTGCCCGCCAAAGGACGGAACGTTTTCACCTCAAGTTCCTGCGGCATTTGTGGCATAGATTCGATCGAAGCGGTGCGGAAATCCTCCCACTACAGCCCTGCCTCGGATCCGGTGACCGTTCCGGCTGACGTCCTGGCCGTCCTGCCCGACCGGCTCCGCGAAGCACAGGCGGTGTTCGACACCACCGGCGGCGTGCACGCCGCGGGCCTGTTCCGGGTATCGGACGACGGCAGCGTGGAACTTTTGTGCCTCCGGGAGGATGTGGGCCGCCACAACGCCGTGGACAAGGTGGTGGGCTGGGCCCTGCGGGAACGGATGTTGCCGCTGACCGGACTGGTCCTGCAGGTATCGGGACGGGCGTCGTTCGAATTGGTCCAGAAGGCAGCGCTGGCCGGAATCCCGGTGCTTGCGGCCGTGAGTGCACCGTCCAGCCTGGCCGCCGAGCTCGCCGCGGCCAGCGGCATGACGCTGGTCGGATTCAGCCGCCGAACCAGCCTGAATGTGTACGCCGGGCAGGAAAGGATCACCCTTTCCGCCGGGCAGGTTCGCGCAGAGGCTGCTGCCGACGTCTCGGGCTGAGGCTGCGCGGACGGCCCCGGGGAGGGAAACTGGCACTTGGCTATTGAGCTACTAGCCGGTAGATTTTATCCATCGATTGGACGTCGATGTCCCGATTCGACTACTCACATTCACGTATTTAAGAGGGTTTACAGTGCATGACGACCGCCGGATTACCGAAGTCCGCCTGGACCGGTTTGTCCGCGAGCGGATCAATCCCGCCGTTTACACCCGCAGCGTTCCCCTGAACCTGAGCAGCTGGGACGCGCCCGGTGAACCTGTCACCGTGATGGACGCCCTGCGGCATGAGTTCCTGCCGCAGGAGCACGGTGCTGCCTGGGGCCAGCCGTGGGGCACCAAGTGGCTTCGTCTGCAGGGGGACGTGCCCCAGGCCTGGGGTACCGGGCCGGACACCACGGTAGAAGTCGTGGTGGACCTCGGGTTTATCAACGAAGCCCCCGGATTCCAGTGTGAGGGCATCGCGTGGGGCCCGGACGGAACCATCATCAAGGCCATTTCGCCGCGGAACCAATACATCCCACTGAAACTGCTGGGTAGCGGCATGGCCGTCGACTTCTACGTTGAAGCGGCCGCCAATCCTGACATGGCGCAGGGCTGGACGTTCGCGGCCACGCCGTACGGGGACAAGGCAACCGCCGGCACGGCACCGCAGTACCGGCTCGGCAGGATCGCCATCGCCGAACTCAACCAGACGGTCTGGGAACTCCAGCAGGACATCTGGACCCTCTCCGGGCTGATGCATGAACTTCCCATGGAGCAGCCCAGGCGCCACGAAATTCTGCGCGCGCTCGAACGCATGATGGACCTGATGGACCCGGATGACGTCGCAGGCACCGCGGCCGCGGGACGCGAAGCCCTGGCAGAGGTCATGTCCCGCCCCGCCTATGCCTCCGCACATCAGCTGGTGGCCACGGGCCATGCCCACATAGACTCCGCCTGGCTGTGGCCGGTCCGCGAAACCATCCGCAAATGCGCAAGGACGTTCTCCAACGTGGTGGCGCTGATGGATGAGGACCCAAGTTTTGTGTTTTCCTGCTCATCGGCCCAGCAGTTCGCGTGGATGAAGGAGTTCTACCCTGAGCTCTTCGGACGGATCCGGGAGAAGGTCAAGGCCGGCCAGTTCGTTCCGGTGGGAGGCATGTGGGTCGAATCGGACACCAACATGCCCGGTGGTGAGGCCATGGCCCGCCAGTTCGTGGAAGGCAAGAACTTCTTCCTGCAGGAATTCGGCGTCGAATGCAAGGAAGCCTGGCTCCCGGATTCTTTCGGGTACTCCGCAGCCCTGCCGCAGATCGTTCGGTCAGCCGGCAGTCAGTGGTTCCTGACGCAGAAAATCTCCTGGAACCAGATCAACCGGATGCCGCACCACACCTTCAACTGGGAGGGCATTGACGGCACCAGGCTCTTCACGCACTTCCCGCCGGTGGACACCTACAACGCCGAGCTCAACGGACGCGAACTGGCCCACGCCGAGCGCAACTTCCGCGACCATGGCCGCGCCAATATCTCGCTGGTGCCGTTCGGTTACGGCGACGGCGGCGGCGGGCCTACGCGTGAAATGCTGGCTGCCGCGCAACGCACCGCAGATCTGGAAGGCTCACCTAAAGTGCGGGTGGGATCCGCCGAAAGCTTCTTCACGGCGGCGGAGGAAGGCTATGCTGGCCTGCCTGTCTGGGTGGGGGAGATGTACCTCGAGCTCCACCGCGGCACGTACACCAGCCAGGCGCAGACCAAGCGCGGCAACCGGCGCAGTGAACACCTGCTGCGTGAGGCCGAACTCTGGTGCGCCACAGCCGCTGTCCGCGGTTCCTTTGCCTACCCGGCGGCCGAACTGAAGCGGCTCTGGCGGCTGGTCCTCCTGCAACAGTTCCACGACATCCTGCCCGGCAGCGCCATCGCCTGGGTCCACCAGGACGCGGAGCGGAACTATGCCGCCATCAGCGCGGACCTCGAAACCATCATCGGCCAGGCGGCGGCCGCGCTGCTTGGCGAGGGTCCGCGGACGTTCCTGCTCAACGCGGCACCGCACGCCCGGAACGGCGTCCCGGCACTCGGCGCAGCCGAGCCTGCGGTCCAGGGCGAGCCTGCCCAGGCCACCGCGGAGGACGGCGGGTACGTGCTGGACAACGGCGTGATCAGGGCGGTCCTGGACGCCGACGGCCTCCTCGCCTCCCTTACCGACTACGCCACGGGCCGCGAGGCCATCGCGCCCGGGGAACGCGGCAACCTGCTGGAACTGCACCGGGACACCCCCAACGAGTGGGACGCCTGGGATATCGATGAGTTCTACCGCCGCAACGTCACGGCACTGACGTCAGCGCAGGAGATCCGGCTGGAGCACGTCGGGAGCGGCGCCGTTGTGGTGGTGACCCGGGTTGCGGGCTCGTCGCCGGTCACCCAGCGCATCACGCTGGAGGCGGGCAGCGACTCGCTGAGCATCACCACGGCCGTGGAGTGGCAGGAGAGCGAGAAGCTCCTCAAACTCGGCTTCCCGCTGGACGTCAAAGCGGACCGCTCCGCTGCCGAGACGCAGTTCGGGCACGTCTTCCGGCCGACGCACGTGAACACCTCGTGGGAGGCCGCGAAGTTCGAGATCTGTGCGCACCGCTGGATCCACGTGGCCGAGCCCGGCTACGGCGTCGCGATTTCCAACGCGGCCACCTACGGGCACGATGTCACCCGGACCGTCCGCGGCACCGACGGCGGGACCACCACCACGGTGCGGCTGTCCCTGCTGCGGGCACCGAAGTTCCCGGACCCGACGGCGGACCGCGGACACCAGGAACTCACGGTCACCATCCGTCCCGGCGCAGGCATTGCCGAGGCAGTGGAAGAGGGGTACCGCACCAACCTGGCTCCGCGGCTGGTCCGCGGCGGCCACGATGTGCAGCCGTTGTTCGCGGTGGACAATCCGGCCCTGGTCATTGAGGCGGTCAAGCTCGCCGAGGACGGTTCCGGAGACGTTGTGGTCCGTCTTTATGAGTCCCTGGGGCAACGGTCATCCGGCACCCTCACCGCCGGCTTCCCGGTCAAGGACGTACAGGCGACGGACCTGTTGGAACGGCCTTCGGCTGCACCCGGCGTCACGCCCGCCCAGGAAGGCGCCGTCAACCTTGCCCTGCGTCCCTTCCAGCTGGTCACGCTGAGGTTTGTCCGGTAGAGCCCGGGTGACGAGGGAGATCCTGAGTTCACGAGGGAATATGCGTATGCATATAAACCTTATGCAGGGCATGGAACTGGGAATCTTTACCTTCGGCGACATCCACCGGGACCCTGTGAGCGGCGCCCGGGTATCGCCGGAGCAAAACGTGCAGGACCTCCTGGAGCGTGCGCGGCTCGCTGACCAGGTGGGGCTCCATTACTTCGGAGTGGGGGAGCACCACCGTCCGGACTATTCGGTCACGTCGCCCTCGACAGTGCTGGCAGCGGTCGCGGCGCAGACGCGGCAGATCAAGGTGGGAAGCGCCGTCACGGTGCTGAGCACCGAGGACCCTGTGCGCGTCTTCCAGCAGTTCGCCACCCTCGACCTCATCAGCCAGGGCCGCGCGGAGCTGACCGCCGGCAGGGGTAGCTTCATCGAGTCCTATCCGCTGTTCGGTGCCAGGCTGGAGGACTACGACGCCCTCTACGAGGAAAAGCTGGAGCTGCTCCTCCAACTCAATGCCCGGGAGCGGGTGACCTGGAGCGGGCGGTTCCGGGCCGGCCTGGATGACGCACTCATTTTGCCCCGCCCCTTCCCGGCCCCTGACGGCAAGCGTGAGCTGGACATCTGGATCGCCACCGGGGGAACTCCCAAGTCATCCGTGCGTGCTGCAGCCTTGGGGCGAAATGTTATGTATGCGCTCCTGGGCGGATCCGTGCGGAACTTCGAGCGCCACGCCGCACTGTACCGGCAAACCGCCGTCGAGCACGGGCATGGCCGGGTTCCCCTGAAGGTGGGCGTCAGCGCGCCTGGCATGGTGCTGCGGGACGCTCCGGCAGGGCCGGGCCGCGCCAAGGACGCCTTCCGGCCGTACTGGCTGGACACCATGCGCCGGATCGCAGCCGAGCGGGGCTTTCCCGCACCCAGCGGCGTCACGTACAACATGGAGACCGCCCCGGCCGGTGCATTGTTCGTGGGCAACCCGGAGCAGGTGGCCCACAAAATCATCAGGATGCACGGGTATATGCAGCACGATCGGCAGATCTTCCAGCTGGACCTGTCGTCGGTTCCGCAGCGGACTGTGCTTGAAGCGATCGAGCTCCTGGGTACCGAGGTGCTTCCGCTCGTGCAGCGTGAGCTGGGAAGTGCGGCCGCAACGGCAACTGAGTTCCCAAACCAGACAGCCTCAAGCCAAAAAGCGCCTTAAACAGGCTGAGTGGGGGCGGTCCCCAACGGCCGCCACCACTCATCCCCCCAATGTGTGCAAAGGTTTTATCGGGGCCCGGCGTACAAGAAGTTATCCCCGTTCGCAAACACCGGTGCGCCACCTTCACACATTCATGATTGTGCCACGTCTAATGATTTTGTGAAAGCCGTGACTCCTACTTTGCAGTAGAAGTCTTTTGCCGCGTGCCGCTCCGACCGTAGATGAGGCTGGCAACGCCAATCAACGCCAGCCCCAGCACAAAGCAAAGCACCGCCGTGTAGTTAACCAGGAACTTAGCCCCCGCCCAGCTTGGCGGGTAAAACGGGAAGAACAGGGTCAATGCCACGGCCACGGAGCCGACGGCCAGCAGGAGGGCGGCGACCCGGACCAGTGCGGGCAGCCTGCTTCCCACCGCGCGGGCCATGGCCGGTAACAGAGCCAGGGAAACGTAGGCAGGATAAGCGCGGCCGGCGGCGCCGTAGTACTCAACCAGCAGTCCATTGCGGCTGTTCTTGGCCGACACCCCGGCCAGGCCTACGGACGATCCGGCAGTATCCATCATCAGGAAGACGGCCACCACAATCAGCGAGGTGAGCGCCACTGCTGCCATTCCGATCCGGCCGGTGATCAGCCGGTAGGCCGTGTCAGCCCCAAAGCCCCTCGTGATCCGGATTCCCACGAAGAAGAGGGCGGCGAAAATGACCAGACGCAGAATGAGGTTGGCCACGTTGAGGCCGCCCAGGGCCTGGTCGATGGCAACATACGGCGCTTCGATGCTGAGGAGGATCGCGAGGGTCATCAGGGCAAAAATGTAGAAGAGTGTCCTGTTTTTCCCCCGCACGGCGCTGGGAACCCGGGCGATGGCCACCAGGCCGCACACAGCCAAGGTGGACCATTGCAGGATTTCGATCATCCCAGGTTCTCCCAAATCTTGTCGGTTTTCTCTTGGTCGTGTTCCTGCCGGCGGAGGGCCCTGCCCAGGGTCTGAAGGCGTTCCCCCGCCAGCGTAGTCAGCTCGCCGTCGCTCATGCTGTCCAGCGCCGCCTGCCGGGCCCCGGGTGGCCAGCCGGCCTCCGCCTCCGTGATGAGTCCGGTGGCCACGAGGCCGCTGGCGGGACCGACGCCGGCTGCCAGGGAGGTGGCCATGGCAAGTTCCGGGGCAAGCCGGTTGGCGGTCAGCTGCGCCGAATAGTTCTGCGGAGCGATCCCGGTGGCGGCCGAGACGCGGTGCCGCAGCTCGCCGTCGTCGATTGCTTCGACCCAGCTCTTGACGGACGTGGCATGCGGCGGCGGCACCAAATCGGCCGGCCTGGATTCCGGCAGGCCGGATTCCGGCTGCGCCGCGGCAGGCTGCCCTGTATCCGGCTGCCCTGTGTTCGGCTGCCCTGTGTTCGGCTGCCCTGGGTCCGGCTGCCCTGGGTCCCGGGGACCGGCGTCCGGCTGCCGCGCGTCAGGAGGGGTGCCCGGGTCGGCGTCTGACCGCAGCAGGACGGCCCGCAGGAGATCCGGCGTGGAGATCTGGCTGATTAGCTCGTCCCTGGTTGGCTGGCGCGGCGGGCCGGCCAGTTGGCTGAAGGCGTCAAAACCGGCAAGGGCCGTGACGGGATTGATGTTGTAGGCGCGGCTGATGCTCACCACTGTGGCTTCAGCCACTTTGCCGCGGACGAGTTGCTGCGCAAGCGTTGTCCGCTTGATGCCCGAGACGCGGCAGATGTCAGAAGTGCTCGTGTCGGGGGCGATGCCGTGCAGCCAGCGCTGGAACGCCTTGGCAGGAATGGGCATATCGGCTCTCTGCTGAACGGATAGGTTAACTCTGATTTTAGCCTGACTGCCGGGCGCGGTTTGATGCCGGCAGTGGAGTCGACTATGCTTAATGGTCGAGCCCGTTGGTCCGTACACCCCCCAAGTCCGGACCGGCGGGCTCTTTAGTGCCCGGGCACTTTGCGGGGCGGCACAGTGCGGATTCTCCGCCTGTGCGGGCCGATCCAGGCGGGTCATCCGGCCTTCCTCCGGCCGGGCGGCGAGAGGAACCAACCCATGACTGCAACCCTTGTTGCCAAAGACCTTTCCGGTGGCCACGACCATCGGACGCTTTTCTCCAACCTTTCCCTCACGGTGGCCCCCGGCGATGTGGTGGGTGTGGTGGGCGCCAACGGCGCCGGAAAGTCCACCCTGCTGCGCCTGCTGGCCGGCGTGGACCAGCCCCAGGCCGGCAGCGTGAGCCTTGCGCCGGCCGACGCCTTTGTGGGCTGGCTGCCACAGGAACATGAGCGCGTGGCGGGTGAAACCGTGGCCGGCTACATCGCCCGCCGCACCGGTTGCGCACAGGCAACGGCGGAGATGGAGTCCACGGCCGAAGCGCTGGGTTCCGGGGCTGCCGGCGCCGACGACGCCTACTCCCTCGCCTTTGACCGCTGGATGGCGTCCGGCGCGGCTGACCTTGAGGAACGCATTCCCGCTGTCCTGGCCGACCTTGGCCTGGAGACCGGCGCGGACGCCCCCATGACGGGCCTCTCCGGCGGCCAGGCCGCCCGCGTGGCGCTGGCCGCCCTGCTGCTCAGCCGCTTCGACGTGGTGCTGCTGGACGAGCCCACCAACGACCTCGACCTGGCCGGACTGGCCAAACTGGAAGCCTTTGTCCAGGGCCTGCGCGGCGGTGTGGTGCTGGTATCCCACGACCGCGAGTTCCTGGCCCGCTGTGTCACCACCATCGTGGAACTGGACCTGGCGCAAAACTCCGTGGCGGTCTATGACGGCGGGTACGAGGCCTTCCTGGAAGAGCGCGCGGTGGCCCGGCGCCGCGCACGCGAAAAGTTCGAGGAGTTTGCGGCCACGAAGGCGGACCTGGTCTCGCGGGCCCGGACGCAGCGGGAGTGGAGCTCCCAGGGCGTGCGGAACGCCATGAAGAAGAGCCCGGACAATGACAAGATCCGCCGCGCGGCCAGCACCGAATCATCGGAGAAGCAGGCCCAGAAAGTCCGGCAGATGGAGTCCCGGATCGCCCGCCTGGACGTGGTGGACGAGCCGCGGAAGGAATGGCAGCTGCAGTTCACCATCGGCCAGGCCCCCCGGTCCAGCGCTGTGGTGGCCACCTTGCGTGACGCCGTCGTCAACCAGGGAAGCTTCACCCTCGGTCCCGTGAACCTGCAGCTCAACGCGGGGGAGCGGATCGGGATCACCGGCCCCAACGGTGCCGGAAAATCCACGCTGCTGCGCCTCCTCCTGGGCGTCCAGGCTCCCGACTCAGGCAACGCCGCGATGGGCGCCTCGGTGGCCATCGGCGAAATCGACCAGGCCCGTGGACTGCTGGCCGGTCACCTCACGCTGGCAGACGCCGTCGAAGCCGTCCTGACGGACCTGACATCGGCTGAGGTCCGCACGCTGCTGGCCAAGTTCGGGCTAAAGGCGGACCACACGGCCCGCCCGGTGGACTCGCTCTCACCCGGCGAACGCACGCGGGCTGCGCTGGCACTTCTGCAGGCACGCGGAGTGAACCTGCTGGTCCTGGACGAGCCGACCAACCACCTCGACCTGCCTGCCATCGAGCAGCTGGAGGAGGCCCTGGGAAGTTATGAGGGTGCTTTGTTGTTGGTAACCCATGACCGGAGGCTGCTCGAAAACGTTCAGCTCGACGTCCGGTGGAATGTGGAAGATGGAATGGTAACTGAATTGATGACCGGCGCAACGGGGCACAAGCGATGAGCATGGACGGCGCCGCCTGGCACACTCTGTACAACATCACCCGCGCCAAGAGCGGCTCCAAGCCCTTCTCCAAGGCGACGCTGAAGCGGGTCCTGGGCTTCGCCCGGCCGCACCGCACCAAACTGATCGCTTTCGTGGCGCTCTCGGTTGTGATGGCGTTCCTTGCCGTGGCCACGCCCGTTCTGGCGGGCCAGGTGGTTGACGCCATTGTGGCCAAGGCCGGTACGGAGGAAGTGATCCGGCTGGCTGTGCTGATCGCCGTTGTGGCAGTTGCCGAGGCCGGTTTGGGACTCGTGAGCCGCTGGCTGTCCTCCACTATTGGTGAAGGCGTCATTGTGGACCTGCGCACGAAGGTCTTTGACCACGTGCAGAAGATGCCCATCGCCTTCTTCACGCGCACCCGCACCGGTGCCCTGGTCAGCCGCCTCAATAACGACGTCATCGGTGCGCAGTCTGCCTTTGCCGGTACCCTGTCCGGGGTGGTCAGCAACGTGGTGGCCCTGGTCCTCACGCTGATCGTGATGCTGGGGACCTCCTGGCAGGTCACCGTTCTGGCGATGATCCTGCTGCCCATCTTCCTGATCCCTGCCCGGCGGATGGGATCACGGCTGGCTGACCTGCGCCGCGAGGCCGCCGAGCACAATGCCGCCATGGGCACCCAGATGACCGAACGGTTCTCCGCCCCCGGCGCCACGCTGGTGAAGCTCTTCGGCCGGCCGGACGAGGAGTCCCGCGAGTTTGCTGTGCGGGCCGGCCGCGTCCGCGACATCGGCGTGCGGACCGCGATGCTCCAGTTCACCTTTGTCACGGCACTGACGCTGGTGTCCGCCCTGGCCCTTGCCCTGGTCTACGGCCTGGGCGGTGTGCTGGCCATCGCGGGCCAGCTTGCCCCCGGCGACGTCGTGGTGCTCGCGCTGCTCCTGACCCGCCTGTATGCCCCGCTCACCGCACTGTCCAACGCCCGGGTGGAAATCATGAGCGCCCTGGTCAGCTTTGAACGGGTCTTCGAAATCCTGGACCTCAAGCCACTGATCCAGCAGAAGCCCGACGCCGTGACGGTGCCTGCCGGGCCTGTTTCCGTGGAGTTCGACGACGTCCGGTTCGCCTACCCGTCCGCGGACAAGGTCTCGCTCGCCTCGCTGGAGGAAGTTTCCACCCTCGACACCCGCGGCGGCGAAGAGGTGCTGCACGGCATCAGCTTCCGCGTGGAACCCGGCCAGACGGTCGCGTTGGTGGGGTCCTCCGGCGCGGGCAAGTCCACCATTGCGCAGCTGCTTTCGAGGCTGTACGACGTCGATTCCGGCGCCGTCCGGCTTGGCGGCACCCGGCCGGGCTCGGGCCTGGACGTCCGCGACGCCACCTTTGATTCGCTGCGTGACACCCTGGGCATGGTCACCCAGGACGGCCACCTCTTCCACGAGTCCATCGCCTCCAACCTGCGGCTCGCCCGGCCGGACGCCACCGAAGCGGACATGTGGGACGCCATCCGCCAGGCCCGCCTGGAGACCATGGTCCGGTCCCTGCCCGACGGCCTGGACACCGTCGTGGGGGAGCGCGGCTACCGGCTCTCCGGCGGTGAACGCCAGCGCCTCACCATCGCCCGGCTGCTCATCTCGCAGCCGCGCGTTGTCATCCTGGATGAGGCGACGGCCGCGCTGGACTCCACCAACGAAGCAGCCGTCCAGGCTGCCTTGGGCGCCGCGCTCGAGGGGCGCACCGCCGTCGTGATTGCCCACCGGCTGTCCACTATCCGCGCCGCCGACGTCATCCTGGTGGTGGAGGACGGGCAGATCGTGGAGCGCGGGACGCACACCGAACTCCTCGCCGCCGAGGGGCGGTACGCCGAGCTGTACCGGACGCAGTTCGCCGAGGCCACCGCGGTGGCAGAGGAAGCCGTCCCGGAGTACTGACACCTCATCCAGTGGCGACGTCTCGCCGCTAACGCCGGCCCTTAGCGCCGGGATCTCGCCTTTCGATGCCGGGTCAACGGCGGGAAGCGGCCAGTTCCGGCAGGATGTAGTCGGTCAGGAGCGGGGCGAGGTCCGCAGGCGCGGGGATGCCTCGTTCACGCTCCCGGTCCAGCACAGCCAGGTCCAGCCAGCGGATCTCGGCAATCTCGGCCGACGGGTGCGCGGTCCAGGTGCCCGGCGCGAGGAACACCGTGGCTTCAATATCGGTGGCGGCCTCGTTCGCGGCGTCGGCAATCCAGACGCCCATCAACTTCAGGTCGCCGGGCTCGACGACGATGCCCACTTCCTCCTGAAGCTCCCGGGCTGCAGCCTCGACGGCGGTCTCGCCGGACTCGGGCTTGCCGCCGGGGTGCATAAACATGCCGGTGCCGCGCTTGCGGACGGTCAGGAGGCGACCGGCGTCGTCGAAGACGCAGACGGCGGAGACAACGATGCGGGCTTTCACGGCTTCGAGCCTAGCCTGTTGTGTCTTGAGGTTCAGCCGTGCCGCGTCAGCACAGATGACAGCAGCAGGTCCTTGCGCGGACCGCTCACATCCCACGTGTAGCTGAAGGCGTCAGGGCCTTCGCAGGTGTAGGCCACGCGGTACGTATCGGGATCGCACCAGTGCTGGTCGACGTTGGCTTGCGGGGTGAAGCTCATCCGGTGGAAGGGGCGCCCGTCGGCAAAGAACACGTCCAGCGCGTCGGGCCGGTCGGCGGCTCTGAGCAGGTATTCACGCGAGGCGGGGCCGGTGAACGTGGGCCAGCGCATGGTGCCCTCTTCACGGAAGATGATGCCGTCGTCGCCCGTTGGCGTAAAAAGTACGACGCCGGTGAAGGTTCCGCGGGTGCCTGCGGACCTGTCATGCAGGTGCCGTTCAACAGCCCACTTTCCCGCAATGGTGGAGCCGGCCTGCGACGGGCCGAGCAGGTAGGCGCGGAGGTGGAACTCCGGGGCAGGAAGCTTCAAGTGCCCTCGATTGGAATCGAACCAACGACACCGGCTTTAGGAGAGCCGTGCTCTATCCACTGAGCTACGAGGGCGCGTGTCCGATGAGCCGGCAGGACCGGTCCGTCCGGACACGGATACAAGCATACAAGGTGGGAGGCCGTACTACGCTCATGACATGAGTTCTGCCCCGACGTCCCCTGCCGCCGCGGTCTATATTCCGGACACGGCGTCCACCCGCCAATACATCGGCGCCTGGTCCGTCCTGAGTGTCCTGCAGTATTTTGTGGCTGAAGCGGCAGTGATCGGCGCCTGGGCGGGGACGCAGCCGTACGACCGGCGGACCGGCTGGATCAGTGACCTCGGCGCTGTCCACTGCGGGATCTATGACGGCAGGGATGTCTGTTCGCCCTTGCACTGGCTGATGAATGCCTCGTTTGTGGTGCAGGGGCTGGGCATGTTCCTCGGCGCGCTGCTGCTGAGCCCGGGGCTGCTGTGCGTCGCGGCCAGGGCAGGAGCCCTCGTCCGGCCCGGCCGCCGGAAGCCGTGGCGGGCCGCCGTCTGGGTGCGGGTGCTGATGGGCGCCGCGGGTGCGGGAACCATGGTGGTGGGCTTCGTCCCGGAGGACGCGGGCGCATTCCTGCTGCACTTTGCGGGAGCCGTGGCATATTTCCTCAGCGGCGGGGCAGCGCTGGTGGTGCTGGGCGCGCTTTGGTTGAGGCAGACACCGCTGGGCTGGTTTGTGCTGGTATGCGGGCTGGTGTCACTGCTGGCCCTTGCCACCGGCGGCCTGACGGGCATGGATGTTCCCGAGCCGGGCACGCTGGAGCGGCTTATGGGCTACCCCATCACAGTGGGTGTGGCCGCGGCGGGCCTGGTGATCGCCCAGCGCGTGCACAGGCACCGGCAGGAGAGGGCGCGTTTCCTTAGCTCAGCGGAGGGGCTCAGGGCCGGCTGAGGAAGAATTCGCGGAAGTCGGTGAGCGAACTTCCCCCGGGGTAGCCCAGTGCATCCGCCCCCACAGAGATGGCTTCATCAGCTGAAAAAATGCTGGTTGAGAACGTTCCGAACTTGAGGTCTTCGGTCTTCTCCAGCATTACGGGCAGAGCTCCTTCCAAAGCCTCAGCGAGGGTGGCTTCGTCGGTACCTGTCCCCACGAGCTTTGCGGTGATGAAGTTTCCCGAGGTATTCATGTTCACGTGGACATTGGCGGATGCAACGCCGGGGACGGACATCGCAGCCTCCTGCATGTCGGTCTTCAGCCGCTCAGCCCGTGAGGAGCCGCTTTCACTGCATGCAGTGAAACCAAACAGCAGCCCTGCAAGGGCCATGGCTGCGGCAACGGGTTTGAGGCGGCGGACCATCACTTTTTTCGGGGCTTCCAACCGAGGAACACCGCTGCCGCCCCCGCAAGGAGGCTGAGGACTAACAGGACCCAGCCCGCAATGGTGAGTCCGGACGCCAGGGCCACCGCGCCGGCGTCGGCCGTTTCCGCAGCCAGCATGGAATCGATGGTGACATTGCCCCATAGCCGGACCGCCGCGAACAGCAGCGGGATGGCCCACAGGGCCCAGCGGAGCGACTTTTTGGCCACGTTGGTGCCGATCAGCAACAGCCACGTGAAGCCGAAGATCAGCGGGAACAGGGTTCCGGCGGTTTTGTGGACGTAGTTGAGCTGGCCGCGGGCGTCGTCATCCATCGCGGCCCGCAGGTCAGCGATGTAGCTTGTGTCGAAGCCACCCACCAGGGAATCAGGCATGGCCAGCCCGCCGGTGAGCTGCGTGAGCTGGTTCAGGGTCAGCAGGTGGAGGTACCAGAACAGAAACAGGCTGACCGCAACGCCGGCGATCAGGATCAGGTTGCTGTTGGACTGGGCTTTCTGCGGCGTGCGGCTGGTGCTCGGGTTGATTACCGGCGGCAGGCTGTGCTGCGGCACAACAGCCTTGGAGCCGTGCTTCTTGATCCGCTGCGCTGGGGTTTTGGCCATGGCACCATTATGGCGCTGCATAGACTGGTTCCATGACCACTGGCCGGCACAGCGCCCTTGAACTTGACCCCGCCCTGGATGACTACCAGCTGGCATCAGCCCTGGTGCGCGAAGCCGGGCAGTTGGCCCTCCTGATGCGCATGGCAGGTCTGCAGTCTCAGCAGAAAACGTCCATTTCGGATGTGGTGACAGCCGCCGACCACGCTGCCGAAGCGTACGTGCTGGAGCAACTGCAGCGATGCAGGCCGGAGGACGGAATCCTGGGCGAGGAGGGTGCATCCGTGGCCGGCACCAGCGGCCGTACCTGGGTGATCGATCCTGTGGACGGCACTTACAACTTCCTGCATGGCTCCACCTACTGGTGCTCGGCCATCGCCCTGAAGGACTCCGCGGACGTGCTGCTGGGTGCGATTTTCCAGCCTGAGGAGGACAAGTTGTGGCTTGGCGGCACGTCCCGCACGGCGACCCTCAACGGCGAGGCTCTGACTGTCTACCGTGACACGGACTCCGGCCAGGACGGCGGGGCACGCAATGCAGCGGCCCTGGCGGAAGTCGGTGCGGCCACCTACATCCACCCCACGTGGCTGATGGATCCCCTCTGCGCCATGCCGTGGCACGCCGCCGCGACGTCGGCCGCTGCGCTGCGGATGCTGGGCTCCGGGTCCTGTGACCTTGGCCGCGTGGCCGACGGCCAGCTGGGCTGCTGGTTCCAGCACAGCTGCCCGGAGTGGGACTGGTTGCCCGGGAAGGCAATTGTCCGTGCCGCAGGCGGCGCCACGGACAGTGTGCAGGTCAACGGCCTGGAATGGTTTATGGCAGGGGGCACGACGGCGGTGCGGGAGTTGCGCGAAGCCCTGCTGTCCGGCTCGGTGACCTGAGCCCGGGCTGGCTTTGCGCGCCCGTGTCGTGGCGGATCCGGCGCCGGCAACGTGGCGTTATCCACAGGGTTGGACGTGACTGTCGGCCCCACCGCCTAGACTTGTAGGCACCATGGATATGTTGTTTGACCCGTACTCTGACGGACCGTTCAAGGCCGCCCCGGCGGCCTCCACCCGCACCAAGTCGCGCCCGGAAGACCGTGCCGCGGCAGCCGACCTTGGTGGCGGCGGACGCATCAGCGGTCCCGCGCACAGCGCCGCTGATGGCGCCGCCCAGGCTCCGGAACAGGGGAGTGCAGGGCAGGAAACTTCAGAGCAGGGCTCCCGGCAGGGCGGCGGCTGGGCCAGCCGGCAGCCGCACGGCGACGGGACCGAAGACCACGCGCACCACCGGCCAAACGCCGCGGAACTGCTGGAGGGACTGAACCCGCAGCAGGAGGAAGCCGTCAAGCACGCCGGCACCGCCCTGCTGATTGTGGCCGGCGCCGGCTCGGGCAAAACCCGGGTGCTCAGCAACAGGATCGCTTACCTGATCGCCACGCACCGCGCCCACTACGGCGAGATCCTGGCCATCACCTTCACCAACAAGGCGGCCGCCGAAATGCGGGAGCGCATCGCGGCGCTGGTAGGGGGCCGGGCCAAGATCATGTGGATCTCCACGTTCCACTCCTCCTGCGTGCGCATCCTGCGCCAGGAAGCCGCCAACGTGGGCCTAAAGTCCAACTTCTCCATCTACGACTCCGCCGACTCTTTGCGGCTGGTCACGCAGGTGTCCAAGAGCCTTGACCTGGACCCTAAAAAGTTCGCGCCCAAGGCCATCCAGCACAAGATTTCGGCGCTCAAGAACGAACTCATCGACGCCGACTCCTTCGCCTCCACCGCCAACTTCAACGACCCCTTCGAAAGTGCCGTCGCGGACGTCTTCAAGGGCTACACCCAGCGGCTCCGGCAGGCCAACGCCATGGACTTTGACGACCTCATCGCCGAGACCGTCTACATGTTCCGGGCCTTCCCGGCGCTCGCAGATTCCTACCGCCGCCGGTTCCGGCACGTCCTGGTTGACGAGTACCAGGACACCAACCACGCCCAGTACGCCCTGGTCCGGGAGATTGTGGGCGAAGGCCCCGGTGCCTCCGAGCTCACCGTCGTTGGTGATTCGGACCAGTCCATCTACGCCTTCCGCGGCGCCGACATCCGCAACATCGTCGAGTTCGAGAAGGACTACCCGGAAGCCCGCACCATCAAGCTGGAGCAGAACTACCGCTCCACGCAGAACATTCTCACCGCAGCCAACTCCGTGATCTCCCGGAACCCCAACCGGCCAGAAAAACGGCTGTGGACGGCCGAGGGCGAAGGCCACAAGATCATCGGCTACGTGGGTGAAAACGAGCACGACGAAGCCCAGTTCATCGCCAAGGAAATCGACCGGCTCCAGGACGAGGACAACCTCCGCCCCGGTGATGTCGCCATCTTCTACCGCACCAACGCCCAGTCCCGCTCCATCGAGGACGTACTGGTCCGGGTTGGACTGCCCTACAAGGTGGTGGGCGGAACACGCTTCTACGAACGCAAGGAAATCAAGGACGCCCTGGCGTACCTTCGGGTCCTGGTCAACCCTGACGACGACGTCAACCTCCGCCGCGTCCTCAACGAACCCAAGCGCGGCATCGGGGACCGTGCCGAGGGTGCCGTGGCGGCGCTTGCCTCCCGGGAGCGGATGTCGTTTATGGCAGCAGCCCGCCGTGCCGAGGAAGCTCCGGGCATGGCAACGCGCTCCGTCAACGCCGTCCTTGGCTTCGTGAAACTGCTGGACGACCTCGCCGAGGTAGCCACCGGCTCCGGTGCCGCGGCAGCACTGGAAGCCGTCCTGGAACAGACCGGCTACCTGGCCGGGCTGCGTTCCAGCACGGATCCACAGGACGAGTCCCGCGTGGAGAACCTGGCGGAACTCGTCGCCGTCGTGCGTGAATACGAACAGGAGAACCCGGAAGGTTCCCTGGGTGCCTTCCTGGAACAGGTGTCCCTCGTGGCTGACGCGGACCAGATCCCGGACGCGCCCGGGGCGGACATCGACGCCGCGGTGGCGGAGGCCAAGCGGCTGGGCGTGGTCACGCTGATGACCCTCCATACCGCCAAGGGCCTCGAGTTCCCGGTGGTGTTCCTGACCGGCATGGAGCACGGGCTGTTCCCACACCAGCGCTCTGCCACGGACCCGAAGGAGCTTGCCGAAGAGCGCCGGCTGGCCTATGTGGGACTGACCCGCGCCCGGAAGCGGCTGTACGTCACCCGCTCCGAAGTGCGCAGCATGTGGGGCCAGAGCCAGTACAACCCTGCAAGCCAGTTTCTCGAGGAAATCCCGGCCGAGCTGGTGGAATGGAAACGCGAAGGAACCAGCCGGCAGTCCGGCGGCTGGGGGAACAGCGGTTCCAT
Source organism: [Micrococcus luteus] ATCC 49442 (assembly GCF_010367585.1). NCBI lineage: Bacteria > Bacillati > Actinomycetota > Actinomycetes > Micrococcales > Micrococcaceae > Pseudarthrobacter > [Micrococcus luteus] ATCC 49442. The sequence continues at coordinate 2,323,379 of NZ_JAAAXP010000001.1, read as the reverse complement.
CGGCTCAGGCCGCTACAACGGATCCTTCTGGGGTGCAGGGACGTCCCGGGGTGCCGCCGCCGACTCCTCGGCCGGGTTCAGCGCGGACGTCCCCGCCGCCCTCGCCAAGAACCGCGTGCAGCCGCAGAAGGAAATTGTGGCCGTCAGCGTGGGGGACAAGGTCAACCACACAAGCTTCGGCAACGGCACGGTGCTGGCCCTCGAAGGCGCAGGGGACAAGACCGTGGCCAAGGTGAAGTTCGATGTCGGCGAGAAGCGGCTCCTGCTCCGCTACGCGCCGCTGACCAAGCTGGACGCCTGAGGGGAACTCCGGGCAGCGTGATGCCCGTTCAGCGACCGGCCCCCGCTGCGGGGTCCTCACTCACGGCCGGCAGCAGGTAACGGACGAACCACTCGGCTGCCAGCGCCGCCACCTCGGTCAACGTTCCGGGTTCTTCGAAGAGGTGCGTGGCTCCGCGGATGACTTCCAGCCGTGCAGGCGCCCGCATCTGAGTCATGGCCTCACGGTTGAGAGCAAGGACATGCGGGTCGGCGCTGCCCACGATCAGGAGGGTCGGGGCGCGGACAGCGGCCAGCCGTGGACCGGCCAGATCCGGGCGCCCGCCCCTTGCTACAATGGCTCCGACTTGGGCGCCGGGCTCGGCCGCGGCCCACAACGCGGCACCGGCACCGGTACTTGCGCCAAAGTATCCGACACGGCTGGATCTGGTGTCAGCCCTCGTGCCGAGCCATTGGGTGGCTGCCGTAAGCCGCCGTGCAAGCAGTTCGATATCGAACACTTTTTCCCGGGAACCTTCCTCCGCGGGGCTCAGAAGATCCAGCAGCAGGGTACCCATGCCGGCGTTCTGAAGAACCCTGGCGACCTGCCGGTTGCGGGGGCTGTGGCGTCCGCTGCCGCTGCCATGGGCAAAAACCACCATCGCTACGCACCGTGCGGGCACGTGCAGGTTACCGCCAAGCCGGACATTGTCCGCGGGGATTTGCACTTCCTCGTCGACAGATTCCTCGGGGACGGATTCCTCGGGGACGGATTCCTCTGGAACGGGCCCGCCGGCGTCGGCGGTGGATATTTCCGCCCGGACAGGGTGGAAGCGCCGGGCGGCGACATCGAGCAGTTGCAGAACCTCATCATCGCCAACGGGGGAGAAGTCGCGGTAGTAGCTGCCCACCGCACGGAAGTTCCGGGCGGGAACAAGGCAGACGATATCGTCGGCTCCGGCTCCGGCTCCGGCCCCGGTCAGCGAGGACAGCGCCCGGCTCGAGGCCACCGGGACAGCCAGGATCACCTTTGCCGCTCCCAGCTGCCGGGCTACCATGCAGGCGACCCGGGCGGTGGAGCCGGTTGCGATACCGTCATCGACAATGAGGGCTGTGCGGTTGGTCAGATCCGTGCGCGCCCGCCCCTGCCGGTACCGCTCAACCCGTGACTCCAGCAACTCGCGTTCGCTCCGCTCCACAGCCCGAAAGCTGGCGTCGCTCACGCCGGCGGCGGAGGCGACATGCGGGTCCACCACGCGGGCATTTCCTTCGCCGATTGCACCCATTGCGAACTCCGGCTGGAACGGTACGCCCAGCTTGCGCACCACAATCACATCCAGCGGCGCGTTGAGAATCTCCGCAACCTCGAACGCGACCGGCACCCCGCCGCGGGGCAACCCCAGGACCACCACGTCGTGCCAACGCACCTCTGCCAGCCGCAGTCCCAGCCTTCTTCCGGCGTCGGCCCTGTCCCGGAATTCAAACATCACCCACACCCTCCCACAGGTGCCAAGCCTGCTCCGGTCGCCGCCCTATTCTTCCTCGGGGAGGGCAGCCGTCGAGGCTGGCCATGACATTCGCAGGATGAAATGGCCCTCCGCGCTTTTTCTGGCGATGACGGCGCCTGCATCCCCTGCCAGTCTGACGCCGAACTCGATCTCCATTCGCTCAGGAGCCAGCTCCCTCATTGCCTCCATGACGGCCGCGGCGGCCGGCCGGACACCGGCAAGCGCATCTTCCAGACGCCGGCCCACATCGAGGATTCCTTGTTCGTTCCGGGCCGGGTGGTTTACGCCGTAGCTGTTGTCATCCACTTCAACCAGAACCGTTCCGGATCCGACTTGGTATCGCAGTACTTCGGTCATGCCTGGTTCACTCCAATTACTGGGTTGGGAAAGGCCCGAAGCGGGGGCCGTTCTCCCTCCAGTAGATGCCCCGGGGGTGGTGGGCAAAAGGGGCAAAAGGCCCGAACATACGCGGCTAGTGCGGATGATCCACTGTCACAGATTCAAGGTACCCGGGCACCCGTACCTTCCAACCCAGTTCGCGTTTGATCCGGATGCGACCTTAGCCTCGGCGACTGGTGCTTCCCCATGCGGCGCTCCGGCGCAGCGGCAGCCATGAAGCATAATGGGGACCATGCGACGGACTGTATTGGGGATCTTCGCCGCCTTCACTTTGCTGGCGGCCACGGCGTGCACCATCACCACCGAGGACCCGGGCTATGTGGCCCCGCCGCCGCTGCCGCCGTTGGAACAGCTGGAACAGGCAGCCCTGGTGGACCCGGAAGGGTTCGGGGCGGGCCGGGAAATCCTGTCCTTCATCACCGAGGACCGGAACATTGTGTGTTCGTTGACCTCGGCCAAGGGCGAACACCTCAACCTTCCGTACGAGCCGAACAGTTTTTCGGACAGCGCCAACGACAAACTGGCCACCGTTCCCGTAGCCCACTGTGAACTGGCGACCTACCCCAAACCTGCTGCCGGCGATGTCAAGGATGATTGTGCGGGCACCGGCCTCGGCTACCTGGGGGGAACGGCGCTGCTCACACCGGACAAGGCCACGTACGGGGAATGCCGGTCCGGTGTCACACAAATGGAGGCCACGTACGGGCCCAAAGGGAGCAAGAGCGGTCCGCTCAGCGAACTGCCCGTCCTGGCCGACGGGGCCAACCTGGAACGGAACGGGCTCCGGTGTTCTGCCTATAACCACGGCGTGGCGTGCGGAAATGTGTCCGCCGGCGTTGCCTTCTTCGTCGCCAGGGATCATTACGAAGCTTTTTCCAAAGGTGCCGAAACCGCCGCCCCCGCCCCGTCTGAGGCCCCAAAAACCCCGTAATCTAGGGCTTTTTCTACGCTCTATAGAATAGTGTGCTTACTCACATAAGAGGTACTGTGGAACGGGCCGGTCCTCAGAGAGGACTAGAGTTCCGAGTGGAGCATCGCACGCTGTGGCCCGTTTCCGGACAGGTCGCAGGTGTGTGCAATCCGCAGCCCGGTCATCGTCTTCGATGGTGCCCGACTGTACAGAAACTACTTCGACGTAGAAGGACACTAAACCGTGGACCTGTTTGAATACCAGGCGCGCGATATGTTCGAGGCGCACGGTGTACCCGTGCTTGCCGGCATCGTGGCGTACACCCCAGAAGAAGCAAAAGCAGCAGCCGACAAAATCGGCGGCGTGACTGTTGTTAAAGCACAGGTCAAGGTAGGCGGTCGCGGCAAGGCCGGCGGCGTCAAGGTAGCCAAGACCGCTGATGAGGCACTTGAGCACTCCACCAACATCCTGGGCATGGACATCAAGGGCCACACCGTCAAAAAGGTGATGATTGCCCAGGGTGCCGATATCGCCGAGGAGTACTACTTCTCCGTGCTGCTGGACCGGGCCAACCGCAACTACCTGGCCATGTGCTCGGTTGAAGGCGGCATGGAAATCGAGCAGCTCGCCGTCGAACGCCCGGATGCGCTGGCCAAGATCGCCATCGATCCTGCCGTTGGCATCGACCAGGCCAAGGCTGACGAAATCGTTGCAGCCGCAGGCTTCGCCGAGGAACTGCGCGGCAAGGTCGCCGCCGTGATCCTCAAGCTCTGGGACGTTTTCAAGAAGGAAGACGCCACCCTCGTGGAGGTCAACCCGCTGGTCAAGACCGGCGCGGGCGACATCGTTGCACTGGACGGCAAGGTCACGCTGGACGAGAACGCCGAGTTCCGTCACGCCAAGCACGCGCTCCTCGAAGACAAGGACGCTGCCGACCCGCTCGAGGCCAAGGCCAAGGCGCAGGACCTGAACTACGTCAAGCTGGACGGTCAGGTGGGCATCATCGGTAACGGTGCCGGTTTGGTTATGTCCACCCTGGACGTTGTTGCCTACGCCGGTGAAAACCACGGCAACGTCAAGCCCGCCAACTTCCTGGACATCGGCGGTGGAGCTTCCGCCGAGGTTATGGCTGCAGGCCTTGACGTCATCCTGGGTGACGAGCAGGTCAAGTCCGTGTTCGTGAACGTCTTCGGTGGCATCACCGCGTGTGACGCCGTCGCCAAGGGCATCGTTGGTGCGCTGGCCGAGCTGGGCCACAACGCGAACAAGCCGCTGGTAGTCCGCCTCGACGGCAACAACGTTGAGGAAGGCCGCCGCATCCTGGCCGAGGCCAACCACCCGCTGGTTACCCTGGCCGCCACCATGGACGAGGGCGCCGACAAGGCCGCCGAGCTCGCCAACGCAGCTAAGTAAAGGGACGCACCATGTCTATCTATCTGAACAAGGACTCCAAGGTCATCGTCCAGGGCATCACCGGCGGCGAAGGCACCAAGCACACCGCCCTGATGCTGAAGGCCGGCACCAACATTGTGGGCGGCGTCAACGCCCGCAAGGCCGGCACCACGGTCCTGCACGGCGACACCGAAATCAACGTTTTTGGCACCGTCAAGGAAGCCATCGCTGAAACCGGCGCCGACGTCTCCATTGTCTTCGTACCGCCGGCATTCACCAAGAACGCCGTTGTGGAAGCCATCGAGGCCGGCATCGGCCTGGTCGTTGTCATCACCGAGGGTGTTCCCGTCCAGGATTCAGCCGAGTTCTGGGCACTGGCCCAGTCCAAGGTTGACGCCAACGGCAACCAGGTCACCCGCATCATTGGACCGAACTGCCCCGGCATCATCACCCCGGGTGAGGCACTGGTCGGCATTACCCCGAACAACATCACCGGAAAGGGCCCCATCGGACTGGTTTCCAAGTCCGGTACCCTGACCTACCAGATGATGTACGAACTGCGCGACCTGGGCTTCTCCACCGCCATCGGCATCGGCGGCGACCCCGTCATCGGCACCACGCACATCGACGCCCTGGCTGCGTTCGAAGCTGACCCCGAGACCAAGGCGATCGTGATGATCGGCGAAATCGGTGGCGACGCTGAAGAGCGCGCTGCCGAATTCATCAAGGCCAACGTCACCAAGCCCGTTGTTGGCTACGTTGCCGGCTTCACCGCTCCCGAAGGCAAGACCATGGGCCACGCCGGCGCCATCGTCTCCGGTTCCGCCGGAACCGCCCAGGCCAAGAAGGAAGCCCTCGAAGCTGCAGGCGTCAAGGTCGGCAAGACGCCGTCCGAGACCGCCACGCTGCTGCGCGAAGTTTACGCGGCGCTCTAGGCTCACAGCACCACAACGCGGGGTCACTCCCTGCCCCATCCAGAGGTTGGATCGGGCGCGGAGTGACCCCGCGTTGCTGTTTAAGGCGCGTTGCTGTTTAAGGCGCGTTACTGCATCAGTACGACGGCGTCCCTCACCTTCATCGCGAAGGCGGCGGGCGCCGTCGTCGTTAAGTCCGTCCAGCCGGCGTCCCGCGCTGCGCCGGAACCTTGTTGCTATGGAGCGGGGCGGCGGTTGCTGTTGCTTCTCAATTTGGTTATTTGTTAGTATGTCAGAACAAACTACAAAGGAGACGCTCAATGCCGCTGGTTCGAATCGATGTCAACGCAGGCCGAAACCCTGAGGAACTCGGCAACCTCAGCCGTCGCATCCACGATGCCATCCTGGCCGAGTATGGCATTCCAGAGCGGGACTACTTCCACATCGTCACCGAACACGCGCAGGGCCAGATTTTCGCCCAGGATGCCGGCCTGGGGTTTGAGCGGTCCCCTGATGTGGTGATGATCCAGATTTTCACCCAGGGCGGCCGCAGCCAGGCCGCCAAGCAATCGCTCTTTGCGGCCATTGCCGCGCAGCTTGCCGAGGTTGGCGTCGCGGGCGAGGACGTATTCCTGGGCTACGTGGAAAACACCGCCAGCGACTGGTCCTTTGGCTTCGGCCGCGCCCAATATGTCACGGGTGAACTGGCAGTTCCGCGCAAATAGCTGTTTTGCGCGGCCCGATTTCGGGACCGTCTGGAGACCTGTTTCCCAAGGCTACGTTCCGTTGTAGTTATGTCAGTACAAACCTTTGACAGGACATGAATTCTGGTGCAGAGTAGTGGTTGTGGCCCCGCTCACGTGCGGCCCCGCCAGGCACCGGAGCTCAGTCCCAAGAGTTCACAACAGAAAGGTCCGCGATCACCGTGAACCACGAACTGCTCACGATCGGGCGCATCAGCGTTGATATCTACCCGAACGACATCGGGGTGGACCTGGAGGACGTGCAGTCCTTCGGCAAGTACCTCGGAGGCTCACCCTCAAACGTCGCCGTGGCAGCCGCCCGGCATGGCCGCCGGACCGGCGTGATCACCCGCACCGGCGATGACGCCTTTGGCACCTACCTGCACCGCGAACTGCACAAGTTCGGCGTGGACGACTCCTTCGTCACCCCGGTCAAGGAATGGCCCACCGCCGTGACGTTCTGTGCGATCAAGCCGGCGACGGACGAGTTCCCGCTGTACTTTTACGGCCGGTTCCCCACGGCACCGGACCTGCAGATCAAGGCCGAAGAGCTTGACCTGGACGCCATCCGGAACGCCCGGATTTTCTGGTCCACCGTAACGGGCCTGTGCCAGGAGCCCAGCCGGGCAGCGCACCTTGCGGCCCATGAGGCCCGCGACCGCGACCAGCTCAAGATCGGCCAGTTCACCGTCCTTGACCTGGACTACCGGCCCATGTTCTGGGCTTCCGAAGCGGAAGCCAGGGAACAGATCGCCAAGATCCTGCCCCACGTCACAGTCGCGATCGGCAACGACAAGGAATGCGCTGTTGCGGTCGGCGAGGGAACTCCCGACGAGCAGGCCGACCGGCTGCTGGCTGCCGGCGTGGAGATCGCCGTGGTCAAGCTTGGCCCCGAAGGTGTGATGGCCAAGACCCGCACGGAACGCGTGGTGTCGGCACCGGTGAAGGTGGAGACCGTCAACGGCCTGGGCGCCGGCGATTCCTTCGGCGGCGCATTCTGCCACGGCCTGCTGGCCGGCTGGCCGCTCGCCGAGGTGCTGGACTTCGCCAACGCTGCAGGTGCCATCGTGGCCTCGCGACTGTCCTGCGCTGATGCGATGCCGACGCCGGAAGAGGTCACCTCACTGCTGGCCGAGCGCGGCCGGCTGGTGCCCGCGTTCGCCGGAACAGCCGCAGGCACGTCCCCTGAATCAGTTTCCGAAGGAGCAGCGTCTTGAGCCTCAACGACGATCCCCGCCGCTATGAACACCTGAGCCGGATCAGGCTGGAAGACCCGGACGCCGTTGCCCGGGCAGCCGCCTCGCGCCGCCGCCATCCCGGCCTGAAGTACGGTGTCCAGAGCTTTATTGTCGCCGCCGACCACCCGGCCCGCGGCGCCCTCGCTGTCGGCAACGATCCGGTGGCCATGGCGGACCGGCGTGGTCTGCTGGACCGCCTGCAGATCGCCCTGGCGAACCCCGCCGTGGACGGCATCCTGGCCTCTCCTGACGTCATGGATGACCTGCTCCTGCTCGGCGCTTTGGAAGGGAAACTCGTTTTCGGTTCCATGAACCGGGGCGGACTCTCCGGGCTGGTGAATGAGGTCGATGACCGTTTCACCGGTCACACAGCGGCCGCGCTGGAGGCGTTGGGCGCGGATGGCGGGAAGATGCTGACACGGATCTGCCTGGGGGATCCGGATACGGTGGCCATGCTGGAAGCGACGGCCAAGGCCATTGATTCGCTGGCTGCGCGTAAGCTGATCGCCATGGTGGAGCCCTTCCTGTCCTCGTGGCAGAACGGCAGGGTCCGCAACGACCTGAGCCCGGACGCCGTGATCAAGTCCATCGCGATTGCCGAGGGCCTGGGTTCCACGAGCGCCTACACATGGATGAAACTGCCTGTAGTCGCGGAGATGGAACGCGTGATGGCCGCGACCACCATGCCCACCGTTCTGCTGGGCGGCGATCCGGAAGGCACTCAGGACGAGGTGTTTGCCAGTTGGCAGGCCGCCCTCGCGCTGCCAGGGGTCCAGGGGCTCACGGTCGGGCGGACGCTGTTGTATCCGGCCGACGGCGACGTTGCCGGAGCCGTCGCGACCGCCGCGTCCCTGCTCAAGACCCCTGTGCTGCAGTCCTCAGCGAAAGTATCGGAGTAACCATCGTGGGAACAACAACCCGCCGCATGACAGTGGCCCAGGCCGTCGTCGAGTACCTGTCCAAGCAGTACACCGTGGACTCCATCAACGGGGTGGAGTTCCGGGAGCGCCTGATTCCGGGCACGTTCGGGATTTTCGGGCACGGCAATGTTGCCGGTGTGGGCCAGGCGTTGAAGCAGTACCAGCAGCTGGACCCGAGCATCATGCCGTACTACCAGGGCCGGAACGAGCAGGCCCAGTCGCATCAGGCCGTGGGTTACGCACGCCATACCCGCCGGCGCCAGACTTTTGCGATCAGCACCTCGATCGGCCCGGGTTCCTCGAACCTGCTCACCGGTGCGGCGTTGGCGACCACGAACCGTTTGCCGGTGCTGCTGCTGCCGTCTGACACATTTGCGACCCGCGCCGCGGATCCGGTGCTGCAGCAGCTGGAGCAGCCCTACGCGTACGACATCACGGTCAATGACGCGTTCCGGCCGCTGTCGAAGTTCTTCGACCGGGTCTCCCGGCCGGAGCAGCTGTTCTCGGCGTTCCACCATGGCCTGCGGGTCCTGACGGATCCGGCCGAGACCGGGGCTGTGACCATTTCGCTGCCGCAGGATGTCCAGGCCGAGGCTTTCGACGTGCCCGAGGAGTTCCTCGCCGAGCGTGAGTGGCGGATCCGCCGCCCGGACGCGGATGATGCGGACATCGCCCGCGCCGCTGCCGCGATACGTGCCGCGAAGCGTCCGCTGATCATCGCCGGCGGCGGCGTGCTCTACGCCTACGCCAACGATGAACTGGCCACGTTCGTGGAGCTGACCGGGATCCCGGTGGGCAACACGCAGGCCGGCGTCGGCGTCCTGCCCTGGGACCACCCGTTCTCCCTCGGCGCGATCGGTTCGACAGGTACGACGGCGGCGAACGCCATTGCTGCGGAGGCTGACCTGATCATCGGGATCGGCACCCGGTATGAGGACTTCACCACCGCGTCGCGGACCGCGTTCCAGAACCCGGACGTGCGCTTCATCAACATCAACGTCGCCGCGATCGACGCGTACAAGCACGGCACCACGCTCCCGATCGTGTCCGACGCCCGCAAAGCCCTGGTCAAACTCAACGCAGCACTCGGCGGCTACCGTGTCGGCGCGGACCTCGAGCAGCAGATCTCGGCCGAAAAGAAGCGCTGGGACGCCACCGTGGACGAAGCCTTCGATACCCGTTACACGCCGTTGCCGGCGCAGAACGAGATCATCGGTGCCACCTCACGGGCGATGGATCCGGCCGACGTTGTGATCTGCGCGGCCGGGTCGCTGCCGGGGGATCTGCATAAGATGTGGCGGGTCCGGGACCCGTTCGGCTACCACGTGGAATACGCCTACTCCTGCATGGGCTACGAAATCCCCGGCGGGCTCGGCGTCAAACGAGCCGCGCTGGCCGAAGCCGCCCGCGGCGGCCAGCAGCGCGACGTCGTCGTGATGGTGGGGGACGGCTCCTACCTGATGATGCACACCGAACTGGTCACCGCCGTCGCCGAACGCATCAAGCTGATTGTGGTCCTCATCCAGAACCACGGCTACGCCTCCATCGGGTCCCTGTCCGAGATGCTCGGGTCGCAGCGTTTCGGGACCCAGTACCGGGCCCTGAACGAAGAGGAACACAGCTTCGACGACGGCGACACCCTCCCGGTGGACCTGGCCCTGAACGCCGAGTCCCTGGGCGTGAAGGTGGTCCGGATCGAACCGGGCCAGAAGGTCATCGCCGAACTCGAACAGGCCATCCGGGACGCCAAGGCCGCCCCCGAACGCGGCGGGCCTATCCTGATCCACGTCGAATCCGACCCGCTGCTGGACGCACCCTCCTCCGAGTCCTGGTGGGACGTGCCCGTCTCTGCCGTTTCCGAGCTGGAGTCCACCCAGCAGGCCTTCCAGACCTACACCGACCACAAGAACCGCCAGCGCAAACTGCTCGGCTAAACCCACACTCCTTTTCGAACTACTCAAGGAAGAGTCCCATGACTGCCACCTCCACTGAGACCACCACCATCAGCCACTTCATCAACGGCGCCGAAACCGCCGGTGAGGGCACCCGTACCCAGCCCGTCTACAACCCGGCCACCGGTGCCGTCTCCGCCCAGCTGCGCCTGGCCAACCGGGCGGACCTGGACGCCACCGTCGCCGCGGCCCGCAAGGCCGCCGATACCTGGGGCGATATTTCCCTGGCCAAGCGCACCGCGGTGCTGTTCAAGTTCCGCGAACTCGTCGCCGCGCACGTCGATGACCTCGCCGAACTGATCACCGCCGAGCACGGCAAGGTCCTCTCCGACGCGAAGGGCGAGATCGGCCGCGGCCTGGAAGTCATCGAGTTCGCCTGCGGCATCCCCACCCTGCTCAAGGGCGACTACTCCGACCAGGTCTCCACCGGCATCGACGTGTTCTCCTTCCGCGAACCGCTCGGCGTGGTCGCCGGGATCACCCCGTTCAACTTCCCGGTCATGGTGCCGTTGTGGATGGCCCCGATGGCCATCGCCACCGGCAACGCGTTCATCCTCAAGCCCTCCGAACGCGACCCCTCCGCCTCGATGCTGCTCGCCAAGCTTTGGAAGCAGGCCGGCCTGCCCGACGGCGTGTTCCAGGTCCTGCATGGCGACAAGGAAACCGTCGACGGGCTCCTGACCCACCCGGACGTGGACGGCATTAGTTTTGTTGGCTCCACCCCGATCGCCCAGTACGTCCACGAGACCGCCACCAAGCACGGCAAGCGGGTCCAGGCCCTCGGCGGGGCTAAGAACCACGCCATCGTGATGCCCGACGCCGATCTCGATAACGCCGCCGACCACCTCGCCGCCGCCGCGTTCGGCTCCGCGGGGGAGCGCTGCATGGCCATCTCCGTCGCGGTCGCCGTCGGTGACGCCGCGGACCTGATCGTCAAAAAGGTCGAAGAACGCGCCCTCGCCGTGAAGGTCAACAACGGCGCCGCGCCCGGCGCCGAAATGGGCCCGGTCATCACGCCCGCGTCCAAGGAACGTATCGTCAGGATTGTCACCGAAGCCGAAACCGCCGGCGCTGCGATGGTGGTGGACGGCCGCGACCTCGTCGTCCCCGGCCACGAAGACGGCTTCTGGGTGGGCCCCACCGTCATCGACCACGTCAAAACCGAAATGACCGCCTACACCGAGGAAATTTTCGGACCCGTCCTCGTCGTGGTCCGCGTTGACACCCTGGAAGACGGCATCAACCTGATCAACTCCAACCCCTACGGCAACGGCACCGCCATCTTCACCTCATCCGGCGCCAACGCCCGCACGTTCCAGCGTTCCGTGACCGTGGGCATGATCGGCATCAACGTGCCCCTGCCCGTCCCGGTGGCCTACCACTCCTTCGGCGGCTGGAAAGCCTCGCTCTTCGGCGACAAGCACATCTACGGCCCCGAAGGCGTCTCCTTCTACACCCGCGGCAAAGTGGTCACCTCCCGCTGGCCCGAACCCACCCACGCCTCCGGCGCAAGCTACAACTTCCCCTCCAACTAGCAACCACCATCGATTGCTCCGTAAACGCCGTTTTGAGCGTCCAAAAGGGCCATTACGGAGCAATCGATGAGAAGGAAAAGTCATGACTGACGTCGAGAACAAGCTGATCATCGGCACCGCACCGGACTCCTGGGGCGTGTGGTTCGCGGATGATCCCCAGCAGACCCCGTGGGAGCGTTTCCTGGACGAGGTTGCAGAGTCCGGCTACAAGTGGATCGAACTGGGTCCGTACGGCTACCTGCCGAACGACCCCACCCGGCTTGCAGAGGAACTCAAACAACGCGACCTGAAGGTCACCGCCGGAACGGTCTTCACGGCTTTCCACCGCGGCGCCAAGCAATACGAGGAAGCCTGGGAGCCTGCCCGCAAGGTGGCCGAACTGACGGCAGCCATGGGCGGCGAACACATCGTGGTCATCCCGGCGATGTGGCGTGATGACGTCACCGGCGAAGCCGTCGAAAGCGGTGAACTGACCGATGAGCAGTGGGCAGACCTCTTCGCTGGCCACAACCGCATGGGCAAGGTCCTCCTGGAGGACTTCGGCCTGCAGCAGCAGTTCCACTCCCACGCTGACTCCCATGTCGGTGCCCAGCAGGACATCGAAACCCTGCTGGCCGCGACGGACCCGAAGTACCTGAACCTCTGCCTGGACACCGGCCACGCAGAGTACTGCGGGGCGTCCAGCCTGGAGCTGATCAAGAACTACCCGGACCGCATCGGGTACCTGCACCTGAAGCAGATCAACCCGGAGGTCCTCAGACAAGTCAACGAGGAAAACATGACCTGGGCCGCGGCCAACCTGGCCGGGGTTATGACCGAGCCGCCCAATGGCTTGCCGGACCTGCGCGCCGTCATCGAAGCGGTGGAGGCCCTCAACCGCCCGATCTTCGGCATTGTTGAGCAGGACATGTACCCCGTCGCGTTCGACGTCCCGATGCCCATCGCCAAGCGCACCCGCAACTACCTGCTCTCCTGCGGTTCCCGCACGCGGGTCCAGTAACTTAACCGAACTCACGAAGGACAGAACAGTGACCCAGACTCTCCGCGTAGCCGTCATCGGCGCAGGCCGCATGGGTGCGGACCACATCAAGCGCCTCAGCACGCGCATCCACGGCGCCGAAGTAGCCGCCGTCGTCGACGTTGACCTCTCCCGTGCGCAGGCCGCCATCGAAGGCATCGACGGCGCCGTGGCGCTGGCGAGTGCCGACGAGGCGCTCAACAACGGCGACGTCAACGCCGTGCTGATCGCCACCCCGGGGTTCCTGCACGAGGAAATCCTGTATAAGGCCCTTGAGAAGGGTTTCCCCATCCTCTGCGAAAAGCCGCTCACGCCGGATGCGGAGAGCGCCTGGAAGGTGGTCCAGGCCGAGGTCGCTGCGGGCCGCAAGCTCATCCAGGTCGGTTTTATGCGGCGCTTCGACGCGGAGTACGCGGCGCTGGGTTCGGTCATCCGCAACGGCGAACTGGGGGAGCTGCTGATGCTGCACCACCAGCACCGCAACCCGAGCACCCCCGAGGGCTTCACCAACGAGATGCTCATCAACGACTCCGTGGTCCACGAGTTCGACGCGATCCGCTACTTCACCGGTGAGGAAATCACCTCGGTCCAGGTCCGCCTCGGCAAAGCCACGCGCAATGCCCCCAACGGCCAGCACGATCCCCAGCACGTCCTGCTGGAGACCGAATCCGGTGTCCTGGCCGACGTCGAGATCTACGTCAACGCCAAGTTCGGTTACCAGGTGGCCACGCAGGCGTCCTTCGAGGACGGCATCGTGAGCATCGGCGGGGACAGCGGACCGTACATCCAGACGGCCGGCAAGTGGGGCGGCAACGTCACCCCCGGGTTCGAGGACCGCTTCGGGGCGGCCTACGACGTCGAGGTCCAGGCCTGGGTGGATGCCGCCCTTCGCGGCGAAATCGGCGGCCCCACCGCCTGGGACGGTTACGCCACCGCAGCGTGCTGCGAGGCCGGCGTGGAGGCCCAGAAATCAGGCGAGAAGGTCAAAGTCCAGCTGAACACCAAGCCTGCGCTGTACAGCTAGCCTTCGGTTGGACCAGGGGCGGCCTGCCGGCAGCAGACCGGCAGGCCGCCCCTCTATGCAGCATCGAAGTTTCCGAACCTCAAAGGAGTGACCATGAAAATCGCCCTGGACCCCACCCCGTTCCACCACAGCCACAGCCTGCTGGAATTCCCGCGCGTGGCCGCCGATCTTGGCTACAAGTACCTGCAGATGACCCCGCACGCAGACATGATCCCGTTCTATAACCACCCCAAGGCCGACGACGAACTGGTGGTCCAGCTGAAGAAGGCGTGCAAGGACGCCGGTGTGGAAATCGCCTCGGTGCTTCCGGTCCTGCGCTGGTCCGGCCCGGATGAGGACGCCCGCGAGGCTGCCGTCCGCTATTGGAAGCGCGCCATCCAGATCGCCGTGGACCTCGGTGTCAGCACGATGAACACCGAATTCAGCGGCCGGCCCGAGAAAGCCGAAGAGTCCGAGCGCGCCTTCTACCGCTCCATGGAGGAGCTGCTGCCGATCATTGAACGCGAGGGCCTGGACGTCCTGATCGACCCGCACCCGGACGACTTCGTCGAAGACGGCCTCGCGGCCATCCGCGTCATCCGGGGTGTGAACTCGCCCAACATCGGCATGGTCTATGTCGCCTCGCACTCGTTCCACATGGGCAACAAGCCGCTGGAAATCATGCGTGCCGCCGGGGACAGACTCCGCCTGGTCCATGTTTCGGACACGATGGACCACCATGCGTCCCACGGCCTGCGCTACATCACCAACCCGCCCGGAAACGCCGTCCGCGTCCACCAGCACCTGAAGATCGGCGACGGCGACGTCAACTGGGACGAGTTCTTCGGCGGCCTCAAGGAAATCGGCTTCCTGGACAAGGACAACACCGTGATGGTGTCCAGCGTCTTCGCCGAGGACGAGAACGCCGAGGACGTCTCCCGCTACCAGCTGGAGACGATGGGCCAGTACATCGACAAGGTCAAGTAGTGGGTGGCGACGCGAAGCAAACCATGACGAATCCCGGCACAGTCCAAGCCGAAGCCCCCGGCAGTCCCAAGCAGAACAACTCCGCCAAGCCTGCCAACCCGAAAAAATTCATGCGGAAGGTGGCGCTCTTCTCCACCTTCGGCGGGCTGCTCTTCGGTTACGACACTGGTGTGATCAACGGTGCCCTGCCGTTTATGCAGCGGGACCTCGGCCTCACACCGCTGACCGAAGGGCTGGTCACGTCCACGCTCCTGTTCGGCGCGGCCTTCGGCGCCATCAGCGCGGGCCGGCTCTCTGACCGCTTCGGCCGGCGGAAGACCATCATGGGCCTGGCCCTGATCTTCATTGTGGCCACCATCGCCTGCACCATCTCGCCAAGCACCGAACTGCTCATTGCGGCCCGGACCCTGCTGGGCCTGGCAGTGGGCGGCGCGTCCGTGATTGTCCCCGTGTACCTCGCGGAAATGTCGCCGGCGGCCCAGCGCGGCCGGATCGTCACGCAAAACGAACTGATGATCGTCACCGGCCAGTTCCTGGCCTTCACCTTCAACGCAGTCCTGGGCAACCTCTTCCCCGAAGAGATGCACGTCTGGCGGTGGATGCTGGTGATCGCCACGCTCCCGGCCGTTATCCTGTGGTTCGGGATGCTGGTCCTGCCGGAGAGCCCGCGCTGGCTGGCGTCGGCAGGCCGCTTCGGAGCCGTCCTTGAGGTGCTGCGCTCCACCCGCGCCGCCGGCGACGTCTCCGCGGAGTTCGACGAGGTCCGGCAGGCAGCCCGCGAGGATTACCAGGCCAAGATGGGCACGTTCCAGGACCTCACGGTTCCGTGGATCCGCAGGATCTTCGTGGTGGGCCTGGGCATGGCCATCATCAACCAGATCAGCGGCGTCAACGCCATCATGTACTACGGGACGTCCATCCTGTCTTCTTCCGGATTCGGCGACCAGGGCGCCCTGATTGCCAACGTCCTCAACGGCATCACGTCGGTGGCGGCCGTCGTCGTCGGCATGTATCTGATGACGCGGGTGCCCCGCAAACCCATGCTGATCGTAGGGCTGTGCGGCACGGCGTCGTCCCTGACGGCCATTGCAGTCATCTCCATGGCACTGCCGGAGAGCACCCTGCGCGGCTACCTGGTGCTGCTGTTCATGGTGACGTTCCTGGCGTCCATGCAGGGCTGCATCGGCACCGTCACATGGTTGACCATGTCCGAGATCTTCCCCATGCACGTCCGCGGCATCGCGATGGGCATCTGCGTCTTTGTGCTGTGGATGATCAACTTCCTGATCGGGTTCTTCTTCCCGCAGATGGTCTCGTGGATCGGTGTTTCGGCGACGTTCTTCATCTTCGTTGCCCTGCAGCTGGGTGCCATTGTCTGGGTCAAGCGCGTCGTTCCGGAAACCAAGGACAAATCCCTGGAGGAGCTCGAGCACCTGTTCAAGGAGCGCTCAGGCGTGTCCGCCTAAGGTGACGCAAAAACCAGGGTGACGCAAGAACGCCCGACGCCGGCCGGCGTCGGGCGTTTGTGTCTCCAGCGGGTGCGTGGCCCAGGACGCTCTCTCACTTAATGCAGGAAAACAAGGATCCCTCTCTCACCCTGTGAGAGAGGGATCCGGGAAAACCCGCATTAAGTGAGAGAGGGATCCGGTATAACCCGCATTAAGTGAGAGAGGGTGCTACAGCGCGATCACCGCATTCTCCAGCGCACTGCGTCGGGCCGCATCCAGCACCTCCAGCGTCCGGATTCCGTCCGCGGCCGGCACCGGTTCGGGGCCCTCACCACGGACTGCGCGGGCGAACCAGGTATAAAAGCCGGCATAGTTTCCCTGCGCCGAGGCAATGGTTACGCGGCCGTCCTTGGTGGACAGCGTGCCCCAGTTTTCGGCCGCATCGATGCCCCACGTGGCCGGTTCCTCAACCGGACGGCGGCCCCACATCAGGGCCTCCGCCTGCACATCGGCGCCGGAGGCGATGTAGCTGCCCCTGCTGCCGTAAGCCCGCAGCTCCCGGGTCTCGGAGTGGTTGAGTTTGCTGGCAGACACGGTGGAGACAGCTCCTGACGCATGCGTCATGGTCACCGCAAAGCCGCAGTCAGTCCGCTCCCCGAAACGGTCCGTCCAGTCCAGGGTCGCGTGCACGTGGCTCGCCGGTCCCAGCAGCCACAGCATCTGGTCAACCAGGTGGCTGCCCAAATCCCGCAGGAGCCCACCGCCGGCGCCAACTTCAAGGCTGCCGGCGTTGTCCTGGTCCATTGTGGAGTGCACCCGCCAGATGTCGCCAAGTTTCCCGGAAGCAAGGACGCCGGCGAGGGTGAGGATATCGGCGTCGCGACGGCGGTTGTGGTACACGTTGAGGACCACGCCGGCCCGCGCGGCGGCTTCGGCCAGTTCACGCGCCGCCTGAGCATTCGGGGCAAAGGGCTTGTCGGCCACCACATGCACGCCTGCCTTGATGGCTTCCATCACCAGGTCATGGCGGGTGTGCGGCGGCGTGGTGATGGTCACCGCGTCAACACCGGCCGCAAGCAGTTCTCCCAGGCTCGAATACACGGGAAGTCCCGGGAGATCCGCTTCCACCTCGGCCTTCTTCGCAGCCGAGCGGGCCACGATCCCCACGAGCTCGATGTCCTCAGCCGCTTCGATGAACGGCGCATGGAAGTACTTTCCACCGGCTCCGTACCCGACTATCCCAATGCGCATGTTTCCTCTTCGTTCTCTGTCAGGGGGAATGCTCCGGAGACAGAACAGCAGGGGCGCCGCGGAAGCGACGCCCCTGCTGTCAGCCTGCGGGCCGTGGGTGGTTAGACCGCCGGGTTCAGCGATGCGGCAAGCGCGGCGTCAGCGTCGAGCAGGACCTTGGCTGCGACCTCCAGCCCCTCGATCCGGCCCAGGGAGGTGTCCTCGTGTTCGATGTTGACCAGCATGTCCGGGTCCACTTCATGCAGCGCGCGCAGGAACTCGGTCCAGAAGGCTGTATCGTGCCCGCGGCCCAGAGCCACGAAGTCCCAAGCGGAGTTCTTGGGCCACTCGTTGGCCCACTCGTCGCCGCCGAGGTTGGTCCGGTTTTCCTCCGGGGAGAGCCGGCGGAAGCTGTTGTCGAGCACACCGTAGAGCGCGGCATTCGCGGTGTTGACCCGGACGTCCTTGGCGGCAGCCTGGAAGACCAGCGGGCCGAGTTCGCGGACCACCGCCACCGGATCCATCTGCTGCCAGAACAGGTGGGAGGCGTCCAGCTCAACACCCACGTGGGTGGCACCAGTGAGTTCGATGAGCTTGTAGACGTCAGCGGTGTTGAAGACGATGTTCTGCGGGTGCAGCTCCAAGGCCACCTTGACGCCGTGGTCAGCCGCGAGGCGATCGGTTTCCCTCCAGAAGTCGGCGGCGACGCCCCACTGATAGTCCAGTACGTCCAGGGCAGCTGAGTTCCAGGCGTTCACCACCCAGTTGACGGTGGTTGCACCCGGTTCACCACCTGGCAGGCCGGACATGGTGACCACCCGGTTCTGGCCCAGACGCGCAGCGAGCCGGATGGAGCGGCGGATATCCTCGGCATGCTTCTCGCCGATTTCGCGCTTGGGATGCAGCGGGTTGCCGTTGCAGTTCAGGCCGGCGATTGCCACGCCGGTGCCTTCGAAGATCGCCAGGTAGTCGTCCCGGGCGGCGTCGCTGGTGAGGATCTCATCGAGCGTGGGGACGTGGACCGCGGGCAGGAATCCGCCGGTGTTGATTTCGATGCCGGTCAGGCCCAGATCCGCGATGACCTTGAGGGCCTCGGGCAACGGCCGGTCGTGCAGGATTGCGTTGTAGACGCCGAGTTTCATAGCGTGATTTTCTTTCCGTTGTTGAGGGCGGATTCGGTGACGGCACCGAGGAGTTCCATGTTGCGCACGCCCTCCTCGAACGTGGCGCAACGCGGCAGTGACTCCGCTTCGCTGAGGCCGGCAACCTCTTCGAGGAACGCGCGGGCCTGGTAGCCGAACGCGTCGTTCTGGCCGAAGCCCACCTCGGGAGCGTCCATGGCCAGGCCGCCGGTGATGTAGGGGTGGCCCGGGCCCAGGATGACCTGGCGGTAGCCGTTCTCGTTGCCGGAGCCGTCGTTGAGGAACAGCTGGATTTCCGAGGGCCGACGCTGGTCGAACTTGGCGGCGCCGTTTTCGCAGAACACCTCGAACTGGAGGCTGTTGGCGTGTCCGGCGGCAACGCGGGAGACTTCGAAGCTTCCGGCGCCGGTGGCGAACTCAGCGTTGAATGCTGCGTAGTCGTCGTTTTCGACGGCTTCGAAGGTGTCGCTGACGGCAGCATGGTCGTGGCCCATCACGGCGGCAAGCGGCAGCGGACGTTTGTTGATGACGGTGCTGAGCTGGCCGCCGGAGATGGACTGAATGTCGCCGCACAGGAACTCGGAGACGTAAGCCAGGTGGGATCCGACGTCGGCAAGGGCCCCGGAGCCTGGGCCGCCTTTGTAGCGCCAGCTCATGGGAGCGGAGGGGCTGAAGCCGTAGTCGGTCCAGTAGCGGCCGCTGAAGTGCAGGACGTTGCCGAGGACGCCGTTCCGGATGAGGTCGCGGATGTAGGCGATGCCGGGAGTGCGCCGGAACGTGAAGCCAATGCGGGCGATGCTGGACGCGTTGCGGGCGGCTGCGGCCATCGCGCGTGCGTCTTCCATCGAATCGCTGAGCGGCTTTTCGCACAGGACGTGCTTGCCTGCAGCGAGCAGGCCTTCGACGACCTCGCGGTGCAGTGAGTTTGCAATAACCACGCTGACGACGTCGATGTCGTCGGCTTCGGCGATTGCCTGCCACGACGTGTCGTTGCGCTCATACCCGAAACGGCGGGCAGCCAAGGAACCGAACTCGGCGTTCACGTCACCTATCGAGACAAGTCGGACCTGGGGGAGGACCGGGCTGTAGAGGGTGGACGCCGTCCGGTAGGCCGCCGCGTGGGCCTTTCCGGCCATGCCTGCGCCGATGACCGCGACACCAAGGCTTTCAGCCATTGATTTCTCCTTTGAAATTCAGCCGCGGCGGGACACTCTGCGGCATTTTTGTAGCGCTACAATTTTGTATGCTGACTTTGAGCGTAGTCATGTCTATATGTCCTGTCAATCATCCATCGAAACTCCATAAGACCCCAGGAAGGCTGCCCCGGTGACAGTGCGCAACCATCAGGCCCGACGCCCCACAATTTACGATGTGGCCAAGTTGGCCGGAGTCTCGCCGTCGCTGGTTTCACTGGTGCTGCAGAACCCTGGCAGGGTGAGCGATAAGCGCCGCGAGGCAGTGCGGGCCGCCATTGCCGAGTTGGGTTACCGTCCCAGTAGGGCGGCCACCACGCTGGCGAGCAGCAGGACCAAGAGCATCGGCCTGGTAATCGATGATTACCGGAACCTCTGGTTCGTGGATCTGCTCCGGGGGATGGAATCTGTTCTGACGGAACATGGCTACCATGTGACGCTGGCCGATTCCCGGCCGGGGGAGAACCGCATCAGGGAAGCGGCTGACGGGCTGCTGGCCATGCATGTGGACGGCCTGGTGATCGCAGCGGAACCTGGCGGTACTCCACTGACCGGGGCCGGGGTTCCGACTGTCGTGGCGGGGTGGCGGAATGGCGTGCCGCCAGATGCGGACCTCATTACCAATGACGACGACGGCGGCGGCGCTATTGCCGCGGACCACCTCCTGCGGCTGGGGCACACGAGGATCGGTCACCTTACGGGTTCAGGCGGCGCCGCGGCCCATCGCAGGGCAGGCTTCGATGACCGGCTCCGGGAGGCGGGTGTTGATGCGCGGATTGTGGGGGATGAGGGCGGTACGGCGGAGGAGGACGGGTACGCCTCAGCGTGCTGGCTGTTGGACCGGTATCCGGACACCACGGCCATTTTTGCCGCCAATGACACGATGGCGCTGGGCGCCTTCGGTGCGATCAAGGCCCATGGCTTGGCGGTCCCTGCAGAAATCTCCGTGATCGGCTATGACAATTCGACCTTGGCAAAGTCCCGATATCTCGAACTGACATCTGTGGACAACCGCAGTGACCTGGTGGGCGCGGACGTGGCAAAAGCACTGCTGGAGCGCATTCAGGACCCCACAAAAGGACCCATAAGAGAGCTGATTAAGCCCTCGCTGGTTGTTCGCACTACGACGGCGCCGCCCTCCGTCTAGAGCGTCCCGGAACTTTATCGACGTCAAAACATCCTAATGTCAGGACAAAGTATTGACATTCGTGAGCCAGGTCACCATGATCGAGATAGACAGTGCTCCGGCGGTTGCAGAGTGGCAGCCCGGACCTGAGAGATCAAAGGAGATTTAGGTGGCTAATTTTTCTTGGCGTAAGGCTGCTCTGGTTGCGGCGGTAGTGCCGATGATGGCGTTGAGCGCATGCTCCAGCACCGGCGGACGTGCCCCGGACACCGGAAGCGGTGGAGGCGGTGGCCAGGTCGCCACAACAGAGCGAATGAAGATTGCGCTGATCGCCCATGCTCCCGCCGGTGACACATTCTGGGACACCGTCCGAAAGGGCGCCGAGGAGGCGGCCGCGAAGGACAACGTTGAACTGCTGTACACCTCCGATCCGGAGGCCGGCCGGCAGGCGCAGTTGATCGAGCAGGCCATTGACCAGAAGGTAGACGGCATAGCGGTGACCCTGGCCACCCCTGACGCCTTGAAGGAAGCGCTGAAAAAGGCCACTGATGCAGGCATTCCAATTGTCAGCTTCAACGCCGGCGAAGCGGCCTCCGCACAGCTGGGCGCCTTCACTCACTTCGGTTCCAATGAGAAGCTTGCCGGCGAGGCCGTGGGTTCACGGCTTGCAGACGGCGGTTACAAGCACCCGGTGTGCGTCATTCAGGCCCAGGGGCACGTGGGTCTCGAGGCCCGGTGTGCCGGTGTAAAGGCCAAGGTACCCGGCACGGAAATTCTGTACGTCAACGGGGCGGACATGACATCGGTGGAATCGACGGCCACCGCGAAGCTGCAGGCTTCCCAGGATGCCGATGTCATCATCGGCCTCGGTGCTCCCATCACCCTGACGCTCCTGAAGTCAGTGGCGACGGCCGGAAGCTCGGCCAAGGTTGCCAGCTTCGACCTGAACAAGGAGCTTGCCCAAAAGGTTTCCGACGGCAGTGTGCTGTTCACAGTTGATCAGCAGCCATGGCTCCAGGGCTACGGGGCCGTCGATGCGCTGTGGCAGAACAAGCGGGGCGGATTCAGGCTCGGCGGCGGACAGTCAGTCCTCACCGGTCCGGCCATCGTTGACCAGTCCAATGCGGCGGCTGTCCTCACGTTCGCCGAACAGGGTATTCGCTAACAGCCCGCTGGCCGGGCCGGTGTATGCCGGCCCGGCAGCAAGGAGAGTTCACATGACTATTACCCAGACCAAGATCAAATCACCTGCCACCGATGAGCGCGTTGCGAAGCGCAGCCCGTTCCAGAAGCTCCTCGGCCGTCCCGAGGTCGGCGCCCTGGTGGGCGCGATCGTCCTCTTCATCTTCTTCGCGTTGGTGTCCTCAACATTTACCCAGCCCAACGCTTTGGCGACCATCCTGTATGGCAGCTCCACGATCGGGATCATGGCGGTGGGGGTGTCGCTGCTGATGATCGGCGGGGGATTCGACCTCTCCACGGGTGTCGCCGTGATCTCCTCGGCCCTGACCGCATCGATGTTCAGCTGGTACTTCAGCACTAACGTCTGGGTGGGAGTCCTTCTTGCCCTGATCGTCTCCGTGGGGATCGGGTTCATCAACGGCTGGATCCTGATGAAGACCAAGCTGCCCAGCTTCATCGTTACCCTGGCCACGTTCCTGATGCTGACCGGCCTGAACCTGGGCCTGACGCGCCTGATCGGCGGGTCGGTGTCCTCACCCTCGATCTCCACCATGGACGGCTTCGCCTCGGCCCGTGCCGTGTTCGCCTCCTCCGTCACCATCGCCGGGATCGACGTCAAAATCACTGTGTTCATCTGGATCGCCCTCGTCGCGGTGGCCACCTGGGTGCTCATGCGGACCCGGGTGGGGAACTGGATCTTCGCCGTGGGCGGGGACGAGAACGCGGCCCGCGCCGTGGGTGTGCCGGTCAAGGCCACCAAGATCGGCCTGTTTATGGGCGTGGGGTTCTGCGGCTGGGTCCTGGGCATGCACAACCTCTTCGCCTTCGACACCGTGCAGTCCGGTGAGGGCGTGGGTAACGAGTTCCTCTACATCATCGCCGCGGTGATCGGCGGCTGCCTCCTGACCGGCGGCTACGGCTCGGCCGTGGGCGGGGCGATCGGTGCGTTCATCTTCGGCATGGCCAACAAGGGCATCGTGTACGCCCAGTGGAACCCGGACTGGTTCAAGTTCTTCCTGGGCCTGATGCTGCTGCTGGCCACCATCGTGAACCTCATCGTCAAGCGCCGCGCGGAACTGAAGTAAAGGGGCAACGGAAAATGAACGCCAATCAGATCGACCAGCAAACCCTGCTGCAAAACGAAAAAGATCCTCTCACGCACACCCCGGTGCACCTGCTCTCGCTCGAAGGGGTCGGCAAGCACTACGGGAACATCATCGCTCTGTCCGATGTCACCATGGCCGTGGACAACGGCCGCGTCACCTGCGTGCTCGGCGACAACGGTGCGGGCAAGTCCACGCTGATCAAGATCATCGCCGGCCTCCACCAGCACGACGCCGGGGTCTTGAACATCATGGGCGAGGAACGCAAATTCTCTTCCCCGCGCGATGCCCTGGATGCCGGGATCGCCACCGTCTACCAGGACCTCGCCGTGGTCCCGCTGATGCCGATCTGGCGGAACTTTTTCCTCGGCTCCGAGCTCACAAGCGGTTTTGGACCGTTCAAGAGCATGGACGTGGAGAAGATGAAGGCCATCACGCTCAAGGAACTCGCCGAGATGGGCATCGACCTGCGCGATGTGGAGCAGCCCATCGGCCAGCTCTCCGGCGGTGAACGCCAGTGTGTCGCAATTGCCCGCGCGGTGTACTTCGGCGCGAAGGTCCTGATCCTGGACGAGCCGACGGCGGCGCTTGGCGTAAAGCAGTCCGGCGTGGTGCTGCGCTACATCCTCCAGGCCCGCGACCGCGGCCTGGGCGTCATTTTCATCACGCACAACCCGCACCACGCCTTCCCCGTGGGAGACCGGTTCCTGCTGCTCAAGCGCGGCAAGTCCATCGGCTACTACGACAAAAAGGACATCACCCTCGATGAGCTCACGGCCCAGATGGCAGGCGGCGCCGAACTCGCCGAACTCGCCCACGAACTCGAACAACTCGGCGGCCACGGCGACGTCGTGAAAGAAGTCAAAGCCGAAGTGGCCGAAGTCTCGGACAGCGCTAACGCCGGCGGCCCGAAACACGCCTAGCGGCGGCACCCGGCGGGGTGCTCCGGACACCCCTCCGGAGCGCCCCGCCATGCCCGTGCGAACCGACCATACGCTCACGAACGTAAACGAAGGGAACACCATGCCGATCCGGGTAGGCGTCATCGGCGCCGGAATCATGGGCGCGGACCACATCAGGAATCTCTCCACCAGCATCGGCGGTGCCGTAGTCTCCTTTGTGGCGGATCTCGACGCCGGCCGCGCCGCCGCGGCAGCGCCGCCGTCGGCACGCATCACCACGGACCCATCGGAGCTGATCAACTCCAGCGAGGTGGATGCCGTGGTGGTCGCCTCGCACGATTCCACCCACGCCGGCCTCGTCCTGGAATGCTTCGAGGCGATGACGCCGGTCCTGTGCGAAAAGCCGCTGGCCCCTACGGTCCTGGAAAGCACGGAAGTGGTGGCCGCGGACGCCGACATGGTGGCCGCAACGGGAGCGTCCCTGCTCTCGCTCGGCTTTATGCGGCGCTTCGACCCGGGCTACGTGGCGCTGCGGCAGGCCGTTAAGGGCCGGGCACAGGGCGAGCCCCTGATAGTCCACTGCGTGAGCCGGAACGCTTCCGCGGCTCCCGGCGCCACGGCCGAATCGGCGATCACCAACTCGGCCATCCACGAGCTGGACATCATTCCCTGGCTGCTGGACTCGCCCATCACGGAAGTGTCATGGCAAGCGGGAAAGAGCACCCGGCAGGCGGACGCCGGACTGCGGGATCCCGCGTTTATGACGCTCCGCACCGCGGACGGAACCCTCACCACGCTGGAGCTGTTCCTGAATGCGCAGTACGGCTACACCACCCGCTGCGAGGTTGTCTCCGAACGCGGCACCACCGCCATCCAGGATTCGGCCATGCTGCGCATCGAACAGGAGGGAACCACCCAGGAGCAGATCCCTGCCGACTGGCGCCCCCGGTTCGCCGACGCGTACCGGCTGCAGCTGCAGGCCTGGATTTCCGCGCTCGCCGCCGGGGACAAGCCTTCCCTCGCCGGAGGGCAGGACGGCCTGAACGCCTCGCTCGTGGCCCAAGCCATGATCCAGTCACTGCACAGCGACGGTGCCGCCACGAAAGTCAACTACCTATGACCGCTACCGCCCTTCCACCGTCCCGTGTCCCCGACTCCCGCGACGCTCCCGTGCTGCGCTGGGGAATTATGGGCCCGGGCTGGATTGCCGAGCGCTTCACCGAATCCATCCAAGCGCACACCGGGCAGGTGATCGCCGCCGTCGGGTCCCGTTCGCTCAGCCGGTCCAAGGCCTTCGCGGACACGTTCGACGTGCCGGCCGCGTACGGCAGCTATGAGGAACTGGCCGCCGCCCCGGACGTCGACATCGTTTATGTATGCACCCCGCACACCGGCCACCACGCGGCCGCTGTGCTGGCCATCGACGCCGGCAAGCACGTCCTGATCGAAAAGCCGATCGGGCTCAACGCGGACCAGGCGCGGGACATCGCTGCCCGGGCCGAGGCCGCCGGCGTCTTTGCCGCCGAGGCCATTTGGACGTTCTTCCTGCCGAAATTCGACGTGATCCGGCAGCTCCTCGACGCCGGTACCCTGGGGACCATCACCACGGTTATCGCAGAGTATGGCGAGCACTTCGACCCCTCCCACCGCATCTTCAACCCGAAACTGGCCGGCGGTCCGCTGCTTGACCTTGGCACCTACCCGCTGGCCCTGGTCACGGAAGTGCTGGGCAGCCCGCAGCAACTGGCCGCCATGGGGCAGCCCCACGAGTCAGGAGTCAACGCCCAGCTGTCCGCCGTGATGCAGTTCGACGGCGGCGCCCAGGCTGTGGTGAACACCCACATTCACAATTTCACGCCCACCGCAGCCATCGTGGTGGGATCCGAAGCGACCTTAACCATCGACGGTCCCTTCAACATGCCCGGCGGCTTTGAGGTCCGCTTCCCCGACGGAACACGCCTGCGTCATGATGAACCGGCCGGCGGCCACTTCGAAGGCCTGCACTACGAGGCTGCTGCGGTGGCTCGCGCCGTTGCCGCAGGCGGCACCGAGGCCAGCCAACGGACGCTGCCGGCCTCCATCCGCACCCTTGAAGTGGCCGATGAGATCCGCCGCCAGCTCGGCGTCGTGTTCCCCGGCGAAGCAGCAACTCCGGCCCGCACCGCCCGGCACTGATTTCACTGACCTAACCCACACGCTACGACCCTACGAAAGGACCAGCCCATGGCTTACCTCGCACAGAACCCCGCTCCCGTCCCGGCGCAAATCCGCATCGGGCTCATCGGTTCGGGCTGGATGGGCGCGTTCCACGCCGAAAGCATCGCCCGCCGTGTCCCGGACGCCGTGCTCGCCGCCATCGCCGACCCCAACCTCGAATCCGCCGGCGCGCTCGCAGCATCCCTCGGCACGGCCAAGGTCACCGCCAGCGCGGACGACATCCTGGCCGATCCCGACATCGATGCCGTGATCATCGCCAGCCCGGCCCGCTTCCACGCAGCCCTGATCAGCCAGGCCGCCGCGGCCGGAAAACACGTGTTCTGCGAGAAACCCGCAGGCCAGGGCCTGGACGAGCTCGACGCCGCGATCGCCGCTGTGGAGGCCGCCGGCGTGCATTTCCAGATTGGCTTCAACCGGCGGTACGCAGCGGACTTCCAGACGGCCAAGAAGGACCTGGCCGCAGGGATAGCCGGCCAGCCGCAGCTCCTGCGCTCCCTGACGCGCGACCCGGGCACCGGCAGCATCCCGCACGCAGCCAGGGTCCCCGCCTGGACCATCTTCCTGGAAACCCTCATCCACGACTTCGACACCCTGAACTGGTTCAACGAAGGCGCCGAGCCCGTGGAGGTCTACGCGGTGGCCGACGCCCTCGTGGAACCCGGCCTGCGCGACCAGGGCTTCCTGGACACCGCAGTGGTCACCATCCGTTACAGCAATGGCGCCATCGCCGTGGCGGAAGCGAACTTCAGCGCCCTCTACGGCTACGACGTCCGGGGCGAGGTCTTCGGCTCCAAGGGCATGGTCCAGGCCGGCCGTGCCACGGAAACCGCCGCCCGCCGGTACACCGCCGTCGGCCTCGCGGCAGACACGCCGCGGCTCAACGTGGAGCTCTTCCGGGACGCCTACACCGATGAACTCGTCGACTTCGCCGCCGCGGTGAGGTCCCGGCGGGACGGTACGTTGCCGCCGTCGGGCGATTTCACCCTCACGCCGGGAACCGCGGACGCCCGCCGCGCCCTGGCCATGGCGCTGGCCTGCATCGAATCCGTCAAGCAGGGCGGCCCGGTGGCTGTCCCCGCGGCAGCCAAGGCAGGGGTCTGATGCGCCTGGCCGTCTGCGCGGAGATGGTGTTCACGGACCTGCCTTTCACGGAGCGGGTGCGGCGCATCCACAACGCCGGGTTCGACGTCGAAATCTGGGACTCCCGCACCAAGGACCTGACGGCGCTCAAGGCGACCGGGGCGGTGTTCTCCTCCATGACGGGATACACCGCCGGCAGCCTGGTGGACCCCGACACGGCCGACGATGTGGTCCGGACTGCCGAACAGCTCATCCCTACTGCCGTGGAGCTGGGGGTGAGCCGCATGGTGGTGCACTCCGCGGAACTGGTGGACGGGAAAGCAGCACGTCCGGTCTTCCGTTCCACAGGCCGCATGTGGAGTACCGGGGCCAGGACCCTGGAACGCCTCGGCGCGCTGGGGGAGAAGCACCAGGTGACGTTCTGCCTGGAGAACCTCAACACGGTCTTGGACCACCCCGGGATTCCGCTGGCCCGTGCCAAGGACACCCTGGCTCTGGTGGAAGCCGCCGGCCACCCCAACGTCAAGCTCATGCTGGACCTGTACCACGCACAGCTGGGCGAGGGGAACCTGATCGAACTGGTGCGGACCGCCCTGCCGCACATCGGCGAGATCCAGGTGGCGGACGTCCCGGGCCGCTGTGAGCCCGGCACCGGCGAAATCAACTACCAGGCAGTCGCCCGGGCGCTCGCCGAGGCCGGCTATGACGGCACGGTCGGCCTGGAAGCCTGGGCCAGCGGCGACAGCGAGGCGGCACTGGACGCCTTCCGGGCGGCCTTCACCGTCCAGCCGGCGCCCGCCACAATCCGTTAGCACTACAACCTACGAAGGAACACTATGAAGGATGTCATTCTCGGCCTGGTGGGAGTGGGACGCATCGGCGTGATGCACGCCAACAACATCGCCGCACTCAACGGGGACCTCAATCCGCGCGGGATCAATGTCCGGCTCAGGCTGACGGATGTTGCGGAAGACCACGCACGCAATATCGCCGCGGGCCTGGGCGCCGAGTTCCTGCCCTCCGTGGCGGACCTGATCGCCTCCGGCGTGGACGGCCTGGTCATCGCCACGGGAACCGGGACCCACCCGGAGCTCATCCGGGCCGGAGTGGACGCCGGCATTCCGGTCTTCTGCGAGAAGCCGGTGGCCATGAACGTGGCCGATGCCCTGCCGGTGCTGGACTACATCAGGGATAACAACGGCGTGGTGCAGATTGGCCACCAGCGCCGCTTCGACGCCGGCTACCTCGAGGCCAAACGTGCCTACCAGGCCGGCGAGCTGGGCTGGATCCACTCGCTGCGCGCAATCACCTGCGACATGACGCCGCCGCCGGTGGAATTCCTGGCGACGTCCGGTGGCCTGTTCCGGGACTGCTCGGTCCACGACTTCGACATCCTGCGCTGGCTGACCGGCCGCGAGATCGTGGAGGTCTATGCGAAGGGCTCCAACAACGGCGACCCGGCCATCGGTGAGGTGGGCGACGTGGATACGGCCCTGGCCGTTATTACTTTCGACGACGGCACGGTGGGGACGGTTTCCGCCACCCGTTACAACGGGGCGGGCCACGATGTCCGCCTGGAGATCCAGGGGTCCAGTCGCTCGGTCATGGTGGGCCTGGACAACAAGACCGCCTTGGCCTCGGCCGAAGCCGGGATCGCCTTCCCCGTCGGGGAGCCGCACCAGACCTTTGCCGAGCGCTTCGACCAGGCGTACCGGTCCGAAATGGCAGCGTTTGTGGAGCTGATCCTGGGCGAGCGGGAGAACCCGTGCACGCCCGAAGACGCCGTGGCAGCATCACGGGTGGCCGACGCCGCCCAGGAGTCGCTGGCGACCGGTGCGCCGGTCAAGGTGGCGCTGAAAGTTGCCAGCTGATTGCCGTTAGTGTGCACAATGCCCCGCCGGAATTTCTTCCGGCGGGGCATTGTTTTTTGGTGACTGCGGGAACCGGCCTAGGCTGTAAACGGCAGCCGGGGGTCGATGTCCTGCCCGTCCCAGGTCTGCCGCACCCAGCCGTGGTGCGGGTCATCGCTGATCAGCCATTCGCGCACGGGGCCGGGGCCTGCCATCACGTTGAGGTAGTAGAGGTCGTAGCCCGGTGCCGCCATGGCAGGGCCGTGCCAGCCGTAGGGGACCAGCACCACGTCGCCGGTGCGGACTTCTGCGGACACGTCGATGGGGCGGTCATCGGAGGCGTAGACGCGCTGGTAGCCGATGGCATCGGCGTCGGCAGGTGCCCCGGAACCGGCGGCAACCTGCGTCTCGAAGTAGTAGATCTCCTCGAGGTGCGTTTCTCCGTCCTTCTCCTCATCGTGCTTGTGCGGGGGATAGGAGGACCAGTTGCCGGCGGGGGTGATGACCTCGCAGACGATAAAGCGGTCTGCTTCCAGTGCGGCCGGGGTGCCGAAATTGTGGACCTGGCGGGAGCAGTTGCCCGCGCCGCGCAGTTCCATGGGTGTCTCGGCAGCCGTAACGAGCCGGGTGGGGTAGGAAGCCTGCGCCGGGGCGGTGGCGACGGCCACGCGGCCGCCGTCGGACGAGCTGATGGTGACGGCGTTCCCAATGCCCGAATACAGGACGTCACTGGGACCGTGGAACACCGAGCGCCGCCCGGCCAGGGGGTAGCCGACGCCGTCCACGGTGACGGTAAAGGAGCCGTTGAGCGGAACCACGATGCGTTCCTCACCGGCCGCGGGAAGCTCGACGGCGGCGCCCGCCGCGAGGGTGGCAACCTTCAGGCCGGTGTGGGCCCAGCCGTCCACGGCAGTGGTGGAATCGGAGGTTCCGAGCGAGATGTCCCAGGTGCCGTCGGTGGCGGAGCCCAGGGGGTAGACCCAGTTGGTCATGGCAGAAGTCCTTGCGTTAGCGCTGTACGAGTGTCATTTCAAAGCTGTAGGAATCGGCACGGTAGACGTGGTGGCCGGTCTCGACGCGGCGGCCGGTATCGTCCACGGCGGTGCGTTCCATGGTCACCAGGGCCGAGTTCACCTCGGTCTCGAGCAGGGGCGCCTGGTAGTCGTTGGCGATCATCGCGCCGATCCGCTGGGTGGCCAGGCGGAAGTTGACGCCGCCCCGGCGCAGGATGGAGTAGAGGCCCTCGGCGGCCAGCATGGCTTCGTCCATGGTGGCGATGTCATCGCGGACCCAGTTCTCCATCAGCGCCAGCGGCTTGCCGCCCACTTTCCGAAGGCGGGTGAAGTGGTAGACCTTGGAGCCGGCCGGCAGCTGCAGCGTCGCCAGGGTGGGGGCGTCGGCCTCCATGTGGGAGAAGCTCAGTACCTCGGTGGTGGGCTTTTTGCCGTTGTTGGTGAGGTCATCGAACAGGCTGGAGAGCTCCAGCGGGCGGCGGACCTGGCTGGAGACCACCTGGGTTCCCACGCCGCGCTTGCGGACCAGCAGGCCGGAGCGGACCAGTTCGTCCATGGCCTTGCGCATGGTGGGCCGGGACAGGTTGAGCTGCGCGGCGAGGTCGATTTCGTTGTCCAGCCGGCTGCCCGGTTCCAGGACCCCGCTGTGGATGGCCGCCTCGATGCCCTGGACCACCTGGTGGTACAGGGGTATGGGGGAGGACCGGTCGATGTTGAGACCAAGTTGATTCGCCACTGAATGTTCCCCGTGTTCCAGGATTAATCCCTGCAACGTCCGCTTCAGGACGTGCCGGGTATGTCACCCTTTGTTCTTTTGATAGGACATGCTTCCTTTTCTCGATAGTAGCAGCCGTCCGGGGAGGGTCAAGGGGGCGGAATTGGCTAGTTGGTGACGAAATGACTGGGGTTCATGTCCTGACGTCAGTCCACATGATTCAGGAGGTGCCCTTCGACGCTTCTCGTGAGGATTCATCCAAGGCACGACGGCGGACGGTCACCTCCGCAGGGAAGGTGACCGTCCGCCGGTGTACTTTATGGGTTTTAGACCTTGGCGCCGCTCAGCAGTTCGTCCAGCCGCTCGTAGCCTTCGGTCATGCCGCCTTCCATGCCCGACTGGGCCATGCCGTCGCGTGCCTCGAGGCTGGGGTAGACGGAGTGGCCCCGCAGGCGGGTGCGTCCGTTGCCGAGGTCCTCGAACGTCATGAATTCGAGGCTGACAATGTCCGGGTAGCCGCCGAATTCGAAGGTCTGGATGGCGAACTCGTTTTCGCGGACGGTGTGGAAAATGCCTTTGAACTCGTAAGGCACCCCTTCCGGGCCGGTGTGGAGGTAGCTGTAGCTGCCGCCGGTGCGGAAATCGTAGTGGCCGATGTCCATTTTGTAGCCGCGCGGGCCAAGCCACTGGACGATCAGGCCGGGCTCCTTGTGGGCGCGGAACACATCCGCCACGGGGAAATCGAACTCGCGGTCGTAGTCGATAAAGGGGAGTCCCTCAGGAACGCTGAGGTTCAGTGGATTGCTCATGGTGATTCCTTGGGGTGTGCGCCGCCGGGGGCGGCTGTGGAACGGAGCACGGCGTCCAGGCTGCGGAACTGCTCCTCGCGGACCAATCGGTACTGGTCGATCCACGCTGTGAGTGCCTCAAGCCGTGCGGGATTCAGGTGGACGGGCCTGCGCTGGGCGTCACGCGTGCGGGTGACGAGCCCGGCCTGCTCGAGGACCTGGATGTGCTTCGAGACCGCCTGTTTGGTAATCGCGAAGGGTTCCGCCAATTCGTTGACTGTGGCCTGCCCCCGGCTGAGCCGGGCAATGATCTGCCGCCGCACGGGATCGGCCAGGGCCATAAAGGCCGAGTCCAGGGTGCCGTCGTCGGAGTTCATTGTGCTGCGGGCCTTTCACTTCAAAACCAATCGTTCCGTGATCAACCTTGCGTCTAATCGACTATTGCGTCTAATCAACTACTGCGTCTAATCAACTACTCCGTTGATCAACTGATTGATTGATTACTAATCTACGCCTGTCCCGGACTGCGGTCAAGAGGTCTTCGCGACGGCGGGCGGCCAGTTTTCGGGCGGCGCGGGCGCCGCGTCCGGCGCCTTCTGCGGCTACTGCGCCGTTTGGTTACTGCGCCGTTGCGTGGAGCCGCGGTAGAGCGTCCACCAAGGCTGCGAGTTCCGGAATGCCCTGGGCCTCGCCCAGTGCGCGCTCCAGGGTGGCGTCGTGGACCGGCCGGGCTTCCTCCAGCAGGGCGACGCCGCTGGCGGTGAGTTCCGTGTAGATTCCCCGGCGGTCATCGGCGCAGAGGATCCGGGTCAGTAGGCCGCGGTCCTCAAGCCGGTTGACCAGCCGGGTGGTGGCGCTGGCACTCAGGGCGGTGGCGCGGGCGAGCTGCTGCATCCGCATGTGCCAGCCGTCCTGACGACTCAGGGCGTCCAGGACCGTGTACTCCACTACGGACAGCTTCGACTCCGCCTGGAGCGACCGTTCCAGCTCGCCCTCGATCAGGCCATGCAGTGCCGCCAGGGTG
The DNA here is from genome assembly GCF_010367585.1 of [Micrococcus luteus] ATCC 49442. Taxonomy (NCBI): domain Bacteria; kingdom Bacillati; phylum Actinomycetota; class Actinomycetes; order Micrococcales; family Micrococcaceae; genus Pseudarthrobacter; species [Micrococcus luteus] ATCC 49442. The sequence continues at coordinate 2,290,589 of NZ_JAAAXP010000001.1, read as the reverse complement.
CGCCAGCCCTGCGCGCGAACCTCGACGGCGTCGTCCTTGATGCCCATTTTCCTGTCCTTTCGGGGTGGTACGCCGGGACGCCTCAGGCGTGAACCGGCACACACTCCAATTTAGTTGCTTGCGCTGGGTATTTGCACGTGCAACAATAAATAACGCGTCTGCAACTACTAGCTTACGCTTCCTATCTCGCCCCGTACATTCCCACCCGTACATTCTTCAAAGGAGCACCCCATGCCCATCGGCCTGATAGCCCTCGCCCTCGGCGGGTTCGGCATCGGACTCACCGAGTTCGTCATTATGGGCCTCCTCCCCGAGGTGGCCGCCGACTTCCAGGTTAGTGAGGCCACGGCAGGCTGGCTGATCTCCGGCTACGCCCTCGCCGTCGTGGTCGGCGCCTTGCTGCTGACAGCGGCGGTGACACGGTTTGAACGCAAGCCCGTACTCGCCGTCCTGCTGGTGCTGTTCATCGCCGGCAACCTGATCTCAGCCATCGCCCCGGACTACGGCATGATGATGATCGGCCGCATTATTGCTGCCCTGGCCCATGGTGCCTTCTTCGGAATCGGTGCCGTGGTGGCCGCGGACATGGTGGCCCCCACCAAGAAGGCCGGGGCGATCGCCATTATGTTTACCGGACTCACGGCAGCCAATGTTCTGGGCGTGCCGTTCGGCACCATGCTGGGGCAGGCTGCCGGGTGGCGCTCCACGTTCTGGGCCATCACCGTCATTGGTGTCATCGCCCTCTTGGGAATCCTCGCGCTGGTGCCCAAGACCGGTCACGGTGACACCGTGCCGGGATCCCTGCGCACCGAACTGCGGGCCTTCCGCTCCGGCCAGGTGTGGCTCTCCATCCTGGTGACCATCCTCGGCTACGGCGGGATGTTCGGCGCCTTCACCTACATCGCCTTCACGCTCACCGAAGTTTCAGGCTTCGCGGCGTCCACCGTGCCGTGGCTGCTTATCGTCTTCGGGGTTGGCCTGTTCATCGGCAACACCATCGGCGGCAAGGCCGCGGACCGCAACGTGGACCGCACCCTGGTCGTGGTGCTCTCCGTACTCGTGGTGGTGCTCGTCGGTTTTGCCCTCACCGCAGGCAGCCAGGTGCTCACAGTGGCCTCCATCGTCCTGATGGGCGGCTTCGGCTTCGCCACGGTTCCCGGCCTGCAGATGCGCGTGATGAAGTACGCGGCCGGCGCCCCCACCCTCGCCTCCGGTGCCAACATCGGCGCCTTCAACGTGGGCAATGCGCTCGGCGCCTGGCTGGGTGGCGTGACCATCACGGCCGGACTCGGCTACACCTCACCCATCTGGGCCGGTGCCGGCATCACACTGCTCGGGCTCGCCGTCATGATCTTGGCTGCCGCCGGAGCCAAGCGGGCCGTTGCCCGCGCCGCCGCCCGGGAAGCATCCGTCCAGCATGAATCCGCAGCGCAGGTGCCGTCCGCACACAGCGCGGATGCCGCCGTCGAACGCGCGGACGTCCTGCTCTAGTTCTTCCACATCCGCAACACCCCAGCACCCAAGGAGATCCTCATGACTTCCACGTCCACCACTATCCCCGCCATCACCCTCAACAACGGTGTGCGCATGCCGCAGCTTGGATTCGGCGTCTTCCAGGTGTCCGACGACGACACCTCCGCCGTCGTCATCCTCGCCCTCACGGCGGGTTACCGGAGCATTGACACCGCCGCGATCTACGGCAACGAAGCGGGCACCGGCCGTGCCATCGCAGAGTCGGGCATCGACCGTGCCGAGCTGTTCATCACCTCCAAGCTGTGGGTGGCCGACCTCGGCTACGACGCCACGCTGGCCGCGTTCGAGGCCAGCCTCGGGAAGCTGGGTCTGGATTACCTGGACCTGTACCTCATCCACTGGCCGGCGCCCGCGACAGACCTGTATCTCGAGTCCTGGCGGGCCTTTGAGCGGCTGCTGGCCGACGGCAGGGTTAAGGCCATCGGGGTGTCCAATTTCCTCCCTGAACACCTGCAGAAGGTCATCGACTTGGGCGGAACAGTGCCGGCAGTCAACCAGATCGAGCTTCACCCGGCCCTTCAGCAGCAGGACATTGCCGCCTACAACGCCGCGCACGGCATCGCCACGGAAGCCTGGAGCCCGCTGGCGCAGGGTGCCGTGCTGGCCGATCCGGCGGTCACGGAGATTGCCGCACGGCACGGTGTCAGCCCCGCGCAGGCCATCCTGCGCTGGCACCTGCAGCAAGGGAGGGTCATCATCCCCAAGTCCGTTACCCCGGAGCGGATCCGCGAAAACCTGGACGTCTTCGGCTTCGACCTCACTGCGGATGAACTGGCCGTGATCGACGGCCTGGAGCGGGACGGGCGTACGGGTCCGCACCCCGCCGAGTTCAACGGCTAAGCGGGTCCCCGCACCAAAGCCCTGACACGCCTAGTCAGGCGGGGCCGGAAGACGCCGGCCCCGCCTGACTAGGCTGGGGGAATGAACAACCGATACCTGGTGTCCCGTGAGCGCTTCATTCCCGCAGCACCGGAGGAGATCTTCGAGGTGCTGGCCACGCCGGCCCTGCACAGCGTTATTGATGGGTCGGGCACCGTCAAGGGGGCCCAGCCCCGCGGCCCGGAGCGGCTGGAGCTCGGATCCCGGTTCGGCATGGAGATGAACATGAAAGTGGACTACAAAATCCTGAACACGGTCTGTGAGTTTGAGGAGGGCCGGCGCATTGCCTGGCGCCACTTCTATGGCCACGTCTGGCGCTACATCCTGGAACCGGCCACCGACGACGCCGGCAACGCCGGGACCCGCGTCACCGAACAGTGGGATGCCAGGGCAGTCCGGGGCAAGTTCTTCCTCCGGCTGGCAGGCTACCTGCGCCGCCACCCGGCCAGCATCGAGAAGACACTACTCCGGCTCGACCAATCCCTGACGGGCACCGCCGGGCTGGCGAGCTAGGTCTCCGGCGTGAACCCCTCCGGCGGACTGACTCCCAGCCCGCGGACCCTTGAAGTCGAAAGCCTTGCCAGCTTCGACCGCCTGGTCGCGGCGGGGGCAGTGGCCATGCGCGGCTGGCACGCCCAGTCGCTGGACCTGCGGGGCCGGAAAGCGGCCCTTGCTGCCCTGGACGTGGAAGGCGCCATCTTCCTCGGCTGCACCTTCGACCCTGGGGTGGAGGACACCCTCCGGCACCGCGGCGCACTGATCTTTCCCAGGCTGGCGGGTGTGCCGTTCGACGCCTACCGGGCCCGGCTGTACACGCCGCAGGAACTCTACGCAGGCCTGGAATCGAGGCCATACGAGGAACTGCCCGATGCGCTGGTGTATCAGTGGAGCATCAGCCCGGGGCAGCGGCGCCGGCTGGACGCCACGCTGGCTTCGGCGCTCCATGACCATGCCATCGGCGATGCCTTGGAGGAATTCAGGCGGTCGGACCTCGCAGCCGGCCGGACCACCGTCGGGGTGATGGGCGGGCACGCCGCACAACGCGGTACTCCGGAGTTCGCGCAGGCAGCGGAGCTTGGCCGGCTCCTCGCCCGGTCCGGGCGGCTGGTGGCCACGGGCGGTGGTCCGGGGGCCATGGAAGCTGCCAACCTGGGCGCTTACCTCAGCCACGTCCCGGCTCATGACTTCGAAGCGGCGCTGGCTGCGTTGCAGGCCGTCCCCGGGTTTCGGCCCTCGGTGTCCGCGTGGGCGCGCGAGGCGGCTGCCGTCGTCGAACGTCATCCGGGCGGAATGCCGTCGCTGGGAATCCCCACGTGGTTCTACGGGCATGAGCCGCCCAATTACTTCGCCACCCACATCGCGAAATACTTCGCCAACGCCATCCGCGAGGCGATCCTGCTGGAGCTGTGCGACGGCGGCATCATCTTCCTGCCCGGAGCTGCCGGCACGGTGCAGGAGATCTTCCAGGATGCGTGCGAGAACTACTACAGTGCCCGCGAAGCCGTCACGCCGATGGTGCTGGTTGGCAGGCGGTACTGGGAGCAGGAATTGCCCGCCTGGCCGATGCTGCGGACGCTGGCTGCGGGACGGCCCATGGCGGACCGGATTTTCCTGGTGGACAGCGTGGCTGAGGCGCTGGGCGTGCTGGGCGGTTAGCCCACCACGGTGCCGAAGGCGAGCCCCAGCAGATAGGTCACCGCGGCGGCACCCAGGCCAATTGCCAGCTGGCGCAGGCCGCGGGACAACGGGGATGTCCCGGACAGCAGACCCACGATTCCGCCGGTCACCAGCAGCGCCATCCCCACCAGCACTGCGGCAACCACCAGTGCGGGCACACCGGTCAGGCCGAACAGGAACGGCAGGATGGGGACCACGGCGCCGGAAGCGAAGAAACAGAAGCTGGACAGCGCCGCCCCCCACGCTGTTCCCACGGCTTCGTGCTCGTCATCCGCATCAGGCAGTTCGGGATGGAGGGACAGGCTGGGATCGCAGTCGCAGCCGAGCATGCCAATACGCTCGGCGACGCGGTGCTCGGCGGCCTCGTGGGACATCCCGCGCGCCAGGTAGACGAGGAGGAGTTCGTTGTGTTCGATATCCAGTTTCGGGGCCGCGGCCAGGGTGATCTGGGTGGGTTTTGTGGCGGCCAGCAGTTCGCGCTGGGAGCGGACGGAAACAAATTCTCCCGCCGCCATGGACATGGCGCCGGCGAGGAGCCCGGCCACGCCGCTTAGCAGCACCACGCTGCTGGCCACGCCCGAGGCGGCCATGCCCATCACCAGTGAGAGGTTGCTGACCAGGCCGTCGTTGGCACCAAAAACGGCCGCACGGAACGTTCCGGCCAGCCGATTGCGGCCCCGGGTTGCCAGGCCGCGGACCACCTCTTCGTGGATCTGTTCGTCTGCGGCCATGGCGTCCGTGGCGTTCGGATCCATGGCGTAGGGGGAGCGGCCTTCGGCCCGCTGGGCCAGGGCCAGGACAAAGACGGAGCCGAAGTGGCGGGCCAGGAAGCCCAGGAGCTGGCTGCGCAGGGACGCAGGCCGGGACTTTTGTGCGTGCTCACCGAGGAGCTCGAGCCAGTGGGCCTCGTGGCGGCCTTCTGCTTCGGCGAGGGCCAGCAGGATCTCGCGCTCTTCGCCCTCGCGGTTCTGGGCAAGATCACGGTAGACGGCGGCTTCCGCGCGTTCGTCCGCGAGGTACTGGCGCCACCGGCGGATATCGGCCGGTGTGGGCTCGGCGGTTCGGGTTCCCGCCGGGTGGGTGCGGCGTGAATTGGCGTACTGGGACACGGGAGCTCCTGTGCTGGATGGGGCATGGTTCGGCCCCATTGCAGAGCCAGCTTACCGCGGAATTCCGCGGATTTTCGGCTGGCAAACCTCACTGCGGAGTTTCGGGTTCCCTTAATTTCCGCCGTTCCGGGCGTGTTTGCGGGGTGGTTCCAAAGACCCTTGACCGGGCTGGCGGCCGGTGCTGTGATGAAGGTGTGGAGCCCACCCGCAAGAGCACGTCAGGCGATCAAACGGAGGTTGAATCATGAACACCACCGGACAGCAACCGGACATGCCGCACCTCGAGGCTGTTGAATCGGATCCCGCATACGACTACGCCGAGGATGTCCCCGTCAGCGAGGACGATTGGGACGCAGAGGACGAATTCCTGGACGGGGAAGAGGTGGTCGTTGTCCCCACACCTCCGGTGAAGGTGGATGCCGAGGAGCGCGTGGTTCCCCTGGACGACGACGAGTTCCGCGACACTGAATAGCAGGACCGGGCAGGACGCACGACGGCGGCACTTCCGGTTCGTTGAACGCGAACCGGAAGTGCCGCCGTCGTGCGCTGCCCTTGAGTGAACGAGCTTGCCGGGATTACGGGGCTGTCACGGTTACGGGGACTTCCTCGTTGTCCTGGCCGGCTACCCGCCGCACCCAGTTCCGCATGACCTGGGGGTCAGTGGGCTTGGTGAGGAGCGAGACCGCCACGTAGACCACGGCGGAGCTGATGAGGCCGAAGTAGATCGGCTCGTTGGCGAAGACACCGTCCAGCGGGGCCTTGGCGTTGATCTCCAGCACGATCATGGTGCCGAGGGTGACCACGGAGCCCGCGGCCATGGAGGCTGCGGCGGCCAGGCCGGTGCCGCGCTTCCAGACGAGGCCGCCGAGGATGGCTACCAGGAGCCCGCCAACCAGGATGTCGTAGGCGATGGTCAGGGCGGCCACCACGTCCTTGGTGATGATGGCGATCAGGATGGCCACGATGCCGAGGGACAGGACCCAGAGGCGGTTGGCCCTGACATCGTGCTCGGGGTTGTCGGTATCGTCCGTGTTGATGTCCTTGCCGAACCAGCTGGCAACAAACGGGAGGACGTCCGCGCGGGCCACGGTGGCGGCAGCAATCAAGGCGCCGGAGGCAGTGGACATCATGGCGGCCACGGCTGCAGCGAGCACCAGTCCGCCGATGCCGACGGGAAGGATGGTCTGGGCAACCTCGGCGTAGACGTCGTCCTTGGCGGCGATGTCCATGCCGGACAGGGCCACGCTTGCCGCCATGCCGATCAGTGCCCCGGCAACACCGTAAAGGATGCAGTAGATGCCTGCGGTGGCGCCGCCCCAGCGGGCCACGCCGGGAGTCTTGGCGGTGAATACGCGCTGCCAGATGTCCTGGCCGATCAGGAGGCCCAGGGTGTAGACCACGAAGTAGGTGATGATGGTCTGCAGGCCGATGCCGTCCATTTGGAAGAAGCTTTCATCCACGCGGCTGCGGATGCCGTCGAGGCCGCCTGCGGCGTTGAGCGTGAAGGGGAGCATCAGCGCGAAGATGCCCACGGTCTTGATGACGAACTGCACCTGGTCCGCGAGGGTGATGGACCACATGCCGCCAATGGTGGAGTAGACCAGGACGATCGCGCCGCCGATGGCGATGGCGAGCCAGCGCTCCCAGCCGAAGAGGACCACAAAGATGGTGGCGTACGCGCTGGTGGAGGTGGCGCACAGCATGAGCGTGTAGGCGAGCATAACGATGCCCGAGGTCTGCGTTGCCTTGCTGCCATAGCGAAGGGTGAGCATCTGGGAGACGGTGTAGATCTTCAGTTTCTGGATAGTGCCGGCGAAGAGGAGGCTCAGCAGGAGTACGCCGGCGCCGATGGCCACCACCAGCCACATCCCGGAGATGCCGAACTTGTAGCCGAGGCCCACGCCGCCTACTGTGGACGCTCCGCCGAGGACGACGGCGGCCATGGTGCCGGTGTAAAGGAATGGGCCCAGGCGGCGGCCGGCCACAAGGAAGTCGCTGTTGTTCTTGGTGCGGGACTTGCCCCACCAGCCAAAGGCCAGCATTGCGATGAGATACACCACCACAATGGCGATGTTGACGAAATTTGCGTCCATGTTGGGGCTCCTGGAGCTGGTCTGCTGAGAAGTGGAAGGGGTTCATATTGCCTGACAGGCAACACTTGTTGCCTAAAAGAGTATGTTGTGACGTGCGTAACAGTCAAGGACGGCAGCGCCATCTTGTCGGTGAACCGGGCTCGCGCCGCGTCACGGCCACTGCGGGCCACTAGGATTGCTCCAGAGATGGGGCCGGACCGCCGGCCATGAAAGGTCAGCATATGAAGGCACTGCCAGTCGAGCCGAGCAACATTCCGGTTGCCATCGGGTCCAGAATCCGTGCCGCCCGGCAGTCCCAGCGGCTGACCATCGAGCAGGTTGCCGACGCCACGGGGCTGACCAAGGGGTTCCTGAGCCGCGTGGAGCGCGACCTTACATCGCCGTCGGTCGCCTCGCTGGTGACGCTGTGCCAGGTGCTGTCCATCTCCATTGGCGATCTGTTTGCGGCCCCGGAAACCCACCTGACCAAGCGGAACCACGGTCCCAAAATCTCCCTGGGCGGCGAGGGCATTGTGGAGCGGCTGCTGACGGCCCGGTCCGAGCGCCGCATCCAGATCATCCAGGCCGTGATTGAGCCCCACGGCCGGGGCGAGGCCGAACTCTACGCGGTGGACTGCGATGTGGACGTGCTCCACGTGATCAAGGGCCGCATCCGCCTGATCCTGACCAACGAGGAATACGAACTCAGCACCGGCGATACCGTGACCTTCCCGGGCCGCGAGCCGCACACCTGGGTCAATCCCACGGACGAATCCGTTGAGGTTCTCTGGGTCCTGGTCCCGGCTGCGAGCCGCTAGTTCCTTTTGCTCGCCCGCGTGCGTTCCTGCCCGGTTTGTTGCCCGCCTCGCAGGGCCGCGCCCCGGGTGTGGCGCGGGTTGGCGCGGGTTGGCGCGGGCGGAGATGCACGGATTGGGGCCGCCGGCATGACTAACCGGGCTGGAACGCCCGTGTTGCTGTCCCTTGTCCGTTCCGGGAGGCCAGCACAGCCCGGATTTCTCCCAATACATGGTCCGGGTTGAACCAGATGTGCTCCGGCATGTAGCGCAGGACGGCGAATCCCTGAACTGTTGACGTATTGTTCCGGTCGCGGTCCCGGAGCATGTCCGCACGCTGTGAATGGAACGCGAATCCGTCGATTTCCACGATTAGGAACCCGTCCAGCAGGAAATCCACCCGTCCGATTCCCGGCAGGAACACCTGGGCGTCGAAATGGATGCCGTTGGTCCGGAAAAGGTGCTGCGCATCGACTTCCACAATGGACTCCGCGCGAAGGTCCAGATCTCGCAGCGCCTGCCGGATCGGGGCCGACCGGTCTCCCCGAAGCTGGTCTTTGAGCAGCTCCAAGTGAATACCGTGCAGTCGGATGGCCGATGTCGCCAAGGCCGTGGACGACGGCGGCGCCAGGCATCCGAGCGCGTGCAAGGTTACGTCTTCCACCGCAGCTATCGGTAAGTCCTGGTGGCCATCGAAGCGGAGGGTCCGGTGCCGGATGAAGCCCCTTCCGTGGCCGTGATTGCATGCGAGATGCAGGCGGGGCGGGGGATTTCGGAGCCACAACCCGTACCGGGAGGCTGCGCTGGCGCATGTCAGCCGTCCGTTGTGCCGGATTGCGGCGGCGAGGTCCGGGTCGCAGTCCGGTACGAGGAAAACTCCCCGGCGTGGCTGCGTCGCACCCAGGTCCGTGAGCCGGCCGATGTCCCGCCGGGAGTAGCCGGCGCTGAGGAGCTGCGCGGTACGGGCCGCTCCGCCCGCCTGCTTGAGGTATTCGAAGATGTCCATCAGGCCATTGCAGGCCGTGCCCGCGCCGGACGGAAGGCAGAAGAGGCCGTATGTGGACGGCGCGGGACCGTGCCGGACCGCCCGCGCCGTGCGTTCCCGCCCGGTTGCTCGGCCTGTCGCGGCACGCTGGCCAGGGAAGCCCGCGGGATTCGGGCCTTGCGGGCGACGGGGGTCCGGCCGGCCCGGAGGTAACTGGGTTGGAAGGTACGCGGCGCCGGCGGCGGGCAGGCAACGAACGTGGACGGCGCGGAATCCGCAGACGTAAGGGGGGCAGCATGTAAACAGTTGATGCGCATTAGAAAACTTCGGGCTATGATGGCTGTCACACCTGCCGATCAATCCTCGAAGGAGAGGCTCACCGTGAAAGAGCTGCGCATCGAAGCCAACGGCAACATTGGCCCGATCGATTCTGCCCGCATTCCGCGTTATGCCGGAGCCGCCACCTATGCCCGCCTGCCCCGCCTGGACCAGGTGGCCAAGGCCGACGTGACCGTGGTGGGCGTACCCTTCGACTCCGGCGTTTCGTACCGGCCCGGCGCAAGGTTCGGCGCAAACCATGTCCGCGAGGCCAGCCGCCTGCTCCGCCCGTACAACCCGGCATGGGACGTCAGCCCCTTCGAGAACATCCAGGTGGCCGACGCCGGCGACATGGCGGTCAACCCGTTCAATATCAACGAGGCCATCGAAACCATCCAGCAGAACGCCCTGGACCTGACGTCTGGCGGCAGCAAGCTGGTCACGCTCGGCGGAGACCACACCATCGCCCTGCCGCTGCTCCGCGCTGCGGCAGAACGCGCCGGAGGCCCCGTCGCCATGCTGCACTTTGACGCGCACCTGGACACCTGGGACACCTACTTCGGCGCCGAATACACGCACGGCACCCCGTTCCGCCGGGCCGTCGAGGAAGGCATCCTGGACACCGAGGCCATCAGCCACATCGGCACCCGCGGGCCGCTCTACGGCAAAAAGGATCTCGACGACGACCACCGCTTCGGGTTCGGCATCGTCACTTCCGCGGACGTCTACTACCAGGGCGTCCTGGAGACGGTGGCCAAGGTCCGCGACCGGATCGGCAACCGCCCGCTGTACATTTCGGTGGACATCGACGTCCTGGACCCCGCCCACGCACCCGGCACCGGAACCCCCGAGGCCGGCGGCATCACCAGCCGCGAGCTCCTGGAAATCATCCGGGGCTTCCGCGGCATGAACCTGGTGGGGGCCGACATCGTTGAAGTGGCACCGGCCTACGACCATGCCGAAATCACCGGCGTCGCTGCCAGCCATGTGGCCTATGAACTGGTCACCCTGATGGCGGACAATGCAGTGGAAGGCGACCGTTTCGGCGCAGCCAGCGGCTACGCCGCCCAGGCCCTCGGTCAGGAAGTTCGCCAGCCCGCCGGTTTCGCCGCCGCCTCGAAGGAGTCATAAGAATGATCGATTTTGATCCGGGCACAGCAGCCCCTACGAGCGCGACCGGCCAGCGCAACGGCGGGGATCTCGTCGTCGAAACCCTGGAAGCACTTGGTGCCAAAACGGTCTTCGGCATCCCCGGCCAGCACGCGCTGGGGCTGTTCGATGCCATGGGCCGCGGCAACCTCCACTTTGTCTCTTCCCGTGTGGAGAACAACAGTGCCTTCGCCGCTGACGGCTATGCGCGCGCCACCGGTGAAGTGGGTGTGCTGTTCCTGTCCACCGGACCCGGCGCACTGACGTCCCTCGCCGGCCTGCAGGAGGCCTACGCGACGGGTGTGCCCATGGTGGTGGTCGCCAGCCAGATCCCGCTCGACGGACTCGGCGCCCGCCGCAAGGGCATGCTCCACCAGCTCGATGACCAGAAGGCCTCGGCCGCCAACGTCACCAAGAGCCAGCGCCTCATCCAGCACGCCTCCGGCATTCCGTCCGCCATCCAGGACGCCTGGACCGAGGCAATCTCCTCGCCGCAGGGCCCGGTCTGGCTGGAAATCCCGCAGAACGTCCTGCTGGATCCCATCATGGTTCCCCCGGTGGAGGATGCGCTCGCCGAGGCGGCCGACAACCCGCCGCGCGTGGAGCTTGTCCGCGAAGCCGTGAAATGGCTGTCGACGGCGGAGCGTCCGGCCATCATCGCCGGCGGCGGCACCCGGAGGGGCCGGGCCGAGAAATCCCTGCTCTCCATTGCCGAAAAGCTCCGGGCGCCCGTGATCTGCACCCCGGGCGGCAACGGCGCGTTCCCCTGGAACCACGAGCTCTCGCTGCAGTCCTGGATCGAGGACCGGTACATGACCGACGTGCTGGAGGATGCCGACGTCCTGATCGTGATCGGCTCGTCCCTGGGCGAGGTGACATCGAACTACTTCACGTTCGAGCCCCGGGGCCGGATCATCCAGATCGACGCCGAGCCGCGCGTGCTCGAGTCCAACCGTCCCGGTTTGGGCATCCGTGCCGACGCAGGGCAGGCGCTCGCCGCCCTCGATGAAGCCCTGGTGGCGCCCGTCGAAACAGCCCGCAGCTGGCACGGAGTCAGCCCCGAGGACCTGGTCAGGGAGTCCCTGGCCAAGGTGCGGGCCCGGCTGGAATCGCAGGACCTGGCCAAGGAACTGAAGTTCATGGCCGACATCCGCGAAGCCGTTCCCGATGACATGCAGACCTTCTGGGACATGACCATTGCGGCCTACTGGGGCTGGAGCTGCTGGGATGCCCGGCAGGGCCAGTTCCACTCAGCCCAGGGTGCCGGGGGACTGGGGTATGGCTTCCCGGCAGCCATCGGCGGGGCCGTGGGGCTGGAGACGCTGGGCAGGTCCGGCCGTGTGCTCGCTGTCTCCGGGGACGGCTCGTCCATGTACTCCATCTCCGAACTCGCCACCGCCACGCAGCACAATGTCCCGGTCACCTGGCTGATTGTGGACGACGGCGGCTACGGCATCCTGCGCGAATACATGGTGGGCGCCTTCGGCAAGGCCACGGCCACCGAACTCGCACGTCCGGACTTCGTCAAGCTCGCGGAAGCGTTCGGTGTGCCGGCCACGCGCGTTGCCCCCGAGGATGTGGGGGACGCGCTCAGGGCGGGCTTCGCGGCAGACGGGCCCAACGTCGTCGTCGTCGAAACCCTGCTCAAGATGTTCGGCCCGACGCACCTGGGCACCTAAGCCCAAGCGCAAAGAATTCACTCCCGCCGCGCGGGGAACCACTAATGAGGCCCCCTTTCCGAGAGGAGAGGGGGCCTCACTCGTCTTCTTAGTTTCCCAAGGCAACCATTTAGGGATATAGTTGCTTCAGGCAAACAACTGAGGAGATCTTCATCATGGCAGTCGCGCCGGACACCGCAGCGGACCTGGTCTACCGCATCTTCGACCTCCAGCGCATGGTCCGCTGTGTGGCTGCGGCGAGCTTCCGCGGGCAGGACACGGGGGTCGCCCTGCAGGGCGTGCTCCGCTACGTGGGGGAGGGGGAATCGCGTGCCACCCACCTCGCTGAGCGCCTCGGTGTCAGCGCCCCTGTCCTCAGCCGCCACATCGCCGACCTTGAAGAACAGGGTTATGTCATCCGGCGGCAGGATCCCGACGACGGCCGGGCCCAGCTGGTTGCCTTGTCGCCTGCGGGGGCGGAAAAGCTTCGCCAGATAGAGGAACACCGCGCGGTAACCCTGCAGGGTTACCTCAGCGACTGGAGCCAGGAAGACGCCGAAGACACGGCACGGATCCTGGCCAGGCTCTCCGAATCCCTCAAACAGTCAACCCGGGCAACGGCGGCCGGACCCATCACCATCCCGACCCCCTAGAAGGACCGATATGTCGAGCCAAGCACCCGCCGCCCCACCCATAGTGATGACCCACCGCCAGATCATGGAGGCCCTCACCGGGCTTCTGGCGGCATTTTTCACCGCCATCCTCAGCAGCACCATCGTGGCCAACGCGCTGCCCACCATCATGTCGGACCTCCACGGCACCCAGACCGACTTCGCCTGGGTGATTACCGCCGCCCTGCTGGCGAACGCCGTCACCACCCCCATCTGGGGCAAGCTGTCGGACCTCTTCAACAAAAAGCTGCTGGTCCAGTTAAGCATCGTGATCTTTGTGGCCGGCTCGGTCATGGCCGGGCTTTCGGAGACCATCCCGCTGCTGCTCACCGCCCGCGTGATCCAGGGCGTTGCCATGGGCGGGCTCACCGCGTTGGCACAGTCCATCATCGGCACCATGATCCCGCCGCGGGACCGCGGCAAATACTCCGGGTACATGGGTGCCGTGATGGCTGTCGGAACAGCCGGCGGACCGCTGCTCGGCGGATTCATCGTGGACAGCCCGCTCGGTTGGCGCTGGACGTTCTTTGTCTGCGTGCCGCTCGCCGTCGTCGCGCTCATCCTGCTCCAGGTCACCCTGAAGATCCAGCACATCAAACGCCCCGCCAAGATCGACTGGCTCGGCTCCGTTCTCCTGACATCCGGCGTCAGCCTGCTCCTGATCTGGGTTTCCTTCGCCGGCAACCCGGCCTACTACGACTGGATTTCCTGGCAGTCCGCCGCCATGGTGGGCGGCGGCGTGGTGCTGCTGGCCCTGCTGGTGCTGGTGGAATCCAAGGTTGAGCAGCCCATCATCCCGCTGAAAATCATCTCCGAACGCACCACCGCACTCGCCATCCTCGCCTCCGTGGCAGTGGGCATCGCGATGTTCGGCTCCACCACGTTCCTGGGCCAGTACTTCCAGGTAGCCCGCGGCGCCACCCCCACCGAAGCCGGGCTCCTGACCCTTCCGATGATTGCCGGCAACCTGACCGGCTCCGTTGTCTCGGGCCTCCTGATCAGCCGCACCGGCAAGTGGAAGGGCTACCTGATCGGCGGTTCCATCCTGCTGATCGGCGGACTCGGGCTCGCCGGAACCATGGACCACACCACCGAACTGTGGCAGGCCGGGATCTTTACCGCCATCCTTGGCCTCGGCTTGGGCATGCTGATGCAGAACCTGGTGCTGGCCGTCCAGAACACGGTCCGCGCGTCCGACATCGGAACGGCCAGCGCGTCCGTTGCCTTCTTTCGCTCGGTGGGCGGGGCGATCGGCGTCGCCGTGCTCGGTGCCGTCCTCAGCAGCCGGGTCACCGAACTTGCCACGCAGGGACTGGCAGCGGCCGGCATCCCGGTAGCGGGCGGTTCCGCTGCGGCCACGATGGACCTGGTTGACATGCCGGCGCCGGTCCGCGAAATCATGCGCGCCGCCTACGGCGACGCCACTGCCGAGGTCTTCCTGATCTCCGCCGGTGTGGCCGTGGTAGCCCTGCTCTCGGTGGTGTTCATCAAGGAACGGCCGCTACGGCGCACCGTGGACATCCAGCTGGACGCCGCGCCGGACACAGATGCGGAACGTCCGACGGCGGAACTCGCCTCCGTGGCTAAGTAACCGCCGGGGGCCGGCGCGCAGTACGCCTACGGGATGAGATTTACCGGGCGATGTTTCGCCCGGGCAACGGATTTCGTACAGTGGGTAGGCTAAGAATGTCAGCCTCTGCTGCTACTACTTATCTCACCATTTTCGCGCTCTCTCCCTTAAGGACCCGTGGGCATGCTCCTGACCCTGATACGGCGCTACTCCAAGCCGTATATGCCGTATATCGTGGCCGTCATCGTTTTCCAGCTGGCGTCCACGATTGCGGCGCTCTACCTGCCCAGCCTCAACGCCCAGATCATCGATGAAGGCGTTTCCCGCGGGGATACCGACTTCATCTGGCGCACCGGGGCCGTGATGCTCCTGGTGGCGATTGTCCAGGTGGGCACGGCCATCGCCGGTGTCTACTACGGCTCCAAGACGGCCATGGCCGTGGGCCGCGACCTCCGCCGCGGGGTGTTCCGCAAGGTCACCAGTTTCTCGGCCAAGGACGTCAACAGGTTCGGCGCGCCCACGCTCATCACCCGCGGCACAAACGACGTCCAGCAGGTCCAGATGCTGGTACTCATGGGCCTGAACTTCATGGTGGCCACCCCCATCATGTGCATCGGCGGCATCATCATGGCGCTGCGCGAGGACCTCAACCTGTCCTGGCTGGTCTGGGTTTCCGTGCCGGTGCTGATCATCGTGGTGGGCTACCTGGTGGTCCGGCTGATGCCCCTCTTCCGTGCCATGCAGAAGAAGATCGACCGGATCAACGCTGTCCTTCGAGAGCAGATCATTGGCATCCGGGTGGTCCGCGCTTTTGTCCGCGAACCCTATGAGACCGACCGTTTCGGTGTGGCCAACAAGGACCTGACGGACGTTTCCCTCAAGATCGGGGCACTGTTCGTCCTGATGTTCCCGGCCATCGGCATGATCCTGCACCTTTCCACCGCCGCCGTCCTGTGGTTCGGTGGTCAGCGCGTGGATTCCGGCGAGATGCAGGTGGGCGCCCTGACTGCCTTCCTGCAGTACCTGCTGCAGATCCTGATCGCCGTCATGATGGGCACCTTCATGGCCATGATGATCCCGCGGGCCTCGGTCTGCGCGGACCGCATCGGTGAGGTGCTCGACGTCGAACCCTCCATCCACGATCCCGAACACCCCGAAACTCCGGCCACGCTGGCCGGTGTGGTGGAGTACCGGAACGTCACCTTTGCCTACCCCGGTGCCGAATCGCCGGTGCTGAGCAACATCAGCTTCACCGCCAAGCCCGGGGAGACCGTGGCCATCATCGGCTCCACCGGTGCCGGCAAAACGTCGCTGCTGTCCCTGCTGCCCCGCCTCTACGACATCGCCGAGGGCGAGGTGCTGCTGGACGGCGTCCCGGTCAGCAACCTGGACCGGGCCGAGATCACCAGGCGCGTTGCCCTGGTCCCGCAGCGTCCCTACCTCTTCTCCGGGACCATCGAGCACAACCTCCGCTTCGGCAAGACCGAAGCCACGGACCAGGAACTCTGGGACGCGCTGCACATTGCCCAGGGGGAGGACTTTGTCCGCGAGAAGAAGAACGGCCTGAACTCCCGCATCTCGCAGGGCGGCACCAACGTCTCCGGCGGCCAGCGGCAACGGCTCTGCATAGCCCGCGCTTTGGTCACCAAGCCCAGGGTGTACCTCTTCGACGATTCATTTTCGGCGCTCGACGTGGCCACTGATGCCAGGCTCCGCGTCGCGCTGAAACGGACCACCGCAGATGCCACCGTGATTATCGTGGCCCAGCGGATCTCCACCATCACCGAGGCAGACCAGATCCTGGTCCTGGACAACGGCCGGATTGTCGACCGCGGAACGCACGGGGAACTCCTGGAAACCTCGCCCACCTACCAGGAAATTGTTGAATCCCAGCTGAGCGTGGAGGAAATGGCATGAGCGCCGCCAAGAAGGACCGTGCAGGCTCCACCACGGAAACGACGCCCACTGCCACAGCAACAGGTACCGCAACCCCCGAGGAACTCCTGGACGACGAGGAATTCTTCGAAGAGGAATACAAGCCTTCTGAAGCCGACGGCGACATGTTCGGCGGCATGCCCGCGAAGAAGGCCGAGCACTTCTGGCCTTCCGCGAAACGCCTCCTCGGACTCCTGAAGCCGGAAGCCGCCGGCATTTACGCCGTCGTGGCCCTGGTGGTTGTCTCGGTGGTCCTGAACGTCATTGCTCCGAAGATCCTCGGCCAGGCCATGGACGTGATCTTCGGCGGGGTCGTAGGCAAGCAGCTGCCCGCGGGGGCAAGCAAGGAAGAATTTGTTGAGGGCTTGCGCCAGCAGGGCCAGGACAACTTCGCGGACATGATCTCCAAGATGGAACTGGTGCCCGGCACCGGGATCGACTTCCAGAAACTTTCGGTCCTGATCGCCATCGTGCTGCTGATGTACTTTGTGGCCAACATCTTCCTATGGCTGCAGGGCTATGTGCTGAACCGCATCGTGATGAAGGTCATCCGAAAACTCCGGGACGACACCGAAAAGAAGCTGAACCGGCTGCCGCTGAACTACTTCGACACGCGCCAGCGCGGCGACGTGCTTTCCCGGGTGACGAACGACGTCGACAACGTCCAG
This sequence comes from [Micrococcus luteus] ATCC 49442, assembly GCF_010367585.1. NCBI lineage: Bacteria > Bacillati > Actinomycetota > Actinomycetes > Micrococcales > Micrococcaceae > Pseudarthrobacter > [Micrococcus luteus] ATCC 49442. Next base: position 2,273,571 of record NZ_JAAAXP010000001.1, on the reverse strand, counting down.
CAGGCGCTGCAGCAGGCTTTCGCACAGCTGATCAGCTCCCTCCTGACGGTCATCGGCATTGTCATCATGATGTTCATCGTTTCCTGGCAGCTCGCCCTCATCGCCCTGATTGCGCTGCCGCTCTCCGGTGTTGCCGCGGGCATTATCGGCTCGCGGAGCCAGAAGCTCTTCGCCGCCCAGTGGAAGAACACCGGCTCCCTGAATGGGCAGATCGAGGAGTCCTTCTCCGGGCACGACCTGGTGCGGGTCTTCGGACGCGACGCCGACATGCTGGCGCGCTTCGAAGAACGCAACGAGGAGCTGTACAAGGCCAGCTTCGGCGCCCAGTTCGTCTCCGGCATGATCTTCCCCGTGATGCAGTTCGTCTCCTACCTCAGCTACGTGGGCATCGCCGTGGTGGGCGGCCTCCGGGTCGCCTCCGGTTCCATGTCTCTGGGCGACGCCACGGCGTTCATCCAGTACTCACGCGAGTTCACCCAGCCGCTGGGGCAGATGGCCGGCATGGCCAACATGCTCCAGTCCGGTGTTGCGTCCTCGGAGCGCGTCTTCGAGTTCCTCGACGCCGACGAGCAGGACGCCGAGACCGCCACCGATCACCTGCCGGCCAAGACCGACGGGCATGTGGAGTTCCGCAACGTCACGTTCAGCTACACCGAAGACAAGAAGCTGATCGAAGACCTGTCCTTCACGGCCGAGCCCGGGCACACCGTGGCCATCGTCGGACCCACCGGGGCCGGCAAGACCACCCTGGTGAACCTGGTGATGCGCTTCTACGAGCTCAACTCAGGGTCCATCACCCTGGACGGCGTGGACGTTACCAGGCTGAGCCGTGCCGAGCTGAGGTCCAAGGTGGGGATGGTACTCCAGGATGCCTGGCTGTTCGGCGGGTCCATTTACGACAACATCCGCTACGGCAACCTGGACGCCACCGAAGAGCAGGTCATGGCGGCGGCGAAGGCCACGTTCGTGGACCGCTTTGTGCGCGCGCTGCCGGAGGGCTACGACACTGTCATTGACGAGGAAGGCAACAACGTCAGCGCCGGTGAGAAGCAGCTGATCACCATTGCCCGCGCCTTTGTGGCCAACCCGTCGCTGCTCATCCTCGATGAGGCCACCAGCTCGGTGGATACCCGCACCGAACTCCTGGTCCAGAAGGCCATGGCTGCCTTGCGGACCGACCGGACAAGCTTTGTGATCGCCCACCGCCTGTCCACCATCCGCGACGCCGACACCATCCTGGTGATGGAGAACGGCCAGATTGTGGAGCAGGGCAACCACAAGACACTGCTGGCGGCCGAGGGTGCGTACTACCGGCTGTACATGTCCCAGTTCGCCGGGTCCGACGTTGAGGAAACCGTTGTGGACGACTCGACGGCGGTGCACAGCTGAGCGCCAACGGAAACCCGGCCGGACCCCGGCGCATCGAGGTCCTGGTCCCGATGCGCTGGGGGGACATGGACGCCTACGGGCACATCAACAACGTCCAGATCGTGCGGATGCTGGAGGAGGCCCGGATCGCCGCGTTCGGGCCGCCCCGGGGCACAGGCATGCCGGGCATCGAGCCGGAGGTAGCCCTCTTCAACGAGGTCCCTGAGGGAACGCTGGCGCTGGTGGTGGACCACAAGATCCGCTACGTGAAGACCCTCGAATACCGCAACGTTCCTGCCGTGGTCCAGGTGTGGATCGGGGCCGTGAAAGGCGCCAGCTTCGACATCCACTACGTGGTGCAGGACCCGGTCACGCAGGTGGAGTGCGTCCGGGCCAGCAGTCATCTGGCGTTCGTGGACGAGGCGTCCGGGCGTATCCTGCGCCTGACCCCGGAGCAGAAGGAACGGATGGCACCGTTCACGTTTTAGTCCGCGTATCTTCATGCCGTGCACTGATCGATCTGCAAGACTGTTGGACCGCGCACCCGTTGCGGGGGCACAGGCGTACACCCGAGACTGTAACTGTCTACTAAGGAGCTTCACCATGGCCAAGAAAACCAAAAAGACCTGGAAAGAAATGTCACCGGCGGCACGGGCAAGCTTCGTGGCCGTCGGCATCGCGCAGGTTTCGTTGATGATCGCCGCCCAGCGGGACATCAGCAAACGTCCGGCGGAGCTGATCAACGGGCCAAAGGCGGCCTGGCGGATGGCGTCGATGATCAACTTCATTGGGCCGATGGGCTACTTCGTTTTGGGGCGCAAACGGCCCGGGGTGAGCGCTTAGCACGTCGCGGGGGGTCCCGAACGGACTCCCCGTCGACAGGGACCGTGGAGCAGACGCCCAGCTTGAGCCTGTAAATTTGAAGCCATGACCCCTGCCCCAAAGCCTGCCATGCACCGCGCCCTCGGAGTCTCCAAGGAGATCGAGGACGCGGCGTGGTTTGTACTGGGACCAGGGCTGCAGGGCAAGCCCTCGGCCCTCGACGGCACAACACTGACCTGGACGGCGGACGCCGCGGCCGAGCTGCTGGAACGGCTTGAACAGGGCGTCGCCGATGCCAAGGCGCCCATGATGACCAACCTCCGGCAGAACCTTGAGGGCGCCTCCCGCGAGGCCAAGCAGCTGGCAGTGGAGCTGCTGTTCCTGCAGTCGCTGCCCCTTGCCCACGAGGTCAAGTCGCTCAAGGTCAAGCGCGCCCGTGTGGCTGAGGCGGCATCGTGGTTGGAACCCCCGCTGGAGCTGCCTGAGGAACTGTACAAAGGCATGACGGACCACGGTGTGATCAGGGACCGCACCGCGGAATTCAACTGGACCATCTGGGACCACCTGAAGTGGCTGTGCCGCTTTGTGCAGCACGTGGACCAGCAGGTCCCGGCAGCCATCACCAAGGCGCTGAAGGATCCGCTCAAGTTCCACGAACTGGCCGCCGGCACACCCTTGGACCAGCCCGCCATCCGGCGCAGCATCGAGTACCTTGCCTGGCCCGGATACTTCGAACCGGTGGTGGCCGACGTCGAACGCCGGGAAATCCGTGACGCCTTTGCCTCCCTGGTGGGCGGCGCCAAAGGTGATTCGGACGAGGAGATCACTGCGGACATCCACCGCATCCGCCTGCACCTGGACGAGCAGGCCGGGCAGCGCATCGATTGGTACGCGCGCCAGCTCGTCAGCCAGTGGCGCAAGGTGGGGGACCCCGGCCGCCGCGCCTGGCTCCTGCGCACGCACAGCGACAACGCCGAGCTCCTCGCCGCGTGGCAGGACGAGGAGAAAGTGACGCTCGACGTCGAACATCTCCGCCATCTTGAACCGGGCGTAACGGCCGGGCTGGTCCAGCACGCGGTGGATGAGGACTACAAGCACCTGGGCTACGTGGAGCGGGAAGACACAAAAACCGCGGTCTTCGCTTTCCTGACGGTCATGAAGCCGGGCGACCTTGTCCTGTACCAGAACTCGGGCACCGTGCGGCTGGGTGTTGTGCTCGGCGAACCCGACCACAACGAGGACCACCGCCGGATGCGCCGCAAGGTGCGCTGGCTCGACGACGAAGGCCACGCCACCGCCGAGCTGCCCCGTCACGTCCAGCGCCAGCTGGCCACTGCCGGGATCATCGTGGATGTCACCAAAGTGGTGCAGGCCCTCCAGGCGCTGGTCCCGGGAGAGGCGGAACCGGACGACGACGACCCCGCTACTGCCGCCGTCGAGGTCGTCCCCGTGCAGGAGGGCTTCCGCCCGCTGAGCCGCGGCTTCGCGGATTCGCTCCACATGGACCTCGAACCGCTCCAGGAGATCGCGGAGCTGCTGGAGGAAAACCGCCAGCTGGTCCTCTACGGTCCGCCGGGAACCGGCAAGACGTACCTCGCCAAGCACCTTGCGGCCGAGCTCGCGCAGGACAGCACCGACGAACGGGTGAAGCTGGTGCAGTTCCACCCGTCGTATGCCTATGAGGACTTCTTCGAGGGCTACCGGCCGGACAAAACAGACGAGGGGCAGGTGTCCTTCAAGCTTGTGGCCGGGCCGCTGCGCCGGCTGGCCGAGGAAGCCGCCAAACCCGGGAACGAAAAGAAGCCCTACTTCCTCATCATCGACGAGATGAACCGCGCAAACCTGGCCAAGGTGTTCGGCGAGCTGTACTTCCTGCTGGAGTACCGCGACGACCGGATCTACCTGCAGTACAGCCCCAACGAGCCGTTCACCCTGCCGGACAACCTGTACATCATCGGCACCATGAACACCGCGGACCGGTCCATCGCCATGATGGACGCCGCCATCCGGCGACGGTTCGCGTTCATCGAGCTGCACCCGCAGACCGAGCCCGTGAAGGGCTCACTGCTGCGGTTCCTGCAGGCACGGCAGCTGGACACCACGCCCGCGCTGCTCCTCGATGCCCTCAACGCCGCCATCGACGAGTGGGACCGGGACCTGATGATCGGCCCGTCCTACTTCATGAAGCCCGCTGCCCAGACGCCGGCCGGGCTTCGCCGGATCTGGAAATATGAGCTGATGCCGCTGCTTGAGGAGCACTACCACGGCCAGCTGACGAGGGCGCAGCTGGAGGAGCGGTTCGGACTGGAACCGTTGCTGGGACGCCTTGCGGCCAGCTAAGAACCCGTTGGCTGAAGCGAAACCCCTGCCGGGCAAGCCGCTGCCAGCCAAGCAGCAGCCGGCAAAACCGCCGAAGCCCCCAGTGCACGGCAACCGTCCGAAGGGCACCAAGCACCTGATCCTGGACGAGGTGTCCGGCGGCATCGTGGAACGGCTGGATGCTGCCAGCGCTGCCTTCCTGAACTCCAGCGGCCTGGCCAAAGCTTCGCCGATGGGTATGGGCCTGTACAGGATCGAGCCTGTGGGCAAGGTGGGATCTGTCCGCACGGCCACCATGCAGCTTGATGTCCGGCCCAAGGACAGGCTGGGGCTGAGCCGCCTCCTGTTCCTCCTCGGCTACGCCGGCAACCAGGGATTCCGGCCGGATTCAGTAACCGCCGCGGAGGACCGCGAACTGTGGAGCGCCTTGGCGGAGTCCCTGGCCCAACTGGCCGAGCGTGCCCTGGGCCGCGGCGTGCTGCAGGGCTACCTGACAGTGGACGAGTCCCTCCGCACCGTCAAGGGCCGCATCCGCATCTCGGACCAGATCTCCCGCCGGCCCGGCATGCTGGTGCCGTTGGAGGTGTCCTATGACGAGTTCACCGAGGACATCGCCGAAAACCGGATCCTGCACGCGGCACTGGAACGGATGGGCCAGGTCCCGCGCGTCCGGCCCGAGGTGCTGAGCCGCCTGCGCCAGCTCAAGGGAAAGCTCGACGCCGTCACGCGCCTTCCCGCCGGGGCTCCGCTGCCGCCGTGGACACCGGGCAGGATGAACGTCCGCTACCACTCGGTGCTGCGCCTTGCAGGGCTGATCCTGCGCAACGCTTCCGCCGAGGCCGGCGAAGGCAAGCAGCAGACGGCCTCGTTTGTGGTGGACATGGGCCAGGTGTTTGAAGACTTCGTGGGCGCTGCGCTCCGCGAGGCGATGGCGGCGTACCCGGGGGAGACACGGCTGCAGTACAACGCGCTCCTCAGCGAGGCCGTCCATGACTCCGACCGGCTGTCGGTGCGCCCCGATGCCGTGCACCTGCTGGGCGGACGACCCGTGGTGGCCTACAACGCAAAGTACAAGGCCGCTGCGGACCTTGGCGCGTCCCTGACCGCCGACCATTATCAGATGCTGGCCCACTGCACAGCCCTGGGCGTACCCACCGCCTGGCTCATCTACGCGGGCGCGGGGGAGATGAAGCTGCGGCGGATCCTCAACACGGACATCGACATTGTGGAGTTTCCGCTGGACCTGTCGCTGCCGCCGTCGGAAATCCTGGCAGCGGTGGCGGAGCTGGCGCGGCAGTCCTGGGGCGAAGTCGTCCGCACTTCCCGGGACCTGGACCCGGACTGACGGACCCGGAGGTGGGCCCTACACAGGCATGCGGAACGTGAACGTGGTGCCTTGGCCCTTTTTGCTTTGCACCTGGATGGTGCCGCCATGGGCTTCCACGATCGCCTTGCTGATGGACAGGCCCAGCCCCACTCCGGGGATGGCGGTCCGGCGTACGCTGCTGGTCCGGAAGAACTTGGAGAACACTTCGGCCAGGTCCTCTTCGCTCATGCCCATTCCGGTGTCGCTGACCCGGCAGGTCATGTGGCCGTCTTCCTGCGTCAACGACACCACCACAGTGCCGCCGTCGGGGGAGTACTTGATGGCGTTCGAGACGAGGTTGTCCAGCACCTGGGAGATGCGCGGACCGTCAACGTGGACGTCCAGGCGGCCCGGTGCGTCGGCTTTGAGGACTACCCGGCCGGCGTCGGCCTTTGGCATGGCGGCGGAGACACTGGCCCGGACCAGTTCCGCCACGTCCACAGCGTGCGGTGTCACGATCAGCTGGCCGTTCCTGGTAGCAAGCAGGTCGGACACCAAAGTCAGCAGCCGCTCTGAGTTACGCCGGATGATGTTCAACGGCTCAAGCTGGTCATCCCGGGGCTCGTCCTCCAGGAGGATCTCCACGTAGCCGAGGATTGACGTCAGCGGAGTCCGGAACTCATGGGAAACGCTGGAGACGAAATCATCCTTCGCGGCCAGGGCATTCACCAGGTCGGTCACATCGCTGAAGACAATGACGGAACCCGCAAACTGCCCGTCCGCGTCCTTCATGGCCCGGGCGCTGGTGGTGATGGCCCGCTGTTCCTTCCCAATGCCGAGCCACACCAGGTAGTCCGTGAACGTCTCGCCCAGGACAGCCCTGCGGACCGGACGGTCCTCGACGGGGACGGGAGTGGTGCGGTCGGCGCCGAAGACCAGCAGCTGCGACTCGTTCGGGTCCGCGATGTCCTTCGGGCGGGCCAGCTCGTGGTTGGTGCGCTGTTTCCGGTTCATCAGGATGTCGTGTCCACCGGCGTCCACCGCCAGGACGCCCATGTGGACGGTGTCCAGGACGGAGTTGAGCAGGGCTTCCTGCCGTTTGGTGCTGGCCAGGCTGGCCTGGAGCTGTTCGTCCTTCTCCTCAAGGGTCCGCTGCTGGCGCATCATGCTTAGCGTCAGGACGCTGACTGACACGCCGATTCCAAGCATCATGACCGGGATGAGCAGCGACTTGGCAAGGCTCGGCCCGGAGATGTCCCCCCGCAGCAGCAACGGAACCCAGATGATGGCCAGCGGCCCGAAGAACGATAGCCACAGGGAGGCCCGCGGGTAGTAGCCGGAGGCGCAAAGCCAGATGACCGGGAAGACCGCAAGCAGGCTGAGTCCGGTCAGGCCTTCCTGACCGCCTTCCCGGCCCAAAGCGATCGACGCAAAATCCAGCAGCGGGATCGCCAGAAAGCTGGTGAAAGGCAGCCGGTCCCATGGCACCAGGAAGCACAACGCCATAATGGCCAGTTGAGAGCCCAGGAAGGCCAGGAACAGCGGATTGTTCATGGTCCCCGGGAAAAACGCCCACATGAGGAATGCGGTCAGGAGCGTGGTGACGGACAGCGGCGCTTGGCTCAGGACCACCCTGTCGGTCAGCCGGTATTCGTGGAAAGGACGCCGGAAAAACTTCAGACGGCCAGCGGCCCACGCCGTTGGCTCACTCATATACGGCAGCGGGAAGTGTCGGGGTAGTGAGACGCATACCAACAGGGTATCGGCAGCGGGCTATACTTCTGACGTTGTCAAGCTGGCTGAGGGGGCTTGTATGAATGAAGCGCGAGTGGGTCTGGTCATCGAGGATGACCAGGATATCCGTGAACTGGTCCGGACGGTGCTGACCCAGGCAGGTTTTGACGTTACCGTGGCCGCCAGCGGCCTGGAAGGCGTTCTGGCGGCGAAAACGCTGAACCCCGACGTCATCACGCTGGACCTGGGACTGCCGGATATTGATGGCTTCGAGGTCTCACGCCAGATCCGTGAATTCTCGGATGCCTATATCGTGATGCTTACGGCGCGGGCCGAAGAGCTGGACACGTTGATCGGTTTAGAGTCCGGGGCCGATGACTACCTCACTAAGCCGTTCCGCCCCCGCGAGCTTCGCGCGCGGATCGCTGCGATGATGCGCCGCCCCCGCTCAGTACCGGACCCTGCGGACGTCGCCCCGGCGTCGGACCAGTCGGCCGATACCGGAACCGGAAAAGGCCACTACAGCCACAACGGCCTGGACCTGACGTACGCTTCGCGGTCAGTCATGGTGGATGGCGAAGAATTGAACCTGACCCGGACGGAGTTTGAACTGCTCTACGCCCTGCTGGAGGCGGGCCGGACTGTCCGGACCAAATCCGATTTGGTGCGCCGCCTCCGGGACGAGGATTACGACGTCGGAAGCTACATCAGCGAAGCAGACGAGCGTTCCGTGGAGGTCCACATGGGAAACCTCCGGAAGAAGCTCGGTGACTCACCGCAGCGTCCCCGCTGGCTGCAGACGGTGCGGGGAGTCGGCTACCGGCTGGCGCCTGCGGAGCGCTGAGTCTCCAAACGGTTCAGCGTCTGGCGGCAGCACAGGTTGATGGGCCGGAGGTAGTCGGCGGCCAGCCTGGGGAGGGCCACCGAGGGCAGCGCGCGCGGCGCGTCGTCCCGGATGGAACGCTCCAGGTCCATCGCCAGCCCCGCCAGCCGCTCGGCCCCCACCATCTGGCTGGACGTCTTGAGGCTCAGCACAGCATCCACGGCGCCCGGAAGATCTCCAGTGGTCAGTGCCAGGCGAAGTTTGCCGATCCGGACCGGTAGGTAGTCGATGAAGTTGCCCACAAAAACGGTGCAGTAGCCCTCGTCCTCATCCAGTTCAGCACGGAGCCGGTCAAGGACGGAGGGATCCACCAAGGGCCGCCCGGCATCATCGGAGGGAGCCATTTTTTGTCCTTTCCGCTTCGGTCTGCGGCTCCAGAAGACGGGGCCGGCAGCGTGGGTCGTTGTCCAACTTCAGATTAGGTCTCTTCCCTTCTCCCGTAGCCGAACCCAACCAAGATTGGGGGTTTTTTGGGGAGACTGCGGGTTTTTCTGTTGCAGTCATCTTTGCCGGTGCCGATCAATTCAGGCGCGGGCAAAGGCTCAAGATTGACTCAACTTAGGCAGGCGATTCCTGCGCACCGAGAAACTTCACGAGTTGGGCCTCGAGGACGGCTCCGTCCTTCAGCTCGCACTCCCATACGGTCAGGACCTCCCAGCCGGCGGACTCCAGCTGGCTCAGCTGCCGGGCATCCCGTTCACGTGTCCGGGTGCGCTTGGCTTCCCAAAAATCCGCGTTCGCTTTGGGGGCGTGTTGGCCTGCCCGGCAGTCGTGGAAATGCCAGAAGCAGCCATTGACGAAAATGACCTTGCGGCGCCCGGCAAAGACCAGGTCCGGGTTCCCGGGCAGGCGGACTTTGCCGGCCTTGCCGTGAAGGCGGTACCGGTAGCCTTTGGCATGCAGGAGGCGGCGCACCAGCAACTCCGGCTTGGTGTTCTTGCCCCGGATGCGGGACATGTTCCAGCTCCGCTGCGCGGGCGACAGCCTGTCCGCCATGGTTCCAGTCTAAAAGTTCCTAAATTTCGCGCTCCGGCTGTTCTCCGAACAGGAAGTGCCGACCACTGACGGACGTGGGCAGGATCTCTACATAGAAATCCTTGAGTGTGGGAACCCACGTCTTGAGCCCCAGCGCTTCAACGCCCTCAAGTTCCGCGGAGGTGGTCAGGACGCGGGCCGTTCCCCGAAGGACCACGGACCAGGCTTCGTCAGACAGGATGCCGTCCGTTTCAAACAGCACCCTGGAGTTGATGGTGAGCTGGGCCAGCTTGTTGCCGGGCGCCGTGCGGAGGTAAATCTTCTGGCCCGAGGTCACATAATTCACCGGAAAGATGTCCGGTTCGCCGGCAACGGAAACCACTATCCGTCCGTGCTTGGTTGCTTCCAGGAGTTCCCAGGACTGCTCGTCATCGAGTTCCAGGATCGGGTTGCCGTCTTCGTGAGTAAACATCATAAGGACCATTGTTCTACGTCCGGTAGAAGAATTCTAGGGTTGCGGAGGAATCATTTTCGGCAGCCCCGCTGCGGCCGTGACGTGAGCACTCCGCCGTCCACCCTGACGGCGTCACCTGGACTTTCATCCGACGGCGGCAGGCCGCGCAGTAGCGCGGAGGTTCCAGCAGCAGCAGTTCGCCGCACCGGAGGTGAGCGGACGACGGCGGGTTCGCGCCGCCGTCGTCCGTCCCGCCGCAGTGGCCGCAAAATGTAGCGGCGGCTGAGCTCGTCGGAAGCCCGCTCATAGCGTCTTTTGCAGTTCCCTGATGGGCATGTTCAGTTCCACCAGAAGGTTGAGGTCTGCTGTGGCGGGGCGGCCGAGCGTGGTGAGGTAGTTGCCAACGATGACTGCGTTGATGCCGCCGAGCAGGCCTTCCCGCGTGCCCAGATCGCCGAGGGTGAGTTCGCGGCCGCCCGCGTAGCGAAGCACCGTTCGCGGCATGGCCAGGCGGAAAGCGGCGATCGCGCGGAGGGCGTCCTTGCCTTCCATAAGCCCTTGGTTTTCCAGTGGTGTTCCGGGGCGGGGATTGAGGAAATTGAGCGGGACTTCGTGCGGTTCGAGGGCGGCGAGCTGGGCCGCGAGTTCGGCGCGTTGTTCGAGTGTTTCGCCCATGCCGATCAGGGCGCCGCAGCACAGTTCCATGCCGGCGTCCTTGACCATGTTGCAGGTTTGGAGGCGCTCTTCGTAGCTGTGCGTAGTGACGACTTCGGGGAAGTAGCTGCGGGCGGTTTCGAGGTTGTGGTTATAGCGGTGCACGCCCCAGCCCTTGAGTTGGTCGACTTGGAGTTGGGTGAGCATGCCGAGGGAGCAGGCGATGTTGATGTCCACCTCTTCGTTGATGCGGTCGATGGCGAACTTGATCTGGTTCATCAGTTTGATGTCCGGTCCGCGGACGGCGGCGACGATGCAGAACTCGGTGGCTCCGGTCGCTGCTGTCTCTTTGGCGGCTTTGACCAGTTCGGGGATGTCGAGCCAGACGCCTCTTACCGGGCTGTCAAAGAGGCCCGACTGGCTGCAGAAATGGCAGTCCTCGGGGCAGCCGCCGGTCTTGATGGAGATGATGCCTTCCACCTCGACGTCCTCGCCGCAGTGCTTCAGCCGCACCTCGTGGGCGAGCTGCAGGGCGGCGGGGAGGGCTTCGTCCGGGAGGCGGAGGATCTCGACGAGCTGCGCTTCGGAGAGGCCGACGCCGTCTTCGAGAACCTGCTTTCGTGCCGTTTCAAGAATCGCGCCGCTGCTGGTTTCGGGTGCTGCTGTAATCGTCATTGATTGTCCCTTTGTTCTCAGTTCTGTGGTCTCCCTCGACGCTAGTTGGGCGTGCTGTGGCTGTTTTTGTTAGGTGACTACAAGGACGGCAGTGACTCTTTGTTGGGCGCTTGTGTGAATGGCTGTCCTTCGCGCGCGGGTTGTGCCGACTACGGAGGGCTGCTCCTCTTTTTGGTCGGTGGCGGTGATCGAACCGATGGCGCGGTGCCTGTGGATAACTTTGATCGCTCTGGTGTGATCTGGGCTACCCTTAAGTCATTGTTCGGAGCGAGGCGTCTTGAAACTATCGGGGGAATAGCTGCCCATGACATCGCACACTCTTACGGCCCGGCGCTTGCGCCTGCACTTCGTGGCGGTTGCGGCGGGGGTGGCCTTGGTTCTGACCGGATGCGACACGGGCGGCGACCCCGGCGCCACCGACACGTCGTCGGCCTCAACAAGTCAGGTGCCAAGCCCCAGCGCCACGCCAACCCCGACGGCGACTCCCGCCTACGTGCCGGCGTCGGCCAGCGGGCGGGCCCAGAACGTGCCGGTTCCCGTGCTTCCTGAGGTCGCGAAGACGGAGACGAAGGAGGGGCTGGAGGCGTTCGCCCGGTATTGGTATGAGGCTTTGAGCTACGCCTACGAAACCGGAGACTTGAATCTAGTCACCGCTGTGACAGGACCATCATGTGCGAACTGCGACGCGGCGCGGGGTGTGATCACCAACTGGTATGTCGAGGGTCGATGGCTTGAAGGCGGCAAGATTCAAACTCCTGCGGTTGAAACAGCCTTCAAGGTTGCGACCGACGGCAGTTACCAGGTTATCGCTCAGGTTCAGCAGTCCCAGCTACGGGCTTATAAGGCAGACGGAAGCGTCTCAGACACTATCGTTCCTCCCTCCGACATCGCCCAGATATTCATTGCCACCTACGCTCCGACAGGTTGGCAACTCGTCGACGCTCAACGTCTAAACGGGTGAAACGTCCGTGCACCCAGCGAGGAACACTCCGGTGATTGCCTTGAACTTGCGGATCGTGCTCATCGTCCTCAGTCTCCTCGGCGGGCATCTCGCTGTCGGCGGAGGTGCGTCCGCATCGGAGGCACCTCTGTCGAAGGAGGCTGACGGGCCAAGTGATACTTTGGCCGGATTTGCGCCGGGAGGGATCGGAGTCAGTGGACGATGGGTCCTAAATGAGGTCACGGGTACTTTTGAACGACGACCTGATGCCGTGCCAGCTGACCCAAATCAGTACAAGTACGAGCTTCAATGTCATCTCGGTGGAGGCGACTTTGACACCGTGTGCTTGGGCGACCAGATCGAGTGTGAGGACGGGCCCGAGGGCACGGAGGGCATCCCAGTTATCTGGCTCCGGGCTCCAGTTGGTGTTGCTAACCCTGCTTGGTCATACCACTCAGGACCCACCTGCCTATACGACGCCCAGCCTGAAGACCTTCTGCCGCGGATAGCCGCTGACATCCAGAGGCAGTTCGAGAGCTTGCCGATCAATGCGGGAACTGTCGTCGCCCAGCCGAGCCCGCACACCCTCCGCGGCGCCGAAACGAACTTCTATGCCAACGCGGCTGAGCAGCAGTTTGACGTGACGATGTTCGGACAGCGGGTGCACATCGTGGTTGCACCGGTCCAGTACACGTGGAATTACGGTGACGGAACCGTGTTTGGCCCGCAGCCGTCCATGGGCGGGCCGTTGCCGCAGGAGCGCTGGGGTGAGAAGACCCGGACCAGCCACGTCTATCCCCAAACGGGTGACTTCCAGGTAATCCTCACCACATCCTTCCAAGGTACGTACTCAGTGAACGACGGACCGCCATTGCCCATCCCGGGCCAAGGACAGTTCAGTGCGCCGGCTCAGACCATCAGCGTCTGGCGCTCCATCACCCGGAACTACGCCGACGACTGCAACCAAAATCCACAAGGCCAGGGGTGCCCGGGCGTGGCATCAAGCCACTAAGTAAAGCTCCTGAAGGCGGTGTGAGAGCCGTCTCGTCCGGAATAGACGCGGACGCCAGCAGGTTGGGCCCAGCAGTACCAATTCCCTGCGAAAGGAACTGCGCATGCTGTTTTCCCCCTTGGCTCTCGGTGAGCTTGAACTGTCCAACCGCCTTGTCATGGCGCCACTGACCCGCCTGCGCGCGGGCGAAGAAGGCGTGCCAGGCCCACTGGTCGCGGAACACTACCGCCAGCGCGCTTCACTGGGCCTGATCGTCAGCGAAGGCACCTACCCCAGCCAGGCCGGCCGCTCCTACGCAGGCCAGCCCGGGCTGATCACGGAAGCGCAGATCGCTGGCTGGAAGAAGGTCACCGACGCTGTCCATGCCGAAGGTGGCCGGATGTTTGCACAGGTCATGCACGGCGGGCGCGTGTCCCATGAGGACATCACCGGCGGCCACACCCTCGTGGCTCCAAGCGCCATCGCCATTGACGGCGAAGTCCGCACGCCGTCAGGCAAGAAGCCTTACCCCGTGCCGCACGCGCTGACCAGTGACGAGCTTCCCGTCGTTATGCAGGAGATCGTCACCGGTGCGCTCAACGCTATCGAAGCAGGCTTCGACGGCGTGGAACTGCACTCGGCGAACGGTTACCTGCTGCACGAATTCCTCGCCCCCAACTCCAACGTGCGCGACGACAGCTATGGCGGTTCCCCTGAGAACCGGGCACGTTTTGTGATCGAAACGGTCAACGCGGTTGTCGCCGCAGTAGGCGCCAACCGCGTCGGTATCCGCATCTCGCCCGAACACAACGTCCAGGGCATCGCCGAAACAGATGCAGCCGACGTCCGTGCAACGTACGAGGTGCTGGTGGACAGCATCGCCCCGCTGAACCTCGCCTACCTCAGCGTCCTTCACCACGAGCCAACCAGCGAACTGGTGCAGGACCTCAGGGCCCGCTTCAACGGCACCTTCCTCGTCAACACCGGGTTCGGCACCGTGACCACGCGGGAGGAAGCAGCCAGCCTGGTTGCCGACGGCCACGCCGATGCAGTGGTGGTGGGGCGCCCCGCCATCGCCAACCCGGACCTCGCGCGGCGCTGGAAGGAAAACCTTCCCCTGAACGAACCGGACCCGTCCACGTTCTACGCAGACAGCTCGGCCGGCTACACAGATTACCCCGTGCACTCGGCATAGACCCTGAGCGCTCGCTTAAGCTGTTGCGCTTGGGCAAATAAGGGGCTGAGCCCCGACTTAACGACGACGGCGGCACCCGGCTTTGGGTGCCGCCGTCGTTGGCTGCTCGGTGTGCTGTCCCGGCAACTCGAGCCGAAAGCCATCCGACGGCTCTTTGGCTCTTTATACAAAAAGTTGGCCCGCTCGGGCTCACTGAAGCTGAGCGGTACGGCTAGGATACTCCAGCGAATGGACTATCGCTAGAGGCTCCTACATAAATGCTTCCCGGCCCGTCCCTTCGCGCATGACGAGCTTGTTGTCCTGGATGGAAACGAGCAGGCTCTTAGGCTTTCCGCTGACTTTGGTGATGGCTTTTAGGCCACGGTTCGTCACTTCAACCCCCACCTGCGCCCCTTTCGCGGGCAGCTCCACAGATGTTTCGAAGGCTTCCCCCAAGAGCGGATTGGTGGTGACGCCCACGTCGCGCCGGACTTCCTTGCCATTGACCATGACGGTGATGTTGGCCTCGTCGAATCCGTCCTGAAAGACGATGAGCAGTTCCCGCATGGTGTCCTCTTCCTCGAGAATGAGTACCGGTGACGGCATATCAACTACAGCACTTCGCGGCCCGGAGCGGAATACCCGGCCTGCCGCGGCCGCCGCTGCGGCACCGCTGGAGACGGTTAGCCCGGTAAGGCAAAATGTTCTGGTGACTCAACTCCCGCAGGCCCCGTCCGCACCCGTGTCCGCCGAAACCGCGGACAGTGCCATCCACACCCAGATTGCCAGAGAACTTGGCGTCCAAGCGTGGCAGGTGAGAGCCGCCGTGGAACTGCTCGACGGCGGATCCACCGTGCCGTTCATCGCCCGGTACCGAAAAGAAGCCACGGGGACGCTGGACGACACGCAGCTCCGTGAGCTCGACGAACGCCTGCGGTATCTCCGCGAACTCGAGGACCGCCGTCGTACTGTCCTTGAGGCGATTGGTTCGCAAGGCCAGCTGACCAAGGAACTGCAGGCAGCGATCGTGGCGGCGGACACGAAGTCCCGGCTAGAGGACATCTACCTTCCGTTCAAGTCCAAGCGCCGCACCAAGGCGCAGATCGCCCGCGAAGCCGGCCTTGAACCCCTCGCCGATGCCTTGCTGAAGCGCCCCGAGGTGCATCCAGAGCGCGAAGCAGCCAAGTACCTGAACGCCGAGCACGCGATTGAAGACGCGGCAGCCGCACTCGCCGGCGCCCGGTCAATCCTCGTGGAGCGGGTGGCCCAGGACCCGGACCTTGCCGCCAATCTGAGGGAACGCCTCTGGACCCAGGGCCGGATGGTGTCGCGGGTGAAGAAGGGCAAGGAGGCAGAGGGGCAGAAGTTCGCTGATTACTTTGACTTCACCCAGGCGCCGTCGGGGATGCCTTCGCATCGCGTACTTGCCCTACTGCGAGGCGAAAAAGACGGCGTCCTGGAACTGGACCTTGCCGAGGCCGATCCGAATAACGACGACGCCCTCGCCGCCGCACGCTCGCGCTACGAGGCCGCGGTGGCGAGGTGCCTCGGGGTTGCCGACCGCGGCCGTCCCGCCGACGCCTGGCTGATGCAGACCGCGCAGCTCGCCTGGCGCTCGCGCGTATTGGCTCGGCTGACCGCCGACCTTCGCAGCCGGATGTTCACCGCAGCCGAGGATGAAGCGGTACGCGTGTTCGCCGCCAACCTGCGGGACGTCCTGCTGGCCGCACCCGCCGGCAACCGCGCCACCCTTGGCCTGGACCCGGGGCTGCGCACCGGCGTGAAGGTGGCCGTTGTGGACGGTACGGGCAAAGTGGTGGCCACCGACACCGTGTATCCTCACGCACCGGCCCGTAAATGGGACGAGGCGCTGGCAACCCTCGTGGGCCTCGCCCGGAAACACAACGTTGAACTGGTGGCAATCGGCAACGGAACGGCGTCACGGGAGACAGACAAGCTCGCCGCTGAACTGATCAAGCTACTGCCTGCTGCTGAGAAGAAACCGCGGAAACTCGTTGTCTCCGAGGCCGGAGCATCCGTGTATTCGGCGTCGGCACTTGCCGCGGCCGAGCTGCCGGGCATGGATGTTTCCTTGCGCGGGGCGGTCTCCATCGCCCGGCGTCTGCAGGATCCGCTCGCGGAACTGGTGAAAATCGACCCCAAGTCCATCGGCGTGGGCCAGTACCAGCACGACGTCACCGCCTCGAAGCTGGACCGCAGCCTGGACGCGGTAGTGGAGGACTGCGTCAACGCGGTGGGGGTGGATGTGAACACGGCATCGCCCGCACTGCTCAGCCGCGTGGCTGGCGTCGGGCCGCTGCTGAGCGAAAACATTGTGGCATACCGGAACGACCATGGGCCGTTCGCCAAGCGCAGTGACCTGAAGAAGGTGCCCCGGCTCGGTGCCAAGGCCTTCGAACAGTGCGCAGGCTTCCTACGGATCACCGGCGGAGCGGAACCGCTGGACGCCTCAAGCGTGCACCCTGAAGCCTATTCAGTGGCCCGCAAGATCCTGGTGGCTGCCGGGTCGGCGCCCGCGTCGTCCCTGGATCCGCGGACGTTTGTGGACGGGACGTTTGGCCTGCCCACGGTGCAGGACATCCTGGCCGAGCTGGACAAGCCCGGCCGGGATCCGCGCCCGGCCTTTGCCGCCGCGACGTTCTCCGAGGGCATTGAGAAGATCTCCGACCTCAAGCCGGGCATGGTGCTTGAAGGGACGGTGACAAACGTTGCCGCGTTCGGTGCCTTTGTGGATGTGGGCGTGCACCAGGACGGTCTGGTTCATGTGTCCGCGCTGGCCAACAGGTTCGTGTCCGACCCCCGCGAAGTGGTCAAATCGGGACAGGTTGTGCGCGTGAAAGTGCTGGAAGCCGATCCGGAGCGGAAGCGGATTTCGCTGACGTTAAGGCTCGACGACGAGCCCTCACCTTCCGCCGGGCGAGGACAGGGCCGTCCGGAAGAGGGCCGTTCGGGCGGCGGAGGCCGGGCAGGAGGCCAGCCGTCGGGGCCGCCGGACCGGCGGGGGACTAGGGGTGCCGATCGCAACTCTGGCGGGCGTGGTGCCGGGACCAGGAATCCGTCCAGCGCAGAACCGTCGGTCGGAAACGGCAATGCATCCGGCAGAAAGCCGGATGCCAAGCCAGCAGCCGGCCGGCCTCCCGCTACGAAGCCGGCGCCGGTGAACACCGCGATGGCCGAGGCCCTCCGGAGAGCTGGACTTGGCAAGTAGCGGGCTTCTTTGTCCCTTATCAGGCGAGCGACAAGACGAAGGCGAGGACAAACCCTGCGGCGGTGCTGATGGCTACCGCAGGGCCGCCGTGCTCGTAGGCCTCCGGCATCAGAGTATCCGCGAGCGAGGCGATAACGGCGCCGGCGGCAAAGGCCAGAGGCAGGGAGATGGCTTCAGGGTCCGTGCCGGACAATGGGCCCGCACCGATAACGACAGCGGCCACCAGCAGCACCGCGCACGCCAACCAAAGGCCTATAACGCTGCCGGCCGAGCGGCCCTGGCTTCGCATGGAGGCAGCGCCGACCAGTGCCTCCGGCAGGTTGGAGACGAAGATGGCAGCGAGCAGCGCCAGCCCGCCGGTGCCCTCGCCCAGGGAAACCCCCAAAGCCACGTTCTCCGGCACACCATCCAGGGTCACCGCAGCCAGGAGCGCCATTCCGGCCGCCCCGCGCGTGGAAGCAGCGGTTGCTTTGCGGTCGGCCGCTGCTGCGTCGGTGTCCAGCTTGGCGCTGCCTTGGAATTCATCGGCGGGAGTTGCCTGCGCACCCGGCTGTGCCCAACGGTCCAGGAGTGCGCTGAGGATGGTGAAGACAATGGCACCGCCCAAGAGTCCCAGTGCTGCCCGAACGATGCCACCCCGTTGGTAGGCATCCTCAAAGAGTTCGAACGCGAGGGCCGTTATGAGGGAGCCTGCTGCGAATGCCAGCAGGATGGCCAACAGACGTTTGGGCAATTCGAACCGCACGCCGATGACGGCACCCAGAATCAGTGCGCTGGATGCTATGACGCCGAAAAACAGCGGCATAATCATCCGGTCAGTATAGGAGTGCAGGTAGGTCATTGGAAGCTGGCATTTTTTCTTGTCCGGGGCATCGCAGCCGGTGTTGTCGGCGGCTGTCCCTGACCGCGCATATAAGCTTCCGGCCGACGATTGTTTCTGGAAGTCTGGGGTCATGACTTACTTCCTGGAGTACATCGTTCCTGCTGCTTCCAACGACGCTGAGTTTGAATTCCCCAACGACGAAATCAACGCTGACACCTCCGTGCCTCTCCAGAAGACAGAGGCCAACGTCGTCCACACCCCAGAGTTACCTGCCCGGACAGGCATCCTCGGCGCGACGGATTCTGAGGCCAAACTCGAGGCCGAGCAACTCATCATCCACAGCCGTGCGCGGGAGGGCAGCTTGTACTTTGACCCTTCTAGTTCTCTTCAGGCCGGAGTGGGAACCCTGGTGGCAACCTTCGTCGAAGGACGTGGCTGGCAGGACTCCTAGTCGACCAACCCTTCCGGCAGGTGGGGCGGTTCCCAGTCGGGGTGTTCACTTTGGTAACGCCTGCCGGCCGGAGATATCCAGCCGGGCGGGTTGTCCTTGCTGGGCTCGGTGGGTGTCCATCCGGTGGCGTGGCGGAGGCTGTGGTGACGGCGGCACGGCTGGCCGAGGTTCGAAACCCCGGTGGTGCCGCCGTTGGCCCAGGCGAGGACGTGATCGGCTTCGTTGTCCAGGGATTGGTTGGTGCAGCCGGGGAACGGGCATTTGCCGTCCCTGAGCCTGAGCCATCGGCGTTGCGCTTTGGTGACCGGGTAGCTGGTCCGTCCGATTTCCAGGGGCGCACCGTCACGCGGGTCAATGAGGACCCGGTGGAAGGACTTGGCGCCGTTGGCGATCAGCTGCCGGGCCATGGACGGCGGGATCGGCCCGTACCCGTCGAGCATGGCCGGCTCTTCCGTGACACCGAGCAGTGCCATCACCGGGACCATAATCAGCACCTGCGCCTGCGGCGATGGAACACCGCCACGTAGTTCCATAGGCTCGCTGGCGGCCGGGACGGCATTGGTCTCGCTGATGGCCGGGAGGGCAGTGTCCCGGATCGGCAGGGATTCCAGGTCATCGCCGGCACCGCCAGGGACACTGCCGGCACGGCCAAGGACATCGACGGCACGGCCAGAGACATTGCCAGCACGGTCAGGGACGTTGTCCGCGGCACCGGAATTGCCGCCTAGCAGCCAGGTCGCGGCGATATCGGCCCGCAGCTGGGTGAGTGTTTTGTCCTCGTCCGGGCCCTGCATGGCCCGGGCCGCGGCGGTGGCCCGGTTCCAGATTCCGGATGCGGTATCGGCGGGCAGGTAAGCCGAGAGCCAGGCCATGCCATCCCGGGCCGGAGCAAACAGCAGCCGCCGGTCGGCCGCAGATTGCGCGTGGCGTTTCTCGATGCCGACCGGGTGGTGGCGTTCCCGTCAGGTCCGGGCCTTGGCCCGGAACCTGCCAGCCACCATCTCCCAGGCGGGAGCGCCCCGGGCCGGGTTCGGGGCAGCAGGGTCCAGGAAGTGGGCCTCTAACGCCTGCGCCCCCTCCGGACTCAGGCCGTTGGTTTCATCCACCACGATCCGGGCATGCTGCCAGGAAATGGTTCCGGCCTCCAAGGACGATAACGTCAACGGCAGCGCGGTGGTCAGTTCGTAGGCCTCTGCCAGCAGGTTTGCTGCCGCGGTCTCACTGACCGTCAGCACGCCAGCCAGTTCAGCGACGAGAGCCATCCCGTGGGCGCTCTCCTCCTGCAGGGTCATGGACGGAGACGCCATGGTCCGGGCCAGCTGCGCGCACCGGGCCACAGTCCGGACTTTGCGGGCTGCCAGCCTCGCTTCCTCACGGGTGATCTCCACCAGCGCGTCCAAACACCCGTCGTATTCCTGACGCAGCAGATCAGCGGCACCGGACGGAGCCCCAAGAACCTCCGCCGCATCCACCGCCGTGCTGTTGTCCATACCCACAGCATCCCAGCACCCGCCGTCACCGCGGGCCAGGAAAATCGCCTATGTGGATAAGCCACGTAGGTGGATAGCCCAAGCGCTGAAAAGGCCCTGAAACAAGGGTCAGGGGTGGCGGACTCCGGTGCCCGCCAGGACCGCACGGTAGCCTTCCCGAAACGTCGGGTAGGCGAGCTTGAGTCCGGAGCTTCGCAGCAGCGCGTTGCTGCAGCGTTTGTTGCCGCCCCGCGCCTCACCGGCAGGGCCAACAGGTGGTTCCGGAAACCCCATCTCGGCCGCGAGGAAACGCAGCACCTCGCCAAGTTCGGCAGGCGAATCGTCCACACCCACGTAAACCGGCGCAGGGTCAACGGCAGTCGACGCCAGATGAACCATGGCGGCGGCCGCATCATCCCGGTGGATGCGGTTGGTGTAGCGCGGCTCGTCCGGAATCACGGCGGCGCCACTGCGCACCTGGTCGATCAGACGCGTCCGCCCCGGACCGTAGATCCCACCGAGCCGCAGCACAACAGGCACTGACGCGGTGCCGCGCAACCGCGAAAGCAGGAGGTCCTCCGCTTCCAGGAGGACGCGCCCGGAGAATCCGCCGGGCGCCGCCGTCGTACTTTCATCAACCCAGCCACCGCCGGCGTCGCCATAGACTGCCGTGGAGGACACAAAAAGGACGCGCCGCGGTGTCGCGGCGTCGCGCTCCAGGGCGTCCAGGACGTGCGCCAGCCCGTCCACATAGGCGGCCCGGTAGGCCGCTTCCGTGGGGGAGCCAGCCGCAACGGCCACGACGACGGCGGTAGTGTCCGCGGGGACAACCGGCAGGTCCGTAGAACGGAGGTCAGCCGCCACACCTTCTATCGCCGCCGGCAGTTTCGCGGGTGAGCGGCGCCAGCCAACCACCCTGTGCCCGCCCGCGGCAAAGCGCAGGCCTGCCTCGGTACCCAGATCGCCGCAACCGGCCAGGAGGATGGTCACGCGGTCAGCCGGCGAGAACCGACGGCGTCGGAACCGGGAAGAAGACGCGGGGATCCTGCAGGAGCGCCGGGTAGTCGAACGCGGACCGGTCGATCACCTCGGTGACGCTGAAGGTCCGGCCGAAGCGGCCATCATCGAGCGTGATGGGCCGGCCCAGGACCTGCCCCACAGCGAACTTCCGGCCGTCCTCGAAGGAGACGGCGACGGTGGTTTTGCCCGGAAGGGTGGCGAAGGCCTGCTCCTGGGCCTGGCGTTTCCGCGTTGGTTTCTTGACGAGCTGCTTGGGCGCCAGTTTGCGGGGCTGCTTGGAAGGGCGGCGGGACCCGTCGTCAACATAGACGGGGGAGTAGCCGTCCGCATCGTGCGTGGCCGCAAGCGCAGAGCGGCGGACCGGCGGGAGTGCCACGGTGTCCAGGGTCTGCGGGTCGACCTCGGCGTGCGGGTCGCGGAGGATCCACAGGAAGTCGTCCTCGGGTTCTTCCGGATAGAACTCGTGTTTTGGCTCAGGCCAGATGTAGTCCAGGTCGAGGTCGGCGTCCGGGAATACAGTCTTATAGAACTTCGGTTCCTTGCGGAGCAGCTTCGCGCGGTGGCTCAGGTGGAAGTCGGGGTTCCCCAGCCACTCCGGCATGGGAATCCTGGCCGCATAGTCAGGGTGCGCAGCCTGGGGCGCAAACTCGGTGATGTTGGCGCGCGTGTTGTCCGCGTGGCCGCGGCCGGTCCATTCGTCCACCATGGCCAGGCCGTACAGGGTCAGGGCCGGGACGTGGCCCATCCACATGCGGACGGCGGGGTGGGTCTGCCAGCCGTATTCGGGAATCACCAGGGCCCGCAGGGTCTGCAGCGCCTCGACACGCTGCTTGCCAAGCCTGGCGGTGTCCAGTGCTGCGGCGCTCTGCCGGAAATCGGGATACGGAAGGAAGGTTTGCATACTTTCAGTCTGACGGCACGCGGCGGATGTGCCAATTGCAGTGCCCGCCGCCACACGGCGCCGCTACACGCCACCGCATCAGCGAAGGCCCAAAGTGTTCACATAGTGGACCGATGCATACAGCGCATGCCGCCAACCACTAAGATCACCGAAACGCCCCACCGTCCCGGAAGCCCTCCCATGACAATTTCTCCTGAAAAGACCGCCGGCTCCTCAGAGCATTTCATGCCCAAGTTCGGGCAAATGCTCAGCCCGGAGGCCAAGGGCATCCTGGTCCTTGATGAATTTACCCTTGATCCCGCCGAAGCGCGGAAAGAGCAGCATGGCTTCCGCGCCGCCATGGCCTCGGTTGCCCTGACCCTCCGGCGCATCGTCGCGCTGCGGGTTGTTATTGCCCTTGTGGCCATTGGCAACCTGCCCTTGTTCCTGCTGAACAGCGGCTGGTGGATTTATGCCGTTTCGCTGGTGCTGGTGGTTGCCGTCCACCTGGCCGTTTCCTGGCTCAACAAGCACGAACCCAAGGTGCGCCAGCGCCAGATGCTGGAGCTCCACCTGCACCGCGAGCGGAGCGCGAATTACCGCAAAGTCCGCGACGCCGTGAAGTACATGATCGACGCCCCCGGCCGCATGAACGAGCACCTTTACCTCGAACTGCTCGCAGCCAAGCGCGTGGCGCTGAACGTCGCCCACGGTACCGTAGCGCTGCTGGACACCAGCGACGCCAAAGCCTGGAAGGTGCGCATTGTCCGGGAGATCCCAGCCATCGCCTAGCCATTGAGGCATCCGCTGATCGGCAGCGGAAAGACTTAGAAACAACGACGCCGGAACTCCCCTTGGGCGGGGAGCTCCGGCGTCGTTGTTTCGTGCTTTGCGTGTCCCCGGCGCAAGGGGGAAGGGGGAATGCCCGGGAACGTCCGACCGCTAGGCCGGGAGCTGGATGACCTGCCCGGCGAACACAAGGTCCGGGTCAGCGATGGTATCCAGGTTGGCGTCGGCCAGTTTCTCCCAGCCGCCTTCGATCCCCAGCTTGTCGGCCACGCTGCTGAGCGTGTCACCGGGCTCGAGCGTGTAGGTTTCACCGCTCAGCGCCGGCGGCGCGGCGTGCTGCGGAGCCTGGGTGACGGGCGCTTGCGTGACGGGCGCCTGGCTAACCGGGGCCTGAACGGCCGGGGCTTGGGCGACCGGTGCCTGGGTGACGGGCACGCTCTGCGGGGCAACCGCTGTCGCGCCGCCTCCGCCGCTCAAGCCAAGCTGGGCGGCGCACGACGGCCAGGCTCCCCAGCCCTGGCCGGCCTGGACCTGTTCGGCCACGGCGATCTGCTGCTCACGGCTCGCGTCTGCTGCGGAGCCGGTGCCGCCGTAGGCAGCCCAGGTGGTGGGGCTGAACTGCAGCCCGCCGGAATAGCCGTTGCCGGTGTTGATGGCCCAGTTTCCGCCGCTCTCACAGTGCGCCAGGGCGTCCCAGGTAGCGCCGTCGGTGGCCGCGTTGGCTCCGGTGGCGGAGAGTGCGATGCCGGCAGCTGAAATTGCGGCCACGGTGACTCCACGGCGCGCGGCAGTACGGATGGTGGTGTTTTTCATGTGATGCTCCCGAAGGCCACCTGCGCTCGGTCCGTCCCCGGACGTTATCGCGCCACTGCCCGCCCCTGACAAGTCGAGGTCATTTTCGGTGGCTGCCGGCCGGGCAGTTCTGGTGGAGGCAGCACCGGGCATTCAGTCGCCCGCGTTGCGGGCTTGTGTTTCACGCTAGGACATCGGGGCGCCGTTATCAAACCGAGATCTCTCTGTTTCATGGTGCAGGCCGATGTTCCGAAGCCGGCGGGGGCAATTCGGGGACTATCCTGACCGAATGGATATTTTTGCCGACGGCTCTGCCGCGCCTGAAACTGAAACAGCGGAAGACCTGCCGGAGGCGGAAGTTGCGCGGATCCTCCCATTGGCCGAACTGCACCTGCATATCGAGGGCACGCTGCAGCCCGAGTTGATCTTTGAACTGGCTGAACGCAACGGCCTGACCCTCCCATACACCGGCCTGGAGGAGTTGCGGGGACTCTACGAGTTCAGCGATCTGCAGTCGTTCCTGGACCTGTACTACGCCAACATGGCGGTGCTGCAGACAGAACAGGACTTTGCCGACATGACCCGCGCGTACCTAACCAGGGCGGCGGCCGCCGGAGTGCGGCATGCAGAAATCATGATGGACCCCCAGGCTCACATCGCCCGCGGCATCAGTCTGGAAACCTGCGTCAACGGGGTGGCCTCGGCGCTGGCGACCTCGGTGGAAGACTTCGGCATCTCAACCCTGCTGATTGCGGCGTTCCTGCGCGACCTGTCGGAGGAATCGGCGCTGGAGGTCCTGGACGGACTGCTTGCCATGAATGCGCCCATCGCTGCCATTGGCCTGGACTCGGCTGAGGTGGGCAACCCGCCGGCCAAGTTCGAGCGGCTGTTTGCCAAGGCCCGCGAAGCGGGCCTGCGTCTGACCGCCCATGCGGGCGAGGAGGGTCCGGCGTCGTACATTATCGAAGCGCTGGACGTCCTGGGGGTGGAGCGCATTGACCACGGCATCCGCTGCATGGAAGATCAGGATCTCGTGGAACGCCTCGTGGACGAGCGGATTCCGCTGACTGTCTGCCCGCTGTCCAATGTCCGGCTCCGCGCGGTGGATACGCTGGCGGACCACCCCTTGCCCGCAATGCTCGCCGCCGGGCTTAATGTCTCCGTGAACTCGGACGATCCTGCCTATTTCGGCGGCTACGTGGATGACAACTTTGCGCAGCTGCAGGCGGTGTTTGAGCTCTCCGAGTTCGACAGGTCCAGGCTCGCAGCCAACTCCATCCACTCGTCGTTCGCCTCGGAGGAACGGAAAGCCGAGCTCCTGGACGAGCTGAACGGCGGCTAGCTCCGGGACGCAGGGCTCGCTACACTTGGGCCCATGCGCGTCCGGGAAGTGTCCAGCGGTACCCCCGGGAAAGCGTTTGAGGGTTGAGAAAACAGCCCCGTACCCGAGACTCATGCCTCAGTTCCGCTGTAATCCGCGTCATAGTCGGTCACGACACGCAGAGTTAACCATTTCAAGTCGTGCGATTTAACAGGCTGTTGGCAAAATGCCTAGAGACAGATCGCTTTACTAAGGGGAATCATGGCCAAGTCCACCGCAGAGAACACCTACCTTCGACTCAAGACCGTACTGAATGTCCTGACGGAGGGCACGTGGACAGGCGAGGCAAGAAACGCCGGCGAGGTGCTGGCGGAAGCCACTGCCCGCGTTCCGTTCAGCGACCACGAGGCTGTGCTGCTTAGCGGCGGCATTCCCCGCGGGCACAAGACGCTGACCTCGGCCACGGCCAAGCTGGTCCGGGCCGGCTGGCTGGTTAAGGGCCGCTCGGGCTGGACCATCACCGAGGACGGCATGCGCGCCACGGTCGCGTTCCCGGACACGGAGTCTTTCGCCACAGCGCTCGACGCCGGAACTCCCGTCCCGGCCGACACGCCGCTTCCGTCGGCTCCCGCTGTGAAAACGGCTCCCGCAAAGGTGGCCGCGGCCAGCGTGAAGAAGGCCCCCGCGAAGAAGGCGCCAGCCAAGAAGGCTGCCGAGGCCGTGGGCAAGGCCGCCAAGCTGATCGAGGACGCCGTGGAGCCGGTGGTCAAGGCCGTCCGTACACGAAAGGCCGCCGCCCCGAAGGACACCGCTGCAGCTGTGGCCGAGCCCCTGGAAGGGCCGGACGAGGAAACGTTCCCGCAGCCCGGGGCAGTGGCCCTGGCCGGCGACTTCAATACGTTCCTGGGTGCGCCGGAGAACTGGGCGCCGCAGTACGACGAGTCGCAGATGGACTTCGACTTCGGTTCGCAGGTCTGGGTCAAGAGCACCGAGCTGCCCGCAGGCTTCTACACGTTCAAGATTGCGCTGAACCGGTCCTGGGACGAGAACTACGGCGCGTTCGGCACGTTCGATGGCCCCAACCACGAACTGCACCACGACGGCGGCACCGTCACCATCCGCTACGACCACCGCACACGGGACATCACCATCAACTGACCGCGGCATCTCTGGACAAAGCCTCCGGAGTGAAGCAGTGTGGGAACCGGCCGTAATGGCTGGTTCCCACACCTGTTTCCGAGCACAAGGAGATGCAAAGTGACCCTTCCCTCAGGCCTGACACCAGGTATTTGGCTCCTCGACATGTCCCACAGCGAGATCGGCTTCACAGTCCGCCACGCAGGCATCAGCAAAGTCCGCGGACGCTTCACCGACGCCTCAGCCGAAGCCCGCGTGGGCGGGTCCCTCGCCGACGCGTCACTGCACGCCACGGTCAAAACGGCGAGCTTCGAATCCGGTGACGCCAACCGCGACGCGCATGTGAAGGGCCCGGACTTCTTCGACGTGGAGGAATTCCCGGAGATGACCTTCCGTGCCACCGGGGTGGAGGGCGACGGCGAGGATTACACACTCACCGGTGACCTCACCATCCGGGGCATCACCAAGCCCGTGGAGCTGGAAGTTGAATTCACCGGGGTGGCCGTTGACCCGTTCGGTGCCACCCGCGCGGGATTCTCCGCTGAGTGCGAGATCAGCCGCAAGGAATTCGGGCTGACCTGGAACGCCGCGCTGGAAGCCGGCGGGCTGCTGGTCAGTGACAAGGTCAAGATCAACGTTGAAGCTGCGCTGGTCAAGCAGGCCTGAGTGCCATGACAAATGACGGGCCCCGGCGGGGCGACATCCGGCTCTCTGCCCGCGTCTTCGGCGTGGTGCAGGGGGTCGGATTCCGTTTTTGGACCATGGGCAAAGCGGACGAGCTCGCCCTCAAGGGTGTTGTGAAGAACCTCGACGACGGTTCGGTGTCCGTTGTTGCTGAAGGCCCGGAGGAGCAGGTGCGCCAACTCCTGGACTGGCTGAGGTCGGACAACGCACCCGGCCGGGTGGAACGCGTTGAAGAGTCCATTTCTGAAGCCGAGGGTTCCTTCCGGGACTTCAGGGCCCGCTGACGGGAATTTCGGAGCGCCGCTCCTCCCGGCCAGGCGGGTACGCGTGCCGCCGGCCGGCCATGATGAGCACAAGTGCCACGACGGCGGGAAGGGCAGCTGCGACAGGGATCAGGGCGGGCCCGGCGAACGTCAGGGCCGCGGCACCGAACATCGCGCCGATGGTGATTCCTACCTGGATGGTCAGGACCGTCAGGCCGTTGGCGGCGTCCCGGTACTCACCGCCGGCCCGGAGGATGGCGGACTGGTTATAGATGCCCATGGCACCGATGCCTGTGCCCCACACGAACATCAGGACCAGGGCGGCGGGCAAGTCGAGGCCGCCGGCGAGATTGCCCACCAGCGGAAGCAGCAGCAGGGAGGCCACAACGCCCGCAACGGTGATGAGGTGCCACCGCCGCGGCCTGGAGTCCACCGTGACTCCGGCGATCCAGATGCCCACCAGGCCTGCCACACCAAGGACACTGATGGACAGGGGAATGCTGAAGTCGGGCAGCCGGACCTCACGCAGGAACGGGGCAATGTAGGTGAACAGGGCGAAGTGGGCCATCAGCATCAGCGGCCAGCCAACGGCAACGGTTTTGACACCAGGCTGGGCGATGGCCTTACGGAGCGAAGGGTGCGGCGTGTCGGGGATGCGGCGCACCGGGGGAAGGAGCCACACGGCAAGGATGGCCAGCACCACGCCGGAGGCGGCCAGCACCAGGAACGCTGCACGCCAGCCGAGGAGGTTGCCCAGGGCAGTACCCACCGGGGCGCCGATGGCCAGTCCCAGGCTGTTGCCGCTGAAGACAATCGCCAGGGCCTTGCCCACTTTGTGGGCGGGAACGATCCGGGCCACGAACGGCGCCATGGCGGACCACAGCAGGCCGTGCGCGATGCCGCCCACAACGCGTGAACCCATGGCGGCACCGAAGTCGGAGACTATGGCCACCAAGGCGTTGCTTGCCGCGAAGGTCAGGATCAGGGCGATGAGCAGAAAGTGCCGCGGGATCCGGGCCAAGGCCATGGACAGCGGGATGACGGTCACTACGATGATGGCCGCGTAGCCTGCCGTCAGGTAGCCGGCCGTCGCTTCGGAGACCTTGAAGTCGGCGCTGATCCGGGGCAGCAAACCGGAGGGCAGAAGTTCGGTGGTGATGGCGGTAAAGCCGATGGCGGCAAGGACGATCAGGGCGCCAACAGGCATTTTACTCTGGGATGTCACCCCACGAACTTACCCTGTTGTGCGCGGGCTGAGGCCGATGAAGGCGCCGAGCTCCTCCAGTACCGCAGGTTTGGACGGCATGTAGTTGGTCAGCTCCGGTGACCGGACAATCACGGCACGCCATTGGCCTCGTGAGACCGCCACGTTGATCCGGTTCCGGTTCAGCAGGAACTCGGCGCCGCGCGGAGCCTCGGCCACCGCGGAACAGGCCATGGACACCAGCACCACCGGTGCCTCCTGGCCCTGGAACTTGTCCACGGTGCCTACCCGGACGCCTGCGAGGCCGGCCAGGTGGAGGGCCTGCCGGATGAGCTGGACCTGGGCGTTGTACGCGGCCACCACCAGGATGTCCTCCGGCGTCAGCGGCCGGGCGGGCTTGTCGCCGCCGGGAATCCATTTCAGGCCGATGTGGCGCTGCGCCTGACGGACCACTTCGGCCGCTTCCTCCGGGGAGGACGTGGTGTTCGCGCTGTGCGTCACGAACACGGTTTCGACGCCGGCTGGCAGCTCGGCGAGGCTGCGCTGGGACGCGGCCGGCGCCGCTTCCAGCTTGCCGTCGTAGCTAAGGGCTGACACGGCGCGGCACAGGTCGGGATGCATGCGCCAGCTGTCGGCCAGGAAGTAGCCAAGATCCTCCGGCAGCGTGGCATGGCCGGCGGCGAGCCAGCCCAGGGCCGATTCGTCCACTGGTTCCGGGTGGGAGCCCTGGGTGACCTGCGGCAGCTGCTGCGGGTCGCCCAGGAGCAGGAGGCGCTTGGCGGAGCGGGCCACAGCGAGGGTGTTGGCCAGCGAGAACTGCCCCGCCTCGTCAATCACCAGCAGGTCCAGGGAGCCGGCGGGGACGGACTTGCCGGTCATGGTCCAGGCCGTGCCGCCCACCAGGGCGCCGCCCGGCGATGCCAGCAGGGAAGCGACGTCCTCGTCCTTCGTTTGACGCCACGGCACCCTGTGGTCGGTGGCCAGTTTCTTGGCTACCCGGGCCGGATCCACCCCGGCCGATTCGATGGCGGTGCACAGCATGTTCTCCACCACGGCATGGGATTGCCCCACCACACCGATCTTCCAGCCGTGGGCTACCAGCCGCGCAATGACATGGGAACCGACGTAGGTCTTGCCTGTCCCGGGAGGGCCCTGGACGGCAAGGTAGGACTGGTCGAGGTCCAGCAGCGAGGTTGTGATGGCCGTGATGTAGTCCACTGCGCCGGCGCTGTCCGTTCCCACTCCGGCCGGCGCCGGCAGCGTCCGGAAGCGCGGCGGGACCTTGCGCAGTATGTCGACGCCGGGATGTTCCGGAAGGACGGGGACAGATGCACCAACCGTCCGGGCAAGTTCGGCCAGCGCAGCTTCGATGCTCGCGGTCCGGACCGGCTGATCCTCGGTGAGGGCTATCGGGATGTGCGGGTACGCGGGGACCTTGCCGGTTTCCTTCTCAACGATGGTGATGATGCTCTGTCCCGGGATCTTCGGATGGTCCTCCACTTCTGTCACCAGCGTGCCGAACGTGAAGCCGCGGCCGTCGATGTTTCCGGAAGAATCCTCGAGTCCTTCGGGGACAGGCGAATCGTAAAGCCGGCACCACGAGCTGCCGGGCTTGAAATCCGAGCCTTCGCTCATGGTTCCCGTCAGCCGGAGGGTGCGGGTGCGCATCCGGACCGTCGGTTTCGCCAGGGCCCAGTCCGAGACCACCTCGGCGGTGTCCACCACAAACACGTTCCGGTGGTCCCGCCAGTGGTCGATTTCGGACTCCGTGCGGTCAAAATGTTCCCA
The DNA here is from genome assembly GCF_010367585.1 of [Micrococcus luteus] ATCC 49442. Lineage (NCBI taxonomy): Bacteria > Bacillati > Actinomycetota > Actinomycetes > Micrococcales > Micrococcaceae > Pseudarthrobacter > [Micrococcus luteus] ATCC 49442. The sequence goes on along the minus strand of NZ_JAAAXP010000001.1, from coordinate 2,243,426 downwards.
CCAGAACTGCTTCCGCTCGCGCCGGTGGTAACCGGTGGCCGCGGCAACCATGGCGATGGCCCGTTCGTCGCCGGTCCAGGGCCTGGTGTCCGGGAGGTCCGCCAAGAACTCCTGGAGCCTGCGCTCCTGGGGCGTGGGTTCCGCCTCCACAACATCAGGCAGGAGCGGAGCCGGCCCGCCGTCGTCGTGCGTGGCAGCCGTGCGGGCCGAAGCGGGACTCGCGGCGCGGAGTCCCAAAAGCCAATCGCGGAGCCGGAGGGTGGAGAGGCAGTCGTACTCGTTGTAGTCCGAGATGGACGCAAGGACCTTGGAAGCTTCGGCGGGATCGCCCCCGTCCCGGGCTGCGCAGTAAGCGGCGTAGGCCACCACAGAGGCGCCGGCGTCCTTCACATCGCCCGAGCGCAGGTTGTCGCCCATGTAGAGCGGCTCGAGTTTCTTGATGGAGTACGAGGGCTCGGAAATCCGCAGCGAATGCCGGGCGGTGGCGTAGAGGTCCACGAGCACACCTTCGCGGAGCCAGTTGTCCACGATGTCCTCGCCCGCCAGGTGCCGCACGGACAGGTTCCGCAGCGCCGATTTCTCGTAGGCGGCGTAGTGGTAGACGTGCATCTCCGGATAGCGTGCGCGGCGCTCCTCCACGTAGGCCAGGAAGTCCAGGAAAGCCTGCCGCTCTTCGTTGCGGGAATGCGCCCAGAAAGGCCGGAACACGGGCTTTTCGGCCGCTTCGGCGGCACTGCCTGCCGCTGTGCCGAGAGGCGCTTCGATCACACCGAACAGGTACTCGAGCCCCCACTGGCTGGTGGCCGGATCCTGCCAGAGGGGATCGCCCTCGAAGTCGAAAAAGATGTCACCCGGGCTTGGCGCCGGAATACTCGCCAGGGCGTTCTCCGGCAGGACCTTGAACGTGACTGTATGGTCTTCGCCGTCCTTGGTGAACGTGCGGGAACCGTCGGGTGCGTCCAGGCCCAGCTGCATCCGGGCCTGGTCCCGGAGCCTGACCACCGAGCCGATGGCCTTTGCCGCGGGGAGGCCGGCCAGCGCATCGATGGTGGTGATGCCCTCGGCGATGAGCTTCTTGCGCCGGATGGTGCTCATGCCGCCCACCATCAGGAGGTCGCGGTGGGCCTGCACCTGCTCGGGGCAGTAGTTGCACCGGCCGCAGTGGGTAATGCCCGGCTGCTGCCATTGCACCGGCGACTCGCCCTCCCGGTGCGCAGCGGCCAGGTGCCGGAACCTGGCGCGGCGCTCGCGGAAAACGGGCAGCAGGTCCGGCAGGGAATGGTGGCTGCGGACGTAGTCGCCATCCACCACAGCGCCCAGCACCAGGGTGACCCGCGGCGACGGGTCCAGGCCCATCCCGAGGAGCTGGTCGCCGTACGCCGCGAGCTGCAGGAGCGCGCCGGCCTTGGCGTGCCGGGCCAGCTTGGTGTCCCAGACTTCGTACCGGCCAGGCGATCCGGTGCCGGCTGCCTCGTTGACGATGAAGTCTGCATAGCCCAGGAATTCGCCGTCGAAGAAGGTTGCCTGAAAAACGACGTCGGCCCCGGCACGGAGGGCCAGCTCGGTTTCGGCGTGCTTGGCCACAAGATTTCCCCGGGTGCTGTCCCCGCGCTCAAGGGAGTAGACGCCGCTGCCGCGGCCCGCATCCCAGGCGCCGTACTGCGCGACCAGGCCGGCCAGGACCTTTGCCTCGTGCTGATCGCCGAGCGTCCCGGCACGGCGCTGCATCTCGTCGTCGGGAAATACAGCCTTGGGGGACCGGCCCAGTTTCTCGTCCAGGATGCGAAGCGTGCGGTACTCACACTCGCTGGCGGCCACCAGATCGCTGGCGGAAAACACCAGGTCCGGTGGTGCGCCGGCACCGGCGGAATCGATCAGGAACACGGGGGCCTCCCCATCGGGCTACCTGGCCCGGAGAGGGTTCCCCCGGCCATGATGTGAATCTATCAACAGGCACTGACAACGCGGGCGGAATCAGGAATTCGCGGCGCGGACCTGGGCCTTGTCATGCTCGATGTGGGCGTTGCGGAGGAGCTCAAGGAACTCGGTCTCATTGCGGATGAGCCGCTTGTACTTCTCCGGCAGGCTGCGGATCTGGTCCTCCTCGCGGCACATCGCGGCGAAGATCTTGTCCCTCTCGTTCATGTCGGTCTCGTAGTTGAGGTCCAGGTATTCAATGGCGTGCCGCTTGGCCCCGGAGACTGCATTCTTGGCCTTGCCCTTGGGGCTGAACAGGGACGCCAGGATGGTCACCACCAGGACGCCCAGGATCACACTGAGGGACACAGCCGTGCTGACCTCCACCACGCTGACGTGTTCGCCCTCGTTGATGAACGGCAGGGTGTTCTCGTGCAGTGCGTGCAGGATAAGTTTCACGCCGATGAAGCCCAGGATGGCCGCGAGGCCGTAGGACAGGAAGATGAGCCGGTCCAGCAGTCCGTCGATCAGGAAGAACAGCTGCCGCAGTCCCATCAGCGAGAAGGCTGTGGCGGTGAAGACGATGTACACGTTCTGCGTCAGGCCGAAGATGGCCGGAATGGAGTCGAGGGCAAAGAGGATGTCGGTGCCGCCGATGGCCACCATCACCAGGAGCATGGGCGTGAGGACGCGTTTGCCGTTTTCCGTGGTGAAGAGTTTGTCGCCGTCGTAGTGTGCCGACGCCGGGAGGTACTTTTTGGCGAGCCGGACCACCAGGCCATCGGAGTCGTCGTCGTGGCTGTTTGGTTTGAGCAGGTTGCCGGCGGTGATGAGCAGGATGAGCCCGAAGATGTAGAACACCCAGGCGAAGCTGTTGATGAGCGCGGCGCCGAGGAAGATGAAGGCGGTGCGGGCGATCAGCGAGAAGACGATGCCGAACAGCAGCACTTTTTGCTGGTCCGCGCGGGGGACCTTGAAGCTGGCCATGATGATGAGGAAGACAAAAAGGTTGTCTACGGACAGGGCCTTCTCCGTGACATAACCGGCGAAGTATTCGGTGCCCATGGTGCTGCCGCCAAACACCAGCACGCCGAGGCCGAAGAGGATGGCGATGCCCACGTAGATGGAAGACCAAATGGCCGATTCCTTCAGCGACGGGGTGTGGGCCTTCCGCACATGGAAAAAGAAATCGAAGGCCAGGAGGCCAACAATTCCGGCGATGGTCAGGGTCCAGACAAAGGAAGAAACTTCCACGTTGGGGGCCTTTCGTTGGAGTCTTCCTCCAGCGTACCTAAGCAGGCTTCAGAAGTTTCCGCTTCATGACGGCCTCCCGGGAGAGCGTTTTGTAGCCTTCCCGCTCGAACAGGACGGTGATGACGTCGTCCTCGTAGCGCATCACCAGCCCGGCTCCCCATTTTTTGTGGGTCACCGGGGATTGAAGCGGAAACGGCACATCGGCAGCATTGCCGGGCACGCCGCCGTCGCGCGTTACCGCCTGCGGTTGCAGCGCACCGTGCCGCGTGCCGTCGTTGCAGGTATCGCAGTTGCCGCACGGTTCCGGGAGGTCCTCGCCGAAGTATCCCAGCAGGAACTGGCGGCGGCAGCCGTCAGTCTCGGCGTAGCCGCGCATCATGTGGAGCCGGGACTGGTCCACCCGCTGCCGAGCTTCGGCGAGCTCGACGGCGCGTTGCACCAGTGCGGCCGGTTTAGCTTTGGAGGTGAGCCGGACGCCCCGCTTGCCGGAGGTGACGGCACCGGCGTCCTGCAACTGATTCAGGAGGCCGGTCATCCGGCGGGGCTTAAAGCCGGTGAGGACGGCGAGTGAGGACGCGAACACGGGCCCGTCCGCCGTGCGCAGGGCCTTGAGAACTGCCAGCAACGCCTCCGGGTCCGGGTTGTGGGTGCCAAAGAACTTTCGCAGGCCCAGGTCCTCGGCGCGGTAATGGAGAACTGCCGACGCCGGCTGGCCGTCGCGTCCGGCCCGGCCCAGCTCCTGATAGTACGCATCCAGGGATTCGGGAATGTCCGCGTGGATCACAAACCGGACGTTGGGCTTATCAATCCCCATCCCGAACGCCGTGGTGGCCACCACCACATCCAGTTGGTCGTCCATAAACAGGTCCAGGATCCGTTCGCGGTCTGCGGCGGCGCGGCCTGCATGGTAGGCCTCGGCACGAAGCCCCGCCGCCAGCAGCTTGGCGGCGTACTTCTCCGTGTCCTTGCGGGTGGCAGCGTAAAGCAACCCATGCTGCCGTTTTCCGGCGCCGGAGCCGTGTCCGAGGACCAGGGCGGCGACCTGGTCCACCACCGCGCGGCGTTTTTCCTTCTCCTCGTGATGCCTGACCACGTCCAGGGTGATGTTGGGCCGGTCAAAGCCGTGGACAAGGACCAGCGGATCCTTCATGCCCAGCCGTTCCGCAATCTCCTCCCGGACGGGAGGAGAAGCCGTGGCCGTCAACGCGGCGGCCGGGGGATTGCCCAACTGCTCCCGCACCGTTCCCAGGGTCAGGTAATCGGGCCGGAAATCGTGTCCCCAGGAAGAAACGCAGTGCGCCTCATCCACCACAAAAAGTGCAGGCCTCACAGCTGCAATCCGCTCCACTGTTTCCTTCCTGGCCAGCTGCTCGGGAGCCAGGAAAAGGAAAGCGGCGCGGCCGGACTCGACTTTCTGCCACGCATCTTCCACTTCAGCGTCGGTGTGCGAGGAGTTGATGGCGACGGCGGCGTCCTCGCCGAGTGCCTCGGTGAGCCCGTCGACCTGATCGTCCTGGAGTGCGATCAGGGGCGAAACCACTACGGCGGGGCGTCCCGTTTCCCGGTGGAGGTGAAGGGCCGCCACCTGGTAGATCGCGGACTTGCCGTAGCCGGTGGGCATCACGGCCAGGACGTCGCGGCCGGTGACGAGCGCGCCCATCCCTGCGAGTTGACCGTCGCGGAGCTTTGGCAGGGAGAAAGCGGAGGTAGCAAGCGCGCTCAGCGCAGGATTCTCGGACATAAACGCAGCTCCGGAGGGTGGGTCCTGGGGCCGCTTGCTTCAGCCGTGGTGACCAGCCTACGCGAGGCGGCGGCCCGACGTCGTCCTCCCTATCAGGGTGACGGCGGAGTTGTGGGGGTGACGGTACATCCGGTGCCCGGTGGCGGGCGTTTTCCTTGACTTCCGGGGGCCCCTGAACAAGTGTGGGATGAGACTGGTGCGCCGCTGTGAAATCCGTGGGCGGGCACAGACTTCAATCAAGGAGAGTGCAACGTGGCACGCAAAAATCCGAAGGTGGAAGAGGTTAACGAGGCCGACATCGAGGTCACGGGCCACCCGAAGACGTGGGTCGCCGGGGTTCCGGGCGTGTACCACTCGATGGAACCCGCCCTGACGCACATGGGCGTGAGCCGGGCCGCGAAGACTCTGCTGGCACTGAACCAGAAAGACGGCTTCGACTGCATGAGCTGCGCCTGGCCGGATCCCGGCCACCGCAAGACCTTCGAGTTCTGCGAGAACGGTGCCAAGGCTGTCACTTGGGAAGCCACGCCGGTGGTGATCGGCTCCGAGTTCTGGGCCGAACATCCCGTGAGCGAACTGCGGCAGCGGTCAGAGTACTGGCTGGGCATGCAGGGCCGCCTCACCGAGCCGGTCTACAAGCCTGCGGGGGAGGACCACTACCGCCCGGTCAGCTGGGATCAGGCGTTTACCATCGTCGGGGACAAGCTCAAGGGACTCGCCAGCCCGGACCAGGCCACGTTCTACACCAGCGGCCGGACCTCCAACGAAGCAGCCTTCCTGTACCAGCTCTTTGTCCGGGCGTACGGCACCAACAACCTGCCGGACTGCTCCAACATGTGCCACGAATCCTCCGGCTGGGCGATGGGCCAGACCATCGGCGTCGGCAAAGCAACCATCGCCTACGACGACTTCGCCAAGGCGGACCTGATCATCATCATGGGCCAGAACCCGGGCACCAACCACCCCCGGATGCTCACGGCACTGGAGGAGGCCAAGGAGGCAGGGGCGAGCATCGTGGCCGTGAATCCGCTGCCCGAGGCCGGCCTGATGCGCTACAAGAATCCGCAGAAGGTCAAGGGGATCGTGGGCCGCGGCACCGACCTGGCGGACCAGTTCATCCAGGTGCGGCTCGGCGGCGACATGGCCCTGATGCAGGCGGTCTCCAAACGCGTCCTCGACGCCGAGGCTGCCAACCCGGGCACCGTGCTGGATCACCAGTTCCTCGCGGAGCACTGCGAGGGGCTGGAGGAGCTGCAGGCCCACCTGGCCGGGCTTGATGAAGCCGCAGTCCTCAGGGCAACGGGCCTGCGTGCCGGGGAGATTGACGAGCTCGCGGACCGCTACGTGCGGGCAGACAAGGTGATCATCACCTGGGCCATGGGCATCACCCAGCACAAGAACGCCGTGGCCACCATCAAGGAAATCATCAACCTGCTGCTGCTGCGCGGCAACATGGGCAAGCCCGGCGCCGGCGCCTCGCCAATCCGCGGGCACAGCAATGTCCAGGGCGACCGGACCATGGGCATCTGGGAGCAGATGCCGCCGGCCTTTATGGACGCCCTGGGCAAGGAGTTCAGCTTCGACCCGCCGCGTGAGCACGGCATCGACGCCGTGGAAACCGTCCGGCAAATGCGCGACGGCGGGATCAGGGTTTTTGTGGCTATGGGCGGCAACTTCGTGGGAGCCATTTCGGACACCGACGCGGCGTTTGCGGCGATGGAGAACACCGACCTGTCCGTCCAGATTTCCACCAAGCTGAACCGCTCGCACACGGTGACCGGGGCCGAAGCGCTGATCCTGCCCACGCTGGGCCGCACCGAGATCGACATGCAGGAATCCGGTGCGCAGTTTGTCTCCGTGGAGGACACCGTCTCCGCCGTGCACGCCTCGCACGGCACCGTCAAGCCGGTGGCACCGGACCTGCTGTCAGAAGTTGCGATCGTCACCAGGCTGGCGCGGAAGGTGGTGGGGGATTCAGTCCAGGCGGACTGGGCCGGGTTTGAGAAGAATTACGACCTGATCCGGGACCACATCGCGCACGTAGTCAGTGGCTGCGAGGACTACAACCGCAAGATCCGGCAGGACGGCGGCTTTGTGCTGCCCAACGGGCCCCGGGATTCGCGGGAGTTCAACACACCAACGGGTAAAGCCATGCTGACAGTCAACGAGCTGGAGCACGTAGAGCGGCCCGCCGGCACCCTGATCCTGCAGAGCATGCGCTCGCACGACCAGTTCAACACCACCATCTACGGCAATAACGACCGTTACCGGGGCATTAAGAAAGGCCGCGAGGTGGTGTTCGTCAGCCCTGAAGACCTGGCCGAACTGGGGCTGAACGACGGACAGCACGTGGACATCCACGGGATTTACCAGGACAACGTGGACCGTGTCCTGCGCAACTTCCGTGTGGTCTCGTATCCCACCGCCCGCGGCTGTGCTGCCGCGTACTACCCCGAAGCCAACGTGCTTGTTCCGCTGGACAGTGTGGCGGAGGGCAGCCAGACGCCCGTTTCCAAGGCCGTGATCGTCCGGCTGGAGCCGGCCGCGGTGGCGCCTGCCGTCACATAAGCGGGCCTGAGCCGCACAGGCGGTGCCGGCCAGCGCCGCTTATGCGGTTCGGGACCGTCTGTGCGCCGATTCCCTACTGCCCGGTGTCTGCCCAGCCCTTAGCCGCCGGGCCGCCGTCGTGACCGTCCTCGCAAAGCCGGGACGCGACGTCGGCCGCTCTGGTAATTGCCGCGGCTGATGAAGCCTTCGAGCCCGCGCCGCCCTGGGTGCCGACGTCGAGCCCTGCGGCATAACCCACCAGGAACGTGGTCACCGGTGCGGCCGCGTGGATGACGGAGTCGGCAGATTTCCTGGCCAGGTCAAGCAGGATGTCCTGGTCGACTTCCAGGTCCAGGATCTGCAGTGCCTGGGCCAGCCGGTGGGTCCACTGGTCCAGGACCTGCGCTTCGTTCTCGTCAACGGGCATGGGGTTCTCCTTTGTCGCTGGTGGTTGATTCAGCAGAGACCACCAGCCTATGTGCCTCGCCTTTGGGAGGCGAGACCGTGCGCCTATAGGCTCAAGGCGCGGGGGCAACTGTTCCTGCATGCCAGTGCGCGACGGGGGAAGCCGCATGAACACCATTCACCACCTGGACCCGGCATCACAGGCACCAATGGCTGAGGGCCCGGACGCCACGGCGATCACACTCGGGCAGGCGTTCCGGGTGCTGTTGTTCGTGGGGCTGTACGTCGCGGTGCCGGCGGCCGGAATCCTGGCTGTGGGCCTCCTGCGCCTTGTTGACTTCACCCCGGCTTCGTTGATCCTGGCGGTCCTCGTCGGCGCCACCGCAGCCGCCATGCTCGCGCTGTACGTCCACCTGATCCGAAAATATGGGCTCAGCGTCGGCGATCTGGGCTTCCGGCGCCTCTCGCCACGGATGTTCCATCTGCTGTGGCAGGTTCCCGCCGCCATCATCGCTTCGGCCTGCGTTCAGGGAATGTCATTGGCTGCTTTTGGACAGTTCGGTCTGGACACGTCCGCAGTGGGCGCCTCCAAAAGCCCGCTGTCCCTGGTGACCGGCTTGCCCGTTGCGTTCATAATCCTGGCCGTCGTTATTGCTGCCGTGCTCACGCCCCTGTGGGAGGAAGTTCTGTTCCGGGGTGCCATCCTCAGCGGCCTCCTGCGCCGGTTCGGGCCGTTCCTGGCGGTTGTGCTGTCCGCTGCGGTCTTTGCGTCCGTCCACCTGGTGGTGCTCACCTTTCCGTATCTCTTCTGCTTAGGCATCGCGCTGGCGCTCCTGCGCAGGTTCCACCGGAATCTTTGGGCACCGGTGGTCCTCCACGCCGTCAACAACGGACTCGTGGCGCTGATCGTTGTGACAGCGCTGTGAACAGCCAGGGGAACAGCCAAGCTGCGGGTCAGACAAACAGCCAGACCACCCTCGTGGGGCGGGGAACGGCCATGCTCGGCGGAGTGTTCACGGCGGCGTGGGTCATTGCCGGGGCGGGGTTGCTGGCCACAATTGGTATCCTGCTCACCATCCCGACACTCGGTTTCGCTCCGGGGAACCCGTGGGCCGCCTCCGTCCTCTACATTGCGGCGCCGGGACTGCTGATTCCGTTCTCGCTGTACCTGTTTGCCCGTGCAGGCCGGTACTGGCTGGACGGAAAGGGGAACTGGTTCCGGCCCGCCGGAAAAGAGTTCGCCTACCGGCTGAGCCTCTCGCTGGCATTTGGCTTGGCGGGCCTGGCCGCGTGCATGGCCGGGCTCGCCCCTTTCGAAGACTTCATGCCGGGCAGCTGGGACAGCGCCGGGGACCTGTTTGTCGGCGCGTTCGCGGCCCTGTTCTTCCTGGCGATCCTGATTTCGGCTGTGGCGGGGGCGGCCTTCATGGCCGGCTGGAAGGCCGTTCCCGCGGCCCTGTTGGTTTCCAGCGGATTCGGCGCTATCTGCGTTTATGCGCTGACCGACGGGAACGCCTGGGAAATTGCTGCCTACACGCTCCTGGCGGCGTCCGTGGCGTGGTTCTATGCCATCGGCGTCGAAACCGGCTGGGTTCCTGACTATCACCACGGGGTTCTGGGCCACTGGCTGACCGGGGTGCTGGCCGCTGCTGCGGTTGCCACGGCGATCTGGTGGGGCGTCGGCTTCCTGCCGTTGGCCGGACTCTGTGTCCTCGCTGCCTGGATTCCCCTGCAGCTGCCCGTAACCAGCGGAGCGGCCCATCGTGTGCCTGAAACGCGGCCCCCGAAGCAACAGCGCACCCGGCGGAAGCGAAATCGCGGACGGAGTTGAGGGGGCGGCGCGTCCTTGACACTCCTGCGTGCCCTGAGGAATATCGAAGATGCCGGTGCAACTGGCGATCTTCTGAAGTGCAGCTGCTGACCGGCCCCTGAAGGGAGTCGGGATGCAGGCTGTTGTTCGTGGTTTCATCGCCTCCCGCCTTATTGCCGTGGCGGCTGCAGCCGGGCTGGTGGCCTCGCTCGGAAGCTGCACCAACGCGACAGTACCGTCCGGTCAGGAGTCGGCCGCTGTCCAGGCCACCCCTGGCGCTACAGCCCGGCCGGCGCCTGCCTTCGTGGCGGTGCTGAAAAAGTACAGTGAGGACCTGCGCGCGGGGGGAGCCACCGCCGTCGTCATTCAGATGAAATCCAGGGTGGGGGAGTGGTCCTCGGCCGAGGGTGTCCGCAGCCTTGAGGGCAATGAGCCTGTTCGGCTGACAGACCAGACCCATATCGGCGATATCACCATGACCATGGTGGCGGTTTCGGTCATGAAGCTGGTGGAGGAAGGCAGGATCAAACTGGACGACCCCATCCAGAAATACCTGCCGGACTTCGAGACCATCATCAAGCCGCCCGGGCCGGTCAGCATCCGAAACCTTCTCAGCCACCGGTCCGGAATGCCGCACTACTGGGATTACCCGGCGGACCTCGGCAACCGGCGGTTCACGCATGAGGAGCGTTTGGGCTTCGCTGCGGCCCTCCGCTGGCGTCCGCGGCAGTTCCCCGCCTATCGCTACTCGAACACCAACTATTCGGCGCTGGCGCTCCTTGTCGAGAAGCTGCGGGGCAAGGACATCGGTACTGTCATCGCCACGGACAGCGTGAAACCGCTGGGGCTGAAGGACACCCTTATGTCCGGCGGCACCCCCGGACCGCAACGGATGATCCACGGCTACACCAAGGAAAAGGGCGAACTGTCAGAGGGCACGCTTGCTCCGTTCCACGCAGGTTCCCCCGACACGGGGATGATTTCCACAGTGCCCGAGCTCAACACCTATTTCGCCGCGCTGCAGAAAGGGACGCTGCTGACGCGCCAGAGCGTGGAGGAGGTGCATCATCCGAAATACGAAGAGTTCGGTCTGGGCGTGGTCCGCCGTTATGACGAATGCTCCAACAATGCCTACTTCGGCCATATCGGCGTGGTGCGGGGGTACGCCGCGCTGGCCCTGATCAGCGCAGACGGGTCCCGCCAGATTGCCATGGCGGTGGCCCGCGCACCCTCAGAAGAGCTGATTGGTTTCGATGACCCGCAGTCCATCGAGATGTCTGAAGCGGCGGTGGAGGCCCTCAACCTGGCCTGTTAGCCGGCGGAGAAATAGCGACACGTATTCCGCGGTTAGGCTGTAGCAGACGCCTACAATCCGAGGAGATCTTCGTGAATGATGTGACCATCCGCCACAACCCGGAGCGGCACCGCTTCGAAGTCCTCACCGGCGGCACTGTTGTGGGTAAAGCCGCGTATAGGGATTACGACGGCGGCAGCGCACCGCAGCGGATCTTCTATCACACCGTGATCAACGAGGAATACGGCGGCCAGGGGCTCGCAGGCAAGCTCGCGAAAACGGCGCTCGCAGACACAGTCGCCGCGGGCCGGGCCATCGTCCCGGTCTGCCCGTACATCAAGAAATACGTCCGCAAGCACCCGGAGTATGCCGCTGCCACGGTGGCTGTCACCCCTGCCCATCTGGAATTCCTCAACACCGCCCTGGCGGCCCGGGCCTGAGCCCGGGCAGCAGCAGAAGTTTCCGTGAGCCATAAACCCCGGACCGGGCTGGCCGTCGCCGGCCTGAGCCTGGGCACGGCGCTGAACCCGCTCAACTCGTCGATGATCGCGGTCGCCCTGGTGGTGCTCCGCGCGGACTTCGGGCTCGACGTCGCCACGGTCACCTGGGTGATTACCTCCTTCTACCTCAGCTCCGCTGCAGGCCAGCCGCTGATGGGCAAGCTCGCGGACAGGTTCGGGCCGCGCCGGATGTTTATGCTCGGCATGGGACTGGTGGCGGTGACCTGTGCGCTCGCTCCCTTTTCGCCGAACTTCGCGTTGCTCTGCGTTGCCCGGGCCGTCATGGCACTGGGCACGGCCACGGCGTATCCCAGCGCGGTGGTGATGGTGGGTGCCATCGTACGGGAGGCCAGCGCCGGGCAGCGGTCCAAGGCCGAATCGTCGCGACCGCTGGGCTATATCCAGATGGCCAACACGTCTGCGGCGGCTGTTGGGCCCGTCATTGGTGGCCTGCTGGTGGGCTTCGTCGGCTGGGAGGCCCTGTTCCTCATCAACGTTCCGCTGGCGTTGGCGGCGTTGCTGATCGTGCGGCAGGCGGCCCCGGCAGATGCGGCGCGGGAACGCGGGAGCTTCCTAGCTTTGGTGCGTGACTCGGACATCCCGGGCATCCTGGGTTTCGTCGGCTCCCTCCTGCTGGTGATGATGGCACTGCTTGACGTGGCGCCCGGTTACCGCTGGTGGCTGCTGGGTGCCGGAACCGTGATCGCTGCACTGTTTGTCTGGCGTGAACTGGGCTTCAGCCCGCCGTTCCTGGACCTGCGGCTCCTGGGCCGGAACCGGCCGCTGATGCTCGTGTATGTAGGCTTCGCCGTATTCAACAGCGTCTACTATTTTGTGTTCTTTGGCCTGCCCCAATTGCTCCAGGAATCGGCGGGCTACAACCCGGGCGTGGTCGGCCTGCTGATGCTGCCGCTGGCCGCCGCCTCGGTCCTTGCCACCCCGTGGGCCGTGCGGGCAATGGGGAAGTTCGGCGTGCGGCGCGTGCTGATCGCCGGTGTCGTTCTCCTGGCTGTGGCAGCCGCCCTCATGGGGCTCCTGACCGGCTCGCTGGCCATCCCGCTGGTCCTGGCACTCACGGCGCTGATGGGTGTTCCGTTCGGGGCGGTGAGTATTGCCTCAAACCAGGGCATGTTCGTCTCCACCCGCCCGGAGGAACGCGGAATCGCCGCAGGTATCTTCCAGACGTGCCGGTATGTGGGTGCCATTACGGCGACGGTGCTGATCGGGGTGTTCGCGGCCGGCGGCGTGGATCAGGCGAGCTGGGGGCTGATGGTGGTGGCCATGCTGGTCCTTAGCGTGGTGGCCTTTGGCGTGACGCTCTTGTGGCGGGAGCGGCAAGGCTAGCGACTGCCCGGTTTGCAGGACTTCAGGCGGGCCTGATGAACAGGTGGTGAACACAACATGAGGTGCTTGGGCGGGGTCTGGCGGGTTGCCTGCGGCGTCCGTTTATGATGGCCGCATGGCACCTTACGAAGTCACCCGCAGCGCCCTCATCCCTGCCCCGCCGGAAGCGGTGTTTCCGCTCGTTAACAGCTTTCTGGAGTGGACTAAATGGTCGCCGTGGGAGAACGTTGATCCGGAGCTGGACCGTTCCTATTCCGGTAACGACGCCGGCGTTGGCGCACGCTACGCCTGGAGCGGCAACCGCAAGGCCGGCAGCGGAACCATGGAAATCGTTGAGTCCGATTTCCCCCGGAGCATCAAAGTGAGGCTCGAATTCATCAAGCCGTTCAAGGCTGTCAACCCCACGTCGTTCGCCTTTACGCCGTCCGACGGCGGCACGCTGGTCACATGGCGGATGACCGGAGAGAACAAGGGCCTCGCGAAAATCTTTGGCCTGTTTATGAACATGGACAAGTTCATCGGGGCCGACTTCGAACGCGGTCTTGCCGCGCTCTCCACCGCTGCGACGGCTAAAACAGCCTGACCCTTCCCCTGGGGCGGGCAGGCCGTCAGGTTCATAGTGGGCATGCGGGAGCGCAACGGCCGGCGTCGGCCTCCACCCATGGTGATCGGTGCGCCCCGCGCCTATCGTGGAGAAATGGCTGATACTTTTGCGTCCTTTGTGGAAACCTTCAAAAACGTCGGCGTCACCAAGGCGTACGGCCCGCCCGTCAGGGTGGGTGAGGAAGAGATCGTGCCCGTCGCCTTGGTGACGTTCGGGTTTGGTGGCGGCGGGGAAGGCGGCGAGGGCGCCTCCGGCGGTGGCGGTGGTGGCATGGTGCTGCCGCTGGGTGTGTACGGAAGTTCCGGCGGCCGCGCGGAGTTCCGTCCCAACACCGTCATAACTTTGGTGTGCCTCGTCCCGGTGATCGCCGTCGTGGGAGCCGCCGTCCGCGGGGCCATCCGCGCCGCGAAATCCTGATCTGCGCCCAGTTAGCCGGGTGCGTCCTCTATCCGGGAGACCGCCGGTTCCGCGCCTGGCGCGCCAGCCGGAGGAAGGCGTAGAGGAAGACGGCCTCGATCAGCAGCATCAGGCCCAGAAGCAGCCATTGGCCTTGGGCGACAAATACGATCGCCCCGGTGACAACCAGCGTGGTACCGAGGCCCAGCGCGTACAACGCGAATCCGAGCGCCACCTTGGCGCTGCGCACGCCTGTTCGGAAGCCGAAGCCCACCGGTTCGCCGCCCGGGTAGCCGGGCACGCGGTCGGGGGCTGCGGGCCTGAGCCTGTCGAACTCCTCCCAGGGGTCCGCGTCGGGATTGGTCATGCCTCCATTATCCCGCTGTGACACCCAGGAATTGCTGTGCCGAAAACCCACAGCGGGCAGGCTCACGCCCGTCTGCGGTTACGGACGGGAATCTCGCCGCTGCCGGTCAGGTGGTCGGCTACGTCCCGGAGTTTGGTGTTGGTCTCAGAGCTGGCCCGGGTCAGCACCTGGAAGGCCTGCTGGGAGGTTATTTTGAACCTTTCCATCAGGATTCCTTTGGCCTGGCCTATGACGTCACGCGTATCCAGGGCCTGGTTGAGCTGGCTGATTTCCTGCGCATCGGAGAAAGCGACCGCTCCATGGGACGCGACCAGGAGGCCGGCCTGTTCTGATTCCTCGTCAAAGACGTCCGCGTCTTCCCCATAGAGGTTGAGGGCGCCCAAATTATCGCCTTGGACGAAGAGCTGGAAGCAGAGCATGCTGCGGGCACCGGCATCGGCTGCCGCCTTTGCGAAGCGGGGCCAGCGTACCTCCCGCTGCATGTCAGGGACCCGGACAATCCGTTCCTCATAGGCGGCGTCGATGCAGGGGCCTTCGCCAAGGGCGCTTTGCAGCTCATCGATGATCCTGGGGAGTTCGCCAGAGGCTGCTTGCGAGTGAACGGTTCTTCTACCCCTGACAAGGCTGATCGAGGCTGAGGTAACGTGCGGTATCAGGGCCAAGGCAGCGTCAACGATGTCAACCAGGAGGGCATCGGTATCCTCTTCCTCCTGAAGCTCCCTGGCAAGATCGCTGAGCCGCCCGGCGAGGCTGGTTTCCACCGCCGGTCCCTGTTCAACAGCGTCCTTGGTGTCCCTGGTACTGGAGGCCATTTGCTCCACCCTCATCCTCTTCTTGCTGAACGCTTGTGGTTCCAGGAACGCAACCATGGCGATCTCTGCGGCCGGGCAACACAGGTGGGCCCTGAGGTTGCCGTTCCTATTGAAATAGTCCCACCAGATATTCTCTTCAGGAAGACCGTCGCAGACAGGGCCCGGGTCCGGTGACCGGTCCAAAAACTTCACCGCGACGCAGAAATCCCCTATTTCCGTAGGCGCCTTTTCGGTTCCATAATGGCCACATAAGCTTCGGGGACCCTCGCGCCGATGATGGCTGGCGGGGCGTTGCAGAGTCCCAGGTGGCCGCCCCGGCACTTGGCGCAAAGGGTGGCCACGCGGCCCCGGGACAAGGACGGTCCGGGACTGAACCCGGGGGAGAGCACCGCCACCAACGCGAAAAGGCACGAAGGAAATCATCATGCTCAAGGATCGAACCATCATGGCTGTCCTTCCCGCAAAGGACATCAACAGGGCGAAGGATTTCTACCGGGACAAGCTGGGACTGGAACCCTCCGAGACGGTGGAGGACAGCCTGGTCTACCGGGGTGGCAACGGAACGGGCTTCCTGATTTACCAGACGGAGAATGCCGGAACGGCCAAGAACACCCAGATGGGTTGGGACACAGACGACATTGATCGCGAGATGGAGGAACTGCGTGGCCGCGGCGTCGTGTTCGAAGAGTACGACATGCCTGGCTTGAAGACAGAAAACGGCGTCGCCACCAACGAATGGGGGAAGGGCGCCTGGTTCCTGGACAGCGAGGGAAACATTCTCAACCTCTCCCAGCGGGCTTAACATCAGCCTGAGTTGCGCGGAAGACGCGGGCAGCGGGCCGCGTTTGCCGCCGGGCAAACGCGGCCCGCACCACGGGCTCCATGCCGACGAAGTCCAGGACCTTCAGGCAATTAGTCCGCTCCCGCCGTCGCGCCTGCATCGCGGCGGGACAGATGCCGGGAGGTCAAAGCCAGGGGCAGGATCAGGAACAGGCGCGGAATAGAATGAGCGCCATGGGTTCCGTAGACGATTCCTTGGCCGACCTGCCGGAGCCTGAACGCGGCTGCCTGCGGCACGTCGTCGATATCGCCCGGGCCGTGGTGCCCGAAGCGACGGAAGGCATGAGTTACGGCATGCCAGCCTTGAAGTATGAGGGGAAACCGCTTCTCGGAGTGGTCATGGCCGCAAAGCACCTCTCCGTTTTCCCGTTTTCGCCGGCGGTGATTGACGCCGTCGCCGCCCGCCTTGAGGGATACTCGCTGTCCAAAGGGACCATCCGCTTCACCGCGGAGCATCCTCTTCCTGACGACGTCGTGGAGGATATCGTCCGCCTCCGCTGTGCTGAGATCCTGAAGTAACGCCGCGATTCACTTGAGGAGGATCCAATGGAATCCAAAGCACTGTTGCTGGACGCGTTCGGCCGGATCCGGGAAACCGTGGAGACCACGCTGGAAGGGCTCGACGACGGGTCCCTGGTCCGGCGGCCGGCCGGCACGGGGAACCCGGTTGCGTGGCTGATTTGGCACCTGGGCCGGGTGGAGGATGCCCAGGTGGCATCCGCAGCCGAACTGGAGCAGGTCTGGACTTCACTGGACTTCGTGGCACGGTTCGGCCTGCCACTGAGTGCCCGTGACACAGGGTACGGCCATTCGTCGGAGCAGGTGGACGCCGTGCACGCCCCGGCGGACCTGCTGCTGGAGTACTACGATGCCGTGCACCGCCAGACGGTGGAGTTTGTAACCACCCTTACTGATGAGGACCTGGACCGGGTGGTTGACAAACGCTGGGACCCGCCCGTCACACTGGGCGTGCGGCTGGTCAGCACCATCGCGGACTGTCTCCAGCATGTGGGGCAGGCCGCCTATGCACGGGGGCTGAAAGCTTAGGAAGGCGAAGCCCATGGCTGATCAACCCGGGGCCGTCCTCCACGACGGTTCCACTATCGCCGTCACCGTCCAGGGCGACGGCCCCGCCATCCTCCTGCCGGTCAGCCCGGCGACGCACACGGCGGCGGAAGCGGAGTCGCTGCGCCAGTGGGGAGCGGACCCTGACCTGGGGCCAAACCTTATGACGGGGCTGGCGCCGACAAACCGCGTCATTGCGGCGGACTACGAGGCCCACCGGATGGCCAACCCGGCGCCGGCAACGCTAACGCCGGATAACATCGCCGCAGTTTCCTGGCCATTGCCGATTCCGCCGGCGCTGAAAATTTTGCCTACTACGGCTATTCGTGGCTCGCGCTCAGCGGCCTGCAGCTGGCTCTCCGTACGGACCGGCTCAAGGCGCTGGCCATGGGCGGCTTCCCGCCGGTCGAGGGTCCTTACCGGAGCATGCTGGCAGTCACCCGGGCAGCGCACGCTTTCTCCGTGAAGGCCGCCGGCGAATCAACCGGACCGCTGCCCGAACCGGAGCCCGGTGACTGGGACTCGGTGTCCGTCCGGACAACCGAGGCGCAGACCCTGCAGTTCGTCACGCTCTACGAGGCGCTGCAGGACTTTGACGACGGTGCGGCGGTGCTGGCGCCTGGCCGGCGCCGGACTGACAAACATCTGCGGCACAGGCTCCCGCCATCAGTCCCGTGCCTCGCGTTCGCCGGGGCTGAGGACCATATTGATTACAAGCCCGTGTGGGGCGGCGTGCGGGTGGCCATCGGGGAGCCGCTGGCAAGGCACCAGGGTGCACTGATGGAGGCGGGCTGGGATGTCCGGATCCTGCCGGGACTTGACCACATGGGCGCCATGCACAGCGCTGTGGTGCTGCCCCTCCTGACCGACTGGCTGCAAAAGTCCGGGTGGACGAAATAGCGGCTGCGGGAAACGCCACCGTTGCCCGTAGCCGCTGCCAGCGTCCTTTCAGTGGCTGGACATTTGCCGTGTCATGGATTCGGGGAGCATCCCGAGCTGTCCCAGCAACTCCAATTGGTCATAGTAGAAGTGGTGAGTCTTGATGACTCCTCCTTCCACCTGCGCAATGTCGCATCCCCTGACCCTGATCTGCTTGCCGGTGGGCTGTTGGGTCTCGCCGGTAGCCGTCTTCAGCGCGCCGGTATTGGTCCCTGTCACGATGCCTTCATCGATGGCCACATTGCCCGCCTCGTGCTTGGCTACAGACTCGTAGGCGAGGTCCGGGAATGCTTCCCAGAGCTGGAAGAGGTAGTTAGTGACCCTGTCACGCCCCGTGATCCGGCCCTCGTCAGGGGTGACGCCCACGGCGTCATCGGCGTAACACCCCACCAGCGCGTCCTTGTCGTGTGCGTTCATGGCAGCCGTTGTGCGGTCCATGACCTCGCGTGCCTGTCCCATTATCGACCTCCGTTTGTATCAGGGCGGCCGCACGGAAGCGTGGGCCGCTTCGTGGTTTGTGGCGTCTGTCAGAGACGCCACTTTAAGTACATGCCCGCCGCCGGGGAGTGTCAACGACGAACGATGGCGCATTACCGCTGCCGCATGAGAGAGGCTGGTTAACTGTCAAGGGAGTCGAGAGAAGGAGCACGCATGTCCGGTGTGGCCGCGGAACGGAAACTACGGGTGAGTCTGCCCAGCCAGGAGCTGAAGGATGCGGTGGAGCCGCCTGCCGGCGTCGAGATCTTCCTGTGGGACCTCACCGGCGAGGCGCCTGCGGACCGGTTTGACCTGCTGGTGCCGCCCTACATGGGCAAACCGGATGCGCTGACCGCGCTCGCCGCCGTCGACGTCGGGCTGGTGCAGAGCCAATCCATTGGGTACGACGGCGTTGCTGCGGTCCTGCCCGCGGGCTGCCGTTTCGCCAATGCGGCGGGAGTCCATGAAACGTCGACGGCGGAACTTGCGGTGGGCATGATGATCGCCAGCCAGCGCGGCATCGCAGACTTCGTGCGGAATGCTGCCACCGGCACCTGGGACAACGCGCAGCGCCCCAGCCTCGCGGACCGGCGCGTGCTCCTGGTGGGCTACGGGGGAGTGGGGAAGGCGATCGAGGCCAGGCTGCTGCCGTTCGAAACAGAGGTGACCCGGCTCGCCAGCCGTGGCCGGGAGGACGATCGCGGCAGGATTTACGGGATTGACGCCCTGTACGGGCAGTTGCCGCTGCATGACATCGTGGTGGTAAGCGTGCCCTTGGGCGAGCAGACCAGGCACCTTGTGGACGGCACGTTCCTGGCCGCGATGCCGGACGGCGCGCTGCTGGTGAACGTGGCCCGCGGTCCCGTGGCAGACACGGATGCCCTGCTCCGCGAGACCTCAACCGGAAGGCTCCGGGCCGCCCTGGACGTGACCGATCCGGAGCCGCTGCCGCGGGACCACCCGCTGTGGACTGTGCCCGGCGTCCTGATCACGCCGCATGTGGGCGGCGCGAGCACTGCCATGCTGCCGCGGATGGCGCGCCTGATACGGAAGCAGATCGGACTGCTGTTGGCCGGCGACAAGCCGGTGAATGTGGTGCTGGACGGGGATGCCGGGCGCTAGCCGGCGTTCGAATCCTGTAGCAAAGACAGGGGTAACAGATAGGGGGCTCTTGCTATGGCCCTTTCGGGGAGGCATGCCTAGACTGGCGGGACCTCCGACGGCAGGAAAGACATGCAGCTGCTCAAACCGTGGGCAGCCCCTGCATCCGGGGGTCCATCGCAACACTTTATGATCCACTGCGGACCCCACCGGGTGCGCAGGGCTGACAAAGGAGAGCACTGATGACAGGGAACAAAGCCGTTGCCTACAAGGAACCCGGCAAAGTCGAACTGATCGACATCGATTATCCGAGCTTCGAACTCAAGGACGGGCCGGGCGTAAACCCGGCGAACGTGGGACGGGCGGTCAATCATGGAGTCATCCTGAAGACCGTGGCCACCAACATCTGCGGATCGGACCAGCACATGGTGCGCGGGCGCACCACCGCTCCGGCCAACCTGGTGCTGGGTCATGAAATTACCGGCGAAGTGGTGGAGGTGGGCCGCGACGTCGAATTCATCAAAGTCGGGGACCTCTGTTCAGTGCCGTTCAATATCGCTTGCGGCCGGTGCCGCAACTGCAAGGAACGCAAAACCGGCATCTGCCTGAACGTCAACCCGGACCGCCCGGGCAGCGCCTACGGGTATGTGGACATGGGCGGCTGGGTGGGTGGCCAGGCGAACTACGTGCTGGTGCCCTACGCCGACTGGAACCTGCTGAAGTTTCCGGACAAGGACCGGGCCATGGAGAAAATCATGGACCTCGCCATGCTGTCGGACATCTTCCCCACCGGGTTCCATGGCGCCGTGACCGCAGGGGTGGGCGTCGGATCCACCGTGTACGTGGCAGGCGCCGGTCCTGTGGGACTCGCAGCGGCCACCAGCGCGCACCTGCTCGGTGCCGCCGTCGTGATTGTGGGTGACCTCAACGAGGACCGGCTGGCGCGGGCTCGCAGTTTTGGCTGCGAAACGGTGGATCTCACCAAGGGCGGCCCGGCGGAGCAGATCGAACAGATCCTCGGCGTGCCTGAGGTGGACTGCGGCGTGGATGCGGTGGGCTTCGAAGCGCGCGGGCACGGGCACGGAAGGGACGCCGAGGAAGCACCTGCCACGGTGCTGAACTCGCTGATGGAGATCACCGCGGCCGGCGGCGCGCTCGGCATCCCGGGCCTCTACGTGACCGGCGATCCCGGCGGCATTGACGAGGCCGCCAAGAAGGGCGCCCTGAGCCTCAGCCTGGGTACCGGCTGGGCGAAGTCGCTGAGCTTCACCACCGGCCAGTGCCCGGTGATGAAGTACAACCGGCAGCTGATGATGGCCATCCTGAACGACAGGGTGAACATCGCCAAGAACGTGAACGCCAAGGCAATCACCCTTGAGGAGGCACCGCAGGGCTACGCGGAGTTCGACGCCGGGGCGGCCACCAAGTACGTCCTCAACCCGAACGGCTACCTCAGCTAAGCCGTCGCAGGGCCGGGTGCATAACGCACCCGGTCCTGCTTTTCGGCGCCGGGATGCCCGGGCTGGCCGGACGTGCCGACCGGTTAAAACGGCAGCGCGATCAGTGTGATCAGGGCGGGCACGGTGGCGCCCAGCGTGCCCGGGATACTGTCGCCCTTCCTGGGATAGTGGCCCTGCATGTCCGCCAGGAACATGGCCGGAGCGGTGAGCACCATGTTTGCGCAGCAGTAGATCACCAGGGTGTAGCCCACCACGAGGTAGCCCAGGTTCACGGCCACCACCCCGGCCAGGACTCCCAGGCCGATCGCCAGGTTGCGGAACCCGGTGGGGATCGCCCACATCATCACGGCCGGAACGTTCTGCGGAGGAGTGCTGAGGAATTTTTGCGCGCCCGGCCGGTGCATCAGGAAGCTCTCCAGCGGAAACACCACGATGTAGATCAGTGCCGCGATGACCGCGGAAATCTGGGATACGGCGTTCATGGGGAAAGCGTACGACGGCGGTGCGCGCCGCTCCCATCCCCTGCCAGGGGGTACCGGGGGTGCTGTCGGAATCCCCGTTGTGGGGGATTGCGGCGGCGGTCCCCGCGCGGATACTGGTGCTATGTGGGAAGAACGCGCAGAGCGTGCCCGGCGGGAGATCGCCGCCCTGGCTGCCGGCGGGATGGGCCTGACCGAGCTGTATGCCTCGGCGCTCGCCGTTGTGCAGCGGGAGGTGCCGTTCGAGCAGGGGTGCTGGGCCGGCGTCGACCCTGACTCGCTGGTGATGACGTCCATTACCAACTGGCGGGACTGGGGCGTCACCGCGGAGTATGCGGCGCGGTTCGCCGCGACGGAGTACGCCGGGCAGGAACCCAACAGGTTCGCGGAGCTGTCCCTGCGCCCACAGACCGTGGCCCGGATTTCAGATGCCCCGCACCGGGATGTGGCCGGCAGCGTCCGGATCAACGACATCCTGAAGCCGCTCGGCCTGGAACACGAACTGCGGGCCGCGTTTCGCGTGGACGAGGCGTGCTGGGGAGTGGGGAGCATCTTCCGGGAACCGGGGCGGGATTTCTCGGACCGCGAAGTGGAATTCCTCGCGGCGGTGACGGCTACACTGGCGGCCGCCAGCCGGATCGCGGTGCGGGCTGAGCACACCGGGCGGCGGGCCCCGGGCGGACCGGTGATCGTCATTGCCGGACTGCACGGCGAACTCCGGGCAGCAACTGCGGCAGCAGCCGCCTGGCTGGCAGACGTGGAGGACGCTGCCCCGGGCCGCTTCACCATGACGCTGTACTCCGTCGTGGCACATGCCCATGCCTCCGCTTCAGGCACGGCGCGGGCAAGGATGCGCGACGCCCGCAACAACTGGGTGGTGCTGCAGGCAAGCCGCCTTATCACCGGTGACGATCCGGAACAGATGGTTGTCACCGTGGAACCTGCAACCACTCTGGACCTGGCCGCCCTGCTGCTGGCGGCCTACGGGGTCACCGCGCGCGAGCAGGAGGTCTGCCTGGAGGTCCTGTCGGGGAGTCCCACGCTGGAGATCGCCCGGCACTTGTTCATCTCTCCGCATACGGTGCACGACCACCTGAAATCACTCTTCGGGAAGGTGGGCGTCGGCAGCCGCGGCGAGTTGGTGGCCAAACTGGTGGCGTGAGGGTTACCTCGCCCTGCCGGCGTTCGCGGGCAGGTGGCGGCCCGGGTCGAACGTGTCGAAGGAGGATGCACCGATCAGGAAGATGCCGCGTTGGGGGATCCAGAAATCGCCGAGCCGCGTCTGGTCCTGCAGGGGCTGCGGCGTTCCCAGGTCTTCACCGTCAAGGGTGGCAGTGCTTGAGGAGACAAACCACATGCGGCGGGGCTTGGCACGGAAGCCTTGGCCGTTCGGCACGTCACCTGCCAGGCCCAGCCGGCCCGCCCTCAGGGCTGGGCCGGCCGCGGCGCCCATCATTTTCAGGAATCCTCCGTTTTCCAGGAGGAAGCCCGGCAGGGCGCTCATGACGGCGGTCATGGCCCGGGTCAGGGGAGTGGGTTCGAGCTCAAGCTCCCAGGTCAGGTTTAGTCCGCCCCGGACTGCCACTGTGAGCGCAGCCTCCCCCGTCCAGGTGACGTCTACGGGGCACTGGACGGTGGACGCCAGGGCAGCGCCGAAGTACCGGGCGCACGAGACCTCGGGCGGGGCGTCGGCGCAGATGGTCCAGTCGCCGGAGGGCCGCCGCAGCCAGACCGATGAGTAGCCGGGCCCCACGCTGGTGACCGGGAAACGTCGCATTGCCAGGACATGGCCCGAGCTAAACGGCAGTCCCATCACGCCGTATCCGGTGAACCGTTCGTTATCACCCGGCCCAAGGGTGGCATGGTGTTCAGCGTCGTAGGCCTGCGCCCGGATGCTTTTCATGGCAGTGTGCCTCCGCCTCGAATGGTGGGCCCAGTCTACGCCCGGGGTTCGTGGCTACCGGGGGTTGGCGTCCAACGCAAGAGTCGTTGGCACCCCGGTTCGGGACGCGCATTGGGGGTACGGTGTCCTCATGCAGAAGATATCGATTGAGGCCCTGGCCCGTCAGCAGATCGCGGCGGCCGTCGCGGCACCCAGCGGGAGGGCTGCCGACACCGCCTTCGGCGGACACGAAAAGAAGCTGCGGCAGACCGTCATGGCCTTCCGGGCCGGCACACAGCTCAGCGAACATCAGAACCCCGGCGAGGCCACGGTTTACGTCATCACCGGATCTGTCTGGCTGAAGGCCGGCGAAGAGTCGTGGCAGGGCAGGACGGGGGACCTGCTGATCGTGCCGGACGGGCTGCACAGCCTTGTGGCGGACGAGGATTCGGCGGTGCTGTTCACGGTGGTCAAGACCGACCGTTAGTGAGGCGCCGTACCGCGCCTAGTGAGGCGCCGTACCGCGCCGTTCGGTGTGTGTCCCACTTCGACGAATAAGTGGCCGGCTGTCCTGGGCTCCACCCTCTGGACACGTCAGGAGACGGCGCGTAGATTCAGAGTGGTTGACGTCACTTTTCGGTGATTGTCCCCTTCTCGGCTCCGTGCAAAGCCGTTTGGAGATGTCGCTATAGCCTCATGGCGGCCAGAATGCACACAGCGAAAGAGAGCCACCATGGCCCCCTCGCACTTCACCCAGTTCCTTGCAGAAGCCACCACCGCCGACTTTGATATGGATTGTCCGCTGACCGCGGACTGCCTGTATGGGCTTTACACCAGCTGGTGTCTGCTTCACGGTCTGGAGGTCAGGCCGGACGAAACCTTCCGGGCCGCAATGCATCGGCTGGGAGTGGACGTTAACAACAGCCGCCTGCGGATGGTTGGTCCGGCGGCCGCGGATTACATCCTGTCCAGTTACCCCTACGCTGCCTGAGGATGTCCATCGATCCACACGTCCCCCTTGACCACGCTTCAGGAGGAAGGGACGAACCTGCGCTGGTATGTGGCCGGTGCGGCACTGATAAGAACCTGTTGCTGCATTCCATTTCGGCGGCCTGCCCGCCGGTCCGGGACATGGTGGAGGTCGGATACTCCTGCACAAGGTGCAGACTCGATAATGTCCGCCTCGCAGACGTGGCGGACGTCGCCGCGGTGCTGAACCGCACCCGGAGCCCGCAGGATGTCCTCGTGTTCGGCGGGAACTACATCCATTGCGGCCAGCCTATGCAGCGGTTCGGCGCCGAAATCCGACGGCTCGTGGCACCCATGTCCACGGAGCGGGCAGCCGATGACGCGTTGGACATCTACCTCAGGACACGGGTGCTGCGGTGCGCCTGCGGCTTCCAGATAGAGCTGCCCGACTGATTCCCAGAGGCGGTTCGTGTGGGTTCCCCGGATGGTGGAGGCGTCGGCGGCAGGGGGCTGCCTGCCACCGTGCGCTTCTCCAGGAGGCCGTCCGTGCTAGGCGGCTTTGACGAGGGGCAGTTCATCCCAACGGGTGGTGTAGCGGGGCGAGAGCATGTCCCGCTTCATGGTCCAGTCGAGCCCGGTGCGGATGCCGGCATGGCCGAGGCCGATGGAGCCGCGGCCGTAGCGTCGGGAAACGTCTTCGAGAAGACTGCCGATGTGGCGTTCCTCGTGCGGGTTCTCGAACACGGCTAAGGGCGCCTGGTTGCCGGTGGGCCGCAGGTCGGTGACCATGATTCCGGCCTTGGCGTACTTCACGCCCTCGTGGATCAGGGGCAGGAGCGCGTGCGCGGCCCGGGTCAGGATCACCGGATCCGCTGTGGGCATCGGCAGCGGGACGCACACTGACGGGAAGGAGGTGTCGTTGGGGTTGAAGTGTGAGGTGGCGGCGAACGCCGTGAGGACTTTGGCCTGCAGGTCATGCTTTGCCAGCCGGGCTGACGCCTGCTGGCCGTAGACGGAGAGGACCTGGCGGAGGTCGTGCGCGGTGGTAATCGCCGTGGCGAAGGAGCGGGAGAAAATCAGCTGGTCCCGGCCGACCCTCTCCTCCTCCATCGGGATGCAGGGGGTGCCTTGGAGTTCCAGGACGGTGCGCATCATGACCACGGAAAACCGGTCCCGGATCATCACCGGATCTGCCCGGGACAGGTCCAGGATGGAATGGATGCCGCGGGCGTTGAGCCGTTTGGTCAGCCGCGTGGCCACACCCCAGATCTCGATGACCGAAAGACGGCTCATCAGCGTTTCCCGGTCCTCGGCCGGAACGGAATCCCAGTGGCAGACTCCGCCGAAGGCCGGGTTGTTTTTCGCCCATTTGTTGGCCAGCTTCGCGAGGGTCTTCGTGGTGGCAATCCCGACGCAGACGGGCACGCCGACGTTCCGCCGGACAGCGGTTTTCATCTCACGGCCGAGGGCGAGCAGCTCGGCGGGCGTGCCTTTGACGCCGAGGAACGCCTCGTCGATGCTGTAGACCTCCAGCCAGGCCGAGTAGCGGCCCAGCAGTTCCATCACCCGGGCACTGACATCGCCGTAGAGTTCGTAGTTGCTGGACAGGGCAACGAGCCCCCATTCCTTGGCCCGCGGGGCGAGCTTGAACCAGGGCTCGCCGACTGGGATGCCCAGCGCCTTGGCTTCCGGCGAACGGGTGACCGCGCAGCCGTCATTGTTGGACAGCACCACGACGGGCCGGCCCTCCAAGGATGGGTCGAAAGCCCGTTCGGCGGAGGCGTAGAAGCAGTTCACATCCACGTGCGCGATCTGCGGCATGTGCCGCATCAGGGCCGGCTTAGACATGGTGCAGGCACCGCGTGGCCACGCCCCAGATGGTCAGTTCACTAAGGGTGGGAACCCGGATGTCCGGATAGCGGGGGTTCTCCGCCTGGAGCACGACGCCGGCGGGCGTGATCCGCAGCCGCTTCACCGTGAGTTCCCCATCCAAGACCGCGACCACGACGCAACCGTCCCGTGGTTCCAGCGCTCTGTTCACGATTAGTTCATCGCCGTCGCTGATCCCGGCGCCTTCCATCGAGTCCCCGGACACCCGCACCACGTACGTGCTGGTGATGTCCTTGATCAGGTGCTCGTTCAGGTCGATCCGGCCGTCAAAGTAGTCCTGCGCCGGCGACGGAAAGCCCGCAGCCACGGGAACCGGGGAGATTAGAACTGACAGCAATGAGACGCCCGCATCTATCACGCGGGGCCCGATAAGTACGCCCACAACACACCTTTATTCGAATATATGTTCGATTCATTCAGTGTAGCGCGAGGGGACGACAAAAGAGCTTTGCTTCTACTTCCAGCAGGCGGCTGCCAATGCCGGTCACGGCCGGCATCGGGGGCGGGGATCATGTTCTGACGGCATCGCCGCCGCCCCCGACGGGCCTGGCCACAGTGGCTGTTACTTCTTAGTGGGGCAGCTCAGGTCCGGGTTGAAGGCTGCGAACATGCCGTCCGGATTGTCCCTCCATACCCACGCGTGGAGCGCCCAGGACTTGTCGAACGGACCGGTTTCGAAGTCGACGCCGGCAATCGACGGCTTCTCGGTCGCCGTCGAGATAAACTCAACGGCTACCAGCCTGAACTCGCCCGACCGGTTCGGCATGTACACGAGGACTTCAGGCTTTCGCGGCTGGGTCTTGTCATCGATCAGGTCCTCCTTGGCGTAGTGGTAGCCCATTGCCCCGCCGTCGGGATTGTCGATGCATTCAGTGATTCGCTTGTAGCCGTCCTTCTTGGCGTTCTTCAGCCAGCGGTAGTCCTCGGTAACGTTGCGCAGGATCCTGACCAGCCGGCGCTGATCGTCATTGTTCCGCCAGTCGTCGCTGTGGTCCGAATCCCCGTGCCCGGATCCTCCATGGGCCACCGCCGTTCCGGGAGCGAGTCCCAGAGCAAGTACTGCCGCGGTGGCCATGGACAGTAGCCCCGTCTTGGTGCGATTCATCGTTGATCTTCTACCCCTCTGAGACCAATATCTTCTGTTTCAGGGAAGCGAAGCGCGGGAAGGGAGCAGGCCCACCTTCGCCAGGATGCCGGCAGAGTTCCCCGGGAACTGCCGGTGAATGAGCCGCCCGGTCGGCAGATCGTCCAACGAATGGAGCGGCATTTCCAGTATGCTCCTGCTGCAAAACGCAGCGCTACGCTACGGGCGGGTAGTAGGGGTGCCACCTGCGCACTCGCACCAGATCAGCGGCGCTTGCGTCCGGGCCGGTCCCTCCGCTCGGCCGTCTCTCGCTCCGCCCACCGTTGCGACTTCCCGGCGGACACCACCTTCTGGTGCCACTCCCGCTGGTAGGCCCGCTGGGCGGCAGTGTCGCTCCGGCGGGCCAGGGCGGCCAGTTCGCGCTGCATCTTCAGATAGTTGTGCCAGCGGCGTTCCTCGAGCAGACCGTCATCGATCGCCGCCTGGACGGCGCACCCGGGCTCACCCTGGTGGGCGCAGTCCGAGAACCTGCATTCGCTCGCCAGCGCCTCCACGTCGCCGAACATCTCGCCGATCCCGTCCTCGGCGTCAAACAGTCCGAAGCCGCGGACGCCGGGTGTGTCCATCAGGACGGTCCCGTTGGGCAGCGGCACCAGCTCGCGCGAGGTGGTGGTGTGCTTGCCCTTGAAGTCACCGCTCCGAACCTCTCCGGTGTCCTGGACGTCGCGGCCCACCAGGGCGTTGATGAGCGTGGACTTCCCGGCGCCGGACGGCCCCAGGAGGACAATGGTTCCTCCCGCCGGAATGTGTCCCAGCAGTTCGTCAATGCCGTCGCGGGTCTCCGCGGAGGTGGTGACCACGTCCACACCCGCCGCCTGCAGGATCACTTTCCCGACGACGTCGTCCGCCACCGCGGCGAGGTCCGCCTTGGTGATGATCACCAGGGGAGTGGCGCCGGAATCCCAGGCGGCTACAAGTGTCCGCTCCAGCCGGTTGTGCGTGAGGGGCCGGTCCACGGGCACCACCACGCCCACCATGTCCATGTTGGCGGCCAGGACCTGCGCGGCAGAGGAGTCTTCGAAAGCGCGCTTGCGGCTGAGTTCGGAGCGGCGCGGAAGGACGCCCAGGATCTGGCGCTCGCCGGCCCGGTTGGGTCCGATCCACACCCAGTCGCCGGTCACCGCCGTTTCACCGGTAAGCGGGTAGGGCAGGTGCAGCAGGTCGGTGCCCACCGCCACAACCAGCAGGTTGCGGTCCACGCGGACCACCCGGCCGGGCGCGGTGGCGGATGCGAGGGGATGGCTTGCGAAGTGTTGGGCGACGGACGGGGTGAAGCCGTACAGGCTCGGTCCGCCGCTGGTTGGTGTTGTGGGGTCAGGGATGGTGCTGTTCAGGGTGCTGCCTGAAGAAGAGTTCACTGTGAAACCTCAAGGGAAAGTCCCCGCGCACCGACCGCTGACGGCCTTGGGTTTCCGGGCGCTCCGCTGATGAGGTCAGGCGGTGCCGGTGCGGTCCAGG
Organism: [Micrococcus luteus] ATCC 49442; assembly: GCF_010367585.1. Lineage (NCBI taxonomy): Bacteria > Bacillati > Actinomycetota > Actinomycetes > Micrococcales > Micrococcaceae > Pseudarthrobacter > [Micrococcus luteus] ATCC 49442. Next base: position 2,214,731 of record NZ_JAAAXP010000001.1, on the reverse strand, counting down.
GAAGGTTTTTGGATGACGGGTGCGGAGCGCGCAGGGCGCACGGCTGTGACAATCATCAAAAACACCTCCCTCTGCCGCGTTGGGACCGGTTTCGGCCCGGTCCTACTGTAGCTGCGGACGGTGCGATCCGCCAGAGGTTTCCTGCAGGCCGGCAGCGGACCGTAATGGTTCCCCTCCAGTTCCAATGTAACGCGCGTCCGGGGGCTTGCGGCAAGGCCCCCCACATGCCGCAAACTGGCTCGGATACGCCCTGACATCACGCAGGGAAACAGCCGCAGGGCGGGCACGGAAAAAAGCGTGGAAAGGCAGGGTCTGATGGTTGACGTGATCATTGCCGGCGGCGGCCCGACCGGGATGATGCTGGCCGGTGAACTGGCGCTGGCGGGCATCGATGTGGCGATTGCGGAGCGCCGCCCCACGCCGGAGCTGGCGGGCTCGCGCGCGGGCGGGTTCCACTCCAGGACCATCGAAATCCTCGATCAGCGCGGAATTGCGGACCGCTTCCTCGCTGAGGGCAAACCTGTCCAGGCGGCGTTCTTCGGGACCACCAAGCTGGATGTGAGCGACTTTCCCAGCCGGCACCCGTACACGCTCGGCCTGTGGCAGAACCACATCGAGCGGATCCTGGCCGGCTGGATCGGGGAGCTGGGTGTGCCGGTCCACCGGGGACGTGAGGTGACCGGCTTTGACCAGGACGCCGGCGGTGTGGAGGTGCATCTCAGCGACGGGAAGATGATGCGGGCGCTCTACCTGGTGGGCGCCGACGGAGGCCGCAGCGCTGTCCGGAAGGCAGCCGGCATCGGGTTCCCCGGCCGGGATGCGACCAGGAGCAGCCTGATCGCCGAGGTGGAGGTGACCGGGGAGACTCCGGCGGGCATGCGCATCGATGAGGTGGGGGTCCACGGGCTGTCCCTCATGGAGGACGGCCGGACCACGCGGGTGGTAGTCACGGAGAAGCACATCGGACCGGCCACCGAGCCCACGCTGGCTGACCTGAGCAGGGCGCTGAAGGACATCTACAGCACCGACTTCGGCGTCCATTCTCCGACCTGGATCTCCCGGTTCAGCGACGCCACCCGGCAGGCCGCGGCCTACCGCAGCGGCCGGGTGCTGCTGGCCGGGGACGCCGCGCACATCCATTCCCCGTCGGGCGGACAAGGGATCGGGCTCGGCATCCAGGACGCCGTGAACCTCGGCTGGAAGCTCGCCCAGGTGGTCAGGGGAATCGCGCCGGACAGCCTCCTTGACACTTACCATGCCGAGCGGCACTCCGCCGGGGCCCGTGCGCTGAAGCACACCATGGCGCAGGCCGTGATGCAGCGGGCCGATCCGCGCGTCGGCGCGCTGGCCGACACCGTGGCAGGCCTGCTGGACATCGATGAGGCCCGGAAGCGGCTGGGCGGGCTCATTTCCGGACTGGACATCCGCTACGACTTCGGCGAGGGGCACCCGCTGCTCGGCCGCCGCATGCCCGATCTCGACGTCGTCACCGCCGCCGGTCCGCTGCGCGTGTTCACCCTCCTGCACCATGCCCGTGCGGAGCTGCTCAACCTCGGCGCGCCCGGCAGCATCGACCCGGGGCCGTGGGCGGGGCGGGTGCAGGCGGTGGACGCAACGTACGACGGCGGGTGGCAGCTTCCGGTGATCGGTGCGGTCAGCGCCCCTGCCGCCGTGCTGATCCGGCCGGACGGGTATGTGGCGTGGACGGGAGACGGGACCAGAACGGGGCTTGAGGATGCGCTGGCCACATGGTTCGGGCCTGCGCGGCCCTAGTAGACGGAGCCTTCGAGCAGTTCGGACAGCCTACGGGCGGCGCGCCGGAGCTCGGGGACGGCAGCTTTGATTTTCTCCTCGGTCGTGGCCTCTGCGGGGCTGTTCAATGCCATGGCTTCGTTCGGACGTCCTGTGCGGTTAGTCAGGGCGACGCCGACGGAGAGTACTCCGGTAACGCGCTCGTTGGCGGAGTATGCATAGTCAGACCCCGGTTCAGGCATCCTGGACCGCAGTTCCTCAAGCGTGAAACCCGGCTCCTCGTGGCCGGAGGCGATTGCGGCCGCCACAACCTCCTTGAGCTCGGCCTCGGAGGCGCCCGCAATAAGGATTTTTCCTGCCGCGCCGCGAGTAAGCGGCAGGCGTTTACCTAGAGGCAGGTCGTACTGCATGGGCGCTTCGCCTTGAACGCGTGCCACGAGGATCCGCTCGAACCCCAGCCGGGTATGCAGTGACACGGACATGCCGGTCTGCGCGGCAAGCTGCTGCAGAACCGGGCGCCCCGCAACCGCCAACGGATCGTTTTCCAGAAAACTCTTTGCCGCCGGCAGGACCGCCGGTCCGATCCGGTAGGACTTGTCCGTCTGGCTGACCATCCCGAAGTCCTGCAGCACCCGCAAAATCCTCAATGTGGTGGGGAGGCTCATGCCGCAGGTCCTTGCCAGGTCGCTGAGCCGCTGGGGGCGCTCCGCGCGCTGGAGTTCCGCGAACACTTCCATGGCCCGGGAGAGGGACCTCATGTTCGAGGCTTTGGGCCCGTCCTCCGAGGAACTGCCCGAATGTGTCGAGGTCACCGTCGTCATCCTTTCATTCTATGTAACTTCCTTGCACTTGACAGCATGTGTGTCTGCTGTCACTATTTCTCTGTACGCAATATAGTTTCATTCTATGAAATGAATAACGGACTGTGAGAAGGAACCGATGACAACGGAGTCACTCAAGACGAAACCCAGGAGTGCCGCGCGAGTGGCTCCCTCCGTGCTGGTGGGCATCGGCGCTTTCGCCGCCGTCGGTGTCTACGTGCTGGTCAGCTCAACCGACCTTGGCCTCTGGACGTCGCTCGGGCCCGGACCCGGCCTGTTCCCGTTCGCGATGGGCGCGGTCCTTGCTGCGATGGCGGCGGTCTGGCTGGTCCAGGAGCTGCGCAGCCCCAGCGACACGGTGGAAGGTGTTGACCGCGGACTCGTCCTCGCCGTTGTGCTGAGCCTGGCGGTCCTTGCGGCCGTTATGGACCTGATCGGCTTCCAGCTGAGTATGTTCCTGTTCCTCATGTACCACCTGAAACTGCGCGGCCGCAGGACCTGGATCTCATCGCTGATCACAGCCCTCGCCGGAAGCGTCGGGGCGTTCTACGCCTTCAACTACGGCCTGAACGTGACGTTGCCCGTCTCGGCCTTCCCCCTGCTGAACACGATCGGACTCTAGACGTGGATACCCTCAATGAACTTATGGGCGGCTTCGCCGCCGCCATGACCTGGCAGAATCTGCTCTTTGCCTTCCTGGGCTGCCTCCTCGGCACCATCATCGGTGTCCTGCCGGGCATCGGCCCCGTCGCCGGCGTAGCCCTCCTTATCCCCCTCACGCTGAACCTGGACGCGACCGGCGCGATCATCATGCTGTGTGCCATCTTCTACGGCACCGCCTACGGGGGAACCATCACCAGCGTCCTGCTCAACACCCCAGGCGAAGCGGCGTCAGCCATCACCACCATCGACGGCTATGCCATGACGAAGATCGGCAAGGCCGGGGCGGCGCTGACCATCGCCGCCGTCGGATCCTTCGTCGGCGGAACCATCGCTACCATCGGCCTGGTCGCCGCCGCCAAACCCCTCGGGGACCTGGGCCTGCTGGTTGGACCACCGGAATTCTTCGCCCTGATGGTTGTGGGCATTTCGCTTCTCGTTGCACTCGCCGGCAAGTCCATGGTCAAGGCAGTGATTTCCGGTGCCCTCGGCCTGCTCATCGCCATGGTCGGCATCGACCCCGTCGCCGGAGCCCCGCGGTTCACATTCGGCATGGACCGGCTCCTGGACGGCGTCAGCTTCGTCGCCGTGATCGTCGGTGTCTTTGGCCTCTCGGAACTCCTGTCCTACCGCAAAGACACCGCGGCCGCCCGGGTCCACGCCCCGAACCTTCGTTCACTGCTCCCCACCGGCAAGGAATGGCGCCGCAGCGCACCGGCCATGGCCCGCGGTACCGGCATCGGCTTCGGCCTGGGCCTCATCCCGGGGATGACAGGCTCCGTCTCCTCCCTCCTGGCCTACGGCGCCGAGAAGAAGTTCTCGCGCCACCGCAACGAGCTGGGCAAGGGTGCCATCGAAGGCGTTGCCGGCCCCGAAACAGCCAACAACTCCCACGCCAACGCGGCACTGATCCCGCTGTTCACGCTCGGCATCCCGGCGTCCCCGACGATTGCCGTCCTCATGGGTGCTTTCCTCCAGCAGGGACTCACCCCCGGCCCCACCCTGTTCACCGAAAACTCCGAAATCGCCTGGGCCATCATCGCCAGCCTGTTCATCGGAAACCTGATTCTGCTGCTGCTGAACGTTCCGCTGGTGGGACTGTGGGTTTCCATCCTCCGCGTACCGTCAACCATCCTGACCGCCCTCATCCTGCTGTTCATGGTCATTGGCGCCTACACCATCAACTTCAGCGTCTTCGACGTCTTCGTGATGATCGGGTTCGGTCTTCTCGGCCTCGCCCTTCGTCACCTGGAAATCCCGCTGGCACCCATGGTGCTGACCCTGGTCCTCGGCCCTCTCATGGAGCGCTCGCTGCGGGAGTCGCTCGAGATCTCCCAGGGTGACTTCGGCATCTTCACCAGCCGGCCCATCTCCGCGGTCCTGATCGGCCTCGGCATCCTGATCGTCTTCAGCCCGCTGCTCAAGCTCCGCAAGCCCAAGGCGCTCAACGAAGACCCCGAAACCTAAACAACACACCCTCATTCGCACAACCCCAAAGCACCCTTCAAAGGAGAAGAACCATGACTACCCGCTCCCGCATCGCCGCTGCGCTCGCCGCAGCCACCCTCATCGCCCTTACCGGCTGCGGCGCCAACGCCGGATCCGGCCCCGCTGCCGCCAACGACTTCCCGAAGAAGGGCAAGTCCATCGATCTCGTCGTCGCCTTCTCCTCAGGCGGAGCCGTCGACACCGCAGCCCGGCTCATCCAGCCGATCCTGGAAAAGGAACTCGGCACCAACGTGGAGGTCATCAATAAGCCCGGCGCCGGCGGCCAGATCGGCTACACCCAGCTGACCAGCGCCAAGCCCGACGGTTACACCATCGGCGCGACAGGCTCCCCGTCAGTGGTCGTTTCACCGCTGGATCCCGCCCGCGGCGCCAAGTACACCCGCGACAGCTTCCAGCCGCTCGGCCGGCAGGTCATCGACCCCACCGTGATCGCCGTACAGCCCGACAGCCCCTACAAGACGCTGAAGGAACTCCTCGACGCCGCAAAGGCCAACCCGAAGTCCATGACGGCCAGCACCACCGGCCTGCAGACGGGTGAACACTTCGCATTGGCCCAGATCCAGGAAGCAACAGGTTCCGAATTCGCCCCGGTCCACTTCTCCGAGGGCGCGTCCCAGGCAACCACCGCGTTCCTCGGCAAGCACGTGGACATCCTCGTGGCCAACGTCAGCGACGTAAACGACCTCACCAAGCAGGGCAAGGCACGGGTCCTGGGCGTCATGACCTCAGAACGCGCACCCTCACTGCCGGACGTGCCCACGTTCAAGGAGTCGGGCTACGACCTCGAAGCCGGTACGGCGCGCGGCTACTCCGCCCCGGCAGGACTGCCGGAAGAAGTGGCCAAGAAGCTCGAAGCCGCCATCCAGAAAGCCATCGAAGACCCTGCCGTGGTGCAGAAGATGAATGACCTCGGCCTGCAGACCAGCTACCTCAGCGGCGCTGACTACAAGCAGTTCTGGGCCGGCCAGGAAGAAGACTTCAAGAAGGTCCTGCCGCTGGTTTCCAAAAAAGACTAACCCCGCCCGCATTCATTCACCGACGGAAGAACTCATCATGACAACGCCAGCACTTGAGACCATTGACGCTGATTTTCCCCGGCCCGACACAGACGTTGTGGAACGCCTCGCCAAGCTTCCCGCCGCCAACATCGGCGATGCCGTGGACCGCCTCGGCGTCGCGCACTCCGCGATCCAGGCCGTCTGGCCCGGCGCCCGGATCGCCGGGCCGGCCTTCACAGTCTGGACTCGACCGGGCGACAACCAAGGTATTCACAAGGCCCTGGAGCTGGCCCGGCCGGGAGACGTCATCGTGGTCGCCGGCGGCGGGGACGAATCCCGCGCCCTGCTCGGGGAGCTCATCGGAGAACGGGCCATCAACCTGGGCATCGCGGGGTTCGCCCTCGACGGCGCGGCCCGCGACGCCGAAGCCCTCGCTGAAATAGGCATGCCGGTCTTCGCCCGTGCCACCACACCGGCCGGACCCTACAAAAACGGTCCGTTCCGCCTGGCGACGCCGATCTCCTTCGGCGGAGTCCCCGTGCTTCCCGGAGACATCATCATCGGTGACTCCGACGGTCTTGTTGTCATCCCCCGGGAGCAGGCAGCGGCAGTAGCCGACGCCGGGGAAGCAGTTTTCGCCGACGAAACCAACCGCCGGGCCGCCATCGTCGCGGCCCGCCACTAACGCAAGAAAGACAGAGAAAATCATGACAGCGGTAACCGTCATCGGACTCGGCGAAGCCGGAGCCACCTACGCCGCGGCCCTCACCGCCGCCGGCCACAAAGTCACCGGGTTTGACCCCGTAGCCCCGAGTACTCCCGCCGGCGTCACCCGCGCCGAGACCGCCGCCGAAGCCTGTGCCGGTGCGCATGTCGTCCTTGTTATGACGGGAGCCGCCGCGGCGCGCAGCGTCGCCCAGGAATGCCTGCCTGTCCTCGCCGCAGGCAGCTGCTACGCCGATTTCACGTCCTCATCCCCGGGAATGATGCGCGAACTCGGGCAGCTTCCCGGCAAGGCGGACTTCGCCGACGTCGCAATTCTCGGACCCGTGTCCGCGCTGGGGGAGAAGACGCCCCTGATGGTAAGCGGTCCGGGAGCCCGGGCCGTCGCTGAACTGTTGGTCCCCCTCGGTGTGGAGGTCGAGATCGCCGAGGGGGAGCCCGGGGCAGCCATGGCCCACAAACTGCTCCGCAGTGTCCTGATGAAGGGTCTGGCCTCGGTCGTGGTCGAGGCTGTCACCGCCGGCAAGGCAGCAGGCCTGGAAGAATGGATCCGGGTGCAGATCGCGAACCAGCTGGCCGGCGACGGCCAGGCAGTCATCGACAGGTTCCTGGCGGGCACGACGAAGCACGCCATCCGCCGTTCCAAGGAAATGCAGGACACGGCGAGCTACCTTTCGGACCTTGGCGTGCCGGCAGAGATGACCACGGCATCGGCCAAGGCCCTCGCCCGTCTCGCCCAGGAAACGGCACCGGCATTGCGCTGACCCCGCGCTGGGGCACAATCATGAACAGGGATCACGTGAACTACGCAACGGCAGCCTCAACACCGTCAGGAGCAGCACAATGATTGGCATCTGGGCACTCGGGGCCTACTTGGCAGTCATCCTGCTGTGGACCACCGTGGTCAAGCGCAGCGTCGGGGAGGCCATGATCCTCGGGTTCCTGGCGGTGCTCCCGTTCACCGGCGCCGCAGCAGGACAGATCGGCTGGACGGCGTTTTACTCGGCCATCACCGACGAGATCGTCTATGCCACCATGGCATTCGTCTTCATGGGCTACCTGCTGGACAAAACCGGCGTGCTCGACCGGCTGATTGACCTGCTGAACTCCCTGATCGGCGGGGTCAAGGGCGGACCGGCATGGGTTTCCACCGTGGCATCGGCTGGCCTGGGCGGGGTAGTCCACAACCAGGCCGCCATCGCCGCGACAGTGGGATCGGTGACCATCCCCTGGATGGAAAAGTCCCGCCTGGACAAGCCGGCGGCGGCCACGCTCGTGGCCGGCAACGCGGGAATGGGGATCACTTTTCCGTTCAGCGCCTCGATGTTCGTCCTGGTCGGGTCTGCCACGGTGGGGCCGCTGCTGGACATCAATGCCCTGGTCCTGCCGCTGCTTTTCGGGGGCTTGTGGTGCTTCCTGCACCGGCTGATCGTGACCTGGCTGCTGGTCCGCAGGAGTGGAATGACCCCGCTGGACGCTGCCCACAGGCTGCCCGTCCGCACAGCTTTCGGCCGGGGCTGGGCCACCCTGCTCCTGTTTATCGTGGTGGCCATACCGTTGGTCATCACCACGGGTGCCCTGGCCAGTGCTCTGTCGGACTGGACCGGCGGGGACATCACAAAATCCGTCAGTGTGATCGTCTGGATTCCGGTGGTCCTGATCATCACCGGCATCCTGCTGGGCCGTAAGAATCTTCCCGCCGGCGGACGGGCCTGGTGGGCGCTGCTGCAGAACTCGGCACCGCGCTTCGGCGTTGTCGGCGTCACAGTGGTCTTCGCCTTCGCCGGAGCCAACGCCCTTGCCGCCACCGGCCTTCCCAAGCAGATGACCGCACTGCTGAACGGGCTGAACCTGCCCTTGTGGCTCCTCGCGATCCTGATCGGGCTGATCATCATCGCCGTGGCCGCGCCCCTGTCCGCGACCGCCACCATGGCCGCGGTCGGAACCGTGGGCGTTGCCACCCTCGTCGCTGCCGGTGTTCCGGCAACAACGGCAGCCGTGGCCGTCCTGGTTTTCTCATCCTGTGAAGCGGCGGTCCCGCCCGGAGGTGCTCCGCTCTACGTTGCCTGCGGCATCGCGGATGTGGACCCGATCAAGACCTTCGCCAGGCTGCTGACCCACTATGCCCTGCCGCTGCTTGGCATCGGCGTCCTGATCATCCTCGGCGTCCTGCCCATCTAAGGAACACCACATGCATAAGATCCGAAGGGCCGTTGAAGTCCTCTTCGTCGTGACCCTGGCGGCCCTCCTCATGGGCGGCGTCGTGTTCGTCGCCGGACAGGCCGTCGCCCTTGTCGCCGGCAAGGGCGACTGGCTGGAGTTGCTCAACGAGACCATCAAGCCGCCAATGTGCATCGCCGCCTCCGTCTGTGCGATCGCAGGCTTCCTCCTCAGCTATAAGCGCCAGCAGACGCAGGCCCAGCCGCAGGAAGCAGGGGCGCGATGACCTCCTTTGCCGGGGACGCAACCTATCCAACCTTCGCGGAGCTGCTGGAGCGGGAGGGTGCATTGGCGGGGACCTCATGGAGGCTTTTCCCGGACGCAACCCGGGGGACGCCGTCGTTCATTACACGGCGCGCGGTGCTGGATGCCAGCAGCTGCATCAGGACGGGAACGGCTTTCGGGCTCGACTATCCCGCCGATGCCTTCGACCCCGGCATGTCGCTCAAACGCGGGGCTCCCCGGCACACCATCTACTCCTCCCACCCCGCCCACAGGGACGATTACCTCGACGGGTACTATCTCCAGGGATCCACACAGATCGACGGGCTAAGGCACCGCCGGGCGGACGACGTCGGCTTCTACAACGGAACGCCGGATGACCGTATCCGGGAAGGGACGCCGGACCTCGGCATCCAGGAATGGGCGGACAACCCGATTGCCGGCAGGGGAGTGCTTGTGGACCTCGACGGCTACCGCACAAGCCAGGGTGCTCCCATCGACCATGCAGGGGGTGAACCGCTGGACCTCAACCTGATCAAGGCGGCGATCCAGGCTCAGTCCGTCAGCCTCCGGCAGGGTGACATTCTGATGCTCCATACCGGGTGGTGCGAGTGGTTCCTGGCCCTGACGCCGGAGGAAAAACAGCGCACCCGCGACAGCCGCCGCGCCACCGGCGTCGCCCAGTCCCGGGAATTCGTTGCATGGGCGTGGAACCACCGCCTTGCTCTCCTTGCCGCCGACAACTTCGCCCTCGAATGCCTGCCGGCCGTTTCGGCCAGTCCCTACGTTAAGAGCGCGTTCAACGACCACGGCATGATGCACCAGCAACTTCTCGCCAAACTGGGCATGCCGCTCGGCGAGCTCTGGAGACTCGGACCCCTTGCCCGGCACATGAACGCCACCCGGCACTGGGACGCCTTCATCACCATCAAACCGCTGAACCTCACCGGTGGCACCGGATCGCCCGCCAATGCCACGGCTCTGACATGACCTCAGCGCGGCTATCGCAGCTGGTTACGCAGGCCAGCCGTCACACGGTGTCAATCCAGTAGCGGCGCTTGCCGTTGCGCGTGTCCTCGTACACGCCGCCATTCTTTTCAATCGTCGCCCGCGAGCCGAAGTTGTCCTCGTCGCAGGTGAGCAGTGCCCGGCCGATGCCCAGGTCCCGGGCCGTCGGCAGGGCCTCCGCCAGGGCAGCAGAGGCGTGCCCGCGGCGCCGGGCGGAAGGCCTGACGCTGTAGCCGATGTGCCCGCCCTGCTCGAGGAGGAAATCGGTCAGATGATGCCTGATGGCCAGGGAGCCCAGGAACGTCCCGCCGTCCACGATCCACAGGTAGGTGCAGGGCACGTGCCCCGGGGGGCGCGGGCTCTCCGGCAAGGCATCGTTGCGGAGCGAGTCCACAAACCGGCGGAAGGTCCGGGCCTCCTTGAGTTCTGCCACCGGCCAGCCGTCTGAACCGCCGCCGTCCTGGCGGGTTCCATCAAATTCGGCGGCTCCCTCCAACCAGGAGGAGTGGTAGCTGACGTCGGGGGCGAAGAGGAGAGGCATCCCAAAATCCTAGTTGCCGGGGGCGGCGGACCGCAGCAACACAGTACTAATCCACGGCCCGTGCCTGAGGAGCATTGCCCATCCGGGGCGGTTGGGGGCGCCTGGCGAAGGCCTCCTTGTTGGCCAAAGCAACACCGGCGATGACAACGGTCCCGCCGAGCACCTGCGCGAGGGTGAGTGCCTGTCCCGTCAGGAGGGTCAGGATGGCGGCGAACACGGTGATGAGGTTCAGGAAGACGCCGGCCTTTGCGGGTTCGATGGTTTGCAGTGCCCGGTTCCAGAGCAGATAGGACAGCAGCGACGGGAACACCGCGATGTACGCCATGGACCATGCGGTGCCGGCAGTCTGTGGCAGGTCGATGCCCTGGACCAGGGCCACGGGAGTCAGCGCCGCCACGAGGATGAATGCCTGCAGGGCGGTGGAGGTGATGGGCGGCAGGCGGGGTGCCCGGCGCCCGATAATCGTGTAGGCCGTCCAGCTGACAATCGCCCCGAGCATCATCAGATCCCCGGCGTTGTGCTGTGCTTCCAGCAGGGTGACCAGGTTGCCTTTGCTGAGGATCACCAGCACGCCCAGCAGGGCGAGCAGCAAGCCCACGACGGCGGCCCTGCTGAGACGTTCGTGCAGGAACAGGACCGAAGCCACCACAATCAGCGCCGGGTTGAAGGCGTTGATCAGCGAGGCGTTGAAAGGATCGGTGAACTGCAGGGCGGCGTAAAGCAGGAAGTTGTAGCCTGCGAGGCCGAAAAGGCTCAGCGCCAGCAGCCAGGGCCAGGCACGCAGGACCAGCCGCCACGCCGGGCGTTCGACCACCTGCGCCACGAGGAACAGCGGCACCACGGCCAACAGCCACCGCAGATAGACCAGGCTCAATGGGCTGAGTTCGGCTACCGCGATCTTTCCCACAACATAGTTGCCGGCCCAGAAAAGCGTTGCAGCAACAAGGGAGAGGGCAGCAACCAGCATCGAACGTGACAGACGCATGGGCCTCCTCCTGGCCACTGCGGGCCGAGTCCTACTTCATCAACACCCTCCCACACGGCCGGGACAAAAGCTCAAATGGGGTAGGCGCTGCAATATACGGGCACGTGCCGGCCTCTTAATATTGTTTGTACGGGTGGACGTGAAAGACCGTCCGCTCCAGCCCCGTTGTTGCAATGGAAAGTCCGGCGATGCGTCGTCCAATATGGCGATCACTGGCAACGTTGGGATGCCGCCGGCCTGGAGAGGAGAACCCGATGGAACCGCGCGTGGAAACAAAGGCACCCTGGGGAAGGATCGGTGCTATTGCGCTTCCCCTTGGAGTCATCCTGCTGGTGGCCGCCACAGCTGTGCACCCGTCCAGGGAAAACGTCATGAACCACACGGCGGTTTTCACGGAATATGCACAAAGCGACGGCTGGATTGCAATCCACTTCACACAGTGGGCCGCCGCCCTTGTGTTCTTCGGCGGGCTCGTGGCACTTTACTTTGCGATGACCGCCAAACGCGAGGGTCCCAACACGCTGGTCCGCTTTGGGCTGGCCGCGGTGGTGCTGACAGCGGCGGCCATCACCATGCTCCAGGCAGTGGACGGCATTGCCCTCAAATGGGCCGTGGATGCCTGGGTAAATGCTCCCGCTGATCAGGAGTCTTCGGCCCTTTCGGCCGCCATGGGACTGCGATGGACCGAATACGCCCTGCAGAGCTATTCCAACCTCCTTCTGGGGCTCACGCTGATTTTCTTTGGTTTGGCACTCGCGTACGGCAGCGTATTCCCGCGCTGGCCGGGCTGGCTGGCTGCGGCGTCGGGGGTCGCATGGATCGTCCACGGACTGATGGTTTCCTACGTCGGCCTCTTCGACTCCGTGCCACGGCTGGTGGCTCTGGTCCTCATGGCTATCTGGGCAATTGCCATGGCCGTGCAATTGTGGCCGAGGGGCAGCCGCGGGGAGGCAGCCCGCTCGTCGGCGCCGGCCGGGCCGGCTACCGCATAATTCAACAGCTTTTTCAGTGCACAACCCGGTAGGTCACGTGCGTGACGAGGCGGGTGCCGCGCACTTCGGTGGGCTCCAGCGTGAGATCGGTGACGCCGTCGAGCGGCCGCTCACCCGCGCCCAGGAGCACGGGTGCCGTGTGGAGCCGCAGCTCGTCAATCAGGCCAGCCGCCAGGAACTGCTGCACCGTCCTGGCCCCGCCGGCAATGGCCACGTCCCTGCTGCCTGCCGCCTCCCGGGCCTGTGCCAGCGCGGATTCGATGCCGTCGGTGACGAAATGGAACGTGGTGCCGCCCGCCATCTCCAGCGGATCGCGTTGATGGTGGGTGAGCACAAAAACGCGGGCGTGATACGGCGGTTCCTCGCCCCACCAGCCCCGCCATTCCGGGTCCCACGGGCCGGGGCCGGGACCGGCGAACATGTTCCGGCCCATGATGTAGGCGCCGGCGGAAAGGATGCCTGCCAGCTCGGCCGCGTTGTTTTCGGCGTCCTTGAACATCCACCCATGCAGCCGCTCGCCGTTCTCGCCCAACGGCTCCGTCATGCTTTGATTAGGGCCGGCGAGGTACCCGTCGAGGGAGATGGTCAGATCGCACGTGACTCGGCTCATCCGCCCATCATGCCACCGCCCGTGCGGCCTTGGCAGTAGCCGGCTGCTCGATGGTGACCGTACCGGCGTCGCCATCAACCCGGATCTGCTGCCCGCTGGTCAGCCGCCGCGTGGCCACTCCGGTGCCAAGCACGGCCGGGATGCCGTACTCGCGGGCCACGATGGAGCTGTGGCTCAACGGGCCGCCCACGTCTGTCACCACGGCCGAGGCCATGGCGAACAGCGAGGTCCAGGCCGGCGTGGTAATACGGGCTACCAGGACCTCGCCGGGCTCCATAAGTGAGAAATCCTGGGGACCCCGCAGCACCCGGGCCGGAGCGGTCACGCGGCCAGAGCTCGCGCCTGCGCCCTTGATGACGTCGCCTGACTGGTGCTGTGAGCCTGCCGGCATCATGGATCCGAAGGCCTTCTCCATCCACCGGCGCTCAGGCAGCATCTGCGGGGCGGCTGCCCTCGCCTGGCCACGCCACAGCATCCTGCGCTCCTCAACGGCGGCCGCGCGGACCGGCCGCCCGGCTCCGCTGATGGCAACGCCCGTGGCCCCGCCTCCCGCTCCCGGCGCGGCCAGCCCGAACTCGACGGCGCTCCGCAGCTCCTGGTGTTGCAGCCAGAAGACGTCGTCCGGCAAAGCGATCACGCCGGAGTCCACCAGCCGCCGGCCGAGTTCGAGCAGCATCCGCCGCAGCAGCGGCCAGGCCAGTCCGACGTCGGCCAGGGCGTCCTCGCGGATCGGCGCGGTGGTCTGGGCCCACCGGAGCAGGCGGCGGAACGCGGCCCTGCGCCGCGGCCCGAGCCGGGCTGCCATGGTGCCGGTAAGTTCATCCCGGCGCTCAGCCAGCTGCCGCTGCCGCTCATGCGGGTCAGCGCCCTGCCCGCGAAGGTAGAACTTGACCGTCTCCAGCAGGGTGGAAGGATCATCGGCCGGCACCGGGCTGGCGAAGTCCAGGTTGTAGACCGTGTGGCCGAACCGGTCCAGATGTTCCTGGAAGCGCTCATGCCACGGCTGCCAGAACGCAGGCTCAACCCCCGCGGGCGGGGTGCCGGCGCGCTGGGACTCAGCGAGCGCCGTCGTCGGCTGGTTGAGTATCGCCGAGGCGAGCCCGGGAACGTCGCGGTCCCAGGCAGCGAGGTCGAAGAGCGACTTTTCCGCGCGGATGGGCTGGCTGTCGTAGCCAAGGAGGAGCGTCCGGGCGGGGGGATCGCCGTCGCGCCGGACCAGATTGTCGTAGAAAGCGGCGAAGGAGAGTTCGCTGGTTGCCGCGAGCGGGATGATGGACTGCACGGCCGTGTAGTAGACGGCGCCCGCGTCCAGCAGTGCCCGGGCTCCGGCCAGCAGTTCCTCGCCGGTGAGTTCAGCAAGGGGCTTAGCCACCCACTCCTTGATCACCTGTTCGTAGCGCGGATGCGAATAGTCGCGCCAGCCCGCAATCCCCATGTGCGCCTTGCCACGGGCCAGCGCACCCATCGCCGTGAACATCCTGCCCAACATCCGCACCATCCCCGAGTTGCGGTAGTAGTAATACGCGTAGCCGTTGATGGTGGGCAGCCGCACGTCGCCCTCGCGGAGGACGTTTTTGCCCACAGCCTCGGACATCAAGAGCCGCAGCGAGCGGGAAACCGAACCGTCAATGAGGTCGGCAAACAGCGGCGAGAGCGGGTCCGGCAGCTGTTCCACAATGCTCGCGCGGAAGTAGAGGCCCTTGGGGTACGGCACCTCCCAGGTGTCCGGGGTATCGGCCGCGGGTTCGGGGAGGGCCGTGATGGGCCGGGACTGCACGAGGAAGAACCTGCCACCGGAGCGCGCCCACTCGATGTCCTGCGGCGCCCCGAAATAGTCCGCTATCCGTGCCCCGTAGCCGGCCAGCTCGGCCGCTTCGCGGTCCTCCAATACAGGCGCACGACGGCGGGCTGCCGCCACCGGCTCCTCCCGGATCCCGTTCTCGGCGGTCACAGTCATAACGTCCTTGTCGGCGGTCTGCCGCGACACCACGGAGCCCGTCCCGGCGTCGACAATCACGTCATCCGTGGTGACCGCGCCGCTGACCACTGACTCGCCGAGGCCCCAGGCGGCACTGATCACCGTCTGGTCGCGGCGGCCGTTGGACGGGTTCGCGGTGAACATCACCCCGGCGGCGTCGGCGTCCACCATCCGCTGGACCACAACGGCGAGGCGCACCTGGTCCGGCTGGATGCCCTGGCGGGCGCGGTACGCCATGGCGCGTGCGGTCCACAGCGACGCCCAGCACCCGAGTACCGCGGCGGACAATGCCGCCATCCCGCGGACGTTCAGGTAGGTTTCCTGCTGCCCGGCGAAGCTGGCCGTGGCAAGGTCCTCGGCAGTGGCTGAGGAGCGCACCGCAACTGCGGTGTCGCCGTCGCCGTCGCCGAGCCGTTCGTAGGCGGAGCCGAGTCCGGCCGCGACCTCGGCCGGCATGGTGCCGGTCTTGAACAGGGTCCGGATCCGCCCCGAGGCGGCCTCGTACTCCTGCGGGTCCGCGCCCGGTGGCAGCGCGGCCAGTTCCTGGATGGCAGCCTCGAACTGGTTGGCCTCGACGAAATGCGAATAGGCGGCGGTGGTCAGGACAAACCCCGGCGGCACAGGCAGCCCGGCCTGGATGAGGCCGCCCAGTCCCACGGCCTTGCCGCCGGCTACGGCGACGTCGCCCCGTCCCACATCGGCCAAATCGTTGACATAGGTCATGACTCCGCGTCCTTAGTGCGCCCGCCGTTGGGCGCCTGCAGTGAACCTGATGCTCAACATACTGGCACTGCGGGGGAGAGGAGGCCATAGACTCGGACGCATGTCAGCTCATAGGGGGATGCCGGCTTGGCACAGAGGAGTCCTGTTCGTTGCGGCCGCGATCGCAACCCCGCTCGTTCTGGCGCTCGCGGGGTGTGAGTACAGCGGCCCGGCTACGCAACCGGCGTCCTCCCCGGCAGCAACGCCGCAACCGAGGTCTTTCGAGGAAAACGCCGCTGAGGTGGGGCACCTGCTAGGGACCCCGCCGTCGGATCCGGGTATGCCATCGGAGGCGGAGCCCGCGGGGAAGCTGTTCCTTGTCCTGGCGCCAGGTGACTACATCGTTACAGGTGCCTGCGCCGGGGCTTACGGGGCCAAGCTCACCATCGTGAGGGGCGACGGGATGCCCGAAGCGTCGGGCTTTGAGTGCAGTTCCGCACTGGACCGGTTCATCAGGCACGCCGGCGGCCCCATCACCATCAGCGCGGTTCCGCCGACGGGAAAACCGGCCGCAACGGGGGTCAAAGTGCAGACCAACCCGGACCCGCGGTGGTCCGAGATGGAGGACTTCGGCGAGTGGTCACGGCAGCAGATGCAACCGCCTCTGCCGGGCGAATTGAGCGGGGCCAACAGATCGAACACACCCGCCGTCGGGACGCTGATGGCCAAGCCCGGCCAGTACGAACTCCGCTTCGTCTGCGACGGATCAGCGCGCGCCGAGCTGTCGGTGTCCACCGCGGCAGGTGCTGAAGTTTTAGCCCCCGTGCAGGTCCCGTGCGACGGGCAGGTGTTCACGGCACCCGTGCTGCTGCCAACCGAGGGTGCAGACGTGAGAATGAGCCCGGACGGTGGCGTGGACGGCCGCTTCGCATACAAGCTTGTGCCAACCGGCTAACAGTGTTCCGCGGGATGCGTGTCTTGGGATTCGCCGCGCCTGCACGTCACCTATTCTCGAGTGGTGGGTACGAAACAGACAGCCGAGTTGGAGGGGCAGACCTCCATCAACGAGCTGCTCGACGAGCCGATCGGCGCCACCCACATCCAACTTGTCCTGCCCATCCATGTCCAGCTCCCCACCGGGGAATTCCGCCGCGTGTCCTGACCCGCACTCCTGCTATTGCCACGCTATCTAGTTAGTGACTATCTAGATGTGGATGACATGGAGTTCGACCAGGAGCTGACCCGGGCTGCTCTCCAGCAGGCAGTTTTAGGGGTGCTCAGCCACGGCGAACGCCATGGGTACGCCATCGCCGAGGTCCTTCGTCACCACGGTTTCACCCGGATCAAGGGCGGAACGCTCTGTCCGCTCCTCAAGAGGCTGGAGGACCAGGGCTTCGTGGAGCACGTGTGGCACCACGAGCAGGCAGGCCCGGGCCGCAAGCAATTCACCCTCACCGAGCGGGGCCGTGATGAGTTGAAGCGTTCGGCAACAGCCTGGCAGCGCATGAGCCAGGCCCTCACCCAGATCCGAAACACGCGACACGACCAACCATGAGCTACGAGCGAAACCTGACCTTCAACCTCAGGCTCCGCGGATTGTCTGAAGCCGAGATCGCGGAAGCGATGGCCGAGGTCCGGGCTCATGCGGACGCAGCCGGGACGCCCGCGGCGGCCGAGTTTGGCCCCGACGAGTATGCGCGGCAGTTTCCCAAGCAGAAGCGGAAGACCCGCGGAAGCGCCATCGCCAAGGCAGGACTTCTGCTGGCCATCGCCTACCTGCTGTTCGCGGTCCTGCTGATGGCCGCCTTCAGGGTGGATATTCGCGATTTCGTGGGACCTGTCACGCTCCTGCCGGCCGTCGCAGTCATCCTGGTCAGCCTGCTCGCCGGGTTCCTGACCGATTACATTCGGCCCGTGCGGGATTCCCGCGCCGCCAGGTAGCTGTCCTGCCTGCTGCGTCAGGGCACTCGGCAGTGCGCCGCCGTCGTAAATTACGACGGCGGCGCACGGGTTGGGAATGCTGCGCTGCTTGGGTGCATGGCCTCAGCGGATGCTGAGCTTGCGGCCTTTGATCAGGAGCCAGAAGATGCAGCTGGTTTCGCCGATGATGGCGAACAGGCCGTACATCGGAGTGAATCCGTCCACCAAGGCAACGCCGAGTGCGTCGATGATGTAGCCGATGCCAGAGATGGCCAGAAGAATTCCGAAGATTTTTGGGACAAAGGTCGAGCGCAGTTCCAGATACCCGATCACGATGAGGTAGAGCCCGAACAGCCCCAGGCTGATAAGCCAGATGGTGCGGAAGGATTCAATGGCGTGCAGGGCCCGGTCCGGATCATCGAGCAGGGTGTAGGCGTAGGCAAGCTGGCTGGTGGCGATGGCGAAGATCCCGGCGAACGTGACCCGCATCCAGGCCGCGGCGGCTGATAGTCGCCGGTTGACGTTCTTGAAGAGTGCGTACCAGGCACCAGCTACCGGCACGTCGAGCAGGATCACCAGGAAGATGCACGCGACGCCGGCGAGGTAAATCGGCGCCGACTGCGAGATGTCCTGGGCGGTCTTCGTTGCGTCGCCGGGAGTGATGAGGGGGGTCACGCCGCCGAAGTAGCCGGCCGTCATCAGGACCACCATGGCCAGCAGGGCCAGTCCGGAGATCAGGCTCGCGGAGGCGGGGGACCACTCGCGGAAGTCCAATTTCGAAGGGCGTTGGGAAGTGGCGGTGCGGGTGGCGAAGAGAGTGCTCATGACGTCTTCCTTACGTTGTAAGCTTATGATGTAAGTAAGCTACGCCTACGGTGTAAGGTAAGTCAATGGAGCCAAACGGAAGAGGGGGAAATGCCAGCCAAGAAGAGTCAGCGGACTGAAGGCCGCGCCCGGCTCAGCAGGGACCGGGTGCTTGAAACTGCCATCAGGCTGGCGGACGAAGGAGGGATCGATAAACTCTCGATGCGCCGGCTGGGAGAGGAGCTGGGTGTAGAAGCGATGTCGCTCTACAACCATGTCTCTAACAAGGAGGACCTGTTCAACGGGATGATTGATGCCCTCTACGGCGAGATCGAGCTGCCGTCCCATGACGACGACTGGAAGACCGCCGTGCGCAAGCGGTCCGTATCGGTGCGGGCAGTACTCCTGCGCCACCCGTGGGCCAACGGGATGATGGACTCAGCCACCCAAGCCGGGCCGGGCACGCTGCGGCACCACGACAGGGTGCTCGGTACATTCCGGAACGGGGGGTTTTCCCTGGCCATGACGGCACACGCCTTCGCCGCGCTGGACAGCTACGTTTATGGCTATGCCAAGCAGGAAAAGGCACTCCCCTTCGACTCGGGGGAAGAGGCGGCGGCCATGGCCAACGTCATGCTCGCTCAATTGCCGCCCGGCGAATACCCCTATCTCCATGAACTCATGGCCAAACATGTCCTCCAGCCGGGTTACAGCTATGCGGATGAATTCGCCTTCGGGCTGGACCTGGTGCTTGATGGTTTGGAGCGGGCAAAGGATTCAGAGGCCTGAGGGCGGCGCTGTCCGGACTCGCGGTGCCGAGTGCTGGGCAGCTCCGCGGGCCCGCCGATAGATGAAGAACTCGGCCACCGCCAGACTGAGGACCCAGGAAGCCCCGATCAGCAGGGCACGGCTCAGTTCGGTGACGGGCCCCACCAGGACGATCCACGGGATGGTGACCACGGCAATGGTTCCCTGGGCAATGCCGATGGCATAGGCGCGGGACATCCACTCGCTGTGCCGTACATAATTCCGGCGCCGCACCGCGAGGAACCCGAGGACGATGAACACCACCATGGCAGAGCCGAAGGCAAGCCGGAAGATCAGCAGGAGCGTCCCGTCGAGGGGCGGCAAATCATAAAAGACCGCCATCCACAAGCCCGACAGGGCAGCCAGCAGGCCGGTGGGAACAAGGAGGCGGCCAGCCATTTTGTGCCAGCTGGCCCTGCCGGGTTTGCCCCGCCGGAGTGAGGGGACGAATTGGAACGCGCCCAGCACCAGGTACACGGTGACGGTGGGAATATGAATCAGCACTGGGGCCGGCGAGTCGAAGAACCGCACGTTCTCCGGGGTGATGTGGCCTCCCGTCAGCTCTGTCAGGCGCACTGTCCCGGCGATCAGCGGTATGAGGCTGAGGAAGATCAGTGCGGCGGGCACCAGCCACCGGAACCGCGGGTGTGGACGGGGGCGGGGAAGTGTTGCTGATGTCATGGGCCCGCTTCTCTGGTTCATGTGTTCATATGTTCCTGCGGAGGCAACAGGTGAATGCCGAAACTGGCGGCCGGAATAACAGTGCCCAGAGCACCCTGTTCGTACGGTGTACGCCCAACGTACTGCAGCGGCTCCGAATATGCGATAGGAGTCGTTCTCCGGTCAAGATCGGCTCAAGTCTCCATCAAGGTTGTCAGAGATTCACCCCAATTTCGGTTTCCCGGGCGTCCTGGGAATTAGGCTCGGCATTTACGTGAACTTTCAATAGAAAAGGTCGGGCTCAGCGTTGAGCCCTGCCTATTGGGGAAAAGCAATGTCGAACTATCAGACCCTCTTCGGGTCAGCACCTCCTGCCCCTGTGCCCGGCCCGAAGCCGCCCCGCAGGCCTCGGGCTTCAACACTTATCGTTGGCGGCATCACAGCCCTGTTTATGATCATCGGTGGGGTCACGGGCGGGGTTGGCGGCGCACTCGTTTTCCTGGCCGTCGCGGCCGCCCTCACCGGCCTCTACGTTCTGGCCACCGGACGCCGCTCCTGGGCGGGGCTCCCGGCCAAACGCCGGGCCGGAGCCATTGCGCTGGCAGTCTCTTTTGCCCTTTTCATCGGCGGTGCCGCCGCCCTGCCGCGGACGGGTGCGAACGAACTGGAGGCAGCCTCCTCGGACTGGAACGCTGCCCCGGCGACCGCCACGGCGAGCCCCTCTCCGGAAGGTTCGCCGACGCCGTCGTCCGCTCCCACGGCGCAGGCGACGGGTGCTCCGCTCGATCCCGACACGGCTTACGCCCTGGCGAACGGCACCAGCGCCGAGGCACCGAAGACGCAGCCGGCGTACGCCACGAAGGCGATCGACCTGCTGGCCACCCTGCCCATCAAGGGCCGGGCGCCGAAGACCGGATATGACCGGGCGCTGTTCGGGCAGGCGTGGATGGACGTGGACCGCAACGGCTGCGACACCCGGAATGACATGCTCAAGCGCGACCTGACGGCAATCGAGTACACCAACAGCGTGCCCTGCAAGGTCCAGTCCGGCACCCTGGCGGACCCTTACACGGGCACCACTATCAGCTTCCTGCGGGGGAGTGCCACCAGCAGTGCCGTCCAGATCGACCACGTTGTTGCCCTCAGCGACGCCTGGCAGAAAGGCGCGCAGCAGCTGACCGCGGAACAGCGGACAGCGTTCGCCAACGACCCGCTGAACCTGCAGTCGACGGACGGCCCCACCAACATAAAAAAGGGCGACGGCGACGCCGCCACGTGGTTGCCGCCGAACAAAGGCTTCCGGTGCGAATACGTGGCCCGGCAGATATCGGTGAAGGCAACGTACAGCCTGTGGGTCACCCAGGCAGAGCACGATGCGATGGCCAGGATCCTCGCCGACTGCGCCGGCCAGCTGGCACCGACTAATGCGCAGGCGCCTGTTGTCGCGGCGCCCGCGCCTGCCCCGGCCGTGGCACCCGCCCAGGTGGCACCCGCTCCGGTGGCGCCCGTTCCCGCTCCTGCACCCGTGCCTGTGGTACCCGCCCCTGCTGCTCCCGCTCCGGCCATACCGGCACCGGCCCCTGCAGCGCCGGCCGCCGCTTACTACGCCAACTGCGCCGCAGCGAAGGCCGCAGGGGCGGCACCGATTCTTGCCGGTCAGGCCGGTTACCGCGCGGCCCTGGACCGCGACGCCGACGGCGTGGCCTGCGAAAGCTGACTCTCTTCCATCACTCGTTACAGACTTTCCAAGGGGGAAAAATGAAAAAGACACTCGCACTGGTTGTACTCACCGGGCTTATGCTCACGGGTTGCGGTGGCACGAAGGAGGCGCAGCAGCCGACTGCCGCTGCTGCGGTTGTGGCAGATGCCGTCGCTGTGCCAAGCGTGGTGGGCCTGGCGTTGGACAAAGCGACGGATCAGCTCAAAGATCTTGGGTTCGAGGTCAAGGCCGAGGACATCGTCGACGGCAATACGATCATGTCAAAGAAGAACTGGCAGGTCATGACCCAGGACCCCGCGGACGGCTCACAGGCCGCCAAGGGCTCCACCGTGAACCTCGGCGTCACGTCCCTCGAAAAGCTTGAGGCGGAAAAGGCCGCCGCCGACACGGCGGCAGCAGAGGCGGTTGCTGCCGAGAAGGCCGCAGCAGACAAGATTGCGGCGGAGAAAGCCGCGGCGGACAAGGCGGCAGCAGATCAGGCCGCCGCGCAGCTGGCTGCCGAGCAGGCTGCCGCCCAAAAGGCAGCCGAGGCAGCGGCACAGGCGGCGAAGCCGGCACCCGTCGCTCCGGCACCTGCACCCGCCCCTGCACCGGCCGTCCAGGCACCGGCCGCCGCCTCTTACGCGAATTGCACAGCCGTGCGGGCCGCAGGCGCTGCGCCCATTTACGCCGGTACACCCGGCTACGGGAAGCACCTCGACCGGGACGGCGATGGCATCGGGTGCGATAAGTAGGGGCCTACCCGCCGGAATTTCCCGCGACGGCGGCCCCTGGAAGTCCGCGAAGGCAGGGCGGGCAGCACTTTGTGGAACGTCTTGTCACCACGTTCAGGTGGGCCTACGCTATGGCCACGGCCCCACGCCGGGGACCGGCCAGGACCCTCCCTCACGGGGTGCCGGGCACATGCTGGGATGCCGCGTCCTGGACATTACGGGACAGGAAAGACCATGACCAAGTATCTGTTTGAAGCCAATTATGTGGGCGAGGGAATCAAGGGGCTCATGCGTGAGGGCGGCACCAAGCGTCGTGAGGCGCTGACGGAGGCGCTCCGCTCCGTCGGGGGAACTTTGGAGTGCTTTTACTACGCGTTCGGGGACGTCGATGTCCTGGGCGTGTTTGAGGTGCCGGACCAGACGGACGCTGCGGCCCTTTCGCTGATGATCAATTCCAGCGGCTCCGTGGACGTGCGCTTGAAGCCGCTCATGACACCGGAGGACATTGACGAGGCGGCCAAGAAGACCCCGTCATACCGCGCACCCGGGCAATAACCACCCGGGCAGTAACCGCCCGGGAACTGAACGCGTGCGCGGTTCCAACTGAAATCCGCTCACGCGGCAGGCTCGTATCCGACAAGCCAGTGAAGCCCATGACGGTCAATGACCTGACCGTCGGAGGCGCCCCACGGCTTGGGGGAGAGCGGATCGAGCACCGACCCGTCAACGGAGAGTTTGTCGAACCACTCGTGGAGGACCGCCGGCTCAGCGGTTCCCAGCAGCGAAAGCATGATGCCCTCGAGCCGGACCGTTGACTGGCCTTCGGCTGCATCCGATCCTGCCAGGGCCACCACGCCGTCGAGCGTTCCATGGGCTATGGCAGTGGGGTCGCCGTCGCTCCTGCCGAAGTCCTCATACGTGTAGAGGGACAGCTCGCCGCCGAAGACATCCGAGTAGAAGGTCAGCGCTTCGCGCGCCGTTCCCGGGAAAGAGAGATAGACACGGGGCCCCGCCATGCGTCCGCTGGTCACGGGGGTTATGGCGGTGCTGTCCTTGACCCGGTCGATGGTGGCAGCCCAGCCCTCTTGGGTGCCTTCCCGGATGAGCTTTTGCACCTCGTTGATGTCGAGGTGCGCAGCGAACCGGACAGTGAGGACGAGTTCCGTTTCGCTGCCGGCGCCGTTGAGCTGCACCGTGACAACAGGGGCGCCCAGCTCGTTCCCGCCGTCGAGCTCCGGCCAGCCGCCTGCTGCTCCCCACCGGAAGACGAGCCGTTCGTCGGGAACGATCTCCAAGTAGATCCCGCCTGTGGGGTAGCTAAGGTCCTCATTGACCACCATCTGCTGTTTCCACGTTCCCCCAACGCGGAGGTCCACCTCAATAGGCGTGGCGGGTGTGGGCATGTCCGGGTTGTAGAACCAGGCGAGGTGTTCAGGGTCAGTCCATGCAGTGAATACGGCGTGCCGGGATGCGGCAATGACCCGGGTTAACGTGAAGCTACGGTCCTGCGTCGGGTAGTCGGTCATCATCTGTCCTCCGGTTCTGTCGGCTCATCGGGGTCGATCCTGCTTTATGGCGGGCCGAGCGTCAAGGAGATGCAGCCGTGCCCTGGAGATCCCCCCCGCCACCCCCTGAGCTGGAAATCCCGGGAAGTCTATCCGCCGAGAGGGTGCCGTCTGGCCTGCGGAACTGCTTGTGCTGGTTGAACATCAGGCAAATCCTTCCGGCAGGCATCAGACCTCGGCGCATTCGCCCTTGGGCATGGACGGGTGGCCGAACAGGACGAAATGCGTCCCGTCGTCCTCCATCACGGCCACATAGCTTGGACCGAAGATGGCGACGGCGGCCTCGCAGATGGCGATCGCCGTCCTGGCAGGTTCGCTGCCGTCGGCACCGCGAGGGTCAACAAGGCTGGTCCCGATGGTCATTCTGCCGGGTTCGCTTTCCGTGGCGGACCTGATCTGCTTCACCCAGGTCGCGTTGGCGTTCGCCGTTGTGAAGTCCGCGGTCCTGTCGGGATCGATTGCGGACGCAGGCAGCGATTCGGGCGCCGCAGCGGTCTGGCTTGGCGCTGTTGTCCCTGTGGGAGCCGAAGGCGCAGTTGGGCCGTCCGGGGCAGTCCCGGCCGATGACGACGCGCACCCCGTGAGCAGCAGGGCGGCAATAACCGCGGCGGCGGGCAGGGCGTTGTTCACCGCGCGTCCCGCTTCACCAGCACCCGCCGCAGGGCTGTGACCGTCAGCCAGGTGACCAGGGCGCAGGCCCCGGCACCCCAGAGGATGTCCGTCACGGCCACCACGGCGGGGAAACCCTTGAGCACAGCGAACGCCGTCAGGGCCCACGTGGCGTAGGTGAAGAAGCCGAACAGGGCCGCCCCCGTGACGCGCTGCCGCAGCGTTGCCCCGGCGTCGTTGGGCCGCACGCCGTAGTGCACCATCCCGGCCACGAAGATCAGGTAGAACGCAGCGGCACCTGCGGCGTTGGGGCTGGCGGCGATCAGGTGGCCGATCTGGCTCTGGTAGAGGTTGCTCGCCACGAAGCTGATCCAGACGAGGTCCAGGACAGCGAAGATCACGGCGGTGACGGCATAGGAGAGCAGCCAGCGTTTCAGTGCGGGGTTCATGCCTGGGTCCTTTGGTCGGCGTACAGGTTGTCCACGATGTGCCGAGCCCGTTCGGTGAAGGCGCCGCGCTTGAGCTTCATGGTGGGGGTGACGTTGCCGTTGGTCTCGCTGAGATCGGCCAGCAGCAGCACAAACCTGCGCACCTGCTCGGACCGCGCGATCTTCGCGTTGGCGGCACTGACGGCCTTGCCGATGGCGCCGAGGAGCCGGGCGTCCTCGATCTGCACCGCGCCGCCGTCGTCCGGGATGCGCAGGCCGGCGAGATCCGCGATGCCCTCACGCTCGGCCCAGGCCGCCACGGACTCCGGGTCCAGCAGCACCAGCCCGCCCAGGTACGGCTTGCCTTCACCCACCATCACGGCGTGGGCCACCAGGGGATCTCCCTCCACGTAGCCTTCCCAGATGGCGGGGGAGATGGTCTTTCCGCCGGCGGTGACAATGACGTCCTTGATCCGGCCCTGCAGCGTGAGGCGGCCCTGGTCATCCATCGAGCCGAGGTCGCCCGTGCGGAAGAACCCGTCCGTGAAGGCTTCCGCATTGTCCGACGCGCGCCGGTAGCCGGCGAACACGCCAACGCCGCGGGCCAGCACCTCGCCCTGGTCCGAGATGCGCACCGTGGTGCCGGGCATGGGGACGCCCACCGACCCGGCGCTGATGGCTCCGGGCAGGTTCCCGGTCAGCGGAGCCGTGGTTTCGGTCAGGCCGTAGCCCTCGATGACCGGCAGGCCCAGGCCGCGGAAGAAGAGGGACAGCTCGGCGTCCAGCGCCGCGGCGCCGGAGAGCAGGTAGCCCAGCCGGCCGCCCACCAGCGTCCGGAGACGGGCGTGGAACAGGCGGTCGAACAGCGCCCGCCGGGCACGCAGGCCGAGCGGGGCACGGACGGTTGGATCGGCGTCGTACGCTTCCTGAAACCGGCCCCACTCCCCGGCGGTGCGCTGCGCCACAGCCCAGACCCGGCCCAGCTTTTTGGACGCGGCGGCAGCGGCGGCGGACGCCTGGATTTTCTGCAGCACGCGCGGAACCACCACCAGGAAGGTGGGCTTGAGCGCGCCGAGCGCGGGCACCACGTCCCGGGGATCGGACAGGTGCGCGATGCGCATCCCGTTGGCCAGGCAGATCAGCTGCAGGCCGCGCGCCAGCACGTGCGCCATGGGCAGGAAGATGATGGTGTTGCCGCCCTCACGCACCACATCCGTGTACGCGGCGGCCACGTTCAGGACCTGCCCCACGAAGTTGCCGTGCGTGATCAGGGCACCCTTGGGCGCGGCGGTGGTGCCGGAAGTGTAGACGATGGTGGCCACCGCATCGAGGTCCGCGAGCAGGCGCCGGTCCTCCACGGCACTGTCCGGAACGCCGGCGCCGAGCAGCACCAGGGCGGCCAGATCCGCTCCCGGGCGGGCGTCCATGGTCCAGACCCCCAGGCCTGGAGTCTCCGCGGCGGCAAGCCCCGGCTCGAGCAGCGCGGCTTGCGGGGCGGTGCCGGCCACGGCCAGCCGCGCCCCGGCGTCGGCCAGGATCGCGTTCACCTGGGGTGCAGCGGAGGTTTCGTAGATCGGAACCACGACGGCGGCGGCGAACCACGCTGCCATGTCTGCCAGCGCCCATTCGTAGCGCGTGGGGGACATGATGGCCAGCGAGTCCCCGGGCTGCAGGCCCGCGGCGATGAAGCCTTTGGCCAACGCCCGCACCTCGTCCACGAACTGCCGGGTGGTCACCTGCCGCCACGGGTCGGTGATGGCCGCATCGGGGGCCCGCACCTCGAAGGCAACATGCTCCGGGCTGGTCCGGAACCGGTGCATCAGCAGCTCCGTGGCGTTTCGGTGGCCGGCGGTGGAAACCAGCGGCGGGGAGGTGAACTCTTTCAACGGGCATCTCTCTGCGAAAGGGTGTGAAGGTGGTCCTGCATCTGGAGCAGCATGGCTTCGAGGAAATCCCCGACGACGGCCTGGTGCGCCGGGGGCAGTGCGGTGAGGTAGCTGTTTGTGGCAGTCATAAGCGGCCGGGTGAGGTCCGTGATCCGGGCGGTGGCTGCGGGGGTGATGCTGACGTGGACCTGGCGCCGGTCACCGTCGCCCCGGTTCCGGGCCGCGTAGCCTTGCGCTTCCAGCCGGCTGATGATGGCCGTGGTGGTGGCGGCGGTGGCACCCAGTTCCGCGGCGAGCGTGCCCACGGTGACCGGGGCGGACTGTGCGAGCGCGGACAGGGCGCGGTAATCAGTGAGGTTCAGGCCGAGCCGTCGGGCCACCTCACGTTCGGTTTCATTGGCGAGGGTGTACATGGCCTGCAGCGTGAACGCTGCCGGGTGGACAGGTGCCGTCCCGTGGACCCCTCCTTCTTGCGTTTGCATGTATCCACAGTACTCACATATGTTTGATGTTCAAAAGCGATTGAATAATAGGCTGACTAGTTGAGTGGCTGTCTAGTTTTGTTGCTACATAAGGTTGGAAGGAAGCTGTGATGAAGGAATCGGACCGCAAGGCGCTCATCATCCTGCCCGTGGTGGTGGTCATCGGGGCGCTGGTGGCTGTGGCCGGCAGCCAGGACGGTGCCGCCGTGGGCGGCTGGCCGCTGTTCGGCCTTGCCGTTGCCGCCGCCTTCCTGATCCAGTGGCTGGTGTTCATCCATGCCTGGAAGGCGCAGACCGAGAAGTACTACGACTTAACCGGCGCCCTGACCTATATCAGCATCACCTTGTTCCTGGTGCTGCTCAGCCCGGACATGGATGCGCGGGCCTGGCTGCTCGCCGCGATGGTTGCGGTATGGGCGGGCCGGTTGGGGACCTTCCTGTTCCGCCGGGTCAGCAGGCACGGCAAGGACGACCGCTTCGACGAGATCAAGCCCTCGTTCGTCCGCTTCCTGAACACCTGGACCGTGCAGGGGCTCTGGGTGGTCCTCACCGCGGCCGCGGCATGGATCGCCATCACCAGCTCCACCCGCGTGGCCCTGGACTGGTGGGCGCTGGCCGGTGTTGTGGTGTGGGCTGTCGGCTTCGGCATCGAGGTTGTGGCGGACAACCAGAAGGGCCGGTTCAAGGCGGACCCGGCCAACGAGGGCAGGTTCATCTCCACAGGCCTCTGGGCCAGGTCCCGCCACCCCAACTACTTCGGCGAGATTGTGCTCTGGATCGGCGTGCTCCTGATCGCCATCCCGGTGCTGCAGGGGTGGCAGTGGGTGGCCCTGATTTCGCCGGTGTTCGTGGCGCTGCTGCTCACCAAGGCCAGCGGCATCCCCATGCTGGAGAAAAAGGCCGAACGGAAGTGGGGCGGGCAGGCCGATTACGAGGCCTACAAGACGAACACCCCGGTGCTGATCCCCAAGCTTAAGTAGTGTTCTGTGGGTGCGCGCCCGCGTTTGCGGGGCCGCCCACCGGACTCTTCCAGAGCACGACGGCGAGGATCGCCACCCAGAGCAGGAACGTGCCGATGCTGATGCGCTCGCTGATGCCCAGCACCAGGTTCGGCCCTGGAGCGGCCATAAACGCGACCACGCCCAGCACCGCCGACGCAGCCAGCGACGCGATCGAGTACCAGCGCATGCGGCCGTGGAAGCCCGCGGCCACGAAGCACATCGCGGCGACCATGAGGGCGAGCTGGACGTTCGTGGCGACGATATGCATGGGGATGGAGGCCTCGTCGCCCAGCGTCAGCGGGTAAAGGCCGCCCATGACGTTCCACAGCCCGTAGGCCGTGAGCAGTCCGCCGCCGATCCGCAGGGCCCGGTTGCCGCGCACCGAGATCCAGACCCCCACCCCGAAGGCAGTGAACAGCACGGTGTAGAGCCACGTGAAGGGGAGCAGGACCTCCCGGCCCGGGGAGCCGACGGCGAACAGCTCGCTCACCATTTGCTCGGCGCGGCGGTACCCGTCCCATCTGGAAGCCGCCACAACGTCCGTGGCAACCACATAGAGCAGTGACGAGAGCAGCCCCGCAGCGAGCAGGGCTTTGCGGATGGCGTCACCGTGCTGGCCGGGTTGCGGCACGGCCTGCATACGGTGCGGGAGCCGGCGCTTGAGGAGTGACATTTCGGGTTGTCCTCAGTGCCCGCGGTCCGGCAAGGGTCTGGCGCAGGGCCCGCGGGCATACACCCGCTGCGCCTCGTTATTAAGCCTTCCCCGGGTTGCCGGCCGGCTCTAGGGCCGAATGGCCCGCCCCGGCAGCGTCGGCTCCGGGCTTCGGCGGCGGCCGCAAAGGCCCACGGCAGTTGCGCGCCCACGGACCCTACAAAACGGACCCCGTTGCATGGCATTCTGGTCCGGTGGGAGGTCAGCGGAGCCCTCCCTTTGCAGGAAGGGTTCAGGACCATGCGGACCATCGGCGCACTGCACACTCTCGAGCCTGCCGACCCGGCCCTGTGGGGGCGGAAGGCGGCTGCGCTTGCCCGTCTGGCGAGGACCGGGGACTTCACCGTCCCCGCCGGGATTGTCCTTGCCGCGGACGGCACGGGATTGACCACGGAAGACCTTGAGCTGGCGGACAGGTCTGTCCGCGACACTCTCGGCGACGTCGACCTCGCCGTCCGCTCGTCCTCCAGCGAGGAAGACACCGCAGAGGAGTCGTCGGCCGGAAAGTACACAACTGTTCTCGGCGTACGCGGCAGGGAAGCGCTGGCCGCGGCCGTCCAGGAGGTGCTGGGCTCGGCGGACGGCGCGCCCATGGGTGTTCTCATCCAGGAGCTCGTCCACGCGGACGCCGCCGGGGTGGCGTTCAGCGCCAACCCCGTCAGCGGTGCCAGGGATGAGGCGGTGGTGAACGCCGTCCCCGGGCTCGGTGACCGGCTGGTCTCCGGCGAGCTCACGCCGCAGTCATGGACCGTGCAAGCCGACGGAACTGCCTCCAGCGACGACCACACCAGCGACGATGCCACCCACGCGATCACCGCGGATGATGCCCGGCGCATCGCCGGGCTCGCCCGGGAGGTGGAGGCAGCCGAAGGCGTTCCCCAGGACATCGAATGGGCGCTCGCCGGCGGGCACCTGTACCTGCTGCAGGCCCGGCCCATCACCACCCTGGTGGAACCGGTGCCGGTGCCGGTCATCGTGCCGCGCGGGTACTGGGAACGCGAATCCGCGCATGCGGCCGCGCCGTCGACACCGTTGTCGGACTCGATCCTGGACATCGCGCCGAGTATGCAGCTCATGGCGCAGAGTTTCGGGCTGATCGCGCAGTTCGACTTCCGTGATATCGGCGGCTGGACGTACATGGGAATGCTCCCGCTTGGAATGGAGCCCAAAAGCGACAAGGCACCGCCCGTGCCGGGCTGGGCGCTGGCGCTGATGTTGCGCCTGATGCCTGAGGGGCGGCGCCGCATCCGCGCCGCCCGGAAGCAGCGCGAAGAAGACCTGTCGATGCGCCTGGTGGACGACTGGAACAACCGGCATCTGGACCGGCTGCGCGCGCGGATCGAGAGCCTCAGGGACAAAGACCTCGGCAGCCTCACCAGCGGACAGCTCGCCTCCCACCTGGACGCAGTCCGGGAGCTGTTGGCGGAAACGATGCCGCTGCACTTCCTCGGGGCAATGCCGCACTTCCTGGAGACGACGCGGCTTGAGCTGTTCTGCCGGGAGCACCTGGGGTGGGACTACCCCGAGGTGCTGAACCTCCTGGCCGGCACCTCCGAAATGTCCTCCGAGCCCGCCAGGGAGCTTCGCAGGCTCGCCGACCAAAGGCTCGATCCGGCGTCGAAAGTGCAGGCATTGGACGAGTACCGGCGGGTCTATGGTGCCCGGGTTCTCTCCACCGAGCTTGCCGAACCGACCTTTGGAGAAAACCCGGGGCTCATCGCCGCGCAGCTCGAGGCCTTGGAGGCCTCCAGCCGGGACGACCCGGCGGCCGGGCAGCGCCGGCTGCGCGACGAGACCGCGGCAAAAGCACGAAGCCGGCTCAGCGGAGAATCGCTGGAAAAGTTCAACACGCTGCTTGACCGGGCCCTGCGTGCCTACCCGCTCAGGGAGTCCAACGTCTTTTACACGATGGATTCCCCGCTGGCGCTGGTCCGGTATGCGGTCCTTGAAGCGGGCCGCAGGATGCGGCAGGCACGTGCGATCACGGCGCTTGATGACGTCTTTTACTGCACTGCGGACGAAGTCCAGGGGTGGTTGAACGGCGCGTCGGGGGACCTTCGGCCTACGGTCAGGCGCAGGCGCGGTGAACGTGCGTGGATCCTGGCCCATCCCGGACCGCCGAGTTACGGCACGCCCCCGCCGCCGCCCCCGTCCACTAAGTGGCTGCCTGCCGATGTGCGCGAAATGATGGAGCTGATGATGCGCGCCGGCGAGCGGATCGTCGCACCGGCGGGCAGCTCACAGATGCAGACGGCGGAGCAGGGCATCCTACGGGGCACTCCGGCGTCGTCCGGGACGTACACTGGCGCGGCGCGGATCATCGCCAACGAACGGCAGTTCTCGCGGATCCAGCCGGGCGACGTGCTCGTGTGCCCCACCACGCGGTCCTCCTGGTCCACGGTTTTCGCAACCATCGGCGCCGTGGTGACAGACGCCGGCGGAGCCCTGTCCCACCCGGCGATCATCGCCCGCGAACAGCGGATCCCCGCCGTCGTCGCCACCGGCAACGCCACGCAGATCATCCGAGACGGTGCCCTGGTCACGGTGAACGGGACAACCGGGACCATAACCCTGCACGACTGACGTTGGCTCCCGGGTGCCAAACTGGCCCGTGCCTCGCTCTGGCTGGCGCTCCACCGGGTGCGCCGTTGCCGGCACGGGGGACCTAAGACTCTGACGCCGCGCGGCGGCAGGGGGCGATAGTCTAAGCACGACGGCGGCCCCTTGGTGGCAGGAGGATGCGGAAATGATGTTCTGGGGCGGGGACGGGAGCATGGGCGGATGGTGGTACGTCCTGATGGTGGTGAGCTTCGTGCTGTTCTGGGGTGTCATCATCACCGCCGTTGTCCTTTTCGCCCGGTCGGTGGGACCCGGCGGAAGGCGGTACGAGGGCGGGGCCCCTGGGCACGGCTTTGCTGAGGACCTGCTCTCAGAGCGGTTTGCCCGCGGCGAAATCGATGAGAACGAATACACTGCCCGCCTGGCGGCGCTCCGCCGTGGCCGCGGCTCCCCACGCTGAGCTGCAGGCGGCGCGGCGAAAGGCGAGCCCTCATGGACCTCCGGCTCATCTCGCGTGTGCTGTTTCTCCGGGCCGCGTGGAGGAAGCGGGACCACTGGGATGCCGCCAGGATTGCCGCCCATCAGGCCCACGCCCTGCAGGAACTGGCCGTGCCGCCTATGCAGGTTCGGAGTTCTATCGCCGCCACCACGCCGGACTCCACGATGCCCCGTTGAATCAGCTGCCGATCGTTACGAAGGCGGATCTGATGGAGCACTTCGACGAGGCCGTCACCACACCGGACGTTCGAATATCCGATCTGGAAAATCATCTGCGGTTCCTCACCGAGCGCGGGGGAGACCCGGGGGTGCCGTGGAAGGGCAAATGGTGGGCTGCGGCGACTGCCGGGACCACAGGCCGGCGGGGAACCTTCGTCTGGAACCGCTCGGAATGGGGGACCGTCCTGGCCTCCTACGCTAGGGCAAACGACTGGGCAGGGATCTCCGCGGGGTTGACCCGGCCCCTGAAAGTGGCCCTGGTCAGCTCCCGCGTCCCCACACACCAGTCCGCCGTCGTCGGCGCCTCCCTGCGTTCCCGGCTCGTCCCTACCCTTCGACTGGACGTTACTGACCCCACGGATGAAACGGTCGCGGCGCTGAACCGGTTCCAGCCCAGGGTCCTGGTGGGGTACGCCTCAGCGCTCAAACCCCTCGCCGCAGAGCAACACGCCGGACACCTGCACATTTCACCGCAGGGCGTGATGTCCGCCTCCGAAGTGCTTACCCCGCACACCGCTGCGGAACTCGAAGCTGCCGGGGGAAGCGCGCCCTTCGACGTCTATGCCGCGACCGAAACGGCCGGCATCGCCTCCCCCTGCAAGTACAGGAACCGGCATTTGTACGAAGACCTGCTGATCATTGAACCGGTGGACCGGGACGGAAACCCGGTGCCGCCGGGAACCACCGGAGCAAGGCTCCTGGTGACCGTCCTGTTCTCCCGCACCCTCCCTTTGATCCGCTACGAAATGTCCGATACCGTCCGGCTTGGTGGGCGCGGGTGCCCCTGCGGGCGCTCCTTCATGCTCATGGAGGATATCGAAGGCCGGATCGAAGACATCCTCCACCTGCCAGGCAGGACAGGAACCGTAGCCGTCCATCCCATCGTGTTCCACCACGTGCTGGACCAGGCCGGCCTCGCAGGATGGCAAGTCATCCAGGAACCCGGCAAGCTGCGGGTCCTCCTCGCCGGCCTCACACCCGGTAGCTCGCTTGAGGCAGTTCGCACCGGCATGCGCACTACTCTTAGCGAAGCCGGCGCCATACAAACGGGCGTGGACGTCAGGATCGTGGACCAACTCGAAAGAACAGCCCTTGGCAAGGCCCCCTTCGTACGCGGAATGAAGAGCTGAAGACAGTAGTTGGTGCTCCGGTTCACAAGCCCGAGCCTGGACGGGGCGCCTGCGGGCGGGCCCGCGGCGTCGCGAGCAGCCACAGCGTCCGGGGGATCGGCCAGACGATGGCCAAGGCGAGGACCGGCAGCAGCGAAATGCCGACGTCGGGAAACTGGCGGATGATGACGGACAGGTGGGTGTCGAAGCGGGCCGGGGCGTAGGCGAGGCACAGCCAGAGGGCGAACCCGTCGAGGGCGAGGGCCGCGGCGCCCCACGCCAACGGACCCCAGCGCGTCCCGGACGCAGGATGCCGCCGGGGCAGGAACCGCAGCGCCAGCCACAGGCTCAGCAGCTCCGCCAGCAGCAGCGTGAGGGCAGCGGCCCAGCTGTAGCGCTGCAGCCAGTCCTCGAACACCACCGCGGGAACGGGGGAGTGCCCGTGCAGGATCCGCAGGAGGTTGGTGTCGATGGACTTGAGCCGTGACGGGGCGGCGGTGTCGTTGCCGTTGATGACCAGGGCGACGCCGAGGCCGGACTCAGGAACCACAGCCAGGTACGTGTGGCTGTTGCCCCATTCGCCCTGATGCTCCAGCAGGAGCGGCAGGCCGGCCTCCGGAACGGGCGGTGCGGCGGGATCGGCGGACTCCACGAGCGGCCGGGTGTACCAACCCATGGCATACCCCTTGGAGCCGTCCACCTGCACACGGGGCTCAAACATGGCCGCCACGCTCCCGGGCTGGAGGATCCTGGCGTCGCCGTACCGGCCGCCGTCGAGCAGCGCAATCAGCTGGTGGGCCAGGTCCTCGGCTGAGGCATAGAGCGTGGAAGACGGCATCCCTGTGGTGGGTGCGGGCACATCGGTCTGGCGCCAGAACGAACCGAACCACAGCGAGTGCCCGGCGGCAGCATTGTCCGCGCGTGCGGCGGCCCGGGTCGGATGGCTGTGGGCCATTTCCAGCGGCCCGAAGACGCGCTGCTTCAGGTAGTCGCCGAACGGCTGGCCGGAGACCGTCTGCACCAGCAGGCCCAGGATGTTGAAGTTGGCGCTGGCGTAGTGGAAGCCCGCCCCCGGGTCGCCGTCGAGCGGGGCGTCTGCGAGGGCACGGACTCCATCCTCGAGCGCCTCCGGGCCCTGCGCGTCGGAGGCTTCGAAGGCGGTGTCCCTGGATGACATGCCGCTGGCCTGGTGGAGGAGATGCCGGACCGTGATCGCGGACGAGCGGCTGTCGTCCAGCGTGAACCAGGGCAGGTAGGTCCGGACCGGCTCATCCAGCCGAAGCCGGCCGGCCTCCACCTGCTGCATCACGGCGATGGCGGTGAGGGACTTGCTGGTGGAGGCCAGCAGGACCGGTGTCCGGGCGGTCATCGGCCGCCCGGACTCGTCGGCGCGGCCGAATGCTGCGGAGTGCACCTGGATCCCATCCCGGACGACGGCGACGGCGGCACCCGGGATCCCGACGTCGTCGAGCTGCCCCCGCAGGAAAGTGTCCACGGCCTGGTAGGCCGCTGCGGGATTCGCCGGTGCAGAGGCAGGCGGGTCCGGCGCGGGTGCGGCCGCCCCGCCGAGGATTCCGACCGACAGGAGGCACGCGAGGAGGCAGCGCGCTGACCGGGAAATAGCTCGCATGCCCGCACCTGCTTCGGATGCCGGATGTCAGAGCGGCAGCAGGTTTCGGAGGACTCCCTTGGGCGTTCCCCGGCCTGACAGGAGGCGGCAGCAGTCGATTGCGTCAAGTTCAAAGCAGTCGATTTCAGGATCTTCCGCACGAATGAAGGTGCCGCCGGCGGGTCCGGTGAGTTTCAGGCAGAACGGTTCCTTGTGCCGCGTGGCCCACTCGGCAATGATGTCTTCGACGATGCGGCCGTCGTGCTCCGGTGTCGGATTGACGGGGTGGCCGGTCGCCCGGCAGATGTCGATGCGATGCATCCATACGTCCCGGGTGAACCCGATGTCGAAGAGGTAACTCAGCGGCTGCCAGCCGAATTCAACCCCGTCCACGCTGCCCATCGGAAGTAGTCTGAGGGCCCCTACGGCTGGGGGCAGCTGCTGCCGGGCGGTGAGCGCTGCCGCGGACGCGTGGTCCCACCTCGACGGGATTTCTTCGGCAGTGATATGGCCTCTGGCCCGAAGCTGGGCCTCGTTGACCCCGTCGACCCAGTGCCGCCCGCCAATTTTGGTGGTGAGCCCCCGCCCCCGGATGACCTGGCGCGCGAACTCGACAAATGAGGCCTGCGCTTCCGCGGATGCTGTGACGTGCACGGCAACATCCCGGACTGACCAGCGGGCGCAGTCAGTTCCCTTCTGCCAGTCATCGGTGCCGAGTTGCAGCAGGAGGTTGTGGAACCGGGTGTTTTCTTCTGCTGCCAACTGCATGGCTTCCTGGTGGGCGATCCTTCCGATCGCTGCCACGTCCATCGGAAAGTTTTCTGCGGGCATGGCGCTCCCTGCCTTCGCTTGCGGCCAGTCCGGTTTAGGTCCGGCCTTGGTGGTCCAGATAGTAAAAAAACATGTCGAGGACGGTGTCCAGCTGCGATACCCAGCGGACTCCTCCGGGCTCGTTCGCGTGTTGCTGGCTGGCCAGCCCGGCGACGAGGGCCGTGAAAATGTCGACGTCGGAGGACGCAGTGACTCCGGCCTCGTTGAGTTTCCGGACGTATCGCTCCTGCATCATCAGCGCAGGGCCATACGCTTCCAGAGATGGCTCATAGCCGGGAATCGAGCGCTGGAAGATGAGTTGCGCCTGGACGGGGTGGGACACACCAAACTGCAGTACGGTCCGCGCAACGAGCCTCGCGCCTTCCCGGGGCGATTCCGGGTACGCTGCATGCTCCAGCTCGTGTAGCAAGGTACCGGCGGCTTCCGCGAACAATGCGTCGATCAGCGCGTTCTTGGAAGGGAAGTAGGAATAAAGGGATGGCTGCCGCAGGCCCACCCTGCGGGCAACCTGAGTCAGCGAGATGGCGGACAGGCCGTTGACTTCGGCCTCGGCCCACGCCGCCTGGACGATTTCGTCGCGCCGGGCGGCGTGCCGTCCGGGCCGCGGGTCCTGGGTTTTAGCTTTAGCCTCCACGGGACCTTCCTTGGAATGCGTTGTGCTTTAAGGGTACGGATCAAGGCCCTATAGTCAATAGTTTTCCTATACCCAATTGGGAAACTCTGGAGCCTCACAAGGTCCTGCAGGGCAATCCTTGCTGCACGGCGATTCACCGGGAATGATGGCGCGCATGGCACCGATTACGTTCACGCCTGCCCTGGACCGGCAGTCCCTGCGGCCTGACTGCGCCAACTGCTTTGCCCTCTGCTGTACCGCCTTCGGATTCTCGCGGTCTGCGGATTTTGCGCTCGACAAACCCGCCGGCACTCCCTGCCAAAACCTCGCCCCCGACTTCTCCTGCACCATCCACACCAGCCTGCGCCCGCGGGGTTTCCGCGGCTGCACCGTCTTTGACTGTTTCGGCGCCGGCCAGAAGGTGTCCCAGGGGCTCTTCGGCGGCACGAGCTGGAGTGAGGATCCGGGCACCAAAGGCCAGATGTTTGCCGCGTTCAAAACCGTGCGGCAGCTGCACGAGATGCTTTGGCACTTAGCCGAGGCCCGGCGTCGGACTTTTGATCCCGACGTCGCGCAGTGCGCCAGGGAGCTCGGCGCCAGTATCGGGCAGCTCGTCGACGGCGGCCTGCAGCAGCTGCTCGCGCTGGATGTCCAGGACCTTCACGTCCAGGTGCGCTCGACGCTGATGGACGTCAGCTCGGAAGTCCGGGCGTCCTATTTTGCCGCCGGGAATGAACACCTTGACGCGGGGCTGGGGCCGGGAGCGGACCTGATGGGCAGCAATCTCAGGGGCCGCCGGCTGTGCGGCGCAGACCTCAGAGGGGCGTATCTGATTGCGGCCGACCTGCGGAACGCTGACCTGTCGGGCGTGGATCTGCTCGGCGCGGACCTCCGGGACGCGCGGCTTGGCGGCGCCGACCTGTCGGCGGCACTGTTCCTGACCCAGCCGCAGCTCAACTCCGCCAGCGGCAGCCGCACCACGCGGCTGCCCGCGGACCTGGTGATGCCCGCGCACTGGGAGGGATGAGAGAAGAGGACCGCGTACGACGGCGGCGCCCGGCGTGGTTAGCTGGATGCACCTTCGGATCAATGGAGGATGCGCTGGTACAGGATGTGGTCCTGCCAGGAACCGGCGATCAGCAGGTACGCGGGAGCCAGCCCGATCTCCGTGAAGCCCGCCTTCGTCAGGACCTTTTGGGAGGCTGCGTTGTGGGTGAGCGTGACCGCCTGCAGCCGGTGCAGTCCCAGCTCCTGCCGCGAATAGTCAAGGGCGAAGGCGACGGCGGCGGAGCCGATTCCCCGGCCGGTGAACTCCTGGTCCACCCAGTAGCCGAGGTTGGCGCTGAGGAAAGGCCCGCGCATAATGCTGCTGACGGTCAGTGTGCCGATCACGCGCTCGTCTTCCAGCAGGATGAACGGCACTTCGGAGCCGGCGGCGTGCTGGGCCAGCTTGGAACCGATGACTTCGGCTTGCCCTTCAGCGGTGTAGAACGCGGCCGGCCGGTCCGGTCCCCAGGGGGCAAGGTGGTTCCGGTTCAGCTGGTAGGCGGCCTGCAGCGGTCCGGCGTCGGAGGGGTGCATCACCCGGGCCCCGACGGTGCCGGTCAGCGGGTAGGTCTTGGCAGTCATCCCGCGACTATAGCGGCTGCGGTCACATGATGGTTGCTCTTAGGGGACAACAGGTGAGGGAACCGGAATGCCGGGTCACAGCCGCTGCAGCTTCGCGAAGGATTCGGTCCAGCCGTCGCGGTGCACGGCCAGCCGTTCCTCGGTCACGAACGGGCCCTGGGAGAGGACCAGCCGGGTGCCCGTGCCGTCGCCGGCGAGCGCGAGGTCCACAACGGTCTCACGGTCGTCGGGGGTCGGTTCTTCCCAGTTGAAGGTGTACACGAGGTGCCAGGGCGGGTCGATTTCGAGGAATTCGCCGGAGAGGTAGAAGGGCTCGCCGTCCGGGGGTGCCATGCGGAAGCGGTAGCGGCCGCCCGCCACCAGGTTGAGTTCGGCGGAGGGAAGGGTGAAGCCCTCCGGACCCCACCACTTCGCCAGTTCGGTGGCGTCGGTCAGCATCCTGAAGATCTTCTCGGGCGGAGCCGCCAGCCTGCATTCCAGGTTCAGGGCATGGCTGGCGGGCTGCTCATTCATCGTCCGGCTCTTCGTCGGTGAGCTCGGCGAGAACGTCGGCGGCATCGCTGTTGCCGTTGGCGGCGAGCCGCCGGAGCTCGTCGAGGTCCGACTTTTCGGCGGCGAGTTCAACGAGCTGGTCGGCAGCATCCCCGCTGCCGCCGTCCGCGAGACGCCGCAGTTCCTCGAAGTCTTCCCGCTCCGCGGCCAGTTCGATCAATTGCCCCACGGCGTCGGTGTCGCCGCGTGCCGCTTGTTCCCGGAGTGCTTCGAGATCGAAATCAGACATAGTGTGTACCTCCGAAGTCCGGTGCTGCTGAACATATCCGTCGGGCGTGAGCCAGTGACGTGACCCTCACGCTCCATGATGTCTGACTTGGTGAACAGGCGGAACCCGTGCCGCCCGGGACAAAGGCCTGGGCCCTCGGACCGGTTGAAGGCCCTTGGGGTGCGACGGGGGCAGTGGGAGGATGAATCCGTGGACCAATTCTTTGACTTCCTGCGCAGCTACTGGTGGCTGGTCTTCCCTCTCAGCGGAATGGCCGGAGGGTGGGCGCGGCAGTGGTCCAAGGCCAGCGAACGCCGGCACCGTCGCCGTGTGGAGCTGTACACGCTCAAGAACCAGGCCGTGCAGGCGGAACAGGCCAGCCAGGCCCAGGTTGCCGCCCTGATGGCAGCGCACGACGCCGTGAACCGGCGGTGGCTGGATTACGAGCTCGACGTCGGGAAGCTCATCGACTTCCCGGTCATGACGGATGTGCGGGAGCCTCTTACCGTGGCTTTCCTCCGGGCGAAGAAAGCGGCGGACGGGTTGCGGCCGGACGCTCCGGGCGACATCACGACGGCAGCCCGGCTGGCCGAGTACCGGACAGCCGTGCACGGCTTTGAGCTGGCATTCGACGTCGCAGAGCGCGAAGCTATGCGAATCAGGGACCACAACTTCTCGGAGCTGGAACGCCAGCGCCTGACGACGGCGAGGAAGCTGCTCAACATCGCCTCCGACAACGCCGCAACGCCTGCCGAACGGCAGACCGCGTACAAGCGCGCCCGGAAGGAACTGGACGGTCTCATCGTCCTGCCCGACGTCACGGTGGCGGCGCTGGAAGTGAAGATTGCAGGCGAACTGAACGCACCGCACGCCTCCGAGTGAGTCATCGCGCCGGAAGGGACCGCGAGCACGCGGCCTGTCAGAGCTAATTAGCTATAGGACGCGGTGATGGTGCGCGTTGACCCGTTCATTGTGATTTGTCCGCCGTAGGGCAGGATCCACTGGGGACGGGTATGCCCGAACGGCACCCCGATGCAGATGACGGCCTCGGGGTTGTACCGGGTGACCTCTTCAATGACCGCGTCCCGCTGGGCGTCGCGCAGCCGGGCGCGTTCATCGGGTTCCGGCTGGTGTTCAAAATTGCTGGTTGGTGCCCTGGCGACGAGAACCCCGTGGACCGCGTTGAGGATGCCGCGCTCTCCGAGTGCGCGGACCCACCGCTTCACCCAGTCGGCGGGCGGGATCAGCTCGCTGGTTTCCAGCAGCAGGATGGACCCGTGCAGGTCCTCAACAGGCGGCAGGCGGTCTGCCAGCGCAAGCTGGTCGATGACCTCCAGACATCCGCCCCAGGTCCGTCCGGATACCAGCCGCGCCGGCCCGGCCCATGCCCACGGTTCGGTGGGCTCCCGTTCTCCGAATTCGACAAGTGCTTGCGGGTCATGCCAATCCTTGCCATAGTCCTCGGCTTCACCCGGATCGGTAATGGTGAGTTCACCGCCGGTCATCAGGGCGGCCCTTAATGATGTGAGGTGGACTTCGTCAATGCCGGGGCCGGGACCGAGATGAACCTGGGTGGACCCACCGTAGAAACCGGCGATGCCGTGGGCCCAGAGCCAGTTCAGCAGGTTGGTGTTGTCGCTGTAACCAAGAAAGATCTTGGGATCGGCCCGGGCGGCTTCGGCGTCCAGATAAGGGATGACAGTGATCTGGTCATCACCGCCGATGGTGGCGAGGATGGCTCGGATGGTTGGGTCAGCGAAGGCCGCGTTGAGATCGGCGGCACGGTCTTCGGCGGTTGCACCGAGCCGGCGGGTCGTCGGGAATTCCACGGGCACAAGACCTGTGGCGCCGGCGAAGCGGTTGATGGCTTGCTCGTGGACTGCAGGCGCGAAGCCGGGCGCAGCGAACGACGGTGACAGAATCGCCACCCGGTCACCCTTACGAAGTTTTTGTGCCACGGTGGATCCCCATTTGTCCATCCCGCCATTCAAACACAAGGAAAAAGCCACAGTATCCGGCGCACTCAGCGCCTTGTCTCGTACCTGGTCAGGACCATGCCGCCGGCGAACGTCCGGGTCTCCATCAGGTCCAGGTTCACCCAGTTGTCCAGGGCTGTGAAGAACGGCGTGCCGCCGCCCACCAGCACCGGGTGGGTGACGAGTGCGTATTCGTCGATCAGTCCGGCCCGCATGGCCGCGGCCGCGAGTGTGGCGCCGGCGATGTCCATGGACTCGCCGTCGCCGGCCTTGAGCCGGGTGATCTCGGTGACCGCGTCGCCGGTGACCAGGCGGGTGTTCCAGTCGACCGGGATGGTTCTCGAGGAGAACACCACTTTCGGCATGTCCCGCCAGCGGTGGGCGTACTCGGTCTGCGCAGGTGTGACGCCGGGCTGCTGGTCGGCGGTCGGCCAGTGGGAACTCATCCCCTCCCACAGTTTGCGCCCGTACAGCGCCAGGCCTGTCGCCCCTACCCGGTCGGACCACCATTGGAACAGCTCGTCACTCGGTACGCTCCAGCCGAGGTCGTCGCCGGGCGCGGCGGTGTAGCCGTCCAGGCTCACATTCATGGCGAAGGTCAGTTTGCGCATGGCGTCAGTCTCCCGTGAGTCGAGGTTCGTTGTACAGACCGGCAGGGCGGCCGGGTTCAAGGCCGCCCTGCTGCTGCACGGGCGCCTGACGTCCACGGAAAGTACGACGGCGGCGCCCCGCCGGTCGCCTTTAGGTGTACATGAGGGAGCCGGGGGTGGTGAGTTTCTCACCCGTTTCCAGCCAGGTCTTCAGGCCGGAGAGGATCATCGGCCAGCCGCCGTACAGCTGATCGTTGGCGCCTTCGCGGAGCTGGTCGTGGGTGACGGTGAGGTGGCAGGAATCCTCGCCCACCGGTTCGATCTCCCACGTGATGCGGGAGTAGCCTTCGGCTTTGACGTCCTCGCCCCAGAGTGCGCGCATGGACTGGACGAGCCTGCGTGGGGGATCGACCTCGAGGTTCTCGCCTTCGCCCAGCAGGTCCGCCCCGTTGGGGGACATCTCGAACCTGGACCCCGGCGTCCAGTCCGAGCGGATGTTCATTCCGAACTGGTATTTGCTTCGGATCTCGCTGTCCGTGATGGCTTCCCAGAGCCGTTCCGGGGTGGTCTTGATGTAGATTTCGAAGATCTTTTCCATGGGACTTTCCAATCGGGTTTTGAGGTCGCTGAGGGCAGCGGCCCATGGTTCGGCGTACTTGCTGACCCAGCGGTCGTGGACCAGGCGGATGGGCACCGGATTGAGGAAATGGAGTTTCTCCCGGCCCCGACGGCGGGTGACCACCAGGCCGGCATCCTCCAGCAGCCTGAGGTGCTTCATGACCCCGTAGCGGGTCATGTCGAAATGCGCCTCGAGAGCGTGGAGAGTTTGCCCGTCCTCCCGGAAGAGCTCATCGAGCAGGTCCCGGCGGGTGGGGTCGGCGAGGGCCTTGAATACGGCGTCCACACCTCCAGAATAGGTGACTAAATGGTCACATGTCTAGGGGTTTTCGTGGCTGGATGAAGCCAGGTCTCTGGCCGCCGGCACCGGACCGGCGTAGGGTCTGGAGGACCATGACTGAGCAGCAGCCCTACGAACTGGTCCACCGCTATCCGCACTTTGAGCTGCGCCGCTATCCCGGATACGTAGTGGCGGAGGTACACGTCAACGCCACCTTTGACCGGGCCGGCAACGCAGCCTTCCGGCACCTGTTCAACTACATCAGCGGCAGCAACACGGCCGGGCAAAAACTGGCGATGACGGCGCCGGTCATCCAGGAGAGCGGCCCGTCGCGGAAGCTTGCGATGACCGCGCCGGTGCTGCAGAGCGGTCCGCTGCCGGGAAGCGATGCGCCGGCTGACTTTGTGGTTGCCTTTGTGCTGCCCGTCGGTACGACGGCGGAGACGGCTCCGGTGCCGACGAACCCCGGCGTCGGGGTCCGGGCCGTTCCGGGTTCGCTTGCCGCCGTGGTCCGCTTCACGGGCAGCGGCACCGGAAAGGCTTTTGCGCGCCGAAATGCGGGGCTGCAGGCCGCCCTGACGATCGCCGGGCTGACGGCGGTGGGCCCGCCACGGTTTGCCCGCTTTGATCCGCCGTTCAAGCCGTGGTTCCTGCGGCACAACGAGGTCATCCAGGACGTGCAGGAGCTGTCCAACGCCCCGGAAATGCCCGGCATTCCACAGACCTGAGTTGCGGCGGCCCCCGGAGCGGGAAGCCCCGGTATGCCGCCGTCGGCACCCCTGTATCCTGACAAGGTAGTTCAAGGGCTCCAGCGGCCATCGACCAAGCGCGCCTCACGGCCGGCTGACGGTCTGGAATCCTGGGCCGTAGCCTTGGACGTCGTCGAATC
Source organism: [Micrococcus luteus] ATCC 49442 (assembly GCF_010367585.1). Lineage (NCBI taxonomy): Bacteria > Bacillati > Actinomycetota > Actinomycetes > Micrococcales > Micrococcaceae > Pseudarthrobacter > [Micrococcus luteus] ATCC 49442. Next base: position 2,171,523 of record NZ_JAAAXP010000001.1, on the reverse strand, counting down.
GCCGCTGCAAATCGTCAGTCCCGATCGGCCCCGGACTCTCGGAATGGATCCTTCATCAGTACTGACACACCAGCTCCCGCCACAATCCCGACGCCGGTCCCGGAACCGGTGCGCACGGCTGCGGCGGCTGGACCCGCCGTCGTGACCTGGAGCGAGGCGGGGGAGAGCAAGACCGCGCGCTGGCGTTCGGCAAACGGCAGGCCGGCGCCGACGCGCGTGGAAGTGGTGGACGATTCCCTCACGGCCGATGATGCGAACCGGATGGCGTCCCAGGGGATCGCGATGCTCTGGCACGGTGACTTCCACAACGCGCGGCAGATCCTCAACGCCCTGGACCGGCGGATCGGCGCCGGGAAGAAGACCGCAGGAACTCCGGCAGACCAGTTCTACCGGCACCGCCAGTCACGCTCGCACCGTGCCCGCATTCTCGGCCTGGTGCTGATTCCCCTTGATCCCGGCCCGGTGGTGCCGCTGCGCCGCGCACCGGATATCCGCGAGGCCGCCGCGGAGGCGTACGGCGATATCGGCGAACCGTCCGTGGTGTCCCTGCATGAGCTCGTCGGGGCCATCGGCGCCCACGAATGGCGGCGGAACGGCGTCTACGTCGATGCCCTGCAAGGCCGCATCCACCCGCACTACGGCACGTTCTTCCCCACCCGCAGTGAATATGTGGATCTCGTGGCAGCCGCCGCGCTGCCCTCCGAGACGCTGGCGTTCGACGTCGGAACCGGCACCGGGGTGCTCGCTGCCGTCCTCGCCCGCCGCGGCGTCCGCCGCGTGGTGGCCACGGACAATGAACCGCGTGCCATCGCCTGCGCCGCCGAGAATTTCCGGAGCCTCGGTGTCGAGGACCGTGCCGAGGCGGTCCTGACCGACATGTTCCCGCCCGGACGGGCGCCGCTCATCGTGTGCAACCCGCCCTGGATTCCGGCCACGCCGCATTCCAGCCTGGACAACGCCGTCTACGATCCCGGCAGCAGGATGCTGTTCCGCTTCCTGAACGAACTCCCCGACCACCTGGAGCCGGGAGGTGAGGGCTGGCTTGTCCTCTCCGACCTGGCCGAGCACCTGGGCCTGCGGACGCGCGAGGACCTGCTGGAGGCCATCGGGGCGGCCGGGCTGACGGTGACGGAACGGCTCGACACCAGGCCAACGCATCCGAAGGCATCGGACGGCGACGATCCCCTGTACGAGGCGCGCGCGGCCGAGGTCACCTCCCTGTGGCGGCTTGTCCGCCGGTAGCCCGGTCAAGAGGCCAAACAAAAAGAGGAACCCCGCAGCGCTTGGCGTTGCGGGGTTCCTCTGAGTTAAGGCCGGTTACTCGGACCCGGTCTTCTGGTCCCGGTCCCGAAGGTTGTGCTTGATCTCGTCGAACTTCTCCTTGATGACCCGCTCCACATCGGACAGTGATTTTCCGGCGCTGCTCAACGGGTCCATCTGCAGGTAGACGTTGTGACCGACAGGCAGGTCGTACTCATCCTTCAGGTGGGTTCCGCCGCCCACGCCCTGCAGGGACAAATAGACCTGGGCGTCCGTCCGGGCAATGCCGGCGATGGTTCCAAAGACAACCGTGAAGTCATTCGCCTGGAAGCTCACACTCTGGCCTATATGGCTGCGGTCGAGGTCACCTGCTGCGACGGGCTTTTCGGACGGGCTTCCGCTGTAGTTCATGAGTTGCTCCTAGTAATCGAGGGACGCATGCCACAGCAGTCTATAAGTGACGCAGAACCCGTCGGGGATGTTTTAACCCTGGACCTCGTACGCCTTGGGCAGCTTCAGGCCGCGCTCTTCCATGAGGGTGCGCAGGCGGGTGGGGTAGTCGGTGATGATGCCGTCCACGCCCAGGTCCATCAGGCGTGCCATGTCGGCGGTGGTGTTCACGGTCCACGGGACCACGGGCAGGCCCAGTCCGTGGGCTTCGGCGATCATCCCGGCGGTGACGGAGCGGAACGTGGGGGAGACGACGTCGTACCCCTGGGCAGCAGCCGCCTTCGGCAGGGAACCGTCGTAGTCGTCGATGTCGATGCCGCCCAGATTGCGGCTGGCGCCGGGCTGGCCCACGCCCATCCATGCGTCGCCGCTGGAGAGCGCCACCAGGGGAAGGCCTGGCGCGATCTCCTGGGTGAGGTTCAGCGAGGACCAGTCGAAGGACTGCAGGGTGGTGCGTTCGGACATGCCGGACGCCTGGATCTCCGCCACCACCGCGCGGGTAAGGGACTCCATGCCGGCGCCGCCCACCTCGCTGCTCTCCACCTTGGTCTCCACGTTGAAGCGGACCTTCGCGGCGCCGGTGTCGCGGACCAGCTGGTAGACATCCTTGAGTTCGGCGATCCGGTTGCCTTCGATGACGTCCTGTTCGGGGTAGCCGGCCAGCTGGGTAAAGCCGCAGTTGAGCGTCTTGACCTGCGCCAGGGACAGGTCGGCCACGCGGTCGCCCACGTACGGGAATTCGGGGTCGCCGGCGGTAGCGGCTGCGGTGTCCAGGCACTTGGTGGCGGAGATGGTGTCGTCGTGCCAGACGATCACCTTGCCGTCCTCGGTGAGATGCGTGTCCAGCTCGAGGGTGGTCACGCCCAGCGCCAGGGAATTCGTGAACGCGGCGAGGGACTCCTCGGTCCATTCGCCGCGGCCGCCGCGGTGGCTCTGCAGGTCAAAGGACCCGTTGCGTTCGTTGACCTTTAGATCGGAGGTGGCGGCACCGGCAGCGTTCGACGACGGTGCGCCGGCACCGTTTTCCGGGGCGGCGACGGCGGGGCTCGCCATGGCGGCGATCAGGGCGGCTGTTGCCGCGGCAGTCAGGACTGGGCGCATGGGGGTTCCTCCTGGAATAGCGGGGCCGGCGGTCCGCCGGCGACCTGTCCACGCTAGGGAGGCGAGGTTGCGCGCTTGGTGCGGGGAGTTGGAGGGGAGGTTAACGGCCGTTCGTCGCGAATTCACCGACCGCTGGGATCGGCCAGCCGGGTTGGGTCCTCTCTTGGTGCGGGCAGCTACCCGTTCGCGCGGGCGGCCTTCCCGGTGGCGGCCAGCATGTCGGTGAAGGTCGCCGTTAGCATCTTGTCGATCAGAGGCCCGGTGAGCCGGCCGACGGGGCCGCCCCGGGGGACATACCGGTAGTCGAAGGTGGCCAGCGTCCCGTCGCCGTCGGGCGTGAGCGTGAGCGATGATCTGGCCTGTTTGAAGGGCACCGATTTGCTCGGCTGATTCTGGGTGTCCATCCGGCGGCCCTCCTCCCAGACGGTGACGGTTTCCGTCATGCTGCCCATTGGCTTCAACTCGACGCGGCGCCGGGCGCCCATGCCGCTGGTCTGGCTACCGATGGCTCTTGTGGTCCTGAGGCCGCTCCAGTGCTTCGCGAGATTCGGGAAGTCGGCGTACAGGGCCCAGACGGAAGCCGTGGGTGCAGACATGCGACGCTGCACTCTGATGTGACGTTCAGGCATGAGGACCACTCCAAAATGTCGGGTGGGGCGTTGCGCTTTCCCAATCTCATGATCACGCCGGCAGCCGCAGCGGCGCAATCAACTGGTGGAGGGACGTTAGGGGGAGACGCGCTCGTCAATCATCCTGTGGACCTCATCGTCAGGGGGACACTCGCGCTGGTCGATGGGGCACTGCCTGTCTCCGAGGGCCACTCCCAGCCGTTCCACCGTCTCGACGCACATGGTGCAGATGTTCTCAGAGTCATGCAGGAGCTTCGGGTCTTCCTCGACGTACCCGCACAGGGCACGGCGCCATTCCAGGTCGCGGCAGCAGATCAGATGGGCAAGCTCTTCCGGGTTGTCGCTGAGGCTGTACTTGGCTTCCCACGCGGGAACCCGGATCAGCTCCAGCGAACCGGCCTGTTCGACAGTCTGCTGTGCCTCGGTTGTTTCCGTCATCGCATCCCCTTGCTCGCTCGTGCCTGACAACACCATACGGGCGAATCACCGGGGCTCCATTGATGTGCCCGGGCAGCGGTGCCAAAATGATCGGAGCAGCACTAATAAGCCGACATAACCCGGGACAGGAGCGGACCAGAAGTTCCCTCCGACGGACCGGGCATCCGGCTTTTCTCGACAGCCCGGCACGGTTGCCGGACACTTTGGCCTCGCCATCACGGTAAGTCCAACGCCAAAGACGGCGCCATCCGTCGGGTGGCGCGTGGCCACTGGAGGAATCACAGTGCCGGTACAGCAGCCAAGGCGCCCCTTTGATGTGCAGGTGGTGCGGTCATGACACAGCAACCTCTGCAGAAACGGCGTCTCCGCGTTTCAGACGTCAACGTCGTTGACCACCGGACCCTGCGGAAAGCGCTCGGCGGGACGATCGTGGGCAACACGATGGAATGGTACGACGTCGGGGTGTTCGGTTACCTGATCACCACCATGGGGCCGGTGTTCCTGCCGGAAGCAGACAAAGCCGTGCAGAACCTGTTCCTGCTGGGAACCTTCGGAGCAACGTTTATCGCCCGTCCGCTGGGCGGCGTCTTTTTCGGCTGGCTTGGCGATAAGATCGGCCGCCAGAAAGTCCTGGCCATGACCCTGATGCTGATGGCTGCGGCGACCTTCGCCGTCGGCCTGCTCCCGGGGTACGCGGTGCTGGGCATCTGGGCTGCCGTGCTGCTGGTCATCACCAAGCTGGTCCAGGGCTTTTCCGCCGGGGGTGAGTATGCCGGCGCCACCACGTTCGTCAGTGAACACTCCCCGGACCACCGCCGCGGATTCTTCGTCAGCTTCCTGGACATGGGCAGCTACCTGGGCTTTGCCCTCGGCGCAGCCCTGGTGTCCGTCCTCCAGCTGACGCTGGGCCAAGCCGGGATGGAGGCCTGGGGATGGCGCATACCGTTCCTGATCGCCGGGCCCCTCGGCATCGTCGCGATCTACTTCCGGATGAAGATTGAGGAGTCACCCGCGTTCCAGGCAACCCTCGAGGCAGAGGCCGAGATCGCCAGGCATCCCGAGACCGGTGAAGTGCTCAAGCCCATGGGCCCGGTGGGAATCTTCAAGGCCCACTGGCAGAGGATCATGCTGGCCATGGTCCTGGTGGCGGCGGCCAATACGGTGGGCTACGCCCTCACGTCCTACATGCCCACATACCTGACCACCAACAAGGGCTACGACGAGGTCAACGGCACCCTCCTGACCGTCCCGGTCCTGGTGGTCATGGCGCTGTGCATCCCGCTGACCGGCCGTCTTTCGGACCGGATCGGCCGGCGCCCCGTCCTGTGGATAGGTGCCCTCAGCACGGTGGTCCTGGCGCTCCCCGCGTTCCTCCTGCTCTCTGTCGGTACCATCCCGGCCACCATTGCAGGCCTGTCCATGGTGGCGTTCCCCGTCACGTTCTACGTCGCCAATCTCGCCTCGGCTCTGCCGGCGCTGTTTCCCACGGCCAACCGGTACGCGGCCATGGGCATCGCCTACAACTTCGCCGTGGCCATCTTCGGCGGCACCGCCCCGTTCATCATTGCGAGCCTGATCCAACTGACAGGCAATGACCTGATGCCGGCGTACTACCTCACGGCCACCTCGGCCATCGCCGCTGTGACCATCTACTTCCTGCCCGAATCCGCCGGGCGGCACCTGCCCGGGTCAATGCCCAGCGTGGATTCGGAGGAAGCTGCCCGCCACCTGGTGGCAACCCAGGACACCAACCCCAGGCTGGACATGGCCACGCTGCCCTTCGGCCCCGGCTACGAAGCCGCGACGGCGGCGCACTCGCGGCCTGAACGCAGGGCGGGGGAGCGGTGAGGCGCGGGCGGCCTGCCGCCGTCGTGACATGGGGCAGCGGCGGTACGCGCAGAACCGTGCACTGGCGTTGATGGTGTGGACTGGCACGTCGCCCTGATGCGAGGAACTCACTCGTCGCTGGAAATAGGAAAGGACCCTTCGATTTCATCGTCATTGGAGATGTACACAGTGAAGTCGGCTAGCGACATGTAGCAGTAGAAGTCGGTGTATTTGAATGCGGATTTTTCCGCCTTGGATGGCATTGTGCTTTTCACCTCGTAATTGCTTCCTGCTCGGCTTTATCGCGCGAACACGATCAGTTTGCCGCCGAGGATTCGGGAAATCGTCCCCCTGGAACAGTGAATCCATTCGTGAGTGCCTACTGTCCAAGGCGTATCTCGGGTACCCCAAATCATGCATGCCGGTGCTCTCGGGATGTCCCGGTGACTCAACGTGCCCAGCAGAGCTGATCGTCTTGCCCCGCGCTAATACGCAGAGCAGACTGGTAGGAAACGGCACCGAAACCCGGGTGGACCATCCCTCACCGGGGGCTTGGAGGAGGAACCACCATGGCCAGTGACCAGACGGCCGTTGCTCCGGTCATATCACTCTTCATCTTCACGCCGGGTTTGGGGCCGCCGGTGGCGAGAGGTGTGTTGATCCGGGGACATGGCGTCGATTCCGGGCTGTTTAGCCCATGGCCGGAGTCGCTCGCCGGCAAGGAATTCGGAATATTCGTCCCCGAGCACGAGAAGGAAAAAGCCCAGTGGCTCGACCCTGACCAAGTTTGCATACTCGAGGGCGACGAGGGCGGTGCGACGTTCGGCGTGGTTAGCTTCAGATCCGATCCCGCCCGAAAGGGCGGGAAAGCTTCGCAGGAAAAGTTCAATATGGCTAGGCAGGAGCATCCCAACGCGTCCCGTTGGGATGCGGTGAAGGCGTCCCTAGCCAACGAATTCGAAACGCTAGCCGCGCCCGATAACCCTCTACAGGGTTTGCAACGGACCCCGGAGATAGCCGCGAAGCCAGAATTCTTTACCGTGAACGTGGCTGGCATCACCCCTGCTGACTTTATCTGCCGTCACCTCTTGCACTGGGATTGACTTTCACGTGCGGCCGTCCGACATTTCGTCTCGTGATTTCACGGTCGCTTCGGTGGCTGTGGGGCTCGACACCGTCTTGTTCACGCCGCTGATGGAACCCGTCATAAACAAGGGCTGGTCTGCATTTGATGCGTCCTCGATTGTGGTTGTGCTCCTCAACCTGGCGATTCTGCCGCTCTTAGCACTTCGCCGTCACGCACCTGTCGTTGTCAGCCTCGGGCTGTGCGCCTTTGCGGCCATTCTTACAATCGGTGTGGGGTCACGTCCGTTGCTGAGTCTGTTCGTCGCGCTCTACACTGCGGCGGCGTTGCGGCCTCTTCGGCAATGCGGATGGTGTCTGGCGGCAACCTTGGGTGCCCACTCGTTCATTGCCTTCTATGGAAGCTCAGCCGCGTTAGGCAGTTGGGCCACTGTTGCCGGGGTGGCGGCCGTTTTTGCGATGGTGGACCTCGCGGTCTGGTTTTTTGGGAGGTCGGCCGCGGCAACGAGCCGCCGCGCACGGGAGCTGGTGGAGACGCGGGAGGCCATGGCCGCGGAGGCCGTAGCCTCGGAACGGCTGAGGATTGCGCGGGAGTTGCACGATATTGTCGCCCACGCAGTGACGGTAATGGTTTTGCAGGCGTCAGGCGCGAAACGGCAACTGGATCGCAACCCGGCCCTTGCCAAATCTGCCCTTGAATCCGTCGAGGTGGTCGGCAAGCAGGCAATGGGGGAACTGCGCCGGTTGCTCGAAGTCCTGCGGTCAGTCACCGACGACGAAGCTTCCCGGAACGGGACACCCGAGACGCTGAAGAATCTCGAAATGCTGGTCAGACAGACCGAGGCAACTGGAGTAAGCGTCAACCTCTCAATGCGGGGTCTGGCGGCGCATCTCGACCCGAGTATAGAGATGGCCGCATATCGCGTCGTGCAGGAGGCTCTGACCAATGTCACCCGGCATGCCGGTCCGGGCTCCCATGCTGATGTGGTGCTCTTCCAACAGGACGGGACCCTAGCCATCGATGTGGACAATGATCATGCCGGCTCAGTCCCATCCATCACCAAGGATCTGAGCAGTGGATTCGGCCTCGTCGGTCTTCGCGAACGGGTCAAGCTAATGGGCGGGGAACTTTCCGTGGGCCCCCACGACGGTGGCGGCTATCGCGTGCATGCCGTCCTGCCGACGGCAGTTCCGTCGTGATCCGTGTGCTGCTCGCCGATGACGAGCCTCTGATGCGTACAGGGCTAGCGATGATCCTGGACGCCGAACCTGACATCGAAGTGGTTGCCGTCGTCGACGACGGCCAAGCGGCCGTTTCCAGCGTGCCCAAACTGAAGCCGGACGTGGTTGTGATGGATGTCCGCATGCCGGTAATGGATGGCGTTGAGGCCACCAGGCGGATTATCGGGGCTGAACCGGACAGCTACTCTATTCCTGCGGTCCTCGTGCTAACGACCTACCATGTCGACGAGGCGGTCCGGAGTTCACTCCGTGCGGGTGCTTCAGGCTTCGTGCTTAAGGATGCTGCGCCGGTTGAGCTCGTTGCAGCCATACATGCCGTTGCCAACGGGGAGGCCTGGCTTGATCCAGCGGTAGCCAAACGCCTTCTGGCCGAATTCAAGGGCAGGCCGGAGTCCCCGCTACCCACATCAGAACAAGTTATTGGCCTTACACAACGCGAACGTGAAGTCCTGGTGCTCCTCGCCCACGGGCTGGCAAACAAGGCCATTGCTGACCACCTGTTCATTTCCGAGGCTACGGTCAAGACCCACGTAAGCCGGCTGCTGATGAAAATGGGGCTCCACGACCGTGCGGCCGCGGTTGCCGCAGCCTATCGCACCGGGCTGGTAGCTTCCGACGACCCCCTTCCACCGAGGTCTTGATCCAGGCCGAACGGCCCGTCCGACCGTGACCAAGTCGCCGGAGCCCCGGACTTGCGGCCCCGGGCTCCGGCGAATGAGGTGGAGAAGTTAGATCCGGTCAGTCCTTGTTCCAAGTGAAGACGACTCGGTCTCCCGGGTCCAGGTCCTCGAGGTAGCCGATCTGGATGGTGGTCCTCCAAATGCCCCAAAAACCGGGCTTGCGGAAGGTGAGTACTTGTCCGTTCTTTACTTGGTGTGCCCAGAGGCTGTTGGTGGCCGAAGCGCCACGCCCTTCGGCCTCAATCACCCATTGGCTGCCTTCTCCGTCAGGCATGATGATTGCCTTGGCCCAGCCGCTGGACGTGTGACCGACAACGAGGCGGAATTCCACGACATCTCCAGGAGCGGCATTTTTTTGGACCTCGTAGCTGATGTGGTCGGCGGGGTCCTCCGTTCCAAAAGAACCGCTGGGCAGGTTTGCCCAGCCTGGCCCGAGCCCCACTCCGCCCTGGGCCATCAGGCTGGGGGAGTCGGTAGGGGCCCGTCCTGTGGTGGGCAAACCGCCAAGAATCGGTGAAGCCCCAATGGAAGCAGACGCGCTGTGGACGGCTGTGACTGCTGACGCTGTACTTGGCGTTGCTGCGCTGGCTGGAGCTACCACTCCGCCTGAGAGTGCGATCGCAGCAAGAGCCGTGGTGGCTACAGCTGTCCTGCGACGGACGGCAAGCCTGTCTTTTTTGGTGGTCCTGCTTGGGTGCGGGTGGTTTATTTTTTCATCGATCATCATGTGGATCGCATTGCGTGAGAACATGGCTCTTCTATCTCGTGGGGCGGCGCTCCGCTTTTCGGAGCAAGGTGCCTTGTGACTCAAGAATGAGCTGAATGCGACAGGAAAACGTCGGCGCGAAGGGGTAGTTCCGGCGTACTGCGTCTGGTTTACAGGCAGGGTGGGCCTACACCGCAGGAAGCCTACGTGGCGCGCGGCCGAGGTCACGTCCCTGTGGCTGCTTGTTCCCCGATGGCCGCCGTGCACGGACTCCTCCGTCGCGGCTGAACCTGCGCGGATTGTGGCGGTAGGATCGGAGCATCGCCGCTGGCCGGCCACTGTTTTGGGGGAAACTATCGTGGGAATGATGACGTTGCGGCGCACTGCCGCAGTGGCACTTATGGCCGGAGGTGCGATGCTTCTGGCACCCGCCCCGGCACATGCCGAGTACGTGTGCTGGATGTCCGACGGTATCCGTTACTGCTATGACCCGAACGACGGCAAAGTCCCCGTGGAATCCGATCCCGTGCCCGTGGAACCCACGTACGTTCCCACTCCGCCGGCTCCCAGCGTGGAGCAGCCCTGGATCCAGCCTGTTCCGGTCCAGGCTGCCCCTGTCCAACCTGCCCCGGAACCGGCGGTCCCGCGGTCCGCGCCGGTTCCTGCTCCTGCTCCGGTGCCGGTGCCGGTTCCCGTCTACGTCCCGCCGCAAGTGGACGGATACTACGTTCCAACCGCGGAGGCCCCCGCACCTGCGGCGGAGGTGGCGCCTGCTGAACCGGTGGCCGCCGAGGTGACGAGCGCGGCGGCAGTCCCCACTGCGTCCGCGAGTCCGACGGCGGCCGCCGCACCGTCGGAGTCACCTACAGGGTCTGTCCCCTCCACCGCAGGTCCGACGGGCAGCGCGAAACCCTTTGGCGCCCTGCCGGTGATACTTGTCGTCGGCGGGGTGTTAGCGGTTGCCGCTGTTGCCTGGCTGATGCCGTCTTTCCGGCGGGCCCTGCTGAGCCTGGCCAGGCTCGAATAAGCCTGCCCATTCCGGTGCGGAGGGGCCTGTGCAAGACTTCGGGCATGAGCGACCCACGAAGCCGCATTCTTCCCCTTCTCGGCCAGGGTGAGCAGTTGTTGTGGGTGGGACAGCCGGATCCGCGCGTTCGGTTCACGGGGGGCTGATGCTTTCTTGGTGCCGTTCAGTCTTCTCTGGGGAGGGTTCGCCGTCGTCTGGGAGGTCATGGCCATCACCAATAGCCTTCGCTAGCGTGGAGGTAAACTGAGGGGGAACGGCGCGCTGACATCCTCCTCCCTAAGGTGCGGATCGAAGATCGGAATCTCCCGCCATTCCGCGGAATTAACCGCGCTGGTGACGCATCATGGGCAGCGCTGGCCCTTCGGCACACACGTCTCAACCTTTATCGTGTGCGAGCACTGGATGACCATGCCGTCGCAGATGACGTTGAAGTCACAGGTTGTGGTTGTCTTGCACCGTTTAAATCCTTCGCCGCACGTAGCAGGAGGATTCGGGAACGGACACGACGTTCCGCAGCTGCATTTGGTTTTGGGTGCATTCGGCTGAGGCATTGTTGCCAAGGTCAGGACCCGTTCGAATGTGGTTCGATCGAGGCAGCTGCCCCGGGGATAGAGGGAGACCGGGGAGCCAAGCTGTTGCAGCGCTGCCTGTTCGTTCTGTACGTGAGACATACCGGTTCCTGGCGGGGCAGATGATCCACCGGCAAGGGCCGCGATGAGTGATGCCCCAATCACGAGGCTGTGCAGTGTTTTCATAACATGCTCCTGATTCTGAGATCAGGCGCATCGGGATCTGCATTTCTTGGGTCCCGGTGACGCCATGGTTAACGGATCCGGGTCGTGATGGTAGGGATCCTACGCTTGCCCGCCGGTGCCGACTACATCGAATTTCTTCTGGTGCGGACATTCTGCACCGTTGCGGCATACGACTCAGGTATGAGGTTTAGACATCTTTTCTGCCAACCCACGCATACCTGTCCGCGGCCAGTCCGCTATGACAATGCACGGCGACCCACTTTTTGCTTGGCACCAGCCGCCCCCTGCGGCATCGTCCGGGAATGTAACGCTCAACTCATGTTGTGACGGTTCTGTATGCAGGCAACCGTGCTCGCATGATCCTCGCCTAGTGTCTGTGTGAAGATTTCAATCGCATGGTCGTAACACTCACTGGCTTCGCGACGCCGGCCTGTATCTGAGTAAACGGTGGCGAGATTATTCAGAATTGCGGCGATTTCAGGGTGATTTCCTCCAAGAACGCCACGTTTGATCGCCAAGGCTTCGGTCAGGCTTGCCTCCGCCGAGGAATACTCTCCCTGGGCCTGCTGGATCGCCGCGAGATTGTGAAGCTGGACGGCGACCTCGTAGTGGCTTTTGCCGTAACGAGCCTGCCACAACGCCAGCGCTTCGGACAGGATATCCGCAGCTTCGTCAAAACGCTCCTGCCCAGCAAGGACAGCACCAAGGACCGACAGATCGGCAGCTAAACCTTCAGGGTCCGGTCTGCTGGTTGCCTTGCGCAACCTAATCGCCTGACGGGCGGGTTCTTCGGCCCGATCAAATTGCCCTTGAATGTGGGCCAGGCCAGCCAGGTTGTGATAAATCCCCGCCAACTCAGGAGCATTGGTTCCGCCGCGGTCGACCAGTAACCTAAGTGCCTTGTCGTAGTAGATTCCAGCCTCTTCATAAAGCCCTCGATCCTTGGCTAGAATCCCCAGGGCATTGAGCGGGCCTGCCTGCATGGTGGCGTCTGGAATTCGTTCGGAAAGTACGAGAGCGCGAGCCAAAGTGAGCGCTGATTCGTCATACTTGGCAGATAACCGTTGACTGTTTCCTTTATGGACGAGTATGGCGACGCGCCAGGCATCCGCGCTAGCGTCTGACTCAACCTGTTTAAGAAGATCAAGTGCTTCGTCGCAGCGGCGTTCGGCTTCTGAATGATTGGCCAGGTCAGATGCGAACTGCGCTAGTGTCTCCAGAACGGAGACACGGTCAGCAATGCGAATCATGTTGGCGCCTTCAGCCGGGGGCAACAGGTCCAGTGCATGGAGCGCCAGTGTTTCTGCTCGCTCAGTATGCCCGTCCCGCCACAGCACCTGAGCCTTCTGGTGCATTCTTCGTGCCTTGAGGTTCTTCACGCCCACATCGAAACCTACCTGTCATGGCGTCCCCGTGCCCGAATCCTTTAGTTCGGTTTGGGAGGACTGCCTGTCCATTGTCAATGGCGGACGAGCGGTTCGCAATGGTTGAGTCTTTCCCCTGCGAGGGCGGATGGCGGCGAACCCTAGGTCGATGGAGCAGGGCGGCGTGTGTGACGGCGCGCTTGGCGGCGGACGAACTGACTGGCAGACCTTCGGGGGCCAGAGGTCTGTCATCGCCGTCAGGATCTGGTCAACTCGGCTTCAGCCGACAGGCCTCTAGGGCTGTCCTAGCTGGGTTCCGATGGGGCATATCACGCGTGCGGTTGACATGGGCCGTCGTTGGCCAGGTTCCAAAACGTTCGTGCGGCGTATGAGCAAGCATCGGAACGGGGACAGACAATTTTTTCTGCGAGATGCTCGTCGCACACGGTCCAGCCGGGCAGACTAGGCATCTGATGCCTCTGTCTACCCGGCCTGTCCAGTTTTCCTACATGTCCCTATTCGATTATTGGCGTCGTAGAGATACAGACGTCCTCAGTGGTGGCCTCGGACACGCCTCGGCTATTGAAGGCGACAACCCGGAGGCAGTACGTTCCGTTTTCTGGAAGATTGATTGCCCGCATTTGTTCTGTTGCTGATGTAGGTGGACCTGACACGAGCTCGCTGTTGAAAACCCAACCAGTGGAATCTTGACGTCGGGTGTAGAGCCGGTAGCCCCACTCCCAGACAGCAGACCGGTTGAAGTAAACCAAATTCCGCTGGTCGCCGTAGGTCTCGCTGTAGCTGCCGCTTCGAAGGGTCGTTGGCTTGCCGGGTGCCGCCGGTACGGCGCACGCCGCCGGGCTGTAGTTGACTCCTCCCAGATTGCCTGCACTGATGTGGTAGCAAAATATCGTCCCATAGGGCACCGTGTGAGTCGTTGTGTAGGTCTTGCCTGTGGTGCTGGTGGAGGTGCTCGGAACGCTGGGGGCGTTTTTCCATGCGCCTCCGTGGTCGCGGTACTGGACGCCGAACACAAGTTCATTGGTCGATCTGTCCGTCCAGGTCAGCGTCACCTGCGTGCTCCCGTTGTGGACCGCCTTTGGCGTGCTCGGGGCCAGCGGGGAAGGGGGTACTGTCGGCTGCCCGACGGGGCCGGAAGCATTGGCCGGAGGTAGTCCCAATAGACCCAAAGTTGGAAGACATAGGCACAAGGACAGAAGCATCTTGAGCCTCGATCGCTGGCCCGTGTTGGTCGACGGCTGGGCATCACGGTTGTTGGCCGTGTTCATAAGGTTGGAAAGCATGGTTGACTCCCAGTGGAATAGGTGTGTGTCAGCGGCGGACGAGCGGTTCGGAGTGGTTAACCCCAAGGCCGGCGGTTGCGGGGGCGGCGGTGGCGGCGGCGAAGCCCAGGGCGGTGGCGGTCAGGACGGCGGCGGTCCAGATCTTACGGAACATGATGATCTCCTAAGAGGGTGAAGCGGGTTGGTGGATGTGGGGTGGTACTTGGGGGATGCCGGGCTCAGCGGCGGACGAGCGGCTCGGAGTGATTGATTGCCATCCCGGCGGTTGCGGGGCCGGCGGTGGCGGCGGCGAAGCCCAGGGCGGTCGCGGTCAGGACGACGGTGGCCCAGATCTTGCGGAACATAAATGATCTCCTAAGGGTGCGGGTTTGGTGAGCGGGGTTGTTTGGGGATGGTTGTTAATCCAGGCAGTCCGGCCAAATTTCCTGGCCCCAGATCTGGCGGTAATCGTCAGTCAGTGTGGAGGGTTCCAGCGCGTGGGTTGCTGCAAGTCCCGTGTTGTTCGCGTGTGCTTGAATCCGCTGACTGTTGCGGATCCTGCATGCTTCTCTTCGCTTCATTATCAGGATCCCCTCTAGATCGTTAGGTTTGGTTTGTTGGTGGTGCTCTTGGATCGGCTATTGCTGGCTGCTGTGTATCTCGTGTTCTAAGAGTCGCGCGTTGGCCTTAATCGATCCTTAATTCCCGTGATCGGCCAAACCATCGGCACTGGTCCTTTCGGATGGTGCACGCCTGAACGATCGCGCCGCTGGCCGCCTTCATGCTTGCCTTCCGCTAACCTGTCGTGCCCGGATGGGGGCCTTGCTCTCGTGCTGTATGCAGCCTTTGCCAGTTGTCCAGGGAAGTTGCTGCCGCCCCGAAGCGGTGCCACTAGACCCACTGTGTGCCGCAGAGGCATGATAGGGACGAACCGGCAAGACCTTCAGACTCCCGAGCGGCTGTCTGGGCAGCTGCTGCTGGGTGGGCGTCGCCACATGGACATGCTTCGCGAGACCGGGGTTGGAAGGGTCTGGGGAGCGGTCGGTGAGGAGCGTTGTGCTGTGAGTGCACTTTGGATACGGGCCCTTGGCCCGCTGGAGGTCGTCGTTGGCGGGGTTCCGGTCGCCGTCGGTGCTGCTCAGCAGCGGGTTGTGTTGGAGTGTCTGGCTCTGCGGGCAAACTCGGTTGTGACATCTGATTTCTTGGTTCAGGCTCTTTGGGCCGAGCATCCTCCGACTAAACCGGGCCCCCAGTTGCAGGTGTATGTCGCGAATCTGCGTCGCATGTTGGATCCTGATCGATCGAAGGGCGTGGCGTCCCAGCGGTTGGCCAGCAGGTCGGGCGGTTATGTGTTGGCTGTCATGGAGGAGGAGCTTGATCTCCTGCAGTTCCGTGAGCAGGTGGCCGCCGGTGAGCTGGCGGTGCAGGCTGGGGATCTGGTTGGAGGGGCGGATTCGCTTCGCCGGGCCGTGGAGCTCTTCAGGGGGCAGGTATTTCCTGAACTGGCGGACATCGAATTGTTTCGGCCGGAGCTGGACGAGTTGGAGGAGTCCCGGCTGGACGTCTACCAGAACCTGGTTGAGGTTGAGCTCGCACTGGGTCGACATGAAACGCTGGTGACTGAGTTGCAGTCGTTGGTGGTTCAGCAACCGTACCGGGAGCGCCTGTGGGCCTCGCTCGTGCTTGCCTTGTACCGCTCTGAACGTCAGGCGAATGCCCTGGCGGCCTGCCGTGAGGCGCGCCAGGTTTTCACAGAGGAACTGGGAATTGACCCCGGTCCACGCCTGCAACAGTTGGAACGGTTGGTCCTACGACAGGATCCCTCGCTTGCGGCTCCTGTCCCTGAGGGTCATCGCCGGATCAGGCAACGGCTGGACAACCTTCCGGCAGAACTCACGCCAATGGTTGGCCGTGATGCCGAATTAGCTGAATTGTGCTCTTTGTATGTCGCCGACGGCTGCAGGTTGGTAACCGTAACGGGTCCGGGTGGGACAGGTAAGACCCGTCTTGCATTAGCGGCTGCGAGACAGCTCAGTAACCGAACGACCGACGGTGTTTGTTGGGTCGACCTCGGCTCGCTCACTCAGATTCAGCAAGTGCCTTCTGCGATATCGTCCGGGCTCGGCTTGGAGGACGTGGCAGGCAGTGACCCGCTGAAGGTCGTGATTCGCTTCCTGCGCTCCCGTCGGCTGTTGTTGGTCCTGGACAACTTCGAGCACTTGGAGGAGGCGTGGCCGGTTGTGCTGGACATGCTCACCGCCGCACCCGAGCTATGGATCCTGACAACGAGCCGACGACCCCTCGGACTGCGCGCCGAGTACGAATACGAGCTCGCGCCGTTGGCTCTGCCTCCCCTCGATCCACCGCTGCCTCCGCGTCTGCTGCAGGATGTGCCAGCCGTGAAACTCTTTCTGACCCGCGGCCGGGCGGTCCGTCCGAAGTTCAATCTCAACGACACTAATGCTGCTGTGGTGACCCGGATTTGTCACCGCTTGGACGGTCTTCCTCTCGCGATCGAACTGGCGGCAGCCCAATTGCGCCATCGTAGCGAGGACGCACTTCTGCATGATCTGGAAGACAGTCTTGCCGCCATGCCTGCAGCCTTCCGCGATCTTCCAGATCGGCAGCGAACCCTCACGGCTACGATCGCGTGGAGTTACCACCTGCTCGGTGAGGGTGAGCGGGAACTTTTCGATCAGCTTGGCGTTTTCGTTGCTGACCCGACGGTGACGGCGGTCAGCTACATCCGCGGATCAGCTTCCGATGAAGAGGCCGCTGAGGGCTTGCTGACAGGACTCGCACGCCATAGCCTGCTACGCCGATACACCGATGAAGCAGGAGCAGACAGGGTATCGATGTTGCAGTCGATCCGGGAGTTCGCGCGTAACCACCTCAGGTCACTCGGCGATGCTGCACTGGTGCGGCGTCGGCATGCCGAGTTCTACCTCGGTCTTGCCGAGGCTTTAAGCCCTCAATTGTGGACGCCGGGTCAAGTGCGCGCCTTCCGGTTGCTGCATGCCGATGCGGCGGATCTGCGGGGAGCACTGGCGTGGGCGGCAGGACCGGACGGCTCGGCTAATTTGGCGCTAAGGTTGGTCGGAACTCTGTGGCATTACTGGGAGCTGACAGAGGACGTGGCCGAGCAGTGCGGGATCGCCCTCAAGCTGCTCACCGACACGCCGGACGCTGCACCTTCCCTCAAAGCCCCGGCGCTCAGTGGAACGGCCACACTATGCTGGGTCCTCGGCCGCCACGATGAGGCGACCGATCTCCATCGTCGTGCGCTTCAGACCTTCCAGGCCGCCGGTAACGACCAAGGCGTCGCATGGAGCACGTTGTGTCTGGCGGTGCAGGCCTCGGAACGCAATGATCCAGACCCAGCCACCGCTCAACTACTAGCTGAAAGAGCACTGTCCTCACCACAAGCCAGCGCCCTCACCCGCGTAGCCGCTTTGATTCTTCTGAGTCGGATAGCGCACTACGCCGGCGACCATGCCCGAGCCCTTGACCTTTGCCAACAGAGCGTCGCGCTTGCCCGGCTGCTCGGTGACCGGTGGCTTCTGGGAATAGTCTCAACGAACTTAGCCGAGAGCATGGAACAGGCGGGCGACTACGACACTGCAGAACAGCTGCTCTATGAGGCGGTCGGTGCAGGAATTGAGCTTGGTGCCCAGGGCCACGTCACCGGCTTCCTCGAGTCACTGGCCGGTGTCTTCGTCGCACAGCACCGCGTCGAACAAGCCATTCGCGTGCTCGCGGCTGTCGACGCATACCGCACGGACCGGGGACTTCCGCTCAACACCCCAGAACGCCGACTCGTCGAATCAGTCATCACCCAGGCGCGCACCGATGCCGGTCCGATCCGCTTCGGCCTAGCCTGGGCCGGTGGACAGGCGCTGACACTCACCCAAATTGTCCGTGAAGTGCTCCGACCCAACCAGGAGAACAGCCAGCAGGAACCCGCTACGAATCAGCAAATTCCATCAGCCCACAACGAGTCCACCGTCCGTGCCCCTAATGGGGCGCCGTGGTCCTAACCAATAGCCAGCGAACGAGCAGAAACGCCGGAGACCGGGGAATTCCGCGACGGCCATTCTCAGGGCTGGCCAGATCTGCTGAAGGATCGCGAGATTGCCTGGATGGGGTAAGCCGTCAGCCGGATAATCCCGGCGACAATTAGAATAATCCCCACCGTGGTCAGCTGCGCTATGAACATCACCAGTGCCTCCACCAACGGGATTACCCCATAAGTAAGTTAGAGCACGTAATACACGGTTCGAGGAGAAGTCGCACGCACCGAATACGAAGTGGGCAAGGCCTTCAGCTGATGTCAGGCAGCCCCTGTTTATTCTCTGGGGCATCCCCTTTGTTCTGCTCGGCCTCTACGTTCGCCCGTGCAGACGATCGCCCGCGAAGTGGTCAGCCCGTAGACCGTTGCGAGCTTCCGCCTCCTTTTGACAATGAAACGGCCGAAGATGAAGTAGATCAGTAGCGGATTCCCCTGTCGCCGACATGCCAACGAAAATGGACAGGTCCCGGGACCGGCTGTTAAGGGCCCTGGACCAGGCCCGGCCCGGATGAGTCGCACTACAGATCGCCCCCACATCAGGGAGGCAGTGAAAAACTGGGTCCGGCGGCATCCGTACCTGGCACTCTCGCTTGGGTACGTCCTCTTTTTCGTGGTAACCGCTGCCATCTGGCTCGTCGTGGACCCGGACGACCCGGTGGACGCCCTGTTCACCGCCTTCTTTTACACTTTGGTTTACTGGCTTTTGGCACTGTTCTAGATTCGAAATATGCGCAAGACCAAGCATCGGCTCGACGAACACGGCCGGTTCAGGGTATTCATCCGCTACCCAGACTCTCTTCCAGGTTCCCTCAGCGGCATCTGGAACCAGGGCATCGCAACTCCCGGCGCCGGGTCTATCCGGTTCCAGCCTGCTGTTTACGACAACCTGGAGCCGTCAGGGCGGGCAACTGATTTCGAGGTGCAGGAAGTTTTTCCGGAGCGCCGGAAAGTCAGCGGCAAGGAGCGCAAATACCCGCCGGCGTACGGGTTCCACGCCATGACCCTGATGACGAACGGGGGCAAGGTTGAGTTGGCCGCGAGCCCGGAGTCGCTGGACAGGCTTGCAGAAGTCCTAGGGTCAGGTCCTTCGCAGCCTCCTAGCTGAGCAGCACCCACGCAGCATTGTCCGGCTGCAGCCAACCGTCCGATTCCAGCGGCATCGCCGTGGCCAGCACCGTCCCCACGGGCAGCCGCACCGGCTCGGTACCCATCGCCACGGCCACCACGAACCGCGGGCTGCGCTCGCAGATCAGCAGGTTCCCGTCCTCGACGCGCCAGCTGCCGCCGTCGTCCGCGGTGAACACGCCCTGCTCCCACAACTCGCGGCGGAGTCCGACGGCGGCAGTCACCAGCGCCAGCATGGAACCGGGGTCCTGCTGCTGGGTTTCAACCGCGTACTGCCCCCAGCCCTCAGGCTGCGGCAGCCACGGGGCCGACGCCGACGGCACCAACGAAAAGCCGTGGTGCCACGACGAAGACTCAGTCCACGGCAGCGGGACGCGGGCGCCGTCGCGGGTGATGCCGCCGCGGGCCCACATGGGATCCACGCGGGCCTCCACCGGGACGTCCACTTCGGGCAGCCCAAGCTCCTGTCCCTGGTAGATGTAGGCGGCACCGGGCAGTCCGAGCAGCGCCAACACCGCGGCCCGCGCGCGTCGCGCACCAACGTCCCCGCCGCCAAACCGCGTCACGGAGCGGACAATGTCGTGGTTCTCCAGCGCCCAGCTGGGGGAGGCGCCATGGAGCAAACGGGCAGCCTCCAGTTCCGCCCCGACGGCAGCCCATGACGCAGGATCCCAGCCGAGCTTCACGAAAGCGAAGGCGAACGCCTGGTGCATCTCGTCGGCGCGGGTGTAGCGGGCGGCGCGAGCCGGTTCCAGGTTGACCTCGCCCACCAGCAGGCGGTGCGGCTGGTACTTCTCGGCGAGGGTCCGCCAGCGCCGGTACACGTCGTGGACGTCCTCCTGGTCGGAAACCAGCGGGTTGGACCGCAGGCCGTCCACGACGGCGGTGGCGGACGGTGCGTCCGGCAGGCCGTCCGCCTTGAAGAGGGCATGCGCGACGTCTATCCGGAGGCCGTCCACGCCCTTGTCGAACCAGAAGCGGAGCACGCCCTCGAAGTAGTCGCCCACCGCCGGGTTCCGCCAGTTCCAGTCCGGCTGCCCGGGGGAGAACAGGTGCAGGTACCACTCGGTGTCAGTGCCCGAATCCGGGGAAGCGCGGGACCAGGCCCGGCCGCCGAAGACGCTCTGCCAGTTGTTGGGCGGTAGGTCGCTCACTGACCCGGGGCCGGAGCTGCGGCCTTCAACGAAGTGGAACATGTCCCGCTCCGGCGAGCCCGGACCCGCCGCCACAGCACCCTGGAACAGCGGGTGGTCCGAGGAGCAGTGGTTGGGGACGACATCGAGCAGGATCCGAAGCCCCAGCGAGTGGGCGAGCTCCAAGAGAGAATCAAACTCAGCCATGGTGCCGAACAGCGGGTCCACGCCGCAGTAGTCGCTGACGTCGTAACCCTGGTCCACCTGCGGCGAGGGCTGGAACGGCGTCATCCAGACCCCGTCCACACCCAGCGACGCGATGTACGGCAGGCGTGCGGCCAGCCCGGCGAGGTCGCCCACGCCGTCGCCGTTGCCGTCCGCGAAGGAGCGCGGATACACCTGGTAGATCACGGCGGAGTCCCACCACTGCCCGGTGACCGGACCTGAAACGCGGCCGCCGCCGTCGTACGCTTTCCGGAGTGAACCGCTCATTTGCCTGCTCCCGCGGTGAGGCCTTCCACGATGCGGCGCTGGAAGACCAGCACCATGATCACCAGCGTCAAAGGGGCGGCCAGTTCGCGGCGCCCGGCCCGTCGAACAGCGCGCTGGTGCTGCTCTGCGGCACTACCACGTGGACGGCGTTGCGCTGGATGGTGAAGTCGGCCAGCGTGGTGGTGGCGATCTCGCCGTCGAGGTTTACCGGCATCGGCGGCGCGGTGACCACCCGGACGCTTCGGCTGGTCAGGTGGTGCACCCGGTCGTGTTTGATGAAGCTGCCGTCTTTGAGCAGCCGCGCGATGCTCACATGCTCCCGGAGCGGGCCGGCCACGATGGCGTAGATATCAAGGATGTGGTCATCGATTCCGGCGGTGGGGGAGACCGTGTTGCCGCCGCCGTAGTGCCGGCCGTTGCCGACGGCCACCTGAAGCAGGTCCTCGAGCTCCAGCGGCTCGTGGTCCCCGTCGGGGAACTCGAGGCGGGCGCGGAACGGCTTGTGCCGGGTATAGGCCAGGATCGTGGCGATGCTGTACGCCAAGGGCCCGATGTACCGCTTCAGCCGGGGGCTCAGGGCCTCGGTTACAGACACCGACAGGCCCACCGACGCGACGTTGAGGAACGGCTCGCCGTTGGCCCGGCCGAGGTCGATATCCACCACCTTCCCTTCCGCGATAGTGGCGCACGCCGCGGCAAGGTTGGTCGGTATCTCCAGCGTGCGGGCGAAGTCGTTGGCGGTGCCCAGCGGCAGAACGCCGAGCACAACGTTCGTGCCGGCAACCCGGCCGGCGGCGTAGGACACGGTCCCGTCGCCGCCGCCGACAACCACCAGATCGTGCCCGTCCGCGAGCACCCGGTCAAGGGTCCCGGCCAGGTCCGCCCCCGACAGCACGGGGTGCACGGCGGAGATCGGCACGCCTGCCTTTTGCATCGTGTCCACGGCAAGTTCGTGGGCCGCCCCGCGGCGTGATCCGGCGTTGATCACAACGGCGGCAGAGCGGGCGTCGCGGGCAGCTTTCATGAGGGCCATGGTAGGGCGTGGACCTGTGGGTTTCCTATGGCAGCGGCTGAAGCGTACGACGGCGGCGCGAGAGTTCCAGCGGCAGGAACCTGCGTGCGGGGGAGCCCAAGGTAGCGTGGCACCTTGTCCGCGTAGTCCGGGTAGGACTGCGGAAACAGCCGGGCGAGCCGGGCCTCTTCCTCGAGGACAAACCGGTGCTCAAACAGTAGCTCGCGCGGAAGCAGCACGAGGACCCAGGCGGAGCCGGCCAACGTGCCTGTACCGGGCTGAATGAGCCACCGGTTTCGTACTAGGAGTCGTGTGCACTCGCTGCCGCGGAATACCGGCCGTCGCGTTGCACGGTCCGGTTCTTTGGAACTGTCAGGAGGAGTCCGTCGAGGTCCTCCAGGGATTCGGGCATCCGGGCAGCCAACCGTCCGCGACCCAAGCATCCCGTGGAGAGATACCAAGTTCGCTGTGGGTCCGGTCGTTGTAGGCGGCGACGAAGCTTCCGATGGCGCGATCCAGTCCCGGGAGGTCGAGCGCGGGGCGTGGTTTCCTGTTCCCGGGCCCAAGGTGTCCGGGGCGGGTGGGGAGAACTTCGGTGTTTATGGTCCCGAAGAACCGTTCGATCATTCCTCTGCTCTGGGGACGGCCGATGGTCGAGTACACAGAGCGCACGGGCGTAATCGTCCGTCACTGTCGTCAGCCATGGCCGGTCAGGTTTCCCGGTGGCGCCGCTAATCAGGATGTCGAGTTGGGTGTGGTCCGCTTGCCATATCTGGTTGGGCCGGTCGGCGCGGCGGCGGGAGGACAAGTTCGTGCCGATCCCGATAGGATGCGGGACCTTCGAGAGCCAGGGTCACCAGGGCAGAGCCTAGTGCCTGAACGATCTCGCGGACAACGGAGTAGCTCGGCGCCAACGTTGAAGAGTGCGGGTGCTAATCCCGGTTTTCACGGGCGAGGGCAGCAAGGGGAACCTGGTCCTCGACGTGAAGTCGAAGGACTCTCCAGCGCTCTTCGCCGGTCAGGAACACCTACATCGTGATACCGCCCGGACGGTGTTGGTGATGCTGCCGACTCCTTCCAGAGTCACGGTGATGGTGTCGCCGTCTTTGAGGAACAGTTGGGGGTCTCGGCGGTATCCGACTCCGGAGGGTGTGGCGGTGAGGAGGACGTCCCCGGGCTCCAGTGTGGTGAATTCGGAGATGGTGGCGATGAGTGTGGGGATGCTGAAGATCAGGTGGGAGAGGTCCGATTTTTGTTCGACTTCCCCGTTTAGGGTTGTGCTGATGGCGGCGTTGCTGATGTCGGTTTCTTCCGGATGCGGCGGCCTGTCTTGCCGATGCGTCGTTGATCCGGACCCAGGCCTTGCCGCCGCCGGACAGCCAGTCAATGACGTTTCCTCGGGCTTGGTCCTTCTGCGACGGGTCCACGGCGTCTTCGATGTCCAGGATGATGGAGTCAGCACGGGAAACGGCGGACTGGTCAAACAGTTCGGTTTTCATCGCGTTGACCAGAAGCCGGGAACGGGCGATTTCAGCTGGGATGTGGCGCTCGAGGATGAAGGTGTGGAAGGGGTCTTCGGTACGTTGGGTCATGTGGGTGGACTGCGTCATGGGGTCTCCGTGCTGGCCTAGTTGGGTGCGGGTGCTGTGGGTGTCGTCCAGCAGAAGAGCCCTTCTTCGGCTTCGTCCGGTTCGGCCCACACTTCGTTCCCGTGTGCGGCTTCGTACATGGTGCGTGGTTGGGCCGCCTCGCCTGCGATCCAGAGCGCTGTGGAGTCGGCCATGGCTTCATCGACGGTTCCCGTGCGGATGATGTGGCCGTGCTGGCGGATCTGGACGGTCGCTCCGATCAGCTGGTGGGGTCATGGTGCGGTCAGGGCTGTGGCCACTGCTTTGCCGAGCGTCTCTGTGGTGGCGTTGCCGCCCATGTCGGGCGTTAGTGCTTGGTGTCCTTGGGCAAGGACCGTTTCCATGGCGGTGGTGATGGCGGCCGCGGCTTGGGGTTCTGCGAGGTGGTCGAGCATCATGGCGGCGCACCAGATTTGTCCGATGGGGTTGGCGATGCCTTTGCCGGCGATGTCCGGGGCGGAGCCGTGGACGGGTTCAAAGAGGCTGGGGAATTTGCGTTCGGGGTTGATGTTGCCGCTGGGGGCGATGCCGATGGTTCCGGTGCAGGCCGGGCCGAGGTCGGAGAGGATGTCGCCGAAGAGGTTGCTGGCGACTACTACGTCGAACCAGTCCGGGTGCATGACGAAGTTAGCGGCCAGGATGTCGATGTGGTATTTGTCTACGTTGACGTCGCTGAAGTGCTTGGCCATTTCCTGGACGCGTTCGTCCCAGTAGGGCATGGTGATGGAGATGCCGTTGCTCTTGGTTGCGGAGGTCAGGTGCTTCTTGGGCCGGCTCTGTGCCAGGTCGAAGGCGTACTTGAGGATCCGGTCCACGCCGGTGCGGGTCATGACGGTTTCCTGCATGACGGTTTCGCGGTCGGTGCCTTCGAAGATTTTCCCGCCGATGCTTGAGTATTCGCCTTCGGTGTTTTCGCGCACGACGTAGAAATCGACATCGCCCGGGACCCGGCCGGTCAGGGGGCTGGGCACGCCGGGCAGGAGTTTGACCGGGCGGAGGCTGACGTACTGGTCGAAGTGGCGGCGGAACTGCAGGAGACTGCCCCAGAGCGAGACGTGATCGGGGACGACCCCTGGCCAGCCGACGGCGCCGAAGAAGATGGAATCGAACTGGTTCAGCTGGTCGAACCAGCCGTCAGGCAGCATTTTCCCGTGCCGGGTGTAGTAGTCGGCCGAGGCGTAATCGAAGTGCTCGTATGTGAGGTTGAGATCAAAGGCTGCGGCTGCGGCGTCCAGGACGCGCAGTCCTTCGGGCACGACTTCGGTGCCGATTCCGTCGCCGGGAATGACTGCGATGCGGTGGGGTGTCGACATCAGGATCCTTCTTCGTCTGTGTTGGTGTGTGGGGTTAGCGGTCGACCGGGTGTGCCGGTTTACGGTTTTCGAGGACGTCGATGACGGCGTGCGCGGCCGCCAGCCCGGCGCGGGTGCGTGCCTGGATCGTTTGTCCGGCGAGGTGGGAGGTGATGAGCAGGTTGTCCAGGCCTCGGAGGGGGCTGTCGCTGGGCAGGGGTTCGCTCTCGAGCACGCGGCGCCGGCGATGGTGCTGTCGCAGAGTGCCTTGGCCAGGGCTTCTTCATTGACGAGTGAGCCGCGGGCGGTGTTGATGAGGACGGCTGTGGGTTTCATCGTGTTCAGCCGGGGCCCGTCGATAAGCGGGCCAGTGCTCTGGCCTCCGCGGGTGTGCAGGCAGAGGTAGTCAGCGTCGCGGATCACGGTGTCGAGGTCGGCGAATTGGACCGCGGTGTTGCAGGGGTCGGGGTGGGCAGTGCTGACCAGGACGGTCATGCCGAGGGCGACCCCCAGGTTTGAGGTAGCGCGTCCGCTGGGGCCGTAGCCGATGATGCCCAGGGTGGAGCCGCGCAGTTCATGGCCAGCTTCCCGGGGCCAGTGTCCTTGGCGGACGGCGGTGGTGACCTCGCCGAGGCGGCGTGCGGCCATGATGATCAGGCCGATGGTCAGTTCGGCGACGGAGTGGTGGTTGGTTCCGGGGGCGTTGCAGACCCTGATTCCTTGTGCGGCCGCGGCCTGAATATCGATCGAGTCGTAGCCCACGCCGCTGCGGGCGATGACTTTCAGGGAGGCGGCGCCGGTGAGCATGTCGGCGGTGACCGGTTCGCTGGCGAGGATTGCTCCGGAGATGCCGTCGAACAGCGAGCGGCGTTCCTCCAGGGTCCGCGGGCCGCGGGTTGGCGAGTAGACCGGTTCCAGACCGTGTTCGCGCAGGAGCTGGTCAACGGAGTCTCCGGGGCGGAGGTAGTCGGTAGTGATCAGGATGCGGGCGGCCATGGTGCGGGTATTTTCCTCGTGTGATGGCGGGATGTGCTGCAGAAGCGGTGTCGGTTTGGGGTTCATGCGGGTCAGGGCCGCCGCGGTGTGCGGCGGCCCTGCGTGTTGCGGTGTTAGTGGGCGTCGACCTTGTCCGGTTCCACGACGGCCGGCTTTGATTCGAGTTCGTTCTTCTTCTGGCCATGGGCGTGCAGGGCTTTGCGGGCCTGTTCCGGGTCGTAGTCCTTTTCCCATTTGCCGACGACGACGGCTGCCATGACGTTCCCCAGGACGTTGATGAACACCCGGCCTTCGTTCAGGAGCCGGTCGATGCCGACGATGAGGGCGAGGGCGGCGAGCGGGATGCCGCCGACGGAGCTCAGGGTGCTGGCCAGGACGATGAACGCGCCGCCTGCGATTCCGGCGGTGCCCTTGCTGGTGAGCATCATGACGCCGACCATGACGAGCTGCTGTTCCCAGGAGAGGTCCATGCCGACGGCCTGGGCCAGGAATACGGAGGCCATGGTCAGGTAGACGGCGGAGCCGTCGAGGTTGAAGGAGAACCCGGACGGGATCACGATGCCGACGGTGGATTTGCCGACGCCCATGGCTTCGAGCTTCTTGATCAGCTGCGGAAGGACCGCTTCGCTGGAGCAGGTGCTCAGGGCGATCAGCAGTTCTGCCTTGAAGTAGCGCATCACCGTGAAGATGTTCAGTCCGCAGGTACGGGCGATAATGCCCAGAACCACGAGGACGTAGAGGATGCAGGTCGCAGTGAACAGCAGGACGAGATAACCGAGTTGCTGCAGGCTTTGGGTGCCGTAGTTGGCCACCACGGCTGCCAGTGCACCGAACGTTCCGATGGGGGCGAGGCGCATGACCCAGTTGACGATCTTGAAGATCACGGTGGACAGGGCCTGGATGCCCTTGGTGAGGAACGCTCCGGCTTCACCGGAGACATTCATGGCGGCGCCGAAGACGATGGAGACCATCAGCGCGGCGATGATGGTGTGGCCGGTCAGGGCACCGAACAGTGATTCGGGGATGATGTTGCTGACAAACTCGAGGCCGTCGAAGCCCTTGTTGGCGGCCGCGGGAACCTTGCTGGAGTCCAGCTGTGCCGGGTCAATGTTCATGCCGTCGCCGGGGCGGAAGACGTTGGCGACGACCAGACCGATCAGCATCGAGAGCAGCGACAGGGCGAGGAAGTAGCCCAGTGCCTTCACGCCAATGCGGCCAGCTTTGCGAAGGCTGTCCATCGAGGCGATGCCCAGGGACACGACGCAGAACACCACAGGGATCACGATCATTTTCACCAGGGCGATGAACCAGTCGCTGAGCGGGGTGAGCTGTTTACCGACGGCGGGCAGGATGAGGCCGACAGCGATGCCCAGGACGGCACCCAGGACAACTTGGAACCAGAGTTCGCGGATCAGCCGGCCGAACCGGGACCGCTGCTTGGGTGGTGCTGAATGTTGCGGGTTCTGCATGGTGTGGGACGACATCTTGGGTGCTCCTTTGCACTACGAACAGAGAAATAGGGAGGTGCGGTCCCGGGCAGGATCGCTGCCCGGGACCGGGGCACTACCGGATCGGTTAGTTGTGCAGTTCGCGCAGGACTTTGTAGAACTCGGCCTTGCCTTCGAGCCCGATGCCGGGCAGGTCACCCGGGGCCACGCGGCTGTTGACGATGACAGCGTCATCCGTGAAGCCGCCGGTGGGCTGGAACTCGCCCGGGTAGGACTCGTTGCCGCCAAGCTTGAGGGCTGCTGCGATGTGCAGGGAGAACTGGTGTCCGCCGTGCGGGATGCAGCGGCGCGAGGACCAGCCGTGCTGGGCGAGCATGTCCTGGATCCGGCGGTATTCGGTCAGGCCGTAGCTAAGGGCCGGGTCGACCTGGATGAAGTCGCGGTCAGGGCGCATCCCGCCGTAGCGGACCAGATTTCGTGCGTCCTGGAGGGAGAACAGGTTCTCTCCGGTGGCGATCGGGTTTTTGTAGTGCTCGGAGAGGGTGGCGTTCAGTGCGTAATCCAACGGGTCGCCGACTTCCTCGTACCAGAACAGGCCGTACTGGTCGATGGCTTTGCCGTATTCCAGCGCGGTTTCAAGGTCGAACTTGCCGTTGACGTCCACCATCAGGCGGGAAGCGTCGCCGTCGAGGACGTCGATCACGGCTTCGATGCGGCGGAGGTCTTCGGCCAGGTCCGCGCCGCCTATCTTCATTTTGACCACGTTGTAGCCCTTGGCGAGGAAGCCGCGCATTTCGTTCTGCAGGTCCTCGAGGCTCTTGCCCGGTGCGTAGTAGCCGCCGGCGGCGTAAACGAAGACGTCCTTGTCCGGGTTGCCGTCACCGTAGTGGTCCGAGATCCATCGGTAGAGCGGGACACCGGCGATCTTTGCAGCGAGGTCGTGCAGGGCCATGTCTGCGACGCCGACGGCGACCGAGCGTTCGCCGTGTCCGCCGGGCTTCTCGTTGGACATCATCAGGTCCCATGCCTTCTCCGGCGAGAGCTGGCCGTCCTCATCCAGAAGGTCCTCGGAGGGGGCATCCATGATGCGCGGCAGGATGCGGTCTTTCAGGATGCCCGTCGCGTTGTAGCGGCCGTTGGAGTTGAAGCCGTAGCCGACCAGGGGCTTGCCGTCGACGAACACGTCAGAGACGAGCGCGATGATCGTGCAGTCCATCTTGGTGAAGTCAATGAACGCGTTCCGGATCGAGGAACTGATGGGGATGGTGCCGACGTGGGCGGAAACGATTTTCATCTTTGAACTCTCCTAATAGGTATCTTATTTCTTATAAGACTTGGTCAAAAGCTAGCCCCAGGTGACGAAAGGCACAAGCCATTTGAGCGAATATCTTATAAGACTTGGGCTTAAGGTTAGCCCGGGGTGAGGGGGAGCACAAGTCTTCTATGGGAACTTCTTATAAGATGTTTCCAAAGGCGATAGACTGTGAGCAACGGGGGCCGTACCTCGGTAAGAGATTCGGAGCAACAGATGAGCACCACGAACGTCTTTTCCAGTAAGGGCAGTCTGGCGTATAACGAACTCCGCCAGTTGATCCTCTCCGGCGACCTTGCCCCGGGCTCGCGCATCTCCCAGTACGAGCTGGCCGACAACATGCAGATGAGCATCACCCCGCTACGTGAAGCCATCCGCCGGCTCTCCAGCGAGGGCCTCATCATCATGGACACCCACAGAGATTCCAGGGTGGCCACCATGAGCGCTTCCGAAGCCCGGGAACTCCTCGAAGTCCGCCTCTCACTCGAACCATCGGCAACAGAACTGGCAGCCCTGCGCCGCACCGATGCCGACATCGCAGCGATGCACGCAGCAGCCGAGAAGCTCTTGCCTGTCACCCGGGTCTGGGGCGAGGAAGCGATCACGGTGCACCGGGAATTCCACCGGGCCGTCTACGCTGCCTCCCACAACGACGTCATGATCAAGCTCCTGGATGACCTGTGGGACAAATCCGACCGCTACCGCCGCATCGGCCTCGAACTCCCCTCCGGGGATGAGCCCCGCACAATCGACCTGAACCAGCACCACCAGATACTCGAGCTCGTCGTCGCCGGGGACGGCGCCGGTGCGGCCGAACTCGCCCGCACCCACATCGCCAACAGCCTCACAGCTTCAGTAACCGGAGCCCTGGAAGAACGCGAAAACGTCCAGTCAGTGCCCCTGGAGAAAACCGCCTAGTACCGCCAACTTCACTCCGACCACCAGGACCGGCCGCTGCAGCGGAGCTGGTCCCGCAACGGCTATTTAGCCCGAACATCCATGGGACCGACGGCGCCGAACTCTCGTTCAATCGCGCCCTTCAGCGCCACAGCCAAGCAATTGACGAGTTCAAGGCCGTCCACCAGCAGTATCCCGTGCCTGTTCAATCGGGCGCCCTAAGTATGAGTATCTCAGGCTGATCCACCCGCGAGACGTTGCGAACAAGGCAAATCAACCTGTTCTTGAATTCCTTCGTCTTCGATAACGGCGGACTGGCCGTAGGGCACCGCCAAAGTACTGTCTTGGGATCCAGCGGGCTTCCCGACCGGCCCATCGGATGGCGTGCGGTCGCTTTTACAATGAGAGGAAGGCCCCGCCTGCTCAGGACGGTGTTCCACGGCAGCTGGCTGTGCTCCTAAATAGTTCGTTGCACCCAAACCGGGGCACTCCCAAGAGCCTCTCCCAGACCGGGAGGGGCTCTTTTGCTTTCCCTTACTACTGCCCTTGTACCTACTCTCACTATTGCCCCTGTACCTACCCTCAGATTCCAGGGCCGCCAGCATCAGTGTTTTGCAGAACCGCCTTCAACTCTGTAACCTCCGCCTCAATTTTCGGTCGATACCTGTCGAACCGGTGCACACGCCGCCAGACGACATACACATCCAAGGCGAGCTTGGCTGTGATGAGCAGGACAAGTGAACCTAAGACAGATCCGGTTAGGCCTACAGATGTGCTGAAAAGGTCCCGATCAAGGTCGAGGGGGCGGATGAAGCGCGTGACAGCGTACAGACCGTTGTTAAGTAGCCCCAGCAGATAGTCGGCAGCTGACTGCAGTATCCATAGAAACGTGACAAGCAGCAGGCGTCCTGAAACCAAGCTAACCAGCAGAACAGGATTCTGATGATAGTTCTCGGCCTCTTCTAGTCGCTTCGTGACTACTTTGAGGCGCGCTTGTGCTCGATTCCACGAAAGCTTCGCAGCCTTGGTCTTGAAGCCAAGTCCCTCGAAGATATAGTTACCCACAACACCGAGAACCAAGCCGATAAGTGCCCCAAACAGTTGATCTGGATTCACTCAATTTCCTTACTCGCGTCCCCCGCTGGTGAGCAGGCGGGAGAGTTCAACATGCGAAGAATGTCTCACTCTTGACCAAGTTTGGTCCCCTACAAGCGCGATGGAACGTGCGACGTCACCTGGCAGATTTCGACCCGGCCTGATCTGCCCGTCGGCCGGTGGCCGGCCACTAACAAGATTCCAGGAACCCAATGTCCGGCCCGTTCCCGCAGATAACGGCTTGCTCAGGCGTCTGCGCGGCCTTATCCAGCGCTTTTGAACCTTGCTGTTTATAGAAATCGTTGTATCAAGGCAGGTTGACAAACAGAGGATTCTCAATGAAGGACGCCTTGTCGTAAGGCCGGTTGTTGCTGCCCTTGGATGTTCAACGTAGGGGGCACAGTTCGTTCCAATCACCAGACGTATGCAGCTGGGGCACGCAGTTCTCACCGGCCGATCGGCGGGCCGCCTGAATCGGCGGTTCCGGGCGTCGATACGCTCCGAAGTCTCCACTCATCGTGTCGCCTTTCCTGTAAGGAACTGCAACTCAAGCATCCGGGGGGACACGTTACGGCGGCGTTACCGCACCAAATGTGGCCCACACATGCGGAACTGCCCCGACCTTGATGGGCCCTAAGAAGATGGCACCTCGCCAGTCCACTGCAGCGTGGATAAGGGCTGTGCCCAGAGGATGCTCGCTCTTCCCCGATTCCCGACGTTCTTTGGCAAGGAAGCCGCCGCCGATGTAGGCGCACATACCGCAGCGGGAGATGCCGGCACCTATCCGCGCTTCCCGCTCTCTTCCGCGAGCCGTGGTCGCTCGCTGTCGTCGTTTAGGAGGTGCACGTTGTGGAATTTGAGCAAGAGGCCCCTCTGGGTGCGGTGTAGGTTACCGGTGGGCTGAAAGCCTTCGTAGGCGCTCTCCCGCATTGTGGCAGTCACGATAGTCCTCGCCCCCGTTAGCTCGTCGATCGCGCGAGGAGGGCATCAAGGGCCATCTCGGCAACCACGGCCGGCGGCAAGGGAAGGTTGTCGTAAACCGCCTTCACGCGTCCCGACAGGGTGCGCCGAGAGCTGCCAAGGGCTGCCATGGTTTCAGGTACGCCGCGTGAGCCGCGGCGCAGTGCTGTGCGTCGGCTACTCGGTGACAGCCGCCGGAACCTTTTCGCCCTGGCTCGGAGCGGGAGTGCTTCGGCGCCGCCAGTAGGCCGCCAGCACGGCACCGGAAACGTTGTGCCACACGGAGAAGATGGCACCGGGGAGAGCCGCTTCAGGGGTCATATACGTCCGTGCCAGCCCTGCGGCCAGGCCGGAATTCTGCATACCCACCTCAATGGCGGTGGTACGCCGGGCAGGAACCGGCAGCCTGAAGAGGCGGGCCGCACCGTACCCGAGGGCATAGCCCAATCCGTTGTGCAGGATCACGGCCACCAGCACCAGCAGACCGGCGGAGAAAATGGCCTTTGCGCTTCCCGACACCACAGCGATGACCACGAAGGTGATGGCAATGACCGAGATCCACGGCAGGGCGGGCAGCGCCTTGTTGACGAGCCGGGGCAGGAAGAGGCGGATCACAAGTCCCAGCAGCACGGGCAACAGCACAATCTGGACAATGGACCACGCCATGGACCCCGCATCCACGGGCATGTACTGGCCGGCCAGCCAGAGTGCCAGCACCGGGGTCAGCAGGGGAGCGATGAGGGTGGAAACAGAGGTCATCGCCACGGACAGGGCTACATCGCCCTTGGCCAGGTAGGACACCACGTTCGAAGCGGTACCGCCCGGGCAGCAGCCCACCAGGATCACGCCCGCAGCCAGTGCCGGCGGCAGGGACAGCGCCATGGCTACCAGCCAGCCGAGGAACGGCATGATGGCGTACTGTGCCACCACGCCGATCACCACCGGAACGGGGCGTTTGGCAATGATGGCGAAGTCAGGCGGCGTGAGCGTCAGGCCCATGCCGAACATGATGATTCCCAGCAGCGGGTTGATCCAGGGGCTCAGGCCGCTGAAGGCAGCTGGAGCGGCAAGCGCCACGGCGCCTCCGGCCAGGATCAGCAGGGGGAACAGGGTGACGGCCACACGGGCGCTGCGTTCTTCGGCAGCGGAAGCCGCGGTGGAGGGTGCGGATGAGGAAGACATGCCTACCGGACTATCACAGTGAGAGTTCGGTTTCAGAATCAGCCGCAGTTGATGACGGGGCAAAAGTGCTGGTCAGCAGCTCTCTACGGTGCGGGGTGCCGTGCCGGAGGAAGCCGGGAACGGAGCACATCGACGACGTCGGCACCCGGGTGAGTGCCGCCGTCGCCCGTTGCCCAACGAGTGGTTACATGCCCGTCCCCTTCCCGTGGCTTGCCCGTGGGTGACCGTTCACCCGGCCCTGTGAGGGTGGATGCGCCGGCCAGAACGGACGGCAACATTCACCCGACCGGAGGACCTTCGTGTATTTGATTGCCAGACCGTCCAAGCTCCATCCCGCCCGGCCCCTGGCCCTGACTGCCAGCACCCTGGCTATCATTGCTGCGGCCTCGCTCCTGAACGCTTCTGCCGGCAACGCCGCCGACTCCACGGGCACCGACTGGGCCGCCTCGGCCTACCGCGGCAGCGTCAACGTGGTGGAAGGGCCTGACGAGAACCAGCAGGTGATCGACGGCGTCGCGTTCGTCGACGCGGACCAGGACTCCGTGCAGGACGGCAACGAGCGCGGCCTGGCCGGGGTGACCGTTACCAACGGGCGGGACGTCACGAAGACGGACAGCCAGGGCCGCTACGAGCTGCCGGCGTTCGACAACATGACCGTGTCCGTGACCCAGCCCCACGGCTACCAGGTTCCGGTGGATGCGGACAACGTGGCCCAGTTCTTCTACCACCACCTCCCCGCAGGTTCCCCGGACCTGAAGTTCGGCGGCATCGCGCCCACCGGACCGCTGCCGGACCAGGTGAACTTCCCGCTGGCCAAGAGCGGCCTGACCCAGTCGCCTGAACAGCACTGCGTGATCGGCGGCGACGTCCAGACGTACGACCAGGACGAGGTGGAATACGCCCGCACCGGCGCCTTCACCGACCTGGCGGCTCGCACAGACTACGCAGGCTGCGGCGCCCTGTTCATCGGCGACGTGGTGGGCGATGACCTCTCGCTGTACCCACAGACCCGTGAGCTGTCCGGCATGCTGAACGGGCCGGCCCGCTTCCTGCCCGGCAACCACGACCTTGACTTCGACGCCACCAGCAGCGAGCACACGTTCGACACGTTTAGGGCCAAGCTCGGCCCGGAGTACTACTCCTATGACGCCGGCAAGGCCCACATCGTCGCCCTGAACACCGTGGAATTCCCCACCAAGCAGCCGGCCGCCAAGGGCGACTACACCGGTTCATTGGACGAGCAGCAGCTTGAATGGCTCCGCAATGACATCGCCCAGGTGCCGAAGAACCAGCTGATCGTCCTGGCCGCCCACATCCCGCTGCTGGACTACGCCGACCAGGGCAGCAGCAAGCACCAGGTGGCGCAGGTCAGGGAGGTCTACGAGATCCTCGAAGGCCGTGAGGTGGTGGCGCTGGGCGGGCACACCCACAGCATCGAGAACCTCCGCAAGGGCGACTCCCTGGCCGGCTGGTCCGAGCTGTTCGGCATCGACGCCCTGCCGTTCACCCACATCACCGCCGGCGCCATCTCCGGCGACTGGTACTCCGGACGCCAGACCGGCGACGGCTACCCGCTCGCCTACCAGCGCGACGGCGGCATGCCGGGCGTGCTGACGCTGGACATTAAGAACACCGAGTTCCAGGAACGTTTCACCGTCCGCGGCGAGGACGAGTCACTGCAGATGTCCCTGGGCCTGAACACGCCGCGCTACCGCGACTGGTACGCCCAGAACCTCGCCAACAAGGGCAGCGCCCCCGCATTCGCCGACCCGCTGACGGTCTCCCGCGAGGACCTGGCCAACACCACCTGGCTGACCACCAACTTCTGGATGGGCAGCACCGGATCCACCGTGAAGGTACAGCTCGACGGCGGCGAGACGGTTGAGGCGGTCCGCACGCAGCAGATGCAGGGCGAAGGCCAGCTGGTTGGCTCTGAGTACTCTGATCCGGTGGCCGTTCAGGAGCAGCTGGTCAACGGCGGAAGTCTGGCCGACCGCTCGATGCACCTGTGGCGGCTGCAGCTGCCCACCGACCTGGCAGCCGGCGAGCACACCGCAACCGTCACGGCCACCGATGTGTATGGCCGGACGTTCACCGAGACGCTTGCGTTCCAGGTCGCCGGTTAGCGGTTACACGCAGCACCGCTTTACTACGGCGCGGAAAGCCCTGGCACGAGGTTCGTGCCGGGGCTTTCTGCGTGTGGACGTACGACGGCGGTGCCACGCTGGGCGCGGCAGGAAAACAGGGCAGGGGAGGCTTAGCCCCGGTCGGCCTAGCACCTTAAATATGCGGCCAATCATCCGGACAAACGCTGGAGCAGCAGCCCTTCCAGCGGACTGACTTGGGATGAACCAGTTTCGGGTGGACCGATTTCCGCCTTACTGAATTTCGGCGGGACGATTGCCGAGGGACTGATCTCGGGCGGGAGGACTCCCGGCGGCCATTGTGGTGGTTCGCGGTCGGGTTGTTCGGCCTGGTAGTGGCGGCCTGTGGGTGATGTCCAGCCGGGCGGTTCATCCTTGGTCGCGGCAGTGGGCTCCCAGTCTCTGTTGTGCTTCAAACGGTGATGTTTGGGGCAGAGCTGTGCGATGTTGCTGATTCCGGTGGTTCCGCCGTGTTGCCACGCCAGTAGGTGGTCGGTGTCGTTGTCGAAGGAGTTGTTGTTGCAGCCGGGGAAGACGCACTTGCCGTCCCGCAGCTGCAACGCTTTCTTCATCGCCTTGGTGAGTCGATAACTGGTGCGACCGATTTCCAGGGGCGTTCCGTCGCGGGGGTCGACCAAGACCCTGCGGAAGGATTCGGCGCCGCCGGCGAGGAGCTGACGGGCCATGGAGGCGGGAATGGGCCCGTAACCGTCCAGCTCTGCGGGTTCGTCGGTGAGGCCCAGGAGTGCGAAGAACGGGACGGTGACGAGCACGTCGGCGCGGGGCGCGGGGACCTTGCCTGCATCCGGATCCGTGGTGGTTCCGTTTAACACCGGTTCAGCCTGGTCCGGGCGGTCACTGATTGCGACGGTATCGAAGCAGTAGAACTCTGCCGTGGGTTCATCGGAGCCGACGAGAGTCGCCAGGCCAAGCAGGCCCTCCGGCGCGTCGCCCTCGCCCTGGAGGGAGACGGTGGTGGGGATGGCGGCGGTGGCTGTTCTGTTGGTGAGGAGGCGTCTGGCGAAGTCGTCGGATTTGAGTTGGGTAAGAGTGCGGGTTTCGTCGGGGCCTTGGAGGCTGCGGGCGGTGGCGGTGATGCGGTTCGAGATCGCCAACGCCTGGTCTGCTGGCAGGTATGCGGCGATCCAGGCCATCCCATCCCGGTCCGGAGTGAATTCCACCCGCCGGTCCGCAGCGCTTTTGCGGAAACGCGTCTCAATCGATTCCGGGTGGTGCCGTTCCCGCCAGCCCCGTAGCCTGGCCCGCAACCGGGCCGGCACCAACTTCGGCGCGGGGCAACCCCTCGCCGGGTTAGGAGCGTCTGGGTCGAGGAAGTGCTGCACCAAAGCGGCCGCGGCGGGATGGTCCAAAGCCTCGGTCTCGTCGGCGAAGATCCGTGCCTGCTGCCAGGAGAGGCTGCCTGTGGAGAGGGCATCCATGACCTGCGGCAATGCACACACCTGCCGGGACTGATCCACGAACGCGGACGCGGCCCCGGAGCTGATGGTCAGGATCCCGCCGATTTCCTCAACCGTGGACATCTCGGTGTAGGTCCGCTCATGCAGGGGCGCGTCGGGTGGGGTCATCGCGTGTTGCAGGTCCATGGCTTCGGCCACGGACCTGGCCTTCCGGGCTGCGGCCTGGGCCTCCAGCTTCTTTTCCAGCCCCATCCGTTCCAACCGAATTTCGTACGCACGCGCCAGCACATCCACACCGTCCCCGGCCGCAGCCGAAGCACCGGCGGAGGAGAGGGCAGCGTCCTCGGCATCGAGCGCGGCGAGAGCAGCAACAGTGGCATAAATAGCCTCCATACCTGTCCCCGTCCCCGCACTGGTTCCCATACGAACATCCTCTAACGGGGGTACGACAATTTGGCCGGAAGCCACTGACGGCCCGGCCAAAGCAGCAGACTCGGCAGGAGGCAGCGCCCGCTCAACCCCGCCGCCCGCTGCATCAGTGCCCATAAGAACATCATGAACCGGGGGTCTGACATCAGAGTCGGCAAGGCGCGGACCCAAGGTGCGCGCCGCCGTCGTACTTTCAAAAAGTGCCGTTGCCGTTCTCGGCGGCCCCGCGTCGGCGCTACTCGCCGTCGTCGTCGGTGTCGGGGCAGTTGTCCGTAAGCCACTCGGCTATCCGACGGGTTCGTCGTTCGATGAAGTCCAGCGTGGCCTCACGGTAAGCCACGTACTCCTCGGTTGTGGCTGGTGTCCCGCGATGCTTGAAGTTGTCGAACGGCAGGAAGAACAGAACCTCGCTGTAGTCGGGTGTCACAAGGTCTTGGAAGTGGAAAAAGTCCACGAACTCCTTGAATCCGTCGAAGAGCGCGAAGAAGTCCGCGTAAGCGTTGATGACGTCGGCGAGGGGGCTTTCTGGTTCTCCTGCGTAATGGCGCCGGATGCACTCCAGGGTGAGGTCCATCCGGTCGGCGATCAGCGGCCTGGTCCCGCGTGCCTGGTTGATGGTGGGCCGGTCCTTCGACCTGACGGGCCAAATCATCGCACTGCCGATGGTGTACGGCGGGTTGAGGTAGCGTGCCTGCTGTTTCTCGCTCAGCCCGGCGATGGCGTCGGCCAGATTCCTCGGGCGTATCCACCTGGTGTAGGAGTTCGTGATGGCGTCGCTGCCGAACCAATGTTTGGCCCCGGAAGCGTCGGTGAAGATGAGGTAGCCATCGCGAGGATTTGGCGGCACGGTCGGGGCGAAAAGCACGCCGGAGTTCAGCCTCTTTGTCCACAGGACCTGATGGAGCGACCGGAGCTTCGGGCTGACCCTGTCCGGGTCTCGGCTGGTCCTCGCTGGCTGGTCGGTTTGGAAGTCGAAGGATGGATCGAAGCCCCGCGCCTCGGTGCAGTGAGTCTGCCAGCCCCGGACTTCGTCCAGCACACGGATAGGTTCGTGCGTGCGATAGGACCGGGCATAGGTGCCGGAATGCCTCTCGTCGCTCGCGTGGGGATGGTCCTCGAAGGGGCCGGTGGGTTCCACCCGGTAGATCCTGCCTCTTCCCTCGCCTGCGCTGAATTCAGCATGCCGCCTGGCCGCGTCGAGGGAATCGGTGACGAAGATATGGGTGGTCGCCTTTCGGGCCTCGTAGCCTGAGGCGTCGCCGGGGACCAACAGGTTCCCGGCCTGCAGGTTCGCCCTGGTGCCGTGGTAAAACGGCCCCGAATCGTTGGGACCGTGCGTTGCCTCCGCGAGACCAATTGCATTCATTTCTTCCCCATTGTTAGTGCGGCTATTGCCGTGATGCTATTTCTTCAGGGGATGGAACGATTCGTTCTTGAGGCAATTTTGCGTTGATCTTTCGCGCACTCCATTCGGGCCGGCCGCCCGGAACGGGAAACCAACTGCGAAGTCTCCCAAGGTCCCGCCACGGCAAACCGTTGTCCTGCTGTTAGCCGTTGCCCGCGCCGTCTCCGGTGTCTTCCCACATGACATCCAGGTTGTGGAAGATCACGGGTCCATCGCACAGGGCCGCCATCTTGGCGGCGAACTCCGAGGTTTCCGGGCGGCCGGAGTTCTCCATTGCCGAGTCAAAGGACTCGAATTCGACGATGGTGAAGTAGGTCCCTGGGTGGTCCCGGTCCGCCGTGGCTACAATCCGGCGGAACGTGGCCGGCGTGCTTCCCTCGGTACTTGAGGGACGGCCCAGTTCTTCGATCTCCTGGATGCGGGAGGTCTTGAATTCGATGATCTGCACAAACCCGGTCATGACGGCTCCTCTGCGGCAGTGGACGTTGATGCGGATCAGACTAGTCCTGGCAGAGGACGGCGAACAGGGGAGAATTCCCTATGCATAGGTACCTGGCCCAAACGTGAGCCTTCCCACCTTATTGTGAGTAGCTCAGGATAAGCCTGTAAAGTTAGATACAGGCCACCGTAGCCCTTGAGTACCGCACCGGTGAACACACCCGGGCCAGCGGGGCAAGCGACACCATGCGCATCCGCCCTCCTGCTTGAGCGGCACAAGAACCTGTACGGCCCTCATCCCGAAACCCCACGGAGAACCCATGACTTTCCTGACCAAAAGCCCCGAAACCACCCTTACGGCCGCCGCTACCGCTGTCGCTGACACCGCAGTGCGCGGCGGCAGCTACGTGACTCTCCCCGCCGGCAGCGTCCCCGCCGGCGTCGAGGGCAGCTATGTCACCGTTGCTGGCGCCCGAAACCTGCCCCCGGTCACCCGTGGCAGCTATGTCACAGTAGACGGCACTCCCGTTGTTGCCGCGGGCACCATCGAGGGCAGCTACGTAACGCTTCCAGCGGCGGCCTAACCTCCCACCGCCCTGCGGGGGATAGCACCACCGTGCGGGCATAGAAGGAGGCCGACGGCGACACTGGGTGTCGTCGTCGGCCTCCTTTTTCGTGCCATGAAGGAGAGCGGCGGCGCGCGGTTTGGTGCGCACCCTCAGGATTCCGGGTTTCGCGCGGGCCCTGCCAGTCGGCCGCGTTACGGTCCGGCGGGCAGGCCGTCCTGTGCAAGCCCCATAAACATCGTCCTGTGCAGGATGTCCACATGCTTCCGTGAAACTTCCACTGCTTCCTCAACGTTGCCGGCACGCAAGGCTGCCACGAGCGCGATGTGGTCGTGGTTGGACTTGTGAAGTTTCTCGATGGGATAGGGGATGAAGTAGCCGTACAGTTCGGCGAGGGTCTCGTGATAAACCTCGACGGCGGTGTCCAGGCACGACGCCGTGCCCACCAGCTGATGGAATTGCTCGTCCATCCGGTGGTAGTAGGACCAGTCGGTGGACTCCGCCATCTCCCGGGTCAGCCGGTCCAGCTCGTCCAGCTGTTCGGGAGTGGCGTTGACCGCTGCGTAGTGCGTCACCGCGCATTCGAAGAGGAGCCTCCGGTCCACGAGCCGGTTCACGGCCTGGGACTCGGCGGGTGATGCGGACAGCTCCGCCAAAACATCGGTGGGTGGCGAATCCGCCACAAAGGTCCCGCCGGCCCGGCCGCGCCGGCGGACCACCACCCCCTGCTCCGCAAGGCTCGCCAACGCACGCCGGGCAGTGATCGGGCTGACCGAAAGGCCAAGGGCTACGTCCTCCTGGTCCGGAAGGCGCTCGCCCGGTTTCAGCAGCCCCAAGGAAATCGCCATGCCGATCCGCATTCGGACCGCGTCCATGGCGCTGCGCCGCTCCATCCCGAGCATTCTGCCGGCAGCAAGGCGCGGGGGCTCGGCGGTCTCCTCCAGCTGATCCGTCATATTCGCTACTTTACTGTCCACACCAGCCCTCTTCCCTTTATTGGATCATTCTGATCTAATATAACCCGGATCACACCCAACGCGGAGAAAAACCCATGCAACGCATCCTTCCCCTCATTGCCGCCCAGGCCCGGCCGCGGCTCATCGGTGAGCCCCTGTCGGCATTCGCGGACGAGGTCAAAGCAGCACTCGCCGTCCAGCCCCACAGCACGCTGGTGGTTTTCCCGGAGCTGCACCTTTTCGGCGACGAAAACCCCGACCTGCAGCGCGCGGAAATGCTCCAGGCCGCTGCCGAACCGCTGGACGGACCCCGGGTCAAGGAGCTCAAACAGCTCGCCAAAGACCTCAGCATCTGGCTTGTCCCCGGCAGCGTCTGTGAACGCGGCCCGGAAGGGCAGCTGTTCAACACCCAGCTGGTCCTGTCCCCGGAAGGGGAGCTCACCGGCTACTACCGGAAGATCTTCCCCTGGCGCCCGTTCGAGCCATACGATCCCGGCGACCGCTTCACTACCGTGGACCTGCCCGGCATCGGGAGGGTGGGCCTGAACATCTGCTATGACGCCTGGTACCCCGAGGTGTCCCGCCAGCTGGCTTGGATGGGCGCCGACGTGATCCTCAACGTCGTCAAAACCACCACGCCGGACCGCAGACAGGAACTGATCCTCGCCAAGGCCAACGCCATCGTGAACCAGGTCTTTATGGTCAGTGTCAACTGCGCAGGCCCCACCGGGAGGGGCCAAAGCATCATCGTGGACCCGGAGGGCAACACTCTCGCCGAGGCCCCGGACGATGCCCCGGTGCTGCTCACCGCGGAACTGGACCTTGCCGCCGTCGACCGCGTACGCACGCACGGTACGGAGAACCTCAACCGCCCCTGGTCGCAGTTCCGCGAGGGGGAGCCCGCCGTCGAACTTTCCGTCTACCAAGGCCGGATCAATCCGGCCACCTGGACACCGCCGTCCTACAAGCCGTAAGGAAACACCGTGACAACAACACTCACGCGCACGCTTAAACTGCCCTCCCTGGTCCTGTTCGGACTGGCGTACCTGACCCCGCTGATCGTCCTGGGGATCTTCGGCATCATCGCCGAATCCACCGGCGGCGCAGCGCCGGCTGCGTACCTCGTGGCGCTCGCGGCCATGCTGTTCACGGCCCACAGCTACGGCCGGATGGCTGTCGCCTACCCGGTGGCAGGATCCGCGTACACCTACGTCCGCCGGTCAATCGATCCCAGGGTGGGGTTCCTGGTGGGCTGGGCCATCCTGCTGGACTACCTGTTCCTGCCCATGGTCATCTGGCTCATCGGCGGGTCCTACCTGACCGCGCAGTTCCCCGGCATCCCCATCGGGCTCTGGATCGTGGGCTTCATCCTCATCACCACGCTCCTGAACATCCTGGGCATCAAGGTGGCGGACAAGGCCAACTACGTACTGATGGCGTTCCAGCTGCTGGTCATCGTGTTCTTCGTGGCGCTGTCCATCGGCAACGTGGTGTCCACCTCCGGCGCCGGCGGCCTGGCCAGCACGCAGCCGTTCTTCAACGACACCGCCAGCTTCGCCACCATCTCCGCCGGTGCCGCGATCGCCGCGTACTCGTTCCTGGGGTTCGACGCCGTCACCACCCTCACCGAGGAGACCATCGAACCGCGCAAGAACATGCCCCGAGCCATCATGCTCATCGCCCTGATCGGCGGCGGCATCTTCGTGGCGGTGTCCTACGTGACCCAGCTGGTCCACCCCGGCGGCGTGTTCGAGGACTCGGCGTCCGCGGCCAGCTCCATCGCCCTGCAGATCGGCGGACAGCTGTTCGGCGCGGTGTTCCTCGCCGGCCTGGTGGTGGCGCAGTTCGCGTCGGGCCTCGCCGCGCAGGCCAGCGCCTCCCGCCTGCTGTACGCGATGGGCCGCGACTCGGTGCTGCCCAAGGCTGTCTTCGGCCGGCTCAACGAGAAATTCCACACACCGGTGGTGAACCTGGTCATCACGGGCATCGTGGGCCTGATCGCCATCTTCCTGGACGTGGCCACGTCGACGTCGTTCATCAACTTTGGTGCCTTCACCGCCTTTACGCTGGTGAACGCCTCGGTGGTGTTCCACTATGTGCGCCAGCGCCGGGCCGGGCACCAGCTGAACCCGGTGTCCTACGTGGTGGTCCCCGTGATCGGCGCCATCATCTGCGCCTACCTGCTCTCCCAGCTGGACAGCAACGCCATTACGCTGGGTGTGTCCTGGCTGGTGCTGGGCGTGGTGGTCCTGGCCCTGATCACCCGCGGCTTCAAGGCCGCGCCGCCGGAGATGACGGCCACGGAGAAGGGGACGGTTGAGGCGGCCGCCTGAGCCTGGGCTCCGCTGTCCCCAAGCCACTGTGATGCAAGGGAAGGAGCAGCCGTGAAGATAGCGCTCGGGCAGCTGGAGTCGGGCACCGACATCCAGGCCAACCTGGCCGTGATGGACCGCTTCGCCGCTGAGGCAGCTCGCGGCGGCGCGGGGCTGGTCGCCTTCCCGGAGTACGCCACCTACGAGAAGAAGAAGGTGGACGCGACGTTCCCCGAGGTGGCCGAGCCGCTGGACGGCCCCGTCTGCCGGGAGCTTGCCAGCATCGCCCGCCGCCACCGCATCGCGCTGGTGGCGGGCGTGGTGGAAACCTCGGACGACCCGGACAGGGCGTACAACACTTTGGCGGCATACGGGCCCGACGGCGGCCGGCTGGCTTTCTACCGAAAGATCCACCTTTTCGACGCGCAGGGCTTCGGGGAATCGACGTTCATCAAGCCCGGCGCGTCCACCAGCCCGGTGGTCTTTGAGCACGGGGGAGTGCGGTTCGGGCTGATGACCTGCTACGACCTCCGCTTCCCCGAGCTGGCCAGGTCACTGGCCGACGCCGGCGCGCAGGTCCTGCTGGTCTGCTCATCCTGGGTGCCGGGTATCCACAAGACGGAGCAGTGGCTGGCGCTGAACGCGGCGCGGGCCATCGAGAACAGCGTGTATGTGGCGGGGGTGTGCCAGGCGCCACCGGTATCGGTGGGCCGAAGCGTCCTGGTTGATCCGATGGGGTTAGTCGAAGCGGACCTTGGGCTGGAGCCTAGCGTTCGTGTGGTGGACGTTTCGCTGGAGACGGTGGCCCGGGTGCGGGAGTCTTTCCCAATGTTCCGGCAGCGGCGGTTGTAGGGCTTGGCCGTTAGTAGTGGTAGCGGGCCTGCAGGATGGTCACGTACTGGTCATCCGCCATGTAGACGAGTCTGTGTTCCTGGTCGATGCGCCTGGACCATGCTCCGGCCAGCGCGTGTTTCAGGGCCTCCGGCTTTCCGATGCCCTCGAAGGGATCATCGCGCAGCGTGTCTT
The DNA here is from genome assembly GCF_010367585.1 of [Micrococcus luteus] ATCC 49442. NCBI lineage: Bacteria > Bacillati > Actinomycetota > Actinomycetes > Micrococcales > Micrococcaceae > Pseudarthrobacter > [Micrococcus luteus] ATCC 49442. The sequence continues at coordinate 2,128,343 of NZ_JAAAXP010000001.1, read as the reverse complement.
CGATGATGGTGTTGATCCGCTTGAGTGTCTTGCGGTCCTGGGTCTGCCAGTAGAGGTAGTCCTCCCACCCTTCGGCGGTCCACGCCAGCCTGCGGCCGGCGGTCACGGATCGGTAAGCTCGTGCTCGGTGACTTGACCATCCCGGAGGGCAGCAAGGGATGACAGCAATCGCTGGGCGTTCTTAGGCGACCGCAGCAGATGGGTGGTCTCTACCAGGGCGTCGTACTCATCCTTGGACATGAGGACTGCGGATCCGCGCTTGGACGTGATCTCGACTTCGGTGTGATCGAGGTTGACGCGTTCGATGAGGCCGAAGAGATCCCGCCGTGCCTCGCTTGTGGTGATGGCCATGTCTTCCTCCTTGTTGTACTAGATATGGTACCAGTCGGACCTGTGGTCAGGCTGGTTGTTTGACCTGCTTGGCCGCCATCCACTCGCTCAGCCACGGGGCCCGGACGCTCGACGTGATCCGGCAGTCGGCCACGAAGGTCCCCTTCGCACCGGCGTCGATCCAGTCCGAAAGCGCGGAAAGGTCCGACAGTGAGCGGATGATCGCCGATTCGGCACCAAGCGCGCGGGCGATGCCGCTGAAGTCCACCTCGGGGATCAGCATGGGCTTCTCGGTCAGGCCCTGGGAGCCGTACTGGTGGATTTCGGCTCCGTAGGCGGCGTCGTTGTAGATCACCACGATGGCGCGACGGGCCGCACCGATCAGCGATTCGAGGTCGGACAGGCCCATCAGGAAACCGCCGTCGCCGGAGACCAGCACCAGAGTGCGGCCGTCCTCCACCGCGCGGGCTGCCCCGACGGCGCTGGCAAGGCCCAGCCCGATGGCCTGGTAGGCGGTCCCCACCATAACCAGGTCCTGCGGCCTCGGGATGTCCCAGTACATGGGCGCCCAGCCGACGAAGTGCCCGCCGTCCTGCACCACCGTGCGGCGCTCCGGCAGCACCGCATCCAGTGCAGTGGCCAGGGCGCGGGGATCCAGCCGACCGTCCAGAGTTTCGTCAGAGCCAGGGGCGTGCCCCGGCCCCGAAGCCAGGCGCCTGCGGGCTTCCGCGCGCCACGCTTCCGGGCGGGCGCCCGCCGAAGCGGCGCCGTCCAGCATTACCAGGAGACGCGAAGCGGCAGACTTCACGTCCGCGCTGACGAACGTATCCACCCGGGGGTGCGTCGGCTGCAGGGCGGCATCGATCTGGATGACGGTGCTGTCCGGGCCGAGCAGGTGCCCGAACCGCATGGTGAAGGGGCTCAGGCTCGCCCCGGCCACCAGGACCACGTCGGCCTCGCCCATGAGCCCGGCTGCGGTGTCCGTGCCGAAACCGCCCGCGACGCCCAGGTACCCCTCGCCATTGAGGAGGTTGAGCGCCAGGGCGGTTCCGGCAGTCAGTGCGCCGAGGCGGTCGGCGAGCTCGCGGAGCTCCGGGCCAGCTCCGGCGAGATGCGCACCGCGGCCGGCGAGGATCAGCGGCCGCTTCGCCCCGGCGAGCAGGCGGGCTACCTGCCCAAGGCCGCCGTCGGCGTCGTCAGTCACCGCCGGTGCCAGCGGCTCGGGAAGCTTTTCGTCCGCAGCCTCAAGTGCCGCGAGGTCGTAGGGGATGGCAATCACGACGGCGGTGCGCCAGGTGAGTGCATACTCCACCGCCTGCTGCGTGATGGAGCCCGCGGCGTCGCGGGTGACGGTGAAGGTGGCCGCGCCGAGGCCTGCGGCGATGGCCGCCTGGTCCACGTCCTGGGGCCGGGCGCCGTTGCTCGGCGCGTCCCCAGTGACCAGCACTACGGGGATTTGCGCCTGGACCGCCTCGGCGAGGGCGGTGAGTGCATTGGTGTAGCCGGGGCCGTAGGTGGTGGTGCCCGCGGCGAGGCGTCCCGACGTCCGGTAGTAGGCGTCGGCCGCGGCGATGGCGGCGCCTTCATGGCGGACGGCGGAGAAGCGGAGGCCGAGCCTTTCCGCGGCGTCCAGGAAGTAGACGTTGCCGTTGCCCATCACGCCGAAGACATCGCTGAGGTAGCTGCTGAGAACCTGCGCCACGCGGCCGGAGACGGTAAGAGTAGTCATGCAGGAATCTTGTGGGCTGCCTTACGGATGGGCAAGAGAGGAGAGTTTGATTGGGATATTTGGCAGCAAACATCTGTACGAAGTGAAAATATGCGCACTTGTGGCGTGCATCACCCGTCCTTAGGTAGAAGGGCGGGATTCCTGCTCCGACAGCCGGCTCAGGAGGCCGTCGTAGCGGGGCGGCATGAGTTCCAGTACGGAGATGGCCGTGCTGGTCCGCTGGATGCCCTCGATTTCCAGGATCTCGTTGGTGATGCGGTAGAGGTCGGCCGTGCTGCGTGCCACCACTTTGGCCATAAGGTCCGCGTCCCCGGTGGTGGCGTGCACCTCGATGACCTCCGGGATCGCGGCGAGTCCGTCTTCCACCGCGCCGGTCCGGGTCTGGCTGATGGACAGCGAGAGGAAGGCCATCAGGTCGTAGCCGAGCGCGGCGGGATCCAGCCTCCGGCTGAAGGAGCGGAGGGCGCCGCTTCGCTCGAGCCGGGCCAGCCGGGCGTGGACCGTGTTGCGTGCGACGCCGAGTGTCCGGGAGAGTGCCAGGGCGCTGGCTTCGGGATCCTTGTCGAGGGCGAGGATGATCCTGCCGTCGAGGGAGTCAAGGGTGCGGGGGTTCGGGATGGTCATATTTTCACCACAGACGGTAGAGGTTGAGCAGAAGTCCCAATGGCTAGAGGGTATCTTGCATTGTGGGCCGGGTCACAATCATGATCGTTGCTCATGACCCGTGATCAGATCCTGACCGCACCGGACACCGCGCTTCCCACCCTTCGTGGCGCCGTGGCCGGACTTCCGCCCTACGTCCCGGGCCGCCGCAGCGCCGGCCTGGACGTCGCAGCCCTGGCCAGCAACGAAAGCCACTACGAGCCACTGCCCGCCGCCGCGGCTGCGGTGGTCGCGGCGGCAGGCGCCATGAACCGCTACCCGGACAGCGCCGCCGTCGATCTCCGTGACCGGATTGCCCGCCACCTCGGCGTCACGGCCGAAGAGGTGGCGGTGGGACCCGGCAGTGTGGGCGTCCTCCAGCAGATCATCACCGGACTGTGCGACGCCGGGGATGACGTGATTTTCGCGTGGCGCTCCTTCGAGGCCTACCCCATCCTGGTTGAGCTGGCAGGCGCCCGGCCGGTCCGCATCCCGCTGGACGGCGCCGAGGGCCACGACCTCGACGCCATGGCCGAGGCCGTCACTGACCGCACGAAGGTCATCCTGCTCTGCACCCCCAACAATCCCACCGGCGTGCCGATCAGCCACGAACGTATCGACGCCTTCCTGCAGTCTGTCCGCTCCGACATCCTCGTGGTGATCGACGAGGCTTACGTGGAATACGCCGAAGCGGGCAGCGGCCCCGATTCCCTGGCGCTCTACCGCCGGTACCCGAACGTCTGCATCCTGCGCACCTTCTCGAAGGCGTACGGGCTCGCCGGCCTGCGCGTGGGATACGCCGTGGCGGCGCCGGCCATTGCCGAGGGACTGCGCCGGACCGCGCTTCCCTTCTCGGTGAGCGCGCTGGCCCAGAAGGCGGCCATCGCGTCGCTGGACGCCGGGGAGGAGATGGAAGCGCGGGTCGCCGCCGTCAAACGTGAGCGCGCCCGGATGGCTGCGCAGCTGGAAGCCCAAGGCTGGAAACTGCAGGTGAGCCAGGGCAATTTCCTGTGGATCCGAGCGGATGAGCGCCTCCAGGCGAGGCTGGTGGACGCATTTGACCGCGCGGGCATCCTGGTCCGTGCGTACCAGGGTGACGGCGTGCGGATCACCGTTGCCGCGCCCGACTCCAACGACCGCGTGCTCCGGCTTTTGGAAGCCCACACGGCCTCAGTAAACGACTGACCTGAAACTTCAATCAGTTCCACCTACAACCAGAGGACTCCCCATGGAACAACAGACAAAGACGTCTGGCCGCGCACTGGGCGCGGCACTTAAACCCCGCCAGCTCACCATGATGGGGCTCGGAAGCGCCATCGGCGCGGGCCTGTTCATCGGCTCCGGCGCCGGCATCCAGGCTGCCGGCCCGGCGGTGCTGATCTCCTACCTCGTGGCCGGCACCCTCATCATCCTGGTGATGTGGGCGCTCGGCGAGATGGCCGCCGCCAACCCGGACAGCGGTGCCTTCTCCGTCTACACCGCCAAGGCCTACGGCCCGGTGGCCGGTGCCACGGTGGGCTGGCTCTGGTGGCTGCAGTTGGTGGTGGTCATCGCGGCCGAGGCGCTCGGGGCGGCGGGACTGCTGGCCACCATTTTCCCGGCCCTGCCGGTATGGCTGATGGCCTTCGTGTTCATCGTGGTGCTCACCGCCGTGAACCTCACCAGTGTGAAGAACTTCGGCGAGTTTGAGTTCTGGTTCGCCCTGCTCAAGGTGGCAGCAATCGTCGGCTTCCTCCTGGTGGGCGCGGCCCTGCTCTTCGGCTGGCTGCCGGGCGTGCAGTCGCCGGGCCTGTCCAACTTCACCGGCAGCGGATTCGCGCCCGACGGTTTCGCCGGGATCGCCACGGCACTCTTTGTGGTGGCCTTCGCGTTCGGCGGCACCGAGATCGTGTCCGTGGCGGCAGCTGAAACCGCGGAGCCGGCCCGCAGCGTGAAGAAAGCAGTCCGCACGGTGCTGTGGCGCATCCTCATCTTCTACATCGGTGCGATCTTCATTATCGCGGCTGTTGTTCCTGTTGGTTCGGCGGGGCTGAAGAGCCCGTTCGCCGCGGTGCTGGAGGCCGCCGGTATGCCCGGCGCTGCTACCGCCATCACCCTGGTGGCCGTCGCAGCACTGCTCTCCGCCCTCAACGCCAACCTCTACGGTGCCTCCCGGATGGCGTTCTCCCTCGCCGAGCGGGGGGAAGCGCCGCGTCTGCTTGCTTCCGTGTCCAAGGCCCGGGTTCCGGTTGTCGCAGTCCTGGCCAGCGTCGCCTTCGGCGTTGTCACCGTTGTGCTGGAACAGGCTTTCCCCGAGATGGTCCTCCCCGTCCTGCTCAACATCGTGGGCTCGACGTGCCTGCTGGTGTGGACGTCCGCGCTCCTGGCCCAGCTGGCGCTGCGCCTCCGTGCCGACCGCGAAGGAACGGCGCTTCCCCTGCGGATGCCCGGCTTCCCGTGGCTCACGGGCTTTGGATTGCTCATCCTCGCGGCGATCTTCACGGTGGGCTTCATCGGCGAGGACTCCCGCCCCCAGCTCCTGAGCACGTTCGCACTCGTGGCGCTCCTGGCGGTGGCGAACTGGCTGCACCACCGTTCTGGGAAGGTTGCGCCGGTTGTTGATACAGCGGACGCTGATAAGGAGCCTGTGCTCATCGACTGAACCAGGCGCTTTCGAACCCATTTCGCGGGTTCAGTGCACGAAGGGCGCGTCCGGCTACTGCCCGGCGCGCCCTTCGCAATTCATGGCGGGGTAGGCAAGTACACCCGCGCTCTTTCGCTAGTCCTGCAATGTAGGCGCGGATCGCCTATTGAACAGGCGCACCGAAATACGCGATTTCATTATTCACTTCGTTACGAGTGGCGAAGTGGCCGCCCGGTACGGCTGTGCTGGGAACCTGTATCGCAAAACGTCCGGTGGACTTGACTCCGACCTGGGCCATGATTTCTGGCTGGCCAATCCAGTCTTCTTTCAGGACGACCGCCGAGTTGTCGTCATTCCAGATATCGTAAATCTTGCCGTCGCTTCCAATGAAGATCGGCATGACAGACGTGGGTGACAACGGTTTGCCAGCATCCGAACTACGGAGATTCTCGTTAAGTGCCGAAGTCATGCGGCCGACGACGTACTGCCAGCCTTCCTTGACCTCGTTATATGGGTTGTCGGCGAGGACCTGCTCGGTGCCTGTGGTGGTCGTTTCAGCGATCGTTACATTCCAGCGACTGTTGGTTGCGGAGCGGACAAGTACCCCGAAATCATAAGGGCGGGATGCTGTGCCGTCCGGTCCAGAAGGTGCTGACGGGGTTGGTGTCGCCGAAGATGTGCCCGCTGGGGATGTGGATGCCGTCTGCGGGGAAGTAGACTGCGTTGTGGACTGCTCTGATGCAACAGGAGCTGGGCTGGCACACCCGGCCAGCAAGACTGCGCCGAGCGACGCAGCCGAAATCATTGCGGAGTATTTCATTATTCCCTTAGGAGATGCGTGATGAGACAGCTCATTCTATTGGCGGCCTACAACAGCAAACATATTCGGCAAGAAAACTAATCTTGCGGAATCGTGCGAGTCCGCATGAAGGCCAAGTGCGCCGTGATTTCGGCTCATAATCACTCCCTGAAATCGCTGACCTACCATTGGTTACCAAGCGCATCGTTGTGACCCTCGAGGGAACTTGTCAGTCATGCCGGTGGTTGGAGCGGCGGTAGACCGTGGACTTGTGCCAGGAATAGTCAGGCGTGGCGACTTAAGCTGTGCCCGCCAGCCTCATGAACATCGTCCGAGGCAGGATGGCACGTGATGTCGGGAGACCTCCACCAACGTGACCTGCACGGAGGGCTGCCTTGAGCGCGATGTGGGCTCGCCAGCCGCCTGTCCTTGCGCAGTGATTACTTTGCGCTAGAAAAAGGCGCCTCAGTCCTCAAGCCATCCGGCGATGCCCTCCAGCTGGGCGCTGACGTATGTCCAGGGTCGGTTGAGGTCGAGGGTTCGCGCCCCGATCCGATTGCCTTGGATTACGACGTCCAGGTCTGGCTGCTCTAGGGCATCAGTTCGCGCGTAGAGAAGCAGTCCGCTAACGGATCCGTCGCGCCGGGTGTCCTCGTTCTTCACATATGAAAACACTTGGTACAGATTCGCCGAATGGACCGTCGCTTTGCCCCATCCTCCGGTTTGCAACGTATGGCTGTAGTATTTCGCGTCGATGATTAATGTACGGTCGCGGTTGCGGAGCGTGACGTCGGTACGCATCAAGGGCAGTTGCGTGCTGTGGCTGCTCGGCTCATCGAGGTCCCAGTTAACGGTCGGCGCGCCCGAAGAGAGCTCAGGATGGTGGAAGGTGTAGTACTCGCGCAGGAACCGCTCGTAAAGCCTGTTCATGGCGTCATCCGAAACCCACGATGTGAGCTTCGAGCTTCCGGAGTTCTCAGTGGGGAGGAGTCCGAACACGATCAGCTCGCAGACGCCGAGTAGCAGCCGGTAAGTGGCGTTGGCGCGGTGGTATGTCAGCGTGTCCCAGCGGATCGAGGTCGGTGCCACCAGCGTCACCGCGTCCAAATAGGGCAGGAGCCGCCGCAGCGCGCCTTTTCGCGCCACGGCGACGTCGCTGTGGCGGATTAGGAGCACAATGACCGACTTCAACGCCCGGTTATGGGGCGTGTCTGGTTCGTACTCATCGAACTCACACACCAGCCGCCCACGGGTGTTCGAGCGGGTGGCAATAGTGCGAGTCACGTCGATGCGGCCGCGGACGGTGGCGATCTCGTCGCTGTGGTCAAGGTAATCACGGTGAAGGCCGCGCTTGACCTGCGCGCCGACGCCACGCACAAGGATCTCGGCAAGTAGGTCATGAATGTGGTCGAATCGCTCGGCGGCAATCCTATCGTTGCCATCGCTGCGGATGGCCCGGAACGCATAAGCCAACATCACGTACACGTTGCGAATGATTATCGAACGGTCGGTCATGCGACGGCACTCCGGAGCTTGCCTGCCCACTCCTTAGCTTTGGTGGGCTCGTCGAACCAGTACTCGTCAAGCAGCGGAACGAGTTCGTCCTCGACGACGGAGTAGAGCCAGGCGTCGTCGGGGTCGCTGACCGCAGGACGGGTGAGGTAGCTGTGCCCGATTGCAAATCCTTGACCGAGCGCTGGGTCGTCGGTGATGGCCCTGTTGAGGTCGACGACGGCGGTGATGAGGCGGTCGAAGGTGGGGCTGCCGGCCTCTTGCTGCCACCGAGTGAATCCGTCCGAGCCGAATCCGGGGGACATCTCGAAAAATCCGAAACGACGGCGCAGTGCGTAGTCGAGGACGGCGAGGCTTCGATCTGCGGTATTCATCATCCCGATGAGGTGGACGTTCGCCGGGACAGAGAAGGTCTCGTTTTTGTAGACCAGCCGCAGTTCTTGTCCGCGCTTGTCGGCTTCGATGAGCATGAGCAGCTCGCCGAAGATCTTGGAGATGTTACCTCGGTTAATCTCGTCGACGATGAAGAAGTAGGGCCGGTCATCGTCGTCGGCGCGGGCTTCCTCGCAAAACCGGTAAAACGCTCCGTCGGCCAGCGTAAATCCGCCTGTCTCGGTGGGTCGGTAGCCCATCATGAAATCCTCGTAGGAATAGCTCTGATGAAATTGAACGGTCTGGATCCGGCTCGGGTCCTTCACGCCCAGGATCGAGTACGCGAGGCGTTTGGCCGCGAAGGTCTTTCCGACGCCGGGCGGACCAGCGAGGATGACGTTCTTCTTTCTCAGCAGCAAGGAGCGCAGCCGGTCGTAGCCGGTCTCGGATAAGTAGACTTCACTGAGAAACGCGGCCCTGTCGTAGGACGGGAGCGCCGCCGCCGCGACCGGCGGCTCGGGCTCGATATCGCCTGTGACGAGAGCCTCAAGTTTCTCGACGTAGTCGCGATACGGTGTGATGTCGGTGAGTGTTTTTGTTGCCGCGTCCCCGGGGTGCTCCCAGGAACCCGTGTGGGTCCACTTCACCGAGCGGACGTGGCGGAACGAGGCACGGTCTGGTTCGAACCGGTTGCCGGAGGTGACCTCGCCGCGACCGACGATCTCACGGCGACCGCGCTTGGCGAAGACGATGTCGCCCACGGCGATCTCGTTCTGGAACTGCCACAACGCCAGGACGGCGTTCCTCATTGACCCGCCGCTCTTCTCCACGTCGAGGGCATGACGGATCGCCTCCCGGCTCGGGTACGAAGCTAGGTCGTTTAGGTCGTCCCAGCCGATCGCCATGATGTCGCTGGTCGAGAACTCCTCCCACTCGGAGGCTTGTGCCCCGGGGGAGTAGAGCCAGTAGTGACGGGTACGAGGTTCGGCTAACGTGGCGACATCGGTGGCGACGGGGTCGGGATCGCCCGCGGAGGGGTTCCAAAGCTCCTCCACGCCCGATGTCCAGAAATGGAAGGGAATCTCAATTGAATGGGCCAGAGCGGTGCGGATCGCCAGCAGGTCACGGTCTATCGATACCGGGTCGCTGCCCGTTGCTCCGCCGATTCGGTCGGCAAGTCCGTCGCGGATCCTTTGCTTCATTCCCGCCGATGAGATTGGCTCGAAGATGTCGGGACGGGCGAGGAACTGCATCGCGTTCCGGATGTCGGAACGGTCGTTACCCGAGGAGAGCATGGCTTGCTGGAGCTTCCACGGATCGGTCCTCGCAGCCTCACGCTCGCCCTCGGGCAGACCATGCCAGTAGCGTACGAAGGAAGCGGTCCAGATGACGTGCCGCCACATCGCGCTGTTGTACCACGGACCCGGTTCGAAGCCAGCGGTCCCGGTTGGGCGGTCCAGCCATTTCGACACGTGCGCCGGAACCGTCAAAGGTGAGTCAAGGTGGGATAGAACCCTATCGAGATGAGCTCGACGAGTCTCGGGTAGAGCAGAGCGCAGCGGATGCTCGCGCAGGAAAACGATCTCGGCGGCTAGAAGCACAACTTCGTGTGACGCACCCTGAAGTTGTTGGTCGAGTTTGTCCCACTGTCGCTGGTCCGACCCGACAATCAGGTTGTCCGCGATCCTGGCCCGAAGCTCCTCGGCTGCCTCGGCCGTCCAGATCGTGGCCATAGGGTCAATCACGGACCGACCGTCTCCGAGCATGTGCGTGATCACCTCACCGGCCTCGCGCGCTATCGCCAAGTCAGGGGCCGTTCGGGATGAGTCAACAGTCGCATCCTGATCGTTCTCGAACCGTTCGTTAGTCATGTTTGCAGTCTCCTTCGTGGCCGCGTCCTGCGCGGGTGATCTCTCTCGGGCTGAGCGTACACGGCCACGTAATGGTCTACGCCAACTCCGCATGCAGCAAGCGAGCCCGATCCAGCAGGTTGATCAAATTACTGGAATAGGCGGACTGGGGAATCGCGTTTTAGTTCGTGCACGACGGCGACGACAGCTCCGGCCGGCTCAGCGAGAAGTTCCGCACCCCGGTGGCGAACCTGTGATCACAGGCATCGTGGGTCTAATCGCAATCTTCCCGTACACCGCCATGTCGCCGTCGTACATCAACTTTGGTGCCTTCACAGCCTTTATCCATCGCCGTTAGCGTTACGGCGCAACAGTGATACGGCGAGGCCATTAGACGCCGACCCATTCCGTGTCGAATCCCGGCCTCGGAAGGCTCAGATTCGTTCGGCAACTATCCCCTGAGTTGCCGGCGCACCATGGACAGCCACTGACGGGCAAATCATCCTAAGCCTCGAGCGCGCCGAGATCATGAAGATGTTTCCCCATCTGGCCAACGGGATCGGTGAGCTCCGGAGTGAACCCCACGACGTAGACACGGGAAGATCCAACGGAATCGGGTCGCCTTATGGCATGACATCGGCTGGCCACAATTCGATTTTTCGAAGAGTTCGCCCACTGAAATGGACATTGGCTGCGAAATGACGCCCCGACAATCCGCGTTATTGGTATTTGGCTGCTCCACCAAATAGCCTGGCGCAGTGAACACATCCGATGGGGGATCGGCAATTGAACAATTGCCCGAAGGTCTATATGAACTGCTCAAAACCGAAGGGCTGATGACAAGCCTCTCAAAGATTCCTCAGTTGGAGCCCCGGTTCGCGTCTATTGACGACGAAGACGCTACAGACGTTCTTTCCCGCCACGTCGCTGAAGCGGTCCGCCAAGCCCTCGCCACAGCGAAGCCCCCAGCCAGAGTTAACTTGGCCAACCGCCTCCTACAGGAACTGAACTCACCGGACCGTATTGCAGACGGCCCGACCCAGCTCCAGTCCCTCCACCGCCCGGACGCGCTCAAGCGCCGACAGCTACGTCGCCCCACCGCCAAGCTCAGTGACTCAGCACTGCTGACCAACAGCAAGGACGAGCCGAACCTCGCCGCGGAGCTCCGGGCCGAGATCGAGTCCGCCGACACCGTCGACCTGCTCTGCGCCTTCGTCCGTTGGACGGGGCTCCGTCTGCTGGAGCCTGCCCTAGAGCAGCTCAAGGAGCGGGGAGCCCGTCTGAGAGTGCTCACCTCTACGTACATGGGCGCAACCGAACGCCGGGCCATCGACGAGCTCGTCAACCGCTATGGCGCCGAAGTGAAAATCAACTACGAAACCCAAGCCACCCGCCTCCACGCAAAGGCCTGGCTGTTCCGCCGCAACTCCGGCTTCGACACCGCTTACGTCGGCAGCTCCAACCTGAGCCAGGCAGCCCTCCTCGATGGCCTGGAATGGAACGTCAGGCTCAGTTCCGTGGGCACCCCCACGCTGCTGCATAAGTTCGAGGTCACGTTCGATAGCTACTGGGAGCAGCGGGCTTTCCAGAGCTACGACCCCGCGCGTGACGGCGAGAAGCTCGACGCTGCGCTGGAACGGAACGGCGGCCGTCGCACAGCCGCGCCGGACGCAGCCACGGGGCTCAAAGTTCAGCCGTACCTCCACCAGGAGGAAATGCTTGAAGAGCTGGAAGCCGAGCGGCTTAAAGGCTTCAACCACAACCTTTTGGTCGCCGCTACGGGCACCGGCAAAACAGTTATCGCCGCACTGGACTACAAGCGACTCTGCGAAGCGGCTGGCCGCGATTTGAAGCTGCTCTTCGTTGCCCACCGGCAGGAAATTCTGAAGCAGGCCATGCGCACCTACCGAAATGTCATGCAGGATGGCGCCTTCGGCGAACTCTACGTGGGGGACCACAAGCCGCAAGAGTGGAAGCATATATTCGCTTCCGTCCAGTCGTTGTCGTCGCTCGGCATCGAACAGCTGGAGTCGGACTTTTTCGACGCCGTCGTTATCGACGAATTCCACCACGCGATGGCGCCCACGTACCGGCGCCTGCTGGATTATCTCCAGCCGCGGCAACTTCTCGGACTGACTGCGACGCCGGAACGCGGCGACGGCGTCGACGTCGCCAAGCAGTTCTTCGACGGCCGCACCGCCAGCGAGCTCAGGCTGTGGGACGCCCTAGACGCTGACCTGCTGGTGCCTTTCCACTACTTCGGAGTCTCGGACGACGTCGACCTGAGCCAGTTGGAATGGAAGCGCGGCAACTACGACACAACGCAACTCAGCAACCTCTACACCGGCAACGACGCCCGCGCCGCCAAGGTAATCCGCGAACTCCGCGACAAGGCCACCAGCACCGAGCAGATGCGGGCCATCGGCTTTTGCGTCTCGGTGCAGCACGCCCACTACATGGCGGAGGTGTTCAACCGAGCCGGCATTGCCTCCGTTGCCGTCGACGGCAACACTGACAGCGCTGACCGCGAGCGAGCTCTGCGACGCCTGGGCAAGCGGGAGGTCAACTGCATCTTCGCCGTCGACCTCTTCAACGAAGGACTGGACCTACCGCAGGTGGACACCATCCTGCTGCTCCGGCCCACGCAGAGTGCCACGCTCTTCCTGCAGCAGCTGGGCCGCGGGCTGCGTCGTGCTGAGGGCAAGGCGGTGCTGACGGTCCTGGACTTCATCGGCCAGCAGCGCCGTGAGTTCCGGTTTGATCTGCGCTACCGGGCGCTAACCGGCTACGGGCGCAAGGAGCTGGAGAAGGCTGTCGAGGACGAATTCCCGTACCTGCCGTCCGGCTCGCAGATCGTGCTGGACCGGGTGGCGCAGAGGGTGGTGCTGGACAACATCAAGGCACAGCTTCGGTTCAACCGGGCACAGCTGGTCCGGGACATTGAGTCGTACGCCGAGACCGAGCTGGAGGCCTATCTCGAGCGGTCGGGGAACGATGTGAAGACCATCTACCGTTCCACCAGGGACTCTTGGACTGGTTACCTCCGGCAGGCAGGGCTGATCGAAGGGTACTCTCCCCTGGAGACGGTGCTCCGCAGGAAGGTCGAGGAGCGGTCGGGCGCGGAGGAGAAGAAGCTACTGAGCCGCATGGCCGCGCTGATTCACGTGGACGATCGGGAACGTGCCGACGCGTACTCCATGCTCGTTGCTCACGATGCCCCCCGCTATGCGGAGTTTGGCATGCGCGAGCAGGCTTTCGCACGCATGCTTTTTTACACGCTGTGGGATGACGGCGGCGGTTTCACAGCATACGACGACGGCCTGGACCACCTACGCGGCTACCAGTTTGTGTGCCGCGAGATTCGCCAGGTCGTGAAGCTGGGGTCGGCGGCATCAAAGCATGCGGCTAAGAGCCTCGGTGCGGGGCTGCAGCATGTCCCGCTGCTCTCGCATGCTACCTACCGGCGCGAGGAGGTTCTCGCGGCGCTTCAGTACGGCTCGCTGGAACAGGGCAAGAACGTGCAGCACCGCGAGGGCGTTGCATGGTGTCCTGCAACTTCCACAGATGCCTTCTTTGTCACCCTGAATAAGGACGACAAGAAGCACTCGGCAACCACGATGTACAAGGACTACGCCATCAGCCCGGAGCTGTTCCACTGGGAATCGCAGAACGCAACCTCGCCCAGCAGCCCCACAGGACGCCGATATCTAGATCGGACTTCGCACGGCTCGAAGGTTCTGATCTTCACGAGGAACACAGCCGACGACGAGACCAGGCTGACGGTTCCCTACACCTGTCTAGGTCAGGTGGACTACGTCCAGCACAGGGGCGAGAAGCCCATTGCCATTACCTGGAGGCTGCACCGGCCGATGCCTGCTGATGTATACGCGACGGCAGCGGCGGTCGCTCGGTGAGTCTGAAGACCTGTCTCCCGATTAACCTCACCAGTTTCGGCTGGCGATCCCGGATAGCATTTCGGCCCCTCTCCGTACTCAGGCAGTAGGAGGAACTTTTTCTCCCCTCAATGATCACAGCAAGACGGGTGCAAATCCTGCGAGCAGCGTATGCACCCGAGCAGTGAGTGAAGGCGCACTATCGATATTCAGGATCAGCTCTAGGGCGGGGGGAAATTTCACAGGCTATTTTTGGTAGATGTCCAATCACGTCTTTCTGGCACGCAACTGCCAGCCGGCGGTGGGCTGTATAGGTGAACGGTAATCTAGTGCAGACGTTGCAGTCCTGCGGCGATCCTACAATTATATGTTTAGGATAAATCAGAAACGGCTTGGGAAATGGAACTTATTTCAGTAATCGCAATCACAGCGACTGTCATGTTGTTATGGATGTTCTTTCAGGTGGTCTGGATCGGTTCGCGAATACTTGACAAAAAGATGCTTAAGGATGTGCAGGCGTCTCCCGACCATATTCGTAAAGAGCAAAGAAGTATATTTTTTACATTTGTTGTCTTTGGTACGGGAACGTTGGCATTTTCTTACATTGTTGGAATCGCATCCTCTTGGTCAGCAGAGGAAATCTTAGTGATGGATTCAGTCGACACGGTGGAACGTCCTTTCGGTGTTACGGGGAGCATCCTCTTTGCGGGAAGCTTATTTATTTTTGCGATATTTACAATGTTTCTTTTTGCGGCACATTTTCGAACTAGGCCGCTGTCGGCGGCTGAGCTCGTTGCTGACATCCGCGCCCTTCAGGCTCAAGCTGAGAGTACCTCCCGCAATGAGAAGCTAAAAAAACTAGAATTGGAGATGAGTGCAACAAGAAAAACGTTTCGAAGACGGTGGCATGCGAATGGGCTGACTCGAAGGTTCTACTGCATGTTTATGCTGATGCCTTCGGGGGCATCCTATAAGCGATCCGAGGTTTACCGATTTGCGCTGCAGTGGCAGTGGAACAAGAAGTCTTGGAAGTTCGCTTGGTTTGCGAGCGCTGCACTTGCAGCCATTGTTGTCGTGGAGGCTGTTTGGCTCCTATTCTTGAATATTTTCCCGGTTTTCCCCGTTTTGATAGTATTGATCATCGCGCTGGTCCTCGCGGGGTTTATCTCCTGGCTGCAAATAATATGTGCTTGTGCCGAATTACGCTACTTGGCAGCCGACATCCGCCTCGAGCTGGCGCGGTTCAAAGCCATGCGAGTTGGCATAGATGGAATCCGAGCCAGCCAGGCGTCGCGCGGGCAACCAGTTTCTGTTCGCGGAAGCAAATTATTGTTTGCCATCGGCCCGTTGCAGCTCTGGATATAAGTCCGTTGGACTGAGGCATCTACCTTGCAGCAACTCCTTTTGCAGGTGTCCCTAATCGGGGCTCAAGTTTACTGCGAGGCTACTATAGCCATCTAAATCGACGCAGCGTAGCGGAACTTCTGCGCCTGACCGGCTGGGAGCTGGCGTTCGTCACTGTGATTCATGGCAAAGCAAAAAACAAGCGTGGAACGGGTGGCAGGCCGAAACTGGACGAATCCGCCAAGGCCTCCCGTCTCCGCCGCGCTGGCTAAGCTCTTTCAGGCGGGCCTCAGCGAGTTTCGCCTCGCAAACGCCGTCATTGATCGGGGACGCCCTGAGTGAGCCAGCTCCACGCGTGGGCGCAGTGACGCCGGCATGTCTTCGCCCGTGCGGTCAGCCTACGTGCGGGCCGGAAGAAAGGCCGTCTTATTTATGTCCGGGATGGGAACGAAGAGCTTCCGCGGTCCCTGCTTGGTTATTCCCTCAACAATTACAAGCGCTTTTCTAAACTGGTCAGACTTGGTTATGCCTATAGCCTAAGCTTTGCACTGACCCATCTGACCGGTGACCGCCCGGTCCGCGACGCGGAACGGAAAGCGCTTTGGCAGCTGATGACGGACCTGGAGTACCGCGGCTTCGGTTGGACCAAGTTGAAGCACTTCAAGGCCCTCCAGCTGTACCGCCTGTGTGAGTTGCGGGGGTGGCCATAACGAGTGGCGTTGTCTAGATCCCATAGTCCTTAGTCATGACTGGGTTGGTCGCTGCTCGGAGATCTTCCCACGACTCGGCAGAGGCGACATCAGATTCATAGGCAATGACGTACCCCCATTTTTGACCTCCGAAATCGGGGTGCCCGAGGAGGAGCCGGATGGTTTCTTCTGCGGCTGCTCGCTTGTTCTGCACTGTCTGGTCGTCCTTGCCAGATTCGGACTTGCCCTCGATTATCCAGTGGTAACCGTTCTTATCCTGTGCCACGAAGTCGGGGTTGTAGTCGTTGCTTGTCGTGTATGCGATAGTCGCCTTGTGACGCGAATAAAGCCGCATCCACCATTCGATGCCGCCGGATCGGTTAAGCAGGGCAGCGATGCGGTACTCGGCGCTGAATGAGTCAAAGGCCGCGGCCTCGAACAAGCCCTTGTCCCAAGGACCATAGTGCTCGAAACGTTTAAAGCCCTCACCCTTGGTATCCGTCGATAGCAGCTCTAAGACCTCCTTGCCTAGTGGCAACTGGTACTTTGTTTCGATTGGTATGGTCCGGGCACGAACCGTTGTCACGGTGCCTAAGTTTCGAGAGTGTGCGGTGGCAGCACGCTGAACGACTTCTCGCAGATGGTAAGCAGCTGAAGCCAGGGCCTTAGTTGACCAATTTTCGATATCAGCGCTGCTGACCATCAGGGGGGCAATGCGGTTCTTGATTTGCAGCAGATTCACTCCGGACGGCTCTATAACCTTCATACCTACGAGAGTTTGTACGAGTGAGGCGACCACTTCTTTCGTTGACACGAAGAGCCCAGAAACCTTGACGTCTTCTTGGGCCAATGTCGACAGCAGTTTGCCCTTAATGACGATAGCCTCGCGCAGGAGCACTCCGCCTTGGTCGGTGACCTTGAGAGCTGCTTCTTCCACAGCCGTGTCGGGGATCGCCGACAAGCTGAAGGGTGCGGTTTCGCGTGACATCGCCGTACTGGGAAAGCTGAAGGTTGTACCTTCGAATGCTTCGTTGATTTTGACCTCGACGGGCGTCGGTGTTGGTGCCGATTCGAGCTGCGCATCATCGTCCAAGACGATGACGCCTACAGTACCGTCGGCGACGCTGATGATTTCGCTAGCACCGTGTGCAGTCGGAGGCACCGTAGTGTGCAAGGGGGGCGGTGTCCCCGCTGCCCCATTGGTCCCTGCGTGGCCGGCATCCGGTTCGGCTGACGCGCCCGTCGTTTCGGGTGTAGCACTGGAAACTGGGCTCTTGAGCAGAGAGTCCATGCCGAAGGTCTTGAGCACGTCTTCGGCTCTAAGAAGGCTACGGAAGGATTCGTGAGCCACGATGTCTAGCTGATCGATATGGCCGTCCCCGGTCCACTTGCCGAAGGGTAGGCGCAGTCCGCGTCCAAGGGTTTGCTGAGTAAGCACCTCGGAAGCCATTGCACGCAGAGTGACCATGACGGCCACATTCTTAACGTCCCAGCCTTCCTTGAGCTTGTTCACCGAGACTACGGCCCGCACTGGGGACTGCGGCTGGTCCATGGTTCCCAAGCGGTCCAGGGTCGCCTCGTCGTTGTGTTCGTTGTCGACCTGCAGCACAGCCTCAGTGCTGTTGAAGTACTCCGCACCTCTGAGCAAGTGTGAAATCTGCGTGGCGTGTGCGACATCAGCGCACTGAACGAATAATGCAGCGTTGA
The DNA here is from genome assembly GCF_010367585.1 of [Micrococcus luteus] ATCC 49442. Lineage (NCBI taxonomy): Bacteria > Bacillati > Actinomycetota > Actinomycetes > Micrococcales > Micrococcaceae > Pseudarthrobacter > [Micrococcus luteus] ATCC 49442. The sequence continues at coordinate 2,110,853 of NZ_JAAAXP010000001.1, read as the reverse complement.
CCTTGGGCTGCTCGGGGTTAACCTGCTGGTACGACTTGTAGTGGTCTGCCTTGACCTGCAGCAGGGTCAAGGCATCACGGAGCTGCTGCTCTTCCGAGTGCTCCCCATAGCCGCCCTTACGGAATGCGATCACCGGTCTTTTGACGTAGCGCTCAGTAATAGCCTGTTTTAGGGAGTACTGGAACAGCACGTGATCGTCTTCGGAGGCCGAACCAGTGAGTCCAATGATCGCCGCCGGCTTAAGATCCTTAATTCCTGCTTGGAAGGCTTTGGCAGTGTCTCCGTAGAGGTGGTGTTCATCGGCGATGATGACCAGGTCCTCGAGGCTGTTCAGGTAGTCACGAGGGTTCCCAGAAGATTCCCGGACGGTACGGAATGCACGCTTGACGGCCTCTTTTCCCTTTCCGGTGGTCTCCCCGTCAGTGATTTTCGGAGGTGTGAGCTGATGAACGTTTAGGATGAACAGCTGTACCGCGTCCTCGCCGCCACCGAAGAGGCGGTCCCTGCCCGAACGGTCGGTCCAAGTGTCGTAATCTGCCGGCGTCACCACCGAGGGAGCCACGAGCGATCCTTCAATGTACTTCGAATGACCCGGGCTGAAGTTCGCAACGGTCTTTGACTGTACGATCGCCGACGGGGTGACGATGAGCACGTCCCGGACGCCTTGTACACGCAGGTACTCCACCATAGCGGCCATGGCGTAAGTCTTTCCCACACCGGTTGCCAGATCTAGAACCATTGGCACGGCCGGGTCGTAGCCGTTGGCCAACGCCTGCACAACGGCGTCGAAAGCAAGCTGAACAGGCTCACGCAAATCAAAGCGTGCACCGATTGCCTCTACAAGCGCCGGGTCGTGTATAAATCCGGGAATCATCGAGTATTTTCCTTCTCCGCTGTGAACAGATCCTGCGGAACATGGAGGACACGTGATCCTCGGGCGGACTCCCGCAGTGCTTGGGCTGCGCCGTCGAGGACCACCGTCGAAGCGATGGTCAAGCCTTCGCCTTCGTCGAGGTGAGCGGCGATCTCTCTAACGACCTCCGGCGTGAGCGGGATGCGGGTCACGAACAGGCGCATCCGACCCTGTACTCCGTGAAACACTCGGTGATCAGGGGTCAGCTTGAATTTTAGATTTGCAGCAACGGATGCCGTTAGGGCTCCAGGATCCTCAGCCGCTTCGGTCAGCGTCACCACGCCCAGCTCCGGATCATAGTCGAAGCAAGGGGGTGCTAGACGTGCTACTTGAAATCCGCCACCGCCCCGCCAATTGATAGCGTCCTTAGTTTTCGCCGTCTTGGTCCGTGCCTTAAGGTCCTTGACGACGGATGACTTCTTCAGCTCCTTGTCGTCCCTGATCACCCTGTTCAGCAATGACGTAAATCGTTGTGCCTCATCAGCAGTCATGTCATCCGGCAACTCCACGTCGGTTGCCGGGATCCGCTCACCCGGCGTTCTGGTGATCCCACCCGGATCCTCGCCCTGTACGACCTTTGCTAATCGTGGTCGGGTGAAGCGATCAACAGTGTCTTCAATAAGTTCGCAAGTAACCCATCGACGTCCCATCTTCTGCGCTACGGCCGCAGTCGTCCCAGAACCGGCGAACACGTCTAAGACGATATCCTCCGGGTTTGTGGCGATGCGTATGATGCGCTCCAAGAGACGCTCGGGCTTCGGTGTTGCGAAAGGAATTTCTTCACTGAAGAGAGCTTTCAGCTCGGCTTTGGCTTCCCGGTTGTGTCCGACGGCGCTGTTGCTCCACCACGTGGACGGTGTAAGGCCCTGCGTTGGCGGATAGGCCTTCCGTCCTAGCCCGCCAGTGCCTCTTGAACGAAGGATAACCGCAGGCCAGTTGCCTTCTTCATACCTTCGTCGGGCGGTCACTTGGGCCTCCTCGAGCGGTACGGCGAGCATGATTGCTGGCACCCCAACGCGCACGTCTTCCGGCGTTGTTCCGCACAGATTTGCACGGATGGCTTCGTCCTGGAGGTCCCGAAGTTCATAGGGGGCGTACTCGGACATGATTGACAGCAGAGCTGACTGCTCAGTCCACCAGCACCGGTTTCGTGTCGGATAAATGACCTTCCCCGTGATCGGGTGCTGGATAGCGTAGACCATTCCTTGATGGTTTTTAGCTCCAGGGGCGGTGGGGTTGTCATCGAACCACGGCGCAGGGTCCCCGTCTGACGAGGAGAAGCGGGCGTCGGATGCCGCCGTGCGCGGTAGGCGGTTCGGGGTCCAGCGGCTACTTTTCCTGTAGACCAGGATTGTGTCGTGATCGGAAGAAAGACCAGCGATATCGTTTCTGGTGGAGTCAGCCTTCTGCCATTGCACTTCCGCAACGAAGTTTCGCGGTCCAAACAGTTCGTCCAACAGCAAGCGCATCCGGTGGTTCTCGGTATCGTCTAGATGAACCCAGATCGACCCGTCATTGCTGAGGAGCCTGCGCAGGTGGCTGAGACGGTCTCGCATCATTCCGAGCCACACTGAGTGTTCGAGGTTGTCTTCATAGTTGCCGAAAGTCATTTCACCCGTGTTGAAGGGCGGGTCGATGTAGATGCACTTGACTTGACCGACGTAAGCATCCTTCAGGTCCGGGACACGAGTGAGAGCTTTCAGAGCGTCTCCAGACTCGCCCAGAATCAGCAGATTCCGTGTCTGCGGTTCGAGGTCGGCTCGATAACTGTATGTCTGGCCATCGATCTTCTCGGCCTGTCGGCCCTCAACGTACCCGGTCACGATCACTGGGCGAGTCTCGCAGTACCTCGGATCGGTAGGGCTAACCCAGGCATACCCGTACTTACCGTGCACTGCAGGAACAAGAGCAAGGTCTTTGTTGTACCAAGTGAGTTCTAGTCGCTGCTTGGTCCGATGCATTTTCCCACCTATTCAGAAGTTCTCTCTGATCGTATTAGCAACCGTGAACCTATCTGCAATCGGCCCACTTTCAGTTGTCGCGGTAGCAGCGTTGTCGGCAGAGCAAAGGATTGACCGGTGCACCCGTGTACAGCCTTGATGGCATCCTCCAAGTGAGCACACTCCTGGTGGCCGCAATAGGCTAAAGACGCTGCCTACGCCGATCTACAGCGTCGAGTGGCAGTGGCCTTGGGCGGGCAATGAGGTACCCGCCCGGCGTTCCCCGGCTGTTGGCCAACTAGAAAGCCAGGGAGGCTATGGAGGCTCCCGGGAGTCGGAGGGAAGGGAGCCGTGGGATTGGCTGGGCAAGAGAGCGTTCCTGCATCACGCAGCCACGGGCAGCTCGAATCGCGGCCCCCTGCAAGAATGGCTCCTTCAAGGGCTTCAATGCGTGGTGTGCTGCTGTGCCTCCGACCGGGGCCGGCGGCCTTTGCTGCGCCCCTGCCGCCAGCCGGGGATCACGGCGTTCAGTTGTGCTTCCTTCGCTGGGTCCAGCCGACCCGCCCGATGGTTGATGCGTTGGACGTGGAGCCACACGCCCAGGACCCGCTCTTCTTTGATGCCGGTTTTGTTGTGCCGGGGCCAGTCATTGGCGCTGGCCAAAAAGTCGATCACCTCGGAGAGGCGCTGCTTCCAGCGCGCCTCGTCATCGCTCTTCTTCGTCGATGGACGGTGCCACCCGGGGATGACATCAAGGGCTTCCTTGTATACGGGGGAGAGAACCCCCTGCTCCGCCTCTTGCCTTCGGCGATGAAGCCAGACGCCCAATGCCCGTTCCCGGGCTGAGGAGCCCGCAGTGGTGGGGAGCCGGCCCTCTGCCTTGTAGAGATCGAGGATGTCTTCCAGGTTCTGCCGCCCCGCGGGTAAGATCCGCGGAAGGGTGGTGGCGGCATCGCGGTGCTCCTCCCTAATAGACGGCTGCAGTCTGGCAGCAATAGCCAGGTGATAGCGGACCGTTGTCTCTGCCACACCGGCGCCATCAGCGATTTTTGAAGTGCGGATGCCTTGCCGGTACATCTGCACCCACTCCGGGTCAGGAGCTGGCCGCTTGAGCCCCGTCACAGGCACCGGACATCCTCGGTTCCGGCACCGCGCCCCTGGCATAGCATCGCACAGCAGAACATTCTCACACCCTACCGCCGTCAGCTCCAGAACGTTCCTCAGGTCCCGCAAACACTCTTGAACTCCGGCGGCAGGTCGCCGGGGCGGGTTGCACGCCTAAGGAGAGCTTTGAGCTGTGCACCCAGGGTCCACCTGAAGCCAGTGGGCACAACCCGATCCCCAAGCCCTGGGTTCGGCTGCACCGACCTGCTCAAGGCTTTGGTCTTGCCTTACATGTGGCTGAGTTGTTCTCCATAGAAGGTCGCTGATCGCAGCCGTCCGGGAGTCCGTGCCGGTAACTCACGCTTGGTCAAGCTTGTGATGCAAATGTGAGCCTTGATGACGGCTGGCTTGCTGTGTTTCCCCCATGGATTCGCACTTGGCGAGCAGACCGTCCCAGGGGGCACTTTCGAAACAGAGCGTCAAGACTGCGGGGGTAGGGGACGCTGTCTTGGTTATGGTTGTTGGGTGACTGATGATGCAGTATCGAAACGCCCGAGGTTCTTGACGATTGAGCAGGTAGCGGAGGAGCTGGCTGTTGGTGCCCCGACTGTACGTGTGTTGTTGAAGTCGGGCGAGCTGCGTGGGTTGCAGATAGGCGGCCGGGGCATGTGGCGCGTAGCAACCAAGGACCTTGAGGACTACATCGAGCAGGCGTACAAGTTGACTGCGGAGCGGATAGCAGCAGGTGACGTGTCTGATGAAGAACCTGCCGCTTAGTCAAATGGTCTTTTCCACCCATTAGAACACCCTGGTGGTTACGGACCTGACCAGGCTGGGGCGCAGCACCGCTGACCTGTCCGATATTGTCACGGTACTCGGGCGCGGACGGCCTCGGGGGCGACGGGTGTGCAGATCGCGGAGTATGTGCGGGGGCGTCAGCGGATAGTGGAGCACGTCGGTTCGGCGCATACGGAAGCCGAACTCGGTGTCCTGCTGGAGCGTGCGCGCGAGTTGCTTGAGAATCCGGCGCAGGGCGTCCTTGAGCTTGGTGTCGAGCGCACGCCTCCGGTGAAGAATCTGGTTGCCCAGCTGATAATGCGGGCCTGTTCGATATTGCCGGCCCGGCAGCAATTCCTGGGCGCGAGGGCCCTGCCCGCGTGGTGGGCACGGACTCCCGGTTGTTGTTCAATGCGTTGGCCTGGGTGTTCACGTCGTTGAAGTTCGATGGCCTCGGTGACGAGGTGTTCCGGGATCTGGTGATCGCCCGGGTCGTGGAACCAACTTCACTGCTGGATGCCGGCAGAGTCCTGCGGGACCTCGGCCAGAGTCCTGCCAGCTACGCGACTATGAAGCGGACCCTTGCCCGGGCAGCTGCGGATAAGTACCGCGACCGGGTCGCGACCTGGTGCAGGACCGACGGGGACGTCTCACTGGTGCTCTATGACGTGACCACCTTGTATTTCGAGGCGGAGAAGGAAGACGAGCTGCGGAAAGTCGGGTACTCCAAGGAACGTCGCGTTGATCCCCAGATCGTTGTCGGTCTGCTGGTAAATCGCGGTGGGTTTCCGTTGGAGATCGGCTACTTCGAAGGCAACAAGGCCGAGACGGCAACCATGATCCCGATTATCAAGCATTTCCAGGTCCGCCACGGCTTGGCCGACCTGGTCGTCGTCGCCGACGAAGGCATGCTTTCAGCCGGCAATCTGCGCGAGCTGGACGAGGCGAACCTGCGGTTCATTGTCGGTTCCCGGATGACCAAGGCGCCGAACGATCTGGCCTCGCATTTCCGCTGGCACGGTGACGCGTTCAGCGACGGGCAGCTGATCGATACGGTCACCCCCAGGACCGGCCACAAGAATGAGAACAACCCTGATCTGCGTGCCGAACCCGCCTGGGACCCCGCCGCGCACCCGGGATCCTGGCGGGCGGTCTGGGCCTACTCCCGCAAGAGAGCTGTTCATGACAACACAACGCTCACGGCCCAGGAGAACCGGGCACGGGAGGTCATCGAGGGACAGAAATCAGCCCGGACCCCACGGTTCGTCAAGACCGCCAGCGGGAAACCGAGCCTGGACGAGGCCTCGATAGCGCGTGCCCGGCAACTCGTCGGGCTGAAAGGCTACGTGACAAATATCCCCGCAAACATCATGCCCGCAGGGGAAGTCATCGGCTCCTACCATGATTTGTGGCATGTCGAGCAGTCCTTCCGGATGAGCAAAACTGACCTGCGGGCCAGGCCTATGTTTCACCGCACCCGTGACGCGATCGAGGCGCACCTGACCATCGTGTTCACAGCGCTTGCGGTCTCCCGGACTGTCCAGAACAGGACAGGGCTGGCGGTGCGTAACGTCATCCGACAACTCCGGCCCTTACGCTCAGCGACCATCGCCATCAACGGCACCACGCAGACATTCGCCCCCGATATTGCCGCCGAGCAGCAGGCCATTCTCGATGCCATCCGCAACCCAAACTCACGCACTAACGAAATGAGCCAAGTCAGGTTTGACGTTGATATCGGTGTGGAGTCCTACGGCAGGGACCTTGTAACGGTCCGCCTTGTCACTTTTCATCCGGAGTGAAGTGTTACGTCCCATTGATCAATCACAGCGCAATACCTCAGACGCATCCCCATTGCATCATGGCCGACCAGCAAGCGGGCAGCCGGCAGGATGATGTGAGCCTAGATATACCGGTAGTGGAGGCACGCGATTAAACGGACTTGCTATGAGCCGGTGGTACCCGTTCCAGCCTGACAACGCGAGGGGCTCTCACCACAACCTGGTCTGCCAGCCCTGCGATCCAAGAAGTTCTACCTTCGCCTTTTTCGGGTCTGGGTTGTCGCCCTTCTTTCTGATAATAATTCTAAAGAACGGACACTTACCACCTACCGATAAATCTTTCCCGTCATCCCCTTTTCTGAAGCGGATCACTTCAAACTGATCAGGGTTATGCTTGTGAAGAAAAGTGATCGGAACACCCATATACCCCGTGTAATCGGCCGGAATGTCCTTTGTCTTGTTGACGTTAATTCCATCAAAGTTATCATACCGGGGGTACGCCGCTTCATTCCCGTGATATGACTTGGTGAGTTCTAATTCATTGTGTCTCTTCTGGTAGTCAAGGTTCGTTAGCCACAAACAATTGTTCGGCGAGACGACGCGGTTGCCATTGCTATCAATTCGCGCTTCGGTCCCATACAGCTCGTAATTCTCTGGAACAATGAACCCCGAAATTCCCCTTCCGAGGTGGACGCCCAGCCACGCTTTTTCGGCCTGAATAAGGTTGAAAACCTCTTTGTATGTGATTGCGTTGACGTTTGCAATCACCAGGAACTTTTTGTCAAACTCAACCATCTGAGCAATAAATTCTCTGAACAACGAGAAAGGAGGGTTGGTGACGACAATGTCTGCTTCCTTAAGGAGTTCTACACTTTCCGCGCCACGAAAGTCGCCGTCCCCCTCAAGGCTGTGAAAGTCGTTCGCTTCAAAACGCGCTCTCTCTTCAGGTTTACCGGTGTACTCAAAAAAACTGCCAAATCCTCGTTCATCGTTAATGTATCCAGTTGCTATTAGCTTCTTAAGACCGAGTCTCTCAAAGTTCTCATAAAAGTATGCAAAGAAGTTGCTAACAGCAGGATCGTCACAATTACAGTAAACAACTTTGTCGATGTACTGAGAGGTATAGTGCTGTAGTTCTCTCTCAATGTCCACCCGTTGCGTATAAAACTCGTCGTTCTTGTTCTTCTTAGCTTTGTGCAGCAATGAGTGCTCAACTACGCGCGCCACGATTAGTTTCCTTTGCCCGTCATCTGAGTAAATAAATCACTCGCAAGCACCTTGAGGGATGTTTTCGCTACATCCAACATGATGCTCATCATCTCGAGGCTATCCCACTCCTCGCCATCTCCTTGAGAATAGATGGATGCAGCCTGAAGCGAGATCGCTTTGTCTTGGTAAGTAACAAGTTTGTTCTCACACAAATTTGTGTTGATCGGCATTCCGTAGTTCGCAGATGTCAGCCTGTCTAATCTATTGAGCATCCCTGAGTTGTATTGCAAAACAACATTCCGGCCATCAGGACGTGTTACGGTGACGGTTTCTGTGAGAAAATTCGACCCTGCGAGAAAGAGCACATAAGGGAAATGCGACTCTGCGAGCATTAGATTGGCAATTTCAGAAATATTTTTATGTGAGCGCTCAATAGCATTTCCAGCAGCCATCAGGTCTTGATCACTCTTCGTGCCAACCAACTTGCCTGCGCGAATGTTTTCAATATCCTTGCCTTGCTGTTTTGCTTCCGAGACAACAACGATCCGCCATTCACCATGGTCATCCTTGACCTCAATCAGCCCCCCGTCAGGTCTGATACTTGAGTTTGATACGAAAAGGGTCTGGCCTAGTATGGCGTCTATTTTCTGCAGCGCGGCGTTGATTTCCGATTTTGTCACGCTTACCCGATATCGGAATTGCAACATCGGGTACTCGATCTTCAACTGCTCAACAAGCAGTTGAGAAACCTCAGACACATTGAGATCGTGATTCTTTGCATATTCGCCAAAAATTCCTATAACACCTTTGGATAAGATGTGCTGATCCGTCAATCTACTTGACTGATTCTTGTTTGCCATGCCCGTCCTATATATGTTGCGTTGATATGTGCTTCATGCCACCGTATTCGGCAGGCATGGCGCTCCGAGCGCAACACGACTCAAAGCACCCTGCGTATTGTATGCGCTTCACCACCGCGCATACTCGACACCGCCACTTCGCGCTGCGTCAAAGGATCCAGGCGACACCAGCAGCTCCTTCGACAGCTCCGACCTCGCTCCGGCCTGTGATTGAGCACCTCCACTGCGTGGCTGCGAGACGTTTGAGCGAGTTGCTTCCGCTCCGCCAGGCCCTGACCGCGCAGTCCGACAAGGCAAGAACCCTAGAGACGGGACTGCCCCCCGGTTTTGTTGACTCCTTCGGGGCCGGCCCGTCCCTACAGTCCCGGACCGTCCTGGAGACCCTCGGCAGTGTACTTTTGGGTGCGCCTGATCGTGTCCGTCATGCCGCGTACGGACTGCGGGTTGTCTTGCCAGCGGCTCCCGTCCCGTGTGCAGGCATGGAACGAGGTCACCCCTGACTCTTGGAGCGCTTGACGCAGTTCGGCCCACGCCACTCCAGGTCTGCCAGCTGCGCGGGCGTCAGCGGCTCGCGTTCGGTGGCCACCACGACGGCGGAGGACTCTCCTGCAACTGGTGTTCGGTGCCGGGTAAAGAAGCTTCGCAGTCCCACAGTCATCTCTCCTTCTGACAAAGAATGTCCCGCCTGGGATTGGGGGAACCCAGGCGGGACAATTCCACCGTACCCCTCCACCCCCAACGCTCTCTCACTAGATGGGCGTTTTTCCCGGACGCTCTCTCACTTTGGCCGTCCACGTGCCAATGGCGTCTCGGACCAGCCGGCCCGGTCACCTGAAAGCTATTTCAGGGTTGCGGACCAGTTCCCATCAGCGGTGACCGTGTAGAAACCGGGGGACCAGACAACTGTCCCGGTATAGGCACCGATCTCATTAATTAGCAGGCTCGTCCGGGTGCCGTAACTTTTCACGGCAATGTTTGAAGACCCGTCATGGGTGAACGTGGCGGGCTTTGCAGAGCCCGTGTAGGCAAACACATCGTCCCCGCGCCCGGTCATTGGGGCTGACCCGTCGAAAGACCTCACGCTCGTCAGTGGGACCAGCTTGACCGTCCAGGACCCGCCGGCTGTTATCTTCAAGGCCGTCGTCTCATCGCGGTCGCGGGCATCAAAGAGGACAGTGCCGCTGTAGTTGCCGATCTCATTCACCAGCAGGTCGGTGGTGTCCATAGTGGAGTCCAGCGTGTGGACGGCGAAGTTGCTTCCTCCGGTGTGTTGGATGATGGCTACCTGCGCCCCAGCCCCGTGCTTGGCGATGCTGACAACATCATCCCCGGCACCTGAATACTCCTTTGGAGCTGCAGCCGCAGCGGCCACAGCGTCGGCCGCCGCCTTTGCAGCTGCTGCTTCGGCCGCCTTCCGGGCTGCGATGTCGGTTTCTGCCTTGGCCCGTGCAGCCTCGACAGCCTTGTCGTCTTCGTAGTCCTTGGCCTGGGCCGGGCAGGCGTCAAGAATCTTGGACTCCGCGGCCTCGACGTCGGCTGGCTGCACCGTGTTCGGCCCGGGCGCAACCGCCTTCAGCGGCGCGACCAGCGCTTCGATGAGCGGCTTCATCTCCTCGTTCGCGGTCCCGGACACAAACTCGAGGTCACCGGCGGCGATGACAGCCGAGGTGACGTTCGTGACGGTGACCTCGGCTGGCAGTCCGGTCAGAGCTTGAATGGCTTTCATCAGCCGGCCCTCGTCACCCTTGATGAACAGCTGTTCGCAGCTCTGGTTGACGGTGAATAGAGAAGGTGTGGTTACGGCGACCACCGAGGTCCCTTCGGGGCCTCCGCACGCGGTCAGGGCCAGCACGGCAGCCAAAGAGCCGGCAGCAAACAATTTCTTCAATTGGTCCCCCGTTGATGGTTCAAGTAATTCGAATAGTACGACGACCGATGTCCTCGAAGCCTGGATGCGGCGTCACATTCCGGGCGTTAAGCCCGAGTCTTAGAACTGTGGGCATGTAAGTAGGCATTGCCGGAGTCGTAGCCCAGCTTGGGAGTACCCTGACTTCTGTTGCCAGCAGGAGTGGCGGCGCAGCCCAGGCTGGTGCCCCGTTGGCAGTCACTGAGGTGGCCTCAATGGCGGATATAGAATTGCTTCGTGGCATGGCAAAGCCCCCGGCACTTCGCTGCCGGAGGCTCTGCACTTGTCCCGGAGTGTTACTTGAGTGCGACGAATACCTTGTCACCAAACATGCCCGGCCTGACGGCGAGAACGCCTTGACCAGCGGTGGCCGACGGAACTTCAAAGGCCTTATTGCCTGTTGCCGAGCCCCCGTTAAAGAGCGCGTTCGAGCTGATGGGATCCGGTTCTACGACGGACTTGTCGTAGCTGTTCACAGTCCGGCCGTCCGCCGTCACGTATTCAACTGACACGAATGAAGGCGTCTGCCCGTTAGCGTCATCGCCGATGTAGGTGACAGAGTAGTTCACGAGGATATATTCCGAACCCGCGGCGGGCGGATCGTTGAATTGGTTGGCAGCGACAACAGCGTCGGTGGCGGCGAGGGTGACCGAGTTGACCACAACGCGCCAGTCCTTGGACTCAATGACAGAGCCGATCGGATGTGGGGTCTCGCGGGTCCCGGTTTTGGCAGCGGGTGCTTCCGCTGCCCCGCCGTTAGTGGAACCCGCATCCCCGGACGGTGCTACGACTTTCGTGTCGCCGCTTCCGAATGCGTCGTCGGCCGCCGACCCGACGACGGCGAAGAATACGACGAAGCCGACAATGGTTCCAACGATTGACAGGATCAAGGCAGTGATGCTCATGCCCTTGGGTTTGTCTTTAAGGAACAGAGAAACGAGAGCCAGGACGAATGCGATCGGCAGCAGAATCCAGCCAACGATCAGGGCTCCGGGCATGCAGGCGAAGATGAACCCGAGCACTGCTGTGATGAGGGCGATGAGCCCCAGTATGTTCAACGGCTTCTTAGCCTTCGCCGGCTGAGGCGGGAGGGTCTGCGTTGACGCCTCGTGATCAGCCTGTGCGGGAGATGGGTAGTTGGGCGAAGTCTGCTGTGAGCCCGCCCCAGGGAACTCTGGTGTTGTCATGGCTCAAATATGACAGAGGCAAAAGGTTTTTCGGGTCTTGCGACAATACGTAATTCCAAATATGACAAGACTGATTGGTACTCATTGTGTTATTTACAATGGGATGTATTATTGAATCTTTAACTAAAAAATCTCTGGTCTGGGTTGACCGCGGCATAGGTTCGCGCGGCCGGGCCTGCGACCGCAACTTAATCATCGAAGCAGATTGTTCAGCGCGGACATGACCTGCTGCAGCCTGCGCTCCCGCCGCAGCTCCAGGCTGTCGCAATTATCGTGCAGGTGCCGGGGATTGTGCTGGTACGGGCTGATGCCCAGGGCTATGAAGCGGCGCCAGGAATCCGCCCGGTAGGTGGGGATCTCCGGACGCGGGACGCCCGATGATCAGTGCCCAGTTTGGGGTGCGAGTTGGAGGCACTCTCGCGCCGCTCTAAGCTCTCAAAGGGTATTAGATGTCCGTGCCGAGGGGGAGCAATATGACGACAGTAACGCGTGTGAAGTATGAGACGAGGTCCGTGAAGACGGTTCGCGGCTTGGAAGCTAGGACTAGAGCCAAGTTTGAGAACGAGGGCTGGGAGTTCGTCTCTCAGGATCAAGGGACACTGCGGTCGGGACTGACCTTCCGACGCCAGAAACCAGAGACTCCGTGGAAACTGATTGGGATCGGCGGTGGCCTGTTCGCGCTCTTAGTCATCGGGCTGCTCATCATCAGTCCGCTCCAGGGCGGTGATAGTTCAAGCGACACTGCCCAGACGCTCCCGTCGCAGACTCCGTCCCGGCCCGTCGAAACTGAAGCCCAGATCGCACCGACTGAAGCAGGCACGCCATCAGTCCAGCCCGCCCCTGCCGCCCGTGTGGTCACGGCTATCACCGTCGATGAGTTGCTGGACAAGCTCAACGCCGGCCGGAGTGGTGGAACTAAGATGGGGGATCAGTTTCGGCTGACCGGTGAACTGTTCATGTCCGAGCTGTGGACGACCGGGGCAACCGGGGAGTTCACCGTCATGCTGAAGGCCCAGGGGGGAGCCCAAGACCTGCCCGTGTTCGTTGACAAGTCAGAAGCTGCCAGATGGCGGGACGGTACAAAGGTCGAGATGATTGTGGAGATGGGTGAGGCATCTATCAACGGTGAGACCACAGACGGTTGGCTGAGGACGCTGTCCGTCGAGACGGTCCCGTAGCTGAGCAACCGTCCGTGCGACGACCATGACCCCCAAAGCAACTGCCGTGTTCGGCGCGCAAAGCCGGTCAATATCAGAACCTTGCCCAAACCACCCGCCACTAAGATAGGTCCCGGGCGGCCAGAACGGCTGCGGCAATTGTCAAGCCCTTTTGCCTTCCCCCGCACGGACGGAAAGCGGCGGTGAGAGGCAAGTGCCGCCGTCGTCCTTCTTTCCTTCGGCGGGGGATCGACAAGATCCTGAATGCAGTCCGTGCGGGAATGACGCCATGACCCACGAACAGCAGGCATCCGCTGCGCCGTAACTGGACCGTACCCCCCACCCGGGATTCGAAGCCGCCTATCAGGCCGCCCGGAAGAGCCTGGCTGAGGGTGGCATCCCCATCGGTGCGGCGCTCGCCCGGTACGGCGTGGTCATTGCCAGTGGGCACAACGAGCGGGTCCAAAACGCTGATCCGATTGCCCACGGAGAAATGTCGGCACTTCGCGCCGCCGGCCGGCAGAAGAGTTACCGGGACACCACGCTCTACACCACCCTCGCCCCGTGTGCCCCGTACGCCGGAACCATCGTCCAGTTCAAAATTCCCCCGGTGGTGGTGGGTGAAACACGAACCTTCGACGGCGAGCTGGAGCTCCTGCGGACACGCGGGGTTGAGGTCGTGGTCCTGGATGATCAGCGCTCCGTCGACATGATGCGCGCCTTCCGGTCCGACAACCCGGACCTCTGGGCAGACATCGCCGAGTAGGCCTGGTCATACACTGGGGTTCATGGTCTCCCGTATCAGCGAACTGGTCCTCAACTGCTCCGATCCGGAACTCCTCGCAGGGTTCTGGAGCGGGGTCCTCGGCTATGTCGAGCTTGGCAGGGAGGACGGTGCCATCGAGATCGGCCCGCCGGACGCCGGGTTCGGCGGCCTGCAGCCGACCATCATCCTCAGCCCGAGCAGCAACCCGCAAACCGGACGCCTCCCGCTGCACATCGACGTCAACCCGGTGGACCGGGACCAGGACGCGGAGCTGGAACGATTGCTTGCCCTGGGGGCCCGCCCGGCCGACGTCGGGCAGACAGGCAGCGAGCAGTGGCACGTTCTGGCTGACCCTGAAGGCAACGAGTTCTGCCTCCTCAACAAGCGGCTTGACCCCTGACCGGACGCCGGGGTTAACCCAGCAAGTCCCTTGCTGTGTCGCCCATGCCCGCCCGGAACGACAGATACCGCGCATCCCCACGTCCCACCAGCCGTCTCAGGGCCTCGACGGCCTCAAAATCAGCGCAGCCCATGTCCGTGGACAGCCAGCGGATGAGCAGCTCGGCGTCACCGCTGGCACGCACTGCCGAACCGACGGCCAGCTCCAGTTGGTCCCGGAGCAGCTGCACGGCCAGCGCACCTGAGCGGCTGAGCAGGGGAGCCCGGTACGCCTCCAACGCTTCGGCCACCCGTCCCTCGTGCAGCAGCCGGAGGACCCGCCCCGAATCCGAGCAACCAGCAAGGCCGGCCACAAACCTGTAGGGGTTCGATTCCACAGCGTCGCCGAGCAGGGACCGCACCCGGAACATTTCGGTGCGGATGGCCTGCGGAGTGCCCGCGTCCCCATACAGTTCATAGGCCAGTTCCTCGGCGGACCATCCCTGGGCGCGCGAATCTAGCAGAGCCAGGATTTCCGCCCGGCGCAACGTCAGCGGGACCCGGCTTCCGTCAGCAAACACCGCGGCAGGCCTATCCCCGAGCAGCTCCAGCGACTCGACGGCACCAGCCGGACGGCGGACCGTTTGCCGGGACGCACGAACGGGAGAAGAGGAACTCAAGGACGTCCCGCCGTCGTGCATTCCCAGCAGCGACTCCGCCACCCGGACCGCGCACCGCACCATCCGCAGCGTGTCCGCGCTGATGGTGTCCAGCGGTCCCGAGACGTCGAGCACGCCCAGCAGCCGGCCCGTGGCCGGGTCCGTGATGGGCGCCGCCGTGCAGGCCCACTCGTGGTGGGTGCGGACCAGGTGCTCGGCGGAGAACAGCTGCACCGGCCCGCCGGTGACCAGCGCCTCGCTGATGGCGTTGGTGCCGATCCCGGCCTCGGACCAGTCGGCCCCTTCGGAGAACTCCAGCCGGTCCGCCCGCCGCAGCACCTCCGGGCTGCCCACGCGCCACAGGATCTCGCCGTTGGCATCGGTGAGCACCAGCAGGTGCCGACCGGAACTTGAATCGTCGGCCAGCAGGTCGTGAAGAGCCGGCATGACCTGCTGCAGCCGGTGCTCCCGGCGGAGTTCCAGGACGTCGGAGACGTCGTGCAGGTGCCGGGGGCTGAGCTGGTCCGGGCTGATGCCCAGGGCCATGGAGCGGCGCCACGAATCCGCCAGACCGATGGGGATCTCCGGGCGCGGGACACCGGAGATGACCAGTTCGTGGGCGCGGCGCAGGGCACGCGAGTACTTCGCCGGGTCCGAAAACCTTAGGCCGTAGTCCAAAACAGTGTCCTCCTCACCGGCGGCGTCCTTGCCGGCAGTGCCCGTGTAACGCGGTTGAAACCCCCACTGCGCTGCAATAGTGATGCAGCTCACGCCCGCACCAGCTTAGCGCAGGGGATTCCGGCGGGACGGGGCCGCCGGGACCACTAGACGTACGGACCATCAGACACAAGGGAGTGGACATGACCGAAACACCCACCACAGCCGCGCAGGCCTGGCTGACGGAACTGGATACCGCCCTGCAGCAGCGCGACGTGGACGCCGCAGTCGAGCTATTCGAGGACGACAGCTACTGGCGCGACTTCGTGGCGTTCACCTGGAACCTGAAAACGCTCGAAGGCAAGGCGGACATCCGGCTCATGCTCGAGGCCACCCTGGACCACGTGCAGCCTTCTGGTTGGGTGCTTTCCGAGGACGCCACCGGCGACGCCGGCACCACGGAAGCCTGGATCACATTCGAAACCGCCGCCGCCCGCGGCTACGGCCACCTCCGGCTGCGGAACGGCAAATGCTGGACGCTGCTCACCACCATGCAGGAGCTGAAGGGCTTCGAGGAGAAGAAGGGGACCCGCCGCGAGAAGAGCGTCGCGCACGAAATCATCAAGGGCCGGCGGTCCTGGCTGGAACAGAAGGAGGAGCGCGAGGCGCGGCTCGGCGATGAGGAGCAGCCCTACACGGTGATCATCGGCGGCGGGCAGGGGGGCATCGGCCTCGCGGCCCGGCTGCGGCGCCTGGGCGTCCCCACCCTCGTAATCGAGAAGAATGAGAAGCCGGGTGACTCCTGGCGGAACCGCTACAAGTCCCTGCACCTGCACGACCCCGTCTGGTACGACCACATGCCCTACCTGAAGTTCCCGGACGACTGGCCCGTCTTCGCCGCCAAGGACAAGATCGGCGACTGGCTGGAGCACTACACCCGGATCATGGAGCTGAACTACTGGGGCGGGACCGAGTGCGTGGGCGCCGAGTACGACGACGGCACCCAGGAATGGGTGGTCCGTGTAGTCCGCGATGGGTCACCGGTGACCCTGCGGCCCAAGCAGCTGGTGTTCGCCCTGGGCGTCTCCGGCTACCCGAACATTCCCGCGTTCGACGGCGCGGGCTCCTTCCTGGGGGAGCAGCGGCATTCCTCGCAGCACCCGGGCGGTGGAGACTGGACAGGGAAGAAGGCCGTGGTGATCGGCTCCAACAACTCCGCGCACGATATCTGCGCGGACCTCTGGGAGCACGGCGCCCACGTCACCATGGTGCAGCGGTCCTCCACGCACATCGCCCGGAGCGAGTCGCTGATGGACCTGGCGCTGGGGGACCTGTACTCCGAGAAGGCTCTGGCTGCCGGGGTCACGACCGAGAAGGCCGACCTGCTGTTCGCCTCGCTGCCCATGCGGATCCTGCCCGAGATGCAGGTGCCGGTGTACCGGGCGATGGCTGAACGGGATGCCGAGTTCTACTCCCAGCTGGAGGCCGCCGGGTTCGACCTAGACTTCGGCGTGGACGGGTCCGGGCTGGTCGTGAAGTACCTGCGGCGCGGCTCCGGCTACTACATCGACGTCGGCGCCTCCCAGCTGATCATCGACGGCCGGGTGCAGCTCCGCTCGGGCGAGGTCTCCAAGATCACCGGCAACGCCGTGGTCCTTGCTGATGGCACCGAGCTGGAGGCCGACCTCATTGTGTACGCCACCGGCTACGGCTCCATGAACGGCTGGCTGGCGGACCTGGTCTCTCCCGAGGTGGCGGACCGCGTGGGCAAGTGCTGGGGCTACGGCTCGGACACCCCGAAGGACCCGGGCCCCTGGGAAGGGGAGCTGCGCAACATGTGGAAGCCCACCAACGTGCGCAACCTCTGGATCCACGGCGGCAACCTGCACCAGAGCCGGCACTACTCCTCTTACCTGGCCCTGCAACTCAAGGCCCGCATGGAAGGGCTGGAAACGCCGGTGTACGAACTGCAGCCGACGCACCACACCCGGTGACCCCGGTGGTTGAGCTTGTCGAAACCTGGTTTCGACAAGCTCAACCACCACGAGGGACAGCGGCAACCACCGGGAGAGACAGCGCAAGCCAGCAGCCCGCCGTCGTCCTCCTTCCAAACGCTCTATCAGTTAATGTGGGTTTTTCCCGGACGCTCTCGCACTTTTCCGGAATTCCTCATCCTTCCGGCAAACGCCGCCGGCCCTATTGGTCTGTCGACTGGGGGACTACAGTCAGCCCATGAGGCGCTGAGGTTCCGGTGCTCTGGATTTCTGGCGCGCGACCATCGAAAGGTCTGCTTTGTGAGTCTCCCAATTTCCAGCAAAACGTTTTCGGGCGGACTCATCGCCCTCCTGATCTTCAACGCGCTGTCAGCCTTCGTTGGCGGGGTAATGGCGATCTTCTTTGACGGCGCGGGGGTCCCCCGGGAACATCTGGAGGGGACATGGTTCCCGTCCTTCATCGGTCCGGGGCTCATCCTGGGCATCGTCGTCGGGGGTACGCAGGCAGCCGCTGCCTTTGCGTTGCTCACACAGCGTCGCTGGGCGTTGCTGGCGGCCGCGGTTGCCGGCTTCGCGATGCTTATCTGGATTTTCACCGAGGCGGCCATCATTGGATACTTCTGGCTGCAGAGTGTCTACTTCGGGCTGGGCACGCTGGAACTGATCCTTGTTCTTGCTTTGCTTGGAATCGCCCCCGCGATCACCTCTCCCGAAGGGAAAGGTGCCGGGAACGGGCTTCCCGCTGGGACAGCGGCATGATCAGACTCGCGCTCATGTGTGAGCCGCGGCATGGGGCGCTGCCACGTTGTACTCGATGGAATCGAGGACGAAACGGAGGTAGGAATAGTCGCCGCCCGGTGCATGCCAGATCCCTTCGCCGAGTCCCATGAGCCGGTGCGCGCCGAAGCTGCGGTAAGCGGTCAACGGAGTTGACCACGGCATCTTGGTAAACGACTTTCCGTCAGCCGATGCTGCACCGCGCCCGTCGGCAACAAAGTTGGTCAGTTCCCCGTGCCCGTTGAACGAAAGGATGGCGCGGATGGTGCGGCCGGCATTGGTGTAGGACGCTTCGACCGTTTCCTGGTCGATCTCGTGCCATTGAATGCAGCGATCGATGAGCGCGCCCGGCGCCAACACGCACATATCGTTGAAGAGCGTCACCGTCTCCGCCTCGTCCATTTCCGGCCCTTCCGTTTCCACTACGGTGGCGACCGATGCGACTTTGACCCGCATCGTCGCGGATGGTCCGATAAACCGGTGAAATGCCTGGAAGGGGACCCCGGACCGTGACGCGTCCATGAGGAACAGCCGTGAGGGCAGGTCGTAGGAGTTGTGCTGTCGGCCGGTGAAGGACATCCAGGGCGCGTCGGGTCCGCTGCGGATGTGTCCGTGATATCGGGCAGAGAAATTCTGGACCCTCGGTAAACCCACAGCGCCACTGAGGCGAATGTAGCCTTGCACCACCGCAGGAAGCTGCTCAAGATCGGTCTCTGTCAGCAGCGGCCCTGGGACGGATCGAGTCAGGTCCTGTGATACGTCGCGGTCGTACTCGGCCCGAAAGCTCCAGGGCCCCCGGGCCAGAAACCCGAGGGCCAAACCGATGAGCAGGATAATGTTCGGGATCGTCCCGTACCGGGCATCAGCCCACGAAGTACTAATCGCGAGCTGCGACAGGATGGCAGCAACACTTCCAATGCCCCACCACCATTTGGGCAGGGCAACGAGGGCAACCGCGGTCGCTATGAGCAGTACTGCCGCGCTAAGCCACAGAATTCCGGCCGGCTGAGTGATCGGCTGGGCCAGCTGAGGCACGTCAGCGAGCCCGAGCCCCTTTGCGGCCCCCAACAGGTGAAGAAGTCCGTGGATACCGAGGAAAACCGCAAACAGAAGTTTCATATGAACCACTTCGTATCAAGCCTCAGAACAATGAGCACACGAAAGGTTGGGCACCTCACGGGCCTCTGGCCTGCTTGACCTCGTCACGGGACCCTCGTTGCAGTGAAGACGTCGGCCATGAGCTCCGCGAAGCGGCCGGGTTCGTCGTACGGCGGCGTGTGGCCCGAGTTGTCGAACTCGATGTAGCTCTTGCTGGGGGCGGCGAGCAAGTCGTACCAGGCCCGTGCCAGCGTCTCGCGTCCGGCGGATTCGTGCCGGCCCTCGACGATGTACACAGGGATACTGAGCGTGGGGACGTCGGAGCGGAAGTCGGTGCCGCTCAGCTGCGGGTACAGGACATTGAATGTCTCCGCGATCGCAGCCATGCCCCGCAGTTGCTCCAGGAGGGTGTATTCGCTGACGAAAAGACTCGAGGGGTACTCCGAGGAAGGGTTGTAGTCGGGGCCATGTTGGAAGTTCATCAGCTTCGGGTTGGACGCGATGGCCACCGGATAGTCGAGAGTGTTTTTGTAGGGCGGCGCACCGAGGTTCTCCAGCGCCGTAACCGTGCTCTGGTCGCCGCGGGCCTCGGCGTCTTTCAGGCTCTCTGCATACATCAGCTGATCAGTCTCGAAAGGATCCACCATCTGGCCGGTTCCTACGTAGGCGTGGAACAGTTCGGGGGAGCGTTGGACCGCCAGGGTTCCCAGGATGGTCCCCCAGGAGCTGCCGACAAGGTAGATTTTCTGCTCATCGAACCGGGTGCGGAGGTACTCGGTGACTTCGAGGGTGTCCTCGACCATCTGCTCGACGGTGAGAGTTGAGGTCGGCTCCAACGAGTCATAGGACTTGCCCGTGCCTCTCTGGTCCCACGTAGCGACGACGAAGTCCTGCTCCAGATCCTGTCCTGAGTTGCGGATCCGGCCGATGCCTGTTCCTCCGGGACCGCCCTCGAGGAACAGCAGGACAGGCGATTCGGCCGAGACACCGCGGAGCAGGATTCCCTGGTCATGGCCGCCGACCGGAACGTCGACGATCTCGGCAATGCTCCCCGGCACGTGTCCGCCGTCGGTTCCGATGATGGCCGCAGTGGACGCCGGGCGTACCAGGCCCGCTGAGAGAACGATTACGCCGGCCGTCGCGATGGCCAGCACGCCGAGACGGACCCGGTGCCGTGCGGCGTGGCCGGATCCGGCAGTTCGGACATGCCGCCGGGCCGCAAAGACACCCCAGCCGCAGCCCACAATCAACGGCAGGAGCATGAGCAAGGCGTCGACTCCACGACCGCCGATCAATGCGATGACGCCGTAGAGACCACTCAGCTCGATGCCGTCTACCGTCGGCCCGTCGACCCGCATACGTGCCAATTCGAAGACGGCCATAAATGTGACCGGTGCGATCAGCATTATCCACGCAGAGCGCGCCAACCAGCCCGCACCGAGTCCCACCGCCACGGCCGCCGCCAGAGCAAGGAGGGCTTCGGGAACCGTCACCGGCCCCCGCGGAAGCAGCCACCCCGCCGCGAGTCCCGCGATCATGACCACCAGCACGCCGGCTGCCAGGCGACGAAATGAGTTCTTTAGAAGGTGAGAGGTGCTGCGGTGCTCTCGGGGTAATTGCATGTCAACTCGCGTCCTGGACGGCGGCGAGGCGACGACCCCTCCTCTCCCAGTGTGCGCCCGCTAATCAGCGAAAGAGCGCACAAGTCATGGAAATCCTGACCATGCTGCTATCTGCCTCATTTTTTTATTCACGCTACCCGGGCCAGAACGCCAGACCGCATCGGTGCTGGTCGCCCCACGGGAGCCCTCGCAGTCGAACTCCTTTTCTCGGTTCCACCGCCTGCGCCTCAACGCTGACCCGGCCTCCACAAGTTAGGAGCCAATGCCTGCCCGGCACATCTTCACCCGTCGTTACTTCGGCGTGGTGGTCGGGGTCTCTGCAGTGCCTGTTGTGGTGCTCGAAGACCACATATGTGGGGCACCATGTGACCGGTTATCCCAGGCGGGTAGCTGCTCTCCATAACATATTTGTCGTTGACAGCCGAAATGAGCACCCCTAATATCGCTTGCATTCACGGTGACGGCAAGCTACATCAATAAAAGGCGCAATTTGCCGTACCTGAAAGCGCGGTTTCTAAGTCAAAACGCTCTGCGAAGATCAGGAGGAACAATGCGCAAGCGAATTGTTCGCCGACACTCAGCAATCATTGCTGCTACAACGCTGTTGGCCTTAGGAGTGACGGCACCTCCTGCGCTGGCGGCCGCCCCCGAGCACAGGGTTACGGGATTCGGAGAAAATGAGCAGGGAGGAGCATACTCGCTGACGGCAAGGGGATCATCGACAGAGGCCTCCGGAAGGTTGACCGTGAGAGGCCCCAACTCAGAATACGTCGGGGATGTGGACTGCTTGTCAGTCACCGGCGACACTGCTGTCGTTACGGGAACAACAATTAAGGGCCACGCCTATCAGTACTTCCAGTTCATCGTGATTGATGGTGGAACGAGAACCGAACCTGACAGGGTACTTCTGTGGATTGCCGCCGACGACAGGTTCGACTGTGCAGCCCCCGAGTACCCCGGCCCATTCATGGATACAATCACCAAGGGTGATTTCAAAGTCTGGCCATAGTCGGGTCGGGTCCACACCGAGAAATGTCGAGGGTTCCGCGCCGGCCATCCCGCCCCCTTAGAGGCCGATTGGCCTTCGGCAGGAGAGCTGACGCCAGTTCACGCACAAGCAGGTTTCGCTCTACGCTGGGCTCTCGCGAAGGTAGTCCGGGAGGTCCGCCATTTCGTCGCTCGTGATACCTGGGTCGATGAGCAGGGTCCAATAACTCCGCGCACGATACCTACTCACGGCGATTAGGACTTCCGGTGCTTGGGGACTGTCGGGGTTGGGCGCAGCCGAAACCGGCGCACCCAACCCGGGCAGCCCGCCGTCGTCCGCCCCTCCACGCCCAACGCTCTCTCACTAATCCCGGCCTTTCGACGAACCCTCTCGCACTTTCCCCGCCCCTGGAGCCTAGAGCGTTTCGGGAATCGGGCGTCCAGGGAAAAGCGTCGCGTATTGCTTGCGGTACATCCTGCGCCCGATGAGGCGGTAGGCGAGACGAGCGGGAGCGGGAATCTCCCCAAAGAATATTTCCCTTCGGTCTTCGGGCGGGTTCGTGGCCAGAATCATGCCGAGGTAGGTGACGAGGAACTTCTTGTCGTGCTGCCTGACCCCGTGCTGAATCATCGCTTTCAGTTCCGTCTCCGTCATGACTCGGTCCACGACGGGCATCACCTCGGTGACCTCGCGGCGCAGATGCTCCTCGAGGACAGACTGCACATCCTCGTAGCCCTTTGCGAGGACGTCCCGGTCCGCTGCGTCTGCAGTCTGCATCCAGCGTTTATGGACGGGCTCGATACTCTGGACGCGTTCCCGAATTTGCCTGTGGTGGTCAAGCATCTGCTCTACGTGTGACGCAGTTGCCGGTGCCCGCTCGGCCACTTGTGGGTACATGTGCAGGTCCTGGCCTTCCTGGTGGATCAGGAGCACCTTGTCGAAGTTCCCGAGCACTTCCCCCACGTAGGCGGCGCGGGAAGCGTCTCCCTGCGCTGCCGAACGCACCAGGTTGGGCGCCTCCCCGTAGGCCCAGAGCAGGAAGCGGTGGACCCGCCGAATGCCAGTGGAGCCTGACGACAGGACCGGTCCCGGTGGCACCGGAGCTGCGGTTTCACCGGGATTCATTGTGAAGAAGTCGGTCATTGGGGTGACCTCCAAGTCAGAATCAGGCGGGACCTCGCCCCGCTCCCTCGGGAGCATTTCGGGATAGTCCCCTTGTTGTTTGTGCGGCGTGTTGACGCCGGTATGCGCCGCGGGACCTTAGGCGGACGGGCAGGTTATGACCCCGCAGGACTTGCCTGGCCCTCCACGAGAATGGAGCGCGGTGGGCGGCAGATTGACGGCTTTGCTTGCCATGGAAACAGGGTACTACTTACGTAGTAGAACGGCACTACTTTTGTAGTATGAAGTATGTCCACTCGCACACGGATTCTGGATGCGGCCGTCGAGCTGCTCGGCACGCAGGGCCTGAAGGCGCTTAGCCACCTCAGGGTTGATGTGGCGGCCGGGGTTCCCAAGGGTTCCACGTCGAACTATTTCCGCACCCGAGCGGCGCTCCTGACCGGGGTGGTCGAGTGGCTAGGAGAACTGGACCTGGCTGATCTGGTGAGTCCGCCCAGCCAGCCGGCTGATGTTGGCGCCTTCGTCGCGCTGCTGGCCCACGCCGTCGAAACTGCCACCACGGCAACCCGGACCCGGACCATTGCCCGGTATGTCCTCTTCCTCGAAGGCACGCACAATGAAGACGTCCGCCGCCCCCTGCTCGCCGGACGCGTCTACTTCCGGTCCTTAGTCGAAACCACCATGGAGCGCCTCGGAGCGCAGGATCCCGGGACTGCGGCGACTGCCATCACCGCAGTAGGCGAAGGCATGATCATCCACCGGGTGACTGTAGACCCGCATGCAGACGTGCTCGCACCCATTAGTGCCGTGGTGAGGGCGTTTGTGCCGACTGCCCCTCCTGCCTCCCACAGCAATTAGATGGGGCTGCCGAACTCGCGGATCCTCATCCCGGTGAAGTCCGCCGGGCCGCCGTCGGCGTACAACGAGATGCCGGTGTCGCCGTCGGCGAAATGCACTTGCTGCGAAAGGACCGTGTGCCCGGCGTTCACGAACACTTCGACGCTTTGTGTATCGACGAAGATGCGCAGGTGTACCGATCGCGCGTTGGCGTCGATAGGCGCGGCAGTACGCGAGTAAGGGGAGAGCGAGTAGCCGCCCTGGTCCGAGGGTGCACGGTCGACGTACAGTTCGGCGCCGTACTTGCCAACATTCGTGTGGCGCGATCCGTCTGAGGAGCGGCCCACCGATACCCCAACGTTTGCAGCCGCGTCCCATGAGATGTCGAGCTCGAGCTCGTAAGCGCGCCCGCTCCACGGCAGTACGGAGCTGCCGTTGACGGTGCGGTCAGGGAGCATGGTGGTCGCGGTGGCGTAGCCTGAAAGCGCCTCAACGGGGGAGCTGAGCAGGCTGTACCAGCCGCTCGGTTGGTGTTCTAGCCGCAGTTCCCGCACGATCGAGTTCTGCCCGTTGTACCCGTCGGATGCATCGGTGGGTACGTCGCGGGCCGCGTACTTCCAGTTGTTCATCCAGGCGATCGCAAGGCGTTTTGTCTCTGGTGCCTCCGCCGATGGCCAGGTCACAGCGGCGTACCAGTCCCAGCCCCAGTCGAGCCACTGCGGTGTGAGGTTGTCCGCGATGAACGCCGTGCCGTTCCAGGTGCCTGTCCAATAGGCATAGGTCATCGGCAGGCCGATACTGTAGGCATCCATGCTCGCGCCGAGCACCCAATGCCGTGTGCCGTCGTCGGCCGTCATCGTGAACAGATCCGGGCACTCGATCCCGCCGAGCGCAGGGTTTGGGTAGTCGAAATTGGATTTCCACTGCCAATCCCGCAGGTTCGGGGAGGTGTACAAGGCTGCGTAACGTGCCCGTCCGATCACGCACACCCATTCGCTGCGTACTTGGTCCCAGTGGATCTTGGGGTCGCGGAACCACTCCGCGTTTTCGATCTCGGCTGGTGTTGCGGCCGTGCGGCCGTCGGTGTTGACGATCACCGGGTCGGGGAGGGCGGTGAAGGTGTAGCCGCCGTCGGTGGACCAGTAGAGGTACTGATCCTGATACTTGCGGATCCCGTCGGTGGGCTGCGTGGCGAGTGCGATCACCGCCCCGGCGCCGAACCCAGCCGTGTTGGCTGTGTCCACGACGGCCGATCCCGACCACACCGGGAAATCGGGCTGCAATGGCATCACCACGCCGTGGTGGGTAAAGGACACGCCATCGGTGGTGGTCGCATGATCCCACCCGCCCGGGCCGTTATTCTGCCCGGAGTGCAGGTAGTAGAGCTGGTAGGCGCCATTGGTATAGACGGGCCGCTGCGGGTCGCAGAGCCAGCCCGAGGGCGGAGTCATGTGATAGACCGCCCGCAGGGATGACTGCGCATGCGCTGCAACGGGTATGGCGGCGCTGCCGGCGAAAAGGGTAAGAGCCCCAAGGCCTGTGCCTTGCAGGACAGCGCGTCGTGAGATGCGGTGCGTCATAGATTGGTTTTCCTCTCAGGGTTTGGCGGGCGCACAGGCCAGCCGTGAGTCATCGGCGGTGATGGAGGCGCGCTGGCAAGTGGGAACACTTGCGGGATCCCAGGGGCCGCGCTCTCAGGCGAGAGAACAGGTGATCGTAGCCAGGCCGTGCCGCTCGGCTTCGAGGGGCGCGGTAACTGATCGGCTATGCAGGACGCTAGTGGGACTTGCCGGGATTGGTCAAGCGTTTAATCACCCGTTGCCGACGCAAAAATAAACTTTGCTAAATCGCTTGATCAACTGTGTGATCCACGCTACTTTTATCGTGATCAAACGCTTTAGCAGAAATGGACATCAGCGCCGATGAAACGCTCAATCTTTTTCCAGCCCGCCGACGGCTGGGTTGGGGACCTCATCCCCTTCGAGAAGGACGGGGAGTTCTGGCTCTTCTACCTCCACGAGGTCCGCTCAGACCCGAAGCCGGGAACCTCATGGAATCTCGTCACCACGAAGGACCTCACGCAGTTCGAGGACCAGGGAGTTTCGCTCCACCACGGAAGCGAGTCCGATCTGGACTTCAACGCTTACACGGGCAGCATCGTGGTCGATGACTCCGGCATTCACCACCTGTTCTACACAGGACAGAACCCTCGCAACCTTGGTCCGGACGGCGCACCCCTGCAACTCGTCATGCACGCCACAAGCACCGATGGCATGCAGACCTGGGTGAAACACCCGGAGCTCACTTTCGGCGCCCCGGACGGCTATGAGTCCGGCGACTGGCGGGATCCGTTCGTTTTCCGGGACGGCACCGCCGGCCAGTGGCGGATGCTGCTGGCGGCCCGGCACTCCGCCGGACCCGAACGCCGTCGCGGCGTCATAGCCCAGTGCGTCTCCAGCGACCTGATGACGTGGGAGCACACCGAGCCGTTCTGGGATCCGCGCCGCTACATCACCCATGAGTGCCCGGACGTCTTCGCCTGGGGCGACTGGTGGTACATGGTCTACTCGGAGTTCTCCGAATCGTTCACCACCCGCTACCGCATGGCAAAGAGCCCCGACGGTCCCTGGAGCGTCCCGGACCTGGACAGCATCGACGGCCGCGCGTTCTACGCGTCCAAGACCGCTGAGCGGGACGGGCGGCGCTTCTTCTTTGGCTGGATCGCCACCAAGGAAGGAAAGCGCGACGGCGGCCCGTGGCAGTGGGCGGGCACCATGTCCGTCCTGGAGGCCCGGCAAAATCCCGACGGCACGCTGGGATTCGGCTTCGCGGATGAACTCGTCGACAGCTTCTGGGACGACGTCCCTGTATCCCTGACAAGTGACCTGCCCGCGCGGCTGGATGTACCGGACGGGTTTACCGCCATCGTCTCTGACGAGGAACTGCCCAGCCAGTTCTACGCCTCGGCAGTACTCAACATCGAAGCCAACACCACCGAATGCGGGGTATTGCTGCGCTCAAGCCGGGACGGGGACCAGTCCTACGTTCTGCGCCTGGAACCGAAACGCGGCCGCATGGTGTTTGACCGGTGGCCGCGGAAAGTCACCGGTGACGCGCAATGGCATGTCTCCGGGGACATTCCGTTCGAGATCGAACTGGAACGCCCCTGCGACCTGGCTCCCGGAGAGCACACCTTGGAACTCGTCGTTGACGGGGACCTGTGCGTGGCCGTCCTGGATCGGCAGGTCGCCCTCAGTACCAGAATCTACGACTTGCCGGCGGGGCGCATCGGCGTCTTCGCCGGGGAGGGATCCGCAATTCTTACCGAACTTCAGATACGCACGCGCACAGACAACTAAACATCCTCAACACTTTCGGCCCGAATCAAAGGAGATTTTCATGAAGAAGCTATTCCGCACAGCAGCCGTGGCGGCGGCCGCGGCCATCGCCCTCGCAGGATGCGGCGGCGGAGGCGGCGCCAGCGACCCGTCCAACGTCAGTCCCACCGGGGAGGTCAAGCCCCGGGAAATCTCGTGGCTGCTGTCCCGGCCGGCCGACGGCGCCGTCATCAATATCATGAAGAAAATCGCGGACGACTACGCCAAGGACCACCCGGGCTTCTCGCTCAACCTCATCACCACCCCGGACAGGCCCTCCTACATCCAGAAGCTTGAGACCCTGGCTGCCGCGAACAAGCTTCCCGAGCTCTTCGATACCGATGCCACACCGTTCGCCCAGCAGCTGGCCAAACAGGGCAAGATGGTCGACGCCGAAAAGCTGCTCAAGTCGCTGGATGTCTACGACGATTACCGGCCCAGCGCACTGGATTACCAGCGCTTCGACGACGGATCCCTGCACATGATTCCGTTCCAGTTCGAGCTAGAGTTCATCTGGTACAACAAGGCCCTCCTGCAAAAGGCAGGTGTGTCCGTTCCGAAATCCCTCGACGACATTCCCGCCATGTGCACCGCCTTGCGCGAAGCCGGCATCACGCCTATCGCCATCGACGGCCAGGACCAGTGGCCGCTGGAGCGGTATGTCGCCTACCAGCCGTTCCGTGAAGCCGGACCGGACTACATCCAGAAGCTCAAGAAGGGCGAAGCGAAGTTCACTGACCCCGCAGGCCAGAAGACCGTGGAGTGGCTGGCATCGCTCGGCAAGGCCAAGTGCTTCCAGGACGGATTCTCCTCACAGGGCTACTCCGACGCGCAGAACCAGTTCACGTCCGGGCAGGCAGCGATGTACAACATCGGCACTTGGGAGCTGCCAAGCCTGGCAACTGACAAGCTGAATCCTGCTGTGCGGGAGGACATCGACTTCTTCACGCTGCCCACCACTGACGGATCCGTCACGGCGGCAAACGAGTTCGTCTCGCCGTCGGGCATTGGAATGGCGGTCAACGCCAAGACCTACGACCCGCTCGTCAGCGACTTCCTGAAGTTCGCCCTCACGAAATACCCCTCCGAATACGCGGCCACCGGTGCACTTTCACCGACGACAAACGTAGAAACGGCCGTACCGGCCAACGCCACACCGCTGTACAAGAAGGCCCTGGAGATGGCCAACAACCTCGGGGGCAAACAGGCCATGCCGTGGGACACCCAGCTCGACCCGACAACCAACGGCCGGCTGCAGCAGGAGCTCGTGCTCCTCGTCCAGGGCAACATCACGCCCGAACAGTTCACCAGCACGATGGACAACGCCATCGCGCAGAACGCCCCGAAGTTCTTCAAGTAATCACAGCGGTGGGGGCTGCGGCCCCCACCCGAAAGGCCTAGCCATGCTCCCCAACAGGTCACGACTTTCTGTCCTGGTGTTCCTGCTCCCGCCCTTGCTCCTTTACTGCGTCGCCGTATTGTTCCCCATCCTGCAGTCGCTGTTCCTCAGCTTCTTCTCCTGGAACGGCATCAGTGACATGGAGTTCGTGGGGCTCGCCAACTACGTGCGAATGCTCACCGCAGACGACATCTTCTGGCGCTCCTTCTTCAATGCCCTCGGCTATCTCGCCATCTGCCTGGTCCTGCAGCTCGGCGGCGCACTGCTCGTGGCCAGCCTCCTGACCTCCATGCGCCGCGGCCGCGACCTGATCAAAACTCTCTACCTCCTGCCCGCAGTGATTTCCACCGTGGCCATTGCGTTCCTGTTCGTGCGCATCTACTCGATCGAACCGGTGGGGCTCCTCAACCAGCTCCTGCACTGGATCGGACTCGGCGCCCTGGAACGTCCCTGGCTCTCGGACATCAACACCGTCCTTGCCGCGGTGTCGGCCCCGGAGGGCTGGCGGTTCACCGGCCTTTACATGCTCATCCTGTATGCGGCGTTGCTGTCCGTACCGCAGGAACTTGAGGAAGCCGCCCGCCTCGACGGCGCGTCGCGGTGGCAGCTGTTCACCAAGATCCGGTTCCCCCACATCCTGCCCGTCTGGATCACCACCACGATCATGGCGACCACCTACGGCCTTCGCGGATTCGACATCCCGTTCCTCATGACGAACGGCGGCCCCGGACAGTCTTCGGAGCTGCTGACCACGTACATGTACAAGACGGCATTCACAAGCACCGACTTCGGATACGCCAGTACCATCGCCGTCTTCATAGTCGTCGAGTGCTTGGTCGCCGTCGGACTCATCCTCTTCATGCTCAAGCGAAAGGCGGACGCATGACCGCGCCAGCAGCCCCCATCACCAGGCCCATCACAGCCTCAGCCCCACAAGCCAGCCAGCCGCCGTCGCGCAGGCGACGCAAGCCCAGCCTCCACGGCACCCTGTCAAAAGTGATCATCGCCCTTATCATCATTGTGCAGGTCTACCCTCTGGCCTGGCTGTTCATCACCAGCCTGCGCACCGAACACGACTTCGCCACCGGAGACCCCTTCGCACTGCCGAAGGCGATCACTTTCGAAAACTACGTCCGCGCCTTCGAGACCGGCAACCTCGGTATGAACATCCTCAGCAGTTTCATCGTCACGGTGGGCGCGAACCTCCTGATTGTGGTCCTGGGAATGATGGCCGCCTACGCGCTCCAGGTCCTGGGCTTCCGGTTCAGCAAGTTCGTCCGCGGCCTGTTCCTGATCGGCATCATCGTGCCCGTCCAGATCGCGCTCGTACCGCTCTTCATCGACTACGCCGCGATCAATTTGCTCGACACCTACCCATCAATGATCATCCCTTTGGCCGGCTTCGCCCTTCCGATGTCGATCTACCTCTTTTGCTCCTTCTTTGAGTACATCCCGCGGGAAACGTACGAGGCCGCTTCACTTGACGGAGCAGGCCCCTACCGAATCTTCGGCCTCATCACCCTGCCTCTGTCATTGAACACCGTGGTGACAGTTGTGCTGGTGAACAGCATCTTCATCTGGAACGACTTCATCTTCGCCAACACCTTCGTGCTCTCGGAGGGGCTGAAGACGATCCCGCTGGGCCTGCAGAATTACATCGGGGCCATGGGCAAGACCGACTGGACGGCCACGTTCGCCGCCGTGTGCGTCACCATCACGCCCCTGCTGCTGGTGTTCCTCGTACTGAACAAAGCAATGATCCAAGGCCTGGAGAGCGGGGCGACGAAGGGATGACGGCCACGGCAGATGGATATACTCCTGATGGAGGACAGATGATTTCGCAGGAGAAAAATTCAGGCAACGCGGCCACCCCCGACGTCTCTGTCAGAATAGGCCGCGCCCATCCGGTGACCCTCCGCGATGTTGCTGAGGCAGCCGGGGTGTCCACCGCCACTGTCTCGCTGGTCATCAACAAGAAGAAGAACGCCCGCATTGCAGATGAGACGCGTCAACGCGTCAACGACGCGATCCGGAAACTCGGTTACCGCCCCAACGCGATGGCCAAGACCCTGGTCAGCGGCACTTCGCGGTTCATCGGACTGGTCGCAGACGGCGTGGCCACCACCCCTTTTGCCGGCCAGATCATCCACGGTGCCCAGGACGAAGCCTGGAAGAACGGCTACGCCCTGCTCATCGCCAACACCGAAGGCAACCGCGACCTGGAAAAAGACGCCATCGCCATGATGCTCGAATACAAGGTACGCGGCATCCTCTACTCGACGTGGTTCCACCGGCCCACAGACATCCCGGAAACCCTGCGCGAGGCGGACTTCGTCCTGGTCAACTGTTTCTCCCCAGAGCCGGGGGCGGCCCGAGCTGTGGTACCCGACGAAGCACAGGGAGGACAGTCCGCCACGGAAATCCTGCTCCGAGGCGGCCACGTACGGATCGCATTCATCAACACCACCACCCCCGCCCCGGCCAGGGACGGACGGCTCCAAGGCTACAAGGAAGCACTGGAAGCTGCCGGAATTCCCTTCGACCCCCACCTGGTCCTGGAAGCCTACCCGGACCAGGAAGGCGGATACGGCGCAACCGAAGAACTGCTCAAACGCAACGTCACCGCCGTGTACTGCTACAACGACCGCATGGCCATGGGCCTTTACGACGGCCTGCGGGAAAACGGGCTGTCCATCCCGGACGACATTGCCGTAGTCGGTTTCGATAACCAGGAAGTCATCGCCGCCCACCTTCGGCCTCCGCTGTCCACAGTGTCACTGCCCCACTACGAACTCGGGGCGGCAGGAGTGCGCATGCTGCTGGGTTTGGACGACGCCCCCATCGACTCCGCAGTGAAGATCATGTGCCCCACCGTTGAACGCGCCTCCGTGGCTGCGCACTCGCCCGCGTAGCATGTAGCCCGCCGTCGTCCCCTACCAAACGCTCTCTCATTTAATGCGGCTTTTCGGCGAACGCTCTCTCACTTGCGCTGGCGTCTTTCGGCGAGCCGCTGCAGCTGCCATTGATGCACTTCGGGCAGCCAGTCAAGCGGGGCCGAAGGGCCGACGCGCACGTCGTCGGGAACACCGCCGTCGTACAGTGCTTCCACGTATGCGCGGTCCTGCCGGATTCGCGCCCGCAACTGCCCAGCCCCGCCCACCGAGCCGTGGCCGGGGATGACGGCAACGACGTCATCGGCCAGGCTTTCGAACAGCCGCAAATCGGCGAGGTAGTCTCCGAGCGGATCCGCGGCCTGCAGGTCGAGGAACGGTATCAGGATGTCAGACAACATGTCGCCGGCGACCAGGACGCCGCACTCCTCGATCAGCAGCGCCGCATGGCCCGGGGCGTGGGCCTGGTGCTCGATGATGCGGACTGTGGGGCCAGCCCAGGGGATCTGCGTGGCTCCGGCGGGCAGACCGGTGATGAGACCGAGCAGATCCATCGGGATATCCTCGGCATACTCCGGCGGCAGCCCTTCGGCGATGCTGTCCTTCCAGTCCGCATTCGGCAGCACATCCCTGATTGAGGCTGCGCAGCGGGCCGTGCCGTAACGGGGCGGGTCGCCGAGGTCCGGGCGCCAGATTCAGCATGAAGTGCCTTCCGTTGGTAGGCTCCCGGGACTGCCCCGGACTGCCCCGGACGGGACCGCCGCGCCGCCTACAGTGTCGCGGGAACTGCGCGTCCCGGGAACAGCGTTGAGTACTGTTTCCGGTACATCCGGCGCCCCACCAGGCGGTAGGCAAGGCGGACAGGCAGCGGAATCTCCTTGAACAGTTCCTTCTGGTCTGCGGGTGGATTCGTGGCCAGGACCATGCCGAGGTAGCCCACCAGGAACTTCCTGTCGACCTGGTTGATCCCGTGCTGCCCGACGCCGTTCATCTCCTTCTCGGTCATCACCCTGTCCACGGTCGGCATCACTTCGGTGACCTCCCGGCGCAGGTGCACATTCAGGACGGCCGACAAGTCTTCGTACCGCTCAGCCAGTTCCTTGCCGGTCTGCGCGTCCGCCGTTGCCATCCACTTCAGGCGGAGCGGCTCGATGACCTTGAGCCGATCGGTGACCTGCCTGTGCTGCGCGAGCATCTGCTCAATGTGCAGCGCGCACGCCGGTGCCCGTTCCCCCAGCGGCGGGTACATCAGCAGGTCTTCGCCCTCGTGGTGGATATGGAGCACCATGTCGAAATTCCCCAGCACCTCGCCGACGTAGGCTGCACGGGCGGTGTCGCCAGGCGCGGCGGAACGGACAAGGCCGGGCGCCTCGCTGTATGCCCAGAGTAAAAAGCGGTGAATGCGCCGCATGCCCGCGGTCCCGGTGCACAGGACGGGCCCCGGCGGCAACGGGGCCGCGGTCTCGCCGGGCTGCATGGTGAAGAAGTCGGTCATTGCTGGGCCCCTAACACTCGTCATGGCTGACCAGGACCTCTCCCCGGCAGCATCGTAACGCCCGCCCCTCACGGCCCACAATGGGATTCTGATTCCGACGGCGGGCGTCCGGCCTGCATGGGGCGGGTGGTCGGGCACCCTTTGCCTTTCCTCATTTCCTTCCCGGGCAGCTGGTTCGTTTTGGCGTCTCAGACGGACAGTAGTCCGCAATCTGTGCCAGGTATCCGTAGTACTGGGAGCCTGTCGGGCGAAGCGGGTCGCCTACGAACCCGAAGTCGGCGTTTACCGCGTTATATGCCTCGGTCTGAGTCAGGAATTGGTCCACGACTTCCTTGCCGGAGCCCTTGCAGGCTTTCTTGCTGATGCAGAGCGCCACAGCACCGGCTACGGCTGGGCTGGCGAAGCTCGTCCCGTGATCGACGGAGTACCCGCCAGGCGCAGTAGAAGCCATGCAAACCCCTGGAGCGGCTAATGTGTGGCGCTTGTCGGCCGGTTGTGTGGCGAAGTTGGAGAAAAAGGCGGCATGGTCATCGGATTGTCCCGCCGCACTCCAGTCCACAGATGCGCAGACAGGCGGCGCTGCTAGTCCTCCCGGGCGTCCATCGAAGTCAGCCATGGCCGTTACGGTGAGGACCTCGTCATACGCGGACGGAACAGATGCCGCAATGTCGGCGCTCTCGTTACCCGCCGCTACCGTGTAGGTCACGCCGGCCTCAACCGAGCGGCAGATGGCGTGGTGAAAGGGATCGACACCAGCGCCGCAGTTCCCCAGATCAGTCGCCGGGCCAGTGATGCTCATGTTCGCGACTGAGATGTCGTTACGCGGGTCCTTGTCCTTTTGGGTGGACGTTACCCAGTCAACAGCGCAGAGGAGGTTTGCTTCTGGAATAGTGCCGGCGTCGTCGACGACCCGGACGGACCAGAGAGGCGTACCTGCAGCTGCCCCGATGATGCCGATGCTGTTGTTCTTGGCCCCGATGATGCCGGCAACCATTGTTCCGTGCCCGAAGGGGTCGACGGGGGCGACTGTGACTGGTGAACCGGACTGGCAATCCACACCGCCGCGGATATTGAGATCAGGATGGGTGCCGTCGATGCCGGAATCAATGACGGCGATGTTCACCCGGACGGAGTTGTGTCCGTCTTCAGCGGTGGCATCGTCCAGGGTTTGGCCCATCCGCTGCCACCAGAAAGGGGCAAGCTCGGTATTCGGCGCCGGGTCCGGGGG
Organism: [Micrococcus luteus] ATCC 49442; assembly: GCF_010367585.1. NCBI lineage: Bacteria > Bacillati > Actinomycetota > Actinomycetes > Micrococcales > Micrococcaceae > Pseudarthrobacter > [Micrococcus luteus] ATCC 49442. The sequence continues at coordinate 2,076,731 of NZ_JAAAXP010000001.1, read as the reverse complement.
GCGGCGAAACTCGCGACCTGAGGAAACGAAATCGACGGTCGGGTCTGTGGCCAGGCTTTTGGCTTCAGGAGCGCTCATGCTTGCCGCATATCCGTTAAGTGCGTTCTTATAAGTCCGCGATGGTGCGAAGCCGAACTTCTTTCCGTGGGTCGCGGCCACGGTATCTGTGTTCTGAGCCCCGTCCTTCAGTACCACGATGTAGTTTTGCTCTGGCTCGGCGGCTGCTGCCGGTGCGGCGGTGGCCACGCCACCTCCTGTCACTGCGATCATGGCTGCCACCATAATCATCGCTGGCCTTTTGTAACCTTTCGCCGCTGGCCGTGACCTTCTAACGAGGGGAAATGGCACATTGCTGAACATCGTGGCTCCTTGTCTAAGAACCTGTCCAGCACACCAGATAACAAAGTCATCGATCCCACGAGTTCAAGGTGGCTGTTGTCACAGGCTCTAAACAGGAGCGTTTCCCGTGAACCGGCTGGATTTGAAATTGTGCCGAACGGGCTCGTACTTGCCGCTCCGGTCCGAAGTCTCAGTACACAGTCGCTTGAACGCGGGATCAAGAGTGGGGTCTACTCATTCTTGGAATGCGGAGGTTAGGTAGTTCTGCATTATTCGCGGCTTCAAGCCAAAGCTGCAGGGCAAAGTTATTGACCAGCTTCGGCTGCGTGAACTCGTTCAACGCGCCCAGCAGTCCACGTTTGGTTGACGTACAGGCCGCCGGGTCAAAGTCGGCGCCCTGCGGACCCTGTTCTGTTACAGTCAGGCCCCATGAGCGAACCCCGCCCCGACGGCCCCGGAACTGTCGGCTTCCTCCACACGGCGCAGGTCCACGTAGAGACGTTCGAGGCGCTGTCCCGGGAGCTCATACCCGCCGCCCGTACGGTCCACCGGGTGAATCCCGAAGCACTGGAGCTTGCCAGGCACGACGGCGCATGGCAGCGCGTGCGCGCCGTCGTCGCCGGGCACCTTTCGGAACTCCGCGAGGCAGGGTGCGAGGTGGTCCTGTGCACCTGCTCAACACTGGGCGGGATCGCGGAAGGCCTGTCCGAAGACGGTCTCGAAGTGATCCGGATCGACCGGCCGATGCTGCGCCGCGCCGTCACCCTCGGCCCGCGTATTGGCGTTCTCGCGGCGCTGACAAGCACCGTGGAGCCGACTACGCAGGTTCTTGCCGAGGAAGCTGCGGGAGCCGACGTCACCTTTGAAATCAGCTTCGTCGACGGCGCGTGGGATGCCTTCCTCAGCGGAGATGCGGAGGACTACCGCTTCCGGATCGCAGAGGCGGCGCGCACGCTCTCAAGCCGTTGCGACGTCGTCGTCCTCGCCCAGGCCAGCATGGAACCTGCGGCCGCACTACTGACCGGGCTCGGAACCCCTGTCCTGACGAGCCCCCGCTCTGCCGTCGAAGCGGTTGCCGGATTTATCCCGTCCTGCTGACGAGGCGGCTCCGAATAGCAGTTGGAGGTGGAGGCAATGAACGGATCCGCCGGTCACAGCGGACCGCACTGGCGCCGGGTGCTGGCAGCGCTCGCCAACCGGGATGCGCGGACCGCGTACGCCCAGATCGTGCTGAGTGAGGACGTCCTTGCCGACGCGAAGGAGCAGCGCCGTCATCGCGCAATCGACGTTCTGCTGGACGCGGGGCTGGTGGAGCGGACGGGAAACAGCACGCTTCATGCCTCCGAAACCATCTTCCACAACCTTCTGTCCCAGCAGCCAAAGCGCCAGCCGAAGACCGGGGTGGACCGCTTCCTGCGCCTGGGCCGGATTGACAGGTACCCGGCCGGCGCGGCGGACCGGCGCCAGCTCCTGGCGTGGATCGTCGGCGAAGCCATCCAGCCGGGGGAGGACCTCACCGAGCGGCAGGTCAATGAGCGGCTGCTGAGCTACACGGACGACGTGGTGCTGCTGCGCCGCTACCTTGTGGACTTCGGGCTGCTGGAGAGGACGGCGTCGGGGTCCTCGTACTCCCGGCCGGTTTCCGAACCGTAGGAGTTCAGGCCAGCCCGTCGGCTGCGGGGTGCTCGGTTCCTTTGCCACGTTTGCGCCTTGCCAGCGGTGGTCAAGGCATCGACCTGCTGCTGTCGGCGAGACAGCGCAGTCTATGTACTGCCTGTGTACTGCAATGCATTTGTGCCAGATGTAGAACTCTAGTTGGGTTCGGCCCGGACAGAACCGCGGCGAACGTTGCAGGCGCGGACAGGGACACCGTGGTAAAAATTGCGGCTTAATATCCCAAACGGCAGAGTCTTGCAAATCCAATAGATCCGTGTCAGCTCGACAATGAAAATTGAATCCCCACTTCAACGATCGTGTCGCTTCATTAACAGCGAAACTTCGGCCGAGTGGACTTGGCGGGAGTTTCCATAAACTCGTTGGGGCGGCTCTAACCCGTTAACCGCTAGCGTCGGCACGTAGTCCTGGGTCGCGAAGAGGCCTTCGTCGAAACGGGGGGGCAATCGGGATGTCCAGACTGCGATGTCCTAAGTGTGCCCGTATGCTTCCGAACATGATCATTCCCACTCGCCATAAAGTGTTGCCAGTAATTGTTGACACACCGACTCCAAACCCCCGTCTTGGTTTTGAGAATTATGTCAGCGGCATTGCTGCGGCCATCATGGGCGGGGAGCCGGCGCGGTACACCGTTGGGCTTTACGGTCCATGGGGTAGCGGGAAGTCGTCGCTGCTCGCGGCCATTCATGACGAACTCGGTAAATGGGCCGAGACAGGGCAAGTTAGCAGTGCCGAGCAGGGCGCGGACTCTCCGATAGTTGTCGAGTTTGATGCATGGCGATATGCCGATAAAGGTGCGCTGGTACTGTCGATGCTGCTTCGTATTCAGATGGCTGTGGATCGACGCACGAAGTTGGCGCATATCAATGCTGAAACCAAGAAGAAACTTGTGGCAACACTGGACGTCGTAAAGTCCGTTGTGCAAAGTATCAAGGTCTCCGCATGGGGCGTTGACATCTCGGTAAGGCCACCGTCTGCATCCTCGGACGGAATTGCAGATCTTTCGTCTACCCTGATGCCGTTTGAGCAACTCGGAAAGATCGGAGCTAAGCTTCCCCCGAAACAGAGAATCGTCATTTTGGTCGACGATCTTGATCGGTGCTCACCTAAAGGCGTAATCAGTGTTCTGGAAGCAATCCACGTACTCACCGATATAACTGGAGTTGTATTCGTTCTTGCGCTGGATTACGAGTATCTGACGGCCGCAATCCTCAGCGAATATCCGACGACAGATCCCGACAGATTTATCGAGAAGATTGTTCAGGTCCCATTCCATGTTCCTGCACCCAAAATCGAAGATGCCGATATGGTCGATATTATTCCCACTTGGTCAGCAATTCAGGACTGGATGGACGGTGTTACAGATCGAGATCTTCGCTCGATAATGCGAATAGGGCTTCGATCCAATCCTCGTCAGATTAAAAGGTTAGTCAACACTTTCTTGCTTTTTGCGTATATGCATGGAAGTGAAAATGGTCCAAAGTTGGATAAAGCCTTGGCGTTAAAAGTACTCGGACTTCAGGTCGCCTGGCCGGCTGTTTTTTCCGAGCTCCTGAGGGAGTTGGCCAAGGACTTTAACCGACCTGATCAGGGAGGAACACGGGGTACCTTCGACGTAGGCCAGCTTGACGCATACGCCAGGTGGTATTCCGACGATGAGTCCTCTGACGAGGCGGACGAGTCTGCTGATATCGAAGAAGCTTCCGAGATCGTAGTGTCCGGAAGGGAGCGCAGGAACGGGAGACGTGGCGACGTCCAAGGCGATCAGTTCACCCCGGAATCTCGTGAACGCTTGCGTTCCTATCTCGAGGAAGTGCTTATCCCGACGATTCCCGCTGTCGAAGTTTGGAACATCATGGTGATGGCACAGGTGTTGGTTGCGGCCGCCAAGGGCGAGGCTCCGACTGAAGAGTCTGCTGTTGATCGTCTGGCTGAAACGCTGTCCAAATCCGATGAAGCAGTCCTCAAACAGTATAAAGAAATTGTAAAATTCACCTCTTCATTGCCGCACTCTAATGCAACTGAGAGCCCGTCATACTTTCGAATCTCTCGTGAAATAAACAATAAGACCCGCGTATTTGGTTTCATGCGGGTCCGGCCGACTCAAAGAACAGTGCGTGTTCAGATAAGATTCGGAATTGCCTCGGAAGAAGCGATCGGTGAGCAGAATTTCCAGGCTGAGTTCGTTAAGACCCTGAGCCTGAAGAGCGGGCAGCAAGAAGGTCTTTTTATCGTGCGAGCGGATGACGGGTTGGATGTACTCGCACAACTGTGGCGAATTCTTGAGTTCGCTCACGCAAATGTCAAGCCTTGATGGGTCACAAGGTTGTGACGGCTTTTCATCCGGAAGCGCATCGATGCGAGACGTTACCTAACGTGATGCGTCAGCGCTCGGCATTGGCCTCACACACTCTCGTTTGCTGCACGCCAGGGGCACCCTACCAGCGAAACAACTTCTGTTGAAATACTCGCTTTCGTTGAGCTCAGCAACCAAAGTTGTAGCCAGGCTCAGCCACCGTTACGTTTCTGTTGGAGTATCAGTTATTCAGGGCAGCGGCTGCCGTTCGCCGACGCCGACCAAACCGTCGGGCGCGACGTACTCCCGCCGTCGTCGTTCTATCCGCTCCTGTTGGCCGGGTGAAGGAATCCTGGCGCCTTTCGTCCGGTTGCACCTGGCGCAGGCGGCGACGAAGTTCTGCAGGCTGGTGGAGCCGCCCTTGGACCACGGGTAGAAGTGGTCGCCGTGTTCAGCGGTGCGGGAACACCGCCGCCGGAAGCCCGCTTCCATTTCACACTGCCCGGCGGCCCGGGCCATGCCTTCGCGGCGCTGCTGGCGGGTGAAGCGCCTCACCGGATCGCGGCGCCGGACGTCCCGGCAAACTACAACTGCCGCCAGAATGCCCAGGACGAGCAGGCAGAGTCCAGGGACTGCTGCCGCCGCCAGGACGCCGTCAAACATTCCGCGCAAAACCTCGGCAGGGGAGGAGATATTCGGTCCAGCCGCCGTGCGCCCTGGATCTGGCATGAGGGACAGGAGCACCGAAAATCCCAACCACAGAATCGTGGCCGAATAGGCGAGGCGCAAGGCATGGCGGCTCCAATAGATACGTTTTAGTTCCACCATTGAGGTGTCCGCAACGTCGTTGGTTACCCTTCGCACCCCACACCGTCCCCGTCGCGGTCCAGACCATAGATGTCAGAGCCGACGACTCTGACAGGTCCGCTCACATACGCAGGACCGTTGCCGCTTCCTCCGGCGCAATCGACGTCGGATGCAATGGGCACGCACGCTCCCGAGTAGTTCGTGTCGCATCCGGCGGGCGCTGCCGGGGCGGCAGGCCGGACAGGCACCTGGGCTTGTGCGGCCGCGGCGGCGGCGGCCGCTGCTGCAGCGGCGGCTTGTTGCTGGCGGGCCGCTTCTGCGGCAACAGCTTCCTGACGGGCCGCCTCCGCAGCGGCCTGCTCTGCGGCTGCCTTTGCAGCAGCATCTTGTGCTGCCTTGTCCGCGGCAGCCTTTTCTGCTGCGGCTTTCTCGGCTGCCGCCTTCTCTGCCGCGGCTTTCGCCGCCGCTGCTGCCCGCGCCTCCGTTATCCGTTTCGATTCGGACTGCTCCAGCCACGTCAGTTTTCCGGCATCGGTTTTGGTGCAGATGAAGATCTTCGGCGCGTACTTCTCAGTTGCATTCTCGGTGAGACAGGCGGATGAGGCCGGTGCGGTCGGAGTGGGTGTCGGCGTTGCTGTCGCCGATGCGGACCCGCTGGAAAGGGAAGCGCCGATAGAGGCCGCCGATTGACCTCCGCAGGCTGTTGCTGAAATAAGCACGACAGCCGCCAAGGCCCCACCGGCCACCCGGCTTCGGGAAATCCATGACCGCGGCGAAGTCCGAACCCCATGGCCGACTTCGTTGTCGACCGGCTTTCGCGCTTCATTGCGCCGAAAACGTGTATTCATTTATTGCCCCCAAATGAGTGATGATGCGAAATTGCTCGCTGCGCGTAACCCCGTACCCTGGAGCGAAAGGCAAGCGCTGAGGCGATTCTGACCGCCCTGCGTCAAGGCCGCCGCAACTTCTTCCCAGCATTGGCGCAAGAAGACCGACCGTTTCGGAGCGTGCGACCTCCTGGACACCTTGGAATTGCGGTGCAATAACGAAGCGCCAAGAGTATTTTGAGCAGCATGCACTCCACACCCAGCGCACCAGGTGCTTCCACGAATCAACAGCCGACCAGCGGCTCCGTGAATACCGGCAGCGGCGGGCGTTATCCGCGGCTCCTTGGCTGGCTTGAGGGGGCTAGACCCTTAGGCGCTTTGGCCAAGAACGTTGACCCCTACGCTTCCCGCTTGACGGCCCGCCCGGAAATGCGAAGCTTCTTCCGCGGAGACGCCACCGGCATTCCCCTCCATAGCATCCTGACCGACGGCCCTTTCGGCGCCTGGTGGTCGGCGATCTTCCTCGACTTCTCCAACGACGACGGCTCCAGGCAAGCCGCGAAGCGGCTGGTGGGCCTGGGCGTCATAGCGGCGGTCCCCACAGCGGTGTCCGGCTGGGCGTCGTGGTCGATGAAGGACCGGGGCACCAAGAGCGTGGGCATCGCTCACACCGCCGTCAATGCCGCGGCCACCCTTGTGTACCTTGCCTCCTGGGCAGCACGTGAACGCGGCCACCACGAGCTTGGTATTGGCCTGGCCAGGGCAGGAGCAGTGCTGCTGCTGACCAGCGGGTTCCTGGGCGGCCATCTGCGCAGCGGACGGCCACGCCGGGTGCCCCAGCTGCCCCGGAACGAAAGCCCGACGATCACCGGGCCGCTCTGATCCCTGTGCGGACAGGCCGCCGGGCAGTAGTTAGAGGTGCCGGTACCCCAGGTACTCGGTGACCTCAAGGACGGAACCTGGCGGAGGAGGCGCGTCCGGTTTCCAGGTCTTGCTGGTGATGCCTCCCGTCATGAAGGTGCCGAGCTGGCCGCCGTCCATCAGAAGCGCGCCGTCCGGCGCCAGCACCCGGAGGCCGGTGATGTCCTCACCCCTGCTGCTAAAGACGAACTGCCCGCCGTCCGCGGTGATCTGCAGTTCGTGGGCGGCGAGTTCCGCAGTGCTGACGGGGCCGGGTTGGAACGGCACGCGGCTGGTGCGAAGGATGTTCTCTGCGAGCACCCGGAAATCGACAACGAGTGAGGTGAGACTGCCGTCGGCGGCCACGCCCCAGTAGCACGGGTAGTTTCCGTCGCCGTAGCCGCTCGAAACCATGACCGCATCCACGGCCCCGCCGTCGAGGGCGAATGCGGTGCCCGGAACTTCCATGAGCAGCCCAATGCGCTCTTGAAACAGCTGCTCGACGCGCTGGGCCTGGCATTTCACCAGCGCCCCGGCGTCCAGGAGCGCGACGTTTCCGGCATCGACTCCCACACCGTTCGTGCCGTTGGTGAACTCGGCGGGGTGCCAGCCGACGGCCGGTGCCTTGGAGAGCCGCAGCCGGACAGCCACCGTCATGTCGGCCGCCGTCGCGACTTCGACAGGGTAGGTGCCCGGCATGATCCGCCGCGCCAACGGGACGAAGTGTGCGTCCACAAAACCCAGATCCAGGACCGTGAGCACCCCGGAGGCTGATGTCAGGTCGCCGACGTGCAGGACGTCGAGCGGCACCGGCTCGCCGAACGGTGCCACCACGCGGCCGGCCGTAAACAACCCCGGGATGTTGAGCTCCAGATGGGCTGGCAGCTGGGGCAGGGCGGCGTCAGGAGTTGCACCGAGCAGGAGTGCCTCGGCCGCGGCGGGATCGATCAACGGCTTGCCGGGCGGGTCGAGAAAGGCCGAGAGCCGGGAGATCCGCCAGCCGTCCTCGCCGCGCAGCAGCTGATACTTGTAGTAGTGGGCGGTGCTCCCCGCTGCTTCCATGACCGAGCGGACCGTCGCCGTATCCTCATGGAGCTCGACGTCCGTGATCTGTTCGGCGTCCGGGTGGTGCGCCGGACTGGATGACAGTGCACCTTCCTGGCCGGTGCGCATTCCCGGCGTGCAGTGGGTGGCGACCAGGCCGGCCAACTCGGCGGCCCAGGCTTCGAACACCGCAGGGTCGAAACTGAACATGCCCGGCGACGTGCCTGACCGTTGCCACCCAGTGTGGAAATCGGCCACGAAGGCCTCGATTCTGCCGCGGACCTCTTCCCGAGTCATGCGACACACCCTACCGCCCCTGGTGACCTTCTCCCGGAACGGCTGTGGCCAGGTGGCGGACTAGCGGACGGCGTTGTAGGCGTTCACGCGGCCTTTTGCCCAGTAGGTCCCGGTGCCCGCAATCTTGTCGGCGGTATTTTCGACGTATCCGCGGACATCTGATTGGTCAGCGTCGGGATGTGAACTCCAGGCAAGCGCGGCCGTGGCGGCGACGATCGCCGAGGACATCGAGGTGCCGTTGCCGACGTCGTAGCCCTGGGAGCGGCCGTTTTGGGTGCCGAGGTAGAACGGGTGGTTCGGGAAGGTGGAGTAGACATTGGAGCCGGGCGCTGCGAGATCCACCCAGCTGGCCCCGTAGGTCGAGAACGGCGCCTTGGCGTCGGTGTTGTCGGTTGCGGCGACGGCGACGACGTTCGGGTAGGCGCCGGGGTAGATCTTGGTCTGGTTGCCGCCGTTGCCTGCTGCCGCAACCAGCACCACCCCCTTGCTCCAGGCGTTGTTGACGGCGGTTTCGAGAGTCCGTGAGGCGCGGACGCCGAGGCTCATGTTGATCACCTTCGCGCCGTTGGCGACGGACCAGCTGATAGCGTTCACAAGGCCTGAGCTGGACGCAATCCCGCTGTCGTTGAGCACCTTGCCGTCCAGGATCTTGCACCCCGGGCATACGCCGGCGACGCCCGTAGCGTTGTTGTAGGCGGCGGCAACAGCGCCGGCTATGTAGGTGCCGTGGCCGTAGTTGTCCTGCCCGGTTGCCGCGCCGCTGAAGTTGGCGCGGGCAACCACCTTCGGGGCAATGTCGGGGTTGTCGGTGGCGACGCCGGAATCGAGAACGGCAACTCTGATCTCGTTGCCTGTGGTGACGGTCCACGCTTCGACGGCGTCCACGTCGGCATCCGCCTTGCCCGCGGCCACCGCGATGGTGCCGGCGGTGTTGGTAAAGGATTGGCCGGTGTTTTCCAGTGCGTACTGGCGCGGGAAAAACGTGTCGTTCGTCGAGGCGGTCACCAGTTCGTCAGGCTCGGCGTACTCAACGCCCGGGTTCCGGCTCAGGGCGTCGACGAGCTGCAGCTCCTTGCCGGCCGGCACTGTGATGAGGTGGGCGCCGGTGCTGCCGATGCCGGTGCCTTCGCTGAGGCCGTGCTGGCGCAGCACGCCGGCTGAAGCGCCTGCGTCGCGGAATTTCACAATGATCTGGCCCGCCGTGTGCGATGACTGACTCGCTGCGCTGCCCGCACTTGCCGAGCTGTTGGGGGCTGCAAAGACAACCACACCACACGCCATCATCGCCGCCGCAAATCCGGCCATAAGCTTTTTCATCATAAAACCCCGTTGTTTCAAAATGGTGATGCTCTATGCTGCGCGCCGGCCCAAACCGGCACGCAGCGCGTACACGGAACCCAATGTTCCGCCGGTTACGGGCTGCGGTCAACGCTCCCCGCGGACATCACCGAACATGACGGACGACGGCGGGGTGGCCAGTTGGGTCGCCGACCACCCCGCCGCCGTCGTGCTTTATGCGCCCGTGGCAACCAGCCCCGGCACTCCGTCCCGAATCTCAAAGGACGCCTTCGTCGAAACGGGGGATCCCGGCGTCGTGACGTAGTCCAGCACGCGGAAGTCCGCGGTCATCGCATCGCGGGTGATGCGGGTGTTCACATAGCCGCGGTTGTCGTTGTAGAACTTCAGGTGCGGGTTCCACGCCATGACCGGATCCACCGTGGAGCCGGTGCCGTTGCCGGTGGAGGTGACGGACGTGCAGACCAGTTCGGAACCGACCACGGGGGAGGCGGGGTCCCGGTAGTCGACCTTGAGGTCGTTGGCCCAGTTGCGGTGGACATCGCCGGTGAGGACCACGGCGTTACGGACATTTGCGTCCACCCAGCCCTGGGTGATGCGGCGGCGCGAGGATGCGTAGCCGTCCCAGCCGTCCATGGAGACGTCATCGATCTCCGGCGCCTGCGCTCGGTCCTTCTCTGCGAAGAAGACCTGCTGGCCCAGGATGTCCCAGCGCTGGGTGGAGTTCCTGAAGCCGTCCAGCAGCCACTTCTCCTGCTCGGCGCCGGTGATGGTGCGGTCCTCGGCCAGACGCTCGGCGACGTTCTTCTTCCAGCCGTCGCCCGCGAGCTGGTCATCGCGGTACTGCCGGGTGTCCATCATGTGGAAGTTCGCCAGCTGGCCCCACTGGATGGTGCGGTAGATCTTCATGTCGAACCCGGCCGGCACGGACGAGGCGCGCAGCGGCATGTTCTCGTAGTACGCCTGGAACGCGGCGGCCCGCCGCATGCGGAAGCGTTCGGTGGTGTCGTTCAGCTGCTTGGCGTCCCTGTTTTCCGGGATCTCGTCCGCCCAGTTGTTGTCCACCTCGTGGTCATCCCACACAACCAGCCAGGGTGCGATCGCGTGCGCCGCCTGCAGGTCGGCGTCGGACTTGTACTGCGCGTGGCGCTGCCGGTAGCCCTGCAGAAGGCTGGTCTCGGGGCCCTGATGGTCGCGAAGCTTGCCGCTGTTGACCACGTTCCTGCCCTCGTACATGTAGTCGCCCAGGTGCAGCACCAGGTCCGGGTGGTCCTGGGCCAGCCGCGAGTAGGCGGTGAAGTAGCCCTGCTCGTAGTGCGCGCAGCTGGCGAACGCCATGGCCAGGGCCGCCGGCGTCTCATGCGGTGCCGGGCTGGTGAGGGTGCGGCCCACTACGCTGACGTGCTTGCCCGTGCGGAACCGGTAGAAGTACTCGCGCCCAGGGCGGAGGCCCTTGAGCTCCACGTGCACCGAGTGCGCAGTTTCGATCCGGGCTTGCTCGACGCCGCGGGCTACTACGGAGCGCATGCCTGCGTCTTCAGCCACTTCCCACGCCACCGCCACGTTGCGGGACGGCATGCCGCCCAGGCCGTCCTCGGCCACGGGATCCAGCGCCAGCCGGGTCCAGATCACGAAGCCGTCCGGCCACGGCTCGCCGGAGGCGATGCCCAGCAGGAACGGATCGGTGCGGAGGCCGGCGTCGTCCGCAGTTGAAACGGCGACGGCGGCACCCGGCAACGCGGCGACGAGCCCGGCCCCGAGGCCGGCGGAAAGGAGGGATCTGCGTGAAATGTTGTCCATGCATCCGAACGTAGACACGCCGACTGGACTGCTTGTGAGGCGCGTGTGAATGCCCGGTTAACTGCGTGACAAGCTCAGTTGATTTGGGCAGGGCCTACGTGCGGGAGTCCAGCCTGTCGAACTGCTCCTGCCAGATGGCCAGCTCCTCGTTCACGTACCGCCGGTGGGCAGGAGTCCATTTCGGCCAGATCTCCAACGAGGCTTGGGACTGTGCCGGACCCGTCGGCCGGTCACGTACCTGCGGTGCTGCGTGCGGCGGGGCATGGACAGGGACGCGGCGCTGGACAGGGGCCGGGGCGCGCCGGACGTTGGCAACATTCCTCTTCGTCCAGCCGGGCCGCTCCAGCACGCCCATGATCCCGAGCGCCAGCTGGCACACGGCCCAGACGATGCCGCTGAGAACCAGCACGGCAAAAAGGAAGGCAATCCAGAGCAGGAGTCCGATGGCTGGGAAGACCAACATGGTCCATTTTATCTTCCCGAGCCGCGATTGGGTCAGGTGAATTTCTGCGCGAACCCGGGGGCTGCGCCGGCGGGCCCCGGGACCTTTCCCTGCCTCCTTGCCTTCCTGCGGGCGTCAGGCGCGTTCCACCGGCAGCCACAGCTCGGTGGTTGCAGTGCTGAAGTCCGCGGCGCGCTCTAGGATAGCCACCACCGACGGGCCGGGCCTCAGCCGCCACGGGTTGGATGGGAACCAGTCAGCGGCCGTCGCCGCCCACGTGGCCTGGAGGGCCGCCGGGTAGGGGCCGGCGGTGCGGAACACCGCCCAGGCACCGGCGGGGACCTCGATGACGTCAAGGTCCCCGGGCACCGGTGTTCCTTCGCTGACGGCGACGCCGTGCAGGTATGTCAGCTCGCTGCCCTCGGTGTAGTCAGGGTCGACGTCGGCGCTCACTTGAAGCAGCCCCGCCGGTTCGGTGTTGCTCAGTGCCTTGAGGCGAACGTGCTCCGCTTCGGGCAACGAGGCGATATGTGCCTGGATATGCGGATTCACGCCGTGGTAAATCAGCGGCACGCGGGCCGTGTGGCCCACGAGCCGGAAGGCCGGTTGGTCTGCAATGCGGGTATCCATGGTGGTATTCCCTTCTATGGTCAGGCGGAACCTGAGCTGCGGTTGCGTGCGAAGGGGGCCGCCGTCCCGGCGGGCATCGCCGGGGCTGATGCCGTGCACCGCCCGGAAAGCCCTGGCGAATGCCTCGGTGGAGCCGTACCCGAACCGCACCGCAGTCCCCAACAGGTCGCCACCCCCGATGACATCGGCCGCGGCGACGGTCATGCGGCGCCGCCGGATGTACTCGGACAGCGGCATGCCGGCCAGTGACGAGAACATCCGGCGAACGTGATACTCCGTGGTGCCGAGGCCGGCCGTCAGTCCGGCGACGTCGATCTCCCCGGTGAGGTGCTCCTCGATAAAATCGATGACCTGGTTCAGCACTGCAATCACGGCTTCCTCCTTCTGCATCAAGCCTGATGCACCGACACAAGCCCGCACCCAACTATTGCGGTCCGATTCGATCGCGGTCGGTTTCGGCGCGGGGGCAGCCCGGGACGGCACCGACCAAAGGTCCCTACCGAACTTCCGGAGCCGGTGCGAGGATGTTCGGATGCGGCCCGGCCGCCCTTGAGGACCCGGGCCCCGCCAGGACACGCATGTTCACCGACTGGAAGGGATCCATCATGAAGGCAGCACGTTTCCATGGCCGCGGGGACGTCCGGATCGAGGACATCCCGGAGCCGGACCTCCGCGCCGAGACCGTCAAGATCGACGTCGCCTGGTGCGGCATCTGCGGAACCGACCTGCACGAGTACCTCGAGGGTCCCATCTTCGTCCCCGCACCGGGACATCCGCACCCGCTTTCGGGGGAGGAGGCTCCGGTGACGCTGGGGCACGAATTTTCCGGAACCATTTCTGAAGTCGGCGATGGGGTAAGCGGCCTCGCGAAGGGGGACAACGTCGTCGTCGAACCCTATTTTGTCTGCGACGAATGCGAGTCCTGCCGGTCGGGCAACTACCACCTGTGCCGCAAGCTGGGCTTCATCGGTTTGGCAGGCGGCGGGGGAGGCCTGAGCGAGAAGATCGTGGTGGACGCCCGGTGGGTCCACCCCATCGGGGACATCCCGCTGGATGAGGCGGCCCTGATCGAGCCGCTGTCCGTGGCGCACCACGCCGTGGCCCGGAGCGGCGCGAAGGCCGGCGACGTTGCGCTAGTGGGCGGGTCCGGGCCCATCGGGCTGCTCACGGCCGCCGTCCTCAAAGGCATGGGCGTGACCACCATCATCAGCGAGCTGACCGCGGCGCGGAAGGAGAAAGCCATCTCCAGCGGGGTGGCCGACCACGTGCTTGACCCCAGCCAGGAGGACGTTCCGGCCCGGGTGCTCGAACTCACCGGCGGCACCGGCGCGGACGTCGCGTTTGAATGTGCGGGTGTTAACGCGGTGCTGGACACCATGCTCGACGCCGTCCGGCCGGGAGCCGTTGTTGTCAACGTCTCCATCTGGGGTGCTCCGGCCACCGTGGACATGCAGAAGCTCGTGCTGAAGGAGATCGACCTCCGCGGCACCATCGCCTACGTCCGGGACCACCCGGCCGTGATCAAAATGGTCCAGGACGGCAAAGTGGACCTGAAACCGTTCATCACCGGCAGGATCGCCTTGGACGACCTGGTGGAGCAGGGCTTCGACACCCTGATCAACCACAAGGACACCGCCGTTAAGGTGCTGGTGCATCCCTAGCGGCCGTGCCGGGCTAGCCGAAGTGATAGCGCACTGGCCCTGTTCAGCGGGCCCGGCGTCAACCAAGATTGCCGAATGAGAAAACTTCTTACAGCGGGCCTCGCGGCGGCAATGATGGCGTGCGGCGCAATCACGGTGGCGGCACCCGGCACCGCAGCGCCCCAGGGTTCACACGTCGCGGGGCAGATCCTCGTCAAGTTCCGCGACGACCGCGCGGCCGCCGGCGTCCTTCGCCAGCACGGCCTCAGCGACGGCCCGGGCGTGGGCAGCACGGGTGCCCGGCTAATCAACGTTCCGGCCGGCAAGGAGCTTCAGTTGATCAGCGCCCTCAGCCGGAATCCCGCCGTCGAATACGCCGAGCCGGACGAGGTTGTCACGGCCACCACCGATGACCCCTTTTTTGACCGTCAGTACGCCCTGCAAAACGATGGCTTGTCCTTCAAGAGCACCGGGGGGACGGTGACCGTCACCGGCGGCGATGCCGGTGATGATGTGGATGCTGTCGAAGCCTGGGCGGTCACCAGGGGCGGCGAAACCAGGGTTGCCATCATCGATTCAGGGGTGGCGATCGACCACGAAGACATCTCGCAGACGGTGGTTGCCCGGGCCAACTTCAGCGACACCGTAATCCGGGAAGGCAATCCGGACGACAACGAGAAGTACGACAAATACGGCCACGGCACCCACGTGGCCGGCATCGTGGCAGCCGAGCACAACACCGTGGGCGTCGCCGGAGTCTGCCCGGAATGCACCATCCTGGATGCGAAAGTGCTCAACGACACCGGGTCAGGCTCCACCTCACGGATCGTCGACGGCATCGACTGGGCCGTCGATAACGGCGCCAAGGTCATCAACATGAGCCTGGGCCAGCGCGTTTCCAACCGGACGCTCGAAGCCGCCGTCAACAACGCCTGGAATGCCGGGGTGGTGATCGTGGCCGCAGCCGGCAACGGCGGCACCCAGGCCAAGGTCTACCCGGGCGCCTACGCCAACGTAATTGCCGTGGCCGCAACCGACAATAAGGACAACAAAGCCTCCTTCTCAACCTACGGAAAGTGGGTGGATGTCGCGGCGCCGGGCGTCAACGTGTACTCCACCTTCCCGTTCCACACCACTGTCCTGGGAACGCAGAACAACCGCGCACCTCGCTACGACGTCGAAAGCGGCACGTCGATGGCGTCCCCGATCGTGGCTGCCGTTGCCGCGCTTGCCTGGAGCGCGGATGCCGACGCCACCAACGAGACGGTCCGGAGAAAGGTCGAAGAAACCGCTGAGGACATCGGCGGCAACGGCACCAACTGGGTGCACGGCCGCGTGAACGCGTACGACGCCGTCAAGCCGCCGGTGCCCTGACACGCCGGGAGTTCGTGGTCGGCGGCGTCCGGTTAGGTGATGCTGACTAATGGCTCACTTCCGAGCGGCCGGATGGCAGCATGGGCGG
Source organism: [Micrococcus luteus] ATCC 49442 (assembly GCF_010367585.1). NCBI lineage: Bacteria > Bacillati > Actinomycetota > Actinomycetes > Micrococcales > Micrococcaceae > Pseudarthrobacter > [Micrococcus luteus] ATCC 49442. The sequence continues at coordinate 2,061,277 of NZ_JAAAXP010000001.1, read as the reverse complement.
ATGAGTGAATTACACCCGGCGGCGGCGAGGACCCTTGTGCTGCGTTCGCTGGCCACGGAGTTGCTGTCCGAAGGGACCGGACGTCGCCTCATCGCCGTCGACGGTGTGGACGGCAGCGGCAAATCCACGTTTGCCACTGACCTGGCGGCAGTCATCCATGCGGTGACGGTCATCGTCATTCACGCTGACGACTTCCTAAACCTCCGGGCTGTCCGGCACAGGCGGGGGCGTGATTCGCCGGAAGGATTCTGGCTGGACACGTATGACTACGAGGCCCTGCACCGTGATGTCCTCGTTCCGTTGGGACGGGGAGGGAACGGCTGCTACCGGCCTGCCGCTTTCGACCATCGGCAGGATGTCAGGCTGAGCCCGCCCCCGCTCCAGGCACCACAGAACGCAGTAGTTATTGTCGAGGGCATGTTCCTGCACCGTGACGGACTGGCGGAACAGTGGGACTTCTCATGCTTCCTGGACGTGCCGTTTACGGAGACGGCGCGGCGCATGGCTGTCCGCGACGGCAGCCATCCCGATCCGGACCATGAGTCAATGCGCAGGTACGTCGGCGGCCAGCGCCTCTATTTCGAGGCTGATCAACCGTGGCAGCGCGCCACCCGCGTCGTCGACAACACCAGGCCTGCGGTGCCCCGCATTCTGTCGGCCGGCGAAGTGGATGCCCGTCACCGCTGAGTCCGGCTACCGCGCGGACGAGAAGTTGCCCGACGGCCCCGGTGACCTGTCCGACGCAGCGCGGGAGCCGGCGTCGGCCGCTTGTGTGCGGCGGGCGGAACGGATCAGGACGCAAGCGCCCAGGGCGGCCACCCACAATCCCCAGCCGGTGCTGCCGAGGAGTCCGGCCAGGTCCCACACCGGGAAGCCGGGTACGGCGGTGGCCAGGATATCGCCCTGGTTCAGCAGGTAGAGGACGCTCACGGGGATCCCCGCTGCGCCGAGCCAGCGGGGGAGGACCCGGCTGCGCAGGATGATCACGCTGAGGGCCACCGACCAGCCGATGACCAGCAGCTGGCCCAGATGCTCTCCCAGCAGCGCGCCCCCGAACTGGTGCTGTGCCGTCCACGCCGCGTCCACCGCAGCCTTGGTGGCGGCATCCCCTGTGACGTAGGACGCGGCAAGGGGCGGCACCACGAACACCCAGCGGAGGAACCCGATCAGGGACAGGACCACCGAGGCGGCGCCCGCATACGTGGCAACCCGCAGGGCCTGGTGGTCGCGGAGGCCCAGCGCTGCCGGCAGCAGCAGGATCGGAACGGCAAGCAGTCCGTAGGTCCACGCCGTGGCGAACCACGTCCAGACCAGCCCCGGCCCGCCGGCATCGAATTCAGGCAGCACAACACTGGCCGGTTCACGCAGGATGTCGGGCCAGTGGAAGGTCACCGACAGGACGGTGGCGGCTGCGGCGAACGCGAGGGCGCTCACCACGAACAAGGCGCCGGCCGCCCGAACGCTCTTTTTGCGGGGATCTGTGGGTGCCATGGTGTCCGACCTTTGCGAATGTTGTACGGTGTACAGATGCTGTACGATGTACAAAGATTGGACCCGCACGCCGCACTTGTCAAGAGAGGACTGCCGATGACGTCAGCAGCCAGGACGTCCAGGCCCGGACCCCGCCGCACCCTGACGGAGGAAGAGATCCTGGAGGCCGCACTGACCCTGCTGGACGAGGGCGGCATCAAGGCGGCGTCCATCCGGGGGATTGCAGCACGCGTCGGTGTGGCCCCGAATGCGGTCTACACGTATTTCCCCGACAAGGCGGCGGTGGTCCAGGCGATCGTTGAGCACCTGCTCGGACTGGTGGACCATGCCGTCTTCGCCGATACGGACATGCCCTGGCGCCAACGAATCGAAGCCCTCGCCCTGGAGCTGCGGGAACGGCTCACCGCGCATCCGGGGGCAGTCAATCTGATGATTGGCGGGCCCATGGACGGACCACACGCGCTCACGCTGAACGAACGCCTCATGGGTGTCCTCGTGGAGGCAGGACTCACGCCGGAGGAGGCTGCCAAGGCGGCCTACCTGCTCATTGTCTACGTCTTCGGCTCGATAGCCCTGGACGTTGCGGAGTCCGGGGGGACCCATACGTTGCCTCCCGAAGCCGAGCGGATCAGCGCTCGCCGGGCCGGCTTTGCCGCCATCCCGGCGGACACCCACCCGCTGTCCTCGGCGGCCGCGGGCGTTATGGCCGGCTACATCTCCACAGACCAATACCTTTGGGGACTGCGCCGGGTGCTGGACGGCATCGCTGCCGGCGCCGGCGACGGGCCCGCACGCTGAAGCGCCGTCGTCGTAATTAATGACGACGACGGCGCTCCCGCCCTCTTGGGCAGCCCGGCGTCAGCTGGGAGATGGAACCTTTTCCAGGTCCTGGGCATCATTATCTGAATCGTTGGCCAAGGCGACAGCAGCGGCTGCTGCTTCCTTCTCCGTGCGCCCCGACTCACGCTGGGAATAGAACCAGATGGGGATGTAGAGCGAGAGGACGAGGAAGCCGAGCCAGGTTGAGGTCCAGCCAATCTCCTGGCTGTTCAGGTAGACCACGCCGATCAGGCACAGCGGCAGGTTGAACAGGCCGAAGATCATGGCGACATGCTTCCAGCCCTTGGGGGCTTTGAAGGGCCGTTCCAGGTTTTTGAACGCGGGGTGCTTTTTGGCCCTGACATAGGCGAAGAGGCTGATGCCGTTGGCGCAGGTGTAGCCAATGGCCGCGGCCGCAAGAATTGCAGGCATGGATCCCATGGAAATCAGGACCATGTTGAACGCGGCGGTGACGAACATGGCAACAAAGGGCGTTCCGTGGCGGTTCGTTTTACCGAAAACGCGGGGCAGGTTCCCTTCGGTGGTCATGGAGTGCATGGCGCGGGAGGAGCCCAGGTAGGCCGTCTGGATGATCAGGACCATGGCGGCGATCAGCATGATGATGGTGATGACTGAACCGGCCTGGCCAAAAACGGCCTGGGCCACGGGGATGAGGGGCGAGACAGGCTCCGCCATCACTCCCTCAACACCAAGCACGCCGATGACTGCTGCTTGAACCAGGACGTATGAGAGGAAGCAGACGACGCCGCAGGCAAACAGTGCTTTCGGGACATCCTTGGACGGGTTCTTGTATTCCGGAGCGTAAATGGCTGCCGTTTCCCAACCGCAGGCACTCCACTGCGCAATCGCAAAGATGCCGAAGAGAATCAGGATGTGGTGCATATCCCAGGTCCAGTCAGTGGGCCACCAGTTGCCGGTGATGTTAGCCAGGTCAACGTGTCCGGTAGCAAAAGGTGCCACCGTTAGGATAATCAGCGGTATCAAAGAAACAGCCGCCAGGACATAACCCAGGATGGCACCGTCCTTGAGGCCGAACCAGTTAACAATGGACAATCCCGTAAAGATCACCAGACCGGAGATCAACGTGAGCTGATATTCGGTGAACGTCTCGGCCAGCACCGGAAACAGTCCATGCAGATAACCGCCCACCAGGATGGCGAAGATCGCCAGGACCGGGTTCCAGGCGAACCAGTAGCTCCAGGCGGAGAAGCCACCGATCAGTTTGCCCTTGTCGTACCTGCCCTTGTAGTTCTCGGTACGGAACACATGCTGGGCGAATCCTGGCAGGCCGCTGGCCTTGGGGAACGTGGTGGCCAGCTCTGCGTAGGCAGCGTTCTGGATGAACCCCTGGATGACCGACAAGCCCCAGATGAGGATTGCGGCGGCAGCCATATACATCGGCAGATAGCCCAGGGACGGAAGGATCAACAAGGGCACGCCCAGCGCGATGGCCAGGCCCTGTTTCCAGTTGATCGATCTTTCCAGGTGACCAACACCATTTGATATATCTTTGCTCATAAGAGTCTCCTTGGACGACCTGACATCGCCCGTTCCTTTAGATTGAATTAGCTGGGATTTTGAATCTGTGGCGGCCTGACGAATCCAGGCCAGGAATTTGATAAGCATGCCTTGCAGCCGGGTTTCACTGCGCCATGCAGGGTAGTCGACGCTGTTTCCGCGATATGTGGAAATTCGAAACATGCTTTGCGCATGGGGCGGCCGGGTGTTCGTCTTTGCAAACTTTATGGCGCTGATAAAGATGCAACGGCGATTTGCAGTTGCACAGTATTGCCTGTGAATCTTAATTCAGAGGCATGGATGAAGCGCGTGAAACCCCGGGCAGAAAGGTTTTCCGGAGCTTGGGGGGAGTGCCGGGATCATTCCTGCTGATTCACGATGTTTTCTTTCGGAGGAATGGGCGGCTGCTCAGCCTGGGAAACTTTCCTGCCGGCAGGATGCGGGGGACGCCTTAGCTGGCAGAGCCGCTCCGGCCGGAGGGGCGTGCCCGTCAAGGGACTGCGCCGGCACCGGGTCTGGAGCGAGTGCGGAGGAATCTATCGCTAGATTTCGAAGTACCGGAAGGAGTGCGACTCCGCACCGTCGGGGTTGGGGCCGTAGACGGTAACCATTCGGGCATAGACGGGCGCCCAGTATCGGCCAAGTTGTCCAGGGTTTACGCGTGCAGAGTCGCCGGGCCTGAGGATGACAGTGGTGCCCTCGGACTCAATGTAGAGCTCGCCTTCCACCAGGTAGTTCGTTTCCGAATGGGGGTGGAAGTCTTCCCACCCGCATGCTTCCAGCTCCCATTCCGAGAGCCGGAAGTCCTCCCAGCGGCCTACAGGATCCGCGTTTATAAACCTGCAGCGCAGCCGCGGCCAGTCGTCCTTCATGACCTTCATGGACTTCGCCGACCAGAGGTCAATCGATTCCCCCGTCGTCTGTGACGGGGGTTGGGTGGCTATGGTCATAATCTTTCACCGTTCTTCAATTGGAAGCCTGCTTAGGGACTTTCGGTGAATCTAAAAACAGGTGCATCGACGTGATGTGGATCACGGATTTGATTACTTTGACATTGACAAGCGTCCCAGTCAAGGGTCCATGAGAAGGAATGTGGAGCAGGGCCGAGGCCGTTGGGTGAGTGTCGGGTCTCAAAAAATAATCCCCGAATCTTTTCCTGAACGATTGACTTGCACGGTCGTTCATGTGAAAGTCGGTGGACAGGCAAACGTGATTCACTTCACACCGTACGGCTCAATGAGGAGATCGGCCGGTCTACGTGAACCAGGAATGCCGGATTTGCAGCTATTCCTCCCGGAGCCATAAGCCGGTTTCAGAGGCCCCTTCAATGCAACCCTCATGCGCTAAAAACGCAATTCCCTGTGGCCGTTTATGCCCTCATGAACCGTCCCAAAAAGTTATTCCCTCAATTCACAGGAGACACCATGGAAACCACCCTCGTAGGAACACTGACCAAGGCCGGAGCCATCCACAAGGTCGAAAACGGCTTCATCGGCCTGCCCCCGATGGACGAGCCCGGGACGGTCGCCGCGATCGGCGACTCGCTGCACAACCCGGAGGGCTCGGTCATGTGCGCCGGCTTCTTCGAGCTGAAGGCGTCCGAGCCGCTGGTCTACACCTACACCTACGACGAGATGAAGGTTGTCATCAAGGGCGAATTCATCCTCACGGACCAGAGCACCGGCGAAGTCACGCACGCGAAGGAACGCGACGTGCTGTTCTTCCCCAAGGGCACCACCGTGAAGTTCGAAACCCCCGAGTACGGCCTGGGGTTCTTCGCCGGTGACCGCACCTTCAACCCGTAAATATCGTCCAGCGCGACTTAGTTCACAAAGCCATCCATCGGCGCCCATAGAATTTTTGGAAGAGGAGAGCAGCATGACACTTCGAGTAGGAATCATCGGTGCAGGCCCCAGCGGCCTGGCGCAACTGCGGGCATTCGAATCAGCACGCCAAAAAGGGGCCGACATCCCCGACATCATGTGCTTTGAGAAGCAGGACGAATGGGGCGGGCAGTGGAACAACAGCTGGCGCATCGGGCTGGATGCCCACGGCGAGCCGGTCCACTCCAGCATGTACCGCCACCTGTGGTCCAACGGCCCCAAGGAATGCCTGGAGTTCTCGGACTACTCCTTTGACGAGCACTTTGGCCGTCCTATTTCGTCCTTCCCGCCCCGCGAAGTCCTCTTCGACTACATCAAGGGCCGGGTGGAGAAGTCTGACGTCCGCAAGTACGTCCGCTTCCATACCGTTGCGCGGCACACCAGCTACAACGAGGCCACCCAGGAATTCACGCTGACGGTGGAGGACCTGAAAACCAACATCACTGAGACGCACGTGTTCGACAAACTGGTGGTTGCCACCGGCCACTTCTCTGTCCCGTCAGTCCCGGAGTTCAAGGGCATCAAGTCGTTCCCGGGGGAAGTCCTGCACGCACACGATTTCCGCGGGGCGGAGCGGTTCTATGGCAAGAATCTGCTGATGATCGGCAGCAGCTATTCTGCTGAGGACATCGGCATGCAGTCCCACAAGATGGGCGCATCGTCCATCACCCTCAGCTACCGCACAACCCCCATGGCCTATGACTGGCCGGCGAACACGGTGGAACGCCCGCTCGTCACGCACTTCAGCGGCCCCACCGCGCACTTCAGCGACGGCACCCAAGGCGACTTTGACGCCGTCGTACTTTGCACCGGATACCAGCACAAATATCCGTACCTGCCCAGCGAACTTTCACTGAAGTCGCCCAACGTGCTCTACCCGGGCAACCTCTACAAGGGGGTGGTGTGGCAGCAGAACACCAACCTGTTCTACCTGGGTGCGCAGGACCAGTACTACACCTTCAACATGTTTGACGCGCAGGCCTGGTTTGCCCGCGATGTCATGACCGGCGTGATTGAGCTGCCGTCCCTGGCCGAGCGCCAAAAGGACATCGATGCGTGGCTTGAACGCCAGGCAGCGCTGGCCGACCACGACGCCGAGGCCGATTTCCAGACGGACTACCTCCGGGAGCTCATCGAGGCCACGGACTACCCGCCCTTCGACCTGGACGCTGTGTGCCAGCTGTTCAAGGACTGGATGCGCCACAAGCACGACGACATCCTGGGGTACCGCGACATGCTGCACCGCTCCGTTGTCACCGGCACCATGGCCACCAAACACCACACCCGGTGGATCAACGCCATGGATGACTCCATGCAGCGGTACCTGGAAGGCCCGTCGCAGGACGTTGACTCCGGCTCGCCTGCCGTGGGCGACATCCTGGCCGCCAGGTAACTGCCGGCTTTGACGCCCCGGACCGTATCCTGGCTGTTGCTTCGACGGCCAGGATACGGTCTTAGGCATTAACACTGGAGGGTGGAGAGAGGTCTATGCGGGTATCCTCTGCGGATCGAAAAGAACAGCTGATTGCGGCCACGGTTGAACTTATGCGCCGTGAGGGCATTCAGTCGGTGACCATGCGTGCCATTGCCAAGGAGGCCAATGCGCCGCTGGCCACCGCTCATTACTGCTTTAGCGACAAAGACGAGCTGATGGACAAGGCCGCAGAGGCCTGGTTGAAGAACCTGAGCCGCTTTTCCAGTGACGTACCGGTTTACCTGGGTTTGCGTAAGGCTGTGGAACAGGTGGCTGAAGGTTACTGGCGCGCTTTGGACGAAGAGCCGGCGAGCATTCTTGCCGAGATCGAACTCATTCTGTGGGCGACACGCAACGCCGGCACCAGCCCGCTGGCTGCGAAGATTTATCCGGCCTACGTAGTGGAGCTGGGAAACATCTTTTCCGCCGCTGCCGAAGCCAGCGGGGAGGAGTGCCGCATAGGGTTCCCGACGCTGGTGCGGCTCTTCCTGATGATTTACGACGGCGCCGCCATCCAATACATGACCGACCCGAAATCTGCCGATCACAGCGCCCTGTTCTTCATGATGATCGATGCACTCCTGGTCAAAGCCGGAGTGTAGGGCGCTTCCGGTTAGCACTGGTCATGGCCGCCGCCCCCGATGACGGCGGCCATGACCCGGGCCGCTTAGAACTTCGTTAGGACGACATTGAGCCGTGGGCGGTGAAGAAACCCAGGCCGTAGTCGGGGGTTTCAAAGGTAATCTCTGATCCCTTGGGGAAGAAGAGTACGTCGCGCTCCTTCGCGTGCGTCACTTCTCCCGTCGCCCGGTCGGTGAGGATGAACTCACCCTTCACCACGACCTTCATCTCATCGCAGGTGTACGTGTAGACCAGCGGCTCGGAGGCCTTGAGTTCAAAGAACCCGGAGCTCATGACCGAACCGTTGGGGTGGGTGAGGGAGTCGCCGATGGCGGCGTCGACACCCGGGACGTTCATTGACGGGAGTCCGATAAAGCCGTTTTCCACCTTGTGGATGGATCCGGCTTTGGTGAACGTTCCCAGTGTTGTGGTTTCCATGATTTCTCCTGTTGTTAGTGGTGTTGAAGGCTTTTTATTAGTGAATTAAAAGATCACGTAGAGCTTGCGCAGCGTCTCGTGAATTTCCCAATTGCCGCTCCAGCCGCGGGGAATGAAGATTGTGTCGCCGGGGCCGACGAACTGGGCTTCGCCACCGTCCTGGGTGACGGTCATCGAGCCGGAAATGACATGGACGAATTCGTTGGTTTCAAGAACCCAGCGGGAAGGGCCCGCGGTGCATTCCCAGATGCCTGATTCTGAACCGTTCCCGTCCTGCCACAGATAGATTCCGCGGGTGTCCATCTGCTGTCCGGTCGCTTCGGGGCAGGGGCCCCAGTCGTCCAGCTCGGTCACGTTCTTCGCATCGCGGATGAGGCTGGCGGAGATTGAGGTTGTCTGCTGCGTCATGTGTTTTTGCCTTTCTGGGGCGGGGTGGGATCAGACTTCGGAGTATTTGAAGGAGTGCGATTCGAGGCCCTCGGGATTGGGGCCGTAGATGGTGATCATGCGGGCGTAGACGGGCGCCCAGTAGCGGCCGACGCCGCCCGGGTTGACCCTGGCCGAGTCGCCCGGCCTCAGGACCACAGTGGTGCCCTGGCTCTCAATATGGAGTTCGCCCTCCAGGACGAAGGCAGTTTCGCTGTGCGGGTGGAAGTCCTCCCAGGAGCAGGAATTCAGCGTCCACTCGGAGAGGACAAAGTCATCCCAGCTGCCCACGGGATGGGAATTTATGAACCGGCAGCGCAGGCGTCCGTATTCACCGCCCAAGGCTTCCAAAGGCTTCGATGCCCAGAAATCAATTGCGTTCCCCGTCGTCACTGCCGGGGACTGAATGGTGCCCGCATCAGTCATGGCTTCAACCGTTTCAATAGTCGGAAATCTTATAAAAGAAAGGCCCGGTGAATTTCAGTTACATCGCGTCATTGTGAGTTGGGTCACCGTGCTGAGACAACATTTACATGGACAGCTGTTCGAGTCAAGCGTTCATGATGAAACTCTTTAAGATGACTCCGGGGCGCGGGAGGCCTGAGGCGGATCGGGGCCCGCCGGCCTGGCCAACGAAGCGCTGCGGTATTGACGAAGCGTTGAAATGGGGCCACCGTTTCGATATGTCCGCTAGTACTGTGCGTATCGCCGCCATTCAGGCCACCCCAGTGATCCTCGATGCCGAGGCGACGGTGTCCAAGGCGCTTCATCTCCTTGCCAAGGCAGCCGGCGACGGTGTGAAACTCGCGGTGTTCCCCGAAACGTTCATCCCGCTGTACCCGTCGGGGGTTTGGGCCCATGCGGCGGCCCGGTTCGGCGGGTTTGATGAAATGTGGGAACGCCTCTGGGCCAATTCCGTCGACGTCCCAGGCGCGCACATCGACCGTTTCATCGAGGCATGCGCCGAGCACGGGATCTACTGCGTGCTGGGAGTGAACGAGCGGGAGTCCGCCAGGCCCGGAAGTCTATACAACACCATGGTCCTCCTCGGTCCGGAGGGGTTGCTCTGGAAGCACCGTAAATTGATGCCCACCATGCACGAACGGCTTTTCCACGGAGTGGGTTACGGGCAGGACCTGAACGTCATCGAGACTCCGCTCGGGAAGGTGGGCGGCCTCATCTGCTGGGAGAACCGCATGCCACTGGCCCGCTACGAGATGTATCGCCAGGGCGTGCAGATCTGGGCGGCCCCGACCGCGGATGACTCTGAAAGCTGGACCTCCACCATGAGCCACATAGCGGTCGAATCCGGCGCGTTTGTGGTCTCGGCCCCTCAGTACATTCCGCGCTCTGCGTTTCCCGATGACTTCCCGGTTCAGCTGCCGGAGGACGGCAAGGCGCTCGGACGGGGCGGAGCGGCGATCTTCGAGCCGGTCCAGGGCCGGGCCATCGCCGGTCCCCTCTACGACCAGGAAGGGATCGTTGCCGCGGACATCGACCTGGGGCGCTGCATGACCGCTAAGCGATTGTTCGACGTCGTGGGGCACTACAGCCGCGAAGACGTCCTGCGCCCGCGCTAGGTCTCAACCAGCGACCCTTCGGATGGTCCGGCATGTGGCCACAGCAAAGTCAATGGCGGCCAGGAGTAATGACGGCGGGGCTCAGGCTTTTCGGGGCGGCAGCGCCAGCCTGCAGACCTTGGTCCAGGTGGAGCCGACCTGTTTCCAGATGGGACCGGTGGTGTAGATCAGGCCGTAGCGCTGGCAGATTTCGCGGACCTTCGGCGCGATCTCCGCGTAGCGGTTGGACGGCAGGTCGGGGAAGAGGTGGTGCTCGATCTGGTGCGAGAGGTTGCCGGTCATCAGGTGCATGAACTTGGACCCGGAGATGTTGGCGGAGCCGATCATCTGCCGGACATACCAGTCCCCGCGGGTCTCGCCTTCCACCATTTCCTCGCTAAAGGTGTCCGTGCCTTCGGGGAAGTGGCCGCAGAAGATGACCGCGTGCGCCCAGAGGTTGCGGACGGCGTTGGCCGTCAGCGTGCCGTAGAGGGCCTGCTTGCCGGAACCGGTGAGCATGGCCACGGCGGGAGTGGCCGCGTAGTCCTTGGTGAACTGCGTGACCACCTTCTTGCCCAGGGCTTTGAGGTCCTTGAGCAGGGCTTCCTTGTACTCGGTCAGTTCGAGGTCGTAGATGGCGATGCCCCACTCGAAGACCGGAGCCAGCAGTGCGTTATATAGCGGGTTTCCCAGGTTGTACGGCGTCCATGGCTGATTCTCGTCCATGCGGAGCAGGTTGAATCCGACGTCGTTGTCCTTGCCCACCACATTGGTCCAGCGGTGGTGCGAGTCGTTATGGGTGTGCTGCCATGCACGCGAGGGGGTGACGAAGTCCCACTCCCACGTGGTGGAGTGGATATCCGGGTCCCGCATCCAGTCCCACTGGCCGTGCAGCACGTTGTGCCCGATCTCCATGTTTTCCAAAATCTTGGCCAGGCTCAGGAGCGTGGTGCCGGTGACCCAGGCTGCCTTGTTCTTGCTGACCAGGAGTGCCGCGCGGCCGGAGAGTTCCAGTCCGCGCTGGATCTTGATGATGCGCCGGATGTACGCGGCATCGGATGCGCCGCGCTTGGCCAGGATCCCGTCACGGATGGCGTCCAGTTCCCGGCCCAGCTCAGCCACCTGTTCGTCCGAGAGGTGCGCGGCGGACGGCGGCCGTAGCGTCGGGCCGCCGGACTCGGCAAGGGCGCCGGGCCGTGCCTTTGCCGCACGCGGATTCTTCGAAGGTGCATCATCCTGCGCGGCGCGCTCCTCAGAAACGCCAGGATTGTTGGTGATGGTGGTCATACGGCAGTACTCCTAATGGTCGAGGTTTCCTGGTGGGCCAACTGCCGAAACGCGGGAGACTGCTCCGACTGGCGGCTGCTCCCGTCCGCGTCGAAGAGCCACAGCGGCATGAAGCCGACGAGTTCAAGGGCAAGAGCGTGTGCGCTGGAGGGATGTCCGGTCCTGAACGCGTGCATGACTCCGCTCACAATCAGCCCGGCAATCGAGCTCGCCATGAGGTTAATTCGCTCATCCGGCCACTCCGGACGGACGCTCACCATGATGGGCCGGATGCCGCTGGCGAACCCCAGGATGGCCCGCCCTACGGTGCCGCCCGCCTGCTCGGAGAGCAGCAGGTGCTCATACAGCTCCCGGTGCTCGAAGACCGACTGGAGAATGAGCTCGAGAGCGAACTCGGAGACCGCCTGTCCATCGGCCCCGGGGACGCTCCGGGCCTTGAGGTCGAGGGCGCCAATCCCGATAACCAGGTCATCGAGGACGAACAATGCGAGTTCGTCGACGCCGGCGAACTGCTCGTAGAAACCGCTCCGGCTGAGTCCCGCCTCACTCGCGATGCGGGTCACGGACGCAGCGCCGAAGCCTTCCTTCTTGACCACCCTCGTCAGCGCCTGTACCAGAAGGCGTTGCGATTCCATGGCGCGCGGATCGGTGGACCTTCTCCGTGTCAGGCGGGCCTGACTGCGTCCTTGCTTTGCCATAGGCCCATTCTAAGGGCAGTTACAGCACACCTGTGCAGTTGTGGCGGAAACGGTCCGGGCTCAACTGCCGACGGCGGCCATCTCAACCTCAACCCCCGCGTCGCGGAACTTCTGCACCTGCTTAGGATCGGCGGCGTCGTCCGTTACGAGGGTCCACGGGAGGGCCAAACGTGCCCAGGCGTGGAAGGGCCGCAGGCCCAGCTTGGACGAGTCCGTCAAAACATACACAGCATTCCCGCGCCGGGCCATGAGCTCCTTGAGGCGGGTCTGGGCGTGGTCGGCCTCGCAGATGCCGTCCTCGGCGGTGACGGCGTCGGCGCCGAGGAACACGCGGTCAAAGCTCATCCGTTCGAGCGCCGCCTCGGCCAGCGGACCCACGAAACTCTGTGAAACGCTCCGCAGCCGGCCGCCCAGGCAGTCCACCTCGATGCCCTCGGACTCGGCCAGTTCCTGCATGGTGTTGATGCCCGGCGTGGTCACGGACAGCTTCTCGAAGCCGCGCAGCTCGTGGGCCAGGGCACCTACGGTGGAGCCGGCGTCGAGCAGGATGTTTTCCCCGGGCAGGATCACGGACGCGGCCCAGCGGGCGATCGCGTGTTTCTGCTCGAACGCCTCGCCGGTGCGCTGCCGCAGCGACGCTTCCGGGTGCGCGCCCATGGCCATCGCGCCGCCGTAGGTCCGGGCCAGCCGGCCCTGACCGTTCAGCAGCGCCAGGTCCCGGCGGATGGTGGAGGCTGTGACTTCGAACCGGGCGGAGAGCTCCTCCACGGAGGCCAGGCCGGTGGTGACGGCGAGGTGGTAGATCTCCTCGCGGCGCGCGTTTGCGCTCAGCATTCCCGGTCTCCTTCCCGTGGCAGTGGTTACCATGCTAGTTCCGCCCGCCCGAAGACCGTGCCGCTATACGGCCACGGCGGGCCGGGTGGCCATCTCCGCCGCCTGGTGCAGGGCCTCCACCATGGACCGCGAATCGGCGATCGCCTTGCCGGCGATGTCGAAGGCGGTGCCGTGGTCCACGGAGGTGCGGATCACCGGCAGGCCCACGGTGATGTTCACGCCGGCCTCGATGCCGAGGACCTTCACCGGGCCGTGCCCCTGGTCGTGGTACATGGCCACCACCAGGTCGTAGTCGCCCCGGCCGGCCAGGAAGAACAGGGTGTCCGCAGGCAGCGGCCCGGTGACGTCGATCCCGTCCGCCTGGGCAGCCTTCACGCCGGGTTCGATCTTCTCGGCTTCTTCGCCCTGCCCGAACAGGCCGTTCTCGCCGGCGTGCGGGTTGATGGCGCAGACGCCGATCTTCGGGTTGGCGATGCCGGCCCGGAGCAGCGCCTCGTGGCCGCGGCGGATGGTGCGTTCCACCAGGTCCGGATTGATCTTGCGGATGGCGTCCATCAGCCCGATGTGCGTGGTCACGTGGATCACCCGGATCTTGGGCGTGGAGAGCATCATGGACACTTCCTCCGTGCCGGTTAGGTGCGCCAGCAACTCGGTGTGGCCGGGGAAGATGTGCCCGGCCGAGTGCAGCGCCTCCTTGTTCAGCGGCGCGGTGCAGATGGCCTGCACCTGTCCGGCCATGGCCAGTTCGCTCGCTACCCGGATGTATTCGTAGGCGGCGTGGCCGGCCACGGGGGAGAGCTTGCCCCAGGCGAGGTCCTCCGGCAGCAGCGCCAGGTCGATCACATTCACCCGGCCCGGCGTGAAGACGGCGTCCTCCACGTTCTCGATCTTCTGGATGTCCGCCTCCAGACCTAGGATGTCGGCGGCCTGGCGGAGGCGCAGCGCGTCCCCGATCACCACGGGCCGGCACTCGGCGTTGCTCTGCGGATCCAGCACGGCGGCCACCACCACCTCGGGTCCCACTCCGGCGCCGTCGCCCATGGTGACGGCCACGATGGGGAGGTTCTTCTGATCGGTGGTGCTTGCTGCTTCGGTAGTCATTGCTGCTCCAGATTGTTCGGAAGTCTTGCTGGGAAGGGTGGTGGCGGGAGCGTCCACGGACAGGCCGCGGCGCTCCCGGATTTGGTCGTAAAGCTGTATGAGGGCGAGGTCATCGCCGAAGCTGCCGGGCTTGGTGCCCACCAGCGTTCCGTCCTCGGCGCGGCTGAGGACCGCCCCGTGCTGCACGGCCGCGAGCGGCACCAGCCGGTGAAGGCCCACGGCGTCCAGGACTTCGCGGGCGGTCTCGCCGCCGGTGAGGATCAGGTCCGCCTTGGTGTCCCTTGCCGCGTCCGCGGCGAAGGACGCCAGCGCCCGGACGATGCCGGCCGCGGCGGACGGGTCCACTTTTGCGGCTGCAAGTGTGATGGCTACGTGGTGGCCAGCCCGCAATTCCGCTGAAACCTGGGCCAGTTGGGAAGCGTAGGCATCAGTGGCTCCGGTGTAGAGCGGGTGCAGCCTGACCACCGTGAAGCCCTGGGCTTCCAGCTGGGCCAGCTGCTTCTGCGCGGTACCTGAGGCGGAGCCGACGACGGCGAGCACGGGCTTTGCGGGCTGCTGCCGTTCGGGACTGGGTGCGTGAGTCTCTACCGCAGATTGCGCACTTCGCGCAGGTGCGGCGGGATGCTGCGCCGCAATCCGTCGTGCCAGGACGTCGGCTGTCCCGCCGGTCCCCACCAGCACCACGCGCCTGCCGCCGGCGCTGAAGCCAATTTCCAGCAGGGCGTCCACCACATGTTCCAGGTCTTGGACGGTCTCGCCGTCAGCCACCACCACAGTTGGTTCGGAGGATTCCGGCTTTCCGGCAAGCTTTCCGGCCAGCTCCGCGGTGAGCGAGCCGGACCGGACCCCGGCCAGGTCCAGGGTCTGCACCGAGGCAGGTTTGTCCGGGTTGAGCAGGGAGAAAATGTCGGCCGGCGGGGCGGACAGTTCGGCCTGCCACAACTCGGTGTGGCCCAGGGGAACCCCGGCCGCGAACGGCCTGCCGTTCCGGACCGTGCGCTGCAGCAGGGGGAGTGCCCCGGCAACAACGGCGTGGAAGCCCAGGCCGGTCAGGGCCGCAACCTCGCTGCGGATGTTCCCGCGCCAGAGCGAGTCGATCTTCTTGAAGAGGACCTGCGCACGGCCGGCGGCAGGACCGGAAAATGCCTCCGTCACCTGTGCCTCGGCGGCTGCTTCGGGTAGGCCGCGGGAGTGCGTATCAATGACCACAACGTCGGCCGCAGCGTCCGTAACGTGCCCCGGTGAGGAGGCAACGCCGTCGTGCGTTCCCGGTGAATCCGTTCCCACCATGACAGAGGCGGAGAGCCCGTGCTCCACAAAGCAGTAGCCAACCTCGGCGGCGCCGGAGAAATCGTCGGCCTGCACAAACACGTGAGCCACTGTGCTCCTCTCCGTTGAATGTTGCGGGTGTGACCCCGCCGGAAGCGGGATGCTTTCCATCATCATGACATGTCTGCGTGAATCACGCTAGATGGGTTGCGCAATTCGCGCAGAGGTGGCAAAGTGATGGACATAACACGGCGCCAGCCAACCGGCGGGCCGTCATCACCGTTCTACCGAGAGGTCAACGATGACCGTTCTTCCTCAAGGAAGTGACATTTCCCGGCGCCGCCTGCTGCAGTTCGGCGCCGCGGCGGGGTTCTTGCTTGGCACCGGAAGCCTGGCCGGCTGCGCCGGTCCCACAGGCCTCCCGGGTGCCAGCACCCTGACCCTGGCCCTGAACCGTTCACTGGTCAGCCTGGACAACAAGCTCAACCAGTTCGACGCCGCCGTCACCGTCCAGCGGTCCGTCCGCCAGGGCCTCACCGCCATCGGCCCCGAGACCAAACCCATCCTGGTCCTCGCGGAACGCTTCGAGATGACCG
The DNA here is from genome assembly GCF_010367585.1 of [Micrococcus luteus] ATCC 49442. Lineage (NCBI taxonomy): Bacteria > Bacillati > Actinomycetota > Actinomycetes > Micrococcales > Micrococcaceae > Pseudarthrobacter > [Micrococcus luteus] ATCC 49442. The sequence continues at coordinate 2,045,242 of NZ_JAAAXP010000001.1, read as the reverse complement.
GACCCACCGAATGGACCGTCACGCTCCGCGAAGGCATCCGCTACTCGGACGGTTCGCCGGTGCAGATCGAAGACATCGCTACCGCCCTGAAGATGTACCAGCAGGTGCAGGGCTCCTTCGTGGCCGGCTTCTTCCCCGAATTCCCCCAGGTGGTGCCCGTGGATGACCGCACCTTCAAGATGGTGTCCAAGAAGCCCGTGCCCATCCTGGACTCACTCATGAGCATGATCCTGATTACCCCCGCGGCGCAGAACAAGCCGGAGGAACTGCAGGAAGGCGTGGGCACCGGCCCGTACGTGGTCACCAAGTTCAACCGCGGCGCCGGCACCTACAGCCTGGCCCGCAACGAGAACTACTGGGGCCCCAAGCCCGAGGTGGAAAACGTGGAAGTCCGGTTCCTCCCCGAGGAATCCAGCCGCGTCATCGCCCTCCGCAGCGGCGAGGTGGACATCATCGACTCCATCACCCCCGACTCACGTGAACAGCTCGCCGGGCTTCCCGGCGTCGAACTCCAGGAAGCGTCCAGCCTCCGCCTGAACCAGATCTTCTTCAACTTCCGCAAGCCCGCCGGCCACCCGCTGGCCGATCCCCGCGTCCGCCAGGCGCTCAGCATGGCGATCGACGGCGAGGCGCTGGTCCGGGACGTGCTGGTGGACTCCGTCACCCAGGCCGAAGGCGTCACACCCTCCAGCCTCACCGGGTACCACAAGACCGGCGAGTACGTTTACGATCCCGAAAAGGCCAAGGCCACCCTGGAAGAGCTGGGCGTCAGGGACCTCACTCTGAAGATCATCTGGGAAACCGGCGAGTTCGCGTCCGACACGTCCGTGATGGAGGCCCTGGTGGAGATGTTCGGCAAGATCGGTGTGAAGGCCGAGCTGCAGCAGTTCGAGCCCGGCGGCAACATCCTGGCCTGGCGCCAGGGCAAGCAGGGCGACTGGGACCTCCTGGGCAACGGCTACCCCAGCCCCACCGGCCTGGCCATCACCATGCTGCAGGGCATGTACTCCGGCACACCGGAAAAGGAAGCTACCCGCGACACCTACCAGGGCTACGTGATCCCCGAGGTCACCGCCAAGATACAGGCCGCCTCTGCCGAAGCGGACCCGGCCCGCAGGACCGAACTGCTGAACGACGCACAGCAGGCCGTATGGGACACCTGGCCCTGCGCCTGGGCATTCGTCCCCAAGTCCGTCCTCGCCCACCGGGAGAGGGTGTCCGGGATCAACCTGGCACCCACCAACTCCTACCCGCTCGTTGATGTCCGGCTGGAGGCCTAAGCCATGACGAACTACATCCTGAAGCGCCTGGGACAGGGCCTGCTGACCGTGTTTCTCACGGTGTCCACCGTGTTCATCCTCATCCGCATGGCGCCGGGTGATCCCGCCGTTTCCTACGCTGGCCCGCTGGCCAGCAACGAACAGCTCGCCGCGGTGCGGGAGCAGTTCGGCCTGGACCGGCCCGTGCTGGAGCAGTACTGGATCTTCCTGCAGCAGCTGTTCACCGGCAACCTGGGGCAGTCCTACTCATTCCAGGCCCCCGCCATGCAGGTGGTCTTCGAACGCATGCCGTACACCCTGACCCTGGCGACGGCGGCCATCCTGCTGACCGCCGTGGTGGCCATCCCGCTGGGCGTGTGGATGTCCCGCCGCCCGGACACCGGCCGCGAATTCGGCGTCAACGTGCTCACCATCGCCGGACAGTCCATGCCCGATTTCTGGACCGGCATTATGCTCCTCACCGGTTTCGCCGTGCTGATTCCGATCTTCCCGGCGTCCGGCTTCGCCACCTGGGGCGGGCTGGTCCTGCCCACCATCACCATCGCCATCCTGCAGATCGCCCTGATCTCCCGGATGGTCCGGCGGGAAATGACGGCCAACTTCGCCGCCCCCTACCTGACGGTGGCCCGCTCCCGCGGCGTCAGGAACTCGATGCTGACCTGGCGCTACGCCATGGGCAACTCCGCCATCCCGGTGTTCACGGCCCTCGGCACCCGCTTCGCCGCCATGCTCAACGGCGTGGTGGTGGTGGAAGTCGTGTTCGCCTGGCCCGGCGTCGGCTCCCTGATTGTGCGGGCCCTCGAAACCCGCGACTACCCCCTCATCCAGGCAACGGTCCTCGTCACAGCCCTCCTCGCAGTGGCGGTCCAGCTGGTCATCGACCTCGCCTACCCGCTCCTTGATCCCCGCGTTCGTCTTGGAAAGGCGGCAGCAGCATGAGCCTCGACACCGCAACACCCACTCCCGGCGGTGCGGGAGCCGCGCAACCGGCCCGGCAGCCCAGCCCCAGCGCCGTCACCAAGGCGGACATCGCCGCAGCAGGCGCCACCCGCCGTCGTAAAGCCGCCCAGTGGAAGCTCATCGTGGGCACCGTCTGCACCCTGCTGGTGATCATCCCCATCATCCTGGCCCAGGTGCTGCCGCTGCCGGACGCCAACTTCCAGGACCTCGCCGCCCGGCGCCTGCCGCCGTTCACCGACGGCCACCTGTTCGGCACCGACCAGCTGGGCCGCGACCTCCTGTCCCGTGTCCTGCACGGCGGCCAGGTCTCGCTGACCATCGGCGTCCTGGCGGTGCTGGTCTCCGGCGCCATCGGCATCATCCTCGGCGCGGCCGCCGGCTACTTCGGCGGCTGGGTGGACACCATCGTCTCCCGCCTCCTCGAAGCCCAGATGTCGCTGCCGCTGCTCATGATGCTGCTGCTGGTGGTGGCCCTCTTCGGCCCCTCCATCCCGGTGATCACCTTCGTGATCGCCATCGCCCAATGGCCCGAAGTGGCCCGCCTGACCCGCTCCATGGTGCTGGTGGAACGCGAAAAGCCCTACGTCTCCGCCGCGCGGATCCTGGGCCTGCACCGCATCCAGATCCTGATCCGGCACATCATCCCCAACGTCATCAAGCAGGCAACCCTGGTAGTCCTGCTCCTGCTGGCCCAGGCCGTGCTCCTCGAGTCCGCTTTGTCCTTCCTTGGTGCCGGCCCGCAGCGTCCGTTCGCCACCTGGGGCCGCATCATCTCCGACGGCCAGGACTACATCACCACCTCCTGGTGGATGGTCACCCTGCCCGGCCTGGTCATCGTCCTCATGGTGGTGGGCGTTAACCTCCTGGGTGACGGCCTGCGCGACCGTCCCCGCCGCAAGAAGAAGGGTGCCTGACATGACCGCACACATTTCACACGAGCGGCCGCTGCTGGAGGTCCGCGACTTCCAGGTGGAGCTGATCACCGCCGCGGGCATCATCCGCGCCGTGGATTCCGTCAGCTTCAGCATCCGCCGGGGTGAGACGGTCACCATCATCGGTGAGTCCGGTTCCGGTAAATCGACGACGGCGATGGGCATCCTGCGCCTGCTGCCGGAAGATCTGGCGGTGCTGTCCGGAACAGTGCTGATCGACGGCGTCGACGTCACCGCCCACCCCAAAGCCATCAACAAGGTCCGCGGCAAGACCCTGGCCCTGATCCCGCAGGACCCCATGACGGCGCTCAGCCCGGTCCACTCGATCGGGAACCAGCTCTTCGAGGCCATCCGGATCGCCGGTGCCGCCTCGGCCAAGGACAAGGAGGCCGTCCGGGCCCGCGCCATCCGGCTGCTGGAACAGGTGCACATCCCCACCCCGGAGGTGCAGTTGAAAAAGTACCCGCACCAGCTCTCCGGCGGCATGCTGCAGCGTGTGCTGATCGCCATCGCATTGGCGAGCGAACCCCAGCTGCTGGTGGCGGATGAGCCGACGTCCGCCCTGGACGTCACGGTGCAGGGCGGCATCCTGGACCTGCTCCTGGAGCTCCAGGAACAGCGCGGCATCGGCATCCTGATGATCACGCACGACCTCGGCGTGGCCCGGCTTATCTCGGACCGCATCCACGTGATGAAGGACGGCTCGTTTGTGGAGTCCGGCGAGGTCCAGCAGATCGTGGACCACCCCGCCACCGAATACACCCGGGCCCTCCTGGCCGCCGTGCCCGTACTGGGGCCGTGGGACGAAACTCCCGCCGAACCGCGTGCTACCCGCGGCGCGCACGCCGCCGCCGTCGGGCGTTCTACTGACCCGGCCACCACTAACCCCACCCTGACCCAGACCGGAGCAAGCCATGACTAAGCCGTTCCTCGCCGTCGAGAACCTGGTGGTTGACTACCACGTCAAGGGCGGCACGTTCCGGGCCGTGGATGACGTGTCCTTCACCGTGGACAAAGGCAAAACGATCGCCGTCGTGGGTGAATCCGGCTGCGGCAAATCCACCATCGCCAAGGCCCTCATGCGGCTGGTCACCCCCACCAGCGGGCGCATCGACCTGGACGGGACGGACCTGGCGGCGCTCAGCGAATCCCGGCTGCGGCCGCTGCGCTCCAAGTTCCAAATGGTCTTCCAGGATCCGTACGGCTCGCTGGACCCGCACATGACCGCCCAGGAAATCGTGGCCGAACCGCTGAAGCTCCAGGGCGTCCGGTCCAAGGCCGAACGGCATAAAGCCGCCGCGAAGCTGATCGACCAGGTGGGACTCCCGGTCCGGTCCCTGGACAAGCACCCGGCCGAGTTCTCCGGCGGACAGCGCCAGCGGATCGGGATTGCCCGGGCGCTCGCCTCCAAGCCCGAACTGCTGGTCTGCGACGAAGCCACCAGCGCCCTGGACGTCTCCGTCCAGGCCCAGGTACTGCGGCTGCTGAAGTCCATCCAGGACGAAACGGGCATCACGTACGTGTTCATCTCGCACAACCTTGGCGTGGTGCAGGAAATCAGCGATAGCGTCATGGTCATGCAGCGCGGCAAGCTGGTGGAACACGGCACCACCGCGTCCGTCCTGACCGCCCCCAAGGAGGACTACACCCGCAAACTCCGCCGCGCGGCGCTGGACCCCGCCACCATGGTTGGCCTCAAGCCGCGGCACCTGGTCCGCTCCCTGGCGCTCTCCGGCCAGGCCAGCTGAATACCACTTACCCACGATCGCAACCACGAGGAATCTACGCATGAGCAAGCAGACCGAAGGCACCCAGGTGGACGGCCTGAAACTCCCCATCTCCCGGCTGGTCCTGGGAACCATGACGTTCGGGGACACCGTCGACGAGGCCACCGCGGGGCGGATGGTGGAGGAAGCGCTCGACGCCGGCATCACCACCATCGACACCGCCAACGCCTACGTGGGGGGAGCCACGGAGGAGATGCTGTCCCGCCTCCTGAAGGAACGTCGCGGGGACGTCATCCTCGCCTCCAAGGCAGGCATGCCGCACGCGGACCACGGTTCCAACTCGCCGTTGTCGCCGGCGGGGCTGCGTGCCAGCGTGGAGGGGAGCCTGCGGCGGCTGGGGGTGGACAGCATCGACCTGTTCTACCTGCACCAGCCCGACCGCGTCACGCCCCTGCGTGAAACGCTAACCACCGTTGCCTCGTTGGTTTCGGAGGGAAAAATCGGCGCGCTGGGCGTCTCCAACTTCGCCGCCTGGCAGATCGCCGACGTCATCCACGTGGCCCGCGAAGTGGGGGCGCCGCAGCCCGTCGTCGCACAGCAGCTCTACAACCTGGTGGCGCGCCGGCTGGAGGAGGAGTACCTCGAATTCGCCGCCACCCACAACGTCCACACCATGGTCTACAACCCGCTCGGCGGCGGGCTGCTCACCGGCAAGCACAGCTTCGACGCCAAGCCCACCGAGGGCCGCTACGGCGATTCCAAGCTGGCCGCCATGTACACCCAGCGCTACTGGGACAAGCAGCTGTTCGACGCCATCGGGGAGCTTTCCCGGATCGCTTCAGATGCCGGCGTGACCCTCGCCGAACTGTCCCTGCGGTGGCTGGCCTACCGCGACGGCGTGGGCTCCATGCTGCTGGGCGGCTCCAAGGTGGAGCAGCTCCAGGCCAACATCGCCGCCGTGGCCAACGGGCCCCTGCCGGCCGACGTTGTGGAAGCCTGCGACGCCGTCGGAACCGCGCTCCGCGGCCCGATGCCCGCCTACAACCGCTGACTCTCTTTCCTCACCGACTGAACCAAACTTCTTTCCTGAACCGAAACTGACTGAAGGATTCCCATGACCTCCGAACTGGCCCTCGAATTCGCCCGCAAGATCCGCGCCCGTGAGCAGGCGGTGGGCTACTGGGCAGTGCTGGACGCACCCGTGGCCACCGAACGCATCGGCCGGCTCGGCTACGACTACGTGGCACTCGACGCCCAGCACGGACTGCTTGGCTACTCGGGCGTGCTCAACGGTCTGATGGCCATCGACGCCGGGCACACCGCCGTCGGCATGGTCCGCGTGGAGGACAACAACCTGACGGCCATCGGCAAGGCGCTCGACGCTGGCGCCGTGGGCATCATCGTGCCGCTGGTCAACACCGCTGCCGATGCGGCCGCCGCGGTCGCCGCCGCCAAATACCCGCCCATGGGCGGCCGCTCGTACGGACCGATGCGCTCCGCCCTGCGGATCGGTCCGGTCCCGGCCGACGCCAACGCCACCACCTTGGTGTTCGCCATGATCGAGACGCCGGACGGCCTGGCCAATGTCAAGGAAATCTGCGCCACCCCGGGCCTGGACGGCATCTATGTGGGCCCGTCGGACCTCGCCATCGCCGTGGGCGGGGCATTCCCGGGGGATCCTGCCATCGAAACCGAATTCAACGCCGCCCTGGAGACCATCGCCGAGGCTGCAGCCTCCGCGGGCATCGCCGCCGGCATCCACACCCCGGCGGGTGAGGTGGCCGCCCTCCGTTTGAGCCAGGGCTACACCTTCACCACCATCGCCTCGGACCTGACGCACCTGGAACAGATCGCCAAGGCCCACCTCGCCGCTGCCCGCTCCGACGCCGGAACCAAAGAGAGCTAATCCCATGACGAACACCACCACCAACGAGTACAGCACCATTACTCCGGACGGGACTGTGAAGCGGGCCGACGGCGCGGACTTCGCCTACCTGCCGGCCCCCACCGTTCAGAGCCACGCGGCCAACCTCCTCACCCTCCCGGACGGCCGGCTGGGCTGCGTGTGGTTCGGCGGCACCCAGGAAGGCGTGCCGGACATTTCCATCTGGTTCTCCACCCTCGAGCCCGGCAGCAGCCAGTGGTCCGCACCGGAGCAGCTCTCCGATGACTCCACCCGCTCCGAGCAGAACCCCATCCTGTTCACCGCGCCTGATACTTCCCTCTGGCTGCTGTACACCGCGCAGAAGGCGGGCAACCAGGACACCGCCGAGGTCCGCCGTCGTATTTCCACGGACAGCGGCCGCACCTGGGGTCCGGTGGAAACGCTGTTCGCCGCCAACGAGGCGGGCGGGGTGTTCGTCCGCCAGCTCCCGGTGGTGCTGCCGTCCGGACGCCTGATCGTCCCCATCTTCCGGTGCATCACCACGCCGGGGGAGAAGTGGGTGGGCAACAGCGACGACAGCGCCGTGATGATCTCCGACGACGCCGGCGCCACCTGGACCGAAACCGTCCTGCCGGGCAGCCTGGGCTGCGTCCACATGAACATCCAGCCCGTGGCCGACGGCTCCCTGCTGGCACTGTTCCGCAGCCGCTGGGCCGACTCGATCTACGAATCCCGCTCCACCGACGACGGCACCACCTGGAGCGAACCGGTCCCCACCGAGCTCCCCAACAACAACTCGTCCATCCAGTTTGTTGCGCTCGCCGACGGCCGCCTGGCCCTGGTCTACAACCACAGCCGCGCCGAGGCTTCCACTGAGCGCCGGCTGTCGCTGTACGACGAGATCGACGACGACGGCCTGGCTGAGGAGCAGGGGCAGGTGGCCGAACCGGACGCTGCGGCTTTCGCCGAGGACGACGGCGTCAAGCGCGCCTTCTGGGGGACGCCGCGCTCGCCGATGACCCTGGCGATCTCGGAGGACTCCGGCCGCACCTGGCCCATCCGCCGCAACCTGGACGTGGGTGACGGCTACTGCCTGTCCAACAACTCCCGCGACGGGCTGAACCGCGAGTACTCCTACCCGTCCATCCACCAGGGCCCGGACGGCGCACTGAACATCGCGTACACGTACTTCCGGCAGGCCATCAAGTTTGTCCGGGTGGACCCGCAGTGGGCGTACAACGGAACCACCACGCCCGGCGGGGACGCATGACCAAGCACGCGGTGGTCACCGGCACCAGCTCGGGGATCGGGCAGGCGATCGCTGAACGCCTGCTGGCCGACGGCTGGAAGGTCACCGGCCTGAGCCGCACCGAGTCCGCCCTGGGGGATGGTTCCCTGGGGGAGGGCTTCCGGTGGCAGAAGGCAGACCTCTCAGAGCCGGAATCGCTGGCTGGCGTGGTCGAGGCCATTGGGCCCGCGGACGCTTTGGTCCATGCCGCCGGATTCCAGCGGACGGCTCCCTTGGGCGAGTTGGACCCCGTTGCTTTGCAGGGGATGTTCGCCGTGCATGTAGCGGCGGCTTCGGTGCTCGCGAACGCCCTGCTGCCGGCCATGCCCGACGGCGGCCGGATCCTGCTCATCGGCAGCCGCACCTCCACGGGGTCGCCGGGCAAGAGCCAGTACGCGGCCACCAAGGCTGCGCTGATGGGGCTTGGCCGGACGTGGGCTCAGGAGCTGGCGCCGCGGGGGATTACGGTCAACGTGCTCTCCCCGGGTCCCACCGACACCCCCATGCTGAACGACCCCGGCCGCGCAGCCACCCCGGTGCGGATGCCGGCCCTCGGTGCCCTTGTGGACCCGGCCGACGTGGCCGCCCTCGCCGCCTTCCTCCTGGGCCCGCACGGCAAGTCCATCACGGGCCAGAACTACGTCATCTGCGGAGGCGCCTCCCTCTAACCCCCGGCCCACACCACACCAACCCCCACCCACCCCAACCCCACCCCCGCCCCCCACCCCCGGACGCTCTCTCACTTAATGTGGGTTTTGACGCACCCTCTCGCAGTTAATGTGGGTTTTCCCCGAACGCTCTTTCACCGTGGGCAGGCAATCGTCGCCACAGTGAGTTACCGCCGCCGGACTTAAGGCCCTGTTCCAGAAGGGCAGCTTCAGCGAAGCTTGAAGATGGGTCCGATACAGCGGGCCAGCATCCAAGGGGGCATCATGACCAGGCCCAGGCTTTCGGCATTCAGCGTTCTCGGGGTAGGCGCCATGTTCGCGCTCGCAGGCTGTTTCGGACCGCCTGCCCCGACGCCAACGACGACTTCCGCCGCCCCCACCGCCGCACAAACCCAACCCGCCACGACAAGCGCGACGGCGACCCCGACCGCCTCACCCACCGAACCGGTGACAGCTTCTCCCACAGCGACAGCGCCGTCGTCGTCTGCGCCACCATCCACCTCCGAACCAGCGAGCCCGGCGCCCTCGGCGGACCCCACTTTCACGGGGTTCCCGGAACAGGTCGCCCCGCTGACGCTCTACTACGTGGCGGTCGGCGACAACGGCATATCCGGGCCCAGGATCGGTTGCGGCGACAGCCTGGTCGCCACAACCACCGCGCCGGTGCGCTTCACGGACCAGGTGGGCCCCAGCATCGGGACCTTGTTGGCGAACAAGAGCCGCGACGTCGGTCTATCAGGGCTTGTGAATGTCCTGTACCAGTCGAACCTGACGTACCTCGGCGGCGAGCTGAACGGCAGCACCATTACCATCTGGCTCACGGGGCAGTTCACGCTGGGCGGAGTATGCGACATCCCGCGCGCGAAGGCACAGTTGGAGTACACCGCCATGGCCGCGTCGGACGCCACGAGCGCCCAAGTGTTCGTCGATGGCCGGCCGATCGACGAGGTGCTCAGCCTCAAGTAGCGAAGTGTCCGAATATCCAGGAGCACGGACCCTGAGCCGGCATGGGGGACACTGCATCGGCATGAGGACACCCGCATCCTTGAGTCGTCACGCCGATGCCGCGTCCCGGGGAACGATCCGCTCCAGCGCCCAATCCCAGCGGATCAGTTCCTGCTCCAGCCTCACATCCGACCCGAATGCACCTGCGCGGAGCCTGTGGTAGAGCCCTGACTCCTCGGCAGTCAACCGGCTGAGCGAAACCTTCGAAGGCACCGGCTCCGTGACCCAGGGGCGCGGTGTGCCAGCAGCGTGGACTCATCCATCAGCACACTCACCACCTGCGGATGCACGGCCCGGAGTTGGTCCAGGATCCGGAAGCCATGCGTGTCCAGGTCACCCCAGTACAGCACCTCGCAGTCCCACAGCCAGGATGCATCCCGCAGCGAGGTGAACCCATAACCGGCACCGTAGATCGCCAGCGTTTTCGGCAGTATTCCTTGGGTGTACCCGGCAGCCTTACGCGCCGGGGGAGAGGACGTTCAAGCCTGCTTCGACAGCCGCAGCCAGGAGCTCGGAGTCGTACGCCACCATGACGTCAGACTGCAGCCGGATGGCAGCGGCCAGATGGATGGCGTCTGCGCTTCGGAGTTTGCCGGGAAGAGCCGCTGCGTACATGAGGTCCGAGCGTGCAACATCGACCAGGTTGATGGCTCCCAGAACTGCATTGACAGGCACTCCGGGAAATCCGCGGCGATGGGCCGCGCAATGCAGTTCGGTATACAGCAGCATCGAAGCAACCAACCGGTGGCCACTTGCCGCGGCCGTTGAAAGGTATTGGGCGGCCGCGCCTGATTCCGCTTCTTCCACCAACAGTTTGAGGACAGCCGACGTGTCCAGGTAAATGATCAACGGTCCCCACGGAGGTCCGCCAGGATTTCAGCCGTACCAGCGTTTGAGCTGACTCGCGGCAGGGCCAGGAAATCCACCTCCCCCTCGGCGGCGGGACGGACCTGTCCCGAAAGCAGCAGGCGCTCAAGGGGTGATGCCGACGGCGGGATCAGTGTCGCGGCTACCTCACCGTTGTTTGTTACATCGATGGTCTCGCCGTTCTTCACGCGCTCGAGGATTTTGCTGCTCTGGTTGCGAAGTTCGCGGTGTGGAATGGTTGTCATGGGTTTGCCTCCGTAGCAATCGTAGCAAGGATCGCGGTATCGGCGCCTCCACTGGAGATCAGCTGCCGGGCAGGGTTTCGGCGGGCTGAACCACTTGTCTTTCGGCCTGCTCCCAGTGCCGCTTCAGCATTTCAGCCAGCCGTTCCGGTTCAACCCTGTGGGGCGGGTCGAAATGATGGAGCTTGGGGAACAGTTCGAGGTGGAAGTCCGGGAAGAAGACCCGTGACAGCCGTGTGGCGATGTCGCCGTAGTCGTCGGGATTGCTCAGGCCGCCGAGTGCGAAGAAGACAGGTTGGCTGAAAGCAGCCAGCAGAGCCCTCTCCAGGTCATACGTTTTGAAGGTCCGCAGGAACGCCTTGATGCCCGCAGGCCGGTTGGCCATCCATGAAGGCAACGGATCCGGCGGAGGTGGAATGACGACGTCGGGCTTTACTCCCAGCCTCGCGAAGGCGGGCAGGAACTGCTCCGGCGGGAGCGTTTCAAGTTCGCCGTATTTCTTTTGAACCTCGGCGTATGCGGGGCTCCAGTCCCAGTTGCCGGCCCAGGCTGGCTCCAAAAGTGCCAGGCTGAGCAGTCTGTCGGGGCGCTTGGCGGCAAACGCCAGCGCTGCCGCGCCCCCGCCTGAATAGCCCGTCAAATGGAACCTCTCCCAGCCCCGGGCATCGGCTTCGCGGAGCACACCGTCGATCTCTGTGTCCAGGCTCCAGCCAGGGGGCAGTTCATCGGTGGCGTAGAGCTCGAGGTCCTTTGCGACTGCCTGGACGTCCGGCCCGAGGGCTGCGATGAGGTCGCCGTACGCGGCCTTGGCGGGGAGGCCGGCCCCCGGCAGGAAGATGGCCCGAATCGGTCCCATGCAAGAACGGTACGCCCGGGCGTGGACAGGCTCAACCACCAGTTTGTCCGGGTGTGGACAGGCTCAACCACCGGCCCTTGGTTGCTGTTGGTAAATAGTCTCCGGAATCTCCTGTACTGTTGATCCTGTTGTTGTGTTTATGCAGTTGGTAGTTCAGGCAGTACGCGCGGTCGAAAGTCCGCGTCTTTCTGAAGTAGCGGTTTTGAACACCCCACACCGGAGGACCCGAAAGTCGGGACTTTTCCTCCACCTTCACGAAGGACAAAAATAATGGCTACTGGTACCGTCAAATGGTTTAACGCTGAAAAGGGCTTCGGCTTCATTTCCCCCGATGACTCCTCACAGGACGTTTTCGCTCACTACTCCGCGATCGCCTCTTCCGGCTTCCGCTCACTCGAAGAGAACCAGAAGGTTTCCTTCGAAACCGAGCAGGGCCCCAAGGGTCCCCAGGCCGTCAACATCCAGGCACTCTAATTCCTTAGAGATTCTGGGGCCTTAGGGTTTCATTTTCAAAAGCAGGGCCGGTCAATGACCGGCCCTGCTTTTTGTTAACCATTTTCCGGGCTACTCGTCCGGGTTGGGACTGCGTACGTCGTCATCGCCGATATCGGCGGCACCCAGGGCTGCCGCGGCGGGGCTATGCGTGGTTTCGTGCTCCCGGACGCGGAGCTCCGGGTGGTGAAGGTCCAGGGCCGGGCGTTCTGAACGGATCCGGGGCAGTGACGTGAAGTTGTGCCGTGGCGGCGGGCAGGACGTGGCCCATTCCAGTGAGGCGCCGAAGCCCCAGGGATCATCGACCTCCACTTTCTCCGCGCGACGCCACGTGAGATACACGTTGAAGAAGAACGGAATCATGGAGGCGCCCAGAAGGAAGGATGAAACGGTGGAGAACTGGTTCATCCAGGTGAAGTTGTCCTCCACCAGGTAGTCCGCGTAACGGCGGGGCATGCCCTCAACGCCGAGCCAGTGCTGGATGAGGAACGTTCCGTGGAAGCCGAGGAACAGCATCCAGAAATGGATCTTGCCGAGGCGTTCGTTCAGCATTGAACCGGTGAACTTGGGCCACCAGAAGTAGAAGCCGGCGAACATCGCAAACACCACGGTGCCGAACACTACGTAGTGGAAGTGCGCCACCACGAAGTAGGAATCGGAGACGTGGAAGTCCAGCGGCGGGGAGGCGAGGATGATGCCGGTCAGGCCGCCGAAGAGGAATGTGATGATGAAGCCGATGCTCCATAGCATCGGGGTTTCGAAGGTGAGGGACCCGCGCCACATGGTGCCGATCCAGTTGAAGAACTTCACCCCGGTGGGCACGGCGATCAGCATGGTCATAAAGGCGAAGAACGGCAGCAGCACCGAACCTGTGACGTACATGTGGTGGGCCCACACGGTCATGGACAGGGCGGCGATGGCGATGGTGGCGTAGACCAGGCCCTTGTAGCCGAAGATCGGCTTGCGGCTGAAAACGGGGAAGATCTCGGAGACGATGCCGAAGAAGGGCAGCGCGATGATGTAGACCTCGGGGTGGCCGAAGAACCAGAACAGATGCTGGTACAGAACGGGGCCGCCGTTTTCGGGGTTGTAAATATGTGCGCCGAACCTGCGGTCCGCTCCCAGGGCGAAGAGCGCTGCAGCCAGCGGCGGGAAGGCCATGATCACCAGGATGGATGTGACCAGCGTGTTCCAGGTGAAGATGGGCATCCGCCACATGGTCAGGCCCGGGGCGCGCATGCAGATGATTGTGGTGATGAAGTTGACCGCACCAAGAATGGTCCCGAAACCGGAGAGGATCAGCCCGAAGACCCACAGGTCCCCGCCGACGCCGGGGCTGAACGTGGTGTTGGAGAGCGGCGTGTAGGCGAACCAGCCGAACGACGCCGCGCCCTGCGGAGTGATGAAGCCGGACATGGCGATGGTGGAGCCGAACAGGAAGAACCAGAAGGCCAGTGCGTTGAGCCTCGGGAATGCCACGTCCGGTGCGCCGATCTGCAGCGGCATCACGAAGTTCGCGAACCCGGCAAACAAAGGGGTTGCGAACATCAGCAGCATCGCGATCCCGTGCATGGTGAACAGCTGGTTGTACTGCTCCTTGGTCTGCAGGATCTGCATGCCGGGCTGGAAAAGCTCAGCCCGGATCAGCAGCGCCATCACGCCGGCGAGAAGGAAGAACACAAACGAGGAGATCAGGTACATGTAGCCGATCTTCTTGTGGTCTGTGGTGGTGATCCACTGGACCACAGCGCTGCCTTTGCGCCGGGGTACTACCTCAGGGGCGGCGCTTGCGGGGGTCCCTATTCGCGAATCTCCAGTGATGGCCATCTTCCACCTCACAGATACGTCTGCACGACACTGATGAGCCCTCTACCTGAGCCCATAATTGCAGGCTACTCAGGAATCAGGGGTGCGGGAAGAGGCAAAAGTGGCTAGCGCAGGCCCATCGCTGTCCGCACCTCATTCAGGATGTGATGGACGGCGGTCTCCGCCATCACCGCATCGCCCCGGGCCACCGCCGAAGCCACATCCTCGTGGGCCTGCAGCGCTTCACTCCGTGGCTTGAACGGCATCAGTCCCTGCTGCGTGCGGCTGGTCAGGACTTCGGCCACCATCCCCTCCAGTGCGCTGAACATCTCATTGCCGCAGCTTTGGAGCAGCAGGCGGTGGAACTCGATGTCTACCGCGAGGAATGCCTTGAGGTCACCGGCCTCGCCCAGCCGCCGGAGCTCGGCGGCGAGTTCAACCAGTCTTGCCCTTTCAGCGGCGCTTGCGCGGCGGGCAGCCCCGGCCGCGGCGATGGGTTCGACGGCGATGCGCAGTTCCGTGAGGCTGCTGTACTGGATCTCGCGCCGGTCCGAGGCGAGCCGCCAACGCACCAGCTTGGGGTCGAAAACATTCCACAGGCCGCGTTCCTGCACCACGATGCCCACCCGCCGGCGCGAATACACCAGGTTCATGGATTCAAGGACCTTCATGGTGTCGCGGGCAACGGTGCGGGAAATGCCGTACTCCGCCTGAATGCCTTCGAGAGTGAGCCGGCTCCCGGGCGGAAGAGCTCCCGAAGCGATGGCGATGCCAACCGCCTCGAGAACGCGCTCATGCATCGCGGGGGATGCCCCGCCGTCGTCCGCGGTATCCGCGCCCTGTACTGTCGCCGTCGACATTTTCCTGCCTCTCCTGCGCCGGAGCGCAATCCCAAGGATACCTAATTTGGGACCAAAGGTATGACTTGTGACACTCAAAGATAGTATCTATGGGCCGGAATGGTGATACCTTATTTTTCGGCGCAATTCCCGGTGAGCTGCGCCACCCATTTTCTTCCCTTAGCCAATGGCGTCTTCCTCGGAGGTAGAACATGCAGAATCCCGCCACGCATCTGGTGGTGATGGGTGTTGCCGGTTCCGGCAAGTCCACCATCGCCGCCGCCCTTTCCCAGCAGCTTGGCTGGGCCTGTGCAGAGGCCGACGAGTTCCACCCGCAGTCCAACATCAGCAAGATGACCCAGGGCATTCCCCTGCAGGACGAGGACCGCTGGCCCTGGCTGCAGGAGATCCGGGACTGGATGACCGCCCAGGCCGCAGCCGGCCACAGCACGGTCCTCACCTGCTCGGCGCTAAAGCAGACCTACCGTCACCTCCTGGCCGACGCTGAGGGCCGCGTGCTGTTTGTCCACCTCGACGGCGGGGCGGACCTGATCAGCCAGCGCATGCAGGGCCGCGAAGGCCACTTCATGCCTCCCACCCTCCTGCCCAGCCAGCTGGCCACGCTGGAACCCCTGACCGGCGACGAACTCGCCGCCGGCAGCCTCCGCCTGGACATCTCCCTGCCCCCGCAGGAGATCGTCGCCGCAGTCATCGCCGCCCTGGCGGCTTCTGCGACTTCGGCGGCTGTCGTGAGCCCCGCCGCCCCCGTGAGCTCCGCCGCCCCCGCGGCTTCCGCGCACCCCGCGATCAGCGCCACCTAGCCCCCGGCACCGCCGGGCCGTTCCGCTTTCCCCACCACCGAAGTTCCGTTTCAAAGGAGAACCATGACCATCGAAGGATGGACCCAGACGATGGGCGCAGGCCCCCTGCTGCTCATCGCTGCGGCCGCGATCGTCGCCCTGCTGTTCCTGATCATCAAGCTGCGGATGCATGCCTTGGTGGCGCTGATCCTGATCAGCCTCGCCACGGCATTCGCCACCGGCATTCCCGCCAACCAGGTGGTGCCGGTGCTGATCAACGGCTTCGGAACCACCCTCGGCACGGTAGCGCTCCTGGTGGGCCTGGGTGCGATGCTGGGCCGCATCGTCGAAACCAGCGGCGGCGCTAAGGTGCTGGCCGACTATCTCATCGGCATCTTCGGCGAAAAGAGGGCCCCGTTCGCCCTGGGCCTGGCGTCCCTGATCTTCGGCTTCCCCATCTTCTTTGACGCCGGCCTGGTGGTTATGCTGCCCGTGGTCTTCGCCGTGGCCCACCGCCTGGGCGGGGGAGTGCTGCGCTACGGACTGCCCGCCGCCGGCGCGTTCTCGGTGATGCACATCTTCCTGCCGCCGCACCCGGGCCCCGTTTCGGCCGCCGCGTTCTTCGACGCCAACGTGGGGCTGGTCATGATCGCCGGACTCATCACGGCCATCCCCACCTGGTACGTCACGGCATACCTGTTCGGCCTGTGGACCGGCAGGAAACTGGTCCTCCCGGTCCCGGAAATCCTTGGCCACGCCAGCGCCGAGGCCGAGTCGCACCCGCCGCGGTTCCGCACCATCATCGGCCTGCTGCTCCTGCCGCTGGTCCTGATCTTCATCAACACCGGCCTGAACACCCTGGCCTCCTCCGGTGCCCTGTCCGAAGCCGTCAGGAACGAACAGTGGTTCCAGATCCTCCGTACCATCGGTGAAACCCCGGTGGCCCTGCTGATCGCCGTGCTGGTGGCCGTGTTTGTCCTCGGTGCCCGCCGCGGCAAGGACGCCGGCGCCATCGAGAAGCTGCTCGAATCCTCCCTCGGCCCGGTCTGCTCGGTCATCCTGATCACCGGTGCCGGCGGCATGTTCGGCGGTGTGCTCCGCGCGTCCGGCATCGGCGCCGCACTGGCCGACGTCCTGGGCGACCTCGGCATCCCCCTGATCCTTGCCGGCTTCCTGATCTCCGCCATCCTGCGCATCGCCCAGGGTTCAGCCACCGTGGCCCTGACCACCACCGCGGGCCTCATCGCCCCCGCCGTGGCACTGGCCGGACTGACCGGCATGCAGGTTGCCGCCCTGGTCATCGCCGTGGCCGCCGGCTCCGTGGTGGTTTCCCACGTCAACGACTCCGGCTTCTGGCTGGTAGGCCGCTTCTTCGGCATGGACGTCAAGACCACGCTGAAGACCTGGACTGTCATGGAAACGCTCATCGGCGTGATGGGCTTCGCCATCGCGGCGGCCATCTTCGGGCTCGCCGGGATAGCGGGTTAGCTGCCCATCCCAGCTACTGCTGACTGACGTACGACGGCGGGGCGCCCGGCAGAAATGCCGGCGCCCCGCCGTCGTGGTTCAGTCAGTCTTTGGTTTCGGCGCCTTCGCTGCCTTCGGCGCCTTCGCTGCCTTCGGCGCTTTCGGCGGGAGCGCTGCCACGTAGGCGTAGGCCTTTTCGGCCCAGGCGCGTGCCCGCGCGTCGTCGCCGTCGCCCTCGGCGTTCCACATGTCCGGCAGCCCGGTGTAGCCGCCCATCGGCCGCTCCGGCGGCCCGAACGGTACCGTCCGCTCGGTGCCTTCGAGCTCCTGTTTGTCGGCTTCGCCGAGCTTGACGCCGATGGTGGGGCCGAACAGGCCGGCGAACATGTTGCCGTTGACGAAGGCGCCCAGGTTGCCGAACATCGGCTTGATGATTACGTCGGGGTGGTCCGGCATCGCTGCGCGGAACCGTTCCTTATCTTCCTCTGACGCCTTGGGCATCTCCATGTCGTGTTCTCCTCGCATTGCAGGGTCGTTCTTTGTGAAGCTTATTCCCGCCCGGGCGGAGGGGACAGGATTCCCGTAGCCGCTAGGGTTGTAGGAGTCCGCTCTCAGCTTTTTCGGCACCCAACCAAAGGGGCACACCTTGACCCAACGCACCATTGTGATCACCGGCGCCAGCGACGGCATCGGCGCGGCAGCCGCACGGACACTGACTGACGCGGGGGACCGGGTGGTCGTCGTCGGCCGGTCCGAGGAGAAGACGCGGACGCTCGCCAAGGAGCTCAATGCCGACTACTTCGTCACCGACTTCGCCGAACTGGACCAGGTCCGGGCCCTCGCCGCGCAGCTGAAGTCCGACTACCCGCGGATTGACGTCCTGGCCAACAACGCCGGCGGCATCATGGGCAAACACCAGCTCACTGTCGACGGCAACGAGGCCACGTTCCAGATCAACCACCTTGCCCCGTTCCTGCTCACGAACGAGCTTATGGATGTCCTGATCGCCAGCAAGGCCAAGGTCATCAACACTGCCAGCGCGGCGAACGGTTTCGGCAAAATGGACCTCTTCGACCTCAACGCCGAGCATACCTATTCCACCAACCGCGCCTACGGCACGGCCAAGCTCGCCAACATCCTCTTCACGTCCGAGCTACACCGCCGCCTGGGCGAGCAGGGAATTACGACGGCGGCGTTCCACCCGGGGGTGGTCCGCACCAACTTCGCAGCGGCCTCGACCAGTCCCATGCGGCACGCGTACAAGACCCTGCTGAACCGCTTTATGCTCAGCCCGGACCAGGGTGCCGACACCCTTCTTTGGCTCATCAACGGCACGGCCGGGACGGACTGGGTCTCCGGCGCCTACTACGCCAAGCGTGCACTGGCCAAAGCGAACGCCCAGGCGTATGACGCCGAGCTGGCGCAGGGTTTGTGGGAGGCCAGCGAGGCGCTGGTCGGGACCCGAAACTAGGTAGCGCTAACTGTCGTTATGAGCCTTCAAAACGACTGTTGGTGCTACCTGGTTGGGACGGGACCTAACCCCTGGCGGGCCGGGCCCGCTCGACATCGGCAGCACTTGCCGACTGGCCCCGCCCGCGGAGGCCCGCCACCACGCCGTCGATGTCCGCGGCCGGCCGGTTCTGGCTGAGCTTGGCCTTCGCCTCGATCCTGGTGATGACCAGTTCAAGGCCCACGATGGCCCTGAGCTGGCCTGCGATGTAGCGCTCCGGTGCATCGTCCACGCTCCACGGATGGTCGAAGGCGGCTTCGTTGGCGTCGGTGAGCCGCCGCACCTGGCCGGCGAGCCATTCCGCATCGTCGTGGACAACCAGCGTGCCGTACACATGAGCCGTCGAGTAGTTCCATGTGGGCACCACCCGCCCGTGCTCGGCCTTGGACGCGTACCAGGACGGCGAGACGTAGGAGTCCGCTCCCTGGATGATCATCAGGGATTCGCCATCGGCGGCTTCGGACCACTGCGGATTGTTGCGCGCCACATGTGTCAGGAGGGCGCCGTGTTCGCCTACTGACGGATCGTAGACGAACGGCAGCAGCGTGGCGAGCAGGCCCGTCGATGTCATGGTGACCAGGTTGGCTGCGCCCGGCCGGGTGAGGAGGTCATAGGTGGCGTCGGGACCGGCTTCAAAATGGGCTGGGACGTACATAAGCCAAGGTTAGCGTGCAGGCGTACGGCGCCGGGCCGGCGCAGAGTGTGTGGCGGGCCAGCGGGCCCTTCGCCGGACGCCGACCGGCCCGTTGGGCTGTTGGATGCGCATCCCAAACGCCTTACCCTAGAGATTGTAAGCATGCTTCCTATCTCTGAGGAGTGGTTTCAAATGCGCACTACTGCAGCGTTGGGTTTGGCAGCGGCCAGCGTCTTGGCCCTTGCGGCGTGTACCGGCGGAAGCACCGGACCGAGCCCCTCGCCCACAGCTACCACCAGCGCAGCTGCGGAGGACAAGGTCTACAGCGAAGACGAACTGCGCGAACTCATTGCCGGTGCGAAGGACGGGGAAGGCAATGAACTGAAGCTGTATTCCGAAGAACAGGTTGACCAAGGCGGCAACATTGCCAGTCTCCTGTTGAGTACGGCGACTGTGGACCCTGAGGACTGCAAGTCCATTGCCACCGCAGGGCTCCTCGACAAGGTGGACAACGGCGAGGTTGCTGTTGCCATTTCCGACAGCGCCCGGCCGCGCACCCTGTCCGCCCAGTCCGGCAGTGAAGGACCTGACGCCGTGGGGCTCCTCCGCGAGGTGAGCGGCAAGATGAGCCAGTGCGCCAAGTTCACAGTTCAGGCGCTGGGCCAGAGCTACGAGGTCACCAGCGAGGAACTGCAGGCGACAACGGATGCCGAGGAGACCTTCGCAACGCTGAGCACGCGCGGACAGAACTCCAACGAAAAGCTGATGCAGGTATCAGCGGCCGAGGGCAGGCTCTTGGTGGTGGCCACCAAGGGCGGATCCGACCTGGCCGATGACGACCAGAAGGAGCTCGAGGACTTGATCAATGAGGTTCTCGCAACAGCAAGCGGCTCTTCCGGGTCGCCCACCGCGTCGCCCACCCGCTCCGCGACGGCCACCACCACTCCCTAACTGACGTCCCTGTCCCGTGCGGGCCAACGTCCCGTACGGCCACGCCCGTGCGGGAAGGAAGCCCGTTACTCGCCCAGCAGGCTGTAAGTACAGACGATGTTGCCCTTGGTGGTCCGGTACTGATCCTTCAGGCTGAGCCTGGTGGTGGGGTCGCCGGCTTCGAATAGATGCCGCCCGCTGCCGGCCACCACGGGGTGCGTCATCAGCGTCAGCTCATCCAGCAGCCCGGCGAACAGGAGTTGGCGCACCACGGAGATGCTGCCCATCACGGCGATCTCGCCGCCGCCGCGCTGTTTGAGTCCCGCCACAAAGTCCTCCAGCGGACCCTCGATCAGGCGGGAGTTCTGCCACTCAAGCGGCTCCTTCAGCGTCCGGGACGCCACGAACTTCTCCACCGTGTTAATGAAGCCGGCGAAATCCTCATCTGCAGAGGCGGTGGGCCAGTAGCCCGCCCATTCCTGGTAGCTCACGCGTCCGAGTACCACGGTGTCCACGCGTTCCATCACTCCGGTCAGGGCTTTGCCCATGTCCTCGTCGAAGCTGTCGAACTGCCAGAGATTCGGTTCTGAGACCACGCCGTCTACGGAGTGGAACAGGCCGGACGTGACTTTGCGCATGAGGACCTCCAGGGGTTCTGACTGCCAGGCATGCCGGCGGTGGGCCGGTCAAGTCCACGGTATTGTGCGGTTCGCTGATGGGGAAGGGCGAAAAAGGGCGGCCGCTCCAGTTATGTTCATCACCACTGCCTGCGTGTTGCGCGAATCCACGGTCCGGCAGCCTCATACTTGTCTTTATGCGGCCTCTCGCCGCGCCCCGGCCAGGCAGGAGGAAGTGCGTGGAAACCCTGAAAAAAATCGTACGAAACCAGTATTTTCCCGCCGCCGCGGTGCTGACCGCAGTGGTGCTTTTCTGGACCATCGCCATGTTCGGCGGGCTTTCCCTGCTGCACAACAACCAGCCGCCGATGGCCACCCTGACCTGGCTGCTGTTTGTGTATGGTGCGGCCGTGCTGACCCCGCTGGCCGGCGTCATCGCCGCCACGGATCTGGTCCGACGCTGGCGCCGCAACCGCCAGTACGCGCAGGCCGGGACGGCTCAGGCGGACCTGGGGGAGGACAGCAGCTACGAAGACGAGCCAATGCAGGAAGCGGCTGTAGCGGACGAATCCCTGCACAACGCGCCCGCACAGGACGAATTCGCGCCGGAGGAGCCGGCAAAGGACCAGCCGGCCACGGTGGA
Organism: [Micrococcus luteus] ATCC 49442; assembly: GCF_010367585.1. Taxonomy (NCBI): domain Bacteria; kingdom Bacillati; phylum Actinomycetota; class Actinomycetes; order Micrococcales; family Micrococcaceae; genus Pseudarthrobacter; species [Micrococcus luteus] ATCC 49442. The sequence goes on along the minus strand of NZ_JAAAXP010000001.1, from coordinate 2,023,794 downwards.
GCAGGATGAGCAGCAGCCCGCTGCGGAGTCGCCCCGGCAGTCAGCTCCCACGCAGCCGGTCAAGTACAGCCCCGCCGCCCAACACCAGCCCGCCATGAAGCAGCCGGCGCAGACGAAACAGCGGAAGACCGCCGCTTAGCCTCAGGCGGGAGGGTACGTCGCGTCCACATGAACCACCTCGCGCCCGGCGCGCTGCAGGAGGCTCGCGGCCACCCCTGACCGGTAGCCCGAGGCGCAGTGCACCCAGACTTTTCCGTCCGGGATCTCGGACATCCTCTGCAGCAGCTCATGCAGCGGAATGTTTACCGCCCCGGCGAGGTGGCCGGCGTCGTACTCGTCCACCCGCCGCACATCCAGCACCACGTCCCCGGGGCCGCGCTCGTGCAGTCCGCCCCAGTCAACGCGGGGATAATGCGCGACGTCGGTGCCCGGCGCCAGTGCCGAGGGCTCGGTTCCGAGCGCGGCGTCGGGGGAGTCGATGCCGATGCGGGACAGGTCGCGGATGGCCTTTTCGACGTCATCTTCCGCTCCCACCAGGGTGAGCTGCCGGTTCCACGGCAGGACCCAGCCGAGGTAGGCGGTGAAGCTGGTTCCGCGGCCGTACTCAAAACTCACCGAGCCCTTCAGATGGCTGGCAGCGAAAGCCATCCGCCTGCGCACGTCCACCACCCACTCGCCCTCCGCCAGCCGGCGGCTGAGTTCGCCCGGGTCAAGCGATTCGGGCACCGCGAGATTCACCGGGCCGGGCCCCATCCGGTTGGCAGGGGCCATGTGCGCGTAGTACGACGGGTAGGCGGTGAGGTTGCTGATGAGCTCCTGCACAAAGTGGTCCTCGTCCGGGTCCGTGAGGGCATGGTTGTGTTGCTGCTGCTCGGCGATGGTGGACGACCGGGCGCCCGACGCGGGCCCGGACGAACAGAAGGAGCCGAACCCGTGCGTGGGATAAAGGGCAGCATCCGGCCGGGCCTCGGCAGTTAAACGGCGGACCGACGAGTACTGGGCGTGGGTGAGCTTTTCGGTGTCGTCGCCACTGACCAGGTCCGTCCTGCCCACGGAACCGTACAGCAGGCTGCCGCCGGAAAACACCGCCTGATCTTGCCCGTCGGTCACCACATAACTGAGGTGGTGGTGGGTATGGCCGGGCGTGGCCACCGCCTTCACGGTGAGTCGGCCCACCCGGACCGTGCCGCCGTCGGCTATCGGTGTGCGCTCAAACCCGACGGCGTCCGCCCGTTCACGAGATAAGCGGCGCCGTGGGCGCGGGCCAGGATGAGCCCGCCGGTGAGGTAGTCATTGTGCAGATGCGTTTCGGCCACGTGGGTGATCCTGACGTGGGCCGCCGCGGCGGCAGCCTCCACCCGGTCTGTGTCGCGCTGTGGATCGATGACCAGGGCCGCCTGTCCGTCGTGGACCAGGTAGCTTCGGTCCCGGGCTGGCGGTGCTCAGTCGGGGACGGAGCGGCTCGCTATTCCCACCAGCGCCTGTCCAGCGTTTTTCAGCGCATGTCTGAAGTGGCGGAACGGCTCCGGATGTGAGAACAGGTAGCCCTGCAGCGAATCGCATTCCAGGGCGATAAGGTACTTGGCCTGTTCCTCGGTTTCGATGCCCTCGGCGGTGACCGTGAGTCCCAGGCTGTGCGCCATGTTGATCATGGAACTCAGGATGGGGAGCCGTTCGGTGCCGGTGCGCACCATGGAGACAAAGGTCTTGTCGATTTTGACGATGTCCACCGGCAGCTCCTGCAGCCGTCCCAGCGAGGAGTAGCCGGTGCCGAAGTCGTCCAGGGCCACCCGGGCGCCGGCCTCCCGCAGACGGCTGAGCTGTTTGATCACGTTGCAGTCGGCGTCGAAGAACACACTCTCGGTGACCTCGAAGACCAGCTGGTAGGTGCCCACTCCGCACGTTTCCGCCAGCTTCAGGATTTCCTCTGCAAAGTCGGGTTCCTGCAACTGGACGCCGGAGACGTTCATGGACAGCGACCGTGACGGGTCCTCCCGGAGCCAGGACGCCAACAGCTTCAGGCTTTGCGCCATCACCTCGTTGCCGAGTTCGTTGATGAGGCCGCTGCGTTCGGCCAAGGGGATGAAGACTGCGGGCGGGACGCGCTGGTCCTCGCGGTCCCAGCGTGCCAGTGCTTCAAATTTGACCACTCTGCCCATGCGCGGCGACACGATCGGCTGGAACTCCACGGAAATCTCGCCCCGCCCGATGGCCAGTTGGAGGCCGGCTTCCAGGTCGGTGCGCTGGACCAGTGCCGTCATCATCTCGGGGTGGAACCGCAGGAAACGGTTCTTTCCTGCCGCCTTGGCCGCGTACATGGCGATGTCTGCCTCGCGCAGCAGTTCCGAAGCCGCCCGGGCTTCCCGGCCCACGGAGGCGAGTCCCAGGCTCAGGCTGGGGCGGAGCATGGTGCCCTCGATGGTAAACGGCACGTGCAGGCAGCGGACAATGCACTCCGCGATGGCGTCCACATCGGGGCAGGCCGTCAGCAGCACCACAAACTCGTCGCCGCCAAGCCGGGCCACCACGTCCGCGGTAGGGACGCAGCCCCTAAGCCGGCGGGCCACCTCCACCAGCATGACATCGCCCGCATGGTGGCCCAGGATGTCGTTGACCTCCTTGAAGTCATCCAGGTCAAGCAGGAGGACGTCCACGGACTTGAGCCGCGGTTCCTTGAGGGCGTTGAGGAGTTCAGCGTTGAACACCGCTCTGTTGGCCAAACCGGTCAGCGGGTCCTGGAATGCCATGGCCCGCAGCTGCTCGGCCTGGGCCGCCAGGTCGGTCAGGGCCTGCTCGGCCTGCTCCTGGGCCATCCGGCGCGGGGTGACATCGCGGAAACTCCAGACCCGTCCCACAATCCGATCGCCCACTTTCTGCGGGCGCGAATATCGCTCGAACGTCCGGCCGTCAAGGAAATCGATGGTGTCGTGGCTTTCCGCGCTGGAATCCGCGGTCAGTTTCTGTACACGGGCCAGGAACGCTTCAGGGTCTTTCACCTGGCTGAGGATCAGCTGCATGGCTGGTTCGTCCGAATCGGCCTTCATCATGTCCGGCGGAATGCCCCACATCGTCAGGAACTGCTCGTTCAGCCCGGCGATCCTGCCCTCGGAGCTGATGACCAGTATCCCGTCCGCTGTCGACTCCAAGGTGGCGGTCAGCAGCGACATCGCTTCGCTCAGGTCAGCGTCAGCGCTCTTCCGGTGCCCGGTGCTCCGGACCGAAACGAGCAACACCTGCGGGCCGCCGTCGTCGACCAGGGAACCGGCAATTTCGGCGGCGAACTCGGTGCCGTCCCGGTGCACTCCATACACCTCGCGCGGCGGCTGCGGATCGTCGGGCCGGGCCAACAGTTGTGCCCGCAGCAGCGCCGTCTCATTGTGGAACCCCTCCGAAAGGAGCATCCAGTGGTTGCTGCCGGTCAGCTCCTCGCGGGAGTAGCCGAAGAGCCTGCCGGCCGCGGTGTTCGCCACCAGGACGGTGCCGCCCGCATCCAGGGCGAGGAGGGCGTCGGGGCTGGCGTCCAGGAGCGCGCCGAACGATGGTGCCCCGAAAACCTTGTTCTGCCGCCTGGATCCCCCCATGCGCAACCACCCCCACGGACATCATAAAGTGATTGCCAACATCGCGGGGCCAAAAGCGTCATTTTGCGGTCAGGCGGTCCGAAGCTTGGCTGGCGCCGCAGTGTGGCTGGCGCCGCCGGGGTTGGTGCCCAGCCCGCGGACCGTCCAGCCTTCGGCCTGCCAGGCTGCAGCGTCCAGGACGTTCCGCGCATCCAGCACCACCCGGCGCCGGACGAGTCCGCCCGCAACAGCAGGGCACAGACGCCGGTATTCGTCCCACTCGGTCAGGAGCAGCACCAGCTCAGCCCCCTCCAGAGCCCGTGATGCGGAGGCCTCAAACCGCAGCTGGGGATAACGCAGCCAGGCGTGGTTTACGGCTTTCGGGTCCGTCACGGTTACGTGCGCACCGGCTGCCGCCAGCCGGGCGGCGACGTCCAGTGCGGGGGAGTCACGGATGTCATCTGTCTCCGGCTTGAAAGCGGCGCCAAGAACGGTGATGGCCCGCCCGGAAACTGTCCTGCCGCACAGTTCCTCAGCCAGGGAGACGGTCCGGGTCCGCTGGCGGACGTTTACGGCATCCACAACGCCCATCAGGTCGTTGACCGGCTCCACGCCGAGGGCCGCGGCCTGGCTGCGGAGGCTGCGAATGTCCTTGGGCAGGCACCCGCCGCCGAAGCCGAGACCGGCGTGCATGTAGCGGTTCCCGATGCGCGGGTCCATGCCCATCGCCTCGCTGAGTTCGGCAACATCCGCCCCGGACGCGTCGCAGAGTTCGGCGATGGCGTTGATGAAACTGACCTTCGTGGCCAGGTACGCGTTGGCTGCCGATTTGATCAGCTCGGCCGTGGCGAAGTTGCACACCAGTCGCGGGATTCCTGCGTTGAGCAAGGGCTCATAGACGGCATCCAACGCGGCCGTCACCCCGCGGGGAGCGCCGGTCCCGGGGTTGAAGGCGGCGGCCCGCCCGCCCTCGACGCCGTACACCAGCCGGTCCGGCACCAGCGTGTCCTTGACCGCCGTGCCCTGCCGCAGGAACTCCGGGTTCCAGCCCAGCTGCACATCCGGCCGCCCTGCCAGGACATCGCGGAGCATGTCCACCGTGCCCACGGGCACCGTTGATTTACCGACGACGACGGCGCCCCTCGCCAGGTGCGGGAGCAGCGCCCCGGCGGCGGCCACCAGGAAGGTGAGGTCGGCGCCGTCGGACGTCTTGGACTGCGGCGTTCCGACGCACAGGAAATGCACCTGCGCGCCGGCTGCAGCGGCGAAGTCCGTGGAAAACTTCAGGCGGCCGGTGGTGCGGCCATCTCTCAGAAGTTCGTCCAGGCCGGGCTCAAAGAACGGCGCCTGGCCACGGCCCAGCTGGTCCACTTTGGCGGCGTCCACGTCGATGCCCACCACTGAATGGCCCATGGACGCGAGCGTGGCCGCGTGCACAGCGCCGAGGTAACCGCAGCCGATCACAGATATTTTCACAGGGACACTCCTCGTTTGGTGACGGCGGGCTGAACTGCGGAATGGCCGGCCACAACATCGCGGTACTGCTCCACAAGCCCTGCACACAGCGCGGGCCACGTCCGGTCCTGAACCGAAGCGTGGGCGGCGGTGGCGAACGCGCGGCGCTTGGCGTCGTCGCCCATGAGGTCCATGACGTGGGCGCGGAAACCCGCGAGGTCGCCTGGCTGGTAGAGCCAGCCGGTGCGGGAGTTTTCCACCAGGTCCAGGGGCCCGCCGCGGCCGGTCGCCACCACCGGGACCCCGGACGCCATGGCTTCCTGGATGGTCTGGCAGAACGTCTCGAACTCGCCGGGGTGGACAAAGAGGTCAAAGGACGCCACGGCCCTCGCCAGCTCCTCGCCGCCGAGGAAGCCGGTGAACACGGCGCCGGGCAGTGCTTCCTGCAGCGCTGTCCGCTGCGGGCCGTCACCCACAATTACCAGCCTGCTGTTGGGCACCGTGGCGAGGGCGGCGAGGTCCTCCACCTGCTTTTCGATGGCCAGCCGGCCGACATACCCGATGATCCGCTCACCGCCGGGGGCCACGGAAGCCCGCCATCCGGCGTCGCACTTTTCCGGCGAAAACCGCGCGGTATCCACACCGCGCCGCCACATGCCAACCCGCGGAATCCCGCGGCCGCGCAACTGGTTCAGCGCGAACGTTGAGGGCACCAGGGTCCGCGTGGCCATCAGGTGGATGTTCTCCACCCGGTTCCACGCCCAGTTCTCCAGGAACGGGACGCCATACCGTGCCGCGTAGCTGGGAACTTCGGTCTGGTAGATGGCGATGGTGGGGATCCGCAGCTGGTGCGCGGCCTGCACGGCCCGCCACCCCAGGATGAACGGGGAGGCAAGGTGGACGATGTCCGGTGCGTAATCGGCAAGGATTCGCTTGACCCGGTACACACCGCCCATCGCCACGCGCACATTCGTGTAGCCCGCCAGCGGAACCGCGGGAACCCGGTGCACCTTCGCACCGTGAACCACCTCGGAGGTCCCGGCAAACTCGGCCACCGCGTCAGCGACGGCGTGGGTTGACGGGGCAATGACCAGGACGTCGTGACCCTGGTCCTCCAGATGCTCCAGCACCCGCAGGATGGAGTGCGTAACCCCGTTCATCAGCGGCAGGAATGATTCGGCAACAATTGCGATCCTCACCCCTTCACGGTGGGCGCCCGGCCTGACCGCGCGGGGACACCCGGGTTGAGCGCAGGGAAAGGTTGGGTGAACAGGGGAGGGCCCGCCGAACGATACAACGGAGTGCACTTCCCTTTAACTGGTAAGCATGCTTACGGTAGAGGGGCGGCTGTACCGGGAACCTCAAGCAGACGGGGCTGGGGCCGCAACCGGAGGCGCGCGCCTTCCCGTACCAAGGCCTTGCGGCCGTTATCCCAGCACATCAAGGAGACATCATGCTCATGAGGGAGAACATTGAAGATTTGCTCACAAGGGGCGGGCAGGTCGTAGGGTCCGACGGCGAGAAGATCGGTTCGATCGGCCAGCTTTATGCGGATGATGATACGGGCGAGCCCACGTGGGTCACCGTCAAAACGGGACTGTTCGGTACCTCGCAGTCGTTTATCCCCGTAGAAGGGGCCAGGATCGACGGCGACGACCTCGTGGTGCCCTACACCAAGGACCACGTCAAGGACGCTCCGCGGGTGGAGGCCGACGGGCACCTGGAACCCGAGGAGGAGGACCGCCTGTACGCCCACTACGACAGGGGGACCCGAACCTACTCCGAGGCACGCACAGACGCTGGCCTCGCCGACGCGGACCTTGCTGGGGATGCGGACCTGAACGCGGGTGCGGGTGCCGATACGGGTGCGGGCACCGACTCGCGTGGAACGGACGCTGGTACCGGCCTTCGCCGGGGCGGACTGCGCAGGCTTTAGGCAGTCGGACTACTCCGGGCCCAGGAGCTCCCGGGCCGCCCGCTGGGCTTCGAGTTCTTCGGGCGTCACCACTGATCCGGTGAGGAATCCGGCGCCGGCCATGGCCCGCCGAAGCTCCGTCTCGGTCCTCGGGGCGGACACGCCGTAGTGGGCCATGGCGTGGCAGTTGGCGCAGAGCGGAACCAGATCGGTGAGCGCCCAGCGGCCACGGCGGCACTACATGGTGGACGTCAATGAAGTCTCTGCCGATCTCCCCGCCCGTAGGCCACCTCGAACGAGAACCCGCAGGCCGCGCAGCTGCTGCCGCGGTGGGCGATGCAGGCCCGCCGCGCCTCCGGATCACGCTCGTAGCGGTTGACCGGCACGCGGGTGACGGCCTCGTCCGGATAGGTGCCCGGCACCACAGCTGGGTGGGGATTGAACCTTGCGGCGGACCGAACCCGGCCCAGACGCTGCGGAGGCCGGCCTCCTCCTCGCCGGGTCCGAGCTGCATGCCATCGAGCTCGTCACTGTCCCAGGCGACGCCGGGTGCCGCCCTCATGAGAACCTCCGCCGGAACCTGGTCGCCCAAGGGCAGCAGGGCATCAAATGCGACCTGTATTTGGCCGCTGGTCCCGCCGACCACCACTCCGTGGCCGATCAGCCCGCGGAGATGGCTTCCCTCCAGGACCAGCCAGACGTCAGCGCCCACAGGCGTTTCGCCGTCCACACTCCACGGCTGAACGGACAGCCCGCGCTCAAGGACCTCACGGACCACCGCCGCATAGCTCCGGCCGTGCCAGTGTTCCGGGCCTGTAGGCTCCGGGTTCCAGCCGAGCAGGATGGCAGTCATGGGCCTATTCTTCCATCGGCACGGTCCATTATCGGCTCACCTGCCCGCGGCCGGCTGCGCGCACAAGGAAGCCGGTGCAGCTGTGCGCAGAACCGCCAACTGCACCGGCGAGTAGGACGAATATTCAGAACTTTATAGATCCAACCTCATTCGCGGCTCCTATTTCCCGGCTTGTCCTTTCCGGGCTACGTCCTGTCGCTGGCCCTCCGGGACAGCAGCCAGCCACAAGCAATCATCACAACACCCAGCACCATGTGGGTCCAGTTGTCCGTCATGTTCAGCGACAGGAAATTGGCCGCCGAATCAACTCCGACACTGAGCCCGAAGATGCTGAGGATGATGTACAGCGCACCGGCGCCCATGAGGAAATTGCGCGCGCCGTGTTCGGTCCGGGACATCGCAAAGCCCGTGGCACCGATGGCCAGCTGCACAATGTTGAGCAGCATGGACACCTGGAACACACCGAGGAACAGGGCATGGGAATCAGGTCCCAGGAACATCAATTCGCTGTAACGGGTGGTGATGCCGGGAATAAAGCCCAGGACACCGACCACCGGCATGAGAATACCTACACCCATGCCGGCATTCTGGACGTCTGCGCGCCCGAAGTGAACACCATGAGCATGTGGGGATGCGGTAGTCATTTTTCTGCCTCCAACCACTGATTGCGGACAATCCAATTTTACGGCGGAGCTGTGGAAAAAGCGCCGGAAGAGCGCTGATGGGGACTTCTGCCCAGCGACAGAACAGGGGCGTTCTGCTGGACTTGGACCCTTATGAAATCCTTTGTGGTCCTCGCCCGTGCCGCCCTCGCGGCCGGCCTGCTCCTGCTCGCCACGGGCTGCAGCGTTGCCGTTCCGGAAGGAAAGGCACCCGCCGTCGGGGCCTTGCTGATTGCCCCGCAGGAGGCGTCCGGGCTGCCTGAACGCCCGACGACGGCGCTGGTACCGGCGGAGTCCGCCTCGCCGTCGTCGGCGGCTGCTCAGGCCCCCGCGGGCCGCGCGCTGAACCGGGCCGAGGAGCTCCTGCCCAAGGTGAACGTCAAACCGTGGCGGGCAACGCTGCCCGTGGTGGTGCAGTCGGCGAACAAGGACATGCAGTGTTCCATCGGGCCCGACGCCGCCGCGTGCCACCTGCTCAACGATGTAGCGCCGCGGCCCGCCGACATCAAAGGACAATGCCGCGGGCTGAGCGAGTATTTCGGCGGCTACGCGGTGGTCACGCCCGACGCCGGCGCCCAGTACGGCCTCTGCGGTGACGGCGTCTCTCCCATGGAAGCGGAATCGGTGGCCGGGCCCGCCTTTCCCGGACCGTGGATCGGGGACGGTCAGACGGTGCGCATCGGCAACATGGTGTGCTCGCGGGAGCCGGGGTCCATGCTCTGCGCCCATCTGCGCACCGGGCACGGGTTCATGATCGGCGCGGCGGACTACGAACTGTGGTGACGCGGGTCTCCTGCGCCGGATGAGCCTGTCGCAGACCGGCTGGCAGGCCCGGCCGTGACACCATGGAACACGATGAAACTGCGCGCTGATCAGACCGGAGACCGTGGCCTTCCCATGCCCTTGTGGCTGCAGGGAGCCCTCGAGACGGCGCAGGCGGCCATTATTTCCGCCCTCCTGGTGCTCATCCCGATTGTGGCCGTGTGGGCGACCGGTGGATTCCTGAACGGTGCTTTCGACGCGCTGGCCCGGCTCGCCGGGCAGGCCTGGCTCGTGATCCACGGTGTGCCGCTGGAGTTGGCGGACATCGGATCCGGGGCGGCAGGCGCGGCGGGGTCCGGCATGCTCACGCTGATTCCGCTGGGGCTCACCCTGATCCCGTTCCTGCTCGCGTGGCGGGCGGGACGCCGGCTGGCCCGGGCCTCCTATACGGACCAGCTGTGGCAGGCGCTGCTGGGCTCCTGGCTGGTGTACTCCGCCTTCGGCGCGGCCACCGGCTTTGTGTGCCGCACCCCTGACGTCGGCATCAACATCTGGCACGCCATGGTGATCCCGCTGATCCCGTACGCCCTGGGCATGGTGATCGGCGCACGCCGCGAGGCCGGCTCATGGAGCCGCCTGATCGGCGTCGACGCCGTGGACTGGATCTCGCGCACCAGCCAGCATTCCCGCTGGGCCGGGTCCTATCTTGGGTCCGCGGCGAAGGCCGGCGTGCTGGCACTGGTTTCCGCGCTGGCGCTCGCGTGCGCGCTCCTGGCCGTGGATATCTTTGTCCACTGGAACCTGGTCATCGCCGTGTATGAAGCGCTCGACGCCGGCGCCGTAGGAGGTGCGGCGCTCACCATCGCGCAGCTGGGCTACCTGCCCAACCTCGCGGTGTTTGCGCTCGCCTGGATCTCAGGGTCCGGCTTCGCCATGGGCATCGGTTCGCAGGTGGGTCCGCTGGGCACCGCCACCGGGCCGCTGCCCGCTATTCCGGCCTTTGCAGCCATCCCGTCCGGTCCGCTGGACTACGGCTTCGTGGCGCTGGTGGTTCCGGTCCTCGCCGGCGTCCTCGCCGGCTGGTGGTTCCTGCGTGAAGGTGAGAACCACTTTGACGAGTGGCTGTCCATCAAGGTGCATGCCCGCTGGTTCACGGCCACGGCGTCCACCCTGGTGCTCGGCGTGCTGATCGGCGTTGTGTCAGGGCTGCTCGCCGCCGGACTGGCGTGGCTGGCCGGTGGGTCTGCCGGACTCGGCCGCCTCACCGACATCGGACCGGACCCCTTGTGGACGGGAGTGTGGCTGGCCGCGGAAGTGGGGATCGGCGTCGTGATCGGTTATGCGGCCGGGCCATGGCTGGAACGCCAGCAGCACGTGGAAGCGGAACTGGTCCGCTGATCCGCCTTTGGTGTTCGGCTGGCCACCGGCACTGCCTGAAGACTGGCCTCACTGCGGCGTAAATCATTCCGGGGTATATCGGTTTTGACGGACGTTATGGGGCTAGTGTTGCTGGGGTCGGCAACCGCCGCGAATACCCTCAGGGAGGGTGCATGAACGTCAACCAATCCAGCTCCGAGCAGTTCGGCCAGCACTTGATCAGCGTTGGAGGTTCGGAAGCTGACGTCAGTGGATCCGCCTACGTGGTCACCGACGAAGACACGGTCGAGAGCGTTGTGTCGGGTCTGCGGATCAAACAGCAGCAGCAAGGCGTCCCCGCCAGCAAGCCGTCCATTCTGCATGCCTCCGCGCAGGTTCTGATCAGCAGGCGCGATGAAGATGACCCCGAACATCACGCCGGAACGTCCCATGCGGGGGAGTACCAGTTGGACATCCACCTCAGCGCGGACCACAGCATCCGCGAAGCCATCCCGGAGAAAGATCTGGAACAGGCTCAGATCTGGGCGCGGGGACGGATCGAAGCCGAGGGGGCCGAGTTCGGGGCCATCTACTTTCCTGCCGGCGGCGGCGTCGAACCCGGCACAGGTGCGCTCGAATGCAGTTACGACAGCGCGGTGGGCTGGTACCGGTAGCGGAGCGCCAGTGCAGTTTTAGGGCGACCGCTTAGGGAAAGCCCGGCAGCGCCTGCTCGAGCTGGACGCGGCAGCTTGACATCGCCTGGTCCGTCAGGGCCTGCCGCTGGCACGCCTGGAACTCCTGTACCTGGTCAAAGAACACTGCCGAAGCCAGGATGACCAGCAGCATGATCAGCGAAATCACGAGTCCAGACATGGTCCCGAACAGGACCAGCCGGGACTCCTTGAGCTTCGCAGCCCGGACCAGCAGGAGGATCCCCAGCACGAAGCTCGCAGCGGTCAGGATGCCGGTGAGCCAGAGGTAGCTGACGTCGAGCTGGTAGACGAAAAAGGCACCCAGCACGGTGAGGATAAAGATCCGGAAGAGGGTGCGGGTCTTGTTGAGCGAGGTCTTGGCGGCCTCGCTCAGCTGCGGTTTCGTCCGCTGCTGGCCAGCTGGTTCCGGGGGAGTAGTCATGGGTTCCAGCCTACGCGAGCCTGCCCATAAGCTAGACCCATGCGCATCGTAGTCCTCGTTTCCGGCACCGGGTCCAATCTCCAGGCAGTCATCGACGCCGTTAAGTCAGGGGAGCTGGACGTGGAGATCGTTGCCGTGGGCGCCGACCGCGAGGGGACCTACGGTGTCGAACGTTCTTCCGAAGCCGGGCTGGAGACCTTTGTGGTCAATTTCAATTCGTTCCCCACGCGCGACGAATGGGATGCCGCGCTGACCGCGAAGGTGGCCTCCTACGCCCCCGAGGTGGTGGTGTCCTCCGGCTTTATGCGTATTGTGAGCGCCGACTTCATTGATGCCTTCAAGGGCAAGTACCTGAACACCCACCCCGCCCTGCTGCCCGCGTTCCCCGGGGCCCACGGCGTCCGCGATGCCATGGCCTACGGTGTGAAGGTCACCGGCTGCACGGTCCACTGGGCCGACGCCGGCGTGGACACGGGCCCCATCATCGCCCAGGAAGCCGTCACCATTGAACCGGCGGACAGCGAAGAAACCCTGCACGAGCGAATCAAGATCGTGGAACGCCGCCTGCTCGTCAACACGCTTGCAGCCCTCGCCGCCGCCCCTTCCTTCTAACCCTTCCCAGCCCCGCCCGCCCCTCCCCGCCCCTCCCCCTCTCCCTCTCCTCCCAACTAAGTAGCGCTATCTGTCGTTTTGGCCCCTCAAAACGACTGATAGCGCTACTTACTTGGGGTGGCGGGGACGATCCTGTGGATAACTTCTGCGGCGATTTCTGGGGGCTGCCAACATGGGCACATGAAGGTTCCCCGTTCACTTCCAGAGCCGCTGGGTGTTCTGCCGTTCACCTTGAGAGAAGCGGCCGACTCCGGCATCACTGAACGGCAGTTACGTCACCCAGGTCTGGGGAGGCCCACCCGTGGAATCCGGGTGCCGAGGGCGGACGAGCAAATCACCCCAGCTCTGGCTGCCCACATCCGGCCATACACCTTGGTAACGGAGTTCGCTGCAGCATCCCACGCTTCTGCATTCCGGCTCTGGCAATTCCCCGGGTTCATGCCTGGGAGCGATGATCCGCTGATCCATGTCTCGCGCCCAGACACGGTAGCCATCATGCGACGTCCGGGTGTGAAAGGTCATAGAGGCCAGTTCTTCGCAGACGAAATTGTCACCCACAACGGTTTGCTCATCACGTCCCGAACCCGGACGTGGCTCGACTGTTCCCGCAAGATGAGCATCGAGGAGTTGACTGTGGTTGCCGATCACCTGCTGAGGATCCCCCGGCCAGACTTCGAGGGCAGAGCTGAGCCTTACGCAACGATCGAAGACCTCGCCGACATGCTGGACCGGCATAAGGGAACACCAGGAATCCGGAAAGCGCGCCTCGCCCTTGAACAGGCAAGGGTAGGGGCTGATTCGGCCCCTGAAACCAGACTTCGGCTGGCACTGGAATACGCTGGCCTGCCCGAACCGGAACTGAACGTGCCTATGGAACTGGGCGCCGGCGTCGTACGTCAACCCGATTTGGCGTATCCGGAGCACCGCGTCGCGGTGGAGTACGAGGGCGAGGGGCACTCCGAGGCCGCACAGATTGTCAGGGACATAGCCCGAGAGGAAGACTTTGCGCGGGCCGGCTGGTTGCCGGTCAGGATCTCCAAACGCCACATGAAAAACGAGGCGCAGGCCGCCGTGGCCAAGATTCGCACGGCGCTGCTAAGCCGTGGCTGGTCCCCCAAGTAAGTAGCGCTAACTGTCGTTTTGAGCGCCCAAAACGACAGTTAGCGCTACTTAGTTGGGGAAGGAAAGGCGGCTATTCGAGGCGGCGCTGCTTGGTTTCGGGGGAGAAGAACGCCATCCACAGCACCGCGAGCAGCACCAGCCCGCCGGCCAGGGCAAAGGAAGTGGCCAGGCCAAGTTCCGGCCAGAAGTAGTTCGCAAAAATGAGCGGGCCAAAGCCTGCGCCCAGCCGGGAGAACGTTGAGGCCCAGCCGAAGCCGGTGCCACGCAGCTCCGTGGGATACAGCTCCGAGACATAGGTGTAGAGCACGGGAATGGCCACCTGGACCACGAAGCCGAACACCAGCAGCCAGAACACGGCGGCCGTCGGGATGTCCACCACAAACGCCACGATCACGAGGGTCAGCGCGGAGAGCGGGCCGGTGATGGCCAGGATCCATTTGCGGCCCACGTGCTCCACCAGCAGTGCGGCGACGATCACGCCGAGCAGGCCGACAGCGGCCATGGACGCCGTGGTTACAAACGCCTTGTACTCGGCGAAGCCGGCGCCGATCAGGATCCGGGGCATCCAGGTCAGGGACAGGTAGTAGACGAGCAGGATGCTGAAGAACAGGGCCCAGGCCGTGGCCGTGATCTTCCAGTTGAACTGCCAGACAAGGCGCAGCTGATGCCACGCGCTTCCGGCGGACAGCCGCGGAACGTCCTGTGCATCGGGCAGGCTGTAGGCGCGGGGCTCGGCTCCGGTGGCTGTCACCAGGTCATCAATAACTTTGGCGGCTTCCTCCCGGCGGCCCTTTCGGATCAGGAACAGCGGTGATTCAGGGACACTGCGGCGGACCCAGAAAACCAGGAGCGCCGGCAGCACCATCACCAGCATGGTCAGCCGCCAGTCACCAAAGATTCCCACCAACGCTGCGGACACGAAGCCGGCGAGGGCCGCGCCCACGGGCCACCAGCCATCCATTGCCGTGAGGACCTTGCCGCGCTGTTTCCGCGGCGTGAACTCGCCTACAAGCGCGTAGTCCACCGGTATGCAGCCGCCCAGGCCGAACCCGGCCATAAAACGGAACACACAGAACCAGACGAAGTCGGGGGAGAAGGCGCCGAGCACGGTGAAGACGGAGAAGATGAGCAGCGTTGCTGTGAAGGCCTTCTTGCGTCCGATTGTGTCGGCGATGGTGCCCCACACAAACGCACCCAACGCCATGCCGATCAGGTTGGCCGTCCCTACCCACGCCACCTCGCCGGGCGCCAAGGCCCAGTGGGTTGAGAGCAGCGGGATGAGGATGCCGTTCAGCGTCACATCCCAGGCGTCGAACATAAAGCCGAGGCCGCCGATCAGGAAGATCCGCCCCTGGACTTTCCATCGCCAGGGCAGTTCCTGGACCACCTGTTCGCCGCTGGGCACAGTGGTGTAAATATTCATCGCAGCCTCCTGCCTAAATCTTAGTTGCCTGCATTGCGGGGTCTGTTCTGCGTCGATCGGAGCGCCCGGAGCCCGTAGAACCGGCCCCGCAACGCAGGCCAGGCGTGCAACACGATAAACTGGCCCTATCCCCACCACCCGCGGCACTGGCCCGCGATATAAGACGGAGACTTTTGTGAGCTTCACGCAGCCTGACCGCGTATCCATTGACCGTGTTCCCATTCGCCGGGCCCTGATCTCGGTCTACGACAAGACCGGTCTGGAGGATCTCGCCAAGGGTCTGCATGCGGCCGGCGTGAGGATCGTCTCCACCGGCTCCACGGCCAAGAAGATCGCCGCGGCCGGCATCCCGGTCCAGGAAGTCGAGGAAGTCACCGGTTCCCCGGAAATGCTCGATGGCCGGGTCAAGACGCTGCACCCCCGCGTGCACGGCGGCATCCTCGCTGACCGCCGGGTCCCGGCCCACATGGACACGCTGACCAAAATGGAGATCGAGCCCTTCGACCTCGTTGTGGTGAACCTTTACCCGTTCGTGGAAACCGTAAAGTCCGGTGCGGCGCAGGATGACGTTGTGGAGCAGATCGACATCGGCGGCCCCGCCATGGTGCGCTCGGCCGCGAAGAACCACGCCGCCGTCGCCATTGTTGTTGACCCCGGCTTCTACGGCGAAGTTGTCACCGCCGCGGCGGAAGGCGGCTTTGACCTGAAGACCCGACGCCGGCTGGCCGCCAAGGCGTTCGCCCACACCGCGTCGTACGACAATGCCGTGGCAACCTGGACCGCCAGCCAGTTCCTGGATGAAGACGGCGACGGCGTTATCGACTGGCCTGCCTACGCCGGCCTGGCGCTGGAACGCTCCGAGGTCCTGCGCTACGGCGAAAACCCGCACCAGCAGGCCGCGCTCTACGTGGATAAGGCCGCCCCGGCCGGCATCGCCCAGGCCGACCAGATCCACGGCAAGGCCATGAGCTACAACAACTTCGTGGACGCGGACGCCGCGCTCCGCGCCGCCTTCGACTTCGCCGAGCCGGCCGTCGCCATCATCAAGCACGCCAATCCGTGCGGCGTGGCCGTCGGTTCAGCCGATGCTGAAGACCCGATCGCCGACGCCCACGCCAAGGCCCACGCCTGCGACCCCGTCTCCGCTTTCGGCGGCGTCATCGCAGCCAACCGCACCGTTACTGCCGCCATGGCCGAAACCGTCGCGGGCATCTTTACCGAGGTAGTCATCGCCCCGGACTTCGAACCTGAAGCCGTGGAGATCCTGTCCAAGAAGAAGAACATCCGCCTCCTCGCCCTGCCCGAAGGCTATGGCCGGTACCCGGCCGAAATGCGCCAGGTGTCCGGAGGCGTCCTGGTCCAGATCTCCGACAAGGTGGATGCTGACGGGGACAACCCCGCCAACTGGACACTCGCCGCCGGTGACGCCGCCGACGAAAAGACCCTCGCGGACCTCGCGTTCGCCTGGACTGCGTGCCGGGCTGCCAAGTCCAACGCCATCCTGCTGGCCAACAACGGCGCTGCCGTGGGCATCGGCATGGGCCAGGTCAACCGCCTGGACTCCTGCAAGCTGGCTGTCGAACGGGCCAACACGCTGGGCGTTTCGGTGGAGTCCGACGTCGAAGGTGCGGGCGGTGCCTCCAACGCCGGCGCCGGCGACGCACCTGCGCGCGCCCGCGGTGCCGTGGCAGCGTCCGACGCGTTCTTCCCGTTCGCCGACGGCCTGCAGATCCTGATCGACGCCGGCGTCCGCGCCGTGGTCCAGCCCGGCGGTTCCGTCCGCGACGAGGAAGTTATTGCGGCGGCCAACGCGGCCGGCATCACCATGTACTTCACGGGTTCGCGCCACTTCTTCCACTAATCCCCACCGGGTCACCGGGTTGCGCCCAACCCGGGATTCAACGAACGACGGCGCCTGTCCCCGAAGAGGGGAGAGGCGCCGTCGGGCGTTAACGAAGGGTTCAGGATGGTTCCGGTGAGGGTTCCGTGCTTTCGTCACCGGGACGCTGAGCACGTTCGGGAAGCCGCAGCTCCCGCGGCTTCGCCTCAGCCATCCGTTCCGGAGTCCAGTACGCGAGGATCTCCTCGTGTGTCTGGTCCGACGTGCTGTGGCTGACCGAATCCTCGCCGGGCTCCTTGCCGGACGCGGATTCCTTGCCAGGCGTCCTAGGCTGCTTGGGCAAAGTTGTAGACATTCTCGATTTCGGTGCCCCAGTACGGGCCGAACATAACTTCGGCACCGTTGTAGCCGTAACTGTTGATGGAGTTCTGTACGCCGTCGTCGAGAAGCCACGGCCCGCCGGAGGAGCCGCCGGTCATCGTGCACGGGATTCCCTGGGTTTCAAACTTGGGGTTCGTCATGTCGTTGGTAGCCGTGCCTGCGCAGCTCCAGAGCTGCGCGCCGTTGTACGGCGTGGAGGCAGGGTAGCCGTAAGACGTGTACTCAAGCCCGCGATCGATACCAAAGACAACGTCGGAGCTGCCCACAACGTCTGTGAGTGTCTCCCCGTCTTCGTTGGGGTTCATGACCGCAAAGCCGGTGTCAAAGGCGATGTCCCCGGAGGTTTTCCACTGCGGTGTGGTGTACAGGTCCCGGGCGGTCCACCGCCCATAGGGTTCCTTGCCGTTGTCATAGCCGGGAACAAAAATGAAGTTGGTGGCGTACGCGCCGGGACCTTCATTGAGGCAGTGGCCCGCCGTGGCCACGGTGCTTCCGTTCTCCGAGGTGACGGCATTGCCCGAACACACATAGTTGAACCCGCCCATGGTGAAGAACACCTTGCCGATGTGGTCCACCGGTGTCACCCTCAGGGCGAGCTTGGATTTGCCGCTAACGGCTTTGGTCGCCTTGACCTTGAGTTTCTTGTCCTTCTCCTTGGCCGCCTCCACGGCGGAGTTGAGGGAAGTGCGGCGTTCGATCGCATTTCCGGCCAGGACATCGCCGGGAACCGCGGCGCGCATACGGTCCGCGGTCCAGTATTCCGCAGCTCCGGTGCTGTGCACTGTGGCGCTGGCAACCGCGGGGGTGGTCTGGTCGTCCGACGCCGGCGGGGCGGCGTGAGCGGTGCCGGCGCCCACCAGCGCCAACATGGCAGCGGCCGAAAAAGTGAGGAGGCTGGCGGCGAAGGATCTGGTTCGCGTCATGATGGTCCTGTCTGAGCGGGCTGAACGGGGCACCAGAGGTCCGCCGGGTAACCCATAGAACCTATCGAGGCACCCCATCTTTGTAAATAGTAGTCCGGCCTCATGTGCGCGTCACTCTGGTAAAAGTCGAGGTCAACGGGTACTTTTCTCTTATCAATGACCTGTCCGATCTGGGCTCCGGACTCCGAGTGAAATTGGGGCCCCATCGTGATTGCTTTCTGGAAATCTGCCAAGAAGTCCTCTGCCGCAGGCAGGCATTTTGCCGCCAACGGGGGAGCCGACGCCGCCGTCCCGGATATGGAGGCGTTCACCGCGGCACTCCAGCTGCGGGACGTTGATCCAATCCACACGTTCACCGCCACCGAAGAGCTGCGCCGTCAGGACCCCAAATACGTGCAACTGTGGCCGAGTGATATTCCCCACAAACGGCGCTGACACGCTCCTCACGGTTGCCGGCGGCTGCCGGTTGCAATGCCCGACGGCGACTGGCCCGCTTGGGGTGCCTCCTCGCCGTCGTGCGCTCCCGCGTACCTCAAACCTGCGGTAATACGGGCTGTCCGGCCGTCCCGGGTAGGGCTCAAAGCCGTGTCCTCGGGTAAGTTAGGGGAGGTGAAATAGACAAATTTCCACAAAAATCAGCCGACCTCCAGGGAGACGCCCGCGCATGTCCAAGATTATCTATACCCACACCGACGAAGCGCCGATGCTGGCTACTTATTCGTTCTTGCCGATCATCGAAGTGTTTGCTTCGACCGCAGGTGTGGAGGTGGAGACCCGTGACATTTCGCTCGCAGGCCGCATCATCGCCGTGTTCGGTGACTACCTCACCCCGGAGCAGCAGATCGCCGATGCCCTTGCTGAACTGGGTGAACTGGCAAAGACGCCGGAAGCCAACATCATTAAGCTGCCGAACATCAGCGCTTCCATCCCGCAGCTGAAGGCCGCCATCGCCGAGCTCCAGAGCCAGGGCTACAACCTGCCCGATTACCCGGACAACCCGGCCTCCGATGAGGAGACGGCCGTCCGCTCGCGCTACGACAAGATCAAGGGTTCCGCAGTGAACCCGGTCCTTCGTGAAGGAAACTCGGACCGCCGCGCGCCGCTGTCCGTGAAGAACTACGCCCGCCAGAACCCGCACTCCATGGGTGCCTGGTCTGCGGACTCCAAAACCAACGTTGCCACCATGGTCAAGGACGACTTCCGCTCGAACGAGAAGTCCGTGGTCATTGAGTCCGACGGCACCATCGCCATCCAGCTGGTCCGAGAAGACGGTTCGGTCAAGGTCCTGAAGAAGGCCTTCCCCGTGCTGGCCGGCGAGGTCATCGACGGCACCGTCATGCGCGCCGCTGCCCTGGATGAGTTCCTGGCAGCCCAGGTTGCCCGTGCCAAGGAAGAAGGGGTCCTCTTCTCCGCCCACCTGAAGGCCACCATGATGAAGGTCTCTGACCCCATCATCTTCGGGCACGTGGTGAAGGCCTACTTCTCTGAACTGTTCGAGACCTACGGCAAGCAGCTCTCCGCCGCCGGTATCAGCCCCAACAACGGACTCGCTGCCATCCTCAGCAGCCTTGAGGACCTGCCGGAGGACGTGCGCGAGGGCGTTCAGGCACTTATCAAGAAGGGCCTCGAAGAGGGTCCGGCCCTGGCGATGGTGGACTCGGACAAGGGCATCACCACCCTCAATGTCCCCAGCGACGTCATTGTGGACGCCTCCATGCCCGCCATGATCCGTTCGTCCGGCCACATGTGGGGCCCGGACGGCAAGGAAGCCGACACCCTGGCAGTCCTCCCCGACAGCTCCTACGCCGGCATCTACCAGGTTGTCCTGGACGACTGCCGCGCCAACGGCGCCTTCGATCCCACCACCATGGGTACGGTTCCGAACGTTGGCCTGATGGCCCAGGCAGCCGAGGAGTACGGCAGCCACGACAAGACGTTCGAGATCCAGGAAGCCGGCACAGTCCAGATCGTTGACGGCGCCGGCACCGTGCTCATTGAACACGATGTTGCCCCCGGTGACATCTGGCGCGCCTGCCAGACCAAGGATGCCCCCATCCGCGACTGGGTCAAGCTTGCCGTCACCCGCGCCCGGGCCTCCAAGACGCCCGCCGTCTTCTGGCTGGACGAGACCCGCGCACACGACGCCAACCTCATCGCCAAGGTCAACGAATACCTTAAAGAGCACGACACCGAGGGCCTGGACATCCAGATCATGTCCCCGGTCAAGGCGACGGCCTTCACCCTGGAGCGCATCCGCAAGGGTGAGGACACCATCTCCGTCTCCGGCAACGTGCTCCGCGACTACCTGACGGACCTCTTCCCCATCCTGGAACTCGGAACCAGTGCCAAGATGCTCTCCGTTGTGCCGCTGATGAACGGTGGCGGGCTCTTCGAGACCGGCGCCGGTGGATCCGCCCCCAAGCACGTCCAGCAGCTGCTCAAGGAAAACCACCTCCGCTGGGACAGCCTGGGCGAGTTCCTCGCCCTGGCCGTGAGCTTCGAGCACCTGGCCACCACCACGGACAACGCCCGGGCCCAGGTCCTCGCTGACACGCTGGACAAGGCCACCGGGACCTTTCTGCTGGAAAACAAGTCCCCGAGCCGCCGCGCAGGCGAGCTGGACAACCGCGGCAGCCACTACTTCCTTGCCCGCTACTGGGCCGAGGAGCTGGCCAAGCAGACCGAGGACGCAGAGCTTGCGGCATCGTTCTCGGCTGTGGCCGGCGAGCTGACGTCCAACGAGGAGACCATCGTTGGCGAACTCGCCGAGGTGCAGGGCTCACCGGTGGACATCGGCGGCTACTACCGTCCGGATGAGGCTAAGGCTTCGGCAGTGATGCGTCCTTCGGCAACGCTGAACAAGGTCATTGCAACCCTGAAGTAACAGGGACTGATAAAGAGGCGGCGCTCCGGGAAACCGGGGCGCCGCCTCTTTGTTGATGCTTGTGGCCGCTTGAGGCACGGACGGGTTATCAGCCGTCCTTGCCTTTGCCTTTGCCCTTGTCGTCGTTTCCCTTGTCCTCGGCGGGCGCGGGCGCAACCGGCGCGGGAACTGACTTCGCGGCTTCCGCTGCAGCGTCCGCCTCGGCTTGACGTTGCGCCGCGGCGGCTTCTTCTGCGGCCCTGGCTTCTGCAGCAGCTGTTGCGGCAACCGCCTCGTTGAGGTCCGCACGCACGGCAGCAGCCGCCGTCGTAATTGATAGACGCCGGTCTTTAGAAACGCTTCCGCTGCCCATTGCCGCCGCGAGGTCAGCCTCCAGGCTATCCAGGGCGGACAAGGCAGCAGCGGGGTTATTCCCGGCAGCCGCCTCGCTTACGGCCAGGACGCGTTCCTGGAGCTGCCGGGCCGTGTCCTGCTCCAGTCCTGAATCGCGGGGACCGCATGCAGCCAGGGTTCCCGCCACCAGTAATGCCGCCGCCGCTGACACGCAGCGGAAAACGCCACGGCCCCCACGGCCGCCCGGTTCCAGGGTCACGGTTGCACGCTCTTTTGAAGTTCTTGGAGATGGTCACCCAAGCTGCCCGTGACGGTGGGGTACGGGACGACGTCGGGAGTTTGCGGCGATGCCAGGCTGAAGGTTAGCGCTGATGCGGCCGCCACTATAGCCAGAAGGGCAAGAACGATCGCAAGCCAGAACCGCCTGCTGCCGCGGCGGAGGCGCTGCAGGGGTGTTGAAGGACTGCCTTGCCGCGTGTCTGCCTGCGGGTCACGGTTTGCCGCATCGGAGGGTACATCCTGTTCTTCGGTGATCGGGATGGACGGCGGGCGGAACGGCATCGCCGGCAACACGCGGGTGGTCTCCGGCGCAAGTTCGCCTGGAGTGGATACGGGCGAGACCAACGCTTGGCGGAGCACGGACTCGACGTCGGCGGCTGTGGGCCGTTCCAGCGGTTCAAGGGCCGTCATGGAGCGGATCAGATCAGCCCATTCAGACGGGAGATCGTCCGGAATTTCGGGAGGGCGGTGCAGCCGTGCCACGGCGGATTCGACGGCGTTGCCCGGATACTCCATAGTCTGCTTAATGCACTCCAAAAGGACGAGCCCCAAGGAATAGATGTCCGTAGCAGGAGTAAGCGGAGACCCCATGGCCTGCTCCGGGCTTAAGTAGGCTGCCGTACCCACCATGGTTCCTGTGGCGGTCAGGCGCGTCGAATCAGCAATCCTGGCGATCCCAAAATCCGTCAGCTTGGGCCGCACGGGCTCCCCGGGCCTGATCTGCACCAGGAGGATATTGCCGGGTTTGATGTCGCGGTGGATGATGCCCAGGCCATGGACGTACGCCAGCGCGTCAGCAAGGCCTGCTCCGATCACGGCGAGCTCGTCCAAAGGGACCGGGCTGAGCCGGATGCGGCCGCGGAGATCCTGCCCTTCCACGAGTTCCATGGTGAGGAACGGCCGGGGTTCGTCCGGTATGCGGGTATCGATGCCGGCGTCGAACAACGTGACCAGGCTGGGGTGGTTAAGCGTGGCCAGGAGCTGGATTTCGGCTTCCTGGCGTTTGAGCTCATCCGTGTCCGGTGGCTGGGGAGCGAAGAGTTTCAGGGCTACGTCCCGGCCAAGGTTTTCGTCCCGGGCACAGTAGACAGAGGACATGCCTCCCCGGCCGATCACCTCACCCAACCGATAGCGCCCGCCGACTACGTCATTCCTGAGCGAGCTAGGTGAATCCATCACCAAGATCAGCTCCCTCCCCGGTGCGCTGCGGCACTATCTACCAGTAATGATATCGCCGCCGGGGCCCCTTTCGCGCCATCCGGTGGCACACTGACGGCCCGGCCGGGAAGTTGATGGGAGCTTCCCGGCCGGACCCTCGGTCACAAGGATGTGTGCTGGATGTCAGGGCTATCCCGTAGGCCACCCCCTTTCAGGACCGGTCACGTGGACGGACGGTCGCATGGCGGATTGATGTGTTCGTGTGCCAGGTTTCCTAGGGCCTGTTGGGCCCTAGGAGGTGCGGCGCCGCCTCAGCAGCAGCGCGCCGGCAGCAAGGAGGACCAGCGCGAGAGGTACCAGCGAGGCGTCCAGGCCCGTGTTGGCCAGTGCACCGGTGCCGCCGCTCCGGGCGGTTGTGCCTGCTGCTCCCACTGCTGCTCCCACTGCTGTTACGGGGCCGGTTGTGTTCCCGGCCGGAACCACGGTGATGCCGGTCGCAGCAGACCCGGTGGTGCCTGTCGTGCCTGTTCCGGTACCGGGGTTAGCCGTTCCGGTGGCCGGGGTGTCAGTTCCGGTTGCAGGTGCGTCCGTGCCACCGGTCGTGCCGGTGCCCGGGTCTGTTGTTCCGGGATCGGTGGTGCCGGGATCAGTCGTTCCCGGGTCCGTGCCGGCCGGGATGCCACTGCAATCTGCGGAACCGTTCACGCTGACAACGGCGCAAACATCCAAAATCACGCCGTCCAGAAGTCCTGTGTCCAGCCCCAGATCGACGTCAGCCAGGACATCCAGTCCGCCGCTGTTGTCAGTTCCCGCGTCCCCGCCGGTGGGAACGTCACCCGGGAGGTTGTCGCCCAGGCCGAGGCCGACTGTCGCGGCTATGTCGGCCGCGACGTCGCTGGTCCCGGCGGTCCCGTTGTTGCTTCCGAGAAGGCCGTCGCTGCCGCCGAGGTTGACGTCCACTGCTGCTGCGACATCCGCGGCTGTGCCGGTCCCGTTCGTCCCGGTTGAGCCGCCGCCAAGGAGGCCGTCGCTGCCGCCGAGGTTGACGTCCACAACAGCCGCGACGTCGGCGGCGGTGCCGGTCCCGTTCGTCCCGGTTGAGCCGCCGCCGAGAAGGCCGTCGGTTCCGCCGAGGTTGACGTCGACTGCTGCGGCGACGTCGGCGGTTGTGCCGGTTGCGTCTGAGCCGCCGCCGAGGAGGCCGTCGGTTCCGCCGAGGTTGACGTCCACTGCTGCGGCGACGTCGGCGGTTGTGCCGGTTGCGTCTGAGCCGCCGCCGAGGAGGCCGCCGGTTCCGCCGAGGTTGACGTCGACCACAGCGACGACATCCGCGATGTCCGACTGCGTTGCGCCACCCAGCAGCCCCAACGACGTCGTGTTCGCGGATGTCGCCGCTGAGACCAGTGCGGTGGCCGTGAGGTCCGGACCGCTGGTAGTGTCCGCAGCGCTGGCCGCGGTGGCGCCGAAGGCTAAGAGCCCGCCGGCAAAGAGGGTGCCGAGCAGCCCTCTGCGAAGATTGGAATCCATGATGTTTGTCTCCTGACAAAGTTGATGTGGGGCGCAGTGAAGCAAGCCCGATGGCCGTGTTCTGCCGTGAAGACGGCAGAAAGAGGCTCAACTAGTCAGGAGAGGAACCGGGGTCGAAAGACACCGGCGCGGGGGCATGCCCGAACGTTCCGCTGATCGGGAAGGTGCCCGTCAGCGGCAGGTCAAAATGAAAGTCGTTCAGCCAGGCCGCAGCGCCGGAGGAACCGTACGGCGAAGCAGCGCTGCCTGTCCCCGAACCGGGAACTGCCGGCGCGGGAACCGGCGAGGGTGACGGTTCTTCGGTTACCGGCGAGCCAGCGGCAGCCTGTTGAACGAACGCGCCCGGAGTTGCTGCGTCTGAGATCTGTGCAACGGCCAGCGTGACTCGAGGCGTTACAGCAGTCACCCCGATTGCAGCTGCAGAATCATCCGCGACTGTTGGTGCCGGTGCTTCAGGGGCCGTCTGCAGTGTTGCTGTGTCCAGCGCCAGCGCTTCAGGGAGTTCGACTGATGGCTCCACCACCCCTGGCAGCACCGCGGCTACGGGGGTCGCTCCGGTGACGAGGCCGGCAACGGGCTGTACTACAGGTTCAAGAACGGGGACCGCATCGACGAGCGGAGGAACTGCCGCGTCCAGCAGTCCGGACACGGCGCCATCGGCTGCGGAGGCGACGGGGACGGTCACCGCGGAGACCGTTCCTGAGGGAACAACACTCTTCACCACCGGGACGGCTGCCACGAGTTGATCAGCCGTGGTGGCAAGGCTGCCGACCATTGGCTGCAACAGCCCGGTCGGTGCGGCCACAGGCGCAGCGGGAGAGTCCGCTCCTACGACGGGAGTGACGGCAGCCTTCAGTGGAGCCGAAAGCGACGAAACCGAAGAGGTGACCCCGCCCAGCACAGAGCCGGGTTCCTTGGAGGAGTCAGCCGAAGCGGCGGAAGAGGAGAGCGTCAGCCACGTGGCAGTTACGGCTCCAGCGATGAGGAGGGGGCGGAGCAGGCGCAATGACGACCGAACCTTTGCCACGCGTACCACCCCCAGTACGTACCGTTGAGACCGACGATGTCTACAGCCTAAGACCGCTCCGTCCAGCAAGTCTAGGGAATTGAAAAATAACTTCAGCAAACTTACTAATCAGTCACAGGCGAAGGAACAAGCACGCGTCTCGCTGTCAATCTGTTTACAGGCGGCACCATCAATGCGCATCGTTGGCGTAGCTGACGCCCAACTGCGCGCGAACTCCGTCAAAAAGGCGCATGGTCTTAATGGAGTCCTCCAACGGCATGACGGGGCTCTCGGTGACGCCCTGCTGGATGCAGCGTGTCACCTCGCGGAGCTCGTAGGTGTAGCCCAGCCCCACCACGTCGAACGCTTCCTTACGCGGCTCCTCGAGTCCGATGCCAATCACCAGTTCACGCGGGTTGTTGATGGATCCGATGCTCTGCAGGTAGCCCTTGCTCCCCGCCACCGTGGCGGTCCGGGGACCAAATGCCAGCAGTGACGAGGTCAGCTGGGCCTGGGCGCCATGGTTGTAGCCGAGCGTCAACGCGTTCTGGGCGTCCACGCCGTCGTCGTTGATGAAGCCCGTAGCGCTGACCGTTTGGGGGAATCCCAACGTCCCCACGGCCCATAGCAACGGGTAGACCGAGATATCCAGGAGGGCGCCGCCGCCGTCCTGGCGGGCCCACAGCCGGGACGTGGGGGAGTAGGGGGCGGGAAAGCCCAGGTCAGCCGTCACCCAATGCACATCGCCGAGTTCGCCGGACGCGGCGACCTCGAAGGCCCGCTGGATCCCGGGCAGGAACCTGCTCCAGACGGCCTCCATCAGGAAGAGCCCCCGTTCACGCGCCACGGACACAATCTCACTGGCTTCCCGTGCATTGATGGTGAACGCCTTTTCACACAAAACATGCTTCCCGGCGTTCAACGCCGCGAGCACGATCCGGTGGTGCTGGGCGTGCGGAGTGGCAACGTAGACCACATCAACCGCGTCATCGGCAAGGAGCCGCTCGTAGCCGGAGACGCCGTCGTAGTCCCAGTACGACCGTTCAAAACCGTAGGCTGCGGCGAAGCTTTCCGCGGTGTCCCGTCCGCGGGAGCTGACGGCGTACGGCTCGGCGTCCGCAAGCAGCGCCAGGTCCCGGGAGACCGAACGGGCTATCCCGCCGGTGGCGATGACGCCCCAGCGCAACGGCTTTCCGGTGGCGGACCGCGGGTCCTTGTCGGGCTGGCTGGACAACCACGGCGTGGCAATTGGCGCGCTCATGGTGCCCATCCTCTCACCCGGTCCGGCGTAAGTGTCAGACCATGGCCCGGACCGTTTCCTCGGTCAGCCTGCCCTGCTGCAGCCTGAACCGCCGGTCCGTCTTGTTGGCGAGGGCCCGGTCGTGTGTCACCACCAGAATGGTGGTGTTGTGGTCACGGCTGAGCGCGCTGAGCAGTTCGATGATGTGGTCACCTGTCTGCTCGTCCAGGTTGCCGGTGGGCTCGTCGGCCAGGATCAGCTTCGGCTCGTTGGCCAGTGCCCGGGCAATGGCCACCCGCTGTTGCTCGCCGCCCGAGAGCCGGTTGATGCGCCGCACCTGCTTGTCCGGGTCGAGCTGGACCTGTTCCAGCAGGTCCTTCGCCCGCGCCGTCCGCACAGACTTGCGCACGCCGGCCAACTCCATGGGCAGCATCACGTTGTCCACTGCAGACAGATTGGGGATCAGGTTGAACTGCTGGAAGACAAAGCCGATGTCGCGGCGCCGGTATTCGGTCAGCTTGCTGTCGGGCATTCCCGCCAGGCTCACGCCGTTGACGACGACGTCTCCGCTGGTGGGTTTGTCCAGCGCCCCCAGGAGGGACAACAGGGTGCTCTTGCCGCTGCCGCTCTTGCCAACGATGGACGTGAGGGTGCCCTGCTCGAGGACGAAACTGACGTCGTTGACAGGTTTTATGGTGCGGTCACCTGAGTTGAATGTGCGGACCAGGTTCTTGACTTCAATCATGGTTATTCTCCTCGCAGGACTTCGATGGGACGGATGCGTGCCGTGAGCAGCGCCGGGACCAGGGCGCCGATGATCGCCACGCCAAACACCGCGGCGATGCCGGCTGCGATGACACCGGGGGAGGCGCTGGCCGTGACGGAGGTCAGCAGCTGCGACGCCCCGCCGAGGGGGTTTCCGCCGGGGAAGCCTCCGCCCTGGGGCATGCCCGCGCCGCCGGCCGGCATTCCGGCACCCCCGGCCATCCCGGCCGCGCGCCCGGTGGCGGTTGCCGCCGTCGTCGTGCCCGTATTGGTGCTGATCAGTGCGGATGCGATGCCTCCGCTCGCAAAGGACGCGACGGCGGCACCCACCGCGCTGCCAAGCGCCACGAGGACGAGCGCCTCCAGCACGAACTGCAGACCGATGGTGCGGTTGCGGGCTCCGATCGCTTTCAGGACTCCGATCTCGCGGCGGCGCTCGCGGACCAGCATGACCATGATCAGCAGGATGATCAGGCCGGCGGTGCCGAGGGCGGCCACGAAGGCGATGAACGAGATGTTCTTGACGCTGCCGAGGGAGCTGACGGCCGATTCAAGGTTCTGGCCCTGGGTGACGTCGGCGGTTTCCGTTCCTAGCGCGGACTGGAGGGCGGTCTTGGTCGACTCAACATTGTCCAGGCTGTTGACGGTGACGATCATCGAGGACAGTTCGCCGGGCAGTTCAGCGAGGGTCTGCGCGGTGGGCAAGGTGACGTAGAGGGCGTTGTTGCCGAATGTGGTTCCCGCGTCAAACAGGCCCGCCACAGTGAACGTCCGGTCATTGATGGTGAAGGTTGATCCGACGGTGAGGCTGTTCTTCTCCGCCAGCGTGGTGCCAACGAGGGCACTGGCTGACTCGGCAGCATAGTCGCCCAGCCCTGTGCCTTCCGTGATGGTCAGGGCTTTGCCGGTGCTGTCCACTTCGCCGCCCGTACCTGTGGCAGTGATGGGAAGCGAGCGGGCCTGCTGCGTGGTGGTGGTCCCGTTCGCAGCCTGGTTCCGGCCGCCCAGTGTGCCGGCATCGATCGCCGCCGTAAGGCTGGTGGTCAGGGTTGCGGCGGATGCGCCGCCGGGGCCGCCCTGCCCTCCGCCTGGCCCGGCGCCGGGGCCGGTCTGGGTGCCTGACGCCGTCCCGGCCGCTGCCTGTGCGGCCGCCTGCGCGGCAGCTTCAGCAGCGTTACGGAGCCGGAGGGACGTGGTCCCGACGACGGAGCTCACGTTGGGTACCGCGGCCGCGGTTGCTGCCTGCTCGCCGGTCAGCGGTTCGCCGCCGCCCTCGAAGCCCTGTCCGCCCGCGGGGTTGACGGTCAGGACTGTGCCGACGGACGTATTAAGCTCCTGGACTTTCGCTCCGACAGCCTGGTTGGCCACCAGCATGGCCAGTGCCAGCCCGATTGCGACGGCCAGGACTGCCACCACCGCAGCTGTTCGGACTTTGTTTCTGAAGGCGTTGCCGACACTTCTGGCAAGAACGCTCACTGTACTCCTCGGGACATGACCTGCCTGATGCGGGCCGCTGCTCCCAACAGTGCTGAGCACTGCTGTGCACCGGCGGTGGCATTCCTATGCGTGGGCTGTGAATCGGGGGAGTGCAGGAGCGTTTGGAAAATTTGCACATTAAGTGAGAGAGCGTCGCCGGAAAACCCGCATTAAGTGAGAGAGCGTCCGGGGGGCAGCACAAAGCCCCGGTCCGCCGTCGCCGGCGGGCCGGGGCCCGGTAGTGCGGTTACTTACTTGGTGATCGGGCCGAGGACCGGATCGTCCACGTAGGCCGTCTTCACGTTGGCCGCGGTGACGATGGCCGGCGGCAACAGGTACGCCGGAACCCGCTTGAACTCGTTCTTGTAGTTGCGGTTGTCGTTGATCTCCAAAGCAAGGCCCTGCTGGAGGTCCTTGACCATAGTGATGGTGTGTTCAACGATCTTGCGGGTGTCCTTGTTGATGGTGGAGTACTGCTCACCGGCCATGATGGACTTCACGGATTCCACCTCGGAGTCCTGCCCGGTCACGACGGGGACAGACTTGCCGGCGCTCTTGATGGACGTGATGACGGCCCGGGCCAAGGTGTCGTTCGGAGACAGGACGCCGTCCAGCTCCGAGGAGGCGTAGCTGCCGGAGAGCAGTGCGTCCATGCGGCGCTGGGCGTTTTCCGGCTTCCAGTCCTGCGTTACTGCCCTCTGGAAGTCAGCCTGGCCTGAAACCACCTTCAGTGTGCCGTCGTCGATCTTCGGCTGCAGGACGCTCATTGCACCGTCAAAGAACACCTTCGAGTTGGCGTCGTCCGGCGAACCGGCGAAGAGCTCGACGTTGTACGGACCCGCCTTCTTTGCCTGCATTCCTTCGAGCAGTGCCTGACCCTGCAGTTCGCCGACCTTGAAGTTGTCATAGGCGACGTAGTAGTCAATGGCCTTGGTATTGGTCAACATGCGGTCGTACGCGATGATGACCGCGCCGGCGTCTTTGGCCTGCTGAAGCTGCGTGCCCAGCTGGGCGCCGTCCACCGCGCCCACCACGATGACTTTCGCGCCGGAAGTGATCATTGTGGAAATCTGGTTCTGCTGCTCTGACACACCGTTGTTGGCGAACTGCACGTTTGCCTTGAATCCAGCCTCGGTAAGGCCATCGTTGAACAGTTTCTCTGCCAGTGTCCAGTTTTCGCTGGTTTTCTTGGGGAGGGCGACGCCGATTACGGAGTCCTGCGGGAAGCCCGACAGGGCCGTGCCCGCCTTGGCGGCTTCAGCGTCGACGTCGGACCTGCCGCACCCTGTCAGGGACAGCGTTGCGACGGCCGCGAGGACGGTCAGGGTCTTTGCGATTTTTCGCATGTGATTTTCTCTTTCTGGGTCCTAGGCAGCCGGGGAGCCGGCCGCCGTCGCGGTCTACTTGGAGGTTCCGGCAGGTTCTGACGGTGTGATGATCTCGGAGGTTTTGGTGATTTCTTTTTCCGCGGTGGGCGGCTGGTTGGAACGGAAGCCGTTCATCATCATCCCGATGAGGGACCGGCGTCCCTGGCTCTTGTTGTAGACGTCGATGGCCACCGCGATCAGGAGGACCAGGCCCTTGATGATCGACTGCATGTCAGCGCCAACGCTGAGCAGCTGGAGGCCGTTGTTGAGGACGGCCATCACGAGGCCACCCACAATGGAACCGATGACGGTGCCGACGCCGCCGCTGACGGCCGCGCCACCGATGAAGACGGCAGCAATGGCGTCAAGCTCCCAGCCGACGCCGTCGGCCGGGCCGGAGCTGGTGGACCGGGCAACGAACATCATGCCGGCCAGCGCCGCAAGGATGGACATATTCATCATGACCAGGAAGTTGACCTTCTTGGACTGCACACCAGAGAGTTCTGCGGCATGCCGGTTGCCACCCACGGCGTAGACGTGGCGGCCAAGGACGGTCTTGGTGGTGATGAAGACGTAGATCGCCACCAGTCCCACCAGGATCAGGCCCGAGACGGGGAACGACGTTCCGTAACGCCCGGTGGAGAAGAGCCAGGTGACATAGAGAACGGCGCCTGCCAGCAGCACGAGCCGGGTGATTGGCACCCAGATCGGATCCAGGGCAGCCCCTGTGCGTGCCTCGATGCGGCGGTTGCGGAACTCGGAGAACACCACAAACGCGATTAGCAGGAAGCCAAGGATGACAGTGGGGGCGTTGTAGCGGGCGAAATCGCCGATCTCCGGCAGGAAGCCTGCGCCCATGGCACGGAACTCGTCCGGCACGGGAACGGTGAGGGACTTGCCCACAAACTGGTTGGCTCCACGGAACAGCAGCATGCCGGCCAGGGTGACGATAAAGGCGGGAATTCCCACGTAGGCAACCCAGAATCCCTGCCAGGCGCCAATGACGGCGCCAAGAACAAGACCCAGGACAATGCCCAGGTACCAGGGGATCCCCCAGTCCCGCATGGCGATTGCCACCACAATGCCTACGGCTGCCGCAACAGAGCCCACCGAAAGGTCGATATGGCCGGCGATTATCACCAGCACCATGCCAATGGCCAGGACCAGGATGTAGGAGTTGCCGTTGAACAGGTTGATCATGTTGGTCGGCGTCAGGACTTTGCCGCCGGTGAAGAGCTGGAAGAACAGCACAAGCGCCACGAGGGCAATGATCATGCCGAACTGGCGGGTGTCACCGCCGAATATCCTTTTGAGTGCATTCATAGTGTTCCGTCCTCGGGCTTATGCGGTTTGTGCAGTGGGGGCGGCAGTGGTGCCGTTGCGGTTGGCTGAAGTCATGAGGCGCATCAGGCTTTCCTGGCTGGCGTGTTCTTTGTCCAACACGCCCGTAATGGCACCTTCGAAGATGGTGTAAATCCGGTCCGACAGTCCGAGCAGCTCGGGCAGTTCGGAGGAGATCACGATGACTCCCTTTCCTTGCTGGGCCAGCTGCTGGATGATGCCGTAGATCTCGTACTTTGCGCCGACGTCGATCCCACGGGTGGGTTCGTCCAGGATCAGGAGGTCAGGGTCCGTGAACATCCATTTGGCCAGGACAACTTTCTGCTGGTTTCCGCCGGAGAGCTTCGCCACGCCTTCGTTCACGGAGGGTGCCTTGGTGCGCAGACTCTTGCGGTACCCCTCGGCCACCGTGAATTCCTTGCGTTTGTCCACCACGAGGCCCTTGGTGATGGCCTTGAGGTTGGCCGAGACTGTAGTGGTCTTGATGTCGTCCAGGAGGTTCAGGCCCAGGCTCTTGCGGTCTTCGGTGACGTACGCCAACCCGGCTTTGATGGCCTGGGGGACGTTCCGGATGTGGATTTCCTTGCCGTTCTTGAACACCTGGCCGGAAATAAAGTTCCCGTATGAGCGCCCAAACAGTGAGCGGGCCAGTTCCGTCCGGCCGGCACCCATCAGCCCGGCGAAGCCGACAATCTCACCGCGCCGGACTGTGAAGCTCGAGTTCTTGCACACCAGCCGGTCTGCCACCTGGGGGTGCCCGACCGTCCAGTTCCGGACTTCGAAGAGCACGTCGCCAATCTCCGGGACGTGCTCGGGGAAGCGGGACTCGAGCGAGCGGCCAACCATCCCTTTGATGATGCGGTCCTCGTCCACACCGTCTTTGACGATGTTGAGCGTTTCCACGGATTTTCCGTCGCGGATGATGGTGATCTCGTCTGCGATCTGCTCGATCTCATTGAGTTTGTGGGAAATGATGATCGAGGTGATGCCCTTGCCCTTCAGCCCGAGCATCAAATCCAGCAGGTGCTGGGAGTCGGATTCGTTCAGGGCGGCGGTGGGCTCGTCCAGAATCAGCAGCTTCACCGACTTGTTCAGGGCTTTGGCGATTTCCACAAGCTGCTGCTTGCCGACGCCGATTTCCTTGATGGGGGTGTCCGGATCCTCGCGGAGCCCCACCCTCGCCAGCAGTTCGGTGGACCTCAGGCGGGCCTCGCCCCAGTTGATGACGCCGTGTTTGGTGGGTTCGTTGCCCAGGAAGATGTTCTCCATGATGGAGAGCTCCGGGATCAGGGCCAGCTCCTGGTGGATGATTACGATACCGGCAGCCTCGCTGGCGCGGATGTCCTTGAACTGCTGGACCTCGTTCTGATAGACGATGTCGCCGTCGTAGGTGCCGTAGGGGTAGACCCCCGAGAGCACCTTCATCAGTGTGGACTTGCCGGCGCCGTTCTCACCGCAGATGGCGTGGATTTCACCGGCCTTGACCAGGAGGCTTACTTCGGAAAGTGCTTTAACGCCGGGAAATTCCTTGGTGATGGAGCGCATCTCCAGGATAACCGGGGCGTCAGTTTGCGTGGTTTCGGACGTCATGTGCCCTTACGCCTCCAATGCTGACTTCTTTGTCCGCTCCCCGCAAAGCGCAGGGGTCGTCTGATGAAAAAGTAAACTTGATCACACCGGTTGTCGTCAAGTCTTGAACGCAATTGGCGGATAACGAAATGATCTACGTGCGCCGGATCCCTGCATGCTGGAAAACCAGGGCGGCTGCCCCGAGGGCTTCAGCGCGGTCCCCGAGGGAGGACATTGTCAGGGTGGTGGTCTCGCCCACCACCGGTACGGCGTGCCGGATCAGGCCGCGCCTGATGGGATCGAGCAGCAGGTTGCCCAGCCTGGCAAGCGGGCCGCCCACCACAATCACTTCGGGGTTGATGAGGTTGGCCACGTTGCCCAAAGCACGGCCCACGGCCTGACCGGCGTCGTCCACCACCCGCAGTGTTGCGGAGTCCCGGGCCAGGGCTTTCCGGACGATGTCCGCAGGGCTGAGCGGCGGGTCTTCCCCGCGGCTCAGCAGCTCGATCATGGTGGTCGTGGAAGCTATGGTTTCCAGGCACCCGCGGTTGCCGCACCGGCATACCAGGCCCTGCTCATGGATGGTGGCGTGACCGATTTCGCCGGTAATGCCGACGGTGCCATAGTACGGTGCGCCGTTGAGGATCAGGCCGGCGCCGATGCCGGATCCGATTTTCAGGAACATCAGGTTGGCGACTCCTGTGTGGGGTCCCCACGTGACCTCCGACCAGGCACCCAAATTGGCGTCATTGTCAATGAATACGGGCATTTCAAGTCTTTCCTCCAGGTGCTGGAGGATGTTGATGCCTACCCACTCGGGGAGGATGGCACCTTGGGCAACGGTACCGGTCCGGCGGTCGATGGGGCCGGGAATTCCGACGCCGGCACCCACCAGGGCGCTGCGGTCTATACCGCTTTCCGCAATGAGCTTGTCCAGCAGCACAACGGCGGCCCTGATGCCCTCATCGGACTGGTGGCCCAGCGGGAGCAGCACTGATTCTTCGGCGATCACGTGGTAGCTGAGCGATGCCAGAACGACGCGAAGGTGCCGCCTGCCAAAGTCGATTCCGACAGCCACTGCGCCGTTGCTGTTGAGCCGGACGTTCAGCGCCCGGCGTCCGGAGCTGGTAGTCGGCTCGGTGGACGCCAGGCCGTTGTCCTGCATGATTTTGACGATGTTGGAGACCGTGGCGGTGGACAGTCCGGTCTGGCGGGCAAGCTCGGCCTGAGTGGACGGGCCGCTCATGAGGGTCTCGATGATCCGCTGCTGGTTCAGTTGTCTGAGGGCAGACTGCGAGCCCGGATTTTTTGGCCTGCTCTTCGTCGGGCGCGGTGTAGCGGACATGAAAAGAAGATTGCCTTACATAGATGGTTGCAGTCAAGAAGTTAACGCAACTTGGTGGCTTAACCGTCGCCCGGTGAGAGAAGAAGGGCGTGCGGGCTACGCGTGCAGGTCGCGGTGCGCGCGGGCAAGCTCCACGTAGCGCGCGGCGTTTTGCTTCACGCCGTCGAACTCTTCGTCGGTAAGTGCCCGCCGGACTTTGGCCGGTACGCCCGCCACCAGTGAACGTGGCGGCACAATGGTCCCTTCCAGGACCACGGCGCCCGCCGCCACGAGTGAACCGGCGCCGATCACCGCGCCGTTCAGCACCGTGGCGCCCATGCCGATCAGGCAGTCGTCCTCAACGGTGCAGCCATGCACGACGGCGGCGTGCCCCACGCTGACTCCGGCGCCCACGGTGCAGGGGAATCCGGGATCCGCGTGCAGCACCACGTTGTCCTGCAGGTTGCTGCCCGGGCCCACGATGATGGCCGCAGTGTCCGCGCGCACGGACACGCCGTAGAAGGCGCTGGAATCCCGGGCGAGGGCCGCATTGCCAATGATGGATGCGGTGGGGGCGATGAATGCGGTTTCGTGGACGGCCGGGGCGTGGCCGGCGAACGTATGAAGAGGAGCCATAGCGCCAAGCCTAGGACATCAGCCCCCTGACCAAGTAGGTAGCAGTAAGTGTCGTTTTGAGCTGCCAAAACGACACTTACTGCTACCTACTTATGGGAGGAGTCCTCCGGAGCAACAGGAACCCGCTAGTTGAAGACGACGGTCCGGTTGCCGTCCAGCAGGACCCGGTGTTCGGCGTGCCACTGGACTGCCTGCACCAAAGTGCGCCCCTCGACGTCGCGGCCCATCTGCACAAACTGTTCAGGGGTCCGGGCGTGGTCCACGCGGATGACTTCCTGTTCGATGATGGGTCCCTCGTCCAGCGCCGCCGTGACGTAGTGCGCCGTGGCGCCGATCAGCTTCACTCCGCGGGCGTGGGCCTGGTGGTACGGCTTGGCACCCTTGAAGGACGGCAGGAACGAGTGATGAATATTGATGGCCTTGCCGGTCAGCTCGGCGCAGAGGTCATCGGAAATGATCTGCATGTACCGCGCGAGTACCGTCAGTTCAATATCGTGCTCGGCCATGAGGGCGCGCAGCTTGTCCTCGGCCTCAACCTTGGTGTCCGGCGTTATGGGGATGTAGTGGAACGGGATGCCATAGAACCCGGCCAGGCCTGCCAGGTCCCGGTGGTTGGAGACAATGGCGGGAATCTCGATCGGAAGGGTGCCCGAGCGCTGCTGGAAGAGGATGTCGTTGAGGCAGTGCGCGGACGTGCTCGCCATCAGCAGGGTCCGCACCTTCTGGCCCACGGGGTTCAGGCTCCACTGCATGCCGAACGCGTCAGCCACCGGCTCAAGGGCGGCGTTGAGCTCGGCCCGGGAGGCCGCCGTCGTGGCTTCAACGCGCATAAAGAAGTTGCCCGTAGCCGGGCTGCCGTACTGCTGCGAGTCCAGAATGTTACAGCCGGCCACGAGCAGGGCACCGGCCACGGCATGGACAATTCCGGGGCGGTCCGGGCAGGACAGGGTTACTACATACGTTTTGTTCAGCTGCTCTTCACTCACGCTTACCAGCCTACCCGCGTGGCGCGGCGGTTTTTGGTAGTCTGGGGACGTCGCAACTGGCGTTGGGTGGCTTAACCACCAGGGAGCGGCAATCACGAAGACCACGGATCGTACGCCTGGGCCGAGGGTCATGTCTTGCCGGACACATGCTGCAACCCTGCGGGAAAACAGCACCATTCTGTGCACTTTTACACTCTGTCATTTTGGGACGGAGGCGTGCGCAAGCCGGTAGCCTGACCTTAGCAGTGCCCGTATCCCCAGCCAGGAGTTTTTCGTGACTACTACCGCCACCACAACAGCCGCAGTCAGCAACCAGCCGCTGGCAGAGCTTGATCCCGAAATCGCCGCAGTCCTCGAGCAGGAACTTGGCCGCCAGCGCGGCACCCTGGAAATGATCGCCTCCGAAAACTTCGCCCCGCGCGCCGTGATGGAAGCCCAGGGTTCCGTCCTCACGAACAAGTACGCCGAGGGTTACCCCGGCCGCCGCTACTACGGCGGCTGCGAATACGTTGACGTCGCGGAGCAGCTCGCCATCGACCGCGTCAAGGCCCTGTTCGGCGCCGAGTACGCCAACGTCCAGCCGCACTCCGGTGCGCAGGCCAACGCCGCCGCACTGTCCGCCATGATCACCCCCGGCGATAAGATCCTGGGCCTGTCCCTGGCCCACGGCGGCCACCTGACCCACGGCATGAAGCTCAACTTCTCCGGCAAGCTCTACAACGTGGCTGCCTACCAGGTGGAGCAGGACACCTTCCGGGTGGACATGGACAAACTGCGCGAGCAGGCCATCGCCGAGAAGCCCCAGGTCATCATCGCCGGCTGGTCCGCCTACCCCCGCCAGCTGGACTTCGCCGCCTTCCGCTCCATCGCCGATGAAGTGGGCGCGCTCCTCTGGACTGACATGGCACACTTCGCCGGCCTGGTTGCAGCCGGCCTGCACCCGAGCCCGGTGCCGTACTCCGACGTCGTGACCTCCACAGTGCATAAGACACTCGCCGGTCCGCGGTCCGGTGTGATCCTGGCCAAGCAGGAGTGGGCCAAGAAGCTCAACTCCAACGTGTTCCCGGGCCAGCAGGGCGGTCCGCTGATGCACGTCATTGCCGCCAAGGCCGTGGCGTTCAAGATTGCCGGCACCCAGGAGTTCAAGGAGCGCCAGGAGCGTGTCCTGGAAGGCGCCAGGATCATCGCCGACCGGCTCAACCAGGCTGACGTCGCCGAAGCAGGCGTCTCCGTCCTGACCGGCGGCACCGACGTCCACCTGGTCCTGGTGGACCTGCGCAACTCCCAGCTTGACGGTCAGCAGGCCGAAGACCTCCTGCACTCGGTGGGCATTACCGTGAACCGCAACGCCGTCCCGTTCGACCCCCGGCCGCCGATGGTCACCTCAGGCCTCCGGATCGGTACCCCCGCCCTGGCCACGCGCGGTTTCGGTGCTGCCGAATTCACCGAGGTGGCCGAGATCATCGCCACCGCACTGAAGGCAGGTTCCGCCACCGATGTAGAGGCCCTGCAGTCCCGCGTTGACAAGCTCGCCGCCGACTTCCCGCTGTACCCGCAGCACGAGCAGTGGTGATCCCATGACCAAGACCCAAACTGCCAAGATTCTTGACGGCAAGGCAGCCGCAGCAAGCATCAAGTCTGAGCTCGTTGAGCGTGTCGCGGCCCTGAAGGCCAAAGGCGTTGTCCCCGGCATTGCCACCGTCCTCGTGGGCGCGGACCCGGCCTCGCAGCTCTACGTGTCCATGAAGCACAAACAGTCAGCGGCGATCGGGATGAACTCGATCCAGCGTGAGCTGCCGGCGGATGCCACCCAGGAGCAGGTCGAAGCCCTCATTGACGAACTCAATGCGGACCCTGCCTGCCACGGGTACATCGTGCAGTTGCCGTTGCCCAAGCATTTGGACACCGACGCCATCCTGGAGCGGATCGACCCCGACAAGGACGCCGACGGCCTGCATCCGACCAACCTGGGCCGGCTGGTGCTCAACGTCAGCGGTGAAATCACCTCGCCGCTGCCTTGCACGCCGCGCGGCGTCATTGAGCTCCTGGAGCGCAACGGCTACAGCCTTGCGGGCAAGCACGTAGTGGTGGTGGGCCGCGGTGTCACCGTCGGCCGCACCATCGGGTTGCTGCTCACGCGCCGGTCCGTGAACGCCACCGTGACGCTGACGCATACCGGCACCGAGAACCTCTCGGAGCTGCTGCGGCAGGCCGACGTCATTGTCGGCGCGGCGGGTGCCAAGCACATCGTCAAGGCCGCCGACGTCAAACCCGGTGCCGCGCTGCTGGACGTCGGTGTCACCCGTGAAACCGATGCCGAGACGGGCAAGAGCAAGGTCCACGGGGATATCGAGCCTGCCGCAGCGGACGTGGCCGGCTGGATTTCGCCTAACCCCGGCGGCGTCGGCCCCATGACCGTGGCGCTGCTGATGACCAACGTGGTCGAAGCCGCGGAACGCCACGTGGCACAGAAGAACGGCGCGGAAACCGCCTAGCGGCACCGCGCGCGAATAACGTCCGACGGCGGCCCGTACCTTCTTGACGGAAGGTGCGGGCCGCCGTCGGGCGTTAAGGACCATGTGCGAGTCCCCTTTCACATTCAGGGGCGCTCCACTAGTGTGCGGAGGGTGCACAACAAAGCCATCATGTCCTCCACCTCTTCAGACGGCCTTCGCGCCCGGCAGGGAACGGTCATCGCCGCGGAGGACTTGCGGAAGACCTATGGCGATGTCGCCGCCGTCGACGGGATTTCGTTCAGCGTTCCCGCGGGGGAGTCCTTCGGCCTGCTCGGCCCGAACGGGGCGGGCAAATCCACCACCATGAAAATGATCGGCGCGGTCACCCAGCGCACGTCCGGGAAACTCAGCATCATGGGCCTGGACCCTGACAGCCACGGCCCGGAAGTCCGGGCGCACCTGGGGGTTGTGCCCCAGCAGGACAACCTGGACGAGGAGCTTCGCGTCCGGGACAACCTCCTCGTCTATGGCCGCTACTTCGGACTGCCGATGAGCTACCTGAAGCCGAAGGCTGACGAGCTGCTCGAATTCGCCCAGCTCACGGACAAGGCGAAGTCCAAGGTGGACACGCTGTCCGGCGGTATGAAGCGGCGGCTGACCATCGCCCGTTCGCTGATCAATGAACCGCAGATCCTGCTCCTGGACGAGCCCACCACCGGGCTGGACCCGCAGGCACGGCATATCCTGTGGGACCGCCTCTTCCGGCTCAAGGAACAGGGCGTCACCCTGATCCTGACCACGCATTACATGGATGAGGCCGAGCAGCTGTGCGACAGGCTGATCGTGGTGGACAAGGGCAGGATCATGGCCGAGGGATCGCCGGCGCAGCTGATCCGCGAGCACTCCACCAGGGAAGTGCTGGAGCTGCGCTTCGGCTCCGAACGCAACTCCACGATCGGGCCGGAGCTCCAGGGGATCGGGGAGCGCCTTGAGGCGCTCCCGGACCGGGTGCTGATTTACGCGTCCGACGGCGAGGCGGCCCTTGAGCAGGTCTCCTCCCGCGGCCTGCGGCCGGTGACCTCGTTGGTGCGCCGGTCCTCGTTGGAGGACGTGTTCCTGCGTCTGACCGGCCGGAGCCTCGTTGACTGAGAAGGCGGCCACGGACGCCCCTGGTACCGCCGGCGTCCGAGCGCATTCCCCGGATGTTTCGGCGGCCAGGGCGCGCCGTTGGGGCGCCTTCTACTATGCCGAACAGGTCCTCCGCGTGATGAAGGGCTATGGCTGGTCCATCCTGATGTACAGCGTGGGCCAGCCGGTGGCCTACCTGTTCGCGATGGGCGTGGGACTGGCCACGCTGGTGGACTCCGGGGACGCGGGAGCCTTCGGCGGGGTCAGCTATCTGGCCTTCATCGCGCCGGCACTCCTGGTTTCGGCGGCGGTCATGACCGCCGCCAACGAGTTCACCTTTCCGGTCATGGACGGTTTCAAATGGCGCCGGATCTACTACGGACCGCACGCTTCCCCGCTGACCCCGCAGCAGATTGCCGCCGGGCAGATCATGGCTGTGGCGCTGCGCCTGTTCCTGCAGTCCGCCATCTACTTTGGGGCAGTTGCACTGTTCGGCGCCTCGCCGTCCGGCTGGGGCTGGGCGGGCATCGCGGTGGCCACTCTCGCGGGGCTGGCCTTCGGTTTGCCGCTGATGGCGTATTCTGCCTCGATCAAGGATGACCAGGGCCAGTTCGCGCTGGTCATGCGGTTCATCGTGATGCCGCTCTTCCTCTTCTCCGGAACATTTTTCCCGCTGGACACGCTGCCCCTGGCGGTCCGCTGGATCGGCTGGATTTCGCCCATCTGGCACGGCACTGAACTGGGGCGGGTGGTCAGTTACGGATACCAGGAACCGCCGGTCCTTACGCTCGTGCACATCGTGGTGCTGGTGGCACTCGCGGCCACCGGCTGGATCCTCACCAAACGGCAGTTCATCCGGAGGATGGGGCAGTGAGCATGGCTACCGGTCAAGGCCCCGGTATCGCCGGCCCTGGCGGTCCCGGCCCCGGCCCCACTGTCACGGAGGAAGCGCGGAACAGGACGTTCGGCCCGCTGTATTCCCGCAACGCCAAAGCCGTCATCTCCCGGGGGCTGATGGCCACGTGGAGAAGCAACTGGCTGGTGATGCTCTCCGGCTTCTTTGAGCCGGTCCTGTTCCTGATCGCCATGGGTGTGGGCCTCGGCTCCATCGTCGGAGCGGTGCAGGGGCCTGACGGGACGGAGATCAGCTACGCCGCCTACATCGCGCCTGCGCTGCTGGCCGTTTCCGCCATGAACGGGGCTGTTTACGACTCCACGTGGAACGTCTTCTTCAAGATGAACTTCGCCAAGCTGTACCAGGGCATGCTGTACACGTCCCTGGGTCCGCTGGACGTGGCATTCGGCGAGATCTTCCTCGCGCTCCTGCGCGGCCTGCTTTACGCCACCGGGTTCACGGCGGTGATGGGACTGATGGGCCTGATCACCACGCCATGGGCCCTTCTGATGATTCCTGCGTCGGTGCTCATCGCCTTCGGCTTCGCCAGCATGGGGATGGCAATCACAAGCTTCCTGAAGACCTTCCAGCAGATGGACTGGATCAATTTCTTTATGCTGCCCATGTTCCTGTTCAGCGCCACGTTCTATCCGCTCAGCGTCTACCCGCAGTACATCCAATGGCTGATCCAGGCCATGCCCCTCTGGCACGGGGTGGAGCTGCTGCGCCAGATCAGCGTGGGTGTGTTTACGCCGGCCACAGTTATCCACGTCGGGTACTACCTGGTGATGACGGCCCTGGGCATGCTGCTGACAACCATGCGCCTGCGGAAGCTCTTCCTGAAATAGCCCCACCCCAACTAAGTAGCGCTATCTGTCGTTCTGAGGCGTCAAAACGTCAGTTAGCGCTACTTAGTTGGGGGAGAGGGAGGTGTTCGCCGGGGGTGGAAGGTGCAAAAGGGCCCTGCCGGGTTTGAGACAATGAACCCATGCAATCTCTGGGTAACCCACAGTCTCCGTCCGGCCGGTCCAAGGGCGGCTTCTCCATGCTGCGGATCAGCGGCCCGGGGATGATGGTCTTCATCATCGCCTTCCTGGTTGCCGTGATCTTCGCCGCCAACCAGAACGACGTCGTGGGCTGGATTGTTGCGGTCATCGCCGCCTTCTGGCTCGCGCTGGCGGCCTTTGTGGTGTTCAGCATCCAGAAGGCAGCCAAGAAAGCCGGTGCCAAGCTCACGGAAGCCCAGAACGCCTTCAACAGCGCAGCCGGCCGCGCGCCGTCGTCGTCCTCGGCCGACCATGGCGGCACCCGGCTGGTCACGGAACGGAGCGAGGCGGACGAAGTCCGGGACCTCAAGCTGGACCACTCCTTCAAGATCGTGCAGGTGCAGATCCGGGTAGTGGAGGAGGAACGGGCCAAGGGCGAGGCTGCGGACCAGGACACCATCCGCCGCGCGCTGGAGACCATCGAGATCACCGCCACCAACGCCCGGGACATGATCCGCTCCGCAGGCGGCACCGGGGACCCGGTCAGCGGAACCATCATCGACTAGAGTGGTGCGGGTGAGTTCGGCATTGGAGAAGGATTACCTTCGCATCGCATCAGTCAACGTCAACGGCCTCCGGGCTGCCTACAGGAACGGGATGGCGGCCTGGCTGGAGCCGCGCGAAGTAGATATTCTCTGCCTCCAGGAAGTCCGTGCACCTGACGCGATCGTCCGGCAGCTGCTTGGTGATGGCTGGCACATCCTGCACGCCGAAGCCGAAGCGAAAGGCCGCGCCGGCGTCGCCATAGCGTCCCGCGACGAGCCGCTGGT
Source organism: [Micrococcus luteus] ATCC 49442 (assembly GCF_010367585.1). Taxonomy (NCBI): domain Bacteria; kingdom Bacillati; phylum Actinomycetota; class Actinomycetes; order Micrococcales; family Micrococcaceae; genus Pseudarthrobacter; species [Micrococcus luteus] ATCC 49442. Next base: position 1,981,610 of record NZ_JAAAXP010000001.1, on the reverse strand, counting down.
CACCCGTCACGGCATCGGCGACGATTACTTCGCCACGGCCGGCCGGTGGGTGGAAGCAGATTTCAGACTGACCGACGCCGGCGGCAACCCCGTGCACCTGACCGTTGCCAGCGCTTACGTGCACTCCGGCGACGTCGGAACCCCCAAACAGGTGGACAAGTACCGGTTCCTGGACGCCATGAGCACCCGCCTGCCGGAACTCACCAAACACAGCGACCACGCACTGGTGGTGGGCGACCTCAACGTCGGCCACACCGAGCGTGACATCAAGAACTGGAAGGGCAACGTCAAGAAGGCCGGCTTCCTGCCCGAAGAACGCGCCTACTTTGACCGCTTCTTCGGTGAGGACATCGGCTGGAAAGATGTCCACCGGGGCCTGGCGGGCGACGTCGACGGCCCCTACACCTGGTGGTCACAGCGTGGCCAGGCGTTCGACAACGACACCGGTTGGCGCATTGATTACCACCTGGCAACCCCGGACCTCGCCGCTGCCGCCTTCTCGGCAGTCGTGGACCGGGCGCCCTCGTGGGACACACGCTTCTCTGACCATGCCCCGCTGGTAGTGGACTACCGGCTCTAGATCCTAAGGTTCCAACGAATGACCAGCTCAACCTCACACGGCCGCAAGCGGATCCTCTCCGGCGCCAAGCCCACGGCCGACTCCCTGCACCTGGGCAACTACATCGGCGCGGTCCGCAACTGGGTGGACATGCAATCCGCCTACGACGCCGTGTTTTTCATCCCCGATCTCCACGCCATCACCGTGGACTTCGATCCTGCAGAGCTCAGCAACCGTACCCGCGTGGTGGCGGCCCAGTACATTGCCGCCGGCATCGACCCGGACAAGAGCATCTTCTTCGTCCAGTCCCACGTCCCGGAACATGCGCAGCTGGCGTGGGCGCTGAACTGCATCACGGGCTTCGGCGAAGCTTCCCGCATGACCCAGTTCAAGGACAAATCCCAGAAGGCCGGCGCCGACGCCGCCACGCTGGGACTGTTCGCGTACCCCACCCTGATGGCCGCCGATATCCTCCTGTACCAGACTGACCTGGTGCCGGTGGGGGAGGACCAGCGCCAGCACCTGGAACTGACCCGGAACCTGGCCCAGCGCTTCAACACGCGCTTCGGCGAGACCTTCACCGTGCCCGAGGCCACCATCCTCAAGGCCAGCGCCAAGATTTACGATCTGCAGAACCCCACCGCCAAGATGTCGAAAACGGGGGAGTCGGCCAACGGGTCCATCCAGCTGCTGGAAGACCCAAAGCTCGCGGCCAAGCGGATCAAGTCAGCAGTCACCGACACCGGCACCGAGATCCGTTTTGACCTCGAGGAAAAGCCGGGCGTCTCCAACCTGCTGACCATCTACTCGTCCCTCACGGGCAAGTCCATAGCGGACCTTGAAGCCGAGTACCAGGGCAAGATGTACGGCCACCTGAAGGTTGACCTCGCCGAGGTGATGGTGGAGTTCATTACGCCGCTTCGGAACCGCACCAACGAGCTGATGGCGGACCCCGCCGAGCTGGACCGGCTCCTGGCCAAGGGTGCAGAGCGTGCCCGCGAAATCGCTTCCGTGACCCTCAGCCAGGTCTACGAACGGATGGGTTTCCTGCCGTCGCTGAGCCTGGCCGGAGTCCGCTAGACCAATGCCTGCCGCCAGCACTGCCAGCGAAGGAATGAGCGTAGGCGTCATTCTGGGGTTCCCGCCTGCCATCGCGAAGGAACTGCAGCGTTGGCGTGCCTCGTTCGGGGATCCGATGGCCGGGGTGGTACCGGCCCACATCACCCTTGTCACCACCACCCTGACGGACGACTGGGAAGCCACCCGCGAACACGTCCGTAAGGTAGCGCGCAGCCAGTCCCCGTTTATGGTGACCATCTCCGGTACAGGCACGTTCCGGCCGGTCTCCCCGGTGGTGTACATCAACGTTGAAGAGGGCTTCGACGCGTGCGTTGACCTGCACCGGAAACTGCAGACCGGACCCCTCGAGCGGGAGCTGCCGTTTTCTTACCACCCGCACGTCACCATTGCCCATGATGTTGCCCCCGAGAGCCTCGACGAGGCCGAAACGGTGCTTGAAAGTTACCGGGCCACCTTCCCTGTGGTTAGCATGGGACTCTACGAGCACGACGCCGATGGCATTTGGCAGCTACGGGAAGAGTTGGACTTTGGGACCGAAACTGACGACGACGGCGGGACCGGTGGCACCAAAACAGCAGCGGACGCCGACGCAAACGGAGCCACCGCTCCCCACTGAGCAAGCCCGCCTGAAGCTCGCCGTCATTCAGAAACGGATGGAGTGGGGCAAAGCCAGAAGGTCCGACGGCGGCCCGGTGGCCGGTCTGCTGGCGATGCTCCAGTGGCTGATCGCCCGGCTTAACGCTTTCCGGCCGATGCGCGCCTTGCAGCACTACACGCTCCAGCATGGCCCGCTCATGAGCGCCGGCATCGGCTTCAACATGTTTTTCTCCATCACGGGCCTCCTGGCCACGGGCTTCTCCATTGCCGGCCTGGTGCTCCGCGGCCAGCCTGCCCTGCTGGACACCATCATCAGCAGCGTGGCGCAAAGCGCGCCCGGCCTGCTGAAGGTTGACGGCGGAACGGGCCTGGTGGATCCCAAGGACCTGCTGAACCCGGACGGCCTCGGTTGGGCAGCGGTGATTGCTGCCGCGGTCACGGTGGTCACGTCCCTGGGCTGGATCGCCGGGCTCCGCGACGGCCTCCGCGGCGTGGTGGAACTGCCGCCGCTGAAGATCAACATCATCCTGCTGAAGCTGCGCGACGTCGGCACGCTGCTGCTCCTGGGCGTCGCCCTGGTGATCAGCGCCGGAGCGTCCCTGGTGTTCGGCACGGCCGCCGGCTGGGTCAGCGATTTCCTCCGGCTGGACCCTGCGGTGGCCGGTCCGCTGACCACGCTGATCAAGATCGGTGTGCCGCTGGTCCTGAGCTGGGTCACCGCCGTTGTGATGTTCCGCCTGGCCGGCGGGCTGAAACTGTCGCGGCGGGCCCTGCTGGAGGGGACCGTCCTGGCCGCCGTGGGCACCACCATCCTGCAGGTGTTCAGCACCGAACTGCTGGCCGGCGCGGGCAGGAACCCTATCCTGGCGCCTTTCGCCATCATCATCGGGCTCCTGATCTGGTTCAACCTGGTCAGCCAGGTCTACCTGGTCGCGGCCGCCTGGTCAGCCGTCCGCGACGGGGACCTCAAGAGCGCCCCTGCCGGACACGAGAAGGGGCTGTGGGGTGCCCGGCACATCCAGCCGGGTAAAACGCCTGTGGAGCACCACAACGGCGCCGCGGTGGCTACTGCGGGGACTGTGCGGCGTCGAGGTACTGGTCGGCCCAGGCAGAAATGATGCGGGCGGCGCGCGCTGCCTGACCCTTGCCGGTCAGCAGGTGGTCGCTGCCTTCGAGGGACACGAAGTTCCTCGGGTGCCGGGCCGTCTGGAAGATGGTGCTGGCATTCTCGATCCCCACCGTGTTGTCGGTGGGGGAGTGCATCACCATCAGCGGCTTGTGCAGCTGGCGGATGCAGTCTGTGAGGTCCGCGTGCTCCAGGTCCTCGACAAAGTGCTTCCTGATCTCCACGCGCTTCCCGCCGAGGTCCACTTCGGCACTGCCTTCGCTGAGGATCTTGTCCAGCGCTGCGTCGAACACGTGGGCCACATGCTTGGGGGAGAACGGGGCACCCACCGTTGCGACGGCGTCGAGCTCGGGGATCTGCCGCGCGGCCGAAAGCACTGCGGCACCGCCGAAGGAATGGCCCACCAGCAGGGAGATCGCCTTGCCCTGGGAACGCATGTACTCGGCGGCTTTCACCGTGTCCGCCACCTTGTGGCTGAACGAGCCCTCGGACCAGTGCCCGGCAGATTCACCCAGCCCCAGGTTGTCGAAGCGCAGCATGCCGATCCCGGTGTCTGCCAGGGCTTTGCACATCCGCGAGGCCGAGGGACTGTCCTTGCCCAGCGTGAAGCCGTGTGAGAACACACCCCAGCCGCGCACCGGCCCTTCCGGAACGTCGATGATGCCGGAGAGCAATTCGCCGGTGGATCCTTCGAAGCTGACTTTTTCGGAGCGGGACATGGGGACCTTTTCGTTTGGTGCCGGTAGGTTGCCGTGAAACCACGGCGGCGCCCCCACCTGGAAGGTGAGAGGCGCCGTCGTCGTACTTCTTGTGGTTCCGGTGGTGCTAGATCTTGCGGGAGAGGATTGCCTGCTTGACCTCGGCGATGGCCTGGGTCACCTGGATGCCGCGGGGGCATGCTTCGGAGCAGTTGAAGGTGGTGCGGCAGCGCCACACGCCTTCCTTGTCATTCAGGATTTCCAGGCGCATGTCGCCGGCATCATCACGGGAATCGAAGATGAAGCGGTGGGCGTTGACGATCGCGGCCGGGCCGAAGTACTGGCCATCGGTCCAGAACACGGGGCAGGAAGACGTGCACGCGGCGCACAGGATGCACTTGGTGGTGTCGTCAAAGCGCTCACGGTCCTCGGCGGACTGCAGGCGTTCCTTGGTGGGCTCGTGGCCCTTGTTGATCAGGAACGGCATGACCTCGCGGAAGGACTGGAAGAACGGCTCCATGTCCACAATCAGGTCCTTCTCCACCGGCAGGCCCTTGATGGGCTCAACGGTGATGGGCTTGGACGTGTCCAGGTCCTTCAGCAGGGTTTTGCAGGCAAGGCGGTTGCGGCCGTTGATGCGCATGGCATCGGAGCCGCAGACACCGTGGGCGCAGGAGCGGCGGAAGGAAACGCTGCCGTCGATTTCCCACTTGACCTTGTGCAGGGCGTCCAGCACACGGTCGGTGCCGTACATGGTCACCTTGAAGTCATCCCAGGTGGCGTCCTCGGACACCTCAGGGTTGTAGCGGCGCACGCGCAGGGTGACGTCGAATGTGGGGATCTCCCCGCCGCCTCCGACGTGTGCGGGCAGTTCGATCTTTGAGGCTGGCTCAGCAAGTTCGGCGGACATCTTAGTACTTCCTCACCATCGGCTCGTAGCGGGTAAAGACAACCGGTTTGGTGGCGAGGCGGATACCGGCAATTGCTTCTGCAGATCCGTCGGCCGGGGCGTGGTCATCCTTGTACGCCATGGAGTGCTTCATGAATTTTTCGTCGTTGCGGTCCGGGAAGTCCTCGCGGAAGTGTCCGCCGCGGGACTCCTCACGGTGCAGTGCCGCCACGGTCATGACCTTGGCCAGTTCCAGCAGGAAGCCCAGTTCCACGGCTTCGAGCAGGTCCAGGTTGAACCGCTTGCCCTTGTCCTGGACGCTGATGTTCTTGTAGCGCGCCTCGAAGGACTCGATGTCCCGGAGGACCTGGTTCAGGGTGTCAGCCGTGCGGAACACCTGCATGTTGGCGTCCATGGTGTCCTGCAGGTCCTTGCGGATCACGGCCACCTTTTCGTCGCCGGTGCCGTTGCGGGCAATGTTCAGCAGCTCGATGGTGTACGCCTCGGGGTCCTCGGGGAGGTCCACGAAGTCAGCCGTCTTGGCGTATTCGGCGGCGGCGACGCCGGCGCGCTTGCCGAACACGTTGATGTCCAGGAGCGAGTTGGTGCCCAGTCGGTTGGAGCCATGGACCGACACGCAGGCAACTTCACCGGCAGCGTAGAGGCCCGGAACCACGGTGTCGTTGTCCTGCAGGACCTCGGTGGTGATGTTCGTGGGGATGCCGCCCATGGCGTAATGGGCCGTCGGGAAAACGGGGACGGGCTCCGTGTAGGGCTCCACACCGAGGTAGGTGCGGGCGAACTCCGTGATGTCCGGCAGTTTGGCGTCGATGTGCGCCGGCTCCAGGTGGGTCAGGTCCAGGAGGACGTAATCCTTGTTTGGACCACAGCCGCGGCCTTCGCGGACTTCGTTGGCCATGGAGCGGGCCACGATGTCACGGGGTGCCAGGTCCTTGATGGTGGGGGCGTAACGCTCCATAAAGCGCTCACCCTCGGAGTTACGCAGGATGGCGCCCTCACCGCGTGCTGCTTCGGACAGCAGGATGCCCAGGCCGGCAAGGCCTGTCGGGTGGAACTGGAAGAACTCCATATCCTCCAGGGGGATGCCGCGGCGGAACGCGATGCCCATGCCGTCACCGGTGAGGGTGTGGGCGTTGGACGTGGTCTTGAAGACCTTGCCGGCGCCGCCGGAAGCGAAGACCACGGACTTGGCCTGGAAGACGTGCAGTTCACCGGAGGCGAGGTCGTAGGACACAACGCCGGCGACACGCTTCTGCTTGTACGGCGTGCCGTCTTCGCGGACGGCGTCTTCCTCGACCGTCAGCAGGTCCAGGACGTAGTACTCGTTGTAGAACTCGACGTTGTGCTTGACGCAGTTCTGGTAGAGCGTCTGGAGGATCATGTGGCCGGTGCGGTCGGCGGCGTAGCAGGCGCGGCGGACCGGTGCCTTGCCGTGGTCGCGGGTGTGGCCACCGAAGCGGCGCTGGTCGATCCGGCCTTCAGGGGTGCGGTTGAACGGCAGGCCCATCTTCTCAAGGTCCAGCACGGCGTCGATGGCTTCCTTGGCCATGACCTCCGCTGCGTCCTGGTCAACCAGGTAGTCGCCGCCCTTGACGGTGTCGAAGGTGTGCCATTCCCAGTTGTCTTCCTCGACGTTGGCAAGGGCCGCACACATGCCACCCTGCGCAGCACCTGTGTGCGAGCGGGTGGGGTAGAGCTTGGTCAGTACTGCTGTGCGCGCGCGCTGACCGGACTCGATCGCGGCGCGCATGCCAGCGCCACCGGCACCGACGATGACGACGTCGTACTTATGGACCTGCATACTTTGGCGCTCTTTCTCTCAAAATTCGCAATATAACAACGGGCAGGCGTTACCCGCACCGCAAAACACGGTCCGCTGCCCGTGAGCAGCGGAGCATAGGTGGCCTAGGCGGGGCAGAAGCCGCCCGGCAGCGGGACACCGTCAACAACGGGGCACGGGTTGAACGTGAAGATCACCAGGGTGCCAAGGACGATGATCACGGTGGTGGCCGCGTACAGAACGATCTTGAGCCAGAGACGCGTGGAATCCTTCTCGGCGTAGTCGTTGATGATGGTGCGGACGCCGTTGGTGCCGTGCAGCATGGCCAGCCACAGCATGGCCAGGTCCCAGACCTGCCAGAACGGGTCAGCCCACTTGCCGGCGACGAAACCGAAATCGATGGCGTGGATGCCCTCACCCACCAGGAGGTTGACAAAAAGGTGGCCGAAGATGAGGACTACCAGCACAATGCCGGACAGGCGCATGAACAGCCAGGCCAGCATTTCGAAGTTGCCCCGGCTGCTGCCGGTCCGGCGGTACTGGGGTGAAATCCTGCCGCTGCGCGGGCTGTCAATCGTTGCAGTCATGGCTTAGTGACCTCCAAGGGCAAGGGAAAGATGGCGAATGGAGAAGCCGACCATCACAACTACCCACAGGGCCAGGACAGTCCACAGCATCTGGCGCTGGTACTTGGCGCCCTTCTTCCAGAAGTCGACGGCGATGATCCGCAGGCCGTTAAAGGCGTGAAAAACAATCGCGGCAACCAGGCCCGTTTCACCCAGGGCCATGAGGGGGTTCTTGTATGCACCAATAACTGCGGTGTAAGCCTCAGGGGAAACACGCACCAATGAGGTGTCCAGCACATGGACCAACAAGAAGAAAAAGATCACTACACCGGTAATTCGGTGTCCTACCCAGGACCACATGCCTTCACGGCCGCGGTACAAGGTGCCAGCTGGTTTTGTCGGCACTGATAAACCTCCCTGCAACACAGCGGCGCTGGCATGAGATCCACGCGGGGGGAACGCCTGCTGCGAGAGCACTCGTAGCTCGAGCCTAAATCTAGGCTTCGCTCACAGCTTATTCAATTTAGGAACTCCTTGGTGACCCCGCAATGCCCGGATTTTGCTTTTAATTGAGACGAACACCACATGCAGCCGCCTGTGGAGGGCCCCGCGGACGCCCCCAAGCCCGGTGGCCGTGGGTGGTCGGCTAAAGTAGGCCTTGATGAGTACAGACAAAGTAACAAGCCCGGCATCACCCCTTGACCGTTTTATTGCGGTGATTCCGGCAGGCGGAGTGGGGACCCGCCTCTGGCCCCTGTCGCGTGCAGCAGCTCCCAAATTCCTTCACGATCTCACTGGTTCAGGCAGTACGTTGCTGCGGGCCACCTACGACCGTCTCGAGCCCCTCGCGGGCCGCCGGGTCCTGGTTGTCACCGGCACGGCCCACCGCGCAGCAGTGTGCCGTCAGTTGCCTGAGATCCAGGACGCCGATCTCGTGCTCGAAAGCGAGCCCAAGGATTCCGGCGCCGCAATCGGGCTGGCCGCCGCCATCCTGCATGAGCGGGATCCGGACACCATCATGGGTTCCTTCGCCGCGGACCAGGTGATCAGCCCGGACCACCTGTTCCACGCAGCGGTGCGGGAAGCCATCCATACGGCCGCAGCCGGCAAGATCGTGACCATCGGCATCAAGCCCACGCACCCGTCCACCGGCTTCGGTTATATCCGGGCCGGCCAGGAGCTCCATATCGAGGGTGCCCCCAGTGCGCAGGCAGTGGTGGAGTTTGTGGAGAAGCCGGACGAAGAAGTGGCCCAGCAGTACGTGGACAGTGGCGAGTACGTCTGGAACGCGGGGATGTTCGTGGCTCCGGTGGCCCTGATGCTCAAGCACCTGGAAGCCAACCAGCCCGAGCTGTTCAACGGCCTGCTCGAAATCGCCCGGGCGTGGGACACTCCGGACCGCGACGCCGTCACGGCCCGTGTCTGGCCCACGCTGCCTAAGATTGCCATCGACTATGCGGTGGCCGAACCTGCGGCGGCCGCCGGCGACGTCGCCGTGGTGCCGGGCACATTCGGCTGGGACGACGTCGGGGATTTCGCTTCCGTGGGCAGGCTCAACAGTGCGCGGGAAGTGGACGACGTCACGGTCATCGGTGAGGGCGCGCGTGTGTTCACGGAGAACGCCAGCGGTGTGGTGGTTTCCGACACCAAGCGCGTGATTGCCCTGATCGGTATTAAGGACGTGGTCATTGTGGACACCGGAGATGCCCTGCTGGTGACCACCAAGGAGCACGCCCAGCGGGTCAAGGGCGCAGTTGACGCGCTCAAGGCCAGTGGCGATACCGATGTCCTGTAGCCCCGTCCGTGGTGTCAAGGCGCGGCGCGGGCTGTAACGCTACGCCTCGATGACGCTATTTTGTGGACGCTCGCTAAAGTAAATGAGTGCGTAATTACACTACTGAAGCCGAGCCCACCGCATTGGTGCGGCCATGGCTGGAGCCGCTCCTGCCGGAACTGATCGATTTCCGCAGGGATCTCCATGCGCACCCGGAGCTCTCCTTCAAGGAATTCCGCACCACGGACAAGCTAGTTGAGCGCCTTGAGGCTGCAGGCCTGGCGCCGCGGCGGCTTGAGGGCACCGGCCTGACTGTGGACATCGGCGAAGGGTCGATCGCCACGGCCCTGCGCGGCGACATCGACGCATTGCCGATCATCGAGGAAACCGGGCTGCCGTTTGCCTCAAAGAACCATGGCGTGACGCACGCCTGCGGTCATGATGTCCACACCGCCACGATGCTTGGCGTCGCTTTGGTCCTGCAGAACATGCATGAGGAGTCCCCGCTCGGCGGCACCGTCCGGATCATCTTCCAGCCCGCCGAGGAGACCATGCCCGGCGGTGCGCTGTCCTGCATCGAGCAGGGCGTCCTGGATGGCGTGCCGCGCATCTTCGCGCTGCACTGTGACCCGAGGATCGACGTCGGGCGCATCGGCACGCGCATCGGCGCCATTACGTCCGCGTCGGACACCATCAAGATCGAACTCACCGGACGCGGCGGCCACACGTCCCGGCCGCACCTGACAGAGGACCTGGTGTTCGCCCTGGCGCAGATCGCCGTGAATGTTCCGGCCGTGCTCTCCCGCCGGGTGGATGTCCGCAGCGGGGTATCCGTGGTGTGGGGCCAGATCAACGCCGGCTCGGCTCCCAACGCCATCCCCGGCACCGGCTACATGGCCGGCACCATGCGCTGCCTGGACCGCGACGCCTGGCACGATGCCGGCGAACTTCTGGATGAGGTGGTGCAGCAGGTCGCCGCACCCTATGGCGTGGACGTGCACCTGGAACACACCAGGGGAGTGCCACCGGTGGTGAACTCCGAACACGAGACGGCGCTGATCGAGGCTGCAGCCCGCGCTGAACTCGGTGAGAGTGCTGTCACGCTCACGCCGCAGTCCATGGGCGGGGAGGACTTCGCGTGGTTCCTGGCCGAGCGGCCGGGTGCCATGATGCGCCTGGGCACCAAAACTCCCGGCGGCGAGGAATACGACCTGCACCGCGGTGACTACATCCTGGACGAGCGTGCGCTGGGCCTCGGCATCCAGGTCCTGACCGCCGCGGCCCTGCGGACCATCCGCGACCTCTGACCAACTCCGCCCCGAACGGACACCGCAGGCCCCGCCAAGGGCGCCAAGGTGTCCGTTCGTCGTTAAGAAGCCGCCTCCTTCTCCGCGCCAGGTCCGCGGCGGCATGCGAGATTAAGTTGTCCACAATTGAATTGTGCACTATTGTTGTTGCTATGACTGAAGCTCCCCGCCTGGACCGCCAAGTGTGCTTTGCGCTGTACTCAGCGTCACGGGCCGCTACGGCCGTCTACCGGCCCGTGCTCGAAGACCTCGGCCTGACATATCCGCAGTATCTGGTGATGCTGGTTCTCTGGGAATCGGAACCGAGGGGAGTCAAGGAACTCGGCGAAGAACTGGGGCTGGACTCCGGGACGCTGTCGCCGCTGCTCAAGCGCCTTGAGGCCGTGGGGCTCGTCGAGCGCCGACGGTCCGGGGAAGATGAGCGCCGTGTTGTTGTTCACCTGACCCCGACGGGGCGGGCGCTTAGCACCAGGGCCGGCGCGATTCCCCAACGCCTGGCTGAAGCCGCCGGACTGTCAGGTGAGGAGCTGGAACAGCTCCGCACCACCCTGGAACGGCTCACCCAGGCCCTGCACCGGGCACACTGAACGGTTCCGCTGAGCACGCAAGTTTCCGTAAACCCATATCCAACAGGACGGACCCAACCCATGAAAACTCTCTACACTGCCGAGGCGCTGGCCTCCGGCGAAGGCCGCGACGGCAATGCACGCACCAATGACGGCAAGCTGGATGTGAGCCTGGCCAGCCCCGTTGAGCTGGGCGGCAACGGCAAAGGCACCAATCCGGAGCAGCTCTTCGCGGCCGGCTACGCGGCCTGTTTCCACTCGGCGCTCCGTCTCGTGGGGCGCAAAGAGGGCGCCGACCTGACTGATTCCGCCGTGGCAGCCAAAGTCCACCTCGGCGCCGTGGGCAACGGTTTCGGCCTTGCAGCAGAGCTGGAGATCGCGGTTCCGGCCCTGGATCTCGCCACCGCCGAGGCCCTTGTGGCCAAGGCACACCAGGTCTGCCCCTATTCCAACGCCACCCGCGGAAACATGACCGTAGACATCAAGATCCTGGAGTTCGCCGCATGAGCATCGCCACTGCACTTCCTACGTCCACCCGCGAAATCCGTCTGGCGTCCCGTCCGGCAGGGCGTCCGGTACCCGAAAACTTCCGCCTGGCAGAGTCGGCATTGCCGGAGCTTCAGGACGGCCAGATCCTGGTGCGCAACCTCTACATCTCCGTGGACCCCTACATGCGCGGCCGCATGAACGACGTCAAATCCTACTCGGCGCCGTTCGCGCTGGATGCAGCGCTCGACGGCGGTGCCGTAGGTGAGGTGATCGCGTCCCGGTCCGAAGCGCGGAAGGCGGGGGACGTCGTCGTCCATCAGCTCGGGTGGCGCGAATACGCGGTGCTGGACGCGGATGCCACAACGGTTGCCCGCACGGACCTCGCTCCGGCGCCGGCCTTCCTGGGTGCGCTGGGCATGACCGGCCTGACGGCCTATGCGGGCCTGCTCAAGGTTGGCGAGTTCAAGCCAGGCGATGCAGTGTTCGTCTCCGGGGCCGCCGGGGCTGTTGGTTCACTGGTTGGCCAGATCGCCAAGGCCATGGGCGCCTCCCGCGTTATCGGCAGTGCCGGGACGCCGGAGAAGGTGGCGCGGCTCCTGGAGCTGGGCTTCGACGCTGCCTTCAATTACCGCGACGCGCCTGTCCGCGACCAACTCAAAGCGGCCGCGGACGGCAAAGGCATTGACGTCTACTTCGACAACGTGGGCGGCGAACACCTGGAAGCTGCTTTGGCCGAGCTGAATGTTGGCGGGCATGTGGCCATGTGCGGCGCAATCGCCCAATACAACGCGACCGAGCCCACACCGGCTCCGCGGAACCTTATGCTTGCCATCGGCAAACAGCTGACGCTCCGCGGGTTCCTCGTGGGCGGCGGCCAGCGCCAGCACCGCGCGGAATTCTTCGAGAAGATGTCTGCCTGGCTGGCAGACGGTTCGGTCCGCTATGACGAGACTGTGGTTGACGGTCTGGAGAACGCACCCCGGGCCTTTATGGACCTGCTCGACGGTGCGAACACAGGCAAGATGCTGGTCCGCCTCTAGCGGCAGGATGGCCGCCTGCGGGCGGCCATCTACTCGTTGGTAACAAATTCTCAACAATCTCCGGGAACCGGCGCCGATGTGGTAGCGGATGTGCTGCGGGCCACTAATGTGGGTCCTATCAGTGCGCTTCGGCGCAGTGCTGCGAAGCTGTCAGTGAAAACAGAATTTCAGTGTAGAAACGGACACTCATTGAATTCGGGTCGTAGCGCCACTCTCTCCCTGGAGGAAATTTTGAAGAACACTCTGCGCGCAAAGTTCAAGCGTGGTTCACTGTTCGGCGTGGCCTCAGTGGGTGCTACGGCACTTCTGCTGACCGGCTGCGGCGCAGCACCTGAGACCGGCGGCACCGCCACTGAGGCGGCGAGCGACTACACCGGCTGCATCGTCTCTGACTCCGGTGGATTCGACGACCAGTCCTTCAACCAGTCCTCCTATGAAGGGCTCAAGAAGGCCGAGGCGGACCTCGGCATCAAGGTCAACCAGGTCGAGTCCAAAACAAACAATGATTTCGAGCCGAACCTCCGGGCCATGGTTGCGGCCAATTGCGACCTCACCCTGACAATCGGCTTCCTCCTGAAGGACGCCACCAAGGCACAGGCCGAGGCCAACCCGGAGAGCCATTTCGCCATTATCGACGCCGCCTACGACGCGCCCATCAGTAACGTAAAACCCATCATCTATGACACCGCCCAGGCTGCCTTCCTGGCCGGCTACCTGGCTGCGGGCACCACCAAGACCGGAAGCGTGGCCACGTTCGGCGGCCGGAAAATTCCCTCCGTCACCATTTTCATGGATGGTTTTGCCGACGGCGTGAAGTACTACAACGAGAAGAAGGGCAAGGACGTCAAGGTCCTTGGCTGGGACAAGGCGGCCCAGGACGGCAGCTTCACCGGCGACTTCGAAAAGCAGGACGTCGGCAAGCAGCTGACGCAGAACTTCCTGGACCAGGGCGCGGACATTGTGATGCCGGTTGCCGGTCCGGTGGGCAAGGGCGCCGGAGCAGCGCTTATGGAGGCGAAGGCGGCCGGCGACGACGTCAAGCTCATCTGGGTGGACTCCGACGGGTTCCTGACCGCGCCGGAATACAAGGACATCATGCTTTCCTCGGTGATGAAGCTGATGGGCGAAGCCGTTGAAGCCGTGGTGAAGGACGACAAGGACGGCAAATTCACCAACACGCCCTATGTGGGCACCCTGGCGAATGAAGGCGTCCAGCTGGCACCCTTCCACAGTTTCGATGCGCAGGTCCCTGCCGACCTGAAGTCCGAGCTGGACCAGATCAAGAAAGACATCATCGACGGCAAGCTGAGCGTCGAATCTGCGTCGAGCCCCAAGGCTTAGTCCTCCCCGCAAGGCGCCACCCCCGGTTGGTCTTCGACCCCGCCGGGCGGTGGCGCTTTTCGTTTGGAGCTCGCAGGACGGCAGGCCGCCCACGCAGGACTGCACGCACTAGGCTGGTGCTGCAGCCACATATCCCGTCCGGTGGGGATTCACCGGACGCTTCGAGATTGGTCAGAGTTTTGAAACTTGAACTCAGAGGGATCACCAAACGCTTCGGCTCGCTGCTCGCCAACGACCACATTGACGTGGTGGTTGAACCCGGACAGATCCACTGTCTGCTGGGCGAGAACGGGGCCGGCAAGTCCACCCTGATGAACGTGCTGTACGGGCTGTACGAGCCCACCGAGGGTGAAATCCTCGTCGACGACAAGCCCGTGTCCTTCCGCGGGCCCGGCGACGCTATGGCAGCCGGAATCGGCATGGTGCACCAGCACTTTATGCTGGTGCCGGTTTTCACCGTGGCCGAGAACGTGGCCCTCGGAGCCGAGGCCACCAAGGCGGGCGGATTCCTGAACCTCGACGACACCCGGCGAAGGATCAAGGAAATTTCCGACCGCTACGGGTTCGACGTCGACCCCGACGCCCTGGTGGAGGACCTCCCGGTGGGGGTCCAGCAGCGCGTGGAAATCATCAAGGCCCTGGTCCGCGACGCCCGGGTCCTCATCCTTGATGAGCCGACGGCGGTGCTGACCCCGCAGGACACCGACGAACTGCTTGACATCATGCGCCAGCTGAAGGCCAGCGGCACGTCCATCGTCTTCATCTCGCACAAGCTGCGTGAGGTCAAGGCGGTTTCAGACACCATCACCGTCATCCGGCGGGGCAAGGTGGTGGGCAGCGCGGACCCGGCGGCCTCCACAACGGAACTGGCCTCCATGATGGTGGGACGGGCCGTCAGCCTCACCCTGGACAAGGCCCCGGCCAAGCCCTTGGAGAAAACGTTCCAGGTCACGGACCTCACGGTCATCGCCCCCAGCGGCCAGCACGTGGTGGACGGCATCAGCTTCGACATCGCCCGCGGCGAAATCCTGGCCGTGGCCGGGGTCCAGGGGAACGGGCAGACCGAACTGACCGAGGCCATCCTTGGCCTCCAGGAGCGGGTTCACGGCTCAATCAGGCTCGACGGCGAGGAACTGCTGGGCCGCAGCGTCAAGGACGTCCTCAACTCCGGCGTCGGCTTTGTGCCCGAAGACCGCTCGGTGGACGGGCTGATTGGCACGTTCTCCATCGCCGAAAACCTGATCCTGGACCGCTACGACCAGCCGCCGTTCGCCAAGGGGATCAGCATGAGTCCGGCGAAAGTCCTCGAAAACGCCAAAACGCGGATCGGGGAGTTCGACGTCCGCACCCCGTCAGGGTCACTGGCTGCGGGGACCCTGTCCGGCGGCAACCAGCAAAAGGTGGTCATGGCCAGGGAGCTGTCCCGGCCGCTGCGCCTTTTCATCGCCTCACAGCCCACCCGCGGCGTGGACGTCGGCTCCATCGAATTCCTGCACAAGCGGATCGTTGCTGAACGGGACCAAGGCACACCGGTCATGATCATCTCCACGGAACTGGATGAGGTCATGGAGCTCGCCGACCGGATCGCTGTGCTGTACAAGGGCAAACTGGTGGGCATTGTCCCGGCCGGCACCGGGCGTGATGTCCTGGGCCTGATGATGGCGGGTATCTCCGCGGAGGACGCCGCCGGCCCGGAGCACGCAGGTCCGGAGCACACCGGCCCGGGCGCCGTACAGGCCGATATGCCTGCCACTGGCACAGCAATTACTACGCCCCCGGCCGACACGAACGCTGCCGCAGACCGTCGCGCAGCCTCCAGCCCCGAAGGAG
Organism: [Micrococcus luteus] ATCC 49442; assembly: GCF_010367585.1. Classification (NCBI taxonomy): domain Bacteria; kingdom Bacillati; phylum Actinomycetota; class Actinomycetes; order Micrococcales; family Micrococcaceae; genus Pseudarthrobacter; species [Micrococcus luteus] ATCC 49442. The sequence continues at coordinate 1,965,947 of NZ_JAAAXP010000001.1, read as the reverse complement.
GCGATCATGCCTGAAGAGCATCACCCTAAGCACGCCGACCAGCCCGCGAAGCCGCACGAACCGAGCGCGGCAGCAGAAGAGACCGCCGCTGTAGTGGCCGTGGATACGGCGGGCGGCGCCATCAGCCCGTCGGCAGTGCCCGCCACGGCCCAAAGCGGAAAGATTCCCGGCGGCCCGGACACCCTGGCCCGGCGGATCTTCACCGGCAGCGGCATGGTCTCGGTCCTCGCTGTGCTGCTGGCCCTCATCATCGGCGGCCTCCTGATCGCCAGCACGGATGAGCGGGTGGCGGCTACCTCCACGTACCTGTTTGCCCGGCCCACCGATTTCCTGTCCGCCGTCTGGAACGCGGCCACCGGATCATACGTGGCGCTGTTCCAGGGTGCGATCTTCAACCCGCGCGCCGCCAGCGTGGCCGTCCAGTTTGCCCCGCTGATGGAGACCCTCACCATCGCAACACCCCTGATCACGGCCGGCCTGGGCGTGGCCCTGGCATTCCGCGCAGGCCTCTTCAACATCGGCGCGCAAGGCCAGATAATCATGGCCGGCATCCTCGCCGCGTGGGTGGGCTTCGCTCTCCACCTCCCTGTCGGACTGCACCTGCTGCTGGTCCTGGTGGCCGGCATCGTGGGCGGCGCCGTCTGGGGCGGGATCGTTGGGCTCCTCAAGGCGCGGACAGGTGCCCACGAGGTCATCCTGACCATCATGTTCAACTACGTGGCGCTGTACTTCCTTGGGTACCTGCTAAACACCCCCGCCTTCCAGCGGCCGGGCGAATCCAACCCCATTTCCCCCATCCTGGATCCAACGGCGGTATATCCGCAGATCTTCGGCTCACAGTACCGGCTGCATTTGGGCTTCCTCCTGGCCATCGCGGCCACGGTCCTGGTCTGGTGGCTGCTTAACCGCTCCACTGTGGGCTTTGAATTCCGGGCTGTGGGAGCCAACCCGAACGCCGCCCTGACCGCCGGCATCAACGTTTCCCGGTCCACCATCCTGGTCATGGCCATCGCCGGTGCGCTGGCAGGCATGTCCGGCGTGGCCCAGGTGGCAGGCACGGAAAAGGTCCTGACCGACGGTGTCGCGGCAACGTACGGTTTTGACGCCATTACGGTGGCACTCCTGGGACGTTCGACGCCGTGGGGCACCTTCGCTGCCGGCCTGCTGTTCGGTGCCTTCCGCGCCGGCGCCGTGCAGATGCAGATCCAGACGGGAACCCCCATCGACATCGTCCTGGTGGTCCAGTCGCTGATTGTCCTCTTTATCGCGGCCCCGCCGCTGGTGCGGGCAATCTTTGGGCTGAACCCCCGCCGCAAGAAGCCGGCCAAGGCCGGCAAATCCCAGCAGGCAGCAACCACCGGAGGTGCAGCATGAGCGCAACAGCAACATCGCCCCTGCCGGGACCGGGAACACCCGGAACAGCGCCCGGGTCCGAGGTCCAGGCAACATCCGGAAAACCGGTGGTCTGGAAGACTCCCGTGATGCTCTCCGCACTGGGGATCGTCGCCTTCGTCTTCTTCGGCCTGATGGCTTCGGACCAGACGGCAAAGTTTGGAATCTCCACCGGCGGTGATTTCTTCCAGCTCCCTGCAGTGGAAGTTCCTGCCATGGCGGGAGGCATTGTCCTCTCTGTCCTGATGCTGGGACTGGCGGCCTATGCCGTGTACCTGAAGACGAAAAACCAGCCGGTTCCGGCCTGGCTGACCATCACCTTCACGGTATTGTTTGTGGCCGCCTTCCTCATCTGGGTGGTGGGCGGCGCCCGGACGCCGAGCATTTCACTGGCCGGGCTCATCGCCGGTTCGGTCACACTGGCGGTTCCGCTGGTCTTCGGCTCGCTGTCCGGTGTGCTGTGCGAGAGGGTCGGCGTGGTCAACATCGCCATCGAAGGCCAGCTCCTGGGCGGTGCGTTCACCGCAGCGATCGTCGCCAGCGTCACGCAGAACCCTTTTGTTGGACTGCTCGCGGCCGCTGTTGCCGGCGCGGTGGTGTCCATGGTGCTGGCTGTATTCAGCATCAAGTACCTGGTCAACCAGATCATCGTGGGTGTGGTGCTCAACGTCCTCGTCTCCGGCCTGACGGGCTTCCTGTTCAGCACCGTGATGCAGGAGGACAAGGCCAGGTTCAACTCACCGCCGGGCCTGGAAATCGTCGAGATTCCCGTCCTTTCCAGCATTCCGATCCTCGGTCCCATCCTGTTCAAGCAGTCAGTTGTGGGTTACCTGATGTACGTCGCCGTGATCGTGGTGTGGGTGGGGCTGTTCAAGACCAAGTGGGGCCTCCGGGTGCGTGCCGTCGGCGAACACCCGCAGGCCGCCGACACCATGGGCATCAAGGTCAACGCCACCCGCTTCTGGAACGTGACCCTCGGGGGCGCCATTGCCGGCATCGGCGGATCGTTCTTCACCCTCGTGGCCATCGACAGCTTTACCAAGGAAATCTCCGGCGGACGTGGCTTCATCGCCCTGGCCGCCCTGATCTTCGGGCGGTGGAATCCGATCGGGGCGTTCTTCGCTGCCCTGCTGTTCGGGTTCGCTGACAACCTGCAGAGCATCGTGACCATCATCGGAACGCCCGTGCCCAGCCAGTTCATGGCCATGCTGCCATACCTGGTGACAGTGCTCGCCGTCGCAGGGCTCGTGGGCAGGTCGCGGCCGCCGGCGGCCAGCGGCATACCGTACGTCAAGGGATGACGCGGGTGGACGCCGAAATCATCGACTGGGACGTGCTCAGGGCCGAGGCAACTCGGGCCATGAAGAACGCTTACGCCCCGTATTCGAAGTTCCCGGTGGGGGCCGCGGCCTTCACCGCGGACGGACGGCTGGTGAGCGGCTGCAATGTGGAGAACGCCAGCTATGGCCTCACGCTTTGCGCCGAATGCGCGCTGGTGGGAAACCTGCACATGACCGGCGGCGGCCTTTTGCGTGCTTTTTACTGCGTGGATGCTGCCGGCAACGTGCTGATGCCGTGTGGCCGCTGCCGGCAGCTGCTGTATGAATTCCGTGCTCCGGGCATGGAGCTGATGACCACCCAAGGCATCAAATCGATGGACCAGGTGCTGCCCGACGCCTTTGGTCCCCAACATCTGGAGGACTCCGGTGACACAGGCAACTGAGGCGTTCGACGCCGTCGACATTATCCGTATCAAGCGTGACCGGGGCGTCCTCAGCCCTGAGCAGATCGACTGGACCATCGATGCGTATACGCGCGGTGCCATCGCGGACGAGCAGATGGCTGCGCTGAACATGGCCATCCTGCTCAACGGCATGGACCGGGCGGAGATCTCCCGGTGGACAGCGGCCATGATCGCTTCGGGGGAACGGATGGACTTCAGCGCACTCCGGCGGCCCGACGGCGGCGTGAAGGCTACCAGCGACAAGCACTCCACCGGGGGAGTGGGGGACAAAATCACCCTTCCCCTGGCACCGCTTGTGGCCGTATTCGGCGTGGCCGTCCCGCAGCTGTCCGGCCGGGGCCTTGGCCACACCGGCGGCACCCTGGACAAGCTTGAGTCGATTCCCGGCTGGCGGGCAGACCTGAGCAACGACGAGATGATGGCCCAGCTCCAGGACGTCGGCGCCGTGATCTGTGCTGCCGGTGCCGGACTGGCACCCGCGGACAAGAAGCTCTACGCCCTGCGGGATGTCACCGGCACGGTGGAGGCCATCCCGCTGATCGCCTCCTCCATCATGAGTAAAAAGATCGCCGAGGGCACAGGCTCCCTGGTCCTCGACGTCAAAGTGGGCAGCGGTGCGTTTATGAAGGATGAGGCACGCGCCCGGGAGCTGGCTGAGACCATGGTGGCCCTGGGCAAGGACGCAGGCGTTAATACTGTGGCGCTCCTGACCAACATGAACACACCTCTCGGCCTGACAGCCGGAAACGCCATCGAGGTGGAGGAATCCGTGGAAGTCCTGGCCGGCGGCGGCCCGGAAGACGTGGTGGAGCTGACCGTCCGCCTGGCCGGGGAGATGCTCGCCTGCGCCGGCGTCCGCGACGCCGATCCCCGCGCCGCGTTGCAGGACGGCCGGGCCATGGACGTGTGGAACCGGATGATCGGGGCCCAGGGCGGCGATCCGCGGGCCAAGCTGCCCGTGGCCAGGGAATCCGAGGTCATCCTGGCACCGGCCGACGGTGTTCTTGTGGAACTGGATGCCATGGCTGTCGGAGTGGCCGCATGGCGCCTGGGGGCCGGCCGGGCCCGCAAGGAGGACGCAGTGCAGGCAGGCGCGGGCGTCCGCCTGCACGCGAAGCCGGGGGCCATGGTCCGCGCCGGCGAACCGCTGATGACATTGCTCACCGACACCCCGGAGAAGTTCGCGCGCGCCAAGGAATCCCTGGAGCACGCGGTGACGATTGCTCCGGAGGGGGCCCGCCCGGCACAGCAGCTCATCATCGACCGAATAGCATAGGAAGAATGCAGGCCATCAATGAATTCATCCTCGCTGCCGCCGGACAGCCGTGGGTGCTCCTGCTTGTACTGGCCTGCTGCCTGATCGACGGGTTCTTCCCGCCGATCCCCAGCGAATCCGTGGTGGTCGGCCTGGCCGCCGTGGCCGCCACCGCGGACGTCCCCAATCCCTGGCTGCTGATGCTCGTGGCGGGCCTGGGGGCGTTCTCCGGCGACAACATCGCCTACCTCATCGGACGCCGCGTGGGGACCAGGCGCTGGCACTGGATGCGGGGCCCCCGGATGCAGAGCGCGTTCCGCTGGGCCGGGCATGAATTGAGGAAGCGGCCGGCATCACTGATCCTCGTGGCGCGCTTCATCCCCATCGGGCGGGTGGCCGTTAATCTCACCGCCGGCGTAACCCGCTATCCGCGTCTCCGCTTCGTGGGCCTGACGGTCCTCTCCGCCACCCTCTGGGCCTCCTATTCCGTGGGGATCGGACTCTTTTTCGGCCAGTGGTTTGAGAACAACCACTTCCTCGGCGCCGTCATCGCAATCATCTGTGCGGTGGGCCTGGGAATCGTCGTGGACCTGATTATCAACCGCGTCCGGGGCAAAGTTCCGGTTGTGGAGCGGCTGAAGGATCCTGACGCCCAGGGATGAGTTGCGGGCGTAGCGGGCGGCCTCCCGGGCATGGGACACTGAAGGGCGATTAACGTCACTTCCGGCAGCAGCATTTCGTCTAGGAGCAGCACCCGCGTGGAGTTTATTAATGAGGCCGTGCTCCATGCAGCGGGCCAGTGGTGGATCTACCCCGTCCTGCTGATGTTTTTCTTCATTGACGGCTTCGCCATGGTGGTTCCCAGCGAAACGCTGATTGTGGCCCTTGCAGCGTTCTCAAGGCATAGCGGGGAGCCCAATCTGTGGATCCTCGGCGCGACAGCCCTGGTAGGCGCCATCGCCGGAGACAATATGGCCTTTATGCTGGGCCGCAAGATCGGCCTGGAACGCTGGAAATGGATGCGCCGGCCCAAAATCCAGAAAGCCTTCGGCTGGGCACGGTACGAGCTGGACAAGCGCGGTGCCGTCCTGATCTTCACTGCGCGCTACATCCCGTGGGGCCGTGTTGCCGTTAACTATGTGGCCGGCAGCACCGGGTTCGGGCACCGCCGCTTCTTTCTTCTGGACGCTTTCGCCTGCCTCACCTGGGTTGGCTACTCCATCGGCATTGGCCTGCTCGCCAGCTCCTTCCCCTGGCTGCACCACAACCCCCTGCTGAGCGCTGGCATCGCCGTTGTGTTTGCGATCGTGCTCGGCATCCTGATCGACCACCTCCTACGGATGTGGCACAAGCACCTGGCCCGCAAGGATGCGGAAACCGTGGACGAATGGCTCGACGGCGGACCGGAAGGTGCGCTGCCCGTCCCCGCCACGGGATCACCCCTCCTGGCGGCCGCACCGGCGGATGCCGAGCAGCACGGAAAGTAGCGGCTGGCATAAGCCGCCTGCCGACCCTAAGGTTGGAACGTGACTGAGCCCATTGTTGACGCTGCCCATGCCATCGATTTCGACCTGAAGAGCCTGCCCAAGGTTTCGCTTCACGACCACCTGGACGGTGGTCTGCGTCCCGCCACCATCATCGAACTGGCTGAGGCTGTTGGCCACACGCTCCCGTCCACTGATTCTGTGGCCCTTGGCCAGTGGTTCCGCGAATCCGCCGACTCCGGTTCGCTGGTCAGGTACCTGGAAACCTTCGACCACACCGTCGCCGTAATGCAGACCAAGGAAGGCCTCTTCCGCGTCGCCAAGGAATTTGTCGAGGACCTGGCTGACGACGGCGTGGTGTACGGCGAAGTGCGCTGGGCACCGGAGCAGCACCTCCAGAAGGGGCTCACCCTGGACGAGGCTGTTGAAGCAGTGCAGGAAGGCCTCGAAGCCGGCGTTGACGCCGTGGCCGAGGGCGGCCGCGAAATTCAGGTGGGGCAGCTGATCACCGCCATGCGCCACGCCGACCGCGGCCAGGAAATCGCCGAACTCGCCGTCCGCCACCGCAACCGGGGCGCTGTCGGGTTTGACATCGCCGGCGCCGAGGACGGCTTCCTGCCGTCCCGCTTCAGGGACGCCTTCACCTACCTGGCCCAGCACAACTTCCCCGCGACCGTCCACGCCGGCGAGGCCGCCGGACTCGAAAGCATCCAGTCCGCCCTGGTTGACGGCCGGGCCCTTCGCCTGGGCCACGGCGTCCGCATTGCCGAGGACATCCTGGTGGAGTTCGGCGACGACGATGACACCGACGGCTCCGAGGCCGGGGAAGACAGCATTGGCCTGGTAACCCTCGGCGATCTGTCCAGCTGGATCCGCGACCGCGGCATCGCCCTGGAGATCTGCCCCTCCTCGAACCTCCAGACCGGAGCCATTGCCGGGTTCGGTGAAGGCATCGAGAGCCACCCCCTGGACATGCTGTACCAGCTGGGCTTCAACGTCACCATCAACACGGACAACCGGCTGATGAGCGGCGTCACCCTGACGGACGAATTCGAGCTCCTCGTGGAAACGTTCGACTACGACCTCGATGACCTGCTGGAGCTCACGCTGAATGCCGCCGAAGCCTCGTTCCTGCCGCTGGAAGAAAAGGAAGCGCTGGTGGAGTACATCAACGACACCTACGCCAACCTTGGCTGACGGGGTTCCCCTCGACAAGGCTCCCGTTGAGCGCCTTCTGGAGGTTGTAGCCCGGCTGCGGGAGCACTGCCCCTGGATGGCGGCCCTCACCCATGCCTCGCTGGTGGAGTACCTCCTCGAGGAAGCCTATGAGGTTGCCGAGACCATCGAGACCGGAGCGGATGATGCCGAACTCCGCGGCGAACTGGGCGACGTGCTGCTCCAGGTGGTGCTGCACGCCCGGCTCGCTGAGGAGCGAGGCTCGTTTACGTTCGACGACGTCGCGCGCGGGCTGGGTGCCAAGATGGTCCGCCGCAATCCGCACGTCTTCAGGCCTGACGGAACGCTTCAGGACTCTTTCCCGGCCACTGTTGAGGAGATCGTCCGGAAATGGGACGCGGTGAAGAGCTCGGAACGGCCCGAACGGCGGAGCCCCCTTGAGGGGATCCCGGATGCCCTCCCTGCCCTGGCGAAGGCGCAGAAGTTCCTGGACCGTGCCGAAAGATCCCCAACCGCCTCCTCCGCCGGCCAGCCCGGCCAGGAAACCCCGCGGTCGTGGGCCCTTCCGCGGTCACCGGAGGCCCCCGACGCAGCTGAGGCCTTCGGGACAGAAGAAGACCTCGGCGACATGCTTCTCGCCGTCGTCGGTTCTGCGCGTGCGCAGGGGTTCGACGCCGAGCGGGCGCTGCGTGGCGCCATCCGGCGGCGGTTTGAGGGCCCATCATGACGTCCGGGTGACGGATAGGGTTCCGTAACGTCCGCCACTCTCGACTACGCTGGTCCCTGACGATGACGTCCCCGCGTTTCCGCTATTTTTCAGTGTTAGATCCACCAAAAATCGCCCACCAAGGAGCACATCCATGGCGCTTATCGATGCCATTCACGCCCGCGAAATCCTCGATTCCCGCGGCAACCCCACCGTAGAAGTTGAAGTACTGCTCTCCGACGGCCAGATCGGCCGCGCAGCAGTCCCCTCCGGCGCCTCCACCGGCGAGCACGAGGCTGTTGAGCTCCGTGACGGCGACAAGGGCCGGTACCTCGGCAAGGGCGTCCAGAAGGCAGTTGACGCTGTCATCGACCAGATCGCTCCTGCCCTGATCGGCTTTGACGCCACGGACCAGCGCAGCATCGACCAGGCCATGATCGACCTGGACGGCACGCCCAACAAGGGCAAGCTCGGCGCCAACGCCATCCTGGGCGTTTCCCTTGCCGTGGCCAACGCAGCCGCCGCCTCCGCGGACCTGCCCCTGTACAAGTACCTCGGCGGCCCCAACGCGCACGTCCTGCCCGTTCCGCTGATGAACATCCTCAACGGCGGTTCCCACGCGGACTCCGACGTCGACATCCAGGAATTCATGATCGTCCCGATCGGCGCGGAGACCTTCTCCGAAGGCCTGCGCTGGGGCGTTGAGGTTTACCACAACCTCAAGTCCGTCCTGCAGGCCAAGGGCCTCTCCACCGGCCTGGGCGACGAGGGCGGCTTCGCGCCGAACCTGCCGTCCAACCGCGCGGCGCTGGACCTGATCCAGGAAGCCATCACGAACGCCGGCTACACCCCGGGCAAGGACATCGCCCTGGCGCTGGACGTCGCCTCCTCCGAGTTCTTCAAGGACGGCGCCTACCAGTTCGAGGGCAAGGCACTGTCCGCCACCGAGATGAGCGCCTACTACGCCGAACTCGTTGCCGACTACCCGCTGGTGTCCATCGAAGACCCCCTGGACGAAAACGACTGGGAGGGCTGGAAGACCCTCACCGACACCATCGGTGACAAGGTCCAGCTGGTGGGCGATGACCTCTTCGTCACCAACCCGTCCATCCTGCAGCGCGGCATCGACACCAAGACGGCCAACTCCCTGCTGGTCAAGGTCAACCAGATCGGTTCGCTGACCGAAACCCTGGACGCCGTTTCCCTGGCCCAGCGTGCCGGCTTCACCACCATCACCTCGCACCGCTCCGGCGAAACCGAGGACACCACCATTGCTGACATCTCCGTTGCCACCAACGCGGGACAGATCAAGACCGGTGCCCCGGCCCGCTCCGAGCGCGTGGCCAAGTACAACCAGCTGCTGCGCATCGAAGAGGAACTTGACGACGCCGCACGCTACGCCGGCCGCAGCGCGTTCCCGCGTTTCAAGGGCTAGTAGCCGCGTAAACCACTGACCGGTGGCTATGGTTGAAAGACCATAGCCACCGGTTTTTGTTTCGGCCTGCTGCTGGCAGGGCACTTGTGCCAGCAGCAGCCATTTGTTTCAGCGCCAGAGTTGCGGTCCGAGGCAGACCGCACGTTTCAGGAGTGTCATGGCTACCCGCCGTCCCAAAGTTCCCAAGGCCGCTTCCACGCGCAAGTCCGCATCGGACCACACCGGGGAAGCAGCCGGCACGGCTGACATCATTCGCGCCGACTTTGGCGGGACGCAAAGCGGTGCGGGCAGTGGCAGCGCCCACACCAAAGACACGCCACCGAGCGTGACCCGGGCCAGGGGGGCCGCGGGCACCGCAGCCACCAGAGGCACACCGGCGAAAGAATCGCCCGCCGCCAAAGCCGGGGGGAGCGCTTCTGCCGGCGGAACCACAAAGGGCGGGGAAGCGCAGGACGACGCCCAGCCAATACCTGCCAAGGCCTTCTCCGGACGTATGCTGGCACTCGCCGTCGTCATGATTGCCATCACCATCATGCTCGCTCCCACCGTCAAGATCTTCTTCGACAAACGCGCCGAGCTCGCCGCCCTCAGCGACGATATCGCCGCCCGCCAGGTGGAGGGGGACAGGCTGCGCCAGCAGATCTCGCGCTGGCAGGATCCCAACTATGTGAAACAGCAGGCCCGCGACCGCATTAACATGGTTATGCCGGGCGAAACCGGCTACTGGGTCTTCGGCAGCGAACTGCCGGCCGGAACCGGCAGTAGCCAGAACGCCGCAGCAGCGCAAGACCCCGCCGATCTGCCGTGGGTGGATTCCCTGTGGGAGTCCGTCCGGCGCGCGGCCACAGACTGAACCACCAGAGGAAGGATGGCCGCGCCAGTGGAAGCACGTACGGCACCTGAGCCGGAGAAATCCCGCCAGCCATCAGCACATGATCTTGAAGTACTCAGCAGGCAACTGGGACGGCCGGTGCGCGATGTCGTCGAAATCCCGGCGCGTTGCGTATGCGGCAACCCTTTGGTGGCTGCCACCGCACCGCGGCTGGGGATCGGCACGCCTTTCCCCACCACGTTCTATCTGACCCACCCGGTGATCACCTCTGCAGTCTCGAGGCTTGAAGCTGCCGGGCTGATGAACGAGATGAATGAGCGGCTCACCGCGGATGAGCCGCTGGCCGCTGCCTACCGTGCTGCGCACGAGGACTACCTCGCCGCCCGGGCCGGCATCGGCGAGCGGGCGGGCATAGGGGCGGGTCCCGGAAATCGACGGCATCTCCGCCGGAGGCATGCCCACGCGCGTCAAGTGCCTGCATGTACTGGTGGGGCACTCCCTGGCTGCCGGGCCAGGCGTGAACCCCCTGGGCGACGAAGCCATCGCCGGCATCAGCGAATGGTGGACGGCAGACCGCTGCTACTGCGGGGGCGCCTGGGACACTGCCGGGGAAGCCCCCTCCCGGGACCTGAGCCGGCACGGACCGCAGGGCCTGCCGGACATCGTGGGCCGTCCCGCCCCGGTCCGCAAAACCGCCGGCGCGCCGGAAGCCGGTTCGTGACCCGCGTCGCCGCCATTGACTGCGGCACCAACTCCATCCGCCTGCTCATCGCCGATGTGGACCGCAGCAACGGGACGGCCAAACTGACCGACGTGGTCCGCGAAATGCGTGTTGTCCGGCTGGGCCAGGGCGTGGATGCCACAGGTGAGCTGGCCCCGGAGGCGCTGGAGCGCACGTTCGCGGCCACGGCCGACTACGCCGCGCTGATCCGCGAACACGGCGCGGAGTCTGTACGTTTTGTGGCCACCTCGGCCAGCAGGGATGCCCGCAACCGCCATGTTTTTGTGGACGGAATCCGGGATCTGCTGGGCGTCGAGCCGGAGGTCATTTCCGGCGACGAAGAGGCCGCCCTGTCCTTCGCAGGGGCAAGCAGCGTCCTGCCTGTCCACGACGGCGATCAGGTCCTGGTGGTTGATCTCGGCGGCGGAAGCACTGAGTTCGTCCTCGGCACCCCCAACGGTGTCACAGCCGCCAAGTCGGTGGACATCGGCTGCGTCCGCCTGACGGAACGGCACCTGCATAGCGACCCGCCAACTGCGGAACAGATCGCCGCCGCAGAGGCCGACGTCGACGCCGCCATCACCCGCGCGGGGGTGGACGTTCCGCTGGAACGCGCCACCGCCGTCGTCGGCGTTGCAGGCTCCATTACCACCATTACAGCCCATGCCCTTCGCCTGCCGGAATACTCCCCGGCGGCGATCCATGGAGCTGAACTGCCGATTGCCACCATCACCGCAGCCGCCGCCGACCTCCTGGCCATGACCAGGGCAGAACGTGCCGGCCTGCCGTACATGCACCCGGGCAGGGTGGACGTGATGGGTGCCGGCGGGCTGGTGTGGGGCCGGATCCTGGAGCGGCTGCAGTCACTCAGCGCGGGGCGGATCGTCACAGCCACTGCCAGCGAACACGATATTCTTGATGGTATTGCCCTGAGCCTCAACTGATTCCGGGCATCAGCGCACCAACAGGGGGAGCCGCATGACCAGAGCAACAGCCCGGTTCCACCGGACCGCCTCGGCACTCCTGGCGATGGCCCTCGCAAGCGTCAGCCTGGCCGCCGGACTGGCGTTCGCGCCCGCCGCACAGGCCGACGAGGTACGGGATAAGCAGCACTGGCTGGCTGAGTCCGGAATCACCAAGGCCTGGGAGGTTTCCAAGGGTGCCGGCGTTAAGGTCGCAGTGATCGACAGCGGCGTGGAAGCCGGACACCCCGACCTCAAGGGCGCTGTCACCGGGGGTTACGACGCCTCGGGCGCCGGCACCGCCAACGGACAGAAAATCCTTGGCATCAAACCCGAACACGGCACGCTGGTGGCCACCATGCTGGCGGGGCGCGGCCACCAGCCGGCCACCCCGTCGGCTTCACCTAGCCCGTCTGCCTCGCCCGTCGGCCCGGACGGCATTGTGGGGGTGGCACCGGAGGCGGAAATCCTGTCGGTCTCCACCTGGCTGGGTTCGGCCAATCCTGCAGGAAAGAACGATCAGGACCAGATCCCCGAGGCTGTCCGCTGGGCAGTGGACAACGGCGCCAGGGTCATCAACATCTCCCTGGGCAGCACCACTCCGCAGTGGCCCCAAAGCTGGGACGCGGCCTTCCTTTACGCCGAGCAAAAAGACGTTGTGATCGTTGCCGCGGCCGGAAACAGGATAGGCGGCAACCTGCAGGTGGGCGCGCCCGCCACCATTCCCGGCGTCCTGACGGTGGCCGGGCTGGACCGCAAGGGGGCGGCGAGCGTCGACTCATCCTCTCAGGGCATCAGCATCGGTGTGGCGGCGCCGGCGGAGAACCTCCTCGGCGGACTCCCCGGCGGCGGCTATGCCGAATGGGCCGGCACCTCCGGGGCGGCCCCCATCGTGGCCGGCGTTGCGGCCCTGATCCGGTCCAAGTGGCCCGACATGAGCGCCAAACAGGTCATCAACAGGATCGTCAGCACAGCCAAGGACGCCGGCCCTGCGGGAAAGGACCCGCTGTACGGCTTCGGTGTACTCAATGCCGAGGCCGCCCTGAAGGACTCTGTCGCCGAAACGGCAGTCAACCCGCTCGGCTCCATTTCCGACTGGATCCGGGTCCACCGGCGCGGGAACCTGGCCACCCCGGCCCCCGTACCCAGCTCTGAAGTGGCGAGCGCCATCCCCACGCTGCCCGATCCCACGGTGCCCGTAGCGAAGGCGCCGTCCCAGCGGGACAGCGCCATAGGCGGCGCCGTTGTTATCGGTTCTGCCCTGCTGTTTGTGGCGGTCATCACCGCGGCCGCGTTCCAGTTGCACAGGGCGGCCCGGGACCCCGGATTAGCGGGCGAAGACCCGGATACCGGAGTCGTCGATACGGTCGAATCCGGCGGCAAACGCAGTTAGTGAAGATTTTCACAAAGTGCTGTACTCTTAAATCATGGCAACCACCCCAGAGCTCCAGGACCGTCCCAGGGTACTCGTCGTCGGCGGCGGGTACGTCGGCCTGTACGTAGCACTCAAACTGCAGAAGAAGATCGCGAATGCCGGTGGCATCGTCACCCTCGTGGATCCACTGCCTTACATGACTTACCAGCCCTTCCTGCCCGAGGTGGCCGGCGGCAACATCGAGGCCCGCCACGCTGTGGTCTCCCACCGCCAGCACCTCAAGCAGACTGAACTTATCCAGGGCAGCGTCACCTCGATCGACCACGCCAACCGCACCGCCGTTGTGGCGCCCGCGGACGGCGGAGGGCACATCGAGATCCCTTACTTTGACATCGTGGTGGCCGCAGGCGCCATCACCCGCACCTTCCCCATCAAGGGACTCGCGGACAAGGGCATCGGCCTGAAAACCATCGAAGAGGCCGTAGCCCTGCGCAACAAGGTCCTCGAGCGGATCGAAGCTGCGTCCACCATCACGGACCCCGCCGCCCGCGCCAAGGCCCTGACCTTCGTTGTGGTGGGTGGCGGCTTCGCCGGCATCGAATGCATCACCGAAATGGAAGACCTGGCCCGCGCCGCGGTCAAGAACAACCCGCGCATCAAACAGGAGGAAGTCCGCTTCGTCCTGGTTGAGGCCATGGGCCGCATCATGCCCGAGGTCACCGCACCCCAGGCCGAGTGGGTTGTGGAGCACCTCCGCAGCCGCGGCATCGAGGTCCTGCTGAACACCTCACTGGACAGCGCCGAAGGCAACCTCAAGCTCATCAACCTCCCGGACAAGACCCTTGCCCAGGAATTCGAAGCGGACACGCTCGTCTGGACTGCCGGTGTGCAGGCCAACCCGATGATCCGTTCCTCCGACTTCCCGCTGGAGCCGCGCGGCCGCGTCCGCGTCCTCCCCGACCTTCGCATCGCCGGTGATGAAGGCATCATCGAGAACGCCTGGGCCGCCGGCGACATCGCCGCAGTGCCCGACCTCACGGGCAGCGGCCTGCCGGACGGCACCTGCGTCCCGAACGCCCAGCACGCCCTGCGCCAGGCCAAGCGCCTCGCCAAGAACCTGTGGGCTTCCCGCTGGGAGAAGCCGCTGAAGGACTACAAGCACAAGAACCTTGGTGCCGTGGCCGGCTTCGGCGAGTGGAAGGGTGTTGCCAACATCAGCCTCGTCGGCCGCGTCGGCCTGAAGGGCCCGCTGGCATGGCTTGCACACCGCGGCTACCACGGGATGGCCATGCCCACGGTGGAGCGCAAGATCCGGGTCATCATGGGCTGGATCCTGGCGTTCTTTATGGGCCGCGACACCACCCAGCTCATCGACCTCGACAACCCGCGCGGCGCCTTCGTCGCTGCGGCCACCCCGGCGCCCAAGCCGGCAGCAGCCCCTGCCCCCGCGGCACCTGAGGTGGCAGCCGCAGCAGCGAAGCCCGGCTCCGCTGCTGCGACCAGCGTGGACCCCAAGCAGTCAGTCACTGCAGACGCCAAGTAGGTTAGCCGCACCTGGCACCTGAGTAGCGCACTCTCTTCTGTAACGCCCGACGGCGGCTGTCCCCTGCGGGGGACGGCCGCCGTAGGCGTCTCCCGGCTCTCTTCGTTTTAGGGCCCGTCTTCCTTTTAGACTGGCAGGATGACTGGCGAAACGAACCTCCAGGCCCTGCTCGCAACGCTGCATCCCGTGCTTCGGGACGGCGAATACGTCTACGTCCTGTGGCCGCACGGCAGGCCGCTGGAGCCGGGGATCCAGGCTGCGGTGCGTGAAGCCGAGGGCCTGACGGTGGTCCTGCCCCGGGCGACCGCGGACAGCCTGGGGCTGCCGTACGACTTTGTGGCAGCCTGGATCACCCTGGAAGTGCACTCTGAACTGGAGGCTGTTGGCCTGACTGCCGCCGTCGGGAAGGCCCTGACGGATGCCAGGATCAGCTGCAACGTGCTGGCAGGCTTCCACCATGATCATCTGTTGGTGCCGGTGGCAGACGCCCCGCGCGCACTCGAAGTCCTCCATGAAGTGTCGGCGGCAAGCCGGGACCAGCCACGGCCCGAGCTGGTGCTCCGGAACGAAACGGCAGCGGACAGGGACAAGATCCTCGCACTGACAGCCGAAGCGTTCGCCATCTCTCCCGTCACCGGCCTGCCTGTGGAGGGGGAGCCGATTGAAGTCGAGGTACTTCGGCAACTCTTCGAATGCGCGGAATACCTTCCCGAATTCAGTGTCGTCGCCGTGCTTGATGAGGAAATAGTCGGCCACGTGATCAGCACCCGCGGCTGGGTGGGCGACTACGGGCTCCTGGGGCTCGGGCCCATCGGTGTTACGCCCAGGCTGCAGCGTCACGGGATCGGCAGCGCCCTCATGAACGAAACCATCGCCAGGGCGAATGCGGCGGGGGAGGGCGGCATAGCCCTCCTGGGCAGCCCGGAGTACTACCCGCGGTTTGGCTTTGTCCCGGCAGCATCGTTTGGCGTGCTGCCGCCGGAGGACTCCTGGGGCGAGCACTTCCAGCTGCTTCCGCTGGCGCTCTGGCCAGGCGGGGTTCACGGGACTTTCCGGTATGCCGCACCACTGGCAGGCTGAGGACGGGATACCATTGACCGGGCGCCCCAGTAGCCCAATTGGCAGAGGCAGCGGACTTAAAATCCGCGTGTTGTGGGTTCGAGTCCCACCTGGGGTACACATTTTCCTTTCGGCGCAGTGTTCTCCCCGTGACGCCCGCACGGGATCCAGCATCATCCGGACATGAAGGGACCGCTGTGTCCGTTGATTTCGCATATGCAACGACTGTTATGAGGATGTGACCTCAGTCACTTATATCCGCACCGTATATGCACTAGCTTGAAGTTAAATCAGGAACACCTGATCATCCGCATCAAAGGCCGTTCGCACCTTTCGATCCAGGAGATTGTCAATGATTTCACTCCCCCCGGCGGCACCACGCGTTGCCAAGCTAACCGCTCTCAGCGTAGGTGTCGCCCTGCTGGCCACTGCCTGTGGTGGTACCTCCACCCCGACGGCGACCACGACGACCAAGCCGGCAGGCCTGTCCTGCCCGGCTCCTTCGGAAGGACTGAAGGCGCCGGTGATCCCAGCGTCGGGAAACGTGCCGCCATCGTCAACCACCACTGACACCCCCCTCAAGATCGGCACGCTGCTGCCGACCACCGGCGCGCTGTCCTACCTCGGCCCGCCCGAGATTGCCGGCGTCAGCCTTGCTGTGAAGCAGATCAATGAGGCCGGCGGCGTCCTGGGCAAGCCCATCGAGGTCATCAACCGTGACTCCGGCGACACCACGACCGACGTGGCAACGCAGTCCGTGAACAACCTCCTGAGCGCGGGCGTCAGTGCCATCATCGGCGCTGCCTCCTCGGGTGTTTCCAAGACGGTCATCAACCAGATCACCGGTGCCGGCGTGGTCCAGTTCTCGCCCGCGAACACATCGGTGGACTTCACCAACTGGGATGACAAGGGCCTCTACTGGCGGACAGCCCCTTCAGACGTCCTGCAGGGCTCGGTGCTGGGCAACTACGCAGCCTCCTGCGGCGCCCAGACCATGGGCATGCTGGTGCTGAACGACTCCTACGGCACCGGGCTGAGCACCAAGCTCAAGGAATCCTTTGAGAAGGCCGGCGGCAAGATTGTTGCCGAAGAGCTGTTCAACGAAGGCGATTCGCAGTTCAGCACCCAGGTGGACAAGGTCATCGCCGCCAAGCCGGATGCCATCGCCGTTATCTCCTTTGTCCAGGGCAAGAGCATCATCCCGCTGCTGACCGGCAAGGGCATCAAGGCCGAGCAGATCTTCATGGTGGACGGCAACACTGTCGACTACAGCAAGGATTTCGAACCCGGCACACTCACCAAGGCCCACGGCACCATTCCGGGCACCACAGCCGGTGAGGACTTCAAGAAGGAACTGCTGGCTGTTGACCCGGCCCTGAAGGACTTCATCTACGCCGGTGAGAGCTGGGACGCGGCCAACCTCATCGCCCTCGCGGCAGAAGCTGCCAAGAGCACCAAGGGTGTGGACATCGCCAAGCAGCTGCAGGCCGTCTCCAAGGACGGCGAGAAGTGCTTCAGCTTCGCCAGTTGCGTGACGCTGCTGCGGGCGGACAAGGACATTGACTACGATGGCCAGTCCGGTCCGGTAACCTTCGCGGACAGCGGTGACCCGTCTGAGGCAACCATCGGCGTTTACGAGTACAAGGAAGACAACACCATCGCCCTCGTAAAGGAAGAGTTCGGCAAGCTCTAAGACCGGCTCCTCGTGAGGCAAAGGAACCCCGCCCGGATTCATCCGGGCGGGGTTCCTTTGTGCGTGGGCTGTGTGGCTAGCCGACTTCGTCTGCGAGAGTGCCGAGGTACAGCTGGATGACTTTCGGATCCTTCATGAGTTCCCGGCCCGTGCCGGTGTACGCGTCCTTGCCCTGATCCAGGACGTAGCCGCGGTCACAGATCTGCAGGCAGCGCCGGGCGTTCTGTTCCACCATGATTACCGATACGCCGGCCCGGTTGATCTCATGGACGCGGAGGAACGTCTCATCCTGCTTGACGGGGGACAGCCCCGCGGAGGGCTCGTCCAGGAGCAGGACCGCCGGGTCCATCATGAGGGCCCGACCCATCGCCACCATCTGCCGTTCGCCGCCGGAGAGGGAACCGGCCCGCTGGGCGCGGCGCTTCCCCAGTTCAGGGAAGAGGCTGGTCACGAAGTCGAACCGCTCGGCAAAGGCCTTTGGCCGCTGGTAGATGCCCATCTGCAGGTTTTCCTCGATGCTCAGTGCGGCGAACACGTTGTTGTTCTGGGGGACAAAACCCACGCCTTGGCTGACCAGTTTGTTGGCTTTGAGCCCGGTGATGTCCTTGCCCCGGACAACCACGGTCCCTGAATGAACTTTAACCAGCCCGAACATGGCTTTCAGCAGCGTCGATTTGCCGGCTCCGTTGGGACCGATGATCCCGATCAGCTCGCCCTTCCGGGCCTCGATGCTGCAGCCGTTGAGGATGTTCACGCCGGGAAGGTAGCCGGCCACCAGGTTCTTGACTGTGACAACGGCGTTGTCGGACTGTGCCGGATTCGCGGCGGGGGCTGCGCTGGTTGCGCTCATTTTCCGTCCCTCTCTTCCAGTCGGGCCACATTTTCCGGGGCGATGATCCCGGCGTTTTCTGTGCCGACGATCGATTCTTCATCCGCTTCGAGTTCGGCTTCGAGTTCCTTGATGCCTTCGGCGTCGCCCAGGTCGACGTCGTGATGGGCGCCAAGGTAGGCGTCAATGACGGCGGGGTTCTTCATGACCTCGGGGGGCGGGCCTTCGGCGACAATCTTGCCTTCGGCCATCACCACAACCCAGTCGGCGATGTGCCGGACCATGTTCATGTCGTGTTCGACGAACAGGACCGTCATGCCTTCGGATTTGAGGTTCTTGATGTGGTCCAGCAGGGATTGGGTGAGGGCGGGATTCACGCCGGCCATGGGCTCGTCCAGCATCACGAGCTTCGGCCGGACCATCAGGGAACGCGCCATCTCCAGCAGCTTGCGCTGGCCTCCGGAGAGGGAAGCGGCGTAGTCATCCTTCTTGGCGTCGAGCTTGAATTTCTCCAGGAGGACATTGGCCTGCGCGGTGATTTCCTTCTCGCGGCCGCCCCACATGCCCTTGAACAGGGCTTTGGACAGCCGCTCACCGGGCTGGTCCGCAGCGCCGAGGCGCATGTTCTCCATAACCGTGAGCTTGCCCATGACCTTGGTCAGCTGGAAGGTCCGCACCATGCCCAGCCGGGCGAGCTTGTAGGAGGAGACACCGGCGATGCTGTGGCCTTCGAACTGCCATTTGCCGGAGTTGGGGCTGTCAAAACCCGTCAGCAGGTTGAACAGCGTGGTTTTGCCGGCGCCGTTGGGTCCAATGAGGGCGGTGATCTTGTGCCGCGGAATTTCGAGGTACTCCACATCCACGGCGTTGATGCCACCGAAGCTGCGGCTGATGTTCTCGGCCACAACGATCGGATCCCGCTTCCTGCAGCCGGGCCCTGTTTCGTCAGCTGCAATGGGCCGGGTGTCGGTCATGAAGTCGACGTTTTCCTGTTTTGATACTGCGCTCTGCTCGCTCATGCGAATGCAAGCTCCTTCTTGTTACCGAAGACACCCTGGGGCCTGAAGATCATCAGCAGCATCAGGGCAATACCGACCAGGATGAACCGGAGTTGACCCGCCTGGACGGTGGACAGCCAGGTGATGATTCCCGATTCGATCAGTCCGCTGAGAATGCCCTGGGTCAGTGACAGCACCACCCAGAAGATCATGGCCCCAATGACAGGGCCCAGGACGGTGGCCATGCCGCCGAGCAGGAGGCAGGTCCACAGGAAGAACGTCAGCTCAGTGCCGTAGTTGGCCGGCTGGATGGCACCGCGGGGCAGGGTGAAGATCATTCCGGCCAGGGCGCCCAGGACGCCACCGATGATGAGCGCCTGCATCTTGTAGGCGTACACATTCTTGCCCAGTGACCGGACAGCGTTCTCGTCTTCCCGGATGCCCTTCAGGACCCGGCCCCAGGGGCTGCGCATGAGGAGCCAGATCAGGACGCCCGCCACGATCACCACGACCCACGCCACGATCCGGATGAAGAAGTCGCGGTTGTTCATGCCCAAGGGGTAATCCCCGGGCGGGAAGGGGTTCATGTCGAAGAACCCGCCTTCAAAGGCCGCGAGGCCGTTGGCCGAGCCGGTGACAGCCGTCCAGCCGTTGGTGGTGACCAGGTAGCGGACAATTTCGGCCGCAGCGATGGTCACGATGGCAAGGTAGTCGGCCCGCAGGCGGAGGGTGGGTATGCCGAGGATCAGCGCAAAGATTGCTGCTGCCACGACGGCGATGAGAAGGGCCAGGAAGAAGGGCGCCTTAAAGGTCAGCGTGGAGATGGCGAAACCATAGGCGCCCACGGCCATAAATCCCGCCTGGCCGAAGTTGAGCAGACCGGAGTAGCCGAAGTGCACCGCGAGGCCCAAAGCGGCCAGTGCATACGCGGCGGTAGTAGGGCTGATGAGTTCGCCGAAGGCGTTGGACAGAATAGCTGCAAAATCCATGATTGGTCCTTCCTATCCCACGCGCTCGCGGCGACCCAGGATGCCTTGCGGCCGGATCAGCAGGACGAGGATCATCACGCCCAGCGGGATGACGTATTTGAGGTCTGCCGGGGCACCGAAGACTGTGGTCAGTTCGGTGAAGATGCCCACCACGATGGAGCCGATGAGGGCACCGAAGACGGTCCCGAGGCCGCCCAGTGTGACGCCGGCGAAAATCAGGAGGAGAATCTGTGACCCCATGTTGAAGGAAACACCGGGACGGTAGTACGCCCACAGGATTCCACCCAGAGAGGCGAGGACGCCGCCCACAACCCAGACGATGCGGATGACTGCGTCCACGTCGATGCCGGAGGCCGCGGCCAGCGCAGGGTTGTCGGCAACGGCCCGGGTGGCCTTGCCGAGCCGGGTCTTCATCAGGACCAGTCCCACCACCAGGATGACGACGGCACTGATGATGAGGGACCACAGGTTGTTCGGGGAAACGGAGATGGGGCCCAGCTGGATCTCGGCACTTTGCGCTCCCGGAAGCTGCTCGGTGGCTCCGCCGAAGTAGAACAGGATCACGTAGCGGGCGGCGAGGGCAAGGCCGATGCTGACGATCATCATCGGGACGAGTCCTGTGCCGCGGCCCCGGAGCGGTTTCCACAGGCCGGCGTCCTGGACGTAGCCCACCAGTCCTCCGCCCAGCAGGGCAAGGATCAGGGTCAGCCAGAACGGCAGGCCCATGGCGTTGAAGGCGAAGACCAGGACGGCTCCAAGGGTGACCATTTCACCGTGCGCAAAGTTGGTCAGGCCCGTGGTGCCGAATATCAGCGAGAGGCCTACTGCGGCCAGGGCGAGCAGCAGCCCAAAACTCAGGCCTGCAACCAGCCTGTTGGTCAGGTCCTGCGCGAAGTTGCCCTCCTGCACAACAATGCCTGCACCGAAAGTGAAGATGGTGGTCTGGTTTGAGGTCTGGCCGAAGGCGAGTTGCCGCGGGTTTTCCTGACCCTCCGCCAGTGCCACACCTTCCGGAAGCGTGGATTCATCCAGCTCCACTTCATAGGTGCCGGACTTCGGTACTCCGAGAGTCCAGGAGCCATTGGCGTTGGAGGTGGTGGAACCCTCGAATCCTTCGCCGGAGACACTGATCTTTACGTCTGGAAGGGGTGCGCCCGCGTTACGCAGGAACCCGCTGATGCTGAATGGAGAGCTTGTGGCCGACGGGGATGGTGCCGGTGACGGGGAAGTGGCCAGTGACGCCGGAGCGACGACGAGCAGGATTGCCAGCACGGAGCCAAAGACGGCCCCTATGATTCTCAGCAATCCCGGCTGCCGCCGGTGCGGCGGGCCTTTGGGTGTACTTCTCAAATTGAAAAACCTCCACTTGGGGGGTGGCCAAGGTGCTCCCTTGCAACCGCTGCAAACGTCACGGGACGGATAGCGCTGGTGCGCAGGTTTGTTGGGGCCTGATTGTGATATCCGTCACCGTGTGTGGCCTATGTTACAGCGCGTCAGCGCCAAATTTACGGCTCGGAGAAGCCCGTACGGTCGCGATCGCATAACAACTGCGGCAAGCCCATTGCGTCTTGGCAATGTGTTCGCCAAGAAACTTAAGGTGTTTGCTGGTATTCCTCAGCGGGGCAACAGAGGGACTGCCGGGTCCGCCAGCCCCGGCAGCTCATCACGGTTGGGTTTCAGCCCTGCGCATGCGGGAACTTATCGGCGCGTAAATGCGTAGATATTGGTAGCGTGGCTAGTAGTCCACGACTCAACCCTTTACTTGGAGGACACCAGCAATGGCACTTGGCGGAAACCCGATCTTCAACGGAAAGAACTTCCGTGGAGCAACGCAGGCACCGCGTGTCCCGCAGGCGCCCTACGGCCAGGCCCAGTACGGCCAGCAGCCCTACGGACAGCAGTCGTTTGGCCGCGCACCCGGCCAGGTCATGGACGGCCAGGCCGGCTACGGCCAGCAGGGCATGACCAGCGAGCAGCTGCAGCAGATGTACAACCAGCCGGCCGCGGGCCCCGCGGACACCGGCCGGATGACCTATGACGACGTCATCGTCAAGACCACAGCCTGCCTTGGCGTGCTGCTGGCAGGCGCGGCTGTGACCCTGTTCGTCAGCATGAGCCTTGCCAGCATGCTGATGATCGTCGGCGCCCTGGGCGGATTTGTCCTTGCCCTGGTGAACACGTTCAAGAAGCAGCCTTCGCCGGCTCTGATCCTTGCCTACGCAGGGCTGGAAGGCCTGTTCCTCGGCGGGCTCACCCGCGTACTGGACCTCGCGTACCCGGGCGTGGGCCTGCAGGCTGTTATTGGCACCCTGTCCGTCTTCGCCGTGACCCTGCTGCTGTTCAAGAGCGGCAAGGTACGTGCCACGCCCAAGGCCATGAAGTTCTTTATGATCGCCTTGATCGGTTACGCCGTCTTCTCCCTGGTCAACCTCGTCATGATGATGACCGGCATGACCACGGAACCGTTCGGCCTGCGCAGCGGCATTATCGGCGTCGTCATTGGCATCCTCGCCATCGGCCTCGCCGCGTTCTCCCTGGTGATGGACTTCACCAGCATCGAAGCCGGCGTCCAGGCCGGTGCGCCGCAGCGCTTCTCCTGGACCGCAGCATTCGGCCTGACGGTCACCCTGGTGTGGCTCTACGTGGAAATCATCCGCGTCCTGGCCATTCTCCGCGGCGAGGACTAGCACCCGCGGCGGCGTCCGCCGTCGTCCGGTTCACATAATCGTCCGGTTCACATAACTGGAAGGGCTCCCATCCGTGCAGCACGCACGGATGGGAGCCCTTTTGGCGTGCCCGCCGGTTAGGAGATGCGCATCGCGCCAGCCGCAGGAGTCACCGTGAAAATCTCCGGGGCGGTATAGCCGGCTTCCGCGAAAGCGCGTACGACGGCGGCGCGCACCTGCTGCTCAGCCGCCACCGGCGTGAGGGCGATTGCTGCGCCGCCGAAACCGCCGCCGGTCATCCGGGCGCCGATAGCGCCGTTGGCGCGGGAGACGCTGACGGCCAGGTCCAGTTCCGGGCAGGAGATTTCGAAGTCGTCCCGCATGGAAACGTGACTGGCGTCGAGCAGCGGCCCGATGGCGGCGGGGCCGTCGCTGGCGAGGAGCCCGACCGTCTGCAGTACGCGCTCATCCTCGGTCACCACGTGGCGGACCCGCCGGTAGGTGACCTCATCCAGGAGGCCTTCGGCCCTCGTCAGGTCTGCAACCCGGACATCGCGGAGAGCCTTGACTCCGAGCAGCTCCGCGCCCAGCTCGCAGGAGGCGCGGCGGGACGCATAGCCGCCGTCGGCATGGGAGTGGGACACCTTGGTGTCGATCACCAGCATCACGAGCCCGGCGGACTCGGCGTCGAAGGGCACCAGTTCGACGCTCTGGTCGCGGCAGTCCAGGAACACCGCGTGACCCTTGGAGCCGCGGAGGGACGCCGACTGGTCCATGATGCCCGTGGGGGCGCCCACGAAGTCATTCTCGGCACGCTGCGTAGCGAGGACCATCTCCTCCGGTTCCAACCCCGCTCCGGTCAGTTCGTTGAGGGCCGAGATAACGGCACATTCAATGGCGTGCGAGGACGAGAGCCCGGCGCCCAGCGGCACGGTGGAATCGAGCAGCAGGTCCAGGCCCGGGACGGGGATGCCGCGCTGCTGCAAGGCCCAGATGACACCGAGCGGATACTTCGTCCAGCCCTTCGCGGAGGCTGGCTCCAAGGCGGCGAGATCGGCAGTGACCAGGCCTTGGTCGCCGTAGGTGGACAGCATCCGGACCGTGGAGTCCGCCCGGACTGCCACGGCAACGCGTGCGGTCTTGTCGATGGCGAACGGGAGTACAAAGCCCTCGTTGTAGTCGGTGTGTTCGCCGATGAGGTTGACACGTCCCGGTGCCTGCCAGACGCCGTCGGGAGGCGTGCCGAACTCCCGCTCGAACCGCCCGGCAAGTTCCGCCGCGCTCATGCGAGCGCACCTTCCGGCCGGGTTCGGACGGGGGCAACGCTGCCTGCGGACGCGGGAACAGTCACTGCCCTCAGCCTTTCAGCCACGCTTTCCGGGGTGGTGTCGTTGATGAAGGCGCCCATGGCGGCCTCGGAGCCGGCCAGGTACTTGAGCTTGTCCGCTGCCCGGCGGGGGGATGTCAGCTGCAGGTGCAGATAACTGGCCGGGCGCAGCAGATCGTCCAGGGGTGCCTGGTGCCAGGCTGAGATATAGGGGGTGGGTGTGGGGTAGAACGCGTCTAGCCGCTTGAGCAGGTCCAGGTAGAGGTGCGCCAGCTCGTCCTTCTCCTCGCCGCTCAGCGCGGCGAGGTCGGGCACCTGGCGGTGCGGGACAAGGTGGATTTCCAGCGGCCACCGGGCGGCAAACGGCACATAGGCGCTGAAGTTCTCTCCCTCCATGACCATCCGGCTCCCGTCTTCGCGTTCGGCCTGCAACAGTGATCCTGTCAGCGTCTGCCGGCCATCGGCCCCGTCATAGAATTTCCGGGCCGCGACGCCGAGGGTCTTAGCCCTCGGCGTGATGTAGGGGTACGCGTAGATCTGGCCATGGGGGTGGTGCAGTGTGACGCCGATATCGGCTCCCCGGTTCTCGAAGGGAAACACCTGGCGCACGCCGGGCAGTTTGCTGAGGGCCTCGGTGCGGTGTGCCCATGCTTCCATAACAGTCCGGGCCCGGGCCTCCGTCAGCCCGCTGAACGATCCCGTGTGCTCGGGGGTGAAGGATACCACCTCGCACCGACCGTAAGCGGGACCGGTGGTTCCCCAGGCAGGGGATGCCGGGATGTGCCCGACTGCCGGGCCCAGTGAAGGGAAGCGGTTTTCGAACACCACAACGTCGTAGTCCGGAGCCGGAATCTCGGACGGATTGTCCGCGGTGGTGGGGCAGATGGGGCACTGGTCGGCGGGCGGCAGGTGCGTCCGGCTCTGCCGGTGCGCGGCGACTGCCACCCATTCGTCCGTCAGCGCATCGAAGCGGACTTCGCCCGGCGCCCCCCGCTCGGGGAGCTCCCGGCGGTCGGTGGCGGCAGCTGCGGTGCGGACGGTGCCGGCGAGGGACCCGCCGTCGTCGAAATAGATGAGCTCCCGGCCGTCGGCGAGCCGGGTGCTGGTGATGCCTGTCATGACTGGGTCCTTTGACGTGGATGGTGTTTGCATCGATCATTTCACGTTTCGCTCAAAAAGGAAGAGTTTCAAACAAAATGTAACAAGCAGGGTCCCGATGGCAGGACACACCGGGCCCCTGTACGGTGGTGCTCATGACTTTGAGCGCAACCCCGAACGCCAGTGTTCCGTCCGGATTCCAGACCTACGCCACCGGCCGGCAGTACGAACTCCGCAGGGATGATGCACTGGCCGTCGTGACTGAGCTCGCGGCCGGCCTGCGGCTCTACACCCGGGCAGGGGTACAGCTGACCGAAACCTATGGCGATGCCGAGATTTCGCCCGGCGCCGCCGGAATCACCCTTGCCCCCTGGGCGAACCGCGTGGAGGACGGGATCTGGTACCTGGACGGCAAGAAGCAGCAGCTGGACATTACCGAGGTCTCGCGGAACAACGCCAGCCATGGGCTGCTCCGCAACTCCGCCTACAGCCTCGTTGAGGAGTCGCAGTATTCGGTGACCCTGGAGGCCACCGTGTTCCCCCAGCACGGTTATCCGTTCCTGGTGCGGCACCGCGTGCAGTACCTCCTTGCTGAGGATCTTGGCCTGGAGGTCCGCCAGACGCTCATCAACGATTCCAATGCGCCGGCGCCCTTCGTCCTTGGGGCCCACCCTTACGTGCGGCTGGGTGACGCGGACATGGACGACCTGACGCTGACTGTCTCAGCAGGCACCCGGCTTGTGGCGGACTCCCGGCTGATCCCGCGGAGTTCGGAGCCCGTCAGCGGGGACAGCGACCTCCGTGCCGGCCGGCGTGTGGGGGACCTCGACGTGGACGTCGCCCTGACGGACCTTGCGTTCGACGGCGGTTCGGCCCGCCACACGCTCAGCGCTCCGGACGGCCGCAGCGTCACGCTGTGGCAGGACGAGTCCTGCGGTTACGTCCATGTCTTCGTCACAACCCAGTTCCCGGGCAGGCCCAAAGCTGTGGCGCTTGAACCCATGACCGGTCCGGCCAACGCCTTCAACTCGGGTGACGGACTGCGATGGCTCCCGGCGGGCGAATCGTTCACCATGACCTGGGGGATCGATGCTGATCTGCGCGATGCCGGGTAGCCGTTTCGCATAAGGCCCATGCCTGCGGAAGTATTAGGCTATGACGCCAGCCGAGGACGCCAATCCATCCACTTCAACCCCGGGCCTGCAGGCACCGGACCCGGTCCGGCCTGCTGAAACGCCCCGTGCTGAATCGCGTGCGCCCCGCATCAAGGCGGACCGGGAGCTTGAGCAGGACATCCCGTACGGGGTCCGTATTGCAGCCTCGTGGGCGTGGCGGATCGGGCTCATCCTGGTGGTGGGGGGAGCATTGATCTGGCTGCTGAGCCGGATCAGCTTCCTGATCATTCCCGTGATGGTGGCAGCGCTTCTGGCCGGGCTGCTCAGCCCCGTGGTGCGCTGGCTGCGGAGCAAGAGGCTGCCCAACGGCGCCGCGGTAGCCATTACGGTAGTCGGATTCCTTGGCCTGATCGCTGGTGCCCTCGCCCTCGTCGGGCGCCAGCTGGTCTCAGGGTTCGGCGAGCTCTGGTCTCAGGCGCTGGCCGGCGTGAAGCAGGTCCAGGACTGGCTGGCCGACGGGCCGCTGCACCTGACGGCGGACCAGATCGACCAATACCTCAAAGAAGGCACAGCTGCCCTGCAGGAGAACAGCAGCAGTATCCTCAGCGGGGCACTGTCCTTTGGCAGCACTGCAGGCCACTTCGCGGCCGGGCTGGTGCTGGCCCTTTTCATCCTGATTTTTTTCCTGCTCGAGGGCGACAGGATCTGGGCATTCATTGTGCGGCTGCTGCCGAAGAAGGCGCGCGCAGCCACGTTCGGCGCCGGGCGCAAGGGCTGGGCGTCCATGGTCAGCTATGCACGGATCCAGATGTTTGTGGCATTTGTCGACGCCGTGGGCATTGGCGTCGGAGCGGCGATCATCGGTGTCCCGCTGGCGCTGCCACTGAGCGTGCTCGTGTTTATTGGCTCCTTTATTCCGGTGGTGGGTGCCCTGGTGACCGGTGCCATCGCCGTTCTCCTGGCGCTGGTGGCCAACGGCCCGATCAACGCCCTCATCATGCTGGCTATCGTGCTCCTGGTCCAGCAACTGGAGAGCCACATCCTGCAGCCCCTGGTGATGGGCAAGGCCGTATCCCTGCATCCGGTGGCGGTCATCCTCAGTGTGGCGGCAGGTTCATATCTGGCGGGTATTCCCGGGGCGCTGTTTTCCGTGCCCATTCTCGCCGTAGCAAACTCCGCAATTCGCTACATCGCTGCCAGAACATGGGAACATGAACAAGTGCTGGTAACCCCCGAGGGGCCGGTGACGCTTGGCCCGGATACTGATGGCACCATCAGGGAAGTCCGGTTGCCGGGCGGCAGGTCCATCCGTGGCAAGGACGCCGCAGCCAGCACAGACGCATCCAATCCGGAGGGCCCGGCCTGACCCGTGGGCCGTCCGCCGGAGCCCCATCCACCCAAGGAGAACAGTCCGTGAACACCGTCGAAACCCTTCCCGTCACGCTGGACGATGTCCTGGAGGCGCAGAAGCTGCTCGAGGGGATTATTACGCGGACACCGGTGGAATCCTCGCGGGCCCTCGGCAGCATGGTGGGCGGCGAGGTCTATTTCAAGTGCGAAAACCTGCAGCGGGCCGGTTCCTTCAAGGTCCGCGGTGCCTACGTCCGGATGGCAAGGCTCTCGCCTGAGGAGAAGAAGCGCGGCGTGGTTGCCGCCTCGGCCGGCAACCATGCGCAGGGCGTTGCGGTGGCGGCCAAGGCCCTTGGCATCAAGGCCCGGATCTACATGCCGCTCGGTGTGGCGCTTCCCAAACTGGCCGCCACCCGCAGCCACGGCGCCGAGGTGGTCCTCCACGGCCACAATGTGGATGAGGCCCTCGCCGAGGCGCAGCGCTACGCGGACGAGTCCGGAATGGTTTTTGTCCACCCCTTCGACAATGTTGATGTGGTGTCAGGGCAGGGAACCGTAGGACTGGAGATTCTTGAGCAGATCCCCAACGTGGACACCATCCTGATGGGCGTGGGCGGCGGCGGGCTGTTGGCAGGCGTCGCTGTTGCCATCAAAGCCCGGGCGCGGGAACTGGGCCGTGAAATCAGGATCATCGGCGTCCAGGCCGAAAATGCGGCCGCCTATCCGCCGTCGCTTGCCGCCGACGCCCTGGTTCCGCTGAAGAAAGTCTCCACCATGGCGGACGGCATCGCCGTGGGCCGACCCGGCCAGTTGCCGTTCAGCATCATCCGTGAACTCGTGGATGACGTGGTCACTGTCAGCGAGGACTCCCTGGCACGTGCGCTGATCTTCCTGCTGGAACGGGCAAAGATGGTGGTGGAGCCGGCAGGCGCCGTGGGGGTCGCGGCCCTGATGGACGGGAAGATCGAAAACCCCGGTACGACGGCCGTGATCCTGTCCGGCGGCAACATCGATCCGATGCTTATGCTCAAGGTCATCCAGCGGGGCCTGTCGGCCGCCGGCCGCTACATGACGGTCCGGATGATG
The DNA here is from genome assembly GCF_010367585.1 of [Micrococcus luteus] ATCC 49442. Taxonomy (NCBI): domain Bacteria; kingdom Bacillati; phylum Actinomycetota; class Actinomycetes; order Micrococcales; family Micrococcaceae; genus Pseudarthrobacter; species [Micrococcus luteus] ATCC 49442. Next base: position 1,937,112 of record NZ_JAAAXP010000001.1, on the reverse strand, counting down.
CTCGATGACCGGCCGGGTTCGCTGGCGACCATCGCCCGGATCATCGCCGAGAATGATGCCAACGTCACAGGGCTGGACCATACGCGGGTGGGCGGGTCCATCAGCATGGGCGATGTCTCCATTACCGTGAACCTTGAAACCAAGGGCCATGAACATTGCGAACAGGTTCTCGGAGCGCTCCGCGCCGAGGGTTTTCAGCCGATTGTGGTGCATTAGGAGCAGCCATGCTGGATGCGATAGGGGACGGCCGGCCGGGGAGCAGGGAAAGCACAGCGTCGCGCGCCAAAGGCGGGCTGCTGGTGTCCGGCGGGTTTGTGGTCCTGCTCTTCGTGATCGAAGTGGTCAACATGCTGACCCTGCACGCCCTGAACAGGACATTCGGGCTACGGCCGAGGTCCGCGGACGGGCTCCTGGACATCTTCACGTTTCCGCTGCTTCACGCCAACCTGAACCATCTGCTGTCCAACGCCCTGCCACTGGTCATCTTCGGATTCCTGGTGTTCCTTTCCGGCCTGAGGGTCTTCCTGACGGCTTTGGCGTTCAGCTGGCTGGGCTCGGGGCTAACCGTCTGGCTGATCGGCGACGGCGGGATCACCGTGGGAGCGTCCGGGCTGGTTTTTGGATTGTTCGCCTTCCTCCTGGTCCGTGGCTTCTTCAACCACAGCTGGCGGCAGATTCTCCTCGCCGTTGTGCTGTTTATGGTTTACGGCAGCATCCTGTTGGGAGTGCTGCCCATCATGGGTGGCCTCATCTCCTGGCAGGCCCACTTGGGCGGGGCGGTGGGCGGAGTGGCTGCTGCCCTGTTGTTGCGCCCCAAATACACCAAAACGCCGGCCCCCTGACGGGGGCCGGCGTTGTGGGTTAAGCGGTGAGAGCTGTGCGTCAGCCTGCGTAAGGCTTGGCGGAGAGAATTTCCACCGTGATGTCCTTGCCGTTCGGCGCAGTGTAGCTGAGCGTCTCGCCCTCTTTGTGGCCGACGATTGCGGCGCCGAGGGGTGACTTCTCGCTGAAGACATCCAGATCCGTGTCACCGGCGATTTCGCGCGAACCCAGCAGGAACGTCTCTTCGTCCCCGGCGATCCTGGCAACGACAAGCATGCCGGCCTCGACAATCCCGTCATCGGCCGGGGCTTCCCCGACGTGGGCATCACGCAGAAGCGCCGTCAGCTGGCGGATCCGGGCTTCAATCTTGCCCTGCTCTTCTTTGGCCGCATGGTAGCCGCCATTTTCCTTGAGGTCGCCCTCCTGCCGGGCGGATTCAATCTTCTGGACAATCTCCGCGCGGCCAGCGACGGAAAGGTGGTCCAGCTCTGCCTTCAGGCGGTCAAAAGCTTCCTGGGTGAGCCAGGCTGCAGGCGCGCTGTTGGTGGTAGACACGGACTTCTCCTAATGGTCATACATGCAAAAGACCCCGCCACGCGGCCACTTGTGGAACTCAGTAACCAGCTCAGCGGGGTAAAGGGTATTGATTCATTGTAGTCAATACTGTGGAGATAACCCAACGGGGAAGCGGTGCAGATCACATGCCGTTACTTCGTGCTACCTGGAACCCAGCAGCTGTCCACCACTCCGGAAACGGCCAGCGACTCCGTCCGCACGCTCACGCGCTGCGTAACAGTCCGGCCGCCGTCGGCAGTGTTGTCCGCCTCTCCCGGCGGGATGTCCACGACTTTCCAACCCACCACGGCAAACTTAGAGTCCAGGGCTTTCAGCGCACATTTGACGGCCGAACCCGGGTCCCTGGTGACGGTGAAATCGATCTCGGCCTGGGTGGCGTCGACGGTGCTGTAGCCGATGTCCTTGAACGTCACAGCGGAGACGGCGTTGGATGTGGAGACCCAGGCCATAAAACCCACGCCGACAGCCAGTGCTGCCACGGCGATGCCGCGCTTGGCCGCTCGCGGAAGGGGCTGCTTTTTACTGCCATAACGATTGGCTAGGCTAGTGTCTGCAGGCGGGGACGCGGCGGGTTGATCCTGGGTAGTCACCGGTCCAGTTTAGTTCGGATCGGGACGCTGCTTGTTCCTGGATCATCAAAGCCAGCCCGGGCAACGACAGGCAGCCCGGTTCGCGCCAACACCGTTCCACCAGGCAGCCAGTTAAGTCGAGCAGCCAGCTACGTCCAGTTAGCCAGTTACGTCCAGCAACACGTTAAGTTCGGCAGCCCGTTCGGCCTTGTGGCCGCGGCGGCTGCCTCAAAAGAATCAGGAGCCGTCCCCCCATGACAGCGTCCACTCATACACCGGCTCCGCTCCGGCTGCTCGCCGTTCACGCGCACCCGGATGACGAGTCCAGCAAGGGCGCGGCCACCATGGCAATGTACGCGGCCGCCGGCGTCGATGTCATGGTGGCCACCTGCACCGACGGATCCCGCGGCGATATCCAGAACCCTGCGGTGGAAGGTGCAGCCCACCCCAAACGGGACATGGCCGGAGCGCGGCGGCTTGAAATGGAGCAGGCGGCGAAGATCCTTGGCATCACGCAGCGCTGGCTCGGCTTCACGGACTCAGGCCTGCCCGAAGGCGACCCGCTGCCGCCCTTGCCGGCCGGATCGTTCGCCGTCCAGCCGCTGCACCGCGCCGCAGCACCCCTGGTCCGGCTGGTCCGGAGCTTCAAGCCGCACGTGATCATCAGCTATGACGAAAACGGGGGATATCCGCACCCTGACCACATCATGGCCCACCGGGTTGCCGTGGAAGCCTTCGCGGCTGCCGGTGATCCGGAACGCTATCCGGGCGCCGGCCCCGCCTGGGAACCCAGCAAGCTCTACTACGACCGCGCATTCAACCCGGCCCGGTTCCGGGCCCTGCATTTCGCCCTCGAGGAAGCCGGCCTCCGGTCCCCGTATGCCGAGCGGCTTGCCGCCTGGCTCGAAACAGACGCCGAAGGCCACACGCCGCCACCGGGCGGACACCCCACCACCACGCAGATCGACTGCGGCGACTTTTTTGAGGTTCGCGACGACGCTCTCCGCGCGCACTGCACCCAGGTGGATCCGCTGGGGTTCTTCTTCGCGGTTTCTGCTGAGATGCAGCGCCGGGTGTGGCCGTGGGAAGACTACTCGCTGATTGAGTCCCGCGTTCCCGCATCTTTTCCGGAGAAGGACCTCTTCGCCGGGCTAAGATAGAAACGGCCGATTGTTCTATGCCGTGTAGAAATTACGCCGTGTAGAAATGCAGTGGGATGATCCGGGTCCGGCGGACCCGGATGCGGAAACCGTGCGTCGGCTGCCCACCAGTTTCCATAGAAGGTTAAACGTGCATCACTTGCTCCTCGTCCTGTCCGCTACGCCCTCGCCCGTGCCCACGCCCGGCCTGCGTGAGGGTATTACCGAGGACCAGATCACGCCCGGCCTGTGGGGCTTCATCATGACTGCCTTTTTTGTCCTGGCCACCACGCTGCTCATCGTGGACATGGTTCGGCGCATCCGCCGCGTCCGGTACCGGGCGCAGGTTGAAGAGGAACGCCAGGCGGCCGCTGCTGCGGCGGATATTGAAGCCGACGAGGTCCGGCATCCGGTGGAGGACGGCCGGCACAGCGTCCAGGACGGCCCGGACACCAACCGGCCGGGCACCAAGGACTAGCAGGGACCGGACCCCCGCGTTCCACCGGTCCCTTCGCAGACTGTGCACGCACCACTTCCGTAGACTGGGATGGTCGGCAACATTCCTTGCAGCGAGTGACCAGAGGTGCGCGGATGAACAGTGAGCGCCAGAGCCCTTCCGCCGGGGAGCGGGCGGCCTTAGGTGCCGCCAACGTCCTGGGCGCGGAACCGTCCGCCTACCTCCGTCAGCACGCGGACAACCCGGTCCACTGGCAGCCGTTCGGGGATAAGGCATTCGCCGCGGCCGCCGCCCGCGATGTCCCGGTGTTCCTGTCGATCGGCTACGCGGCCTGCCACTGGTGCCACGTGATGGCGCATGAGTCGTTCGAGGATCAGGAAACCGCCGACTACCTGAACGCGCACTTTGTTGCCATCAAGGTGGACCGGGAAGAACGCCCCGACGTGGATGCCGCGTACATGGCGGCCACCCAGGCCATCACCGGCGAGGGCGGCTGGCCGATGTCCGTCTTCCTCACCCCGGACGGCCGGGCGTTCCACGCCGGCACCTACTTCCCGCCCCGCCCCATGCCGGGCCGGCCATCCTTCCGGCAGGTGCTCGAAGCGGTCCGGGAAGCGTGGCTGGAGCGGCGCGACGCTGTGGAACAGAATGCCGCCTCTCTTGCCCGGAACCTGGGCGACGCCCAGCTCGCGGCGGCGGTCCCGGTTGCCGGTCCGCCGCCTCTGCTTGACCCCGGGCTGCTTCCCGCGGCCGTAGCCTCCCTGGCCCGCTCCGAGGACATGACCGACGGCGGCTTTGGCGCCGCCCCGAAATTCCCGCCGTCGGCGGTGCTCGAGTTCCTCATCAGGCACGCAGCAGTCCCCTCGGACACCGCAGACGCTGCCCGGGACATGGCGGGCCGGACGCTGGCGGCCATGGCACGATCGGCGTTGTTTGACCAGCTGGACGGGGGCTTCGCCCGGTACTCGGTAACCCGGGACTGGTCCGTCCCGCACTTTGAAAAGATGCTGTACGACAATGTCCAGCTGCTTCGCATTTACGTGCACTGGATACGCCTGGGCGGCAATGAGGTGTTCCCGGTGGCGGAAGCTGCCGACGTGGCCGCCCGGACCGGGGTATGGCTGCTGGAATCCCTTGGGCTCGGCCCGAGCCGCGACGGGGACGTCAACGGCAACGGCGCGCCAAGGGTGGAAGCGCTCGCATCGTCCCTTGACGCCGATTCGGTGGTGAACGGCGAACACCACGAAGGCGCCGGCTACCTGTGGACCGTTAAGGGCCTGCAGGAAGTGCTGGGGACTGCTGACGGGGAAGCTGTTGCCCGGCTGATGAATGTGGGTGGCGAAGGTACCGTGTCCGCGCACGGCTCCCCGCTGCACCCCGCACGGCGCGTGGAGGGTGCCGCAGCGGAGCTGTGGATGAGGGCCCGGCCCGCGCTCCTGGGCGCGCGGAAGCAGCGGCCGCAGCCGGCCCGTGACGACAAGGTTGTGGCGGGCTGGAACGGGCTCGCGGTGGCCGCCCTCGCAGAGGCCGGAGCGGTGCTGGATAGGGAAGACTTCGTCGCCGGGGCCGAGTCGATTGCGGCGTACCTCGAACGTGTCCACTGGCAGGCGGGAGGTTCAGTGCTGCTCCGCGTTTCGCATACAGGAACCGCGCGGGGGATTGAAGGGCTGCTCGAGGATTACGCCTTCTGCGCTGACGGCCTGTTTGCCCTCTACTCCGTGACTGGCCGGCAGCGGTGGTACCGCTTCGCCGAGGAGCTGGTGCAGGCTGCCGGCAGCCGGTTTGTGGTGGCCGGCCGCCTGGTGGACACGGCCGGGGGAGACGGCCGGGTCCGGGCCGCCCAGGGTGGCCAGACTGGGCTGGACCCGTTCGACAACGCCACGCCCAGCGGCGCGTCGGCCTTTGCCGGTGCCCTGCTCAGCTACGCTGCGCTCTCCGGATCCGCGGAACACCGCTCGCTCGCCGCCCAGGTACTCGCGCTCTTACCGCCGTTGGCGGAACGCGCGCCGCGGGTGGCGGGCTGGCTCCTGGCGACCGCGCAGGCTGCCCTCGCGGGCCCGGTGGAGGCCGCCGTTGTGGGAGCTCGAGGTCCTGCAAGGACCGCACTGCACCGTGAACTGCTGAACTCCGCCAGTCCCGGCCTGGTGATAGCTGTGGAGGACGACGACGGACCGGGAGTGCCGCCGTCGGCCGGTCTTCTCCGGGGGGAGCCCGTCCCGCTGCTGGCAGGCAGGCCGGCGGGTCCCGACGGATCACCGCTGGCGTATCTGTGCCGGAACATGGTGTGTGAACGTCCTGTGTCCACGCCGCAGGAGCTGCGGCAGCGGCTCCTGGTGATGACGGGGGAGGACCCCGTCAGCTGAGGACGGCGATAAGGATCGCCGCGAAGTGCGCGCCGAACGCAAGGACCGTCAGGGCGTGGAAAAGTTCGTGAAAGCCGAAGTGCTCATAGCTGAAGTTGGGCTTCTTGAGCGCATAGAACACGGCACCGGTGATGTAGAGGACGCCGCCAACGCAGATCAGGACCGCGGCCGGCAGGCTGGCCGCAAAGAACTCCGGCATGTAGAAAAGTGATCCGCAGCCCAGGGCGATGTAGATGGGCACGTACAGCCAGCGCGGGGCCTCCGTCCACAGCAGCCGGAAGAGGACGCCCAGAATTGCGCCGGACCAGATGACCCATAGCAGCAGGATGGCCTTGGGCCGCTCCAGCAGGGACCATGCCAGGGGTGTGTAGCTCCCGGCGATCACCAGCATGATGTTGGTGTGGTCCAGGCGCTTGAGGACCATCTTTACGCCGGGGGACCAGTTGCCCCGGTGATAAATGGCGCTGATGCCGAAGAGGAGGACTCCGGTGGCGGCATAGATGGCCGAAGTGATCTTGCGGTCGGTGGTCGGGGCGACGGCTACGAGGATGATGCCGGCCGCGAGGGCGAGCGGAGCGGCGACCGTGTGGATCCAGCCGCGCCATTTGGGTTTGATCATCAGGAGTTCGGCCAGCCGGACCGCGGCGTCGTCCACCGGACTCTGGCCTCCGTCCGGTCCGGGTGCGCGGCCGCCGTCGGGGGTCTGGCTTTTCATGCCTCCAGAATATCCTTCGGCGCAGTAAGTTACTCGCAGGTAACACGATGTGACGGTGGATGCGCCCGGCCCCCGCGCATCCTGACCCCCTGCGGACGGTAGCCTAGGATGTGCAATGCCGTCGGACAGAATCGGAAGTCAGGTGAGTCTCCTCGTGGAATTGGGCGGGTTCCTTTATGGCTTCTACGAGCGGCGACTGCTCCGCGAGCTGGCCGGCGGGCGCATTCCCAAACACATCGGCGTGATGGTGGACGGAAACCGCCGGTGGGCCAAGCAGTTCAACGCGCCCACCAGCCAGGGCCACCAGGCCGGCGCGGACAAGATTCACGAATTCCTCGGCTGGTGCCAGGAACTCGGCGTCAAAGTCGTCACGCTGTACATGCTGTCCACGGACAACATGAGCCGCTCCAGTGAAGAGCTGGACCTTCTGATGGGCATCATCGCCAACACCCTGGACCGGCTCGACGAGGACGCCGACATTTCAGTGAACGCGATGGGCGCCCCCGAGCTGCTCCCCGATTATCTGGCGGACCGGCTCAACAAGCTGACGGCCCGGACACCGGTTCATGAAAAGATCCATGTCAACGTTGCGGTGGGGTATGGCGGGCGTCGTGAGATCGTCGACGCCGTCCGGGAGCTGCTGCACGACGCCGTCGCCAAGGGCTCGGACATCGCCGCGCTCGCGGACAACCTTTCCGTGGACGATATCTCCCGCTTCCTCTACACCCGGGGCCAGCCCGACCCGGACCTGGTGATCAGGACCTCCGGTGAGCAGCGGCTCTCCGGGTTCCTGATGTGGCAGAGCGCCTACAGCGAGTTCTACTTCTGCGAGGCCCTGTGGCCGGCGTTCCGCAAGGTGGACTTCCTGCGCGCCCTGCGGGACTACGCCGGCAGGCAGCGGCGCTTCGGCACCTGAGCATCGCTGCTCATGAGGGCGGCACCCGGGCGGGTTCCCGCCGTCGTCCGCGTTCATCTGGAATTCACAAACCGGCAACAGGAATCGCCGATCGCAGATTCGTGAAATTACTGGCGGTGGATTTACGTTGTAATCATCAGCAGGCAAAACCGCCGGCTGTTCGGGGAGGCCAGTACATGGAGCGAACTTTCGCACCGGTTGTATGGGAGGCCGCGTCCGGCCTCCAGGCCGAACCGCCTCACCAATAACACATCCGGGCGTGTGCCCGGGGCTGGAGTCGATGTGGCTACTTCTGAACACCTGCCCGAGGTTACCTCCGAGGGACAGAAAGCTACCTCTCGCACCACGCGAGCCACCTCAAAAACCGGTGCAGTCAACAAAACTGCGGCCGGTTTTGCCGTCTCCGGAAGGGAAGCCACCATCAGCAGCTTCGTCATTGACACCTCTGTGCTGCTCTCTGATCCGCGCGCGCTGCTGCGCTTCGCCGAGCACGAAGTTATTGTTCCCATCGTTGTGATCACCGAACTTGAGGGCAAGCGGCACGACCCCGAGCTGGGCTACTTTGCCCGCAAGGCCCTTCGGTTGCTCGATGACCTCCGGGTGAAACATGGCGGCCTCAGCCATCCGATTCCCATCGGGGACGACGGCGGCACCCTGATGGTGGAGCTGAACCATGTTTCCGCTGAGGTGCTTCCGCTGGGGTTCCGCAGCGGCGACAATGACAGCCGCATCCTCGCCGTAGCCAAGAACCTGGCCAACGAGGGCCGGAACGTCACCGTGGTGTCGAAGGACCTGCCCATGCGGGTCAAGGCCTCCGCGATGGGCCTCACGGCCGACGAATACCGCAACGAGCTGGTGAAGGATTCGGGCTGGACGGGCATCGCCGAGGTCGAAGCGACCGAGGACGAGGTCAACACCCTCTACGGGCACGAGCCGGTCTTCATCCCGGCCGCCGCGGAAATGCCGGTCAATACGGGCCTGGTCATCCTCTCCAACCGGGGCTCGGCCCTGGGCAAGGTAGGCGCCGACAAGCAGGTGCGGCTGGTCAAGGGAGACCGCGACGTCTTTGGCCTGCACGGACGCTCGGCCGAACAGCGCCTGGCGATCGACCTGCTGATGGATCCCGCCGTCGGCATCGTTTCCATCGGCGGGCGGGCAGGCACGGGCAAATCAGCTCTGGCCCTGTGCGCGGGCCTGGAAGCGGTGCTGGAGCGCCGCGAACACCGTAAGGTGATCGTCTTCCGGCCGCTCTACGCCGTGGGCGGCCAGGAACTCGGCTACCTGCCAGGCTCCGAGTCCGAAAAGATGAACCCCTGGGCGCAGGCGGTCTTCGACACCCTTGGCGCCCTGGTCAGCCAGGAAGTGGTGGAAGAAGTCATGGACCGCGGCATGCTCGAAGTGATGCCCCTGACCCACATCCGCGGACGCTCGCTGCACGACGCCTTCGTGATCGTCGACGAAGCCCAGTCACTGGAGAAGAACGTCCTGCTCACCGTGATGAGCCGCATCGGCCAGAACTCAAAGATCGTCCTGACCCACGACGTCGCCCAGCGCGACAACCTCCGGGTCGGCCGGCACGACGGGATCGCCGCCGTCGTCGAAACCCTGAAAGGACACCCTCTCTTCGGTCACATCACCCTGACCCGCTCCGAACGCTCACCGATCGCAGCCCTGGTCACGGAACTGCTGGAGGGCGCCGAGATCTAGCTCAGCGCCAAGGGCCGTGACTCATCTCGTCGGGCCACGGCCCGGCACACGTTAAGCGCCGAGAGAGGCCGCTGCGGCTTCGTGGCCTTCGACCTTGAGGGTCCAGTGGGGGCGCTTGAACGTTGCCGGGGTGAGGCGGACTTTCTGGACGTCGACGGCTTTGCCGCCCCAGGAGGTCCGGGTGGTGCCGTTGAGTTCGTAGCCGAGGGAGCGGGAGACGCCAAGGGAGGCGGCGTTCCAGGCGGCGGCTTCCGATTCTGCGACCTCGGCGCCGAGCCGGTCGAAGGCGTACAGCGCGACGGCGGCGCGCATTTCCTTGCCGAGCCCCCGGCCGTGGACGGACTGCTTGAGCCAGGATCCGGTGCTGACAGTTTTGAGGATGGCGAACTCCTTGGCACCAATGTCCTGGCAGCCGATGAACTGGCCTTCGTGCCAGATGCCCAGGAGCAGGGTCCAGTCCGCGGGGGTGGCTTGGCCGCGGCAGCGCCAGTACCACTGCGCCATATTGCTGCCGAGTGTTTCCGCTGGAAGTTCCGTCCACGGGTTGCTGAAGGGGTTCCGTCCGGGATCATGGATGCCACTGGCTGCCGCTGCGACGGCGGCGGGAATGTCGTCGTCGGTGATAGGCCGGAGCACCAGCCGGGGTGTGGTCAGGGTGAGGCCGAAAACCGGCCAGAGTGAAGTCAGCGGGGTCATCAGGGAAGCGTAGCGGACCGCCGGAGCGGCCTGCATGTCAACGGCGCAGGTTAGGCGCGGATATCCCAACTGATGTGGCGCCGGACGTCTGTGAGGTTCATGGACTCCGCCAGGAAGAGATCGTCCAGCATGTACTCGTCGACCGCGATGATTCGAAGCCAGTGTCCGTAATCGGACGTTTCGGATTCCAGAGACTGGCTGGCCACACACACGGCCGTCTCCAAGTCGATCCTCACCCGGTTCCTGCCGGGCTGGCACAGCGGTGCTGCAGAATCAGCGGGGCGGTAGGAGACGGTTGTGTTGACAAGAGCCTCGAGTGCCGGCCGTCCCTCGTGCTCGACCCGCCGGACTTCGCTTATTTCCAGCGGGTTGCTGCCGGGAAATTCCAGGGGGACGGGAGCGTTGCCCGCCAGCTCCACGGGATCGAGTGCAGCCGAAAAGCGGCCGTTTCCGAAGCCCGGTTCGCCGTACGCCGCCTCGGGGCGGCGCCTGACCAGCCCGCCGTCGTCGTAAACGGGCGCCACCAACTGCGGGGGAAGCAGCCACGACTTCCGTGTGGCGCTGATGTAGAGCCCGTCCTTCGAATCGTTGATTCCAGTGGTGCTGTGGAGGACCAGTCCGTCCGAGGTTTCCAGGCGGAGGGCGCCCGGCCTGCGCAGCCACGCGCGAACCAGCGGCGCGTCGGCGTCGGGGGCATCGGTAAATGGTTCGTCCCGGTATTCGAAGCGAAGGCTCTGCCATTTCCAGGGTGAAGACCTGCAAAGATTCCGGAACACCGTGGTCAGGTCCGCGGCCGGTTTGCCGCTGTCCGGATCCGGCCGGCGCCTGGTGTCCCATGTCGACATATCCACAGTGTACGCGTGGGTGCCGCCGCATGGACGGGCGGAATCCAGTAGCATCCGAGGGGTGATCCGACGACTGGACGAACTCTTGGATGTGGCCCCGCTGGCCTTCTGGCTGGTCCTGGCAGCGTGCCTCTATTTTGTCGTGATGGCTGCCCGGCTGACCGTCATCGACGTACGCCACCACCTGTTGCCCAACCGGATCGTTTTCCCGTCCTACGCTGTGGCTGGAGTGCTGCTCGTGACCGCCGCTATCGTCCTCGCTGTGGCCGGTTCCGGGACCCAAGGGGCGGCACTTGAGGGTGGGGCGGAGATCCTGGGCGTGCCCGCACTGCGCATACTCGGCGGGGGAGCGGTCCTCTGGGTCTTCTATTTTGTCCTGCGGCTGGTCTATCCGCCTGGAATGGGATTCGGTGACGTGAAACTGGCCGGTGTTCTGGGGATGTATCTGGGGTACCTTGGCTGGGGCCACGTCTTTGCCGGCACCTTTGCAGCCTTCCTGCTGGGTGGGCTGTGGTCCATTGCCCTGCTTGCGGCACGGCGCGGCACCCTGAAGTCGTCCATACCTTTCGGCCCTTTTATGCTCGCCGGCGCGGCTGCTGCCATGTTGCTGCCCGCCTGAGGCTTGCTTTTTTTGCCGGGTTATCCAGATAAGCTTTTATCCGCACCCTAATTCTCAGTGCCCCGCAGGACGATGGGGGTATGGAAAGCGCGACGGCGGACGAGGTGTTGGAACCCATCACGGCCTCCGCCGTCCCGCCGCAGTCCGTCCAGGTCACGGCGGAGCCGGCGGCGACGAGTCCGGGGATGAGGTACTTTTCCCGTCAGATCCTTTACACCGGCGGAAGGACCGTTGCCTGGAACGGTTGGCCGGGATTGCACGGCTGGAGGCCCGGACCGCGGCGGAAAAGGTTCAGGTCATCGCGGAATTAGTCGAAGTCTCCACGGCGTTGGACCCGCCGGCGCAGTCGCCGCAGGAGGCCGCCGCACAGGAAATGGCGTTGGTGGCGGAGGTCGCGTGCGCCCTCACGGTCGGCGAACGGACCGCTTCAACCCTGCTGGCCGAATCGCACACCCTCACCGCTGACTTACCGTTGACCCTCGCCGCCCTGCAGGCCGGGGCAATTTCGTGGCAGCACGCGCGGGTCATGGTGGACGAGGCCACCAACCTTGACCCCTCCGCTGCGAAGGCTCTGGCAGCGCACTTCCTGGACCCCGACGCACCCAACCCTGCCCGTGGCCCCGCCGGGGAACTCGTTCCCTCCCGGTTCCGGCACAAGGCCCGGATCTGGCGGGAACGCCACCACCCGGTCTGCATCGAAAAACGCCATACCCGCTCCGTCGCGGACCGGCGCCTGGAATACCGCCCGGACCGGGACGGCATGGCCTGGCTCTCCGCGTACCTGCCCGCTGACCAGGCCGCCGGGATCTGGAACCGGGCCACAGCCGCGGCCCGGGCGTTGCAGGGCCCGGACGAGGACAGCACCCTGACCCAGATGCGTGCCGACATCGCCGCCACCCTGCTCCTCGGCGGGGCCGCTGACGATCCCCACGCAGGTGTCCCGTCGCCGCGGGCGCAGGTCCTGATTACCGTGCCCGTCAGGTTCCTCCTTGGCGCCACGGACGAACCCGCCATGCTGGACGGGCATGGGCCGATCCCGGTCACCATGGCACGCAGGCTTATTGCCGATGGTGCCGAGTCGTTCCATCGCGTCCTCATCGACCCCCGGGTCGGTGCGCCGTTGGAGATCGAGCGGACCAGTTACCGGGTCACCAAAGCCCAACGCCAATTGCTTCGCATGCGCGACGGGAAGTGCCCGTTCCCGGGTTGCAGCAACCCTTCCCTGGACAATGAAGCGGACCATCTTCTCGCCTGGGCCAACGGGGGGAACTACCGGCATCAGCAAACTTGCCCAGCCCTGCCCGAAGCACCACAAGCTGCGGCACAGCACCGGCTGGACACCCGGCCCGGCTACCGCGGATCACCCTCCAGGCTGGATCTCACCCACAGGCAGACGCGCGCGAGCGAACGGCCCGACTGGGAACCGCCACATCTGCCGGACGAGTGGATCGCGGACCTTCAGCCGCCCCTTGTCGAAGCAGCGCCACGCCCGGATCCCTAATACGAGGTGTTCTCTGGAGGGCGGATATTGGGCTCGCCGAACATCCAGGCCGGGCGGCCGGACGTGAACAGGGGCGCCGCAACCCCCAAGATCGCGGCGCCCCTGCGGGTCAATTGGTACTGCGTGAAACGGGGAGTCAGCTGCCTGCTCCGGTAAACCGGTCAACCTCCTGAGGTCTACTTCCTCCGGTCTACCTTCTCCGGTCTACCTTCTTCGGTCTACCTCCTCCGGTCACCGAGGCTGGGAAACCAGTTCGCCGTGGTCGTCCTGTGTAACCTTAGAGCCGGGGCCGGTAGAAGCATCGGGAGTTCTTTTGTGCCCGGGAGCAGAAACCGTCTCAGACTTCCCGGTTAGCATGGCCAGATGCTCTGCCTCCAGCCGGTCGGCTTCCTCTCCGCCCACAGCTTCACCGCGGGCCACCATGCCGGCAGTGTCGGACAGGGGAATCTGCTTGAGGGTGATGGCAAGCAGGAGGGCGACGGCGATGAACGGAATAAGGTACCAGAACACCGGCGCCAAGGATTCGGCGTAGGCATTGACCACGGCGTCCCGCAGCTGGTCCGGCAGTTGGCTCAGAGCCTGCGGATCCAGCGAACTGGTGGACTGAGCGGCCTGCTCCGATGACGCCCCGGCACCTGTGAAAGCGCTGGTCAGGGACTCCGAAAGCCTGTTGGTGAAAATGGCACCAAAGACTGCAACGCCCATGGCCGCACCCACTTCACGGAAGTAGTTGTTGGTGCTTGTGGCGGTGCCGATCTGGTCCGCCGGAACGGAGTTCTGCACCACGAGGACCACCACCTGCATGATCAGGCCCAGGCCGGCTCCGAAGATGAACAGTTGGATGCAAATGACCCAAATGGGTGTGGCGGCGGTGAGGGTGGTCATCCAGAGCATGGCGGCCATGGTGAAGGCTGCTCCGAGGATGGGGAACATTTTGTACCTGCCGGTTTTGGAGATCCGGATTCCCGAGTAGATGGACGTGCCCATCAGGCCCACCATCATCGGAAGCATCAACAGGCCGGACTCCGCGGCGGAGGTGCCGGACGACATCTGCAGGAACGTGGGGACAAAGGCAATGGCGGAGAACATGCCCAGGCCCAGCGTGAACCCGATGGCCGTGGCATTTACGAAGATCCGGTTCTTGAAAAGGCTCAAGGGAATGATGGGATCCTCGGCGCGGCGCTCCACCATAACGAAGGCGGCGGCCGTGACGATGAGCCCGGCACCGAATGCCCAGGTGAGTGGTGAATCCCAGCCCTCGTCCTTCTTGCCGCCGAAGTCGGTGAAGAAGATCAGGCAGGTTGTGGCGGCGGACAGGAGCACTACGCCCAGGACGTCGATCCGCTTTTCAGCCTTCTTGTTCGGCAGCGTCAGCGTGAACCACGCAATGGCAAACGCAGCGATGCCGATAGGGATGTTGATGTAGAACGCCCATTCCCAGGTCATGTGGTCCACAAAGAAGCCGCCGAGCAGAGGGCCTGCCACGGCCGAGAGGCCGAAGACGGCTCCCAGCGGGCCCATGTACTTGCCGCGGTCCTTGGCGGGAACAATGTCGGCGATGATGGCCTGCGAGAGGATCATCAGGCCGCCGCCGCCGAGGCCCTGGACGGCGCGGAAGATGACGAAGCCCCAGAAATCGGTGGCCAGGGCGCAGCCCACGGAGGCCAGGGTGAACAGGGCGATGGCGACCAGGAAGAGATTCCGCCTGCCCAGGACATCGCCGAACTTGCCGTAGATAGGCATGACGATCGTGGTGGCCAAAAGGTAAGCGGTGGTGATCCATGCCTGGTGCTCCACACCGCCGAGCTTGCCCACAATGGTGGGCATGGCGGTGGAGACGATGGTCTGATCAAGGCTGGAGAGCAGCATGCCGGCGATCAGCGCCGAGAAGATGATCCAGATCCTTTTCTGGGTCAAAAGCAGCGGTGCGGCCGCCGTTTTGGAACTGACGGGGGTGCTCATGGGCGTCCTTCTGAGGGTGCTGGTTTGTCAAAATGCTGGGAGAAGAGTTGGCTGGCGGCTGAGAAGTTTTCCATCAGCAGCTCGGCGTAAGGGCGGGTGTTGCCGTCGGAGAAGTAGGCCATGCTGCTTTTCCGGGCGATAGTGCCCAGCAAGGCAACAGCCATCTGCACAACGGGGTGGTCAGGGGACACACCCTCACGGCGGGCCACGTCGCGGGCGAACTGCGCTTCCCGTTCCTCGGTGGCACCAATGATGCGGAGCATGAGCTGAGGTTCCTTTTTGATCACTCCGATCAGCTGACGGGTTTCCTCCTCCGAGGCCGCCATATTCTCGGAGAGTTTCAGCGAGAGCCCGATCAGGTCCTGCAAGAGGGTGGGGGAGATCTCACCGGACGCGGACGATTCGCCGCCGGCGATGAAGACCTCGATCACGTCCTGGGGTATTTCGTCGTCCACATGGCCCAGGATGGCGTCTTCCTTCGTGGGGAAGTAATTGAAGAACGTGCGGCGGGAGATTGCTGCCAGTTCGCAGACCTCCTCCACGGTGTAGCCGTTCAGGCCGCGCTCCGCTGTCAGTTTCCGGGCGACGGCGGTTATCGCGGCCCGCGTGGCGGCGCGCTTACGCTCCCGCAGACCGCCTTCTATTTCTGCACTTTCATTCACAAAGTAAATTTTTGCACTAAACTAGAAATAGTGCAAACTTTTGTTTGCATCCGGAAGAGGGCGAATCAACACCGGCACCATTGCCGGGCGCCGCGGCCTTAACGCAAAACGGCCTCCCACCTTCGCGATGAAGGTAGGAGGCCGCCGTCGTAATTAAGGAGCCGGTGGGAACTATGCCTTGTGCGGCGGCCGCGTCATGGACATAACGTCCAGCGCGGTGTCCAGCTGCTCTTCGGTGAGTTCGCCGCGCTCCAGGAAGCCCATGGCCACCACGGTCTCGCGAATGGTCAGGCCCTCAGCTACAGCCTTCTTGGCGATCTTGGCTGCGTTCTCGTAGCCGATGTGCTTGTTCAGCGGCGTGACGATGGACGGTGAGGCTTCTGCCAGGAAGCGGGCGCGCTCCACGTTGGCGGTGATTCCGTCGATCATCTTGTCGGCCATGACGCGGCTGGTGTTGGCCAGCAGGCGCACGGATTCGAGCAGGTTGGCGGCCATGACGGGGATGCCGACGTTCAGTTCGAAGGCGCCGTTGGTGCCGGACCAGGCAATGGCGGTGTCGTTGCCGATGACCTGGGCGCAGACCATAATGGACGCCTCACAGATGACGGGGTTGACCTTGCCCGGCATGATCGAGGAACCCGGCTGCAGATCCGGGATGGCGATTTCGCCGAGGCCGGTGTTGGGGCCGGAGCCCATCCAGCGGAGGTCGTTGTTGATCTTCATAAAGGAGATCGCGATGTTGCGCAGCTGGCTGGAGGCCTCGATGAGGCCGTCGCGGTTGGCCTGGGCCTCGAAGTGGTCGCGGGCCTCGGTGAGGGGGAGCCCGGTGTCGGTGGCCAGCAGTTCGATGACGCGCTCCGGGAAGCCGGCAGGAGTGTTGATGCCGGTGCCCACGGCCGTGCCGCCGAGCGGTACCTCGGCAACGCGGGGGAGTGAGGCGTTGATGCGCTCGATGCCGTAACGGACCTGGGCTGCGTAGCCGCCAAATTCCTGGCCGAGCGTCACCGGGGTGGCGTCCATCAGGTGGGTACGGCCGGACTTGACGACGTCCTTGAACTCAACAGCCTTGCGCTCCAGCGACTCGGCCAGGTAGCCGAGGGCCGGGATGAGGTCGTTGATCAGGGCGGACGTCGCGGCCACGTGGACCGAGGTGGGAAAAACGTCGTTGGACGACTGGGAGGCGTTGACGTGGTCGTTCGGGTGGACAACCTTGTCACTTCCGGCGGCCTTGAGTGCGCGGGTGGCGAGCTCGGCGATGACCTCGTTCGTGTTCATGTTCGAGGAGGTGCCGGAGCCGGTCTGGAAGACGTCGATGGGGAAGTCGCCGTCGTACTTGCCGGCAGCAACCTCATCGGCGGCCTCTGCAATTGCCTTGGCCAGCTCGCCGTCGAGCACTCCAAGTTCTGCGTTGGCCTGGGCAGCCGCCTTCTTGACCCGGGCGAGGGCTTCGATGTGCGCGCGTTCCAGCGTCTTGCCGGAGATGGGGAAGTTCTCAACTGCACGCTGCGTCTGTGCACGGTACAGGGCGTTCACGGGGACGCGGACTTCGCCCATCGTGTCGTGTTCAATGCGGAATTCTTCAGTGGAAGTCATGGGGCTAGCTTAGGACGATGTGCGCCCGGGGCTAAAACCGTGAACCGCATTGCTACGGGGCCAGGTCCGGGGCTGGCTTAGATCTCGCCGATCCCCGAAACCACGTTCGCCCGGCCCTCGGCGAGGCTGTAGGACAAGCCGATCACTGCGGCGCGGCCGTCCTCGATTGCGGCAGAAATCACACGCGAGCTGTCCACGAGGCGCTGGGATGTCTGCTTGACGTGCTCCACCACCATGTCGTTGACCTCGTGTTCGTCGTTGCGCAGGGACGTCAGGACCGAGGGGGTAATGCGCTCCACGAGGTCCCGGATGAAGCCTGCCGGCATCTGCCCGGTTTCGACAGCATCCTTTGTGGCGCTCACCGCACCGCAGCTGTCGTGCCCAAGGATGGCGATCAGCGGCACCCCCAGCACGCTGACGCTGTACTCGAGGGAGCCGAGGACGGCGTCGTCAATCACCTGGCCGGCGGTGCGCACCACAAAGGCGTCACCCAGCCCCAGGTCGAAGATGATTTCCGCGGCGAGCCGTGAGTCGGAGCAGCCGAAGATCACAGCAAAAGGATGCTGGTTCTCGACAAGCGAGGAGCGGCGGGACGCGTCCTGGTTCGGGTGCGACGATTCTCCGGCAACGAAGCGTTCGTTGCCTTCGCGCATGCGGCGCCAGGCGAGGGCAGGTGTCAGGTATGTGGCCACTGGCCTACCTTACGGCGCCGGGCTGGCTGACGGTGAAACCGTTACGGCCGGGTTGCTGTCCATGGATTTCACGACGGCGTCTGCCAGGACAACGAACTCGTCCAGTTGCGCGGTGCCTGTAAGGACAACGGTGGTTCCGCGGTAGTCCAGGATCATGCTCTTCTCGCCTTTTCCGGCGTCACGGAGTTCCCAGGCTTGTCCGCCGGCGTCGCGGGTTCCTGTGACCGGCGCGCTCTTGGTCTGCTGCAGAAGCCACGTGGGGTTGGACTGCCGGGTCTGGATCAGCCCGATGAAGGAGTCCTTCGGGGTGATGTAGCCCACCTCCCACATGGGAACGCCACTGCCGCTTCCGGACTCCCAGCGGGCGTAATTTGGCCGGTAGGCGTTTGCGGTGTCGGGCGCGGCGGGTGTGAATCCTGCCACATCGGCGGCGTTCCGGGCTGACGCGCTGACGTCGATGTCCGGGCGGAAGCCGTCGCTCTTGGGGAGCGGGTTCATCAGGACAATGGGCAGGAAAGCGGCGATGCTGACAAGAAGGGCAATGATCATGCCGATCACCGACGCATTGGCGCGCTTGGCGGCGGCAGCCGGGATAACGGGCTTTACGGGAGGGTAATCACCGTTCGGCGCGTCGTGCCTGTCGGGCCCGGAGTCCGAGGGGTCTTGTCCGGCGTTGGTCTTTTCCTGCATTTCACTCACCCCTCTATAGTCGCGCATGCGCGGGCCCAACTCACATTCGGCCTTGTGGACCGGTGAGACGGTCCATGTTGCGGGCGGACGTCATGGCGGCGCCCTCGGCCGGCGCCGCGACTATGATCAGTAGCAGAGGAATCATCGCTCGGCTGAATCCGGCTGAACGGGTCCAATGATCGCCACTCGAAGAAGAGGTTCACGTGCCAGCAACGCCTATGACCCAGCAGTACTCCACGCTCTCCCCCTCACTTGCTGTGGGTATTGACGAGCCGGACCGCAACCTTGCCCTTGAGCTCGTCCGCGTCACCGAAGCCGCAGCCATCGCCGGCGGCCACTGGGTCGGTTTCGGCGACAAGAACAAGGCTGACGGCGCCGCTGTCGACGCCATGCGCTCCTTCCTCCACACCGTCCACTTCAACGGCGTTGTGGTCATCGGCGAGGGCGAAAAAGACGAAGCCCCCATGCTGTTCAACGGCGAGCACGTCGGCGACGGCACCGGTCCCGAGTGCGACGTCGCCGTGGACCCGATCGACGGCACGCGCCTCACCGCCCTGGGCATTAACAACGCCCTCGCGGTACTCGCAGTGGCTGAACGCGGCTCCATGTTCGATCCCTCCGCCGTGTTCTACATGGAAAAGCTCGTCACGGGCCCGGAAGCTGCCGACATGGTCGATCTGCGGCTCCCGGTGAAGCAGAACCTGCACCTGATCGCCAAGGCGAAGGGCGTGAAGGTCAACCAGCTCAACGTCATGATCCTGGACCGCGACCGTCACCGTCCGCTGGTCGAGGAGATCCGCGAAGCCGGTGCCCGCACCAAGTTCATCATGGACGGCGACGTCGCCGGCGCCATTGCCGCAGCCCGCTCCGGCACCGGCGTTGACGCCCTCATGGGTATCGGCGGCACGCCTGAAGGCATCGTTGCCGCCTGCGCCATCAAGTCCCTCGGTGGCGTCATCCAGGGCCGGCTGTGGCCCACCAGCGACGACGAGAAGCAGAAGGCCATCGACGCCGGCCACGACCTGGACCGCGTGCTGTCCACCAACGACCTCGTGTCCAGCGACAACTGCTACTTCGCGGCCACGGGCATCACCGACGGCGACCTCCTCAAGGGTGTGCGCTACTCCAAGGACAAGGTCCTGACCCAGTCCATCGTGATGCGCTCCAAGTCCGGCACCATCCGCTTTGTCGACGGCGAGCACCAGGCCAGCAAGTGGGAAGGCTACGCCCGCAAGAACTAGTTCCGGGCATAGCGGGACAACGCCACACCGCTCCGGCGGTGTGGCGTTTTTCGTGCCTGCGCCGCGGTGTGCCGGCATCCTGGGGCAGTCGCCGCAGGGCCGGGCACACCAGGGCGTTGGTATAGGGTTGAATTCATGAGTCTTGCCGTTATGCCCTGTACTGACCGCGCCGTCTGGGACGGATACGTTGACCAATTTCAGGGCCATCCGCAGCAACTGTGGGGCTGGGGTGAGACCAAGGGGATGCATGGCTGGTCCGTGGACCGGGTCCTGGTCACCGACGACGAAAACATCCTCGGCTGCGCCCAGTTGCTGGTCCGCAAGCTGCCGTTCCCGTTCCGGGCACTGGTGTACGTGCCGCGCGGCCCCTTGTGCTCCGCCGACCACGCCACCGCCGTCCTGGAACAGCTCGCCGAGTATGCTTCCAGCCGCCACCGGGGCGTTGCGCTGAGCATCGAGCCTGACTGGGACGCCGAGTCCGCCTTCGCCCCGGCGGTGGCCGCCGCCGGCTTCACCCCGTCCAGCAACACCGTGCTGATCCCCCGGACTCTCATCCTCGACCTGGCCAAGAGCGACGATGAACTTATGGCAGAGATGTCCAAGTCCACACGTGCCAACATCCGCAAAGCCATGCGCAGCGAGGTGGAGTTCCGGAAGGTGCAGACCCCGGCGGAGCTGGAACAGGTACTGGGCATCTACCACGAGACGGCGGACCGGGCCGGGTTCGGAATCCACGAAGACCAGTATTACCGCGACATCTTCGCCAACCTGGGCGAGGGGTCACCTATTATCGGAGCCTTCGACGGCGGGCAGCTGCTGGCGTTCGTCTGGCTGTCCCGAAGCGGGGCCACGGCGTTTGAGCTCTACGGCGGCGTCTCAGCCGAGGGTCAGAAGCAGCGGGTGAACTACGGCGTGAAGTGGGCTGCGCTGCAGGCCATGCGCGAGGACGGCTGCGCGCGCTACGACTTCAACGGCCTGCTGAATGACGGCATCTCGGACTTCAAGAAGCAATTCGCCAAGCATGAGAACCTGCTGATGGGCACGTGGGAGAAGCCGCTGGCACCCCTTTACCCCGTGTACGCCCGGGCAATGCCGGCCGCCCGCAAGGGGCTGCAGGCAACGCGAAAGGCCCTGCCGGCAGCCCGGAGGGGGCTACAGAATGCCCTGCCGGCCGCTCGGAAGGCCCTGCCCGCGGCACGGTCGTTCCTGGGACGGGTCACTCAGCGCTAGGCGCCTTTGCCGGCCCCGGTGGTGACCGCGAAAGCAACGGCTGTCTCTGAGGCGCCCGCCACCGGATGCGCGTTGACCGGAGCCTCGGAGGCGGCCAGGAATGCGCTCCCGCCGCGGGCCAGCTTCAGGTCACCCTTGGGGGAGTCCAGGTACACGGCGCCTGAGACCACAAGCACAACGGCGGCCCCTGACTGGGCGATCGGGACCGGTGCGGCGCCGGGGGCCAGCTCGATCCGCTGAAGCTGGAATTCCCGGAACGGCGGGCGGTAGAGTTCCTGACCCAGCGCGGAAAATTCCGGGGTGAGCATCGGCACTGCCACTGACGTGAAGTCGACGGTGCGCAGGAGCTCGGGCACGTCGATGAACTTCGGTGTCAGTCCGCCCCGGAGCACGTTGTCGGAGGAGGCCATGACTTCCACTCCCAACCCCGAGAGGTAGGCGTGCACTTTGCCCTCGGGCAGATAGACGGCCTCACCGGGAGCGAGCGAGATGCGGTTGAGAAGCAGCGAGATCAGGACGCCAGGATCACCCGGGTACTGCTCGTTCAGGCTGACCACCGTGGACAGCTCCGCTTGGTACGGTGCCAGCGGGGCGCCGGAGGCCAAGGCAGCAGCCACGATGGCCGTGGCCTCGGAGACTTTTTCGCCGCCGTTGATCAGCCGTTCAAAGGCGTTCCGGAGGCCGACGCCTTCGTTGGGTGAACCGAGGTCGTCCAGCAACTCGTTGAGCAGTGCCGGCACGTCGCCTTCCACGGGGTCGAAACAACCGGCCACGTGCAGCAGGATCTGCCGTGTGGCCGCCGGCGCACGGAATCCGCACAGTGACTCAAACGGCGTCAGCGCAAGGATCATCTCCGGCTTGTGGTTGTCATCACGGTAATTCCGGTTGGCCGCATCCTGGGCGATGCCGGCAGCGTTCTCGCGCGCGAAGCCCTCCTTGGCCTGCTCAATGCTGGGATGAACCTGAAGCGACAGGGGCTGGGCGGCGGCAAGGAGTTTTGTGAGAAACGGCAGCCGCGGCCCAAACTCCGCCACGGATTCACTGCCCAGGAAATGCTCCGGATCGGAGGAGATCAACGCGTCCAGTGGTGCTTCGGAGCCGTCAGGCCGGCGGGCCTTTGACGGGGCGCCGGGGTGGGCACCGATCCACAGCTCGGCTTCCGGGCCGCCGGACCCGGGGCGTCCCAGCAGGCCTGCGATGGCTGTCCTGGAGCCCCAGGCATAGTCGCGAAGGGCGTTTTCAAGTTCGTACACAGCCGGGGTCCATTCCTTTGTATTCAGTCAGGTAAGAGTTCGGTGGGGCGGAGTGGGGCAGCATGCCTACATGGGCGCACATTGGCCGTTGGTGGCCACGAGTTCACGGATAGCTTCCTCATTACCCGCAAGCTTGAGCTGGGTCAGCAGCTCCTCGGTGATCGGCTCGCCGTCGGGCGTTGTAGTCACCGGGGTGAAGTCCGACGACGGCGCCGGGGTTTGCTGCCCGGGCACGCCTGCGCGAAGGCCTGCAGCAGGCCGCAGCGTCCCGGACGCCTGCGGGTGGCCGCCCGTAGCGGATGCCTGCACGATCCCGTCGCCCGTCACGCGGTCATCCATCACGCCGTCCTGCGGTGCGGCGGCCTGCGGGCCGGAGGCTGACGCCAGGAGCTGGTCCACCCTGGTGTGGATGACGTCGAAGTCAGGCACCGTCGAGAAGGATGCGTCGAAGTCGGGCGGGCCGATGGTCAGCCGCTTGGCTTCCTGGCCCTTGGCCTTAATGGCGAGGTCCAGGAAGCTGCCGAGCTGGGACGACGAGATGTTGGAATCCACCACCTTGGTGCCTGCGCTGGCGATGTCCTCGAACTTGGACAGCAGGGTCGCCGGGTCGAGCTGCTTCAGCATGGCCTGCTGGACGCACTGCTGACGCTGGATCCGGGCATAATCGTCGACGTACTCGCGGGACCGTCCGTACCAAAGTGCCTGGTCGCCGTCGAGCGTTTGTTCACCGGCGGGAATCCAGCCCAGGGGCATGCCATGAGTACGCGTCACTTCGTCGAAGTAGCCGCTCATCGGAACCCAGCCGCCGGCCTTGATCCTGATACCGCCCATAGCGTCAATGAGTTTGGCGAAGCCCTCCATGTCCACCAGGACGTAGGCCTGGACGGTCAGGCCCAGGGTCCCTGAGACTGCTTCCAGGGTCGCCTGCGCACCGGGGTCTGCGACGCCGGGGTAGAGGTCAGCGTGCTCATTCGTCACTTCGGTGTTGATGGCATTGATCAGGCACTCATCGCCGCAGTCGTAGCCGTCAGGGTAGATTTCCCGCATGGGCGAGCCTTCGCTGAACTGGGCGTTCTGCAGGTTGCGCGGGACAGAGATGATGGCGGTCTGGCCGGTCTTGGCGTCCACGCTGAGCACGGAAAGGCTGTCCGGGCGGCGGCCGGTGCGGTCGTCGCCCGCATCACCGCCCATCATCAGGAAGTTGTACCGGCCCTCCACGGGGTCGATCGACGGTCCGGCCGAGAAAATATTGCCAATGGCGTTGCGCCCCACGTTCAGCAGGTAGGCCGCGTAACCCAGTGTCCCGCTGCTGAGGACCAGGGCAAGTACGAGGGAAATCACGACGGCGGGACGCGCCCCCGGTGCCAGCAGGACCGGGCGGATCAGCCGCAGGGTGTTGATAAAGAGGAACGCCCACCACAGTGCCAGGGCAACCAGAACCACGATGATGACCAGCGAGGCGTAGGGGTTGGTGATAATGCTGATCAGGAGCGTTCGGTTGAAGACCAGAAGCAGCACGGCCACCACCAGCAGCGCCCATACGGCCAGGGTTACCCGGAGGGCGGTGCGGCCGAGTTTGCGGTCGCCGGCCACAATCTGCGCGCTGCCGGGCACCAGAAGTGTCATCAGCAGCAGGACAAAGGCCCGCTTGGTCCGGACGGGGGACGAGGCGCCGGACGGATACCGAACGGGGTCCGTCATGGCCGTGCCGGTGGCGGGGTGCTGAACGCTTCGGGACATATTCCGGTACCCTAGCGGCTGCCCCGGAGAACGCCATTGCCGTCAGCGAAGACTTCGCTGACTTTCTGCCTGAGGCTGGCTCCCTTGCGCGTGGCGGCGTCGTTGAGTTCCTGGGCGAAGTCCACAAGGTCCGCGCGGAGTGATGCCGCCAGCCCGTCCGTGCCGGAAGCCAGGATGCGGACAGCAAGCAGGCCGGCATTTCGCGCACCGGCGATGGACACGGTGGCTACCGGAACGCCTGCCGGCATCTGGACGATGGACAGCAGGGAATCCATGCCATCGAGGGTCTTCAGCGGCACCGGAACACCAATGACGGGCAGGGGAGTGACACTGGCGAGCATGCCGGGCAGGTGGGCTGCTCCGCCTGCGCCTGCGATGATCACGCGCAGCCCGCGTTCATGGGCGGTCTGGCCGTACCGGATCATCTCGGTGGGCATCCGGTGCGCGGAGACCACATCTGCTTCAAAAGGTATGCCGAATTCAGCCAGCGCGTCGGCTGCGGCCTCCATGACCGGCCAATCGGAATCTGAACCCATGACCAGCCCAACGATGGGGCCGGTGCCGGTGCCGGTGCCGTTGTGGCCGGGTCCGGGCGTAGTTTCGGTGCTCATGCGTTCTCCTCGGAAATCCGTGCCGGTCCTTCGGCCGGAACCCGGCCGTCGCGGATGGTGTCAGCCACGCGGGTGGCGCGCTGCCGGACCGAGTCCACGTCGCCGGTGGCGTCCCCCACCAGGTTGACGTGGCCAATCTTTCGGCCGGGGCGGACTGACTTGCCGTAGCAGTGAACCTTGGCAGCAGGCTCGAGTGCGAGGGCAGCCGGATAGGCGGAGAACAGGTCCTGGTTATCGCCGCCGAGGAAGTTCTTCATCACCACCACCGGGCCAAGAACGTCGGTGGCACCCAGGGGCAGGTTAAGGACTGCCCGCAAATGCTGCTCGAATTGGCTGGTGACGGAACCGTCCTGCGTCCAGTGGCCGGTGTTGTGCGGCCGCATGGCAAGTTCGTTGATCAGGAAGCCGGTGCCGGTTCCGGGAGTTTCGAAAAGCTCCGCGGCCATGACGCCGGTCACTCCCAGTTCGTGGGCGATCCGCAGGGCAGCGTCTTCGGCGGCCGCAGCCACCTCCAGGGGAAGGCCAAGTGCGGGCGCAATAACTTCATCGCAGACGCCGTCCACCTGGATGGTGTGGACCACTGGCCAGGCCCTCGCTTCACCACCGGGAGTCCGTGCCACCAGGGCCGACAGCTCGCGGCTGAAATCAACCTTGGCTTCGACGAGCAGCGGGTTCATGGCCTCAAACCACTCGGCGGCTTCGGCGGCATCATCGGCGGAGTCGATGATCCGGACTCCCTTTCCGTCGTACCCGCCGCGGGGCATTTTGAGGACCACCGGCCAGCCGGTCCTGTCGCCGAAGCTCACCAGCCCGGCAACGTCGGAAACAGCTGCCCACGCCGGATTCGGGAGACCCAGGCTGTCGATGGCGGCCCGCATTACCAGTTTGTCCTGCGCGTTGACCAGGGCGTCGGGACCCGGCTGGACGTTCACGCCGGCCGCCAGGAGCTCACGCAGGTGGTCCGTGGGGACATGCTCGTGGTCGAACGTCATAACATCCAGGCCGTCCGCGAAGTTGAGGAGGGTTTGGAGGTCTTTGTAGTCACCGACCGGTGACGTGGAGACTGCTGAAACGGCCGAAACATCCTCGGCTTCAGCCAGGACACGCAGTTCAAAACCAAGGGCGGTGGCGGCTGGGGCCATCATGCGCGCGAGCTGGCCGCCGCCAACCACGCCGATTACTGGAAAAGTCACATGTGCCAGCCTACAGAAAAGCTCGCGGTATCCCGGCTTTCGGGCCGCCACGGGGCCCGGAAGCAGGTAATGCGGCCGTCGCTTGACCGGGCGGGAGGGGGCGGTTCGCGGTTTTGGGGGCTAAAATGGCCTCTGGCCGTGTGGCCCACAGAACGGACGGCCATGGAGGGTCATGATTAACTCACTCGCAGATCGTATCCGGGGGCTAGCCTCGCTGTTTTGGCGCGAGGTAGCCAAATTCGGTGCCGTCGGCGGAGTGGCTTTCGTGATCGACAACGGCCTGACGTACTACCTGATGCACGGCCCGATGACGGACAGTGAAGCCAAAGCGCGCTTCGTCGGGGCAAGCATTGCGACTGTTTTCTCATGGATCGCCAACCGGCTGTGGACGTTCCGGCATCGGCGGCAGGCGAACGTGCTGCGCGAATTCCTGATGTTCATTCTCATCAACGGTATCGGGATCGGGATTTCCACCGGTTTCACTGCCCTGGCGAAGTATTCATTCAACGTCACCGACAAAAACATGCTGTTTGCCGCCGGGGTTGTCGGCATCCTGGTCGCAACGGTGGTCCGTTTCTTCGCCTACCGCTTCCTTGTGTTCAATCAGGAACTGGATCAGGAGCCGGAGTTCTCCCACGACCACGAAATCATCGAACTGCACCATCATGAGAAGGCATCGGCTGCGGCCGTGCAGAGCGCGGACCTCCCGGAGAAGGATGCTCCGGACGCCACGCGGCAGCCGTAGCCGGGCGTTGACCCGGGCACTGAGCCGGGCAGCCTCGCAGGCCAGGGTGCGTCCTCTGCAGGGCTACTTTCCCTGGACGCGTTCTGCGGCGAGGAGCTGATCCGTCAGCTGCACGTCGGCGTGGGCCAGGACCACGGAGCCGCCGTTCTGCCAGGCGCCCAGGGAGTTGGCCAGGGCTGCTTCCAGTCCATCTGATGCCGGTACCAGCAGCCTGACTCCTTCATCGTGCTGAGCGGCGAAGCCGGTCAGCAGGCCTTCATGAAGGTGCCGTTGGCCGTCGCTGCCCGCAATGGCGCAGCCCGACGCCGACGGATCCGAATGCGCCATGAAGACATCACCGTGGGAACGCACCTCGGCGGCATAATCGATCACTCCGGCAGGGAGGTCCCCGGGCCACCGCATTGCCAGCGCCGGCAACGCGACGGCGATTACGGCGTCGTACGTTCCCGTTACATTTCCGGGCTTGTCGGTGACGAGCAGGTCCGCCTCGCTCCCGTTAAGGACGGTCTCCATGCCAATCTGCCAGGCAGCCAGGGCCCAGATCAATGATTTCCAGTGCGCGGGGAGATCAAGGCCGAGGCGCATGCCTGGTTCGGCGTCGAGCTCGTCCTGCAGCAGGTTGCCTGTCTTAGCCACCCAGTTGTCCAGGACACGGCCGGAGAGCTCCACCCGCTCGGAGTCGGGGCCGTACCAGGTAAGGCGGGGCGATGTGGAGTGGCCGGAACGAAGGGTGGTCATCAGGTCGATCGCCGGGATGCTCATGGCACTATCTTGCCACGCCGGATACGCGGTTACCGGGGGCGCGGGGAAGCTGCGTGACCAGGCAGGATGCGGCCCGCAGGCACTCGTCGGCCTGTGATGTTACTCACATTGTTTTGTCATCTCATTTGTCTTACTGGCTTCGGCCCTGTATTTTCTGCCGGTATTCCTTAGGCGCAGGGGCTTCCGGGGACGACTGACCGCAGTGAGGCCTCCGCCGTGCCGGACTGCAGAAAAATTTCCGGGCGTGGCGTGACGGCGTTTCGCCCGAAAGGTTGATTATTATCCCGTCGGCGGCTTGACTCACTGCTAGTTACACACGTGTAATTAGATATCGAAAGCGACTGCATAAATCCCGGCACACAACCGAGTGTCAAAGGGATCCAGCAGTGGCTGAAAACATTCAGGAGGGTCGCCGTGGGGCAAGCAGAGCGTATCCATGAAGATGCCGTCGCCGGCCAGGCAACGGCTAAATACCGCGCACGGGGCGTACCGAGCGACTGGTATGTGGATCCCGCCGATCCTGACGCCGCAGACCGTTACAACCGGGACGTCAAAGACCCCCTCCAGGACCAGGCCACGGCATTCCTGGCGGCACACGAGGCGCTCCTTGACGGCGGGCACGACCCGGATGATGACGATCTGGACCCGCCCATGGAACTGCGCACTTCCGGGCCGGAGACCACTCAGCCGGTGTGGATCGGCTTGCCGTTCAGGCAGGATTTTGACGACGAAGGCGAACTAGGCTGGCAGACTGATGCCTTGTGTGCCCAGACTGATCCGGAAGCCTTTTTCCCGGAGAAGGGCGGATCGACCCGCGACGCGAAGAAAGTCTGCGGAGCATGCAATGTGCGCTCACAGTGCCTCGAATACGCGCTGGCGAACGACGAACGGTTTGGTATTTGGGGTGGCCTTTCCGAGCGTGAACGCCGGCGGCTAAGGAAGCGAGCAATCTAATTCTTCAGGAAGTACATGTCACTGCTGTTGTGGTGTCCCACAACGGCAGTGACTATCTACCCAGAACCCTGGCCGCCCTGGCGGACCAGACCAGGCCCGTCGATTCAGTTATAGGGGTGGACACAGGCTCGCGTGACGACTCCTTGGCCCTGCTGGAGCGGGCCCTGGGCGCCGGGAACGTCCTCAGCTTCCCCCACGGCAGGAGCGGCATGGGGGGTGCCGTACGCGCCGGACTCAGCGCACGGTCACCTTGGGAAGGCCAGTCCAGCCGCGCAGCGGAGTGGATCTGGCTGCTTCACGATGACGCAGCCCCCGCCCCGGAGACGCTGGCTGAACTCCTCGGTGCCGTGGAACGCGCACCATCGGTGACGGTCGCCGGCTGCAAGCAATTGGACTGGCACTCCGGACGCCGACTGATCGACGTCGGGCTGTCCACCAGCCGGTGGGCCGAGCGCCTCACCATGATTGACGCCGACGAGCTCGACCAGGGCCAGTACAACGGCCGTACGGACACTTTCGCAGTGAACTCAGCGGGCATGCTGGTCCGGCGCGATATCTGGGAACACCTTCAAGGGTTCGACCCCGCACTTCCCGGCACGGGTGATGACGTCGACTTTTGCTGGCGCAACCGCCTCGCCGGGCACCGCGTAGTGGTTGTTCCCACTGCGCGGATGTTCCATGTGGCCCACCGCCCCCATGCCCAAGGCAACCCCTCGGCCGCCCGCAAGGCGCAGGTCCACCTTCGGCTCAAGCACGCACCGCTCTGGAAGGTTCCCATCCATGCTGTGGGCGCCCTGCTGGGCAGTATCTTCAAGCTCGTCCTCAGCATCGCGGTCAAGGACCCGGGACACGGATTCTCCCAGCTCGTAGCGACGATCGCCGCACTGGGCCGGCCGGCCGCTGTGGCAAAATCCCGGCGGACGGCAGCCAGTACCCGCCGGATCAGGCGTTCGGTCATCAAGAAGCTGCAGACGCCCCGGCGTGACGTCTGGAACCACCGGCGTTCCCTGATGGAGGCCCTCGGTGCAGACAGGTCCACAGCCGACGGCCTGCTGCACGACCCCCTCGCGGACCAGCCCACCGGCGACTCCACCGATGACTTCGCAGCACTGACCACCACCGAACGCGGTTGGGTGGGCGCTGGTGCACTCGCCGCCATCGTCATCGCGGCCGCAGCTTCCGTGACCGCCCTCAGCGGGTTGTTCCGTGCCGAGGCCGTCTCCGGCGGCGGCCTGATACCTGTGTCCGCCACCCTGGGCGAAATCTGGCACCATGCATCCAGCTGGTGGATCAGCCTGGGTGCGGGGCTTCCCGGCAAGGGAGACCCGTTCGGTTACGTGCTGTGGATCCTTGGCGTGTCGGGCGGCGGAGATGCCAACGCGGCCATGTCCTGGCTGCTCCTGCTCGCCGCGCCACTGTCCGGCCTGACCGCCTGGTTTGCCGCCGGCGGTGTGACCACCAGACGCCGCTTCCGCTTTGCTGCCGCACTGTTCTGGGCTGCCGCTCCGGCGTTGCAGGTGGCCCTCAATCAGGGCCGTGCCGGTGCACTGGTGGCCCACATCATGATCCCGTTGCTGGTCCTGGCCCTCCTGCGCGCCACGGGATCCGCCGTTGGCCACGGGCGGTTTATCCTTCCGGCCCCGGGTGAGCGACGGTTTACCGAGAAGCCGCCGACGCATCCGGGCGTCAACGGAACACCGTCCTGGACAGCTGCTGCCGCGGCGGGCCTGGCCCTGGCGGTTGTTGCCGCAGCTGCACCCTCGCTGCTGATCCCCGCCGTGGTGCTTATCGTGCTCTGCGGCCTGGTGCTGGGACGCCGCGGACGCACAGTCTGGTGGGCCCTGCTGCCCAGTGTGGCCCTCTTCCTTCCCTTTGGACTTTCCGTCATCGACAGGCCGCGGGCGCTCCTCGCCGATCCCGGCGTGCCGCTGGCATTCGAAGCGGCCCCCCTGTGGCAGCAAATCCTGGGCCAGCCCCTGCTGTTCGCACCCGGGGGTGGCCTGTCCGGGCTTCCCTTCTTTAGCGGTGGGGTCATCCCATGGGCACTGCTTCTGGCGCTTCTGGTTGCGGTTCCGGTCCTGGCGCTTGCCGTGGCGGCACTTTTCCTGCCAGGCAAACGCAGCCGGACTGCGCGTGCGCTGTGGGTGGCGGCGCTGGTGGTCCTGGTTGGGGGCTGGCTGGCCGGGCACGTCGCCACCGGCGTCCTTGGAGACACCCTGGTCACACCGTTCACCGGTCCGGCTGTCTCGGCCGCAGGGTTCGCACTCCTGGCAGCGGCGCTGATCGGCGCCGAGCGGCTGCTTGATGCCGCGGACCGATCCATGTCGTCGCGCATCCGGCAAAATGTGATGCTGCGGTCCGCGGTAGCCCTGGGCATGGTGTTGCTGCTGGCAGGCCCCTTGGCCGGCATGGCGGCCTGGTCGGCGCAGAACGTCCTCCGGCCGGCCGCTGCGGCGCAACCGGCCGACGGTTCGGCCGGCCCGCCGCTCGGCACCCCCCGGCTCGTGGAGGCCGGCAACGCCCGCACGCTTCCGGCAACGGCGATCGACCGCGGCACCGGGCCTGAACAGTCACGGACGCTGCTGATCAGTACCAAGGAGAACGGCACCTTTGACGCAGCCCTGATGCGCGGTGCCGGGACAACCCTGGACAGCCTTTCCACCATTGCCGCCGCCCGGAACATCATGGGCGCACCAGGCCAGGAGACAGTCCGGGACGATGACGATGTCACCGCCTCCATCCGCAGCGTTGTGGCCACTCTTGTGGCCGGGCAGGGCGTGGACCCGCGGCCGCTGCTCGAACGCCTGGGTGCCGGATTTGTGGTGCTCCGCTCGGCAGATACCGCCGCCCAGATCACTGCCAGCCGGATGGACGCCGTGCCGGGCCTCGTTGCCGTCGGCCAGACGGATGTTGGCTGGCTGTGGCGGATCACGCCGCTGAACCAGCCTGCGCTCCAGCCTGCTGATGTTGCCCACCGGGTGCGGATTGTTGACCCGGCCGGCGCCACGGTGGCGCTCGTGGCCTCCAAGTACGACGACGTCGACACCACCATTGCGGAAGGTCCGGAGGGCAGGCTTGTGGTGCTCGCGGAGCGGCCGGATCCGGGATGGAGCGCCTGGTATGACGGCCGGAAGCTCACCGCCACAACATCAGGCTCGGCCCAGGCCTTTACGTTGCCCGCGTCGGCGGGCCAGTTGACCATCCGCTACGACGCCCCGTGGGCACTGTGGGCCGGCATCGCGCAGGCAACGGTGTTCGGACTCACGCTGATGCTCGCCATTCCCATCCCCGCGCGCCGGCCCAACACGGGACTGTCCCGGGACGAGGGATCATTGCGTAAGGAACACCAGAATGCATAAGGACGCTGCCCAGCCCGGACCGGCCGGGTCAGAAACGCCTCCCGCCGGCCCGGAAATGCCTCTGGCACGCACGGGCGCTCCGGCAGCCACAAGCCCCGCCGCGGATACGCGTCCTGGGTCGGATCCGCGCACTGCACCCGGCTCCGGTGCGGAAGCGGACACGCCAGCCAAGGCAACAGCTGCGATAGCTGCGCCGCCTGCCGGC
This sequence comes from [Micrococcus luteus] ATCC 49442, assembly GCF_010367585.1. Lineage (NCBI taxonomy): Bacteria > Bacillati > Actinomycetota > Actinomycetes > Micrococcales > Micrococcaceae > Pseudarthrobacter > [Micrococcus luteus] ATCC 49442. Next base: position 1,905,295 of record NZ_JAAAXP010000001.1, on the reverse strand, counting down.
CGCAAGACCCCTGCCAGGGAACTGCTGGCCGGCCTGGTTTCTGCGGTGGCCATTGTTGCGGCGGCAGGAGGCATCGTCGCGGCTGCGTCCTTTGCCCCCCAACCGGCCGGCAGCCGCAGCATTCCTGCTGTCCTGGCCTCCGTTCCGGCGGGCGCCAGCGTGGGTGTATGTCCGGGACCGGCCCGCCTGCTCGAAGGGACGGAAGCGGGTACGGACCCGCAGTTCAGTCCGGAATCAGCGACGGCCAGGAGCGTCGTCACCGGTGCCGTCCTCAGCGCCCCCGGCGGTGTCCTTCCGGGAAGCGTGCTGTCCGCGCTCAACGGTACGCCCGCCGTCGAAATCGCCAAGGGTGGCGGCCAACCGGGCCAGGAATCCGGCCCCCAGGATGTAAAGGCCGGTGTGCTCAACGGGCACAATGTGGACGGCGCCACCGTCCTGGGCGCCGAGGCCCTGGACGGCCAGCAGCCCTCCGCGGCCGGTGTTGTGAAATACACGGCCACCGACGGTGACCTCCAGGGTTCCGCGGCAGCCAACTGCCAGCCGCCTGCCAACGACCTGTGGCTCAGCGGTGCCAGCACCACGGTGGGCCGCAGCTCCGTCCTGGTCCTGAGCAATGCCTCCAGTACGCCGGCCACGGTCAGCCTGGAGCTCTTTGGGAATAAGGGGCAGATCCAGGCTCCCGGCAGCCGGGGCCTCCTCGTCGCGCCGGGGACGACCCGCTCGGTTGTCCTTGCCGGCCTGGCGCCGGGGGAGGCGCAGCTAAGCGTGCACGTCCGCAGCGCCGGCGGTCCCGTGGCCGCCGCCATTCAGCAAAGTGTGCTCCGTGGGCTGACGCCCGGCGGTGTGGACTTCATTGGGCCTGGAGCTGCTCCTGCCGCGAGGCAGGTCCTGACCGGGATCGACATCCAGGACGCCGGCGGAATCGCTGCCGTGACCGGGACCGGCGGCTTCGACGACGCCGGACCGGCGTTGGCCATCACCGTCCCCGGTCCGTCGGACGCAGTAGTGGAAGTCAAGCTCTTCGGCCGGGATGGGCAAAAGGCCCTGCCCGGCGGCGGTGTTGTGACTGCCAAGGCCGCCGCGGTCACAGAGATTTCGCTGGCCGGTGTCCCGGCCGGCCACTACACCGTGTCCACCAGTTCGGACGTGTCATTTGTGGCCTCGGCACGGGTCACCCGCGGGGTCAGCAGCGACAAGGCCTCCGACGTTGCGTGGGCGGCTTCCGGTACCAGGCTGGGGAGCCAGCACGTCGTCCCGGTGCCGAAGGGGGGAGACAGGACCCTGGTCTTCGGCGTATTGGAGAACCGGGCAACGATCTCCTACAGCCCCGTCACAGCGGACGGCAGGATCCGGCCGGCGGCAACGGCCGACGTCGCGGGCGGCACCACCACCTCGATCAAACTTCCCGAACAGGTGGATGGGTCAGAGGTCGTGGCGTACGTCGTCGCAGCATCAGGGGACGCTGCCTACGGCGCGCTGCTCCTGCAGCAGGAAGGCCGCGAGGATATTTCAACGTTGGCCTTTATGCCGGCAGCGTCAGGACAGGAAAAGGTAGCCGTCACCCTGCGCTACTGAGAGTGCGCGGCGGGTCCTGCCAGGTGCAAATAGCCGGGCCTCAGTTGCCGGGTTCAGTACCTGCGGCGGTAGACCGGATCGAGCGTTTCCGGTGCCACGCCGAGCATTTCGGCGGTGTGTTCCACAACAATATCGTGAACGAGGTCCTGCAGCTCCTCCCGGCTGCCGCAGCCCTGCTCCACCACCCGGCGGTACAGCGTGATGACCGGGCCTTCCTCCTCCGTGGCGGGAGTGTAGGAGCCCATGGGAGGTGGTGCGGAATTGGCCACCAACTGCTCGAGCTCCGGCGGTATCTCGTCGACGGCGAAGCGTACGCCGTCCAGTGTCTTGCCCCAGATGTCGTGCAGCCGCTGCGCCGAGTCAAGCACCATGTCATCAAAGCGGTCGGATCGTGTCCGGTACCCGGGGTGTGTGGGCAGCACCAGCTCACCCCGGAGGCCGCGGCCGTGGCGGTTCCTGCGGCGCGTCGCGAAGCTTCGGCCCGGTGAAGCCGGTCCCGTTTCGCCGATGCGGGCGTCCGGGTCAGCCAAACGGACCGTAAAAGCGGAATCATGGTTCGATGACTGCATACATTGACTGTAAACCCGGCCGCAGATTTACGCGACACCACCCGGTGAAACGCATCAGGACGCGGCGGCAGCGGCCGCAAATACCCGGAAAAGTCCGTGCGACGGAGTAGTCTGTGATGTCGTGGGAGCTATCCGTGAGTGTTCAAGATCAGCCTGCCGTCAGTCAGCGGTAGCTACTTTGACGTACGTCTATGCCGACTCCACCGCAGTCCTGGGTCCGCTTGCCACCTACGCTGAGCCGCATTGTTACGATTTGTGCGAGCAGCATGCCGGCTCGCTGACGGTTCCACGTGGCTGGGAAGTACTTCGCCTGGCCATGCCCGCCAACCCGCAACAGCCTGGCCCCGACGACCTCCTGGCACTTGCCAACGCGGTCCGGGAAGCGGCGGCGTTGCCCCCTAAGCTGCAGACAACGCAGGCCCAGCGGGCTTCCCATTCGGCGCTGGAGGCGCCTGCCCCGGCGGAAGGCGCCCGGCGCGGCCACCTCCGTGTCCTGCGCGAACCTTCCTGACCGGGGCCGTTGCTGACTGCCGTACGCCCGGCCGCCTGCGTCCCCGAACCGTCGGGATACTCATCTGGCGGTAGGCTGGAACCTGCTAATCAGTCAGCCACCGGCGCGAATACGCGCCCTTCCGGGAGCATCAACCATGGCAAAGCTCGACCCTGACCTGTTGTCCGTCCTGCGCTGTCCCGTGACCGGCTCGCCGCTGGTCCAGGAAGGCGACGAGCTTGTATCGACGGCGGCAGGAGATTCCGGCGTGAAGCTCCGCTACCCGATCCAGGACGGGATCCCGCTGCTGCTGCCCCCGGAACTGCTGCAGGCCGCCAACGCAGCCGGCTCCGACCAGCACGATTCGGTGGCTCCGCCTGCCGACGGCACGCGCCCGGCCGGTGCAGCCTAGGCAATTCCGCCAGGCCCCTGCCGTTAGCGGCCGGACCTCACCGGGAGCCCGCCAACGCAGTTGCCATTCACCACATAACTTCTACGCAGACGCTTTAGCGTCGTTGCCGACATCGGACAGAGCAAAGGAATCCCATGACATTTGACTACAAGGTTGCCGACATTTCGCTGGCCGAAGCCGGCCGCCACCAGATCCGCCTTGCCGAACACGAGATGCCCGGGTTGATGTCCCTCCGCAAGGAGTTTGGCGCCAGCCAGCCGCTGAAAGGTGCGCGGATCGCCGGTTCCCTCCACATGACGGTGCAGACCGCCGTCCTGATCGAGACCCTCACCGCGCTCGGCGCCGAGGTCCGCTGGGCCTCCTGCAACATCTTCTCCACCCAGGACGAAGCCGCCGCCGCCGTGGTGGTGGGCAACGGTACAGTTGAGGACCCGCAGGGCGTGCCGGTGTTTGCCTGGAAGGGCGAAACCCTCGAAGAGTACTGGTGGACGGCCCAGCAGATCCTCACCTGGCCCGGCGCGGATGCTGCTCCGGAGCTGGGCCCGAACCTGATCCTGGATGACGGCGGCGACGCCACCATGCTGGTTCACAAGGGTGTTGACTTCGAGGCAGCCGGTTCTGTGCCGACAGCAGCCGAGGACGAATCCGAAGAAGGCAGGATCTTCCTGGACGTTCTTCGTGCGTCCCTGCAGGAGGACCCGCAGCGGTGGACCCGCATCGGTTCCCACCTGCGCGGCGTCACCGAGGAAACCACCACCGGTGTGCACCGCCTCTACCAGTTGGCTGAGCAGGGCAAACTGCTGTTCCCGGCCATCAACGTCAACGACTCGGTCACCAAGAGCAAATTCGACAATAAGTACGGTATCCGCCATTCCCTGCCGGACGGCATCAACCGGGCCACAGACGTCCTGATGGGCGGCAAGGTGGCGGTTGTCTGCGGTTACGGCGACGTCGGGAAGGGTGCTGCAGAAGCCTTCCGCGGCCAGGGCTCCCGTGTTATTGTCACCGAAATCGACCCCATTTGCGCACTGCAGGCAGCGATGGACGGCTACCAGGTTGCCAGGCTGGAGTCCGTGCTGGGTGAAGGCCACATCTTCATCACCACCACCGGGAACAAGGACGTCATCATGGCCGAGCACATGGCCGGCATGCGTGATAAGGCCATCGTGGGCAACATCGGCCACTTCGACAACGAAATCGACATGGCCGGCCTGGCCCGCATCCCCGGAGTCAAGAAGGTGGAAATCAAACCCCAGGTGCACGAGTGGGTGTTTGACCAGGGCACGGACGCCGAGAAGTCCATCATCGTCCTGTCCGAGGGGCGCCTGTTGAACCTGGGCAACGCCACCGGCCACCCTTCCTTCGTCATGAGCAACTCCTTCGCGAACCAGACCATCGCGCAGATCGAACTGTGGACCAAGCGGGACCAGCCCGAAGGCGACCGCGAATACAACAACCAGGTCTATGTCCTGCCCAAGATCCTCGACGAAAAGGTGGCCAGGCTGCACCTGGGCGCACTGGATGTCGAGCTGACGGAATTGTCCAAGGAACAGGCCGAGTACCTGGACCTCGACGTCGCAGGCCCGTACAAGCCCGAGCATTATCGTTACTGAGGTGTGACTCCCCGGGCGCGGACCGCGCCCGGGGTTGTTACCTTCAACCATTAAGATCGGACTATGGAGCCTGAAGTAAAGCCACGCCGTATGTCGACCGCCAAGAAGATTCTCGTTGTGGCAGCCGTCTGCGCCTTTGCTGCTGCAGGCGGTGTTTTTGCGGCGGTTGCGCCCGGCTTCGCGCGCGGGGCGCTGGAGTCGGAAGCAGCATCCGCCGTCCGCTCGGCTCCGGGCCTGGCCTCGCCGGTGGTCGCTCCCGTGAAAGTGGACATCACCCCTGCCGACGCCGCCAAACAGGTGAACCCTGCAACCCCGGTTTCAGTCACAGTGGGTAATGGCAGGATCGAGAGCGTCACCCTCACCAGTACCTCCGGTGAGGCGGTCGAGGGCGCGTTCGCGGCTGATGGCAGCAGCTGGACTGCCACGGCCCCGCTGAAGTTCAACACAGAGTACAGCTACACCTATGTGGTCACGGACAGCGCGGGACGCGAAACAACGGCCACGCAGTCGTTCAATACCGTGTCCAGCACGCATGAAGCCGATGCCGCCATCTATCCTCTGGACGGTATGAAGGTAGGTGTGGGGCAGCCCCTGCAGGTTGTCTTCAGTGAGCCCGTGCTCAACCGGGAGGCGGTGGAGAAGGCCATCACCATTACCTCCAGTGCCGGCCAGGCGGGGGCCTTCCACTGGTTCAGCGACACCATGGTCCGCTACCGTTCCGAAGCCTTCTGGGCTGCCAACTCCACCGTCACCATGGACATGAAGCTCTTCGGCGTGGACCTCGGCAACGGCCAGATCGCCAACTTCAACAAGAAGGCGAACATCCGTTTCGGCGACAAGAAGGTGGCCATCGCCGATGCCGCCGCGCACACGTTTACCCTCAGCGTCAATGACCAGGTAGTCAAAACCCTCCCGGTCAGCATGGGGGACAAACGCTTCCCGTCGGCCCGAGGCTACGCGGTGCTGATGGAAAAGAACCGCTACGACCACTTCCGGGCCGCCAGCATCGGGCTCAAGCCCGGCGACCCCGCCTACTACGGCAACGTGGACGTGGAGTACGCCATCCGCCTGACACTCAGCGGCGCCTACATCCACCAGGCACTCGAGTCCGCCTACCCGTTCATCGGAAACACGAACGTCTCCCACGGCTGTATTGGCTTCGCTCCCGACGGCGCCGCCTGGGTCTTTGACAACATGACCACCGGCGACGTCGTTCAAATCATCAACACAGAGGGCGACTACGCAGCCGTCGACGACGGCTACGGGGACTGGAACATCCCTTGGGCCGAGTATGACAACTAGGCCGGTAGGCTCAAGACCAGACACATCGCGCTGCCCGGACCAGAGCCGGCAACGCGAACCTCAACGGAAGTGACGCTGCTGTGAACGACAATTCGCCGACCCCTGCCAAACGCTCGGAGCCGCAGCCGGATCCGGTCCTCGACACCTCATCCGACTCGGACGAACCCGCTTTTTCCTGGATGACGGGTCAACCCGAAAGCCGCGCGGACCGGAAGGCCGCGGAGGCCGCCGCCGAACCTTCCGGGGCGGAGACTTCCGCTGCTGAGCCTGCCAACGCTGAGGCATCCAGCCCTGCATCTTCCAGCCCTGACAGCGCCAGCCACGAACGTTCCACCGCTCAACGTTCCACCGCCGAACCCACCGCCGTGGAACGCGCCGTTGCCGGGCGCCGCGGAGGAGCCGAACGGTCTGGATCCGATTCCGCTGAAACCCAGCGCGCCGCCGTCGGGTCTTCAGCCGCCGTCGGGTCTTCAGGGGCCAGGACCGGGAAGGAAGCTCCCCTCCCCGGCGCAGCCCGGCACGAGGCAGCTCCCTTCCATGAACCGCTCCCGACATCCGCGCTTCTGGTCCGCCCGCCGCAGGACGAAGTGGAGCGCCGCAATGCCGAGCGCGAGAGTGCCGCCAACGCCAAACCTGTTGCGCCGCGTATCTGGCAGGTCCTCCTGGCGTTTTTCTACCCCGTCATTCTCCTGGTGCTCGCCGTGCGCGCCGTGACCAGCCCGCTGTTCCTCTGGGTCGAATACAACAGGCCTGGTTTTCCCGGTGACGGGTACGGCTTCAGCACCGAGGACCGTATGACGTACGGCTCCTACACCGTGGACTACCTCAGCAACTGGGCGGGCCCGCGGTATCTCGGTGACCTCGTCAACCGAAGCGGTGACAGCCTGTTCAAGGACGGCGAAGTCAGCCACATGGCGGACGTGAAGCTCGTTATCCTTTCCGCCTTCGGGGCGGGGGCGCTCCTGATAGTGCTCAGTATCGTGGCCATCGCCTACCTGCGCCGCAAGAGCACGGGTGGCGTGCGCCGGGGCCTGTTCGCCGGATCCATCATTTCCCTGGCCATCATCCTGGCTCTCGCGGCTCTGGCTGTGCTGGGCTGGCAGCAGTTCTTCACCGAGTTCCACCGCCTCTTCTTTGCAAGCGGCTCGTGGACCTTTGCCTTGGAAGACACCCTGATCCGGCTCTTCCCCGGCCAGTTCTGGATTGATGCCGGGATCGTGATCGCCGGGCTGGTGCTTCTGGCCTCACTGGTGACCCTGATCCTCACCTGGCCCACACGCCGCCGCCGCGGGCTCGCCAAGGTTGAGAAGGACGCCCCCGGCGTTCCCGTTTAGCTGCCGTACAGCCCGGCGATCTCCGCTTCAAAATCATTGACGACGGCGGCCCTCTTGAGTTTGAGGGAGGGCGTCAGGTGGCCGGATTCTTCCGTCAGTGCTGCGGTCAGGACAGTGAATTTCCGGACGGCCTCAGCATGGGAAACCAGCGTATTCGCCTGGTCCACCGCCGTTTGAATGGACTGCCGAACGCGGGGATCCCGGGCGGCTTCGGGCAGGGACAGGAGCGGCATCTTGTTTTCCTGGCACCAGTTTTCGAGTCCGGCAGGATCCAGGCTGATGAGGGCGGCAACAAACGGCTTCCCGTCGCCCACCACGACCGCATGGTCAACCAGTTGGTGGGCTCGGATTTTCTCCTCAAGCGGACCCGGCGCCACGTTCTTCCCCCCGGCGGTGACGAGCAGGTCCTTCTTGCGGCCGGTGATGGTCAGGAAGCCTTCCGGGTCGAGTTCGCCTAGATCCCCGGTGCGGAAAAACCCGTCCACGAAGGCTTCCGCGTTGGCGGCGTCGTTGGCGTGGTATCCCTTGAACACGCCGATGCCTTTCACCAGCACCTCGCCGTCCTCCCCCACCCGGATGGTGGTTCCCGGCAGGGGGATGCCCACGCTTCCCACCCGGGTGCGGGTTAGAGTGTTGGCTGTGCAGGGTGCGGTGGTCTCGGTCAGGCCGTAACCCTCAAGGACCGGTATGCCGGCACCACGGAAGAAGTGCGCGTCGTCGGCTGCCAGTGGGCTGGCCCCGCAAACCATATGCTGCACCCGGCCGCCGAAAAGCTGGCGGATCCTGGAATACACCAGCCGGTCAAAGAGGGCATGTCTCAGCCGCGACGTGATGCCCGGCCCGTTTCCTTGGCCGCGGGCGGCGCTGTCCTGTTCGGTGGAATAGCGGATGGCGACAGCGGTTGCCGCGGCGAAAATCCTGGATTTGCCGGCCACGGCAGCTTTGTGCGCGGCGCCTGCCCGGACCTTCTCGAAAATCCGGGGCACCGCGAGGAGGAAGGTCGGTCTGAACGTGCCCAGAGCCTCCAGCAACGCCGCGGAACTGTTGACATGGCCGAGCGTGGCGCCGGCATGGAGGCACGAAACCTGGACTGCACGGGCAAGCACATGGGCCAGTGGCAGGAACATCAAGGTGCGGGCATGGGGTTGCTTCAGGATCTCCGGCAGGAAAGCCACCACGTTGACGGCCACGAGAGCAAAATTGCCATGAGTGATTTGGCACCCCTTGGGGCGGCCGGTGGTACCCGAGGTGTAGACGAGGGACGCGACGTCGTCCAGTCCGGCGGCCGAGCGGTGGCGTTCCAGTTCGGCGTCCGTCACGCCCGTGCCGGCGGCGGAGAGGCTGGCGAGGTCCGGGGCATCGCCGTCGTAATCCATCCTGACTACGCTGACCAGCCGGTCCCGCAGGAGCGTCGAGCCCTCCACTACACGGGCAATCATGGCCACCTTCTCGCGGTCCTCGGCGAACACATGCCGGGCACCGGCGTCGTGCAGGATCCACTCCACCTGACTGGGCGGCGACGTCTCATAGATCGGCACTGTCACGCCACCGGCGAACCAGACGGCGAAGTCCACCAGCGTCCACTCATAGCGCGTAGCGGACATCACTGCCACGCTGTCTCCCGGCTCAAGGCCGCCGGCAATGAGCCCCTTGGCCAGGGCGCAGACATCCTGGAGGAATTTGTGCGCCGGAACGTCGGTCCAGCCGTTGGGACCCTTGCGGGCGTAGAGGGGGTGGGCGGTGTTGGCGGCTTCCTGCCGGAGCAGGAGATCGGTGACATTGCTGTCCGGCTCCAGCTCCACCAGGAGTTCAGTGCTTGCTTCTCGCACGGGGGTGTCTCCGTTCCGCTGCCTTCCCGCGGCGTTCAAAGGTTTGATGCAATCCTGCCTTAGATCCAGGACGGCATCCACATCCTGATGCGCCATTCCTGGTACGGGATGGTCTCCGCAGTCCATAACGGGTAGAAAAATGCGGACAGCAGGACCGCCGCAGCTACAAAAAGCGCAACGAGGTAAAGGCCCGACCGCCGGCGCCAGAGCGGCTCGGTTTCCCGGCCCAGGACCAGGCCAAGGCAATAGACCAGGGCGAGGATCAGGAAGGGCTCAAAAGAGACGGCGTAAAAGAAGAACATGGTGCGCTCCGGGTACAGGAACCACGGCAGGTACCCGGCCCCCACACCGGCCAGGATCGCCCCGGCGCGCCAGTCACGGCGTCCGGCCCACCAAAAGAGCAGGACCACCAGGGAGATTGCCGCACTCCACCAGATCACGGGGTTTCCCACGGAGAGGATGGCCGAGGCGCAGCGGGCTGCCTCGCACTCCAGGGTTTCCGGTCCCGGCTGCTGGTAGTAGAACGACGTCGGCCGGCCCATCACCAGCCAGCTCCAGGCACTGGCCTCATACGGGTGTTCCGAGCCCAGGCCCTGATGGAACTTGTAGGCCTCGAGATGGTAGTGCGCCAGCGAGCGGAGCGAGTCAGGCACCCAGCCCCACGCAGAGGAGGGGTTGTCCTGCGCCCAGCGGCGGAAGTAGGCGTCCCCGGAACGGAACCAGCCGGTCCATGTGGCGGTGTAAACCAGGGCAGCGACGGGAACCATACTGGCAAAGGCCGGCAGGCCGTCCTTGATGATTCCGCCGCTGATCCAGCCCCGGATGCCCGCCACCCGGCGCGCGTTCAGGTCCCAGAGGACCGTCAGGAGGCCGAAGACGGCAAGGAAGAACAGGCCGGACCACTTTGTCCCCACGGCCAGCCCCATGCATACGCCGGCGGTGACGCGCCACCAGCGGATCCCCAGCCACGGTCCAGCGAGCAGCTGGCGCCCGGACGGACGTCCCGCCGTCGACGCCGCCGCCAGCCGTGCGAGCCGCGCCGCGAGGCGCCGCCGCCCGTCGTCGCGGTCCAGGAGCAGGGCGCCAAAGGCGGCCAGGAGCCAGAACATCAAAAAGATGTCCAGCAGCGAGGTCCGTGACATCACCAGATGATGGCCGTCGACGGCGAGCAGCAGGCCTGCCGCGGCCGCCAGGGGCAGGGACCGGAACAGCTTGAGGGCGATCAGCGTCAGGAGCAGAATGGACAGGGTGCCCGTCAGGGCCGCGCCGAACCGCCAGCCGAAGGGATTATCCGAGCCGAATAGCCACATGCCCCCCGCGATCATCCATTTGCCCACCGGGGGATGAACCACGTATTCCGGGCTGTCCAGGAGGATGGCCGGGTTGCCTGCATTGAAGGAGTCGTTGGCCTTGTCCGGCCACTGGCGCTCATAGCCGCTGACCAGGTAGGAATAGGCGTCTTTGACGTAGTAGGTTTCGTCGAAAACCAGGCTGGGAGGGCTGTCCAGACGGACGAAACGCAGGATGCCGCCGATCACGGAGGTCACAACAGGAACCAGCCAGAACCAGAACTGCAGCGACGGCGGGTAGTCGCGCCAGCTGCGGACGTTGCCGATGAGCCGCTCGCGCAGGGCTGCCGCGGAGAACGCCTCCGCCGGGCGGGCAATCCAGGGGCGGCCGGTCGGGGGAACATGTTCTCTGGCCTCGGCAGGCCGCATCCAGGTCTGCGTCACGTGCCCCATGCTACCTTTTGACGCTTACGCCACCTGCCGGCAGTAGGCTGGTGGGGTGGACCCTAACCCCAGCACCTTTGCCGATTCCAGCCCTGCCGAACCTTCGATTGTGGCTGAGGCGGGGCCGGTGACCGGTGATGACGTCGCAGCAGGACCGGCCGCGTCAGGTGCGGTGGCAGCAGGGCCCGGCCGGATCGTCCTGGCGGCCACGCCCATCGGAAACACCGGAGACGCGTCGGCCCGCCTCATCGAACTGCTCGGCACGGCGGACATCGTCGCTGCCGAGGACACCAGGCGCCTGCACCGCCTGGTCCAAAGTCTCGGCGTCACTGTGGCAGGCAGGGTTATCAGCTACCACGAGCACAATGAAGCCACGAAGACAGCGGAGCTGCTGGAGCAGGTCCGTGCGGGCAAAACCCTTGTTATGGTCACCGACGCAGGCATGCCCGCCGTGTCGGACCCGGGCTTCCGGCTGGTGGAGGGTGCTGTAACAGCCGGACTCACAGTGACTGCGGTGCCGGGGCCCTCGGCCGTGTTGACCGCTTTGGCCCTCTCCGGCCTCCCTACGGACCGCTTTTGCTTTGAGGGTTTCCTTCCCCGGAAGGCGGGTGAACGCGCGTCCCGGCTGGCGGACCTCTCCGCCGAGCGGCGCACCATGGTGTTTTTTGAAGCCCCGCACCGCCTGGAGTCCATGCTGCGGGCGCTCCGCGAGCGTTTCGGCGCGGAGCGGCGGATCGCTGTCTGCCGTGAACTGACCAAGACCTACGAGGAAGTCATTCGCGGGACGGTAGGGGAGCTGCTGCTCTGGGCGGAAAACAACGAGGTCCGCGGCGAGATAGCGGTTGTGGTGGGCGGTGCTCCCGAGAAGGCTCCGGGCGCCCCGGAAGACCACGTTGCCGCCGTGAACGAACTGATGGCCCAGGGGATCCGGCTCAAGGAAGCGGTGGCTGCCGTTGCGGAGGACGTCCGGGTGAGTAAGCGCGAGCTGTATTCGGCGGTGCTCGCAGCGCGCTGATGTTTGCGCAGCGCGGGGTTGAACAGGGAGTGACCAGGCTTCGCCGCAGGGCCTCATGGCAGGTCAGCCCACGCCTGTGCAACTGCACAACCTGGCTTCGGACGCGTGGTGCATCCGGGCGTAGACCGTCGGTTCGGCCCGGCAGTACTGTGAAGGAAATCAGCCAGGACACGGCCGCAACAGCCCCGTGGGCCTGGGAACGTACTTTACTGACGAGGGAGTCATCGTGACTGTCACTGCCCACACAACTGTTTCTGCGGAACGTGAGAGCGGGCTGCTGACTTCGGTCCCCACAGGCTTGTTGATCAATGGCGAATGGCGGCCGGCCGCGTCGGGAAAGACGTTCGACGTCGAGGATCCCGCCACCGGCAAGGTGCTGGTGAGCATTGCCGACGCCGGCCCGGAGGATGCCATTGCTGCCCTGGATGCTGCCGCGGCGGCCCAGGAGTCCTGGGCCAAGGTCCCGCCGCGCGAGCGCGGTGAGATCCTGCGCCGGGCCTTTGACCTGGTGACGGAGCGGGCCGAGGATTTTGCCCTGCTCATGACGCTGGAGATGGGGAAGCCGCTCGCCGAGGCCCGGGGCGAGGTCACGTACGGGTCGGAGTTCCTGCGCTGGTTCTCCGAGGAGGCCGTGCGCGCGTTTGGCCGGTATTCCGTATCTCCCGACGGGAAGTCCCGGCTGCTGGTGACGAAGAAGCCGGTGGGCCCGTGCCTGCTGATCACACCCTGGAACTTCCCGCTGGCCATGGCCACCCGCAAGATCGCTCCGGCTGTCGCCGCGGGCTGCACCATGGTGCTGAAGTCTGCGAACCTGACGCCGCTGACCTCGCAGCTCTTCGCTGCGGTCATGATGGAAGCAGGGCTGCCCGCCGGTGTCCTGAACGTGATTCCCACGTCCACGGCCGGTGCCACCACGGGCCCGCTGATCAAGGACCAGCGCCTGCGCAAGCTGTCCTTCACTGGATCCACCGAGGTTGGCCGCCGCCTCCTCGCCGATGCCTCCGAAACCGTGCTGCGGACCTCGATGGAACTCGGCGGCAACGCCCCGTTCGTGGTGTTCGAGGACGCCGACCTGGACGCCGCCGTCGCCGGGGCCATGCTGGCCAAGCTGCGGAACATGGGCGAGGCCTGCACCGCAGCCAACCGGTTCATCGTGCATGAATCGGTTGCGGATGAGTTCGCAGAGAAGTTCGCTGCGAAGATGCGGGAGATGACCACCGCCCGGGGCACCGAGCCCGAATCCAAGGTAGGCCCGCTGATCGATGCAAAGAGCCGGGACAAGGTCCACGAACTCGTCACCGACGCCGTGGCGTCGGGCGCGAAGGCCGTCCTGGGCGGTGCGGCAGCAGAGGGCCCCGGCTACTTCTACCAGCCCACCATTCTCACCGGCGTCACCGAAGGCACCCGGATCCTGTCCGAGGAAATCTTCGGCCCCGTCGCGCCGATCATCACCTTCGGCACCGAGGACGAAGCCGTACGCCTTGCCAACAACACCGAGTACGGGCTCGTGGCCTACGTCTTCACCAGGGACCTGAACCGCGGCATCCGGATGGGCGAACGCCTGGAGACCGGCATGCTGGGCCTGAATGCCGGCGTCATTTCCAATGCCGCCGCACCTTTCGGCGGCGTCAAGCAGTCCGGACTGGGGCGCGAGGGCGGACTCGAAGGGATCGAGGAGTACCTCTACACCCAGTACATCGGCATCGCGGACCCCTACGCAGGCTGACGGGACCCGCAGGCTGACCGGACCCGCGGGCTGACCGGACCCGGCAGCAGCCCGCTAGCCGCGTCGGGGCCGCACGAAGCCGTCGCGCACTCTCGACCAGGAGCGCGCGGCGGCTTTTGCCGTGCGGCGGGCGAGCCTGCCGGCTGCCTGGAAGGGCGCTGCCAGCAACGCGGCCAACCGGCCCAGGACCGACGCCGGGAGCCAGGTGGCGCGCAACCGCCCCGGAAGCGATGCATTCTCCTGCAACGACTGCTGCACGGCAGCGATGCGGGGCGCAACGGGCCCGGCCTTCCGCACGGGGCGGCCTGCCGCCAGGCCAGCGGGTGCGGGGTTGGCGGCGGGACGGTCGGCGGGCGGGCCGTAGTGGCAACGTTCGAAGTCGGAAGTCAGCGAGCGGACAGCCTGGTGTGCGGCGTCGTCCAGCCCGCCCGTCCCGCCGAGCACAGACGAGTTCCGGAGCCGCGCCGAGTACGCCCTCGGCGTTTCGCTGGGCTCCGGCGGCAATCCGTAGTCGGTGCCAAGATCGCGGAGTTCAGCCCAGGCGAGTGGAAGCGAAGCATCTGTGCCCGGAGCGTCCCTGCCCGGATCCGCGCCACGGAGCCGCCGGGCGCGGATCCCTGTCCGGACCAGCCGCGGCGACGCGACGAGGAGCAGGACAAGCAGGACGAGTGCTGTCCCCGCCAGCCACGGCAGGAGAAGCTGCCCCACGTCGTTGCCGCCACCAGGACCCGGAAGGGGTGCCGGTGTGGCGCTCGGAGCCGGGACGGGTGCCGTGGATTCGGACAGCAGGTCGTCGTTGTTTTCGATGAGGTCGGGGGAGCCCGGGCTCACCGGCTCGGTGGCGTAATCGGGGACCACGCCGCGTGATGGCGTGGGCTCGAACGGCACCCAGCCCAATCCCTGGAAGTAGAGTTCCGGCCACGCGTGCGCGTCACGGGCGTCCACCTCGTACTCGGGCAGCGCACCCTGGCCAGCGAGGGACACCGTCTCGCCGGTGGACCGGCCGGGCGCGTAGCCTACGGCGATGCGGCTGGGGATTCCTTCCAGCCTGGCCATGACGGCCATGGCGGAGGAGTAGTGGATACAGTAGCCGCTCTTCTGGCTCAGGAAATCGGCCAGCACCGAAAGCCCGTTCCCGTCATAGCCGCCCTGGACCGGAGACTGCAGTGAGTAGGTGAACTCCCCTGAACGAAGGTACTTCTGGATGGCCATCGCCTTGGCGTAGGCGTTATCGCCGGAAGCAGTCACGGCATCAGCGGTGCTGCGGACGATGTCCGGAACGCCGCCGGGAATCCTGGTGAAGTCGTCCGAAATTCCCCGCACTTCCCGGGATGACTGCTGGAGCATGGTGGCGGTGAGCTTCGGCACTGAGGATGCCACAATGTACTGCTGGCCGCGGGAGCTGGTGTTTCCTCCCTTGACCGCGAGCGTTGCAGGGTCCCACGTCCAGGAGCCGTTGAGCCCGCGGATTGTTTCCGGGGCATAGGGCAGCGGCAGGTACTGGCTGGTGAAACTGCCGGTGTCCACCGCGGTCACTTGGCGCACCTGTTCGTCCGCCGTGATTTCGTAGCCCGGCTGGATCTGTCCCGCCACCGGCCGGCGCTCGCCGTCCCGGTCATCGGGCCCCCAGGTTTCGCCGTCGAAATTGTCCACTGTCACGGTCCGCAGATAGACCGGTGCGGACGCGTTGGTGGCGTAGGTGATGCGGCCTGTCCCGGCGGGCGCCCGGAGGCTGTTTCCCAGCGTGATCATGGGATTCAGGCCCGTTGCGTTGCCCCACGGGTTCAGCCGCGAGCCCTGGGGAAACGTTCCGTGGTCGAAGCCCGGGATGGCCAGCGGAACTGCCAGGGTGGCCACCAGGGCAACGGTTCCGGTCAACACGGCCCGGCGCAGGTTGCCGGGCGTCCGGCCACTGTCAGCGGACGTCCGGGCATCAGGGGCAAACCATTGGCTGCAGGCCAGAATCAGCAAGTATCCCGCTACCGCGGTGCTGAAGCCCCACACCCCTACGCTTTGCGGTTTCACCATTGCCGGGACCACCAGGATGGCCAGCAGGCCCAGCCCGGTTGTGGCCGGCATCCCCAGCGGCACGGCGAGGGCATCAATGAGGATGACGGTCAGGCCAAGGACGGCGCAGGTGACCATAACAATGCCTGCGTTGGGGGCCACCGGGGCCGTCTCGGCCAGTACAGTCTCACTGGCCCTGCGGAGGAACCTGTCCAGTTCAGCCATGGTTGCGCCGGAGGGAATGAACCCGGCGATGCCCGTGCTCCGGAAGAAGGTCAGGGTGAGGATGGCGATCAGGGATGCGAAGCCGCCGGCAGCAACCAGCAGGGGCTGGGCGCGGAGGGCACGAAGTGCCGCAAGTGTCAGGCAGACCACCACTACCGTGGTCAGGACCGGCAGGTACCAGGCCCAGCCACGCAGCACGCCGTTGAGGGACAACGCAGCCCCGGCCACCGACAGGGCGACAGCCCCGGCCATGGCCCACGGGTACGGTCCCGCCCTGTTCCGTGCAGGAGCCTGTCCGGTGCCGCCCGGGGAGGTTGAAGCGGGCCGCGGGTCGCGGGGGGTGCTGCGTTCCGGGGCGAGCGTCATCGTCCCACCCCCGCCCCGCGGCGGACGTCGGCTGCAGCGGTGGCCGGCGCAGCTCCGCCCTCGTCAAAGTGGCTCCAGGCCACAGGAACGGGCACCGAAGCCTGCACGGCCACGGCCCGCCAGCCGCCCCGGCGGAGGGCCTCCAGCGCTTCTTCGGCATCTGCGGGCCTGTCGCACACCATGATGGCGAAGGCGTTTGCCCCGTACCCGGCGGCGGGAGCCAGAGCTTTGGCTTCGGCCGTGGAAATCCTGCCGAGCAGGGCAATGATGGGTCCGCGCATCCGGTGGGCTGAGAGCTTGTCCATCAGGTAGTCGTCGAACACGTCCGGACCGGAGTCCTGGCTGCCGTGCTCCCGCGCGGCGGACCCTTCCCTGGCCCCATGCCGTTCCCGGACGCCGTGATGCGCGCCGGACAGGTG
This sequence comes from [Micrococcus luteus] ATCC 49442, assembly GCF_010367585.1. NCBI lineage: Bacteria > Bacillati > Actinomycetota > Actinomycetes > Micrococcales > Micrococcaceae > Pseudarthrobacter > [Micrococcus luteus] ATCC 49442. The sequence continues at coordinate 1,888,680 of NZ_JAAAXP010000001.1, read as the reverse complement.
GATGGCGGCCAGGCTCTCGGCGATGGATTGCAGCCCTGACGCCCCGGTGTACTCCTCTGTCTCCGGCTCCGGTGCGGAGGGGGATCGGAGGAAGGCCGGTTCGCCGCGGGGGTCCAGGAGGCGCAGCGCATAGTTCCGTTCCGCGAGGTGAGTACAGACGGAGATCGCTGCCACCACAGCCCACTCAAACGTACTGCTGACCACGTCGTCGCTGTCCCGGGCCGCCGTCCCCCCGTGACCGGAGCCGGAGCCAGCCGGGAAGGCCACGAACCGCTGGTCCAGGATGACAGTGGCTTCCGGCGTCGTGACCGATTCTTCCTGCCGCACCATCAGCTCACCGTGGCGGGCCGTTGCCGCCCAGTGGACCCGCCGCATGGGGTCTCCCGGCCGGTATTCGCGGGTCATCACATCATCGTCGCTGGGGTTGGCCCGGATACGAGTGGCGGTGATGCCATCGTTGCCGCGGGCGCCGGCGAGCCCCGTCACCGGGAGTTCGACGGCGGCAGGAGTGACTGTGAGGATGTCGCCGTCGTCGATGGCCTGGCGGTGCAGCGACAGGCCGAACGGATCAGTGAACTCTGCTGTCACCGGGCCGATCAGGTACTGCCCCCGTCTGCTGGAACGCAGGTGGTATTCGTATCTGCTGGTCCCGCCCGTGGCCGAGCGTGCCGGAAAACGGAAGGCGGGGGACTGCCCGAACTTCGGCGGCAGCTTTTCCTCCATGATCGCCCGTCCGCCGCCCGCGCCGCTTCGGGCAACCGCCAGCCGGACGGTTGTGGGTGCGGAGGTCTCCACCGGTGTGGGGTTGAACTCGCGGTACACCTGGAAGCGGGGCCTCACGAGCCTGATCCCGGCGAGGGCAACCAGGGGAAGGACGATCAACAGGACACTGAGGCTCAGGAGGTCCCGGCGTCCCATGATCTGCGCTGCCAGCAGGGAAACCGCGCCCGCAGCGAGGAGCCCCCAGCCGCGCTGGCTGAAGAGGTGCCGGGGAATCCGGTCAAGGAGCGCCACGGAACGGCCCCGCCTAGTGGTTCCGCCGTAACCCGGCCTGCGGGACGGAAGACCGGGCCGGACTGTTGACCGGCTCCTGGTTCACGGGGAGCCGGGACAGGATTCCCCGGATGACGCTGTGCGGAGTCTCCCCGGCGCCGGCAGCTTTGCGGTCCAGGATGATGCGGTGGGCCAGCACGGACTCCGCCACACCCACCACGTCGTCGGGCAGCACGAAGTCACGGCCGTCCAGGGCTGCCGTCGCTTTGGCGGCCCGGAGCAGCTGAAGCATGGAGCGGGGACTGGCGCCCAGCCGGAGCAGGGGACTTTCGCGCGTGGCCCGGCCCACGGAGACCGTGTATTCCTTCACCGCCTGGGAAACGTAGACCTGCTGCACGGTGGCGATCATGGCCGCGACGTCCGCCGCGGTGACCACGGCAGATACCCTGGCCAGCGGCGAGGTTGCCTGGTGGGTCTCGAGCATTTCGATCTCGGATTCCTTGTCCGGGTAGCCCATGGAGATCCTGGCCATAAAGCGGTCACGCTGGGCCTCCGGCAGGGGGTACGTCCCTTCCATCTCGATCGGGTTCTGGGTGGCCACCACCATAAAAGGCTCATCAAGCTTGTACGAATCTCCGTCCACCGTGACCTGGTGTTCCTCCATGCATTCCAGGAGCGCCGACTGGGTCTTGGCGGAGGCACGGTTGATCTCGTCACCGATGACAATGTTGGCGAAGACGGCGCCCGGGCGGAACTCGAAGAGGCGCGTCGACTGGTTATAGATCGAGACGCCTGTGACATCGGAGGGCAGCAGGTCAGGGGTGAACTGGATCCGGCTGACCGTGCAGTCAATGGTCCGGGCGAGGCTCTTGGCCAGCAGCGTCTTGCCGACGCCGGGGACGTCTTCAAGCAGGAGGTGACCTTGCGCGAGCAAGACGGTCAGGGCCAGCCGGGCGGCGTCGGATTTTCCGTCGATGACGGTGTTGATCGAGTCCAGGATTCTGCGGCTGGCGGCGTGGAATGACGCCGCGTCCATGGCGGTTGTCCGGTGTCCGTTGAGCTGGCCCACGTGCTCCGAGACGGCGGTGAAGTTCCGGCCGGCGGGGGTCACCTCGTTGACGGCGGTGCGGCGGTGGGGGTCCATCTGCAACCTTTCAGCCCGGGGATCACCTGGGACGGGACAGCCGGCCTGCCTTCGCCCGGCGGTGGGCGTTCGCATCTGTTCGTACCAGACTACTAACACAACTGCCCGCGCTGACAGAGAGTTCCTGTAATTCTGCGGGCATTCGGCGACGCTAGGCTGGAAGAATGTGCAATTCGCTGATTCCCGCCGCTTACCGCGCTGCCGGTGCGGAAACCGAAGCTTCTTCCGGCCGGCAGAAGCGGCCGAATTACCCGCCGGCACCGGAACCGCTGCCGGTCCCCGTGATGGACAACCACACACACTTCGATTTCCCCAACGGCGATAGCCCGGTAGCGATCGGCGAGGCGCTGGATGCCGCCCAGGCTGTTGGCGTGCAGGGGGCGGTCCAGGTGGGTACCGATCTCGAGTCCTCCCGCTTCGCCGTCCAGGCAGTCGATCTGGACACCAGGCTCCTGGGGGCTGTGGCGCTCCACCCCAACGACGCCCCGGAGTACGCGCAACGCGGAGAGCTGGAGGAGGCGCTGGCGGAGATTGAGCGGCTTGCCGCGCATCCGCGAATCCGTGCCATCGGCGAAACGGGCCTGGATTTCTTCCGCACAGAGGGGGAGGGCCTCGCCCACCAGCGCTATTCGTTCCGCCGGCACATCGAGATTGCCAAACGGCTGAATCTCACCCTGCAGATCCACGACCGGGAAGCGCACGACGACGTGGTGCAGGTCCTGCGCGAAGAGGGGGCTCCGGAGCGGGTGGTGTTCCACTGCTTCTCCGGTGACGGGGAGCTCGCCAGGATCTGTAACACGGCGGGCTGGAACATGTCCTTCGCCGGAACGCTGACCTTCAAGAACGCGGCGAACCTCCGGGCTGCGCTCGCCGTGGCTGACCCGGCGCTTGTGCTGGTTGAAACCGATGCTCCGTTCCTGACACCCCATCCCCACCGGGGCCGTCCCAACGCCAGTTACATGGTCCCGTACACCGTCCGGGCCATGGCCGAATTGACAGGTACGGACCTCGCGGAGCTCTGCACCACAATCGCCGAAAATACCGTGCGGGCATACGGATCCTGGGACTGACCCGGCCCCTCTCGGAGGCATTCCCGGCCATACTTCGTATGCAAGTTTCTTGGCCGCTTTATAACGCTACGGTTACAGTGGGTAACTATTAGCCGGGGTCGGGGAAGGCCTTCGAATAATTTCACTTCACTCTTGGCAGGTCATGGACGAGCTTCACTGCCTCCTGCCTGCAGAGCGAAGTGTGGCGGCGCAACGATGCCCGGAGCTGTCCCCAGGGTCATGCGCCGGCTATTTCACTGCGTTTTTCCCCGTGCCCGGAAGGATCTAAAGTTACGGGCAATCGTGGTCAAGCTCTTCACAACGGACGGCAAGTTCAGTTTTATCAAGATCGGCACCCAACTCGTGGTGCTCTGTGCGCTCGTCGTAGGCCTCGTAGCCTTCGTGGGAAATAACAAAACCGTTACCCTCAACGTGGACGGCAAAGTGACCACTGTCCAGTCCTTCGGCGGCACCGTGGGACAGGTCGTCAAAAGCGCAAACGTGGAACTGAAAGCCGCCGACCGCGTCTCGCCCTCGGCTGACGTCAAAGTGGAGAACGGCACGGTCATCAACGTCAACATGGCCAAGGCCGTAAAGGTCAGCCTGGACGGTGCGGAGAAAACCGTCAGCACCACGGCTCCGGATGTCGCGGGCCTCGTCACTGAACTCGGAGTGGCCAGCGCCTCCTCGGTTTCCGTACCCAAGGAAGCCCAGCTCGCAGTCGCAGGCTCATTCGTCTCCATTTCCACCCCCAAGAACATCAGCATTGTTGCTGACGGCAAGGTCTCCACGGCCACCACAACGGCGGGGACCGTCGCGCAGGTGCTCGAAGATGCCGGCATCACCCTCGGCGTCGACGACCGGACGTCCCAGCCCGGCAACGCACATGTGGTGAACAACATGGTTGTCAAGGTCTCCCGCGTGGACACCAGCCAGACCGCCGCCACCAGCGAAGACGTCGCTTTCGAGGTCCTCAAAACGGAAAGCGCCGAACTGCTCAGGGGCGAGACGGAAGTCACCCAGGCCGGCGTCGCCGGAAAGGTCGACAAGACCTTCAAGCTGGTTCTCGTGGACGGCCGCGAGGCCTCACGGACACTGGTTTCCGAATCCGTTTCGGTCCAGCCCGTGACCGAGAAGGTCACCATTGGCACCAAAGCCAAGCCGGTCGCCGCAGCACCCGCCGCAGCACCTGCGGGAACCAACACCGGCGCCGCGGCTCCGGCAATGATGAACGAAGCCATGTGGGACAAGATCGCGCAGTGCGAGTCCACTGGTAACTGGTCCATCAACTCCGGCAACGGATACTACGGCGGACTCCAGTTCGACATCCGTACCTGGATCGGCGCGGGCGGCGGAGCGTACGCCCCGAACGCCAGCCTTGCCACCAAAGCCCAGCAGATCGACATCGCCAACCGCGTTTATGCACAGCGTGGCCTGCAGCCGTGGGGCTGTGGCTGGGCCGCTACCAGCTAGCCACCCGCCAGGCACCTGTCTGTGCCGGCGGCAGCTGACCACAGCCGCCAGATTCGCAGGCATCAGTGGCCGGCCCGGGAAATCCGGGGCCGGCCACTGGCGTTAACCCGGAATGTCTTCGCGGAAACAGTCATCCCCGGGCAACAGTCATGACCGGAAAGTCACAGGACCGGCGATGGGACGGGCGGTCGGATAAGGCCGCCGCGATAGGATACCTAAGTGACTGAACCGACTGCCGCCGCGCCCGCACCCCTCTTCGGCGCCTCCGACATCCGCCGGCTGGCAGAGGAAATAGGCATCCGGCCCACTAAGACACTTGGCCAGAACTTCGTCATTGACGGCAACACCATCCGCCGGATTGTCTCGGTGGCCAGCATCGGGTCCGATGAGACGGTACTGGAAGTGGGGCCCGGCCTCGGTTCGCTCACGCTGGGCCTGCTGGATGCGGCGAAGGCCGTGGTCGCCGTCGAAATCGATCCGGTCCTGGCAGCGAAGCTGCCCGAAACCGTTCGCTCCTGGCGGCCGGAAGCCGCGGACAACTTCCACCTCGTTCAAGCCGACGCCATGAAGGTGACCTCCCTCCCGGTCGAGCCCACCGCGCTGGTGGCAAACCTTCCCTACAACGTTGCCGTTCCGGTGGTCCTCCACCTGCTCCAGCATTTCCCGAGCCTGCAGCACGGGCTCGTGATGGTCCAGGACGAAGTGGCCGACAGGCTGGCCGCCGGCCCGGGGTCAAAGACCTACGGCGTACCGTCCGTCAAAGCGGCCTGGTACAGCAGCATGCGCAAAGCCGGGGTCATTGGCATGAACGTCTTTTGGCCTGCACCGAAGATCCACTCCGGCCTTGTGGCTTTCACCCGCCGGGAAGCGCCCGTCACAACAGCTACCCGCGAGCAGGTGTTCGCCGTTATTGATGCCGCTTTCGCCCAGCGCCGCAAGACACTGCGTGCCGCACTGGCAGGCTGGGCCGGCGGAGCGTCCGAGGCCGAACGCTGCCTCGTTGCCGCCGGTGTGGACCCCACGGCCCGGGGCGAAGTGATCGACATCCACGCGTTTGCCCGGATAGCGGAAGCCCGCGAGGCCACGGCATGAGGGCACCCGCGGGCCGGTTTTCCGCAAGGACGGTCCGGGTAAAGGCGCCCGGCAAAGTCAACGTTTCCCTGGATGTGGGACCATTGCGGCCCGACGGCTACCACTCCGTGGCCAGCGTCTACCTCGCGGTGTCACTCTATGAGGAAGTCTCAGCCACCAGCACGCAGACGCCGGGAATCACCCTCAGCATCAGTCCGGAGAGCACGCTCGACCTGGACGATGTGGACATCCCGCTGGACGAAAACAACCTGGCGTACAAAGCCGCGGCCATGATGGCTGATGTCTCAGAACATGCCACCGGCGTCCACCTGGAGATCACCAAGCGCGTCCCCGTGGCTGGCGGGATGGGCGGCGGATCGGCTGATGCCGCCGCCACCCTCCTGGCCTGCGATGCACTCTGGAACAGCGGGCTGTCAAAGGACGAACTGGCACACATCGCCGCTGACCTGGGTGCCGACGTCCCGTTTTCACTCCTCGGCGGTACGGCCGTCGGACTCGGCGTGGGGGATGAACTCTCACCGGCGCTCGTCAAGGCCCGGACGGACTGGGTCCTTGTGGCCGCAGACTACGGCCTGCCAACCCCGGAGGTCTTCCGCACGTTGGACCGGCTCCGGGACGCGGAAGGCCTCGAAGCGGCAGAGCCCACGGCCGTTGACCCCAGGATCCTGCAGGCGCTCCGCGGCGGTGATGCCGTGGCCCTCAGCCGGGTACTCGTCAACGACCTCCAGCGGGCGTCCATTGAACTTGCCCCCAAGCTCCGCCATACGCTGGGACGGGGCGAAGCGCTCGGCGCCCTGGCCGGGATCGTCTCCGGTTCCGGACCCACGGTGGCACTGTTGGCCCGCAGTCCGGCCGCAGCCGACAACCTGGCCGAGGACCTGCGGCACTACGGCATGACGGCGTTCCCTGTGCACGGGCCCGTGCATGGCGCCCGCATCATGTCCGATACCCTCCTTTAAGCGACCGTTTCTTTACCCAGCAGCAGAAAGCAGTCCCCTTTGGCACACCTTCTTGGCGGCGAGAACCTCACGGTTTCGTACGCAACGCGCACCGTCCTGGACGGCATCACCCTTGGACTCGAGGAGGGTGACCGGATCGGCATGGTGGGCCGGAACGGTGACGGCAAGTCAACGCTCATGCGCCTGCTGGCCATGCGGTCCACCCCCGACTCCGGCCGGGTGACCAAGCGCAGTGAAGTCAACATCGGCTACCTGGACCAAAGCGACGTGCTCGACGGCGACCTGACCGTCGGTGCCGCGATCGTCGGGGATCAGGCCGATTACGAATGGGCCCGCAACCCCCAGATCCGCGAAGTCATGGGCGGCCTGGTGTCCGACGTCGACTGGCACGCCAATGTCCACGCCCTTTCGGGCGGGCAGAAACGGCGCGTGGCGCTGGCCAAGCTCCTCATCGAGGACCATGACGTGATCATGCTCGATGAGCCCACGAACCACCTCGACGTCGAAGGCGTCGCGTGGCTGTCGCGGCACCTGAAGACCCGCTGGCGCCCCAACCAGGGCGCGTTCCTGGTGGTCACCCACGACCGCTGGTTCCTCGACGAAGTCTGCACCAAGACCTGGGAAATCCACGACGGCATCATGGACCCGTTCGACGGCGGATACGCCGCCTACGTGCTCGCACGCGCCGAACGGGACCGCGCGGCGAACGTGATGGAAAGCAAACGCCAGCAACTCGTTAAAAAGGAGCTCGCCTGGCTGCGCCGGGGCGCCCCGGCACGCACGGCCAAACCCAAATTCCGCATCGAGGCCGCCAACGCCCTGATCGCCGACGTCCCCGAACCCCGTGACTCGACGGCCCTGAGCAAGATGGCAACCGCCCGGCTCGGCAAGGACGTCCTGGACCTCGAGAACGTATCGCTCGACTTCCTCGGCGGCGACGCCGGCCAAAAGCTGTTCGACAACATCACCCTGCGGCTCGCCCCGGGGGAGCGGCTCGGCCTGGTGGGCGTCAACGGCGCCGGCAAGACCACCTTGCTGAAGCTCCTGAACGGCGAGATCCAGCCGAGCTCCGGCAAGGTCAAGCGCGGCAAGACCGTGGTCACCGCGGTGCTCACCCAGGAAGTCAAAGAGCTCGACGACGTCTCCGACCTGCGCGTCATCGAGGTCATCGAACGCGAGAAGCGGTCCTTCAACGTGGGCGGCAAGGAATTCACGGCCGGCCAGCTGGTGGAGCAGCTTGGCTTCACCAACGAAAAGCAATGGACGCCGGTGAAGGACCTCTCCGGCGGTGAGCGCCGCCGCCTCCAGCTGCTGCGCCTGCTGGTGGGCGAACCCAACGTCCTGATGCTCGATGAGCCCACCAACGACCTCGACACCGATACCCTCGCCGCCGTCGAAGACGTCCTGGACGGTTGGCCCGGAACCCTCGTTGTGGTCAGCCACGACCGCTACCTGCTGGAGCGCGTTACCGACCACCAGATGGCGCTCCTGGGCGACGGCAAGATCCGCGCCCTGCCGCGCGGTGTGGACCAGTACCTCGAGCTCCGCGAATCCGCCCTCGCCGGCTCCACCATCACCGGCGGCGGTAACCCCGTGACGGGCGCGAGCGGCAGCGCGACACCGGCCGCAACGGGCGCCTCCGAGGCCGAAAAGCGCGACGCCCGCAAGGCCAAGAACCGCATCGAACGCCAGATGGGCAAACTCGAGCAGGCCGAAAAGAAGATCCACGACCAAATGGTCAAGAGTACGGCCGGCTCCGACTTCGACGCCCTGGCAGAGCAAAACAAGAAGCTCAAGGACCTCGCCGGAGAACGCGAAGCCCTCGAGCTTGAATGGCTCGAAGCCCTGGAAGTCCTCGGCGAGTAAGTTCGTAACCACTCAGCCTTCCCCGCGCAGCTCCGGGTCCTTCTGAAGGCCGGTGAGGCCGTTCCAGGCGAGGTTGACCAGGTGGGCGGCAACGGTCTGCTTGTCGGGCTGGCGGCTGTCCTGCCACCACTGGCCGGTCATGGCAACCATGCCGACGAGCATCTGGGCGTACATGGCGCCGTCATCGGCGCTGAGGCCGCGGCGGTCGAATTCGTCGGACAGGATGTGTTCCACGCGGGCGGTGACGTGGGACAGGAGGGTCGAGAACGCGCCTTCCGGCTGGGACGGGGGAGCGTCGCGCATCAGGATGCGGAAGCCCTCGGTGTGGTTTTCGATGTAGGTGAGGAGGGCCAGGGCGGCGCGTTCGACGAGGACACGCGGTTTGGCTTCCTCGGTCAGCGCAGCCGTGATGGCGTCCAGGAGAATGTGGAACTCACAATCCACCACCTGCGTGTACATGCCCTCTTTGGAGCCGAAGTGCTCGTAGATGACGGGTTTGGAAACGCCTGCGCAGGCCGCAATTTCCTCGATTGTGGTTCCGTCGAGTCCGCGTGCGGCGAACAGGCCACGGCCGACGTCGATCAGCTGGCGGCGCCGCTGGACGCTGGTCATCCGTGTCCGGGGTGCGTTGTTACTCACATTTCCATCATGCCCCAGGGCTGGTCACCGGCGCCGTTGAATCGGCCGGATCGGGTGCCGGGCGGGCGGCGTGGACGCCACGATTTCTGCTCATGTCGCGGGCTGCCCTGAACCCATGGCAAAATAACTACTTGTGCCTTGGCCTTGCGCCGGTGGCATGGTCCGCCCTGGTGTAATGGCAGCACCCCGGCCTTTGGAGCCGTGGAGTATAGGTTCGAATCCTATGGGCGGAACTGCTGCGCCAAGAGCGTCCAGTAGTATGAACTCGGTGCCCCGCCAGGCCTACGGCAGGACAGGCACCGCGCCCAGCGCCACGCGCAACGAAGCAAGGAGAACCCGTACGTGATCCCCGAGAATACCGGCCCAGCCGCCGTCATAGTTCTGGCAGCAGGCGCCGGTACGCGGATGAAATCACGTACCCCCAAGATCCTGCATGAGATCGGCGGCCGCTCGATGGTGGGCCACGCCCTCCTCGCGGCCCGCAGCATCAACCCCGGCCGGTTGGCCCTGGTAGTCCGCCATGAGCGCGACCTGGTTGCCGGCCACCTGAACGGGCTCGACCCTGAGGCCCTCATCGTGGACCAGGACGACATTCCCGGTACCGGACGTGCCGTGGAGGTCGCACTGGAGGCCCTCGATGCCCAGGAGAAGCTCGAAGGCACCGTTGTGGTCACCTACGGCGATGTGCCCCTCCTCACGGGGAGCCTCTTGGCAGACCTGGTGGCCACCCACGAACGCGAAGGCAACGCCGTCACGGTGCTCACCGCGCTGCTCGACGACGCCACGGGCTACGGCCGCATCCTCCGCGGCGAAGACGGCTCCGTCACCGGCATCCGCGAACACAAGGACTCCACCGAAGCCGAACGTCTGGTCCGCGAAGTCAACTCCGGCATTTACGCCTTCGACGCCGCAGTCCTTCGCGACGCGCTGGTTCACGTCACCACGGACAATTCGCAGGGCGAAAAGTACCTCACCGACGTGTTGGGCCTCGCCCGCCAGTCGGGCGGCCGGGTTGCCGCCGTCGTCACCGAAGACCGCTGGCAGGTGGAGGGCGCCAATGACCGCGTGCAGCTTGCAGCCCTCGGCGCTGAACTTAACCGCCGGACAGTTGAAGCGTGGATGCGGGCAGGAGTCACCGTTGTTGACCCCGCCACCACCTGGATCGACTCCACGGTCACCCTGGACGAGGATGTCCGTATCCTTCCCAACACGCAGCTGCACGGCACCACCACCGTGGCGAGGGACGCCGTCGTCGGCCCCGACTCCACCCTGACGGATGTCCGCATCGGTGAGGGCGCCAAGGTGACCCGCACACACGGCTCCGGCGCTGTCATCGGCGCGGGAGCCTCCGTCGGCCCCTTTACTTACCTGCGGCCGGGCACTGTGCTCGGCGACACGGGCAAAATCGGTGCGTTCTACGAAACCAAAAACGTCACGATCGGCCGCGGCTCCAAGCTGTCCCACCTCGGCTACGCCGGCGACGCCGAAATCGGCGAGGACACCAATATCGGTTGTGGAAACATCACAGCCAATTACGACGGCGAGAAGAAGCACCGCACGGTGATCGGCTCGGGTGTCCGTACAGGTTCCAACACAGTGTTTGTTGCACCGGTCACCGTGGGGGACGGTGCCTACAGTGGCGCCGGCGCGGTGATCCGCAAGGACGTCCCGGCCGGGGCGCTCGTCCTGTCTGTCGCTGCCCAGCGCAATACCGAGGGCTGGGTTGTTGCCAACCGCCCCGGCTCGCGCTCGGCGGAACTGGCCCAGGCAGCCATGTCAGACTCCTCAAATACCCCAGCATCAACAGAAGAGGGCAAGTAATAATGAGCGAAATTACCGCACACGGCGAGAAGAAGCTGGTGCTTGCCGCCGGGCGGGCGCATCCCGAGCTGGCGCGGGAAATCGCCAAAGAGCTGGGGACCGAACTGCTCCCCATTGATGCCTACGACTTTGCCAACGGGGAAATCTACGTCCGCGCCGGCGAAAGCGTCCGGGGTACCGATGCCTTTGTCATCCAGGCCCACCCGGCGCCGCTGAACAACCACCTGATGGAACAGCTGATCATGATCGATTCGCTGAAGCGGGCATCCGCGAAGCGCATCACGGTGGTCTCGCCTTTCTACCCGTACGCACGGCAGGACAAAAAGGGCCGCGGCCGCGAACCCATTTCCGCCCGGCTGGTGGCAGATCTCTATAAGACTGCCGGCGCCGACCGCATCATGAGCGTTGACCTGCACACCTCGCAGATCCAGGGCTTCTTCGACGGCCCGGTGGACCACCTGATGGCCATCCCCCTCCTGGCGGACTACATCCGGACCCGGGTGTCCGCCGATAACGTCACCGTGGTGTCGCCGGATACCGGCCGCGTCCGCGTCGCCGAGCAGTGGGCCGAGCGCCTGGGCGGGGCGCCGCTGGCGTTTGTGCACAAGAGCCGTGACCTCACCGTTCCCAACCAGGCTGTGTCCAAAACCGTGGTGGGCCAGATCGAAGGCAGGACCTGCGTCCTGATCGATGACATGATCGACACGGGCGGCACCATTTCCGGCGCCGTCCAGGTCCTGAAGAACGCCGGGGCGAAGGACGTCATCATCGCTGCAACCCACGCTGTGTTCTCCGAGCCCGCCGCGCAGCGGCTGGCCGAATCGGGAGCCCGCGAAGTGGTAGTCACCAACACGTTGCCCCTCGGTGCCCACCAGCACTTCCCGCAGCTCACGGTGCTGTCCATCGCGCCGTTGATTGCCCGCGCCATCCATGAAGTGTTCGACGACGGTTCGGTCACCAGCCTGTTCGACGGCAACGCCTGACCCTGCTACTTGAGCCTGTCGAATTCGGCAGGCCGGCCAGCGCCGGTTTCAGTAATGGGGTCCGGCGCTGGTAAGCTTCTTCACGATACCTTGGCGAGGGAGAGCAGTCTCCGTTATCGACTGGGTCTGCATCTCCCTTCGGAAGGGCGCCACATACGGCCGCCCGGCGTTGAAGGTCGTACCAGACCTCCGCCCTTGCTGAACACCATTCATTCTTCCGAGGAGATACACATGTCTGAGCAGAAGCTCGCAGCAGAAGTACGCACCGAATTCGGCAAGGGCTTTGCCCGCCGCGCGCGCATGGCCAACCTGATCCCCGCCGTTATCTACGGCCACGGCGCCGAGCCGATCCACATCACCCTTCCGGCCAAGGCCACCACGCTGGCAGTGCGCACCGCCAACGCCCTGCTGTCCCTGGACGTCAACGGCGAAGAGCACCTGGCCTTGGTCAAGGACGTACAGCGCGACCCCATCAAGCAGATCATCGAGCACATCGACCTGCTGACCGTCATCAAGGGCGAGAAGGTCACCGTGGACATCCCCGTCCACGTTGTTGGCGAGCTTGCTCCGGGCAACGTCTTCAACCAGGAACTGACCGTCATCTCCCTCGAGGCTGAGGCAACCCACCTGCCCACCGCCGTCGAGGTGAACATCGAAGGCCGCACCGCCGGACAGCACATCCACGCTTCCGACCTGGTTCTGCCGAAGGGCGCCACCCTGCTGGCCGACGCCGACGCACTGGTTGTCAACATCTCCGAGGCCACCGAGGTTTCTGACGAAGAGGCCCAGGCTTCCACTGAAGCCGCAGCCGAGTAATACGGCACAGTAGTTTTCGTGGCCGGGCCCTCCTGGGGTCCGGCCACAGCCATGTCCGGACCACCTTAGGATTGAACAATGACTGACACCTGGCTGATCGTTGGGCTCGGAAACCCCGGGGCCGAATACAGGGGCAACAGGCACAACGTCGGCCAGATGGTTCTGGACGAACTCGCGGGCCGCCTGGGCGGGAACTTTAAAATCCACAAAGCCCGGGCCCAGGTCCTCGAGGGGCGGCTGGGGATTGGCGGTCCCCGCGTGGTGCTGGCCAAGCCGCTGACCTACATGAACGTTTCCGGCGGACCGGTGGCCGGCCTGGCAAATTTCTATGGCATCGGACCGGACCACGTGGTGGCTGTCCATGATGAGATCGACATCCCGTTTAACACGGTAAAGCTGAAATGCGGTGGTGGCGAGGGCGGCCATAACGGACTCAGGGACATCTCCAAGGCAATCGGCACGAAGGACTATCTCAGGGTTCGTGTGGGTGTGGGACGCCCGCCGGGCCGGATGGATACAGCGGATTACGTCTTAAAAGATTTTGGCACCGCCGAACGCAAAGACGTCCCGTTTTTGTTGGACGAGGCCGCTGATGCCGTGGAGATGCTGGTCAGGGAGGGGTTGACCGCCACCCAGCAGAAATTCCACCCCGCAAAAACAGACGTGTAGTAATAGGACTAAAAATGCGGTTTCCCTGTTCACCGTTCGTTGCCAAGGGGTAGTCTTCTTCCTAAGCGGGGGAGCGATGGGGCTTGTTCCCGCTTTAGGGGATGTAGGGGATAAGTTCATGTCAATTGAGCCACTCAGCTGGGGACGTGGGTCACCGCGAAACGACCTTGAGCTGCGGACAGAAGCCGGCGGTACGTCCGAGCCGCAGCGCTGGTCTGTGCCTGCCCGCAGCGCCAACCTTGAAGCCGTCCGTAACGCCCTGACCAGCCCAGACTCCCTCGGCGTGGTAGTTACCGGCGGACGCGGTGTTGGAAAATCATCCCTGGCACGGACGGCCGTGTCCGAGCTTGGCCCGGATGTCTGGACGCTGCAATTGCGGTGCGGGTCCACAACCGGTGACACCCCGTACGGATGTCTGGCCTTCCTGCTGGCACGCCTTCCGCAGGCCTACATGGGTTCCCCAACCGCCATTCTGCGGGGCATAACTTCGCTGATCCGCAGTGACGCCGCCGGGCGCCAGTGTGTCATCACCCTGGACACCGCCGGCAGCATCGATGACATGAGCGCCGGCGTGCTGCTCAACATCCTCCTCACGGGCACTGCGCGCATCGTTGCCGTGGCGCCCAGGATCAGCGACCTTCCAGCAGACTTCCATTGGCTGCTCACCGATCGCCGCCTGACTGAGGTGAGGCTGGATAACCTCAACGAGCTGCAGACCCGCCAGGTGCTGCTTTCGCTGCTGGGGCACCGCGTGTCCGCCTCCCTCGTCAGCACCTTTCACACCATGGTGGGCGGAAACCCGCTGCTGCTCAAAGCGCTCGTGGCGGAGCAGCAGCAGTCCGGGAACCTTGTCCTGTCGGATTCGGTCTGGACCCTGCGGGACAAAGTAGTGCTTGACGGAGCGGCGAGCCTTGAGGACATCGTGCGGTCACGCTGGTCCCGGCAGTCTCCCCAGGAGCGCGAAGTCATCGAAATGCTGTCCTGCGCACGGAGCGTGGAGCTGTCCAGGCTGACCGCTGTCTACGGTGCCGGCATCATTGCGGACATGGAAGATGCGGGCCTGCTGGAGATCGATGACTCGGAAAACCGTTGGGTGTCACTCCGGGAAATGTACCTCGGCGACGTCGTCCGGTCCTGGCTGAGCATCACCCGGCGCCGGGAGCTGCGGAGCCTGCTCTTGGACGGCCAGGTGCAGGACCCCTCATCCATGACCATCGACGAGCTCATGGCCTTCGCCGCCCTGACCCACGAATGCGAAGCCGAGCTGAGTCCGCCCATGGCGCTGGCTGCAGCCGAAGCCGCCGTCCAGGTCTTTGACCCCCGCTTTGCCCTCAAATATGCCGAGTCGCTGAAACGCACTGACCCGGAATGGGTGCCCGGCCAGCGGCAGAAAGCCGCCGCATACTTGCTGCTGGACCTCCCCGGGCAGGCCATGGCGGCCCTGGATGACATCTCACAGCCGCAGCTCGACAACCTGGAGGCCGACGAATACGCCCAGGTCATTGCAGCTAAATCGCAGGTGATGGTTTGGCTCCCCGAACACGCCCACAGGGTGCCGGCACTGCTGCAGACTGCGCGGGAACGGCTTGGCGCCGAGCCAGGCATCGCAAAGGGCTGGCCCGATCCGCTGGCCGTAGCGGCCAACCGGATCAGCCTCTGCGAATTCGAATATCAGGCCTTTGTGGGCGACTACGCCGCCGCCATCCCGGCCTTGGAAGCCGCTGCCGACCCCGCGCAGAACCCCGATACCTGGTTCCGGATGAACTCAGCCCTGATCCTTATGAGCGCCCTCTCCATGACGGGCCGCGAAATGGACGCCCTGAGCCTGATGCGGCAGCTGGGCGGGCAGATTTCCGACGCCGGAGAGATTGTGGGCCTGAGGGAAAAGTTCACCGGAAGGGCATTCAACGTCCTCCTGACCGCCGGGCAGTGGCGCCGCTGCATCGATCTCCTGAGTCCTCCTCCGGGGCGTGACATCCACCAGCTTCCCTACCGGAGTGCCGCCGCTGAACTGGCAGCGGGCATCGCCTACGCGTACGCCGGGAGGGGTGCGGTAGCACTTGATTCACTGCTTTCAGCCGCAGCCCAGCTGGAGCTGAGGCCGGCCCAGGGCATCCGCCGGGCAGCCTACGCCGCGGTTGCCTTCGCCTATGCCCAGATTGGCAACGCCGGGCAGGCCCGGAAATACCTGGACAAGTTGCAGCGGACCGGGGGCGCCGCAGATCATGCCACGCAAAACATCACGGAGTTCTGCGCTGACATGGCCGGCCGGTGGCTGGGCGACGTCGATGCGGTCACCCGGTTGAAGGAGTCGGCGCGGCGCGACATCGCGGCCGGCAGGTACACGCTTGCCGGGATTAGCCTGCTCGGAGCAACGGTCCACGGTACGGAAGCTGACTTCCGCCTGCTCGAAGAAGTGGCCGGCCACCGCCAAGGCCCTCTCGCGGAAATCTCGCGGCTCATTGCCATCGGGAGCAGGACCCGGGATGCCAAAATTCTTCTCGCCGGCGGAGAGCTTGCCGCCACGCTTGAGCTGGACGCCGTTGAGGCCCGCTGCATGGCACTTGCCGTTGACTCCGCACGCCAGGCCGGAGACCCGGCCTCAGCCAGGACCGCCCAGGCCCGGCTTGACGTCCTTGCAGCCACCGTGGCCAGCCTGCCAATCGTGCCGAGCAGCGGCAGCCCCCTCCTGACCAGCAGGGAGCGGCAGATCGCGCGGCTGGCCGGCCGTGGCGCGTCCAACCGCGATATTGCGCTGGACATGGGCGTTTCCGTCCGCACTGTGGAGGGCCACCTTTACCAGGTCTTCACAAAACTGGGAGTAACGTCCAGGGGTGATCTGACTGGACTCGTCTAACGGATACTCACCGAAACCCGGAACCGCACACCGTCCGCTGACAGGCCGTCGGCAGCCGCTGGACCGGATCTGCAACATCATCCGGACCCGCACCAGCCAGGCCGTGTTCCTGATGGCGGGCCCGGGCATCGGCAAGAGCACCCTGATCGAGGCCATTACCGAGCGTCTGTCCGCCGAGATGATCGTTGTCCAGATCCACGGAAGCTCGGCGCTGTCGCGCGTTCCCTTCGGTATCCTGGCGCCCTACACGGCGGAGTTGACCGCAGAAGACTCGGTGTCACCCGTGGCTGTCCTGAGGTCGGTCTGGAGCTACTTCGAGAAGCTCAAAGCAGGCAAAGACACCCCTCTGCTGCTCATGATGGATGACGCCCACCATCTGGATGAGGCGACCGCCGGAATCGTGGCAGACATGATTTCCGCGGGCTGGGCCAGTGTGGTCGCAGCCGGCAGGCCGCGGCCCGGGCTGCCGCAGGCCCTCGCACAGCTCTGGTACGACGGCCTGGCCGATCGCGTGGATCTGCGTCCTCTGAACCGGGAACAGATTGAGGAAGTCCTCGCCCATGCCCTGGACGGCACCGTTCCGGCCGGAACCGTTGACACCATCTGGAACGCTTCCGGGGGTAACCCGCGAATTCTCGATGCCCTGCTCCACGACGCCGCCGAGGGCGGCCAGCTCGCAAAGCGGAACGGAATCTGGATGCTGCTGGGGCCCTTGCCGGCCGATGGGCCCAGGCTCTACAACGTTGTGGTGAAGGACATGCTTCGCCGCACCCCGGAGGAACAGGAGGCTCTGAAGCTGATTTCCCTTGCCGGGCCGGTGAGCCGCAAGGTCATTGAGGACATCAGCGGTGCAGAAGTTGTGCGGTCCCTGCTGGACCAGCAAATGGTAGTGGAGAGCCAGGGCAGCCCCGCTGATCTTCGGATTTGGAATGCCCTGTTCGGTGATGCCCTCCGGCTGACCATCTCGGTGTCGCGGAGCCTGCAGCTCCGGGAAAGGATCCAAGGGCACCTGGGCAGTTCACCCACCGGTTCCGAGGGCAAGCTGAGGGCTGTTGAATGGGCGCTCGAATGCGGGCTGAAGACACCCGAGCCCGAGCTCCTCGAGGCAGCACACACTGCCCTCGACCACTTCAGGAGCCGGAGCAGCCGGACCATGGCAGCCAAAGTAGTGAGCCCTGCCCTCGTGCCGCAGGCGCACGCCATCCATGCGAGGGCTCTCTACAATGAAGGCGACTTCACCGGCGCGGCAAAGCTCCTTGATGGCTGCTGGCTGGAACTGGGAAGCGGCGCCGGGGCCGCACCTGTCCTGATGCTCAGGGCTCTGGCCCACCAGGCCCTGGGAACACCGCTGGCAGTGTTCGCAGCCGGGTCCCGGGAATCGCTCGGCGGCTTTGGTGCCAAAGACAGTGCCGAAACCCGGCACGACGATGCTCCCCAGAATGACTCCGATGCTGATGCCCGCCCCGGCACGGCCTGGCAGGAGCAGCTGCTGCGCCTCCTGGAGCTCGGGGAAGCCGGTAACTGCGAAGGTTTGGATCGCGAGGTTCAGGACCTCCGGATCCGGACTCCCGGGAGCACCACTGATGGCGCACTGCGGGCGGTCGGGGGTGCGTTGCTGGCTCAGTCCCTCGCTGCGTCCGGGCGGGCCGTCCAAGGCCTGGATGCCGCGCTGAAGGCGGCCGCGGAGCTTCCGGCTCTGGAAGGTGGAGTCTTCTTTTTCAACGAATACGTGCTGGGCCGCCTGGTTGCCGGCCACCTAGCCACGGGGGACTGGGAATCGGCGGAACGGGAACTGGCGGACTACGCCACAGAACACCCGAGGGCCGCAGCTGCCTTTGGCGGCAGCCTTGAGGTTCTCCGCGGGTATTCACTGCTGCGCCAGGGGCGGATAGAACGGGCCTATCAAACATTGCTGCCGGCCGTGGAGACGCTCAGGCTCAGCGATCCACTGCAGTTTTTCCGTTTTGGCTCCTCGCTGGCATTTTATGTGGCCTCAAGGCTGGGCGATGCCGCCCAGTCCAGCCGGCTTGAGCTGGACTACAAGGATGCGGCCCAGGGTTCGGCGGTCCAGGAGCTCCTGGCGACGGCCTATGCGGCCGCGGGGTCGGAGTACGTCGCCCGTGACGGGAAAGGCCTGGCAGCCCTCCACACCCTGGCAACCATCCCGGAGGTATCTGCCAGGTCGGGCACGCTCCTGGAACTTCTGTCCCTCTGCTGGGACTTGGGCGACCATTCCGTCATCCCCCTCGTTCACTCCCTGGCCGGGAACGTCGAAGGCCGGTGGGCGGCGGCCATGCTCACTCTGGCGGAGCACTGGGAGTCCGGGGACGCTGATTCCCTCATGGAGACGGCAGCAAAGCTGGAAACCGAGGGATTCGTCAACGTGGCACGGGAAGCCTACGCGCGGGCCAGCTCTGTCCTGGAGAGCGCCGGCGAACGCCGTCGTTCCCGCCAGGCAGTCGCCCTGCGGGAGAAATGCGACCATGAACTGGGGGAGCGGTTCCGCGAGGGCCAGTTCATCGCCGCAGCACCCACGGTACACCTCACCCGGCGTGAACAGGACATTGTGGAACTGGCTGTCCAGGGCCTCACCGACCGGGAAATCGCCCAGCGGCTGATGGTATCCGTGCGGACGGTGGAGGGCCATTTGTACCGTACCTACGTGAAGCTCGGGGTGCGGAGCAGGGACGAGCTGTCCACTGCCCTGGCCCACTAGCCAGCCGCCAGCTCATCCTGATCGGCAGGGCTGACGGTACCCCTGCCATTTCCTGCGCAGTGCTGCCCCCGGAACGGCGCTGAACCGCCCCCGGAACAGCGTAGAACCGACCCGGAATGGCGCGGAACCGCCCCACAACGCCTCTTGGCGGCGCCATGCCCTTCTGCCGCCCAGGCCTTGGCCGGCCTGACCCCAGGGGGAGGCGGCCGGGATACGCGTATCACTTCGGGCGTACCCCGTAGTCGGGCCGTCGAAGTAGAGTACTGCCTACTCGTGCCGCCGGTGTCCGCATGGGATTAACTTGAAGAGGCAGAAAGAAGCGGCCGCAAAGGTCCGCTAACCCAGCCAAACAGACTTTCCAGGTCTTGTCTCACTAGTGATTTTCCGGCCCGTGGGCCGGAACGAGACTGGGCCGGCGACGTCAGAGTCTTCTGAGACCGAGGCTCTCCCCCCAGCCGTCGCCGGCCCTCCTATCCGCGGGTGAAGCCCGGAGCAACTGTGGCGGACGCCCCCGGCGGCCGCCACAGAGGTGTTGTGGGACAATTGAATGTCAATCTGTTGGCATCTCAAGGAGTTCACTTTGGCCTTAGTTTCAACGCCCGCCACGCTGGAACGTGCCGTTCCTGCCATGGACAACGCCGAGGTTCTCCGAATCAGGAATGACTTCCCCATACTCAACCAGCTGGTGAACGGGCAACCGCTGGTGTATCTGGATTCGGGCGCCACATCCCAGAATCCGCTCAGCGTCATCGAGGCTGAGCAGGAGTTCTACGAACAGCGCAACGCCGCCGTGCACCGCGGCGCACACCACCTTGCCGTGGAGGCCACCGAGGTCTTCGAAGATGCCCGCCAGACCGTCGCGGACTTCATCGGCGCGAACTATGAAGAGACGGTGTGGACCTCCAACGCCACCGAAGGCCTGAACCTTGTCAGCTACGCGCTATCCAATGCCACGCTGTGGGCTGCCCAAGGGCGCGGTGACAACCGGCTGAAGGAACTCGCCGTTGGACCGGGGGACCAGATTGTGGTCACCGAAATGGAGCACCACGCCAACCTCATCCCGTGGCAGGAACTGGCTTTCCGCACCGGGGCAACTTTGCGTTATATCCCCATCGACGACGCCGGATCGCTTCGGCTGGACATCGCCGCTGAAATCCTCGGGAGCAGGACCAAGGTGCTGGCCTTCACGCACGCGTCCAATGTCCTGGGCACCATCAACCCTGTGAGAGAACTGGTGGCCCTAGGGCGGGCGGCGGGAGCGCTGGTGGTCCTGGACGCCTGCCAGAGTGCGCCCCACCTGCCCCTGAACGTCAAGGAACTCGACGTCGACTTCGCCGTGTTCTCCGGCCACAAGATGCTGGCGCCCACCGGAATCGGTGTGCTGTACGGCAAGCAGGACCTCCTGGATACGCTGCCGCCTTTTCTGACCGGCGGATCCATGATCACCACCGTCACAATGGAACGGGCAGAATACCTGCCCGCGCCGCAGCGCTTCGAGGCCGGCACCCAGCGCATCTCCCAGGCAGTCGCCCTGGCCTCGGCTGCGAGCTACCTCACCGAAACCGGCCTGGCCCGGGTTCACCGCTGGGAATCAGAACTGGGCCAGCGCATGGTGGCCGGGCTGGAGGCCATTCCGGGAATCCGCGTTCTGGGGCCGGCGGCAGGCCAGGACAGGATTGGCCTTGCCGCGTTCGACGTCGACGGTGTGCACGCGCACGACGTCGGGCAGTTCCTGGATTCCCGCGGAATCGCCGTCCGGGTGGGGCACCACTGCGCCCAACCGCTTCACCGCCGCCTGGGCCTGACGGCCACTACCAGGGCGAGCGCATACCTGTACAACACTACCGACGACGTCGACGCCTTCCTCGAAGCAGTCGCCGGCGTCCGTTCCTACTTCCGCGTCTGACGCGGGAACCGAAGGTATACACATGAGCCTTGACCAGCTGTACCAGCAGATCATTCTTGACCACTCCAAAGCCCGGCACGGCAGTGGCCTGGCCGGCATGGACGCCCCGGCAGGGGCGTCCACTGGCCAGTCACACCAGCTGAACCCTGTCTGCGGGGACGAAGTCACCCTCCGGGTAGCCGTGGAAGACGGTAAAGTGGCGCAGATTTCCTGGGACGGAGCGGGGTGTTCCATCTCAATGGCCTCGGCCTCGGTCCTCAGTGAACTCGGTGAGGGGCTGACCGTGGACGAACTCCACGCGATCATTGGCAATTTCCGCGAAGTATTGCGCTCGCGCGGGAAGATCCATGCTGATCCCGAGATCCTGGGTGACGCTGCCGCGTTCGAGGGTGTGGCGCGCTATGCGGCACGCGTGAAATGCGCCATGATCTCGTGGGTAGCGGCCGAGGACGCGCTCAACCAGGCGGCTTAGCCCGGCACTCATCAGCCAGGCAGCTTAAACAGACAGGCGCCTCCTCTGCCAGCGGCAGGGGAGGCGCCCGCGTTAAGCCCTAGCCCAGCAGCCCTAGAACGCCGATCACCGCGGTGGCAGCCCCCAGCACCATGGAGATGCTGACGAGGACCACGTGGACCGTAAGGAACTTTGTGGCTTTGCCGTGGGAATCGCGCGCCCGGGGATCTTTCATGACCCGGCGCAGGAACTGCGGCCAGACCACCAGCGACCAGACGCCGGCGATGATCAGCAGTAAGGCTGCGAAGAGGGGAAGCTGCATCGGGCTCAGTGGCTTTCGAGCCAGGCCTGGGCCCGCTGCGACTGGATGTTCAGGGCCTTGGCCACCATGGGCTCGGCCGCCTCGGCGATCTTGCTGCCCAGGAACGGCACGGAGGAGGTCACATTCCCTTCAAGCTCAACCCGGGTGCTGCCGCCCTCGGCAACGAGCCGCTGGACTGCGGTTACGTCGAGGGGAGCGCCGGCTATTTTCAGCGTGATGTTGCTCTGCCGGGATCCGTCCGCGGCCGGGGCATCCCAGTTTTCAACCTGGGTCACCGTAAGGTTCTCGCCTACGAACTTGCGGGCGATCTCCGGCAGGCGGGAGGTGGGGAGGGTGCGGACCGAGGTGGTGCTGAAGGCGCCGGCAATGTCGCCGTCAACGGCGAAGGACTCCAGCGTGCCGCCAACGTATTCGCTGGTGTGCCGCTGGAAGTCCTCGTTAATAAAAACAGCAGCGACGCTGTCGACGGCATGCGGAAGGGTGGTGGTTGCACTCAGTGCCATGGATCCTCCAGTGATACGGGGTCAGTACGCTTTTTGCTCCCCACATCCTACGGGGAGCCCGGCGTGATTCCAGAACCGGCCTCCGCACGC
Source organism: [Micrococcus luteus] ATCC 49442 (assembly GCF_010367585.1). Lineage (NCBI taxonomy): Bacteria > Bacillati > Actinomycetota > Actinomycetes > Micrococcales > Micrococcaceae > Pseudarthrobacter > [Micrococcus luteus] ATCC 49442. The sequence continues at coordinate 1,866,331 of NZ_JAAAXP010000001.1, read as the reverse complement.
TCGGCTTCTACCAACTTCTGCGCGGCAGTTGTGATGTTGCGTGCCATCGCCGGAAAAATAAGGCTGTGGAAGGGCAGGACAGCGAGCCAGTAGAGCCTGCCGCTGAGTCCCTTCGGGAAGAAGATGGCACGCTGCCGGTAGCGGCTCCCGCCGCCGTCGGGCTCCACGGACAGCTCAAGCCACGCCCGTCCGGGCGCGCGCATCTCGGCCCGCAGGCGGAGCAGTTTCCCGCGGTCAATCCGCTCAACGCGCCACCAGTCCACCACCTCGCCGGAAACGAGGCTGCCGGGGTGCCGCCGGCCCCGCAGGAGCCCTGCGCCCCCGGTGAGTTTGTCCAGCCAGCCACGGACCTGCCAGGCCAGGGGCAGGGAGTACCAGCCGTTCCGGCCCCCGATTCCCTCGATGATCTTCCAGACGTGCGCGGGATCAACGTCCCCGTGGAACGTCCGCTCATCCACGAAGACCTTGTGCCCTGACCAGTCCGGATCGCTGGGCAGCGGATCGGCATCGGCGCCGGCATTGGCCCACGTGGTTTCCACCTGGCCGTCGCGTTCCTTGCCCAGTGCCAGAGCAACGGCCCGGCGGTACGGTGTCAGGCCGCCCTCAGGTGCGGGAATGACGGAGTCGATATCGTGCTCCCGGGACACGGCGTCGTGCTGCAATGACTGCACCAGCGGAAGCGACATGGACAGGGGAATCGGAGTCGTGAGGGCCACCCATAAGCCTGCGAGTTTCGGCGCAGGAACCGGCAGTGCGAGCACCACCCGGTACGGCAGCCCGGCTTCGGCGGCGTACTCCTTCATCATGCCGGCATAGCTGAGGACCTGGCGGCAGCCGATGTCGAACGTGCGGTTGATGGGCCCTGTCAGGGACGCGGCTCCCACCAGGTAGTGCAGCACATCCCGGACCGCAATGGCTTCAATTTTGTTCCGCACCCAGCTCGGGGCCGGCATCAGGGGAAGGGTTTCGGAGAGGTGCCGGATCATTTCGAAGGACGCGGAGCCGGAACCGATCACCACCCCGGCCTGGAAAACTATCGCGTCAACCGGGCTGTCCAGAAACACCTTGCCCACAGCTTCCCGGGACCGCATGTGCGTGGACAGTTCCACGTTGGACGGATGCAGGCCGCCCAGGTAGACGATCCTGTCCACGCCTGCCTCGGCTGCAGCCTTCGCGGCCGTCTCCGCCATCGCTTTTTCCTTGGCCTCAAACCCTGACCCTGCGGCCATGGAGTGGACGAGGTAGTAGAGCACATCCACGCCCTCCAGCGCATCGCGGAGGGCGGCGCCGTCGTCGAGGCCGCTCTGGACCACCTCCACCTGGTCCAGCCATGGCACGCCGGAGATCTTGGCCGGCGTCCGGACCAGCACCTTTACGGTGTGCCCTGCCTCAAGCAGCCGTGGAACCAGACGGCCACCGATGTAGCCGGTGGCGCCGGTCACCAGGACGGTCCTGCGGATGCCGTTCATGTTGATCTCCTCGGAAGCTGGTTCAAGGCGGAATTGCTGAGCCAGCGTAGCAATTCCAACTGGGAGGGCCAGACGTTGAAGTGGGCGGCCCAAGTTTTTCCAAAGGCCGGTCGTCGAAGCTGGGCGCATCCAGTAAGCAAGCTGAGCGACCACGATGAGGGGGAAGCCGGTGGGTATTCGATGGAGGAAAGATCATGGCACAACATCGCAAGTCTCGAAAGGGGGGCAGCATGCCGGGTTCAAAGGCTTCAGTTACGGCAGTGACGCGTAAAGTCACGGCGAGTGCGTTAGCTTTCATCATCGGGGCGGGGGTCATACCCTCTGTGCTGGCGCCCGCTGCTTACGCCGCTCCGACCGGTCAGGGCTTTACGCTGAACGCCGGCGATATGCGGTTCATCCTCAAGCAGATCAAGATTGCAGAAAACCACGCCACTAAGGAGAACGCGCAAGGCCAGGATGTTCCGGGCCAGCCGCTCGTCGGGCCTGGCGCCAATCAGATAGCCAACCCGCTCCTGCCATACGGCCTTCGAACGGTAGACGGGACTGAGAATAACCTCATCGCCGGTCAGGAGGACTATGGCTCCGCGAGCCGGGAATTCCCCCGGCTGGCAGAGCCGCAGTGGCGCACCACGCCTGACGGCCAAAGCTACGAATCCGTCAACACCAGCGTCACTGACAACGGTCCGCGGTTTGTGAGCAACGCGATCGTCGACCAGACCATCACTAACCCGGCTGCAGTAGCAGCAGCCGGCAAGGCCCACCGGACAGTTAATGACGGTCCCACCGCTGTACCGTGCGAAAGCGAGGGCGTGCCGGAGAACTGCGTTCCGGAAGGTGAGACCCTTGATATCCCCAACGTCACTACCGACTTCGGCCTGTCGCCGCCCTACAACGGCATGTTTGCGCTATTCGGTCAGTTCTTCGACCACGGTGTCGACTTCACCAAGAAGACCAGCAACTACATCATGATGCCGCTGTCCGAAGATGACCCCCTTTTTGTTCAGGGTGGCCGGACCAACTTCATGCTGCTCAGCCGTGCGGAAAACCAGCCCGGTCCCGACGGCATCCTAGGTACCGTCGACGACGTGCAAAACGCAACCAACACCGACTCACCATGGGTGGACCAGAGCCAGACCTACTCGTCACATTCGTCGCACCAGGTGTTCCTGCGCGAATATTCCCTGAATGAAGCCGGCGACCCCGTTGCAACGGGCGAACTCCTCGAAGGAGGACCGGGAGGAATGGCCACCTGGGCCGACGTCAAGCAGCAGGCAAGGACACTGCTTGGTCTGGAGCTGTCCGATTACGACATTGCCGATATTCCCAAGCTGGCGACGGACCAGTACGGCCGCTTCCTGCGTGGCCCGAGCGGCCTGCCACAGTATGAAACCGCCAGCGGTCGCGTTGAAGGCAACCTTCAGGCACCCGTGGCGCCACCGGCCGATGTGGAACGGATTGGCATCGCATTCCTGGACGACATCGCCCACAACGCGGCTCCGTTCAATTCGCAGACCGGCCGGCCTCTGCCGGCAGACACAGACAAACTTGCTAACCCGGTAGCCCAGCCGCTCACAGAGCCCGGGGTCTACGACAATGAGACGCTGGAAGCGCACTTTGTTGCCGGTGATGGACGAGTCAACGAAAACATCGGCCTTACTGCTATTCACCAGATCTTCCATTCAGAGCACAACCGGCTGGTGGACTACATGCAGACTCTTGTTACGTCGGAGAATATCGACGTCAACGAGTGGAAGCTTCCGAACGGGCAGTGGAACGGTGAGAGGCTGTTCCAGGCTGCACGCTACGTGACCGAGATGCAATACCAACACATTGTGTTCGAGGACTTCGCCCGCAAGATCCAGCCCGGCATCAACGCGTTCAACCCCTTCACCCAGTCAGACACGGCGATTGACCCGGCTATTATGGCGGAATTTGCACATGCCACATACCGGTTCGGCCACTCTATGCTGACTGAAACTGTTGACCGGAAGACGAACAATGGCACGGACATTGGGATGCCACTGCTGGATGCCTTCCTGAATCCGGCAGCCTACTACTCAAGTCCAACTGGCCCCTTGACCCCGGAGGCGGCGGCCGGTGCCATCGCCATGGGCATGACGGACCAGGTCGGAGCTGAACTCGACGAGTTCGTCACCGATACGTTGCGCAATAACGTCCTGGGCCTGCCGCTGGACCTCGCCTCACTGAACATTGCCCGCGGCAGGGAAACCGGCGTCCCGTCACTGAATAACTTCCGTACGCAGCTGTACGCATCCACCGGTGAATCTTCCCTGAAGCCTTACACGAGCTGGGTCGACTTCGGGCAGAACCTGAAGCACCCGGATTCCGTGGTGAACTTCATGGCTGCCTACGGCGAGCACGACACGATCAAGGCGGCAGCCTCCATTGCGGACAAGCGCATCGCTGCTCAGCGGTTGTTCGACATGGACACCAAGGACGCGGCCACACCGGCAGACGCCTATGACTTCGTCAACGCCACGGGAACGTGGGCGGGCACTGCCACCGGCCTTGACAGTGTTGACCTGTGGGTCGGAGGCCTGGCCGAATACCAGAACCTGTTTGGCGGCTTGCTCGGCTCGACCTTCAACTACATCTTCGAGCGCCAGATGACGGACCTGCAGGACGGGGACAGGCTTTACTATCTGTCACGCACTTCCGGCCTGAACCTGCGTACGCAGCTGGAAGGTAACTCCATGGCCGAACTCATCATGCGCAACACGGACGCCGCAGCGCTCAAAGCTGACGTCTTCGGCGTGGCGGACTGTGAGTTTGAGATCGGCAGGATTTCCGCCAGCACCGGTAACTCCGTGGCTGACGACTTGCTCTCCGCCTGCGACGAGTCCGCGCTCCTGATGAGGATGTCCGATGGCACCATCCGATACCGCCTCACCAACTCGGTGGACCGGCCGGGTCTTAACGCCCAATCCACGTTCAACGGAACGGAATTGGGGGACCGGATCTGGGGCGGTATCGACAACGATACGTTCTGGGGCAACGGTGGCAGCGACATCATCGAAGGCAACGACGGCGCCGATACGGTTCTGGGCGGCGACGGCAACGACCGCATCACCGACTCACATGGTGACGACGTCCTCAAGGGCGGCAACGGAAACGATGCCATCGACGCCGGGCCGGGACTGGACATCATCATGTCCGGTGAAGGCCATGACTTCTCCAATGGCGGCCTGAACGGCAATGAGACCTTCGCTGGAGAGGGTAATGACCTTGTCATCGCCGGCGACGGCCCCGACACTGTGTTCGGCGGTGGCGGCGATGACTGGCAGGAAGGCGGAAACGCCAACGATCTGCTGCAGGGCGACAGTGGAGCACCGTTCTTCGACGATATTAATGCTCCGGGCCATGACGTGCTGATCGGTGATTCGGGTGAGGACGATTATGACGCCGAGGGCGGCGACGACGTGATGGTTGCCGGGCCGGGCATCGAACGCAACCACGGCGTCTTCGGCTTTGACTGGGTCACGCACGCCCGCTCGGTCGAAAGGGCCGATGCGGACATGCGCCAAATCATCGTGGACGGGCCCAACGCCCTCAAGGACCGCTTCCTCCTGGTTGAAGCACTCTCGGGCTGGGACAAGGACGACGTGCTCCGGGGCGACGACGAAGTGCCGTCCGAACCGAACGGGGAAGTCAACGTCCCTGGCCTGACAAATGAACTGGATGCCGCCGGAATTGCGCGCATCAGGGGCCTGGCCGACCTCCTTCCTTCCGGAGCCACCAGCTTCGGTGCAGGCAACATCATCATCGGCGGTTCAGGCAGTGACGAGATTTGGGGCAATGGCGCCGACGACATCATCGACGGCGACAAGTGGCTCAATGTCCGTCTCAGCGTCCTTGATGCAGCGGGTCAGCAGATCAGGACAGCAACATCCCTGACGGAGATCCAGGCAGACATCATGGCTGGCAAAATCGACCCTGGCAACGTGGTGATCGTTCGGGAAATCCTCTCCACACCGGGCGCTTCCGACGTCGATACTGCTGTTTTCTCCGGAGCGCGGACCGAGTACGACATCACCACTGCCAACGGGGTGACCACGGTGGTGCATGCCCGCGGTTCAGGTGACGACGGTACGGACCGGATCACCAACGTCGAACGGTTGCGGTTCACCGACCAGACTGTGAACGTTGTGCCCGTCGAAGTTCAGGCTCCGCTGGCTCCTGCCATCGGGACGGCTGAAGCCGGTGACACCACCGCCACAGTGCGCTTCTCGGCTACTGCCGGTGAGTTCGCTGCCGACACATTTACCATCCTGGTCCGTGAGGGGGAGACGGTTGTCCGAACGATCGCGGATATCGCGTCGACGCAGTCCAGCCTCACGGTGACAGGCCTGACCAATGGTACGGCCTACAATTTCCAGGTGATTGCGGTCAATGCCGGCGGTCAAAGCCCTGCTTCGGCCGCATCCAACGCGGTGACGCCAACGGCATCCGTGGTTGTTCCTCCCGAATTCGTTCCGCCTGCGGTCTCGCCGTTTGCGGACGTGGCCACAGACCACACCTTCTACAAGCAGATTGCGTGGCTGTGGGACCAGAAAATCTCGCAGGGATGGAGTGAAAACGGAGTCGTGACCTTCCGTCCTGCAGAGCAGATCAACCGGGACCAGATGGCAGCCTTCCTCTACCGGATGAGCGGCACCACCGACGCCCAGTACACCCCGCCTGCAGTCTCACCGTTCGCGGACGTGTCAACGGACCACACCTTCTACAGGCAGATTGCATGGCTGTGGGACAAGGAAATCTCCCGGGGATGGGTCGAGGGCAACCAGGTGACCTTCCGTCCTGCAGAGCAGATCAACCGGGACCAGATGGCGGCGTTCCTCTACCGGATGAGCGGCACCACCGACGCCCAGTACACGCCGCCTGCGGTCTCGCCGTTCGCGGACGTGTCCACGGACCACACCTTCTACAGGCAGATTTCGTGGCTGAGGGCACAGGGCATCTCCGAAGGATGGGTTGAGAACGGAGTGCGGACCTTCCGTCCCGCAGAACAGATCAACCGTGACCAGATGGCAGCCTTCCTTTACCGGATGAGCAACCCTACGGCAGGCTGATAAACAGCAGGCACAGGCAGGCTCCGGAGAAATCCGGGGCCTGCCTTTTGCCGCTTTCACCCACTTTTTGTACTTAGCGGGCTACTTACCTGCCAGCGGTGATAGGCGGCAACGGTACTTGTTCGGAGCAATGAGTACCTGCCGGGGCTACGGGCGGGTTACGGGTGCTCAGGGACCGTCTACGTGTCTTTGGCTTCCCGGAAAAAACAGGTACTGGCGAACCTTGTTGGCCACATCTCCCCGTGTCACGGTGGTTCTGAAAGCCGGAACCAGCAGCACGCACTTCTGCTCTTCCGACCGGAAAGCCGCACTCAGTTTTGGGTGGCTTGGGGGATATGGGGACAATCGTGGGGAATACTCTTGTACCAAAAGAAGTGGTCGCCGCCCGTCTATTCGGCACGTTCGAACTGCGCCGCAGGGGAGTTGCACTTTCCGCGGCAGACATCGGCGGACGCAAGCCAAGGCAGATACTGGAGATACTGCTGCTGAACCTGGGCAACCCGGTGTCCAAGGACCGAATCATTGAAACATTGTGGGGCTCCGGGGCCGGCAAGGGGACAGTCGCAACGCTCGAAAGTTATATCAGCGGTATTCGGCGCGCAATTCAGCCGGGAAACACCAAGACCGGACCGCTCCGCACCGCGAACGGGGGCTATGTTATCGACCCGGCGCTTGTGGACCTGGACCTCTTCCGGTTCCGCCAGTTAGTTGGGAAGGCGACTCAGGCATCGCCCTGCGAAGGATACGCATTTCTGACGGAGGCCTTGGAACTCGCTGCTGAGCCCTTTCTTGCTTCAGAACTGGCCTCCGACTGGGCCGACGAGGCAAGGGCACACCAAGGGGCAGAACGGCTGGCCGCGCAAATCCAGGCCGCGGAGACTGCTGCTTTGCTGGGCCTCGCATTGGATGCTGTCGGCTGGGCACGGCTGGCAGTGGCCTCCGATCCACTCAACGAGCGGGCCTGGACAGTGCTGGTGACAGGTTACGAGCAGTCCGGGCTGCCGGCAGAGGGACTGTCCGCTTACGCGCGGTGCCAACTGATCTTCGACCGCGACCTTGGCTGCGCGCCCGGTCCGTCGTTGCAGGCCGCGCACCTGAGGCTTCTGCACCAGCGCGCTGACGCAAATACTGAGCTCGCGGAGGCGATGGCGGCGTTGGTATATCTGGGGGACAGACTGTCCGGCCAAGGTCACACCCGCCGGTCCACAACTGACTACGGCTTCACCCATGAAGATGCGGGCAGGATTCTCGCCTCATTTCTCCAGAGGGCCAGGGCCGCAGTCTGACCTACAACAGGTGGGGCGGGTCGTCCGTGGAAGCAGAGACGCGTTCCGAGTGGGCGCCGGGGCAGGAGTAGGCTGGGAGGACCCGGTATTCGCAGCGAATCTCGGGTTTTCGCGTTGCCTGCGCTGCCCACGAATCCCACAGGAGTTTCTGCCATGAGCCCGAGCGCCTCCCGCACTGGTGCCTCCCTTTCCGGTCCGTCGCTTGCCGGATTGCGCAGCGCCCTGGCCGAGGACCACACCTTCGCCCGGGTCAGAGCCGAGGCAGCACGGGGGTTCGATGTCCGCGGCCAGGACTACCAGATCAGCGCGCCGGCCGGCCTCCGCGCCGCGCTGCTGGCGGAAATGGCAGACGGCCTCACCGCCGCGGGCGCCAGTGCTGCGGACGGAACGCCCGACGGCGGGATCCCGGCCGTGGTGCTCGCCGTCACCGCTACGGGACGTGAGGCTGAGGACCTGACGGCGGCCCTCCGGGCCTACCTTCCGGCGGATGCTGTGGCCGAGTTCCCCAGCTGGGAAACCCTGCCGCACGAGCGGCTCTCACCCCGCTCGGACACTGTGGGCCGGCGGCTGTCCGTCCTGCGCCGGCTGGCACACCTGGAAAGCTCGACAGCGGGTCAGCTGCGGGTGGTGGTTGCCCCGGTCCGCGCGGTGGTGCAGCCGATTGTCGCCGGGCTGGGTGAGCTGGTTCCCGTGACGCTGAAGGTTGGCCAGGACATGCCGTTCACCGATGTGGTGCGCCGGCTGGCAGACGCTGCCTACGCACGTGTGGACATGGTCACCCACCGCGGCGAGTTCGCCGTGCGCGGCGGCATCATCGACGTGTTTCCGCCCACCGAGGACCACCCCGTCCGCGTTGAGTTCTTCGGCGACGAGGTGGACCAGATGCGCTGGTTCGCCGTCGCGGACCAGCGCTCGCTGTCGGCTCCGGGCATCCACCACCCCACGGAACTGCACGCGCCGCCCTGCCGCGAAATCCTGATTACGCCGTCGGTGATGTCACGGGCGGCCACCCTGAAGGCCCAGCTCCCGGCCGCCGCGGACATGCTGGAGAAGATCGCCGGGGGCATTGCCGTGGAAGGCATGGAGTCGCTCGCGCCGGTGCTGGTGGACGCCATGGTTCCCTTTGTGGAGCAGCTGCCCGCCGGATCGATCTCCGTGGTCATTGAACCGGAAAAGGTCCGCACCCGGGCGCATGACCTCGCGGCCACCAACGAGGAGTTCCTGGAAGCGGCCTGGTCCACAGCCTCGGACGGAGGCACGGCTCCCTTGGATCTGAGCTCGCAGGCGTCCGCCGCCCTGCACTCCGCCAGCTTCCGCTCCCTTGCCGAAACCCGCAGCTTCTCCCTGAACCATGAGGTGTCCTGGTGGTCCATCACGTCGCTGGCCACTGATGAGGAGCTGCTGCCGGAGATCGACGTCCTGAACCTGCATGCCCGGGAACCCCGGGGATACCAGGGCGACGTCGCCGAGATGATGGAGTTCATCGGCTCGCACGTCCGGGACCAGTGGCGGATCGTTGTGGTCACCGAGGGCCCCGGTCCCGCGCAGCGCCTGGCGGAACTGTTCCACGACGCCGACATTCCGTGTGCCCGGGTGGACACCCTGGAGAAGGAACCGCAGGCGGGCATCATCGAGGTGACCACTGCCGCCGTCGGACGCGGTTTTGTCCTGGACAGCCTCAAACTCGGGCTGCTCACCGAGGCCGATCTGCTGGGACGGACGTCTGCAGGCTCCACCAACGACATGCGGCGCATGCCGTCCAAGCGCCGGAACGCCGTGGACCCCCTGCAGCTGGTCAACGGAGACCACGTGGTGCACGAACAGCACGGCATCGGCCGGTTCGTTGAACTCATCCAGCGCAAGGTTGCCGGCGGCGGGGACGGCGTCCGCGAATACCTGGTCCTGGAGTATGCCCCGTCCAAGCGCGGTGCGCCGGGGGACCGGCTCTTTGTTCCCACCGACCAGCTGGACCAGGTGACCCGGTACGTCGGCGGCGATACCCCGGTGCTCAGCAAGATGGGCGGCTCGGACTGGGCCAGCACCAAGTCCAAGGCACGCAAGGCCGTCAAGGAGATCGCGGGCGAGCTGATCCGGCTGTACTCCGCACGGATGGCCTCCCGCGGCCACGCCTTCGGTCCGGACACCCCGTGGCAGCGCGAGCTGGAGGAAGCCTTCCCGTACGTTGAAACGCCGGACCAGCTGACCACCATCAACGAGGTCAAAGCGGACATGGAGCGCGAGATCCCCATGGACCGGCTCGTCTCCGGCGACGTGGGCTACGGCAAGACCGAGATCGCCGTGCGCGCAGCTTTCAAGGCGGTCCAGGACGGCAAGCAGGTGGCGGTGCTGGTGCCCACCACCCTGCTCGCCCAGCAGCACTACGAGACGTTCACCGAGCGCTTCTCCGGCTTCCCGCTGCGGGTCAAGGCCCTTTCCCGATTCCAGAACGCCAAGGAATCCAAGGAAACCGTGGAAGGTGTCAAGAGCGGCTCCGTGGACGTGGTCATCGGCACGCACCGGCTGCTCTCCAAGGACTTCGCATTCAAGGACCTTGGCCTGGTGATCGTGGATGAGGAGCAGCGCTTCGGCGTCGAGCACAAAGAGGCGCTCAAGAAGATGCGCACCAACGTGGACGTCCTGGCCATGAGCGCCACACCGATCCCGCGAACGCTTGAGATGTCCCTGACCGGCATCCGGGAAACGTCCACCCTGGCCACTCCGCCGGAGGAACGCCACCCCGTGCTGACCTACGTGGGCCCGTACACGGACAAGCAGACCTCGGCCGCCATCCGGCGTGAGCTCATGCGGGAAGGCCAGGTGTTCCTGGTGCACAACCGAGTGTCCACCATCGAACGGACCGCCGCGAAGGTCCGCGAACTGGTTCCGGAGGCGCGCGTGGAAGTGGCGCACGGGCAGATGTCCGAGAGCCGGTTGGAGCAGATCATCGTGGACTTCTGGGAGAAGCGCTTTGACGTGCTGGTGTGCACCACCATCATCGAAACCGGCCTGGACATCTCCAACGCCAACACCCTGATTGTGGACGGGGCGGACAAGTACGGCCTCTCCCAGCTGCACCAGCTCCGGGGCCGTGTGGGCCGTGGCCGCGAACGCGCCTACGCCTACTTCCTCTACCCGTCCGAGAAGCCGCTGGGCGAAGTGGCGCTGGAACGGCTCAAGGCCGTCGCCACACACAACGAGCTGGGAGCCGGCATGCAGCTGGCCATGAAGGACCTCGAGATCCGCGGTGCCGGCAACCTGCTCGGCGGCGAGCAGTCCGGGCACATCCAGGGGGTGGGCTTCGATCTGTACATCCGGCTGGTGGGCGAGGCCGTGGCGGACTACCGCGGCGACGCCGAGGAAAAGGCCGCCGAAATGAAGATCGAGCTGCCGGTCAACGCCCACCTCCCGCACGACTACGTACCGGGGGAGCGGCTGCGGCTGGAGGCCTACCGCAAGCTGGCCTCAGCGCTGACCAACGAAGCCATCGAGGAAGTCCTGGCCGAGCTCGTGGACCGCTACGGGGAGCCGCCCCTGCCCGTCCAGAACCTGATCGCCGTGGCCCGCTTCAGGGTAGGGGCCCGCGAGGCCGGCCTGTCCGACGTCGCGCTCCAGGGGAACTTCATCAAGTTCTCACCTGCCCAACTGCCTGAGTCGAAGCAGATGCGGCTGACTCGGATGTACCCGGGTTCGCAGTCCAAGCCGGCCCTGGACGCCGTGCTGATTCCAAAGCCCAAGACCGCCAGGATCGGCGGCCGGGACCTCCAGGACGCCGAAATCCTGGAATGGGCCAACGGCGTCATCCGCAACATCTTCTCCGACACTCCTTTATCAGCCACGCAGGCGGTGAGCTGACCGTTGATGGGAGGACATCACGCCGCGTCGGGAGCCGCGGCGTGGGTAGCTATTGCCTCGACAGGGCCGTACACCCTGGGCTGGTATCCGTTGGATGCGACCGGCATCCTGATCGGGGGCATGGCGACAGCGGGCACAGCCCTGGTGTGCGACTGGGACCACCGGCACAGCACAGTGGCGAACTCGCTGCCCCCGCTGTCCAACGTCATTGCCAGGGGAATTGAGAACGCCAGCGGCGGACACCGTCAAGGCACCCACTCCATCCTAGGAGCGGCCTTCTTTGTGGTGCTGGCCATGATGGCGGGACAGATCCAGCTCCAGACCGACTGGGGCCTGCTGTCCGTCGGTGCCGGCCTGCTGTGTATGTTCATGATCAACATCGCCGCCCAGGCGCTGAAGCTGTTCCCCAGGTCGGGCTTCATCAGCAACTGGATTTTCGCCCTCACAATGGCCGGGCTGGTGACGTGGTTTGCCCCGCACCAGTGGACCTGGCTGCCGGTGTCCATGCTGACCGGCGTGGTGGTCCACATTGTGGGGGACATGATCACCACCGGCGGCGTGCCTCTGCTCTGGCCGATCGTCATCAAGCCACCCCGGTTCCTGCGGAAACTCCCGGTGTTCAACGACATCTGGAAGTCCAACGGCGCGTTTTCCCTGCCTCTCCTCGGCCGGGCAGGATCACGGCGGGAGTGGCTGGTGCTGATCCCCGTGAGTGCTTACGCCATGGTGGGGATGTGCGTGGCGGCCTGGTCTGCGGCAAAGCAGCATGGCCCGGGAGTTCTCGCCGCCCTCGGCAACGTGATCCGCACTTAAACAACCAACGCGGGGTCACATGATGCCCAATAAATCCTTGAGGATGGGCATTATGTGACCCCGCGTTGCTGTGGAAAGCAGGTCTTACTTCTCGCCCGCTGAATCGGAGCGGCCCAGGATGGTCTGCGGAATCCAGTACGCCAGGAAGAAGAGGCCCAGGCAGACGGCCATCGGCCACGGGTTGTCCAGGGTGAGGAAGGACAGCGAGTAGACGGAGCCCAGGAACAGGGCAATCATGACCACAAACAGGCCAATGCTCGTGACGAGGCTGTTCTCGTTCTCCGGGGTCTGGACTTTCGTAACGCCGGACGCTGTGGTCTTGCTGGACATTCGTTCCTCCTCGGCCCCTGGGGGCTCAAATCTAGGGCGGCTCCGGCAGCGTCAGTAGCTGGTTGAACCCTGTTCTCCCTTGACGATTGCAATGCCGGAGCTGGCACCAATACGTGTTGCACCAGCAGCAATCATAGCCTGAGCGTCAGCCAGGGAGCGCACGCCGCCGGAAGCCTTGACGCCCAGATCAGGGCCGACGGTCCGGCGCATCAGAGCGATGTCTTCGGCCGTGGCACCGCCGCCGCTGAAGCCGGTGGACGTCTTCACAAAGTCTGCCCCGGCCTCAACCGCAGCCTCGCAGGCAAGGACTTTCTGGTCGTCGGAGAGAAACACAGTTTCGATGATGACCTTCAAGGCGGCCCCGCTCGCATGGACAGCCTCGGCGACCGCCGAAATGTCCTCCACCAGCGCGCCCTTGTCCCCGGCCCGTGCAGCGGCGATGTTGATGACCATGTCGATTTCATCTGCGCCGTCGAGTACGGCACCGCGGGCTTCGAATGTCTTCACATCGGTGGGTGTGGCCCCCAGTGGAAAACCGATCACCGAACACGTCAGCACCCCGGAACCCTTGAGGGCCGTCTTGACCGTCTTGACCCACAGGGGATTCACGCAGACCGACTTGAAATGGTATTCGGCGGCCTCGGCACACACCTTCAGGATGTCCGCTTCGCTGGCTTCGGGCTTCAGCAGCGTGTGGTCAATGTAGGACGCTATGTTCCCCGGTGCTGAGTCCGTGCCGGCTCCGCGCTGGCCGGCAGAAGTGGCTTCGTTGCTCATGGTGGTCCTTTTCCTCGTGGCCTTGCGGGCCGTCGGCGGGCTGCAGCGTGCAGGGCTCTTTCGGGAACCATCTTGCCACACGCTGTTGCCGCCATGAGGGGTGCGCGCAGGAGCTCAGGCCGCTGCCTGCAGGTCCGTTCCGGCCGAGGACGCCGACATCAGCTGCGCGGCGCAGGCACCGGCTGCAGAGGCCGCGGCCACCAACAGGCCCAGCCGGACGCCGTCGAACGTTGCGGCGTCACCAATGGCCCAGATCCCCGGTACGGAGGTCCGGAAGTCCTGGCTGATGGCAATGCCGCCGCCGGGAGCCGTGCGGAGGCCGGCGCTGGCAGCGAGCCCGTCCCGGGAGACGCGTTCCTCCGCCAGGACCACAATGTCGCCGTTCATGCTGCTGCCGTCGGCGAAGACGATCCCTGCGGTGTTCAGCTCCGGGCCGGGCTTTCGCGGCTTCACCACGGCAGGCCGCACCGTGGTCCGGACCGGGCGGACGCCGCGGGCGCGCAGCACCGCCTCGGCCTGCCCCGCAGCGGCACCGGTGCCCACCAGGATTCCCAGCGGCCGCCTGCCCAATTCACTGGTCAGGTCCTTCACCGCTTCGCCGATCCGGGCGGCGTCATCGATTGTGGAGTAGCTCAGGCAGTGGCCCGAACCCTCAACAGGGGCTTCCTCCGGCGCGGAACCCGTTGCGATGACCAGCTGGTCGTAGCTGAATGCCATCCCGTCAGCCGTGGTCACGGTCCGCGTTGCGGCCTCGATGAAGCTGGCGGGCTGGCCGAACCGGAGCGAGACCTGCGGCAGGGCTGCCACCTCCAGGAGTTCCTCAGTCACGTCGTCACGGTTGCTCAGGATGGTGATGGTTCCGGTGAACCGTGCACGGTCCAGCTGCCTCGCAAGGGCCTGGGCCGCCGGGCCGGCACCTGCAATGACGATGCGTGGCGCGGTGCTGGAGATGGCGGCGGAGTGGGAGATGGAGGATGCCGGAGCGGACATGTGCTGGCCCTTTCGCTGGCGGCCGCAGGCTAGCCCCGGCCGGGAAGTTCGTGATGTTCCCCAGCGTAGGGTGCCCGTTTTTCCAGCGTGTTTCGCCCCAATTACGGGAGCGGGAGTTTTTGTCCAGATGATGTGCTTACCGTATGGCCTTGGTCACATTATTCGGACAAAACTCCCGTGGAAACGGTTCAGACGCGGATCCGGTAGCCGCGCTTGACTACCGTCTCCACCAGGCGGCCGTCCGGCAGCGAGGAACGGAGCCGGCTGACAGTCATGTCGAGGGCGTGGACGGAGCCTTTGAGTTCGAGCAGGTCGGAGAGGGCCTCCCGGGAGAGGACCGCCCCGCCGGCCCCCAGCAGCGCACGCAGCAGCAGCAATGGCGCGGGCGCCAGCTCAACGGGCTGGCCATCGATCCGCAGGCTGCGGCCGCGGAGTTCGATGTTGCCGGAGGTTGTGTCGAGGCGCCGCACATGGTTCAGGGCGAGGTGTTCGCACACCAGGCGGATCAGGGCGCCCATCCGGAACCGCTCGGGAATGAGCGGGGTGACACCGGCGTCAAGGAGCGGCTGTGCCGTTACGGGGCCCACCACGGCCGTAGTGACGTTGGTCTTCAGGCTGTGGATCAGCTCTTTGTACAGGCCCATCTCGTGCGCGGTGCTCCACATCGCGTCCACGGCCGGCGCGCTCGTGAAAGTGAGCACGTCCAGGTTGCCGCTGCACGCGGCCTCAATGAGGCGCGGAAGCCGGTCTTCGCCGTCGGGCTTTACCCAGCGGTAGGGGGTCACGGTGAGGACGGTTGCCCCGGACATGCGCAGGCGCTCGAGTTGACGGACGTCGGTGTAGCCGTGCAGCTGCACGGCCACGGTCTTGCCGCGGACGCCTTCGGCGAGCAGCATGTCCACCAGCGTTGCGGTGGTTTCGTCGCTGCTGATTCCGACGTCGGCGAGACCGGCGGCGCGGACGGCGCCGCGGGCTTTGGGGCCGCGGACGAACATCCGGCAGGCGCCGAGTGTTTCCAGCAGTTCCTCGCCAATCCCGAACGAGTCGGCCGCCTCGCACCAGCGGCGCATGCCATACGCGGTGGTGGCGATGCAGAGGTCAGGGCGGGCCGCGATGACGGCCTTGGTGTCCTCAATCAGGCGGATGTCTTCCTGGACGGGCGCGATCTTCAGCGCCGGGGCGTGCAGTACTTCAGCGCCGCGCCGTTCCAGGGCCTCGATGAGGTCGCGGGACCGGCGGTGCGAGGTCACCCCGATGCGGAAGCCCTCCAAGGGGGAGCTTCCGGCATCCGATGCTTCGTCTGCCTCGGGTTCAGCTGGTGCCAGTGCGTTCATGGGGGTCAATCCTTTCACGAACCCAGCAGCGAGGCCGCCAGCCTGTCCAGGTCAGCGGCGGCCTCAGCATGCCCGCGGTTGGCTTCAGCCACCCGGACCACCTCGCCAATGACCAGCACGGCGGGATTGCTGCACCCGGCAGCTGCGGAGGTGATGGTGCCCAGGTCGGCGATGGTGGTGCGCTGGCCGGGACGGTAACCGCGTTCGACGACGGCCATGGGCATATCGGGGCGCATGCCGGCTTTGCGCAGCCCGGCGGCGAGCTGGTGCAGCGTGCCGATGCCCATGAGGACCACGATGGTGCCGCCCAGGCCGGCAAGATGCATGTGTTCTTTTTCGGTGAGCGGGGCGTGGCCTGAAACCACGGTGAACATGTGGCTGACCTCGCGGTGCGTGACCGGGATGCCTGCCGCCGCCGGGACGGAAATCGCACTGGTAACGCCCGAGATGACGCGGACGGGTACGCCGGCGGCGACGCAGGAGGCAACTTCCTCGCCGCCGCGGCCGAAGACGTAGGGATCGCCGCCTTTCAGCCGGACCACATTGTTGCCTTCCAAGGCGGACGCGACCATCAGCTTTTCGATGTCAGCCTGGCTGACCTTGTGGTGGCCGGGCTTCTTGCCCACATCCACCAGTTCGGCCGAGGTCAGGACAGGCAGGTCCTGGCACGGCGCGAGGCGGTCGTAGAACACCACATCGGCATCGCGGAGGGCGTTGACCGCGGCGACGGTCAGCAGGTCCGTGGTGCCGGGACCGCCACCCACCAGGGTTACGTGGCCTACGGGGCCGGCGGCCGGTTCGGCCGCGACCGGGATACCGGTTACGCGGCACCGGCCGAGCAGGGCCTCCCAGCCCGGCTGGCCGTCGTCGACTGCTGCCACCAGGAAGGGACGTTCGGGAAGCGGGCCGTCATGCGCGGCACCCTGCGGGGTGCTGAGGCGGTAGACGACGGCGCCCGCGGCTTCGTAGCGGCGCACCGCCTGGCGTGCGGCGTGGTCGGAGCCGGTGACCAGGACTTCCCGGCCGGTCAGATCAATGCTGAGCTGCATGGCTATACCTCGTTCTCGTCGCGGGGCCGCATGGGGATGGAAGCGCCGATGAGGACCTTCCCTTTTTCTTCAGCGGTGGCCGGCCGGAACTGGCCGCGCTCGTCGGAGACGAACGTGATGGAGTCGTCTTTCTGGTCCGGGGCGTTGACGAAGGACCGGAACCGGCGCAGGCGCTCGGGGTCCTTCAGGGTGTCGGCCCATTCGTCGACGTAGGTGTCCACGTGCTTGGCCATGGCTGCTTCGAGTTCCTCGGCGATGCCCAGGGTGTCCTTGACCACCACGTCCTCGACGTGCTTGATGCCGCCGTCGAGCTCTTCCTGCCAGCGTGCGGTGCGCTGCAGGCGGTCGGCGGTGCGGATGTAGTACATGAAGTACCGGTCGATGTACTTGATCAGCGTCTCGTCGTCCAGGTCCTTGGCCAGCAGCTGGGCGTGGGCCGGGGTGGCACCGCCATTGCCGCCGACGTACAGGTTCCAGCCGTCGGCGGTGGCGATCACGCCAACATCCTTGCCTCGGGCTTCGGCGCATTCGCGGGCACAGCCGGAGACGCCCATCTTCAGCTTGTGCGGGCTGCGGAGGCCGCGGTAGCGCAGCTCAAGCTGGATGGCCATGGCCACCGAGTCCTGGACGCCGAAGCGGCACCAGGTGGAACCAACGCAGGACTTCACCGTGCGCAGGCTCTTGCCGTAGGCCTGGCCGGACTCGAAGCCTGCGTCCACCAGTTCCTTCCAGATTTCCGGCAGCTCTTCGAGGCGGGCACCGAACATGTCGATGCGCTGGCCGCCGGTGATCTTGGTGTACAGGTTGTACTTCTCGGCCACCGCTGCGATGACGCCGAGCTTCTTCGGGGTGATTTCGCCGCCGGCGATGCGGGGGACCACCGAGTAGGTGCCGTCCTTCTGCATGTTGGCGAGGGCACGGTCGTTGGTGTCCTGCAGGGTACCGCGGCCGGCGTCCAGCACGTAGGCGCTGTTCTGGCTGGCGAGGATGTTGGCGATGGTGGGCTTGCAGATGTCGCAGCCGGCGCCGGTGCCGTACTTGGCCATGATCTCTTCGAAAGAGGTCAGTTCCAGGACGCGGATGGCGTCGAACAGTTCCTGGCGGGAGAGTTCGATGTGCTCGCAAAGGGCCTTGGAGACCTCGACGCCGGACTTGGTGAGCTCGGTTTCCAGCAGCTTCTTGAGCATCGGCACGCAGGAACCGCAGCTGGTGCCGGCGCGGGTGCAGCCCTTCAGCTCACCGAGTTCCTGGACCGGTGCGTTGCCGTCGCAGGCGCCGCAGCCGTTGACGGTATCGCGGATGGTTCCGGCGGAGACGTTGTTGCAGGAGCAGAGGATGGCGTCGTCCGGGAGCTCGGTTTCCGGGGCCTCGCCGCCGCCGGCCGCGGTGAGGTACGCGCCGGGCTCGGCGCTCAGTTCGCGGCCCAGGAGCGGGCGGAGGCTGGTGTAGGGGCTGGCGTCGCCCACGAAGATGCCGCCCAGGAGGGTCTTGGCGTCGTCGGTGGTGACAATCTTCTGGTAGACGCCGCGGGCGGGGTCGGCATAGACGATCTCGAGCGAGTGCTCGGTCCTGGCGAAGCCGTCACCGAAGCTGGCGACGTCCACGCCCGAGAGCTTGAGCTTGGTGGCGGTGTCGAAACCGGGGAAGGTGGCCCCGCCGCCGTGCAGGCGGTCGGCCACGATCTCTGCCATGGTGTTGGCGGGGGCAACGAGGCCCAGGCACATGCCTTCGAAGTTGGCCACTTCACCGATGGCCCAGATGCCGTCTACTTCGGTGGCGCAGTAATCGTTGATGACCACACCGCCGCGCTGGCCCAGGCTGAACACCTGTTCTTCGCCGTCGGCAGCGCGGAAGAGTTCGTCGCGGGGCCGGACGCCGATGGCAACGATCACCATGTCGGCGTCGATGATGCGGCCGTCCGCCATCAGGACACCGGTAACCTGGCCCTCGTCGTCGGAGAGGACTTCCGAAGGAAAGACGCCGCCGTGAACTTCGAAGCCCTTGGCTTTGATCAGCCGGCCCATTGCCTGGCCCGCACCTTCGTCCAGCTGGGTGGCCATCAGCCACTGCGAACCGTCGATGACGATCGGCGTGGCCCCGAGCTGCTCCGTGCCTGCGGCCGATTCGAGCCCGAGGAGGCCGCCGCCGATGGTGACGGCGTTGACCTTGCGGCCGAGCTTCTCAGTGAGTTCGGTGATGGTCTTGTTAATGGCCCAGACGTCTTCGAGGGTGCGGTAGACGTGGGTGAGCTCGTTGCCGGGGATGGGGAGCCGCGCAGCATTCGAACCGGTGGCGACCACCAGGTCGTCGTATTCGAAGGTGCTGCCGGCGGCGGTTTCCACCGTCTTGGCCCCGGCGTTGATCTTCACAACGCGCTCGCCGGTCTTAAGGTCCAGGGAGGCGTGGTCCCACATGGACGCTGATCCAAGCGTCAGGTCGACGTCGGTGTCGGTGAGGGCCTTGGACAGCGCCACGCGGTCGTAGGGGAGGTGGGCTTCCTCGGTGAGGACCGTGACATGCCAGCCTTCGAGGCCACGGGAGTGCATGGCATCGGCGAAGCGGTGGGCGGCTGGACCGCCACCGGCGACGACGATGCGGCGCGTGTTCTCTGTGCGTGAAGTCTGTTCGGTCACTGTGGGCCTTTCGCATGGGCCGCAGACGGAGTTCTGCGACCTTCTCTGACGAGGTATGCATTCAGACTACGGAGACGCAGTTTCGCTTCAGTTTCCCAATTGTTTCGTGATCTTAACTTCTGCATCACGAACGCGTTTCCGACCGGGTGAGGTCTCTTTTACCCGCCGGACACATTTACTGCACGCCTTTGAAACACCCGCTGCCTAGGTTGTTAGTGCGGCCATAAACGTGGCTGGGCAGACAGCCAAAACAGACAGACAAGCACGGGGAGTTGAACCGGACATGACGGCAACACTGGAAATTGGGGCGCTCACCGCCGACACCACCGAAACCGCTGCCGGCTGGCACCGGGTTTGTGCCGTTGCCGAACTTGAGCTCGCCTGGGGCGAAGCGGCGCTTATTGCGGGCCGCCAGGTGGCGCTGTTCCGGACCGGCCCCAGTGAGGTTTTTGCCGTCGCCCACGAGGACCCGGCGACGGGTGCCCACGTGATGGCGCGCGGTATCCTGGGGTCCCGCGGCACCAGGCCCACCATCGCATCGCCGCTGCACAAAGAGGTCTACGACCTGGAAACCGGCGAATGCTTCGGAACAGCAGCCGTGCGCCTCGAGACGTTCCGCACCCGCATTGCCGACGGCTTCATCGAAGTAGCGGTCTAGCAGGATCCGTTACAGCCCGAGGGCCTCACGGACATCACTGATCACGGCATCGAGGGCGAGGCGGGCCGCCTGCCGGGCTTCCGGCAGTTCGGCCGCGGACTCCACCGGGTGGAGGACTTCCAGATAGCACTTGAGCTTCGGCTCTGTGCCGCTGGGCCGGATGATCACGCGGGTCTGGTCCCGGGTCAAATACAGCAGGCCATCCGTGGGCGGCAACTGGCCGCTCCCTTCGGCCAGGTCCACAAACGATTCAACCGCCGATGATCCGAACGCTTCGGGCGGGCTGACCCGCAGCCGGTTCATCATGGCATCGAGCAGGCCCAGGTCCGCCACCCGGATGCTCAGCTGGTCACTCGCGTGCAGGCCATGGCGGAGAGAGAGCTCATCCAGCGTGTCGAAGACGGTTTTGCCTTCAGCCTTTGCGGCCGCAGCCATCTCGGCGATGAGGACAGCGGCCGAGATCCCGTCCTTGTCCCGGACCAGGTCCGGCGCAACGCAGTAGCCCAGCGCTTCCTCGTAGCCGTACAGCAGCCCCGGCACGCGGGAAATCCACTTGAAGCCGGTCAGCGTTTCCTCGTGCGCGTAGCCTGCCGCCGCGGCAATCCGGGCGAGCAGCCGTGAGGACACAATGGAATTGGCGAACACGCCGGCAGTCTCCGTGGTCACCGTGTCGGCGGCTGCCTGGCCGGTGTCGCCGGCCTTGTCGGGGCTGTCAGCCGCGAGCCGGGCCACGATGTGCGCCCCCAGCAGTGCCCCCACTTCATCCCCGCGCAGCATCCGCCAGGCGCCGGTGTCAGGATCCTTTGCCGCCACGGCAGCACGGTCGGCGTCGGGATCGTTGGCCAGGACAATGTCAGCATCCAGCCGGGCGGCTGTCTCCAGCGCCAGATCCAGGGCGCCCGGTTCCTCCGGGTTGGGGAAGCTCACCGTGGGAAAGTCCGGATCCGGTTCGGCCTGCTCCGCCACGAGCGTGACATCACCAAAGCCGGCCGCCTTCAGCACCGCCACGGCCGTTTCACCGCCGACGCCGTGCATGGGGGTCAGGACAATCCGCAGGTCGCGGGAAGGGAAGCGGGCAGGGTCGGCGAGCGCCGCCGTCGCGCGTTCGTAGTCAGCGGCAACTGACTGGTCCAGCACCGTCCAGCCGTCCGCGGCGAGGCCGATGGACTCGAGCGCTCCCACGGCCTCGATCCGCGCGGCGATGCGTGCGTCATAGGGCGCCACGATCTGCGCGCCGCGGCCGCTTTCCTCCACTGCGTGGCGGCCAAGGTAAACCTTGTAGCCGTTATCCTGCGGCGGGTTGTGGCTGGCTGTGACCATCACGCCGCCGTCGCAATTTAGCGCCCGCACGGCGAACGCGAGCAGGGGAGTGGGCAACGCGGCAGGCATCAGGAAGGTGTCAATCCCGGCAGCGGTGAAGATGGCTGCCGATTCCTCGGCGAAGACGTCCGAGTTGTGGCGGGCGTCGTAACCGACGACGGCGCGTGGCCGTGTTCCCGGCGCAGCCTCACCTACGGCATCAGCGAGGAAGGCAGCAAATCCGGCGGCGGCCCGGCGCACCACCACGCGGTTCATCCGGTTCGGGCCGGGTCCGAGGGCGGCGCGGAGGCCTGCGGTGCCGAACTGCAGGGTGCCGCTGAAGCTCTCGGCCAGTTCCTGCATGGCGGCGGGGGAACCGTCCTCGGCGAGCTGCAGCAGCTCCGTGAGGGCGGCGGCTGTGGCGGGATCCGGATCTTTGGCAGCCCATTCGCGGGCGTGGCTGTACAAGGAGGCGGCATCGGAGGACGTCATGGGGTCCACGGTATCGTCATTGCTCCCGGAACGGTCCTGAACACTCGGTGGCGGCCCCGCATTGGCTTAGAGTTTGGCGATGATGCCTGCCAGTAGCTTGGAGATGCGCGGCCCGGCTTCCTGACCGGATTCGAGGACTTCCTGGTGGCTGAGCGGCATGGGGCTGATACCGGCGGCCAGGTTGGTCACCAGCGAAATGCCGAAGACCTCCATGCCCGCATGGCGGCCCGCGATCGCTTCCAGGGCAGTGGACATGCCCACCAGGTCTGCGCCGATCCGCTTGGCGTACTGCACCTCGGCGGGCGTCTCGTAGTGCGGTCCGGAGAACTGGACGTAGACGCCCTCGTCCAGTGAAGAATCCACTTCACGGGCGAGGGCCCGGATGCGTGGACTGTAGAGATCTGTCAGGTCCACGAACGTGGCGCCTTCCAGCGGGGACGTGCCGGTGAGGTTTATGTGATCTTTGATGAGCACCGGCGTGCCCGGAACCCAGCTTTCGTTGATGCCGCCGCAGCCGTTGGTGAGGACCAGGGTCTTGCAGCCGGCCGCTGCGGCTGCGCGGATGCCGTGGACGACAGCGCGGACGCCCTTGCCTTCGTAGTAATGGGTCCGGGCGCCCAGGACAAGGGCGCGCTTGCCTTCCGTAGTGAGCACGGAGCGGATGGTGCCGACATGCCCCACCACGGCCGGGGCGTGGAAGCCGGGGACCTCGTCCGCGGCCAGGGTCGCGGTGGTCTCGCCGATGAGGTCGGCGGCTTCGGCCCAGCCCGATCCCAGCACCAGGGCGACGTCATGGCTGGCCACACCGGTCTTCTCGGCAATGTACTCAGCGGCTTCACGGGCGGCGTCAAAAGGGTCCATGGTCAGGAAGTCTGCATTACTCACTGGTACAAACTATCGTGCCGCCACCGATGTGCACAGCGTCACGGGTGCCGGTGATGCGCCCCATGAATCAGGCACTTTATTGTTGTCCCGGCGCAATTGGGGAGAGAATGGTTGATTGTGACTACGCACCCAGACTTCAGCGCACCCCGGATCGCAATCCTCGGAGGTGGACCTGGCGGATACGAAGCCGCCATGGTCGCGGCCTCCCTCGGAGCGCAGGTCACCATTATCGAACGTGCCGGCCTCGGCGGCTCGGCGGTGCTCACCGACGTCGTGCCCTCCAAAACGCTGATCGCCACGGCGGACCTGATGACCCGTGTCGGTGAGGCGGGGGAGCTGGGAGTGAAGTTCGACGTTGACGGCGGGGACTTCGTGCCGGTGATGCGGGCCGATCTCAAGCACATCAACGACCGCCTGATGGGCCTGGCCCGCCAGCAGTCCCGCGACATCACGTCCGGTTTGGAACAGCACCAGAACATCCGCATCCTGCTGGGCTCGGGCAGGCTGGTGGACAACCACACCATTGAAGTGCTGACGGCCGACGGAACTGAAACCGTCGAAGCGGACACCATCCTGCTGGCTGTTGGCGCGCATCCCCGTGAATTGCCCACGGCGCGGCCCGACGGTGAACGCATCCTGAACTGGGCCCAGATTTACGACCTCGACGAACTGCCGGAGGAACTCATTGTGGTGGGTTCCGGCGTGACCGGGGCCGAGTTCGCCTCCGCGTACAACGGCCTGGGCTCCAAGGTCACCCTGATTTCCAGCCGCGACCGGGTGCTGCCCGGTTCGGACACCGACGCCGCAGTGGTGCTGGAGGAAGTGTTCGAACGCCGCGGCGTGCGCGTCCTGTCCAGGGCCCGCGCGGAGAGCGTTGAGCGCACGGACGACGGCGTGGTGGTCACCCTTGGGGACGGCTCGAAAGTCACCGGCAGCCACTGCCTGGTCTGCGTGGGGTCCATCCCCAACACCGCCGGCATCGGGCTGGAAGAAGCCGGCGTGGAGCTCTCAGAGAGCGGCCACATCAAGGTCGACGGCGTCTCCCGCACCAGTGCGCCGAACATCTACGCCGCGGGCGACTGCACCGGCGTCCTCGCGCTGGCTTCGGTTGCGGCGATGCAGGGCAGGATCGCGATCGCCCACTTCCTGGGTGACGCCGTGACGCCCATCAAGCTGCACCAGGTGGCATCGAACATCTTCACTTCACCGGAAATCGCCAACGTGGGCGTCTCCGAGGCCGAGATCCAGTCGGGGAAATACCAGGGCGATGTGGTGAAGCTGTCGCTGAAAAGCAACGCCCGCGCCAAGATGCGCAACAACAAGGACGGCTTCGTCAAGATCTTCGCCCGCAAGGGTTCCGGCACCGTCATCGGCGGAGTTGTGGTGGGCCCGAACGCCTCCGAACTGATCTTCGCCATCTCCATCGCGGTGAAGCAGAAACTGCATGTGGACGACGTCGCCAGCACCTTTACGGTGTACCCCTCGCTGAGCGGTTCCATCTCGGAAGCGGCGCGGCGCCTGCACGTCCACATCTGACCGTTCTGCGGTAGCGTGGCCTCATGACTACAGCACTGGAGCGGCCCCGCAGCGGAAAACTCATCGGTGGCGTGTGTGCCGCGCTGTCTGCCCGTTTCGGGGTTCCGAAGTTCCTGGTCAGGCTCGGCTTTGTCATCTTCGGCCTGGTGGGGATCGGTGAATTGGTCTACATCGCGCTGTGGATCATGATTCCCAAGGCCCCGGCCTAGGCTCAGTTTCCTGCGGGACGTTTGGCCCTGTTTGCCCTGCTCCAGCGGGGACACAGTGGAGCATGGCCAAGATCTACATCCCGTATGGAAGCGTTGAGGGGCAGACCGCCCGGATTGTGGAGTACATAGCCGAGCTGATCGGGGCCCACGGGCACGAAGCGGAAACCGTGGACCTCAAACACGCCGGAGACTCCCTCCCGGACGGTCAGGATGCCGTCATCGTGGCAGCGTCCGTCCACATAGGCAAGCATGAGAAATATGTCGTCGACTTTGTCCGGAAGAACCGCTCAGAACTGGAGCGGTTGCCGTCGGCCTTCATCTCAGTCAGCCTGGCCGCCCACGGAGACGAGCACGGTGGGGAGGGCTATGTGGCGGAGTTCGAGGAACAAACGAACTGGCATCCCGCCCACGTAGGAATGTTCTCCGGGGCGCTGTCCTACACCCGCTACAACTTCCTCAAACGCCAGATGATGAAGAAGATTGCCAAGGACAGGGGCTCCACAGATCTGGATACGTCCCGCGATTACGTCTACACGGAGTGGGACGGGGTGAAGCATTTCACCGAAGACTTCCTGGCGGGGCTGCCCGCACCAACGGGAGGGGCACAGCCTTAGCGCCCGTCAGGACAGTTCCCTTGAGGACAGTTCCCGTCAGGACCGGGCGTAGGCCGGGACCACGTCCCCTGGTGAAAGGGGCTTGAACCACTGCTCGACGTGCAGATCGCCGCGGTCTTCTGATGGAACGTCGGGGCCGTCCGGGTCCGGCCCCGTGTACAGCGCCTGGCTGTCTGCATCCTCCAACAGGACTTCCTCAACCTGTGCCCGCCAGTCTTCGGGCAGCTCCAGTTCGTAGATGTCCTCGGTAATTTCCGCCTGGTCAAGCAGGCAGCGGACAGCCAGCTCTGCTGCGAGGCATCCGGGGGCGGTCCAGCCGCGGCCCAGCGATGCGGCGACGTCGGAGGCGACCACGATGAACTTCTGGGTGAACGTCGTGTCGTAGCTGGCCGCGAATTGGGGCGGCAGCGAGGACAGCACTGAGGACCCGGTGATATCTGACGGGGTGACGGCATCCAGCCCGCGCAGCGTTTCGAGGTCGCGGAAGAGCTGATCGAGGAGAACGCCGGATGAGTTCCAGAGGAGGCCCGCCAGCAGCCGGGTCTGCGTCACGGCCTTCTGGCGCTCGCCCGCAGGGACGGCAGCCATTTCGGCCAGGTCCTCCGGATCGAACAGGAGCCGCTGGTCTTCAGTCATGTCATCCGGATGCGGATCAAGGCCCAGCAGCTCCAGGCTCAGCCCGGTCAGCTTCTGCGCGTCGGCAAGCAGTTCTTCGGTGATGTCGTCGTCTTCGTCGGCATTCATGGCCCGATGCTACCTTCCGCACGCCACCATGCCGATTCGCGTTACGCACTCATGTCCGGCCTTTCCGACTTCAGCTCAAGTCAGGCGGCGGGGGCCGCCTGGAAGTGTTTTTCGATGAGCCCCTTGATGTCGTCGTGGCAGCCGCCGCAGCCGGTGCCGGCGCGGGTTGCCTTGGACACCTCGGCCACGGTGGAGCAGCCCTCTTCGACGGCGCCCTGGATCTTCGTCCCGCTGACTCCGGCGCAGCGACACACCGTCCCTGCAGGATCGGCCGGGCCGGCGGACGCCAGCTGGTCCGGACCGTCCAGCCGCAGCAGCAGGGACCTGTCTGCCGGCAGCTCCGCACCACGTTCGAACAGTCCCACCAGCTCCGCGGCCGTCCGCGGCATTCCCACTGCCACCAGGCCCTCGAGCACGCCGCCGCGGGTGGTCATTTTGACATAACGGCCGTGCTCGGGATCTGCCCACTGGGCGATCTGCAGGCGCGGGCGGCCGTTGACAGCGCCGGCCGTCAGGGCTTCCTCGTCCCACGGATCGGCCGCGTTGTCCCCGGCCACTGCCATGTTCATGCCGCGGGCCTTGAGCACAATCACGCCGGCCTGTTCCTGGGGCAGCTCCGCCAGGGCGTCGGCCTCGTCCTGCGTGGCGGTGGCCAGCAGGGTCAGGTATTCGGCCAGCCATTCGGCCTGCCGCCACCCCGGTCCCACCAGACCGGACGGGCCCTTCGCGGTGCGGCACTCATTGCAGGCGGGGTCCGGGCAGCGCACCTCGGCGCAGTCACCGATGGCAAAGATGTGCGGCTCGTGGTGCGCACGGAGCCGGTGGTCAACGAGGATTCCCGTGCCGGTGGACAGGCCGCAGCCCTCTGCGAGCTCGGTCCGCGGCCGGACGCCGCACGACAGCACCAGGAGGTCGCCGTCGATTGCGGAACCGTCATCGAGGAGCAGTGCCGAGAATCCGCCGTCGGGAGCGTTGTGCTCTACCCCGGTGGACCGGGCATTGCCGGCCATCCGCACGCCGCACCGGCGAAGGCTGGCCGCGAGAACGGCGCCGCCGCCGCGGTCGATGTTGCGGCCCAGCGGGTGCGGACCGTTGTGGACCACGGTGACGGTGGCACCTTCCTCGGCCGCGGCGAGGGCTGTCTCGAGGCCCAGGACACCGCCGCCGAGCACCACCACGCGCTTGCCGCCGTCGACCGCTGCGCGCAAGACCGAAGCGTCACGCAGGTCCCGGAGCGCCGTGACGCCGGCCGGAAGGACGGGGGAGGCGGGGTCCGGGTTGATGCCGGTGAGGTTGGGTATGACGGGGCGGGAACCCGTGGCGAAAACGAGGCGCTCGTAGTGGGCCGTGCTGCCGTCCGTGAGGAGCACCTGCTGGCGGGCCCGGTCCACGCGGCGGACCCTCACGCCCAGGCGGACGTCTACGCCGTCGGCGATCAGGGCTGCGGCGTCGGACAGCGCCAGGGCATCGGCCGTGGTGCGGCCCACGCCCAGATCGGCAACAAGGACGCGGTTGTAGGCGGCTTCTGCTTCTTCGCCCACTACCGTCAGGCGGACGTGCCCGTCGCGGACCGCAGGCAGCAGTTCATCGATCAGGCGGGCTGCCACCGGGCCGAATCCGACAATGACAATCTGCTCGCTCATGAGGCCTCCGTCGTTTGAAGAACGTTGTGCTGAAGATCGGACGGAGCCGCGGCCCGGACCCAGACCTTGTTGAACTTGAACTCGGGCATCCCCGAGACGGGGTCCGTGGCGGCCTCCGTGAGGCGGTTGGCGCTTTCGAGTTCCGGGAAGTGGAAGGGCAGGAACACCGTCTCCTGGCGGATCGCGGTGCTCAGTTCGGCCCGGCAGACCACCTCGCCGCGTTCGTTGGCCACCGAAACAAAGGAGCCCTCGGTGATGCCCATCGCGCTGGCGGCGGCCGGGTGCAGCTGCACCTTCGCCTCGGGCTGGGTTGCCAGCAGCTCGGACACTCGCCGTGTCTGGGAGCCGGACTGGTAGTGCTCCAGGAGGCGGCCCGTGATGAGGGTCATGGTTGTCGCGGCCGGATCGGGATTGGCAGCAGGCGTCCGACGGCGGCGCGGCGTCACCGCGGTCATAACCGCCTTTCCGTGGGGGTGCGCAAAGCTGTCCAGGAAGAGCCGCGGCGTGCCGGTGGTGCCTGCGGGGTACGGCCAGTAAGCCGCCTCGCCGCGGTCCAGCATGGCGTAGTCGATGCCCGAGTAGTCGGCCAGGCCGCCGGCGGAGGCCAGGCGAAGCTCCTCGAACACCGTTTCCGGGTCCTCGCTGTAGGTGGAGGGGGCATCCAGGGCCTCGGCCAGCCGGGCCATGATCCACAGCTCGCTGCGGGCGCCTGCGGGAGGCTGGATGGCCCGGCGGCGGCGCAGGACACGGCCCTCAAGGTTGGTCAGTGTGCCTTCTTCCTCGGCCCACTGCAGGACCGGCAGGACGAGGTCGGCCTCGGCGGCGGTCTCGGACATAAAGAAATCGCACACCACCAGGAAGTCCAGGCTGCGGAGCCCGGCGATGACGGCGTTCGCGTCGGGGGAGGCCACCGCGATGTTGGAGGCATGCACCAGAAGGCAGCGGACGCCGTCGGGCTGTCCCAGAGACTTCAGGAGCTGGACGGCGGGAAGGCCCGGCCCGGGAATACTCTCCTCCGGGACGCCCCAGACGCCGGCCATGTGAGCGCGTGCGGCGGGGTCGGTGATCTTGCGGTAGCCGGGGAGCTGGTCCGCCTTCTGGCCGTGCTCCCGCCCGCCCTGGCCATTGCCCTGGCCGGTGAGCGTGCCGTAGCCGCTGCGGCGTGAGCCGGGCAGGCCGAGGAGGAGGCTGAGGTTGATCGCTGCAGTGGCGGTGTCCGTGCCGTCGACGTGCTGTTCCACGCCGCGGCCGGTGAGGATGTAGCTGCCGCCCTTGCGGGCGCCGTCGGCAAGCCTGCGGGCGGTTTCGCGGATGAGCTCCGCCGGGACGCCGGTGATGGACTGGACCCGCTCGGGCCAGAAGGAGTTGACGCTGCGGACCACGGCGTCGTAGCCGGTGGTGCGGGCCGCGATGAAGCCTTCGTCCGCCAGGCCTTCGTGGATGATCACGTGCGAGAGGCCCAGCAGGAGGGTGAGGTCGGTGCCCGGGAGGGGCTGCAGGTGAAGTCCGCCGCCGTCGGCCGTGAACTTTGCCGTGGCTGACCGGCGGGGATCAACAACAATCAGCCCGCCGGCGTCGCGGGCGCCCTGGAGGTGCTGCACAAACGGCGGCATCGTCTCGGCGACGTTGGAGCCCAGCATCAGGATGGTGCTGGCGGCGTCCAGGTCCGTGAGCGGGAACGGCAGGCCGCGGTCAACGCCGAAGGCCCGCATCCCGGCGGCCGCCGCTGAGGACATACAGAACCGGCCGTTGTAATCGATGCGGGAAGTGCCGAGGGCCAGGCGGGCGAACTTGCCCAGCATGTAGGCCTTCTCGTTGGTGAGGCCGCCGCCGCCAAAAACGCCGACGGCGTCCTTTCCGTAGCGTGCCTGGGTGTCCCTGACCGCTGTGGTGACCAAAGCAAGGGCCTGGTCCCAGCCGATGGGACGGTGGATGCCGTCTGCGCCCTTCAGGAGCGGTTCGGTGACGCGCCCGGCGTGATTCAGGAGCGTGGCTGAGGTCCAGCCCTTCCGGCACAGGCCGCCGCGGTTGGTGGGGAAATCGCGTCCGGCTACCTCAAGGACGGGGCCCGGTGCGGAAGCCGGCCCGGCGGGCACGGGAACTGACCCCGGCTCGGAAGCCGGGGTCAGTTCCGCTGGAGACGTCAGCGTCATGGCGCACTGCAGGGCGCAGTAAGGGCAGTGCGTGTCGGCGCTTTTGGTCATGTTAGACGTGTCCCATCGCGTTTCGGTTGGCGTTGCGGATGTAGAAGAACCAGCAGACTGCCAGCATCAGGACGTAGGCTCCGACGAAACCGTAGAACGCCGGGGTGTAGGAGCCGCTGGCGGTGTTGGAGGCGTTGAGGACCTGCGGGATCACGAAGCCGCCGTAGGCGCCGATGGCCGAGATGAGGCCGAGGGCTGAGGAGGCGAGCCGCTGGGTGGCCACCGAGTCGGCACCCTTCCGGGCGGCACGGCTGTTCGTGGCGAAGATGATGGGGATCATCCGGTAGGTTGCGCCGTTGCCGAAGCCGCTGGCGGTGAAGAGCATCAGGAACAGGACAAGGAAGAGCCAGAAGTTCTTCAGCGGAAGGGTCCAGATCATGGTCAGCGTGATCACGGCCATGGACGCGAACGCAGCCACGGTCATCCGGGCGCCGCCCATGCGGTCAGCCATCCGGCCGCCGTAGGGGCGGGCCAGTGAACCGACCAGCGGGCCAAGGAAGGCCAGCGACAGTGCCACGGTGCCGACTCCAATGGAGGAGAACGCCGGGAAGTAGTCCTTGATGAGCTTCGGGAACACACCGGCGAAGCCGATGAACGAACCGAACGTGCCGATGTAGAGCAGGGCCATGATCCACAGGTGCGGTTCCTTCAGGGCGGCCACGGAACCGGCCACGTCCCCCTTGGCGCTGGTGAGGTTGTCCATGTACTTCCAGGCACCAAATGCGGCGATCAGGATGAACGGGACCCACATCCAGCCGGCCATCGGCAGGTTCACGCTGCCCACGGCGAGCAGGGTGATGACAATCGGGACGGCGAGCTGTGCCACGGCGGCACCCATGTTGCCGCCGGCGGCGTTCAGGCCCAGCGCCCAGCCCTTTTCGCGGGCGGGGTAGAAGAAGGTGATGTTGGCCATCGAGCTGGCGAAGTTGCCGCCGCCGAAGCCGGCCAGGGCTGCCACGAACAGCATGACGCCGAACGGGGTTTCCGGGTTGGAGACACAGAGTCCCAGGCCGATGGCGGGGATCAGGAGGAGGAGCGCGGACACAATGGTCCAGTTCCGGCCGCCGAAGCGGGGAACCATAAAGGTGTAGGGGATGCGGAGCGTGGCGCCCACCAGGCTGGGCATCGAGATCAGCCAGAAGATTTCCGAGGTAGTGAAGGTGAAGCCGGCTGCCGGGAGCTGGACCACCACGATGGACCACAGCTGCCAGACGACGAAGCCGAGGAACTCGGCGAAGATGGACCAGTTCAGGTTGCGGCGGGCGATCGCGCGGCCGGCGGACTCCCACTGCTCTTTGTTCTCGGCGTTCCAGTTGGCGATCCAGCGGCCGGGAAGGAATTCCAGGGCGGGTGCATGGGTTGTGCGGGTGGAGCCGGGCTGTGCGCTGGCGGATGAAGACACGCCTTTGTGCAACGGGTCGGTGTCTATATCTACGGAATTGCCGGTGCCGGCATCTGCGCTGCGATCAACAGTCACGGTGTACCTCCTCTTGGGGATGTTGTTCTTCCAAGGTAGGGACAGCGCGTTTCGCGGACGGTCGCGCTTTGTTAACGCGCTGTGACATTTGCCTATCTGGGGGTCCCGCAACGGTGTGAGGCGGCGTAGAGTAGCCAGAACTGAGACAAAGCCCACAAGTCCACATCCTGGACCTTTTGTCCATTGACTGGACGCCGGGAACTAATATTGAACTCTAACTAAACGCGCGCCGGGCTGCCCCCATGCCCGGGCCGGTTCTCATGAAAGTGTTCATAATGTCATCCACACAAACCACCGCGGAGCCAGGATCGCCCAAGGCGGTGAACTCGCGCGGCCGCGTGATTGTGGCCAGCCTGATCGGCACCACCGTTGAGTTCTATGACTTCTACGTCTACGCGACCGCCGCTGTGCTGGTCTTCCCGGCGCTGTTTTTCCCCAACCAGAACGAGACCACGCAGCTGCTGAGCTCCTTCGCCGTCTTCGGCGTGGCCTTCGTCGCCCGCCCGCTGGGGTCCATTGTCTTTGGCCACTTCGGTGACAAGTTCGGCCGCAAGGGCACCCTGGTGGCCTCGCTGCTGACCATGGGCATCGCGACCTTCCTGATCGGCTGCCTGCCTACGGCGCTCGTTCCGGGCTGGCAGTTCTGGGCCCCGGCCCTCCTCGTGGTGATGCGCTTCGCCCAGGGCCTGGCCCTCGGCGGCGAGTGGAGCGGCGCGGCCCTCCTGGCCACCGAGAACGCCCCCGCCAACAAGCGCGCCATCTACGGCACGTTCCCCCAGCTTGGCGCGCCCATCGGCTTTATCATCGCCAACGTCATCTTCCTCGTGGCCAGCTACGCCCTGTCACCGGCCGACTTCCTCGCCTGGGGCTGGCGTGTGCCGTTCCTGCTCAGCGCCGTTATGGTCATCATCGGGCTGTACGTCCGTCTCAAGCTGATCGAAACGCCTGCTTTCACCAAGGTCCTCGAGTCCAAGGAAGTTGCCAAGCTGCCCCTGGCCCGCGTCTTCAAGACCAGCTGGCGCAGCCTGATCCTGGGTACGTTCATCATGCTCGCCACGTACGTGCTCTTCTACCTGATGACCACGTTCACACTGACCTACGGCACCCGCGCCTCAAGCCTGGACGCCGCCAAGGCAGCCGCAGAAAAGGCCGGCAAGCCCATGTCCGAAGCAGCAGCCGCTGCATTCGTTCCGGGGCTGGGCTTCACCCGCAACGACTTCCTCTGGATGCTGATTGCCGGCGTTGTGTTCTTCGGCATCTTCACCCTGGTCTCCGGGCCGCTCGCCGAAAAGTACGGCCGCCGCAAGATGCTGCTTGCCGTAACGGCCGGCATCTTTGTCTTCGGCCTGCTGTTCGTCCCGCTCTTCAGCGGCGGCTTTGTGGGCACCATGGCCCTGCTGATCATCGGCTTCTCGCTGATGGGACTCACGTTCGGACCTATGGGCGCCATCCTGCCGGAGCTGTTCCCCACCAACGTCCGGTACACCGGTTCGGCCATCGCCTACAACTTCTCCAGCATCCTGGGCGCGGCCGTTGCACCGTTCATCGCCGTGTGGCTGTGGGAAATGGCGAAGGGCAGCCCGGTGCTGGTGGGCGTCTACCTCACCTCGATGTCGGTCCTGACGCTGTTCGCGCTGTTCGTCAGCAAGGAAACCAAGGACACGGACTACGAGAACAACGTAGCCTGACGTTCCAGCCCGGTTAGTGCCGGAAATGCCCGGCGCGTTCCCTGATATTCCGGGGAACGCGCCGGGCATTTCTGCGTCCGGGGGCCAGGCAACCGGGCAGGAACGCACGACGGCGGGGCGCACCCTGCGTGCGGGGCTCAGCTTGCGTAGCGGGCCGCGAAGTTCTTCAGGATGGTCATGGGCTCCGTGACCGTGAACCGGCGGGCCGCCGCCATGAGGTCCTCCGCGGACTCGGGCGGGAAGTACCCGGCATGGCGGTAGATATCGATCCGGGTGACCAGGCCCTCAACATCCAGTTCGGGATGGAACTGCGTGGCGTACAGGTTTTCTTTGATCCGGAACATCTGGACGGGGCAGGCCTGGGAGGACGCCAGCAGCACCGCATGCGGGGGCAGCGAGGTGCAGGCCTCCTTGTGGCCCGTGAAGGCGGTAAACCGGCGGGGCATCCCGCGCAGGACAGGGTCCGCTGCGCCGGCGTCCGTCAGTTCGATCTCCACGCCGCCCAGGGGCTCGCCGAACGTCCTGTCGATGACCGCACCCTGGTGGGTTCCCAGCGTCCCCACCCCGTAGCAGGCGCCGAGGAACGGAAAGTCCTGGTCCACGATCCGGTCCAGCAGCGCGGCAAGTTCCCGCTCCACGCGGTGCTGGGTGGCGCTCTTGTGGTCGGCAGGATCACTCGAGGTAAAGGGACTGCCGCCGACAATCACGCCGGAGTATTCCGAGAGATCCAGGTCCGGCAGGGGAGCAGCCTCCAGCCGGATGCGCCGGAGCTGTTCAGGTGCCAGGCCGCCGTACCGGAGGTAGGCGGCATACTCGTCCTCGGCGGCGGCGTCTTCGGCCCGGGAGGCCAGGAGCAGGAAAGGCTTCACACGCTAAGTGTGCCCCGGGCCGAAGTGCAACGCCAGAGCGCGGCCCCGCCCTCCCAAGTAGGTAGCGGTATCTGTCGTTTTGAGCACTCATAACGACAGATAGCGCTACCTAGTTGGGATGGACAGTGGTGTCAGTGTCCGGCAGGCTGACCTGTCGGCTGAACGAAGGACCGCCGGGACTGCGGCCGGGCGGCGGGATCGGCATGCCGGTGGACCAGCTTCCAATAGCCCTCTTCGCGGCGGAAGACGCTGGTCACCCGAAGCGCGAACTCCTCGGTCAGCGGGGCGCCCTCCAGGCGGGCCCGGAAGTGTTCGGTCTCCACAAGGAAGGCGGTGTCGCGTGCGGTATAGGACGTGATGGTGTCAAAGCCCAGCATCTCGCCGTCCTGGAACTGCCGGGAGGCCTGGTCCAGCCGGGCCTCCACCTGGGCCCAGCCGCGGGCTATCCCGCCGAACGGATTGGCCAGTGTGACGTCGTCAAGCCGGGAGTAAAGGTCCTTGACCGGCCCGGGATTGCCGCGGGTGATCTCCGGAACCGCCAGGTGGTATCGGTCAACTTCTTCTTCAAAACTGGGTGCGAGCATGGGTGCCTCCGGCGGGATCTAGTCTTCGATCGTGGCGATGACGGCGCCGGCCGAAACCGTCTCACCGGCCACGGCACCGAGTCCGGTAATGGTTCCGGGACGGTGGGCGGTGAGGGGCTGTTCCATCTTCATGGCTTCCAGCACCACCACAAGGTCGCCTTCGGCCACAACGTCGCCGTTGGCCACGGCAACCTTGACGATGGTGCCCTGCATGGGCGAGGTCAGGGAATTGCCGGTGGCGGCCGCCGCAGCGCCGCCCGAGCGGAGCCGTTTTTTGGACTTGCCGGCCCTGGCGTTCCCGCCGCCGGAACCGGTGCTGATGGCGCCCAGGGAGGCCGGCAGGACCACTTCGAGCCGCTTGCCGCCAACTTCAACCACCACGCGCTGGCGTTCCTCAGTGTCGTCGGCGGACGCGCCGGTTCCATCCGGCGTCCAGGCGGGAAGGTTGTTGACGAATTCGGTTTCGATCCAGCGGGTGTGGACCTTAAAAGGTCCCTCGGCCGGGGCAAAGTCGGGGTCGCTGACCACGGCAAGGTCGAAGGGGATAACAGTGGGGATGCCTTCCACCACCATTTCCTCCAGGGCACGGCGGGAGCGCTGCAGGGCCTGGGCGCGGGTGGCGCCCGTAACGATCAGCTTGGACAGCATCGAGTCGAAGTTGCCGCTGATCACGTCGCCCTGCTCCACGCCGGAGTCGATCCGAATGCCCGGGCCCGTGGGGTTCTTCAGGGTGGTGATGGTTCCCGGGGCAGGCATGAAGTTGCGGCCCGGGTCCTCGCCGGTGATGCGGAATTCGATCGAGTGGCCCCGGACTTCGGGGTCGCCGTAGCCCAGTGCCTCGCCGCGGGCCAGCCGGAACTGTTCGCGGACCAGGTCGATGCCGGTGACCTCTTCGGAGACGCAGTGCTCCACCTGGAGGCGGGTGTTGACCTCGAGGAAGGAGATGGTGCCGTCCTGGCCCACCAGGAATTCGCAGGTGCCGGCGCCGAGGTAGCCGGCTTCCTTCAGGATGGCTTTGGAGGATTCGTAGAGCCGGCGGTTCTGCTCTTCAGTGAGGAAGGGCGCCGGGGCCTCTTCGACCAGCTTCTGGTTCCGGCGCTGCAGGGAGCAGTCGCGGGTGGATACCACCACCACGTTGCCGTGGGCGTCGGCGAGGCACTGGGTTTCGACGTGGCGCGGGGCGTCCAGGAAGCGCTCGATGAAGCACTCGCCGCGGCCGAAGGCGGCCGTCGCTTCACGGACGGCGGAGTCGAACAGTTCGGGGATTTCCTCGCGGGTGCGGGCCACCTTGATGCCGCGGCCGCCGCCGCCGAAGGCGGCCTTGATGGCCACGGGCAGGCCGAACTTGTCCACGAATTCGAGGATTTCCTCGGCCGACTGCACGGGGTCGGCGGTGCCGGGGACCTGGGGTGCGCCCACTTTCTCGGCGATGTGGCGCGCCTGCACTTTGTCGCCGAGGGCGGAGATGGCCTCGGGGGACGGGCCGATCCAGGTGATGCCGGCTTCGATGACCTTGGCCGCGAACTGGGCGTTTTCGGCGAGGAAGCCGTAGCCGGGGTGGATGGCGTCTGCACCGGACTGGCGGGCAGCATCGATGATCTTATCCATCACCAGATAGGACTCGGCAGCGGTGTTGCCGCCCAGCGAGTAGGCCTCGTCGGCAAGCCGGACATGAAGGGCGTCCCGGTCGGGATCGGCGTAGACAGCCACGGAGGCGATGCCTTCATCACGTGCCGCGCGGATGATCCGAACTGCGATTTCGCCGCGGTTGGCGATCAGCACCTTGGTGAGGTTCGACTGCACGGGACTTGCGGACTGCTCCAAAATTGCTGACAAGGCGTCTCCTTCTTTCCTTCAGGGAGCCTAGCGCGATTTTGAGGGTTCCGCCGATATTACTTGCGGTTTCCGCGTGTAAACAGGCATGGCTTTGTAGGGAACCTACAAAGCCATGCCGAATCGGCCCGATTATTGCGCAGGTGACCGCGCAGGCCAAAGCTCCGTGATGCGCACGTTCGCCTGGCCCAGGAGTGCGCGCAGCGTCGAAATGGAAAGCCCGACGACGGTGTGCGGATCCCCGTCCACCTTCCGGATGAAGGCCCCGCCGAAGCCGTCGATGGTAAACGAACCCGCGCAGTGCAGCGGCTCGCCGGTGGCGATATAGGCGTCGATTTCCTCCGGGTCCATGTCGGTGAAATGGACCTCGGCGGAGGTGACCGCCCCGAGCGTGGCGCCGGATCCCGGTGCCGTGATGCCGTCGTCGTGCGTTTCGTCCGCGGCCGTCGCACGGCAGTCCACCAGCCAGTGCCCGGTGTGCAGCACCCCGCTGTTGCCGCTCATCCGGAGCATCCGTTCGCGGGCGACGTCGGCGGTATACGGTTTGCCGTGCGACTCGCCGTCGAACTCGAACACCGAGTCGCAGCCGATCACCAGCGTGCCCTCCGCGTCGGGCAGCGCGGCGACGGCCTCGGCCTTGGCGCGGGCCAGCAGCAGCGCGGTATCGTGCGCATCCGTGACTCCGTAGCGGGCCTGGATGGCGTCCTCATCCACGTCGGACACCAGCACGGTGTGCTGGATACCGGCGTCGGTGAGGAGTTTGGTGCGGGCGGGGGACTGGGATGCAAGGATCAGTCGGGTCACGGATTCAGCCTAGTGGACCGGCTGGTCCAGCTTCTGCGGCGTTGTGTCCAGGCGTTCGAGCTTGGCGCCCTCGACGTCCACGTCCGGCAGGATCCGGTCCAGCCATTTCGGCAGCCACCAGGTCTTTTCGCCGAGCAGGTACATCACGGCAGGCACGATGGTCATCCGGACCACAAAGGCGTCCAGCAGCACACCGAACGCCATGGCGAAGCCGAGGGGCCGGACCATGGTCAGGTGGCTGAAGATGAAGCCGGCGAACACGGAGACCATGATGATGGCGGCGGCCGTCACCACGGCACCGGCATGGCTGAAGCCGATCCGCACGGCGTTTTTGGCTGAGGCGCCGTGCATGTAGGACTCACGCATGCCGGAGGCAATGAAGACCTGGTAGTCCATGGCCAGGCCGAACAGCACGCCGATCAGGATGATGGGCAGGAAGCTCAGCACGGCTCCGGGGTTCGCGACGTCGAACACGCCGCCGAGCCAGCCCCACTGGTAGACGGCCACTACCAGGCCGAAGGCAGCAGCCAGCGAGAGCAGGAAGCCGCCGGTGGCCAGCAGCGGGACCACGATGGACCGGAACACCAGCAGCAGGAGGATCAGGGAGAGCCCGACGACGATCGCCAGGTAGGGCGGCAGGGCATCGCCCAGTTT
The DNA here is from genome assembly GCF_010367585.1 of [Micrococcus luteus] ATCC 49442. Taxonomy (NCBI): domain Bacteria; kingdom Bacillati; phylum Actinomycetota; class Actinomycetes; order Micrococcales; family Micrococcaceae; genus Pseudarthrobacter; species [Micrococcus luteus] ATCC 49442. The sequence continues at coordinate 1,828,515 of NZ_JAAAXP010000001.1, read as the reverse complement.
GGTGGAGACATCGATGTTGCCGGCCGTCTGGCCGGTCAGCCCGATGGTGACACCGGTTTCGGCCTGGATCTGAGCGCCGCGTTCGCGGAGCTCGCTCACCACCTGGACGGTGCCTGCCTTGGCGGGGCCTTCCTCCGGGATGACCTGGAAGACGGCGGTGCGCCGGTCGTCACTCAGTGCCACCGGAACGGCGGCCACCACGTTGTCCACGCCCCGGATGAGGTCAGCGACGTCGTACTGCAGCTCCTGGGCCCGGGTTTCGTCCAGGCCGGCCGGGAACTCGCCTACCACCACGATGGGACCCGTGACGCCTTCGCCGAAGCTGCGGGCCGTGACGTCGTAGGCCTGGTAGGCCTCGGAATCGACCGGCTCGGATCCGCCGTCGGGCAGTGCGAGCTGCAGCTGCGCGGCAGGCAGGGCGAGGGTGCCCAGCAGAAGCACACCGGCGACGAGCGCCACGATGGGATGCCTGGTCACCAGCCCGCCCCAGCCGCGAGTGCTCTTGGCTTCGTCCCTGACCTGGTCGGCTGCTTCGTGGCCGGCTTCGGCGTTGTGGGCCTCGGCTTTGGCCCAGGCCCGCCGGGAAATGATGCGGCGGCCGATCAGGGACAGCATGGCCGGGGTCAGGGAGAGCGCCACCAGGACGGCTACCGCCACGGTACCTGCTGCCGCCAGGCCCATCACGCTCAGGAACGGCAGGCCCGGAACCACCAGCGCGGCCAGGGCGATGATGACAGTCAGGCCGGCAAAGAGCACGGCGTTGCCTGACGTTCCGGTGGCACGGGCCACGGATTCCTCAGGGTCCATACCCGCGAGCAGCTGGGTCCGGTGCCGGTTGACGATGAAGAGGGAGTAGTCAATGCCCACGGCCAGGCCAAGCATCAGGGCGAGCATGGGGGAGATGGAGCTCATGTCGAACGCTCCGGACAGGGCGAAGGTGATGCCCACGCCCACGCCGACGCCGATGATAGCCATCAGCAGGGGCAGCCCGGCCGCGATCAGGGTGCCGAGCATCAGGACCAGGACCAGGGCGGCCACGGCGATGCCGATGATCTCGGCGGTGCCGAAGAGTTCCGAGATGTCCTCGGTGATTTCCTTGCTGGCCAGCGCGGTGACGCCGGCTGACGAGGTTTGATGCGCGATGTCCTGGACCTGCTGGCGGATGGCGGGCGTCAGGGCATTGATGGAGGTGGTGAACTGCACCTGGGCCACCGCGGCCTGGTTGTCCAGGGAGACGAACCGGATACCGGCGGAGGCCTCAGCCTGCCGCTTGCCCAGATCCAGCTTGGCCTTCGCGGCCTCGAGTTCCTGGGCGCCGGCAGCAAGCTGTGCCTGGCCTTGGGCCAGAGCTGCCTTCTGCTGTCCCAGCCGCGCCTCGATGACCGCTGCGGGAGCGCCGGCGGCGGTGAGCTGCTGCTCTGCGGCACTGAGTTGCGCTGCCCCGGCGTCGAGCTCTGCCTTTGAGACGTCCAGTTGGGACTGGCCGGCGGCGAGCTGCTGCTCACCGTCGGTAATCGCCTGTCCGGCCTGGTCCAGCTGCGCCTGCGTGGCAAACGGATCGGTGGTGGCCTTGACGTCCGGCAGTTCCCCGAGCTCGGTCAGCGCGGCCGTGACGGCTGCGCGGCTCTCGTCGGTAAAGCCGCCGGCGGGGGCTTCGAAGACGATGCTGGCCGAACCGCCCGACGCCGCCGGGAGTTCCTCCTTCAGTTTGTCCGCGATGCGCTGTGTTTCGGTGCCGGGAATCTGGAAGTTGTTGGAGAGCGTGCCGTGGAAGGCGGCAGCCGAGCCGCCGACGGCCACCAGGACGGCAAGCCAGAGCGAGATGACCAGCCAGCGGTGACGGTAGGAGAACTTGCCGAGGCGGTAGAGCAGCAGGGCCATGTCAGAGCCGTTCTTTGAGGAGGGTGGGTGCAGTAATGGGAGCGGAGGTGGCTGGACCGCCGAAGCCTGTGCCGAGGTGGCCCATGGCATCAATCAGCAGTTGGCGCAGGACGGCGAGCGAGGCAGGCGAGAGGTCGGCGCCGCGTTGGGCGAACCAGACGTCCATGGCGGCTTTGCCGCAGGAGATGACCGAGCCGGCCAGTGCACGCAGATAGAGTTCGTCGACGGCGGTGCCCGGGGTTTTGGTGAACCGGTCGCGGGCGGCAGCGATGATCTGTTCGGTGCAGTGGTCCCATGCCTCAAGTTCGGAGCGTGACAGGAGCGCGTTCTCCTGGGTGAGGGTGAACAGTTCCGCAAGCGGTGCCACGGTCATGGGATCTGCCAGCTGCATGAGGGCTGCGCGCGCGGACTCAAGGATTGGTTCATCGGCGGGACGCTGCCGGAACTGCTGCAGGGCGCTGTCCAGGAACCCGTGCGTCACCGAGGCCAGTGCCGCCTCGATGCTGGAGAAGTAATTAAAGAAGGTGCGCCGGGAAATCCCTGCCGTCTCGGCGATGTCTTCCACGGTGAAGTTGCCCGGACCTTTTCCGCGCAGGAGTGCCAGGGCGGCGTCAGTGATGGCCTGGCGCGTGGCCGCTTTATTCAGCTCACGGCGCGAAAGGAGTTCGGGCATGAAGTTACACTACGTGCAAGTTTGCACGCCGCGCAAATTCATTCACAGGAAGATGAAAGGTTCCCGACAGGTCCGCCTGATGCTGCCGTTTGAGACTGGAAGAGTCCCCGTCGGGACACACCACCAGCCGTCACCGGACGGCAGATCCAGGAGACAGAAATGGTACGGACAAAAAGAGTTGCCGTTGGCCTGACGGCCACCGCCCTGGCCCTCGGAGCAGGGATCGGAATCGCCGGGGTGGCGTCAGCCACCACTACGCCGACGCCCGCCCCCAGCGCCAGTTCGACAGCGCCGTCGGATGGCAGCACCGGCCCCTCCGAAGGCAAGGGCGGACGTGGCGGACATGGACATGGAGGGTTCCGCGGCGTCGACGCTGCCGCCCTGGCCACCAAGCTCGGGGTGGAGGAAGCCAAGGTGACCGATGCGCTGAAGGCATTCCGTGAAGCCAACAAGCCTGCAGCCGGTACGGAGAAGGCCAAGCCGGCGGAGGGGACACGGCCCGACCCCGCGGTGCAGCAGGCCGGGCTTGCCAAGTCCCTCGCGGCCGCACTTGGCGTGGACGAGGCGAAAGTGACGGCGGCGCTGGCGGAACTGCGGACCGCTGACCAGGCAGACCGTGCTGCGGCGCTGAAGACGCGTCTGGACCAGGCCGTTACCGACGGCAAGCTGACCCAGGCCGAGGCGGATGCTGTGACCAGGGCAGTGGAGAACGGGGTGATCGGCGGCCGCTGACTGGCGGGCAGGGCATAGCAAACAAAGGAAGCCCCCGGGGAACAGTCAGTTTCCCGGGGACTTCCTTTAGGTGTGCACTTACCGGCCGGCGTCAGGCCTTCGCGTCGGCGAGCTCACGCCCGGCTTCGGTCGGGTCAGTACCCCGAACGGTGGCGGAGGGATCCGCAACCGTGGAGTCGTCGTCGTCCGCGAACGGGTTGCCGTTACGGGGCGCGTTGTAGAGCGTCTCGTCCAGGATGCCCTGGCGCTTGGACACGATGGCCGGGACCAGCGCCTGGCCCGCCACGTTGAGGGCGGTGCGGCCCATGTCCAGGATGGGGTCAACCGCCAGCAGGAGGCCGACGCCGGCGAGCGGCAGTCCCAGCGTGGAGAGCGTCAGGGTGAGCATCACCACGGCGCCGGTGGTGCCTGCGGTCGCTGCGGAGCCGAGGACGGAAACCAGTGCAATGAGCAGGTAGTGGCTGAGGTCCAGCTGGACGCCGAAGAACTGGGCCACGAAGATGGCGGAGATGGCCGGGTAGATCGCGGCGCAGCCGTCCATCTTGGTGGTGGCGCCCAGCGGCACGGCGAAGGAGGCGTACGCACGGGGAACGCCGAGGTTGCGTTCGGTGACCCGCTGGGTCAGCGGCAGCGTTCCGATGGACGAGCGGGACACAAAGGCCAGCTGCACGGCCGGCCAGACGCCGGAGAAGTACTGTTTGACGGAGAGGCCGTGGGTACGGACCAGGACCGGGTAGACAACGAACATCACCAGGGCCAGGCCAACGTAGATGGCGAACGTGAACTTGCCCAGCGCCCCGATGGTGTCCCAGCCGTACACGGCCACGGCGTTGCCGATCAGGCCAACGGTACCGATGGGAGCGATCCGGATGATCCACCACAGGACCTTCTGGATGACGGCCAGGGCAGAGGCATTAAGGGTGAGGAACGGCTCAGCGGCCTTGCCCACCTTGAGGGCGGCGACGCCGACGGCGATGGCGATGACCAGGATCTGGAGCACGTTGAAGCTCACAGCCGTGGTGACGGCACCGGATTCAGCCACCGTGGAGCTGGCACCGAGGCCGAGGAAGTTCTTGGGGAACAGCCCGGTGAGGAATGCCCACCAGTTGCCCACCTTGCTGGGTGCTTCGCCTTCGCCGGTGATGCCGGTGTTCGCGCCGGGCTGCAGGAGCACGCCAAGCCCGATGCCGATCAGGACCGCGATCAGGGATGTGATAGCAAACCAGAGCAGGGTGTTCCAGGCCAGCTTGGCGGCGTTGGACACCTGGCGGAGGTTGGAGATGGAACTGACCACCGCGGTGAAGATCAACGGCACAACGGCAGTCTGCAGCAGCGAGATGTAGCTGGAACCGACGGTCTGCAGCGTGGCGCCCAGGCCATTGGGCTCTGCCTTGGTGCTGCCGGTGTACTTGGCCAGCAGGCCGAGGCCCAGGCCCACAATGAGGGCGGCGATGATCTGGAAGCCGAACGAGCCAGCCCATTTGGGAAGCTGGAAGCCGGTCTTTCCTGCGGATTCGGGGGTGCGGGTTTGAGTGCTCACCAGAACACGCTAGGTCCGAAGCCCTTATCACTCCGAAAGGATGTTGAGAAATGTTACGGGGCAACCATCCGGCGTCAAGCGCTAAACGCCCGGATTTCCGGCGTCATTCAAGGTAATTGTGAAGTTATTCCCGGCGGCCGTGTGGCAAAAATCTCTAGGAAAGCAGTGCCCTGCGGAGGGTGTCCAAGCCCACCGAGCCGATGTTCAGTGCCTTGGTGTGGAAGGCCTTGAGATCGAAGCCGGGCCGGGATTCGAGGTCGGCGCGAATCTGTTCCCAGAGGCGCTGGCCCACCTTGTAGGACGGTGCCTGGCCCGGCCAGCCGAGGTAGCGCGTGAATTCGAAGTTGAGCTGGCCTTCGCTGATGGCCAGGTTCTCCTGGAGGAAGCCGTAGCCCTTCTCCGGCGTCCAGGTCCCGGAGCCCCAGCGTTCGGGCATCTCAAGTTCCAGATGGACGCCGATATCGAAGACCACGCGGGCTGCGCGCATCCGCTGCATGTCCAGCATGCCCATGTGGTCGCCCGGGTCGGAGAGGTAGCCGAGTTCCTGCATCAGCTTTTCGGCGTACAGGGCCCAGCCTTCGCCGTGGCCTGACGTCCAGCAGACGTTGCGCCGCCACTTGTTCAGAAGCTCCCGCCGGTACGTGGCCGTGGCTACCTGGAGATGGTGGCCGGGGACGCCTTCATGGAAGACCGTGGTGGTTTCGGCCCAGGTGGTAAATGTGTCCTCGCCTGCGGGAACGGACCACCACATCCGGCCGGGCCGGCTGAAATCATCGGAGGGGCCGGTGTAGTAGATGCCGCCCTCGTCGGTCGGTGCGATCAGACACTCAAGCTTCTTCATAACGTCGGGGATCTCGAAGTGCACCCCGGCAAGGTCGGCCACAGCCTTATCGGAGAGTTCCTGCATCCATGCCTTGAGGGCGTCCGTGCCCTTCAGTTGCCGTGCGGGGTCGTTGTTAAGGACGGTCTTCGCTTCCGCAATGGTGGCCCCCGGCTTGATGGCGGCGGCCACCTGCTCCTGCTCGGCGATGAGCCTGTCGAGTTCCTGCACTCCCCAGGCATAGGTCTCTTCGAGGTCGACGGCGGCGCCGAGGAAAGAGCGCGAAGCCAGCTCATAGCGTTCCCGGCCTACAGCATCTTTCGCCGGCGCGGCAGGCAGCAGTTCCGTGCGGAGGAAGTCCGCGAGGTCGAGGTAGGCGGAGCGCGCAGCGGCAGCACCGGCGTCGAGCTTTCCCTGCACAGTCGCCGGAAGGGGGCCCTCGGCGGTCCGCGCCCCGGCGGCGAGCTTGGCGAAGAAGCCATCGTCCGCGGCGTGTTTGGTGGTCTGCTCGATGACGATGGAAACCTGGCGGGCGGCGGCAACCTTGCCGTTGTCCCGTGCCTTGCGGAGGGAATCGGTATAGCCGGCGAGGGCACCGGGAACATTCAGCGCGCGCCCGGCGATGTGCTCCCAGTGCTCGGCGGTTTCTGTGGGCATCAGGTCGAAGATGGCCCGGATGTCCTGTGAGGGGGAGGCGATGTTGTTCAGGTTCGCTTCGTCCCACCCGGAGGCGTGGATTTCCAGCTGCAGGCCCAGGCGCTCGCGCATGGCGTCCAGGGTGACGGCGTCCACGTCATCCTGCGGTTCCAGTCCGTCCAGGGCGGCCAGGGCCTTGGCGGCTTCCGCCGCGAATCCGGCGATGCCGGCAGGGGAGTAATCGGGATACTCGGTCTCGTGGCCGGGGAGCCCGAGCTCGGTGGCGAAGGACGGATTCAACCGGATAAGCGTGTCGGTGTACTCATCTGCCACGGCATCGATGGCGGAGTGCGGACGGACAGCGGACGGGGTTTCGGTAGTCACCCCACGAGCCTAACCCCGGCTTCGCTTCCAGGCGCCGGGACCCGGCGTCGGCGCGAGCCGCAATTGCTGCCGGCGCACCCAGTGCCGGACCGTGGGCTTGTCCGACTCCGCAGCATCCATGCCGCCGAGGGAAAGTACGACGGCGGTCAGGGCCGCGAGTTCCTCGGCCGACGGGTCGCCCTTGACAACAGAGAGCAGCGGGCTGCTTTCCGGGGCCGGCGCATCGATCGCGGCCTCGGACACCGGGTTCCGGTCCTCGTTCACAGCGGGATGTTCCCGTGCTTCTTGGTGGGCAGGCTGGCCCGCTTGTCGCGGAGGGCGCGCAGGCCCCGGATGATCTGGACCCGGGTCTCGGAGGGGGCGATGACCGCGTCCACGTAGCCCAGCTCGGCGGCCTGGTAGGGGTTCAGCAGCTCTTCTTCGTACTGCCTGATCACCTCGGCACGGCGGGCCTCAACATCCCCGCCGGCCTCGGCAACGGCCGCAAGGTCGCGGCGGTACAGGATGTTGACCGCGCCCTGGGCGCCCATGACGCCGATCTGGGCCGTGGGCCAGGCCAGGTTCAGGTCAGCGCCGAGCTTCTTCGAACCCATCACGATGTAAGCCCCGCCGTAGGCTTTGCGGGTGATGACGGTCAGCTTGGGGACGGTGGCCTCGGCATAGGCGTAGAGCAGCTTGGCCCCGCGGCGGATGATCCCCTGGAACTCCTGGTCCTTGCCGGGCAGGAAGCCCGGAACATCCACGAGCGTGATGATGGGGATGTTGAAGGCGTCGCAGTGGCGGACGAACCGGGCGGCCTTCTCGGAGGCGGCGATGTCCAGGGTGCCGGCAAACTGCAGCGGCTGGTTGGCCACGATCCCCACCGTGTGTCCCTCCACGCGGCCGTAGCCGATCATGACGTTGGGGGCGTACAGGGACTGCATCTCCAGGAAGTGTCCGTCATCCACAATCTGCTCGATGACGGTGCGCATATCGTAGGGCTGGTTTGCCGAGTCCGGCACGAGGGCATCCAGGGCGAGGTCGTCGGCGTCGGGCTCCAAATCCTGCTGGTGCTCCAGCACCGGCGCCTCGGCGAGGTTGTTCGACGGCAGGAAGTCCAGCAGTTCGCGGACGAAGCCGATGGCGTCGGCCTCATCGGAGGCAAGGTAGGTGGACGTGCCCGTGGTGGCGTTGTGCTGCCGGGCGCCGCCCAGGGTTTCCATGTCCACGTCCTCGCCGGTGACGGTCTTGATGACGTCAGGCCCGGTGATGAACATGTGCGAGGTCTTGTCCACCATCACCACGTAGTCGGTGAGTGCAGGGGAGTAGGCCGCGCCGCCGGCGGAGGGACCCATGATGAGGGAGATCTGCGGGACCACGCCGGAGGCATGGACGTTGTTGCGGAAGATGTCCGCAAACATGGCCAGCGAGGCAACGCCTTCCTGGATGCGGGCGCCGCCGCCGTCGAGGATGCCCACCACGGGGCAGCCGTTGCGCAGGGCGAATTCCTGGACCTTGACGATCTTCTCGCCGTTGACCTGGCTCAGGGATCCGCCGTACACGGAGAAGTCCTGGCTGTAGACCGCCACCGGACGGCCGTCCACGGTGCCGTAGCCGGAGACCAGGCCGTCACCGAGCGGCTTTTTCTTGTCCATGCCGAAAGCGGTGGAGCGGTGGACCGCCAGCGCATCCAGTTCCACAAAGGAGCCTTCATCCAGGAGGAGTTCGACGCGCTCGCGGGCCGTGTTCTTGCCGCGGGCGTGCTGCTTTTCGACGGCTTCGGGACCGGATGGCTGCTCTGCACGGGCCTGGCGGTCGCGGAAGTCGGCGATTTTTCCCGCTGTCGTGGTCAGATCGTGGCTCATCAAGTGTCTCCGGCTCTGTAGCAGATTGGTGCGTAACAAATATGGTGCTGCGTGCGGTGGTGGCAGGCCGGTCAGGTGCGGGATTTAAGTAGCTTCCACACAAAAAACGAACCCTGCTGGCTAGTCTAATGACGCATCTGCGCCGCAAGGCTGTAGAAAACCTACAATTTTCCGTCCCTTCCGGCGGCCAAGACGTATGTTACTGGTCAGTAACATAACTCGGCTACAGTGGAGCCCATGACTTCCAGCAACGATGCCGCACCTCCGTCCCGGGCCGCCGTCGAAACTCCGTACCGGGCTGCCGGTTCCTTGCGTGGCCGCACCATCCTGATGTCCGGCGGCAGCCGCGGGATCGGGCTGGCGATTGCCATCAGGGCCGCCCGGGACGGCGCCAACATTGTCCTGCTGGCCAAGACCGGCCAGCCGCACGCCACGCTAGCGGGCACAGTGCACAGCGCCGCCGAACAGATCGAAGCCGCCGGCGGCCAGGCGCTCGCCATCGTGGGCGATGTCCGAAACGACGGGGACGTGGCCGGCGCGGTGGCGGCCGCCGTGGAACGCTTCGGCGGGATCGACGTCGTCCTGAACAACGCCTCCGCCATCGACCTGTCCACCACGGACAACGTCGACATGAAGCGCTATGACCTGATGCAGGACATCAACGTCCGCGGGACCTTCCTGCTGTCAAAGCTGGCGTTGCCTGCGTTGCGCAAGTCAGGCAACGGCCACATCCTGACACTCTCGCCGCCCCTGAACCTCGACCCCAAATGGGCCGGCAGGCACCTGGCGTACACCATGGCCAAATACGGCATGAGCCTGACCACCCTCGGTTTGGCCGAGGAGCTCAAGAACGATGGCATCACCGTCAACTCCCTCTGGCCCTGCACCCTCATCGATACCGCCGCCATCCGTAATATGCCCGGCGGCGAGGCGATTGTGCAGGCAGCCCGCGGGCCGCAGATCATGGCCGATGCGGCCCATGCCATCCTGACCGGCGGCAATCACGGCGGCGCTGCGCTGCCTGGTGCCGCCGCTGCCGGAGAGGGGCCGGCCAGTGGCAACTTCTACACCGACGAGCAAGTGCTCGCGGCTGCGGGAGTCACGGACTTCCGTCCCTACAGTCTTGGGGCCGCCGAGGACCAGCTGGTTCCGGACATTTTTCTCTGAGGCCGTTCCGGCCATGTGGCCGCCGGAACAGCCGCCGGTGGTCCGTGAGTCGATAGGATTCAACCATGGCTGACACACACACCCCAGGAAGTCCATTGAACCGTGGGGCCTTGGCGGAGCAGGATTTCCTGGCCGCCACCGGCATCGCGAAAATGGTTGTGGTGGACTCCACCGGATCCACGAATGCAGACCTCCTGCGGGCAGTGACTGTTGAGCCTAAAGAGTGGCCTGACCTGTCAGTGCTGACGGCTGAGTACCAGACCGCAGCGCGCGGCCGGCTTGACCGGAGCTGGGAAGCGCCGCCGCTGAGTTCCGTGTCAGTTTCCATCGTGCTGCGGCCGGTCAACGCGGAGGGCAGGCCCTTGCCCACACATACCTATTCCTGGCTTTCATTGTTGGGCGCGCTGGCGCTGCGGCAAACGCTCCTGGAGACAGCCGGCCTTCCGGCTGAGCTCAAATGGCCCAATGATGTCCTGGTCCGCGGCCGCAAGATCGCCGGGATCCTGGCCCAAATGGGGCCCATGGGCGACGGCTCAGTGCCGGCGGTCATCCTGGGGACCGGGCTGAACGTGACTCTGACGTCCGAGGAACTGCCCGTGCCCACCGCAACGTCCGTGGCACTCGAGCAGCCGCTGACGGTTGACCGGACCCAGCTGCTCAAGAGCTACCTGGCGCACTTCGCAGTGCTCTACCGCAGCTTCTGCAACGCCGATGGCGATCCCACAGCCGGGCTGGCAGGCGGCCCGTCCCTCCACAAACGCGTGGAGTCCGTGATGGTGACGCTGGGCAGCCAGGTCCGCGCGCAGCTGCCGGGCGACCACGAGATCATCGGGCATGCCACCAGGCTGGATGAGTACGGTTCGCTGCTCGTGGTGGATAAGGACGCCCGGGAACATGTGGTGACCGCCGGCGATGTGGTGCACCTGCGTCCCTGGACCCCGCCGGGCCAGGGTACCGAAGGCGGGTATGCGTAAAGACCTCGCGCCGGGCGAGCAGGTCATTACGATCACCCGTCCGCAGCCGAGGAAACTGGCCGGTCCGGCCGCTGCGTTCATTGGCGCACCCGCCGCTGCTGCGTTTGCCAGTGCCTGGACGCTGCGGGGCGAGGCCACCCGCCTGGTGCCGGCGGTTTCCGCAGACTGGACGCCATGGATCGTTCTTGCCTGCCTGCTGGCCGTCGCCTGGGTCTGGCTGGCGTATTGCCTGCCCGGGCTGCTCCGGTGGCAGGGAACGCGATACATCCTCACGAGCCGGAGGGTTATTGCGCGTTACGGCATGATGCGCCGCCGGGACGAACAGGTTAATCTGGCCTCCGTCCGCAACGTGACGGTCCACCAGTCGGTGGTGCAGCGGATATTGCGCTCCGGGAATATATCCTTGGAAACCGGGTACCAAAGTGTGGTGACCATCCCGGACGTCCCGGAAGCCGCACGGTTCCGGGACTTTGTGCTGGATGCCGTTGCTGACCTGCCCGTGGGCAGGGATCCGGAGACTGACGACGTGTCGGATTATGCCGACGACATCCTGCCGTGGGAATTGAGAGAAGGTGGACACGATGAACGATGAGGACGAAGAGGGCCAGGCCGCCCTGCCAACCCCCGCGGCCGAGAGTGCCCACCCGCCAACCGGCACGCTGTCCGTCGAACGGTTGGCGGCCAAGGCACTCGAGGCGAGGCTCCTCGGCGGGGAGCGGAAGCTCCGGCGCCGCGAAGTGGCGGCTGGCGCCGGTTTGTCGCTCCTGTCTGCGCGGAAGCTGTGGCGGGCCCTCGGTTTCCCGAACTTCGGCGACGATGACGTGGCCTTCACCGAACGCGACCAGGCAGCGCTCTCGACGGTGGTGGACCTGGTCCGCTCCGGGGTCCTCACCGAAGAGGCTGCCATCTCGGTGACGCGGGCCATCGGACAGATGACCGATCGCATGGTGGTCTGGCAGATCGAGGCCCTGGTGGAGGACATGGTCCACGAGCAGGGTGTCACCGATGCCGTGGCCCGCAAGCGCCTGGTCCAGGAACTGCCGGCCCTGCTGGACGCGCTCGAGCAGATGCTTGTCTATTCGTGGCGGCGCCAGCTCAACGCCGGCGTCCAGCGGCTGGCCGTCCGTGCCGAGGCCGGTCTGCAGGCCAGCGAGGAAGGCCGTGAGGGCGACGAGGATGACGCTCCGCTGCCGCTGGCACGCGCGGTGGGCTTCGCTGACCTGGTTTCATACACGAGCCTGTCCCGCCGGATGAACGAAAAGACCCTCGCCCGGCTGGTCCAGCGCTTCGAGAACAAATGCGCCGAGATCATCTCGGTGGGCGGTGGCCGGCTGGTCAAGACCGTCGGCGACGAAGTCCTGTACATTGCGGAAACGCCGGCTGCCGGCGCCGAGATATCACTCGCCCTGGCTCAGGCATTCACCGAGGATGAGATCCTTCCCGAAGCGCGCGTGGCCATGGTCTGGGGACGGATCCTGTCCCGGCTGGGCGACATCTATGGTCCCACCGTGAACCTCGCGGCCCGGCTCACCACCCTCGCCGACCCGGGCACGGTCCTGATCGACTCCATGACGGCATCAGCGCTGGACCAGGACGAACGCTTTATCCTGGTTCCGCAGCCGGCCGAAAATGTGCGCGGGTTCGGCGAAATCCACCCTGTGCTGCTGAAGCGCGGCGCGGGCAGGGGCCTGGTGCTCGACTAGTTTGGCTGCTCCGGAAAAGCCGGCGCGGCGTACGCCAGAGGCTGGGGGATCCGCTGAGCTGCGGGTTTATCCAGTTGTTGGTGTATCGCGCTATAGTCGTCTGTGGCGGCTGGCAGGTTTCTGCGGGGTGAGGGTAGGGAGCCCCACCGCAGACCGTCAGGCAATGTCAGCATTATTCCGGCGTCTCTATGGGGGAGTGGCGGAACCGGCCCGTGGTGGCTACCAGGGGCAATTTAGCTGCCATCAGGCAGCGGTGATTTCAGGGGAATAGTAAAGCTGTGACAAGTCTGCTGGGGAAGCTTGGTCTCAAGAAACGCCACAACAAACTGGTTACCGGTTCGGCTTTTGCCGCGGCTGGTGCTGTGTTGGTTGCCGGGGCGATCATCTATCCGGGGTTTAAGACCACCGAGGTGGAGTTGAACGACGGCGGTGTGTGGGTTGTCAGTAAGTCCAATAACGCGGTGGGGCGGTTGAATTACCCGTCGCGGGTTCTTGATGGTGCGGTGACGCCGGCGAGTACGACGTTCGATATTCTCCAGAGCGCCGGGGATGTGTTTGTGGATGATGAGACGGGTTCGACGCTGAACCAGGTTTCTCCTGCGAACATGCGCCTGGGCGGGGACAAGCAGCTTCCGGGTTCAGCCGACGTCAGTTTTGGCACCGAAGTCATTTCCGTCACCGACGCCGCCAGGGGCAAGGTCTGGGCCCTCTCCCCGTCCACAGTAAACGGGTTCAATGAGGAATCCACGGAACCGGTGCTAGCCGCATCGCAGGGAACCGTCTCCGCCGTGGGTGCCGACGACAGGGTGTACTCGGCTGACCCGAAGTCCGGTGTGGTCACGGTGACCGCTGTGGATGCCAACGGCGAGGTGGTCAGCTCCGATTCGAGCACCTGGGGTGAGTTGAAGGGTGCGGGGGATCTGCAGATCACGGTGGTGGGGGATGAGCCGGTGGTGTTGGATGCTGCGGCGGGGAACCTGTTCCTGCCGGGCGGGAAGCGTTTGCAGTTGGCTGAGGCGCGGGATGCGAAGTTGCAGCAGAACGGGCCGGCCGGTGATTTTGTGGCTATTGCGACGCAGAAGGCGTTGTTGAAGCAGCCGTTGGATGGTTCGACGGCGAAGACGGTGTCGTTTGACGGTGAGGGTGTTCCGGCTGCGCCGGTGCAGTTGGGCGGGTGTGTGCATGCGGCGTGGTCGGGGGCGAATAAGTATGTCCGTGATTGTGTGAATGATGTTGATGATAAGAATGTGGACGTGCCGAAGGCGAGTGCGTCGCCGTCGTATGTTTTCCGGGTGAACCGGGACCTGGTGGTCCTGAACGATGTGAACTCGGGGAATGTGTGGCTGGTGAACCAGAACATGCAGCTGGTGAACAACTGGGAGGACGTCATTCCGCCGAAGGAAACCTCCGATGACGCGGACAAGGATTCCGCCGATGAAGTCCAGCAGACCGTCCTGCCGGACCGCACCAAACCCAACAGTGCACCTGTGGCAAACCCGGATGCCTTCGGTGTCCGGGCAGGCAAGACGACCGTGCTCCCTGTCCTCGACAACGACACCGATCCCGACGGCGACATTCTCACCGTCCGCGCAGCAGCAGACCTGAAGTCCGGCGCCCTGTCGCCCATTTACGGTTCCACCGGCTTCCAGATCGCCGTACCCGCCGACCAGGCCGGCAGCGAAACGTTCAAGTACACGGTGGATGACGGGCGCGGGCTCTCCGCCACCGCGGACGTAGCCCTGAACATCGTGCCGCCGGGCGAGAACACTGCGCCGCGGCAGAAGCCGAACCGGAACGCCATGCTCGTTTTGCAGGCTGGCAAGAGTGTCACCCAGAATATCCTCACCGACTGGATCGACCCCGACGGCGACGATCTCTTCGCCGTTGCCGCCACGAGCACGGATCCGCTGGACCAAGTCAGGATCCGGCCCGATGGCCAGCTGACCTTCCAGGACTCAGGCTCTGCCCCGGGACGTAAGGTCCTCTCGGTGACAGTATCCGATGGGCAGGCGACCTCCGAAGGCAAAATCACTGTGGACGTCCGCTCCCCGGGCGCCCTTCCGCCCATCGCCAACGCCGACCACGTGATCGCCGTCGCGGGAGCGGACACGGTGGTCACCCCACTGAAGAACGACTCCGACCCGCAAGGGGGCGTGCTGAGGCTGGCGCAGGCGACGGCAGACGCGCAGTCGTCGGCAACGCTGAATCCCGACCAACAGACATTTACGTTCAATTCCAACTCGGTGGGCGCGCATTACGTCTCGTACTTGGTAACCAACGGGCCCGCCAGCGCGCAGCAGCTGGTTCGGGTTGACGTTGTGGCAGGCGATTCCGAGGGCGCTCCGGTGGCGGTCCGTGACATCGCACTGCTGCCCACTGGCGGCGACGTCCTGGTGGATGTGCTGGGTAACGATGCCGACCCGTCGGGCGGGGTTTTGGTGGTGCAGTCTGTGACCGCGGACGCAGACCTTCCGGTCAGCGTGGCGGTTCTGGACCACTCGGTGGTCAGGATTACGGATGTCCGCGCCGAGGGCAAGCTGACTATCAAGTACACGATCTCCAATGGGCGCGCCTCCGCGACCGGCGAGATTTCGGTCCTGGTGGTCCCGGCACCCACCAAGCTCCAAGCGCCCCAGGCCAAACCGGACGAAGCCACCGTCCGGACCAACGATGTTGTCAGCATCCCCGTGCTGGCCAACGACACGGACCCGAACGGCCGAAAGCTCACCCTCCTGCCCGAACTGGCGCAGCAGCCGGACGCCGCCGACGGCCGAATGTTTGTCTCCGGCGATTATCTGCGGTTCATTGCGGGCGCTGAGCCCAAAACCGTCTACGCCATCTACAAAGTCCAGAACGAGTCCGGCCAGGTGGACTCCCAGCAGGTCACCATCCGCATCCAGGCCCGCGACGATGAACGAAACTCCCGTCCGGAGCCGAGGAACCTTACTGCCCGCGTAGTGGCGGGAATGATGGTGAAGATTCCCGTTCCGATGGACGGCATCGACGCCAACGGCGATTCAGTCCAGCTCCTGGGCGTCGACAAAGCACCCGGCATGGGCACTGCTGTGGTCAGGGACGGCTATCTGGAGTTCACTGCCGCAGGCGACGGAGCCGGAACAGATTCTTTCACCTACCGGGTCCGGGACCGGATTGGCGCCGAAAACACAGGCACAGTGATCGTGGGCATCGCCCCGCCCGAACCCAACAACCAAAAGCCGATCGCCGTGGACGACGCCGTGGACATCAGGCCGGGCAGAAAAGTGGCCGTTGAGGCCCTCTCCAATGATTCAGACCCTGACGGTGATCCGTTGAGCCTGGTGATGAACGGTTTCGAGGCAAAACCTGAACTGCAGGTGGAGGTATCCGATGGCGCCAAGGTTCTTTTCACCGCGCCCGATGCCGCCGGCAACGAGAGCATCAGCTACCGGATCCAGGACGACAAAAAGGCGTCCGCCGGCGCTGTCATCCGGATCCGGGTCAGCCCTGACGCCGAACTGAAGCGTCCCGTCGCCAAGGACGACCGCGTCACGGTATCGGAGACCCTTGGAAAAACGGCTGTTGACGTTCCGGTCCTGAAAAATGACTCGGACGCCGACGGTGTGGCGGCAGATCTCAAGATCAGCCTCCCGGACGGCAACCCAAATGCCCGTGATGGCGGCTCCGGGAACGTGGTGGTCACCCTGACTCCCGAGGACCAGCTGATTCCTTATAGCGTCACCGACATCGACGGACTCTCCTCAACGGCCCTTATGTGGATCCCGGGCCAGGGGGAGCAATACCCGACGCTCGCCAAGATCGAACCGGTCGAAGTGATGGCCGGCAAGGAGGTCACCCTTGACCTTGCCGAATACGTCCGGGTGCGCGACGGCCGGCGGCCGCGGGTTACCGTGGCGGACGCGGTCCGTGTCCAGGGTGCATCGTCCGAGGGCGTCATCCAGTCCGACGGTTCGGCGCTGCGGTACGCTGCGCGGGCGGACTATGTCGGTCCCGGATCGGTGACCTTCGAAGTCACTGACGGTGCCGGACCCGACGATCCTGCCGGCCTGAAGTCAACCCTGGTAATCATGACCTCTGTGATTCCGGACCCCAACGCCAATCATCCGCCCACCTTCAGCGGCACGTCCGTGGACGTTCCGAAGGCTGAGAAGGCCACCGTCGACCTGTCCGGGCTCGCCCGGGACGTGGACGAACAGGACAAAGGCAAGCTCACATTTGCGCTGGACGGGACCCTGCCTGCAGGCTTCACCGCCACGATCGAGGGTGCTGTGCTGACCGTAGGGGCGGACAGCTCACTGGGCATCGGGTTCACCGGGAACATCCCGGTGAAAGTCACTGACGGCCGCTCTCCGGCAGTCACGGCGTCCATGCTGGCCCGGCACGTTGCCTCCAACCGGCCCATGCCGGTGGCCAACGACGACGTGGTGGACAAAGCCACTGCGGGCAAACCGGAGACCATCAACGTCCTGGCCAATGACTTCAACCCCTTCCCGGACACGTCTCTCAAAATCGTGGCGGCCACTGTTGAAACCGGGTCAGCTTCCGGCCAGCCCGCCGCAGTGGGGGACTCCATAGCCGTGACCCCGGCAGTCGGCTTCAAGGGCGTTATGGTGGTCCGCTACACCGTGGCCGACAAAACCGGCGACCTGTCACGCCAGGTTGACGGCAGGCTCCGGCTGACCGTGCGGGATGCCCCCGATGCCCCGTCCGCCCCCAGTGCCACAGAGGTCCGCAGCCGGACCGCTGTGCTCAAATGGGCGCCGCCGTCGGACAATGGAGCCTCCATCACCGGCTACACGGTCCGCTCCAACAACGGCTTCGAGCAAGAGTGCGCCACCACTACCTGCACCTTGAACGGACTGACCAACGACGTGAAGTACGTCTTTACGGTTACCGCCACCAACGAGGTGGGGGATTCCCCTGCCTCCGCACAGTCCAACGAGATCCGGCCCGACGAAAAGCCGTCGCCGCCGGAAGCGCCGAGCGTCAAGGCCGGTGACAAAAACATGGTGATCAACTGGCTTGCCGCCAAATCCGAGGGCTCGGCCGTCAAGCACTACAACCTGGAGATCTCGCCGCCACCGGCGACCGGCATCGCCGTGAAAAACGACGTGGCAGGGCTGAACTACACCTGGACCGGGCTGACCAACGGCGTGAAATATAAGGTCCGGGCCCAGGCTGTCAACGAATTGGGTCCCTCCGACTGGGGAACGTACTCAGCAGAAGACAACCCCGCCGGTGTTCCGGCCGCGCCCGCCGCACCCAGCTCCGCAGTGACAGAATCCGTGGGCACACAGAACCAGCTCAAAGTGAGTTGGGCCGAACCCAACACCAACGGTGATCCCATCAGCAACTACTACGTCACCATGAGTGGCGGCGACGGTCCAGCCCAGACGCAGACCGTTGCCGGGACGGTACGGACGGCCAACTTCTCGGCCAACAACTCCGAGGCCGCTTACGCGTTCACCGTGCAGGCAGAAAACAAGGCAGGTAAAGGCGGGGTTAGCCCCGCCTCAGCACCACGCCGTGCCACTGGCAAACTGGGCCAGGTCTCGGGCGTCAGCTCCACTCCAGCCAACACCGGGGGCGCAGGAAGGTCGGTGACCGTTGACTTCCGGCGGCTCACTGCGGCCGAGCGCAACGGTTCCGCCGAAAACGAGGTCAGCTACAGCTACAACGCCAGCAACGGCACCAGCGGACCCATTGCTCCGGGACAGACCATTGCGGGGTTCGCCAACGGCGCCTCCGTCAGCATCACGGTGATCGCCAACTCGGCAGTAGCGCCAAGCTCGAACGCCAGCGCCCCTGCCTCCGCCACTCCATTCGGATCACCCGGAACGCCTTCAGCGTCTGGCCAGGACGGTGCCATGAACCAGAAGTCCGTCACGCTGAACTGGTCATCGCCGTCTCCAAGTTCCTTCGACGTCGCCCGGACAAAGATCAATGTCGGCGGCCGCGGATGGGAAGACGTGGCTGCATCGGGCAGCAGGACCGTCAACACCAATGGCTACGAAGAGACCGTCACCATCCAAGTCCAGACCTTCAATTCCGTCGGGACCGGCGGCCCTGTCGCGGGCGCCAGCGCGAAATCCGGGCGAATCGGCCAGTGGACCACAACCCTGGTTCAGGACACCGGACTAGTCCGGACCTGCAGCTACACCCTGGGCGGGTCAAACTACCGGCCCAACCCCTACTTCGACTGCGACCGCGTCACGGGCGACAACCCGCCGTGGTTCTACGTCAGTACGCAGGACACCATCGTTGTGAAGTGTTACGTGGTGCAAAACGACAACTGGTCCGGCGGACCCGACCAGCCGTATTACCGTGTGGAGTCCGGTTCCTCCCGAAACGTGGGACGTTATGTAATTTCGGGGCACACCAAGCTTGGATGGCCTGGCGGGCCGGGGATCCCGCATTGCTGAAGCCTATTCTGGGCAGCGCCAAACGTGCCGCGGTGGGGGAGCGCTCCCCATCGCGGCCGCCATCCTGCTTCGGTAGGCTAGCGCGGGAACAGAGAGCCCTATACCGGGTCTTTGGACGGGCTGGCCTGGGGGCCGCCACAAATTTCAGGGGAAAAGAAACACTGTGACAACTCTGCTGGGGAAGCTTGGTCTCAAGAAACGCCACAACAAACTGGTTACCGGTTCGGCTTTTGCCGCGGCTGGTGCTGTGTTGGTGGCCGGGGCGATCATCTATCCGGGGTTCAAGACCACCGAGGTGGAGTTGAACGACGGCGGTGTGTGGGTTGTCAGTAAGTCCAATAATGCTGTGGGGCGGTTGAATTACCCGTCGCGTGTTCTTGATGGTGCGGTGACGCCGGCCAGTACGACGTTCGACATTCTCCAGAGCGCCGGGGATGTGTTTGTGGATGATGAGACGGGTTCGACGCTGAACCAGGTTTCTCCTGCGAACATGCGCCTGGGCGGGGACAAGCAGCTTCCGGGTTCGGCGGATGTGAGCTTTGGCGCCGGGGTGATCTCGGTGACTGATCCGGCGGCCGGGAAGGTCTGGGCTCTCTCCCCGTCGACTGTCAATGGGTTTGACCAGGAATCCTCTGAGCCGGTGATGGTGGGCTCTGAGGGCCTCGTGTCAGCGGTGGGCGCCGACGACAGGGTGTACTCGGCTGACCCGAAGTCCGGTGTGGTCACGGTGACCGCTGTGGATGCCAACGGCGAGGTGGTCAGCTCTGATTCGAGTACCTGGGGTGAGCTGAAGGGTGCGGGGGACCTGCAGATCACGGTGGTGGGGGATAAGCCGGTGGTGTTGGATGCTGCGGCGGGGAATTTGTTCCTGCCGGGCGGGAAGCGGCTGCAGTTGGCTGAGGCGCGGGATGCGAAGTTGCAGCAGAACGGGCCGGCCGGTGATTTTGTGGCAATTGCGACGCAGAAGGCGTTGTTGAAGCAGCCGCTGGATGGCGGCACGGCGAAGACGGTGACGTTCGACGGCGAAGGGGTGCCTGCCGCGCCGGTGCAGTTGGGCGGGTGTGTGCATGCCGCGTGGTCGGGGGCGAATAAGTATGTCCGTGATTGTGTGAATGATGCTGATGATAAGAATGTGGACGTGCCGAAGGCGAGTGCGTCGCCGTCGTATGTTTTCCGGGTGAACCGGGACCTGGTGGTCCTGAACGATGTGAACTCGGGGAATGTGTGGCTGGTGAACCAGAACATGCAGCTGGTGAACAACTGGGACGATGTTGTCCCGCCCAAAAACGAGTCCGATGAGCAGGACCAGGAATCGGCGGACAACAACACCATCAACGTCCTGCCGGACCGCACCAAACCCAACCGGCCGCCGGAGACAAAACCGGACGTTGTTGGCGTCCGTCCCGGACGCACCACCATCCTCAGTGTCCTGGACAACGATTCCGATCCCGACGGCGACGTCCTGACCGCCGCCGTCGGCGAGTCCGGCCCCAAAACCGGGACCCTGCAGAGCATCTACGGCGGCACGGCATTCCAAATCGCCGTCCCGGCAGACGCCCGGCCCGGCACCGAGACCTTCAACTACAACGCTGCTGACGGCCGGGGTCTTTCCGCCGGCGGCCAGGTCACGCTCAACATCGTGGGCGACGAGGAAAACCGGCCGCCCGTCTTCAAACGCGGCGGTGACCCCACCACCATGCTGGTGGAACAGGGCAAAACCGTCAGCCAGAACATCCTCACCGACTGGACCGATCCCGACGGCGACGACCTCGTCCTGATGGATGCCAAAGCCGACAACGACCAGGACCAGGTCAAGGTCCGCCGCGACGGACTGCTGACCTTCCAGGACTCGGGTGCCACGGCCGGGAAGAAGAACGTGGAAGTCACTATCTGGGATGGCCGCGCCTCGGTCACGGGAAAGGTTGTGATCAACGTCCAGCCGCCCGGTGCCCTGGCGCCGGTAGTCAACGCCGACCACGTCACGGCGGTGGTGGGCCAGGACCTGGTGATCGCACCCCTGAAGAACGACGTCGATCCCAACGGCGGTGCCCTCCGCCTGGCGCAGGTGGAGGCGAACGGACCGGCCGAGCTGGGTCCAGTCACCGACGGCGGAACCTTCACTTTCCGCAGCACCACTCCCGGTCCGGTCTACCTGACGTACATCGCCAGCAACGGACCGCAAAGCAGCCAGGGACTCATCCGCGTTGACGTTGAGTCCGGCAACGACTCCGGCGACCCCGTCGCGGTGCATGATGTTGCGCTGATGCCGACCGGCGGCAGCGTCCTCCTGGACCCGCTGGCGAATGACTCGGACCCGTCCGGCGGCGTGCTGGTGCTCCAGTCCGTGCAGCTCCCGGAGAACAACACCGCTTCCGTGAGCGTGATCGACCACGGCGTCCTGCGCATCACCGATGTCCTGGGCACCAAGGAACCTTTCCGCTTCGAATACACCATGTCCAACGGCAAGAAGTCAGCCACCGGCAGCGTCTCCGTGGTCCCGGTTCCGGCTCCCGCCGTCGTTGAAGCACCCCAGCCCAAATCGGACGAAGTGAACGTCCGCGTCAACGACGTCGTCACCATCCCGGTGCTGGAGAACGACACCCACCCCCAGGGCCAGGAACTGACCGTTGACCCGGTCCTGCCGCAGGCCGTGGACGAACTGGACGGCAAGAGCTTCGTCTCCGAAAATACGGTGCGGTTCATCGCCGGTGCCCAGCCGAAAACGGTGCGGGCCATCTACAACGCGGTGGACCCCCAGGGACAGAAGAGCGCCGCCGCAGTGACCATCCACATCCTTCCCCTGGAAGGCGCGGAGAACTCCCGTCCGCAGCCGCGTAACCTCACGGCCCGCGTGGTGGCCGCCGGCACCGTCAGGATCCCTGTCCCGCTTGACGGGATTGATCCCGACGGCGACTCCGTCCAGCTCACCGGCATCGACAGCACCCCCGCGATGGGTACCGCAACCGTAGGAAGCAACTTCATCGATTTCACGGCCGCCGGCGACGGCGCCGGAACAGACACTTTCCGCTACAAGGTGGTGGACAGGCAGGGAGCAGTCAACACCGGAACGGTGACCGTCGGGATCGCGCCCCGCGGCGAAACCAACCAGAACCCCACACCCGTCGATGACGAGGTGAAGGTCCGTCCGGGGCGGCAGATCGCCGTCGACGCCACGGGCAACGACACCGACCCTGACGGGGACCGCATCCGCATCCTCACGGAAGGGATCGAGGCTGACGCAGCCCTGCAGGCCACCGTCAGCAAGACCAGCGGACGCATCATCCTGCTGGCCCCCAACGCGGCAGGAACAGTCAACGTCCGCTACACGATCGCCGACGACCGGGGGGCCACCGCCCAGGCCGCCATCCGCGTGGTGGTGGACAACGAGGTTCCCCTCAAAGCCCCCATCGCCCGTGACGACCGTGTGACGTCGGCCCAGGCCATGGGCAAGACCGCCGTTGACGTGCCCGTCCTCAAGAACGACGAAGACCCGGACGGCGTGGGCGAGAACCTCAAGATCACCACCGAGGCCCTGACCGCGCGCCCCGGGACTGAAGGCAACATGATCGTGGAGCTCACCGAACAGCCGCAACTGATCCCGTACTACGTCGAAGACGTGGACGGGCAGAAGTCCACCGCGATCATCTGGGTGCCCGGGCTGGGACAACAGGTTCCTACCCTGGCCAAGGACGAGGTGATCGAGGTCGTCTCCGGCCAGTCCGTCGACGTGGACCTCAAGGAGTGGGTGAAGGTCCGTGAAGGACGCTCTCCCCGCCTGACCCAGACGGACCGGATCAAGCTCATTGGAGCTGACGGCAGCAACCCCGTCTCAGGCGACGGCACCGCCCTGAAGTACACGGCGGGAACGGACTACGTAGGCCCTGGCTCGCTGAGCTTCGAAGTCACTGACGGTACCGCCGTTGACGATCCGGCCGGGTTGAAGTCCACCCTCAGCATCCGCACCAAGGTGCTGCCCGATCCAAACCGCAACAACCCGCCCGAACTGCTCGGCGCCACCGTTGAGGTGCCGAAGGGTGAGTCCGCCGACACAGACCTCAGCCGGCTGACGTCCGATCCGGACCGTGACGACGTGGACACCATGAAGTACGAACTGGTGGGCGGCAGCCCGGCCAGCTTCAACGCCCGCATCGACGGAAAGGTCCTCAAGACCTCCGTGGACGGCGCAACCGCCACGGGTACCTCGGGTGCGGTGCAGGTCAAAGCTACGGATTCGCGTGGTATGGAGGCAACCGCCACATACCAGCTGGCCGTGATCGCCTCCAACCGGCCCAAGCCGGTGGCGAACGACGACCTCGAACCTAACGCTGCGGCGGGCAAGCCGCTCACCGTCAATGTGCTTGCCAACGACTCGAACCCGTTCCCGGAAACGCCGCTGAAGATCATTGCTGCGGCCACCGAAACCGGCAGCGGCAACGTTGAAGTATCCGGCGATTCGCTGACCGTGACGCCCGCCCCCGGATTCAGCGGGTCCCTGGTGGTTTCCTACACGGTGGCCGATAAAACCCAGGAAGCCTCACGGCAGGCCACCGCCCGGGTCCGGCTCACTGTCAAGGACAAGCCGCTGGCACCGAGCACTCCGCAGGCCCAGAGCGTGGGGGACCAGACGGCCCTTCTGACCTGGAGCGCGCCCGCCGACCGCGGGGCGCCCATCACCAAATACACGGTGTACGGCGCCGGCTTCAGGCAGGACTGCCCGGCCAACACCTGTACCCTCACCGGGCTGGTCAACAACACCAAGTACACGTTCGAGGTGACGGCCACCAACGAGTTCGGCGAGTCTGACCGCTCACCCGCCTCCGCGGAGGTCCGCCCCGACGTCAAACCGGACACGCCCCTGGCTCCCACCCTCAAGTTCGGTGACAAGCAGCTTGCCGTGAACTGGGTGGCACCGGCCAGCAAGGGGTCGCCGGTGAAGTCCTACGACCTTGAGATTTCGCCTCCGCCTGCCGGGCAGAATGCCCAGATCCAGAACCTGACCGCCGTCAGCTACGTCTGGAAGGGACTCCAGAACGGCGTGTCCTACAAGGTGCGGGTCCTGGCCCGGAACGATGCCAAGGAACCCTCCGAGTGGAGTGCGTACTCAGCCGCTGAGGTGCCTGCCGGTGTGCCGGCTACGCCTGCGGCTCCTACGGCATCGCAGGCCGCACAGCTTGGTTCCACGAGCCAGCTAAAGGTCAGCTGGACCGCGCCGAACAACAACGGCGACGCGATCTCCTCCTACACGCTCAACACCTTGCAGGGCGGGGCCGTGGTTGCCACGCAGCCGGTCACGTCGGGCACCACGCAGAACGTTACCGTGAACAACTCCGAGGCCAATTACACCTTCACCGTCTCCGCCACCAACAAGGCCGGAACGTCCGGGACCAGTGCTCCCTCCGCTGCCATCCGTGCAGCCGGCAAACCGGGTCAGGTGAGCGGCGGAACGGTAACCGCAACAGGCACCAGCGGTCAGTTGCGCGTAACGTTCACGCCGCTGACCCAGGCCCAGCGGAACGGTTCGACCGAAACCGAGATCCAGTATTCCTACAACGCGGATGGCCGTTCCGGCGGTATCCAGGCCGGCGGCGGAACCATCGGCGGCCTCACCAACGGCCGGGACATTACCGTCACCATCGTTGCCACGTCCACCAAGAACAACGTTTCAGGCGACGCCCAACCCATCGGTACCGGTAATCCCTACGGTCCGCCCGGCGCGCCCAACGTGGACGGCAGAACGTCGGCCAAGGGTGATGGCGATGTGCACTGGACCTGGAATGAAGCCGCCACCAATGGCCGGCCACTGAGCCACTACGAAGTGAGCTATGAAGGGGGCGGCTGGATCAACGTCGGCAAGGCTAACCGCTACGATCGTGCTGCCGGCGGTTGGGACCAGCAGCGCAACCTGAAGGTCCGGGCAGTGACGGTGGACCCCGGTCCGGCAGGTTCCGCGAACTCACGCTCCGGTACGGACCCGACGCCTCCGCCCCCAACATCGTGGAGCGTTACTGCACCCGTGCGCACCTGCACTGAACCGCGTTACGGCACCGACAGCTACCGCAACACGAATCCGGATCAGTGCCTCAGCCCGGGCATTTGGTTCAACTCCGGAGTTGTGGCCCAGACCGATGCCTACGTGGTCTGGTACAAGACCACGTCCAACCCCTCGGGCATTTGGTACCACCTGACTTCGGGCGGAGCGGCAGGAAACTATGCCCGCTGCGACACTGTTTCCCTTGGCTGCAACCCGCCAAACAACATGCCCAAACGGTAAGCCGGCCCCATGACATCCAGCACCATTAGAAAAGGAACATTTTCATGACGATGACCACCGAGCAGGCCGAATGGTTTGCAGGCACTTTCGAAAAGCTCGTTGCCAACGTGGGGCAGGCGGTGTTGGGTAAGGAACACGTCATCCGGCTGACCTTTACCGCCATGCTGGCTGAGGGACACGTGCTGTTCGAGGACGCCCCGGGCACCGGCAAGACCATGCTGGCCAGGGCCATGGCCGCCACCGTCCAAGGGTCCAACAACCGCATCCAGTTCACCCCCGACCTCCTGCCGTCGGACGTGACGGGTGTAACCATCTACGACCAGAAGACGCAGAAGTTCGAGTTCCACAAGGGCCCGATCTTCAACAACATCGTCCTCGCCGATGAAATCAACCGTGCCTCGCCCAAGACCCAGTCGGCGCTGCTGGAAGTCATGGAAGAGTCCCGTGTCACCGTGGACGGCGTAACCTACGAAGCCGGCCGGCCGTTTATGGTGATGGCAACCCAGAACCCAATTGAGCAGGCCGGTACGTACCGCCTGCCCGAGGCCCAGCTGGACCGCTTCCTGATCAAGACGTCCATCGGTTACCCGGACCACGCGTCCACAGTGCGGCTGCTGGGCGGCAACAACCTCAAGGACCGGTCGAAGGAACTCTCGGCGGTCATCACCACGCAGGCCGTGGCTGACATGGCTGACCTCGCGGCCACCGTTCACGTGGATACGGCCGTCCTGGAATACATCTCCCGGCTTTGCGAGGAGACCCGCAACGCCCCGGAGAGCCGGCTGGGCGTCTCCGTCCGCGGCGCCATCGCCATGGTGCGGGCAGCCAAGGTCTGGGCGGCGGGGCAGGGCCGCAACTTTGTCCTCCCGGACGACGTCAAGGACCTGGCCGCCGTGGTCTGGACCCACCGCTTTGTGATGGACCCTGAAGCGGAGTTCGCCGGAGCCACGGCCGAGGCGGTCCTGGCACGGGTGCTGTCCGACGTTGCGGCACCGCAGCAGCGCGCCGCCGTCTAACGCTCCCCGGAGCCTCAGACCAACCATCCTCCAGCGCGAACAAAGGTACCTCTATGTCCAGCAGCACTCCGTTGATCCGGCTTGCTGAACGCCTCCGGGAACCCTTCCACCGGAACGGCAAACCCACCAGGCTGCATCCGTCGTCTGTCTGGTCTGAGGCCACCGGCACGGCCGCCCTCGCCCTCACCCCGGCGTGGGAGAAGGTGCGCGGCCTGTGGCTGCAGTATGCATGGCCCGTGCTTTCGGTGGTCAGCATCCTGGGCTGGTCCGTCCTGGCCGCCTCCATCCTGCTGTGGACTGCGGGCCAGGCCTTCGGCTGGCAGGAGGCCAAAGCCGCGGCCATCGCTGCCTTTGTTTTGTTCCTGATCGCCATCGGGTTCATCCTGGGCCGGTCTTCGTACGGCGTGATCCTGGACCTTGCCCGGACCCGCGTGGCGGTGGGGGACAGCGCGGTGGGAAGCATCGCAGTTTCCAACACCTCTACGCGCCCCCTGTTGCCGGCAGCGCTGGAACTGCCGGTGGGCAACGCCACCGCCGTCTTTCACCTGCCCCGGATGAAGCCGCAGCAGGTTCACGAGGACCTCTTCACCATCCCCACGGCCCGGCGCGCCGTGATTGTCGTGGGACCGGTCCGCTCTGTCCGGGCCGACCCGCTGCACCTGCTCCGCCGCCAAGTGATGTGGACGGAGCCGGAGGACCTCTTTGTCCACCCCAAGACGGTGGCCCTGGCCGGTTCCGCGGCCGGCTTCATCCGCGACCTTGAAGGCATGCCCACCACCGACCTTTCCAGCGCGGACGTCTCCTTCCACGCCCTGCGCGATTACGTCCCGGGCGATGACCGGCGGCATATCCACTGGAAGACGACAGCACGGACCAACAAGCTGATGGTGCGCCAGTTCGAGGAGACCCGGCGCGCCCACCTGGCCATCTCGCTGTCCATCAACACTGACGAATATGCGTCGGAGCAGGAATTCGAAATGGCCATCTCTGCGGCCGCCTCGATCGGCCGGCAGGCCATCCGCGAACAGCGCGAGCTCGATGTCCTCACCCAAAAAGGGCCGCTCCGCTGCGAAACGGGCCGGAACCTGCTGGATGACATGACCCGGATCGCCGGGGCACCCATGCGCCGCACCGCCGTCGACCTCGCCCGGACACTGGCAGACACGGTGCCCAACGCGTCGGTGGTCTTTTTTGTTGTGGGCAGCAATGTAACGCCCACGCAGCTCCGCTCTGCGGCGGCATCCGTGCCGCCGGGCGTGCGCAGCCTGGCCGTCCGCCTCCAGATCGGGGCGGCCCCCGGCCGCGCCAACATCGCAGACCTGACCGTCCTGACCCTCGGCGACCTCGCCGACCTCGCGATCGTCCTCAGAAAGGCGGCCGCATGAGCTCCGCATCCGACCTCCGGCCCCGGACACCGTCACGGCGGCAGAACGAGTCAGCTTTCGCCGACGGCCAGCCCGCCTGGCATTTTATGCTCGACGCCGGCGCCCTCACCGTGCTGCTCGGGCTCGGCCTCCTGGGTTTCAGCCTCAGCTTCGGCGGCGACCCCTACTACCTTGTCTCCGGGTTCGGCGGCATCATCCTGGGCCTCGGCATCGCGGCGGCCAACGCGCACCTGCGCCTCGGCCTGCTGATCACTGCCGCCCTCACCCTTGGCGCCTACCTGGTATTCGGGACGCTCCTTGCCGTGCCGGATGCCGCGATTGCCGGGTTCGTCCCCAGCCTCGACTCCCTGCGTACCCTCCTCCTGGGTGTGGTGTTCGCGTGGAAGGACATGCTCACCGTGGGTGTCCCCGTAGGCACCGCCGGCGGGGTCCTGATTGTGCCCTTCCTGAGTTCACTGCTCACCGCCCTGGTTGCCGGCCTGCTCATTTGGCGGCTGAAGAGCCCCTACTGGCCGCTACTCCCGGTGCTGGTCCTGTTTGTCACCGGCATTGCCTTCAGCACCAACGCTGCGTTCCTCACTGTTGAGCGCGGTATTGGCCTGACGGTCGTCGCCATTGCCTGGGCAACCTTCCGCCGGGACGCGCTGCGCCGCAGCGACACCCGGAAAGTCTCGGTCAACCGCCCGCAGGCGGACACTGCCACAGCCCAGCGGGCCAAGCTCCGCCGGATCGGGATGGCCGCGGCTGTCATCGCAGCCAGCGTGGCCATCACCGCAGTGGCCGCGCCCCTGGTAACCGCGGGCAGCGACCGCAAGGTGCTGCGCAACGTGGTGGTCCCGCCCTTCGATCCCAAGGACTACATCACCCCCCTGGCCAGTTTCCGGACCTTCGTCAAAGACCAGAAAGACGACACATTGTTCGTGGTCAAGGGACTGCCCCGGGACGGCAGGGTCCGCTTGGGTGCCCTGGATGCCTTCAACGGCACCAACTACAACATGGACCCCAACGGCTCGGGCAGTTTCAGCAAGGTTGGCGACACGAAGTCCATCAACACGCTGGCT
Organism: [Micrococcus luteus] ATCC 49442; assembly: GCF_010367585.1. Classification (NCBI taxonomy): domain Bacteria; kingdom Bacillati; phylum Actinomycetota; class Actinomycetes; order Micrococcales; family Micrococcaceae; genus Pseudarthrobacter; species [Micrococcus luteus] ATCC 49442. Next base: position 1,800,009 of record NZ_JAAAXP010000001.1, on the reverse strand, counting down.
GACACGTCCAGTGTTGTGCCCACCAATGACTACTCGATGGACATCACCATTGAGGACTATCAGGGGTACTTCGTTCCGGGCGGCCGGAAGACCACCGGCCTGAGCTTTGACCAGAGTGCGTCCGCCGCAGCCTCGGGCCTGTACTTCAACGCAGGCACGGACACCGCAGTGACCACCCAGGGCCTGTCCCAGGGGGATTCCTACAGCGTCCAGGTATCGGATCCGGTCAAGCTCGAGCATGGCCAGCTGACCCAGTACGACTTCGCCAAAATCACCCTCCCCGAGGCTCTCGAGGTCCCGCCGGTGATTGGCTCCCAGGCCAACGACCTCTCGGCTGATGCGCCCACCCCGATTGACCGGGTGCGGCAGATCGAGGCGCACTTCCAGAAGACCGGTGCCTTCAGCAACGGGCTGGTCACCGAGGGCCAGTTGCCCAGCGTGTCCGGCCACAGCTCGTCCCGCATCAGGAACCTGCTGACGGCCAAGCAGATGCTCGGCGACGACGAGCAATACGCCGTCTCCATGTCCCTGATGCTCCGGCACCTGGGCATCCCCTCACGCGTGGTGATGGGTTTCTACCCCGATCCCACCAGCCCGGAAAACGGAGCCGGTGAAGTCAGGATCACGGGTAAGGACGTCCATGCGTGGGTGGAAGTGGCGTTCGACAGGGTGGGCTGGGTCAGCTTTGACCCCACGCCCCCGAAGGACAACATCCCCATCCCGCCGGACCCCGAAAACAAGTCCAAGCCCAAGCCCCAGGTGCTGCAGCCGCCGCCCCCGCCGCAGGAGCCAGTGGACCTGCCCACGGATTCTTCGCCGGATGCCCTGGACGCGGATGAGAAGAAGGACAACCCCTGGCTGTTCTGGGGTGCCCTGCTCGGGGCCCTGGGTGTTGCGCTGATCCCGTTGGCGATCCTCGCGCTGCCGCTGCTGCTGATCGCGCTCCTCAAATCACGACGCCGGAAGGCGCGTTTCAGCGACGGGCACCCTGCGCAGCGGGTCGGCGGAGGCTGGAACGAGGTCCTCAGCCTTGCGACAGACATGGGTGCCGGCATCGATGCGCGCTCGACCCGCCGCGAAAGCGCGGCCGTGGTGGCGGCGGCCTTCCCCGGCACGGGACAGACCACAACCATGCTGGCGCACCGGGCGGATGCGTCCATCTTCGGAGCCGGGCAGCCCACGGAGGATGAAGTCCGGGAGTACTGGTCCATCGTGGACGGCTCGCTGAAGGAGATCACCGGGACTGTAGGATTCTGGCGCCGGCAGCGGGCCAGGTTCTCGCCCCGGTCACTGCTGGCCGACGGCCGTGCCGCCCTGAAATCGCGCAGTGCGCGGCTAGGGCGTCTGCTGCCGTCCCGTTCCGCCGGCCCGGGTTCGGCGGCACGGCCGTCCCGCACCGGTAGGGTGGAGACCGGCCCGGACGTTACAGCAGGGCCTGGTCCTGCTGTGCAGGGCGGCGGAGCCGGTATGGCGGCGCCCGCGTCCGAAGCTGATGAGACCACCGTTCTGCGGAACCCTGGCAGGAAGAACCACACTGAGTCATGATGAACGAGCCTGAGCGCTGCCAGCGGTGCCAGCAACTGATCCGCGGCGGTGCCACGTTCTGTACGGCCTGCGGCGCTCCGCTGCCCAACAGGTCTGCGCGCAGCGGCCGCAACGTGGACCATGCACAGCGGGCCGTGATGGAAAGCGCTGCGGCGCACGGGGGACAGAATCCCGGTACTATCCCGGTAGTACAAACGGCTCCAGGGGGAGGAACGGGAATGGCAGCCAATCTTGAGCTGGTTCCGGCCACGGCCGGCAAACGGCTCGGCGCCGCAGTGCTGGACTGGCTGGCCCCCGTCGCAGTCCTGGTGGTGACGTTCGCCATCGGCTTCGCGGGCATCACCCGCACCCTCAGCGGCGGGTTCATCATCTATGACACAGCCTCCGTCGTCCTGTTCGGCAGCATCGGCCTGGGCCTGACGATCGTCTACCTGGTGGTCCTGCTGGGCATGGAAGGCCGTTCCGGCGCCACCATCGGCAACCGGGTCATGGGCATCCGCAGCGCTGACGCGGACGGCTACGCCCCCGGCACCGGCGCGGTGTTCCTGCGGGGCCTCATCACAGGCGCCGGTATTGTTCTGGCGTTTGTGGCGGCCGTGCTCATCGTCATCTTCAAATGGTTCGACATTGCCCTGTTCATCCTCGGGCCGCTGCTCCTTCTCGGTACCGTCTGGGCTGTCCTGGTGGTGGTTTCCAACACCTGGGACGCCAACGGGAAACTGCGCGGCTGGCATGATGCCGCGGCTAAAACCCTGGTCTTCGACGTCAGCGCAGGCCGCAACCCCATCACCTCGGGCGGGATCCAGGGCCCGTACAGTTTCGCGCCGCTGGACCTGCCGCCCGTCCAGCAGGTCGCTTCGCCCGTGGCCCGGCAGGCCGCTCCCGTCCAGCCATATGCTGCACCCCCTGCCCCGGCCACCGCACAGCCCGCACCCGCGCAGGCGTACGCAGCGCCGCAGCCACCCGCCGCGCAGCCACCCGCCGCACAGCCTGCACCCTCGCAGCCTTACGCAGCGCCGCAGCCCTATGCGCCGGCGTCGTTCTCCCCACCTGCCGCCCCCGCGTCCCACATACCCGAAACTCCTGCGGCCACTCTTCCCGTACCCGCCGCCGCCACCGCACATCCGGACGACGACCTGGACCGCACGCAGATGCGCGGCGGTGCGCCGTATGCGCCTCCGGTCGCGGTGCTGCGGATAAAGCTCGACGACGGCCGGGACTTCCAGCTCGATCAAAACGTCCTGGTGGGACGGAACCCCGTGGGCCAGGCGGGCGAGCAGCAGGCGCAGCTCCTGGCGGTCAACGATCCGGGCCGCTCGATTTCCAAAACGCACCTGCACCTGCTGACCGACGGCGCGGGCATCTGGGTTACGGACCGAAACTCCACCAACGGCAGCGCCGTCACCACGCCGGACGGCCGGCGCACGCCCCTTCAGCCGGGCGTACCCGCCTTTATCAGCCCGGGATCCACTGTCCACTTTGGTGACCGCTCCTTCCACCTAGGACAGGCATGAACTCACAGCCCGAAAGTGACTCTTCCGACGCAGAAACCCGGTCCGGCCTCAGCCTGAGTTACGGCTACGGTACGGACCGCGGACTCCGCCGGGAACTCAATGAAGACTCCTTCATCGCCTCGGACCCTGTCTTCGCCGTGGCAGACGGCATGGGCGGGCATGAAGCCGGGGAGATCGCCAGCGGCATGTGCGTCCGCGCGCTGGCCGCGATGCCGCAGCTTGCCAGCGGCGAGCGCAGCGTCACGGCAGCCGTGCTGCAGCAGTACCTGCTCCGAGCCGACAGCTCCATCCGGGAGGTGACCGGTGCCCGTGCCGGGACGACGCTGACGGGCGCCGTGGTGGTGGAGCAGATGGGCATGCCGTACTGGCTGGTCATGAACATTGGTGATTCCCGGACATACCGGCTGAGCCAGGGAAATTTTGCCCAGGTCAGCGTGGACCACTCGGAGGTCCAGGAACTGGTGGACGCCGGCGAGATCACCCCGGAGCAGGCCACGGTCCACCCGCGCCGCCACGTGGTGACCCGGGCCCTTGGCACCGGCGACGAAACTGAAGCGGACTACTGGCTACTGCCCGTGGAGGAGGGTGACCGGATCCTGATCTGCTCGGACGGCCTCAATGCCGAACTGACGGACGAACACATCCACCGGATCCTGAGCACCGTCGGCCATCCCCAGGACGCCGTGGACGCCCTGATCCAGGCAGCCCTGCGCAACGGCGGACGGGACAATGTCACCGTCATTGTGGTTGACGCCAAAAACCTGATGAACGACGCCGGCATGGCCACCACAGCGCCCAGGCGCTCAGCCGGCGGCGAAGAAGAGGACACGCTGCCCAGGTCGCAGATTGTTGATGCCAGCCGGCGGGCTGCCGAAGATGACCAACCCGGGGAGCGCTGAGATGGCCACCGTCGAATACACCACAGGCGCCTGGCTGGGTCTGCTCCGCTCCCGCACTGCCGTTTTCCTGGGGCCCGAGACCCCGCCGGCCCTCGTCCGGTCCCTCTGGGACCTGCTCGAGGATGCTCCGGAAGTGCACGAGGTACTGCACGCCGTCACCAGCAGCTTCGGGGTCTCGCTGGCGCAGATCCCGTCCTTCGGCATTGTGGACTACCGTGACGAGCTCCGGGTCTTCCTGCGCGGTGACCTGGACCTGACAGTGCAGCTGCCCGGCGGACCGGTGGAACTGAACGGGCGGGACGTCACCACCTGGGCGGAGCGTCGCCTCGACCTTCCTCAGTGGTACCGCCTTACTGTCGCCGGGGAAGCCCCGGCCGGACCGGCCCTTCCGCTCACTGAGGGCGTTGTCCTGTTGCAGTCGTTGACTGTGGCACTGACTGATGCGCCGGCTGACGCTCCGGCCGCGGCACCCGTTGTGCTTGCCGCCGCAGGTCTGGAGGCAGCCGGACCTGACGCCGCCGTTCCATCCGACCCTGCCGTTGTGCCCGCGGCTGACGTTGCTCCGGCCCCGCCCGTTGCGGACTTGCCGGCTGTCCCGGAATCAGGCCCCGAGGCCTCCGCCGAGACAGTGATGGCGCTGGATGATGACGCACATTATGACGCTGAAACGCCTGAGCCGGAGCAGCAGGCCGTGGCGGCCGGGGAGCTTGCGGAGGTTCCGCAGGACGGCGGGCTTTCAAAGGATGCCGGGCCCTCACAGGATATTGAGCCGTCCCACACTATTGAGCCGTCCCATGCGGACCAGGTGCCCGCCCACGAGTTGACCGGCACCTACGACCACCTCTGGGAGAAGACCGTGGTCCGCCGCATCGAGGATGCTGCTGTTCGCGACGAGCCCGACGAAGCGGACGCCGGCGCACCACGGCAGGAAGATACGCCTGCGCCTGCAGCCGAACCTGATGCACCGGAAGCCATCAACCTTGTTCCGCCAGCACCCGCACAGCACGCACCCGTGCCCCTGCCAGGCGCAATCCCGGCCACCGGCCCGGGTGGCGGCCTCATCGACCCGGTCCCGTGGCGGACCAGTGGGGGCAGCCTACCGGCAGCCCAGGTCCCGCCGTCGTTCGAGCCGTCAGTTCAGGTCCCTGCGCACGCCCCGGTACAACCCCCTGCGCACGCCCCGGTACAACCCCCGGCGCACGCCCCGATACAGCCACCGGTGCCGGACGCTGGAGCCGGTTCAGCAGATGCCGCCGGCTTTGACGGTGACCACGACGGCCACACCATCATGAAGAGTGATCTCGCCGGCATGGCAGCAAGCCCGGCACCGGCAGCAGAGACTGACGCGGGCACCGGACCCCTGGTGCTGGCACGGGTCTGCGACCGAGGCCATGCCAACCCGCCCACCCATGCCCAGTGCTCTGCCTGCAGCCTGCCGCTCCCGTCGGATGCCGTGCAGGTGGCGCGGCCACGGCTGGGCAGGATGCGCGTCTCCACTGGTGAACTGGTTGACCTTGACCAGTCCCTGGTGATCGGGCGCCAGCCTTCTGTGTCGCGGGTGCAGGGCGGCGTGATGCCACGGCTCGTTCAGGTGTCCAGCCCGAGCGGGCACATTTCCCGTTCGCACGTCGAAGTCCGGCTTGAGGGCTGGCACGTCATGCTGTGCGATCTGAAAGCCACCAACGGGACCGTCCTGGTCCGCGAGGGCCAGCAGCCGCGCCGGCTGGCCCAGAACGAGATGGCCATCCTGCTCGACGGCGATATCGCGGAACTGGGTGACGACGTCTCATTGCGTTTTGAGGAGATTCTTTGAGTTCCAAACGGCCGGTTGCGCCGCCGCCCCCTATCCCGGGGTTTACGTACATCAGCCTGCTCGGCTCCGGCGGGTTCTCCGACGTCTACCTTTATGAACAGGACCGCCCGCGGCGCAAGGTGGCCGTCAAGGTCCTCCTATCCGACCTGAAGACCGAAGGCGCCCGGCGCAGGTTCGAGTCCGAGGCCAACCTGATGGCCCAACTCTCGTCCCACCCGTACATCGTGACCATCTTCGAGGCCGAGGTCACCGAGGCCGGGCACTCCTACCTGGCCATGGAGTATTGCTCCCGGCCCAGCCTCGACGTCCGCTACCGCCGCCAGCGTTTCAGCGTGGACGAGGTCCTGGCCGTCGGCATCCAGGTGGCGTCAGCCGTCGAGACCGCCCACCGCGCCGGCATCGCCCACCGGGACATCAAGCCCGCCAACATCCTGGTGACCGATTACAACCGGCCTGCCCTGACGGACTTCGGAATCTCGGGAACGCTCGGCGGGGACACCGACGAAGACGCCGGAATGTCCATCCCGTGGTCGCCGCCGGAACAGTTCACAGACGGCCCCGTCGACGGCGTGATGGTGGATGTCTGGGCGCTCGGCGCCACGCTGTACACCCTGCTCGCCGGCCGGTCGCCGTTCGTTATGCCCGGCACCGACAACTCACAGCGCGAACTGATTTCCCGCATCACCAGCGCGCCGCTGCCGCGCCTGGGCCGCGCCGACGTGCCGGAATCACTGGAACGTGCACTCTCCACGGCCATGGCCAAACCGGCTGCGTCCAGGTACTCATCCGCCCATGCCTTCGCCCTGGCCCTGCAGCGGATCCAGGCGGAACTGAATTTGTCGGTCACGCCCTTCGAAGTGCTCGAAGAGCCCAACCACGATGACAGCCACCCCGATGACGGCTTCGAGGAGACCAGGGTCCGGAGCATTGCCGCCATCGATCCGGAACGGACCGGCAGCGCCCCCACTTTCCCGGCACGCACCCGGCCGCAGGGCCCCGGTGCCGGTTCGCCGCCGTCGGACTCTCCCGCTGGTGGATCTGCCGCAACAGGTGCACCCGCGGCGGCGCTCCGCCCGCAGGTTCCGGGCAGTCTGTTTGCCGGTCAGCCGGAAGCAAATCAGGCTGCAGGCAACCCCGCAGGGGAATGGGCCCACGCCACCATGCTCCGCGGGAGCGCGCCTGCCGACGCCGACTACGGCTCCGCGCCGGACTCCACTGTTCAGCGGCCGGGACTTCTCCCGGCCCAGGCAGGGCAGCAGGCCGGGCAGCAGGCAGCACACCAGGCCGGACGGCTGCCGGGCCGGCCGGAACCCGAAATCGACGCAACGGTCAGCCGTCCGGCCACTGTACCGGACGCGGCACCGGAAACCGCCCCTGACCACGGCAAACGCAACCTCTGGCTTGCCCTGGCCGGCGGGACGGCGCTGGTCCTGGCCATCATTGTGGGGATAGTGCTGGCATCTACGGCATCGGAGCCAAAAGTGATCGAGACCGACCAGGTCAGTAAGCCCCCGGCAGATGCCCTGGACAACGGGATCGTTCCCGACGTCGAGGACCTGGCCGGAACGGCTGACGGCGGCAGGGCCACCTTCACCTGGACCAACCCGCAGCCTAAGACCGGCGACGCGTACAAGTGGCGGGTGTACGCCCTGGGCAGCCAGGGCGAGTACCAGTCCGCTGCCGAGCCAACCGCCCAGATGGCGTTGAACCCGGGAGAACCCACCTGTATCCAGGTGATGATCGTCAGGAGCGACGGCACGTCCTCGCCGCTGGAGGATGAATCGATCGCCTGCGTCGGCCAGTAACGGCACGGCACACCGAAACGACAGTGAACGCGGGCGACGCCCGTCGAGGAGGCACGGAAAATGGGGGATCTAGCAATAGATTTCTGTGGTGAATGGTACGAACCGTCCGATGAGGAGATCTTCAACATCGGCCGCGAAGGCGATCTCGAGGTTGACGACAACCCGTACCTGCACCGTCAGTTCCTGCAGGTGGCCCGCTACGACGGCATCTGGTGGCTCAGCAACGTGGGCAGGATGCTCTCGGCCACCGTTGCCGACGGCTCCGGCGGCATGCAGGCCTGGCTCTCACCCGGGGCCCGCATTCCGCTCGTGTTCAGCCACACCAACATCATCTTCACCGCCGGGCCCACCACCTACGAATTCGCCGTGCACCTCAAAACGCCGTCCTTCCGCCAGCAGTCACGCGAGGACGACAGCAACGGCGACACCACCATCGGCCCCGTCGTTTTCACCGACTCACAGAAGGCGCTCATCGTGGCCCTCGCCGAGCCCATGCTGCGGCGCGAGGGGACCGGCTTCAGCGCCATCCCGTCGTCGGCCGCCGCCGCCAAGACCCTGGGCTGGGCCCTGACCCGTTTCAACCGGAAGCTGGACAACGTCTGCGACAAACTCGACCGCGTCGGCGTGGTGGGGCTGCGCGGCGGCGGCGGAAAACTGGCCACCAACCGCCGTGCCCGGCTCGTCGAACACGCCGTAACCACCCACCTGGTTACCGCCGAGGATTTGTACCTTTTGGAAAAGATGAGGGGCGTGGACGAAGGATGAGGATCCGGCTGACACTCCGCCGGGATCCGGCGGAAACCAAGGACCTGGCCGTAACGGTTGACGGCCTTGCCACCGTGGCGGACATCGCCACCCAGCTGTGGGTGGCCGATCCTGACAGGAAGGGCTCGCCGGCTCCGGAGAACCTTTCCTTGCGCATCGATGAGGCATTTGTGGGCGGCGGAATCCGCGGCAATGTCCTGACCCGCACGGACAACCTGCTGGAGTCCGGGCTGCGTCCGGGGTCCGTGGTTTCGCTGGCCGAGGTCAGCGAACACTTCAATGCCCCCGGCGCCAACCGCGGTCCCGCTGCCGCCACCCTGCGCATTCTGTCAGGGCCCGACGTCGGACAGGAATTTTCGCTGCCCTCCGGCACCAGCTACATCGGCCGGGACCGGGACGTGGACATCCGGCTGTCGGACCCCCTGACCTCCAAACGCCACGCCCGCATCACGGTGGGCGAGAGTGTGGAGATCGTCGACACCAACTCGGCCAACGGCCTCCTGATGGACGGCCTGCCCGTCACCCGGGCCACCCTGAACTCCTCGGACACCGTTACCCTGGGGGAGACCACCGTGACGGTGGTGCCGCTGGGACATAACCATGCGGCAGCACCGACGTCGCCCCTTGTCGATTTCAACCGCTCCCCGCGGGTTGTTCCCCGCTTTGATGCGCCCAAGCGCGTGCCCCCTGCCGGGCCCAAGCGGCCGGACCACCAGGCATTCCCGTACATCATGCTGATGGCGCCGCTCCTGATGGGCGCCATCATGTTCGCGGTCACCCGGAACATGCTCTCCGTCATCTTTATGATGATGATGCCGCTGTTCATCGTGGGCCACTATGTGGACCACAAAATGCAGTCCCGGCGCCAGCAGAAGGAACAGCTTAAACGGTTCCGGGAGTCCATGGCCGCCTTCCGGGAGGACATCACCGAACTGCAGCATGTGGAACGTGCAGTCCGCCTGCAGGAAGCGCCGTCCGTCAGCGACACCGTGGATTCCATCTATAAGCTCGGCCCGCTGCTGTGGACCCACCGCCCCGAGCACCTCGGCTTCCTGGGCCTGCGGTTCGGGCTCGGCACCAGTCCGTCCCGCATCATGTTCGAGGAACCCAACAACAACGAGACCGAAGCTGAATACATGCGCGAGATCCAGGACTGCCTCAAGCAGTTCCGGGACATCGAGGGTGTGCCTGTGGTTTCGCAGCTGCGGACGTCGGGCGCTTTCGGTGTGGCCGGAGCACGTGGCCTCGTGGATGACGTTGCCCGCGGCATGGTGCTGCAGTTCGTCGGGCTCCACTCGCCGGCGGAAGCGGTGGTCACAGCCATCACCTCGGCGCAGTCCAGGCAACGCTGGGAGTGGCTGCAGTGGCTGCCCCACGTCGGCTCGGGCCACAGCCCCCTCGCGGGCGACCACCTCGCCGCGGGTTCTGCCAGTGGCTCCACCCTCCTGGCCCGGCTTGAAGACCTGCTCGATGCCCGGGAGGCTGCGGCCAAGCGTGCCGCGCCGCAGCACAGGGGCTCCATCGACCCGGCCAAGCACGATGTGCCCGCTCCGGTGCTGCCGGCCGTCCTGGTCATTGTGGAGGACGACGCCCCGGTGGACCGCGGCAGGCTGACCCGGCTCGCCGAACGCGGGCCGGACTCCGGGGTCCATGTCATGTGGGTTGCCACCGACATCCAGGCCCTCCCGGCCGCCTGCCGCGACTTTATGGTGGTGGACGGCGAAAACGGCACCACCACGGGTCAGGTCCGTTTGGGCCGGCACACCTATCCCGTCAGCTGCGAAAGCCTCGACGCCGACCTGGCCGCCCAGCTGGCCAGGATGCTCACCCCGGTGGTGGACGTGGGCAAGCCGGTCACGGATGATTCGGACCTGCCGCGCGCGGTTTCCTACGCCACCCTGATTGGCAAGGACTTCCTGGACAATCCGAAGGCCGTCGCGGAGCGCTGGGAAGAGAACAATTCCGTCCATGCCTCCGCAGTGCCGAACCGCAAGGACAACGGAACCCTCCGGGCGCTGGTGGGTTCGAAGGGAATCGAGCCCCTGTACCTTGACCTGAAGAACGAGGGTCCGCACGCGCTGGTGGGCGGTACCACCGGCGCCGGCAAATCCGAGTTCCTGCAGTCCTGGGTCATGGGAATGGCCGCGGCCTACAGCCCGGACAGGGTCAGCTTCCTGTTTGTGGACTACAAGGGCGGCGCCGCGTTCGCTGACTGCCTCAACCTTCCCCACACCGTTGGCCTGGTCACCGACCTTTCCCAGCACCTGGTCCGCCGCGCGCTGACGTCCCTCCGGGCGGAACTGCACTACCGGGAGCACCTGCTGAACCGGAAGAAGGCCAAGGACCTCCTGGCACTCCAGCGCGAAGCCGACCCCGAAGCCCCGCCGTACCTGATCATCATTGTTGACGAGTTCGCTGCGCTGGCCACCGAAGTGCCCGAATTCGTGGACGGGGTGGTGGACGTCGCCGCCCGCGGCCGGTCCCTTGGCCTGCACCTGATCCTGGCCACCCAGCGTCCGGCAGGCGTCATCAAGGACAGCCTGCGCGCCAACACCAACCTCCGGGTGGCGCTCCGCATGGCCGATGAAGACGACGCCACCGACATCCTTGGCGTCCCGGACGCCGCGTATTTCGATCCGTCCATTCCGGGCCGCGGTGCGGCCAAGACCGGCCCTGGCCGCATCCAGGGTTTCCAGACCGGCTACGCCGGCGGCTGGACCACGGAAAAGCCCCAGCGCCCGCAGATCGACATCGTGGAAATGGCGTTCGGATCCGGGCCAAGCTGGGAAGCACCCGCTCCCGAAAAGCCGGTCAGGGAAGCACCTGCCGGTCCCAACGACATTGCCAGAATGACCACCAACATCGTCCGGGCAGCCGAATCACTGGCCATCAGTCCGCCGCGGAAGCCCTGGCTGGACGAGCTCGCCACTACGTACGACTTCTCCAAGCTGCCCAACCCTCGGACCGACGAGCGGCTGCTGCTGGGGGTCGCGGACGATCCCACCCGCCAGGAACAGCCCACCGTGTTCTATGAACCGGACAAAGACGGCAACATGGCCATCTTCGGCACCGGCGGCTCCGGCAAGTCCGCGGCCCTGCGCGGGATCGCGATTGCTGCCGCTGTCACGCCGCGCGGGGGTCCGGTGCACATCTACGGGATTGACTGCGGATCCTCCGGGCTGAAGATGCTCGACGAGCTTCCGCACGTCGGCGAGATCATCGACGGCGACGACGTGGAACGTGTTGGCCGGCTCCTGCGCCTGCTCCGCGACATAGCCGACGAACGGTCCGCCCGCTTCGCCGACGTCCGGGCCTCAACCATCGTTGAGTACCGCACCCTGGCGAACCGCCCCGATGAGAAGCGCATCTTTGTCCTGCTCGACGGCATGTCTGCCTTCCGCGAGACGTATGAATACAGCCGCTTGTCCGCGCTCTGGGATATCTTCCTGCAGCTGGCCACGGACGGCCGGCCCCTGGGCATCCACCTGGTCATCACCGGCGACCGACCCAACTCGGTACCGGCCTCCCTGCTTGCCTCCATCCAGCGCCGCCTGGTGCTGCGCCTGTCCTCCGAAGACGACTACATGTCCATGGACGTCCCCAAGGATGTCCTCAGTGCCACTTCACCGCCCGGACGCGGCCTGCTGGACGGCCTCGAAGTGCAGCTGGCCGTCCTGGGCGGGAACTCCAACCTGGCCCTGCAGGCCCGTGAGGTGCACAAGCTGAGCCAGGCCATGCTGCGGCAGGGACTGGACCAGGCGCCCAAGATCCAGCGGCTCCCGGAACAGGTGGACCTGGACCTGCTGCCCGCCGGCGGCCCGGACCTCCCGGTCATCGGCGTGGACGACGAAACCCTGCAGCCTGCCGAGATCATGGCCCAGGGCCCGCTCCTGCTGGCAGGGCCTCCGGGTGCCGGGCGCACCGTGGCGCTGGTCAGCCTCGCCTACGCGCTGCGCCGTTCCAATCCGGACACGGAACTCATCTACATCGGCTCGCGCCGGTCCGCGGTGGCGTCCCTGCCGCTCTGGAACCGCTCGGTAGTAGGCCCGGACGACCTCTCCGAGGTGGTGGAAGACCTGGTGGAGCACTCCAGCGGCAACCCGGGCAAGGTGGCCATCTTCATCGAGGGCCTGACCGAGTTTACGGATACCGTGGCGGAATCCGGCGTGTCACAGCTTGTCACCGCCTCCATCAAGGCTGATCAGTGGGTTGTTGGCGAGTCCGAAACATCCACGTGGTCCTCCGCCTGGTCACTCTCCCAGCCCTTCAAATCGGGCCGCCGCGGGCTCCTGATGAACCCGGGGGACATCGAAGGAGACAGCCTGCTCAGCACGCCGCTGGGCCGGGTCAGCCCGGAGTTCATCCCGGGCCGCGGGTACATTGTGGGACGCGGCAAGGCCCGCAAACTGCAGATCGCTTTGCCGCCGGAAAACAGGGACTGACGCCGGGTGGTTGCTGCGGGCCCGCAAATCCAGTGATTTGCGGGCCCGCAGTGCGTTGTAGGAGACTACGGGAAACACTCGTTCGCCGCGGAAGGGTGCCGCGCGCCTTTCCCAAAGGTAACCATGATCCGATCCTCTTCCGTGGTCCGCGACGCCTCCGCCGCGGCGGTCCTCGCTTTCCTGGCGCTCACCGTGGGACTGTCGGCGGCCGTTCCCGCGAGTGCGGACGACGGCGATCCTGGACCGTCCTGCGGAATCGGAATCGTCTGCGAGCTCCTGCCCGGGGACCAGAAGCCACCGCCGGACACACCCGGCACGGGGAAGCCCACCGAGCCGCCGTCGGAAACTCCCGCCCCGCCACCTGCCGTGCCGGCGCCCGCTCCGACAGTTCCTGCCGTTCCGGTAGCACCTGCCCCCGCTCCCGTCGTCACCACGGACCCTGCGGTTGCTGCCGACGAGGAGACGCCGACGCCGGAGGCCACCGCCAGCCCGGTGTCACCTGCGGCGACTTCCGCGGGCCCGTCCGCTGAATCCAACTGGGACAAACCCGTCACGAAGTCGGCAAGGCCAACCCAAGCCGCCGCCGTGTCCCGGAACGACGGTTCCGGGCTGTTCGGCGGTCCGAAGCTGCTGGCCATCATGGCGGGCGTGCTGCTGGTGGGTACAGCCGGCCTGGCGTTTGCCTGGTGGGGCAGGAACCGCTTCTCCTCCCACTGAGTGCCTGGGGGTGCCCGCTTATGGGCAGTGGTGCATGGGCAGCGGTGCCCATCGACAGTGCTTTGGGGCCGGGATAGGTTCTAGGTAATGGATCTTCCGGATGAGCCGGGGGCCGCTGGGGATGCCGATCCGGATCGGCTCCAACGAACACATGAGGAGAAACTGATGGCTATTTGGGGCGCAGATGTAGAGCAGCTCAGGACTCTTGGCACGAAGCTGCAGGCCGGTGCTTCGGAGATCGAGCAGCAGCGGACCAACCTGTCCCGCCTGCTGGACAGCACCACCTGGGAAGGCCCGGACGCGAAGCACTTCCGCAGCGAATGGTCCGGCACGCACACCAGTGCACTGAACCAGGTCATCCAGGCGCTGAAGGATGCCGGCACCAAGGCAACCAAGAACGCCAACGAGCAGGACCAGGCTTCACGCTAACCACCGCATGAACCGAGGGCCCGGGCACAGCAAAGTGTCCGGGCCCTTCGTGTGCCCGCTGCAATTATGGACGGCCGGCCGGGACGGACCGGCGGGACAGCGTTTACGCCCAATGTCCGGGCCGTAAGGCAAGATAGGTCTGTGAGCACAGCACCGGGCCCCGCAGAGGCAACAGCCGCCAGTACTGAGACCCTGACAGAACCGGACGCCGTCCCTTCCGGGTCTGTCCGCGAAGAGTACGAGAACCTCGTGGACCTCGTCAGGAAATACCGTTTCGCGTACTACCAGGAGGACGAACCCCTGGTATCCGACGCCGAGTTTGACGCACTGTTCCGGCGCCTGGAGGAGATTGAAGCGCTGCACCCGGAACTCGTTGCGAATGACTCGCCCACGCAGGAAGTGGGCGGCGAAGTCTCAGCGGCGTTCGCCGCCGTCGAACATCTGCAGCGGATGTACAGCCTCGAGGATGTCTTCTCCCTGGAGGAGCTGGAAGCCTGGATTACCAAAGCCGAGGCCGGCATCGCCAAACTCGGGGACAACGGCAGGCCCGCCTGGCTGACTGAACTCAAGATCGACGGCCTCGCCGTCAACCTGCTCTACCGCGACGGGAAACTCGTCCGGGCGGCAACCCGCGGTGACGGAACCACCGGCGAAGACATCACGCACAACGTGCTGACCATCAAGGAAATCCCGCAGGAACTCACCGGCAGCGGCTTCCCGCCCGAGATGGAAGTCCGGGGCGAGGTCTTCATCCCGTCCAAGGCCTTTGCAGAGTTCAACGAAGCGCTGATCGAGGCCGGCAAGGCACCACTGGCCAACCCGAGGAACGCAGCAGCCGGTTCCCTCCGGCAAAAAGACCCCGCAGAGACGGCCAAGCGACCCCTGCGGATGTTTGTCCACGGCATCGGCGCGCGTGACGGCCTGGAGACGGTCAGCCAGTCCGAGACGTATGCCTTACTGGAGAAGTGGGGACTGCCCGTCAGCCCGTACTTCGAGGTCCTCGGGAGCCTGGACGAGGTGCTGGCCTTCATCAAACGCTACGGCGACAAACGGCACAGCCTGATGCACGAGATCGATGGGATTGTGGTGAAGGTCGATGACCTCGCCACCCAGCGCGCCCTCGGATACACCACACGTGTGCCCCGGTGGGCTGTGGCGTACAAGTACCCGCCCGAAGAAGTCCACACCAAACTGCTGGACATCGACGTCAACGTGGGCCGCACCGGACGCGTGACCCCGTTCGGGGTGATGGAGCCCGTAAAAGTCGCCGGATCCACGGTGGCGATGGCCACGCTGCACAACCAGGACGTTGTGAAGGCCAAGGGCGTGAAGATCGGCGACATTGTTGTGCTGCGCAAGGCCGGCGATGTGATCCCGGAGATTGTCGGCCCCGTGCTGGCCCTCCGCGACCAGCAGCAACCGCCGGTCAGGGACTTCGTGATGCCCACCGAATGCCCCTCGTGCGGAACGCCGCTTGCCCCCGGCAAGGAAGGCGACGTGGATATCCGCTGCCCCAACGCCCGGTCCTGCCCGGCCCAGCTACGGGAACGGGTCTTCCACCTGGCCGGCCGCGGCGGGTTCGACATCGAGGCGCTCGGCTGGGAAGCGGCCATCGCGCTGACCCAGCCTGCCGAGCCTGAGGTTCCGCCGCTCGTGTCCGAGGCGGCGTTGTTTGACCTTAAGCCTGAAGACCTGGCCGATGTCCGGATCCGGCGCGAGAAGCGCTCCAAGGGCGTTGCCACGGGCGAGTTTGAGTTGGTCCCGTACTTCTACAGCAAGGGCACGGCCAAGTCCCCGTCGAAACCCACCGCCACCACGGAGAAACTGTTCAAGGAGCTTGAAAAAGCCAAAACCCAGCCACTGTGGCGGGTCCTCGTGGCCTTGTCGATCCGGCACGTGGGTCCCCGGGCGTCGCGGGCCCTGGCCACGGCTTTTGGCAGCATGGAGGGCATCCGGAACGCTTCAGAGGAAGACCTCGCCCATGTGGATGGCGTCGGACCCACCATCGCTGCGGCGCTCAAGGAGTGGTTCGCCGAGGACTGGCACCTGGAAATCATCGACCGCTGGGCTGCGGCCGGCGTCCGGATGAAGGATGAACGTGATGAGTCCACGCCACGGACTTTGGAAGGGCTGACCATCGTGGTTACCGGTTCCCTTCCTGACTTCAGCCGCGACGAGGCGAAGGAAGCCATCCTCATCCGGGGAGGCAAGGCGGCGGGCTCAGTCTCCAAAAACACCAGCTATGTGGTGGCCGGCGACAATGCAGGCACCAAACTCGACAAAGCCGAGCAGCTGGGCATTCCTGTGCTGGACGAAGACGGCTTCCGCGAGCTGCTGGCAAACGGCCCGGCGGCGGCGTCGGAGGCTGCCGGCGCATCCGATGATAAATCCGAAAACGCCCTTGAATCCCAGGCAGCTGCCGAATCAGAAGAGGTAACAGAATGAACCAGCCGAACCTTATAGCGGAGTTGCTTGCGGTGGCCCGCCAGGCGGCAGCTGCCGGCGCAGCAGTACTGGCAGAACGCAATGGTGAGGCCCTGGACGTCAGCAACAAGGGCGACGCCGGTGACTGGGTTACAGCCTTTGACGTCGCCGCCGAAAATGCGGTGCGGGAAGCCATCACCGCCGCCCGGCCGCAGGACACCATTACCGGCGAGGAACACGGGACCACGCGGCCCGACGATCCCAGTGGCTACCGCTGGTCAATCGACCCGCTGGATGGGACCACCAACTTCATCCGGAACATCGTCTACTACGCCACCTCCGTGGCAGTGGCGGATTCCGACGGCGCCTGGCTGGCCGGCGTCGTGAACGCACCCGCGCTGGGCCGCGTCTACTACGCCGCCCGCGGCCAGGGCGCGTGGCTGGAAGAGGGCGGCCGGCTGACGCGGCTCCAGGGTCCGGTGGCGGGACGCACCGGCCAGATCCTGGCCACGGGCTTCAGCTACGATCCCGCGGTGCGCATCGAACAGGCCGCGCTGCTGGGGGAGCTCATGGACGGGTTTGCGGACGTCAGGCGGCTGGGCTCAGCAGCGCTGGACCTGTGCCTGGTGGCTGACGGAACCCACGACGCTTTTGGCGAACGAGGCCTCAACGAACACGACTACTCGGCCGGGGCACTCATCGCGGAGGAAGCGGGCTGCTGGGTTCGTCGTCCGCGGCTGGACAGCCCCCTCGACGGCGGTCCCACCGATGCGGACCGGTTGGCGGCATGGACCTGCGCCGGGACACTGGAGCTCGCGGGCAAGTTTCCGCTCTGACCCTGATGCGGCACTAACATTGACAAGTGCAATCGCAAATAACCATCCGACCGGCCGTTGAGGCAGACTTTTCCGCCATCGCCAGGATAACTGTCGATTCCTACCTCGCAGCGGGTCACTTCGACAACGCAGACCATCCCTACATGCAGCAGATCCAGGAGGTGGCCGCGCGGGCGGCCAAGGCCACGATTTGGGTGGCCGAACGAGCGGGGCACGTGGTGGGCTCCGTGACGCTGGCGCTGGCCGGGGAACCTTACGCCGACATCGCACTTGACGATGAGCTGGAGTTCCGGATGCTCGTGGTGGACCCCGCAGCGCAGCGCAGCGGGGCAGGCCAGGCGATGGTGGAGGCCATCATCGAGCACGCCAGGTCCCTCGACGGGATCAGGGGAGTCGCACTGACCACCGGCCGGACGTGGGAGAGCGCCCATGGCCTGTACCGGAAAACGGGCTTCCGGCGCGCCCCGGAGCGGGACTGGCTGATCCCGGGCACAGACATAAAACTGCTGGTTTATCGGCTCGACGTCTAGCCACCCTAAAGTGGTGCCGACTCATTTTCCGCACTGAAAGGCCCTCCATGCGCAAAACATTCGGCACTGGCTCCGTCTGGGAACAGACCCTCGGCTACTCCCGGGCCGTCCAGGTGGACAACACCCTCTACATTTCGGCCACGGCGGCGAGCGGTGAAGACGGCATTGTGGGCGAGGACTTCTACACCCAGACGCGGTTCATCCTCCAGAAGCTGGGAACCGTCCTGGCCGACGCCGGGTTCAGCTTCGAGGACGTGGTGCAGTCCAAGCTGTACCTGACGGACATCAGCAAATGGGAAGAGGCCGGCCGTGCCCACGGCGAGGTCTTCGGCGGGATCCGCCCCACACTCTCCTTGGTGCACGTCCTGCCGTTCCTGGACCCGAAGATGCTTGTGGAGATCGAGCTTGTAGCCCAGAAGAGCGCCGCCTAAAGCGGTTATCCACATAGGGGTAATGCCTCCGCGCTGTTGCCGTACCGCTCTGTGATGCTGGAGGTATGGATAGCACAGCGGCTGCGGAGATACTGGAGGCCATCGTGGCTTCTGCTTTGCAGCTGGCCGGTGTCCTTCGCGGGACGACGGCAGAGCCGGGTGCCCGTCTGGCCGATGGCATGGCTCATGACATCCCATCGGGCCCGGCGGGCCGCTCGTCCTCAACTACGTTTCCGTTAGCCACGGTTCCGTTAGCCACGTCTCCGTCAGTCACGGTTCCGTCAGCCACTGGCTCGTCAGCAGCCGGTACCTCGGCCGTAGATCCGGCTTGGGACTCGTTGCGTTGGCAGGCTGAGGCGTGTCTGACGGTGTTGTCCGGGGCGGCGGGGTTGGAGGCGATGGTTGCTGCGGTGAAGATCCATGCGGCCGGCGGGTACGACGAAGCCGCCCAAGTGATCGCGGGGCCCATCATGTCCCCGCAGGAGCAGACCGCCCAGGAAATGAGTATCGTGGCTGAGGTCGCCTGCGCCCTGACTGTCAGTGAACGTACGGCCGGCGGGCTGCTCGGTGAGGCCCACCGCTTACGTAGTTCCCTGCCGCTCACGCTGGCTGCTCTGGAGGCAGGGGCGATTTCGTGGCAGCACGCCCGGATCATGGTCGACGAAACCACCAACCTCGAGCCAGCCGCCGCCCATGCCCTGGAGGCGCACTTCCTGGACCCGGAGGCGCCGAACCCGGCCCGCGGCGCGGCCGGCGGGATGGTCCCGGGCCGGTTCCGGGCCAAAGCCAGGACCTGGCGCGAACGCCACCACCCGGTCAGCATCGAACAACGCCACACCCGGAGTGCCTTGGACCGTCGGGTTGAGTACTCCCCGGACCGGGACGGGATGGCCTGGCTCTCGGCCTACCTGCCCGCCGACCAGGCAGCCGGGATCTGGAACCGGGCCACCACAGCAGCCCGGGCCCTGCAAGGCCCAACCGAGGGCAGGACCCTCACCCAGCTCCGTGCCGACAACGTCGCGGCGTGGCTCCTCGGCGGCACCCTGCACAGCACCCAGCACGCCACTCAGGGCGGCACTCTGGACGGGGCTGCCGGGAGAATCCCGTCACCGGCAGCCCAGGTCCTCGTCACGGTTCCGGTGTTCGCGCTGATGGGTCTGACCGATGAACCCGCCGTCCTCGATGGGTACGGACCGATCCCGCCGTCCATGGCCCGCGCTCTTGTCGCCGACGGTGCCGAGTCGTTCCGCCGGGTCCTGACCGATCCCCGGGACGGGGCCCGGTTGGAGATCGGCCGGGAAAGCTACCGGATCCCCAAGGCACTGCGTCAATGGCTCCGGCTCCGGGACGGCAAATGCCAGTTCCCCGGCTGCTCCAACCAGTCCCTGGACAACGAAGCGGACCACCTGAAGGACTGGGCCAACGGCGGGAGCACCGGGATTTCAAACCTGGCCCAGCTCTGCCCCAAACATCACCGGCTCAAACACGCCAGACCCTGGCAACCCACCGAAGCCACCAAGGACGAGCCGCCCGGCTGGATCTCACCCACCGGCCGCCACTACCAAAGCGAACAACCCGACCCGGAACCACCCCACTGGCCAGATATCATGACCGCCGGGGGCAGCGTGAAGGATGACACGTTGGTGCCCACCTGACTGACTACTGGGTGGGCAGACCGTAACGGTGTTCGGGGCGCCCGGTGGTTCCGTACCGGAGTTGGATGTCGACGGCGCCGTCGTCAGCCAGCGAGGACAGGTACCGCTGTGCCGTGGCCCGGGAGACCCCCACCCTTGTGGCCACCTCGGCCGCCGAGTACTGCTCGCCCGCGACCAGGGATTCCAACACCGCAGCCTCTGTGGCGGACCTGGGCTTGGCCGACGACGTCACGTCCCCGGGAATCAGCGCCCGCTTGGCCCGCTCCACTGCGCCTTGGTCCAAGACACCGGGCTGGGCCAGCAGCCTCCGGTAGCGGGCATAGGAACGCAGCTGCTGCGAAAGTGACTCGGACGTGAACGGCTTCAGCAGGTACCCCAAGGCCCCGCGACGGAAGGCTTTGCGCAGCGACTCTGCGTCGGACGCTGCACTGAGGATGATGGTGTCCACGTCCAGCTGCTGCAGCAGGTCCAGCCCCGACGCGTCCGGAAGGTAGACGTCCAACAGCACCAGGTCGGGGCGCAGGCTGTGGATCGTCTGCAGGGCCAGCGACGCCGTACCCACCGGCGCCAGCGCCAGGAATCCCGCTACCGAATCCACATAGGCGGCGTGCAGCTTGGCCACGTGGAAGTCGTCATCCACGATCAGCACCCTGAAATCCTCAGGCAATGTTCTCCTTTTCAGCGGTGGTGTCTCGGGCACCAGTTGCGGCCGTGGTGCGAGGCAGGGAAGCCATAAACACGGCACCGGGTCCACCTTGCGTGCCCGTTTCCAGAACTTTGATCTCCCCGCCACGGCGCCTGGCCAGTTGGCGGGCCAGCGCCAGGCCCAGGCCTTGGCCGCCACTCCGCCGGGTACCCCTGTCCAGGGCAGCACCGTCCAAACCAGCACCGTTCAAACCAGCACTGCCCAGACCAGCTCGATCCAACCCGTCCGGCTGCGCCGCCGTCGTATACCCCTCGGCGAAGACAGCCTCCGCATCCGTCCCGGGAGCCAGCCCGTCGCCTGAGTCTGCGACGACGATATGAAGTGTCCCGCCGTCGTCGTGCGGTTCGTCCAGCACCTCCAGCTCCACCCACCGGTCCGCGGAGGAGCCGGCAACGGCGGCATTCACGGCGTTGTCGATCAGGTTGCCCAGCACGGTGGTCACATCCTGCGGCTCCGTGACCTGCCCTCGGATCAATGTTTCCGGCCCGATCCGCAGCGTGACACCGCGTTCATCGGCCTCCACCCCTTTGGCCCCCACAAACGCCTGAAGGTAGGGATCCTGGAGGAGCTCTGCCTGGTCCACCGGAAATTTCAACGGGCCCGTGGCAGCCAGGCCGGCCAGGTAGTCGCGGGCCTGCTGGTGCTGCCCGATGCTCATCAGGCCGGCGATCGTGTGCAGCTGGTTGGCAAACTCGTGGCGCTGGGCCCGAAGAGCCGTGGACATGGTGCCCACAGCGTCGAGCTGCCTGGTCAGCTGCTGCAGCTCGGTGCGGTCCCGGAGCATCACCACCCAGCCCAGGTCCTCCCGGCGGTGCAGTGCCTTGCGGGCGCTGGCCACCACAACGCGCCCGCCCGCCACGAGCTCAATCGCGTCGGCCTCCGCGGCGTCCGCCCTGGTGAGGGCCTTCAGCTGGCCGGGGACCGGAGCAGAGGCCCAGGAGGTCCCGGCGAGGTCCGGCAGGTCCAAAAGCCGGCGCGCGGCTGCGTTGAACACGCTGATCCTGCCGTCGGCACTGACGCCGATGACGCCGTCGTCCACACCCTGGAGGACGGCCACCTGGTCGTGCACCAGGGTGCTGATTTCCTCCGGCTCCAGGCCCAACGTGAGGCGCTGCAGCCGCCGCCGCAGCAGGAATGAGGCCAGGACGCCCGCGAGCAGGGCCCCGGCAGCGGTCAGGGCGACCGGCCCGATGTCACGCTCCAGGCTCTGGCCGACGGTTTCCATTGAATAGCCCACACTGACTTCACCCACCACGGTGTCAGTACCGGGCCCGTAAACCGGCACCTTGGCGCCGGCCGACGGACCAAGCGTGCCGGTGTTCCGTGTGGTGATTTCCTGCCCCGCGAGCGCCTCAGACGGGTCGGTGCTGACTTTTTCCCCAAGCCGCGCAGGATCGGGGTGGGCCAGGCGAAGGCCGGTTTCGTCGGTGATCACCACAAAAAGAGCCCCCGTCCGGAGCCGCGTTGCTTCGGCGGCAGCCATGAGGGGTCCGGTGCGGAGCTCGGACGGCGGGGGAGTGCCTTCCCGTTCACTGATGGCCAGGACGTCGGCCTGGATGGAGGCGTCGGCAGCGACAGCACGGGCGAGGGTCAGTGCCTGGTTTTCGGCCTCACGGCCCACCCTGTCGTATGTCAGCCAGGCGTGGACAGCAGTGCTCAGCAGCACCACCAGAAGGACCACTCCAAGCTGCAGCAAGAGCGTCTGGGTGGAGAACCGCAGCGGCAGCGTGCGAGCGGGACGGTGCATGGTCCTCCTCCCTTGGTGGTCCGGTTTCATCAGGTGGTTCAGAACGGCACGGCTCACAAACCCGACGGTGTGAGCACAATGCGCAAAATGCTCCGAATAAGCAGTATGCCAATCAATTGAGCCAAAGGCACGGCCGTGACGGCGGCCACTCTACAGTCTGTAGCACGCGTCACACCGCTGTGCCGCTGTTCACAAAGAAGGAGCCGGCCGTGCTGGTATTACTTGGATTCGCAATGATCGCGGTATTCATGGTGCTGATCATGACGAAGAAGTTGACGCCAGTGCTGGCGCTGATCATCGTCCCCACAGTTTTTGGACTTTTCGCGGGCGCCGGGCTGGGCATTGGCGACATGGTGATGGACTCGATGAAGTCCATGACCTCAACCGCCGCCCTGCTGATGTTCGCCATTATCTACTTCGGCCTGATGATCGACGTCGGGCTGTTCGATCCGCTGGTCCGGTTCATCCTGCGCAAGCTCGGCAATGACCCCGCCAAGGTAGTCCTGGGCACTGCCCTTCTGGCGGCCGCCGTCTCCCTCGATGGTGACGGTTCCACCACCTTCATCCTCACCACCGCCGCCATGCTGCCGATCTACCTTCGGCTGAAGATGAGCCCCGTTGTCCTCACCTGTGTGGCCGGCCTGGCCAACGGCACCATGAACATCGTGCCCTGGGGCGGCCCCACGGCCCGCGCCGCCAGCGCCCTGAAGATCGACGTCAACGACGTCTTCGTCCCCATGATCCCCTCACTCATCGCCGGCCTCGCCATTGTCCTGGTCTTCGCCTGGGTCCTCGGCCTGCAGGAGCGTAACCGCCTCCGCGCCACCAAACCGGAAATCTGGGGCGTGCCGTCCTCCGCAGAACCCTTCACCTCTGACGCGTTCGACGGCGGCACCACCGCAGGCGGCAGCGGCACCTCCCGCGGTGGTTCAGGCCGCAGCGGTTCCGCACCTGTTCCGGCAACGGGAGGCCCCGCCGTCGGAGGCGCAGCTCCTGTGGCTGGCGTCGCGCTGCTGGAACGCCCCGACGAGCACGTGGATGACAGCGCCGCGATGGCCGGCACTGCCCTGGACCCCAACCGCAAAACCCTCCGCCCGAAGCTGCAGTGGTTCAACCTGGGCCTGACTGTGGCTGTCATGGGCATGCTCATCGCTGACCTCGTGCCCCTGCCGTACGTCTTTATGGTGGGCTCCGCGATCGCCCTGCTGGTGAATTTCCCGCACGTCAAGGACCAGGCTGCCCAGATTGTTGCCCACGCGCCGTCCATCGTCGCAGTGGTCAGCATGGTCATGGCCGCCGCAGTCCTTACCGGCGTCCTGACCGGCACCGGCATGGTTGAGGCCATGTCCGCGTGGCTGGTGCAGATCATCCCGTCCAGCATGGGCCCGCTTATGGCCGTCATCACCGGTGTGCTCAGCATCCCCATGACGTTCTTTATGAGCAACGATGCGTTCTACTTCGGTGTGCTTCCGGTCCTGAGCGAGACGGCAGCGCACTACGGCATCAGCAGTGCCGAAATGGCCCGTGCCTCCATCACAGGACAGCCGTTCCACATGCAGAGCCCCCTGGTTCCGGCCATCCTGCTCCTGGTGTCGCTGGCCAAGGTCGACCTCGGCGACCACCACAAAAAGGTCCTGTGGCGCGCCGCCGTGGTTTCCCTCGTCATGTTGGCAGTGGGAATGCTGACCGGAGCCATCGGTATCGGTTAGTCTTATGCTGCCTGTGCCCGGTCCCCGTGACCGGGCCCGCGGCACCGAGGTGCCCGTCTGACGCCCGCTGGGGGTCGTCAGACGGGCACTGACGTTTCCCCACTAGACTGGTTCGGAAAACAATCCGAACTTGCAGGGGAGATCCATGGCTGCGATCAACCGTGACGATGTTGCGCACCTCGCGCAGCTCGCTCACATCGAGATGAGTGCTGAAGAGCTGGACAGGATGGCCGGCGAACTCGCCGTCATCGTGGATTCAGTAAAGTCCGTGAGTGAAGCCGCCGGTGATGACGTCCCGGCAACCTCCCACCCGATCCCGCTGACCAACGTGTTCCGCGAGGACGTTGTGGGCCACACTTTCACCGCGGAGCAGGCACTCTCGGGAGCTCCGGATTCCGATGAAAACCGTTTCAAGGTCCCGGCAATCCTGGATGAGGCATAACCATGACAGACAACAACGAACTCATCCGCCTCTCGGCTGCCGAGCTGGCCGCGAAGCTCCGTGCCGGGGAGGTCACCTCTGTCGAGGTCACGCAGGCTTTCCTTGACCGGATCGCAGCGGTCGACGGCGGCGAACGCGGCGTGAACGCCTTCCTGCACATCAACTCGGAAGAGGCCCTCGCGGTCGCCGCCGAAGTGGACGCCATCCGCGCCGCAGGCGGCGCCGCAGCCGGGGAGCTGCACGAACTCGCCGGCGTGCCGATCGCGGTCAAGGACCTCATCGTCACCATCGGCCAGCCCACCACGGCCGGCTCCAAGATCCTCGAGGGCTGGCACAGCCCGTACGACGCCACGGTGGTCAAGCGCCTCCGTGCCGCCAAGATGCCCATCCTGGGCAAAACCAACCTGGACGAGTTCGCCATGGGGTCCTCCACGGAACACTCCGCGTACGGCCCCACCCGCAACCCCTGGGACCTGGACCGGATCCCCGGCGGTTCCGGCGGCGGTTCGGCCGCCGCCGTCGCCGCTTTCGAAGCTCCGCTGGCCCTCGGCACGGACACCGGGGGGTCCATCCGCCAGCCCGGCGCCGTCACAGGTACCGTTGGCGTCAAGCCCACCTACGGCAGCGTCTCGCGCTACGGCGCCATCGCCATGGCCTCTTCCCTGGACCAGATCGGTCCGGTCTCCCGCACCGTACTGGACTCGGCGCTCCTGCACCAGGTCATCGGCGGGCACGATCCGTTCGATTCCACCTCCCTGCCGGATCCCTTGGAGGACCTGGTGGCGGCTGCCCGTGTGGGCAACGTCGAGGGGCTGCGGATCGGCATCATCAAGGAACTGCACGGCGAGGGTTTCCAGGCCGGCGTCGAGAACCGTTTCAACGACTCGCTGGACCTGCTCCGTGAGGCAGGCGCGGAAATCGTTGAGGTGTCCTGCCCCAACTTCCAGTACGCCCTCGGCGCCTACTACCTGATCATGCCGTCGGAGGCCTCCTCCAACCTGGCTAAGTTCGACGGCGTCCGCTACGGCCTGCGCGTCCTTCCCGAGGACGGGCCCATGACCATCGAACGCGTGATGGGAGCCACGCGTGCCGCCGGTTTCGGCGACGAAGTCAAGCGCCGCATCATCCTGGGCACCTACGCCCTGAGCGCGGGCTACTACGACGCCTACTACGGCTCGGCCCAGAAGGTCCGTACGCTGGTGCAGCGCGACTTCGACGCCGCGTTTACGGTGGCCGACGTCCTGATCTCGCCCACCGCCCCCACCACGGCCTTCAAGCTGGGGGAGAAGCTCAACGACCCGCTGGCCATGTACCTGAACGACATCGCCACCATCCCCGCCAACCTCGCCGGTGTCCCGGGCCTGACCCTTCCGGGCGGCCTGGCGGACGAGGACGGCCTGCCCGTCGGCATCCAGCTCCTGGCACCGGCCCGCGAGGACGCCCGCCTCTACCGGGTGGGTGCTGTTTTGGAATCACTGCTGGAGGCCAAATGGGGCGGCCCGCTGCTGGCCCAGGCCCCGGAACTGGCTGGCTCACCGGTTATCGAAACCCAGGAGGCAAAATAATGAGCACCGACACAATCCTGAGCTTCGAAGAGGCCATGGAGAACTACGATCCCGTCCTGGGCTTCGAAGTCCACGTGGAACTCAACACCAAGACCAAGATGTTCTCCTCCGCACCCAACGTCTTCGGCGACGAGCCGAACACCAACGTGAACGAAGTGGACCTGGGCATGCCCGGCGTCCTGCCGGTGGTGAACAAGACAGCCATCGAGTCCTCCATCAAAATCGGCCTTGCCCTGAACTGCAAGATCGCCGAGTCCTGCACGTTCGCCCGGAAGCAGTACTTCTACCCGGACACCCCGAAGAACTTCCAGACGTCACAGTACGAAGACCCCATCGCGTATGACGGCTACCTGGACATCGAGCTCTCGGACGGCACCATTTTCCGTGTGGAAATCGAGCGCGCCCACATGGAAGAGGACGCGGGCAAGCTGACCCACATGGGCGGGGCAACCGGCCGCATCCAGGGCGCGGACTTCTCGCTGGTGGACTACAACCGCGCCGGCGTGCCGCTGGTGGAAATCGTCACCAAGCCGATCCAGGGCGCCGGCAGCCGCGCCCCGGAACTGGCGAAGGCGTACGTCGCCGCCGTCCGGGAGATCGTGAAGAACCTCGGCGTGTCCGACGCGAAGATGGAACGCGGCAACGTGCGCTGCGACGCGAACGTCTCGCTCCGTCCGCACGGCCGCGAACGCTTCGGCATCCGCTCGGAAACCAAGAACGTCAACTCGCTGCGCGCCGTCGAACACGCCGTCCGCTACGAGATCCAGCGGCACGCTGCCGTGCTGGACTCCGGTGAGCCGGTCATCCAGGAAACGCGCCACTGGCACGAGGACACCCGCACGACGACGTCGGGCCGGGCAAAATCCGACGCCGACGACTACCGGTACTTCCCGGAGCCGGACCTGGTTCCGATCGTTGCGTCCCGTGAGTGGGTTGAGGAGCTCCGCGCCACCCTGCCCGAGCCGCCGGCAGCCCGCCGCAAGCGCCTGCAGGCGGACTGGGGCTACTCGGACCTGGAATTCCGCGACGTCGTGAACGCCGGTGTTATGGACGAGATCGAGGAAACCATCGCCGCCGGCGCCTCGGCGACCGTGGCCCGCAAGTGGTGGATGGGCGAGATCGTCGGCCGCGCCAAAAACGCCGACGTCGATCCCGGCCAGCTGGGCGTGAAGCCATCCACCATCGTCGAGCTGAACAAGCTGGTGGAAGACGGCAAAATCAACAACAAAATGGCCACTGAAGTCCTGGACGGCGTGCTCGCCGGCGAAGGTACTCCGGCCGAGATTGTGGCGAAGCGCGGCCTGGCCGTGGTGTCCGACGACGGCCCCCTGCTGGAAGCCATCGATGCCGCCCTGGCCGCGCAGCCCGACGTCGCGGACAAGATCCGCGGCGGCAAGCTGCAGGCCATCGGTGCGATCGTCGGCGGAGTCATGAAGGCCACCCGCGGCCAGGCCGACGCCGCCCGCGTGCGCGAGCTGATCCTCAAGAAGCTCGGGGTGGAAGGCTAAGCCACCCGTTTTAACCCAACTGGGTAGCGCTAACTGTCGTTTTGAACCCTCTTAACGACAGTTAGCGCTACCCAGTTTGGCGTTAAGTACTCACTTTTCCGTGCGCGCAAACTACTCGTGTGCAGAGGTGGATCCCCGTCTTACACTGAAGATCCGGGGCGCCCGTGCCCTGCCTGTGCTCGGGGAGGTCTGGTCATGTCAGTTCGGGAGCCGTCGAGGCTGCGCAAGGCATTGTTGGCCGGAGCCGTGGCGCTGGCGCTGACCGGCGCTGGCTCAGCCATAGCCTGGTCCGCCTCTGACACGCCTACTCCGTCGCCGTCGCCGTCGCAGCCTGCCCCGGGGAAGTCGGACAAAGCGCCGGGCAAGGAGAAGCCGGCGAAGTCACAGCGCCCCCAGCACTTGCACAGTGAAAGCGTGGTGAAGAAGGCGGACGGCACCTTCGAAACGCAGCTGACCCAGCAGGGCACGGTGGAATCCGTCAGCGAAACCTCGGTGACCGTGAAGAGCGAGGACGGTTTCACCCAGGCCTACGCGGTCAACGCCGAGACCAGGATTATCAAGTTCCCGGCAGCCGCGGCTGACGGCTCGCCCGCAAAGGACGCCGACGGCAAACGGCTCAGGCCCGAAGAAGTTGCCATCGGGGAAATCGCCACCGGTGTATCGGTCCGGGTCTCCGGGGTAAGGAGCGGCGACTCGGTCACGGCTGAAGGGATCGTGGAAGGCTCCGGGACCGGCCCTGGCAAAGGCATGGGGCTGGGCAAGGGGCTTGGCCTGGGCCAGGGGCACGGCAAGGAATCAGCCAAAGGCCACGGGCGAGGGCTCGAAAAGTAAGCAGCCGGGTCAGCTGTCTTCCACCAGCCCGGTCATGATCGCCTGCAGCGCCTCGCACACAATCATTACCGCGCGGCGCTTTAGGTTCTCCGGGCGGGCAAGGATGTCAATCCGCCGCCGGGTGCTGATCCCCTCAAGCGGCCGCAGGACAATGCCCGGATTGAGCACCGGCCGCGCGGTATGCCGCGGCAGCAGCCCCACCACGCCGCCCGCCGCAACCAGCGCCGCCACGGTGGAGTAGTCGTTGATCCGGTGGACGATGTTCAGTTCTTTGCTGGAGACGGCCGCGACGGCGGACAGCACATCGGCGGGGGAGTACCCGGTGTGGCTGGTCACCCAGGGTTCCCCGACGACGTCGGCCGCGGTCACCGTGCCCTGGCCGGCCAGGCGATGGTCCGCCGGGAGGGCCACGTCCAGCGGTTCGTGGGCCAGCGGGATCACCGCCACCCGTTCCTCCGGCCACCGCGGGCTGTGGTCCATCCGGTGCGCGAGGACCAGGTCATAACGTGCGGTCAGCGCCGGGAAGTCCTGCTGCGCCACGTCCTCGTCCGAGAGCTGGATTCTCGGCTGTCCCGGCGCGTCCAGCCGCCGTGCGAGCGGCGCAAACAATGCCTGGCCTGCGCTGTGGAAGCCGCTGACCGTCACGGGCGCAACCGGTGAGCCGTGATAGGCGCCGATCGCCGTCCTGGCATCTGCCATGGCGCTGACGACGGCGGCGCCGGCATCGGCGAGCACCTGGCCTGCCTCGGTGAGCACCAGGTTCCGCCCCTCCTTCCGGGTCAGCGGCACCTCCACGTTGCGCTGCAGCAAGGCGAGCTGCTGGGACACCGCAGAGGGCGTCACCATCAGGGTCTCAGCCACTGCCTTCACGCTGCCGAGGGCGCCGAGCTCGCGGAGGATTTCGAGCTGATGAATTTCCATCCATCCAGTCTACGCATTAGCAAACCTTCATCGTCGATTGAGAAAATACTGCTTGTGCTAATGCTTTGGAATGGCTCTAATGAAGGTAGATCTCCGCCCTGGACCGCAGAACGCAGGGCCCCCGCCAACAGTCAGGAAGCCAATGAAGGCCCTCTACAAGTCCGGCGCCCACGCAGGGTTCGAGCTGGTTGACCGCCCCGAGCCCGAAGCCGGCCCCGATGACGTCAAGATCCGGGTCATGACCACCGGCATCTGCGGCACGGACCTGCACATCCAGTCCTGGGACTCCTGGGCACAGGGGATGATCGAAGCGCCGCTGATTGCCGGCCACGAGTTCTACGGCGAAGTAGTGGAGACGGGCGCGGACGTCCGGGACGTCAAGGTAGGGGACCGGGTGTCCGGGGAAGGCCACGTGGTCTGCGGGATCTGCCGCAACTGCCGGGCCGGCCGGCGGCAGATGTGCATCCACACTGTCAGCGTGGGCGTCCAGCGGAACGGGGCCTTCGCCGAATACGTGGTCATCCCGGAGACCAACGTCTGGGTCCACCACGACCCGTCAGTCACCCCGGAACTGGGCGCCATCTTTGATCCGTTCGGGAACGCCGTGCACACGGCCCTCAGCTTCCCCCTGGTGGGCGAGGACGTCCTCATCACCGGAGCCGGCCCCATCGGACTCATGGCCATCGCCGTCGCCCGCCACGCCGGAGCCCGCAAGATCGCCATCACCGACGTCTCCCGGCCGCGGCTGGACCTGGCCCGGCAGCTGGGTGTGGACCTCGCCATCGACGTCTCCACAACCCGGGTACGCGACGCCCAGCGTGAGCTTGGCATGCGGGAAGGCTTCGATATCGGGATGGAAATGTCCGGCCACCCCACCGCGCTGCCTGAGATGATCGACAACATGAACCACGGCGGACGCATTGCCATGCTCGGCCTGCCCAGCCAGGACATCACCATTGACTGGGGCAAAGTGGTCACGCACATGCTGACCCTCAAGGGCATCTACGGCCGGGAAATGTACGAGACCTGGTACGCGATGAGCGCCATGCTCTCCTCGAACCCGGTGCTCCACGCGGGCATCTCGGCCGTCGTGACGGACAGGCTGCCGGCCCGCGAGTGGGAAAAAGGCTTCGACATTGCCCGCGCCGGCGTCGGCGGAAAAGTTGTCCTCGACTGGACCGAACTCTAAGGAGCACCATGTACACCGCCATCAAGGACCAGCTGCAGGCAGAGCTGGACGAGATCCGCACCGCCGGGCTCTTCAAGACAGAACGCCACATCGATTCACCCCAGTCCAGCCACGTCACCGCGGGCCAAATCGGCAAGCCGGGCACAGCCGTTCTGAATTTCTGTGCCAACAACTACCTGGGCCTTGCCGACCACCCGGACATCATCGCCGCAGCCAAAGAAGCCATGGACACCCGCGGCTTCGGCATGGCCAGCGTGCGTTTCATCTGCGGCACCCAGGACCTGCACCTGGAGCTCGAGGCCCGGGTATCGAAGTTCCTGGGCACCGAGGACACCATCCTGTTCTCCAGCTGCTTTGACGCCAACGGCGGCGTGTTCGAGTCGCTCTTCGGACCCGAGGACGCGGTCATTTCCGACGCCCTCAACCACGCCAGCATCATCGACGGCATCCGGCTCTGCAAGGCCCAACGGTTCCGCTACGCAAACCGGGACATGGCGGACCTGGAGGCCAGGCTCATCGAGGCCACCACGCAGGACCAGCCTGCCCGGCGCAAGATCATCGTCACCGACGGCGTCTTCTCCATGGACGGCTACCTCGCCCCGCTCGAGGCCATCTGCGACCTCGCCGACAAGTACGACGCCCTGGTCATGGTGGATGACTCCCACGCCGTCGGCTTTATGGGTTCCACCGGCGCCGGAACCCCGGAACACGCCGGCGTTTCGCGCCGAGTGGACATCTACACCGGGACGTTTGGCAAGGCGCTGGGCGGCGCTTCCGGCGGCTACGTGTCCGGCCGCAGCGAAGTGGTGGCCATGCTCCGCCAGAAGGCCCGCCCGTACCTGTTCTCGAACTCCCTGGCACCCGCCATCGTGGCCGCCACCGTCAAGGCACTGGACCTGGTGGAGAACTCCGGCGAGCTGCGGACCAAACTGTTCGAAAACGCGGGCCTGTTCCGCCGCCGGATGACCGAAGAGGGTTTCGACCTCCTGGACGGGGAACACGCGATTGTGCCCGTGATGTTCGGGGACGCCGTGCTGGCCGCCAAAGTGGCGGACCAGATGCTCCAGCACGGCGTTTTTGTCACCGCTTTCAGCTTCCCGGTGGTTCCGCGCGGCGCCGCCCGGATCCGCGTGCAGCTCTCGGCATCACATTCAGCGGACGACGTCGAAGCCTGCGTGGGTGCCTTTGTCGCCAGCCGTGCCGCTGTAGCGGGCTAAAAATCGGCCGCGCGTGAACCGGTGATGGTTAGATGGAGCCATGGCAGCACAATATGACGCTCTGATTGTCGGCGGCGGCATAGCCGGCCTGTCCCTGGCATCCGCGCTCGCCGGCACGTGCAGCGTGGCCCTGGTGGAAGCAGAGCAGGACCTGGCGTATCACTCGTCCTCCCGCTCAGCCCGCCAGCTTCACGTCCACGGCCCGGAGGTGGTCCAGCAGCTGACCCTCCGGTCCTTGGAACTGCTGGCGGCGCGGGACGCGGAACTTCCTGAACCTGTCCTGTCGCCGCGCAGCTTTATGCTGATCGGTTCGGAGGACGCCGTCCGGGCGGAGGCCGGCGGCACCCTGCAGCCAATCACGCACGCCCGGGCTCTGGAGCTGTGCCCGGTCCTGGTGCCGGAATCCTTCGCTGCCGCCGGCCTGGACGAAGGCTCCTTCGGTTGCGATGCACGGCTGTTGATAGCAGACCACCGGGCGCGTGCTGAAGCTGCCGGGGCGGACATCATCACCGGTGCCCGGGTGCATTCGGCCCAGAGGCTGGGCTCGGGCTGGGAGATCGGGGCCGGGCAGGAAGGGTTCCAGGCAGCGGTCCTGGTCAACGCCGCCGGGGCGTGGGCTGACGAACTGGCGGTGATCAGCGGGGTGGAGAAGCTCGGGCTGCAGCCGTACCGGCGCACAGCGGCGATTGCCGACGTCGAACACTCCCTTCCCGAGGGCAGCCCCATGGTGGCGGCGGCAGACAACTCGTTCTACTTCCGCCGCGAGCGCGCAGGGGTGCTGATCTCGCCCTCGGAAGCGGTCCCCAGCGGCCCTGAGGATGCGCGCCCCCGTCCCGGCGACATCGAACGCCTGATCGAAAAACTCAACCAGGTGACCACGCTCGGGATCCGCGGCGTTCGGAGCGCCTGGACCGGCCTCCGGACCGAGGCGGCCGACGGCCTCCCGGTGGCAGGTTTCGATGCCGAGGCCCCCGGCTTCTACTGGCTCGCGGGACAGGGCGGCTATGGCCTCCAGATCTCGCCGGCAATGGCGGAACTTGCAGCCGCCCAGATCCTGGCAGGCCAGGGCGCGGCGCAGGGACAGGAACCACGAGCGCAGGGCCAGGATCCACGTGCCGATACCGGCCCGGGTCCGGAATCCCGGACAGCGGAGGCAGTGGCTGCCACACGCTGGTCCATCCGGCGCTGAAGAATGGGTGCATGAGTACCCTGATAACCAACATCGCCGAGCTGATGACCCAGGACCTGGAACACCGGGTCCTGAAAAACGCCGCGGTGGTGATCGACGGTGAGCGGATCGCCTGGCTTGGTTCGGCGGCGGATGCTCCGGCGGCCGACGACGCCGTGGACGCCGGCGGCCGGGCAGTGCTGCCAGGCTGGGTGGATTCCCACACGCACCTCGTGTTTGCAGGGGACCGCACCGCGGAGTTCGAGGCGCGGATGGCAGGGGAGGCCTACTCGGCCGGCGGCATCGCCGTGACGGTGGACGCCACCCGGCGCACCTCCGACTACGACCTCACCAAACTGGCCATGGCCCGTGTCTCCGAAGCCGTTGCGCAGGGAACCACGTATGTCGAGACCAAAACAGGGTACGGGCTGGATGTCGAGCACGAGGCACGCAGCGCCAGGATTGCGTCCACGGTGGCCGATGAAGTGACCTACCTGGGCGCGCACCTTGTGCCCGCCGGCATCGATGCCGACGCCTACACCGATCTCGTCTGTGGCCCCATGCTGGACGCTGTCCGGCCCTATGTCCGTTGGGCGGATGTCTTTTGTGAGGAAGGCGCATTTACCGCTGAACAGTCCCGCCGGGTTCTTGAGACCTGCCGTGCTGCCGGGCTGGGGATCCGGGTCCACGGCAACCAGCTCGGCGCCGGCCCCGGCGTCCGGCTGGCCGTGGAGCTGGGCGCGGCGAGTGTGGACCATGCGAACTACCTGTCCGCCGGTGACGTCTCGGCGCTCGCGGACAGCTGGTCGGGCTGGAGTCCGGCGACCGGGACGGGCGCGCGCGGCACCGTCGCCACCTGCCTGCCCGCATGCGACCTGTCGACGCGGCAGCCGCTTGCCCCGGGACGGGAACTGCTGGATGCCGGGGTGCAGCTGGCGCTGGCCTCCAATGCCAACCCGGGCACGTCCTGCACAAGCTCCATGGCATTCTGCGTGACCACCGCCGTCCTGCAGATGCGGCTCAGTGTCCACGAAGCCGTGCGTGCCGCCACCTACGGCGGGGCGCTCGCGCTGCACCGGGAGGCAGGGAACGACGCCGACGGCGAACGGGCGGTGGGCTCGCTCGCCGTCGGGCACCGGGCAGACGTGCAGATGCTGAATGCTCCCTCCGCCACGCACCTCGCCTACCGTCCGGGCATGCCGCTCACGTACGCCGTGTGGCGGGCAGGGGTCCGGGCACGGTAGCGGGCACCATCAAAGTGACGTTTGATGATTGTTTATCTCTGTTATGATCAAAAACGTCACATTTCGGTGATTGTTTGATGCTGGAAGGCCCCCATGACCCGCACTGACCGCCTGACGGCCATCCTGGATATCCTCGCCAAGACCGGGCAGGTGGAGGTGGACGAGATCGTCTCGCAGCTTGGCGTCTCACCGGCCACGGCGCGCCGGGACCTTGACAGCCTCGCCAACCGGCGGCTGTTGACCAGGACCAGGGGCGGTGCCACCATCGGAGCCCTCGCGTATGACCTGCCGGGGCGCTACAACCGTGACGACCACGCGGAAGCGAAGGAGCAGATAGCCCAGGCCGCTTCGGCGCTGATCCGGCCGGGCGCTGTAATCGGACTCTGCGGCGGCACAACCAGTACCGCACTCGCGCAGATCCTGGCCACCCGCGAAGACCTCAACGCACCCGCGAACC
Organism: [Micrococcus luteus] ATCC 49442; assembly: GCF_010367585.1. Taxonomy (NCBI): domain Bacteria; kingdom Bacillati; phylum Actinomycetota; class Actinomycetes; order Micrococcales; family Micrococcaceae; genus Pseudarthrobacter; species [Micrococcus luteus] ATCC 49442. The sequence goes on along the minus strand of NZ_JAAAXP010000001.1, from coordinate 1,765,500 downwards.
AGCCCACGCTGACGGTCGTCACCAACGCCATCAACATTGCTTCCCAGCTGGCCGTCCGGCCCAACATCAAAGTCATGGTGACCGGCGGCATCCTCAACCCCCGCTCCTACGAACTGGTGGGGCCATACACGGACATCATCATGCAGAAGGTGGTCCTGGACATCGCCTTCATCGGTGTCAACGGCATCGACCCCGAGGTGGGACCCACCAACACCGGCGAGGGCGAAGCCTCGGTGAATGCCCTGCTGGCCAGCCGGGCAAGGGTCTCCTACGTGCTGGCAGACTCCTCCAAGGTGGGTGTCCGGGCCTTTGCGACGATGGACGGCTACGCCTTCACCCGGCTTATTACCGACTCCGGCATCTCTGCCGAGGACAAGGCCGCGTTCGAGGCGAAAGGCACCGAAGTGATTGTGGCGCCGCACTAGACGGTGTCAGTACATCACCGGCGGCGCGTCCAGGACGGTTTCGTCCACCCGCCGCGCCACCCATTGGGTGAACGGAATATCCAGTTCATACTTGTCCAGTTCGGTGCGCACCAGGGTCCGGACCTCGGCGTTGTTCGGGTTGTTGAGCGATTCGAAGTACTCCACCGACCAGTGGAACCAGCGCATGCAGAACAGCCGCATGGTCAGGCCGTGGGTCACCAGCAGCGTGTTCGGAGCGTAGTCCGGTTTGGACCAATGCCGGTAGAGCGTTTCCATAAACGATGAAATCCGGTCGTAGACGTCTGAGCCGGACTCGCCCTCCCGAAACCGGTAGAAGAAATGGCCGTACGCGTTGCGAAGTTCCTTCTGGTCCTCGATCTCCCCGCTGATCTGGAAGTTGGCCCAGTCCTGCTCACGGAGGCGCGGCTCTTCGATGACGCGCTCGGTGAGGCTGCCAAGGTTGAGGGCCTCCAGCGTCTGGTAGGCCCGCAGATACGGGGACACATAGACGCAGACCTGCCGGCCGTCCAGCTCCCGCCGGATCTGCTCGCCAGCAGCGGTGGCCTGCTCAAGCCCGAGCGGCGTCAGCGGTATCCGGTAGTCCGGGACCCTGTTGTAGATGGAGGTATCGACGTTGGCCGTTGACTGGCCGTGCCGGATCATGATGATTTTCCCTGGCGCGCTCATAAGCCCCAAGCATAAGTGTCCAACTCCGGACGCTCTCTCACTTGATGTGGGTTTTTGGCGAACGCTCTCTCACCTTGGTGTGCCCGGCGGGCCGGGCATTCAGTAATCAGCAAAGAACCAGCCGCAACAGGCAAGATGGAACCATGTTGGTTCCCTCCCGCCGTCGGCTGCGGATCGAAGTCTGGATTGTCCTGGGACTGTCCCTTGGGCAGTCCGCCGTGTACTCCGTTGTTCAACTGCTCGACAAGATGTCGCGGGCGCCACTGGCGGAGGGAACCTCAACGCTGAACCAGTCGCGGAGCTCCCGCGAGTATTTCGACCTCACTTACCAGTTGCTGGACATTGTCTTTGCCCTGGTGCCCGTGCTGCTGGTCATCTATTTCCTCACGGACCAGCGGCAGCCCGGAACTGGTGCGGACAAACACGGCGGTTCGGCCTTCCAGAAACTCGGGTTCAACTTCACCAGGCCGGGCCGGGACCTGCTGCAGGGCCTGGGCCTCGCAGCACTGATCGGGATTCCCTCCCTCGGCCTTTACGCCGCCGGCCGGGCACTCGGGATCACCACCGCCATCATTCCCAGCGCACTGGATGCCCACTGGTGGACCATTCCGGTCCTGATTCTCTCCGCCCTGCGGCATGCCGTGGTGGAGGAGGTCATTGTGGTGGGCTACCTCCTGGACCGCTTCGGCAAGTTCGGCTGGAGCGTGCCCCTGGCCATTGTCACGAGCTCCCTGCTCCGGGGCACCTATCACCTGTACCAGGGCTTCGGGCCGTTCATCGGCAACGTGGTGATGGGGGTGGTGTTCGCCTGGCTGTACACACGGACCAAGCGGGTGATGCCGCTGGTGATCGCGCACGCACTGCTGGACATCGTGGCGTTTGTTGGCTTCAGCCTGTTCGGCAGGGCAGTGGGCCTGGGCTGACCCAAGGGCCGCACTGGGCTGATGAGAAGCGGCTCCGGGCTTAAAGCGATTCGGCCGCCGTCAGCGGGTGGCGTCGTTGACACCCGCTGAAGGCGGCCGAAGTTATTGTCCGGGCGGCGCTGCCCGGGAGGGTAGGGATTCGGTCAGGGTGGAACCGTCAGATGGTGACGGCCCCGGTGGCGGTTTCGAAGGTTACGGACAGGATGCCGGGGGTGCCCTTGGGAGCGACCCACTCAACAGCGACGTCCTCCAGCGGCTTCTCCACGGGTTCCCCGAGCCACTCAGTAACGCGCTCGGCAGAGCCGGCGATGGTCAGGCAGCTCATCTTGACGTTGCTTTCGTAAGCATTCGACGGGTGGAGGGCGGGGTCGCCCTCCCACTTGAGCATGTACGGAACCTGCGGGTCCGCGATCAGGCCAAGGATGCCGATCTGCTTCCAGATCAGCTCGCGGCCGTCCGGGAACTTGCGGTTGCCGTTGACCGCCGCACGGCCCAGGCGTTCCTCGAAGGGGGCGAGATCGTCCACTTCGACGCACCAGCCCATCCAGCCGCCGCCGGCTTCGGACCGTGCCCGGACTGCCTGCCCGAAGGGAGCCTTGTCCGAGGCCGGGTGGTTCAGGACCTCCACAACTTCCAGGTATTTGTGTCCGGCGAGGGGAATGATCATGTTCCGGGTTCCGAAACGGGGGTGCACTCCACCCTTCACGGCTTCAACGCCGAGGGCGGACGAAATACGTTCGGTGGTGGCAACGAGGCCATCTTGTTCACAGGCGTAAGAGACGTGATCCATGCGCATGCCATCATCTTGGCACTTTGTGATGAGCCTCTCAGCTAAGGGTAGCCTTACTGGGATTTTGTGTTGCGGCCGTTGAGGAAAATCCGGCACCGGGACACCGGAGACAGCCTTTTGACCACCTTCGTCACAATCATGTTCCCTGTCGGGAAGTCTTCCTATGCTGAACGCAACCGAGCAGTGCCACACCACGTCAAGGAGCATTGAATGTCGAACGGATGGTCTTTCGAAACCCGCCAGATCCACGCTGGCCAGGAGCCGGACAGTGCCACAGGTGCCCGTGCCCTCCCGATCTACCAGACGACGTCGTTCGTCTTCCCCAGCGCAGAAAGCGCCGCCAACCGGTTTGCCCTTGCCGAACTTGCGCCGATCTATACCCGCATCGGCAACCCCACGCAGGACGCGGTGGAGCAGCGCATCGCCAGCCTGGAGGGTGGTCTCGCCGCGTTGCTGCTGAGTTCCGGGCAGGCCGCCGAAACGTTTGCCATCCTGAACATTGCCGAAGCAGGTGACCATGTGGTGGCCAGTCCGAGCCTCTACGGCGGCACGTACAACCTGCTGGCGCACACGCTGAAGAAGTTCGGCATCTCTGTAACGTTTGTGGCGGACCCGGACAATCTTGACCACTGGCGCGACGCCGTGCAGCCCAACACCAAGCTCTTCTTCGCCGAAGTGGTGTCCAACCCGCGCCAGGACGTGCTGGACATCGAAGGCGTGTCGCAGGCCGCCCACGACGCCGGTGTGCCGCTGATCGTGGACAACACGCTCTCCACGCCCTATCTGATCCGCCCCCTCGAATGGGGCGCGGACATCGTGGTCCATTCGGCCACCAAGTACCTGGGCGGGCACGGCTCCGCAATCGCCGGCGTGATCGTAGACTCCGGCAAGTTTGACTTCGGCAAGGACCCCGCACGGTTCCCGGGCTTCAACACCCCCGATCCCACGTACAACGGACTCGTCTATGCCAAGGATCTTGGCGCCGGCGGGGCGCTCGGCGCCAACCTGTCCTACATCCTGAAGGCGCGCGTCCAGCTGCTTCGGGACCTCGGCTCGGCAGTGTCCCCGTTCAACGCCTTCCTGATTGCCCAAGGGCTGGAGACGCTCAGCCTGCGCGTGGAACGGCACGTCGCCAACGCCGTCCACGTTGCGCAGTGGCTGGAGGCAAGGGACGACGTCGAATCGGTCGCCTACGCGGGCCTGCCGTCCAGCCCCTGGTACGAACGGGGCCGCAAGTACGGCCCCAAGGGTACCGGCGCGGTGGTGGGGTTCATCCTGGCCGGCGGGGCGGAAGCGGGCAAGCGCTTTGTGGACGCCCTGGAGCTCCACTCGCACGTGGCCAACATCGGGGACGTCCGGTCCCTGGTCATCCACCCGGCATCCACCACGCACAGCCAGCTCTCGGCCGAGCAGCAGGCCATCGCGGGTGTGACGCCCGGGCTGGTCCGGCTGTCGGTGGGCATCGAACACATCGACGACATCATCGCCGACCTCGAAGCAGGCTTCCGGGCGGCCAAGGATGCCACCGGGGGCGGGCCCGGGGAGTAATCACCCGAAAGTCACAACCAGTCACACGCTTGGCCATAGGCCGGGGCTGTTTCGTACACTCATGGAAGGTCATGAGTGCCAGCGACAGCCCCGGCTTGCTGGCCGGCAACCCTCTTTCGTGGCGGGGTGCCCCGGGTGAGGACCTGGCCTGCCGGTCAATTGACGGCAGGCAAGCGCGTAGAAGAGGTCCTTTCCATGACGATCACCATCTCCCGAACAGCGGCTCCCGGAAACGGCGTAGTGCGCTATGCCACCGTTGGCGCCCTGCAGCTCGAGGCCGGCGGTTACCTTCCCGAGGTCACCCTGGCGTACGAAACGTGGGGAACGCTGAACGCTGACGGCTCCAACGCTGTCCTGATTGAGCATGCCCTGACCGGCAGCACCCACGTGACGCGCGGCGACAGTGACGAGCCCGGTTGGTGGGAACAGCTCGCCGGACCGGGTGCACCAGTGGATACTTACCGATTCTTTGTGGTCTCGATCAATATTCTGGGCGGCTGCTACGGGTCCACCGGGCCGTCGTCGGAGGCGCCGGACGGAAAACCCTGGGGCTCCCGGTTTCCGCTGGTGACGCTGCGCGATACAACGGCCGCTGAGGCGCGGCTGGCTGACCAGCTGGGCATCCATAGCTGGTTCGCCGTGCTGGGAGGCTCCATGGGCGGAGCCCGTGCCCTGGAGTGGGCAGTCAGTTATCCGGAACGGGTGCAGCGCTGCGCTGTTATTTCCGTGGGGGCCGCGAGCACGGCTGAACAGATCGCCTTCGCCCAGGCCCAGACACTGGCCATCCGCCAGGATATCAATTTCAACGACGGCGACTACTACGGCGGTCCGCTGCCCGAGGACGGACTGGCCCTGGCCCGGCGGATCGCCCACATCACCTACCGCTCCGCGGAGGAATTCGACGGCCGGTTCGGGCGCTCGGCGCAGCTCCCGGAATCGCCGCTTCGAGCCGCGGCGCTGGGGGAGCGTGGCCGCTACCAGGTGGAAAGCTACCTGGACCACCAGGGCAAGAAACTGGTCAGCCGGTTCGACGCCAACAGTTACATCGCCCTGACCGATGCCCTGATGAGCCACGATGTCACCCGCGGGCGCGGCTCATTGGACGAGGCGCTCAGCCGCGCTACCGCCAGGTTCTTCGTCGCAGCCGTGGACAGCGACCGGTTGTACTTCCCGTCGCAGTCCCGCGAACTGGCCGATGCGCTCCCGGGTGACGTGGATGTCCACGTCATCGAGGCCCCCATCGGCCATGACGGCTTCCTGACCGAAATCGGCCAGCTGGGCAGTCAGCTGCGGAGCACGTTCCTGGTCTAGGATCCGGCTGGTCTAGCTTCCGGCAGGAGTCGGCGTCCTGGCCGGCATCAGCGTCGTGCCCCGGATCAGCCGTTCATGATGTCGGAGCGGCGTTTCATGTATTCCTCCATGGCCAGCTCACCGTTGCTGTACTGCTGGTCCAGTTCGGCGAGCTTCCGGGCGCGGTAGCCCTGCGGGGCCGACGGCGGCGGGGGAGTTCCGGGGGCAGCGGGCGCCGTGGGCGCTTCTGCGCTCGGGCCCGGCTGGGGCTGCCCGAACTGGGGCTGCCCGTATTGCTGAGAATCCCCGTACTGCTGGCCGGGATACTGCTGGCCCGGGTACTGCTGATCCAGGGGCGGGACGGGATTCATGGGAGGCAGCGGCTCGCTCGGCGGCAGGGGCTGCGGGCTCATAATCTGGCGGAAGCCGCCGCTCATGTAGTCCTGTTGTGTATAGCCGTCGCGGGGCTGCCGGTTTTGCTGTCCCGGATACTGGCCGGGGTAGCCCCCGGAGAAGCCCTGGCCCTGGTTCCGTTTGTTGACAGACTTCCGGTACATCCGCATCGCCATGGGTATCACAAACGACAGGATGATGATCCAGAAAAACAAGCTGTTCACGGTATAACGCCTCTCATTGTGTCCTTCCAGCTTAAGCCGCGGCCGGCAAAGGGCGCGTCTCTCGAACGACAGGGCAACTCCAGGGTGTAGACCGCCAGCCGCCGACGGGGCGGGACAGCGCGACGCCTCTCCAACAGCTTCCACCAGACTCCGGAGCCCCGCGCTCCCGGCAGGACTGCCAGGAGGCGGACTTCGGTTTCACCGTCTGTGGCCTGGCGGGCAAGTGGTGACCCGGACGGGAGCAGGCTGGCGGTGCCCGAAGCGTTCGAAGGTCAGCCCTCCCACGTCTTCGACTTCGTTCGCACGGGCCGGGCGGACCCGGTACCTGGCGACTGTTGTTGTCGTGCTCATTGCCCGTCCAGTGCCTTCCTGAAGCAGACGCTGCCGTGGTCGCCGGCGTAGGGGCCAAAGCCCGGAATGCGGCTCCGGCCTTCGCGGGAGTAGAGCGCGATGGCTTCCGGCTGCAGGATCCCGGTCTGCAGCACCAGCTCCGGCAAACCCAGGCCCCTGGCGCTCTCCTCAACCTTCGCCAAAGCCTGACGGGCCAGTGCCCGGCGCCGGAAGGCGGGCGCCACGAAAACCCGTTTGACCTCCCAGTAACCCGGGTTCTTCAGCAGGGCTGCTGTCGCTGCGGGCTGACCGTCGACGACGTCGATCCACACCGTTTCGATGTCCTCCGCCCGGGGTGGCAGCGGCCTCGGCCGTCCCTGTTCGACAAATTCCCGGTACCGGGGCCCAAGCTCAGCGTCCATCTGCCCGCGCAGGGCTGCTGCCCACGGATGGTCCCAATCCGTCTGGACCCAGCCAACATTCAGGCGCGGGTCGTCCGGGCTGTCAGCTGCCGAGGCCCCCTAGTGAATGACATGCTGAACGGTCATGGTTGTCCTCCCGTCGTGGCACGGTCTGTTTCGCTGCGTTCTTGACAGCCACTGTAGGAGCAGCGAGGGAGGCCGCCCAGCCGGACCTGCATGTCACGTCACGGTGTGAAACGTCGCGTCAGATGGCGCCATGAGCAGTCATCTTCGGCAATATGGGTGCTCAGGAATGCCGTTCGACGGCGCCCGTCCGTTCCCGGGTCCCTCCCCAAAGCGTCGTCGTCCGCCGCCGCGTGCTGGCGCACGCCTTAGGAGACGGCGCCCGTATTCACCCGAACGGTTGGAATGCCCAGGAAGGCGCCGTACTGATCCACGGCCTGCTGCACCGCATCGCCCCGCGGGCTTTGACGCGGGGCGGGGAACAGGCGGATGTCCAGTTCGCAACGGTCCGGCAGCAACGTGTGGCGCCACGCACCGGCCAGCCGGCCGTCCAACAGCACCACATGCATCGGCGTGCCACCCAGCGGGAAGGCCGGGGCATTGCCGCCGAAATAGTGCCGGGTGGCGGAATAGCCCATCACGTATTCGTCGTAGCACTGCACCAGGTCCACCCGGCCATCGTCGGCGCTGTCAGCGCCACCGGCCGTGCCGAAGCCAGGGCCACCGGCGTCCATGCCCGCCGCAACATAGTGCACGACGCCGTCAATCACCACCGCCTCCAATGTCGCCGGCGCGGTTTCCAGGGTCAGCGCCACACCGCGCCGGACCTCGGTCATGGTGAGCCCGGACCAGTCGGCGCAGTCCTTGACCGTGGCAGGACCCCGGCTGGTGAAGTACCGCCGCGAAAGCTCACGGAGGGCCTCCTCCCGGGTCCACGGCTCCGCGGGCCCGGCCGGGACGCGTTCATCAAAAAGCGCGTAGGTCTGCTTCAGGGCGCCCGCGGGGCTCCGCGCAGGCGATCCGCTGGTCAATACGCCGCTGATCTCGGCGTGCATGATCAGGTACGCCAGTTCCAGCCCGGTCGCGGCGAATCCGGCGTCCCGGAGGTGCGCGGCCAGCTGGTCACGGGTCAGATGCCGTCCGCCTTGCACGGCGTCGGCCAGCACCCGTCCGCTCCGTTCCGCGGCAGCAGCGTCGATCCCTGTCCGCCGGTATGTGCCGGCATTGATCTGATGGAGCCGGGGTGCTGACAACGCTGTCAGCCAGCGAAGATCATCCCGGTGCACAAAATGCCAGGTTGGCCGCAGAATGTGGGTGCGGAGGATCCGGCCGTCTGACACCGCCTGCTCCACATCCGCTGCGGAGGCGGTCCCGGCCGCCCCGGCAACTCCGTGCCCGCGGGTGCGTTGCGCCAGGCTCCACCGGGCGTAGGGAAACTCCTGCGCCTGGACAGCCAGGAGGTGGCGGACGACATCGTGCGGGAACTGAGCCCGGGACCCTCGCAGCAACTGCGCATGCAGCCGGCGACGCACAGCCTCATCCTGTTGCATGGCCGGTGGCGCATCTGTCACGGGGGATCCTTCGCCTGCGGCTAGCGGCGGGCTCCGGTGGTGCCCAGGGGACCTTCACCGGAACCCAAGGGGACGCCCGGACCAAACACGGGGCCCGGCGTCGGACGTTTTGCCGTGATGCCGTCTCCTGAGGACCGGTTGCGCAGCCGCCGCACCACCCACGGGACAAAGTGGGTGCGGGCCCACACCAGATCGCCGGAGCGGGCCTCCCGCCACGTGCGCTGCGGCAGGGACTTGGGCAGCAGAGGCTCCAGCGTGTGGTTCACATTAAGCGAATCGAGCACCATGGCAGCAATGGTGTGGTGGCCCAGCGGCGAAAAATGCAGGCGGTCTGCATCCCACATCTGCGGATCATTCAGCTGTTTGAGCGACCACATGTCGGCGATGATGGCGTCGTGCCGGGCCGCGACCGTGCGGAGGTTCTCGTTGTAGATGGCCACCTTGCTGCGGATCCGGCCCAGGACAGAGGAACCCGTGTCCGGACCGTTGAACAGCACTACCGTGGCGCCGCCCATCGCCAGGATCTGGACGACGGAATCAAGCTTCTCGGCGAGGGCATCCGGGTCACCGCCCGGCCTGATGAGGTCGTTGCCGCCGGCCGAAAGTGTCACGAGGTCCGGCTTGAGCGCCAGGCACGGGGCGAGCTGCTGGTCCACGATCTGCTGCAGGAGCCGCCCGCGGACGGCCAGGTTGGCGTAGGCAAAATCTTCCTGGCCACGGCCCAGCTCCTCGGCTACGCGGTCGGCCCAGCCACGGTAACCGCCCGGGCTCGACGCTTCAGGGTCCCCGATGCCCTCCGTAAACGAATCTCCCATGGCTACATAGCGGCTCCACGGGTGGGATTCCGTGGCCGTGTCCGGGGTATGCAGGGCTTTCGAGTCAGTCACGGTCCTATCCTGCCTCTTCGTTCGTAAGCTACGCCAACGTAGGTAGTTACCGGTGGGTAACTGTAAGAATGGAAACCATGACTGACGCCCAAGTATTTCCAGCCCCTGTTGTTTTGTGGTCCCGGCCCGAGGACCAGCGCTCCGGACGGCCGCTGCTGGTGCTGCTCCACGGCTATGGCGCCAACGAACAGGACCTCCTGAGCCTGGCGGATATGCTGCCCCAGGAATTTGTTGTTGCCTCGCTCAGGGCGCCGCTGCCCACCGGACCTGGCTTTATGTGGTTCCCGCTGACCGCGTCGGTCGACTACTCCCTCGACGCCGTGAAGGAAGCGGCCAGCTATGTGCAGGACTGGATCGACTCCGTCAAAGTCAACCACCCGTCGGTGACGCTGCTCGGCTTCTCCATGGGCATGGCCATGGCCACCACGCTGCTCCGGTACCGGCCCGCGGACTACGCTGCCGTCGTCGGGCTGTCCGGTTTTGTGATCAACGCCGACGGCGATCCTGCCTTCCGGGACAGCGAACTGGACGGATCCGTGCCGCTGTTCTGGGGCCGCGACCAGCAGGACCCCGTGATCGCACCGGACAAGATCGACTACACCATGGGCTGGGTGCGCAAGCACGTCCACCTCACCAAGGTGCTCTACACGGGCATGTGGCACGGGATCAACCAGCAGGAGATCGGTCATGTATCCGAGTTCCTGACCCATGAGGTCCTGAACAAGTAACTACAGAACGCACGACGGCGGCCCCCGGCATGGTGCCGGGGGCCGCGCTGTTGCATCAGGCTTCCGGGGCCACGACTTTCACGGTCTGCCCGTTCACCGTGACGGTATCCCCGTTGTGCAGCTGCCGGCCGCGCCGTTCGTCGATCTCGCCGTTGACCTTGACCAGTCCGTTCTTGATGAGCTCGGCGGCTTCCACACCGTCTTCCACCAGGCTGGCGAGCTTCAGGAGCTGGCCAAGGCGGATCATGCTGTCGCGGATGGGGATCTCTTCAATGTCCTGGTTGCTCATATAAGCAATGATGCCCGACGTAAGGTGGATTCAATGACGCACACCCCACGGCTGCCACTGCTTGCCGGCCTTCCGCTGGCAGTCGGCGCGGGGCTGGCCATTCCCGTCCAGGGGCGTATCAACGGGGCCCTCGGCGTGCGGCTGAACGACGGCATCGCCGCAGCCGTTGTCAGCTTCAGTACGGGCCTGATCCTGATCGCCGTTATCGCCGTGCTGCTGCCCACGGGCCGGGCCGGGCTCACGCGGATTATCCCCGCCCTCCGGGACCGCCGCTTTCCCCGGTACTACGCCCTTGCCGGCGGCGTGGGCGCCTTCTTCGTTTTTGCCCAGTCCACCACCGTGGGCCTGCTCGGCGTGGCCCTGTTCACTGTTGCCACGGTCACCGGCCAGACCCTGAGCGGCCTTTTCGTTGACCGGCTCGGGATCGGCCCGGGCGGCAAGCGGGGCATCACGGGAGTCCGCGTCATCGGCAGTGTGCTGACCATCATTGCCGTGGCCTGGGCCGTGTCCCCGCGCTTTGGCAACGCCGCCGACGTCGGCCTGCTGCTGCTGCCACTGATGTTGCCGCTGGCAGCGGGTTTCCTGATGAGTTTCCAACAGGCCATGAACGGGACCGCAACCCTCCACTACGGCACGCCGATCGCGGCGACCCTGGTCAACTTCGTCGCCGGCGGCCTCCTCCTCTGGCTTGTCTGGGGCATCAAGGTTGCTGTCGCGGGTACGGGCAATCCGCTGCCGGGGGAGTGGTGGTACTACCTCGGCGGGCCCATGGGCTGTATCTTCATCGGCCTGGCTGCCGTGCTGGTCCGTGCCCTGGGCGTCCTGGTCACGGGCCTGGGCATGATTGCCGGCCAACTGGTGGGCTCCCTGATCCTCGATGTTGTGCTCCCCGCGCCCGGCTCGGTGGTGGCCCTGCCCACCGTCCTGGGGACCATCCTGACCCTGGCCGCGATCGTGGTGGCCACCTTGCCGTGGCCACGGGGAGCCTTCCGGAGGTAGCGGCCGGTAGGCTAGGACACGCAGCCTCTGCACCCTGATTGCTGCACCCTGTTTTCTTCGTCCGCCCTGCCCGCACCCAGCGGGACCGCACCCGTGTGCGCCGGGGCCAAGCTAACCGCGGACCGCACCCAGCGGCCCTGTAGAAATTGGAGTTCCACCATGGCACCAAAGTCCGTCCTCGACCAGGTCATTTCCCTCTCCAAACGGAGGGGCTTCGTGTTCCAGGCCGGTGAGATCTACGGCGGCTCGCGGTCAGCCTGGGACTACGGGCCCCTCGGTGCCGAGCTGAAGGAAAACATCAAGCGCCAGTGGTGGCAGTCCATGGTCCGCGGCCGCGAAGACGTGGTCGGCCTGGACTCATCCGTCATCCTGCCCCGCCAGGTATGGGAAGCCTCCGGCCACGTTGAGGTCTTCTCCGATCCGCTGGTGGAGTGCCTCTCCTGCCACAAACGCTACCGCGCCGACCACCTCGAGGAAGAGTACGAGGAGAAGAAGGGCCGGCCGGCCGAGAACGGCCTGAAGGACATCGCCTGCGCCAACTGCGGCACCCGTGGCGAATGGACCGAACCGCAGGAATTCTCCGGCCTCCTCAAGACCTTCCTCGGCCCGGTGGCCAACGAGGAAGGCATGCACTACCTGCGCCCGGAAACGGCCCAGGGCATCTTCGTGAACTTCAGCAACGTGCTCACCACGTCCCGGAAGAAGCCGCCGTTCGGCATCGGCCAGATCGGCAAATCCTTCCGCAACGAGATCACCCCGGGCAACTTCATCTTCCGCACCCGCGAGTTCGAGCAGATGGAAATGGAATTCTTCGTCGAGCCCGGCACGGACGAAGAATGGCACAAGTACTGGATGAAGGAGCGCATGTCCTGGTACACGGGCCTGGGCATCCGCGAGGAAAACCTGCGCTTCTTCGAACACCCGCTGGAGAAGCTCAGCCACTACTCCAAGGGCACCACGGACATCGAATACCGCTTCGGTTTCCAGGGCTCGGAATGGGGCGAGCTTGAGGGCATCGCCAACCGCACCGACTTCGACCTCTCCACGCACTCCAAGGCATCCGGCCAGGACCTGAGCTACTTCAACCAGGCCACCAACGAGCGTTACACCCCGTACGTGATCGAACCGGCCGCCGGCCTGACCCGGTCCTTCATGGCCTTCCTGGTGGACGCTTACACCGAGGATGAGGCACCCAACGCCAAGGGCGGCGTCGACGTCCGTACGGTCCTGCGCCTTGACCCGCGCCTGGCACCGGTCAAGGCAGCCGTCCTGCCGCTGAGCCGCAACGAAGACCTTTCGCCCAAGGCCAAGGCCCTGGGCACGCAGCTGCGCAAGAACTGGAACATCGATTTTGACGACGCCGGCGCGATCGGCCGCCGCTACCGCCGCCAGGATGAGATCGGAACCCCGTTCTGCATCACCGTGGACTTCGACACCCTCGAGGACCAGGCCGTGACCATCCGTGAGCGGGACACCATGAGCCAGGAACGCGTCTCCCTGGACAAGGTGGAAGGCTACCTGGCCGCCCGCCTGATCGGCGCCTGAGCGTGGCCATCGAATACCGGGAGTGGCGCGAGGGCGATGACCTGACGCTGCTCGAAATCTGGGGCGGTCCGGAGACCGAACAGGCCCGGCAGTTCCGTGGTGCCCTGACGGTCTCCTCGGCCGGCACGGACGGCAGCCCGTGGCGCCGGACCATTGTGGCCGAAGACGTCATTGACGGCGTTGGGATTCCCGTTGCTGCGGGCGTGGTCTACGAGGCGTCCCTGCATCCCGAACGGCTGTGGGCCTACATCGAGGTGGCGCGCGATCACCGGCGCGCCGGCATCGGTGCCACGCTCCTGACCATGCTGCGCCGCGAAGCCGGGCAGGCGCCCTCGGGCGTTACCAGGCTGCGCGCCAAAGTGGAGCCGGGCAGCCCGGGAGCCGCGTTTGCCGAAGCGTTCGGGCTGCAGCCCATCCAGCGCTCGCGGCTGGTCGTGGTGGAGCCCGGCGCCCTCAAGCTGCCCGTGTTCCCGGCCAAGGACAACGGCGGCCGGCCCTCGAACGATGAAAACGCCGGGTCCGATGTGGTGATGGACCTCGCCACCGGTTCGGTTGAACTCACCGACGTGGTGGGGCGGTACTACACGTCCATTCACGGCTGGGATTCGCCCGGTGTCCTGTCGGTGGGGCAGGTGCAAAAGCTGTTCCTGGACGACCTCACCGGTGCCCACGGCGCCATTGTGCTGCGCGCCGAGCCGGCCTCCGCTTTCGGTGCCGGAGTTGCCCCCAGCAAAAAGGGCCGCATCCGGGCCTTTGCGGTGAGCTACGCGGCGCCTGCCCAGGACCCTTCGGCGGGAGCCCCCGCCGAGGACAAGCAGGCGACGGATGTCTTTGTGGGCCACGAACCTGCATTGGATGCCGACGACGCCGCGGTAGCAGTCCGCGACCTGCTCGCGCTGCTCGCCTACCAGCACCCGGTCATGCTGGAACTGGACGATTCGATGACAGCGCTGCGCGCCGCCGTCGAGCCCTTGCTGGAAAGCGGCAAGGCGCACCAGCAGGGGCATGACACCCTGGTCGTCTCCGACTGACGGGTCCGAACCCAAGTAAGTAGCGCCATCCGTCGTTGTGAACCCTCACAACGACGGATGGCGCTACTCAGTTAACGGGTGCCCGAGCAGCCACACCAGCAGCAGTCAGAGATTCACCTGCGTGGCGGCCGGCGGCAGCAGCTTGTCCAGCGTGCGGGTCGCCGGGTGCGCAGAGCCTGTGCGCTCCGCGAAGGCCTTCAGCACAAACCCCGTGGCCAGGGAGTGCCAGAGGCGGACCCGCCGGACCATAAAGTGCCCGGCACCGCTGAGCGACACGTACTGCATGGACGCGGCTGCGCCGGCGGCACGGCGGGCAAACTGCAGGGATTGCCTGGGGCTGGTCATCCGGTCTCCGGTGCCGTGGACAATCAGGACCTTCCGCCCGGCAACCCGGCCGGCCGGTGTCTCCGGACCCAGCCACGGGGCGAGCGCCACCACGGCTTCAACCTGCGGATGATCGGCCGCACAGACTGCGGTGAGCCCGCCCATGGAGTGGCCCACAAGATACACCGGAACACCGGGGTGCTTTGCGCTGATCTGTTGCAGGGCCCAGCGGGCGTCGTGGAGCGCGGACATGTCCTGCCCGTTCCAGCCGCGCACGCTGTTCCGCAGGGACCAGACGGCCAGGCCGTCGTCCTTGCCGGCCCGGTGCAGGTGGCGGGCGAAAGGGATCATTCTGAGGGGGCTCAAGTGCCGGGCCTCCACCGGCTCATAACTGTGAGCCTTGCCGCCGTGCAGCACCAAAGCCACACCCTTCGTGGCACCGGTGGCTGCCAGGACGGTGAGCGCCGGCTGGTGCCTGCCCGCGGGCACCCTTGCGGCGGCTGCGTTCCGGTCGGGTGCGTTCCTGTCGGCTGCGCTGCGGGGGGTGTTGCGGTGCTCCCCGGTCTTGTGGTCCATCACGTGTGGTTCCTCCCGCTTCCTGCCATTTATCAACCCTAAGGTGACCGACGTAGAGTTCAAGGTATGAGGATTAGCTGCTGATGGGATCCGGTCACTCCCACGCTTCCACCGGTCATTCGGAGCCGACAGCAGAAGCGATTGCCGCTCGCCGGAAGGCAAACCGGATACTTGCCGCCATCCTGGTGCCGCTGACGCTGCTGACCCTGGCAGGAATGGCCATGCTGTGGCCGTCCGGGTCCAAGGAGGGTATCTCCCTCGCCAGCCCGTACTCGGCCGCGCCCGGTGTCACCTTTGACACGGGCAAGATCCAGAGCGTGGTGGAAGAAAGCTGCATGCAGGGCACCACCGCGGCGGGCCCGTCCTCCGACGGCACGGGCCAGCCTGCCCCGGAGGGTTCCGAATGCATGTTTGCCTTCACCCAGCCGGACCAGGGCGGCAGCCCCGTCAAGGTGGTCATCAACCCCGAGGTCGCTCAATCCCACGGGGTGCGGCCGGGGGACCAGATCCGGTACCTGAACCTCTCCAATGCGCAGGGCGCAGCGGCCTCGCAGGGGTCACCGGCCTACATCTTCGTTGACTTCGTACGGACCCTGCCCATCGTGATGCTGGCACTCCTGTACGCCCTGGTGGTGATCGCCGTGGCACGCTGGCGGGGACTCCGGGCACTCCTGGGCCTGGTGGGCGCCTACTTCGTCCTGGCTGTCTTCATGCTGCCGGCGCTGGTGGAGGGGAAGCCGCCGCTGCTGCTGGCGCTGGTGGGATCCACCGTGATCATGATCGGGGTCCTCTACTTTGCCCACGGCTTCTCGGCCCGGACCTCGACGGCCCTGCTGGGCACAATGTTCGGGCTCGGCATTACTGCCCTGCTGGCGGCCTGGGCCACGGACGCCGCCAACCTCGCCGGCGTGGGCAGCCACGACGCCACCACCCTGATCAATACCTCGGCCAACATCTCCATCTCCGGGGTGATCCTGTGCGGCCTGATCATCTCGGGCCTGGGTGTGCTCAATGATGTCACCATCACGCAGTCGTCCGCCGTGTGGGAGCTGTACGAGCTGGCGCCGGGCACCAGCGCCCGCAAGCTGTTCAGCTCCGCGATGCGGATCGGCCGGGACCATATCGCCTCCACCGTCTACACCATCGCGTTCGCCTACGCGGGTGCAGCCCTGCCCATCCTGATCATCGTGATGCTCTACAACCGGCCGCTGGGGGACACCCTGACAAGCGCTGAGCTTTCCGAAGAGGTCATCAGGACGCTCGTGGGCTCCGTCGGGCTGGTGCTGGCCATCCCGGTAACGACGCTGATCGCCGTGCTGGTGGTCAAGGCCACCGGCATCCAAACGGCAGCCGGGCCCGCGGATGCCGGCGGCAGGGTGCACGTGAACCCTGATGACATCGAAGATACGGGCGCGCTCGCCGCTGCAGTTGCGAGCACCCGCCCGCGCCGTACAGCGGTGGCGGATACGGCATCGGGCCTGGCGGAAAACGGGGAAGAGCCAGGGGCACCCGCAACCCGGCGAGGCCGCCGCGCGGACCGGGGCTGAACCGGCCTCGACCTTGCGCAGGAGCCGATCCCGCCGATTTGCCCGCCTTTGCGACAATGGACAGGTGACTGTTACCGCAACCCCTCCTGCCCCCAAGCTGGAACTCCCGCCCCTGAAGCTGGGCAACATCACGGTGGACACCCCCGTGATCCTGGCTCCCATGGCGGGCATCACCAACTCCGCCTTTCGCCGGTTGTGCCGTGAGTACGGCGGCGGCATGTATGTGGCAGAGATGGTCACCTCGCGTGCCCTCGTGGAGCGGACGCCTGAATCGCTGCGGATCATCTCGCACGACGACGATGAAAAGGTCCGTTCCGTCCAGCTGTATGGCGTGGACCCCGTGACCGTGGGCCAGGCCGTGCGCATGCTGGTGGACGAGGACCGGGCGGACCACATCGACCTCAACTTCGGCTGCCCCGTCCCCAAGGTGACCCGGCGCGGCGGCGGCTCCGCCCTGCCATGGAAAATCGACCTCTTCACCTCCATCGTCCAGACGGCGGTCAAGGAAGCGTCCAAGGGCAATATCCCGCTGACCATCAAGATGCGCAAGGGCATTGACGAAGACCACCTGACGTACCTCGACGCCGGCCGGATCGCCCGCGACGCCGGGGTCGCCGCCGTCGCACTCCACGGCCGCACGGCCGCGCAGTTCTACTCAGGCCAAGCAGACTGGACCGCCATCGCCCGGCTCCGCGAAGCGCTGCCGGACATCCCCGTGCTGGGCAACGGCGACATCTGGTCTGCCGAGGACGCGGTCCGCATGGTCCGGGAAACGGGTGTGGACGGCGTCGTGGTGGGCCGCGGCTGCCAGGGACGGCCCTGGCTGTTCGGTGACCTGATGGCTGCCTTCGAGGGAAGCGACGTCCGCCACAAGCCTGACCTCCGCAAGGTGGCCGAGAGCGTCTACCGGCACGCCGAGCTGATGGTGGAAACCTTCGGCGACGAGGGCAAAGCCCTGCGTGAAATCCGCAAGCACATCGCCTGGTACTTCAAGGGCTACGTGGTGGGCAGCGAACTCCGCACTAAGCTGGCGCTCGTGACAAGCCTGGAGGTCCTCCGTGAGACGCTTGACCAGCTGGACCTGGACTCGCCCTACCCGGGGGTGGATGCCGAAGGCCCCCGCGGCCGGGCCGGCTCACCGAAGAAGCCGGCGCTGCCCAAGGACTGGCTGGAATCCCGCGCACTGAACGATGCACAGTCCAAGGACATCTCTGCCGCGGAGCTGGATGTTTCCGGTGGCTGAAACCCGCACCACAGCACCGGTCCTGCCCGGGTACGAGGCCCGGGACTCCGCCCGCTGGGTGGAGGAGCCGCCCAAAAGCACGTACCGCTCCGATTTTGAACGCGACCGTGCCCGCGTACTGCATTCCTCGGCCCTGCGCAGGCTCGGCGCCAAGACGCAGGTTGTGGCACCGGACACCGACGACTTCGTCCGCACCCGCCTGACCCACAGCCTGGAAGTGGCGCAGGTGGGCCGGGAGCTCGGCCGTGCCCTGGGCTGTGACCCGGACGTGGTGGACACCGCGTGCCTGAGCCATGACCTGGGCCACCCGCCCTTCGGACACAACGGCGAGTCCGCCCTCAACGAGGTGGCGCACGCCATCGGCGGGTTCGAAGGCAACGCCCAGACCCTCCGCCTGCTCACCCGGCTCGAACCCAAGGTACTGACGGAGGACGGCCGTCCGGCGGGGCTGAACCTCACCCGCGCCAGCCTGGACGCGGCGTCGAAATACCCCTGGTCGGCGCTGGACGCGCCGGTCCTCCACGGGCAGCGCACCAGTAAGTTCGGCGCCTACGAGGACGATCTGCCCATCTTCAACTGGATCCGGGAAGGTGCGCCGGAGCGACGGTCCTGCCTCGAAGCCCAGGTCATGGACCTCGCCGACGATATTTCCTACTCCGTACACGATGTCGAGGACGCCATTGTGGCAGGCCACTTCCAGCTGCGCTGGATGGACAACCCGGACCACCGCGCCCGCGTGGTGGGCTATGCCAAGCAGTGGTATCTGCCGCACAACGATCCCGCAGCAATCGACGCGGCCCTTGCCCGGCTGGAGGCCACCGACGTCTGGGTCCGCGAGGCTGATGGCAGCCGCAAATCCATGGCTGCACTGAAGAACATGACCAGCCAGCTGATCGGCCGGTTCTGCCAGAGCGCCCTGGAGGCCACGCGTGCCCTCTATGGTCCGGAGAACCTCACCCGGTACAACGCCGAGCTGATGGTCCCGGACGAGACCGTTATGGAGATCGCGGTGATGAAGGGCCTGGCCACCACGTTCGTGATGACCACCGAGCACCGCCAGCCCATCTACGAGCGCCAGCGCGAAGTCCTGCATGCGCTGGTGACGGCCCTGAACGCCACGGGGGACCGCCACCTCGAGCCGATGTTCGCGGCGGACTGGCGGGACGCGCCCGACGACGGCGCACGGCTGAGGGTGGTCATCGACCAGGTGGCGTCACTCACGGACGGGTCGGCGCTGGCCATGTACGAGCGGCTCGTGGGGAGCCTGCCATCGCTTTGGTGAGGAACAACACCAGGCGCTCTTCCCGGCGGCACCCCGGGGCTAGGATGGCTCTGTGGCTGGCCTGATCAAACGAGAAGATATTGACGAAGTTCGCCAGCGCACGGACATCAAGGAAGTGGTTGACGGCTACGTCACACTCAAGGGTGCCGGCCTGGGGACGTATAAGGGCCTCTGCCCTTTCCACGACGAGCGCTCGCCGTCATTCACCGTCCGCCCCCAGGTAGGCAGGTACCACTGCTTCGGCTGCGGCGAAGACGGCGACGTCATCGCTTTTGTCCAGAAGCAGGACCATACGTCTTTCCATGAGGCCGTCGAAAAGCTTGCCGCCCGCATTGGCTATGAACTGCGCTACGAGGACGGCGGAACCGGTCCCAGCCGCGAAGAAGTGGGAAAGCGCCAGCGCCTGCTGGACGCGCACAAAATTGCCGACGAGTTCTTCCGCGCCCAGCTGCTGACTCCCGGCGCCGCTGAAGGCCGGAACTTCCTGTACAACCGCGGCTTTGACCGGGCCGCCTCGGAACAGTTCGGCGTCGGTTACGCGCCGCAGGGCTGGGATGCGCTGCTGAAGCATCTCCGCGGCCGGGGCTTCACTGACGCTGAACTCAAGCTCACCGGCATGTTCTCTGAAGGAAACCGGGGAATCTACGACCGGTTCCGTGGCCGCCTGATCTGGCCCATCCGCGACATCGCCGGGGACACCATCGGCTTCGGCGCCCGGAAACTCTACGAGGACGACCAGGGCCCCAAGTACCTCAACACCCCCGAAACGACGCTCTACAAGAAATCCCAGGTCCTTTACGGGATCGATCTGGCCAAAAAACATGTTGCCAAGGACCGCCAGCTGGTGGTGGTGGAAGGCTACACGGACGTGATGGCCTGCCACCTTGCGGGAATTCCGACGGCGGTGGCCACCTGCGGTACCGCGTTCGGCGCCGAACACATCAAGATCGCCCGGCGGCTCCTGTCCGACGACGGCACCGGGGGAGAAGTGATCTTCACTTTCGACGGTGACGCCGCGGGGCAGAAGGCCGCGCTGCGGGCTTTCGACGAGGACCAGCGGTTCGTGGCCCAGAACTATGTGGCCGTGGACCCCACCGGCGCCGATCCCTGCGACCTGCGCCAGACCAAGGGCGACGCCGCTGTCCGGGACCTCATCAACAGCCGGCGTCCGTTGTTTGAATTCGCCATCAAGGCAACACTGAAACGCCATAATCTGGACACCGTGGAAGGCCGCGTGGCAGCCCTTCGCGAATCTGCCCCGGTGGTGGCCCAGATCCGGGACGCCGCCATCCGGCCTGCCTACGCCCGGGAACTGGCAGGCTGGCTTGGCATGGCCGTTGAAGAGGTCAGCCAGGCCGTGGCCGTGGCAATGAAACGTGCTGCTGCAGGATCGCAGGCTACAGGCGCGCCGCCGGCGGGCGGACCGGCCCAGCCCGGCACCCGTGCAGGGGCGCCCAGGACGCAACCCGGCGGACCCGGAGTCGCTGCCGGACCGGCGTCGGGCGCTGTTCCCTCCTATCACCGGCCCGATCCCCGCGATCCGGTGGCGTCCATGGAGCGGCAGGCGCTGGAGGTGGCGCTGCAGGAGCCCGCGCTGCTGGGCGGCGGCATCTGGGAACGCTTCTCGGCTGCGCGGTTCAGGACACCCGCCTTCCAGGCCGTTCATGACGCCATGCGCGCCTCCGGTCCAGGATCAATCGGGGAGCCCGTGCGCTGGGTGGAGCAGGTGATGAACGAGGTCCCGGAACCTTTGCGTCCATTGGTGTCCGAACTGGCTGTGGTGCCGCTGCCGGCCAGCACCGCCGACGCCGTCCAGAAATACTGCAAGGACATCCTGGCCCGGCTGTTCGAGCTCCAGATCACCCGGGTGAAAGCAGACAAGATGGGCCAGCTGCAACGGCTGGACCCCGCAGCCAGTCCCGAGGAATTCCAGCGGCTCAACCGCGAACTGATGATGCTGGAAATGGAACGCCGGGCGCTCCGCTCGGACTCCTGATCCGGGCGCTGCAGTCTGGATTTCACGTCCGATTTCGCTTCCAGCCGGTGGGTTTGCTAGGCTGATACCCGCTTCATTCCTCCTTAGCTCAATTGGCAGAGCATTCGACTGTTAATCGAAGGGTTGCTGGTTCAAGTCCAGCAGGAGGAGCGCACAATCCCCGTTCCGGGTCACCGGAACGGGGATTTTTTATACCCGGGGAGGGTATTGCGGGGACGTGACAGCGCCGATTTCACATTGGCGGGAAACCTTTGCTAAGGTCATACCTGCTTCATTCCTCCTTAGCTCAATTGGCAGAGCATTCGACTGTTAATCGAAGGGTTGCTGGTTCAAGTCCAGCAGGAGGAGCAAACAACAAAAATTCCCCGTCCTCCGTGTGAGGGCGGGGAACTTTTGCTTTCAGACGAAATCCATTTCCACCTGCAGGAAACGCTCGGCCTCGGCGATGGCGGCGAGGAACGCTTCCTGTTCGGTGGGGGACTTGCGGGGTTCGCGCGGGTGCCATTCATGCGGGGCGGAGTGCACCCTGGCGAAGCCGGCGCCCGGTGGAGCGTAGAAGATGCCGAAGCGCTGCACGGGCCACTCGGGAGACGTCTCAGGGGCTACCAGGAGGGCTGCGCTGAAGGCGGGGTTGAACCACTGGGCAATCGGGCGGCGCCGGTCTTCGGTAAAGAGCCCCGCAGCATAGAGGGCCGCTGACTGCTCGCCCGTCTGCGCACACAGCCGGTCCCACCACAGTGGCAGGATGCCGGAATCGCACCGTTGCCATGTGGCCGGAAGCGGCGAGGAGTACTGCCAGCTGGGCACGGATTTATTTTATCGCGGCAGCGTACGCCACGTCAGGGGCGGACGGCCCTGGCAAACCGCTCTGGCGGACGGGAGGCCGCAGGCCCGCGCGGACCGTCTGCGCCGGGGCTGAGCCTAAACCTGCGGGTTCACTTATTTCCGGTTCCAGGGACCAGGGTTCACCCGATAGAGCAGCGCCGAAACGACGAGGGCGCCGAGGATAATTCCCATTGCAGGGCTGCCGACCATCCGGCCGGCAAAGTAGCCGGCGACGGCGCC
This sequence comes from [Micrococcus luteus] ATCC 49442, assembly GCF_010367585.1. Taxonomy (NCBI): domain Bacteria; kingdom Bacillati; phylum Actinomycetota; class Actinomycetes; order Micrococcales; family Micrococcaceae; genus Pseudarthrobacter; species [Micrococcus luteus] ATCC 49442. Next base: position 1,743,382 of record NZ_JAAAXP010000001.1, on the reverse strand, counting down.
CAGCACTGCCCCGAGGAACAGTCCCCGGGGGTTGCGGTGCGGCGTGCGGCTCACTGGATCGACGGGACTGTCCGTGGCCGCACGATAAGCCACAGACCGGCAATTGCTACCAGGATGCACGCGGCCTGGACGGCGCCCATCGGAGTGGAGCTCGTGATTCCCAGCCAGCCAACCACCGGTGAGATCAGCCCCGCCATCATGAAGGTCGCGGCCCCCAGCAGGGAGGCAGCCGTGCCGGCCTGGGCTCCGTGGCTGGACAGTGCCAGCACCTGCACACACGGGAACGTGAAACCCGTACCCATGATGTAAAGCCAGAGCGGGACAAGCACGCCCCACAGCCCCAGTCCGGCCTGGTCGAAAATCACGATCAGCAGGGCCATCAAAAACATCCAGGCCGTGGAACATGCCAGGATCCACTGGGGCGGGACCCGCCGGATAAGCCTGGAGCTGATCTGGACGCCGGCCACGATGCCCAGGGAATTGATCCCGAACAAAAGGCCGTACTCCTGCGCCGAGAAACCGAAAATGTCCTGGAACAGGAACGGCGAGGCGGACAGGTAGGTAAAGAGGCCGGCGAAGTTCATGCCGCCCACCACCAGCAGCCCCACGAAGATCCGGTCCGTGAAGAGGACTTTGTAGCGCTGCCCGGCAGTCATCCCGGATTGGCCGCGCTTTTCGGGCGGGAGGGTTTCCCGGACCAGGAAGAGCGCTGCAGTGATCACCAGGGTGCCGTAACCGGCCAGGAACACAAAGATGCCGGGCCAGGGCATCACGAGCAGCAGCTGGGATCCGATGACCGGTGCAAGGATCGGTGCGAGTCCGTTCACCAGGGCCATCCGTGAGAACATCCGTACCATGGCGTAACCGGAGAACAGATCGCGGACCATTGCCATGGCCACCACGCCGCCGCCGGCCGCGCCCACGCCCATCAAAACGCGGAAGAGGCCCAGCGTGGCGATGTCGGTGGACAGGGCCGCTCCCAGCGAAGAGGCAATGTGCAGGGCAGTGGCCAGGATCAGCGGGAGGCGCCGGCCGAACTTGTCGCTGAGGGGGCCCACCACCAGCTGGCCGAGCGCGAAGCCTACGGTGGTGCCGGCCAGGGTCAGCTGGACCTGTGCCTCTGACACTCCCAGGCTGGCTTCGAGCGCCGGGAAGGCCGGCAGGTACAGATCAATTGTGAAGGGCCCCAAAGCGGTAAGGGCACCGAGGAGGAGGATGTACAGCAACTTCCGGCGGCGGCTCAGGGAATCGCCCGGATTGAGGGGTGTGGTCACGGAGACCAATCCTAGGCCCCGGCAGGTCACTCGTTATGGGATTGCAAGCGCGCCGTTGGGCCGGCACGGGAGTTTGGCCTGACCCTGAATGATAGCTTTGGGGGCGGGACCGTGCTGGCGCACGCTCCCGTAGACGAAGCCGGACCGATAAAACAGCAGACCAGCAACAAGTAAGGCGGGAACCGATGAGCGGACGTCACACCGGGCGCACCAGCCAGGGATTGCGTATCACCGCACTGCCCAAGACGCTGAAACTACTCTTTCGCCTGGCGCCCCGCCAACTGAACGACGAAATCGCGTTTGCCAAGGTAGAGCTCAAGCGCAAGGGCGTCCAGGTGGGAGTGGCGGCAGCCTTTTTCGCTGTCGCGCTGGTGTTCGTGGCGTTCCTGGTTGTTGGCCTGATCGTTGCCGCTATCATGGGCCTGGCCACCATCATGCCCGCCTGGCTGGCCGCGCTGATCGTTTGCGCCGTGTTCCTGGTTATCGCCCTCATCGGCGGGCTGATCGGTCTCCGGAAGTTCAAGAAGGCGATGCCCCTGATGCCGGAGGAGACCATTCGCGGGATCAAGCATGACCTCGGCATTGCCAAGGAAGGTTCGGACTTCAATGCCGCCATCCTGGATCCGGCCAGCCCGGAGGCAAAAGCAGCCAAGGCTGCCAAGGCCGAGGCCGCAGCGAAGGCCAAGGCTGAGAAGGAAGCCAAGGAAGAGGCAAACAAGGTGGAGTTCCCGCACGCGTCCGAGCCCGAGCTCCACCGCAGGCTGGACCAGCGGCGGCGCCACATCGCCGAAGTCCGTGACGAGCTGGACACCGAGTTGGACCTCAAACCCCAGGTCAACTTCCTTGTGGGCGCGGCCAAGGTAAAGCTCGGCGAGGGCAAGGCCGTGCTCGACCACGGGAAGAACGCGGCCGGTCAAAAGTTCGCAGCGTTCTCCGAGTCCGCTGAAGGTGCCAGCCTCCGTTGGAAGCCCCTGGCCGCTCTCGTGGCTTCTGCCACTGTTTTTGTGGTGCTGCTGCGCAGGCTGCTTCGGAATCCATAACTGACCAACACGTCCACGCAGTGCTGTGAGGAGGGGAGCGGAGTGAGGTTCATCGGCGCTGGCGCGCGTCCCGGCCGCCCCCAGATCGATCACGACCGCGTCTTCACCATCCCCAACGCCCTCACGGTGCTGCGCTTTATGGGCGTACCGCTGTTCATCTGGCTGGTTCTCGCGCAACAGGAGTACGGGATCGCCGTTGTTGTCCTGGCAGTCATGGCTGGCACCGACTGGATTGACGGCTATGTGGCACGCCGTTTCGACCAGGCGTCCAAGCTGGGCCGGGTCATGGACCCGCTGGCTGACCGGCTCGCACTGATCGCCGTAGCAGTCACCCTGGTGATCGCCGGCGTCGTCCACTGGCTCTACCTTGCCGCGCTCCTGGTCCCCGACGCCGTGCTCCTGGTCCTGACACTCTTCTATTTCCGGGGCCATCCCGATCTGCCGGTGAGCAGGGTCGGCAAGGTCCGTACCGGTCTCCTGCTGTTGGGCACTCCAATGCTGGTCCTCTCCCGGCTGGATACTCCCTTTGGGGAGCCGCTGTTCATCGCCGCCTGGATCGTGCTGGGTCTCGGACTCGCCGGTCATTGGATTGCCGCCTACAACTATTTCTGGGCCATTCTGCGAAAGGGCAGAATGCAGTCACATCAGGATGGCGCAAAGCACGACGGCGGCAGCGCCTGATGGTGTGGGTTGCAGTCCTGCTGGCGGTGCTGGGGGCGTTCTGCCTTGCCTTGGGAGCGCAGAAGCAGGGGAGTGCCGTTAAGGCCGATACGGGTGGGCTCGCGCTGAGTTCCAACGGGTTCCTGCGCCTGCTGCGCAATCCGCGGTGGGTGGTCGGGCTGCTCCTGCTGTGCCTTGGAATGGCCATGAACGCAGTGGCGCTGGTTTCCGCGCCGCTGACCGTGGTGCAGCCCATCGGGGCGATCGCACTGGTCATTACCACCGTTGTGAACGCCCGCGACCAGGACATCACAATCAACCGGGCCACCATGGTGTCCATCGCCGCGTGCGTGACCGGGTCCGCCCTGTTTGTCCTCCTTGCCGTGAACGTGACCCAGGAAAACCATCATGTGAACCAGGAGGATGAGCTCACCATTGTGTTGCTGCTTGCCCTGGCTGTCGGGGTTTTCGGGACCCTGGCGGTGATGTTCCGGCACCGCATGAGTGCATTTGTCTACATCCTCGGCGCCGGTGTTCTCTTCGGCTTTGTGGCGGTGCTGACCCGGATCATCGGCAAACACCTGCTGGATCCGAACGGGCTGTTCCTGCTCAACGTCCAGTGGTATTCGGTGGTGGCAATCGCCGCAGCCGGCGGGCTCGGCTCCTGGTTCGTCCAAAGCGCCTACTCGGGCGGCCCGCCTGATCTGGTTATCGCCGGCCTGACAGTCATCGATCCGATTGTGGGGATCGCCATCGGGATCGTGATCCTGGGTGAGCTGCGCCCTGACGTCCACGCCGTAATGGCGATTGCCATGGCCACGGCAGCATCCCTTGCTATCGTGGGGGTGATCGCCCTTTCCAGGCACCACCCTGAGGTCACCAAGCGCAAGAAAGATGCGCGGAAGGCGGCAGGCAGGGCGTCCCACTAGCCTGTCTCACCAACAAATCATGTCCAGTAGTCTCAACCGATTTCCGACCAACAAGTCTTGACCTAGCCAGTTTTGAACAAACCGACTTTCACCACGAGGCCCCGTGCTACCGCGCATGCGGCTACCGGTGTCTCAGCGTCAGGTGCCCGCACCGTGACCTTCAGGAGCTCTCAACGTGACAACGCCCTCTGACCAGCGCCCCCTGACCATCCTGATCGCCGCGGATACGTATCCGCCCCACATCAACGGGGCGGCGCAGTTCAGCTACCGTCTGGCGAAGGGCATGACCGGCCGCGGCCACAATGTGAATGTCCTGGCTTGCCGTGCGGACAACGGAGCCAGCTTCACTGAGTTCCGCTCCGAAGCAACAGTGCACCGCCTCCGCTCGCATGGCGTGTTCACCCACGAATACTTCCGCATCTGTTTGCCCTGGGAAATCAAGAAAGAGATCAGCCTCCTGTTCGACCGGGTCAAGCCTGACGTGGTCCACATCCAAAGCCACTACATGATTGGCGAACACGTCCTGTATGAGGCTGTGAAGCGGGGCATCAGGATCGTGGCCACCAACCACTTCATGCCGGAAAACCTCAACCCGTTCCTGCCTTTCCCGCAGTGGTTCAAGGACATCATCGGCAAGATCTCCTGGAAGGACATGGGGAAGGTCATGGGCCAGGCGGACGTGGTCACCACGCCCACGCCGCTGGCCGCGAAAGCCATGCACCAGCACGCCTTCCTCCGCAAGGTGCTGCCACTCTCCAACGGCATCGACTCGGCCGCGTATGAGTTGCAGCCCGGCGAGGTCATCGAACCGCATGCGAACCCGACCGTGGTGTTTGTGGGCAGGCTGGCTGAGGAAAAGCACATCGACGTCCTCATTAACGCGGTGGCCAAAACTCCTGCCGCGTTGAATGTTCACTTGGAGATCGTCGGCGGCGGCGAAGTCCGTCAGTCCCTCGAAGCGCTCGCCAAACGGCTTGGGCTCGAGGACCGGGTGCGGTTCCTCGGACTGGCCAGTGATGAACAACTCCGGGAGACGTACATCAAGGCGGACCTGTTCTGCATGCCCGGCACTGCCGAACTGCAGTCCCTGGTCACCCTGGAAGCCATGTCGGCCTCCACGCCGGTCTTGCTCGCGGACGCCATGGCGCTGCCGCACCTCGTGCGCGACGGCGAGAACGGCTACCTTTTCACCCCTAACGACAGCGACGACCTCGCAGCCAAGATCACCCGGATCCTGCAGTTGCCCGCGTCGGAGCGCGCAGCGATGGGCCAGGCCAGCCGGCGCATGGTGGAACCGCACAGCATCCAAGGCACTTTGCAGACCTTCGAGGACCTCTACCGCGGCGCCAGCTTCGAAGACAAAGTGGTCTAAGGGCGGGCAATCGGTGGCCAGGCGGCCGTCGACCTGGCGTGCCAGGCAGCAGCGGTGGTCAGATGCGGCGTCCTCGTTTGCTAGAGTGTTTTTGCCCTGCTGAATCCGAAGTCCTTCCGGATCCGTTCAGTCATGGGCATGGGGCTATAGCTCAGCTGGTTAGAGCGCGGGACTCATAATCCTAAGGTCCTCGGTTCAAGTCCGAGTAGCCCTACGAACGTTAATAGGCATGCCGGGTCAGATCCCGGCAGTCAGATGTCCACCGCCGTAAGCCTGTTACGGATGAGCGGTTCTTCCCCGCTCCCGGTGGTAGGCAGCCGCAGGAGCGGAATACTGTGCGCGCTGCAGATCGCATCCTTCAGGCCGTCCCGGACTTTTTGCAGGGGGTCAGCTTCGTGGAAGGCGAAGCCGTCCACTTCCACCGCGAGGATGGGCATGTTGGTAATCCGGTTGTAGATGACGAAATCCATTGTGGCGCGGTTCCTCACATAGTCCGCCTGCCGGGGCGTAAGCCGGGACAGGTCCGGGAGCAGATTGCGCAGGACCACCTGTTGGGCAACGGCCAGATGCGTGTGGGCGTCCTCGGCAAGAATGTCCAGGAGCAAGGTCCACACGATGTTCTCTGAAGCGAACTTGGACGTGGTGTGAAGGCGGGCAGCCAAGGGCCCCAGCACCGCTGAGTACTCCTTGTACAGGAGATCGAACACGGAGAGGACTGAGCTGTCGAACACGCCGTGTTCGGGGTCTTGGTACTGAATGAATCGGATCAGGTCGCGGAGATGGCGGCTGGCCGGCAGCATGTCGTAATTCGTCACCAGGACAAACCTTTTGACCGCGCGGGAAACCGCCACATTGACCAGGTGCGGGTTGTCCACGAACTGAACCCCGAAACGTCCGTTCCTGGTCTCGTCCAGGACTGTGCTCATGATGATGACGTCCTTGGCGCGGCCCTGGAATTTGTGGACTGTGTCAGCCTGGATGGTATTGACGATGGCTGCTGCCACTTTGTCCACCTGCAGCCGGTACGGGGTCACCACGCCGATGTCTTCGGGGTCCGTGTCCGAACAGAATTTCCGCAGCACCTCCTCGGCAATGACATCCGCTTCCCGCTGATTGGTGCGGCCACCGGCATGTTGCCTCATGTGGTTTCCCTGGGCGGTCCGTACCACTACCAGCGGCCTATTGCCCGGATCGCTGGTGGTGAAGGGGATCAGCTGGCCGCCGTAGAACTTCTTGTTGCAAAAGTCGATGATGGCAGGGTCGCAGCGGTAGTGCTCCCGAAGCATGGTCCGGGGGAGGCCGGTGCCGAATCGTTCGATGATCGAGGACAGAATGCTGTGCCGTTCATAGTCATAACTGGCCGCCGGTGACGGCCGGGCACGCTGGGCTGCATCCGGCTTGGGAATGTGGGGGAGTTGCTGCAGGTCGCCCACCACAATGAGGTTCCGAGCGCGGGAAAGCGCAGAGCCGGCAACCAGCAGGTCCACTTGTGACGCTTCATCAATGATCAGGTAGTCCAGCAGGAAGCCGTCAGGGATGCTGCCGGGCAGGGAGTGGCAGGTGCTGAGTATGACCGGGTAGTCATGGGCAAAAGCGCTGAAGTGCCGGCGGTAGCTCCCCACCGAATAACTTTGTGACCCTCCCGTGGCGTAACGCTCATGCAGGCTGGCATCCAGCGCCTGCCTCGACAGCCGCCGCAGATCGCCGTCGAGCCCGGGAGCGTGGTTCTGGTCGCTTTGCCTTTCCAGCTGCAGGACCTGCTGTTCGAGTTCCGCAATCCGCTTGTCGTAAAAGGCGGCCTGGAGGCGGAGTACCACGTCCGTGTCATAGGGATCGATGTGTTTGGTTGGACCGTACCGGAATCGCCCCCTCACGCGGCGAAAAAGTCTCTGGAACGGACTTTCATTGGCCGGAACGGACGCTGTCTCGGCCAGGAATTCGAGGATACGGACTGACGGCCGCTGCAGGATGGCCAAGGCTGGCAGTGGTGGCAGATCGTGGCTGCCGATGTGCTGGCCGAAGTGACGCCGCTCCAGTTTGAAGGCAGCCAGCTCCTGCCGACGCGTGGCCAGCTCCCTGGCCGTGGTCTGCGCGTGCTGGACTCGCTCGTCGAGGTCTGAAATCTGTCCTGCGGCAGGCCGCGGTACAGGTGTCCTGCCGGCCTTGCGTTGCACCTCTGTGTTGCCGGGGTGGTCGCCGGTGAAAAAATTGACTTTGACTTCGTTGTTCCCCAAGTCTGCTGCGACGTGGCCGAGCCCTTCGGCTGTGAGTTTGTCGCGGACGTTCCTCACCGCAGCGTTGTTGGAGGATACAACGCCCACTGTTTTTCCTGGAGTGCGGATGATGTTGGCCACCAGGGTGAGTATTGTTTCCGTCTTGCCCGTTCCCGGGGGCCCATCGATCACTGATATACGGTGGGTGAGGCCTTTTCTGAGGGCTTCACGCTGGCTGAGGTTTGTAGAGAACGGGAAGATGAGCTCGCCAGGATCAGCCGAGGCATCAGGAGCCGCTCCGCGAAGATACAGATCCAGGACGCTTCCCTGCGGAACCGTCCTGAACTTTTCATAGAGCGGACGCAAAGGATCCTTCGTTTCCAGGTGGGAAACGACGTCGTGCCAGTAGTTGAGGACGTCATAAGCTGCGGGTGGAAGCTCAGCGGCCGGAACTATGGCGAACTCGTCCTGCACGCACATTTGATGTGTCTCGTGCCCGCCGTTTAGTGAAAAGACCCGCCACCAGGTTTGGCCGGGACCATCGAAGCGCCAGACTTCCGTCACTCCCTGCACGAACTGGCCCCGCACGCTGACACAGTCCCTATCGCCGAGGCGTTGCCTTTCGGGATTGCTGAGAACCAGAATTTTCCGGGTGGAGTACCGGTACTTTTTCGGACTTCCCTTGGCCGGCTGGAACGTGAGGTAGGTGTAATCTGCGCCGGCAACGCATTCCACGACGTCGGAGGTCCTGTCGTCAAAACCAGACTCATCCGGGCGACGGATAAGGATGGCCTCGCGGCGTGGGTCAGTCATGTCCATTCCCCCAAGCAAATGATCCCAGCGTCCTTGCAATCCTGACCTTACCGAAGTTAGGTGTCACGCCTCCCTGCCGCACCCGGACCGGTCATTATCCGTCCAAAGCCAGGCAGCCTAGGATCCTGCGGCCTCCGCACCAACCAGGCCGCCCGTCTCATCCACCCGCCGTTGCGGGGAAGAGGTCCTTGCGGTAAGTTACTCACCAGTAACTTACTGAACTCCGGGGTTCGTGATCCTCGGAGTTCTGTTCGCCAGAACTGATCCCGAGCGAGGAAACCATGGCCAAGAAATCCATTGACATCAACGATCTTCCATATGCCGACGGTGACTTCTTTGCCTTCGAGCAATTGCTTACGGGCAAGGAGCAGGACCGCCTGGCCGAAATCCGCGGCTTCCTTTCCCGCGAAGTCCGGCCCATCGCCGTCGACTGCTGGAACCGCGGCGAATTCCCCATGGATCTCATCCCCAAGCTGGCTGAAATCGACCTTGTCAGTCCGGTGCGGCGCCAGGGCTATTCGAATCTGTTTGCCGGCCTCGTCCACGCCGAGGCCACGCGTGCGGACACTTCCATCGCCACCTTCCTTGGCGTCCACGACGGACTCTTCACCGGATCCATCGAGGCCCTGGCCTCCCAGGAACAGCAGGACGCCTGGCTCCCGGACATCTATTCATTGAAGAAGATCGGCGCGTTCGGCCTCACTGAACCCCTGGGCGGCTCCGACGTGGCAGGCGGCACCCGCACCACGGCGCAGCGCGACGGCGACACCTGGATCCTCAACGGCGCCAAACGGTGGATTGGCAACGCCACCTTCTCCGACTGGGTGGTCGTCTACGCCCGCGACCTTGCCGACAATCAGGTCAAGGGCTTCCTGGTTGATACAACACTGCCCGGCTTCAGTGCCTCCAAGATTGAAAACAAGATCTCACTCCGTACCGTCCAGAACGCAGATATCGCGCTGGACAACGTTGTGGTCCCCGACTTCTTCAAACTTGCCGGCGCCAACAGCTTCCGCGACACCAACAAGGTCCTCAAGGTCACCCGGCTGGCCGTGGCCTGGCAGGCAGTGGGGCAGCAGCTCGCCGCGTTCGATGTTGCCCGCCGCTACGCCGTGGAACGCCACCAGTTCGGCCGCCCCCTGGCCTCCTTCCAGCTGGTCCAGAGCCAGCTGGTGCAGATCCTGGGCAACGCCGTCAGCTCGATGGGCATGATGGTCAGGCTTTCCCAGTTGGAGGACGCCGGCCAGGCCAAGGATGAGCAGTCTGCCCTGGCCAAGGCATTCACCACCGCCCGGATGCGGGAAAGCGTGGCGATCGGCCGCAGCCTCCTGGGCGGCAACGGGATCGTGACCGACTTCGAAATGGCCAAGATCTTCGCCGATGCGGAAGCCATCTACTCGTACGAAGGAACCCACGAGATCAACACGCTGGTGACCGGCCGCGCCATCACCGGAATCTCAGCCATCGTCTAGGGCAGCCGGAGCGGAACCGCTGCGGTGACCGGCAGGAGGATCGACGGCCGGAGGTCGATGACGAATTCCAGTGGATTGACGTAGTCATCGCCACGCCTGACCCCCCAGTGGACGCAGTGCAGCGCGCCGCAGTGACCCGGCATAAGCGTTCCGATGACCTCGCCCTTCGCTACGGCGGTTCCGGCCGTTAGGGTGCTCTCCACGGGCTCAAAGCTGCTGCGCAGCCCGCCGCCGTGATCGATGGTGATCACGGGACGGTCAACCACCACGCCGACGAAACTCACAGTGCCGGACGCAGGCGAGGTGACCGGGACGCCGTCGTGCGCTGCGCCAAGGTCCACGCCGCGATGCCCGCTCATCCACGGCTTGTCCGGCGGGTCGAAGGTCCGCACCACTGCAGGCCTGGGCGTGAGCGGCCAGTCCCAGTCCGGGCGCGGAGCCGATGCCTGGGGAACCGTGACTGCCTGGAGCAGCAGGACGGCGGCAAGCACAAGATTAGCTGTCATCCGCCCAGCATTCCGCTGCCGGCCGGCTACCGCGAGTGCCCGGTGCTGCCATGTGGAAAACGGCGGCCGGACGGGCGGAGGCTGTCCTGGGAATATCGGCGCCTGTAGTACACTTGGTGGAGCAGTTTGCTGTGCCCTCAACGCGTTTGCGTCGGCACGCCTCATTCAGGAATGCGGGGGAGCAGCAACTGACTACGCGCATCCAGACCTCCAATTCTAGAGCCCCGGCTTAGTTGAGGAGGATTGCGCCTCTTACGGTCAGGACCCCGGTCCTGATGAGAGTCGCAAGGGATGCCAGGAGCACGGCCCGCCCTGGGCCACGCTAATCAACCGTCAACTATTGGCAGGGTAAGAGGGCCGCGAGGCTTTCTCATGAATGACCTGCCGGAAGGAGCGCCGGCATGCCCGTCGTAACTATGCGCCAGCTGCTTGACAGCGGCGTCCACTTTGGACACCAGACCCGCCGTTGGAACCCGAAGATGAAGCGCTTCATCTTCACGGAGCGCAACGGCATCTACATCATTGACCTTCAGCAGTCGCTGTCCTACATCGACCGCGCCTACGAGTTCGTGAAGGCCACCGTTGCACACGGCGGCACCGTTCTCTTCGTCGGCACCAAGAAGCAGGCCCAGGAAGCAATTGCTGAGCAGGCTACCCGCGTGGGCCAGCCCTACGTGAACCAGCGCTGGCTCGGCGGTATGCTGACCAACTTCCAGACCGTCTCCAAGCGCATCCAGCGCATGAAGGAACTGGAAGAGATCGACTTCGACGACGTCGCCGGTTCCGCGTACACGAAGAAGGAACTGCTGCTCCTTCGCCGTGAACTGACCAAGCTGGAAACCAACCTCGGCGGTATCCGCAACCTGACCAAGGCACCTTCCGTGCTCTGGATCGTGGACACCAAGAAGGAACACCTCGCCGTTGACGAGGCCAAGAAGCTGAACATCCCGGTTGTGGCCATCCTGGACACCAACTGCGATCCTGACGAAGTCGACTTCCCGATCCCGGGCAACGATGACGCCATCCGCTCCGTAAACCTGCTGACCCGCGTTGTCGCCGACGCCGTTGCCGAGGGCCTCATCGCCCGCAACCAGCGTGCAACCGGCACCACCGAGGCTCCGGAAGAGCCGCTGGCTGAGTGGGAGCGCGAACTCCTCGAAGGCAGCAAGACCGAAGAGGCTGCTGCCGCTCCGGCTGCAGAGGAAGCTGCCGCTCCGGCTGCCGAGGAAGCCCCGGCTGCTCCGGCTGCTGAGGAAACGCCCGCCGCCGACGCGGACAAGTAAGACAAGTAAATCCCGGATTCTCCGGTGCTGCCCGCAGCGCCGGATCACTGACAGGATGGCGGCTCACCCGGTGAGCCGCCGTCCTGTCGGTCCGTACACCACATAAATTTTCTAGACAGAGGGGTTCACATGGCGAACTACACTGCCGCTGATATCAAGGCTCTCCGCGAGCGCACCGGCGCCGGCATGATGGATGTCAAGAAGGCACTCGACGAAGCCAACGGCGACGCCGAAAAGGCCATCGAGATCATCCGCATCAAGGGCCTCAAGGGCGCTACGAAGCGCGAAGGCCGCTCCACCGCTGAAGGCCTCGTGGCCGCAAAGGTCAGCAACGGCGTTGGCGTCATGATCGAGGTCAACTGCGAGACGGACTTCGTTGCCAAGGCTGACAAGTTCATCCAGCTGGCCGACAAGGTCCTGACGGTTGCTGTGGAGTCCGGCGCTGCCGATCTCGACACCCTCCTCGCCACCACGGTTGACGGCAAGCCGCTGTCCGAGGTTGTCGTCGAAGAGGGCGCAATCCTGGGCGAAAAGGTTGTTGTCCGCAGGATCTCCCGCATCGAGGGCGGCACTGTCGACGCTTACCTGCACAAGACCTCCAAGGACCTCCCGGCCCAGGTCGGCGTCCTGTTCGCTGTCGACGGTGAAGGCGAAGCCGCTGCAACCGCCGCACACGACGTTGCAGTCCACATCGCCGCCATGTCGCCGAACTACCTGACCCGCGAAGACGTTCCGTCCGAGCTGGTCGAGTCCGAGCGTCGTATCGCCGAAGAGACCGCCAAGGCTGAGGGCAAGCCCGAGGCAGCACTCACCAAGATTGTGGAAGGCCGCGTTACGGGCTTCTACAAGGGCGAGGTCCTGGTAGACCAGGCATTCGCCAAGGATGCCAAGAAGTCCGTGGCGCAGGTTCTCGAAGAGGCCGGCGTCAAGGGCACGTCCTTCGCACGTTTCCGCGTCGGCTCCTAGTCGAATCCGCAAAGGGGTGGCCACTTCGGTGGCCGCCCCTTTTGCATGCACCCGGCAAGGGCCGGATGAGACCTTTGGCCGCCCAGCACGATAATCTTTTTCAGAGTCCACAACGGGAAGGCACCCATGGAAGCCGTCAATACTTCAAGCCAGCCAGAAAAGAACCGGCGCCGCGTCCTCCTGAAGCTCTCAGGTGAGGTCTTCGGTGGCGGAAAACTGGGCGTTGACCCCGACACCGTCCGCGGTGTGGCCAAGCAGATCGCCGCAGCAGTTCCCGACGTCGAGGTTGCCATAGTGGTGGGTGGCGGCAACTTCTTCCGCGGGGCCGAACTGTCCCAGAGCGGCATGGACCGCTCACGCGCGGACTACATGGGCATGCTGGGCACGGTCATGAACTGCCTGGCCCTGCAGGACTTCCTGGAGCAGGCCGGCGTTGAAACCCGGGTCCAGAGCGCCATCACCATGGGCCAGGTGGCCGAGGCCTACATTCCGCGCCGTGCCATCCGCCACATGGAAAAAGGCCGCGTTGTCATCTTCGGCGCAGGTGCCGGCCTGCCGTATTTCTCCACCGATACCGTAGCGGCCCAGCGGGCCCTTGAAGTCCACGCCGACGTTGTCCTGATGGCCAAGAGCGGTGTGGACGCCGTCTACACAGCCGACCCCAAAAAGGATCCGGAGGCCGAGCGCCTGGACACCTTGAGCTACGACGAAGCCCTGCGCCGGGACATCCGCGTGATGGACCAGACCGCAATGACCATGTGCAAGGACAACAACCTGTCCATGGTCGTCTTCGGGATGGAAGGCGAAGGGAACGTTACCCGCGCCATCCGGGGCGAAAAGCTGGGTACGCTGGTGACCCCCTAGCTACGGCTAGGATGATCTGAGCACGGTTCCATCCCGCTGGCCGGGGCACCAATGGAACCAGGAACACTGAACCAAGATTGTGCATGGAGCCGGTAGCCGGACTGCACTGATTTCTGAGGAGAGACCGTGATCGAAGAAACCTTGCTCGAAGCCGAAGAGAAGATGGACAAGGCAGTAGAGGTAGCCAAGGAAGACTTCGCCTCGATCCGGACCGGTCGGGCAAATCCGGGGCTCTACAACAAGGTGCTGGTGGACTACTACGGTTCACCCACCCCGCTGCAGCAGCTCGCGTCGTTCGCCATCCCGGACGCACGCACCATTCTCATCACCCCGTTCGATAAAACTGCCCTGCGCGATATTGAACGCGCCCTCAGTGACTCCGAGGTGGGCGCCAACCCCTCCAACGACGGCAACGTCATCAGGATCACCATCCCGGACCTGACCCAGGAACGCCGCAAGGAATACGTCAAGATCGTCAAGACCAAGGGCGAGGACGCCAAGATTTCCATCCGGAACATCCGGCGCAAGGCGAAGGAAACGCTGGACAAGCTGGTCAAGGATGGCGAAGCCGGCGAAGACGAAGGTAACCGCGCTGAAAAGGAACTCGACGCGCTGACCAAGTCTCACGTGGACGGCATCGACGAGCTGCTCAAGCGCAAGGAAGCAGAGCTGCTCGAAGTCTGATGAGCCAGGCAGAGCAGGCCCCGGCACAACGGGCGCGCACCAAGGGGAAGCCGCGGAGCAACCCGACCCCTAAAGCCGGCCGGAATCTTCCGGCAGCCATAGTGGTGGGCCTGGCCATGCTGATCGGTGTGCTGGGCGGGCTGCTCTTCCTGCCCCTCGGATTCGTTGCCGTCACCACAGGGTTCGCAGTCTTCGGTGTGTGGGAAATCTTCCGCGCCCTGGAGGCAAACGGGACGCGGATGCCTATTGTCCCGGTTATGGTGGGCACCGTGGGCATGCCGTTCTCCGCGTACTTCGGCGGTGTGGAAAGCCTGCTTTTCGCCATGATCCTCAGCTGCGTCGCCGTGCTCCTCTGGCGATCGGTGGAAAGCCCCGCCGGTTCGGCGAACAGCATCTTCGCCGGTGTATTTACGCTTGGCTGGGTGCCGTTTTTCATCAGCTTCGCGGCGCTGCCGCTCCATGCCACCGGTGTAGCCGTCCCCCTGGGACTCTGGCCCGGCGGATCAATCCCGCCCGGAGCCTGGCAGGTGGCAGTGATGCTCCTGCTGGTGGTCTCGAACGATACCTTCGGCTACCTTGTGGGAGCCTCGCTGGGCAAGCACCCCATGGCCCCGAAGATCAGCCCCAAGAAATCCTGGGAAGGGTTCGCCGGATCCATCGCCGGCGCCATGCTGATCGGCATCCTGGCCTGCCTTTTCATCCTGGACAAACCCTGGTGGGTGGGAGTGGTCCTGGCCGTGGGCCTGGTCGCTGCGTCCACCGCGGGAGACCTGGCCGAGTCCATGGTCAAGCGTGAACTCGGTATCAAGGATATGAGCAGTATTCTGCCCGGGCATGGCGGTGTGATGGACAGGCTGGACTCCATCGTCTTTGCTTCACCGGTGGCGTTCGTCCTCTTTTCGATGGTTTCGGGGGCCTGATCCTGCACGTCCCCGACTGGCCGCCCCGCCTGCCCGGCACCGGCCGCGCCAATAGACTGGTACAAAACCCGGCTTCACAGCAACAAAGGAACAACAGTGGCTTTGGATTTTCAGCGGAAAATTCCCGCGTCGTTTGAGCGCGTGCGGGGCAACGATTTTGGTTACAACGCCAAGCAGGTGGACCAGTTCCTCCAGAGCGCCAGGGTGGCGCTCGAGACACCCCAGGCCGCCATCAATGCCATCAGCAGCGCCGATGTCCGTGGCGTTTCCTTTGATCCGGTCAAGGGCGGCTACTCCGCAGCCGTGGTGGACGCGGCGCTGGACCG
Source organism: [Micrococcus luteus] ATCC 49442 (assembly GCF_010367585.1). Taxonomy (NCBI): domain Bacteria; kingdom Bacillati; phylum Actinomycetota; class Actinomycetes; order Micrococcales; family Micrococcaceae; genus Pseudarthrobacter; species [Micrococcus luteus] ATCC 49442. The sequence goes on along the minus strand of NZ_JAAAXP010000001.1, from coordinate 1,728,060 downwards.
GCTCGAAGACGCGTTTGCCCGCCGTGAACGGGATGAGCTGATTGCAGCCCGGGGTGAAGATGCGTGGCTGCGGGAGATCGGCAAACTCTCGGGGATTCTCCGCGGCCGTCTGCACCGCCCTGACGGCGAACGTTTCCGCCGGCCCGCCAAAAAGAAGGTCCGTAGCTACAACATCGCGGACGTGGACAAACTTTGCTACGACCTGATCGGTTACCTCGAGGAGGACCAGCCGCTCAGCGTGGACAGCGTCCGCCGTGCCGTGTTCCGCCCGGCGGCGGGCCAGGACGGATATGAGGAGACCCAGGTTGACGCCTTCCTGGACCGCGTTGTCGAACTCATGGCAGCCATCGACTAGTCCCGGCTGTCCGGCCCCGCACAGGTAGCCGTCAACTGAAGAGCCGGCGACGTTCAGCGTTCCGTGACCAACGGCCGTTCCGGCGTGTGCAGCCTCGTCATGACCCGGGTCATGGTCTTGGGAATCCGGTCTTTGGTCCCGCGGGAGACGAACACCATGACGGCGAACGCGGCGGGCACGGTCCACGCCGCCGGCTGGGCCAGCCAGAACGGTGTTCCCGTGGCGCCCAGGACAGTGCCGCACACCATGGCGCCACCGCAGAGGACGCCGCCGGTGACCATTCCGGCAATGGCGCCGGTGTCGGTGAGGCCCCGCCACCAGATTCCGAGCAGGAGGACCGGGCAGACCGTGGAAGCGGTAAAAGCGAATACGAGGCCCACGCTGCCGGCCAGGGCCAGGGAATCGGTCATCACAGCGAAACCCAGGGGCACGAGGGCGGAGATGACGGCGGCGAGCCGGAATCCGCGGACGCCGCCGCCCAGGACGTCCTGGCTGATGACGCCGGCGAGCGACACCACCAGCCCGGACGTGGTGGACAGGAAGGCGGCAAACGCCCCGGCCACCACGAGGGCCGAGAGCAGGTCACCGGCAGTTCCTCCGATCAGCTGCCCCGGCAGGAGCAGAACCACCGCGTCCGCCCGCCCGGACCGGGCGAGCTCGGGCGCGAACATCCGCCCTGCCAGGCCGTAAGCAGTAGGAAAGAGGTAAAAAACCGAGAGCAGGCCGAGCACTATCAGGGTGGTCCGCCGTGCCGAGCTTCCGTCGGGATTGGTGTAGAAGCGCACCAGGACGTGGGGGAGGCCCAGGGTTCCGAACAGCAGCGCAACCAGCAGCGAGATGTTCTGGTACGCGCTGGCAGGAGCCATGGCAGTGGGATTCACGGTTGCAGGGGCGACGGCGGCAGTCCCGTTGCCGGCAAGGGTGAAGACGATGAAAAGGACCGGCACCGCGAGGGCTGTGAGCTTCAGCCAGTACTGGAACGCCTGCACAAAAGTAATGGAGCGCATGCCGCCTGCCACCACGGTCAGGCACACCACAATGACCACGGCCACGGAGCCCACCCAGGCGGGAAGCCCGGTGGTGATCCTGATGGTCAGCGCCGCGCCATGGAGCTGCGGGACGATGTACAGCCAGCCCACCACAACCACCACCAGGCTGGTAACGCGGCGGACGGCCCGCGAATCCAGTCTCGCCTCGGTAAAGTCCGGGATGGTGTAGGCCCCTGACCGCCGCAGCGGGGCCGCCACAAACAGCAACAGCATCAGGTAGCCCGCGGTGTAGCCGACAGGGAACCAAAGGGCGTCAGTACCGGAGAGCAGGACCAGCCCGGCCACGCCCAGGAAACTCGCCGCGGACAAATATTCGCCGCCGATGGCCGAAGCATTCCACCACGGCCTGACCGTGCGGGAGGCGACATAGAAATCCCCGGTGGTGCGGGAAATCCGCAGGCCGTAGAAACCGATGACGGCAGTGGCGACGGAGACCACAACCAGTGCCACCACACCAACGGCGGGATTCATCAGGAAGTCACCTGTCCCCGGCCAGGTCGCGGTACCGGGCCTCATTCCGGGAAGCCGTCCGGATGAACAGCCAGGCGCTGAGGCCGATGACCGGATAGATTCCGGCCCCGAGCAGCAGCCAGTCGAAGGGGATGCCCGCAATCCGGGTTTCAGCCAGGCCGGGCACGGCGGCCAGCAGCACGGGGAACGCGCCAAGAATCAGCATGAACCCGACAGCCACCACCAGGGCCAGCCGCAGCTGGGAACGGATGAGGGACCGGACGAAGACCTGTCCCACGTCCGATTCCTCGGCAGCTTCGCGTGATTCGCCGGCAGGGCGCGGAGCCGACCGCGGAGCCGACCGCGGTGCCGTGACCCGGACCCGGGTCATGCCTGCGGCCGGATGCGGGTGGCCTCCAGCTTTTCCCTGACCGTGGGAAGGTGGCGGCGGCTGATGGGGAGGCTGGCGCCGGCCACCGAGACGCTGGGCTTATCCGCCGCCAGCTTCATTGACGACACGTGTTTCAAAGCCACCAGGTAAGACCGGTGTGTCCTGATGAAGCCCGCCTCCGCCCACTGCTGTTCCAGGTCGGCCAGCGGCACACGGATGAGGTAGCTCGCATCGACGGTGTGCAGGCGGGCGTAGTCGCCCTGCGCCTGGACGTACGTGACGTCGTCGCGCCGGATCATCCTGGTGGTCCCGCCCTGGTCCACGGTGATCATCTCAGGCGCGGCGGCGCCGTCGCGCATCAACTCACTGATCCTGCCCACCGAGCGGGCCAGCCGCTCGGCCCGGATGGGCTTGAGAAGGTAGTCGATGGCCGCCAGCTCGAAGGCTTCCAGCGCGCAGTCCTCATCGGCGGTGACAAACACCACCGCCGGGGGTTTGCTGCTGCGGGCAATGGCGCGGGCAACATCGAGGCCGGACACGGCGGGCATGTGGATGTCCAGGAAGACGGCGTCAACGGATTCGGTGGTCAGGGCCCGCAGGGCCTCTGAACCGGAGGAAGCGCGGTGGATGGTGCCGATGCGGTCGTCCCTGCCCAGCAGGTACGCCAGTTCCTCCACGGCGGGTAACTCGTCGTCTGCGACGAGGACGTTAATCATGGTCCTACATTAGCCGCCGGAGGCGGATGGAAGGAGGCGGCCGGGATCAGGGAAGCCTGAATCAGGCGTCATGGCCGGGCTGGGACTTCGGGACGCGCATGGTGATCAGCGTCCCCTCGCCGAGGGCGGTCTCGATCACCAGGCCGTGCTGGTCCCCATAGACCTGGCGCAGGCGGGCGTCGACGTTCCGCAGCCCCACGTGGTCCCCGTCCCGGTGGCCGGCCAGCATGGACTGGAGCTCGGCAGGATCCATCCCCACGCCGTCGTCCTCGATGGTCACCTCCGCAAAGGCCCCGGAATCGTTGGCGGTGATGGTGATGTGGCCTTCTCCTTCCTTCGCCTCCAGGCCGTGCCTTACGGCATTCTCCACGAGCGGCTGCAGGCTCAGGAAGGGGATGACGGTGCTCAGCACCTCCGGCGCGATCCGCAGGCTGACCTGGACGCGCTCCCCGAAGCGGGCCCGCTCCAGCAGGAGGTACCGGTCGATGCAGCGCAGTTCCTCGGCCAGCGTGGTGAACTCACCGTGCCGCCGGAAGGAGTACCTCGTGAAATCGGCGAACTCCACCACGAGTTCGCGGGCACGCTGGGGATCGGTGTTGATGAACGACGCGATGGCGTTGAGCGAGTTGTAGATGAAGTGCGGGCTGATCTGCGCGCGCAAGGCCCGCACCTCGGCTTCCATGAGCAAGGTCCGGGATGCATCAAGTTCCGCCAGCTCCACCTGGACGGCCACCCAGTCGGCCACTTCTCCTGTGGCACGGACCAGCCCGGCGCCCGCGGACGGGGCAAACGCCGCCACCACGCCCACCACCCGCGATCCGGCGCGCACCGGCGCGATGACGGCGGCGAGGCCGCCGGCGGCACGTTCGGCGCCCAGGTCCCGAGGCTGGAGCACAGCTGTCCGTCCTCCGCTCAGGACGTCCGCGGCAAGGTCCATCAGCCGCGGTTTCAGGTCCTCAGCGGCGCCGTCCCAAGCGAGGACCCCTGCGGTATCGGTGATGGCCAGCGCGTCACAGCCGAGGAGATTGCGGAGCTGGCGGCTGGCCTTGGCTGCCCCTGCAGGGTTCAGCCCGGTCCGCAGGTGCTGCCCCGCGCGGGACGCGGCGTGCAAAGTGTTGTACGTGGCGCGCTCGGCATCGGTGCCCAGGTCACGGAAGGACCGCAGTACCTTGATGCCCACACCGACGACGACGGCGATCGCCAGGACGATCACGGCGATGGCTGCTGCGGTGAGGAGTGGGGAGTCCGGCATGGTGCCCAGCGTAGTGGCGGGTGCCGTTTGCCGCAGCATCGCGACCGTTGAGCGACCATTGCACCCGCTGCTCTGGAATGTAGCGCCCGTCACGGCGCAAGGTGATTGCAGTCACATTGGCGATATCCCGGTTGCCGGGGGCAGCCGGTGGGCCACTCAACTCTCAATGAGGAGGAACGATGGGTAACGATGCCCACACTCCGGACGCAGCAGCGTCCGTGGACTTCGAACAGGTCCAGTCGACGGCGCGGTTCCAGGAACTGCGCAGACGTCACCGTAGCTTTGTGTTCCCCATGGCGGTCGCGTTCCTGTTGTGGTACTTCGCGTACGTCCTGCTCGCAGACTACGCAGTAGGTTTTATGTCCACCAAAGTGTGGGGCAACATCAACATCGGCCTGATCCTTGGCCTGCTGCAGTTTGTCTCCACCTTCGCCATCACTGGCTGGTACGTCAGCTACTCCAACCGGAAGCTTGACCCGATCGCGGCCGAGATCCGCCACGAAATTGAAGGCCATGAATTTGATAAGGACGGCAACCGCGTGACTGGAGTGAACAAATGATCGGCATTGCCACGGCGGTCAACGTCGCCGACCTTAAGGAAACCACCCTTCTCAACATGGGCATCTTCGGCCTGTTCGTCGCGGTGACCATGGTGATCGTGATCCGGGCCAGCCGAAACAACAAAACCGCCGCCGACTACTACGCCGCCGGCCGCTCGTTCACCGGTTCCCAGAACGGGACCGCCATTGCCGGCGACTACCTGTCCGCCGCCTCGTTCCTGGGCATCACCGGGGCCATCGCCGTTAACGGCTACGACGGCTTTATGTACTCCATCGGCTTCCTGGTGGCCTGGCTCGTGGCGCTGCTGCTCGTGGCAGAACTGCTGCGGAACACGGGCAAATTCACCATGGCCGATGTCCTCTCCTTCCGGCTCAAGCAGCGGCCGGTCCGCATCGCGGCCGCCATTTCCACCCTGGCTGTCTGCTTCTTCTACCTGCTCGCGCAGATGGCAGGAGCCGGCAGCCTGATCTCGCTCCTGCTGGGCATCAGCGACTGGGGCGGCCAGGCGCTGGTAATCATCGTCGTCGGCGCCCTGATGATCATGTACGTCCTGATCGGCGGGATGAAGGGCACCACCTGGGTCCAGATCATCAAGGCTGTCCTGCTTATTGCCGGCGCCGCCGTGATGACCCTCTGGGTGCTGGCCATCTACGGCTTCAACCTCTCCAGCCTCCTCGGTGCCGCTGTTGAAACCTCCGGCAACCCCGCGGTACTGAACCCGGGCCTGCAGTATGGCAAGTCGGAGACGTCCAAGCTGGACTTCATGTCCCTCGGCCTCGCGCTGGTCCTGGGGACCGCGGCGCTGCCGCACGTGCTGATGCGCTTCTACACGGTGCCGACGGCTAAGGAAGCCCGGAAGTCCGTGGTGTGGTCCATCTGGCTGATCGGGCTCTTCTATCTCTTCACGCTGGTGCTCGGTTACGGTGCAGCCGCACTGGTTGGTGCCGAGACCATCAAGTCCGCTCCGGGTGGCGTTAATGCTGCGGCACCGCTGCTGGCCTTCTACCTGGGCGGCCCGCTGCTGCTCGGCTTTATCTCGGCGGTGGCGTTCGCCACCATCCTCGCCGTTGTGGCCGGCCTCACCATCACCGCAGCTGCGTCCTTCGCCCACGACATCTACGCCAATGTCATCGCCAAGGGGAAGGCCGACGCCGATACCGAGGTCAAGGTGGCACGGCGTACCGTAGTGGTCATCGGCATCCTCGCCATCCTGGGCGGCATCCTCGCCAACGGCCAGAACATCGCGTTCCTCGTGGCCCTGGCCTTCGCCGTTGCAGCGTCGGCCAACCTGCCCACCATCGTCTACTCGCTGTTCTGGCGGCGGTTCACCACCCAGGGCGCGGTGTGGAGCATGTACGGCGGCCTGGGCTCGGCGATCCTCCTGATCATCTTCTCGCCCGTCGTCTCCGGCGGCGCGACCTCGATGATCAAGGACGTGAACTTCGCCATCTTCCCGCTGAACAACCCGGGCATTGTGTCCATCCCGCTGGCGTTCCTGCTCGGCTGGCTCGGCACCGTGCTGGACAAGAAGCGCGAGGACACCACCAAGCAGGCCGAGATGGAAGTCCGCTCACTCACCGGCGTCGGTGCGGAAAAGGCCGTGGATCACTGATCCCCGGACACTAGGTCCAGCCGAACGTACGACGGCGGCCCGCAGCCGCGGTCGTACGCGCAAGGAAAGGCCCGCGTCCCCTTCGGGGGCCGCGGGCCTTTCCTGTATCCGGCGAGCCCTACACCTTGGGCTTGATCTTGATGTTCATCATCTTGAGCTCGTCGGTGCCCTCAAAGCGGTAGACGAGGTCGATGTTCTTGTTCCCGCTGCAGGTGATGAGCCCCACCACATCAGCTGCCTTGGTGCCGTTCTCGGTGCTGGCCGTGACCTCGTTGTAGGTCGGCTTGCACGTGTTGTCCATCTCCAGGGTCTTGATGCCGGCGATGAACGTTTCCTTGCTTACCTGCTCCTGGAGGGCAGGGTCGAGGTATTCGTCGTACGCCGTGGAGGTTTCGCCGTTGATCACCAGTTTCGTAAAGTCGTCGGCAAGGCCCCTGGCGTGGTTGGTGGGGCCTGCCACTACGTTGACCAGGATGACAACGCCCAGGATGACCAGCAGCAGGACGCCGCCCGCCACCCCCAGGATGGTCCACAGCCTGCGGCGGCCGCGCGCGGGGGGCTGTTCGCCGGGAAGTCCGAACGGCCCGTCGGCCGGGGGCTGGCCGGGCGTCCCGTACTGGCCGGGCACCCCGTATTTCCCGGGTGCCGCGGGCTGTCCCGGTGCCGCGTGCTGCGCGGACGCGCCGTAACCCGGAGCCGCGGCGAACTGGCCCGCCGGCGGCTGGGCCTGTGGCTGTTGCTGCGGCTGCTGGGGCCAAGGTGCAGGCTGGACCGGCTGATGCGGTTCCTGAGGATTGCTCACATGGAGCCTTTCCGGCAACGCGGTGGCACTGCCTTTTTGCTGGGAGCCGCCGGGCGGTCCCGTGGGTTTACCTTGGACCAGCCTATAACCGAGTTTGCGGCGGGCGCGCACCGGTCCGACCCGCACGGAAATACTGGCCGAATCAGTTCCCCGCCGAGGTCAGTGCGCCGGCTCCGGATCCGGGCTGTCGCCGGATCCCCGTTCCAGGAGGGGCTGGATGCGGAAGGGAATGAGCTCACCCATGGCCAGGGCGGTGTCCGTCCGGTCCACGCCGTCGCACGCAAGGATCTTTCCGTTGATCCTGAAGAGGTCCTCCGCGTCCACTGCCACCACGCGCAGCAGGAGATCGGCCGAGCCGGTCAATCCGTACCCTTCCAGGATTTCCGGAATGCCGGCGAGGTCGTGGGCCAGCTGTCCCAGCTTCTGCTGCTGAACGTGGACCGAGATGAAAGCCATCAGCGGATACCCCAGCGACGCCGGGTTGATCCTGCGTTCGAAGGACAGGAAGACGTGTTTCTTTTCCAGCTGGGCCATGCGCGCCTGGACAGTGTTCCGGGAAAGCCCCAGTTTCTGGGCGAGGGCCACCACCGTCCGGCGGGGGTCGCGGGCAAGGGCTGAAAGCAGGCGGGTGTCAGTGCCATCCAAAGCTTGCATAATGCGCAACATTAGCACGGGAACGAGGCTTCAAACAGGGCATTATGCTCAGTATCCGCGGCGGTAGTTGTACCCTATGAACATTGTGAGTAGGGTCACAATTATCCGGGGCAACGGCGCCCGGGCGGCTGGCTGCCGGCGGGACCATAAGTCCCCAGGCGCCGGTCAAACGACGTGAGAAGGTTGCGTGCCATCGTGTCTACAGACGAAACGGGCCAGGGCGGAACAAGGGCAGGTGCCCCCGCCGGCAGTGCGGGAACCCAAGGTGCATCCGGCCGGAATCTGATCCAGCTGATCACCCCGGAGGGTGAGCGGATCAGCCATCCGGAATTCGATCCCTGGGTGAAAGACATCGGGGATGAACAACTGTGTTCCCTCTATGAGGACCTGACAGCCGTCCGGCGCATCGACGTCGAGGCAACCGCCCTTCAGCGGCAGGGCGAGCTTGGCCTGTGGCCGCCATTGCTGGGCCAGGAAGCGGCGCAGGTCGGTTCGGCCAGATCCTTGCGGCAGGACGATTTCATCTTCTCCAGCTACCGCGAAAACGGCGTGGCGTACTGCCGGGGCGTGGACCTGACCGACATTTTGCGTGTCTGGCGCGGAAACGGCTCCTCCGGCTGGGATCCGTACACCGTCAACATGGCCACCCCGCAGATCATCATCGGCGCGCAGACGCTGCACGCCACCGGCTACGCCATGGGCATACAGAACGACGGCGCCGACTCCGTGGCGGTGACCTACTTCGGCGACGGTGCCACGAGCGAAGGCGACGTCAACGAGGCCATGGTGTTTGCAGCCAGCTTCCAGGTGCCGCTGGTCTTCTTCTGCTCCAACAACCACTGGGCTATCTCGGAGCCCGTACGGCTGCAGTCGCACGTGCAGCTTGCGGACAGGGCCGCCGGCTTCGGCATCCCGAGCCTGCGGGTGGACGGAAACGACGTCCTGGCCGTTATGGCCGCGACGAGGCTGGCCGTGGACCGTGCCCGGCACGGCGGCGGGCCGACGTTCATCGAGGCCGTCACGTACCGCATGGGACCGCACACCACAGCCGATGATCCCACCCGCTACCGCGATGCCAACGAACTCGAAGACTGGGCCGCGAAGGACCCCATCGACAGGGTCAAAGCCCTCCTGGACCGCAAGGGCCTCCTCACCGGGCAGTTCCAGCAGCACGTCAAGGACAAGGCGGACGCCGTAGCACGTGAACTCCGCGCCGGGTGCATTGCTATGCCGGAGCCGGAGCCGCTGGATGTCTTCAAGAATGTGTACAGCGCCCCGAACTCGTGGCTGGACCGCCAGCAGGACCACTACGCCCGATACCTTGCCTCCTTCGGTGATCCCGCAGGAGCCACTTCCCAGGAAGGTGCACGCTGATGACCCGGATGACCTTTGCCCGCGCCATAAATTCCGGCCTGCGCAAATCGCTTGAAAATGATCCCAAAGTCATCCTGATGGGCGAGGACATCGGCGTCCTCGGTGGTGTGTTCCGGGTGACCGACGGCCTCCAGAAGGACTTCGGCACACACCGCGTGGTGGACACGCCGCTGGCCGAATCAGCCATTATCGGCACCGCCGTGGGTCTTGCGTACCGCGGCTACCGTCCGGTGGTGGAGATCCAGTTCGACGGCTTTATCTATCCTGCCTTCGACCAGATCGTCAGCCAGGTGGCCAAGATGCACTACCGCACCCAGGGTGCGGTGAAGATGCCCATCACCATCCGGGTGCCGTTCGGCGGGGGCATCGGGTCACCCGAGCATCACTCGGAGTCACCCGAGGCGTACTTCACCCACACGTCCGGCTTGCGGGTTGTCACGGTCTCCAACCCGCAGGATGCCTACACCGTGATCCAGCAGGCCATCCTGTCCGATGATCCGGTCCTCTATTTCGAACCCAAGCGCCGCTACCACGATAAGGGTGACGTGGACGAGACCATCGACGTCCGCACCGCGCTGCCGATGGGTGCAGCCCGTGTGCTGGCTGAGGGCACCGACGTCACGCTGGTGGCGTACGGGCCGCTGGTCAGGACTGCCCGGGACGCCGCCACTGCGGCGGCCGACGAAGGCATCTCCATTGAGGTCATCGACCTGCGCTCGCTGGCACCGGTGGACTACGCCACAGTTGAAGCATCCGTGCGGAAGACAGGCCGGCTGGTAGTCACCCACGAAGCCGGCCAGTCAGGCGGGCTGGGCGCCGAGGTGGCTGCCAGCATTACCGAGAGGTGCTTCTACCACCTCGAAGCAGCGCCCGTCCGCGTCACCGGGTTCGACGTGCCCTACCCGTACTCCAAGGTGGAAATGCACCACCTGCCGAGCCTGGACAGGATCCTCGACGGCGTGGACCGTGCACTCGGACGGCCGAACTCACTCAGCGGGCTGGAAGGATGAGCGCCACCATGATCAAGGAATTCAGGCTCCCGGACCTTGGCGAGGGCCTTACGGAATCCGAAATCGTCAGCTGGAAGGTCGGCGTGGGGGACACTGTCACCCTGAACCAGGTGATCGCCGAGGTGGAAACAGCCAAGGCCGTGGTGGAGCTGCCTTCGCCGTTCGCGGGCGTGATCACCGCACTGCACGAGCAGCCCGGCACCGTGGTGGAAGTGGGCAAACCGATCGTCTCCTTTGAAGTACCGGACGACGCCGGCGCGTCACCCACGGTGGCAGCTCCGGCTGAGGGGGAGGCACCTAAGCGGCAGCCCAACCTTGTGGGGTACGGCGCCGTCGTCGAAAGTTCCGGCCGGCCGGTGCGCCGGCAGCGCACCCTTGCAGCGCCGGTTGCTGCGCCTGTAGAAACCAATCCTGTCGAAACCACGCCTGCGGAAACCAAGCCTGTCGAAACCACGCATCCCGAACCCCAGGCCTTCGAACGGCCGCGCTCCACGCCGCCTGTGCGGAAGCTGGCCAAGGACCTGGGCGTCGAGCTGGCCGCTGTCCCGGGCACCGGAGCTCACGGACTGATCACCCGGGAGGACGTCCGGAACTTTGTTGACGGCGGTGATGTCCCGGCGGCCGCCCGGCATCTGTCTGCTGTGTCAGAAACCGCCGTTCCAGCAGGCCTGACGGCTGCTCAGGGTGAGCGCGAAGTCCGGACGCCCATCAAGGGAGTCCGGAAGTACACGGCCGCGGCGATGGTTGCAAGCGCCTTCACGGCACCGCACGCAACGGAGTTCCTCACGGTCGATCTCACGCCCACCATGAACCTCCTGGCGAAACTAAAAGCAAGCCGGGCGTTCCAGGACCACAAGCTCACTCCGCTGACCCTGGTGGCCAAGGCCGTGCTGATTGCCCTTCGCCGGAACCCGTCGCTTAACTCGCGGTGGGACGAGGCCAACCAGGAAATTGTGCAGTTCAACTACGTGAACCTCGGGATCGCCGCAGCGACGCCCCGCGGCCTCACCGTTCCCAACATCAAGGACGCGGACACCCTGTCCCTGCTCGAACTCTCAGAAGCCCTCACTGACCTGACGGAGACAGCCCGGGCCGGGAAAACGGCTCCGGCCGAGTTGGCTGACGGCACCATCTCCATCACCAACATCGGGGTCTTCGGGATCGACGCCGGCACACCCATCCTGAACCCGGGCGAGGCCGCCATCCTGGCGGTGGGGGCGGTCCGCAAGATGCCGTGGGAATTCCAGGACGAGGTGGCGCTGCGCCAGGTCGTGACCCTGAGCCTGTCCTTTGACCACCGCCTGGTGGACGGGGAGCAGGGCTCGCGATTCCTGGCCGACGTCGGCGCCATCCTGGCAGACCCCGGCATGGTGCTCACGATGGTCTAGCCGGCAGGTGCCGTGAGGAATGGCCGGGCTGTCAGATTCCCGGTACCTTCGCCGTGAGGGCCGCCAGCGCCATGCTCTCCAGCAAGGGGCGGGCGGCTTTCGGCGCGATCCTTCGGCCATGGTTCCGGACTGAATGCGGCGTGGAGTTGATCAGTCCGAACGTGGCGTGGGCCCGCATCCGCAGTTCCGCAGCGTCGATCGCGGGGTCCAGGCGGGCCAGCACCTGGACCCAGAGCTCCACGTAGTTTCGCTGCAGCGCCCTGACCTCGGCCTGCTCCTGCGTGGCGAGATTGCTGAAGTCCCTGTCCTGGACCCGGATCACATCAGGCTTACTCAGCGCAAAATCCACCTGGAACGCCACCAGCCTGCGGAGGGCCTCGATCGGATCCGTGGTTTCCGCCACCACACGCTGCCCGCCTGCCAGGAGGTCCCGGCTGACAGTCAGCAGCAGATCACCCAGAACTGCCTGCTTACCGGGGAAATGCCGGTACACGGCCGGGCCGCTGACGCCTGCCGCCGCCCCCAGGTCCTCAAGTGACACGCGGTTAAACCCGTTCACCGCGAAAAGCGATGCGGCAGCGGACAGCAGTGCCTGGCGCCGGATCTCTTTGGCCTGGCTTCGCTGGGTTCCCGGGGCGGACGGTTCGGGAACAGGTTGGCTACCTGGAGCGGGCCGGTCTGACGGCGGCGGCTGGGATGGCTGCGCAGGTCGGGTGATGGGCACGCTTTCCTCCTCGGACCTGCAAATTCTAACAACGCGTCCGTGTGTTGGACATCACAGTTAATAGAGACTAACCTAAATCTCAGTTACATGACACTAACCGAGTCGGAATCCGGCTCGTGCGGACATAAGCAGTCAACGGCTCTCAAACCACTAGGAACGGACCGCGTCGATGGAGACCCTCACCAGCCGGCTTGAGGCTGACAGTGACGTGTTTGCGGCCAACAATGCCGCGCAGCGTTCGCTGGCCGTGGAACTGAAAGCCAGGCTTGCCGAGACCGCCCTCGGAGGGCCGGAGAAGTCACGCGAGCGCCACGTGGCCCGGGGGAAGCTGCTGCCGCGCGAACGCATCGACCAGCTGCTGGACGACGGCAGCCCGTTCCTGGAAATTGCTCCGCTGGCTGCCAACGGCATGTACAACGATGAGTCGCCCGGAGCCGGGGTGATCGCAGGCATCGGCCTGGTCCACGGCCGGCAGGTCCTGGTGATTTCCAATGATGCCACGGTCAAGGGCGGCACCTATTACCCGATGACGGTGAAGAAGCACCTCCGCGCCCAGGAAATCGCGCTGGAGAACCGCTTGCCCTGCATCTATCTGGTGGATTCCGGGGGCGCGTTCCTGCCGAAGCAGGACGAGGTGTTCCCGGACAAGGAACATTTCGGCCGGATCTTCTACAACCAGGCCCGGCTGTCGGCGGCGAAGATCCCGCAGATTGCCTCGGTGATGGGCTCCTGCACGGCCGGTGGCGCCTACGTCCCGGCGATGAGCGACGAAACAGTTATTGTCCGGAACCAGGGCACTATTTTCCTTGGCGGCCCGCCGCTGGTGAAGGCAGCCATCGGTGAGATTGTCACGGCTGAGGAACTCGGGGGCGGTGACGTCCACTCAAGGATTTCCGGTGTCACCGACCATCTGGCCGAGAACGACGAACACGCCCTGCAGATCATCCGCGACATTGTCGCCACGCTTCCCAGGCCTTCAGCCCCCGTATGGGAGGTGGAAGACGCCGTCGCACCGGCAGCGGAACCCGGTGAGCTTTATGGAGCCGTGCCCACGGACGTCAACGCGCAGTATGACGTCCGCGAGGTCATTGCCCGGCTGGTGGACGGCAGCAGATTCCATGAGTTCAAGAAGGAGTACGGCACCACGCTGGTCACCGGCTTTGCCAGACTGCATGGCCACCCGGTGGGGATTGTCGCCAATAACGGCGTGCTGTTCAGCGAGTCCTCACTCAAGGGCGCGCACTTCATCGAACTCTGCGATCAGCGCGGTATCCCGCTGGTCTTCCTGCAGAACATTTCCGGCTTTATGGTGGGCAAGGATTCCGAACAGGGCGGCATCGCCAAGAACGGCGCCAAGATGGTCACCGCGGTGGCCACAGCCCGCGTCCCTAAGCTGACAGTTGTCATCGGCGGCTCTTTCGGGGCGGGCAACTACTCCATGTGCGGGCGGGCCTACTCGCCGCGGTTCCTGTGGATGTGGCCCGCGTCCCGCATCTCGGTGATGGGCGGCAACCAGGCCTCCAGCGTGCTGGCCACCGTCAAACGCGACCAGTACGAAGCCGCCGGCCAGGAATGGCCCGCCGACGACGAAGAGGCGTTCAAGGCCCCCATCAAACAACAGTATGAAGACCAGGGCAGCCCGTACTACTCCACCGCCCGCCTCTGGGACGACGGCATCATCGATCCCGCGGACACCCGCACCGTCCTGGGACTGGCGCTCGACGTCGTCTCCCGCACCTCGCTGCCGGAAACCTCCTTCGGCCTTTTCCGGATGTGAGCCAGTAATGCCTACTTCGCCGACCTCCCCCCTGGCCACAGGCACCCCGGCGCCCGGGACCACCCTTTTCGGGACGGTCCTTGTGGCCAACCGCGGGGAAATCGCCTGCCGCGTCATCAGGACCCTGCGCGCCCTGGGCATCCGGTCCGTGGCCGTCTACAGCGATGCCGACGCCGGTGCCCGGCACGTGCGCGAAGCCGACGCTGCCGTGCGGATCGGCCCCGCCTCCGCGGCGGAGAGCTACCTGAACATCGAAGCCATCATCCAGGCCTGCCGCGATACCGGAGCAGAAGCCGTCCACCCCGGTTACGGCTTCCTCAGCGAAAACGTCGACTTCGCCCGGGCTTTGGAGACAGCCGGTATCACGTTCATCGGCCCCGGTGTCGAATCTCTGAACATCATGGGCGACAAGATCCGGTCCAAGAACCATGTGGCGGGCTACGGCGTTCCCGTGGTTCCGGGGATAGCCAAGCCGGGCATGACCGACGCGCAGCTGATGAAGGCCGCGGCCGCCGTCGGCTTCCCGCTGCTGATCAAGCCCTCCGCGGGCGGGGGAGGCAAGGGCATGCACATCGTGGAACGCCCCGGGGAGCTGGAAGCAACGTTGGGCACCGCCCGGCGCGTGGCAGCCGGCGCCTTCGGGGATGACACGCTGTTCCTTGAACGGCTGGTCCGCACGCCGCGGCATATCGAGGTCCAGGTCCTGGCGGACAACCACGGCAACGTGATCCATCTGGGGGAGCGCGAGTGCTCACTGCAGCGGCGCCACCAGAAAGTCATCGAAGAGGCGCCGTCGCCGCTGCTGGATTCATTGAACGACGACGGGGCCACCCGTGCCCGCATCGGTGAGGCCGCGTGCCAGGCAGCCCGGAGCGTCCACTACAGCGGTGCCGGCACGGTCGAATTCCTGGTCTCCGACGATGCTCCGGATGAGTTCTTTTTTATGGAGATGAACACCCGCCTCCAGGTGGAGCATCCGGTCACCGAGATGGTCACCGGTGTTGACCTGGTCGAATGGCAGGTGCGGATTGCCGCCGGTGAGGAACTGACCGTCCGCCAGGAAGACGTCGAACTTAACGGGCACGCCGTCGAAGCGCGCGTCTATGCGGAAATCCCGGAACGGAACTTCATGCCCTCAGGCGGGACGGTGTTCCTGCTGGACGAACTGCCCCGCCACTCCACCGGCAGGATCCGGGTGGACTCGGCCCTCCTTGAGGGTCTGACAATCTCATCAAGCTACGATCCGATGATTTCCAAGGTCATTGCGTGGGGCCCGGACCGCACCGCCGCCCTGGACACGTTGGATGAAGCGCTCGCCGGCTACACCGCGCTTGGCGTCGACACGAACGTGGAGTACCTACGGCTGCTGATCAACGACGACGATGTCCGTGCAGGGCACCTTGACACCGGCCTGATCGAGCGCAGGATGCCGGCCTTCTCCTTCCGGCAGGTGGGCGACGCAGAATTGGTCGTTGCAGCCCTTTACGTCCTGATGAACAGGGAGCATGAAGGCACACCCGTCCCGTCCGGGCCCTGGGGGGTCCGGAACGGCTGGCGGATCGGAGCGCCGGCGCCGCAGCGGGTCAGCCTGGGAACGCCCGACGGCGGCACCGCAACAGTCAGCGTCACAGGCCGCGTGGCCGGCGGCACTGTCACGGCCCGGGTCGGGACGGGGATCCGGCGTACGGCGTCCCTTCGCTTTTCCAGGCATGGACACGTGGAGGTGACTCTCGACGGCGAGGCAACGGAGTATGCGCTGGCCCCGGTAACCCGGGGTTCCGGTAGTCCGGGTCCAGCCAGCCGGCACGCGGGCAACGACGGCGCCGGTGGCGGTCAGGAACTGTTCCTGGGCAACGGCGGCTGGGCATGCCGGCTTGAAGTACTGACGAGGGAGTCGCGGCTCGCCCGCGTGCTCGCCGCCATCCAGCGCGAGGAGGGCGCCGCCGACCCCGAGGTGCGTTCGCCCATGCCCGGCACGGTTGTGTCCGTTGCCGTCAGCGACGGCGACACCGTGGAGGCAGGCCAGGTCCTCCTGTCCGTGGAAGCCATGAAGATGGAACACCAGCTGGTGGCCGAAGTGGCCGGCACGGTGCATATCAGCGTCAAGGCCGGGGACCTGGTAAAAGCCGACCAGGTCCTGGCCACCATCCACCATTCAAGCCATGAAACACCCGAGGGAGCCTAGCAATGCCGGATTTCGAACTCAGCGAGGAATACCAGGACCTCAGCGACACGGTCCGCGACTTTGCGGACAACGTGGTGGCCCCGGTGTCCGCCAAGCACGATGAGGAACACAGCTTTCCTTACGAAATCGTGAAGCAGATGGCGGACATGGGTCTCTTCGGGCTGCCGTTCCCGGAGGAGTACGGCGGGATGGGCGGGGACTACTTCGCCCTGGCGCTCGCCCTTGAGCAGCTGGGGCGGGTGGACCAGTCCGTGGCCATCACGCTCGAAGCGGGCGTCTCCCTGGGCGCCATGCCCGTCTACCGGTTCGGTACAGAAGCCCAGAAGGAGGAGTGGCTTCCGGTGCTCGCCTCGGGTGAGGCGCTCGCAGGCTTCGGCCTCACCGAACCGGAAGCCGGGTCCGACGCCGGCGGCACTAAAACCCACGCCAAACGCGTCGGCGGACAGTGGGTGATCAACGGCCACAAGGAGTTCATCACCAACTCCGGGACCGACATCACCCGCCTGGTGACGGTCACAGCGGTCACGGGCCAGACGGAGCGCGGGGACGGCAGCGTCAAGAAGGAGATCTCCACCATCCTGGTGCCCACCGACACGCCGGGGTTCAAAGCGGAGAAGGCCTACAACAAGGTGGGCTGGAACGCCTCGGACACGCATCCGCTCACGTTGACGGACGTCCGGGTGCCGGAGGAAAACCTGCTCGGGGAAGAAGGCAGGGGCTATGCCAACTTCCTCTCCATCCTGGATGAAGGCCGCATCGCCATCGCCGCGCTGGCCACGGGAGCCGCGCAGGGCTGCGTGGACCTGTCGGTGAAATACGCCAAGGAACGCAGTGCCTTTGGTCAAAACATCGGCAAGCACCAGGCCGTCGCGTTCAAGATCGCCCGCATGCAGGCCAGGGCCCACACCGCCCGCCTGGCGTACTACGATGCCGCCTCGAGAATGCTCGCCGGCAAGCCGTTCAAGACGCAGGCGGCCATCGCTAAGATGGTCGCAGGCGAGGCAGCCATGGACAACGCGCGGGATGCCACCCAGGTGTTCGGCGGCTATGGCTTCATCAATGAATTCACCGTGGCACGCCACTACCGCGACTCCAAGATCCTTGAAGTGGGGGAGGGCACCACGGAGGTCCAGCTGATGCTGATCGCCCGCGAACTCGGACTGTAGTAACAGGGACTGAAGCCGGCCGGAGAGGATCACTGATGATTAACAAGGTTGTTGCCAGCGCCGAGGAAGCCATAGCGGACATCCCGGACGGTGCGTCGCTCGCGGTGGGAGGGTTTGGCCTGTGCGGGATCCCCGTGGCCCTGATTGACGCCCTGCACAGGCACGGCACCCGGAACCTGGAGACCGTAAGCAACAACTGCGGCGTGGACGACTGGGGTCTGGGCGTCCTCCTCCGCGACGGCCGGATCCGGCGCACCGTCAGCTCCTACGTCGGCGAGAACAAGGAGTTCGCCCGCCAGTACCTGGCCGGTGAGCTGGAAGTTGTGCTGACCCCGCAGGGCACCCTCGCCGAGAAACTCCGCGCCGGCGGCGCCGGCATCCCCGCCTTTTACACCAAGGCGGGCGTGGGCACCCAGGTGTCCGAGGGCGGGCTTCCCCAGAAGTACGACGCCGACGGCGGGGTTGCGATCGCCTCCGCACCCAAGGAGGTGCGGACGTTCAACGGGGTTGACTACGTCCTTGAGGAGTCACTGACGCCGGACTACGGACTGGTGCACGCGTGGAAGGGCGACCGCCACGGAAACCTCGTGTTTCACGCCACCGCCATGAACTTCAACCCCCTCTGTGCCATGGCCGGCAGGATCACCATCGCCGAGGTGGAGCAGCTTGTGGAACCGGGCGAACTCGATCCGGAGCACGTCCATGTACCCGGCATCTTCGTGCAGAGGGTGGTGGTGGTGCCCGACGGCGAGAAGCGGATTGAAAAGCGGACCGTGGCCTTCCCGCCGGCATCAGCACCTGGGCAGGCCACAGACACATCACAGGCAGGAGCGTAGCCATGGAGTCGAACAGCACGCAGGGAGCGCCTCCCCGCCCTGAAGCAGTCCGGCCCGAATACCGCCGTTCCACCGCCGGGCACCCGGAGGGCATCAACCCGGACACAAAGGGCTGGACCCGCAACGAGCTGGCTGCACGCGTGGCGCGGGAGCTCAGCAACGGGCAATATGTCAACCTGGGCATCGGCATGCCGACGCTGATTCCCAATTACATTCCCGCCGGTGTGGAAGTGGTCCTGCACTCGGAAAACGGGATCCTCGGCGTCGGGCCCTACCCGGCCGAGGATGCCGTGGATCCGGACCTGATCAATGCCGGCAAGGAAACCGTCACAGTCAACAAGGGGGCGGCCTTCTTCGATTCGGCCGCGTCGTTCGGCATGATCCGTGGCGGGCACGTGGATGTGGCAGTTCTGGGTGCCATGGAAGTGGCCCGGAACGGTGACCTGGCCAACTGGATGATCCCCGGCAAGATGGTCAAAGGCATGGGCGGCGCCATGGACCTGGTTTTTGGGGCCAAAAAGGTGATCGTGATGATGGAGCACGTTGACCGGAACGGCCGCCCGAAGATCGTGGAGCAGTGCACCTTGCCGCTGACGGGGAAAGGCTGCGTGGACCGGATCATCACCGACCTCGCCGTGATCGATGTTGTCACCGAAGGCGGGCAGTCCCGGCTGGTGCTCCGCGAACTCGCACCCAACGTGTCCGTCGAGGAGGTCGTTGCGGCCACAGGGGCGGAGCTCTTCGAAGAGGACCAGGAGCTCACTGTATGACAGGCCGGCGCGTCATTGAACAGCGCGGCCTCTACTTCGACGAGCTGGACGAGGACGTTGTCTACGCGCACCGGCCCGGACGCACCGTGACAGAGGCGGACAACGTCCTCTTCACCACGCTGACCATGAACACCCAGGCCCTGCATCTGGACGCCGCCTGGAGCGCTGGGCAGCCCTTTGGCCAGCGCCTGGTCAACTCCATGTTCACGCTGTCCACTGTGGTGGGGCAGTCAGTATCGCAGCTGACCCAGGGCACCATCATCGCCCAGCTGGGCCTGACGGACGTTTCCTTTCCCCATCCGCTGTACCACGGCGACACGCTCTACACCGAGACCGTGATCACCCGGAAGCGGCTCTCGGAATCACGGCCGGGCCAGGGAATCGTGACAATGCAGCATACCGGCAGGAACCAGGACGGCACCGTGGTGGCCCTGGCCACGCGGAGCTGCCTGATGTGGACGCGGGACGCCCACGCCGGGCGTCCCGCGGAACCGGAAAAGGGGAGCGAAGAGGGCAGCGAAAAGGGGACAATGTCCGTATGACATTTGTGATGGGTCCCGCCCTTCTGTTCTGCCCCGCCGACCGTCCCGAACGCTTCCAGAAGGCAGCCGAACGCGCCGACGCCGTCATCCTGGACCTGGAGGACGCCGTGGCTCCCGCGGACAAACAGCGGGCCCGCGGCGCGATCCTCGCCCAGCTCGGTGCTGCGGGCGTCGGCCCCGAACTCGATCCCAGCCGGACCATCGTCCGCCTCAATCCGGCGGGCACGGACGAATTCGAGAAGGACCTGCATTGCCTGGCCCATACGCCGTACCGCACGGTGATGCTGGCCAAGGCGGAGAACGCGGGGCAGCTGGAAGCACTCAAGGATTACCACGTCATTGCCCTGTGCGAGACCGCCGCCGGAATCCTCAACGCACCCGCCATCGCGGCTGCCCCGAACGTGGTGGCCCTGATGTGGGGCGCCGAGGACCTGCTCGCCTCCCTGGGCGGCACCTCCAGCAGGAGGGACGACGGCGGCTACCGCGCCGTGGCGCTGCACGCCCGTTCCGCGGTTCTCATCGCCGCCCGGGCGTTTGGCAAGGAAGCCGTGGATGCCGTCTACGTCAACATCCCGGACCTTGCCGGGCTCGCTGCGGAGGCCGCGGACGCTGTTGCGTCAGGTTTCAGTTCCAAGGCCTGCATCCACCCCAGCCAGTCGAACGTTGTCCGCGGCGCCTATGCGCCGTCCGAGGTGGACGTCACCGCTGCCCAGGAACTGTTGCGGGCCGCCGCGGCGGCAGGGTCGGGCGTTTTCCAGTTCAACGGCAAGATGATCGACGGGCCTATCCTCAAGCACGCCGAAGCCACGCTCCGCAGGGCCGGCACGCACGCCTGAAACATCCCGGGTGATCACCAACATCCCGCGTGATCACCGCCGCCGCCCGCGGGAACCGCGGAGTGAGACCGGCGGGATGGCCTCATACAGCAAGGTCCTGACCCACCGCTCCCGGGATTCCCGAAACTCGCTCCGGGTGGCGAAACGGTACAGGTAACTGTTGACGCGCACCCAACGTGGCGGTTCGCCGTCGAACGGGTCCTCGCGAAGAAGCCGCAGGGTCCGCGGATCGGCCTCCAGGAGCTTGCCGAGGAAGGCGTAAAACCACTCCTCGTGCACCGTCCGCAAAGGCAGGAACCACATCAGCCAGTCCAGCCGCAGGTGGTAAGGCGCCCACTGCCGCGGCAGCCTGCGCACGTCCCCGGGCTTGCCCTTGAACCCGTACTCGCGCCAGGCCGCCGCATCATCCGGGTCCGCGTCGAGAGTGCCTTCAACCACAATCTCGATGCGCTGCCTGGTCACTGTGCCGAACGCGCCGTAGGTGTTGACGAGCTGCCAGCGGTTGAAGCTGGCATTCATCAGCTGACCCTTGGAGATGAGGTTGCGCAGCGGCCAGTAGCTCAGCACCACCAGCAGGATCGTGGCGGCGAGGGTGAGGGCAAGCCAATATGGCGGGTTCCCGCGCGTGCCCGCATCAGGGTGCCAGTCCAGGGGCATGAACGGGAACACAGCATGGGCAACGGGGTCGCTGACGGCGGCGAAAGCCAGCACAATGGCGATCCAGTTCAGCCACGCAAAGTTGCCGCTGGCCACCAGCCACAGCTGCGTGAAGATGATAATTCCGGCGGCAATGCTGGCCAGGGGCTGCGGGGCGAAGAGGAAAAACGGCACGATCAGCTGCGCGAAGTGGTTCCCGAGCACCTCGAGCCGGTGGAAGGGTTTGGGCAGCAGGTGCGCCTGCCGGCTCAAAGGACCGGGCATTGGCTGCGTCTCGTGGTGGTAGTACAGCGCTGTCAGGTCACGCCATTCCCGGCCGCCGCGGATCTTGATCATGCCGGCGCCGAACTCCAGGCGGAACACCAGCCAGGCCACCAGGATCAGGATGGTTCGGGGCGGCTCTGTCTGGTCTGAGCCGAGGAATGCGACGGTGAAACCGGCTTCGAGGATCAGCATTTCCCACCCGAAGCCGTAAAAGGTCTGGCCCACGTTGACGATCGACATGTAGAGCAGCCACAGGGCAAGGAAAGCGAGCATCGGAACCCAGGGCGGGCCGAGCTGGGGGAGGCCGGCCATTAGCAGCGCGGAAATAACCAGACCCGCCGCGCAGACCCATCGCAGCAGCCGGTCCGAGTAGCGCCAGCGGAAGAGCGTGGGCCGGCGCCGGACGCTGAACCCCTCCAGATATCGCGGAACGGGAAGGAGCCCGTGTTCGCCAAGCAATGCCGGGAACTGGTTGAGGGAGGACAGAAACGCCACGAAGTACAGCACTGCAATGCCGCGCTGCAGCACTTGCCGCGCGAATTCGTAGTCCGGCGCATCGAACCAGGAAACCCAGTCCACGCAATCCACGTTACGCCTGGCCGTTCCCGGCTCCTAGGGCCGGACGGCAGATCCGGACGGGCCCCGGAGTGCGGGATACTTGATCCATGCAGCCTCGCAGAATCGTCCTCCTCGGATCCACCGGTTCCATCGGCACCCAGGCGATTGACGTCGTCGACGGCGCCCCGCACCTGTTCGAGGTGGTGGCACTCAGTGCAGGCGGCGGGAACCTTGAACTCCTTGCCCGCCAGGCGGTCCACACCGGCGCTGCCGCCGTCGGCATCGCCTCCGGTGATCCCCGGCGCCTGCAGGAGCTGATCGCCGAAGCCGCACGCCGTGCCGGCAAGCAGGGCTACCGTCCGGAGATCATCCACGGCCCGGATGCCTCGGCGCGAATCGCAGCCGTGGACGCGGACGTGGTGCTCAACGGCATCACCGGTTCCATCGGCCTCGCCCCCACGCTCGCTGCGCTGAAGTCCGGTGCCACGTTGGCACTGGCCAACAAGGAATCGCTGATTGTGGGTGGCGCGCTGGTCAAGGCCGCAGCCCGCGAAGGCCAGATCGTCCCGGTGGACTCCGAACATTCGGCCATCGCGCAATGCCTGCGCTCCGGCTCGGCGGCCGAGGTGGAGAAGCTCATCCTGACGGCGTCCGGCGGGCCGTTCCGCGGACGGACCCGGGAGCAGCTGCACGATGTTTCGCCGCAGGAGGCCCTGGCACACCCCACCTGGGACATGGGCCTGATGGTCACCACCAATTCGGCAACCCTGGTCAACAAGGGCCTTGAGCTGATCGAAGCCCACCTGCTGTTTGACGTGCCGCTGGACCGGATCGATGTTGTGGTGCACCCGCAGTCGGTGGTCCACTCCATGGTCCAGTTCATTGACGGGTCCGTCATCGCCCAGGCCTCACCGCCGGACATGCGGCTGCCCATCGCCCTGGGGCTTGGCTGGCCGGACAGGGTGGCGAACGCGGCGTCCCCGTGTGACTGGACCCGGGCCACCAGCTGGACCTTCGAACCGCTGGACAGCGCAGCGTTCCCGGCCGTGGACCTGGCCAAGGACGCCGCCAAACAGGGCAGCACCTACCCTGCTGTCTTCAACGCGGCCAACGAGGAAGCAGTCCTGGCGTTCCATGCCGGCCGCATCCGCTTCACCGACATTGTGGACACCATCGATGCTGTCCTCAGCGAACACCCAGGATCCTCGGAGCTGACCCTTGAGTCGGTGCTGGATGCTGAAGGCTGGGCACGAACACGCGCCCACGAACGTTTGGCAGTAAGCAGTCTCTAGGAAGCAGCAGATCCACGCATGAGCCCCATCCTCCTTTTTATCCTCGGCGTCGTCTTTGTGGCGATCGGCATTGCCGTGTCCATTGCGCTCCACGAAGTGGGGCACCTGGTGCCCGCCAAGCTGTTCAAGGTGCGCGTCACCAAGTACATGATCGGCTTCGGCCCCACGCTCTGGTCCAGGCGCAAAGGCGAGACCGAATACGGTGTGAAGGCAATCCCGCTGGGCGGCTACGTGTCTATGATCGGGATGTACCCGCCCAATAAGGACGACGGAACGGTCCGGCCTTCCAGCACCGGCATGTTCCAGACACTGGCCACGGAGGCGCGGTCCCTGGCCCACGAAGAGGTTGGCCCGGAGGACGGGAACCGCGTCTTCTACCGCCTGCCGGTCTGGAAAAAAATCATCGTGATGCTCGGCGGCCCGGTCATGAACCTGCTGATCGGCGTGGTGCTGACCGCTGTCCTGTTGATGGGCTTTGGCGTGGCCACAGCCACCACCACCATTTCCGATGTGTCCAAGTGCCAGGTGGCTGCGGGGCAGACGGTGGACCCCGATTCGCCGGACTGCCAGCTGACTCCCGCTGCGGCTGCCGGGCTCCTGCCGAACGATGTGGTCACCTCCTTTGACGGAAAAGCAGTCACGGGCTGGGACCAGCTGACCGAGTGGATCCGCGCCTCCGCCGGCAGGGAAGTCGCCATCACCGTGGAGCGCGACGGCGGACCGGTTACCACCACGGTGACCCCCGTCCTGTCCGCCCGCCCCGTTGTGGGCGTGGACGGACGCCAGGCAAAGGATGACGCCGGCAATCTCCTGTACCAGGACGTGGGCTTCCTCGGCATCGGCGCGCAGACCGAACTGGTGGCCCAGCCGGCGTCGTCCGTCCTGCCCATGGCGGGGGAGAACATCAGGCAGGTGGCGGGGGTTGTCCTCAATCTGCCCGCGAGGGTGGTCGGCGTGGCAAAGGCCGCCTTCAGCGAGGAAGAGCGCGATCCGAACGGTCCCATCAGCGTGGTGGGCGTGGGACGCGTAGCCGGTGAAGTGGCGGCCATGGAAGAGGTGCCGCTCCAGTCCAGGCTTGGCGCACTGGTGGGCCTGCTGGCCGGCCTCAACTTTGCGCTCGCGGTCTTCAACCTGATCCCGCTGCTGCCGCTCGACGGCGGGCATGTGGCCGGAGCGCTCTATGAGGGGGCACGGCGGCAGGTGGCCAGGCTGTTCGGCAAACCGGACCCGGGAGCTTTCGACATCGCCAAACTGCTTCCCGTGACCTATGTGGTGGCCGTGCTGCTGATGGGCATGAGCGCACTGCTGATCTACGCGGACATTGTGAAGCCGGTGAACCTCTTCGGCTGAGATGCCTCGCGCTGCCCGATGCCTTCGCGGAGAAAGGTGAACAAAAATGAGCCCGCAGAAAGTAAGCCGTTGGGTCCAGGCCGGTTTGTGGGCGCTGGCCGTTTCCTGGTTCGTCACAGCCTGGTCCTCGCTGGAGCCACAGCCGGACGCGGCCCGGGACCCGGAAGCCTGGGCCCGCTTCGTCAGCTCCGATTCGTACCAGATGGGCCATCTGCTGGGCGGCACCGGCGGCACCATCCTGGCCATCTTGGGGACCTTTGCGCTGGGGTGCTGCCTTGCCGGCAGCCGGGCCGGAGGCCTCGCGTTGACAGCAATGGTCAGTGCAGTGGCCGGTACCGCACTGCTGCTGGTGCCCGCTGTGATTTCCACGTTCGCCACTCCCGCCATCGGTAAGGCCTACCTGGCTGGAAACCAGGACGTGATGCAGTTGGAATTCCCGGGATCGATGAACGGGGCGTTCCTGCTGGGCCTCCTGCTGGCATGTGCCGGCAACCTCCTGCTGGGGATCGCAGTATGGCGTTCCCGGGTCCTGCCGCGGTGGGCCGGGGTGCTCTGGGCGGCAGGAGCCGTGCTGTTCTATGTCCTCGGCGTGATCCTGGGGCAGGCCACCACCGGAAGCAGCCTGCCTACCCAGAGTGCCGGGGGCCTGCTGATGGGAGTTGCCGCGGTGTGGATGGCGTGGGAGGCGACCCGGCGGAGCGCTGTTCCGCCGGAATCACAGCGGCTGACGACTGATTCCAGATAATCAGCCATAGATGGCTGATTTTTAATAATCAGCTATTAGTGATTGATTATTTCCTCTTGCCTGCGTACGGTTTATGGCATGTACGTACTGACCATCGACCAGCGCGGAAGCACTGCAGACATGGACCGGGTTCCAGGCCTGATTTCCGCATTGGACAGCCTCACACCTGCCCCGTTCGAGCGTTCGGTAGGCGATGAGCTCCAGGGTGTTGTGGAACACGCTGCGGACGTCGTGGACATAGCGCTCCATGCGCTCCGGGACGGACACTGGTACGTCGGGATCGGGATCGGGGCGGTGCAGTTGGTTCCCGGCGGCAGCCCCCGGGAAGGCACCGGCAGCGGCTTTGTGGCAGCGCGGAAAGCAGTGGAACTGGCCAAGGGCGCGGCGGCCCAGGTGCCGTTGTCGGTGGTGTCCGGCAGTATGGGACGTGGCCGGGACCTACCTCCCGATGCCGGGAAGGGCGCCATGACCAGTGCACACGCCCAGGCGGTGCTCCGCTTGCTGGGACGCGTTGTGCAGCAACGCACGCCGGCCCAGTGGCGCGTGGTGGACAGCCTGCGCGCCTACCAGGGCGGCGAAGGCCGTCACGGCAGCCAGAAACATGTGGCCCGGGAGCTGGGGATCACCGAGCAGTCGGTAAGCCGTGCCCTGCTGCGGTCCGGCTGGCCGGAAGAGGCAGCTGCCAGGCCTGCCGCCGCCATGCTCCTGGAGTGCGCCCACGCCCGGATCCTTGCTCCGTCGGGGGCTCCTGCGCCGTGGACAGTCCAGGTAGGGGATACTTCGACCGAGGGGAACCGGTGAACGCGCTCTGGATCGCAGCGGCCCTCCTGGTGGCGGGTTTTGCGGGCTGGCCTGTGACCTCGCTGGTGTTCCGGCTGGCCAGGACCATCGATGACAAGGCCGACGCCGCAGCGAAGGCCGGCGGTGCCGCCGGCCGTGACTCCGGCCAGGATCCGTCAGCAGATGTGACGGTGGACAACCTGCCGGACATTCCGGCGGATGATCAGCAGCCCGGTCAGACCGTTGACGGCGAGCTGACAGCGGGCGGCGACAGGCCGCCGTCGGACGCCACCCACCCGGAAGCTGAAGGTCCCGGGCAGCCGGGTCCCGCAGTTCCGGCCCAGCGAATTCTGCGCGGCGGTGCCATTATCGGGGTGCTCGAACGTCTGGGCGTCTGCCTGGCCATCCTGACCGGGCAGCCGGTGGCTATTGCCTACATTGTGGCCATCAAGGGCCTGGGCAGGTTTGCCGAACTCAAGGAAACGCCGGTGGCTGCAGAGCGGTTCATCATTGGAACGCTGACGTCGATGCTGTGGGCGGCCGGCACCGGAGCGATCGTGAAGGTGTTCTTGCTGCAGTAGGTTTCGGATCGGCGGCAGCCCGCCCCGGGCGATAGGGTGTCCTTATGACTGTTTTTGCCGTTGAGTACGTGTACGCCGCCGATTCCACCGCCGCCCTTGATGAACACCGCCCTGCGCACCGCGCGTGGCTGGCAGGCCTGGCGGAAGGCGGCCAGTTGCTGACCAGCGGACCCTATGGTGACGGGGCGGGTGCGCTGCTGATCTTCAAGGTCCAGGACGAAACCCGGCTGAACGAGCTGCTCAAGCAGGACCCGTTCGCCATTGCCGGAACCATCGCCGGGATCCGCACTGCCGAATGGACCCCCGTGATAGGCCTCCTGGCCCCGCACGCGTCCTGATCTCCGTACCACTTTTCCTCCCGAAATACCTACCCAAGGAGTCCACGTGACCTCGGTCAGCCTGGGAATGCCGTCAGCACCGCCGCCTGTCCTCGCCCCCCGCCGTAAGACGCGCCAGATCAAGGTGGGTTCGGTGGGAGTCGGCTCGGACTCGCCCATCAGCGTGCAGTCCATGACCACCACCCCCACAACGGACATCAACGCCACCCTGCAGCAGATCGCGGAGCTGACTGCGTCGGGCTGCGACATTGTGCGCGTTGCCTGCCCGTCAGCCGACGATGCCGAGGCGTTGCCCATCATCGCGCGCAAGTCCCAGATCCCCGTGATAGCGGACATCCACTTCCAGCCCAAGTACGTTTTTGCGGCGATCGAAGCCGGCTGCGCGGCAGTGCGGGTGAACCCGGGAAATATCCGCAAGTTCGATGACCAGATCAAGGAAATCGCCCGCGCGGCAAAGGACCACGGAACGTCCATCCGGATCGGTGTCAACGCCGGCTCCCTGGAACCCGGGATCCTCAAGAAATACGGCAAGGCCACACCGGAAGCCCTCGTTGAGTCGGCAGTCTGGGAAGCATCGCTGTTCGAGGAGCACGGATTCCACGACTTCAAGATCTCCGTCAAGCACAATGACCCCGTCATCATGGTGGCGGCCTACGAGATGCTCGCGGAGAAGGGTGACTGGCCGCTGCACTTGGGCGTCACCGAGGCCGGACCGGCCTTCCAGGGGACCATCAAGTCCGCTACCGCCTTCGGGGCACTCCTGGCCAAGGGCATCGGCGACACCATCCGCGTTTCCCTCTCGGCCCCGCCGGTGGAGGAAATCAAAGTGGGCAACCAGATCCTTCAGTCCCTGAACCTGCGTCCGCGCAAGCTGGAGATCGTCTCGTGCCCGTCCTGCGGACGTGCCCAGGTGGACGTCTACACTCTGGCCGAGCAAGTCACCGCCGGACTGGAAGGCATGGAGATTCCGCTGCGCGTGGCCGTGATGGGCTGCGTGGTGAACGGACCCGGTGAAGCCCGTGAAGCCGACCTCGGCGTGGCCTCGGGCAACGGCAAGGGCCAGATCTTTGTGAAGGGCGAAGTCATTAAGACTGTGCCTGAGAGTGAAATTGTTGAGACACTGATCGAAGAGGCCATGCGCATTGCCGAGGAGATGGGGGAGGCCGATGGCGAAGATGCTGTCAAAGGTAGCCCCGTGGTTAGCGTCTCATAAACCCGACGCCGAACCGGAGGGGGTCACCGTCCGTGCCCTTTCCGGCGCGGACACCCCGGCCCTCCGGCGCCTTGCCCTGCAGGATCCGGTAGCCAATGTCTTCATCCTCGCCCATCTCAGGACGGCGGGGTCAGCGGCGCCCACCACCGGCGGCGCTGCTGTTCTGGGCGTGTTCGACGACGGCATCCTCCTGGGCGCGTGCTGGGCGGGAGCGAACCTCGTTCCGGTGGAACTGGACCCCGGGTTTGCCGGGCTGGTAGCAGAAACGGCGAGCGCGTCCGGCCGCCGCTTTGCCTCCGCGTTCGGTCCTGCGGCCTCAGTCCTCGCCCTCTATGCTGAGCTGGCTGAGTTGGGGCATGCCGCCCACGAGGTGCGGGATGAGCAGCCGCTGATGACTCTCTCCGGTCCGCCGGCGGTGGAGCCGAACACTGATCTCGCGTTGGGCAGGCTGGCCGATTTTGACCGCATTTTGCCGGCCTGTGCTGCCATGTTCGAAGAGGAAGTGGGCTACTCGCCGTTCCTCGGCGGCAAGGAGTTCTACAGCCGCCGTGTGGAGGGCCTCATCCGCCAGGGCCATTCACTGGCACACGTCAACGACTCCGGTGAAGTGGTGTTCAAGGCCGAACTCGGAGCAGTCACGGCCGACGTTACGCAGATCCAGGGTGTCTGGATGAACCCCGGCTACCGCGGCCAGGGGCTGAGCGCGGGCTACATGGCAGCAGTAGTGGAGAAGGCCCGTGCTTTGGCGCCGGTGACCAGTCTTTACGTCAACGGCTTCAACCTCCGCGCACGGTCCACCTACGAACGGGTGGGGTTCCAGCAGGTCGGCACGTTCGCAACCGTCTTGTTTTAGGCTTCCGTGCCCGTCAAAACCTTCGAATGGAGAAATTCCTTGTCAAAGGTGCCCGCCAACACATAGGTTCGATCTAGCTGC
The DNA here is from genome assembly GCF_010367585.1 of [Micrococcus luteus] ATCC 49442. Taxonomy (NCBI): domain Bacteria; kingdom Bacillati; phylum Actinomycetota; class Actinomycetes; order Micrococcales; family Micrococcaceae; genus Pseudarthrobacter; species [Micrococcus luteus] ATCC 49442. Next base: position 1,698,898 of record NZ_JAAAXP010000001.1, on the reverse strand, counting down.
GCTGGAGTGGGTGGGCGGTCTCACCAGTCCTCACCAGTATCTAAGCGTCAACGGCCGTAGAGCCACGCCTGAATGCAATGACCAGCCGTTCACGGCCAGGGGCTCTGTATTCCGGGCGTGGCTCTATTGCGTGACTGCGGGACTCCGGGGCCGGGGGACTGCGGACTGCGGGACGGAGCGCGGATTGCCGGTAGATTAGTACCCAGACGAATTGCCCGGCTCTGCTTCCAGCAGCCATTCCCCAGAAACGGATACCCGCCCGTGGTCACAAGACTGTCCCAGCTTTTCCTGCGCACCCTGCGTGAAGATCCCGTCGATGCCGAGGTGGCCAGCCACCGGCTCCTGGTGCGGGCCGGCTACATCCGGCGCGCGGCACCGGGCATCTACACGTGGCTGCCCCTCGGGCTGAGTGTGCTGCGCAAGGTCGAAGCGGTGATCCGCGAGGAAATGGCGGCGATCGGTGCCCAGGAAGTGCATTTCCCGGCCCTGCTGCCGCGGGAACCCTACGAGGCCACCAACCGCTGGACCGAATACGGCGAGGGCCTCTTCCGGCTTCAGGACCGCAAAGGTGCGGACTACCTGCTGGCTCCCACGCATGAGGAAATGTTCACCCTCCTGGTCAAGGACCTGTACTCCTCGTACAAGGACCTGCCCCTGAGCCTCTACCAGATCCAGAACAAGTACCGCGACGAAGCGCGGCCCCGGGCAGGCCTGCTGCGCGGCCGCGAGTTCATCATGAAGGACTCTTACTCCTTCGACGTGGACGACGCCGGGCTGGACGCCAGCTACGCCGCGCACCGCGCGGCCTACATCCGCATCTTCGAGCGGCTGGGCCTGGAAGTCATTCCGGTCGCAGCTACCGCCGGTGCCATGGGCGGCTCCAAGAGCGAGGAGTTCCTGCACCCGACCGAGGTCGGCGAGGACACCTTCGTGCGGTCTGCGGGCGGCTATGCAGCCAACGTCGAGGCAGTGACCACGGTGGTGCCGGCGGACATCGACTTCAGCGGTGCCCCGGCGGCCGAAGTCCTGGACACCCCGGATACCCCCACCATCGACACCCTGGTGGCCTCCGCCAACGTGCTCGCCCCCCGTACCGAGGCCGACGGCGGCCCGTGGACGGCAGCAGACACGCTCAAAAATGTTGTCCTGGCCGTCACCCTGCCCACCGGTGAACGCCAGCTGGTTGTCATTGGCCTCCCGGGTGACCGCGGGGTGGATCTGAAGCGTGTCGAAGCCAACATCGGTTCCTTCCTGCCCATCGCCGGCGAAATCGGACTCGAAGCCGCCAACGACGACGACCTCAAGAAGCAGCCCCTCATCGTCAAGGGCTACCTTGGCCCCGGCATGACGCTGGAGGAACCCCTGCTGGGAAGCGACAGCGCGACCAAGCTCCTCTACCTCGTCGATCCCCGCGTGGTCAGCGGAAGCGCGTGGGTGACCGGTGCCAACGAGGCCGGAAAGCACGTGTTCGGACTCGTTGCCGGACGCGACTTCGGCTGGGACGGCGTCATCGAATGCACGGACGTCCGCGAAGGCGATCAGGCCCCGGACGGGTCCGGTCCGCTGGAAATCGCCCGCGGCATCGAGATGGGCCACATTTTCCAGCTTGGCCGCAAGTACGCCGAAGCCCTCGAGCTGAAGGTCCTGGACCAGAACGGCAAGCAGGTTGTTGTCACCATGGGTTCCTATGGCGTGGGCGTGACGCGCGCCGTCGCGGCCCTGGCCGAATCCAACCACGACGACAAGGGCCTGACCTGGCCGCGCGCCGTCGCCCCCGCCGATGTCCACGTCGTGGCTGTGGGCCGAGGCGAGGAAATCTTCGCAGCCGCGGAGAAACTGGCCCTCGACCTGGAGGCCGCCGGGCTGGACGTTATTTATGATGACCGTCCCAAGGTCTCACCGGGCGTCAAGTTCGGCGACGCCGAACTGGTTGGTGTCCCCACCATCCTCGCCGTCGGCCGGGGCCTGGTGGACGGCGTGGTGGAGATCAAGGACCGGCGCAGCGGCGAAGCGGAGAACGTAGCGGTGGACAAGGCCGTTGACTACGTAGTCACCGCCGTCCGTAGCTGATCTCCGGAGGTGATCTCCGGGTTCGAGTCGATCCAGCTCACCACCATCATCCTGATCGTGGTGGCTGGATTTGCCGCGGGCTGGGTGGATGCGGTGGTGGGCGGCGGCGGGCTGCTCCAGCTGCCCGCCCTGCTGCTGGTCCCCGGAATCACGCCGGTCCAGGCGCTGGCGACCAACAAAATGGGATCAATTTTCGGCACCACCACCAGTGCTGTGACGTACTACGGGCGGGTCAAACCCGACCTGCGGACGGCCATCCCCATGGCGGTTATTGCCCTGGCCGGCAGCTTCGGAGGCGCGGTGCTGGCCGCTACGCTGCCGGCCAGTGTCTTCAAACCGATCATCGTGGCCGCGCTGATCGCCGTCGCACTCTTCACGGCCCTCAAGCCCAACGTCGGTGACATCACCCTGCTGCGTCATGACGGCCACAAGCACTATGTGGTGGCATGCCTGATCGGTGCCGTGATCGGCTTTTACGATGGCCTGATCGGTCCGGGAACCGGTTCCTTCCTTATCATCGCGCTGGTCTCCGCCATGGGCTACGCCTTCCTGGAAGCCAGCGCGAAAGCCAAGATCGTGAACATGGCCACCAACGCCGGCGCCCTGCTGTTTTTCCTTCCCCATGGATCGCTCCTGTGGGGTGTGGGCCTGGTGCTGGGCGTTTCCAACATGGCCGGCGGCTATCTCGGGGCACGCACCGCCGTGAAGCAGGGCAGCGGCTTCATCCGGGTGGTTTTCCTGGTGGTGGTGGGCGCCCTGATCATCAAACTCGGCGTCGACGTGTGGCAGGAAAACTTCGCCTGACAGGGTAGGCGGATCCCTCGCAGCCCCCTCTGGCCCGGCGTAGCATGCAGGTATGTCCGCAGGCGGCGAACCTTATTCGGAAGCATTGTCGGCCGCGGCCCGTCGGGCGGCCGAGTGGTTGGAGAGCATGCCGGCGCGGCATGTGGGACCGGCCCAAAGCGCCCGGGACCTCGCAGCAGCCTTCGGCGGTCCCCTCCCTTCCCGGGGCCTTCCTGCCGCTGACGTCGTGGAGTACCTGGCGGACAAGGCCGAACCCGGGCTGATGGCCATGCCCTCCGGGCGGTTCTTCGGCTGGGTCATCGGCGGAACGCTGCCTGCCGCCCTGGCCGCCGACTGGCTGGTCAGCGCGTGGGACCAGAACGCGGTGCTCCGGGTCTCGGCACCCGCCATGGCGGCCATCGAGGACGCTGCGGGCCGCTGGCTGGTGGACCTCCTGGGCCTCCCGGACGGATCCGACGTCGGCTTTGTCACCGGAGCCACGATGGCCAACTTCGCCGGCTTGGCTGCCGCGCGCTGGAGCCTCCTCACGGGCGCCGGCTGGGACCTGGAACGCGACGGGCTCTTCGGCGCACCGCGCCTCCGCTGCCTCGTAGGCCAGGAACGGCACGACTCGGTTGACCTCGCCCTGCGGTACCTGGGGCTGGGGCGGCCGGCTGTTGTGCCCTCCGACCGGCAAGGCAGGATTGTGCCAGGCGGGCTCGACCGGCAACTGTCCGCAGGCTCCGGTCCGGTCCTCGTCTGCCTGCAGGCGGGGAACCTGCATTCGGGGGCCTTTGATCCCTTCATCGAAGCCGTCGGCGTCGCGAAGGCACACGGTGCCTGGGTCCACGTGGACGGAGCGTTCGGGCTGTGGGCAGCCGCCGTGCCCGAACTTGCCGCGCTCACTGCCGGGATGGACCTGGCGGACTCGTGGGCCAGCGACGCGCATAAGACCCTCAATGTCCCCTATGACTGCGGCATAGCCGTTGTCAGGGACGCCGCCGCCCTGCGCTCCGCCATGGGCGTGCATGCCAGCTACCTGATCCAGGCCGCCGACGGTGCTGCCGACCCGCTGGAAAAGGTGCCCGAACTCTCACGCCGGGCCCGGGGCGTGCCGGTCTGGGCAGCGCTGCGATCATTGGGCCGGGAGGGTGTGGCGCACCAGGTCCGCGGGCTGGTGCTGCGCGCCGGTCAGCTGGCGGAGCAGCTGGCTGCGCTTGAGGGCATCGAGGTACTCAACGACGTCGGCTACACCCAGGTGTCGCTCGCCTTCGGCGATGATGCCACCACACGCGCCGTCACGGCGAAGGTCATTGAGGACGGCAAGGTCTGGATGTCCGGTTCGCGCTGGCAGGGCCGGGACGTCCTGCGCGTCTCGGTCAGCAACTGGAGCACTGATGCGGACGACGTCGGGACGGCCGTCGAGGCGGTCCGCTCGGCTTTCGCAGCAGTCAGGGCCGCGGGCTGACGCTCCCCCCGGACGCTGCCGACGGCTCGGGCAAATCTTGCGCTGCGGGAAGGCCGTCCAGGGTTTGCCCGGCAAGCGTGCTGGCCACCCACAGCGAGCGTTGCATATCCCCGCGATGGCCTGGCCGGGAGGCGTACCAGAGCGCGTTCTCCACTTCCCGGGCCACCGCCCACTGGCGGGCGGCGTCCGCATCCAAGCCTGCGGCGGCGCTGAAGTCCAGGCACCGTTGGTTCAGCCCTGCAGCGGGATCGCTCCGCGGCAGGTCGCCCAGGCGGTTCCACAGCAACGGGGCCACCGCGAATTCGGGTTCGCCGATCATGGGCTGCGGGTCAATTGCCACGTAGCTCAAGCCGGCAGACCTGCCGGCGCCGTCAGCAGCGGATGCCCGGGGCCGGGCCAGGATATTCATAAAGTGGAAGTCAGTGTGCACCAGGACGTCCCGGCCCGAGCGGCGGCCCACTGCCCCGCGGGTCTGGCAGACCTCCAGTGCGGCCTCGAGCAGCCATCGCGGGAAGGGCCTGCCCTGCTGTTCCCAGTCGGCGGGCAGGTCATCGCTCCACTGTTCTGCCCGCCCCGCGATGTGGTCGAACTCCTGCCAGGCGGGCCGGTGGTCGGGCACCAGGCTGAGCTGCCGCACGAGGCTGCCCCATACAGCAGCCGCTTCGTCCATTTGCACCGTCTGGAGCGAGGAGCCGGCATCCAGCCGCTCGAGCAGCATGGCGCACGTTCCGGCGTCGGCATCCAGCATGCGGACGGCGCCGGCTCCGCCCCACAGGGCAAGCGCATGGCGTTCCAGCCGGGCCTCGTCGTGGGGAAAGGCAACCTTGAGGGCCGCCGGGCTCCCGTCCGGAAGCCGGACAGGGATCACAACGCCGCCGTGGCCATGCCACGGGGATGCTCCCGCAGGCAGGTCCACAGTTAGCTCCCAATGCTCCAGCCGTCCCTGGATCAGTCCGGGGAGGGAGCCCAGCCACGCCCGTCCTGCGCTGTCGCGGCTGTACCGCACGCTGAGGGCCGGCGGGATCAGGACAGTGCTTCGGACGCTCACTGGAGGCTCACAGGACGCCGCTTGCCCCGAGCAGATTACCGATGGAGAACGTGGCAACCAGGGCCAGGGCGCCGCCCACCACCACCCTGACAGCGGCCCGCCACTTCGACCCGCCGCCGATCCAGGCGCCAAGCGCCCCCGTGGCGGCAAGGGCCACCAGGACGGCGGCGAAGGTGAGCGGGACCCTGATGTCCGCGGGCGGGAGAAGGATGGCCAGCATGGGCAGGACGGCGCCCACCAGGAATGCCATGGCGGAGGCAAACGCGGCGTGCCAGGGGCTGACGATGTCCGTCTCGTCGATGTTGAGCTCAGCGGACAGATGGGCACCGAGGGCGTCGTGAGCCGTGAGTTCCCGCGCCACGGTCAGGGCAGTCTCCACGCTGAGCCCCTTGGACTGATAGATCGCAGCGAGTTCGGCGAGCTCCTCTTCGGGCTGTTCCAGCAGCTCGCGGCGTTCCTTTTGAATCAGTGCCTGCTGGCTGTCCTTCTGGCTGCTGACGGACACATACTCGCCCAGGGCCATGGAGATAGCGCCGCCAACGACGCCGGCAGCGCCGGCCACCAGGATCGGACCCGGTTCGTTGGTCACGCCGGCTACACCAACCACGATGGCTGCCACCGACACGATTCCGTCATTGGCACCCAACACACCGGCACGAAGCCAATTGAGGCGGTGGGCGATGTCGTTGTGGTGTGGCTCGTCCTCATGAAGAGCGGGCACCGGTGCGTTGTCCATGCCTCCAGCAAATCATTAGTGCAGGTGGCTGGCCACTGCAGGCGGGTTCCGCGACGACATTTCGGCCGCCGGAGGCAGGGGTCAGGGCTGCCGGGAGCCCGCGGGCGCAGTGCCGTTGGCGGTAGTTGTCCCGGGCTGTTCCGGAAGCACTGGCTGTTCCGGAAGCTCTTGCTGTTCCGGCGGCCCGGGTAGCTCCGGCAGCCGTGCTTCGTCAAGGACCACGCCGGGGACCGGGCCCAGCGGGGCGCCCCAGTGCGCCGTCCTGCGGGTGGCGGCCTGCAATGCGGATACCGCCCAGGCCCGCACGGCGCCGTCGCTGAGAGCAATTGCGTCGCCGTAGACAGGGAGGGCTGCCGCCTCCATGGCGCCCAGGGCGGCTGCCGGGTCTGTCAGGAACGGCTGGTCCAGCACGTAGCCCGCCGGCGTCGGGGGAAGCACGGCGCACCGGGCAGCCATGCCTTCCGCTTCGTCGCGCAGTGCTTCGTGCCGGGCCAGAAAGTCCGACGCCGGAGCAGCGGAGCCGGGGCCAAGCCGCGGGAGGGCAGCCTGGTACGCGTACACCAGCTCCAGCTCGGCGTCGAGGATGGCGGTGAGGGCGGACGCCTGGCCGGCAGTGCCGCCACCTGAAGCCGCGCTGCCGCCTGTCGCCGCGGGGGTACAGCCCGCGGTTGCTGCCGACCCTGGAGAAGCCGACACAGGGGAGGGCAATGCAGGGGAGGGCAATGCCTCATCAGCAGATGCCTCCAGCGGAATACCGGCGGCAACCGCCAGTTGCTCGGCTGCCAGAATCTGCGCGGTCCCCACGCCGGCGAGCAGCCGGGCGGGGCCGCCGTCGGCCGTTCCCGCGTCACTGATGCGACGCACACCGCTCGCGTGCAGGGCAGCCGCGAGTCCGGCGGTGGTGGACGCCGGCGCAACCGGCGGCGTAAACGGCGATGCAGAAGCGGAAGCAGACGCAGACGAAGTGGCAGCCCCGGCGGCGGCCAAACTATCGGGCAGCATCAGGGCCCGCGCCTGGACAGTCAGCAAAGTCACAGTGCGGCCCAAAGCGAAGGATAGGGATTCGGAAACAGCGCCGGCCTGACCAGCCGGGGAGCCGGCATCGGACGCGACTTGCAGTTCGTGCACAGCAGCCCCGAGCATCACTGCATCCGAGTACGCCGCGGCCCTGGCCTGCTCGGAAAACGCCGGCGGCGCGGGATCGTCAGGCTCACGGGGGATCAGGACGAATCCCAGGCTGACCACAAGGACTGCGGCGAGGGTGAAAACGGCGTACCGGAAATAACGTCTGCGGCGGCCGGATTCCTGGGTGTCGTCGTTCACAACAGACCATGTTGTCACGCTTGGGGGGCGCCGCCGTGCACCACTGCGGCCGGAAAATCGCTAGTCTAGTAGTCACAACATCATCTATTGGAAGGCGGCCGGCATCGTGAGCAATGCAGAAGCCACGACTTCATCAGACCCTACCGGATCGGGTACGGCTGAAGCTGCGCCCGCCTATAATCCGGAAGCCGCACGGCTCCGGGCCCTGCTGGAACCCGCGGTCCAGGCCAACCGCCTCTACCTCGAAGACGTCTCCATCATTCCGGGCTCGCACCGTGTGGTCCACGTGGTGGTCGACCTGCCGCAGGAGGAAACCGGCGGCGTGAACCTGGACGTCATCGCTGACATTTCCAGGGTCCTGTCGGACATCCTGGACAACGATCCTGCCGACGACGGGCGTCCCTACGATCTCGAGGTGTCCTCCCCGGGTGTCGGCCGTCCCCTGACCGAACCCAGGCACTGGCACCGGGCCAAGGGCCGCATGGTCAAGGTCAATGTCATCCAGGGCGAAAACGTCATGGGCAGGGTCCAGTCAGTGGACGACGCCGGCGTGACCATCGTTCCCGAGATCGCGGTCAAGAAGGGCATGAAGCCCAAGCAAGGCGAGCCCCAAACACTTCCTTTCGACAGGATCCGTAACGGAAAAGTCGAGATCGAATTCAGCCACCTTGAAGAAGCTGGTCTGGAACCTGAGCACAATGGACCTTCTGAGGAGGCCTGATGGATATTGACATGAGCGCGCTGAGACTTCTGGAGCGTGAGCGCGAGATCCCGCTGGACCTCCTGATCCCCACCATCGAGCAGGCCCTTTTGGTGGCGTACCACAAGTCGCCCGGTGCTTTCGAGAAAGCCCGTGCCGAGCTTGACCGCAAGAGCGGCCACGTGACTATTTGGGCTGTGGAAATTGACGACGACGGCGCCCCCATCGGCGAGTTCGAGGACACGCCTGCCGGGTTCGGCCGGATCGCGGCAAGCACCGCCCGCCAGATCATCCTGCAGCGCCTGCGCGACGTCGAGGACGACAACATCCTCGGCGAATTCAAGGGTCGCGAGGGCGAACTGGTGGCCGGCCTGATCCAGCAGGGCAACAACCCGCACATGATCCAGGTCAACCTGGGCACTGTCGAAGCCCTGTTGCCGCCGCCCGAGCAGGTGCCGGGGGAGAAGTACACCCACGGCAACCGGCTCCGCGCCCTGGTCATCGATGTCCACCGCGGCACGAAGGGCCCCTCCGTGACCCTGTCCCGGTCCCACCCGGGCCTGGTCCGGAAGCTCTTCGAACTGGAGGTCCCGGAGATCGCGGACCGTTCCGTGGAAATCGTCGCCCTGGCCCGCGAGGCAGGACACCGCACCAAGATCGCCGTCAAGGCCAACACCGCGGGCATTAACGCCAAGGGTGCCTGCATCGGCGAAATGGGTTCCCGCGTCCGCGCGGTCATGAACGAACTGAACGACGAAAAGATCGACATCGTCGACTTCAGTGAAGATCCCGCAACCTTTATTGCCAGCGCGCTGTCCCCGTCGCGCGTGAATTCGGTCACCATCATCGACGAAGCCACCCGCTCCGCCCGTGTGGTGGTCCCGGATTACCAGCTCTCCCTGGCCATCGGCAAGGAGGGCCAGAACGCCCGCCTGGCGGCCAAGCTCACTGGCTGGCGGATCGATATCGTCTCGGACGCCGCCGCGCCACGCGAAAGCTAACCCGCTTCCGGTGTGCCGGCCGCCTGCTGATACCGGCGGCCGGCACACCGGTTTCGGGCAGAACGGCCCGGAGGGGCTAGAATAGACATTGGCCGTGCCTAACGGCCGGTATTTGTGTGCCCTGAGTTTTCCCGTTCCGCAGACTTGCGGCGCGGGACCTCTAGGCCGGCAGTAATGAACGTCAGGAAGATGCTCACCGTGGCAGAAGTGCTTCACAGCGCGAATCAACACAGCGAGGATCAACCGCAGCGTACCTGCATCGGATGCCGGAAGAAGGCTCCACGGTCTGAGTTACTCCGGCTCGTCGCCGAAGGCAGCGGTTCCACCGCAGTGCTGGTAGACGTACGACGCCGGATGGCTGGCAGGGGTGCATGGCTGCACCCCAGCGAAACGTGCCTGGCCCTGGCGGTCAAACGGCGAGCATTCGGAAGGGCCCTTAACGGCGCAACCGGGGCCACCGCCGTCGAACGCTGGATCCTGGCAGGTCAGCAGGCCGCCGGCCCGCTGCAAATGCCACAGCACATGCCTCTGGCAGATGCAGCAAAAACCGTCCAACCTGAAAGCGGGTCAGAAAACTGATGGAAACCCGATGAGTTCCCAGCGATGAGTGCGCAACGATGACAACTTTGTTGCGCTCTGCAATGGGCCCTTCAGACGCAACCGCGGCTGGGGCCCGCAGTAAGAAGTAGACGGTTCGTGCCTGGCTCGGTGCGGACCGAGACAGGAGAAATGTGGCCAAGGTCCGCGTACACGAGCTCGCTAAAGAGCTCGGTATTACTTCCAAAGATGCAGTGACAAAACTGCAGGAACTGGGCGAATTCGTTCGCTCCGCCTCTTCCACCATTGAGGCCCCGGTGGTGCGGAAACTCCGCAACGCCTACCCCGACGCCGCGGCAAAAACCGCAGCTCCGGCAGCCGCGCCCAAGGCGCCTGCCCCGTCGGCAGAATCACGTCCCGCAGCACCCGCTCCGGGTCCCGCAGCTCCCAAGGCTCCGGCAGCACCGGCCCCCGCAGCTCCCGTTGCCGCCGCTCCCGCAGCGCCGGCAGCAGCAGCTCCGGCTGCACCCGCCGCGCCTGCAGCCCCTGCCGCCGCAGCACCCGCTGCCCCGGCTCCGGCCGCGAGCGCCCCGTCCACCGGTGCCAAGCCGGGTGCCCGTCCGGCACCCAAGGCTGAAACCCCGGCGGCACCCTCCCGTTCCGGCGGATCTTCGCAGGGCGGCTCTGCTCCGCGTCCCGGCGGTCCCCGTCCGGGCAACAACCCGTTCGCCACGTCCCAGGGCATGCCCCGCGGCCGCGGCGGCGACGGAGAACGCGCTCCCCGTCCGGGTAACAACCCCTTCGCTCCCTCGCAGGGCATGCCCCGCGCCGGTGGCCGTCCCGACGGCGACCGTCCCGGTGGTCCGCGCCCCGCAGCCGGTGCAGGTGGCCCCCGTCCGGGTGGTCCCCGTCCCGCAGCCGGTGCAGGCGGGCCCCGTCCCGCTGTCGGTGCAGGTGGGCCCCGTCCGGGTGCACCCCGTCCCGCAGGTGCCGGTGGAAACCGTCCCACGCCGGGCATGATGCCCAACCGCACCGAGCGTCCCGCACCCGCTGGTGCAGGGCGTCCCGGTGGCGGAGCCCGTGGCCCCGGACGCCCCGGTGGCGCTCCAGGTACAGGCGGCGCTCCCGGTGCCGGTGGCGGAGCTCCCGCCGGCGGCGGCTTCGGCAAGGGTGGCCGCGGTCGCGGTGGCACCCAGGGTGCCTTCGGTAAGGGCGGCGCAGGCCGTGGCAAGCAGCGCAAGTCGAAGCGCGCAAAGCGCCAGGAACTTGAGCAGATGAGTGCCCCGTCGCTGGGTGGCGTGAGCGTACCCCGCGGCGACGGCAACACCGTAGTGCGGCTCCGCCGCGGTTCGTCCATCACGGACTTTGCCGACAAGATCGAGGCAAACCCCGCAGCACTGGTCACTGTCCTGTTCCACCTTGGTGAAATGGCCACGGCCACGCAGTCACTGGATGAGGAAACCTTCGCACTGCTCGGCGAGGAGCTTGGCTACAAGCTCCAGGTCGTGTCGCCGGAGGACGAGGAGCGCGAGCTGCTCTCCACCTTCGACATCGACTTCGACGCAGAGCTGGAAGCTGAAGGCGACGAAGACCTGGAGGCACGTCCTCCGGTTGTGACCGTTATGGGCCACGTTGACCACGGTAAAACCCGCCTGCTCGATGCCATCCGCAAGTCCGATGTTGTGGCGGGCGAGCACGGCGGCATCACGCAGCACATCGGTGCCTACCAGGTCACGCACACCCACGAAGGCCAGGATCGCAAGATCACCTTCATCGATACTCCGGGCCACGAGGCGTTCACCGCCATGCGTGCCCGTGGTGCGAAGGTCACTGACATCGCCATCCTGGTGGTCGCAGCGGACGACGGCGTGATGCCGCAGACCGTTGAAGCCCTCAACCACGCGCAGGCAGCAAATGTGCCCATCGTGGTGGCCGTGAACAAGATCGACAAGGAAGGCGCCAACCCGGACAAGGTCCGCGGCCAGCTGACCGAGTACGGCCTGGTTCCCGAAGAATACGGTGGCGACACCATGTTCGTGGAGGTCTCTGCCCGCCAGAACCTCAACATTGACGAGCTGCTCGAGGCTGTCCTGCTGACCGCAGACGCTGCCCTGGACATGCGCGCCAACCCGAACAAGGACGCCCGCGGCATCGCGATCGAAGCCAACCTGGATAAGGGCCGCGGTTCCGTGGCCACCGTCCTGGTGCAGTCCGGTTCACTGCGCGTCGGCGATACGATCGTTGCCGGTACGGCCCACGGCCGTGTCCGCGCCATGTTCGACGACGACGGCAGCGCCCTGACCGAGGCCGGCCCGTCCCGCCCCGTGCAGGTCCTGGGTCTGTCCAACGTGCCGCGCGCCGGCGACACCTTCTTTGTGACCGCTGACGAGCGCACCGCCCGCCAGATCGCCGAGAAGCGTGAAGCAGCCGACCGTAACGCCGCCCTGGCCAAGCGCCGCAAGCGCATCAGCCTGGAAGACTTCGACCAGGCCGTGGCCGACGGCAAGATCGACACCCTCAACCTCATCCTCAAGGGTGACGTGTCCGGTGCCGTGGAAGCCCTCGAAGACGCACTGCTCAAGATCGACGTCGGCGAAGGCGTGCAGCTGCGCGTCATCCACCGCGGCGTTGGTGCTATTACGCAGAACGACGTCAACCTGGCGACGGTGGACAGCGCCGTCATCATCGGCTTCAACGTCAAGCCTGCCGAGCGGGTTGCCGAACTGGCAGACCGCGAAGGCGTGGACATGCGCTTCTACTCCGTCATCTACGCAGCAATTGATGACATCGAGATGGCCCTCAAGGGCATGCTCAAGCCGGAGTACGAAGAGGTCCAGCTGGGCACCGCCGAGGTCCGCGAAGTATTCCGCTCTTCGAAGTTCGGAAACATTGCAGGTTCGATCGTTCGCTCCGGTGTCATCCGGCGCAACGCCAAGGCCCGCGTCAGCCGCGACGGCAAGATCATCGGTGACAACCTCACCGTTGAGACGCTCAAGCGCTTCAAGGACGACGCCACTGAGGTCCGCACGGACTTCGAGTGTGGTATTGGACTTGGTTCGTTCAACGACATCACCGAAGGCGACATCATTGAAACCTTCGAGATGCGCGAAAAGCCGCGCGTCTAAGGTTCGTTGCTTGACGGGTCGGGGGCGTCGGATTCTTTCCGGCGGCCCCGCCCTCAGCCCAACCCGGGAGCCTCCGAGTTTTGGGGGCGCCCCGCCCCTTCGCTGGGCGGCTGGGGATCTTCGATCCCGAGCCGCCCAGCTTCGGCAGGCCCGATGCCACTCCCGGGCGCCCCCAAAACCCTCCGGCATCGTCTTAGACTCACCTCATGTGCGCGGCAGCAAAGACAACTCAAAACGCTGAACTGTTCCGGCGCCGTCGTACATCCCAAATTTTTAGGAGTGGAAATGGCTGATCCCGCACGGGCTGCCAAGTTGGCGCAGCGGATCAAGGTTGTTGTTGCGGAGGCTCTTGGCCGGAAGGTTAAGGATCCCCGTTTGGAGGGCATCACTGTTACTGATGCCCGGGTGACCAATGATCTGCAGCATGCCACCATCTACTACACCGTTTTCGGCGACCAGGCTGTCCAGCAGGACGCGGCAAAGGGGTTGGAGAAGGCCAAGGGTGTACTCCGCCAGGAAGTGGGGCGCAACGTTACCGTTCGCCTGACCCCCACGCTGGAATTTGTGGCCGACCAGATCCCCGTGGTTGCCTCCAACCTCGAGGAACTTCTCCGGGAAGCCAAGAAGCGCGACGCGGAAGTGGCCGCCCTTGCGGAAAACGCCAAGCACGCCGGCGATGCCGACCCGTACAAGAGCGACATCCCTGCCGATGTGGAAATCGATGAGGACGACTTCGACGAAGAGGATATTGACCTCGGCGGCGATGACGAACTCGACGAAGACGCCCACAAGTAACCGGTCCAGCACATAACCGGCTAAGAGGAAGGCCCGGACCGCAGCTGCTGCGGTCCGGGCCTTCTTTCGTCCGCCGGGCGGGGCCGGCAGGATCTATTTGATGTCGGCCTTGATGACGGTTCCGGTCGGTTGCCCGAAGCTGAAGCCCGCCGTGGCGTAGAGGGTGTCCCCGCTCAGCTCGACAGCCGCGGGTCCGTCGACAGCCAGGAACTGCGAAGACTCGCGGGTCCAGGCATCGATCTCGACAATCTCATTGCCGAACATCGATGCTGCGTAGACATCCCCATGGTCCGACACGGCGATGCCGGTGGGGCTCAGGATGTCCTCAGCCCAGAGGCGTGTATGTCCGGTCCACGGGTTGACCTTGAAGATCGCGCCACGCTCGCCCAGGGACCGGTCCTCCGGGCCGCCCGGTAGCGATGACACGTAAAGCCAACCATCAGGGCCGAACTCCACGTCCGTGGGCACAGACTCAAAGGCATACTCGTGGCCAACAACGCAGGCCGGGACTTCAACTGTTCCTCCAGCCATGTCGATGGGGATCCTTGTCCCGGCGGGGATGGCGGCCGGCCGTGGCGGCAAGACAGCGAGCGTCGAGACGTCACCGGAATCCAGGTCGACTTCGAGGACGGCATTCATGCCGGCGTCCGCAACGTAGGCTGTGGACCCCTTCACCGCGGTGGCATAGGGGTGCGAATCCACCGCTCCTGTGTACTTGGCCGGCGGGAAAACAGGCCACTGCTGCAGGCACTCAGCCGGGACATCGGAACCGAAACCATATTCCTCGTCGCCGTCCGGGTTGTGTTCGCGTTCGTAGGCGGCGAGGTCGGCGATGGCATTAACCGTGCCCCATTCGTCGATCGACTTCAGGTAGCCTTCGAGCGCATCCGGATTGCCTCCGCCGGCGCCCACGCTCTCCACAAAATAAGTGGTCCCGCGGCGGGTTTCTACACCGCCGACGTCCCAATTCGCCTTTGTGTAGACGTTGGCGATTTGGCCGTTATCCTCCACGCGGTCAAGCCGGCCCACGAAGTTCTGGGTCACAAGGACAGAACCGTCCCTGCCGACCGCGAGGCTCAAAGGGGTGACCAGTCCGTCGGCCAGGACCGTTGGATCCGGCGATGTGGAGCCTGCCGCGGCCGGCCCCATAGGAACAAACAACGCCGCTGCGGCCAGGCAGGCGACGAGCGGGTACTTCTTCTTCATTGCATCCTCCGGGGTTGAGGTGCACCACCCCGCAGACGGGGCTGGGCAATGAGACCAAAGCAGATATGGATTTATAGAGCCCCCGGGCGCAAGATTAGTCCTCCGGATAGACGACGTCGACGGAATTTCCCTTTTCTGAGCCCCCTATTTTCGCGCCGTGATCCATGGTCATGGCTAGGATCTAGCTATGACCCACGCGAGCGACAACCACGAGGCCACCCGATACCTGGAACAGGCCGTTGAGCTGGCCATCCGGAACGTTGCAGACGGAGGGGGTCCGTTCGGCGCGCTGGTGGTGACTCCGGACGGCCGGGTCCATGAAGGGACCAACCGTGTCACCCGGGACAACGATCCCACGGCCCACGCCGAAGTGGTTGCCATCCGGACCGCGGCCGCCGCCACCGCGAACTTCGACCTCAGCGGCGCAGTGCTCTACACCAGTTGTGAGCCGTGCCCGCTCTGCCTGTCCGCCGCGCTGTGGGCGAGAATCGACCGCGTCTATTTTGCCGCCGACCGCCACGGCGCCGCCGCCGCCGGGTTCGACGACGCCGTGTTCTACGAGTATTTCGACGGCACCAGGCCCGATCTGCTGCCGGTGGCACACGAGGCGGTTCCGACGTCGGACGCACCGTTTAATGCCTGGCGCGCCCACGCGCAGCGCACTGAATACTGAGACCGGGGGCACCTGTGGAACCCATGCTGATCACCTGTCCCGGCTGTGGCAAGACCAACCGTGTTCCGGCCGCTGCGTCCGGGCGGCCCCGGTGCCGGAACTGCAAACGGGGGCTGCCCTGGATCACAGCCGCCGGGGATGACGACTTCGCCGCGGTGGCCGAACAATCACCGGTCCCCGTGCTCGTTGACTTCTGGGCAGCCTGGTGCGGGCCCTGCCGGATGGTGAGTCCGGTCCTGGATAAGCTGGCCACGGAACGGGCCGGTGCCATCAAGCTCGTCAAAGTTGATGTGGACCGGGCGCCGCGGCTCTCGAACCGGTTCGATGTCCAGGCCATTCCCACCCTGATGGTCATGGACGGCGGAAAGGTGCTGGCCAGGCAGGCAGGGGCAGCCCCGGCAGGAGCCCTGCGGTCCTGGCTCGATGCGGCGCTTGCGGGCCGGGTCTAACGCCTGGGGCTGAGACACCCCTGTCTGGGCTGTCCGGTTTTAGCTGCGTTGAGGCAACCGGCTGACCCCTTCGACGAGGTCCGCGTGGCTGCCGCACAGCGCGATGCGTACCCAGCCTTCGCCGATGGAGCCGAAAGCTGTTCCCGGCGCCAGCGCCACGCCTCTGTCACCGAGGAACTGTCGCGTCCAGGCCCGCACATCGCCGTCGCTCGCATGGGAAACGTCGGCCCAGAGGTAGAACGCACCTTGCGCACTCAGGAAGGGAATGCCCTTGGCTGCCAGCACGGCGGAGGCCGCGTCCCTGTTGGCCCGGTAGTGCGCGTGAGCCTCGCTGACGTAGTCCTGCGGACCGGTCAGTGCCGCCAGGGCAGCGTACTGGGACGGCGACGCCACGCAGGAGACGATCGCTTCCATCACGTTATTCATGGTCCGCTCCAGGCCGGGCGGGCAGACCAGCGCGCCGATCCGCAAGCCGGTGAGGCCATACGTCTTGGACAGGGTCAGGGACGTGAAGACCCGTGCCTCGCCGGGAACGTCGCTGTCGAAGCGCGCCGGGCTCACGTGCGGCACGTCGTAGGTGAATGCTTCATAGCATTCGTCCGAGATGATCCAGAGGTCGCGCCTGCGGGCAAGGTCCACCAGGTCCCGGGTCAGGTCTTCACTGAGGACTGCCCCCAGCGGGTTCGAGGGGGAATTCAGGATCAGGAGGCGTGTCCGGTCCGTGACCAGGGCCTCGATGTCCTGGATCCGGGGCTGGAAGTCGTGATCCGGATAGAGCGGGTAGCGTACAGGCACCGCGTTCAGGAGCCGGCCGGTCATGGCGAAGGTGGGGTAACCCGGGTTGGGGATCAGCACCTCATCGCCGGGGGAAAGGAGGAGGCTCATGGCAAAGTGCAGGCCCTGCTGGGCGCCATCCACCACGTAAACGCGGTCAGCCCCCATGCGGCTCCCGTCCAGGCCGGCGCGTTCACGGAACCTGGCAGCAAAGGCCTCGCGCAGTGCCGGAATTCCGGCGTTGGGCGTGTAGTTGGTCTCGTCCCGGTCCAGGCAGGCCATGCCGGCGTCCAGCACATGGCGGGGGAGCGGGAAACCGGGTTCGCCGATGCTCAGGACGATTGCGCCCGGTGTGCGCCACGCGGCCTCGGTGATCTCCCGGATCTGGTTGACGGGGACCTCGGGCACGTGCGCAGCAAGCTCAGGCATGCCTGCCATCCTAACTGCCGCCCGTCCGCGTGGGCGGTTTCCGGTGTTCGGCGCCGATATACTGGGGAGCGTGCTTTCTGGACTGGTGATAGTGGACAAACCGCAGGGATGGACCAGCCATGATGTGGTTGGTCGGATGCGGCGCATCGCCGGAACCCGAAAAGTGGGGCACGCGGGCACCCTCGACCCCATGGCAACAGGCGTCCTGGTAGTTGGCATCAACAAAGCCACACGCCTGCTCACCTATATCGTGGGCACCTCCAAAACGTATACGGCCACCATCCGCCTGGGTGAGTCCACCATCACGGACGACGCCGAAGGTGACGTTATTGCCGCCGTCAGCGCCGCCGCCGTCGCGGACGCAGCGATTTACGACGGCGTCGCCGCCCTCACCGGGGACATCCAGCAGGTGCCCAGCAGCGTCAGCGCCATCAAGGTGAACGGTGAGCGTGCCTACGCACGTGTCCGCTCCGGTGAAGAAGTGAAGCTCGCAGCGCGCCCTGTGACCATCCACCGCTTCGAAGTACACGGCATCAGGCGGGAACAAGGCAACGATGTTGTTGACCTCGACGTCACCGTGGAGTGCTCCTCCGGAACGTACATCCGGGCGCTGGCCCGCGACCTCGGCGACGGGCTTGGCGTGGGCGGACACCTGACAGCCCTCCGCCGGACCCACGTGGGTCCTTATTCCCTGGACCAGGCCCGGACCCTTGAGCAGTTGGCCGAAGAGCTTGAGGTCCTGGAGATGTCCCAGGCTGCGCGGGCACTGATGCCCAACCGCGAACTGACAGCCGAGGAGACCACCGAGATTTCGTTTGGCCGCCGGATCGCTGCGGGGGCGGCAACGGGCAGCCCCGGGCGCGCCACCGTGGAGCATCCCGCGGCGGCCTTCGCTCCGGACGGCAGCCTGGTGGCGCTCCTGGCTGATGCGGGCAGCTTCGCCAAGCCGGTACTGGTGTTCGCGCCCGGCAATGCTGCGCCCGCTGATCCCATGTCCGCTGATCCCGTGTCCGCTGATCCCGCAGCCGGGGACGCCTAGGGCATGGACGCGTTTTTCTACATCATCCTTGTAGTCGGCCTGCTCTCGAGCGTAATCTGCCTGGTTGCCGGCATCCTCAAGAAGGCGCCCAACGACATCACCATCCTGTCCGTGGCGGCCGTCGAACTGGCACTCATCGTCTACCTGGTGGGTTCGGTTGTGCGGGTCATCGCCGGGGAGCCCATCGCCGGGGAAGCCTGGGAGTTCTGGGGCTACCTGGCCACGGCCATGCTCCTGCCGCCCGCCGCGGTCTACTGGTCCATCCTGGAGCGGACCCGCTGGAGCAACTTTGTCCTCGCCGCCGTCGGTGTCACCGCCCTGGTGATGGCCGCCCGAATGAATCAGATCTGGTACTGACACATGGAAGAAGCACCCAACGTGAAAGCCTCCCGACCCGCAGCGTCTCCGGATAACGCGCCCGTCCCCGCCAAGGACACGCGCAACACCGGGCCGGGGAGGCTCCTGATCGCCGTCTATGCCGTGTTCGCCATCTCGGCCACTGCCCGGGCCGGCTATCAGATCCTCACCAAGTTTTCCGAGGCTCCGCTGGCATACCTGCTGTCCGCCTTCGCCGCTGTTGTGTACCTAGTGGCCACCGTTTCCCTGGCCAAAGCCGGGGCCACATGGTTCAAGGTTTCGTTGGCCGCCGTACTCGTTGAGCTCGTGGGGGTCATTGTGGTGGGCGCGCTGAGTGTCTTCGACCCGGTGGCCTTCCCGCACGAAACGGTCTGGTCCCTGTTCGGCCGGGGCTACGCGTTTATTCCGCTGCTGCTGCCCATCCTGGGCCTTGTCTGGCTGTACCGCCGCCGGCCCGGCCAACGCCCGGCCGGCGTCCAGGCGTAAGCCCTACTCCAGGCGTAGGCCTTACTTCTTACCGAACAGGCCCCCGAGCAGGCCGCCGAGTCCGCCTTCCTTCCCGTGTTCCTGCTGCTGTGCCGGTTCTCCGCCGGGCAGGTCAACCTGGATGGCCTCCGACGGCTGGACGGAGGGCTCCCCGGGCCGGCGCTGAAGACCGGGCTGCTGGCCACTGTCCGCTCCTTGGCCGGCCGGTGATCCCGCCGGTGATCCCGCCGGCTGGTTAGTCGGCGAGCCGTCCGGCGAACCAGCCCCGGTTCCACCCCCGAGCAACCCGCCCAGGCTGCCCAGAATGCTGTCCAACACCGACCCCTGGCCGGTTCCGGCGCTTCCCCCTGTCCCGGCACCGGCACCGGCACCGGCACCTGCACCGGCACCGGCACCTGCACCGGCACCGCCGAGGATTCCGCCCAAAATGCTGCCGAGGTCGATCCCGCCTGCCTGCGCGCCTCCCGCTCCACCGGCCTGGCCGCCTTGTCCCAGGATCCTCTTCGCCAGGTAGGACATCACGATCGGGGCGAGGATGGGCAGGGCCTTGCGGATCAGGTCGCCGCCGATGCCACCCAGTCCGGCTGTGCCCGCCAGCTGCGCGGCCACCTGATCCTGCCGGCCGCCGAACACGTGGCCTACAATCTTTTCGCCGTCCGCGGTGTCAACCTGCGTCGCGTCCACGCCACCGTCAACCAGACCGTCCTGGTGCTGGACGAGGGCCGACTGAAGTGAGGCGGCGCCGTCGGGAGCCTGCACATTGGTATGCATCCCGGCCAGCAAGGTGGGCAGTGCGGCTTCGACGGCGGATTGCGCGGACGCCGGATCGGTGCCCAACAGGGCAGCCATCTGGTTCACGTCGATCTGGTTCAGGAGGTCGTGGATCTCGGTCATGAGGTACTCCTTCGGCGCCGCGACGGACCGCGGACATGGGTCGATGCGGCACGCGCGGCGTACCGCCGGAGGTCTGCCCCTGAATCGTAGTCCCGGGCCCCGGCCGAGTACTAGGAGACGCCGCGCACGTTTGCCTCTCGCGTTGTGCCCGCCCGGCGCCGTCCGGCAGCGATGCCGAATGCGGGTAATCTTAGATAGTTCCGGCGCCGGCGCGTTGGGAGTGATGTCAGTGCACGCAGTAAAAGGCGAGGTTGATGGTCTACATCTGGAACGATCCGTCCGAAGTCCCGGCGGACTTTGGTCCCTCTGTTGTCACTTTCGGCAACTTCGACGGCGTCCATCGCGGCCACCAGCAGGTGCTCTCCGAGCTCATCCGCTCTGCCCGCATCAACGGGACCAAAGCCGTGGCCGTCACCTTTGACCCGCACCCGGCCCTGGTTCACCGCCCGGAGTCCGCGCCCGAGATGATCATGGGCCTGGAGGACAAGCTGGTGGCGCTGGGGGAGTTGGGCCTGGACGGCATCCTCGTGATGAAGTACTCGCTGAACCTGGCCAGCCTGACCCCGGAGGAATTTGTGGGCCAGGTCCTGGTGGACAGCCTCCATGCCAGCCATGTGGTGATTGGTCACGACGCCCGGTTCGGCCGCGGCAATTCCGGCGATCTGGACACCATGAAGCAACTGGGCGAAAAGTTCAACTTCGACGTCCAGGTCATCAGCGAGTTCGGTTCCGAAGGCTACCCGCTGCATACCGACGACGGCACGGACCGCCGCTGTTCCTCCACTTGGGTGCGCGAAGCACTCCAGGAGGGCGACGTTGCCACCGCTGCTGCTGTGCTTGGCCGGCCGCACCGCATGCGCGGCGAAGTCGTGCACGGCGCGGCCCGTGGGCGGGCCCTCGGCTTCCCCACGGCCAACCTCGCCCACGAGTCCAGCGGATTCGTTCCGGCCGATGGCATCTACGCCGGCTGGTTGGTTGACCAGTCCGGCAAGCGGTGGCCGGCGGCCATCTCGGTGGGATCAAACCCCACGTTCGACGGCGTGAGCCGCCAGGTCGAGGCCCACGTGATCGACCGTCCGCACGAAGACGTCGAGGACTTCGATCTGTACGGCCAGACAGTAGTTGTGGAGTTTGTGGCGCGTCTCCGCGGCATGGTGGCCTACCGTGGGCCTGAGGCTCTCGTTGACCAGATGCGGCTGGATGTCATCCAGGCCCACGATCTCCTGGCGAGGCGCTGACCGGCCAGCCCGGTAACCAGCGCGCGGCCGTCGAGGACACGAAAGGCACCGCAGTGACCGTTGAGAAGAACACCCGCAAGCTGGACAAGGGAATTGTCCGGGATTTCAGTTCCCGGATGAGTTACGCGTCCTACCTCCAGTTGCCTACCCTGCTCAGCGCCCAGCATCCGGTCAGCAAGCCCGAGCACCATGACGAACTGCTGTTCATCATCCAGCACCAGACCACGGAACTGTGGCTGAAGCTGGTGCTGCACGAGCTCCGCAGCGCGGCAGCATGGCTCCGCGCCGACGATCTCGGCTCCGCGCTCAAGGGCATCGCCCGGGTCAAGCACATCCAAAAGACACTCACGGAACAATGGTCTGTGCTGGCCACGCTGACGCCCACGGAGTACTCCCAGTTCCGTGGTTTCCTGGGCAATTCCTCAGGCTTCCAGTCGAGCCAGTACCGCGCAGTCGAGTTTGTCCTGGGCAACAAGAACCGCAAAATGCTACCCGTGTTCGAATCCGACCCGGCCGCCCACGCCATGCTCGAAGAACTGCTGAATGCTCCCAGCATCTATGACGAGTTCCTGGCTTACCTTGCGCGTCAGGGCTATGACGTCCCGCAGAGCGTCCTGGCACGCGACGTCACCCGTGCCCATGAGTTCTGCCCGGAGCTGGTGCCGCTGTTCAAGCACATCTACGAAAATGCAGCCGATAACTGGGGAGCCTACGAAGCCTGCGAGGAACTGGTTGACCTCGAAGACAACTTCCAGCTGTGGCGGTTCCGGCACCTGCGCACGGTCCAACGCACCATCGGCATGAAATCGGGAACCGGCGGATCCAGCGGCGCCGCATTCCTGCAGAAGGCCCTGGAACTCACCTTTTTCCCGGAACTTTTCGCGGTACGGACGGAGATCGGCCAATGAGCAGGGCTACCGAGGCAACGACGGACAATCACGACGCCGCCGCCCTCCTGAAGCGGGCGGCGCACCTTGACGCCGTGGACCCGCTGGCCCGCTACCGGGACCTCTTCGTCGGCACCGACACGGACCTCTCCTACCTCGATGGAAACTCCCTGGGCCGTCCGCTGAAAAGGACCGTTGACGATATCAGTGCCTTCATCCGGCACGGCTGGGGCGGGCGCCTGATCCGCGGCTGGGATGAGGAATGGCTGGACCTGCCGCAGGCCATTGGCGACCAGCTGGGCCGGGCTGTCCTCGGCGCAGCCCCGGGGCAGACCATCATCGCTGACTCCACCACGGTGGTGCTTTACAAGCTGATCCGCGCGGCCCTGGCTGCCGTCGATGATCCTGCCCGCACAGAGATTGTCCTTGACACCGATAACTTCCCGACCGACCGCTACCTCGTTGAGGGAATCGCCCGTGAGGAAGGACTGACCCTCACCTGGATCAAGGCGGATCCCGCGACAGGGGTGACCCCTGAGCAGGTGCGCGACGCAACCGGACCGGGCACCGCCGTCGTACTCTTGAGCCACGTGGCCTACCGTTCGGGGTTCCTCGCGGATCTGCGCGCCATCACCGGGGTGGCGCACAGCGCGGGCGCACTGGTGGTCTGGGACCTGTGCCATTCGGCGGGGTCGGTGGAGATCGAGCTCGACGCCGCCGGCGTCGACTTCGCCGCCGGCTGCACGTACAAGTACCTCAACGGGGGACCGGGCTCGCCGGCTTTCGCCTATGTCAACGCACGCCACCTGCCCGGCCTTCAACAGCCGATCTGGGGCTGGATGGGGCGCAAGGACGCCTTCGAGATGGCAGCGGGCTACGAGCCGGCGGCCGGCATCCGCGGTTTCCTCAGCGGGACGCCGGCCGTCTTCGGAATGCTGGCCATGCGCGGGACCCTGGACCTCATCGAGGAAACGGGTATGGCAGCCATCCGGCAAAAATCCCTGGCGCTGACCGCCTACGCCGTGGAGCTTTTCGAAGCGTGGCTCGAACCTCTGGGTGTGGCGTTGGCCTCGCCCCGTGAACCGGGGCTTCGGGGGAGCCACATCACCCTGGACCATCCGGCCTTCCGGACCGTGACCGCGGCGCTGTGGGAACAGGACGTTATTCCGGACTTCCGGGCCCCGCAGGGAATCCGGATCGGGTTGTCGCCGCTGAGCACCGGCTTCGCGGAGGTGCACCGGGGAATGGCCGCAATCCACGACCTCCTGCAGCGGTAAACGCCCACCTGCGGCGCTAACTGCCCGCCGGCGGCGGCGACGCTCGTGTGCGGCGGGGTGGCTGTTTCGACAAGTCTGCGGCGGTGCCGGTAAACTGAACGATGGATCCGGCTGCAGTCCGTGGCGGCTGGTTCCTGCCATGCATGGAAAGTTCCTGGAATCCAGGGGATTCCGGCGCAGGGCAGACCCGGCAGTGAGTTACTGATTCGGGCCTCACGGCACATCTCTAGGAGTTATTGTGGCACTTGACGCCGCTGTAAAGCAGTCCATCATCAAGGATTTCGCAACGTCTGAGGGCGACACCGGTTCGCCGGAGGTCCAGGTTGCAGTCCTGACCCAGCGGATCAAGGATCTGACTGAGCACATGAAGGAGCACAAGCACGATTACCACACCCAGCGCGGTCTGCTGGCTATGGTTGGTCGTCGCAAGCGCATGCTCACCTACCTCAAGAACACTGACATCGCCCGCTACCGTGCGCTCATCGAGCGTCTCGGCCTGCGCCGCTAGTCAGGCTTAAGGGGCGGCCCTTTCCCATGTGGATCGGGCCGCCTTCTTCAGAAGAAAACTAAACAGGAGGATCAACCGCATCACGCATTCGCGGTCCTCGGTAGTGATCCCCGGGAACGGCTTCCACGATGGAAGCCCCGGCCCGTGGGTCTCGATCGATGACCGGGTGCAGTGCAGGCCAGTAGACAGATGCTGGCCTGGGTTGATGCGGCTGGGCTCCGTTAATCATGAAACGGAGGTGACTCTCTTGGAGGGTCCCGAAATCCAGTTCTCAGAAGCAGTCATTGACAATGGCCGCTTTGGCAAGCGTGTAATCCGCTTTGAAACCGGCCGCCTTGCCAAGCAGGCAGCCGGCGCAGCCATGGTGTACATCGACGAAGACACCGCGCTGCTGTCCGCCACCACCGCAGGCAAGCACCCGCGCGAAGGCTTCGACTTCTTCCCGCTGACGGTTGACGTTGAAGAGCGCATGTACGCCGCCGGCCGCATCCCGGGCTCGTTCTTCCGCCGTGAAGGCCGCCCGTCCACCGAAGCCATCCTGGCTTGCCGCCTTATGGACCGCCCGCTGCGTCCGGCCTTCGTCAAGGGCCTGCGCAACGAGGTCCAGATCGTGGTGACCGTCCTGGCCATCAACCCCGACGAGCTCTACGACGTGGTGGCCATCAACGCCTCCTCCATGTCCACCCAGCTCTCCGGCCTCCCGTTCTCCGGCCCGATCGGCGGCGTCCGCGTTGCCCTCGTTGCCGACGAAAACGGCTCGCAGTGGGTTGCTTTCCCGAAGCACTCCCAGCTTGAGAACTCCGTGTTCAACATGGTCGTAGCCGGCCGCACTGTGTCCGGTCCGGACGGTGACGACGTCGCCATCATGATGGTTGAAGCCGAAGCGACCGACAACTCCTGGAACCTCATCAAGGAACAGGGCGCTACTGCCCCCACCGAAGAGGTTGTTTCCGAGGGCCTCGAGGCCGCCAAGCCGTTCATCAAGGCACTGTGCGACGCCCAGTCTGACCTGGCTGCACGCGCTGCCAAGCCCACCGTTGAGTTCCCGGTCTTCCTGGACTACCAGGACGACGTCTACGCTGCTGTTGAGGCCGCCGCCGCTGAGAAGCTCGCAGCCGTCTTCCAGATCGCTGACAAGCAGGAACGCGACGTTGCTACCGACGCGCTGAAGGACGAAACCACCGCTGCCCTGGCCGGCCAGTTCGAAGGCCGCGACAAGGAGCTGTCCGCAGCATTCCGCTCGGTCACCAAGCAGGTTGTGCGCCAGCGCATCCTCAAGGACCAGATCCGCATCGACGGCCGTGGCCTGACGGACATCCGCCAGCTCACCGCCGAGGTTGAGGTTCTGCCCCGCGTACACGGTTCGGCCATCTTCGAGCGCGGCGAAACCCAGATCATGGGCGTCACCACGCTGAACATGCTCAAGATGGAACAGCAGATCGACTCGCTGTCACCCGTTACGCGCAAACGCTACATGCACAACTACAACTTCCCGCCGTACTCCACCGGTGAGACCGGCCGCGTCGGGTCGCCCAAGCGCCGCGAAATCGGCCACGGTGCCCTGGCAGAGCGCGCGCTCGTGCCCGTACTGCCGTCCCGCGAGGAATTCCCGTACGCCATCCGCCAGGTGTCTGAGGCACTCAGCTCCAACGGTTCGACGTCGATGGGTTCCGTCTGCGCCTCCACGCTCTCCATGCTCAACGCTGGCGTGCCGCTGAAGGCAGCCGTTGCAGGTATCGCCATGGGCCTGGTCTCCGACCAGGTCGACGGCCAGACCCGCTACGCAGCCCTGACGGACATCCTGGGCGCCGAAGATGCTTTCGGCGACATGGACTTCAAGGTTGCCGGTACCTCCGAGTTCGTCACGGCCATCCAGCTGGACACCAAGCTCGACGGCATCCCCGCATCCGTGCTGGCAGCAGCACTGAAGCAGGCCCGCGAAGCCCGCCTGCACATCCTGGACGTCATCAACTCCGCGATCGACACCCCGGACGAGCTCTCCGAGTTCGCGCCGCGCGTCATCGCGGTCAAGATCCCCGTTGACAAGATCGGCGAGGTCATTGGGCCCAAGGGCAAGATGATCAACCAGATCCAGGAAGACACCGGCGCTGACATCTCCATCGAAGATGACGGCACGGTCTACATTGGCGCCACCAACGGTCCGTCTGCAGACGCAGCACGTTCCGCCATCAACGCCATTGCCAACCCGCAGGTTCCGGAAATCGGCGAGCGTTACCTGGGTACGGTCGTCAAGACCACCACCTTCGGTGCCTTCATTTCCCTGACCCCGGGCAAGGACGGCCTGCTGCACATCTCTGAGCTGCGCAAGCTGGCCAACGGCAAGCGCGTGGACAACGTTGATGACGTTGTATCCGTCGGTCAGAAGATCCAGGTGGAAATCACCAAGATTGATGACCGCGGCAAGCTGTCGCTGTCCCCCGTAGTGGCTGAAGAGGAAGGCGCTGGCGACAGCGTTGACGCTTCCGCCGCGGAGGGCGCTGCAGACTCCGAGTAGTACACTCACGCGGAGTAGCATCTTCCCGCACACAGCATGAATCGGCGGGGCCGGTGGATGATCCACCGGCCCCGCCGCTGTTACGATGGCAGCCAGATCCGGCTGCCGCTCCCGAAAGGCTTCAATTGACTGTTGTACCCCTGCCGCTTGAGCAGAACCAGCCCGGCGACACCCTGGTCCACGGCTCCGACGGCGGCTCCGTTGTCCGGCGATCAGTGCTGCCCGGCGGCGTGCGGGTATTGACCGAGGCGATGCCGGGCCAGCGCTCGGCAACCATCGGGTTCTGGGTAGGGGTGGGCTCACGCGACGAAGCCCCTGGCCAGCACGGCTCTACGCACTTCCTGGAGCACCTCCTGTTCAAGGGCACCAAACGCCGAACTGCGCTCGAAATCGCCTCCGCCTTCGACGAGGTGGGCGGAGAATCCAACGCCGCCACGGCCAAGGAAAGCACCTGCTACTTCGCGCGCGTCCTGGACACCGATCTGCCCATGGCCATCGATGTCATTGCGGACATGATCACCGGTGCGGTTCTGGACCCTGCCGAAATGGAGCAGGAACGCGACGTTATCCTGGAAGAAATCGCCATGGACAGCGATGACCCGACCGACGTCGCGCATGAAAACTTTGTTGCAGCGGTACTTGGTACGCACCCCTTGGGCCGGCCCATCGGCGGCACCCCGGCCGCCATCCGCGCCGTTGCCCGGGACTCCGTCTGGGAGCACTACCGCCGTTACTACCGCCCGGACGAGCTGGTCATCACCGCCGCCGGCGGTCTGGAGCACGACGTCGTCTGCAACCTTGTGGTGGACGCGCTCCACACTGCAGGGTGGTCGCTTGAGCCCTCCGCAGCGCCCGTGGAGCGGCGCTCCACCGAGCGGGCCGACATTACCGGCAATGCCGGACTGCACGTGGTCAAGCGTGCGGTGGAGCAGGCCAACATCATCATGGGCTGTCCCACCATCGTGGCCACGGATGACCGCCGTTACGTCATGAGTGTGCTCAATGCAGTCCTCGGTGGAGGGATGTCGTCGCGGCTGTTCCAGGAGATCCGCGAAAAGCGGGGCCTGGTGTACTCCACCTACTCCTTCGCCTCGTCCTACGCCGACGCCGGCTACTTCGGCATGTACGCCGGGTGCACACCGTCAAAGGTGCGCCAGGTGCTTGACCTGTTGGGGCTGGAGCTGGACAAGCTCGCCGAAGGCGGGATCTCCGACGACGAGCTCCGCAAGGCTGTGGGCCAGCTCTGCGGCGGCATCGTTCTGGCGCTTGAGGACACGGGTTCCCGGATGTCCCGGCTGGGCCGCGCCGAGCTTGTCTCCGGCGAGTACCAGGACATCGACGAGACGCTCCGGCTGATCAAATCCGTCACGGCCCGGGAAGTCCAGGACCTCGCAAAGGAGCTCGCCGCCGCGCCGCGGACTGTCACCGTGGTGGGCCCCTTCGACGAATCTGAGACGTTTGGCCTCTAACGCCGGCCGACAAGTCTTTCTCTGCCGGGGAGATCGCTGCATTCTCTGTCGGGGAGCGCGCTGTCCGGCGATAATGTAGCCATGAACCCTCCGCTGCCGGGCACTGTGCACGCCGTGCTGGAAGACTTCCTGGGGCATTGGCAGGGAACCACGCGTCTTGCCGCATCGGCGTGGGCCCCGGAACGCTTAGCCTCGGCCGAAATCAGCTTTACCCGTGCCGCGGGAGGATTCGCCGTAGTGCAAAGCTACCGGCACACTGAGGCCAACGGCAGTCACTTTGAAGGCCACGGTGTGTTCACTGTCGATCCCGACCATAACGACATCCTCTGGTATTACGTCGACAGCATGGGCCAGCCGCCCGGAGCTCCCGTCCGCTGCACGTGGGTGGACGGTGTGCTGCGCGTGGAGCGCCACAGCGACCGGGGGACTGCCCGCCACACCTTTCGTGTCGACGACGGCATCCTGACCCACATCGCAGAGCTGCGGCTCGGCGACGGGCAGAGCTTTGTCCCGTTCATGTCCTCCGCGTGCCGCCGCGCGTGAGCACTGCGTTTTGCACACTGCCTGGGAGCTCCGTGGGCCGCCGAACTCAGCCTGCGTAGGCCCGACCCGGGGAAATGAACCGTCATATACGTGATCCATCAGGTACTAGTGGACGATGGATGGACGGACGCGCATCATCCGCCTCACTGTCATTGATCGCGCCACTCTCTTCAATTGCCTTACGGCCAGTGGTTGCCTTGCTGCCCGTGATGGCCTCAATGCCTGCAATGCCGTTGCTACTGAGGCCGTATGGCCAGTGGGGTGGTTCCGGGTCGGGTTGTTCGCTTTGGTAGTGGCGGCCGGTGGGTGAGATCCAGCCGGGCGGCTCGTCCTTGGTGGCTTCGGTGGGTTGCCAGGGTGTGGTGTGTTTGAGCTTGTGATGTTTGGGGCAGAGTTGGGTCAGGTTTGAGATCCCGGTGGTCCCGCCGTGGGCCCAGGCGTTCAGGTGGTCTGCTTCGTTGTCCAGGGATGGGTTGGAGCAGCCGGGGAACTGGCATTTTCCGTCCCGGAGCCGGAGCCATTGACGCAGTGCCTTGGGGATCCGGTAGCTCTCCCGCCCGATCTCCAACGGTGCCCCGTCCCGGGGATCGGTCAGGACCCGGCGGAACGACTCGGCACCATTAGCGACGAGGGCGCGGGCCATGGACTGCGGGATCGGTCCGTACCCGTCGAGGATGGCCGGTTCATCGGTCAGACCCAGCAGCGCGAACACCGGAACCGTCACCAGGACCTGGGCTGTCGGTGACGGGATCCTCCCGGCAGCCCCGTTCTGAGTGCTGTCCAGAGTGCCGTCCAGGGTGCCGCCCTGAGTGGCGTGCTGGGTGCTGTGCAGTGTGCCGCCGAGCAGCCACGCCGCGACGTTATCCGCCCGGAGCTGGGTGAGTGTCCTTGCCTCGGTTGGGCTTTGGAGGGCCCGGGCGGCGGTGGTGGCCCGGTTCCAGATCCCGGCTGCCTGGTCGGCGGGCAGGTAGGCCGAGAGCCAGGCCATCCCGTCCCGGTCCGGACAGAATTCGACCCGACGGTCCAAGGCGCTCCGGGTGTGGCGTTGTTCGATGCTGACCGGGTGATGCCGCTCCCGCCACGTCCGGGCTTTGGCCCGGAACCGGCCCGGGACCATCCCGCCGGCCGCGCCGCGGGCCGGGTTCGGCGCGTCCGGGTCCAGGAAATGCGCCTCCAACGCCGCTGCCCCGTCCTGGTCCAGGTTGGTTGTTTCGTCGACCATGATCCGGGCATGCTGCCACGATAAGGTCCCGGCCTGAAGGGCCGCCAACGTGAGCGGCAGGGCTGTGGTGAGGCGGTGGGCCTCGCCCAGCAGCCCGCCGGCCGTGCGTTCGCTGACGGTCAGGGCGCAGGCGACTTCAGCCACGATACTCATGTCCTGGGCGGTGTGGTCTTCCGGCGACACCGCCGGTCCCGCAATGGCCCGGACGGTGGAGGCGAAATCCGCCGCCGCATAAACCTTCAGGGCAGCGATCATCGCTTCCGCCCGGGCGACCGTAGCCAGCGCGTTCAGGCACTCGTCCGCCCGGCGCCGCAACGGATCAGCGTCAGGATCAAGGCCAGAGCCAAGGCCAGGACTAAGACCAGAGCCGGAACTAGGATCACGATCAGCGTCAGGACCAGGTCCGGAATCGGGCGCAGGGTCACACGTACCAATAGATCCGTCCCCGCCGCGGAGCCGCACGGCAAGCTCAGCGAAAGTCCTCGCCAGGTCCTCCGCCGTCTCCGAAGCCGCTGTGCCATCCATCTGTCAAGCTTCCCAGCACGCGTTACAACCACGCGCCAAGCAAACCGCCTATGTGCATAACTTCCGGTGAATCACGTCGCCAGGAACTACAACGCGCCTACCCGCCAGCGAAAGGCGGTAGCACATCCACAACATCGCCTGGATTTAACACAGCAGTGCGGTCGCGAACAGCCACTTCGTTGAGCAGGTAACTGCTCCGGGACAGGATCCGCTGCAAGGGGGGAGTACCGGCAGGCGGCTCGGCGCGTTCCACGGCGAGAACTGCCTCCAGAAGGTCGGCCACGGTCGCCCCCGGGGGAAGGTCGAAGCCTTCCTCTTCCACCCCGGCGGCGGCGCGTGCGGCAGCGAAGTAACGTACGTTCAAGAAATTCAGCCTCCGATGGCGCTCATGCTGCGGTCCGGCTGGACAAAGTCCGCGGCGCCGAGACCGGTGTGGTCCATTCCATGTGCCTTGGGCTTGACCCACATGGCATCCTGCCAGCGTTCGGCCAGTGCCTCATCGCTGGCGCCCCCGCGAAGAAGGCCCAGCAAATCAAACTCCTCGCGCGAGAACAGGCAGCTCATGATCTTGCCCTCCGCAGTGATCCGCGTGCGTCGGCAATCGGCGCAGAACGGCTCAGTGACGGACGCGATGATCCCCACGGTGCCCAGCACCGGCCCCTCGGCGCTCAGCCGCTCCGTATCAGAACCGGCCGTTCCCACTGCCTCAGCCACCCGGCGTCGTACTTCAAAGCGTTCTGCCGGGGCGCCGTCGCGGGCACGCGGGTCCGGGCTGAGGACGTAGTCCACAGAAAGCAACGAACGAATCTCGGCAGCCGTAATCATGTTCCGGCGGGTCCAGCCGTGGTCGGCATCCAGGGGCATCTGCTCGATGAACCGCAGTTCGTAGCCGCGGTCCAGGGCCCAGGCGAGCAGGGAGGGCGACTCGGCGTCGTTGATGCCGCGCATCAGGACGGCGTTGAGCTTCACTGGCCCCAGACCTGCGGCCCACGCCGCGTCCACGCCGGCCAGCACACGGTCCAGGAACGGGCGGCGGGTGAGCTTGGTGAAGGTCTCCTCGTGCAGCGAATCGAGGGAAACGTTGATGCGCGTCAGGCCCGCAGCCTTGAGCGCGGCGGCCTTTTTATCCAAACCAACACCGTTGGTGGTCATGGAGATGGGGAGCTCCGGATGGTTGCTGCGGAGGGCGGCAATGATGTCCACCAGGTCTGCCCGCACCAGGGGCTCCCCGCCGGTCAGGCGCAGTTCACGCACCCCCAGGTGATCCACCCCGATGCGGACAATCCGCACGATTTCCTCGGCGCTCATCACTGCCTGCTTGGCCAGCCACTCAAGCCCCTCGGCAGGCATGCAGTAGGTACAGCGCAGGTTGCACTTGTCCGTCAGGGAGAGCCGCATGTCGGTGGCCCTGCGGCCGTACTGATCAAGGAGTCCCGCCGGCGTGCCGGCTGGCCGGGCAGGAGGCAGGGCCGGACGTGCGTCGTCCCGGGGTTGCGGCATGCCTAGCTGAACACTCATGAATTCAGGCTACGCCACCCGGGGCCCCTCATCACGTCCGCGTCGCCCGGCACCGGACCCAAGTCCCCGCAAACGCTGCCGACAAGCGGCAAACCGCGGTGCCGCCCGGCCGCCGCGAACCTATGCTGGAGGAGTGAACAGGTCCCAGCCCCGGCCGGAAACAGCCGACGACGGCGCGAGCCCGGAAATGCGCGATGGTCGCCATGCCGCGCAAGGCAGCCGCCGCTGGGCTGCGGCGTCAGGCGCGGTTTCCGCAGTGGCCGCGGTGGTGACCGGCGAGTTGCTCGCGGGACTGCTGAGCCCGTCCCTGTCGCCACTGACAGCTGTAGGCGGGGTGGTGATCGACGGTCTGCCTCCGGGGGTGAAGGACTGGGCGGTGGCCCTGTTCGGCACGGCGGACAAAGCGGTATTTGTGGCGGCGATGCTGCTGGTGGTGGCAGCAGCGGGTGCAGTCGCCGGGATCCTGGAGCAGCGCAGGCGGTACGCCGGAACCGCCATCGTGGCTGCTTTTGGACTCGCGGGGCTCGTCGCCGTTCTTACCCGCGAGCAGCTGACACCCGGGGCTGTGCCGGTTCCCCTGCTCGCGGCCCTGGCCGGCGCACTCTTGCTGAGGTATTTGCTCCGCAGGCTCCGGGAAGACTCTGATGCGGTCCACCCGGCCCCAAAGGGAACACAAGATCCCGGCCGGCGCACCTTCCTGCAGGCCCTCGCAGCGGGCGCCGGCGTGACGGCCGTGGCCGGAGTTGTTGCGGGTATCTGGCGGGGTGCGGCTTCCGGCATCAGCACTGCCCGCGAAAGACTGCAGCTTCCCGCCCCGGCATCGAAGGCGCCCGCGATTCCGGCCGGCGCAGGGGTGACTCTGGACGGAATGCAGCCGCTGGTCACGCCGAACAGGGACTTCTACCGGATTGACACAGCACTGATCGTTCCGGTCATCGACCCCGAAACGTGGTCGCTGCGGGTGACCGGGATGGTGGACCGGGAGATCGACCTGAGCCTGGCCGACCTGCTGGCCAAACCACTGATCGAACGGCACGTGACCATCGCCTGTGTCTCCAACGAAGTGGGCGGCGACCTCATCGGCAATGCCCGCTGGCTCGGCTGGCGTGTGCGGGAACTGCTCGCTCTGGCGGGCCCCCAAGCCGGCGCCGACATGGTCCTTTCCCGCAGCTCAGACGGCTGGACCGCCGGCACGCCGCTGGACGTTCTGACCGACGAAAGGGATGCCATATTGGCGGTGGGGATGAACGGCGAACCGCTGCCTCTGGAACATGGCTTCCCGGTGCGGATGATCGTACCCGGCCTCTACGGCTACGTGTCCGCGACCAAATGGCTGACGGAACTGCGGGTCACCAGATTCGCCGACGACGAAGGCTACTGGACACCGCGCGGCTGGTCCGAACGCGGCCCCATTAAGACGGCCTCCAGGATTGATGTGCCCCGCACCGGCAGGCGTGTGAGCGCCGGCACCGTGATGTTCGGCGGGGTGGCATGGTCGCAGCACACCGGCATTGGGTCGGTCGAACTGCGCGTCAACCGGGGTCCGTGGCAGCAGGCTGACCTCGCCCCGGGGATCTCTCCTGACACGTGGTACCAGTGGCAGCTGGGCATGGACCTGACGCCTGGCCAGTATGAGGTGCAGGTCCGCGCCACAGACCTCAGTGGCAAACCGCAGGCTGAGGAACGCCGTCCCGTTGCGCCGGACGGAGCCACCGGCTTCCACACCATTAGAGTTGACGTGAATCCATGACGGCGCCCACCGAAGGCAGGACCATGCACAGCTCTCCGCACGAGCACGGCGGTGCCCCGCACCGGTCACGGTCCGTTGCCAGTCACCGGGCCGCCGTCGCCGGACTGCTGGCACCGCTGCTCACCGAAGCCAGGGCGGAATCCGTTGCGCTGCGGGACGCACTGGGCAAGGGCCTGGTCAATGATATTGCTGCGCCCCTGAGCCTTCCGCCGTTCGCCAACTCCCAGATGGACGGCTTCGCCATCAACAGTGCGGACGTGCCCGACGGCGGTGCGGAGCTCAGGGTGGTTGATCCGGTCCCGGCAGGTGCCACCCCCGCGGCGCTTGGACGCGGCGATGCTGCCCCCATCATGACAGGAGCGATGATCCCTGCCGGTGCTGACGCCGTCGTGCCCGTCGAACGTGCCGTCCCGGACCGGTTCCCCGTCCCCGGTGTGGCAAGTACTGTGTGGTTGCCCGCGACGGCGCCGGGCACCTTCGTACGCTCTGCCGGCAGCGACGTTGCGGCGGGGGAGCGGGCGCTGGCTGCGGGAACCTTCCTGGGCCCGGCGCAGCTGGGGTTGCTCGCTGCCTTGGGCATCGGTGACGTGACCGTTCGCCGGCCGCTGACTGTCCTCCTGGCCACCACTGGCGACGAAGTGGTTGAACCGGGCCAGCCGCTGCCGGCCGGAAAAATCTACGACTCCAACGGAACACTCCTCGAAAGTGCCATGCGCCAGGCGGGCCTGAGCGTGGTGCGCACGGCCATCGCCTCGGACCGTCCCGACGAACTCCGGGCACTGCTGCGAAGCCATGCCGGCACCGTGGACCTGATCGTCACCACGGGCGGGGTCAGCAAGGGAGCCTATGAAGTTGTCCGCCAGGCCATGGACGGCGAGGCCACCGAGTTCGTCCACGTGGCGATGCAGCCGGGCGGCCCGCAGGGGATCGGGACGTTCGACGGCGTGCCGTTCCTCGGTTTCCCGGGGAACCCGGTGAGCTGCCTGGTGTCCTTCGAAATGTTCCTGCGGCCGGTGCTGTCCGAACTCTTCGGCTCGCCCGCTCCCCGGACCGCACTGCCGGCCCGGCTGGCCCACAGCCTCACCTCGCCCGAACACAAACACCAGGTCCGCCGCGGGACCTTCCAGGCTGACGGCAGCGTGCGCCTCGAAGGGGGCGACAGCTCCCACCTCATGCATGCGCTCGCCGGCTCCAACGCCCTGGTGCATGTGCCGGCCGGGGTCTCGGCGCTCGCCGAGGGCGATGAGGTGGAAGTATGGATGCTGTGAATCCAGAACAGACCCCGCCGGCGCTGACCCACCTTCGCCAGGACGGCAGCGCCCAAATGGTGGACGTGTCAAACAAAGCCGAAACCACCCGGGAGGCCACAGCCACTGCCACCGTCCGGACAACCCGTGAAGTGATGGGCCTGCTGGGCACCGGCGGGCTGCCCAAGGGTGATGCCCTGGCCGTGGCCCGCGTCGCCGGGATCATGGCCGCCAAAAAGACCCCGGAGCTCATCCCGCTGTGCCATCCGCTGCCACTATCGAAGGTGACCGTGGATTTCCAGCTGGCGGCCGATTCCGTGGACATCGTGGCCACGGTCAAGACCCGTGGGGTCACCGGTGTGGAGATGGAAGCGCTGACAGCTGCATCGGTGGCTGCCCTGAGCGTTTACGACATGATCAAGGCAGTGGACAAGCACGCCGTGCTGACAGATATCAAAGTGCTGGCCAAAAGCGGCGGCAAGAGCGGGGACTGGACACTATGAGCACTGACAGTACGTTCCTGCCCGAGCCGCATGCGCCTGGGCCGCATGCGTCTGAGCCTCATGCGTCTGAGCCGCACACCCGCGAGCAACACACGCACGGTGAGGTACAGGGCCGGAAGGCCGGAATTGTCATCGCCTCAACGCGGGCCGCGGCCGGAATTTACGAGGACGAAACGGGCCCTGTCATCACGGACTGGCTCACCGAGCACGGCTTCGAGGCCTACCCGGCCATGGTGGTTCCCGACGGCGAGCCGGTGGGCGCCGCCATCCGTGCGCTCCTGACCCAGCACCCCGCCGTCGTCATCACCAGCGGCGGGACAGGACTCAGCCCGGATGACCGGACTCCCGATGTGACCTTGCCCCTGCTGGACCGGGAGATTCCCGGAATCATGGAAGCCATCAGGCGTGCCGGTGCGCTCAAAACGCCGCTCGCCGCGTTGAGCCGGGGCCATGCCGGAGCCGCCGGCCGGACATTCATTATCAACCTGCCCGGTTCGCCGAAAGGCGTCATGGACGGGCTTTCCGTCCTGGATCCCGTAATCGGGCACCTTTGCGACCAACTGGAGGGCCGGAATGGGCACTGAATCAGTTTTTGAAGTGGTCCACGCCGTCCTGAGCGCCGAGCCCATCGCTGTGGAACAGGCCATCGCCGCCGTCGAATCGGACACCGCCGGCGCCGTGGTGAGCTTCAGCGGGGTGGTGCGGAACCACGACGGCGGCAAGGCAGTCGAGCGTCTCAGCTACAGCGCGCACCCGACGGCCCACCAGGTCATGGCCGATGTCGTCGCACGCCTGGTTGCCGAGCATTCGGACGGGTCGCCCGGGGCGAAGCCGGTGCGGATCTGGGCCGCCCACCGCATCGGCCTGCTGGAGATTGGCGATCCCGCGCTGGTATGTGCGGTATCTGCAGCCCACCGTGGCCAGGCCTTTGCCGTATGTTCGGAACTTGTGGACCGGATCAAGGAGCAGGTTCCCATCTGGAAGGAACAGTTCTTCGCCGACGGCACAGTGGAATGGGTCGGCGCCGGCGGCTGAGCCGGACCGCGCCAACGCGAGGTAACGCACGTCCGCCGGTTCCGTCCGGCGCCGGGGCCGACGGTAGGGTTAACAGCATGACCGAACAACACTCCGCACCCAGCCGTGTGGCTGTCCTTGGCGCCAACGGGCGCATGGGCGCCGAGGCCGTCAAGGCCGTCGAAGCCGCCGCCGATATGACTCTTGTTGCCGCCCTGGGACGTGGGGATTCGCTGGATAAGCTGGCCGCCGCCGACGCCGAATTCGTGGTGGACCTTACCGTTCCCGAAAGCACCGAAGCGAACGTACGCTATGCGGTCGAGCACGGCATGCACGCCGTGGTGGGAACCACCGGGTGGGATTCAGACCGGCTCGCCGCCCTGGAAGCACTCCTCGCGCAGCACCCGGAAACCGGCGTGCTGATCGCCCCCAACTTCGCCCTCGGCTCCGTGCTTGCCTCCGCCTTCGCCGCCAAGGCTTCAAAGTACTTCGAGTCCGTGGAGATCATCGAACTTCATCACCCCGACAAAGTGGATGCGCCCTCCGGAACTGCCGTCCGCACCGCCCAGCTCATCTCGGCTGAGCGGGCAGCTGCACACGTCCCGGCCAGCCCTGACGCAACCACCAGTGAACTCGACGGCGCCCGGGGATGCGACGTGGACGGAGTCCGCGTCCACAGCGTCAGGCTTCGCGGGCTCGTTGCCCACCAGGAAGTCCTGCTCGGCGGGCCGGGGGAGCAGCTGACGCTTCGGCACGATTCCTTTGACCGCGCCTCGTTTATGCCCGGCGTTCTGCTGGGCATCCGAAACGTGGCGGCGAACCCGGGCCTGACGGTAGGCCTGGACGGCTACCTGGACCTGGGAGTCTAAGCCGTGGGCGGGTTGCTTGCTGCATTCACAAAAAACCGCACCAAAATCTGGGTAGGTGCCGTCACGCTCCTGCTGGTCTTCTATCTGGTGGTGTCCTTCCAGCGCTCCATCCTGCTGCTCACGGACAACAACCTGGCGGCCCAAGCCATCGGTGCCGCGTACCTGGTGCTGCCGGTTGTCGGTGCCTGGGCGCTGATCCGGGAACTGATGTTCGGGGCGCGTACTGAGAAGATGGCCCGGATTCTGGAGGCCGAAGGCGGCTTGCCCGTGGATAATCTGCCGCGCACGCCTGCCGGCCGGATCATCAGGGCGGCAGCCGACCAGGAGTTCGAGAAGTATAAGGCCGAGGCTGAAGCCGCCCCGGAGGACTGGCGCTCCTGGTTCCGCCTGAGCTGCGCCTACGACGCCGCCGGCGACCGTAAGCGCGCCCGCTCCTCGATGCGTGATGCAGGCCGCCTCTTCCGCGGCAACGTTCCTGCCGGCTGAGGGACGTAGCTGCGGAGGGGGTTTCCGCTACCGCCCGCTGATCCTTCCATTGCGGCCCAGCTGGTTGGCAGCGTGGCCAACGAGCTCCAGCGGCCCCCGCCATTTCAGCAGCACAAAGGCCATGCCTACGACGACGGCCGTGGCGGCGTGCGCGAAGTACATCCCGTCCTCGGTCCAGCCGGCCGGCAGGGGCTTCAGGTAGAACCCGGACACCACCCAGACATGGGCCGAGTAGAGGGTCAGCGTCATGGCGCCCGCCCCGCGCAGCGGCAAGAGCAGATCCAGGTCCACCCAGTCGGCCAGCCTGCCGAGCAGCAGGCACGCTCCCACCACGGCCGCTGCCACTCCGCAGGTGTGGGCTAGATCCAGGCTGGTGGCGGAATGCGGTGCAGCGGATGCCAGCCACCACCACGAGCCTTCCTGCCGGATCCCGGTGAGGTTGACCTGGAGGACGCTGCTGAGCGGGTATCCGGGGGCATTCAGCACCTGCTCCAGGGCTGCCCGGCCGCCCCAGCTCTCCATCGCGGCAGTCCCCAAAGCCTTGGCAAGGGCGGCAACGGCTGTGCCTAGGGTCAGCAGCAGGACAGGAACCATCGCCTTGGTGAGCGCCAGCCGGCCTATGACAAGGCCTACCAACAAATAGGCCAGCCACTGGAACACCGGGTAGTAGCCGGTCAGGAACAGGTCGCCCAGCAGCGGAAAGGGCGTCGAAAGATCCTCCCAGGACGGGTTATGCCCCAGGTGGAGCGGCGGCTCCGAGGCCATGAGCCAGGGACGGAGCAAGTAGGCGAGCACCGGTGAAAGGACGATCCAGCCTGCTGCCCACGCACAGAGCGCTTTGATCCTGAGGCCCAGGAACGGCAGGACGCACAGAAACAGCAGGGCGTAGTGGACCAGGATGATCGCGAGGTTCACTTCCAGTCCGCCCAGTGAAAGTCCGACGGCAGCGATCACGAGCGCGCGCAGGGCGATGCCACGGCGGGCAGCGCTCAGCGCAGTCCCTTCCAACGGCACCTGCTTGCCGGTGGAGAGCGCCAGTCCCACACCGGCCAACACGGCGAAGAGGGCTGCTGCCCGGCCGGAGAAGGTCAGGCCGATCCACGTGGGAGTGAGATCGGCAGTGGCCTCGAACGTGGGCAGGAGGTGCGTCGCCATCATGCCGAGGAGCGCGAGCCCCCTGGCCGCGTCAATGCCGCGGAGACGGTCTGTTGCGGTGGAGGGTCGGGGCGCCCGGGAGGGTCTGGCTGTGGCTCGGGACGTCATGAGGCGATGTTCTCACACGAACCTGCCGCGCCCCCAGTCAGGCTGACAGTGAAGGCCTTGACGGCGCCGGCTGCGGCATGGACCCCTTGTATTCGAATATATGTTCGAATAGTATGAACCCATGCAGACCCCATTCCAGCCGCACCAGTTTCCGGAACTTCCAGCCGCAGGAGCCTCGGAGCGGCCCGCGCCGGACGGCGCCGGGCAGCCGGCAGGACTTATGAAGGCCATGAGTCCCGGAGTGGTTGACTTCCTCTTCCGCCAGTTGGTTACAGGACGGCCCGCCGAAGATGTCCAGTGGCAGGACGAAGGCATCACCCTGACCGCGCAGCCCGCCGGAGCGGAACTGGCACGCCGGCTGGCCGAAACGGACCTTGAGGCTCTCACGCCCATTGAGCTGTTCCACTACGTCCGTGCTGCCCAGCGGTTGGCGGCGTGGGCCGAGGAACTGAGGGAGGCTGCGGTGGGGAGGTACTGCCAGCCGGGCGGGACGCAGAACGCGAACCTGCATGGTGCGCGGCTGCAGCGTGGTCCCTAGGATGAAAGGGTGACCGAAGCCCTGACGGTGTCCGCCATCCAGTACACGGCCCTGGATGGCGGGATCATGCCAAATGTCGATGAACATGTGCGGC
Organism: [Micrococcus luteus] ATCC 49442; assembly: GCF_010367585.1. NCBI lineage: Bacteria > Bacillati > Actinomycetota > Actinomycetes > Micrococcales > Micrococcaceae > Pseudarthrobacter > [Micrococcus luteus] ATCC 49442. The sequence continues at coordinate 1,659,539 of NZ_JAAAXP010000001.1, read as the reverse complement.
TGATTGAGGACGCTGAATCGCACGGCGCCCGGCTGGTGGTCTTCCCGGAGTTGTCGCTGACCGGTTACAACCTGCCGCTGCTGGCTGACGATGACGCGTGGCTTCGGCCCGATGACCCGCGGCTGGACGACCTCCATGAGATCTGCCGGCGGACCGGGATCACCGCCGTGGCAGGGGCTGCTTACCGCGAGGCTGACGGCACGCCGCGGCTGGCGGGCCTCGCCGTCCACCCGGACGGCACCACTGATTTTGGTTTCAAGACCCATCTTCACGGACCGGAGGAGAGCCTGTTCGCCGCCGGTGAGCGTGCCTTGCTCCTCGAAGTGGATGGCTGGCGGGTCGCGCTGGCCATGTGCGCCGATGCGTCTGTCCCCGCCCACTCCACAGAGGCGGCGCTCGCCGGGGCCGATGTCTATGCCGTCTCCGCGCTCTACACGCAGGCGGAGGAACACCGGCTTGCCCTGCACCTTGGTGCCCGGGCCATGGACAACCGGGTGTTCGGCCTCCTTGCAAATCTCGGCGGAGCTACTCCACAGGGACAGTCCTGCGGACTCAGTGGCTTCTGGGGGCCGGACGGACTCCCGATGAAAAGCGCGGCCGGCACCGGCACGGAGGTGGTCACCGCAGTTTTGCTGCGGAGCGCCATCCGGAAATTTCGCTGATCCTGTGACTCCGGGGGAGCCTCTTTGACGCTTATCACCCCTCCGGCATTGTCCTAACCGGCAGCGGACAGGGTAACGTTTTTTCCATGCCTCACAAATCCGCCACCATTCCTGCCCTTGGTACGCTCCTGACCGCCATGGTCACGCCCTTCACCAAGGACGGTGCCGTGGATTACCGGCAGGCGGCCGAACTCGCCACCAAGCTTGTGGACGATGGCTGCGACGGCCTGGTAGTCACCGGCACCACCGGTGAGACGTCCACCCTCTCCGACGAGGAAAACCTTGGCATGTTCCGCGCCGTCAAGGAGGCCGTGGGGGACCGCGCTGCCATCATCGCCGGCACCGGAACCAATGACACCGCACACTCGGTGCGCCTGTCCCAGCAGGCGGCTGCGCTCGGCGTCGACGGCCTGCTGCTCGTCACGCCGTACTACAACAAGCCCAGCCAGGCCGGCCTCCGTGCACACTTCGAAACCGTCGCGTCCGCAACAGACGTTCCAGTGATGCTTTATGACATCCCGGGCCGCTCCTCCATCGCGATCGAGCCCGAGACCATGATCCGCCTGGCCCAGCACCCGAACATCGTTGCGGTCAAGGACGCCAAAGCTGACTTCATGGCGGCCAGCCGCGTGATGGCCGAGACTGACCTGCACTTCTACTCCGGCGACGACGGCCTGACCCTGCCCTGGATGTCGTTGGGCGCCGTCGGCCTGGTGGGCGTGACAACGCACATTGCCACCCGCCGCTTCCGGGAAATGATCGACGCCATCAACGCGAACGACCTCGGAACTGCCCGTAAGATCAACTTCGAGCTGCTGCCCGTGGTGCGGGCAACGATGACCCGCGTCCAGGGAGCCGTTGCGGCCAAACAAATTCTTAAATGGCAGGGAGTCCTGCCCAACTCGATTGTCCGTTTGCCCCTCGTGGAGCCGGACGAAGCCGAGATCGAAACCATCCGCGAGGATTTGGCGGAAGCGGGGCTGGTCTTTTCCTGAGGGCTAAGACCGGCACCCTTCCGCCTGGAAAGTAGTGCACTATGACCCAAACCGCCCTTCCTGGCCTTGTCACGCCTCCACGCCTGCCGCAAGGCACCCTTCGGATCGTTCCGTTGGGCGGCCTGGGGGAGATCGGCCGCAACATGGCTGTCTTCGAAATCGAAGGCAAGCTGCTCATCGTCGACTGCGGCGTCCTCTTCCCTGAGGAAACCCAGCCCGGCGTTGACCTGATCCTGCCCGATTTCTCGTACATCGAGGACCGGATGGACGACATCGTGGCCGTTGTCCTTACCCACGGCCACGAGGACCACATCGGTGCTGTTCCTTACCTCCTGCGGCTCCGCGCGGACATCCCCCTGGTGGGCTCGCAGCTGACACTGGCCCTGATTGAGGCCAAGCTGCAGGAACACCGGATCCGTCCGTACACCCTGACGGTCGAAGAAGGCCAGGTTGAAAAGTTCGGCCCGTTCGAATGCGAGTTCGTCGCGGTCAACCACTCCATTCCCGATGCCCTGGCAGTGTTTATCCGCACCGCGGGCGGCACCGTCCTGCACACAGGCGATTTCAAGATGGACCAGTTGCCGCTGGACGGCCGGATCACCGACCTCCGCCACTTCGCCAAGCTGGGCGAAGAGGGCGTCGACCTCTTTATGTCCGACTCCACCAACGCTGACGTCCCTGGCTTCACCACAGCCGAGAAGGAAATCGGCCCCACGCTGGAACGGCTCTTCGGCCAGGCCACCAAACGCATCATCGTGGCGTCCTTCTCCTCGCATGTCCACCGCGTCCAGCAGGTGCTGGACGCCGCGGCAAAGCACAACCGCAAGGTCGCATTCGTCGGCCGGTCCATGGTCCGCAACATGGCCATCGCCGCGAAGCTCGGCTACCTCGATGTTCCCGAGGGTCTCCTGGTGGACATCAAGAACATCGACAACCTGCCGGACAACCGCGTAGTCCTGATGTCCACCGGATCCCAGGGCGAGCCGATGGCAGCCCTGTCCCGCATGGCCAACGGCGACCACCGTGTGGTGGTGGGCGACGGTGACACCGTCATCCTGGCCTCCAGCCTGATCCCGGGCAACGAAAACGCAGTGTTCCGCATCATCAACGGCCTGCTCAAACTCGGCGCCGACGTCATCCACAAGGGCAACGCAAAGGTCCACGTCTCGGGCCATGCGGCCGCCGGTGAACTGCTGTACTGCTACAACATCCTTGAACCGCTCAACGCCATGCCGGTGCACGGCGAGACCCGGCACCTGATCGCCAACGGCAAGATTGCCATTGAATCCGGCGTTCCGACGGCCAGCGTTATCCTCGCCGACAACGGCACCGTCATTGACCTGAGGGACCACCGCGCTGACGTGGTGGGCCAGGTTGAAGTGGGCTTTGTCTACGTTGATGGCTCCAGCGTCGGCGAAGTCACGGAAGCAGACCTGAAAGACCGCCAGACGCTCGGTGATGAAGGCTTCATCTCCATCATCACCGTCATTAACCGCACCACCGGCAAGGTGGTCTCCGGACCGGAAATCCACGCCCGCGGTGTGGCAGAGGATGATGCGGTCTTCGACGAAATCATCCCGAAGATCAACGCTGCCCTCGAAGAAGCCGTCCTCAACCGCTCAGACCACACCACACACCAGCTCCAGCAGGTCGTGCGGCGTGTGGTGGGCACCTGGGTGAACCGCAAGCTGCGTCGCAAGCCCATGATCATCCCCGTGGTCCTCGAGGCGTAACCCCTTAGGACCTCAAGAATCTGAAAGGCCCGGTTTCTTAGCGGAACCGGGCCTTTCCGTGTCTCCGGGCGTCTGCGGAAACTGCGTGCAGGCGGGCAGATAAACGCCCCGGAACGGCCGGAAATCCGCGGAAAACCGCCATGGTTCCGGTAGCGTGGCACGTATGGCCACTCGCACTACCCCCGCGCCCAAAGGCAGCTCCCGAGGCACCAGCACCGCCAAAACGGGAAGCGCCGCAGGCCGCGGTGCGGGCACCACCCGCAGCGGCGGACGGGCAGGATCTTCCAGCGGCAGCGCGCGCACCCGCCAGCTTCCCGCCGTCGAACAGCACCAGCCCTGGCTGCTGCGTGTGGTGGGCGGCGCGTGGCTTGCAGTTGGCCACCTGGTGGGCGGGGGAGTCCGCCGGATCGGCTCCGACGTCAGTGACCTGCCGGCGGAAGAACGCCGCGACGGCGCGGCCCTGTTCAACCTCGCGCTCGGTGTTTTTATCGCCACCTTCGCCTGGTGGGGTCTCACGGGATGGTTCCCGGACGCTGTCTACAGCGTGGTCAACGGGACCTTCGGCTGGGTGTCGCTGCTGTTGCCGCTGATGCTTTTTGTCTGCGCTTTCCGGTTGTTCCGGCGGCCCGACGACGGCCGGGGAAACAACAGGGTGGGGATCGGCTTCCTCATCATGACGTTCGCCGGCTGCGGCCTGGCCCACGTCCTGGGCGGCCAACCCACCGTCGCGGAAGGTTTCGACGGCCTCCGCCAGGCCGGCGGCATGCTCGGCTTCCTCGCAGCCACGCCGCTTGCCGCCATCCACCCGGTGGTGCCGGTTGTGCTGTATGGCCTGCTGGCCTTCATCTCACTCCTGATCATCACAGCCACCCCCTTCGGGGCCATCCCGCGCCGGCTGCACGCAGCCTACGAACACCTGATGGGCGTAGACCTGCAGGAACCCCGCGAGGCCGGCGACAGCCACGACCGCAGCTACCTTGAGGAAACGCGCCCAGCGGCCGCGCCGAAGAAAAAGAAGCGGCGCTTCTTCGGCAAGGACGAAGAATCCGACGCCGGCCTGGAAGGTTACGTCGGCGACGAAGCCTTCGAGCACGCTGTGATCGATGACGACGACGACATGTCGGATGCCAAGCCTGCCCGCGGCCCCCGCCCTGCCCCCGGCGTGCGCCGGCCCACGCAGGCGGAGATCGCCGTCGAAAAGATCAAGGCCGCCCAAGGCCTTGGCAGTGCCGGACACAGCCCCGCGGATAACGCCACCGAGGCCATCCCCCTGGTCACGCCCGGCATGGTGGCCGCCGGCTCGCTCAATCCTGCTGCGGTTCCGCAGGTTCCGGCCAAGCCGGTCACTCCGGTGCCGCTGCCCACTCCCATTCCGCAGCGGACCGAACAGCTCTCCCTGGCGGGTGACGTCACCTACACGCTGCCGTCGTCGGACGTTCTGACCCCCGGTTCCATCCCCAAGGAACGCACCGAAGCCAACGACGCCGTCGTCGCCGCCCTCACCGACACCCTCCAGCAGTTCAATGTGGACGCCACGGTCACCGGCTTCAGCCGTGGACCCACCGTCACGCGCTACGAGATCGAACTGGCATCGGGGACCAAAGTGGAGCGGGTCACTGCCCTGTCCAAGAATATTTCCTACGCGGTGGCTTCCAGCGACGTGCGTATCCTCAGCCCGATTCCGGGTAAATCCGCTATCGGCATCGAAATCCCCAACACAGACCGTGAAACGGTCTCCCTCGGCGACGTCCTCCGCAGCCAAAATGCGCGGAGGACCGAGCATCCGATGGTGATGGGTGTCGGCAAGGACGTCGAAGGCGGCTACGTGGTGGCGAACCTCGCCAAGATGCCCCACCTGCTCGTCGCCGGTGCCACCGGTGCCGGTAAATCCTCCTTTGTGAACTCCATGATCACCTCCATCCTGATGCGGGCCACCCCCGATGAGGTCCGCATGGTCATGGTGGACCCCAAACGCGTGGAACTGACCGCCTATGAGGGTGTCCCGCACCTGATCACACCCATCATCACCAACCCGAAGAAGGCCGCCGAAGCCCTGCAGTGGGTGGTCCGGGAAATGGACGCCCGCTACGACGACCTCGCGAACTACGGGTTTAAACACATTGACGACTTCAACAAGGCCGTCCGGGCCGGCAAGGTCATCCCGCCCGAAGGATCCAAGCGCGTCGTCCGGCCCTACCCCTACCTGCTGGTGATCGTTGACGAGCTCGCCGACCTGATGATGGTGGCCCCCCGCGACGTCGAGGATTCCATTGTCCGCATCACCCAGCTGGCGCGTGCAGCCGGCATCCACCTCGTCCTGGCCACCCAGCGGCCCTCCGTAGACGTGGTCACGGGCCTGATCAAGGCCAACGTGCCGTCCCGCATGGCCTTCGCCACCTCCTCCGTAACCGACTCCCGCGTGGTCCTGGACCAGCCAGGCGCCGAGAAGTTGATCGGCCAGGGCGATGCCCTCTTCCTGCCGATGGGTGCGTCCAAGGCCATGCGCGTCCAGGGTGCGTGGGTCACCGAGTCGGAAATCCATAAAGTGGTGGAACACGTCAAGGGCCAGCTGAAGGCTGTCTACCGCGACGACGTCGCCCCCGAGGCGCAGAAGAAGCAGATCGACGACGACATCGGAGACGATCTCGAGGTGCTGCTACAGGCCACCGAACTGGTGGTCACCACGCAGTTCGGTTCGACGTCGATGCTCCAGCGCAAACTCCGCGTCGGCTTCGCCAAAGCCGGCCGGCTGATGGACCTCCTGGAATCCAGGGGAGTGGTGGGCCCCTCGGAGGGATCCAAGGCACGCGACGTCCTGGTGAAACCTGACGACCTGGCTGCTGTGCTGGCGGCCATGAAGGGCCAGGACGCGCCGGCTGTTGCGGATTCCCAGACCGCAGCGCTCAGCGACAACGCCAACGCCAACATCGCCCAGGGCGGCTACGCGGAGGACCTCGTGCAGGCGGACCTGGACCAGCGCAGCCAGAACGTCGAGTACTTCGACGGCGCAGACAACTCAGGCGGCGACGATGAAGACGGATCCGAGGACGCCTGGTCACTCACCGGACGGTAGCCTAGAAGGGTGACTAGCACTGAAGCAACTGCAGCCGGCTCAAGCAGCCCCGGGATCTGGAATCTTCCCAACATCCTGACCATGCTGCGCATCGCGCTGGTGCCGTTCTTCGTCTGGTTCCTCCTCGCCGATGCCCCCGGGCTGCGCAGCGAGTCAGGGCTGTGGCGCTGGGCAGCCGTGGCGGCGTTCGCCATCGCCATCTACACAGACAAGCTCGACGGCGACATCGCCAGGAGCCGGGGGCTCATCACCAACTTCGGCAAAATCGCCGATCCCATCGCCGACAAGCTCCTGATCGGCTCGGCGCTGGTAATGCTCTCTGTACTCGGGGAGCTGCCCTGGTGGGTCACCATCGTGATCCTCGTCCGGGAGTGGGGCATCACGGCACTGCGCTTCGTCGTCATCCGCTACGGTGTCATCCCGGCCTCGCGTGGCGGCAAACTCAAGACTGTGGTGCAGACGGCCGCAATCTTCCTCTATCTGCTTCCCCTGGGCGCTCTGGCACCGTGGCTGGTCTGGGTGGCATTCGCCGTCATGATGGTGGCTGTGCTCATTACCGTATGGACCGGCGTCGAATACGTGGTTGAAGCCCTGCGGCTCCGGGCCCAGGGCAAACAGTCCCGAAAAAGTACGCCCGGCAATGAGGAGCTAACGTGACGAATCTCCACCATCTGGCCGAACAGGCAGTCCGTAAGGCCCTGGACGCGGGCCGGACCGTCGCTGCCGCCGAGTCACTCACGGCCGGGATGGTCACAGCCGTCCTGGCGGACACTCCAGGGGCCTCGGGTATGTTACAGGGCGGGGTGGTGGCCTACCAGAACTCAGTTAAGACTGACGTTCTTGGGGTTTCCGCTGACCTGCTTGCCGGCGTCGGGTCGGTGGATGGCGACGTGGCAGCCGGCATGGCGGCGGGGGTCCGGTCCGCCTTGGGCGCCGATATCGGGATTGCCACCACCGGCGTGGCCGGTCCGGAGGAACACGACGGCAAAGCGGTGGGCACAGTGTTCGTCGGCGTCGCCTCGGCTGACGGCGCATCCGCCTTCCAATACTCCTTCAGCGGCAACCGCGCAGACATCCGCGGACAGGCCTGCGGGGCTGCGCTGGAAAGACTGCTTGACGTCCTGTCTCCCCAGGCCCTATCTTCCTGAAGCTACCGGGCGTAAAGTTGCCGGGAACAAATTCCTGAACCTATTAGTTATTACATTGTGTCGCTTTGGCAGAGCCGGGGCGCCTAGGATGAATAAACAACTACGGTTCCCTTCGGCGGACCGGAATTATGAAGGAGCAAGGCATACAGATGGTAAAGCAGCCCGTATCCGTAAACGGCGTTGTCCGCTGGAAGGATGTGGGCCTCGCCGATCAGGCTAAGAGCGAACAGAGGGAGCGCAAAATGGTTGTACTTCGTCACGAAATCGGTGATGTCCTGCGCGATGTCCGCCAGCGCCAGGGGCGCACGCTCCGCGAAGTGTCCCACAGTGCCCGTGTATCCCTGGGATACCTCAGTGAAGTGGAGCGGGGCCAGAAGGAAGCTTCGTCAGAGCTTTTGTCCTCTATCTGCTCCGCCTTGGACGTGCCGCTGTCCAGCATGCTCCGTGAAGTCAGCGACCGCGTAGCTGTCGCCGAGGGCGTAGCTGTTCCAGACACTGTTCCCCAGGAATTCTCGCAGCGCTATGGCCGCGATCTTGACCGCGACCTGAACGCTGAACTGACCACCGAACTCACCACGGGCTTCCTCTCCGGCGCACGCTAAACGCCCCGCAGCAGCCCTGCACCAACGCACATAACGAAGCCTCCGGCATCAGCCGGAGGCTTCGTTATGTGCTCTGCGGGTTGCTGTTGCCCCGGGCCGGCGTGTCCTTGGCCGGGACGTCGAGGTCAAATATGGCGTTGAGCTTGGCCATGTATTCGGCGAGTGTCCGCAATTCCTCCACCGGCCATTCCCCGAGACGCTCCCGGAAATCCTGCCGCCGCGCATCCTGGACCTGGTGCATCTTCTCTTCACCCTTGTCTGTGAGGCGGATCGACTGCGCCCGACCGTCCAGTGGGTCAGCTTCCTTAAAGACCAGCCCAATGCTTTCCAGGAAGGCCACCTGCCGGCTGACCGAGGGCTTTCCCACGCCGATGTTCAGGGCGAGGTCAGTCAAACGGATGGGACCGTCGCGCCGGATCACCGACAGCAGGCCGTAGGCCGCCGGTTCCAGGTCAGGATGGACCTGGCGGGAGAGCTGGTAGGAGACCGAACGGGCACGACGCCAAAAGAGGCTGATCTGCTGTTCCACGGTATTCAGCGCTTCGTCAACGTTGGCCGGGCCGGGGCCCGGCACAGGAAGGCCATCGGCAGGGTTGCTCATGGCAACAATTCTAGGGTCGGGGACCATGAGAGACTCTATTGGTGCGGATCAGTGACTATTGGCGGCTTATGGACGACGAATTCGGGGCAGGCTACTCCCGGGTCCTGAGCAGCACCCTTGTTTTGGCGGGAGTAGGCGGACGCACAGCCGACCAGGCACTCAGTTCGGGCGTAAGCCCGCGTGATGTCTGGCTCGCCATGTGCGAGGTCCAGGACGTTCCGCCCGAGCGTCGCCTGGGCCGTGACATCAAACCCCGCGACTAAGAAGTTCGACGCGCCACACCGCGCCCCGCCTGACACGCCGCCGGATCTGTTCGAATATCTGTTCGGGTAAAGCTATGCTTTTTGTAGTGCGTTATCCACATACGCGATGTCGCCCGGCCTGAATGTCGGTGGGTGCCATTAGCGTCAGAGATGACCAATAAAGGCCCCTGTGGCCACTCCAAAGCGAGAAAGCATTAGAGGTGTGAACCATGGCGGCAGCCCCGGATCGTGCAAAAGCGCTGGAAGCAGCGCTGGCCCAGATTGACAAGCAGTTCGGCAAAGGATCCGTTATGCGGCTGGGGGACGAAGTCCGTGCCCCCATCGAGGTCATCCCCACCGGCTCCATCGCCTTGGACGTGGCCTTGGGAATTGGCGGCCTGCCGCGCGGCCGCGTCGTAGAGATCTACGGCCCTGAATCCTCCGGTAAAACCACCGTGGCCCTGCACGCGGTCGCCAACGCCCAGCGCCAGGGCGGCATTGCCGCGTTCATCGACGCCGAGCACGCCCTGGACCCGGAATACGCCGCAAAGCTGGGCGTGGACACGGACGCCCTCCTCGTCTCCCAGCCGGATACCGGTGAGCAGGCCCTGGAAATCATGGACATGCTGATTGGCTCCGGTTCCCTGGACGTCATCGTCATTGACTCCGTTGCCGCCCTGGTGCCCCGTGCGGAAATTGAAGGCGACATGGGCGACAGCCACGTCGGCCTGCAGGCCCGCCTCATGAGCCAGGCGCTGCGTAAGATCACCGGCCGCCTGAGCCAGACCAAGACCACTGCCATCTTCATCAACCAGCTCCGTGAAAAGATCGGCGTGTTCTTCGGCTCCCCGGAGACCACCACCGGTGGTAAGGCGCTGAAGTTCTACGCCTCCATCCGCATCGACGTCCGCCGCATCCAGACGCTCAAGGAAGGTGCCGATTCCGTCGGCAACCGCACCAAGGCCAAAATCGTCAAGAACAAGATGGCCCCGCCCTTCAAGATCGCCGAGTTCGACATCATCTACGGCCAGGGCATCTCCCGCGAGGGCGGCATCATCGATATGGGTGTTGAGCACGGCATTATCAAGAAGTCCGGTTCATGGTTCACGTACGACGGTGACCAGCTGGGCCAGGGCATGGAAAACTCCCGCCGATTCCTGCGGGACAATCCCGAGCTTGCCGCTGAACTGGAGCGCCTGATCAAGGAGAAGCTGGGTGTGGGCGTCAAGCCCGTGGCAGACGAGTCCAAGGATTCGCCCAAGCTGAAGGCCGTTGACGGTTTCTAGAAGTGACGTCTTCGAAGCGGGATGGCTTCTAAGGAGATGCATTTGAAGGCACAGCAGATTCATGGGTTTGACCCGGACGGCCCGGATCCGGAGTCGTCCATCGAGGAGGACGCAGAGCCGGACCCGGCCTCTGTTGCCCGCGCGATTGTGTTGCGGCAGCTGACCGGTTCGGCGAAAAGCCGGCTGCAGCTTGCCCGCAAGCTTGCGGAGCGGAACATCCCGGAGGATGTGGCTGAGGCCGTCCTGGACCGGTTCCAGGAGGTCCGCCTGATAGACGACGCCGATTTCGCCGATATGTGGGTGCGCAGCCGGTCTCAGTCGCGGAAGCTCGCGAAGGGGGCATTGCGCCGGGAGTTGTCGGACAAAGGCATCGATGCGGACACAGCAGCTGCGGCATTGGAGCAGCTCTCAGATGCCGACGAAGAGGCAGCCGCCCGTCTTCTTGTGGAACGGAAGCTGCGGCCGGGCACCGACCTCTCGGACCGGGCAGAACGGGATAAGACCACCCGGCGCCTGGCCTCAATGCTTGCCCGGAAGGGCTACCAGCCTGCCCAGGCCTTCCGGGTGGTGGGCGAGGTCCTTGCCGCCCGGCTGGGGCATGGCGGGGCCGGCCCCGACGACGACCAGCCGTATCTCTAGGGCGGCCGGGGCGGCGTGTCCGCCGAGCCGGTACCCTTAACAGGTGAGTTTGACCATTCCTTCCCCCGCATCCGGTACCGTCCCTTCCGAAGCCACTGGCACACCGCAGCCCCGTACCTACCAGGTGCGCACTTTCGGCTGCCAAATGAATGTCCATGATTCGGAGCGGATGGCGGGCATGCTCGAGGACGCAGGCTATGTGCCGGCGGACGGCGAGCAGGCTGACGTAGTGGTGTTCAACACCTGCGCGGTCCGTGAAAACGCGGACAACAAGCTCTACGGCAACCTCGGAATGCTGGCGCCCGTGAAAGCAGCCAATCCGGGGATGCAGATCGCCGTGGGCGGCTGCCTGGCCCAGAAAGACCGCGAGACCATCCTCAAGAAAGCCCCCTGGGTGGACGCCGTGTTCGGCACCCACAACGTGGGGGCACTCCCGGCACTGCTGGACCGGGCCCGGCACAACAACGAAGCCCAGCTGGAAATCCTCGAATCGCTCGACGTCTTCCCGTCCACGCTTCCCACCAAGCGCGATTCGGTCTACTCGGGCTGGGTGTCCATCTCGGTGGGCTGCAACAACACCTGCACGTTCTGCATTGTCCCGGCCCTCCGCGGCAAGGAGAAGGACCGCCGGCCTGGCGACATCCTGGCCGAAATCCAGGCCCTCGTGGATGACGGTGCCATTGAAGTCACGCTCCTCGGCCAGAACGTCAACTCCTACGGGGTTGAATTCGGTGACCGGCAGGCGTTTTCGAAGCTTCTGCGCGCGTGCGGCGGGATTGCAGGCCTCGAGAGGGTTCGATTCACCAGCCCGCACCCGGCTGCATTCACCGACGACGTCATTGACGCGATGGCCGAAACCCCCAATGTGATGCCGCAGCTTCACATGCCGTTGCAGTCGGGGTCCGACAAGGTCCTCAAGGACATGAAGCGCTCCTACCGGTCCACCAAGTTCCTGGGTATCCTGGACAAGGTCCGGGACAAAATCCCGCACGCCGCCATCTCCACCGACATCATCGTCGGCTTCCCGGGCGAAACCGAAGAGGACTTCCAGGCAACCCTGGATGTGGTGGAAAAATCCCGTTTCGCCACAGCCTTCACTTTCCAGTACTCCAAGCGTCCCGGCACCCCAGCGGCCGACCTGCCGGACCAGTTGCCCAAGGCCGTGGTCCAGGAACGTTTCGAGCGCCTGACCGCCCTGCAGGACAGGATTGCCGCTGAAGAGAACGCCAAGCAGCTCGGCCGGCGCGTGGAGGTTATGGTGACCGCTCATTCCGGGCGGAAGTCGGAGGAGACCCACCGGCTGTCCGGCCGGTCCCAGGACCAGCGCCTGGTGCACTTCTCCGTTCCGGCCGGTGCCGAGACGCCGCGGCCCGGCGACCTCGTCACCGTGACCGTCACAGAGGCCGCTGCCTTCCACCTCGTTGCAGACCCGTCCCCCCAGGACTACAGCCTGCGCCGCTCCCGGGCCGGGGATGCCTGGGACAGGTCCCAGGCCGATTCCTGCGGCGCGCCCGTGCCCGGCGCCGCTGGCGCCGGTGCCGGCCGGACCGGAGTGTCGCTGGGCATGCCAACGCTGCCCGTCCGGAGCCGCTGACCGGTGGCCCGGCCTCCGGTCATCGCAGTAGTCGGACCTACCGGCTCAGGTAAGTCGGATCTGGCGGTCAGCCTTGCCTTGGCGCTGGACGGCGAGGTGATCAATGCCGATGCCATGCAGTTCTACCGGGGCATGGACATCGGCACCGCCAAAATCACCCTGCCTGAGCGCCGGGGCATACCGCACCACCTGCTCGACACCATGGACGTCACGCAGGAAGCCAGCGTGTCCGACTTCCAGCAGCAGGCCAGGGAGATCATCAGCGGCATCCATGCCCGGGGCAAACGCGCCATTCTGGCCGGCGGCTCGGGACTCTACGTGCGGGCGGCCCTCGACGTGCTGGAATTCCCGGGCACCGACCCGGACCTCCGGCGGGAACTGGAGGCCGAGCTTGAGGCAATCGGCCAGGAGGCCCTTCTGGCAAGGCTCCGGGAAGTGGACCCGGTGTCCGCCGGACGCGTCAACGATGCCCGGCGGATCATCAGGGCCCTCGAAGTGCACCAGCTCACCGGCAGGGCATTCAGTTCCTTTATGCCCCGGCGGGAGTACTTCCGGCCGGCCGTGCAGATCGGGCTGGCCGTGGACCGCGACGTGCTGCGTGAGCGGCTGGCCCTGCGGGTCCACAGGATGGTGGACCACGGCCTGCTTGAGGAAGCGCGCCGGCTTGACGCCGCAGGATTGCGGCAGGGGAAGACCGCGTCACGTGCCCTGGGCTACGCCCAGTTCCTGAAAGTGCTCGACGGCGCCTCAACGGTCGCTGAGGCGGCCGAAGACACCATTGTGGCCACCCGGCAGTTCGCCCGGCGTCAGCTCACCTGGTTCCGGGCGGACCCGCGCATCAGCTGGCTCGACTGGCAGGCCCCGGACCTTGTTGCCCGGGCCGCGGCACTGGCCGGCTGAGGTCCCGGCCACCCACAGCAGGCAGGCGCGGCCGCCCCGCCGTTTGCCGCCGTCGGCCGTTTAGCGGTTTATTGCCCGGCCGGTAATCTAAGAACATGGACACAACCCCCGCAGAAACCGCTGAGCCCGCCTTCCGCACACTGGGCGGACTCCGCTTCTCCAAGGGGCACGGGACGGGCAACGACTTTGTGCTGATCGCTGATCCGGACGGCGTCCACACCATCGACGCTGCGCAGGTCGCGGCGCTGTGCGACCGGCACCGCGGCATCGGCGGGGACGGCCTCATCAGGGCCGTGCCGTCCCGCTACCTTTCTGAAGGCCGCGAACTCCTGGGCACCAGCCCCGAGGCTGAATGGTTCATGGATTACCGCAACGGCGACGGGTCGCTCTCGGAAATGTGCGGCAACGGCGTCCGCGTTTTTGTGCACTTCCTGCGCGCCGAGGGCCTGGTGGACCTGCCCGACGGCGGATCGCTCACCATCGGAACGCGTGGCGGGGTCAAGACCGTGGTCCGGACCGGCGAGAACTACGCCGTGGACATGGGGCCGTGGGAGTTCATTTTCCCAGGGGAAGCATCTGCCAAAGCCATGGATTCGCTCGTGACCGCGGACGGCCTCGAAGTTCCGCGCCCGGCCTTGTCTGTGAGCATGGGCAACCCCCACACAGTGGTTGCCCTGGCGGAACTGTCGGAACTGGAATCCACCAGACTCTTCACGGCACCCAAGGTGGACCCGGTGCCCGCCAACGGCACCAATGTCGAATTCGTGGTGCCCTCCGAACCGCTGGTCCACAACGGCGTAGGCACCGTCACCATGCGGGTCCATGAGCGCGGTGTGGGCGAGACCCAGTCGTGCGGAACCGGCGCCTGTGCCGCCGCGGTGGCCATCCGCCATTGGGCAGGTGCCGAAGCGCCCGACTCCTGGCTTGTGAACGTGCCGGGTGGCGTCGTCGGGGTCAAATTTTTTGCCGGTGCGGCCGGCCACGAACATGTTGAGCTCAGTGGCCCCGCGGTGATCGTGGCTAGCGGGACGCTTTCCTGACCCGCAGGATCCGGAAGGACTTGGCGGTGCTCTCACGGGTGACAGTGAACGAGTCATCGAGTTCGGCCGCCAGCCAGCGCTGAAGCGAGTCGGAGCCGAGGTTCTTCTGCACCACCAGCCAGGCTGAACCGCCCGGCGCCAGGCGGGGGAGCCAGAGCATCAGCAGGCTGTGCAGTTCGTCCTTGCCGATCCGGATGGGTGGGTTGGACCAGATGGTGTCGAACCGCAGGTCAGGATCAACCGCGTCGGGAGTGCTGGCCACCACATTCCCCAGGCCAAGCAATGCCGCGTTCTCGTTGGTCAGCGTGATGCAGCGTTCGTTGACATCCACGGCGTAGACCCTTGCCTTGGGTGCACGCAGGGCGAGGGTCAGTGCGATGGGCCCCCACCCGCAGCCGATGTCCAGAAGGTTCCCGGAGGGCGAAGGAGCGGGGACTTCCGCCAGCAGGACCGCTGTTCCCTTGTCAATGCCGTCGGGGCTGAAGATCCCCGCGGAGGTCTGCAGGGTACGGGTCTCGCCGGCCAGTTCCACCGTGAGGGACTTGCGGGTGAAAGGCCCGGCCGGTGATGCGCTGAAATAGTGTGCGGACTCCATAACTGGCCAGATTAGTTGGCTGCCGCGGACAAAGCGAAACGGGCTGCACCGGCGCTGGAAAGCGGCACCCCGCGGTTCTGCTAATCTGGAACCCATGTTCTTGATCTTCGAGTAGCCGGCGCGGGCCCGCTTTTACAAGCCGCCCGTCCCGAAACCGTGCCCCACAGCGATGCAGGCTCCAGCCTTCCGCATGTGCGCCACAGGAGAGGCCCCCGGGGCCCATCCTGCCGCAGGGCCAGACTCGAGTGATCAGCCCCGTGCCGGTCCCTGCCCGAGACTGCCTGCGCCACCCCCGACTTCACGCATCCAGTGATCCGGAGCACGCCGCCCCGTCCAGCCGCGATGCCACCCACCCGGTGCGCCACGCTTTGGCCGGCGCGAAGGACAGACCAGGAGGCCAGGATGACCGCAAGCCGTCAGCCCAGCGCGAATACTTCACCACCCACCGCCAATCCGCACTATTCTGAAAATGCCGAATCTTCAAAGGAGAACATGACCAGTCAGCCCAACACCGGTTCCGATCCAGCAGCCCAGGACATGAGTCCCGAGGAAATCCAGGCTGTCATCGACCGGATTCTCGCCAAAGACGTCCCGGCCAGGAACGTCACCGCCGCAGACGGCGACCGGGCCGTGTTTGGCAGGGCCCAGGCCATTTCCGGCCAGGACGATGAACACACAAGCTACGACGGCGACCAGCAGGACCTGGAGGAACGCCGGGCGCTGCGCCGCGTGGCCGGCCTGTCCACGGAACTCGAAGACGTCACCGAAGTCGAATACCGTCAGTTGCGGCTCGAACGCGTTGTCCTCGCCGGGCTGTGGTCCGAAGGCACACTGGCAGACGCCGAAAACTCCCTGCGCGAACTTGCCGCCCTCGCCGAGACTGCTGGTTCGGAGGTCCTCGACGGCATGGTCCAGCGCCGTGCCAAACCTGACCCCGGCACGTTCCTGGGCTCCGGAAAGGCCCTCGAACTCAAGGAAATTGTGATGGCCACGGGCGCGGACACCGTAGTGGTTGATGCCGAACTGGCACCGTCCCAGCGCCGTGCACTCGAGGACATCGTCAAGGTCAAGGTTATCGACCGGACGGCCCTGATCCTTGACATCTTTGCCCAGCACGCCAAGAGCCGCGAGGGCAAGGCCCAGGTGGAACTGGCACAGCTCGAATACCTCCTGCCACGCCTGCGTGGCTGGGGTGAGTCGATGTCCCGCCAGGCCGGTGGCCAAGTGGGTGGTGCCGGTGCAGGCATGGGTTCGCGCGGGCCCGGTGAGACGAAGATCGAACTGGACCGCCGCCGGATCCGCACCCGCATGGCCAAGCTCCGGCGGGAGATCGCCGCGATGAAGCCGGCACGGGAAACGAAACGGGCCAACCGCCGTCGTAATTCAGTGCCCTCGGTGGCGATCGCCGGATACACCAACGCCGGTAAGTCCTCCCTGCTGAACAGGCTCACCGACGCCGGTGTGCTGGTGGAGAACGCGCTCTTCGCCACCCTGGATCCCACCGTGCGCAAGGCCGAGACCTCAGACGGCCTCGGCTACACGCTGGCCGATACCGTGGGTTTCGTGCGGTCGCTGCCCACCCAGCTGGTGGAAGCTTTCCGTTCAACCCTGGAGGAGGTGGCGGACGCTGACCTGATCCTCCACGTGGTGGACGCCTCCCACCCGGACCCCGAGGGCCAGATCGCCGCTGTCCGCAAGGTCTTCAGCGAGGTGGACGCCCGCAAAGTCCCCGAGATCATCGTGCTCAACAAGGCTGACGCCGCAGATCCGTTTGTGGTGGAGCGCCTCAAGCAGCGCGAGCCACGCCACGTGGTGGTATCGGCCCGGACCGGCCAGGGGATCGCCGAGCTGCTCAAGGCCATCAGCGACGGGATTCCGCGGCCCGGCGTCAAACTGGAGCTTCTCATCCCCTACGACCGTGGCGACCTCATCAGCAAACTGCATGAGACCGACGCCGAGATCATCAGCCTGGATCATGGCGAGGACGGTACCCGGGCGGTGGTGATGGTCCGGGAGGGCCTCGCGGCTGAACTGGAATCCTTCGTCAGTAATGACTGATTTGGTGGCAGGGGAGATCTCCGAGGCGGCCGGCGAGCAGTTCGTCATCGAATTGCTCGACCGGGCCGTCGAGGGGATGGGCGGCCAAAGCCGCGCCGGCCAGCATGAGATGGCCCGGCAAGTAACAAAAGCCATCGAAACCGGGGACCACCTTCTTGTCCAGGCCGGTACCGGCACGGGCAAGTCCCTTGCGTACCTCATTCCGCTGATTGCCCACTCGCTGGTGAGCGATAAGCCAACGCTTGTTTCCACGGCAACGCTTGCTCTTCAGACCCAGATTGTGGGCCGGGACCTTCCCCGGCTGCTGAAGACCATCACTCCTGCCCTGGACCGCCCCGTCAAGGTGGCCCTGGTCAAGGGCCGTTCCAACTACGTGTGCCGGCACAAGCTCGAAGGCGGGTTCCCGTCAGAAGAGCCCGCGGAGGGCCAGCTGTTCTCTCTGGGCGAGGACACCAGCGTTCCGCACTTCGCCGCTGCCATGGGAGGGCCGTCGTCGCAACTGGGGAAGGAAGTAGTGCGCCTGCGCGAGTGGGCGGAAAAAACGGCTACGGGGGACCGCGACGAACTCCTTCCCGGTGTCACGGACCGCGCCTGGCGGCAGGTTTCCGTCACCTCGATGGAATGCCTCGGCGCGCAGAAGTGCCCCATGGCCGCCGAATGCTTCAGTGAACTGGCACGCCATGACGCGGCCGAGGCCGACGTTGTGGTCACCAATCACGCCATGCTGGCTGTCAGCGCGTTCGAAGGCCTGGCCGTTCTGCCCGAATACGACGTTGTGGTGGTGGATGAGGCCCACGAACTCCAGGACCGGGTCACCGGTGCCGTTTCCGGCCAGCTCTCCGTCGCGATGATCCACGCCGCGGCATCCGGGGCGAGGAAACACACCGCCATTACCGTTGACGCCCTCAATTCAGCCGCCGCCAACCTCGAACTCGCACTGGCAGGAGTCCCGAACGGGCTGCTGCCCAACGGGCTCAATGACGAACAGCTCGACTGCGTGGACCAGCTGCGGGAAGCCTGCAGGGCTGCCCTGTCAGACTCCAAGGGTGACGGCAGCCAAACGGCCGACGGCGGGCGGCAGCTCGCCCGCTCGCGGCTGATGCTGATCCTGGAACTGTGTGAACGGCTCATCGTGGCCCGCGAGAACCGCGAAGTCGTGTGGTTTTCCCGCGCCAGTTCCTTCGACCCGCAGCAGGGCTATTCGCAGCCTGATGAGACAGCTCCGGCGTTGATCAACATCGCGCCGCTCAGCGTCGCCGGCAAATTGCGTGAAGGGCTCTTCGCCGGCCACACCGTGGTGCTGACCTCGGCAACCCTGGCCATCGGCTCGGCGTTCGAACCTGCTGCCGGCGGCCTTGGGCTGGTAGGGGAGGGGGCGCCGAGCTGGACCGGTATCGACGTCGGCTCGCCATTCGACTATCCGAAGCAGGGAATCCTGTACGTGGCCGGGCATCTGCCCAAGCCAGGGCGGGGCGTATCACCCGAATCCCTGGATGAACTGGAGTCGCTGATCCGGGCGTCCGGGGGCGGTGCGCTGTGTCTCTTTTCCTCACGCCGTGCTGCCGAAGAAGCTGCCGAGGCGATGCGGCCACGGCTGGGGCTCAGCATCCTCTGCCAGGGCGACTCCACCATGACCGCCCTCGTCAAGCAGTTCGCTGACGAGCCGGACACCTGCCTGTTCGGCACTATGTCCCTGTGGCAGGGGGTCGATGTTCCCGGCGGGTCCTGCCGGCTGGTGGTGATCGACCGCATTCCGTTCCCGCGGCCGGATGATCCGCTGATGACTGCCCGCTCCCGCGCCGTTGCCCAGGCCGGTGGAAACGGCTTTATGGCCGTGTCCGCCACGCACGCGGCCATCCGCCTGGCCCAGGGTGCAGGGCGGCTGATCCGCTCGACGGGAGACAGAGGAGTGGTGGCTGTCCTCGATTCACGGCTGGCCACGGAGCGCTACGCCGGCTTCCTCCGCGCAGCGTTGCCGCCGTTCTGGCCGACGACTGACCGCAAGACAGCGTTTGCGGCACTCGAAAGGCTGGCCGGGAAGGGCGCCTGACCCCGTTGTGTCAGGGCCCGGGACGACATCGCCCGGGCCCTGCCGCAAACCCCTGCGGCCGGGTTCTACAACGACCGGAGGACCGACACGACCTTGCCCATGATGGTGGCATGGTCACCCAGGATCGGCTCGTACCGGGTGTTCTGCGGCAGCAGCCACGTGTGGCCATCCCGCTGCCGGAACGTCTTCACGGTGGCTTCGTCATCCAGCAGGGCTGCAACGATGTCCCCATTGGCGGCGTCTGCCTGCCGGCGCACCACAACCCAGTCGCCGTCGCAGATGGCAGCATCCACCATGGAGTCGCCGGCAACACGGAGCATAAACAGCTCGCCCTGCCCGACGAGCTGGCGGGGGAGTGGCATAACGTCTTCAACCACCTGATCGGCGAGGATCGGTCCGCCGGCCGCGATCCGGCCCACCAGCGGCACCATGGCGGTGTCCATGGCGGTGGGGAGGTCTGTGACCGTTCCACCGATGCCGTGCAGTACTGCCGGCTTGGCTGAGCCGCCGGTTTTGGCCGAGCCGCCGTCAAGTGTCAGGGGCATGAGGACTTCCATGGCGCGCGGCCGCTTAGGGTCCCGGCGGAGGTAGCCCAACTTTTCGAGCTGGGAAAGCTGGTGCGTGACGCTGGAAAGGCTTGCCAGCCCCACGGTGTCGCCAATTTCCCGCATGGACGGTGGATAGCCGTTGTCATTGACTGAGCGCTGGATGGTCTCCAGGATCTTCTTCTGGCGGGCGGTGAGCCCCTTGGGGGTCCTTTGGGACGGGCGGCCCTGCGGCGTCGCCTTGCCCTCCGCGGCTGGTGCTGCCATGTTCGCCAATGCCTTTCGGTTCCCCGGTTCCGCCCTGGCCGCTGGTGCCTTCGAACGCCCGGGCTGATTGATTGTCAGACCCTGCTGATCAACTACAGAAGTGGTTGTTCTTTGATCCAAACGTAGGCCAGCCACATTGCTTTTTCAAACATTTGTTCTAGCGAGTCTCGACAATATTCGTTCATAAGTGCTAAAAATGGAGAAGCAAAGTTCGAACATGTGTTCTATTCGTTGCTTTCGGATTCGAATATCCGAGTCCTTAGCCGGCCAAGGCCGGAACAGGCAGCAACGTACAGGGCGCACCGGGCAGCACAGTATGGTCCAGGAGGGCTCATCTCATGTCAGCTATATCTGCTTCGCAGGACACCCGTCCGCAGTTCGTTTCAGTCCAGCACCTCACCTCGCGGCTCGAGTCGGCGCAGGCGCCCGACCCCGTGGCACCGAACGCCCGGAGCGCGCGCCGGAACGGTCCGTCCCTGACATCCGCTACGTCCGTGCAGCGGAAAGAATCCCTGCCGCCTCTCCGGCTCACCCGCCGTGGCCGCATCGTGCTCATTGGCATCCCGCTGGTGGTTCTTGCTGCGCTCCTGCTCTCGCTGGCCGGGTTCCTCACCTCTCCGGCGAAGGCGGCCGATTCCGCCGCCGGCCTCTCCGTCACCCCTACGGTGACGGTGACAGTCCAGGCAGGGCAGTCGCTGTGGGCCATCGCGGGCGCTGCTGCACCCGAGCGGGATCCGCGCGACGTCATCGCGGACATCGTGCAGCTGAACAACCTCACTGCCGGCGGCGTGGTGCCGGGCCAGCAGCTCTTCGTCCCCACTCAGTAGGCGCAGCACCTCAGAAGGTCTGCCGGAGGTCCCTGCCGCGGCCAGCGGATGCCGTCACATTTTCCGGGCGTCCCGTTCGGAACTAAACTGTTCAGGTGAATGACCAGCTAGAGCGCCTGAACCGACTTCCCCTCCGGACCAACCTCCGCGGGCTGACCCCGTACGGTGCTCCGCAGCTGGATGTCCCCATCCTGCTGAACGTCAATGAGAATACCCACGGCGTCCCGGCGGATGTGCAGGCTGCCATCAGCGCGGCCGTCGCGGAAGCGGCGGCAGGTCTCAACCGCTACCCGGACCGTGAGTTCACCGATCTCCGGGAAGCGCTGGCCGAATACCTTGGCCACGGGCTCGACGCCACCAACATCTGGGCAGCGAACGGATCAAACGAGGTACTCCAGCAGATCCTGCAGGCATTTGGCGGTCCCGGCCGCAAGGCCCTGGGTTTCCCGCCCACGTATTCCATGTACCCGCTGCTGGCCAGCGGCACCGACACTGAGTACATCGTGGGGCAGCGGGCCGAGGGTTACGGGCTCAGTGCCGAATCGGCGGCTTTGCAGGTCAAGGAACTCCAGCCCAACATCGTTTTCCTGTGTTCGCCCAACAACCCCACGGGCACCGGCCTCGGCCTGGACGTTGTGGAAGCGGTTTACGCTGCCGGCGAAGCCAGCCAAACCATCGTCATCGTCGACGAGGCCTACCACGAGTTTGCCCACGACGGCACGCCCAGCGCCCTGACCCTGCTCCCCGGCCGGGAACGACTGATTGTTTCCCGCACCATGAGCAAGGCCTTCGCCCTCGCCGGTGCGCGCCTTGGCTACATGGCAGCCGCGCCCGAGGTCACGGACGCCCTCCGCCTGGTCCGGCTGCCGTACCACCTCTCCGCCATCACGCAAGCGACGGCCCTCGCCGCACTTCAGCACCGGACTGCCCTGATGGCAGACGTCCGCGACATCAAGGAACAGCGGGACCGCATCGTCACGGAGCTGACCCGCATGGGCCTCAAGCCCGCGGCTTCCGACTCCAACTATGTCTTCTTCGGAGGGCTCGATAACCCGCACGAGGTGTGGCAGCAGTTGCTTGACGCCGGGGTGCTGATCCGGGACGTCGGGATCCCCGGGCACCTGCGCGTCACGGCGGGAACTGAGACGGAGACCACAGCGTTCCTGACCTCCCTGGAGGGCATCCTGGCCCGCCAGGCCAAGCTCCCAGCCTAAACTTGAAGTACCGGCGCCCCGCGCGCCCCACCACTCCTGCGCTTAAAGGACATATGACCATGAGTTTCACCGGATCGAACACTGCCCAGTCCCGGACTGCCCGCATGGAGCGGGCCACCAGTGAATCGTCAGTGCTCGTGGAGATCAACCTCGACGGCACGGGCGTCTCGGACATCGACACCTCCGTCCCGTTCTACGACCACATGCTCACGGCGCTGTGCAAGCACTCGCTCATTGACATGACGGTCAAGGCTACCGGTGACATCCACATCGACGTCCACCACACGGTGGAGGACGTCGCCATCACCCTCGGTGAAGTCCTGCGCACGGCGCTGGGCAACAAGGCCGGCATCCGCAGGTTCGGCGAGGCCACCGTCCCCCTCGACGAAGCACTCGCCCACGCTGTTGTGGACGTCTCGGGGCGCCCCTACCTGGTGCACGGCGGCGAGCCCGCCGGCCAGGAGTACCACCTGATCGGCGGCCACTTCACGGGATCTCTGACCCGGCACGTCTTCGAGGCCATCACCCTGCACGCCGGCATCTGCCTGCACATGAACGTCATCGCGGGCCGGGACCCCCACCACATCGTCGAGGCCCAGTTCAAGGCCTTCGCCCGCGCCCTGCGCGCCGCCGTCGAACCCGACCCCCGCGTGGAGGGAATCCCCTCCACCAAGGGTGCCCTGTGACCGGCCAGATCCTCCGGGACGGTGCCGTGATCGATCCGGCTACCGGCAAGAAGCCCGTCTCGCCCGAAGGCAAACCCACAGTGACCGTCCTCGATTACGGGTCAGGCAATGTCCGCTCGGCCGTGCGGGCCCTCGAACGGGCCGGAGCCGAGGTCCTCCTCAGCTCCAAAGCCGAGGACGTGCTCAACGCTGACGGCCTCGTGGTGCCCGGTGTCGGTGCTTTTGAAACGGTGATGCGCGAGCTCAAGGCTGTGGACGGAATCCGGCTGATCGGCAGGCGCGTGGCCGGCGGCCGGCCCGTCCTGGCCATCTGCGTGGGCCTGCAGGTGATGTTCGAGGCCGGCGTCGAGCACGGAACGGAAGCCGAAGGCATGGGCGAGTGGCCCGGCAAGGTGGAGCTCCTTCCTGCCGAGGTGGTCCCGCACATGGGCTGGAATACGGTGCAGGTTCCGGAAGGCTCGAAGCTGTTCGCCGGCGTCGAGGACGAGCGTTTCTACTTCGTCCACTCCTACGGCGTCCAGGACTGGAATTTCGACGTGATCCAGCCCAGGATGACCGCGCCGCTGGTGACCTGGTCTGAACATGGTGCCCCCTTTATCGCCGCGGTGGAGAACGGTCCGCTCTGCGCCACGCAGTTCCACCCGGAGAAATCCGGTGACGCCGGTGCCCGGCTGCTGCGAAACTGGGTGGACGGTCTTCGCAAACCGGCCCCCGCTGGTACTGCCTAGATGTGGTCCATCGTCCTGATGGGCCTGGCCGGGCTCCTGGTGGGCGGTGCCTGGGCCTTCAGGCAGCAGCAGAAACCACTGTGGACCCAAATCAGTTTCTGTGTCCTGGCGCTGATGTCGCTGATCGCCGCTTACCTGCTGACCCTCCCCGGGAACTAGCCCACACACCCCCAGCCTCCCCGGCACAACACCACCGAACAGGATTTGAGATGACCTCCGCAACCGATTTGCCGGTACTTGAACTGCTGCCCGCCGTCGATGTCGTCAACGGCCAGGCCGTCCGGCTGGTCCAAGGGGAGGCCGGCAGCGAGACAAGCTACGGCACGCCGTTGGAAGCCGCCCTCAACTGGCAGCAGCAGGGCGCCGAATGGGTGCACCTGGTTGACCTTGATGCAGCCTTTGGCCGCGGTTCCAACGCCGAACTGCTCCGCGAAGTCGTCGGCCGGCTGGACATCAAGGTGGAGCTCTCCGGCGGGCTCCGGGACGATGAGTCACTAGAGGCGGCACTCGACCTCGGCGTGGCCCGCGTCAACCTGGGCACCGCAGCCCTGGAAAACCCCGACTGGACCCGCAAGGCCATCGACCGCTTTGGCGACAAGATCGCCGTCGGGCTTGATGTCCGGGGAACCACCCTGGCCGGCCGGGGCTGGACCAAGGAAGGCGGGGACCTCTGGGAGGTCCTGGGCCGGCTGGAAGAGGCCGGGTGCTCCCGGTACGTTGTCACCGACGTCACGAAGGACGGCACCCTGCAGGGCCCCAACGTGGAACTGCTGCGTCAGATGGTGGAGAAGACCGGCAAGCCGGTGGTCGCCTCAGGTGGTATCTCCAGCCTCGACGACCTGAAAGTCCTCCGGTCGCTGGTGCCGCTGGGCGTTGAAGGCGCGATTGTGGGCAAGGCGCTGTACGCCGGTGCCTTCACGCTGCCTGAAGCCCTCGACGTCGCCGGACGCCGCTAGCCGGCCCGGTGGACAGCACGCACAGCGCGGACGCAACCGGCGGGACGCCGGTCACGCGCCACCTCCCCGGACACATCGCTGCCGCCCTAGCCGGCGCAGGCGGCCCGGCCGATTCGGCCGGGCAGCCCTGGGAGGGCCGTAGCCTGGCCGGGGACGACGGCAAAATCCACAACTTCGAGGACGACGACGGCTCGGCCGATTCCGGCTACCTCGCCGCTGTCGGGGCGTTGGTTGACGGCAGCGGCGACGAAGCGGCCGTCGTGGCGTCCCTCGCGACCGCCCGGGTCTTTATCCCCATCATCGCCCGGCTCGGCGCGGAGGCGGAGGGTGTGGACGGCCTGGCGGCGGACAAACAGGCAGACATGGCCCTGGTCACGTTGAAGGCAGCGGACGGCCGGACGGCCATGCCCGCCTTCTCCTCGGCGGATCAACTGGCTGCCTGGCATCCCGAAGCCCGCCCCGTTGCCGTGTACGCCGCCCGGGCCGCCCTCTCAGCGGTCGCCGAGGGAGCCGAGCTGCTGGTCCTCGATCCCGGCTCGGACGTCACCCTGGTAGTCCGGCGGCCGGCCGTCTGGGCGCTGGCGCAGCAGCAGGACTGGGTTCCTTCGTACACCGACTCCGCGCTGGCGGCAGAAATGGCCGCAGCAGCGGCCGGATTCCCAGCCGTCCGGAACATCGAACTCCGCCCCGGCGCCGGAGTGGCGGCCGTCACCCGCGGGGGAGTCGTGCTCTCCGGCGGTGGCGCAGGACCGGAACTGCAGGTGGTGCTCTACCTCGAGGACGGCCTCGATGCAGCAGCGGTGCAGGAACTGGTGTCCGGGCTGCAGTCTGCCTGGTCACGGAATGTATTGTTTGGAGAGCGTGTCGACTCGATCGAAATCAAGTTGCGGCGCGCAGTTCAGTAGCTGACGGTCAGCGGGGAGGACCCCTCGGGCTGCCCGCAGCAGACCCAAAGGATTTTTCCGTGAATTTCGCCCTTTACCGGGAGCTGCTCGCCGTCCAGCCCATCAGGCGGCTCCTGTTCGTGGGCATGGTGGCCCGCATACCGCACTCCGCCGCGGGGGTTCTCCTGACCCTGCACATCGTCCTCACCCTCGACAAGGGCTATGCCGCCGCAGGTGCGGCCGCTGCGGTGATGACCGTCGGCATCGCGGTTGGAGCACCGTGGCGCGGGAGGCGGGTTGATACCGTTGGCCTGCGCAGGGCGCTCATTCCGTCCGTGGTATCCGAAGCGGTGATCTGGTCCGTCGTACCGCATGTCAGCTACGAATGGCTCCTGCCGCTGGTGTTCGTCGGCGGCCTGCTTACTCTCCCCATCTTCAGCGTGATCCGCCAGTCCCTCGGTGTCCTCGCAGACGGCGACCAGCGGCGGACCGCCTTTGCTCTGGACTCCATCGCCACCGAGATGGTGTTCATGATCGGGCCCGCAGCCGGAGCCGTCGTGGCCACCAGCGGTTTCACCGTCCTGGGGCTGACCGTCGTGGGCGTCTCCACGTCCCTGGCGGGGCTGTTCCTCATCTGGTTCAACCCGCCCACCCGCAGCGCAGCCCAAACCGGGGAAGGTGAGGCGGACGAGCGCCACGCGGCCGAAGTGGCAGTTGTTTCCGCGGCTCCGGCCCACCTCCAGGAAGCAGCGGCAGACCTTGTGCCCGCCGGTGCCGCCCGAGCCGGCGGCGGCCGGGCCGGCGGCGGCCGGGCCGGCGGCGGCCGGGCGGGCCTGCGGGGCAGGGTGGCCCACAACTTTGCGTGGTTTACGGCCACGGTGGCGGCGGTCTTCGCAGTGGCGGCCGGAACCGGCATGGTCCTCAGCGGCACCGACGTTGGCATTGTTGCCGCACTGGAGACCGGCGGGCATCAAGGCGAAATCGGCATCGTGTTCCTCTTCTGGTGCGCCGCGTCGGTGATCGGCGGACTTGTGTACGGTGCCATGCACCGGCCGGTGTCGCCCATTCTGCTGCTGCTGGGCATGGCTGCCCTGACCATCCCGATGGGCTTCGCGCACGATACCTGGACGCTCGCGTTCGTATCGATTCTGCCGGGCCTCTTATGCGCACCGGTGCTGTCATCGGCCTCCGAAAAAGTGGCTGACCTCGTGGCTGAGGAGCGCCGCGGGGAGGCCATGGGCTGGTACGGTTCCGCGCTGACCGCTGGCGTAGCGCTCGGGGCGCCCCTTGCGGGCGTCTTCATTGACGGGACAGGGCCGTCCGGCGGATTTGTGGCGGTGGGCGCGGCCGGCGTGGTGCTCTGCCTGGTAGGACTGCTGCTCAAGGCCGTGCGGCGCCGTCGGGTGGCCGTCTAAGCTGCTTCTTCCCCGTCGATTGCTCCGTAAGTGCCGTTTAGAACCCTCTAAACGGCACTTACGGAGCAATCGATCATCACGGAGGGTGCGCGCAACTGCCTAACTAACGACGACGGCGGGCGGACCTTTGTGGTCCGCCCGCCGTCGTCGTGATTGATTTATGCAGTTGCCGTGCGGATCAGTTGACCGCGCCCGTGTACTTTTCGCCGGGGCCCTTGCCCGGGGCGTCCGGAATGACCGACTCTTCGCGGAAAGCCAGCTGCAGTGACCGCAGGCCGTCACGCAACGGTCCGGCGTGCTGGGAGCCGATTTCGGGGGCAGCAGCCGTCACCAGGCCGGCGAGGGCGGTGATGAGCTTGCGGGCTTCGTCCAGGTCCTTCAATTCTTCCGCGTTGTCCTCGGCGGCGAGGCCAAGCTTCACTGCTGCGGCGCTCATCAGGTGAACGGCGGCGGTGGTGATGACCTCGATGGCCGGAACCTCGGAGATATCGCGGATTTGCTGGCTCACGTCAGCCTCGGCAGGGGCGGCCTCGAAAACGTGTGAATTGCTGTCTGGGGTACTCATACTGGTAAGCTTGTCACAGACCGACTGAATGTCGTTATTTTGCTCTGTAGAGGTCCCGCCTGCGCCACGCTGCGTTGTGAGGGATTTTTTCTGTAGAATGACATGCAGTTTGCAAGCGGAGTTCTCTCCCACCCGCGTCAGCCGTTTTCCCACCGGAAGCTTTTCCAGGGAAGCAAGGTTGCCGGGTACCGGTCGGACAGTGCATCACGGCGTAAGCCGGATTCACTGCGCACCGCCTCTTGTCGAGGCCAGTGTTATCCGACCATCGAGGCCTTCGATTGCTCCGGCAATTGGGGGCCTTCTCTATTTGCCGGTGGAATATCATTTCAATCACAGGAGCTTTAACATTAGCGAGCCAAGAATCAATGAGCGTATCCGCGTCCCCGAGGTGCGGCTGGTCGGCCCTGCAGGTGAACAGGTAGGAGTCGTCCGTATTGAGGATGCCCTGCGTTTGGCTGCTGAATCCGATCTTGATCTCGTTGAAGTAGCACCTCAGGCCAAGCCTCCGGTGTGCAAGCTGATGGACTTCGGCAAGTACAAGTACGAGGCCGCAGTCAAGGCACGTGAGGCCCGGAAGAACCAGACCAACACGGTTCTGAAAGAAATCCGCTTCCGCCTGAAGATCGATACCCACGACTACGAGACCAAGCGCGGACACGCCCTGCGCTTCCTCGGCGCCGGTGACAAGGTCAAGGCCATGATTCAGTTCCGTGGCCGCGAGCAGCAGCGCCCGGAGATGGGCATCCGCCTGCTCCAGCGCTTCGCCGACGACGTCGCCGAAGTGGGCGTTGTTGAGTCCAGTCCCCGTATTGACGGCCGCAACATGGTGATGGTGGTCGGGCCGCTGAAGAACAAGGCTGAAGCCAAGGCTGAGGCACGCCGCGCATCGCAGCGTGCAGAGGCCAAGGCTCAGAACGAAGCCAAGGCTTCTGGCCGGATCGATGTCATCGGTGACGACCAGGCGCCGCTGACCCAGTCGTTGGCTGATCTTCTTCCGGAAGGGTTCGCCATCACCACGGAGCCCGAAACGGCTGCTCCGGAAACTGAAGCCACTGAGGCGGAGGCTCCTGAAACGACAGCTCCGGCCGCGGCTGAGGCACCCGTTGCAGCTCCTGCCGCTGAAGCCCCGGCGAAGGAAGCTCCCGTCAAGGAGGCTCCGGCGAAGGAAGCAGCAGCACAGGAGGCGCCGAAGCAGGCCGCCCCGAAGGCCGCTGCTCCCAAGCGGGAAGCCCCCAAGGCAGCCCCGGCTCCGGCCAAGGCTCCCGAAGCCAAGCCCGCCGAGGCAGCCAAGCCCGCTGAAGCAGCCGCTCCGGCAGCGCCGGCAGCTCCGAGGCCGCCGGTACCGATGCCTAAGCCGGTAGCCCGGCCTGCGGCTCCGAAGCCTGCTGCAAGGCCTGCCCCCAAGGCAGCCCCGAAGCCGGCCGGTAAGAAGACTACCTAGTTCAAAGCTGCGGAAGGTTTCCTTCCGCAGTACGCAACCAGCACGCCGCCTGCAGGGGTGGCTGCTCGAAAGAACTGCAGACAATGTCTGTGGACACGTAAGGAGATCGGTTCCCATGCCGAAGATGAAGACCCACAGTGGTGCTAAGAAGCGCTTCAAGCTGACCGGCAGCGGCAAGCTGCGCCGCCAGCAGGCCAACCGCCGCCACTACCTGGAGCACAAGTCCTCCAGGCTGACTCGTCGTCTCGCCGGCGACAAGATTGTCTTCAAGGGTGACGCAAAGGTCATCCGGAAGATGCTCGGCATCTAAGTTCCAAGTTCTCTGACTGATGCCACCTGGCAGCAGTCAACTACCAAAAAGGCTTCTCAGGCCAGCCGGTTGTTCCGGCAGTAGATGCTTGGGATCAGATTTTCGAAGGAGTACGCACGTGGCACGTGTGAAGAGGGCGGTCAACGCCCACAAGAAGCGCCGGGTTATCCTTGAACGCGCAAAGGGCTACCGTGGACAGCGTTCACGCCTGTACCGCAAGGCCAAAGAGCAGCTGCTGCACTCGTTTGTGTACAGCTACGGCGACCGCAAGAAGAAGAAGGGTGACTTCCGCCGCCTGTGGATCCAGCGCATCAACGCTGCATCCCGCGCCAACGGCCTCACCTACAACCGCCTGATCCAGGGCCTGAAGGCCGCTGAGGTCGAGGTTGACCGCCGTATGCTGGCCGAGCTGGCCGTCTCCGACGCCAACGCTTTCGCCGCACTGGTAAAGATCGCCAAGGACTCCCTGCCTGCTGACACGTCGGCTCCGGCTGCCAAGTAGCATCTGAAGGCAGTTCAAGAACTGGTGGCTGAAGCCACTAAGGTTCTTATATGAACGAAACCGGGCGCCCGCAAGATATTCCACTGTCCAACCCCCGAGCTGATCGGGTGAGGAAGGTGGCGCAACTTGCCGGGCGCCCGGCCCGTTTAAAGCGCAGCGAGTTCCTGGCGGAAGGTCCACAGGCTGTCCGTGAGGCCCTGACGCTGCACCGGAAGAGGATCGCGGCGGGGGAGCCGGGCGTCGTTTACGAGGTCTACGCGAGCGAGGCCTGCCTCGACCGGCACCCGGACCTGGAGGCCCTCGCCGAAGGCATTGACGCCTACCTCACCACCGATGAAGTCCTTGCTGCGATGGCGGACACCGTTACCCCGCAGGGCATTCTGGCTGTCTGCGGTTTCCTGGACGTGAGCCTTGAGCAGGTCCTCGACGCCGGCCCGCGGCTTCTTGCCGTGCTGTGCCAGGTCAGGGATCCCGGCAACGCCGGCACCGTGCTCCGGGCCGCCGACGCGGCCGGCGCGGACGCCGTTATCCTGACCTCATCCAGCGTTGATATCTACAATCCGAAGGCGGTCCGTTCCACGGCCGGCTCCCTGTTCCATCTGCCCGTTGTCCTGGGCGCGGATATCGAGGCCGTGGCGGCCGCCTGCCGGGCGCGCGGGATCGGGATCCTGGCCGCCGACGGCAACGGGGACGTCAACCTGGACACGCTCCAGGACCAAAACGCCGCCCGCCGTATTGCGGCCCCCGGGGTGGAATCGGTTTTTGCATTGGAGGCGCCAACCGCGTGGCTCTTCGGCAACGAAGCCCAGGGGCTCTCCGAGGCCGAACTCGGCCTGGCCGACCATCGGGTGGCTGTGCCGGTCTATGGGGCCGCGGAAAGCCTCAACCTCGGCACGGCGGCAACGGTGTGCCTCTACGCCAGTGCCCGGTCGCAGCACGAGTCCGGTGCGTTGTCCGGGCAGGGCCGTGCCGGTAAGACCCAGTCCGGGTAAGGCCCGCCACAACTTAAAAAGACAGGGCCCCGGTTGTTCCGGGGCCCTTGCTGTATGAATCAGAGATGAGAGGCAATCAGGGTGCGCGGGTGGATCCGCGGCGTCCGGTGATGGCGCCGTAGACGCCGGCAACTACCAGGCCGCCTACGATGGCGAGGATCCAGGTACCCAGATCAAAGAAAGCAAGGTCGCCCTTGCCGAACAGGAGGCTGCCAATCCAACCGCCTACAATCGCGCCGACTACGCCCAGCACGAGGCTCGTTACCCAGCCGCCGCCGACCTTGCCGGGCATCACGGCTTTAACGATGGCCCCCACTATGAGGCCGAGAATAATCCAAGCAAGAAAACCCATGTCTCCTCCTTCATATTCGTCGGGATTTAATTGTCCCGATTAGTGTTCAAGCTAACATAAGGGCGCCCCCTTGTCAGCAGGCTTAGTGCCTGTTTACGGGGCGTGTTGCGAGGCAAAAAGGGACCGGATTTTCGGGCTCAACCCGTGCAGGGCCGCGGTTTGCGCCTGCGGGGTTTGTGGCTTTGTGAAGGAGAACAGGCCGTGGCGGGCAGGTCCGGGTGACTCGGATCAGGCGGCCAATGGTTTTTTGCGTTCCAGCAGGCCGCTGACAATTGCCACCGCAAGCCCCAGGACAGCCAGGACAGCCCCCACAAGTGCGGGCGCCACGAAGCCCCACCCCCAGGCGATCACCACGCCGCCCAGGAACGCGCCCAAAGCGTTGGCAACATTGAGTGCCGCATGGTTAAGGGAGGAAGCCAGGGAAGGGGCATCCGGCGAGGCGTCCAGGAGGCGGGTCTGGAGGGCAGGGATAAGCAACGAGCCGGATGCTCCCACCACAAAGACCATCACGAATGCCGACCACGGCCAGTGCACTGCCACGGCGTAAACCACCAGGGCGACTGCGATGCCGGGCAGGACCCAGTAGAGGGTCCCCATCACGGATTTGTCAGCAAGCCTGCCGCCCACCATGGTTCCGGCGACCATGCCCAGACCGTACAGGGCCACCACGATGGGCAGCAGTGATGCGGGAATGCCGGCCACCAACGTCATGGTGTGGGCGATGTAGGTGTAGGTGGCGAAGAAGCCGCCAAAGCCAACGATGCCAATGAGGATCGCGAGCCAGACCTGGAGTCGCTTGAGGGCACCGAGTTCGCGGCGGATGCTCGCGTCCGGATGGGGTGCCTGGTACGGGACGAATTTCCAGAGCAGGACCAGGGTGAGCACGCCGATGGCTCCTACGAGGACAAAGAGGAGCCGCCAGCCGAATGTCTGGCCCACCCAGGTGGCGGCAGGCACGCCAATCACGTTGGAAACCGACAAGCCGGCCATGACCATCGAGATGGCCCAGCCGCGCCGGCTGGGCGGAACCAGGGAAGCGGCAATGACGGCGGCGACGCCAAAGAACGCGCCGTGCGGCAGGCCGGCGGCGAACCGGGACACCAGCATGGTGCCGTAATCGGGAGCGATGTAGGACACCAGGTTTGCCAGGGTGAAGAACAGCATGAGGCCGAGCGCGAGGTGCTTGCGTGGCAGCTTGGCTCCTACTGCGGCGAGCAACGGTGCCCCCACCACCACACCGAGGGCATAGGCGGAGATGAGGTGCCCGGCCTCCGGGGTGCTGATGTTGAGGCCCTGCTCCACTTCTTTGAGCAGGCCCATCATGGTGAATTCCGTGACGCCGATACCCACGCCGCCCATTGCCAGAGCGAAAATGGCCGCACCGATATTCGGCGCCTTGACTGAAGGCGCGGTGGGGGTCTGGACGATGCTGCTCATGTGCCTGCTTTTCACGGGGGGATGCTGGGTTGGTGCCGGGGGCGGGCTGCCGGCCACTGTACGGAACCCCGAAACGAGTGCAGGTATTCCTGTCCGGCCGGCGCGAAGGCCTGCCGTCCATTGTCCCCTATCCAGGAGCCGACGCAGCAGGATGCTGTGTGCCTGCCCGGTGCCCAATGCTCTCCGGGGGTCGGGCCTACCTCATAGACTGGGGCGGTGAGTGAACAGATACAGGTAGTAGGCGCAGCAATACTGGACTCGCTGGTGCACCCGGCCCGCATGCTGGTGGCGCGGCGTACGGCTCCCGAGCAGTTTGCCGGCCTCTGGGAATTTCCCGGCGGAAAAGTGGATGCGGGCGAAGAGTGCGAGGCGGCGCTGCACCGTGAGCTCAAGGAAGAACTCGGCGTGACAGCCCGGCTGGGGCGGGAGTTGGAGGCGGCGGAGCCGGCAGGGTGGCGGCTGAACGAACGGGCCACCATGCGGGTCTGGCTGGCTGAAGTCACCGAGGGGGAGCCTCACCCTCTTGAGGACCACGATGAACTGCGCTGGGTGGATCTGGCGGACCACCAGGGTGTGCTGGACCTCCCTTGGATTCCTGCTGACTTCCCCATAGTGCAGGCCCTCCTGCACTCCCTCAGCTCACAAGTGAGTACAGGCAACGCGGCACAGGCCCTGAAGCCCTAAGGCCTCCGAAACAGGGGTCAGAACAGGGTTGGCTGGCCCGGCGGCGCCACGGTGCCCTGCCGTATGTCCCGGCCTCCTGTACCGGAGACGGGGAGGATGCCCTCGGGATACTGTGCTTCTTCTGTGCGGGGATCGTCCTCAAGATCGCGGTGGCTGAAGCCGTGGCCGCTTGTGAAGCCGTGCCGCTGCTTGAAGAAGCGAACCTTCGCCGCGAGCCAGCTGCGGTATTCCTTGGAGGCATACGATCCGGTCCCGTACAGGCCACGGTAGCGGCCCGTGAGCTCAGGGTGGTTCCTGGCGATCCACTGCATGAACCATTCCCGGGTGCCCGGCTTCAGATACAGGGCGCCTGCGGTTACTCCGGTGGCGCCGGCTGCGGCCAGCGAGCCGAAGAGGGCATCGAGCGCGTCGTCGCTGTCGGAAAGCCAGGGCAGGATGGGCATGGCCATCACGCCGCAGGGGAGCCCGGCGTCGCGGAGGCGGGAAACCAGCTTCAACCGTGCCCGGGGCCCCGGCGTGCCGGGTTCAACTGCCTCGGAGAGTGCCTCGTCCGTCATGGCGATGGAGATGCCTACGCCCACCGGGACCTGAGTGGCCGCAGATTTGAGCAGCGGGATGTCCCGTGCCAGCAGGGTTCCCTTGGTGAGGATGGACAGCGGAGTTCCGGAGTCCGCCAGCGCTGTAATGATTCCGGGCATGAGCTGATATCGGCCCTCGGCCCGCTGGTACGGATCTGTGTTGGTGCCCAGCGCCACCTGATGGCGGCCCCACGACGGTTTGGCAAGCTCCTTTCGGAGCACCTCGGCGGCGTTGACCTTCACAACCACCTGGCTGTCGAAATCGAGTCCGGCGTCAAAGTCCAGGTACGTGTGGCTCTTGCGGGCAAAACAGTAGACGCAGGCGTGACTGCAGCCACGGTAGGGGTTCACGGTCCATTCAAACGGCATGCGGGAACCGGCAACCACCTTGTTGAGCACCGATTTGGCGGTGACCTCATGGAAGGTGATGCCGGCGAATTCGGGGGTGGTGACCGAGCGGACCAGCCCGGCGAGGGGCAGCAACGCGGGTGACGCGACCTTTCCGCCGTCGCTGGCAGGCCGCTGCATCAGTGCTTGTGCATCCCATCTCATGCACTCTATTCGAAGATATGTTCGAACTTAAGTCAAGGGCCCGCGCCGTGGTGTGGCGCGGTTTGGCTGAGTCCACGCGCCGGATCAGGCCTGCAGTTCCCAGACCACGGTGACGCTCGCGCCGAGGCTCGCGTGCCCAGTCTCCACGTTGATGGCGTCGGCTGCCACGGCCCGCTCGAGCCTCGCCACGGGAACGGGTCCTGATGCGAGGGGGCGCTCGGCAACGGACACCACCGCGCCGAGCGTGGCTGATGCGAGGGCGGCGTACTGTTCGGCGGCGGCTGCGGCGTCTTGCCACGCAGCGGCCCGGGCCCGGGCCAGCACGGCCGATTCATCCGCGAAGCCGAGCTCAAGGCCGTTCAGCCGGACGTCGTCGCCGCCCGCCTCAACCACGGCCGCGATGACGGCGGACGCAGCGGCCATCTGCCGGACGCGCACGGTGAGCATGCTGGACGCCACATAACCCGCCACATGCTGGCCCTCGCCGTCGCGCCAGACGAGCTCCGGGCGGACGTTCAGCCCGGAAGTCCGGATGTCCGCGTCAGCCACGCCGTACTGGCGGAGCGCACCGGATACGGCAACGGACGCTGTTCCCGCATCAGCGTAGGCGGCACCCACGCCCGCCCGGCGGCATTCGACGCCCACAGAGAGGGTGAGCAGGTCCGGCGGCGCTTCCGCCGTTCCCGTACCTGTCACGGTGACGGTCCTCGTGCTGGATTCGCCTGCCATAATCAGACCTCGATTCCGCCGGGTCCGCGGGGAGCCGGCCTTGGTGTCCTGATGTCAACGTAACCGCCGGCGGCCAGGCCGGCGCGCCGTTCAAAGAAGTTTGCCGACGCCGGGTTGCCTGTCCTGAGCTGTGACCAGCCAGCGGCCAGGAAGTACAGCGGAAGGAAGGGCGCGCCCAGGCACCAGGCATATTGGGTACAGTGCTTTTCCTCGTGCCCCAGGAGAGCCGGGTTGGCCAGAAGCTGTTCAGCCGGCAGCCGGCAGATGACCACGTTCCCCAGGACGAAGGCGCCGGCGAAGGGGACGCGCCACGCATAGCCGGAAGCGATGATCAGCCCGCGTGGCCCCTTGCTGACAGCAGTGCGCGCAGCGCGGGCCACCGCGAGGCCGAGCAACGTGCTGCCGTTAGCGGCGTTCGCGAACTGCCGCAACCGTTGTCCCGCCGATACGTGCACGGAGGAAAAGGGCCGTGATCCTCCCGGGTGCCGCCGTTCTGCCATGAGGCCATGGTAGCCGGAGCGTTCAATTAGACTGGAGGATAGTGGCCGCCGGTATTTCTCCAGTCGGTATTTTCCAACCGGTAATTCCCAGTGGCCCTGACCTGGTCATCGAGTGCGTTCGTTGTGGATGCGCGGAATGACCTGCCAGTGACGGATGAGCCGCCGGGAAACCGCGCAGGTCTGCCCTGGTCTTTTGAGGAAATTCATCAGCCCCGACTCGTAGCTAAGAACAGTAGATGACTGAAACTTTGCCGGGCGCCGCCATCCCGAATCCCACGGATGAAGCCGCCATCACTGCCGCTGTAGACCAGGCCATCGCCGCCATTGCCGGCGCGGGCTCCCTTGACGAACTCAAGGCGGTGAGACTGGCGCACACCGGTGAGAAGTCACCGCTCAGCCTCGCCAACCGCGAAATCGGCAAACTTGCCAAGGAGCAAAAAGCCGTAGCCGGCAAACTTATGGGCTCGTCCCGCGGCAAGGTCAACAAGGCGCTCGCGGACCGGACAGCCGAGCTGGAAGCCGAAAACGACGCCCGGATCCTGCTGGAAGAGACCGTTGACGTTACAGCGGCGCCCCGCCGTCGTCGTGCGGGCGCACGCCACCCGCTCTCCACGCTGCAGGACCGTGTGGCGGACATCTTTGTGGGCATGGGCTGGGAAATTGCCGAAGGCCCCGAGGTGGAATCCGAGTGGTTCAACTTCGATGCACTGAACTTCAAGCCGGACCACCCGGCCCGCGAAATGCAGGACACGTTCTTCGTGGAGCCGCCCGAGGCCCACCTGCTGTTGCGTACCCACACCTCCCCGGTGCAGGTCCGCTCCATGCTGGAACGCGACGTGCCCATCTATGTGCTGTGCCCCGGGAAGGTGTTCCGTACCGATGAGCTGGACGCCACCCACACCCCGGTGTTCCACCAGTTCGAGGGCCTGGCCATCGACAAGCACCTGAGCATGGCGGACCTCCGCGGCACGCTGGAGCACTTCGCCCGGCAGATGTTCGGCGACGAAGCCCAGATCCGCCTGCGCCCCAACTACTTCCCGTTCACCGAGCCGTCCGCCGAGCTGGACATCTGGCACCCGGGCGCCAAGGGCGGTCCGCGCTGGATTGAATGGGGCGGCTGCGGCATGGTCAACCCCAACGTGCTCCGCGCCGCGGGCATCGATCCGGACATCTATTCAGGTTTCGCTTTTGGCATGGGCATTGAACGCACCCTCATGTTCCGCAACGAGGTAGGCGACATGCGAGACATGATCGAAGGCGACGTACGTTTCAGCGAGCACTTCGGGATGGAGATCTAACAGTGCGTATCCCACTTTCCTGGCTGCGTGAATTCGCAGCAGTACCGGCCGGAGCAACGGCCGAAGACGTGATGGCCGAACTGGTCAAGGTCGGTTTTGAAGAAGAGGACGTCCACCGCCCCACGGACACCCTGCAGGGCCCCGTCGTGGTGGGCCAGGTCCTGAGCATCGTCAAGGAACCCCAGACCAACGGCAAAACCATCAACTGGTGCCAGGTCCGGGTTGTCCCCGAAGGCCAGGCGCAGACCCTGACCGGCGACGGCATCGACCCCTCCGGCGTTCAGGGCATCATCTGCGGCGCCCACAACTTCGTGGAGGGCGACAAAGTAGTTGTCACCCTGCCCGGCGCCGTCCTGCCCGGCGACTTCCGCATCTCCGCGCGGAAGACCTACGGCCACCTGTCCGCCGGCATGATCGCCTCCGTCCGTGAACTGGGCATCGGCGAGGACCACGACGGCATCCTGGTGCTGTCCCGGATCGGGCTGGACCCGGAAATCGGCACTGACGCCATGGACCTGCTGGGCCTGTACGACGAGGCAGCCGAGATCAACGTGACGCCGGACCGCGGCTACGCCTTCTCCATCCGTGGTGTGGCCCGCGAGTATGCCCATGCCACGGGAACCGTCTTCACCGATCCTGCCGCCAGGGTGCAGGCCCCGGCGGAGCTCTCCGGCGGCTACGGCGTTAAGCTCAACGACGACGCACCCATCTACGGCAAGCCGGGCTGCGACCGTTTCGTGGCCCGCACGGTCCGCGGCGTGGATGCCACCCGGCCCACCCCGCCGTGGATGACTTCGCGGCTGAGGCTGGCCGGCATCCGCTCGATCTCGCTGCCGGTGGACATCTCCAACTACGTCATGCTGGAGCTCGGCCAGCCCACGCACTGCTATGACCAGGACAAACTGTCCGGTGACATCGTGGTGCGCCGAGCCGTCGCAGGGGAGAAGATCACCACTCTGGATGGCAAGGAACGCACGCTCGACGTCGAGGACCTGCTCATCACCGACGGCTCCGGCGCGATCGGCATCGCAGGTGTCATGGGCGGCGCGGCAACCGAGGTGAGCGGTTCGACGTCGGCCGTCCTGGTGGAGGCGGCCCACTTCGACGAGGTGTCCATCGGCCGTTCCCGCCGCCGCCACAAGCTGCCGTCCGAGGCGTCCAAGCGCTTCGAGCGCGGCGTGGACTGGCACGTGGCCGACATCGCCGCCCAGCGCGTGGTTGACCTCCTGGTGGAGCTCGCCGGCGGCCTCGCTGACCAGGCGGGGACCGACGTCGGGACCGCGCCTGACGCCGTGACCATCACGTTGCCTGCGGCCTTCGCCGCCCAGCGGATCGGCATCGACTTCACCGAGGACCAGATCGTCACCTCGCTGGTGGACCTCGGTGCCGTGGTGGACAAGGCCGACGGCGGCTGGACCGTCACCGCCCCAAGCTGGCGCAGCGACCTGGAAACCAAAGAGGACCTCTCCGAGGAAATCGCGCGGCTGGTGGGTTACGACAACATCCCCGCGACCCTCCCCGTGGCCCCTCCGGGACGTGGCCTGACGCGCGTGCAGCAGCAGCGCCGCCGGCTCATCCAGGCGCTGGCTGACGCCGGGCTGACCGAAGTCCTGGCCTACCCGTTCGTCTCCAAAGCGGCCAATGACACGTTCGGCGTCGCGGAGCAGGGCACGGCCCGGAGCGCGGTCAAGCTGGCCAACCCGATCAGCGAGGAACACGGCTACCTGCGGACCTCCATCCTTCCCGGGCTCATCGAGGTGGCCAAGCGGAACCACTCCCGCGGCTTCCGTGACCTGGCGCTCTTCGAGTCCGGCCTTGTCTTCCTGCCGGACGGCACTGTGGGAACGCCGTCCATCCCGCCGCTGGGCGTCAAGCCTGCCGACGAGGTACTGGATGCACTGTACGACGGCGTCCCGGACCAGCCGCTGTACGTCGCCGCTGTCCTCACGGGCCACGATTCTCCCGCTGCCGCCGGCCATACGCCGCGCCTGTGGGACTGGTCCGATGCGCTGGACATTGCCCGGCTCGCCGGGGATGTCCTGGGCGTGGAGGTAGTAGTCAGCCAGGGTGCGCACCAGGCGTTCCACCCCGGCCGTGCCGCCCAGCTCTCGCTGCGGACCGGCGAGGTGGTGGGCTACGCCGGTGAGCTGCACCCGAAGCTCCTGGCCGCGCACGATATGCCGGCCCGCTCGGTGGCGGTGGAGTTCAACGCCGATGCGCTGTTCGAGGCTGCCGCGGACGTCATTGTGGCCCGCCACATCTCCACGTTCCCCGTCGCCACCCAGGACGTTGCCCTGGTTGTGCCGCAGGACATTCCGGCGGATCAGGTCCTCGAGGCGCTCCGTGAGGGCGCCGGCGAGCTGCTGGAGGATGTTGCGCTGTTCGACGTCTACGCCGGCAAGGGCATTGAGGAAGGCAAGAAGTCGCTGGCCTTCGGCCTGCGGTTCCGTGCGACGGACCGCACGCTGACGGCCGACGAGGCGTCGGCTGCCCGTGAGGGCGCCGTGGCACTGGCTGCCGAGCGCTTCGGCGCCGTCCAGCGCTAGGCCGCTGATCTCCGTGGCGGGGCCGGCGGCACTGCGTCCGGTCCTGCGTTCCTGCCCTCCCGGTCATCCGGGAGGGCAGGAAGTGGAGCTGCTGGGGCCCACCGAGCTGGAGCGGGCTGCCGCCCTGGCACTTGGTCCCCGGGCTACTTTCGTGGCCGGCCGGCTGGCGCTGCGAAGCTTCGCCGCAGACCTGCTGGGTGTCCCGGCGTCGGAGCTCGCCACACACTTCAGCTGTCCCCGGTGCGGTACCGGTCCCGGGTTATCCCATGGCCGGCCCGGGTACGCTTTGCGCGGGAAACCGGTTCCGCTGGCCTTGAGCCTGGCCCGGAGTTCCGGCTGGATCCTGCTCGCAGCCGTGGTGGAACCGCCTGAAGGCCTAACTATCGGCGTGGACCTG
This sequence comes from [Micrococcus luteus] ATCC 49442, assembly GCF_010367585.1. NCBI lineage: Bacteria > Bacillati > Actinomycetota > Actinomycetes > Micrococcales > Micrococcaceae > Pseudarthrobacter > [Micrococcus luteus] ATCC 49442. The sequence goes on along the minus strand of NZ_JAAAXP010000001.1, from coordinate 1,619,916 downwards.
GAGGATCCGGCCCGCCTGGATTTTGACGGGTTCGATGCTGTAGCCCTGACCGAGGCAGAACGTGCAGCCCTCGCCGGACTGTCCGGGCAGGCCTTGGTCCAGGAACGGGCGCGACTGTGGGCGCGCAAGGAAGCCTGGCTCAAGATGACCGGAACCGGCCTGACCACCGCACCGGACACCCTGGACGTTCTTCGCCGCCCGGAAATCCGTGACCTGGCGGCAGGCGAGGCGGGCCTGCCGCGGAACTTCCGTGCCGCCGTCGTGCTTTCACCTGCCGGGTATCAGCGCCCGGAACTAACGCAGCACGGCCCCGCTAGCGCACAGGCAGCGGCGGTAGCGCCGTCTCGTGGAGCCAGGGATGCAGCAGTGCCTCGGAGTCCAGCCCCGTGGTTCGGTCAGCGGCCAGGATAAAGGCGGCGGTGGACACCGACCCATGCCGGTGGGTGCTGGTCCAGTCGTGCAGCAGCGCGAAGAATGCGAGGTCGCCGCACTTGACCCGCAGGGCGTGCAGGGCCAGGGCCCCGCGTTTGTACACGCGGTCATCAAACATCAGCTCCGGACCGGGGTCGCCCACAACGATATCCTGGCTGCCGGCGGCGAGCTTCCGCCAGGCCGCGGCAGCCCGGTCAGCCACGGTCATAACGCCGGCCTCCTCGGACCAGATCCACTCCGCGTAGCAGGCGAACCCCTCGTGGAGCCAGATGTCCGCCCACGAAGCGGCCGTGAGGGAGTTGCCGAACCACTGGTGGGCGAGCTCGTGGGCGATAAGCCGCTGCGACTCCCACTCCTGCGTCAGGTGGTTCCGGCCCAGAATGGACAGCGTCTGTGCTTCAAGCGGGATCTCCAGCTCGTCCTCCGTCACCACCACGGTGTAGTCGGGGAAGGGGTAGGGCCCGAAGCAGCTGGCGAACGTACGCATCATCTCCGGCTGCCGGGCCAGGCCTTCACGGGCCGTTTCGGCCAGGAGCGCAGGGACGGCCGCAAACTGCGGGACCTGCCCTGCAGCGTGGGCCGGAGCCAGGCTGAGGAGCTCGTAGCGGCCGATCTGAACGGTGGCCAGGTAGGTTGCCATGGGCTCCGGCTGCTCATAGACCCAGGTTTCGCGGCTGGCCCTGGTGCTGTGGGAAACCAGCTCCCCGTTGCACACGGCCCGGTAGCCGGCATCGGTGGTCACGCCGATGCGGTAGCTGGCTTTGTCTCCCGGATGGTCGTTGCAGGGGAACCAGGAGGCTGCGCCGTTAGGCTGGCCAGCCACGAGGACGCCGTCGGTCAGTTCCTCCCAGCCCACCTCGCCCCAGAAGCCGCGACGGGGGACAGGGTTGCCCTCGTACCGGATGTCTAGGGTGAAGGCCTCGCCCGCGGGCAGGGCGGCGTCGGGAACAATGACCAGTTGCTCCGCACGCTGGCTGTACTTGCGCACCTTGCGCCCGCTGAGTTGGATCTTGGTGGCCCGCAGCCCGGTCAGGTCCAGCACCAGGGCCGCCGTCGCGTACTGGGTGACAGCGTGCAGGACTGCGCGCCCGCTGAGGCGGTTACTGCTGAGCTTGTAGTCCAGGTCCAGTTCGTAACGGGTCACACGGTAGGCGTTGGTGCCATGGCCGGGCATATAGGGATCGGGCGCCGCAGCGCCTTGCTCCGAGGTGCGTGACGGGCCGGTACTGGCGGCCGTTGGGCTCGGTGCGGGGGAACTCATAAGACAGTATTTCCGATCAACAGAGGCGGCAGTGACAACTGGTGCTGCGGGGCTACCTTGGTTTCGGCGCCGGCACTGCGGGGCCGCTCCAGGGGCTTACCGGGTTGCCCATCCAGTAGGTCGAGGCGGGAACCGATTCGCCCCGCATCACCAGCGACGCGGGTCCTACCGTTCCGCCACGTCCGATGCTTGCCTGGGGAAGGATCACGCCGTGGGGCCCCATGGTTGCTCCGTCTTCGAGGGTAACAGTGTCCAGGCTCATGACCCTGTCGTGGAAGAGGTGCGTTTGGACCACACAGCCGCGGTTGACGGTGGAATTCCGTCCCAGGGTGACCAGATCCGCTTCCGGGAGCCAATAGCTTTCGCACCAGGTGCCGCGGCCGATTTTCGCACCGAGCGACCGGAGCCACCAGACCAGTGCGGGTGTGCCCGTTGCCGCCCGGGCGAACCATGGGGCGCTGACCATTTCAATAAACGTGTCCACCACCTCGTTGCGCCAGATAAAGGAACTCCAAAGGGGGTGCTCGCCTTCACGGATCCGGCCCACGAGGATCCATTTTGCGACGACGGCGCTGCCCGCTGCCACCGCTCCGGCCACCAGCATGACCACTCCGCCCACCGCGGCGGCAATCCCGTAGTTGTACGTGGCCGCCAACCAGTCGAAGGCGAGGATCACACCGGCGGCGATGGCCACCGTGGTCACCACCGGGACGAACCGGCCCAGTTCCCAGAGGCAGCGGGCGAACTTGAGCCGCAGCGGGGGCTCGTACGTGCGGGTGTCGTCCGAGGCGATCGCCGTGCGGCGGAGCCGCACGGGCGGGCTGCCCAGCCAGGATGTTCCGGACTTGGCCTTGGCCGGCGTGGCGGACAGGACGGCGACGAGTGAATTCTTGGGGACGTTCCGGCCGGCCGCTGTCATGCCGGAGTTGCCCAGGAAAGAGCGTTTGCCGATTTTTGCCGGCGCAATCCGCAGCCACCCGCCGTCGAGCTCGTAGGACGCCACCATGGTGTCATCCGCGAGGAAGGCACCCTCGCCCACGGTGGTCATCTTGGGGATGAGCAGGACGGTGGAGGCTTCGACGTTTTTGCCGATCTTCGCCCCGAGCAGGCGGAGCCAGACCGGGGTGAAGAGGCTGGCGTAGACAGGGAAGAGCAGGTCACGGGCCAGGTCCAGGACCCGTTCGGTGGCCCAGACCTGCCAGCCGATCCGGCTGCGGACGCGGTAGTAGCCCTCCTTAAGGCCAATGCCAAGCAGCCGCGTGGTGGCCAAGACGAGCAGCAGGTTGACCACGAACCAGACCAGGGCCGCCGGCGCGAGGGCAAGCAGGAGCTGGGGGACCGCCGCGGACAGCGAGTCGCTTCCCCGGATGAAGGTGAAAACCCCCGCGGCAGCGGCCGCGGCCGAGATATATGGGATGAGTGCGAGGGTGGCCGAGGCGAGGGCGAATCCGGTGAACCAGAGCCTGCCAATCAGCCGGTGTTCAGCGGGCATGTCCGGCACCGTGTGTTTGGCCTTGCCGCGGCGGACGGCCGGCGAGCCGGCCACGTGGTGCCCGGCCTTGACTTTGCCAAGCACGGCCGAGCCCGGCTCCACCTGGGCTCCGGCGCCGATCGAGGCGCCGGGCATCAGCGTGCTGCGCGCCCCGACACTGGCACCTGCGCCGATGCGCACGGCACCGATGTGGACAACGTCACCGTCAATCCACCAGCCGGAAAGATCCACCTCAGGCTCCACGTTGGAGCCGCTGCCGAGGGAAAGCAGTCCGGTGACAGGCGGGAGCGAGTGCAGCTGGACGTTGTTGCCGATCGTGGCACCCAAGGCCCGGGCGTAGTACGGCACCCACGGTGCGCTGGCCAGGCTGATGGCGCCGGCCAGGTCCTGGATCTGTTCCGCCAGCCACAGGCGCAGGTGTACGCGTCCGGAGCGCGGGTACGTGCCCGGCACCACCTTGCGGAGCAGGATCCGGGCGGCAGCGATGGAGATCAGCATGCGGCCGGCAGGAGAAACGAACACCAGCCAGGACGCGGCCACCCACCACCAGGACAGAGTGGGGGCAGCGCTGAAGCCCGCGAAAGCGGACAGCAGGTTATTGGCGGCCATGAGATAGGTCAACCAGCGCATCCCCACGAGGATGTGCAGCGGAATGCCCATCAGCGTCTGGAAGACCTGCGACTTGAACGCGGTGGGGCGGACCGTCCTATCCGGCACCGGCCCGGCGGCCATCCCTTCCGGAAGGGATTGGCGGGCCGTATCAATCAGCGCACCGATTCGGGGCGTTGCATAAATGTCCGCCACCGTGATGGTGGGATAGCGCACCCTGAGGGCCGAAACCAGCTGGGCGGCCGACAGGGAACCGCCGCCGTACGCGAAGAAGTCGGCGTCGAGGCTGGTGACCGGGCTGCCCAAGACGGCGGCCCACTGCCCGGCAACCCAGGCGGCGTCCTCGGGGAGGTTCAGCGGTGCGGCGTCCGCATCTGCTGCACCGGACCCGGTCAGCGGCCAGGGCAGCGAGTGGCGGTCCACCTTGCCGCTGGTCTTGGTGGGCAGCGATTCCACCACAGTCAGCAACGGGATGAGCGGGGCCGGCAGGCTTGCCGCCAGGTGTTCGCGGGCGGCCACCAGGTCCAGGTCCGGGTCGGCGGCGGCCAGGTAGCCCACCAGGATCTGGTTGCCGGCCGCGGTGGTCTTGACGGCCGCGGCAGCTCCGGCGACATGGGGGAGGGCCTGGAGGGCAGCGTCAATTTCACCCAGTTCGATCCGGCGTCCGCCGAGCTTGACCTGTTCATCGGCGCGGCCCATAAAGATCAGGCCTTCGGCTTCGTAACGGACAAGGTCGCCGGAACGGTAGGCGCGCGCCCAGCCGAAGGTGGGCATCGGCGCGTACTTCTCCCGGTCCTTTGCCGGGTCCAGGTAGCGGGCCAGTCCGACGCCGCCGATGATCAGCTCACCGATTTCGCCTTCACCGACGGGCAGGCCGTCCCTGTCCACCACGGCCAGGTCCCAGCCGTCCAGCGGCAGGCCGATGCGAACGGGACCAGGGCCGCCCAGGGGAGCGGCGCAGGCCACCACCGTGGCCTCGGTGGGGCCGTAGGTGTTCCAGACTTCGCGGCCGGGGACGGCAAGGCGCTCCGCGAGTTCAGGCGGGCAGGCCTCGCCGCCAAAGATCAGCAGCCGGACATTCTCCAGGGATTCGGCCGGCCACAGGGCGGCAAGGGTGGGGACTGTGGACACAGCCGTGATGCCGTGGTTAATGAGCCAGGGACCGAGGTCCGTGCCTGTCCTGACCAGCGCACGCGGGGCGGGCACCAGGCAGGAGCCATGGCGCCAGGCCAGCCACATCTCTTCGCAGGAGGCGTCAAAGGCAACGGAGAGTCCTGCCAGTACCCTGTCCTGCGGGCCGAGTGGTTCCTCCTGGAGGAAGATCCTGGCCTCGGCGTCGACGAAGGCAGCGGCGGAACGGTGCTGGACCGCGACACCCTTGGGAGTGCCGGTGGATCCGGAGGTGAAGATGATCCACGCGTCATCGTCCGGCCCGGCGGAACGGCGCGGCGCTGCTGTGCCCCGGGCGGTGGCGGGGTCTGTTGCGTCCTTGGGCTCGGCAAACGTGACGGCGTCCCCGCCGGTCAGAACTGCTGCAACACGGGCCTCACCGAAGACCAGCCGGGCACGCTCCTCGGGGTCGTCGGCGTCGACCGGCACGTAGGCGGCGCCGATGTGGAGGATGGCCAGGATCGCGATGTAGAGCTCGTTCGTCCCGGAGGGGATACGCACGCCGATCCTGTCGCCGGCCCCGAGTCCTGCCGCCTGCAGCTCACGCCCCTTGGCCCGGATGGCGGCCATCAGGTCTGCGTAGCTCAGGGACCGCCGGCCGTCGTCGAGCGCGGACGCCTCAGGAAAACGGGCGGCCGAGTCTTCCAGGATGGCCATCAGGGTCCGCTCGGGCGGTGCCAGGCGCAGGCCGGCCAGCTGGGGGCGGTACAACTCTGCCGGCAGGGATGCTACGACGTTCGACAAGTGCTCACTCACCGTCAGATTGTTCCCGGTCAAGGTGAACGGAAGGTGTCCCCGATTTGTTGAAGGTTCACATTCCGTTCACCTTGACCCGCGCGGATGTCAGGGAACCAGCAGCACCTTGCCTGTGGTTCGCCTGCCTTCGAGGTCTTCATGCGCGCGCCGGGCTTCGGCCAGGGGATAGGTTCCACCGATCCGGACGTCCAGGCTGCCGTCCGCCACGGCGCCGAAAATCTCGCTGGAACGCCACACCCGTTCCTGCGGATTGCCGAGGAAATCGGCCAGCTTGGGCCGCGTCAGGGAAAGTGATCCGCCGGCGTTGAGCCGCTGCGGATCCACCGGTGGCACCGCGCCGGAGGCCGCGCCGAACAGGACGAGGAAGCCCCGGGTGCGCAGGCTGGCCAGCGAGCTGTCGAACGTCTCCTTCCCCACGCCGTCGTACACCACATCCACGCCCACACCGTTGGTGAGTTTCCGCACCGCGTCCGCGAAACCTTCGTAGCGGAGCACCTCGTCCGCGCCGGCGGCCCGCGACAGGTCCTCCTTTTCGTCAGTCGAGACGGTGGTGATGACGCGGGCACCCCGGGTCTTCAGGAGCTGGGTGATAAGCAGCCCCACGCCGCCGGCGCCGGCGTGGACCAGGACGGTATGCCCGGGCTCCACCCTGAAGGAGGAGTTGATGAGGTAGTGGGCGGTCATGCCCTGCAGGGGCAGTGCCGCGGCGGTGTGCAGGTCAACGCCGTCGGGGACAGGCAGCGCTTTGTCCGCGTCCAGGACGGTGTATTCCGCATAGCACTTCTGGCCCTCGGCGGTGGCCACGCGGCTGCCAACAGTAAACCCGTCGACGCCCTCGCCCACTTCCTCAACAGTTCCTGCTGCTTCCGAGCCGGGCGTGAAAGGGTAGGCAACTTTGTACATGCCGCCGCGCTGATAGGTCTCGATGAAGTTGACGCCTGTGGCCGCCACTTTGACCAGCAGCTGGCCCGGTCCGGGCGCCGGACGCTCAACCTCTGCGAACTCGAGGACTTCCGGACCGCCGGACTGGCGGGCAAGGATGGCATGCATAAAGGGTCTCCTCTCCGGGGCGGGGATTTCCCGGGCCGGTTTCTCTGACCATCCTAGGGACACCGCAACCGACGACGAAGCGACGGCCGGTAGCCGGCCGTCGCTTCAGGTCATGCGGCGTGTCGCGAAGTGTTCAGTCGGCGCTAGTAGCGCCGGGTCACCGTGGCCATGGGGCACTCGAAGTGGCGTCCGGCGGAGAGGCCTACGTTGTTGAGGTAGCGGACGATGATGCCGTAGGACTGGAGGAGCGTGGTTTCCGTGTAGGGAACCTGGTGCTTGGTGCAGTACTCGCGGACGATCCTGGCAGCCTTATCCAGCTGGGGCCGCGCCATGTCAGGGAACAGGTGGTGCTCGGCCTGGCGGTTCAGGCCGCCGAGCAGGATGTCCATAAAGCGGCCGCCGGCGATGTTCCGTGAGGTCAGGACCTGCCGGCTGAAGAAGTCCACCCGGCTGTCTGCCGGCAGGACGGGCATGCCCTTGTGGTTCGGTGCAAAGGAAGCGCCCATATAGAAGCCGAAGACGGCCAGTTGCACACCGATGAACGCGAACGCCATTCCCAGCGGCAGGAAGGTGAAAGCCAGGACGGGCAGGGCGCTGAGGCGGACCAGCAGGATGGGCAGTTCCACCCAGCGGTGGGTCACCTTGGCGCGGCGGAAGACAAACTTGACCGAGTCAATCTGGAGTCCCAGGCCAACCAGGAACAGGAGCGGGAAGAAGAACCAGCCCTGCTTGCGCGTCAGGAACGAGAACCGGCCCTGCCGGTCGGCAACGGCTTCGGTGTGGAATGCGATGGGGCCGGGGGCAATGTCCGGATCCTTGGAGATGACGTTGGGGTGGTTGTGGTGGGCGCCGTGCTTCTGCTCCCACCAGGAGTAGCTCATGCCGGCAACCGAAGTGGCCAGGATGCGGGCGGTCCAGTCATTGGCGCGGCGGGAGGCGAAGATCTGGCGGTGCCCTGCCTCGTGGGCCAGAAAGCTCAGCTGGGTGCAGAGGACACCCACTGCTGCGGCAATGAGGAGCTGGAACCAGCTGTCACCGATCAGGGCGAACCCGAACCAGGCCGCCGTCATCAGCAGGACGAGGCTGGAGAACAGGGTGATGTAGAAGCCGACGCGGCGTTCCAGCAGGCCTTCAGCCTTGACGGTCTTCAGCAGCTCCGAGTAGCTCAGGACAACGGCGTTGGGCTTCCGGACACGCGATTGAGGGCGCTCAGCTGCGGGGAAAGTGGTGGACATGAAGCGGGGCCTCGTAACTGTTACGGGCAACGCTGCAGCCGACATTCGGTCTGCACGGTCAGGATCACCCTCATCAAGCATACGCCCGGGTGTCCAGCAGGCTCCTCGAAGCACGAGGGCATTGATGCATAAATATCGGGCATAATGAATAGTTTTGCTGTAAGATTCAGTGCATGACTATTTCTGTTGCCGTCTCCGGGGCCAGCGGTTACGCCGGGGGAGAAGTCCTGCGCCTGCTTGCGGGCCACCCGGATGTGACCATTGGTGCCATCACCGCGCACAGCAATGCGGGTTCCCGCCTGGGCGAGCTGCAGCCGCACCTGCTCGGGCTCGCCAGCCGCATCCTCGAAGACACCACGGTGGAAAACCTTGCGGGCCACGACGTCGTCTTCCTGGCGCTGCCGCACGGTGCGTCCGCCGAGATCGCGGCGCAACTCCCCGAAGGCACCATAGTCATCGACGCCGGCGCAGACCACCGGCTCGAGGATGCGGCCGCGTGGGAAAAGTTCTACGGCTCCGCGCACGCCGGAGCGTGGCCTTATGGCCTGCCGGAACTGCCGGGTCAGCGTGACGCACTCAAGGGTGCCACCCGGATCGCCGTTCCCGGCTGCTACCCGACGTCGGCCCTGCTGGCGCTGACGCCCGGGTTTGCCGCCAACCTGCTGCAGCCCGACGACGTTGTGATAGTTTCCGCCTCCGGCACCTCGGGTGCGGGCAAGGCTGCGAAGGTGAACCTGATCGGCTCTGAGGTCATGGGTTCCATGAGTCCCTACGGAGTGGGCGGCGGCCACCGACATACGCCGGAGATGGAACAGGGACTCTCCAATGCCGCCGGCGAACGCGTCACTGTCTCCTTCACCCCCACGCTGGCACCGATGAGCCGGGGCATCCTCACCACCGCCACCGCCAAGGTCAAGCCGGGCACTACAGCCGCGGAGCTCCGCCAGGCATGGATGGACGCCTACGACGACGAACCGTTTGTCCATCTGCTTCCGGAAGGGCAGTGGCCCGCCACCAAGTCCGTTGTTGGGTCCAACCATGCAGCCATGCAGGTGGCGCTGGATGAACACACCGGCCGCGTGATCGTCACGTGTGTCATTGATAACCTCACCAAGGGGACTGCCGGCGGCGCTGTGCAGTCCATGAATATTGCTCTTGGCCTGCCTGAAATGGCCGGCCTCAACCTGCAGGGAGTTGCCCCGTGACCGTTACCGCCCCCCTGGGATTCCGGGCCGCCGGCGTCACCGCCGGACTCAAGACATCCGGCAATCCGGACCTTGCCCTGGTAGTCAACGATGGCCCCTCCAAGGCAGCAGCCGCCGTCTTCACCAGCAACCGGGTGGCGGCTGCCCCCGTCCACTGGTCCCGTCAGGTAGTTTCGGACGGCCGGGTGGACGCCGTGGTGCTCAACTCCGGGGGTGCCAACGCCTGCACCGGTCCCCAGGGATTCCAGAACACCCACAGCACCGCCGAGAAGGTGGCAAAGGTCCTCGGCATTTCGGCAACGGACGTTTTTGTCTGCTCCACCGGCCTGATCGGCGAGCAGCTGCCCATGGACAAGATCCTGCCGGGCATTGAGGCTGCATCCGCGGCCCTGAGCACCGACGGCGGCCCGGAGGCAGCCACCGCGATCATGACCACGGACTCCGTGCCGAAGTCCGCGCTGTTCATCGGGTCTGATGCAGACGGCCAGGAATTCACCATCGGCGGGATCGCCAAGGGAGCCGGCATGCTGGCGCCCGGGCTGGCCACCATGCTGGTGGTCCTCACCACTGATGCCGTGGTGGAACCCGAACTGCTCGACGTCGTCCTCCGCGACGCCACGCGCGTCACCTTTGACCGGGCTGATTCGGACGGCTGCATGTCCACGAATGACACCGTGGTGCTGATGGCTTCGGGCGCGTCCGGGGCAGTTCCGTCCGCCGAAGCGTTTGGTGAAGGGCTGACCAAGGTCTGCGCGGAACTGGCACGCAAGCTCATCGGGGACGCCGAGGGTGCCAGCCACGACATCGCCATCCGCACATTCAACGCAGCAACAGAGCGCGACGCTGAAACCGTCAGCCGCTCCGTGGCCCGGTCCAACCTGTTCAAGGCCGCAATCTTCGGCAAGGATCCCAACTGGGGCCGCGTGCTGTCGGCCGTGGGCACAACGGACGCCGTGTTCGAACCCGACCAGCTGAACGTGGCCATGAACGGCATCCAGATCTGCCGCAACGGCAGCATTGGTGACGACCGCAACCTGGTGAACCTGGAACCCCGCGAAGTCCTGGTAGAGATCGACCTGCAGTCCGGTAAAGCTGAGGCAACCATCTGGACCAACGACCTCACACATGATTACGTCCACGAGAACAGCGCCTACTCAAGCTAGATCCGCCGGCAACCCTGGAGATACCTGCAGCATGAACACCCAGACCCGCGAGACCACGTCCATGAGTGATGCCCAAAGCAAGGCCGGCACGCTGATCGAGGCGCTGCCCTGGATCCAGCGTTTTGCCGGCACCACCATGGTGATCAAGTACGGCGGCAACGCCATGGTCAACGACGAGCTGCGGCGTGCGTTCGCCGAAGACGTGGTTTTCCTCCACCACGTAGGCATCCACCCCGTGGTGGTCCACGGCGGCGGACCCCAGATCAACTCCATGCTGGCGCGCCTGGGCATCGAGTCAGAATTCAAGGGCGGACTCCGTGTCACCACTCCCGAAGCCATGGACGTCGTCCGGATGGTCCTCACCGGCCAGGTGGGCCGCGAACTGGTTGGCCTGATCAACTCCCACGGGCCCTACGCAGTGGGTATGTCCGGCGAAGACGGCGGCCTGCTCCAGGCCGTCCGCACCGGAACCGTCATCGACGGCGAGGAAGTGGACCTGGGCCTGGTGGGCGAAGTGGTGGGCGTGAACCCGGAGGGCATCCTGGACATCCTGGCCGCGGGCCGCATCCCGGTCATCTCCACCGTGGCACCGGAAATCGAGTCCGACGGCGAGACAGCGGCCGGCGAGGTCCAGACCACCGGTCAGGTCCTCAACGTCAACGCCGATACGGCAGCGGCTGCCGTCGCCGAAGCCCTCGGAGCATCCAAACTGGTGATCCTCACCGACGTCGAAGGCCTCTACGCCAACTGGCCGGACAGGTCCTCACTCATCTCCTCCCTGACGGCTACGGAATTGCGCGAGCTGCTGCCGTCCCTCGAATCAGGAATGATCCCGAAGATGGAAGCGTGCCTCAAAGCCATCGACGGCGGAGTGGAACGCGCGCACATCGTGGACGGCAGGCTGCCGCACTCCATGCTCCTGGAAACTTTCACGACCGCAGGCATTGGCACGCAGGTCGTCCCCGACGAGGAAGTGAACGCATGAACGAAATCCAGCAAACCCCCGTGGCTGAACTAGCCGACACCCCGGTCACCGAGCTGGTCGAAACCTCGGGACACACCAGTGGCGCCGAGTGGCTGGCCCGCTACTCGACGTCGCTGATGGGTGTTTTCGGGACGCCCCAGCGTGTGCTGGTCCGGGGTGCCGGCTGCCTCGTGTGGGATGCCGACGGGAAGGAATACCTGGACCTCCTGGGCGGAATCGCCGTCAACGCCCTGGGCCACGCCAACCCGTTTGTCACGTCCGTGATTTCCAGCCAGCTCGCCACCCTGGGGCACGTCTCCAACTTCTTCACCAGCCCCACCCAGATCGCGCTGGCCGAGAAACTGCTGGCCCTGGCGCACGCCCCGGCCGGCTCCAAAGTGTTCTTCGCCAACTCCGGCACCGAGGCTGTCGAGGCGGCCTTCAAACTGGCACGCCGGAACGCGGGTACGGACGCTGCGCCCCGGACCAAAATCATCGCCCTCGAGGGAGCCTTCCACGGGCGCACCATGGGAGCCCTGGCCCTGACAGCCAAGGAAGCCTACCGGGCGCCGTTCGAGCCCCTGCCCGGCGGCGTGGTCCACATCCCGTTCGGCGATGCCGCAGCGCTGGAAGCCGCCATCGACGAGACGGTGGCCGCCGTCTTCCTGGAACCCATCCAGGGCGAAGCCGGCGTCCGGCCCCTGCCGGCCGGTTACCTGAAGGCAGCCCGCGAGGGGACCACCAAGGCGGGCGCCCTGCTGATCCTGGACGAGGTCCAGACCGGCATCGGCCGCACCGGCAAATGGTTCGCCAGCGAGGACGCCGGAATCGTTCCGGACGCCATCACCCTGGCCAAGGGCCTGGGCGGCGGGTTCCCCATCGGTGCGCTGCTCACCTTCGGCGGGGAGACGTCCTCGCTCCTGTCCGCAGGCCAGCACGGCAGTACCTTCGGCGGCAACCCGGTGGCGACGGCGGCCGCGCTGGCCACGCTGCACGCGATCGAAAGCCATCGGGTGCTGGAGAACGTCGCAAAGGTGGGGGAGTACCTCCGCGCCGGGCTGGCCGACGTCGACGGCGTCACGGAAGTCCGCGGCGAAGGCCTGCTAATCGGCTTCGACCTCGATGCCGAGGTGGCTCAGGCTGTTGTGACCGCCGGGCTGGATGCCGGGTTCATCGTCAACAGCCCGGGACCGCGCACCGTCCGGCTTGCCCCGCCGCTGGTCCTCACCACGGAACAGGCCGGCACGTTCCTTGCCGCCCTGCCGGCCCTCCTCCAGACAGCTAAGGACGCGCAGTGACCCCTGTAGTCTCTTCCACCGGCACTGCCGGCACCACCCGCCACTTCCTGAAGGACACCGACCTCAGCCCGGCCGAGCAGGCTGAGGTCCTGGACCTTGCCGTCCGGATGAAGGCGGCGCCGTACAGCGTGCAGCCTTTCGCCGCGGAGGGGAACGGCCGCAAGACCGTGGCTGTCATCTTCGACAAAACCTCCACCCGCACCCGGGTGTCCTTCGCCACCGGCATCGCCGACATGGGCGGCAACGCGCTGATCATCAACCCCGGCGAGGCGCAGATCGGCCACAAGGAATCGGTGGAAGACACCGCGAAGGTCCTGGAGCGCATGGTCTCCACCATCGTGTGGCGCACCGGTGCCCACTCGGGGCTGGTGGCCATGGCGGAAAACTCCAAGGTGCCGGTCATCAATGCCCTGTGCGATGACTACCACCCCTGCCAGCTCCTCGCAGACCTGCTCGCCGTCAAGGAACACAAGGGCGAGCTGGCGGGCCTGACCATGGCCTACCTCGGCGATGCCGCGAACAACATGGCCAACTCCTACCTTCTGGCTGGAGTCACGGCCGGCATGCACGTCCGCATCGCAGGCCCTGAAAGCTACCTCCCGGCGGACGAAATCGTCGCTGCCGCCGAGGAACGCGCCGCCCAGACCGGCGGGTCCGTCCTGGTCACCACTGATGCCGCAGCTGCCCTTAATGGTGCCGACGTCGTGGCAACCGACACGTGGGTCTCCATGGGCCAGGAAGCCCAAAAGGCAGAACGGATGCAGCTCTTCAAGGAGTACGCGGTCGATGAGGCAGCGATGGCACACGCGGCGGATGACGCCGTCGTGCTTCACTGCTTGCCCGCATACCGCGGCTACGAGATTTCAGCAGGCGTCATCGACGGCCCGCAGTCGATCGTCTGGGACGAGGCCGAGAACCGGCTGCACGCCCAAAAAGCGCTGATGGCATGGCTCATGCACCGGTCCGGGCTGGCCGTTGTGGAGGGCCTGTCACCGGTTGACGGGCTCGCGCCGGTTGACGGGCTCGCGCCGGAGGCCGGCAGCTAGTGTCCGTTCCGTCCGCTGCGCCGGGCTCCAGCCCGGCCACCAAAACCGCCCGCCAGGCGCGCATCACCGCCATCCTCACGGGTGAATCGGTGCGCTCCCAGGCGGAGCTGGCCGCGTTGCTGGCGGACGACGGCGTCCAGGTCACCCAGGCCACGCTTTCGCGGGACCTCGTGGAGCTCGGCGCTGTCCGGGTGCGCGGCAAGGAAGGCGTCCTGGTCTATGCCGTCCCCGGTGAAGGCGGCGAGCGTGCGGCCAAAAGTGGTGTCAGCCAGGAAATCCTGGATGCCAGGCTGGCGCGGCTCTGCAGCGAACTGCTGGTCACGGCGGAAGCCTCGGCCAACATCGCGGTTCTCCGGACGCCGCCCGGCGCCGCGAACTTCCTGGCCCTGGCCATCGACCACTCGGTGATGCCGTCCATCCTGGGGACCATCGCCGGTGACGACACCGTGCTGCTGGTCTCCCGGGATCCGCAGGGCGGGCAGGACCTCGCCGCCCGGTTCCTGCAGCTGGCCGAAGAAGCAGGCGGCAGCCAGCAATAGCCTGCTGCTTAAGACCTGCCTGCGTTGTGACAGGCTTTCCCTAGAAGAATTTCCCGAACAGAAATCCCAACCCCCAATAAGAGGAGCATTTTCGTGACTGAGCGTATTGTTCTGGCCTACTCCGGTGGCCTTGATACTTCCGTAGCCATCGGCTGGATCGGTGAAGCCACCGGCGCCGAGGTCATCGCCGTAGCGGTCGACGTCGGACAGGGCGGCGAGTCGCTGGAGACCATCCGCCAGCGCGCCCTGGGCTGCGGCGCCGTCGAAGCCTACGTGGCCGACGCGTCCGACGAGTTCGCCGACGAGTACTGCATGCCGACGCTGAAGGCGAACGCCCTCTACCAGGGCCACTACCCGCTGGTCTCCGCCATCTCCCGCCCGGTCATCGTCAAGCACCTGGTCAAGGCCGCCCGCGAATTCGGCGCCACCACTGTTGCCCACGGCTGCACCGGCAAGGGCAACGACCAGGTCCGCTTCGAAGTGGGCATCCAGACCCTCGGCCCGGACCTGAAGTGCATCGCCCCGGTCCGCGACCTCGCCCTGACCCGCGACAAGGCCATCGCCTTCGCCGAGGAAAAAGGACTGCCAATCGAGACCACCAAGAAGAACCCGTACTCCATCGACCAGAACGTCTGGGGACGCGCCGTCGAAACCGGCTACCTCGAAGACATCTGGAACGCCCCCACCAAGGACATCTATGACTACACCGCCACCCCGGAATTCCCGCCGGCCCCGGATGAAGTCACCATCTCCTTCGAAGCCGGCATCCCGGTAGCGATCGACGGCGTCCGGGTCCCCCCGCTGCAGGCCATCAAGGAACTGAACCGCCGCGCCGGCGCCCAGGGCGTGGGCCGCATCGACGTCGTCGAGGACCGCCTCGTGGGCATCAAGTCCCGCGAAATCTACGAAGCCCCCGGCGCCATGGCGCTGATCACCGCGCACAAGCACCTCGAGGACATCACCGTCGAGCGCGAGCAGGCCCGCTTCAAGGCCACTGTTGGCCAGCGCTGGGCCGAGCTGGTCTACGACGGCCAGTGGTTCTCGCCGCTCAAGCGCTCCCTGGACGCCTTCATCGAGGACACCCAGAAGTACGTCTCCGGTGACATCCGCATGACCCTTCACGGCGGCCAGGCAGTGGTCAACGGACGCCGCTCCGACACCTCGCTGTACGACTTCGACCTCGCCACCTACGACACCGGTGACACGTTCGACCAGTCGATGGCACGCGGCTTCATCGAGCTGTGGGGCATGTCCGCCAAGGTTGCCTCCGGCCGCGATATCCGCGTCGCAGGTCAGTAAGTGGCTTCCGCTACAAACGAAGGTGCACTGTGGGGCGGCCGCTTTGCCGGCGGCCCCGCCGACGCCCTCGCGGCGCTGAGCAAGTCCACGCACTTCGACTGGCGGCTGGCCCGCTACGACATCGCCGGATCCAAGGCACACGCCCGCGTGCTGCACAAGGCCGGGCTGCTGGACGACGCCGAGCTCGAGGGCATGCTTGACGCCCTGGGCCGGCTGGACGACGACGTTGCTTCCGGTGCCTACCTGCCGGCAGAGTCCGATGAGGACGTGCACGGGTCACTGGAACGCGGACTGATCGAGCGCGCCGGTACCCAGCTGGGCGGCAAGCTCCGCGCAGGACGGTCCCGCAACGACCAGGTGGCCACGCTGGGCCGCATGTTCCTGCGCGACCACGCCCGGATCATCGCACGTGGTGTCCTCGCCACCATTGAGGCGTTGGTGGACCAGGCCAAGGCGCACCGGGGCGTGGCCATGCCCGGCCGCACCCACCTGCAGCACGCCCAGCCGGTCCTGCTCAGCCACCACCTGCTCGCCCATGCCTGGGCGCTGCTGCGCGATGTGCAGCGGCTCCAGGACTGGGACAAGCGCGCCGGCGTTTCGCCCTACGGTTCGGGTGCCCTCGCGGGTTCCTCCCTGGGGCTGGACCCGGAAGCGGTTGCAGCTGACCTGGGCTTCTTCTCCGCAACCCACAACTCGATCGACGGCACCGCCTCCCGCGATGTCTTCGCCGAGTTCGCCTGGGTTTGTTCGATGATCGGGGTGGACCTGTCCCGCGTCTCGGAGGAAGTCATCCTGTGGGCCACGAAGGAGTTCTCCTTTGTGACCCTGCACGATTCCTACTCCACCGGTTCATCGATCATGCCGCAGAAGAAGAACCCTGACGTGGCTGAGCTGGCCCGCGGCAAGGCGGGGCGCCTGATCGGCAACCTGACCGGGCTGCTGGCGACGCTCAAGGGCCTGCCGCTCGCGTACAACCGCGACCTGCAGGAGGACAAAGAGCCGGTCTTCGACGCCGCCGACACCCTGGAACTGCTGCTCCCGGCCGTTTCGGGCATGATCGCGACGCTGAAGTTCAACACGGAACGGATGGAGTCCCTGGCACCCCAGGGCTTCGCGCTGGCTACGGACATTGCCGAATGGCTGGTCCGGCAGGGCGTTCCGTTCCGCGAGGCCCACGAACTCTCCGGCGCCGCCGTCAAGCAGGCCGAAAGCCGGGACGTGGAGCTGTGGGACCTTACGGACGAGGAATTCGCTGCTATCTCGGAGCACCTCACACCCGAGGTCCGCACGGTCCTGTCCACGGAGGGGTCGCTCAACAGCCGCAACTCCCAGGGCGGAACAGCACCCGCCGCCGTCGAACGCCAGCTGCTTGCGCTGGAAGCCGAACTCGCCGGCGTCCGGGAGTACGCGCACTAACCCTCACGCGAAGGGGCCCACACCGGCAGGGTTCCCTGGCCGAGCTTGCGAGGCTAGGGTGCCGGTGGGGACTTAATGTGGGTTTTTGGCCAACGCTCTCTCACTTTCTTCAAGGAAGTGAGAGAGCGTTGCCGAATTTCCTGCGTTAAGTGAGAGAGCGTTGTGCGTTAAGCCGCCGCCTGCCCCCGCTACCATTGCGGCATGAGTGACGCCTTCCGCAGCCACCTGCGTGCCCTCCCGGACTTCCCTGAAAACCTCCCTGACTTCGACCCCGCCAAGGCCCCTGCCGATCCGGTGGCGCTGTTCAAACTGTGGCTGCAGGAAGCGCTGGCTGCAGGCGTGCTGCAACCGCACGCCTGCAGCCTGGCCACGGCCGACGGAAACGGACAGCCGTCCGCCAGGATGCTGATCCTGAAGGACATCGACGACGACGGCTGGCACTTCGCCACGTCCCGCACCTCACGGAAGGGCCGGGAACTCACGGTCAACCCGAGCGCGGCCCTCAACTTTTACTGGCCCGGGCAGGGCCGCCAGGTCCGGGTTGCCGGCCCGGTGGTTGAGCTCTCGGACGAGGCGTCGGCGGCAGACTGGGATGCCCGGCCCGCAGCGGACGGCAGCCACAATCCGGACTGGCAGCTCTACGCGGTCCGGCCAACGGAACTTGAGTTCTGGCAGGCACGCCACGACCGGCGGCACATCCGGCACCGCTTCGGCCCGGACGGCATCCCGCTGGGCTGAGAGTTTGACGGTTAGGATGGGCGCCATGACCGCTCCTGCACCGGATGCCCTGCTCGCCGAACTGCACAAAGCCGCCCACGTCGTGGCCGCCACCGCCGCGAAATTCACCGATGAGGACATCAAGGCGCCATCAGCGCTTCCGGGCTGGACCAGGGGGCACGTCCTGGCGCATCTCGAAGGCATATCCAATGCCATGGCACGGCAACTGGAATATGCGGCCCGCGGTGAAACCGTTGAACTGTACGACGGCGGCCAGGACGGACGGAATAAGGCGATCGGGATGGCCGCAGGCCACAGTGCAGACGCCCACCGCGACGATCTGGCGGCGGGCTTGGACCGCGCCCTGGGGGCTTTTGATTCGCTGGCGGGAGACACAACCCGCTGGCAGGCGCGCATCGCCTATCGCGGGGGAGTGGTGCTCGACGGCGGGCTCGCGCTGTGGCGTGAACTCGTCATCCATACTGCCGACTTGGATGCCGGATACGGTCCGGAGACCTGGAGCCGGCAATTCTGCGAGCACCTCTTCGACTTCCTGGCGGCCCGGATAGCGCCGGGCGACAAACTGGTGGTGCAGCCCCTCGCACTTCCGCCCGTAACCCTCGGCAACGGCGGCCGCTCCACCGTCATCAGCGGCATGATCACTGACATCGCGGCGTGGCTGGCCGGCCGCGAACCGTCACTCGGCAGCCTCCGGGCATCGGCCGCTGCGGATGGCGTGGACCTGCCGGAACTGTTGCCTTGGCCTGCCGGGACGCCCGAAGCGAAGTAGGGTCACACCGCTTCGCGGGCCAGCAGGCCTTCTTTGGCCTCCCGCGCCAGCAGGCTCTCCTTCACTGCCATCCCCCACCGGAAACCGCCCAAAGAGCCGTCGGTGCGGATCACGCGGTGGCACGGCACAAACAACGCCGCGGCATTGAAGGCGCAGGCGCTGGCCGCTGCCCTGACCGCCTTGGGATTGCCGGACAGGTCAGCGTACTCGGTGTACGTCACCGGCGCCCCGGGACGCACCGTCCTCAGCACATCCCAGGCATGGGACCTGAACGGCCCCGACTTCTGCAGCACGGGGACCGCCATGGCGGGCGCCGGGTCTCCGGCGTAGAAAGCCTCCACGGCTTGTGAGATCGTGCCCAAATCGGTCACGGCCTCTACCTCGGCCGGGCGAAGATCCGGATGGATCTGCCCGGTCAGTTCGCCCAGCTCGGCGGTCCAGCCGGAAGCCAGGACGACGCCGTCCCGGGCGAGGATGGTGAAGGGACCGTCCGGAGTGGACATCGTCAACAGCTGGGCTTTCATGGGATCGCTTTCTCTGGAACGTTGTGTTCACGAACAACGTTGGGTTCACGAACAAGGGTTTTCGACGGCGCCGCGGCGCGCCACAGGTGCATGGTGGCATAGGACCGCCACGGGCTGACTTCCCGGAAATCCGGAGCAGGGCTGCCGGGCCCCGGCATGCCGTCTCCGGGCCCGGCGGCGTCCAAGGCAAGGGCACGGATACCGTTCCGGACCGCGGCGTCGTTGGCCAAAAAGACGTCCGGGGCGCCGAGCACACGCATGGCAACGTACCCCACCGTCCAGGGACCAACACCGGGCAGCGGAAGAAGTTTGGCCTCGAGCCCGGGCAGGTCGTCGCCGTAGCCGAAGTCCAGCTGGCCACCGGCAAGGGCCGACGCGGCGGAACGAATGGAGTCAATCCGCCGTTGCGGACCGCGCAACAGCGAGTACCCTGAGTCCGCGATCTCGGCTGCAGTCGGAAACAGCCGGTCGAGCCCGTCGCCGGGCACCAGGCTGGGGCTGCCGGCAGCGGTCAGCTGCGTCAGCGCCGTCCGGGCCGCGGCCACCGTGATTTGCTGCCCGATCATGGCCCTGATGAGGAGCTCCTGCGGATCCACGGCCCCGGGCATCCTCATCCCCGGAACGCGTGCCACGGCGGCGGCCAGCCGGGGGTCGGCAGCCAGGGCGTTGTCAATCGCGACGGGATCGGCGTCGAGGTCGAAAAGCCGCCGCACCCTGCTCAGCAGGGCGGGCAGGTCGCGCAGGTCCACCGCGCCGATGGTGAGGGTCAGCGGCCGTCCCGGCGCGCCGCCGTCGTAATTCACGCTGAAGCGGGCATCGCCGTGCGGGAGCCGCAGTGTACGGGCGTACGACGCCGGTGTCCCCGCCTCGATCCCGGGGATGGCGCGGACTGCGAGGAAGGAAAATATGCCGGGATCGAACGGTTCGCGGTACGGCAGGCTTAGCGTCAGAGACGTCGCGGCGACGGGCGCCGTTCCGGGACGGTGGTGCCGGGCGGTTGCCCGCAGCGCGGTCGGTGTCATGGCGAAGACCTCCACCATGGTGTCGTTGAACTGCCGGACGCTGCTGAAGCCGGACGCGAAGGCGATGTCTGCCAGCTTCATGGCCGTGGACACCAGCAACGTGCGGGCGGTCTGGGCGCGGCTGGCCCGGGCCAGGGACAGCGGGCCCGCGCCCAGTTCGTGGCTGAGGATCCGGTTCAGCTGGCGCGCTGAATAGCCCAGCCGTGCGGCCAGACCCTCCACCCCGTCCCGGTTGATCACGCCGTCGTTGATCAGGCGCATGGCCCGGCCCGCGATGTCCTGCCTGACGTTCCAGGCCGGTGTTCCGGGGACCGCATCGGGGAGGCAGCGCTTGCAGGCCCGGTAGCCGGCGTCGTGCGCTGCGGCGGAGGTTTCGTAGAACGTGACGTTGGCTGCTTTGGGGGTCCGGGCCGGGCAGGACGGACGGCAGTAGATGCCGGTGGTGCGGACAGCGGTGTAGAACTGCCCGTCGAAACGGGTGTCCCGCGCGTCGATCGCACGGTAGCGCTGCCAGAAGTCCATCCCCCTATCCTGCCAGCCGCAGGCCAGGCCTGCTAGCGGAAAACGGACATCGCCGTGCGCGTTCGGTAGAGTCGGTGCATGACCGTCAGCAGCAGTCCCACCGGGCCGGAGCAGGCGCCGGAACAGCTCCGCGAGTTCCTGTCCGGTGATGCGCGGAGGATAGCTCCGCTGCTGCTGGGGTCCGTTCTCCGCCACAGCAGCCACGAGGGGACGGTGGCCATCCGGATCACCGAGCTGGAGGCCTATATGGGCCCCGGCGACTCGCTGCACCCGGATCCCGGGTCCCACACGTTCCGCGGCCCCACGCCACGCAACGCCCCCATGTTCGGGCCCGCAGGGCACCTCTATGTCTACTTCACGTACGGGATGCACTACTGCGCCAACCTTGTCTGCGGCCCGGCGGGCGCGGCATCCGCCGTCCTGCTGCGGGCCGGCGAGGTGGTAGAGGGGCAGCACCTCGCACTTGTTCGGCGGCCGACGTCGAAATCACCAGTCGACCTTGCGAGCGGTCCCGCGCGTCTCGCCACAGCCCTGGCCCTCACGACTGCGGACAGCGGACGCGACGCACTGGCGGAGCCCTTCGAACTGCAGCTCCCGGCGGTTCCGGCGCCCGTCTACAGTTCCGGACCCAGGGTGGGCGTGGCCGGCGACGGCGGTTCCACCGATTATCCGTGGCGTTTCTGGCTGCCGGGGGATCCCACCGTGTCGCGCTATAAGGCCGCGAAGGTCCGGCAGGCGAAGACCGGCGCAAATATGAACATTGAATGACATCGGAGGTAGCGGGACTGGCGGGCACGTTAACCGAAATGGTTGTAGAATGGTAGGTCTGTCTTTTGCGATAGGGGAACGTTTAATGCTCGACGCCGATTTGGCCCACGAACGCGATTATGTTGCCGGCTTGTATGCACGGCTGGAAGAGCTTCGTGATGAAAAGCGCAAGCAGCTGGCGCAGGTCCGCCGGGCCGGTGCCGTGGGCACCATGCAGAATGTTTCCGAGCGTGACGCCTTCGCCGCGCTCTATGAGGACCGCCTGGCCCAACTGGATGCTGTGGATGACCGGCTGGTTTTCGGCCGCCTGGACCTGGATTCCGGCGAGGCCCAGTACATCGGACGCATCGGCCTGACCACCGATGACCTGCAGCGACTCATGGTGGACTGGCGCGCGCCCGAAGCCGGCCACTTCTATCAGGCAACGGCATTTGACCGGCAGGGCGTCCGGCGCCGCCGCCATCTCATCCTCCAGGGCCGCGAAGTCAAGGCCATTGAGGACGACGTCCTTGACGCGGACATGCTGGCGGACGACGCGTCGCTCCAGGGCGAAGGAGCGTTGCTCGCCGCCCTGGACTCCAAGCGCACCGGCCGGATGTCGGACATTGTCGGAACCATCCAGTCTGAGCAGGACCGCATCATCAGGTCCTCCATCTCCGGCGCCCTGGTGGTGCAGGGCGGTCCCGGCACCGGCAAAACCGCCGTCGCACTGCACCGTGCCGCCTACCTGCTTTACACGCACCGGGAACGGCTGAAGACTGCAGGCGTGCTGCTGGTGGGGCCGTCGTCGTCGTTTATGAAGTACATCGAACGTGTCCTTCCGTCCCTCGGTGAGACCGGCGTGGTCATGGCCAGCGTCGGCCGGCTCATGCCGGGCATCCACGCCGTCCCGGAGCCGGAAGCGGACGTCGCCGCCATCAAAGGACGGCTGGACATGGCGAAGGTTGTGGCCAACGCCGTGGCGAACCGGCAGCGCATCCCGGCCGAGGACCGCATTCTGGAGGTGGACGGCCGCAAGCTGGTCTTGACACCCCGGCAGGTAAGCCGCGCCCGCGAACGGGCCCGGTCCACCGGCAAGCCCCACAACGAGGCACGCCTGACGTTCGTCAAGATCCTGCTCCGCGAGCTGACGGAACAGATGACGGAACTGGTGGAGGCCGGGAGCATCGGCAACAATGCCGACCGTTCCTACCTTGCGGAGGACGTCCGGACAGCCCGCGACGTACGGATCGCGCTGAACCTTTGCTGGATGCCCATGACACCGGAGAAGCTGATCACCGAACTCCTGAGCAAGCCCGCGGTGCTGGCAGCCTGCACACCGCACCTGAGCCTGGACGAGCAGAAGCTGCTTCTGCGCCCGGCTGATGCTCCGTGGACGGAGGCGGATGTACCGCTGTTGGACGAGGCAGCCGAGCTTCTGGGCGAACTCGATCCTGCGGCGAACCGCGGCCTGGCCCAGCAGGAGCATGACCGTGCCCGTGACCTCGCCAATGCCAAGCAGACGCTGGTGAACATGGAACACATGGGCGTGGACGTCATGATGACTGCGGAGGAACTGGCCGACCAGAACCAGGAGCGCGAAAACCGGCAGACCGCCGCCGAGCGTGCCACAACCGACCGCACATGGGCTTTCGGGCACATCGTGGTGGATGAGGCTCAGGAACTCTCGCCGATGCAGTGGCGCCTCCTGGTCCGGCGTTGCCCGCTGAAGTCCTTCACGATCGTGGGGGACATTGCCCAGACGAGTTCCGTCGCTGGAGCCAACTCCTGGCACGGTGCTTTGGCGCCCATGTTCGGTGACCGCTGGCAGTTGGAGGAGCTGACGGTCAACTACCGGACGCCGTCCCAGATTGCCGAGGCAGCCGCCCGCATGGCCAACGCCGCCGGGCTTGTTGTGTCTGCGCCGAAGGCCGTCAGAGAGGGGCGCTGGTCGCCGATTATTGACAAGGTCGATTCCGGACAGGTGGTAAACCGCCTCGTGGAGGTGCTCCCCAATGAACTGGACGCGCTCGACGGCGGTCTGCTCGCCGTTATCGCCGACGGGGACCTTCTCCCGGCGGCAACCTCAGCCCTCCGCGCCGTTTACGGCCGGCGCATCGGCAACGGCGCGGGCAGTTACGAACAGGACATCGTGGTCATCAGTCCGCGTGAGGCCAAGGGTCTCGAGTTCGACGGTGTTGTGGTGCTGGAACCGTCCGAGATGCTCAACCACAAGCACGGCCGGGTGGGTGACCTGTACGTGGCCATGACCCGGCCTACCCAGCGTCTGCGGCTGATCGCCGCAAAAGGTATTCCCGCAGGAATAGAACGCTGAGCCCACCCGCTTTTGCCCTTCTAACGCCCGGTGCCGTCCATGACGGCGCCGGGCGTCGTCGATCCTGCTAACTTAGAAGTCGTGTCAGAACTCAACGATCTTGAATCCCAGCAGAACGACCCCACCTTCGCCAATATTTGGCAGGAGCTGAAGTGGCGCGGCCTGGTCCACGTCTCCACCGATGAAGCGGAGCTGGAAAAGCTCCTCGCCGGTGAGCCGGTCACCTATTACTGCGGGTTCGATCCCACGGCACCGAGCCTGCACCTGGGCAACCTGGTACAACTCCTGGTGATGCGCCGCCTGCAGTTGGCCGGCCACAAGCCGTTGGGGCTCGTTGGTGGGTCCACCGGGCTGATCGGTGACCCGCGGCCTACTGCCGAGCGCACACTGAACACCAAAGACACCGTCAACGAGTGGGTGGGCTACCTTCAGGCCCAGGTCTGCCGCTTCCTGAGTTTCGACGGCGCCAACGCGGCACGCATGGTGAACAACCTGGACTGGACCGCGCCCCTGAGCGCCATTGATTTCCTGCGCGAGATCGGCAAGCACTACCGGGTGGGCACGATGCTCCGCAAGGATGCCGTGGCGTCCCGCCTGAGCTCCGACGAGGGCATCAGCTACACGGAGTTCAGTTACCAGATCCTGCAGGGCATGGATTACCTGCAGCTCTTCCGCGATTACGGCTGCATGCTGCAGACCGGTGGTTCCGACCAGTGGGGCAACCTCACCAGCGGCACCGAATTGATCCGTAAGGTGGAGGGCAAGACTGTCCACGCCCTGGGCACACCGCTGATCACCAACTCCGACGGAACCAAGTTCGGCAAGAGTGAAGGCAACGCGATCTGGCTGGACGCCGGTATGTGCAGCCCCTACGCCTTCTACCAGTTCTGGCTCAACACCGCCGACGCAGACGTGGTGGACAGGCTGAAGGTCTTTACATTCCTGAACCGCGCCGCGATCGAAGCGCTTGCCGCGTCCGTGGCTGAGCGTCCGTTCGCGCGTGAAGGCCAGCGGAAGCTCGCGTTCGAGGTCACCTCGCTGGTGCATGGGGTTGAAGCAACGGAGAAGGTCATCGCCGCCTCGGCTGCCCTCTTCGGCAACGGTGACCTGTCTGCCCTCGACAGGCCGACTCTCGAAGCCGCAACGTCAGAGCTGCCGTCCGCCCGGATCCAGGTGGACGGGCTCGGCATTGTTGATTTGCTGGTGGCTTCGGGCCTGTCAGACAGTAAGTCTGCCGCCCGGCGAACCGTCAGCGAAGGCGGTGCCTATGTGAACAACGAGAAGGTGTCCGATCCGGAAGCTGTCATCTCCGAAGATGAACTGCTGCACGGGCAGTACCTGCTGTTGCGCCGGGGCAAAAAGAACCTTGCGACGGTGGAGGTCCTGGTCCCGTAGACCGTTTCCACGTCAAAAGCACGCTCCGCCGCAGCTGATTTGCACGGCCGCGGGGGAGCGTGTATTGTTTTCTGAGTCGCCGCCGCTGAGTGGCGACAAACCCCCTTCAAAAAGAAGCGATTCATCATGTGCAAGGCACAAAGATGATGGAAAGCTTCTTATTCTGCTGGGCGGATTCAGCTTATTGAGTGAATATCCGGAAAATAACCGGGATTTGCAAAGTAAACTTGAATGAACTAAAGTATAAACATCGCAGCGAAGAAAAACGAAACAAAAGAATTCATTTTACTGAATTGTTTCGGGAAGTATTCGAAATGTGTCTGTTGTTTGAGAACTCAATAGTGTGCCAAGTTTGTTGATACCAATTTATTGTATTGAATTGGTTGAATTTGCCGGGTCATGCCGCCCCTGTGGTGTGGTCTGGTTTTTACAGCTGGTTTCAAATTTTGCAGTGCGGTTGCCGCGTTATTTCCGTGGTTTCTGTGTTGTGTTCGTTTTTGTTTTACTTCAACGGAGAGTTTGATCCTGGCTCAGGATGAACGCTGGCGGCGTGCTTAACACATGCAAGTCGAACGATGAACCTCACTTGTGGGGGGATTAGTGGCGAACGGGTGAGTAACACGTGAGTAACCTGCCCTTGACTCTGGGATAAGCCTGGGAAACTGGGTCTAATACCGGATATGACTCCTCATCGCATGGTGGGGGGTGGAAAGCTTTTTGTGGTTTTGGATGGACTCGCGGCCTATCAGCTTGTTGGTGAGGTAATGGCTCACCAAGGCGACGACGGGTAGCCGGCCTGAGAGGGTGACCGGCCACACTGGGACTGAGACACGGCCCAGACTCCTACGGGAGGCAGCAGTGGGGAATATTGCACAATGGGCGAAAGCCTGATGCAGCGACGCCGCGTGAGGGATGACGGCCTTCGGGTTGTAAACCTCTTTCAGTAGGGAAGAAGCGAAAGTGACGGTACCTGCAGAAGAAGCGCCGGCTAACTACGTGCCAGCAGCCGCGGTAATACGTAGGGCGCAAGCGTTATCCGGAATTATTGGGCGTAAAGAGCTCGTAGGCGGTTTGTCGCGTCTGCCGTGAAAGTCCGGGGCTCAACTCCGGATCTGCGGTGGGTACGGGCAGACTAGAGTGATGTAGGGGAGACTGGAATTCCTGGTGTAGCGGTGAAATGCGCAGATATCAGGAGGAACACCGATGGCGAAGGCAGGTCTCTGGGCATTAACTGACGCTGAGGAGCGAAAGCATGGGGAGCGAACAGGATTAGATACCCTGGTAGTCCATGCCGTAAACGTTGGGCACTAGGTGTGGGGGACATTCCACGTTTTCCGCGCCGTAGCTAACGCATTAAGTGCCCCGCCTGGGGAGTACGGCCGCAAGGCTAAAACTCAAAGGAATTGACGGGGGCCCGCACAAGCGGCGGAGCATGCGGATTAATTCGATGCAACGCGAAGAACCTTACCAAGGCTTGACATGGACTGGAAATACCTGGAAACAGGTGCCCCGCTTGCGGTCGGTTCACAGGTGGTGCATGGTTGTCGTCAGCTCGTGTCGTGAGATGTTGGGTTAAGTCCCGCAACGAGCGCAACCCTCGTTCTATGTTGCCAGCGCGTTATGGCGGGGACTCATAGGAGACTGCCGGGGTCAACTCGGAGGAAGGTGGGGACGACGTCAAATCATCATGCCCCTTATGTCTTGGGCTTCACGCATGCTACAATGGCCGGTACAAAGGGTTGCGATACTGTGAGGTGGAGCTAATCCCAAAAAGCCGGTCTCAGTTCGGATTGGGGTCTGCAACTCGACCCCATGAAGTCGGAGTCGCTAGTAATCGCAGATCAGCAACGCTGCGGTGAATACGTTCCCGGGCCTTGTACACACCGCCCGTCAAGTCACGAAAGTTGGTAACACCCGAAGCCGGTGGCCTAACCCCTTACGGGGAGGGAGCTGTCGAAGGTGGGACTGGCGATTGGGACTAAGTCGTAACAAGGTAGCCGTACCGGAAGGTGCGGCTGGATCACCTCCTTTCTAAGGAGCACCTACAGTCACCGTGCCTCACGTTATGTGAGTGTGGCGGGGTTGTCAGGAGTATATGCCCGTTGCGCAGACGTAAGTTCTGCGGCGGGTGCTCACGGGTGGAATATCAACAAATAGCGGCCGCGTGTTTCTTCTTCTTGCCTAGTACGGATGGTGTCTTCGGATTCCTGTCCTGGAACGGTGCGGGAGTGGGGGCGGGTGGTTTAGTGTTTGGCACACTGTTGGGTCCTGAGGCAACAGGGCCGGGGAGGGATGCGTCGTGGCTTACGGGTTGTGATGTGTTGTGTTCCTGGTACTTGTTTGTTTCTGGTTTCCTGGCTGCACCGATCGCGCATGTTGTGTGTGTGGGGTGTGTGGTTTGGGGTTGTTGTTTGAGAACTACATAGTGGACGCGAGCATCTTTTATAAGAAGCAATTTCCAAGAATATGAACCTGGATCTGTTGTTCTGTCTTTCGGGATGGAGTGATGGTTTTCATGGTTCTCTCGTGAAGTAGTTTTTTTGATCTTTTGTGGTCAAGTTTTTAAGAGCACACGGTGGATGCCTTGGCATTAGGAGCCGAAGAAGGACGTAGGAATCTGCGATAAGCCTGGGGGAGTCGATAACCGGACTGTGATCCCAGGGTGTCCGAATGGGGAAACCCCGCCAGGGGAGCGATCTGCCTGGTGACCCGCATCTGAACACATAGGGTGCGTGGAGGGAACGCGGGGAAGTGAAACATCTCAGTACCCGCAGGAAGAGAAAACAATAGTGATTCCGTTAGTAGTGGCGAGCGAACGCGGATCAGGCTAAACCGTTCCATGTGTGATAGCCGGCGGGCGTTGCATGGTCGGGGTTGTGGGACTTTCCATACTGTCTCTGCCGGGACAGTGGGGGGTGATGTGCAGGCATAGGTGAACGGTCTTGAAAGGCCGGCCAGAGAGGGTGTGAGCCCCGTAACCGAAATGTTTTGTGCCGCCTGGAGAGTATCCCAAGTAGCACGGGGCCCGAGAAATCCCGTGCGAATCTGTCAGGACCACCTGATAAGCCTAAATACTCCCTAATGACCGATAGCGGACCAGTACCGTGAGGGAAAGGTGAAAAGTACCCCGGGAGGGGAGTGAAACAGTACCTGAAACCGTGTGCTTACAATCCGTCGGAGCCAGTCTGATTCTGGTGACGGCGTGCCTTTTGAAGAATGAGCCTGCGAGTTAGTGTTACGTCGCGAGGTTAACCCGTGTGGGGAAGCCGTAGCGAAAGCGAGTCTGAATAGGGCGTTGCAGTGGCGTGATCTAGACCCGAAGCGAAGTGATCTACCCATGGCCAGGTTGAAGCGACGGTAAGACGTCGTGGAGGACCGAACCCACTTCAGTTGAAAATGGAGGGGATGAGCTGTGGGTAGGGGTGAAAGGCCAATCAAACTTCGTGATAGCTGGTTCTCCCCGAAATGCATTTAGGTGCAGCGTTGCGTGTTTCTTGCTGGAGGTAGAGCTACTGGATGGCTAATGGGCCCTACAAGGTTACTGACGTCAGCCAAACTCCGAATGCCGGTAAGTGAGAGCGCAGCAGTGAGACTGTGGGGGATAAGCTTCATAGTCGAGAGGGAAACAGCCCAGACCACCAACTAAGGCCCCTAAGCGTGTGCTAAGTGGGAAAGGATGTGGAGTTGCGAAGACAACCAGGAGGTTGGCTTAGAAGCAGCCATCCTTAAAAGAGTGCGTAATAGCTCACTGGTCAAGTGATTCCGCGCCGACAATGTAGCGGGGCTCAAGTACACCGCCGAAGTTGTGGATTTCAAATAATAGCCAAGCCGCTCCCTTGTGGGGTTGGTTCAGGCGTTTGGAGTGGTAGGGGAGCGTCGTGTGGGCAGTGAAGTCGCGGTGTAAACCAGCGGTGGAGCCTACACGAGTGAGAATGCAGGCATGAGTAGCGAAAGACGGGTGAGAAACCCGTCCGCCGAATGATCAAGGGTTCCAGGGTCAAGCTAATCTGCCCTGGGTAAGTCGGGACCTAAGGCGAGGCCGACAGGCGTAGTCGATGGACAACGGGTTGATATTCCCGTACCGGCGAAAAACCGTCCATGTTGAACAGGGGATACTAACCGCCCGAAGCCTGCCTGACCGCCCTTGTGGTGGAAGGGTTTTGGTGGAGCGCGGGACCTGATCCTGGGAGGCAAGCGTATTAACAGGTGTGACGCAGGAAGGTAGCCAAGCCGGGCGATGGTTGTCCCGGTCTAAGGATGTAGGGCGAACGGTAGGCAAATCCGCTGTTCATGATGCCTGAGATCTGATGGGACCCCCGTGAGGGGGGATTTGGTGATCCTATGCTGCCGAGAAAAGCATCGACGCGAGGTTTTAGCCGCCCGTACCCCAAACCGACACAGGTGATCAGGTAGAGAATACTAAGGCGATCGAGAGAATTATGGTTAAGGAACTCGGCAAAATGCCCCCGTAACTTCGGGAGAAGGGGGGCCCCAACCTTGAACACCACACGCTGGTGGGAGGGGATCGGGGCCGCAGAGACCAGGGGGAAGCGACTGTTTACTAAAAACACAGGTCCGTGCGAAGTCGCAAGACGATGTATACGGACTGACTCCTGCCCGGTGCTGGAAGGTTAAGAGGACCGGTTAGCCCTTACGGGCGAAGCTGAGAATTTAAGCCCCAGTAAACGGCGGTGGTAACTATAACCATCCTAAGGTAGCGAAATTCCTTGTCGGGTAAGTTCCGACCTGCACGAATGGAGTAACGACTTCCCCGCTGTCTCAACCATAAACTCGGCGAAATTGCAGTACGAGTAAAGATGCTCGTTACGCGCAGCAGGACGGAAAGACCCCGAGACCTTTACTATAGTTTGGTATTGGTGTTCGGAGTGGCTTGTGTAGGATAGGTGGGAGACGTTGAAGCCCGGACGCCAGTTCGGGTGGAGTCATCGTTGAAATACCACTCTGGTCACTTTGGACATCTAACTTCGGCCCGTAATCCGGGTCAGGGACAGTGCCTGATGGGTAGTTTAACTGGGGCGGTTGCCTCCTAAAAAGTAACGGAGGCGCCCAAAGGTTCCCTCAGCCTGGTTGGCAATCAGGTGTCGAGTGTAAGTGCACAAGGGAGCTTGACTGTGAGAGAGACATCTCGAGCAGGGACGAAAGTCGGGACTAGTGATCCGGCGGTACATTGTGGAATGGCCGTCGCTCAACGGATAAAAGGTACCTCGGGGATAACAGGCTGATCTTGCCCAAGAGTCCATATCGACGGCATGGTTTGGCACCTCGATGTCGGCTCGTCGCATCCTGGGGCTGGAGTAGGTCCCAAGGGTTGGGCTGTTCGCCCATTAAAGCGGTACGCGAGCTGGGTTTAGAACGTCGTGAGACAGTTCGGTCCCTATCCGCTGCGCGCGCAGGAAATTTGAGAAGGGCTGTCCTTAGTACGAGAGGACCGGGACGGACGAACCTCTGGTGTGTCAGTTGTACTGCCAAGTGCACCGCTGATTAGCTACGTTCGGATGGGATAACCGCTGAAAGCATCTAAGCGGGAAGCTCGCTTCGAGATGAGATTTCCATACACCTTGTGTGTGAGAGGCCCCCAGCCAGACCACTGGGTTGATAGGCCGGATGTGGAAGCGAGGACTAACGACTCGTGAAGCTGACCGGTACTAATAGGCCGATAACTTACACCACACACTCTCCTCGTGAACGGATTCAAAAGACGTTCACACCCATGGGGAGAGTACAAAGATAACAAGACTGCTTGCGTCCACTATGTGGTTCCCAAACAACAAACCAATTTGTTGCAGGGAACAAAAAACACAACACAATAATCAACACCACACCTGCCATCACCGGCAGGAAGCATGTTGTAACCACAGATTTCCCACCCCACACGGCCCTAGGCCCGAAGGGTGCGGAGCAAGGGTTACGGCGGTCATAGCGTGGGGGAAACGCCCGGTCCCATTCCGAACCCGGAAGCTAAGACCCACAGCGCCGATGGTACTGCACCCGGGAGGGTGTGGGAGAGTAGGTCACCGCCGGAACACCATTAGGTCGAGACCCCCCAACACACACGTGTCGGGGGGTCTCCCACATTTAACGGTCCAGAGCCTCCAGACACACCCTGGAGGCTCTCCCGCTTCAACCACCCCACCAAAAACCGGCTAAACCAAGCCCACCCGCAAACCCTCTCTCACTTAACGCTGTAAAACCCGGAACGCTCTCTCACTTAACGCGGGAAAACACGTCGAACACGCGTGGAATCCTGGCGTACCCGCGCAGATCAGTTTGCGGCGGACCTGTTAGCGCAGGTTGATCGCCCGTTTCCACTGAAGCACCATGTCAGGGGTCCTCCAACAGTGGCTGCGCGTGAACCGACCCGAAGTAGCGCTTACCGGATCCGAACACGACAGGTGCGGCGTCCATGCGCACCTCGTCGGCCAGACCCGCGGCAAGCTCCTGGCCACCGCCGTCTCCAGGAGCGATCTCGACGATGCGGTCACCCGCGAGCACGACGCATTCCAGAAGCGCCACAAACCCGGTGATATCACGGCGACACCGCGTCCTTCATGACGAACCTTGAGAGAGCGTCTGCCCAAACCCCACATCAAGTGAGAGAGCGTCCGCCGAAAACCCACATTAAGTGAGAGAGCGTCCCACTAAGCGGGAGCGCCGGGCCGGCTAACGCAGGCTGGCCGCGCGCACGCCGAGGATGTTGTTAAGCAGTGCGTTCCGGAACTTACCATCCGGATCGTGCATGTCTGCCAGAGCCCGGAAATC
This sequence comes from [Micrococcus luteus] ATCC 49442, assembly GCF_010367585.1. Classification (NCBI taxonomy): domain Bacteria; kingdom Bacillati; phylum Actinomycetota; class Actinomycetes; order Micrococcales; family Micrococcaceae; genus Pseudarthrobacter; species [Micrococcus luteus] ATCC 49442. The sequence continues at coordinate 1,588,149 of NZ_JAAAXP010000001.1, read as the reverse complement.
GGCGAACCTCGGGTACAGAGCCTCCCAGTCGTGAGTGGACGGCGTGAACAGTTTTCCCCAGTGCGGCCTTGCCCCGAAGGGCCGCAGCAGCTCCTCCAGTTCCGGGAGGACAGCTTCGACGTCGGCCTGAAGCGGCTTCCAGGTGAAGTGCAGTGCCACGCTTTGCTGCCGGTAGAAGGGGCTGAGCCAGAACTCGTCGGCTGCCCCGGTGCGGATTTCGGCGACGAACAGCAGCGGGGCCAGCGTGTCCGCGATGCTGCGGACGGCCTGGATGGCTGCGGGTCCGTGCTCCAGGGGCAGGATGTACTCGCTCTGTAGTTCCTCGCCGTTGCTGGGAGTGAATTCGTGGCGGAAATGAGGCAGCCGGTCCAGCCACGGACCGGGTTCGTCCAATTGCGCCGTGCAGTTCTCCCCGGACATGCCGGGCAGGGGATGCCTTGGCTGCGTGGCCGGCGTTGCGCCGAACAGCTCGGTCTGGACTGGTTGGGAGTCGAGGGCCTTGAGCCAGACCTGGCTGATGGCGTCTCCCGCGTAATCAGTGAAGAGGCTGACGCTGTACGCGCTTGATACCAGGGCCGGGAAGTCGGCCAGAGCCAGCTCCCACGGCACGTTTTCCAGGACCCGCTGCCGCATCGTGAAGCTTGGCCGGACAGCGAGTTCAAGGCCTGTGACAATGCCAAGGGCGCCGAGGCCCACCACGCTGCCCAGGAACTCATCCCCGTCTCCTCGGGAGAGGGACACCTGCTCGCCCGAGGGCCGGACCAACTCAATGCGTTCGACGGCGCCGGCCAGGGAGGGGTTATCCACGCCCGAGCCGTGCGTTCCGGTCTGAACGGCGCCAGCCACCGAGATGTGCGGAAGCGAAGCGAGGTTATGGATCGCGAAGCCGTCCTTGTCCAGCGTGCGGCACAGTGCCCCGTAGCTGACGCCTCCGCTGACCCGGACGATCCGCCGGTCTGAATCGAGCTCGATCTCCTGGGGCAGGGAGTCCATAAGTATGTGCATGCCGTCCGTGTCGCCTACACGGTTGAACGAGTGCCGGGAGCCGAGGGCCTTCACGCGGCCCGAGCCGACCACCAGTTCGGCAAGCCCGGCCACTGAGGTTGGATGGCGGACGTCGGTGGCCGAGTATTCGAGGTTTCCTGCCCAGTTCTTCATCGGTTCTGCTTTCCATGGCGCCTTTTGCTTCCTCTACTGTGAGCGCTAACACTCGCAGTGTCAAGGCGCATCCGACCCGGGTTGCGGGGTGCTGCCCGCGGCCAAAGCCGAGGTTGCCGTCAGGATTTTTATCGTTGTAAATTTACGCAATGACACTCGCACCGACACCACCAATGGGCTGGAACAGCTGGGACTGCTATGGGACTACGGTCACCGAGGGGGAGGTGCTTGCCAATGCTGCGTTTATGGCCGAGCACCTGCTCCCTTATGGCTGGGACACGGTGGTGGTGGACATCCAGTGGTACGAACCCGCTGCGCGGGCGGGCGGCTACAACGACGGCGCGGCATTGCAACTGGACGCGTTCGGGCGGCAACTGCCCGCCGTCAACCGGTTCCCGTCCGCTCGGGACGGCATGGGATTCAGGCCGCTGGCAGACAGGATTCATGGCATGGGGCTGAAGTTCGGCCTGCATGTCATGCGCGGAATTCCACGGCAGGCCGTCCGGAACAGGCTACCGGTGGAGGGCACAGGTTTTACCGCCGATCAGATTGCCGACGAATCGTCCGCCTGTGACTGGAACACTGACAACTACGGCCTGAACCACCAGCATCCCGGCGCCCAGTCCTATTACGATTCACAACTGCGTCTCTTCGCCGAATGGGGCGTGGATTTCGTCAAGGCCGACGACATGCTGGGACCCTACTACGCTGCTGAAATTGCCGCATATCAGCGGGCAATTCAGCGTTCCGGGCGGGAGATGGTCCTGAGCCTCTCGCCGGGCCGCGCACTATCGCTGGCGAACCTTGAGCATCTCCGCGGCAATGCGCACATGTGGCGCGTTTCAGATGACCTGTGGGATGTCTGGGAAGACGTGGAGGCGCAGTTCGCCCGGATGGCCCGCTGGGCGCCCCATCAGCAAGGGGGTTCCTGGGCCGACGCCGACATGCTCCCCGTGGGCCGAATCGCCCTGCGCGCCGAACGCGGCGCTGAACGGCTGAGCAGGCTGACCCTGGACGAACAGCAGACCATGATGACGCTTTGGTGCATTGCCCGGTCGCCGCTCATGCTGGGCTGCGACCTTCCGTCCTCGCCGCCGGAAACACTTCAACTCCTGACCAACCGCGACCTCCTTGACGTCCTCAATGCGAGCCGCAACAACCGTGAACTCCTGCGCGACGGGGACCTGGTGGTGTGGGCGGCGGAAAGCACGACGTCGGCTGACCGTTACGTGGCGGTGTTCAACACCGGGATGGCCGACTTGGTCCGGATACTTCCGGCGGGGGACCTCGCCCTGCCGTCCGAACCCTCTCAAGGTCACATCGGCGGGGACACCCCGTGGGTGGTGCGGGAGGCCTGGAGTGGTGAGTGTGCCGTGCTGGTCCTGCAGCACGGCACACCTGCTTTGGACATCAAGCTTTCCGGCCACGGCGCGCAGCTCTACAGGTTCAGCCAAGCCTGGGCTGAGGGCGCTGGCGTTGGGCGGCCGGCCGTGCCGCCGCTGTAGTGGTTGCCCCTGGAGGACGGCGCCGACGCCGGCCTTCAGGGGCAACAGTCACTTGACGGATAGTCCGACGGCGGCAGTGGTCACCTTGCCGTGCGCGTTCCTGAATACTGCGCGGACCTGCACTCCGTCCTGTTCGGGATCGGCCGTGAACTCCAGCGTGGAGCGGTAGGTGCCCTCGTCCGTCCGCCGGGTGTCAGACTGGGTGCCGGCGGGTTGCCAGATGGTGCCGCCGTCGGACGATGTTTCCCAAACTGCAACCGGTCCGGGCGTTCCCGTGGCGGTGGCACTGAAGGTAGCTTTCCTGCCTGCCTTCACGGCCGTGGCCTTGGGCTGCTTCTGCACCGCGGGCAGTTCCACCGTCTGGTCAAAGGCCGGCCAGCCGTCCACCCAGTTGATCCTCTGCAGGCCAAGCGTGGGGAAGTAGGGAATCTCCTCATTGGAAGCGTCGTAGTAGTGGAACGCCAGGTAATCGCCAAAGACGGACTGGCCGCCGGGTCCGGTGATCGCGCCGTGCGAATCGAGGACCACCGACCCGCCGCCGCCGAACATGTCCCGGCCGTCCTTGTCCAGGTACGGGCCCTTCACCGAGGCGGAACGTCCCACCGCCACCTTGTAGGTGGAGTCACCGCCGCGGCAGCAGGAGTCGAACGAGACAAACAGGTAGTAGTAGCCGTCGTGTTCGGTGATGTACGGGGCCTCGATGGGGTTGCCGGCCATAAACCGGTCTGCAATATTCACTGTTTGGGACTGCCAGTCGGCCACGGGTTTCCCGGTAGGCCATTCGATGGGGACCAGGAAGATCCCGTACCAGAACGATCCGATCGCCATGTAGGGAGTGCCGTCGGCATCCTCGATGATTCCGGCGTCGATCGCGTTGAACGTTTTGCCCGGGTTATTGGGATCCAGGCCCGTGGCCGGCGAGGACACCACCAAGCCTTGATCCACCCACTCATATTCCGGATCGGTGGGATCCAGGGTGGTGTTGGTGGCCAGTGCTGTCAAAGAGTTGCTGCCGCCAAAGCGCGACGCCGAGTAATACAGATAGTAGGTTCCGTCATGTTCGGTGATTTCCGGCGCCCAGAGATTCCCGGGGAGTTCGCCGTCGGAGAAATGCTCATCGATCCAAGCGGGGATTTCCTCCCAGACGGTGCCCGTGTACTCCCATGTGGTTCCTTCATCATGCGATGACCACACCTGGATGGTGCCGCCGTTTTCCCGGTTCACGAGGCCGGTGGAGTACACGTACCAAGTGCCGTCGTCGGCGATGATCAGGGCGGGATCGTGAATGGGAGAGGTATCACCCACAACAGATTTGCCGCCTGGAAGGTCCGCGGGCAGCGTCCTCCGGACGGCCGGGGCATTAAAAGCCGTTGCAGCGGTGCCCTCCGTCGCTGCCTGGACCGGAGCTGAAGCCGCGGCCGGAGGCAGCGCAAGAGCTGACAGGGTGAGGCCGGTGATCGCCATCAGACCTGATGCGAGCACAGCAAAAGAACGTGACTTCGTTATCACGGGGTCCTTTCAGAAGGGTTTGGGGAGGGCTGGGGAGTTAGCAGGACGCACAAACAGCCAAGCGTGTTTGCAACGTTGTAAGGAAAAATATGGCACGGGTGGCCGCGGCGGTCAAGGGAGTGGGCGGAGGTCGAAAACAAATCGGCCTCGACCCTTGACGGCATCCGTCCAGTTGTGTGAAAGTTTCTTACAACGTTGCAAACGAACCGCCACGAATGCGGGTCCGCAACAGCGGACGGCGAGGCGAACCCTGCACCTGCCAATAAACTTGACCCTCAACCCAACCCGGAAGGACTGCGTGATGATGAAGTCACGTCCCATGGCCGCTACCCTGGCGCTCTTTACCGCCGCCGGCCTCATGCTTGGCGGATGTTCCGCCCCCACCGGTGGGGACACCGGCGAAAAGAAGCTGACCTTTATGTTCCGCGGCGGTGAGGACGAGAAGAAGGCCTACGAAAAAGCCGTGGAGCAGTTTGAAGCAGAAAACGGCGTGGACGTGGACATCATCGTCACCACCGCCGACCAGTACGCCACCAAGCTGAAGGCCGCCATTGCCGGCAAGCAGGTTCCGGACGTGTTCTACATCGGCCCCGGCGACGTCCAGGCCTATGTGCAGAACGGCATCGTCAAGGACATCACCGAATACGTGGAGGGCTCCGAAACGATCGACCTGGACAACATCTGGGAATACGGTGTGGACAGCTACCGCTTCGACGGAAAGCGCGTGGGCGAAGGTTCCATCTACGCCCTGCCCAAGGACGTGGGACCGTTCTCTTTCGGCTACAACAAGACCATGCTGGAAAAGGCAGGAATCCCACTGCCGGACAAGGACAAGCCCTACACCTTCGACGAATTTGTTGCTGCAGCCAAGAAGCTCACAGCCGACACCAACGGTGACGGCACGCTGGACCAGTGGGGCACCGGCCTTAACGTCCAGTGGAACCTGCAGCCGTTCGTTTGGTCCAACGGCGCTGACTGGCTCAACGAGGACCGCACCAAGGTCACCGTGGACACCCCGGAGTTCGCCGAATCCCTCCAGTGGTTCGCCGACCTGCAGAACGTCCACGGTGTGACGCCCTCCGTGGCCGAAGCCCAGACCCTCGACACTTACCAGCGCTGGATGAAGGGCGAGATCGGCTTCTTCCCCATCGCCCCCTGGGACCTGTCCACCTACCAGAAGCTGGGCTTCGACTGGGATGTGATCCCCTACCCGGCGGGCGAATCCGGTACGAGCGCAAGCTGGATCGGCACGCTCGGCATCGCCGTCTCCGAAAACACCAAACACCCGGAGGACGCCGTCAAACTCGTCGAATTCCTGACCGCCAACAAGGAAGCCCAGCAGAGCCTGGTTGACGCCGGGATCCAAATTCCCAACCTGAAGGACATGGCGGAGACCTGGGCCGCTGACACCACCACCAAACCGGCCAACAAGGCCGAGTTCCTGGAGATCGTCAAGGACTACGGCCGCGCCCTCCCCGGCGGCAACACCTTCAACGCCGAGTGGTACGACGAACTGTTCACCAATATCCAGCCCGTGCTGGACGGCAAGCAGACCGCCGCGGACTACCTGAAGGAAGCACAGCCCAGGATGCAGGAATTCCTGGACGCCGCCAACCAGCAGGCCGGCAACTAGCCCAACAGGCCAGGTGCCGCGGCTGTGCCGGAGTACGGCCGCGGCACTTCATCCACCCCGTCTTTCCCTGTGCCGTTTCCGGCACCACCATCACGAATCAAAGAGGATCCAGCGATGACAACCATCACGCGCCCGCGACGCTCGCGGCTTCACCGGAAGGAACACCAGGCCGCGCTGCTCTTTGTTGCCATACCGGTGATCGGGTTCCTCCTCTTCACGCTTTTCCCCCTGCTGTTTTCCGTCTATGCGTCCTTCACCAACTGGAACGGCATCTCCGCGCCGGTATTCAAAGGCCTGGACAACTACACCAGGATGTTCGGCGACCGCTACTTCCTGAAGTCGCTGTGGAACACACTGTTCATGATGATCGGCATCCCCGTCGGCCTGGTCATCTCGCTCGCTCTGGCGCTGGCGATGAACCGCAAGATGCGCGGCACCACATTCTTCCGCACCGTCTACTACCTTCCCGTGATCTCTTCCATCGCCGCCGTCGCCATCCTGTGGCAGTGGGCGTTCAACGGCGATTTTGGCCTGATCAACCAGGGCCTGGGCCTGATCGGCATTGACGGCCCCAACTGGCTGCAGGACACGGCCACCGTGAAACCGGCACTGATCATTATGGCCGTCTGGAAAGGCCTCGGGTATTCCATGCTGCTGTACCTGGCCGCGCTGCAGTCCGTGCCGCGGTACCTGTACGAGGCGGCCGCCCTGGACGGGGCCACGGCGTGGCAGCAGTTCCGCCACATCACCATCCCGATGGTCCGTCCGGTGACGTTCTTCCTCATCGTCACCAGCATCATCGGCGGTTCGCAGATCTTCGTGGAGATCAACATCATGACCCCCACAGGCGGCCCGGAGTTCGAGTCGGCGTCCATCGTCTGGTACATCTGGCAAAAAGCGTTCGACAACCTCCAGATGGGCTACGCCTCCGCAATGTCCGTGGTCCTGGGACTGCTGGTGTTCATCATTACCTTCATCCAGTTCCGGCTCAACCGCCGCAACCAGTTTTCGATCGATTGAGGCAGGCAGCCATGTCCGCACAGAACGTCATCACCACCCCTCCATTGGAACCCACCGAAGCAATCCCCGCCACTGGCGGACGGGGCCGGACGGGCGGTCCGGGCAGGGACGGCCAGCGCTCGGCAAAGTCGTCATTGAAGCTGGGCAACATCATTACCACCCTCATCCTGTCGGTGGGCGCCGTCATCATGATTGCCCCGCTGGCCTGGACCTTCTCCACGTCCCTGAAGACCAAGGACGGCGTGTTCGAACTGCCCCCGCAGTGGATTCCGGACCCGTTCGTCTGGGAAAACTACGCCCGGATCTGGACCGCCGGACCGCTGATGACAGGCATCCAGAACAGCCTGATCGTGGCCTGTTCGGTGACGATCATCGGCTCGCTCACCTCGGCGCTGGCAGCCTTTGCCTTCGCCAAGATGCGGATGCCGTTCAAGAACGTCCTGTTCCTGGGGCTGTTGTCAGGCCTGATGATCCCGTTCCCCACGCTGATGATTCCGCAGTTCACCATCTTCGCCAGCATCGGCTGGGTGGACACCCTCCTGCCGCTGATCGTGCCGGGACTCTTCGGCAACATCATCATGATCTTCTTCCTGCGCCAGTTCCTGAACAGCGTCCCGGACTCCATCGTGGAAGCTGCCAGGATCGACGGTGCATCCTACCTGCAGATCTTCTGGACCCTGATCATGCCCGCCATCCGGCCGGCACTCGCGGCCCAGTTCATCCTCTGGTTCATGGCGGTGTGGAACGACTACCTGGCCCCCATCATCTACCTGAACTCTCCCGGCACCCAGACACTGCAGCTGGTCATCGCAAACTTCAACGCCCAGTACGCCATCCAGACCGACTACCCGCTGATCATGGCTGCCTCGTTCGTCGCGCTGCTTCCCGTGCTGATCGTCTTCATCGTCTTCCAGCGCCAGATCATCGAATCCATCGCCCTCTCCGGGTCCAAGGGCTAAACATGACAACCGCAGACATCACCAGCGCTGATCCCGGCACAGACCCGTCCACCTGGGGTGCCAGGCACGCCCATGACCCCACCGTGGTCCGCGACGATGACGGTACGTACTACATGTTTTCCACCGACTCTGTCGCCAACTCGGACATCATTCCGGCGGGGGTGCACATCCGCATGTCCAAGGACCTGGTCGAGTGGACCTATGCCGGAACGGCATTGGACGGCGTCCCGGGACCGGCAGCTGATTGGTCGGGAGCGAAGGGACTGTGGGCGCCGGAAGTGGTGCGCCGGGAGTCCGGGGACTGGCACATGTACTACTCCGCCTCCACCTTCGGCTCCAACACGTCGGCCATCGGGCTTGCGGTGGCACCGTCACCGGCGGGACCGTGGCACGACCGCGGCCTCGTGGTGGCCACCCGGTCGGGGCAACATTCCCAGAACGCCATCGATGCAGCCGTGACGTTTGACGCGGACGGCGCGCCCTGGCTGACGTACGGGTCGTTCTTCTCGGGCATTTACATCCTGCCGCTGGACCGGATGTCCGGGCTGCCGCTGGTGGAGGGGGACCTCGGGGCAGTCATCGCACGCCGGCCGAAGTCCGTGGAAGGCGCGGTGGAGGGTGCGTTTATCCTCCGCCGGCCCGAGGACGGACGGTACGTCCTCTTCGCCTCCTACGATTCGCTTTTCAGCACGTACAACGTGCGGGTGGCCGTGGCGGACGAAATCACCGGCCCGTACCGGGACTTCCGCGGGCTGGCGATGACGGATCTGGACGCAACGCCTGCGTCGGTAGGCATCAAGGTGCTGGGCAGCTACCAGTTCGACGGCGGCACCGGCTGGCTTGCGCCGGGTCACAACTCGGTCCTCACGCAGGACGGGCCGGACGGAAAAGCCGAACACTTCATGGTCCACCACGTCCGGTTCGCCACCGATCCCACCGAGCATGAGGTGCAGCTCCGGCGCCTGTTTTTCACCGCCGCCGGCTGGCCCGTGGTCTCGCCGCAGCCGTTTGCCGGCCGGGAGTCCGAGGCGTTGCCGTCGCCGGAGCCCGTGTCCGGAACATGGCAGGTGCTGCGGTTCGATCCGGAGTCCACGGCACTCGTCCCGGCCACGGCAGCAGAGCTCGCGGCCGAGGTTCCCTTGATGTCCGACGGGACGCCGGTGCATGCCCGGTTGCGCTTCGCCGGCCCGCAGGACGGGGCGGCTGGAGAAGCCGTTGAGCTGGACGCCGTCGTCTTTGGTTCGTGGGACTGGGTCCGCAGCCGCCCTGCCTTGTCGTTCAGTGGAATCGACCAGCACGGGGTGGCCTGGAGCGGAACGAAGGGAGGGATCCTGTGAACGACGATCCGCCGGGCTGGGCAGGGCGTGTGATGCAATGGCTTGGTTTCGCCTCCCGGCTGGTGCTGGTCAACGTGTTGTTTGTGGCCGGCACCCTGGCCGGACTGGTGCTGTTTGGCCTGTTCCCGGCTGCAGTAGCAGCCACCACCATCCTGGCGCGCCTGCGGCTTGGCGGTGCCGGTGATAACAGTGCCGGTGAAAACAGCGCCGGCGACCACGTGGTCCGGGACTTCATCAGGGGTTACCGCGCGCAGTTCCGGCACACAAACCGGGTGGGCGGCATTTTCTGGCTGGCCGCCGTCGTGCTTCTCCTGAACGTCCTGACCGTGCTGGTTCCATCGGGGGCAGATCTGTCCTCACCGGTCCCCGCCGTGCTGCTGGTGCTGGCGGCGGTTGCCGGCCTCGGAACCCTGGCCGCGGCCGCGGTTGCCGTTTCCCTGTGCAGCCGCTACCGCGACTCCGTCAACAGCGTGTGGAGAACAGCGTTTGCCCTGCCCCTTGTGTCACCCCTGATGGGCCTGTCCGTGCTGGCCACCCTGGTTGCCGCCGTCGTCATTTTTGCCGCCATGCCGGTCCTGGTGCCGCTGGTGGGCGCGTCTCTGCCGCTGCTGCTGTCCGGTTGGGTGGTGGACCGCCGGCTGGCTGGCCTCGAAGCATCGCAGGCAGGTGGCGCCGCCGCGCCAACACCACCAGAGGCTGCACGGCACACCGAGCCGGCCGCCGCCTAAGAAGCCCCTATTTTTCTGACCCAATCTCCAACCGACCAACTTACAACGTTATAAAGAACAGGAAAGAACCGTGACCATCACCTCCGCTGCTGCTGAACAGACCGATTTGGCTGTTGTGGCACCCGCCGTCATTACCATCGACCGCTCCGCCGTTGTTGCCCCGGTCAGCCGCCGCATCTTCGGCTCCTTCGTGGAACACCTGGGCCGCTGTGTCTACGACGGCATCTACGAACCGGGCCACCCCACCGCCAACGAGGACGGCTTCCGGCTGGACGTCATCGAACTCGTCAAGGAGCTCGGCTCCAGCACCATCCGCTACCCCGGGGGCAACTTCGTCTCCGGCTACCGCTGGGAAGACGGCGTGGGACCGCGCGAGCAGCGTCCCGTCCGCCGCGACCTCGCCTGGCACTCGCTCGAATCCAACCAGGTGGGCCTGGAGGAATTCGCGCGGTGGTGCAAGCTCACCGGCTCCGAGCTGATGATGGCGGTCAACCTGGGCACCCGCGGCATCGAAGCGGCCCTCGACCTGCTCGAATACGCCAACCACCCCTCCGGCACCGCACTCAGCGAGCAGCGGATCGCCAACGGCGCCAAGGACCCGTACAACATCCGCATGTGGTGCCTGGGCAATGAGATGGACGGCCCGTGGCAGATCGGCCACATGTCCGCGGAGGACTACGGCAAGATTGCGGCCCGCACCGCCTCGGCCATGAAAACGGCGGACAAGGACCTGGAACTGGTGGTGTGCGGTTCGTCCGGGTCCTCCATGCCCACGTTCGGCGAGTGGGAGCGCGTGGTCCTGGAGCAGAGCTACGACTATGTGGACTACATCTCCTGCCACGCCTACTATCAGGAACGCAACGGCGACCTCGGTTCCTACCTCGCGTCCTCGCTGGACATGCAGTACTTCATTGAAACGGTGGTGGCCACCGCCGATCACGTCAAGCACAAGCTGAAGAGCAAAAAGACAATCCAGCTCTCCTTCGACGAATGGAACATCTGGTACCTGGACGAGCACCAGGCCTCTGATGAGGTCAACGAGGAATGGACCCACGCCCCGCGCCAGTTGGAGGACACCTACTCCGTCGCCGATGCGGTGGTGTTCGGCAACCTGCTGATCACCCTCCTGAAGAACCATGACCGTGTCGCCGCAGCCTCCCTCGCCCAGCTGGTCAACGTCATCGCCCCCATCATGACCGAACCGGGCGGCGACACCTGGCGCCAGACCACGTTCTTCCCCTTCTCTGTCACCTCACGCCTTGCAAAGGGCGAGGTGCTGCGCCCGCGCATCGAGGCAGGGACCTATACGACGGCGGTGTACGGCGAAGCGCCGCTGGTGGATGCTGTAGCAACAGCGGACGCCGCCACCGGCGAGTCCGCCCTGTTCCTCGTGAACCGCAGCCAGACCGAGGCCATTGACGTGACCATCAACGTCTCGGACCTCAAAGCCACGTCCATCACTGAAGCCGTGACCCTGCACGATGCGGACGTATACGCCAAGAACACCCTTCAGGACCAGGACCGGGTGGGCCTGAAGCAGCTCGACGGCGCCGTCCTCGACGAGGGCACGCTCACGGTGACGCTGCCCCCGGTGTCTTGGTCCGCCGTCGCGCTTGGCTGAGATGCGCTTTTGGCCGAAAAGCTCCGCTGCGGGCCGCCGCAGGGATATATGTTCCCCGCGGCGGCTGGCAGCGGTGCTTGCCGCCGTTGTTGTCCTTGTCCTGGCCGGCTGCGCTGACGCTCCCGGTGCAACGCCGGAGGAAAAACCTGCCGGACTAACGGGGGACTTCTTCACACACGATCCCGCGCTGGTCAAAGGGGAGCGCGGCGGGCCCTGGTTCATCTATTCCACGGGCAACGGGCAGGTGGCGGACGGCAACATCCAGGTCCGGCGCTCCGATGACGGCGTGGACTGGGAGTACGCCGGGGAAGTCTGGCAGGAAAAGCCGGCCTGGCTGGACGCGGCGGTGCCGGGCGTGGACAACCTGTGGGCGCCGGAGCTCTATGAATACGATGGCACCTGGTACCTGTACTACTCCGCCTCAACCTTCGGCAAGAACCTGTCCGTGATCGCGCTGGCCACCAACTCCACGCTGGACCCGGCCGATCCCGCCTACGAGTGGGTGGACCGCGGGCAGGTGATTTCGTCCAAGGGGGAGCGGTTCAACGCCATCGACCCGGGTATCGCGGAGGACGAAAACGGGACGCCTTGGCTCACTTTTGGTTCCTTCTGGACCGGCCTCCAACTGGTGGAGCTAGAGTGGCCCACCGGATTGCGCGCCGGCATGGAAGATCCCGTGACCATCGCCGACCGCAATGCCCCGCCGAACGCCATCGAAGCGCCTTACATCCTGCCCCGCGACGGCAAGTACTACCTCTTCTTCTCCCGGGACTTCTGCTGCCAGGCCATGGAGAGTACTTACAACATTGCCGTGGGCAGGTCGGACAGCATCACTGGGCCCTACCTTGACGCGGAGGGCAGGGAACTGCTCGACGGCGGCGGCACGCCCGTGTTGGGCACCGAGGGCGGCCGTGTGGGGCCGGGCGGGCAGTCCGTGTCCGGGAACACCATGGCGTTCCACTACTACGCCGGGGAACTGGACGGTGCGTTCCGGCTTGGCCTGGCAGACCTTGGGTGGAAGGATGGCTGGCCGGTGGCGCAGTGGGAGTAGCTAACCCACCGTCGATTCGCGCGCCACAACCTGGAACGCCGTCTCGATCTCACGGGGCGGCGTTCCGTTCGGGTCCTTGATGCGTTCCATCAGCATCCGGATGGCGGTCTCCGCGATTTCGGTGCGCCCGGGATCCACGGTGCTCAGGGTGGGCAGTGTGTAGCGGGTTTCGTCGAGATCATCGAAGCCGATCACCGCGACATCGTCCGGCACGCGGAACCCCGCCTCCTGCAGGACGCGGACCGCGCCCTGGGCCAGGGTGTCGTTGAGCCCGAAGACGGCGTCGAAGGTCACTCCGCGGTCCAGCAGGTCGTGCATGGCGGCGGCGCCGTTGGACCGGTGCCAGTCCACCACGTAGGCGACGATGGCGTCGTCGTATGGAATGCCCCGGCTCTCCAGTGCTTCCCGGTACCCGCGCAGCCGGAGGCCGGCCGAGCCGATGACTTCCCCTTCGTGGGCGCCCACCACGGCGATCCGCTTCCTTCCAAGGTCCAGCAGGTGTTCGGTAGCTGCCCGGGCGGCGGTGACGTTTTGCATCGTGACATGGTCGGAGGAGCTGCCGAAGATGCGCTCGCCGAGCAGGACGATCGGCACGTCGGCCTTGATCAGGGCCGCGTCCTCCTGGCCCAGGGCGAGGGGGCTGAAGATCAGGCCATCGGACATCTTGAGCCGGGGGCTGGCCATGACTTCAAGCTCCCGCTTCCGGTCCGCCCCGGTCTGTTCAATCAGCACAACGAGTCCGTGTTTCGCGGCGGCTTCGATGACGGCGTCGGCCAGCTCAGCGAAGTATGGAAGGCTCAGCTGGGGGAGTGCCAGGGTGATGGCGCCCGTGTGCCCGGAGCGCAGGCTGCGGGCGGTCAGGTTGGGCCGGTAGCCGAGCTCCTCAATCGCCTTTTCAACCTTGGCCCGTGTTGTGTCCCGGACGTGCGGATGGTTGTTGATCACGTTGGACACGGTTTTGAAGGACACACCCGCCACGCGTGCCACGTCGTGAAGTGTTGTTGCCATTCCGCGTCCCTCTGCTGAATTTCGCAGGCCGGGCGACCTGCTAAGAGCTACTTTACAACGTTGCATCGCCACGCAGGACCTGAACGGACAGCAGGTCGCCGGTGACTGCGCCGGACAGGGCATGGACCGAAAACGTGAACGTTCCCGGAGCCCCGGCTGCAAGCATGAAGTCCTGGATCTCCACAGTACCGTCCAGGGAAGTGTTTTCCGGTTCGCCCAACGGCACGCCGTTCAGGCGCAGTTCCTCACCGCGTCCCTGCCTCGCTGCGGCGCGGAACCGGACACGCAGCACAGCTGGTGCGTCACCAGTGCCGGCCAGCATGTAGGAGAACCATCCGGTGGCACTGCGCCAGTGAACCCCGCCGCTGCCGCCGGCCCGCGTGGATTCGCCGGCAAAATGGTGGTCGGCTTCCGGTTGCTGCTCGCCTGCGGTGACGCAGTCGATGACATCCGCAGCATATCTAGCTCTGGCATCCAGGCTCGCCAGCTCCGCGGTGCGTTCCCCGTCCGACGGTCCCGTGGGCCAGTAGACGGTGTACCGCTCGTCGTGGATGCCGGCAAAAGGTTCCAGCCGGACACTGACCTGATCGCCGTTCAGGCATGCGGTCAGCTCGGCGGTGAGCGTCCTCCGGTCAAGGAGTCCGACGGCGTCCGCGGGCTTGGGTGCCGTGACCACCGGAGTGTTGGCGAGGGGAACTTTAGTTCCGGATGCGACGTGGCCCATGCGTTCATCCGGTGCTTCGAAACCGGGCACACCGTTTGCGCCTTGACGGGCAGCGAGGACCACCGGTCCGTAGGTGAAGGAGACCCACGGTGAGCCGTCGGGCAGGGCCTCGGCCCTGACCTCGGCGCCGAGCCGGATGGAGACCTTCGTGGTCCCTGTCCAGGTCCGGTGGATGGCGAGGTCCCGGTTTCCGGGGAGGGCGTCCAGGCGTTGCCCGCCGGCGTCGGCCTCAATGCGCGTTGCCCAGCCCGGGCGTCGGAGGCGGAGTGTGAACTCGGCGGGCTCATCAGCGGTGATGTGCACGGTGGCGGTGTCGGAGCGGGGAAAATCGGTGTCGAGCCTGATGCGGACGCCGTGGTCCGCCCAGTCCAACTCGGACGGTATGTACAGGTTCACCGCGAGGCCGTCCGCGCCGTGGCTGTAGATGAGTTCACCGTAGCGGGAATGGTTTTCCAGGCCTGACCCGACACAGCACCACATGGATTCCTGCGCCTTGGAATAGACGCGGTAGTGGGCTGGCCGCATGGGTGTGAAGTAGGCACAGCCGCCCTTCTCCGGATGCTGTGAGGAGAGGATGTGGTTATAGGTGGCGCGCTCGTAGAAGTCGATGGCAGAAGGGTCGCCGGTGCGTTCGAAGCGGAGTTTGGCGAGTTTGAGCATGTTGTAGGTGTTGCAGGTTTCCGGGCCCTGCTCGTCCTGGACCATGGATGCGAAGTCACCTGCGGCGTGGAAGTGTTCGCGGACGCTGTTGCCTCCGATGGAGACGGTGCGGCACGCCAGCACTGTGTCCCAGAAGAAGTCAGCCGCCCGGGCAGCGTCGGCGTCGCCGGTGACCGCTGCGAGCCTGGCGTAGCCCACCACCTTGGGGATCTGGGTGTTGGCGTGGAGCCCGTCCAGCTCGTCGCGGCCGGACGCGAGGGGGTCCAGCACGGCGCGGTGGGCGAACCTGCGGGCTTCGCGGAGGTAGTCGTCCCGGCCGGTAATGTCCGCCAGGAAGGCAAATGTGTCGTTCAGGCCGCCGAACTCGGTGCGCAGCATGTCCTCGAAGGACTCGTCGTCCAAGGTTGCGGAAATTTTCAGCCACCAGTCGGCCAGTGCGGTGAGCATAACGAGCGCGTGCGTGGAACCGGCGTAGGTGTGGGCATCGAGCAGGCCGGCGAAGATTTTGTGCAGGTTGTAGAGCGGGACCCAGCGGCCGTTGAGGGTGAACAGGTCCGCATCAACTTTCCCGGCAGCAAGTTCCTTGCCGAGCCCGCGGCCGCCCGGGACTCCGCCCACGTACCCGTCGCCAGCGGCGGCCTGGCACTCGGCGAGGACAGTGAGCACGTAGTCCAGTTTTTCCCGGATCCGGGGATGTCCGGTGGCCGCCCAAAGCTGGGCGCAGGCGGACAGGTAATGGCCGCCGATGTGCCCGTCCAGGCCGTCGGCTTCCCATCCACCGTAGCCGGGTGCCGCCGTCGGGAGTCCCGCTTCCCGGCGGAACGGCGCGAGGAGCCGGTCGGTGTCGAGGCTGAGGAGGTAGCGAAGGCCGACGTCCTGGGCGTGCTTGAACCCGCTGTCCAGCAAGCGGACGCTGGACAGCGGGAACGACGACGTGTGGTGGCTCATGGTGGCCCCCTTCAGGAAGGTGCGGGTGGAGGAAGCCGGAGCGGCGATGTGAACTCTGCGCACCAGAACAGTGCGCCCGGTCAGGAGTCGAAAATGCTCCACGACGCTGTGTGCGTGGCGCCCGCTTCGAGTCTGACCAGGTCCTGGCCGCTGTTGAAGGCATCCGGCGGACAGGTCATCGGTTCCACCGCGAGTCCAAGCCGGTTGGCTGCCGGCGGGCGCTTGTCTGCAGTGTGGATCTGCAGCCAGGGGCAGCTTTTGTCCCACGACATGCCAACGCCTGTTCCGCCCGGGTCGCGGATAAGGAGCCGGGCACGCCCCGAGGCGTCGAAGGAGATGCCGGTGAAGGCGTGGTCAATTTCCGTGGTTCCGATCCTGCGCGCTGCGCGGAAGTCGAACGCATGGGTGTCCACGGTGCGCAGGCCCACGGGCAGCAGTCTGTCCGGGGTCACGTCCAGGACGTGGCTGGCCGGGAACTCAAGCGTCCACTCGTCCAGAGGGGCTGGTCCTGCGAGGAGGTAGGGGTGGGGGCAGACGCCGTAGGGCGCGGTGCCCGTTCCGGTGTTGGTCGCGGTGACACGAGTGTGCAGGCCGTCTTCCTTGAGGTGGAAGCTGGCCGAGAGGTGGAGCCGGAACGGATACCCGGGTGCCGGTTCCAGGGAGCAGGAGAGGGCCACAAACGAGCTGTTTTGTTCTTCCACCTCCCAGTCCCGGGGAAATACTGTGCCGTGGAGGGCGCAACCGCGTTCGGTCTCGTTCACGGACAGCTGGTGTTCCACGCCTTCGAACATGTACTTGCCGTCGGCGATGCGGTTGGGCCACGGCGCTGCGATGATGCCGCGGTAATCCGGGATGGGTCCGCCTTCGGGGAAAGGAACGATCAGGTCCCTTTCCCCGTGCCGCAGCTGGCGGAGTGCCGCTCCGCGTGCCGTGACGACGGCAGAGTACAGCCCGGACCTGAGCGTGTACTCGTTCACAGCCCGCCAGCGAGCTTGTAGTAGGCGGCGTTCCAGTTCAGGTCCTTCTTGAACTGGCGGATGGTGGTGTCCCCGTCGATGGTCAGCAGCTCGGTCCTGGCAATCTCTGCGAAGTCCTCGAAGACGTCCATGCCGACGGCGGTGCTGAGCACGGTGTGGTGCGCAGCTCCGGCGGTGAGCCAGGCCGCGGCGCTCGTGGCGAAGTCCGGCTTCGGCTGCCACAGGGCGCGGGCCACGGGAAGGTTGGGCAGGGGCTGGTCCAGCGGCACCACGTCCACAGCGTTGGCCACCAGGCGGAAGCGGTCCCGCATGTCCGAAAGGGCCACGACGACGCCCGCGGAGGCATCGGCGTCGAACACCAGGCGGACGGGGTCTTCCCGGCCGCCGATGCCCAGCGGATGGACTTCCAGGCTCGGCTTGCCGGCCGTCAGGGACGGGCAGACCTCCAGCATGTGTGCGCCCAGGATCTTCTCCGAGCCGGGCTCAAGGTGGTAGGTGTAGTCCTCCATGAGGGAGGCGCCGCCGGGGAGGCCTGCTCCCATGACCTTGGCGGCGCGGACCAGGATGGCGGTCTTCCAGTCGCCCTCGGCACCGAAGCCGTAGCCGTCGGCCATCAGCCGCTGCACGGCCAGGCCGGGGAGTTGGCGGAGGGCGCCGAGGTCCTCGAAGGACGTGGTGAACGCAGCGGAGCCGTTCGATTCCAGGAAGCTGCGCAGGCCCAGTTCGATCCGGGCGCCGTAGCGGAGGGAGTCGTGCCGGGCCGCGCCTGCGCGGAGTTCCGGAACCACGTCATAAAGGTCCTCGTATTCCGCCACCAGGGTGTCGACGTCGGCCTCTGCGGCACCGTGCACAGCCTCCGCGAGCTCGTTGACGGACCAGGTGTTGACGGACACGCCGAAGCGGAGCTCGGCTTCGGTCTTGTCGCCTTCGGTGACTGCGACGTTTCGCATGTTGTCGCCGAAGCGGGTCAGCTTCAGGGTGCGGACGGCGGCCCAGCCGGCGGCGGCGCGCTGCCAGACGCCCACCTGGCGGGCCACCTCCGGGTTGGAGACGTGGCCCACCACCGTCTTGCGGGCGATGCCCAGGCGGGACTGGATGTAGCCGAACTCGCGGTCGCCGTGGGCGGCCTGGTTGAGGTTCATGAAGTCAAAGTCGATGTCTGCCCAGGGCAGGTCGCGGTTGGCCTGGGTGTGCAGGTGCAGGAGCGGCTTGCGCAGCACGTCCAGCCCGTTGATCCACATCTTGGCGGGGGAGAAGGTGTGCATCCAGGCGGTGACGCCGATGACGGAATCGTCCGAGTTGGCTGCCAGCGCGGTGCGGCGGATGGCGTCAGAGTCGGTGAGGACCGGCTTCCAGACGATCCTGACCGGGACGTCCGGGGAACCGTTGAGCTGGTTGGCGATCTCCTGGGACTGTGCCGCCACTTGCTTGAGGACGTCCTCGCCGTAGAGGTGCTGGCTGCCGGTGAGGAACCAGACCTCGTAGCCGTCAAGGGAAGTGTGTGCTGCGGTGCTCATGTGGGTTCTCCTGCAAAAGTAGGTTCGGGTGTGCCGACGGCGGGGTTACTGGCCGTAAACGTTTTGGTAGCGGGCGTAGAGGGAGTCGATGTTCGCCCCGTCGATGGCGACCGGCTCGCCCAGCTGCCGGGAAATGTGGACGGTGCGCGCCACTTCCTCGCACATCACGGCCGCCTTGACCGCGGATGTGGCGTCCTTGCCGATGGTGAACGGGCCGTGGTTCTGCATCAGCACCGCAGGCGAGTTGGAGTTTTTCAGCGTCTCCACAATGCCTTGGCCGATTGAATCGTCGCCGATGAGCGCGAACGGGCCCACCGGGATGGAGCCGCCGAATTCGTCGCCCATCATGGTCAGCACGCAGGGGATCGACTCGCCCCGGGCCGCCCATGCCGTGGCGTAGGTGGAGTGGGTGTGGACCACACCTCCGACGTCGGGCATGTTCCGGTAGACGTAGGCGTGCGCCGCGGTGTCCGACGACGGCGACAGCGGGGGATTGCCCCAGTCGCCATTTTTATCGCCGTCCACGGGCACCCCATGGAGGTCGGTGACCACCATCTGGCCGGCGGTGAGGTCTTCGTAGGAAACGCCGGAGGGTTTGATGACCATCAGGTCGTGGCCGGGAATGCGGGCGGAGACATTGCCGGCGGTCCACACCACAAGTTCGTATTTGGTGAGTTCGGCGTGCAGGGTGCAGACTTCCTGCCGGATCCGGGCGATGGTTTCCAGGATGTTCGCGGTGCTCATGCGGAGGCTCCAACGGGTGCGGGTGCGGGTGTTGTGGCGGTAGGGCCGGCTGCTGACGCGGACCGGCGCCGGATGGCTTTGAGCCGGTGCATCACGTCGTTGGCGCCGCGCCCGAAGTAATCGTGCAGCGTCCGGTATTCCTGGAACAGTTCCTCGTACGCGGCAACGTTCTCCGGGATGGGGGTGTAAACCTCGCCCGGTTCGGAGCCCATGGCGGCGGCGGCTTCGCGGATGGTGGCGAATTTTCCGGCCGCCACGGCGGCATGGATGGCGGAGCCGAGGGCCGGGCCCTGCGCAGACCCGATGGTGGAGAGTTTCAGTCCGGTGACATCGGCGTAGATCTGCATCAGCAGCCTGTTCTTGAGGAGCCCGCCGGCCACGATGAATTCCTTCACGGGAACACCGGAATCGCGGAAGGCGTCGACAATTGTGCGGGTGCCGAACGCCGTGGCTTCCAGTAGCGCCCGGTAGGTGTCCTCCGGCCGGGTGGCCAGGGTCTGGCCTACCACCACGCCGGAGAGTTCGTGGTCCACCAGCACCGAGCGGTTGCCGGAGTGCCAGTCCAAGGCGATGAGTCCGTGCCCGCCGATGGCCTGGGTTGCGGCAAGTTCGGTGAGGTACTCGTGGATGCCCAGGCCCATTGCGGCAGCGGCCTGGTGGTATTCCGGCGGGACACCGTATTTGGTGAACCAGCCAAAGATGTCCCCGACGCCGGACTGTCCGGCCTCATAGCCCCAGAGCCCGTCGACGATCCCGCCGTCCACCACACCGCACATGCCCGGGACTTCGTGCAGTTCGGTGCCGTTCATAACGTGGCAGGTGGAGGTGCCCATAATGGCCACCAGCTGGCCCGGATCCACTGCACGGGCAGCCGGAGCGGTGACGTGCGCGTCCACGTTACCGACAGCGACGGCGATGCCTTCCGGCAGGCCCGTCCATGCGGCGGCCTCGGCGGTCAGGTAGCCGGCGGCGTCGCCGAGCCGGCCGATTGTGTGCTCCAGTTTGGTGCTGACGAAGTCCTTGAACCCCGGGTTCAGTGCGGCCAGGAAGTCCTCCGACGGGTAGCGGCCGTCCTGGTAGATGCCCTTGTAGCCGGCGGTGCAGGCGTTGCGCACGTACTGCCCGCAGAGCTGCCAGACGATCCAGTCCGCGGCTTCCACCCAATGGTCCATGGCGGCGTAGGCTTCCGGGTCCTCTTCCAGCAGCTGCAAGCCCTTGGCGAATTCCCATTCGGAGGAGATGAGGCCGCCATAGCGGGGCAGCCAGGCTTCGCGGCGTTGGGCGGCAAGCTGGTTGATCCGGTCCGCCTGTGGCTGCGCGGCGTGGTGGCGCCAGAGTTTCACGTATGCGTGGGGCCGGTTGGCGAACCCGTCCAGCTCGTTCAGCGGGGTGCCGTCCGCCCTAACCGGCACCATGGTGCAGGCGGTGAAGTCGGTAGCAATGCCGACGACGGCGGCCGGGTCGATGCCGGCGTCTGCGACTGCGGCGGGGACTGCCATGCGCAGGACGTCGCGGTAGTCATTGGGCACCTGCAGTGCCCACTCGCCGGGAAGCCGGGCGGCCATTCCCGCAGCAACGTCCGCCACATCCGCCGGCAGCGATCCGCTCACTACGGCGTGCGGATAGTCAAAGACACCGCTGCCCAGTTCCTTGCCGTCCCTGACGCGGACCACCACGGCCCGGCCTGACAGCGTTCCGTAATCCACGCCGATGACATATTGCTCGCTGCCGTCCACTGTGACGTCCATAAAACTTTCCTCCAGATTGCTGCCGCCACTTTGCGGTCCTGACTAATTGTGAGCGCTAACAAACCTGTAGTCAAGAGCCCAGGGACATGGATAGTGGTGGCCGGCTTAGGAAGCCGTGGAGGGCCGTCCCGTACTGGCGCGGGGAACGAGCCGCGGCGTGACCACTGTCGAACTCACGGCGGCACCGGCCTCGATCTCCTTCAGCATGATGTCCATGCACCGCCGGCCGAGTTCCTCGAAGTCCTGGCGAACGGTGGTCAGGGGCGGCGTGAAGTACCCGGATTCCGGCTGGTCATCGAACCCCACCACGGAGACGTCGTCGGGCACGCGGACGCCAGCTTCGCTGAACGCCCGGAGGATACCCAGCGCCATCTGGTCGTTGCCAACAAAGAGGGCTGTGGCTGTGCGCTGGACCGCAAGCCGGCGGCCGATGGCATAGCCGCTGCCTGCACTCCAGTCGCCTTCCTGCAGCAGATCCTGGGGGAGGCCGGCTTCTTGAAGGGCTGCGCGCCAGCCCTCGGCGCGCAGGGCGCCGTCGACCCAGCCGGAGGGTCCGGCCACGTGGCCGATCCTCCGATGCCCCAGCCCGATAAGATGGGCGACGGCGAGTTCGGCGCCGCGTTTTTGGTCCACCATTGCGCCGCTGATGGCCTCGTTGCCCAGGGATCCGACCGCGACGACGGGTACACCGGGATTGAATTCCTCAAGGATTTGCAGGGTTCCGGGGTGCGGAACAAGCACGGCGATGCCGTCCACTGACTGGTCCGTGAAGTGCCGCAGTGCGTCCAGGATGGCGTCCCGGCTGACGGATCGGAGTGCGGCGATACTGACGAAGTAGCCGGCATCCCGTGCGGCCTGCTCCACTCCGAGCAGGGTGTTGGCCGGGCCGTACTGGGAGAGTTCGCTGGCCAGCACGCCGATGGTCTGTGAATGCCGCGTCACCAGGCTGCGGGCAGCCGTGTTGCGCCGGTAACCGAGTTCGGCGATGGCTGCTTCCACCTTTTCCCGGGTGGCCTTACTGACGTTGGGATGGTTGTTGATCACGCGGGAGACCGTCTGGTGTGACACTCCGGCGAGTTCGGCCACGTCCTCAAGGCGCGGCAACCTGGCATCACTCTTAGTCATGGGCTTATTGTGGGTGACACCGCGGGCTAAACGCGAACAGGCGGTGCCGTGCGTCACGGACAGGAACGGGCCCGGGGACTCTTGGCTTTGATTTGAAGGGCTTGGACGCTGGTCCTCTTCGGATATCTGAGAGCGGGGCGGCGGCACCCGCCCTCCGTACCGCCGTCGAACGCCTGCCGGAAAGCAGACCAGCGCGTGCCCACCTTTCTGTCCTTGGGGCGGCATTGCCTAGGTGTCCGTAAAGGGGGGCGCCAGACTTAGAGAACCCTCAGTGCCAACTCAATGAAGAGGAGGTTCCGATGCCGGTCCGGAAAGGTCAGTTGCGGGAGTGGGTAGCCCGCCATGACATTGTGCTTTACCTCGTGCTCGCCTACGTCATTTCCTGGAGCATCTGGCCGCTGGTCCTCCTGAACCCTGAGAGCAGCCCACTGGTGCCATTTGGTCCGGGGCTGGCTGCCGTCCTTATTGCTGCGGTGGCGGGAGGCCGTGCGGGGTTGCTCGGCCTTCTGCGTCAGCTTGGAAAATGGCGGGTCAATCCCGTGTGGTACGGCGTGGCACTGGGCGTGCCGCTGGCCGTCCCCGCCGCAGCCTTCGGCGTAGCGGTTTTCGCAGGGGCGTCCGTTCCATCCTGGGAGCCGTCAGACGTGCTGCAGGTCGCCGGGTCCCTCGCCGCCACCATGGTCATCGTGGGCATCTTCGAAGAGCTCGGATGGCGAGGGTTTCTGCTCCCGCGCCTGCAACGACGTCGGAGCGCGTTAGCTGCGGCCTTGATCGTGGGATCGGTGTGGCTGCCATGGCACCTGCCCGAACTGGTGTCGGACCCGGACCAGCGTCCCTTGGTTCCGTTCGCGATCTATGTTGTGGCGCAGGCGGTGTTGCTCGCATGGCTGTACAACAGTACGCAGGCAAGTTTGCCGGTGGTGATCCTGTTCCACGCAGCCTTCAACAGCTTCACGAAGTTCTTCCTTTCCGAACTGCAGGGGAGCCCATACGGCACAGCGTGGTGGGCCTTGGCCTGCCTTGTTGCCGTCCTGGCGGTGGCCGTCATCGGCTATGCCGGGAGCCGCAACCTGGTCAGAGGCGACGCTAGGCCCGTCCGCGGGTGAATGTGAGTAGCTGCGTCCGTGCCCATGCACGCCCTCTGTGCCCGTGGAGCTTGTTGATTACTGTTTCAGGCCTGGTGGTGTGATCCAGTGAACAGGTGGGTGGTTTGGGGTCCGGGTTTGGTGTGTTGGCGGGGTTTTTGGGGGTTTGGGGGTGGTGTTGGTGGTGGATTTGCGGTGGGGGTTGGGGGCGTGTATTGTTTTCTGAGTCGCCGCCGCTGATGCGGGAAAATAGCGACAAGCCCCCTTCTTCAACAGCCTGAGAATGGCGCACTTTCTGGTGTGTCAGGTACGGGTGGGGCCGGTTCGTCGGAGCAGGAAATCGCGGAAACGCTGATTTGCAAAGCTTCCTGGGATCGGGTAAGTTTGAAAAGTTGCTCCGGAGCGATCCACGGCTGTTTAGTGCTGGTGGTGGTGCCGGGTGTGTCTGTTGTTTGAGAACTCAATAGTGTGCCAAGTTTGTTGATACCAATTTATTGTATTGAATTGGTTGAATTTGCCGGGTCATGCCGCCCCTGTGGTGTGGTCTGGTTTTTACAGCTGGTTTCAAATTTTGCAGCCTTCGTCTTCCGTTATTTCCGGGGGTGTTGGTTGTGTTCGTTTTTGTTTTACTTCAACGGAGAGTTTGATCCTGGCTCAGGATGAACGCTGGCGGCGTGCTTAACACATGCAAGTCGAACGATGAACCTCACTTGTGGGGGGATTAGTGGCGAACGGGTGAGTAACACGTGAGTAACCTGCCCTTGACTCTGGGATAAGCCTGGGAAACTGGGTCTAATACCGGATATGACTCCTCATCGCATGGTGGGGGGTGGAAAGCTTTTTGTGGTTTTGGATGGACTCGCGGCCTATCAGCTTGTTGGTGAGGTAATGGCTCACCAAGGCGACGACGGGTAGCCGGCCTGAGAGGGTGACCGGCCACACTGGGACTGAGACACGGCCCAGACTCCTACGGGAGGCAGCAGTGGGGAATATTGCACAATGGGCGAAAGCCTGATGCAGCGACGCCGCGTGAGGGATGACGGCCTTCGGGTTGTAAACCTCTTTCAGTAGGGAAGAAGCGAAAGTGACGGTACCTGCAGAAGAAGCGCCGGCTAACTACGTGCCAGCAGCCGCGGTAATACGTAGGGCGCAAGCGTTATCCGGAATTATTGGGCGTAAAGAGCTCGTAGGCGGTTTGTCGCGTCTGCCGTGAAAGTCCGGGGCTCAACTCCGGATCTGCGGTGGGTACGGGCAGACTAGAGTGATGTAGGGGAGACTGGAATTCCTGGTGTAGCGGTGAAATGCGCAGATATCAGGAGGAACACCGATGGCGAAGGCAGGTCTCTGGGCATTAACTGACGCTGAGGAGCGAAAGCATGGGGAGCGAACAGGATTAGATACCCTGGTAGTCCATGCCGTAAACGTTGGGCACTAGGTGTGGGGGACATTCCACGTTTTCCGCGCCGTAGCTAACGCATTAAGTGCCCCGCCTGGGGAGTACGGCCGCAAGGCTAAAACTCAAAGGAATTGACGGGGGCCCGCACAAGCGGCGGAGCATGCGGATTAATTCGATGCAACGCGAAGAACCTTACCAAGGCTTGACATGGACTGGAAATACCTGGAAACAGGTGCCCCGCTTGCGGTCGGTTCACAGGTGGTGCATGGTTGTCGTCAGCTCGTGTCGTGAGATGTTGGGTTAAGTCCCGCAACGAGCGCAACCCTCGTTCTATGTTGCCAGCGCGTTATGGCGGGGACTCATAGGAGACTGCCGGGGTCAACTCGGAGGAAGGTGGGGACGACGTCAAATCATCATGCCCCTTATGTCTTGGGCTTCACGCATGCTACAATGGCCGGTACAAAGGGTTGCGATACTGTGAGGTGGAGCTAATCCCAAAAAGCCGGTCTCAGTTCGGATTGGGGTCTGCAACTCGACCCCATGAAGTCGGAGTCGCTAGTAATCGCAGATCAGCAACGCTGCGGTGAATACGTTCCCGGGCCTTGTACACACCGCCCGTCAAGTCACGAAAGTTGGTAACACCCGAAGCCGGTGGCCTAACCCCTTACGGGGAGGGAGCTGTCGAAGGTGGGACTGGCGATTGGGACTAAGTCGTAACAAGGTAGCCGTACCGGAAGGTGCGGCTGGATCACCTCCTTTCTAAGGAGCACCTACAGTCACCGTGCCTCACGTTATGTGAGTGTGGCGGGGTTGTCAGGAGTATATGCCCGTTGCGCAGACGTAAGTTCTGCGGCGGGTGCTCACGGGTGGAATATCAACAAATAGCGGCCGCGTGTTTCTTCTTCTTGCCTAGTACGGATGGTGTCTTCGGATTCCTGTCCTGGAACGGTGCGGGAGTGGGGGCGGGTGGTTTAGTGTTTGGCACACTGTTGGGTCCTGAGGCAACAGGGCCGGGGAGGGATGCGTCGTGGCTTACGGGTTGTGATGTGTTGTGTTCCTGGTACTTGTTTGTTTCTGGTTTCCTGGCTGCACCGATCGCGCATGTTGTGTGTGTGGGGTGTGTGGTTTGGGGTTGTTGTTTGAGAACTACATAGTGGACGCGAGCATCTTTTATAAGAAGCAATTTCCAAGAATATGAACCTGGATCTGTTGTTCTGTCTTTCGGGATGGAGTGATGGTTTTCATGGTTCTCTCGTGAAGTAGTTTTTTTGATCTTTTGTGGTCAAGTTTTTAAGAGCACACGGTGGATGCCTTGGCATTAGGAGCCGAAGAAGGACGTAGGAATCTGCGATAAGCCTGGGGGAGTCGATAACCGGACTGTGATCCCAGGGTGTCCGAATGGGGAAACCCCGCCAGGGGAGCGATCTGCCTGGTGACCCGCATCTGAACACATAGGGTGCGTGGAGGGAACGCGGGGAAGTGAAACATCTCAGTACCCGCAGGAAGAGAAAACAATAGTGATTCCGTTAGTAGTGGCGAGCGAACGCGGATCAGGCTAAACCGTTCCATGTGTGATAGCCGGCGGGCGTTGCATGGTCGGGGTTGTGGGACTTTCCATACTGTCTCTGCCGGGACAGTGGGGTGTGATGTGCAGGCATAGGTGAACGGTCTTGAAAGGCCGGCCAGAGAGGGTGTGAGCCCCGTAACCGAAATGTTTTGTGCCGCCTGGAGAGTATCCCAAGTAGCACGGGGCCCGAGAAATCCCGTGCGAATCTGTCAGGACCACCTGATAAGCCTAAATACTCCCTAATGACCGATAGCGGACCAGTACCGTGAGGGAAAGGTGAAAAGTACCCCGGGAGGGGAGTGAAACAGTACCTGAAACCGTGTGCTTACAATCCGTCGGAGCCAGTCTGATTCTGGTGACGGCGTGCCTTTTGAAGAATGAGCCTGCGAGTTAGTGTTACGTCGCGAGGTTAACCCGTGTGGGGAAGCCGTAGCGAAAGCGAGTCTGAATAGGGCGTTGCAGTGGCGTGATCTAGACCCGAAGCGAAGTGATCTACCCATGGCCAGGTTGAAGCGACGGTAAGACGTCGTGGAGGACCGAACCCACTTCAGTTGAAAATGGAGGGGATGAGCTGTGGGTAGGGGTGAAAGGCCAATCAAACTTCGTGATAGCTGGTTCTCCCCGAAATGCATTTAGGTGCAGCGTTGCGTGTTTCTTGCTGGAGGTAGAGCTACTGGATGGCTAATGGGCCCTACAAGGTTACTGACGTCAGCCAAACTCCGAATGCCGGTAAGTGAGAGCGCAGCAGTGAGACTGTGGGGGATAAGCTTCATAGTCGAGAGGGAAACAGCCCAGACCACCAACTAAGGCCCCTAAGCGTGTGCTAAGTGGGAAAGGATGTGGAGTTGCGAAGACAACCAGGAGGTTGGCTTAGAAGCAGCCATCCTTAAAAGAGTGCGTAATAGCTCACTGGTCAAGTGATTCCGCGCCGACAATGTAGCGGGGCTCAAGTACACCGCCGAAGTTGTGGATTTCAAATATTAGCCAAGCCGCTCCCTTGTGGGGTTGGTTCAGGCGTTTGGAGTGGTAGGGGAGCGTCGTGTGGGCAGTGAAGTCGCGGTGTAAACCAGCGGTGGAGCCTACACGAGTGAGAATGCAGGCATGAGTAGCGAAAGACGGGTGAGAAACCCGTCCGCCGAATGATCAAGGGTTCCAGGGTCAAGCTAATCTGCCCTGGGTAAGTCGGGACCTAAGGCGAGGCCGACAGGCGTAGTCGATGGACAACGGGTTGATATTCCCGTACCGGCGAAAAACCGTCCATGTTGAACAGGGGATACTAACCGCCCGAAGCCTGCCTGACCGCCCTTGTGGTGGAAGGGTTTTGGTGGAGCGCGGGACCTGATCCTGGGAGGCAAGCGTATTAACAGGTGTGACGCAGGAAGGTAGCCAAGCCGGGCGATGGTTGTCCCGGTCTAAGGATGTAGGGCGAACGGTAGGCAAATCCGCTGTTCATGATGCCTGAGATCTGATGGGACCCCCGTGAGGGGGGATTTGGTGATCCTATGCTGCCGAGAAAAGCATCGACGCGAGGTTTTAGCCGCCCGTACCCCAAACCGACACAGGTGATCAGGTAGAGAATACTAAGGCGATCGAGAGAATTATGGTTAAGGAACTCGGCAAAATGCCCCCGTAACTTCGGGAGAAGGGGGGCCCCAACCTTGAACACCACACGCTGGTGGGAGGGGATCGGGGCCGCAGAGACCAGGGGGAAGCGACTGTTTACTAAAAACACAGGTCCGTGCGAAGTCGCAAGACGATGTATACGGACTGACTCCTGCCCGGTGCTGGAAGGTTAAGAGGACCGGTTAGCCCTTACGGGCGAAGCTGAGAATTTAAGCCCCAGTAAACGGCGGTGGTAACTATAACCATCCTAAGGTAGCGAAATTCCTTGTCGGGTAAGTTCCGACCTGCACGAATGGAGTAACGACTTCCCCGCTGTCTCAACCATAAACTCGGCGAAATTGCAGTACGAGTAAAGATGCTCGTTACGCGCAGCAGGACGGAAAGACCCCGAGACCTTTACTATAGTTTGGTATTGGTGTTCGGAGTGGCTTGTGTAGGATAGGTGGGAGACGTTGAAGCCCGGACGCCAGTTCGGGTGGAGTCATCGTTGAAATACCACTCTGGTCACTTTGGACATCTAACTTCGGCCCGTAATCCGGGTCAGGGACAGTGCCTGATGGGTAGTTTAACTGGGGCGGTTGCCTCCTAAAAAGTAACGGAGGCGCCCAAAGGTTCCCTCAGCCTGGTTGGCAATCAGGTGTCGAGTGTAAGTGCACAAGGGAGCTTGACTGTGAGAGAGACATCTCGAGCAGGGACGAAAGTCGGGACTAGTGATCCGGCGGTACATTGTGGAATGGCCGTCGCTCAACGGATAAAAGGTACCTCGGGGATAACAGGCTGATCTTGCCCAAGAGTCCATATCGACGGCATGGTTTGGCACCTCGATGTCGGCTCGTCGCATCCTGGGGCTGGAGTAGGTCCCAAGGGTTGGGCTGTTCGCCCATTAAAGCGGTACGCGAGCTGGGTTTAGAACGTCGTGAGACAGTTCGGTCCCTATCCGCTGCGCGCGCAGGAAATTTGAGAAGGGCTGTCCTTAGTACGAGAGGACCGGGACGGACGAACCTCTGGTGTGTCAGTTGTACTGCCAAGTGCACCGCTGATTAGCTACGTTCGGATGGGATAACCGCTGAAAGCATCTAAGCGGGAAGCTCGCTTCGAGATGAGATTTCCATACACCTTGTGTGTGAGAGGCCCCCAGCCAGACCACTGGGTTGATAGGCCGGATGTGGAAGCGAGGACTAACGACTCGTGAAGCTGACCGGTACTAATAGGCCGATAACTTACACCACACACTCTCCTCGTGAACGGATTCAAAAGACGTTCACACCCATGGGGAGAGTACAAAGATAACAAGACTGCTTGCGTCCACTATGTGGTTCCCAAACAACAAACCAATTTGTTGCAGGGAACAAAAAACACAACACAATAATCAACACCACACCTGCCATCACCGGCAGGAAGCATGTTGTAACCACAGATTTCCCACCCCAAACGGCCCTAGGCCCGAAGGGTGCGGAGCAAGGGTTACGGCGGTCATAGCGTGGGGGAAACGCCCGGTCCCATTCCGAACCCGGAAGCTAAGACCCACAGCGCCGATGGTACTGCACCCGGGAGGGTGTGGGAGAGTAGGTCACCGCCGGAACACCATTAGGTCGAGACCCCCCAACACACACGTGTCGGGGGGTCTCCCACATTTAACCACCACACCAAAACCCACACCGAACCAACGCTCTCTCACTTAACGGGGCCTTCGCAGATAAGCATGGATGCGCAGTCTGAGGATGGCGCCATCGCGTAGGTATTCTGTGGTGCGGCGTGGTGCGGCAGGAAAGAGGTCAGGGCCTCTTTGAATTGGTAGCGACCAAGCAACCAAAACCAAAAAGAGACCCTGACATGAATAACTCTATGTCTTGTTCTGCTGGCCGCTGGTGCATGCGCGCGGATGCGCTGCTCGGTGTCGAGGGCGTCCACGTCAGCTCCGTCACGGCAACCAGGACTGGCCTCGTACTGGGCGTCGAAACCGGTGTGGACCTCGCCGGGTGCCCGGACTGCGGCGTCGTCGCGGTCGGCCACGGACGCCGCCAGGTCCGGCTCCATGACATTCCCTGTTTCGGCCAGCCGGTGCGGCTGCTGTGGGCCAAGCGTGTTTGGCGCTGCCCGGACCTGGACTGCCCAAAAACAACATTCAGTGAAGAACACCCGCTGGCCGGGCCGCGGGCGAAACTCACCGCCCGAGCCGCCCACTGGGCGACCGACGCGCTGCAGCGGTTCGATACCTCGGTCTCGGCCCTGGCCCACCAGCTCGGGGTCTCCTGGCACACCGTCTGGGACGCCATCAGAGCAGAAGCCACCCGCCGCATCAGGAACTCCGATCGGCTCGCCGGCGTTGACGCGCTCGGGGTGGATGAGCACGTCTGGTCACACACCGGCCCGCCGGGATCCGGCATGGTCACCGGAATCGTGGACCACACCCGCGACGAGAACGGCGTGGTGCACGCACGGCTACTTGACTTGGTTCCAGGCCGGTCCGGGAAGGCCTACGCCGACTGGCTCAAAGACCGTGGCCCCGGGTTCACCGCCGGGATCAAGACCGCCGCGCTGGATCCGTTCCGCGGCTACGCCAACGCGATCCGCGACGAACTGCCCGAAGCCATCACGGTCCTGGACGCCTTCCACGTCGTGAAACTCGGATCGGCCATGGTCGACGAAGTCCGCCGCCGGGTCCAGCAGAACACTCTCGGCCACCGCGGACGCAAGGGTGACCCGCTCTACGGTATCCGCCGGACCCTGCAGATCGGCGCCGAACATCTGACCGACAAGCAGTCCGCCCGGCTCGATGCGAAACTCAATGCCGGAGACCCCGACCACGAAGTCACCCTCGCATGGCAGTGCTACCAGAAGCTCCGCAACATCTATCACGCCCGGCCGGAGCGGGGCAGGGAACTCGTGAATGAAGTCATTGGGTCCTTCCCGTCCTGCCCAATCCCGGAAGTCGCCCGCCTCGGCCGGACACTCAAACAATGGAAAACCGCGATCCTGGCCTACTTCGAAACGAACGGCGCCTCCAACGGGCCTACCGAAGCAATCAACGGAGTCATCGAAACCACCCGCAGAATAGCCCGAGGCTTCCGCAACTTCACCAACTACCGGCTCAGATGCCTACTCGCCGCCGGCGGCCACCGGCACTACCGGATCAAACAAACCAACCATGCGTAAATGCGAAGGGCCACTTAACGTGGTAAAACCCTGAACGCTCTCTCACTTAACGCGGGAAATCCCGAAACCCTCTCTCACTTAACGCGGTAAAACCCGGAACCCTCTCTCACCTAACGCTGTAAAACACCAAACCCCCTGCACCCCCGCCCGCGACCGCCGTCGAACACCCAGGCAGCAGGGCTGCCCCGAACCCGCCGGCAGGTGCGAGAGCGTTCCCCGAAACCCCACATCAAGTGAGAGAGCGTCCCACATAGTGTGAACATTCCCACGACGGGCGCCTGCTGACGGATCCATGTCATGCGCTGGTTGGGTC
Source organism: [Micrococcus luteus] ATCC 49442 (assembly GCF_010367585.1). Lineage (NCBI taxonomy): Bacteria > Bacillati > Actinomycetota > Actinomycetes > Micrococcales > Micrococcaceae > Pseudarthrobacter > [Micrococcus luteus] ATCC 49442. The sequence continues at coordinate 1,557,037 of NZ_JAAAXP010000001.1, read as the reverse complement.
TCGCTTAGAATTGACTGAGATGTACGGACTTCGAAGCGCTTGATTTCGGGTTGCGTAGGAAAACGAAACACGGAACGAGCCGCTGCGATTGCGCCAGTGGTCGGCTCATAACAGGAGGAATCCCCACATGGCTGAGCACAACGGCGGCAACCGCGGCGGCAACGACCGAGGTCCATTCCGCGGTACAAACAATTCCGGCGGGGACCCGCGCGGATTCCGCTCCCGCGATGACCGGAATTCTGAGGCACCGAAGCGTGCCCCTGGGTCCGGTAGCGGAGAGCGCAAGTCCTTTGGTGAGCGTAAGCCCTATGGCGATCGCGACAACAAGCCGTACGGTGACCGTCCGCGCCGCGAAGGCGACGGCGAACGCCGCAGCTTCGGTGGCGGAGAGCGCAAGCCCTTCACTGGTGGTGGTGAGCGGAAGCCTTACGGCGACCGTGACAACAAGCCCTATGGTGACCGTCCACGCCGCGAAGGTGACGGCGAACGCCGCAGCTTCGGTGCCGGTGAGCGGAAGCCCTTCAGCGGTGGCGGCGACCGTAAGCCTTACGGCGACCGCGACAACAAGCCCTATGGTGACCGTCCGCGCCGCGAAGGCGACGGCGAACGCCGCAGCTTCGGTGCCGGTGAGCGGAAGCCCTTCAGCGGTGGCGGCGACCGTAAGCCTTACGGCGACCGCGACAACAAGCCGTACGGTGACCGTCCGCGCCGCGAAGGCGACGGCGAACGCCGCAGCTTCGGTGGCGGAGAGCGCAAGCCCTTCACTGGTGGTGGTGAGCGGAAGCCTTACGGCGACCGCGACAACAAGCCCTATGGTGACCGTCCGCGCCGCGAAGGCGACGGCGAACGCCGCGGGTTCTCCGGCGGCGAAAACCGCAAGCCGTTCGGCGACCGCCAGGACCGTGCGCCGCGCAGTTTCGACCGCGGCGATTCAGGCCCCCGCCAGTTCGGCAGGGACCGCGCAGAAGACCGTCCGGCCCGTGTTCCCAACGCCCGCGATCTTCGCAGCGCCAACCGTCCCGATCGTGAACGTTCCCCGGAGATCGATGAGGATGTCACGGGCAAGGAGCTTGACCGCGCCACCCAGCACCAGATCAAGACGCTGGAGGCCAAGAGCGCCGAATGGGTTGCACGCCACCTGGTGATGGCCGGTCGCCTGATTGATGAAGAGCCCGAACTCGCGTTCCAGCATGCCCTCGCGGCCAGCCGGCGGGGTGGACGGCTCGCTGCCGTCCGCGAAGCCGTGGGGCTGACCGCCTATGCAGCAGGACACTACGGCGAAGCACTGCGGGAGTTCCGCACGTACCGCCGCATCAGCGGTTCCAACGTCCACCTGCCCGTCATGGCAGACTGCGAGCGGGGACTGGGCCGCCCTGACCGTGCGCTCGATGTGGTCCGCTCCGAGGAAGCCAATGACCTCGACGCGCCGGGCAAGGCCGAGCTCGCCATTGTCGCAGCCGGAGCCCGGACCGACCTCGGCCAGCTGGACGCTGCCGTAGCCGAGCTTGAGATCGCCCAGCTGGACATCAACCGGGCCTTTTCCTACAGCCCCCGACTGTTCCGCGCCTATGCTGTCGCCCTGGCTGCCGTAGGCCGCACAGAGGAAGCGGCAAAGTGGCAGAAACAGGCTGTGGTGGCTGAGAACGCGCTGGGCCTCGGAGTTGACGAGGAACCCGACATTGTGGACCTCGGCTGGGACGAAGAAGAGGAAGCCCGCGAGGAAGCGCAGCGCAAGCGTTTGCTCCAGCGCGCCGCCGGCGGCCCGGAAACCGCCACGTCTGCCCCGGCTGCTGAAGCCGCACCGGAATCACCTGAGGCCTCCGGCGTGGATGCCTCAGTCGACGACGTCGAATCCGATTACTTCGAGTCCGATGACGCCGAGTCTGACGCGGACTCCGCCGAAGCGGACGAGCTGAACTCTGCCGCTGAATCAGCCGAAGATTCTGACGAACTGGCATCAGCCCACGGCGATTCAGCCCACGACGATTCCGCAGACGGCGGGAACAACGACGACAGCCACTCCGAGCGACAGGACAGCTAGCCCGCCATGACTGACGTTTCCCTGATCTCCCTTTTTGACGCCCTCTTGGCGGACCTTGATGGTGTGGTGTACGAAGGCCCGCACGCCATCCCCGGCGCCGTCGAGTCACTGCAGCAGCTGGCCGGCCTGGGCATTGGCCTGGGCTATGTGACCAACAATGCCTCACGCACTCCCGCGCAGGTCGCCGCGCACCTCCGTGAACTCGGCGCCCCGGCGGAGGACGACCAGGTGGTCAGTTCATCGCAGGCCGCCGCCGAGCTGCTGTCCTCCATGCTGCGGCCCGGGGCAAAGGTGTTGATCACCGGCAGCCCGGCGCTGGCCCAGGAGATCGAACTGGCGGGCCTGACTCCGGTCAGCAGCCAGGACGAGGAGCCGGTGGCAGTTGTCCAGGGGTTCAACCCGGGTATCGGGTGGAAGGACCTCGCCGAGGCCGCGTTCGTGGTGTCCGCAGGCGCGCTTTGGGTAGCCACGAATACGGACATGTCCATTCCGCAGGCACGCGGCATGGCTCCCGGCAATGGCACCCTCGTTGCCGCAGTCACGGCCGCCACCGGTCAGACGCCGCTTGTCGCGGGCAAACCGGAGGCCCCGCTCTTCCATGCAGCGGCCAAACGGCTCGCCGCCGACCGTCCCCTGGTGGTGGGCGACCGCCTGGACACGGACATCCTCGGCGGCAACAACGCCGGCTTTGCCACCGTGGCGGTGCTGACCGGCGTCGACACCAAGCACACCATCCTCGCAGCACGCACTGCCGAGCGCCCTGACTATGTCATCAGCGTACTCAGTGACCTGCACCGCCCGTACCCGGACATCAGCGTCGATGGCGGAACGTACCGCTGCGGCGACGCTGCAGCGCACGTCACCGGGGAGACAGTCAGCGTCCAGGGCCGCGAGGATGACATCAACGCCTGGCGCGCGGCCTGCGCTGCCTGGTGGGCTGCCGTGCCGGACGCTGCCGAAGCAAGGGCGCCGAAACTCGAATGGCACACTCAGTAGACTGGTGCAATGACTGAGCTGAACCACGAGCACAACGCCCACCCAGCCCAGCAAACACCCGAATGGCCCGAGCCCGGAGCTGAACAAATCGGCGATCCGGAGATTGCGTCCATCGTCGCCGCCCTGCGCGGAGTGCCCGGCATGCCCGGCGCGGAGCACGAAGCTGTCTACAGTGAACTCCATGACGCCCTGTTCGAGGCGCTAAATGAAGACGCCCCCAACGGGGCAGGAGAGGCCTGAGCATGGCTCGTCTGGACCAAGCCCTCGTGGCCCGCGGCCTGGCGAGGTCCCGGACCCACGCCGCCGCACTCATCGCTGAGGGAAAGGTGAGTTCGTCCGGGCAGATCCTGTCGAAGGCGTCACTGCAGGTGCCGGAGGACAGGGACCTGGCCGTTGAGCACACCGAAGAGGACAGCTACGTCAGCCGGGCAGGCCACAAACTGGCCGGCGCGCTTGACGCCTTTCCTGACGTCATGGTGGCAGGAAAAAGATGCCTTGACGCCGGCGCTTCCACCGGCGGCTTCACTGAGGTGCTGCTGCGGCGCGGTGCGGCACACGTGGTGGCGGTCGACGTCGGGCATGGCCAGCTGGTGCCGCAGCTCCGGGAAGACGCCCGCGTAGCCGTGCATGAGGGACTCAACGTGCGCTACATGACGCCCGAGGATATCGGCGGACAGGCCGAACTCACGGTGGCTGACCTCTCCTTCATCTCGCTGACCCTGGTGGCCCATCCGCTGGCCATGTGCACGCAGCCGGGCGGTGACCTGGTGCTTATGGTCAAGCCGCAGTTCGAAATCGGCAAGGACCGCCTTGGCCGCACCGGCGTGGTGACTTCTGAGCGCGAACGCCGGATGGCAGTGGAAAAGGTGGCCAACGCAGCGCTCGACGCCGGACTGGACTTATGCGGCCTGGCGGCCAGCCCCCTGCCCGGCCAGGACGGAAACGTCGAATACTTCCTGTGGATAAAGCGCAGGATGTCCCAAGACCTGCCTAAGATCGAAGAGCGCCACGCAGCCATGGACGGTTTGCTTGGCAGAATCTGGCCGAACCACTAGAAAGCGGAACTCGATGAGCAGGCGAGTACTTGTCCTTGCCCACACTGGCCGCGAGGAATCACTGAAGGCTGCCTGGGAAGCCTGCGCCCAGCTGTATGACGCAGGGATCGTCCCGGTGATGCAGGAATCCGAGCTGGCGGACATGGAGAGATTCTTCGGCCAGCTCAACCAGCCGGTGGAGATCCTGCACGACCATGTGCAGCTGCCTGACGTGGAGCTTGTGATGGTCCTCGGTGGTGACGGCACCATCCTTCGGGCAGCTGAGCTGGTCCGCGAAGTCGATGTGCCGCTGCTGGGCGTCAATCTTGGCCACGTCGGCTTCCTGGCCGAGAGCGAGCGGGCAGACCTGGCCCAGACCGTGGAGTGGATTGCCCGCCGCGCCTACACGGTGGAAGAGCGCATGACCATCGATGTCCAGGTGTGGGTCCGCGGCCAGAAGATCTGGCACACCTGGGCCCTTAATGAAGCCGCGATCGAAAAGGGCAACCGCGAACGCATGCTCGAGGTGGTCACCGAAGTGGACGAGCGCCCGCTGACGACATTCGGCTGCGACGGCGTGGTGCTTGCCACCCCGACAGGCTCAACCGCCTATGCCTTCTCGGCTGGCGGACCGGTGGTCTGGCCCGAGGTCGAAGCCCTGCTGATTGTGCCCATCAGCGCCCACGCGTTGTTTGCGAAGCCCCTGGTGGTATCGCCGGCGTCACGGCTGGCCGTGGAAGTCCTCACCCGCAACGGCGCCCAGGGCGTACTCTGGTGCGACGGCCGGCGTTCCGTGGACCTGCCGCCCGGTGCACGGGTGGAAGTGACAAAGTCCGCCACTCCGGTCCGCCTTGCAAGAACACATCAGACGCCATTCTCCGGCCGGCTGGTCCGCAAATTCGAGCTCCCCATCCATGGCTGGCGCGGGCCCGTGCCACAATCGGAGTCCATCCACACCGGGCCCCTTCCGGTCGTCCGGACGCTGCGGCCTATGCCGCCGCTTCAGGTTCCCTGCGGAGACCGGCCCGACGACACCACCGATCCCGCGACCGCAAAGTGAAGCATGCTTGAAGAACTGAGAATCCGCGATCTGGGCGTTATCACTGACGCCACCCTTCCGCTGGGCCCCGGGCTGAGCGTCGTCACCGGTGAAACCGGTGCAGGTAAAACGATGGTGGTCACCGCCGTCGGCCTCCTCCTCGGGGCAAGGTCCGACGCCGGCGCCGTGCGGAGCGGCGCGAAAAGCGCCACCGCGGAGGCCGTCCTTAAGCTCGACGCCGGGCACTCGGCGATAGCCCGGGCCATTGAGGCGGGCGCGGACGTGGAAGAGTTCGACGGCGGCGCGGAACTCATCCTTGCCCGTCGCCTCGGAGCGGACGGCCGCAGCCGTGCCTTCCTTGGGGGCCGGGCAGCCCCCGTGGGTGTCCTGGCCGAGATCGGCGAAACCCTTGTGGTGCTCCACGGCCAGTCGGACCAGATCAGGTTGAAGGGGGCGGTGGCCCAGCGCGGTGCCCTCGACAAGTTTGCCGGCGACGCCCTGGCCGGACCGCTGGGTACCTACCAGACGCTTCACACTCATTGGAAAGCAGTCCAGACAGAGCTGGAAACCCTCCGCAGCGCCGCCCGTGACAGGCTCCGCGAAGCCGAATCGCTGGAGATTGCGCTGGCGGAAATCGACGGAGTGGATCCGCAGCCGGGGGAGGACGAAACTCTCAAAGCGGAAGCCGTGAAACTGGCCAACGTGGAAGAACTCAGGATCGCAGCGAACACCGCGCACCAGGCCCTCATCGCGGAAGACTACGGCGATGAGGGCGACGCCACCACTCTGGTGGACGCCGCGAAACGCACCCTCGAACATGTGGCCGAACACGACGCCGAGCTGGGCTCCGCCGCGGCCCGCCTGGCAGAAGTGGGTTTCCTGCTCAACGACATCGCCACGGAACTGGCGAGCTACCAGGCGGGCCTGGACTCGGAAGGACCGGAACGGCTCGCCGAAATCGAGGGCCGGCGCGCGTCCCTGGCCAAACTCGTCCGCAAGTATGCCCCCAGCATCGACGAAGTCCTGGTCTGGACCGAGAACGCCCGCGTGCGCTTCGATGAACTCCAGGACGACTCCACCCGGATCGAGGCCCTGGACGCCGAGGTTGCCAAGGCCGAAGCAGAACTGCAGAAGCAGGCCGCGGCCATCAGCAAAATCCGCGCCAAGGCTGCCAAAGACCTCTCCAGCCGCGTCAGCGCCGAGCTGAAGGCACTGGCCATGGCTGACGCCACCCTTGTGATCAACCTCGAAAACACGGGCCAGCTGATGCCGCACGGCGCGGACGAGATCTCCTTCCTGCTCCAGCCACACTCCGGGGCGCCTGCCCGCCCGCTCGGCAAGGGCGCCTCCGGCGGTGAACTGTCGCGTGTGATGTTGGCCATCGAAGTGGTCCTCGCCGCGGTGGACCCGGTGCCTACGTTCGTGTTCGACGAAGTGGACGCCGGCGTGGGCGGGCGTGCCGCCGTCGAAATCGGGCGCCGGCTGGCCATGCTCGCCCGCCACGTCCAGGTTCTGGTGGTCACGCACCTGCCGCAGGTGGCAGCGTTTGCGGACCAGCACATCACCGTCACCAAAACTTCCGTGCGGGGAGCCGACGGCGGCACCGCCACCGGGTTTACGTCCAGTGATGTCCGCCTCCTCGACGGTCCCGAGCGGGTGAAGGAACTGGCCCGCATGCTTGCGGGCCAGGAGGACTCCGAATCGGCCCGGGCCCACGCCCAGGAGCTGCTTGACGACGCGAAACTGCTGCCACAGCGTGCCTAAGCGACGTCAGGCCCTTGATCGCAGGGCGCCTCGCCCTGCACACTGGATCATTTGGGGAACCAGTTCCTGATCCGGGGAAGGCTCATTTGATGATAGGCTCGAATTCCGTGGTGCAGCGATCAAATTCCCGTGTAAATTCCCGGTTCCCGGGCTCGTCCAAGACGACCAAACACATCTTCGTAACCGGTGGTGTGGCGTCCTCGCTCGGTAAGGGACTGACGGCTTCGAGCCTCGGTCACCTGCTGCGGGCACGCGGATTGTCTGTAACTATGCAGAAGCTCGATCCCTATCTCAATGTGGATCCGGGCACGATGAACCCCTTCCAGCACGGTGAAGTCTTCGTCACAGACGACGGCGCCGAGACGGACCTGGACATCGGACACTACGAGCGCTTCCTCGACGAAAACCTCGAAGGCTCAGCCAACGTCACCACCGGCCAGGTTTACTCGACCGTGATCGCCAAGGAACGTCGCGGCGAATACCTCGGCGACACCGTCCAGGTGATCCCGCACATTACCGATGAAATCAAGCGCCGCATGCGCCTGCCCGCCGAAGGCAAAAACGCGCCCGACGTCATCATCACCGAAATCGGCGGCACCGTCGGCGACATCGAGTCCCAGCCTTTCCTCGAGTCAGCCCGCCAGGTCCGCCAGGACATTGGCCGTGGCAACGTTTTCTTCGTCCACGTCTCGCTGGTTCCCTACATCGGACCGTCGCAGGAACTGAAAACCAAGCCAACCCAGCATTCCGTGGCGGCCCTGCGCTCCATCGGTATCCAGCCGGAAGCAATCGTGATCCGTTCGGACCGCGAAGTCCCCGAAGCCATGCGCGCCAAGATCGGCCGCATGTGCGACGTCGACATCGAAGCAGTCATCGGCTGCCCCGATGCGCCGAGCATCTACGACATCCCCAAAACCCTGCACACCCAGGGGCTGGACTCCTACATCGTCCGCGCACTGGACCTGCCGTTCAAGGATGTGGACTGGACCAGCTGGGACAAGCTGCTCGAAGCAGTCCACAACCCCAAGCACCACGTCGAAATTGCCCTGGTGGGCAAGTACATCGACCTCCCGGACGCCTACCTGTCCGTGACCGAAGCCCTGCGCGCCGGCGGTTTCGCGAACGACACGAAGGTCAAAATCCGCTGGGTCCCGTCGGACGAATGCGAAACGCACGAAGGCGCCGTGGCATCCCTTGGCGGCGTGGACGCCATCTGCGTCCCCGGCGGCTTCGGTATCCGCGGCCTCGAAGGCAAGCTGGGCGCACTGAAATACGCCCGCGAATCACGGCTGCCCGTCCTGGGCCTGTGCCTTGGCCTGCAGTGCATGGTGATCGAGTATGCGCGCAACGTGGTGGGCCTGGAAGGCGCATCGTCAAGCGAGTTCGAGCCTGACTCAAAGTACCCGGTCATCGCCACGATGGAAGAGCAGCTGGACATTGTGGAAGGCAAGGGCGATCTCGGCGGCACCATGCGCCTTGGCCTGTACGAGGCCAAGCTGGACGAAGGCTCCGTCATTGCCGAGACCTACGGGAAGACCACCGTCAGCGAACGCCACCGCCACCGCTACGAGGTCAACAACAAGTACCGCGACCAGATCGCCGCCGAGGGCCTGGTGTTCTCCGGCACGTCACCGGACGGCAAGCTCGTGGAATATGTTGAACTGCCCCGCGAGGTCCACCCGTACTACGTGGCAACCCAGGCGCACCCGGAGCTGAGCTCACGCCCCACCAGGCCCCACCCGCTCTTCAGCGGACTGATTAAGGCCGCCCTGGACCACCAGAACGCACAGGGCGCACCAGAGGCCAAACCGTCACGCACGGTTGCGGCAAAATAGAACCGAATAAGTAGAGGACGGCGCGATGCCCGGTACACCTGAAACGATCCCAGCTGCAGAGCAGGTTTCGGATGCACCGAGCCCGCGCCGTCTTCTGTCTACGGAAAAAGTCTACGAAGGCCGGATCTGGGACGTTGTAAGCGACAGCTTCCAGCTGAGTGAGACCGGCGAAGCACTGACCCGTGACTACATCGACCACCCCGGCGCCGTCGCGGTGCTGCCGATGAACACTGCCGGGGAAGTACTCCTCATCCGGCAGTACCGCCATCCGGTAGGCATGGACCTCTGGGAAATCCCGGCAGGCCTCCTGGACATTGAAGGCGAAGATTTTGTGGTGGGCGCCGCCCGTGAGCTGGCTGAAGAGGCAGACCTCGCGGCCGCACAATGGAACGTCCTGGCGGACTTTTTCAATTCACCCGGGTCATCGAGCGAGGCCATCAGGATCTACCTGGCCCGTGACCTCACGGACGTGCCGCACCACGACCGCCACGAGCGGACCGATGAGGAAGCGGAGATCGAATTCCACTGGATCGCCCTGGACGAAGCCGTGGCGGCAGTCCTTGGCGGGCGGCTGCACAACCCCTCCGCCGTCGTCGGAATCCTGGCCGCAGCAGCAGCCCGGGCGGACGGCTTTGCCGGGCTCCGCCCCGCAAACGCACCCTGGCCGGCGCACCCCAGCCAGCGTTGATGACCGCCACCACGTCGCCGGAAACCACCTCCCCGGCAGCTGCAGCGCCGGAAGCCGCAGTGCCGGAAGCCGCAGCCAAGGCAGTCCAGCCCCAGACCGCCGTCGACCGCGCCATCACGGGATATCTTCAGCACATGGGCGTCGAACGGGGCCTGGCAGCCAACACGCTTGCTGCCTATCGCCGTGACCTGACGCGGTACGCACGGTACCTGGCGGCCCAGGGCTGCCACGCCCCGGACCAGATCACCCGCCATCATGTAACGGGTTTCGTGATGGCCCTCAATGACGGTTCCGACGGCGGCACGGCGCTGGGCGTCAGGTCTGCGGCCAGGACGGTGGTTGCCGTCCGCGGACTGCACAAATTCTGGGCCCTGGAAGGACTGACGGTGACGGATCCGGCCAGCGACGTCCACCCGCCCATGCCGGGTAAGAGGCTGCCCAAAGCCATCAGCGTGGATGAAGTCACGCGCATCCTCGAAGCGGCCGGCACAGACACCGCCACCGGCCTCCGGGACCGCGCACTGCTCGAATTCCTCTACTCCACCGGCGCCCGAATCAGTGAGGCCGTGGGCCTGGACGTGGACGACATTTCCCTGCAGGACGCTGAGGCCGGGCCGGCGGTGGTCCGGCTGTTCGGCAAGGGATCAAAGGAACGGCTCGTACCGCTCGGCTCCTATGGCGCCCGGGCGCTCGACGCGTACCTTGTCCGGGGCCGCCCGCTGCTGGCTGCCAAGGGCAAGGGCACACCGGCCCTGTTCCTTAATGCCCGGGGCGGCCGGATCAGCCGCCAAAGTGCGTGGACCATCCTGAAAGTCGCGGCGGACAAGGCCAACATCACCAAGGACGTATCGCCGCACACCTTGCGGCATTCCTTCGCCACGCACCTGCTGGAGGGCGGCGCGGACGTCCGCGTGGTCCAGGAGCTGCTGGGCCATGCCTCCGTCACCACCACGCAGGTCTACACCCTGGTCACGGCGGACACCCTCCGGGAAATCTACGCCGCCGCCCACCCGCGCGCGCTGGGCTGACAACCAGGTTCAGCCTTCTTGGGGCTCGGCACATTGAACGCAGCATCCCCGGGGAACCGCGCCGGCATGCCGCCGGCTATAGGGTTGAGGGCATGACATTCACCGCTGTCACGCTGTGCTTCCTCACCCGGGAGGCCACCGGCGTGTCCCAGGTCCTGCTGGGAACGAAGAAGACCGGTTTTGGGCTGGGCAAGGTGGTGGGACTCGGCGGCCACGTTGAACCGGGGGAGACGGACCAGCAGGCTGCCTGCCGCGAAGTGCAGGAGGAAGCCGGTGTGGTAGTCCTCGAAGCAGACCTCCGTGACGCCGGGGTGGTGGAGTTCGACTTTCCCGCCCGGCCGGAATGGAACATGACTACCCGCCTGTTCGTAGCAGAGCGCTGGGACGGTGAGCCGGCTGAAAGCGCGGAGATCCGGCCGGAATGGTTCGACGTCGGGTCCTTGCCTGTGGAGCGGATGTGGCAGGACGCAGCGCATTGGCTGCCGCTGGCGCTAGGGGGGTCCGTGCTGCGGCTCACCGTGGTCCTGAACGATGACAACGAATCCGTCCGTGAGGTGCTGGACTACACCACGCGCTGAGGCGGAGACGCCGACGGCGGGCCGGTCACCTTCTTCAGGTGACCGGCCCGCCGTCGAGTGTTTGGGAGCCGGATGGGCCCACGCCGGTGGGGATTAGGGCACGTGCCGTTCTTCCGGGCCGTTGTATTCGCTCAGCGGCCGGATCAGTGAGTTCGACGCCGCTTGTTCCATGATGTGCGCTGTCCACCCCGTGATGCGGCTGGCCACGAACAGGGGAGTGAACGTGGGGGTGTCGAAGCCCATCAGGTGGTAGGTGGGGCCGGCCGGGTAGTCGAGGTTCGGCTTGATGGCCTTGGCCTCGTCCATGGCCTGCTCAAGGCCGTTGTACAGCCCCAGAAGTTCCGGACGGCCGTAGTGCGCGATCATCTTGTCCAGCGCGGCCTTCATGGTGGGGACGCGGGAGTCGCCGTGCTTGTAGACGCGGTGGCCGAAGCCCATGACCTTTTTCTTCTGCGCCAGGGCATCCTCCATCCAGGCCTTAGCCCGGGCAGCGGCCTGGTCCAGGGACTCTTCGGACCGGATGCCGATCTCGTCGAAAGTGTGCATGACGGCCTCGTTGGCGCCGCCGTGCAGCGGACCCTTGAGGGCACCGATAGCTGCCGTCACGGCCGAATGCAGGTCAGCCAGGGTTGAGGTGACAACCCGGGCGGTGAACGTGGAAGCGTTGAAGGAATGTTCGGCATAGAGGATCATCGAGACGTTGAAGGCCTCCACGACCTCCGGGACGTGATCCTCGCCGAACGCCATCCACAGGAAGTTCTCCGAGTAACCCAGCTCATCCCGGGGCTCCACCAGCTCCTGGCCGCGACGGCGGCGCTGGTCGTAGGCCACCACCGCGGGCATCGCAGCAAAGAGATCCACGGCCTTGGCCATATTGGCCTCGGGCGAGGAGTCCTCGGCCAGTTCGTGCCGGGCGCCCATGACGGACGCCGCCGTCCGGCACACATCCATCGGGTGCGAGGTGGTGGGGAGTGCGTCAATGACCTGCTTCACCACGGGATCAAGCCCCCGTCCGGCGCGCTCGCGGGCCGAGAATGCGGACAGCTCTTCCGCGGTGGGCAGCTCGCCGTTCCAGAGCAGGTAGGCAACTTCTTCGAAGCTGCACTTGGCGGCAAGTTCCTGCACGGGGTAACCGCGGTAGAGCAGCGAGTTGGTGTCGGGGTTGACCTTGGAAACCGCGGTGTAGTCCACCACAACGCCGGCCAGGCCCTTCTTGATATCTTCAGCAGCCATGTTGAACTCCTTCGTTCTTGCGGGGTTCCGGGTCCTAGCGGACGCCGGGAATCTGGAAGTTGAAAACGCCGGTATCGAACTGGTTGTAGGCCTCGTAGTCCACGAGGTCATAGAGACGCGCACGGGTGAGCATGTTCTCCACCTGTGCTTCCTGTGACCCTGTTGCCTTGATCGATTCCAGCGTACGCTCTGCAGCGCCCATGGCAATGCGCAGGAGCGTGACGGGGTAGATCACCATGTTGACGCCCACGGACTGCAGCTGGTCAACCGTGAACAGATCGCTCTTGCCGAACTCCGTCATGTTGGCCAGGACCGGCACGTCCACGGCATCCCGGATGGCCTGGAACTCGGACAGGTCCTTCATGGCTTCCGGGAAGATGGCGTCGGCGCCGGCGTCCACCAGGGCCCGCGCGCGCTCCTGGGCCGCTTCAATGCCCTCCACGGCCCGGATGTCGGTCCGGGCCATGATGAGGAAGTTCGGATCCCGGCGCGCGTCCGCTGCGGCCCGGATGCGCTTGGCGGCGGTGTCCAGGTCCACCACGTTCTTGCCGTCCAGGTGGCCGCAGCGCTTGGGGTTGAACTGGTCTTCAATGTGGCAGCCGGCCAGTCCGGCGTTCTCAAGCTCCTGGATACTGCGGGCCACGTTCATGGGCTCGCCGAATCCGGTGTCCGCGTCCACCAGGCAGGGCAGGTCAGTCATACGGGCGATCTGCCCGGCCCGGGTGGCAACCTCAGTCAGGGTGGTCAGCCCGATGTCCGGCAGGCCAAGATCGTTGGCCAGCACGGCACCGGAGATGTACACGCCGGCAAAGCCCTTTTCCTCAATCAGCCGCGCGGACAGCGGGCTGAAGGCGCCGGGAAACTGCTGGATGGTGCCGGAGGCGAGCATCCCGCGCAGGGCCAGGCGCTTCTGCTCCGGGGTTTTCTTCGAGTACAGCATGTGTTCTCCCTGTCGGAGGTTGGAAAGAAAGAGCCTAGAAAAGGCCGGCGGGTGCGTTGCTGAGGTCGATCACACCGGGGGCGGCGGTGATGTTCAGCTGGTCCAGCTCGCCCGGACCCAGGTCCGGCAGGCTTTCGGCAGCTGCCAGGAAACGTTCGATTTCCTCCTCGGCCACAAGGCCGGCCGCCAGCGTGCGGAACTTGTTGATGTACTGCTGGCGGGCGAACGGCCGGGCGCCCAACGGGTGGGCGTCGGCTACGGCAATCTCATCGGTGATCACGGTGCCGTCGTTCAGGGTGATCTCAACCGAACCGCCGAAGGCCTTCTCGGCGATGTCCAGTGAGTGGTAGCGGCGCGTCCATTCCGGGTCTTCCTCGGTGGTGACCTTGTGCCACAGCTCCACGGTGTCGGGCCGGCCGGCACGCTCCGGGGCGTAGGAATCAACGTGGTGCCAGCTGCCGTCCTGCAGGGCGACGGTGAAGATGTACGGGATGGAGTGGTCCAGCGTTTCGCGGCTGGCTGTGGGGCTGTACTTCTGCGGATCGTTGGCGCCGGAGCCGATCACGTAGTGCGTGTGGTGGCTGGTCTTGATCAGGACTGACTTGACGTTGGCGGGGTCGGTGGCCTCCGGGTGTTCCTTGTGGAGCTTGCGGGCCAGATCGATCCAGGCCTGGGCCTGGTATTCGGCGGAGTGTTCCTTGGTGTACGTGTCCATGATGGCGCGCTTGGGTTCGCCGGCTTCGGGCAACGGAACCTCGTACGAGGCGTCGGGGCCATCCAGCATCCAGGCAATAACGCCGTCTTCGCCTTCATAGATCGGAACCGGAGAGGTCTGGCCGCGCATGGAGCGGTCCACGGCCTCAACGGCCATCTTGCCGGCGAAAGCCGGGGCGTGGGCCTTCCAGGTGGAGATTTCGCCCTTGCGGGACTGGCGGGTGGCGGTGGTGGTGTGCAGTGCCTGGCCAACGGACTGGAAGATGGTCTCCACATCAAGGCCGAGAAGCGTGCCGATGCCGGCCGCGGCGGACGGGCCGAGGTGGGCCACATGGTCAATCTTGTGCTTGTGGAGGCAGATGGCCTTGACCAGGTTGACCTGGATTTCGTAGCCGGTGGCGATGCCGCGGATCAGGTCCTTGCCGCTGGCTCCAACGTGCTGGGCTACGGCGAGGATCGGCGGAATGTTGTCCCCGGGGTGCGAGTAGTCAGCCGCCAGGAAGGTGTCGTGGTAGTCGAGTTCGCGGACGGCGACGCCGTTGGCCCAGGCTGCCCACTCGGGGGAGACCCGGTCCGTGATGCCGAAGACGCCGGAGCCCTTGCCGTTGGTGGTGGGTGCGTGGGTCAGGGCCTGGGCACGGGCGGCGATGATGGGCCCGCGGTTCAGGGAAGCGATGGCAACCGACGCGTTGTCGATGACCCGGTTGATCACCATCTCGGTGACCTCCGGGGTCACCTCGACGGCGTCGGCGGCGACCTCCGCGATCTTGTGGGCCAGCTGGTCTTCACGGGCGAGGTTCTCTTCGCTCTTGTATACACGGACGTGGTTGAGCTTAACCATGGTGCTCCTTAGTAGGTGAGTGGGTCGCTTTGACGTGGGAAAGACTGCGGTGCAGGTGCAGCGTGGTGGCTGCTTCGGCGAGCCGGGCATTGCCGGCCGCGATGGCCTCGGCAATTGCGGCATGTTCGGCCGCGGCTGCGTTCAGGCGCGCCGCGTCATCTGCAGCGAGGCGGCGGACGCGGACCAGATGGACGCGCAGGCTCCGCATAGCCTGGGCGAGGTAGGAGTTGGAGATGGCGGCGTCGATCGCCTCATCGAGGCGGCCCACCAGCGCGTAGTACTCGTGCCGCGCGGGGTCATCCTTGCTGATCAGCTCCGGCGCCCGCAGGAGATCGGCATGGAGCCGTTCGAACACCGTGCGCTCGCCGCGTTCGGCGGCCAGGGCTGCCGCCTTGCCCTCCAGGGTTTCGCGGAGCTCGAACATCTCGTCGATGTCGTCCAGGGAGATGTCGGTGACGACGACGCCGCGGCCGCCCGCCGCCGTCGTGAGTCCTTCCGCACTGAGGCGGCTAAGCGCCTCCCGGACCGGGGTGCGGGACACCCCCAGGCGTTCGGACTGTTCCACTTCGGCAAGGACGGTGCCCGGCGCGAGGCGCCATTCTATGATGTCTTCGCGAAGTGACGCGTACGCTTTGTCGCTGGCTCGCAAGGTTTCCTCCCCTCATTGCGTGGATGGTGCCAGTGTATACACAAAACGCATCCAGGCCCAAGCATTCGGCTCTAAAACCCGAAAAAAGCAATTCTTTGTATACAAAACCCTTGTCTGGCGTGCACTCGCCCCCTAGCATGGAGGACAAGCATGTCAGCGTGGACAGGAGCACAACATGGGCAGCAGCTATCAGGAAACGTACGCACGGAGCTTGGATGAGCGGGAGGATTTCTGGCTGGAAGCCTCACGGGCAGTGTCATGGAGCAAACCGCCCGTGGCCGCCCTGGATGAGTCCGGAGCCCCGCTGTACCGCTGGTTTCCGGGCGCCACTCTCAACACGGCCTACAACGCCTTGGACCGCCACGTCGAAGCCGGCCGCGGAGACCAGGCCGCGCTCATCTACGATTCCGCAATGCTGGGGATCAAGCGCAGCTATACCTACTCGGAACTGACCGGACTGGTGGCCCGGTTCGCCGGAGTGCTGCGCTCGCAGGGTGTTGGCAAAGGCGACCGGGTGGTCATCTACATGCCCATGATTCCCGAAGCCGCGATTGCCATGCTTGCTACGGCGCGGTTGGGTGCAGTCCATTCGGTGGTGTTCGGCGGGTTCGCACCCAAGGAGCTGGCGGCGAGGATCGTTGACGCCGGGCCTTCTGTCATTGTCACCGCTTCGGGCGGCATTGAACCGTCGAGGCATGTGGAGTACCTGCCTGCCGTGGCCGAAGCGCTCACCCTGAGCGGCGTCGGCGAACTGCCCGTCATCGTCAAGAACCGCGAAGGCTTCGCCGCCACGTTGGAGGACTTCCGGGGGTGGCTCGACTGGGACCAGACGATGGAAGGGGCTGTTCCGGCGGCGCCCGTGGAGGTGGCCGCCACGGATCCGCTCTACATTCTTTACACGTCCGGCACCACGGGTACCCCGAAGGGTGTGGTGCGGGACAATGGCGGCCACGCCGTCGCGCTCTCGTGGACCATGGCGAACATCTACGACATCGGGCCCGGCGAAGTGATGTGGACAGCGTCCGACGTCGGCTGGGTGGTGGGCCACTCCTACATCGTTTACGGCCCGCTGCTGGCCGGTGCCACCACCCTGCTGTATGAGGGCAAACCGGTGGGCACTCCCGACGCCGGCGCGTTCTGGCGCGTTGTCCAGGACCACAAGGTCAACGTGCTGTTCACGGCGCCCACCGCCCTGCGGGCGATCCGCAGGGCCGACCCCGAGGCGGCGGAGCTGGCGCGCTATGACATCTCCACCCTGCGCACGCTGTTTGCGGCCGGTGAACGGCTCGACACCGAAACGTACCGCTGGGCGGGCGCGGTCTTGAACGTCCCCGTGGTGGACCACTGGTGGCAGACCGAGACCGGGTGGGCCATTTGTGCCAATCCCCGCGGACTGGAGGACCTGCCCTTTAAGCCAGGTTCGCCCACCGTCCCCATGCCCGGCTATGCGCTCACCATCGTTGACGGCTCCGGCGCGCCGGTGCAACCGGGGGAGGAGGGCAACATTGTCCTCGGGCTGCCGTTGCCCCCGGGCACCCTGACAACGCTCTGGCAGAACGATGACCGCTATGTGTCCTCCTACCTCGAGGCCTTCGAAGGCAGCTACGCCACGGGCGACAGCGGCTACCGGGACGCCGACGGCTATGTCTTTGTCATGGGCCGGACTGACGACATCATCAATGTCGCCGGCCACCGGTTGTCCACCGGCGCGATCGAACAGGTGGTTGCCAGCCACCCGGCCGTCGCAGAGTGCGCGGTGATCGGGGTGGCCGACGCCCTGAAGGGGCAGCGCGCCAGCGCCTACGTGGTGCTCAAAGCCGGAGCGGACCGCGACGAAGCGGAACTGGTCCGTGAGCTGGTTGCCCTGGTCCGGAAGAACATCGGACCGGTGGCCGACTTCAAGCACGCCACAGTGGTGCAGGCGCTGCCGAAGACCAGGTCCGGAAAGATCCTGCGCAAGACCATGCGGCAAATCGCCGACGGCGACGAATACGTTGTGCCGTCCACGATTGAGGACCCGGAGGTCATTGGGCAGTTGCTCGGGGTGCTCCGGCCGGATGGCGCCGCTTAGGCCCGGTTCCAGCCGTATTCGTTTTCCGGCCGGCCCGGAGTGCCGTAACGCGGGGCGCGCGTGACGGTGCCGGCGTCGGCCAGGTATTCGAGGTAGCGGCGGGCAGTCACCCGGGACATGCCCAGCGCCGTCATCACCTCGGTGGCCGAAACCGGCGCCGACTGCTGTTTCAGGTATTCCTTGACGGACTCGAGCGTGGAGACGGACAGGCCTTTCGGCAGGGGCAGTTCCGACGGCGCCCGCAGGCTCGCGAACGCCTGGTCCACCTCGCTTTGGGACGCACCGGTCCGCCGCGCCCCGGACTCCGGCGCCGTCAGCTGCTGCCGGAAGAGCCGGTAGCTGGTGAGCTTGTCCGCGAACGTGGCATAGGTAAAGGGCTTGATCAGGTACTGGACCACCCCGATAGCCCCCGCGCTCCGGACGATCGCGACTTCCCGGACCGCCGTGATCGCGATGATGTCAGCCAGGATTCCTGCGGACCGCATCCGCCGGGCAATGTCCAGGCCGTGCAGGTCCGGAAGGTTCATGTCGAGCAGGACAAGCTCCACCGGCTCGCCGGAGGCCGAGAGTTCCGTCAGGAGCCTGAGCGCGGACTGGCCGTCCGGCGCGGTGCCGGCCAGCGTGAAGCCCGCCATCCTGCCTACGTAGGCGGCATGGGCGGCCGAGGCCACCGGTTCGTCTTCGACCACAAGGACGCGGATATCACTCACTGGATTGGTCCTTTGGATTATGTTCGGTGGACATGGCGGGCAGGAAGACACTGAAGATTGCCCCGTCCGTTCCGGAGATGGCCATCGTACCGTCCAGCCGCTGCACGGCCTGCTTGACGAGGGCCAGGCCGACACCGCGGCCGAAAGGCCCGGCTTTCTTGGTGCTGAAGCCGTGCTTGAAGATGTGGTCCACGGCGGCCGGATCAACCCCGGAACCGGAATCCCGGACGGTGATGTCCAGGCCTTCTGCGTCGGACTCCACGCTCAGCTCCACCTCCTTCGGTGCGGCGCCCCCGGCTGCTGCGTCGATCGCGTTGTCCAGCAGGTTGCCGACGATGGTGACAAGGTCCTGAACGGCAAGTCCTTCTACCGACGCCGCACCCTGGGTCCGCAGCGTCAGTTTCACGCCCCGCTCGTTGGCTTCCGCCGCTTTGCCCATGACCAGGGCGCTGAGTACCGGTTCGTCCAGTGAGCTGACCATCTCGTCCGTAAGCTGCTGGCTGAGTTCGAGGTCCCTGGTGGCGAACTCCAACGCCTCGGCAGTCCGGCCAAGTTCCAGCAGGGACACCATGGTGTGCAGGCGGTTGGCGTGTTCGTGCGTCTGCGCCCGCAGCGCATCGGACAACGTTTTCATGGTTTCCAGTTCGCTGCCGAGTGACTCGATTTCCGTACGGTCGCGGATCGTGGCCACGGTGCCGTAGACCTCCGGACGCCGTTCAGCGGGGGAGTCCGGGCCAACGGCCGGACCTTGGTTCACCACCACAATGCGGGGGCCCGTCAGATGGATCTCGTCACGGGCCTGGCGCCCGGATTCAAAAAGCTCCTTCAGGCTTTCGGTCAAAGGCAGCTCTGCCAGGTTCAGCGGCCGGGACGGATCGTCCCCGGACGTGCGCCGGGGGAGGCCCAGCAGGTCTGCTGCCTGATCGTTGTACATCACCACCCGGCCTTTGGTGTCAATGAGGATGAGGCCCTCCCGGACCGAGTGCAGCACCGACTCATAGTAGGCAAAGAGCTGGGACAGTTGTTCGGGTCCCCACCCCCTGGTGACCCGGCGCAGGTAGCTGCCCAACAGCCAGGAAGCCAGCGAGCCGCCCACCAGGAGGGCCCCTCCGATGGCCAGCAGCGCGGGAAGCCGGCCGGCAAACGCAACGTCCACTGTCCGGACGGTCACGCCGGCGGCCACCAGCGCCTTGACGTTGCCGGCCGGATCGAGGACGGGAACAATCGAGCGCACGGACGGCCCCAGGGTGCCGGCGGTGACTTCCGTGAACACTTCCCCGCGCAATGCAGCATCGATGGACCCGATGTAGGGCCGCCCGATTTCCTCCTGGCGCGGATGGGTCCAGCGTGTCCGGTCCGGGGCCATGATGGTCAGGAATTCCGCCCTGGCCCCCGCCATGACTTTCAGGGCATAAGGCTGCAAAACCGCCGACGGATCCGCTTGGTCAGCTGCCTGGAGCACCAGGGGGTTGGCGGCCACTGCCGCCGCCACCCCGGTCATCCGCAGCCCGGCCTCGTCATAGGCGCGGTCCCTGGCATCAACGAAGGTCGCGGTGCCCACGATGGCGACGAAGGCCACAACGATCAGCAGGTTGGCTACGAACAGCCTGCGGGCGATGCTCCAGCGGTGGATCATAAATGCCTCCTATGACCAATATGACCGCAACGGTGAGCTGCGTCACGGTGTGCCCAATGATGGATATCACACCAGACCGACGCGATGAGCCCAGAGAATGTGCCGCAGCGTCTACCAGATTATCCATAAGGAGACACACCATGGCTTCTCAACGAGGAGAGTCGCTCGGCACCGTGAAGAAGCGGCGCAAGGGCATCGACAAGTCGCACTACCTTTACATCGCAGTCATCGCGGCGGTGATTCTCGGCGCCGTCATCGGGCTGATGTTCCCCGAAGTGGGCAAGTCCCTCAAGCCGCTCGGCGACGGCTTCATCAAGCTCATCAAGATGATGATCGCCCCGGTCATCTTCTGCACCATTGTCCTGGGCATCGGATCCATCGCCAAGGCAGCCACCGTCGGCAAGGTGGGCGGCCTCGCCCTGGGCTACTTCGTGGTGATGTCCACTTTCGCGCTCGCCATCGGCCTGGTGGTCGGCAACCTGATCCACCCCGGTGAAGGCCTGAAGCTGACGCCGTACGATCCCACCAAGAAGGCGGCCACGGACAGCACCGTGGAGTTCCTCATGAACATCATCCCGGGCGATATCCCCGTGCTGCCCACTTTGTTCGCGGCCATCCTCGTCGGCTTCGCGCTCCAGAAGATGGGCCCGCAGGGCGCCCCCATCCTCAAGGCCATCGGCCACGGCCAGGTCCTCGTATTCCGCATCCTGATCATGATCATGTGGCTCGCTCCCGTCGGTGCCTTCGGTGCAATCGCCGCCGTGGTCGGTGCCACCGGCTTCCAGGCCATTGTCAGCATGTTTACCCTGATGGCGGCCTTCTACATCACCTGCGCCCTGTTCATCATCATCATCCTGGGCGGTCTGCTGAAGATCGTGTCCGGTGTCAACATCTTCCTGCTCATGAAGTACCTTGCCCGTGAATACCTGCTGATCTTCTCCACGTCCTCCTCCGAAGCTGCCCTGCCGCGCCTCATCGCCAAGATGGAGCACCTGGGTGTCTCCAAGCCGGTTGTCGGCGTCACGGTCCCCACCGGCTACTCCTTCAACCTGGACGGCACTGCCATCTACCTGACCATGGCCTCCCTCTTCGTCGCCAACGCCATGGGCACCCCGCTGGACCTCGGTGCCCAGGTGTCGCTCCTGGTCTTCATGATCATCGCCTCCAAGGGTGCTGCCGGCGTCACCGGCGCAGGCCTGGCCACGCTTGCCGCAGGCCTGCAGGCCCACAAGCCCGAACTCCTGGGCGGCGTCGGCATGATCGTTGGCATCGACCGCTTTATGTCCGAGGCCCGTGCCCTGACCAACTTCACCGGCAACGCCGTCGCCACCATCATGATCGGAACCTGGGTCAAGGAGATTGACGTCAAGCAGGTAGAGGACGTCCTCTCCGGCAACGCTCCCTTCGACGAGCAGACCATGATCGCCGGGCACGGCGAGCCGGCGAAGGCCGAGCCGGCCCAGCCCGCCCTGGCCAACGCCTAGCCGGCAGCCCGAAGCGTCTGCACAAGGCGCGAACCACGCTAGAAACCGCCCGCACAGCCCCGGCTGCGCGGGCGGTTTCTGCGTCCGGCAGCCTAACCTTCCACCTCTAGTAGAAGGTCAAGGCTCAGAAACTGCACAATGTCAAGTTCCCTCGAATACCGTGTCGGGGCCTGTAGCCTAGGTGAAAAGCAGGATCGGCGCTGGACCACCAGCGGCAGGAAATATCACCGTCATCGAAAGTGTGGATAGATACGTGAGCAGCGAACAGGGTTCGGCAACTCTGGAAGGCACGGAACTCGATCTGGAAGACGCCGTGATGGGTCCCACCGGGCGCCCCCACCGCGAATTTCCGGAACCTGCACCGCTGTCGTCCCACGGTCCCGCGCGTGTGATCGCGATGGTCAACCAAAAGGGTGGCGTTGGCAAAACCACGTCCACCATCAACCTTGCGGCGGCCCTCGCTGAATACGGCCGCCGCGTGCTGCTGGTTGACTTCGACCCCCAGGGCGCGCTGTCTGCCGGCCTGGGCATCAACCCGCACGAACTGGACCTGACGGTCTACAACGTGCTAATGGACCGCAAAGTGAATATCCGTGACGCCATCCACCAGACCAACGTCGAAAACGTCGATCTGCTGCCGGCCAACATCGACCTCTCCGCCGCAGAGGTGCAGCTGGTCAACGAGGTAGCCCGTGAACAGGTCCTTGACAGGGCGCTGAAAAAGGTGGAAGACGATTACGACGTCGTCCTCATCGACTGCCAGCCCTCGCTCGGCCTGCTGACTGTTAATGCCCTGACGGCGGCGCATGGCGTCATCATTCCGCTGATCTGTGAGTTTTTTGCCCTCCGCGCGGTGGCACTGCTGGTGGAAACCATCGACAAAGTCCAGGACAGGCTCAACCCCCGGCTGCAGGTTGACGGTGTTCTGGCCACCATGTATGACGCCCGGACGCTGCACAGCCGCGAGGTCATCGCCCGCCTGGTGGAGGCATTCGGAGACAAAGTCTTCGAGACGGTCATTAAGCGTTCCATCAAGTTCGCCGATGCCACCGTGGCGGCCGAACCCATCACCAGCTATGCCGGCAACCACATCGGGGCCGATGCGTACCGCCGCCTGGCCAAGGAACTGATCTCGCGCGGCGGCGCACCCTAGCCAGGGGTGGCTGAGTCCAAGCCCGGCTTTGAGGTGCGGCTGGCCAACTTTACGGGTCCGTTCGACCTCCTGCTGGGCCTCATCGCCAAACATCAGCTCGATATCACCGAAGTGGCCATCGCAACGGTCACCGATGAATTCATCAAGTACATCAGGAAGCTGCAGCGGCTCGGCGAGGAATGGGCGCTGGACGAGGCGAGTGAATTCCTGGTCATTGCCGCAACGCTTCTGGACCTCAAAGCGGCACGGCTCCTGCCCGCCGGCGAGGTGGAGGACGATGAAGATATCGCCCTGTTGGAGGCCCGCGACCTGCTGTTTGCCCGGCTGCTCCAGTACAAGGCGTTCAAGCAGGTAGCCGCCCTCATGGCCGACACCCTGGAGCAGGAGGCGCAGCGCTTTCCCCGTGAGGTCACCCTTGAGGAACACTTCGCCGCCATGCTTCCGGAACTGGTGTGGAAACACACGCCGCAACAATTCGCACGGCTGGCAGAATCAGCCCTGCAGCCGAAAACGCCCAAGCCCACCGAAGTCGGCCTGGCGCACCTCCATGGCAGTGCGGTCAGCGTCAAGGAGCAGGCCGAAATCCTGGGCCTCCGGCTTCAGCTGGGAAAGCCGCTGTCCTTCCGGGCCCTGATCGCCGACGCCGATTCCACCCTGGTGGTGGTGGCCAGGTTCCTGGCGCTGCTGGAGATGTTCCGGGACCGGGCCGTGTCCTTTGACCAGCTGTCACCGCTGGGCGATCTCACGGTGCACTGGACTGCGGACACAAGGGACTGGTCTACAGAAAACCTGAGCGAGGAGTATGAGGAGCAAACGTGACTGAAGACTTTTCGGCCACCCCAAAACCCAGCGGACCGGACGACGCCGCGCAGGAGGCCCCGGACGTCCACGCGCTCCCCGGGGGTGCGAAGGCCGCACTCGAAGCGGTCCTGATGATCCTCGACCAGCCGGCCACTGCCACGGAACTCGCCGCGGGACTTAACCTGTCAGTCGGCGTCGTCGAGCATTTGCTTGCGGAACTGCAGCGGGAGTATAGCGGCTATACTGTTAAAGCCCCGGACATGGACGATGCCAGCGTTGCTGGTTTCAGCTCCAGCCCCCGGGGTTTTGAATTGCGGAGCATCGCCGGTGGCTGGCGGATCTATTCCCGCTCAGACTTCGCCGACATTGTTGGCCGGTTTGTGCTGGAGGGTCAGACTGCCAGGCTGACGCAGGCAGCACTGGAAACACTTGCTGTCATCGCGTATCGCCAGCCTGTCTCCAGGGCCAGGGTGTCCGCAATTCGAGGAGTCAATGTCGATTCTGTCGTACGGACATTGACCCAGCGCGGGCTGATCGAAGATTCGGGAAACGATCCCGAATCGGGAGCCATCCTCTACCGGACTACATCGTATTTCCTGGAACGGATGGGAATCGGCTCCGTGGCGGAGCTGCCTCAGCTCTCACCCCATCTACCGGGGCTCGAGGGCATCGCGGAGTTCTACGACGCCGACAGAATGTAGGCGGTACCTCCCGCCTGCGCACAAGAGTATTCATAAGGGCAGATAAATTCTGCATGGCTGGCTAGGGTTGTTCTTGGACAACGTGCCGGTCAACATATCGAAGGACGGGTCATGACACAGGCGGGACGCCAGGGTTCACCACGTAACAGTTCGGGACGCAACAGTTCAGAACGCAACACAGGGCAAGGCGGCGCGGGCCGCAGTGCAGCGGCAGGACGAAATCCTGCCCAGGGCGGCAGCGGCCGCCCCGGCGCGGCGGGCGGCGGGTTCCGCGCCGGCGCCGGCAAGCGCAACGCAGGTTTTGGCGGCGGCGACCGCCCCTACAAGGCGCCGAAGCCGCGCGAAGAGGCTTTCGTTGATCCGGGCGATGCCCCGGCCGACCGCGGGGACTCCGCCTGGAAGCCCGCCGCAGCACCCTCATCCCGGAAGCCGGGTGCCCGCAAGCCGGGCGCCAAAAAAGCGCCGGGCACTCCCGGGGCTCTCAAGCCCAAGGCACGCGCCGGCAAGCCGGGGGCAGCAGCCTCCCGTGCGTTTGGCAGCGAACGCTTCGGCCAGAACCTTGGCCCGGTGCGCAAGCCTTCCCGCAAGCGCGGACCCCGCGGTCCCGTTCCGCAGTCTGAAATGCACGACGCCGACGGCACCCGCCTGCAGAAGGTCATGGCGCAGGCCGGGGTGGCATCGCGCCGCGTCTGTGAAGAAATGATCGCGGAAGGCCGGGTGGAAGTTGACGGCCAGGTAGTCACCGAGCTTGGTGTCCGGGTGGATCCCAAGACCGCCGTCATCCACGTTGACGGCCTGCGCATCCAGCTGGACGAAAACCTCGTGTACATGGTCTTCAACAAGCCCAAGGGCGTTGTGTCCACCATGGAGGACCCCGACGGCCGCCCCTGCATCAGCGACTTCGTGCGGAAAACCCACCAGGGCGAACGGCTGTTCCATGTGGGCCGGCTGGACGTCGCCACCGAGGGCCTCCTGCTGCTTACGAACGACGGCGAACTTGCCAACCGGCTGACCCACCCGTCCTACGAGGTCCCCAAGACGTACCTGGTCCAGGTCCGTGGCCCGTTCCCCCAGGGAATCGGTGCCAAGCTCAAGGAAGGCGTGGAGCTCGAGGACGGCTTCGCCAACGTGGACTCCTTCAAGCTGGTTGACTCCACGCCGGGCCACGTGCTGATCGAAGTGATCCTGCACTCCGGCAAGAACCGCATTGTCCGGCGCCTGTTCGACGCCGTGGGCTTCCCGGTCCTGCGCCTGGTGCGCGTCAAGGTCGGCCCCATCGGCCTGGGTGACCAGCGCCAAGGCAGCATCCGCAACCTTGGCAAGCAGGAAGTCGGCCACCTGCTGGCATCCGTAGGGCTCTGAGGCATGTCCGCATTCCGCTCGCACGGGCGTGGGCACTTGAACGGGCCCGTGGTGGTGATCGGCACCGGCCTGCTCGGAACCAGCATCGGGCTGGGCCTTCGGGGACGTGGCGTACCTGTGTTCCTCTCTGATCCGTCGCCCACCAACCAGGCCGTGGCCGTGGACATCGGTGCGGGCCAACCCCTCAGTCACCTCGGGGACGAGGTGCCGGAGCTGGTGGTCGTGGCAGCACCGCCGGATGTAACAGCCAATGTTGTGGCCCGGGTGCTGGCCGACTACCCCGATTCGGTGGTGGTGGACATTGCCAGCGTCAAGGCTGCCATCCTGGCGGAACTGCAGGGCACCGGTGCGGACATTGCCCGCTACGTGGGCACCCATCCGATGGCCGGGCGTGAAAAGTCCGGTCCCGTTGCGGCCCGTGGCGAGCTCTTCACGTCCATGCCATGGGTGGTATGCCCGAGCCCCGAATCATCCGCGGCCGCCGTGCAGACCGCACGTTCCCTTGCCACCGACCTCGGAGCAGTGGTTTCAGAGTTCACGGCGGACGAACACGATGCCGCCGTAGCGCTGGTGTCGCACCTGCCCCAGGTCATGTCATCCCTGCTGGCCAGCCGCCTGCAGGGGACACCGCTCCATGCCCTCTCCCTCGCCGGCAACGGCCTGCGGGATGTCACCCGGATAGCGGCCAGCGACCCCACGTTGTGGGTCCAGATCCTGGGCGGCAACGCGGGGAAGGTCGTGGAGATCCTTTACGGTGTCCGCGAGGACCTGAACCGGCTTATCGGCACCCTGGAGGACCCGCTTGCAGCGGGAGCGCGCCTGGACCTGGCCCAGCTGATCAGCGAGGGCAATGCCGGGCAGGCCCGCATCCCGGGCAAGCACGGCGGGCCGCCGCAGGCCTACGCCTGGCTGACGGTCCTGGTGGACGACAGGCCGGGCCAGATTGCGCGGCTCCTCACCGAGATCGGCGAAATAGGCGTGAACGTGGAGGACCTGAGGCTGGACCATTCCTCGGGGCAGAACGTGGGCATGGTGGAACTGTCCGTGCTGCCAAACAAACATGACCACCTGATCGAAGCACTCAACGACCGCGGATGGCGGGTACTGCAGTAATGACACAGGAACTTCTTGACACCGTGCCCGCCCTTCGCGTCGGCCGGCCACTGGTGGTAGCCATTGACGGGCCTTCGGGCTCCGGCAAGTCCAGCGTCAGCAAGGAAGTGGCCCGCAGGCTTCACCTTGCCTACCTGGACACCGGCGCCATGTACCGGGCCCTGACCTGGTTCTGCGTCACCAGCGGGATCGACCTTGGCGACGCAGCTGCCGTGGAACAGGCGGCCCGCGACCTCGTCCTGGACGTAAGCACCTCTCCGCTGGAGGAGTACGTCCGGGTGGACGGGGCCGACGTCACCGATGCCATCCGCGAACCTGCCATCTCCTCGGCGGTCAGTGCGGTGGCCACTACCTTGGGCGCCCGAACCGAGCTGATCCGCCGGCAGCGGGCAATTATCGAAAAGCACCACCGCCGCATGGTGGTGGAAGGACGGGACATCACTACCGTCGTCGCGCCCGGCGCCGAAGTCCGGATGCTGCTGACCGCCAGCGAGGAAGCGCGGCTTCGCCGCCGCGGCATCCAACTGGGCGGCACCCAGAATGCGGAGCAGCTGGCAGCCCAGGTCACCCAGCGGGATGCGAAGGATTCCACGATGGTGAACTTCACGCAGGCCGCCGACGGCGTGGTAACCCTGGATTCGTCGGAGCTGGATTTCGCCGAAACAGTGGACGCCGCCCTGGTGATCGTGACGAAGGTCCTCAACCGTGACTGACGGCAAGCGGCTTCCCTCCGGCCTGACCATGACCTGGAGCCGGCCTGTCGGCTGGATCCTGGACCACCTGGTCTACCGGACGTCCGTGACGGGAAAGCACAACGTCCCCACCGGCGGTCCGGTGATTTTTGCGGGCAACCACATCAGCTTCCTGGACGGTCCAGTGATGTTCGGTGCCTCGCCGCGGGCCATGCACATCCTCGTCAAAAAGGAGATGTTCAAGGGCTTCCTTGGCCAGGTCCTCCGGGCATCCGGACAGCTGCCGGTGGACCGTTCCGGAGACCGGACAACACTGCAGCTGGGCAAGGAACTGCTCGACGCCGGCCGTTGCCTTGGGATCCTCCCGGAAGGTACGCGGGGGAGCGGCGAGGCGACGGACATCAACAACGGGGTGGCCTGGCTGGCGCTGAACTCCGGTGCGCCGGTTGTTCCCGTCGCTATCCTTGGCACCCGGAAGGGTGATGAACACCTTGATTCGGTGCCCAGGCCAGGGCGCCGCTTCCACGTCAGCTTCGGCAACGCACTGACACTAAGCCGCAACCCCGGCGAAACAGGCCGTGCTTCAATGGACAGGGCGGGAATGGAAATCCGCGCTGCGCTGGCCGGGCACGTCCAGGAGACCATTCAACACAGTGGGCAGCCTTTGCCCCTCGCGGATACCCCGCTTGAACCAGCAGTAGCCGGGACGCCGGCAGATGACCACTTAAGGAACGTGCAATGAGCGATACGACTCAAACCTCCGGCCCCGCAGGCGCCGGCGAAGACGAATACACGCCCACCGGCACGGACCAGGTGGCCGAGCGGCTGGCTGCCATTGACGACGACGAAGCGGAGCTGCGCGCCGCCTCGCTCCGGGCGGGCCTGGCGGACTACGACCTCGATGAGGACGATGCCGCCCTGCTGAGCGGGCACTATGACGACGAGGACTTCGACGGCCCGGTTAAGCTCGATCCGGTCCTGGCCATCATCGGACGACCCAACGTGGGCAAGTCCACGCTCGTGAACCGGATCCTCGGACGCCGCGAAGCCGTGGTGGAGGACACCCCGGGCGTGACGCGCGACCGCGTGATGTACTCGGCCCACTGGAACGGGCGCAACTTCACCGTGGTGGACACCGGCGGGTGGGAGCACGATGCCCGCGGCATCCACGCCCGGGTGGCGGAACAGGCCGAGATGGCCGTCGAACTGGCTGACGCCGTGCTCTTCGTTGTCGACTCCGCCGTGGGTGCCACCGCAACGGACGAGGGCGTGATGAAGATGCTCCGCCGGAGCAAGAAGCCGGTCATCATGGTGGCCAACAAGGTGGATGACTTCGCCCAGGAAGCGGACTCCGCTGCCTTGTGGGGCCTCGGCTTCGGTGAGCCCTACCCCGTCTCCGCCCTCCATGGCCGCGGGGTTGCCGACCTCCTGGACCACGTTATGGACACTCTGCCGGAGTTCTCCACCATCGAGGGCCTGGAACGTTCCGGCGGTCCGCGCCGCATTGCCCTGATCGGCCGCCCCAACGTGGGCAAGTCATCGCTGCTGAACAAGCTGGCAGGCTCCGAACGCGTGGTGGTGGACAACACCGCCGGCACCACCCGCGACCCCGTGGATGAGTTCATTGAGCTCGGCGGCCGCACCTGGCGCTTTGTGGACACGGCAGGCATCCGCCGCCGCCAGCACATGGCTCAGGGCGCCGACTACTACGCCTCCCTCCGGACGCAGGCCGCGCTCGAAAAGGCGGAGGTCGCCGTTGTACTCCTCGCCGTGGATGAGGTGCTCAGCGAGCAGGACGTCCGCATCCTGCAGCTGGCCATCGAGTCCGGCCGGGCGCTGGTGCTGGCGTTCAACAAGTGGGACCTGCTCGACGACGAACGCCGCACCTACCTGGAGCGGGAGATCGAACAGGACCTGGCCCACGTGGCCTGGGCGCCGCGCGTCAACATCTCGGCCCTGACCGGCTGGCACAAGGACCGCCTGGTCCCCGCCCTGGACCTGGCATTGGAGAACTGGGACAAGCGCATCGCCACCGGCAGGCTCAATGCTTTCCTCGGCGAGCTCGTTGCGGCGCACCCGCACCCGGTCCGCGGCGGCAAGCAGCCGCGCATCCTCTTCGGCACCCAGGCGTCCAGCCGGCCGCCGAAGTTCGTGCTCTTCACCACGGGATTCCTGGACCCGGGCTACCGCCGCTTCATCACACGCAGGCTCCGTGAAACCTTTGGTTTCGAAGGCACGCCCATCGAGGTCAACATGCGCGTCCGCGAAAAGCGCGGCAAGAAGCGTTAATTAGGACACACCGGAGGTGTGCAGGTGCCAAAGTGTCACTTGCACCCTCCGGGATCGTGTAAGCTTTTCAAGGTGGTTCGGCCGGACTGCTGAGTTGAAATCCCGGGTAACATCGGGGAGTAAACGCAGCGGAGAACGGCAGAGCTAACGGGCTGTAGCGCAGCTTGGTAGCGCACTTGACTGGGGGTCAAGGGGTCGCAGGTTCAAATCCTGTCAGCCCGACCATGAAGGGCCGTTTTCCGGTTTATTTACCGGAAAACGGCCCTTTGGCGTTTAAGCGTCCTATTTCAGGAACTTCGACGTCCTGCGGTCTGCCAGGACCTTCCCGTGTGTCTGGCAGGTGGGGCAGTACTGCAGGGCAGAGTCCGCGAACGATACTTCCCGAACGGTGTCCCCACATACCGGGCAGGTTTCCCCGGTCCGGGCATGGACCCGCATGTGGCTGCGCTTGACGTCTTTGAGTTCCTTGGGCGGCTTGCCCGCGGCCTCGGCCAGGGCTGTTCCCAGAATGTCGTGGATAGCGTTGTACAGGACCTGGACGGTGTCCCGGTCCAGCGACTTGGCGATGGCGAAGGGAGAGATTCGGGCAGCATGCAGAATCTCGTCGCTGTAGGCGTTTCCGATCCCTGCAATCACGCTCTGGCTGCGCAGAAGGCCCTTCACCTGCTGGGAGCTGGCGCCGAGGATCCCCGCGAGGGTGTCGGCGTCGAACTCTTCGCTGAACGGGTCCGGGCCGAGTGCGGCGATGCCCGGCACATCCTGGGGAGCGTGTACCACGTAGACCGCCAGGCTCTTTTTCGTCCCGGCCTCCGTGAGGTCAATGCCGTGACGGCCGTCGGGGCCCGCGAATATGAGCCGGGCAGCGATGTGGCCCTTGCCCAGCCGCAACTGCGTGTCGGCGGGGGAGTCGGTGTAACGGACCCAGCCGGCGCGCGCGAGGTGGAAGACAAAGGACGGGCCGTCCGTGTCAAGGCAGACGAACTTCCCGAACCGCCGGACGCCCGCCACGGTGCGCCCCTCCAGCGCGGTGTAAGGAGGGTCTGCGGTTTTGAGGACGGCGAACGAGACGATTTGAATTTTTTGCACCACTGATCCGCGCAGCTGCCCGTCCAGGAACCCGGCCAGGCCTGCAACCTCAGGTAGCTCCGGCATGGCGCTACCTGCCGTCAGCCCGGCTGCCGGCCTGGCCGCTGTCGGAAGCGGGTGGCGGCGCAGGTGGTTCCGCCTTGTTGCCGTCCGTTGCCTTCAGGGCCTCGGAGCGCCCGGCGTCGGCTTTTGTGAGTGCCTTGACCTTCTTGCCCCGCTGCCGCCAGACCTTCCAGAGGATGAGGCCAACGACAAATATTACGACGGCGGCAATCGCCGCTATCTGTGTCCACAGCGGGAACCAGGTGGCTTCAGTGCCAAGAATCCGTTGACCGTTGTGCGCGGCTTCCGAGTTACCGAACATAATCCCGGCAGTCAGGAGGTTCGGCGCCGCAATGGCCACCGCAACAACCAGGATTACAACCTTCCACGGCCAGCCCACACGCTTGCGTGTCGCCTGCCAGGCCACCAGTAGGGGTACAAAGGTGAACACAAAACCGTAGAACATCCCCACCAGGATCCCGGCACCCAGATTGCCCTGGACCTGGCCGCGGATGACGTTGGCCCACCACACGGGCAGGACCGCCGCGAGAGCATAATAGGCAATGATCAGGAATACGAGGGCAACGCCGCCAAAAATGAGCCGCGCAGCCCAATTTCCCTTTTTCCCGGATGTTCCCTGTGCCGGTGAACTCATGCGTCCCATCATGTCAGAATCATCCTCGAACGCTTATGGACTTGTGCCTATACTTTCAGCGGCGGCTTGTTTTCCAAGCCCCGTTGACATTGGTGATTGACCCGATGAAAGGCCCCTGATGAGCAACATTCCCGAAGACCTGTCCTACACCGCCGAGCATGAGTGGGTCACCGCACCGAACGCTGACGGCGTTGTCCGCGTTGGTATTACTGATTTCGCCCAGGACGCTCTCGGAGATGTTGTCTACGCCCAGATGCCTGAAGCCGGCAGCAGAGTTACTGCCAACGAAGTAGTGGGCGAGGTTGAATCCACCAAGAGCGTTAGTGACATCTACGCGCCGGTGAGCGGGGAAGTGGTGGCCCGCAACGAATCCCTCGACACTGACTCGGCCCTGATCAACACGGACCCCTACGGCGATGGCTGGCTGATCGAGATCAAACTCGCCGAAGCCGACGCCGTGGAGTCTTTGCTCAGTGCATCGGAGTACGAACAGCAGGTAGGCTAAACCTAACGGGTTATTCGGTCCGGCCGGCAGGCGTCTTCGCACGTCAATGGCCGGATCGGGACCCCGGGTCGGATCTGTGCGGGGCATCCGTCAGGGTAAATGCTGAATGCAGTCGTGAGAGCTGCAGCGAAAGAGGAGGAATCCATGGTTGGCCACAAGAAGGACCATGCCGAAGACGATTACGGCAAAGGTGCGGCCAGGGCTTCGGAGACCACCTCGATTCACCTGACCCCCGTCACCGACGAACCCACCATCGCGCCGCGGCTGTCCACCGAAGAACGTCAGTCCGTGGAGGCGCTGCCTGCCGGTTCCGCCCTGCTGGTCGCCCACAGCGGACCCAACGCCGGTGCGCGCTTCCTGCTGGACACGGACACCACCACCGCGGGCCGTCACCCGGACGCCGACATCTTCCTCGATGACGTCACCGTCTCGCGGCGGCACGTCGAATTCCGGCGCACCGCACGGAGCTTCGAGGTGGTGGACACCGGCAGCCTCAACGGAACCTATGTCAACCACGACCGCGTGGACAGTGTTGAACTGAAATCCGGGAACGAAGTCCAGATCGGCAAGTTCCGCCTCACCTTCTACCTGAGCCCTGCACGCGCAGCAGGCCGCGCCTGATCCCGGGGCACTTGCCTGTGGCAATGGCACAACCGGAACGCCGGGGACCCCACGTCCTGAACATCGGGGAAGTCCTCGCCCAGCTCAGCGGCGACTTTCCTGGCATGAGTGCGTCGAAAATCAGGTTCCTCGAGGAAAAGGGCCTGATCAACCCCCGCCGCACCCCGGCCGGCTACCGGCAGTACGCCGAGAGCGATGTTGAGCGGCTCCGCTTTGTACTCGCCCTGCAACGGGACCAGTACCTTCCCCTGAAGGTCATCAAGGACTACCTTGACGCCATCGACAGGGGAGAGCGGCCGGAAAACCTGCCGCCCGGCGTCGTGGTTTCGCCCCGGATCGTCTCTGACGAACTGGCCGCCGAACTTCAAAACCGCGGCCGGAAATTCAGCGAGGAACAACTCCGCGCTGAGTCCGGTGCGAGTGTCCCGCTGCTGCAGTCCCTGCTGAGCTTCGGGCTCGTCAGCCACAGCAACGGGAAATTCGATGAACACGCGCTCCAGGTTGCCCGGGCGTGCGTGCAATTGGAGGGCCACGGTCTGGAACCGCGGCACCTCCGTCCATTCCAGGCTGCCGCGGAACGTGAATTCGGGCTCGTGGAGCGGGCGGTTGCCCCGCTCGCCTCACGGCGTGATTCCGCTTCCCAGGCACGGGCTGCCGAAGCAGCCCGTGAAATCAGCGACCTCTGTCTGATCCTGCACCGTGCCCTGGTGCAGGACCGGATCTCACGTATGGACATCTGATGATCGAAGTCGAGATCGTAGGCGTTCGCATCGAACTGCCGTCGAACCAGCCGCTGGTCCTGCTGCGCGAGATCCACGGTGAGCGCCATGTGCCCATCTGGATCGGAACCCCCGAGGCCAGTGCCATCGCCCTTGCCCAGCAGGGAGTAGTGCCACCGCGCCCCATGACCCATGACCTCCTGGTGGACGTTGTGGAGTCGCTGGGCCACTCGGTGGTCAGTGTGAACATCGTGGCGGTCGAGGACAACATCTTCTACGGCCAGCTTCAGTTCGAGAACGGCACAACTGTCAGTTCGCGCGCGTCAGATGCACTGGCGATCGCGTTGCGGGCAAAGTGCCGCATCTGGTGTGCTGACTCGGTCATGGACGAAGCCGGAGTCCGCATCACCGAACATGATGAGGGTGAGGACACCGAGCCCGGTCCCACAGTGGACGAGGAACGCGAGTTGCGGCGTTTCCGTGAGTTCCTGGATGACGTCGAGCCCGAGGACTTCGACGGCTGAGGTCACGTTAAGGTTAAAGTTGAGGCTGAAAGTTCCGACACGGCTGTCTGAAGCAGGCCAGATCTTTGACCTGAGGGCGCCGCAGGCCTAACGTCGAAGGTATCAAGCTCCCATTGCTTACAGCAGCCGCGCAAGTCACACTGTAAAAGTACGACCCCCGCGAAATTACATGCATGGACTTCATGTGTGAACTGGCTGATGCAGTGGTCCCCGGGAGCTTATGAACAGGAGGATCCAGGTGAGTCCCAAAGGCGAAGCAGGCGGGTTGAAGCAGTCCACAACGGCTGGTGTGGCCCTGCCCGCGAGCGGTGCCCAGGGTCTCCTGTTTACCGAGGACCTCCCTGTCCTTGACGAAGACGCCGGCTACCGCGGCCCTACCGCTTGCAAGGCTGCCGGCATCACGTACCGCCAGTTGGACTACTGGGCGCGCACCGGGCTGGTAGAACCTGCCGTCCGTGGCGCTGCCGGCTCCGGGTCCCAGCGGCTCTATGGCTTCCGTGACATCCTCGTGCTCAAAGTGGTCAAACGGCTACTGGATACGGGTGTCTCCCTGCAGCAGATCCGTTCGGCCGTGGAACATCTGCGCGAACGCGGAGTCGAGGACCTCGCCCAGATCACGCTGATGAGCGACGGCGCCAGCGTCTACGAATGCACGTCCGCCGATGAGGTCATCGATCTTGTCCAAGGCGGACAGGGTGTTTTTGGCATCGCCGTTGGCCGGGTCTGGCGCGAGGTCGAGGGAAGCCTGGCTTCCCTGCCAAGCGAACACGCCGCCGTGCAGTCCTTCCCGGACGACGAACTAAGCAAACGCCGCGCCTCGCGCAAGATCAGCTGACTGACTCAAGACAAAGAAGAGGCCGCCCCCGCCTGATGAGATCAGCCGGGGGCGGCCTCTTTTTGCGCCGGGTGGGATTCCTTGCCCGGCAGGATCAGCGCTGCGTGCGGTTGCGCAATCCACTGCCGGCCGCGAGAAGATTGACCAGGAGGGCATCAAACAGGGCCGCTGAGGATTTGGCTGATTCCCCGGGCCAGTGGTGCACCGGGTGGGCTGCCCCTTGAATCTGCTGCCAGTTTGCCTGTTCCGGAATACGCGGGCTTAGCAGCAGGTCGCCAAACATCGATTCCATCTCAGCGAGCCGGTAGGTGTGTTCGGACGAACCGGTGCGCACCCGGTTGGCCACGATGCCCGCGGCGGAAAGGTTCGGGGCGAATTCCTGCTTGAAGAGCTGGATGGCACGCATGGTCCGTTCCGTGCCGGCCACTGAGAAAAGCCCTGGTTCCGCCACCAGCGCCACTTTGTCGCTTGCGGACCAGGCCATCCGGGTCAGGCCGTTAAGGGACGGCGGGCAGTCAATGAGCACAAGCCCGTAGCTGCCGGCGCCGGCCAGCACTGCCGAGAGCCGGCGAAGGTCGCGGCGGCCAAGGTCAGGGCGGTCATAGATGCCGGTGTAGGCCGAGCCGACGGCGACGTCCAGGACGGCCGGTCCGGATCCGTTCGAGGGCGCCCGCGCAGTCCACGAGCTTCCTGCTACGTTTTCGGCCAGCTTGGCCCGGCGAGGGCTCTTGAGCATCCGGCCGATGTCCAGCTGGTCCCCGGGCTGCACGCCAAGGGCGGTAGTTGCGTCTGCATGGGGATCAAGGTCCACCACCAGTGTGGGGATGCCGGCGGCAAGCGCCGCAGACGCCAATCCTGTGGTGACGGACGTCTTGCCGACTCCGCCCTTAAGGCTGCTGATGCTGACTACTTGCACTTGTGAGACCAAAACCTAACGCCGGCTGCCGTGTTGGGGGTAAAATTTGCTCCAGCATTGCCGAAGCCGGGCGGATCCTGCCGCCTTACCCATCATATGTGGCGATGCCGGCAATTGCGGTTTTATGGGGGACGTGGCATGGCAGGGCGGTACGTGCGGGGCTGCAAACGTGCCGGGCTTTGTCCGGGCGTTCGGGACATGACAGAGGTTTCTGTGACTGTGGACACAATAATTTGTAATTGTGTGCACAGGTCTTGGACACTGTGACCACCTATCGATCCACCCGCGATGATGCAGGAGAAGCATGTTTTCCAAGATTCTGGTGGCCAACCGCGGCGAAATCGCGATCAGGGCCTTCCGCGCCGGCTACGAGCTGGGCGCCAAGACCGTTGCCGTGTTTCCCAACGAAGACCGCAACTCGATCCACCGCCAGAAAGCCGATGAGGCGTATCTGATTGGTGAAGAGGGGCACCCCGTACGCGCTTACCTCGACGTAGCCGAGGTTGTCCGTGTGGCCAAGGAGTCCGGCGCCGACGCCATCTACCCCGGCTACGGCTTCCTCTCCGAAAACCCGGACCTGGCCCGTGCGGCCCAGGAGGCAGGCATCACCTTCGTGGGCCCGCCGGCTGAGGTGCTTGAACTTGCAGGGAACAAGGTGGCGGCGCTGAAAGCCGCACGCGACGCCGGCGTCCCCGTCCTGAAGTCCAGCGAACCCTCCAAGGACCTGGACGAACTGATCGCGGCGGCGGACGAGATTGGCTTCCCCATCTTCGCCAAGGCTGTCGCCGGCGGCGGCGGACGCGGCATGCGCCGCGTGGACACCCGGGAGGCCCTTCCGGAGGCACTGCAGGCGGCCATGCGCGAGGCCGATGCGGCCTTCGGTGATCCCACCATGTTCCTGGAGCAGGCAGTCCTTCGCCCGCGCCACATCGAGGTGCAGATCCTGGCGGACGCCGAAGGTAACGTCATGCACCTGTTCGAGCGTGACTGCTCCATCCAGCGCCGCCACCAGAAAGTCATCGAAATCGCCCCGGCGCCCAACCTGGACGAAGGAATCCGCCAGGCCCTCTACCGGGACGCGGTGAAGTTCGCCAAGGCCCTGAACTACGTCAACGCCGGAACCGTTGAATTCCTCGTGGACACCGTCGGCGAACGCGCCGGCCAGCATGTCTTCATTGAGATGAACCCCCGCATTCAGGTGGAACACACCGTCACTGAAGAAGTGACCGACGTTGACCTGGTGCAGGCGCAGCTGCGGATCGCATCCGGCGAAACCCTCGCTGACCTTGGCCTGTCCCAGGAGACGGTCCAGCTCAAGGGCGCTGCGCTGCAGTGCCGCATCACCACCGAGGATCCGGCAAACGGGTTCCGCCCCGACGTCGGGAAGATCACCGGTTACCGTTCCGCCGGCGGCGCCGGTGTAAGGCTCGACGGCGGCACCGTGTACTCGGGTGCCGAAATCAGCCCGCACTTCGACTCCATGCTCGTAAAGCTCAGCTGCCGTGGCCGCGACTACCCCGCCGCTGTAGCCCGTGCACGCCGTGCCCTCGCGGAATTCCGCATCCGCGGCGTATCCACCAACATCTCCTTCCTGCAGGCGGTGCTGGACGATGCCGACTTCATTGCCGGCAATGTGGCCACGAACTTCATCGATGAGCGTCCGCAGCTCCTGAAGGCCCGCGTCTCTGCTGACCGCGGAACCAAGCTCCTCACGTGGCTGGCCGAAGTGACGGTCAACAAGCCCAACGGCGAGCTCACCGTGCACTCGGATCCCGCGGACAAGCTGCCTGCCGTAACCGACCGGACGCCGGTGGCCGGCTCCCGCCAGCGTCTCCAGGAACTCGGTCCGGAAGGCTTTGCCAAGGCCCTGCGCGCTCAGACGGCTGTGGCCGTTACCGACACCACCTTCCGTGACGCCCACCAGTCGCTCCTGGCCACCCGCGTTCGTACCCGCGACCTCGTGGCAGCCGGCCCTGCAGTCACCGCGCTGCTGCCGGAACTCCTGTCGGTCGAAGCCTGGGGCGGCGCCACATATGACGTGGCCCTGCGCTTCCTTGGCGAAGACCCGTGGGACCGCCTTGCGGCCCTCCGCAAGGCACTCCCGAATGTGTGCCTGCAGATGCTGCTCCGCGGCCGGAATACGGTTGGCTACACGCCATACCCTGAAGAGGTCACTGAGGCCTTTGTTAACGAGGCCGCAGCCACAGGCATCGACATCTTCCGCATCTTTGACGCCCTCAACGACGTGAACCAGATGGCTCCTGCCATCCGCGCGGTCCGGGCCACCGGAACGGCCGTGGCGGAAGTTGCGCTCTGCTACACGGGCGACATGCTGAACCCGGACGAGAACCTCTACACGCTGGACTACTACCTGGAACTGGCGCAGCGGATCGTGGACGCCGGCGCCCACATCCTGGCCATCAAGGACATGGCCGGGCTCCTCCGTCCGGCGGCGGCCGCCAAGCTGGTTGCCGCGTTGCGCGAACGCTTTGACCTCCCGGTCCACCTGCACACCCATGACACCGCAGGCGGCCAGCTGGCCACCCTGCTGGCGGCAGTAGACGTCGGTGTGGACGCTGTTGACGTCGCATCGGCGTCGTTGGCCGGCACCACAAGCCAGGTCTCGGCGTCCGCCCTCGTGGCGGCCCTGGCCCACACCCCGCGCGACACCGGCCTGGACCTGGACGCGGTCAGTTCACTGGAGCCGTACTGGGAGGCCGTGCGCCGCGTCTATGCGCCGTTCGAATCGGGCCTGCCGGGCCCCACCGGCCGGGTCTACAAGCACGAGATCCCGGGGGGCCAGCTGTCCAACCTGCGCCAGCAGGCCATGGCGCTGGGGCTGGGGGAGCGCTTCGAAGCCATCGAGGACATGTACACCGCGGCGGACCGTATCCTGGGCCGCCTGGTCAAGGTCACGCCGTCCTCGAAGGTGGTGGGCGATCTCGCCCTGCACCTCGTGGGCCTGAACGCCGATCCCGCAGATTTCAACGAGAACCCGCAGAACTACGACATCCCCGACTCCGTCATCGGGTTCCTGTCGGGCGAGCTCGGTGACCCGCCCGGAGGCTGGCCGGAACCGTTCCGCACCAAGGCACTCCAGGGCCGCAGCATCAAGGTCCGCGACGTTGAACTCAGCCCCGAGGACAGCGCCGCGCTCAAGGGCGATTCCAAGACCCGGCAGGGCACCCTCAACCGGCTGCTCTTCGACGGTCCCACCAAGGACTACCTCAAGAGCGTGGAAACCTACGGCAACATCTCGGTCCTGGACACCCGTGATTACCTTTACGGTCTGCAGCGTGGCGCCGAGCACGAGATCCAGCTCGAAAAGGGTGTCCGGCTAATCGCGTCGCTGGAGGCCGTCTCGGAGCCGGACGAAAAGGGCATGCGCACCGTTATGTGTACCTTGAACGGGCAGTCCCGGCCCGTCGTCGTCCGTGACCGTTCCGTGGTGAGCAACGTCAAGGCTGCCGAGAAGGCGGACCCGGCCCAGCCGGGCCACGTTGCTGCCCCGTTCGCCGGTGCTGTCACCGTGACCGTCAAGACCGGAGACACCGTCAATGCGGGTGACACCGTGGCCACCATCGAAGCGATGAAGATGGAAGCATCGATCACCACGCCGGTGGCAGGGAAGGTCTCCCGCCTGGCCATCTCAGCGGTGGAGCAGGTCCAGGGCGGGGACCTCCTCCTCGTGGTGGACCAGGGCTGAGAAGCCCGGGCTTAACAGGAAATGCCCCCCTCCCGGCTTCCGCCGGGAGGGGGGCATTTCCTTTGCCTGGTGTCCGTCTTCCGTCAGCTGCGCGGAGCGCCGTACATTTCTTCGATGACTGTCTCGAAGTCCTTCATCACCTGGGCGCGCTTTACCTTCATGGACGGCGTCAGGTGGCCTGAGGCTTCGGTGAAGTCGGACGCGACGATACGGAAGGACTTGATGGCTTCAGCCTGGGACACCGAGGCGTTGGCCTGCGTGATGAGGTCCTGCACTGCCGCCTTGACCACGGGATTCTCCACCGCCTCCTCCAACGTGGTGGTGTTCGGCAGGCCGTGGCGCTGCAGCCACCCGGGGAGTGCCTCCTGGTCCAGGGTGACCAGGGCGCCGATGAACGGCCGGTTATCGCCCACCACCAGGACCTGGGAAACCAGCGCGTCGGCACGGATCTGGTCCTCGAGCAGG
Organism: [Micrococcus luteus] ATCC 49442; assembly: GCF_010367585.1. Taxonomy (NCBI): domain Bacteria; kingdom Bacillati; phylum Actinomycetota; class Actinomycetes; order Micrococcales; family Micrococcaceae; genus Pseudarthrobacter; species [Micrococcus luteus] ATCC 49442. The sequence goes on along the minus strand of NZ_JAAAXP010000001.1, from coordinate 1,517,571 downwards.
GCCGGAACCACGTTCTTGCCGCTGGCGGTGACGATGATTTCCTTCTTGCGTCCGGTGATCCACAGGAAGCCGCTGTCATCGAGTTTTCCGATGTCGCCCGTGCGGAACCAGCCATCGTCAAACGTGTCGGCCATCAGGTCTTCGCGCTTGTAGTAGCCGCGCATGACGCAGACACCCTTGGCGAGGATCTCGCCGTCGTCGGCGATCTTCACGGAGTTGCCCGGCAGGGGTTTGCCCACCGAGCCGATCTTGATCAGGGCCGGAGTGTTCACGGAAATCGGGGCGGTGGTCTCTGTCAGGCCGTAGCCCTCCAAGATCTGCAGGCCGATGCCCTGGAAAAAGTGGCCGAGCCGTTCGCCGAGGGGACCGCCGCCGGACACTGCGTGGGCCACGTTTCCTCCCATGGCTGCGCGCAGCTTGCCGTAGACCAGCTTGTCGAACAGGGTGTGCTTGAGTTTCAGGCCCAGGCCGATATGACCGGCCTGGCGTGCCTTGGAGAACGCGATGGCCGTCTCGGTCGCCTTGTGGAAAATTGCGCCCTTGCCGCCATCCTCCGCCTTGGTCAGCGCCGAGTTGTAGACCTTCTCGAACACGCGGGGCACGGCGAGGATGAACGTGGGCTGGTAGCTCTGCAGGTCAGCCAGCAGGTTCTTGATGTCCGGGGTATGCGCCACGGTTGCGCCGGCGGCGACGGCCAGGACGGAGATGAAGCGCGCAAACACGTGGGCGAGCGGCAGGAACATAATGGTTTTGGCCTGCTCATTGACGACGTCGCCGAGGATTGCCAGTGCGTTGTCCGACAGCTCTACGAAGTTGCCGTGGGTCAGCTCGCAGCCCTTGGGCCGGCCGGTGGTTCCGGACGTGTAGATGATGGTGGCGACGTCGCTCAGCCCGGCGGATGCCCGCCGTGCTTCGAGGTCGGCATCGCTGACCTCCCGCCCGGCTTCGCGCACCGCGTCCAGCCCGGCGCCTTCGAGCTGCCAGACGTGCTGCAGGGCAGTGAGTCCCTCGGAGGTGGCGGCCTGCCTGATGATGTCCTCGTGGTGGGCGGATTCGCCGAAGGCCGCGACCGCGCCGGAGTCGCCGAGGTTCCAGGCAACCTGGGACGGTGATGAAGTCTCATAGATGGGTACCGAAACGGCCCCGGCGAACCAGACTGCGAAATCGATGAGAGCCCATTCGTAGCGTGTGCGGGACATGATGCCCACGCGGTCACCGGCGCCCACGCCGCTGGCGATCAGGCCCTTGGCAAGCGCGGAGACGTCGGCCAGGAAGTCCTTTGCGGAAATGTCCTGCCAGGCGCCGGCGGAATTCAGCCGCGAAAACAGCGCCGGGTTGCTGGGCTTAGCGGCCTGCCGCAGAACAAGATCGGTGATGTTGGTTTCCGGTGGGACAACAACCAGCGGCGGAACACTGAATTCGCGCACTATAGCTCCTTTGATATCCATAGACCCGCACAGGGTATGCCTAAAGACTAATACGCCTGCAACGTGGCCGTGCTGCATTAAACCTACTGGTCAGTAACATGCGAGTCAACGGGCTGCTGTGACGCACGGTGCCAGGCTCCCGGTGGCGTCCGGGGCGCGCGCCTAGAATGAGGCACTATGTATGCAACGTCCCCCGGTGAGCCTGCCGGTCCGCCCCCGCCTTCGGCGCCTTGGCGGCGCCGGCCCCGGCCCGCACGCCCGCAGCCCCGGCGGAGAGAACGTTTCCGTGAACATCTTCGGCTCGGGCGGAAGGGGCTGGCGATCGGGATCGACATCGGCGGCACGAAGGTGGCCGCCGGGGTCGTCGATGCCGACGGCAGGATCCTCAGCGAATCGCGCCGGTCCACCCCCGGCAGCGACCCTCGGGCCGTGGAGCAGGTCATCGTTGAACTCGTGGAGGAGCTTGGCGCCAGCCACCGGATCCGCTCCGTAGGCATCGGGGCAGCCGGCTGGATGGACCTGGACGGCGGAACGGTGCTCTTCAGCCCCCACCTTGCGTGGCGCAACGAGCCCCTGCGGGCCAACCTGCAGCGCCTGCTGCGCAGGCCCATCCTCCTGGCGAACGACGCCGATGCCGCAGCCTGGGCGGAATGGCGCTTTGGCGCGGGGCAAGGTGAGGACCGGCTGGTGTGCATCACCCTCGGCACCGGCATCGGTGGTGCGATGGTAATGGACGGCCGGCTGGAGCGGGGCCGGTTTGGCGTGGCCGGCGAATTCGGCCACCAGATCATCATGCCGGGCGGACACCGGTGTGAATGCGGCAACCGCGGCTGCTGGGAGCAGTACGCCTCCGGCAACGCGCTGGGCCGCGAAGCGAGGATCCTGGCGGCGGCCAATTCCCCGGTGGCGCAGGAACTGCTGGCCAGCGTGGGCGGCAGGACGGACCGGATCACCGGGGCGGTTGTCACCGAGCTGGCACTGGCAGGCGACGCTGCGTGCCGCGAACTCCTCGACGAAGTGGGGGAATGGCTGGGCCTTGGACTGGCAAACCTGGCGGCCGCGCTGGACCCGGGCCTCTTTGTGATCGGCGGCGGACTCTGCTCCGCCGGTGATTTGCTGGTGGAACCCGCCCGCAAGGCCTTCGCCCGGAACCTGACCGGCCGTGGCTTTCGCCCGGCCGCCGGCATTGAACTGGCGGCGCTGGGACCCAACGCCGGGCTCATCGGAGCCGCCGACCTGTCCCGTGTGAGCAGCCGCATGCAGAGCTGAGCTAGCCCGGCGCGGAAAGCCCGGGCTAGCTGCCCGTCAGCGCGGTGCGGTCCCGCACCTAGACGCGGGCACCGTCGTCGTTCTCATCCTTTTCCTGGGGCAGCTTCATAATCAGGTAGACCACGGACAGCAGGAAAGCAGCCACCATTCCCAATATCGCCAGCAGCGGCGCTGACCGCCAGAACATCACGGACAGGAGCAGGGCCACGGGGGCGCCGACTGCCCCCAGCCACGCGAGCATGGTCAGCGGCTCTGTTCCGGCCAGGCTTGGCGGTTCGTCCGGAACGAAGTCGCCGCCGTCGTCCTCCACGTCGTAGTCGCGCGGGCCGGCGGCCTGGCTGTCCTGGGGGTACCGGCCCAGGCCCAGGGGATCGAAGTCGCGGAAAGTCGCGGACCGTCCGGGCACGTCAGCCGGACGGTCCGGTGTCGGGTCCTTTGCATCGGGGCGGGCACCCTCCTTGGCGGGGTTTCCGTCATCGGCATCGCCGTGATCCGAAGGAACGGAGTCGCCCTCCGCCGTGCTGCTGCCCCCGGGGGACTTCCCTTCCAGCCGGGCAACGAGGTCCAGCCAGATCGCATCATCCTGGTTTGCACTCTGGTCCGGTGAGCCGGAATCAGGCCTGGTCATTGGCCGCACCCTCCTGGAAGCGGGACGATGCCGTGTCCGCCAGGACCGTCCGGATGAATTCCACGGACCCCCGGAAGATGTCCTCGGCGTCGTGATCCAGCGTTGCCACGTGGTAGCTGTTCTCGAGGGACGTCAAAGTTAGCGGGGCGTTGGTAAGTCCGCGCCGCAGCGCAACGATGCTGGAGTCTGAGATCACATGGTCCACTGTCGAACGGAACACGCGAACCGGTGCCGTGACGCGGGGGAGCAGCCGAATGGTGTCCTTGAACATTTTGTTCAGTTCATGCGCAGCAGCCACGGGCGTCCGGGGATAGGCGCCCTCGTCCACGCCCGGTTTCAGGATGTCGTTGGCAATTGCCGGCGTACTCTTCAGCACGAGCTTCAGGATTCCGGCCAGCGGCGCGCGCGGATCATCGATCACCAGCCCGGGGTTCACCAGGATGACGCCGCTGACCGGCCTCGTTGCGGCGATCCGCAGCGCCAGTGCGCCGCCCATGCTCAGCCCCGCGGCGAACACGTGGTCGCACTCCTTCTCAAGCTCCAGGTAAGCGTTGTCCAGCGCTCCATGCCACTGTGTCCAACGGGTCCGGGCCAACTCCTGCCAGCTGGTGCCGTGACCGGGTAACAACGGCATACGCACGGCGAATCCGGCATCGGCCAGCGACCGGGCCCAGGTGCGGAGCCCGTGGGGGCTGCCCGTGAACCCGTGGGACAGGACCACGCCGATCCGGGCGCCGTCGCCGGCGGCCGGGCTGCTGAACGGGCTGTGGTCCGGAAGGCTGGTCATAGAGTCTCCGAGGAGTGTGAGGTGTCTGCGTTGCCGGCGTGGCTTGTCATGGGGGCGGAGTGGTCAAGGAAGAACTGGCGGGAACGCGCGAAAATTTTCGGAGCGTCAACGTCCAGCGTGGCTACATGGCCGCTGTTGCGGAGTTCCACCACTTCCGTCAGCCGGGGACCGAGCCTGCGTTGCAGGGTCGAGAGTGAGGTGGGCGGCACCACGGCGTCGGCCCGGGATTTGAAGACCTGCACCGGCGCGTCCACTCTATGCAGCCCGCGAACGGCCGCCCCGAACAGCCTCTTGAGCTCATGGACTGCCGCCAGCGGCGTGCGGGAGTAGTCACCGTCTTCGGTGGCTGCCGCCGTCGGCTGTTCCTCCTGGATGGGGACAGTGGTGCGCTGGAAATACTTGAGGACTCCGATGACGCGCACCCGGCGGTCGTAGAAGCTGAGCCCGGGATTCACAACCGAGACGCCTGCCACAGGATGACGGGAGGCCGTCAGCAGGGCGATGGCTCCGCCCATCGACAGGCCCGCTACGAAGCAGCGTTCGGTGCGGGCGTCAAGGTCCTGATACGCCGTCTCGAACGTTTCGTACCATTGGCGCCAGTTCGAGCGTGCCAGTTGCCGCCAGTCCGTGCCGTGGCCGGGAAGGAGGGGAACGGATACGGCGAACCCCTGGGCGGCCAGGTCTTCAGCCCAGGGCAGGACACTCAACGGACTTCCGGTGAATCCGTGGCAGATTGCGATCCCCGTGCCGGCATTGGGACCGTGGCCGGGGTAGCTGAAAGCGGCAGGCCTGGGCGGAGTGCTGCTTTCTGTCATGACACCATCGTGTCACTGTTCGGGACAAATCTCACTAGAGTAGGGTTGCATTGAAGTGCTGGCCCGGCCCACCAAAGGGCCGGCCGGCAGGCTTCCGGAGAGGTTCGAGACGTGTTCTATTGGGTCATGAAAAGGATCTTCCTGGGGCCGGTGCTGCGGCTGCTTTTCCGCCCCTGGGTCAAAGGCCTGGACAACATTCCCGCAGAGGGCGCGGCCATCATTGCCTCGAACCACCTGTCGTTCTCCGATTCGATCTTTATGCCGCTGATGGTTCCCCGGCCGGTTATATTCCTGGCCAAGTCCGAGTACTTCACAGGTACCGGTGTGAAAGGCCGCCTGACGGCCATGTTCTTTCGGCTCACCAACCAGCTGCCGATGGACAGGTCCGGCGGGGCGGCATCGGCGGTGTCGCTGAACGCCGGCATGGATGTCCTCACCAGCGGCGGGCTGCTGGGGATCTACCCGGAGGGGACGCGCAGCCCGGATGCACGCCTGTACCGCGGCAAAGTGGGCGTGGCCAAGCTGGCGCTGCAGGCGGGGGTCCCGGTGATCCCGGTGGCGATGATCGGAACGGACAAAGTCCAGCCCATCGGCAAACGCCTGCCGAATATCCGCCGGATCGGCATGATTTTTGGTGCTCCGCTGGACTTCAGCCAGTATGCCGCTCAGGCCGGGGACAGGGAGGTGCAGCGCAAGGTCACCGACGAGATTATGTTCGAGCTGATGCGCCTCTCCGGCCAGGAATATGTGGATGAGTACGCAGCAGTGGTCAAGCTCCGGCTGGCGGGGGCTGCGACCCCCGACGCTGACGGCAAGGGCCCGGCCGCGGCCTGACTGTGACGCCGCTCTCGGGACGCGTGACGGCCGGGTATTCCGAAGCCTCCGGAGCGCATTAGTCTTAGATAGTGACTGAGCTATCTGCAAAACCTGCCTTTTCGCTGTCCAGCACCGCCCAGAGCGGAGCGGCCAATTATCCTGGCCTTGATGACTGGCGGGACCTTCCAATCTCCCAGCAGCCGAGCTGGCAGGACAAGGACGTTTTCGACGCCTCGGTCCGCGAACTCTCCATGCTCCCGCCGCTGGTTTTTGCCGGCGAAGTTGACGTCCTGCGTGAACGGCTGGCAGCTGCGGCCCAGGGCAAGGCGTTCCTGCTCCAGGGCGGTGACTGTGCCGAGACCTTCGAGGCTGCCACTGCGGACAAGATCAGCGCCCGCGTCAAGACCATCCTGCAGATGGCCGTGGTTCTCACTTACGGCGCAGCGATGCCCGTCATCAAAATGGGCCGCATGGCCGGGCAGTTCGCCAAGCCCCGCTCCTCCAATGACGAGACCCGCGACGGGGTCACTCTTCCGGCTTACCGCGGCGACATCGTCAACGGGTACGAATTCACCCCGGAATCCCGCGGCCACGACGCCTCCCGGATGCTCCGGGCGTACCATACGTCAGCCTCAACGTTGAACCTCATCAGGGCCTTCACGCAGGGCGGCTTCGCCGATTTGCGCTCCGTGCACCAGTGGAACAAGGGCTTTACGGAGAACCCCGCCCACGCACGTTACGAGTCCCTGGCCCGTGACATCGACCGCGCCATCAAGTTCATGGCATCCTGCGGTGCCGACTTCGAAGCGCTCAAGCGCGTGGAGTTCTTCGCGAGCCACGAGGCCCTGCTGCTGGACTACGAGCGGGCGCTGACGCGGATCGATTCCCGCACCGGCTTCCCCTACGACACCTCCGCGCACTTCTTATGGATCGGTGAGCGCACCCGCGAACTCGACCATGCCCACATCGATTTCCTGTCCCGGGTCCGCAACCCGATCGGCGTGAAGCTGGGTCCTTCCACCACCGGCGACGACGCCCTGCGCCTCATCGACAAACTGGACCCGGAACGCGAACCGGGCCGCCTGACCTTCATCACGCGCATGGGTGCGGGAAACATCCGCGAGAAGCTCCCCGCCGTCGTCGAAAAGGTCACGGCCTCCGGCGCGCAGGTTCTTTGGGTCACGGATCCCATGCACGGGAACACGGTCACGTCCCCCAACGGCTACAAGACGCGAAATTTCGACGACGTCATTGACGAAGTGCGCGGGTTCTTCGAAGTGCACCACGCCCTGGGCACCGTCCCCGGCGGCCTGCACGTGGAGATGACCGGCGACGACGTCGCTGAATGCCTGGGCGGCGCCGATCCTGTTGACCAGGAAGCCTTCCTCGACCGCTACGAGTCTGTCTGCGACCCCCGCCTCAACCACATGCAGTCCCTTGAGATGGCGTTCCTGGTGGCCGGAGCACTGGCCAAGCACTGACCGTCAAAAGGGTGCCTCCCGGACTTCGAGTCTCGGGAGGCACCCTTTTTGTGTTTCCGGCAGTTGCTGGCCGTGGAGACCCGGTTACACCACCGTGATGGTGATGACGGAACCTTCCGGGACTTCTTCCCCTACGGGGTCCTGGTCCCGGACCGTGCCGAAGAAGCCGCCGAGGATGTTGTTGACCCGTACCTCGAAGCCCAGGGCTTCCAGGCCCTTGCGGGCTTCTGTGGCCTGCTTGCCGATGAAGCTGGGCACCTCGACCATTCGGGGGCCCTTCGAGACGGTCAGGGTCACGGTGCCGCCCCTGGTCAGGGTGCCGTTCGCCGGGGACTGGCTGACAACCGATCCTTCGGGGACTTTGCGGTCGAAGACCTCCTCGGGTGCGACGTCGGCCGTCAGTCCCGCAGCTTCGATGGCGGCGACGGCCGCGTCTTCCTCCTGTCCCACAACAGAGGGCACCGGAATCGGCTGCGGGCCTTTGGACACGGTCAGGTTGACCGGGGTGCCGTGCCGTGCCGGCGTGCCGGCGGCCGGATCCTGGGCGAGCACCGTGCCGGCGGCCGCGGCTTCATCAAACTGTTCCGTGACGTTTCCCAGAGCCATTTCGGCCTGGTTGAGTGCCACCTTGGCTTCCTCCAGGGTTCCGCCCGTCAGCGTGGGCAACTCGTACAGCTGTGGCCCTTTGGAAACAAACAGCGCCACGGGCTGGAACTTCCGGATCTCTTGTCCGGCCGCAGGGTCGGAGCCCACCACCAGTCCCGAGGGGATATCGTCGTCAAAAACGTCGGTGGTCCGTGACTGGAAGCCCGCCTCGCTGAGGAGCTGCTGTGCCTGTGCGACTGACTTGTTGGCGACCGCCGGAATGGTGGCCGACGCCCCGGGACCCATGCCGAAGAACCAGCCGGCCCCCGTGGCAAGCAGCGCGATAATGATCAGCACCACAGCCCATAGGATTCCCCGGCGCCGGGGGTTGCCTTCGCGCAGGCTCCGGACCGGCGTGGCCGCAGCCCTCGACCGGGCCTTCTCGTCTTCCCTGTCCTGTTTGCGCTGCGCGCGTTTGCTGAGGGCCGCGGCGGGCTGGTTCCTGTCATCCTCTGCGTAGGGCAGGTGCTGTGTGTACGAACGGTCGGGCTCATCCGGTGGATACAGGGCATGCGGTGCATGGGGGGAGTGCGGCTGGCGCGGCGGTTGCGGCGGCTGGGCCCGGGGCCGGGGAAGGGACGACAGCGCGGCGGTTGGATTGCTGGTCCGTGCAATGACCTCGGTGGGACTCTGTTGCCCGGCAGGGACGGCGGCCGGGGGACGGAGGTCCAGCTCGGCATTCGTGAGGTTGGTCCGGATGTGGCGGAGCTCCTGGAGCAGGGCATGGCCGTTCACGGGGCGGTTTTCGGGATCGTTGGCGGTACACCACTGGACGAGTTCGTCCATCTCGGCGGCCAGCCCGGGCACCAGGGCCGACGGCGGTCCAACAGTTTCGTTGACGTGCTTGTAGGCGACCTGGATGGGTACCTCGCCGTCGTAAGGCTGCCGGCCGGTGAGCATCTCGTAGAGCATGATGCCCACCGAGTAGATGTCGCTTCGGGCGTCCGCCGGTTTCCCCAGGACAAGTTCGGGGGAGAGATAGCCGATGGTGCCGATCAGCGTTCCCGTGCTCGTGGATGTTGTCACGGCACGGGCCAGGCCAAAGTCGCCGATCTTGATGCGGCCGTCGTCGGCGATCAGGACGTTTTCCGGTTTGACATCACGGTGAATCAGTCCGGCAGCGTGGGCTTCGCCAAGTCCCTCCACCACGGGATCTATCAGGGCAAGGGCCAGCCGGGGAGGCAGGGCACCCTTGGACCTGATGACGTCACGTAGCGTGTGGCCCTTGATGTACTCCATCACCAGGTACGCGGTGAGGCCGTCGTTGCCTTGGTCTAGCACGCCCACCACATGCGGATGAGACAGTTTCGCGGCGGCTTTCGCTTCCCTCCCGAGCCGGTCCAGGAAGGTCTCATCCGTGGCCAGGTTCGGATGGAGGACCTTGAGGGCGACATCGCGCTCAAGCCGGAGGTCAGTGGCCAAGTAAACCGTGGACATGCCTCCGCGCGCGAGTTTGGAGCGGACGGCGTAGCGGTTATCCACCAGCGTTCCCACAAGACGGTCAGACACGTGTTCCTGCACCCTACGATCCTAATCCCGCAACGAAAAGGGTCCGAACCGACCTGCGGTCCGGACCCTTTTCGTTATCCTTGGTGCCCGTGCCAGCAGGGTCCCGGGGTATTGCGGACGTGCAGCATTAGCCGCCGAAGGTCGTCCGGTGCGCTTTGATGGCGGCCACGTAGACCTTGGTGTCGTCGTACATGCCGTACTTGCTGACAGAATACTGGCCCTGGTAGTACCCGGCGATGGCTGTGTCCAGATCCTTGCTGGTGGCAATAAGCCGCTTGATGATGGCAACGCCGGCAGTGGCATTGTCATAGGGGTCCAGGAGGTTCAGCTTCCTCCCCACGAGGTCAGAGGCCCACTCGCCGGACGTGGGAATGACCTGCATGGTTCCGATGGCGTTGGCGGGCGAAACAGCGCGCTGGTTGAAACCCGATTCCTGGTGCGCAAAGGCGAGGGCCAGGGACGGTTCCACCCCCATGGAGCGGGCCGTGTCGGCCACGATGGTGCGCATCTGGTCGCGGGACGGCACCGGGGCGGCGTTCAACAGCGCCTTGTTCTGGTTGGCGGAGCTGACCACGGCTTCGGGGTAGGTGAAGCCAAGGAAGGAGCTCGGCACAAGCGGTGTCACGCTGGCGGCAGGAGCGGACGAGGCCGGCTGGACCGATCCGCCCGGAATGACGAGCTTGTTGCCCGGGTAGATGACAGAGGTCATGCTGAGCTGATTGGCCGCCAGGATGTCCGAGAGCTTGACCCCATGCTTGGAAGCGATCGCCGACAGGGTATCCCCGGCCTTGACCGTGTAGGAACCGCCAGGAGCGGGCGAGGGAGCCGCGGGCGCCGGGGCAGGAGCTGCCGGAGCGGCTGCCGGCTGCGGTGCCGCGGCGGCTGACTCGCCGGAGCCCACCTTGACCTTCTGGCCCGGGTAGATGACGGAACGCATGTTCAGGCCGTTCCAGCTGAAAATATCCGACAGACTGACGTTGTGCCGCGCGGCGATGGCGCCGAGCGTATCGCCGGACTTCACGGTGTAGCTGCCGCCCGAACCGGCCAGCGGGGCAGGCGCTGCAGCCGGCGCTGCCGGCGCCGGGGCTGCGGGTGAGGCTGAACCGGACAGCTTGATCTTCTGGCCCGGGTAAATGATGGTGTTCGGCTGGAGATTGTTGAGCTTCAGGACGTCGTTGGTGTTGAGTCCGAACCTGCCGGCAATTGCACTGATGGTGTCACCACGGGCAATGGTGTACTCCGCGGGGGCAGAAGGCTGCGCAGGCTGGAAGGCTGCCGGAATCGTTGTGGACACCGAAGCCGCCGGGATCAGGCCGGCTTTGGCTTCGGCAGCCTGGGCCTTCATGGCAGCGGCCAGCGTAGCGGGCAGGGGGCGCGCAGGCGCCGGAGCGGCAGCAGCGGGATGGGCTAGAGCCAAGGACGACAAGACAACCGCAGGAAGTGCCGCTGTAGTGGCAGCAATCATGGGCAGACTCGGCCGCGGGGTCTGCTTAGGCGAGCGGGACGTCGTCATGGATGGAATCCTCTTCTATAACTGCCGGGGACGAGTGGTGCAGGTGTGACTATTGATACTAGTGTGACTTAAGTTATCAACGTTACAAATGTGATCTATGTGAATCTCTCACGAATTTTGTCCTAGCACAAGAAGTTTGTATCGGCGGGATGTGCGACTTCGTGGAGTGTCGCCTGCTTTGGTGTGCCCCGGCGAAAAGCGGACTAGGCTACATGGCTCCGGCCATGGCAACCTTGATCCGTGAGTAACGTAGAAAGCCTTGTGGGCGAGTGGCTGCCCCTGCCGGATGTCGCGCAGTTGTTGGACGTTTCAATTACGAAGGTGCACAGCCTTCTTGACGAACGTTCCCTGGTAGCCCTTCGGGTCGGCGAGCGGCGGATCCGTTCAGTTCCTGCCGCCTTTATCCAGGACGGCCATGTTGTGGACAGCCTGAGGGGCACCATCATTGTCCTGTCCGACGCCGGGTATTCCGACGAAGACCTCATCGTCTGGCTGTTTACCGCTGACGATTCGCTGCGTGGCCGGCCGATTGACGCCCTGCGCGAAGGCCGCAAGACCGAAATCCGGCGCAGGGCCCAGACCCTCGCCTGGTAACGCTGGCTCCGCCGGGGGCTGGAATCAGGCGGCGCGGCTGACGGTGGCCTCCGCTAGCCGCCGCAGTGCCGTTTTGGGCAGTTCGTCCAGAGTCAACGTTTCCAAGGCGTCGTAGGCGGCCGTGCCGAATTCGCCGATCAGCAGTTCGGTTGCCTGCAGGGCCCCGGACTCTTCAATGATCCGGCGAATCTCGGCCACATCCCCGTCACCCAGGTCCGGGCTGCCGAGCTTTGCGTCAATAAACGCTGATTCCGCGGGGGAGGACTGTTCCAGTGCCAGAGCAATCAGGACAGTCCTCTTGCCTTCGCGGAGATCGTCACCTGCCGGTTTGCCTGTGGTGACGGGGTCGCCGAACACACCCAGGACGTCATCGCGAAGCTGGAAGGCTTCGCCCAGGGGCAAGGCAAAGGCCGAGTAGCCTCTGAGGAGTTCGTCAGACGCGCCTGCGAGTGCGCCGCCAAGTGCCAGCGGATGCTCGGTGGAATATTTGGCAGACTTGAACCTGATAATCGATTGGGCGCGCGTCACTGCTCCGGCACGGTCCCGGACCGGGCCGGCGACTTCTTCCAGGATGTCCAGGTACTGCCCGGCCATCACCTCGGTGCGCATGAGGTTGAAGATCAGCCGCGCCCGGCTGCCGGCTGCCGCCTGCCCGCCGATGTCGGTGAACGCCTCTTCGCTGAAGGACAGGCAAAGGTCCCCTGTCAGGATGGCCGCCGCGTGTCCGAACCGCTCGCTGTCCAAGGCCCAGCCCTGGGCGTCGTGGAGCTGGCTGAACCGGCGGTGGACGCTTGGCCCGCCCCGCCGGGTATCGGAGCGGTCGATGATGTCGTCGTGGATCAGGGCTGCGGCCTGGAACAGCTCCAGGGCCGATCCTGCCGTGACAATCTGCGCCGCCGAGGGGTCGCCGCCGGCGCCGCGCCAGCCCCAGTAGCACATCAGGGCCCGGAGCCTTTTGCCGCCGGTCACCAGGTTGGAGATGGAACCCATAAGGGGTTCGACATCGGGGGAAATGGCCGCCACAAGGGCTTGCCGCGTGGTGAGGAACTCTGTGAGCTCCCCGGCAACTGCGGCTACAAAAGCGGTCTGTTCAAGCCTCAGCTGCTCCGAAACCGTCACTTGGCTGACTCAACTGCCACGTTGGCGCCGATGGTAAACGTGGAAACTCCGGCCGCTTCGACCACCGCGATGTTGACTGTCTCGTTGTCGTTCCGGACGAAGTCCTTGGACGCCACAGCTCCGACAGCGTCGCCCGGAACGGCCTTGAACCCCAGTCCCTCGAGGTGCTTTGCATAGAAGTCCACGACGGCGGCCGTAGGGGCCGGGAGGCTGGCCACCAATGCGACGGTGGCGGGCGCAGCGGTTTTGTCGAAACTGCTGGAAATTACAGTGGCGCCGGGCATCACGGGGATCAGGGCTTCCGGAAAACCTTCAACAATTTTCCCTACCGTCGCCGATGTTCCGGGCGACGCCGTCGGGCTCGGCGAAGCGGTGACGCTGGATGGGCTTGAGGTGGGCGATGCGGTTCCTACAGAAGACGGGGTCACTCCGGGCGCCGCGGGGCTGCAGGCAGCAAGCGCCAGCATTGCGCCGGCGGCGAGTGCCGCTAATCCTGTTGGCTTAAGACTTGTCGTGACCGTCACAGGGACTTTCCTCCTGGGGTTGATGCCGGACTCAGCCTCCAGTTTAGTCAGTACCAACCGATAGAATTTCCCGTGTGGGGCTTGAGCGGAACAACCAGTACACCGAAGCGGGTCTTCGGGAGCTCCGTCGCAACTGCATTATGCACGTGGATATGGACGCCTTTTTCGTTTCCGTGGAGCTTCGCACCCGCCCTGAGCTTCGCGGAAAGCCTGTGATTGTCGGGTTTCCGGCGGACCGTTCCGTGGTCCTTTCGGCATCGTATGAGGCCCGCGCCTTCGGCGTGAAGTCCGCCATGCCCATGGTGGTTGCGGCCAGGATGTGCCCCAAAGCCGTCATCATCGAACCCCGCCACAAGCTGTACTACGAGGTTTCTGCCCAGCTGATGGAAATCTTCGAGTCCATCACCGAACTCGTGGAACCGCTGAGTGTCGATGAGGCCTTCCTGGATGTCAGCGGCGCGATCCGGCGTTTGGGCACGCCACGCGAAATCGGTGAGCTGATCCGCCGCCGGGTTGCTGCTGAGCTGGGCATTACCGCGTCCGTGGGCATCGCAGCGAGCAAATTCGTTGCAAAGATCGCGTCCACGCGCTGTAAGCCGGATGGGCTTTTGCTGATTGGTCCCGACGAGACGGTCCCCTACCTTCACAGCCTCCCGGTTGGTGCATTGTGGGGAATCGGTGCCAAGACCGCTGACGTCCTGGCGCGGATGGGTATTCGGACGGTGGCTGATGTGGCGGCCACGCCTGTGACCTCGCTGAAAAAGGTCCTTGGCGCCACGGGGGAGCATGTCTACCGGCTTTCGTGGGGGATCGACCCGCGGCCGGTCACTCCGGTGCGGCTCGAGAAGAGCATCGGCGCCGAAGAGACTTTTGCGGCGGACACCGGTGACGCGTCGCTCATCAGCCGGGAACTGTTGAGGCTGTCCCATCGAACGGCCGGGCGGTTGCGCAGTTCAGGCATGGTGGCGCGCACCGTTGCGCTGAAGCTGCGCTACTCCGACTTTTCCACCATTACCCGGAGCCGTACCGTCCACACGCCGGTGGACAGTGCCCAGCTGATCCATGCCGTGGCACTTCAGCTCCTGGATTCCGTTGGTCCGCGGCCCATGACCGTCCGGTTGGTGGGCATCCGGGCAGAGCAGCTTGAAGAGGCCGCCCAGACCTCCCTGCAGTTGAGCCTTGACCGCAGGGATGACAACTGGCGGGCGGCGGAGCAGGTACTGGATCAGGTCAGCCGGAAGTTCGGCAACAAATCGGTCCTTCCGGCGAGCCTGCTGGGTCCGGGAGACGGACATTGACAAGGTGGTCCGCGTCGACGATGGGCGGCTTAGGGCGGGGGCTGGCCGTCTTTCAGAACGGCCTCCGACAAACTATCCTTATATGTACATAGTTTTCAGTTACTGCCGGACTTTCTTGGACTTACTGCCGTTCCAAAACATGCCCGTGCCGGTGTTCGCGTTCCGCCAGTTGACGGGGCGGGAACCTCCCGGGCACGCCGGTCGTTATCGGAGCAGGAGTACGGGATGGGACCAGCCCGGACGTTGGCCTACTTAAGGAGGTCGTGATGCCGCTCTCGGAGCACGAACAGAAGCTGCTGGAGCAGTTGGAGAAGCAGCTGCACGAGGACGATCCGAAGTTCGCGAATTCCATGGGGTCGGACCCGGGACGTACGTGGTCCACGCGCCACGTGGTCATCGGTGTCCTGTGCGCCCTGGCGGGCATCGCGTTGCTCCTGGTCGGCGTCACCACCCAGATCATCATCGTCGGCGTTCTCGGGTTCGTGGTCATGGGCGGCGGTGTTTACTTCGCCACAATGCGCAGTGGTTCCGGCTCAAAGGCAGGCTCCGCTTCCGGTACAGGCAAGTCCGGAAAGCCCCGGAGTTCGTTTATGTCCAGCCTGGAGGAACGCTGGGACGAGCGTCGCCGCGACGAATCATGAGGCAGTGCCTCCGCTGATTGCACGGTTCGCCGAGTTGAACAGCCCGCCGCGGTAAGCGTCGGCCGTTTTTTCCTGTATTGTCCCCGCAACTTCGATTTACCCTCCACTTTGCTCCCCGTCTGGCTCCCCACCGCTGAGTGGGACCGCGCAGAAGACCCGCCGAGGCGGGTCTTCTGCATTTAACGGCAGTTCTCCGGGGGATTCGGGCTGCGGCCGGACGCCGCAGGAGGGGAGCCCGCGACGGCGGCGGGGACCGGCGTCGTGATCTCCCGCCCCCGGGATGCCGGGACGCCCCACCCGGCCTCCACTTTTATCCACCCCGTGGATCCCCGCCATTCGGCGCGCCAATCGCTAAAAGGGGGAGCAGTGGGCCGCTTTTGCGTTGACTGTGGGGGAAAGTGGAGTAATGTGGAGGACATAAGAGGGTAGTTGCAACATTAGGGGATGTGCAGTTCCTGACGGCAGACGGGCGGTGGGCCAGTGTTTCTGGGCACACACTCGCCACGTTTGGACGAAAAGGGCCGAATTATCCTCCCCGCAAAGTTCCGCGAGGAGCTTGCCGCCGGGCTGGTTCTTACAAGGGGCCAGGAGCGTTGTATCTACGTCTTCAGTGAGCAGGAATTTGCGAAGGTTCACGAGCAAATGCGGGAGGCGCCCATCTCCTCCAAGCAGGCCCGTGACTACATTCGTGTCTTTCTCTCTGGAGCCTCGGACGAGGTACCTGACAAGCAGGGGCGCGTGACCATTCCGTTGGCGCTCCGGGAGTACGCAGGCCTCGGCAGGGAACTGGCCGTCATCGGCGCAGGAACCCGCGCCGAGATCTGGGATGCCCAAGCCTGGAACGAGTACCTGGCGGAGAAGGAAACTGCCTTCTCCGAGACTGACGACGCTATTCCGGGGATTCTGTGATCACCTGAACGGCGCAGAACACCGCTTCTTGAACCTGATCTCCAGCCGCCCATCGGACCGCCAACCTGACTCACTTCCCCGGAGTCAGGCAGGCAGCATGATAGGCGCGGATGGGGATCTGGCTTAAGAAGCACCCCACACCCGGCGAATGAAAGGACGAAGGCATGAATGACCACCCGAAGCCGACGTCCGAACGCCATGTGCCGGTCCTGAAGGACCGGTGCATCAATTTGTTGGCCCCCGGTTTCGAAGCCGCGCGGAGCCGGGGCGAGACGCCCATCGCCATTGACGCGACGCTCGGCATGGGCGGCCACTCGGAGGCCATGCTGGAACGCTTCCCGGACCTGCACCTGATCGGCATCGACCGCGACGAGGAAGCGCTGGCCCTGGCAGGGGAGCGGCTGGCCCGTTTCGCTGACCGGACCGACCTTGTACACGCCGTCTACGACGAAATCGCCGACGTCCTGGCGGACCTGGGTGTCGGGGAAGTCCACGGCATCCTGATGGACCTTGGTGTCTCATCCCTTCAGCTGGACGAGCGGGAACGCGGCTTCGCCTACTCCTTTGATGCACCGCTGGATATGAGGATGGACACGAGCCGCGGGCAGACCGCGGCCGATGTGGTCAATAACTACAGCGAAGAAGACCTTGTCAGGATCATCCGGAGGTGGGGCGAAGAGAAGTTCGCCGGCCGGATCGCCAACAGGATCGTCGCAGCAAGGGCCGTGAAGCCCTTCACCACCACCGGGGAACTCGTGGAGCAGATCCGCTCGGTAGTGCCGGCGGCTGCTGCGAAATCCGGCGGGCACCCCGCGAAGCGGACTTTCCAGGCCCTGAGGATCGAAGTCAACGAGGAACTGGAGGTGCTGGAACGGGCCGTTCCGGCAGCCGTGGACGCCCTCGCCCTGGGCGGACGCATTGTGGTGATGTCGTACCACTCCCTGGAGGACAAAATCGTCAAGTCAGTATTCCAGGCCGGCTCCAAATCCTCAGCTCCACTCGGTTTCCCCGTGGAACTGGAGGAACATAAGGCCCCCCTCAAGACCCTGACCAAGGGCACAGAGGTTCCCACCGCCGTCGAGATCGCCGAAAACCCCCGCGCTGCTTCCGCCAGGCTGCGCGCCGTGGAACGCATCAGAGCCAGGAGAGAAGCATGAGCACCGCCGCCGTCAAGAACTTCCCAGTCCTCTCCGGCAGCTCTGCCCCGGCGATCCGGACCAGCCCTTCCGGTCCGGGCCGGAAGGAACGGACACCCCTGTCCGTGGTGCGCTCCGCGCCCAAAAAACGCCGCGCTCCTTTTGTGGTGATGTGCTTCGCGCTGCTCGCCGTCGCGCTGGTGGCGGTCCTGGTCCTCAACATCTCGGTGTCAACCTCCCAGTACCAGCTCGTGGAGCTGAGGGGTAAGCAGAGCACGCTGACCAAGGAGAACCAGGATCTGACGCAGCAGCTCCAGAACTTCGAAGCTCCCCAGAACCTGGCGGCCAAGGCAGCGGACCTGGGAATGGTGGCGTCCACAGTCAAGGGCCAGATCGATCTCTCCACCCTGACCGTTACCGGCAAGGCAACGCCGGCCGTCAAGGGCGGCTCAGCCGGCGCCGTCATCCCGGCTCCGGCCGTAGCCGGCGTGCTGACAGTCGTCCCGCCGCCCTCGGCGTCGGAGCCCCTGGTGAACCGCAAGCCGGCAGCAGAGGAACCGGCAGCGGCAGTGCCTGCACCGGCTGCCGCGCCGACAGCACCAGCCGCAGTACCCGCACCGCCGGTCCCCGCCGTCGAACTCCACGGCGGCTCTGTGCCGGCACCGGAACAAAAGGTGCCCGGGCAGTAACTGACAGCCGCTGAAAAGCAGCCGGTCAGGCACCATCGCCAGGCGACCAGCCAGGCATAACACCAGGCAACAAGGCGAGCAGCAAGGAAGTTACGGTGGCGCAGAAGACCGGCAAGGCAAAAGGCGGCAGCGTGCCCAACGCCACCAAGCGGCTGCGCCTCGGCCTGGGCATCATGCTGACGCTGCTCCTGGTGGTGGGCGGCAAGCTCTTTATGGTCCAGGGCCTTGACGTCGGCGGCATGGCTGCGGCTGCCCTCGACTACCGAATGCGCGAGACCACCCTGCCCGCCGAACGCGGCAGCATCGTGGACGCCAACGGCACCGTACTGGCCAACAGCGTGATCCGGTACAACGTGGTGGTGGACCAGACCGTCAACACCAAGACCGGGACATTCAAGCGGCTGGCCAAAGTCGACGGCAAGGACAAGCTCGTGGACGTCAGCCGGGAGCAGGGCCTCAAAGAACTGGCCCTGGTCCTCGGAATGAGCCAGGACGCCATCCGCGAAGCTGTTACCGGTGAATCGCGCTATTACATCGTTGCGAAGGACCTGAAGCCGGACGTCGAGGACAGGGTCTCGAAACTCAGCATCCCCGGCGTAGATACGGTGGGCGTCAGCAAACGCGTTTACCCGAACGGTTCAGTAGCAGGCGGAATCATCGGCTTCCTGCAGGACGGCAATACGGGGCAGGCCGGCATCGAGCAGACCCAGGACGGGCTGCTGCGGGGCAAAGACGGCAGGCGGCTCTTCGAAATTGGCGCAGACGGCCTACGAATCCCGGTCGGTGTGGATGAACTGACACCGCCTGAGGACGGCAAGGACGTCAAGCTCACGCTGAACTCCGACCTCCAGTACTTTGCCCAGCAGGCCATCCAGAGTTCCACCGACGCCCAGGGCGCCGAATGGGGCGTCATCATTGTGATGGACGCCAAAACCGGGAACCTCGTGGCCATGGCAGACTCCAATGCCCCGGATCCGAATGATCCCGGCAGGGTGGCAGCCAAGGACAGGGGCGTCCGCTCTGTGACCGCTGCCTACGAACCTGGCTCCGTTCAAAAGATGATGACGGCCGCGGCACTCATTGAGGAGGGCAAGTCCAGCCCGCTGGATACTTTCACCCTGGGACCCAGCTACACCGTTGACGGCCAGACCTTCACCGACGCCTTTACGCACGGCACCGAGGAGCGGACGCTCGCCGGAATCCTGGGGTGGTCCATGAACACGGGCACGGTGGCTGCGGGCTCCCGGCTGACTCCGCAGCAGCGCTATGACTGGCTGCGGAAGTTCGGCATCGGCGAGGCACCGGACATCGGACTTCCCGCAACTGCCTCCGGGATCCTCGCGCCGGCGGACCAGTGGGACAGCCGCCAGCAGTACACGGTGCTGTTCGGCCAGGGTGTGTCCCAGTCCACCCTGCAGACGGTCCGCGCTTTCCAATCGATCGCCAATAACGGCGTGATGCTCCAGCCCCGCCTGATTGACTCCTACATCGCGGCGGACGGGACCGAAGAGAAGGTGGCCCCGCAGCCGTCCCGGCAGGTAGTGTCCGACAACACCGCGCAGCAGGTCCAGGACATCCTCGAGAGCGCGGTGACCGAGGGACAGATCAAGGACGCGGCGATCGACGGATACCGTGTGGGGGCCAAGACCGGAACCTCAGAATCCCCTTGTGATGACGGGAAGTCAGGATTCTGCGGCTATACCGCTTCCATTGTGGGAATGGCACCGATGGACGATCCCCGGTTTATTGTTGAGGTGGTGCTGCAGCGTCCCAAGGGCAATATCTACGGCATCACCCAGGGGCCTGTGTTCCGCTCGGTCATGAGCCAGGCACTGCGCACCTACAACGTCCAGCCGTCCACGGGCGAACCGGCCCGGCTGCCGCAGTACGCCAAGTAGCACCAGGCCAGGCAGCAGCATTTTCACCGCCCGCACCGGGATACATTTCGCGCGGGCACGACCACCAGCACCATCGGAGATCCTTTTGTCAGAGCAGAACGCACCAGGCAGTCATAGCGGGCCGGCGGGGGCGCCTCCCGCATCGGGGTTCAGGCCCGCCTCAGTCGCCGCGGTCCGGCTGGACAGCATCGGGGAAGCCATTGGCATCCCGGTTCCTGGAAGCTCCGCAAAGATCGGTGTGACGGGGATTTCGCTGAATTCGCGGACTGTGGAACGCGGCGACCTGTATGTTGCCCTGCCGGGCGCTGCCCGCCATGGCGCTGACTTCGTCGCCCAGGCAGTCGACAGGGGAGCCGTTGCTGTCCTGACCGACGACGCCGGCGCGCGGCTCCTGGCGCTGTCAGCGGACACCGCGGTCCCCGTCCTGGTAGTGGACGGGCCACGCAACGTGGTGGGACCCCTGTCCGCCATGATCTACCGCAGCCAGCCGGCTCCCGGCCAGCCGCCGCGCCTTTTCGGCGTGACAGGGACGAACGGCAAGACCACCACCACCTACTTCATCAACTCCCTGCTCCGGGCTCTGGGGCAACGGACGGGCCTGATCGGCACCATCGAAATCCTCGCCGGCGGTGAGCCCATCCCCAGTCTCCTGACCACGCCCGAATCAACGGACGTCCACGCCCTGCTCGCGCTTATGCGGTGGCGGGGACTGGACGCAGCGTCCATGGAAGTGTCCTCCCACGCAGTTTCCTTCCAGCGTGTTGACGGCGTGGTCTTCGACGTCGCCGGGTTCACCAACCTGACCCAGGACCACCTTGACCTGCACGGGACCATGGAAGAGTACTTCGCCACCAAGGCAGACCTGTTCACGTCCCGCCGCGCCCGGGCGGCCGCCATAACGGTCGACGACGAATGGGGCCGCAGGCTCGCGGCCACGGCAGGGATACCGGTCACCACCCTCGCGACGTCATTGGCAGCAGGTGCGGCGGACTGGACCGTCACCGCTACCGCGCCGCGCGGCCTGGGGACGGAGTTCACCCTGGCCGGGCCCGATGGCGCCGCCCTGCACGCGCACACCGGCCTGCCCGGTGCCTTCAACGTGGCCAACGCGGCGCTGGCCATCGTGATGGTCCTGGCCGGCGGAGCGGACGCCGCGGCCGTGCAGGCCGCTCTGACAGAGCATGACCCCTTTACGGTGGCCGTCCCCGGCCGCATGCAGCTCGTCGCGGAGGAACCGGCCGCCGTCGTCGATTTCGCCCACAACACCGACGCCCTGGCGCGGGCGATTGAGGCCGTCCGGTCTCCAGCCGAAGGGTCCCGCGTGATTGTTGTTTTCGGTGCCACCGGGCAGCGTGACCAGGGCAAACGCCCGGCCATGGGAGCAATCGCCGCCCGGCTCGCTGATGTTGTCATTGTCACCGATGACGACCCCCATGATGAGGACGCGGCAGCCATCCGGGCGGATGTGCTGACGGGCGCCCGGGCCGCGCAGGAACAGGACGCGCTTGACTGCGTTATCGAGGAAATTTATCCCAGGGACGCCGCCATCCAGCGGGCTGCTGAGCTGGCCCGCCCGCAGGACACCATCCTGGTTGCCGGCCGCGGGCACGAAGTGTGGCAGGAGGTCAAGGGAGTCAACCTTGCCCTGGACGACCGGGTGGAACTCCGGAACGCCTTGACAGCCAGGGGATTCAACGTTCTCCAAGACGACCGGATAGAGTCCTAGACCGAGATGATTGCACTTACTGCGGCGGAAATCGCCGAAATCACAGACGGCCGCCTGGACGCCGATCCGGGGATCACCCCGGATTCGGTGGTCACGGATTCACGCGAAGCCGCTCCCGGCTCCCTTTACGTTGCGAAACCGGGCGAGCTGGCGGACGGCCACGACTTTGTCGACGCCGCCTTCCGCCAGGGTGCAGTCCTTGTCCTGGCGGAGCGCCCCGTCACCGGCCCGGACGGTGCCAACTATCCCGCCGTCGTGGTCGAGGACGCAGTGCTGGCCATGGGTGCGCTGGCCGCCGAATCAGTCCGCAGGATCCGGGCGGCCCGCGAAGCTGCCGGCGAATCCCTGACGGTCATCGGCATCACGGGTTCGGCCGGAAAGACCACCACCAAGGACCTCCTCGCGGGGATCCTTACAACGCAGGGCACAACAGTTGCCCCGCAAGGTTCCTACAACGGCGAGGTGGGCGTGCCCCTCACCGTCTTCCGGGCCGACACCGGGACCCGGTACCTTGTCATCGAAATGGGTGCCACGGGCGTCGGGCATATCCGCTACCTCGCCGACATGGTCCAGCCCGACGTCGGCGTTGTACTTGGCGTGGGCACAGCGCACGCGGGAGAGTTCGGCGGCGTCGAAAACATTGTCCAGGCCAAGGGCGAGCTTGTGGAGGCCCTTGCTCCGGGCGGCACCGCCATCCTGAACCTCGACGACGACCGCGTTGCCGGCATGCGCGCCCGCACCCGCGCCGCCGTGCTGGGATTCTCAGCCGAAGACCGCCATGACGCCGCCGTGCGGGCTGACAAGCCGGACACTAATCCTGCCGGCAATCCGGAATTCGATCTCGTCCTTCCCGGTACAGACGCCGGGCTGCACGTCACCAGCCGGCTCATCGGCGCCCACCACACGGTAAACCTCCTGGCAGCGGCATCGGCCGCGCACGCGGCCGGCGTGCCGGCGGCAGAGATCGCGGAGTCCCTCAGCAACCAGTCGGCGGCCAGCCGATGGCGCATGGAACGCACGGAACGCGCCGACGGCGTCACGGTCATCAATGACGCCTACAACGCCAATCCTGAGTCCATGCGCGCTGCCCTGCGCACGCTAGCCGACCTCGGCCGCGGCCGCCGCACGTGGGCAGTCCTGGGCGCCATGCTGGAACTGGGACCTGATTCGATCCGGGAACACACTGCGGTGGGCACCCAAGTGGTGCGCCTGAACATTTCACGGCTGGTGGTTGTCGGCCGTGAGGCGCGGTCCCTGTATGTTTCTGCCGTCCAGGAGGGCTCCTGGGGCGATGAATGTGTCTTTGCCGAAACACTGGAAGATGCCTACGCCTTCCTCGACGCGGAGCTTGAACCCGGTGACCTGGTGCTCTTCAAGTCCTCCAACAGCGTGGGGCTGCGCCATTTGGGCGATCGGATAGCATTACCCCCACAATCCCCGGAACCTGCCAATGAAAGGAGCGGACTGCTGTGATTGCACTCCTTATCGGCGCCGGACTTGCCCTGCTGTTCGCCTTGGTGGGAACCCCGCTGTTTATCCGCCTGCTCGTCCGCAAGAGCTACGGACAGTTCATCCGCGACGACGGACCCACCTCGCACCACACCAAACGCGGCACCCCCACCATGGGCGGAACCGTTGTGGTGGGCGCAGTCCTGCTCAGCTACGGACTGACCCACCTCATCATGTGGATGATGAATCCGGCCTCGGCGGGGCCCTCGGCGTCGGCCCTGATCCTGCTCTTCCTCATGGTCGGCATGGGGCTGGTTGGCTTCCTCGACGACTTCATCAAGATCTCCCGCCAACGGAGCCTGGGACTGGACGCGAAAGCCAAACTCATCCTCCAGGCCGCTGTCGGCATCGGCTTCGCCGTCCTGGCACTGAACTTTCCCGACCCCGACGGGCTCACTCCGGCCTCAACCAAAATCTCCCTGGTCCGCGACATTCCCTGGCTGGACCTGGCCTTTGGCGGCACCATAGTTGGCGCCATTCTGTTTGTCCTGTGGTCCAACCTGATTGTCACAGCGGCAACCAACGGCGTGAACCTGACGGACGGTCTCGACGGGCTCGCGGCCGGTGCCTCAGTAATGGTCTTCGGCGCCTACACGCTCATGGGAATCTGGCAGAACAACCAGGCCTGTGGCTCTCCCCGGCAGGCCGGCAGCGGCTGTTACAGCGTCCGTGACCCCCTGGACCTGGCGCTCCTGGCCGCCATCCTGAGCGCGGCACTGGTGGGCTTCCTCTGGTGGAACACCTCGCCGGCCAAGATCTTTATGGGTGACACCGGCTCCCTTGCCATCGGCGGCGCCATTGCCGGCTTCGCCATCCTGTCCCGCACCGAACTCCTCCTGGGCATCATCGGCGGCCTGTTTGTCCTGATTACCCTGTCTGTCATCATCCAGGTGGGTTACTTCAAGATCACCGGCGGCAAACGCGTTTTCAAGATGGCGCCGCTGCAGCACCACTTCGAACTCAAGGGCTGGGCCGAAGTCACAGTCGTTGTCCGCTTCTGGATCCTGGGCGGGCTCTTCGTAGCCGTTGGCCTCGGTGTCTTCTACGCTGAATGGGTTGTGCTCCTGTGACCGTTTCCCCCCGCCTGCAGAACCTTGTTACCTGGGACTCCGACTGGGCCGGCCTGCGTGTTGTGGTCACCGGGATCGGCGTGTCCGGCTTCGCCGCGGCCGACACCCTGATCGAACTCGGCGCCCGGGTGGTGGTGGTGGATGCCGCCACCACCGACACCGCCAAGGCGCAGGCCGACACCCTGAAGATTGTCGGCGCCGCGGACGTCCTCCTTGGCGAAGAAGCCGTCAGCCGGATCCCCAAAGTGGACGGCAGCTACCCCGACGTGATCGTGACCTCCCCGGGCTGGCGCCCGGACCAGGCGCTCCTCGCCGCTGCAGCACGCGCACACATTCCGGTGTGGGGCGACGTCGAACTCGCCTGGCGCGTGCGCGTCCGGGAAGGCCACAAGACGGCTGACTGGCTGACCATCACCGGCACCAACGGCAAGACCACCACGGTGGGCCTGACAGCGTCGATGCTTCAGGCAGCCGGCCTGAAGGCCATTGCCGTCGGCAACGTGGGCACCCCCATCCTTGACGCCCTCCGCGATCCCGTTGAGTACGACGTCTTTGCTGTCGAGCTCTCCAGCTTCCAGCTGCACTGGGCCGAATCGTTGTCTCCGGTCGCCAGTGTCTGCCTCAACGTCGCCGAGGACCATGTTGACTGGCACGGCTCCTACAACTCCTACCTGGCCGACAAGGCGAAGGTCTACGCGCGGACCCAAAAGGCCTGCATCTTCAACGCCGAGCAGATCGAAACCGAACGGATGGTGGAGGACGCCGACGTCGTGGAGGGCTGCCGGGCCGTCGGTTTCACCACTGTCACCCCGGCCATCAGCATGCTGGGCGTGGTGGAAGGCCTTCTGGTGGACCGTGCCTTCATCGAACAGCGCAAGGACAGTGCTGCCGAGCTGGCCTCGTTGACGGACCTGGGGCAGTTTGCGCCCCGCCACATGGTTGCCAACGCCCTCGCAGCGGCTGCCCTGGTCCGCGCGTACGGTGTGGACGCCCAGGCCGTGCGCCGCGGCATCCAGGACTACGTGCCGGGCAACCACCGCATCCAGACGGTCGCCCATCACAACGGTATTCTCTGGATCAACGATTCCAAGGCCACCAACCCGCACGCCGCAGCAGCATCACTGGCCGCCTTCAAGAACGTCATCTGGATCGCCGGGGGACTCTCCAAAGGCGTCAGCTATGACGACCTGGTCCGGGACCAGGCTGCCCGGCTGAAGGCCGTGGTACTCATCGGCGTCGACACCGCTCCGCTGGCCGAGGCCCTGCAGCGACACGCACCGGATGTCCCCGTGATCACCACCCCGGCGGGCGACACTGAAAATATGCAGACTGCCGCAACGGGCGGAGACATCGCGGCCAAATCTCCGGTTTCCGGGACAGGCGTGATGTCCAGGGCCGTTGCGTCAGCGGCGCAGCTGGCCGCATCAGGTGACACCGTCCTGATGGCACCGGCAGCTGCTTCCATGGATCAGTTCTCTTCCTACGCTCACCGCGGCAACGCCTTTATCGAAGCTGTCCGCGAGCTGGTGGAAGGGCAGGCCCAGACCGGCGAGGAGTAACAATGGTCAGCACGCCCACCCGGCCCACGGCCTCACAGCCGCGCGCCGGGAAACCAGCTTCGCCGCCAGGCTCCGGACCGGCAACGTTGAAGTCAGCTGGAACAAAGACGGCAGGATCCGGGAACCCCGTAGCCAAAACGCTGCCCCAGCGGCTCCGTGCCTCGTACCGCGCCTTCTGGTCCGCCCTCGAAGGTACGGGCACGTCCCGGAACGGCTCCACGTACTACCTCATCCTGGGCTCTACGCTGGCCCTGACGGCCATCGGCATCATGATGGTCCTCTCAGCCTCCAGCGTCGAATCCATCGCCGCCGGCAAGTCGCCCTATGGTGACGCCCTCAAACAGGGCATGTTCGCCGGCATCGGCATTTTCACCATGTTCGTCCTCTCGCGCATCAACGTCATCTGGCTGAAGCGTCTCGCCTGGCCCGTGCTCGGCGCGGCCCTTGTCCTCCTGGTCCTGGTGCAGCTGATCGGTGACGAGGTCAACGGCAACAAGAACTGGATTGACCTCGGCGGCATCACGTTCCAGCCGTCCGAGGCTTCCAAGCTGGCGCTGGCGCTGTGGATGGCCACGGTCATGGCCATGAAGGGGAAGCTGCTCCGTCTCTGGCAGCATGTGCTTATTCCCGCCGTGCCGCTGGCAGGGGCCGTGATCGGCCTGGTGCTGTGGGGCAATGACCTCGGCACGGCGATGATCATCATGATGATCACTGCCGCCGCACTGTTTTTTGCCGGCGTGCCGCTCTACATGTTCGGCTTCGCCGCCGTGCTGGGCGCGGCAGGGGCGGCCTTTATGGCCATCACGAGTTCAAACCGCATGTGCCGCATTACGTCATGGTGGACCGGCCAGTCCTGTGCGGATGGCATCGACGCCAACTACCAGGCCACCAACGGCCTCTATGGCCTCGCCTCCGGCGGCTGGTTCGGCGTCGGCCTTGGCCAGAGCCGGCAGAAGTACAGCTGGATTCCGGAAGCCCACAACGACTTCATTTTTGCCATCATCGGCGAGGAACTCGGCCTGGTGGGCACCGTCGTCGTCCTGGTGCTCTTCGCCATCCTGGGCGCCGCCATTTACCGCGTGGTGGTGGCACAGGAGGATATGTTCCACCGCGTCCTGGCCGGCACCATCATGGTGTGGCTGCTGGGGCAGGCCACGGTCAACATGGCTGTAGTAACGGGCCTGATGCCCGTCATTGGCGTACCGCTGCCGTTCATTTCCTACGGCGGTTCGGCCCTGCTGATGTCCCTCTGTGCGGTGGGAGTGGTGCTGTCTCTCGCCCGCGAACAGATGGCACCCGCCATCCGCCCGAAGAGAATGCTGAAGTTCGGGGCCAAGAAGGCTGGGAAATCCAGCCGCACGAAGACCGCAAGAAAGCGTACCTAGCACTTTATGACTTCCCAGAACCTGTCCATTGTCCTCGCGGGCGGCGGAACTGCCGGCCACATCAGCCCGCTCCTGGCCATCGCGGCTGCCCTCCGGACCGCAGCCCCCGGGTCCCGGCTGCTTGCCGTGGGCACGCCGGCCGGCATGGAAACCCGGCTGGTGCCCGCCGCCGGCGTGGAACTGGCCACCATCGACAGGGTTCCCTTCCCCCGGAAACCATCCCTCGACCTGCTGAAGCTGCCGGCCCGGCTGGCCGGGGCAGTGCGGCAGTCAGGCCGTATCCTGGACGACGCGTCGGCTGACGTCCTGGTTGGCGTAGGCGGCTATGTCTGCACCCCGCTGTACCTCGCCGCCCGCCGTCGGGGGATTCCCATCGTGATCCATGAAGCCAACACCCGGCCGGGCCTGGCTAACCGGGTGGGATCCTTTTTGACCCGTCACGTCGCCACCGCCTTTGACACCACCCGCCTGCGGCACGCCCGCCATGTCGGCATGCCCATGCGGACCGAAATCTCCAGCCTGGACAGGGACTCCGCCCGTGCCGCAGCACGGGAAGCTCTGGGCCTGGATGCCGGCAAGCCCACGCTGATTGTCACGGGCGGGTCTTCCGGCGCCCAGAGCATCAACCGCGCCGTGGCTGCTGCCGCGCAGGACCTTGGCGCCGCCGGCATCCAGACGCTGCACATCACCGGGCGCGGCAAAACGGTCATGGGGCCCGACGGCGGCCCGCTCACCACGGCGGGGTACCGGCAGGTTGAGTACGTGGACGGCATGGAAAACGTCTACGCCGCAGCCGACCTCCTCCTGGCCCGCTCCGGCGCGGCAACTGTCTGTGAAGTGGCGGCCGTGGGCGTGCCCGCCGTGTTTGTCCCTCTGCCCATCGGCAACGGCGAGCAGGCGCTCAACGCGGCGGGGCTCGTAAACGCCGGCGGCGCCCTCCTGGTCCCGGACAAGGACTTCACCGCACAGTGGATCACGCGGGAGCTGATCCCGCTGGCCACAGATGCCGCCCGGCTGGCAACCATGGCCGCGAACTCCCGCCGGCTTGGCATCAGAAACGCCGATCAGCGCATGGCTGGTCTTGTCCTGGAAGCGGTATCCGCATGACCCCCGCAAGCATCCGCAGCCAGGAGTCCCTGGGCCGCGTCCATTTCATCGGCATCGGCGGCGTGGGAATGTCCGCCGTCGCCCGCATCATGGTGGCGCGGGGCGTCAGTGTCAGCGGGTCCGACGCCAAGGATTTGCCGGTCATGGCGGAGCTGGCCGCCGCCGGGGCCCGGATCGCGGTGGGCTACGACGCCGCCAACCTGGGCGATGCCCAATCAGTAGTCGCAGGCTCGGCGATCCGTGCGGACAACCCGGAACTGATGGCGGCACGGGAGGCAGGCCTGCCTGTGCTGCACCGCTCTGAGGCGCTGGCCGCCACCATGGGCAATGACGTGGTGGTGACCGTCGCCGGAACGCACGGCAAATCCACCACCACCTCCATGATCACGGTCCTGCTCCAGGGCGCCGGGCTTGACCCCTCATTCGCCATCGGCGCCAACGTGCCCGCGCTCGGGGTTAACGCGGCGCACGGCACCGCCGGCATTTTTGTGGCCGAAGCCGATGAATCCGACGGTTCCTTCCTGAACTACCGGCCGAGAATCGCCGTGGTCACCAACGTTGAACCGGACCACCTGGACCATTACGGCACCGCCGAGGCGGTCTACGAATCCTTTGACCGTTTTACGGAACTGCTGCCTGCCGACGGTGTCCTGATCGCCTGCGCGGACGACGACGGCGCCCTGGCACTCGCAGGACGTACCAGAGCTCGCGGGAACACGAGGGTGGTCCTGTACGGCACCTCTGACCGGGCGGACCTTGTCCTGCACGACGACGGTCCCGGGCGTGTGGAGGTTTCCTTAACTGCCGGACGGTTCCCGCTGCCGCTGCAGGTCCCGGGGCGCCATAACGCACTCAACGCGGCTGCCGCCGTCGCCGTTGCCCTGGAACTTGGGGTCGACGCCGAAACTGCGGCGCGTGCCCTGGGGCATTTCTCAGGAACGTCCCGGCGTTTTGAACTGAAGGGCGAGGCACGTGGCGTGCGCGTCTTTGACGACTACGCCCACCACCCCACGGAAGTCCGGGCAGCCCTGACGGCGGCGCGGTCCGTAGCGGCCGGACACAGCGTGCATGTCCTGTTCCAGCCGCACCTGTTCTCCCGGACCAGGGAGTTCGCAGGCGAGTTCGCGAACGCCCTAAACCTGGCCGATACGGCGCTGGTGCTGGACATTTACCCTGCCCGCGAGGATCCCATTCCCGGTGTCACCAGCCAGCTCATCACAGAGCACCTGGCCTCGGGCGGCCGCCTGGTGGCCGCGGACGACGCCGTGGCGGCCCTGGTGGCCGCAGCGAGGCCGGGCGATATCATCCTGACTGTCGGCGCCGGGGACGTGACCGGGTTCGGGCCACACATTGTGCAGGCCCTCGATGGGTAGTCCACGCCGCCCCACCTACGCTTCCCCTTCGAAACGCCAGCCGCCGGCCAGGAAGGCAGCGGCGGAACCTGACGTCATCTCCGCCTCCAAAAGCGCCCCGATCCCTGAGACGCCATCTACGCCGGAGACCCCGTCAAGGGACGGACGGAAGAAACGGAAAACCGCGGACACGGTTCCGGCCCCGGACAAGGCGCCTGGCAGCGGTAATGTGCTGGTATTTCCTGAGCCGCCGGGAAAGCGCCGGAAGCGGCGCATCCTCGTTGTCCTGTCCACGCTCCTCGCGTTTGTCGCGGCGCTGCTTGCCGCTGCCGTCTTTTCTCCCATCCTTGCCGTGGGCACCATCTCAGTGACCGGTACCAGGCTTGTCACCACGGAGCAGGTCCGGTCAGCGCTCGAGCCGCTCAAGGGCAGACCGCTCCCACAGGTCAGCGAGGACGAGGTGGGGCGGCTGCTCGAGCCGCTGGTACAGGTCAAGTCCGTCACCACCCAGGCACGGCCGCCCTCGGAACTGGTCGTTGAGGTGCACGAACGCGTTCCGGTGGCTTTGGTCAAGCAGGAGGAGCAGTACCAGTTGGTGGATGTGGAAGGCGTGGTGCTTGCCGGCATCACTGATCCCGCATCCGTGTCGCTGCCTGTCATCGATGGCGGGGCCGGTGCCATCGGCAAGGACCTCTTCCAGGCCACTGCCGGGGTCCTGGGGGCCCTTCCGCCGGACGTGCTCGCCAGGCTTTCGAACGCGTCCGCGCAATCCGTGGACGCCGTGGAACTCAAACTGGTTGACGGGCAAACCATCATTTGGGGAAATGCGGGGGAGAAGGAACTCAAGGCCAAAGTGCTTGAGGCCCTGCTCAAGGTGCCCGCGGATCCAAAGAACCCGGTTCGCGTGTACGATGTGAGCGCGCCCCGGCACCCGGTGACGCGTTGAACGCCGCTTACCCGGACGTAGCAATCTTTGCCGTATTACCGCGACACGCGGCGCCGGTTATTGAATGTCCGAACCATAGGAAATAGCGTTCCAGACATGAGTTACTTGACATAACTATAACCTTCAACTCGAAGGTTAGGGTTGAAAGCTTCAAGCCCGACTCCACAGTTTTCGCAATAGGACACGAACAAGGGACACGTAACGTGGCAGCTCCGCAGAATTACTTGGCCGTCATCAAGGTCGTCGGCATCGGCGGCGGTGGCGTGAACGCAGTCAACCGCATGATCGAGGTCGGCCTCCGTGGTGTCGAGTTCATCGCTATCAACACGGATGCACAGGCACTGTTGATGAGCGACGCCGACGTCAAACTCGATGTCGGCCGCGAGCTGACCCGCGGTCTCGGCGCCGGCGCCAATCCTGAGGTCGGAAAGCAGGCTGCGGAGGACCACGCTGACGAGATCGAAGAAGTCATTCGTGGCGCAGACATGGTCTTTGTGACCGCCGGCGAAGGCGGCGGCACCGGCACCGGCGGCGCGCCGGTTGTAGCACGCATCGCCCGTTCCCTTGGGGCGCTGACCATCGGCGTGGTCACCAGGCCGTTCACCTTTGAAGGCCGCCGGCGCGCGGGCTCGGCAGAGGCCGGCATTGATGCGCTGCGCGACGAAGTCGACACCCTGATCGTGATCCCCAACGACAGGCTCCTGTCCATCAGCGACCGCAACGTCTCCGTTCTGGACGCTTTCCGCTCCGCCGACCAGGTCCTGCTCTCCGGTGTCCAGGGCATCACAGACCTCATCACCACCCCCGGCCTGATCAACCTTGACTTCGCCGACGTCAAGTCAGTCATGCAGGGTGCAGGCTCGGCCCTCATGGGCATCGGCTCCGCCCGTGGCGAGGACCGTGCCGTGAAGGCGGCCGAACTGGCCATTGCCTCCCCGCTGCTTGAAGCCTCCATCGACGGCGCGCACGGTGTCCTGCTGTCCATTCAGGGCGGATCGGACCTCGGCCTGTTCGAAATCAACGAAGCCGCCCGCCTGGTCCAGGAAGTTGCCCACCCTGAAGCCAACATCATCTTCGGCGCCGTGATCGATGACGCCCTCGGCGACGAGGCCCGTGTCACTGTCATCGCTGCAGGCTTCGACGATGTCAAGGCCACCTCGCCGTCCATGGACCAGTCCCAGCCCCAGGTGGCCCCGCAGCGGCCCGCCGCGGCTCCCGCCCCGGCCCAGGCGCCTACCTCGGGCGGCGGCAGCCACCAGCTGAACGCTCAGCCCGTCCACGCCGGCGTGGGTTCGTCCGGACTGAGCAACTGGGGCCAGCAGCGTCCGTCAGCGGTCCCGGCCGACTCAGGTTTCGACGTCGACCTCCCCTCAGTGGTGGAGCCGGATCTCTCGGGGAACCGCTCGGACGATCTGGATGTCCCCGACTTCCTGAAGTAGGGCACGGCTTGTTCCTTTGGCGGGCTGAAGTCTCACCCGGTGTGAGTGTGGCGTTCACGGACACCCGCGCCGGCAACCTGGCCCTTCACATCGGTGACAATGCCGGCGACGTGCTCCAGCGCCGGAGGGAGCTGGAGCACGCTGCGGGCCTTGCAACCGGATCCCTCCGGTTCATGGAGCAGGTTCACGGCACGGCGGTGGAAGTGATGGAGTCCGGGACGCCCGCACCTACCGCGGACGCCATGGTGTCACGGGGACTTCCCCTTGCCGTTATGGTGGCCGACTGCATCCCGGTGGTCCTGGTGGGGGAGGGCCCTGACGGTCCTGTTTTAGCGGCCGTGCATGCGGGCCGTCCGGGGATCGCCAACGGCATCCTGCCCGCAGCCGTCCGGCGGATGCAGGCGGAAGGCGCCACGGCCATCCGCGCCTGGCTGGGGCCCTCAATCTGCGGAAGCTGCTATGAGGTACCGGCCGAACTGCGCGCCCAAGTGGCCGGGCAGGTTCCGTCAACGTCCGCCACGACATCGTGGGGAACCCCTGCACTCGATCTTCCGGCCGGGGCACGTACCCAGCTGGAGCGGGCCGGCGTCGTCATCGAGTATGGGGGTCCGTGCACGCTGGAAAACGACTCGCTGTATTCGTACCGTCGCTCCAGCACCACCGGGCGCTTCGCGGGACTCGTGTGGTCCCATGACTGAGCGATTGTTGGATCCCGCGGATCGGATGTCCGAACTCGCGGAGCGCCTCGCAGCCGTTCAGCGGCGCATTGACGCTGCCGCCGCGGCCGCCGGGCGGGCCGGTGGGCCGCCCACGCTGATTGTGGTCACCAAGTTCCATCCGGCCGCAGACATCGCGCGGCTCGCTGCCCTCGGCGTGCGTGACGTCGGCGAGAACAGGGACCAGGAAGCCTCAGCCAAGGCAGCGGAACTGGCAGACCTTGGACTCAACTGGCATTTCGTCGGCCAGCTGCAAAGCAAAAAAGCCAAGTCGGTTGCGAAATATGCTCACGCCCTCCATTCCGTGGACAGGCCGGGACTGGTTGACGGCCTCCAGCGGGCCGTGGCGGCGGAACAGGACAGAACCGGCCGGGAAGCCCTGCGGTGCTTCATCCAGGTCAGTCTTGACGCCGAAGCCGGTGCCCACCGCGGCGGTGCCGCGCCGGATGACGTGCCGCATTTGGCCGACCTGCTGGCCTCGGCCGGAGCACTGGAACTCGCCGGCGTCATGGCGGTGGCGCCGTTGGGTGGCAGCCCGGAGGCAGCGTTCGAAAAACTTGCTGCCATCTCAGCGTCCCTGGTGGCCCGGCACCCGGGTGCCACGGCCATCTCGGCAGGCATGAGCCAGGACCTCGAAGCGGCAATCCGGTTCGGGGCGACACACCTGCGAATCGGTTCCGATATTCTCGGATCGCGTCCCGCCGTGGGGTAGCGTCGAGCACATAGGAAGTGAGTGGCGGGGGATTCCAGTGCTGTCAAGTTATTGGGCGGCCCGCCTACGGACACGATTAGGAGTCGACCATGGCCGGCGCTCTGCGCAAGACAATGATCTATCTTGGGCTCGCCGACGGCGATGAACACTACGAGTCCGAGCACACCACAACACGTAAGGACGAGGACGAATCCATGGAAGCTGACCGCGAGGAACGCCGGGCCCCGGCACCGGTACGCGAAGTCAGCCGTGAATCGTCGGACGCCCCTGAAGAGGAATACCGCGCACCTGTGACCCCCATCAAGCGTGCGGCCTCGAGCCGCGAAGAGACCTCCGGGCTGCGGCAGATCACCACGATCCACCCGCGGTCCTACAATGACGCCAAGCTCATCGGTGAAAGCTTCCGTGACGGAATTCCCGTCATCATGAACGTCACTGATATGGGCGAAGCGGACGCTAAGCGCCTCGTGGACTTCTCGGCGGGACTCGTATTCGGTCTCCGCGGCAGCATCGAACGGGTCACGAACAAGGTCTTCCTGCTCTCCCCCTCGTACATTGAGGTCATCGGCGACGACAAGAAGGTCAGTGAGACCCAGGCCAGCTTTTTCAATCAAAGTTAGCCTTAAAGCTTAAAGCGGATGCCAGGCAGGTCACCTGCCTGGCATCTGTGCTGAAATAGACAAGAAACGTTGGCAGTGCACTGCGGTATCCGGAATGGACATGGAGATTTGAGTTAAGTCATGGGAATTGTTTTCGGACTTGTCTATATCGTCCTCCTGCTGTTCTTCGTGGCGCTGATCATCCGTCTGGTCTTCGACTGGGTGCAGATGTTCGCCAGGGAGTGGCGTCCCCGCGGCGTTGCCCTCGTGGCCGCCCACACCGTGTATTCCATGACCGATCCGCCGCTCAAGGGGCTCCGCAGGGTCATTCCTCCGCTGCGGCTCGGCGGCGTGACCCTGGACCTCGGTTTCCTGGTCCTTTTCATCGCGGTGAGCATCGCAATGGCCGTGACCAGGGGTTTCGCGTAATCTTCGACAAGACCTAGCGGACACGAGCGAAGTTCCTGGAACGAACTTACTCATGTGACGCGAAAGAAATCTCCGGTTTGACACCCAGTGTTGAATTAGAGGAACCAGACAAATTTTAGGTACCGTAGTTTTGACGGCCGGAAGGCCTACTGACTAACTAGACCAATGAGGTGACCAGATGGCTTTGACGCCAGAAGACGTTGTCAACAAGCGCTTTCAGCCGACCAAGTTCCGCGAAGGCTACGATCAGGATGAAGTTGACGACTTCCTGGACGAAATCGTTGTGGAACTTCGGCGCCTGAACCAGGAGAACGACGAACTCCGCAAGAAGCTTGCCGAGTCCGGTTCCGCCGTGCCGGCCAGCTCCGCTTCTGCTGCCCCTGTGGTTGAGAAGGTCCCCGCGCCCGTCAAGGAAGAAAAGGCTGAAGCTCCGGCGAAGGCCGAGGTCGTGGCGAAGGCACCCGAGGCTGCCAAGAAGAAGGAAGCCGAGCCTGTGGCCGCCGCTGCAGCCGTGCCGGCTGCAGCCCCCGCCCCGGCCGCCGGAAGCAGCGTCTCCGCCGAGTCCGCTGCCGGCCTGCTCGCCATGGCGCAGCAGATGCACGACCGCCACGTCGCCGATGGTCAGTCCCAGAAGGACAAGATCATCGCTGAGGCCCAGATCGAGGCCAGCAGCCTGGTCAACGATGCCCAGGAGAAGTCCCGCAAGATCCTCGGCGCCCTGGAGCAGCAGCGCTCCGTCCTGGAGCGCAAGGTCGAGCAGCTCCGCGGCTTCGAACGCGATTACCGTTCACGCCTGAAGGCCTACATTGAAGGCCAGCTGCGCGATCTGGACGCCCGCGGTTCGGTCGCGGCCCCTGAGGTCGAAGCGAACTAGTCCGTCAAGCACGTATTCTGAAAGCCGGTGGCTGAGGATTCCTCGGCCGCCGGCTTTTGTGATTAACATCGGTTTTACAAATGAAAGCACCATGACTGACGATCTTGCCGCCGACGCCGCGCACCCGGTTCCCTCTACGCCCCGCCCAGGGAAGACGCTTCTCCTGTCCCTTTTCGCTGGCTTCGCAGTGTTCGCTTACGTCTTTGACCAGCTGACCAAAGTCTGGGTGACGTCCACCATGGTGGAGGGGGAGCGCATCGCCGTGCTGCCGCCGCTCCTGCACTGGTATTTCATTCGGAATTCCGGCGCGGCCTTCTCCATCGGCGAGAACGTGACCTGGGTGTTTTCCATCATCATGGCCGGGGTTTCCATCGCCATCCTGTTCCAGGTGCGCAAGCTGGGCTCGGCCTGGTGGGCCCTGGCGTTGGGCCTTCTGCTGGGTGGTGCCCTGGGCAACCTGACAGACCGGCTTTTCCGGGAACCCTCGTTTGGCATGGGCCATGTGGTGGACTTCATCCAGCTGCCTAATTTCGCGATCTTCAACATCGCCGATTCCGCGGTGGTTTCCGCCGTATCCATCATTTGTATCCTGACGTTGAGGGGCATCTCGCTGGACGGTACACGGCACGTGGCCGCCCCCAAGGAAAAGGCTGACGATGCCTGAGCGCGTGGTGGTGGCGGAGGAATTCGGCGGAACACGGGCCGACGCCGGGCTCGCCGGGCTGATGGGGATTTCCCGTTCCCTGGCGGCGACCCTCATTGCCGAAGGCAATGTGGTCAGCCGCGGAAAGAAACTGGGCAAGTCCGCGCGCCTTGCCGCGGGTGATGTCCTGGAAGTGACGGTGCCTGAACGACGGGACCCGCTCGAAGTGGTGGAGGAAGTTGTGGAAGGCCTGAAGATCCTGCTCGACGACGACGACTTTGTTGTGGTGGACAAGCCCGTAGGGGTCGCCGCGCACCCTTCGCCCGGCTGGGTGGGACCCACGGTAGTGGGCGGGCTCGCCGGGGCGGGATACCGCATCTCGACGTCGGGGGCACCTGAGCGCGTGGGCATCGTCCACAGGCTCGACGTCGGGACGTCGGGTGTGATGGTGGTGGCCAAGACCGAGCGCGCCTATACGGCACTGAAGCGGGCCTTCAAGGAACGCACCGTGGACAAGGTCTACCACGCGGTGGTCCAGGGGCTGCCGGACCCCCTGGAGGGCACCATCGACGCGCCGATCGGCCGCCACCCCGGCCACGACTGGCGCTTCGCGGTGATCGAGGATGGCCGGCCGTCCATTACGCACTACGAAGTACTGGAAGCCTTCGGCAAGGCAACCCTGGTGGAAGTGCACCTCGAGACAGGCCGCACGCATCAGATCCGCGTGCACTTTGCCGCCCTGCGCCACCCCTGCGCCGGCGACCTGACCTACGGGGCTGATCCCCGCCTGGCCGCAACCCTGGGCCTGACCCGCCAGTGGCTGCATGCACGCCAGCTCGGCTTTGACCACCCTGTCACCGGCGAACGCGTGACCGTCACCAGCGAGTACCCGCAGGACCTTGCGTTCGCCCTGGAAGTCCTGGAGTCGGGCGAAGCCTAGCCGCATGCCTGTGGCCCTGAGGCAGGGGTCACAAAGGCATGGCCACTGCGTCCACTGTCACTGCGTCGCTGGGCCGGCAGCCCGCAGCCAGCGCTTAGAATGGTCCGGTGACTTCCAGCAATGCCTCGTTCGTCCATCTCCACAACCACACCGAATACTCCATGCTGGACGGCGCCGCCCGTCTGGGGGAGCTCTTCGATGAGACCGAACGCCTCGGCATGCCGGCCCTCGCCACCACTGACCACGGCTACCTGTTCGGCGCCTTCGATTTCTGGAAACGCGCAACCGACCAGGGCATCAAACCGATCATCGGCGTCGAAGCCTATGTGACCCCGGGCACCGCGCGGACCGACAAGAGCCGTGTCCGCTGGGGCGAGGAACACCAGCGCAAGGACGATATCTCCGGTGGCGGTTCGTACACCCACATGACGCTGCTGAGCTACAACAACGCCGGCATGAGGAACCTCTTCCGGGCGTCCTCCATCGCCTCCCTGGATGCCGTGTTCGGGAAGTGGCCACGCCTGGACCGTGAGCTCCTCAACACGTATTCGGAAGGCCTGATCGCCACCACAGGCTGCCCGTCCGGTGAAGTGCAGACCCGCCTGCGCCTCGGCCAGTACAAGGAGGCAGTGGAAGCCGCCGCGGAGTTCCGTGACATTTTTGGCGCAGAAAACTATTTCTGCGAACTCATGGACCACGGGCTGGATATCGAACGCCGGTTCACCGGGGACCTGCTGCGGCTGGCCAAGGACCTTAACCTCCCGCTGGTAGCCACCAACGACCTCCACTACACCCACGAGCACGATGCCAAGGCCCACGAGGCCCTGCTCGCCATCCAGTCCGGGTCCACCCTGCTGGAGCCCACTTACGACAACGGCGGATCCCGCTTCGCCTTCTCCGGCAGCGGCTACTACCTCAAGTCGCCCCAGGAGATGCGCGAGCTGTTCCGGGACCACCCGGACGCCTGCGACAACACACTGCTGATCGCCGAGCGCTGCGAAGTCTCATTCAACACCGGCGCCAACTACATGCCCCGCTTCCCCTGCCCGCCGGGCGAGGACGAAACGTCCTGGCTGGTCAAGGAGGTGGCCACGGGGCTGGAGTACCGCTACCCGGGAGGCGTCCCGGACAAGGTCCGGACCCAGGCCGACTACGAGCTCGAAGTCATCACCTCCATGGGGTTCCCCGGGTACTTCCTGGTGGTGGCTGACTTCATCAACTGGGCGAAGAACAACGGCATCCGCGTTGGACCCGGCCGTGGTTCGGGTGCCGGCTCCATGGTGGCCTACGCCATGCGCATTACCGACCTGGACCCGTTGCATCACGGCCTGATCTTCGAGCGCTTCCTCAACCCGGACCGCGTTTCGATGCCCGACTTCGACGTCGACTTCGATGATCGCCGCCGGTCCGAGGTGATCGACTACGTCACCCGCAAGTACGGTGACGAGCGTGTGGCCATGATCGTCACCTACGGCACCATCAAGACCAAGCAGGCCCTCAAGGACTCTTCCCGCGTGCTGGGCTACCCGTTCAGCATGGGGGAGCAGCTGACCAAAGCCCTGCCTCCGGCCGTGATGGCCAAGGACATTCCGCTGGCCGACATCCAAAACAAGGATTCCAAGCGGTACAGCGAGGCCGGCGACTTCCGCCAGCTGATCGGGACAGATCCCGAAGCAGCCAAGGTCTTTGAGACTGCCCTCGGCATCGAGGGCCTGAAACGCCAGTGGGGCGTTCACGCCGCCGGTGTGATCATGTCCTCGGACCCCATCATCGATGTCATCCCCATCATGCGGCGCATCCAGGACGGCCAGGTGATCACCCAGTTCGATTACCCCACCTGCGAAGGCCTGGGCCTGATCAAGATGGACTTCCTGGGGCTGCGGAACCTGACGATCATTTCCGACGCCCTGGAGAACATCAAGCTCAACCGCGGCCACGACCTGGACCTGGACAGCCTGGCCCTTGACGACGTCCCCTCCTACGAACTGATGGCCAGGGGCGACACGCTAGGCGTGTTCCAGCTCGACGGCGGCCCCATGCGCGCGCTGCTGAAGCTGATGAAGCCTGACAACTTCGAAGACATCTCGGCCGTCCTGGCGCTCTACCGTCCCGGCCCCATGGGCGCCAACGCGCACACCGACTACGCGCTGCGCAAGAACGGGATCCAGGAAGTCATCCCGATCCATCCTGAGCTCAAGGAGCCCCTGGCCGAAATCCTCGGCGGCACCTACGGCCTGATCGTGTATCAGGAACAGGTCATGGCGGTGGCGCAGAAACTGGCCGGCTACTCCCTCGGCCAGGCCGATATTCTCCGGCGCGCCATGGGCAAAAAGAAGAAATCCGAGCTGGACAAGCAGTTCGCCGGGTTCTCCCAGGGAATGCAGGACAACGGCTACTCCATGGAAGCCGTCAAAACGCTGTGGGACATCCTCCTGCCGTTCTCCGACTATGCCTTCAACAAGGCGCACTCAGCCGCCTACGGCGTGATTTCGTACTGGACCGCCTACCTGAAGGCGCACTACGCGCCGGAGTACATGGCAGCCCTCCTGACCTCCGTGGGCGATGACAAGGATAAATCGGCGATCTACCTCAATGAATGCCGGCGCATGGGAATCACCGTGCTGCCGCCGGACGTCAACGAGTCGGCCCTGAACTTCACCCCTGTTGGCAATGACATCCGCTTCGGCATGGGGGCCATCCGCAACGTGGGCGTCAACGCCGTCGAAGCCATGGTGGCCGCCCGCGAAAAGGAAGGCGCCTACACGTCCTTCAAGGACTACCTGGTTAAGGTTCCCGCCGTGGTGTGCAACAAACGCACCATCGAATCCCTGATCAAGGCCGGCGCCTTCGACTCCCTCAACCACCATCGGCGCGCACTGGCGATGATCCATGAGGAAGCCATCGACTCTGTCATCACCCTCAAGCGCAATGAGGCGATCGGCCAGTTCGACCTCTTCGCCGGCTTCGAGGAAGCCGAATCCGAAGCCTCCCTCAGCATCGAGATTCCGGACCTTC
Organism: [Micrococcus luteus] ATCC 49442; assembly: GCF_010367585.1. Classification (NCBI taxonomy): domain Bacteria; kingdom Bacillati; phylum Actinomycetota; class Actinomycetes; order Micrococcales; family Micrococcaceae; genus Pseudarthrobacter; species [Micrococcus luteus] ATCC 49442. Next base: position 1,477,852 of record NZ_JAAAXP010000001.1, on the reverse strand, counting down.
CTGAATGGGAGAAAAAGGACAAGCTGTCCTTCGAACGGGACATGCTGGGACTCTACGTCTCGGACCACCCCCTCCAGGGCCTCGAAGGGCTCCTGAGCCAGCACGCGGACCAAAGCATCACGTCGATCATCGCCGAGGACGGGCCGCACGACGGCGCGATCGTCACCATCGCGGGCATGATCACCTCGCTCAGCCGCAGGATCGCGAAGGCCAGCGGCAATGCCTATGCCCGCGCCGAAATCGAAGACCTTGGCGGCTCGATGGAAGTGATGTTCTTCGGCCAGGTCTACGGTCCCATCGCGTCGGTGCTCGCCGAGGACCTGATTGTGGTGGTGAAGGGCCGCCTGCAGCGGCGCGACGACGGCGCCGTGACGCTGAACTGCATGGAACTGAGTGTTCCGGACCTCAGCGAGGGGACAAACGGACCCCTGCAGATTTCGATGCCCACGCACAAGGCCACGGAGGCGGTGGTCACCGAGCTCGGGGACGTCCTGCGGAACCACCGCGGAAACTCTGAAGTCAGGCTGCACCTGCAAGGGGATACGCGCACCGAAGTCATGGCCCTGCCCGTTCACCTCAGGGTCAACCCAAGCCCGTCACTTTTTGGAGACCTGAAGGTCCTCCTGGGGCCGACCTGCCTGGACTACTAAATTTCGTAGTCCAGGGGGACGGGCTGGCCGTAGCTGCCCGAGTGGTACAGGAGCGGCGAGCCGTCCTCACCCACGGCGCCCTCCACCACCTCGACAACCACCACGGCGTTGTTCTCGAACGAGAGCCGCATCTGGATCTTGCCGATCAGCCAGCCTGCAACGTCCTTGAGGACCGGGACATCGTGCGGGCCCAGTTCCCAGTGGTCCCCGCCGAAGCGGTCCTTTGTCCGTGCGAACCGGTCGGCCAGCGCCTGGTTTTCCAGGCCCAGCATGTGGACGCCGAGGTGGGTGGCGTTGGCCACAGCCGGCCAGGAACTTGAGCTGCGGGCCATATTGAAGGTGAACCGCGGCGGCTGGGCTGACAAAGACGCGACGGAGGTGGCGGTAAACCCGTACGGCTCACCGTTGTAGTTCACCGTGATGATGGCGACGCCCGCCGCGTGGCGCCGGAACATTTCCTTGAACGTGCCCTCGAACGGCGTGGTGTCTGACATCGTGTGGTGCTCCCTGGAAACATGCTGAATTGGACTCTCCCTTAAGGGTATGGGTCCGGGCGGGCACGGCGGAATCGGCTGACAATCCACGTCATGTGACCCCGGGTAGCCAACCTTTGTTAAGGTTTGTTGCATGAAAGAACACAGCAGTCACCGGGTTGCCCGGTTGCCTTGGACGTGGTTTGCCGCGGCCGCGGCCGGTGGAATTCCCGTAGGACTGTTATGGTGGCTGCTCGCTCCGGGCGGGCTGAACCTGATCACCCGCGACCCTGCCCTCGGCGACGGGACCAATCCGGTGGTGTGGCTGCCGCGTGACCTGACCCTTGGCGGCCTCCTGGTTTTCGCCGGCTGCCTGGTGGCCGTTTTCCTTACGGACAAAGGGGGCCGGGCGGCACAGGCAGCATTCCTGCTCAGCCTGGCCGGTGGACTCGCAGGCGCTGCCGTTGCCTGGCAGACCGGTGTGCTGGCGGGCCGGCTGTGGGGTGCCCCGGCGGATACGGCCTTTAATGCCAGCGTGGCGTTCTCGCTCCGCTCGCTGTCCGTGCTGTTGCTGTGGCCGGCGGCCACAGCAGCCTCCGTCTTTGCGCTGAGTCTGCTGAACCTCCTCAGGAAGGGGCCCGACGCCGGTATGGCACCCCACGCCGGAGGCACCGCGCCCGGCGCGTAAAATAGTCCGGTGACCATTTCTTCTGAATCTCCAGCCACCCCGCCGTCCGCAACCGTCAGCTTCCGGACGGTCGATTTGCGGGGACGCGGCCTGACCCTGGCCGGCTTGCGTGCCGCTGTGCCCCGCGCCCGGCAGAACACGGTGGCGGATGCAGAAGAAAAAGTACTCGGCATCATCACAGCCGTCCGCCAGCAGGGTTTCGCCGCCCTCAGCGACCTTGCCCTCCGGTTCGATGGAGTTGACCAGGTGCATCCCCGGGTCCCGGCCGAATCGCTGGCCAAGGCGCTGGCGGAGCTGGATCCGGCCGTGCGCCGCGCACTGGAGGAGTCCATCAGGCGCGCCCGGCAGTTCGCCGACGGACAGCGGCCGCGCAATATCGACGTCGAATTGGGCGACGGTGCGCTGGTGAGCCAAAACTGGGTCCCCGTTTCGCGTGTGGGACTCTACGTTCCGGGGGGTCTGGCCGTCTACCCGTCCTCGGTCATCATGAATGTTGTCCCCGCGCTGGCCGCCGGAGTGGAATCGATCGCCCTCGCCTCGCCGCCGCAGAAGGACTTCGGCGGGCTCCCGCACCCCACCATCCTGGCCGCCGCGGCCCTGCTCGGCATCGGCGAGGTGTACGCCATCGGAGGCGCGCAGGCCATCGCTGCCTTCGCCTACGGTGTGGAAGCAACCGACGCCGGACCCGCCCTTGATCCCGTTGATGTGGTGACAGGTCCCGGAAATATTTTTGTGGCCACCGCAAAGCGGCTGGTCAAGGGGGTGGTGGGCATCGACTCCGAGGCCGGAACCACAGAGATTGCCATCCTGGCCGATTCCTCCGCCCAGCCCGGCCTGGTGGCAGCAGACCTGATCAGCCAGGCCGAGCACGATCCCCACGCTGCCTCGGTACTGATCACCGATTCCGAGGATCTTGCCGCGGCGGTCCGTCTCGAACTGGACCGCCAGGCTGCCGCCACCAAGCACTCCGGCCGTGTGCGTGAGGCCCTCTCCGGCCCCCAGTCGGGCGTTGTGCTGGTGGAGGACCTCGAGCACGGCATAGCCGCCTGCGATGCCTATGCCGCGGAACACCTTGAAATCATGACAGCGGACGCGGCAGCGGTGGCGGCAAGGATCCGCAACGCCGGCGCGATTTTCGTGGGGGACTACAGTCCCGTCAGCCTCGGGGACTACTGTGCCGGGTCCAACCACGTATTGCCCACAAGCGGCACAGCAGCGTTTTCCTCGGGCTTGAACGTCACCACGTTCCTGCGTGCCATCCAGGTGGTCAACTACAGCCGGGCCGCCCTTGAGGAAGTCAGCAGCCACATCGTGAGCCTGTCCGCTGCGGAGGACCTCCCTGCCCACGGCGAAGCTGTGACGGCGCGCTTCAGCGCAACGTCCTGATCCGGGGGAGCGGAACCAAAACAACTACATATAGTGGCTGCACCACTACATGTAGTGTTACAGGCTTGTTGTTCGCCGAGCTGCAACCGTAGACTGGAAGCTGACGATCGAGGGAAGGGGCACCATGTATTGTCCGTTCTGCCGCAATCCGGACTCCCGCGTTGTGGACAGCCGTATGGCCGACGACGGCTCAGCCATCCGCCGTCGCCGCCAATGCCCCGAGTGCGGCCGCCGGTTCACCACCGTCGAAACAACCAGCCTTTCCGTGATCAAGCGTTCGGGCGTGGGTGAGCCGTTCAGCCGGAGCAAGGTCATCAACGGCGTCCGCAAGGCCTGCCAGGGCCGGCCGGTCAGCGAGGATGACCTCGCGCTCCTTGCCCAGGAGGTTGAGGAGCAGATCCGTGCCTCCGGTGCTGCCGAGATCGATGCGCACGAAGTAGGGCTGGTCATCCTTGGACCCCTGCAGAAGCTCGACCAGGTAGCCTATCTGCGTTTCGCCAGCGTGTACCAGGCTTTCGATTCCCTTGAGGACTTCGAGACCGCCATTGCGCTGCTCCGCCACGAGTCCGTTGATGAACCCGCCGGACCGCCGGCGAAGACTGTCAGGAATTCCGAAAAGAGCCCGCTGTAAGTTCCGTTACGACTGGTGGCCGCCGCAAACAAACGGCGCCGCACACGTAAGCCACTGAACCCCTGCCCGGCATGCCGGGCAGGGGTTCAGTGGCTTCACGTCCGGGTTGCGGCTACTTGGTGAGCTTGTGCTTCACGGCGATTTCGACGGCGGCGCCCACGATTCCAGCCTCGTTCTTCAACTCGGCCGGCACGATGGGGGTGCGCAGCTTCATGTGGGGCAGGTATTCGTCCGCGCGCTTGGAGATGCCTCCGCCCACAATGAACAGCTCCGGGGAGAAGAGGAACTCAACGTGGGAGAAATAGCGCTGCAGCAGGACGCTGTACTCTTCCCAGCTCAGCCCGTCCCGCTCGCGGGCAACGGCGGATGCCTTGGACTCGGCGTCGAAACCATCGATCTCCAGGTGGCCCAGTTCAGCGTTTGGGACCAGATTGCCGTTGAAGATAAAGGCGGACCCGATACCGGTTCCCAGGGTGATGACCAGGACCGTCCCGTCAATCCCTGCGCCGGCACCGTAGCGCGCTTCCGCCAGGCCGGCGGCGTCGGCGTCGTTGATGACCTCTACCGGCCGGCCCAGGCGCGCGGTGAGCAGGGCGTCGATGTCCGTGTTGAGCCAGCTCTTGTCCACGTTGGCTGCAGAATGCACCACACCGTGCTGGATGATGCCGGGGAACGTGACTCCCACAGGCGAATCCGGGGCCGGTGCCTCCGGGCGGCTGGAGAGTTCGGCCACCACCTGCGCCACAACGTCGGCCACGGCCTCGGGGGTGGCGGGCTGGGGAGTGGGCACCCGGAACCGGTCACCCAGCAGCTTGCCCTTCTTCAGGTCGACGATGCCGCCCTTAATTCCGGTACCTCCGATGTCGATGCCGATCAGCGGGGCTTTTTTGTGCGACTTCTCGTCCTTCTTGGCCAATGTATTTTCCGTTCGTGGCAGGCGGGCAGGGCGGGCAGGCGGGCAGGCCGGGAGGCTGACCGGGTGATTCAGGGGAGCGTAAGAACCTCAGCGCCGGATTCGGTGACCAGCAGCGTGTGTTCAAACTGCGCGGTCCTCTTGTGGTCGCGGGTGACAACCGTCCAGTCGTCTTCCCACATGTCCCATTCAACAGTGCCCAGCGTCAGCATGGGTTCGATGGTGAACACCATTCCGGCTTCGATCACTGTGTTGTAGGCAGGGGCGGCATCGTAGTGCGGGATGATCAGGCCGGTATGGAAGGCCTCGCCCACGCCGTGGCCCGTAAAGTCGCGCACCACGCCGTAGCCGAACCGCTTGGCATAGGACTGGATGGCGCGGCCGATGACGTTGATTTCCCGGCCGGGCGCCACGGCCTTGATGGCCCGGTTCAGGGACTCCCGGGTGCGCTCCACCAGCAGGCGCGATTCGTCGTCGACGTCGCCCGCCAGGAAGGTGTAGTTCGTGTCGCCGTGGACGCCGTTGATAAATGCCGTGATATCGATGTTGAGGATATCTCCGTCCTGGACCACGGTGCTGTCCGGGATGCCATGGCAGATGACTTCATTCAGTGAGGAACACAGGGACTTCGGGAACCCCCGGTATCCCAGGGTGGAGGGGTATGCCTTGTGGTCCAGCAGGAACTCATGGCCCACCTTGTCCAGCTGGTCCGTGGTGACTCCGGGCCTGATGTGTTTCCCCACCTCAACGATGGCCTGCGCGGCGATCCTGCTGGCGATCCGGATCTTCTCGATGGTCTCTGCTGACTTAACCTCTGAGCCGGTGAACTTGGCCGGCCCGGGCTTGCCCACATACTCGGGGCGCGGGATGGACGCCGGAACGGGCAGCGGCGGGCTGACCGTTCCCCGGGTAAGCGTGCCGGTGGGTGCAGTCGAGGCTAGGGAAGGCATAGATTGATCATATAAGGCACCGCAGAACGCCAAGTAACGCGAGGGCATAACGCGCCCCTGCGTGCACCTACGTTACGCGGGTCACACCCGGGGCTTCGCGCCCGCCGGATCGAAGGAGTGCTGATGACCGAGTTCTGGTACAACGTGAAAACGCATGAGGTCGAGGAAGACGCCATGTCGGACTGGACCCAGCTGATCGGGCCATATAAGACACGGGAGGAAGCCGAGCACGCCCTCGAAAAGGTCCGGGCCCGCAACGAGGCCTGGGACAAGGACGAAGAGGACTGACCGGTACAGCAAGGAGGCACACGGGACCCACGAAGACAGTGCGCCAGAGAGCGGCGAGCGGGGTGCGTGGCCTGGGGAGCGGCGGGCCGGGCCGGCATCTCCGCTAGCGGGCCGGCACCTCCGCTAGAAGGAGTGCTCCGGGCCCGGGAACCGGCCCGACCGGACGTCCTCGTTGTAGGCCTTCGCTGCGTCGCTGAGGGTGCTGCGAAGATCGGCGTATTGCTTCACGAACTTCGCCATCCGGCCGCCGCGGAGCCCTGCCATGTCCTGCCACACGAGCACCTGCCCGGTGGTGGCATTGCCCGCCCCGATCCCCACCGTCGGCACGCTGATCGCCGCGTCAACGGCGGCCGCCGTGTCCGCGGGAACCATTTCCATCAGGACGGCGAACGCACCCGCATCAGCCAGCGCCACGGCGTCGTCGATCAGGCGCTGCGCATCATCGCCGCGGCCCTGAACCCTGTAGCCGCCCAGCGAGTGTTCACTCTGCGGCGTGAAGCCGATGTGCGCGATCACCGGAACGCCGGCCTGGACCATGGCCCGGACGGTTTCCGCGTAGTACTTTCCGCCCTCGATCTTGACGGCGTGGGCGAGGCCCTCCTTGAGGAAGCGGACCCCCGTTTCCACACCCTGCTGCGGTGAGACTTCATAACTGCCAAACGGCAGGTCTGCCACCACCATGGCGCGCTTGGCAGACCTCGCCACAGCGCGGCACAGCGGGAGGAGTTCATCCACGGTGACGGGAAGGCTGGTCTCGTTGCCGAAAACATTGTTGGAGGCCGAATCGCCCACCAGGAGGACATCGATGCCCGCCTGGTCGAAGATCTCCGCACTGTACTGCTCGTACGCGGTCAGCATGGCGAAGCGGGTGCCGTCCCTTTTGGCCTGCTGCAGGTGGTGGATGCGCACCCGCGCCGCGGGCTTTGCCGGCGCTTCCGACGACGGCGGCTGCACAGGTGCGGGTCCGTTGCCGTAAGGAGCGGGTACTTCAGCGGACGCGGCTGACTCAGAGCTATTGGTTGAGGCCATGGCAAGAGCGTAATGCGGGCGGGGCAGTCCGGGCCACCGCTGCCTGGCCCGCGGACGGTGATCCGTGTCATATCAGGGGCGGTCCGATGCAGGCCCGGCGTGTTAACGCTGTGTTACGTCCGGTGCCGGCTCCCGCATCAGCGGCAATTGCTTAGTAAAGTGATTGTGAACTGCTGCCGGCCCCCGTTTCCGCGGGCCCGGGGCACCGTTAGACCGGAGAAGAGGCCTTCATGGACCGCCAGCAAGAGTTTGTCCTGCGCACAATCGAGGAGCGCGACGTACGGTTCGTACGTCTGTGGTTCACCGACGTCGTGGGTTCACTCAAGTCGGTGGCACTCGCCCCCGCCGAGGTTGAGGGTGCTTTCGAAGAAGGGCTCGGTTTTGACGGTTCGGCCATCGAAGGCCTTGCCCGTGTGTTCGAATCGGACATGCTGGCCCAACCGGATCCGTCCACGTTCCAGATACTGCCGTGGCGCGGCGAGACCGAGCAGACCTCTCGGATGTTCTGCGACATCCTCACCCCGGACGGCGAACCGTCGGCTGCGGATCCGCGGAACGTCCTCAAGCGCAACCTGGCCAAGGCCGCGGACATGGGATTCACGTGCTACACGCACCCGGAAATCGAGTTCTACCTTCTGAAGTCCCAGCAGCCGGGGCCGGACGGCGCGCCGGTCCCCGTGGACGAAGGCGGCTACTTTGACCATGTTCCCGGCGGCGTGGCGCAGGACTTCCGGCGCACGGCCGTGACCATGCTGGAATCGGTAGGCATCTCCGTGGAGTTCAGCCACCACGAAGCCGGGCCCGGCCAGAATGAAATTGACCTCCGGTACGCGGACGCATTGCAGACGGCGGACAACATCATGACGTTCCGCACCGTGATCAAGGAGGTGGCACTCCAGCAGGGCACGTACGCCACCTTTATGCCCAAGCCGTTCACGGACCACCCCGGCTCCGGCATGCACACGCACTTTTCGCTGTTCGAGGGCGACGCCAACGCCTTCTATGAGGCCGGCGCCGAGTTCCAGCTCTCCAAAACGGCCCGGCAGTTCATCGCCGGCGTCCTCAAGCACGCTCCCGAGTTCACGGCGGTCACCAACCAGTTCGTCAACTCCTACAAGCGGCTGTGGGGCGGCGGCGAAGCGCCCAGCTACCTCAGCTGGGGCCATAACAACCGTTCGGCACTGGTCCGGGTCCCGCTGTACAAGCCCGGTAAGGGCCAGTCCGCCCGCATCGAATACCGCGGCATTGATTCTGCGGCGAACCCCTACCTGGCCTACGCCGTCCTGCTGGGTGCCGGGCTGAAAGGCATCGAAGAGGGCTATGACCTTCCGGCGGCAGCCGAGGACGACGTCTGGTCACTGAGCTCGGCCGAGCGCCGGGCAATGGGCCACGACCCCCTGCCCGCCAGCCTCCACGATGCCATCCGCTCCATGGAAGACTCGGAACTGATGCCCCAGATCCTGGGTGAGCAGGTTTTCGAGCACTTCCTTCGGAACAAGCGTGCCGAATGGCAGGATTACCGGCTCCAGGTGACGCCGTACGAACTGCAGCGCAACCTCGGCATTCTCTAGGCTGTGGCGGTGAGCCTGGCCCGCCGCCTGATCTCAGCCGGCTTCAGCGACCTGGAGAAGGGTGAGCGCTTTCTGGCTGCCCCGGAACTGGACGGATTGGACGAGGACAGGATCTTCGCCGGCCTGCAGATGGCCGCCAACCCCGACACCGCGCTCCAGTCCCTGGTCCGGCTGATTGAAAAGCACCCTCCTCTGCGGGAGTTGGCGGCGGCTGATCCTGAGACCAGCGAGCCGCTCTACCGGGTCCTTGGGGCTTCTGAAGCGCTTGGGGAGTTCCTCATCCGTCATCCGGAACACCTTGTGGCGTTTGAGGTTACCGCCAGCCCTGAACCGGTGCAGGCGGACCCGGAACAGCTGCGTTCCGCGCTGCTGGCGTCCGTCCGGGCGGACCCGCGTTCTGCCCGGCCTGTCGCGGGGATTTCCGGCACGGAGGCGTATGCGGCCCTGCGCACCGCCTACCGGCGGGGTGTAGTGGACCTTGCCGTCAAGGACCTGTGCGCTGCCGACCCCCTGGACTTTATGCCCGCCGTCGGAGCCGAACTCGCGGACCTGGCCGGGGCTGCCGTCGAGGCCGCCCTGGCAGTTTCCCGGGCAGAAGCTGCTGAGCAGTTCAGCGCCGGCGAGGTGGCCGCCGTTGGCCTGGCCGTGATCGGCATGGGCAAATGCGGAGCACGGGAACTGAACTACATTTCCGACGTCGACGTCATCTACGTGATCGATGCAGGCGACGTCGATGACGCCCGGGCCAACACCATCGGCACGGCCCTGGCGTCCGGCATCTCCCGTGCCATTTCCTCGGTGGCCCGCGAACCCGGCCTCTGGGAGGTGGACGCCAACCTGCGGCCGGAGGGCAAGTCGGGCCCGCTGGTGCGTACCCTGGCCTCGCACGAAAGCTACTACGCGCGGTGGGCAGAGAGCTGGGAATTCCAGGCACTGCTGAAGGCACGCACCATTGCCGGGGACAAGGACCTGGGGGAGCGCTACGAAAAAGCGGTAGCGCCGCTGATCTGGAGTTCCGCCGGCCGTGAGGGCTTTGTGGAATCCGTCCAGGCGATGCGCCGCCGGGTGACCGAACACATCCCCGCAACGGAGGAACAGCGCCAGATCAAGCTGGGCCGCGGCGGCCTTCGGGATGTGGAGTTCACGGTGCAGCTGCTCCAGCTGGTCCACGGGAAGTCCGATGAATCACTCCGGTGCAGGGATACGACCTCGGCCATCACAGCACTTTCCTCGGGTGGCTACATTGGCAGGTCCGATGCCGCAGCCTTTGACCACGCCTACCGGTACCTGCGCCTCCTGGAACACCGCATCCAGCTGTTCCAGCTTCGCCGCACCCACCTGATGCCGGTCAGTGAAGCAGCCCTGCGCGCCCTCGCGAAGGCAGTGCTGAGCCCCTTCTCCAATGACCGGCCGCCGCCTGCCTCGCTGCTGGCGACCTGGCAAAAGACCAAACGTTCCGTCCGCGAACTGCACGAGCGCATCTTCTACCGGCCCCTCCTGAACACCGCGGCGAAACTCAGCAGCGAGGACGCCAGGCTGACACCGGAAGCTGCCCAGGGCCGGCTCGCCGCATTGGGCTACCTTGATCCAAAGGGCGCGATGCGGCATATCGAGGCCCTGACCGCCGGGGTGAGCCGGCGCGCGGCCCTGCAGCGCCAGCTGCTGCCCATCCTGCTGGACTGGCTTGCCGAGGGTGTTGATCCCGACGCCGGACTCCTCGCCTTCCGGCGCGTCAGCGAGGCCCTGGGCACCACCCACTGGTACCTGGGCATGCTCCGGGATTCCACCGCGGCCGCTGAACGGCTGTGCCATGTGCTCTCCAACTCCCGGCTGATTGCGGACCTGTTGGAGGTTTCGCCTGAATCGGTTGCCTGGCTGGGCAACGACAAGGACCTCGCGCCGCTCGCTTTTGAAGCACAGTGGCAGGAGATCACCTCCAAAATGTCACGCCATGCCGATCCGGAAAGCGCCATGCGGCTGATCCGGCTGATCCGGCGGAGGGAGATCCTCCGGATCGCCATCGCCGATTCCGCCGGGCTGCTCAAGCAGGACCAGGTGGGCGCCGCCCTGGCTGACACGGACCGTGCCGCGGTACTCGGCGCGCTCCGCGTGGCCGAGGGCATCGTGTCCGCGAAGGGACCGCTCAAGACTGCCATCCTGATCGTTGCCATGGGCCGGCAGGGCGGACGGGAGATCGGCTACGGTTCGGATGCCGACGTGATGTACGTGCACCGCGCCCTGCCCGGCTATACCGAGGAAGAGGCGCAGGAGCAGGCCGCCCGGATCGTGTCCAAAGTGTCCAGCCTCCTGACACAGCCGCTCAAGCCTGCCATCATGGCCGAGCGGGTCCTGCAGATGGACGCTGACCTCCGCCCGGAGGGAAAGAACGGCGCCATGGTGCGTTCCCTCGATTCCTTCGCCGAATACTACCGCCGGTGGTCCCTGGTCTGGGAGGCGCAGGCGCTGCTCCGGGCGCGGCCCATGGCCGGCGATGATGCCCTTGCCGATGACTTCCTCGCCCTCATCGATCCGATCAGGTATCCGGAGAGTATTTCGGACCATGACGTCCGGGAAGTGCGCAGGGTCAAAGCGCGGGTGGAAGCCGAGCGGCTGCCACGCGGGGCGGATCCTGCACGCCACCTGAAGCTGGGGCGCGGAGGACTGAGCGACGTGGAGTGGCTGGTGCAGCTCCTTCAACTCCAGCACGCGGGGAAACACCATGAACTGCGGACAACCTCAACCGTGGAGGCCCTGGATGCGGCGGCGTCCCTGGGCCTGCTTTCCGTGGCTGACGCGAAGCTCCTGGCGGATGCGTGGCGGCTGGCCAGCCGGATCCGTTCGGCCAACGTTATTTGGACCGGCCGGGCTTCGGATCTGCTGCCGTCCTCCCGCCGGGACCTCGAAGCCGTGGCCCGCTGGTGTGGTTATGAACCCGGCCACGCCGCCACCCTGGAAGAGGACTACCTGCGACTGAGCCGCAGGGCCCGGGCGGTCTTCGAGCGGGTGTTCTACGGCCACTGATTGCCGTCCCACGGGTCTGCAGACAGCCGCGGCGGTCCGGTGCTACCTTGGGGCGCATGGCTACGCAAATCTACCTGAACCTGCCCGTGAAGGATCTGAAGAGGTCGGTCGATTTCTTCACCGCCCTTGGCTTCTCCTTCAACCCGGACTACACCGATGAAAACGCCACCTGCATGATCATCAACGACAACGCGTTTGTCATGCTGCTTGTGGAAGGCTTCTTTAAGACCTTTACGCACAAGGACGTGGCCGATGCCGCCGGCGCCACCGAGGCCATCATGGCCTATTCCGTGGACAGCAAGGAAGCGGTGGACGAGACCGTCAGGAAAGCCCTCGCGGCCGGCGGCACGCCGTCCCAGGAAGTGCAGGACTACGGCTTTATGTACAGCCACAGTTTCCAGGACCCCGACGGTCACCTGTGGGAAGTCATGTGGATGGACCCTGCCGGACCGCCGGCCGGGGAGACGCCGGCCGGGAGCACCGAATCACCAGCCAACTGACTGCCGCAATCCAGTCCGTCTGGCTCATTTCCCTGGACGACCTGGAACCGGATGCGTGCGCCATCCAGCTGGGAGCCGTCGCCCTCCTGGAGCTGGCACCCGGGCAGCTCGCATTTGCCGGCGATCCGCTGCGGATGGCCCTGTCCGGCCTGGCGGAGGAGTCGCGCCGGCCGTATGTGATCGAAGCGGCAGGGGAAGCCGTCGGGGTGTTGACGCTGCAGGCAGGGGCGGCCAGCCTGGCCGGCTGGCCGGATGACCATTCCGCCTGGCTGCTGCGTGGGTTCCTCATCGACCGGCGGCGGCAGGGCAAGGGACTGGGAACGCTTGCGGCGGCAGCGGCGGTGGCAACCGCCGCGAAACTGACCGCGCGGCACACAAGCGCTGAGGCCGGCGTCGTACTTTCCGTCAATGAAGCGAACCCCGCAGGCCTGGCAGCCTACCGGAAAGCCGGATTCCTGGACCACGGACAATACCTCGGCGGAAGCGCGGGCCCGCAGCGCACCATGTTCTGCAGCTTTACGGGATAATTCCGTCAGACACGGCGGCCGGGGCATTGCCTCCAGCCCCACATTGACCCATCATGTGAAATGGCGGTGTTCTTCAATCCTTGTTGGGGGGAAGGCTTGAAAAGTCTTCGTCTCGGGGAGCACATGTCAGGGGGCTGGCTCTTGGTCTCAGCACGTCGGAGCCAGCCCCCGCCCTTTTAAACCCTGGACGCCGCACTAAAAAAGTCCGCCCGGGCTCCACAGCATGGATGCTGGCAGCCCGGGCGGACTTCGTGGGGTTGAACGTGTTCAGCCCCGCGATTTTCTAGACGCCGTAGTAGAGCTCGAACTCGTACGGGTTCGGGCGCAGGGACAGCGGGCGGATCTCGTATTCGTACTTGTACTCGATCCAGGTGTCGATCAGGTCCTGGGTGAACACGCCACCGGCCTGCAGGAACTCGTTGTCCTCGCGGAGGGCCTCAAGGGCTTCTTCCAGCGTTCCCGGAGCCTTGGGGATGTCCTTGGCTTCCTCGGCGGGGAGCTCGTAGAGGTCCTTGTCGATGGGGGCCGGCGGTTCGATGCGGTTGCGGATGCCGTCAATGCCGGCCATCAGCTGGGCAGCGAAGGCCAGGTACGGGTTGGAGGAGGGGTCCGGAGCGCGGAACTCGATGCGCTTGGCCTTGGGGTTGGAGCCCGTGATCGGGATACGGATACCGGCGGAGCGGTTGCCCTGCGAGTACACCATGTTGACCGGAGCTTCGAAGCCCTTGACCAGGCGGCGGTACGAGTTCACCGTCGGGTTGGTGAAGGCCAGCACGGCGTCGGCGTGCTTCAGCAGGCCGCCGATGTACCAGCGGGCGGTGTCGGACAGGCCGGCATAGCCCTTTTCGTCGTAGAACAGCGGTTCGCCGTTGGTCCACAGCGACTGGTGGCAGTGCATGCCCGAGCCGTTGTCACCGAAGACCGGCTTCGGCATGAAGGTCACGGACTTGCCCCAGGCGTCGGCCGTGTTCTTGATGACGTACTTGAACTTCTGCAGGTCATCGGCGGCGTGGGTCAGGGTGGTGAACTTGTAGTTGATCTCAGCCTGGCCGGCGGAGCCTACTTCGTGGTGGCTGCGCTCGACCTCAAGGCCGGCCTCGTCCAGGGCGATGCACATGGCGTCGCGGAGGTCGGCCTGCTTGTCGGTGGGGGAAACCGGGAAGTAACCGCCCTTGACGGGGGTCTTGTAGCCGAGGTTTCCGCCTTCTTCTTCGCGGCCGGAGTTCCAGTGGGCCTCTTCGGAGTCGATCTTGTAGAAGCTGCCCTCGGGGGAGGACTGGTACTGGACATTGTCGAAGACAAAGAACTCAGCCTCAGGGGCGAAGAACGCGGTGTCGGCGATGCCGGTGGAGGCGAGGTAGGCTTCGGCCTTCTCAGCCACGCCGCGGGGGTCGCGGTGGTAGGGGTCTCCGGTGCGCGGGTTCACGATGGAGAAGTTCAGCGCCAGCGTCTTTTCCATGCGGAAGGTGTCCACAAATGCGGTGGTCACATCCGGGATCAGCTGCATGTCGGACTCGGCGATGCCCTGGAAGCCACGGATTGAGGAACCGTCGAAGAGCTGGCCGTTGACGAAGAAGTCTGCATCCACGCTCTTTGCCGGCACGTTGAAGTGCTGCTGGACCCCGGGGAGGTCGGTGAAGCGGATATCAACGAATTTAATATCCTCGTCCTTGATGAACTGGAGGACTTCGTCCGCATTCTTGAACATCTATGCTCCTAACGCATATGTAAATATCGGCTGGCAAGCCATCTGGTCCGGCGCAATCCGAAAGGCAGGGAAACTCAGTTTCCCTGCTTGGGCAATTGCTTGAAACTGGTACCAACCTTATGGATACGTCATTTCCCGACGGTGTCCACATTGTTTCGGGCAGGTTACAGAAATGCCCTGATCAGGCAACGCTATAGGGTGTCCCCTCTACGGTCCAGCGGCTTTCGCGATGTGAACGGTGCGAAGTCGGTAAGCTTGGACAGTGGTAAATCGTGACGACATCGGCTCCTGGCTCACCGGACCGGACACTTCCGGCATCTCAAAATACCCGGGGGAGCGCCTTGGGCTGCCGGAATCCGGCTCCGGCTCCATTGCCCGGGCCGGACGGCGCATTGTGGCCATCATGCTGGACTGGGGCCTCGCCACACTGATCAGTAATTTCGCGTTCGGCGGAGACGCCTGGGCAACCCTCGCCGTTTTCGCTGCTGAGCAGATTCTGCTCGTGGGGACGCTCGGCTACAGCATTGGCCACAGGATCGTGGGCATCCAGGTATTGCGCCTCGGCGGAGGGCCGGCAGGGCCTCTGGCTGCCGTGGTCCGGGCCCTGCTCCTGTGCCTTGTGATCCCGGCAGTGATTTTCGACCCCGAGCACCGCGGCCTGCACGACAAGGCGATGAATACGGTCCTGGTCCGCCGCTAGACCCCGGCTGGTTCCTTGACTTCTGCGGAGCGTGGTGCGTCGTCGGTGAGGTAACCGCGCTTCCCGGCCCAGCGCTCGAACGCGATGGTCGCGAAGGGGAAGACAGCGGAGATCCCGGCGAACAGTGCCACGGTGAACGGCCAGCGCTGAAGCCGCCACAGGGCGAGGGCAGCCACGCCGTAGCCCACAAAGAGCGCGCCGTGTATCGGGCCGGCAATCTCTACGCCCAGCTCAGTGGTCTTGGCGATCCATTTGAAGTACATGCCAGTCAGCAGGGCTGCCCAGCTGAACGCCTCGGCGACCGCCAGGATCCGGAAGGCACGGATTGCAACAGATTTCAGCGGTACTCTCATGGGTCTCTCCGATCACAGGATGATTCCGGCGCCTACGGGGCGCCACAAAAAAGACCGCCCCGGTGCCCGGCTTGGGCCGGAACCGGGGCGGTTCACACGTTCTAGCGTCCGCGGTTGGGACGTGCCTTGTAGGGATCTATGCCCTTGGGGATGGGGAGGCGGTTACCCAGCGACGAGATGCGCTTGGAGACGGCATTGACCTCAAGTTTGGTCAGTTCCTTCTTCATCTTGCCCATCTTCTTGGCCACCTGGCTGATGGGGACCTGGCCCTCGCCCCGGCCGCTCTCGATCACGTGGACCGTAACGTTCGGGAGGATGCGTGCCAGGCGTTTGCGCTCGGCGTCCAGCAGCGGCTTGACCCGGGCGCTGGGTCCTTCGCTGACCAGGACAACGCCCGGACGGCCAATGGCGCGGAAGACGGCATCCTGCGTGCGAGGGTTGACCGAGACAGGCTGGTCTTCGGTGATCCAGCCGCGCTTGAGTGTGCCCAGGGCAGCGCCCGAGGCGCCGGGCTGGTTTTCGATCTGGGCGAATGCCGCACGTTCGGCCCGCCGGGACAGGATCAGCGTGGCGCCGAGCAGGCCCAGGGGAATACCGATCAGCAGGCCCGTGATCCAGTTTTCAAGCAGCAGGCCAACCACAAGGCCGACAGCCACAACGCCCAGGAACACCAGCAGCATCAGCCACGGGACCATGGGGTCATGGCGGCGGGTCATGTTGAAGACTTCGCCGATCTGCTTGAGCCGGCTTGGCTTTTTGACCTTTGCTTCCTTTGGCTTGCGCGAGAAGAGGCCACGCTTCGGGGCGCCGTCGGCCGCCGGAGTAGTGTTACTGGAATCAGGGGATTTCGCCATAGTGCCTCAATTCTACGTGATTTATGGCTGAGGGCCGGACGGCGGACATTGTCCGGTGCCGGCCCTCAGGCACAACGCGCTGCAGCTCAGGAACGTGCGGCCAGCAGGGAGCTGGCTTCCTGGCGGGTGCTGCCGGAGGACTTGATGTGGGCGAGTTCGGCGGGGATTTCCCAGCCTTTCTTGCGCATCGCGGTGGCCCAGAGCCGGCCGGCACGGTAGGAGGACCGGACCAAGGGCCCGGACATGACGCCGAGGAAGCCGATCTCGTTGGCCTCGTCCTGGAGGTCCACGAACTCCTGGGGCTTGACCCAGCGGTCCACCGGCAGGTGCCGCTCGGACGGGCGCAGGTACTGGGTGATGGTGATCAGGTCACAGCCGGCCTCGTGCAGATCCCGCAGGGCTTCGGAGATTTCCTCGCGGGTCTCGCCCATGCCCAGGATCAGGTTGGACTTGGTCACCATGCCCAGGGCTCGGCCCTGGGTGATGACATCCAGGGACCGCTCGTACCGGAACGCGGGCCGGATCCGCTTGAAAATCCGCGGCACGGTCTCGACGTTGTGCGCGAACACCTCGGGCTTGGAATCGCAGATGGCCGCGATGTGCTCGGGCTTGCCGGAGAAGTCCGGGATCAGCAGCTCCACCCCGGTGCCCGGGTTCAGCTCGTGGATCTTCCGCACCGTCTCGGCGTACAGCCAGACACCCTCATCGGCGAGGTCATCGCGGGCCACCCCGGTCACGGTGGCGTAGCGCAGCTGCATGGCCTGGACACTCCGGGCCACCTTCGTGGGCTCGAACATGTCCACCGGGGAGGGCTTGCCGGTATCGATCTGGCAGAAATCACAGCGCCGGGTGCACTCGGACCCGCCGATCAGGAACGTGGCTTCCTTGTCTTCCCAGCACTCAAAAATGTTCGGGCAGCCGGCCTCTTCACAGACCGTGTGCAGGCCTTCCTTTTTGACCAGGTTCTTGAGCTGGACATACTCAGGACCCATCTGGACCTTGGCCTTGATCCACTCCGGCTTCCGCTCCACGGGTACAGCGGAGTTACGCTGCTCAACGCGCAGCAGCTTCCGGCCTTCTGGTGCCAATGTCACAGGAGCGCTCCTTCGGGGTTTGAAACGAGCGCTTCTTCGTGTTTGCGGAACTCGTCCATAAACCGTTCGGCGATATCGCTCGGGTTGATGTTTTTGCCGGCTTCGATGGACATCGTGGTAACGCCGGCGTCCGTGATGCCACAGGCGATGATCTGGCCATAGGGTGCCAGGTCATTGTTGCAGTTGATGGCGACCCCGTGCATGGTGACGCCGTCCAGGACGCGGATGCCGATGGCGGCAATCTTCCGGTCCGGACCCTTGGTGTCCGCGGGGATCCACACTCCGGCGCGTCCCTGGATGCGCCCGGCGTTAATGGCATAGTCCGCCATGACGGCAATCATGACGTCCTCGAGCCGCTCAACATAGTCGCGGATGCCCGAGCGGTTCTTCAGTTTGAGGATGGGGTAGGCGATCAGCTGGCCGGGGCCGTGCCAGGTCAGCTTTCCGCCGCGGTCCACAGGCACCACGGGGGTGCCGTCCAACGGGCGCTCGTGCTCTTCTGTGAGCTTGCCCGCCGTGTACACAGCGGCATGTTCGAGGACGAGAACTGTGCTGGGCGCTTGGCCCGCGACGACTTTGGCGTGGATTTCGCGCTGCAGGTCCCAGCCGCGGACGTAGTCAACGAAGTCCGGGGCGAGACCCACCTGTGAAAACTCAAGAGTCATGGCATCCAGCTTAGACCCCGGTTTGTAAGGGGTCCGATATAAGTGGCGGACCTCTCATGCACCGCCGGCCACTGCACTGGACGGGGCAGCCCTGTGGATAACTTCTGCAGGCTTCCGCGGAATCCGCTAGACATGACCCATGGATGATTTCACTGCTCCGGACGTGCCCGGCTTTATGGTGGGACGGGTGCTGGGCCGAGGCGGAAGTTCAACCGTTTTGCTGGTCACCGAGGAAAGGTCCGGCCGCGACTTTGCGTTGAAATGTCTTGGCGTCAAACACGGCCGGCGGGCCGCCGATCCCTGGCCAGCGGGTGCAGCAGTAGAAGAGGACCTCCGCCGGGAAATCCGGATCCTGTCCGTACTCGACCATCAGCATCTTATTAAGGCCCATGACGCCGTCAGGTTCACGCCGAAACCGGGGCCGGCAGGGACCGCGGAAACGGGCGCCGGCGGAATCGGCCTGCTGCTGGACTATGCGCCCGGCGGCTCGCTTGCAGAGCTTGTGGGAGGCCGGCGCAAACTTCCCGTGGGGGAGACGGTGACGGTGCTGACCCCCATCGCCCAGGTACTGGGCTACCTGCACGCCAAGGGTTTCACTCACGGCGATGTCTCGCCGGGAAATGTCCTGTTTACCGGGCACGGCAAACCGATGCTGTCCGACGTCGGCATTGCCAGGATGGTAGGCGACGCCGCGGGGGTGCCGGACTGCGGCACGGCGGGCTTTATGGACCCGGCCCCGGTGGACGCCGTCCGGGCCGGACTCCAGCCGGAACGCGACGTGTATTCGCTGGCGGCGCTGGGGTGGTATTGCCTTACGGGCGAGCCGCCGCGCCGGACCGCGGAGCGGCCGCCCCTGTCCCTTCTGCTCCCGGATGTGCCGCCGGAGCTGGCCGCCGCCCTGGAGGCAGGCCTTAACGAGGACCGGCGGTTGCGGCCCGGTGCCGTGGAGCTGGCGACGGCGATCTACCGCAGCGCGCCACCCTTGCCCATAGATCTCGCGTCCTCCGTCCATGCCACCGTTATCCCGCAGCTTCTGACCAGGCGTCGTGTCCCGGAACATCCCGAGGGGGCCGTCCGGAGCGGCCTGCGGGCCTGGGGACGCAGGCTGTCGACGTCGCGCTGGTCCGGGCTGGTCGGGGCGCGCCAGAAGCTGCCGTTCCCGGAAAGCGATAAGCCCGTGCCACGGGGGAAGCACACAGTGGTTTCGGGTGAAACGCGGCGGGCGAAGAACCTGGGCCCCATGAAGCCCGGCGCTGAACCATCCGGGCCCGATCGCAGGGGCAATGTGGTGCCGAAGGCAGGGCAAAGGCGCGGGACGCTTCTGCTGGCGGCAGGCGCTGTGGCCGTGGCGGCCGGCACCATCTGGACGGCCGGTGCGTTTGGCCCGGGCGGACCGCTGGAAGGCCCGGCCGGGGCAGGACCACAGATAGTCGGCACTGAGCTGGCGGACAGCACGCAGAGTGGTCCGGGCGGGAACACTGACGGGCCGGCGGCACCCGGCAATGCTGACACGGGGATTCCGGCAGCCGTCGCGGCGCAGCTCGGTTCGACTGACCCGGCCGAGGCAGTCCGCGCGCTGGCTGCCGTGCGGTCGCTGGCGTTCAGCTCCGGCAGGCTGGAGCTCCTGGACCTTGTTAACGCGCCGGGCTCCACGGCGGCTGCCGCCGATGCGCGGCTCAAAGACGAGCTGCAGGCATCCGGGCGGCTCCTGGCCGGTTTCTCCAGCACGGTTTCCAACATCGAGGTCGAGCAGGGAAGTTCAGCCAGCCAGGCGGTAGTCGGCGTGACGTCGGCAACCTCGTCCTATGTGGAACAGGACAGTGCGGGCCAGGTGCTGGCCGCCGGTGCCCCTGGCACGGAACAGGTCCTTCGGCTCGTGCTGGTTTTCCTGGACGGGCAGTGGCGGATTACGGATGTTCTGCCAGGCTCCTGACGGTCCGGCCCCGGGCTTCGCTCAGCGGGCGGCCACCCACGCCGCAGCTTGGGTGAGGGACGGATGCTGCCACTGGAATCCGGCGGCTTCCAGCACTGCCGGCTCCATCCGTTTGCCGGACAGGAGGAGTTCGTTGGCCATTTTGCCCATGACCAGCCGGAGTGCCGGTGCCGGCACCCGAAAGAAAGCCGGACGGTGCAGCGCCGAGGCCAACGCTCCGATCAATGAGTTCACGTCCGCTTCCTGGGGGGCGCACACGTTCACCGGGCCGTGAATGTCCGAGCGTGCCAGGAACTCAAAGACGGCGCAGATGTCCGGCAAAGTAATCCAGGGCCAATACTGCCTGCCATTGCCCAAGGGGCCGCCTACGCCGAGCCGAAGCAGCGGCAACAGCCGCCCCATGGAGCCCCCCGAGCGGCTGAGGACAATCCCGGAACGGGTGGTGACCACGCGGACGCCGGCCGGCGCCTGGTGCGCGGCGGCCTCCCACTCCACGCAGATCCGGGCGAGGATGCCGGAACCCGGCGAGGCATCTTCGCGAAGCTGCGCGGACCCCGAATCGCCGTAGAAATCGGCCCCGGACTGGCTGATGAATGTCCGCGGCGGGTTTTCGAGCTTACCCATGGCCTCAACCAGGGTGCCCGTTGCCCTGAGCCGTGAACTGAGCAGCTCCCTGATCCGGGAACTGGTCCAGGGACGGTCGCCTATCCCGGCTCCTGACAGGTTGATCACGGCGTCAGCGCCGGCCAGCGCCGCCGGGTCGAGGCGGTGAGCTTCGGGATCCCACTGTATTTCAGCGGGAGAGGCGGGCTTGCGGCGAACCAGGGTGACTACCTCGTGGCCGGCCTGCCGCAGCGAAGCTGACAACGGGGTCCCGATCAGGCCGGAGGCGCCGGAGATGACGATGTGCATGGTCCATCTCACCACGGCGGACACCCTGACGGAACCGTACTACCTCCCGTCGACGTCAGCGCAGGTTGACTATGATCGAACGATGACTTCTTCGAGCTACTTCCGATTTCCGCATGTCCACGGCGATCTGGTCACGTTTGTGGCGGAGGACGACGTCTGGATTGCGCCCCTCAGCGGTGGCCGGGCGTGGCGTGTTTCTTCCCTGCAGCTGCCCGCCCGCAACCCGCGCTTCACGCCTGACGGCAAGCGTCTCGTCTGGACTGTCATCCAGGGCACCGCGCCGGAAGTCGTATCGGCGGAAGTGGATGGCGGCGGCTACCGGCAGCTGACCTATTTCGGCCACAGCAGCACCAGGGTCAAGGGCTTCACCGCCGGCGGCGACGTGGTGGTGACCAGTGCCTTCCGTCAGGCCGAGAGCCGGCACACATATGCCTACACCGTCCCCGTTGACGGCGGCTGGGCTGAGGAACTCCCGTTCGGGCCTGTCGAGTCAGTGGCGTTCGGCCCCGAAGTCGGCGACGAGCGTCCGGTTGTCCTGGCCAGTGTTCTCTCGCGCGAACCTGCCTGGTGGAAGCGGTACCGCGGCGGGACAGCCGGCAAGCTCTGGATTGATGCCGACGGAAACGGCGAGTTCGAACGGCTTGTTCCTGAGCTGGAGGGAAACCTTACCGATCCCCTATGGGTTGGCGGCCGGATCGCGTTCCTGTCAGACCACGAAGGGTACGGAAATCTTTACTCCGTGCTTCCCGGCGGCAGCGACCTGCGCCGCCACACTGACCACGAGGACTTCTACGTCAGGCACGCCGCCAGCGACGGCGAGCGGGTTATCTTCGAATCCGCGGGTGAGCTCTGGGTCCTGAACGATCTCTCGTCGGATGCGGTGCGGCTGGACATCACCCTGGGCTCGGCCTCGCAATCACGGCGCCCGGCCCTTCTGAAAGCAGCCAGGCATCTGGGCGAGGCCGTTCCCGACGCCGGCGGTTCCGCCAGTGCCGTAGAGGCCCACGGCACCGTGCACTGGATCCGGCACAAGGACGGCCCCTCCCGCATTGTGGAGGCCACACCCGGCGTCCGGGCACGGCTGCCCCGGCCGGTCGATGGCGGCCGGCTCGCCTATGTGGCCGACCACGACGGCGTGGAGGCCATCTACATCAAGGAAATCGCGGCGGAAGTTACCGTCCCGGCAACTACTGCTGCACTCGCTCCTGCCGGCACAGCATCTCCGAACGCAGCACCCGGTACGGCCCGGACCGAGGCTCCGGCCGGCCACCAGGCGGCGGCACTGCCCCGGCCGGTGCCTGCCGCGGGCAAGGCAGCTGTGGCGACTGCCGACGTCGTGGTCCCGGTGGCCGGCGACGCGGACTCAGACGATGCCGCCGCTGAGTCCGGTGCGGTGGCTGTTCGCCAGGCCACCGGCGCCGCCGCTGCCGACGTACAGCGACCTGAAACCACCCGCATCGCCTTCCCCAAGCCGACACGGGCCAGCGCACTGGAAGCAAGCCCGGACGGCAAGTGGCTGGCCGTGGGAACCTCCTTCGGCGATGTGTATGTGGCGAACACGTCAACGGGCGTGCTGTCGCTGGTCACCAGCATCGGCGAGGGAACCATTGAGGAACTGGCATGGTCGCCGGACTCGCAGTGGCTGGCCTGGTCTGAGCCGGTCACGTCGTTCGGTTCCAGGAGCCGGCTGCGGCTGGCCAGCGTCACGGAACCAGGCGGCAGCCCGGTGGAGGTCACCGACGGCCGCTTCTGCGACCAGTCGCCGAGCTTCACGCCCGACGGAAAATTCCTGGCCTTCCTGTCCAACCGCAGCTTCGACCCTGTTTATGACGGCCACTCGTTTGACCTGTCTTTCCCGAGCCCTATCAAGCCGTACCTCGTGGCACTTGCAGCCACCACGCCTTCGCCCTTTGGCCCGGCAGTGGACCTGGCGCCCGCCGCAGGCATCGACGAAGAAACCGGCGGGGCAGACGTTGCCCCGGTCCGGGTGGACTCCGAAGGACTGGCCCACCGTGTCATCGGTGTCCCGGTGCCGCAGGGCAACTACACCGCGCTGAGGGCCACGGACGGTGCCCTGCTGTGGCTGGACTGGGCCCTCGCGGGCGTCACCGGTGACGGCAAGGCAAGCAAGGAAGACAAGGACGCCCGCCCCAGCCTGGTCCGGTTTGACCTCGCCCGGCGCAAGCCGGCCACACTGGTTGAAGCCCTGGACAGCTACCGGCTCTCCGGGGACGGCAAGAAGGTGGTGCTGATCAGCGACAAGCAGGTCAGTGTTGTTCCTGCGGATGCCAAGGCCGATGAAGAATCAGGCCAGCTGGTCAAGGTTGACCTGGGCAGGATCCGCGTGATGATGGACCCGCTCAGCGTCTGGGGCCAGGCCTTTGACGAGGCATGGCGCCTGCAGCGCGACTTCTTCTGGGCGGAGGACATGGCCGGCCAGGACTGGGAGTCGGTCCACAAGCGGTACCGCCCGCTGGTGGACAGGCTGGGTTCGCATGACGACCTGGTGGACCTGCTCTGGGAACTCCACGGCGAACTGGGCACGTCGCATGCGTACGTCAAGCCGGCCATGGTGACGGAAAACGGCAGCAACGGCCAGGGCCGTCTGGGCGCGGACCTGGCTTTGACCCCCGAGGGCTGGGAAAT
Organism: [Micrococcus luteus] ATCC 49442; assembly: GCF_010367585.1. Taxonomy (NCBI): domain Bacteria; kingdom Bacillati; phylum Actinomycetota; class Actinomycetes; order Micrococcales; family Micrococcaceae; genus Pseudarthrobacter; species [Micrococcus luteus] ATCC 49442. The sequence continues at coordinate 1,454,360 of NZ_JAAAXP010000001.1, read as the reverse complement.
CACCCGCATCCTGGCGGGGGAGTCCTCCGATCCGTTGGCCACCTCTCCGCTCACCCGGCCGGGCGCTGCCGCCATGGCCGGGGACGTGCTCCTGGCCATTGACGGCGTGCCCCTGTCCGATTCCGTGTCGCCGGCCATGCAGCTGGTGGGCGCCGCCGGGCGGGCCGTGGAGCTGACCCTCCGGAACGGGGCAGGACACGGAGCCGAGGCAGGCAAACAGCGGCGCATCGCGGTTGTCCCCGTCAGGGACGAGGAGCGCCTCCGCTACCAGGAGTGGGTCGCGGCAAACCGCAGGACCGTCCGGGAGGCCTCCGGCGGGCGCTACGGGTACCTGCACATTCCGGACATGATGGCGAACGGCTGGGCCCAGCTGCACCGGGACCTGGACACCGAAACAGCGCTGGACGGGCTGATCGTGGATGTCCGCCGGAACCGTGGCGGGCACACGTCCCAGCTTGTTGCCGAGCTGATCGGCCGCAAGGTCACCGGCTGGAGCATGCCGCGCGGCGAACGCCCCCGGACCTACCCGCACCACGCCCCGCGCGGCCCGGTGATCATCCTCGCCGATGAGTTCGCAGGGTCCGACGGCGACATCATCACCCAGGTGTCCAAGCTGCGGGGAATCGGCCCCGTGATCGGCACCCGCACCTGGGGCGGCGTGGTGGGCATCGACAACAGGTTCGCCCTTGCCGACGGCACGGGCGTGACGCAGCCCCGGTATGCCAACTGGTTTGCCGGCGGCGTGGGATGGTCCGTGGAGAACTACGGCGTTGACCCGGATATCGAGGTCACCTTCCCCCCGCACGCCTACGCCGCGGGCACGGATCCGCAGCTCGAATACGGCATCGGGGCACTCAAGGAAATGATTCAGGAGCTGCCCACGGACAAGCCCCCGGCACGGGAAGGCTACCGCCTCCTGCGGCCGGCCCCGCTCCCGGCCCGCCGGAACGGCGCCTAACCAGCGTTCCGAACCCACAGAAAAGGCCCTGCCCCGTCCGGTCATCCGGGCGGGGCAGGGCCTTTTCCATGACCAACGGCGGTTTACACCGCCTGCCGGATCAGGACTGCAGGGAAGCGTCCAGGGTGATCTCGATGCTGGCGAGGGCACCGGAGACCGGGCAGCCGGTCTTGGCCTCGCCGGCGATCCGCTGGAACTCCTCTTCGGAGATGCCGGGGATCTTCGCGGACATGGTCAGGTGGCTGCCGGTGATGCCGGTGCCGGGCACAAACGTGACGTCCGCCTTCGTGTTGACTTCCTCCGGGGCGTGTCCGGCCTGGGCCAGGGCATGGCTGAAAGCCATCGAGAAGCAGCTTGCGTGCGCGGCTGCGATGAGCTCTTCCGGGCTGGTTTTCCCCTCGGCGGCTTCGGTGCGCGCCTTCCAGGTGACGTCGAAGGTGCCCAAGCCGGAGCTGTCCAGGGTCGTCTGACCCGATCCTGACATCAGGTCGCCGTTCCATACTGTGTGCGCGCTGCGTGTTGCTGCCATGTCCACTCCTCAAAGTCGATTCGAACCGGGGCGGCCATTGCCGTGCCCCGCCGGTTCCCATCCTAGGGATTCCGGTGCACGCGTGCACCGGGTGTCCGCTCTCAGTGGATTATGACTGCAGAAGGTGCTTAAAGCGCGACGGCGGCGCTCCCGGATGAGGGGAGCGCCGCCGTCGTTCGTGGTGCTGCGGGCAGTCAGTTCCAGATGGTGGCGATGGCGATATTAACCAGGGCAAGTCCGCCAACGCCGTGGGCGAGGCCCTTGCTGATGTCCTCACCGTTCTTGTACTTGCGCCGGCCGATGAAGGCGAGCACGCCGACAGCCAGGGCGATGGCGAACTTCACGCCGAGCTTGAAGTAGTTCGCGTCCATATCCAGCGCCGGGATCAGGCCCATCAGCACGATGCCCGTCAGGAGCTGAAGCATGGCACCATCAAACTGCCGCGGGTGGACGGTGGGCTGCTTCATGTTCCCGATCCAGATGCCCACGATCATGGCGGCGCCGACGATGTGCAAAAAGACCACGATGTTGTAGACGATAATCATGGGTTCAGTCTAGCCAGACCCTTCTACGGCATGTAGCAAAGCCACGCAGGCGGGTGCCGCGAAAACCGGACGGGACAACAAAGCGGGGCAGGAGCCGGTGGTTTCCCACCGGCGCCTGCCCCGCCGTCGTTCGCTAAAGCCTGCGGGTTACAGTCCCAGGTCGGCTTCGAAGGCGCCTTCTTCAAGGCGGGCCTTCAGGGTCTGCAGGAACCGGCCGGCGTCCGCGCCGTCCACCAGGCGGTGATCGTACGTGAGCGACAGGTACATCATGGAGCGGATGGCGAGTGAGTCGTCACCGTTCTCGTCAGCAACAACCACGGCACGCTTGACGATTGCGCCGGTGCCGAGGATTCCCACCTGCGGCTGGTTGATGATCGGGGTGTCGAACAGCGCACCAACGGACCCGATGTTGGTGATGCTGAAGGTACCGCCGGACAGCTCGTCCGGGCCGATCTTGCCGTCGCGGGTGCGTCCGGCGACATCGGCGATCTTGCCGGCGAGGCCGGCCAGGTTGAGGTTGCCCGCATCGTTGATGACGGGAACCAGCAGGCCCTTGTCCGTGTCAACGGCAATCGCGAGGTGCTCGGCGTTGTGGTACGTGATTTCCTGCTTGTCCTCGTCGTACGCAGCGTTGAGCTTCGGGTGCTGCTTGAGGGCCTCGGCAACGGCCTTGGCGATGAACGGCAGGAAGGTGAGCTTGACGCCGTTCTGGGCCTGGAACGAATTCTTGGCCTTCAGGCGGAGCTTGGCCACCTTGGTCATGTCCACTTCGTGCACCTGCGTGAGCTGGGTGGAGACCTCAAGGGACTCGCGCATCCGGCGGGCGATGACCTGGCGGATGCGGGGAGCCTTCTGCGTGGTGCCGCGCAGCGAGGAAGCAGCCGGGCCGGACGCTGCCGGGGCAGAAGCTGCAGCTGACGGCGCTGCCGCGGGAGCGGCCTTGGCCTCTGCCGCCGCGAGTACGTCCTGCTTACGGATGCGGCCACCGACCCCGGTGCCGGACAGCGAGGAGACGTCCACGCCGTGCTGGTTGGCCAGCTTGCGGACCAGCGGGGTCACGTAGCCGGATTCGCCGCCGGCGGCGGGCTCTGCAGCGGGTGCCGGTGCTGCCGCCGGAGCAGCAGGAGGGGCGGGTGCAGCAGCAGGAGCCGGTGCAGCAGGAGCGGCAGTCGGAGCTGCCTCTTCCTTGGGTGCGGCAGGTGCAGCCGGTGCGGGAGCCGCAGCAGGCTCAGCGGCAGGCGCCGGGGCGGGAGCAGCAGCTGCGGGGGCGGCCGCGCCGGAGCCGATGACGGCCAGGACTGCGCCTACCTCGGCGGTCTCGTCTTCGTTCACGCGGATTTCCTGGAGCGTGCCGGCAACGGGGGAGGGAATCTCGGTGTCAACCTTGTCGGTGGAAACCTCAAGGAGCGGCTCATCCACGGCAACGGTGTCGCCCACGGCCTTCAGCCAGCGGGTTACGGTGCCTTCGGTCACGCTCTCGCCCAGGGCGGGCAGGGTGACATCGTGGCTTTCGCCACCGGACGCGGCAGGGGCAGCGGGGGCTTCTGCAGCGGGTGCTTCTTCAGCCGGCGCGGCGGGGGCTTCGGCTGCGGGTGCTTCCTCGGCCGGAGCTGCCGGCGCTTCTGCTGCCGGGGCTGCTTCGGGGGCGGAGCCGCCGCCGGAGCCGTCACCGATGCGGACCAGGGGAGCGCCGACTTCGGCGGTCTCGTCTTCGGCCACGAGGATTTCCTCGATGATGCCGGCTACGGGAGAGGGGATTTCGGTGTCTACTTTGTCGGTGGAAACCTCGAGCAGCGGTTCGTCCACCTCTACCCGGTCACCTACCTGCTTGAGCCAGCGGGTGACGGTTCCTTCGGTGACGCTCTCACCGAGGGCGGGCAAGTTAACGGATTCAGACATGTCGTCCCCGTTCTCCTTATTGTTCTTTAGTGCGGATGATTGCTGCCTTGTCGAGCTTAGTGCACCCGGCAGATTGTGCCGGGTGCACCAAACCCTGATGTCTTGCGGTAAAACGGGGGGCTGTTAGCCGTGCAGGGCCTTGCCCGCCAGGGCGAGGTGGGCTTCGCCCAGGGACTCGTTCTGGGTGGGGTGGGCGTGCACGAGCTGTGCAACATCCTCCGGGTAGGCTTCCCAATTCACGATGAGCTGGGCTTCACCGATCTGCTCGCCCATGCGGGCGCCGATCATGTGCACGCCCACCACGGGGCCGTCCTTCTGGCGGACCAGCTTCACGATGCCGCTGGTGCCCAGGATGGAGCTCTTGCCGTTTCCGGCCAGGTTGTACTCCTGGGTTTCCACCTGGTCGTCGCCGAACTTTTCCTTGGCGCCCTTTTCGGTGTAGCCAACGGTCGCGATTTCCGGTTCGGAGTACGTGACCTTGGGGATGTTGACATCCTCCACAACGACGGGCTTCAGGCCGGCGATTTCCTCAGCCACGAAGATGCCCTGCTGGTAGCCGCGGTGGGCCAGCTGAACGCCCGGGACGATGTCGCCCACGGCGTAAACGTTGCCGACGCCGGTGTGCAGGCGCTCGTTGGTGATGACGAAGCCGCGGTCAATGGTCACGCCGGCTTCCTCGTAGCCGAGGTTGGCGGTGACGGGGCCACGGCCCACAGCCACGAGGAGAAGATCGGCTTCGAACGTCTTGCCGTCCACCAGGGTGACCTTGACGCCGTCGTCGTTCTGTTCCACACCCTGGAAGAAGACTCCGGTGGAGAACTTGATGCCGCGCTTCTTGAAGGCGCGTTCGAAGTTCTTGACGATGGTCGCGTCTTCGTTCGGGACCAGCGAGGGCAGGCCTTCAACGATGGTGACGTCCACGCCGAAGGACTTCCAGACCGAAGCGAACTCGACGCCGATCACGCCGCCGCCGAGGATGATGGCGCTCTTGGGGATGTAGTCCATGGTGAGGGCTTCGTCGGAGGTGATGACCTTGCCGCCGATTTCCAGGCCCGGCAGTGTGCGGGAGTAGGAGCCGGTGGCGAGCACGATGTTCTTGCCCTTGTAGGCCGTGCCGTTGACTGTGACGGTATCCGGGGCGGTCAGCTTGCCTTCGCCTTCGATGACAGTGATGCCCTTGGACTTGATCAGTCCCTGCAGGCCCTTGAACTTGCCGGCGATGATGCCGTCCTTGTAAGCGTTGACAGCGGTGATGTCGATGCTGTCCAGGGTGACGTTCACGCCGTACTTTGCGGAGTCACGGGCGTGGTCGGCCAGTTCTGCGGAGTGCAGCAGCGCCTTGGTGGGGATACAGCCGTTGTGCAGGCAGGTACCACCCAGTTTGCCTTTCTCAACCAGACCAACGGTGAAGCCAAGCTGAACGGCACGGAGGGCGGTGGCGTAGCCGCCACTTCCACCACCGAGTACCAGGATGTCGAATTCTTGCGCAGTTGCCTGATCGGCCACTTAGACGCTCCCTCGCGTGAACGATGACGCGAGCTTTGCGCATCATCTGGTCTTGGAACTTGTACTGCCGTGATTATGCCAGCAGGCAGGTTCGCTTTCATTTGTCACTACCGTGGTTCACCTTAGCGAACCACTTAACCATGCTCCACCTCGCCGCCGCGTTTGTGGCGCGCTTGTGGTGAGTGTCACGCGGCTTTGTGGCCAAGGGATCAGCCCGGTGTCACAAAGCCGCGTGAGCATGCATTGATGGCTCAGGCCGCCGCGGCAACATCTTCCACGTAGGCCAGCAGGGTCCGGACGGTGCAGCCTGTGGCCTGCTTATGCGTGTAGCCGTACGGGCTGCCGTTGTTGAAGGACGGGCCGGCAATATCAATGTGGGCCCACGGGATCTGCTCGCCGTCCTTGCCCTTGCCCACGAACTCGCGCAGGAAGACCGCGGCGGTCATCATGCCGCCGTGCCGCTCGCCGAGGTTCGCAAGGTCCGCCACCTGGGAGTCGATGCTGGTGCGCAGTTCCTCGGGCAGCGGCATGGGCCACACCAGTTCGCCGGCGCGGTCGGCGGCTGCCTTGAGCGGACCGGTGACGCTGTCGGAACCCATAACCCCGGCTGTCCGGTTGCCAAGGGCAATAAGCTGCGCGCCGGTGAGCGTGGCGACATCGATGATGGCGTCAGGGTACTCGCGGCTTGCGGCGACGATCCCGTCCGCCATGACCAGGCGGCCCTCGGCGTCGGTGTTCAGCACCTCAACAGTCTTGCCGCCAAACATGGTGAGGACGTCGGCGGGGCGGGATGCAGCGCCGCCGGGCATGTTTTCGGCGATGCACAGCCACGCGGTGGCTTTCACAGGCAGACCAAGCCGTGCGATCGCGAGCACCGTGTTAAGGACGACGGCGGCACCTGCCATGTCGCTTTTCATGTCGCCCATGCCGAGGGCCGGCTTAAGCGAAATGCCGCCGGTGTCGAAGGTGATGCCCTTGCCGACCAGCGCGATCTTCTTCGTTGCCTTGGCGGGGGAGTACTCCACCTTCACCAGGCGCGGCTGGCGGGTGGAGCCCTTGCCCACGCCCATGATGCCGCCGAAGCCTTCCTTTTCCAGGCGCTTTTCATCCCAGACCGTCACCTTGACGGGAAGGCCCTTGGACAGCTCCTTCGCCGCCTCGGCGAACGACTCAGGGAAGAGGTGGCTGGGCGGCTGGTTGACCAGCGACCGGGTGGCGTTAACTGCCTGGCCGAGCAGGCCGGCGCGCTTCAGGGCCGCATTGAGCTTGTCAGTGGCGGCCACGTCCGTATAAATAACGGCATTGCGGACCGGGTCCTTGAGTCCGTCGCTGCTGGACCGGTGCTCAGTGAACGAGTACGCACCCAGCGCGGCACCCTCGGCGACTGCTGCGACGTCGGCGGGTCCCGTCGTCGGGAATGCCAGCACCACGGTAGGCAGACCGGACAGCTGGCGCACGGCGGACCCGGCAGCGCGGCGGAGCGCCTCCTCGGAAAGGGGCTTGCCGGCGGCTATTTTGCCAACACCGGCGAGCACCAGCACGCCGGCCCCCGTTTCGGGCAGCCCCGGAAGCCGGACCACCTGGTCCGCAGCGCCGGTTACGCCCAGGGCTTTGAGGGAAGCGGCCAGGGCTTCGGCCGACTTGGCGGTCAGCGGGTTCTCCAGCAGCACGGGGCCGTCCGGTCCCTGGCCCACACCGATGACAACGGCATCGCCAGCGGCCTTCTTCAGGTCCTTGGCGAGGGTACTAAGGTTGATTTCAGTATTCTTGACCACAGGGTAAGTCCTCAATTCTCGAAAGGCTGTTCGCGCAGGAATGGATGTCTGGCGCTCGGCCACATCCGGCGGCCGTCCGATCGGGACGTAGCCGGGGTACCGGCGAAGGTCGTCCGGCAGGCCATTTGTCGATCGTAGCCGCTGGGGGCCGGGGGAGCGGAATCCCGTGAGACCTGCACCACACCGGCCGCTGGAATGCCGGACGGCCGAACAGCGTTGTACAACGTATCCATCCAAATTCTCGAAAGGAAGACGCCGTGCTTGAACGGATTTCCGGCTCACTGCTGGACCCCGATGCGCTCTATGCGAGCAACATCGAGCTGTTCCACAGCCCGGCGCTCCGCGGGCTGAACCTGGTGATGGGGTTCACCGGTTTTGCCGATGCCGGCCATGTGGTGAAGCAGATCAATGCGGAGCTGCTGGACACTCTCGACACTGAAACGGTGGCAGTTTTCGATGCCGACCAGCTCATCGATTACCGGTCGCGAAGGCCGCACATCTCGTTTGTGGAGGATCACCTCCAGGACTACCAGGCGCCCAAGCTGGCCCTCTACAAGCTGAAGGACGGGCTCGGGAATCCCTTCCTCCTGCTGGCAGGCTTCGAACCTGACCTTCAGTGGGAGCGCTTCGCACGCGCCGTCGTCGGCATCGTGGAAAAGCTTGACGTCAACCTGGTGACCTGGATCCACTCGATTCCCATGCCGGTGCCGCACACGCGGCCGGTGGGCGTGACGGTCCACGGCAACAGGCCTGAACTCATCGAGGGCATCTCCGTGTGGAAGCCCACCGTTGATGTCCCGGCGGCAGTGGGCCACATCCTGGAACTGCGGCTGACGGACGCCGGGCGCAACGTCGCCGGCTATGTGATCCACGTTCCGCATTACCTTGCCGAAGCGGAGTACCCCACGGCCGCCGTTGCCGGGCTCGAATTCCTGGGCGCGGCTACCTCCCTCATGCTGCCCACCGACAGGCTTCGTGAAGCCGGCAGGGAAGTGGGCCGCCAGATCGCTGAACAGGTGGAAGCCTCGGATGACGTGCGCCAAGTGGTAGCCCGGCTGGAGGAACGGTACGACGAGAAGGCCGACGGCACCGTCCGGCGCTCACTCCTGGCCGACGAAAATGACGAACTTCCGAACGGGGATGAACTGGGCGCCGCCGTGGAGGCGTACCTGGCCCGCGAGAACCCCGGCGCTTAGCCGGCCTGGCCGGGCCGGGCGGGCCCGGCTGTGTGTCCGTTGGGCAGACGGGTGCCCGGGTCAGAGCTGAGGCCCGGGCATAATGAGGGGGTGACTTCCCCTCGAGCCTGGCTGATCTGGACCATCGGTATCTTTGCGTATCTGGTGGCCGTCTCCCAGCGCACCTCGTTCGGTGTGGTGGGGCTTGAAGCGACCGAACGGTTCAACGCCAGTGCCTCCGCCATCTCCTTTTTCACTGTGCTGCAACTGCTCGTCTACGCGGGGCTGCAGATTCCGGTGGGTGTCCTGGTGGACCGCTTCGGCTCGCGGGCCATGATCGCCGGCGGTGCCATCCTGATGGGTCTCGGGCAGCTTCAGCTGGCGTTCGCGGACAGCATCCCCGGGGGCGTGGCGGGGCGGGTACTGGTGGGCGCCGGCGATGCCATGACCTTCATTTCCGTGATCCGGCTGATCCCCTTGTGGTTCGCGCCGGGGCGGGTCCCCCTGGTGACCCAGCTGACCGGCATGTCCGGCCAGTTGGGCCAGCTGTTCAGTGTTCTGCCGTTCGCGTTCGTCCTGCATTCCTTCGGCTGGACGCCCGGTTTCCTGATGCTGGCCGGGATGTCCGGGGTGGCAGTGGTCCTGGTGGCAGTGCTCCTGAAGGACCACCCGCCCGGAACCGAGACCCCGGATGTCCAGCGCGGCCTGCGGGCCACCGGCGTTTCGCTCGCCAGCGCCTGGCGCCAGCCGGGGACACGGCTGGGCATGTGGAGCCACTTCACCATCCAGTTCAGCGGGACGGTGTTCGCCATGACCTGGGGTTATCCGTTCCTCATCTCCGGTCAAGGGCTGGAGGCCGGAACCGTGGCCGGACTCATGACGCTCTACGTTGCCGCCGGACTCGCCGCCGGACCCTTCATCGGCAGCTTTGTGGCCCGGCATCCACTTCGACGGTCCACCATGGTGCTGCTGATCTCCGCCGCTACGGCTGCGGCCTGGGCCGCAGTCCTGCTGATGCCGGGCCGGTCCCCGCTGTGGCTGCTGGCCATTCTGGTGGTGGTGCTGGCCATTGGCGGACCGGGGTCCATGATCGGCTTCGATTTCGCCCGGACGTTCAACCCGGCACACAGGATCGGCACCGCCACGGGGATTGTGAATGTGGGCGGATTCATTGCTGCCCTGGTGGCGATCTTTATGATCGGCCTTGTGCTGGACCTCCTCCTGGCCAGCGGCTATTCCCAAGGGGTCCTCTACGGGCTGGAGCCGTTCCGGATTGCCCTGAGCGTCCATTTCCTGCTGCTGGGGTTCGGGGCCATCATGATGCTGGCCTGCCGGCGCAAAGTCCGGCGCCAGATGGCTACCGAAGGTGTGGTGGTTCCGCCGCTGCTCCAGGCCATGGCCCGGCAGCGCAAGGCGAACCTGGCCCGCCGGCGGCAACGGGACCGCGCAGACAAAGACTGACACTTCTCCTCAACACCGCTCTTCCCGGCGCGGGTTGTTCACATAGCGGATGTTGGCGCTTCAGCCCCGACGCAGATGCGCGAAGGCTGGAGTCATGAAACCTCCAGAACACCTGACCGTCCGGAGCCCTGAAGACATCCTCGGGTTCATTCCACATTCCCTGGGCTATTGGCCGGCAGACAGCCTGGTGGCTATGACCATGCACGGTAAACGGCTGGGGGCCACGCTCCGGCTTGACCTCCCCGGCCCGGCAACCCTTGCTGACCCGCGCGCCTACGCCCGGACTGTGCGCGACTACCTTGCGGCGGACATAAATGCCGACGGCGCACTGCTGGCCATCTTCACCAACGACGGCTGGTCCGAACAGCCCGGAACGTACCAGGGGCTGCTTGACGCCTTGGAAGCCCGCCTCGGTGCCTCGGGGATGACCGTACGGGACGCCTGGTACGTGGGAGACACCTACTGGCGCGATGCCCACTGCACTGACCTGTCGTGCTGCCCGGCCCGGGGCAAGTCCGTTCAGGCCATCCGGGACAGCATGCTGAATGCCGAGATGGTCTACCGCGGCAGCAGTGTGGGGCCGTCGCCGGAGAACGGAACCCGTCCGGTGGCCGCGGTGTCCGACGACGAACGCGCCGCAGTGTTGGCGTCGGAGGCGGCGTGGGCGGCGCAACTGGACCGGCGCCGGGGGAGCCGTGAACAGTTCGGCATCCTCCTGGACCTGTGGGAGTCCGTGCTGACCAACGATGCCGGGCACCTGCTGCCGGCAAACGATGTAGCGTTCCTCCGTGCCTCACTCAGTGTGCCGGCCTGGCGCGATGCAGTCCTGGTCATGGCTGCGGCCGGGACACCTGCGGCCTTGGCGGGAGCCGAAGCCTTCGGCATCTTCGAACCCGGCAGTGCCCTGGCGCCGGTGGGACCTGTCCGCCCGGGCCACGGGACCGCTGGTGAAGCCGACGGCACCAGCAGAGCAGAAGCTGCCGTCGCCGGCCTCTGCCCGGGCAGTGGGGACGCCGCCCGGATAGAGACCTCTGCCGGGCAGGACGTTCCCGGGTATGGCGAGGTCCTGCTGGGGCTCGAGCCGTATATTCCCGCGTGGGACAGACTGAACACCCTGGATGCCGTCATGGCACAACTCTCGGCCTACGGCGGGCTGCCGGGTGCTGCTGCGCTGACCGGAAGGGGTTGGATTGCCTGGTGCCGGGGCCGTGGATCCTACGCTGCCGCCTATCTCGGGCAGGCGCTCGAGGACGTTCCGGGCTACCGGTTGGCGGAACTCATGCTGGAACTGGTGCGGCGTGGAACCCTTTGCGGCTGGGCTGCACGGAAGGAGGCCGCGTGGCGGCGCTTCGAACCTGACGCGGCCTAGGTCCTGCAGCGTCTTGAGCCCGGTCAGGGAAAACCGTGAGACAATGGTTGCCGAGACCCGGTTGGGTCCGTGTATCAAGTGCGTGTAATAGTGCCCTTTCGGGAACATTACAGCCGCCCCGGCAGTTCTACTTGTAGACTCTGCCGGCCGTGGTCGCACCTGATGTTGATCACGGACTTGACAGGGTCATAGTGGTGTTGCCCGTATGGTGATTCCACAGACCGCCGCTAGAAAGGTTTTCTGTGACCCCGTCTTCCGCGAAGAAGGATCCCGCCGCCCAGGACTTGTCCCCTGAGGAGAAGCAGGCTGCAACGAACGCTAAGCGAGCAGCAACGCGGGCAGCCAACAAAGCCGTCAAGGACGCCACCGGTGACAGCGCCGTGGACGGCAAGCCTGAGCCCAAGAAGCGCGGGCCCAAGCCCGGCGCCAAAGCTGCTGCCGAAGCTGCCGGTAAAGCCGCGCGTGGCGCATCGGATTCCGATGAGGATGATATCGAAGATCCCGATGACATCATCCTCGAAGGCGCCGACGCCGTCGATGACGGCGAAATCGACGTCGCCAAGGCCGCTTCAGCAGCCACGGGCAAGGGTTTTGTCTACTCGGATGCCGATGACGACGATGCCCCTGTCCAGCAGGTAATGTCCGCCGGCGCCACGGCAGACCCTGTTAAGGACTACCTCAAGCAGATTGGTAAGGTCGCGCTGCTCAACGCCGAGCAGGAAGTCGATCTCGCACTCCGTATCGAGGCCGGCCTTTTTGCCGAAGAGAAGATCAACGCCGACGACGGTTCGATGGACCCCAAGTTCAAGCGTGAGCTTGAGTTTGTCATCCACGACGGCAAGCGTGCCAAGAACCACCTGCTCGAAGCCAACCTCCGCCTCGTGGTTTCGCTGGCGAAGCGCTACACGGGCCGCGGCATGCTCTTCCTTGACCTGATCCAGGAAGGCAACCTTGGCCTGATCCGTGCAGTGGAGAAGTTCGACTACACCAAGGGCTTCAAGTTCTCCACGTACGCCACGTGGTGGATCCGCCAGGCCATCACCCGCGCCATGGCCGACCAGGCGCGCACCATCCGTATCCCGGTGCACATGGTGGAAGTCATCAACAAGCTGGCCCGCGTCCAGCGCCAGATGCTGCAGGACCTCGGCCGCGAACCCACGCCCGAGGAGCTTGCCCTTGAACTGGACATGACCCCGGAAAAGGTCGTCGAAGTCCAGAAGTACGGCCGCGAGCCGATCTCCCTCCACACCCCCCTTGGCGAGGACGGCGACTCCGAGTTCGGTGACCTCATTGAGGACTCCGAGGCCGTGGTTCCCGCCGACGCCGTGAGCTTCACCCTGCTGCAGGAACAGCTGCACTCGGTGCTTGACACGCTCTCCGAACGCGAAGCCGGTGTGGTGGCCATGCGCTTCGGCCTGACTGACGGCCAGCCGAAGACTTTAGACGAAATCGGCAAGGTCTACGGCGTCACGCGTGAGCGTATCCGCCAGATAGAGTCCAAGACCATGTCCAAGCTCCGCCACCCCTCGCGGTCGCAGGTGCTCCGGGACTACCTGGACTAGATCAGGGCCACGCAACGCGGGGTCAGCTCCCGCCCGGCATTTTCGGATGCACGGGCCGGAACTGACTCCGCGTTTCTTTTGTGTACTACGGTCAGGGCCCCCACCGGGTCTGACCCGGCTTGGGGCTGAACGCAGAACAGGACCCCCTCCCGAAGGGAGGAGGTCCTGTTCTTGTGCTTGTCAGGTCAGTCGACGGCTACGGGAGCCTTCTCGTGAAGCCTGCCTGTCTCATCGTGCCAATCGGAGCTCAACGGCCTGAGCGTCGCCTCGATTGCACGGGCATGGTGGCCGCAGAAGAGCAGCTCACCGCCGGAGGTCTCGAGTACAACGCGGACGTATGCTTGAGCCCCGCAACGATCGCACCGGTCCAGTGCGTTGAGTGTGCGGTCTGCCACTGCTGTAGTCATGTCGGCCTCCTTAGTAGATCTGTATGTCTATATAACCAGCATTCGTATCAAACCCATTGCAAGGACGGGTCAAGTTCGCTGTCCGCGTAGCCACAAGAACGTCTCAAGACTCAGGTTTGTGTCACGGAACCATTACGAGTGGCCCTGCCCACAGCCTCGGTGAGGTGTGGCAGGAGGCTCCCCGCTGCCGCTCCGACTAGGCTTGAACGTGCGTCCGCAGCGCCAGATGTTCCGTCACTGAAGGAGTTCACAACCCGTGGCACCAAGTTCTGATTACACCGCCCGGCACCTTTCTGTCCTGGAAGGCCTCGAAGCCGTCCGCAAGCGCCCCGGCATGTACATCGGCTCCACCGACTCCCGCGGCCTGATGCACTGCCTGTGGGAGATCATCGACAACTCTGTGGATGAAGCGCTGGCGGGCTTCGGTCACGACATCAAAATCATCCTGCACGCGGACAACTCGGTGGAAATCCACGACGACGGCCGTGGCATTCCCGTGGACGTGGAACCCAAGACGGGCCTTACCGGCGTCGAGGTGGTCTTCACGAAGCTGCACGCCGGCGGCAAGTTTGGCGGCGGCTCCTATACCGCCTCCGGCGGCCTGCACGGCGTAGGTGCCTCCGTGGTTAACGCGCTGTCCGCCCGCCTCGACGTCGAGGTGGACCGCGGCAGCAAGACCTACAAGATGTCCTTCCGGCGCGGTGAACCCGGACGCTTCCAGGACCAGGGCAGCAAGATTGACCCGGCAGCGGTGTTTGCCCCGTTCGTGGACGGCTCCGTGCTCGACGTGGTGGGCAAGGCCAAACGGGGCGTGACCGGAACGCGGATCCGCTACTGGGCAGACCGCCAGATCTTCACCCCTGACGCGAAGTTCTCGTATGACGAACTTGCTGCCCGGGCACGGCAGACGTCCTTCCTGGTGCCGGGCCTCAAGCTGACTGTCCGCGATGAGCGCCGGCTCGCCGGCACCCCCGGCGAAGCGGGTCCCCACGAGGAGGTTTTCCACCACGACGGCGGCATCTCCGAATTTGTCGAATTCCTCGCCGCCGATCCCGCCGTCACCGACGTCTGGCGGCTCCACGGTTCAGGGAAGTTCAAGGAAACCGTCCCGGTCCTCGATGAGCGCGGCCACAGCCAGCTCGCCGAAGTGGAGCGCGACTGCGAAGTGGATGTGGCCCTGCGCTGGGGCATCGGCTATGACAGCACGGTCCGCACCTTTGTGAACATCATTTCCACCCCCAAGGGCGGAACCCACCAGTCGGGCTTCGAGCAGGCCCTGGTCAAGACCTTCCGTAAAGCGGTGGAGGCCAATGCCCGCAAGCTCAAGGCGGGCAACGACAAAATCGAGAAGGATGACATCTTCGCGGGGCTAACGGCAGTCCTGACCGTCCGCCTGGCCGAGCCGCAGTTCGAAGGTCAAACCAAGGAAATCCTCGGCACCTCCGCTGTGCGGGCCATCGTGTCGAAGGTGGTGGAGCGGGAGATCACGGCGAAGCTGAATTCCGCCAACCGCAACGACAAGGCCCACTCGGCGCTGCTGCTCGAAAAGATCGTCAGCGAGATGAAGTCCCGCATTTCCGCGCGCGTCCACAAGGAGACCCAACGGCGCAAGAATGCACTGGAAACGTCCTCCATGCCCACCAAGCTCGCTGACTGCCGGACGGACGACGTCGAACGCTCCGAGCTGTTCATCGTCGAAGGTGACTCAGCGCTGGGTACGGCCAAGCTGGCCCGGTCCTCGGACTTCCAGGCTTTGCTGCCCATCCGCGGCAAGATCCTGAATGTCCAGAAGGCTTCCGTGGGGGACATGCTCTCCAACGCGGAATGCGCGGCCCTGATCCAGGTGGTGGGTGCTGGTTCGGGCCGCAGTTTCGACATCAGCGCCGCACGGTACGGCAAGGTCATTCTGATGACCGACGCCGACGTCGACGGCGCCCACATCCGGACGCTGCTGCTGACCCTGTTCTTCCGGTACATGCGGCCGATGATCGACGAGGGCCGCGTTTTCGCCGCCGTCCCGCCGCTGCACCGGGTTGAAGTGATCAACGCGGGCCAGAAAGCCAACGAGATGATCTACACCTACTCCGAGGCCGAACTTCATGTGCTGCTGGCCCGGCTCGCCAAGGAAGGCAAGCGCTACAAGGAACCGATCCAGCGGTACAAGGGCCTGGGTGAAATGGATGCGGAACAGCTCGCGGAGACCACCATGGATCCGCGCCACCGGACCCTGCGCAAGGTGGGCATCGAGAACGCCAAGCACGCAGAGGACACGTTTGACCTGCTGATGGGCTCGGACGTCGCCCCGCGCAAGGACTTCATCATCGCCGGTGCCTCCAGCCTGGACCGGGAACGCATCGACGCCTGACCGGCGGCAGGGTCAGCCTGATCCATCGACTGCTCCGCAAACGCCCAACGGCCCGGCTGTGTCAGCCCAGCAGGCCGGGCACGATCAGCAGCGCCGTGGGCACGGCAAGGAGCAGCACGCAGCACGCCAGCACTGCACCGCGGGCAACCGCCGACAGCGGGGGCCGGGGCGAGAGCAGCCGGCTGACGCGCGAAGCCGTGGTGCGGAACGAGTCCGAGCCGGTGACACCGGCCGCCGTTTCCAGTCCCTCCAGTGCAAGGCCGGCCTGGCCGCCGGGCGGAAAACCTCCGCCGGCTGAACCGCTGGCCACAATCGCGATTGCCTTGATGAGCGTTGCCTTGCTCTCAGTCTTCAGCGCTACGTCGTCGGCCAGCATCTCGATCAGTGAGTTGACTGATTCCTGGGCCAGCCGGGTGGTGGGAAGCCAGGGGAGTGCCTGACGCCAGGCTGCGAAGGCCCACAGCAGGAGGTGGTGGCGCTGGTTGAGGTGGGCATTCTCATGGCTGAGCACGGCCCGCAGTTCGGCCGGTTCAAGGGCGGCCATCAGGCCGTCCGAAAGCACAGTGACGGACCGCGCGCCGCCGGGGAGGCAGTAGGCCACCGGTGAGTCGTGGCTGATCACCACGGTGCCCGTCCCTTCCGCGGAAGGTGAGGCCAGGAGCGCCAGCAGTTCACGGTGCCGCCGCCGCTGCCGCTGGATCTTGTAATACGTCAGCAGCAGGGTGAAGACGAGGTGTGCGGTCAGCAGGGCTGCTGCGGAGAGGGCAAACAGGTGCCAGAAACCAAGGGCCGTGGTGGGCGCGTTAAAGAGCACCATTCCTGCGAGTGCCCGCAGGCCGGCGATGAGGTTGTCGCCCACCGGCTCGAGGCCGTAAACCAGCATGGCCCCGATCATGGACAGCCCGCCGGCGAGGGCAATGGCCTGCCAGAGGAGCATCGCGGTAAACGGCGACCGGGCAGGCCACTGGGCGCGGGAAAGAAAGACAGGCACTGGCCACGCCAGGACTATCGCAAGGACCGCCAGCAGGTATGAGGTCCAGAACATGGCCCGCTAGACGTGGCCGAGCAGTTTGCGAAGTGTTTCGGCTTCACTTTCCGTAACGGACCCGATGAACCGTGCCAGGACCGCCTCACGGTCCGGGGCGGAGCCCAGGACTTCGTGCATCAGTTCGGCAGTGTGTTCTTCCCGGCTGGAAACAGCCTGGTAGCGGTGCGGCCTGGTGCCGCGCTCCCGCTCAACAAGGCCCTTCTTCTCCAGCCGTGAGAGGACGGTGAGCACCGTGGTGACGGCAAGTTCCTTGCCTTCATGGCCTGCGGCGTCCCCTTTTGCCTCGGTGGTTGTTGCCAGTTTGTCACGCAGGGTATTTGCGGTGGCTGCTTCGTGGCCCGCCCAGAGCAGATCCATCACTGCCCGTTCCAGTTCCCCAAGACTTGCCATTGCCTACATCCTTCTTATTTCCGCATCCGGCGGCTGGTCGCCGCGGTGCCTGCACATGATCGCTACAGATACATAACCAAATTTACCTGTTTTTTTGCTGAGTTTCTACGTACGGTAGAACACCTGGCGCGCCGCCGCCTTGTGGAAGCCGTTGTGAGCTGGAACTCTTGGTTTAACACTGCCCCCGGCGGTGTTCTACACTCTGTAGAAGTTATTGTTCTACAAACCGTAGAAGAGTTGAACGCCAACCCGAGGGACTGCTGTGGAAGCTCTGGAAATCGCACGCTGGCAATTCGGCATCACCACCGTCTACCACTTCATGATGGTGCCCCTCACCATCGGGCTTGGCCTGGTGGTGGCCGTGATGCAGACAATCTGGCATCGCACCGGCAAGGACGAATACCTCAGGATGACCAAGTTCTGGGGCAAGCTGTTCCTGATCAACTTCATCATGGGCGTAGCCACCGGCATCGTCCAGGAGTTCCAGTTCGGCATGGCCTGGAGCGAATACAGCCGGTTCGTGGGTGATGTCTTCGGGGCTCCGCTCGCCCTCGAATCGCTGTTGGCGTTCTTCGTTGAGTCCACCTTCCTGGGACTGTGGATCTTCGGCTGGAAGCAGCTAAAGCCCGCCATCCACCTCGCCTGCCTGTGGATCGCGGTCATCGGCTCGGTCTTTTCCGCCTACTTCATCATCGTGGCCAACAGCTGGATGCAGCACCCCGTCGGCGCAGAAATCATCGACGGGCGGCCCGTCATGACGGACGCCTGGGCCGTCTTCACCAACAACACCGCACTGGTGGCCTTCCCGCACACGCTGATGGGAGCGCTGGCCGTAGCCGGCGGCTTCCTCCTGGGCATCGCCTGGTACCACCTCTGGCGCCGGCGCAAGGACGGCATCGACACCATCGGGCCCGACGGCAAGGTTGTTCCCGGGGAAGCGGCCATTCCCGGCCGCGACCGGACCGACTACAACGTCTGGATCCGCTCACTGCGGATCGGTGCGGTCGTCGCCATGATCTCCTTCGCCGGAACCTCCCTCACGGGTGACCTGCAGGGAAAGCTCATGTTCGAGCAGCAGCCCATGAAGATGGCCGCGGCCGAGGGCGCCTGCCATGACGGCACCGGTTTCTCGGTCCTCAGCGTCGGAAACCTGGGGTCCAAGAACTGCGATGACATCGTTGCCGTGATCGAGATCCCCGGCATCCTGTCCTTCCTCGCCAACGGCGACTTCACCACCGAGGTCAGGGGCGTCAACGGTCTCCTGGACCAGTACAAGGCCGATTACGGAACGCACCTGCCGGACAGCCCGATCTACGGCGAGCGGGCCGGCCAGGAAATCGAGTACGTCCCGGTCATGGAAGTTACGTACTGGGGCTTCCGGATGATGATCGGCTTCGGCGGCCTGGCCGCGCTGGCCGCCCTGGTGGCGCTCTGGCTGACGAGGAAGGGCACCGTCCCCGCATCGCCGTGGCTGATGCGCCTGGCAGTGTTCGGCATCCTGGCCCCCTTCGGCGCCAACGCCGCGGGCTGGATCTTTACCGAAATGGGCCGGCAGCCATTCGTGGTGGCACCGAACCCGGACCTGAACGGCATTGACCAGGTGTTTATGTTCACCGCGGCCGCAGTGTCGCCCGGAGTCTCGGCCGGTGAACTGCTGACCTCCCTGATCGTGCTGACCCTCGTTTATGCCGCTCTGCTGGTGGTGGAGGTCAAACTCCTCGTCACGTACGTCCGCGGCGGCGTGGTGTCCGCCATGCCGGAACTGGCGCATGCCCCCGTGGACGAAAACGAAGACGCCACGCCGGGACCCGATGGCACCGGAACCACAAAGTCCGCGGACGACGTCCTGGCATTCGCCTACTAAGAAGAGCAGAGGATATTCGAGATGGAACTGCTGCCCACTATCTGGTTCATCGTCATCGCGGTGCTCTGGACCGGCTACCTCTTCCTTGAAGGCTTTGACCTCGGCGTAGGAATGCTGATGAAGCTGTTCGCCCGGAACAATACCGAGCGCAGGGTACTGCTGAACACTGTTGGTCCGGTCTGGGACGGCAACGAGGTCTGGCTGATCACGGCCGGGGCCGCCACTTTCGCGGCATTCCCGCTCTGGTACGCATCGCTGTTTTCCGCCCTCTACCTCCCGCTTCTGGTGGTGCTGGTGGCCCTCATTTTCCGTGCGGTGGCTTTCGAATACCGCGGGAAGGTGGACAGCGCCAGCTGGCGCACCCGCTGGGACTGGGCCATTGCGCTGGGTTCCTTCTTCGCCGCGTTCGGTGTGGGCGCTGCCCTTGCGCTGACCACCACCGGCCTGCCGCTGAACGCCAACGGCGACCGTGAAGGCGGTGCCATGGCCTGGTTCAGCGGATACGCCGTCCTGGGCGGGCTTGCCGTGGTGGGGTTCTCCCTGCTGCATGCCCTGGCATTCCTGGCCCTGAAGACCGACGGCGACGTGCGGCACCGTGCCCGCGCCTGGTTTGTCCGGCTCCTGCCGGTCCTGTTGCTTCCCATCGCGGCCTGGGCACTGACCATCCAGTTCCTGGAAGGCAAGCCGTGGACGTGGGCGGCGGTGCTTGTTGCGGTCGTGGCGGCCGTGGCCTCCTGGTTCCTGGCACGCCGCGGAGCTGAAGGCAGGGCATTCATCGCGATGGGGGCCTTCCTCCTCCTGGGCAGCGCATCCATCTTCGGCGCAGTGTTCCCGGTGGTGCTGCCCTCGACGCTTGACCCGGCGTTCGACCTGACCATCGCCAACGCCTCGTCCTCCGACTACACGCTCGGACTGATGAGCGTGGTGGCCGCCGTGGGCCTGCCCCTGGTGATCGTCTACCAGGCATGGACGTACTGGGTGTTCCGCCGCCGTGTCAGCGCCGCCCACATTCCCGCCGCCCACAGTTTCCTGCCGGCCATCGCCGTCAGGGCCTTCACCACAAAGGGCTGACCCGGTTTGCGCCCGGATTTTCCTGCCGGACCGGCCACCCGTTCCGCCATCTACTGGCTCGGCCTGCTCGCAGCACTGAAGGCCCTCTCCCTGGTCCTGATGGGGCAGGCGGTGGCTGCGATGCTCGCCGGCCTGGCCACCGGCAACGGCTCGTGGCAGGACCAGCTGACCTGGGGGCTGGCCGGCGTTGTCCTGAGGTCCGCCACGGTGTGGGCGCAGGGCATCGCCGCGCGCCGCGCAGCCCTGGGCATCAAGGAGGAACTCCGGTCAGAGCTGCTGGCACGCGCCCTGCGGAACGGTGCCCGCAGCACCGGTCCTGCCGACGGCGGCCTGGCGGTCCTGGCCACAAGGGGACTTGATGCGCTGGACAGCTATTACACGCAGTTCCTTCCGGCCCTCGTGAACTGTGCCACGATCCCGCTGCTGCTCGGGGCGCGTATCCTCTTCGCTGACTGGGTCAGCGCCGTGGTGGTTGTGCTGACTGTTCCGCTCGTCCCGCTGTTTATGGTGCTGATCGGCCGGTACACCGAGGACCACGTCCGCGAAGCCCAGGAAACACTCACCCGCCTGTCCGCCCACATGCTGGAGCTGGCCAAGGGACTGCCCGTCCTGGTGGGCCTGGGCCGTGCCACATCGCAGCGCAAGGCCCTTGAGGAGATTTCCGAGGAATACCGTTCCCGGACCATGGGGACGCTGCGCACCGCGTTCCTGTCCGCGCTCGCCCTGGAACTCATAGCCACCATCTCGGTGGCTGTGGTGGCCGTTTTCATCGGCGTCCGCCTGGTGCACGGTGACATGGCCCTCGAAGCAGGCCTGCTGGCCCTCATCCTGGCCCCGGACTGCTACCTTCCGCTCCGTGAGCTGGGCACTGCGCACCACGCCAGCGATGACGGCCGGGCGGCACTGGCCGCCACGCGGGCGGTCACCGATGCGCCCGAACCGCAGCCGCTGCCTGCCGATGGTGTGGAACCGGCCGCGGATGCCGCGGCTGCCGTTGCAGCGCACGACGACGGCGGCCGCCTCACCGCGCCCGCCCCGCCGGGAGTGGTGGTCACCGGCCTCACGGTCACGTATGCAGGACGGTCCGCTGCCGCCGTCGGGCCCCTGAGCTTTACCGCCCCGCTGGGTCAGATCACGGCGCTGGACGGGCCCAGCGGTGCGGGCAAGAGCACTGTCCTTGGTGTGTTGGCCGGAACCATGGGCGACGGCGACGGAACTGCTGTGGCCGGGCGTCTTGCCGGACTGGACCGTGAGTCCGTTGCATGGGTTCCGCAGCACCCGGTCATGGTCGCGGAATCCGTCCTCGACGAGATCATCCTGTACGTGGGTGGCGGAACAGGCAACCGCCGGGCAGGAGCTGCTGCGGCCGGCGCGGACGAGCGGCTGGTTGAGGAAACCGCCCGGGAATGCCTGGCCGCGGCTGCTGCGGGCCACCTGGCCCGCCACCATCCGGCTGAACTGAGCCCGGGGGAGCTGCGCCGCGTGGCGCTGGCGCGTGGGCTGGCGCGGCTGCGTGCGGGGGCCACCGTCCTGCTGCTTGACGAGCCGACCGCCCACCTGGACGGCGCGTCGGCGGCGCTGGTGCAGGACTCAATCCGTGCGCTCCGGGGACAGGTCACTGTCATCCTGGTGGCCCACGATCAACAGACTCGCGAACTGGCTGACCATGTGGTGCCCGTCTCTGCCCGCGGCGTCACGGCACCGTCCGGCGTCACCGGAATGCCGGGCCCCGCCGGGCAGCACCCGGGCCAGGACAGTGCAGCGGAGGATGGCTCCGGGAACCATCACAGCCCCGCGGCTGCCCCGCACGCACTCCAGCCGGTGACCGGTACACGGGCTGTGCGTACAAACCGGCTTCTGGCCGGGCTACTGGCACCCGTCGCGGGCCGGTTCACCGCCGCAGCGGTCGTCGGGACCTTTGCCGCCATCTTCGCCATGGCCCTGTCCGGGCTCTCCGGCTGGCTGATCATCAGGGCCAGCGAGCAGCCACCCATCCTGTACCTGCTCACGGCCATCGTCGGCGTGCGGTTCTTCGGCATCGGCCGGGCCGTCCTGCGCTACTGGGAACGGCTTCTGCTCCATGACGCCGTCTTTGGGGCCCTCACCCGGCTCCGGGGCCGGCTGTGGGAATCCCTGAGCCGGAAGGCGTTGTCGCTGCGGCGGCTCCTGCAGGGCGGCAACGTCCTCGGCACGGTGATTGACGACGTCGATACCGTCCGGGACCTGCTTCCGCGCGTTGTGCTGCCGCCCGTCACGGCGCTCGCCGTGGGCGGCTCTGCGCTCCTGGCCACAACGCTGGTGGCCCCGGCCGCACTGCCTGCCGTTGCCATCGCGGCCGGACTGAGCCTGATAGGGGCGCCCCTGGCGGCGCTGTGGGGCGACCGCCGCTCGGCCACCGCTGAACAGCGGCTGCGGGCCGGCGTCCTTCGCCGCACCTCCGCCGCCCTGGACGCGAGGGCTGAACTGCACGCCAACGGCATCGCCGCGGCAGTGCTTGCCGCGCTCCGTGCCGAGGACCGTGCGGCCACCAGAGCCTCGCAGCGCTCTGCCTGGGCCGAAGGCCTTGGCCAGGCCATCACGGTGGCGGCCTGCGGAACGGCGGCCCTGGCCGCGGCCGTGCTGACCGCGCCCCAGGTCATCGCCGGCACCATGGAGCCCGCCACGGCTGCGGTCATCGTGCTCCTGCAGCTGGCCCTGGTGGAACCCTACGCCGCCATGACGACGGCGGTCCGCCAGTACCCCGCGCTGCGTGCAGTCATGCGGAGGGTGGCCGAATCCGGCGTGCTGGATGCCGGCACCGCGGATTCCAGAACTTCGGATTCGGGTACCGCGGATTCGGGGACAGCTGCCTCCGGCGCAGCGGACGCCGCGGAAGTCGACGGTATCCATGCGGTTCCGTCCCGCCCGGGTGCGGTTCCCGGCGTGGAGCTGACACAGCTCAGTGCGGCGTGGCCGGGCGGTGCGCCGGTGTTCGCCGGTGTGTCGGCCACGGCCGGGCCAGGCAGCTGGCTGGCAGTCACCGGCCCGTCCGGCTCCGGCAAGTCCACCCTGCTCGCCGTATTGCTCGGCTTCCTTCCGGCCTCGACCGGCCGGGCCGCGGTGACCGGCACGGCAGCCTGGTGCCCGCAGGAGGCACACCTGTTCGATTCGACCCTTCGCGGCAACCTGCTGCTGGGCCTCCCGGCGGGCAGGAAGGACACTTCGTCCGGTGGCGCCACCGCCGGCGGCGGCTCCGGCACAGCGGGCCCTGGCACGCCGGGCTCCGGGACTCCCGGCAGCGGTGACGCCGAGCTGGCAGCGGCGTTGACCGCCGTCGGCCTCGATGCCCTGGTGTCGCGGCTGCCGGCCGGGCTGGACACCCGGATCGGTCCGGGCGGCTCATTCCTCAGCGGCGGCGAACGGCAGCGGCTTGCCGTGGCCCGGACCATCCTGACAGGCGCCGAGGTGATCCTGCTGGACGAGCCCACGGCCCACCTGGACGCGGAAGCAGGCCGGGACATGCTGGCTGACCTGCGCGCCGGCCTCAAGGACCGGACGGTGGTTATGGTCACCCACAACCCGGCCGACATCAACCCGGCCGACACGCTCCTGGACTTGTCCCCAGCGTCACTGACCGGTGCCGCGGGCAAGGCGCGGCTTCTGCAACCGGAAGAGAGCGTCCGCTAGGCCGGTTCGATGGCCGGGTGTCTTCGCTGGATGCCTTCGCCGGATGTCACCGCCTCATGGCATAGCCTGTTGCCATGAACCAGGAGCCAAGGGTGGACTTTCCGCAACTGCAGTGGCGGCCGGCAGCAGCGTCCGACGTCCCGGCGTGGGCGGCACTGATCGCCCGGACCGCCGCCGTCGAGACCCCCGTCTGGTACGAGCGGGAAGCGGACCTGCAGCAGCACGTTGCCTCCCGGAAGAACCCCGTGGCCAGCCACACGGTCCTCGGCGTGGACGGCGACGGCGTCATCCGCGCTTATGCCAGGATCTCGAAAAACCCGGGCGGGGACAAAGCACACGGCTTTGGGTGCGTTGACCCGGCGTGGCAGCGCCGCGGCGTGGGAACGGCACTGCTTGGCTGGCTGGAGGAACGGACCCGGGAGC
This sequence comes from [Micrococcus luteus] ATCC 49442, assembly GCF_010367585.1. Taxonomy (NCBI): domain Bacteria; kingdom Bacillati; phylum Actinomycetota; class Actinomycetes; order Micrococcales; family Micrococcaceae; genus Pseudarthrobacter; species [Micrococcus luteus] ATCC 49442. The sequence continues at coordinate 1,430,347 of NZ_JAAAXP010000001.1, read as the reverse complement.
GGTTCGCCGACGACGCTGCCGGCAGCCCGGCGCAGGGACCGCCCCGCCTCAGGATCGGGACCGAGCAGCAGCACGGTCACCAGGCCCGGCTGCTGGAAACAGGCGGCTATACGGTGGTCCGGTATTTCAATGAAATGCACAGGCCACTGGACCAGCCGCTGCCCGCTGCCGTCCTGGACCGCGGACTGGAGCTGGCCGCCATGGCGCCGGAGCTGCACGAACAGGTCCGGCTGGCACACAATGCGTCCTTCCTCGACCATTGGGGCAGCGAACCGCGCGACGAGGAATCCTGGTCCTTCACCGTAAGCAACCCGCAGGCGCGTCCGGACCTCAGCGCCGTCGTCCTGGACAGCGCTACCGGTGAGGTGGCCGCTTACCAGCTCGCAAGCCACGATCCGGACATCGCGGTCCAGCGCGGATACCGCGAAGGCTACACCGAGCTGCTCGGGGTACGGCGGGAATACCGGGGACGCGGCATCGCCCAGGCGCTGCTGGCCGATGCCATGCGCCGTTTCACGGCTGCCGGAATGCACGTTGCATCACTGGATGTCGATTCGGAGAATCCCACCGGAGCCCTGGCCCTGTACACCAAGATGGGTTACCGCGCGGTCAACCAAAGCATGGCCTGGGACAAGGCGCTGTAGTCAGCCGTCCACGACTCAGCCGTCCACATCGTGGAGGTGATGGACCACGTCGTGCAGGAAGTACTGTGCCAGCGTCAGGACAGTGAACTCCGAGCCGTTGCTGCGCAGGCCCTTCCTGCCCCATTCCGACTCGCGGACGCCCGCGAACGACGCAGCGATCTGCTCGCCCTCGGCCGTCAGTTCGGCGCTGACCACCGCAGGATCGGCATTGGCGTAGTCCTGCTCGACGGCGGTGAGGTCCTGGTCCCAGTCCGCGAACCGCGCGTCCTCGGATTCGAGCATCAGGTTCAGCCGCTGGTCGAACAGGGCAAAAACATCGCGGACATGGCAGGCATACTCCAGGGCCGACCACGTGTCCTCGTCCGGGCGTTCTGTCACCTCAGGCCGGCGGAGGACGGCCCGCCAGCGTGGCAGCATGCTTTCCACGGTGCCCGGCACGGTGGACGGGGTGACCGTGGAAGCATCGAAGGAGCACTCCGGGCACGGCCGCGAGAGCACCCAGGTCCAGTCCTTCTGATCAGGAATGATAGGCATGGCAGCAGTCTAGGACGGATCCGTCCGCGCCATGCCAGGGCCCACCAGGTCCACGGCCTGGGACAGGGGAATCCCCGACCCGTCACGCCTGCCGTGTTCCTGCGGCAGCGACCTGGCAACACCGGCCAGTGAAGATGCCTTGGCCGGTCCGTGCCCCGCCCAGCCGAGCAGCAGCGTGTCTTCACCCTTGAGGAACCTGTGGGCGCGGACACCGGCTGTGGCGCGGCCCTTGGCAGGGTATTCGGCGAAGGCCGTCACCTTGGCTGCACCGGGCGCGGTCCCCGGCAGGGCGCCGTCGGTACCGGCGATGGTGACCACGACGGCGGCGTCATCGTCGGGCGCCACGGCACCGAAGAAGATCACATGGTCTCCCGTGCCGAGTTTGATGCCGGCCATGCCGCCTGCCGTCCTGCCCTGCGGGCGGACGTTGGCGGCGCTGAACCGGAGCAGCTGCGCTTCCCGCGTCAAAAACACGAGGTCGGTGTCCTCGGACCCGGCCGGGGCCACGCCCACCACCACGTCTTTGTCCTTGAGCGCAATCACTTCCCAGTCCTCACGGTTCAGGGGGTAGTCCGGCTGGACCCGTTTGACCACACCCTGGGCGGTGCCGATGGCCAGGACTTCATCCAGCGGCGCGAACCCCACCAGCGCTTCACCTTTGAGCAGGGTGATGAAGTCCTTCGCCGGGACACCGCCGGCAAGGTTGGGCAGGCCGGACATCGGCGGCAGGACCGGCATGTCCATGACCTGGAGCCGCAGCATCCGCCCCTGCGAAGTGACAGCGGCGATCTCACCGCGGGCGGAAGTCTTGACCACCGAGCGGAAGACGTCGTGCCGGGTACGGGGACCCGCTTCAGTGAGCGGTTCCTGGTTGGAGGTCCGCGCGATCTGCCCGGAGGCTGTCAGGATCGCCCAGCAGGGATCGTCCGCGATCTCCAGGGCCAGCGGGGCTGCTTTGCCGTTCCGGCCGGGGGCCGCGGCCAGGGCGGCGACGGTCGGGGAGACGGCCTCCGATTCAAGCAGGACGGTCCGGCGGGGTGTGCCGTACTTTTCGGCGATGTCGCCGAGTTCGGCGGACACGAGTTCGCGCAGCCGCTGCTCCGAGCCGAGGATGGCTTCGAGTTCTGCAATCTCGCGGCGCAGCTCGTCCTGTTCTTTCTCCAGCTCAATCCGTGAGTACTTGGTCAGCTGGCGGAGCCGCAGTTCCAGGATGTAGTTGGCCTGGATTTCGGTGAGGTCGTAGATGGACATCAGCCGTTCGCGTGCTGCCGGGACCTCATCCGAGGAGCGGATGATCTGGATGACCTCGTCGATGTCCACGATGGCGATGAGGAGGCCCTCGACCAAATGGAGGCGGTCCTTCTTCTTCCCCAGCCGGTAGGACGTGCGGCGGCGCACCACGTCGATGCGGTGGCCGACGTAGACGGACAGCAGAGCCACGAGCCCGAGCGTCTGCGGCTGGCCGTCCACCAGCGTCACGTTATTGATGCCGAAGGAGTCTTCCATGGGGGAGTAGCGGTACAGCTGCTGGAGAACGGCGTTCGGGTTGAACCCGTTCTTCAGTTCGATGACCAGGCGCAGGCCGTGCTTGCGGTCCGTGAGGTCAACAATGTCGCTGATGCCGGTCAGTTTTTTGCTGTTGACCGCATCCTTGATCTTCTCGATCACCTTCTCCGGGCCCACCATGTACGGCAGTTCCGTGACCACCAGGCCGGTGCGCCGCGCGGAAAGCTGCTCGACCTCCACCTTGGCCCGGGTCTTGAAGGAACCCCGGCCCGTGGCGTAGGCGTCACGGATCCCGTCAAGGCCCACGATGCGGCCGCCCGTGGGCAGGTCCGGACCGGGAACAAACCGCATGAGGTCATCCAGCGTGGCGTCCGGGTGCGCGATCAGATGCCGCGCGGCGGAGATGACCTCCACCAGGTTGTGCGGGGCCATGTTGGTGGCCATGCCGACGGCGATGCCCGTGGCGCCGTTGACCAGCAGGTTGGGAAACGCTGCCGGCAGCACGTCCGGCTGGGTCAGCTGGTTGTCGTAGTTGGGGACAAAATCCACCACGTCTTCGTCGAGGTGGTCCGTCAGCGTCAAAGCCGCCGCGGCGAGGCGGGCTTCGGTGTACCGGGGAGCCGCCGGCCCGTCGTCGAGCGAGCCGAAGTTGCCGTGGCCGTCAATGAGCGGCAGCCGCAGCGAGAAATCCTGGGCCATGCGCACCATGGCGTCGTAGATGGCGGTATCGCCGTGGGGGTGGAGCTTACCCATCACCTCGCCCACCACGCGCGCACTCTTGACATGGCCGCGGTCCGGGCGGAGGCCCATCTCGCTCATCATGTACAGGATCCGGCGCTGCACCGGCTTGAGTCCATCCCTGGCGTCCGGCAAGGCCCGGGAGTAGATCACCGAATAGGCGTACTCCAGGAAGGAACCTTCCATCTCGGACGTGACATCGATGTCCACGATGTTTTCGACGAAGTCCTGGGTGGCTTCCCCCGCAGGGGCTGGGCTTTGGCGGCGGGCCATGGGGCTGGTGGATCCTTCTGGGTAACTGGTGGTGCTCTGGATGAGCGCAGGTTTTTTTGGCAGTTTCCTGCTCCGAGGCTAAACGGCTGGGCCTGCGCCGTCAGTTTGTGGTTAGGCTAAGCCTATGGTGGATCAGCCCGGGGACGGCGAATATCCGGAACATTGGGAAGCCGATGTCGTGCTCCGTGACGGCGGCACCGCGCACCTGAGGCCCATTCACCCCAGCGATGCGGACGCCGTCCAGGCCTTCCACGCCGGACAGTCGCAGAACTCAATCTACATGCGGTTCTTCACCTTCAAAGCCCGGCTGTCCAGCAAGGAGCTCAAACGCTTCACGGAAGTGGACTACAAGGACCGGGTGGCGCTGGTCATCACCTTCGGCGGCGAAATCCTGGGAATCGGCCGCTACGACAGGCTCGATGACCCCACTGAGGCCGAGGTCGCCTTCAACATCTCCGACGCCCACCAGGGCAGGGGACTCGGCTCCATCCTCCTGGAGCACCTCGCCGCGGCCGCGCACGAAAACGGCATCCGCCGGTTCACCGCCGAAGTGTTGCCGGAGAACCGCAAAATGCTCATGGTTTTCGCTGACGCCGGCTACGACGTCAAACGCCATTTCGATGACGGTGTGGTGAGCCTGGAGTTCAACATCGGCCCCACCGAAAAATCGCGGGCCGTCATGGAGTCACGCGAGCACCGCGCGGAGGCGAGGAGCGTCCGGGACCTGCTGACGCCGTCGTCCGTTGCGGTCATCGGCGCCAGCCGCAAATGGGGGACCGTGGGGCACCAGCTGCTCGAACATGTCATCGAGGGCGGCTTTGCCGGGCCGGTCTACGCCATCAACCCCGAGGCCCTGGAACTGGCCGGCATGATGTCCTACGGCCGCCTGTCCGAGGTCCCGGACCCGGTGCAGCTAGCCGTCATTGCCGTTCCGTATGAGGAAGTACCGGGGGTGGTGGACGACTGCGCCGCGGCAGGAGTCAAGGGGCTGGTGATCGCATCGTCCGGTTTCGCGGACGACGGCGAACGCGGCCTGGCACGGCAGCGGGACCTTGTCCGGAAAGCGCGGGCCAACGGCATGCGCGTGATCGGGCCGGCGTCGCTGGGAATCGTCAACACCCACCCGGCCGTGATGCTCAACGCGTCAATGGCGCCCGCCATGCCGCGGCGCGGCGGACTGGGGCTGTTCAGCCAGTCGGCCGCTATCGGAGTTTCCCTCTACGCGGCGTCAAGCCGGCGGCGGCTGGGACTCTCCACCTTCCTCTCCTCCGGTAACAGGGCTGACGTTTCCGGCAACGACATGATGCAGTTCTGGGAGGACGACGCCGACACCACCGCAGTGGGCCTGTACCTGGAGTCGATCGGAAACCCCCGCAAATTCTCCCGGATCGCCCGGCGGCTCGCCCGCACCAAGCCGGTGGTGGTCGCCAAGTCCGAAACCATGGGACTGCGGCTGCCGCCCGGCCACGCCGTCCGGACCACGCAGGCGCCCGCCGGGGCACTGGACGCGATGATGCGCCAGTCCGGCGTCATCAGGGTCCAGACCATCGAAGAGCTGATGGACGTCACCCAGATCGTGGCGGGCCAGCCCCTGCCCGCAGGGCCCCGCCTGACGATCTTCAGCAACTCCCAGGCGCTGGGCAAAGTGGTGGCCGACGCCGCCGAAGCGCATGGCCTGGCCGTGGACGGCATCGTCACGGACGTGAATCTTGAGGCCGGGATGTCCCTCGCCCTGCCGGCCCTTCGCCGCAGTCTCCAGGAGACGCTCGCTTCGGAGTCCGTGCATGCCGTGGTGGCCGCGCTGCTGCCCGTCCGGGGCCTGACCGTTGACCACATTGCCGAGGTCCTGGCCGAGTGCTCCGCGGCCGCCGGCAAGCCGGTGATTGCCGCGTTTACCGGCATCCTGGACGCCTCCATCTACGTCGAAGGGATGGTGGGGTCCGAAGGGCGCGCTGTCCCGTGCTTCTCCAACCCTGGCGCGGCAGTGGCGGCGCTCGCCGCCGTGGTGCGGTATTCCGAATGGCTGGCACGGGACCCGGGCCACTTCGTGGAACCCGCAGGCTGCGATCCGGAAAGCGCGGACGCCCTCCTGGACGATCTGCTCCGCGATGTCCACGGCGCTGAGCTGAAAGCCCTGGACCCGGCGTCTACGGCGTCACTTCTGGCACACTATGGAATTCCCGTGCTGCCATCCGCACGGTTTGATTCCGCGGACGAGGCAGTTGAGGCCGCGGAGCGGCTGGGCTGGCCGGTTGCGCTGAAAACGACGGACCCCTCACTTCGCCACCGCCTGGACCTGGGCGGGGTGCGCCTGGACATAGAGGATGCCGACTCGCTGCGGCGGAACATCGCTCAGATGCGGCGTGCGCTGGCACCCTACGGTTCGTCCTCCCTGGAGGTGCAGTCCATGGCCCCGGTGGGGCAGGCCTGCACATTCCGTGCCATTGAGGATCCTTTGCTTGGACCAGTGATCTCCTTCGGGCTGGCAGGTGACGCCGTCAACCTGCTGGACGACTGGGCGCACCGCGTGCCGCCGCTGTCCGCCGCGGATGTCAGGGACTTCGTCCGTGCACCGCGGGCCGCCCGCAAGCTCCTGGGCTACCAGGGCCTGCCGGCCGTCGACATGGAGGCCCTGGAGGATCTGGCCGGCCGGCTGGCCTGGCTGAAGGACAACCATCCGGAAGTAGCCTTGGTCGAATTCAACCCTGTCCTCTGCGGCGCCCGGGGCCTGTCCATCCTGGCCGCGGAGATCCGGATCGGCAACGCTGCCCGCCGCACGGACAGCGCCCGCCGCGCCATGCTGGGCTGACCGCGGTTAGCATGTCCCCGGCTGATCTGTGAAAATGGGGGAATGAGCTCACAGCCTTCCCAGTCGACGCCATCCACGCCCGGCAATGACAACCAGGCACCCCGACCCCACAGCTCACACAGCCACACGCCCCAGGCCCAGACCCTGGACGGCGCCCTCCAAAAGGCCGGCTTCTACCCGCGCCTGGTGGCCGACGTCGTAGACGACGCCCTGGACGGCCGCGAATGCGTGGCCCACCTGGTGCACCTCGAAACCCACTTTGACCGGGCCGAGGTCCGCCGCCACATCACCGTGCTGGTCCTCACGTCCGACATGCTGGTCATCACCCATGTGGACGATCAGCAGCTCGATGAAGCCGGCGAACAGATCGTCGCCCAGATCTCCACCGAGTCCGTACCCGTGGCCCAGATCCGCTCCGTGGTTCTCAGCTACATGTACTCCCAGCCGCAGGACTACAAGCCCTCGGACCCGGTCCGGGAGGTTACACTCGCCATCGCCTGGTCCGGCGGCCAGCGGCTGGACATGGGACCCGCGAGTTGCGGCGATCCCCAGTGCGAGGCCGACCACGGCTACAGCGGCACCATTGCCCAGGAAGACATCGTCCTGCGCATCAGCGCCGAAGCGGACGGCCCCCAGGCAGTACAGGACGCCAAACTCTTCGCCCGCGCCCTGCGGGCCGTGAACACCGGCTCCACAACCCCGGCCCCGCACTCCGGCCAGACACTCCCGCCCCGCCCGCGCACAGGCGTGTTCGGCAACCGGCTCAGCCGCGGGCACCAGCGCTGAGATGCCGGTTTCAGGAAAAACAAGCGCTTCCGCAGCCCCCTTCGAAGGAATCACGCGGCCACAGAACCTGCCGTCCGCTCCCGCGTTCGGGCAACGTTCCGTCGCCGAGGTCCTGACCAGCGCCGCGGCAAGCCTCGGCGTCCCGGGATTCACCAACACCCTTGGCCTGCCGCCCGCACCGCGCGTCTGCGTGGTCCTGGCCGACGGCCTCGGCCGGAACCTGCTGAAGCAGAAGTCCGCCCACACACCCTTCCTGCGCGGCGTGATGCAGGCGGGGCAGGGTGAAATCCCCGTGTGGCTGGACTCCACGTTCCCGTCCACCACGGCCGCGGCCCTGGCCAGTTTCGGCACCGGGCTCCCGCCCGGCCAGCACGGCATGGTGGGCTACGACGTCCTGGACCCGGACCAGGACAAAGTGGTCAACATGCTGGGCAACTGGGACGCCAAAGTCGACCCCGGTACCTGGCAGCCCTTCCCCACAGTGTTCGAGCGCGCCGCTGAGACCGTCAGCGTGACCACCGTCAGCCTGCCGCAGTTCGGCAACTCGCCCATGACCCAGGCGGCCCTCCGGGGCGGGGAATTTGTGTCCGCCGTGACGTCCCACGCCCGCACCGCGGCCGCCGCCGAAGCCATGGCTGCGGCCGGTCCGGCGCTGATGTACTTCTACGTCAACGAACTGGACAAGGCAGGACACCGCCACGGCTGCCAGTCCGAACAGTGGGAACACCAGCTCGAAGAGCTCGACGCCACGGTCAAACGGCTCAGCACGTCGCTTCCTGCCGGCACCACCATCCTGCTCACCGCGGACCACGGCATGCTGGACGTACCGGAACAGCAACGCATCGACTACGCGGCTGACACCTCACTCATCGAAGGCGTGCGGCATACCGCTGGGGAACCGCGGATGGTGCACCTCTACCTGGAGGACCCCGCCGATGCTGCGGGCCGTGAACGGCTCCTGCAGGCCTGGCGGGCGCGCTTCGGCGCCAGGATCTGGGCCTTCACCCGGGATGAAGCCATCGCCGGCGGACTGTTTGGGCCGCTGCGCCCGGCCGTCGGCCCCCGGATTGGTGACGTGATGATCGCCGCCCGGGACGCCCTGGCCCTTTACGACACGCGCCGGGTCCGGCCTGCGGCCATGGAAGTGGTGGGCCAGCACGGCTCGCTGACCAAAGCCGAACGCGAAGTTCCGTTCCTGTGCTTCACCGCCGAAGGCAAGGCCCGGGGACGCTAAAGCCCTACTCCCGCTTGGTCCCGAAGACGATCTCATCCCAGCTGGGCACTGTTGACCGCTTCGGCTTGGCCGGCTGCCTCTCCGGCTGGTCCGAATCGGCGCTGTAGTGGTCGCCGGACCCGGACTCGTCTGGGCCGGCCGCATAGGCTGCCCGGCGGGGGCTTCCGCCGCCCAGCAGTTCGTCCAGGCCCACGCTCGGACCGGCCTGCCCGGATTCCACGGGCGGTTCGGCCGGGGCACCCGGCGGAAGCGGACGAGCCGGGGACGCCACAATGGTGACTTCCCGTGTGTCGGTACTGACGCCGTCGTGCAGTTTCAGGTTGTCGTGATCGTCATCATGTCCGCGGTGCGGCGGAATCATGCTCAGGCGGGACAGCATGGACGGCCGGCCGTCTCGCTTGCGTGTGTGGGGATCCAGGGCGGCAGCCGGGGCCGCGTTGTCCGATTCGGTGCCGTCACCGGCAGCCGGGTCCCGGGTGTCCCGTGCAGCGTCCTCCACCGGAGTGTGTGGACGTTCGGCTACAACCTCAGACGGGCGGGGATGCGCGGCGGGGACACCATGGGTCAGCAGCAGCGCCAAGGCATCGTCCGCATCCTCGTCCACACCCAGGCGCTGGCCACGGCGGGAGCGCAGCATGTCCAGGAGCCCATCGGATTCCTTGGCGGCCTGGAGAACGGGCTGCGGGCCGGTGGCATTGCGGGCCGCCGCTTCGGCATCGGTTTCGAAGTCAAAAGGCCGGTCCGAGACGGCCGTCAGCCTGCGGGCGGGGACAGGACCGTCCAACGGTTCCAGTTCGCTAAGCTGCTGGGCCCACCGGTTGGCGTTCTGCAGGGCCCTGCGGGCGGGGCTGAACGTCCAGAGTGCCGGGGGTTCCTCGCCGATGCCTGCCGTGCCCGTTTTCTTGGGCTCAAAGCTGGCCGCGACAGTCCAGCTGCCGTCCTGCCGCCGCCACGAGTCCCACTGCACCGTGGACGGTTCAATCCCGTGGGCTGCGAGGCGGTGGTTGACCATGTCATTCAGCGTGGCAGGGTTCTCACCAAAGACGGAGCGGTACGTGTCATGACCCGGCGAGGGCGATGCCACTTCAACCTTCCGCGCCTGCTGGGCCACGTACTCCCGTTCGGCCTGGACCGGACCCTCGTACCTCTCCACCTTGGCGAGCGGAAGCCCCGAAAGCTCTGCCACCTCCGCAGCGGTGGCACCGCTGCGGATCCGCGCCTGGATGTCCCGCGGGGACATGGCAATGGGCGCAGCCGTGCTTACGGCTTTCGCCGTCGACCGGCTGGCCGCCCGCAGTGCTTCATCGATCGGCAGCTGGAACATCTCGCCGCCGGCACCGCTCAACAGGAGATGCACTCCGTCGTCGTGCACGCCTACAAGCCGTAGATCCTGCATACAAATCCTCCACCCTGGCATTACTATCAATCGAAACTCTGCCACTCGCGGGCGGTGTTTTGGGTGAGGAGCGAGGGCGCGCCGCGATATTCCGGGACTTTGTGCGCCGGGGCACAAACCGGAGCCGCGCTGCGTTATGAAGGTGAAGCCCGCCGACGCGAAAGAAACGGGGTTGAGCGGAGATGGCCACCGACTACGATGCGCCACGCAAATCTGAAGAAGACCTCAACGAGGATTCCCTGGAGGAACTGAAGTCCCGGCGGACAGACAAACCGACGGCAGTAGTGGAAGAGGACGAAACCGACCTCGCCGCAGGCTACGAGCTTCCCGGAGCCGACCTCTCCGGCGAGGAACTGCTGGTCACGGTGATCCCGCCGCAGCCCGACGAATTCACCTGCGCGTCATGCTTCCTGGTCCGTCACCGCTCACAGATCGCCAGGGAAAAGGACGGCCACTTCTACTGCAGGGAATGTGAAAGCTGACCCCGCTGCGTCCCGGACGATACTGCGTGCAGACAGTTCAGTTCAGTTACTTACCGGTCAGGGCGGCAGCAAGTTCCTCGGGCCGCCGGGTAGAGGTCAGCCAGTACGGAGTCCGGTCGGACGGGTCGGTAATCTCGATCCGCACCACGGGGTCGATCCAGCCCCGGATGCACAGGTAGGCAAGGCCGTTGAGCCTGGTCCCGCGCTGGGCCGTGGCTTCCTTCTCACGAAAGGTTTCCACAGCGCCGATAAAGCGGCGCTCGATGGTGGCCCGGCCCACGGTCAGGGTATCCCCGGTAACCACGATGCTCGGGGTGGACACCACCAGCAGGACGGAGATGATGACGAACAGCACTCCAGCGGCTGTATAGCCCGCTGCCCAGGTGATGGGCGCGAAGACAAGGATGCCCGCACTCGAGACGCCTGCCGCGATGATCCACATCCAGACGTTCGGCCACAGCCTTTCCTGGAAGATTGCCGGGGTGCCGGCGGAAGGGGTGTTGGGGACAGGTGCGGCGGAACTGGATTCGGGCATGCCATCAGCTTTCCATCTTTGGGCGGCTAATTCATCTTGGCCGTCCCGGCAACGGATTCGCATCCCGGCGCCCCTGCCCGGGCCCTCTCCGCCGTGCCCGCGCCCGGCTGACTTCCGGTGTCTAGGCCGCAGCTGCGGCGGGGCGTTAGAGTGAGTGACTGTGACTGACGAACTTGCCACCTTGAAGACCGTTCCTGACACTGCGCCCACCGGTGCTGTACCGGTGGCCTACGGTGCCCCCACGCTGCAGGTGCAGCTGAAAATGCTCGACGCCGGACTCGAGGCGCCGTCCTACGCGCACCCCGGTGACGCGGGAGCCGACCTCCGTGCAAGGGAGGATGTGGTGCTGCAGCCGGGGGAGCGGAAGCTGGTGCCCACGGGCGTCTCCATCGCCCTCCCGGACGGCTTTGTTGCCCTGATCCACCCGCGTTCAGGGCTGGCCACAAAACACGGATTAACCATCGTCAACGCCCCGGGGACGGTGGACGCCGGATACCGCGGCGAAATTTCCGTCACCCTGTTGAATACTGATTCGCGGGACGCCATCGAGCTGCGGCGCGGCGATAGAATTGCACAGATGGTGATCCAGCGCGTGGAGTACGCGCAGTTTATCCCTGTCAACGATTTGAGTGAATCGGTCCGGGGTGCCGGCGGATTCGGTTCCACCGGCGGCTTCACGCCGGGCAACGCCTGACACTAGCCACGAGGTGGCAGCCCGGGACTGTCTGACTGCGGCAGCGAAGATTTTGGCGGGACCCAGCGGCCGGCCGGGCACTTTCACAACTAAGGAGACAACCCCATGGTTTTTGGGCTCGGCAGGAAATCCAAGAAGGACCAGGCCGGCGAGCCGGAAGAGTCCTCGGCGGCAGCGGAATCAGAGGATACGGCCGGGAAGGGTTCCCAGGACACCGGCCGGAGGGCCAACGGCCCCTTTGATGTTTCCGAAGTCTCCAGCCGCGACGGCTACGTGGACCTCGGAGCGCTGCTCATTGCCCCGAGTGAGGGGCTTCAGCTCCGGCTGGAGGTGGAGGAAGCCACGCAGCGGGTGGTTGCTGTGACCATGGACCTGAACGGCTCCAGCCTTCAGCTGCAGGCGTTCGCTGCACCCAAGACCGAGGGGCTCTGGGACGAAATCCGCGAGCAGATCGGCCAGTCCGTGGGAAGCCAGGGCGGCCAGGTCGAAGAGGTGCAGGGTGCCTTCGGAACCGAACTCGTGGCGAAGCTCCCCGCCGGCGCCCCGGACGGAAGCCAGGGCTACCGGGTGGCACGGTTCATCGGCGTTGACGGACCCCGGTGGTTCCTGCGCGGCGTCCTGGGCGGAGAAGCCGCGATGGAGCGTGAGGCCGCCGCTCCGCTGGAGGACTTGTTCCGCCGGATCGTGGTGATCCGCGGCGACAGCCCCATGCCTCCGCGCGACCTGCTGCAGTTGCGGCTGCCCAAGGACGCCAGCGCTGCTCCGCCTCCCGGGGCCTCCGAATTCAAGGAACCTGAGGTCAGGGAGCCCGAGTTTAAGGGGCCCGAGCGCGGCCCGGAAATCACCCAGATTGGCTGATTCCGGGCAACGCCCCCCGGGCCCGCAGGGTCATGGGGTGCCGGTCAGCCAGCTCCCGGAAAGGGGCCGGGTGATGTGCCACGGGTACGTTGAATCGGTAACCTATGTGCCCGCGGACCAGAATCCGGCGTTCACCGCCATCCTCTCCGACGCTGAAGTCCTGCACCCCGGCGCCGGACCGGTACCTGGCAGGAACGCGCGCCTGCGGGTGGTGTGGCTGGGGCGCCGCAAAGTGCCGGGGATCGATGCCGGCACGGAAGTCAGCGTCAACGGCATGCTGACCCAAAGCCATGGACTGCCCACCATGTTCAATCCGCGCTACGAAATACTTTCCCGCCAGGAGCACGAATGACCTCGCCCCAGCTGCCCGAACCGCACTCCGGATCGGGCCATCGCTCTCCGGAACCATCCGGACCGCAGCCCGCCAGCCCCGAACCGTCCCCCGGGGAACCCTCTCCGATGGCGGGCCTCGCGGCGGACTATGCGGCCAAAGCCGGTCTGCACCGCACGCACGACGGCCGGATTGATGTCCTCAAGACCGCCGGCGGGGTCCAGGGCATCGCGGAGAGCATCGTGCCGGGCCTGTTGTTCCTGGTGGCCTTCACAATCACCCGGGACCTCACGCTGGCCCTGGTCGCAGCGCTGGCATCGGCCGCCGCGTTTACGGTGGCCCGGCTCATCCAGCGGCGCCCGCTGACCCAGGCGCTTGCCGGCGTTGTGGGCGTGGGCATTTCAGCCTGGCTCGCCAACACCACCGGGAAAGCGGAAGATTTCTATCTGCCGGGCTTCTTCACCAACGCCGCCTACATTGTGGCGATGGTCATCTCCATCGCCATCAAATGGCCGGTGGCGGGACTGTTGTTCGGCTTCATCCGCAATGAAGGCCTTGACTGGCGCAAGGACCCGGCACGGCTCAAGGCCTACCGCCTGGGCACCTGGGTCATCGTGGCGGTCCTGGTCCTGCGGCTGGTAGTCCAGGTACCCCTTTACCTGATGGGCGAGGACGGACTGGCCGCCCTCGCCACCACCCGGCTGATCATGGCTGCCCCGCTGTACATCCTGGGCGTCTGGGTCGCGTGGCTGATCACCCGACCGGCGCCAGCCGGGGCTGACCCTGGCGCTCAGCCGTCGAAGCCGTCGTCTTCCGGGGCCTGAACCTCGGCGGGCTGAACACCCTCGGGCCCGGCCGCATCGTCAGCCGTGGCCGTTTCCGCGGACAGTAGCGCCCGCAGCTCATCTTCCGCGGCGATGGTGGTGACGAAGAACAGTTCGTCGCCGCCGTCGATCACGTCGTCGCGGCTGGGAGTGATCGGGGCATGGTCCCGGAGGATCGCCACCAGCGTTGAATCCTCGGGCCACCGGATATCTCCAACGGTCAGGCCAATGACATGGGAATCGTGCGGGACCGTGAACTCCACCAGCGAGGAAACGCCGGTCTGAAGCGTCAGGAGCCTGACCAGGTCACCGATCTCCACTGCCTCTTCCACCAGCGCAGTCATCAGCTGGGGGGTGTTCACCGCCACGTCCACCCCCCAGGAATCGTTGAACATCCAGTCGTTCTTGGGGTTGTTGACCCGGCCCACCGTGCGGCCCACGCCGAATTCTGTTTTGGCCAGGAGGGAGACCACGAGGTTCACCTTGTCATCCCCGGTGGCTGAAACCACGACGTCGGCTTCCTCCACTTTTGCCCCCTGCAGGGTGCTGAGCTCGCAGGCGTCGCCCACCAGCCAGTGCGCGCCGCGCAGCCCGCTGCGTCCGATGACTTCAGGCTTGAGGTCGATCAGCAGGATGTCGTGTTTGTGGGCCAGCAGTTCCCTGGCGATGGATGAACCGACGCTGCCAGCGCCAACGATCACTACTTTCACTACGACTCCTTGGCGGGTGCTTTGGCCAGGACCTGGGCCACCTGGGAACTGCGGTCTACCGGAACCATGGCGTGCACGGTGTCGCCGTCCTGGTAGGACGTGCCGGCCTCGGGGAGCATCCCCTCGCCGAACCGGGTCAGGTAGGCGACCCGGATGGCTGCGACTTTCTCGATTTCGCTGACCCTGTGGCCGATCCAGCCGGCGTCGAGGTCCACCTCGGTGAGCACCAGCCGGCCGGAAGGCTCGCGGAAATCGCCCGCGAGGTGCTGTTCGGGAAGGATGCGGCGCAGCACCTGGTCGGCGCTCCAACGCACGGCGGCCACCGTGGGGATGCCCAGCCGCTGGTAGATCTCTGCCCGGCCCGGATCATAGATTCTGGCTACAACGTGGGGAACGTGGAACGTCTCGCGCGCCACGCGGGTTGCCAGGATGTTTGAGTTGTCTCCGCTGGACACGGCCGCGAAGGCGTAGGCGTCAGCCACGCCGGCCTGCTGGAGGGTGTCCCGGTCAAAGCCCACACCCGTGACTTTGCGTCCGGTGAAGCCTTGGCGGAGCCGGCGGAACGCCCGGTCGTCCTGGTCGATGATCGCGACGGAATGGCCCGCGTCCTCCAGCGTGTGCGCCAGAGTTGCCCCCACCCGGCCACATCCCATGATCACGAAATGCGCCACCGTGTTTCCTTACCTTCCGTCGCCCGTTGCTGCTGCTAGAACTCTACCGGCAGGCCGCCTGCCGCAGCCGCCTGGCCGCCGTCATGACACGGGCCGCGAATCAGACTAGCTTTGTGGAGTGCTGACAATACTGAATGCCGTTAAACGGGTGCTGGTGGGCAGGCCCTTCAGGAATGACAGGCTCGCCCACACGCTGTTGCCCAAACGGATAGCACTTCCGGTGTTCGCCTCAGACGCGCTGTCATCGGTGGCCTACGCCCCGGATGAAATCCTGCTGACGCTGGCCCTCGCCGGCATCAGCGCCGTAGCCTTCTCGCCCTGGGTGGGCCTGGCTGTCATGGTGGTGCTCCTGACAGTGGTGGCGTCCTACCGGCAGAACGTGCACGCGTATCCCTCCGGGGGCGGCGACTACGAGATCGCCAACGAAAACCTCGGCAAGTTTTCCGGGCTGACAGTTGCCTCGGCCCTGTTGGTGGACTACGTCCTGACCGTGGCGGTCTCGATGTCTTCGGCGGCCACTTACCTCACCACGGCCATACCCTCCCTCCATGGGCAGCAGGCGCTCATCGCCACCATCGGCGTGGTCATCCTCGCCTTGGTCAACCTGCGCGGGGTCAAGGAAGCCGGGACCCTTTTCGCGGTCCCCACCTACATCTTTATGGCCTCCATCCTGGGCATGACGGCCGTGGGCATTTTCCAGGCGGTAACAGGCCAGTTGGGCCAGGCGCCGTCCGCGGCCTTCACGATTGTTCCGGCGCCCGGCTTCGACGAAGGGCTGGTGGGCCTGGCGGGGGCCTTCCTGCTGCTGCGGGCCTTTTCCTCGGGCGCCGCCGCCCTGACCGGTGTTGAAGCCATCAGTAACGGCGTGCCCAACTTCAAGGTGCCCAAGAGCAAAAACGCGGCCACCACCCTGTTGCTTCTAGGCACGATCGGCGCCGCCATGCTGGCTGGAATCATGTTCCTGGCCAACGCCACCAAGGTCCATATTGTGCTGGACCCGGCCACGGAATTCCTCCTGAACGGGCTGCCGCTGCCCGAAGAATATATCCAGACCCCGGCGATCAGCCAGATCGCGCAAACCATCTTCGGACCCGGCTCCATACTGTTCTACGTTGTGGTGGCCGCGACGGGCGTGATT
Source organism: [Micrococcus luteus] ATCC 49442 (assembly GCF_010367585.1). Lineage (NCBI taxonomy): Bacteria > Bacillati > Actinomycetota > Actinomycetes > Micrococcales > Micrococcaceae > Pseudarthrobacter > [Micrococcus luteus] ATCC 49442. Next base: position 1,414,184 of record NZ_JAAAXP010000001.1, on the reverse strand, counting down.
CTGGTGTTCGCAGCGAACACCGCGTTCAACGGCTTTCCCGTGCTCGGTTCCATCCTGGCCCAGGACGGCTACCTTCCCCGCCAGCTGCGGACCAGGGGTGACCGCCTGGCGTTCAGCAACGGCGTCCTGGCCCTGGCCGGCGGAGCGCTGGTGCTGATCATTTCGTTCAACGCCGATGTCACCAAACTGATCCAGCTCTACATCGTGGGCGTCTTTATCTCGTTTACGCTCAGCCAGTTGGGCATGGTCAGGCACTGGGGGAGGCACCTCAAGCTTGCCAAGGACAAGACCGTCCGACGCCGAATGGTCAAGTCCCGCACCATCAACAGCATCGGCTTCGGCATGACAGCCCTGGTGCTGGTGATCGTCCTGATCACCAAATTCACGCAGGGGGCCTGGCTTGCGCTGCTCGCGATGGTGGTGCTGTTCCTGATCATGTGGAGTATCCGGGCGCACTACGACAACGTGGCCAAGGAACTGGCCGTGGACGAGGACTCCTCCCCGCGGGCCCTGCCGTCCCGGGTCCACGCGGTACTGTTGGTTTCCCACGTGCGGAAGCCCGTGCTGCGTGCCCTGGCGTATGCCCGGGCGTCACGGCCGTCGCGGCTTGATGCCATTACGGTGGACATCAACGCCGAAGAGACAGCGCAGACAGTTGCCGACTGGGACAAGCTCGACATCCCCGTGCCGCTCACGGTTCTTGCCAGCCCATACCGGGAAACCATCACCCCGATCATGGAGTACGTCAAAAACATGCGGCGCGATTCGCCCCGCGACCTCGTCGTCGTATACATCCCCGAGTACGTAGTGGGCAAATGGTGGGAACAACTGGTCCACAACCAGACGGCGCTGCGCATCAAGACCCGGCTGCACTTCGAACCTGGCGTGATGGTGGCCAGTGTCCCGTGGCAGCTTAAATCATCCGAAGAAGCAAAGAACCTGCAGGATATTCAATGAACCCCCAGTCCCAGTCCACGTCCCGTACAGCCCCCGCACAGGAAGCCGCCGTCGAGCTGGTGCTCGACGTCGGACCCATAGCCCACGGCGGCCACTGCGTAGCCCGCCACGAGGGCAGGGTGATCTTTGTCCGCCACGGGATTCCCGGCGAAAAAGTCCGCGCCCGCCTGACCGATGCGGGGGAGTCAGCGAAATTCTGGCGGGCAGACGTGGTGGAGGTCCTGGCCGCATCCCCGGACCGGGTGGAACACTTCTGGCGCCCGGCCGACTCCCTCCGTTCCTGGCAGCACGGACACCCGCCGGTAGGTGGTGCCGAGTTCGGGCACATCGCCCTGCCCCGCCAGCGCGAACTTAAGTCCGCGGTACTGGCTGAACAGCTCAAGCGGCTCGCCGGCGTCGACCGTCTGCCCGATGGCCGGGACACACTCAACCTGGTGGAGGCAGTGGAGGCGCATGTTCCGGGCGCGGATCCCGCGTCCGGCACGGATGCGGCGTACGACGCCGGCACGGGCCTTGGGTGGCGGACGCGCGCGAGTTTCTCGGTCACCCCCGGCGGAAAGCTCGGCATGCACGCCCACCGGTCGGACCAGATCATCCCTGTCCGGGAAATGCCGCTCGCAACGGAGCGCATCAATGGGTTGCGGCTCTGGGATATCGACCTGCAGGGCATCGAACGTGTTGAGGTAGCAGCGCCGTCGAACGGTTCCCGCCCCCTGGTACTGCTTGCACCTGCTCCCGGAACAAAGCCCAAGCGGCTCAGTGCCATCGCGGCGCAGCTCCCGGACGACGTCTCGGTGGCCACTTTGGATCCCCTCAGCGGGGACGTCGCGCCGTTGCGTGGCCGGACCTGGGTCCAGGAGTCTGCAGCAGGCCATGACTACCGGGTCACCGGCGCAGGTTTCTGGCAGATCCACCGCGACGCGCCCGGGACACTTGTGGGGGCCGTCACATCCTTCCTTCACGAGGGCGGATTCCTGGCAGCCGGTTCCGTGGTTGCCGACCTGTACGCCGGCGCCGGGCTGTTCACGGCACCGCTGGCTGACGCGGTGGGCGAAACCGGGTCCGTTCTTTCCGTCGAAGGCGCACCCGGGACCAGCCGGGACGCCCGGAAGAACCTGCATGAGGCGCCTCAGGTGGAGATCGTCCAGGGGCGGGTTGAGCGCATTCTCCGCCAAAAACCGCGGAATTTCGACGCCCTCATCCTGGATCCGCCGCGGGCGGGAGCGGGGAAGGCCGTGGTCAGCCAGCTGGTTGCCGCCGGTCCCCGGGCCGTTGCTTACGTATCCTGTGATCCGGCATCCTTTGCCAGGGATGTGGGGTACTTCCAGCAGGCAGGGTGGGCGCTGGCGGGCCTGCGCGCCTTTGACCTCTATCCGCATACCCACCACATGGAGACTGTCGCACTGCTGACGCCGGCCCGGTGATGCTACTAGGATGGCGGTAGTAATCCCACGTCGCGCACCGTATTAACGGCTGAGTATTCATGGCTGACCTCCTGCAACATATGTGGCCAGCACTAATTAGGCCTGCCTAACTAGCAAGCCGTCTGCCGCGCGACAAAGATGAAACTGTTGCGAGAGGAGTCCTGCGATGAGCACAGTGGACAGCTTCGGTTCAAAAGGCAAACTTAATGTAGCCGGAACCGAATACGAAATTTTCCGGTTGAACTCCGTTGAAGGTGCAGAAAACCTTCCGTTCAGCCTCAAGGTATTGCTTGAAAACCTGTTGAGGACCGAGGACGGCGCGAACATCACTGCCGATCACGTGCGTGCCTTGGCTGGCTGGGATCCCAATGCCCAGCCCGATACAGAAATCCAGTTCACGCCTGCCCGCGTGATCATGCAGGACTTCACCGGCGTCCCCTGCGTGGTGGACCTGGCGACCATGCGTGAAGCGGTCAAGGAACTCGGCGGTGACCCCAAGCGGGTCAACCCGCTGGCTCCTGCGGAAATGGTCATCGACCACTCCGTCCAGATCGACGCTTTCGGTAACTCCGGCGCACTGGAGCGCAACATGGAGATCGAATACCAGCGGAACGGTGAGCGTTACCAGTTCCTGCGCTGGGGCCAGACGGCATTCGATGACTTCAAGGTGGTTCCCCCGGGAACCGGCATTGTGCACCAGGTCAACATCGAATACCTGGCGCGCACGGTGATGACCCGCGAAATTGACGGCGTTGTCCGGGCCTACCCCGACACCTGCGTTGGCACCGACTCGCACACCACCATGGTCAACGGCCTGGGTGTCCTCGGCTGGGGCGTTGGCGGCATCGAAGCCGAAGCGGCCATGCTGGGACAGCCCGTCTCCATGCTCATCCCGCGCGTTGTCGGCTTCAAGCTGACCGGGTCCATCCCGGCCGGCGCCACTGCCACCGACGTTGTGCTGACCATCACCGAGCAGCTCCGCAAGCACGGTGTCGTGGGCAAGTTCGTGGAATTCTACGGCGAAGGTGTTGCAGCGGTGCCGCTAGCCAACCGCGCCACCATCGGCAACATGAGCCCGGAATTCGGTTCCACGGCCGCAATGTTCCCGATCGACGACGTCACATTGGATTACCTGCGCCTCACCGGCCGCTCGGACGAAAATGTTGCACTCGTGGAGTCCTACGCCAAGGAACAGGGCCTCTGGCACGATCCGTCGCGTGAGATCAAGTTCTCCGAGTACCTTGAACTGGACCTCTCCACGGTTGTTCCGTCCATCTCCGGCCCCAAGCGTCCGCAGGACCGCATTGAGCTGACGGATGCCAAGGAGCAGTTCCGCAAGGACATCCACAACTACGTCGCCATCGAAGACGGCAGCGTGGACGAGTCCCTGGACGAATCGTTCCCGGCCTCGGATGCCCCGTCCTTCACGCACGCGGACTCGCACACCACCGAGACCAGCCGTGTTGTGTCCGCAGCGAACGGCGCCAACGGGCGTCCGAGCAGCCCGGTGCACATCAAGACCGAAGACGGCCGCGAGTTCGAACTGGACCACGGAGCGGTGTCCATCGCCTCCATCACGTCCTGCACCAACACGTCCAACCCGTCTGTGATGCTGGCAGCCGCGCTGCTGGCGCGCAACGCCGTGGACAAGGGCCTCATGTCAAAGCCGTGGGTCAAGACCTCCGTGGCTCCCGGTTCCAAGGTAGTCACCGACTACTACGAGAAGTCCGGCCTGACCCCCTACCTGGAGAAGCTCGGCTTCTACATCGTGGGCTACGGCTGCGCCACCTGCATCGGCAACTCCGGCCCGCTGGACGCTGAAATCTCCGAGGCCATCCAGGCCAACGACCTTTCCGTCACCGCAGTGCTCTCCGGTAACCGCAACTTCGAAGGCCGGATCAACCCGGACGTGAAGATGAACTACCTGGCCTCCCCGCCACTGGTCATCGCTTACGCCCTGGCCGGTTCCATGGACTTCGACTTCGACACCGATTCCCTCGGCAAGGACGAAGCAGGCAACGACGTCTTCCTGAAGGACATCTGGCCCAACCCGGTTGAGGTCCAGCAGGTCATCGATTCCTCGATCGACAAGGACATGTTCGCCCGCGGCTACGAGGGTGTCTTCGATGGCGACGCACGCTGGAAGGCGCTTGACACGCCCGCCGGTGACACCTTCGCCTGGGATCCGAACTCCACCTACGTCCGGAAGCCCCCGTACTTCGAGGGCATGAAGGCGCAGCCCGAGCCCGTCCGGAACATCACCGGCGCACGCGTGCTGCTCAAGCTGGGCGATTCGGTCACCACGGACCACATCTCCCCGGCCGGTTCCTTCAAGTCGGACACCCCTGCCGGCCAGTACCTGCTGGCCAACGGTGTGGAGCGCAAGGACTTCAACTCCTACGGCTCACGCCGTGGCAACCACGAAGTCATGATCCGCGGCACGTTCGCGAACATCCGTATCAAGAACCAGCTGCTGGACGGCGTCGAAGGTGGCTTCACCCGCGACTTCAGCCAGGCTGACGGCCCGCAGGCTTATGTCTACGACGCCGCGCAGAACTACCAGGCAGCCGGCACTCCGCTGGTGGTCCTGGCAGGCAAGGAATACGGGTCCGGATCCTCCCGTGACTGGGCTGCGAAGGGCACGGCGCTTCTGGGCGTCAAGGCCGTCGTTGCTGAAAGCTACGAGCGCATCCACCGTTCCAACCTGATCGGCATGGGCGTCCTGCCGCTGCAGTACCCGGCTGGCGAGTCCGCAGCCACCCTGGGCCTGACCGGCACGGAAACCTTCGCGGTTGAGGGCGTCACCGCCCTGAACGAAGGCACCACGCCCAAGACCCTCAAGGTCACCGCCACCGCAGAAGACGGTTCGGCCAAGTCCTTCGATGCAGTACTCCGCATCGATACCCCGGGCGAAGCCGACTACTACCGCAACGGCGGCATCCTGCAGTACGTCCTGCGCCAGATCTCCGCAAACTAGCGGAGAGCTGAACTACGCAGCACCCTTCCGAAGCCCCGGCCGGTCACCGACCAGCCGGGGCTTCGGCTTTGCATTTCACCCAAGGCGTTAGAGTTAACAGGCACGTCTACCACCCGAAGGAGGGGTCATTTGGGAATCTTGGACACCATCCGGAATCCGCAGGACCTGAATGGGCTGTCCCAAGGACAGCTCGAAGAACTGGCTGATGAGGTCAGGAGTTTCCTGATCACGAATGTCTCCCAGACGGGTGGGCACCTTGGCCCCAATCTCGGTGTTGTGGAACTGACGCTTGCAGTGCACCGCATCTTCGATTCGCCGCGGGACAGCATCGTCTTCGACACGGGCCACCAGTCCTACGTGCACAAGCTTTTGACGGGCAGGCAGGATTTCAGCACGCTGCGCCAGCAGGGCGGGATGTCCGGTTACCCGTCCCGCGCCGAGTCCGAGCACGACGTCGTGGAAAGCTCACACGCGTCCTCATCACTGTCCTGGGCTGACGGCATTTCCCGCGCCCGCCAGCTCACCGGGGAAGGCGACCGCTATGTCGTCGCCGTTGTGGGCGACGGCGCCCTGACCGGCGGCATGGCCTGGGAAGCCATCAACAACATCGCAGCTGACAAACGCCGCCGTGTGGTCATTGTCGTTAATGACAACGGCCGTTCCTATGCCCCCACCGTGGGCGGTTTCGCGGACTACCTGGCTTCCCTTCGTCCCACCATCGACTCTTTCCGTGCCGCCCCGGCTTACGAGGGCACCCTGGACTGGTGGAAGAAGAAACTCCAAAACGGCGGCCCGGTAGGCCAGTTCACCTACAAGAGCCTGCATGCGATGAAAAAGGGCATCAAGGACTGGTGGGCGCCGCAGGGGATGTTCGAGGGCCTCGGCATGAAGTACATCGGCCCCGTTGACGGCCACAACCTCCAGGCCATGGAGCACGCGCTCTCTACGGCCCGTAACTTCGCCGGGCCTGTGATTGTCCATGCAATGACCGAAAAGGGGCACGGCTACGCCCCCGCCCGGGCACATGAGGCCGACCAGTTCCATGCCGTAGGGATCATCGACCCCGAAACCGGTGAACCCACCGGAGCGTCAGGGGCCCAGTCCTGGACGTCCGTCTTTGCCGACGAGATAGCTGCCATCTCCGATGAACGTGCCGACATTGTGGGCATCACGGGTGCCATGCTGATCCCGGTGGGCCTGCACAAGTTCGCTGCCAAGCACCCGGACCGCGTCATCGACGTCGGTATTGCCGAGCAGCACGCCCTGACCTCGGCTGCGGGCATGGCCTTCGGCGGGCTCCACCCGGTGGTGGCCGTCTATGCCACCTTCCTCAACCGTGCCTTTGACCAGTTGCTGATGGACGTGGCCCTGCACAAGGCCGGCGTGACCATCGTCCTGGACCGCGCCGGCGTGACCGGGCCTGACGGCGCAAGCCACCACGGTATGTGGGACATGGCCATGGTGCAGATTGTCCCCGGGCTGCACCTCGCTGCTCCGCGTGATGCCTCCCGGCTCCGCGAAGAACTCCGCGAGGCTGTGGCCATCAGCGACGCCCCCACCGTGGTGCGCTTCTCCAAGGGCACCGTCGGCGCTGAAGTGGAGGCCATCGAACGGCTCAGCGACGGTGTGGACGTCCTGGCGCGCCGTCCCGCCGGTTCCACCGAAAACGATGTCCTGATCGTCAGCGTCGGGGCAATGTCGGAACTCGCTTTGGACGTCTCCAACCGGCTCGGCGCCCAGGGCATCAGCACCACGGTGGTTGATCCGCGCTGGGTCCTGCCTGTGCGGCGTTCCATCATCGCCCTGGCTTCCCATCACCGGCTTGTTATCTGCATCGAGGACGGCGTGAGGGCCGGCGGCGTCGGATCGCGGATCCGGCAGGAGATGCGCGCAGCCGGCGTCGACACCGCACTGAACGAAGTGGGGCTGCCGGCCGAGTTCCTGGATCACGGTACCCGCAGCCAGGTCATGGAACGCGTGGGGCTGACTGCACAGCAGATAACGCACGACGTCGTCGCCCAGGTTTTGGGGACAAAGGTCCCCTTCGCGCGTCCCCTGCCCGGCCAGGAACACCCCACCACCGGCAGTCTTCCGATTCTGTGAGGGAAGAAGACGCACTGAAGTTTCCGGGCGCCGTCGGGGAGGCCGGCCCGGAACGGCACACCAGTACCACCCGTGTTCCCGCCGGCCTGCAGCCGGGACAGCTGGTGGTGGCGCGGAACCGGAAATGGAACGGCAAGGCCCACTGGGTGGTCCCGGGCCGCTATATCGGTGAAGACCGGCACGGCTGGTGGATCTTCCAGGGGACCAATGAGTTCTGTTCGCGCCCCGGAGCCGCGTTCTACACCCGGTCCGACGCCGTGCTGCTGGTACCGCGCTCGGGGGACTGGGTTGCCACCTTCTACGATTCAGACCACCCCAACGGTGTGCGGGTCTACGTTGACCTGGCTGTCGCCCACGAGTGGACGGAAATCCGGCCGGCCGTCACCGAGTTCCATGTGATCGACATGGACCTGGACGTGATCCGGATGGCCGGGCGCGACGTTTTCATCGACGACCAGGATGAGTTCGCGGAACACAGGATCGCCATGAATTACCCGGACCTGCTGGTGGATGACATCCAGGCAGCCGCGGATGAGCTTTATCACGCCGTCAAGGCACAGCAGGCACCGTTCGACGGCACCGATGTCGGATGGTTCACGAAGGGACGGTCATGAGCGGAATTATCAGGGTCTACAAACGGGACGACGAGGGAGTGCTGCACTTCCGCGAGGGCTGGTTCGATGAGGACTACAGCCAGTTCGTGATGAACTACGGCGTGGTGGGGCACCAGAGCAAAACCGAAGAGACCGACGTGGCTGACTCCGCTGCTGTTGAGGGCCTCATGGACGCCTTTGCTGTCCAGTGCGCCGAGGACGGCTACGCCGAAATCCCCGATGAAGAACAGTTCTGGGTGGTGGCCCAGTTCGCCCTCAAAACCAGGGAAGGAACCGAGAGGGACCGCTACCTTGAGGAAAAAACGAAGGATGCGATCATCAGCCACCTTGCCTGGCGCGGGCTGGGTACCGTGGAACGCTCAGAGTTCAGTGACTACAAGCTGAACATCTTTTGCCTCTGCCCCGACGTGAACAAGGCTGTCAATGCCATCAAGGTCTGCAGCCGTGGCGAGGACCTGGACTTCACCAAGCTCAGCATCGGCGCCGCGCCGTTCAACGAACCGGACAACTTCAAGCTCAAGCACTCGGCCAAACCAGCCAATAGCTTCAGCGTCTAGGAGATTCTGTGACTGAATACCGCCGCCTCGGTAAATCCGGGCTGACCGTCTCCGTCGTGGGCCTTGGCTGCAACAACCTGGGCCGCGCCAATACGGTGACCGAGTCGCAGGAGGGGACAGACGCCGTCGTCCACGCCGCCCTCGACGCCGGCGTGACGCTGTTCGATGTTGCCGACAACTACGGCAAGGAACCAGGCCTCAGTGAAACGATGCTCGGCAAGGCCCTCGGGAGCCGCCGCGACGACGTGGTGGTAGCCACCAAGTTCGGTATGAACATGCGCGGCGCCAACGGGCCCGATTTCGGTGCCAGGGGGTCCCGCCGCTACATCGTCCGGGCAGCCGAGGCCTCGCTGCGCCGGCTCGGCACCGACTGGATCGACCTGTACCAGTTCCATACACCGGACCCGCTGACGCCCATCGAGGAAACCCTGTCGGCGCTTGACGACCTCGTCACCAGCGGCAAAGTCCGCTATATCGGGCACTCAAACCGCGCCGGCTGGCAGATCGCCGAAGCAGAGTTTGTAGCCCGTGCCGCGGGCGGCACGCGCTTCATTTCCACCCAGAACCACTACAACCTCCTGGACCGGCGGGCCGAACTCGAAGTCACCCCGGCGGCGGAAGCCTACGGCCTGGGCGTCCTGCCGTACTTCCCGCTGGCCAACGGGCTCCTCACCGGCAAATATTCGCCGGACAAGGCACCCGAGGGCTCCCGGCTCAGCCACACCCGGACCCACATGGTGCACGACGCCGACTGGGACCAGCTGGGGCGGTTCAGCGCGTTCGCGGCCGAGCGCCAGCTGTCCGAAATCCAGGTGGCTTTCTCCTGGCTCGCGGCACAGCCTTCGGTGGGCAGCGTGATCGCCGGGGCCACGAAGCCAGGGCAGATCCGCCAGAACGCAGAGGCCGTCGCCTGGGTGCCCTCGCCTGCCGAGCTGGACGAGCTCGACGGGATCTTCCCGGCGGTCCCCAAAGTCGCGCTCTTCTAGGGGGACTGACCATGACCAGGCTCCTGCTGGACGTTGACACAGGGATCGATGACGCCGTGGCGCTGGCTTACCTTGCCTCGCTGCCGGACGTGGAGTTCGTGGCTGTCACGGCCTCGCCCGGGAACGTGGACGCGCACCAGGTGGCACGCAACACCTTGGCCGTCCTGGAGCTGTGCGGGCGCACGGGTGTGGAGGTCGCCGTCGGCGCGGAAGCTCCGCTCGCCATCCCGCTGGTGACCACTCCCGAAACCCACGGACCACAGGGAATAGGCCACGCCGAACTGCCGCCGCCGGCCGGGACGGTGTCAGCGCGCCACGCCGCCGACCTGTGGGTGGAGGCGGCGCGGGCCAATCCGGGGGAGCTCACAGCCCTGATCACGGCACCGCTGACGAACTTCGCACTGGCTATCCGCCGGGAACCGCGGCTGCCCGCACTGCTGGGCAAGGTGGTGATCATGGGCGGCAGTTTCTACCACCAGGGCAACACCACGCCCACCGCCGAGTGGAATACGCACGTGGATCCGCATGCAGCGAAGGAGGTCTACGCGGCGTACCGGGGCATGCCGGCGGACCGGCTGCCTATTGTGTGTTCCCTGGACACCACGGAACGGATCGAGCTGCGGCCCGAGCACGTGCTGCGGCTGGCGGAGGCTGCCGGCTGTGCGGAGCGGGAGCTCGTCCTGCCAAAACAGCCTGAAGGGCTGCGGAGCACCGCGGACAGTCCGCTGGTGCGGCACTTGTCGGATGCGCTGCGCTTCTACTTCGAGTTCCACCGGCTTCACGGCCAGGGCTACCTGGCGCACATCCACGACTATTTCGCCGCCGGCGTGGCGGCAGGGACGCTCGACTACGCAACCCGCCTGGCCACCGTGGACGTTGAAGTGGACTCGCCGTTGCTGATGGGGACCACCGTGGCCGACTACCGGAACCTGTGGAAGCACCCGCCCACCGCGCGGATTGTCGCGGACAACAACCCGGAGCAGGCCTTCCAGGAACTGATCCGGTCCGTCGGCGGCCTCGCGGCACGGCTGCGCTGAACCGTCGCCTTCCCGGCGGGGCGCCTACAGCGGCGCGCTCTCAGGCACGTCCACGTCCAGGGCGAGCAGGGCGTTTTCCACCACCTCAGTCAATGCCGGGTGAATCCAGTAGGGTCCCCGCGCGAGCGTGGCCACAGGGGTGGACAGGGCGATCGCCTGGACCAGCGGCTGGATGAGGACGGACGCCTCGTGGCCCACAATATGGGCCCCCAGCAGCCGGCCTGTGGATTTTTCCGCGATCAGTTTGACGATTCCCTCAGAGTCCTCCATGGCCCAGCCGTACGCCGTGCTCCCGTATTCCTGGACCGCAACCACGATGTCCGTGGCGTCCGCGGCATCCTTCCGGGCTTCGTCTTCCGTCAGTCCGACGGCGGCCACCTGCGGATTGCTGAACACCGCAAACGGAACGCCCGTGTAATCGATGCTCCGCGGCCGGTCCGGGTTTTCGAGGTTGTGGGCCACCACCCGCGCTTCCCGGTTGGCGACATGTTTGAGCTGATAGCGGTTGGCAATATCGCCCAGTGCGTAGACGCCTTCCAGCGGCTCGCCGTTGGATAGAATCCTCAGCCGTGCGTCGACTGAGAGCGTCTTGTCAGCCTCCAGGTCGAACCCTGCGGCGTCGGCACCCAGCCGGTCGGTGTTGGGCACGCGACCGGTGGCCAGCAGCACAATGTCCGTTTCGAGGCACAGCTGCTTGCCGTCGCCGTCGTCGAACACCGCGGTGACCCTGCCGTCCCCGGTGTCCTCCACGGCCTGCAGGGAAAAACCAAGCTCAAGCTTCCAGCGGCGGGCGGCTGCCTCGGCGAAGTGCCGCGCGATGTCCTCGTCGTTGCCACGAAGGAGGCGCCCTGACCGGTTGACCTGGACCACTTCGGAGCCGAAGCCGTGGAAGATGGCGGCGAATTCCGCGGCGATGTAACCGCCGCCAACCACCACCACCTGGCTGGGCGGGCCGTCGATGCGCATCACGGTGTCCGAGGTATGGACCTGGGGGAGATCCATGCCGGGGACATCAGGTTTCACCGCGCGGGACCCGGCGGCCACCACCACCTGGTCTGCGGTGATGTCGGTTCCGGATTCGGTTGTCATCGTTCGGGGCCCGGTGAAGCGGACGAATTCCTCGTAAAGGTCCACGTTGTCCAGCTCCTCGGCCCGGTAGCGCCGGCCGCTCTCGGAGATGGCGTCGATACGGCCGAAGATCCGGTCGCGGATTGCATTCCAACGCACTGTGTCCCGGGTCAGCTCCACGCCCAGGCGCGACGCTTCGGCGGGGACAGCGGCCAGGCCCGCGGGGTAGGCGAACATTTTTGTGGGGATGCAGCCGACGTTCACGCAGGTGCCGCCGAATACGCCGCCGTCGATGAGGGCCACCCGCTTGCCGTCCCAAAACGGAGTGATCAGCGAGTTTCCGGATCCTGAACCGAGGATGGCGAGATCGTAATGGGGCATCGGTGGGCCTTTCGGAAGGTCAGGGAGGGTGCGCCGGCGGGTGTCAGGGAGTCTACTCTTCATTCCGGCCTGCTTCGTCCCGGTAGACTGATCCGCGGACCGGGCCGGCGCAGACGCCCCCGGCTGCCGCCGAGGTGACATAGGCGGTGTTCCGCACCCGCCCGGGCTTTCCGGGCGGCAGAGCCTGCATCCCTAGAAGGAACGCCATGTCATCGCCCTCCCTCACGCTGCCGCCCCAAACGCCGGCCAACGCCCGGAACCGTCGCCTGCTGGAAGTCCTTGGAGCCCTGGCCATCGCAGGAACGTATATCTACCTGGTCCTCAACCAGCCCGCTGACATCACCGGCGGGCCGGGCAGTGCCGCGGCGTTGATCGCCCTCTCCGGGTTCCTGGCGGGCGCTGTCCTGCTGATTGTGGCCGTGCTCCCGACACTGCCGGTCTCCACGCTGGTGCTGATTCCGGTTGCCCTGGTGCTGAACATCGTCCTGGGCCAGTTCGTCGGCAGCACCCTGGTGCCCTTCTACCTCGACGCCATCGGCACGGTCCTGATCGCGGTCCTCGCCGGACCGGCGGCGGGGGCGGCCACCGGTGCCCTCAGCAGCATCGTCTGGTCCTTCTTCAATCCCACCGTCCTGCCCTTCGCCGCCGGCGCGGCCCTGATCGGCTTCCTGGCGGGCCTCGCCGCACGCCACGGCCTGTTCCGTCGGTTCTACCTGATTCCCGTGGCCGGCTTCCTGACAGGCATCATCGGCGGCGTGGTCTCCGCACCCGTGGCAGCCTTCGTCTTCGGCGGCACTTCCGGCCTGGCCACCGGCGCCATCGTGAGCGCCTTCCGTTCCATGGGGGACACCCTGCTGGCCGCCATCACCAAGCAGGCCCTGATCTCGGACCCGATGGACAAGGCCATTGTTTTCACCCTTGTGGCCCTTCTTGTGTACGCGTTGCCGCGCCGCACCAGGCTGCAGTTCGCGTTTGTCCGCCGGCACCGCGTGCTGGCCGGCAAGGACTCCTGACCCGCCACTGATGCGCCTCCACCCCCTGACGTCCCTGGCCGCCGCCGGCAGCACCGCGGTGATCACGACGGCGGCCGGCAGCCTGCCGCTGTCTGTCGCCGTCTGTGCCGCCGCCGTGGGGTTCTCGTTTGTGGCCGGAACTGCCAGGCGGCTGCTGCCGGCCGCCGCCGCCGTCCTGGTTCCCCTGGGGCTGTCCCTGCTGGTGCTGCACGGCCTGTTTTTCCCGGAGGGCACCACCGTGCTGGCAGCGTGGGGGCCGGCACGGGTGACATCCGAGGGCCTCCGGTTCGCCGCCGAACGTGCCGCGCAGCTTTCGGCCGCCGTGCTGGCCCTGCTGCTCTTCTCCTTCAGCGTCAGCGTTCCCGACCTGGTGACGGCTTTGTCCTCGCGGGGAGCCAAGGGGCGGTTCGGCTACGTCCTCGCGTCAACCCTCACCTTGTTGCCCGCCATCAGCGCGCGGGTGCAGCGGATCAGGCGGGCGCAGGAATCCCGTGGCCTGGTGATCCGCCGGGGATGGTTTAGCCGGGTGCTCGCTTTCCGCCTGCAGGCCGTCCCGCTGGTCCTGTCCCTTGTGGATGATGCGGGGACGCGCGCCCAGGCGCTGGAGGCCCGGGGATTCAGCAACCGTGGCCCCCGGACCAGCTTCCGCGAGGTTCCGGATCCGCCCCTGCAGCGTGTCCTGCGGTCAGTGCTGCTCCTGGCCGCCGTTGCCGCCATTGCCGCCCGGCTGTGGTTCCCGACGGCGGGGGCCAGGTAATGCCCGGCGCGCCGGCTCCCGTCCTGTCCGCCCGCATTGGACATTTCACCTATCACGGTGATCCGGCCCCGGCCTTGAGCGGGATCGGCCTGTCCCTGGCGCCCGGAACCCTGACAGCAGTCCTGGGCGGTTCGGGAAGCGGCAAAACCACCCTGGGGCGGCTCCTGGCCGGCTGGCTGCGCCCTGGCAGCAGTGGCGTTTTCGAGGGATCACTGGGCCTGGCCGGGACCCGGCTGGAGTTCCAGGGAGTACCGGAAGACCCCCGGATCGACCCTTCCGCCTGGTGCCGCCAGGTGGGACTTGTCCCGCAGGATGCGGGCGCGGCGCTGTCCACCGTCCGTGCCACGGTGGCCGAAGAGCTGGCGTTTGGCCTGGAGAACCTGGGGACGGCCCGGCCGGAGATGCACGCAGCCGTCCGCCGGGTGGCATCCCTGACCGGGCTGGACCAGCTCCTGGACCGTGATCCGGCCAGGCTCTCAGGGGGCGAGCTTCGCCGCCTGGCCATCGGCTGTGCCGTCATCACCGGCCCCGCCGTGCTGGTTCTCGACGAACCTTTCGCCTCATTGGATAGCGAAGGTGCGGCGGCCCTGGCGGTGTTGGTGCGGGACCTCATGGCGGGTGGCACCGCCGTCGTGGTTTTGAGCCAGGCGGTGGATGCCCTGGTCGCCGCCGCGGACCACTGGATCGTGCTGGACAACGGCTCCTCCGTCGGCGTGGGGGAGCCGCAACAACTGGCCACTTCGCCCGCGCTCAGGGCCGCCGGCGTCGTTGAGACCGGAACCCACCGGGACGGCGAACCGCAGCTCCCGTCAGTGCCGGCCCGTCCGGCCGGTAAGGGGTTTGTGCCGGCGGGAGTCCCCGCGCTGGAACTCCGCGATGTCGGTTTCGCCTACGGCAGGCCGCCGGCGCGGAGCCGGTTCCGTAGGGCCGCTGCTGCAGGTACGGTGAAGCCCGCCGTCCTGGACGGCGTCAGCCTGTCAGTCCATCCGGGTGAGATCGTCGCCGTCACGGGCCCGAACGGCGCCGGAAAGTCCACCCTGCTGCGGCACCTTAACGGTCTGCTCCAGCCAGTGGCCGGCAGTGTCCGGATCAACGGGCAGGATATCGCCGGGCTGCTCCCGGGTATGGTTGCGGCAGATGTCGGCCTGCTCTTCCAGGACCCCCGGGACCAGCTGTTTGAGCGGACCGCGGAGCGGGAAGTCGGTTTTGGGCTCGCGGCGGGCCCGGCAGCCTCAGCCTCGGTGCAGCGCGCCTTGGCAGCCGTCGGCCTGGCGGAAACAGGTGGCATTCATCCCGCAGAACTGCCGGCCTCCCGGCAACGGCTCCTCGCGCTGGCCACGGTCCTGGCCAGGCGGCCTCACGTGCTTGCCCTGGATGAACCGACAATAGCCCTCGACCGCCACGGCCTGGCGAGGCTGGACACCGCGGTGCGCGGCGCCGCACAGGAGGGCACCGCCGTCGTCCTCGTGACGCATGACGTGGCGTACGCCCGGTCACTGGCGCACCGTACGGTGGTCCTGGCCGGCGGAAAGCTGAGGGCCGGCTGACGGGCCGCCTGCCCGGCCAACCGGCCCCCTCCAACTACTTCGTGCGCATCGGCGCCTAAGCCCGGACGCCGGGCTCCTAAGCCGCAGCGGCGCCGGAGGCTACCCCCGGTGCATGGAACCGCTTGCCGTTCACGCGCTCCGACGCGCCAACTCGGTCCAGGTACGGCGTGATGCCACCCAGGAACATAGGCCAGCCCGCGCCGAGGATCATGCACAGGTCGATGTCCTCGGGGCCTGCCACAACGCCCTCGTCCAGCATCAGGCCGATCTCCTCGGCCAGGGCATCCTGCACCCGGTGCAGCACATCGTCGCCGGTGGAGGGGGACGTGCCGAAAAACATCAGTGCGAGCGTGGACGCGGGGATTTCCTGACTGCCGTCAGCGGCGGGCGCCCAGAGCGACTTCACGCCGTTGTCGATCAGCTTCTGCAGGTTGGCGGACACCTCGAAGCGGTCGCCGAACGCGGCGTGCAGGGACTCCTGGACGTGCTGGGCCACCGGCAGGCCCACCATGGCGCCGAGGGTGAACGGCGTCATGGGCAGGCCCATGGGGCGCAGGGCGTTATCGGCAATGTCCGCCGGAGTGCCTTCATCAAATGCCGCAATCACTTCGCCCATGAGCCGCAGCAGGATCCTGTTGACCACAAACGCCGGCGCATCCTTGACCAGGACCGCCGTCTTTTTCAGCCCCTTGGCCAGCTCAAAGGCGGTGGCCAGTACGGCGTCGTCCGTCTTGGGTGCGCGCACGATTTCGAGGAGCGGCATGACCGCCACCGGGTTGAAGAAGTGGAAGCCCACCAGCCGCTCCGGGTGCCGAAGATCCTCGGCCATGGCGGTGACGGAGAGGGAGGAGGTGTTGGTGGCGAGGATGCAGTCCGGCGTGACGATGGCTTCCACCTCGGCGAAGACCTGCTTCTTGACGTTCAGCTCTTCGAAGACGGCCTCAATGACAAAGTCGGCGTCGGCGAAGGCCTCTTTGGAGACGGATCCGGTGACCAGGGCTTTGGTGCGGTTGGCTGCATCCGGGCTGATCCGCTTTTTGCCCAGCAGCTTGTCCACCTCTGCATGGACGTAGCCCACGCCTTTGTCCACGCGGGCCTGGTCGATGTCCGTCATCACGACGGGGACCTTGAGCTGGCGGGCGAACAGCAGGGCGAGCTGGCTTGCCATCAGCCCGGCCCCTACCACGCCGACCTTGGTGACCGGACGGGCGAGCTTCCGATCCGGCGCGCCCGCCGGCCGCTTGGACCGCTTCTGGACCAGGTCCAGGAAGGCGTAGACAGTGGAGCGGAATTCATCACTCTGCATCAGGCCGGCCAGGGTCTCGCACTCGAGCGCGGCGGAATCAGCCTGGTTCATGGTGCGGTTGGCCGCCAGGATGTCCAGGACTTTGGCCGGCGCGGGGGAAGCGTTGGACGTCTTGGCCTCCACAAAGGCCCGGCCGGCTTTGATGGCCGCTGACCAACGGGCCGCGACGGCGGGGTCTGCGGGATCGACAGCGTTGGTCCGCCCGGGAACCACCTCCCCGGCGATCACCTTTGCCGCCCAGAGGAGGGACTGCTCCAGGAAGTCGGCCGGTTCGAACAGGGCGTCTGCGATGCCCAGTTCGAAGGCCTGCGGGCCGGTCAGGGTCCGGTTGTTGCTCAGGGGATTCTCGATCATCACCCTGACGGCGTTCTCAGGGCCGATCAGGCGCGGCAGGACATACACGCCACCCCAGCCGGGGACAAGGCCCAGGAGGGCTTCGGGCAGCGCCAGTGCACCGGCTCCCGTGGAGACGGTGCGGTAGGTGGACTGCAGGGCGATTTCGAGGCCGCCGCCCAGGGCAACGCCGTTGATGAAGGCGAAGCTGGGGACCCCGAGGTTGGCCAGCGTGGCGTACACATCGTGGCCCAGCTGCGCCATCCACAGGCCGTGTTCGCGGTTCTCCAGCGACTTCACCGCGGACAGGTCCGCGCCGGCCACCAGGAAGTAGGGCTTGCCGGTTACGCCGACGCCGACGATTTCACCGCGGCCGGCGCGCTCCTTCAGGCCCTCCAGGACAGTGCCCAGCTCAACCAGGGTGTTGGGCCCCAGTGTGGTGGGCTTGGAGTGGTCCAGGCCGTTGTCCAGGGTGATCAGCGCGAACACCCCGGGGCTGCGCCGGCCGGGAGCCGCCGGGAGCTCGATGTCCTGGACGTAGGAATGCGTCACGGTTTCATCGGGAAAGAGTTCGGCCAGTTTGGTAAAGTCTGCGGCGCTCATGCGGCTGCTCCTTCGATGGTTGCGTAGTTCCGGTGGTGCGGGTTTTCCCAGATCACGGTGGCACCCATGCCCAGGCCAATGCACATGGTGGTGATGCCGTAGCGGACGGACGGGTCTTCCTCGAACTGCCGCGCGAGCTGGTTCATCAGCCGGACGCCGGAGGACGCGAGGGGGTGGCCCACCGCGATGGCGCCGCCGTAGCGGTTCACCCGGGGGTCGTCGTCGGAAATTCCAAAGTGGTCCAGGAAGCTCAGGACCTGCACGGCAAAGGCCTCATTGATTTCGAAAAGCCCGATGTCCCCGATGGTGAGTCCGGCATTCTTCAGGGCCTTCTCTGTGGCGGGCACGGGCCCGATGCCCATGACCTCCGGCTCGACTCCTGCATACGCGTAGCTGACCAGGCGCATCCTGACGGGCAGGCCCAGTTCCGCGGCGGCGTCGGAGGATGCCAGAACGGCGGCGGTGGCGCCGTCATTCAGGCCGGCGGCATTGCCGGCAGTGACCCGGCCGTGCGCGCGGAAGGGAGTGCGCAGTGCGGCGAGGTCTGCCAGGGTGGTGCCCGACCGGGGCGGTTCGTCCACGGTGTTCAGGGTCCAGCCCTCGCCCGGCTTCAGCGTGGCCACGGGCACAAGGTCAGGCTGGATCTGGCCGTTGGCGTAGGCGGCGGCCAGCTTGTCCTGGGAGGCGACAGCGTAGGCGTCGGTTCGTTCCTTGGTGATGGCGGGGAAGCGGTCATGCAGGTTTTCGGCCGTGTTGCCCATGTTCAGCGCGGCCGGGTCAACCAGTCGCTCAGACATAAAGCGCGGGTTCGGATCAGCGCCGGAGCCCATCGGGTGGTTGCCCATGTGCTCGACGCCGCCGGCAATCACGACGTCGTACGCGCCGAAGCCGATGCCGCTGGCCGTCGTGGTGACAGCGGTCATCGCTCCGGCACACATCCGGTCGATGGCGAAGCCGGGCACCGTGCGGGGCAGCCCTGCGAGCAGGGCTGCCGTGCGGCCAAGGGTCAGGCCCTGGTCGCCGGTCTGGGTGGTGGCTGCTACGGCCACTTCGTCGATCCGGGCAGCCGGGAGGGCGGGGTTGCGGCGCAGCAGCTCGCGGATGCATTTCACCATCAGGTCATCAGCGCGGGTTCCGGCGTAGATCCCTTTTTCGCCGGCCCGGCCGAAGGGTGTGCGGACGCCGTCAACAAAAACGACGTCACGGACAGCACGCGGGGATCTGCTGCTGGGTTCTCCGCTGTGGCGGGTTTGGCTCACGGTTACTCCTCATCGAGACGTTGGCGCCGGCCGGAGGGCAAAGGGGCGGCACTCGTCCGGACGGCAGTGCACACTATGTTACTCGTCAGTAACATAGTGTGCAAGGGCCCGATGAGGGGTGTTATTCGGCGGTTGCGGCCGCCTTGGATTCTTTGGGCGGCAACGGCTGTGGATTGAGGAACGCCTCCGTGATGATGGGGGCAGCCAGGCTGACCTGCCACTCGCGGGCACCGAGGGCGCGCAGTTCCGTGGCAACATTCTCATCAGTAATGACAGCGGGCGGACGCCAGGCAACGCGCCGCAAATAGTCCGGAGTCAACAGATTTTCCATGGGCAGGTTCAGCTCGTCGGCCTTCTCCTGGAGGAGCGGCCTGGCCGTGGCCAGGCGCTCGGCGGCCTCGGGATCGCGGTCCGCCCATACCCGCGCCGGGGGAGGGGCGTTGGTGGGAAGGTGCAGGGGCGGAAGTTCCTCGAGGTCCCTGGCGGCGGCAATGCAGCGAAGCCAGCGGGGCGCCTCGCGCTGTGCGGCCCTGCCGTGGAAACCCTTTGTGCCCAGGAGCTGCGGCACGGTGGTGGGCATGGCCTTGGCGGCGGAGACCAGGGCGGAATCGGGAATCAGCCGGCCCGGGGCAACATCGCGCTTCTGTGCCAGCGAATCGCGCTCGAGCCACATTTCGCGGACTGCCGCCAGTTGGCGCCGGTCGCGGATCTGGTGGAGCCCGGACGTCTTGCGCCACGGATCAACCCTGGGCGGAGCGACTCCTGCCGCCAGGATGGCGGCGAATTCCTGTTCGGCGTATTCCAGTTTGCCGTCCGCCTGGAGCAGTTCAATAAGTTCTTCGCGCAGTTCGGTGAGCACTTCCACGTCCAGGGCGGCGTAGCGCAGCCACGGCTCAGGGAGGGGCCGGGTGGACCAGTCAGCGGCTGAATGTTCCTTGGCGAGGCCGAATCCCAGCAGCTGTTCGATGACGGCGGCCAGCCCGACGCGCGGCAGGCCGGCAAGGCGCGCAGCCAGCTCGGTGTCGAAGAGTCTGTCCGGCCACATGCCGAGCTCAAGCAGGCAAGGGAGGTCCTGGCTGGCTGCATGCAGAATCCATTCCACACCCTTGAGCGCATCGTTGATGATGGCCAGGTTTTCGAACGGTTCAGGATCTATCAGCCACGTGCCGGAGCCTTCGCGGCGGATCTGGACGAGGAAGGCGCGCTGGCCGTACCGGAACCCTGAGGCCCGCTCGGCGTCAACCCCTGCAGGCCCGGTACCGGCTGCGATGGCTGCCGCGCACCGCTCCAGCCCGGCCTGCGTTTCGATGACCAGGGGCACACCGTCGCGGGGTGAATCAAGGTCAATGACAACGGGGACCTGGCTGTCGAAGCCCTCCACGGAGATGTGGGAAGTGGGTTCAGCAGCCGGAGCGCCGGCTGTGGTGTTATCCGGAATGTGAGGGGTCATGATGCCTTTAGTTTACCGACTCTATGTCCGGGACCGGGCCAGTCCTAGTTCCGGCGGCGGCGCGGGAGGGCGGAGACGCCGTCTGGTAGCGGGGGGAGGCCGGCAAACGTGCACACCATGTCGGACCACGCCTCGAGGTGGGCGGTGACGTCGGAGGACGCAGGGGTCCAGGAGGCGCGCAGCTCGATGTCTATCGAGCCGGGCCGGTCGGAGAGCGTGCCGAAGCTTTCGGACAGGACGCGGGTGGCAGTCCCGCCGGCTGCCCGGTAGGGGGCCTTGTGGTTTTCGAGGGCTTCAACCAGCCAGGTCCAGGCCACGGTACCGAGCATCTCGTCGTTGCCCATCTCGGGCTCGAGTTGCGCCCGTATGTACGTGACGATGCGGAACTCGCCGTCCCACACCGCGGAGCCGTCGGGGTCGTGGAGCAGGATGAAGCGGCCTGTGGCCAGTTCGGTGGCGTCGTCGTCTTCCGTGCCTGACGCCGCGGCCAGCGCCATGGCTGCGGGGCCGTGGACGGGAGTGGTGCCGCTGCCCGGACCCGGCGCCATGACTTCGGCGCCGAGTGCCACGGCGAACGGCGCCAGCCGTGCGGGCGCTGGAATTTCCGCCAGCCGGAGTTCACTGCGGCAGCGGGCCTTCCTGAGGGTTCCCAAGGCGTGGAGAAATTCCGGGGGAACCTGGGCGAGTGAGTTCACCATCGCAGATTACGCACCAGGAGCGGGCAGGCAGTGCAGGCTCGCCGTCGACCGGTCATGCTACCTCGCGGCCCTGCCTTCGTTGTGGGCCGCAAGTTCCTGGCGGATGGCGGCCACAAAGGCGTCAATGTCCTCTTCGCTCGTGTCGAAGGAGCACATCCAGCGGACCTCGCGGGCGGCCTCGTCCCAGTCATAAAAGCGGAAGGACTCCCGCAACCGGTCCGCCACCCCGGGCGGCAGGACCGCGAAGACGCCGTTGGACTCCGTCTTCTGCGTGGGCTCCACGCCGTCGATCGTCTCCACCGCAGCCCGGAGCCGGGCGGCCATGGCGTTGGCGTGCGCCGCCGACCGGAGCCACAGATCGCCCTCGAGCAGGGCAATGAACTGGGCGGAGAGGAACCTCATTTTTGAGGCAAGCTGCATGTTCATCTTGCGGAGGAACACCAGGCCGTGCGCGGCTTCAGGGTTCAGGGCCACCACCACTTCGCCGTAAAGCAGCCCGTTCTTGGTGCCGCCGAAGGAAAGGATGTCCACGCCGGCGTCGCGCGTGAAAGCCCGCAGCGGCACGCCCAAATGCGCGGCCGCATTGGCCAGCCGCGCCCCGTCCATGTGCAGTTTCATACCCTTGGAATGGGCGTGCTCGGCAATGGCGCGGACTTCGTCCGGGGTGTAGCACGTACCCAGCTCGGTGGTCTGGGTGATGGAGACAGCCAAGGGTTGCGCGCGGTGCTCGTCGCCGAAGCCCCAGGCTTCGCGGTCAATCAGCTCCGGGGTCAGTTTGCCGTCGGGAGTCGGGACATGCAGCAGCTTGATCCCGCCGATCCGCTCGGGGGCGCCGTTTTCGTCCATGTTGATGTGCGCCGTGGAGGCGCACACCACTGCGCCCCACCGGGGGAGCAGGGACTGGAGGGACAGGACGTTGGCGCCTGTGCCGTTAAAGACCGGGAAGCATTCAATGCCGGCGCCGAAGTGCACTTCCATTAATTCCTGCAGGCGGGCGGTGTAGTCGTCCTCGCCGTAGGACACCTGGTGTCCTTCGTTGGCGGCCGCGAGGGCAGCCAGCACTTCGGGGTGGACGCCGGAGTAGTTGTCCGACGCGAAGCCGCGGACGGAGGGATCATGCAGCCGGGCGGCGGTGTCGGGTGCGGTCCGGGGGGCGGCATCTGCCGTGGTTGTCATTGCTTTGCTCACGTTCTCAGTCTAGGGAGGTCAGATCCGGCGGCGGGGCCGGGAATCAGCTTCAGGTGGCCAGCCGCAGGCGCCGGCCGTTCAGTTCGGGTGCGGGACTGCGGAAGAGTCCGACGACGGCGGCCCCCAGTTCCTCGACGTCGGTGGCACCCGGGAAGGAGCGTTCAGGGTGCGCCTGCCGCTGTTCTGCGTCCACCAGCGCCTTCACCACCAGGACGACGGCGGCGCTGCCCAGCTCCCTGCCCTCGCCCGCGGCCGAGCGGGACAGTCCGTCCGCCACCGCCATGGTCCACGCCTCCGCGGCAGCCTTGGCAGCCACATAACTGGCTGTCGCGGCTGTCGGATTCTCGACTGCGGTGGAGGAGACGATAGCAAACCGGCCCGTGCTGGAGGCTGCCAGATCATCGAAGAAGACCCGCGAGGCATTCCGCACCGTGGTGATGGCGCCGCGATGGAGGAACTCCCAGTCGGCGTCGCTTTGGTCCGTGATGCCCTTCGCGCCGCGCCAGCCACCCACGAGGTGGATCACAGCGTCCATCCGTCCGGCAGCGGCCGCGAGGGCCTCCCGGAGGGCGGTGACATCGGCCAGGTCTGCGAGGTCGCACACGAGGGGAGTGACGCCGTCGCCCGCTTTTGCTGCGGCGGCAGCGATCCGTGCCTGGTTAGAGCCCACGGTGAACACCCGGAATCCTGCCTCCTGCAACGCGCGGGCCACCGCGACCCCGGAGGGTCCGCTGCCGCCGGTGACCAGCACGTTCAAGGGACTGTCCTGGCTCACAGGGCGGAGGTTCCGGTGATGCCCGCCGTGGATTCGATGACCGGGCGCATTTTCTTCTCCAACGCCTCGTAGAACATGGACAGCGGGAATTCGTCGTCCAGAACCTGGTCCGTCAGGCCGCGCGGAGGCCCTGATACGGGGAGCGCGTCCGGGCCCTTGGCCCACACTGATGCGGGGCTGGGCGTGACGGTGTTGGAAATCAGTTCGTAGGCAGCAAGCCAATGGGCGGTCTTCGGGCGGTCAATTGAGCGCCAGTAAAGGTCATCAATCGCTGACCCGAGGGCGATGACGGCGTCCGGCACCTGGTCCCAGTCGATGCGGAGGCGGGTGTCCGTCCAGTGCAGGACGTGGTGCTGGTGCAGCCAGGCGAACAGCAGTTGCCCGCCGAGGCCGTCGTAATTGCGGACGCGGCTGCCCGTGATCGCAAAGCGGAAGATCCGGTCGTAGATGATGGCGTACTGCACCAGCTTCGCGTGCCTGCGGGCTTCCGGCCGGGCGTCGTCGTCCTTTTCAATCCGGACCGATTCCCGGAACGCGGTGAGGTCGCAGCGAAGTTCCTCCAGTGAATACAGGAAGTAGGGCATCCGCTGTTTGATCATGAAGGGGTCGAACGGCAGGTCGCCGCGCATGTGTGTCCGGTCATGGATGAGGTCCCACATCACGAACGTGGCCTCGGCCAGTTCCTGGTCTGCCAGGAGCTCTGCGGCGCCGGCCGGGAGGTCCAGCGAGGTGATGTCCGCCGCCGCCTTCAGGACCCGGCGGAACCGGGCTGCCTCGCGGTCTGCGAAAATCGCACCCCAGGTGAAGGATGGCGTTTCCCGTACGGCCACGGTTTCCGGGAAAAGCACGGCCGAGTTCGTGTTGTAGCCGCGGGTGAAGTCCAGGAACCGGATGGGGACAAACAGCTTGTTGGAGTAGGCCCCGGCCTCCAGTTCAGCCACGAACTCCGGCCAGATAACCTCGACCAGGACGGCCTCCACCAGCCTGCTGCTGCTGCCGTTCTGGGTGTACATCGGGAAAATGACAAGGTGTGACAGCCCGTCGTGACGCTGCAGCTGCGGCTGGAAGGCCAGCAGCGAGGCCAGGAAGTCCGGCACGCCGAAGCCGCCGTTTTCCCATGCCTCGAAATCGGCGACGACGGCGTCAAGGTAGGCGGCGTCGTGCGGGAAGAGCGGCGCCAGCTCGGCAATGGCCTCGGTGATGGCGGCGACCTCGACGGCGGCGGCAGCGTGGTTGACCGCGTCAGGCACTGACCCGTCCTGGCTCTGCAGTGCCTGCAGCGATTCGGCGGCAGCCTTGAGCCGGTGCCAGGCGGGAAGCCCGGCGGTGATGGTTATGGGGGCGCCGGTCATGGTGACGGTCATGTGCGAGTGCCTTTCTCGTTGCGTGGGCATCTACGGCGAGCGTAGCAAGCAACCAGAGTCCCTAACTCAAATTCCGCCTGAGCATAAGAAACTCTCATGCTCGGGGCACTTGTCAGCAGCACCAGGGATAGCCTGGCACCCGGCTGGCAGGATCAGGACACCGCGGAATCGCCGTCGTCAACGCTGCGGGGAACCAGCTTCAGGGATACCGAGTTGATGCAATAGCGCTGGTCAGTGGGCGTACCGTAGCCCTCACCCTTGAACACGTGGCCGAGATGGGAGTCGCAGTTCGCGCACCGAACCTCCACGCGTTCCATGCCGAGCGTCCGGTCATGGATGTACCGGACTGTCCCGTCCGCCAGCGGTGCCCAAAAGGACGGCCAGCCGCAGTGGGAGTCAAACTTCTCGTTGCTCCTGAACAGTTCAGACCCGCAGGCGCGGCACTGGTAGACACCCTCCGTGTGGGTGTCCACGTACTCCCCGGTGAAGGGACGCTCGGTACCGGCCTGCCGCAGCACGCGGTACTCCTCCGGCGTCAGTTCCTGCCGCCACTCGTCATCCGATTTCCGGACGGCGGGTTCCGGTACGTCGGTGCCCGCGTCCAGGGACGACGCAGGGATGGAGTCGGTGGCTTTGTTCCCGAAAACGCTCTTTCCAAAGATGCTCATGGTGTGCTCAACGCTCAGGAGTCGCCGATAAATCCCGAGCCGGCATAAAGATGCAGCACTGGGAGGCCCAGCTGGGCCTGGGCTTTGTTCGCCCAGTCTGTGTGGAACGTGTCCGCCACCGCATGGGGCCGGGTGATCACAACGGCCTGGGCAGCCCCCAGCTGCTTGACCTTCGCCACCAGCCCATTGACGGCGCCGCCCTCCACAATCTCACCCGTGACTCCACCGCCCAGGCCTTCAAGGGCTGCCAGCGAGACGGCGAGCGTCTCGGCTGCCTCGGCCCGTTCAACGCTGGGGTCCGGGGCATGCGCGGTCAGCTCACGGAACGCCTTGGCAACATCCAGCAAGGACAGGTTCTCAAGGAAATCCACCAGCAGATGCCGCTCGGTGTTCCCTGGGACCAGGAGGACCAGGGGGATGTCCTGCCCGTCCACCAGCCGTTGAATGTTGACGCGGTCATCCGCGCCCAGGGGCTCTTCAGTCAGAATGACGATTGGATCGCTCATGGCATCAGCCTAGTCGTGCGCATGGGCACCCCGCACTCATTTGGGCGGGGCAACCGGTGAAGTGTCGATTGCCCCGGGTTCATCCGCCGCCGGCCCGGGAATGGGCCGCCACGGGCAGTGGAATAGGGCCAATGCGGCCGCGGCGGTAAGAATGGTTCCATGGCACCTTCCACGCGCACTCCAACGTTGACGGCGAATCCTCCGCAGGCGGACGGCCGCATGTCGCTGCGTGCCAAGTGGGCTGTGGGGGGCGCCATTGGCGGCGGGGCCCTGGCCGGCCTGCTTGCAACGGGGTCTTCCGCACTGGCGCTGTATTTCGCCCGGCGGGTGATCACGCCGGTGCGGCAGCGCGTTGCCGACCAGGAAGTGCTGGCCGTCCTCCGTGATGGCGATGCCATGCAGGTCATACTGGCAGCCACGCCGGAGACGACCGTTGACGGTGTGTATGGCTTCTTTTTCGACGGCGGCAAAGGGCACGCGCGGATCGGCCGGATCGTTTCCTACGCGCCCGCTGACGGCACAGTCCTGCGTGAGGTGGAGGCCGTCTACGCCGGCGACTTCGACACCGCCCGCCGCGGGTGGTGGAGCGGCGCGCTCTATCCGGATCCTGACGCTGCCGGCATCGCCGCAGAGGACGTCCTGATCCCAGTGAACGGCGGCCAGGCTCCGGCATGGCTGGTACCGGCAGAAGGCGCCGCGAAAACCTGGGCCATCATGGTGCACGGCCGCGGCGCTACCCGCCAGGAGGCCCTGCGCGCTGTTGGGCCGGCCCGGGAACTGGGGCTGACCAGCCTGCTGGTGTCCTACCGGAACGACGGATTGGCCCCGTCGGCCGACGATGGCCGGTACGGCCTGGGATCCACTGAATGGCATGATGTGGAAGCCGCCATCGACTATGCCCTGGAAAACGGCGCCGAGGAGATCGTGCTTTTTGGCTGGTCCATGGGCGGTGCCATTTGCCTGCAGACGGCCGATCTCTCGCGTCACCGCCAGCTGATCCGTGCCATGGTTTTGGACGCGCCCGTCATCAACTGGGTCAACGTCCTGGCGCACCATGCGCAGCTGAACAGGATTCCGTCGCTGGTGGGCCGCTACGGGCAGCTGATGCTGGGACACCCGCTGGGCCGCAGGCTGACGGGCCTGTCCGCCCCCGTGGACCTCAAGGCCATGGACTGGGTGGCACGCGCCGTCGAGGTCCGGACACCCACCCTGATCATCCACAGCGTGGACGACGAGTACGTTCCGTTTGAGCCCTCGGCCCTTCTGGCCGAACGGAATCCGGATATGGTCACGTTCGAAGCTTTCAGCGGTGCGAGGCACACCAAGGAATGGAACGTTGATCCGGAGCACTGGGAGAACCTGATTACGGCCTGGCTCCGGACGCGGCTTGCCCCTCGAACCAACCCCGGCCAGCGGCGTCCGGAGGATGCCTAAGTCCAAGGAGGACTAGTCCAGGGAGGACTATGGCGTGCGTGTGCCGATGTTGGCCGTGATCGCGGACGTGAGCCGGATGAGGTCGGCCGGAGCCAGTTCGATGTCAAGGCCGCGCTTACCCCCGGAAACCAGCATGGTCCCGAGGCTGAGGGCGCTGCCGTCAAGTACGGTGGGCGACGCCTGCCGCTGGCCCAGCGGCGAGATCCCGCCCAGCACGTACCCCGTCCGGCGTTCTGCGGCTGAGGGGTCGGCCATGGAAGCCTTCTTGGCCCCGACGGCGGCGGCGAAGGCCTTGAGGTCCAGGTTGCCGCTGACCGGCACTACTCCAACTGCCAGCCGGCCTTCCACCTCGACCATTAGGGTCTTGAAGACCCTTTCCGGCGCGATCCCCAACGCCTCGGCCGCTTCGGTGCCGTAGCTGGCCGCGGACGGATCGTGGACGTACGGATGCAGCACAAAAGGAACGCCGGCGGCAGCCAATGCTGCTGTTGCCGGCGTTCCCTGTGACGAGCTTTTGCGTCCCATTGGGTCAGCTCCGGTCAGGCACTCAGGCCTCAAGCCGTGAAGTGGCGGCGACCTTGCGCTTGATGCGGCCCAGCATGGCGGTCATGCCCCGCATCCGCAGCGGTGTGATGGCCCGGGTCAGGCCCAGCAGTTCGGGCATATCGTCCGGAACAGCCAGGATTTCGGCCGCGCTGAGTCCATCGAGCCCCTCATGCAGCACTCCGGCGAAACCGCGCGTGGTGGGGGCTTCGGGCGGCGCTTTGAAGTAGAGCCGGACGGCAGCGTCCGTGCCGGCGTCGTTCTTTTCCGTTTCGATGGTCAGGAACAGCGGCGACTGGCACTCCACCACTTGCTCCAGGAGCTCCGGGTGGTCCTTCAGACGGTCCGGCAACTCGGGGAGCTCACGCGAAAACTCAAGCAGCAACTGAAGCCGCTCCGGTTCCGCCAGGGCCTGGAAGTCATCCACGATTTCCGCCAGTGCGGCGGGCAGGTCATGTGTAGTCATCTGTTCCAGCTTACGCCGGGACCGTGCCGCGTTCTGCGCCCTTGACAATGGGGGCGCGGACGGCGTTGCCCCACTCGGTCCAGGAGCCGTCGTAGTTGCGGACGGTGTCAAAGCCGAGCAGGTACTTGAGCGCGAACCAGGTGTGGCTGGACCGCTCGCCGATGCGGCAGTAGGCCACTACATTGTCGCCCGCTTCCAGTCCGGCCTCGCCCAGGTAGAGCGCCTCCAATTCGTCGCGGCTGCGGTAGGTTCCGTCAGCGGCCGCTGCGCGGGCCCAAGGGATGGATGCCGCCGTGGGGATGTGGCCGCCGCGGAGCGTGCCTTCCTCGGGATAGGCCGGCATGTGGGTCCGCTGGCCGGTGTATTCCTCGGTGGAGCGGACGTCGATGAGCGGATTGCCAAAGTGCGCCAGGACGTCTTCTTTGAACGCGCGGATGGGGGAGTCGTTGCGCTCCACCACCGGGTATTCGCCCGGTGTGGGGGAGGGGCGCTCCGTGGTGAGTTCACGGCCTTCAGCGATCCACTTGTCCCGGCCGCCGTCGAGCAGCCGGACGTCCTCGTGGCCGAAGAGGGTGAAGACCCAGAGGGCGTAGGCCGCCCACCAGTTCGACTTGTCCCCATAGATCACCACGGTGGTGTCACGGGAGATGCCCTTCGAAGCAGCCAGTGCAGCGAACGCTTCGCCGTCGACGTAGTCGCGGGTCACTTCATCGTTGAGGTCGGTGTGCCAGTCAATCTTGACGGCTCCGGGGATGTGGCCGGTCTCGTAAAGAAGGACATCTTCATCGGATTCGACCACGACGAGTTTGCCGTCGGCAACCGCGCCTGACTCCAGTGCAGTCGCAAGCCATTCAGTGGACACCAGGCGCTCTGGACTGGCGTAGGCGGCGAACTTCTCGTTCTGTTCAACGGGGTAGGACATGGTGATGGCCTTTCACTTCAGACATACGGCGGAGCTGTTGCGGGAGGTGGAACCCTGCTTCCACCCTAGCTATGGCCGGCCGCCATGTCCGCCCTGCTGTTAACAGGGGGACATATGGCCTTTGTCACGCCGAAGTCATAGACGGCGGCATGGCGCGGGAGGGCCGGGCCATTGCCGGTATTCTTTCTGGGGACAACTCACCAGCAGAACGGACCACCTTGGTACAGATCGAACAGCTTGCCGCCCGTACGCCGGCGGTGTCGGTGGATGAGCTCCTGAAGGGCTTTTATCCTTCGCCGAGGTTTGGCCAGGTCTCCTTCGCCAGCTACCGGCCTGACCCGAACCAGCCTTCCCAGGCGGCAGCCGTCAAAGCGCTGGAAGGATTCGCCGGCGGTGTCGGTGCAGGTGACGGCGCAGGTCTGTTCAAAAAGCTCTTCGCCAAGAAGGTCGAAACCCGGGCCGGAATTTACCTCGACGGCGGCTTCGGCGTCGGCAAGACCCACCTGCTCGCGTCCCTGTGGCACGCAGCCCCCGGGCCCAAGGCCTTCGGCACGTTCGTGGAATACACCAACCTGGTGGGCGCCCTGTCCTTCCGTAAGACAGTCGAGGCGCTGAGCAACTACAAGCTGGTGTGCATCGACGAATTCGAACTCGATGATCCGGGCGACACCGTGCTGATGTCCCGGCTGATGCGTGAACTGGCCGACGCCGGCGTGAAGCTCGCTGCGACGTCCAACACCCTGCCGGGCTCGCTGGGCGACGGCCGCTTTGCCGCCGTCGACTTCGCCCGCGAGATCCAGGTCCTCGCGGACCAGTTCGACGTCATCCGGATCGACGGCGAGGACTTCCGGCACCGCGGCCTGCCGGCCGCCCCGGCCCCGCTGAAGAACAGCCAGCTCTCGGCACAGATGAAGGCCGAGTTCGACGGCAAGACGGTGGCCCAGGACGAATTCAGCTCCCTGATCGGACACCTCGCCGGAGTGCACCCGAGCCGCTACCGCCAGCTCATCGACGGCATCGACGGTGTGGTGTGGCGCAACGTGGAAACCATCACGGAGCAGGCCGTTGCCCTGCGCTTCGTGGTGCTGGCCGATCGCCTCTATGACAAGGATGTCCCCATCCTGGCCAGCGGTGTTCCCTTCGACAAGCTCTTTACCGACGAGATGATGAACGGCGGCTACACCAAGAAGTACTACCGTGCCGTGTCCCGTCTCACCGCACTGGCACGCGAGGGCCAGAACCACGAGCCCTCGTAAGCACTAATCCGCAACGCGCGTGATGGCCGCTTAAACGCCAAAGGTGCGGGTGCCGCCTCCCGGCGGGAACCGCACCCCCTTGACGTGCTAGGGCAAAGCCCTGGCCAAATCCTTGTTACGGAGCCTTGTCGACCGGCGGAACCGGGTTCACCGGCGGTACCTGCTCGCTGGCAGGTGCCGCGCCAGGCGTTCCGTTTTTGTCAATGAGCTTGGAAGCGCCATCCTGGATCTTGTCGACGTGACCCGCGTACTTGCCGCCGGTCTTGGTGTCGACGAAATCGCCGGCCTTGGTGATGCCGTCCTTGATGGCCTGCTCGTTGCCATGGATGAGACCCTGAGCCTTGCCCTTAAGATCGTCAATCAGTCCCACGAGCACCTCCCTTCAATCACGGAGCCAGGTCGCTCCTCCGCAATCGATCCTAGACCTCTCTTATGTGTGTGCCAAGGAAATCGGGGGTCCGGGACGTTCGCTGGCAGCGGATCACGCAGCTGCCGCCGGAAAGAGGGCAATAAAAAAGCAGCTCCGGGGAGCTGCTGCTGTGGGCGATACTGGGATCGAACCAGTGACCTCTTCCGTGTCAGGGAAGCGCGCTACCGCTGCGCCAATCGCCCGGAACCGGAAAGCCGGTTGTTTCGGATTTATTAATGGGGTAGAGAGCGGACGACGAGATTCGAACTCGCGACATCCACCTTGGCAAGGTGGTGCTCTACCAGCTGAGCTACGTCCGCGTATGAAGCACATCCAGGCCGTTGGCCTTGAGTACTGCATGAAGCAAGTTGCCTTGCTTGGTGGGCGATACTGGGATCGAACCAGTGACCTCTTCCGTGTCAGGGAAGCGCGCTACCGCTGCGCCAATCGCCCATTGCCATCCGGGATGAACCGGAAACCATGGTTTTCACCGAGGTGGGTACGGGATTCGAACCCGTGTATACGGCTTTGCAGGCCGCTGCCTCGCCTCTCGGCCAACCCACCGTGTAAGCGCCGGTTCCGAAGAGCCTTTGCCGTGACAGTGTCCTGCGAGCGGACGACGAGATTCGAACTCGCGACATCCACCTTGGCAAGGTGGTGCTCTACCAGCTGAGCTACGTCCGCATGTTGACTGTTGATTCCGTGCCGTTTCGGGCATTTCCTCGCGTTCCAACGAGTAAGAACTCTATAGGAGGTTCAGGGATTCTCCAAATCGAGCCTCCCGGAGCGAAAGCCACGGCCCTGGATCCCTGCAATCTAGGGGTTTTCGCGAATTACACCTATGTAATTCGAGGATGACGCCATCTCGATTTCCATAAACCCCGTCCGGTCCGCTAGCATTCAAGGGCATCGGGGCGATTGGCGCAGTGGTAGCGCGCTTCGTTCACACCGAAGAGGTCACTGGTTCGAACCCAGTATCGCCCACCGAGGAATCAGGTCCGTTTCCGCTCAAGCCGAGCGGGAACGGACCTTTTTTGTGCCCCTCTTTTTGTCAGCCCCTTGTGAAAGAGTCTTTGTATGACTGATCCACTCCTTGCCCACGCCACGGAATACGGCCGCATGTACGCGCGGTCCACGTCCGAACAGTTCTCAGTTCCGTCCATCACCACGGTGATAGGCCAGCAGCCGCACGGGCTGGACGGCTGGTTCGGCTACATGGGTGCCAGCAGCCTGGCCAAGGATCCGTTGCTGGCCGACTGCCTGGGCAGTCCGGCGAAAATCCGCCAGGCCGTCAACCGGGCCTCCAAGGCGGCGGAGACATACCGGGATGACGCTGCCAGACGCGGTGACCGGGTCCATAACTACTGCGAGCAGGTCGCACTCCGTGCCCTGGGCCGGCCGCACGCCATGAAGGAAACACGCGAGGCCCTGGCCGCCAACGGTGAGGAAGCCTTTGCCCTGCGGTTCGATGAGTGGTGGGAACTCTACGACGTCGAACCCATCGCGCCGGAAATCACTGTCTGGAACAAATCGGTGGGCTACGCCGGGACGCTGGACCTGGTGGCCCGCATCAACGGCCGGATCTGCCTGATCGACTACAAAACCAAGGGAACCACCCGGGACGGCACGGTCAAGCCGCTCGATGACAAGGTGGTCATGCAGCTCGTGGCCGGCATGAAGGCGGAGGAAAGCCTGGTGGACGCCGTCGCAGGGGAATGGGAGCCCTGGAAGTACGGGGAGAACCCCTTGCTCCTTGCCGTGGCCATTGGCGAGACAGAAGTCCGTCCGGTCCGGGCCAACCCTGAGGTCCTTAAGCACCATTGGTGGAAGTTCTGCGCCTTGCGGCGCGTATGGGAGCTGTCTGCAGACACGGTGGCTGCCGGCTCGGCGCTCCTGCCGGTGGCGCCGCCGCCATCAGTACGCGTCCGCACGGCCTAGCCGTCCCGCCCTTTAGCCTGCTGCAGTCCCTGCAGTGATGGTCCTGCGCCTAAACTGGATTGGTTCGCCAACCCCCACCGTGAGGAAAGACAGCACATGGCCATTCTGAATATCCGCATCATTGGAGATCCTGTGCTCCGCACAGTGGCCGATCCTGTGACGGAATTCGGGCCGGAGCTGGCCAAGCTCGTCGCCGACATGACAGAAACCATGGAGGACGTGGAAGGCGCCGGCCTCGCCGCGCCCCAGATCGGCGTCAGCAAGCGCGTTTTCACCTACCGTGTGGGTGGCGTTGACGGCCACATCATCAACCCGGTCCTGGAAAACAGTGATGACTACCAGTCCGACCATGTGGAGGGCTGTCTCTCCATCCCGGGGCTGGGCTTCCCTGTCCGCCGGTTCCGCGCCACAAAGGTCACCGGCGTTGACATGCACGGGAATCCCGTGACAGTCGAAGGCGAGGGCATGCTTGCCCGCTGCTTCCAGCATGAGACTGACCACCTGGACGGCGTCCTTTATACGGACCGCCTGGAAGGCGAGGACCGGAAGACCGCGCTGCGCGCCATCCGCAATGCGAACTACGAGGCCATCACGGAACGCACGACGACGAAGCGCGCCAAAACGGTCGGGTCCAGTTTCGGCGGCAGAAGCTTTGACGGGTCCGGTTTCGGCGGTGGCCCCACCGCATGAGGGTACTTTTTGCCGGCACTCCGGCCGTCGCGGTCCCGTCCCTGGACGCCCTGGTCAATGCCGGCTTTGACATCGTTGCGGTCCTGACCCGCCCGGACGCGCCGGTTGGACGCAAACGCGTGCTGACGCCGTCGCCCGTTGCAGCCCGCGCCGCTGAACTGGGCATCGACATCATCCATGCCACGCGCGTGGATGAGGCCGTCACGGCGCAAATCGCCGCTGCCCGGCCGGACGTGGCGGCCATTGTGGCCTACGGGGGACTGATTCCCCGGGCCGCCCTTGATGTTCCGCCGCATGGCTGGATCAACCTGCATTTCTCCCTCCTTCCAGCCTGGCGCGGAGCGGCCCCGGTTCAGCGGTCCGTCATCGCCGGTGATGACGTCACCGGCGCAGTCACCTTCCTGCTGGAAGAAGGGCTCGATACCGGCCCCGTCTTCGGGACGCTGACAGAGGGCGTCGGCCCGGACGACACCGCCGGAGCGCTGCTGGAACGGCTGTCCCACAGCGGCGCCGTCCTGCTCTCCCAGACACTGTCCGCGGTGGAAGCCGGGAAAGCGGCGCCCCGGCCGCAGGCCGGCGACGTATCGCTGGCCCCCAAACTGACCATCGACGACGGCCGGCTTGACTGGAAGCAGCCTGCGCTTGCCGTCGGGAGGCGGGCCCGGGGCGTTACGCCCGAGCCCGGCGCCTGGACCACGCTGGACGGCCAGCGGGTGAAACTGGAACCGGTCCGGCTCCGGCCCGGCAGCTCCGGCCTGGAGCCCGGTGCAGTTGCCCTCGAAGGGAAAAGCGTCCTGGTGGGGACCGGATCCCACGCCGTGGAGCTGACGAGGATCCAGCCGTCGGGCAAAAAAATGATGGCCGCGGCCGATTGGGCCCGCGGTATGGCTTCACTTGAAAGCGTGGTGTTCGAATGAGCGAGTCCGGCGGTAATGCAGGCGGCCGTGGCAGGGGCGGCAGCGGAAGCGGCCGGGGCAAGGGTGGCCCGCGCGATACAAGCACGCGCAACGCCCAGGGCCGTGAGCGGAACAGGAGTCCGCAGAAGAGTTTCACCGAGAACGCCCCCGCACAGCGCACGCGCCGGGCGGACCCCGCACGCCTTGTGGCTTTTGAGGTGCTTCGTGCGGTGGCCGCCGAGGACGCCTATGCGAACCTGGTGCTCCCGTCCCGGATCCGCCACCACAACCTGGACAAGCGCGACGCCGGCTTCGCTACCGAACTGAGCTACGGTGCCCTGCGCAACCAGGGCACCTACGACGCCGTCCTGGCCCGCTGCGTGGACCGGCCGCTGGACCAGCTCGATCCCGCTATCCTCGATGCCCTGCGCATCGGTGCCCACCAGCTTCTGGCCATGCGCGTTCCGGCGCACGCGGCCCTGGACCAGACCGTTGGCCTGGCACGCGCCGTCATCGGCGCCGGCCCGTCGGCCCTGATCAATGCGGTGCTGCGGAAGGTCACGGCACACACCCTGGAGGAGTGGCTGGAGCTCCTGGTCGCGGGGGAGAGCGATGAAACCAAAATCGCCTCCATCCGGTATGCCCACCCCGAATGGATCGTCCGGGCCATGCGCCAGTCGCTGGTGGCACACGGGCGTTCCGTCACGGAGATCAACGACCTCCTGGAAGCCGACAACGCCGCTCCGGTTGTCAACCTTGTTGCCTTGCCGGGCCTTGGCAGCCTGGATGAGGCCCTCGACAACGGGGCGACGCCGGGTGAACTCGTCGAAGGGTCAGCGCTCTCCAGCGGCGGAGACCTTGGCCGGCTCGCCTCCGTCCGTGAAGGCAGTACCCGCGTGCAGGACGTCGGCTCGCAGTTGGTGGCGCGGGCCATGGCGGCAGTAGAGCTGGGCACCGGCAACGGCACCGGCGAACGCTGGCTGGACCTCTGTGCCGGACCCGGCGGAAAGGCCGCGTTGCTCGGCGCCCTCGCCCGGCAACAGGGCGCCACGCTGCTGGCCAACGAGCCTGCCCCGCACCGGGCCAAGCTGGTCCGCCAGGCCCTGGCCGCAGTTCCGCGCGAGACCTGGGAGGTGCGCACCGGCGACGGCCGGGAAGTGGGCACGGAGATGGCTGCGAGCTTCGACCGCGTCCTCGTGGACGTCCCCTGCAGCGGCCTGGGCGCACTCCGCCGGCGGCCGGAGTCCCGCTGGCGCCGTACCCCTAAGGACCTGGCAGATCTTGGTCCGCTGCAGCGCGCACTCCTCACATCGGCCCTGGATGCAGTCCGACCCGGCGGCGTGGTGGCCTACGTGACCTGCTCGCCCCACCCGGCCGAAACCACGGCCGTCGTCACCGATGCCCTCCGGAAACGCGAGGACCTCGAACTGCTGGAGGCCGGCGCGGTCCTGGACGGCGTGAGCCTCACCGGAAACCTGGGGGCCGGCCACAATTCCACTGCCCAGCTGTGGCCGCACATCCACAGCACCGATGCCATGTTCCTGGCCCTCATCCGCAAGAAGGCCTGACCCGTGAAAGGTTCACCCATGCCGCAGTGCTGCATTAATCCGAGCATTCTCTCTGCCGACTTCGTCAACCTCGAAGCCGAACTGCAGCGGATCAGCAACGCCGACGCCGTCCATGTGGACGTTATGGACAACCACTTTGTTCCCAACCTCACGCTCGGCCTGCCGGTGGTCCAGCGGATCCAGTCCGTCAGCCCCGTGCCGCTGGACGCCCACCTGATGATTTCTGATGCCGACCGCTGGGCGCCAGGATTTGCCGACGCCGGGCTGGCGTCGGTGACCTTCCACGCTGAAGCCTCCGTGGCGCCCGTAAAGCTGGCCCGGGAACTGCGGGCCAGGGGGTCCAAGGCCGGCCTGGCGTTGCGGCCTGCCACCGCCGTGGAACCGTACCTGGACATGCTCGAAGAACTGGACATGCTCCTGATCATGACGGTGGAGCCGGGCTTCGGCGGCCAGGCATTCCTGGATCTGACCCTGCCCAAGATCCGCCGCGCGCGGGCCGCCATCGACGGGTCCGGGTTTGAGGTCGCCCTCCAGGTCGACGGCGGCATCACCGAGGAGACGATCCTGCGGGCGGCAGAAGCCGGGGCGAACGTCTTCGTCGCTGGCTCGGCCGTGTATGGTGCCGAAGACCCGGGAGCAGCCATCACCCGGCTCCGTGAAGCCGGCACCCTGACGTTGCGTTCCACGTTACGTACCGGGTCGGGGGAATAGTCCGGACGCCCTTGTAGTTATGGCACAATAGCAACACACAATACGTGCTCCGGGGTCGGTGTAAGTCCGAACCGGCGGTGATAGTCCGCGACCCGCGAGCCGGCGCTTTCCCCTTCGGGGGAGGGAACCGGCGGACGGTTGAATCGGTGAAATTCCGGTACCGACAGTTAAAGTCTGGATGAGAGAAGCACGTACAGCTGTATCTGCGGCGTCCTGATGACGCCGCGGCCTTCTGCTGTCGTATACCCCCGGAGCCGTCGCGGTTCTAGAGGGAAGGAACGACACAACACATGAACCCCTTGCGATGGCTCTTTGAAGCCAGGCTGTCCTACGTACCGGACGCCGACGCCACCCGCCCGGTGGCTGCCCCATGACCCGCGTCGACAACGTGACCCGCGTCGACAACGTGACTCCGGTCGATAACGTGACGGCGTTCAGCAACGCCGAAACGGCCGCAATGAACGCTGCCCTCGAAGCAGCCCTGAAGGGACCGCGCGGAGCGAATCCGCTCGTCGGCGCCGTCGTCATTGACGCCGCCGGGCAGCACCTTGTGACCGGTTACCACCGCGGCGCCGGGACCCCCCATGCCGAAGCCGACGCGATCTTGGAGGCCGCTGCGGCCGGGCTGGACCTGACCGGCTGCACCATGGTGATTACTTTGGAGCCCTGCGACCATCTCGGCCGCACCGGACCCTGCACCCAGGCGATCATCGAGGCCGGGATCGCAGATGTGGTCTACGCCGTCGACGATCCGCACGACCCTGCAGCGGGCGGCGCAGCCACCCTGCGGAAAGCCGGAGTCCGCGTCCGCAGCGGCCTCGCCGCCGTCGAAGCCCTGGAACTGAACCGTCAGTGGTTCCTCGCCGTAGCTGCCGGCCGGCCCTTCGTCACGCTGCACATCGCCCAGACCCTGGACAGCCGGATCGCCGCGGAGGACGGGACCAGCCAATGGATTTCGTCTCCGGAGTCCCTGGCGGACAATCACGGGCTACGGCAGCGGATCGACGCCATCCTGGTGGGCACGCAGACAGTACTGGTGGACAATCCGCGGCTCACTGCGCGTGACGCTTCGGGGGCCACCACAGGGAAGCAGCCGCTGCGTGCCGTGATGGGCCGCCGGGAGATCCCGGCGGACGCAGCCATCCGCGGCGACGACGGGCACGTGCTTCACCTGCCCACCAGGAACCCGCATGAGGCATTGTCTCTGCTGTACGCGGAAGGAATCCGCCATGTCATGGTGGAAGGCGGCTCGCGCATCCTCAGCTCATTCCTTGCCGCCGGGCTCGTGGATGAACTCATTGTCTACCTGGCGCCTACGTTGTTGGGTTCAGGAACGCCCGCGCTGAACGGCCTGGGAATCACCACCCTCGCAGAGGCACAGCACTGGGAATGGGACACGTCCGACGGCGGCGCGGTGCGGACGCTGGGACGCGACCTTAGGCTGCACCTCCGGCCAGAACCAATCGAAGCTTTGGAACCACAACCATCCCGCACTGCCGCGGAACCAGCCATGGGAGGCTACTGATGTTTACCGGAATTATTGCCGAACAGGGCCACGTCCTGTCCGTGGAGCGTGACGGCGATGCCAGCGCGACCCTCCGGCTGAGTGCTCCAGGAACCACCGAAGGGCTTGCCCTCGGCGGGTCCATTGCCGTCAACGGAGTCTGCCTGACTGCCACAGAGATCGACGGCAAGGAATTCAGCGTTGACGTGATGGGAGAGACACTGGTCCGAAGCACCATTGGCGAGCTTGCGGCCGGTGATTCGGTGAACCTTGAGCGGTGTGTACCGGCAGGCGGCCGGCTCGACGGCCACGTTGTCCAGGGCCATGTCGACGGCGTTGGCCAGTTGCTGGAACGCGAGGCGCTGGGCAACTGGGAGCGCCTGCGGTTCGGTGTGCCGGCCAACCTCGCCCGCTACATCGCCGAAAAGGGTTCCATAGCGATCGACGGCGTCTCCCTCACCGTCACGGCGGTCAGCACCGCGGCGGAGTCCGAGCCGTGGTTCGAAGTGGGCCTGATTCCCACAACGCTGGCTGAGACCGGCCTGGGCGCAAAACAAACAGGCAGCAAGGTCAACCTCGAGGTGGACGTGCTGGCCAAGTACACCGAACGCCTGCTGGCATTCAGCACCGGCGCAGCAAATGGAGGCACGCGATGAACACCACGATCCGGCTGGAGCCAGCCTCGGACGCAACGACGCGCCGGGACGCCACAACAGGACTCGACACCGTGGAAGACGCTATCCGCGCCATGGCCGCTGGACTGCCCGTGCTGGTGGTGGATAACGAGGACCGCGAAAACGAAGGTGACATTATCTTCGCGGCCCAGCACGCCACTCCCGCACTGATGGGCTGGACCATCCGGTACAGCTCCGGGGTCATCTGCGTCCCGCTCGCCGGAGACCGAGCCGATGCCCTGGCACTGCCTCCCATGGTGGCAGTCAACCAGGATTCGAAAGGCACGGCGTACACCGTTTCCTGTGACGCGGCGGTAGGCGTCAGCACCGGCATTTCCGCCACCGACCGCGCCCTGACCGCACGCGTGCTGGCAGACCCCGGCGCCGGACCGGCCGACGTGACCCGGCCGGGGCATATTTTCCCGCTCCGGGCCGTTAACGGTGGAGTGCGTGAACGCCCCGGCCACACCGAAGCGGCCGTGGACCTCTGCCGGCTTGCCGGACTGGAGCCGGTGGGCGTCATTGCCGAGGTTGTGTACGACGACGGCGAAATGATGCGGCTCGACGGGCTGCGGGTATTCGCCGCCGAACACGGGTGCCCCTTGATCTCGATCGAGGACCTTGTGGCTTACCTTGAAGCAGGGGCCGCGGTTCCCGCCGACAGTAACACCGGGCCGGACGCCCGGGCGGAGTAGAGGAGTAACGATGACGGTTTCCGGATTTTCGGACGACAGCCACCAGGACGGCCACCACCGCAAGGCAGCCAGCAACGGCCATGCCCACCACCCGGTAAGCGCCGGTCCTATCGTGCAGCTGCCCACCGCCTTTGGCGACTTCATTACGCAGGCCTGGACCGACCTTGCCACGGGCGCCGAACACCTGGCCGTGAGCTCGCCCAATCCGCCCAAGGATGGATTGGCCCCCTTGGTCAGGCTCCACTCGGAGTGCCTGACCGGTGACGTCTTCGGTTCCTACCGCTGCGACTGCGGCGAACAGCTGGCGTACGCGCTGGAGCTCATCAACGAGTTCGGCGGCACCCTGCTGTACCTGCGCGGACAGGAAGGCCGGGGGATCGGCCTGGCCAACAAGATCAAGGCCTACGCACTCCAGGAAGCCGGCTTTGACACCGTGGAAGCCAACGAGCAGCTGGGACTCCCGGTGGACGCCCGCTGCTACAAGGCTGCCGCCCAAATCCTCGCAGAGATGGGCCTCCACGAGGTCCGGCTCCTGAGCAACAACCCTGACAAACA
This sequence comes from [Micrococcus luteus] ATCC 49442, assembly GCF_010367585.1. Classification (NCBI taxonomy): domain Bacteria; kingdom Bacillati; phylum Actinomycetota; class Actinomycetes; order Micrococcales; family Micrococcaceae; genus Pseudarthrobacter; species [Micrococcus luteus] ATCC 49442. The sequence goes on along the minus strand of NZ_JAAAXP010000001.1, from coordinate 1,374,352 downwards.
GAACCGGCTCGCCAAAGCCGGCGTGAAGGTCGTGGAGATGGTTCCCACCGAGGTGCCCTCCCGCGACCAGAACATCCGCTACCTGCAGACCAAAAAGGACCGCATGGAGCACCGGCTGACGCTGGACACCCACGTTGTGGCAGTGCCCGGCGCAGCTGCTGACACCTTCTCCCACGAACAAGACTGAACGGACCAGATACACGCATGAGCGGACACGGCGCACCAGATATCGACCTCACCACCCTCAACCCGGCGGAAACGTCGCAGCTGCGGCTGGCCATTGTGGCTGCCAGCTGGCACACCCAGATCATGGACGGACTCCTGGACGGTGCACTGCGCGCCGCCAAGGACGCAGGCATCAGCGAACCCACGGTCCTGCGCGTTCCGGGAGCCTTCGAGCTTCCGGTCGCCGCCGCGCGGCTGGCACCGCACTTTGACGCAGTGGTTGCTCTCGGCGTCGTCATCCGCGGCGGCACGCCGCACTTTGAGTACGTCTGCCAGGCAGCGACGTCGGGACTGACCGACGTGAGCGTCAACACCGGGGTGCCGGTGGGCTTCGGCGTGCTCACCTGCGATACGGAGCAGCAGGGCCTGGACCGGGCCGGGCTGCCCGGCTCCAATGAGGACAAGGGCCACGAAGCAGTGACGGCGGCCCTGGCCACGGCAGTCCTCCTCAAGCAGTACAGCCGCTAGCAAAATGGCGGGCGCTGTGTGTCTTCACTCACATGGCGCCCGTCATGCAGCGGCCCGACAGGCGCCGTGAGGCGCGCAGCAAGTAGGCTGTAGGGCGTGAAGAATTTCGAGACGCTGTTCGCTGAACTGAGTGAGAAGGCAGCCACCCGCCCGGCAGGCTCCCGCACCGTCGCTGAATTGGAGTCCGGAGTCCACGGCATCGGCAAGAAAGTCGTGGAGGAAGCAGCCGAAGTCTGGATGGCCGCTGAGTACGAATCCGATGAAGCCGCGGCCGAGGAAATTTCCCAGCTGCTGTACCACCTGCAGGTTCTGATGCTCGCCAAAGGCCTGACCCTGGAAGACGTCTACAAGCATCTGTAGCCACTGCGCACTGTGCGGCCTTCCTTGCCCGCCAGTTCCCTGTGTGGCCCGTTTGCCTGATCACTAGACCTCCCAACAAGAAAGACCCCCATGCTGCGAGTAGCCGTCCCCAACAAGGGCTCCCTGTCCGAAGCCGCCTCCGCCATGCTGTCCGAAGCCGGCTACCGCCAGCGCCGCGACACCCGCGAACTGGTCATGATGGACCCTGACAACGGCATTGAGTTCTTCTTCCTCCGCCCGCGCGACATCGCCGTCTACGTCGGCCGGGGAACGCTCGACGTCGGCATCACCGGCCGTGACCTGCTGCTGGACGCCGAGGTGGAAGCCGAAGAACTGCTGCCCCTGGGCTTTGCTGCCTCCACGTTCCGCTTCGCCGGACCGGTCGGGGACTTCAGCAAGGTGGAAGAACTTGAAGGCAAGCGCCTCGCCACCAGCTACGACGGACTGCTGCGGGGCTACCTCGCCGAGCGAGGCGTCAAGGCCACAGTGGTCCGGCTTGACGGCGCCGTCGAATCATCTGTCCGCCTGGGCGTGGCGGACGCCATTGCCGACGTCGTCGAAACGGGTAACACGCTCAAGGCCGCCGGCATGGAGATCTTCGGCGATCCGATCCTCAAATCCGAGGCCGTCCTGATCCGGCGCACCGGCGAAGGCGGCGCCGCCAACGGCACTGCCAAGGAAATTGAAGTACTGATCCGCCGCCTCCAGGGTGTCCTGGTTGCGAGGCAGTACGTCCTGATGGACTACGACATCCGCAAGGAACTCGTGGAGCAGGCCGCAGCACTCACCCCGGGCCTGGAATCGCCCACTGTCTCCCCGCTGCGTGACTCCGAATGGGTGGCCGTCCGGTCCATGGTTCCGAAGAAGGAAACCAACCGCATCATGGACGAGCTGTATGACCTCGGCGCCCGCGCCATCCTGGTCAGCAGCATCCACGCCTGCCGCATCTGAGCCTTTGGCCTCGTAGCGCCGCAGAATCCACCCGAGAATTCCAGGAGTACCCATGGCTGTAGCTGTACGAGTCATCCCGTGCCTCGACGTCGACGCCGGACGCGTTGTGAAGGGCATCAACTTCGAGGGCCTCCGCGACGCCGGAGATCCCGTGGAACTCGCCCACCGGTACGACAACGCCGGCGCCGACGAACTGACGTTCCTCGACGTCACCGCGTCCTCCGGCAACCGCGAGACCACCTTCGACGTGGTCCGCCGGACCGCCGAGGAAGTCTTCATCCCGCTGACCGTTGGCGGGGGAGTGCGGGGCGTCGCCGAGGTGGACAAGCTCCTGCGCTACGGCGCCGACAAGGCCTCCATCAACACCGCCGCGGTGGCCCGTCCCGATGTCATCAACGAAATCAGCAGGCACTTCGGTTCGCAGGTGCTTGTCCTGTCCGTCGACGCCCGCCGCACCCGGCCGGGATCCGAGCCCACGCCGTCGGGCTTTGAAGTAACCACCCATGGCGGACGCACCGGTACGGGCATCGACGCCATCGAGTGGGCCAAGGAAGCGGCCGACCGCGGCATCGGTGAAATCCTGCTGAACTCCATCGACGCCGACGGCACCAAGGACGGCTTCGATTTGGAGCTCATCCGGCTTGTGCGGGCTGCCGTGAAGGTGCCGATCATCGCTTCAGGAGGAGCAGGGGAACCTGCCCACTTCCCGCCCGCCGTGGCTGCAGGGGCCGACGCCGTCCTGGCCGCCTCGATCTTCCACTGGGGCCCGGACAACATGATGTCCCAGGTCAAGCAGGCCATCCGCGAAGCAGGCTTCGAAGTCCGCTGATCCCCACGCGTGGGTTGTTAGAGGCCCACTTCGGCTGACTGGAGGAGGGCGACGGCGTCGGGCTGGCCTTCGAAGGTGACAAGGGCGTGGCGGGTCCGGCCGTGGGCGTGCATCAGCAGTTCGCCCGGTTCGCCGACGATGGCCACCGACACGGGTGCGCGTTTGGCCACGTGCCGGGGCCCGGACGGGCGTACCAGCACAATGCCCAGGTCGACGCCGCGGTACAGGATGGCGGCCCGTTTGATGAGCTCGTCCCACAACGCGTCCGAGTACGCCTCATCCAGCTGCCGCGGAGCCCACCGGTCAAGGGCCCGGCGGATGTCCTCGGTGTGGACGAAGTATTCGATCAGGTTGGAGCTCTCGTCCAGTGCCTTGATCTTCATGGGCGACAAGGCCGGCGGCCCGCTGCGGAACGTATTGACCAGGCCCGTGTAGTCGTCCGTGGTCTTCAGCTTCGCGGCGAGCTTGGCAGTGGCCTTGTCCGAGGCCTTTGAAAGGCTCTTGATGATCAGGCCCAGGCCCACGGCAGCTTTGCGTTCGCGCAGGTAAAGGTGCGCAGCAAGGTCCCTGGTGCGCCAGCCACGGCAGAGGGTGGGGGCGTCAGGGCCGGCCGCCAGGAGGGTTTCGGCCAGGACTTCTCGGGACGGGTCAACGTAATGCATCACTTGTGAAACTAGCACGAGAGCGGGGAAGTTGGGCAGCAGAACCGCCCCCGCACGGGTGCCGTTGGTAACACTGGGTTCCATGCCTGTTCGTGCATATTCGACCGCCCCGGATAAGGCACTAGACTTGACCTGATGTCTGAGCAGCCCGCCCCCGCCCCCGTATCTGTCCCGGTCCCCGCCGCCAGCCCGCTGTCGCCGGATCTGGCCGCCGCACTCAAGCGGGACAGTGCCGGGCTTGTTGCCGCTGTGGTCCAGCAGTTCGACACCAACGAGGTGCTGATGCTGGGGTGGATGGATGACGAGGCCCTGCACCGGACCATGACCAGCGGCCGGGTGACGTTCTACTCCCGCTCCCGCCAGGAATACTGGCGCAAGGGGGACACCTCCGGCCACGTCCAGTGGGTCAAATCCGTGGCCATGGACTGCGACGGCGATGCCCTCCTGATCCGCGTCGACCAGGTCGGCGCCGCGTGCCACACGGGCACCAGGACCTGCTTCGACGGCAGGGACCTGGACGTCCGGGCCGGCGCGGCCCTCTGATCCACCCGCCTGGGGCGGAACCCCCTCAGGCCTCCATACTTTGGCAGCAGAAGACTGACGCGGTTCCACCGCGGCGGCACACAAGAACAGGCGGCGAAGCATAGCCATGCAGGACCTTGGAATCATCAGCCCGGGCCTCGAGGAGTTCCGCGAACTGGCCGGCAACAGCCGGGTCATCCCCGTTACGCTGAAGGTGCTCGCCGATGCGGAGACTCCCATCGGCCTGTACCGGAAGCTGGCTCAGGGCCAGCCCGGCACGTTCCTGATGGAGTCCGCGGCGGTGGGCGGAACCTGGTCGCGCTACTCGTTCATCGGCGCCAAATCCCGTGCCACGCTGACCACCAAGGACGGCCAGGCGTACTGGCTTGGCCAGCCGCCGGCCGGAGTGCCTCTGGACGGCAACCCCGTGGACGCCATCCGCGACACGGTCGAAGCGCTGCGGACCAGCAGGTTCGAAGGCCTGCCGCCGTTCACGTCCGGCCTGGTGGGCTTCCTGGGCTGGGAAACGGTCCGTCACTGGGAACGTCTCACCAGCCCGCCCGAAGATGACCTGCACCTGCCGGAACTGGCGCTGAACCTCGTCACGGACATGGCCGTGCACGACAATCACGACGGCAGCGTGCTGCTTATTGCCAACGCCATCAACTTCGACAACAGCTCTGAGCGCGTTGACGAGGCGTGGCATGATGCCGTGGCCAGGGTCAAGGCCCTGCTCACCAAGGTCAGCACACCGGTGGCGCAGCCGGTCTCGGTCCTGGAGCCCGCAGCCCTGGACTTCGCTTCCAGTGTGGAGGAGCGGTGGGCCGAACCCGCCTACCTGGAGGCACTGGACCGGGGCAAGGAAGCCATTGTGGACGGTGAAGTGTTCCAGGTGGTGATTTCCCGCCGCTTCGAGATGGAATGCGGCGCGTCCCCGCTGGATGTCTACCGGGTCCTGCGCAACACCAACCCCAGCCCCTACATGTACATCTTCAGCCTCGAAGACGCCGATGGCCGGGAGTACTCGATCGTCGGCTCCTCACCGGAAGCCCTCGTGACGGTGACCGGCGAAGAGGTCATCACCCACCCGATTGCCGGTTCGCGGCCCCGCGGCAAAACGGTCGAGGGGGACAAAGCCCTCGCCGAGGAACTCCTGGCGGACCAGAAGGAACGCGCTGAGCACCTGATGCTGGTGGATCTCTCCCGCAACGACCTCTCCAAGGTGTGCGTGGCAGGAACCGTGGACGTCACACAGTTTATGGAGGTGGAGCGCTTCAGCCACATCATGCACCTTGTCTCCACCGTGGTGGGGAAGCTGTCTCCCCAGGCCAAGGCGTATGACGTCCTGAAAGCGACGTTCCCCGCCGGCACCCTGTCCGGCGCCCCGAAGCCCCGAGCCCTCCGCCTGCTGGACCAGCTTGAACCGCACCGGCGCGGAATCTACGGCGGCGTGGTGGGCTACCTGGACTTCGCCGGCGATATGGACATGGCCATCGCCATCCGCTCGGCGCTGCTGCGTGAAGGACGCGCCTACGTCCAGGCCGGCGGCGGCATCGTGGCGGATTCGGTGAACCCCACCGAGGCACTCGAAACCGTGAACAAGGCAGCCGCTCCGCTCCGGGCAGTCCACACGGCCGGATCGTTGCGCAACATCACGGCCGAATCATTGCCTGATCCCAGGGAGGCCCGCGAATGACTCCGGCATGGGCCCGCAAGTCCACGCTGGTGCTGCTGATAGCAGTTCTGGCGCTGGCCGTCTTTGGCACCACCACCCAGACCTGGATCAACATCACCCTGGACCCGGACCAGGTTGGCCAGACAGCGGGGGGCCAGAACACCCTGCCGGTGCAGGGCAGCAAGGCGGCCACCGCGGTGACCGCCCTGGCGCTCGTGGCACTGGCCGGGGGGCTGGCCGCCTCCATCGCCGGAAAGGTCGCGCGCTGGGTCATCACCGTCATCGTCGTCCTTGCAGCCACCGGCATCGTCGCGGCCGCCGCTACGGTGCTGGCTGACCCGCTGGCCGCCGCGCAAGGGTCCATTGCTGCCGCCACCGGAGTGACCGGAAGCAGCGCCGGAGCCGAGGCGACTGTCTTCCCGGTTCTCGCCGTCGTCGCCGGTGTCCTTTTGGCGCTGGGCGCCCTGGTGATTGTTCCGGCGGGCCGGTACTGGAAGTCGCGGACCAAATATGACACGGCCGCCTACGGCGCGTCCGCCGGCAGCAGCATGGCGCCGGCAGGGCCGGTGGACGAGATCGACAGCTGGGACAGGCTCTCGCGCGGCGACGACCCCACCTAAGCGCCGCCGGCGGCCGGCCGGGATGACGCCCTCAAACCGCCGCCGGGCCCGCCGATGGGCAGGTCACCGCCAAAAAATGGCAGAATGTAAGCAGTATTGATCCTGAGGAGATTCACATGAGCAAAGCACCCGCATCCGCGTCCAAGTCCGCTACTGAAGCTGCCGTCCACCACGGTGTTGACCACAGCCAGGAACTGGGCCATGGCAACAGCCCCGCAGCTTGGACCTGTGTGATCGTGATGCTGGTTGGTGCCCTGGTCTGCTCCATCGCCTTCGTCATCGCCAACACCCCCATCTTCATCGCCGGTGGAGCCGTTATGGTCCTCGGCCTGATCCTGGGCTACATCATGCGCAAGGCAGGCTACGGCGTCGAAGGCAGCAAGCTGAAGAGCACCGGCCACTGATGGCTACTGTTCTCGATGACATCAACGCCGGTGTCAGGGAGGATATGGAGTCCAGGAAGCGCCTCGTTTCGCTCGCGGAACTGAAGGATCTGGCCACCGCTGCGGCGCCCGCGCGGGATGCCTGGGCGGCCCTCGGCGGTCCGGCTGATCCGCGCGATGAGCTGAAGGTCATCGCCGAGATCAAGCGGCGCAGTCCCTCCAAGGGGGACCTGGCCACCATTGTGGACCCGGCTTCGCTCGCGGCGCAGTACGCCGACGGCGGTGCCGCCGTCATCAGCGTCCTCACCGAACAGCGGCGCTTTAATGGGTCCCTCGCGGACCTGGATGCCGTCCGTGCCCGCGTGGACACTCCGCTGCTGCGCAAGGACTTCACGGTCGACGAATACCAGATCTGGGAGGCCCGCGCCCACGGTGCGGACCTGATCCTGCTTATTGTGGCGTCACTCTCGGACAGCGAGCTTCGGGACTTCAGCGCGCTCAGCCGCGAACTGGGCATGAATGTGCTGGTTGAGACGCACACGGAAGAGGAAATCGAACGTGCCGTGGCGGCGGAGGCGCGGATCATCGGCGTCAACGTCCGCAACCTCAAAACGCTCGACGTCGACCGTTCCGTTTTCGCGTCCCTCGCCGGCCTGATTCCAGCCGAAGCGCTGGTCATCGCCGAATCCGGCGTGCGCGGCGTGGACGACGTAAGGTACTACGCCGCGAACGGCGCGAACGCCATCCTGGTGGGCGAGGCGCTGGTGAGCGATTCCACTCCCCGGGAGCGGATCGCCGAGTTCACCGCCGCCGGCGCAGCCGCAATCTCCGCACGGGCCTAGTCCCGGCAACCGCCGGCGCCGGTGCCGGCGGCACAACACTTCTGAACGATCAACTGGAACAGGACGGGACTGATGGCTGAAGCTTCAGAGAACGCTGACATCAACGCCACGGAGGCATTCCTGCAGGGCGGCTCGCTGAAGCACGCCCCGGGGCCCTACTTCGGCGGCTACGGCGGACGATGGATGCCCGAGTCGCTGATCGCCGCCCTGGACGAGCTCGAGGACACCTTCGAAAAGGCCAAGGCCGATCCTGACTTCCTGGCCCAGATCGCGGAGCTGAACAAGAACTACTCCGGCCGGCCTTCGCTGCTCACCGAGGCCAAGCGGTTCTCTGAATACGCGGGCGGCGCACGGATCTTCCTCAAGCGCGAGGACCTGAACCACACCGGATCGCACAAGATCAACAACGTGCTGGGGCAGGCCTTGCTGGCCAAGCGCATGGGTAAAACCCGTGTCATCGCTGAGACCGGCGCGGGGCAGCACGGCGTGGCCAGCGCCACCGCCGCAGCCCTCCTCGGCCTGGAATGCGTTGTCTACATGGGCGCTGAAGACTGCCGCCGCCAGGCACTGAATGTTGCCCGCATGCAGCTGCTCGGCGCCACGGTGGTCCCCGTGACCAACGGCTCCCAGACCCTCAAGGACGCCATCAACGACGCCCTCCGGGACTGGGTCAGCAACGTCGACACCACCCACTACCTGCTGGGCACCGCCGCCGGCGCGCACCCGTTCCCGGCCATGGTCCGTTTCTTCCACGAGGTCATCGGCGAGGAAGCCCGTGCCCAGATCCTGGAGCAGACCGGCAAGCTGCCTGACGCCGTCGTCGCCTGCATCGGCGGCGGCTCCAACGCGATCGGCATCTTCCACGGGTTCCTGGATGACCCCGGCGTCAGGATCTACGGCTTCGAGGCCGGCGGCGACGGCGTCGAGACCGGACGCCACGCGGCCACCATCACGCTCGGCAAGCCCGGCGTCCTCCACGGTGCGCGCTCATACCTCATGCAGGACAACGACGGGCAGACCATCGAGTCCCACTCGATCTCCGCCGGACTGGACTACCCGGGCGTTGGCCCCGAGCACGCCTACCTGGCCGATATCGGCCGGGTCACGTACGAGCCCATCACCGACAGCGAAGCGATGGACGCGTTCAAGCTCCTGTGCCGGACCGAGGGCATCATCCCCGCCATCGAGTCCTCTCACGCCCTCGCAGGCGCCATCAAGGTGGGCAAGCGGCTCACCGAAGGCAGCGCCAACCCGTCCGATACGGTCATCATCGTGAACCTCTCCGGCCGTGGCGACAAGGACGTGGAGACTGCCGCGGAATGGTTCGACATGCTCGACGAGGAGGGCAAGGTCAAGGGGACCAACCTTTCCACCCGCAAGCCCAAGGGCCCTGCCGACCGGGCGGAAACGGAAGCCGTTCCCGCGACCGGTGCCCCCGCCGCCGTCGCAGATCAAGCCGTTTCAGAGAAGACTGCCGCAGAAAACACTGAGGACCACTGATGACTGAACAGACGGCCAGCAAGTCCGCCGCCGCCATCGACCGCGCCCGCGACGCCGGGCGCTCGGCCCTGGTCTGCTACCTGCCGGCCGGGTACCCCGACGTCCAGGCCACCATCGACGCCGGCATTGCCATGGCGAAGAACGGTGCCGACCTGATCGAAATCGGCATCCCCTACTCGGACCCTGTCATGGATGGTCCGGTCATCCAGGCGGCCACCACCGAGGCCATCGCCAACGGGTTCCGCGTGGAGAGCGTCTTCGACGTCGTAGCCGGCATCACCGCCGCCACAGACGTCGCAGTCCTGGTCATGACGTACTGGAACCCCGTACTGCGCATGGGCGTGGACGAGTTTTCCCGCAGGCTGGCCGAGGCCGGGGGAGCAGGGCTCATTACCCCGGACCTCATCCCGGACGAGGCGACGGAATGGTTCGCGGCGTCGGACAAGTACGGCCTGGACCGGGTGTTCCTCGTGGCACCTTCCTCCACCCCCGAGCGCCTGGCCATGACCGTGAAGGCAAGCCGGGGCTTTGTGTACGCCGTCTCCATCATGGGCGTCACAGGCACGCGGCAGGATGTCAGCAGCAGCGCTGAACAACTTGTTGCCGACACCCACGCTGCCGGTGCCGAGCGCGTCTGCGTCGGGCTCGGAGTTTCCAACGCCGGGCATGTCCGGGAGATCGCGGCCTACGCCGACGGCGTCATCGTGGGAACGGCACTGGTTGCTGCAATCCGCGACGGCGGTGTTCCCGCCGTCGCAGACCTCACCCGGGACCTCAGCGCTGGACTCACCCGGGAAGTGGCCTAACCCCTGATGCAGACGCTCCTCCACGCTGCCGCCCTGGTGCCGGCCAGCATCCCCAGCCCGGACTGGTCCGGCTTCGATATCCCGCTGCCGTGGGGGACCCTGCGGATCCACGCCTATGCCCTGTGCATCCTGGCCGGCATCATCGTGGGCCTGTGGCTTACGTCCGTCCGGTGGGCCAAGCGCGGCGCACCCGAAGGCAGCGTGTGGGACATCGTCATCTGGGCCATCCCGTTCGGCATCATCGGCGGCCGGCTGTACCACGTTGTCTCGTCACCGGACCAGTATTTCGGGCCCGGCTTCGACGGTACCGGCGACCTCTGGCTGATCCCGCAGATCCAGCGCGGCGGCCTGGGGATCTGGGGCGCCGTTGTCCTGGGTGTTGTGGGCGCCTGGATCGGCTGCCGGCGTGCAGGGGTCAAGCTCACAGCCTTTCTGGACGCCGCGGCGCCCGGCCTCCTGCTGGCCCAGGCCGTGGGCCGGTGGGGCAACTACTTCAACCAGGAACTCTTCGGCGGTCCCACTACGCTGCCCTGGGGCCTGCAGATCGACGCGGACAACCCGAACTTTCCCGCCGGCACGCCGGCGGACACGCTCTTCCACCCGACCTTCCTGTACGAGTCGCTCTGGAACATCGCCGGCGTGCTGATCCTGCTGGCCCTGGACCGGCGGTTCAACTTCCGGCGGGCACGCCTGTTCTGGCTCTATGCGATGTATTACACGCTGGGCCGGGTCTGGATCGAAGCGATGCGAATCGACGAGGCGGAGCAGATCAGCCTCTTTGGCATCACCACCAGGCTTAACGTCTGGACCAGCATCTTTGTGTTTGTCATTGCCTTGGTGGTGTTCATCCTGTTGGGGATGAAGGGACGGCCGGAACCGGACACGCCATATCTGGAAGGACACGGTCCCGCGGCAGCGCCGGGCAAGACTGTCCGCGATGCGGATTCCCGTGTCTCAGATAGTGGTGCGCGTGATAATCTGCCTGTTATCCAAAATGGTTCCGGAAATCCTTCCACCCCAACGGAAGAGGAACCGGCGTCCGGCAGCGGCAACAAGCCCGCGGCTGAAGCGTCGGGGACCGGAAATTCCCGCCACAAGGCAACGGAATCAGCGCCGGAGGCTGGCACAAGCAAGTAGGACGCCAGCACGGCATGGGCAGCACAGAGTCACCTCTCGGAGCGCCCGCACCACAGCGTCGTGGCAACAGGGCACGCCCGGACAGCAGAGAGCTGCTGCCCGGTCAAGCCCGGGTCAGTGGCCTGCGTAACTCTTCGTTCAGCAGGCCTGTCTGGCCTACAATTTCCAGTAAATAAACACTTTGTTGTGCCCATCACACAGGCGCGGAGAGTGGGGCCAACGGTGTCCCTTCCATACGTACGATCTCGAGGAAGGACGTCTTCAATGACCCATCTTCATAGCCCACGCTGGTCCGAAAAAATAGGATCTGACGGCCCCGTCTCTCCGTTTAAGCGTTTCGCTGCGCTGCCGGAGGCCCGGGGTCTATACAACCCAGAAAACGAGAAAGACGCGTGTGGCCTTGCGATCATCGCCACGCTCCGCGGTGAGCCCGGCTACGACATCGTCGACGCCGCGCTGACCGCCCTGCGCAACCTCGAGCACCGCGGTGCCGTGGGCGCAGACGAAGGCACCGGTGACGGTGCCGGCCTCCTCATGCAGATCCCGGATGAATTTTTCCGCGCCGTCACGGAATTCGAGCTTCCCGCGCCCGGCCAGTTTGTGGCCGGCACCGCCTTCCTGCCCGCAGAGCAGCGCGAGGCCGACGCCGCAAAGACCGGCATCGAAGGCCTGGCTGCCGATGAGGGCCTCAAGGTCCTGGGCTGGCGCGAAGTGCCCATCGTGGCGGACCTCGTGGGCGCCATGGCCCGCGCCTGCATGCCGTACTTCTCCCAGCCCTTCCTCGCCTCAGCCACCGGCGAGAAGCTGGACCGCAACGAGCTCGACTCGCGGGCATGGCGGATCCGTAAGCGTGCCCAGAACAAGTTCGGTGTCTACTTCCCGTCTCTGTCCTCGCGCACCATTGTCTACAAGGGCATGCTCACCACCGCCCAGCTGGAGCCGTTCTACCCGGACCTCTCCGACAAGCGCTTCAAGACCAAGCTGGCCATTGTCCACTCGCGCTTCTCCACCAACACGTTCCCCTCCTGGCCGCTGGCCCAGCCGTTCCGCACCATCGCCCACAACGGTGAAATCAACACCGTCAAGGGCAACCGGAACTGGATGCGCGCCCGCCAGTCCCAGCTCGCCAACCCGCTGCTGGGGGATTCCCCCGAAGAGCTGTACCCCATCTGCACGCCCGGCGCATCCGACTCGGCGTCCTTCGATGAGGTAGCCGAGCTGCTCTGGCTCTCCGGCCGGCCGATCACGCACTCGATCATGATGATGATCCCCGAGGCCTGGGAAAACCACGCCACCATGGATCCGGCACGCCGTGCCTTCTACGAGTACCACTCGCTGCTGATGGAACCGTGGGACGGACCGGCCGCCGTGTCGTTCACCGACGGGAACCTGGTGGGCGCCACCCTGGACCGCAACGGCCTCCGCCCCGGACGCTACTGGATCACCGAGGACGGCCTGATCGTCTTCGCCTCCGAGGTGGGCGTAATCGACGTCGAGCCCTCCAAGGTGGTCAAAAAGGGCCGCGTCTCCCCGGGCAAGATGTTCCTGGTGGACACCGACGCCGGCCGCATCATTGACGACGAAGAGGTCAAGGCCGAAGTGGCCGCGGCGAACCCCTGGGCCGAGTGGCTCAAGGACAACCTGATCGACCTCAAGGACCTCCCCGAGCGCGAGCACGTGGTCCACACAGCGGCCTCCGTGAACATCCGCCAGCGGACCTTCGGCTACACCACCGAAGAGCTGAAGATCCTGCTCGGCCCCATGGCGCGCACCGGTGCCGAGCCGCTGGGAGCCATGGGTTCGGACACGCCCGTAGCGGTCCTGTCCAAGCGTCCGCGCCTGCTGTTCGACTACTTCGTGCAGTCCTTCGCCCAGGTCACCAACCCGCCGCTGGACGCCATCCGTGAAGAGCTGGTCACGTCGCTGACCTGTGCCATCGGTCCCAACGGCAACCTGCTGGACACCAAGCAGGTCCGGCAGCCGCAGGTTTCGCTGCCGTTCCCCGTGATCAACAACGACCAGCTCGCCAAGATCGCCAACATTGAAACGCCCGACGGCGACAGGATCGCCATGAAGGTCCGGGGCCTGTACCGCCCCGAAGGCGGCGAAAACGCCCTGCGTGCCCGCCTGACCGAAATCTGCGAGCAGGTTTCCGGTGCCATCAACCGCGGCGTGCAGTACGTGGTGCTGTCCGACCGCGACTCGAACGCCCAGTGGGCACCGATCCCGTCGCTGCTGCTGGTCAGCGCCGTGCACCACCACCTGCTGCGCAGCGCCAACCGCACCAAGACCGCCTTGGTGGTTGAGGCCGGCGACGTCCGCGAGACACACCATGTGGCCGTGCTGATCGGGTACGGCGCATCCGCCGTGAACCCGTACCTCGCCATGGAGTCCGTGGAGCAGCTCATCAGCAGCGGAGACGTTGTTGGCGTGACCCCGCAGGACGGCGTCTACAACCTGATCAAGGGCCTCGGCAAGGGCGTCCTGAAGATCATGTCCAAGATGGGCATCTCCACGGTGGCTTCCTACACGGGTGCGCAGACGTTCGAAGCGCTTGGCCTCGGCCAGGAGCTGGTGGATGAATTCTTCGCCGGCACGCACTCCCAGCTGGGCGGCGTAGGCCTGGATGTCATCGCCGCAGAAGTTTCGGCGCGGCACCAGATGGCCTACCCGGAAGGCGGCATCGAGCAGCCGCACCGCCCGCTCCTCGGCGGCGGCGAGTACCAGTGGCGCCGCGACGGCGAACCGCACCTCTTCAACCCGGAGACTGTCTTCCGGCTGCAGCACGCCACGCGTGAACGCCGCTACGACATCTTCAAGTCCTACACCAAGGGCGTGGATGACCAGTCCGAGAACCTGATGACCCTGCGCGGGCTGCTCAAGTTCAAGAACGAACGCCCTGCCGTGCCCCTGGAAGAAGTGGAGCCCGTCTCCAGCATCGTCAAGCGCTTCTCCACCGGTGCCATGAGCTACGGGTCCATCTCGAAGGAAGCCCACGAGACCCTCGCGATCGCCATGAACCAGCTGGGCGGCAAGTCCAACACCGGTGAAGGCGGCGAGGACGTGGACCGCCTGCTGGACCCGAAGCGCCGCTCTGCCGTCAAGCAGATCGCCTCCGGCCGGTTTGGTGTCACCAGCCTTTACCTCACCAACGCGGACGACATCCAGATCAAGATGGCGCAGGGTGCCAAGCCCGGCGAGGGCGGCCAGCTGATGGCGCAGAAGGTCTACCCCTGGGTTGCCCGGACGCGCCACTCAACACCCGGCGTCGGACTCATTTCGCCTCCTCCGCACCACGACATCTACTCCATCGAGGACCTCGCGCAGCTCATCTACGATGCGAAGCGCGCCAATCCCTCGGCCCGTGTCCACGTCAAGCTCGTCTCCGAAGTGGGGATCGGCACTGTGGCATCGGGTGTCACCAAGGCGAAGGCCGACGTCGTACTTGTCTCCGGACACGACGGCGGCACCGGCGCGTCCCCGCTGAACTCGCTCAAGCATGCGGGTGTGCCGTGGGAGCTGGGGCTCGCGGAGACCCAGCAGACGCTGATGCTCAACGGCCTGCGCGACCGCGTGGTGGTGCAGGTGGACGGCCAGCTCAAGACCGGCCGCGACGTTGTCATCGCCGCACTGCTCGGCGGTGAGGAGTTCGGCTTCGCCACCGCGCCCCTGGTGGTGGAAGGCTGCATCATGATGCGCGTCTGCCACCTGGACACCTGCCCGGTGGGCGTTGCCACCCAGAACCCCGAACTGCGGGCACGCTTCTCCGGCAAGCCCGAATTCGTGGTCAACTTCTTCGAATTCCTCGCCGAGGAAGTCCGCGAGATCCTCGCGGAACTGGGTTTCCGGAGCATCGAAGAAGCCATCGGCCATGCCGAGGTGCTGGATGCCCGCGAGGCGATCAACCACTGGAAGGCCGAAGGCCTTGACCTGGACCCGATCCTGCACGGACTCGAGTTCGACGACGACGCTCCGCTGCGCAACATGACCTCGCAGAACCATGAGCTGGACAAGCACTTTGACCAGCGCCTAATCACCATGGCTACCGAGGCACTGACCGACCGCAGCCCGGTGAAGATTGCCGTGGATGTCATCAACACGGACCGTTCCGTGGGCACCATGCTGGGCCACACGGTGACCAAGACGTTCAGCACGGACGTGCTGGCGCCGGACACGATCGACATCACCCTGACCGGCACCGCGGGACAGTCGCTGGGCGCGTTCCTGCCCGCCGGCATCACGCTGCGGCTGTTCGGTGATTCGAACGACTACGTGGGCAAGGGCCTTTCCGGCGGACGCATTATTGTCCGCCCGGACCGTACCAACGTGTTCAAGGCTGAGACCAACGTCATTGCCGGCAACGTGATCGGCTACGGCGCAACCAGCGGCGAGATGTTCCTGCGCGGCCAGGTAGGCGAACGCTTCCTGGTTCGGAACTCGGGTGCCACTGCCGTTGTTGAAGGCATCGGTGACCATGGCTGCGAGTACATGACCGGCGGCCAGACGCTGATCCTTGGCCGGACGGGCCGCAACTTCGGTGCCGGCATGTCCGGCGGTACCGCCTACGTGCTGGACCTGCGGACCACGCGGGTCAATAAGGACGCCCTGCAGTCCGGCGAACTCCAGCTTGTGGAACTCGACGCCGAGGACCGGGACATTGTCCACGGCCTGCTGGTGAAGCACGTCGAGGAAACGGAGTCGCTGCACGCTGCCCGGCTGCTGGAGAACTTCGACGACACCTGTGCCCGCATCACCAAAGTGCTGCCGCGCGATTACGCGGCAGTCCTGCAAACCCGTCTTGACGCGATCGAAGAGGGCCTGGACCCCGATGGCGAAGAAGTATGGGCTCGAATCCTGGAGGTAACCGGTGGCTGACCCACGCGGATTTCTTAAAGTACGCCAGCGTGAAACCCAGCCACGCCGCCCTGTTCCGGTCCGCATCATGGACTGGAAGGAAGTTTACGAGGCCCAGGAGAAGGGTGTCCTGAAGGCCCAGGCGGGCCGCTGCATGGACTGCGGCGTTCCGTTCTGCCACCAGGGCTGCCCGCTGGGCAACCTGATCCCCGAGTGGAACGACCTCACGTGGCGGGACAAGGGCGAGGAAGCGATTGAGCGGCTGCACGCCACCAACAACTTCCCCGAGTGGACCGGCCGGCTTTGCCCCGCGCCCTGCGAGGCGTCCTGTGTGCTGGGCATCAACCAGCCTGCGGTGACCATCAAGCAGGTTGAAGTCTCCATCATCGACGAAGCCTGGGACAGCGGCTGGGTCAACCCGCTGCCGCCGACGCGACTGACCGGAAAGACCGTTGCCGTCGTCGGCTCCGGCCCCGCCGGCCTGGCCGTGGCGCAGCAGCTGACCCGGGTGGGCCACACGGTGGCTGTGTATGAGCGTGACGACAAGATCGGCGGGCTCCTCCGCTATGGCATCCCCGACTTCAAGATGGAGAAGGAGCAGGTGGACCGCCGCATCGAGCAGATGAAGACCGAAGGCACCCGCTTCCGGACCGGCGTCGCCGTGGGTACAGACGTGACATGGGAGCAGCTGCGGCGCCGGTATGACGCCGTGGTGGTTGCCACCGGCGCTACCGTGCCGCGCGACCTGCCCATCCCGGGCCGCGACCTTGACGGTGTGCACTACGCCATGGATTACCTCGTTCCGGCCAACCGCGTTGTCGCGGGGGAGACGGTGGAGAACCAGATCCACGCCAAGGGCAAGCATGTGGTGATCCTGGGCGGCGGCGATACTGGCGCGGACTGCCTCGGCACCGCGCACCGCCATGGTGCCGCTTCGGTGACCACCCTGGCCATCGGCAAGCAGCCGCCGGCTGAGCGTGCCGGGCACCAGCCCTGGCCGACGTTCCCCACGCTGTTCGAGATGGCCAGCGCCCATGAAGAGGGCGGGGAGCGCACGTACCTCGCCTCTACCGTGGAGTTCGTGGGGGAGAACGGCAAGCTCACCGGCGTGAAGGTTGCCGAAACCGAATTCGTGGACGGCAAGCGGCTCCCCAAGGCCGGCACCGAGCGGATCATCCCGGCGGACCTGGTTTTCCTGTCCCTGGGTTTCACCGGGGCCGAGCCTGCCGGGATCACCGAGCAGGTCAGCGCAGAATTCGACGGCCGCGGCAACGTGTCCCGCGACGGGTACTACATGACCAGCACAGAGGGAATCTTCGTGGCCGGCGACGCAGGGCGCGGGCAGTCCCTTATTGTGTGGGCTATCGCCGAGGGCCGTGCCTGCGCTGCCGCGGTGGACAAGTTCCTGATGGGCAGCACCATCCTGCCCGCCCCCGTAGCGCCGACGGACCGGGCCATCGCGGTTCTCTGACATAGCAGTCAGTTCGCCTCAGGTTCACTTCCACAATGACTTAACCAATGCAGCACACTATTAGGGTAGGTATATGAGACGCGCTAAGATTGTGGCCACTTTTGGCCCGGCAATTGCCAGCTTTGAGAACACGTTGGCGGTGTTGGAAGCGGGCGTGGATGTGGCCCGGATGAACATGAGCCACGGCGACTATTCCGTGCACGACAACACGTACGAGAACGTCCGGAAGGCTGCGGGGCAGCTGAGCAAGCCGGTGGCCATCATGGCTGACCTGCAGGGCCCGAAGATCCGTCTGGGCCGTTTTGTGGACGGCCCGCATGAACTCGCCGAGGGTGACATCTTCACCATCACCACCGAGGATGTGCCGGGCACCAAGGAGATCTGCTCCACCACGCTGAAGAGCCTCACCGAAGACGTCAACGTGGGCGATGCCCTGCTGATCGACGACGGCAAGGTGGCCCTGCGCGCCATCGAGGTGGACGCCGTCAAGGTTGTCGCCGAAGTGACTGTGGGCGGCATGGTGTCCAACAACAAGGGCATCAACCTTCCCGGTGTGGCAGTGAACGTTCCGGCGCTGAGCGAGAAGGACGAGGACGATCTCCGCTGGGCCATCCGGCGCGGCGTGGACATGGTTGCGTTGTCGTTTGTCCGCGACGCC
Source organism: [Micrococcus luteus] ATCC 49442 (assembly GCF_010367585.1). Taxonomy (NCBI): domain Bacteria; kingdom Bacillati; phylum Actinomycetota; class Actinomycetes; order Micrococcales; family Micrococcaceae; genus Pseudarthrobacter; species [Micrococcus luteus] ATCC 49442. Next base: position 1,356,389 of record NZ_JAAAXP010000001.1, on the reverse strand, counting down.
ACGGACATTTCCCGTGTGCACGAGATCATGGATGAAGAAGGCCGCCGCGTGCCGGTGATCGCCAAGATCGAGAAGCCGCAGGCCGTGGAGCAGCTCCACGAAATCATCGACGCCTTCGATGCGATCATGGTGGCCCGTGGCGACCTCGGTGTGGAGCTTCCCCTGGAGGAAGTGCCGATCGTGCAGAAGCGCGCCATTGAACTGGCACGCCGCTGGGCCAAGCCGGTCATCGTGGCCACGCAGGTCCTCGAGTCCATGATCGACAACCCGCGCCCCACCCGCGCGGAAGCCTCCGACTGCGCGAACGCCGTCCTTGACGGTGCGGATGCAGTGATGCTGTCCGGTGAGACCAGCGTGGGCAAGTACCCGATCGAAACCGTCAAGGTCATGGCCCGGATCATCGAATCCACCGAGGTGCACGGCCTGGAGCGCGTTCCGCCGCTGGGGACCAAGCCCAAGACCCGTGGCGGTGCCATCACCCGCGCCGCCGTCGAAATCGCTGACCAGCTGGACGCAAAGTACATCTGTACCTTCACCCAGTCCGGCGATTCCGCGCGCCGCCTGTCGCGCCTTCGCCCCATCCGGCCGGTATTCGCCTTCACTCCGCTGGAGCACGTGTGGAACCAGCTGGCACTGACCTGGGGTATCCAGCCGGTGCTGGTTCCGATGGTGGGCCACACCGACGAGATGACCGCACAGGTTGACCGCAGCCTGCTGGAGATGAAGCTGGTGAACGACGGCGACCTCGTTGTCATTGCCGCCGGTTCCCCTCCCGGCAAGGCAGGTTCCACCAACATCCTGAAGGCTCACAGGGTAGGCGATTTCGCCGACGCCGGCAGCCTCGGCGACAGCAGCCAAGGTGCTCCCCGCGAGAAGCTCGGCCCCTGGCCGACGTCCTAGGGACCTAATCGAAAAGGACCCCTGCCGATTGGCAGGGGTCCTTTTCGTTTGTCCTGGGTCTTAGTTGACCTGGTTGATGATGGTTTCCGCGACTTCGCGCATGCTGAGGCGGCGGTCCATGGAGGTCTTCTGGATCCAGCGGAAGGCTTCCGGCTCCGTCAGGCCCATCTTGGTGGTGAGGAGGCTCTTGGCGCGTTCCACGAGCTTGCGGGTGGCGAACTGTTCCTGCAGGTCCGACACTTCGCTTTCGAGGGCCTTGATTTCCTCGTGGCGGGAGAGCGCAATCTCCAAGGCCGGGATGAGGTCGGCCGGGGTGAAGGGCTTGACCACGTAGGCCATGGCGCCGGCGTCGCGGGCGCGCTCCACGAGTTCCTTCTGGCTGAACGCGGTCAGCAGGACCACGGGGGCGATCCGGGCCTTGACGATCTTTTCGGCGGCGGTGATGCCGTCCATGACCGGCATCTTGACGTCCATGAGGACGAGGTCGGGCTTGAGTTCTTCGGCCAGCTGCACGGCCTTTTCGCCGTTGTCTGCTTCGCCGACAACGTCGTACCCTTCACCGCGCAGGATCTCGATGATGTCGAGGCGGATGAGGGTTTCGTCCTCGGCCACAATGACGCGGCGCGCCGGCTGGGACGTGGGGTTTGACTCCGTCTGTTCAGTCACGGGATCTCCTTGGAAAGGTACGGGGGAACATCACCATTTTAGGTGCGCCCGCGGCCGTACTTTGAACTGCATGGTCTATTGCGGCGTCAACGGCGCGATTCTGAAATTTAGCCTATCTGCATGTAGAGTAATTCCGCGTACGTGAAGCGATCGCGTTGCTCACAATCAGCTGTGGGCGTACCGGTTTGCATCGCGTATTCCGCGCCCGAGTGGCGGAATTGGCAGACGCGCCGCACTCAAAATGCGGTATCGAAAGGTGTGTGGGTTCGAGTCCCACCTCGGGCACAGCATATCCCCTCGTCAGAGGGGTTTTTGCTTTAACTTGTTGACATAGCTTGTGGTGGCGTCCCTCTGACGCTAAGTGCGCGGGCTTTGGCTTGGCCGCCGCGAGGGCCTATTCAGGTGTGTGGGGTGGCGGGGTCAAAGTCCCTGGCTAGTGGGCCTTCCGCCTGCAGTGGTGGGGTTCTGCGGTTCCTCGCTCCGGTTCTGTCGGGTGGGCCGGGGGTGGCCGACACCTATTCATGGTTCAGGGCTGCGGGTACGACATGACTTCGCTGATTTGGAGCGGACCCGTTTTTGAAATGCTTCCTCCCGAAGGCACGGGAGCTACAGTGCGCCGTTTGTCCTGCCAAAGGGGTGGTGGACAGTGTCCACACTTATGTCTGCTTTATAGAGGGTGCCCGGCCAAGGGAGGGGAACCGAGCAAATTCCGAACTGCAAACGAAGCGTACGGCCCTGATTGCGCAGGGGAGCGGGCCCAGCGACTACGGAGCTCAGTGTGGCAAACAGTGAAGCTGGCTCTGGTTGTTCAACGCGTACGGAGCCCACCCGACTCTGACACACCCTGAATGCTTCGGCCGACGGTAGTAGCCACCCCAGCAACCTGGTTGACTCGGTATGTACCGGCGAATGGCCCCACCGACCAACCTTTAATGGCGCTGCCGTATGAGCAGTATGAGAACTGTCAGATTTCGGTCTTAGGGTTGTCCGAAGTCGTCGTTGGTGCAGGTAAAGCGAACCTCAGTCTGACTACCCCTAAGGGCCTTCCTGACGTCAGGTTGGGGTGTACCCCTCCTTGGACGCGACGCCATCCGAATACGGGGCGGGGCTCCCGGTCTCAGAACCGAAATCTTCGGCTCCGGCAGGATCGGTTTCAGACTCGGAGGAACTCCTCTTGCTGCGGCATCCCTACCTGGCGGGGATTAATTCAGTTCAGCCGGTGCTGGGGTCCAGGGCTGCCAGTTCTGATTCGATTTGTTGTGCCAGTGACCGGAGCCGCCGGACGTGTTCCTGGGAGATAGGCGTCGGCTGCGACGTCACTTGTGCGTCGACGTCGAAGACGGTGTTGGGGCTGTGCCAGACATTGAACCATTCCAAGCCGTGGCCGAGCGCGTCACGGGTCACTCCTTGCAGCAGAAGCAGGGGTTCACGGGTACTGGTATGGAGTTTGTGAGCAAGGTCAGTATCTGCGGCCACGGCCTGGACCTGTCTGGGTCCGCCTGCCGGATGGTAGCCGTGCTCCCGCATGAGGCCGAGCAGTGAGGCGTCTTCCAACAGTTCCTGGGTGAAGTGCGGGAAGAGGTCGCGTGGCACCCAGGTGCGCATGAAGGCTACCGGGACGTCTTCCAGGTAGCGGATGCGTTCGATCTTCCATGTGTTGGTGGTGTTGAGTGCCTCTATAGCCGGCTCGGGCGGGGCTGCGTGTTCGACGGCGATGACGTGGGTTCGCAGGCGCTGGCCGTGCGCGGCGGCCTGTTCGTCCAGCCCGCCGGCTCGCTGGATATGCCTGCGGAGGACCGGGGCGGCGGCCACGACGCTGCCGCGGCCGCGCTGGCGGCGGATCAGCCCGAGGTCGGACAGTCCGGACAATGCTTGGCGCACCACGCTGCGGGAGACACCGAACTGTTTTTGGAGTTCCTCTTCGGTCGGAAGGGGGGAGCCGGGGAGCAAGGGCCGTTCGAGGATCTGCCGGTGCAGGATGTCCCGGATCTGCGCGTGAAGGGGCGGGCCCTCCTCCCGGTTCAGGCCGTTGGCCCGTTCACGGGGCTCTGCCCCTGCTGGTTGCACAGTCACTCTGACTCCTTTGCCGCTTGAGCACATCTTAGCCTGCAGGTGTGGCGTCTCCTGCTTGACGGGTGATCCAAACCACAGGTAATGTACGTACTAATTGTACGGACTTGATCCGGCGACTGGAACATACAATGACGTAGAAAGGTCGAGTAAATGACGCAGCTGCACTTGAGGGGCGGGCGTTCACGCCTACCGATGTTTGCCTTCCTCCAAAAGGTCCCCGCAGGCATGATGCTGATCCCGCTGATGCTGGGGGTGCTGATGAACACCTTCGCACCCGAGGCCTTGAAAATCGGCGGCTTCACCACCGCGCTCTTTAAGGAGGGGGCCCTGACTCTGATCGCGGTGCTGATCCTCGCCACCGGCGCGCAGATCACCGGCAGCCACAGCGGCAAGGCTGCCGCCTCCACCACCACCGTGGTGCTGGTCTGCAAGACCCTGATCCCGGCCACGATTGCGGTGATCCTGGGCCTGGTGGTCGGCATCGAAGGCATCGCAGGGGTATCGATCCTGGCGATGCTGGCCATCTTCGGGAACAGCAACGGCGCCCTGTGGCTGGCGTTCGCCGGCCAGTACGGCGACGAGCGGGACACGGGCGCTTACGTCGCCAGCGCCTTTGATGACGGGCCGTTCCTGGCCCTGATCTTCCTGGGCGCATCCGGGCTGGGCGACATCCCCGTACTGGCCTTCGCTGCGGCACTGATTCCGTTCATCATCGGCCTGATCATCGGCGCAGTGGACCGGGAGTGGACGAAGGCACTGGACCACGTGCCGAACATCGTGATCCCGTTCATGTCCTTCGCTGTTGGCACCGGCATCAACCTGAAGACCGTGCTGACCGGCGGATTCGCCGGGATCTTCCTCGGCCTGATCGTCGTCGTGTTCACCGGAGGCCTGACCTATCTGGGGTACCGGTTCGTCCTCAGGCGCGGCTCCAAGAGTGGCATCGGGTTCGCCGCCGGCACCACGGCCGGCAACGCCGTCGCCGTCCCCGCGGTAGTCGCCGTCGCCGACCCGCGGTTTGAACCCTTTGTCGCCTCCGCCTCAGCCCAGGCCGCCACAGCAGTCCTCGTGACAGCGCTACTCGCCCCGATCGTCGCCTCCTGGGCACTGAAGCGGGCCGGAGGCCTTCAGCCGGCCGATCCGGTCCCCACCGTAGTCTGAGCCACCCCTTATACATCCCTTCCATGGACGGAGAAACCATGCGCGACCCGCGCTCGGTGCGTTGCACCTACTACCTAGAGTCCGAGATTGACCCTGCAAAAGCCGCAGCCATCATGGCGGGCGAGCAGTCCAGCGGCACGTTCCTGCCGGTACCCGGCGAGTCCGCACGCATCCGGGAGCGGCACGCCGCACGCATCTCGGACGTTCAGGAGCTGGGCTTTTGCCGGCCCTCCCTGCCCTCACGATCGACTCCCGAAAAGGTCCGGGCCGCCCTTGTCACCGTCGATTTCCCCATGGAGAACGTCGGCACGGACCTGGCCACCCTGCAGACCGCCATCGCCGGCAACCTCTTCGAACTGGGCGACCTTTATGCCTGCCGCCTGCAGGACATGGCCCTGCCGGAGGACTTCGTCGCAGCCCACCCCGGCCCGGCATTCGGTATCGAGGGGACGCGCAAACTCATCAGCGACGTTCAGGGCGTCATGGTCGGCACCATCGTCAAGCCCAACGTCGGACTCTCGGAAGAGGAATTCCGGCTCGTGGTCCGGGACCTGGCGATGGCCTCCATCGACCTGATCAAAGACGATGAACTGATGACCGACCCGGCGTACCTGCCGTTGGAGCGCCGGGTCGCGGTCGCCACCGAAGAAATCCGTGCCGCTGAGCAGGTTACCGGCCATTCCACCATGTATGCCTTCAACATCACCGGTGACCTCGCAGGACTGCAGAAGCGCCACGACCTCGTCGTTGGAGCCGGCGGCACTTGCGTGATGCTGAACATCCCGGTCATGGGCCTGCCCGCCCTGGCCCTGCTGCGCAGCTTCGCCGAGGTACCGATCCACGGCCACCGTGCAGGCCTCGCCGCCTCCATGCGGTCCAAAGCACTGGGCATGGACTACCGGGTCTGGCAGCAGATGGCCCGCCTCGCCGGCGCCGACCACCTGCACGCCAGCGGACTCGGCAGCAAGTTCTACGAACTCGACGAAGAAGTCGCCGCGAACATCCGCAGCCTCCTCGAACCCCTCGGACAGACCATCGCCCCGCTGCCCGTCCTGTCCTCCGGGCAGAACGTCACCACCCCCGGACCCACCTTCGAAGCCGTTGGCTCCACCGACCTGATGATGCTCGCCGGCGGCGGCGTCGCAGCCCACCCGGACGGTCCCGGCGCCGGAGTGCGAAGCCTGCGCCAAGCCTGGGAAGCGGCCGTGGCCGGCGTGCCCCTCCAGTCGGCAGCGGAAAAGCAGTCCCAAACCGGGGACAATGCACTCCTGCACGCAGTCCAAACCTTCGGAAAAGGTGCCTGACATGCCCGCTTTCGGTTTCGTCGCAGACGACCTCACCGGAGCCGCCGACGTCCTTGCCCAGTCCCACCGCTACGGCCTTGAAGCTGTGCTCGTCATTGGCGACGCGCCCCTGCCCGCCGATGCTGACGTCGTCGGAATCGCCGGACCCTCCAGGTCCCTGGCCGGGGAAGCATTCGACAACCTGGTACGCCGGGATCTGGCCGGCATCGCACCACTGAACCTGGAAGTGCTCCTCTACAAGGTCTGCTCCACCTTCGACAGCTCCACTACTGTCGGCAGCATCGGCCGCGGCATCCAGCTTCTCCATGAGCAGTTCCCCCTCCACGGCCCAATCCCCGTGGTCCCGGCCCAGCCAGGGTTCGGGCGCTACACCGCCTTCAGCAACCACTACGCGACCCATGCCGGCCAGATTTACCGGTTGGACCGCCACCCCGTCATGTCCCGGCACCCGTCCACCCCCATGGCCGAAGCCGACCTGCGCCAGGTCCTCGCCGAACAACTAGGCAGCGCCCAGGAACCGGACGCGATCCACCTGCCCGCCTATGACAACGGCACCTTCAAGGACGCCTGGGCCGACCGGCGGCGGGACCTCGGCGCCCAGGCCTTCGTCGTCGATGCCGTGGACGAACACCACATGGACGCCGTCGCCGAAGCACTCACGCGGGAAGAGCACGGCCACGGGCCCTCCGTCGTCGTAGGATCAGGCGGCATCATGGCAGCACTGGCCCGGTCTGTCTCCGACCACGCCCCGCGCACACCCGGACCGCAGCGACCGTCGGGACCCGTGCTGGCCATCAGCGCCTCAGCGTCCAGCACCACAGCAGAGCAGATCAACGACGCCCTCACCCACGGTTGGGAGGACGTGCCCGTTCCTGCCGAGCTGCTGCAACGCCACGACCCGGCGGCCGTGGCAGCCCTCGACGAGCAGGTCTCCGCTGCGCTACGGTCGGGCCGCAACGTCGTCGTCCACACCACCCGCGGCGCGGCAGATCCACGCTACGGAACCGGCACACCACTGGACGCCGGCTACGTCGGCGCACTGATCGGCGGCATCGCCGCCAGGATGGCCGGCGCCGGCCTCACCCGGGACATCGCCGTGTGCGGGGGAGACACCTCCAGCCACGCACTCATCGCCATGGGCGTGCGCGAACTGCGCGTCTCGGACCAGTTCGTCACCGCAGGGCCGATCCTGCAGACCGACGGCGCCTCCGCCGTCGCCGGCTGCCGGCTCGTCCTCAAGGGCGGCCAGGTCGGCCCCACCAACATCCTGCGCCGCTTCGCCGGCCAAACCGCTGACTAACACCCACAAGCAATTGCTCCACCCATCACCAGAACCAACGAAAGGCGGCCCCCATGCGGGCAGTAGTCAAAAACGCGGCCGAGCGAGGCGTTAAGTACGTCACCGACGCCGGAGACCCCAAAGCCACAGAAGGGTCAGTCGTCATCCAGGTAGGCGCTGCATCCCTCTGCGGCACCGACCGGGAACTCTACGAATGGACCCCCTCCGCGCAGGCCTTCAACCTCAACCTCCCCGTCATCCTGGGCCACGAAGGCGCAGGCACCGTCGTCGAAATCGGCGCCGGCGTTAACGGGCTCAGCGTGGGTGACCAGGTGGCCCTTGAAAGCCACCTGACCTGCGGACAATGCTTCCCCTGCCGCACAGGCGACGCACACACCTGCGAACGTACCGGCATCCTCGGCATGCATATCGACGGTGTCTTCGCCGAATACGCAGCCGTCCCCCAGGACATCTGCGTCAAACTCCCCACCGGACTGTCCCTTGAATCCGGTGCCCTGCTCGAAGCGGCCGGCGTCGCCGTCCACGCCATCCAACGCGCCAACTACTCCGTCGCAGGACGCGCCGTGCTCGTCAGCGGAGCAGGACCCGTCGGCCTCGTCGTCGTAAATCTTGCACTGCTCATGGGCGCCTCCCACGTCATCGCCGTCGACCCCAACCCCTACCGCCGCGCCCAAGCCGAAAAACTCGGCGCAACCGCACTCCACCCCGACGACGGCATCATCGAACGCTGCCGCGAACTCACCGGCCGCCGCGGCGGCTTCGACGTCGCCTTCGAATGCTCCGGAGCCCCCGGCACCCTCACAACACTGTTCGAAGCCGTCCGACGCGAAGCCACCGTCATCACCGTTGGTCACCCCGGCCGGCCGGCCGAGGTCGACATCGCGGCATACATCAACAAAAAGGGCATCACCCTGCGCGGCATCTTCGGACGCCGGCTCTGGGAAACCTGGGAACAAAGCCTGCTGCTGCTGGAGTCCGGAAAACTGGAACTCGACTGGCTCATCACGCACCGCATGAAACTCAGCCAAATCGACGAAGCCGTAGAACTGCTCACCGGGGACGCCTGCAAAGTCCTGCTGATTCCGGACCTCGGCTGATCCGAGCCCCGCCTGCCGAACTGCCTCATTAGAAGTGCGCGTCTAAGGCAGAATCAAGGTGACAAAAGCGGGGGTGTGCATCGTGATGCATACCCCCGCTTTTCTCTCCAAATCCCAATACTGCCAACGCCGCCCAAGCCATCGCAGGTAATGCTGAAAGCACCACATCGGAAGAAATCACATGAACGGGGACGCTAAAACAACAAGTTTAGCGACGCTCGCGACTAAACGTCGCCCCCTTGACTATCACAATTGGATCCACTTAAACACGGGCGACCGAGTTGTCGTCAAACGGTATGGTTTCGAACCAGAGCACGGCACTGTGGACATCGTCAGCGAGGACGCAACATACTTCTGGGTCTGGATTGACAGCCAAAGCCGAGTCCTGATCTTTCATGGTGACGGAGCAGTAATTCACAAAAGCTTCTAACGGCAGGATGCGGAAAGCACCTCGGATCAGGTGCTATGACCCCTCTGGTGTCTCCTACCGTGGCAGCCCACATCTGATCGCACACTACGCGCCGTGATGAACCCGCAAAGGTCTAAGAAACCATGCGCAGAATCGAAGGAATACGAACCACCATGTCAGCAGAGACGCCGCTTATCGTTGTCAGAGTCGAGGATGCCGCTTCAGTTGGCCGCGAACTGGAGCAAGCCAGTGCAGTACTGCGTGAAAAGGCCACGAGCTCGGGCCTTCTTGTCACCAGGGTGGACTTCACGACGTATACCGTTGCACTCCATCCCGACATCCCGTTTGGTTTCACCCAGGAACTCGATCTGCTCTGAAGGCGGGCGGCCCCATTGCATCCGGTACGCAATACGGCCGAATGTGCGCGCCCTGGCTTCACCGCAAAGCGTTAGGTGCACCTCTTTTTTGGCCTCCCCCCGCACCCGATTGCAAAAGCCGAGAATGGATATTCCGTCAGCCTCGGCAGGGCTACATCACGAAGTCCAAAAAAGAGTGTGGACATTGTCCACACTCTGGGCACCGGATCCGGTCTTACTGTCTTCGAATTGCTTCGGATTCCGCATGTTTCCGCGGGTTCCCAATGATTGCAAGGCCGGGAATGCAGTTCGAGTCCCACCTCGGGCACAGTGTTACCGCAGGTCAAAGGCTTATTCCCTTTTTAGTGTTGACAGAGCTTGACAGAGGGCAGGCCTTGGTGTTGCGATATTCCCTTTTTTGTGCCTGACAGCTCCTTTTCGGGTGGGTCCTCATGCCTTCCTGTTGGCCGGAGCAGACTGACCGTGCCTTCCTGCCGTGCTTAGGTTTCGCTGTCGACGCCAATGGCTAAAGTGGGGGTGTTCCGGCAACTTCCCAGGAGAACTTACATGCCTTCGCCCGACATGGCAGAGCTCGATCAGCTACTCAGCCTGGCCTTCTCATTGCACACTTCACCCGGTTCCTACGCATTTGTGCTTGGGGCTGGGATTTCAGTACCCAGTGGAGTTCCCTCTGCGTGGGGGGTCCAGGAACAACTGATCCAAAAGGTTGCGGCCGTAGAGAACGAATCGCCGACGGATCCGTTCGAATGGTACTCGCGACGGTTTGGTCTTGAACCGTCCTACGAGTCCTTGTTGGAGAAGCTGGCGCCTACGCAAGTTGAACGCCAGAGGCTTCTTCGTAGTTTCTTCGAGCCGGACGAGGAAGAGCGTGAACAAGCTCTGAAGCGACCTACGCAAGGCCATCGTGCGATAGCTAGGCTTGTGCGGTCCGGGGAGGTGCGAATTGTCCTGACCCTTAATTTCGATAGGTTGATGGAGGCGGCTCTCCGCGACGAAGGTATCGAACCTGTCGTCGTTAGCCATCCCTCTGACATTCACGGGTTGCCGCCGCTCCACACCCTCGGCGCTCTCGTCGTCCACCTGCATGGTGATTACCTCAATCCGACCGCGATGCGAAACACGCAGCAGGAACTGTCCGGCTACGAATTGCACGTCGATCAGTTTCTGGATCGAATCACTTTCGACTACGGGCTGGTGCTGGTCGGCTGGTCGGCAACGTACGATCCAGCACTCGTTCGTGCCCTGAGTCGTAGCCCTCGTCGCATTTACACCCCGTATTGGGTTGAGCCGAGAGACCTCAGTGAATCGGCTCAGGGCCTACGATCTGCACTCGGCGCTGTCAAGGTTTCCTCGACGGCGGACGCCGCCCTTGGGAATTTGGCTGACGCCGTTGACTCGTTGAAGGAGCGTGCTGCGCGGCACCCCTTAGCGGTAGCTGCCGCGGTAGGCACTGCCAAACGCTATCTTTCCGGCAGAGCCACTGCTATCGGGCTTCACGATCTCATCAAGCAGGAGCTTGATCGGCTAAGAAATCAGAACGATCTCCTCCAAAGTCATACGGGTGAAGAGTCGCCCGACGGCGGATACCACGCGATGGTCGCCCGCGTGGAGGAGGCAAGCTTCGTGCCGACCGCTTTGCTGGCCACTGCAGCCTACTGGGGGAGCGTGTCCACGGACCGCTGGTGGATTCCGGAGATTCCCAGATTCGCCGGACAAGCCAGAGGAAGTGGACTGACAGATGTTCTTCGCCTCCAGATGGTTTGCGCAGGCCAGTTTCTATACTCCGCAGGCGTGGCCGCAATTGCCTCCGGACGATACGAACTCGCTCGATCACTGATTTGCATGCCGGTCCCGGCCCCGTATGAGGGAGTCAGGCTGGCTGGAGACGCGCTGACACCCGAAACCGTAGTTTCGAGTTCAGGCTCGCCAGCCAAGCTGCTGTTTCAGCGCATTGAGCCAATTTTCGTTGAACATCTGGCTACCGGAAAGCAGCAGTTCGACGATTCGTGGGAGGCATTTGATTTTCTGAGAATCGTAGAAATGACACTGCAACGCGCCGGTTCGCAGGTGGCCGCGGACAGGCTCCGAGCGTCCAACGGTGCCCTTGCGGCAGCCAAGGAGCGAATGGCCGCGGCAAATGCTTCTAACGATGCCGATGAACACGACGAGGCTTCGTCGGCGCTCCGGTCGGCGACGCAGGCAGCCGACCGAGCGCTTGGCCAGTACGCTGACATGATTCCAGTATTCCGCCCCTACCTACGGGTCCAGCACGCTCCTCGGGGAATGGGCCATCGTTCGGTCGTGGGCGGAAGAATTCTCGGACAGTTGGAAAATGAGGGCCAATCCTCGCCAATCTTGATCGCGGGATTTGGCGGAGGTGATCTTGAGCTGTTGATTGCCACGTGCCAGGCGGTCGACTTGGCAATCGGTCGAGTGGGGCACGAGGCTGCCATGGCCAGTCTCCCGCGCGGAGGCGGCATCGTTCCGGATCACTTCCGAATCGGGGACCTCTAGACGCGGCGTGATTGGACGATCTCACGGCCGCTGGTGGTTTCACTTTTGCGGTTTGTAGCAGTTGGATCCAGCCGAGGTAAAGCCTACAAATCTGCTGCGGGATACGGCTTTTGCAACCCGGGTGGCGCCGGATCGCTCGCGTGGCTTGCCCGAACTGCGTTTGTCACTTTCTCGTCTGTTCAGCGTGAGTATTCTGCGAGGGTCCTGTTGCCTGCGTACACCAGACGGTCGACGAGGTTGAGCCAGTTGCTTCCAGCTCCTCGTGCGTCGGCCTCGGGCTTGATCTCCACCAGCCACTCGTCCATCGGCGCATAGGAGACGAGCTGTCGGTCCGTCCGCGAAAGGCACAGTGCGTCAAGCCAACTCAGACCTTTGCTCAACTGCGCGTTGATTGGGAGTTGGCGCAGGAACCGGATGAGCTCGAGCAGGCATGAGGATCTGCCGGCCGCGTATGGGAGCCACCGAGGAATAGAGTCCAAGAGATCGTCGGGTTTCACCCACTGGAAGGCGTGGTGGCCGAGCTCATCATGCAGTGACTGGGTAGTCCCAGGATGGTTCGGAAGAAGGTGGCTCAATGCGTAGTCATTGAAGCCGACTGCCTGGTCGTAGATGGCCCTGTTCGCTTCCACCTGGTCGAGGACGTGTGCGAATAGGGTCGGCCAAACTTCTCTCGCCGCCTCAGCGAGCTCTTGGGTCTCTGCTCCGACCGCGGCCAAGTCCCGCAGGAACGCGCTGAACACGTGGCTGGCGGGGGCAAGGGCCGTGACGTACTCAGACAGCAGGTCGTCGGCTGGGTCCGCGCGCGACTGGATGTGCAGCAGTGCCCGTGCCGCGGAAATGGTCTGGGCGCCGCGGTCGTCAACAAAGTAGCCGTCGTCGGAAAGCTCCTGGGTGACCATGGCGTGTGCCTGTGCCTTCAGAAGCGTTTCCAGGTGCTGTTAGGCGATCTCGGCGACGCAGGCGCTGGACGAGGAGGCGCGCCCGAGCGCGCGGATGGTTGCACTGAGGCGGGACGTCTCGAGCCTCTCCGGTGCAATCACAGGAATTCGAACCATGACGTCGCCGGTTACCATGACTTGGGGGAATTGCTGAAGCCCGTCATCGAACTCGCCGATTTCGCAGAGCCGGGCGAGGTCGAGCGCCCACTGGTAGGCGGTCAGATGCAGACATGGGTCCCCTGAGCACGGATGCTCCCAGATGGTGTCACACGCGCGGGAGAACCTCAGGCAGGTGTCCGTTGCTGCGAGTGGACCGAGGGCCGAGGCCGCCGCGGCGACATCGTCCGGGGTGGCGCCGGCCTTCTGGAGTTGTTCGGCAAGTTCAGGAAGAAGCAGGTGCGGGATTGCTGCGGCGGCGGCTCCTCGCGTTCCAATGTCGTTCTCAAACCTGAGTGCGTCGCTGTCGCGTGCGGCGTCCTGCGCAGCCCTTTCGAGGATGCCCAGGATGGAAGTGATCGCGAAGGAACTATTCTGGTCGAGTGCTTCGGGATTTCCTTCCGCGGCGCTACGGATTGCGGCTGATGCAACGTAGGCGAGTGCGAGGAACGGGTCGGATGCTGCGAATGCAGGTGGGTTGTCGTGCAGGTCCTTGACCAGTGCTAGGTCATCCGCAATCTCAGCCGGAGTTGGCGGCGTCCAACCTTCTTTCTGCTGTCGTGCCGGAATCCAGTACTTGTTCTGGAGCCCTATGAGGAGGTTGCCGCGGGCCATGTCGGCTCGCAGCGGAGCGAGCTCTTCTTCGATGATCCTGGGCTCCTTGACCGAGATGAGCACTCCGCCCTCTGTGGGCTGGGTCGTCATGTTGCCTGAGTCGAGCGCGGCTGCCCAGCGCTGGACGGTGGACTCGCCAGCGTCATACCGGGCGGCGTTAGCGGCTAGCTTAGTGCCCAAGTCTCTGAGCTCTTGTTGGCGCTCTGGGCCGGCGCTTACCGCAAGGAACCCTACGATGTCGCGCAGGTACCACTTACGTCGTTCGGGATTTGTGATGCCGTCATCGGGCGCACGCATGAATCCAACGGTCTCATGAGTAGCTCGGATGGAGTCGAAGTCCCAGACGAGCGGCTCGACAAGGTAGCGATCAAGCACCTTCGGGTCGTCGGCTAAGTGACGAATGGTGGCGCCGACAATGAGTGCAGGCATGGCCAGGTTCTCGCATCCGTTCAACAGCACTGTCGCCACATTTCCAATCGCAGCCCCGTCGGCGACCATGCGGTCGACCCACCGTTCAACCGCCTGGAGTGCGCTCATGCACGGGTACGGTCCATTGGTATTGCCTCGGTACCATCCCCAGACGTTGCTGTCTCCGACGTAGGCTCGCTCGGTGCCGTCGATCGCAAGCGTGAACTTCGAGCCGGCAGCGACAGCTCCTGAGCCGTCCTCAGCGAGGCAACGGATGTTTGCTGCATGGTTCAGTATCCGGTTCACGACCGGAACCCAGTCTTTGTGCTGACACATTCGCATCAGAACCCAGAACGACCCATACCCGTGGTTGCTCAAACTTTGGAAGCCGCGTGTCTGGTGGTCGCGTATGCCGTTCCATAGTCTCGAGCCGCTACCGCCCCGGTTGTCGATGTAGTAGGCCTCGGTGAGCTGGAGGAGGAACTTGGGGTCGTACAAACCGAGGCTCCATGCGCTCCAGTCGAGGTCGACTGCCGGTTGGAGTCTCGACGGCGAGTGTTCAGCCACCTCGGACAGACAGGCGCGTACATCCTCGTTGATATCTGGGCCGAGGAGCGCGACCAACCGGATGTACCGCTCCTGGGTAATCTGCCAGTTAAGGGTACTTTGGCGTCGTCTCTTGTTCGTGTAGCCGACGAAGACGTTGAACACGACCTCTTCCTTAGACTCCGTGGAGCTTTCTACGGGAGCGGTCGGCGGGTGGTGGTTCCGCCAGTGGTCAAGTAGGAGGTCTCTTAGAGCCATCCGGGTCGGGTTGCACGTGGGCAACCCGATCACGATGGCGGAGTTGAGCCATTCGCATACAAAACGGAACACTTCGTCGTCCTGGTGCCACAGCTCGTTGACCTCCTCGATCAGGAGGCGCACGACCGGCTCACCGCGTGGCACGTCGACCATGTTTTCGTGCCGCTGATGGAGCGAAACGACTCTGACGAAGGTCGCGAGAATGTCGTCCGAATCGGCGGCACCTGCGTCAAGGATGTACCGGAGAAGGTCGTACGCGTTCGGCATCTCAAGTACAGCTTCAAGCGGTACGTCCTTCCAGCGGGCCGTGGAACCGTCACCGAGGGCGTCGAACTGGGCCATCAGTGCCGCAAGCTCAGCATTGGGATCGTCCGCACCGGTGAGCTTGCCTTCGCATGCGAGCTTGGCCGCGGACATCGACCATCGCATGGGTCCGGATGTTTTCAAGGTTTCTGTGATGGATGGTGACCGTACCAAGCGGACGGCTGTCGCGAAGCGACGGACTTCTTCGTGCGCGAACTCAGGCTCGGCTTTGCGCAGGTTCTCTGGCGCCACCAAGAGGTCGGCCCGCAGAGCGTCGAGCGCGGCATGGTCAGGGCGAGGGGAGGTTCTCTGGGCCTCCGGCAGTTCGAGCTCGGCCTCGCTCATAGCCACCAGGGCTTCGCTACGCGCTGTCGCTGAACTCCCGCCTGCTGCGCGGCCGATGAGGTTCTTCCAAATCAGCTCAAGACAGCCCCAGTTATCCAGGGGCGTAGTTACCGTGCTGCCGGTCCGAGCTAGAAGATCAACGATCGCCAACCGCCGATACAGCGACTTGGCTGGCAGGTTGCGGAGCGCGCCGGCGATTGCCGGTACCTCCTCTCGTACGACATGTAACTCAGCGTCGTCGAGCCCGGGGACCTCGAACTTCCGAGGCTTCGAGTAGATGCCGATTAGTGTGCCGGCGGCATCCTCAGCGGCGGTGTCGGCGGCGATCAGGATCAGGCCGACATCGGCAGCATGTGCGGCGTCCGCGAGTTCTCGCAGGAGCGGAGCACGTCCTTCGATTGTTGCGTCCGCTGCGTCGACGATGAGGAGGCGCGATGGTGCCGACATCTCGCTGAGTAAGTCGGCGAGCGGCATACCGAGGTCCGATGACAACGCCGCGACGCTGCCGCGGGTCCTCCGCAAGTTGAGGACGACAAACTGAAAGTCGTCGTCGGCTGCAGCGAGCGCCGAGGCGGCCGACAGCGTCAGAGCACTCTTGCCGGTTCCTGATTCACCCGTAATCAGGGCTGCCCTACGGGTCGTCCCGGCGAGAACGAGCTCAGCTTGTACAGTCTCCCTCAGCTTCGTGCGCGGGAGGTAAACCCCATCCGGCAAGTCGTGGCGGACGGCAACCATTGCAGAGTTTTGTTCGACATCGAGCTGCGCCCATGCAGCTTTTGATCTTCCGGCATGGGGTGCTAGTACGGAGTGGAGTTTGCGTCGAAGTAGGGGAAGATCAGCCACCGAGCCCTTCTGATCGAACTGCGAGGCCCCGGCCGACTGGAGATAGTTGCGGACATCAGCACCACTTTTTCCTGGCCGCGCGAGTGGGTTCAGCCGGTTGCCTATTCCCACCCAATCCGATTCGTCGTCGGACTCGACGCGGAAGCTTAGGATCCAGAGTCGCCTGAGAAGCGACCAGACAAGGCTCCGGTGTTCGTCTTGGGGTGTCTTCGGGCGAGCCGTCTTCACCAGCCCGGTCAGATGGTCGTATCGGTTTGCGTGGCCAGCGTGACGCTTCGGCTCGTGTATTTGAAGGTGGAACTCGGCCTCGGTCGCGTTGTCCCGCGCGAGGGAGGCGAGGAGCTGGACCTCCTTCTGTGCAGGTGTCATCCCTGCAACGGCCACCGCGACGTATGCGCGCTCGTCCTCGCTGAAGGTTTCGACCTGATCCAGGAGCGCCCCGACGAGCTCCGCAGTCTTCTTATGGCTCTTGATGAACTGCGGGGCACGCCGGGCGGCGACGTGAACAACAACCCGGGCTTCGCCCCTTTCAGCCTCTATCCGCAGATCATCAACAGGATCCGTGGGGTTGGTCTGGAAGGCAAGCCGAACGACCGGCAGCTCATCGGTTTCCTGGCGGCCTGCGCCGAGTAGCATGTCCGCAAGGTAGCTGGTTGCGACCCGATGACCAAGCGTGCTGCCCCCACCACCACCGGCGTAGGGGCTAACCACCGCCACCTCGTCGCCATCATTTGGCGCAGCCTGTTTGCGCGTGGTTTTATCGTCCGCCATGGCCCTAGTTTGCCAAGTCAGGCGTACTGGAGGAAGCCGACAGGCTTGCACTGCGGGTGTAATTTCCACTTCTCGACGATGAAAACAAAGCCAGGGAACCACCTTGCACCTCGAATGGAAGCTAGCGAAGGTCACGTTCAGTGCCAGCGGGGTCTCTGCTCATATTAGGCATGTGGTGAGAGGTCATCGCTGGCGTGGAATCTGCCTGCCTGAGAGAGCCCGTTGATGGCTCGGTGAGTGTCTATTGGAGTCCGCCCCGATGCTGCGGGCCAACAGCTGAATGGACGCGTGAGCTTGTCTCGGCCGTGCAGGTGACGTCGATCCCGTTCCTCGGGCCGCCACGCCTATAGACTGACCCGCGTGCACATAGATCGCGTTGACGTAGAGCGGCTGCTTGGGTTCGAGAAGCTGAGCATTGAGCTGGATCCGCAGCTCCAGCTGATTGCCGGTCCGAACAATGCCGGGAAGTCGTCGCTGCTCCGTGTGCTGGAGACCTTCTTCGCCAACCCGACCGGGTCGGATCTTCTGCGGTTGAAGCCATTGCACGAGTACTACGTGCAGGGAGGCCCCAGGATGATGTCCAGCGTTATGGTGCACTTCGGGGGACTTGCCGATGCTGAGGCGGAGCTGTTCGCCGACGCGGTCCTCAAGAACGGCACTTTCTGGATCAAGATCTCATGCTCACGGGGCGGGAATATCACGTATGAAGCGAGTCGCAAGTCAGCACGCGCGAGTGAGCTCTATAAAGCGGTACTGCAATCGTTCAGCTTCGTGAAGATCCCGTCCGTCCGCGTGAGCGAATCCGGGCAGGGTGAGAACGACCAGTCGCTGGTCAGGCTGTACGAGACGCTTGAGGGCGTGCTCGTGAGATCGGGTGGCTCGCGCAAGACTCAGCTGCAGAAGGAGTTCGAGGACGCGATCAAACCAGTTGAGGACCTCGTGCACAAGGTCCTCAGCGAGTCCGTCGTCGCCGTGGCGACGGAGCTTCCGTTTAGGGAGCGTGAGCTTGGTATTAATTTGCCTGACTCAAGGCATGCTCTTCGAGGGATGCTCCAGGAAGCTGTGATCACCAGCCGGGACGAGGTTGAGGTCTCGATCGCCGAGCGCGGTACCGGCTTCCAGTCCGCGATGGTGCTCGGGATCCTTCGGTACGTGGCCTCTCAGAGCCAGCAGGCGGGTGGAAACGTGGTGTTCGCGATAGAGGAGCCTGAAGCCTTCCTCCATCCGCAGACGCAGCGGGCGATGGCAAAGATCCTGCGGGAGATCTCAGCTGGTGCGCAGCTCCTTGTGACTACCCACAGCCCCGTCTTGGTGGATTCATTCTCGGTCCGCCGCATCGTACGGCTTCCACTCAGTTCCGGTGGCACCAACTACACCGCGCGTCGTCAGGAGCTGACAGAGGCTGAAGAGGGGCGGCTGACCAGATACTGCGACGCAACAAATAGTGAGCTCGTCTTCGCGAACTCGGTTGTTCTTGTCGAAGGCCATGGTGACAAGCTCCTGATCGACCATCTCCTCGCTCGCATCACCGGCGGGGCGGGCGGCCACTACGCCATGGGTATCGCTGTCATCGAAGCGTCGGGCATCGACACGATCAAGCACCTCGTGGGTTTGGCGCAGTACTTCGGCGTTCGCGCCTACGTGATCACTGACAAAGACGGCGTGCACAAGCCAGGCGGCCAAGGCAAGCGCGTGTTGCTGGAGATCCTCAAAGCCAGAGATCCTGCCCCGTCCCAGAGTGAGCTTCAGGCTTTGCACGGCTTGGCCGATGAAACGGTATCGAACTTGAAGGCCGCACTTGAGCAGCAGGCGCGTCTCAATCGCGGCCTTGCAAGGTGGGATGCGTTCGTTCTGGCATCCGATCTTGAAGGCCTGCTGCTCGACACGATCGGTCAGAAGAAGCTCGCTGAGATGCTTGGACCGGCGGGTGAGAACGAGGTTGACCAGGTGGCGTCGGATAGATACGCATCAGGCGTCACGGGCAAAGAGGAGCTGGCGGCCTGGCTTGGCTCGAAGGGATGGAACTCCACGGGTAAGAAGTCGGGGAAGGTTAAGCCTCACTTGCCGTCGGCTCTCCTGAGAGAGCACCTTGCCACACGCAAGACTGCCCCTCAGGCGGTCAAGCCGCTTGATGACTGGCTTCGCACGATTATGAAGGATCACGAGCGGTCACCACTCTGAAAATTGTCGTTGGCGCGGCTGCACACACCAGCGTCGAGGTGACTCGCAACTGCGAGTATGGCCCCGATGGATGTGTCGCTCTTTCATCCCGTTATTTCCGTTAGCCACCGGGAAGCTTTCGTCACACCCGAAACTGGATCCTTGATGTTCTCGCGGTCCTAAATTAGTCAAACTTGGACCATGACAGATTCCTCGGAGGACGATCCATTGTTTATGCGTCTTCTCGAACAACAGTTGACGGCACTTGTACGGCTCTATGAAGCGTCCGAATCATTGGAGGAAGCACTTGAGAACATTACCCGGCAACTTGATGGCGCAACCGCGGAACTTCGGGGCATAGTTGCGCATCTGGATGCGTTCGATGTCATAGCGAACCTGTACTTGGTGTCGCTGCCTCCCGACATCGACTCCTACGTTGAAAGTCAGCATGAGTCGTTGCCGAGCCTAACTGAACTCGCGGCATTGCTGCTTGCCGAGCGCGAGCCGCGAGTTGTGGGTGATGTGACGCAGACTGCGGGCCCGGAGCTGGAAGATTTGCATGGAAAGCTACGGACCCTTTTGGATCTTGAAGCCATACGCTTGCATGTTGAATTGCAGAAAGCCGATGAGGTCCTCGCAATGATCATGACACTCCGACGGATGTTGTCCCACCGCGTATCGAATCACGAATGCGTCTGTCGATCGTGTCGGCCGAGCTCTACATACGCAACCGGCAGTACATGGACAAGGAACGGACACTGCTGCTGGAGCTGTTCTCGCCGCCTGCAATCGATTTGGCCGTCCGCGAAGTCCTCGGCTACGGGGTCGTGGATCTTCTTGAGCTCTTCGATTCAACAGCAGGCTGGCTCCAGAGGAAGCTAGTCGATTCAGGCGAAGAGGCCAGGAATTTTCTGGAAGAGCAGCTGGCAGTAAACGAGGATGTTCGAGTAGCCATTGAAGCAAGTGGACTTGGGGATGCCGAAGCTCTCGACCACCTCGTCCGGGCTGCCGTGTTCCAGCAGATAGCGGGCTATGGGTCTTTCTCAGCTGACGGGTTGGCTGGCGAGAGCACCATGGACGCTACCCTTTTGGTGAAGATGCTGTCTGATTTCTCTATCGACCTCGAGCTTCAGTTCGAAAACTTGGTGTCCGGTTACCTTGCAGGTGACAACCTCGTAAAGAGGAAGCCTTTTGCCAGCCGCATTGTAGACGGCGAACGGCGCTGGATTCTCATCCAGCCCACCTCCCTGCTCTATGCGATCCGACCTGCGCTGGAGAATGCACTCAAGCGCAGCCGATCAGCAACTGAGTACAGTGACCATCGCGGTGAACTCCTTGAATCGAAGGGCCTCGCGGAACTGGTCAAAGTGCTCAAGCCGGACATCGCTTACCAATCGGTTTACTACCAAGACCGTGATGAAACACAGGTATTTGAGGGCGATGGACTGCTGTTAATCGATCGCTTCGCAATCATCGTTGAGATGAAAAGCAAACCTCTTTCCCTCGCGTCACTCAGGGGGAACCCTGGCCGGATGTTTCTGGACCTCAAGAAGATCATCCTGGACGCGGACGAGCAGGCACGGCGACTGAGCGCACTCCTAAACGACGGGCAGATATTTCGTCTTAGGCGGGCCACGCTCCTGAACTCTGAAGGGCAGCCGCATTCCCAAGTGCAGGACGTCGATATCCCGATCGATCCGGGGAGGGAAGTCCTCACGATCACCCTCTCGCTCGACAACCTAAACGCAGTCTCGACCGTTGTCGAGGAACTAACCCGGAGCGGACTGTTGAGTGGGCAGGATGACCCGCCCTGGATCGTGAACCAGCATGATCTGGAAATCATCACAGAGGTGCTTGGACGCCCATCTGAGTTCATTCACTACCTTCTACGCCGCCGCGAAATGAACATTTCCGGCTCATTCCGCGCTTCGGAGGAGCTCGACTATTTCATGAGGTACCTCAGCACCGGCCTCTATATCGAACCTGGACAGCCCGGGATCACTATGCTGCCGAGCCAGACGGACAGGCTTGACGCCTGGTACGAGTACTCTCGTGGAGATAGGGCAATTGCAGCCGAGAAGCCCCAACAGCCGATCCCGGCGGGCATGGCGGCCCTCCTTGACTCGCTCAGCGAACATCGCCCCTACGGTTGGCTTTCAGCCAGCATTGACCTTCTCGACCTCGACGGACCACTCCGGCGAGAAATTGGGGATCTACTCCTCACATTGCGTCGGGAGAGCCGTATGGACAGAAAGATGCACACAAAGTTTGTCGGCTTCGGCATCGCGGGACCAGGCAAGCGTCGGGGCATACTGTTCCTCAGCTTCGCTCGGGGCGTCACCCGGGACAATGCCATCCGGGAGGCGAGCTCGCGTCTGCGATTGCGGAAACACGCCCTACGTCTCGACTACCTGGCGGCTATTGGCGTTTGGGATTCCACTGAGACCTTCAACATTTTCGTGTTCAACGACGAACCATGGCAGCCGAATCCTGCCCTTGATGAGCTCGCGCGGCGCGCAGGCTACGAGCTAGCCGAATGAGCTACGTGGCGTCGTACTGCATCGGGCCGGTAAGTGCTTTGAGAGCATGACAAAACTGCGGCGCCTCCATCGAGGCCGCGGCAGTCGTTTTGATGGGGCAGGAAGTGGGCAAAAAGGAAGTGTTGACAGTGTCAACACTTTTAGCTTCGGACTGCTTCATACATCGGCAGGTTTGGCTCGGATTCGGTACGTTTTCCGGACTTCCCAGCGTTTGCACGGGCTGGAATGCAGTTCGAGTCCCACCTCGGGCACAGTGTTTTCCCTCGTCAGAGGCGGTTTTGCTTTAACGTGTGTACAAAGCTTGTGGCGGCGTCCCTCTGACGCTAGGTGTGCGGGCTGTGGCCTGGCCGCCGCGGAGCCTATTCAGGTGTGTGGGGTGGCGGGTTCAAGACCCTGGCTGGTGGGCCTTCCGCCTGCTGTGAGTGGATACTTGCGTTTCCTCGTTCCGGTTATGTTGAGTAGGCCGGTGGTGGCGTACACCTATTCATGGGCCGGGGGAGCGGGGACTACATGACTTCGGCGATGTCGCTACAGGACGCCCCCTGAAAGGCGGTCTTAGGCTTGCCCGCGAGAGTCCTGCCGAAGTTTGTCCTGCCAAATAGGGTGTGGACAGTGTCCACACTTACGTCTGCTTTATTGGACGGCCTGAGGACTTGAGTCCGATGTCAGGTCGGGCCATAAAACTTTCGATCATGGTGCCTGGAAAGTGATTCATGGATAGCAACGTGACTGCGATTCGGGGTTGTTTGCTCCGATGAATGGCCTTGCTTCAGCAGCCTATATGTCGCCTTCGGATGCCCCTCCTCGCGTGTAAGAGGCGGCCAGGCCAGCTCTCGCCTGCTGCCCGGTTGTCTTCCGATAGCTGTGAATAGAGCCGGGAGGTCATTCTCGATCAGCTCGCGAAGAACGACGACGGTACCCTCAAGGCGCACCTGAGGACCGGGACGGGAAGCAGCCACGCTTCTCATCATGTCAGCTGGGGATGCCCTTAGGACGAGGAACGGGTTGTGCAGACGACATCTGACATTCGTGAGAGACGACTTCTGAAACTGACATTATGGCACCATCACCGGGCAATATTTCGGGCGATCTAGTGGGAATCCGGAACCTTCGGAACCGCGGGGTCGGTCACACCAGTCGCGGGAAACGGTGCGATAACCGGTCTGATCTTCGGAGATTTTGGGCGCTCTTCCGTTCAGGGCATTTGAGCTGGCGGCCCGTCTCTCCGGGCCAGGGCCTCATTCTGCCTCCGACGATGCGGGGTAGAGGAAGACGTCTACGGAGTCGCCGCGGTAGTGGAACCGGACGACGCTCCCCTTCGGGAGGCCCATCACGGCATCATCACCCGAATGGGTTTGCCCGCCGACGTCTGCAAAAAGATCGACCCCGGGCGGCACACAATTGGCGCCGTCTACAAAAGGACCGGAACGATCGATGAGCATGAAGCACCGGTAGCCCCTTCCGTCCACGAAGAACCAGGGTTCGAATCCCCGATACTGTTGATATCCGCGGAAGCTGGATTGGCCGGCAGCTTCCCCCCAAGGGAATTCCAGCGTTGAGAGGAATTCCAGCATTGTGAGAACGTCGCTGTCAGCCTCGTCTGCGATCGGATGCAATGTGGCATCGGGATGCGGCCTGAGGATCGATGCCACGGTGAACACAGCGGCAAGCAAGACTGCCAGCACGCCGGCTATAAATGAGTAACGGCGTACTCGTGTCGCCGTGAAACGACGCCAAGTCGACCACATCGATCCAATCCTGGACTCCGCCACGGGCGCAATACTGGTTGCCGGGTCCGGCACTTCGTCAATGAACCTGGTCCTGGTGGGGGGAGCAACTGAACCGGAATCCGGGGCTGCAGCGGGTGTTCTGACGTCGGTGTCGGTGAGGGCGCGGGGACCCGCGCTGCGTGCCGCCTCCAGTTCCGCCAGTCTTACCTGTGCTGCAGGGTCGGACTGGATATCCGGATGCGGACCGTATGCCCTCCTGCGGAGCTCGTCCAGCTCCCGCTGAGCGTCGGACCGGGGTGAGGATGGGTCCATCAGCCCGCCTCCGGGATGAGGTAGACGTAAGCATCCACCGTGTCGTCACGAAGTACGAATCGGATGATGCCGTCGCCGGCGCGTCCTTCGAATCCTTCAAACCCATCCCGAGATGAGGCGACGTCCATCATGAGATCTGCTGGAGCCGGAGCACAGCGAACGTCCGAGAGATTACCGCTCGCCCGGTGCAGTGCCACGAGACACGGCGAGTCGAACGCGTTTACCCCGGAATAGATCTCGAGACCGAGATACGACCCGTATCCGCGGAGGGTTGAAGCCTCGATCTTCAACAGGGGTGCTCCCCTAAGCAGCAGTCCGGGGAGACGGTTATCGACGGCGGCCCCGCTCGGATGAAGAGTGGCATCAGGACGCGGCTCGGATAACAGCAGGGTCGTCGTAACGATCCCTCCCGCGAGGACCAGTGCGCCAACGACCGGGCCAAGCCGAAGCCACTTTGGCACCGGATGTTCTATCGAGGCAGCGAAGGGCGGGGCCTCCGAATCTGCCGCACTCTTGCTCGCCGGGGCAATCGGCAGAGAATTGACATCGAGGTTCGCGGCCTCAAGTTCGCGCAATCTCGCTAGGGCCGGAGGGTCGACACTTATGTCTTGATCCGGGCCGTATGCCCGTCTGCGGAGCTCTTGAAACTCGCGGTCGGAGTCCGAAGGGTTCGTGAAGCCTTCCACAGCTGAAAAGTACACCTGTCTGGCAGCGCGGGTCTAGACGCTCACACACGGGTGCCGGGCGGTTGTGGGAAGGGCGAAACCTGTGAATTATGCCTGTGAGGAGGCTAGTGTCGGGAAAGCCCGTATGACCCGCCTATTTCTCGCCCCGTGAAGGTCGAACTACTTGGCAGTCTCGCAACCCTTGGCAAACGAGACGTCGCAACGAGCGAATACTTGTCTGACCTGCACAGTCACAAATTTTCTGCGGAATCTTGGACACGCGATGGCCGGGGCGATTCTCGTATCTATGTCTCATAACCTCTTGGCAAAATCGAGTACTCATCCTTAGTTATGAGACGGGTGAGCGGGCGTAGGCCGGAGCCGATTAGGGCGAGGCGCGTCAGCAAGCACAATTCTTAGTTCGGCGGCCTCGCATCTTGAAAAACAACAGCTTTCAGGACAGCGTTTCAGAGTCCAAGGGTGTCGGCCTGGTGGGCGGAAGAGCAGGGGCCCTGCGTCTCGGATACGCGTCTCACCAGAAAATGTCCCGGCGGCACCCTGCGGGCATTTCGAGTCAGAATGGCCTTATTGGGGAGGTAACTGGCGACCGGGGCCAGTACTTCCACCAGCGCCTCAAGCTGCAAATGGACTGGCCCAAGAACCGATGTGGACGAGAGTGCTCGCTCATGGTTGTACCCCAAGAGTGGCTCAGGGATCGCTACGCCTTTAGGCGCGCATTCCGAGCTAGTCACCGTTCAGGTCGAAGTCCAGGTCCAGGCATTCGGGGGAGATAAGCTCCCTCCAGGTGGCGGTCACCTGGGCAGTCGGCAGTTCGGACGTGATCGGCATCCGGTCCACCGCGGTGAGTTGATCCAGGTCCAGCCCGGTGAGGGCGGCGATGTTCCGGACTGGGACCTGGAAGGTCCGGAACGGACCCACCGGGGGTGCCTCAACTACGCCCCGGGTCGGGGCACGTCCGGCAGATCGGCCACCTGCGGTGTCTGGCCACGACGCAGCCGGTCGCAGCGAGCTTGCCGACAAGAAGTAGCGGCACGCCAGGCACAAACCCGACCCAGGTCATCAGTTCCAGGATCGGGCCCAGGACTCTAAGGGGCTGGCCGTGACTCCGATCATATCCGCCGCGGTTAGCGGTGTGCCTCTGTCTTTCGGAAGGTCCGGGAGTCGGGCCGGGCTGGTGGTTAGGATGAAAACGTGACCTGCCGGCAGACAGACCGTAGGGAGAAACACCATGGGCTTGGATGACAAGATCGAAAACGCCGCCGAGAAGCTGGGCGGCAAGGGCAAGGAAGCCGCCGGGAAGGCGACCGGTGATGAGAGCCTGACGGCTGAGGGCAAAACCGATCAGGCCATCGTACCTGAAGCAGGCCGGCGAGAAAGTCAAAGACGCTTTCAAGAAGGACTGATTCCCCCGATCAGCACGAAGGGCGCCATCTCATGGGAGCGACGCCCTTCCATGTCTATTCTTTTCGCTGGCGTAAACCGGCTGGCCGTTCTATGTGCTCGTGGCGTCCTGCACTTCGCCGACGAGTTCTTCGATGATGTCCTCGAGGAACAGCACGCCGGTGGTGTTTCCGTGGGCGTCGAAGACCCGGGCCACGTGGGCGCCGGCGCGGCGCATCGTGGCCAGCGCATCCTCAAGCTCACTGCCGCTGAACGCTGACGCGAGGCGGCGGATTCGTTTTGCCGGCACGGGTTGGGTGAACTTCTCGGCCGTGGTCAGGTCCATAACGTCCTTCAGGTGGAGGTAGCCGGACGGATCGCCGTCCCCATCCGTGAGGATGTACCGGGAGTAACCGTGTTCCGCCACCGCCCGCTGGATGTCCGCGGGCGTCGCCGTGGCAGGCAGGAGCACCATTTCACTGATCGGCACCTCAACATCGGCTACGGTCTTGCCGGTGAATTCGAACGCCGCGGTGAGGGTGCCGCTGGTGTCCGTCAGCATCCCGTCCCGCGTGGACTGCTCCACGATGTTCGCCACCTCGTCCAGCGTGTAGGCACTGGTGGCCTCATCCTTCGGTTGCACCTTGAACAGGCGCAGGACCGAGTTGGCGACGCCGTTCAGCGTCCAGATCACCGGCTTGAAGATCCGGGCGACTACTACCAGGGGCGGCGCAAGAATGAGCGCCGCGCGTGTGGGAACAGAGAACGAGATGTTCTTGGGCACCATCTCGCCGATGACCACGTGCAGGAAGGTAACCAGCAGCAACGCAACAACGAACGCGATGATGCCGATCGCTTCTCCGGAGAGGGAGGTCAGGCCGAGCGGGATCTCCAGCAGGTGGTGGATGGCCGGTTCGGAGACATTCAGGATCACCAGGGAGCAGACGGTGATGCCCAGCTGGCTGGTCGCCAACATCAGCGTCGCGTGCTCCATGGCCCAGAGCGTTGTTGTCGCAGCTTTGCTGCCGGCTTCGGCTTTAGGCTCGATCTGGGAACGGCGAGCCGAGATTACAGCGAACTCGGCGCCGACGAAGAACGCGTTGACCACCAGGAGCACCACCAGCCAGATAATGCCGGGAAGGTATTCACTCATGGGTCAGCTCCTGCGTCAGGTCATCAATAATTCGGTCATGCCGGCTCCTGGGTACGTCCTCCGACGCGTCCGGGGTGAACTGGATCCGCTCCACGTGCGTGCCCAGGACGCGCTCGACGCGGAGCGTCCCGCCGTCAATACCAACCTCGTCCCCTAGTTCGGGGATGCGGTCCAGCTGGTCCGTGACGAAACCAGCCAGGGTGTCGTACTCCTCACCGTCAGGTACTGTGATCCCGGTCCGGTCCAGCAGTTCATCTGGCCGCAGCGACGCATCAAAGGTGATGGACCGTCCGGTCCTGACTACACCGGTCCGGGCACGGTCATGCTCGTCCTCGAGCTCGCCGACGATTTCTTCGACCAGATCCTCAAGGGTGACGATCCCGGCGGTTCCGCCGTGCTCATCGGAGACGATGGCAACCTGCAGCCCTTGCTTCCGCAACAGGACCAGAAGAGAGTCAACACCCATGGACTCAGGTACCTGCAGAGCGTCGATCATCAACTCGGAAGCGGTCACGCTGGCGCGTTCCTCTAGTGCCACGGCGAAGGCCTGCTTCACGTGCAGGACGCCGAGCACGTCGTCGCGGTCCCGACCGATGACGGGAAACCGGGAGTACCCGGTGGTGGTGGCGAGGGCGACAATTTCCTCTGCCGTGTTCCCGGTGTTGACGGCGGTCATCCGGACGCGGGGGGTCATGACGTCGGCGGCGGAGTGATCGGAGAACCGCAATGTCCGGTGCAGCAAGTTTGCGTGATCCAGGTCCAGGACGCCCTCCAGGGCGGATCGGCGCACAAGGGAGCTGAGTTCCTCGGCACTGCGGGCACCGGAGAGTTCTTCCTTCGGCTCGATCCCGAAGGAGCGGATGATGTTGTTGGCGATGTTGTTGAACAGCAGGATCACGGGTTTGAACACCGTGGTGAAAACGGTCTGGAACGGGACCACCACTTTGGCTGTGGCCAGCGGCAGTGCCAAAGCGAAGTTCTTGGGCACCAGCTCACCGATCACCATCGAAAAAATTGTCGCGATGAAGATGGCAATGACGGCGCCGAGCCCCGGGACAACGGCTTCGGGAAGCCCGGCGGCCTGCAGTGGACCACTCAGCATGGAGCTGATCGCCGGCTCAAAGGTGTAACCGGTGAGCAGCGTGGTCAGTGTGATGCCCAGCTGTGCACCGGACAGGTGCGTCGAGGTGATCTTCAGGGCTTTGATGGTGGGCGTGAGACGCTTCTCACCACGGGCCTGCCGGGCTTCGAGATCGTTGCGGTCAAGATTGACCAGCGCGAACTCGGAGGCAACAAAGAATCCGGTGCCGACCGTGAGGACAAGGCCGATACCTAGCATGATCCATTCATTCATTAGGGCGCCCCTCTCCTGCGGTGGCCGGCGAACCGGTCAGAAGGTGGAAGGGCCTGAGCATATGTGAAGGAGGGTCATCCATAGTGCACTTAACTCTACGGGGACTCCGGATTCACCCTGTGTCATCTGCGCTGGAGGCGAAAGGGGACCTGAAGGGCAGGGATCATGAGATGGCTTTTTGGCCGTCCGCGGGCGCGAGCCCTTCGGACGGATGCCCAGCACGTCAGGCATGGTACGAATATGTTTCGACCATGCTGACGTCTTCACCGCTGAAGCCATGGGACCGGGTGGAGTGCAGGTTAAGGCCCGCTATCGCTTCGCCCTCAAGGACCAGCGGCACGGCGAGGCTGGATCCTACTCCCGCCTCCAGCGCGGCCGCGGTGTAGGCGGGCCAGCGGTGGTCTTTAGTCAGATCAGGTACATGCACGACGACCTGCTGGCGGATCGCTGACAGGCAGGGCCCATCGCCAGAACTGTACTGGGTTTCATCCAGCCGGAGGGCGCGTTCTTCGCTGCTGGCCACCGTCACGGGCTTCTTTCGCTGAATCAGCGTGGTGCTGCAGAAGGCGAAGGCGGGATCGGCCAAGATGACGGCGGAGAACTCAGCAAGTTCATCCAGCATCTCCTTGACACCCTCGGTTCTGAGGACAAGATCCTGGAAGTAGTCGACGAGAAGCTCCGGGAACAGCAGACGTGGTTCGTGGGCCATGAGTGGCCTCATTCCTCATTAGGCCCTGACAACAACCCTTGACGGGAGAGGGCACCGGAGGACGACGAAGCAGCGCGTGCGGCTGTCTCTTGAGTATGCTCCGCCGCTCCTGCAATAACCAGCAGTCCGCCTTGCAACGACGGTCCAGGGTCATGGCCCCATATAGCTACGGAGCAAGATGCTGTCTTAGTAAACAACAGCTATTCAAGACGCTGTTGTGCGCGTGGGCGAGGTTAGCGGCCGGCTGTGGCGTTTGGCCTCAGGGCTTGGGTGTAGCTCAATCGGGAAATGGGGTTCCGCCGGACTGCGCCTGTTCCCGGAAAGCGTGAACTTAAGGTGTCCGTGAGTCACTTGTGTTTGTCGTCAACCAGTCCGTTGCTGGCCTTGGCCAGGCATGGGGATCGCCCTCGACCAGGTTTCGGTCGAGGGCGATCCCCATAGTGCTCGGGCGTCAGATGGTCACGGGGGCAGGAGAAGGACGCCTACTGCTTGGAATCCTTCGTCTGGATCCCGCCGTGTGGAGTCTCGAAGAGCAGGCGCTCGCCCTCCAGCACTTCGGGGTCGGCCGGCGCGACGGTGGCACGCCGGCCCTTGCTGCCAGTCTCCGGGAGCGTGAAGTAGACGATGAGACTAAGGGAGACAATGGCGATCATGTAGTACGCGACGAACATGGGCTGTCCGGCGCCGACGAATGCAGCGGCGATCAGTGGTGCGGCGCCGACGAATGCAGCGGCGATCAGTGGTGCGGTGCCGCCGAAGACGGCAATGACGATCTGGTGCGCGAAACCGATGCCTGCTACCCGGACTGAGGCCGGAAAGAGCTCTGCCTGAATTGTCGGGTAAACGGCCTGCCAGATACCGAGAACTACCCATCCGGATGCCGACACCAGAACGTATACCCAGAAGCCTGGCTGGTTCAGCAGCAGAAGCAAGGGGTAGAAGAACACGATCATGCCGATGGCACCGATGATGGGGAAGATCTTGCGTCGGCCGAGGCGGTCGGAAAGGTATCCGCAGACTGGCACGATGACCACGAGCAAGGCCAGGCCGATAACGCTCCCGGCCAGGGTGGAGGACAGGTCCCGGCCCGTGGTCAGCTTGGCGTAGGTGGGGAGGAAGGTGGCCCAGGTGTAGTAGGCCACGGCCGGGGCAGAGAGTGCCGCTGCCTGGAGCAGGGCCTTCGGGTGTTCGCGGAGCAGGTCCATCAGGCGGGCCCAGGCGGATTTTTGATCGACGAGGGCAGCTGCCTCAAACTCAGGGGTCTCATCCGAGCGGGCCCGCAGGATGAGACCGATGACGCCGAGGACGCCGCCCACAACAAATGGGATACGCCAACCCCAGGCTGCGAGTTCGGCCGGAGCAAAGGATGATGTCACGATCGCGGCCGAACCGGTCGCTGCGAGGGTTGCCAGGCCGCTTGCCATGTTGGAGAACGAGCCGAACAGGCCCCTCCGGTTCGCGGGAGCGTGTTCGACCATGAACGCGATGGCGCTCTGCTGCTCGGTGCCGGCCGAGATTCCCTGGAGTATGCGTGCAAACAGAAAGAGAACAGGTGCTGCGTAGCCGATCGTCTCGAATGAAGGGGTGAGGCCGATGATCAGAGAGCCGCGCGCCATCCCGGAGATGGACAGCGTCAGGATGAGCCGGCGGCCGTAGCGGTCGGCCAGCGGCGAAATTATGATTCCGCTGAGCGGGCGTACAACAAAACCGACCGCGTAGGTGAGCAGCGCTGCGACAAGGGACGCGCCGGCGGCCGGTGGGGTCCACAGCGGCCGCGCTCAGGACCTGCGAAAGCTCCGCACAGCCTGACAACTGCTCTGCAGGGTGGCGGACCGGGTGTGTCAACGGCAGCGCATATCCTGGGCGCTTTCAGTCGGATCACCCAGTCCTCGCGTCTTAAGCTGGACATTGCCATGCCTGCAACAACCGAGCCCGGCACATGCTCATTTTTAAACGCGAACAGTGGGCAGAATGGTGTTCTGCCCACTGTTCGTGGCTGCGGCTGGACATGTGCAGCCGTAAGGGTGCTGCTGCCTGGCCCTAGTTCTGGTAGGCCGGGTAGTCCGTGTAGCCTTTGGCGCCGTCGCTGTAGAAGGTAGCGGCGTCCGGCTCATTGACCGGCAGCCCTTCGCTCCAGCGGCGGACCAGGTCCGGGTTGGCGATCGCCGGGCGTCCGACGACGACGGCGTTAGCGTGGCCGTCCGCAACAATCGCCACGGCCTCCTCGCGGGTCGTGACCACGCCGAAGCCGGTATTCAGCAGGAAGGTTCCGTCGAATCGGGCGCGCAGGTCCTGGACGAGTCCGCTCGTGGGCTCCTTGTGGAGGACGCTCAGGTACGCCAGATTCAGCGGGGCCAAGGCGTCCATCAGGTGGCCGTAGGTCTCGCTGACATCGGCCGCGTCCAGTTCGAGCGCATCTTGGATGTTGTGCTCCGGGGAGATACGGATACCCACGCGGCCGGCGCCGACGGCGTCCACTACGGCTTTGACAAGCTCGATGACAAAACGAGCGCGGTTCGCGGGCGTGCCGCCATAGATGTCGTCGCGCTGGTTGGAAGCCGGCGATAGGAATTCGTGGAGCAGATAGCCATTGGCGGAGTGCACCTCAACGCCGTCGAACCCTGCACCGATGGCGTTCAGGGATGCTTGGACGAACTCCTGGACGATGCCCGGGAGTTCTTCGGTGGTCAGGGCATGCGGCACTGGCAGGGGCTTTTTGCCCTCGTAGGTGCGGGTTTCACCGTCGATGGCGATGGCACTGGGCGCAACGACCTCATAACCGCCGGTGGTGTCCTCGTGGGTAACCCGGCCTGCGTGCATCACTTGGGCGAAGATCCGGCCGCCCTCGGCGTGGACGGCGGAGGTGACCTTGGCCCAGCCCTTGAGCTGTTCCTCGGTCACGAGGCCCGGCTGGCCCGGGAAGCCCTGGCCGGCGTGGCTGGGGTAGGTCCCCTCACTGACGATGAGGCCGAGCGAAGCGCGCTGGCGGTAGTACTCGACGACCAGCGGGCCCGGGATTCCGTCTTTGCCGGAGCGTACTCGGGTCAGCGGGGCCATCACAAGGCGGTTGGGCAGTTCGAGGTCGCCCAGAGTCATAGGGGAAAACAGCATGCGCAGTTCCTTTCACAAGGGATAGAGGTTTCACTCGCTCCAACTACACGGCGGCTGCAACTATTCCAACTGCGGCGCGGATCACAAGGGACCTTCACACCCTGGGCCTTGGATCGGATCGAAATGGGTCCGGTTTGGGCCGAATTCCTTATGTTTTAGGGGGTTCCCCCGCGCTCGGGTCACGACGCCATCGTATGGTCAGCCGGTGCCGGCGGCGGAAACCCCGCGAGGACCTACGCCGTGGACCGTGACGCCGCGATCCGCTCGATGGACGCCGCTGCGCAGTCCGGCGTCGGCCGCTATGTCATGGTGTCCTATCTTGGAGCCGGGCCGGACCACGGACTGCCCCGGGACGACCCCTTCTTCCACTACGCGGAGGCCAAGGCGGCCGCCGATTCCCACCTGCGCGGCACCAGCCTGGACTGGACCATCCTCGGCCCCGGCGCGCTCACGGACAAGCCCGGCAGCGGCCTGATAGACATCCACGTCAACGAGCCCTGGCAGGCTGCCGAAACCGCCCGCGCCAACGTCGCCCTCGTCGCTGCGGCCGTCCTGGAGCTGCCCGCCTCAATCGGCCGGACTATCGCGTTCCGGGACGGAAGCGAGCCCATCGCTGCAGCCCTGGCAGCGGTGGCCTAGCTCATTCGGGTCGCCTCGTCGGCGGCCCGGTCCCGGACTTTAGGGCACCTATCGTGTCCTGCCCCGGAGGAGTACATTGAACAAACACGTTGCTGCCGGACACTTTCAGCGTCCGTGTAGCCGGCAGCACAACCCGTTCATCCGGCAGGGTCGACCGGTGGGCAGCGTGCGTATCCCACTACGGGAACGGCATTTTCTGACGGGAGTCACGATGCGCGAGATATTTCTTCCGTCCGGTGAAGCTGTCCCGGTGCTCGGGATCGGAACGTGGGGAATGGGCGAGCACCCCGGCAACGCCGCGCGCGAGACGGCGGCGATCCAGATGGCACTGGACCTGGGGATATCCGTGGTCGATACCGCCGAGATGTATGGCAACGGCGCCGCCGAGGAACTCGTCGGTAGGGCGCTGGGAGCACGCCGCGACGAAGCCTTCCTGGTCACCAAGGTCCTGCCGCATCACGCCACGCTGCGCGGAACCGTCGCCGCTTGCGAGGGCAGCCTGCGTCGCCTGGGAACGGACAGCATCGACCTCTATCTGCTGCATTGGCGGGGCCTTGCCCCGTTGGCCGAAACGCTCGAAGCCTTCGAATTCCTGCAGCGCGCCGGAAAGATCCGGCACTGGGGCGTTAGCAACCTCGACGTGTCGGACCTGGAAGAACTTATGCGCCTGCCCGGCGGCGAGAAGGTCGCTACCGACCAGGTGCTGTACAACCTGACCCGTCGGGGTATCGAATTCGATCTATTGCCCCGCTGCGTCGGGAGGGGCGTCCCGGTGATGGCGTACTCGCCGCTGGAGCAGGGGCGAATGCTGGACGATCCCGTGCTGGTCCGCATCGCAACCGAACACGGCGCCGGCACCGCGCAGATCGCCCTCGCCTGGGTGCTCAGGCAGCCTCAGGTCCTGGCGATTCCAAAAGCCTCAAGCCCGCACCATGTCCAGGAATGCCACCGAGCACTCGACGTTCGGCTCACGCCCCGCGACCTGGCCGACCTTGATGCCGCCCATCCGCCGCCCACCCACAAACGCGTGCTCGAGGTGATCTAGGCGGCCCCCTTCGGAACTCCATTCCGGCGTCCGGAAGCTGTCGGTGCTGTGCGAGCCGGTCTTCGGGTACGGTCGGCGCCGGGCACGGTGGGAGTTCTCCGGTCCCGGATACGGGGAGGCGGTGGCCGTCGGCGGGGAGGGGGATCCGGTGCTAAATCTGACTACCGACCGCCGGCTGGGCATCGAGGACTCCATCGCGGTCATCCGCAGTCGGATGACCGAGGGCGAGCAGGCTTTCATCGCGCTCTCCTGGGGGTCGCTGCCCCCGCCGCGGACGTGGGAGGAAGCCACTGCCAAGCATTGGCAGACCACCGAGTTCTGGCGGCAATGGATCACCGCGGGCGAGTTCCCGGACCACCCGTGGCGGGAGGAGCTGCAGCGCAGTGCGCTGACGTTGAAGGGCCTCACCTACGCGCCGACCGGAGCCCTGGTCGCGGCGCCCACCACGTCGCTGCCCGAGACTCCCGGCGGAGAGCGTAACTGGGACTACCGGTACAGCTGGGTGCGGGACTCCACCTTCGCGCTATGGGCCGTTTACGGCGCGTGGCTGCACGGCCAGCCGATTACGCCCGGAAACGGGACACAATCGCGCAGTGTTCGTCCAGTCCTACGGCAATGCGAACCTCGATTCCTGCCCGCCAATGATCACCGCGTGCGTGCCACCGTCTTGGCCACCGGCGATGTACTCACCCGGAACGGACTCGTACTGCGCTACCGCCCCGAGCAGACTGACGACGGACTCACCGGCGCTGAGGGGACCTTCACCTTGTGTTCGTTTTGGCTCGTCTCAGCCCTCGTTGAGATCGGAGAAGTGGCTCGCGTCAAAACACTGTGCGAACGCCTGCTGTCCCGCGCCAGTCCGCTGGGGCTCTACGCCGAGGAGCTGGATCCGGTGAGTGGCCGTCACCTCGGCGACTTCCCGCAGGCCGTCACCCACTTGGCCCTCATCAAGGAGCTCCATTCTCCCCGGCTCTCCGCAACATGTAAGCCACCGCAACACGTAAGCCATGGCGCAGACAGCTTCGGCCGGGTACGCAGGGCCGTCCCTGTGTACCCGGCCGCGGTCCGGAACCGCCCGCTGGACGGGCGGGCTGCTTACGCCGCCAGCGGCATCGCCTCATGCCGGGCCTCGACGACGAGCAACTGCCCGTTGACCGAGACGGCCACCTGACCGCCGGACCGGAGGTCC
This sequence comes from [Micrococcus luteus] ATCC 49442, assembly GCF_010367585.1. Lineage (NCBI taxonomy): Bacteria > Bacillati > Actinomycetota > Actinomycetes > Micrococcales > Micrococcaceae > Pseudarthrobacter > [Micrococcus luteus] ATCC 49442. The sequence goes on along the minus strand of NZ_JAAAXP010000001.1, from coordinate 1,321,397 downwards.
GACGCCACGAACAGATCCGCGATCCGGTCATCCAGCTCGCGCTGGATCACGCGGCGCATCGGCCGGGCTCCGTATTCGGGCTCGTAGCCGCGTTCGGCGATCCAGTCGACAGCCGCTTCGCTGACCTCAAGGGCGACGCCCTGGGACAGCAGGCGGGCTTCCGTCTGGTTCAGCATCAGCCGAACGATCCTGCGCAGCTGCGCCTGGTCAAGCTTGCGGAACAGGACGATCTCGTCGATGCGGTTGAGGAACTCCGGCCGCATCGTCTCCCGCAGCCGGCCCAGCACCCGGTCCCGCAGTGCCTTCTCCGAGCCAAAGCCGTTGCCCTCGTCGGCCTTGGATACAAAGCCCATCGCGCCGCCCTTGCTGGCCAGGAACTCCGAGCCGAGGTTGGACGTCATGATGATCACCGTGTTACGGAAGTCCACCATGCGGCCCTGTCCGTCTGTCAGCCGCCCGTCGTCGAGCACCTGGAGCAGCAGGTTGAACACATCCGGGTGGGCCTTCTCCACTTCATCGAGCAACACCACGGAGTAAGGGTTACGCCGGACGCGTTCGGTCAACTGCCCGGCTTCGCCGTAGCCGACATAGCCCGGAGGGGCCCCGACCAGCCGGCTTACGGTGTGCCGTTCGCCGAACTCGCTCATGTCGAAGCGCACCATTGCATTCTCATCCCCGAACAACGATCCGGCCAGCGCCTTGGCGAGTTCGGTCTTGCCTACACCCGTCGGGCCGAGGAACAGGAAGCTGCCAACAGGCCTGCCCGCGTCCCCCATGCCGGTGCGGCTGCGGCGGACCGCTTTCGCGATCAGCGTCACGGCGTCGTCCTGCCCGACGATCCGCTGATGCAGTTCCTCCTCGAGCCTGGCCAGGCGATCCCGGTCGTCTTCCGTGAGCCGGCTGGCCGGGATGCCGGTGGAACGGGAGATGATCCCGGCGATCTCTGCTTCACCGACGACCGCCTCGGCGCCGTGGGACGCCCTAGATGCACTGGCAATCGCGGCGGAGAGCCTCCCGTTCACTGCTTCGATCTCATCCCGCAGCCGTGAGGCCTCTTCATAGCGTTCCGCTGCCGCCGCATCGTTCTTGGACTTTTCCAGGGCTGCGAGCTGCTCGCGTAGAACAGCCGCATCGGTCTGCGGGCCGAGCTTGAGGCTCAGCCGCGCACCTGCCTGGTCGATGAGGTCGATGGCCTTGTCGGGCAGGAAACGGTCCGTCACGTAGCGTGCGGAGAGTTCGACGGCGGCGCGGATCGCCTCGGGGGTGTAGCGGACGCCGTGGTGTTCCTCGTACCGTCCGCGCAGGCCGTCGAGGATCTGTACGGCGTCCTCGACGCTCGGCTCGCCGACCTGTACGGGCTGGAAGCGGCGTTCCAGTGCCGCGTCCTTCTCCACCTTGCGGTATTCGTTCAGGGTGGTGGCGCCGACGAGATGAAGTTCACCACGGGCCAGTCGCGGCTTCAGGATGTTTCCTGCGTCCATGCCGCCTTCGCCCCCGCCGCCGGCTCCGACGACCGTGTGAAGCTCGTCGATGAACAGGATGATTTCCCCGGCGTGCGAACCGACCTCGTCCATCGCCTTGGTCAGGCGCTCCTCGAAGTCACCGCGGTACCGCGTTCCGGCCAACATGGCCGGCAGATCCAGGGCAATGACGCGCTTACCGCGGAGCTGTTCGGGCACGGCGCCTGCGATGATCGCCTGGGCCAGCCCTTCGATGATCGCGGTCTTGCCCACGCCGGCTTCCCCGACCAGGACAGGGTTGTTCTTGGTGCGCCGGGCCAGGACCTCGATGGTCTGCTCGATCTCGGCGCTCCGGCCGATCACCGGGTCCAGGCCGCCTTCGCGGGCACGTGCCGTAAGGTCGCTGCCGTAGGTGTCCAGGGTCGGGGTGTCAGACCCGGCGGCAGCTTCCTGCGACTGTCCGGTCTCCGCGCCGCTTGGCGTGGTCCCACGCCGAGCGGACCGCCCGCGCGGACCGGACTGCAGGGACTCCGGCGTCACCCCGGCCGCGGCGAGCACCTGCCCGGCCGGGGCCTCCTGGTTGACGACGAGCGCGAAGAAGACGTGTTCGGGATCGATGTAGGTTGAGCCGAATGCCCGGGCAACCTGATAGGCGTCGAGTAGGGCTCGCTGGGCCGACGGCGTCAGGGCCGGCGTCGTTTCCGCCCTGGCGGTTGCCTGCTCCGGGAGACGCTCCTCGGCCGCCGTGGCGACGGCAGCAGGTTCCGCGCCTGCGTGGCGGATGTAGTCGGCGGCCGGTTCCCGCTCGACCATGACACGCAGGATGTGCAGCGCGTCGACATGGATGTGACCGTGCTGCGCAGCGAACTGTGCGGCACGTGCGAGCACGTCATGGGTGCGCCGGCTCAGCAGCCGGGTGATGTCCATCGGGTGCCCGGGGCCGGCCGCGCGCTGGCCCTGCAGGTATCGGGCAAGGAATTCGTCGAACGAGCCGTGGCCGGACTCGGCCGGTCCAAGAAATGCAGCCATGAAACCTCCGTAAGAGTTGAGTGTACTTGACTCAACGTTGGGAAAACGGATTTATTCCCGGATGCAGCAGTGGGCAGGGTACGGACCCGGGGGATCGGGCCATCGATTCGGTCGGCACCGCCCAAGGACTTCCCGGAGCCGGTTCTCGTCATTATGTTCGCAGTCCACCGAGCTGCCGGGTCATAGGGCGGCAGGTGTCGGAATCCACGTTACGAACGGCGCGTCGTCGTGCCTGTATCAGCGATCAACTGCCGCCGGATCGGTCCCGGTGACAACATCCCTCAGCCTGCAACAGGACACGGGCTGCGAAAGGTGTAACGGTGCACCGCGGGACAGCGGGGGAGAGGACTGGCAGAAGATTCCTTAGGCTGTCAAAGCCGGCCCAGGATATATTCCCTGGCATCCAATAGGCCGTCAGTGGTCTGCCTGTTGCGTTCGGCGGCGGTTCACGGTGTCGAAAACTGCTACGCCTAGGAGGGGAAGAACGGCCCCCACAGCGGCAGCGAAGGCCGGGAGGCGAAAGCTCAAGGTTGCCAGGACCGCCAGGGCCGCGATGCCGGCGAGATCGGATGGTCCGCGGTGGCCCAGTACGCGACGAACAAAAAAGCCCCGGGCGGCAAGAAAAAGAGCCGGCCCGCCATAAAGAAACAGAACGATGGCCAGATCAGGGCGCGCGCCCGGATCGGTGATCACGAGTTGATCACCAACCGCCACCAGGATCAGGCCCGCGAGTAACACCACCAACGTGTTGCCCGCCAATATACCCGGCCGGAACCGATCATCAACAGAAGCAAGCTTTTCCAAAATCTCCTGCTCAAGGCCATGGAAGTAGCACCACCAGATCGCGACGCTTCCAACAAAACTTACGGTCCCGGTTAGAAGTATCAAGGGATCCTCCATATTGCCTGCTATCGCCAGGCCGGTTGAGAGGATCGTCTCGCCGAGGGCGATCAGGTAAAACAACCCGAACCGCTCAAAGATCCTCTCCCCCGGGAGCGGGACACGGCTTCCTTCGGTCTTCCGGCCCGGCAACCGATGCGCCAGCATGTGGCCGGCCAGATCAATCGCGGCAGCGACACCCCAGAACATCAAGCGGCGTTCGGGACCGAAGAAGACGCCGGCAATCCAAAAAGGCGCGCTCATGCACCCCCAGATCAGAGTGCGCACGAAATGGTTGTGGGTGGTGCGGTCAAGTCCGACCGTGAGCATCCACGCACCGCGGCCAAGCTGAACCAGGAGATAGCTCGCAGCAAAGAGCCAGCCGAAGGCGCCAAACGCTGAGCCGATTGAGGCGTTCATGAACAGTGTGACAAGCATGACGATCAGCAGCATCCACTGCACCTGAAGCCGCGAAGTGTCCAGCAACGTCGCCGACCAGGTCGTGTACACCCACACCTTATAGACCGCAAGAAGAAGCACAAATGTCTCACCGGCGCCCACCCACGAAGGGTGCTCCAGCAAATGATGGGACAGCTGAGATAGCGCGAAGACAAAGACCAGATCGAAGAACAGCTCAAGGCGCGTTACACGGTCCCCGGAAGTCGCAGAACGCATCAGCGACCTGGCACGGTGCATCAGTAGCCTCCACTTGCTGGGAGCGGACGGACGCCCCCTGTTGTCGAAAAGACTGACAACGGTCAGCGGAGAAGTCAAGGGCGCCAACTCGCGGCGATCCGCTGACTCGACGTGGACGTTGCCCCGCTTCCTGTCCCGCCAGACGACTGTCTCCCGCCCCGGTACCGGTAGGCGTCGATGTTAGCGAACGAGGTTCAGCGCCGCGTTGACGATGGACGCTTCGTCGATGCCGTGGATCCGGTAGGCGTCCTGGAGATCAGAGGACTGGCCGAAGTCCTTTACTCCCAGGGAGACTGTGCGGTCGCCTCGGGCACCGGCCAAGAAGGACAAGGTGTGGGGGTGTCCGTCCTGGACGGTGACGAGGGGCGCGGGGGCGTGTCGTGGAAGTAGTGCGTCGATGATGTCGGGCCCGCTGATGTCCGTGGCGGCGTTCAGTGAGTTGCGCCGCTGGAGGGATTCGAAGACCAGGTCCGGGCTGGTGAGGCAGACGACGCCGGCCATGATGCCAAGTGCCTTCAGCCGGGCGGCGGACGCTATGACTTCGGGCATCATTGCGCCCACACCGACCAGAGTGACCCTGTCCTCGACTGGGTCGTGGTCGGTCAGGCGGTAACCGCCGGCCACCGCGTGCCTGCGGCGCCGCTCCAGCAGCACCGCGTCCGTCGGCATGGCCGCCAGAGCCTGGTCCAGTGGACGGGTCGTGAGCCGGAAGTAGGCCGAGCGTCCCCCGGGAATCCCTATGCGGCTCATGGCTTCGAGCATGCACCATTCCAGGTCCTGCGCGAAGGCTGGCTCCCAGGCCGTGCACTCGGGCTGTTCCAAGCCGATGGACGGAGTGGTAATGGACTGGTGCGCGCCGCCCTCCGGTGCCAGAGTCACCCCTGACGGTGTCCCAACCAGGATTGACTGGCCGCCGGCGTACATGCCAAAGGACCACGGTTCGAGGGCACGGGCCACGAACGGGTCGTACATGGTGGCGATAGGAATCAGCGGCCGGCCCCACCGGCTCCAGGTTGTTCCGAGTTCCGAGACCAGGCCCACCAGGTTGGTTTCGGCGATGCCGAGTTCGATGTGCTGGCCCTCCGAGTTTTCAATCCAGCGGAGGACCCGTTCGAGATCGTCCGCGAACCAGTCCTGGCGTTCACCGACGGACCACACTCCGGTTTTGTTGATCCAGCCGCCGAGGTTGGTGGAGGACGCGACGTCGGGACTGCACGTGACAACGCGGTGGGCCACCTCCGGCGCTGCCCGTTTCAGGTCGGACAGGAACCGTCCCAAGGCGGCTTGGGTGGAAATTCTGTCGCCGTAGCCCCAGGGCAGGGAAGCCGGGATCTGGAGGGATGAGGCCAGTGCGGGTTGCCGTCGCTTGAGCCGGAGGGATGTCCGGGCGCAGGCCCGTTCTTCCACGGTGCCCGGTTGGAATTTGCGCCAGGGATTATCAAGGTCCATTCCGGAGGTCTCCGCGAGTGTTTCCATCTGATCTTTGGTCAGGAGCGCTGAGTGGTTGTTGGGGTGTCCTTCGGTGGCAAGGCCGCGGCCCTTGATCGTGTAGGCAAAGATGACGGTGGGCCGGATGGGGTCGACTTGGTTGTATGTGTCGAGCAGCAGTCCGATGTCGTGTCCGCCGAGATCACGAACCACCACAGCCTGTTCCGCGGCGGTGAGAGAGCTGAGCAGGGTTTCCATGGCCGGGGTCGAACTGTTGGCGGTCAGGCGGTCGAAGATCTCCGAGTCGGGGGAGCGGAGCACCCGCTGGTATTCCTCGTTGGGCATGGTCTCCAGCCTGTGGCGTAGATCCTCACCGCCGGGACGGGTGAAGAGTTCCTGCACACGGGTTCCCCACTTCCGGGTTAGGACCTGCCAGCCGGCGGCTTCAAACATGCCCTGCAGGCGCAGGATCTGCGAGTCGGGCACCACCCGGTCCAATGACTGCCGGTTCAAATCAACGATCCAGAGCAATTCGCCGAGTTGCGCCACCGTGGGATCGGCGACAGCTTCCCAGATGGCGCCTTCGTCCAGTTCGGCGTCGCCCAGAAGTCCGATAAAGCGACCGGATTTGCGGGATTCAGCGTACCTGTCGCTGACGAAGCGGTGTGATATGGCCGCCCAGATGGTGGCCGTGGCCCCGATACCCACACTCCCGGTGGAAAAGTCCACCGTGTCAGGGTCCTTTGACCGGCTGGGGTAACTCTGCAGGCCGCCCTTCTGCCGAAGCGTGCTGAGTTTGCCTTCGTCCAAGTCGCCCAGGAGGTAATTGATGGCGTGCAGGACGGGGGAGGCGTGGGGCTTGACTGACACGCGGTCCGCTTCGGTCAGCTCGGAGAACCAGAGGGAGGTCATGATTTCCACCATGGAGGCGCTGGAGGCCTGATGTCCGCCGACCTTGATGCCGCTGGGGTTGGGGCGTCCGCGGTTGGCGGCATCCACTATTGCGGCGGCGGTCCAGCGCACCCGCTGGGCGATACTCTCCAGAACTGCTGTCCCGGACGCTGCATCCTCAGGGCCTGCGGTGCTCGGGTGCGCGGCTGTGGTCTGAAAATCTTCCACCCTCATGATGGTCTCCTGTACAAGTAAACGTTCGGCGCCGAATGCCGTTCTCTGCTTTGAAAATCCGGGAGTATCCCCTTGTGGGGAACTCCCGGATGGTGTTCCCCCTCTGGGATAAGTAAGGAGAACTTCTCAAATACTAATCCTTTTCACTCTAAATGAGAAGATCTTTGCATAAAGTTCGTGGGGTACCTTGGAAGCGTGTCCACGTCCCCAAGATCCCCCCGAGCCGATTCGCTGAACACCAGGCAGAAGCTTCTCGATGCCCTGGGCCGCCTGCTGGAACATCGGGGGCTAGATGTCACCCTGCCGGAGATAGCACGGGAAGCCGGGGTCTCCAGCGCTACCGCCTACCGGCATTTCGAGGATGTTGAAGAACTGCGGACCGAGTTCTACAACCGGATTTTCGATCGCGTGATCAGCGCGATTGAAAGACTGACGGAGCAATACGCCGGTTTGGATCTCTTCCATCGGGTGTGCCAGATTTGGGTGGAACTGGAGCTGCCCTGGGCCAGGGCAGCGACGTATATCCGCAGTGCCGAAGGAATTCTTGAGCGGGTCCAGCGCGGCGACGCCCTGAGCTCCTCGTATCACCGACTCGTGACGGGGGTACTCGACCAGCTCATTGCGGGCGGCGTAATCCCGGCACAGGACACCGACTATGCCGCCTTGCTGTGGCTGACGATCTTCGATGAGCGGGTCTTCGTTGACCTGCACACAGCCCGGCGGATGGAGCCCTATGAAATAAGCCATCGCTTGGGCATGTCTCTGCTGGCTGTCCTGAAGCAGGGCGACCAGTACTCAATGTAGCCACCCGGCCGCCAGGAGAGCGGCGGACCAAATCTTTTGCTATACGCGGCCTCACGATCGCCCCCGTTGCACCGACGGGTGGCCAAGGGCGATCGCTCCGCCATTGGGGTTTGTCCTCCGCGATGGTATGGATCAGGGCACGAGGATGGCCCGGCCGCGCACTTTGCCCGCGTCCAGGTCGCTGATCGCCTGTTGGAAGTCGTCGAGGGCGTATTTCTGGGTATGAAGGGTGACCGCACCCCGTGCCGCCAGGGCCATCAGGTCCTGAAGGTCGTTGTAGGAGCCGACGAGGTTGCCGATGATGTTGATCTCGGCTGAGACGATGTCGATGGTAGGGACGTCGATGTTCTCGCCGTAGCCCACCACGTAGTAATCCCCTGCCTGGCGCAGCATGGCGACGCCTTGGGCGGTCGCCCCTCCTTCACCGACGAAGTCGATAAGTGCCTCGGCGCCTTTGCCGCCAGTGAGCTGGAGGACCTGCTCGACCTGTGACCCGTCAGCCAGGACGCCCTCATGTGCTCCGATCTGCTTGGCCAGGTCCAGAGCGGCAGGGTTACGGTCTACAACGATGATGCGGGCCGGAGTTAGCGCCGTGAGGACTTGGATTCCGATGTGGCCGAGCCCTCCGGCGCCGATGACAACGCAGGTGTCCCTTGGGGTCAGGCGCTTGGCCGCCTTAGCGGCCGCGTGATAGGCGGTAAGGCCGGCGTCGGCGAGGGCTGCGACGTCGGCGGGTTCCAGGGAGTCGTCGATTTTGACGACGGAACGGGCGGAGGTCAGGAGGTATTCGGCGTACCCGCCGCTGGTATCGATACCAGGGAACTTGCTCTGCTCGCAGTGCACGTCGTCCCCGGAACGGCAGGCACGGCACAAACCGCACGTGATGAGGGGGTGCAGGATGACTTTGTCGCCTTCCTTCACATTGGTAACGGCGCTACCGACTGCGTGCACCCATCCGGCGTTCTCGTGGCCGATGGTGTACGGCAAGTGGACCTGCGATTTTTCCGCCCACTGGCCCTCGAGAATGTGCAGGTCCGTGCGGCAAACGCCGGCTCCCCCGATTCTGACGACGACATCAAAGGGGCCGGTGACTTCGGGGACCGGCACTTCTGCCATTTTCAGGCCCTGGTGGTAGCCGACGACCTGGACAGCTCGCATGGTGCTCATGGGTGAATCTCCTTGACTATTAGCGGAAGTAGTTCGTGGTGGTCTGCGGCCTCAGCGCCATCGGGCCGCGTGCTCTGGTCCGCGCCCGATCCCGCATAGCGTGTGCGCAGTAAACCCCGGCAAAAATGCGCGTTCCCGTCAATGGAAATGCGGGTCGAGCGGGCCCGGCGCAGTGCCATCGGAACGGCACCAGGGGGATAAGGGTGCCCTTCGTGGTTAACCAGGACAATCGCATCCGCCGCCTCGGGCAAGCCAAGCGCTGCCCGTCGGCGCAGCAGCGCTTCCTTGTTCCTTCCGGCCGGGAGGTCCCAGAGACGAATGGTTCCCATCTCCGTTTCCACGAGGCTTGCGTTGGCACGCAGGAGATCAGTGAGGCATCGCTCCATTGCAGCGGTGTGAGCCTTGCGACGGAACGTCCACCGCAGCTCGTCCAGACTGTCCTCAGCTTCGTGCAGGAACGTGCCGCGGTACCCTGCATCCGCGGCCAGGCCTGCGTTGATGAGGTCGGAGTCGTGGTGATCGTCCAGCTCGACGACCACCTGCCTCACGGTCGGCAGCGCCGAGATCACGTCCTTGCTGTCGGACGCCATCAGGTAGGCGAAATTGGGCGAACAGAATGAGGTGGGCAGGCGCAGGTGAACCTCCACCCGTGCACCGCCGACACCGGCCTGGACCTTAAGGGAACGAACGAATCCAAGATCAGTGATCGGTTCATCTAGTTCCGGGTCGAACACCGAGTCCAGGGCACGGCGGACGTCCTGCTCGGTCACGTCCCAGCGGGGTTCAGCTGCTGGACCGGCGTAGAGAGCTGTCACCGGACGCCTGCCAGGTCGGCGCGTTCGGGCTGTCGCGGTCCTGTCTTCGTCTCGTCCGCATCGGGGAGTTGGAGCTCTGCCGGCACCGGGATGTCGTACATCTTCGCCGCGTTCAGTCCCAAGATCTTTTTCTTCTGGGCAGTGGTGAGCGGGGCGTATTCGGTCATGTCCTCCGGGATCTGGAAGTCAACGAACCGCTCGATCAGCCAGCGGGGTGACCAGATGGCGTAGTCGCTGGAGAACTGGATCCGGTCCTCCCCGATCCAATAAATGAGCTCTCCCATGATCTGGGCGAAGTACCGCGGCCGGGTGTGCATGAAGGGCATCGCGACGGCCAGGCCGCCATGAACGTTGGGTTCCTGGGTGGCGATCCAGCAAAAGTCTTCGAGCCGGGGCAGGCCGACGTGCTCGACCACAAAGTTCAGGTCGGTGAAGTCGGAGGCGGCGTGGTCGACGTCGGCGACGTCGAAAGCGTCCCGGTCCAGCGGGCGGACAGTAGGACCCTTGTGGATGTGGATGTTCTTGATGCCGAGCTTGCGGCACTCCTCGAAATACCGGTAGGACCAGGGGTCCGAGAGCTTGAAGCCGCGGGACTCGCCGTGCCATTCAGCGGTGTAGAGCTTGACCCCCTTGAACTGCATCTTCTCGTGGTCGGCGCGGAGCCGGTCGAGGCCTGCCTCACCCTCGCGGGGGTCATAACAGTGGTTGTACGTGAGCTTGCCCGGATTCGCCGCGGCCAGGTTGTACGCCTCCTCCACCTGCGCGAATCCGTTCTTGTAGAACGCGCCCAGATAGGCCGGCTGAAAGATCGCGTGGTCCACGTAACCGTCCTCGAACAGATCCTTCATGAGGCGTTCGCCGCCCTGGTAAAGGAATTCCTCGTAGGACCAGTGTTCCTCCTCCGGGCCGAGGTTGCGGTGATAGTCGTAGAAGCAATCGATGAACTGCTTAGCCTGGATATTCCGCTGGTTCTCCGGGCGGGCGTCCCACAATGCGACGTGGGCGTCGACAATGAAGTAGTTTTCGCCGTCTTTGCTGTACATGTCCGTCTCCTTCTGGCGACTGCCGTAGTCGCGACATCATCGAGACTAGGCTGTGGAACCGCTGTCAACATGTGGCGTGTGTCTCATTTTGAGACGGTTCTCTTCCGATGGGGATCGCGAGACAAAGTAACCTTGGAGAACGGAGACGAGGAGGGTGGCAATGATGCCGAACAAGGACGAGGGGATTGTCAGCCTGGCGCACGATTATGCGGGCCAGCTCGCCACTCCTGCCAAACGCCTCCTCGCTTCCTGGCAGCGGAGCGAGGAATACGGCGTTTCCGCCGAAGTAGTAGATCCGATGTGGGCTGGCTCCACAGGGACTGACTCCCTGTTCTTCCAGTGCGGTCAGGAAGTGCTCACCGGCCTCTACAGCACTCTGGCGAACGAACCCTTGAGCCTGATGCTCACCGATGCCAACGGCTTGCTCCTCAACCGCTTCAGCGGTGACACCTCCCTGTTGCGGGCGCTCGACAAGGTCCATCTGGCGCCAGGGTTCGCATTCTCCGAAAGGGAGGCCGGGACCAACGGCATGGGACTAGCACTCGCGGACCGCATCCCGACCCTTGTCCGCGCTGAAGAACACTACAGTGCCAGCCTCCGGACCTACACCTGCGCGGCAGTCCCTGTCTTCGATCCGGTCAGCGGATCGCTGGAAGGGAGCGTCAACATCACCACATGGTCCCGCTCATCCCCGCAATTGCTCCTGGCGTTGGCAGAATCAGCAGCGGGCAACACCTCAGCCCTGATGCTCGCAAGGTCACAGGGCCGCAAAGGCAAGCCCGGACCAAAGGGCGGCGTCTTCCGCATCCAGAGAGGCAAACTTGAGCCGGCAGCCGGAACAGTGCGCAAAATGTCGTCGGCCTGGACAAACGCCCTCGACCAGGCGACTCGGGCACTGGCGGCCGGACAGGTTGTTGCCGTCGTAGGCGAGCAGGGTACGGGGCGCGCAACTCTTTTGGCACAGGCCTTGCGGCAAATTCAGCCCGGGAGCCGTATCATCTCAGCGGCTGTCCCCGCCCCCGGCGACGTTGACGCCTGGCTGTCCTTGTGGGCCCCCGAACTGGCCAAACCAGCAACCGCTGTCATAGTCGAAAATGTAGACCTGCTGCCCGCGTGGGCAGCACAAGAACTCCACGCCCAAGCCCACCGCGCAGTTCGGTCACTTCCCCTCTCGCAGAGCGGGCGCGCGCCAACGCTCGCGTGGGCCGTCACAGCTGCGAGGCACGACGCCATCCCGCAACCCCTGGCAGGCATGGTCGATACGGTGATTTCTGTTCCCGCTCTGCGGGAACGCGGCGAGGATGTCCTGCACCTGGCCAGCTACGCCGCCCGCCAAACTCGCCTGCGGGAAATCAACTTCACTGGCGCCGCAGAAAAAGCACTGATGGCCCATAGCTGGCCTGACAACATTGACGAGCTTTTCACTGTGGTCCACGCCGCCGCTGTCCAGACAGAGACCATCGACGTCAGCCATCTGCCTGCCTACCTTCTGGGCGGGAGCAGCCGGCACCTGAGTCGAATCGAGGCGGTGGAACGCGACGAGATCGTCCGCTGTCTCTCCAAGCACGGCGTTACAGTAAGCGGGGCGGCAGCAGAACTGGGCATCAGCAGGGCGACTATCTACCGCCGCATGGCCAGGCTGGGGATCACAATCCCGAAGTAGGCAGCGACCGCACGGACCCTTGGGACCCCCTCATAAGTTGCGCACCGCGTCATCCCGAGAGGAGATTGTCCTCCTGCCAGCCTCGACACCAACTGTCTAGCCAAGAACGGCGCTGCCCTTGAGATGGCGGCCCGCCTTGATTGTGGACGGGGCACAGGCGGACGGTCGCCAACTGCGCGGATCAAGGCATGGAAACAGGGGACGGCCTTATGCAAAGGCCGGTGGGCCTCCGGTTTTTATCGCCACGGAGTTGATGATCACCAGGTCAGCGTGGAACAGAGTCGCAGGTTCCATCAGGCACTGGTCAACGCCGGTGCGAACTCGGAGTGCCTCGAAACCACCGGAGACCACGTCTTCGTCGGGGCAGCGGTCCTCCCGGAAGTCACCGGACCGTCCCTGGATTTTCTGAGGAGCACCTGGGCGTTGGCCCTCCGCCGACCTCGATCCAGATATTGCTCAGGTGGAGCAATTGATGGCCACAGCCGGTCAGTTCGGATCTTGCCTCGGCAGGCCAGCCCGGTGATCCTGCGTTAGCCAGGGCCCGGGGAGCGAAGCTGCGCGATACCTTTTATCCGATTACTCGACTGTGTCCATCGACTGGCGACGATGACGTTCGCGTTGGCCGTACGCCGCCCGCAGAATGTCGTCCTTTGATTCGAATCCCGAGCCCAACGCGCCGCCGACGAGCGCCGCCGACGTTGTCATCCAGGCGACTTCTATGAAGTCCCAAACAGTCACCGGATGTTGCAGGGTCTGTGCCAAGAGGGCGTCGTCGATAGTGAACGCCGCGGCCAGCAGAACGGCCACGAACAGCAGGACGTAGCTGATCACGACGCCGATCATCAACGACCACACTGTAGAAGCGTTGTACAAGGAAGCCTTGTACCGTCCGAGGGCACCGTCGCGCCGGGGGCTCTCCCAAAGATCGTGTTGGGTGATAATCCAGAACACCATGGAACCGATGGAAAGGGCCATCAACAACGTCAGCCTCGGCGCCCCCAGCAGGTCTGCGAGTTGCCAGATGGTGTTCGTGACAAGCGCGAAGGCCCCCGTGGCGATCGCGGCGGCCATTGCGCTTCTCAGCCCGAAGACCAACCGCCAAGGACGGTTCGCCCGCAGCATGCCCGCCAGCAGCCGTCCGCGGCCGAGGCGGGTTGCCGAAACATAGCGGAACCCAATCGGCCCCTCGTCAGGAACGGCGGTTTCAATGTGCCTGGATTGGTGCAGGGACGGCGGCCCAAAGTCCACGGCGTCATCCTCGGGATCGAAGTGGCGGTGCATCGCCCAGCCAAGATCGGCGACCGCGGTGCGGACCCGGCGGTCGATGTTGACGGCGCCGAGCGCGGGCAAGGAAACAAGCGAAATCGGCTCTCCAAGCGCAACTTCCGCGACCACGGTCCGGCCCTCGAAACGAACCGGAAGATCGGTGAGGCACACCATGACATCCCATGCCCTGAGGGCCCGGTGCTTCGCCAAGGAGCCCAGCATCGGCGCCAACCCATCGCCGGCCGTAAAATCCTGGTACTCAATCAGCACCGACCACTCGTGGCGCTCATCGGCAAGATTGAGCAAATCGCCCACTTCGCGGCCGTTGCGCTCGGCGAACTCGGCGGTGACCTCCGGTTCGGCAAGCACGCCAAGTGTACGGGCACTGGTGGGGTTCACGTCGCCCGAACTTTCCGGCACGCCTGGCCTCCTATGGTTCAGTGTCTATGACCAGCGACTTGTCCAGAACTGCCAATACTCCACGGCAGGTCAAGCCGGCAGGCACCGCGTTCACCGCGGCCGTTCGGTCTTTTGATGCCTGCTATGGGACGTGAAAGGGGGCGCCGTGCGGACGAATGCGCCATGCGCGCGTGGCGACGTGCAGGTTTAGTCGGATCTCGGGATCGGCAAGGTCGAAGCCGGTGATCTGCCGGATGGACTTCAAGCGGTAGCGCAGAGTGCTTCGATGGATGGTCAGGCTCTCGGCCGTGCTGTCATAGTTGCCGCCGTGGTCCAGGTACTGGGCCAGGGTTTGCACCAGGTCAGACCCACGGCTGTCGTCGGCGCGTTGAAGATTGCCGAGCCACTCGTCGATATAGCCCGCCAAGTCCGGCTCGCCTCCAGCTGTGTCCAAGATGCGGTAGATCCCCAGTTGATCAAAGCGGGTCACACCGTAGCGATCGATTGAACCGGCCCGAATGTGCAGCGCGTGCAGGGCTTCCGAGAAGGAGCGCGGAAGCTGGGAGACATCCAGGCTTGGGCCGCCTATGCCCACGGCGCCGGTGGCACTTCGTAGGGTCCGGGCGACAACGGAAAAGACCTCGGCACCCAACGGATCTCCACGAACGACGGCAACAGCCATGTCCGCACGCCGTGAAACGAGTGCGGACGAACGGAGTTCCAGCAGCGTCCTGCGCAGTGCGACCACGACGGTATCGTCGGATCTTGGCGGCTGCCACTCCGCCACGATGACGTGCTGCGTGCCACTGATGTCATATCCCAATGCCTCGGTACGAACGCCTGCGATCGCGCCATCCATTCCAGACACGAGTTCGTCCACGAGGTCGCGCCCCAGTCTCAGTTCCAGCCGGGCCAGGCTGCGGCGGTGCGACAACTCGACCTCCAAGAGCCGCGCTGCGTATTTCAAAGCGAAGACGTCGCCGGCCGTGACCGGCCTGTCGGTTTCCAGCATGCAAATAGCCCCCAACACCTCGCCGTGTGACAGGGCAAGGGCAACGAGCCTTCGGGGTTCGCGGACCGGTGAGCGGGAGGCAAGCCAGAGCTGCGCAGTGCGCGACCTGGCCGCCGCGCCAAGCCTGGGGTAGGGGCGTCTGGACCCGGTCCCAGCCGCCGCGCTGATGTGCCCGAACGCGTCCTCAATACAGATGGGCCTCCCCGTCAACCGTGAAAGGACCTCCGCCAGGAGTCCCTCCCTGGAGTCGCTGTCCCCGAGGTCGGGAGTCGCGCCCTGATCCAGGGCATCCCTGATCTTGGCGTGTTCTTCAAGCTCAAGTACCGTTGCCGAGAGGGACAGGAGCCGCTGGTTTATGTCGTCGCGGCGGAGCAGCTGACCAATTGAGTCGTTCGGTAGTTCCCCGGGGAATCCCCTGGCGTGAGTCGCTCCCGTTGTCCTCGCAACTGTCCGGAGCTGCATCAGTTGCAGGCGATCCGGAGGGTCGGCGGCAGACAACACCAGACACCCGTTCAGCTCGCCGCCGCCGCCAACGGTAAACAGCGCATATCGCCAGCCCGCCCTCGCGCACGGGAGAACGGAGTCCCTGCCACTGAGGCGCAGGACGTCCAGGTCCTGAGGTAACGCCGTGCGTTCGGGGACCGGGTTCAACTTGCCATTCACCGCGAGGTAACGGTCCTCGACCGCACAGAACGGCATTTCCGACACCGCCTGTGCGGCCGTGTTCAGGATCTCCTCTGCCGCCCCTCGGTCGAACATATTGGTCCTTATCCCGGTCCGCAGCAAGGGAGTCTTACACGGGCGCCAGCCCGGGTAGACCGTAGTCCAGCGCACTCTGCTACCCAAAGGCGTAATCCGCCGGAACGCGCTGTGGCCGATGCGGCCAGGCCAGGATCGGCTTTCCAGCACTACAATCAAAACTACTCCCGTATCCCACCATTGTTAAGCTCTGGTCACATCCCTGCAGATGGCGATCAGTACCCTCAACACCTCCTCAGTCGCCGGCACGGCCCTGGTGAATGCTCACTGACGCGCACCGGCGGGTCCGTCCCGGAGGAGGCGCAGGTGCTCGTGGATCATCGCCACCGCTGTTGAGCCTTCACCGGCGGCCGCCGTTACGCGTTTTACCGATCCATGCCGAACATCGCCTGCCGCGAAAATGCCGGGGACGCTGGTTTCCAGGGGCAACCGGCTGCGGCCCAGATGGCTGAATTCCGGAGGAAGGTCCTCAAGGGCAGCCCCGGTGAGAATAAAGCCGTGGTCATCCAGGGCGACGGTGCCCTGCAGCCATTCCGTGTGCGGCGCGGCCCCGATGAAAATAAAGAGGTACCGGGAATCGAAGATGCGCTGTTCGCCAGTGGCTCCCAGATCGACGACGATCCGTTCAAGGGCGCCGGAACCGTCCACGGCCACGATGTTGGCCCCCAGGAGTACCTCTATGCCCGGTTGCCTTTCGATCCGGTCCGCGAGGTATCTCGACATGTCCGCGCGGAGGTCCGCCCCGCGCACCACCAGCCGCACTTGTGCTCCCGTGCCAGCCAGGAAAAGCGCCGCCTGTCCCGCGGAGTTTCCACCGCCGACGACGGTCACGGGCTGCAATCCGCAGAGCCTGGCTTCGTGGACAGTGGCGGCGTAGAAGACGCTGATCCCCTCGAATTTCTCCAGTCCGGGGACTGACAGCCGGCGGTAACGAACCCCGGTTGCGAGCAGCGCTGCCCGGGAGGAGGCAGGGCCGCTCTCCTTGAACTCGGCGCGGAACTCGCCGTCTTTCAATTCGATGGTGCGTGCCCAGCATGCGACGTTGATCTGAACGCTGAACTTACGGGCCTGAATGATCGCTCTTTCAGTGAGTTCGCCGCCGGAGATCCCGGCGGGAAAGCCGAGAACGTTCTCGATCCGGGACGACGTGCCGGCCTGCCCACCTATCGCGAAGCCTTCCTTAAGGACGACGGACAACCCGTCCGACGCCGCGTAGACGGCAGCCGCCAGGCCGGCGGGACCGGCTCCGATCACCATGAGATCGTACGAAGCCGGATGCTCTTTCACCGCCCGCAGCCCCATGGCCAGTGCCAGATCTGCGTTCGACGGGTTCTTGAGGACCTGCGAGTCGCTTAGTACCACCGCCGGCAGCTCATCCGCGAGTATCCCGGCCCGGTCCAGGATGCCCTGTGCCTGCTCGTCATCCTCCAGATCGACCAGCAGGTGAGGCAGGCGGTTGGCGGCTGCAAATTCCAGCAGGCGAAGAGTGTCCCGGCTGAAACGGGACCCAACGATCCGCATGCCCGCGCCCGCGCTGATCAGCAGGATCCGCCGCTGAAGATATGCCCGCAGGATGGTCTCGCCCACCGCGGCGTCCGTCAGCACGGCACGGCGCAGGTCGTCCCCGCTGATCTGCAGCACTTCACCCGCCTCGGCGGACACAGCGCTGACAAAGGCCGGTTGCCCCTCGACCAGGCCCAGTTCCCCGAGGAAGCGTCCCGGACCGTGAACTTCAAGAACACGCGTGCCGGGGCCAAGCTTAGCGGGCCGTTTGCCACCCGCGGTGTGCAGCCCCTCGACGACCAGTACCTTACCCTGCAGTATGACGAAGAAATCAGCCCCGACCGTGCCCTCCTGGATGAGGACTTCTCCGGCCGAGGTAGCCCGGCTGTTCCCGGCGCGGCCCAACAATTCGATTTGGGCTTTGCTGAGCCGTGGATAGGCGCCGGAGACATCCGGCGTCTCGATCATCGTCGAGCCTGCGACAGGTTCCATCAGCTGATTGCCCCCGCCGGTACCTAAACGAATGCTTCATGGGGATAGCACCAGCGCCAGTCCTCGCCGGGCTCCAAGGAACGAACGATTGGATGCGACTCCGTGGCATGAGCTCGGGCGTGACGCATGGGCGAAGAATCACAACACCCCACATGGCCGCAGGAGAGACACAAACGCAAATGAACCCACGGGGTACCCAAAGCAAGACACTCCTCGCAGCCCTGCGGTGTGCGTATCCGCACCGGACGGATCTGCGCAAGATGTGGATCACGAATTCCAAGAATCATGATGGCTCCTATGTCAGACCGGCCATGGAGCCGGCATCGCTGCGATAGCTGTCTATGCGCTGCTGCAGAAACGAGACGACGGCCCGCCCCGGGCGGTCTGCTGGTTCAGCAGGATCCGGCTGGCCGGCGATGAAGGCCTCACGCAAGAGCGAAGCCTTGCCACGCAGCCAGCCCTTCAGCTCGTCGAGAGCCTTGTACCAGGGCTTTCCCCCAACCTGCGCAGTCCAACGCCGGAGGCCATCAGGAGTATCCCGAGGAGGATTGCGAAGGACGAAAGCAGCCCCAAGAGACTAAGTATGCCTGGGCCGGGAAGAATGACCAGGAATAGTCCGAAGAGGGTGGTGATGATGCCTGTGATCAGCCAGAGCCACCAAGAGCCGACATTCTTTTTGACTTCAAAGGCCAGCGCCATTTGGGAGACACCGAGAATGACCGCCCACAGGCCGATGACGAGCGCCAGCGAAAGGGCGGTGATGCCCGGCCAGACGAACGCGACGAGGCCCGCCAGCACGGAGATGATGCCGCCCACTAGTTGCCAGACGGACCGCCGCCGCTTGCGCGTGACGTACTGCACGATGCTGGTGACGCCGTCAAAGACAGCGTAGATTCCGAAGAGGATCACCAGTAGGAATACGGAAACGCCGGGCCAGACGACAACCAAAATGCCGAACAGAACGGCAGCAGCGCCCCGGATAATCAACGCAGTTCCTGGTCCCTTAAGCAATTGTTGTGCCATTGGGTCGGACATGGCCGCACCTCTGTTTCTGGAATTGGTTTGATCGTAATCTTGCCGGCCGGACCACACGAACGGGTTTATCCCGTTGCGGTGCTGCCCAATGTGACTTTCACTGATTTTGTTTCCGGTCCGCGCTGGAACCCGATGTCGGACTGCTGGCCCGGTTCTTTTTTGCGGACAGCGGCAAGGAGATCGGTGACACTGGCGATCTTCTCCGCGTCGAACTGGGTGATGATGTCTCCGGGCTGCAGTCCCGCTTTGGCTGCCGGTCCCCCCTGGGCAACCTCGATGACCAGCGCGCCAGAGGTGGAGGGGAGGCCAAAGCGGTTTGCGACCTCGGGAGAGATGTCGGTCGGAATGATTCCAAGGACCGGGTGTGCGGCCACTCCGTTCTTGAGTATCTGGTCCGCTACGTCGGTCACGGTGGCCGCGGGCGTCACGAACCCGATCGACACGGCGCCCGAACTGGGTGGCAGGTAGGCTTCCGACAGTCCGATGATCTCCGAGCTGCTGTTGACCACGGCTCCACCGGAATTGCCCGGGGAGATGGGCGCGTCTGTCTGGATGAGGTCGATAAGGCCCTGGGGCGATCCCTCGGACGGTGGCATATTACGGTGAAGTGCGGAAACAATGCCCGCCGTGACGGTTTGCTCCAGCCCGAGCGGACTGCCAATAACAACGGCCAGCTGCCCAACTTGGGGAAGCGCAGTTGAGAACTTAGCGGCCGGAAGGTTGCCCCGGTCGGCCTTCACCACGGCCACATCGGTTGCGTCATCAACGCCGACGACGACGGCGGACGCCTGGGATCCGTCCGCGAAGCGGATCCGGACGCTCTCGAACGGCTTCTTTTGTTCGTCCTCCACCACGTGGGCGTCCGTGACAATGGTGCCGTCGCTGCGGTAGACCACTCCGCTGCCGACGCCACCTGGTGTTTCGATCGTCACCACAGAGGGCTCGACTTCTCTTACGATCCTAGGAACGGCTGAAAGATCCCCCGTGGAACTCGAACCCCCGGAACTGGCGGATTGTGATGGCGGAGCCGGAGCCGGAGGCAACCCTGTGCACGCCGACCCGAATATGAGTAACCCCGCCCCGAGGGCGCAGGTCCAGGCCCGCTGCGTCCTGGGGCCGGGACTGAGGCCGTTCCCTCTGCGGCCGCTGTTCTGCTCATACTCATTGGATTCCGTTGCTTTCTCTGGCTGCTTATGGAAACAGGTCACAGGCTGAGTCTCCTCCGCCACCGTCGCGTTCGCATGGCCCCGGCACGCCTAAAAACCGCGTGCATTTGAATCCGCCAGATCAACCTCCGGCGGACCGTCATTAGCCGCCATCGCAGCGTGCTCCGTTCGGTCTGGACCCTAGCCCTGATAGGTCATTCCCTGCAGCATATTTGGACTCTGGGGGGTCATGCCGTCTCTCCCATCCAAGGGCAGACTCGACCGTGTAAGACCCATGACAAAAGCCCGGTGAGCCTGCTGGCCCAGCAGAACCGGGCGTAAGTCATGCGGTGCAACCTCGGGCGGACGTCACCACAGGACCGGTCGCGCCCTCTAGGACCGGAGTGAGTCATGGCCAAGGCAGTAGGAATTGATCTCGGAACAACCAACTCAGTGATTGCCGTATGGGAAGGCGGGGAGGCCCGCGTCGTACCCAATGCGGAAGGCGCCCGGACCACTCCGTCGGTTGTAGCGTACACGGACACCGGCGAACGGCTCGTGGGGCAACTGGCCCGACGGCAGGCGATCCTCAATCCCAAGGGAACCATCACGTCGGCCAAGCGGTTTATCGGCCGACACTATGACGAGATCACGGATGAGGCCAAGGCCGTCAGTTTCGACGTCGTGCCGGACGACAACGGGCTGGCGCGTTTCGAGGTCCACGGCAAGAAGGTTGCCCCGGAAGAGGTCAGTGCGCTCGTTCTGCGCAAGCTGGTGGACGACGCCGCGAAGCAGTTGGGCGAAAAGGTGACCGAGGCTGTCATCACGGTCCCCGCTTACTTCAATGACGCACAGCGCACCGCGACCAAGGACGCCGGCAAAATTGCCGGTCTTGAAGTCCTGCGCATCATCAACGAGCCGACCGCGGCAGCCTTGGCCTACGGCATCGACAAACGTCAGCATGAGACCGTGCTGGTGTTCGACCTGGGCGGCGGAACCTTCGACGTGAGCCTGCTGGACGTCGGCGACGGGGTCGTGGAGGTCCGCTCGACGGCGGGCGACTCACACCTGGGCGGGGACGATTTTGACCGCCGCCTTGTCGATTACTTGGCCGACGACTTCCAGAAGCAGGCGGGTATTGATGTCCGGTCGGACGCGCAGGCGTTGCAACGGTTGTTTGAGGCGGCCGAGAAAGCGAAGGTCGAGCTGAGTTCTGTGACCCAGACCCAGGTCAACCTTCCCTTTATCACTGCCGATGCCACCGGCCCCAAGCACTTGACGAGCACCATCCGGCGGTCCGTCTTTGAAGACCTCACCCATGACCTCGTCGAGCGCACGATGGGGCCGGTGCAGCAGGCGATGACGGACGCCAAAGTCACCGCCAATGACATCGACGAAGTGATCTTGGTGGGCGGCTCCACCCGCATTCCCGCGGTACAGAACCTCGTTCGACGTCTGACCGGCGGCAAAGATCCCAACATGAGCGTCAATCCAGACGAAGTCGTCGCCATCGGTGCGGCGATCCAGGCCGGCGTGCTCAAGGGAGAGGTTTCGGATGTCCTGCTCCTGGATGTTGTGCCGCTTTCCTTGGGTGTTGAGACCCGCGGCGGCGTGATGACAAAGATCATCGAGCGCAACACGACGATCCCCGCAAGGCGCAGCGAGGTTTTCTCCACCGCCGACGACAACCAGCCCGCCGTTGACGTGGTGGTCTTGCAGGGGGAGCGGGAACTGGCGGCGGACAATCGCGTGCTGGGCCGGTTCCAGCTGAGCGATATCCGGCCAGCGCCTCGCGGAGAACCGCAGGTCGAGGTCACGTTCGACGTCGACGCCAACGGCATCCTGAACGTCACCGCCAAGGACAAGGACACGGGCAAGGAACAGGGCATCACTATCAGCGAGGGCTCCAACCTCGACGCCAAGGAAGTCGAGCGAATGATTGCCGAGGCTGAGTCCCACCGAAACGAGGACGTGCAGAACCGGGAGCGGATCGACACCCTCAACGAGCTCGATGCGGTGGCTTACCGTGTTGAGCGGGCCGTGAATGAACTGGGCGACGCCGTCCCGGCGCACGACAAGGCGCGGGCGGAACTGCTGATTGGCCAGGCACGCGACGCGGTCAGCAACCAGGCGGAGGTGGCCGCCGCGAGGGAGCTCATTTCGGAACTTGAGCAACTGCAGGCGGCGCTTCGTGCCGCGGCTGCCTCCGCGGCCACCGCCGGAGCGGGCCAGGAGGCCCGAGCATCCAGCGATGCCGATGACGAGGACATCGTCGACGCAGAATTTGACCGTGGCTAGGGAAAGCGATGAGCGACGAGACTGCACTCGGGGGCCAGGCTCACGAGGAAACCGAGCAAGCGGCGGCCACCGAAACCAAGGAAACTGAATCACAGGCCGCATTGCATGCGGACGCCCTGGCCAAAATGGAGGACCAATGGCGTCGTGCGCTGGCCGACGCCGACAACGTGCGAAAGCGTGCCGCCCGGGACGGCGCACAGCTGAGGGCACAGGAGCGCGCCGCGGTTGCCTTAGCGTGGCTGCCCATCCTGGACAATCTGGAGCTTGCCCTGTCGCACGCGCCGGCGGGTGCCGAGGACCCGCTGGTTGAGGGCATAGCCTCCATCCGGAAACAGGCCATCGACACCCTGGCCCGCCTGGGGTATCCCCGCATCGACGCCGAGAACGTCCCCTTCGATCCGCGGCTTCATGAGGTTGTCAGCGTGGTGGAATCTGACGGGGTTCCTCCAGGGACCGTGCTGACCGTCCTGCGCCCCGGCTACGGCGGGCCGGACAACACCCTCCGGCCAGCCGCCGTCGTGGTCAGCCGGGCGGTGACCCCGGACCGTGGCTAAGGACCACTATTCGGTTCTCGGCGTCCCGCGGACAGCGGAGGCCGACGAGATCCAGCGCGCGTACCGGAAACTGGCACGAAAATTCCATCCGGACGTCAATCGCGAGCCGGACGCCGCTGACAAGTTCAAAGAAATCGGCGAGGCCTACGACACTTTATCCGATCCCGAGACCAGGGCGCGCTATGACCGTTTCGGGGCCGACTACCGGCAGTACGCCGGTAGCGGCGCCGGTTCGTCGGGCGGAGGACGGCGAGGGGGTTCCGGTGGCCCGCGGCCTGGCCCCCGACCTGGCCCCCGGCCGGGACGGGGGGCATACGGAAATGGCGACGGCGGTATGGGTGGCGACGTTGACTGGGAGGACCTGCTCGGCGGCTGGTTCCGGCAACAGGCGGGAGGCCCGGCCCAGGGGGCCGACCAAGAGGCCGAGTTGTGGCTGACGCTCGAGGAAGCCCTCGCCGGCGGGAAGCGCAGCATCCGGCTGGCCCAGGCCGGCGGCGAGACTCGGAGCTACGACGTCGACGTGCCACCCGGCGTGCTGGACGGGCAGCGTATCCGGCTGACCGGGGAGGGCGGCACGGGCAGGGAGGGAGGCCCATCCGGCGACCTCTTCCTGACCGTACGAATCCAACCCGACTCCAGATACCGGCTCAAAGGCCGGGACATCTACTTCGACCTTCCGGTGTCGCCCTCGGAGGCCGCACTCGGGGCCAAGGTCACGACCAACGCGCCGGCCGGACCGGTCACGGTCACCGTTCCTGAAGGGTCCTCCAGCGGGCGCAGGCTGCGGCTCCGCGGGCAGGGGATGCCCAATCCGAGGGGGCTGCCGGGAAATCTGTATGCGGAAATCAAGATCATGATTCCCCGCAGCCTTGGCAAGGAGGAGCGCAAGCTGTACGAGAAGCTCTCCACGGTAGCCAGGTTCAATCCGAGGGAGGAGCAATGAGCGACGTCTATCCGCTCGCCTATCCGTGGCGCCTGAATCTCGAGGCGGTGGCCCGGAGCGCCCGCGTTCACCCCGACGTCGTCATGCGGTTCGTAGATCTGGATCTGATCCGGCCGCTGGGCGATGCGCCTGGTGGGCCATGGTTCAGTCCGCGGTCCCCGGAACTCATAGCGCGCGTCATGAGGCTGCATTCGGAGCTGTCGCTGAACTACGCGGCAATCCCGTTGGTACTCGATCTGTTGGCTCGGGTCGACGCGCTTGAACGACGATTGGTTGAAATCACGCAGGTCGAAGGGACTGCTTCACGATGAACATGGAGAGTTTGACGCAAAAATCGCAGGAGGCGTTGGCGGAGGCTCAACGGATAGCACAACGCAATGGGCACACTGAGACCGACGGCGAACACTTGCTGGCGGCCCTGCTCGAGCAGGAGGGGGGACTGGTTCCGCGACTGATCGTGGCCATGCAGGTTGACGTGAACGAGCTGAAGACGGCGGTCGAGGCAGAGCTGAGGCGCAAGCCGAAGGTCACGGGACCGGGGGCAGCCCCGGGCCAGGTATACGTAAGCCGCAGGCTGGGCACACTCCTCGATGCTGCTGAACGGGAAGCCAAGCGGCTTAAGGACGAGTACGTCTCGGTGGAACACCTGCTGGTGGCGCTGGCGGAGGAAGGCCGCTCCACGGCGGCCGGCAGGGTGCTGGCCGAGCACGGCATCACCCGCGAGGCGTTCCTTTCGGTCCTGACACAGATCAGGGGAAACCAGCGCGTCACGTCTGCGACGCCGGAACAGACGTACGAGGCGCTGGAGAAATATGGCCGAGATCTGGTGGCGGACGCCCGCACCGGAAAACTGGATCCGGTCATCGGCCGCGACGCCGAGATCCGGCGGGTCGTGCAGATCCTTTCCCGCAAGACCAAGAACAACCCGGTACTGATCGGGGAGCCAGGCGTCGGCAAGACCGCCATTGTGGAGGGACTGGCCCAACGGATCGTCCGCCAGGACGTGCCGGAAGGGCTGAAGGACAAGACCATCTTCTCGCTGGACCTGAGCGCCCTCGTGGCAGGTGCCAAGTACCGCGGCGAGTTCGAGGAGCGGCTGAAGGCGGTGCTCGCCGAAGTCTTGGCGGCGGAGGGAAGGATCCTGCTCTTCGTCGACGAGCTGCACACCGTCGTCGGGGCAGGAGCGAGCGAGGGGTCGATGGACGCCGGGAACATGCTCAAGCCGATGCTCGCCCGCGGGGAGCTCCACATGATCGGGGCGACCACGCTCGACGAATACCGCAAACACATTGAATCGGACGCGGCACTGGAACGCCGCTTCCAGCCAGTACTGGTTGAGGAACCCGACGTCGAGGACGCCATTTCCATTCTTCGCGGGCTCCGGGAGCGGCTTGAGGTCTTCCACGGCGTACGGATCCAGGATAGTGCTCTGGTGGCTGCGGCCACCCTATCCCACCGGTACATCACTGACCGGTTCCTCCCGGACAAGGCGATTGACCTGGTGGATGAGGCGTGCGCCCGGCTCCGGACGGAGATTGATTCGATGCCGGCGGAACTGGATGAGCTCACCCGGAAGGTCACGCGGCTCGAAATAGAAGAGGCGGCACTCTCCAAGGAGTCCGATCCGGCCAGCAAGACCCGGCTCGAGGAGCTGAGGCGTGAATTGGCGGACCTACGCGGCGAGGCCGACGCGAAGCGGGCCCAATGGGAAGCCGAGCGCCAGGCGATCCACAAGCTGCAGGACATCCGCAGTGAACTGGAGCGGGTGCGGCAGGAGGCTGAGGAAGCAGAGCGGAACTACGACCTCAACCGGGCAGCGGAGCTACGCTACGGCCGACTTGCCGACCTCGAACGGCGCCTGGCCGCCGAGGAGGAACGGCTGACCGCGAAACAGGGGGAGAAGCGCCTGCTCCGCGAGGTGGTGACGGAGGACGAGATCGCCGACATCGTCGCGGCCTGGACAGGCATACCGGTGGCACGGCTGAAGCAGGGCGAACGTGAGAAAGTCCTGCATTTGGACGAGATCCTGCGCGCCCGCGTGATCGGCCAGGAAGAAGCAATCAGTGCGGTCACGGATGCCATCATCCGCGCCCGGTCCGGCATCCGCGACCCGCGTCGGCCCATCGGATCGTTCATTTTCCTGGGACCGACCGGCGTGGGCAAGACCGAACTCGCCAAGGCTCTTGCCGCTGCCCTTTTCGACAGTGAAAACGCGATGATCCGGCTGGACATGAGCGAGTACCAAGAGCGCCACACCGTGAGCCGGCTATTGGGTGCCCCTCCGGGCTATATCGGCTACGACGAGGGTGGCCAGCTCACCGAGGCCGTACGCCGCAAGCCGTACTCGGTGGTGCTTTTCGATGAGGTGGAAAAGGCCCACCCGGATATCTTCAACACCCTATTGCAGGTTCTCGACGACGGCAGGGTTACGGACTCCCAGGGCCGCACCGTTGATTTTCGCAATACCGTGATCATCATGACCTCTAATATCGGTTCCCAATATCTCCTTGAGGGTTCCACCGAGGGCGGAACGATCACCGAGCAGGCACGGAGCCTGGTGATGGGCGAGCTCAGGGGCCACTTCCGCCCCGAGTTCCTGAACCGTGTGGATGACATCGTGCTGTTTACGCCACTGGGCCTGCCGCAGATCGAACGCATTGTGGACCTGCAGTTCGAACAGCTGCGGCAGCGTCTGGCCGAGCAGCAGGTCGAACTGCACCTGACCGAGGAGGCGCGCCTGCTGATTGCCGAACGTGGCTTCGATCCGATCTACGGCGCCCGACCGCTGCGCCGCTTTATCTCCCGTGTAGTGGAAACGGAGGTGGGCCGGGCCCTCCTGCGCGGCAGCATCGCCGAGGGGGGAGTCGTGACGGTGACAGCAGCCGACGGTGAACTCTTGGTGGATTACACCACTAGGGAAATGGAAGAGGCCGGATCCGCATGAACAAGGCAATCATCAAGTGTCCCCACTGCAGCAAATCCAACCGCGTTCCGGCTGTCGCCGACGGCCGGCCACGCTGCGGGAGTTGCCACCGGGAGCTTCCCTGGGTGGTTGAAGCGGGCGATGACGACTTCGGCGAGATCGCCGAACGATCCGGCGTTCCGGTATTGGTGGACTTTTGGGCGGTGTGGTGCGGACCCTGCCGGATGGTGAGCCCAGTGCTGGACCAGTTGGCACACGAACGGGCGGGGCAGATCAAACTTGTGAAGGTCGATGTGGACCACTCGCCGCAGCTCGCGGCCAGATTCGCCATTCAGGCAGTGCCAACGTTGATGGTTATCGTCGACGGCAAGATCGTTGCGAGGCAGGCCGGCGCAGCTCCCGCGCCCGTGCTTAGGTCCTGGTTGGAGGAGTCACTTACAAAGTAGCCAGGCAACAGCGCATGACGGCGGAGACTCCCTTGGGTTGTAGCGGTCGACTCTTCTGTATCTGTCAAGCCGCGTTCGTCGCATCTACCGCGCCGCGCTGAGCGGGCGGTAGTGCGGCGGGCCAGGTAGCGTTTGATGCAACGACGTGCGGCCGTCCGCGCGTCGCTTCTCCACGTACTCGCGGGTTTCGCCATCATGGGTCATTCTGACGATCGCGACCATGTGTAAGGGACTGTTCAGAGACCGGACACCGCCCCTGTTCAACCGGAAAGCTCTTCCTCGCGGGAACGCCACTTCGAGACTTTCCGTGATCTGGGCGTCTGTGGACTTCTGGCGGGCATCGATGCCCTGTGTCATGCTCGTCCACGTGCCCGGCGGCCACATCGCCAAAACAGTCGGCAAAGTCCGTGGAGATCATGAGCGCTTTGCCAGCCCACCTGCGCGGCTCGCTGACCTGGGACCAGGGCGCTGAAATGACAGCCCGCAAATCCTTCACCTTGGCCAAGAAATGACCGTCTACTTCTAAAATCCGGCCACCCTGGCAACGCGGCTCAAACCAGAGCACCGTCGGTTTTTCGCCATTGTCCCTTTAGGGCACGGCACCGGCGCGGCATGGGCTCTCTCGGTCAGCGCAACCACGCCGACCAGCGCCGCCGGTAAGGAGGAATTGAACGCCCGGACTCTCCCGGTCAGCGGCTTGACGATCACGCCCGGCGCTATCACCGCAGGCGTCGGATCAGACGCTGCAGCAACCATCGCCGCTCCGGCATTGGCCCTATCAACGTCCTCTCAAGGTTTGGTCTCCACTTTGGGCGAGAACATGGGCATGTACACACTGTCGCCTGCGTTCAGCCTCGCCATTCCGGCCAACGCCTACCGCTCCAACTACGCTGTTGGCACCAGCGGTGCCCTGAACCCCTACACCTCCACCATCACCTACACCATCGGCTAACGGCACTGGCCCGCCCGTCGCCCTTAGACAGGGGAGACGGCCGGGCCGGTAAGCAGGCAACCTCCGCTGGACGCTTTGCCGGCCGTTCAGTTCCACACCACAGCACCACAATCCCCCCGGTCGTCCGGATGCCTTTTAGGACTGAAAAGTGAAAACCCCGTCCCCACACCAGCACCCACGCCGGGTCGCGCGAGTGGTCCTCGCCGTTGTCATGCTGATCCTAGGAATTTTCGTCGCGGCCCATCCCGCATCCGCGGTGGACAATGGGACCCTTGGTATCCGGCCGGAGACGGAATCGGACTTCTTCCACCTTTCCCTCTATCCCGGGGCAGCGACGGAGGCCGTCGCCGTCGTCTCCAACCACACCTCCTCACCCGTGACCCTGCTCACGTACCCCGTTGACGGGGAGAACACTGTGCAGGGAACCTTCGCTATGGCCGCACAATCCGATCCACACAAGGGCGTCGGCGCGTGGGTTCAGCTTCCTGCCGAACGCATCACCGTCCCCGCTAACACGGACGTGAAAGTCCCCTTCCGTTTCACCGTTTCCCAAGGGACACCTCCAGGGGACTATGCAGGCGGGCTTATTATCCAAAGCCCCACCGTCCAGGGCAAGATCACCGAAGTCAACGGCCGTACCGCCGTCCGACTGGACACGATCCAACGCCAGGGCGTGCGCATTTACCTCCACGTCGCCGGCACCGCCGTTGAATCACTCGACCACGGCAGCCTGAGCTGGAAACAGAACGGGGACGGCCTGGACTTCGTTCTGCCCGTGCGGAACACGGGTAACACCATCCTGCATCCGTCCGCTGACATGAATCTCTCCGGCTGGCCTGCAACGGCGACTAGCCTGAAATTCCACGCGCCCGATGGCCTGCTTCCAGGAGCGAGCATTGACCTGCACGCCCGTCTCGCGCAGGCCCCCATCGTCCAGCAAGGCACCGCCGAGGCAACACTGACCTCTGAGGCCGCGGCACCAGCCAAGCCGGCACGAGTGTCCTCTACGCACCATGGGCCCTGCTTGCCATCGGCTTAGTCGTCTTTGCTGCCGGTCTCTACGGGGCATGGCGGGGTGTCCGGTTCATCCGCCACGCCCGCGTCGCTCTCTCGCAGCTGAACAATATCCGCAGTGCGGCGCCCGACGAACACGCCCCGCCACGTCCAACTTCCTCATCCGGCCGACGTGGGTGAGGCACCGGCACACTGCAGCCACCGCGGCAGCCGCCTACCCGACCGGAACCATCGAAAAACGTGGATGAGAGCGGCTTCAACTTGAAATCTCGGCGGGACGCGAGGTTGAACGGATCGCCCCGATGCTCAGTGTACGGACTCCCGTTTACTCCAACGAAGCCTTACCTCGGGGCTTGACTCTTCGATGAACGTATACTGCGTGGGTGATCAGATGCTCGCACCAGTTCGAGGACCAGGGCTGGATGTTGGCGAGGGGCAGTTCTATCGGCTGTCCGCGTACTCCTCGTGGCCAGCCATGAAGCGGATGAAAGTCGCCGTCCGGGTGGGGTGTCTTCCTGTCGGGCTTGCGTCTCCAGAGGGACGGATTTGCGGCGTCGCATCCCCGACGGAAGGCTAGTTTCGGTCGTAGGAGGTGGCACCCGTTGCGTCATTCCCTGGTGCTGTACAAAGAAATTTCCTCATGCGCTTGAGTATTCTGCCGTTAACATGTCCTGCTCGCCAACCGCTGCTGATTCAGCCCTAGCTGCGCCGACCACCTAGGAGGTTCGTTGTCCGTTTGATCTATTCGCCGGATTCGGGTTCGAGGGTTGTGGCTGCGTCGAGGGCGTCGTCGACGACGATGAGGTAGTTGTCGCGTCCGGCGGCGAGGGGGATGGAGTGTTCGCCGTATTTGTCGTAGGCGAGGTTCACGGCGTCGGCGGCGTTGGTGATGTTGAGTCGGCGCAGGAGTCGGGCGATGTCGAGGGTGTCTTTGTCGCGTTCGGCGGCGATTTTCATGGCCAGGAGCGTTTCGGTGTCTGCGGCCTGGATGGTGAGTCCGTCGAGCTGGTCAAGGTTGATCCAGGTGGCGTTCTCGGGGACGAAGGCTGCGGCGTTGGTGTTGAGCCAGTCTGGGGCGAGGTCGTAGTCCGCGGCCATGTCGGCGACGACGGCGTGGATAGTGGTTGGGTCGGCGTAACTGGCGTCGATATCTGCGGTGGGGCGGTTGCCGATGCCTTGGAGGATTAGGGCGGCGCCGCCGACGAGTTTGACGTCGCCGTGGGCGCCGGCGGCCTGTAGGCGCCTGCCGAGTTCGTGGAGGAGCGCCCGGATTTGTGTGGCGGTGAGTTCTCCGCCTGTCATGCGGTGGCCAGGCTGCGTTCGCGGATGAAGACGTTCAAGTCGGCGAGTTCATTGGGTGTTTCTGACATGGTGAGTTTCTTCATGGGTTCTTGGATGGTGCGGTACGACTGGGCTGGCATCCATGCCTCTTCGAGGGGCTTGATCCGTCCTGTCCAGAGTGGCGCGGGCTGGCCGAGGCGGTGTGCGGTGTAGTTGGTGATTCCTGCGAGGGCCGCCGTCCAGTGCGGGTCTTTGAGGCGGGGGCTGCGCTGGAGCAGCGGGGTGCCGGCGGCGAGAGATGCGGTGGCGTAGTCGGCGAGCATTTTGATCGCAAACTCGAAGTCCCGTTCGGCGATGAGCCGGGTAAATGTTGCGGCGTAGTCGCGCCGTGCCGCGTCGTAGTCGCTGCCGCGGGGGATAGGATCTGTGGCCGCCAAGGTTAGGCCGAGGGCGGCTAGGACGGCCAGGGTTTTGCCGAGTTCGGCGCGGTCGTGGCCAGCTTCCAGATCGATGAGGAACTTCCGTGACACTCCGGCCATGTCGGCAAGGGCTTGCTGGGACAGCCCGCGGGCTGTGCGGCGGGCGCGGATGATCGCGCCGGCTGCTGCTGGGGTCTCGATGGTGATTTCCAGTGACATGGCGTCCCTTCCACCATCCATTATGTCACCGAATGGTGACATTTGCATTTGATGGTGCCGTCCGAGGATCAGCTGGTTCGGTTGGGGATGCCAGCATCAGTGGACGCTTCTTATCCGTCAGGTGAGTCTCGGCCGAGCGGATCATGAGATTGCCGAGGGCGGTGCCAGTCGCCATGGAGAGATTGGATGCCGACCCGGGTTTGTACGCAGGGGATACGGCCTGCGGGCGTGTCCCCCCGCCGCGCGGTCAGGCCCGGGTGGAGCCTTAGCTTGCTTCAGCGAAAGGAAGGACCGCCCCTTCGTTGCGGGGTGCGTTCGTTGGTCTGAAAGCCGTTGAAGCGGCGAATTGGCGTGTGGACAATGTCCACACTTTGAGCCTCGGACTGCGCCGTACATGGGTCGGATCAGGCCGGATTCCGCACGTTTCCGCGGCTTCCCAATGTTTGCAAGGGCTGGAATGCAGTTCGAGTCCCACCTCGGGCACAGTGTTTTCCCTCGTCAGAGGCGATTTTGCTTTAACGTGTGTACAAAGCTTGTGGTGGCGTCCCTCTGACGCTAGGTGTGCGGGCTGTGGCCTGGCTTTCGCGGGGCCTGTTCAGGTGTGTGGGGTGGCGGGTTCAAGACCCTGGCTGGTGGGCCTTCCGCCTGCTGTGGCTGGGGTGATGCGGTTCCTCGTTCCGGTTATGTTGAGTAGGCCGGTGGTGGCGTACACCTATTCATGGGCCGGGGGAGCGGGGACTACATGACTTCGGCGATGTCGCTACAGGACGCCCCCTGTAAGGCGGTCTTAGGCTTGCCCGCGAGAGTCCTGCCGAAGTTTGTCCTGCCAAATAGGGTGTGGACAGTGTCCACACTTACGTCTGCTTTATTGGACGGCCTGAGGACTTGAGTCCGATGTCAGGTCGGGCCATAAAACTTTCGATCATGGTGCCTGGAAAGTGATTCATGGATCGCAACGTGACTGCGATTCGGGGTTGTTTGCTCCGATGAATGGCTTTGCTTCAGCAGCCTATATGTCGCCTTCGGATGCCCCTCCTCGCGTGAAAGAGGCGGCCAGGCCAGCTCTCGCCTGCTGCCCGGTTGTCTTCCGATAGCTGTGAATAGAGCCGGGAGGTCATTCTCGATCAGCTCGCGAAGAACGACGACGGTACCCTCAAGGCGCGCCTGAGGATCGGGACGGGAAGCAGCCATGCTTCTCATCATGTCAGCTGGGGATGCCCTTAGGACGAGGAACGGGTTGTGCAGACGACATCTGACATTCGTGCGAGACGACTTCTGACTGACAATATGGCACCATCACCGGGCAATATTTCGGGCGATCTAGTTGGGAATCCGGAACCTTCGGAACCGAGGGGTCGGTCACACCAGTCGCGGGAAACGGTGCGATAACCGGTCTGATCTTCGGAGATTTTGGGCGCTCTTCTCTTCAGGGCATTTGAGCTGGCGGCCCGTCTCTCCGGGCCAGGGCCTCATTCTGCCTCCGACGATGCGGGGTAGAGGAAGACGTCTACGGAGTCGCCGCGGTAGTGGAACCGGACGACGCTCCCCTTCGGGAGGCCCATCACGGCATCATCACCCGAATGGGTTTGCCCGCCGACGTCTGCAAAAAGATCGACCCCGGGCGGCACACAATTAGCGCCGTCTACAAAAGGACCGGAACGATCGATGAGCATGAAGCACCGGTAGCCCCGTCCGTCCACGAAGAACCAGGGTTCGAATCCCCGATACTGTTGATAGCCGCGGAAGCTGGATTGGCCGGCAGCTTCCCCCCAAGGGAATTCCAGCGTTGAGAGGAATTCCAGCATTGTGAGAACGTCGCTGTCAGCCTCGTCTGCGATCGGATGCAATGTGGCATCGGGATGCGGCCTGAGGATCGATGCCACGGTGAACACAGCGGCAAGCAAGACCGCCAGCACGCCGGCTATAAATGAGTAACGGCGTACTCGTGTCGCCGTGAAACGACGCCAAGTCGACCACATCGATCCAATCCTGGACTCCGCCACGGGCGCAATACTGGCTGCCGGGTCCGGCACTTCGTCAATGAACCTGGTCCTGGTGGGGTGAGCAACTGAACCGGAATCCGGGGCTGCAGCGGGTGTTCTGACGTCGGTGTCGGTGAGGGCGCGGGGACCCGCGCTGCGTGCCGCCTCCAGTTCCGCCAGTCTTACCTGTGCTGCAGGGTCGGACTGGATATCCGGATGCGGACCGTATGCCCTCCTGCGGAGCTCGTCCAGCTCCCGCTGAGCGTCGGACCGGGGTGAGGATGGGTCCATCAGCCCGCCTCCGGGATGAGGTAGACGTAAGCATCCACCGTGTCGTCACGAAGTACGAATCGGATGATGCCGTCGCCGGCGCGTCCTTCGAATCCTTCAAACCCATCCCGGGATGAGGCGACGTCCATCATGAGATCTGCTGGAGCCGGAGCACAGCGAACGTCCGAGAGATTACCGCTCGCCCGGTGCAGTGCCACGAGACACGGCGAGTCGAACGCGTTCACCCCGGAATAGATCTCGAGACCGAGATACGACCCGTATCCGCGGAGGGTTGAATCCTCGATCTTCAACAGGGGTGCTCCCCTAAGCAGCAGTCCGGGGAGCCGGTTATCGACCGCGGCCCCGCTCGGATGAAGAGTGGCATCAGGACGCGGCGCGGATAACAGCAGGGTCGTCGTAACGATCCCTCCCGCGAGGACCAGTGCGGCACCGGCCCAGTACAAGCGACTCCACCTTGGCACCGGATGTTCCATCGAGGCAGCGTCCGCGGGGGCCTCCGAATCTGCCGCATTCTCGCTCTCGGGGGCAACCGGCAGAGAATTGACGTCAGCGCGGTCCGCCGCCTCAAGTTCGCGCAACCTCGCTAGGCCCGGAGGGTCGACACTTATGTCTGGATCCGGACCGTATGCCCGTCTGCGGAGCTCATAAAACTCACGGTCGGCGTCCGAAGAGTGCCTGAAGCCTTCCACAGCTCAAAGTACACCCGTCTCGCGGAGCGGGTCTATACGCTCAAACATGGCTCAGCCTGGCCTTGAGTCGTCTGGGGTGTGCCTTAACTGGATGAAATTAGCGCCCGTAGTGGAGACCGCCTAGGGGCATGGCACCGTACCAATCGGGCTTTAGGTTCAACGGCGAAACCGTCGACCTGGAGGTGGTCCTCGCCGTCGTCATGGTCGGGGAGGCCAATAGCCGGAGCGCTTCATGTTGACAACATAACCACAGAAGACGGCAAGCAACTGCGCTGGGCTGCCGGTCAGGCCGCTGGCGTGGTGACCAAGTCCAGTTCATGCGTTTGCCCATACGGCACCGTCGTAGAAAGGGCGACTGTAAATCTGGCGTAGTGATGTCGGGTAACGAGCACACCACAG
This sequence comes from [Micrococcus luteus] ATCC 49442, assembly GCF_010367585.1. Lineage (NCBI taxonomy): Bacteria > Bacillati > Actinomycetota > Actinomycetes > Micrococcales > Micrococcaceae > Pseudarthrobacter > [Micrococcus luteus] ATCC 49442. The sequence goes on along the minus strand of NZ_JAAAXP010000001.1, from coordinate 1,287,267 downwards.
GCTTTTTCGACCTTTGCCGCCTGAATAGCGGTCCCCAGCGCTAGCGTGAGCTGGGTTTCCTTGTCGGCACGGTCCTGGACTAGTAGATCAGCGATGATCGTTTGCATGGTTCTATCCCTTCAATTGGTCGTAAAGACCGGCGTTGTTCACATCAGGGCCGCAGTTTGACAAAAGGGGTTCTGGCGGAGGGCGCCAAGTCAAGCACAAGGGACCAGAGGGTCTGCGTTTCGCCGAGTTGTGGCACGGTTTCCCCTTGCTCAAGGTAACGAAATGGCATGGGATCGTCGGCTGGCCGCCACCAACCACTTATTGGCGCAGGGTCACCGCTTGTGGTAGCGGCACGGAAGTCGCGGTGATGGTGCACGTGCTGATTTGCGGCTGGCATCATGGCCTCTAGGTTCCTTCTAGGGCGTTGCGGTCGTGTAGAACAGAGGATTCAATCTTCTTCCCTACCTGGCTGGCAGGGTCCGCGCACCCGAACTGCCCGGTGTGGCGTTTTGGATCCACTTGTGGCAACGCGCTTGGTCCCGCACCGGCGAATCCCCAGATTTCAGTCCGTTTCCGGTCCGTTGCAGTAGTGGCAGCCCTCTTCACAGCCGTCCACCGGGTCGACGCTGTTTGGGACCTGGAGTCCTATTTCGGGGCGCGGTTGGCTGGAGTATGCCGAGAACGACGTATGTACCGAATGAAGGGACGCATGGTTAGCACCGAGCGCAATGTTGCCGCACGTGCAAACGGCAGTGAACATGGCTGCAGCGATCCTTAGGCTGGAAGATCCGGACCAATTCCGGGCATAGTGTTTTGCCGGGCCCTCGAGCGGGAAGGCAACTCCACGCTCGACAATGCCGGTTACGCCTGCCAGGGAGTGTGTACCCATCCGTGGCCGCGTCGTTGTTTCTCGTTCCTTACCCTGAGCTTGCTGATAAAGAATGCTTTTCATCAAGAGTCCTTTGAGTTCGACGACCAGGGAGATCGCTCATGGATGAGGTGTGCGGTTCCGTGGTGTCGGTCCGCGTAGTGCACGGCCGCAGAGTCTGCGACCCGCCTGGCCATAGGTGCCCTGTCAGCTAGCTGCGGTGTAGGGGTCTGCGATGCCGATGTATTGGGTGGTGGTGTATTCGGCGATGCCTTCGGAGCCGCCTTCGCGGCCGAGGCCGGACTGTTTGACCCCGCCGAAGGGTGCGGCCGCGTTGGAGATGACGCCGGCGTTGAAGCCCACCATACCGAATTCGATCTGTTCGGCCACGCGGAGGAGCTTGTTGAAGTCGCGGCTGTAGAGGTAGGAGGCCAGTCCGTATTCGCTGGCGTTGGCCAGCCGGATAGCGTCCGCTTCCGTGGCGAAGGTGGTGATCGGGGCGACTGGTCCGAAGATTTCCTGGCGGAGGATCGCGGCCTCGTTGGGCACGTTGGCCAGGACGGTGGGCTGGTAGAAGTAGCCGGGCCCGTCAACCGGTGAGCCGCCGGTGACGGCGGTGGCACCGGCGTCGACGGCGGCAGTCACCAGTGCGTGCACGTCGTCGCGGGCGCCGGAGTCGATCAGCGGTCCCACCTGGGTTACCGGCTCGGTGCCGCGGCCGGTGGTCAGGGCGCCCATGGCGGCGGCGAACTTGGCCGTGAATTCCTGGGCCACGGATTCCTGGACCAGGAACCGGTTGGCGGCGGTGCAGGCCTCGCCCATGTTCCGCATCTTCGCGGCCATGGCCCCGTCGACGGCGGCGTCCAGGTCGGCGTCCTCGAAGACGATGAAGGGGGCGTTGCCGCCGAGTTCCATGGATGTGCGGAGAACGTTCCGGGCGGCGTCGGCCATCAGGCGTTTGCCCACCGGAGTGGAGCCGGTGAAGGAGACCTTCCGGAGCCGGGAATTCTTCAGCAGCGGGCCGGAAATCCCGGAGGCTGATGCGGAGACCACCACGTTCAGCACCCCCGCCGGGAGGCCGGCATCGAGCATGGTCTGCGCGAAGTACTGGGCGGTGAGCGGGGTGAGTTTGGCCGGCTTGAGGACCATGGTGCAGCCGGCGGCGATGGCGGGGGCCACCTTGCGGGTGGCCATGGCCAGCGGGAAGTTCCACGGCGTGATCAGCAGGCAGGGGCCCACGGGTTTGTGCTGGACGAGGATCTTGTTTTTGCCCTCGGGGGTGGTGAGGTAGCGGCCGTAATCCCGGACGGCTTCCTCGGAGAACCAGCGCAGGAACTCCGCCCCATAGGTGACCTCGCCGCGGGCCTCGGCCAGCGGTTTGCCCATCTCCAGGGTCATCAGCAGCGCGAAGTCCTCGGCCCGTTCGGTGACCAGGTCAAAGGCCCGCCGCAGGATCTCGGCCCGCACCCTGGGCGCCGTCCGCGCCCAGGACGCCTGGACCGCGTCCGCGGCGTCCAGCGCGGCGACCGCATCCGCGCTGGTTGCCGAGGCCAGGGTGGCGAGCACCTCCCCGGTGGCGGGATCATGCACATCGAACGTGCCGCCGTCGGACGCGTCCACCCACTGCCCCCCGATCAACAAACCTGTAGGGATAGAGGCAAGGAGGTCAGCCTCACGCTGGCGTGAGACAGCAGCCGGTTCAACGAGGGCAGTAGTCATGAAGATTCCTAAAAAAGGTAGGTGGCGGTGATAGCGCGCCACGAGGGTGGAGGGCTATCACCGTCCTGTGGGTGATTAGCTCAATGGGCTCTAGCGCCGGAGGCGCGACTGGCCACTTCGGTCTTGTGGTGGCGGGACGTACTCCATCCCAGTCATGTCGTGCGGTCCCTGATAAAGGCAGCGATCTGGTCGACTGTTTGTTCTCCACGGGGAATACGTCCCGCGGAGGTGAGCAATCCGTGGGCGTACCCGGGCAGGTGCTGGTACTGGACCTCCGTGCCTGCCCGGGCCAGGGCGGCGGCGTAGTTTGCCCCCTCGTCCACCAGCGGGTCGTTGTCCACAGTGATCACGTAGGCCGGTGGCAGCCCTGCGGGGAGCTGGGCTAGGGAAGGACTGATCTCCGGTGCTGCGCGGTCTACGTCCTTTGGCAGGTAGTGGTCAGCGAACCAGCCAATGGTGTCAGCAACCAGAGGCCCCAGAAATCGCACCACGTTTGGCGGAGCCGGGTCGACTGCGGGTCGGCGACCGGGGCGTGGCAGTGGACCCGATGTGCGGCGACGGTACCGGAAACGCGGTTCGTGCGGCCCTGCTGGCCTGTGCTTGCGCTGCGGCTGTCGAAGATGGTGCACCGGAGGCCGCGGTGCTCGCCCACTATGAGAACCGGCTGCAGACGGCCTACGCGTCACATCTGCGCACCTGCATCGCGCTGTACCAGAAGGCCTTCAACAGTGCGGCCTGGCGCGCAGAGTTGGGCGACATGTACGCGAGTCTTGTTCGGATACCCCAGAGGCGGCGAGCCGCATACAGTCTGGCTGGCCGGTCCTGGTACCACTTGTGGCCACCACCCCCGCCTGATTGTCCGGAAGGACAGAGGGTCTACGAGCTCCTGGGCCTAGTGGATCGCTCGGTCCCCGCCGGGCTGGGTGATCCACCATGCGTCTGGTGCGCTATGATCTGGATTGCCATGGTATTGGGCAGCCGGTAGCCTGTGCGTCGATTTGTTCCTTGGGGTGTTCCCACGGCATTTCATGGTAGGCGGAGTCTGACTTGGCTGGGGCGGCAACGCTAACGACCTCAGCATGGCCCGCATTATTTGTGATATTCCCGTTGGGGATCGCACAGCAGTTCCAACGACGATGCCGTTTGAGTTGGCGATTTCGTTGGCCGTACAGTGGCTCAATCTATGGCGTCAATCAGGTCCCAACGGGGAAATGGGTGGCATGTTCCCGGCCGGCCGGGTTGCTCTTGACGCCTGTATAGTCGCTTATGCGTCGATTAGCTCGAAACTAGTCAACGGAGGCCCATAGACTTTCTGTGAGCCGGCCCGGTCAACGTCCGTGATCGCCAGGTCGCGGGACCCTACACCGCCGCAGAAGTAGTGCATAACCGACTTCGGATCATAGGCGCTCAGATCGATAGTGTCCGTGGAGTCTTCATCCGGACAAACCCTCGGGGCCAACGAACGAATATGCTCATGTCTGAAGCCGAGGGTGTGCCCCAACTCGTGTCGGAGAACTCCTACGTGATCGAACCCGGTGGTGAAGTATGAGGGGTCGATCAGCACCCGCCGCCGGTTAACAATGTCGTTCGGAGAAGGCGGCAGCGATGAATGCTCCAGAGGCATCTATGTGGCGAACGGGGAACACCACCGGCGGCCGCAACGAATCGGTCCCGTCCAGGTCGCTCCGGTACTCGAATTTAATGCCGCATGTTTCTTCCCATGCTCTTGTAGCTGCCTGCATGTTCGCTGCTATTTCTTCATACTGTGATTGGTCATTGAATGTCTTTCTGAGAACGCAGTATGTCAAGGTCGTGCCCGGGGACCAGCGGACTATTTTGGAATCCTGCAGTATCCCCACCAGTTCGCTGCTCACGCCTACAAAGGAATCCGATAATGCAACCTCCGCAGTGCCTGCAGCGTCTTCCCCTAGCCGGGCTGCTTCGCGGAGGGCCGCTTGTTGTTGGGTGTAGATGAACAGCTGGTCGACATCGAGCAGGTAGTCGCCCTCCACACGCCAAAACTCCTCGCCATCAATGACGACCTTGGGCAGCCGGCCCTCAGGTGCCGGCCCCGACTCTTCACTGCGTCGTGTCCGTGAGAAGGATTCGTCGACTGAAAAGGTCCCTTTCCCGCCTGACGTGGCCGGCTCGTTACGCTGGATCTTGGACATGGGTGCTTCTCCTTATTTCATAGTGAGTCCCGGAATTTCAAGGATTTGTTTCCGGGAAGCTTGCCTAATCACTTAATAGGTCTGGCCTAAAACGCCGCGTCCATTCCACAATCACCTGATCGTCGTCCTTCAGCATGTCCCCGCCGACTACATAGAACATTTCGTCATCCACGACAACATGCGCGAGGCTCCCGCGCCACCGGATGAACTCTGGCAACAGGGACACAAGTTCCCGGACGCCGGGGTGCCGGACCAGCAACTGGTTTTCCATACTCTGGTCGCCTTCGTCCATTGAGTCCGTCCAGTGTGTGTCTAAGGAACTGAAAACCTCACGGCGACAAACACCATTTGTACCGTTCCTAGGTGTGTGAGAAACGGAATGATGGGAGTTCATCAAGGGGACCGAATAGAAATTGGTGACCCCATCTTGGTCTGGACGTCTGCCACGGCCTCATGGCCCGAAGGGGACTCTTCAGATGGCGTGCCTCAGCGCGTACTGCCAAGAGCCGAACATCGGGAAGGCCCCATGAAAACCCGTCGGCAATCCTGGGAGAGTCCCGAGGCAGCTTCTCATGTGGGTGATTGTTAGGCCGCATGGCTGCGACGTGATTCTCTGGCGTCGGCTTCCCTGGTCTAGGGAGGCTTTTTCGGCTGCCGGCTTTTCATGGCGCCTCCTGTCCGTACCGAAGGTTGCAGAGTCTGCCGTTTGTGACGATAAGGAGCCGCTCGAATTCGTTAGCTGCGATAGGCGTGATCGTTGGGCCGCCGAGCCGTACGACCAGGTCAGGGATGGTATTGCTGTGTCCGACGACAAGCACCGTCGTGAATCCCGGCAGGGTGCGGATCGCTTCGACGACATGTGCCGGGTCGTCCAGAACCGTTGGTTGTAGGCCGAGACCTTCCGCAAGCGGCTTTGCTGTCGCCTGTGTCCGCTGCAGCGAGGTCACGAAGATCGCTGTGATCCCGGAGCGGCCGAGCACGTGCTTGAGTTCTTGGGCCCGTGCGGTGCCGGTGGCGTTAAGCGGAGGATCGGTGCCGGCACCGGACGTCACATCCGCATGCCGGATCAGGACTACGGTTGGCCAGAGCCTTGGGGTCAGTCTCCTCTGTGCCCCAGCCCTTGCTGCAAAGTACTCCAGGACCATGCGTGTCTTGGTTTCCTGGAGGGGGTCGAGATTGATGTCGTATTCCCGGAACAGGTCTTCGAAGGCCTGCTGGGCCGCAGGGGCTTCCTCCGGTTCGACTCTGGTGGATAACTCAAGGAAACGCAGCCCATCGCCAACCACCCACTGCTCTGCGAAGATTTTCTGTCCGTTACGGGACAATTCCCATTTCGTGCCGTCAATGGGGCCGAGGGGGCTCAGCCGGGACAGAGCTACAGGTACCCGGGCGCAGTCCTCCAGAAAGGTGCGCTGGGCCGACACCAGAGGGACCCCGTGGCCCTCTGCCACCACGGCGTCGAAAACGCCGTCCTCAATCTTGGCTTCCAGTGACGCGGCAACGACATGGCGGGGACCGGCCCAGTCTCCCTCAACACGGAAGTTCCACTCCTCATCCTTGCGGGCATTGATCCACCGCTGTGTGAGCTGGGGTTCTTTGCAAGGCCGCAGCTTGGCAGTAACATCGTCCCGGCGGCCCTTGTTCCTGCGCAGCCGGAGAATAATTCCGTGATTGAGCAGGGGAAGTCCCGCGGGTCCGTCCGGACCCGCAAGATCTTCGTAGAAGTAGATCGTCCGGCGCTGCTTTTCGGCTCGATCAAGTTCAAACGCCTTCGCGGCCGGCGGGATCCCATCGGCCATTACAGTGACCTTGATCTCCACGGCGTCAATCCGTCGAGGTCGCTCCTGGCTGTTCAAGGTGTCTCCCTGATCTGGGACCGCGCAGCCGGTGAGTGCCAGCCGCGGTCCCGTGTTCAATTGTGCGTGGATGCCTGGGGCGAAATGGTTCCCGTCCGGATGAAGGGGAGCCCGCGCTCCCGACGCCGGTCACCATTGGATGTCGGAGGGATCGTCGAGAGGTTGCCGGTCTCCGATTGCTTCGGGGGCCGCGAAAGTGTCTGCGGTTCGCAGTTCGTCGGCGAATCGCACATGCGTGCGTTCCTCGATTTCGGCGACGGATACCTGGAACACTCGGAATTCGTCGAGCTCAAGCGCTTCGAGCTGGTTCAGATTCTGGGTTAGCAGGAACGCTCGGCTCTTCAGCTGCCGCTGTTCGATGAAGGCGAGGATCTTCCAGTACTCGCGTGGTAGCGGTGTTCCCCGGTACATGCGGTCATCGTCCTGGAAGACCGGTCCGCCGAACACGTTGACCTTGAGATCGGTGACATCAACGTCGGCGAGCACCGCGTCCTCGATCCGTCCCCACACCCCGTTCTTGCTGCTTTGGTTGAAATCGTCCATCTGCGGCGTGATATTGGTGTAGAAGAACGAGTCCTTGTTGGCGCGTTGTGCTTCGGTCATGGCCCCCCATAGCAGGTCGGCCCGGCGCGCGAGGTGCCCGCGGTCGATTCGGTTGCCGCTATAGAGTTCGTTCCCGCTCTGGAACTTGGCAGGGATCCGGGGGTCCTTGATAAAGGAGATGCCGTTCCGGTTGATTTTTTTTAGGGTGCCGCCGTCGATGTTCCAGGCGACCCACCGGGCGAACCGCCTCGATTTGCTCAGCGCGAGCGAGAAGTGCGTGTATGGGATGATCTCCGATCCCTCGACCTTGACAGCGTCCTTCTGCAGGGACTCGCGGAGCGTCGGCGGTGCGATCCGGGCGCCGAGGAACTCGGACGCGTACCCGCCTGTCCCTATCTCGGTAGCCTCCCCGGGTGCGGGCGGCTGCAGGGTGATTTCCAGTTTTTCGAACACAGACTGGGGCAGGCAAGCGAGGGCGTGCTCGTCGGTGCTGCTGCCTGTTTCGCCGGCGAAGTGAAGGCCCGCGAGCACGGTACCGGGTCTGCCGTTGGCAGCCTTAAACATCCACGTCGCACCCGAATCGCCGCCCTTGCTGATCTCGCCGTCCGTTGGAAGGTTGTCCGGGTCGGGGCCGATCTCGAAGCAACCGATGGCCTGCTGTCCGGCGGACCCGTATCTGATCTTGGCGATGGTGTCGACACGGCGCACAACCCCGTGGGTCACGCCCGTGGTACGGCCGCTCTTGACCACCTTGTCGCCGAGTTCGGGCTCGCCCAATTGATCGGGCGCGACACCAAGGCTAAGGATCTCCGCTTCGAAGCGACGGTCCTCGATTGTGGAGACCGCGCAGTCGCCGGCCACGCCCAGGTGAGAGCGTTTTAGCTGGCCGAGCCTGTTGCCGTCGATGCGGTTGTCGTCATGGGGGCCAGGCTGGACGACCACGTCGCCGAGTACGCCGGCGGGGCCGTGCAGGACATGCCAGTTACTGAGTATCAGCGGTGTGCCGTCGTTCTTGTCGTACACGATGCAGCCAATAGTGCCGGCGCTGATACTGACGTGCCCGACACTGACGCCGGGCACGATCGGGTCGACCCGGAGCTTGGACTGCGGGGGGGGTCGGCTTCGGCCACGACGCGGAATGCGGGCTCATAGCTGCGTTCGATCACATCGGTGGCACCGCGACACCATCAACCACGATCGTTTCTGGTATCGCCACCGTGTCGACGGAATGCAGATCCTCCAGTCCCACCTTCTCGTCAACGGTGAACTGCAGCGGAATCTCTCTCGTCGCTTTGCCTTCGGTTATTTTGTAGCCGACACCGACGGAGGAAATGTTCGGGTCATTTAGATAATCGGCGCCCTTCGTCCTGATGAATTGCCGCAACGATGCCAGCAACTTCTCGTCACTTGCCGTTGCATCCGCCGGTGAACGGTTCCTAGTGGTCACTGAAGTCCCCTTTTTCGTGTGTCGGTGAAATCCTTCCGGCTCCCTCACGGTCCAGGATGCTAAGCCGTAGAGGTCTTGAGATACCCAGATCCGGGTAACAATCTCCACCGATAACTCAAGAGTGTGCACCCGTCCTAAGACGCAGTCAACAAGCCGAGGCCGACCGCTCTGGTGGGCCCGGCCCCGACAGGCTGGGCGTAGCAGCGGTCCAGCCGGGCCTGCCCGTGGTCCTCAGCCGCTACGACGCAGGTCGGGTGCCAACTTTTCGCCCGATACGTAGCATTAGGCGGTGGGCAACAGATTGGAGCGCCGACAGCAGGCGTCGCTTGCCAAACAACTGCCACCGCTCAGTGGTCAGCGCCGACCAGCAGCAACGGTGAGCAGACGCGAGGTCTGGCTCGCAGAATATGCCGTGACGAAGGCGTCACGCGGGTGTTGACGAGGATGCCCTAGTGTCCGAATGTGAGCACTGAGAGCAACCGTTCGGGGGTGATGCTGGTGCGGGCATGGATACACAATGGGCAACTGGTCGCACGGCTCCAGTCATCCTTGTCATCACCGTGGGTCTCTCTCAGATCGAAGAGAGGGTGGGAGAGTGGTTGCGTGAGCTAGCCGCTACGCCTCAATAACGCTGGTGTAACGCCAGGCGGGCACTCTATTGGTGTGCCGTACTCTGAAACGCGATTGCAACTTCTTGAAGGTTTCGAGCTGACCATTGACGGGCAGACGCGGGAACTGCCGCCGTCGGCCGAGCGGCTCGTTGCGTTCCTTGCACTGCAGCTGCGGCCAGCCTTACGATCACACGTCGCAAGTTCGCTGTGGGGTGATCGAGAAGAAGGCCGTGCTGCCGGTAGTCTGCGATCCGCGATCTGGCGGACCAACTTAGGCCAACGCGAGCCAGTGATTGATGCCAGCCGTTCGCGAATCGCTTTACACGGCAATGTCTCAGTGGACGCCCGGGACGCAGCAATTGCCGCCCGCGCCCAACTCGCAGGCGGTCCTCCAGTCGACCCCGAAATGCTCACAGGTGAACTACTGCCAGGATGGTATGAAGATTGGGTTCTGGTACAACGTGAGCACCTGCGGCAGCTATGTTTGGAGGGAATGGAGCATATGGCCCAATCGCTGCTGGAAGATGGCCAGTTCCACCTGGCCATCGAGGCGGCGCTGGCGGTTGTGGCGGCCGAGCCGCTTCGTGAGTCGGCCCACCGCGTACTGATCGATGCCCATGTCAGTATGGGCAACCGGTTCGCGGCGCTGCGTCAGTTTGACCGGTGCAGGGCCCTCCTCGCCGCAGATCTCGGCCTTCAGCCCGGGGATGCGCTGGCGGCTTCGGCCGCGCGTGCCATGGTGCCGCTGCGATAACACCATCGGAGTGGCGGCCGCGATCACACCGGCCTAGATGGGTCTAGTGTCACGTCTCCCGGTTGCGGGTTGCGTCGAGGTCGCTTTCGAGCAGTGTGCTAGCGGCTCCCGTGTGTGAAATTTCAGCCGCTCATTGGTTTGTAAGTTGTGCGAAGAAATGTTGAAAGTCGTGCTGCACAGCGTTCGCGCGCTCGGACCCGACTGGTAGCAGATCAGGCGCTCGTTCGGGCCACCGGAACCGTCGGCAGGTCGTGCGGGCGGCGTGACGGAAGGCGTTTGACGGGTCGGTGACGGAGCTTTGATGATTGGGTGACGGGCTGGGCTTAGGGTCGGGCCATGTCCGGACTCGCCGACCGCCTGATGGTGCACTTCCTCGACCCCGTCGCGGTGCAGCACCTGCTTGTGCCGGCGGGGGACACGGCCCTAGCGCGTGCCCGGGCGCTGCTGACCAGCGTGTACGAGGCGGAGTCGCTGAGATTCGAGGCGGTCGACGAGGTTACCGTGCAGGGTCTCTCCCACCAGGTGCCGATCGCGGCCGGGCGAACCAGCCGGGGGACCTGGGAGCGGATTACGCCCTCGCCCGCACACACGCTGCTCACCCTCGACGCACCCGCCGCCGCGCCCAGCGACTGGATCGACCTCAGCCTGGAAGTCAGAGTCGCGGTGCGGGTCAGTGACAGCGGGCCGCTGCTGGAATCGGTGGTATCTGAGGAGGTGGCGACGCTGGCGGGAGCCGATCACGCCCTCGGCTACCGCCTGCACTACGCCGAGCCCGCGATCTTCGTGCCCACCGACCCGACCGTACGGCGCACCTACCCGCTACGGGTGTGCGCCCTGTTCCTCGACGGTTCCGATCTCCTGGCGGCCCTGCGCCGGGTGGCCGCCGCCCGCCGGGAGGTGGACGCCGCACAGAACTTCCGCGACAGCTACGAGGGCGGTGCCGTTCGTTCGGCGGCCGCCTGGATCGCGGTCTTCGATGACGCCGCGTTCTCGGGCCCGGCGCCTGCGCCCACCCACGATGACGTAACGCGGCTGCTAGCCACGGAGGGGATCGTGGCTGCCTTCGTGACCACCTGAGACGTCCCTGATCGCAGAAGGAGCAACATGTCCGACACAGATAAGCCAGACGGCAGGACCGAAGCGGCCCAACCCGCAGCGCAATCCCCCCGTGCGACGCGGCGGAGTCCGAAGACCGAAGCGGCCCAACCCGCAGCGCAGCCCACCCGTACGACGCGGCGGAGTATGAAGACCGACGCGGCCGGGACGGCAGAGGGCGGGGAACCAACCCGCACGTCGGCCGAGTTGGCCGAGCTGGAACGCCTCCGGGCACGGCTGGTCACGAAGTTCCATGGGAGGAGATGACAGTGCCTGTCAAGTACATTGACGTCAACGCGCGCAGCGACATGTTCGTCCCCGCGACGCGGGCCTTCGGGACGATAGCGATCGTCGGGAAGGGCCTCACCGGCAGCCCGGCTTCCGGGCCGCGCGCTTTCACCGACCCAGCGGCGGCCGTTACCTACTACTCCCTGCCCGGCCGCGCCGTGAACGACGGCGTGCTGAACTCCACCGCTACGCTCACCTCCGCCAGCGCCGCCTTCGTCGCGGCCGACGTTGGGCGGCCAGTCAGCGGCCGGGGAGTGGCGGATGCAACGACAATCGCGAGCATCACCAACGCAACCACCGCGGTCCTCAGCAAGGCGGCCACGGCCACCGCGACCGGGGTGAGCATCACCTTGGGCCGCACACCCCCTTCGGACCTCGAGGCGGCGATCGCGATCGCGTTCCGGCAGTCACCCCCACCAACCACGATCTGGGGTGTCCAAGTTGACGCCGCCAACCCGGAGTGGGACGTCGCTCTCACCGCGGTCTCCACGCTGGACGCGCAGATCGTGCTGCTGGCGAACACGCCGCTGAACGCCGCCAACGCGGCCACGCTGCGCAAGCTCGCAGCGCACGTGAACACAGTCTCGAATACCGGGAGCGACGGGAAGGAGCGGATCGGCGTCGCCATGCTCGACACCAAGCTCGCAGCCGACGCGGCCGCAGCTCTAAACACCGGGCCGCTCAGCGACGAGCGCATGGTCCTCATCGCGCACAAGTCCGATGAGGATGCTGCGGCAGCGCTGGCAGGTGTGGTGGCCGGCTACGAGCCGCACATCTCGCTGCTGCTCAAGCCGATCCGGCTGAACCAGACCACGGCCTTCACCGACACCGAGATTGACGCATTCGATCAGGGATTCGTCAACTGGGTGACCAGCCCGGTACTGCTGCCAGGGCGGGGCACGTACCTCGGCGAGGCGTACACGGCCAATCCGTCTCAGGGGAACAAAAAGTACGTGGACGTTGTGCGAACGCTCGACAGTACGAACTTCCGCATCAAGGCGGCGCTGATCCGTGCGATCGGCAACCTGCGAATCAGCCGGTCAGGTCTGCGCGCCGTCGAGACGATCGTCGAGTCCGTGCTCTCCCCGCTCGTCTCCCAGCAAGTGATCGAGGACTACGGCATCACCATCCCGCTGCTGGTGCTGCTCGACAAGGACCCGGCCTCCCTCTCGGCCGCCGAGCTCGCCCAGATCCAGACCGCCCAGGCCGACCGCAACGTCGACATGACTGTGACCGTCGACTACGCGGGCGCGATCCACCGCATCCACATCGACTTGGTCTTCACGTAGCCGTCCTTCGGCCGGCCGTACCTCGGCCACCCGGCCCTCATCCCCCAGGAGCACCGATGCCCGATCCTCTGAAATGGGACACCCGCCTGACGATCATGCGCGGGACCGAGCCGATCTCACCAGTCGACTCCTTCAACCCTACTTTCTCGACCCCGACCCAGCCGTTTCACTCGCTGGAGGCGGACAACGTCGGTTACGTCGTCCAGCCACACACTTTCACCTTCACGATGGCCGTGAAAGCGGTAGGGCCGGCGGTCGCGCAGTTGACCGACATCGCACGCCGCAGCGAGGCGTTCACCCTCTCGCTCTCACCTGAGCGCGGTAGCGACTGGACCTACGCCAAGGTCGCCTTCAACGACTGCTATATCACCTCGATCGCCAACACCGTGGTGATCGACGGCGTGCCGACGACGACGTTCACCTGCATCTGCCTCGAGGTGCTGACCACGCCTGCCGGAGGTGGGAAGTGAGCGACGGGCCTGGCGTGCGCGTCATCAGCAGCGGCATCGCGGTCGTCCACGAGGGCGAGCATATCGTGCCCGCCGAGGGCGCGAGCGCACGCTTCGGCCCGCCGCCCGCGTCCGACGTCGGTTCCGGTTCAAACATCCACTACCACTTCCCGGTGCATGTGGTTGTGGTCGGCGGCCTCGACGAGCGAGTCCGGACCGAGATCCAGGAGGACCTGCTGGATCAGCTCTACCGGGCGCTAGGCTGACCGGTGACCGAGTTGACCTGCGAGTTTCCCGTGACCGTCGAGATCTCGGGCGATCCGGCGACGATCGACCCGGAAGCCGTCGGGCGCGCGGTCGAGGATGCGCTTGTGATCCGCCTGCGCGAGGCGCAGGCGGAATTAGCAACTCGGGCCGCCTCGGTGCAGGTCATCGCTTCCCCGTCAGCACCGGTCTCGCCGGTCGCACCGGCCCCATCGGGGACACCGCCCGCCCTCGCACCGGAGGTGCCCCCGTGGTCCGTGGCTGATGATGAGGTGCCCGGGATCAGCGAACTCGCGATGCTCTCGACGGCGTTGATCCGGGACGGCTATATCAAGCAGGTCGCAGGGGTGATCGGTCCGGGCTGGCGGGCGATGTCGCAGGCCGAACTGACGGCGTTCCTCACCCGCACGTACTCCGAGCCCCAGATCCGCGCAATGTTCCTGGAGACCTACGCGCGGCGTAACGTGGTCAAGGCCACGTTCCGGACGGCGAGCGTAATCTCCGCACTAGTGCTGGGGTTTGTATGGGCGCAGGACAACATCGCGGACGGCGAGTGGGACGTCGCAGCGGCGAAGGTGAGCGGGGCCACGCTCACGGCGTGGTTGTTCAACCGGTTGCTGTACGCGCGGGACCCGGCCGCCCAAGCCCTGATGGCCCGGGCGCCGGGCGCGTTCGGGCGGTGGTTCCAGAGTGCGGCGAAGTCCAACCGTGCGGTCAACTTCCTCGCCCGGGACCTCAACCGGGCGCTGTTGATCTGGTCGGTCAAAGACGTGCTGATGAGCGGAGGCGGCGAGGGCCCGTCGATCCCGTTCGACGTCATCTACGACGTCGATGTGGATGACGAGTCGACGTGGCACGAGCCCGATCAGGTGCTGCTCGACCTCGGCTTCAACATCTGGTACCGCCAAGTGCCGACTGGGCGGTGGCCGCAGGCGGCCGCGGGGCACCTGTACCTCGGCAAAGTGGAGGGCAGCGCCACGACCGCATTGTTGCGGGCATTGGACATCGAGCCCTCGCAGCTACCCGGACTCGCCGGGCGGCTCTACCAGGTTGTGGGCCCGTGGCACGAGGTCGACCTGCTAATCACCTCCGTCGCCGAACGTGATGTCACCGAGGCCGACAAGGTCTACGTGCTGACCACGGGGGAGCGCAGCGGCGCCCTTGCCGGCGGCCGCGGCCACCACCGGCGCATCGAGGTGGTCCCAGCAAACAGGGCCGCAGTCGAGCTGTTCGCGGGCGCGGTGTCCGAGCGCGTCCCGGAGTACCTGCTGCGTCCAGTGCTCCCGCAGAGAGGAGCGACGCCGTGAGCCCGGTCGTGCACGACGTAGAACCTGCGCGGATCACCGGGGAACTGCCCGGGGACCTGCGCGAGCGCCTCCAGACCGCGATCGCCTTGGGGGTGGCCCGGGCGCTGGAGCGCGTCCGGCTCGATGGGCCGGCCAAGGTGCCGTCCGCGTCCCGACCCACCGCGGTCGAGCGGTTCGACCCTGCGCGGGCGGACGAGGACGCCGGCGTCTACATGCTGCCCAGTTACGACGACGAGGGCCGACTCACTGGGGCCGAGCTGCTGCGCCGGCTCGTGCCGACGACCCCGCGCGGGATCGCAGTGTATACCGGGAGCTCCCCGGTCGAGGGGGGGCTGATCGCCCTGCTCGAGGCCGGGCACTCCACACGATACGTCAACCTCCGCGCCCAGCGATATGTCTCGGCCGGGACCCTCACCGAGGCGCTGGTACTCGGACACATCCTGTTCCCAGACGCATCCTTCGGCGTGGTCCAGGGCCCGGTCGGCACGAAGCACCAGCGTTACCTGGCCCTCGCAACGGAGCCCGTTGTCGCCGACGCCGACCTCGGCGACCCGGCCGAACCCGCCGAACCTCTGGACCCCGACCTCCAAGGAAAGGTCAAAGGGGTCAAGGGCGAGCAGATCCTAGGCACCCTCCCCGGCCAGGGCGGCGGCGAGTACCTGATCCGGGCGCTGGTCACCAAGGACGGTGTGCCGCACTGGCGCAACGCCGCAATCGCCGCTCTGTGGTTCTCCCAGCTGTCGGCCGAGGCGGACCGCGGGATCACCGACATCGACCCCGAGGAGGCGCGGGTCGCCATCTTCGATGAGATCGACGCTCTGGTGGAGGTCGCCGAGACCGGGAACGACGAGGCCGCCGAGCGGGCCGCCGTGCTGCTCGCGTTGCTGGCGCGGGAGGCATTCGCCCTCGTGGACTGGGAGACCAAGATCCGCTACGTGCGGGTGCTGCTCCGGGCCACCACGTGGGACGCCCAAGAGCACGCCGTCGTCGAGATTCTTGCCTCGCTGACGACCCCCACGGAGCTGGACGCCGTGGCCGGACTGCTGCGGGAGGGGGGCTTCCTGGAGCGGATGCTTGGCGAGTTAACGCACCGCCGGTACGAGCTGCTGACCTTGGTCGGGCGCCGCTTCGGACACCGGCTGGGCGGCCTGACTTTCTCTGAATTGGTGGTGTTGCTCACGGATCTCGGTGTGATTCGGCCATCGCTCGCCGCGTTGGTACGGATCGGCCCGGCAGGCGAGTTGCAGTTCACGCCGGACGCGCTGCTGGCCGAGGCCGAAGCGGCGGTCGAGGCGGTCGAGGGCTTCGTCCGGGGCCTGCTCGAAACCCTGGATACCATCCTCACCGAACCGCTCGATACCCTCAAGGGTCTGGCCAGTCTGGCCCAGCTCGCGGTGACCGTGACCCTCGCGCAGTACGGGTACCCGCCGGCGCTCCGCCAGATCCGCGATCTCCTCGTTGCCTTCGCAAGCTCCGTGCTGGACGGCGCGCGGGGCGCCGAGCGGCTGGGCACAGGGGAGCAGGTGGTTCGCCAGTTGCGCTGGAGGATCGGGCTCGAGATCGCGAGCATGGTCGTCGGCGCGGGTGAAATCAAAGCGGTTGCCGGGGCGGTCGGGACCGGCGCGGTCGGCGGGAAGCTGGCCGGGGTGCTGCGGATCCTCGGACTGCTGGGGCGCGCGGCCGAGGGCGCCGCGGCCGAGCGGACCATCCTGCAGATGACCCGCCTCGCGCAGATCATGCGTGCCGAGCGGGCGGCATTCGGCTCAGCCGAAGAGATCACCCAGCTCATCGCCCACCTGCCCAAGGGCGACGTCCAGGACCTGGTCCGGCTGGTCGGCCGGGTCGACGTCCGCGAAGGGGAAACCCTCGCCGAAATCGGCGCCCGCAGCACCGAACTACACGGCGCCGTCCAGGACATCATGGCCCGCGCGGAGGTGCTCAAGGAACTGGCAGGGAAGGCCGGCGGACTGGGGGACGACGTCGCCCGCGGGTTCGCAAGCCTTGTCGGCCGCCAAGGCGTCGAGGTCCCGGCCGCGGCCCGCATCGTCAAGGCCCTGCCGGAGGGCGAAGGTGCGCGCTTCCTGGCAATGCTGGAGCGGACGCCGATGCGCGGCACCAACGCGCTGGCCCGGACCGAGCTGCTGGAGTACGTGGCCGCCAGCCCCGCACGTATGAACGCCCTCGGTGAATTCGGCACCGACCTGTTCCGCGCCGTCGTCCGCGACGCCGGCCAAGAGGCGGGACAGATCGATCGGACCTTGGAAACGCTCCGGAGACTCCAGGCCCGGTTCGCCGCCGAACGCCGTTCGGCCGACTTCGAGCGCCTGGCCCAGCGGCTGCGGCGCGGCGACGAGGGCGCCTGGCGGGTCGTCGACGACGCCCAGGAGGCAGCCTCCGGCAGCCTACGCACCCAGATCGAGGCCGACCTGGCCGCCTTCCAGCAGCGGGCAACCGGGGTGAGCACCGATGAGCAGGTGCTCACCGAACTCGGGTTGGGCCCGCGCGACCGGATCGTCGGTAAACCCGTCGAGAACTTCGAGCTCGGCAACTTCGCGCACGACAACGCCGAACTGCTGATCCCGGAGTCCGAGCTGCCTCGCGGGCTGATCAAGGAGTACGAGATCCGACTCAAGGACGGCAGCATCCGCCGAATCGACCGCCTGGACCCCGAGGGCGGTTGGGTCTACGAGATCAAGCCGGACCGGCCGGAGTGGCGGGAAGCCGGGCAGCGGCAGGCCCAGCTTTACGCGGACTGGCTCAACGTCGAGCGGCCGCTAGGCAACGGCCGAAAATGGAAGCCCAAAGTCGTTTACTACGACGCTAAGCGCCTCCGGCAGGCCTTCCGGACGGTCGGCGACCTGAGTCGGTGGATGAAGCCGTGATGCACGAGGTAAAGGGGATGGCCGCGGATGGTCGCAGGACGGAACGTGCCAGTGCTGGTCGGGGCGGTGCCGCTGTTCACGGTAACCAGCCTCACCCTCAACGAGGGGTACGAGGTGGCCCGGATCAGCGGAAGCCGGCTGGCCCAGCTGGTCAGCCCGACCAAGCGGACGATCCAGGTCGAGGCCGTGCTGCTGGGCTCCTCGCGGCTGCTGATGAAGAAAGCACTGGAGTCGATGGCGCTGGTCTCGCGGGCTTCGGCGGCGGGGGTCGCGCCGGGGCTGAGCAAGACCGGGCTTCCAGTGGTCTCGGGTATGACGATCTCGCTGGAGATGCAGATCACCAGCCTGAAGTTCACGCAGTCCAACGCCAAGCGCGACGCGGTCGACGTGAGCATCACCCTCGAGCACGTACCGCGTTCCAGCATGGTCGCGCTGATCGGGGAGGCACTGGATTTGGCGCTCGCGGTCACGACAGCCGCGCTGCCCTCAGTCGGCGGCATCCAGCCGCTGGCAAAGCAGCTCGGGGAGCGGATGTGAGCGCGATGCAGTTCTTTCGGGTGCCGTTCACCCCGGACGATGGCCTACCCCAGGCGGTCTCCTGTCCGGTCGGCGCCGGAACCTACGACTTCGCTGTCTACGCCAGCCTCGACGTCCCGGCCGAGGACCCGCTGGACACTGTCTACGACCTGGCCTGGCCCGGACCAGCCGCCGGGCGAGTCGGGACGCCGCATGGACACTTGGTGGTCCGAGTGAGCGCCGGGACACGGATCCTCCTGCTGCGCAAGCTGGTGCCCGAGCCCGGGCTGGTCCACGTGGCCGGCCCGCTCGCACTGACCCTCCACGAGGCGCGGATCGCGCACGGCAACCTCAACGGCGCCGGCCGATTTGGCAGCGTGATCCGTCTGGGGGTGGCCGAGCGATGGGCGTAGTTCTCTGGTACCAGGTCGAGTTCCCCGACCAGCAGGTCACCCTCTCCAGCGACGTCTACAGCGGCAAGCGGCTCGCCGACGCCACAGTCAAGGTGGTCTCGGGCGTCGACAAACTCACCACCTTCGACGTCACCTTCGCCGACCTCCCCTCGGACGTGCTGAGCACGGTCCTGGCCGCCCACCAGAAGGCCGGTGAGGGGCTTGGCGTCCGGATCCGGATCACGCTCGGCTACCTCGACGAGCCCGGCAACCGCGGCCTCCTGCTGGACGGCTACGTGGACGAAATCACCGCCGCCCGCGGCTACGCGCCGGTGGGGGTGAAAGTCAGCGGCCACGACACGACCAGTGCGCGCCTGCTGATCGCGAAGAAACAGACCGACGGCACAGGCGGGAAGGACGCGAAGCGGGCGACGATCGCCGAGGCCGAGGAGACGTCGCTGGCCGACATGGTGAGGGCTGTCACCGGGTCCGCCGGGACGCATGTGGTCGGCACAGTCGGGCCCGAGGCCGAGGACAAGCGGAAGGCCTTCGCCCGGGACGGCGGCCACGCCTTCGCCCTGCTCCAAGGCATGGCCGAGTACTTCGGCGCCGAGTTACTGCTGCAGCCCGAGGGCGTCCAGTTCGGCACCGCGGTGCGGCTGCCCGCAGGCAGCCCCAAGCCCAATTTCACTTCCCTGCCGCGGGTACTCGCCTACATCCTAACTGAGGATACGTTGGTCACCGCCGAGGGGAAACTGTCGGCCCGGTTGGCGCAGTTCACGCCGATGAGCTTCGGCGGCAAGGGCCGCCGGGTCGTGGACGACCGCCCGGACACGGAAAGCGTCCGGGCGTTCGACTTCACCGTCCTCGGCGAGCCCCGGCTACGCGCCGGCCAGCTCGTGGTCGCCGGGGTCGAGGGCTACAGCGACCCCGACCGGGCTTTCCGGATCCTGGACCTTACCCACTCCTTCTCCCCGAAGGAAGGATACGTGTGCACCGGCAGGGCCGCGTTCTTCGACCCCGACGGGAAGGCCCACGTCAACCGCGATGGCAGCGAGAAGAGTCGCAAGGCCTCAGCCGCGGCGGTGGCCGACCGCATCAAGGGGATCGTGAAGGACGCCGGCAGCGCGACGCCGTCCGTCGAGGCCGGACAGATCACGGCATCCACGCCGACGGCTCGAACGGCGTCGCTCGTCTACCGCCCGGACCGCGCTACCCGGGTGGTCTCCCCGAGCGTCCAGCGGGACATCCCGCAGGACGGCCCGAAACTCCCCGACAAGCCGATGGCATCGCCATTCGCGTGGCACAACGTGGGGCTGTCGGTGCCGGTCTATGAGGGCATGCGCGCGCTGCTTAACCAGGTGCGCGACTCCCGTGACGACAGCGTCGTGACAGGGTTCCTGTGGTCCCAGGAACCGGCGGCGACGCCGCCGGAGTCGAAGGCGGGCGACTGGTGGCTGTGCCTGCCAACCGAGATCTCTGGGAACCCGGCGCTCCCCAGCGGCAAAGGGGTCAACGACCTCACCGCCGCCGACGGTCGCCGGGTGATCGAGGCCGTTGGCCTCTCGGTCACGGTTGGTAAGAGTGCGTGCACGAATGTCGGGAAGCGGCCGTCGGAGGGGAAGTCTGACACCTTCCTCATCACCCACAGCAGCGGCACGAAGGTGCAGATCGATGACCAAGGCGCCGTCAGCGTGGACGCCGGGTCGCAGCAATTGGTCCTCAAGGGCGGCGGCGTCACAGTCACCCTCGCCGACGGGAAGGTGTCGATCTCATGAGCATGGTCGTGGTCGCGGGCGCGGTTCTGGAGTGCTCGCACGGCGGGCGAATTACTGTGAGCGCGGGCGACGCGCGGCTGACCGTCGACGGCCACGGCGCCGTGCCGGCGGGGGCGGAAGCGGGGCTGAGCTTCGCGAGCGCCTCACCCCCCTGCAAGAACACGACCCCCGAGCCCAGCCCGGCGCCCTGCACCACCGGCGCAGCTTTGCCGGGCGGGGCGGCCAGGAAGCTCGCTGTCGGCGGTAGGCCGGTGCTGCTGGCCACGGCCAACGGCCTGACGACGAGCAAAGGCCCGTCGGGCACGTGGAAGGTCGCGGACGCCGGGCAGACCACGCTGGAGGCGTCGTGAGCGTCCCGATCCCCGAGGACCCGGAGCGCCCGAGCTTGGGGGTCGGCCTCCGTCTGGAGGTCGGCGACCTCATGCTGGATGCCGGGGCCCGCGACCTGGCGACCGTCAGGGGGGCCGACACCCTGGCCCAGGCGCTGGAGGGTGCCGTCGAGACCCAACTCGGCAGCGACCGGCTCAACGTGGGATTCGGATTCGACCGGCTGGCTATCGGGGCCTTTGCCCACGGTGTCGACTCGCGCCGGGTCTACGTGAAGATGCAGTTGGTGCGCACGATGAGCGCCGATCGCCGGGTGCGGGACGTGCGCGACGTCGTCTTCGAGGATGAGGCCCGCTTCGCGGCGTTGGCCGGGGTGGACGCGCAGACCGCGCAGCGGATCGCCGACGCCGCCCGCCGCAGCCGGGAGCACATGGTCCACGTGGTGCTCGAGACGGTTGCGGGCGACGTGCTGGACCTGCCGCTGGGAGGTACCGGTGTCTGAGGGGCCCGCGTTCGGTGTGACGCCGGACGGCTTCGTGATCAAAGGGATCGACGAGATCCTGGCCGGGGCGCAAGCCCGCGCGCGCACGATGTTCGGCGACGACGTCGACCTGAGCTCCGGCAGTGCACTGCGCAAGGTGCTGGACGCAACCGCGTGGGAGGCCCAGGACCTCTGGCGGGCGCTGGAGAGTCAGTACTACGCCGGTTTCGTTACCACCGCCCAGGGGGCCTCGCTGGACCTGCTCGGCACTAACCTCGGCCTGAAGCGGCGGCAATTGTTTGCCCGGGGCGCGGTGACGGTGACGCTCGGCGGCACGATCGCATCCGGCCGCCGTTACGTGCTCCCAGAGGGGACGCCCATCGACCTGGACGCCGCCGTGGTCGCCCTGCGGACGGTGCGGCACGCCGTTCTCGACTCAGGGTCGGTCACGGCCGACGTGGACGTCGAGGCGGTCGTCCGCGGGCCCGCTGGCGAGGTGCCGGTCGACAGCGCCCTGCGGGTCGTCCCCGCGTGGCTGGCCGCCAACCTGCGCCTGGACGGCGCCACGCTCGCCGTCGCAAACCCGGCCGCGGTGAGTGGCGGCGACCTGGTCGAAGCGGACGACGTCTATCGGTCCAGGCTGCTCGGCATCCCGCGGACGCTCTGGACCCGTGACGCCGTGCTCAGCGCCGTCCTGGACGTGGAGGGCGTACGCGACGCTGACGTCTTCGATCCTCTCGGCGGCGTCGATGTCTCGCAGAGTTACTTCGGCGTCTTCGCCTTCGGCCAGCGCGCGTTCTCCCGCCAGCGGCAGGCGGGATCGCCCTACTACTTCGACGTGGTGGTCGCGACCCGCGCAGGCTACGACTGGGTGGCCGCCCCCGGCAGCGGTGTTCGCGGTGTGCGCGAGGCAGTGCTGGAGGTCGTGCGCGACCAGCGGCCGGTCTCGGTGTTCCCCAACCTCGTGCACGCCAATTCGGTGGACGTTGGGGTGCGGGCGCGGCTGGTCGCCGAGGCCGGGCATGACCGGGACGCCGTGCGCGGGGCCTTTCTGGATCTGCTGGCTGGCCGGGTCGAGAACCTGCGGCTGGGCCGCGGCGTCCTGTTCTCCGACGTGCTGGTGCTGGCCCGAGAAGTGCGGGGCGTAGTTGACGTTCAGCGGTTGCATCTGCGGCGGGGCCCCGCGGCCCTCGGCGGGATCAACTTCGGTGGCGGCCGTTTTGGTGAGGCTGCAGAGCTGGCGGGCGGGGAGAATATCGAGCTGGCGTCGGACGAGATCGCGCTGTTCGGATACGACTCGCCGCTGAACGACATCGAGGTGGTGGGCCAGTGAACTTCGACGTCGCGTCGTTGAAGACGATGGATGACGCCCTGACCCCGCGGTACGCGCGGGGGATGGAGCGGTGGGCGCTGGAGTGGGGGACCACCGCGGGGGGCGTCACGGACGTGCAGTCTTACGACTTCGCCGGGTATGCCGCGCGGCACGGCGGCCGACTCCCGGACCGCCCGGCCTACTTGCTGATTCCGCACCTGCAGCAGGCATGGGGCGTCGTCATCGAGGTCCGGTACGTGTCCCAAACGGGGGGAACGGAACAGAGTCTGAGCCTCGACGTCCCGGCCGGGTGGCCGGCCGGCCGGCCCCTGGCTGTCCCACTCCCGGGGGCTGCGGCAGCGATCACCCCGGCCCTGCGGGTGACCGGGGTGAGACTTCCGACGGCGGCCGCGGGATGGACCCTCGTCGCCCTTCTGGGGAACCTGGCCAAGCTGCTCTGGGTAGTCGCCGCCGAACGAGAGGAGCTGCGGGCACAGGCCCTGGACATCACCGCGCAGACCGACGCCAAGACCGCCAGGGACGCCGGTCTGGACCTGCTCGGCCAGGACCTCGGTGTGCTCCGGTTCCCGCCCCGCCCCCACTCCTGGGACCCGGTTACCATCGCGTTATGGCACCTGGACGACCAGCCGCCCGCCGGGCAGCCCGAGGTGACGACTGTCGCCGAGGAGAGCGCAGGGTACGCGGCAGTGGGCCATCCCGGGCAGAACGGCCCGCCCATGGCGGCCTCCGGGAGGTCAGGGCGGTTCGGCGGGGCCTTCGGATTCTCCGGCGGGCGCCAAATCACCATTGCGCACCACAGTGCGTTCGACCTCCCTGCCGGGGCGTCGTTCACTGCCGAGGCGTTGCTCGCCCCGACGGTGGGCGGTCCCGGTGGCGTTGCCCTCGGGAAGGGGACGGCGGTGAACGTTGGTGCCGGATGGTCGTTGGCGATCGGCCGTTTCCTAGGCGTGGACGGCAACTGCCGGTTCACCGTCTCGGACGGCGTGCGCACTGGTGCCGTGCACGGTGACAAGGACCTACGCGACGGCAGATTCCACCACGTGGCCGCGACGCTCGACGGATCGCTCACCCCACCGATGCTGCGGCTGCTGCTGGACGGCGTCGAGGTCGACCGCAGGCCGGTCCCGCAACTCGGCGCGATTGCGACCACCGAACCGGTGGTCCTCGGCGACGGGCGTCGCGTTGACGGGGCCGTGACGACTCCGCTTCCGTACGACGGGCTGTTGGACGAGGTCCGGCTATCCTCTGTCGCACGTACCGACTTCACCCCTGTCCTGGGCGAGGGCGACACGGACTATCGGCGGAGGCTCGAGGTCTTCCAACGCTGGCGGCTGCCAACCCCGGAGGGCATCGCCCATGCCCTAAACGAGCTGGTCGGACCGGTGGCGGGGGAGAAGGAGCCGTTCGTCGTCGAAGAGCGCCTGCCGTGGACCCCGGCAGGGTCGGCGAGCATCCGCGTTCTGCCGCCGCCCCTGCCGCCAGGGCGCTCGATCACCGCGGCCGGCGAGGGTGGAGTCGACGAGGTGCAGGTCGCGGGCGCGGACGACGTCGGCTCCGACCCTGCGTGGCTGACCCGCTGCCCCGACGCCCCCGGGCTGGTCTTCGCCGCGGAGACGGACCGGTGGATGCACTGGGCCGCCCGCGAGGGCCTGGAAGCGCTGCGGGCCGAGCTCGCCGGTGCCGGGGGGACCCTCACGGCGGCACGTCACGGGGCTGCCAGCGGTGCCGGTACTGGTTCACGGGAGGATGGTCCGGAGGTAGGGGCCGATCCTGTAGCTGCGGCCGGGCGGCGACTGCTCCTGCGACATGACGGCATGGACGCCGGGAAGCTCGCGGTCGCGGCGCACGCGGCCGGGTTTGCATGGGTGTGGCACCGGCCCGACGGCACGGTAGTCGCAAGCGTGCCGCAGGGGAACGTGCTGCGCGTCCTGCTGCCCGGGTTGGCCCCGGTGGTGCCTGGCACCCCGGAGGTCGCCGAGGGAGGAACACTGGCCCTGCGGGTGGACCCTTCGCCCGCCGCGATCGCCGGAGGAGAGGTCCGCTGGTCTGTGCTCCGGGCGGGGGCCGGGGCGGCGCGGTTGGAGGTGACCGGCCTCTCCCCGGACGCGGTGCTGCATGCCGATGCCGCGGGGGACGTCGTCGTCCAGATCGAGATCGCGCGGCGGCACCTCACCGCCCGCGGGGCCCGACGGATCCGAATCGGGCTGAACGACACCTCCCTCGGCGCGGGGCAGACGATCGCGGCGGACGGGCGTCGCGGCGTCAGACGGTCCATTGTGGGGCTGCCGGTGACCGCCCTCCCCGAGACATCGCTGGTGACCCGGACAGATGACCTGACCGGCGCCGCCGTCGGGTACACCAGCCTCGACGCCCGTCGTGTGCACCCCGAAGCTGGGCGGCGTCTGGATCGCCTGCTCAAGATCCTCTCCGCCGACGGCGGGAAGCTCCAAGTGAAACGCGCTTTCGTGGCCGGCGCGGACCCCCTAGTAGCGCAGGGACGCGTCCTCGAGTTGACACACACCGCCTTCGACGGCCCTGCGCTGGCCGCGCGGGCCTTCGCCGCAGGGTTCGCTCATCTCGACCTTTCGGGCCCGCTTCGGGTGACCACCGGGGACGGGGAACCGCTCACCGTTCTGGCCCCCGCACGGATTGTCACCGGCGAACTCGGCGCGCCGGGCGACCCGGCTCCGGTAAAGGTCGAACCCCGGGCTGACGCCCGCGCGGTCAGTATCTCACCCGACGGCCGACGGGCCTACGTCACCGATCGCGCGGACTCCCGGATCGCCGTCTACGCCCTCGCCCCGGTGACCCCCGGAGGCCCGCCGCGGCCGGTCTTCGAGCGTTCGGTCGCAGTGCTGCCAGCCCCCGACGGGCTGGTCATCACCACCGACCGCGTATTCGCCCTCCACCCGCTGCTGAACCGCATCTCGGTATTGACCACCGATGGCCTCACCCCAGTCGCTGATACCGGGACGACGCCGCAGCCGGTGGCACTTGCACATGCGGGCACCAGGGTGTTCGTCGCCTCCGCCGGTAGCGGGACCCCGTCGATTCGCGCCTACGACGCGACCACAGGCGCCCCCGTTGCAGGCCCGCTGGTTCTGCCCGCCGTGCCCAGGGCACTCGCCGCCACCCCCGACGGCAACGGCGTGTACGTCGTCTTGGCCGATGACAGGTTCCTCCGGGTCGACACGGCGACCCTTACCCTCGCTGGGCCTCCGGTGGCAACCGGCGTCGGCGCGGTCGACGCCGTCGTGACCGCCGGCAAACTCTACATCGCCTGCGAGGCGGACGACGCCGCGGCCGCCACCGGCACGATCCGGGTGCACCGCGTCAGCGACCATAAACAGGTCGCGGTGGTGAGCGGATTCGCGCCAGGGATGCCGCCGCACCGCCTCGCGGCCGCGGATGACGGCACACGGGTGTTCGCCGCTACCGCTGGGGTCCCGGGGGGCCCGGATGAGGGCCGGGGCGAGGTCCGGGTGCTGGACGTCGCGGCGTCCTCCTTACTGGACCCTGCTCTGCGCGCGGGGGGAGCGGCCGGGGGACTGGCGGCGACGCCGTCAGCCGGGCCCTACCGACCGGGGCTGGCCGTGCTCTCACCCGGTACAGGTACACTGCTGACAGCAGACCTCGGGCCGTTGGCTGCAACGCCCCCGCACGACCCCGAGCAGGCCGGCGTAGCCACTCTTGGCCGCGGGAACGGCGAGGAGGCCGCATGGTCCGTGGTGCCGCTCGGGGCGGCCGCGGCAGAGCCGGAGACGGTCGCCGCGCCCTCCTCCTCGGTCCGTGGGGTGCGGCCCGGGACGATACTGGTCCGGGCACTGTACCTGCCTGCCGACGGCGCCCGTCCCTACCAGTTCGCGGTACGGCTCAGTCCCGCACTGGAGGCCAGACCGGACGTAAGGCTGCGTAAGGATCAGTACGACCTCGTGATGAACGCGCTGACCCGGTTCTGCCCAATCGGCGTCGAAGTGCGCACCGATCTGCTGCGCGCACGCGTCGTCGAACTCGTGACCCTGGACGACCTGTTGCCAGGCTACACGTTCCCAGTTTTCCGCCGCCGCGGCCCCGCCCGCACCCGTCAAGAAGGAGATCGCTGATGCCGCTCAACTACACACCGCAGTTCGCGCCCAAGGACTGGATCGACCAGCTCGACCGGGTCAGCGCGGGCGGGGAGAACGGTTTCAACGTCCGCTTCCAAGCAATCTCGGCCGAGTTCCTGACCCTCTCCAGGATTGTGAAGGAGATCCGTGACACCCTCGACCGCCTTAGCATCCAGACGCCGGTGCAGCCGGTGACGCTTACCCTGACGCCCGTGGTGTTCAGTTTCTCGGCGTATCCGTGGGCGCAGGGCAGCGGGGTGGTTCAGAGTCCAGCTAACGCTGACCGGGCGGAGGGTTTCATGCCGCTATCACTGCCAAACGGGGCCCGGCTGGTGAGTTTCACGGCCTACGGCGAGGCCAGCGGAGACAGCTTGGCCGTCGCGCAGTTGCAGCGTCAACTGCTGGTCGGGGCTCCGCATGGCGAGGCCATTGCCACCGTCGACGGCACCGGCGGCACCTTCACAAAGCGGGACGATATCGCTCCGGGGGCGCTGGCCACGGTCGACGTCAAGCAGTTCAAGTACCACTTGGTCTTGCAGTGGAACTGGCGGAACGACGTTAAGCAGACCGCGCTCTTCTCCGGCTTCCAGATCGTCTACATCCCTGCCTGATCCATCCTCCCCTGATCCAGCCGACCTGATCAGCTCTAACCGAAGGGAATCACCAATGACCTGCAACGAAGGAACAGTGAAGTCCGGTCCGCTCTACCTGCGCCGTAAGGACGGCGAGAAAGAGAAGCGGCCGATCGAGCCGTGCACAGACTTCTGGAGGTGCCCGGACATCGAGATTCAGGGCGGGATCGACGCCGGGACCGCCAAGGCGCCGTCCATGGCTGGCCAGACGATCGACAACTACATCCAAGTGACGGTGTGGAACGCGGGCACGGAGACCATCGAGGACGTCGAAGTCCAGGTGTGGGTGTGCGACTACGGAGTCGGCATCGGTCCCAAGGGCGGCGTCCCGTCGGCCGGTGGCCCGGCGGGCCTGGGGCCGCGGTTACTGGGGGAAATCGGCTCCGGGGCCTCCAGGTCGGCGAAGCTGGTGTGGCGGGTGACCCACGCTGACGCGATCCGTAACCCCGACGGGCACCACTGCATCATCGCCAACGCCTACGGGAAAGCCCCGGACAACGGACTGAAGATCTCGGTGACGCCCCCGTTCACGAAAGACGTCATCTTCATCTGCTGCGACTCCCACCACGGGTGGCGGAACATCAACGCGAAGTTCGCCTCAGCGATGCTCATAGAACAGGGCGAGGGGGAGTTCGTGTTCCCCTTCCTGGTCGGGAACCCGACGGTGAACGACCTCGAGGGCACCCTCACAGTTACCCAGATCCGCCGGGGCGGCTTCGGCCGCACCGAACGGGAGCACCTCCTGTCGGGCGGCCACGTCGAGTGGACCCACCCTGACCAGGACCCGAAGTGCACCCGCCTGGTGCTTGGAGGTGACGCGGAACTGCCACCGGATCAGCAGGTCATCGTCTCCGGTACGCGAAGGCGGATGCTCGACCTCGGGTTAGACGGCGATTTCGGCTCCGGGCCTGAGGTGAAGTTCGCGCTGCGCCCGGACGACGTTATGCCGATGCGGGTCATGGGCCGATTTGACCTCAAGACCCAGCCCGGCGAGGTGTTTACCTTCGACGTGGTCCAGCGGGACAGCAACGGCGAG
Source organism: [Micrococcus luteus] ATCC 49442 (assembly GCF_010367585.1). Lineage (NCBI taxonomy): Bacteria > Bacillati > Actinomycetota > Actinomycetes > Micrococcales > Micrococcaceae > Pseudarthrobacter > [Micrococcus luteus] ATCC 49442. Next base: position 1,259,135 of record NZ_JAAAXP010000001.1, on the reverse strand, counting down.
GTCCTCTCCGGCGCCCGCATGCTCGCGACCGTCGTCCGGTGAACCCCCGGCCCTGACGACGATCGAAGGCCTTGGTCTGCCAGCCGCGGTCCGATAGCCGCCTGTAACGCGCGGGCGCTCGCTGAAAATATCGGTGTCCGCGACGCCCCACTCCGGTCGAGATGGCTGAAGTGCACCACCGATGTGGGACAGAAGTTGAAGGGATTGTGCAAGTGGACCGACGGGGTCAGACATGCATGCTGGAAAACAGGCAATCGGCTGATCCCTTGGCCTTTTATGGCATTATGATGACGAAGCCAGTCGGCGGGACTCTTCCCTTGGGGTTCGCTCGTAGCTGCTTTGTAGCTGCGGTCAGTTCTTTCCAGTGTTTGAAGGCTGGCCCGATAAAAGGAACCCAAGAAAACGGGACGAGAAGCGAGTTGTAGTTGTCGAGAGCTTCAACGATCTTGTCGAAACGCTTCTCGTTGCTGAGGCTCAGCTGTGCGAATAGTTCGCGAAAAAATATCTCAACCCACGTTACAAAGAGATCTGGCCCCACCGGAAGGAGCCGGCCGTGTCCCGATCAGCAGTCAACGCGTGCCTCCGAACTCGGCGACAACACCCCCGGATCATTTATGACAGGGCGAGAAAGTTATACCGGGCCCAGCGACCAAATCCCCGACCCTCGGGGACCCAATAAATGTAACGGGGCCCTACTCCCGGATATCCGGGAGTAGTTCGACTTTCGGTTCTAAGCACTTTGGGGGGCAGACCACCGAGCCCCTGCTAACCGTGTTGGGGGCCGTGCGATGACTAAGCACCAAAATTCACGCCTTGGCCGAGACGGTAAAGGCAGGCCGCTGGTACTGCTTGTAGCCCCCCGGACAAGCCATGTTTACCTGATGGACCAACTGAAGATTGCTCCTTGCGGTCCGGGCAGGGACGACAGTCCTGCGGCGAAGGCGTGCATGTCCCTGAAGGCGGCCTCAGGCATACCGGAGAAGTCCTAACGCTTGCTGCAGGTGTTCGGAATCAGCGCCCGCGGTCTGCCACGCGGAAGAGATAGCTGTAAGCAGACGTGGGGTGACGACTAGGGACCAGACCGACTGCTGCCCCGGCTGCGGCCAGCGCCGCTCCAATGTAGTTTCCGGTGCTAGCTGTCCACATGGCCCCCGCCCATCCGAGCCCAACGCTTAGATTTTGCTTTAGGTCGCTTATGCGTGTCGCGCGCTGCAGATCGCTCGCTGCGTCGAGAATTTCCTCACGCCTTTCGGCGTAAGCTCGATGCAGATCACGTGGATTGGCGTCCTCGACTGGCAGCGTACGAACGAAGGCTCTCAGATTTCGGAGATACGCTCGGTAGGCAGAGCCATGCGTCTTCCGTATATCCAGTACCTCGTCGAGCGCGAGCTTGGAAAGATCCGCACCGACGGCACCGACGTCATTGGCCAGTGCGTACGCAGGGTCCCATGGGTTATCGTTTCTAGCCGCTCTGTCGGCGTGCGGCCGGAATGGCACGGCATCGAGTCCGCCCGCGCGGTCAACTGAACACATCGTCTGTGCGCAAATGGCCAGGAGAAGCATCTGCAGATCTTCCTCCATACGGAAGAGGCCGTCATCTCCGACAGTTCCTGCCAGGCCGCGCTCCTGAAGCGCGCTCAAAACCTCCAACGCTTCGGGACTCGGACCCAAATGTTCAAAGGTGATCCCGCGACGCCTTCGCCTTCCGACCAGCGTGTCAGCAAAAGGCGAAAGAGAGTTAGTGCGGCCCTGAAAGACTGCTTCCTGCATCGCCTTGGCGATCGATTGGCTCGCCTCTACATCCAAAACGTCCTTTGGTTCACGGTTGACAAGCAGGCCCATCTCGTACAGTGGCTGGGCCAGGACTGGATCTTGGTCCAGAACGCGAGGGAGGAGCTCTGCGGGCAGAATTAGGGACACCTTGTCAAAGAATGGCAGGACCGTCTTTACCCACCCGATCTGATCGTCGGGCCAGAGCCATGCCCCTGAGTAGTACCCAACGAAGGCTGGTTGTTCGACATTCTCTTCCATCAGGGCCCCCTGCCGCGCCGCTCAAGAAATTTTACCCCCAGGTGCCGTTACCGATATAGCCGCGGTGCTACAACAGTTCGCCCGGGCTCACTTCACGGGCCACCGGTGTCGCCGCAGACCTGCCCATATCAGTCACCAACTGCGATTCTGAACTCCTCGAATCGGCTCGTCAGCCGGCGTTATGGCTTGACTGTGGCTTCGCCCAGTTCCTCAAGGAGCTTTCGCCGATCAATCAGGCGCTCGAACCGGTTGTCGGGTCCCCGAAGCGCGAGGAAGTCACCTCGCGCTTGGGCGGCCTTTTGCACTCTTTCTTCGGCCGACCATGAGCGGTCATCGGGTAGGGATCTGTCTCCTTGAACGGCGTTGCGGAGTATCCCGTCGGTGAGGTCGGAGCTCGTGATCCAGGTCGCATGCTCCCAAGTCGGTGGTTGATCAGGCTTGTCGGGAAGACGCAGCCATGTAGGTCCCGGGTCGGCAGTTCCGGCTGGTTGAACCCACTGGATGTGTTGCAGGAACTGCTGGGCAATTCTGAGTGAGTCCTCATAATACTGGCTTGTTCGCATTTGCTCCCATCGGTTCTCGAGATCGGGAGGTACCCAGAGGTCATCCGGGTAAGTCTGCTCCGCGCCCACGGCGGTCTCGGCAAGTTGATGTACGAGGTCTTTTTCGACATGGAATCGGGCCAGACGCAACCATGGCTGGGCTGCCGTCAGCGCTTGCAGGAGTTCCTGGCAGCTTGCGACACCGAGGTAGTGACCCCTTATGTCTCCTCGGGCCGCGATGAATACGACGGATCGTACGTCTTTCAAACGGCTTAGAAGGTAGGTGAAGATATAGAGCCGCGATGTTAGCCATTCCTTCCGGCCATCACTTCTGAGATCCACCACAAAGTAGTCGGCAGTTCTCGGTGTCATCAAAGACTGTCGGAGAGTATCGAAGTAGGAATCGTTGACGTCCTGAGCCGCTACTAGCCCGCGCACGTCGATTCCACCTTTGCCTCGCCAAGACAGACCCTCCTCGGTCACCTCCGCGAGCTCGATGGTCACTTCCGCGACCGACACATGCGTGATCCTCCCGCCGACGGCAGACAAGAAATGTGTTGACCATTCGAGAAACTTCGCTGGACGCGGAGCGAATAGCTGCCCCATGAACCCCCTCACCCGGCAGACTGCACACTGCTTGTTCCAGGAACCAGAAGCGAGGGCAGCAGCCCAGCGACGCGAAAACCAGGCCCGGGCCGACTGCGAAGCCGTAACGCTCCCGTAACGCTCCAAGGCGTACTGCTTGAACCTAGAATTCACCTGATTCTTGCGCCCCTGTTCGGGGTCTTGAAACGGATGACCTGAGCATTGGACGTGGACAAATTCAGAAGGGGGTGGCTGATATGCAGAGCAGTAAAGAAAGTGATGATGCAAGGACTAGAGCTCTTCTTGCCATAGTTGTCGTGTCCTTAGGCCTGGTCGGGATGGCGATGGTGTCGGCCACAGCCTTATGGTTGGCCAGTGCCCAGAACCGCCCCGAGATGGCGCGTCTAGTCTTCGCATCGATTCTCCCGCTACTGGGCACCTGGGTAGGCACCGTCCTGGCGTTCTATTTTGCGCGGGAAAACATGAGCGCGGCAACGGAAAACACTGCACGGCTTCTCGGACTTCAGTCCAGCACGCCTGTTACGGCGGTAATGGTGCCCAAGGCGCGCATGATCACACACACTTTGGCATCCGGGGCAGACGTACGAACCGTAGGACTCGTCGAAATCTATAACAGGATGATGGCAGCAGGCGTCGCTCGCATCCCCATTCTTGATGCCGCTGGCGCCGTACTGTATACAGTGCACAAGTCCGTGCTTGTAGCGTTCGCTGGATCTATCGCACCGCCAAAGGAGCCAGCGGCGCTAACAGAACAAATGCACCACCTATTGGCTGACCCAGACCGCAAGCGATTGGTAGAGGCCATGGGATTCGTCGGCCCCAGCGCCCTCATCGAGGACGCCCGGAACAGGATGCGCTCAATACCCGACTGCAACGACGTGTTTGTAACCAGTAGCGGGAAGAAAACAGATCCGGTTATTGGCTGGCTGACCAACACCGATCTGGCAGGGGCAGAGTAGGGGCAAAAAGAGATGAAGCCATCCACGCCGCGATCACCCAGTACCCCCCGCCCCCACGAGCTCGTAGTGCTCCCCGACCACAAGGGCGCCGTCGCCACCGGCAAAGCCATCCCCACCCGGGCACGCATACGGTATCTCGGCCCTGCCCAGATCCACACCCTACGCACAGGCCGTGCCATCGAGCACAACGGACACGCCGCCCCTGAACGAAGCCGCAGACGCCCCGACAGGCGACTACTCGATCGGCGCCGCCAACAGACAACGGCAATGTGCGTTGAGCCTTGGCGCCCTTCTCTTGACATCTCCTCCGACTCAGTCAAAGTGGACTCTAGGTGCGCATGCCGTAGCGAGGGGTCCAGATGCTGACGGTGGGAATATTGATCGACGTGGATGACGAAACGCATTACCGTGTTTCGCTGCACGAACAGACCGCCATGGGGTTCGCCGAGGTATCTCAGGCAGTAATCGGCCGTCCACTTCAGCCGCTGCCTGGCGACGGCAGCGACGCATCCGACCTATGCGCACAGCTGATAAATGCTCTTAGCGGGATGAACCCAAACGTGGACATCATAAGACGGCTCGGAAAGCACCTATGGTCCCTCGCTTTCGATGGAGCCATCGGCACCGCCTGGGCCGAGCGGCATCCATCGCGGACCATCCTCGACATCCGTCCGTCCGAGCTGCAGCGACTGCCCTGGGAGGCCCTGCAGCTGAATGGCAAGATCGTGTTCACCGCATCGGACCTGCTGTTCGTACGGGCGCCGATGAGTCTCGCGCCGGTGCCGCTTGTCAATCCACCGCTGCGGGTCCTCGCGGTGGTAGGAGAAAGAGAGCACACTGAAGACAATAGGCTGCGGTGGAATGAGGAGCTACGTGCCTTGGAAGTGCTCGGAGCCAGACAACCTCATCGGTTCCATGTCGAAGTGCTCGAAGCGCCAAACAAGGCGCAGCTGCGCGCGGCCTGCGAGGCCCTGCAACCACATGTGCTCCATGTCATCGCACACGGAATGGTGATCGGCCATTCGCCAGGCGTGCGTATCGGACAGCCCCCTAACTCGTTCATGCTGGATCCAGACACTGTCGAAAACGAGTTGGCCTATAAGTTTCCGCTCGTCATTCTGAACGCGTGCCACACAGGCGAGTCGGCTGCTTTTGAGGGAACTATTGGGCTGGGGGAAGCATTCCGGGCCAACGGCTCGGCGGCCACCCTCTGCATGCAAGGTGCCATCCACGATGCGGCGGCCGCAGACTTCAGCCGCGCCTTCTACGACAAGCTTGTCTCAGGCGTCGCGCTCGATACGGCGTGCGTAGCCGGACGGCAGGCCATCGCGGAGACTCATAGCGGTGCCGACCGATGGTTGCCGCAACTCGTGTTGCACGCAGCCCCTGGCCCACTGCTGAGCGCGCCACCGCAGCTGACCTCCCCCGACCCGGTTGGGGCCATCGACCGCTCTTCCGAGCGCCGGCAGTTGCTGTTCGCACTGGATCCTGGCGCCAAGACCCCGCCGCGCCGGGCGGCCATCATCCACGGCGACCCAAGGGTCGGAAAGACGTGGGTGGCGCGCAGCGCTGGCGACCTGCTCCGTTCAGCGGGAGCCGTTCTCCGCTATGTCGACCTGCAGGGCTCAAGCAACCTCGGTTGGTTAGACGTTTTGCGGGCTATCCGCGACCCCGCAAGCGGCGGGACGCCGACGGCCCAGTTGCCGCCTGAGTTGTTCGCCACGTTCAACGCAAGCGTCAATGCGGTAGCAGCGGGCAAGCCGCCACCTGAGAATTTGAAGGGCCACCTCGTCGACGAGTTCGGTGCCATCGGTCCGGTCAGCGAGCGTACGCTGGACCACGTTGGCGTCCTGTTCCAAGTTTTCTTGGAGGCTTTGACAGCTTCCGCAGGCACCAAACCGCTGATCTTAATCCTTGACCATCTCGAGAAAGTCGACCCTGACGAGCTGACCATGTTCATTGTTCCCCAGCTGCTTAGGCCAATCGCGCAGGGCGAAGTCCCTGACGTCTCGGTCATCCTGGTTGCCGGCGCCGCGGCACTAGACCCTCTCCGCGGGCTGCCGGCCCTGCTGGTTCCGGTCCATCTGCCAACTGCAAACGAGTACTTGCGGTTAGCAGCCGTTTACGGCGACATCTGGTTCGGCATGAATACGTTTTCTTCCGACGAGTATAAGAAGAATAAGATCGCCGATTACGTCTCTTACGTGGAGGCAGTGAAACCAAAAGAACCTTGGTCGCTCACCCGGCTGCAGGCTCTGTTCACAGCCGCCGTGGGCCAGGTCGATTGAGATGGCCGCGTACTCGCCGGATGAGATCATCGCCCGGCTGCAGGCTGGCGAAGATCCCGCCGCACTGACCGCGACTCTTGTCCCGGCCAACATCCGAGCGGCGCTGCACTACGCTGCGCCGCTGCGGTGGCTGACCGTGGAGTTGTGGGAGACGTTCGTGAGGAGGCACGCGCCCACCGTGAGTTTAGACGAACTCCGCGAGCGCGACCTCGTTCAGGAGCTGCCAAGGGAGCCGGGCCGGTACGTGCTGGACGACGCGACTCGGGCGACATATCTCGCGCAATGGGACCCGGGCGAGCTACAGAGCTATAGTGCTGGGCTGGCGAAGGCCTTCCCTGCCGACGGACGCGAGCGGCTCTACCACCTTCTGTTAGCCGATATGGACGCGGCGGTCGCCTTGTTCGAGGAACTGCTCAAGGCGGCCGAAGCACACTTCGACCTGGTTGCAGCCCGGAACCTACTTGATCTGTTTGAACGGCCAGACCGGCGCCAGGTCGTCGATGAGAGCATGGCCGCCCTGCTCGCGGGATGGCGCGCCCAGATCGATACCCGGGCTGCTTGGTCGACCGACTACTTCCGGTCAGCGGGCTTTCTAGAGCGGACGGTGTACCGCAACTTGCTCGAAGAGCTTCTGGCGGGCAAGAAATTTAGGGCGCTGCAGCTTGTCGCGATGGGCGGCATGGGCAAGACGATGATGATTCGATCTTTCCTCGCCCGGCGGTGTATCCCTGCCCGGATCTTTGTCGCTAGGATCGACTTCGACGAAATCAACCCCGTCATCGCAACGAAGCACCCTTGGCTAGTCAGGATTGCCCTCGCTCAGCAGCTCAACGAACAGTCACCGGACAGATACTTCGAAAGCATGCTCACGGACTGGCGGCGCATGCTCCCTGCGCTATACACCGATGTCGGAAGGGAGACCTCGGCTGCTCTCCGCGAGCTGACCACGCTGGGTGAGACCCTCGGGCCGGCGCAGGAAGTCTCCGCTCGTTATGAAGATGCTATGAAACGGCTCGGGCGTGCAGGATCCCCTGTGGTGTTCATGTTCGACACACTCGAGGTTCCGGTGCTGCGCTCAGACTTGGACGCTAGCTCTTTGGTGACCACGCTCTTAGAGATCTATCGTGGCCCGGGTGACGCTCGCTTGCTTCTCGCCGGCCGGTACGATATCAGTAAGCGAATTGACGGCCATGCCGCTCCGGGAACACTACACACGGTGCAACTTGAGCCTTTCACTGAAGCCGAGGCTCGGACGTATCTGGCCAAAGTACGCGGCATCGACCGGCCCGAAATCATCGACGCCATTCTGGCCAAGCGTGACTTGATGCCGTTCACGCTCGCACTATACGGCGACCTCGCCTGTCTGGGGCCTGAGCTGACTGCGGCCGATGTCGAGTCATTCGATGACCCCAAACAGCAATATCTGATCGAGCGTGTCCTCGAACGTATCGACGACAAGGCTGTGCTCTATGCGCTGCGGTACGGCGTGGTCGCACGACGCTTGGACAAGCGTTTCCTTGAGAAGGTCCTAATGCCGTACATCGAGCAAGCGCTGCTCGGTAAGCACATCGATGACAACCCGGAACTGGACCCCCATGACCGGCTTAGGGCCAGGTTCCGAATCGAAGAGGCATCATCTGGCCCTGCCGATTCGAACGAGCTGTGGCTGCGATTGGCATCGTACGCATCCAACCAGTCTTGGGTATCCTTTGTTCAGGACGTAGGCGAGTTTCTAAGCTTCCATCCAAATGTCAGGGAACCGATGAGGCTCGTCCTGGAGCGTCAGGAAGTGTTGCGGGGCCTGCATGAACGCGCCTTCTTGTACTTCCGGTCCCTGATGTCCGAGCAACCGCATCGCCTCGTGCAATGGGCCGAAGAGGCGGCCTACCATGTCTTCCAAGCCCGAGGGCCGGGTGGAGAGCAAGGCTGGCAAGAGCTGTTGGCAGAGGTCGAGCGTGTGGCGGGGCCGGCCGCACGCGGCGACCTCGCCACAGCGCTGACTGCCGACACCGACCTTACCGCGACGCGGACAACGGACGCCGGCCTCGCTATGGACCTCGGCCAGCAGGCAGGCAGATGGTTTGAAGGCCAACGCGTAATGTCCGCGGAGACGCTTGCTGAGGCACATCTGGAGGTCGCACTGGCCCTCCTGAGAGCGCCCGGGTACTTCGCTGACCTGGCTTGGAGCCTCATCGAAGGCCGTCTCTCGACGGTTAAGTCGATGGAGCAGCACGCAAGCCGCTCGTTGGTCGATCCCCAGCGACGAGCCGCTGTGCAGATAGCGCTACAAGCCCGAGACGGGAACCGGAATGCGCTCGACTCTGCGCTCGTAGTCCTGGGACAGGCCGAAGACCCGGTCGTCCTAGAGGCCCTGGAAGGTGTCGTCTTGTCGTACGCGGGCTCGATCGGCACGACTCGTCTGGCCGCACTCGCTGACCGCCCGACCCCGACTCCAGACGTTGAGGCTCAACTCCGGATGCTGCTCGCCAGCCTGTTTCTCGCAGAAGGCGACGCCACAGCTGCCGAAATTCAGGCATCTCACGCTGCTACGATCCTCGGGGAACACGAGCTGACTGACTTCAGGGTGTGGCTGGCTTTGACGCGGGGGGCACCGACCGAGGCTGGTCGGCTGCTTGCGGCGCAGCCAGCATCGATCCGTGTCGTGGTCCAGCAAGGCCGGGCCGCTTTGCTGGCCCAACAGCCGGAGTCGGCGCTGGAGGCATCACGCCGGCTAACGGTCCTCGGCAACAAGCAATACGGAAGCACCGTCCAGAGTGAAGCGGCCACAGCCGCAGTCGTCGCCGAACTCCAAGGACGGGTTTCAGCGGCATGGGGAGACACCGATGCCGCCGTCCGGTTGCTCGACGAAGCGGCTTCACGCTGGCGAGATGCCGGTGATTTATTCCGAGAAGCGGACGCTCGCACGACCACAGCGCGGATCCTGCTCGATGCTGGCCGAGTTCTGGAGACGGGCCGACACCTGGAGATGGCAGACCGGGCATCTGTACCGAAGGAACACGACCTGTGGGTCACCACACGCCTAGTCAAGGCCCGGTGGCTGGACCGCATAGGCCGCCAACCCGAAGCCACCAGCATATTAGACGAGCTCGTGGTCGAACTCGACCGACAACCCCGAGGGCCCACTGTGTTGGCCCGTGTCGCTGTGGAAGGGCTCGCAAGTCATGTTGATGACCGGGAACCTTACCTACGACTGCTGGCGCAGGCCGTCTCAAGCTTCCACCCGCCGGACGCTGCCCTCGCTGCCCTCGACGGTATTGACCGTTGCGCGCCGGTCCAGCGGGCCACTCCCCAGCACGTGACAGGCCCGCTCGTGCGACTGCTGAGCGAGCCACATCAGCCGTACGCCGCGGAGGACGAGACCTTGCGTTCTCTCCGGCTTGCCGAGCTGGCCCGGGTGCTAGGACACGCAGACACGGCGGCACACTGGCTCAAAAGCGCCGTCACCTCCTCGGCTAAGTTTGACTCCGGCTCGCTGATCATCCTCCGCATCCTAGAAACGGCGGCTCGGCTCCGCCTGACTGTGGGAGAAATGGAGGCCTTGGCATTCAATTTTGCCCAGCGTCACAGCAGCCACCCTGCCGTGGCACTTGACGCGCTGATCGCCTGGGCCACTGCAAGCCACGACATGACGTGGGTGCGGCACATCGACGAAATGTTCAACATGCTGGAGCGCACCGGCGGACCATCCCGGCGTAATGCCGAGGTCATGAAGCTACGAGTTGAGGCAGCAAAGATTGGCCGTATTCCGGGCAACCAGGACGAGCTCAAAGAACTCGTCTACCGGATCTACCAGACACTCGGCGATAGTGCCGCACTGCTTGACCTAGATCGCTTGCCCCACTCCGCCCCAGCGCCAAGTGTCCCTAAGATACCAGCCAATCCATGGCGGACGAGGCCGCCGATCGTCAACATCCGGGTTTCCGACGAAGATCGGATGCTGACGGTGGAAACCGAAACCGTGATCTGGCAGGAACCCAGCGAGCTAGTGACAGAGCGGAAGCAAGCGGGCAGCTCTTGGTTGCTTTCTGATGACACGCACCTGCTTAATGCACTGCGTCGATCATTGGACCGGGCAGCGGCAGAGCCAGGGGACATAAGACTACGGATCATGTCCCCGCAGCTCGCCGAACTGCCATGGGAGCTAGCGTGGCCACCCAACCGGGAGAAGATAGTTTTTCGCGCTTCACCTGATGGCGGCGTACGCCGCGTGATGCGTGTCCAGCGCGCGCTTTCCCACGCCGGATACCACGTCCTGGCTGACGGCGTTATGGGTCCACAGTCCGAGCAGGCGATCCGCGCCTATCAACAGACACACCGCAACGAAGCGTCAGACGACATCGAGTCGTCCATTTGGGAAGCGACGCGGGACCGCCAGACTGCCTTGGTACTCGAATTAAGCCATAAAGTGCAGGTCAAGAAGCGTATGACGCGAACTACTGACGCGGTTAGCGACTACGAGCTGGCCGGGTTCGAGACTGTCGTCGTCCAGGACCCCACCAGCCAAGAGCTCTCGCAACTGAAATACCCGTGCTCACTCGTCCACGTGCAGGCATCCCTGGAGTCACGGGGCGACTCAGCCTGCCTATCGTTCGACAGCGGTCGAACACTCCGCAATTCCAGCGAGTATGGGCTGGAGGTGCTCTCCGTCACGGCTCTACACGATATCCTGATGCGGCTCACCACCGGACTCGGACCGATCGTAGTGCTCGAAGCCGTCGCCACAGAAAGCCGACTGGAAATAATGCGTCAAGTCCTGCTGCGCAATCTGTTCGCATCTCAGTTGTTTGACCTTGGATATGCCTCCGCGGTACTCGCGACCGGACCGACCCCCTACAACGCAGGGGGCTTGTCAACGCACCTGATCGCGCCAGCATTATTTGGTACCGAACCCGGGATCGGCGACATCGGCGAGCTGTACCGACAAATCCGACAGAGTCAATGGGACCCGATCCTCCGCGAGTACCGCACGGTTCCCGCCTTGTTCGCCGAAGAACCCGCCGCAGTCCGGCTCCTATGAGCACCCAAGCCGAAAGAAGACAGGCCGAGTTGAGCGCCAAGGTCGGACTGCTCCGCCGTGAACTCGAGTTCTGGCAAAAGCTGACTTCAGACGGCAGTGTGCTCGAGAAGCACCACAATCAGCTCTTGCGGCTGGCCCACATGCTGGAGCCGGCGCTCGCTAAGATCAACGGTCAATGCGACACCGTCGAGACATGGGTTTCAACGACCGAAAAGCTGCTCGGCGTCCACCACGTTTGGGACTTCTTCCGCTCCAAACTCGCGCTGCGTTTAGTCGACCGGTTCCAGGCTCCACTGATTGCGGCAGACGAATTGGCGTGGGCCTGCGTCAGCCCCTTGCATGAAAAGGCGGTGTCCGCGGGCATGTTGAAAGCCGACGCCATCCGCGAACCACCGCTGGTCTACTTTGACGCCAGTGGCTCGCCCTTCGCATTGGGACGGCGCCATGCCTACCGGAACCTGCTGCCAGCGAGATGGCTAAGCGACGTACCCGGCGAACTGGTCAAACAGCTACCGGTCCCGGTGATCGGCATTCCTTGGCATCAGCAGGCCCACCTGCCTGAAACCGCGGTCATCGCTCACGAAGCAGCGCACATCGCCGACGACGACCTCGGCCTGGCTGACGCCCTCCTTCCTCTACTCGACGAGCAGGCAGCCATGAAGGACGGTTTGGCGGACTGGACAGCGTGGTTCCCTGAGGTGCTGGCCGACGTGCTCGCAGCAGTTTGGCTGGGCCCCGCCTACGGGCAAGCCCTAACCGACCTGGTGGAGGCCTCACGGTTGCACCCTGACCCACAATATCCCCCAGCCGCCCTCCGCCTGCAGATCGTGGCCGAGACACTACAGCAGCTCGGCCACCCTGCACCAGAACCCGTGGACGGGCAGGATTCGATGCGGACGTTGGATGTACCTGCAATCGTAACGATCGTCATCAGGACGCCCCTCCGGGTACTCGGTGACAAGAAACTGTGCTTAATCAATCCATTCACCACTGCCCTGCAGGAGCAGGCCAACGCTGAAGCCGAGCGACTATGGCACGGTATGACGCCGGTGAGCAAAGACCCGCGCCTGCTGATCGCTGCCGGCGTGCAGGCATTCGCCTACGACCCGGACCTGTTCGTCCAAAAAGAGAGAGCCGATTTCGTGTTTTCCCTGATCAAGAAGACTCGTGACGCAGGAATACGCAGCGACGATGGCCACGCCGTGCGGACAAAGGAGCTTGAGTCGCATGACCAGCGGCTGGGCGATGACCTTTTCCGGTTGCTGGCTCAGCCGCGCAACCGCACCGCGGGGTCACCGAGCACCACATAGTTCTGCACGTCGGTCCACTCCATCCACAGCTCAAGCAGCCTGCGCCGACCACCAGCGCCGGCAGGCATGTCCTGGGCTACCCGATTCAACTGCCGCGTGAGGTTCGCCGACAAGACTGCGTAAGCATCGTTAAACATCCGCATTGAATGGCCCACCGGTACACCGCACATGATTTGAGCGAAAGTGTCCTCGAAACGCTGCTGGCTGCCGCCCGCGCTCACAATCGAGTAGCCCCAAGCCCGTTCGACATGGCCGATGACCGCTAGAGCACCCCCGTTTGGGTGTGCCAGCAACCGCTGAGGAAGGTATGCCACAAATGGTTCATCGGCGATTTGTCGCGCTGGTTGTCCTCGCACGGGGAAGTCGTCGATCATGGGTGTCCCGGCACTGTAGCAGGCGAAAAGAAAAGCGACCATCCCGTGGACCTGTGCCCCCGAAATATCCGTCCCGGCCACGGTCACGTCGATCCCGACCGGCCCGCGATTCCAGTCCTGTGTTACCAGTGCACCATGCCGGCGCCGCTGCTCAGGATCGTCCGCTGCCAAACCGCCCAGGCCGTGGCTGGCAGTTACGAGCAGACTGGGACGTCTGGCGGCGACGCTGTTGCCAGCGATTAGTTCCAGCAGACCTGCTTTGGTGGCCTGTTCCCCGATCAAAGCAGTGGAACGAAAGCCGTGACGTTCGGCTAGACCACGTTGGCCCGCACCGTCCGGCACCAGAGGGCCCAGCAAATGATCGGCGCTTAGCTTTGTTGCGCGGTCCCAAGGGTGGAGCGTTCCCCAGTAAGCCACAACTTTCTCTCTGGCTGGTGCGGATGTCTCGGAGTCGACAACGCTGTTCGCGTATTGTCGATACTCCTCCGGAGTATCGAACGCAACCCGTCCCACGGCATATTCGATGTCCAACAGGTACTGAAACTCAAACGGTATCCGCGCCGGTGAACCGACGATCAGGACGTAGTAGCCGACCCTACTCGGATCAATGGCGCCAGGGTTCACGCCCTGTCGGGCGAGCCAGTCAACCATTTCTTCGCCAGGAAAGTACTCATGCCTGTGGTGGCAATCCTCCTCGACCTGGTCTCGCCGGTGCTGGACCAATGGCTCAAGGGCCTGACGGACCTCGTCAGACTCACCGTGCGCAAAGACGACGCTCCATCCTGCGTGGCTGACATCGGTTGGCACAACTTGCCACGGCAGTGCTTTCCTCGGCTTCGTTCCGAGCCTCTGTCTTAGACCACCACCGTGTCCTTCGGCATCGACGATTAGCTCGGCCAACTCGTCTTCGGAGATCTCGATCAACGGCTTCCCTGTGTGCGCATCGATGCCGTTCGAAACGATCATTGTTCCCTGCCCATCTGACGCGAACAGACCCTTACCTGTACGTCGGGTCCCTAACGATGCAATCATTATTGAGCACCGGACAACAGATAGCGAGGGGCGTTCGAATGAACGATAAGATCGAGATTCGTCGCGGCGACGTGTTGCTCTTCCACGGCACCGACATTATCTCCTGGGCCATTCGGACGTTCGACGGAACAGACGTGAACCACGCTGCGATCGCGCTAGATGAAGCAACTCTAATGGAGGCAGCGGCACGGGGACTTCGCCATGCGACGATTGAGGCTGAAGTGTCCGGGAGCCGGTATGTCCGAGTCAGGCGCCACACGGAAGACGATCTGGCATCCGTGGTCGCGACGGCGGCGAGCCACGTAAAGCGACGCGCGCCCTATGCCTATCAACAGATCGTCATGCTGGCATTGCTGGCCGCGACCCGAACCATCCCGCTCGGAGGGACCGGACGACGGATGGTGCGTTCCATACTCGATCACGCCGCTGCAGCACTGAATGCCTTCGTCGACCGTGACGGCACCCGCAGCATGATCTGCTCCGAATTCGTATACCGTGCCTTCGCAGAGGCGCCCTCCGACCCCGCCGAGCGGTTCCGGTTACTGATCCACTCCGGTGACATCGCCTTCGGCGAGGTTGAACCATGCCTCGCAGAGTGGGCTTTACAACAGAGCGCTGAAACCTACGAAGCGGCTTTCCGCATCCCTGTAAGCTTTGACGTCACAGCCGCCCAGCCCGACGAAGCTGGCGAAGCCGCAGAGGAGGAACTGGCCCCACTAATTGTCGCGTGGGCAGAAGACCACAACCTGGTCACCGAAGACATGCCCCCAGCACCGCCCCCGTCATTCGAGGTCGGAGAGTCGGATGATCCCACCGACGAAGAGCTACTAGCCTCGATGGTGTCATTCAGTACGGCCCTAACCAATGACTCAGAGTTTGGCATCGGCACCACATTGGGTGTGGCCGCAGCACTCGGAGCAATCCAAGGCCTGCTGACGCCAGCGATCGAGGCGAACTTTGTTACCCCGGGCGACCTTTTAAAATCACCGACCCTAGTGGACATTGGTCGTATCGACGGCTTGGGATGATCCCGAATGGGCCGCCGCCCCCTGCGTTTTTAGTTGTCGAATTTGCGGAAGCCACGGGGCCAATTCTGCTAGGCCCATTAGAAGATAATTTACGTCGGCATCACCCCTCATGTCCGGCCTTGGGCCAAGGTTCGGCCCACAGAATGGCTGCTGACCGCCCGTCGTCGTCGGCCGCCGCCAAGACCGGGCCCGCCGTCCGGAGCCTTTCATCCCCGGGCGCGAGGGCGACGGGCAGAACGGATGCGATGGCGGCCGCGGCCGTGGCGGCGCCGGCCTGGGCGGCGCCGGCCTGGGCGGATGCCTCCGCGATCAGTTCACTGATCGCAGCGGTATCGCCGACGGCCAGTCCTGCCATCAAGCGGGTAACGGGCGTGCCGTGCCGTTCGAGGTCCGCGAGCATTTCCGCCGCGTCGCCAGGGCACGACGTCGATGCCAGGCTTTGCAGGACCTGAAAGTTCTCCAGCACGTGCCGGTGCTTTCTGCCCGTTTCATCTACTGGCCCGGTGCGTAATACGGTTACGGGTGCGCTGCGGAGTATCTGGCCGTGCGATGGCGAATACTCGGCGATCAGGCTGTAGGGGCCGGCGATCGGGAATAGGGGTGCCACGCCCGCCGCGCTGAGCAGCACGACGCCCCCCCACGAGCGACTGTCCCGGTTCGAGTTCCACCTGTCGCGGTGCGCTGTCGGAGGGCCACGGCCAGCCCGCTGTGGTCCTGGATCCGTTTGCGCCGGTTACGACAACGTCCAGGTCGCCCCCGGCATGGTTTAGCCGCCCACTGATATTGACTGGCCGACCAGCGCCGTTGGTCGATGTGAACTCCAGTTCCAAGACAACGGAAGCCGCCAGGGGGCAACCTGGCCGGGCCTAATCCAGCCTCCACTACGGACTCAAGCCTGTTCCCACCAAGATCCTGCGGTAACCGTGTGCTGCCAGACGCCGCAGTATGACTGCCGAATCCTCGGCTTACTGTTCCGCCGCCACCAGCGTTATACAGCGGAGGAGCCGAAGGCTTGGCGTCATTCCTTAAGGAATGAGATGCGGTGATCTCATCCGACGGTAAAAGGTCAACACCGCTAACGCGTTCGTCACCAGCCCAAGCCACATTGACCTTTGCGACGGTACCCTCGCTCGCACCTGTACGAGTCGCTTTGGCGCGAGTTACATCGTCCACGGTCGCAAAGGCGTGCCGCTGTCTCACGCACATAGCGCCGAATTTTTCGGTCCGGCGGATCGTCCAAAAACGAGTTGCAGGTGAGGCCGTTAAAGAGATTGATTCCGAGATTGTCGCTTCTCAAAATGTCCATTATCAATGGTTGAGCCAAGCGGCAGGGGCAATCAAGCCTCCTCTTCAGTAACGCGACAGTAACGTGCGCCAAGCCACCCTAGTCAAGATGCATCGTGTCTAAAATCAGCCCTTTCCAATCCCTCAAGGTTCACGACCTCCTCTCAAATGAGACTCGGTTACACCCAATCACGACAAGTGCCCAAAGATAGGTATGAAAATGGAGAACCTGTTTCGTTTGATGCTCGTGCGGCCGGCCGTGAGCCAGGATCCGGAGCAGCCATCAATACCACTAGACCAGGAGTCCGACTACCAGAATGCGCTGCGTGCCGCGGTCGCGTCCGGCGAGGGCAGGCAGGCCATCGAGGCCGCGTCGGCCCAGTTCGCTGCCTCCGAGGGCTTCGTCCACAACGTAGACGAAGCCCCACTCGGCCCCCAGCTCGACCAGCTAGCAGTCCGCCTCGACGCCCTTGAGGGAGAGGGAATACTTTCGTGGCAACAGATCGGGACGGTAATCGAGGATATCTTCGATAGTCCCCCAGCCGACGTCGTGAACACCGCTCCCTATCAAGAAACCGTGCGCCAGCTCCGCGACAGCTTGATCGCAATCAAGGCGCTCCAACAGTTGCACGACAGCCCCATCGAGGGATTGGCCCGCCAGCTCCGGACCGCCGAGCTAATTGCAGACGTGGTGACCGAGCACAAAAGAGGTCCGGCGGAGCAACGCCGGCGCCGATCTCTCCGTCTGCCGGTCGAGCTAGAGCTGAACTCCCGGCTATCCACTCGTGATGCTCAGAAGGAGTTGCAGAAGAAGCGCGAGAAGCTTATTAAGGAGCGTCAGCAGCGGATCGGTGAGCTGCTCACAGAGCATGAGGCGCTTCGTGGTGCCGTGAGCGAGCTGGCCTCCCTGGACTCCACCCACTTCCGCGCATCCGAGATCGTCGCGAGCGACGCCACCACCTCGCCAAAGGTGACGAGGCTGACGAACGCAGTCAGCAGTGCCGCCACGTACACCCGGCTACTCCGCGAGCAACACGTAAACATCGACCCCGGACCTGAACGAGTTCGGCCGGAAGGCTCCGATCCAGAAACAGCCGCGGGGGCCGAATTCCTGCGATTCGACACGCCCTTCGCCGAGCTGGCACAGACCCTCGTCCAAGCACCAGACGTCGTCCTGCCCGCGCGGGCAAGCTTTAAGCCGGTCAGCCCCTCCGAGATTGGGTTCGTACTCAAGCCGACGGCAGACACCCTGCTGTCGAGGACAACCCAGTCCGTGCTGAAGAGCCGCGGCATCGACCTCACCACCACACCGCTCGACAAGATCACCCACCGCCTCCAGAGCGACCTGGCGAGCACAGTCGGCGAGCTCGAGGCGGTCGCCGGGCATCCCGAGAAACGCTCATTCATGCGCCTTGGCGACGCCTTCATCGCGGTCTCCACACCGATCACTGCCGGTTGGGGCGCGTTAGGCACCGGCGGCCTACTGGGCTTCCCGCCGCTACCAATGACCGGGAGTGTGCCACAGACCAAGGGCGTCGTCGCGCCGGCCGGCATCGCCGACCTCCTCTTGGTCAAGCAGCAACTCACTGGATACGAGGCAACCGACATCGCACACATAGAGAACGTGCTGAAAGGCGAACTCAAGTCCCGGGAACACACCCGCCGCGAGGAAAGCGAATCTATCACGCTGACGGAAACCGAAACCAGCACGAGTGAGGAGCATGAGCTCGAAACCACCGACCGCTTCGAGATGACCCGTGAGAGTAACGAAACCATCAAGGAGGACGTCGCCCTCAAAGCGGGTTTGAGCATCTCGGGCAGCTACGGTCCGACCGTCGAGTTCGCGGCGAGCGCGGAGGGGTCGTTCTCCCGATCCAAGGAGGAAGCGACGAAGGCCGCCAGCGCCTTCTCGCAGGACGTCACCGAGCGGAGTTCCCGCAAGATTGCCGAGCGGATGCTTCAGCGCACTACAGTGCGCACTCTGACCGAGACGATCGAAAGAAATGTCCACGAGCTGAACAACACAGACGGCGTCGGTCATATCTCCGGCGTCTATCAATGGGTGAACAAGGTTTATCAGGCCCAGATGTTCAACTATGGCCTGCGGGTAATGTTCGATTTCATGGTTCCGGAACCCGGTGCGTTCCTCATCGCCGCGCTCGACCAGACCCACAACAGTGCGCTGACCCTCACCAAACCCCCGGACTTCAACCTCACGCCCAGCCAGATCACCGAGAGCAACTACCTGTACTGGGTCAAAGTCTGCGGAGCGACCGACGTCGCCCCGCCGCCGGAGCTCTACCGCACAAAGTCGGCCGACTTCAAGGGCGGCGGCGGCGACAGCAAGACCAACTACAACCACTCCGGCCAGATCACCATCGACGACGGCTACCGCGCGGTGTTCGGCAGCGTCGGCCGAGTCTCTAACACATGGGAGTCCGACATGAGCGTCGACGTCGTACTCGGGCGGCGCGCCCAACGGATGGGTGACGGCCAGTGGCTCTGGACGACACCCCTCGACGACGAGCGCGACTCGATCCCACTCGCGATCGACAGCTTCCACGTCTCCCAGGTCGCCGTCGCTATCGAGGTTAAATGTCAGCGCACCGACCGAGCCCTCGAAAAGTGGCGGCTGGAGACGTATGCCAAGCTGCGCACAGCCCACAAAGCCCAGGTATCGGACTACGAGGAGAAACTCGCCCAGCTCAAGCTGCAGGCCGGCGTCGCCATCCGAGGCCGCAACCCCGCAATGAACCAGGTGATCATCCGCCGCGAGCTTCAGAAGAACTGCCTCAGCATCCTCACCGACCAGCACTTCGACCTGTTCGACGCGGTGGTGAATTCGCCGGTCAACGGACTGCCGCAGATCAACGTCACCGAAGCAGCCGCCGAGGGCGCGTACGTCCGCTTCTTCGAACAGGCCTTCGAATGGGAGCACATGTCCTGGGTCACCTACCCCTACTTCTGGGGCAGCAAGGACCAGTGGGACGAACGGCTCGGCTACGACGACCCCGACCCCGCGTTCACCGACTTCCTACAAGCCGGGTTCTGTCGAGCGACAGTGCCCGCCCGGCTCGGATTCGAAGGCGCGATCGACCACTTCCTCACATTCGGCGAGATCTGGAACGGCGGTCCGCTGCCCACCATCTCCAACCCGCTCTACCTGCCGATCGCCGACGAGATCGCCGAGCGCCTCAACCGACCGGGTGACGAGGTGCCACAGGGAAACCCCTGGACGGTGCGCGTACCGACCAACCTAGTCAAACTCCGAGCCAACGACGCACTGCCCCGGTGGGAACAGAACGCCGACGGCGAATGGGTCGAGGCCGGCGAGGCATGACGGGCACCAGTCGGACCAGGATCGAGGCACGGACCAACAATGGGTGACATCTCACGGCACCGCGACATCTTCCTGTTCACCCAAGACGTTGTCCCGCCACAACTGCTCAGTGATGCCGGGCTCACAGCGGGCGACATGACCTACCTCGAGCTGGGCAACTACCTCACTGATGTCTCCCAGTTCCGCGACCCAGTCACATACATCTTTGCCAAGCAACGGATCTGGCGCGATATCGTCATCCCGACGACCAGGGACAAGACGCAACTGCTCCGGGGAATCTCGGCGCTCGTAGCCGGCGCCGCGCTCGCGGGCTCGCAGGTCGCCAAAGAGCTGTTGTCGGGCACCGCGGAGGATGTCGCCGAGGGAGCCGCTTTCGGGCTGGCCGCCTTGGGCGGGATTCTGGCGGCTCTTCCCTCGGACACGTACGCCGACCTGGCCGGAGCTGACACTTGGATCGATACCCTCCTCGGGACCCCGATCGAGCGCACGCAGCTGGACAAGACGCCGGGCGCGCGGGCACTGCGGGACGTGAAGCACTTCGGTTACCTCGGCGAGTTCTTTCGCCTCTTTATCGAAGGCACCACCCACTTTCTCTTCGCCCAGGATGTGCCGAAGCGCACCGACGGTAACTGGGGAAAGGTTAAGCCGATTCCCGAGTCGAGGGTGGAGGAAGTGTTCAAGGAGTTCTTCACGCAGTACTATCCCCACGAGCACACCGACCAGCCGCCGTACACCTGGGACGCGAGCAAGAGGCCGTCCCACCCCAACATGTACGGCCCCGGGCGCCGCCAAGCGAACCTGCGTGACGGCGATATCGGTGTAATGAACGCGGTCGACGTGCACTACGTGGGCTACTTGGCAGAGGCGCTGGCGAAGGTGGAGCAGGACTGGCAGGCGCTCAAGCGTGACGATCAGGCAGGGCGGCAGCAGTTGCTGGTGCGGATGGGCAAGCTGCTGCACGGTGTCGAGGACTGGTTCTTCCATTCCAATGTAGTCGAGTTGCTCGAGCTGCGCAGCTTCCGGCCGGAACAGTTTGCGGGCGAGAGCGACGAGGTATTCCTGGAGCGTTTCGTCTCAGGTGTCGCCAAGCACCGTCCGGAGTTTGTCGCCGCCGACGCGACCGAGCGGCTTAGGCTGAAGCGCCGTCTTTACCGTCGGCTCCGCTTTCCTGCGTACGACTCAGGCACTAAGACGCAGAGCGCCGGCCGGTTGAGCAGCACCCGGATGTCCACGCCGAGTCTTCGACACGCCTACCCGGCATTTCCGTCGTCGCAGGACACTGCCCATACCCTGCTGCACGCTTTGGAGAACCTAGAGCACAAGGCCGCCGGTGAGCCCGGCGAGCTGCCGACGTGGGTGACGAGCGCGCTCGAGCAGAGCGGGCTTGAGGCTCCCCAAGGGCTCGGCCAGCTGGGCCAGCCGGTGGTGATGGCCGGACTCGAGCACAAACTCCGGGAGTGGGTGCCGTTGATTCTCACACTGCTGAGCGAAAATGAGCGACAGCGGCTGGCCGCCAATGTGGCGCTAGAGAACTGGCCTCTCACCCCGGGAACGCCTCGTCCTCCCCGGACTGTGAAGGAGACGGAGGTCGAGCTCCAGACCAAGCGCCACGCAGCAGCCCTGGAGCCCCACAAGACTAAGGACGGCCGCACCGAGAACAACTACGAAGAGTTCGTCCGGTACCTTGTCGCGCGCGGCCACCTGAACGCGCACGGCAAGGAGGCGATGGTTGCCGCATTTGAGATCGACCGCAAGGCCGAACAACTCCCGACGGACGCACCCGGGTGCGGCGGTTTTCTGATTCAATTCGCCGTCCAGCTTCAGGAGCTCCTCGATGCGGGCGACGCAGCGACTGATGCGCTGAACAAGCGCAGGGACTCGGTGCACGGCCAGGAGTCCGACAACGGCGCCTTCAACGAAATCGTCGGTTCCCACTCGCTGATGTCGAAGGACACCCTGACGTCCGTGCCGTTCTTCAATGACGCGCGGGTGCTCGCCAGCGTCGCCTCATCATCGGTGTTCACGATCATGCTCCAGCAGGCGGGCGCACGGGTCGCGGGACGCCGGCTGGCATGGGATGAGGTGCTGCACCACCTCATCCGGTTCCCGCCATCGAACGGTGGCTGGGAAAGGCGCGCCCTGGCCATCTTCGGCGAGAAACAGCAGATTCCCACCTTTTCCGACCTACCCGAATTCACACGGCTGGTCGGGCAGTCCGTGCGGACCGCGGCGCCGGTGGGCAAACCAAGGCACTCGAAGCGCGAGGAGCTCGAGGAGCGGTACCTGCGGCTTGAAGCCGAAGTGTCGAAGTATAGATATCCATGAGACGCTTTGGCCATCCAGCCTGCCTGGGCTGGGAGCCCCGAATGGTGCCAACGGGTTTCGCGACCGCAAAGGATGGGGCGCCCGGCTCTCCTTTTGGGCGACACAATCTAGAGACGCTCCAGTCCTGAGCAAGGAGGCTGCCGGAGGGACTGGTCCGGCAGCGCCCTTATGAGCTTTTCATCGTCGACGAGATCGGAGGCACCCCGTTGGAACAGGCCGTAGCGAACCTTCCAGGCGTCTCCTCACGCTACGAGCATGCCTCGCAGATCCTGACCTCTGCCGTTGACATTCCGACCCCGCAAAGGGTTCCGTTTCCGACTGTCATTGACAGAAGGGTGTCGCCACCCACGCTGATCGGCACTGGTCACGATAATTCGAGTCGCAAAGCTAAGATTGCTTTTCCCGCGCAAGGAGCAGGCTGATCCCATGGCTTCATTTCGCATGATCCGACTCATTTTCCCCTTCACTTACCATTTGCGACGTATTATCGGCGTTCCCGACAAGGGGGAAATAGCATTATTGGGGGCCGAAGACCATCCTCTGCTTCAGTCGTGGTGTGTCCAAATAGTCACCGATGGCAAGACCCAACCCACATCGTTTGACCTCCCGAAGCTTGAAAGTCATGTCGATGTGAAAATCCTGCCACATCAGAATCCTGCACATGGTTCATGGAAGCAGTTTCACCAAGATTCAGACGATACGGGGCGTTCTCCTGCTAACAGCACCAAATGGTTCCTGCTCGCCAAAGGTCATTCACGTGTGGTCGAGCCATTCATAAAACAAGGAAATAGCCCGTCAGCGGATTCGCCGGGCCAGCCGGTCAGCATCCTCCGTCTCAGGCTCGGTGATGAGCGCCTAGCCGAGCCCAGCGGGAAGAATGTGTTTACGACAGAAGCCGCGAACGCTCTAGGTTCGGCCTCTGGAGACATGCCCGCGGCCGTCTATTCCGAGCTCGGCAACCAAATCCGGCTACTAACAGATGTCCGTTTCAGACTCCTGACATTCGTCCCCACAGTTAGTGGTCTGGCTCTCACCATTCTCCTAACACAACCAGTCCGGGACGCATCCCCCCTCCTCGTCTTCCTAGCCTCAGTCTTCGGCTTCGGCATCACTCTCGGCATTCGAATTTACGACGTGCGCAACTCCCAACTCTATGACGATCTCATCAGCCGAGCCCGCTCCCTCGAAGCGCTGTTCGGGGTCGAACGGGGCCCCTACATGCGCAGAAGTAGGAGCCTGTGGCCTATCGAGCATGATTTCGGGTTGCTCGTCGTCTACGCCCTAGTGCTGAGCGCCTGGTTGGTTAGTGCAGTTGTTTCCCTATCGATTGCTGTGTCCCAAGTGGTTGCTAGTTAGCAATGCCCTGCGACTATAGGGATTCGGCGGGTTCTTGCAGCTGGGATCGGCAGTCCGCACAAGGTTGGGCAGGGCTCCCCAGCCCGCTGTTCTTACAGTCCTAAAAGTGTTTAGATCGGAGGTTTTCACATGGATCAGGGGATTCGTTTGGATGCTTGGGTGCCTTTATTTCAGACCGGCCTATGGGTTGCCGGCTTGCTGGCGCTCGGAGTGATTTTCAGACGCGAAGTTACTGCGTTGCGCAAAGAGATGCTCCGCCGGTTAGAGCAAGGAGGTCCGGTCAAAATCGGGGCTTGGCTGGAGTTGGGGGAGGTCCGGAAGGAAGTCCGGGATATCCGTGGCCAAATCGACGATCTATCCTCAAGGGTTAGCAAGTTGTTCCTCTTGACCATGTCACCCACGATGTATTTGAACCTCCGAAAGCTGGAGTCCGGCCACTTCGGGCCATTCGAAGCCAACGACGGACTGGACCGAGAGCTTCAGCACCTACGCGATCTCGGCTACATCGAGGTGCCCGGCGGCGTTCGGCAATTGCCACGTTCCGGCCCGGACCTCAGCCAACTCGCGTCCATCACCCCGACCGGACGAGATTTCGTCAACCTCCGGGAATCCCTTCCGAGCAACATGACCTGACGCGGCCCCCACGGGAACTCCCTGACCACGCACGGGCAGAAGATCAAGACCAGAGGCTTCCGGCGCAACCGGATTGAGCACCGCTTCCGGCGCGACCGCGGCAGCAGCCGCTACGACGCGCCGCAGCGCTTACCGGAGCTCCGGCAACCATACAGCTTGCGCAAACCCGGCACCCAGCCCGCCGACAATGACTGGCACGGCCTGCAGACCTTTCG
This sequence comes from [Micrococcus luteus] ATCC 49442, assembly GCF_010367585.1. Classification (NCBI taxonomy): domain Bacteria; kingdom Bacillati; phylum Actinomycetota; class Actinomycetes; order Micrococcales; family Micrococcaceae; genus Pseudarthrobacter; species [Micrococcus luteus] ATCC 49442. The sequence continues at coordinate 1,234,774 of NZ_JAAAXP010000001.1, read as the reverse complement.
TCCTACAGCAACGGCTACTTCCCCATGAGCTTCCTCGGTCGCTGAAGTGGAACCGACTTCGTCAACTCCGAGGACGCGTCACCGCTGGCAGCCATCGGAGTTGAACTGCGCCCGCGCGGCTCGCTCGAAGAGTTTCCCGACCTCTCGGTCTCAGATCCGCGCGGCGACGGCCTCCAGGACTTCGTGCTGGTCGACCAGGTTCGCATCGACTACGGCCCTTTCTTCTCGGCCACCGTCACTGGGCCCTGCGTGACGATGTCTGACCGCCCACTGTTCGCGGACACACCTCCCCCCGGCAATCCGTGAGACCCCGAAAACTTCGCTATTCTGCCAGCTATGAGTCAATTTGGGGTTCGTACACTGCAACCAGTTGACCGGCGTCCGCTGTTGCGAGAAATGGTACGTCTCTCATATGGCCTGACTTCCCACACGAGTTATGGCATGACCTACCGCCTTATCTAGCGCGGACCGTGCCTATGCAATGTCGAGATCGGACGGTGGGCCGGTATCTGCGGGCGGTTCAAACAGCCAATAGGGGTAGGTCTCGCCAGGGAGAACAATTCTTCCTGGCGACTGTCTGTTCTCCAGCCAGGCATGCCAGATCCTCCGCTGCCGGGTATAGAGGTCCTGCTGTTGCATGACAGTTTCGGTAACCCCCAAAAGTTCTGCGCATGTCTTAAGACTCGCGGCACCAAGAACCCACCCGTTGACGGTCCACTTTGCCAGACCCCAGGACGCCAAAGTCTCAAGAGCCTCATGAACTGTTGATCTGCCAATACCTGTAACGCCAATGATTTCGGGAACACGAAGGGCCTCCCCAGCTTGTTCCAACGTCTCGTAGACAAAAGCCGCAGGAAGCCCTAGTTCACGAGAGACCCTCTTACGGGTGTGTGCTCAAATGCTGATTTCGACTCTAATCTGACAGTCGTTGGGGGGACCAGCTGACTTCAGGTTGGGGTGGAGTTGAGTCCGACGGGAATCAAAAGGCGGGCGGTGAGCAGGGGTTGCACTCGAATCGGACACGACCGGGGCAGCGCTTGCTCTAAGCCATGGCACGTAAGAGCTCGACATAGTCGTATTCCAAGTCGAGCTACAAAGTGGCCCTATGCCCGGAGGGATAGTTGTTGCCAAACAAAGGTTTCAATTGTCCGTTCCTTGTACGTGGGTGTTCCGTCGCCGGGCGGGCGCCCCGGATCTCGGGGGTGCCTGTTGCGAAGGGCGTGCCTGCCCGGCGGACGGAAATCTGTGCGTCTCTACGCTGCGGCGAGCTCCTCCTGGGTTGCCTTTTCCCGTGCCTCGGTGAGGTAGCGGGCGTAGGCGGGGAGGATCAGGAAGGAGGGGAAGTCCTGGCTGAGGGTGACTTCTTCGAAGATGTCGCGGGCGTCTTCGAAGCGGTCGCCGTCGAAGCGTTCCAGGACCACTCCGTCTAGAAAAGAATGATGCGGACGGACGGGTCTACCGCTTCACCTATAGCGGCGAAGGGTCCAACCCTTTAGTACGAGCTTCAAGGCTAATAGGCGATGTAGACATGCATGGGGAATTTATCATTCGAATCAACTCTGAACGGACCGTCGCTACTGTCGTTTTCAGTGGCAAAGTGGACTCGTTCCCGGCATTCGAGGGTTACGCTGCAGCAGACGGGGGCCCCGCCAAAGTGCTTTTCATCAAGGAGCCACGACCAGGCAAGACGGCCTTGACCGCATTGCCGGGTGGCGCTGATCGAGAAGTAAATGGACTTGCTAGATTCCCCTGAGCTAGCAGGCTCCGGGTTGTGTCGAACTGCAATTTACTTAAGCTGCTGGTTGCGCGACCGGGCCAGCATGTCCTCATGCGTCAGTTCCTCGGGATTGCCGCAGCTGGACAGTGCCTAGCTGCAGCACACGACCGGACCCGCTCACCGCCATTTTCGCCGCACAGTTCCGTCGAAGTATGTGCTCGAATCCTGAATCAATGATTCATTGAATGCATCATTGGCGCAAGACGGTAGGCCTTGCGGTCCAGCGTGCGCTCCTGAAACGCGACGTGGACACGAACGAAGGCATTCCACACTAAGGGAAGCAGGAACGCTACGGACTGCAAGCGACGGGAGCTTCCCAGTGGGTCCGAAGATACAGGCCCGTTCTTGGTACCGCGACGAAAAGGCATAGTCCACCGTGAGGGATGGCCGGCATCTTCTAGGGCTCTAACACCATCAGGTAGGGGTTACGATTTTTAGCTATGTTCGATTCAATTACTGGTAGCACATATGTCTACCGGAAAGACTCTTTATGTTTGAACGATTTACGGACCGTGCCCGGCGCGTAGTTGTGCTTGCCCAAGAAGAGGCACGCATGCTGAACCACAATTACATCGGTACCGAACACATCCTCTTAGGCCTGATCCATGAGGGTGAAGGCGTTGCCGCCAAAGCTCTTGAGTCCTTGAGCATTTCCCTGGACGGCGTTCGCGAGCAGGTGCAGGAGATTTGGGCCCAGGGGCAGCAGGCCACTTCCGGTGAGAAAGCGCAGCAAGTCAATAGTCAGGGACAGCATGCGCCGGCGGGCCACATGCCCTTCACACCCCGCGCCAAGAAGGTGCTGGAGCTCTCGCTGCGCGAGGCCCTGCAGCTCGGCCACAACTACATCGGCACCGAGCACATCCTGCTCGGCCTGATCCGTGAGGGCCAGGGGGTCGCCGCCCAGGTGCTGGTCAAGCTCGGCGCCGACCTGAACCGGGTCCGCCAGCAGGTCATCCAACTCCTGTCGGGCTATCAGGGTGACGGGACCGCTGGGGCAGACACTGGTCCGGGCATGCTCGAGGGTACCCACGCCGGTTCCGCAACCCTAGATCGATTTTGCAGCAACCTCACTCAAGCTGCCCGGGACAACAAACTATATCCGGCAATAGGGCGTGAAACGGAAATTGGACGCGTAATTCAGGTCCTCTCGCGACGCACCAAGAATAATCCCATCCTTATCGGGGAGCCCGGAGTAAACAAGACGGCCGTCGCGGAGGGCCTCGCTCAAGCGATAGTACGGGGGGATGTAACCAGATCTATTCAGGACAGAGAGTTGTATGCATTGGATCTGTCGGCGCTGACTACTCCAGGCGCCACTTTCGAAGACAACTTAAGCGCAGTTCTCAAGGAAATCGAAACCAGATATGACATTATTCTGTTCATTGACGAAATCCAAATTTTGCTAAACGTCAAGGCCCCTGGACTAGTGATCGATGTTATGTCACGTGTAACTACGCTGTTGCGAAATGGAAATGCAAAAATAATAGGCGCGACGACGTCAGACGACTACCGAAGCATTATTGAACCGAATATGCCGCTCCAGCAATTTATCGATCAGATCAACGTCGACGAGCTTTCGGTATCGGCTACCGTTGAGCATCTGAAAACCGTATGGGACAGGCTCGAGGCCCACTACCGCGTAACTATAACTAGTGATGCCCTCGCTGCTGCCGCACTTCTTGCTCATCGGTACCTACAAAACAAGTTTTTACCTGATAGCGCTATTGCACTGCTTGATGAAGCGGCTGGCGCCGTGTCAGTACGCCGGCTAAACCGTCCGCCTGAGCTCAGGGCCGTAGATGAACGTATCGCCAAAGTGAGGATCGAAAAGGAGTCCGCGATTGATGCGCAGGACTTCGAAGGTGCCGCTGCCCTCCGTGACCAAGAGCAGCAGATGAACACCGAACGCGCTGAGATAGAACGCCGCTGGAAGTCGGGCGACCTGGACGACATCCATGAGGTGGACGAGGACATGATCATCGAAGTTGTGGCCACTCTCGCTAATGTGGATGCCGCCCAGATTGCCGACACTCTCAGGCCAAGGATTGACCAGCAACCGAAGGTTCAAGAAGAGGCGGCGGACTCGTATGCCTTGCTTGGGGACCAGCCAGTCAAGGATACGAACTACGACCTACTCGGGACCGCAAAGAGCGCAGCGTCGATAGCGTCGATTATCAGTCATTCTCGATCTTCTTCCCCTTTCGTCTTGGCAGTCGACGGAGGTTGGGGTATGGGCAAAAGTACGCTCTTAGGTCACATCGCCTCCAATCTTAGTCAGGTCGCCGGTGTTGAAATAGTGCACTTCAATGCATGGACATCGCAGGGCGAGAACGCCTTGGAGGGGCTTATTAAGTCAGTTCTCATCAAACTAGATCCGAGTTCTCTCAGACGTGGTCTTCGACGTATAGCTAAACACGGCCGGATGATGCTCTTTGTTCGAATTCTCTTGGGAGTCGTCGCTCGATTCGCAGGGGTCAGCCGGATCGTGGATCAAATCTGGAATGAACTTGAGATAGACGCGAAGGGACGTAATGAGCTTCGTACTGCAATTTTCGACATGCTCTCGGAATGGACGCAGAAAGAAGATACTGGTGCGATCGGACGTCACCTTATTATTTTCATAGATGATCTAGACCGCTGCTCCGATCGCGTGATAGTCCAGATATGCGAGGCAGTCAAATTGTATCTAGATGCTCCAGGGCTGATCTTTGTGATCGGTTGTGACCTCAGCGTTTTACGCCGAGGTGTGTCTGCTTCTGACCGTGGAAACGAAGCTACCGTGTACCTTGAAAAAATTATTCAGGTAGTTCACAGACTTCAACCGGCAAAAGAAGAGCAGATAAGGAGTTTGATTCGTGGCTATGCTCATCGTTCGGGAACTGAGGCTCTTATCGACGCAACGGTTGAGGAAATTCTCTCCAAGCGCACCGGACGCAATCCACGAAGGATAAAGAGAGTAATTAACAGCTTTGTTCTCGAAAGCCATCTGAATCCGGCGTGGACGTCTCCAGAAGTAGGAAATGCTCAGCTGATCAAGGCAGTCATCATCCAGCACTTGTATCCTTCATTTTATGAGGTGCTTATCGACGAGAGGTCAGGTCTCGATCCCATTGGAGACTTTCTCGATTATGCGGAAGTCAAAGGGCGCGCTGCTGACCCTCCACCCACGAACGACAGATGGTGGTCAACGAACAGTAAGCTCTTTAGGCGACATGACATCGCCCCGCCTTCCAGATCGACAACGGAGCGCGAGGGGCTAATGGCAGCCCTATCCACACTTGAGTCCGTCCTTCCGAGTGAATATCCTCCTCTAGCCCGAGATGTTGACTTCATCTCACTTCTGCATGGAGTGGGTGATCGCAACGCCAGGATGGCACTTCGGTCCCTTCTTATGAACGAGCCACTTGGCACGGAAACATTCACAGCTGTTTGGCAGGGGCCCGACATGTCTCGCGGCTAGCCCGACTCAACCTGTGTCCGACGGGAAGGAAGCGAGGCACTAGCCCGGTTTGTCCGTCCTCCGTCCGGGTCGAAGCCCCTTTTGCACAGAACGAAAACTTCATCTTCGAAGGCAGACAAAACGGCTCTTCGTGGTTCGTGGGGAATTGATCTCGTGTCGTAGATGACAGAAGGGCCCGTGGCCCTGCTGGGATGAGTGTGTCTAGCATTCAACCAGGAACAGGACCACGAGCCTTGACTGAGCCTACCGGGGTGGCCTCCGACGCTGCCACCAGCATCTTCAACCTGCCCGACTACCGCGTCATTTCCGCCACCGTCCTGGACGACGGGAGCCGCCGGATCATTATCGAAACCGACCAGCCACCTGGCTGCCCGACCTGCGGTGTCGTAGCGACCAGGCGGAAGGAACGACATGTCCAGCGGATCCGGGACATCCCGGTCGCCGGCGCCGTGGAAGTTCTCTGGTCCAAATACCGGTGGCACTGCGAGGAACGGACCTGCCCACGGCTCTCGTTCTTTGAATCCACGACCCAGGTCCCGCGCCGTGCCCGGTCCACCGGCCGGCTCCGGGACCACGTCGTTGACGCGGTGATCCGTTCGGGACGGGCAGTGTCCGAGACCGCTGCGGCGTTCGGTGTCTCGTGGTGGATGGTACGGGCCGCGCTGAATGAAGCCTGCCTGCTCACGCTGCCTGATGTCGATGAACTCAGTCCGCGGATGCTGGGCATTGATGAACACCGGTTTCGGTCCGTCCGATTCTTCCGCGACCCGGAATCCAGCGCCTGGATCCGACAAGAGCCCTGGATGACCACGATCGTGGACCTGGACACCGGGCAGGTATTGGGCGTGGTCGATGGGCGGGACCACAAGGGTGTTAGTGACTGGCTCTTCGCCCGTCCCCTGGACTGGCGGCTGGGCGTCCAGGTCGTGGCTATCGACCCCTCGGCCGCGTTCCGCAAGGCGCTACGGATGTGGCTTCCACGCACCGGCGTCGCCGTCGATCATTTCCACCTCGTCTCCCTGGGCAACCAGGCCATGACCGAGGCCAGGCAGAACCTGTCCCAGCAGGTCAAGGGCCGACGCGGCCGCACCGTGGACAAGGCCTGGGCGCACCGGATGCTGCTCCTGCGCGCCGGCGACACCCTCAGCGACAGCGCAGCACACCGCCTGGCCGAGGTCTTCGCCGTTGATGACCCGACCGGCAAGCTCGAAGCGGTCTGGAAGGTCAAAGAACAACTGCGGGCACTGCTCCGCACGAGCTCCCTCGCCGACGCAGCCGTCGCGAAAGAAGAACTCCACGTCCTTGTTCAGGCCGCCGCGCGGCCCGAGACGAACAAGCTCTACCGGACCGTTTGCAGATGGTGGAACGAGATCGAAGTCCTCATCATCACCGGCGCTACAACAGGCAAGGTCGAGGCCAACAACACCGCCATCAAACACATCAAACGCACCGCCCGCGGCCACCGCAACCCAGGCAATTACAAATCAGTTATTCTCATGAGAAGTGCCGCCCGGACGGCGGCATGACACTCATCAGGGATTCCAATTCCCCATGAACCGCGAAGAGCCGACAAAACGCACTCGGTCACGATCGACTGTGTGGTCACTCAGGACGGATGGCGGCATGCCTCGCTTTGCCGAGATGCTGCGGGGGAACCCCACTCATGCCTAACAAGGGTTTCTGGTTTGTAGTGATTTCCTGTACTACCCCTACGTCCTGAGATGGAAGGTGCTGAATCGCGGTGCAGAAGCTGAACGAGAGAACAATATCCGTGGGCAAAGCTGGCGGCCGGGAAGTACCAGGTTCCCTGGGCCTTCCATCCATTCCTATGGATCCGTGCCGCTCTCTCCCGAGGGGGAGAACCTGCGCCCGCTCACGACGGACGTGCTGAGCAGCTTCGTCGAGGCACTCACTGGAAACTGCTCCGGCTCATCTGTACGCGAACGAACGGCAGGAAGTTGTTTCGGGACTCGTGACCCGCGGTCCGGACGAGCCAAGACCTACGTTATACGCCACGGACCCATATCATGCGTGCAGCGGAGAACTGCTCGTACGCCGGCTCCACTTCCACTGTATTGCGTACCGCGCTCCATGCTTTGGCTCTCCCACAGACCAGTAGATTACCGCTCCATTCTCCATAATCACGGGGCTTCCATCGTTGACCGGAGCAAATTCCCCCCGGCCGATTTGAAGCGTACCAATAGCCGATGTGCAATAGGCATCGGCAGGCATGAGGAGCACCATGGTAAGCCGACCAGTAACGTAGTCCACGTGGGTCTCTAAGGAGTCCCCGTCTGCACCGGTGAAGGCGTTTGAATACGTTATCTGGCTGAGTACCGGAACACTTTCGCCTTGGGCTACGTTTGAGAGGTCGATGTCGAGTTGAAGCTCCTCTTTAAAATTCTCCTGATTCGCTCCCGTGTGCGCGACTTGGACCCGCGCCGCCTTTGCAGACTGAGGGTGAGTTGGACTCCCAATAAATTCTATGTTTCCTGTCGAGGCGTAGTGGAACCTCAGTTGTGAAAAGTTAGTCGTCCGCTTGACGAAGTAGTAATCACTAAGTTTTCCAAATGCCCCTGGTCTATCGGGTGGAGAATCCCGCAGGTCAAGAAATTTCAGAACCTCCTGTATCACGATCGGGGAGTCCGTACGTCTAGCCCGTTCTTCAAGTCCCCCAGTGCGCCATATGCGGTTTAACACGAACATGCAAACTACAAAGCCAACGAAAGAACCTCCCAGCGTGACTGCACCATTGTCGAACGTGCCCGTTGCACCGAGCAGACCAAAGCAAACTACCGCAGCCACCAAGCTGATCACAGAAATAGTGACAGCACGGCGCCCTCGCTCGTCTAACCACATCTGGACCCCTCCGGTTCTCCTAACGGGTGCGATTTGCCTCAGCTTCAATAACTTTGTGCAGACTTCATCACTTCAACCGTTACTGGTGCGTTATCGGTTAGGGACTGTCCGATAAACGGTGTGTGGAGGCCGGCCGGTTTTCATTATTGAGTGGTTCTTGCAAACCGGCCCGCGAAGGTAATCGCGAACGCGTTTAGCGCAGGCTTCCAGCTCTTTACCAACGTGCGCGGCCGCCGCCGGTGGGATCAAGAGACCTGGTGACCAGGTACAGGCATTTCAGGGCAGCGGTCTCAATTGGAAAGTGCCCGCGGGCCCACACCTAATGCCGACGTCGGCATTAGATGTCTCCGACCATCCTTGTTCCCGGCACGGTGGCGCTGAAGTCGCGGTTCCCGTCCGCGTCCTGCATATGGTTGCGTATGTGCCCGGTCCTGGCGGCCGGGTCAACGACCGTGGTCTTCTTCCACGCGCGCATCCGCACTGCCCGCAGGCCCTGCTTTTTCATGATGGCACCGACCGTTCCCGGGGCAACCGGGATGCCCTCATGGCCGAGGATCGTGGTGATCTGGTCCCTGCCGGCCAGGCCTTTCTCGCGTCCAAACACGCGCTCCACCTCCACGGTCAGCTTGTGGTGGCGGACCTGTGTCGGGGTCGGTTCCTTCGGCATCGTCCAGCGGTAGTACGAGGACCTGGGGACCTTCAGCTGCTGGCACATCCAGTCGATCTTGTAATCGGCCTTCTCCTGCCAGATGAACGCGTAGTAGTCGTCTATCGTTGCTTCGCGGCGAAGAAGGCGCTGACTTTTCCCAGGAACTCGATTTCCCGTTTCAGCTCCGCGTTCTCGGCCTGCAGCGCCTTGTACTTCGCCCCCTCCACGGGGCCCGGCTCATCGGCGGCGACGTCGGGATGCTCTTCCTTCCAGACCCGCACCCAATTCCCCAAGGTCCCTTCATTGACCCCTATTTCGGCCGTGACCTGGATCAAAGGACGACCCGAGGAAATCACCAGCTCAATGGCCTCAGCCTTGAACTCAGGGCTGAACTTACGACGATCGACATGAAACAGATTCTGCTAACCCTGTCTCAAATCACCATACGGGCGCAGGTCTTAGAAGAAGTCGTGTCGGGTGAAGCACAATGTTCCAATGAGGATTTTCATAAGCAGCGTTCGGCGTGGGTTGGAACTAGAGCGGGACGCGCTACCGGGCCTGATCAAGGCACTTGGGCACGAGCCAGTTCGTTTTGAGGACTTTTCCGCCCAATCGGTCCCAAGTAGGGAGGCCTGCATAAATGGTGTGGAATCTAGTGATGCCTACCTGCTGTTGCTGGGGCCTCACTACGGCACGGTGTTTCCGGAGACCGGGCAATCAGCGACACATGATGAGTGGGTGGCAGCACAACGGGTGGGCATCCCCCGTTTCGTATTCCGCAAGTCTGGTAGCACCTTCGACTTAGAGCAGCAGGAGTTCGAAAGAAGCCTTGGTGATTATGGTTCGGGCCGCTTTTATAAGGCCTTCTCAGATATAGCGGAGCTTCAACAAGCTGTGGTGGCGTCCATTCGCGAACTCGAAGCCTCACCGGAATCCATGGATTTCGAACCGCTGCACGAATCCGTTGCGATTCGCTGGCTAGGAGAAGAAGCTGCTCGGAACCAGTTTTCTTCCTCAGAACGTTCCCCTTTGGAGATTCATGTGGTTCCGCTCGACGGAAGTCCCGTCTCCGCCCGACTCCTTGAACAAATAGGGACGGGCCTGCCGAAGCATGTCAGAAACGCAGGGCTCGTCTCTGCTGCTCAGGGATTGGAATTGGACCACATCGAAGGTGGTGTCGTTGTTCAGTCTCCGCCGCCTCTACGCAGGGGCGGTTTTCATGAGACTCACGAAGGCTCCTTCGCGGCAGTGATGGTCCGCAAGTCCGGGGGGACTACTGTGACATTCAGGCTTCCAGGGGACACAATGGGGTCGATCCTGGACGCTCGGCAATTAGCTCAGGACATAGCATCAGCGTTGCGCCTATCCGGTCGGATCGACGTAACAGGGGCCGCCAGGTTTGCCATTGGCATGGGAATCACCTCGACATCGATGGTGGCGGTCGGGGAACTAGGACGCGGTCCCCGTAACAGCGTTGGCATGCGCCTTAACAGCTCACCGCTTCGTCTGGAACCTGATGAAACAGTAAGCCGCGCGGCACTGGATCGGGGGGCGGGCGAAATCGCGTCTATGCTCGCCCGGTCGTTGATCCGCGCATTTGAAAACTCGGCGTGAGCGTCCGTGGGGACCTCCGCTAAGGTCCGTCGTCCCGCGTTGTCGAGACGTCGCGCGGATCGCGTCGACGGCACGAGCGATGGCGTTGGCTTAGAGGATCGCTTCGAAGTGTAGGACTGCCCCGCGCAAAAAACTCGTGGGTCATTCCTATTCCAATTGGCCTAGCTGGAGCCGCACACCTCGGCAAAGGGTCAACAACCCTGGGAAGCAATGCCCTCGCTGTGAGGCCGCAGGGCGCCTACTGGCACGACAACGGCGACTCGCGGAACCCGGGCCCTTTGAGGATGCCTGCTAGCGGCAGCGGTTGTCCCAGAGCCTCGACCTTGCCGATGTTCAGCAGGAGCGCGGGAACGGGATCATGTCCGTCAATGGTCACTTCGAAGCCGACCGTGACCTGTCCCTCATCGGTGTCCTCGCCGAAAATATCGAGCTCAAGCAACGTAACCGAGGAGACGGCATTGCGGGAATCACTCTGACATGCTCCGCGGGGATCGGGGGGGTATTCGACGTTTTCTGTACAGCCGGCAGAACGTCATCCCAGGCCGAGAAGATGAGATGCGCAGTGAAGACGACAACCTCATAACGGGTTTCTTGGCTGCGCGGACCGACCAGCTTGAATAGGGAGAGGAATAAGTCTTTGTCACTGACAGCCCGGATCGCCCTCTCTACAAGGGCCAGTAGGATGAGCCGAGTGGATCCGAACGATTTTTCTTCCTTTAGCCTGGAGTCTGAGAACAGGGGACTGTCCTCCGATCCCCGGCACCTCTACCTAGATTGGCCCTTGGCTTGGGAATACGACGGTGAGCTCTATGACTTCGCCGAGCTCACAATGCACCTGTGGCGTGCCTCGAGCTACATGATGGGCGAGGCGATCAAAAGATCCCAGGAACAAACTATGGCGGCAAAACTCGTTTCTGCCATGTCATGTGGCACGGCTGTCGAACTCCTGACCAAAGCTTTCCTGGCTCATGTCAATCCAGCGCTAGTGGCCGCGGACCCTATCTCCACGCTTCTTCTCTCAGGTGAGGTCGAATATTTGCCACAGCACCCGAAGCTAAGGACGCGCATGGGCGCGGATGTACTGTCGAGCGCTCGATCGATGATTGAATCCAAAACTTCGACCTCTCCATGGACTCAGCAACAGCAGGAACTGGTGTTGGAGGCGCGAAATTCTGTAGCCCACTTAGGACTGCTCAGGAATGATGGAGCAGACTTCAATGTCAGCAGGAATCGTGATCATAGAGGCTCTGCTCCCTCACACGGAGCCGTACAATTTGGATTATTGGGCCCACGGAGCCCTGTAATGGGACCAACAGGTCCGGACCCACTAACAATGAGAACGTCCGGGAGCCGCCAGGCGGACTCAACGAATACGGCTACTCGCGCGAGGTCATCCGCGGCTGAGGTCCGGCGTCGAGGCCGCACTTGTGGCGGGACGATACCAGGCAAGCAGGTATGAAATTGACGGGGACACTCACAGCGCAGGCCACTGGAAGTGCAGCATCGGAAATCCTCTGCGGTCACCTAAGGAGCGGAACACTTTGAAATCACGGGCCGCGCTAAGAAATGGATTAGGAGCAGACAGGCGTGATCGATGGTCTGGTCATCCGCTACCGGGCGTTATGAGGGCCGACGTTCGCTGAAGATTTTCCAACGGGGGCTCATGTAATCCAGCTAGATGACGATTGATCTCTTGGAATCGTAGTTACCGACCGCGCACAAGTCGATTGGCGTAGCGAAGTCGTCATGATGACGCGAATGTTGCCGTCATCACATTGTCCACAGCGATGCACGCCTTCCGGTTTAGCATCAGCAAGACGTAAACGACGTTCCGCGGAATGATTGCCCCAGGCAACAAGTTGACATAGGGTCCAATGATCGGCTCTTGAGAACGGCAGGAGAGGTCCCGGAGGGACTCTATTGCGGGTCAGATGATTCTTGCTTGACGCTCAGGCTATGGATAACGCCACCTCGCAAACCGGCGTAGCCTTGCTCCAGGCAGCGGTGGGTTGCCGTCGGGCGTGCGCCGAGGCCGGACGTACGCCCCGCGCCCGCACATTTGGCGGGAACTTCGACTGCCCGAATACGCACGCGCTAAAACTAGGAAACGTGACCAGCAAGGGCAACGGGTGCCCGACTAGGCTGAGTGAATGTTCAAATGGCAGGAAAGCGTTCGCGCTTGGGCAACAAGTACCTTTGAATCGGTCCGGGACGTCGGCCTCCGAGTACGACACAGCCGATACTCGATCGTTTTGGTGGGCACCAGACTGTTCACAGTCCAACGGCCACGTAAGACCTCTTTGTCTCACTACTATGCGTATGTAAAGCCCCTTCCGCGCCATCGCCAACGTCACATCGACGAATTCCTCCGATCGGAAGTTCCCTTCGACTGCAGCACGCAGCTTCACTTTCGTATCGACGACGGTCGACGAGGAAAGTTCAAGCAGATTGAGGTGGTTCCAGGCCGCTGGAGACGCGGATGGGCATCAGACATGGTACGGGCTCTCCTCAAAGCTCATCCCGATGTCAACTGGCAAAATGAATCTCTCAACCCAAAGAGTGGTCCACTGTTTGAGCGACTCAGCGCCGAGTACCCGGAGCGCATCGCCAAAGTGGTCCCTCGAGTCGACGGTGGATATTCGATTGGCAATCGTCCCTAACCCTCCGTGCGCTTAGTCCGGAATCTGGATGGAAGAGCATGCGAGAGGCACAGGCTTTCTTGCCCAGCCCCGTTTTTCCATGTCCGGTCCATCAGTCAAGGGCGGGTACCGGTTTGGTACCATAAGGCATGGCTATGAATCTCCGTGTCCCTGAAGACCTCGATCGGCGGCTGGAGAAGTTGGCTGCCGAGGAACATACATCCAAGTCCGCGCTTCTGTTGCAGGGAGCGGAGTTGGTTCTGCAGCGCCACGCGCGCCGGCGTGAAATCAGCGCAGGTCTTGATTTTGTTATGAGTCATGACGCTGATCTGCTGAAGCGCCTTGAAGACGCGTGACAGCGTACCTGAACATTGAGGATGCACTTCAGGTAGTTGACGGGTACGGCTTCCATATCCGTGATGTCGGGTTGTTGGCCTCTGCATTGGCCAGGCCGGCTACAACTGTCATGGGCGCGGAAGCCTATCCGGAACTCGCGGTGAAGGCCGCAGCTTTGTTGGAGTCGGTCGCCCGGTTCCATCCACTGATTGATGGCAACAAACGAACGGCGTGGACGCTTACGGTGCTGCTGCTGTGGATAAACGGTTACCGGCATGACTTCGCCACGGATGAAGGCTTCGACCTCGTCGTCGGCGTCGCCGCCGGCACTATCGACCTGCCGAACGCTGCCATCGAGATTTCCAGGCATCTGGTGCCCCGGTAGTGCTCCAGCGCCCCCTGAAGGGGTGTGGGACAATGTCCACACTTTCCGTCCCGTACTGGGCCAAACAGCCTTCGGACTGGTCAGGATTCCGCGTGTTTCCGCGGGTTCCCACTGTTTGCAAAGGCTGGAATGTAGTTCGGTATTCACGGGAGGCGATTGAGGCCGAGACAGCCAGGCGCGAAGCTGAAGACAACAGTGGCGAAAGGTACCCGTTTTGGAGCGAGAACCTTCCCGGCCGCCGGCGCCTCAAGGACGACTAAGGCAAGGCCACCCGGGCAGGTATGTCCGGTGCCTTAGGGCGCCCAGGCATCGGTTGGAAGTCAGTCATCGTCGTCCATAGATGGCATCTGGCTCTTTATCAGCCGGCCCCAGTCCGATTGGTCCATTGCCCAGTCGGAAAGTTCGTCTTGAAGGGCTTTGCCGCGCGCAGTCCAGTTTTTGGAGAGACTCTCCGTGTAGCTGATGATGTCGTTGAGTCCTCTTAGGTGCAAGTCCTCTTCGCGGAACACCTCCCGAATCTCGTGGGTTCGGGACCAACGGAGCCACTTCAGCATGAAAGGGGTTGATTCCTTCCACAACCGAAGCATTCGCTTCGTTTCGGTGGTCGATACGCCCGGTCCGTTGATGTTCACGTACTCCTCGCGCAGGGCCTGTGAGTACGCGCCCAAGGACTCCCCAGTAGCCAAGGACAGGGTTTCCAGTGCATGGATCCAAGGAAGCCAGAGGACGGCCTGTTCATGCCGGCCCATAGAGTCGCTCTGGTAGACCTGCTGTCCACGCCCAACAGTACCAAGTTCCCCGTTGAATACCCGTATGGTGTCCACCATCAGGCACAAGGCGTGACCTGCGCTGTAGTCGCCGTTGTCGGAAGGGTCATCTGGACGGTGAACAGTTCTTGACCCTTCGACGAGAATATCTGGAAGGAGATCGTACTGACGAGTGGCTACGGCACTGAGGTATTTGTCGTGAACGGCGTCGTCGAGAGTTTGTGGCAGGGATTCAGCGTGCATGGCCACAAGCGTATGGTACCCAGCCGAAGAGGTTCGCCTGACGGTCGTAGCAAGCACGATCCGGGCGCCTCTTCAGGAACTGGCTTGTGGCCTTGGCTTATTCAGCAGGTCTTGACCCGGTCCAGCTGGGGGTTCAGACCCGGTCCATGGGCCGGTCCAAGAAGGCTTTGACCCGTGCCGGTTTGGACTCCCTGACCCGGTCCTCGATAGGGGACACCACTGATGTAATGGACCGGCTCCATGAGTGGGCGCGGGGGAGCGGTTCATTCGAGGCTGCAGCCCAGGCCAAAGAGCTGTACAAGGCGCAGGCCGCTGAGCGCACCGATGAGTTGGCGGTGGCCCGCGCCATCAGGGCCCAGGCCAAGGTTGATGCCGATC
Organism: [Micrococcus luteus] ATCC 49442; assembly: GCF_010367585.1. NCBI lineage: Bacteria > Bacillati > Actinomycetota > Actinomycetes > Micrococcales > Micrococcaceae > Pseudarthrobacter > [Micrococcus luteus] ATCC 49442. Next base: position 1,219,667 of record NZ_JAAAXP010000001.1, on the reverse strand, counting down.
GCCTCCTTGGCCCGGTCACCAACATCCCGAAAGCCGGGTCGTCGCGGGATCGCATGAACACGTGGCTCCAGGGCGCCACCGGCGTTATGGGCCGGAAGGTTCTGGCGGACGCCCAGGTCGAGGCAATGACCCGTGAGCTCCAGTCCCGGTTCAAAGCCCGTGGCTACGAGGGGGACACTGTAACTCGGTTGGCCGGGATTGTCGTCGGTGCTGCCGGATCCCTGGTTGGCCCCGATGACTCCATTCCCGCAGCTGCCGCAGAGCCCGCGGAGAAGCAGACGTGGCTCCAGGGCATGGTGGAAAAGGTGGGCGGCCGGGCTCTGCCGGATGATGTGCGGGAGGTGGCCGCCAAGGAGCTGAACGCCAAGCTGAAGCGCCGTGGGTTCGAGAAGGACAAAGCTGCCCAGCTGGTCGACATCATCCTGGGGTGGTAGCTTTTCCTTTGATCCAAGGGGGGTGGGTAGCGCATGGCGCACAAGTACATCTACAAAGCATGTGAGCACTGCAACGAGCAGTTCACCATGAAGGGGCTGCAGACCGTCGAACGGCAGAAGCGGGCCCGGTTTTGCTCCATCGCATGCCGGTCCGCTTCCGGCCGCCGTGACGTCACCTGCAAACACTGCAGCGCTGTCTTCAGCATGAAAGCCAGCGAAGCAGCGGACCGTCACTTCTGCAGCCGCAAGTGCATGTTCGCAGAGTGGGGCTGTGCGGTCTGCTCAAAGATTCGGCCGGAGGAGCGCAGGGCAGCGGGGGACACTCATTGCTCGGACCGGTGTGCACTGACGACGAAGTTGGAGGAACTCGCCAGAAACACGGGCGAACTCCTAGCGGTCTGTCGCAAGTGCAAGCACATCCTTCCCGCGGACCGATTCACCAAGGAACGCAAGAACCGCAATGGCCTCTCCAATGACTGCAAGGGTTGCAGCCGGGCCTACTACGAGGACAACAAGGGCGCCTACCAGCGGCGCCGCTACCAGTACCAGGCAGCGCCAGGCGGGATCATGGTCAACTTCACGTCGGCCCAGAAAGAGGCGCGGTTCGCGCTCTGGGGCGGGCACTGCTGGATGTGCGGGATCGCCGACGCGACTGAAGAGGATCACGTCAAGCCGATTTCGAAGGGCGGGTCCCACTGCCTATCCAACCTTCGGCCCATCTGCAAGAGGTGCAACGCGACGAAACGGGGTGCTTGGCCGTTGCCCTCAGAGTCGCTGCATACCAACTTCCGACACCCCTCACCCCGTGCAGGCAGTGCCCGTGACGAGGTTACCGAGCGCCAGCCGCGCGTCCAGTGGACTTGCCCGCAGTGCCGACGGACAGAGCTGATCAGAGCCTGCGACGCCAGGAACCGCAAGCACTGCTCGCGTGAATGTTCGCATGCAGCCCGCACCGGTTCAACGGTCGACAAGATCTGCCTGAATCCGCTCTGTGCAAAGACCTTTACCTTGCCAGGACAGAAGGGGTCGAAGGCCCGAAAGTTCTGCTCAATCGAATGCGCTTGGGTGGCTCGCGACCGACCGGCCCATTGGCGGGATGTCACCGAAGGCCAGCTCACACCCTCTTCTAAGGGAGGGAGGGACATTAGAACTCCGTTTCTGGGTCAGGTTCCGCTTGCTGCTGGTTGCGAACCTGGCTGAAGACGGCGCCTCTCACAAGAGAGGTTGCAACCTCTCTTGACACCCGGGCTTGTTCGAGACAGACTGGATTTCCTCAACGTCTCTTGTAACCTGTCTTGGAGTTCTCATGCTAATCCCCATCACTGTCCACGTCCCCGAACACCGCTACCAGGAGTTTCTGAGCCGCTTTGTTGAGTTCCTAGCCGACGTCCCAGACCCGGACGCGCCCACCCGGCTGCCCTCCGGGACCGTCCCCGCATGGATTGAAACCGACGAAGCCCCCGCTATCGCAGCGACACTCTGGGACAAGATTTCACTGCGGGGGCAGGAAGTCCTCCTTCATATGATCCGGGCGACCGATGACCAGACCATGCACTTCCTTCCACGCGAAATCGCAGAGGCTACCTCGGACCCGAAAGGCGCGGCCGGCGTCGCAGGCACCCTCGGCGGCGTGGGGAAGGCAGTGCGCCGCGCGGGCCTTCCTATGTACATCACCCCCAGGGGCAAAACCTGGCACTACATCTGGGATTGGGACGGTGTGCGTTACTCCATGACCCCCGAGGTCGCTCGACTACTGCGTGGGGCCGCGGACAACTGACCGGTTACCCCCGTACGTCAGGCAATCGCTGGTACTGCGGCCACTGCGTGGCAGCAGTACCAGCGAGCCGCGTAGGGACACTCAAACCGTCCTGTAAGTACGTCAAGTCGTGCACCCCGTGGCGGAACAGTTACTTGGGCGTGTTGTCCAATTCATGGGTTACCAGCACGAGTGATCCGTCCTGGAGCTGGCTTCGGTTAATCCCCGTCGTTTGCGGTGACCAATCTGTTCGGCTGGTTGCGGGATGACAGCGATGATGCCGCGGTCGCGAAGGTAGGTTGGAGTCGGTCGCCCGGTTCCATCCACTAATTGATGGAAACAAACGGACCGCGTGGACGCTCATGGTGCTGCTGCTCTGGATCAACGGTTACCGGCACAGCTTCGCCACAGATGAAGGCTTCGACCTCGTCGTCGGAGTCGCCGCGGGCACTATCAACTTGCTGGACTCTGCCGCTCAACTTTCCAGGCATCTGGTGCCCCGGTAGTCCTTCGGCGCCCCCGAAAGGGGGTGTGGACAATGTCCACACTTGTCGTCTCGTACTGGGCCAAAAAGCCTTCGGACTGGTCAGGATTCCGCATGTTTTCGCGGGTTCCCAGTGTTTGCAAGGGCGGGAATGCAGTTCGAGTCCCACCTCGGGCACAGCATATCCCCTCGTCAAAGGGGTTTTTGCTTTAACGTGTTGACATAGCTTGTGGTGGCGTCCCTCTGACGCTAGATTTGCGGGCTGTGGCCTGGCTGCCGCGGGGCCTATTCAGGTGTGTGGGGTGGCGGGTTCAGGGTCCTGGCTAGTTGGCCTTCCGCCTGCTGTGGTGGGGTTATACGGTTCCTCGTTCCGGTCTTGTCGGGTTGGTCGGGGTGGCCAACACCGATTCATGGTCTGTTAGCGGCCATGAAAAACTGCCCATAGGCGGCCACGAAATTGCCCGCTGGCGGCCAGTAGAACTGCCTGCCGGTGGCCATGAGATCTGCCCACTTCCTTACTGAACCGACCGCGTCTTAAGCGGTGGGGGCCTCTCCCTGGGGTTTGATGACGGTGTCTAAGCGCACCAAGCGAACCAGGAAGAGGCCCTGTATGAAGTCTGACGGAGAAATCATGGAAATACTTGCTGCCTACGATCTGACCGGGTCGTTGCGCGCTACCGCGGAGCTCACCGGCTGCTCGCACCACACCGTTGCCAAACACGTCCAGGCCCGCGACGCGGGCCGGCCGATCGGGGAACCCGCGGCCCGCGGCCGGGTCACCGACGGGTTCCTGCCCAAGATCGAGGAATGGATCGAAGCCTCCAAGGGCCGGATCCGTGCCGATAAGGCCCACGAAAAGCTCCTCGCCCTGGGCTACACGGGTTCGGAACGCTCGACCCGCCGCGCGATCGCACAGGTTAAAGCCGCGTGGCGGCTGGGCCATACCCGCGTTCACCGGCCCTGGATCACCGAACCGGGAATGTGGCTGCAGTACGACTTCGGCGACGGCCCCCGGATCGGCGGGGTGAAAACCATCCTGTTCGTGGCCTGGCTGGCGTTCTCCCGCTTCCGGATCGTGATCCCGCTGCGGGACCGGACCGCGCCGAGCGTGTTCGCGGCCCTGGACCGGTCCTTCCGGATCCTCGGCGGGGCACCGACCTATGTCCTGACGGACAACGAGAAGACCGTGACCACGGCCCATGTTGCCGGGGTCCCGGTCCGGAACCAACAGACCCTGGACTTCGCCCGGCACTACGGGATCACCGTGCTGAGCTGCCAGCCCGCGGACCCTGCCACTAAGGGCGGAGTTGAAGCGTCCGTGAAACTCGCCAAGGCCGACCTCGTGCCGAAGGACACCAACCTCCGGGCCGAGTATGGCTCCTTCGCCGAACTCGAGGCCGCCTGCCAGGTCTTCATGGACGAGGTCAATCACCGTGAGCACCGGGTGACGCGGCGTAAACCCGCGGCGGTGCTCGCCGAGGAAGCCCCCAGGTTGCACCGGATCCCGGACACCGCCCACACGGTCGCGTTCGGCCTGGCCCGCAGCGTTCCGGAGAACACCCCGATGGTCACCTTCGAAAACGCCCAGTACTCGGTCCCGGCCCACCTGCTCGGCGCACGGGTGTTCGTCCGCACGCACGGCACCGGACCGGACGAGCAGGTCATCATCGTCCACCACGGCGCCGGGGGACCGGTCGAAGTCGCCCGCCACGGACGGGCACGGCCCGGCAGCCCCGCCATCAACGATGAACACTTCCCCGGAACCAGGGCAAAGGTTCCTGGCGATTATGAGGTCAGGGCCCGCAGCGCTGACGAAGCAGCGTTTCTGGCCATCGGCGAGGGCGCCAGGACCTGGCTGATCGAAGCCGCCGCGGCCGGGACGGCACGGATGAACGTGAAAATGGCCGAAGCCGTCACCCTGGCTAAAATCGCCGGCACTGACCACGTCGATCGGGCACTCGGCGATGCCGCCCTGCACGGCCGGTTCGCGCACCCGGACCTCGCCTCGATCCTGAACGCCAACATCCGCCGCACCACCACGCACGCCGCCAACGAAGCGACCTCCCTGACCCAGGGAACCAGCGCGTGGGCCGCTATCGGAAACCCCGCCCTGAACACCACCGCCAACATCACGCCGGAGGAGGCCCGATGAGTCCCGTGACCACGACCAACACCGCGGCTCCGCCGCTGCCAGCGGACCTGGAGGCCCTGATGCGGTCCCTGAAAATGCCCCACGCCCGGGCGCTGGCCCCTGAACTGATCGCGACCGCCCGCGCCCAGCGCTGGGAACCTGTCGAGGTCATCAAAGCCCTCTTCACCGAGGAAGCCGCCGGCCGGGCCCGGTCCATGCTCGCCTCCCGCCGCAAAGCTGCTGGCTTCCCGACCGGCAAAACCTTCGACGCCTGGGACCCGGACGCGTCCTCCATCCCCGCCCCGACCCAACAGGCCCTCCGGACCCTGGAATGGATCAACCGGCGGGAAAACCTGGTGGTCTGCGGACCCTCCGGAACAGGGAAAACCTTCTTCCTCGAAGCCCTCGGCCAGCAGGCCGTCGAAGCCGGGATGCGCGTGGCCTGGTTCAGGCTCGAGGACCTCGGCGTCCTGATCCGGGCGCACCGCACCGACGACAGCGTCACCCGCGCCGTCACCCGGATCCTCCGCGCGGAGCTGGTGGTGATCGATGACATCGGCCTGTTGCCGGTGGCCACGGACGCGGCCGAAGGCCTCTACCGGGTCGTGGACGCAGCCTACGAAAAACGGTCCGTCGCGATCAGCTCCAACCTCCACCCCGCCGGCTTCGACGAACTCATGCCGAAAACCCTCGCCACCGCCACCGTTGACCGGCTCCTGCACCACGCCCACGTCTGCCAGACCAGCGGCGATTCCGTCCGCCTCACCCAAGCCCTCGCCGGAAAAGGAGTCACCCGCCTGACCTAACCAACCCAAGAATGGCCAACCCCGCCGAACCAATCAGTGGGCAGATCTGTTGGCCATCACCGGGCAGTTTTACTGGCCACCAGCGGGCACATCAACTGACCGCCCGTGGGCAGAACGTAATGGCCATTGACAATGGTCCGGGGTAGCGGGACGACATGACGCCGCAAAATCGGGTGCGAATGTTATTGGAGGGCTCCAATATGACGCCCCGGGAGCCGTATGGGCTCGGCTTGTCCTGCCAAAAGGGGTGTGGACACTGTCCACACTTACGTATGCTTTGTTTGATCGCCGGGCGGAAGACTGACGTAGCGAATATAAGGGTTGCTGGCGGTGCCTGGTGTCCTGACAGCGCAGGCAGGCCGCTTTGCAGCCGTCAGAAGGACAACTGCGAAGCCCGGCGCCTGGAGTTCAAGAGCGGGGGGGAGGAGCGCTCCATGATGGACGGACAGGAGTCGACCCGATAACTGGCACCTTGTGTGTTTGGACAGGGCAGTTACTCCCGGTTCTAGCGCGCTCTAACCTGGGACTTCGCCGTGCTGTTCCGCCGATTGGACCGCTCTGATACTCGAGGACCTGATGTGGACAACTGAAGAACAGGCTAAACCAGATGTGTTGCAGTTTTAAGGTTCTGGAACATCCCGTAGATGGGCCGAACGGGGTCTACCTCTGCGGCATCGAGCAGGCCGGCCGTGTCGTTGTTCCTAACCGGGTCGTGCAGGGCGATGTATCAGGGTGCGCCGGGGCATCAAAGGTCACTTTCCCTTTAGTGGAGATAGTCCCAACTGAGACACGTTGTTAAGACGCCATCGTTCTCTGGAACCGCTGCGAAGCAAGGGGTTTCCAAACGGCTGACAGGTCGGTTCTCCTGTCGCGATAAAGACTCCTTTGCTGAGATGTCCGTGAGGAATGGTTGTATGCGATGCAGCACTCGCGGCCGTCACAGCCGTTCAAAACCCAGCACTCATCACTTCTTCTACGAGAAAAATGGAAACTGGCATGTGGAACAGAATCCCAGATTCGCAAGCCGGCTGATGCCGGTTTCGCGGGCGGGGGCGGGCCAGTGCGTTTATTCCGTTTGACGCGTTGACCCACGCCGGGAAGGTCTAGGCTGGCGCAGCTTGCCGGTTCCTGCCTTGGTAGAGCCGGCGGTAGCTTGAAGGTGTGGTGTTGAATTTCCGGGTGAAGTGGAGCCGGAAATTTGCTGTTGTTCCCAGTCCGGTCCTGGAAGCAACCGTCTGTACCGTCAGGTCGGTGGTTTCCAGGAGCCTGCATGCTTCGGCTATGCGTTGATCATTCAGCCAGCTCAAAGGTGTCATTCCTGCTTCGGCCGTGAATTTCCGGGCGAAGCTCCTGGCGGACCAGCCGGCATGTGTAGCCATCTCATCGACTGTGAGCGGTTCAGCCAGGTTTTGCCTGGCCCAGGCGCAGGTGTCGGCGAAGAGGGCCAAGGGTGCGGCGACCGCCCGTTCCATGAACTGGACTTGGCCCCCTTCCCGGTGCGGGGCCACTACCATTCGCCGGGCAATGCTGTTGGCGGCCTCGGTTCCATAGTCCTTGCGGACCAGGTGCAGACATAGGTCTATGCCTGCCGCGACCCCGGCGCTGGTGCTGACGCTGCCTTGGTCTATGTACAGGACGTCTGCGTCGACAGTGACTCCCGGGTACAGGGTTTGCAGGCGTTCGGCGTTTCTCCAGTGGGTGGTTGCCCGCTTGCCGTTCAAGAGACCTGCAGCAGCGAGAGCGAAGGCCCCTGTGCACACCGAAACCACGCGCGCTCCGCTGGCCGCTGCCTGACGGAGGGCCTCGCAGACTTCGGCTGGCGGGTCCTTGAGCGGTGCGTAGCCGGGCACCACGACCGTATCCGCCGACAGGAGGGCCTCCAAGCCATCAAGCGCCTGGATGGAAAACCCGGAGGTCGTCGGAACCAGGCCGGGCTGGGCTGCGCAGACCCGGAAGGAGTACCGTCGCCGCTCATCTTCGTGGCCGAAAACCTGCGCCGGAATGGCAAGGTCGAAAGCGACCACATCCGGCACTGCCAGTGCGACGACTCGGTGCATAGGGCCACTGTACTCACGAAGGCGCCAGGCGGGGCAGAATCCTTTCCATGCAGGGCATTTTTCCCGTGCATTTCGGCTGACGGTCAATGACAGCATGGGCGCATGACAATCATTTCGGCAGGGCAGAAAACGACCGCTGCCACTCCCACGGGCCCCCTATCCAAGGGCCAGGACCGTCCGCCCCGAGCTGATCCTGCCCCGAAAGGACACATCGGTTGGGTGGTGGCCGGCTCCTTGGTCACCGGAGCCCTCGCTGCACTATTGCTGGCCGCCGCCCCGTTCACCCAGGCAACCGAAAGCGGCGTGGCCGGAGGCATCCTGGTGGGACTTGCCGTGGGATGGGCCATGCTCGCTGTGCTGTCGGCCCTGTTCACCGATCAACCACAGAAATGGGCAGCGGCTCCAGCGCTCTTCATGGGAATCAGCGGTTTCCTGCTGGTGGTGTTCGGCCCCCCAACCCAGGAAATGCTCGCCTGGGTGTGGCCCCCCGCCCTGTTGGTGTTAGCGGTGTGGATGATTGTCCAGGCCCGACGGCAGCTACGTAGCCGGAGCGGTCGCTTCCTGCTGTACCCAGTGATCGCGATGCTGGTGCTGGCTTCATTGGGCGGCGGCTTCGAAACAGTGCGCACAACGGCGGACACGGGCTCTCCAGCACAGGGTCAGTTGATTGACGTCGGCGGACACCGCCTCTACCTGAACTGCACCGGCTCAGGCAGCCCCACCGTCGTGCTCGAACCGGGCGCAGGCATGATGTCCTCCGAGCTCGGATGGATAGCACCAGCCGTTGCCCGCGACACCCGGGTGTGTGTCTACGACCGGGCAGGCCGCGGGTGGAGCGATCCGGCGAACAATGTGCAGGACGGCGGCCAGATCGCGGCCGACCTCCACACACTGCTCCAGCGCGGAAACGTGCCGGGACCATATGTGCTGGCGGGACATTCGTTCGGCGGCCTCTACGCACTCACATTCGCCGCCCGCTATCCCCAAGACGTGGCCGGGCTGGTCCTGGTCGACTCAACCGCACCAGCAGCGGACCCGGAATCAGGCCACGGCACGAGCGCGGACTCCGAGGACACGATGAACCGTGCCTCCGCACTGGCTTCCATCGCAGGGCTTCTCGGCCTGGGCCGGTTGCTCGGCGTGACACCCGGCCACCTCCAGAGCACGATAGCCGAGTACATTCGAGCGGGCTCATCGACGCAGCAAGCCGCAGAGCTGAAGAACTTCAGCGATAAGCCGCTGGTCGTCCTGACCGCAGGCAGCGGGAACCAGCCCGGCTGGACCGCTTCGCAGGAAGCCCTTGCCTCACTCTCGACCAACAGCCTGCGCCGCGTCATCGACGGGGCCACCCACACGTCATTGATCTTCGACCAAGAGGACGCGGCCACGACCGCTCGGGGGATCCTCGACGTCGTCTCCGCCGTGCGGAGTGCAAGCCCGCTCATCCCGTAGGGCAGAGGAAGCCCGCGACTTCCTCATCGAGGGAAAGTGGAACCTTCGATGCCGAGGTTGGCGGGGCATTTGGAGCAGAGGCGGCACCATTCGGCTCCGCCGGTACAGTCGCGTGCCTGGCCGGGTCCTCCTTACTTGGTCGCCGGGACCCGCAGTGTGGTGCGTTGGCGCAGTCAGTCCGACCTTCCTCCCGACATTTCCAACATCGACAGGCTGAAGGAACACTAGAGGTCCGCCAGACCGACCCTTCGTCGTCGAGGCACCGTGAGCCTCAATCATTCTCAGAAACGAAGGATTTCAAGAACAGCTTGAATCGAGAATCCAGGTGACGGCCGCTCTGTGACTTTCGGGGATAAATGGCGGCTTTTTCACGGCGCTGTTGGCGCTTGGTGCAGCGGCAGTCAGGCCTAGTGAGTAGTGGATGCATGGACGTCCGGAATCTTCAAAGACCCCATGCCCGGTAACCTGCCAACCCGCACTTTCATATATCTTGCGGGCGGAAAGGTTTTCTTTTAGCACTCCGAGGGTCGCCTTTGCGAATCCCTCCATCACGAGTGACTGAGTGATGTTTGCAAGCAAGGCCCGCCCCAGTCCGCGGGACTGAATCGCGGGGTCAACGGCCAGCAGCGTGAGGTGAGCCGCTCGTGCAGCAGCTGGCGGAGTCTTATCTATTGCCAGCGCAAACCCATAAGTCCTTGAGCCGCTTTCCGCCAGGGTAAGGATACTTCCCGGGACGGTGAGTTTTGCCATTGCTCTGCGCTTTACTTGTTGATCGCTGTGTGTGCCATCACGAACGGCAAGGGCGTTCATCCAGAGTTCTGCGCATCCAGGGAAGTCCGCCTCGGTTCCCGCGCGGAATGTCAGTGGCGCGGGCTGCCTGTTCCTGTTGTGATTTTCCATGCATTCATTTGTAGCGCAGTCGGCCCGATTCGTGTCCGAGGGCTTAGGGAGGGGAATAGAACGTATCTTGCAAACGATCGTTCGTGAGACATCCCGGCGCATGTTCAGCAGACCCCGAAATTCCGGTAGCGATTTGGTAATAGATGCCCTGTACGCATCTATGTAATGCGTTGCCGGGTTGGTGATACGTTGTGGTGATGCGCATTGGCTATGGGCGGGTCTCTACCCGTGATCAGCACCCCGAGGCCCAGCATGATGCTCTGGCCGCGGCTGGCTGCGACCAGGTGTTCGTTGATGTGGCTTCGGGAAAGCTTGCCCGCCGGCCTGAACTGGACAAGGCTCTACTCTCGGCCAACCGGGCAGGGGACCAACTCGTGGTGACCAAACTCGACCGACTCGGCCGGTCGTTGGAAGACCTCATCGAAGTCTCCAAGACTCTCCAAGAGCGCGGGGTCGATCTGGTGGTCCTGGACCAAAGCATCGATACGTCCACCGCAATGGGGCGGATGTTCTTCCAGATCCTTGGCTCAATTGCCGAGTTCGAACATGCCCTGATGTCCGAACGGACGCGTGACGGTTTGGCCGCGGCGAGGGCTCGTGGGCGCACCGGCGGGCAGAAACCCAAGCTCGGCCCGCGCCAGGTGAAGCTGGCCCGGGAAATGTATGAAGAAAAGGGCGCGGACGGGAAGCGGGCTCACACGGTGGAACACATTGCCCAGGAATTCGGCGTCACCCGGCCCACGATCTATCGGCACCTCGCGAAACCATGACCTGCCGCCCGGTCGTGGAACACGACGCCGGCATGTCCGTGGGGCGAGAGCCCTGCGCAGATCGTGCAGGTTAAATAATTACGGATTGTGCAGAGGAGTATTGAGCGGAATGCGGTTTCGGGCAGGCGACTTCTGACACTTCGGTATCCATACTCGGCTGCACAACCCCGGAAACACGCGGCCAGTTGTGCAAACGGGTACTGAAAACGACACGGCCGCTAACCACTCCTCAGCTCCATAACAGTGTCTTGAAAAGCTTTTGTTTTCTAAGACAGATGAGCAATTTTCGACGTCTGGTTACGCTTGCCGGACTGCTGGGCATTAACCGGGTATGAGCTTACGAACGCTCCTGGGGTATCGCGGACCTTGGAAAAACAGAAGCGGTTTACGGCGCTCACGCGGCCTGCCACGAGCGCGTCTACCGCTACCTCCGCCGCCGGACCAGGAGTCGTTCCACCGCCGCGGACTCCCGAGTTGCACAGGTGATTGGGGTTCTGGAGCGTTTGCGCAGTTCAGGCAAGCGACGGATCCGGAAATGGGGCACTAACGGGTAGCCTGCTGGGGTGTCTCCGCATATCCGGAAGGTGAAAACCGGCTCGGGCGCGACCGCGGTTCAGATCGTGGAGAAGCGTTCCGGGGTCCGGCGGATCCTTGAGCATCTCGGTTCAGCCCACGACGAAGCTGGGGTGGCAGCCTTGGTGCGCGCCGGACAGGAGCGCCTGAACGCCGGCCAGCAGGCCGTTGAGCTCGACCTCGCCCCAGCCGGCACAGAATCCGCGCCTCCGGCCCATAACGCGGTGGTCGCCGGATCCCGGTGCGAAGTCCTCTGGGGAGTCCTCGCGGAGGCCTACTCCCGGCTGGGGTTCGACATCCTCGGGGACGAGGCATTCGCCGCGATGGTACTCGCCCGGCTCGTGGAACCAGCCTCGAAAGCCGCCACGGTCGGGATCCTCGAGGATCTCGGCGTGGCCGCCCCGCACCGGAACACCCTGGGAGCCGCTCTGAAACGCTGCCAGGCCCGCGACTACCGCGGCGCCCTGGCCAAGGCGTGCCTGGCCCACTCGGCCCGCACCACCGGGACCTCGGCGATGGTCCTCTATGACGTCACCACCCTGCACTTCGAGAACGAGGACGAGGACGAACTCCGCAAAGTCGGGATGAGCAAGGAACACCGCGTCGATCCGCAGGTTCAGGTCGGGCTCCTCGTGGACCCGGGCGGATTTCCTCTGGAGGTGCACTTGTTCGAGGGGAACAAGGCCGAGACGACGACCCTCATCCCCGTCCTGGAAGCCTTCCAGACCCGTCACGGCGTCACAGACATGGTCGTCATTGCCGACGCCGGGATGCTCTCGGCCGGGAACCTGAACGCGCTCGAGGATGCCGGGTTCTCGTTCATTGTCGGTTCCCGCCTGACCAAGGCCCCGTACGATCTGGCCGAGCACTTCGAACGCCGCGGGGACTACTTCGAAAACGGGCAGATCCTCGAATCCAGGCGCGTCATGGGCACGGGCAAGGCCGCGCGGGAGCGCCGGATCGTCTACCAGTACTCGTTCAAGCGTGCCAGGCGCGACAACCGCACCATCAACCTCATGATCGACAAAGCCGAACGCATCGCCGACGGCAAGGTTCCGCTGAAAAGGCCAGATTCCTGAAGGTCACCGGCGCCCAGAAGGCCCTGGATCAGGCCACCATCGACCGCGCCCGCCAACTCAGCGGCCTCAAGGGCTACGTCACTAACCTCCCCGAGATCACGATGCCCGGGGCCGCGGTGATCAATGCGTACCACGACCTCTGGCAGGTCGAGGCCTCGTTCCGCATGACCAAATCCGACCTCCGCGCCCGGCCCGTGTTCCACCGTCAGCGCGATGCCATCGAGGCCCACCTCACCGTCGTGTTCGCAGCGCTGGCCATCGCCCGCCATCTCCAGGATGCTACCGGCGTCACGATCAAGAAGCTTGTGCGGACACTCAAACCGCTGCGCACCGTAACCGTCTGCATCGGAACCCAGACCATCACCGCCGCCCCAGCCATCGGACCAGAAGCCCGGACCATCCTCGACCAGCTACCCCCAATCAACGCACCGGGGCACTAAGCCTGTGCAACTCGGGCAGGAGTCGTTCCACCGCCGCGGACTGTTGCAGCCGAGGGATTTCGCCATCGCATGGGAGAAGAACACCGTGGACCTGAATACCGGCGGCGTAACCCCGAGCCCAAGATTCCCCACCACAGTTCAGGTAGGCCACCAAGGACAGTAACACCCCAGTAACGCCCGCAGAGCTATGTTCAAGAAACAAAACCACGCCACTAGAGCGCGGCTTAATCCGCGCGAGAACCGGGAGGCTGAGGAAGGTGGCGTTAAAGCCCGAAAAGACCCAAACGTACGAGCTAATTTCAACTGCGGGCAGAGGCAGATCCAGGTTACCTCTATCGTTTTGATCGTCGGCTTGGTCGTGCTTGCAGCCGACGATTAAAAGTCTGGGCGCCAGCCCTACTTTTCGCCCTATATCAACCAAACATAAAACCGTAGTTTTAGACCCAAAAGCACTGAGAGTGACAACGGAGGCGACATGGCGGCTCTCGGAATGTTGGCGGCAAGTATCTACGAGCTGCACAGGAAAATCGACGAGCCGATAAACAATAACGCAATGTTTATCGCCCAATTCCTCGCGGATCTTCTCGATGCTGGCGCTACACTCTCGGACATAGAACGGGAGCTGCGTAAGACCAACAGCCGTGTGTTCCTCATCGCGCTGCCAATGACGAAAGAACTCGACGAGCAGTGCACCCTCTACCGGCCGGACGTCCCCGATCAAACCGTCGAGCTTAAGTACCACTTGTGGATCGGATTTAACGGAGCACAGGAGGCCGAACACATGCTACGGGAGCACGCGTTGATTGCCGAGGAGAATCTCTGGCACCTCGATGCCACAGGATTTCTGCAACAGCGCGACGATGGCACGAGCCAGCGTCAGGGCAAACACGCTCCACCGGAATTGGACGAGATCCTTAAGTGGCTTCTGCTCGACGCGGAGAGCTGGGCCGGCATTCGCGACACGATCCGTGAGTATTTCGCACTCCTCACCACGGCAGCGAGCCTCGAGACACTGGACAAGTGGACGGAGGCCGTGAAGGCCCAGGGAGTGCCGACGGACCGTTTCATTCAATTGCGAGACCTCTTGCAGACTGCCCGCGATCACGGTCTGGAGACGGCGTTCGCGTCATCCGAAAAGATGGTGCTCGAAGCGCTACTGGCTCTCCTGAGTGCGCCGACGTGGGAGGCGGCGGCGGACGTCATAGCCGTCAACCCAGACGAGCTGTCGAGCGAGCTGGCCCGCCAAGCGCTAGCAAAGATGGCGGACGACCCCAATTACTCGCAGGAGCAGATCGCCATCCTCCACGCCCATCGACAGTTCCTCGAAGACACACAGCAGGACGGCATCGCGGTGGCCGTCGAGCGCGCTGTCGTGACGGCGCCTGAGAAGCTTGGCACGCCGCTCCGAGAATCGCTGGTTGCCGCATACCTCGGCGCGGAAGACTTCACGTCGGCGGCCGAGGTTCTCTTTCGGTTCGAAACCGAGCTGCTACAGGTACCGATCGCAGAGTTGGCCACCCACTCACTTGCCCTGAAAGACCCTGCGCGTTTCACCGAACTTCGCGGCCTCTTCGACGTGGCTCGAGAGCGGGGCACGAAGGACGCGTACGAGCTATGGGCCGAACTGCACGAGATCGCTCACGCGGTCAACGCGTCGGATAACGAACTGATTCGGGCCACCGAACGCCTGCAGGAAATAGCAGCGTCAACCAAAACATTGGCGCGAGAACGAGCGCTGGAACTGCTGCTAGTCCGCTACGAAGAACTCCGTCAATACGACGATCAACTCGAAGTCGCGAAGACGCTCCTAGCGACACGGTCGGCGGCGACCCGCGCCGAAAGAGCTGCCGACGACCGCGTGAACCTAGGCATCGCGTACTCCCGAGTCGGCCGCCTTCGCGAGGCGGAGCAGGAATTCCTAGCGGCGACGTCGGCCATCGAAGCGCTCCGCGAACCGTTCAAGCGAGCCGCCCTATGGTTTAAGATCGGATACTTTTTCGGCGAGTTCAAACAACAGTCGAGCGACCAGATCGCCTATTACCGGCGGTCGGTCGAGGACTTCCGGGCCGATGCCTCGCGGCTGGAGTCGGCATATGTTCTGAACGAACTCGCCACCATCTACGCCGACCTCGACCGACCGCATCTGGCAGCTATGTACGCGACGATGGCGAATGAGCAGTACTCCCGCAGCGCCTCATCACTGCCATGCATCTTCGGCGACCGCCCGACCATCTTCTTCGAGATTCAACTGACACTCGCCAAGGCGCAGATTAGTCTGGGCCAGACCGACGCGGCACTGGAGCGGCTTACGACGGTCCTGTCCATCCATCCAGTCGAAGACGACACACTCATGCAGTCGGCACAACGTCTGGCATTTTTTGCCGAGCTCCGTGCTGGCCATCTGAACGAGGCCGAGGGACGTCGGTTGGCCTGGCTCCGGTCCGGCGAAAATCCCGCGTCCGTCGTGGCCGAAGCGCTCGTCGCGTTGGCACGGGCCGGAGTCTCGTTCGAATTCACTGGTCCGGCTCAAGGCATTATCGGACCCGCAGGCGTCGCCGTTGCGCCAATGGATCCCGCCGAGCCGGCGCTCAGCACGGTCCCCCTCAAGCTCGCCGACGTCGCCAACGCTGTAACCCAACTCGGCGGAGACCAAGGCGAGTTACACCGCACAGTTGGCACTGGCTCGGCCGCCGAACTGAGCATCGTGCTCCTGGCGACACTTGGGGTGACGGAGGCGTCGGACTCGTGGGACAGGCTCCTGGCGAAGCGGGTCTTCGGCAAGCTGGAGGCAGAGGCCATGGCTGCTATGCGAGCGAGGGTGCGCGCAACCCAACCACCGGCGCCGAGCCTGCCGGCCCTTGAACCGAGCAGCTCCTGGGACGAGGTCGTAATGCACTATGGCAACCTCCGGGTTTGGGAGATGCCGGATCTGGCGGTCTACGGACCGATCCTCGATCACTATGTTGGCAAGTCGAGATTCGGCTGGTCAATGCGAATTAATCCACCAGCGCTTTCACCCGAATCTCTGGACTTCTTTTTCTTCCGCTCCGACCCAGAAGATCACTTGGTCGATTACATTGATGCGTGCGCGTACTTCCCCGACGGCGAATTCATACTCTGCTCACTGCCGTTCCTGGAAAACCTCTATGGCGCAATAGCGACCGACTGGTCTGCCCACCGCGAGCAGATTAAGCGCGGGCTCCAGGACGACTGGGATACGGGAGACCTCGATGGCGTCTCCGACGAGCTCGCAAATATGATACGTGCTCGCGAGGCCATCCTCCTCGAATGGATAATCGCTCATGAGGTTGGCCATGCCCACCATCGACACACGTACCCGACCAACATCGAGATCGCGACAGCCCTTGAAAACGAGGCCGACACGTTTTTCCTGCAGCATCTGGGGGACGATTACGTTGACGAGATCCTCCAATCCTTGTTCGGGCAACTCAACATCCTGTACAGGAACGAGTGCCTACTACAGCATGGTCGGCTGCCCAAGGGAACGGACCTGCGCCTCAGCGATGAGGCGAAGGCGAGTGGCCACGTGCCGGTGGTGTTTCGCGCAATAGCGCTGCTCCAGGTGATTCTGGCCAAACACCCATATGGCATACATATGGAATACATTCGGAAATTCGATCGATCTATACGGGCACGGAGGACCAAGACGCTATGACTGCAGAGCAGACATTTTCGACGGACGTAGAATGGCGCGGCAAGCGGCACAGCGTGGTGATCACGGGATCGTTCATCCGGCCCTTAGCGTTCGACGTCCCCGGCAGCGCGAAACGGCAGAGCCCGGCCCCCAGCGTTCGTTTGCGCTTCACTTGCGCCAGTTGCGGGGATGAGGCGGTCTTTCTATTCAAGGCTCCATCGGCTGACTGGCGACGGCCGTTTAGCGTCCATAGCGTGACCCATCACGAGGACGACGGAGACGATGATCCGAGCAACTGAGCTGGGCAGTGGCGACAAAGAGAAGATCGCGTTCGCCTGGGAGGTCATGAAGGGCTCCAACGAAGTCGTTGTATCATTCGCACGTCTCATGACCACGGTCGCGCTGACTGCAGTCGGTGTCGTATTGACCCTGGCCAAGCTGACAGGGCTGGAGGGGCCAGCCTCCGCCGGTCGCCTGGTTTGGCTAGCCGCATCATGCGGCGTCTATCTGTTTTCCAGTCTCGTCTTCTCGTACGCCGTCCGGGGGCAGCGGTTGGCGGTCAGCCCGGATGACTTCGAAGAGGTCATCGAGCAATTTCTCCTCGCCGCAAACCGTCGACACCGGGCGACGGAGATCGGCCTCGCCTTGCTAGCGATCGCCACAATCTCATCAATCATTATGATCGTCACAGCGTTAGCCAGTTAGCGGTCGTCTCGTCTCTAAGTGGCCTTAGCGGTTTTGAAGCTAACAGACAATTGATTGTTGACTCCGAATCCCCCTTACGCTCTCGCGGCCGCCGGGCGTGGATCCCGACGCTATCTACGTCGATCACGGATTCACCGGCACACAAGGCGAACGGCCCGGCCTTGGCAAGCCTTGGCCGCGTGCCGCAAGGGAGACACCCTTGTGGTTACCAAGCTTGACCGCCTCGCTCGGTCGCTGCCCGACGCCAGGGACATCGCGGACGAGCTCACCCGCAAAGGGGTTGCCCTCAACCTTGGCGGCAGCGTCTACGACCCTCACGATCCGGTAGGGAAGCTGCTATTCAACGTCCTGGGCATGGTTGCCGAGTTCGAAGCCGACCTCATCCGCGCCAGGATGCGGGAAGGAATGGCAGTTGCAAAAGCCAAGGGCCGGCTGCGAGGGAAACAACCAAAGCTCTCGAAAGCCCAAGAGGCGCACCTCGTTAGCCTCCACCAGGCGGGGTGCACACCACCACCGAGATCGCTGAACTCTGAACCGTACCGGGTTTGATGCCGCTTCCTTTTTTGTGAAGGATAGCGATTATGCCCAAGCGATACCCCCAGGATCAGCGTGAGCGTGCAGTGCGGATGGTCCTGGACCACCTCAGTGAGTACGACTCCGTTTTGCCGCCTGTTCTGCCATTGGACCGAAGCTCAATATCGGCAGGGAGTCCCTGCGCCGGTGGGTTCTCCAGGCGCAGATCGACGCTGACGAACGCCCCGGCGTCACTAGTGCCGAGCAGACCCGGATCAGGGAGCTGGAGAGCGAGAACCGGGAACTGCGAGAGGCAAACGAGATCCTGAAGAAAGCCTCGATTTTCTTCGCGAGGGAGCTCGACCCTCGCCGCCGCAAATAGTTGGATTCATCGACGAACTGCGTGCCGATGGCCACGGGGTCGAGTCAGCCTGCAAGGTCCTGCGTGAGCAGGGCGTGCAGGTTGCCCCGCGGACTTACCGGTCCTGGAAATCCAAAGCACCCGCCGTCCGGACTGTCACGGATGCCGCTATCGTCAATGCGCTGAAAGACACCACGGATAAACCCGAATCCCTGTACGGGCGGCGGAAAATGACAGCCTGGCTGCGCAGAGAGGGCCACGACGTCGCCCGATGCACCGTGGACCGGCTCATGCGGGATGAAGCCATGAACGGCATCGTCCGGGGCCGGAAACCTAGGGCCGGCGCGCCAGCGCAGGAATCCCAGCGGGCCCCGGATCTGCTGAACAGGGACTTCACCGCGGCCCGGCCGAACGCCGTGTGGGTCACCGACTTCACCTATGTCAGAACGTGGGCAGGCTTCGCGTATGTGGCCTTCGCCATTGATGTCTTCTCCCGCGCGATCGTGGGCTGGCACGCCTCCAGCATCAAAGACACGGACATGGTGCTCACCACCTTGAAGATGGCCCTCTGGCGCCGGGACCAGGCCGGAACGCCGGTCCCTGAGGGCATGGTCCATCACAGTGACGCCGGATCCCAATACACCTCGATCCGATTCGGAGAGGCACTGCTGCTCGAAGGCCTGGCGGCTTCCGTCGGCAGCGTCGGCGACGCGTACGACAACGCCCTCGCGGAATCCACGATCGGTCTCTACAAGAACGAATGCGTGCGCAAAGGCAGCCCCTTCATGACAGGCCCGCTCAAGCAATTGGCGGATGTGGAGAAGGCGACCATGAACTGGGTCCACTGGTACAACACAGCGCGGCTGCACAGCACCCTGGCCATGATCCCGCCCGACGAGTTCGAGCAGAACTACTATGCTCAAATAGAGGCCTCATCAGACGACGAGGCCACCAGCAAGAAGACGGCCTAAAACCCGGTACGGTTCACTGTCCTACAGGGGCCATCCGAACCTGTCACAGTCAACCAGATAAGCAACAAAGGCGAGCCCAATATTTGCGGATGCAACCACATTTATGTCCTCGGGTAGTAGCACTCGCAAGAGAATCGAAAGGGCGGTGGCGGCACCTCGCCACCTGATCTGGCGGAGACCTTGGCTGTGCTCCTGGTGTCGCGTTGGGTCATCGTCGACTTGAGCTGCTCACTCGCCATCCGGCCCCCGTTCGCGGGCCTGGACTTTGACCAGGACGATCGAAACCTGGGCTGCGAACAGTGCCACCAGCCGGATCAGCCGGTGCGTTGCCGCATTGGGCTGTGCCCAATTGATCTTGATGGCGCCAAAGGCCAGCTCTCCGGAAAGAATAGGATCACTGACGCAGCAGCGTAAACCAGCTCGTCCGGGTCATCTGCAGGTCATTGAGAAGGGCTTTCAGTCGCACCCGGCAAACCTGCTAGTACGCCCAAGGCGAAAGCAAGATCTCTCTCGTGAGTAGCGGGGTCCGCCGCGGCCAGTTTCCGGTATATCTGGACGGCCTCTTCTCCGGGGATCACAGCCTTGTTCGATTGTTCTGTTTGGGCAATCACGAGTGCCAGCGCCGTCAAGGCCATGGCAAGGACTGGCTCGTGAGTAGCGGGGTCCGCCGCGGCCAGTTTCCGGTATATCTGGACGGCCTCTTCTCCCGGGATCACAGCTTTGTCAGGCTGCCCTGTCAGGGCAAGTACATCTGTCCATGTGCCTAGGGCCAAAGCAAGGACATCTAACCTCAGATTGTTCGCCGCCGCCGCTTTCCGAAATAAGCGGACGGCCTCTTCTCCTGGGGCAACGGCTCTGTCGGGTTGCTCCGTCTGAGCCAGACAATAGGCCAAACTATGTAGCGCAGCCGCCAAGCTTAGTTCGTAATTTGCCGGATCGTCCGCTGCGAGCTTCTGGTAGATCTGGACAGCCTTTTCTTCGAGGATCACAGCTACATCCGGTTGTCCGCCCTGGGCGGATATATCCGCCATCTGAGTTAACGCCGAGGCGACGGTGGATACTTCGTCGATTGGCCAATTGACCAATCGCAGGTAGACGTCGGCAGCTTCCGCAAGGGTCTGCAGGGCTTCGGCCCCTCGCCTTGCGTTCCCCAACGCATTAGCCAGGTTGGTCAGGACGCTGGCGAGGAGGCGCTCATATGCAGCGGGTCTAAACGCGGCTAGTCCCCGCGAAATTGCTGCGGATTTCTGGATCGAGGCCAACGCATCATCAAATTGCTGCACACCCATTTGACAAAGCCCCAGGATGTTCAGGGCCTGTGCGAGCTCAGCTTCATGGGCCGCGGGGTTAGCGTCTGCCAGTCGCTGATAGAGGTCGGCGGATTCCTGAGCCGCGGCCAACGCTTCGTCTGGTAGGTCCAGCTCCCCAAGCAGGTTAGCGAGGTTGCCCAGGACCAGAGCAAGGCCGCGTTCATAGGCGGCTGGATTCTCTGCGACCAGCCGCCTATGAACGCGAACGCTGGTTTTTAGTGGCGCGAGGGCGTCGGAGTTCCGCCCACTCTGCCAGAGTCGGTTGGCGAGACCGTTTAATGATTCGGCTAGGCCCGGGTCGTGAAGGGAGGGATCCTCCTCAGCCAGCCACTGGCGTATCCGAACAGCCTCCTCTATAACTTCCAATGCGTCATCGACCAGTCCAACTCCGGCGAGACGGGTTGAGAGGTCATTTAGGGTTCTTGCCAAGTCGGCTTGGTTCGCGGCCATATCATCCGCCGTGGGGAAGCGCAGCTCCAGAACGTCTTCCATAGCCCGCAGGGCTTCTTCCAGGCGACCGACCCTAGCCAGAAGGGGCGACAATGCGCTCAAAGAAGTGGCCAGGTCATGTTTGTGGGCAAGGGGGTCAGTGGCTACCAACTCCCTTTGCACGTGGACGACCTGCTCCAGCAGCGTCAGTGCGAGTCCATCCAGGATGGCATTGGGACGGGATGGCAGGGCTTCCACGGCTGCGGACAACGCATTTGGATCAGGGGCGATAACTGACGCTGCCCTCTCCAGGGCTCCGGCAACGCTGGTACCGCCCAGCAGCAGGGCAAGATCCCTCCCTTCAGCGACCTGCTCGGCGGCAATACGGCACAGGCGTGCCAAGTTACTGCTCAGGACGGGCCGGGCGGCATCCGCGAACTTGTTGTCGCTGGCCGCAATTCGCGCATAAGTCTCCAAAGGCTGGATGAGGCTCTCCGGGTGCTCCCGGTCAAGCACAGCTGCCAGTACCTGGGGGAATCCCGCGAGGGTGCTGCTGACCAGATATTCGCCAAGGAGGTCCGGTTCCAGCGGATTCCACCAGTACGGCCCGGGATACAGGCTATGGGCCCATCGGGCAACGCTGTGGCGCCGTTCAGCTGATTCTCCGGCGAAGTCGGGGAGTTGGCCGAGTATGAGGGCTGCTTCTGCTTCTGCTTCTGCTTCTGCTTCTGCTTCTGCTTTTACTCCTGCTCCGGCACCGGCGAGGGTGGCCAAGGCGACGACCCGGCGTTGCAGGGTACCCTCAATGCCCAGTTCCTTGGCACGGCTGTTCCAGTATTCCGCTTCGTGTTTGGTTAGTCTTTCCAGTAAATCCGGAGGGGCGGGCGGGAGCTTGGGGAAGGGATTCGGCGGATCCCCTGAGGGGTGCACGGCAAGATAGGCGGCTATCACAATGAGGAGGGGAGTGGTGAAGGTTTTTCCAGTCAAGTCCGGGACTGCGACATCGGTCAGACTGACTGCGCGATTCGCCCGCTGGGCGAATGCTGCGGATGCGGCGTCAAACAAAGCACGGCGGTCGCTGGGTGTCGGCGGTGTTTCGTCCAGGATGCGCACGGTGGCTTGGTCAAGCACAGATTCGAGCCAGTCGCTGCCGCCGCGCAGGGCCTCGGTCCAGTCACTGCTGTGGAGCGGGGCGGCACGGATGAGCAGCAGGACCCGGATTGGGTACTGGCCGCTGGCGGCCCGTTGCAGCTCCGGCAGTACGATTTCGAGCTGCTCAATACGGGTTTCGGCGTAGTCGATAACTACCAGCCGGGGGTTGGGAGCGTCGTATAAATCCCTGAGGCCAGCATCGTTCCCCTCCCGTGGCAGCAGGCCGGAAAGCCACCCGGCCCGGGCCACGGTCCGTTCACAAAGTTCCACGCCCAGCCTGGTCTTCCCCGTGCCGCCCCGGCCGCCAACAATGCAAAGCGCGAAGGGAACCGGTGTGCCGATCCATTCCGACAGGGCAGCCAAGTGCCCGGCTCGGTCGACATAAGGAAGGATCCCAGAACGGGCCCTAACTAGGCGGGCAGGAGATTTCACGTCTAGTCCGACGGAGGCCGTGGCCGGCTCCAAGGCAACATGCCAGGACCTTTCACTGTCCTTCAGTGTGAGGTTAATGGTCGAACCGGCGACGTTGCTGATCTGTACGTTCTGGTTGCCCTGGATCCATTGGCGGTCGAGTTCGTCCGGCACTTTGTCAGTTGCCTGTTGCACTGTGGCGCCCCGGTGAGTGGGGCTCACCTCTATCACCGGCCCGGGCGATTGTAATGGTGGATCCGTGGATGTTGGCGTTCTGCACGTTGTCATCGCCGATCGCGTTTTGCCTAACACCGCTTATATCGGCACCCGATTCGCGGGCTTGGTTAACGAGATTTTCCAACTCTGCTTTGAACGATGGATCATGCTGGGCTTTCTTCGCGATGACCTCTGCCAGGGCATTCTGGAGCTTCGCGCTGTCATAACCCTCTTCCACCTTAACCAAGGCTGCGGCACCTTGCGGTTCCTTGTCCGGGGCGAAGCGGTCTTTCATCCATTCCACTACCTTGCCCACGGCGCCGGTAGCAGCATCAACGGCACGCCCACCGGTTTCTTCGCCAGCCTTCTCTGCCATCTTCGCAAAAAAACTCGCCACCAAAGAGGCCGCCATGGTTCCCAACAAAAGTGGATCCACTTCGATCAACTCCCCTTTCGAGATTTACCAGCAACACTAGCGCCGGCCACGGCGCAACGACAGGTTTAGCTTCCTCTCACGTGGTAGGCCCCAGGGTTTACCCGATCGTGACGGGGTCCTTCGCCGCGGTAGCGAAGGCCGGGCGGTAGCCCTGTAGCTCATTGGCGAGCTCAGCGAATTCGAGCTGGAAGATCCGTCGAGGCACGCAGGGGTGGCAGGTAGTCTGCACCCCTGGCTGCAAGATCGTCAGGCAGGTGTAGAGCTCATGGCCTCGGGCATCGATGGCGCTGACGCACACCTCGCAGTCTATAGTCTGGCCCAACTGGCCCGTGATGCAAAGCTCGCGGCCGACGAGCTTGTAAGAGATCGGACCATCGGGTCCGGGGACATCGCCGCTATCGCCGTCCAGCACGTGGCCGCACAGACACCACTGGTAATCGATCGGAAACGGGGCCAGACGTGGCCAGGCTTCGATCACACCGTACCAGGCCACCTCCGACGTCGTGCAGCGTGCGCAGTCGGCCGAGATGTACTTCTCGACCGGCCCTCGCTCGGCCACCCACCAACGCTGGGTAAGGTCCAACTGAGCAACGGGGTTGTCGTAAGTAACCCACTGAAGTAATAGCCGCCCGTCGAACGCGTTGCGCCAGGCCCGACAGCGCACCAGCCGTCCGTCGCCCGTGCGGATGCCGAACACGAGCTTGCTGCCGATCGAGAACGGACCCAGGTCCGCGAACGCGGGGATCATCGATAGCGGGATGCTGGTGCCAATCAACGGAAGCACCGAGATCGCTAGCGGGTCGAGCGACCCGTAAGTACGCCCGGTGACCGAGAGCCTGGCTGCGCCACGGGTTGAGAGTCCTGAGGCCGGATCCCACACCAAATCTGTGCCGGGTTGTGGCGTGCCACTGGTGGTGCCGGCGTCGAAGTCGAAGGAGAGCTTGCTGACCGCGGTGCGCGAGCTGCTGTTGCGGACCGGCACAGAGGGTGTCCGGGCGATTGTCCCTCGCAGCTCAAGGTCGTCGAGCACCAGCGAGGTCATCTCCAATCCGCTGCCGATCGGCCCCAGGGGGATCGAGGAGAACGTGCCGAGCGACCCGGAGATCCCTGAGGAGATCATGCTGTCGGCCACCCCCTCAACCAATGACTCGGTAATGGCGAGCACCACTGCGGCGACGATCACACCGACGATGCCGCCGAACAAACCTCCCAGACCGAGACCGACTAGCCAGACCCACCACTCGAGGTCGACGTCGGTGTTGACGGTCGGAGTGGTGGTGGCGATCGCGATTGACCCCGAGGCATCGATCGAAAGGCTCACGAAGAACCTGAAATTGGAAACGGCCGACCACCCTGTGCCGCTGGCGGTAGCCCGGCCGTCGACTCGGATCCTGTTGCCCTCGATGAAGGCGACCAGAGAGGTGAGCGTGCCCGTGCCACCGGGCGCTGGGATGGACCGGTTCAGCCGGAGGGGGGGTGTCGAAGTCGGTCACCGGCCGACCGAGGGATGTGGCCACCTGGCCACGCATCACCTTGGCTAGAAGCCAGGTGTTGCTCATCATCACCAAGCTTGAGCCCCCAGTGGGGATCATGTTGCTCGTGATGTTGTTGATGTTGCCGCCGGTTTCGCTAGACATTCGGACGCCGAAGGCAAGGCAGTCGCGATCGGCCGCACTAAGGTCGTTCACGGTGGTGACGGCGAAGTCGAAGATCGTGGTCGGACTGGTGTCGTCGGCGACCGGAACGAAGGGGGTCAACATCACCCGCCGCACCGTCGATTGAAGCTGGGCGAGAACGAGACCGGCCATGGTGTTCTCTGCCTGGGTGATCGTCATTCCCACGGCGGCAAGCAGCGGACCGAGCAACGTCTCCGACGCCGCGTCAAAGTCCACGTTGACCGCCGGAGCGCCGGCTGTGAAGTCGAGGGCAGCCGCCTGGCTATCCGCTTGGCCGACGATCTGCACGGCGTCGACGATGACGATCGTCCCCCCAAGAGGGGCGACGGTGAGCGGTGCCGGCGCCGACAACGCGAGCTGAGAGTTCGCGAACGGCAAGGTAAGGCCAATCCGAGGTCGAGGCCGGTCCAGGTCCAGCGTCGGGACTTGGAAGTTGATGTCGGCGGTGCCGGTCGCCCCACCCATGGACACAGGTAAGGACAGCGAGGGCGGGAAGACCGTCCCACCCAAAAATGCCGCCGCCAGCTGACTACTGAGTTCCTGTTCCGAGATCTGGACAAGCATGTCGAAGCCCGATGTGCGGTCGAGTGCCATGGGTCTCTTCCTCCTAGCAACCCGGGTCACCGGCAGTGCCGGTGACATCAGCGTCTGGTGTGTCGTGAGGGCGCTTGCTCGGACGAATGTCCCCGATCTTGCCGCGCGTGGTGGCTGAGACGGTTAGCGTCGAGATCGCGGCACCGGGAGGTAGGACTGCCTCATCGCGAAGTGCCCCGTGCGAACGTGAAAGCGCCTTCGCTTCAGCCCGGCTCAGCTCCACGCCGGCCCGCTCAAGCGCGACCAGCGGATCGTGAATGAACTTCTCAGCGTTCGCCTTGTCCTTGGCCAACCAGCCGATGACCGCCGTGTTGGCCTTGACCAGCTTCTCGACCAGATCAGCCGGGAAGGGAATCGGCCGGACGGCGTACGGCCGATCACCGCGGGGCGAGCATTCTTCTCGCTGAGGTTCCTTGAAGAGGTCACGCCCCGGGACGATCCGGATTGAGACCTTGCTGTCGAAGCCGGCTTCAATCCGTACCCTGATAGGCCGACTGGTACCGCTGTCGGCGTTAGTCGTCTGGTCAGCATGGTCTTCGCGAGTCACTTGAGGATGATCGCCACTGCACTTTTCGCACATCGTATCTCCTCGATCTGTAGATCTCTGATGTTGTTTATTTACAGGACAGTCCGTTACTAACGCGTTATTGGCACAAGTTGAGCAATCATTCGCCTGGATCGATTACTTTCTAGCCCAGCGGGCTATCGCTGACCTCCGCGCTCTACGACTTCAAAGGGGCGATCAGGTTGTCAACAATTGACCTTCGAGGGAGAAATCGGCCCTGTTTATGCCTCACTGAACCAAAGGAGACATACGTCTACGCCAAGGAGGACGTATGGTGAACGGGTAAGCCTAAGTAATCCGCGTGCGGTTACGGAACCGCTCACAGACCGGCACCTTGTTCCTTCTCCTCTAACAAACCGCTCAGAGAATCTGAAGCACTGCCTTCCAAGGTCAAGGGCCATGAACATGAAGTGCGGCAGGTCATCCGACATCGTCCTCCTGGCAGTCCAGCAGCATCTGCCGTTCTCCTAAAGCTCAATCAGCGCAGGACTGCCCGTGCACACAAACGCCCCAATACGTACATAAGGGCGGGGGAGTGTTCCACTAGCAGTGTCCCGGTGACAAGGAAGTGGGACACTGCCATCCGGCCTGCCTGTTCTTCGGGACTGCAGGGCCGGGGCCGCCGCCCGAGGACACAATGCCAGTGAGAACATCGCTCTCGGTGCCCGGGCACATAGGATGAGCGCACGTGGGCGCGGGGCAATAAGGGGGATGTTGTGAAGTTCAGGATGATTGGTGTGGCTGCGGCCTGTATCGGATTGCTGCTGACTGGGTGCGGTACGCCAGCCGCTGAGCCGGCAGCTTCGCCGACGCCGACCAAGACTGTGAAGCTCACGAAGGTCCCCGATGTAGCGGGCAAGCCCTTTGCGGAAGCCCGCGACCTACTCTTCAAAGCCGTCATCAAGTACGAGGCTGTAGGCAGTGACGGTGTGAAATTCTCCGAGAAGCCCGATGATCTCTCCGTGGTTGTTAGCTCCAACCCGTCCGCCGGCACAGAGGTCGAGGCTGGGGGAACAGTGGCCCTGAAGCTGGAGGGCACCCAGGCGGAAGCCACCGCGGCGGCGGCCGTGAAGGAAGCCGCGAGGGTCCGGTCGCTGCGGTACAGCTTCAAATGCTCCGCGTCAGAGAGTGCCATCACGGCAAAAGACACAAAGTCATTCACCAAGCTCCAGGAGATCTGGGCCTCCCCGGATTTCGCTCGGTTCAAGTCGTGCGATCTCCGGGTCGGTGGCAAATGGTACATGGACCGGTATGACCTGGAGCCCGACGAGGCCGCTGTAGTGAAGCAGATCGGCGCCGACGGCGGCGACGCGAGTGCACCTCAGATGGCATACGGGAGCGTTTTGCTGCTCTGCGCCATCCCGCCCAAAGACGGGTGGGACAACAGATACGGTGAATACCCCACAGGCCCGAAAACCAAGGCGGTGGCCAAGGCCGCGGCCGCAATGTGCCCGGATGCTCCTTTCGCGGCAGAGCTGGTCAGGGTCGCCGGCGGTGTTCCGCCCGCACCCAAAACTGCGATGGGCGACGGCACTTTCGTCGTCGGCAAAGACATCGCCGCGGGCGCTTACCAGGTGGCCGTACCGGCGGGGGCCAACGGCGTACACGGCTGCTACTGGGAACGCACAACCCCCCAGGGTGCGACGATCGAGAATGACTTCATCTCGTTCGCGCCCCAGGGGCCGGTGGTCACCGTCTTTGCAGGTGAAGGGTTCGTCAGCCGGGGCTGTGGAAACTGGAGCATGATCGGCTGACCTCGCCTGGGGGAACGGCGTGTTGTAGGTCGGTTCCCCCAGCCGGCTGCAAGGAGTCGACGAGCAGTACCACTGGGCCCGGGCCGCGATACTCACGTCGGACCCCGAGAGAACTAAGGAAGTGGAACGGGCGCTGTCACCCAGAGGATGTGTTTAGTAGTCGGGTTCAGGGGAGTATTCCTCGTCCTGGAATTCGATGTCTATTTCCAGTCCTGCAATGCTGACTTCTACTTCGTCGGTCAGCTCCAAACCACACACGTTGCATTCGAAATGCAGGACATGGAGTGTGCTCCAGTAGGTTGGTCCGCTTTCGTCGTACTCGGTTTCGCCGGCGCCCCTGTCTGCTTCGCCTGCCGCCCATCCGTTGAAGCCGCAGGCGGGGCATTTCATTTTTTCGTTGTGGTCTATGTGAGTTCGCCAGTAACCCTCCATTGAGGACAGTATTCCGTTTGCGGCCGTGGTGGGCAGGCTGGCCTGGAGTTCGGCTACGCGAACACGGGCGGCAGCAATTTTCGCACGCACCACTTGTTGCTATTCGAGGGCGTCGGCTTCGACCATTTCCGGAGCGATAGTGGAGAGCTCCTTGCCCCACCAGCTCAGTGCCGTTGCGTTGTAGTGGAGTCGGACGTGTTCAGCGAAGCGAACCATCGGACGTATGGCGCTTCGCAGCATGTCTTGAACCGTCCCGGGAATCATGCCGCCTGTTTGTTGGCGGCGTCGTCGGGTAACGGGCCGGTTTGTAGATCATTATATGTTTGCTCAAATTCCTCTGGCGTCTGGTGATCCAGGGCGGAATGCAGGCGTTCGTTGTTGTACCAGTGGACCCACTCGAAGACGATCTCCATCACGTCGGTTTCGGTCTTTAACGCCCCGCTGCGGAACGGTGAGTCCTTCGCGACGGCCTCATTCTTGAACAGCCCCATCACGGTCTCGGCGGCTGCATTGTCATAAGCATCACCCACGCTGCCAATGGACGGCTCCAGGCCCTCCAGGGCCAGGGTGTCCGTGTAACGGATCGAGGTGTACTGGCTTCCCGCATCTGAGTGGTGAATCAGTCCCGCCGGTGCCGGCCGGCCGGTGTGTTCGCGCCGCCACAGGGCCATCCGCAGGCAGTGTTCAACGAACGCGGTGTCCTTGACGGTTGAGGTTTCCCAGCCCACGATCGCCCGCGAGTACAGGTCGATGACCAGGGCGACGTAGACGAATCCGGAGTAGACCGGGACGTAGGTGAAATCAGTGACCCAGATCCGGTTCGGGGCCGGGGCGGTGAAGTCCCTGTTCAGCAGGTCGCCGGCGCGGCGGCCGTCCTTGCCCGGGATTGTGGTGCGGGTCTTGCGGCCTCTGATGAGGCCGTTCATTCCCTCTTCGCGCATGAGCCGGTCCACGGTGTGTTTGGAGGCTTCCGGAAAGCCGTTACGGCGCAGCCACTGCCATTTTCCGCCGTCCATAGATGATCTCGGGCCGGGGGCGTCCCTTCGCGTCGGGAACTTTCAAGGCCCGGAGCGCATCGGTGATGCGGGCGTCTTCGATGGTGCGCAAGGCTGGCAGGCGTTTCTTCCACGCCCGGTAGGTTCGTGCGGCGACCTGCACCCCCTGCTCCCGCAGGACTGCACAGACCGACTCGACCGCATAACCTTCAGCCCGCACTTCGTCGATGAATCGACAAATCAGCGGCGGCGAGGGTCGAGCTCCCTCGCGAAGAAAATCGAAGCTTGTTTGAGGATCTCGTTGGACTCTTTCAAGTCCCGCACCTCAGCCCGGAGCCGCTTGATTTCCTCCAGCTCGTCGCTGCTTGGTCCGGTCTTCTCACCGGCATCGACCTGGGCCTGGACAACCCAGCGGCGCAGCGATTCAGGGCCGACTCCGAGCTTCGGCGCCAGTGCCTTGCAAGCAGCATAAACGGACGGGTATTCGGACAACCGATCCAAGGTCATGCGCACTGCACGGTCACGGACTTCCGGCGGGAACTGCTTGGGCATAATCACTATCTTTCTCACAGAAGATAGCGGCATCAAACTCGGGACGGTTCACGCGACAGTGTCCCGGTTTTTCGAACGCACCGTCACGGACCCGGAGCTGTTCGGCTACGGCTTTGAGACCCTCACCCGGGAACTGCGCACCCGGGCCTGGAACGCCGCCGGGCAAGGAACCCGGCACTGGCCGCGACCGCCGCAGACCCGCTCGTCATCGACATCGACGCGACCCTGGTGACCTCACACTCGGACAAGGAAAACGTCGCCGGCACCTACAAACGCGGCTACGGATTCGCCCCCTTCATCGCTTCCTGTGATTACGGTGCCGGCAACGGTTCCGGGGAAATCCTCGCTGCGGTGCTGCGCCCAGGCAACGCCGGAGCGAACAGCGCCGAGGACCACATCCGGGTCTTCCACACCGCCACAGCCCAACTTCCTGAGAGCTTCTTTACCGAGACCGGGGCCCTGGCCGGGGAGAAGATCCTGGTCCGGACCGACAGTGCCGGGGCTTCCCGGAAGTTCCTCTGGCACCTGCACAGCCTCGGCGTGCAGTTCTCCACCAGCTACACCCTCCCGTTCGGCAAGGCCCACATGGTCCACTGGATCAGCGACAAACAGTACTGGCAGCCGGCCCTGGACCAGGGCGGAAACGACCGCACCGATGCGTGGGTCATCAACGCCACCGACGTCATCCCGCTCACCGATTACCCGCCAGGCACGAAACTGTTCCTCCGCGCCGAGCCGCTGCACCCCGGAGCGCAGCCCAGTCTGCTCGATACCGACGGGCACCGGATCACCGCGTTCCTGACCAACTCACCCCGCTGGCACGGACCTTTCCTGGACCCCCGCCACCGCGCCAGGGGACGGTGCGAGAACCGGATCAAAACCCTGAAAAACACCGGCCTGGGCAAGCTCCCGTTCTTCGACTTCGCCGCGAACCAGGCCTGGGCGAACATCGCCACCCTGGCCTTCAACCTGGTCTCCTGGATCCAGCTCACCGCTCTCCCGGACGGCCACAACGCCAAGGCCTGGGACATCAAACGCTGGCGCTACCGGCTCTTCGCGACCGCCGGGAAAATCATCACCCGCGCCCGCCGCAACCAACTCCTCCTGCCGGAATCAGCGCCGGAGAAAGACCTTCTGAAACTGCTTCTGGAGAACACGAATCGCCTTAGACAAATTCTGCCTCCCGGCTCAGGCTAAGCAGGCACTGACCAATCCCGACGAGCAGCCCCATCACCGGAAGTGGAACCGGCGCCAAACCAGGCGATCCAATGGGCCACTTCAGTACGCCCGAAAACAGAAAACAACCCCAGACCAACCCGGCGCCACACACTACCGCCCCTCACCGGCCATTATGAAAAATCGAGGCTAGACGCCTTAGCGTGCGTTTACCCCGCCCCATGACGACGTGGCTGCAGACACCGATGGCTAACCCATCGGTAGACCCTGCTGTCATTGACGATCATTCCGAAGGCGGACATGCTGAAGAGTAATCGTTAGGAGGCCACATGGGCGGCACTCAGTGACGACGGCAGAGCCCAGCTCGTCCGCCGAACCGGCATGGCACGACTCCGCTGCCGACCTCATGTTGGTTGGCCTCCCGCTCGACCCTCGGGACTGGCCGTTCATCGGGATTATCATGGCCGACGACCGCGCGGCACGAGGGTTCGCGGTGCTGGTGAATCCCACGACGGCAATCACAGAGGTGCCGGTGAGCGGGACAAGCATCCGCGTGTGCCGAAACAGTCATCGCCTGCAGCTACGTTCCGAAGAAGATGGGCTGTGCGTCTGGACCATCGATCCGCCAGCGAACTTGACACCCGATCAACGGCCACCGTTGGTCATATCCAGGGGGACGGCTGAATGCACGCTCCTCCAGGTGGACGACAGCACTTACGACAACGCCGGATTTGTCCCTGGAGTCGTTCTCAGCAACGGCTCAGTCTCATACAAGACCGATTCAGAGGCCGGCGTTGTATCCGGGTTCCATTACTCCGAAGACCGGACGGCGATGGGCTCCCCCGTCATCACCGACCTCGGAATCATTGGATTCGCGGGGACGAGCGGCTCCAACTCAAGCGTTACTCTCGCAGATACACCCCAGGCCCTCCTTCTGAACCTCTGGGAAACCTTCGTTCCACGCCGGGAGATGGAGCTCCCATTTAGCCCGGGGGCAAAGGCAATCCTCGACGAGGCATTGCTGCTCCACTCGTGGCGCACGAACCCGACCCCCGCCCCGGCGAGCTTAGTGCTCTGCGCTGCCGTCGTGGAGGCCGCGCGCCGTGACGACGCAACAGTCCTCTCTACATTTGTTGGCAGGCATGGCAAGGCCGGGGAGCTAGGGCTCCGGCTGGGCTTACAGATCCATGAGCGTGTCCCGGGGGCCGGGTACGTTGAGGCAGCCTTCCCGCCGCCCTTCATCGATCTGGTGACTCGCGCCGCGACCCTGGCCGACGATCTTGGCAGTGAGGGCATCCACGCCCGCCACGTTCTCGCTGCCGCCGTCATCGACGACGAATCCCTGACAGGCAGCCTCCTAACCGTTCTCGGGAGCACGGCACCGGAACTGCGACGAACACTGCGGGATGTCGTCGACACCGCCTCGCCGGAGGACGACTCCGCCGTCTGGGACGCTTTCCTGACGTCGACCGTCGCGCCGCTCGATCTTGAGGGCGGGACAACCGCAGACTTCGTCGACCCAACTCACGCTTTCCCGCTCGATCGCGACACACTGGGCGTCGCAACCTACGTTCGGATGCTAGCGGACCTGATTGCCAGCCGACAGACGCCGCAACCGCTCTCGGTCGGTCTCTTCGGCGCTTGGGGATCCGGCAAAAGCTTTTTCATGGGCATGCTTCGACATGAGATCGCGCGACTTTCCAAGGAGAGTCCAGCACGCCACTGCTCTGAGATCGCCCATGTGACCTTCAACGCCTGGCACTACTCCGACACAAACCTCTGGGCCAGCCTCGGCGACGAGATCTTTAGGCAGCTTCTGGGCCCGGATTCCGTAGGCGAAACCGATATTGAAAAGCTCAAGAAACAGCGGGCGCAACTCGCCCATGACCTCGAAACCCAGCGCGAAGCCCGTGTGGAACTCCTGCAGGCGAAGAATCGTGCGATTACGGAAACCGCACAAGCGCGCACCGACCTTGTTGCCGCGCGCAAGAGCAGCGCTAAACAGAAGGTGCACCTTCTGTCAGTCGCTAGGCAGTCCCCGATCCTCCATGACGAGCTCGACAAGGCGTTTCGCAGCCTCGGTGTGAAGGACCTGGTCAGCCAGGCGGACGCCCTGGCAGACGCCGTCAGTGATTCCGTTGACGACGTGAAGGCACTGGCTGCAATGGCGCGGAATCGCCGCGCCCGCTGGTTTCTGGCAGCCGGCCTGGTGGTACTGGCCGTTACAGCGGTCGTGTCCTTCTTTGCGCCCCGCATGGCCGCCACATTCGGGATCGCCGGAACCTCGACGCTTCTAGCAGCCGGGATTTTGGCGGCGAACTGGGCACGATCGGGACTGCAGATGCTGCGGAAAGTCGCGGATGACTTACAAACATCCGACGCTAAGGCCCGGGAAGCGGCAACTCTACCCGCGCTGGACGCCTATTGGCGGGCGAAGGCACGGGAGGAGAGCGTAGGGGCGCGGTTGACGACAGTAACCCGGCGCGCTGAACAGATCGAGCATGACCTCAACGAACTTAGGCCGGATGCCCGGCTGTTCAAGTTTCTGCTCGAACGCTCCGAGAGCCCGGAGTATCAAGGCAGGCTTGGTCTCATCTCCATAGTGCGCCGGGACCTCGACCGGCTCGCCCAACTGATGTCGGATTGGCGCAAGAATCCCCGAGAGGGGCGGACACCGATCGACCGCATCGTGCTGTACATCGATGACCTCGATCGATGCGAGCCCGAGCAGGTTGTCGAGGTCTTGCAAGCAATCCACCTACTGTTGGCGCTCGATTTGTTCACTGTGGTTGTCGGTGTCGACCCCCGCTGGATAGTCCGCTCACTCCGGGAGAAGTACCCGGCGACGCTCGCACGCGGTGATTACTTGACCAGCGAAGCTGACGGTGGCGTGACACCCGAGGACTACCTGGAGAAAATCTTCAACATTCCGTTCGTGTTGCCGCGCATGGACCCCGATGCCTTCGGCCGCTTCGTCTCTGCAGCTGTCGACCTTCCGCGGAACAAGGACAATCAACACAACGAGCTGCAGGCGGACCAACAAGCCACTGTCGTACACGAGGCCGCCACGGGACTTCAGCACCACGGCGGACTGAACGCGACCAACGGGACAAGCACGCCAGGAGAAGACACACAGGCAGTGCTGGCGATCGATGCAGCTTCACAGAGCAAGCTTCACCCGACACCGATCGAGATCCAGCCTCAGTCCCCTCTGGCCGCATCGTCTCCGTCCGGAATAACCGCTGTCACGGAACCGCTGAAGCTAAATGACGACGAGAAGGCCTTGCTAAAGGCCGTCGGAGGCCTTCTAGAGACCCCACGCGAGGGCACGAGGGTACTCAATCTCTACCGCATGCTCCGCGCGACTCGCGACCTAAGCCGGAGCCGGGAGTTCCTCGGAAGCGATACTCGTCCTGGCGAATTCCAAGCAGTCATTGTGCTGCTTGCCATGCTCACCGCACACCCGAGCCTAATGGGGGCGCTCCTCGACCATCCGCCGAGCCGGAACCAGGATGACCCTAGGGCTCCTCGGGGCGGAATCCTGCACTGGCATCCCTCCAGCACCTGGGCTGATATCGTCCGAGGAATCATGGTCCCGCCGGGTGCGACGGCCAATAGGATCTGCGAAGTCGAACCGGCTGCTGTGCCCTATTGGAACAGCCTCGGTGCAGGGCTCGAACCAACGCTGGCACTCGTGGACCTGCCTGATTTACGTGCACTCCAGGAGTGGGCTCCCAGAGTGGCTCGCTTCTCATTTCTGCTGCTCCCGATTTCCGGCCAGCACCACTAATTCTGAACCGCCCAGGTTGATAACAGGGGATCGTCGGAGCCGTGAAGCACACAGACATAAGGGCTTCGCGGCGTGTCTTGAAGGGATATTCGCGGCTCCTAGAGCTGCTCCCCCGACCGTTTCTAAACGCCGATAATGGACCTTCCGTCAAGCTACGGCCGGCCCGGCTATGGCACAACGATGGCGACAGCGGGGGAGCGGTTCAGTCCAGTTTGGCGTGGCGCAGGTACTGGTAGACGGTCTCCCTGCTGATCCCGTAGTCACGGGCAAGGATGGCTTTCGGAACACCGGTTTCGGCGCGCTGGACCAGCTCTGCGGCGCGTTCCGGGGTGAGGGTCTTTTTCCGTCCTTTGTAGGCACCGCGTTGTTTGGCCAGGGCGATGCCTTCCCGCTGCCGTTCCCTGATGAGGGAGCGTTCGAACTCGGCGAAGGCGCCCATGACGGAGAGCATGAGGTTTGCCATGGGGGAGTCCTCGCCGGTGAAAACCAGGCTCTCTTTGACGAACTCCACCCGCACGCCTTTGCGTGTCAGGCCCTGGACCAGGGCCCGCAGGTCATCGAGGTTCCGGGCCAGCCGGTCCATGCTGTGCACGACCACGGTGTCCCCGTCACGGGCGAACCGCAGCAGTTCAGCCAGCTGCGGCCTGGCGGTGTCCCTGCCGGAGGCTTTGTCGGTGAAGACCCGGTCAAGAACCTGGCCGTCGAGCTGGCGCTTCTCATTCTGGTCCAGCGTGCTCACCCGCACATACCCGATCCGCTGTCCAGCCACCCTGCGCCTCCAATCCTCGTCCTGTCGGGTTGAGTTCTAGGCCCGTATCAGAAGAAAGTCAAGACACATGGGGTTCCATCCGTCAGGTTGGGGTGTAGATCAGCCGGACAGGACCCTGTGATTCTAGACTTCCAATCGATATGAGGCTTGCGGTGACGATGAGACTACCTGCCGCAATGACGATAGACGTACGCCCAAAGGTCTGGTTTTGCGCCCACGCCTCACTGCGGCTGCCAGAACATTATCCGCCGTGGCCGGGCCCACATCGTCGGCTCGACCGAGTTGGCCTACGCTGCCAGGATCACGCCCCGTCCTCGTTCGCGGCCCTGCAAACGTCCCGGAGCGATCTAAGAGTAACGCCGACGTAACGCCTCGTCTGCTTTCCTATGAACACCTCCCTCAGGGAGGACGGTTAGGCCGAAGAAGTGCCCGGGTTACGGGCTGACAAGAGGAGGATCTCATGGCAGGCGTTCGCGTCTTCGTATCATCAGCCGGTGCTCAATTCATCGGCGGTGGACAAACGTTAAAATTCAGCTTTTTCCAACCCCTAGACGATGCCTTCTGGGATATCTCAGCGGTGCCGACTGGGTCCAACAACAACATCGAGATACTGAGAAAGTTCATCGCTACGGACGCTTCAGGTGTGCGACGTTTGACGTACGTCGTCAGGAACAATACGAACAACCCCACGACTTTCACGCGAGGTGCGATTAGGGCTCCCGAGTGATGACGGGAGACGGCAGATCCGTGCAAACCCCAAGCTTGGCGGAAAGACTCATGACAAATTGGAGGAGAGACTGATGACTAAACTGCATGTGGCGTATACCGAGGACGGAACCATTGTGGGTGCGGCAGTGGAGGGAGGGGACCCACCATCGGAGGAAGCCAACATCAAGGTGGCCGAATTCGATGTACCGAATGACGTCGGAGACCAGCCGTTGGAGCAATACGTGGGCTCTCTGTCAGTTGACACACAGGCTGGGAAACTGAGGCGTAGCTGATCCCAGTGTTGTCCCGGTGACGCAGTTGGGACAGGGCACCGGTGCAGCACGCGATGGGCTGGGTGGTTGACCTGCGCGGAGCGCGGCAGCGACAGAATCAGAGGATTCTGGCCGGTCATTCTGTTGGGTATCTTGTCGGCAGACCCTGCCCGACCACCGAGTATCGGCGGGATTTTTCGCTTTCCCTCAGCCGGTGAACACTCGATCGTCCCGCGCGGAACAGATCCGGGTCTGGATGACATCAGAAGCCATCTACGCGCTGCGGGTCGTGTGTGCCGGTTGGGCTGCACTGACCGCGACCTGTCGGGCTACGGCACGTTCGCCACGTGCGGTTCCAACAGGGCTTGAGCAAATCTGCGCAGTCTACGGGAGGGGCTCGTGATGAAGTTGCATGTGGCACACGACTGGCAATGCTCTATTACGGCCGCTGACGGAGATTCCGCCGGAGCCTACACCGGTCTCACCGCAGCCGAGGTCGAGGTACGTGAGGAGGTCGGTGACCAGCCAGCGGAGCAGTACCTCAGCCGGGTAATAGCCGCTCCGCATGACACCAGCCGAAGTTCAAGTAAGCCCGATAACTAGCCAGGAAGTCGCAGACCATGCCGAACGGATCACTAGATGAGAACGGCGACGTTTATGAGAGCGGCGGTCGCCTCATGAGGGTTCGTGGGGACTACGAACTGCCGCGGTCCGACGCGGAGTCGGAAGCCGCCGGCGATCAGGTGAAACAATTCCTGATCGACCACGCGGAGGAGCTTCGGATACCGGCCGCCGCGGGCCTGACCGAGATGCACAGCGCCACGACCCCGCTAGGCCGGCTAGTCCGCTACCAGCAGCAGCTCGACGGCTTGCCGGTGCTGGAGACCCAGATCCTGGTCGCGACGAACGCCGCAGAGGATCGGATTGTCCAGATTGACCTCGACCGAGAGCCGGAACTCCAGGTAGCACCCGCCGGTGACGCGCCTATCACGGCCGAGCAGGCTCAGCAGACCGCTCTGGAGGATGTCGGCCGGCCCGACCTCCGTGGGGACCCGCCTCCGCCGGCGCAGGCCTACTTTCCACGCGAGGACGGCTTGCACCGCGTCTTCGTTGTCTTGCTTCCCACCCAGAACCCGCCGCATGACTGGCGGGTCATGGTCGACGCCGCTACCGGCGACGTGCTCGACCGGCAAGACCTCATCAAGCACGTCGATGGGTCCGGCCTGGTCTTCGACCCCAACCCAGTCGTGACTGCAAGAGACGCCACACTGCGCGACCCGGACGCGACCGCCGGCGGCTGCAGCTTTACCGGCAGCTCCCGCCAGACGATCGATGCCCAACGGGTCACCCGCACTTTGCGGGAGATCTCGTTCAATGCAGCGACGGGGCGGCACCGACTGTCCGGGCCGTTCGTGGCCATGAGGAACTTCGGGCCCCCGAACACCGTCCTCCCTGAGGAGGCGGATGCCCACGCCTTCACCTATTCCACCGGCGACGTCCGCTTCGAGGCGGTGAACGTCTATTACGCGGTCGATACTTTCCAGCGATACCTGCAGGACCCGACGCAGGGACCCGGGATCACCACCGCCCGGAACTCACAGATCGCGTGTGACCCTCATGAGGGCAGCGGGGCTGCGTTCTACTCACCGATCGACAAGGGGCTGCACTTCTCCAACTCCGGCCCCTGCCTGCCGGACCGTGCCGAAGACGCGCACGTCATGATTCATGAGTACGGCCATGCCATCCAGGACGACCAGGTACCCGGCTGGGGGGCTACCAATCCGGTTACCGGCCGGCGCGAGACCCGCGCTATGGGCGAGGGCTTCGGGGACATGGCGGCGTGCGTCTACTTCGCCGAGCACGGATTCTTGCGCGAGGTCTTCGAGCCCTGGATCTTCGGGGACCGGGGCGGGTTGCGCCGGGTTGACGGGACGAAGGTATACCCGGCGGACTGGGTGAACCAGGAGCATGCGGACGGCGAGATTTGGTCGGCTGCGTTGTGGAACGTCTACCTTGCGATCGGTGGTGCGTCGACGGTCCCGGCCGAGCGACTCGCAGCCCGCAACGCCGTGATCAAAACCGTGACCTTGTCCCACCATCTGCTCGTCGCCTCCTCGAGCATGCCCGATGGCGCTGAAGCCGTGATGCGCACTAACGCGGCCCTGCCGCACTACCGGGGGCGCCACTTGGCGGAGATGCTCAACAGCTTCCACAATCGCGGTCTGCTGGCCGTCGATCCTGCTGCCGATCTTCAGCTCGGCGGCGGGTCGACGACCCTCAGTTCTGGGGATTTGTGGACACGGCAGGCGGACGATAACGGCACGACGCATCAGACGCCACTGCCCGGGCAGGACAACTTCTGCTACGCCCGGGTACGGAATACGGGCGCAGCGAGTGCACGCGCCTTCGTCGTCACCTTCACCATCCAGCCTGTAGCGGGCACGGCGTTCACCTACCCGGCCGACTTCCTGCCGCCGCTATCGGCAGCGTGCGGGTTCGCACTGGCGCCGGGTGCCAGCACCATCGTCAAGGCAACGATACCGGCGGACAGCGTGCCGCCTGCGGCCGCCCAAGGGCTCCTGCTCGCATCGGTATACACCCCCACCGACCAGGCCGAAGCCGGTTCGCACGTGGGCGAGCACGACAACCTGGCGCAACGGCACCTCGGCCCGGCTCCGGCGCCCTCCGATGCCCTCCGACCCGTGCGAACACAGTGAGCACCAACTTCGATCTGGCACCCCCGCCCACGACAGTGGACGGGCTGCTGGCCACACCGATCGATATCCAACATGTTGAAGCTCGCCTGGTGTTCGACGCGGCGAGCTCGTCGGGCACGGGCGAGGCAACCGTCGACTTTACAACCGGAAACCGCGAGGGAAACCCCGTCTTCGATCTCCGCCAGCAGGTGACCGCGGGTTCGCTCGACGGATCACCGATCCCGGTTGTGCAGCTGGCCCATCATGATTTCGGCGGTGGCCCGGACGCTGAACTGCGGATAGTTGAGTCCGTATTGCCCGCCAGGTCGCAACACACACTCCGCCTCGAATACCGGCTCGGGCCGCCGGCGGCGTCGCCGGTGGGCTCCTACCCGCCGGGCATCATTTGGAGTGCCGGCCCTCGGCTCGCCTTCAACTTCGGGTTCACCGATCTCGGCGCGGGGAGATACCTGGAAGCATTCATCCCGGCCAACCTGATCTTCGACCAGTTTTCGCTCACGATCGAGCTCCAGCTTCTGCACACGTCTGTTCCGCACACGCCCATCACCAACGGGTTAGTCACTGTGGTGGCGCCCAACCGGTGGCGCATCACCTTCCCGGCACACTTCACCGCGCTGTCCCCGCTGCTCGAGCTGCGCGCGACCGACACCCTCGAATCCGCGACCGGTACCGTGGACCTGCCGGTCTCCGGGACACAGGTGACCATCGAGGCCTGGAAACTCGTGCGTAGCAACATCTCGCTACCCGACCGGATCGCCGATCTCAAGAGCTGGTTGGCCACCAACGAACAATCCAGCGGACCGTACCGGCACGGATCCCGCTTCACGGCCTTCCTGCACCGGGGCGGTATGGAATACGAGGGCGGAACCACGAGCGGTGTGCCGGCGCTCCGCCACGAGGCATTCCACAGCTGGTTCGCCCGAGGGCTCAAACCCGCCAGCCAACCCGACGCCTGGTGGGACGAAGCCTGGACTGTCTATAACGACAACGGCGCCACGGGCTCCATGCCGTTCAACTTCAGTGAACCCCCGGTGCTTTTGCAGCCGCCGAACCCGTGGGTGCGCGTCACGGCACCGGAGTCCTACGAGCAGGGGAGCCGTTTCTTCGAGGGAGTTGCGGCAGCCATCGGGACGGCAGAGCTGCGCGCGCACATGCGCGATCTCTACACCAACCACAGCGAGCGGCCGACCACTACGAAATACCTGGAGGAGTTCCTGATCACCCGATCCGGTTGCAGGGATCTCGAGGCCGCCTTCCGCCGTTTCGTCTACGGGTTGGCCACTCCGGTGCCGGGCCGTGGGGCGTAATTGCAAGGCGTTGTCCAGAAACACGATCAGGAAGCGAGCCTATTTATGTCCCAAGATTCCGGGCGTGACTACGTTTTGTGGATTGCAGCTGTCGCCGGGGCGGCAATTGGCTATGCCGTTGGATACTTCATAGCTTTTCAAATGGTTGCCGACCCAGATTCTGCGCTAGCCCAGAGTGGTCTGGTCGGCGTCATACTGCAAGGCGGGGGAGCCGTCATTGGCGCCCTTGCCGCATATCTCTTGGCTAGGGCGATATTGCGAAACTAGCATCCGGCAAGGCTGCTCATCTGGCCAATGTATCCCTTGTGGGACGCCCGTTCCGGGCTGACAATGTTCCCATGGTCGCCTGTCAACGCCGTGCCCCCATAGTTCTTTTAGGCCGTCGTCTAGCCGGGCGGTGGGGATCACGCTGTGGGCCCTTCACTGTTTCTTTCGACGAGGACGAGGACTAGATTCCCGTTTTCCCGGTGATCCCCACGGGCGGCTTCTTCGACCATCAGATCGGGTGCGTTGCGAGGAGATGACGAAGGCCATGCTGACCGAATCCCAGGATGAGGAACAGATCATTGCGAGGGTCGCTGCCCTGGATATCGGCAAAGCCGAGCTCGTGTGTTGTGTGCGGATGCCCGGCCCGGGGAATACCCGAAGACGCCTGCAGGAGGTGTCCAAACATTCGACGATGACCCGGTCTCTAACGGAACTGGCCAACCATCTGGTCGATCTCGGTATCGAGCGGCTGGTGATGGAGGCAGCCTCCGATTGCTGGAATCCACCGGCCGGCTTACCATCGCCCGCCGGACAACTCCACATGCACGCACTACAGGAAGCTCACCCCATTTTCGGACTAGAAGATTCAGCAGAGTGGCGCGCTGCCCGCTTTGGTTCAGGTCGCAGTTCCGCCCCTGACCGGCAGTGGTGGGCTCGCTGTTTCAACTAGAAGATGCTTGGCGTCTGCCACTTCCTCGGGCTGTGCGCTTATCACCTGCTTTATAGGAGGAAAAGAGTGTGTTCTCCAAACGAACGTCTCTGCGAGTCTTGGCAAACAGCTCCATATACACTCCTCATCCGGGACCTGCAAATGCTTGCTTTCATCGATGAAAACAACACTGAGGGTGGTCCTGACTCAAACGTCACAAGCAGTCGGCGAGTTGTGGATGGTCCTGATGCAAGCCTTCACCGGTCCTGAACCAACTGCCGTTTGCACCCCCGGCGTGATCGATAACGCCCCAATAACGGCGCCCCTGCTAGGCTGACCGAGAAAATTCGCCGGGTAACGCGTCCAGACTCGGGCTGATACGCCCGGCCGTTCCTGGTAAGGCAGTCCTGCCGCAGATTGGAGCCGACATGTTGGGCAATGGGATTGTTACTACCTTTCCGTCGGACGACCACACGCTGATCGTGCTGTTCGCGTCGCCTGATGACGCGGCCTGGGCCTATGACGCTGGCCTCCAGCTCCTCAGTGGCCGCCCCGCAAGGGCGCACGGCCGCAAACCGGACTCCCCGACGGAGATCGTGCTCGCCGTCGAGGCGGCTCCAAAGGACGAACTGGTTGTGGACCAGGTCGTGGTCGGTGACCGGGTAGTGGGACCGCGGTTCGTCCATGGTGTGAAGTCGCCGATGGAGCTCAAGGTGCCATACACAGAGACGCGTTTCCCGTACGGCCCCACCCTCGCTAGCGTGCACGTCAGCGTGGCGTGCTGCACGGGCTGCAACGGCGGCATCCACGACCGGGGTTTGGTGGTTTTGAATAGCCACACGGGCGGGGGCTGGTCTGGGATCTGGGTACGCTCGGACATCGACATGCCCTCGGACTATGCGCGCTGGCAGAAGGTCGCCTTCCTCGGCGGGGTGCTCAGGGACGACTCCGGGTCCACGACCGTGCGTGACGAGGGATGGATGCGCGTGCGGCTGGCCGGAGAGGAACCCCACGATGCTCCAACTCCCACCCGCGTCAGCGCCGCAGACTTCCCCGCCGAAGGCACCCGCTCGCTGCTCTCGCGGAGCCTAGAGGCCAGCTGGGTAGAGCTCGTCGACGCCCGGGTGATCGACGCTCGTCGGGTTGAACCGGCCGAAACCGATCACAGCAGCGGCGTGCGGCTGCCCCGGATGGAGCTGCGCGTCACCGACGGCTCCGGGGGAGAGTCCGCCGCGTGGCTTTACCAAGCTTCCGCCTTTGACCTTACCAGCGGTGCCCGGATCGCCCGCCTCCGCGGTTTCCTGCACGCGGAGGCCCCGGGACTCTACGTCCTGCTGGGGGACAAGGAGGAGGACCTCCTCACAAGTGAGATTCTCGAGCCGTCCACCGTGCCGGGAGCGGGACCGGCGTGACGGACGACGAGAGAGGCACCTCATGACCATCGAAGAGATCAGCCGCCGGGAAGCGAACCTTGAGGAGGATCCCGCGCTGCTGTCGCCGCCTGTCGTCGTCGAGCCGATCTACCGCTGCGCCAGCGCGGTAATGGTAACCGGCGCGGTACTGGGCGCGACCGTCGAGGTCGAGGTGAACGGTGCACCCGCAGGCAGCGCCACCGTCGGCGTGGTGCTGCCCTACGGCATCTCGGTCCAGGTCCCGGTCCTCAACACGGGCGACACCGTCAGCGCCCGGCAGAAGCCGGCCGGCGCCGTTAGCGTCCTGTCGACTCCACCGGTCACCGTCCGTGACCACTTGAAGGACTTCCCGACCGGGCCGCCCCGTCCGGAGATGTTCGGCCTCCCGGTTTACAAGTGCGGCGTACGCACCGGCGTCGGCAACATACTCACTGGCGGCAACGTCTGGGTAACCGCGGGCGGCGCTGAGGTGGGCCGGGTAAATGGCTGCGCAAACCCGCAAGGCGTGGACGTCGCCCCGCCGTTCGGTACCTCGCAGAACGTGCGAGCATGGTTCGACCTGTGCGGAGACCCGAGCCCGCCGTCGGTCGAGCATACGACCGCCTCGCCGCCGACGCCGCTGCCCGTTCCCCTGGTCAAGCCGGTTTACGCCGGCGGCACCCAGCTGGAGGTCATTGACGTCGTCAACGGAGCGAGAGTCACCGTGACGCGGAACGGCAGCCAGCTGGGGACGTGGGGCTGCTGGGGTGGATCCATCAGCGTCGGC
The DNA here is from genome assembly GCF_010367585.1 of [Micrococcus luteus] ATCC 49442. Classification (NCBI taxonomy): domain Bacteria; kingdom Bacillati; phylum Actinomycetota; class Actinomycetes; order Micrococcales; family Micrococcaceae; genus Pseudarthrobacter; species [Micrococcus luteus] ATCC 49442. Next base: position 1,176,225 of record NZ_JAAAXP010000001.1, on the reverse strand, counting down.
CCCATCGCACCGCCGTTCACCGCAGGCGAGCCCTTGGAAGCATTCCAGACTTTGTGCCCGGCCGACCCGCCCAGCGGGACCGGAACGGTGACGGTCGAGGATTGCTCGAGCCTGCCCGCCCCGCGATGCGGCCCCATCCATGGCGGGGACACATCCGTCATGTTCACCGAATACGCCCCTGGCGCCACACTCACCGTCTGGCTAAACGGGCAGCCCGTCGGCAAGGGGGCCGGCCCTATCGTCACCCTCATCACCCAGATCGCCTTCAGTGATACCGTCGTCATCGCCCAGGACCTTGAGGGATGTGTAGGGCAGCGGGTGCTCAGGATCACCGTGCCATGCGCAAACCCGCCGGTGGGCGCCGATCCTTCGGCGCTGAACCTCTTCCCGGTTGGCGTCACGGACTTCTCGGACGGCCCGAACAGCGGCCGCATCTACTACCCCGCGCAGGACGACGGCACGGATGTCCCCTTCAACGAGCGCCTCGCCGCCCAAGGCCGTGTCCCACTCGTCGTGATGGCCCACGGCAACCACAGTCCGAGCGACCCGAACTACCTCGGCTACGAGTATTTCCAAGCCTCGCTGGCGAAGATGGGAATCATCGCCGCATCCGTCGATTGCAACGCGCAGAACGGGATGGGCTACAGCATCGCAATCATCGAGGCGCGGGCGGACCTCATCATCGGGGCGATCGCCCTCATCCAGCAGTTCGACGCGGACGCGACGTCGGTGCTCCACGAACGCGTCGACTTCTCGCGCGTGAGCCTCATGGGCCACTCGCAGGGTGGCGAGGCCGTGGTGCTAGTCCCCGAGGTGATCAGCCTGGCGGGGGTCACGATCCGATCGGTAATCGCCCTGGCGCCCACCGAGGGAGGTGCTTCCAAGCGCACGCCCGCCGGGTACGCCTTCATGACGATCCTCCCCGCGGCAGATGGGGACGTGTGGCCCAACGACGGCGCCATCTACTACGACCGCGCGACACCGGCCCCGCTGAAATCCCAGCTTTATGTGCATCGGACGAACCACCAGTTCTACAACCGTGTCTGGCTCGACGACGACAGCCTCTGGACGATGGCAGCCCCCACGGCTACTGTCCTCAGCCGGTCGGAGCACGAAAGGGTACTGGAGGCCTACGGCTGCGCCTTTTACCGCGCCACGCTGCTGGCGCACGGCACCACGCCCTACCTGAACGGCCGCCTGTTGCCGGCAGGCGTATCGACCGAGCACGTCCACCTGTCGTTTCTTCAGGAGGGAGTGCTGACCGTAGACAACCACGAGGACGGTAACGGCATCCAGGCGAACTCCTTGGGCGCACCGACGCAGCAGCTCGGTGGGCTCACGGCCGGCGAGTTTCCCTTCCGCCAAGGGGCCGGAGCGTTCAACGGATCCTTCTTCGGTGACAGCAACGGCATGGTGGCACGGGCGGGCGGAAATGGCCGGGAGTTCGTCCAGGAATTGGGCAGCCGCGACCTCACCGGCCATGAGGTCTGGGTCCGGGTCGCGGAGGTATTCGGTGCCACCGGCTTGGGCGCACCGCCGACCGGGTTCAAGCTCGGGCTGAGAGACGTTGGAGGCGTAGAGTCCTGGGTCGACTCTGATGAGGTCGGTGGTGTCCCCCGTCCGTTCCCGAGGAACCCCGCGACCATGAAGACCATGCTCAAGACAGTCCGCTTCCGGACGGCATGCTTCACCGCCGCCTCGAAGCTCGACCTTAAAGCCGTCGCGGCAATCATGTTTCGGTTCGACCGCCGAGACGACCGCGACCTCGCCCTGGACGACCTGCAGGTCGTCCATGCCTGAAAGGAGAACGCGATGACCACCGACGCGGGGTCACCCGTCTCAGCCGTGCCGCCCTCAGCGCCCCAGCTCCCCAACCTGCGCGGGCTCCAAATACGCCGGATCCGGTATGAGGCTCCGAGACGCGAGCACTTCACGTCAACCCTCATCGAAAGGAAGGACGCCGTGGAGTTCCTTGTCGAGACCGACGGTCCCATCCCCGCACGGGCCTATGGGCCTGCGCTTTTCGTGGGGAATGTCGAGGTAAACCAGAGCGAGCGGCTCGACGAGACTACGTGGCGGCTGCTGGCATTCGACCCCGAGAGGCTCAAGCCCGGTACGCCGATCAGCTGGGGCTGGATGAAGGACCCCGAAGCGGCCCGGCAGCCCACGGAGTTCCGGTACGAGACCATTGACGAGGAGTGACGCACTGACCTCTAAGTCGCCGGTGATGACGTCGCGGGTGATCCAGACGGCACATCTCAAGAACACGAAGGGACGGGGTGACCCATCGGCGTGCGGGGGCAGCTCAAGCCGCGTCCACGGGATGCCCTCTCCACGGTGTGGGGCGGGCCTTCGATGCCGCGGAGCAGTAACGCCAAGGTAACGCAGCGGGCCCAAATTGCGTGTCAACACAAGCCATTGCCCAAAGTGGAGTCGAAGTTGTCACAGAGCTCATCGAGTTGTTCCGCCTCCGGTGGACGTACTTCCCGCTGGCGGATCCGTCCACCGGGCTTTTGCTCGACCTCAGCGTCCCGGAAAACCACCCTCAATACGCCGTCCCGCTGCAGTTGGTCGAAAAGACGTTGCCCGGTGCCGGTAGGTGCTGGTAGCTACGGTGTCAGGCGTGCCCGTTTCGCTTCGATCGTGTGGGACCGCGACTGGCTGCGTTGCTTGGGCGTGACGGTGTAATGGGAGGCGGTGATTTCTTTCGCTGCCCGTTTGGTGACTGGCTGCCCCTCGAGGTCCCGCAGCTCATACATTTGTGTCCGGTGGTGAGGGTTTTCCAGGTCCTTTCGGCCAGTTTCCTGGCGACCGCGATAGTGGCCTGGGTGTGGCAGTGGCCGTGTTCGGTCATGAGCCGGTGATAGAACGCGGCAGCTGGGATCCATGGTCCGGGCGACGCTGCTGGCCTGGCAGAACGCCAGGCGCAACGGTGCCGGTCCTTCCTTGCTGATGGCCCGGCGGGACTGGTTCATCGTTCCGGAGGACCAGTTCGAAGGGGTGATGCCGACATAGTTCGCTGCTTTCTTTGGCGCTCTCGAACCCGGATCCGTCGCCGAAGTAGGCGCGGATGCAGGGACCGGTTGCCGGGCCCACACCAGGCAGGGAAAGGATCAGCGGGTCATCGCCGTAGAGATGTTCCCACCACTGCCGTGCATGCGAGGTGAAGCGATCCACCCTGCCCGGGATTCCTGCAGGTCACCGAGGTGTTCGTTCACGTCTACGGCCAGCGTGTCCAGGTCCAGGTGACCGTCCGAGAAGTCTGCCCATCCCCAGGCTGCGGTCTTGATCGTGATGGCGTGGCCGGGTGTGTCGGCGACATGGGGTGTGCTCGGCGACGCGGGCCGTCAGGGTCGCCTAGCGCGCCAATGCCAGGGAACGGAGGTGGGGCCACCGGCCCAGCACGGCGAGGGCTGCTGATTCGGATCCGGCGAAAGCGGTCCATATATCGGGAAAGGCCCACCGTGCCAGCGACAGCAGCCGCCCCCAGCAGCGGTTGCCGTCAATGACGGCGCCGGCCCGGCGGACACGGCCCGCCGCAGTGCCAGCTGTCCCGGGGATGCCAGGACCAGTGGTGGCGGGTCGAAGATCTCCCGGCATGGGTGAGGACTTCGGAGTCGACGACATCGGATTTGTTTTTGCCCATGATGGCCCCGCATAGCCGTGCGGAGTGTCGGGCACCGATCATTTCCATCTGGCCGCCGGCCCGTTCGACCGCGAGGGACAGCGCCAGCCAGATCATCGAGGTCGGTTCCACAATCGCTGTCACAGGTGCCGGAACAGCTGCCACCCGCTGCGAGAGTCTCTCCGGCCCTGCCAGTGTCGGGTCGATCGTGAAACGGCTCAGAGAATGACGCCGTATGTCAAGAAAAGAATTTATGTCAAGAAAAATATTCCATTAGTAGGGACTCTGAACAGCTGATAGGTATCTTTCCCTGGCCCAGGCGCCCGTTAGTGACTGCGATGCTCTGAACCAGCACCTCCTCCGGTGCGCGCAAGGTATCTGAGGGCCGGCCGACGTCCGTTGATGCCCACAGGATGACGCACCGCGCCTCGCCCGAGGGCGACAGGCTGCCGGGGCAAATTGCAGACTGTGCAGCCTCCGGTACGGATAGGACAAGTTACGCCATTTAGGGGCGGTGCCCGCGAGTCCGCCGTCGGCCATCTGCCGCACCCTTGGCCCGGCGATGCACGACCGGGCAAATTCCCAGGGGCCGCTCTAGATAACCGGACGGTCCGAAACCGAAGTGTCTGCGGGTCCGCGTTCTGTGAGCGAGTGCACGATCTCTGCGGTGGAAAGCCCGACCAAGGCGCCCAGCCGGTCCTGCACCGCTTGCAGGTCGTCCCGCAGTTCCTCGGGGCCACGCTCGGCCAGGGCCTGCATGAATTCATGGGCCTCGCCGGTTGTCTCCGAGGCCAGGACCGCGCCATCGTCGGCGGCCTGGGCGCCGGCAGCGGTCACGAGGCGTGCGGCGCGCCCGGCCAGCTCGGGATCCTCCAGCACGATGTTGACTAGTGGCGCCTGGAGCTGTTCAAACAGTGTGATCCAACCCCGTCCTTCCTCGGTGCCGCCCAATTCGTCCCGGACCCGGCGTAGCGCAAGGATCTCCGTGTCGCGGTTAAGCAGCTTCCAGCCGGCCAGCTCGATGGCGCAGATGGCCTGCCGGATCAGTTCCAGCAGCCCCGACTCAGCCTCCCGCTTGATCGGCTCGGGATTCGCGGGATGGAAGGATTCCGCCGCGCTGCCCTGCCAGGGTCCGGTCTCGAGGGTAAAGCCGTATGTCTTGTGCCTGGTGCTGTCCGCGATGTGGCGTGCGTAGGCGTAATCGCTCAGTGTCCCGGTGGTGGGATAGAGGCCGAGTCCGGTTTCCCGTGTGTAATTCCGGCCGCGCACGTCGGCAATGGCTTGGACAATACGGTCTCCGACGCTTTCAAAGCGCATCAGGTCGCGCGGTGTCATGTACTCGGCATAGCTCGGATCCCTGATCGGCTGACAGGCAGTTGCCGGCAGGGTGGTGAACCGCTTCGTTGGGTCCGTCGTCTGGGTCGGTGCATGTCCCCAAGGGTGGAGCACGAGCTCCGAATAGGAATGCACGTCGGCAAAGCAGTCGATGCCGTGGGAGTCAAGCAGGTGGCGGACATTCCGGGTCTCGGGCTCGGAAAAGACGGATGGCCCGCAGTAGACATCGGAGCACGGGTCGCAAGAGGTTTGCCCCTCGGTGATGCCCCAAAGAAGGTCCGCATTGCGGTTAAGGTCGACGCCGTCACAGGTGGTTCCCGCGTTGTCCCGCCGGTTTTTGCGCCACAAGCCATCGACGGTCATCACGAAGTGGCGCCCGTCCGGGTTCACGCACGGCAGCAGGTACACGTCGAGGGTCTCCAGGGTCAATTTGATATCGGCGGCCGGCCAGGTCCGGCCGCCGAGGACCACGTCGCTTCCTGTCCGGTAGCTGATGACAAGGTCGACCGCCAGTTCGATGAGCAGGTCTGGATTCATCAGTTCGCGCGCGTGCGTTCCCCCCACTAGCAGCACACCTCGCCGGTTGTTTCCGTCGCCAGCGCGCAGCCGCAGGGCGCGGACCGGCCGACCCTGGACTGAGGACTCGGGCAACGTGAATTGTGTGCAGAGCTGCGGGTGGGTCGCGGCGAGGGTGCTGCCGGCAGTATCGAGTTGGGAAACCGTACGGTACATCAGTCCTCTCCCTTCTGTTCCATGCCTCCGAGGTGTTCATCGAGCCAGGCTGCCGCGGCGGCGTCGTCCATGATCAGCGAGGGGTCCAGCGGACCTGCGGGAGCGGCCTGGACGATTGTGACTTCGAATCCGTTACGGACGAGGCGGGCCGCCTCGTCCATGTCGACCAGCAGCCGCAAGCCTCCCTCGGGATCGGGCACCCGGTCCAGGTCCATGTCCGCCACGCGGCGCATATCGATCCTGTCCCCGGAGCCCGCCGCCGCGCGGAGAATTACCTCATACCTCACCTTCGCCCCGTCAGCGTCTTGTGGGGTACGCTCAGTGGCCATTACAGGCCTCCCTTCCTGAAAGCAAGGAACCATCCTGTCAGCAGCACGTATTGCTGATAACGGTCACCGGTTGGGGTGGCGTGCCATCCGGGGCTTTCCAGGTCTGGTTCTCATAGCGGAAACAATTTCGTTCGGCTGCTTGCAACTCCATGCCCGTCATGGGAAACCATGCGACGGCAGCCACACCCAGTCTGCCTAGATGCCGTTACCTGGCCGTTACAGGTGTTGGGGTCGGCACCTCAGCGGCGCGGATCCTCCAGCTGAACGTCCTGTCGGGTTGAGTTCCAGGCCCGTACCAGAAGAAAGTCAAGGGATGCGGTCCCGGCCGTCAGGCTGGGGTGTACGTCAACATGGCGACCTGCATTTAGTCCTGTCCGCTACCGCTTCCGATCCCGGTGCTCGACACGTTGGGCCAGAACATCTTTGATGACCCTCGCCGAGGTGGTGTTAACCGTGTGCAGGAAAAGCCATATTTTGCATCAAGCACAACGAGGGTCTTAATTTCGTCCTATCCCATGACGCTGGACTGCTTCTCCGCCTGCCAGACGGCTGGGCGTCTCAACTGCGGTTGGCGGCCACGCTGACAATTTGTCGATGTGGTCAACGGGCTACATTGGCATTGAACTCAAGACCGGTGAGTTTCAGGCCGCAAATCGGCAATACTAATTTATGCGTGGCCCTCGCCCCGGTGCAGGCGCTTACAGAGACAACCTAGATCAAGTTGACGGTGTGCCGATCGCTCTGTGTGTAGATCTCTCGCATATACACGTACGGATCCACGTTGTTCCCGATGTCCCAACAGGAGTCAAAAACGCGACGCGGAGCGAGAACTGGTCCGTATCGGCCAGCCCAAATCCCACCGTCAGCTGCTTCGGCATAGAAGTACGCGTAACGGTTGTTGGTGTTCAAAACGTAAGCCTGACCGCCGGGCGCGATTGCCCACCACCCTCGTGTGCCCCAGTTTCCGTATGCACCGCAGGTGCCGGGTGAAGAGAAACCGATGCAGACCCAGAGTAGGGTTCTGTGCTGGTTCCGGAAGTGAAGTTGCATGCTGAATCTTCCTTTGTCAGCCTCGCCGAGTCAGCGGCGTTGTGTCCACTTCGCCCTCGGCAGGGCGTCTGCGTTGGCTAGTGATGCCCTGCGCTGAATCGGAGCGCTGCTCAGCTTCAGAGATGTCCCTGATGGCCGGTGTGCTGTCTTGCACCCCGCGCTGTTCCTCTGATTCCGAGCCCTGCACGGAAGCTCTCGGCGTTACGTCGCCGAAGCCAACCGTCTGGTCCGTGCCCGAGTCGCCCGGAAGCGCTTGAATGCTCATAACCTCCCCTTACACTCGCGTTCGATAGGGTAGATGCTATGGGACACGCGTCACCGTAGCATCACGCTGGGTCACGACCGCCGAGGTGCCCATCTAATGAAGTTCTCGGCCCAACGCTTCGTCAAAGCCCTCCTGGTTACTGTCAGCGTTTGCGGCACAGGAGGAGGTACTCCTGGAGTCAAGCCGCCAGGCAACCAGCCCAACCGTGCTGTCGTTCTTCTCGTGGATAGTTCCTATGCGGCTTCTTCACCACCGAACCATCACGGTGAGTTGACCATGTTATGAATCATCCAAGGTCCGCCAGGAACCGGGGATGCTTCTCCACCCGCCAACCACCGGCGCTGTAGGCGAAGTTGTCCACCACCTTCTGCGGGCCCTGGAAGCTGCCGTTGCCGTTGTTCAGCGACACCCACACCCCGCCCTCACCGAAACCGACGATGTCGGCCCGCCCGTCCCCGGTCAGGTCCGCCAGGAACCGGGGATGCTTCTCCACCCGCCAACCACCGGCGCTGTAGGCAAAGTTGTCCACCACCTTCTGCGGGCCCTGGAAGCTGCCGTTGCCGTTGTTCAGCGACACCCACACCCCGCCCTCACCGAAACCGACGATGTCGGCCCGCCCGTCCCCGGTCAGGTCCGCCAGGAACCGGGGATGCTTCTCCACCCGCCAACCACCGGCGCTGTAGGCGAAGTTGTCCACCACCTTCTGCGCGCCCTGGAAGCTGCCGTTGCCGTTGTTCAGCGACACCCACACCCCGCCCTCACCGAAACCGACGATGTCGGCCCGCCCGTCCCCGGTCAGGTCCGCCAGGAACCGGGGATGCTTCTCCACCCGCCAACCACCGGCGCTGTAGGCGAAGTTGTCCACCACCTTCTGCGGGCCCTGGAAGCTGCCGTTGCCGTTGTTCAGCGACACCCACACCCCGCCCTCACCGAAACCGACGATGTCGGCCCGCCCGTCCCCGGTCAGGTCCGCCAGGAACCGGGGATGCTTCTCCACCCGCCAACCACCGGCGCTGTAGGCGAAGTTGTCCACCACCTTCTGCGGGCCCTGGAAGCTGCCGTTGCCGTTGTTCAGCGACACCCACACCCCGCCCTCACCGAAACCGACGATGTCGGCCCGCCCGTCCCCGGTCAGGTCCGCCAGGAACCGGGGATGCTTCTCCACCCGCCAACCACCGGCGCTGTAGGCGAAGTTGTCCACCACCTTCTGCGGGCCCTGGAAGCTGCCGTTGCCGTTGTTCAGCGACACCCACACCCCGCCCTCACCGAAACCGACGATGTCGGCCCGCCCGTCCCCGGTCAGGTCCGCCAGGAACCGGGGATGCTTCTCCACCCGCCAACCACCGGCGCTGTAGGCGAAGTTGTCCACCACCTTCTGCGGGCCCTGGAAGCTGCCGTTGCCGTTGTTCAGCGACACCCACACCCCGCCCTCACCGAAACCGACGATGTCAGCTTCCCCCTGAGAGCGGATGTGGTTTCGAATGACCTCGCCGCACACCCGGCAGAAGGGATCTCCGAGGCTGCGCATTTTGCAGTTGTACTCGGGGCGGAACGCGCCGCAGTGGTAGTAGTGGGCGCCTTCGAAGGCTCCTACGGTTCCCGTCGGGACCGGGCTTGGTTGCGGGTCCACTTTCGTGCAGTCTGTGTTTGATGTCGTCGGGAGTGCTGTGGACGCGTTCACGGCCCAGCGCCATTTCAAGGTGGGGCGGCTGGCATCAATGGTGACGTTGGGTTCGCTGGGTTCCACCGCCGGGTGGTGGTCTTGGCCGGTCTCATCACCGCCGGCATAGTAGTCGTACTCATCCGCCAGCCCGAAGGCGGTATGTCCCAGCTCGTGTAGGGCGATTTCGGTCGCCCCCGGCGCGAGAGAGTAGGTGCCCACTGACCCTCCGGCGCCACCGTAGATAGTCGAATTGACCACGACCAGGACCACGGTGAACTCAGGCACCTGCGCTGCGGCCACCTGAAGAGCCGTCGTGCTGTTGCACAGCAGCAGGCGCCGGATGTTGTTGCCTCCGAACGTAGCGTCGAAATAGGTGCGAACCACCGCGCCCGTACCTCCTGCCGCCGCCGGGTCGTCAGCACCGGAATCGGTTGAGGCGACGTTGACGCGGAAAACGTTAATCGCGGCCGCTAACCCGTTGAAGGGTGCCGCGGCGCTGAAAGCGGTGACGAACTCGGCGCATGCGGTGTCGAAGTCAGCTTGTTGTCCGGCCGTGAACCCCTCAGCGAGCAGGACAACGTTGAACGCGCTGTCGCGGGGAGCCGATCCGAAGATTTGCGTGTTGCCCTGCACGGTGCCATCGGAAGTAGTCATGGTTCCAACCCCCTTAGCTCTTCCGCATCAGTGGAAAGACGCCCAGTTCTTCAGGAGCAGGGCGCTCCGCACCCGCTTTGGCTTCTGCACCACGAACTGCTCGAACCCCCAGCACGGCCACCTGTGTCGCCTCTTCGGCGGTGGGAACTACCACCGTGAAGGCCCCGCGGGGTTTGTCTACATCGAGCCTTACGATGGCTTCTCCCGCGTGTTCTGGAAACACCTCGACACTGGTTGAAAAAACCTCGCCGATCGCTACTCGGGAAAGTGCGCCACCGTCCGCTGCGCGCACCTCGACATAGTTCCCCAGCGGTGGCTCTCGTAGGATGCCTAATCTGGTGGTAGCGACGTCGACGTCTTGTTGAGAAATAAGGATGACGTCGTCCCCGTCGTATTCGAAAATCAGTCGGACGGCCCTTTCCGGTCGCCGGGACTGTCCGGTCACATCTTCAGTCACTGTTATCCACCTCGAGGAATCGGGTCATTCACAATAGGGATGGGTTGAGAGCTCCCTTGGTGTCACAAAAGCCTGCAGGGCCCCCCTTTGGGGCTCGACGCCTGGACCACCGAGGTTCGGTTCCCCTCACGGTCGGTGATACACGGAGCGTCTTTAACCTGTTGCGCTTGATTACGGGACCGGCCGAACCGCACCTTGCCGTTGTCTTGGATTTATCACCTGTAGAACGCTATGTCTGAGCTAGTCATCTTTCTTTCTCGGTGCCTTTGTCGTGAGCGTCCTGGGGTTGTCCCATGTGGGTTACGGGGACTTCACCTGCTGGTTGAACGTTAACCGTTTCAGCCTCAGCGGGAGAGGCCTTCTCAGAAGAAGATCCCGGGGAGCGCGCGTCGAGTGTCGTAAAGGGTCGGAATGTTGCTGTTTGTGTCACGTCAGTCGCGGCAAGGATCTGCAGGAGTACCGAGGTCATCGTGAGCATGTCCTCGTCCATTCCACCGTGAGAAGTCGCACTGCTGCGTCCGCCAAGGGGACTCTGGCTGGGGGACCAGAAAAAGTTCGTTCGGCCGTTACTGAGCTGCGTGGAGGCGGCTGCGCCCATGTCGCGTTGAAGGCCGACCAAGGGTGTTTCCCCGTTACCCTCCAACGCGCGGGAGACCAGATACAACAGGGATTTCTGGTAGATCTTCAGTCCGGCTGTGCCGACGACGTCGTCGAGTTCCACGGCTTCGCTTAGTCCGTAGGAAGTAAACCGTTCCAGATTGCCGCTGTCGAGGAGCGGCACGACGAGCCGTTTGAATTCATCAACTGTAATAGCTGGTGCCAGCCAGCTTAGGGTAGTCACCGGAATGCCTTCAGCAGCGAGGCGGGACAGCAGATGAGCCGTGAAAATGGCACCCGCACTGTGACCGACTAAATGCACCTCGACTTTTTCCGGAGCCACTTCGTCCACGTATGTGCGTAGCCTGCTGACGAGCAGTGATGCTCCCGGAGCTTGTTCTGTCTCCGCTGAAGGCGTTGGGCGCCATGACACTTGGTGGAGTAAGGCACTGGAGGATTTCTCAGCGTTTTCCTTCATCTCGTCCCACATCCAGCGGAGGCGGGACCGCGCTATTTTTTCCACCAGCCTGTCTGCTTGTTCGACAAGGTCAAACCCCAGGCCGCCGAAGGGTATGAGATCTTTGGTGATGTCTTCCAACTGACTGATGAATGTTTCTATGGGACCGCTTTGCCAAGCGAAGGTGACAGGGTATACCTCGTTGTTGAGCCACCAGTTCAATTGCGCCTGGGCGGTACGTAAACCGGCATTTTCGTCCACGAGCCCGCCGTGGGCGTAAAGCACGATGCGGCGGGGCTGGGCGTGGTTAGAGGCGGCACTTCGCGAGGCCCATTCGCTGTGAGTAGTCTTTATGTTCTCGACTATTTTGTTGATTTGGCTGGCGCTGCTGACAAAGCGTCCGGTCCCGGACAGCTGGCCGTTGTTGCCTAGGTTCACAACATGGTTTTTGAGCCGTTCCAAGTCTGGTCCTGGGCCTTGTGCCATTCCACCGGTGGTGGCGGTTACGACCTTGGTGTCTTTTCGGAGGTTCACCGCAGAAGGTACACCGGGCCGCGCCACCCATGCATCGTAGGCCGAAACGAGCCAATCCTCGTAGGTGAGGGTGGCGAAACCCTTGCGGCCCCATGCCGGCCCCCAGCTGTTCTGTACAAGGAAGCCGATGTCGTTATAGCCGACGATCGTGAATGCGTGCCCGCCCAGCTGATCAACCCTGGAGGAGCGCCTGATGATATAGTGCGTGGTCCCGTCGTCTTCCCGTTGTTCGGCCTGCGGTGTTTTCCAGCCGCTATGAATGCGTGCGGATGCGACGACAGCATGGAGTTCGTTCACGGCCGACTGCATGTCATCGAGACGGAAGGCATTGACGCGGTAGAAAGCCCCTAGTGGATGGCGAAGTGCTTTCAGAGCGAGATCTGGGTTGAGATCAATCTCGGGGTCGGCTTCCAGCGATTGCCAGTCTTTTTCGGGGAGGACACCGTGGTAGTACCAGCCCTTGAGTGCCCCGCGTAGTGAGGAGCCTTCGTCTGCGTTTCCAGGGAACTCGTCGTAGCGCCGCGCCAGGGTGTAAATCATGTAGGGACTTACCCTGATCGGATCCGGGCTAGTGGCTAAGACCGTGTTGATCATGGATGCCACAGCGTGGCCAGTGCAGGAATTGCCCTGCTGGGTGAGGACGAAGTGTTGAGAGGGCCGCTCGTCCAGGGAGTGGGGGAGTGGCTGGAGACGGGGACGGTACTCCAGGTCTCGTTTGTCGAAGACATCGGGCATCACGTTGGTGTTGAACGCTAGCGGTGGCTCTGCAGTGTGGTCGGAGAGCGGAGTGTTAGGCATGCTGACTTCCTTGGTCCTGGCCTGACGGCGTGATCATTAGTGGGTGTTCGTTTGTTGTGCGGTTAGGGGGTCGACGCGCCTCATTTGCCAGGGCTGGAGGCACCCTACGTTGCGAAATCATTGCGTGGCCCAAGCCGGTGGTTCGAAAGAAGGGCCACACAGTGACGGTCCACGGCTCGCTGTTGACATGTCCCTGTATCAAACGGTGAAGGGTTTTTGCGCGAGAAACTCGGGGTTCTGCGCTCCAATGACGTAATAATTTGGGCTCTGGGTGTCAGGCATACGCGCGGAGATGCGGTCCCGGAACCGGCGATATCCACCGTGAAACTGGCCGCCGTTCCAGACTGTCAGCAGAGTTGCCGTGAAGAGGCCATTGCGGGTTCCATCGAGGGAAACCTGGTTGTCCTGACACCCCGAAATCAGGACAATGCACGCTTGGGGATCCACTGACGGGGTCTCCGCATCATCCTTGGCCGACGACTTTGCCGGGACGGATTCATAGAGCGCTCTGCGGCGCAGAAAGTCGCCCTGGGCCACAGCCGGAGGCATTGCCCGCGTGCGCAGGCCAGCGCTTGGCAGCGGCTGCATGGGCCCTGCCCCTACGGTGCCGGCAGCTGCCGGAGGACCGACGCGTGTCACTGTTCCTGAATGGCAGCTGTCCGAGAAAATTGCGAGACGCACGCCAGGCGCGAAGGCTGCATAGGCCGCGTGTAGTTCATCATCCAAAAGTTGGCGGTCGTAGAGAACCCAAGTCTCATCCATCTCATCATCTTCGTCCCCGCTGGTATCGGGTATCCGTCCTCCATGCCCGGCATAGGTCAGCAGGAGGATGTCACCAGCCTCGAGTTCGTCCGAAGCACTTCGTATGGCCTCCAATAGTGCCCTGGAAGTAGCTTCCTTTGTCAGTAGTTTGTTGGCCGAAAACCCCTCTCCTGTGGCGAGGGCAAACATGTCTTCGGCGTCGAATTGGCAGGCAGCAAGGTCTCCCGACCATCCTCCGTATGACTGTGGGTCCACCGAGTTCAATCCCACATGGATCGAAATTGCCCGTGTCATGGTGCCTCCTTTTTGCTGAGTAAACCTCCCGTAGCGTTACTGCCCCGTTACTGCCGCTCCACACCTCGCTGAAGAAAACCGAGGCACGGGCCTCTATCGTGTCGGTGACGGCGCCAGTGACGGTGTCGTTACGGAAAGGTCGGATACTTGAGCGAAGGGCACAGCTGCTTGCGGGGTCCGACGGGCGACGGCCTGACAACTGAAACATTGTGCTTTTCGCTGAACCCGCAGCCCGCTGCTCGCCCCTGGCTTCAGTTTCCGAAGGGAAGAAGGAGACGGTCGGAACATCGTGCAGGCGACACTGAGCCCGGTGTGGATTAATTGATTAGAAGTTCTTGCAGTGGCGGCCAAAAGCGCTGGCCTCTTTTGCTCCGCGTGGTCATCTTGTGACGGGAGGCGTGAGGCCATGACAAAGGACCAACAGTCCTCAGATTCTGCTGGTGACCCTAGAACAAACGTGAGGATCCCGGCTGCTGGGCTGATGGTCATTCGTACGTGGCACGAAGCCGTTCATCCCCAAGGCTTCAGGGCGAGGATCAGCTACGGACAAAGTCCAGATACCGACCCAAGCACTCTAGCTACTGCTGACCCCGCCGAAATTTTGAGGGTGGTTAGAGAATGGTTAGCGACCTCAGCTCAGGCCCGAGCCGATCGGCTACATCAGCGGATACACCCATCCGACAACGGGCATCAAAATCCCTCCGTTGACAGTAACGCAGTAGTAACGCAGTGAGCGGTGTACTCCATGGAACGAAGACCTGCGTGAGACTACGCGGAATCGGGTGGTCTCAGGGCAGGGGAGAGGATCATCCATGGAATTGGGGAGCGTGAAGCCAGGAAAAATCAGCACCGCCGTCAAGTCTGTCGAAGGAAGGCCAACGGGGACAAATGCTGAACTTAGCGGTGGGGCTGCTCTAGAACTTCGGCTTTTAGGCGATTTTCGCCTGCGACATGGTGAGACGACGGTAGGTATGGCCCCCCGGGCTGAGCATCTGCTTGCCTTTCTGGCGCTGCGCCACGACTTGCGGCGCACGGCGGTCTCCGCTCAGCTGTGGCCGGACCTGAACGAGGCTCAGGCGCGGGGATGCCTACGCTCGACTTTGTGGAGGCTGCCGAGGCCAGACGGGCTCCCGCTTGTGGCTACGTCCGGTGACAGGCTCTACCTGACCCCCTTTGTGCAGGTGGACATCATTCGGTTACGGGATCAGCTGGATCAGTGGTTGTCGGGTGAAGCGCCACCGTTAAAGATTGGTCCACTGAGTTGGGATTTGCTACCAACCTGGTACGACGATTGGCTGGTAATCGACCGCGAGTGCCAGCGTCAGATCAGACTTCACGCCTTGGAACGGATGTCAGCTTGGTACGTGAGCGCAGAGAGGTTCGACAATGCAATAGAAGCGGCATTGCAGGCGATTGCCGGTGATCCGTTACGGGAGAGCGCGCATCGTTGTCTTATAGGTGCACACCTGGCTGAAGGAAATGTGAGCGAGGCCCGTCGGGACGTTCACAGCTACGCAGCACTCCTCGCCGACGCAGGAATCCCGATGCAACTCTCGGCGCGTATGCACGAACTCCTGTTGGCTACCACGAGTTCTGCCAGCTTTCGCTGAAGCCGTCTCATCCCTGTAGGGGGTCTCACCAGGGAGAGCTGATGTGTCTCGAGTACATTTGAGGCCTTTATCGCGGTTCCACCTGTGAACGTGGCAAATGTTGCCCTGATGGTGTGAAGCGTGGGGTATGGAGTCACATTTCGATGTAGCGATTATCGGGGGTGGGCCAGCTGGCTTGGCCGCCGCGCAGGTGCTTGGCAGACAGCGTAGGCAAGTCGTTCTCATCGACAATGCTGAGGCCGTCTTGGACAAAGGCGACCTGGGATGTGAACTCAACGTGCCGTTCGGAAAGGGTGAGGACCGGGCCGAGGGGATCACCCTTGCTCGAGGACGGCAGGTCAGTCCTGGTGGTGTACGACTCACCGGCTGGCGAACGCAAGACTGGAGACCACGGCATCCGCGCCGACGTTTTCGACCTCAGGGCCTAAGGAACCGCGCAGCTCAATCTCAGTCCCTCTCAATACAGGCCTTTGCAATCCCCATCACCCTCTAAATCGGGCCAAAGGACGCCGGGGTGACGGGCAGCATTACGTTGACCGCGACCAACTGCCCGACCTGGCCCTATGGCGGAGTGATTTTGCGCAGGCAGCGGGGTGTTCCAGATCAGTCCACCCAGAAGGGGCTACGAACCGGCTGGATGATCCTGGCCATATCGGCCATGTTTGGGGTAGCAGGGGGCTGTTCGTAGGTATAGCCCAGTGCCGCGATGTCCAAGACTTGTCGAATGGTGCGGGTACCGGGGCGGAGATCGTCGTCGATGTTGTGGCCGGGGGGCCCGTCCTGCAGCGGGGCGTAGTGCGGTGCACCGTCCGGGTTGTTGACCTTCTGCAGCTCCTGCCAGTCGGCCCAAACCTTGTCGATGAAGCAGTGGTGGAGGAAGAACACCGGATCATCGGGAGAGGTCATCAGCAGCATGTTTCCGCCTACCCAGACGTGGACCCGGTTGTGCAGCTGCGAGCCCGTGGTCGCGACCCTGTTGTCACCGCGCTGGGTGATGAAGCCCTCTAGCCGGTTCCGGAATCCGATGGTGAATGGGCTGGGGTTGTATGGCGGGGTGTCGTAGAAGCCTTCGCGCAGGGCAAGTTGCAGATCTGCGGGCGTCGGGACACTGTCAATGAACTGCCCGAAGCTTCGTTTCAATCCTGGGCCCGGGAGGCCTTCCTCGCTGTAGTCCGGGACCGGCCAGTGACCGTTGGCATGGGCGAAGGGCCCGTTGGCCACGCGCCATTCGTCGGCCTCTACGCCGTTGCCGCCCATGAAGTCCTCAGCCCATACAGGGGAGGAGGCCGGGTCAGTGCTGTCCTCGGTCCAGTTCCAGTACGGGATGGACACGGTGGAGTCGATGGTGCGCAGCGCTGTTTCCAGTTGGGACAGGAATTCGCGGTGCCATGGCAGGAAGGCCGGGCCCCGGTGTGCACCGTTGCGGTAGTTGGCGTCACGCGGTTCGAAGGGCAGGACCGCTGGCTGCATGACGTGGTGGTGCCAGTGCACGAATTTGTCGTATTTTCCCTTGGCCTTCAGCTCCAGCAGTGCATTGACGAAGGCCTCCCGTTCCGGTGCGGAGAGGGAACGGACGTTTTTTCGAACAAGCATGGGTGTCCTCCTTTGTCTTAAGACTGTTTGACGGCGATGAATGATGCGACGACCCCGGCAGTGGCCTGGCCATTTGAGTGTGGAACTGTGCGGATGACTGAACCGGTGATCGCCGGTCGCTGGTCGGTACCGTGGGGCCAGATGGGCACCAGATATCCCACATAGTCATAGACCCACAGCTCGCCTCCGATCTCCCCGGAGCCCTGGAAACGCAGGGCGAACGGATTGCCGTAGTCGTACCCACCGGAAAGGTCCAGGCGCCAGCCCTCGCCGCCGAGGCTTCCGGAGACGCGGCCGACTTCCGGAGTCGCCAGCTCGAGGGTGCCGGCGCCAAACCTGAGGGCATTAAACTCGGTGGACAAGTCCGGATCATTGCGGAAGCTTCTGTAGCTCCACCGTCCATCGAACGGGCTATCGTCTTTCATTGCTGTCTCCTAGGAGAGGTCCGAAGTTTTGAACTCTGGTTGCCGGCGGGGATGACCGCATGACCCGCCCGCTCGGGGGGGGCAGCTTATGGACGAGCCGGTTAAGTCCCGGAGATGGGACTGGCGCACCCACCGGGGCTGGTTCAATCCACGGCAGCATTTTCCGCGCATTAGTGACCACCCAAGTTTTCCGCACGGAGACGTACTAAATTCACGGTTCACTCCCTTGGAAGGGGGGACTTGCGGCCCCGGTTCTGAAGTCTCCCCCGCCGCCGTTATTACCGCGTTACTAACCTCTCGCCCCGTCACCAGCTTTACAACGACAACTGACCGGTTACTGGCCAGGTTGGCGGTGATGAACTGAAGGACACCATCCTTGACCCCGTTCATGGAGCGAAGACGCCGGCCTTGTGCTGCTGAATCGACGAGCCCCGGAACCATAAGGGTCCCAGGTGGCTTGGGGATAAATGGTAGGTCAGTTGCAACTTTTGCAGGAGCTCAGTAGGCCACCGGCACCAGAAATGCACGATGACATCGGCTCCAGTTCAGGTCTTCTGGCTCTGCCTTAGGCCACTAGGTCATGGAGCGGGTCTGGCTAGAGAACGCCCCCTTGCACAGGCTCAACTGAGATCCTTCGCGCCGCTACTCGGGGCACGGGGAAGCGAGCCCCTGAAGTCCGGCGGTAGGTCCCCAGACGTGCGTACGAAAGACGAAAGGGCTGGCCTTGGTGTAGCTGCAGCGCTGGGTGCTGGAGCAGCACTTGTCCGAGACAAACCTGGTGACAGCTGGCTTTCACCGGCTCGATGCCCATATCTAGCCCCACGAGGCATCCACTCCGTTCGTGGCCACTCGTGGTTCAAGCGATATAGGCCCGCGATAACGCTGCAATAACGGCGCTCGGCTATTTTGAGCCAATGATTGATACTCGGCAAGAACTCATTGGCGCGTTGCACGAGGCCGCCGAAATCGAGCACGGATTGATGATCCAGTACTTGTTCCCGGCTTTGACGATGAAGAAACGCCTTAACGAGGGGATCACTGCACCTCACCTTTCGCTGCTCCGCTCGTGGGAGGCGACCATTCTAGGGGTGGCCGTGGAGGAAATGGGTCATTTAGGCACGGTGTGCAACCTTTTGGCGGCCATCGGTGAAGGCCCTCATTTCTCTCGTCCGAATTTCCCGCAGACCGTTGGTTACTATCCCTTTCCTTTCGATCTTGTCGAGTTCAGCGATGAAGCCCTATACCGCATGCTCGTCTTCGAACTGCCCCGCGGTGAAGATCTTCCCGAACCCCCACGCATGTCAGCTGCTAGATCGTTGTCGCTGTCTTTGGCGCCGGACCCGCTTGAGTACGAGTATGTAGGCGAGCTGTACGAGAAGATCCGCCACGGGTTTCAGATGATTCCCGAGGCCGAACTATTTATCGGACCTTCAACCGCCCAGGTCGAGGACACCTGGTCCGTCAGCCTGGACCTGCGTCCCGTAATCGGCCGTATCTCCGCACTGGCGGCCATCGATGACATCATCCTGGATGGTGAAGGGGCACCCGGAGAGCGCGCGGGATCTCACTATGACCGATTCCACAAAATACGCGCTGAATATGCGGAGCAGGGCTGGTTCTCCGCGGCTCGTCCCGTGGTCCGGAACCCGCAGACGCGCGTCCACCGTGATGCCGATCCCGGGGGCACGTTGCTCACTAACGAACTCAGCGTGCGGGTCGCGGAACTGTTCAACGTCGCCTACGCAACAACACTAATGATCCTTCAGCAGTTCTTCACCTCAGTCGGTGAAACAGAAGAGCAGCGGGAAGTGCTTAAGGGTTCGGCAGGGCAAATGATGAGCACCGCCATCCGGCCTCTGGCCGAGGTCTTGACCGAGCTTCCCGCCTTCGCTGATGACCATGAAAGTATGGCTGCTCCTTCGTTCGAGCTCTATGACGACCTAACGGTTTCCCCGTTCCTCGGGGCTCGATGGACCATCTTGTTGGAACGGTTGGAGGTGCTGGCCACAGAAGCTCGTATCTTGGGCGCAGACGTACCGCGCTTAAGTGCCATCGGTGAGACCATTTCCTTCCTTCGGCGCCGGATTACAGAGGTGGCCCCGTGATCGAGCTCAGGTTCAGCGGCTGGTTCCAGTGCCGTCTGGCCACGGATCCTGACCCGTATGACGAACCACGTGGCGTGTCCGGCTACGTGCACGCCTACGTCGGTGAACCGGATCTGGACCGACTCCTTGTTTTCCAGGATCCTCCATTTACGCGCCCGCTAGGACCTCAGGTTGGCGTGTCCATTAATGAGGTCAGGTTGGACGGGAATTTGGCAGTAGACCACGCCCTCATCGGCGCCAGGGTGACCCTCCTGAACGGCCCCAAATTTGAAGGCCGCAACGGCGTCATCGCCGGCGCCGGGCTGGAGCCCGTTTATCCCTTCATCCTCGAGGTGACGAAAGGCCAGTTCTCACTCGTCCGCGCGATCAACCCTCATGACCCGGAGTACCCGTACCCGGAACTCTACGCCGCGGGAGTCGAGGATGCTTCAGAAGAAATCCGGGACGCGACCGGCATCACAGACTTGGCGAGCCTGTGGAGGGAGCGGGCCATCACACTCCGGACAAAACTTACTAACCTCGGCGAGCCAGAGCGCACCGGCACCGCGGAAAGGGCCGCGTTCCTCGAACGCCAAATTGGGGCCCCGGGAGGCGGCGCTGCCCGCTTCTTCGGAGCACGAATGCGGTTTACCTATGAACTGGGGTCACAGCTCAAGCTTCACGACCCTGAACACTGGCTCGCGAGCGAAGAGATGGCTGAGCCTGCGCCGTGGCCTGTGCACTTCTGGCTCGGCGGATGGGACGCCGACGTACTCTGCGGCTTCATCAAAGGTACAGCCACCATAGGCGCCCCAGCACCGGCTCCGTTTGGGAGGCTGCGCTCAGCCGGCGTCACTGACCGACGGCCCTGACACCCAAGCCACTACGCGCCGACCAACGGAAGGAGGATGTTGCGTGCGGTATTACATCACAGTCGTACTGGCCCTAATGATGCTCTTCCTGGCCCTATTCGCCCTGGTCGAAGCCGCGGACATCACACTGCTGACCGACCCCACGCAACAACTGGTTGAAGCAGGCCCGCTTATGGCAGCCGTCATAGGGGTCGGATTGCTCATAGCTGATGTTGTACTTCCGGTGCCATCAAGCCTGGTAATGGTTCTACACGGCGCCCTGTTCGGCATTGTCTTAGGCACTCTGCTTTCACTTACCGGCAGCCTCGGGGCAGCACTGGTCGGGTTTGCCATCGGCCGCCGTGGCGGTCCGCTGCTAGACAAACTCGTCCTGCCCTCAGAGCGTCGCCATGCTGAGAGACTACTGGGGCGCTGGGGGGCCATAGCTATCGTTATAACCCGCCCTGTCCCCTTACTGGCCGAAACGACCGCGGTCCTCGCAGGAGCAACCCGCTCCATCTCCTGGCGGCGCTTCATCACCGCCACAGCAACCGGCACGATGCCAATGGCAGTGCTCTACGCGGCCGCCGGCGCCACGGCTGCCGGAGCTGCCAGCCTGGGAATGGTCTTCGCACTCGTGCTTTCACTCGCTGCCATCACGTGGCTCGTCGAACGAGGACTGACCGCACGGGCACGGCACACTGCCTCATCTCAGACCCCCAATACTGCGGACGATCCGTCATGAGGGCAAGTTCTCCGTGCCCACTACACACCGTGCAGACCACTTCACCTTTTCGACAAGTTCACGTTGCAACATTGACGCCTCACTACTGTCGTCGACCGTCAATCCGGGGGAGGGCTGGGCTGTGCTCTCCCTTCCGATAACGCGGCGGTAACGGGTGGGATGAAAAAGTTCTTCTGCAAGATCCTTTTAGAACCGTCAAGGAGGTAGCCATGGCCCCGCGACTGATTGAAGTGCGTCAGCCGAAGCCGAACGACGTCATCGGCAGCGACTTTACGATCGCCGGTTTCGGCACCGGCTTCGAAGCGACAGTCCTGTGGCAGCTGCTGGACCAGAACGGTCAAAGCGTAGCCCAGGGAAACATCCAGGGCGCCGGTTCCATGGGAGTCATCCTGGACTTCGGCCACCAGGTTTCGGTCGGTGGTTACACCGCCCGCGGCGCCCATATGACGCTTCAGGTCTTCGGCGAGGACGCGTCCGGCATTCATCCCCCGGGGACCGACCTTAACCTCGTTCCAGTCACCCTCTTTACAGCATTGGAGGGCTTCAAACTGTACGAAGTCCAGCCCGGCGATACCCTGACCAAGATCGCTGGCGAACCGGGCCAAAACACGACCCCCGATGACATCTTCCAGGCTAACCGAGACCGCATTAACAACCCCAACCTCATCTTTCCAGGCCAGATCTTCCGCGTCCCGCTGCTCGGCTGAGGGCGACTGCTGTGGCCGTTGCGGCCGCGGGGGCATTAGCCGCACCGGTGCAACAGGGCCGTTTCCTAAAAAGGCCGTCGGCCATTCGTAACCGCGAACCACCCACTGAATGGCTGTCGGTGCCGACGGACAAGGATGCGAACGTCGGGCTGAAGGTCGCGCCCCTGGCGGCGGGGATGGTCGCCGGCGCGCGCGGACTCGATCGATGACATGGCCGTGCTGCGCCACGGCGGGATGAAAACGGCTCGTCAGCGCCTATTACGCGCCCTCGACGCTGGGCTCGTTCCTGCGGTCCTTCACCTTCGGGCACGTCGGGCAGTTGGACGCGGTCGCGTGCCGCTTCCTGGCTGGCCTGGCATCCCGGGCACCGCTGCTGGGATCTTCGGCCCCGTAGGACTTCGTGTTCGTCGATGTCGATGACACGATCATCGAGGACCACTATGCCAAACAGGGCTCCGGCGACGGGCACTCCGGAGTCCGGGCCTGAACGAGCTGCTGGCCACCGCCCCGGCGATCGCCGCCCAGCGGCTGCGTAAGGGTGCAGCGACCTCGGCCCGCGGCGCCAAGCGGCTGGTCACCGCGGCCCTGTCCACCTTCGATCGCGTCCACGCCGGCGGGGGGATGCTCTGCCGTTTCGATCCGGCCTTCTACGGCCATGATTCGGTGACCATAGCCCTGGCCGGCGGGGCGCAGGTCTCGGTGACGGTCCGCATGGATCCGGCCGTGAAGCGGGCCATCGCCGAGATCCCGGAGGCAGCGTGGAAAATGATCGAATACACCGACGCGGTCTTCGACAAGACCACCAGCACCTGGGTCTCGAAGGCCGAAGTCCCCGAAACCGGGTTCACGGCGTTCACGTCCCATAAAAAGGCCCAGCAGGTCACCGGCCGGCTGGTGGTGCGCCGAATCCCGGAGCTGAATCGGAAGGCTAGTGATGGGCAGGAAACCCTGTTCGACACGCACCGGCACCACGCGTTCTTCACCACCGTGGACCCCGGATCCTGGACACCGTCGCGGCGGACAAAACGCATCGCAAACACGCCATCATTGAGCAAGCGAGGCCGGCAATCCGGCATGCCCGAAACCAAAAACCGCAGGCCAACCGCGGATCGGTGGATCAAGGCTTAGGCAGGTTCTGGGAAGCCCAACAATGCCTGCGTGAATCGATTGAACGTGGCACTCGACTGCGAACCAAGGATTCGGACGATCATAGTCGGTGGTGGGCCCACCAAGATGGCAAAGGCTCAGGCGTTGCATACCCAAGGTTCACGACGCTGTCCCTCAGGGTGGCTACTATCGTCACTCACCGACCCCGGGTCAGCGCGCGTCAACGATCAGTGGCTTCGGCAGCCACCATCTTGGAACAGTCCACCCGGCGGAACATACGCGGAGTCGTGGTGGCAGTTCGTTCCTGAGGAATAACAGGGAGAACGCCACGAAATGAATTTGACGGCGTATGTCCGGCTACGTCCTGGCGCAGTAGCAGCAGTACGCGATCCAAAGCCGCATGAGTGCCAAAACCAATAACGCCTCTGTAACGCGCGACGAATTATTCTCTCTCTATGCATTTAGCTTTCCGAGTTATCCCGGTAGTCCGGAGTACGGGTACTGGCAACCGACCTAAGGCCATGGCTGGGACTCCTACTGTGGTTGCAAGCGAAGCCCGGCAGCTTCTGGGCCACTCCGTGGACGTCAATAGGAAGTAGCGATGATCGACCAGATTAATGGGACTCGGGCAGGCGAAAACCGTGTGGAACCGGATAAAAAAGTTAGGTCAGGGAAGCGCCGGCGGATTTGGGTCCAGCATGTCGATGTGGACACTACCCGCATTGAAAGCCGAGTGAGAGCGATACGTGAGCGTGAGCCAGGGCTGACTCCCTACCAGGATTCAATCGCCGACGCTATCTGCGGTTTTTCCCAGAGAGCCCGGCTTGCAGCTAACAAAGAGGATCCTGTGCCGCTCGCAGTCGCCAACTGGTGGCGAGGAACGCTGGTTGAGGCGGCATACCGGAACCTTCACGCAGCTCGAACCCAAATGATCGATTTATATAGCCCAGCCGAGCTCCGCGCAGAGATTCCGATGGTAGTTGCCCGTGCTAACGCCACCCTTCATCGGGACGACCCCAGACGCATCACCGTCGACGAGCTTCAACAGGAAAGCGTTGAAAATCTGCGGCCCCGTATGCGCCGGGTGGTCGGGGACAGCTACGAGCAACTTGATCTTGAGCACGCCCAGCTCCGAAGCTTCCGGAACATTGTCCTTATATCAGCTTGGTTCCTTGTTCTGCTTCTGGTCCTCGCCGTGATATATGTCAACAGAAACCCAACATTCATTCCCTTCTGCTTTCTTGGAGATCCCTTACCGAACGCATCAACCGCGGCTCAGGTAATGCACTGCCCAACAAGTTCAGGGCCCCAGGCAGCGCCAACGGGAAACGACATTATGGTCGTGGCACTCTTGGGGGCATTAGGCGGTGCCACAGCCGCCACCCTCTCCATACGGAACCTGAAAGGGACCTCAACACCGTACGACGTGCCGGTCGCACTTGCCTTTCTCAAGGTTCCGCTCGGAGTGCTCGCTGCCATCCTGGGCCTCGTGGCAATCCAAGGCAACTTCATACCTGGTCTTTCCCGTCTGGACTCCCAAGGCCAAATTCTTGCCTATGCCCTAATCTTCGGCTTTGCACAACAGGCACTTTCGCGCTTGCTAGACAAGCGGGCGCAGGATCTTATGGAAGGGCTCCCGGGGGGGACAAAGGTGGAACCACGCCCCCCTGGCGCGGGCACGCTTGAGGTAAAGCCGGGTGAGGGGCGCGAAGGGATTGGCTCTGAGCAGAAAGCAGCTCAGAGGGGAGTGGATACGACAGGTTAGAAAAGAACACCGGCCTCAAAGGTCAACCAGCCAAGCCGCGGCGGGCACCTTCCCCGATTGGGCGGGTCGGGACCTGCCTACGACGTCGGACAGCGATCCGCGTGTCATGCGCCGTAGATCACCGGGTGGCGTCCCATCGTCCCGTGAGGAGGCCGAAGGGAGTTGCTGCCAGCATACCTGGACGATAATCGCCAGTTCTCCGGCAATGGGTTCTGGGCTGCGGGTCGAGAAGCAACCGGGGATTCCCATGCCGGTTTCATAGCCGCAGTCCAGGTCCGCCGCTGCGAGCATGACGGCAGGCACCACCCTGAATAACATCCAATGCGGGAACCCAGGAAAGCAGAGGGGCAGAGATGACGGAATTCCGGATCTCAACATTCAATTTGGAAAATTTCGATGAGACGGGCCCAGGGGCGATGCCATCATTGGCGGAAAGGATTGCCCTGATGCGGCCGCAGATCATCCGACTGCGATCGAATCTTGCGTTCTTCCAAGAAGTGCACGGGCAGGAGCGACCCAACCAGCCCAGGGCTCTGCTGGCACTTGAGCAGCTGCTGGCCGGCACCAATCTGCAGGGAGCTAACGTAGTGAGCACACGGCCGCAGGACGATGCCGTGTACAACGAGCGGAACCTGGTGATCGTCACCCATCTGCCCGTCCTGGATGTCCAACAATTCAGCAATGACCTGGTAGCTAAACTCTCCTACCGCCGGCTGACCGCCGTCCCTCCGGATGCCGCCGCTGTGGAGATCGGACTGGAGCGTCCCATTCTTTACGTGCAGCTCGATCTGGGCAACGGGAGTCGGCTGCATGCTATCAACGTGCACCTGAAGTCCAAGATCCCGACCGACATCCCGGGCCAGAAGATCGACTCCTTCACCTGGCAGACCGCGGATGGCTGGGCCGAGGGATCGTTCCTGTCGTCCATGAAGCGCATGTCGCAGTCGCTAGAGGTGCGCCGGCTCGTCGACCGGATCCTCGACGCTGATCCTGATGCCCGCATCGTCGTGGCGGGTGACTTCAATGCCGCCCCGGAGGAGGTACCCGTCAAGACCATCCGAGGGGACGTTGAGGATACCGGAAACGCCGACCTGATCGGACGCATCCTCGTCCCGATCGAACACACCATCCCGGAACCGGCCAGATACACCCTCTACCACCAAGGCCGCGGCCAAATGCTCGACCACATGCTCATCACGCGGAACCTCCTTGCCGGATACCGGGGATCGGAGATCCACAACGAGATCCTGCACGACGAGTCCGCCGCCTTCGCGGTCGACCGCAAATACCCCGAATCTGACCACGCCCCCGTCATCGCGGCCTTCGACTTCGATTGATTGACAGCCCCGGGAGGACCCCGTGGTGATTTTCGTACCTATCCTCCGCCCAGGCCTGCAACTGATTCCGGGTGAGGCGGAACGGTTCAGGACCAGGTCTCTCGGGACGGCCGGTGCCAGCCGACGGCGAGAAGGCATCTGAATCTGCAGTTGGCGAAGCTTCGACAGCCCCGGCGCTGCGGGGTTTTCGATGACACCGTTCGATGCGCCGAACGTGTCGGAGTAGACCAATACTGCGGCCTTCCCCTAGTTTTTGGTATCCTGCCAAGATAGCCAACATCCCGATCAGGCAGGTCGGGACCAGGAGATCACTTAGGTTACGAGACTCTTGGCCGCGCGCCGGCTTGTCAGATCGCAGTGTCAACTCCAGCGTCGATGAACGCCCCACAATATGTCCGGGACCAAAGACTCAGCCGTCACCCGCCCGAAGGTTCTGATCTCTGCATCCGGCACATAGACGCTCTTCTTCAAGCCTGCATCTTCCCGGACAACTGACGGACATCGAAATCCTGCAGGGGATCTGGCCCTGAGTCCATAGCCTCGGTCCGATCAGTAACTATGATGGCGGCCCCGGTTATCGGTCCTTCATCGAGCTTCCGAAGCCCCGAAGGAACCAGCACGGACAACCTGATTGCACTACGGTCCCTTGTACTCGCGAGGAGTACTCCCGTCATCAAGGTCCCCAACTCCGATGTTGATATCACCAGATCCTTCCCGAAGAATTCCCGGTGCCTGCCCGGCAGGCCATCACCTTGCACCGAGAGCACACCGGATTCAACGCTGTACCGCGCTTCAATACCTTGACCTGTAAGCGTGAAACTCCTCAATTCATGTTCCCCTCTCAAAAGCAAGCGCTTCCACGACAGTTTGCCGACCTTACTGCGTCGTCACCGAGCGCAGAAGTGTCGAAAAAGGTCAGATTGTTGCCCGGCGGGCGGTGACGAGTTCCCCGGCGTTAAAGCCGTATGCGCTCAGTCTTTGCCCGGGTGACACGCCCGAGAGAGTCAGGTGGACATCGCCGTCAGTCACGTCCTGGGAGATCCGGGGGGGGGGGGGGGTGGCCACATAGAGGTCGATGCGGTCGACACCGGCTACCGTTAGGTCGATCGTGGCCGTACCGGTGGCTGGGTCTCCGACGACCATTTCCATTCGGCGTACCGTCATTGACGCTAGCATCTGTCCTGCCGCGGCCAGCAGGTCGACGTTCCCGCCGAGCACGTCATTGCGTGTCATCCGATGGGTCGCGTCCGGTCTAACACCAAAATCTTCGACGGGGGTTCCGGCCGCTGCACCGACCCGTAGCGTGCGCCGAATGGCAGTCCGAAGATTGGCACCGTTGGGAAGCGTACGGTAGGGCGATTCGGCGTCAGCCGGCGCCGGAAGCCGCAGCAGGTTGGCCAGCAGCCCCTGAGTCCAGACGTTGGCCCCGCCTGCACCGGTGTTGTCATCGACGCCGAGAATTCGTCCGATCCGGTGATCGGCGAAGCCGGCGGCGAAATGTCTGTCGCCGAGTAGCAACGGGCATCGGTGATCAATACCACCGGTCCCTGATAGGTCTGGCCGATCTCGTTCGCGCCAGCGGCGGGAGTGATCGGGTGGACGGCCGAATGGGTTGCTCCCGTCTCGGTTGCCTGCTCCAGCGATTCGAACCATGGCCCCAGATCGATCTCACCGGTCGGATTGTCCTTATGCCGGCGGAGAATCCGCAGATTGAGCGGAGTGCTGATGAACTGCGCCGGTTCGGGGGAGATCGTTTTCGGGGTCATGGTCTGCAGGAGAAACTCCGCAGCAAAGATGTGTCCGCCGCCGTTGCCCCGAACATCGACGATCAGGCCGTTCGGGGGCAGCTTTCCGGTCAAGCGCACAAACTCGTCGCGAAAAGCCAGCGGATCCTGGACGTTGAAGGTGAAGATCCGCACGTACCCGAATGCTCTGCTAGTGGTGTTCACCGTCCGTGCCCGGAACACTCCCGGCATGGTGGTCCCCACGTCTGCGCCTTCTACCACCACTGGATCAGCCAGCTCTGCCGAGGTCAGCCCCTCTTCGAGGTCCACGACGTCGGGACGGTACAGCAGTTTCACCGCGCGCGACTTCTCGTCCGAATCCAGATCCAGTCCCAGCGACGTCGCCGCCACGGTCACCGCATCGTGATCGGCGGCCGGCGGCAGATTGGGCGCGACCTGCCAGTGGGCGCGCAGTTCGCGCTTTCCTCCGTCGTTGCCCACGAAGCTTACAGTCACCCATTCCTCGTCCGGAGGAAGCTGGATGATCAGTGGTCGCAAGGTGAGCGAATCGAGTCCGCGCGCCAGGTTCGCCGCGGTGTTGCTACCCGCGAAGCGGGCACCGTTCACTGCTACGGCGCGTGCAATCGGTATGCCGTTCCAATGGGTGATCTCCGCACCCAGGTCGAAACCTTCGGACTGGAACCCGCTGAGGATCCGCGTAACGATGTAGTGGTCGGTGCCGGTGTCGTGCGCTTTCTCGATCCCGAATGGCAGGAAGGCGATCTGGCCTGCGAACGGCGCCGGAAGCAGGTAGTTGGTGTGGAGATCCCGCACCGAGTGGAAGACGCTCGAGATCTGCCAGTGGAAGAGCCACTCCGGTTCCATCGCCGAGGCTGTCTGCCGATCCAGCCTCGTTCGCAGCAGCCGCAGGCGCCGCACCGGGTTCGCTGCGTACATTGCCTCTTTCATCGGCAAATGCACGTAGTTCGATTCGATCAGGATCAATGCCTGGTCGACGATCAGCTTGCGATCCTGCAGCGTCAAAGTGCCTGCCGTGGCAAGAAACGTACCCAGGGCCTGGGACCCCAAGTTCGGCACGTCAACGCCTTGGTCCTCTCTTGCCGGCGCGGGGTTCGCCAACGTGTTCACATCCGGTACTGGCTGTTCAGGTTGAGGCATGTTCTGACTCCTTGATTGTGACTGCGTGGCTGCGACTTGGCGCAGGTACGCGCTGGCTTCTCAGCCTGCCGGGCGGACGCGGGACCGCGCCGCTTGGGGAGATGCTCGGGTCTTTATGGGATGAGTCGGTCGGGATAAGGCCTCCATGGTCTCCTCGTGTCCGGGAGACTCTCAGGGGTCTTCCACCCTTCCGCGTACGGCATCAAAGTTCTGACTTTAAGGTCCGCTAGCCACGAAGAACAGGAAAGCGCCCACCGCATACCGCTAGCTCAGCCTGAATCTTCCGGGAGATCGGCGATCACTTCCCGCAGGTCGCCGATGGCATACGCCCAGTTGTGGCATTTGAAGCTCCGCAGCCCCTTGATGCTGGCACCGCAGCTAAAACAAGTTACGCGCTCAATGGCTCTGGGCGCCTCGACGTTCACACACTTGCGCTGGCCCAGGATAACCGCCGCAATCATTCGCGGCGAGTGGATCGAGCCGGTGGACGACGCCACGATGTCCAGCCAGTTCACTTCCCGGCTGCACTTCGGACACTGCCGTTCGTCACCGCTGACCCAGAGGGGCGCTCCAATCGTGCCGCTCTTGAGGCCGATCAAGTCCTCTAACCTGCGGACATCTTCATCGCTGGTGGTCCAACGTTCCCTCCCTGGCAACGATGCCGGGGAGTCGTACACCTCGCGGAATACTGTGTCCGAGACCTCTATAGTGGTGCGTTCTTTTTTGTCCACAATTGTTCCTCCTTTGTCAGCAGCTCCGACGAGTAGGTTTCTTTCATGCGCTAGAGGCCTATGCCTTCCAAGCCCGAGAAAGGCATGGAGCCTGATACTCCCCGAAATAGGCCCCAGCCGTGAGAGCGTCAGGTGATGGTGTGCACGACGGCGGGACACACGCTGCATGCGCTTCGTCCCCGTTGGGCAAACCACACACAGGATGCACGAATCCCACACTTTGGCAGTTCGGCTGTGCTGCCCGAAGTCGTGGTTGGGGGAGGGTCCTTGAGTAGTTCACTGACGAGGTTGCAGTCGTTCCCGGACCAGTTTTGGCACTGCGTCTGTGCGCAGGGCTCAGCGAAGCGGAATCTGGTTTGCGGGTTGCGCCCCTTGCTCGCCGCCTTGACGAAGTCTTCATCAATAGGAGTGGGGCCGCCAAGGTAACGGACGGTGCCATCACGCCCGACTAGGCCGATCAGAAGAGCGCCCGATGTGCAACGACCGCTAGGGCAAGTGGGCACACGCTTGGAGGGCTCGAGTGTCACCGACCGTCGCCTCTCGCAATCTTTTGGAGTATGAGGCCGCGGGTCCGCCCGATGTCTTTCAGGATGTCAATGAACTTGCCGTCCGGCCGTGACATTTGGACCTGGAAGTCCGGGGCTTCATCGACAGTGGCGAGTTCAAGCATCACAGCTTTCTGCACTGATGCCGCGATGCGATCGAGCGCTGCTTGCGGGAGTTGAAGTTCATGAACATCAACGATCAGGGTGCCGTCATTCTTTGGTCGAGCGTTTGCCATCCTGGCCTCCTGACATGAAAATTTGATGACCACGGCGGGTGTGGACGGTTGAGCGGGGGTTCTAACCTGCTTCTGCCAGTGGCTGGATACTGACCGTGTAGCCGAGGGATTCGAGTTGGCTGATCGCGCGGGCCTTGGCCTTGGCTGGGGAGTGCTGGGTGAAGTAGTCCGGTCCTGGATCCCGGTAGAGCTCACCGGTGGTGAGGATGTGCCACTCTGCGGTGAGCATGGAGTGTTGACGGCGACAAGGGCTCTCATCGGTCCGCGTCGGGCGGCGATTCGTCTGTATTTGGCGGAGAAGTAGGTGTTGTTCGTCCTTGCTATGGAGAGAGCGGCAATGCCGAGTGCGCCTTTGAGGTAGCGGTTGCCCGGGCGGGTTTTGGCGGACTTGATCCGTCCGGCTGATTCATTTGATCCGGGCGAGGTGCCGGCCCACGAGGCCAGTTGCCGCGGTGTGGGGAAAACCGACATGTCAGCGCCGGTTTCAGCGATGAAGATGTCAGCGATGATGCGGCTGAAGCCCGGGATGCCCATCAACAGCTCCCGGGCGGGCAGAAAAGGTTCAATGACTTCCTCGATCCGTTGGTCGAGGCGTTCGATGTCGCCGGTGTGTGCGTCGATCCGGTCCAGGAACAACCTGGTCATGAACCGGTGGTGTTCACGGAAACGGCCCGTCAATGCTTCGGTCAGCTCCGGGATCTTTGAGCGCATCCGTCGTTTGGCCAGATCGGCCAGTACTGCCGGATCGTCTTCGCCGGCGATCAGGGCTTCGAGCATGGCCCGGCCTGAGACTCCGGTGATCTCCGAGGCCACGGAGGAGAGTTTGATGCAGGCGTCCTCGAGCAGCTTCTCCAGGCGCTGGATATCGCGGGTGCGCTCCCGGGTGATGATCGTCCGTGCCCGGGTCAGATCCCGGAGTTCACGGATCGGTGCCGGTGGGACAAAGGAGGCCCGCACCAATCCGTGGGCGCCCAGATCAGCCAGCCAAGCCGCATCTGAGACGTCCGTCTTCCGCCCGGGCACGTTCCTGGCCTCGTGGGCATTGACGAGGATGACGTTCAGTTCTTCTTCGAGTACGTAGTAGAAGGGCCGCCAGTAATCACCGGTGGCCTCCATCACCACAATGGTGACCTTCTCTGCCAGCAGGTGTTCCTTCAGCGCGAGGATCTGCCCTGTCATCGCGCCCCAGGTCGTGACTGTTGCGGAGGTGGCCCCGGAACCTCGTCCCTGGATGCGGACACAGACCTTTGCGTCCTTTTTTGAAATATCGATGCCCGCGCACCGCGGGTGAATGACTTCCATGGCAAATCACCGTTCTTCGATCCGTCCCGGCAAAAGCGGTGTATTCCGGGGAGGGCGGATAAAACGACAACTCTGACATCCGTGCTCGAACGGCAACAGTCCACGGTCCCGCGGACAAAACTGTGCCCTCCACCACCAAACTAGCCTGCAGGCTCACCGGCACCATAGAGGGACCGGGGTCGACCGAAACACACTCTTAAGTGTGCTTGTTCCTGCCCAGACGGCACCAGATCCAGCAAGGGCCGGTGACGCACCCCATTTTCCGCCCCCACGGCGGAGCGAAGCGCCCCTGATCAACTAGCCTCTGGTGCTGTTAGTGGAGCGGCGCTGTAAGACTCCTCGGCCGCCGTGTTTGAACCTAACCCTCCAGCCGTTACTGCTGCGTTACTGGTCCCGGTTCTGCCGGCTTGCCCAGCCGTAAAGCCGGTCGGACTGGGCACGTTCGCATGCAGCACCTTCACTCCGGCGATGGTTCTCTGGGACGGAAGGTGGATTTGCCACCACTGGCAAATCCCACGGTGGCGAACGTTGTCGTTGCAGGCGAATTCCGGGACCATCATGGCTTCGGTATTGAGCTAGAAGCGGACTCCGAGAACGGTCCCCACCGAAACGGGAATGGGCATTTGCGGGGAGCAACCAAGGTTACGAGGTCGTAGTCACCGAGGAGTTGCACGAGCTTGTCCAGATCGGCCTCGGCAAGCTCCGGCTTAAAGACGATACCCCCGAGGCCACTCTGATCCGAGACGAGGAGCACAGTCGATAGCCTTCATGCGGCATCCTCAACGCGGCCCAGGCATGCTGGCCAGCGATCAGTCGGGTCGGCCGATACCCACGGCAAGGCACGGCCCCTGACACCCGGCGGTTCCGGCCTAGCAAGGAACGCATGTTCGGCGTCTCAACGACGCTGAATTCGACCACGGCCGCCAGGTCCGGTGGCTGCTCGTACTCCTGCCGTAGTCGCTCCTTGACCAAAATAGAAGCCAACTATGGCGACCAGCAGCGTAGAAAAAATAACAAGCACACTGTTATCCATATTCACGCTGTCATCATGCGCACCCGAAAGGCGGACGATATAGGTCGGCGTAGTCGCCCCTTGGGCAAGAGGCTCTGCAGTGACCGAAATGATGCGGTTTGAAGGGAGTGCAGCTGGGCAGCCTCATGAGTTCGGCTGTCAAGGACGTTCGGGTGAGACGTACCCGCCGAGCCTGCATACGGGCTCTACACCACGTCCGGCGCCAGAGACGACTACGCCTTCAACCGGCACACCGTAGAACCGACAAAGCCTCCTGTCCTAGGTTTCACCATTGAGTGCGGGCGGAGTTCCAGCCCACCTGGAGCGAGGCGGAGTGGACTGCCCCGGCTTTTGTTGACTCGGGGTCTTAGGCCGCTGTGAGCGCGGTCCGGTTGATTGTTTCATATTCGATGGGCGTGAGTTTGCCAGGCCGTCTTTGCCGTCGCCGGCGATGGTAGGTCCTTCGATCCAGGTTGTGATGGCCAGCCGGAGATCCTGCCTGGTGAGCCACCGCTGACGGTTCAGGACGTTCTTCTGCAGCAGCGAGAAGAAAGATTCCATCGCGGCGTTGTCCGCGCACGCCCCGACCCTGCCCATTGATCCGGTGAGCCCGTGGTGCCGGAGTGATTCGACGAACCGGCGTGACCGGAACTGGGACCCTCGATCCGAGTGCACCACTGTCCCTGCCGGGCGGCGTGCCCGCACGGCGTTCTCCAGTGCGGCGACGGCCAGCGAAGACTTCATCCGCGAGTCCATCGAGTAGCCGACAATTCTTCCGGAGTAGACGTCCTTCACCGCGCAGAGGTAAAGCTTGCCCTCTGCGGTGGGGTGTTCGGTGATGTCCGTCCGCCACAGCTCGTTCGGCGCTGCGGCGGTGAAATCCCGCTCGACCAGGTCGTCGTGGACCGGCGGCCCGGGTCTGCGGTTCAGGCCACGCTTCTTCGAGAACACCGACCAGATGCCGTGGTCCCTGCACAGGCGCTGGACCCTGTTCTCACCCGCCGTGATGCCCGTCTCCGGGAGCTCGTCCGCGATGAAACGGTACCCAAAAGCAGGATCCTCGGCATGGATGTCCAGCGCGGCGTTGACCAGGTGCGCATCGACCCAGTCCCGTTCCGTCACCGGACTGGCCCTCCAGCGGTAATAGCCTTGCTTGCTGAATCCCAACACCCTGCAGGTCACCGCCACGGGAACACCGTCGGCGGCAAGATCCGTGACCAGCGGGTAAGTCATTTTGGGTTGATGTCCCTGGCAAGATAGGCAGCAGCCCGGCGCAGAATCTCGTTTTCCTGCTCCAACAGGCGGTTTCGCTTCTTCAACTCCCGCATCTCGGCCGACTCCGCAGCCGCCGGGCCAGCCCCGGATTCCTTCCGTTCAGCGATGGCAATCCAGCGCTTCAACGTCGTGACCGAAAGCCCGAAATCCCTCGCGATCTGCGCCAGCGGCGCCTCGCCCTTGCGGGCCACATCAATAACATCCTGGCGGAACTCCGCCCCATAAGCCGTGGGCATGGTCAACATCCTTCCACGAGCACAAGCTCGCTAGGTCAAGGAGTCAACAAAACCGGGGGCAGTCCCTAGTTCCGGATCATAAGATGGGGCGGCGTTACGGCTGATTGCTGAGTCAGGCTCCCCGCCTGCATCGTTCACTGGCTGCTCAAAACGACCATTTCTGACTAGTCTTTTCGGCGCGCCGGAATCGGTTGTGGAGTTGGTCGCTCTGTGGCGGCGTTTTTTGGTCGCTCCGTGTCGCAACAGTGCCCGTAAGGCGAGCACCTATTCCCAATACATCGCAGCCGCACGTGAGCAGAGGCGCATCTCATGACCGCCGACACGAAACGCCGAGGCTAGTCGACGCACGGATCGCGTCGCAGACGTTCACGGCTTGGCGTGACGCTCCAACGCCTCCAGAGTCGTCGGGCGATGTGTTGAAGCAGAAGGTGATTCCGGGCGATTCCGCATTGCACACGTTGATGATCCGTTCGAAGAGCTCGGTGTACTCCGGGATCATCCTGATGCCGCCCCCGATCATCACCAGGCCGAAACGCTCACGACCGAACGCCGAGCGAATCTCTGCTTCGGCCTCGTCCGGGGAGGTGCCGATCAGCGAAGCCGGCGGCCGTAGTGGCCCCGAACCCCGCTTCGATCCGTTCGGTCATCGTGGCCTCGTCGAGGCCAGGAGGCAGCTTGCTATAGTCGAGGGCTCGCGCGTGGATGCCGATCATGAGGATTCGAGTCATGGGCCTCATTGTGGCATGCACGCCTCACCAACGAATTAGCCAAACCGCACCACCAATCAGGCGGGCCCGCTGGATCCTTGCTCGACCCGCCCCGCCCCAGATGAGCTGTTCCTGTAGTGCAGAGGACTCCTGACGTTCCGTGCAGACGACTTCGGAAAATGACATCCTCCGTGACAACCACGACCGAACCCACATGCCGATGATCCTCATCGGCATGCCCGGCATAGACCAACGATTCCGGCACTACCCCCCCCAGCTATACAGCCGCCTCGGCTTCTCCCACCGATACCGCGCCCTCGGCAGAGACGAGCTCCTCTTCGTTCCGGACCGACACTGGAAACGCCTCGGCCGGACCCTCGACCCGGATGACTGCACCGACGCCCAGGCAATCGCCGCAGTAGAACGCATCACCCGTGGCAACTTCCGGCTCCTCGAACGGCTATTCCCACAGATCACACGCGTCCTAAAAATCATCCAACTCGAAACCATCACCGATGACGTCGTAGAAGCAGCAGCAAGCATCCTCGTCATCGGCAACTAACGACACCAAGCGAACACAAAAAAGCCGCCACCTAACGCCAACATCCACACGCAGAAAGATGCCCGTTTGCATCAGCTCGCTGGGAACACCGCGATTCTCAAATCAACCTGTTCTTGAAATCCTTCGTTTCCGTGAAGACCTTGTTGCTCGTATCCCCTTGCCGGCGTCTTGGGAATTGCGGTTTCACTAGAAGCGTGTAGCCGTCATTGGGGTGGTGCCCCGGATGAGACTGACTGTCGCGGTGACCGCTCCGAGAGCCAGGAGCAGGCTGAGGCCCAGGGCCATGAAGTAGTCGCACGCTGGCCCGGTCATCCGATAGGTGTCGTCGATGAAGGTCACTATCAGCCAGGCCATAAGGAATCCGAGGCCCACCGAGAGCAGCAGGACGGTCAGGAGCGCTCAAGGAGCGGGCATGGCCTGCACTTGCGGCGATTGCCTGTGCGTCGGTGAAATTGTCGGGGTCGATTAGGACGACGCCAGCCCACGTTTCCCTCAGCTTAAAGCCCGGAGGTTCCTGCCGACATCTGGACAAAACGCCAACCTGCATTCCGCTGCGCACCAATTTAGAGAACTCTCAGTACTTAGCCACGGCTACGACTGCCCCGCGGAGCCACTTGTCAGTGGCGTCAGGTGCCTGTGGTGAACCCGGCCGTCTACCAGGAGGTGAGTCCTTCGTAACTTCATCGATCGAAGAACCTCAGCCAAGTACCAGGATCTGCTCTAAGGAGGTTCTCATCCTCATCCAGATGCAGACATGGGCACCGCGGAGCTCTGCGACGTCGGGACCAGGCCCAACAGCCGGCCGCGCCAGCGGACGCCCGATCCCTGATGAGCCCTGCGAACCACCCGCCCGATCCTTCAAGTTTCCTGGTGCGGCGTTCCGGTCCGTGACCCGCTGCAGCAGACTTGGCTCAGCCGATATGGGATCCTTGAAGGGTAAGCAGCAGGATGTTTGCAAAGCAGAGGGCCTGCGTTCCCCAGGAACGGGGGTCCTCTGCTTTGCAGACTATGGCTGTGACACTGTCGAAGGAATTCGCGTCTTCCAAGGATCATGCTTTGGTCCATAGCGCACGATTAATCTGTGCTACACAGTCTTCGAGCGCTTCATTGTTCTTTCGGGGTGGAAGGAATTTGGCGAATGCGAGTCGGTGAGCAATCAGGAATTCTGCGAAACGGCCCTTCCGAAGTGTGATGTGCATTCGGCCTGGAAAGAAGGGCTTCGCTCTCTGTAGAGCGGTTACAGCCTCGATCTCGAACAACGGGATCACGACTGGCCGGTTCAGTTTTGTCCTATCAACCAGTTCATCAGCGGAACGATCGAATGCAGCATGAATCACCGATTCCGCGATTTCTTCGACCGATCCGGACGCTGCGGCGACAGCGATCGAAAGCGCCCCTGTGGACGGCCGTCGCAGCTCTATAGGCGCAAAGACAAGGTGTCCAGTGCCTAAAAGGAGACTTCCTTCCCAGGAAAACGGGCCTACTGTCCTCGCTGCAGGCCAGCTTGCCACAATGACTTCGTCTTCAAGCATGGTCCTTGTGCCTTCCTCCCCAGTCATAGCCGAGTCTCGCCTGGGATGTTCGCCTGGACAGCCTCGGGTCCTGTACCAGTTCACCTCTCCGTCGTTACTGGGCGGAGAACGGCGAGGTATTGCATGAACGACGCTTGAGCCAAACAGCGCACCTCAGTCTCGGGTGAGGGACCCTAATTCACCTACCTACGTCGTCTTCGTCGAAGAAATCATCAATCTTATAACGTCCTTGATCCTCGATGAAGACAAACTGACCCCGTACGATATCTCTTGCATCAGAAGAGGAACCGTCAAGTATGACGGAGGCGCTCACTCGTCGGTCGTCGTGCAGACACATGTTATCTATCGACAGTATGCGTGCCTGGCGGTCGGCCGGTAGAGAGGTCGGAAGCTTGGCGGTGGAAATTTCTTGGCGAGTGGGTGACTTTGGGAACTGGCTTCCGCTGTCCTCCTCGACCCACGACCTGAGGTAACGCGCGGTACAGAGGGCGGCCACCTTCACAAGGTCCCCGCTGTTTACGAAATGAAGTGCATTGCGAAGAGTCCCGCTGACTGCTGCAAACGTAGCGTCATCTACTGGTTCCCCTCCCTTCGGCTGAGGGGGGATACTGGCCGGACTGGAAAATGCTTCAAAGAGCTGCTGCGCAGAAAACTCGTCTTTATCCATGATTTCCTCCCAACGGTCTGGTATCAATCAACAGCAGAGCCACAACCATTACCTTTGATCCTAATTTCAGAATTCTTTGCAACCCATGTGGCGTGAGACCCCCGCGTTGTAGTTGTACATTCCCGTGCAGACACGCCGCCCGCCCATCCACCGGTTGTAAATGAAATACCCTTGACCCGCATCGACTATATGGAATGGTCCTCCGGGGGTGTAAAAGAATTTTACTAACCATGTCGGCATTGCCATGGCTACCTCCTCGATTTCTAATGCGAGATCCGGGAATTGTAAATCTATAGTGACGCTGCCAAACAGAGGTTCACTCTCAAGTGAGGTTCTTTCTGCTGTTTGCGTCACCTTTTCTGACGTCCGGTTGGGTATATAGGTCTGGAAGGGGCCACCTATAGTGGTATCGGATTGGTGTACGGTCTTTGCTCCCAGGGTCTCGTCCCCGCCTACTCCAAAATCTTCCGGGGCTGCACGTTACGGTTAATGCTTCTTCGCGCCCCCGAACGTGGTTGCACGGCGAAGTATGCACGGTCAGTCTGACCTTGCTGCCCACCGACAAATCCGCATGTAAGCAAACCGGCCGGTAAGCCAATCGTGGATTTGCCCGGACCGATGAGGCATCCCGCTGATCAGCCAACCTGCCAGTGGCATCGATACCACCAGTACGGGCAGCAGCGATACCAGGGATAATTGAACCGCCACCACCAGCACCATAATGGGCGCCATGGGAAGTAAATACTTGGTGTGAGGAACGGATGAACCGGAATAAACTCGGGTAAATGTAGTTCAGCAAGAGTTTTTTCGTCTATTTCCAGCCGAGCCTCGCGAGCCACATCGAGGACGGACAACCGAGTGTTCCCTTGGTCGATTCTTTCCTGGACAACCTTCAGCAGACTGCCGAACACGTCGTTTGCTTCCGCGCTGGCACGCAGGTATGACTCATCATTTTCAGGCATTGATCGGTCTCCATTCGTCTTGATGCCCGTCTGATTCCGGACGTTGAAAGACTATGGGCGCCCGCGTTACTAATGCGTTATCGCCGTGCAGGATCGTGCCTAGTGAGGGACGTAAAACGTAAGGGACGTAAAAACGTTTCTAGACCGATCGAAGCTCTCCCCTGCGACCTCCCCCGGAGGCTTGATCGTCAACGGCGGGGTTACGTGAGAATGTTGGCACGTCTGGGGGCCTCTGCAAGGCAAGTCCTCTGACGTTCGTAGCCTCTATCAACCGATAGAGCCGTAATGCGACAGTAACGGCGGACGGCTACATTAGTTCTGTAGCCGTAAAACCGTACAGGTTAGGAGTCGGTGGATGTTCGGGCATTTTTGGCTCCTGGATGCGTGTTGTAGATCGTAGGATCTGAGTGTCGCTTCGAATTTCGTGATCAAGCGAGAAAACGGCCTGTGGAACGTAGAGCCTACTAACTCTGAAGGCCCCGCCCGGGGCCCGAGCACGGCTGGCTGTGCGCCCGTATGGTGATTTGAGACAGGGTTTAGGAGAATCTGTTTCATGTCGAGTCGTCGTAAGTCCAGCCCTGAGTTCAAGGCTGAGGCCGTTGAGTTGGTGATTTCCTCGGGTCGTCCTGTGGTCCAGGTCGCGGCCGAAATAGGGGTCAATGAAGGGACGTTGGGGAATTGGGTGCGGGTCTGGAAGGAAGAGCATCCCGACGTCGCCGCCGATGAGCCGGGCCCGGTGGAGGGGGCGAAGTACAAGGCGCTGCAGGCCGAGAACGCGGAGCTGAAACGGGAAATCGAGTTCCTGGGAAAAGTCAGCGCCTTCTTCGCCGCGAAGCAACGATAGACGACTACTACGCGTTTATCCGGCAGGAGAAGGCCGATTACAAGATCGACTGGATGTGCCAGCAGCTGAAGGTCCCCAGGTCCTCGTACTACCGCTGGACGATGCCGAAGGAACCGACCCCGACACAGGTCCGCCACCACAAGCTGACCGTGGAGGTGGAGCGCGTGTTTGGACGCGAGAAGGGCATGGCCGGGAGGGACCAGATCACCACGATCCTTGGCCATGAGGGCGTTCCGGTGGCCCCGGGCACGGTGGGTGCCATCATGAAAAAGCAGGGCCTGCGGGCAGTGCGGATGCGCGCGTGGAAGAAGACCACGGTCGTTGACCCGGCCGCCAGGACCGGGCATGTCCGGAACCACCTGCAGGACGGTGAGGGCAACCGTGAATTCACCGCCACCGTGCCGGGAACAAGGATGGTCGGGGACATCACTTACCTGCAAACGGGCTCCGGATGGCTGTACCTGGCCACCGTGATCGATCTGGCGACCCGGATGGTTGTGGGCTGGTCGATGGCCTCCCATATGCGCACCTCGTTGATCATCGACGCGCTCAGCATGGCACGTGACCATGGCCGGCTTCATCCCGGCGGGGCGGTCTTTCACAGCGACCGCGGTTCGCAGTACACCTCTGCCGGGTTCCAGGGCTGGTGCGCGGCGAACAGGGTCACCCAGTCCATGGGAGAGGTCGGTGTGTCCCTCTTAACCGGCTGATGCGGTTATTTCTGATGCGGTTATTTCTGCGGGTCGGTGACACGCCATGCCACGGGACTTTTCTTGTGATCCGGGTCACTACTGGTACACCTGTTCTTCATGAACAGCGATTACGGTCTTTCGCTTGAGGAGCTTGACGGCGGCTGGGCGTTGGCCGGTCAGGACGCGCCGCAGTTCAAGCTCGTGGATGAGTACCTTGCATATCTGACGGACAGGAACTACTCGCCCAAGACGGTGCGTTCCTACGGCTATGACCTGCTGGCGTTCTGTCGGTGGCTTCTGACCGTCGGGCATCCGCTGGCCGAGGTGAGCACGGAGGTGCTGCTTCGGTTCCTGCGTGCCTGCCGCGATGCCCAGGTCCCGGGCAGAGCGGGACCGAATGTGATCAGGCTGTCGGGGCGCCGGTTGGATCAGTACGCCGCTACGACGATCAACCGCAGGCTGGCCGCGATCTCAGGCTTGTTCGCCTTCGCCGCGATGCGGGACCCGGAGATGAAGAACCCGGTCCCCAAAGGTCGGGAAGCGCGCTGGGTCGCATCCGGTGAGCGGAGCGGGATGCTGGCGCATACGGTCCGTCGGCCAAAGAACCGTTCCTCGCTTCGGCTGCGCGAACCACGACGGCTGCCCAAGGCGTTGTCCCAGCCTGACGCGGCCGAGCTGCTGGCAAGTTTTCACACTTGGAGGGACCGGGCCATTGCGGGCTTGATGCTCTATTGCGGGTTGCGCTCGGCCGAGGTGCTGGCCCTGGACGTCGCGGACGTCGACATCGGCGGCCGGTGGCTGCACGTGCTCGGTAAAGGACAACGGGAGAGGCGGGTGCCGCTTGACGCGGACGTTGCTTTCGTCATCCAGGTGTATCTGCTGGCCGAGCGGCCCGAATCGGTCAGTGCACGCCTGTTTCTCGTGGCCAAGGGGCCGAACCGGGGCCAGCCGTTGACCGCGGCCGGGCTGCGCACGGTCTTCCGTTATCACCGTGGCGTGACCGGGATCGTTGGCGGTCACCCGTACGCCTTGCGGCACACTTTCGGGACCGCGCTGGCCGAGGCCGGCGTCGATCTGGCGGTGATGCAGGCCTTGCTCGGCCATGCCCACGTCGACAGCACGGCCCGCTACATCCATCTGGCTCCGGCCCACGTGAAAGCAGAGTTCGATGCCGCTCGCGATCGCATCCGTTCCCAGCAGTGACCCGCACACCGCGTATCTGGACTACCTGAGTCGGACCGGTCGGGGAAACAGCGCGTACTCTTCAGCGGCCAGGACGTTCTTCAAGCGGTGGCCGGAACCGCAGCAATGGGCGGCCGAGCCGCTGCAGGTTCGCTTGTCTGCCGGGTCGGCTACCCGGCCGATCATCACCTTCCTGATGCTGCACCAAGGCCTGCGACCGGGCTATGACTACCTGCTTGAACGTAAGCTTTCCAGCATCTGGCGCGAGGTCCAGGACTCGCCGTTGGCAGCCGATCTTGACCGGTTCATGACCGCGGCCGTCGACCTAGGATTCACCGAACGGGTTCGGTTCGCCACCGGCTCCCAGGTGCCCGTTAGGCTCCTCCTTCAAACCGGTCGGCGCCTGGAACAGCTCACCCTGGCCGATCTGGCAGAGTTCACCGCAGCCTGCCATGTCAGGCAGAAGCGGACTGGCAAGGGACACCACCACTACCTGTCGGCGGCAAGCAACGCCCAACGGGTGCTGTTCCACCTCGGAGTGCTCGATGAACTTCCCCGCGCCGGCGGCCCGGTACCCTTCGCCGAGCGGCTGGCCCAGGTGCGCCCGGCGATCCGGGCAGCGATGATCGCCTACCTGGACCGAAAGCGCGCGACCTGCCAACCCAAGACCGTGTCAACGATCGCGACCCGGCTCAAGCACTTCGGTGAGTTCCTGGCCGGCATCGACCCTGATCTGGACTCCGTCGCTGCCCTCGATCGACGCAAACACATCGAGCCCTACCTGACCAGCATGGTCGATGCCGTTAACACCAAAAACGGTGAGACAATCACCGTCGCTGACCGATCGCGGCGGGTGCTCGCGCTGATGGGGTTCCTGACCGACATCACCGAGTGGGACTGGCCCGAAGCACCGCCACGCAAGCTTCTGTTCCGTGACGACATTCCCAAGCTGCCGCAAACACTGCCCCGTTACCTGCCCGTCGACATCGACCGGCGCCTCACCCAGATCCTCACCAAGGCCCCGGGAAATGAACTGGCCGCTGCCGCCCTGCGGCTGCAACGTTCCTGCGGGCTGCGGATCGGGGAACTGCTCGACCTTGAACTGGACTGCGTCCACGAAGTCCCAGGCCACGGCAGTTGGCTGAAGGTCCCCCTCGGCAAACTGGACACCGAGCGGATGGTCCCCCTCGATGAAGAGATCCTGGAGTTGATCGACCACATAACCCACACCAGATCGCACGGCCGGCCGCTGCCACACCCGCGTTACCGACGCCCGGCCCAGTTCCTGTTCACCCACCATGGACGGCGGCTCGGGCAACAAGCAGTCCGCGCCGAACTCGACCGCGCCGCAGGTCTCGCCGGGCTCGAACACATCACCCCGCATCAGCTACGGCATACCTACGCCACCGCCCTGGTCAACGCCGGCGTCT
Source organism: [Micrococcus luteus] ATCC 49442 (assembly GCF_010367585.1). Lineage (NCBI taxonomy): Bacteria > Bacillati > Actinomycetota > Actinomycetes > Micrococcales > Micrococcaceae > Pseudarthrobacter > [Micrococcus luteus] ATCC 49442. The sequence goes on along the minus strand of NZ_JAAAXP010000001.1, from coordinate 1,133,631 downwards.
CGCTGCAGGCCCTGATGGCGCTGCTCGGCCACATGTCCGCCGAGATGAGCCTGCGCTACGGACGGCTGTTCGACGCCACCCTGCGCACCGAATACGAACGGGCCCTTGATCTGGCCAAACAACAGGCACTCACACCCGCGACAGGCAGAACCAGCCTGCCGCTCAGAGACATCACCGACGGAAAAGACTGGAAGGACACCCCGCTGCTGAAGTCCCGCATGGCCGGAGGGTTCTGCCTGCGGGCACCCGCCCAGGGCCCCTGCGCCTACGCAAATATTTGTTCGCACTGCCCCAGCTTCCACGCCGAGCCCACCTCACTGCCGATCCTTGCCGCCCAAACGCGTTGATGCAGACGCACTCGCCCGCGACGCCGAACAAAGAGGCTGGATCGCCGAAGCCGACCGACACAAACAGCTCATCACACGACTCGACAAACTGATCAACGAGGCCACCGCAGGATGACGAACAAGAGCACCCTCAACAACGTCGAGCGCGCCTGCGCCGAGCTCCTCCGGAACGGAGAGGCAGTGACATTCACCGCCGTTTCCGCCCGCACAGGTCTGGGCCGCACCACTCTCTACCGGGACCCAATAATCCGGGCCATCATCGAAGAGAACCGTCACCGCGCCGCCGCCAGCGGCACCCTCACCGCCCTCACCGACGAGATCGCCACCCTCCGCGCCGCACTCGACACCCTCGCCACCAGCGTGCGGCGCCACGAAGAACAACTCCGGAAACTGTCCTCCCGAAACAACTAAATCCTTAACCGGCCAATCCGCGGCCTCCCGGGCCATTAGCCGGATAATGCTGGGATAACGCGGTGGCTGAGTCGTTCTTCTCGCACCTGAAGACCGAGATGTACCACCACCACGATTTTCCCAATCACATGGCGGCCAGGACCGCTGTGATGGAATACATCGAATCCTGGTACAACCGGCGCAGACCCCATGCCAACAACCGGGGCATGCCCCCGGCCCGTGCCCTGGCCGAATACCAAAACAAGATCAACCAGGTAGCAGCGTAAGAAGAAAACCAATCGAGCTGTCTCACAAACTTGACGGGCGCAGTTTGGCCTGGCCATGCTGGGAGGTTTCGCTGGTGTAGACGGCGAAGAGGATGGATGTGACGGTGGTCAGGTAGTGGGCGACGGAGTGTGAGCAGGCAACTTCTAGGCGGGATTGGCGGGGGGGGCGATGCGCGGCATCGATGCTGTTGTCGTTTAATGCGATGCCGACCAGACTTTCGGAACAGGGCGGGTGCTGACACGGTCTCAGGAGTGGTAACGCATGGATAACGCACAACAACGTTTACTTGTAGATCAATGGTGGAGCATGCCTAGGCCCGGAGAACGGATTCTGTATGACTTTGCGACAGTTGTGGGGTGTACTGGCCGCAACGGTTGCACTTGTAACGCTTGTGCTGGCCAGCATCGACTGGTCTCCGGCAGCCGTGTTCGACCCCGCTCGCACTCTGTTTCTAAACGCACAGGGTGTTTTGCGCTGGAGCCAGAATCCCGATCGGACGCCGTTTTCGGTTGCCGAGCTGCTTCTATTCCTCTCAGTCGGCCTGTCCTTCGTGGCTGCGGGCGTCGCTGCTTGGTATACACGACCCAACCGGAATCCGGGTCTGCTGCTCGTGGTGGCGGGATGGATGTGGCTGGCGGCAGGGCTGCGCCTGTCGAGCAATCCGCTGGCCTTCACACTCGGGGTAACGCTGACTTTGATGTACCAGCCTCCGTTGCTGCAGCTGGCCCTGTGTTTTCCGGGGGGAGCACTGCGCAGTGCGTGGGAGAAACGGTTCGTGATGTTTTTCTTTGCCTCTTGGCTGTTCATTGCGATCGCTGGGTGGGCTTTCTTCGACCCGCGGCAACAGATTCCCGGGCACGTCTCAAGTTCGCAGAATCTGTTCCTGTTGTGGAACAGTCCGGAGATCACCAACCGGATCGGCAACTCGGCGAGGGTATTCCAAATCTGCGTGGGCCTGGCAGTGGTGGCTGTTCTGGTAGCGCGGTGGCGCTCCGGGACACCGGCCTATCGAGCCGCATTCCTGCCACTGTGGCTGGCCGTCATCCTGAAGACCGCTGCAACCATCTGGGTTTCTCTGGCGGTCGTGCAGCTATCGGGGACCCTCTCGCCAGCAGCGCTGTTGTGGCAGTATCCGGCGACGGCGGTAGTGCCCTTTGCGGTGTTGTTCGGACTATGGCGCTACCGCTTTGCCCGCGGCACCCTCGGCGAGGTCATGGTCGAAATCGGCGCGGCACCTGTCAGCGACAGGCTGATCCGCGTCCTACGCCGTTCCGTTCACGACCCCACACTGGCATTGTGGCGTTGGTCCACCGAAGCCGAGCAGTTCATCGACGACGACGGGCGGCCACAGGTCCTGCCCAGTGACACGTCAGGCAGGGCTGCGATTGTCCTCGAACGCAGCGGCCGGCCCTTCGGTGCTCTGGTCTTTGACGAGACGCTCAAGGACCAACCGGAACTCCTCGCCGCCCTAAGCAGCGCAACCGCCCTCACCCTCGAAAACCAGCATATGGAGCAGCAGCTGCGTGAACAGCTGATCGAGGTTAGGCGCTCCCGGCAGCGCATTGTCACGGCTGGGGACGACCGCAGGAGGCAGTTGGAGAGGGACTTGCACGACGGCGCCCAGCAGCGCCTGGTGGCAGTCGCCATGGCATTGGCCAGGGCACGGCGGGCGCAGGATCCGAAGGACATGCGCTTCCTGGTGGAGCAGGCGGGCCAGGACTTGAACGAGGCCGTGGCCGAGCTCCGGGAGTTAGCCCATGGCGTCTACCCGCCGTCGCTGCGCGAGCGCGGCCTCCTCGCATCTGTGACCGCACTCGCTGAACGCGCGGCCTTACCCATCCAAGTCAAGGCCGACCTTCCCCTTCGGCCAACACCCACGGTGGAGCTGGCCGCCTATTTCATCTGCGCCGAAGCGGTCACCAACGCCGCCAAGCACGCGGCGGCCACTTCCATGGCCATTTCCCTGACAAGCACGACGAAGGAACTCTGCATGACTATTACCGATGACGGGCGGGGCGGGGCCGAGTTTGGACCGGACGGTGGCCTGCTCGGCCTGACCGACCGCGCGGAAGCCTTGGGCGGCGTCCTGACCGTTACCAGCCCGCCTGGGCGGGGAACCACCATCAGCGCAGTTCTTCCCTTCGTCAATGATGCCGAGCGGTCCTTGCCGTGACCCTGCGGGTGGTGATCGCTGATGATTCGGCCCTGCTGCGGCGGGGACTGGCCGTGCTGCTGGCCTCCGAAGGCCTCGACGTCGTCGGGGAAGCCTCGGAAGCACAGGGCTTGCTCGACTTGGTAGCAAACCACCGACCTGACGTGGCGGTGGTCGACATTCGCATGCCGCCGTCGTTCACCCTCGAGGGCATCCGGGCGGCGGAACAGATCCGCCGAGACCATCCGGAAACCGGTGTGTTGCTACTTTCCCAGTACATCGAAACGGACAACGCTATGGCCCTTTTGAGCAACGGGGCCCGCAGCCTTGGATACCTGTTGAAGGAACGCGTGTCGGACGTGGACGACTTCCTGGACGCACTGCAGCGGGTTGCCACCGGAGGAACCGCCATCGACCCGGACCTGGTCACTCGCATGGTCTCCCGGCCGCGGACCGCTGACCGCTACAGCCAGGATTTATCCAGTCGGGAGAAGGATGTACTGGCGTTGATGTCCGAGGGCCGCACCAACACCGGAATAGCCTCGGCACTGTCCATGGGCGAGCGTACCGTCGAGGCGCATGTCCGCAGCATTTTCCTCAAGTTCGGACTTCACCCTGAGCCGGAGGACCACCGGCGGGTGCTGGCAGTTCTGACTTACCTGCGCGCCGGACATGATCCCCGGCCCTGAGCGGGGACCGGCGCCGGGGGACTTCGCTGTCAGGATGCACTGAGCGCCGAAACGCGCGCCTGCAGATCCGAGCGCATCAACTGGCCTAACTGAAAACTGGGCTCCTGGCCGAACGTGTCCTGGCAGAGGCTACGGAAACGGCGATAGGAACGTTGGGCCCCGTTGATGTTACCGGCAGCGAGTTCTGCCCGGACCAGCAGAATTGTCGAGCTTTCGCGCAGAGGTTCGAGGTTAGTTGCGGCCATCGCCGCTGTTTCGGCCGTCTCGGCATCGCCCGCGGCGAGCGCCCGCTCCGCTGCTCTGTCCAGTGCGATAACCCGCAGGTGCCGGAAACGCTCCTGTTCGTCGATGACCCAGTCCTCATACCATCCGGGCAGCAGTTCTCCGGTCCGCAAGTCCTCGAGCGGAACGGGATCCCCGTGGGCGTATGTCAGGCAGTGCTGCAGGATGTGGAAGTCAACGGCCACTGTTGGGCCCAGGGTCAGTGGGTCCTCTACGTCCCGAAGAAGGCCCGGGAGTTCGTGTGCGACATGCCACAGTGCCACCCGCATGCTGGTTGCCGCCTGGCTGTCATTGCTGTCTGGCCAGAGCAGTCCCGCAATGGCCGTTCGCGGTCGTGGCCCAAGAAGGGCCAACGCGGTGATCAGGCGGCGTTGTCGGCTCCCAACGCGCACCGGTTGGCCGAGGCGCCGTAACTGCCAACAGCCCAAAAGATTCAAAGTCCACGTAGTTTCAGTCATTGCCAGACCCTTAGTGCCCTTGTGGTGAAAGTGTCCTTCCAGTCTGCTTCTGGGGCAAAGAACCCGCTTCCGTGCTGTCACTTAATGCCAGCAGCGCGGCCCTCCGCCCAACGCCAACGTCTTCGCCGTAGCATCCCAGTCAGCGAACGGGGACGGCGGAGGAGCCGTAGGTTCCTCCGCCGTTCCTACAGGGTGACTACTGCGTCTAATTCACATGCGCACACGGAAGGCCGAGGTTGTTCGGGGAACCGTCGCTGAAGTTCATTTGGGTGCTTATATCGCTTTGACCGCGGTCCGATTTGCCGTACCGCTGCTCCTGATGTTTTGCGGGGGGTGTGGGGCGAGAATCTTGATCGCCGTTGGAGTCTTGGCAGCAAATTTACTATGTGACGCCCGGCCCGCAGTCCTGGTAAGGGGGTTAGCGGGCCCGTCCAGGCACGTGGAATGGACCTGCAACTTAATTGACGGGCTCGGGCAACACGTGCCGCCGCATGATCAATTTCACCGGGCGGTCCAGCTCAAAAGTCCTTCGTCCGTGGAATAACTGTTATGCGGATTCGGGCCTTTTCACCGAGCAGCCGGTGCGCAATGGGGGGAATGGGGACTTCACCGACCCAGAGCTCCTCGACATCTGGCTTTACGTCCACCAGAGCCTTTTCGCCTTCTTCTATTGGGGGACTGCCCCCGGTTTGGTTGACTCCTGACTTGTGAGGATTCTGTCCTTGCAGGAAGGATGTTCCTGTGCCCAGGCCCTACCCTGCCGAGTTCCGCCGCGATGTCGTTGCGGTGTCTCGGAAGTATGAGGTCGCGCTGGCGCAGATCGCCAAGGACTTCGGTATCTCTGAAGTTACTTTGCATAACTGGCTGAAGAAAGCCGACATCGAGGACGGCGTCAGTCCTCGGCGTCACCGAGAAGGAAACCGCAGAGTTGCGGGAGGCAAAGAAGCGGATCCGTCTTCTTAGCAGGAGAACGAGATCCTGCGCCGGGCCGCGGCGTTCTTCGCCAGGGAGCTTCCCGCTGGTACTTGACCTTGCCGCCGACGGTATCCCCGTGAGCGGTGACCTGCCGGGTGCTTGGCTTCTCCAAGCAGGCGTTCTACAAACGGAAGGCCAACCCTGTCTCCGACAGGGACAGGGCTGATGCGCACCTGATCAACTCAGCCCTGGACATCCACCGTGACGACCCGGCCTTCGGGAACCGGTTCATCGCCGATGAACTGCCAGCCCAGGCATCAGGGCCGGGGAGAACCGGGTGCAGCGGCTGTGCAGCAGCCAGCGGATCTGGTCCGTTTTCGCCAGAAGCGGGGCCTGAACCGTAAAGCAGGCCCACCAGTCCACGACGACCTCGTCGGCCGGGACTTCACCGCCGCCGCGCCGAACCAGCTATGGCTCACAGACATTACCGAGCACCGCACCGACGAGGGCAAGCTGTACCTGTGCGCGATCAAGGACGTCGATTCGAACAGAATCGTTGGCTATTCCATTGATTCCTGAATGGAGCGGCGCTGGCGTCTCTGCGCTGCGTAACGCTGCGGCCCTGAGGTCACCGGAAGGGACTGTGGTGAATTCGGACCGCGGATCCCAGTTCGGCTCCACTGCATTCGTAAGGACGCTCAGTAGCCACGGATTGACCGGATCTTTTGGCCGCGTCGGGGCGTGCGGCGACAACGCCGCCACGGAGTCATTCTTTGCCCTGCTGCAGAAGATCGTGTTGGACCGACAACGGCGGACCACACGACAGGAACTGCGCTTGGCCATCGTGACCTGAATCGAGAAAACCTACCACCGCCGGCGCCGCCAACGCAGCCTCGGTCGTCTCACGCCCATAGAGTTTGTAACAATCGAAAACGGCCTTCAAGGCGCCTGAAAACTATCAGCCCCGAGAGTCAGCGAATCCTGGGGCAGTCCCCATCATCACCATAAACAGCGACGACCTGGCCAAAGCCGAACGCTACGATGACTCTCTATCAAGTGCAGTCATCGAGCCGCGCCTCACCGATGCTTTTGACGATGGTGGGTTGTTCGGGTTTCACTTTGAGTAGTTGATGCAGAGTCGCAGCGGACGCGGTCTCCATCGTTCGTCGCTGCGTGTCGGTAGGGGAGAGCGTAGAGCCACCCTCGCCGACGATCTGCAAGACAGGGATGAGCATCGAAGCGGGCGGCTCTCGGGCCGAGGACAAGGCTATGACGACGTTCACGGACGGCGTCGGCCAGCGCTGGCCGCATATGGAGTTTGGGGCTTTGCGAGTGGTCGACGCGAACGATCCGGACGCGTTTGGGATGCTCTGATATGCAGGCCGTGTTGTCAAGGGGCAGAGGTAAGCGGCTCCTGGCTCTTGGTTCCGGAGGCATTCCCTCCTGCACCGCTTCGTGTGTCCCAACTGCGGCGGAGGCCGGCCGCTGCTGCGGCTAGCTGAGATTTCGAGCCGGTGTGGCCGAGGTTGAAGACCGGCCACACTCTAGCAACTCCTTAGTATCCTCACAGCTTCTGGCTTGCGCGGCCCTGCCCTGCCGCAAGTAATTAAGCATGATTTCACGCGTAGTGCATGTGCAGTGGGTGCCAGCCACGCTTCATGCGACGAATGGCGTGCGTCAATGTCTTGGGGAGACACATCGGAGTCATCCCGCCGTAGAGTGGGTTGGGCGTCGCTGGCCCTCTCTTATGTTGAAGATTCAGCCATCCAAGGACGTCCCGCGAGCCGAGAAGTGGGCATGGATGGATACGTTGTAAAATGAGCGGATTGTCCAGGCGCCTGATGCCGAAACATAAAGAGAACCACTAATTGAGTCAGTGGTTAATAGCCATTGAACTCGAGGTGCATGCCGATGACGCGCTTTATACAGATTTTTGTGCTCGACGAGGAATCGGACGGATCTCCTTCGATGCTGGTAACGAGGGATCTGCCCGAAACAGCAACTCTCAACAAGTATTACAGGTTGTTGAATCTGCTAACTGATTCTGAGATACTCAGCGGTACCCGCCTGGAACTCGCGAGAGAAAATAAAGGGTCGTGGATTACTTTTGCTTTGGACGACCGCTACGTGATGGGCCTACTAGACAAGGGTAAACCGGACTTTTGGCCGCAGGGCTTAGGCCTTGGCCACCTCTACGTGGCGCGAATCATGACGGCATCCGAGGCAGATAGACTTATCACCGAAGGTAGACACCCACTGCTTTGAAAACATCAGGCGTTGTCGTAAGGGTTGTCCAGAACGCCGTTTTACCCCTGGTGGTACTGGTTGTGAGCTTCATCTGTGCTCCTGAGATGCAGTCTACTGAAGAGATCAGCTTCTTTTCGCTGATGGCCCAAATACTGGCCACATTGCTCATTGCATTTGCCATACTTCCGCGATTCAAAGAGGCGCCCGCAATCAATTGGACCACTCTCGTTTGGGTCGGCCTGGGCGAAGGTTTCGCGATCTATGGCGCTGTTCCGGTCTGGTCAGGCCTTCTTTGGCAATTGGCATTTGCGATGGTGCTTTCTTCAGCTGCCGTTGCTATTTTTGCCATCGTGGCATCTATAGGCCCCGCGAATGAAAAAAGTCAACGAGCGGAAAATCTGAAAGAGCTGACTGCGAACGCGAAGCGCCTTGATCCCTAATAGGAGATGGACCGTCTCAACGTCGTTTTAGCAGACCGCGGCCGTGTCGCCCCTCGGAGAGGGGGAGAACTTCGACTGGAGATAGGCCTGTGAATTTCGCGAATAAGACCCCTCCTCTGAGTTCCGACTCAAAAGTTTCCTCGATATCATCTGGTGCAGTTTTTTTAGCATTAAGCAGGACTTCGGAGTTCAGGTTGTAAACGATCTTGCCGGCGGATTCAAGAGCAACCAGTTTGCTGGCGAATATCGGCTTGTCCGCTTTCTTGCGACGAGCAGATTTCCTCCCAGCGCTCACCGCAAGATCTTTTTGCGACTCTACCCGTTTCAATTCGTTCAGATAACTGACTTCAACCAATGTGGAGTTCAACTTCCGGATGCGCTCTGCCCACTGGCCGTCCGGCGGTGAATCAGCCCCCGCTCGGACAACGAATTTGATTGCTTTCTCCGTGATGTACTCCGTGGTTTTGGCGATGCTTTCGGATACGTCGCTACCGGCTCCAACGCTCGCGTCCTGGCTCACTTCGATGTCCCTTAGATTGGCGACCTCCGGCGTGCCACGGGTTTGCAACTCGGACTGTTCCTTCAAGGCATCAGAGAGCGGCTTGGCCCGCCCGCTAGCAATGACACGCTCTGCCTCACGCTGCATCTCGGCGACTTCAGGGTTGGACGCGAGCAGCAAAGCCTCCGCTTGGTCTTGATCTAAGGGCATAAGAGCAGCAAACGGCCGACCATTTCGGGTGACAACTATGGGGGTCCGGTCCGTCTCGAGTGCGTCAAAAACCCGCTTGGACTCGCGTACGAGATCTCGCATGGTGATAGTAGCCATATTGTCACTCCTTCGTTGTCAGACATCTGTCTGACATTCCCTGACAGGTAAGCTTAGCAAAATGACGACTACTTCGGAAGGCCGGAGGAGGTCTGGCTAAGACGGTGCCTGACCAGATCCGAAAACCTACACAACGGTCGGTCACCCGGAGACCCCACCTGTTTCCGGAAACCACAGGCAATATCTGGAATTTCCGCTCGGGCCTCGAAGGGACCTCAAAAGGCCACTGAATCTTGCCGCGAGCAGGCCGCAACTCTAGTGGGACCGTCGGGACGCTCTCCCCGCCTCATACGGTCCCAAACGATTCGCATCAACCGACAACTTAGACGTAAGCGAAACACCACTACCACCTGACTCCGAATGCCTTCCGCGGGGCCAGTGTAGTCGCCGACTTGGCTGGTCCCTAGACGTTTAGGGCGTGCTTTTAGCAGCTATCGGGGCGGCCTTTGTCGTCTTTGGTCGAAATGGCGCGCTCAAGAAAATGCGAGTTCAATCATGAAGGGACGGCGGTCGCCAGGTAACCGTCCCCGGGCGCAGCCGGTGGCCGGAAGGCTTGAAGGGGTGAATAAGGGTGTTGACAATGTCAACAGATCTGGCCTCGGACTGGGCCGTACATCGGCCGGATTGGCTCGGATTAGGTATGTTTTCGGGACTTCCCTGTGTTTGCAGGGGCGGGAATGCAGTTCGAGTCCCACCTCGGGCACAGCATATCCCCTCGTCAGAGGGGTTTTTGCGTTTAACGTGTGTACATTGACCCTCCGCGGGTCCCTCTGAATGTGGCCGCGCCCTGTGCCTGGCGCCGCGCGACCTGTGAAGTTGATGGGTGGCGGGGTCAGGGTCCTGGCCGGTGGGCCCTCCGCCTGCTGTGAATGGATACTTGCGTTTCCTCGTTCCGGTTATGTTGAGTAGGCCGGTGGTGGCGTACACCTATTCATGGGCCGGGGGAGCGGGGACTACATGACTTCGGCGATGTCGCTACAGGACGCCCCCTGAAAGGCGGTCTTTGGCTTGCCCGCGAGAGTCCTGCCGAAGTTTGTCCTGCCAAATAGGGTGTGGACAGTGTCCACACTTACGTCTGCTTTATTGGACGGCCTGAGGACTTGAGTCCGATGTCAGGTCCCTACGTGTCAGGCTGGAACGGTACCAGGGGCTCATAGCAAGTCCGTTTAATCGCGTGGGGCGAGAGCCAGGAATCCAGTAATCATGTCCAGTCCAGTTTTGAGTCCAGTACGCGAAGATAGTGCTGTGAGTAGTAGTCGTAGTAGTAACGGGCCGCGGGCCGGTGGTCCGCGGCCTCGCCGGTCGTTCACCCCGGTCCAGAAGCTCGAGTTCCTGGCCGCGTATGAGAACGCATGTGAGAGCAATGAGGGTGGTGCGTTCCTGCGGACGGAGGGCCTTTATTCCTCGCAGATGACCGAGTGGCGGAGGCTGCGTGACGCCGGTGTCCTGGCGGGGAAGAAGGCCGGGGAATCTATCGGGAAACTGACGGCGGAACAGGCTGAGAACGCGCGTTTGCGCCGCCAGTTAGAGGTGAGTGAGGGCCGGTTGAAGCAGACCGAGGCAGCCCTGGAGCTAATGGGAAAACTACAGGCGTTCTTAGAGAGCGCCTCAGAGGATATGCCGGACGGGCCCCGGTCCAAGAAACGCTGATGGCAACCTACCGCACGATGCTGGAGCTGAAGATTCCCACGCGGAAGGCAGCAACATTGACAGGCGTTTCCAGGACGACCGCGAACCGGAAACCGGCCCCGCCGCGGGACCAGATGCCGGTGGTACCGCAGAACAAGCTCAGCGCCGCCGAGCGAGCAGAGATCCTGGCTGTGCTGAACTCACCCGGATTCGTGGACCTGGCACCCATGCAGGTCTACACGAAGCTGCTGGATCAGGGGATCTACCTGGGATCCCTGTCGACTTTCTACCGGGTGCTGGAGGAAAACAAGCAGGTCGAGGAACGCCGCCGGCTGGCCAAACACCCGCCCCGGGCGGTTCCTGAACTGGTCGCTACCGCCCCAGGGCAGGTCTACACGTGGGATATCACCAAACTCGCGGGCCCGGTCAGAGGAAAGTATTTTGACTGCTACATGATGGTCGACATCCATTCCCGGTTCATCGTCGGCGCGCACGTCCACGCCACCGAATCCGGGGCGTTGGCGGTGGAGATGATGAAGGGCATCTTCGGGATCCACGGCGTCCCCCAGGTCGTGCACGCGGACCGGGGAACGTCCATGACGTCCAAGACCGTCGCGGCGCTGCTCTCGGATCTGGAGGTCACCCGGTCCCACTCCAGACCCCGTGTGAGCAATGACAACCCGTACAGCGAGGCACTGTTCAAGACCCTGAAATACGGTCCTGAATTCCCGGAACGCTTCGCCTCAGTCCACGACGCCGGAGCCTTTATCAGCGGTTTTGTGGACTGGTACAACCATCAGCACCAGCACTCCGGCATCGGCTTCCACACCCCGGCGAACGTCCACTACGGCCACGCCGCCGGCATCGCCAGCGAACGCTCGGCAACGATCGCTGCAGCCCGGACAAAACATCCCGAACGCTTCACGACCACCACCGATCCCAAAATCCTCGCACTTCCCGGACCGGCGTGGATCAACCAACCCAAGGACATCCCCGAACAGTCAGCCGCCTAACTCCCGCTGGTACCGTTCAGCTTGAAAAATTCCAGGTCGGGCCATAAAACTTTCGATCATGGTGCCTGGCAAGTGATTCATGGATAGCAACGTGACTGCGATTCGGGGTTGTTTGCTCCGATGAATGGCCTTGCTTCAGCAGCCTATATGTCGCCTTCGGATGCCCCTCCTCGCGTGTAAGAGGCGGCCAGGCCAGCTCTCGCCTGCTGCCCGGTTGTCTTCCGATAGCTGTGAATAGAGCCGGGAGGTCATTCTCGATCAGCTCGCGAAGAACGACGACGGTACCCTCAAGGCGCGCCTGAGGACCGGGACGGGAAGCAGCCATGCTTCTCATCATGTCAGCTGGGGATGCCCTTAGGACGAGGAACGGGTTGTGCAGACGACATCTGACATTCGTGAGAGACGACTTCTAGTACGAAAATAGACGTTCGGTCATGCACCTGCCGGTTTGAGGCTGACATCGTAACCGAGTGTTTGGAGTTGCCGGATGGCCCTGTTTTTGGTCTGTTCTGGTTCCCTCTTCAGGTAGAAGTCCGCGCCGGGATCCGTGTAAACCTCGCCGTTCGCGAGCATGTGCCAGGTCGCGGTGAGGATGACGTGTTCGATGGCGACGATGGCTTTGACTCGGCCGCGCCGGAGGGCGACCCGTTTGTATTTGACGCTGAGGTGGGTGTTATTGCCGCGTGACGCGGACATCGCTGCGATGCCCAGTGCGCCCTTGAGATGTTTGTTGCCGGGCATGATTCTTGTTGATTTGATCCAGCCGGCGGATTCGTTGGATCCCGGGCAGACACCGGCCCAGGACGCTAAGTGCGCGGCCGTTGGAAATACGCTCATGTCGCCGCCTGTTTCGGCGATGATCACGTCAGCGACGAGCGTCGAGACGCCAGGGATCGTGGTCAGTGCTTCCCGGGCCGCTCGAAAGGGCTCCATGACCGTGTCGATCTGTTCCGTCAGCACGGTGATAGTCCGGGCAAGCTGATCGATGCGGTCCAGATGCAGCCGGACCATAAAGGCATGGTGCGCGCCAAACATGCCGGTGAGCGCTTCGGTTAGTGCCGGGATCTTTGACCTCATGCTGGCCCGGGCAAACTGCGCGAGTACCTGCGGATCCCGTTCCCCACGGATCAATGCCTCGAGCATCGCCCGGGACGATACCCCGGTGAGTTCACTGACCATGCCCGAAAGCTTGATTCCCGTGCTCTCAAGGAACTTCTCCAGGCGCTGGAGCTCCCGGGTCCGATCTTGGACGGTGACGGCACGGGCACGCGTCAGATCCCGTAGTTCGCGGACAGGGCCGGGCGGAACGAAGGAGGCCCGCAACAGCCCGTGCGCGCCAAGCTGCGCCAGCCATGCCGCGTCGGAAACATCGGTCTTGCGCCCGGGCAGGTTCCTCGCATGTCTGGCGTTGACCAGCATGACCGGGAGGGACTCCTCGAGCAGATAGTAGAACGGCTTCCAGTAATCGCTGGTCGCCTCCATCACCACGACCGTGACGTTCTGTTCTTCCAGAAACCTCCGTAACGCCAGAATCTGGTTTGTGGTGGACCCCCAGGTGGTGACTGTCGAAGTGAACTGGCCCCGGCGCTTGCCCGGGACCCTGAGACAGACTTTTGCGTCGCGTTTGGATATATCCATCCCGACGGACCGCTCATGGACGATGTCCATTTCCGTGGCACTTTCTGAATTGAAACCGCCGGGGCGGGCGCCGGCCAGTACACCGCATCGGGTATCGGGTGTGGAAGCCGCGGCCGCCCCGTTGCTGGGGATGGCGCCGATGGTGTTGCCGCCGGCGTCGGGCCCTGACGGGATCAAGTCCGGGAACCGGTCCGCGGCGTCGATGGTGACACGGCACCTGACGGACAGGACGGCCATTTCGTGGAACCCGACGAACGGCAACATGGTCCTGGCCGGGCAGCTGCTGCACATCAAAGGCGCCGGCCGGGATCTGGGTATCGGCTGGCGGTACAACTCTCTGAACGATGCCCGTCCGACGTTGTCCGTGGGAGCATCCGAAGCGGCGGTGACGGTCGGGGCGGACAGTTCGGTGACGTACACGGCGCCCGATGGCGGGACGTACAAGTTCGTCCCGGCCGGCGCCGGGGCCGTGACGATGCCCCCGGGGCTGAACGCGACCATCACCAATTTGACCTCGACGGCGGTGACGATCCGTTTCAACGACACCGGCTACAGCAACGACTACGCGAAGGTCGGGTCGGTGTTCCGGCTCGTGTCCGAGAACGACCAGAACCCGTCGGCGCCGAACAAGATCACCTACACCTACGACACCGCCGGGCTGCTGACCTCGATCACCGACACCATCGGCGGCCGTCCGGTCACCTTCTCTTACGATGATCCGAACAACCCGGAGCAGCCCTCCCAGATCCATGATGATGCCGAGGTGCGGGATATCTGGTTCGAATACAACGGACCCGGCGGGGCGATGTCCGAGATCACCGACGCCAACGGTGAGGTCATGATCTTCGGGTACGGGGCACCGAGCAACCGGGTCACCACGATCACCGACGACACCAACATCGTCACGACGCTGGGGTATGACGGAACGTCGAAAAAGCTGATCCAGGCCAAATACGCGACCGGCACCACGGTCCAGAGCGTCTACGGCTACGCCTACCCGTCCGGGACCCTGTCGAAGGGAACGGATCCGCTGAACCGTGACACGACCTACGAGTACAACTCCAGTGGTCAGGTCACCATAATTACCGACGCGCTCGGCCACACCACGAAAGGGAGCTTCGATGGGCACGATAACCGGCTCACGTCCCTGAACGGGCTAGGCCACACCACCACGTACGCGTATAACGCGAACAACTCCCTGACCAAGATCACCAACCCCGCCGGAGGGGCCGCAGGGGCGGAAACAACGTTCGCGTACCCCTCAAACACCGGTAACCCGCTCTCGAACTACCAGCCCACCTCATCGGTCAGCAGCGAGAACCAGACCACCACCTACAGCTATGACGCGGCGACCAACAATCGGTACCAGACAACCACCCCAGGCGCCGGTGGCGGGGCCGGCGGAACACCGAAACTGAACTACCAGGGCGACGCGGCCGGCACGACCTGCGGGGCGAAGAAGGGTCAGGTCTGCAAGTCCACGGACGGCAACGGCAACCTCACCAGCTACACCTACGGGGCCCTGGGCATGCCGACCACCATCACCTACCCCGCCCCGCTCGGGGCGGTCACGAATTCCTACTACGACTCGGGGAGGCTGCTGAGCTCCACCGACGGCAAAGGCCAGGTCACTGACTACTACTATGACGGCAACGACCGGCTCGTCGAGATCCTCAACGGCACTTTGGGCATCACCCGGCAAACCACCGGAGGTGCGTCCACCTCGTTTATCCGGGACCCGGGCGGTACGCTCATCAGCATGCGAACCAGTGCAGGGGCGAGCTTCTACTACACCACCGACGCCCTCGGCTCTGTCATCCTGCTCACCGACAGCGCCCAGAACCCGGCGGCGACCTACGCCTACGACTCCTGGGGCCAAACCACCACCGCCACCGGGACCCAGGCAGCCACCAACCCCTGGACCTACGCCGGCGGATACAACGACACCACCAGCAACCGCATCAAATACGGCGCACGCTACTACAACCCCTACCGCGGACGCTTCACCCAACCCGACCCCTCCGACCAAGAAACGAACCGGTACGCGTATGCCGGGGCCAACCCGACCAACCACACAGATTCGACCGGATTAGATTTTTGGTCAGATCTTGGTGATCAACTCTTCCCCGCAGTAGTGCAGACTGCTGTCACAACAG
The DNA here is from genome assembly GCF_010367585.1 of [Micrococcus luteus] ATCC 49442. Lineage (NCBI taxonomy): Bacteria > Bacillati > Actinomycetota > Actinomycetes > Micrococcales > Micrococcaceae > Pseudarthrobacter > [Micrococcus luteus] ATCC 49442. The sequence goes on along the minus strand of NZ_JAAAXP010000001.1, from coordinate 1,118,161 downwards.
TGGGTTCGCTATTAGGGGTTGCCTCTAAATCCATCGGTGTCGGTTTGGGGATTTCTGCAGTTGTGGGCTGTGGCGCAGGCTGGTTCGGTCTCGCAGCTGAGGACCGGATTAGCGGCGTACAAAGCGGCACCGGAGCATACGTCGGAGCATGCATCGGCGGAGCTATCGGAGGACTGACCGGTTCAGCGTTACTCTCCGGCGTCCCTCGCTTCTAAGTAAGGTTTCTTATATGCAATTCTCTGACGTTCTGTTCATCATCATGGGGGCTTCCCTTGCGGCCATCATCGCAGTCCTCATCTATGCAGTTTCCAAAAAAATAAAGATTGACGGCGAAGGAAACCGGCACTTGTTGATTACAGTCATCATATTTACCCTCACACTGATGGCCTCAGGCGCGACGTACGTGCTTATGACGACTAATTAAAGGAAAGAATGATAGCTCGCCTGGTGTAAGGACCACTGTTGCACTATCGCGACAACAACTTCTGGCCGTCGGGACGCAGTTCCCCGGTTGGTGAGACGTGTCGGTAGAGGGTCTGCCGGGTGATGCCGAGTTCGGTGCAGAGGTCGTTGACTTTGGTTTCGGCCTTGCCCATGGAGGCCATGGCGAGGCGGAGTTTCGCGGGCGTCATTTTGTAGGGGCGTCCGCCGTTGCGTCCGCGGGCGCGGGCGGAGGCGAGGCCAGCGAGGGTGCGTTCGGAGATGAGTTCGCGTTCAAATTCGGCTAAAGCGGCGAAGATGCCGAAGACGAGTTTTCCGGAGGCGGTGGTGGTGTCGATTGCTGCGCCCTGGCCGGTGAGGACTTTCAGTCCGATGCCGCGTTCGGTCAGCTCGTGGACGATGTTGACCAGGTGCCTCAGGTCCCGGCCGAGCCGGTCCAGCTTCCAGACGAGAAGGGTGTCACCGTGGCGCAGGGCTTTGAGGCACGCGGCCAACTGGGGCCTGTCATCCTTCTTGCCGGACGCCCGGTCCTCATACAGTGACTCCTCTGCAATGCCGGCGGCCAGGAGGGCGTCGCGTTGCAGGTCCGTGGTTTGGGACCCGTCGGCCTTCGAGACACGCATATATCCCACGAGCACAGCAGGTACCCTCCGTCATTTATACGTTCGTTTAAGTGATAGTGGGATTGTAAATCAGCGCGGATGCAAAATATGTCACTTAACCCGTTATTTATTCTAAGTCATGCAAAGGGTCATTGATTATCTGTTTGTGACTAAAAGCCGAGGGGTATCTGAAGCTCGGCGAAGGTTTGCCGGAGACCGCGCAGTGATTGGTCACTCCGGCATCCGTACCGTGCGAAGTCGAAGAGCTGCTTCGCGACTACCGGGTCTTCTTTCGCTGCTGCGATGCAGGCGTCCAGTGCGTGCGTTGCCTGTTTCACGAGCTCATCGAGGGTCGGTTTTTCTTGAGCGCCGGCGCTTGCCGTCAGCGTGCCACGCGGGGTTCCGTCGCTGATCCGGGGATTTGGTTCGGGCCTGAAGAGGTGGGCGGAGGTTCCCAGGGCGGTCAGTGAGCCGGCTTCGATCATTTCCATCGAGGCGGCGGCTGCTTCGAGCAGTTGCTGCTGGGCGGTCCAGTGGAGGGTCTCGAACGGTTGCCACGAATACAGGCCGGCCCGGAATGGGTGACCGCAGTGTTCCCAGACACGGCGCACGTCGTCCAGTTGCCGGCCATATCGTCCTTGGGCTGTGGTGAGTTCGTCCAGGAGGGTCCGCAGCAGCCGGAACCAGGTGCCGGCGTGAACCGGATACCGGGGCAAGTCAACGGATCCGGTGGTTATCGCCTGCCAGGTGCGCCGGTCCATGAGGGACAACGACTCCGGAAGCGGCCGCTGGTCATCGGCGGGAGTTGCCCACAGGATGTAGTCAGGAGGGTGTCCTTCGTAGGTTTCGACCCGGCGCCCGTGTACCGGGCAGCTGGCCATGAGCGGCAATTGCCAGAAGAGCAGTAGCGTCGGGCTGGATTCCAGGCAGTCAGGGCAGCCCCGCCGCATCCCGGTTTCCGACAGCCATGGCAGCCACTTCCGCGGGGTGTAGATAGTGCGCCGCTTCGGTGGCAGGAGCACCGAGAGCTGGTGCACATAGGTTTCGTAAGCGCCGGGGGCAGGGTCGAGGCAGTCGAAGAGCCATGGCACCCATCCGGCCATTGTCATGGCTTTTACGCGGTGTTGGTCAAGACCGGTGCGCTTGGCGAGCTCTTCGAGCAGGTCCGTCGGCGGGTTCAGATCCAGCTCGGGGTCGCTGAGTTCCCGGTGGCCGATGCCGTGTTCGAGCAGCTCGGAGGAGTACATGCCGTAGCTGGCGGCAATCCGCCGCAGCCAGGAGGACAACGATTCCGTTTCTGCCGACGCCGGGTGCAGGGGCCACCGTTCCGGCGGTCTCGTCTGAGTTCGCGTTCGAACTTCCGGCGCCGGACGCTGGGACCGTCATATTCGGCCAGGGTCAGCGTCCGGTGGTTGATAGCTTCTTCGCCGCTGTCCACTGCGGCCACTGCGGCTTCGGTCAGGAGCGATGTGAGCTCCCCGATAGTGCCCTCGCTGCGGGTCAGGAGGTAGCGGGCCATGTCATCGGTCGCCAGATTCGAGCGCGTACGCAGCGGGAAGGAGGAACCGAAGCTGGCCAGAAGGGACAGCAGGTCGGCATCGGCTTCCCATAAGGGCAGCGTCACGGGCTCAAACCGGTTTTCGAGCTGGTCATCGGAGCGGATCGCGAGATAGGCCTCACGGGTCCCGACCCCCACCAGCGGGATCCGCAGCTCGTTTCCCAGGAAGCGCAGCAGATTCAGGAATTCGCGCCGGACATCGGCACGGCCGGCCAGCACATTATGCAGTTCGTCAATCACCAGGATCCGCACACCGACGCGCCGCAGCACAGCGAGGGTGAGCTGTTCCAGGTCAGCTACGCGCCGGCGCGGTCCCGGGGGCGCACCGAGCGCGGCAAGAACGGCCGTGTAGAACCGCGGGACGGACGGTTCGGAGGGCATCTGGACACACAGCACTGGGATGTGTTCCTGGTCCGCGGTGGAGTGTGCCGGGTGTTGGCGGTGGAACCGTTCAATGATCATGGACTTGCCATTGTTGGTCGGTCCGATCAGCAGGAGGTTAGGCATGCGTTGTTTGCCGGGCCAGTCATAGAGTGTTTCGAGCCGGGTGAGAGTCTGCACGGCCCGGGCAGCCGATCCAGCGGTCCGCCCGAATGCGCCGGATCCGTTCCTCCGCCGGCAGGCGCGCCATGGCCTGTGCCCAGGGCTGGAGATGGGACAGGTCCGGCGGCGGGTAGTCATCGATGTTCACCACTGCTCGACCTGGTCAAAAGGACGGGGTGCGGCCTCGTCATTCGTGGGCGGCAGCATTTCATCAGGTGGAGCCGACGGGTTCATCGCGGGCCCGGAGGCCTGGAGGTGGCGCCGCCGTTGCAGGTCCCGGCGTGATCTGCGGGTTTCTTTTTGGGCCGTGGCGGTGATCTCGCGCATCTGATCCATCATGCGGAACAGTGCTTCTTCGTTGACCTGGTCATGTCCCTGTTGACGGAGCCGCGCCAGTGCCTGCCGGTGTTCCCACAACGTCACCGCCGGGTGGGAAACGGTGCGGTATGGGACTTCCACATAGGCCGTTCCTTCCGGTTCCAGCACCCAGACCCTGCTGATGTCCCGCGGATCCCGCCGGATGATGAATTTTTCCTCCCGGTCCCGCCGTGCGATCCAGGGTTTGAGCACGTTCGCGAAGTAGTGGACGTGGTCGATGACGAAGCCGGTGCGGGTGATTCGGCGCCGGATGACCGGCAGGAAATCGACGAGAAACGCGGCGGGATGCGCAACGACAGGCTGCGCACCGAGCTCTTTCACGCCCTCGTCCCAGCGCCCGGCGGGTGTCTGGTTCAGGGATCCGTGGATGCTGCCGTGGTAGCCGGCGACAGCCAAGGCCAGCCAGCGTTCCAGCTCTGTCAAGGTCAGGGCGGACATTTTGTCGGCATCGTAACCGCCCCGCTGTCCCGGGTTCGAGAAAGTCGTCCCGGGAAGTTCATGGACCCGCTGCATCACCGTTCCGACGATGCGCACGGACCCGCGCCTATGCGCCGCCATCGTGGACCGTCTGACCTTCAATGGTGCCATCATCGAAACAGGCACCGACTCCTACCCGGCTCGCCCACACCAAGGCTCAACAACCTTCTTAAAGCTGCCTTAGAAGGGAAGGCTACTTTCGGCCCCGGCGACACCCAGTGGACGTCCCGGCCCATTGTTTCAAATCGACCGATGCGGAGGGCTAAGCCGTCGCCAGGGCACTGGCAGAAGCTTGGACCGTGGCCATGCGGAGTTTCTCGGTGGCGGCTATGATGCTCTTTACCGTTTCGGGATCTGCCTTACTTGGCGAGCCGTGATCGAACGGGGGCTTCGGGTCGTATTCGATCGCCAGTTGTATCTTCCGGGCTTCATCGTCACCGAAGAGCTCCGCCGCTAGTGTGAATGCAAAATCAATCCCTGAGGTAACGCCGGCGCCCGTTATCCGGTTTCTGTCACGGACGACTCTTTCCGATGTCGGTTCCACCCCGAAGTGTTCGAGCATTCGCAGGGAGGCCCAGTGGCTTGTGGCCCGATAGCCCATAAGAAGACCCGCGGCAGCAAGGGTGAATGATCCTGTGCAAACGGAGGTGATCCACCGGGCGTTCCTCGCTTGCACGCGGAGGAACTCCAGAACGTCAGGGGCGTCGAACATGTCGAACGCCCCCGCGCCTCCGGGAACAAAGAGGACATCAGCCTGGGGACAGTCGTTAAGTGTCGTAGTCGGCACAATGCACCACCCGGCGTCGGTGGTGACAGGATTCAGGTCACGCCAAGCGAGGTGAACTTCAGCATTCGGAAACTTGGAGAAAACCTGAGCGGGCCCCGTGAAGTCCAGTTGGGTGACCCTTGGGAACAGGAGGACAACGATTCTGAGTGGACCGGAAGACATGTTTTCAGACTATATGAGCGCGTACCTCATGCGGCATCTTGGTTCGAATCGCTCCGCGCAGCATGTCCAGGTGGGCACCGTTCGGGTCGTCCTCGTGGGCCCCTGTTAGATTGACATAGTCACGGGTGCGCGGCCGGGGCCGGCTTCACCGGCTTCTGCCGTCTCGGAGGAGGTTTCAGGTGCGTGAATGGGTTCGGGACCACGGGTTGTTGCTGGCCAATGTCCTGCTGTTTCTGGTGTTTTTTGCCGGTATGGTCCTCACGGGAGCGGCCTCATACAGCAATGATCAACTCGCCCATGGCCAGGCCGCGGTGACCGTTGGTGAATATGTGGCAACGGGGGCGTTTGTGGAAGCGACGTTTGAGAATTGGGAGTCCGAGTTCCTGCAGATGGGCATGTACGTGGTGCTGACGGGCTACCTCTTCCAGAAGGGATCTTCCGAGTCCAAACCCGTGGGGAAGGCCGCTCCTCAGGACCAGGATCCCCGCACGGCGCCTCAGGGCCCCGACACCCCCTGGCCGGTCCGCCGCGGCGGCTGGGTCTTGAAGGTTTATGAGCACTCGCTATCCGGCCTCTTCTTTGTCCTCTTCGGCGCCTCGATCCTCCTGCATGCCTTCGGGGGAGCGGCGGCATACAGCGAGGAACAGCTCGCCCACGGCGAGCCCTCGGTGAGTGTGCTCGAATTCGTGGGCACGTCCCAGTTCTGGTTCGAATCCTTCCAGAACTGGCAAAGCGAATTCCTGGCGGTCGCCGTTATCGTCGGCGCCTCCGTATATTTGAGAGAAGTCCGCTCCGCGGAGTCCAAACCAGTCGCGGAGCCACACTACGAAACCGGCACCTGATGAGGGCTCTGCGCACGTGCGCGCCCGTCCGCGGCTCGGAGCATCGAGCGCAGGCTGGGCACGCGGCGTTAGGCATACGTAAACGTTCCGACGCGAGAAATCCCAGCAGCCTGCCAAAGGCGTGGTCGGGTTCTTTGGTGCGTTGGGGGAGCATTCGCGGGAAAGCTCATTCCCCGGCGGCAGAGAGGACCTTTCCGCCGGCCTTTTCCCGGGGCGGTGCCGGAGCAGCCATCCCTGCAGGGACTTAGCTTCTGTCGGTGACGGCAGGCTGCCGGTCATTGGGACGTGGCAATGATTTCTTCGGCAGCCATTTGCAGGAGCTGTCGTTCGCAGTGAGGGAGGGAAATCAGGGCCTGAAGGTGTGCTTCGATATCGAACTCGCTGGCTGCGCCGCCGAGACCAAAGTACTGGAGCCATAGCTCCCCGATCCTGATGTCCCAACGTGTCAGGACAGTGTTCAGGAATTGGATGTCGTGATGTTCGTTCATGTCCATGGCCGGCGGCTTCCTCCCCGCGCCTCGTGGCTGAACAGGGGGGACTGCTTGTTGAGCGTCAGCGGGCCTCGCAGGGCCCCGCATATGGGCATTATTTTAGCGTTCGCCGTGGCCCGTTGCCATCGACACAGCCGATTCTCCTGCTGCTGCCCTAAGGCCCCAGAGCGAGATCATGAATCTATTGTTGATCCGGAAAGAGACGAAGCTGTCCTCCGCCGTGGCCTACACCGGCTGCCGGTTAGAGGCGTTCCCACCGCCACACTCGCTGACGGTCTACGAACGGGAAACTGGACCAGAGCGTGGAACCCGCACCACGGTTGACCTGAAAACGCCGGGCATTCAAACTGCCATAATCACGCCGTCGGCTGTGCCTTCGACCACGAACGGTCTGAGGTGCACCGCGGCACTCCCTGTCGTTGACGGTTAGACCCCCCGGTCGCCGGTCCCGGCCAGGACGTCCTGGGCCCCTGTCCGGCCGTCCTGACGTGCAGGAGACGAGCCTGCAGGGATGCTGGTGGAGATGGTGCAGGGTAAGGTCGTCGTCGCGTTTGTTCAGGGGTGCGGCCCAACGGAGTTTTCGGGTTTTACGCGTCGAAGTGTGTCAGCACCGTGGCGTCCTGGGCGACGGATGCGACAACGGTTGCTGCAACATCGTGGAGTTTAATGTTGCGGGTGCTTGACGCGATCTTGAGGATCTTCATGGCCGAGTCCTGGCTGCACCGATTTTGGGCCATGATCGCCCCGACCGCGGTATCGATGGTGGTTCGTGATTCCATCGCCGCGGTCAGGTGCTTGCGGTCCTCGGTGAGCTGGGCGATGCGCACAGCCAGACGGATGGCTTTGGACGCCTGTCCCGCGTAGGTCTCAGCATTCTCGATGTCTTCGCCGCTGAAGCCGTGGGGGCCGGGGGAGTACAAATTCAGGGCCGCATTCGCCTCGCCTTCGAGCAGAAGCGGAACGGCCAGGATGGAACCGATTCCTTCTGCCCAGGCGGCAGTGCAGTAACGGCGCCAACGGGTTTCGTCCCTCACATGCGGGACGTGCATCGTGGCGAGGTCCTGCACTGCGGCAAGGCAGGGCCCTTCACCGTAGCCGTACTGCAACTCATCAAGAGCCCGGACGTGAGGTTCGTTGGTAGCGACCGTCGTGGGCTTCTTACGGCGCATCAAGGTGACACTGCACATGAGGCTGTTGCCGGGACTGAGGGTGGACGCCGAGAAGATCGCGAGTTCGCTGAGGAGCTCATCGACGTCTGAACACTCAAGAACGAGATCCTGGAGGTAGTCGGCCACGTGGTTCGTGCGCTGGGAGCTGGGCTTACGGGCCATGGGCCCTCATTCCTGATAATGCCCTAAACAATGGCCGCACGAGACAAGGGGCATTATCAAAGACTGCGACCCGATATGCGGGCTGACTTGTCAATGGCCATTACGTTCTGCCCACGGGCGGTCAGTTGATGTGCCCGCTGGTGGCCAGTAAAACTGCCCGGTGATGGCCAACAGATCTGCCCACTGATTGGTTCGGCGGGGTTGGCCATTCTTGGGTTGGTTAGGTCAGGCGGGTGACTCCTTTTCCGGCGAGGGCTTGGGTGAGGCGGACGGAATCGCCGCTGGTCTGGCAGACGTGGGCGTGGTGCAGGAGCCGGTCAACGGTGGCGGTGGCGAGGGTTTTCGGCATGAGTTCGTCGAAGCCGGCGGGGTGGAGGTTGGAGCTGATCGCGACGGACCGTTTTTCGTAGGCTGCGTCCACGACCCGGTAGAGGCCTTCGGCCGCGTCCGTGGCCACCGGCAACAGGCCGATGTCATCGATCACCACCAGCTCCGCGCGGAGGATCCGGGTGACGGCGCGGGTGACGCTGTCGTCGGTGCGGTGCGCCCGGATCAGGACGCCGAGGTCCTCGAGCCTGAACCAGGCCACGCGCATCCCGGCTTCGACGGCCTGCTGGCCGAGGGCTTCGAGGAAGAAGGTTTTCCCTGTTCCGGAGGGTCCGCAGACCACCAGGTTTTCCCGCCGGTTGATCCATTCCAGGGTCCGGAGGGCCTGTTGGGTCGGGGCGGGGATGGAGGACGCGTCCGGGTCCCAGGCGTCGAAGGTTTTGCCGGTCGGGAAGCCAGCAGCTTTGCGGCGGGAGGCGAGCATGGACCGGGCCCGGCCGGCGGCTTCCTCGGTGAAGAGGGCTTTGATGACCTCGACAGGTTCCCAGCGCTGGGCGCGGGCGGTCGCGATCAGTTCAGGGGCCAGCGCCCGGGCGTGGGGCATTTTCAGGGACCGCATCAGGGCCTCCAGGTCCGCTGGCAGCGGCGGAGCCGCGGTGTTGGTCGTGGTCACGGGACTCATCGGGCCTCCTCCGGCGTGATGTTGGCGGTGGTGTTCAGGGCGGGGTTTCCGATAGCGGCCCACGCGCTGGTTCCCTGGGTCAGGGAGGTCGCTTCGTTGGCGGCGTGCGTGGTGGTGCGGCGGATGTTGGCGTTCAGGATCGAGGCGAGGTCCGGGTGCGCGAACCGGCCGTGCAGGGCGGCATCGCCGAGTGCCCGATCGACGTGGTCAGTGCCGGCGATTTTAGCCAGGGTGACGGCTTCGGCCATTTTCACGTTCATCCGTGCCGTCCCGGCCGCGGCGGCTTCGATCAGCCAGGTCCTGGCGCCCTCGCCGATGGCCAGAAACGCTGCTTCGTCAGCGCTGCGGGCCCTGACCTCATAATCGCCAGGAACCTTTGCCCTGGTTCCGGGGAAGTGTTCATCGTTGATGGCGGGGCTGCCGGGCCGTGCCCGTCCGTGGCGGGCGACTTCGACCGGTCCCCCGGCGCCGTGGTGGACGATGATGACCTGCTCGTCCGGTCCGGTGCCGTGCGTGCGGACGAACACCCGTGCGCCGAGCAGGTGGGCCGGGACCGAGTACTGGGCGTTTTCGAAGGTGACCATCGGGGTGTTCTCCGGAACGCTGCGGGCCAGGCCGAACGCGACCGTGTGGGCGGTGTCCGGGATCCGGTGCAACCTGGGGGCTTCCTCGGCGAGCACCGCCGCGGGTTTACGCCGCGTCACCCGGTGCTCACGGTGATTGACCTCGTCCATGAAGACCTGGCAGGCGGCCTCGAGTTCGGCGAAGGAGCCATACTCGGCCCGGAGGTTGGTGTCCTTCGGCACGAGGTCGGCCTTGGCGAGTTTCACGGACGCTTCAACTCCGCCCTTAGTGGCAGGGTCCGCGGGCTGGCAGCTCAGCACGGTGATCCCGTAGTGCCGGGCGAAGTCCAGGGTCTGTTGGTTCCGGACCGGGACCCCGGCAACATGGGCCGTGGTCACGGTCTTCTCGTTGTCCGTCAGGACATAGGTCGGTGCCCCGCCGAGGATCCGGAAGGACCGGTCCAGGGCCGCGAACACGCTCGGCGCGGTCCGGTCCCGCAGCGGGATCACGATCCGGAAGCGGGAGAACGCCAGCCAGGCCACGAACAGGATGGTTTTCACCCCGCCGATCCGGGGGCCGTCGCCGAAGTCGTACTGCAGCCACATTCCCGGTTCGGTGATCCAGGGCCGGTGAACGCGGGTATGGCCCAGCCGCCACGCGGCTTTAACCTGTGCGATCGCGCGGCGGGTCGAGCGTTCCGAACCCGTGTAGCCCAGGGCGAGGAGCTTTTCGTGGGCCTTATCGGCACGGATCCGGCCCTTGGAGGCTTCGATCCATTCCTCGATCTTGGGCAGGAACCCGTCGGTGACCCGGCCGCGGGCCGCGGGTTCCCCGATCGGCCGGCCCGCGTCGCGGGCCTGGACGTGTTTGGCAACGGTGTGGTGCGAGCAGCCGGTGAGCTCCGCGGTAGCGCGCAACGACCCGGTCAGATCGTAGGCAGCAAGTATTTCCATGATTTCTCCGTCAGACTTCATACAGGGCCTCTTCCTGGTTCGCTTGGTGCGCTTAGACACCGTCATCAAACCCCAGGGAGAGGCCCCCACCGCTTAAGACGCGGTCGGTTCAGTAAGGAAGTGGGCAGATCTCATGGCCACCGGCAGGCAGTTCTACTGGCCGCCAGCGGGCAATTTCGTGGCCGCCTATGGGCAGTTTTTCATGGCCGCTAACACTGACTTTCAATTTACACCTCCGGACAGTGCCCTGGGTCGGTTTGCTGTCGTGACCGGGCACCCAAGCAGGGATCACGGTTGAATGGAGGGAGACCGGGCGTTTGCAGAACCTCTGTCCGGTAGTCGCCGTCGAGGTCGGCGCGTACATAAGGCGAAGCTGAGGCAGGCATCAGCAACCAGCGCCGCGGGTGCTCGTGTTCCCGAAGGAAACCGGGAAGACCTCCATCCCGTTCGGGTTGCTGCCGGGCCACCCGGGCCATAACAGCGGGCGGCTCGTTACTGGCGTAGAGACTCGACTCGGGCAGCACCAACAACTCCGCGCCTCCGCGGGCGGCGGTGACATTGGCCTGCTTACACTTGGCGTCCGCCGTCCGCCGATTCTCTTGGGCTGGGTCGCTTCCCTGTTATTGATGCGTCCTCCGGAGCGGCCGGGGATTCTGTGTGGAACTTGGTGAGTTTGTGGGTGCCGTCGCAGTAGGGTTTGATCGCTGAGGCGCCGCAGCGGCATAGGGCTACGGTCTGCCGTTGACGGGGCACTCGTTCCCCGGATGGTGTGACGATGTCGAAGTCGCCTCTGACGAGGAGAGGGCCGTCCGGGCAGAGGACGATGGAGCCGTTGCGGGGGGTTGGTTGCTGGTCCTGGGTCATGGGTGCTCCTGATCGGGTTGGCTGCGGATTAAGGGGCAGGGTGAGGGGGGATCTTGCCGCTGTGTCGGATCCGCAGTTCCGCGGTGGAATGGGCGGCCGTTTTGAGTCTGGCCCCTGCGTAGGGGACGCCTCCTCCGATCCGCAGCGCCAGCGCTATCCAGATGCAGACGGCGCGTTCGGCGACCCAGAGGGGGGCGAAAAGGACGGTCCGGGCGGGAAACACGCGGCGGCCTTGGTGGCGTCTGCGCCCGGTTTCGGCCAGGGCCACGGCTGCGGCGGCGGCTGCCAGGATAGCGGGGACAGCCCGACGGGGTGGTTGGGCAAGGACGCTGGCCAGCAGGGGAAGCAGTGCCAGTTCGGCCCAGAGGCGGCCCGGTTGGGCGAAGCCATCGTAGGCGTGCCGGATCCTCTGCCTGAGGAAATGCCGGGACGTGGGCGGCCGGCGGGCGATGAAGAGTGCCGGCATCCGTTGTTCGTATCCGCCGGCTGCGGTCACGGTCCGGATCAGTTCGAGGTTTTCGAACAGGACGGCGTCGTATCCGCCGGTAGCAGCCAGGGCGTCCCGCCGTACTGCCAGGGTCCCGGGAAAGTCGTCGGCGAAGGCGCGGTTCATCAGCGACCGTGCGGTGTCCCAGCATGCGTGCCAGGGCAGGGGGCTGAAGTAATTTTGCGGCCGCACCACATGAGCATGGTCAAGGCCATCGATCACAGCCCTGAGCCCCTCGCGGGTGTAGCGGACGTCGTCGTCGGCGATCACGAGTCTCTCCGCGCTGCTGAGGCTCACGGCGGTGAGGACTGCGGTGACTTTGCCGTTTCCTCTTGGGCCTGGCCGCGGCCGGATATGGCGGACGGAGGCGGGGAATCGGGCGCGGTGGCGGTCGAAAAGATTCGGGGTCGACCCGTCGACGACGGTCACCGGGATCCACGAGGATAGTTGCTCAAGGTACGTCGTTATGTCTTCCAGGCTCGAGTCCTCCGACCAGCGCAGCGGGAGGATGTACTCGGCCTGCGCGGGTTCTGTGGGGGTCACAGGAGGGCGGCCGGGGCTGCGGGGCGCAGGGAGGATCTGTCGTTGTCCCAGGCGTTCATGAGCAGCGTGGAGAGCCGTGCGTCGACCGCAAGGACGGCCGTGGCGCCGAAGAGGACGTCGGCCAGGAGGTCCGGTTCTGCCTCGACCAGGCCGCCGGCGAGGTCCCGTCCCGCTATTTGTTCGTGGACCGCGTCTGCTTCAACGTGTTCGTCGAAGTACCAGGTCACGTCTGGACCGAATCCATGGCGCCGGAACCCTTGGCTGTAGAGCTGGTTGGGGCGGGAGGACGTCATTTCGTAGATTGCCAGATGCCCGGCGATGGCTCCGCGGAGTCTGCGGTTGAGGCCGAACAGGGACATCAGGTTCACTGAGGCCAGGGAGATCGCGGGGACAGCGTCGACGTAGGCGCCGAAGTGGTCCTCGAGGCCCAGCCCCTGCATGGTCCGGGCGAAGAGGGTGCTGTGCATCCGGTCAGGGCGGCCGCCGCCGTACTCGTCTGCCTGGATTTCCACGAGAGCGGCCTTGGGCCGCCCGGTCAGGCGGGGAATGGCCCAGGTGTGTGGGTCGGCTTCCTTGAGCTGGTACATCGACTTGTGGATCAGGAACTCGCGGAGCTGTTCAAGGGTGGCCTTCTTGGCAACGTGACGGGACACGCTGGGCCCGGTGTCCTGGGCGGCGAGTTCGAACAGGATAGCCGCGACGTCGTCGCTGCTCAGCGTGTCCGCCGGAGGCTGACTGCTGGGGATGGCGCATTCGCGGGCTGCCGAGCGCAGGGCCTTTTCGAATGGCGCTTCCAGGAGTTGGCGGACCCTTATCAGGTCAGGATGCCACTCCCAGTGGTCATCCACTCCGTCCAGGCCACCGTAGTGAAGCTCGTAGAGACAGAACATGGCCAGCTGAAGGTCCTCGTCCTCGATGATGTCGCCGTCGGAGGGCAGCTGCGTCCCGACCAGCTCATGGAGCCGTGCCTACGCGGCAGGGTCCTCTCCGGGCTGGCCGGAAAGGAGGTTCAGCAGCCCGGCGCTGACCGGTCCACGCGGTTCAGGGATCTTCATTGTTCTCCTATGGTTACCTCAGCTGCGGTGGCTGCAGGTGGTGAGTGGTGCGGGCTCGGGCCCTTGCCGGGTTCCCATGCAGTTGGGGGACGGCATGGGAGTCCCGGTTTGTGTGGCTGGTCAGCTGTTGCCCGGATGAACCAGGTTGTCGGGATCTTCCTGGTTCGCGGGCGCGTCGGCGAGCCCCTGCGGGGACAGGTCCAGGTCTTCCACGCGGGGCGGCGTAGGGCGGGCGGCTGTGGGCGGTTCGGTGGGCGCGCTGTCGGTGGTCATGGGTCAGTCTTTCGTTTGGACTGGGCCGGGGTGGCTTGGGTGCTTGGGGAAGTGCGGGGTGCTTCCATTTGGAAGCCGCAGTGGCAGCGCAGCACCCGGGTCCGGAGGTAGGCCCCGAGGTAGTCCCCGGGCCGGGGGTCGGTCGAAGCGTGTGTGCGGGAGCTCCACAGGTCCGGATCCAGCAGTGACATCGGTTCCCCGCAGTGGATGTACTGGGCGCCTATGTGCACGACGTCGTCGCCAGGGGTCGCCCTGGCCAGGACTGCAGCGACCAGGCGCGCGGTAGTGGACAGGACGCGGCAGCCCTTGCATTTGGTGCAATGGAAGGCCACGTTGAGGGTTCCCCTCGGATGGTCCGCGACGGTGATGGAGTCCACCACGAGGTGCAGGTCGGTATCGCAGGCCAGGCACCAGGGCTGCTCTCCCCGGGGCTGCCGGGCTCCGTGGGGGAGGTGGGTGTGGGCGATTGTGCTCATTGCTCAGACCAGCCCTGGGTAGCTGGCCAGGATGTAGTCGGCCGCGGCCGGGCCCTTCATGCGGAGGCCGTTGTGTCCGGGGTGAATGTGCTTTTTCTTCATGGCTGCCCAGAAGGTGACCTCGGTGCCCGGCTCCAGGTGATGCAGGAGGCACCAGCTGGTGTATAAACCGTAGAGGCAGTCCCGGCCCAGTGTTGAGTCGGTGTGGTCGTTGATGGTTGCTTCGGTGAGGAACACGTCGTATTGCGAAGGTGCCATGATTGGCTCTTTCCGCGGGGTGCGTTCGGTACCGCCGTGAGGCTACAGCGGCTGGCGCTTCAGGACCTGCACGGGGTACTGAAGCGGGTCCCCCGGATACCGCAGCTCTGCGGTGGGGTTGGGGCTGAACAGTGGGTCCTTTCGGGCGGCGTAACTGGCCGTAGGACCGGTCCTTCAGATCCGGCAGCGGGCTGACCCGCCGCTGTGAGTAAGCGGCGATGTTGGGGGTCTGAGGGAGGGTGTAAGCGGTACTCTTCTGCGTGGTTTCAACGTGAGGGCGGCGGATACAAAGACATTGTTCTCCTGGGTGAGGTGAGCGGCCGGGATGGCTGTGCCGCTTAAGTCCCGCTGCTGAGACTCGTGAAAGCAGATGCTCTACGGTGTAGAGTTTACGCGTAGACTGCGCCGTAAGCAAGCATGCTTCCTTTTTACCCGGTCAGTCGGTCCAAGGAGGGAGTCCGTGGTGCCTGTACATGATCAGGAGCCCGCTGTGTCCGGGAAAAAGAAGCGGCTGAGCCGGGAGCGGGTGCTCGCCGCTGCCCTGGAACTGGTGGATGCTGAAGGGCTTGAGGCGTTGACCATGCGCCGGCTGGGGCAGGAATTGGGCCGTGACCCGATGGGCCTTTACCGCTACGCGGAAAACCGGGCCGCCTTGTTGGATGGAGTGTCAGAGCTTGTCCTGAACGAGCTGGCCATCATTCCCGACGACCCGGATTGGCAGGCGCAGCTCCGGCGCATTGCCCATGATTTGCGGCTGCTGGCTCTCCGTCATCCAAATGTCGTGCCGTTATTGGTCACCCGGCCGCTGTCCACGCCCCTGGGGCTGCGTCCGCTGGGGACTTTGCGTCCGCTGGAGCAGATCCTGTCGTTGCTGATCGAAGCCGGGTTCGCTCCCGGTGATGCGCTCCATGTCTACCGGGCCTATTACGGGTTCCTGTACGGGCACATCCTCAATGAGCTGCAGGAGTTCGTTGTCGATCCGGAAGAAAACGAGGCCCTGCTCCGGCTTGGCCTGCATCGTTTGCCGCCGCGGGACTTTCCCCGCCTCCGCAAGCTGGCCCCTCTTTTGTCAGACTACGACGGCGAGGCCGAACTCGATGAGGGTTTGAGTATCCTGCTTTCCGGTCTTGCAGCGCGACTCTCGTTGACGGAGGACGAGCCTCCGGCTGATCAGAAATCCTGACCTGCCAGCTTTGGGGAGGCCAAGAATCATGCGGCGACTAAGAGAGAACCACCAAACGCTTTTTCCCGTGGCACGTGGCACCAGCGTCTCAATTTATGGGGATGGGAACAAATCAGGGCTGCAGCCTGATCAGGTCCGTCATAATATTCTATTTCTCATGGGGTGGCTCGCTGGATATTACGCCTCAATAGGAGTGAATTGTCCTTTTAGTAGCGATAGCAATCGTCACTCGCCCGCGAAGGTTAGCAAGACGATATCCGTCAGCCACTCCCATAGGGGCCTAAGGCAGATTCCCGCTTGCTGGTCACGTTCCTGAGAGCGACCAGGCGGGCGAGAGCTACTTCATAAACCTTCGATGGTTGCGGACGCCATCATTTCGGCACTTGCCCCGTGCAGGGGAGCGGCAAACACTCCGACTTTGGTGCGCATTCAGGGGATACGCCGACGCCGTCCCCTTCATCGGATGGCCCTACTCTTCCTATTCCCGAACGCGGGAACAACGGCTCATCGGTGTACGTCTTCAGCGTCGTCAGAACTACAGCTAACGTCAGAATGAGAATCACCCAAGTGGCAACCGATTGCGATGAAGTCCGCTCCGATGTCAAGGAATCTCAGGACCTTTCCTTGGAGGCCTAGCAGTCTGCCAGTGTCCGGATGCCCGCAGCGTCGTGAATGAACTGGACGCAGCGGGTGCACTCGAAGAGGGCCTCACCCCCGGGGGAGAGATCGTCGCGGACGAGTTCTTACCTTCCGGTCCAGAGACGGGGCCTACGAACTTGCTAATACTAGATAGCCTTGCTTTAAATGCTAAGCATGCTTATCGTATTAGGGCAGTTGCAGCGGAACCTCAAGCAGTGGGGAATGCCACCTGCCGAGGCTGATGAATCGCCGTCGGACGGGTGGATCTACCGCAAGCCCAGTGCGAAGAAAACCATCCAAGGGAGAACTCATGCTCACGAGGGAAGACATCGAAAGCCTGTTCAGCAAGGGCGGAAACGTCATCGGAGCCGATGGCGAGAAAATCGGCTCGGCCGGCCAGCTCTACGCCGACGACGACACCGGCGAGCCCACGTGGGTCACAGTCAAGACGGGACTGTTTGGCACGTCCCAGTCCTTCGTTCCGGTTGAGGGTGCCCGGGCAGAAGGTGATGACCTGGTTGTCCCGTATACAAAGGACCATGTCAAGGACGCCCCGCGCGTGGAGACAGACGGTCATCTGGAGCCGGCCGAGGAGGACCGTCTTTACGCCCACTACGAACGGGGTGCAAGCGCTTACTCCGAAACACGCTCCGGCCCTGACAGGGATATTGATGCTGACAGGGACGTCCGCCATGCCAACCATCGACGTCAGCATCGCCCTGCTTGGCATAAATTTCTTGCGCCTTTTGCTTGTTGTACAGGCCAATAATCTTGGCTGGCAGGTCTTTCACATCTGCGGTCGCCCCCCACGACTTCAATCGCGGCATCTGCATCGATTTTGTAGATCGGTGGAGTTATACCGGCTCTTCCACTTTTAGCGTGGCGGCAGGTGTTCAGCATGCTTGTTGGGCTGCTGTGTACAACAATAACCGGAGCCTGTAATGGTCATGGTTCCGATATCCGCGTGCCGCGCGTTTGAGGTTTTTCGCGCTGAGGTTCGCCGCCTCGCTGCGGGCGTTTGTGACCCGTGTCCGGCAGAACGTGAGCAGCTCTCTCCGCCACATCCGCAGGGTCAGAAACAGTGATTTGGCCTCCCGCATCCTGGTTGCTTTCACGGCGTATTCGAGTTCGGCCCAGGCGCGGTGGAACGCGTCGATGTGATCGGTCTTTAGCAGTTGGCGGAGTGTTCTTTGATGCCCCAGACGACGCCGAGCTCGATGTCGGAGGCGAAGATTTCCTGCATCCGTCCGCGCTGGGCGCCGGACATATTTTCCTGATTGCACGTCAGCAGCTTCCGGTATTTCCATGCCGGATCCGTGGCCCGGCCGCGCCTGGCATGCAGGTCGTGGGCACGGCGCCGCCGGACCTCGGTGACCATCTGATTCGCCCGGGCCACCACATGCCAGTGATCGACGGTGATTGCTGCCTTGGGCAGGGCCTTGCGGACGGCCCGGCGGAACTCGGTGGACATATCCATGCCACCAGTTCGACCCTGTTCCGCCACCACCGGGGCCGGGCCCCGATCCAGTCCCGCACCGCCTGGCCGCGACGGCCATCCACGATATCGAGGATGGCCCCGGTATCCAGATCGGTGAACACGATCGACCAGGGCTCGACCCGGGTGACCTTGCCGGCCTCATCCTTCAGATACCTGACCTGCCGGAAGCGGTGTTCATCCACGCCCAGCCGGCGGACGAGTCTTCGGTCCACGCCCCCGTCCAGACGGCGTGTCATGACCGTTGCCCATGACACGCCGGCGGCTGCAGCGACCCGGGAGACGGCACGCAGCTCTGTGGACAGCCCGGTGACAATGCCAGCCACCAGCCTGCTGGTCAGCCGGGACCGCAACGGAATTTCATCTGTGGTCTGCACGAACGACCGCCGCGGACACTCTGGTTCCAAACAGGCCAGCCGCCGCTTCCGGACCCGGACTTCCAGCGGCGCCCCGCCGCACTGGACATCCCGGACGCGATGAATCGGGCGGGCCTGGACCCGGGACGACAGCACACCGCAGTCCGGGCAGGCGCCTTCGCGTTCGACGGGTTCGACCAGCACCGCCCGGGTGTCGCCGGCATGCTCGGCGGAGAGCACAACATGGCCCTCCAAATTGAACAGAATCGACGCGGCATCGCGCGTCTGCGTAATCTGTAACAAGGCTCGTAGTCCTCAGCAGTAGATGTCTCGACAACACCTATGCTCGCAGGGCTACGAGCCCCTTCATTTGAAGGACACCACGCTAAAAGTTGATGACCCGCTTTTGGTCGCCATGGCTAACTCCGGCCGGTACGACATCTCGACCATTGCGTTAACCCTTGGGCACCAGATGGACAGACGAGCCACAGGTGCCGCAGCGCTCGAGCACTACTCGGCTACATCCCTCCCATGAGGCCTAGCTAAGCTGAAAGAGCCTCTCCCCCAGCTAACTTTCGTTCGCCGATAATGGACCTTTAGTCAAGCTACGGCTGCGTCGGTCATAGCCCAATGACGGCGCGGGCAGGTGAGTGGTCGTAATCCAGCCTTGGCGGGGCGCAGGTACTGGTAGGCGTTTTCCTACTGATCCCGTAGTCGCGGACAAGAAGCGCTTTCGATACCGCCAATAGTAACCGGGTTGGGCTGCAACGTCGGCTATTGGTCCATCCAACTTGGAGCCCGGGAAGAATCACGCCTGTAATTAATGACTTCCGACTTTTGGCAGTGTAAGCGGGACAAGAAGGGCTCTCTGCAATGTTGCAAGTATTTGATCGATATACGCGGAGACACCCGCGGTAAAGTTACCGCTCGGGCTCCCTGCGACAAACTTGTTCAAAAATTCTAGCGAGGAGAGTGAGACCGAGTCGCGATCATCAAAGATATGCAGGTTTTTTTCAAACTCCTTGAAAATTCGATTTAAGTACGATTCAACCTCCCGATAGGCATATTCAAGATCGATGGGCTTCTGAGGCATATTGCCATCCTTCAAACCCGCGCTAAGCCGCTCGTCGTTGAGCATCGGCACGGTCTTCTTCAAGTGCTCAAATGTAAGTTGATAATTATTCAATTCAAGCAGATGTCCCTTATATACTTCTTTGGAGATAAATTTCCGATCTGCGGCGCCCGTCTCAGCCTTCAAGACCCGCCGTACGCGCTTCACACCGTTGTAGGTTTTAAGCGTTTCATTTAATATATTGCGTAGCGCAGCGTCCTGTCTCTCCCTTTTATCACGAAGATTCTCGGTTTCTCTACTGAAGTTCTCACGTCTAGTTGTCCATTCTTGCTGGAAAAGGAATGTTGACAACGCAACCAGGGCACCGAATAGAATCACGCCGGCAATTTGGAGAAACGTTTTTGCGGCTTCAAATTCAAGGGTATTTGCTTCGACGCGCGGATCACGGAAGAAGAATAGGGTAAAGAACAGTACGATTGTAATGATAAAGCTAGATACTAACCCCACTATTACTAAAACAAGAGTTCTACTACTTCCGATATTTCCCATTTAGGTCGCACAGCATCCTTTCCTTTGCGGCGTCAAACTCATGAGGGTTACCCATTAGTACTGGCAAGGCTTCGGCATGGCGAGGTACATCTGGGACTGGCGGGTTGCATTAGCTGTGTCGGCCAGACTATGCGTGGCGCGTTACGCCTGCGTTATTGTCCAGCGCTTACGGAAAAGGATCAGCGGGTATAGGCACGAGACGCTCCCACCGCGACGGACCGGTCAAACTGCTGAACAGCCATGGGCCACGCCCTTGCCCGAGTTGTAGACCGCCGATAACGGATATTCGGCCAAGTAGCCATCGGCCTATGTCCGAGGAGCAAAAAACGTAGGAGGGTCCGCTACACGCCGCACACGTCACGGTTTCTCGGAGATCGCCTCGCCGTAGAGCAGCGTTGGACGGGGGTGGCGCGCAGCGCGCGGCAACTTGCGGGCGTCGGTCTGCCGTCCGTCCTCATTTGCCACGCAAATTCGATGCAACGATCTGCATTGGCGTCAGAATAGCGGCGAATTTCCGTTTTATTGACAGTGGCGCATGGTGTTCTCACATTCCACCCTGACAGTCGGAGGAGCCGGAACCGCGGTGCGGTAGCCCGAGAATCATCGAAATAGTCCGAAAAATCGGGGCTTGATGGGCATCGGTTGGGGCTGGGGCTGGCGGATGTCCACTCTTGCGGGTCGGCAGGTGTCTGAGAACAAGAGCGGAGCTCCACCGATAGGCGAATCGTCCCTGGCCGGGCGCGCCGACGTCAGGTTGGGGTGTACCCCTACTTGGACGAGAAGCCGTCCGCACAAAGCTAACTCTTAATGCTGCGGCATCCTCCCAACAAGGGGTAATTCAGTTCAGCCAGTGCTTGAGTCCAGGGCTGCCAGTTCTGTTTCGATTTGTTGGGCCAGTGACCGGAGCCGCCGGACGTGTTCCTGCGAGATAGGCGTTGGCTGCGATGTCACTTGTGCGTCGACGTCGAAGACTGTGTTGGGGCTGTGCCAGACATTGAACCATTCCAAGCCGTGGCCGAGCGCGTCACGGGTCACTCCTTGCAGCAGAAGCAGGGGTTCACGGGTACTGGTATGGAGTTTGTGAGCCAGGTCAGCATCTGCAGCCACGGCCTGGACCTGTCTGGGTCCGCCTGCCGGATGGTAGCCGTGCTCCCGCATGAGGCCGAGCAGTGAGGCGTCTTCCAACAGTTCCTTGGTGAAGTGCGGGAAGAGGTCACGTGGCACCCAGGTGCGCATGAAGGCTACCGGGACCTCTTCCAGGTAGCGGATCCGTTCGATCTTCCATGTGTTGGTGGTGTTGAGTGCCTCTATAGCCGGCTCGGGCGGGGCTGCGTGTTCGACGGCGATGACGTGGGTTCGCAGGCGCTGGCCGTGCGCGGCGGCCTGTTCGTCCAGCCCGCCGGCGCGCTGGATATGCCTGCGGAGGACCGGTGCGGCGGCCACAACACTACCGCGGCCGCGCTGGCGGCGGATCAGCCCGAGGTCGGACAGCCCAGACAATGCCTGGCGCACCACGCTGCGGGAGACACCGAACTGTTTTTGGAGTTCCTCTTCGGTCGGAAGGGGGGAGCCGGGGAGCAAGGGCCGTTCGAGGATCTGCCGGTGCAGGATGTCCCGGATCTGCGCGTGAAGGGGCGGGCCCTCCTCCCGGTTCAGGCCGTTGGCCCGTTCACGGGGCTCTGCCCCTGCTGGTTGCACAGTCACTCTGACTCCTTTGCCGCTTGAGCACATCTTAGCCTGCAGGTGTGGCGTCTCCTGCTTGACGGGTGATCCAAACCACAGGTAATGTACGTACTAATTGTACGGACTTGATCCGGCGACTGGAACATACAATGACGTAGAAAGGTCGAGTAAATGACGCAGCTGCACTTGAGGGGCGGGCGTTCACGCCTCCCAATGTTTGCCTTCCTCCAAAAGGTCCCCGCAGGCATGATGCTGATCCCGCTGATGCTCGGGGTGCTGATGAACACCTTCGCACCCGAGGCCTTGAAAATCGGCGGCTTCACCACCGCGCTCTTTAAGGAGGGGGCCCTGACGCTGATCGCGGTGCTGATCCTCGCCACCGGCGCGCAGATCACCGGCAGCCACAGCGGCAAGGCTGCCGCCTCCACCACCACCGTTGTCCTGGTCTGCAAAACCCTGATCCCGGCCACGATCGCGGTGATCCTGGGCCTGATG
The DNA here is from genome assembly GCF_010367585.1 of [Micrococcus luteus] ATCC 49442. NCBI lineage: Bacteria > Bacillati > Actinomycetota > Actinomycetes > Micrococcales > Micrococcaceae > Pseudarthrobacter > [Micrococcus luteus] ATCC 49442. The sequence continues at coordinate 1,096,595 of NZ_JAAAXP010000001.1, read as the reverse complement.
GTCGGCATCGACGGCATCGCAGGGGTATCGATCCTGGCGATGCTGGCAATCTTCGGAAACAGCAACGGCGCCCTCTGGCTGGCGTTCGCCGGCCAGTACGGCGACGAGCGGGACACCGGCGCCTACGTCGCCAGCGCCTTTGATGACGGACCATTCCTGGCACTGATCTTCCTGGGCGCCTCCGGGCTGGGCGACATCCCGATCCTCGCCTTCGCCGCGGCACTGATTCCGTTCATCATCGGCCTCATCATCGGGGCAGTGGACCGGGAATGGACGAAGGCCCTTGACCATGTCCCGAACATCGTCATCCCGTTCATGTCCTTCGCCGTTGGCACCGGCATCAACCTGAAGACCGTGCTCACCGGCGGATTCGCCGGAATCTTCCTCGGCCTTATAGTAGTCATCTTCACTGGAGGCCTCACCTACCTGGGATACCGGTTCATCCTCAAGCGCGGCTTCAAGAGCGGCATCGGGTTCGCCGCCGGCACCACAGCCGGCAACGCCGTAGCGGTACCCGCGGTAGTCGCCGTCGCCGACCCCCGATTCGAACCTTACGTCGCCTCCGCCTCAGCCCAGGCCGCCACAGCCGTCCTTGTGACAGCGCTACTCGCGCCGATCGTCGCTTCCTGGGCACTGAAGCGGGCCGGAGGCCTTCAGCCGGCCGATCCGGTCCCCACCGTAGTCTGAGCCAGCCCCTTGACATCCCCTTCATGGACGGAGAAACCATGCGCGATCCGCGCTCGGTGCGTTGCACCTACTACCTAGAGTCCGAGATTGACCCTGAAAAGGCCGCAGCCATCATGGCGGGCGAGCAGTCCAGCGGCACGTTCCTGCCGGTACCCGGCGAGTCCGCACGCATCCGGGAGCGGCACGCCGCACGCATCTCGAATGTTCAGGAGCTGGGCTTTTGCCGGCCCTCCCTGCCCTCACGTTCGACTCCTGAAAAGGTCCGGGCGGCACTTGTCACCGTCGATTTCCCCATGGAGAACGTCGGCACGGACCTGGCTACCCTGCAGACCGCCATTGCCGGCAACCTCTTCGAACTGGGTGATCTTTATGCCTGCCGCCTGCAGGACATGGCCCTGCCGGAGGACTTCGTCGCAGCCCACCCCGGCCCGGCATTCGGTATCGAGGGGACGCGCAAATTCATCAGCGACGTTCAGGGCGTCATGGTCGGCACCATCGTCAAGCCCAACGTCGGACTTTCGGAAGAGGAATTCCGGCTGGTCGTGCGGGACCTGGCGATGGCCTCTATCGACCTGATCAAGGACGATGAACTGATGACCGACCCCGCTTACCTGCCATTGGAGCGCAGGGTCGCGGTCGCCACCGAAGAAATCCGCGCGGCCGAGCAGGTCACCGGTCACTCCACCATGTACGCCTTCAACATCACGGGCGACCTCGCCGGACTGCAGAAACGCCACGACCTGGTCGTTGAAGCCGGCGGCCGCTGCGTGATGCTGAACATCCCGGTCATGGGCCTGCCCGCCCTGGCCATGCTGCGCAGCTTCGCCGAGGTACCGATCCACGGCCACCGTGCAGGCCTCGCCGCCTCCATGCGGTCCAAAGCACTGGGCATGGACTACCGGGTCTGGCAGCAGATGGCCCGCCTCGCCGGCGCCGACCACCTGCACGCCAGCGGACTCGGCAGCAAGTTCTACGAACTCGACGAAGAAGTCGCCGCGAACATCCGCAGCCTCCTCGAACCCCTCGGACAGACCATCGCCCCGCTGCCCGTCCTGTCCTCAGGACAGAACGTCACCACCCCCGGACCCACCTTCGAAGCCGTTGGCTCCACAGACCTGATGATGCTCGCCGGCGGCGGCGTCGCAGCCCACCCGGACGGTCCCGGCGCCGGAGTGCGAAGCCTGCGCCAAGCCTGGGAAGCGGCCGTGGCCGGCGTGCCCCTCCAGTCGGCAGCGGAAAAGCAGTCCCAAACCGGGGACAATGCACTCCTTCACGCAGTCCAAACCTTCGGAAAAGGTGCCTGACATGCCCGCTTTCGGTTTCGTCGCAGACGACCTCACCGGAGCCGCCGACGTCCTTGCCCAGTCCCACCGCTACGGCCTGGAAGCAGCCCTGGTCATTGGCGACGCGCCCCTGCCCGCCGATGCTGACGTCGTCGGAATCGCCGGACCCTCCAGGTCCCTGGCCGGGGAAGCATTCGACAACCTGGTACGCCGGGATCTGGCCGGCATCGCACCACTGAACCTGGAGGTGCTGCTCTACAAGGTCTGCTCCACCTTCGACAGCTCCACTACTGTCGGCAGCATCGGCCGCGGCATCCAGCTTCTCCATGAGCAGTTCCCCCTCCACGGCCCCATCCCCGTGGTCCCGGCCCAGCCAGGGTTCGGGCGCTACACCGCCTTCAGCAACCACTACGCGACCCATGCCGGCCAGATTTACCGGTTGGACCGCCACCCCGTCATGTCCCGGCACCCGTCCACCCCCATGGCCGAAGCCGACCTGCGCCAGGTCCTCGCCGAACAACTAGGCAGCGCCCAGGAACCGGACGCGATCCATCTGCCCGCCTATGACAACGGCACCTTCAAGGACGCCTGGGCCGACCGGCGGCGGGACCTCGGCGCCCAGGCCTTCGTCGTCGATGCCGTGGACGAACACCACATGGACGCCGTCGCCGAAGCACTCACGCGGGAAGAGCACGGCCACGGGCCCTCCGTCGTCGTAGGATCAGGCGGCATCATGGCAGCACTGGCGCGTTCTGTCTCCGACCACGCCCCGCGCACACCCGGACCGCAGCGACCGTCGGGACCCGTGCTGGCCATCAGCGCCTCAGCGTCCAGCACCACAGCAGAGCAGATTAACGACGCCCTCACCCACGGTTGGGAGGACGTGCCCGTTCCTGCCGAGCTGCTGCAACGGCACGACCCGGCGGCCGTGGCAGCCATCGACGAGCAGGTCTCGGCTGCGCTACGGTCGGGCCGCAACGTCGTCGTCCACACCACCCGCGGCGCGGCAGATCCACGCTACGGAACCGGCACACCACTGGACGCCGGCTACCTCGGCGCACTGATCGGCGGCATCGCCGCCAGGATGGCCCTCGCCGGGCTCACCCGCGACATCGCAGTGTGTGGAGGCGACACCTCCAGCCATGCACTCATCGCCATGGGCGTGCGCGAACTGCGCGTGTCCGACCAGTTCGTCACCGCAGGGCCGATCCTGCAAGCCGACGGCGCCTCCGCCGTCGCCGGCTGCCGGCTCGTCCTCAAGGGCGGCCAGGTCGGCCCCACCAACATCCTGCGCCGCTTCGCCGGCCAAACCGCTGACTAACGCCCACAAGCAATTGCTCCACCATCACCAGAACCAACGAAAGGCGGCCCCCATGCGGGCAGTAGTCAAAAACGCGGCCGAGCGAGGCGTTAAGTACGTCACCGACGCCGGAGACCCCAAAGCCACAGAAGGGTCAGTCGTCATCCAGGTAGGCGCTGCATCCCTCTGCGGCACCGACCGGGAACTCTACGAATGGACCCCCTCCGCGCAGGCCTTCAACCTCAACCTCCCCGTCATCCTGGGCCACGAAGGCGCAGGCACCGTCGTCGAAGTCGGCGCCGGCGTTAACGGGCTCAGCGTGGGTGACCAGGTGGCCCTTGAAAGCCACCTGACCTGCGGGCAGTGCTTCCCCTGCCGCACAGGAGATGCACACACCTGCGAACGTACAGGCATCCTGGGCATGCATATCGACGGCGTCTTCGCCGAGTACGCCGCCGTTCCGCAGGACATCTGCGTCAAGCTCCCCACCGGATTGTCCCTTGAATCCGGCGCTCTGCTCGAAGCAGCCGGCGTCGCCGTCCACGCCATCCAGCGCGCCAATTACTCTGTTGCAGGACGGGCCGTGCTCGTCAGCGGCGCAGGACCGGTCGGCCTTGTGGTCGTGAACCTGGCACTGCTCATGGGCGCCTCCCATGTCATCGCCGTCGACCCCAACCCCTACCGGCGCGCACAAGCCGAAAAGCTTGGCGCTATCGCACTGCACCCCAGTGACGGCATCATCGAGCGCTGCCGCGAACTGACCGGCCGACGCGGCGGCTTTGACGTCGCCTTCGAATGCTCCGGTGCACCGGGAACCCTGACGACGCTCTTCGAGGCCGTCCGACGCGAAGCCACCGTCATCACCGTTGGTCACCCCAGCCGCCCGGCCGAGATCGACATCGCGGCCCACATCAACAAAAAGGGCATCACCCTGCGCGGCATCTTCGGGCGCCGCCTGTGGGAAACCTGGGAACAAAGCCTGCTGCTGCTGGACTCCGGAAAACTGGAACTCGACTGGCTCATCACGCACCGCAAGAAGCTCAGCCAAATCGACGAAGCCGTAGAGCTGCTCACCGGGGATGCGTGCAAAGTGCTGCTGATCCCGGGCCTCGGCTGATTGCAGCCCAACTGCGGAACTGCCTTGACAGACTTGTGCACCTGGGGCAGAACCAAAGGTGACCGAGCGGGGGTGTGCATCGTGATGCACACCCCCGCTTTTCTCTCCAATCCCAATCCTGCCAACGCCGCTCAAGCGATCACAGGGAATGCTGAAAGCTGCAAATCGGAAGGAACCACATGAACGGGGACACTAAAACGGCAAGCTTCATGCCGCTCGCGACCAACGCCTGTCCCCTTGACTATCACAATTGGGTCCATCTAAACCCGGGTGACAGAGTCATCCTCAAACCGTATGGGTTCGAACCAGAGCACGGCACCGTAGACATCGTCAGCGAGGATGCGACGTACTTCTGGGTCTGGATTGACGGCCAAAGCCGAATCCTGATCTTTCATGGTGACGGATCAATAATTCATAAAATCGTCTCCTGACCTGTCGAGAGCACTTTTTGGAAGTCGGGAAAATACCGTCATCCTGCCCCGGCCGGGCAACCACCACGAGCCGTCCTTTTGCAGTCCAGGCGTTCGCGCTTCCTCTCTGCGAGTGAAAAGGATCTCGAACGGTCAGGGCCAGTCTTCTTTACGGAAGCGCACCTGCTGCGACGCCATCAGGACAACATCTCCTGCCCACATCTCACCGAGCGGCAGCACCGTTGCCGGCGCTCCCAGCGAGGATGACTCTTCAACATCCCTTTTCGCAACTGTCTCTATCCGTACGTCTGCATCGTTCATTGTTCCCCCTAAACAAATCTGCAACCGCCAAATGGTAAGCAGTATTACTAAAACAAAGCCTTGATCCGTCGACGTGACTAGTTGATGGAATCTTGAGAGTTACTATTACGTCATTCTTACAACGCCTAAGATAACTTGGCTGTACTCGCGAGTAAACAATATCCGTGTTTACGATAAGTTTTGTCGGGTGGCTGGGGGCCGGGACGCAGAGCAGCGTTTCACTTATCAACTAAGCCCAGGATCGTCCCCGGGCGGCGGCAAGGAGTAGCGTGACAGGCACATTCGAACTCTTCAACAACGGGCATACGTCTTTCGGATTCAGACTCAAAGCACCTGACGGAGCGGTCCTGGCAGTCTCGAACCAATTCACGGATAAGGCCTCCGCCGTGCAGGCAATTCAAGCAGTACGGGAACATGCCGCCATGGGACTGATCGCCGACAGCTGCACCACAGCAGGGGCAAGCACACTCAAGACGAAACACCTGAGCGCCTAGCCCGGACAGGGCCCCCGCAAAGCGGGCAGAGCCGCCTACTGGCGCTTCCTACAGGTCGAGTGGGAGGCCGTAGTTTGCACCAGAAGCGCGTAGCATACAGTCGGCAGATAGGCCGGCCCGGGCACAAAGCACGCACATCAAGATTCACGCAATAACTCTCCTTGATGGCGAATATGCTTCCACCCGGCGTTGCTGCCACCTCACGTACTCGCATCGCCGGAAAGCATAATTGGCAGGCCCAGCGGCCGACCGTCCGGCGAGGCTCAGCAACAAGACAACGCAAGAACTTCAATATCTCTGACAGGCCCTGATAGTGCCCGAGGAAGAGACAGACCCACGCAGAGGATATGTGATGGAAAAAGTCATTCATTTTGACCTGCCTGCCGTCAAGCAACGGTCCACGACGACCTCCTCAAGTCCTGCGCCGGGGCCCTCTCCTCCCAACAGACCACTCGGTGAACCCCCGTCGTTGCCTTCCCGAGGCCGCGAACGCGAAGTGCAGCAACTCATCCACGACCTCGCCATCCTTGCCGCCAACCACCGCTCTCCGGTCTGATAGGGGATCTGAACTTGCCTCTAGAACACCGGACGGCCTTGTGCTGGGCGGAAAGAAACGGGCGTTTTTCCGTCACCCAGTCCAACTGCCGGTGAACGCGTGACGGCCGTGAAGGGATGGGGGTGATTTTCCAGGCAGCGGCCGGCTCGGCTCACACCATAGCGAGAAAAAACTGTCAATTGCGAGAAACGTAAGCCACCCTGATGAACTGCTTTCAGGGTAGAGGGTGGAATTCCGTTTGTTGCCCAAAAGTTCTGGACTGAAATGGAGTACGGCATGGATGTATGGGTATGGGCGCTGCTTGGCCTCGCCGTTCTCGCCACGGCGGCTTTGGCGGGGTGGCGGCTTACGATGCGGTGGTCTTTGACCGGACGGCGGGTGGCAGGACGATACCCCTCAACAGAACACTCGCAGAAAGCGCTTCAGTGATCGCCACAAGCGGAGCAGCAAACCCGTTTCCGTGCGAGTCTCTCACCGGCGTTTTGCCGCCTCAGCCGGCGCTGTTGGTCAGTCGGCTGGCGATTGTTTTCCTGAGACTGCAACGCATCCCGCTGAGCCGTTGTTGCCGCTTTAAAAGAACGCGATGAGCCACCGCAGGATGAACAGAGGCGCCAAAGCAGGCGCCTTCAGCAGGCACTCCCCCCGGCCATTCTCGATAGCCGATAACGAATATCCCGTCTGCCCGGCGAGGCTCGGACAAGTGCGCTGGTTGACTCTGTTCCATCCACAGTTGGGGTCAATTCGGGTTGTCCACGGCTGGATATTGAGAGCCCTGGATTAACTCCCGGAGCAGAAGTAGCGGTGGATAACCCATGAGAATTGTCCCTGGCTGTTGGCGGCGGCGGGACCTGGCCTTTCAGCGCACTCGGGATGGAAGTCCCTTATTTCTGGGCCCAACAAGGGGCTGCTGTGTCAGGTTGGTGTGTGCCCGGCCGGACAGCGTGTAGGTGAGAAAGGGGTTTCCCTCGTGGCGGTTTCTGAGTGCGAGTTAGCTCGGGTGAGGACTGAGATGGCCCCGCGGCCGACGCGATAAGCGGCCGAAAAACGGAGCAGAAGGCCCGTCCTCCGCGAGTCGGGCGGGAAGAGGGGCATGGTGTTCAGGGTTGGTGTTTGAGGAAGGCCCGGGTGGCTAGGACGCGGGAGTTGTCGTCGGGGGAGGGGTGGATGTCGAGGGCGCGCAAGACCGCAGCGACGTGCACCTCCACGGTCCGCACAGAAAGGTGTAGTTCGCGGGCGATGGCGAGGTTGGATCTTCCTTCGGCGATGTGTGAGAGGACCTCGCGTTCCCGGGAGGTGAGGCGGTTGAGGGCAGTGTGTGACCGCATCAGCGACGCAACGACGGTGGGGTCCAGGGCGATGCCCCCGTCGGCTACTTCCTCGATGGCCTCGATGAGGCGATCGACGGTGCTGACGCGGTCCTTGAGGAGGTAACCGACGCTGGAGGGGATGACGGCGATGAGCTCTCGCGCCCACGCGGCCTCAGCGTATGTCGAAAGCATGAGGATGCTGAGATCGGAATGTTGTTTACGCAGTGCAATCGCGGCCTGGATGCCTTCGTCCGTGTAGGTGGGCGGCATCCGGATATCGAGGATGGCGACGTCCACGGGGTGTTCTTCCATCTGCTCCTGCAGGGTTTGCACGTCACCTACGGATGCCACGACCTGGATTCCAGCTGCTGTCAGCAGGGCGGCCAGCCCCGCGCGGAAGATACCGGAGTCGTCGGCAAGGGCGACCCGTAAACGGTTCATGGCACTCCCAGGGTGGTAGAGGCGTGGACGGGTGATCGGATTTCTATCATCGTTGGTCCTCCGTCAGGGCTGGTGATTGTCGCTTTCCCGCCGACCGCCGCCAGGCGATCCCTCAGCCCGGCAAGACCACCCCCCGGGACAGGACGCGCCCCGCCGGTTCCTCGATCGACGACAGTGACGCTCACCTGTTGCCCATCGCAGGCGGCAGTGATCGTCACGGGCCTGCTCCCGTACTTGATGGCGTTGGACAATGCCTCGGCGGCGGCGAAATAACACGTTGTTCGGACGGTCTCGTCCAGGCACGCAAAGGACGGCTCTGAAGATTCGAGGAGGAGTTCGCAGTCATCCCACCGGTCGACCATGACGCGGAGTCCTCCGGGGAGGCCTCCGTGCCCGAGCGCCACCGGGTGGATGCCGCGGGCCAGCCGGCGCAACTCGGCCAGAGCTTCTTTGAGTTGATTCTGGGCTTGGCCGATGACGTCGGCGCTCTCGGTGACGTTGGACGCTAGCTGTGCCAGGGACAGGGTCGTCGAGACGGCGAGCAGGTGCTGCTGCACCCCATCGTGGAGGGCGCGCTCCAACTCTATGCGTTGCGTGACGCTGTCGGTAACGATCCGTTTGCGTGATTCGGCCAGATCCTTCGCGTAGGCGTCTCGTTCCACGGCGAGGTGGGCGGCCTGGAGAACCAGTTGAGTGGCCGAGAGAGCGATGGTTGTCTGGATGGGATCCTCGAGCACCACGTTATCGAGATCTGCTAAAGCGCTTGGCTGATCCTGTTCATTGTTGAGAACCTTCAGCACCCGTCCAGGGGCGGATGCCGGGTTCGCCGGGGCGCCGCGGGCATCCAGCCACGTCCCGGCGAGGTCGTAGTACAGTCGGGCGGTCGGGTCGCCGAGCACGCGGCGTAATGCTGCTTCGACCCCCAAGGCGTCCCCTGCTGTCGCGACCATGGTTTCGACGACCCTCGGGCGTTGCGCGAACGACCAATAGACCGATCCGACGGTTAGCAGCACTGCCACGATCGCCAGCACGGTATGTCCGAACCCAATCCAGGACCGGCTTTCCTCGGTGATCAGTTTGGTGTCGACTAGGAAGCGGGCGACCTCCCGGCTGCCCACACCCACGGCGAGAAGGATTCCAGCCGCCGCAACGAGACGTGACCTCGGCGCCAGGGGTCCTTTCGCTGACCGCCACCGCCGCCACATGAGGTGGACAGCCCAGATCCCCACCACAACAGAGCCCGCACTTCCAATGGATACTGCGAACAACGCTCCCGGTTCGAAGTCCACAAGCGTCAGCCACTGGTTGGAGTATGGGACACCGGCATGGTCGGGGTTCCACTGCACCGCTGAGACAAGCCAGGGCACAACGGCCCACACCCACGTGATGCGCAGGAGCATTGTCGCCGACCGGCCACGCGGTGCAGGAGCCGGGTAGCTGAGCAGCACCCGCAACAACAGCGGCGCCATCAGCCACTGGGCGACAAAACCCAGCTGGAACCAGTAGCCGGTATCGGCGATCGGATCGGCCAGCAGGTAACCCGTCCCGGTGACGACACCAGCGAGAACCAGGTGCGTGGCATTACGCCGGTGTTCAGGCACACGCAGGAGGCTGAACCCCGCAGCGTAGACCACCAGCTGGAACGCCACGGTAGGCGCGACCCACCAGGCGTCCCCCGGCGCGGTAAAGGGGGCCGGAACGATCCCAGCGACAGCAGCGGCCGCCAGTAGCCATGGGGCCCATTCCCGTGCCTTGCCGTTGTTGGCGATCACGTTCTCTATTGTGCCGCGTGTGCCTGCGGCACACCTACGTGCTGGCACTGATTCAAATTACGTGAAGACTCCAATGTGCAACGGCCAGTGGGTTTCTAACCTTGATTCATATCCAGGAAAGGCCACTAAAACCAAAAAGGCTCCTTGGATATCAACCTAGGAAACAGGTCAAGGCCATCTTGGAGGGAGAAGAATTTATCCTTCAACTACAAGGCAGTTGGTCCTTCGGTTCCTATTCTTCGACATGCACTACAGCTGGTTTCCCGAGCTGTAATGCAGGACAAAACCATTACTAGGAGGAGCTTGCTATGAATGCTTTCTTGTTCTACAACAGTGCGACGGGTGGGGGTGCTGTGGGAGAAATAATAGGTGGAGGCGAGTTCAAAACGACTCACTCGTACCCCGAGGGTGCGTTTGCCAGGGGGTGGGAAATCGTGAAGCCTTCTCTTCGAATCGACGCTTTCCGTACAACCGGCGTGGCGTTTTTTTACAACCCTTCGACTGGTGCAGCAGCCACGGGCACAGTGATCAATGGTGAATTCGTCACCGAGAGCACCAAGCCCGCAGGTTATCTGGGATCGTCATGGACGCACATACTCCCGCGGACTCCTCGGACGATGCTGTTCTACCGTGCATCCACAGGAGAGGGATCCATCGTTCAGGATGACGTTACGGTCGAAGTTTACCCGCCCGGTTCCTTCGCCAAGGGCTGGACTCACCTTGTTCCAATCCGGCGGGGGCCGGACTTGGCCCTGTTCTACAATGCCAAAACGGGCGCCGGAGCGATCACCCAGTGGCACTACAAGCCTGGCAGCTCTGTACCATCTATCCGGACGATCAAGTCGTATCCGGAAGGGCTCTTCAGTGCCGGCACGCCCTACCCGCATCCTTCTATCCCCACCCGCGAGTTGTGGTCTACGGTGACTTCCTTTGACGGGGACAAGATCTTGTTCTACAACAGGCTCACCGGTGCTGGAGCAATCGGACAAGTGAAAAATGAGGGCTTTGTACTTTTAGAAGAGCTTTCCTTCCGTGGAGGATGGAGCCACATCGCAGGGTTCGCTCAGGAGGATTTGCTCTTCTATGACACGAGGGATGGTTCGGCTGCGGTCGGGTTCAATCCAACGAGCAAGGTTTACGACCCCGGTGCATTCCGTACCGGATGGACACAAATCATCCCGCTCCTGTCAGAAGTGCATCAGCCGCATTGACGGGGACGGGCATCGGCGCAGGCCCGCAGCCTTGACGGCATGAACAGCGGCGCTACGGAAAGGCGCGGAGTTCGTCTGCTGGATGCTGAATGACGCGTATTGTGCTGTCCTCCCTCCAGTCAGCCCCGCGCCTTTCCGGCCGCCCACAAGACCCGCCCAGTCATATCTCAAAAGTAAGGTTGACGGTTACCCTGGTCCCGAATAGCGGCCCGTGTTGCGGCCGTCAGCCGAGGAATGGCAGGAGAGGACGGTCCGGCGACGGCCGGGTCGGTGATGGGCTACTGGCGGTCGGCGACTGGTGACGACAGTAATCCTGAGGGCAGGACTGAAGACGGGCTTGTAAGAGGAGACAGGGAAGTGTGATGGCAGGCTCATTGTCCAGCTGGGAAGATGTCGGCATGGTCGTATTTGTAGAAACAGAGCGATTGCTGCTGCGGCAGTTTAAGCTCAGGGATGCTGACTTGTTGCTCGAGCTCGACAGCGACCCCCGCGTGATGCGCTACATCAGCGGTGGCGCCCCGACCTCCAGAGATGAAATCGAAGGTGAGGTACTTCCTGCGTTCCTTGATTATTACCACCGGTTCCCCGGCTACGGCTTCTGGGCCGCAATTGAGAAATCTACCGGTGAATTCCTGGGCTGGTTTCACTACCGCCCCGAACCAGACGCGGCACAGGACGAGCCGGAACTGGGCTACCGGCTACGCATTGCGGCCTGGGGAAAGGGGTACGCAACTGAAGGTTCACGGGCACTGATCGCCAAGGGCTTCACTGAACTCAAAGTACAGCGGGTTGTAGCTTTCACCATGGCAATCAACACCGCCTCGCGGCGGGTGATGGAAAAATCCGGGATGCGTTTCGTTCGTTCCTTCGTCGCTGACTGGCCGCTCTCGATCCCCGGCGATGAACATGGCGATGTCGAGTACGCACTCACCCGCAGTGAATGGGAACACGAACGAAGCATTCCTGCGGCGAGGGCAACTGAGGCTAAATAGCTCCTATTCACGGCCTTTGTACTGCCGCGATGTCAGCTTGGGGTGTGACCTAATTGCACAACTGCGGCCCGCGGCAGGCGTTTTCAATCAGTAAGGCCACCGGGAATGGCCTGGCGGGGGAGCGGGACGACCAGAACTGGCCGGTGCTGGAGGTGTGTGAGGTCGACGGCGACGGAGCCGACGAGCAGCTGCTCCAGCCGGATTCCGAGACCGAGTTCGCGGGTACCCACGACGATGACGGAGGCGTCGGTGGATTCGGCGAATTGGCCCAGGGCCCTGGCCGGTTCGCCGGAGAGCGTCCGGAAGGACCATCGGATTCCGGTGCCGTCCAGTGTGTTCTCGAGGTGTTCCTGGATGCCGGCGCTGGTGGCTTCTGCGTCGTCGACGGGCCCGTTGTCCTGTTCATCGGCGAGGTAACTCGTGATGTCGACGTACACGCAGATCAGCTTGACGTTCAGCGTGTAGGCAAGTTCCGCGGCGCGGTGCACGATCGCCGGTGGTTGCCCGGGTACGACAGCTGCCAGAACCGGTCCAGTGATCCGCCGCAGGACAAAGGCTGCAGGCCTTGCTTCCGGCAGTCTTTCCCTGGCGGGTTCATTCACGGCTTCTCCGTCAGTGGGCACGCTGTAATCGTAAATCGGAAGCGGCGGCGCGCCATTAAGGCGCAGCCGGCACGAGACAGAATGTCCAACGTCGTCCACCTGTTCCCGGCCTGGCCGGCATCCTCATGGCCACTCACAACAGGCCAGGACGTTCCTCCTCCACGGCGGCATCATTTACCTGGACATCTGGCTCTACGGACTCCTCGTCGGCCACGACACCAGCGGTGTGGGCTGCAGCATACGCTTCGTTCCACTAAAGGATCCTTTATCAAGGCCGGAGGACCTGCCCGCCCCCGGATGGTCAGAGACGAGGAGTTGTGGAGTTGGTCCCTCTGTGGCGGCATTTTTCGGTGGCTCCGTGCCGTACCGTGGGCCGGCAGACCTTGAACGGGCACCGCTCGGCACCCGGGAGTCCGCCTATGTCACCGCCACGTTGGCTTTCCTACCCCGACCACAGGTAGCCCCGGTGCCGCAATCCCCAGTAGAGGCCCGCCACAGCCAGGGGAAAGGCTACAAATGCAGGGCCACTGGCGGATGAGGCTGATGGGCTCGGTCAGGACTGCCCCGCCTACCAGGACTACGGGCGCGGCCACAAAGGCAATAACCCAGCGAGGATGCCTCATACTCACGGACCATGCAGCGGGCGCCAGAGATCTCAGCGCTCCGGCGAGGATGTAGAGTCCACAAACCCTCAGATCCTCAACAAGTTCAGGATCTGGCATGAGGCCGAAGAACATGGCACGCCAGAGCCCTATGCTCACGAAAACGATGGACGCGACGATGAGGGCTACGCCAGCGGGCACTTTGGCTTTGCCCGCTCCATGCGGATGGAAAGCGGCGTATGCGAGGGCCAAGTGGTCGTGAAAGGTCGGAGGGGCGTCTATCGGTAACGCCTGGCTACCTTGTTCCCAAGGAATTTACGAGCGGCCCGCTTTGAGCGGATCATGCGGGCCACGCTGACTGCGGCGAACACTGCCAGTAGGACGATCACAGCGGCGATCTGCTGCCAGTCGCCGTCGAACACGTCCAGCTTCGTTGAGGCGGAGGCGTTGAAGGACGCGTGCAGCAGCCCCACAATAAGCAGACTGTAGCCCGTTCCCAAGTAGGCGAGGCCCATTAGTAGGCGAAAGAACGGCGCGAAGAGGAATAGGACCGCCCAGGAAATCGCCACGTCATCCCAGGACGTGCTCATGAAGCCTCGTTCGGCGAAAGCGAAAGGCAGATGGATCAGTGCGAATGGGATGGCGGTCACCAGGGCAGCAACAGCAGGGCCGCGCCGGTCCATTATTCGGTGCTGCACGACGCCGGTCCAGGCGAGTTCCTCCCAGATGTTTCCCAGTAGGGCGCCAATGATCAGTGTGTTCAGCAGATAGTTGCCCAGCATGGTCGCCCAGCCGATAGCGGGCGGGTGGTAGGTTCCGGTGGCTAGGGCAATGAGTGCCGTTAGCGCGGGAAGGGCCAGAACCGCGGTCACGTACCAGGTGGGGGCAACGTGCCAGCGGAGTGCTCGGCGGAAGAGTTCGCGGACGGCCGGCCGTCCGTCCGCGGCACCAGTAACCAAGACGGCCGTACCGAGCAGTATCAGCAGTTCCGCAAGGATTCCCGGCAGGATATTGCCCAGGAGCAGGAGCGACAGGATCTGGCCAGTCCAGGACAGCGAGATGGCGATGACCACGAAGGCTGCCACCGGATGCTGCTTGATGAGGGACAGGGGAGCGGAAGAAGAACCACGGGAGTTCATCAGCAGTACCGTCATTTCTGATGTTCGGGCTTAAGGCGGCACCGCGGCGCTTGCCGCCGGGCGCCGAAGGAGCGTGGAGCCGCTGGCGTGGGAGTAGCACGATTCTTTGCCCGCGGGAGGTAAGGGTGCGACATCATGAACACGTTCATCGGGCAGAAAGGCCGGACTTAGTCACGGGCCACGGCTTCAGTCCGGATCACGCCGCCCGCAGGTGGCAAGCCCAGCCGTCCCTGGGTGAGGATGGCAACTGTGGCCATCAGCACCCCGAATGTCAAAGCGGAGATCAGGTAGTACGCAGTGACTGTCGGTCCTTCGGCCGAACCATCGAACAGTCGCATGATCAGTCCCCCTGTCGCGTTTTGGGCTCCATGAAGGAGCATCACGATGAGGACACTGCCGCTGGTGGAGTTGTAAGCCCATGCCAGGACGAAGCCGTTGACGACTGTGGCCAGCAGATGGGCGAGGGTCTCGGGCAGGTTTTGCACGAACAGAGCGTTGGGAAGGTGCCAGAGCGCCCAGATCACCGACACGATTAACGCGGCAAGCAGGGGTGGATAACTCCGGTTGGCGTTGGGTTGTGCGTAACCGCGCCATCCGGGTTCTTCGGCCAGCCCGGTAAACACGGCAATGCTCAGAATTCCCAACGGCAACTGAGTGTAGAGCAGCGACCAGCCCTGCCCCAAGGCAGTAGTCGTTGCCGCGGGGTGGAAGACCCAGGTAGCGGCGATTCCGAGAAACGGGACAGCAACAAAGACGAACGCGTACCACAGAGGATGAACCTGCCATCGGACGAGGCTCCGCCCCAGCCCGGACAGGCCCTGCCGACCCTGGCTGACGGCCAGGACCACTACGGCCGCGATCAGCGGTGCCCCGGCTGCGACCTGGTTCATCAGGGCGACCAGGCCCCCTTCAGGATCCAGGACGCCCGTCTCCGTCCCAAAGAAGCCTCCAATCAACAGAGGCCATGCAATCCCGTAGGCGATCACGGTGTACACGGCCAGCCCACGGTAGGTCGTCCAGCGATGGAGTTTGCCGGCTCCGACATCTGTTGCTTCCTGGGCGTCAGGATGTCGGCGGGGTGGAGGGAATTGAGGGGCCATGTGTTGGTTCTCCTTTGGTCTGGCTCCAAGACCCAATCTGTCGCTAACCCCCGGCTGCCTATCATGGTGCTCGCAATAAGAGGCGGAAGCAATATTGATGGCCAACAAATTGTCCGGTTCTGTCAACAGGGGGAGGCACGCGACGCCGGGCGGTACTCCTCCGGGAGGATCACCCTTTTCGACCTCGTCGGAGTTCTGGCCACAGGTCTGCGCTCACGGCGGAACGGCACGCACATCACCGCCGGCAACGTTCACCACCTTTGACATCGACCGCGAGCCTTCGACCTCGCCGGCATCGGTCAGTCACACGGGCACGTCAGCATAGGCCGGAAAGGGCAATGTCGTGCGATCGCTGTTACATCCGTGCACCGTCCGTCAGGCGGATGGCGCCTTTCCATCCTGGCAGCCATGAAAGCCCTGCTGTGGATCGCGTTCTTGGTCGTGACCGTGGCCGCTGGGTTTGCGGTACTGTTCACCGCCCTCCACTGCACCGGCTGGGCGTCGGATAGTTCACCCGATGACGATGGGCATGAGCTTATGCCTATGGCAGGTTCTTGAGCTGTGTGAAGAGGCGGTCAACATTCCAGGCAGCGGTGGTGTTGGCCATCGCGACCATGGCGAGTCGGTCATCTGGATAAATGCGCATGGCGTTCCAGAAGCCGCCGCCGGTTCCGTAGTGTTCGACAAAAGCAGGGGTTCGCGCAGCGTCTGCAGGTCTGCGGAACCAGCCGATGCCGTGGTCAAACCGCTTGCTCGAGACGGTAATGGTTCGCATCTGTTCGATGGCGCCCTGCTTCAGGACCGGGTGGTGGTCTGCAGCTGCGGCGGCGTGTGCCGCGGCCAGCCTTGAGGCGTCTGCGGCGGTGCCGATGAGGCCCCCATACGCGGGCCCGTTGACCAGAAACGGGTTCAGGCTGGTGTACTTCCCCACCCGTGCTCCTACCACGCCTTTGGGCAAGATCCGCCCAAGTACCGCTCGCAGGCCCAGAGGCATCCGCACGTAGCCGACGGCCCGGGGAGCCTCCGGGTCGTACTCGTATCCCGTTGCTGTCATACCCAGCGGATTGAGCACCAAGTCTTGGACGCACTCCTGAACCAGCTCGCCGGAGGCGGCCTGCATGACCTCGCCGGCCAGCAGGTAGCCGATGTTGGAGTAGGCCGCCCGGGAGCCGACAGCCTTGGATGGAGTGCCGTGCTTCCGGACAATGCCGGAGAGCCAGGTCGGGTCCGGGGGTTGATGCTCGGGGCGGACCCACCGCACAGGGAGCGGGTTGGCCAGGCCTGCGGTGTGCGTGAGCAACTGCCGCATGGTGGGGTGTCCGAAGCGTTCAGGCGGGCGGTAGTCGGGTAGGTAGGTGCCGATAGGGGCATCCAAGTCCAGGATTGCCTTTTCGTGCAGCCGCATCGCTGCCGTAGCGGTGGCAATCTTCGTCATGGAAAACCACAGGAACTGGTCCTCCGGCTGGGCGCGACGACGTTCGGCCAGGTCGGCGTATCCGACTGTTCCTGCATAGAGAACCTTGTCCGGGGTGGCGATAGCGATAGAGAGTCCGGGGATCCTCGCCACGGAGGCCATGTCCTGGGCGATGGCCTGGACGCGGTCAGCGGGCAGTGGACCAAATTCTGCGTCAGCCTCGTCAGGCGGGTTGTGCAAGGTGTTCATGACTCTTCCTTCATAGTGGCCGTCAACGCGTGGTTCCTTGCGGTTTTGACACCGTTCAACCCGGCTGCTCCGAGCGGCGGCGCCGGCCGGTGATAAGAGAGAGAACCACCGCGAGCACGATCACGGCAAGGCTCCCTGCCAGTTTTCGAGCATTGCCCTCGATGAGCCCGGCAATGATTCCCTCTTCATTGTTGCTGCGGTTGAACATGGTGTGGGTCAGTGCGGCGGCCAGGACGCTGCCGCCGGTGGCATCCAGCACCATGCCCAGCAACAGCCTGACGAGCGTGCACACGATCAACAATGGAACAAGGGCTGATGTCAGGGAGGCGAGTGAAAAATCGCCCATGAAGTGCAACGGCATGTGTACCAGCGCGCACTCAGGAGAGGAATATCTGCTCAGCGCGATGGCTTCTCGCTATGGGGCCGGCGTCGGCCTAACCGCAGCTGTGCCGGAGGGGTGCAGGCCCGCCAAGGTTTCGGGTCTGCCCATCGTGGCACGAGCACCTATCAAGAGGAGCACCATGACCATGGGCACAGCAACATCAGCAACAGCGCAGCGGACGGCTCTGGTAGTAGGCGCCACCGGCATCGCGGGCTCCGCCCTGGTTGAGACCCTGGCGGGGGAGGGGTGGGCCGTTCTTGCCCTGTCCCGCAATCCCGGGGCGGAGCGTCCCGGGGTGCGGTGGCTTTCCGCGGACCTGACCTCGGCTGAGTCGCTGACCGGCGTGCTCGAGCCGGAGAATCCGTCGCATGTCTTCTTCACGGCGTGGTCGCGGCGTGAGACCGAGGAGGAGAACATCGCCGTCAATGCCGGCATGCTGCGCGATCTCCTCGCAGCGCTTCGCGGCAAGGGCGTAGCCCACGTTGCCCTGATGACCGGTCTCAAGCATTACCTCGGACCCTTCGAAGCGTACGCGGCCGGTGAGATGGCCGACACGCCCTTTCACGAAGAGGAGCCGCGCCTGCCGGTGCGGAACTTTTACTATGCGCAGGAGGATGAACTCTGGGCCGCCGCGGCGGTCCAAGGGTTCACGTGGTCTGTGCACCGCGCGCATACGGTGATCGGGCATGCGGTGGGCAATGCCATGAACATGGGTCTCACGCTCGCCGCCCAGGCGACACTTTGCCGGGAGAGCGGGGAGCCTTTCGTCTTTCCGGGATCCGAGACGCAGTGGAACGGCCTGACCGACATGACGGAGGCCGGCCTGCTCGCCGAGCACATGCTTTGGGCGTCCACCACACCGAAGGCCGCTAACGAGGCCTTCAATATCGTCAATGGTGACGTGTTCCGCTGGCGCTGGATGTGGCCGAAGCTCGCGGCCTACTTCGGTGTGGAGTGGGGAGGGTACGTAGGGGAGCCCCGTCCCCTTGAGCGGTCCATGGCAGGGCGGGAAGGCCAGTGGAGGGAGCTTGCCGGGCGACATCACCTCAGCGAGCCGGACCTGGATCGCGTGGCGTCCTGGTGGCATACGGACAGTGACCTTGGGCGCGGCATTGAGGTAGTGACAGACATGGGCAAGAGCCGGGATGCCGGGTTCACCGGCTACCGGCGGACCCTGGACGCCTTCCTCGCACTCTTCGACCGATACCGGGCCGACAAACTCATTCCCTGATCGCCAAGCCGCCCCCGGCATGACAGTCTTACCGACCCCGGGCGCCGATGAAGATGGATAAGAGGCCGGGCGCCCGGACCCGCATCGCAGAGCTTCTTCGAATCCGCTCGTACTCACCAAGCCGATGCCGTCGGGCGGAGGAGGCCGACCGCTTGACGGAAACCAGTGCAGATTATGTCCCAACCTGCGGGTGAATTCGGTTGAACTTGGGGTGCGGGGTGAATTTGGCCGGGCCCCGTGGACGCCTGGAAACCTACGCGGGCTACAACATTCAAACACGGCACTTCTTCCGGCGCTCGGGTCCGCTATGCCAGGCGCGTACCGCTTGGGCAGGCGTTCAAATCATGCAATCTGGCGCCCTTACCAGCACATTCCGGAACGCCGATAACCGGCCCTCCGTCAACCTGCCTCGGCCGACCAGCCTATGCTTGCTGAGCGCTGGCCAGAGTGCGGTTCGGCAGCATGATTCATGCGGCCTGTATCGCGCGTCTACGCGCGTAGGCGCGTGCGGCGCGGACTCTGTCGCGGTGGAGGTCTTAATGACGCTGAAAGACACCAGCGACGGGTCGACGGAGACGCTGTAGAACGATTGGCAGGTGAACCCGATTGGTCCCCGGCAAGCGTGATGCCTGAGGCGCAACGGCCCGATGGCGCTGCGGAGGAGACCCTCATCAATGGTGTGGCTGTGACTGCTGGCGGTTGTTCTCACGCCGCAGGGTCCGTGAGCCGGGCGTCCAGCCCGTACTGGGCTGGGGCGCCGGAGCAGGGGGACAGCTTCGTCGACGAAGGTGTCGACACCGTCCTCGTAGACGTCGATGGACGCCCAGAAGCCGTCGCAGGCGCCTGCTTCGAACCGTTCCTGCATGTGGTCCGCGGTGACGGATGCCGGGCCGACCGGGGTGGGGTGGTAGTCGATGACCCCGTGGGCGAGGATGTCGCGGAGCGTCCATCCTTCGAGGGCGACTTCGAGTGCTTTGGGGGTAGCGGGGATCAAAGAAACTGGGTCGGGCTGCTGCTAGTTGGGCTGGCCTGAGTGGCTCATCGATCTGGCTTGCGTCGAGCGTCAGTCCCAGCATGGAGCCGAGATAGGGCACGAGGGCCGGGGCGGCTTTGCCCCCGAGGGCTACCCGGCGGTCCAGGGCCGCTCGTTTAGTGGCGGCGATGGCCGGCATGAATCCAGCGATGAAGTTCACCTCATCGACATTCCGTCCGGCCCTGCGCGCTGCGTCCCGGACGTCTTCACGCTGGGAGCGCGCGCTTCGTCAATGGTGAACACGGCGCCGATGACGGCGCTGGCGTACCGACTAGCGATCTCGAGGCCGTTCGCGCCTCCGCCGGCCGAGCAGACCACGGGTTGGCCTTGCTCCGAGGGCGGGATGGGCAGCGGTCCACGGGATGAGACAAATTCTCCCTGCAGGTTGATCGCCTCGATCTTTTCTGGATCGATGAACCGACCGTTCGTTATGTCCTTGATCCAGGCGTCTTGCTGCCAGCTGCCCCAGAGAGCCTGCGTGATCTGATGGCCTTGTGCGCCCGCTGTTAGCGCTGCGGCCGGGGCGCTGTCTCCTGCCCGAAGTTAGCGGCGGACCCGGGCTCGCTGGTCGTCACGGCGTTCCATCCGGCACGGCCGTGACTCATCGTCGGCCGAAACCGGGTAGCCCCTTTCCGTCCTGGCAGCCCTCCAAGCGCCGTGAACCTATACTTAGCTCTCACGACCGCTGATGAGGGTGACCAGGGTGCAGGTGGAGGAGCGGTGAGCACCACTGATCCGCCCAGACAGCCCCCTGGAACTCCACTGGTGTTGAAAGCAACGTCATGGTGGAAGGGCCAGCCCAGGCACAAGTACCAGTCCCTTCAACAGGGCCGGCCAAGGAAGAGAAGATAGCAACCGCCGGGCCTGACTGGTTCGGGACCGCTTAACCGTGAGGACGCACATGACCGCAGAACTGGCCCAAGGAATCGACCGTTTCACCGTCATACAGAAGCTCACCCTGATGGTGAACCGGTACGAAATACGTTCCGTGACAGGAGACGGGCAACCTGGGCACCTGCTCGCCGTCGCTCAGCAGAAGCGGGCGGCATTCAAGGAGCAGGTGACCTTCTACCAGGATGAGTCAAGGACCATACCGCTTTTTTCCTTCAAAGCTCGGCAACGCCTTGACCTCGCCGCGACATATGACGTGCTGGACGCCAATGAAGAACGGATCGGCAGCTTCCGGAAAGACTTTGGCAAGTCCCTGCTGCGATCGACCTGGTACCTCGAAACAGACGGGCTCAAGGCCACCGGAAGTGAACGCAGCCTCGGCGTCGCCATCGGCCGGCGCATCTGGGAAGCGACACCTGTGGGAGACGTGATCCCTTCGCCCTTCCGCTTCCACTTCGACTTTGTCGATCCGAACGGAGAAGTGCTCATGACATCAGAACGGGGACGATCCCTCCGCGACCGCTACCTCATCACCCTTCCGGGCGCCCGATTTGATGGCCGGGTTGCGGCGGCGATGGCCGTGGCACTGGATGCTCTCCAATCCCGCTAGAGCTGCCGAGGCAAGACACCCGCCTACTTCTATGGCGACTGCGACGGAACGGAGCCGGCTCTATTGCTGGACGTCGTCGTCGAGGTGGCGAAGGGTTTTCAAGCCGTAGCTTGGCCAGTACCTGGTTGACGTCGATGTTCAGTGCTTTGGTTGCCTGTCCAATAGGGAGGTAGCTGTGATAGCGGCGAGTCATATCTCACTCCCGGCGGGGCGTTGCTGCTTGAATTGGGTGACTGAAGCGGGTCGGTTCGGGGCTGTGAGTGCAGGGCAGGGACAAGGAAAAAGTGTTTCAGCTGCCCCTCATACGATGCGGTCCCGGGCCGAGTTGAGCGTCAACGCGGGGGAGTCTTCTTCCAGGTCCATGGCCCACGCGAGAACATCGAGTTCGACAGGGGAGGTTGCTGGAGCGCATTGGCTCTCCCGCCTTGACCCCAATATCTGAGCCCGAGACCTTCAACGCTCTTGCTGTGCAGGCGATGAGGCGTCGGGCTGCTTGCCGTGGACCATCCATCATTGCTACCTCATCGCTGGAGGTGGCTGGCCTGCCAAACTCGTCAGCGTACTTACTAACTTCCAAGGTGCAGGATGGAGACGTCCCGGCCAACGACTCCACAGGATTTCGTGCCGGACGTTCCCCCAACTGCAGGGATGCCGATAGCCGGGAGGTGATGTGGGCGGGGGAGTCCCTGTGATGAGGCTCATGGACTCCACGGGACACCCAAACCCATCATCCTGTCCGTCGTTTATCCGGACTCGACGAGCCAAATACAGGCTCGGTTGACTGGATGCCCGCCCCCAAGCCCATGCGGCGGTGAGGAGATGTGTCCAAGTGCGGGTACGCTGGGATGGAAGTCCGAGAGGCCGCCACCGTACAGCAGCGTGCATAAGGTGCCCACGGCGTTCCGTCAGTCGACGGAGCGAAGGCCTTGGGCCTTGCGGGAATCGAGGCCTCATGCCGCGTATCAAAAAACCACAGGCTGGCATAGTTCAGGATCCACTCTTGCAGAGCAAAGGCCTGCCGGACTTCCTCCTCGGGCTGACGCTGATGGCCGCGTCCCTGCTCGGCGGAGCTACGCCCCTGGACTGTTCCATTAGCGTGCAACGGGGCAACGTCCTCAGAGTTTTGGCCAGCAGCAACGAACGGGTGCGGCGGCTGGAAATGCTGCAGCACGAAGTGCGAGAAGGCCCCTGCCTGGTGGCCCTCGGCGGGCAAAGCCACTTGTTCGTCCCCGATCTTCAGGAGAAGGGCGGCTTGGTCTGCTTAGCCGACGCTGTCCGCCGTGAGGGATTCCGGTCGATGCTGGCCGCCCCGATCGAGGCCGGTATCCCGGTCAAGGCTGCCCTCAGTTGCTACTCCGCCTCTCCCTCCGCCTTTGAGCCACCCATTATTGAGGCAGTGCAGGAGCTTGCCCGTTCCATGTCACACACTGTTCAGATCGCCCTGGGCAAACCTCGGCGCGACGTGGGGTCCGAAAAGTGGAGTGCAGCGCTGAAATCCCGTGCTGTGGTTGACAGCGCGGTCGCCCTCATCATCAGCCAGGACGGGTGCAGCCGGGCCGAAGCCATCATGGTCCTCCAGCGGGGAGCCCGCACGAGTGGCCGGCCGCTTCTTGAGGAGGCCGGCAAGGTCATCTACGGAAAGTTTCCCGACAACACCTAATGCCCTGCCACTGGTGTAGAAGTCCAGAAACCCGGGCCTCGATGGAGCTTCACCCGCTACCTGGCCAATTTCTGATCGCCACGTCATACAGATGCCGGCGGCAGGCTTCCACCGGGGACGCAGCTGCGGGCGAGGGCGGCTTCGGTAGGAGCAAAACCTAGCGGCAAAAGCCTCTGGGTACCGGCGCCGGAGGCAAGGAAGGAAGCGCCGGTCCGGGTACGACGCCGGCGCTTCCTTCCGATGGTTAACTCGCCATGGTTGGGTCTAGGCTGGGGCGGCCGGGAACCGTTCCCATACCCGGTGGGCTGCCAAGAGTCCGGTCAATGCCGTTACCAGGGCTTCAGCATCTTCCTCGGAGACGATCCCGGGGGCATCTTGGGGTATTCCTGCCGCCGTTAGAGCCGCTGAGCCAGCGTGCAATGAGCCAATGGCTTTGGCGTGCCGGAACGCCTCAGTCAGTAGCAGAACTGCCCGCGGGTCGGAGGCGCCCGCGGGAGCGCCGGACTTGGCGTCGAGCCCCGGTGCGGCATCGGGAGCCGGAGCGGCAGCCGCTGAAACGATGACGGCGTCGAACTCGGTGGAGCGCGCGGTCAGGTACGTCCGTTGCACGGGGACCCCGCCGTTGTCCTCTTCTCCCAGGAAGCCGCCCGAGGGAGCAATGACCAGCGGGACGATGCCCTCGGCGTCCAAGGCTTTTCGTACCTTATTCACGGCAGCAAGGTCGCTGTCCTGATCGGCGAGAATTCCTACCACGCGGCCGGCAACGGGCCAGGTCTTGCCCACCTGGGACAGGGCCGGGCTGGGGTCGGACGCCGTTACCTGTTCTGTCGCCGCCGGGACGGGCAGGCCCAGGCCCTTAGCTACTGCGGCGCACAGGCCGGCGTCCACGTTGGCCAGGGCTGCGAGCTGCCGTTCCCGGATGGATTTCTCGTAGCACTTGCCCAGCTCGAACGTGTAGGCCTGAATCACGTGGTCCTGTTCAACCGGGCTGAGGCTGCGGAAAAAGAGGCCTACCTGGCTGTAGTGGTCATCAAAGGAAGCCGGGTTCTTCCGCTCCTTGATGGAGGCTACCAATTCCTCCGGCACGTCAATAAACGCGCCGACATCCTGCCCGGCCAGGAATGGGCAGCCGCCGTCGAGCGAGTTGGGATGGTAAGGAGCAACACCCCCATGGACCGCCTGCTGGTGCATCCCGTCCCGCAGCATGTCGTTCACTGGCGCCTGCGGGCGGTTGATGGGGATCTGGCCGAAGTTGGGCCCGCCCAGCCGGGAAATCTGGGTGTCCAGGTATGAGAACAGGCGTACCTGCAGCAGGGGATCATTGGTGACGTCGATCCCGGGAACCAGGTGACCGGGGTGGAACGCTACCTGTTCGGTTTCGGCGAAGAAGTTTGTGGGGTTGGCGTTAAGGGTCATGACGCCGATGGGCTGGACCGGAGCGAGTTCCTCCGGCACGAACTTGGTGGGGTCCAGCAGGTCGATGCCTTCAAACATCTGGTCGTCGGTGTCCGGGAACGTCTGGACTCCGAGCTCCCACTCCGGGTAGGCGCCGGCTTCGATGGCGTCGGCCAGGTCGCGGCGGTGGAAGTCCGGGTCCATGCCGTTGATGATCTGCGCTTCCTCCCACACCAGCGAGTGGACACCCTGCTTTGGCTTCCAGTGGAACTTCACCAAGGTAGTGCGGCCTTCGGCGTTGACGAACCGGAAGGTGTGGACGCCGAAGCCCTCCATGGTCCGGTACGAACGCGGGATGCCCCTGTCAGACATGTTCCACATGGTGTGCGCCTGGGCCTCGGTGTGCAGGGACACGAAGTCCCAGAAGGTGTCGTGAGCGCTCTGTGCCTGAGGGATCTCACGGTCCGGGTGCGGTTTGGCGGCGTGGACGATGTCCGGGAACTTGATGCCGTCCTGGATGAAGAAGACCGGGATGTTGTTGCCCACCAGGTCGTAGGTGCCTTCGTCGGTGTAGAACTTGGTGGAGAACCCGCGGGTGTCGCGGACGGTGTCGGCAGAGCCCCGGGAGCCCAGCACGGTGGAAAATCGGACGAAGACGGGCGTCTCAACGTCTTTGGCCAGGAAGCCTGCGCGGGTGATGTTGGCTGCAGTGCCGTAGGAGCGGAAGACGCCGTGGGCTCCCGCGCCGCGGGCATGGACCACACGCTCGGGAATGCGTTCGTGGTCAAAGTGTGTGATCTTTTCCCGGAGGTGGTGGTCCTGCAGCAGGATGGGGCCGCGGGAGCCGGCCTTCAGGGAGTGGTCGGTGTCCCGAAGGCGCAGCCCTTGGGTGGTGGTCAGGTACTGGCCTGACTGGGCGCGTGCCGTGGCCGGAGCCCCTGTCGGGCTTCCAGTGGGCGAGACCGCTTCAGGTCCTTGCTGATCCGGCTTGGGCGGCAGGGGCTCCCGCGGAGCTGTGGGCTCTGCCAGGCTGGCAGGCTCGCTTGCGGGGACACCGGGGATCTGGATGTTGCTGTCTTCTGGCACGAATTCTTCTCCTCAAGATCGGAAAGCCCAGCAGTCCTCCGCGAAAACCGGGATACTAAGCGTGCTTAGTACCATAGGCAACGTTTTCCAATGGCACAACTTCCACCCAATGCGTTCACATCCTGACCACTCCGAATATTCTGCGCGGACGGCCGAGAATGAGGGGCTTCACTGGGCCATTCGGCCCTGCCTTCCTGCCTGAATATCCCGCCGTGACCAGGTACAGGCGGGCGAGGCCTGACCCTCCTGGCGGCCCAGAGGCGGGCCCAGGAACTCGCTAATACTAAGAAGCCTTGCTTTGAATGCTAAGCATGCTTATCGTATTAGGGCAGTTGCAGCGGAACCTCAAGCAGTGGGGAATGCCACCTGCCGAGGCTGATGGATCGCCGTCGGACGGGTGGATCTACCGCAAGCCCAGTGCGAAGAAACCATCCAAGGGAGAACTCATGCTCACGAGGGAAAACATCGAAAGCCTGCTCAACAAGGGCGGAAACGTCATTGGAGCCGATGGCGAGAAAATCGGCTCGGCCGGCCAGCTCTACGCCGACGACGACACCGGCGAGCCCACGTGGGCCACAGTCAAGACGGGACTGTTTGGCACGTCCCAGGCCTTCGTTCCGGTTGAGGGTGCCCGGGCAGAAGGTGATGATCTGGTTGTCCCGTATACAAAGGACCATGTCAAGGACGCCCCGCGCGTGGAGACGGACGGTCATCTTGAGCCGGCCGAGGAGGACCGTCTTTACGCCCACTACGAAAGGGGTGCAAGCACTGACTCCGAAACACACTCGACGCTGACAGGGATGTTGATGCTGACAGGGACGTCCGCCATGCCAGCGAAGCGGATCTGAACGCCGGCACAGGGAACGAGGGCGCGGTCGGTCATGACACGTCGGGTCCCACAACGGATGACGCCATGACCCGGTCGGAAGAACGCGTGAACGTGGGCACGGAGCGCCAGGCCACCGGCCGCGTCCGGCTCCGCAAGTACGTCGTCACGGAAAACGTGACGCAAACCGTTCCGGTGGAGCGGGAGGAAGTCCGACTGGAGCGCGAGCCCATCACGGATGCCAACCGCAGCGCCGCACTGTCGGGCCCGGATATCAGCGAGGAGGAGCACGAAGTGATCCTGCACGAGGAGCGTCCCGTGGTCGACAAGGAAACGGTGCCGGTCGAGCGGGTCCGCCTGAACAAGGAAACCGTCACGGACGACGTCACCATCGATGAAGAAGTCCGCAAGGAACGCATCGAAAGCGACGGCGTCGACGAAACCCGCCGCTAGCCGGGCATTACGGCCCGCCGCCATACCGCTGCACAAAATGATGCGAACGACGCCGGGAGCCGCCTCCAGCGGCCCCGGCCTCTTCGTGTGTCACAACGCGCCCGAACCAGCTGCTGGCAGGCATTCGAACCACGAAGCCGGAACGGCTGCAGAGACATTGGGAAGAGCCACGCTGTACTTTCCAAACCCAGCGACCTACGCGAGATGAAATGATTCCTTATGGCGTTCTTCCTCGAATATGTGGCACTGAACAACATCATCGGCCGTGCGGCGGTCCAGGCCACCACCGCCGATGAAGCGCTCCGCAGAGCCGCCCAAGCCCTTCTCGGAATGGACTGCGAAACGGCCGTTCTCCGGTACGCCGTCGAACGGAGGGGTACGCGCGGCGAAGGCGCCGCTATCGCTCGCTACACGCGAGCACGCGGATGGGAAAACGCCGAAACGTCACCTTGGTTCTCCTCGGACCAACGCCGATCAACGATGCGCTCTGCGGCAGAACCGATAGTGGGCCTTCCGTAGATCAACGTTAGTTGAAGCCGACCGAACGCTCTTGGCGGCAAGGGCTAGCGGAGTACGCAGTAACGGATATAGGTCTGAAAGGCGCCACCATTACTCCAGGCGGCCGCGCTGACCGTCTTCTTGACCTTGTCAACGATGCCGGAGGCATTCGACAGGATGGTGCTGGAGAGGCCGGCACTGTCAACAAACTCCTCGGCCGAGGAAACAAGGTAGTCGGCATTCTCGATCGCCGCGGTGAGTTCGGCATACGGCCTAGCCTAGAAACGGCTAGAGGTGATTCCGGCCTCAGGACCTTCTCAGCCGCCTCATCAAGCATCGCCCGGAAAGTCGGGCCGGGATCGCGGATGATGGACCCCGTCACCAGGACGACGGAGTCCTCGGTGATCAGCGCCGAATATCGTTCGGCAAGCCCAAGCATGTCAGCAATTTCTTTGGCGATATCGGACCGTTGGGCACCGAGGTCCCGCGCGGCCTGCTGCTCGGGAGTCGGAGTTGTCCCATTGGATACGTCTTTTAGGTAGTCGTCTATCTTGGTTGATGCGGCCCTGAGCTCCTCGGGCGTGGCGGCCTTGCCACTACTTTGCCAGCGTCGTCAGTCGCGCCGCGCATGCCTTGAATGAGTTCCTGCAGCGGTGCGCATGAGGCGCCCGAAACCAGAAAGAAAGCAAGGGCGAGCACGAGGAAGCGAACCGGCCGCTGAGGCTTCTTCATCGGGACCTCTCTTCAAAGCCCAGCTGTTGCTTTCGTGTCTACGCAGAGAGGGCGCGCCTGTCCACGAAAGAGCGCCCGTTGTTCCGCTTACGCCGTGGCGGGTGAAGATCCGCTGGCAGCCCGCGGTATGCAGCGCTGCACGCTGCAGATCCGCTTTCTAATCCATGGTGCTGACCATGGCATAACCGAACTCCCATGCCACCCACCTTGCTTGGGACGACGCGGCGCAGGGTTTCGTGGAGATCGACCTCGACGGCCACGAAGGTGGCACCAGCCAGGGCGAGTTCTGCTTCACGCTCACCGGCACCGACGTCGCAACGGGCTGGACGGTGAACCGGTCCGTGCGCAACAAAGCCCAGAAGCGGGTCTTCGAAGCGATCCAACACGCAACCAGGGTGTTCCCCATTCCCATCATCGCCATAAATTCCGATAAAGGCAGCGAGTTCATCAACAACGAGCTCCACCGGTACTGCCAGGAACACCAGATCACCTTCACCCGGTCCCGGCTCGGCAAGAACGACGCCGCGCCCGTGGACCGTCCGGATCCATGGATGAGACGCGGAAACCCTGTGTCGCGGTCCTGCCAAGGGCGAGTTCGCGGACAGTGCGATCAGGATCGGAATCCAGATCCTGATCCGGGCCAGGGTCGGCGAGCTATTCCACCGGGGCTACGCTCGCGCCGTCTCTCTCTCGGACGTCTCTTCTGCGTGCCCCGTCACTCGGTCAGCCGGCGTTATCGTGAATAACGGCAGTGTGCATCATGGGTCAAAATAGCCTCTCAGCAGCCCCAAACGGACCCGCAAAATTAAGCCTCCGTGATCGGAAAACCACGTGTCTAACGGTTGCGCGCCGAAGCTGCAACAAGCCTGTCGGAGGGAGTTTCGTACTCCTACGCTGGAGTTACCAAATCATTCGAAGGGTGGCCCACAATGAGGAAGTTTCATACGTGGCTGACAGTCATATTGATGGCTGTCGGATTGGGTTTCCTGGCCCCAGGGCCTGCCTCGGCAACCACATCCTATTGCGGACTCGTGTGGGGTTCGATGGCTAAATCTGACCCCACCATGAACGCCGCACCCGTCACCAATATCAGGACGGGGCAGCACTACTGTTTCGATCGGATGGTGGTTGACCTCAGCGGCGTGCCTAACGGTTACAACGTCAGGTACGTTCCGGAGGTCACCGAGGACGGTTCGGGTGCTCCGGTCCCGCTGCGGGGCAATGCCTTCCTGCAGGTGACTGTGAACGCTCCGTCGTACGACGCCGATGGGAACGCTACGTACAGCCCGGCAAACCCGGACGAGCTGACTAACGTTTCGGGATACCAGACGTTCCGTCAGCTGGCATGGGCGGGCAGCTTTGAAGGCACCACAAACGTCGGACTGGGCGTCCGCGGCAGGCTTCCGTTCCGGGTATTCACCCTGGACGGACCCGGCTCCGGATCGCGCATGGTGGTGGATGTAGCGCACTTCTGGTGAGTTGCGGCCAGACGGCAGACAGACGGCGGGACGAGTCGAGAAGCCCAATGTGAGAGGTGCCTTGCCCCAGAAAATTCCGGGACAAGGCACCTCCACACGTGTTCCGGGACCCTCATTGAAATCAGCGCCAGTCGCTACCCGTCGAGGCGCTACCGGCAGTACACGCTCGCGTTACATCACATGCCACGGACGCGGTGAACGCCTGTTGTCCTGTAAAAGCTCACACTTGGCGACCCCAAACATGGAGTAAGGCTGTGCCCAGCGTGTCCGGGCGCACCGCCGCAGTCAGCTCCAGCCCGCTATGTGTCAAAGTCAGGGTTCTCGGGGCGGATGCCCAGGAAGTGACTTCAGCTTCCAGTTGTGGTCGGGGCGGGCGATGGGAGGCCCGGGGGTGTCGTGGCCGGGGCGGTTTCAGTGGTGGCCGGGACTTCTTCTGTGGAGCTGCTGTCCGGTGGACTGCCGCCGGTGGTGGGCTCCGCTGCTGGCGTTCCCGTCGGCACGGAACCGGAACCGGGGGCGGTGGTGCGTGGGGAGGGGGGCTGGCTCGAGCCCGGTGTTGGGCCGGGCGCCGGGGCGGTTGTTGTGGTGGGCGTTTGGGACGTGCCGGCGCCTTTGGTGGCGCTCGGATCGCTTTGGATCAGCTGCTTGACCTGGTCTTTGAAGGTGTTGAGGCGTTCCTGGATGTCGGACAGCGGGATGTTCTGCAGGTTCCGCCCGAACTCGGCAATCTCGGCCCAAAGCGCGTCGAGCCTGGCGGTGCTGTCCTCGCTCAGCGGTCCGTCCAGGGTAAGGACCAGTTGCGTGGCCAGTGCGTAGGTCAGGCAGCGGAGGCAGTTGTAGTTGGCGGCGGCAGAGAGATTTTCCGGCACAATCACGTCGGCCTGGCCCACGATGAGCACCACCTGGAAGCCGACGGCCACGGCGGCGCAGTCGGCGCAGCTGGCGAAGGCGTAGGCCTCGTTGGTCGTGTCCACGGGTGTGCCGTCTTCGGCCCACACGAGTGCGAAGGCCACGTCGTAGGCCACGGAGCCGTCCGTTGTGTTCACCGCGAGGGCCTGGTTGCCGTCTTCGGATGGGGGAGTGGGCTGGTTGAACGGAAATACCCATGACGGAGCAGTGGCTGAACCGGCCGTGGTGTCCCTCTCTGCACCCACGTCGGCAGGACTGGTGTGGGGTACGAGGACCATGCTGAGCTGCGGGTTTTCCCGGGTCGGCTTCACCGCTCCTGCCGGCCAGAGCGCCACCGTGTTCCCGGTTCCGCCTTCCTGCAGCGCAGTGTACGGCGCCGCCGGAAACAGGGCTGTGGTGGCGTCGGTCAGGGTGCCGCGTTCGTACGGCTGGACCGGCCGGTAGGTGTCCGGGCTCGGCCACCACGCCCAGGCCAGTCCTGCGGTCACCGCGGCGACCGCGGCCATCGCCGCGGCCCGCTGCAAGGTCTTGCCGCGGGTGCGCTGCCAGAGTCCGGCGGTCAACTGCCGAACCAGCCGGATCAGGACGTAGCCAATGCCGACGATAGGAAGGGCGACGGCGGCGATCGCCAGGGCGCGCACCGCGGCTCCGGCGATGTCCCCGGCAGAGAGGGCCTGGGACAACCCGGACTGCTGCGCCAGGACACTGGCCCATGCGGTGCCCAGGAGCCGAGGCAGCGAAAGCACCATCATGACCAGGCTGAGGGCCAGCAGCGGCACGGTGATGAGCACCCAGGCGGTGACTACGGCCCGCGCCCAGGGTTTGAGGACGTTAGCCGCGGGGTCCGTCCGGCGCCACGGCGCCAGCCCCAGCAGGGTCGGCTTGATGCGTTGGAAGAGGTCCGGGACGCCGGTGGCGTCGGCCAGGATGTGGTATCCGTCGAACCGGACCAGTGGGAGCAGTTGCCGGATCATCTGCAGGATTTGGGTGACCACCACCAACAACAGGGCGTCAAAGCCGGTGGCCCACCAGAGGCCCATAATGGCAACGGCCACGATGGCGTTGAAATACAGCCCGCCCAGGTCGGTGCGGAGGCGCCCGCCCCGGCCCAGTCGGTAGGAATCGGTGACGTCGGTGAAGAACGCGGGCCAGATCAGGTACAGGCCGGCACCCATGGCGCCCGGTGTTGCGCCACCACGGCGCGCGGCCGCGGCGTGGCCGAACTCGTGAAAGCCCGCGGACAGAATGGTCACGGCCAGGACCAGCAGGACGAGCCCCGGCTTAGCGAACGCATCATGTGTTGCGGAGGCGAGCCCCTTGACCATAAGGACCCACCAGCATGCGGCCATGAACGCCGTGCACACGACCACCACGATCAGCGGATTGAAAAGCACCGCGAACGGGGCCGTGAGCCGGCGGGTACGCTCCGGATCGGTCACGATGTAGCGGAAGCGCATCCCGAGCAGCGGGTCCGCTTTCCTCACCTCGGGCTGTGAACCGTCGGCCAGCCGGAGCAGGCCCAGCGGCAGCAACTGGGAGGCCACCAGCGTGCGGACGTTGTCCTCGCTGACCAGCTTCCCGAAGCGGGCACTGACATGGTCCGCGATCTGACCGGTGGTCCGATGGCCGTCGACGGCCTCCAGCACCAGATACAGCAGGCGTGTCAGAGCGATGGCCTGGCCGTCAGCCCTGCGGACCAGTGAAGGGGGCTCGCGGTAGCCCGAGCCCTTCGTCTCACCGATCAGCTCCACGCCATTGGCCTGCACCGGAATCTCAGGCAGGCGTGCATCGGGCGAAGTGAGGGTGCCGGGTCCGGCGGACGCGTTAGAGACCGGCGGACCGTCCATCCGGGACGGCCCGCCGTGCACAGTGCTCATTAAAGGCTGCTCATGTGGGAAGTGGTGTCCGGACTTTACTGCCGCAGATCGGACTGCTGGTCAGCGGAGGCGGTGGCCTCGCCGTCCATGTTCTGGCTGATGATGGCGTCCTGCTGGGCGACCGCGAACGCATCGCTGTCGATGGAGCCGATGTTCGCCGCGACGGCGGCGTCGATCGGTGCTGCGACGTTGGCGTTCGCCGCGACAGCACCGTTGATCGGGGCGGCAATGTCCGCTTGGGCGGCAAGATCGACATTGACGTTCAGGAGGTCCCCGTCCAGTGCCGCGGACGGATCCACCGGCAAGGCGCCGACATCTGTAGCTCCATCATCTGGAAGGAGCCCGCCGTCCGGGCTACCGACAGCCCCGGTGCCGCTGTCCACGGTTCCGGCCTCACCGCCAGCTGTATCCGTGCCCTGATCGATGACGCTGTCCTGCGTGGAGTCAGCCGTTGCATCGGCGGTGATGCCCTGGTCGATGATCACTCCCTGATCGGCAAGGGCCTGGGCCTCGGACCCGTAGGACAGGATGTTCGCCGAGGCAGCCGCATCGATCGGGGCTGCGACGTTGGCGTTGGCCGCGACCGCCAGGTCGATAGGTGCCGCGGCGTTAATGCCGAGGTCCAGATCGGCGTTCAGGTCCAGCACGGAGGCCACTTCCTTGTCAGGCAGCGCTGTGCCGCCCTGTGCCAGCAGTTCTTCATCGGTCAGCGGGTTCAAACCCTGTTCAGTGCTCATGCGAACTCCAGTTCCGGCACGGTCGCCACTGCCCCCAGTGAGCAGCTCCTACACCGATGTGCCTAACGCCAGTCAATAGTAAGCATGATGATCACTTTTAGGTATCCAGTGCGAACGCAAAGGCTGACTTCATGCTTTGACGTCGACGTTCCTACCAGTCCGGTCAATGGTGAACGCAAAGTGACGGTTTTCAGTCAGGGAAGCTACCCGGGCTGGTTTTGCCTTGGGAGCGGGACAACCAGAACCGGCCGGTGCTGGAGGTGTGTGAGGTCGACGGCGACGGAGCCGACGAGCAGCTGCTCCAGCCGGATTCCGAGAGCGAGTCCGCGGGTACCCACGACGATGACGGAGGCGTCGGCGGATTCGGCGAATTGGCCCAGGGCCCTGGCTGGATCGCCGGAGAGCGTCCGGAATGACCATCGGATTCCGGTGCCGTTCAAGGTGTTCCCGAGGTGTTCCTGGATGCCGGCACTGGTGGCTTCAGCGTCGTCGACCGGCCCGTCGTCCAGCTCCTCAGCGAGGTAACTCGTGATGTCCACGTACACGCAGATCAGCTTGACGTTCAGCGTGTACGCAAGGTCCGCGGCCCGGTGCACGACTGCAGGTGGCTGCCCGGGTACGACAGCTGCCAGAACGGGTCCAGTGACCCGCCGCGGGACAAAGGCCGCAGTCTTTGCTTCCGGCAGCGTTTCCCTGGCGGGGTTATTCAGGGGTTCTCCATCAGTAGACATGCATTCACTCATTACTCTTCGTCTGGGGTCGATCCGGGGGCCTGGGCATTGTCTGGTCGCCCTCCGATATGAGCCGGCTTTGGCGTGACGGCATTGCTACGCCACATTGACTTCGCGGTCAACCAGGCCGCCGTCCTGGCGCCAGGACTCGCCGGGTGGACGCCTACGGAGGAAGCCGCACCAGCAGCCGCACGGAACAGGGCTCTGTCATAATCTGAAGCAACTGACCCGCCGGCACCACGCCTGCTCCCTGTTAGTCTTTCCTGTTCTTGCCCTTGCCCTCGTTGCCTTTCCCGTGATCCGGTGCCGGGGCCGGTGCGGGGGCGAGGTTAACCGGTGCCGTGTTTTCCTGGGCAGCTTTCGCTGCCGCTTCAGCGTCAGCTTGGGCTTTCGCTGCCTCTGCGGCTGCAGCTTCCTCGGCGGCGGACGCCTCCTCTGCTGCTTTGGCGGCTTCAGCGGCTGCATTAATTACCGTCGTGAGATCGGCCCTGACGGCGGCCGCGTTGGTCATGATGCGGCGGCGCCGGTCTTCGGAGATATGACCGCTGTCGGCTGCGGATGCCACCTCAGCTTCCAGTGCGTCCAGGCCCGTGAGCGCTGCCGCGTGATCATTGGCGGCCGCGGCTTTACTGACACCGAGCACGTGTTCCTGAAATTGGTGGGCGGTGTCGCGTTGCAGGCCGGTATCGTCGGGGCCGCAGCCGGTGAGTGCGCCCGCCAGCACCAGGGCGATAACCATGCAGGCTCCGGTGCGCTGACTTAGGGAGGGGAACATGGTCATGGTGCCACGCTCTTCTGCAGTTCCTGGAGGTGGTCACCGAGCGTGCCGGTCACTGCCGGGTAGGTCGTGGTCTCGGCTGTGGATGGTGGGGCCTGGCTTGCCGTGAGTACGGCTGCCCCGCCTGCCAGGGCAAGAAGGAGCAGCGTGAGTGCGGGCAACCGGAGGTTCTGTCGCAGACGGGACGGCATGCGGCGGTGTGGTTCCCGGATGATCCTTGGATGAGGTGCGTAAGACCCCGGCGGCTGAGGGGCGTTGGTAAAATCGTTGCTGTTGGAGTCGTCGTTGGTTGGACTGGCCGGCACTTCGCCGACTGGCAGGTCTGGGGGAACGGACGGCGCCCTGAACGGCCTGCCCGGCAGCACACGCGTGGTTTCCGGGGCCAGGCCCCCGGGAGTGGATGCGGGTGAGACAAGGGCCTGCCGCAGCGCCGTTTCGATGTCCACCGCGGTGGGGCGTTCCCCCGGTTCCATGGAGGTCATCGAGCGGATCAGGTCGGCCCACCCGGCCGGAAGATCCGGGGGAATGGTCGGGGCGCGGTGCAATCTGGCCACGGCGGATTCGACGGCGCTGCCGGGGTACTCCATTTCCTGTTTGATGCATTCGAGCAGGACGAGTCCGAGTGAGTAGATGTCTGTGGCGGGGCTGAGGGGTGAACCCATGGCCTGTTCGGGGCTGAGGTAGGCGGCGGTGCCGACCATTGCCCCCGTAGCAGTGAGCCGGGTTGAATCGGCGATCCGTGCGATGCCGAAATCGGTGACCTTTGCCCGCAGTGGCTCCCCGGGGCGGATCTGCACCAGGAGGATGTTGCCGGGCTTGATATCACGGTGGATGATGCCCAGGCCGTGCACATAAGCCAGTGCGTCGGCGATCCCTGCTCCCAGGACGGCGAGTTCGTCCAAGGGGACTGCGCTGTGTCTGATCCGGCTGCGCAGGTCCTGGCCCTCGACCAGTTCCATCGTCAGAAACGGCCGGGGCTCATCCGGGACGCGGGTGTCGATGCCGGCATCCAACAGGGTCACCAGGCTGGGATGATTCAGGGTTGCCAGCAGCATGATCTCCGCTTCCTGACGTTTGAGCGCATCCGCGTCGGGGGCCTGCGGCACGAAGAGCTTCAATGCCACGTCCCGGCCGAGATTCTCATCCTGTGCCCGGTAGACGGACGACATCGCACCGCGGCCGACCACCTCGGCCAGCCGGTAGCGATCGCCGACCACGTCAGTACTGATGGAGCCCGGCGATTCCGCCACCATACCCTTTTCCTTCCAGTGCGTTGCGGCGCTGTTTCTCTCAAGTCATAAGGCTACTTACTATACAACGGCTCCCGGTGCGCCATCCCTTCCCCGCACTCCGGGCAGAGGACCCGGAGGGAGCGGGAGAATCGTTATGCCTCGAGGAGTCGGTTGCGTGGAATCGGATACCGCCGCCGGGATGCGGAAAAGGCTGGGCCAGCACCAATTCGAAGCCGACAGCGGGCCGGGCGGGGGAGTACCTAAACCTGGGGATTCAAGCCGCGGACCGAATGGGACCGGCAGTCGGGGGTCCGCATCTGCCGGGCTCTTCACCCCGGGCCAGCAACCCCGGTCCCACGGGCCGGCACCCTGACCGCCCGGTCTGTTTCTGTTCCCGTCAGGCCTATTCATGGCCAGAACCTTCCGTCTCAATCCTCCGCTCTACGATGATGGAACTCCTTCGTTTCCGGTAGGGATCGGCGAATGTACGCTGGAAGGGAAGCGTTTGGTAGTGGGCGTCTTCGCACCGCAGATCCACGGGCGGTTGAAGGACCTTGTTGTGACTTGAAATGAATGCTTCCCCCATCCCCGCAGTGCTTCAGAACGGTGTGGCTTCCCGGCTTCAGGACTTGGTTTTGGAAACGTCAGATGCTGAGGAATTCTTCGAGGACCTCGCTGTCTTCTCCGCCTCGCTCCTTGCCCCGCCTGGCTCGCAGGTTTACTGCAACATCATTGTCGTGCGCCATAAAAAGCCCGTGACGGTTGCGAGCAACAGCCCGTGGGTTAGGAAGATGGATGAACTGCAGTACGCCTTTGGCGACGGACCGTGCCTGTCGGCCATGCGGACCGGGGCCACCATGCACGTCCCCGACGTTGCACAAGAACCTCGCTGGCCCGAGTATGCCCGAGCTGTCATCACGCATGGAGTCCGTTCAATTCTAAGTGTCCCCCTTCCACTGGAGGGAGAATCCTCTGCGGCCTTGAACGTCTACTCCTCACGCGCGCACGGGTTCAGCGGCGAGGACCTCTCGCGGGCCGAGCTGTTCGGTGAGCAGTCAGCCAAGATACTTAGGCTGGAGTTGCGCCTGGCACAGCTTCAGGATGCGAAGAATAACCTGGACGCGGCGATGAAGAGTCGAACCGCGATAGACATCGCCGTCGGCATCATCATGGGCTCAGAACCGATGCAGCCAGGAATCGGCGGTGTCCATCCTGAGAAAAGCTTCCGGCTCCCGCCACATCAAATTGCGGGACCTAGCCGCGGGATCATCGAATCCATTTACCCCGGCACCCATTTACGCACGCACTTCGTCTAATAGTCGGACAGGTCCCGCGGAGGGGTGCCCGTCGTCCGCGCGGGATTGGCGGAAGGGAACAATGGTTTGCATTGACCGGCGAATAAACCCGTATAAGTCAGGGTCAGTATGGGCGTGGGTGAATGCCGAGGGTGTGAGATTCAGATTTCTCTGCACCGTGCCCCAGTCGAACCACGCCGTGGTGCGGCTAAGGGACACGGATCCGCGGTGGGGAAACAAAGGCCCGCCCATGGGGGACAGGCGGGCCTTCGCACCTAAACGCTACAGCGCTCTTATATAGCTATCGAGTGGACGAGAGCGGAGCCCGAATGACCGGAGTTTGGCTCTCCCCGGATTAGGAAGAAGGCACGCTCAGTCGACGGCCCGTTCAGAGCCGGCGGTCGAGCAGCTCGGCACGGGTCCGGACCGCCTCGGCGAACGAACCAAGAGACTGCTCCGACGCCGGTCGCGCCCCCGGTACGAACCGAAACAGAGGCCCGCTGAGGACCTCTTTTACATGGAGCCCGGTCAGCGTGTCTTCAGGGGTAAGAACAAAAGTGCGGACGCGGGTGAGAAGCCCCGGCGGAAGACCGGTTTCCCATCGCATGACCTCTCCCGGGAGCTGCTGTACACGCAGCCGGACTCTGCGTTCACCGCTGCCTGCATCCTAACCCTCATAGTGGCGCCATTACGGATGTCTCCCGCGATCTCAGTACTCCCCGAATTCCAGGCGGTCAGATTCGCAGCGTCCGTTAGGACGGTCCACACCGTCGAGCTGCAGGCATTGATGAGCGTCTCCGCCTCCGAGAACTTCATCCGATCACAGTAGCGCCCGGTCCCTTCACTGGGTCCGGCTCCCGGAACGATTCATTCACAGGTGTCCTGACAGCCTGCCGCCGGTGCCGGCGGGCAAAGGGACTTATCCGGCCACCGGAACGACGTGAGGATGTTCAGCCGCCGGTCTGCGTTCGCCAGAGAGATCAGGACTGGCGGGCGAATACTGCTGCTTTGATCGGACACCAAGAAGTCATGCCCCGGAAATGCCCGGGCAACCGGACCACCCCAACACTGAGAGGACCGGAGTAAGTTGGTGAAGGGACCGGACCATGACCAGATTTCCGTCCGTCGTGCACAGTTGCTCGGAGCTTCGCCCCGGTGACCGCCTTGAAGCCCGGTACGGGGACACGCTCCTCTACCGCGGTCGGATCCTCACCGTCATCCCCGACCTTGAACTCGTGTGGATTTTGGACGCCCGGACCGGCACCCGCCAACTCCTTGACCTGGTCCGGACGAGGGGGTGTTGCGTTGCCCCGTGCGGGCCCTACCGGACCTCCCGGGGCCGGAACGACTTCCAACGGGAACCTAGCGGTCACAATCGAAGTCGGGCCCCGGACACGTGGCGTCCATCTCGATGCCGCATACGGCGGGCATCAGATACCTCAGGGGGGACCCGGCATGACTGCAACGAAAAAGATCGCCATTACCTCCTGCCTGGAACTAAACCTCGGCGATGAAGTCGAGGCGACGTACCAGGCTGTTCTGGTCCATCGCGGACGCGTCCCAGAGGTGGCCCCAGATCACGGACTGTTCTGGATCACCGATAATCTGACCGGAGGCCGCCGACTCCTGGACATGGCCGAACTCGACATCAACCGCTTCCAGGCCACTCCCAGTGCTCAGGCCACGACCGCGGCCGCCTGAGCCCCCCACCCACCATCTGCAAGGTTGCGGCCGCACCTCCTGGAAATTACGAGCCAGAACCCTGCCACCCTGAACGCCCGCACACGGAATGCTCAACTTCGTGCGTACTGGGTCGCGCGACCCAGGATCCACAGTCCGGCCGCCTGCCAGTGTGAGCCCGCACCGGGCTCACACTGGCTATTTCCTGGCCGCCGATCTTACGGTCCTCTACTGGCGGGGCATCCGCGAGAGTTCGCCGACACCAAAGATTCACGTGCCACATCCTTGCGCCCGATGCACCTGATCATCCACACGGACTACAGATCCGCAGGACATACTTCCGCCGATCCGACAGCCGGCCCCTTGCCGGCTACAGCCCCATCAAAGAATGCCGGGCAACCCTCTCTCACATGACAGCCTTACCCTCCCGGGCGTGCCCGGCAGGAGGCGGCGTCCGCCACATACCCCGGCATTGAACCCACAGAGAAAGAACCCACCATGATCAAACGCCACTCTGACCTCGTCCTGGAAATCACCGCCCACGACCCCCGCACCATTGAAAACGACCTCAGCACCGCCGTGGACATCGCCCGCCGGCACGCCATCATGGAAGGCCGCCACGGGATACTGGTCACCCAGCACTACTACACGAACTACACCGTCAGCCGCGACGTCCCCTTCGGCCAAACACACGAATGCCGGGCAAAGCCACGGAACGCCGGGAAAAGAGCATACAAGGAACGGCTCGAGCGGTGAACGGCTGTGCGGACTCCATCAGTGCCAGATGCTCAGGGGTGACCGGACCGGTATGGAAGCGATGGTTCACCGCTTGCGCTCTGACCGGCCTCATCCGGAATGCTCAATATCGGGCCTAAGGTGTTGTGTGAACTGGGATCAGGAGTCCGACCGCGCCTGCGATCGAGAGTCCGAAGCGGATCAGGTTGGCCCGGGTCCAGGATTGCTCGAATCGGCTCCACTGCAGGTCCGGCTGGGAACCGCCATGCGTGGCCAGACGCTTGTTCAGTGGCACATTCACCAGCATGGTGGAGGCCCACCCTGCCAGGTATGCGGCTGCGCCGGCGGCCCTCATTGGGGAGTGGGTCAGCGGATTGGTGGCGGCGGCGACCGCGACGGCCGCGCAGGCGGCTGCCGTGCCGAAGAACAGGATCATGAACGGAGGCCGTACAGCCGTCTCGTTGATGGCGGCCATGGTTGCGATGGCGTCCTTCGCTGGGCGGCGGCGTAGGGCGGGCATGACCACCGCGGAGAAAGCGAGATAGAAGCCCCCTGCCACCGCGGACCCGGTACCGGCTATTACCGGCAACCAGCCGCTCACCGGAGGCCCGCTCTCACGGGCGCTGCCCATAGCCCTGAAGCGGCGGTACGGGCGGCGTAGACGCCGAAGTCGGTCGGGGTTCGGTCCAAGACCCGGGCCAGATCGCGGG
The DNA here is from genome assembly GCF_010367585.1 of [Micrococcus luteus] ATCC 49442. Lineage (NCBI taxonomy): Bacteria > Bacillati > Actinomycetota > Actinomycetes > Micrococcales > Micrococcaceae > Pseudarthrobacter > [Micrococcus luteus] ATCC 49442. The sequence goes on along the minus strand of NZ_JAAAXP010000001.1, from coordinate 1,056,639 downwards.
TTGAGGAGGCGTTCCGCCCGTCGAGTATCTCCGTGAAGAGTCCCGCCAGCGGCAGGGCATCTTCGGCAGGAATGCCGTCAGTGGCCAGATCGGCCGCGAATTCCTCCGCTGTGCAGGGAACGAATTCGATCCGCCGTCCAATGGCGGCCGACAGTTCGGCTGCGACATTTTGAAGGATGAGCAGCCGCGGACCGGTCAGTTCCAGCAGCCGCCCGACGTGGCGGTCACTGGTGAGGGCGTCGGCGGCGACGTCGGCGAGGTCATCCAGGTCCAGGTAGGGTTCGGCTACGGTTCCGTCCGCCGGCAGTAATAGCCTGCCCCGTCGCACCGGGCCGAGCAGGAAGTGTTCGCTGAAGTTTTGGGCGAACCAGGAGCAGCGCAGCACTGTCCACTCCAGCCCGCAGGTCTGCACCGATTCCTCGGCGGCCCGTGCCCCGTCCTCGCCGCGGCCGGACAGCAGCACCAGCCGCTGAACGCCGGCGTCCCGGGCAGCTTCGGCGAAATCGGCAATCAGCCCCGATGCCCCCGGGAACGCCAGGTCCGGGCTGTAACAGAGATAAGCGGCCCGGATCCCTTCCAAGGCCGGTCGCCAGGTGGTGGAGTCGTGCCAGTCAAAGGGGGCGGGGCGCGTCGGGAGCCGGTCCGCACCGCCACGCCGCGGTCCCTGAGGCGTCGGACGAGCCGGACGCCGGTACGGCCCGTTCCACCGGTGACAAGGACAGGGGCAGGTGCTTTGAGGAAGGTCATAAACCCAGACTGCCCCAAAGAGGCTGGACCTTGAATGCCCGGAAATCCATTTCAGATACGCCAGGGTCTAGGATTGGAAGCATGGACCCTTTCTCGCAGTTCCTGACCGGGCCCCGGGCGCAGTCAGCATTTTCCCTGCGGGTGGTCATGGATCCGCCGTTCGCCATCGATGTCCAGGATGAGGCCGCCCTGACCGTGATCGTGCCGGTCCGCGGACACGCCTGGATCATCGCCGAGGGGGGCCCTCCACGGTCTCTGCGTCCAGGAGAGTCCGCGACCGTCCGTGGCCCCGCCCCTTATGTGGTGGCGGATTCGCCGGGCCGGCCGCCCACCGTGGTGATCGGCCCGGGACAGTCCTGCCACACCCCGGCCGGAGACCACCTGGAGCTCACCATGTCCCAGGGCGTGCGGACCTGGGGCAACAGCCCGCACGGGGAAACAGTCCTGCTGATAGCTACATACCAAACGGCGGCCGCGGCCGGCCAGCTGGCCACATCTGCCCTACCCCAGGTTGCTGTCTTCGACGAACACGAGACCGACCCCGGCCTGCTAAACCTGCTCGAGCACGAGCTGACCCACACGGATTTGGGGCACGAGAGCGCCTTGGACCGCGTCCTTGACCTCCTGCTGCTGCACCTGGTGCGCGTCAGCGTAAACCGGGCCGGGGATGAACTCCCCAGCTGGGCCGCGGGAACCCGCGATCCCATAGTGGCCAGGGCTTTGGCCCTCCTCCACGAGCAATCGGCCACGCCGTGGACCGTCGCTGAACTGGCCCGCCGCGCGCACGTCTCCCGGGCCACCATGGCCGCCCGCTTTCACACCGCCGTCGGACAACCACCCATGGCCTACCTCACCACCTGGCGCCTGGCACTGGCCGCAGACAGACTCGTTACCAGCTCCGCCACCACCGCCGTCATCGCCCACGAGGTCGGCTACAGCAACGCCTTTACCTTCAGCACAGCATTCTCCAGGGCCTACGGCGTCTCCCCGACGGGCTACCGGCGCTCCGCAAACCCGGACGCTACCAGGGACACCGCCGTGAGCTCACCAAGTCCAACCGCCTGACCTCCCCGATCCACCTCACCACAGCATCGCCAAGAAGGATCAGCACAACCAGGGGCCTACCGGCTTGGGTCAGGTACGTGCCGACTAGAGTCGACCAGACTGTAAGCCACTCCAGCGTGGACGAACCTTCATCCGGACAGCGCCTGAGGCGACAGCGACAACTCAAGTAAGCCGTTTCGGGCTGCCAAGTGGGTGGTGTTTTGAACGGCGGCCGGGGCTAGAAAGCAATCCACTTTTCATACGCACGTCCCCGGACAACCAGCAGGTCCGGGCCCCCGAAGACCTTTGTTCAGGTGTGATGACGATTAGAAATCGACACCAGGTCACGGCTCCGGCCTTCCCTGGTAAGGAGCACGGCGACTGTGGCGACCAGGAAAGCGGTGACCTACTCACTGTCAGGCATCCGGGGCGGTTTGGCGGGGAGTGGGATGACCAGAACTGGCCGGTGCTGGAGGTGTGTGAGGTCGAGGGCGACGGAGCCGACGAGCAGCTGCTCCAATCGGATTCCGAGACCGAGTTCGCGGGTACCTACGACGATGAAGGAGGCGTCGGCGGATTCGGCAAATTGGCCCAGTGTCCTGGCCGGATCGCCGGAGAGCGTCCGGAATGACCATCGGATTCCGGTGCCGTTCAAGGTGTTCCCGAGGTGTTCCTGGATGCCGGCACTGGTGGCTTCAGCGTCGTCGACCGGCCCGTCGTCCAGCTCCTCAGCGAGGTAACTCGTGATGTCCACGTACACGCAGATCAGCTTGACGTTCAGCGTGTACGCAAGGTCCGCGGCCCGGTGCACGACCGCCTGCGGCTGCCCGGGCACGACACCCGCCAGAACCGGTCGAGTGACCCGCCGCGGGACAAACGCTGCGGGCTTTGCTTCCGGTGGTGTTTCCCTGGCGGGTTCATTCGTGGCTTCTCTGGCACGCCGCAATCGTAGATCGGCCGGGGCGACGCGCCTCTTAGGCGCAGCCGGCATGACACAAAATGGGCTGGCGGTACCGGCATGGGCCCCAGGCAGCTCACCGGAGTCCCATTTCCAGGACAGTGGAACGTGTATGGCTGGTGTCTCTTCTTGGGGAGGCGTATGGAGTCCTCAAACGGATCGAGGGTTCTGGCCGTTATCGTCTTATTCGTTGGTGAATGCCGAGGGATCGGGGAGACTGGCCTCATGCGTAGCTTCGGGGTGGAAGAGGAGTTTCTGCTTGTTGACGCCCGGACGGGCGCGCACGCAGCGATCGGTGAAAGCCTTATAGCTGGCAGCGCACCTGAGGAATCGACACACGTCACGGGAGGGCTCGGCAGCCGTTCACAGGTAGCGCCGGGCAATACGCTGACCACGGAGGTCCAGCGCGAGCAGGTCGAGGCGGTTTCCGCCCCTTTTGCCGGGCTGGCTGATCTCGCGGCTGCGCTTCGCGACGGAAGGGCCGAAGCTGACCGGCAGGCCCGTATGTTCGGGGCAAAGATTGCAGCCCTAGGAACTTCCCCTCTTGCCACATCGCCTCATCTGGTCCGGTCTCCGCGCTACCGGGCCATGGAGGAGCGTTTTGGGCTGCCACTGCGGGAACAGCTGATGTGTGGTTACCACGTCCACGTGTCAGTTGACTCGGAGGAGGAAGGAGTCGCGGTTCTGGACCGGATCAGGATCTGGCTTCCGATCCTGATCGCACTGTCCGCGAACTCACCATTTTGGCAGGGCCAGGACACCGGTTATGCGAGTTTCCGGTATCAGGTCTGGAGGCGGTGGCCAACGGCCGGCCCGACAGAAATCTTCGGTTCAGCACAGGCCTATCACGAGCTCGTGGAGATGCTGCTTTCCTGCAACGTACTCCTGGACGGTGCCATGATCTACTTCGACGCCCGCCTATCTGCAACTTATCCGACAGTGGAGATCCGCGTCCCAGATGTCTGTACCGATTCCACCCATGCTGTTGCCGTGGCCGCCATTGCGCGTGCTTTGGTTGAGACGGCGGCCAGGGACTGGGCGGCAGGGAAACAGCCCCCGGCAGTTCCTGCGGAAATGCTTCGCCTGGCCTCGTGGCGCGCCAGCAGGTTCGGAATCGAAGATGATCTGATCCATCCCGAACTGAACCGGCCGCACCCGGCAGAAACATGTGTGAAAGCCCTCCTGGATCACATCCGGCCGGTCCTGACGGAAAGTGGAGACAGGACCCTGGTGGAGGAAACCGTCCGGCAGATCATGGCTGAAGGGACCGGGGCGCGCCGGCAGAGAACAGTGATGAACAGCGCCGGAAACTTCCGCAGAGTCCTGCTGGATGCTGCGGCCCATACCACCGCCTGAGCAACTTCCACACGCAGACCCCGTTCAAGGCGAAGCCGACGCCGCGTTGATGGCCCGGTGACGGTTGACAGTTCCGAAGGGGAAGGGGGTCAACCGGGCCGACCGTGCGACTCCGCTGGGGGAAGTGCCAGAACCGTCGACGAGCTGGGGGATGACCCACTGCTGGCTGATGGACGTCACCAGGGGCTCTGCCGCCGTCGGCCTGCCCAACTTCTACGGCGGAACTAGGGATTGGGACGGTTGCCTGGAGCTGTCGGATGCCCGATTGTTCAGGAGTTGATCAGCCCGCGGCCAAACGAGATGTGCACAGGATCCGGTCAGACGACTCCTGCAGCGAGGAACACTGAGAAGGTAACTATTCGGCGCAGGTGCTTCTCCCGGGCCCGGCGCTCGTGAGACGATCCGCATATGAGCCATAATGCGAACGGGTATGGTGCCGCGGGTGTTCCCGGTACCGGCGTGAATGATCACGCGTGGGAGCGGGAGCACCGCCATCCCACGAGGGGTCAGTTGCGTGCAATTGGTTACCGCCGCCGGGATGCGGAAACGAAGCTGGAGCAGCACCAGCTCGAAGCCCGGCAGCGGGCCGGCGGAGAGCTCCTGGACCCGGCCGACTAAGTCCACTCGTCCCCCCACCCGGGAGTTCGGCGTGCATCCGCCCGGTGGCCGGGACTAGGGGCGCGGAATGAGCCGGGGCCGAGCGAGCCCTAACTTTCGCATTCGAGGCAGTACTTGTTGCCGTCCTGTTCTCTGGCCAGTTGGCTGCGGTGGTGGACCAGAAAACAGGACATGCAGGTGAATTCGTCTGCCTGGATCGGGACGACCTGGACCAGGAGTTCCTCGTGGGACAGGTCGGCTCCGGGTAGCGTAAAGTCGTCGGCGAGTTCTGCTTCGTCGACGTCAATGACCGGCTGTGCCGGGCTCTTCTCCGTCTTCAGCCCTTCCAGGGGCGCCGTGAGTTCATCCTCTGGAGCGTGCCTTGGTTCGTCGTAGTCAATTGCCATCGTGATCGTTCTCCTTTGGTCTGTCTGTGTAGGCACGGTGGATCACTGTCAACCCGGCGGCACCGGAATGTATTCCCCACATTTTGGGTGCGGGGCGGGATCCGGCGCCGACGCTTTCAGCGGGTGTTTGACCGGTTCTGTTCCGCCAGTTCAGGTCCTCGTTTATGGTGTCTATGAGGCGTTAGGGTCCGAGTCGGCCAACCGACCCCCGGGGACCCGAAGGGGTCATTCCGGCTCTTTCCGCTGAAGAGCTCGCAGGCCTGTTGGACGCCCTGTACCGGAATCTTGATACCAGAACTCCGCACCTCAGCGCGGAGTTCTGGTACGACCTGTGCGTCGAAGAAAGCGCCCGCAGGACTGCCGCCCAGTAGGATCCGCTCAACCCTGCGGTGAACACCGAGTGCTCGGAACCCGGCGTGGCAATTAGCGGAGATGACGCCGGACGACCGGCCTGCTCCCGGGCGCGGGCCTGTTCAGGGCCCTGACAACCCCAGATGTCTCAGCGGCTACGGCGCTAAGGATCTCGATGACCTCCGTCAGCGGGAGGACCCGCTGACGGTACCCAGGCCACCGCGGAGGCGGAACTCAAGGAAACAACTCAAAGAGCCCAAGAACCAGGACGGACGACCCGCGGTCCTGCAAGTCGATAACCGGGCACCTCGGAGGCCCTGCTGACGGCCGCCGATGCCCGCGTCGGGCAAGGCAGGCACAGGCAGCCTCGCCCCGGCCGGGAAGCTACAGCCTCAACGTCCTCACGGAGGGGAGAAAATGACAAAATGGAACTTCCCCGGCAAAGAACCAGGCATCGTCGAGGATGGTCCAAGACCGGTTGATCATGCCCAACGGCTGGCCACCCCAGCGCCGGACCCCCTGTCTGCAGAGCCGAGGGCTACCCGGATGGCGCGGAACCAGACTCCGCTGCGCGACGGTCTGCGACAGTCGAGCCGCTCCACGCGAACAGGAGGTCAAAGGCTGCTTAGAACCTTCGACGCCGGGTACGGGACATGGTGAAGGTGCGTGAGGGGAAGGGTCGGAGAAATTGTCACGCGAGACTGGCATGCGGTCGGAAGGTTCACCGGCCGTCGCCCCCTCTTTGGTGTTCGGGATGGGGGCGGGCGGCTTTGTGGACGGCATCGTCCTGCATCAGCTGCTGCAGTGGCACCACCTGCTGAGCCACACCTCCAGCGGCAACACGAAAACTGTGGCAGGTCTTGAGCTGAACACCCTGGCCGATGGAGTGTTCCACGCCGCCATGTGGGTGCTGGTGTTGATCGCTGCCGCTCTCACCATCCGTGCCCGTCGACAGGGCAGGTTATCTCCGCGCTGGAACTTCCATCTGGGTTTGGTCCTCGCGGGTTGGGGTTCCTTCAACGTTGTGGAGGCCCTCATAAACCACCAGTTGCTGGGAATCCACCATGTCCGGGACGACCTGGGCGGCCCGCTGGCGTGGGACCTGGGCTTCCTCGGCATCAGCCTGGCCCTCATCGCAGCCGGATGCCTGCTCTACCGGCGAAGTAAACCGATCACCACGTAACGCACGACGTCGCGGTTCACGAAAGGAAAACCATGATCCAGAAATTCTTACGCGGCTGCCTAGGGCTGCTCCTGGCCGGAAGTGCTCAACTGACCGCTACACCTGCCCTGGTCGGCACGTGGGCCATAGGAACCAGACCCCTGGTTGCCCACGAGAATGTTTTCGCCCCGCTTCAGGACGGGCTTTCCCTGAGCGCATCCTCCTCGCCAACCACAACACCCAGCAGCCCCGTGGACGCGGGCACGGGCGAGACCGGGGAAGCGAAAGAAACACGGGTCGAATACGCCCCTTACGTGATCGGCGGCATCGTCGCCGTGGCTCTGGTCGCTGCGGTGCTCTTTTGGCGCAAGCGCCGTATCTCGCACCCGGCGAAGCCCGACTGAGGCGCGGCTGGCTCCTGCAAGGAGTGCACGTCGACCCCCAGGGGTGTGGGGACCCCTGAGCGCAGCATCAGGCTGAACCCTCGCTTCGGGCGGACCCCGCCCCGCGAGCGGCTGGGGTTACCCGCTCAGGAAGTCCTCTTCTTCTCCGGAAACGGACTCCTCCCGCGGCGCGGCGGACTCTCTTACGGCGATATCGGGGTATCCCTTCGGCTCCTCGGGATCGGGATGCGGCGCAAGGGACGTAGCTTGGGGAAGCTGATCACGCGTGTCCGTGTCATCCCCGGCTGGGCCCGGTTCTTCGCCTGGGAGGTTCTCTGCTGTCATCGTGAAACCTTTCTCGGATCACCAACAGGATCAACTGTGCTCATGGGTTAAGGCTTGCCTAGCCAGTGGCGGATCCAAGACAGTTCGACGGCGGCGTCGAGGAGGTAGATTTTGTTGATCCGGCCCTTGGCCACGTAGACCAGATCGATGGCCGCCAAGGTGGCCGCTGTTCCGATACCCAGTAGCTTGGCGGGAACAAGGTTCTGAGAGTTGTCCCGGCTCAGGATCTGGGCCATGCCAATGGCAATCAACAGGCCCGAGACCGTTCGAACCAGCCACTCATCTGTCTTCGGCCCGGTTGCGGCCTCAAAACTGCGCATGTGAAGCAGCGGCCAGAGCCCGCTGACAACGTTGAAGCTGCCTTGCAGCCTGGATACTGTCACCCACATCACCAGCATCCCCGCCCTTCGGACGATCAAGACAAAGGGATCACCGCCGACCGGGCCCATCCCGGCGAAGCGATCGCCTTATCATCCTGAGGCGATCGTACTCCGGGACAGGGCACGGCGAAACTGGCCCTGGTTGGGCCACTGGTGCAATGGTCCTAGCCGAAGCGACCTGGCTGGGTACGGGCCGTGGCTTTCGGCTGTTCCCTGTATATGCCCGGTGCTTGCCAGTGCAGCAGGCACGGGTTTAGCCTGAAGCCGGGAGAGTGGCTTTCGCAGACGGGCCGGGGTCTCCCGTTCAAAGGAAACCGTCAATGTCGACCATCTCCGACCCAGACCTCTTCGGAGGGCACCGTCACCCGCATCCCGACTACTTGCATTGCACTCGTTGCGGAACTGGCGAGCACATCCTGATCCATTCCCTTGATCCCCTGCCATCACCTGCACAGGGGCTGGTCGTCGTCTCCTACAGCTGCGAGGGATGCGGGGGGCTTCATACCCAGGACGCTTCCGTTTCGCAGGTCGCGGCCATCCTGAACCGGCCCGGACCTTCCACAGCAGCAGATGTCCTGCAGTTCGGCGGGCAGTACATCCACTGCGGCGAGCCGATGCATGCCGCAGGCTCCGAACTGCGCAGCGTCTATTCGCCCGTGACAACAGATACTCCAGCAGCAAGTTTTCTGGGCGTGTACCTCAGCACCCGTGTCCTGCGCTGCGACTGTGGCTTCCAGATGGAACTACCCCGATAGGAATCCGGAACGATGGGATCGCCACCGTTCCGGTGTAGGAGCCCGGGACGGCCCATGTCGTGCCGGGCCCCCCCGACAAAGGAGAAGGCAATGACCACTGCACGCGAGATCATGACCGGCGGGGCCGAATGCGTCGGCGAAAAAGAGACCCTGGACGCCGCGGCACGCAAGATGAAGGACCTGGACGTCGGTTCCCTTCCCATCTGCGGTGAAGACAACCGGCTCAAAGGCATGCTGACCGACCGGGACATTGTCATCAAGTGCCTCGCCGAAGGCGGAGACCCCCGCACAGCCACAGCGGGCGAATTCGGTCAGGGCAAGCCGGTAACGATCGGCGCCGACGACTCCATCGAAGAAGCGATCAAAACCATGCAGCAGCACCAGGTCCGCAGGCTGCCCGTTATCGACGGACACGACCTCATCGGCATGCTCAGCCAGGCCGACATCGCCCGCAACTACCCCGAAGACAGGGTAGGGGAACTCGTCGAATTCATCTCCTACTGACCGCCCCCGCCATCCATATGTCTCTGATGCCCGCCGTTGCTGCGCATGGCGCACTGCACGCACTGGCCGCGCCTGGCAGCCCCGAGAGGCCTTGCTGCCGCGCGCGGATCGTGGGGACTGCTTCGAGGCGGCAAAAATTTGATCAACGTCCGGATCCGGACCCGGGGGCCCGGATCTGCCAGTGAAGGATGGTTGCAGGACCCCGGGCGGACCGCGGCGACCTTTACGAGAGGACGAAAATGATCGCAGTGCTGGTGATTGACATGCAGAAAGCCTTCTTCGAAGACCCGTCCCTGGAACGCCGGCAGGAGGACACGGTCCAGGCCTGCAACACGCTGATAGCCGCAGCGAAGCAGAACAACGTGAACGTGCTCCTGATTAAGACGGAACATGAGGAGGATAAATCCACGTGGACGCTGAACATGCTCGAGGATGACCAGGGTTTCATTTTCCGCGGCACGGCACAGGCAGAATTCGTGCCGGGCCTCACGACCGAAGGATTGCCGCAGCTCCTGAAGACCAGGGACAGTGCCTTTCTCGGAACGGACCTGCTGCTGCGCTTGCGGAACTGGAACGTCGACACGATCGTGCTCGCCGGCGTCTCGACCCACAACTGCATCGCGCAGACAGCCGCAGACGCCTTCGGGCACAACATCCGGGTCATCCACGCCGCCGACGCCACCGCCTCCGAGGACGGGGAAGCCGCTGCCGCCGTCCAGGGCATCCTCTCCCGTGAGTACCGCCAGCCGGTTCTCCCGCTGAGGGAGATCACCGGGATCCTGCGCGGTTCCAGCCGCTAAGACCCCGCAGCCCGGAGTTCAGGTGTGTCCAGGCCCGACCGGACCTGGGCCGGCAACATCTGGGTCGCCGCAACTGTCGGTGTTGCCCGGCGCCCCCAGGGCGCAGAGCACCCGAACACGGGCCGTTCCGAGCCTGGCTGGATTTTACCGCTGGCTGCCCTGCGGGTGCTTTCCTCCACACACATATCGCTTAGGGGCCATCTCACTGGAGAACCTGGGGTCACTTCGTGTATGCGGTTTTTCGCCTCAAGATGGTCAAGGATTCGCGGAGAGGGGTCACGCCTTGGGGCGGCATGACGGTGGGCCGCCGACCGAAGAACGGCCTGACCGCCAGGGCGGGAGGTTCCCTGGCTCGTCATTCGAAATAGCGGCGGACACCTTCCAAAGCTCCCATCCAGCCTTTCTCGTTGTCTTCCAGTGTTCTCAGGTCCTCATCGACTTCGCCCGACTGCGCGGTGAAGCCGCTCTCCCTGACTTTGAGCAGCACCGTGCCGGCGCTCTGTTCAGTGACCCAGAACTGAATCAGCGTCGGTGTGAGCGAGGATTCTCCGGGGACTTCCCACCGGAACGCGACGTAGGACGGTGGAATTAGTTCCAGGGTTCGGATGACTCGCAGGCCAACCCTGTCATCGTGGACAAGAGTGAGCCGTTCATCGATCTTCTGCACGGCAGGGGCTGCCGGGTGGCTGCTGAGGAACCAGCCGGGGACGCTGACCAGCGCCCACACCTGCCCGGCAGTGGCCCGCACCGTGATGCGCTGTTCAATCACACCCTCGCACATGGTCATGCGGTTCGCTCCCTGTCGGAAAAGTCCGTTTCGTGGACAGACTGCCGTTTATGTCGTCGGCCAGTAGCCCGGCGGATGGGGGACCCGCCGCCGGGCGCGGTGTCAAAGATACCCTTGGGGGCGACGCGCGATGCCCCTGGGCATTCTGGCCGCTGTGTCGTGCCTGCCCGTATCATCCCTGCTCTTTCCAGACCAGGCCGGGGGCATCTGTGCGGCGTTCGTTGTCGGCTCACTTATCCTCGCGCCGTGCCAGCGCGTGTACGGGGAGAGTCAGTAACCTGACTATCCCGGCTAGAGCCAGGAGGATGGTGAAGGCAGCGAATTGGCCGAGGAACATCAGAGCAGCCACCGCCAGGGTTCCGGCGTAGGTGAGGGCAAAGGTAAGCGTTGCAGCATCAGGCATCGGCGGCCATCTCCGGAAGAGTCGAGGGGAAGCGAGGCGGGAGGTGCCGGTACAGGGTCGTGCGTTTGCCCGGTCCTGACAAGTATCTCCCGGATGACCTGATGTCCGTCCCTTCCAGAGAATCGAGAGTTTCGCCTGCGCTGGCTGATTGTGGGGGGCTTGGTACAACCGGCGGCAGCCAGACGAATATGCACTAAAGGGTAGGAACGGAGTCGATACACCCTGTTTCCGCGCCGCTGCCCGCCGTAGGCTATGGGCATCCACCAGACCCAGGAGGCATTCATGCGCATGGCAACACCGAAGACCGAAACGGAGCAGGTCCACCATCTTTCTGAGAACCTCATGAACCATCTGGCGAAGGGCAGGGAATGGGCCACCCCAGGGGTCCAGGCTGGACTGCAGAGAGCGGTGGCCGGGCTGGAGGCAGGTATTGAAACTGCATCTCCGCGCCTCCAGGCGTCTTGTATCGGCTCGCTGATGAGCTGGCGGGCGGGGTCGAAACACTGACTCCGCGGGTCCAGGAACGTTTGAAGCGGGTTACACCGCAAGCAGCTGCTAACGTAACGGATCCCGTTCTGGTTAAGGCTGGACAGCCGGCGTCCCGGAAGTGGTGGTGGATTGGCGGACTGCTGACCATGGTCGCGGCAGGGGTAAGCGTGTGGCGCTCCGTGCGGAGGCCCGCTGAAGAGCCCGTTTCCCCGGCGCCTGTGCAGGACCCAGGCGACGCGGATTTCGAGGGTGATCCGGACCTTACCGCCGGCCGTATGTAGTCGCCAGCATCCAACTTCGTTGCCTATCGCAGCTGAAAGGGATTCGCATGCCCGGCACCTATGACGTCGCTGTGGTCAGAGAGTTCAACGCACCGCTGAGGCGGGTCTGTGCTGCCTGGACGGAGTCTGGTGGCCTGCGCCAGTGGTGGGGACCAGCAGGTTACACATGCCCGCGCGCAGAAGCAGACGTTCGAGCCGGCGGCCGAATCCGTGTGACGATGCGCGCACCTGCTGGGTGGGGAGGATTCGAGCAGCACAGCACATGGAATTTCACCGAGGTCCAACCCTTGCGCCGTATCCGCTAGGTGTTCAACTTCGCTGACGCCGATGGCAACCGCATCACCCCGACAGAGGCGGGCATACCCGCCGACGGCGTTCCCGCCGACGGTGACCACGAGGTCGTGCTGACGGCACGATGCTACACATGACCGAGCGCGGGTACTGTACCCAGGAGGCACGGGACTTGTCGCAGAGTGGCCTTGAACAGTGCCTCGACAAGATGGCCACGCTTGTGGAGGACCTTGTGCCCTGAGTGCAGTCGTCCTAATTCAATTGCCGGGCGCTCAATGCTAAAGCCTCCACCACCGGGACCAAGGCACTGGAGAGCGGCTACACCCTGGACATGGCTCTCGTCATGACCGAGTTCGAAGGGGACCAGGACGCGATGGAGGAACTCGAGTCAGTCATCCGGGACGAACCGCGCTACTTTGACCACATTGCCCAGTGGCTCCGGGACGACCGGGATTCCAAGGCCCGGCTCGCGGCCCTGATCGAGGAACTGACCGCCCAGGGCAAGGCCATTGAAGAAGACGCCGGACACTACGCCGACGAGAAAAACCTGTACGTGAACGTGGCCAACCGCGCCGACGGCGAACCGGCGACCGATGAGGACGCCACCGCCTACCTCATCAGCACCAACTACCAGGGCCAACACCACGCCAAACCGGTGATCTGCGACTGGAAGAAACTGGGCTTCAGCCCGAAGTACGAACGCTACGACGGCCGGCACCCAAGCACAGAAAGGCCCCATGACCGAGGAGTAGAAAGCCGAACGGAAAATCCGCCATTGACACCCGAGTGCTTACCTCACCCTGCCGATAAGGCCTGTGGAGGGAGCGTACGGTAACTCTCACCCAATTTTGACATTTGTTGAACGTGTTCCCGGCAGAGCGGTGCACTTCGGCCGCGCCCGGCTTAGGGTAGCTAGGAAGTGGTCGGTACTTGCCGCCGTTGCGAGCCCCCGTAACCGAGAAGGAACACGATGATGCACACCTTTGCTGATGCGCCCGATCTGGCCCCTCGGCGATGAACCACGCACAGCTTTCCCGGATCATCCACGACCCCCGAGGGCCCGAAGAAGTCACTCCCGGTCTTTCCGAGGGAGAACTCGCCGCCCTGTTGGACGGCCTCTATCGAAATCTTGATACTCCGACACCGGATCTTGGAGCCGAATTCTGGTACGAGCTATGCGTTGAAGAAAGCACCCGCCGGGGATCCAGCACGGTTCCGTGAGGCCGAGCGAGGCTGCTGTGGCGGGCTCTTCACTCGAACAGGAAGTCCCCGCATCGGCGACGGACGTACATGGCAGCGAAGGCAACAAATAGCCGGTTTGCCCAGCGGCCCTCTGCCGGTAAGGGGAAACAGGACAAGACGAGGAAGTCTCCGGCGGTTCGGTGAGGTGACCGTGGGGGTTGGTTAGATGGGGGAGCCGGCGGCAGTCTTGTCCCGGTGCGGGATGGGTGGTCCCGCCATACCTCAGAGAGGGAAGCCGTTGCGCGAATGATGGGTCAGGGACCACGGACTTCTGATGGCGAATGTGGTGCTTTTCCTCGTCTTTTTCGGCGGGATGATTCTTTCCGGCGCTGCCTCCTATTAGTGAGGACCAGCTCGCTCATGGACAGGAAGCGGTGACGGTCCTCCAGTATCTCGGAACAGGCGCTTTCGCTGAGGCCACGTTTGAGAATTGGGAATCGGAGTTCCTGCAAATGGGGATGTACGTGGTGCTGACGGCCTACCTGTTCCAGAAGGGTTCCTCAGAGTCCAAACCCGTCGGCAAGGCCGCGCCGCAGGACGAGGATCCTCGGACAGCGAAGAAAGGCCCAAGCACGCCGTGGCCGGTCCGCCGGGGCGGCTGGGTGCCGAAGGTGTACGAGCACTCGCTCTCGGGCCTGTTCCTCCTCCTGTTTCTGGGGTCCATAATCGGCCACGCCCTGGGTGGGGCCGCCGACTACAGCGAGGAGCAGCTGGCCCATGGCCAGGAGCCGGTCACGGTGCTGGAGTACATCGGAACGTCGCAGTTCTGGTTCGAGTCCTTCCAGAACTGGCAGAGCGAGTTCCTCGCAGCGGCGGTGATCGTGGGCGCGTCCGTGTACCTGCGGGAGGTCCGCTCCGCCGAATCCAAGCCCGTCGCCGTACCCCACTACGAAACCGGCAGCTGACGCCTCAGTGCCCCGTCCCTGCCATTTTTTGCCATCATGGCCTTGGGGCGCTCAGGATCCGGGAAAGGGTTAAGCCTCTCTTGGTGTGGCTGTGCGCAAGAAATCGGTCTTCTCCTGTCGCACGAGACGAAGCGCTGATTGGTCGTCCAACTGCCTGCCTTGAGGCTTTGCCGGGTCTAAGGGCAGGCAGCGACCCGGCTGCCTGGCTGCGCGAGGCTGTTGGCGTTGTGGAACCAGCTCTAGGGTTCTTGCCCTGCCACGGTAGGCGGTTCGGTCCGGAATTTGATCATCTTGTGCGTGCCGTCGCAGTAGGGCTTGATCGCGGAAGCGCCGCACCGGCACAGTGCCACGGTTCTGCGTTCCCTGGGCACGGGTTCCCCGGAGGGCGTGACGATCTCGAAGTCTCCCCGGACCAGCAGCGGCCCGTCCGGGCAGACAACAATGGACCCTTCGGCACGTTCCTGGCTCATAGGTCCTCGTTTTTGTTCGTCGACAGGTCCAACTGGGTAGGTCGGCGGCCGGGTTGCGTAGTTGTTATCATGCGGCTGCCGGGAGGCTGCTGCGCAGCGATGACCGCTCATTTTCCCACGCGTCCAGGATCCGCTGTGTAAGCCTTGTGTCCAGGGCGATCGCCGCCGTCGCGCCGAACAGAATGTCGGGAAGCATCCCTGGTTCAGCTTCTACCAGGCCTCCGGCGAGATCCCGACCGGCAATCTGTTCGTGGACGGCGTCCGCCTCGACGTGCTCGTCGAAGTAGGCGGTCGCCGCTGTATCGAAGTGGTGGCGGCGGAATCCGTTGCCATAGAGCTGGTTGGGTCGGGATGAGGTC
Source organism: [Micrococcus luteus] ATCC 49442 (assembly GCF_010367585.1). Classification (NCBI taxonomy): domain Bacteria; kingdom Bacillati; phylum Actinomycetota; class Actinomycetes; order Micrococcales; family Micrococcaceae; genus Pseudarthrobacter; species [Micrococcus luteus] ATCC 49442. The sequence goes on along the minus strand of NZ_JAAAXP010000001.1, from coordinate 1,041,623 downwards.
ATCTCGTAGATTGCAAGATGCCCGGCGATGGCACCGCGGAGCCGGCGGTTCAAGCCGAAGAGGGACATCATGTTTACCGAAGCCAGGGCGATTGCTGGGACAGCATCCACGTAGCTGCCGTACTGGTCATCCAGACCCATGGCGCGCATAGTCGAGGCGAACAGGGCGCTGTGCATCCGGTCCGCGCGCCCCCCGCCGTATTCGTCGGCCTGGATTTCGACCAGGGCAGCCTTGGCCCTGCCCGTCAAACGGGGAATGGCCCACGTGTGGGGGTCCGCTTCCTTGAGCTGATAGATGGATTTCTGGATCAGGAACTCCCGGAGCTGGCCGGGGGTGGCCTCCTTGGCGATGTAGCGCGAGAGGCTGGGCCCGGTATCGGCGGCTGCCAGGGCGAAGAGGACGGCGGCCACACCATCACTGACCGGCCCCGCGGCTGGTACCGGAGGAACCTCGGGAACTGCCGCTGTGGCGGCGGCCCGCAGTTCCTGTTCGAACGGCTGCTCCAGAAGCTGGCGGACGGCGATCAAGCCTGGGTTCCATTCCCAGCTGTCCTCCACGCCGTCGAGGCCGCCGTAGTGCAGTTCGTAGAGGCAGAAGAGTGCCAGCTGGAGGTCATCGTCCTCGATGATATCTTCGGTCTTGGTCAGCTGCGCCGGGACAAGCGCCTGGAGGGCGTTAAGGGCTTCCCCGCTTTCCGCCGGCTGACCGGTCAGGATCTCGGTCACGGCGGCACTGATCGGTCCCCGCTGTCCTGGGATGTGCATTGTTTTTCCTCGGAATCTCAGCTGCATGCGAACGCAGGCTGGTGGGAATTGCTGATCGGGTGACGGGCTCAGCGGCGGGTGGCGGCGCCGCGTGAGGTGCCGCGTGAGAGTGCGATGGCCAGGGCGATCATGCCCAGTCCAAGGACGAGGTGGAGCCAGTTGTCAGCATTGTTGACCGGGACGAAGTTGGCGGGAGTGTCGTGGCCGACGAGGAGGCCGTAGAGCCAGAGGACGAGGTACACGACGCCGCCGTAGAGCAGGTAGTTCCTGGCCTGGTCGTTGGTGCGGGCCATGAGGATGCCCGCGACGCCGAAGAGCAGGTGGACGATGTTGTGGAGTATGGAGACCTGGAAGATGCCCAGGAGGAGCGCTTCGGAGCCGTGCCCGGCGAATGAGAGTGCGTCGTAGTTGGTGGTGATGCCCGGGATGAAGCCGAGGACTCCTACCAGCAGGAAGACGGCACCTACTGCCTGGGCTGCTTTCTGAAGGTTGGTTTTGGCTCCGGTTGTCCGGTTCGTGGTGGCCATGGCTTTGCTCCTGGTTCGTTGTGTCGTGCCTGTGGTGGATTGTGCGGGTAGCGGGCAGCAGAGGCTGCCGCTGACCGCTGATCCGGGGGGACCTGCTGTGGTGCTGCGTCCGGCTCAGCGTCCCTGAGGGTGCGGATATGTTGTTCCAGCTGCTGCCGGAACAGTGCTTCGTCTTCCGCTTCGGCTTTCGCCCCTGCCCGGAGGAGGTCCTCAGCCGCTGCGAGGACCTCGCGCCCCCGTTGGGTGAGGCGGATGTCCGCGCTGCGGCCGTCCCTGCCCCGTTCTCTGGTCAGGAACCCCAGGCTTTGAAGACGGGGCAGCAGTTTGCCCAGGCTTTGGCTGCTCACGCAGAGAAGGGCGGCAAGATCGGTGACCGTGGTGGGCTCACGTTCCGCCGCGGTCTCCAGTGCGTCGAGAGCGCTTAGGGTCAGCCCAAGCTGGGACAACTGGCGGTTCAACCGGCGCTCGTTCAGCCGGGCGGCGATAGTGACGAGGCGGTGGGTCGCCCATTGGTCCGGGACAGGGCTGGGCAAGGAGGCTGCCTGCTGCGGGGAAGCTATGTGCCACGGGCCGCCGGTGGGTGGGTGCTGGTCCGGGTGCCGCCCCGCTGGGTTGTGGGGCGGCTCCGGAGCCTTTTCCTGGCGGCTCACGTGTTCTGGACGTTGTCCTTGGCGTCGCTGGCGCGGTCTCTGACGCCGGTTGCGGCGCCTTGGCCTTCGGCCTTGACGTGTTCGACGCCGTCGGCCGCGGTGGCCCTGACGTTAGCCATTGCTTCCTGGGCTGGTTCTTTGAGGTCCTGGACCATGTCCTTGGCCGCGTCGGTCACCTGTGTGGTCAGGGGCTCGGCGGCGGTTTTGAGCTGCTGGGCTGCCTGTCGTTCCTTCTGGCTCGCCGGGATCAGGGACGAGACGAGCATCCCGGCGCCGAAGGCGATCAGGCCGGCGGCCAGCGGGTTGCCCTGGGCTTTGGCTTTGACCTGTGCCGGTGCACCGGGAATCGCGGATCCGGCGTCACTGAGTCTGGCGGCGACGTTGTCCTTGGCCCCGTGCAGGGACTCCCCGGTGCTGTGCAGGGCATCCCCGGTGTGGCTAGTGCCGGAGGAGACTGTGTCCTGGACCGTGGACGCCACTGAATCTGCGGTTCCCATGATTTTCTCCTTTACCCCTGTCACTGCGTCCTTGACGGTGTCTTTTACCTTGTCGGTCTGGCGGTGGACGATGTTGGAGGGGGTGACTTTGTCGGCGACCGCGTCCACGTTGGTGCCCAGACGTGCGCGGGTGGCTTCTATGTCTTGGCGTATTGCATCCGGGTTATCGCTCATCGGGTTACCTCACCTGGTTTTAGGGTTGGGGGGATTTCTGAGAGTGTTTCGGTGGTTTGGGGCATGCCCTTGACCGTTTTGAGTTCCTTCTTGCCCATGGAGGCCAGGATGGCGGCGATGATGCCCCAGATGAGGGCGACGACGACCGCGGACCAGCCCAGTCCCATCAGCTCGCCCAGGGCGTACCAGAGGGCGATGGAGAGGAACAGCAGGACGAAGTGCCCGGCCACGCCGGCGCCGGCGAGCATGCCGCCGCCCTTGCCGGCCTTGGACCCTGACTCTTTGAGTTCGGCCTTGGCCAGCTCGACTTCCTGCCGCATCAGCGTGGACAGGTCGCGGGTGACCTCACCGAGCAGATCACCCAGCGATGTGTTGTCCGCCTTCACATGGGCTTCACTCGGAGCAGCCTCCGGTATTTGGCTACTCACAGGTGCCGACCGCCGTCCTGAATGTCGTCGTACGGATCATCCACGTTTTTCAGCGGGACGCCGCCTGATTCGGTGCCTGAGAATGCCGGACGTGCCGGTTCTCCGTAGACGGTTTCACCGTAGGCGGTAGGCGGCGCGACCGGCCCATCGTTGAAAGTCCCGCCGATCCCGGAGGTGGCGGTTGTTCCAAGGGCAGGGGCCGGCACCGGCCGGCGCGGGATGGCAGCGGCGCTTTCCGGGGCTCCGGCCTGGAGTCCGCGGCCGAGGCGGCCCACAAGGATGCCTGCGCCCGCTGCGAGCAGCAGGAAGGTGCCGGGACGGCTACGGGCAAAGGTTTGGACTTCGGTCAGGATCGCGCCAGTGTCCCTGTTTTCGAGCCAGGAAGCCGCGGAGGATGTACGGTCGGCGGCCTGCCGGATCAGGTCGCTGGCGATGCCCTGCTGCCCGGGTGCGTCCGCCATGGTCTGCAGCTGGCTGGAGATGGTGCGGATACCCTCGGCAGCCTTCTGCTGCTGTGTGCCGGCCTGGCTGGAAAGCCCCGATTTCGCCTGGGCCAGCAGGTCCTGGGCGCTGGACTTCGCTTCCGCAGCAACGTTGGCGACTTCTTCCTTCGCGGTTTCCGATACGCCCTGTGCTGCAGCGGCGGCGTGGCCGGCAATATTCGAAGCTTCTTCCTTGGCGGCGTCGGTCTTGGAGGCTGGGCCAACCTCAGCATCCGCAGTGGTGACAGGCGTTGTTCCGGGGACGGCATCCGTGTGCTGCCCGGAGGATCCTCCGACGGTATTCCATTGATTCTCGGTCATCATTGCTCTCTTTCCTTCTAGGGTCAGCTGCTGCTGATGAACCAGCACCGGATGCAATAGTAAGCATGATTACTATTATTTAGTAAGTAGCCTTCCTAAAAAGGTGGGTGGGACGACGAAAGATTCAGTTACCCAGGGTGCTGGCGGCCAATGGCGCCAATGAGCTTTCGTGGACGGCGGGGTCCGGCATCCCCAGCTGCTGCGTCTCTCGCGCGCGCAGCGCCATGTCAGCGGCTAGGAATTCTTCCTGGCGTCCATTCATGAGGCGCTGCCCGTGTCCCCACGTGAACGCCGTCTGACGGAGAGTCTGACGGCTTCAGCCCGGGCACCTTCGCCGGCCTGCCTGTGGCGTTCGCCGGTTGAAGGTCTTGGCCTGGCGGTGCTGTCTTAGGGGGATGGCTGGTGCTGCGGGGTGAGCTGGGTTGCGAGGCCGGAGAGGAGGATGCTGAGTCCCTGGTCGAGTTCGCCGTCGCCGTCGTAGTCGGCCAGGATCGGTCCCAGTGCCCGGAGATGGGGGAAGTCTTTGGCTGGCAGGCGGTGTAGGCCGAGGCGCAGGATGGCTTCGTTTTCTTCCGGGTCCACGATGTATTCCTGGAGTTCGTTCAGGATGTGTCCGTAGAGGAAGCCGTAGTAAGCGCGGTAGACATGCAGGGCCGCTGCCGGGGTGAAGCCGGCCTCGATCAGCAGTGCAAGGATCTGTTCGAGCGGGCGCAGTGTGCCCAGGGGGCGCAAGCCCAATGGGGTGGAGAGCGGCCGGGTGACCAGCAGTGGTACCACGTTGGGGTGGCGCAGGGCCAGGAGTCGGAGATCGTGGGCTATTTTGCGCAGTTGCGCCTGCCAGTCCGGGTCCTCGGGAAGGATGGCCAGTTCGCTGAACACCATTTCGGAGACCCCGTCCAGCAGGGCTGCCCGGTTGGCTGCGTAGCGGTACAGGCTCATGGGATCCCGGTCGAGTTCCTGACCCAGTCGGCGCATGGTGAGGGCGTCCAGGCCCTCCGCGTCCACCAGTGCCAGTGCAGTGGAGAGCACCAGGTCCCTGCTCAGGCGCGGCTTCCGGGCACCTGGTGCGTGGCCGGATTTTTCGGGGGAGGCCATTGGAGTTTCCATCCTTCATCGTTGCGTCGGACCAACCCATTGGAAGATACGTAAGCTTGCTTCTTAAGCAGTCTACGCGTAAAGTCTACGGTGTAGAGAATTTGTCGACATGGTTTTAGTAAAGGGATCAGAGTTTGCATGGCCGCCACGGCCGCTCACACCTTTTATGAGGAGAACCATTGACTACTGCACGCACCCAGAACGACCAGTCCAGCACCGTTCGCAACGCCAACGACATCAAGGTATCGACCCGGACCCTCGAGTTCGCCGTCTATGTCGCCGCGGTCCTCGCCACGATCATCACGGCCGCAGTGGTCGGGGATGACGCCAGTGAGAACGGCGTCGACGTCTTCAACGCCAACGACGCGATGCAATACATTACCTTCCTCACAGTGGGTCTGATGGTGGCCCGCGGCCTGGCCAAGGCCGGCAACCGCGTCCACCACAACAACGCCTAACAAACGCCCTTCCCGCCCTCACGGCGGGAACTGACCGATCCTGGCGCGGCCCCCTTGGGGGGGTGCCGCGCCAGGATCATCCTGTCCCACCCCGCGTAACTATCTGCCGGAGACCCCCCGATGATCCGGCAGTTCGCTCCGTGTCCCGTGCAGGGCATGGAGCTTGAGGCCGCTGTAGCCGAATGGCGACCACCCGCACCCTGTTGAGAAGAGCCACCATGGCACATTCAGAGTTCGACCAGTTCCTCGACGAAGCCACCTACAGCGACCCGGAGTCCGACGCGACTCTTGACGGGGATGCCTTTTATGGCCTGTACACCAGTTGGTGTTACGTATCCCAGACCACGCCGCAGCCGGAGCGCATCTTCCGGGCGGCGATGAGAGAGCGAGTCGGTTCCAGGCGCAAGGGCCTGCGGATGAAGGGCCCGGCAGCCGCGGACTACATCCTGACCAGCTACCAGGCCGTGGTCTGACCAGATTGACCACAACATCGAGCAGTTGCGTTCCCCGGGATGTGTACCAGCCCCGCGGGAAACGCCCCTGGTGCGCAACCTGCGACACCGACCAGTATCTGATGGTGGAATCCCCGGCAGTTGTGGGCTTGCGGACAGGGTCTCTCGCAGTCGCCGTCCGCTGTTCGCAGTGCTGTGTCTCCCGGGTCCTGGACACCACAGCCGACCACGTCGCAGCCTTGCGCTTAGCTAGCAGGAGAACCTGCTTCATCGGTGTGGACGCTACGTTCACTGCGGAGAACCGATGTCTGTGCCCGAACCCCGGGCCCAGACCACCGTGCGGACATTTCCCGCCTCGTCCGACGCCGAAGACTCTCTGGCGGTCTATCTCGCCACCCAGGTCCTACGCTGCCGGTGCGGTTCCAAGTAGAAGTGCCCCGCTGACCCAGCACCAGCCCAACGCCTCACACGGCAAAACAAAAGGTACTCCCCAAAAAAATGATGACCAACAGCCACACGACCCCCGACGCCACACACGCCGCGGGGCAGAAAAGCCCTACCTTTATCGAGGACCTTGACCTCACCCCTGAAGGCCTCGCAGACGCCCCGGCCCATCAACAGGACCCCGAAAGCATCGTCCATACCGGCAACAGTTAAGCACCCTGGGTTGAGCCAGGCCGCCCCCTCAGTTACCGGCCCCCGGTATCCCGCTCACAGCGGGAAGAGGCCGGACGGACGGCAGCACTATCCCCTGATCTGTCCTGGATACCTAACCGGACGGGCACATATCACCCACAGCCACGGCGCATGAAAATCACGGAGCGCACAATGACCACTGCACGGACTTTTGACTCAATAGTCATCATCTTCAACCCCAACAGCACCGGGGACGCCCCCAAACTCGCCGAGGACCTGCGGTCCCGGCTCGCAGCGCTTCTTCCCTACGCCGCTGACATCTCGCTGCAACCCACAGATCACGCAGGCCACGCCGTCGATCTGGCCCGGGAGACTGCCCGTGGCAGCCGGGACGTGCTGGTTGTCTCGGTCAGCGGGGACGGGGGCTACAACGAGGTCATCAACGGCGTCATGCAGGCCGGTAATCCAAACGCGGTATGCGCGGTGATGGCCGCCGGGAATGCCAACGACCACCGGCGGACCACCGGCACAGCGCCGCTTGAGGAAGCCATCGCGGGCGGCAACGTACGCCACATCGACCTCCTGCGGATCCGGACAGGCAACGGGGAGGACGCCGCTGCTGAGTACGCGCACTCCTACATCGGGTTCGGCCTGACACCCGTCATGGCCATCGACCTTGAAAAAGGCAGCAAAGGCGCCCTGAAGGAACTGCTCTGCCACCCTCAGCGAAGCCGACGACAAGCTCGCCGACGGCCAATTCGAAGTCATCACCTTCCCGCACCGGCCAAAGTGGCGGGTGCTGCTGACCGCGCTGAGGGCAACCACCCAGGGCCTTGGCGACCAACCGAGCGTCAGCAGCTACCGGTTCACCACCCTCAAACCCATCCCGTATCAAATCGACGGCGAAGTGAAGTCCGTCGACCCGAAGACGCCGGTCACCATCGAATGCGCGCCAGCCGCCCTCGCCGCGCTGGGGTAACTTCAGGACGAAACAGTTGGCCAGAATGAAAGGAAAGCCGGTGAAAGCCGCAAGCGACAAAATAGATAAAGCAGAACCGGAATCAGTCGGAGGGGTGCTGTCCTGGATGCGCCAGCCGCTGACACCGAGGATCGTCACGACGGCGGGCCTGACCTCGCACGTGCACTTTCTGGCTGGACCTGCGGATGCTTCAGGTCCGGTCTTTGTGTTGCTTCACGGCATCGGGATGTCCCACCGCTACTACCGCAGGCTCCAGATCCTCCTCGCCCAGCACGGGGACACTTACTCCATCGACCTGCCCGGTTTCGGCGCAACGCCCAGACCCGGCTGGCAGCTCAGCGTCCCTGATTACGCCGATATCATCGCTGCAACACTCCAAAAGATGGGTGCCACCCGCGTCGTGGTGATCGGGCATTCAATGGGAACCCAGTTCGCGACCGAGCTCGCTATTCAGCACCCGGACCTGGTCTCCCACGTCGTGCTCCTGGGCCCGGTTGTCGATTCGGCGCGCCGCACAATCCGTCAGCAATCCCTGGCCTTAGGCCTTGATTCGCTGATGGAAAGCCCAGTGGGCAACGCGATAGTTTTCACCGACTACGCCCGCTCCGGGCTGCGCTGGTACCTCACCGAACTGCCCGTCATGATGTCCTACGACCTCGAAGCGCGCCTGGGGATAGTGAGCCAACCCGTTCTGGTCATCCGCGGTTCACGAGATCCGGTAGCGCCGCGGCCCTGGTGCGAAAAACTGGCCGCCACCGCCCCGCACGGGCGCTTCCTGGAAATACCCGGCAAACCGCACCTCGTCCAGCACGGTGCGGCTACCCATACCGCCGCCGGCATCCTCGCCCTCACCCGCACCTAGAAGATGTCGGTACCAAAGGTCGGTCGTCCCGCTAGATAGCCTGGCTGGCCACCAGCCGTAAAGGAGGGCATGCTGGACAGGAGGACAGCGAAAAATCGGTCAAGCCGACGGCTCGGATTCGTGACACTCAGGTGCTGCTCACCAGCAGTTCACCAACCCTGTCGGGCCGTTACGCAGTCAGCGGCTTTGATGGGCTGGCTTGGCCCTTCGGCACAAACTGCCGGCTGATTGAGTCCGCTATGGAGCTTCCAGACCGCAATCTTTCTGCCAGGGAAACTCGCGCGGCAACCCACACCGCGGCATGCGACGCGGTGTGCTGCGGACCGCGTTCTGATCCAGGGCGGCTGACCGCATAAGCAATGCCAATGCCGACCTCTCCGCGCTCATCAAAGGCGAAAAAGCGTTTTGTTGAGAACACGCATGTGAGAAACATTGATTGGGACGAGGAACGTCGCGGAACTGCCGGTGTGAATTACAGCGGTAAATGGCGGTCTTCTTGCGGCGCCAAATGTCGCTCTGCTGGTCCGTAAGTTCTCGTGACCGCCTATAGAAGGTTGCTCGGACATTCCGGTATCTCTCGGGCAAACCTGCGCTGCGGGCTCGCCACCTTTGACCAGTCGAACAGTGCTTCGAATCTGACTTGCGGTAACCCGGCGGGGCCGCCCGCCAAGGTCCTTCCCGGCTTCTCTTCTCTTGCTGATGGATTCCGTGACACGTTCGCGCTTGATGCCGTGTTCCATCTGCGCGAGGGCGGCCATGACCGTGACCAACATTCACCCCATCGGCGTCGCGGTCTCGACATCGCCTCCGCCGAGATTCAGGACTCGCAGGCCGGCATCCCCCTTCGGAGCCCATCTGCAAAGGCGAGCATGTTTGGGTGGATCGCCCAAACCGGTCCGAGGTTGTGATGACGAGGGTGTCGCCCTCTATCTGCGCATCGAGAGCCCGGTCGAACTGTGGTCCTGACGCGCGTGCTCCGGAGACGCCGTGGTCGATGTAGAGGGTATCGTGGCGGACGCTGGCGGCCAGCAAGTCACGCTGTCGGTCGGTGGACTGCTGCCGCCTGGAAAATCCCGCGTAGCCAACAAGTTTCTTCACTGTTATGAGAATCGCCGGGCGCGAAAAGGTCCGCGTGATCTCACAGGAACCAGGGTCTTGCCGACGCGAGTGTTGGTCGCTGAATGAAACGTCTCATTTCCCAAGCGAGACAAGACAATCCGGGGGAGTCATGCGGCATATAGCAATTACAGAACGCCGCCATTTAGCGGCAACCTCCACAGCGGTTTTCCGCAGATGGATGCCCGTTTGCAACAGGTCGCTTCGAACAGCAGGATTTTTAAATCAACCTGTTCTTGAAATTCTTTCGTTTCTGAGAAATGCCTCTGAGACCACATGACGCTCACGGGTAACGTCCACTGCAACGACGACCCATGTAGCGAGAAGCAGGTTCAGCATGCGCGACCCGTTGGCTCCGCGGCAGTTCGTCCTGGCGCGGAACCTCGAGGCGGGCTAGGCCTTTGTCCACGGCGAGAGCGGCAGATACTGGACTGCCTTGGCAGACGCTGACACCAATATGCGCGGGCACACCCGCACCGGTGAGCTGCCGCCGACGGCGGGCAGGCACACACGCCAACATGCCGGCCGTGAAAAGAAACGCCGCTAGCATTGGGGTTGCCCCGGCTGGGCAAGAAAGAGAGGGATGTGCGGGTGGGATTTCATCGCTGCGCCACAGCAGCTGTCTTGATGGGGGTTGCGCTCACCCTAGCGGCCTGTGAGCGTCCATTCACACGTGATGACGCTCGCGCAGTCCCGCACTCCGCCATCCAGGTCGGCGAGTATCGAGACAAGGACTGGGAGTACGTCGATGAGGACGGCGCGACTCAAAAGCTCAAACGGTGCGAAGACAACAGCGTCTGGAATACCGCCTACCGCTGTACTTCTCCTGATGGCACCGTTGAACTCACCTTCAATCAAGGTAGGCGCGGGATGTCGAACGTCATTCTCCACACCGATGACGAGGATGTGTCGCTCGACTGCATCAACGACGGATCCGGGGGCCAGCTAAGGCTCTGCATGCCGATTTCGATCACGCCGGGGTCGACCAAGACGCCCGCCAACTGAATCCCGCACCACACTCCGCGTGGCGCCGACACGCGTGCGTGGGAGCAGCACTACCGTGCGAGAGATCAATGACCACCTGCTTGTGAACCCTGGTGACCCGGCGCCGCCAAACCACCTTCGACAGGATGACCGTGATCCTCGGCGACGTCCTAGAGCAAGTGCAGACGAGTGTGACATTCCGTGCAGACGAGTTCGCAAACTGACAGGAGTAGGGGAAACCGTCACGGCGGCCCTATTCTGACGATGCTTGAGCGGCTGCCTGACGTTAGGTTTGGGTGTACCCGAATCTGTCCGGCCCCTCCGGGCCTTTAGGTTCAGGTGAGAGGCGTAAGCAGGGTGATGGCGAACGGCACGGCCAATAGCTGGTCCACTTCCTTCACGAACTCCTTTACATGGCCTTCTTGGTTGTGGGTTTCGAGGTCCTCGTTACGGGCCCAGCCTTCGAAGAGGATGAAGGTGCCGGGTCGCTGCCCGTCGGAGAAGACGGTGTATTCCAGGCATCCTGGGTCTTTTCGGCTTCGTGTCTGCAGGGTGTGGAGGGCTTCTTGGAGGTCAGCTTCGTGCCCTGCCTTGGCGATGAAGACTGGCATTAGCCAGACTTCTGCCGCCTCCTGGCGGGTTGGGAGGGGATTGGGCATCTTTGTGTCTTCCTTGGCGGATGGTCCGGGGATTTTGGGAGGGACGGCTTTTCGCCGTCCCTCCCGAAGAAGATCAATCGGTGATCTGTGGAACTTCGACCCATGCGTCTTTTGCGGCGGATTCGACGATCGCGTCGTCGATGAGGGCGACCTGGTAGCCGTCTGCGAAGTTGGGGCTTACGGTGCCGCCTTCAGCGATGGCCTTGAAGAAGTCGTACGCTTCGATGATCTTCGTTTCCCCGTAGCCAATGCCCAGAGCTGGAATGGGCCAGAGCCCTTCGCCGTAGGGGTGGGCCGGGCCGGTGTACACGGTGCGGAAACCGCGGCGGTCGGCCTGGTCGGAAGCGAAGCAGACCTGCAGCTCATCGCGGCGTTCGTAGTTGAAGACGATGCTGCCTTCGGTTCCGTGGATTTCGAAAGTGATGTGGTTGTTCCTTCCGTGCGCGTTGCGTGTCGCCTCAACGGATCCCACGGCTCCGTTTGCGAAGCGGATCATCGTCATAACTTCATCGTCAACATCAACCTTGCCCCGCGGGCCCTCTCCACCCCGCACCGTCCCAAGTGCGTCAGCTCCGGCTGTCTGCAGCGGCCGTTCCGGAATCCAGGTGGAGAGAACGGCGTTGACGGCGCTGAACTCTCCGACGAGGTAGCGGGCCATGTCGAAGACATGCGTGGCGATGTCGCCGAGGGCGCCGGAACCTGCAATCGATTTCTGGAAGCGCCATGACAGCGGGGAGTTGGGGTCGGCGCTCCAGTCCTGGAGGTAGGTTCCGCGGAAGCTGAGGATTTGGCCGATTGCCCCTTCTTCGATGTATTTCTTTGCGAGGGCAACTGCGGGCGTGCGCCGGTAGTTGAAGGCGACCATGTGGACGATGTTCTTGTCTTTGACCGCGTCGTACATGGCCTTGGACTCTTCGCCTGTGCGTGCGAGGGGTTTTTCGCAGATGATGTGTTTGCCTGCTTCGGCGGCGGCGATGGCAATCTCGGCGTGAAGGTGATTCGGGGTTGCGATGTCCACGACGTGGATGTCTGGGTCCTCGATGATGCTGCGCCAGTCTGAGGTGGAGTTTTCAAAGCCGAAGCGGCGGGCCGCTTCGGCTGCCAGTTCGGGGTTGGCCTCTGCGATGACTTTGCGGACCGGGAGGGCCGGTGCCGGCCAGAAGAACATGGGCATGGCGGCGTAGGCAAGGGAGTGGGCTTTGCCCATGAAACCGCCACCGATGAGGCCGACGTTGAGGTTCTGCATGTGAATTGGGTTCCTTTCGGAAAAGGCGGGAGTCGCCGAGGCCGGCTCTCCCTGGTGGTCAAATTTGGTTAGAGGAGTTTCTCGAGGTACTTCTTGCTGATTTCGGCAGCTTCGCGGGGATCGCCGTCGTAGCCGTCGAGTTCGACCATGAGCCAGCTGTCGTATCCGCTTTCCCGGATTGCGGCGATGATGTCCGGGAAGTCGAGTTCGCCCTGGCCCAGCGGGAGGAAAGTAGACGGGTCCTGCTGGAAGTCCTTGAGATGGACATGGCGGATTCTGTCGGGGTATTTCCGGATGACTGCGGCCGGGTCTGCTCCGCCGGCGGCAAGGTGGGCGGTGTCCGGGCAGAAGCCGATCCGGGTGAGCGGCATGAGTCTGTCCAGCTCGTCGGGGCTTTCCACGATGGTGCTCAGGTGCGGATGGTAGCTTGCTGACAGCCCGAAGCCTTCTGCGATGTCCGTGACCCTGTCAAGCGCGTCGCCGAGGCGGTGGTAGTCCTCGTCGGTGGTTCCGGCCGCGCGCCGTGCTCCACCTCCGACGACGAGTCGTTCAGCTCCGAAGTTCGCGGCCAATTCGGCAGCGCGATGGATCCGGTGGAGTTCGTCGGGAAGGATGTCGGCATAGATGAAGTTGGCGCCGGTATAAACGCTTGTCAGGGAGACCCCGGAGCTGTTCAGGATCTCTGTGAGCTCCTCGGGCTTTTCCGCGTATTCCGCAAGGTTGCCGTCGAACATTTCAACGCCTTCGTAGCCGACAGATGCGATGTCGCGGACGGCGTCACGCATGGATCCGTGGGTTAGGTAGAAGAGGTCTTTGACGCTTGTCACGCCTTGGGGGTGGCCGACGACGCCGCCCCAGGTGATGGAACAGTAACCAAGTTTCATTGCTTCTGCCTTTCAACTGCTGAAGGAAGGTTGGAAAGATTAGAGGGGGTTATGAGTCCGGGGACGTCGACCCACACCTGCTGGGCGGCGGAGGTAACGAGTGCGTCAGTGAGTCGGGCTGCCCGGAGTCCGTCCCGAAAGGTAGGCAGCCCTTCGGGTTCTTGTCCCTGGACTGCCGCATAGGTGTCTGCGACAAAGGCGTTGAAGCTGTCCTGGTACCCCTGGGGATGGCCCGGTGGGAGCATGGAATAGCGCCTGCCGCCCGGGGTCGAAAGCGTCTGTGGCCCTACGGGGATGTCGGTACTGGAATCCGAGCGTCCGATATGCAGGGTGTCTGGTCGCTCCTGGTTGAAGCTGAATGATGCTTCGGTTCCATCGAAGGAGAACCACAGGCGGTTCTTGCGGCCCGGGCTGACCTGGCTGACCACCAGGGAGCCGGTGGCTCCCTCGTCGGTCTCGAACAGGAGTGTCGCCCCGTCCTCGGTGGCCACCGAGGACAGCTGGCCGTGGGTTTCGCGCTGCTCATAGGCCCGGCTCGTCCTTGCAATGAGCCTCGTGATGCGGTGTCCGGTTGTGAACTCCATCAGGTCGCACCAGTGCACGCCGATGTCACCGAATGCCCTGGACGCGCCTCCGAGCGTCGAATCGACCCGCCAGTTCGTCGCTTCTGCGCCGGCCAGCCAGTCCTGCAGGTACGAGCCGTGCAGGAGCCAGAGGCGTCCGGCGTCGCCGCGGGCGATGCGGTCACGCGCTTCGCGAACGGCCGGATAGAACCTGTAGACGAAGGGCACGGCCGTGACGACACCCGCCCTTTCGGCAAGGTCTGTCAGCTCAACGGCGTCTTCAACGCTGGTGGCGAGGGGCTTCTCGCAGACTACGGCTTTCCCGGCGGCGATGGCCTTGCGGGCGAGGTCTGCGTGAGTGGCGTTGGGGGTGCAGATGTGGACAACGTCCACGTCGTCCCGTCCAATCAGCGCCTCAGGAGATTCGGCCGCGGTCCGGGCACCGAGGCCGGCGGCTGCGGCCTCCCCGGATGCCTGGCTGCTTCCGGCGACTACAGTGACTTCGCCCCCTGCTGCGCGGACGGCGTGCGCGTGGACGGAGCCCATGAATCCTGTGCCGATGATTCCGGCACGCAATTTTGCGGTCATACGGTTTTACTTCTTCCGGGCGAGAGCGACGGCGAGGATGATGATGGCGCCGCGGACCACTTGCTGCTGGCTGCTGTCGAGACCTGCCAGGATCAGTCCGTTGTTGATTAGGCCGATCAGCAGGGCCCCGAAAAGAGTGCCGACGATTGAGCCGAATCCGCCGAAGAGGCTGGTTCCACCCAGGATGACCGCGGCGATTGCGGAGAGTTCGTCGCCGGCTCCCCACTGGAACCGGCCTGACTGGAGGCGGCCGGCGTACAGCATTCCGGCGACGCTGGCGGCCATGCCCGAGATGAGGAGCACCTGGAATTTGATGCGCTTGGTGTTGATGCCGGTGAAGTCTGCGGCGTTGCGGTTGCCGCCGGTGGCCAGGACCTGCCGGCCGAACCGGGTCCGGTTCAGTACGACTGCGCCGATGGCGACGAAGATGGCGCTCCAGACGACAAGGCCAGGAACGGGGCCGAAGTTGCCGGATCCGAACAGCATGTTGAACGTATCGTTCAGGATCGGTTGCGGCGCGGAGGCGGTGATCCACTGGGCCACGCCGACAGCTATCCCCAGCATGCCGAGGGTCACCAGAAAGGAGGGGATGCCAAGGAGGCTGACTAGGGCACCGTTGATTGATCCGACCACGAGCCCGACGGCGAGGCCGGCAAGGATTCCGGGGATCAGGCCCCATTGGGAGAGGACCATCGCGGTGCAGACACTGGAGAGGCCAGCCACGGATCCGACGCTCAGGTCGATCTCCGCGCAGGCGATCACGTATGTCATCCCTACTGCCATGACGGTAATGGTGGCTGTCTGCCGGAAGATGTTCAGCAGGTTGTTCGGCGACATGAAGCCCTGGTCGCGCAGGAGAATTGCGAAGAATAGGAAGACGACGACGAAGCCGATGTAAATGACGTAGCGTCGCCAGTCAAGTTCTTTTAGGATGGTGCCGATATGACGGGGTGCCGCGGTGTCCCGGGGCGCGATGGTGTTTGCCTTGCTCACTGTTCAGACTCCCTGGACTGCAAGTTGGAGATATTCCTCGTCAGCGATCTCGCTGCGGGGGATGTCGCGGATGATGGAGCCGTCCCTGAGGACGAGGACGCGGTCGCTGACCGCGAGTAATTCGGGGTACTCGGAGGAGATGACAATGACGGCTTTGCCGGCATTGGCCAACTCACGGATCATGTCCAAAATTTCGCTTTTGGTGCCGATGTCAACGCCGGCCGTTGGCTCGTCCAGAATCAGGATGTCCGGATCGGTGCCCAGCCACTTGGCGATGACCACCTTCTGCTGGTTACCGCCCGAGAGCAGCCGCACCGGCCGGTGGGGATGGGCGACTTTTACTGCGAACCTCTTGATGAGTGACGAGGACAATTCTTTGCCTTTGGCGCCATTCAGGAGGGGCCCGCGCTGAATCTGCCCGAGCAGCGGCAGCAGCAGGTTGTCCTGGACGGAGTGTTCCAGGACGAGACCTTGGGCCCTACGGTCCTCCGGGATGAGGGCGACGCCGGCATTGATGGCCTGCTGTGGAGAGGCGAGAGTGACCTTTTTGCCTCGAAGCAGGACTTCACCGCTGTCCACTTTGTCAATGCCGAAGAGCGCGCGGGCAAGCTCGGTGCGTCCGCTGCCCATGAGTCCTGCCAGGCCGAGGATCTCGCCGGGCCGGAGCGCGAAAGAAACGTCCCGGACCCGGCGGCCGGCGTTGAGCCCGCGGACTTCCAGAAGGGGTGCCACGTCAGGGGCCACCTGACGGGCACGATACGAAAGCTGGCCCTCGATCTTTTTGCCAACGATCCCTTCTACGATCTGCTCGGGAGTGACGTTCGTGAGCGGCTCGGTAAGGAGGTGGCGGCCGTCGCGAAGGATGGTGATGCGATCTGCGAGCCTGTACACCTCGTCCATGCGGTGGGAGATGTAAATGATTGAGATGCCGCGCTGCTTAAGGCGGTCAATCAGTTCGAAGAGGGCTTCGGACTCATGTCGGGCCAAACTAGCAGTCGGCTCGTCCATGATCAGCACTGTGGCGTTCTGTGCGAGGGCCTTGGCGATCTCGGTCAGCTGCCAGTATGCGGTGCCGAGACGCGAGACCTCAGCCCGGGGATCGACGTGGACCTCCATCTCGGCGAAGACTTCCGTGGCCCGCCTCACCGCGGCGCGGTCATCGATGAGCCCGCCCGCGCCGAGCGGTTCAACACCGAGGAAGATGTTCTGCGCAACGGTCAGGCTCGGTACGAGGCTGAATTCCTGAAAGACCATTCCGATCCCGGCGGCCTTCGCGTCGTGGATCGAGTTGATGGCGGCCGGTTTGCCTCCGATGAGGATCTCGCCTGCATCGGCCTGGTAGACGCCCTGGAGAATCTTCATAAGCGTGGACTTCCCGGCCCCGTTACCGCCTGCCAGAGCGTGGACCTCGCCCCGGCGGACGTCGAAGCTGACATCCTTCAGCACGGAAACTCCGTTGAAGCCCTTGGAAATCGCGCGCATCTCGACGACATTGTCTGCGGTGTTCATTGTTGCCCTTTCGGCGCGGTGCGGGGGCGGAACCCCCGCACCGTCGGGTCTGGCTACTGCTTGTAGGACTCCTGAATGTCCTTCGGGGCGTCTTCGTGGTAGACCTGCTTCCAGGCTTCCAGGACGTTGGTGTGGTCAACCGGGAGGGCACTCAGCGCCACATATGCCGGCGCTTCCTTACCGATGAGCGCCCCTGCGGCCAGCCGTGCCTCGGTCACACCCTGGTCGAACGGAACCTGGGCACCGAGGCCGACGATGAGTTCGTCTTTGGCTAAGGCGATGGCAACATTCTTGCCGAGGTCCTCTGTGGCGATTTTCAAATCCGGTCGGCCGGCGGCACGGGCTGCAGCCATGACACCTTCTGCCGGGACGTCCCACACCGCCCAGATGCCGGACAGGTCGGGATACTTGCTCAGCATGGCGTTAGCAGCAGCTTGGGCATCTCCAGCGAAGTCCGGGCCAGCGATCCCTTTTTCCTCGACGATCTGAATATCCGGGTATTCC
This sequence comes from [Micrococcus luteus] ATCC 49442, assembly GCF_010367585.1. Lineage (NCBI taxonomy): Bacteria > Bacillati > Actinomycetota > Actinomycetes > Micrococcales > Micrococcaceae > Pseudarthrobacter > [Micrococcus luteus] ATCC 49442. Next base: position 1,024,252 of record NZ_JAAAXP010000001.1, on the reverse strand, counting down.
TTCGTAATCGTGTCCTTGAATCCTTCGTGGCGCTGCTTGGTGACAAAGAAGTCGGCTTGGTGGAAGACAAGGCCGATCTTGCCCTTGCCACCGAGCGCTTTGGCCATCTGGTGGGCGGAGACGACGCCGTTGCCGTAGTTGTCAGCAGAGACAACGGAGACGTAGTCCTGGCCGGCAGTCAACCCCTGAGGGACGTTGTCCATGAAGACGAGCTTCGTGCCGGCAGCAGCAACTTTCTTGTATGCGGAGGCCGTGGCAACCGGGTCCGTGGGGATGGACACGATGATGTCCGGATCCTGCGTCATGACAGTCTCGAGGTCCGAGACCTGCTTGTCCGGCTTAAAGTTCGCATCGGTTGTGGCGATGACCTTGATGCCGAGCTTTTCGAATTCGCTTTTAAGTCCGTTGACTTGGGCCGTGGCCCAGTCGTTGCCGCCGTAGTGCATCACGATTGCTGCTTCGGCGTTGAGTCCTTTGACCTTCTCGATCTCTTCGGGCGTCAAATCTGCAACGGACGCCGGCGAGGGCGTTTCTCCATTGGGACCCTTACTCAGGACCTGTCCCGTGATCTTGTCGAGGGCCTGTTGAGCTTTTGCGGAGACGCCGGCGTCAGGAGCGTTTGAGGTGGCCGTTGTCGAACTGCTGCAGGAGGCGACCGAAAGTGACAGGACAGCTGCCAAGGCCATAAGGGGAAGCCTGCGGATCATCATTGTTCTCCAGTGCTTTGAGGTAGGTGGTTGGTTGGGATGGATCAGGCCAGGGCTATGGCCAGCGACGGGGGAATCGGGGACAGGACGAGGCCACCGGCGGCTGAGGCCGAACGGATGGCCCTGGCCTTATCTGAAGCCCGCAGGAGCGCATGTGCATGCTCCTTGTTGATGAACAGGCCCAGGGAACACAGCCCATAGTGGGTATGAACCCAGTTCATTGCCGCGCCTGCCGCTTTGGTCATGTCACCGCCAGCTTCGGCAGCCTGACTGTCCACCGTGGACACCGATGCGCCCCCGCCAGCATGGTCAACGGTGATGACCATGCTGGCCCAAAGGAAGTTGTCATCGAAGACGCAGACAACGGCCGAGGAGCCGGCGGCGACGAAGGTTCGGACAGCTACGGCGAGATCATCGACTGCTTCCTCCGTGAGGAGCAGGGCCAGATTCGACCACTGCCCCGGGTGGATTATTCGACTCCGGAAACGGGAATCGAGCGCAAGTACGTCTGCAACAGTGCCAGGCATTTCCGCTCTTTCCTCGTTGAATGAATGCGTTCGTAAACGCTAACGTAAGTACCGTGAACGTTTACGGAATTATCGTAAACGTTTACGGCGATAGGTGTCAAACCTCACATCAGTCATACGCGAAGGCAGTCGGCAGGACCCGCCAACGTAGGATTAGGACGCACGAAGTCCGCCGCCGGCCGTCGGTGCGGGCAGCGCGAGACAGGAGAGAGCATGGCAGACGCTGAAATCCCGGGTGGGGCGAACGGACGTCTTCCGGAGGTTTCGTTACGCCGAAAACCCACTATCAACGATGTGGCCCACATCGCCGGGGTTTCGTTTGGGACTGTCTCCCGGGTACTCAACAATGCGCCGGACGTCAGTGCCGCAACCCGTCAGCGGGTTTTGCAGGTCATTCAGGACATAGGGTACCGCCGGAACAGGGCAGCGACTGCGCTGGTGACCAGCCGCTCGACGTCCATCGGGATACTTTCGGACGGCTCCCCGCGGTTCGGTCCGGTCGGGACACTCATGGCCCTTGAGAACGTTGCGCGGAAGAAGGGGTATGCCACAACCGTCATCAGTGTGGACCAACCCTATGCAGAGTCCGTGCAGCCCGCCCTGGACACCCTCGATGACATCGGTGTTGGGGGAATCATCGTCATTGCACCTTTGGTGGATATGGCAGCGGCCGTCTGGAATGCCTCATGCCGTGTGCCGGTGGAGATGATCGCCGCAGGTGCATCATCGACCCCAAACGTCTTCACATACTCGGAAAACCAGGAGCTCGGAGCACGGCTGGCCACCCAGCATCTCATTGACCTGGGCCACACAGACATCGCCCACATCGCCGGCTCAATGGACTGGTTCGACGGACGGGTCCGCAAGCGCGGCTGGGAGGCTGCGCTTCGCGACGCCGGGCTTTCACCAGGCCTGTGCCTCGAGGGCGACTGGAGCCCTCGCTGGGCCTACGAAACCGGGCTCCGGCTGGTCCGCGAGGACAGGGTTCCCCAGGCCATCTTCGCGGCCAGCGACCACACCGCCCTTGGGCTTATACGCGCGTTCGCTGAAAGTGGTGTCCGCGTCCCGGAGGATGTGAGTGTCGTCGGCTTCGACGACATCGAAGGCTCAGACTATTTCCTGCCGCCCCTGACCACTGTGCGCCAGGACTTCACCGCCTTGGCGCTCATGAGCGTGGAAGTGCTTATCGGGGCGATGGAGGGGCGGGAGGTAGACCGCACCCCGATCGCACCGACACTTGTTGTACGCAACAGCTCCACCCGCGCTACGCCCCTCAAGTCCTGGGAGGCGTAGCAGTTCAGAACCCTTGCGTGCATCTTCACCACTGCGCACACTGGACGGACGTGAGGATTGAACTTTCCCGGCGTCAGCACCCCTGAGGGCAGGACGGGCCCGCAACGTTCTTTCGAGGAGCATCAATGAACGGTCGGATCCTCTCGTCTGCGTCGCGGTCGGGACCGTGGCCGGCATCCTCACAGCGGTGGCCCTGGAACCTGCCCTTGGGCCCCTGGTCGGGTGGTGCACCGCCGGCATCACCGCTCTGGCATGGGTGTGGCGGATCTGCTGGCGCCAGGACCCGGCAGGGACTGAACGAGTCGCCCGTGATGAGTCCGTCTCCCGTGTGACCGACAATGCTATCATCACCGCTTGTACCGCGAGCATCGCCGCCGTTGTGGTGGCACTGGTCCAGTCCCGCAATCAGAACGGAGATCCGACCTCGGTGGCGTTGGTCATCCTCGGCGTCCTCGGCACGATTGTTGCATGGGCGCTCGTCAACACCGTCTATGCCTTGAAGTATGCCCGCATGTACTTCCTGGATCACCCTATTTCTTCGGCACAGTCCTGATCGCGGTCTCCATCAATCCGGTCACGAACCTCGGCCAAGGGGGACGTGAAGGTGTCACCAGCATTTGCGTTGCTGGTGACACCCTTGGTCCGCTCGTTGGAGGGAACAGATGTTAGGTTTCGCGGTGCTTGCGCACGGCTCTGAGGGCGGCTACAGCCCCCAGCCCCGCCAGTGCCCAGGGGGCGCCGGCGATGATGGGATCGATCCACTGGTGGCTCAGGTCGGCGCGCTTTTTTCCGACTCGGGAGTTCATGCCATGGCGGGAGAACTCGCTGAGCACTCCAGCCTCGGTGATCGGGTTGTCCGGGCGCAGGGTCCCGAACGAGCGCAGGTGGTGTTCCCAGGCGTCCACCCGGTCCGCGGCGATGAGCAGCAGCCAGTGAGCGGCCCGGCCCTCGCTGTACTTGTAGGCATGCTTCCGGATGGCTCCCGATGCCCCCTTGGGTGGAGTGGAGGTCCCAAAAACGGGAGTCACGAAAGCGTGCTCGAGGGACCGTTCCCGGGGCCACTTCTCTTCCTGGCGTTCGGGGAAGTCCCAGTGCGCACCGGTCTCGATCCCGGGCTGCTCGCGGGGGAATGAGGGCCTGTCCGCGGGGTCGAGGTCCGCGCCCCATCCCGGGATTCGGGCCCGCAGGTCCTCCACGGACTCCTTCGGGACAGGCCTGGCGGCGGTGTAAGGCGTAGGTATCTCAGCCACGATGCTCTTCCTTTCAGGCCGGGGTTGGAACGACGAGGGGTTTGATGCAGTCATCGAGTTTCGCGGAGAAGATGTGGTATCCCTCGGCAATGTGCTCCAGCGGGATGCGGTGGGTGACGATGTCGCTGGGCTTCAGGTACCCGTTCCGGATGTGTTCGAACAGCCGGGGCCATTGCCGTTTGACCGGGCACTGGTTCATCCGAAGCGTCAGGCCCTTGTTCATGGCGTCGCCAAACTTCACGGCGCTGAAGATCGGGCCGTATGCCCCTACCACGGACACGGTGCCGCCCTTGCGGACGGAATCGATGGCCCAGTTCAGGGCGATGGGGGACCCGCCCTGCAGTTTCAGTTTGCTGCTGGTGACGTGCTGGAGGAAGTTGCCGTCCGCTTCGGCCCCTACGGCGTCAATCACGACGTCGGCGCCCAGGTAGTCGGTGGTCTTCTTCAGGTGCACCACAATGTCGTCGTACTCCACGAAGTTGTGCGTTTCGGCGTGGGCAAAGGTGCGGGCCTTCTCGAGCCGATACTCCAGGTGGTCGACCACGATCACCCGCCCGGCACCCATCAGCCAGGCCGACTTGGCGGCGAACAGGCCTACCGGCCCGGCGCCGAACACCACCACCGTGTCGCCTTCGACGATGTCGCCCAGTTGCGCGCCGAAGTACCCGGTGGGCAGCGCATCAGTGAGCAGGACGGCGTCCTCGTCATCCATCCAGTCCGGGATCAAGCCCGGCCCCACGTCCGCGAAAGGTACCCGCACATACTCGGACTGGCCGCCGTCGTAACCGCCGCAGGTGTGGGAGTAGCCGTAAATCCCGCCCACCGCCGTCGCATTCGGGTTCACGTTGTGGCAGTTCGAAAACAGGCCGCGGGCACAGAAGTAGCAGGACCCGCAGTAGATGTTAAACGGCACCATCACCCGGTCCCCGGGCTTGAGCCGCTCCACCGACGGGCCGACCTGCTCCACCACGCCGATGAATTCGTGCCCGAATGTCATGCCCACCCGCGTATCGGGCATCATGCCATGATAAAGATGCAGGTCAGAGCCGCAAATAGCGGCCAATGTCACCCGCACGATCGCATCATTAGGATGCTCGATCGGTGGCATGTCCTTTTCTTCCACGCGCACCTTGTAGGGCCCGCGATACACCATTGACCGCATCAGTACCACCTCCGGGAAATCGCTCGCTCCGACATCGAGATCTCCTGTCCGGGCTCTCTCAGGCGCCGGCGGGGTGGAGGACGACTTTGGTCCAGCCGTCTTTGCGACTGTCGAAGTTCTTGTAGCCCTCGGGGGCCTGATCCAGCGGCAGCTCGTGGCTGACGATGAAGGAGGGGCTGGCCTTTCCCCCGGCGATGAGGTCGCGCAGGGCCCGATTGTATTTTTTGACCGGGCACTGCCCCGATCCCATCGTCTGTCCCTTGAACCAGTAGTTTCCGTAGTCGAAGGCCACTTGCCCCTGCTGCGCGAGTTTGTCGGGGGCTCCGGGATCCTGGGGGAGGAACACGCCTACCACGCCCAGGCCACCGACGAACCGGACGGAGTCCACGAGCCGGTTCAAGGTCAGGTTGGGCTGTTCGTTTCCGCCCGGATCATGGGCCTGGTAGCCGACGCATTCGCAGCCCCGGTCTGCCCCGAACCCCATGGTCTGGTCCTTGACGAACTCGACAGGGTCCACCGCGGAATCATCCACAGGGATGGCGCCGATCTGTTCCGCCAGTTTCAGACGGTCACTTTGGCGGTCCACGACCATGACTTTGCCGGCGCCTTTGATGATGGCCGAGTAGGCGGCCATGAGCCCGACGGGTCCTGCACCATAGATGACCACGGAGTCCCCCGGGTACACCCCGGCCAGCTCGGTGGCGTGCCAGCCGGTGGGGAAAATGTCGGCGACCATGACATAGTCGAGCTCCTTCTCCACAGAGTCCTCGCCCAGGCGCAGGCAGTTGAAGTCCCCGTACGGCACCCGCAGATACTCGGCCTGTCCGCCCTGGTACGGTCCCATATCCGCGAACCCGTACGCCGCTCCGGCGAGCTTGGGTTCAGGCTGCATGGTCAGGCAGTAGTTGGTGAAGCCACGGTCGCAATTTTTACAGAATCCGCAGGCGATGTTGAACGGCAGCACCACACGATCGCCCACCTTGACTTTGCTCACCGCCGGGCCGGTCTCGACCACTTCGCCAAGGTTCTCGTGCCCGAAGGAGCGGCCGGCTTCGAAACTGGTGCGCCCCTCGTACATGTGCAGGTCCGAGCCGCAAATATTCGCCGAGGTGATCCGCACGAGTACATCGGCGGGATGCTCAATTTTGGCGTCCGGTACGTCCTCGACGCTGACGTCTTTCGGTCCGTTGTAAACCACTGCCTTCATTTTTTTGCTCTTTTCTTTTGACCCATCCGATCGTTGGCCCAGTAGTCAGCTTCCGGGCGCGCTGCAGAGTCAGAACACGGCAGGAAGCCGGCCCGGAAAGCAGACGGAGTGTCACCCGAATACGCGTATTGGAACTGGCGAGGGAGTGGGGGGAAACAAGGAATGTGGCCTCCGGGCCCAACCAAGGGGTGGGGAGGTCGGAGGTTTTCAGACCGCAGGCTGTCCGGGAAAATCCCGCCGGCCGGTCTGTACGCGAAGAGCAACTGATCGAGACTCAATGCTAAGCACACTTGTTAATGGTGTCGAGGGGTCGCCCGAAAAATATTTGTAGACGATCCCCGTCGAGGACTTGCCGCCAGCCAAGCCGTCCCGGTTTCCTTGGCGCCTCAACGGCTGATTGGTCGCTGTGGTCCCGAAGCCCGACCAACGCAGTCGACGTTCTCGGAACCCATGCGGCCCGAGGTCACGCAATAGGTGCGCGACCTCCTTTGGCGAGGTTGGAGTCGGCCACCAACCCGACCCGGATCGCTTCATCACGCCACGCTGCCACAAGCGGCAGGAGGCTCGACCCATCGACCGCCGATAACCAATCTCCCGTCAAGCTACGGCCGCTTCGGCTCTGGCACAACGAGGCGCCGGCAGGGGAGAGGTTCACCCCGGGTTGGCGTGGTGCAGGTACTGGTAGACGGTCCCGCAGCTGATCCCGTAGTCCCGGGCAAGGACTTTTTTCGGAGCTCTAGCGTCGGCGCGCTGGACGGGCTCTGCCGCGCGTTCCGGTGTGAGGGAATTTTTCCGTCCTTTGTAGGTGCCGCGCTGCTCTCCCAGGTGGTGCTTTCTTTCCGGCATTCCCTGAGGAGGGAGGTGTAAACGTTGTTGGACCTACTCCTCACGGCAAAAGCCCCTGCGTACCAGCGCCGGAGGCAAGGAAGGAAGCGCCGGTCCGGGTACGACGCCGGCGCTTCCTTCCGATGGTTAACTCGCCATGGTTGGGTCTAGGCTGGGGCGGCCGGGAACCGTTCCCATACCCGGTGGGCTGCCAAGAGTCCGGTCAATGCCGTTACCAGGGCTTCAGCATCTTCCTCGGAGACGATCCCGGGGGTATCTTGGGGTATTCCTGCCGCCGTTAGAGCCGCTGCGCCAGCGTGCAATGAGCCAATGGCTTTGGCGTGCCGGAACGCCTCAGTCAGTAGCAGAACTGCCCGCGGGTCGGAGGCGCCCGCGGGAGCGCCGGACTTGGCGTCGAGCCCCGGTGCGGCATCGGGAGCCGGAGCGGCAGCCGCTGAAACGATGACGGCGTCGAACTCGGTGGAGCGCGCGGTCAGGTACGTCCGTTGCACGGGGACCCCGCCGTTGTCTTCTTTTCCCAGGAAGCCGCCCGAGGGAGCAATGACCAGCGGGACGATGCCCTCGGCGTCCAAGGCTTTTCGTACCTTATTCACGGCAGCAAGGTCGCTGCCCTGATCGGCGAGAATTCCTACCACGCGGCCGGCAACGGGCCAGGTCTTGCCCACCTGGGACAGGGCCGGGCTGGGGTCGGACGCCGTTACCTGTTCTGTCGCCGCCGGGACGGGCAGGCCCAGGCCCTTAGCTACTGCGGCGCACAGGCCGGCGTCCACGTTGGCCAGGGCTGCGAGCTGCCGTTCCCGGATGGATTTCTCGTAGCACTTGCCCAGCTCGAACGTGTAGGCCTGGATCACGTGGTCCTGTTCCACCGGGCTGAGGCTGCGGAAAAAGAGGCCTACCTGGCTGTAGTGGTCATCAAAGGAAGCCGGGTTCTTCCGCTCCTTGATGGAGGCTATCAATTCCTCCGGCACGTCAATAAACGCGCCGACATCTTGCCCGGCCAGGAATGGGCAGCCGCCGTCGAGCGAGTTGGGATGGTAAGGAGCAACACCCCCATGGACCGCCTGCTGGTGCATCCCGTCCCGCAGCATGTCGTTCACTGGCGCCTGCGGGCGGTTGATGGGGATCTGGCCGAAGTTGGGCCCGCCCAGCCGGGAAATCTGGGTGTCCAGGTATGAGAACAGGCGTACCTGCAGCAGGGGATCATTGGTGACGTCGATCCCGGGAACCAGGTGACCGGGGTGGAACGCTACCTGTTCGGTTTCGGCGAAGAAGTTTGTGGGGTTGGCGTTAAGGGTCATGACGCCGATGGGCTGGACCGGAGCGAGTTCCTCCGGCACGAACTTGGTGGGGTCCAGCAGGTCGATGCCTTCAAACATCTGGTCGTCGGTGTCCGGGAACGTCTGGACTCCGAGCTCCCACTCCGGGTAGGCGCCGGCTTCGATGGCGTCGGCCAGGTCGCGGCGGTGGAAGTCCGGGTCCATGCCGTTGATGATCTGCGCTTCCTCCCACACCAGCGAGTGGACACCCTGCTTTGGCTTCCAGTGGAACTTCACCAAGGTAGTGCGGCCTTCGGCGTTGACGAACCGGAAGGTGTGGACGCCGAAGCCCTCCATGGTCCGGTACGAACGCGGGATGCCCCTGTCAGACATGTTCCACATGGTGTGCGCCTGGGCCTCGGTGTGCAGGGACACGAAGTCCCAGAAGGTGTCGTGAGCGCTCTGTGCCTGAGGGATCTCACGGTCCGGGTGCGGTTTGGCGGCGTGGACGATGTCCGGGAACTTGATGCCGTCCTGGATGAAGAAGACCGGGATGTTGTTGCCCACCAGGTCGTAGGTGCCTTCGTCGGTGTAGAACTTGGTGGAGAACCCGCGGGTGTCGCGGACGGTGTCGGCAGAGCCCCGGGAGCCCAGCACGGTGGAAAATCGGACGAAGACGGGCGTCTCAACGTCTTTGGCCAGGAAGCCTGCGCGGGTGATGTTGGCTGCAGTGCCGTAGGAGCGGAAGACGCCGTGGGCTCCCGCGCCGCGGGCATGGACCACACGCTCGGGAATGCGTTCGTGGTCAAAGTGTGTGATCTTTTCCCGGAGGTGGTGGTCCTGCAGCAGGATGGGGCCGCGGGAGCCGGCCTTCAGGGAGTGGTCAGTGTCCCGAAGCCGCAGCCCTTGGGTGGTGGTCAGGTACTGGCCTGACTGGGCGCGTGCCGTGGCCGGAGCCCCTGTCGGGCTTCCAGTGGGCGAGACCGCTTCAGGTCCTTGCTGATCCGGCTTGGGCGGCAGGGGCTCCCGCGGAGCTGTGGGCTCTGCCAGGCTGGCAGGCTCGCTTGCGGGGACACCGGGGATCTGGATGTTGCTGTCTTCTGGCACGAATTCTTCTCCTCAAGATCGGAAAGCCCAGCAGTCCTCCGCGAAAACCGGGATACTAAGCGTGCTTAGTACCATAGGCAACGTTTTCCAATGGCACAACTTCCACCCAATGCGTTCACATCCTGACCACTCCGAATATTCTGCGCGGACGGCCGAGAATGAGGGGCTTCACTGGGCCATCCGGCCCTGCCTTCCTGCCTGAATATCCCGCCGTGACCAGGTACAGGCGGACGAGGCCTAACCCCGGAATTTGCGGGCAATAAGCCCGGTCAAACACGCCATGTTTGATGTCACGCGCAGCCTCTTCCAGGGCACTCCCCGTCAATTTCTAGGCGCCGCTATTGAGAATCTGTAAAGCCGGTGTTAGGGCAATGACCAGTAGCCGGGAGGGCGGCGAAGAGCACGTGGTACTGCAGCTCCAGGGCTCATAACAACTCCCTCGATAGGGCCGGGGGCATTTAGAACGGCCGCAACTCGTAGCTACGAGAGATCAAACATGCATGGACTGAAAGCCTGTCCTTAATTGGGCGCTTCGCCGCCGAGGATACGATTTCGGCATGAACAGCGATGAGATCTGGCTGCTACAGCTCTGGAGCGGCACATTTGGAGCGTCGATAGGTGCGATTGCTGCGGCCGGTGTTGCCCTTCTCTTAGGTTGGCGAAGCAATAAGCATCAATTGAGACTAGCTGCGCTTGCACGTCGTCAGGCCGCTGCCTTAGCGGAAGAACAGTTAGCTTCACAGGAGAGATCTTTGCGCCAACAACTGGACGATCAACGTGCTGAAGCGTCTAAGGCACGCTACTTCGAGGCGATAGGGGCATTTGTAGCCACTGTAGAGGCTGGCCGCAGCGGGTTCACGAGCGTGATTAGAACGACGTATTCGCTGAATTAGAAGCTGCAAGAGTACGAATGGCTCTTGACCCCGGCTCTCCGGAGTTGATGGATGAACTAGTTGGATCGCCTCTCCTCATCCGGACAATGTGCCGAGCGGCGAGTTTCGAGCACGCTGAACGCATAGCTGACGGAGCACCGATTAGATGCCTACGCGCGACAGCTCCGGAACTTACCCGGACAATCGAAGATTGGCCTCATGCCAGCGCGGAGGAACGAGTAGCGCTACTCTCCCTCCTGAGAGAGACACGTTCCGAGGCCTGGGAGATTATGGACGAGTACAAAGAGGTCCAGATGTCATTGTCCGAGCGCCCTGAAATAGCTAGCCTTTGGCGAGCTACCGGCGGTCTTGGCTGAGAACTTCTACAGCGGATAATGTACCTTCCGCCAAGCTGGCGCCGCGTTGGCCGTGGAACGACCAGGGGCGGCGGGGCGCGATTCACCCCAGTTTGGCGTGGCGCAGGTACTGCTAGACGGTCTCCCTGCTGATCCCGTAGTCACCGGCAAGGAGGACTTTCGGGACACCGGTGCCGGCCAGTTGGACCAGCTCGGCTACGCATTCCGGAGTGAGGGTCTTTTTCCGTCCTTTGTAGGCGCCGCGCTGCTTTGCCAGGGCGATACCTTCCCTCTGGCGTTCCCTGATGAGGGAGCGTTCGAATTCGGCAAAGGCGCCCATGACGGAGAGCATGAGGTTTGCCATGGGGGAGTCCCCGCCGGTGAAGACCAGACTCTCTTTGACGAACTCCACCCGCACACCCTTGCGGGTCAGGCCCTGGACCAAGGCCCGCAGGTCGTCGAGGTTCCGGGCGAGCCGGTCCATGCTGTGCACGACCAAGGTGTCGCTGTCTCGGGCGAACCGCAGCAGTTCGGTGAGTTGTGGCCTGGGCGGTGTCCCGGCCGGATGCCTTGTCTGTGAAGACACGGTCAAGAACCTGGCCTTCGAGCTGGCGTTTCTCCTTCTGGTCCAGAGTGCTTACCCGTACATACCCGATTCGCTGTCCAGCCACTGCGCTCCACCCATCGTCCTGTCAGGCTGAGTTCTAGGCTCGCTCGAGAAGAAAGTCAAGGGTCCGGGACCTCGGTCGTCAGATTGGGACGTACTTCAGAGTTTCATAACTAGCCAATCCGGGTTTCGGTTGCAGCTATTTCTTCCCAAGCACATTGAGAGTCCTAGCAGGGGCAGCGGTTGCGAGGATGCCCCTGCCAGAGTTAGGAGACCCGCTGTCGTGGAGAAATAAGGCAGATGCTGGTACGTGCTACCAGCCGCGCTTGGCCACGGGGTAGGGAATCCACGTTACGAAGGACCCGTCGTCGTGCCTGTATCAGCGAACAACCGCCGGCCGGATCGGTGGTACAGGCACAACACCCCGGGCTGCGAAGGATGTAACGGTGCACCGCGGGACAGATGGGGGAGGGGGCTGGCGGAAGACTCCTTAGGCTGTCAAAGCCGGCCCGGGATACATTCCCTGCATCCAATAGGACGTCAGCGGGCTCCCTGTTGCGTTCGGCGGCGGCGGTTCATGGTGTCGGAAACTGCTACGCCCACGAGGGGAAGAACGGCCCCCATGGCGGCAACGAAGGCGGGGAGGAGAAGGCTTAAATTTGCCAGCACCACTAAGGCTCCAATGCCGACGAGATCAGATGAGTGGCGTAGGCCCAGTACCTGTCGAATAAAAAAGCCCCGGCCGGCAAGGAAGAGAACCGGCCCACTAAATAGAAGCAGAACGGTGGACAGGTCGGGGCGGGCGGCCGGATCGCTGATCACGAGCTGATCACCAACCGCCACCAGGATCAGGCCTGCCAGTAACATGACCAAGGTGTTGCCAGCCAAAATGCCGGGTCGGAACTGATCATCGACAGAAGCAAGCTTTTCCAGAATGTCCTGTTCGAGACCATGGAAATAGCACCACCAGATCGCGATGCTTCCGGCCAAACTTATGGTCCCGGTCAGAAATATCAAGGGGTCCTCCAGATTGCCTGCAATCGCCAGGCCGGTTGAGAGGATCGTCTCGCCGAGCGCGATCAGGTAGAACAACCCGAACCGCTCAAAGATCCTCTCTCCCGGGACCGGTACCCTGCTTCCTTCGGTTTTCCGGCCCGGCAACCGGTGCGCCAGCATATGGCCGGCCAGATCGATCGCGGCAGCGACACCCCAACACATCAAACGCGGCCCCGGACTGAAGAAGACGCCGGCAATCCAAAGCGGCGCACTCATAAACCCCCAGATCAGAGTGCGCACGAAATGGTTGTGGGTGGTGCGGTCAAGTCCGACCGTGAGCATCCACGCGCCGCGGCCCAGCTGGACCAGAAGGTAGCTCGCAGCAAAAAGCCAACCGAAGGCGCCAAACGCTGAGCCGATTGAGGCGTTCATGAACAGTGTGACAAGCATGACGATCAGCAGCATCCACTGGACCTCAATCCGCGAAGTATCCAGCAACGTCGCCGACCAGGTCGTGTACACCCACACCTTATAGACCGCAAGAAGAAGCACAAATGTCTCACCGGCCCCCATCCAGGAGGGATGTTCCAGCAAATGATGGGACAGCTGAGATAGCGCGAAGACAAAGACCAGATCGAAGAAGAGCTCAAGGCGCGTAACCCGGTCTCCGGAGGTCCCGGAACGCATCAGCGACCTGGCACGGAACATGAGTATCCTCCACTGGACCAGGCGCGCACGGATGCCCCGTCCTGTTGTCGACAAGACTGACCACGCTCAGCAAGAAAGTCAAGGGGGCGCGTTGACTCGTAGAAAACCTCCGCGTAGGCGGATACGTTGCCTCAATTGAAAACCTCCGCCTGGCGGCGTGGTTATCGGCTGTGGCAGTGGGTGCGCGCTATGCCCGTTTTCATGGAGCTAACGATGATTCACTGGCAAGCGGTGACCAAGAAGAAAGCCTTCGTCTACAAGAACGCCGATCGTGCAAGAAAGCCCGGATCCTGAACGAGCTGGTCGAACTGACCGGTTGGCATCGCGACTACACCAGGGCCGCCCTGCGGGAAGCCCTGGTGCTGAAAGATCGTCAAGCCCAGACCGGGCAGGACGCATGTCTACGGCCCCGATCTGCTAGACCCGTTGATCAGGTGCTGGGCGGTGCTGCGCGCTCCTGCCGGCAGGCTCCTGGCCCCGATGCTGCCGGTCCTGGTACCGCTGCTGTGCCGGGACAAAAAGCTTGAGATCACCGACGCGCAGGCCGAGCTGCTGGTGCGGATGAGCGCGGCGACCATCGACCGGAAACTCTCCGGTGAACGGGCGAAACTCTTCCCGCGCGGCCGGTCCCACACCAAGCCCGGCACGTTGCTGAAATCCCAGATCCCGGTCCGGACCTGGGCCGAATGGGACGACGCCGTCCCGGGATTCGTGGAAATCGATTTGGTCGGCCACGAAGGAGGCAACAGCTTCGGGGAATTCTGCTTCGCCCTGACCGTGACGGACATTTCCACCGGCTGGACAGTAAACCGGTCCGTGCGGAACAAGGCGGTCAAATTGGTCTTCGAAGCCCTCGAACACGTCATTGCGGTGTTCCCCTTCCCGGTCATCGGGATCGATTCGGACAACGGCTCCGAGTTCATCAATGACCACCTGCTCGCCTACTGCCAGGAGCACCAGATCACCTTCACCCGGTCCCGGCCGGGGAACAAGAACGATGGCGCGCACGTCGAGCAGAAGAACTGGGCATGGTCCGGGAACTGGTCGGCTACCTCCGCTCTGACACCGCCGCGGAGCTGGAGAAACTCAACGAAATCTGGGAGCTGGACCGGGTCTTCACCAACTATCTGCTGCCCCAGCAAAAACTCATACAGAGGCAGCGGCACGGCGCGAAAGTGACCAAAAAGCCCGACGCCCCTGCCACACCCCACCAACGCGCGATCCGGCACGAGAAGATGCGCAAACGCCCGATCATCCAGATGAACGCCGCCTTCAAACAGATCAAGCCCGGCGATCTCTCACGCCAGATCCTGGCACTCACAGCCCGCAGTACCTCCGGGAAGAGCGATTCGTTGCCTCATCTGAAAACCTCCGGATGAGGGTTTCGTTGCCTCCGTCAAGAGGGCATGGACAAACTAAGAAATCCGGAGGTTTTTCAATGACGTCTATGCATGCCTTCCAGTCGCCGGGCATCAGGCAAGCGAATGCCCCCGTCGGACGGCGGTCAGCAGGCGCTAAGGAACGTTCCGGAATCAGCGGATCCAGATGGGCGCCGGCTGGCTGGCCCTGCGTCTGGACAACGTCGGGTCAGCACTGGTGAACTTGGAGTCCGCCGCTCCCACCGAATACCGGGGCGGCTCCATGCGCATCTTCCCTAGGCCGAGGCGTGGCTGGCTGGGACCCACCTGTGCTCGGGAAGTAGGAAGAGGATAGCTAGGCAGTCAGACGGGAGTCGACGAGATTCGGGACGCCCCCGAAGGACGCCAAGGTCCGGGCCGTCTCCACGAACTCCCGTGCCAGCCCGTCATTGACATCAGTGCGCCATGCAATCGACAGCGGAGAGGGCGGGACGTCTCTGACCGGTATGAAAGATAGCCCCGGACGGTCATAGAAACGCTGGGTGGAGGCTTGGGTGAACGCAATGCCCCGTTCACCCAAAATGGCTTCGAAACACTCGTCGACGGTGGCTACCTGAGTGCCAAGACGGACTGGCTGCCCGCCGCGGGCCTGGGTTGCGAGCCAGAAATCCCTCCACTTATCCGGAGCCTTGCGGGCGACGAAGGACTCATCAACGACCTGTTCGACCGAGACCTCAGACAGTCCGGCAAAGCGGGAACTGCTGGCAACTACGAGGACCCGCGGCTCAATAAACAGTGTCTCCATGGCGAGCCAGTCAGCCGCCGGCAGGGGCGGCCGCACAAATGCCACGTCAGCGCCTCCATCGGCCAACCCCGCTGTGGGGTCGGCGAAATCGAAGGACCTCATCTGCACGTGAATTTCGGGGTGGTTGTTCTTGAACGCGGCGAGGATCCGCGGGGTCAGTTCAGCCGCCGCGTTGGCCTGAAAGCCGACTATCAGGGTGCCGCGCACACCGCGGGCGACCTCACGCGTCAACGAAACGGCACGCTCCGCGGCGGATAAAAGGCGCTTAGCTTCACCCAGCAGGACATCCCCCGCGCTGGTCAGGGAGACGCTGCGGCTGGACCGGATCAGCAGGGGAGTGCCGAGCGAGTGTTCAAGCTTCCGTATTTGGACGCTAAGGGATGGCTGCGCGATATGGAGCCGCGCAGCCGCTCGACCAAAGTGCAATTCTTCCGCAACGGCTATGAAGTACTGCAGGACGCGCAGGTCTAGCTGTGGCTGCTGCATCGTTCAACTCTAAGCTCCGCCACAAGCGGGGTCCAATAGTTTCAGCCTATTGGTGTATAGGGCACAGGTATTGGACCGTTCGGGGCCACGGGGGCTGCAATGGAAGCAGCGAAGGGTTGCCAACGGAGCCAGCCGCTAAAGGCACTCCAGGAACCCCGCTTTCGAGGCTCGGGCAAAGAAGTCCACCCTCAGCGAGACCAATGAGAGGAACAACGACATGACGGTCGCAACACGTGCCCCTTCTGTAGAATCCTGGGTTCAGAGCTTCACCGAGGCCAACAACCAGGACCCGGAAATTCAGGCCCACGGAAAGTACTTCACCTGCTCCTACCTGCTGGACATGGAGGCGCACACCTTCGTTGTCCGGGTGGTGTCCGGAACCATCGCCCAGATCTCCGTGGACCCGGGACCCATCGAGGTGCCCTACCAGTTCGCCATCCGGGCCAGCGCCCACACCTGGGGTGAATTCGGCAAACCCGTCCCCGCTCCCATGTACCACGGCATCTGGGCCGCCACTTTCCAGCGCGACATGAAGCTCGAGGGCGACGTCCTGATCCTGATGCAGAACCTGCGCTGCCTCACCCGC
Source organism: [Micrococcus luteus] ATCC 49442 (assembly GCF_010367585.1). Taxonomy (NCBI): domain Bacteria; kingdom Bacillati; phylum Actinomycetota; class Actinomycetes; order Micrococcales; family Micrococcaceae; genus Pseudarthrobacter; species [Micrococcus luteus] ATCC 49442. Next base: position 1,008,123 of record NZ_JAAAXP010000001.1, on the reverse strand, counting down.
CAGATCGAACTGCTGCGTTCCACCGGCGCACCCGTCTAGACCATAGGAGTACCTGACATGAGCAAAATTTCCCCTGTCACCGGCCACTACGTCACCGTTGACGTGGACGGCCTCGAATACAAGGTTTTCTACCTCGAAAACGGCCAGGGCCAGCCCCTGGTCTGCCAGCACACCGCTGGAGCCCATAACCACCAGTGGCGAGGCCTCCTGGAAGACCCGGAAATCACAGCCAACTACCGCGTCATCGCCTACGACCTTCCCCGCCACGGCAAATCAGACCCCCCTGAAAACACCCAGTGGTGGACCGAGGAGTACCAGCTCAGCGCGGACCACTACGCCAACTTCATCATCGCCCTCGTCGATGCACTGGAACTGCTTGACCCCATCTTCATGGGCTCCTCCTTCGGCGGGAACATAGCGTTGCAGCTCGCCCACCGCTTCCCGGAGAGGTTCGACGCCGTCATCCCAGTAGAGGGGGCGGACTACTCACCGGGGTTCTACCTCGACTGGTGGCAGCACCCCCACGCCAATGCCGCGCAGGTCTGCGGCAGCGGCACCTGGGACCTCATGGCCCCGCAATCGCCGGAGGCCGACCGTTGGAAAACATGGTTCTACTACACACAGGGTTCCGAGGCGTTCAAGGGTGACCTGTACTTCTACTCGGTGGACCACGACCTGCGCGGCAAACTCGGCGAAATCCAGACGGATAAATGCGCGGTGGTCCTGATGACAGGCGAATATGACTACCTCACCACCCCTGAAGACGGAGCCCGCACGGCCAGCCAGATCCCCGGTGCCGAGTTCATCGAGATGAAGGCCATCGGGCACTTCCCGATGAGCGAGAACTACCCGGTCTTCAAGGGATACCTCGTTCAGGCTCTGGACTTGATCCGTATCAAGACCGGCGTCCGAGCCTAGCCAATTCTCTCCTAAGGCGTCGGTGCCGCCCCAGATGGTCGGCACCGACCCTGCCACCTCAATGGTGAAAGATACACAGAAGATTTAACCTCCTCATGCCCTGCCTCTGGCAGGAAGACCGCACCTAACTGCTGAAGGTCGGGCTGCACACCGCTACGACTTCCTTCAAACCCCTTGGAGATAGAACGATGTCAATTAACTCCCAGCGTGAAGCCGGGTTGCTGGCCTCCGTGCCGACTGGACTGCTGATCAATGGCGAGTGGCGCCCGGCGGCATCGGGGAAGACCTTCGACGTCGAGGACCCCGCCACCGGGAAGGTCCTGCTCAGCATCGCTGACGCGGGCCCCGAAGACGGCAAGGCCGCCCTTGACGCGGCAGCCGCGGCGCAGGAGTCCTGGGCGAAGGTCCCGTCACGTGAGCGCGGGGAGATCCTGCGACGCGCGTTCGAAATGGTCACCGCCCGTGCCGAGGACTTCGCTTTGCTGATGACTCTGGAAATGGGCAAGCCCCTGGTGGAAGCCCGGGGTGAAGTTAGCTATGGGTCGGAGTTCCTGCGTTGGTTCTCCGAGGAAGCGGTGCGCGCCTTCGGCCGCTACTCTGTATCGCCTGACGGTAAGTCCCGGCTGCTGGTCACCAAGAAGCCGGTGGGACCGTGCCTGCTGATCACACCGTGGAACTTCCCGCTGGCCATGGCCACGCGCAAGATCGCCCCCGCGGTGGCCGCTGGCTGTACCATGGTGCTGAAGTCTGCGAACCTGACGCCGCTGACGTCCCAGCTGTTCGCTGCCGTCATGCTGGAAGCTGGTCTGCCTGCCGGTGTCCTGAATGTCATTCCCACGTCCACCGCCGGTGCCACCACGGGCCCGCTGATCAAGGACCAGCGCCTGCGCAAGCTGTCCTTCACGGGATCCACCGAGGTTGGCCGCCGCCTCCTGGCCGACGCCTCCGAAACCGTGCTGCGGACCTCTATGGAGCTCGGCGGGAACGCCCCGTTCGTGGTGTTCGAGGACGCCGATGTCGATGCCGCCGTGACTGGGGCGATGCTGGCGAAGCTGCGGAACATGGGCGAGGCCTGCACCGCAGCGAACCGGTTCATCGTGCACGAATCCGTCGCCCAGGAGTTCGCCAAGAAGTTCGCCGCGAGGATGGCGGCCATGACCATCGCCCGCGGAACCGACCCGGAGACCACGATGGGCCCGCTGATCGACGCCAAGAGCCGGGACAAGGTCCACGAGCTCGTCACCGACGCCGTGAACGATGGTGCCGTCCTGATTACGGGAGGGGCACCGGTGGACGGTCCGGGCTACTTCTACGAACCCACCCTTCTCCTCGACGTGCGCGAAGGCGCCCGAATCCTGTCCCATGAAATATTCGGACCCGTCGCCCCGATTGTCACCTTCTCCACCGAGGACGACGCTATCCGTCTGGCTAACAACACCGAGTACGGGCTCGTGGCCTACATCTTCACCAAGGATCTGAACCGAAGCATCCGGATAAGCGAACGCCTTGAAACCGGAATGGTGGGCCTGAACACGGGCGTCGTCTCCAACGCCGCGGCCCCCTTCGGCGGGGTCAAGCAGTCCGGCCTCGGACGCGAGGGCGGCCTCGAAGGCATCGAGGAATACCTTTACACCCAGTACATCGGCATCGCCGACCCTTACGCAGGCTAACCGCGGCGGCCGACTCACACCCCAACCGCAAAAGGGGTCTTCCGTCCTCGCAACATGGGAGGCCCATTGTTGCGTTCACGGTGTCGGACATCGAGTCCAGGTCACAAGTAGCCGTTTACCAGGAGAAGAGTGGTCATTAATCAGAGTCATCGAGTCAGCGAGCCGCACGCGCCCGCCATCCACAATGCGAGTTCTTTTTGCCCGACCCTGTGACGTCCGGGGTGCACGCAGGATCGGGCGGCGTACAGCCAGCAGGTCTCTAACGGTGTAGCTCGATCAGCCTCTATCGGCTACTCTCGCAGCGCCGATAAGGCTCCTTCCGTCAAGCTGCGGCCCGCGACGCCTACGCCGCAACGACGGGGGAGTGGATTCACCCCGGATTGGCGTGGCGCAGGTATTGGTGCACCGTCTCGCGGCTGATGCGGTAGTCCCGGGCAAGTACGGCTTTCGGGACACCGCTTCCGGCACACTGGACCAGACCCCGGCAATACGATCAGCCGTGATCCCAAACCCTTCATTCGAAGCGCGTGCGACCGCAACCAACTGTGAACTTCCCCCGGTGAACACGAGCTAAGTGCAAAGGCGAGAGCGGCACCTGGGCAAACGCTAGCCCCGCCACGCACCCTTCGCAACCGTCCCCCTGGAACCCCGTCAAGAAGAAACACCAGGCGCTGTGTGTACCGCCAGTACTGCACCATGAAACGAGGGCAAGCCAGAGATTAAGATCGGCGGACTTAGCCGCTACCAACCGACTTCGGCCTGGCGAGCCGGCCCGGCAGGTTTGACCGGGCCCGGTCGCGCATCTGGGTTCCCTTAGCGAGGGTCGATGGGCGTGAACGTTCCGGCGCGTGCCTCGATGACCGTGGCGGCGTCGAGCAGGGTGTTTTCGTCGAACCGCCGTCCGAGCAGCTGCACCCCGGTGGGTAGTCCGTTGGCCAGCCCTGTGGGTACGGACATGGCCGGGAACCCGAGAAGGGGGATAGCCATCATTGATGCCTGCGCAGCCATGAGCCGGCGCATGCTCTCCACGCTGGCGATGTCGGCGTCCTACTCAAAGGCCTGTTCGGCCGAGACAGGCAGGAGGATCAGGGGGTGGGATTCGAGGATGGCACCGAGTTGACGTATGAGGGTGCCCCGGCGGGCGTATCCCGCGATGAACTGTTCGAGGGTCGGCTTTTCGCCCCACCAGTCGGCCGCTACGGCGTAGTAGTGCTCCGCTGCTTTTTGCATTCCCTTGTCGCCGACCTCGTTCACCATCGGCATCGCGAGGCGGAACTCTTCCATGCACAGCAGGTACCAGAGCCGGTAGGCCTCGGCCAGCACGGACAGTTCGATCTCCTCTACGACGTAGCCCGCGTCGGCCAGGTATCCAGCGGCCTGGTCTAGGGAAGCGGTCACTGCGGCGGTGGGTGCGGCAGGACCAAAGTCGCGGACAAGTCCGACACGGAGTGGGCGCTCGGGCCGGGCGGCTGCGTGTGCGCCCGGGACGAAGGCGGGGTCCCGCGGGCTGAAGTCATTCAGCGCACTCATGGTGAGCCGGACATCGGCCACGGTGCGGGCGAGGGGTCCCTGAACAAGCATGCTTTGCACCGACAGAGACGCGTCGACGTCGTCAGGGTGGTACGTCTGGGCAACCCGTCCCACGGTAGCCCCGGCATCCAGGGTCATTAGCCGGATAATGCGCGGACAACGCCGCGATCGAATCGTTCTTCTCGCTGCTGCAGAAGAACGTCCTGGACCGTCAACGGTGGCTCACCGGCGGGAACTCCGGCTGGCCATCACAACCTGGATCGAGAGAACCTACCATCGCCGGCGACGGCAAAGACGGCTGGGCAAACTCACGCCCATCGAATCTGAAACAATCAACCGGACCGCGTTCACAGCGGCCTAAGACCCCGAGTCAACAAAAGCCGGGGCAGTCCCATCTGGACACCATCGGCGTCGGTGTAGGTGGCCTCGACCGGAATGCGACGGGAAACGCGCGCCGGAGATGGATTGACTGGACGGAGTCGAAGACTGCACACGCTCCGGGACGCCGCCGTGGATCACGTTAAGCGACCGGCTATCAGGACAGGGACGACCAGCGCTGGCAACAGATGAACCGTCCCTCGACCGATTCGCCAGCAGGAGTGGTTTTCGGGCTAGGCCATGTATGGGTACCGGCAGTTCTTTCGAGCGGTATGCGCTACTCATTGGTAGACCAAGAAGAAGACGGAAAGCTGGGTAAAATCCGGGTGAGCATTTACTGTGAGGCTGTCCCTCCCTATGTTCAAAGCATGAGCGACGACCGGCGTAGCTGGAAATACTTGGTGGGAAGGTCCGCCTTAGCCCTCTTGGCGGGTCTCGTAGTCATCATCGCAACGCGATTAATACTGGCAGCGTACTTCCCGGACATTTCTCTAATTTGGACACACTTGTCCCAAGTTATGGCGAGCTGGCCATAACGCGGGGAAGCTAAATTTTTACCTCGCCCTCGTGATGATCGTCTACGGCGGGAAGCGCACGCAGAAACCGTCGGAATCCTGTTCTGTGGCAGCAAGAAGGACCACACAGTCCGCTACAGCCTTGGACGGTCAACTTCGCCCATGGCGGTCGCCTCCGTACATACGAGGCCCTGCCGCCCGCCGTAAGACACGAGCTTCCCAACGCTGAATCCATAACCGCGGCTCTGGAGTGGACTGAACCAGCCTGATTTAGTTCGACGCCCCACTTTTCGCGGTCTCCGCGCCGGCTTACTTGTCCTGCCGTCCCGGTACCCTCCAGCTCATGACTATTGATTCACTATTTGCCGACCCGTTGCGCGTGGTCTCGTCGCAGGGATTCGTTCTGCTCCAGAGCGCCTGCTGTTAGGTCCCCTGAAATTCGTTGATCGACGGGCCAGATCCAAGACGGATTTTATTGCTCTGAGGGACGCCCTCGCGTGATGGGCGCTTCTGTCAGATATGCGGAAGCGAAGCCGTCCTCTGCCGCCCCGCCGGTCCCGGCACTGGCTTGTAGAACTGTTCAGGCTGACCATCCCAGGGTGTCTGATGAAAGAAGGCTTCAAAGTTGAGCGGGGGAGGGGCCTGCGGCTCGCCGGTCACGAGCGGGTGTCGAGGTAGTGCAGAATCGCCCGGGCCGTTTCCTCCGGAGCGCTGACGTGGGGGCAGTGCCCGGTGGCCTGAAGCTGCACCAGGGTGCTGTGTTCTAAATTCCTGTGCAGATAGGCGCCCACTTCCGGCGGGGCAAGCCGATCGTCGGAACACTGCAGAATCAGGGAGTTCGTGCGCAACTTTTTCAGTTCCGGACGGGTATCAGAGAAGAAGGTTACCCCGGCGAAGTGCCGTGCGATGGTCGGATTTGTCCGGCAGAAGCTGACACGCAGGTCCTCCGCCAATTCCGGCGCCTGCGGATTGCCCATCACCATGGGCGCCACGGCAGCGGCCCAGGCGAAATAGTCGCTGTCCAGAGATGCCAGCAGGCCCTCGATGTCTTCCCGCGAAAACCCGCCCACGTAGCCGTCGTAGGGGTCATCCGTATGGCGGGGTGAAGGAGCAAGCAGGACCAGGTGGGAGAAACGGTTGGGGTCCTGCACGGCGGCGATCACGGCGACCATGGTGCTGACACTGTGGCCTACGAGGATGACGTCCTCAAGGTCAAGGGCGGCGCAAATCTCCAGCAGGTCCGACGCGTACCCATTTAGGGACCCGTACTTCTCCCAGTCATAGGCGCTGATGTCGGAGTGTCCCGCACCAACATGGTCAAAAAGCACCAGCCGGTAGTCATCAACGAAATAGGGCAGCAGCTTCTGCCACATAGCCTGATCGCATCCAAAACCGTGGGCAAACATCATCACAGGCCCATCATCCCGGCCGGATATGGTGACATTGTTCCGGCCGATTACAGCAGCAACTGCTTCGATCACGTTCTCACTGACCCTCGCGTAGGGTGACTTCCCGTCCCAGACTATAGAGAATCCTAGGGATCTTCCCACTATGAACTTCAAGTTGACATCGATCCAGCCCATTACTTCCGACGCGGTTAACGCAACTCCTCCGACAGGGACCATGCTCGCGATCAGAGCGTCGTCAGCCAGTACATGTGCGAACCAAACGGCTACGGCTCTCCACGGAAGTATTGGCCCGCGCCTCTGATCCATTGGCGGCACAAGACCGAGCAATAGTGGCTGACCCAGCCCCTCTTCGGGGACTTCCCCGTCCATTTTCGAAGCCGATAAGGGCCTTTCGTCAGCCTGGACCGAGGGGGAGGAGCCCAAGGGCACATGGAGTTCCCAGGAGTCACGGTGTAGCCTTCCGGGATGGGCCTCGGGAGGGGAGCCAGCTGGAATGCCGGGACGGCAAGGCCCTGGCCGGCCCTGTCCCCGGTCGTTGTCGTTCAGATAGTCTTTTGCGATGGCTGACATGGAATTCAAGAAGCGCTTGGATGGGGTCGACGGGCTGTACAACGATCTCTACGAGTTGCGGCAGCGCGGTGATAATGCCGGCAAGGAAGAAATCCTTTTGGCAGAGATGCGGCTGGATAACGCTTGGCGGGAGTTGTACGCATTCATGGGGCTGCCGCTGTCACCAGATGCCCAGACAGGCGACGGTTCCGAGTAGTGTCGGCTTCCGAAGTTCGTGAATCTGCTCCGATCACTTATGAAGACACCCTCAGGGTGGGGTGCAATTCAACAAGACCCCGAGAGGCGCAATAGCCGCGACAAACGGGTAAGCGGTATGCGTCAGCGCGACATTAGGTGATCCAATCTCCTGCGGACCGGAAGCGTTTCTGGTCTGCACTCGGCGCTACACCATGGGTGGCACCAAAGAGAGGGCGGAAGGTCTCATCACTGCCTGGCCCACTGCGCATCGCAGCTGCTGACGTGACGGGACAGCCATCTTCGACGTGCCCGGCCTTGGGACCGCTGAGTGCGTGCGAGCTGTTCCCAGAGCTGACCCATATCGATAGGGTGATGATCACGAGCGGTGTCGATGTAGGATCGCTCGGTTTGGAACCAGGCGACGAAACCGGAGCCTGGGTTACGCCATTCGATTCTTGGGAGGAAGCATGTCTAATCCAGAGCAGGATCCAAGCCAGCAGGAGGGCCCAGCCGACGGCGGCGCGGACGGCATCCCAGGCGCCCACGACGGCGGTGCCGACGGCGGTGCTGACGGGGGTGCTGACGGGGGTGCCGACGGCGGTGCGGACGGGGGTGCTGACGGGGGTGCCGACGGCGGTGCGGACGGGGGTGCTGACGGGGGTGCCGACGGCGGTGCGGACGGGGGTGCCGACGGCGGTGCCGACGGCGGTGCTGACGGGGGTGCCGACGGCGGTGCGGACGGCGGTGCCGATGGCGGTGCCGAACAACAGGGCAGCTGAGTTTGAGCTCTACCACTGACGTCCAGGACCCCGGCGCGGGGAGGGATGCCGGGGTCCTGGAAACACGCCTGATTGGCATCGGCCATGAGGAATTCGCCAGCGACGTCTGGGGGCGCACTGCGCTGCTCACGCGTGGTGTCAGCGACTTCTCCGATGTGTTCTCAGCCAAGGCCGTCGACGAACTGATCTCGCGCCGCGGACTGCGGACACCTTTCCTGCGTGTAGCCAAGGGTGGCTCGACACTTCCCGACTCCTCCTTTACCTCCCCGGCAGGCGTCGGCGCCACCATCGCCGACCAGCTCGACGACACCGAACTTTGGCGCAAATTCGCCGACGGAGCCACCCTCGTCCTACAGGCGCTGCATCGCACGTGGGAGCCGGTGTCGAGCTTCAGCACGCAGCTGAGTACCGAGCTCGGACATCCTGTGCAGGCCAATGCCTACATCACCCCGCCCCAGAACCGCGGTTTCAACGATCACTACGACATCCACGACGTCTTCGTTCTGCAGATCGAGGGAACAAAGCGCTGGATCATCCATGAGCCGGTCCACATGGATCCGCTGCGTAGCCAGCCCTGGACAGATCGCCGCTCCGCCGTCGCCGAGGCCGCTAAAGGCACGGCCTACATCGACACGGTCCTCGAGCCCGGCGATGTCCTCTACCTGCCACGTGGTTGGTTGCATGCCGCCCAGGCACAGGGCAAAGTCTCGATCCATCTCACTCTGGGAGTTCACAACTGGACTCGCTACGGGCTGGCCGAACACCTGGCGCAGGCCGCGCTTGCAGCACTGTGCGACGATCCCGAGATGCGCCGTTCCTTGCCATTGGGCGTGGAGGGACCCGATGGGGAGATCGCCGCCGTGCGTGAACGTCTCGCCGCAGCAATCTCTGAGGCTGATACCACTTCCCTTTTCCACCGAGCCCGGAGGGGACAGGGACGCCCGGCTCCGCTAGGCCCCGTGGCCCAGCTCGCGGCCCTCGAGCGCCTAGGCCCCGAGTCGCTGGTGCGGCTTCGGGATGCACTGGAACCACGGCTCGAGGGCTCACGCCTGACTACCCGCGTGGGCTGGCTCGATTTCCCCGAGACACATCTGCCGTCCGTCAGGCTCCTGCTCGACGGCAAGGATCACCCCGCGACGGATCTCGGCGTTGAACTCGTCGAACGTCTGTTACGCGCAGGAGTTCTCGTCCCCGTTGAACAGTGATGTCCCTCGTGGCCCCGACAAAACGTTTCTTCTGCGCGGAAAGCGCTCGGACGCGCGGCGACTCGATGGCAGGCACGGCGTCGCCCGGCTCGGTTTGGATCCTCATAGAGTACCGGGGCGGGTGGCCGCCCAACGGCTTCGACGGCCTCGATCTTGACGCTGGAACCAAAGCCCTCGTAGTCTCGGCTGCGCGGACGGCACGTGCACGGGTCCTCTTGGTGCGGCGGCCCGGCCCACGCCGGCGCCTCGGTCCCGGACGTTGGGCCGTACTGCGCCATCAAAGCGCCGATGCCTATCAACAGCTATGGGGAACGTGGGACCGGGACGAGGACCTTGCAAAGATTGTCCCAGCCCTGACATCGCCCGGACATCCTGGCTTGCCGCCGGTTATCCTGATCTGCGCTCATGGTCAGCATGACCCCTGCTGCGCCGTGCGGGGACGGCCCGTAGGACGTGCACTCAGTGAGCGATGGCCAGAGCTGGTGTGGGAGTGCTCCCACATTGGCGGTGACAGGTTCGCAGCTAACGCCGTCGTCGCCCCCGACGGTGTGTACTACGGTGGACTCGATGCCGAGTCATCCGTCACCACGATCGAGAATCACCTCGCCGATCGTATCCACGCAGAGTATCTGCGCGGATACACGGATCTCATCCCACCACAGCAAGCCGCCGTCGCTGCCGTGCTCGGACGTTTCGGTCCCGCCGGCCGGAATGGCTATCTGGTTACTGAGACCTTGAGCGAGGGCAACCATTGGCGCATCCACATCACCGGCCGCCCGCCCCACCCGGCGCATATCGACGTGGAACTGCGGGCCCACCGCTTACCGCCGTGTCAGCTGACCTGCCGAGGACCGGCGCTGGGCTCGGTCATGGTCTACGAACCCATCTCCATCCGCAGAACCTGACACTAGCGGACCGGACACTAGCGGACCGCACAGGCTGCGCTGGAGTTCCATCTGATCAACGGCAGCTCCCCGTCACCCAACAATGGCAGCCACTAACGCGTACGATCACGAGGCCCAAGAAGGTTTTCCAGCATGAATGAACACCAAAGGTGTTGCCCGGATTGTCCACTGTTTCGGGTCGAACGCCCATAAATGTCAAAGCTGAATGTCCGGCGATAGATGTCAGACATACCGGCCGGCCCGTGGAGATTGATGTCCCACCGCCCTCAACATCCTTTTCCTGAAGTTTCCGCAGTCCCTCATAATCCTCTCAAGCCTCCAGATTGCAGAGCTCGTGGCCGAACGGCTGGACAGCAGTCAGGGCTGGCTCCCGCGATGGCAGGTCTCTAGGGCGGCCTGACTTCAGTGGTGGACAATCTGACGCCAGAGCTGCGGATGCGTACGCTCCAAAGGGGCACGTGAGCGGAGGCCACCCAACGGCGTCCTTTAGAGGGATGCGCTCATCGTCCCGAGGTGCAGTGAGGCACGTTTATAAGTGTGCACGTTGTGCACACTTCGGGCTCCGGATGGGTCGTACTGCAGCCGGACCGGGCCAGAGGGTTCAGAGGACTCCGTGTCCACCAACTCAGGAATCCGTAGGCGGGCAGGAGCCTCCCCAAGCTGCCGCAGTTGCACGGAACGCACCCGTTGGATTTCATTTCGAAACTTGAGCAAAACCTGCGCCTTTATGCAGCGTGCTTCTGTTTGAATGACCTTGTAGAATTCCTTGCCTCCCTTGTCAGAGCAAGAACCTGGGCAACCTCTCGAGGCACTAGCTGATGCTTGGGGGAACGGAATGCCGGGAGAGCGTGTTCGGTTCGATCGCAGGACTATCGAGGCTGGGATCGCAGCGGCTTTGGTGCCGGTGTTCTTCCTAGGCCTGGCAGGGCCTTTGCCGGCGGTGAGCGCGCGGGACGGCCTGACCACTTCGGCTGATCTGTTGGAGACCCTTGAAGTGCGGCCGGAAGCAGGCGTGCCTTTGGATCCCAAGGGCTTTGGCCGATGGATTGATGCTGACAGAGACGGCTGTGACACTGCCAACGAGGTGCTCATTGCAGCGTCCCACCCGTCCATGATCGTCGTTGAGCCACCCTGCACAATCATTTCCGGCAGCTGGATTTCCCTATACGACCGCTTATTTGCATCAGATCCAGCGGAAATGACGGTCGATCATATGGTCCCGCTCGAGGAAGCCTGGCTGTCAGGGGCCTGGGCCTGGACGGCCGAACAGCGGCGCGACTTTGCCAACGACCTCAAGTACCCGGACACGACTCTCAGGGCCGTGACAAGGGCCGTCGATGACGACAAAGGATCCAAAGACCCGGGCCAGTGGCAGCCGCCGGGTTCTGGCGTGCAATGCGGCTATGCAGACAAATGGATCTTTGTGAAGTCCCGGTGGAACCTGAGCGTTGACCCCGCCGAGTACGCCGCGCTGATGGAGATGCTCGGCGATAACTGTCCCGAAGGAACCCTCATTCCCGAACGCGGCCTGACCCCAGGCATGGGACCCGCGGCCATTATCGGCGAAGTAAGCAGCGTGGGAACGGTGTTCAGCCTCCTCACAGTGGAGGCATACGCAGAGGACGGTTCCGTGGCCGGGCGCACGTCTGTGGATGCCGATGGCAGCTACGAGCTGACCGGGCTCGCACCGGGAACCTATCGGCTCAAGTTCCTCGGCGGAACCAGCGGCGCCCTGGACCGGTGGTACAGCAGCGACAGTCCGGGCCAGGAACCCACACCTGTCCACGTCAGCTCCGGCGAAGTCATTTCCGGCATTGACACCGGGCTGGAAAAACCCCGCCTTTTCACCGATATCCCGCCGGAGCACCCAAACTTTGACACAATCCTGTGGGCCGCCGTCAGCGGTTACATCACGGGCTACCCGGACGGCACCTTCCGGGCTGACATCCCGGTAAACCGTGGTTCCCTGTCGGCGATCCTGTACAGGTACGCCGGAAGTCCTGCCGTTCCCCCGAACGCCCCGACCTTCTCTGACCTGACGCCCGGTTCCGACTACAATGACGCGGTCCGCTGGGTCGCGGCCTGGGGCATTGACGACGGGTTCACCGACGGTACCTTCCGCCCTGAAGAGGAGATCACCCGCCGGACGCTCGCGGTTTTCCTCCATCGGCTGGCCGACAGTCCCCGGGTCCCCCCGGACGCACACATCTATTCCGCTTACCCGGATATCCTGCCCGGCATGCCGAATTATGAAGAGTTGGCATGGCTGGCGTCCACCTTTGTGGTCGTGGGTAATCCCGACGGGAGCTTCGGACCTGATCAGCCTGTCGAACGCGGCGCCATGGCCCGTTCGCTGAACTTTTACCGCTTTGGCTTCAACTTCCCGGTCATCGGCACATCCCCTGCACCGGCTTCCACCCATGTCTCCGTCGACGCCGGTGTAATCCCTGACGCTCCGACGACTGCCAGCGGCACAGCCTTCACTGATGTTCCCCCGGGTGCGTTGTTCTACCGGGAGATCTCGTGGCTCGCGGAATCGCGCGTCTCGACGGGCTGGATCGAGGCAGGCGGGACCAGGACCTACCGTCCCGCCCAGCAGGTGAACCGCGACCAGATGGCCGCGTTCCTGTTCCGGCTTGCCGGCAGGCCGGACTTCGTCCCCCCGTTACAGTCGCCCTTCGCTGACGTGCCCACGACGCACGCGTTCTACAAGGAGATCTCTTGGCTGTGGTCTGAAAAGATCAGTGAGGGCTGGAGGGAGGCAGACGGTACGCGGACGTTCCGCCCCGCGGCAACGGTCAACCGCGACCAGATGGCAGCATTCATCTACCGCCATGCCGGATCTCCCGCCTATGAGCCGGACGGCCAGTCCGCATTTGCGGATATCCCCACCGACCACGCTTTCTACAAGCAGATCTCCTGGTTGGCGTCCACCGCAATCAGCAACGGTTGGACCGAGGCTGACAAGACACGTACCTTCCGCCCGGGTGCAGCGATTCTGCGGGATCAGATGGCAGCGTTTATGCACCGCTGCGCGTCCAATGACTGAAAGGCGCCCGAGCGGGCACCGGCGCGACCTGAACAACTCATTGGATCCTTACGCACCCCGGATCTCCAGGTGCCGTTCCCCTCGATAAACCCAGGCGTGGCATTGGCGGCTCAGCTCTCCGGAAGAGCGGCAAAGGCCTTCCGCCGGTGAATGCATAACGCCCCGAATTTGTTGATGCCCGGAAAGCTGGGATATCTCCTCGGTCGGGACTAACTTGAAGGCAGCCGTTGTCCGCGGCTCCGACGAAGGGGTCACCATGAGTTACAAATATCGAACTGTCCGGGTTCGCGGTACAGAGCTCGTTGGAACGATTGCCAGGAAGCACGGAAGTGCGGCCGAGATCTACGAAACGTCCAAGGACCCGAGTACATCGGTGGTACCGGTGTTCTTCGAGGCCACGGGCGAGGTCCGCTTTTTCGACAGGTCAATGCTGGAGGACGTGGTGGCGCCGGCCAGCTGAACGCCCCTGCCGCGGGGCGTGGGCCACGTCGGCCCGCGCGGCGGGTGCGGGTAGTCACGCTGTCGACTGCCGCCACGATTCAGCTGTCCTAGGGTGCGAAACCGAGCAGCCTGAGGGAATAGCCGCCCATCACGGTCCAGAAGAGGACCGCGTATCCGCGCTCTCCGACCCTTGTATTCAGGAAACGGCCGAAAAATGTGCTGGCAATCATGACGGGGAAGAGACCCGCCATTAACAGCAGGGATTCAGTGCTGAGCAGCCCTGCTCCGGCGTAGACGCTGGCCTTCGTCGCGTCTCCCGCAAGTGAAACAATCGACGCAGCGCCGACCAGGTGGCTTCGGTCCAGGTTGAGTAGGCGCAGCGCGACCCCCTTCAGCGGTCCGGACGTTCCCGAGAACCCTGAGGTCGCCCCCGAGGCCAAGGCAAGCACCGGTGCCCCGACCTTCTGCATCGCGGGGAGTCTGAGGCGCTCGGCAGCCAGCGCCAACACTATGCTTAAGACTACTGCGGCGCTCACCCACGTTTCGGGAGCGGCGATGAGGAGGGCAGCACCCAACACGGAACCGATCACCACCAGCACCAGGACGATCAGCGATTTCCGCCAGGGGATGGTGCCGCGGTACGCAACGAGTTTGACCAGATTATTGGCCGCCAGCAGCAGGGCCGCCAGAGCCACGCCTTCCTTGGTACCGATGGCCAGCGCAAGCATCGGCACCAAAACAAGGGAACCGCCCAATCCTGCCGAAGCGGACAGCGTACACGCCAGCGCTGTTCCCAGCAGCGTCAGTAAAATGATCTCCGGTGTCATGGCCCCGCCCGACTATTCAACCCAATGTGAACTGATGCTCCCTTTGGGAATTTGTTGGAGGAGTCATCACACCCTGGAAAACCTGACAATCCGGGGAAGGATGTCGGTGCGGGTCGCGCCGCCTTCGAGAGTGTATCCGGATGCCACCCAGGTATTGGTGGAGGGCGTATGCCGACGGCAGGATAGGTAGTCTCCCCATTTAGGTTCGTTGGGTGAATGGCTTCCTTGCCTGCTGTATGCGGTGCTCCACGTTCCGTTGTCCTCACGGATTCCGACGATATGCCCGGGGTGGCGGTCTTCTCCGCCATAGAACGCAGTGAACCCCAGGACTCCGGAATTGTTGGTGCACGCTGCCGGATAGGCCCAGGACCGGGTGGAACTCCAGATATCAGGCTGGGCCGTGACCTGCTTGGTGGCCTCTGCGATCTGCACGACTCTGCAGTACGCGCGGGGCCGGTTCGTTCCGCTGCCGGCGGTCCACATGAGGGTGATGGTGCCGTTGCCGATACAGGCGCCCGTGATCCGCCGGTCGGCCCGGGCCAGCCAGTTCACATTGTTGGGGGCATTGGATGATATCGCGCTGCTTGATGCTGTGACGTTGATGTCCCACCAATTGACGCCGTTCTGCCCGTCTGCCCAGGAAAACAGGCGTACCTGTTGGCTCGAATTATGGCTGGCGAAGTACATCGTGCGTCCGGCGCCCTGCGTAAGCCGGAGGGAGCCGTTTTGTGTGGTTGTCCAGAAGTTGAAACCCAGCGTTCCCCGAGTGTCAATGGTCGCGAGGGGAAAGCGCATGACGACGGCCCGCTGCCATTGCCCGTCGCCGACATTGTTGAACACGTTGAACGTGATGAGCAAGTTGTCCGCCGTCACTGCGGCGTCGGGGTAGTCGAACCATAGCTGTGTCCAGGAACTGTCCAGCGTTGTCGGCGCAATATCCCACCAGTACCACGCGCCGGGGTTGCCGAAGTCGCCATCATGGACGGCGGCAAGCCGGAAAACGTTGGCACCATTCCGGCGGCTGTACTGAAGAATCCAGATCCATAGCCTGCGCCGGGCGTCATAAAGCACCACCTGATCACAACAGAAACCCCCGGCGGCTGACGGTAGCGCCGTGAACGGATCCACGTGCTTCCAGTTTGTGCCCCCGTCGGTGCTCTGACTGCAATACCAGTTCCCGGTCATGAACATGTGGCTGCCTGCCACCGCTGCTGTCGGTTCCCCCACGGTGGAGGTGTCATTGTTTGTGGGCCCGTCGCCGAGCGAGATGTTGGACAGGATCGATACGGGAGACATGGCTAGTCCTCGGAACTTTCGGCCGGATCAGTTTCAGGCTCGTCATCGTTTCGCGGAAGCCCGTCATCGATGGCCTCCTGCTGGTCTTCGTGTGTTTCCTCCGGCCCTGCCGGGCGCCGCTCTGTATGGATCGCTGCCTGCCGCTGGTCCATGTCAGGCCGGCGTTCCTCCGCCCCGGGGGACTCCTCTTCCCGCTCCTGGAAGGTTGGGCCCGGGAGCTCAACCCGCGTGGATTGCTCTGATCCTTGCGGGGCAGGAGAGTCTGCTGTCTCGCTCATCACGGCTCCTTTCTTCTATTGAGTGACAAAGTATGGCTTGGACCATTAGAGATGAGTCGGCGTTACGGGTGCGTTACTGCGAAACTCCAGCATCGCCGAACTCTGATATCGGACGCCGGAGTCACCGCAGACGGGAGGAACTTGTGCCACTGAAGAAACGTTGTTGGATTATGCGCTTCCGGCTCCGCACCTTGAAGTCCGTGCTCATAACGGTATGCACGGCGGGGATACTGGCGTCCTGCGCGACGGAGCCTGCGAACTCCGGAATCAAGGGACATGTCACCGTCGACGCCGGATGCCCCGAAACCATGGATTCCACGCCCTGCTCACAAATTCCTCTGCCCGCCCATATCGTTATCAGGGACATCTCAGGAACAACGGTCCGTGAAGCTACCAGCAACGGCCAGGGGGAATTCCAGCTCGAGCTCCCCGCAGGGACGTATGAGCTTCACGCCGCAAATCTCTCCGGGACCCCCCTGCCAGCCGCCTCTCCGCAGCAGGTTGTTATTGAGGCCGGGTCCATCACCGAGGTGAACGTGGCATTCGACTCGGGTGTGCGCTGACATCAGGCGACGCTCCCGTGAACCCTGCACGAAGCCAGCCGGTGGCCGGGCCGGGCAGGCGGCGGGTTATTGCACCACGCTCAGCTCGCGGATGGTCAGGTCCCGGAAGGTAGCGGCTCCTTCGTGTGCGTAGAGGCGGATGCCGTTGTCGCCTTCGAGCGGGAACACCCGGTGTGAATGCACCACACGCCCGTCGCCAATGAACATCTCAACGCTCGTCCGGTCCACGAGGATGCGGATGCTGAGGCGTCCCGCCGCGGGCTCGACGGGGGTCTGCGTCTCGCCGCCCGTCGGGTTGATCGTGGGCCGCCTGTTGACGTACGCGAAGGGACCACGGAGGAACGCACCGGCGGCCACATGCCTGCCGCCGCCGGGCGCACGGCAGACCTCCAGTCCCAGGTTTGCGGGCGGGGCAGCGGGGTCCCACACCAGCTCGCAGGACAGGTCGTAGGAGAGTCCCCGGAAGTCGAGGTCCCGCGTGCCCGCCACCGACAGGTCGCCAAGGCGGTGGGTGCGTTTGACGTGCTTCGCAAGGGCCGACGTCGGTGCTGACGCCAAGTAGTACCGGCCGTTTCCCCGCTTCAGCCGGAGATCGCGCACAATCATGTCGTCCCCGTTGTACGCGTCGGTGGCGAGGGTGGGCGTGTTGTGCGGATAGTCCCAGAAGTTCGCCCAGCCGATCACCCGGCGCAGCGTGCCGTCCTCCTTGCCGGACGCCTCGTGATGCGGATACGTGACTGCCCCGTAGAAGTCGAAGCCGTAGTCGAGCCACTCCGGCTCGGGATGGTCGGTCGTGAAGGAACTGCCGTCGAAGGCGCCGGTCCAGTACGCGTACGTCGCGGGCAGGCCGCGGCCTTTGCCGTTGGCACTCGTGCCAAGGACCCAGTGCTCCGTCCCGTCATCAGCGGTCATGCGGAAGATATCGGGACACTCCAGCAACCCCAGGTCAGTGCGCACGAACTCGCCCACGCGCTGCCAGGACCGCAGGTCCGTTGACGCGTAGAACCCCAATTTCTGCCCCTCGGCGTTGGCCATGAACCACCGCTTGCGGTCGGCGTCCCGGATGACTTTGGGATCCCGGAAGTCGGGCACTCCGGGGTTCGGCAGCACAGGGTCCAGGCCGCCGGGCTGGAATGAGCGTCCCCGGTCCTTGGAGTACCAGAGGTACTGGGCCTGCCGGCCTTCGGGCGCCTGGGTCACGAGCGCGATCACTGCGCCCTCGCCGTACCCCGCGCTGTTATGGACGTCCTCTACGATGCATCCTGACCAGCAGTCACCGTTGGCGTTGCTGAACTTCGGGATCGCGACGCCGCCGTCCTGGAACACGACGTGGTCCCGGGTGGAAGCCCGCCGCCACGAGGTTCCCCCGCGGCCATCGAGGTAATCACCGTTGTACAAGTAGTAATAGTGGTATTCGCCGTCGAGGTAGATGGGGCGCTGGGGATCGTTCTTCCAGTTGTCGGGGACGCTGAAGTGGAAATTCGGACGCATCCGGGTTCGTCCTTTCGCGGGGGAACCGGCCGGCGCGGTGCCGGGTGTAAGGGCTGGGGATGCCGTAGCGGTGCCGGCACCAGCCAATGCCAGGGGCCCGCTGAGTGCAACCGCCGCACCTGCCCCGGTCAGGAGTGAGCGGCGTGAAACTGAGGGTGAATTCTTCATGAGGTCCTTTTTCATTCCGGGCGGCGTCGGTGCTGCCGGCTCAGTACGGTGTGAAACAGTCCGGTCCTGCGTTAGGGGAAGAGGGGCCGGGGCCCGTCGAAGATTCCAGCCATGGTCCAGGCGTCGAGCGCGAGCAGCCGCACGCTACCCCCGGAGGCTGCCAGGCTCACCCGGCCGCCGCCCAGGGTGGGATAAACGCGGGCTGTGAGCGGCATGCCGTTTGCGAAAATCTCGACGGCGGACCGGTCCAGCAGCACACGCAGGTGCACGCGGCCGCCAGGCATCGGAACAGGCCCGGACTTGTCTTCCGTGTCTACAGTGGCGTCGAGGCTGCTGCGGCTGCGGTCGAGGCGGAGGCTTCCTTCGCAACCGTCGCCGGGTGCGCGGCTCAGTTCAACCACCGTCTCCTCGGCGCCGTCCTCCGAGCCCAGAACAACCAGCCGCAGCACAGCTCCCGGTGCGATCTGCACGTCGAGCTCAAGGTCCAGTTGCCGGCCGGACACCCCGGCACTTACAGGTGCCCCGGCGTCGGACAGCACGAAGCCGGGCATGCTCACGTGCTCCCGGCGCAACGCCTCGATTTCCGGTACCGGCGCGAACCGCAGCATTCCGTCGTCGGTCACCGTAGCGATACGTGGCAGGCTCATCACACCGGACCAGCCGGCGTCCACCATGGCCTCGTCGCTGCGGCCTTCCTGGAGCCAGCCGAACATAATGCGTCGGCCCATATCGTCCCGGAAAGACTGCGGTGCGTAGAAGAACCGTCCCCCGTAGTCGAGGCGGTGCAGCGCCGCGGGTACAAAGGAGTCGCCGGAATAGCGCCCGGTCCAGTACAGCGGGTGCCGCGTGTCGCCGTCGTGCCATGCCGAGAAGACCAGGACATCGGGGGAGCTGTCCACGGGATCGGAACCCAGCGAACCCCCGCCTGCCCGGAACAGGTCCACGCATTCCCACATGGTGCCGGTCCAGTCCGTGCCGGCAGGGTCACCCTGCGACGCGTCGCCAATGTACAGCGGACCGATGTAGTCCCACGCGTGCAGGTCGGCGGATTCGTAGAGGAAGGCCGTCCCGCCGCGCCCCCGGATTCCTGAGCCCACCAGCTGCCGCCACTTGTCCCCTTCGCGCCACACGCAGTGGTCGCGGTAGGCGGTAATGTCGACGCCGGCCGGCGGGGCGGCGATAACAGGGTTGCCGGCCGCTTTGGTCCAGTTCAGCAGGTCCGCAGACCCGACGGCGACACAAGCCAGCTCCCGCTCATCGGCCCGGCCTGAGTAGACCAGGGTTGGTGTTCCATTGTCATTGACCACGACCCCGGACCAGCAGCCTCCGGCGTCCGGCCCCGCGGACGGTTCCAGCGCCACCGGTTGGTCCGTCCACGTAACGAGATCGGCGCTGGTGGCGTGGCCCCACCGGATGTTGTGGTGGAAGGCGCCCTCCGGATTGTATTGGTAGAAGAGGTGGTAGGTCCCGTTCCACTGGCAGACGCCATTGGGATCGTTGAGCCAGCCGGCGGGGGACACGAAATGGAAGCGGGGGCGGAGCGGATCGGCCTCGGCGCGGGCCACCAGCTCGTCCCGGGGAACCGTGGCCAGGGGGTGGATCAGTCCGGTCATGCCGAAGCCTTCTTGTCTTCTGGTTCAGGTGCCGGCCCGGATTCAGGTGCCAGTGCATGCCCGCCCCCGCCGGCACGCGGCCGGTAGAGGTGGCAGCGGACCCAATGGCGGCTGCGGGGTTCGCCGACCTGGTGGCGGACGGGCTTGGTCGCAGAGCACGGCTGGTCCGGGTCGCCGTCGAAAGCGCAGTTCGTCGAGGCCATGACCGCCTGGCGCAGTTCGGCGCGGCGGACGGGATCGTAGGAGCCCGCGCGGGCCGGGTCCGGCACGGCGGACACCAGCAACCGGGTATACGGGTGGGCCGGATTGGCCAGCAGGTCCAGGGACTCGCCCTCCTCCACGAGCTCACCGGCGAACATCACCGCTGTCCGGTCGGCCAGGTAGCGGGCAGATGCGAGGTCGTGGGTGATGTAGAGCATCGAAATGCCCTGCTCGTCGCGGAGTGTGCGCATCAGGTTCAGCACACCGATGCGCACGGAAACATCCAGCATGGACGTTGGCTCGTCGGCGAGAATCACCCGCGGTTCCACGGCCAGGGCCCGGGCAATGGCCACACGCTGGCGCTGCCCGCCGGAGAGTTCGTGCGGATAGGAGTCCAGCATGTCTGCCTGCAGGCCCACGGTGGCCATCAGCTCCTCAAGCCGTTGCTGGGTGGCGGATTCAGAACGGCCCGCCTTTCCGTGGATTGCCAGCGACCGCCGCAGGAAGTGCTCAATCCTGTGCGCCGGGTTCAGTGAACCGAACGGGTCCTGGAACACCATCTGGAGCTGGGAGCGGAAGGCCCGCGAAGCCTGGAACCGGTCGCGCTTGAGGACATCAACGCCGTCAATCAGGATCTCCCCGGAGCCTGGCTTCTCGAGCCGGGCAACGCAGCGGGCCAGGGTGCTCTTGCCCGAACCGGATTCCCCCACCAGTGCCACGATTTCGCCCCGGCCAATAGACAGATCGACGCCGTGCAGTGCACGGACCGATTCCCGGGAGAAAAGCCCGCCGATCGGGAACGATTTTCCCAGCCCGCGGATCTCGAGGGCAGGGGTTTCTACGGAAGCATCAGGATGCCCCGGGGACAGTGCAGTGCGGTTCATCGTGCGGCTCCTTCCATGATTGAGGGATCGGCGGCCGGTGTGCCGGCATTCGCCGCTGAGCCGGCAGCCGCCGCAGTTCCGGCACCCAAGTCACCCGCGGCACCCGCCGCGGCCACGAAATGTCCGGGTGCCGCCTCGGTGAGGTCCGGGATATTCCGGAATTTGACGCCGTCGGGCAGTCCGTTGAGCGGAATGCGCGGGCCGGTAAGCGGCGGGAACGCGCCCATCAGTGCCTGGGTGTAGGGGTGGCGGGGGGTGGCGTAGACATCCCGGGCTTTTGCAGTTTCCACGATCCGGCCGCCGTACATCACGGCCATGCGGTGCGAGAGTTCCACCATGAGGGACATGTCATGCGTGATGAAAAGGACGGAGAAGCCGAGTTCGCGCTGGAGTTCCTTGATCTGGGCCATGATCTCCTGCTGCACCACAACGTCCAGCGCAGTGGTTGGCTCGTCCAGGATCAGCAGCGACGGTTTGAGCGCCACGGCCATGGCGATGACCGCTCGCTGCCGCATGCCGCCGGAGAGCTGGTGCGGATAGGACTTAAGGCGCGCCGGATCGATCCGGACGAGTTCCAGCAGTTCACCCGCGCGCCGGAGCGATTCCTTGCGGGAGTAGCCGGCATGCGTGGTGAAGATATCCACGATCTGCTCGCCGATGGTCAGCACCGGATTCAGGGAGTTCATGGCCGACTGGAACACCATGGCCACGTCCTGCCAGCGGAATCGCCGCAGCTCCTCCGGGCTCATGGCCAGGACGTCCCTGCCGCCGAAGCAGATGCTGCCACCGGCGATCCTGGCCGGATCCTTCAGCAGGCGCATGATCGAGTTGGCGATGGTCGACTTTCCGCAGCCCGATTCCCCGGCCAGCCCGAACACCTCGCCGGTGCCGATGCTGAAGGAAACGCGGTCGACGGCGGTGGTGGAGCGGGTATCGCCGACGTACCTTACGGTGAGGTTCCTGACGTCCAGGACTGGTTCGTGGGAGCCGAAGGAGACTTGGGAGACGGTCACGGGGCGCTCCTTTCAGGGTGTGCAGGGGTTTGTACGGCGGCTGGCTTGGGTGCCTTGATCTTCCGCAGCCTGGGGTTGGTGACCTCGTCCACGGCGTAGTTGATGAGGGCCAGCGCAAAGGCGACCAGCGCGATGCAGACACCCGAGGGCACAAACACCCACCAGCTGCCCGTCAGGAGGGCGCCCTCGTTGCCGGCCCAGAACAGGTTGTTGCCCCACGAGACCGTGCTGACATCGCCCAGGCCGAGGAACTCAAGACCCGCCTGCGCTCCGATGCCGTAGATCACGCAGGCCAGGAGGGTACCCATCACGATGGAGGCCATGTTGGGCAGGATCTCGCGGAACATGATCCGGCCCGCCCGTTCGCCGGAGACCACGGCCGCGGCCACGAAGTCCTTCGACCGGATGGACAGGGCCTGCGAGCGAAGGACACGTGCGGAGCCGGCCCACCCGGTGACCACCAGCACCAGGATGACGGTGCCCAGTCCCGGCGGCAGGAATGCGGCCAGAATCACCAGCAGCGGCAGGCCGGGAAGGAGCAGAAAGACGTTGGTCACCAGGGAGAGTGCTTCATCGATGAACTTGCCGAAGTAGGCAGAGGCAAGGCCCACCAGGATGCCGATCAGCGTGGAGGCGAATCCCACCGTCAGCCCCACGAACAGGGAACTTCGGGAGCCGTGGACGGTCAGGGCGAGGACATCCTGTCCCTTGGCCGTGGTGCCCAGCCAGTGCTCGGCGGACGGTTCCAGCGAGGCCATGGCGGTGATCCGGGAGGGATCGCCCGGGAACAGAACGGGTGCGAGGAGCGCCAGTGTGATGAACACCAGCATCACCGCCATGCCCGCCATCGACTTCCTGTTGGTGAGGAGCCCGTGGATAAAGCTGCGGTTGGGTTTGCGGCCAGCCCTTATGGTGCCCGCCGGCTTGGCGGGTTGCTGCAGAATTACGGTTGTCATGGTTGGATCCCTTAGTTGCTGCGCACGCGCGGGTCGAGGCGGACGTACAGGATGTCCACCAGGAAGTTCGCCAGCAGCACGGTGGCGGTGATGGTCAGGAACAGGCCCTGCATCAGCGGGTAGTCGAGGCCCTGAACGGCGTTCAGGAGCTGGTAGCCAACGCCGGGGTAGGCGAACACCACCTCGGTGAGGAGCGCGCCGCCCACCACAAATCCCAGGCCCATGCCGAAGCTCGTCACCGAGGGCAGCATGGCGTTCCGGGCTGCGTAGCGGAGCATAATGCGGCCCGGCCGGAGGCCCTTGGCTTCGGCCATGGTGATGTAGTCCTCCGAATTGGTGGCGATCATGGTGTTCCGCATGCCCAGCATCCAGCCGCCGATGGACACCAGCACGATGGTCAGCGCCGGAAGCACAAGGTGGGCGCCGACGTCGCCGATGAACTCCCAGGTGAAGCCGGGCTCCAGCCCGGCCGTGAACGCGTGCCGGATGGGGAACCAGCCCAGCACCACGCCGAACAGGTAGAGCGCGCCCATGGCGAGCCAGAAGTAGGGGAACGAGCCGATGAACACGAGCACCGGGGGGAGTGCGGAGTCCACCGCGCCGCCGCGGCGCCACGCGGCCAGGATGCCCAGCAGGTTACCCACGACGGCGGCAATCACCAGTGCGGTTCCGCCCAGCAGGAGCGTCCAGCCGATCTGGGACGAGATGACCTCGGTGACAGGGGTGGGGAAGCGCGAGATGGAAACTCCCATCTGCCCGGTGAAGATGTTGTGCAGGTAGTCGGTGTACTGCTCCCAGAGCGGCCTGTCGTCAACGCCGAGCAGCTTTCGCAGGGCCTCGATCTGTTCGGGCTGCATTCTGTCCTGGGAACGTGCGAACATGCGGGAGACGGGGTCGCCCGGCATAAAACGCGGGAGCAGGAAATTCAGGGTGATGGATGCCCAGAAGGCGATCAGGTAGAAACCAAGGCGGCGCAGGATGAAGCGCACGGGTTCCCTCCATTCGGGAAGTGCGGAAAATGTGGGGGCACGCCCGGCGGCCGGCTAGTTGAAACGCAGCCGCCGGGCGTGCATTGCTGGTGGGCGAGGTGGCCCGCCTGCCCGGAGTTGGTTACTTGCGCGGTTCCAGGGTGGTCAGTACCAGCACCGTGGTGGGTGCGCGGACCGAAAGGGTGGCGTAGGGATTGCCCTCGGTGGGCCAGCCGGTGAAGCGGGTGTCGTTGAAGGCGCCCCATTCCGGTCCGGAGAACAGCGGCACCAGCGGCGCGGTGTTGTTGTATTCTTCCTGCAGCTTATTGGCGATGTCCTTCTGGCCGGACTCGTCTGATTCGGCAGCGAATTCGGCGAGCAGCGCATCGGCTGTGGCATCACCGAAGCGGTGGTAGTTGTCGAAGGTTTTGGTGCCCACCGGCTTGACCGTTGCACTTCCCATGGAGGTGTTGAAGTACTTGTACGGGCTGGGGTCGTTGGCGCTCCAGACGATGCCGGAGTCGAAGTCGCCCGTCTCGTAGCCGGCAACCACAGCGGCCCAGTCCGGGGATTCCACCTTCGCGGTAACGCCCACCTCGGCCAGGTTCTGGGCGATCACGTTGGCAACTGACAGCCAGTCGGAGGAGGTAGCGCCTACGGAGATCTTGAACTCGAAGGGCTTACCGTCCTTGAGCGTGCGCTTGCCGTCAGCACCCTTGGCATAGCCGGCCTTGTCCAGCAGTTCGTTGGCTTTCTGGACATCCAGCTTTGTCCAGGTGCAGTTGTCCTTGACCTCGGCGTTCTTCCAGGTTTCATAGTTGCCGGAGAGTCCGGTGCAGTCGGCCGGCTTGGCGTAGCCGCTCATGCCGATTGTCGTGACCTGGTCCCGGTCCACGGCCATGCTCAGCGCCTTGCGGACATCCACGTCGTTGAACGGGGCTTTGGTGGTGTTGAGCTGCCAGTTGATCATGGCGCCCGTGGCCGGGAACCAGTACTGCCGGTGCTCCTTGTCCTTGGAGACGAAGGTCTTCTCGATGTTCGGGATGTACTGCGGGGCCCAGTCCACGTCGCCGTTGGCGGCGGCGAGGTTGGCGCCGTCGTTCCCTGCGAAGGCGAGCATCTTGATACCGGCGATCTTCTGCTTTTCGGGCTGCCAGTAGTTGGGGTTCTTCTTCAGCACGAAAGACTGCGCCTGGAAGCTGTCCACCTCCGTGTAGGGGCCGGTGCCCACCGGCTTGGCGTTGGCATCCTTCTCCGGATCGGCCAGGGCGGACCAGATGTGCTTGGGCAGGATGGTGAGCTGTCCAACATCGTAGAGGGCCGGGGACCAGGGCTTGTTGAAGGTGAAGGTGACCGTGTTTCCTTCTGCGGCCACGGTGTCCAGATAGTCGTAACCGCCCTTGATCTTCTTCTGGAGCTCGAACGTGTAGGCGACGTCCTCGGCCACGAGCGGCTTACCGTCAGACCATTTCACGCCGTCGCGCAGCGTGAACGTGATGGACTTGCCGTCCTCGGCGGCCTTCCACCCGGTGGCGAGCCACGGCACGGTGTCTCCCTTGGCCGGGTTGAAGATCAGGAGGGATTCGTAGATGGACTGCTGGACCATCGGGTTGACTGTGGGCGCGAACGGGTTGAAGTTCTGCACGAAGGTGCCCATATCCTCACGCGGGATGGTGAGGAATGCGCCCGCATTCGCCGCGGCGTCGGTGCCGGCAGGCTTGTTGGCGGTGGCTGCGCAGCCGGTCAGCAGCATGGCGCCGACCGCCAGACCGGCGGCCGTGATGCGGGCAGACCTCAAGAATCGGTGTTGTGTCATGATGGTTATCTCTTTCCTATCTTCATCAGCAAGGTGAAGGGGTGGGTGAGGGGTTGCTCTTCGACGTTGATTTCGCGGTCAGACCGAAGAGCGTTCTAGCAGCGGACAGTCGACTAATTGCTGGTCGGCAATTATCGGCTGTCCTGCTGTAAGAGCTGCGAGCGTCCGGACTCCCAGGGCGCCCATTTTTTCGAACGGCAAAGCAACCGTGGTCAGCTTGGGCCTGAGGTAGGCCGCAATCAGTTCCTGGTTATCGAAGCCGATCACGGCGATGTCTCCGGGGATGGTCAGGCCCCGTTCCTTGATGGCGTCGTATGCGCCCATTGCCATGCGGTCGTTGAGGCAGAACAGTGCGGTAGGCCTGTCCTTTTCCGGGTAGCGGTCCAGGATTTCACAGGCGGCGGCATAACCGCCGTCGGCCGTTGCATGTCCGGGCACCACCAGCTCTGGATCAAGATCCAGCCCCGCCTGGGTGAGGGCTTCGCGGGCACCTTCCAAACGTCCGAGGGCCGCGGGAATGTCAGGGTCCAGGTTGATGACGCCAATCCGGGTATGGCCGGCCCTGAGCAGCCGTTCGACGGCCACCCTGCCTCCGGCGCGCTCGTCCGGGACGATCGACGGGAGTTTCCCGTCGATATCAAAGCAGTTGATGAGGACGGTGGGCACCTCCCTGGCGCTTTGCGGAACGTGCACGCCGCGGTGGTATGTGGCTGCGTAGAGAAGTCCTTCCACTCGTTGTTCCAGTAGCTTTTCGACAGCGGCATCTTCCATGCCCTGGTTGGGTCCTGTGGCATCGGCCTGGTCGGAGGGCGCGATGAGCAGGAACCGGCGGTCAAGCCAGGCCTGGTCCTGGGCACCTTTGATGATGTCGACGGCGAACGGTGCCGTCACGATCTCGGTGACAATGCCGTACCAGTCACTGCGCTGGGATGCCAGTGCACGTGCTCCGGCGTTCGGGCGGTAACCCAGTTCCTGCACGGCGTCGTTGATGCGGATCCGGGTTTCCGCGGAAATGCTGGCATTTTCGCGGTTGCTCAGCACAAACGACACTGCCGTCCGGGAGACGCCGGCGTGCTTGGCGACATCATTCATGGTGACACCCCGCTGCCGCACAGCCGCGGCCTTCTTCGGGGCCGTAATTTTCGCCATTGAATGCTCCGGGAGTGTCGTTGATGCTGAGGACCTGATGGTGCTCCGGGGCGTCCGCGCTTCGCTTACTAACGCGCGTTACCTCAAGAACATGTGACTGAGGTTACTCGCGTTACTTAGGGTCTGTCAACGGTCGAATTCGGCGAGCTTGGGGATCCGGACCGTGGGATCGCCAAGGAGGACCAGCGACTGCCGATCCCACGCCGTCAGACGCAGGCGGGTCATCTCCGCCAGAATCTCGCGATCGTGCAAGTCCTGGAACTCGTCCGATCGCGTCGCCCAGGCACTGACGAGCGAACCGACGCCGGAGTAGTAGTTCTCGAGTATCAGCCCCAGCGGCTGCCCGGAGTGAAGCTGGCTCGTAAGCCCGCTGATGAGGTCGTGACCGAACCGCTGCTTCGTCCCGGGGTCGCGAAGTGTCCAGTCGAACGTCGGTTCCACATGGCCGAAGACAGCGCGTACCGGGATTTGGCGGGTGAGAAGCGCGAGCGGGGCGGGTGAAACAGACGAGGTGAGCCCGGCGACGGTGTCGACGATCAGCCGTGCCATGGTCCCTTCCTCAAGGAGCGCCGCGTAGCTGCTTTCACGGGACGAGCCCGCCGAACAGCATGCCTGGGCGAACCAGACAGCGCCGCCGGGTACCGACTCGACCAGCGCGTCAATGTCCACCGGGGTGTGATTGCGGGCGACGGGCAGTCCCAGGTCACGGACGAGTTCGCGCTCGTCGAGGGGCGTCGCCCCGTGGCTTGAGGTCACCAGGAGAGTGGGCTTCGACGCCAGAGCTGACACGAGCCCCGCGGTCGTGGCGTCCGCACCGTCCACCACGGTGAGCTTCTCTATGGTGCCCTCGCACTTTTCGATGAGCGGCTTGGTCAGAACATTCTGCATGAGATGGGTGATGTCCCGCGTACCGTGGTTGACCGTCCAGACGGCAACGTTCGACGCCGTTGGCGGCGACGTTGCCCAGCCGGCACCGTCGAGCATCGCCGAGACGTACGCGGCTCCCTGATTGTCGTCGAAGGGCAGCCGTCCCACGGCATGGCGCAGGGCGAGTGAGTATTGCACCCCCCACGGAATCGTGGTTGGACTGGCGGCAATGAGCACAAATCGCGGCAACTGTTTGCGGTCAGTCCCGAACTGGGACAGCCCGATGCGGAGGTCGCTGGTGTGCGGAGGATCGCTGTCGAAATAGCGCCGGACAAAGCGGTTCCCGTGCAGGGGATTCCAGTAGAGGAGTACTGTCTTCGGACGCGCTTTGAGCAGTCGGCGGACCGGCTCCGGGAGCGCACTCCCCGTCGCCTTCTCCTTCGTCCACACATATTCGCCCGTGTCAGGCGCCGTGGGGGAGTCGGGGACGAGAATGCCGTAGCCCACCTCGTCGGACTCCCAGTCGGTAGGGTCGGGTGGCTTATCGAACTTAAGGGGCTTTTGGGTCGGCAGGCCGGGTTTGGCCCCCCAGCGTCGTGCGTCCGGGGCGAGCGGGGATACGGCACGCTTTCCCGACCACGCGTCGATCTGGACCGACGCCGGCAGCACCGTCCCGTCGTCGGTCATCGGGCCGCTCCCACGATTGCCCGCAGCCGCCTGATCTCCGCCTGCACCTCCCTGATCACGCCATGTGGAGTGGTCTTGGGGTCGAGTCCCTGCTCAAAGCTGAGGTATTCGTCGAGCCGTCCCCGCGCTGCCTTGAGTTCGTCGCCGGACAGAGCACCGACGGCACCACCCATATCGACTCTGAGTTCCTCGTGCTGGACGTAGAGGACCGGATCCGACCAGGCCGCGTCGCTCACGGGATCAACGCCTGCGCTCGCAAGCCGTGGTGCGGTCAGGGCGGGTGCCCATTCCACGATGCGTTCGGAAGGACCGTCATCGGCCACGGCGCGCGTGACGATGGCAAGGAGCTCCGGATAGACCAACTTGCAGAACCTGTTCATCGCGGTGAGATCGACGATCTCGCGCATCCCGATCACGGCCGGGACGCCCGAGTTGACGAGCAGGTGGGCGGCGGATTGAGTGACGGCCGGCGCAACGGACGTCCCGTCCTCAGTCGCGGCTGTTTCGCACGCGGCCAGGACTACCAGCCAGGTCGAACGGTCGATCGAGCCGGCGAGTGAGTCGATGGACACCACGACGCTCCCCATTCCGGCCCCGCCCTCGAAGTCCAGCGCCGTGGCGAAGTTGAGGCCAACGACCCCGGGGGCTGCGTAACCGCCGTGGCAGAGCACATGGAGGATGTGGGGGCGGGCGTCAGAAATTTGGCGGGTGATTTCCGTTGGTGTGGCGGCGAGCCAGTCTGCTGTGACGGCCGGATCGCCGAGCCCGGTCGCCGCGTTGATGATGGCCGCATCACCCGAGATCACATGGAGAACAACGTCCAGGCCGTTCCCGCGGGCTGCGTTCACTGACCGCGTGAGGGACTCGAGTTGTGACTTTCCGTTGCCTGTCTCTCCTGCGGCCGAAAGCACGGCCACAATGCGGAACGGTGCCTCGAATGAACGCTGCCGCACGTCGTGCACCCGCTTGGCGATACGCCCGATCGGCCAGCGTGCGTCGAGCGCAAGGAAACCTTGGGGGACGATGAAGAGCTGCTCCCACGGCAGGGAGTCGGCGCTGCTGCTGGCCACCCGGAAGTAGATCGGCACCGGGGATGTTGCCGGCGGATGTGCGAGTGCAAAGCCCATTGCCTGCTTGACCGGGGTGTGTCTTCTGAGGAGCTTGGCCAGCTCTTCCCCGCGTTCTTTGGCGTCCACGCCGCGAAGCGGGGTGATACGGATGCTGCGGCCCTCGTTTTGCCCGGCAACCGAGACCGGGGCCTTGAAAAGGGTCATCACCGTCTTGGCCCCGAGTGACTCAAACGCCACGATCATCCTCATGCGTTCCCCAGGTGGCGTTGAATGAGGTCCTGAATGTCCGCGAGCGCCTCCGAAGCGCCCCTGTCGTAGGCGGAGTCCGGGCCGTCCCGCCGCTCGCCGGCGTCGATGGCGTTCGACAGGTTCGCCTGTCGGGTCTCGATGAACCTCGACGACGACGCCACCCAGCGGGGCACCTCGCTGCCGCTCACGGATTCCGAGAGCGGCGCGGTTGGCGCGTAGGACTCGGGGTGGGACAGACCCTCGGGGAGCGGTCCGGACGGCAAAGGCGGCGCGGCCTGATTGGTATGGCGCGCCGGGAGCGGCTGCGCAAGCGCCTGCTGGATCGATTCGGGCTGGATGTAACCAAACCAGGAAGGGTCGCCGGGCAGTTCGTTGTCCCGCTGCATCGCAAGGAAAGAATGGATTCGGGCCAGGGCCTGGCAGTCGGGGTCAAGCTCGATCGAGCTGAAGATCGTCGGCCCGGGCCGGAGTTGCCCCAGCCGGTCCGCGACCATACGTGCACCGATGTCGCGCCGTTCGTGCTCGGGAGCAGCGATCGACACGAGGGATGCCCCGATCGCGTCAGCCAGCGACCACACGTCGTAGGCGTCCGCCGTCGCAGCCCTGCGCGGAGTCTGAGGGGATGCCGGATCCACGGAGATTGTGAGCATTGACCGGTCATCACTCGCCAGGCCCTGCGCTGCAACGTGCAGGGCGCTGGATGCCCGCGACCCGAGCCGGTCGGTGATCCATTCCGCCCAGAGCAGCCGCGGGTCGTCGTCGGAGTCGATCCGCCGCGTGCCGCCAACCCTGTTGGGGGCCGGCCGTGTGCGGGGCTGGCGTACAAAATCGCCGGGATCGTGAATCCGGACGTAGGGCAGGTCATCGGCGGCGCCGGTCAGTTGCTGATACACAGTCAGGTTCGGGAATACGTCGATCTCGAACTTTTCGATTTCGCCCATGGTTGCGGACCGGGCGAGGGCGCGCGCGAAGTTGCTGACGTGCGTGGCCCCCCAACCCGTTCGGCTCGGCGCGCTGACCACCATCGTCACGTGCCAGGTGTCGCCGAGGGAGGCAGCCACGGGCAGGCGATCGGGGACCCGCAGCACGGGGACGTGAATCCGTTCGGCAAGGGCTTCCCACGGGGCGGATCCAAGGTAGCCGTAGGGCGGCTCAAGCCTGAGCCACAGCGCGGACTCCGCGGGAAGTTCCGTGAGCATGGAGCGTACGACGGCGCGTTCAAGTTCCTGCGGCACCTGCACCGTGCGGGGGGTTTCGCCTGACAGAGCGAGTCCGAAGTCCGCGAGCGCGTCCGAGCGCTCCCAGTACGTCACCTCGCGATCGCCGGCGTAGCTGTCCAGCCTGGATCGGACCACTGCGGGCCGCGCGGACAGATCCAGGCTGACGCGGAGGACGGCCAGCTTCCAGCGGCGGATGATCAGACCCGACACGGGTTCTCACGCCCCGGAGAGATTGTGCAAAGCCCACCAGGTCACCGGCGAGTTCACATCACTGTGACCATCGATCATGGGCTTTCCGTCGATGACACGCGATCCGTTGGCTGAGATGACACGCTCGCCCCCGCCCAGGTCGTACCTTGTGCCGGGTGCTTTCGCCTCCTGATCCGCGAAGCGTATGCCTTGCGGGGGATACCCGCCGAGGGCGCCGTACCGGTCGGTATCTCCCACCGCGGCGGCATTGATCTCGCCGAAGTTATCGCCGCGAAGAGCATGGTGGAAGACTTCATGCAGCGGCTGGTCGAAGGTCGAACGCGTGGCGATGATGGGCCGCACCACGCGGTCCGGTACCTTCGCGTACCCGGCCGCCCTGCCCAATTGGGCCACGTCCTGCGCGAAGCACCAGCGGTTGACTGCAGGTTGCAGGAGCAGGAGGGAATGGACCGGGTTGCTGTCGAATACGGGGGAATGTGCCACGGCCGAGAGCATCACTCTCGCCCCGAATGAGTGCCCTATGAGGTGCAGGCGAACTCCGGGCCTGGCGATTCGTGAGAGCAGGGGACCGACGCCCAGCTTACCGACGTCCCCGGCCCGGTCCTTCATTTTCCACACGCTTGCCATCCGGAGGATCCCCCGGGGATCGAGCGAGAATCCGCCGGCCGCATTGACAGCAGCATCTGACTGTCCGCCGCCGATGACACCGATCTCGTCTTCGTCGTCGCCGGCTGCGGTTTCTACGCCGTCGATTTCTTTCCAGGCGTCAATAACGTTGTCGATGTCGGGCCGCGTTGACTGTCCGTCCTCGTCCTCGGACCAGTTTCCGAGAAGCAGCGCCGCCACATCCCGTGCCTGGGCCTCGGTGAGGAGTTCGACCCCGTCGACCAGGTCGAGCAGTTGCCCGCGGGTCCCGGTATCCCACCCGTCAGTCACTTCGGCGGTCATCGCCTCGATTTCGCCGGAAGCTTTGCCGTCGCCTCCCGCTATGTCCGGACCGTTCTCGGAGTCCATCACGAACCACGTGGAGGGCCAGACGATGCCTATCAGCACCGGGCGATAGTCCGCTGGCACCTGCAGCTGGAATTCTGCGCGCTGGGCGATAAAGCCCTCCGCAAACCGGGTGTAGTTCCGCAGGGCATCCCCATAGACGTTGTTCCACCCGTGCGAGAATACAAAAACGTCGGTGGCCGCGCGGGCTGCTGCGACAGCGAGCTCCGCGGTCTGCGGGCTCTCGAGCCTGCCGTCCTTTCCGAACCTCAAAAGATAGAGATCCAGGGACGTCCCGTTTCCCGCGGGGATCTGAGCGACTGGGCCAATCATGGTTTCCCGCTTTCGCGCTGCTCGTAACCTGTGGCATTCGGCAACCCCATTGCAGCACCCGGGCGTTACAGCAGCGTTACTGGCCGCGAGGCAGCCACGCATGCATCGAAGGGCCGGCCAGCACTCCGGCTCCCGCCGGCGGTAACGCAGGAGTAACGCAGCGGCGCGTGTACTCCAAAGAACGAAGGTCTCGTGGCGCCACACGAGCCCGGGCGGGGCAAGGCGCAGGAAAGGAACGTCCGATGGAACCGGGGAACATTAACTCCGCAGGGACCAGCACGTCCGCTACATCGGTCAAGGAAAGGCCGGCCGGAACGATCCCCGGACACTGCGCCGCGGGTGCCCTGGAACTCCGGCTCCTTGGCGACTTCCGCCTACGGCTTGGTGAGTCGACAGTGGGACTGACCCCGCGGGCCGAGCATTTGCTGGGTTTTCTCGCATTGCGCAGCGACCTGAACAGAACGGCAGTCTCCGCAAAGCTATGGCCGGATCTGGATGAGGCCCAGGCCCGGGGCTGCCTGCGCTCGACGTTGTGGAGGCTGCCCAGGCCCGACGGGCTGCCGCTGGTGGCTGCGTCCGGTGACAGGCTCGGCCTGACCACCTTTGTGCGCGTGGACATCACAGAGCTACGCAATCGGCTGGATCAGTGGTTGCCGGGTGCGGCGCCACCAGTGACCATCAATGCACTGGGTTGGGATTTGCTGCCAACCTGGTACGACGATTGGCTGGTCATCGACCGCGAGCGCCAGCGTCAGATCCGGCTGCACGCTTTGGAACGGATGTCTGCCTGGTATGTGGGCGCAGAGAGGTTCGACAGTGCGATTGAGGCGGCCTTGCAGGCGATTGCCGGTGATCCGCTGCGGGAGAGCGCACATCGCTGCCTCATCCGCGCGCACCTGGCGGAGGGAAATGTCAGCGAAGCCCGTCGGCAGGTGCACAACTACGCGGCCCTCCTTGCCGAAGCAGGGATCCCGGCGCAGCTCTCAGCGCGCATGCACGAACTCATCCTGACCGGCCCGAGTTTGGCCGGCGTGCGCTGACGCCGCGAATGCCATGGGTAGGGAATCACATTTCGACGTTGCGATCATCGGGGGCGGGCCAGCCGGCCTGGCTGCGGCGCAGGTGCTTGGCAGACAGCGCAGGAGCGTCGTTCTCATCGACAACCATCAAGGCCGGAATGGTGCGGCCTCGAGCGTCCATATGCTGTTGGGGCGGGAGGGAATGACTCCGGAGGGGTTGATTCTCGCGGCCCGCCGAGAGCTGGCGAAGTTCCCCGGCGTTTCACTCCTGTCGGCCGAAGCCACGACGGTTCTCGTTGAGGATGCGAAGATCGTGGTGTCCACAACAGGGGCCGATGTCTCTGCAGATCACCTGATCCTGGCTACGGGCGTTGTCGATCAGCTGCCGTCGATCCCGGGCATCGGCACTGCATATGGCAAAAGCCTGTTCCATTGCCCCCTCTGTCACGGCTTTGAGGTGGGGGATCAACCAGTGGTGGTGATCGGCGGGAGCGAGCAGGCAGCCTTCATGGCGGCTTACGTCCAGGATCGAATCAGCCGCGACGTGCAGCTGTGCTCCAACGGAGAGCCAAGCTTTTCCCCGCTGACGCGACGAAGGCTTGGTCACAACGACATCCGGATCATCGAAGACAAAGTCGTGGCTGTCGAGGCCCAGCCCGGCGGACTGATGCTGAGGATGGCGGATGCCACCGCCGTGACCTATCGGGCAGGCTTCGTGTCCGCAAAGTACAGCCAGCGATCACCCCTCGTCCACGAACTCGGCTGCACGTTGAGGGACGATGGCCGGGTACGGGTCGATCACTTCCAGCGGTCGTCGGTGCCTAACGTCTTTGCCGTGGGGGACATGGCCAAGGCGACCGGCGGAAATATGAGCTTCGTTGCCACTGCAATCGCCAGCGGCGTGACGGCGGCCGCGTTCCTGGACGAGGATATCTTCGCCGGAAGGTGGGCGAGCCAGGGCACCACCTAAATACTAGATATCAAACTCATTGCCCTTGGCACCGGCCAGGAATGCGCGCCACTCCTCTGCGGAGAACGTCATCAGGGTGCCGGGGTTCCGGGAATTGCGCACATAAACCTTCCCGGTTCGAGGTACCAGAGCGACCTCCAGGCAACAGCTGTTGGCACAAAAGGACGAGCGTTCAAAGTTCAGTTCGTCATCCACTTCTTCTACTCCCTTGGATTCCGGGGCATCGCATACGGCATTGGACGTTCGGCGGTTGGGACGCCAATAAGACACAGCCTGATGTGCCGGCGCCCAGGTGTGGCCCGGGCCAGGGGTCGCCTCCCGCCCGGGCCGTTGTGGACGTGCGGCCGCCGTGCACGGCGGAACATCAGTCCGTCACGGGAAGCACTTGCTCGCAACCTGTTCGCCTGAGACATAGAGCTTGACGCATACGCCCGTGGGAATGCCCCACTTGGTGCGGATGCTCAGACAGGCCCTGACTGCGGTGCCATTCGGGAGGTCGAACGGCACCGGGATGCATACCTGGCCGATGCCCAGGGGAAGCCTCAGGCACACCCTGTGGTTGCCGGAATTAACAGAAACGCAGGATGCGCGCAGCTCGAGCTCGCCGCCATCCGTTGCGGAGATCTCAGTGACAGCCCGTGCATCCCTTCCTTCGAACGGCTGCCTCGATGCCTCCAGAGTTGCCGAAACCGCCTGCTCGTCGAACTCGACATATTCGTCGTTCTGTTCGTTCGTACCAGTGGTCATTGTTCGCCCCTTCGCCATTCAAATGTGCGGATCAGAATTGACCCGCTTACGTCATGGTTGCAATGGCTCGTCACCGGAGCGTCACCGCCGGGGACGGAACTTCACGCGGTGACGCCAACGTGATGGCGTTGTGACGCGGACTCCGGAGACTAAGGAGATCGGCCCATCCTCTGAATGGGATGGTCACTCAGCACGGACGACACTAACGTGGTCGGATGGATCCGACCCCTGGATGGAGAAGGCACATGATCCCGGACGATTATCACGCCCTTTATGACCGCGGAGTCCAGGTGGCACGAGGCGCCGAGCGGCCATCCCCTGAAACGCCCACCACGGGGCGGGACCAGTTGTCCGCAGATGTACCGGATCTGGTCATCGAGGAGGACGAAACCACGGGACTCCCCAACCGGATCGTCAGCCGACAGCCCAGCGGCCGGCTGGCCGCGCCGGGACCTTCGGATCCGGCCGACGCCGTGCGGCAGTTCATCCGGGACAGGCGTGCCGTCTGGAACCTCGCAGAAGAAGACGCCGCCGGTGTGGAAGTGCGTTCGGTCAGCCGCACGGGTCTTAAAACGGCGCAGCTGTACCAGAGTGTCGACGGTGTCGAAGTCTTCGATTCTGACGTGACGGTTGCACTCGACGACGGAAACGGCGTGATCTCCATGTCCGGGCAGTTGTTCCCCGGCGCGGGCGTCGCTGCCCGGGAGCGCCGGGCAACGCAGGCGCGAACCCCGGAAGACGCTATCGCCAGGGCGGCGTTCGACCTGACCCGGGTCGTGTACCAGCCCTCTGATTTTGTCCTTGCGGAAAACCAGCCCGACGATGCCCCGTACCGGTCCTATGAATTCATACCCGGTGAGAACGAACGTCGGCCACTTTTTGAGCGGCCGGTCAGAGTGAAGGACGTGATGTTTCCGCTGGGGAACCAGCAGTTCGCCGCAGGTCATTACCTTGAACTGTGGATCGTCGGATTTCCCGCCTTCAGTTACGTTATCGACTCCGTGGAGACGCCCTTTGTCCTGTTCCGCAAGAATCTGGCCAGCGAGGGTGCGCTCTTTACCTATCGCGTGCATAACACCGGAGACGCGGTGTTCCGGCCCCATGACGGGCCGGCTCCCGGGTCCCCCCACCCCACGGGAGTACCCGATGGTTTCCAGGCAGATCCTGTCGCCGAACGCCTGGTCACGCTGGAGAGCCTGCCGGGCCTGGACCCGTGGCTGCCGCCGGGCGCAACCACCACTGAAGGAAACAACTGCATCGCCTACGCCGATTTGAAGCCGCACGACGGGCTGGGCGGCGGCGACGTGCTGGGAGAAATTACGGCTACCGACACCTTCGACTACACCTACGACCACAGCCTGGATGCCAGCGACGCAACCAATCTCCAGAACAGCCTCGTAGGCATGTTTTTCCACGTCAACTGGCTCCACGACCGCTGGTATGACGCAGGATTCGACGAGGCTGCAGGGAATGCCCAGGCCGACAACTTCAACCGCGGCGGCATCGGTGGCGACCCGATCCTGGCTGAAGGCAACGATTTCAGCGGCACCGACAACGCGAACATGTCCACCCCGGCAGACGGGGCAAGTCCCCGCATGCAGATGTTCGAGTTCCTGGGACCGCAGCCAACCCAACCGACCCGTACCAGCAACCACGAGGCGCTGATCACGTTCCACGAGATGGGCCACTACATCACCAACCGGCTGGTAGGGAACGCAAATGGCCTGACTAACCAGCAAGGCCGCGCCATGGGCGAGGGCTGGGGTGACTTCTTCGCCATCAGCATGACGTCGCAACCCGCAGACGATTTCGTCAACGGGGTCTTCCCGGTGGGCGGCTGGACCGACCTCACGCCGACCTTCAACGACAACTACTACTTCTCGATCCGGCGGTATCCCTACAGCGCGGACATGGTGACGAGCCCGCTGACCTTCCGTCACATCAGCGCCGGACAGCTGCTGCCAACCGGTGCTCCCATCAGTCCGAACTCCGGCGGGTCGAACAGTGCCGTGCACAACGCCGGGGAGATCTGGTGCGTTGCGCTGTGGGAGGTCTTTGTGAACCTGGTAGCGAAGCACGGGCATGACGAAGCCGAGCGGCGGGTGCTGCTGGATGTGGTCGGCGGCCTCAAGCTGACCCCGTCGCGGCCGACGTTCCTGCACGCCCGCGACGGGATCATCACGGCCGCGACCGCCCTCAACCCCGAGGACCTGCCCGAAATCTGGGCGGGCTTCGCCAAGCGTGGCATGGGAGCCGGGGCAGTCGCGCCGCCACAGAACTCCACCGACCTGAAAGGCGTCGTGGAGAGTTTCGCTGTGCCGGGTTCCTAAGCAGGCCCGGCCCGCAGA
Source organism: [Micrococcus luteus] ATCC 49442 (assembly GCF_010367585.1). Lineage (NCBI taxonomy): Bacteria > Bacillati > Actinomycetota > Actinomycetes > Micrococcales > Micrococcaceae > Pseudarthrobacter > [Micrococcus luteus] ATCC 49442. The sequence continues at coordinate 970,644 of NZ_JAAAXP010000001.1, read as the reverse complement.
CCGTCAAGAACAGCCGATCACGGGGAGAATCATGGACACACCAAAGCCGCCGTCGGGTTGCCGCCGGAGGCAAGGCGGGCGGCCGCAACCCGTCCTGCTGCCGCGGTCGCAGGCCGGCTCGCCACGCGCTGACGAAATGGCGGAAACCGGGCTGGTTGATGAGGTCTCGGCCGACACCTATCTGGAGGTTCTCGAAGCCCTCACGGAACACCCCACCCGGCATTCGTTCTCATCGGCGTATCAGGACGCGGCACAAATGGTCGCCGGCCGGTTTGCCGCGCTTGGCTATGCCACCCGCAATGAGCCGGTCGCCGTCGGCGCTCGCCAGACACTCAACATCGTCGCCGACAAGCCGGGCGCTGCCCCCGAGGATGAGCGGCGGCTGGTTTACGTCGTCGCGCACCTGGACTCAATTAACGAGGCCGGCGGAGTCAACGCAGCGGCACCCGGGGCAGATGACAACGCCTCGGGTGCGGCGGGAGTCCTGGAGATCGCCCGGGTGTTGGCCGCCGTCGTTACGCAGCACGATCTGCGCCTGGTTATGTTCGGCGGCGAGGAACAGGGGCTCCACGGGAGTCGTGTTCACGTGGCCGCCCTGGCAGAGGCGGACCGGTCCCGGATCACCATGGTTGTCAACATGGACATGATCGGTCGGCTCAACACCCCCGCACCCTCAGTCCTGCTGGAGGGAGCGCCGGTCTCCCAACATGTGATCGATGCATTGGCTCAGGCCGCCCATGACACGTCGGACCTGGAAGTGTTTGTCTCGCTCGAGCCCTTCGCGTCGGACCACGTGTCATTCATCGATGCCGACCTTCCGGCTGTGCTGACCATCGAGGGCGAGGACCAGTTGAACACCGATGAGCACACACCCCGGGACACTCTCGCCGGGCTGGATCTTTCGGTGGCCATCAGCATCCTCCGGATGAACACCGCCGCAGTCGCAGCCATGCTCGGTAGCGCTGCCTGAACCCGATACCGGCCGTCACCACACCATCGATTGAAAGGCACGCACGTGGAGGATCTCATCGGCCGCCTCAAGGCCGCCAACGCCCGGATCGAACGCAGGGATGGCCTGCTTGGCGAGGAAATGCTCGAACGCCGCGAAGCCGCAGCCTTGATCCCCGAACTGGCCGGCCGGGGCCTCGAAGGCGCCCACCCGGATCCCGGGCCAACGCTTGACGTCGGTGGGCAGACGGTCGATCGAACCGAGTTCGCGCAGGAAACCATAGTCCTGCGCACCGGGCGGCCTGTGCTGGCCATCCTTGGTGATGAGGCCCAGCTCGTGTTCTCCGATCCGGAAAGCACTGTCTGGGAGTCGCGTCTCCGGGATGCTTCAGCTTTTTTGGAGAACGCCGCGCGGGCAGTCGGCCGCATCGAAGTTGAGGGTCACGACCTTGCCTGGCTGGGGACTGGCTGGTTGGTGAGGCCGGATGTTGTGGTCACGAACCGTCATGTGGCCGCCGAGTTCGGGCGCCACGACGGCACGTCCTTCGTGTTCAAGCAGGGAAGCAGCGGCAGCCGGATGAACGCTTCGATCGATTTCCTGGAAGAAATCGGAGGCACCAGGGACCGGACGTTTCGGCTGGACCGCATCCTGCACATCGAGGATGCGGACGGACCTGATGTGGCGTTTGTGAGCGTCAGGCCAACCCGGGAGCACTCCCTCGCAACGCCTATCGGGCTGTCCACACATTCCGAGGACAACGAGATGGTAGCGGTGATCGGCTACCCGGCCCGGGACAGCCGCATACCGGACCAGCAGCTGATGGATGAGATCTTCGGGAACGTCTATAACAAGAAGCGCCTCGCCCCGGGACAGCTGATCGGATCAGATCCGACGTCGGTCCGCCATGATTGTTCGACTCTTGGCGGCAACTCCGGATCGGTGGTGCTGTCCCTGAAAACCGGCGAAGCGGTGGGTTTGCATTTCGCTGGCCGTTTCCTCAGAAGCAATTTCGCGGTACCGGGCACCATCGTGCGGGAGCGGCTCGATGAGGTCCTGAACGGCCGGACGAGGCAGGGTCCTGTTCGTCCATCAGTTCCGGATGGCCCGACGCCGACAAATCACCACGCGCCCGCGGCTCCCCGCCCGGAAACAAAATTCTCCTTCGTGGTTCCGCTGCGCGTGACGGTGGAAGTGGGGAACCCGTACCCGGATGGCACCGCCGGCGACCAGGCTACGAACGGCTCGGCGTCGACAACCGACACAGACGAGGACGTGTTCACAGAGGCGGTTGCGGCCGACTACCGGGACCGCCTGGGCTACGACGAGACATTTCTCGGCACTCCCGTGCCCCTGCCGGTGGTAACAAGCGGCCAGGATGACGTCCTCGCCTTCACCGTCGATGGAAACCCTGAGAAGGTGCTGCGCTACGAACATTTCGCGGTCATGATGAGCAGGAGCCGTCGGCTGTGCTTGTTCAGCGCAGTGAACATCGACGGGCTGCAGTCGATCTCGATGGCGCGCACGGGTTGGCGCACGGATCCGCGTATTCCGCTCGGAGCGCAGATCCGCCATGAGTGCTACGGCGCCGAACCAAAGTTCTCCCGGGGTCACATGACCCGGCGGGAAGACCCGGTGTGGGGTCCCAACGGTGCCGCGTCGAAAGCGAATGCGGATTCCATGCACGTCACTAACGCGGTCCCGCAGATGCAGCCCTTCAACGGCGGAGTGTGGCTCGAGCTTGAGAATTACGCGCTGCAGAACGCGCGCAAGGACGACATGAGGATCTCCGTCTTCACCGGTCCATTCCTGACGCCGGGGGACCCAACAAGGTTCGGCGTGCAGATCCCGACGGAATTCTGGAAGGTCATCGCGTTTATTCACGACGGGACGGGGCAGCTGTGTGCCACCGGTTACACGATGTCCCAACAGGATTTCCTGCGTGAGGAGGAGTTCGTTTTCGGAAAGCACAAGACGTCGCAGCGATCAATCGCCTCCATCGAACAACGCACGGGACTCTCGTTCGGTCCGCTTGCCGCACTCGACCCGCTTGAGGACACCGAGGGTCTGGTATCTGAACTGACCGATGTCCGGCAGATCCGGTTTGTTGGACGTTAACCGACCCTAAGGAGTTAGCCATGGCCCCGCGACTCATCGAAGTGCGCCAGCCGAAGCCGAACGACGTTATCGGCAGCGCCTTTACGGTGGCCGGCTTCGGGACCGGCTTCGAAGCCACCGTCCTGTGGCAGCTGCTTGACAAAAACGGTCAAAGCGTAGCCCGGGGAAACATTCAGGGCGCCGGTTCCATGGGAGTCATCCTGGACTTTGGCCATCAGGTTTCGGTGGGCGGTTACACCGCCCGCGCTGCCCACATGACGCTTCAGGTCTTCGGCGAGGATGCGTCCGGCATTCATCCCCCGGGGACCGACCTTAACCTGGTTCCCGTCACCCTGTTTACGGCATTGGATGGCTTCAAACTGTACGAAGTCCAGCCCGGCGATACGCTGACCAGGATCGCTCGTGAGCAGGGTCAAAATACGACCGTTGAGGACGTTTTTCAGGCGAACCGGGACCGCATCAATAACCCCGACCTGATCTTTCCCGGTCAAATCTTTCGTATCCCGCTGCTCACCTGAAGCCACGATGAAGGAGCGCACGGCATGACCGGACGCCAACGGGCTGACAAACCGTCGGGCAGCATCTCGCTGGTCCTCGATCAGCCCAGCACCATCAAGCCAGGCGATGACCTTCGCGACGGGTTGTCTGCCATTGTCCGCGAGGGCGACCACCTCTGGGTCGCCAACGACGAGACGACCAGCCTCGAACGGCTCACAATCGACGGCGACCACGCCGCCGGCCATCGCAGCTTCGATCTCACTACGTTCCTGACGCTGCCGGGGGAAGGGGAGATCGACATCGAAGGCCTCGATATCGCCGGTGACACCCTGTGGCTGCTCGGGTCACACAGCGCGGTCCGCAAGCGGGTCAAGGACAAACACAGCCCGGACCAGGCACGGAAAGCCCTGGCGACAGTCGGGGTCAGCCAGCGCCGGCAGGTGTTGGCCCGGCTCTCGACCGGAACCCTCGCAGACGCGGACGGGAGCCGGAACGGCGGGCAGCAGAAGGCTACTGTGTTCGGCACCGGGGAAGGCGCTGGCGGGGGCCTGCTGGATCTTTTGGCCGAGGACCCTCACTTTGGAAGCTTTATACGGTCGCCGTCGATTCCGGGCAAGGACAACGGCATCGACTGCGAGGGGCTCGCGGTGGCGGGCGGCCGGGTGTTCATCGGCCTGCGCGGGCCGGTGCTGCGCGGATGGGCGGTGATTATCGAACTCGAGGCCGGCGACGGTCCCGGCATCGCGCCGCAGCCGATCGGTCCGGGGGGCCGCCGCTACCGCAAGCACTTCCTCGATCTGCGTGGGTTGGGTGTGCGGGACCTGTGCCGTCACCGCAATGACCTGCTCGTCCTGGCGGGACCCACCATGGAACTGGACGGCCGCACCACCCTGTTCCGGTGGCGGGACGCGCTGGTGTCTGACGGCGAGGCCGTCCTCCCCAGGGGCGAGCTGAAAGGCGAACTGGACATACCTTTCGGACACGGCAAGGACCGGGCCGAGGGGGTCACCGTGCTGGAGGACGGCAGGTCGGTGTTGGTGGTCTACGACACGCCGGCAAGCGAACGCAAGACCGGAGACCACGGCGTCCGCGCCGACGTCTTTGACCTCAGTGAATAACGAGCACCGAGTAACGAGGGTGCGGTAGATGACCGGCTAGAAGAATGCGAGGACTCCGGCGACGGCTGTGACGACGGCCGCTGCAAGCAGGGCCATGCCGGCGAACGGCACAGCAACAGGCCAGCCCGGCCTTGCCAGGGCCAAGGTTACGAGGCTCATCGCCAGCGCCGCCAGGGTTGCCGCGAGCGTGAACAGGTTTGTTGCCCGGTTGGCATCCTCCGACACCTGAGATGCCGCTGCCTGCACTTTGAGTGCGTCAGCCCAGGTCTCTGACGTCGCCGACATTGCCAGGACGAGACCGGTATCGATCCCGTCGCCGGTCGTGGGAAGCCGCATCATCTCCTTCCCAATGACCGACCAAGCGTCAGCCGCCTGGACTTCGGCTGTCCCCAGCTCATCCTGTGCCGCATCGCTTAGGTTGATAGCCGCCAATTTCCGGGACAGTCCGGCTTGTGCCTGGTCGATGGCGATCCTGTGCTGCAGGAGCGCCTGGGACGAATACAGATTGCTCGCCTGAATGTAGGTGGAGATAGTGACGGCCATGCGGGCTGCGTCGGCGCCCGAGCGCTGCCCGGCGGCCGAAACGTACAAGCCTCCTGCCGGGATGAGCGTGACGAGAGTCCAGCCAGCCAACGCTATAGCCGTCAATCTCCTGCTGCGTTGCGGCGCCGTCCACGGATGGGGCACCAACCCCGCGTTGTCCGGTGCCGACGGTTCGGCCGCAACTCTCCGGCCGCTTTTTCGTGCGTAGACGACGCCCTGAAACAAGAGCCAGCCGAGGACCGATAGGACGGCAGAGGAGGTCAGCACTGCAGCGACGAGACTCAACCGGTCGCCGTCGTCCATCAGCGTTGGTGCTGACGCTGCCGCAACGCCGGTCTCCTGTTGGCGCAATTCAGCAAGCCGGCGTACGACATCGAAGCCTCCACCGGGCAGCCGGAACTTTTCCGCAACAAGGGAATTCGTACCGCTGAGGCCAAAGACCTTCTGCTCCGCTATTTTCCGGGCGGTCTCTGCTTCGGCCGATAGGAGGCCGGCAGCACCAGTTGCGGCGAGGTCGCCGAGGACAGCGGCGCGATTTTCCCAGCGCGCAATGAGGGCCGCGTCCGAAGCTTCGTCCAGGTACACAAATCGCAGCTGCTCCAACGCCCTGGCGGACCACTTGATTTCTTCAGTCGTGGACTTCTGCCAACTGTCGGCCGCCTGGTTGGCTGAATACGTGGCACCGCCCAACAGAAGGGCGACTACAACGGTCACCAGCAGTTGGCCCCTTATGGATTCCCTGCGAAGAATTCTCCACCAGTCGCGACGACGTTTTCCTTGCGCGTCCATTCCGCCTCATTGGTCCGGTTCCCACGTGTAGGCAACGGTGCCCCGTTCATCAGCGAGGATCAAGCTACCGTCCTGGAACGACCATACGAATTGATCCGGGATGAGGTCAGAAAGCGGTTTATTGAAGTTGCTGCTCGGGGAATCCGGATCCTCCATGGCCTGCGTCCCCTCCACCGGGGTCAACGTGAGCCGGTCACCGTCAATTTCGGCAAACCCTGAGGCAGTAATGGTGAACGAAAAGGTCCCGCTGGGACGCCGCTGCAACAGGATGGACACTTTGTCATAGCTGCCGTCAGTGCGGAAACGATAGATGGTTTCGGCGCTGCCTTGTCCGACGCTGGTCCACAGACCTTCGAGCTCCGAAGGGAGCACTTGCGCCGCCGCCGGAGTCTCTTGTTCGTCGGGCCGAGGACTCTGGCTTTGGACGGGCGTTCTCTCGACGGCCGGCGCCGAGCGCTGGCTGCCCGGGGCCGAACTTCGCGACGACGCCGTGACAGTCGGCGCCCCGGTAGGTGAACGAGACTCGACCGGTGACGGGGCGTCTGTCTGCGCACCACTGCCGCTCGGCACGGTGGCACCCGGGCTGCAGGCCAGCAGCGTGGACAGGACCATACCGACGCTGAGGATCCCGATGCTGCGATTGAATCCGGTCATGGCGAAACTCCCTGAAACGTGACGCCATCAGTCAACCTCGGGGAGCGTTATTGGGCCGTTACTGGCGTCGATCGCCTTGAGCTTGAGCTGAAACGCACGTGTCCGGGTATCGCGCTCTTCCGTCAGCGGGCAGTAACGCCGCAGTAACGCGCGCCTCCTAGCGTTGAGCCAGATATGCCGTGCGGTGATTGAGCGAATATCAGGGAGGCAGGCAGTATGGATCCCAGGCAGGTGTTCCAGGAGTCCGATATCAAGGACGAGTTCCTGGACCGGTTCGATGAGCTGCGGTCCCATGCGCGGGACGGCGGGGGACTGGAGGGGCTGGAGGGCGGCCTCAGCATCGACGATGCCGCTGAAGTCGCCGAGAGCATGGCCGAGGGCAGCTACGCGCCGGGGAGCCACTGGGGCGTAGAGGCGATCATCGAGCGGTTCACCCGGCCGGTCTACCTCATCCAGGACGCCACATTCACTGTTCCGCCGGACAGCTTCCCTGAAAGCGAGGTCATCGCCGGCAAACTCGATACGGGCCGTAGCCTGGTCGAAGGGGCCATCCCGAGCGTGGGGCGCATCGACCTTCGCAACCACCGTCTCGACTGGGTGGGCACAGCCTGGCTGGTCGGCCCGGATCTTCTGGTGACCAACAGGCACGTCGCCTCAGAGTTCGCCGGCGCCCGGAACGGCCAGTTTGTTTTCCAGGAGAACTTCGACGGATCCAAAGTCGCCGCCACCGTGGACTGGCGCCACGAGTTCCAGCGCGGCCACGAGTCGCGGTTCCGGGTCAAGGAAGTGGTGTGGATCGAGCCGCGAAACTCAGTTGATGTGGCGCTCCTGCGGATCTCACCGGAAAGCGAGGACGGCGAGCCGGCGCCCGCACCGATTCCGCTGATGACCCGCGACGAATTGCGCGCCGCGCCGCCGGGGGAGTGGGTCACCGTCATCGGATACCCTGCCTTCGACAGCCGGAATGACGCCGCCGACCAGCAGCGCATCTTCGACGGAAACTTCAACGTCAAGCGCCTCGCGCCCGGGCAGATCACCTTCCGCTCCGAACAGCCTGTCCTCTTCCACGATGCCACCACCCTGGGCGGAAACTCGGGCTCCGTGGTCTTTGATCTGAGCACAGGCAAGGCCGCCGCGCTGCATTTCGGGGGCATCCAAGGGCAACGCAATGAGGCCGTGCAGGCGTGGCGCCTGCGGGAGATCATCAGGGAGCATGCAGGGTGACAGACGCCGTGGCCAGTCCGACGGCGTGGTGGGACGATCCTGCGACCAACTGGGACGATCCCGGGCCCCGCCGTTTGGTGCTCCTGCTGGAGCACGCCTACACCGACGCCGGCGATGTCCGGCGTGCCGGCGTCGCGATTGGTCTTGACCCCTCAGCAGGGGGCCGCTCCGCGGAAGGTGACATGGCTTCCTCCGGCTGGAGGTCGTTTCTCGCTGCGGCGTCGCGGCGGGGCCAGGTCCTTGACCTTGCAGCCCACGTGCTGCATGACCAGGGCGTTTCGGAGTTCCACGCCCCGCTGCGAAGCCTCCTCGGAGACCGGCTGGGCGAAGTCAACGCCCGCATTCTCCTGCACTACGGCCTGCCGCCCCGGCCTGCCGAGGGTGCCGATACCTTCGTAGACAGTATCCTCGCTGCCGAGGTGGTTCCCGGCAGGCACGGCGAGCTGCAGACGATCACCTCTCCCGGGCAGGGATTCGTTGACCCTCGGGCACACCTGCAGGCGATGGGTGACATGCTCAGGCGCACTGCCATGATCGAAGTGGGCGGGTTTCCGGCCGGAACCGGGTTCCTCGTGGGCGAGGACCTCCTCCTCACGGCCGCGCATGTGCTTGACCGGTACCATTGGCCGCCCTCCCCGCTGCCGGCCGTGCGCGCCATCTTCGACTTCGAAGACGCGGGCCGCAGTGCCGCAGAAGCGGGGACCCCGGTCCAGGTCAAGGAGTTCATCACCGGCAGTCTTCCCACTCAGGACGAAGCGGCCAATTCCGCCATCGACAACTGGGATGCCCCGGCGGATCGGCTGGACTTTGCCCTTCTTAGGCTGGCCCGCACCGTGCCGGACTTCAACGCGACCACTGGAACGGCGACGCAGCGGGGGTTCTACTCGCTGCTGCCGGACGAATATGTTTTCGCCGCCCAGCGGCAGTACTACATCCTGCAGCATCCCCTGGGGGGCTTTGTCCAGCTTTCCTCCTTCAGCGGCCGCCCCCTGCTGAGCGCCGGCGGGACGCGGATGCGCTACGCCGGCAATACCCTTGCCGGTTCGTCCGGGTCGCCTGTCGTTGACTTCCGCGGGAGGCTGGTCGGGCTCCACCACTACGCCACGCCCGGCCGCAACCAGGGCATTCCGATCTGGATGATCGCGCGCGCCCTGCTCAACGGTGCCCACAGTTCGCTTTTCACGGGCGCGGGACCCGTTGCAGCGGCAGCGGCCGTTCGCGAAGTGGACCCCTTCGCTACCGTTGCCGTGCTGCGGCGTCCGTTCGTCGACCGGCAAAACCTGCGGAAGCTCATGCGTGAAATGGTGGAGCGCCGGGACAGTTACCGCACGCTCGCCATCAACGGGGCCAGCAGCCGTGCCGGCGTCTCATACTCCTACCAGCTCGCCTCGCATGTCTCGGACCAGGCCCCCCTGTGCGCTGCCCTCAGGGCGGCCGCCCCGGGCGGGATCAAGGTGGTCAAGATCGACCTTCGGGATTTCCTCAAGGCGGGGGTGGAGAGGGCACGGACGGACATCGGCCTGGCGATGCTCCTTGAGCTTGGAATCATTTCAGCCCCCTCCGATATCGACGCGCAGGCTGCCCGCGGAACGGCCACCCTGGTCGCAACACTGAGCGCCAAGCTGCGGCGCTCGGATGCGCAGTGGTGGATTTTCTTCGACAGCCTCGACAACGTCCAGGCCGTCAAGCAGGGCGATGTCGACGAGCTTGTCCACGCCCTCATCAAGCTGGCCGACGACGTGCCGGTGCCGCTGCGGGTGGTGGTGGCCGGCCGGGAAGCGCAGAAGTTCGCCGATGAACACACCGCCTGGGCCGCCCGTGATGCGGCAGCCGGGCTGACCCGCGGCGACGTCGAGGCCTGGCTCCGCAAACGCGCCGACGAGGAGATGCGCGGGATCGACGAGGCAAAGCTTGCCGCGAAGCTCACCAGCTTGTTTCCTCCCGGTCCCCTTCCCGAACCGGAACAGCTCGCGCTGTGCCTGCCGGCGGCGCTGGAGGAAGTGCTCGCGTCATGAGTGAGCTTGAGAACGCCGAAGTCCTCCTTGCCGAGGCGCAGCGCCGCAGCCTGCTCGGCCGCTCCGCCCTGGCGGAGCAGCTCGCGCTTCTCGGGACGTTCAGCCCTGACCGGCTCTCCACCGCCCTGGCAGCCGATGACGAAGGCGAGGGCGACCCGCGCAGCGTCCTGGAACTGCTCAGCCGGCGCCTGCCCTCGGGGGAGCTGATGCTGGAGGACCTGCCCCGCATCAACGCCTTGACGCGGATGCTTAGCCGGGGCGGCCACCCCGAGCTCGCCCGTGTTCGCCGGACCATCAGCAACGTTTCTGACAGCCCGCTTCAGCGCATGCTGGACGCGTTCGTCCTCGGCGGCGGGCCGGAGCTGGAAGAACGGGACGAGGACGAGCTGATTGCTTCGCTAGATGTGTGGGGCTGGGCGACGGAAGCGGTGGCCAGAGCCCACCTGGTGGGACTGTCTCCTGTCACGCCGGGAAAGGACGCCATCGAGAGCAGGCTGGCGCTGCTCAATGTCACCCGCGCCGTCCGGCGCCTGGCAGCCGGGGGCTGTCTGGGCCGCGAGGTCCAGCTCGGCCGGCTTCATGGGTATCTTCGCCGCCACTCCGGCCCGCACGACCTGCGGGCGGAGCCCGCGATGGTGGTCTACGGGATCGGCGGGGTGGGCAAGTCAACACTGGTCGCCCGGTTCGTCCTGGACCTTTACGACGAACGGTTTGACCCCGCGACCGGAGTGTTCGCCTACCTGGACCTGGACCGGCCAACGCTCGCCGACTGCGACCCTGAGGTGCTCCTGACCGATATCACCGAGCAGGTGGCTGCACAGCTCACCGGCCACAGACGGCAGTTTGCGCGCAACGCAGAGGTCAAACGCCGGCTCCAGCGCGGCGCCGGGCTTGAGGCATCGGACTCCGCGGGCTCGTACCGCCAGCAGGCAAGCCAGCTGGTGGCAGACCTTCGGCTGTTCGCCGGGGGTGCGATCGCCGTCGTCCTCGACACCTACGAGCAGCTGGAACGCAACCATCCCGAGCAGCGCGGCCCGGTCTACGAGCTCTTCGGGCTCCTGGCGGCCGACCTCCCGGGCTTCCGGCTTGTGGTCTCCGGACGGTCTCCCGCGACGGCTTTCCTCGACCCGGCCCGGCCGGACCGGGTGATGCGCGTTCCCGCACTCGAGGAGCCCGCCGCACTGGCGCTGCTGCGGCACTTTGTGCACAAAGAGTCAGAGCGGGCCAGGCGGCCGGCGGTGGAGGTCGGAGATGAACTCGGACGCGAAATTGTGGACCTCATCGGCGGAATCCCGCTGACCCTTCGCCTGGCCGCCCGGGTACTCGTGCAGGAGGGGCCGGCGGTCCTGACAAACCTGCGTTCACGATCGCGCGCGCTGGACCATCTTCGCGAAGAGTTTGTCCGGGGCTTCCTCTATCAGCGCATCCTCGACCACATCACGGCGCATCACCCGCCCGTCACTACCCCCGACCTCCGCCGCCTGGCGCGCGTGAGCATAGTGCTGCGCCGCATCACTGTCGCGCTTGTGGAGCGCGTGCTGGTGCCCTCCCTGGCACCCGCCCCCGCAGGCACCGCCACCGAACTGTTCGAGGAGCTTGCCGGTGAAGTGGCGTTCGTAGAGCTCGACGGCGGCGTCCTGCGCCTGCGCGAGGAGCTGCGGGTGCCCGCGCTGGTTGCGCTGCGCCTCGCGGACCCGGGACTGGTGCGGCACGTCCACGAACAGGCCGCGGAGTTCTATCGCGGGCGTCCGGGGGAGGAAGACAAACTTGAGTTCGCCTATCATCGGCTGGCGCTCGGCACACCACCGGACGAGTTCGACGAGGCCACCCTGCGACGGCTGGCGCCTGCCACCGACGACCTTCCGCCGTCCTCTGCCGCAACCCTTCACGACGCTGTCAAAAACCCTGCACGCCTCGTCACGGCAAGGATGCTGGAGGAATGGGAAAACTCCATCTTCCCGGTGGTTGACGCGGCGCTGCGGGAAGGGCGGGTGGCAGAAGCGCGCAGACTGCTCTCCGAACGGCCGGACCGCAGTCCTGGCACAGAGCTGTACAGGCTCGAGTCGCGCCTGGCCCAGGCCGAACACGACCTCCCCGCCGCGACCGACGCCGCGGCCCGCGACCTCAAGGCTGCCGAGGCAGCTGCCGATCCCACGCGCTTTGCCGCGGCCGCACTGCGGCTGGCCAACCTGAACGAGCTGAGTGGCCTGGGGTCCGCCGCCGACGAGGTCCTCCGGGCGGCCGACGATGCAAAGACCCTCGCCGGGTGGGTCCTGCTGCGTCTTGAACTGCTGCTTAACCGGATGAATCTTCGCGAACGTACCCGTCTGGAGAATGAGGAAGACCGGTGGCTCCTTGAGATGCAGGCGCGTTCACTGATGCAGCGCGCCAGTGCACGTGAACTTGCGGGCAACTCAGCGCTCGTACGGTTGCTGGCGGCGGCGTTGGGCGCCGAGGAGCCGGACAGGCTCCGGGAAGCGCTCCGGCTCATAGGGCTCGGACACGAAGAGGACCCGGCCCGGGTGGCGTTGCTCATCGAGGCCCTCGCGGACTGGGACTCGTCGCTTGACCCGCCGGGGAAGCTTGCCAGCGCCTCGAACCTCCGGCTTGAAGGAGGGGATCCGGGCTCAGTACGGCGCGCATGGTCCGCCCTGTCCGGTCTGGGAACGGATGCCACCCACGTGCTTGACCGGGTGTGGGAACAGATCCGCCCGTCAGTTGTCGTCCGTGAGCGGCTGCGCGAGATCTACCTGTGGTGGGCGGTCGGGAAGCCGATGGCCGCCGTCGAGGCTTCGCCGGGTGCCCCGGGCAGCCCCGCGTTCAGCCATTCGGCCGGAGGAGGCGGTGCTCCACCGGTGCACCTCCGGACCGATGATCCCATCGACTGGTCCCGCCCGGAGGTTCTGCAGCTCGAAGAGCTGATCCTCACGGCCTACCCGACAAGTACTGATCTCCTGTCGTTGGCCTCGCGGGCGGGCCTGGACCAGACATTGATTAGCTGGGCCAGCTCCGGTCGCCGGATCACGCGCGAAGTCCTGGGTGTGGCAAGCCGCGCCCATCAGCTTGGCGACGTCGTCAAAGCCATGCTCACCGACCCGGAAGCTGTGTCCGTCCATTGGGCCGTCCGCCAATTGATGGGTGAGGAGTGGCTCTCCGAGCACCATCCGGACGCATGATCCTTTCAGCGGTGCACGCGCCGGTTCAGGTTTGCCCGGACGGCGGGGGAGAGCCGCCGGCGAGGAACGCCTGCACCACCGGTACCACCTCGTCCAGGGTATGCACCTCGCCCTGGACCTGCCCCGGACCCCGGACATGGAGGGCAGCCATTCCCAGGCGGCGGGCCGCGCGCACATGGCTGCGGTTCTCGGTGATGAACAGAACGTCGCCGAATTCGACGTCGGGACCCGCCTTCGAAGCCGCAGCGCGGAAGATCGCCTCATGGGGCTTGGACACGCCCACCTCCGTGGACAACGTGACGCGCGCCGCGACGGGCTCGAAGAACGGCCGGATGCCGAGGTCGTCAAGAAGGCTGTAGTACTGCTGCTGGATGACGGCCACGTCCGATGGCTCAGCCGGCATGTGAAAATCCGACACCAGACCCAGCAATGCTGCCGTCTCCCCGTCAGCGCAGAATGAGGCTATGGACTCCAGCGCTTCGAGTGCCCCTGGCAGCAGGACGCCATTGCTTTCCAGCGTGTCCCCGAGATCGAACAGGATGAGTTTCACAACAGGCTCCCGGGTTTGGCCCCACGAAGAAGTGTCCGAAGGACTCTTCGTGGCGAGTGTGGACCATCACGCGTTACTCCGGCGTTACCGCTGCTTCAACACCGGAGTAACGGGGCAGTAACGCCACACCCCTAGACTCGACGCGGGAGGGATCGGGGGGCTGCGTTCCCGGCTGATCCACAGACCTAAACAGGACCGAGCGGGAAGAGACGGAGATGTCTGAAGCTTTGGAGGGACTGCACTATCACGCCGGGGAAGACAACACGGAGTCGCGTTCCCCTGAATCGTTTGACCGCCCGCCGGAGGGCGCCGATGACGCGCCCGCCATGACCTTCAACAGCAATGAGGGGGCAGCGAGGTACTACCTCGACCAGCTCCTCCAGCAGGACCACCGTGAGAGCATGCGGTCCCTGACTGAACCCGAGCGCCCGGAGCGCGTCCCAAGCCTGGTGGTTGAGAGTGAGCGGGACCTGCCTGCACTGGGAACCCACGCGATGCGCTTTTCGCAGAGATATCGGGACATTCCGATCTTCGGCGCCATGGCCCTGGTTGAGCTGACGGCGTCGCGTGACCTCGTGAGCGTTAACGGGCAACTCGGCGAAGCACCTGGCGTGAGTCCTGTCGAATCCCTCAGCCGTGCCGAGGCGCTGGCGAAAGTGGCCGACTTCACCGGCGCGGACATTCCGGCCGACGCGGGAGTCGGCGCCGCACTCAACTTCTACAAAAAGGACGACGACGGGTCCTGGCACCTGGCGTGGTTCTTCCAGGAACTTCCCGCGGAGCCGCCCGCCAACGACGAAGGCAACGGCGGCAATGAGGAAGCGCTGCTGGGCCACGGCTTGGGGCGGCGGCCATTACCACCCAGCTTCAACTACCTCGTGGACGCGCACGACGGCGAAATCCTGTTCTGTTACAGCGCCGCACCGACTGCGCTCGCCATCCCCGCCAGGTGTACCGGAATCGACGAGAACGACGACGAGCAGGCCTTCTTTGGTGAGTTGGTCGCACCCACCGCCACGACGTGCCGGTTGAACGACCCGCGGCGAAGGGTCCGCACCTACGACCTGAAATTCGCAGACATCGACGACGATCCGCCCGATCCCGACTTCCCTGTGGAGGCCCCGGACAGTGCCTATGGTGACATCAACCGGGCGGCCGTGTCCGCCCACGCCAACGCCTCCCGGGTGCTGGACTTCTACAACGTGGTCCTGCAGCGCAAGGGAATCGACGACAACGGGATGGACCTCGTCTCCCTGGTCAACGTCACGGCGGCGAGCATGCAGACTCCGCCCACCCTCCTCAATGCCTTCTGGTACCGGCACCGCATGTGGTACGGGCAGATCAGGAAGAACGGCCGCCTTGTCAGCCTCTCGCGCTTCCTGGACGTGATCGGGCATGAGCTCACCCACGGCGTGATCGAAACGACCTCGAACCTGGTGTACGCCACCCAGTCCGGTGCGCTCAACGAGTCATTCGCCGACGTTGCCGGGGTCATCATCAAGAACTGGTACGAGGCGCCGGACCGAAGTGATGTAGGGACCTGGGATTGGGAGATCGGCCCCGGACTCAGGGCGGACGGGCGCCCGCTCCGGAATTTTGCCGACCCCGCCCGCACAGGTCACCCCAAACACATGGACGGGTTCCGCCGGCTGGCCCCAGGCGAGCTGCCGGGACCGTCCAATGACCAGGGCTGGGTCCACTTCAACAGCAATATCCACAACAAAGCAGTCCACAACCTGCTGACCATGACCAAGAACGGCGCTCCGGTGTTCAGCGTCGAGGACGTGGCTGTGCTGACGTACCTGGGCATGGCACGGCTGACTCCGCGGGCGACCTTCCCTGAGGCGCTCCAGTCGGTGGTCGACGTCGGCCAGACGTACTTCGGCGGCGACGTCCGCAAGGCAGAAAAGATCGCCGCCATCAGGGAGGCCTACCAGCTTGTTGGCATCACGTAGGTGTGGCCGCCATGACACTTGACATCTACGAGGTCGGGGCGGCCCCGGTAAAGAATGCCGCGGGTCACTGGCTTGTGCACTTCGGCATCTACCTGCCCGGCATTACCTATCCTGACGGATACCGGGTCCGGGTCCGTGTCATCCACGAGCGCGATCAGTTTGTGCGGGGTATTGAACCAAAGGTATTTGACCTGTACTGGCACGGCGGCACGGCCCTGGACTTGTGGGATATCACCGTTGACCTGACCGCGGACAGCGACGGAAACTTCGGCCAGGACGGTGTCTACCTGTATCGGTTCCAGCTGCTCCGCGGCGCCCGGACCGTCGCATTCTGGTTCGCCGATCCCTTCGCCCGCGCCACCGGCCGCGGCACGTTGTCCGCTTTCGACATCGGCAGCCCCGGCGGGCCGTTCACCTGGCATGATGACGGGTTTGTTGTTCCGGAAGTCGATGACCTTGTTGTCTACGAACTGCACGTTGGTGAATTCAACGGCACGTTCGACGGGGTGGCCAGCCAGTTGGCCTACCTGCAGGGCCTGGGCGTCAACGCACTGGAGCTCATGCCGGTGACCAACGTCAAGGACGACGTGGAATGGGGCTACACACCGCTTTCCTACTTCGCGCCCGATGACCGCTATGGCGGTCCGGAGGGCCTGAAACGCCTTGTCGATGCCTGTCACAGCAACGGCATCGCCGTGATCCTGGATGCCGTGTACTCCCATTCACACCCCGAATTCGCCTATAACCTCGTCTACAACACGTCCGGCAGGCCGAATCCGATGATGGGCCTGTTCGGGGAGGAGTTCTCTGAGTCGCCCGGCACCGACTTCACCAAAGAGTTCACCCGCGACTTCTTTATGGCGGCCAGCCAGTACTGGCTGGACGAATACCATGTGGACGGGTTCCGCTACGACTACGTGCCGGGCATCTTCGACGGGGCCGCGGGGCGGGGCTACGCCGAGCTTGTCTACCGGACCTACCAGCACACCCGGCAGCCCTCCCGCTACCCGCGTTTTGATGCCGGCGACGGACGGAGCCTGGTGATCCAATGCGCGGAGCACCTGTCTGACGCCAGGGGAATCCTGCGCACCACCTACTCGAACACATGCTGGCAGAACGGCCTGCTTGACGAGGCGGCCGGGCAGGCCGGCGGGGGCTTGGTCCAAGCCTCCTTCGCCCGCCAACTGGACCCCGAACTCATCGGGTTCCCCAACCTCTACAAGAACCCCACCACCGGAGAACACTTCCCCGTGGCTCCGTTCCAGTATCTTGAGTCGCACGACCACAGCCGGTTCATCACGCGGTTCGGACTGGAAAAGCTGGCTGACCCAGTCGGCCAGCCCTATGGAAACCGCGAACTTTTCTACAAAACGCAGCCTTACGTCATCGCGCTGTACACCGCCAAAGGCGTGCCCATGCTTTGGCACGGCCAGGAGTTCGCCGAGAACTGGAGTGTGACACCACACCGGCCGGGCGGCTATGAGCGGATCCTGTACAGCCGTCCCCTCCACTGGGAGTACTTCTACGATTTGTCCGGAAAGGCACTCATCCGGCTGTACCGGATCATGGCCGGCCTGCGGTCCCGGTACAGGGCTCTCGGCAGCCGGGGCTTCTTTTACTACGAGGACGATCCGAACCACCGCAAAGAAGGGATTATTGTCTTCCGCCGCGAAGCCCCCGCAGCTGGTGCGCTCCCCGCGGAGGCGTTTATGGTGGTGCTCAATTTTTCGGACGACAGCGTCGAGGCCTGGATTCGCTGGCCGAAGGCCGGCCGGTGGGAAGAACAGATTGACAGGACAGAGAATCCCGGGCCGCCACTCCTGATTCCAGCCGGGGGCCACGTAAGTCCGGTCCGCGTACCCTCCAACTATGGCGCCGTCTACCGGCTCCTGCCGGACGGGTAACCGCCGGGCCGGCTAATGCCGGCGCCCGGTTTCGACGGCGGCTTGCTCACCACCCTGCCGTACCCGGTCCGCCTTTGTACGGGCCAACGATCCTGCTGGTGATCCACCCGCCATAGAAATCACCTTCCTGAAAGGCCACCTGTTCGCCATCGACCTCGCAGGAGTCCATCCGGCCCGGGTAGAGGGCCACCCGGTTACGGAGCTCCCCGAAACCGCTGGCAGGTTCCGGATAGGTCCACCCGCCACGGGGCGCGACGACTCCGCCGGCAACGACGTCGAAGTAGTGCGCTTCTCCCTTGAACTCGCAGAAGGTGGTGCCCCCGGCCGGGACGAGCGCACCGTCAGCAAAGGAGTCCAGGGGCAAGTAGTAGACAGGCGGATGGCTGGTCTCAAGGACGCGCAGTGCATCGGTGGTGTCGGCGATGACCTGGCCGCCGAGCCGCACGACGACCCTTTCGGACCGTGCCTCGACCCTTGGCGGCCGCGGGTAATCCCACACCGATTCCTGACCCGGCTTGGGTTTCACGGGCTTGGGACGCCGGAAAAGGCCGGGAAAACCGTCAGCAGGATTCATCTCTCCATGCTGCCACCTTCGGCTGGGCGGGCGTCGGTTTCTCCCTGTTGGTTTTGCGGGCACGGATGTATCGTTGACTATCGTTCGCGACTCGTTAGAGGAGAGCAACATGCATAATTCGTACCCGGCGGGCGGATTCGGCGGCCCCAACATAGACGGTGTATGGCAGGCCGTCGAGGAGCTGCGCTCGCGGTTTGAGAAGCGTTCGGGCACCCGCGCGGGCCGGGGCGAAGTGCGGTCGGCCATACTGGCCCTGCTCGCGGAGCGGCCGATGCACGGCTACCAGATCATCAATGAGATTGAGGAGCGCAGCCGTGGCAGCTGGAAGCCCAGCGCCGGATCGATCTACCCCACCCTGCAGTTGCTCGCCGATGAGGGATTCATCAGTGCCGAGGAATCCAACGGGCGCAAGATCTATTCCCTGACCGAAGCAGGCAGGGAAGAGGTAGCGGGTGCCGATGCATCCGCGCTCTGG
Organism: [Micrococcus luteus] ATCC 49442; assembly: GCF_010367585.1. Taxonomy (NCBI): domain Bacteria; kingdom Bacillati; phylum Actinomycetota; class Actinomycetes; order Micrococcales; family Micrococcaceae; genus Pseudarthrobacter; species [Micrococcus luteus] ATCC 49442. The sequence goes on along the minus strand of NZ_JAAAXP010000001.1, from coordinate 952,105 downwards.
GAGTCAACGGGCCCGGGATCCGGCACAGGGTTTGCGGCGCTGCCCAAGGCCGGCATCGAGCTCGCGCAGGCTGCTGCCCAGGTGGGCCGCACCGGCTCTCCGAAGCAGGTGCAGGAGGCGGTCATGGTGCTCGACGAGGCACGCCGCCGGCTGTACTCGATCCTCGCCCAGGACTGACGGGGTGGCGCCGGCTCGCCGGGAACGTGCAGGTCCGGGCGCCGGCGCCGGGAACAACCGCGCCCGTTACCGCCGCATCCTGCGGTTCGCCGCGTGGCACCTGGCGGTGACATGGTGGTTTGAGCTGTTCCTCCCGAGCATCGGTCTTATCAGGATCGCCGAACACACAAGGACTCGGAGGATGCGGCGCTTCGCACAGCGCTTCCGTGACCTTGCGGTGGACCTTGGCGGCCTGATGATCAAGGTTGGCCAGTTCCTGTCGTCCAGGCTCGATGTGCTCCCGCCGGAAATCACCGCTGAACTGGAGGGCCTCCAGGACGAGGTGCCCCCGGTCCCGTTCGCCGCAATCCGCGCCCTTGCCGAATCGGAGCTGGGGGCGCCGCTGAGCATGATCTTCGCCTCGGTGGATGAAACGCCAATCGCTGCAGCCTCCCTCGGCCAGGCGCACCGCGCACAACTCATGCCCGCCAACGCCGCCGATGCCGGGCTCCACCGGGTGGTGTTGAAGGTGCAGCGACCGGGCATCGACGCGATTGTCGACGTCGACCTGGCGGCACTTCGCAAGGTGGCTGGCTGGCTTAGCCATGTGCGCCTTGTGTCCGACCGTGCCGATATGCCCGCCCTGGTTGAGGAGTTTGCGCAAACCAGCCTTGAGGAGATCGACTACCTGCACGAGGCAGTGAATGCTGAGCGCTTCGCGGCGGATTTCGCCGACGACGAGAGGGTGACCGTGCCTGAGATCGTCTGGGAGCGGAGCACCCGCCGCGTGCTTACCCTCGAAGATGTCACGGCGATCAAGATCACCGACTTGCCGGCGCTCCTTGCGGCGGGGATCGATCCGGCGGAGGTTGCCCCGGTTTTCGCCTCTGTCATGTTTGACCAGATGTTTACGGAAGGTTTTTTCCATGCCGATCCGCACCCCGGCAATATCTTTGTCACGCCGAATACCGATTCAGCCGCAGAGCACCCCTGGAAGCTGACGTTCATCGACTTCGGGATGATGGGCGAGGTTCCCCCCAGTACGCGCAGCGGCCTGCGGAGGCTGCTGATTGCGGCTGCCTCGCGTGACGGCAGAGGTCTGGTGGCGGCGATCAGCGATGTGGGGGTGCTGGTGCCCTCGGCCGATACGGCGGAGCTCGAGCGGGCCATGACCCATCTCTTCGCCAGGTTCGGCGGGATGGGCTTTGCCGAGCTTCGCGAGGTGGATCCGCGGGAGTTCCTTGATTTCGCGGTGGAGTTCGGCGACCTGGTCCGCTCGTTGCCGTTCCAGTTTCCGGAGAACTTCCTGCTCATCATCCGCGCGATGTCGCTGACGTCGGGAGTCTGCAGTTCCTTGGATGCACGCTTCAATTTGTGGGACTCCGTGGAACCCTATGCAGCGCAGCTGCTGCGCGACGAGCGCGGCAATATCGTGCAGGACGTGGCACAGCAGGCGTTCGACGCGGCCGGCGTCGCCCTGCGGCTGCCGAAACGCCTGGACGGCCTTGTCACGCGGATCGAGGACGGGTCACTCTCGGCGGCCAATCCGCGTCTTGAACGGCAGGTGGCCCGGCTGAACCGGACGGCCCGGCGATCGGTATCGGCAGTGATTTTCGGCGCCTTGCTCATTGCAGGTTCCGTGGTCCGGGCGGACGACACAGTGCTCGGCAACATCCTGATGATTGCGTCAGTGGTTCCGCTGATGCACGGACTGTGGGTTCGGCGCTGAAAAGACCCTCACCACACAACAGTCCCCGAGGCCCCGTCCACGGTGATGCTCTGGCCATCGCGCAGGCGCGTGGTGGCGTCGGCAACACCCACTACTGCGGGAATACCGTACTCGCGGGCCACCACCGCCCCGTGCGATATCACGCCGCCCATCTCCATCACCAGGGCGCCGGCCGTCATAAAAAGCGGCGTCCAGCCGGGATCGGTGGAGGGGGCCACCAGGATTTCCCCCGGTTCGAGGCGGGCGCCCACCGGATCCATGATTACCCTGACCTTCCCCGTCGCGGTGCCCGCAGAGGCCGGCGTCCCCGTCAGGTGGTCTCCGGCAGCCGGCAGCGGCTTCGCGGCGGCCTCCACATCGGTGCCGTCCGAGAGCAGCAGGCGCGGAACGCGCCGCCGGCGGAGTTCGACGTCGTACAGCCGGCGGCGGTGTGTCACGATTCCCTTCAGGTCCGCACCGCGAAGGCCAACACGCAGTTCGTCGAAGTCCAGGAAAAACACGTCACCGGCGGCGTCGATTACTCCGTTCCTGACCAGCTCGGCCCCGACTTCCCTAAGCTGCCGGTGCATCTCCGCGAGCACCAGAATGATGCAGAACTTGGGGAACTCGCGCAGGCCGGCGAGCTGACGTGTCCGGCGCAGGCACAACGACACCAGGCGCCCCCGCAACCGGCCCGCTGACCCGGCACGCGCCACCAGGTCGCCGATCCGGGCCTCCGCATGGTCAGCGGCCCGCGCGAATCGGCGGTCCGGAGTCTGTTCGGGGTCGTCCACGCGGAGATAGTTCGAGATCATGCCGAGGATGTGGTCAGGTTCCTCGGACCACCGCGGCATCCCCAGGTCGATCTCCGCCACGGCCCGGTGACCGTACTTGGCCAGGAATTCCTGCAGCCCGGACTGGGCAGCCGCCGGCAGCATGCCCGCTTTGTAGCGCGAAGCCAACCCGTCAGGCTTCAGTTCCATGAACACACGGCGGGATTCCGGGTCCCTGCCCAGGGACACTGTCAGGTTCCATAACTCCAGGTCCATCATGGTGGTCACGTTGTGGGGAAGCCCGCGGAGGACGGCCTCGAGCTCGCGCGGCTTCGCAATTCCGCGCAGCAGCCTGCGGGCCGCGGCCAGCATCAGGTAACCAACGGACGGCGCCGGCAGCGTGGCCTGGATCAGCCCGTTGATCGTGGTGGCCATGATGTCCTCGGTGTGCTGGAGCCGGCGGGCTGCGGTAGCCGGCAACGGGAGGATAAGCCGGGCGGCGAGACGGTCCTGGTACCGCCGTGCCCGCCGAAGTTCCCGCTCCGGCCAGAGCAGCGCGCGGGCCATGGGGGGAATGAGCCGGAGGAACAGGCCCAGGCTCTGGGTGCCTTCAGTGCCCTTGGACCGGACCGTGGCAGGAGTAATGGGCCCCTCGCCGCCGCGTTTGTTCCGGGGACGCCGGACAACACTGAACCGAGGGTCGTCCAGGAGCACAGGCAAGAGGGCAGCTGACCTTCCGTCCGCGAGTGGCAGCACCTTAACCAGCGACTGGCGGCCGGATTTGTTGCGGAGAAGCGGCGTCAGGTCGACGTACATCCGCAGTCCCGGATTCACGTACTTCCACGGGCCCTTGTTGCTGCCCCTCATGAGGCCCAGGACGGAGAGTCCCATCGGCGTGATCGGACGAGTGAGGCCCTGGAGCAGCGTGCCGCACAGGTAGACGCGGGTATCCGCGCCGGAGGCTGCGTCAGACGTGCCATCGGTGCCGGCCTGACCGTTGAGCGGGTCATCGGCGGGCAGGGGATACAGCGTGGTGATGGGCCGCGACTGGGTCAGCCAGGCCTTACCGCCGGCGTCGATCACCCACTCCACGTCCTGGGGCGCGCCTAAAAGCCGCTGGGCAGCGTCGCCAAGGGACGCCAGCTCACGCAGATGTGCCCCGGTCAGGCTTGGAGCCGTGCCGTCCGGCTGCTGCAGGAGCCGGCCCGATGCCGTGTCCACCACGAAATGGTCGGGATTCACGGCGCCGGACACCACCGCCTGTCCCGGTCCCGGAGCGGCGTCAATGACGGTCTCGGTGCGGGTGCCTGTCACCGGATTGGCGGTGAACAGCACACCGGCCGTCCGGGCGTGGACCATGTGTTGAATAACGACGGCGAGGCCCACCTCGCGCTGACTAATCCCGTTCGTTGTGCGGTAGGCCACCGCACGGTCCGTCCACAGGGAGGCCCAGCAGCGCCGGACGGCGTCGACGACGGCATCGGCTCCCGCCACGTCCATAAAGGAATCCTGCTGCCCTGCGAAGCTGGCAAAGGGCAGATCCTCGGCGGTGGCGGACGAACGCACCGCCACCGGCCCGCCGCCCATCGCAGCATAGGCGTCGCGGACTGCGGCATCGACGGCGGGTGGCACCGGCGCAGCCGCCACCGCCTCCCGCGCACGCCGCGCAAGATCGTCGCGGTCCCCGTCAGACAGAACGGCAGCGCCGGCCAGGCCGGCCCCGTCGAGACCAGCCCCGTCGAGGCGGGTGGCAATGGCATCCAGTTCCGCCGGCGCGGAGATCCTGTAGCCCGCCGTCGTCAGGCAGAAACCGGGGGGAACCGGAAAATCCGCGGCGACGAGGCGGCCAAGGTTCAGGGCCTTGCCGCCCACTGTGGCCAGCGACGCTGACGCCAGCTGGCTGAGGTCGAGAACCAGGCCGGAACCGGCGTCTCCGCGCTCCGTATCGAGACCTACAGAATCCATGTCCTGCCCCTAGCCGTTGTCCTCGAAGGCGGTGGTCCACACCCGATGAACTGCACAAACCCGGCCATAACGGCTCCTCGACGGCGGTGGACGCTGATGCGGATCAGGCTAATCCCGACGGCGGGCAGCGCGAAGAGTCGAAATGCCCTACCCGCCGTGCCTCAGCACCTCCGGAAGTTCGTCCACGTAAACCGTCTGCGGCGGCTCGTAGTAGATCACCAGCACCTCATCACCCACTGCGAAGCCGCTCGTCCTGTCGAACGGGTGGGCATGGAATGCCATGATGCCGCCGAGGTAGGGCAGCATCACTTCCCCGATGATGCCCGGCCCGATCCGCCCTGTCACCCGCCCGATTTTGCCTGTCAGGCTCCGGTCAACATTCCTGTGCACGCCTGCCTCCTAGGCGTCGGGAGACTTGGGCTGGCGCTTGGCATCCTGGCCCTTCTTGAGCGCGGACGCGAGTGCCGGGAGGTAATCTCCAGCCTGCGCGAGGATTCCGCCAAGCATTTTGTTGACGCCTTCGCCGCCGTTCAGGACAGTCATCTGGCCCACATGTGAGAACGGCTCGGCAGCTGCCGCGATGATCGCGGGCATGTTCTCGGCGAGCTGCTGGGAAATCACCGCGTCCTGGTTGGTCCCCAACGCCTCGGCCCGCGCCTTGATGCCATCTGCCTCGGCCAGCGCTTTGGCCTTGATCGCTGAGGCCGCGGCATCACCCTTGGCTTTGGTGGCCGCTGCTTCCGCTTCGCCGGTGACCTTGGTGGCTCCGGCAGCGGCTGCCGCTGCCGTGGCATTTGCCTGGGCCTGCAGCTCCGTCCGGCGGGCGTTGGCCTGGGCTTCAAGCTCGGTTCGGCGTGCGAGTGCCTCGGCGGCGCTGATGTCTGCCGCTTTCTGGCCTTCCGCGTCGGTTCGTTTGGCGTAGGCTTTGGCGTCCGCGGGTTTCCGGATGGTGGTCTGGAGCTTCTGCTCTTCCCGGTCCGCCTCAAGCTTGGCTACCTCGGTTTCCTGAACCACCACCTGCTGCCTGGCTGTGGCGTCGGCCAGCGGGCCGGCCTGGGCAGCGTTGGCCTTGGCGCGCTCGGCGTTGGCCTGAGCCACCGACTGCCTGATCGCTGAAACGCTCTGCGCGTCCGCGATCAGCGCCGCCGCCTCCGCTTCCTTCTCGGCCGCTTCGCGGTTGCGGGTGGCCTCGGCGATGCGGGCCTCCATTTTTACCTGCGCAATGTGCGGCTTGGCGATGTTCTGGATGTACCCCGTCGGGTCCTGCAGGTCCTTGATCTGCAGGGAATCCACCACCAGCCCCAGTTTTTCCATCTCCACGCCGCTGGCGCTGCGGACCTGCGAAGCGAGCTTGTCCCGCTCGCGGATGATCTCCTCCACGGTCATGCTGCCGATGATTGAGCGGAGGTGGCCTTCAAAGACGTTGTAGACCTGGCTTTCCATCTTGGGCTGCTGTCCCAGGAAGCGCCGTGCCGCATTGGCGATGAAGGGCGGGGCGTCGCCAATCTTGTAGATGACCACGCCCTCCACGATCACCTGGATGCCCTGGGAAGTAACGCAGGAGACTTTGAGCTCAGTTTCATTCAAAGTGAGCGACAACGTCCGAACCGTCTGGAGGCCGGGAAGGACCAAAGCGCCCTTTCCTGTGACGATCTTGAAATCCATCCCCGCCCGGGTTTCCAGGGTTCCACGGGTCAGCCCGGAGATGATGAGCGCTTCGTTGGGTTCCGCCACCTTCCACATCAGTTTTGTTGCCACCCAGATAAAGGCAGCGGCAACAAGCACGCCCAGGATGGCGGCAATGAGAGGAAAGAATGCTGAGAAGTCCGGCATAACCAGGTCCTTTCAAGATGTGGAACAGGAACCGCGGCCGGCCTGCCGGGCCAGCTGTTGTAGACAGTCTGGGTCGGCCCCGCCCAAGAGTCCAGAGGCTTGCTGATATTTGCCTGCAGCAACGGAACCAGCGCACGACGACGGCACCTGGCTAGCCTCGTCGGGTTGCGTTTATGCGCGCCCGGCCGCCCTCCAGCCTGGATGGGGCTAGGGCGTGGGTGCCGGGGATGAGTGCGGTCCTTCGACCCATGCAGCGTCCGCCGTCGCGAGCGTTTTCCAGCCCACAAACGAGAGTGCCGCGGCGTAGGGCACTGCGCCGAGGACGCTGGCTGCCAGCGTAGCCGGCAGGATCATCGACGCGATGATGAATGCCGCCACCGCAACCGCCGGCCACCACGGGATGAAGCCGTTGCGCCAAAGCGCCAGGAGGAACAGCGGAAGTCCGGCGTAGACACCGATGATCCCCGGAATCTGCCAGGCGGCCATATTTAGCGGTGTCGCCGACTTCTCCAGGATTCCTACGGCATCTGCAATGGGCATCCCGGATTGGCCGAGTGCGATGGCGAACCAGTCAACAAGGAGCATGCCGCTCAAATTGACGAGGCCAACAAACGCCAGCAGCCCGGCCGCCCGCCCCCAGACGACCGCCCGGTGGCGAATCATCGTCATCAGTCCCAGCACTGAGATGGAGAGAAAGACCATGCCGTAATGAAGGAAGAGCGGGGCAACCTCGCCTTGGACCTGGTTGGCGCTGATGGTCTGGATCATGCTTGCGGCACTGTCTTCAGGCTCCCACGGCGTGAGAGCCATGCCGGCGAGCATGCCGAGTGCACCGGCGAAGAGTCCCGCGGCCGTTGTTATGCGGCTGAACCGAGCTGTTTGGGCGAGCATTTTGATCGTTCCTGCACTAATCCAGAAGTTGGATGCTTACTACCAATCCGGCCAGCGCAATGATTGCCGTAATGGAGCCCGGAACGGTCGATCACTGAAATCTAGCCGCTGGCCGTTACGGGCCCGTTACGGCCTGAGGGCAGTTATGCCCTGTCGCTGTCCCTGGGCCCCATCACGTTGCGCGGTCCGACATCGGCCAGGGAGTAGCCCCCTGCGTAGACCGGCGGGGCAGCCTGTCCGGGAATAAAGCTGGGCACCGTGCTCAGGGGAGTGCGGCGGCGGATCACATTGCGCACGCCCATCCCGGCGCTGAGCGCGAGGCGTGACCACCAGGTGCTGCGGGGGAGTCCGAGCGCTTCGGCCAGCTCCGCGTCGTTGAGCATTGTCGCGATCATGCGTTTCGTGACCGGATGGAGAAGCCTTGGCTGCATGCTTTGAAACACCTGGACCGTGGCACTCATCAGTGTCTTGCCGGCGGTGCTGGGGGCCATCCGCCGGCGCTCGTAATCGTCGAAGAATGATTCGGCCTCTTCGAACGTTTGGGGAATGTCCACGATATGCATTCTCGTTCCCAGTTCGCGGAAGAACCGTGTTGCGGCGTCTCGTTCTGTCTGTGTTGGCTTCCGCCAGCCGTAACGGTCGGTCCATCGCAGGGGAACCACCAGGAGCGTCATCAGCACATAAAGGAAATCCTCCTGGCTGCCCGGAACATACCGGTGGACGCGGTTGAGCAAGTCCGTCATGTGCCGGCCGCGCTCCGAGTCCAGTCCGCCGGCGATGAGTTCATAGATGACGACGCCGGTGTCAATTGACCGCTTCATGGGCCGGGCGGGGATTTCCCCGTTCTTCACGAGCGTGGCTGAACCGGACGGAATGGCGAAGTTCCGGTAGTAGGCCAGGAAGAAGCCGAGCTTGATGTCCTCTGCGAGGTCGAACAGAGCCATCTGGCGGAACGTCTGCTCCCAGTCGTCCGGGTGCCGGGCCAGCTGCCTGTCCAGGCCCTGAGCCAACGATGGATGCAACTGCGTCATGTCACAGCCCCTGGAAAAGGTCAGTAAGCAACGGACTGCCCGGCGGCCGGCCCGGCCACGCCAGGACCGACGACTCACGGGACGCCATCCTGGCCCACCGGCGTTCATCCATGTTCGGGCCAACAAGGACATCCCGCTGCGATTTGTGCTCCAGCAGACCCGCCACGATCCGGTCTGCCACAGGGCTCGTGTCCACCTCGATGTCTATCCACTCGTCGGGCACCGGACGGAGGTGATATTCAACGGACGGGTCCCACGGAGCCAGCCCTTCCTGTTGCCGCCGAAGGTTCCAGCGTTCAAAGGTGGAGGCACGCAGGGCTCCGTGCACCAACCGCCGCAAGCCGGGGCCGGCCGTCGCACGCGCCCTGGCAAAGGCTTCATCCGTAGCCTTGCCAACGGCGATGTGGTCACGATGCCCGGTGATTCCGTCCGGCCCGAAAGTGGCCACCACCTGCGGGCGTTCCTGAAGCAGAATGTCCAATATTTTGCCTACCAGTTCCTCCAAGTCGACCTCGTGCACCCGCCCATCCGCGTAGTCCAGCCATTCGTGCCGGTCCGGGATTCTGCCGTGGGCGCGCCACGCGTTGGCGCTCTCCCGGCGGCGCCAGGCACCCAGCTCCGCAGCCGTCGTCGGGACACCCTCGGCGATCTGTCCGGCCCCGCCGTCGGTAGCAAGCACCAGGCAGAACCGGAACCCGGGATCGTTCTCGTGCAGGGCGATCGAGCCCGCACAACCGTATGCATCGTCGTCCGGATGGGCAACCACAACGGCCAGGGAACGTGGCTCATTCATGGACAGAACGCTAGACCCGGCGACGGCAGGATCACAATACCGGGGAGCCGTCAGGACCCCGCCCGTCCGGGCCATTCCTTGCCGGCCCACGGGTCGTAATCCGCGATGAGCTCCTCCTGGGGCGGACGTTCAGCCGCGGGGACGTGCTGCAGGTTCACGCGCACGCGGTACCAGAGTGAACTCGAGCCGCGCATACCGTCGACGAGCACGTCAGCCGGGTGCAGTGCCGGGACCAGGTCCGCGTGCCGGGCCTTCCACTCATCGAGCGCCGCCAAAGCCTCGGGCTTGGTCCTGGTGCGGGCCACCTCGACGAGCGGCATCACCGACTGCCGTCGGCCGGAGCCGTCCCCGCTGCGCGGTGCTTTTTCCGCCGGGCCCAGCTCCTTGGCCAGGGTCAGGAGTTCCTCCAGCGAGCCAACGGCGTCGTCGATCCCGGCGTGCCGGTCGCCCAGATCTGCGACGCGCCCCGGCACCGTGCGGACCGTGAAGTGTTCCGGCCGGACGGAGCGGACCTCGTCCCAGTTGAGCGGTGTCGAGACCCGCGCGTCGGGCAAGGGCCGGACCGAGTATGCAGATGCCACCGTGCGGTCCTTGGCATTCTGGTTGAAGTCCACGAACACACTCTCGCCGCGTTCTTCCTTCCACCACCGTGCGGTGGCGAGGCCGGGAGCACGGTTTTCGACCTCGCGGGCGAGGGTTTCGGCGGCGAGCCGCACGTCGCGGTACGTCCATTGCGGGGCGATCCGCACGAGGATATGAAGCCCTCGCGACCCGCTTGTCTTCGGCCAGCCCACCAGGCCGACGTCGGTAAGCACGTCCCGCGCGACGTATGCGGTATCGACAATCCGGGCCCAGTCCACCCCCGGCATTGGATCGAGGTCCACCCGGAGCTCGTCCGGGTGCTCGAGATCCTCGGCGCGGACCGGATGCGGGTTGAGGTCGAGGCAGCCCAGATTCACCACCCACGCCAACCCGGCCGCGTCCCGGATGACGGCTTCCTCGGCCGAGGTCCCTGACGCGTAGTGCAGCGTCGCGGTGTCGATGAAGTCCGGATGGTTCTCGGGCACGCGCTTCTGAAAGAACGGCTCAGAATCGATGCCTTTCGGAAAGCGCTTGAGCACCATCGGCCGGCCACCTGCCCCGCGCAACGCGCCATCCGCCACCGCGAGATAATAGCGAACCAGATCCAGCTTGGTCAGGCCGGGCCCGGGGAACACCACCTTGTCCGGACTCGAGATGCGGACCTCGGTGCCATCGATGGTGAGGATTTCGGCCGGAGTCTTCGACGGGCTCATGGCGCCACGCTAGCAACGAACGGATGCCCCGGCCAGAGCGAAGACGGCGGCAGCCAATATAGTCGTGGCATGGGAGTGCGGGAATGACTGCTTCTTCGATCGGCGATTTTGTGGCGTGGGTGTCGGGAGTACCGGCCGGGCCGGGGCGGAACAACTTCTTTGATCACGCCCTGGCGGAAAATGCGCTTCGGCGACGGAACCTTGAAATTTATCTGCACGAAATGCAGGACCGGGCTCCGAAGGTGATGCTGCTGGGTGAAGCCCCCGGCTTTAGGGGCATGCGGATCACCGGAGTTCCCTTCACTAACCGGACCGTCTTCGAGGGGCCGGCCAACAGCTTCGGATTGTTTGGGCCGGGCAAGGGCTACCGGCTGCCGGCTGAGGCCACGGGAGTAGCGTCCGAACCGACCGCGACAGTGATGTGGGAGGTCCTGACGGAACTGCACTTCCTTCCTCTGCTGTGGAGCGCCTGCCCGTGGCATACCCATGCGCCGGACCGCCCCCGGACCAACCGCACGCCGACTGCCGCCGAAGCAGATCTCGGAGCCCCCTACTGGCTGGCACTGGCAGAACTCTTCAGCATCGAAACCGTCGTGGCGGTGGGAAACGTCGCCCATCGCAGCCTGGTGAAAAGAGGGATGGACGCACCCAAAGTCAGGCACCCCGCCCATGGCGGGCGCTCCGGCTTCAAGCGGGGACTGGAGGAGCTGCTAGAGGACGTCGGCCCGGGCGCGGCCTACTCGCCAACTTTCCCAGGCCGCGCCTCGATCCCCGAAGGACTGCGTTGATGCACACGGAGTGCGAGCAGCGGAAACAGGAGCACTGAGAGCATGCCAGCGCCAACGAGCGCAGACGCGATTCCGCTGGAGATCAGCCCCTCGTCCCGGCCGATGGCTGTCACCGCGACGATAATAGGCAGGCCCGTGGCCCCGAACAGAATGACGGCCAGTTTGCTGGCGGGGGCAGACCTGGGAGGAGCCGCGAGCAGCGACGGCAGGCCCCGGATGATAAGCAGGAGGAGCAGGAACAGGGGTACCAGTGCGAAAGCGGACGGGCTGGCTGTGAGGGCACGCAGGTCGAAGTCTATGCCGGTGTCGATGAAGAAGATCGGCACCAGGAATCCGAACGCAATGGCATCGATTTTCGTCTCGATGACGTGCCGGTCGAGTTCGGGAGCGCGCGCGATGGCCACCTTCCACAGAACCCCGGCAGCGAAGGCACCGAGCAGCATGTCCAGTCCCAGCACCATGCTGAGGACAACCAGCACCGTGAGGATGAACATGATGGACCGGACGGCGAACTGGCCGCTGGTGTGGAGGGTTCTGGTCACCTGGGAGTGGAGCAGTGTGTGCCGTGCGCGCGAGGCGAGATAGACGGCAAAGCCGGTCAGGAGCACAAATCCGAGGAGTACCGCTGTTGCCGGGCCCGGTTGCCTGCCGCTGAAGAACAGCGAAATGGCAACAAGCGGACCGAACTCCCCGGCGGCACCCAGTGCCGTGACAGCGATGCCCAGTGGGGATTTGGATTCGCCGGCGTCGCGAAGGATTGGCAGCAGTGCCCCCAGCGCTGTGGAGCACAAGGCGACGCCGATGATCACGGCTGCCTCCGGGCCAGGGGCCAGGACCAGGCCGGCGCCAATGCCTGCGGCCAAAGAGATGGCCCAGCCAGCAGATGCGCGGATGGCCGGGCGGCCGCGGATGGCGGCGAAATCAATCTCGTTGCCGGCAACAAAGAAAAGCATGGCCAGGCCGAACTGGGCCAGTGTGTCCATGAACTCTGTGGGCCGGATCCATCCCAGCAGGCTGGGCCCAAGCATGATTCCCAGGACAATTTCGAAAACCACGATCGGCACCTTGACCACCCGGTCAAGGGAGCGGGCCGCGAGGGGCGCTGCGATCGCCAGCAACGCGATCAGAACCAGTGAGATGGACAAGCCCTGCATCAGCGGTACCTCCGGTACCTTGGCTGCTTCGAAGGAAAAGTATTCCAAAGCTACCGCCGCCGTGGTGGCGGCGCCAGAACGCATTCCTGATACTGACCGGCATGAGCTCCTGGACGCCCCGTATGATTCCGGAATGCCCGGCGTCCAGTAGCCTGAAGATCAGCCGCGGCAGTCCGGCGAACACCGGGGGCGACAATGCGCGTCAGGTTTTGGGCCGGACGCTGCCACCAGGTCTCTTTATCGAAAGGCTTCACATGATCAGGAACACGATCACTGCTGCGACCGCCGTCGGGGCGGCGCTTATCCTCTCCGGCTGTTCCATCGCCACACCCGCCCCGGCGCCCGAAACGACAGCCGAAACCTCACCCTCCGCCTCATCGGCACCCGCCGCCTCCGACCTCCCGGCCGCGGTGTCCGGCTGCGGACTTGATGGCGCCGACGGCGTCGACCTGACCGCGGCCGGGACGAAGCTCTCCATCGATACCAAGGGCCCCAAGGAATCCACCGGCGCACAGATGGCAGACGTCCAGTGCGTCCTCGGCGCCTTGGAGGTCCCGGACGATGTCCGGTCGATGATGAAGCTCACCACCTCCACAACTGAACCCACTGACGCCGGCTGGCGCGATCTGGGCTTCGCCTGGAACTACAGCCCGGAAGATCACTTCCGGCTCGTCATCGTCCAGGCCTGAGCGCCCGGGGCAGCGCCCCTCCGGTGACCGGACGGACCGCACCACGTCACATGCAGTGGCACCCGGGGCCTTCCGTTCGGAGACCGGGCCCCTTCTGGTACAGAATGCGTTTATGACCAATGACGATCTTCGGCCTGTCTATTTCCTTTCGGACAGTACCGGCATTACCGCCGAAACACTCGGCAACACTTTGTTGACGCAGTTCCCCGCCAATAACTTTGACCGCATCACGGTTCCGTTCATCACCACGGTGGAGCAGGCCTTCACCGTGGTGCGTACCATCGATCACCTGGCCGCCACCGGCAAACGTCCAATCGTTTTTTCCACGGCTGTCAGCAGCGAGATCCGTCAGGCCCTCGCCACGTGTCAGGGGATCATCGTGGATCTGATCGGGACTCACGTGGGGCAGTTGGAGCAGGCCCTCGGGACACCGGCCAGCGGCGAACCCGGCCGGGCCCATGGCCTGGGCAACGCGGAGCGGTATCAATCCCGGATGGCCGCCGTCGAGTACGCCATGGAACACGACGACGGCCAGAGCCTGCGCGCACTGGAAAAAGCCCAGGTCATCCTGGTGGCACCGTCGCGCTGCGGGAAAACGCCCACCACCATGTACCTCGCGCTGCAGCACGGAATCTTCGCAGCGAATTTTCCGCTGGTGGACGAGGACTTTGCGCGTGAGGGCCTTCCGAAGCCCCTGCGGCCATTCGTTGAGAAATGTTTCGGACTCTCTTCCAACCCGCTGCGCCTCAGCCAGATCCGCACCGAACGGCGCCGCGGCTCACCCTACGCGTCCCTGCGGCAGTGCGGCTTCGAGCTGCGAAGCGCCGAGCAGCTCTACGTCTCACACCGGATTCCGTACCTGAATTCAGCCTCGGTGTCCGTAGAGGAAATGGCCGCGACCATCCTGCAGCGCATGAACCTCAAGCATTAGGGAAATTTTTCACAAACTAAATGTGGCGCATATCATGTGGCAACAGCGCCCGATTCCTGTCACTGTGGACGGGATTCGCGCCCATCAACCGGCCATAACCAAGAGTGGGCGGCACATCTGCATGCCACCATCTGCAAAGGAGCAGTAACTTATGACGACAGACATCCTGTGGTTCTCAGAACTCGGACTCAAGGACCTGGACCGGGTGGGCGGTAAGAATGCCTCGCTCGGTGAGATGGTGCAAAACCTGACCTCCGCCGGCGTCCAGGTCCCCGACGGCTTTGCCACGACAGCCGACGCCTACCGCAGCTTCCTCGCAGACTCCGGCCTGGACCAGAAGATCGCCGACCGCATGCTCGGCCTGGATACGGATGACGTGACGGCCCTTGCCGCCGCCGGCCAGGAGATCCGCACCCTCATGCGCGAAACGCCCTTCCTCCCGGACTTCGAGAAGCAGATCCGGGATTCCTACCAGCAGCTGGTGGAAAAGCACGGCGGCTCTGAGGACCTCTCCTGGGCCGTCCGCTCAAGCGCAACCGCAGAGGACCTGCCTGACGCCTCCTTCGCAGGCCAGCAGGAGACCTTCCTCAACGTCCGCGGCATCGACAACATCCTGCTCGCCATCAAGGACGTGTTCGCGTCGCTCTACAACGACCGCGCCATCGCGTACCGCGTACACCACAAGTTCGAGCACGCCGATGTGGCACTCTCGGCCGGTGTCCAGCGGATGGTGCGCTCCGACGTCGGGGCCTCCGGTGTCATGTTCACCATGGACACCGAATCCGGATTCCAGGATGCTGTGTTCGTCACGTCCTCCTACGGCCTGGGCGAAGCAGTGGTCCAGGGTGCCGTGAACCCGGACGAGTTCTACGTTTACAAGCCCGCCCTGCAGGCCGGCCGCCCCGCCATCCTCAAGCGCGGACTGGGCGAGAAGGCCCTCCAGATGACCTACACCACCAACCGCGAAGTGGGCCACACCATCGACTTCGTCCCCGTGGAGGCCTCGCTGCGGAACCGCTTCAGCCTCACGGACGACGACGTCGAGCAGCTCGCCAGGCACGCCGTCGCCATCGAGAACCATTACGGCCGCCCGATGGACATCGAATGGGGCAAAGACGGGATCGACGGCGGGCTGTACATCCTGCAGGCACGCCCGGAGACGGTGCAGTCCCGCCGTGCCTCCGGCAGCCTGAGCCGCTTCCGCCTCAACGGAACCGGCCGGGTCCTCGCCGAAGGCCGCGCCATCGGCCAGCGTATCGGTGCCGGCAGCGTCCGCATCCTGACGGCCATCGACCAGATGGCCGCGTTCAAGACCGGCGATGTCCTGGTCGCCGACATGACCGACCCTGACTGGGAACCGATCATGAAGCGCGCCTCCGCGATCGTCACCAACCGCGGCGGACGCACCTGCCACGCGGCCATCATTGCCCGCGAACTGGGGATTCCCGCCGTCGTCGGCACCGGCGACGCCACGCACGCCCTGACCGACGGCCTCGAGGTCACCGTCACCTGCGCCGACGGTGAGACGGGCATCATCTACGAAGGACTCCTGGACTTCACCGTCGAGGAAACCGAGATCACCCAGCTGCCCGAGGCGCCGGTCAAGGTCATGATGAACGTCGGCACCCCGGAGCAGGCGTTCACTTTCGCCCAGCTGCCCAACCACGGTGTGGGCCTGGCCCGGCTGGAATTCATCATCAACCGCCAGATCGGCATCCACCCCAAGGCCCTGCTGAACCTCGATGACCAGTCTCCGGATGTGGCCGCGGAAATCCGGGAACGCATCGCCGCTTACGACAGCCCGCGGGACTACTACATCAAACGCCTCGCCGAAGGCGTGGCCACCATCGCGGCAGCGTTCGCGCCGGAACCGGTGATTGTGCGTATGTCCGACTTTAAGTCCAACGAGTACGCCAACCTCATTGGCGGGCCGGCCTACGAGCCGCACGAGGAAAACCCGATGCTCGGCTTCCGCGGTGCCTCACGCTACCTGGATCCGTCCTTCCGGGACTGCTTCGACCTTGAGTGCGAGGCATTGTCCTTCGTCCGCAACGAGATGGGCCTGACCAACGTCAAGCTGATGATCCCGTTTGTGCGCACCCTGGACGAGGCCCGCGGCGTCATCGAGCTGCTGGCGGAGAACGGCCTGAGGCGAGGCGAAAACGGCCTTGAGGTGATCATGATGTGCGAGATTCCGTCCAACGCGCTGCTTGCCGATGAATTCCTCCAATACTTCGACGGATTCTCGATCGGATCCAACGACATGACCCAGCTCTCCCTGGGCCTGGACCGGGACTCGGCAACCATCGCGCACAGTTTCGATGAGCGCGACCCCGCAGTCAAGAAGCTGCTGACCATGGCCATCAAGGCCTGCAAGGCACGCGGGAAGTACGTCGGCATCTGTGGCCAGGGCCCCAGCGACCACGCGGACTTCGCCGAATGGCTGGTCGGGGAAGGCATCGATTCCGTTTCCCTGAACCCGGACACCGTGGTGGATACGTGGCTCAGGCTCGCCGGCGCGGCCGACGGCGCCGAGGCCGGTGCGGCTGTAGGCGCCGGCTCGCGCTGACCCTCTGTGCCACTCTGAATGCCCGCCCGGGGGAACCCCCGGGCGGGCATTCTCATGAGCTGGTTCATTCCGGGGCCGGCAATGGGTACGATGCGTCCATGACCGGTGACGCACATGGACCCATCGACGGTGCCCGCTTCGGGCATACGAACCTGATCGCCCGCGACTGGCGCAGCCTCGCCGACTGGTACGTGCGCCTCTTTGGCTGCACGCCGGTTCCCCCGGTTCGCGACTATGCCGGGGCGGACCTTGAGCGGGGCACTGCCGTGCCCAATGCCGCCCTCCAGGGTGTGCATCTGCGGCTGCCCGGCCACGGCGAGGACGGCCCGACGCTCGAGATTTACACGTTCGCCTCGACAGAGGACGCCTCTTCATCGGCGGACGGCGCATCGGAAACGGGCATTGACCGGCCAGGCTTCCGCCACATCGCGTTTGCGGTGGCGGACGTGCACACCGCCCGACGCCGCGTCCTCGACGACGGCGGGGGCCCGGTGGGCGAGGTGGTCACCCTCACCACAGCCGACGGGCGCCGGGTCACCTGGTGCTACGTCACGGACCCCGAAGGCAACGCCGTCGAGCTGCAGAGCTGGGCGCCGCCGGCATGAGCCGACGCCGCCGCCGGTATCCTTGAGGGATGAGTGACACAGCGCCTGCAACGGTCACATTCGAAAGCCGCTTCGCCCGGGATTTCAAGGAGATGGCCATTCCGTGGCGGGCGGACGAGGCTCCGGACCCCCGACTCCTGGTCCTCAACGACGCCCTCGCTGCCGAACTCGGCCTCGATCCGGATTTTCTCCGGAGCCCTGAGGGGCTGCGGCTGCTGATCGGCAATGCCCTGCCCGCCGGGGCTACACCGGTGGCTCAGGCCTACGCCGGGCACCAGTTCGGCTGGTACTCGCCCCGGCTCGGAGACGGGCGGGCACTCCTGCTCGGCGAAATCCCGCACGCTGACGGGCAGCTCCGCGACATTCACCTGAAAGGCTCAGGGCGGACCCCGTTCGCACGAAACGGCGACGGTCTGGCAGTGGTCGGCCCCATGCTGCGCGAATACATCCTCAGCGAGTCCATGCACGCCCTGAACATCCCCACAACACGATCCCTCGCCGTCGTCGGGACAGGGAATCCGGTGCAGCGCGAGGCACTCCTGCCGGGTGCCGTCCTGACCCGGATTGCCGGCAGCCACCTGCGCGTCGGCAGCTTCCAATACGCGCGGGCCACCGAGGACACCGGGTTGCTGCGCCGCCTGGCCGACCATGCACTCAACCGTCACTACCCGTCCGCGGCGTCAGCCGAAAACCCTTACCTCGCACTGCTCCAGGCAGTAATTGCCGCGCAGGCAACGCTCGTCGCACACTGGATGCTTGCGGGCTTCGTCCACGGGGTCATGAACACGGACAACATGACAATCTCCGGCGAAACCATCGACTACGGGCCGTGCGCCTTTATGGAAGGCTTCGATCCCGCGGCCGTCTACAGTTCCATCGACGAGACCGGACGCTACGCCTACCGCAACCAGCCGCTGGTGGCGGAGTGGAACCTTGCCCGGCTGGCTGAGTCGCTCCTGCCCCTGCTCCACATGGACGAGGAAACCGCACTGGCCCTGGCCGTCGAGGCACTCGAGGGGTTCCGCGGGCAGTACAGCGCCGCCTGGGCTGCGGGCATGAGGGCCAAACTGGGTTTGCGTGAAGAACTGCACGACGACGTCACGTCACCTGTTGTGGACGGGCTGGTGGCGCTGCTGCAGGAGTCCCGCCCGGACTATACGTCGTTTTTCCGGCACCTCGGCAAGGCCGCCCGCGGCCAGGCGGAACCTGCCCGCGGCACGATGCTGGACCTGGCAGCGTTTGATGCCTGGCTGGCGCGCTGGCGGGCTCTGACTCCGGACGCTGACGCCATGGACCGCGTCAATCCCGTATACATTCCGCGGAACCACCTCGTGGAGGAAGCCCTGACGGCCGCTACCGGCGGGGACACCGGACCGCTGGAACGGCTGATGGACGCTGTGGCTTCCCCCTACGTTGAGCGCCCGGGCCTCGAGCACTACGCTGCGCCGGCCCCGGAAAGCTTCGGCCCGTACCGGACCTTCTGCGGAACCTGAACCTCAGGCCAGGACTCCGGCCGGCTTAGCCCTGCTCACCGCCCTGCGGTGGCGAGGTACGGCGCCGTCCGGCTGTCCAGCGAACGGGCGACGACGGCGGGTGTCCCCGTGGCGATAATCCTGCCGCCCTTGTCACCGCCTGCCGGGCCCATGTCGATCACCCAGTCCGCTGACGCCACAACGTCCATGTCGTGTTCGACCACGATCACCGTGTTGCCGGCGTCGACCAGGCGGTTGAGCTGGGCCATCAGGAGTTCGACGTCGGCCGGGTGCAGGCCGGTGGTGGGTTCGTCCAGCAGGTACAGCGAATGGCCGCGCTGGGCGCGCTGCAGCTCGGTGGCGAGCTTGATCCGCTGGGCCTCGCCGCCGGAGAGTTCGGTGGCGGGCTGGCCGAGCCGCAGGTAGCCCAGGCCCACCTCCTGGAGGGTCTTGAGGCTGCGCGCGGCTGCGGGCACGTCCGCCAGGAACCCGGCGGCGGTGTCAACACTCATGCCCAGCACATCGGCCACGTTCTTTCCGCGGTACGTGATCTCAAGGGTTTCGGGGTTGTAGCGCGCGCCGTTGCATTCCGGGCACGGGCCGTAGCTGCCGGGCAGGAACAGGAGTTCGACGGCCACGAAGCCCTCGCCCTGGCATTTCTCGCAGCGTCCACCGGCCACGTTGAAGGAAAAGCGTCCTGCACTGAAACCGCGGGCGCGGGCAGCGTCCGTGGCCGCGAATTCCTTGCGGACGGCGTCGAACAGTCCTGTATAGGTGGCGAGGTTGGAGCGCGGGGTACGGCCGATTGGCTTCTGGTCTACCGTCACCAGCCTGTCGAGCTGTTCCAGCCCGGACACCGGTCCCGCGGTGACGGGTGCGGACACGCCGGCGTCGGGGTCCTCCTGGGCCGGTTTCGCCGCTTCGCCTTCGGGATGCAGCCTGGCGCCGACCACACCGGCCAGCACCTGGCTGACCAGCGTCGACTTGCCTGAGCCGGAGACTCCCGTCACCGCCGTCAGCACGCCCAGGGGGAACTCGGCATCGAGGCCGCGGAGGTTGTGGCGGCTGATGTCCCGCAGCTCCAGCCAGCCCGTGGCACTGCGGCGGGCGCCGCCGTCGTTCTTCGACTTGGACCCGTCCGGAAACATGAACGGACGCGTCACTGACGGTTCCACCCCGGCAAGACCGTCAACGGGGCCGCTGTAGAGCACCTCGCCACCGCCCTGCCCCGCCCGGGGTCCGACGTCCACCAGCCAGTCGGCACGGCGGACCACATCCATGTTGTGCTCCACCACAAACACGGAGTTGCCGGAGGATTTGAGCTGGTCCAGGACCGCGAGGAGGGGCTCGGCGTCGGCCGGATGCAACCCGGCGGAGGGCTCGTCCAGCACGTAAATCACGCCGAACAGGCCGGAACGGAGCTGGGTGGCGATCCGGAGCCGCTGCATTTCCCCCGGCGAGAGTGTCGGGGTGGCACGGCCCAGTGCGAGGTAGCCAAGACCAAGGTCCAGCAGGACATTAACGCGCGCGAGCAGGTCCCGGGTAATGGCGACGGCCACCTCGTTGCCTTCACCTGAGGCCTGCTTGCGCGAGGCTGTCCCGGCTGCCGTGAGCTCCGTCGTGGGACGGATGATCTCGGCCAGTTCGGTCATCGACACGGAATTGAGCATGGCGATGGTCCGCCCGGCAAACGTCACAGCCAGGGCTTCCGGCCTCAGCCCGCTGCCGCCGCAGCGCGGACACGGACCGGTTTCCATAAAGCGCAGAACCCTCTCGCGCATGGCGGTGCTTTTGGAGTCCAGCAGGGTGTGCATCACGTAGCTTTTGGCGCTCCAGAACCGGCCCTTGTACGGTTTCTCCACGCGGTCGCGTTCCGGCGTCACCTCCACCACCGGCTGTTCCGCCGTGAAGAGGATCCAGTCGCGCTGCTTCCTGGGCAGCTTCCGCCACGGCGTGTCGACGTCGTACCCCAGATGGATCAGGATGTCGCGCAGGTTTTTACCCTGCCACGCGCCGGGCCAGGCGGCGATGGCGCCGTCACGGATGCTGAGGGAGGTGTCCGGGACCATCGAGGCTTCGCTGACGGTGTGGGCGGTGCCCAGGCCGTGACATTCCGGGCAGGCACCGGCCGCCGTGTTGGGGGAGAAGGCGTCGGAATCCAGCTGGCTGGCGCCTTTGGGGTAGCTGCCCGCCCGGGAGAACAGCATGCGCAGCGAGTTGGACAGCGTGGTGACCGTGCCAACGGTGGACCGGGAACTCGGTGTACCGCGCCGCTGTTGGAGCGCGACGGCGGGAGGCAGCCCGGTGATTTGTTCCACTTTGGGGTTGTGCCCCTGCTGGATGAGCCGGCGGGCGTAGGGCGCCACCGATTCGAAGTAGCGGCGCTGCGCCTCGGCGTAAATGGTGCCGAACGCCAGGGACGATTTACCCGAGCCGGATACCCCGGTGAACGCGACGATGGCGTCACGGGGCACGTCCACGTCCACGTTGCGCAGGTTGTTCTCACGCGCGCCGCGGACCCGGACAAAGCCATCCGCGGTGTGGTCGGGAGCAAGAGTGGGCAGGATCGGCCCCGTCAGTTCGGAAGCATTCAGATTGCCTTGCATCGATCCGACTCTAGTAGTGACCGCTGACAACCACGAACTTTCGCGCGGAGTTGCCCGGCGGACCGGCCTTAGTACCGGTTCCGGCGGGGGTCGGTCGCGGTGCGGTTCTGTTTCGCGCGCCGGGCGCGGAGCACGCGGCTGATGATGGCGGGAAGGAGGGCGAGCAGCAGTTTTTTCATGAGGCTTGTTTCCCTTTGTCTCGTGTAGCCAGCCCGTCGGTTGACCGGCTGTCCTGGCGGGTCAGCCGTCAGGGCCGCCCTTCGCGGAGGAAGGGCGGCCCTGAGGGCTTCAATCCGCCCTACGTGTTCTGGACGGTGTCCTTGGCGTCGGTGGCGCGGTCTTTGACGTCGGCTGCTGCGACCTGGCCTTCGGCTTTGACGTGGTCGGCGGCGTCGGTGGCGGTGGCCTTGACGTTTTCCATCCCTTCGCGTGCCGGTTCCTTCAGGCCTTCGGCCATGTCCTTGGCGGCCTCGGTCAGTTGGGTGGTCATGGGTTCGGCGGCGGTTTTGATGGCGTCCGCTGCTTCGCGTTCCTTCTCGCTGGCCGGGATCAGGGAGGACAGCAGCATGCCGGCGCCGAAGGCGATCAGGCCGGCGGCCATCGGGTTGCCCTGGGTCTTGGCCTTCAGCTGTTGCGGTGCGTCGCTGATGGCTGCGCCGGCGTCATGCAGGGCGTTCCCGGCGCTGTCGGTGCGGGTGTGGACCCCGCCCTGGACGCGGTGGGTGACGTCGTCGGCTGTTCCCATGACTTTCTCCTTCACGCCGAACACGGCTTCTTTCACTTTGTCGGTTTGGCGGTGGACGATGTTGGACGGGGAGACTTTGTCGGCCACGGCGTCCACGTTGGTGCCCAGGCGTGCGCGGGTTGCTTCTATGTCTGAACGGATTGCGTCCGGGTTCTCGCTCATCGTTTTACCTCACCGGGTTTCAGGGTTGGGGGGATTTCTGAGAGTGTTTCGGTGGTTTGGGGCATGCCCTTGACCGTTTTGAGTTCCTTCTTGCCCATGGAGGCCAGGATGGCGGCGATGATGCCCCAGATGAGGGCGACGACGACCGCGGACCAGCCCAGTCCCATCAGCTCGCCCAGGGCGTACCAGAGGGCGATGGAGAGGAACAGCAGGACGAAGTGCCCGGCCACGCCGGCGCCGGCGAGCATGCCGCCGCCCTTGCCGGCCTTGGACGCGGACTCTTTGAGTTCGGCTTTGGCCAGCTCGACTTCCTGCCGCATCAGCGTGGACAGGTCGCGGGTGACCTCACCGAGCAGATCACCCAGCGATGTGTTGTCCGCCTTCACGTGTGCCTCCGACGGGGGAGTCCCGGGTATCTGGCTGCTCACAGGGGGCGTCCTTCCGTGCGTCGGCCGGGGGTGTTGCGGAACGGGTCATCGTCTTCCCGCAGCGGCGTGTCGGCAGGGCCGCCCGCCGGCAGGGTCTGCGTCGAGACGGGGCTGGCGCCGGCGATCACCGGCTCATCAAAGAGGCCACGGTCGTCCCCGGCGGCGAATACTGTTTCCTGGCGGATGACGCCCCTCTGTGCCGGGGCTGTCGTGGGTGCGGGAGGGTATGTCTGCCCGGCTGCGCTCCGCTGTGCCTCCGGCGCGCCGGCCGCCAGTCCCTTGGTGAGCCGTCCCGCCAGAATGCCCGCACCGGCGGCCAGCAGAAGGAACGTTCCCGGACGCCGCCGGGCGAACGTCTGCACCTCGTTCAACAGTGAGCCGGGGTCCCGGCCGTCAAGCCACGACGCCACGGATTGGGACCGGTCGGCAGCCTGCCGGATCAGATCCGCTGCTACGCCAGGCTGCTCGGAGGTGTCCGCCATGGTGCGCAGTTCGGTGGAGATGGAACGGATTCCCTCGGCGACCTTCTGCTGCTGGGTGCCTGCCTGGCTGGTCAGGTCCGACTTGGCCTGGTGCAGGAGGTCCCGGGCGTTGGTTTTCACCTCCGCGGCGACGCCGGCTGCTTCCGCCTTCGCCGTCTCTGCCACGTCACGGACCGCGCCGGCTGCCTGCCCGGCTACTTCCGTTGCCTCTGACTTGGCTGCCCCGGTTTTGGAGGCGGACGTGCCCTGTGGTCCGGAAGTCGTGGCCGGGGCCGGGTTGCCGTACTGGTCCAGCTGGTCACCTGTGGTCGGTGCTGCCTGTGGCCATTGGTTTTCAGTCATGATCGCTCTCTTTCGTGAAGGAGTTCGCCGTGAGGAGCTGCCAGTCCTGCTGGCTCCCAATTAGTAAGCAAGGTTACTAATTAGATACTAAGCACACTTGCTATGCGATGCGCAATGCTTCCGCCTTCACGCCGGCCGGAGTTCGATTAAGAGCTTTGGCTAGGCGGGGCCGGAAAGGGGTGGCGGCAAATGCGCTTGCCAAGCTGATACTAAGCATGCTTATGGTAGGCCGTGCACGGACTGCGCAGATAGACAGATACCAGCGCGGCACACCCGCATACTTAGGGAAGGACCGTTCGCGATGACCACCGACTCCGGGCATGACCTCGAGGATGGCTACCGTCTCCTGTCCCAGGCCGCACGGCTGGTACAGCGCCGCCACAATGAGGTGTTGGCGCCACTGGGACTGACCTGGGCGGCCGCGGTGGCCATGGAAGGCCTCGCGGCCGGCCCGCTCAATCAGGAGCAGCTTGCGGCTGCCGTTCATGCCAAGAGCCAGACGCTCGGCAAGATTCTGACGCGCCTCCAGAGTGAAGGCCTGGTGAGCAGGACACGCGATCGCCGGGACCGGCGCCAACTGGTTATAGGGCTTACGGACGCGGGCCGTACGGCCCTCAACGCAGTCCGTCACGCGCACACCCATGCCTTCCCCTCCAGCCTGGACCCCCGCGGGTGGAAGGTGCTCCGGGGGGAGCTTGCCCGGTTCGTGGACTGCCTGCAGACGCAGGACCGTGAGGGGCCACCCCCTGCCGGATGATGCGCAGGCCATTGACAGGCCGCACCGGACTGCGGAAAGTGGTTGTTACATCTGTTCCAGCTCTTCAGCCCCACGCTGGATTTGGGGGTACCCATGGGCAATGACGGCTATGGATTCCAGTTGCGGCTGCTGCAATCGTGGCAACTTCGTCGGGACGCCGAGGTAGTACATGTCGCAGTACGGCAGCAACGCCTTATTACGGCGCTGGCAATCAGCGGGTCGCGGCCCAGAAGCTACCTGGTCGGCCTGCTGTGGCCTGAGAGCCCGGAGTCCAGGGGCCTCGAAAGCCTTCGCGTCACCGTACACCTGATCACCCGGCAAATCCCCGGCCTGCTTACCAATGGGGGAACCACGCTGTCCCTGAGCGAGCTTGTGGATGTGGACCTGCACCGGCTGCGCGCGCAGATCCGGGAGCTGAGCCTGGCAGGACTGAATGGAAACGTCCCCTCGTGCCTCCAGCAGCTGCGGGATGCAGACCTGCTGCCCGGCTGGTATGACGATTGGGTGCTCTTCGAACAGAGCAGGCTGCAGCAGGACCGGCTCCACGCCTACCATGTCATCGCCCGCGAGTCCCTGGCACGGTGTGATTATGAGTCCGCCCTCGAAGCTGCGGAGGGGGCACTGGAACTTGAACCGCTCTATGAAAGTGCTGTCGGGATCCTTATCCAGGCTGAACGGCGGCGCGGCAATGATGCCGTTGCACTTCGCGCTTATGAAAGATATGCGTCCAAACTCCAGGGGGACATGGGCCTGACGCCGTCCGAGGCCGTCCGGCGCCTCGTATCGGACATTCCCGGGGCTGTGCCCCTGGAGCGCGTCGAGCGGGAAAGCACTAGGCCCCGTGCGGAGACCCCGGCCGGGCACTGAGCCATTGGCGCACTATTCTCAGGACCTCTTCGGGGTCAGCTGTCGAGACACTGGTTGTCACGCCGTCCGGAGCCTGGCTATACGTCAGCCGGGCGCGAAAACCGGGCAGCTGGTCCGGTTCGTCCCAGGTGCGGATGACGAGGGTGCCCATGGATGGGGCCGCTTGGTCTGACGGGAATTCGTCGGGGGGTCCCGACGGCGGGTCATCCGTTGTCATGGCAGGTCACCTTACTCTCATACCGCGAACACCATATCGAGGGAATTTCCCGGATGCTGCCTTGATACTGCAGCAAAAGAATCAGCAATCAACCTAACTTGGCGAAAGGTTTGCTCAAGATCGCCGGGCCGGCTTTATCCGCGGACAGCGGCGGGGGCTGTATTGGAACACCTCTGCCTGTGACCCATCCATCACTCTGAATACAGCGCCGTGATGGGTGGACACTTCGGTGACGGCTTCCTACCGGTGGCGCTCCTCCCCGGTCCTCGCACTTGCCGAACGGGTCTGGCCCGGACCGGCCGAAGCAGCCGAGCCCCTAGCACCGGCCCCTTGAACGCCTGATCGCGCAGGAATACGATGGCCGCCACGGGCGGGGATCCGAATGAGGAGACGGTCATGGGCAACATATCTGCAGAAGCATCGTCAGCGACCCTGATGATCGACCTGATCATTTCCTTGGACGGGTATGCCTCGGCTGAGGGGTGGCCCGGCTGGTGGGGTCTGGAGGGGCCCGAGTACCTGGCCTGGCTCGGGCAGGAGGAGAAGAAGGGCTATACCTTCCTGATGGGGGCCAACACCTATCGGCTGATGTCCGGCATGTCGGAGGAAGCCGCAGCTGAAGGCTCCGGTTTCTCCGCGGACGAGGGCGCCAGCCTGACCGGACTTGCAGCTGTTCCAAAGATCGTCTTCTCTTCCACTTTGACGGCGCCCCTGGCGTGGCCCAACTCGGAACTGGTCAACGGGGATGCCGTGGAGGCCGTGAGGGACATCAAACGGACCAGGACCGGGCCCCTGAGCACCCTGGGCAGCCTCAGCCTCTGCAGATCCCTGCTGGCCGCCGGCCTCGTGGACAGATTCCGGGTGGTCATCTTCCCGGTGATTACAGGCCGCACCGGCAGTGAGCGGATCTACGACGGCTACCCGGACGTTTCGCTTGAGATGGCGGACAGCAGGACGTTCGACGGCCGGATCCAGCTGCTCGAGTACGTCCCCACGGTTCTCGACGGTCCGCCGGGAGGCACCCAGTGAACCAGCCGTCCGGGCTCTGAACGGATAAGCCATGGCCGGCTCGCCAACAGCCTCTGCAGCTTTGTCGCCCTTTGACGCGGTGATTTTTGACCTCGACGGTGTGGTGACTGATACAGCCACAGTCCACGAAGCAGCCTGGAAGCAACTTTTTGACGGCGTGCTGAAAGACCCCGGGATTCCCGATGCAGCCCGCAAAGACCCGTTCAGCGCCGATGATTACCTGAAGTACGTGGATGGCAGGCCGCGGGAAGACGGCGTGAAGTCCTTCCTGGCCTCCCGGGGTGTCACCTTGCCGGTTGGCAGGCGCAGCGATGCCCCCGGGGAACTCACGGTTCATGGCCTGGCCAGGCTTAAAGACCGGATCTTCAAGGAACTGCTGGGACGCGATGGTGTCCGGACCTTTCCCGGCACGGTGGACCTGATCGAACGGCTGCGGGCATCACGGATCCCCGTGGCCGTGGCAACCTCGAGCCGGAATGCCTCCGCTGTCCTGGCGGCCGCCGGCCTTTCCGGCGCATTCGACCTGGTGATGGGCGGAGTGATTGCCGCCGAACTGGGGCTGCCCGGCAAACCCGACCCCGCGGTGCTGCTCGAAATCGTGCACCGTCTGGGCGTCCCGCCGGCCCGCGCGGTGGTGATCGAGGATGCCATCGCCGGAGTCGAGGCTGCCCGGCGCGGCGGCTTTGGCCTTGTTGTCGGCATCGACAGGGCCGAAAGGCGGGCCGAACTGGAGGCGGCGGGCGCCGACGTCGTCCTGACCGATGTGGGCCAGCTGGACCTGGGCCGGGTGCTGACCGACCCGTGGCGCCTCGTCTATGAAGGCTACGATCCCGCCCATGAGGGGCATCGGGAGGCGCTCACCACACTGGGGAACGGGTACCTGGCGGTCCGGGGCGCTGCTCCCGAAGGCCGGATGAGTGACATCCACTACCCCGGAACGTATCTTGCCGGGATCTATAACAGGCTTGTGAGCCGGGTCCAGGAGCAGGATGTCGAGGACGAGCATATGGTCAACGCCCCCAACTGGCTGGTGCTGGACATCCGGCTGGAAGGTTCGGACTGGTGGTCCAGGGGCGGCCTGAAGGTGCTGCGGGAGCGGCGGGTGCTCGACATGCGCCGGGCCATCCTCGAACGGGACGTGGTTCTGGAAGCACCGGACGGGCGGCGGCTGGGGGTGAGCCAGCGCAGGTTCGTGTCGATGGCCCAGCCGCACCTGATGGGCCTCAGCACATCCCTGACTGCCCTGGGGTGGAGCGGCACGGCAGAGATCCGCAGCGGCGTGGACTGCGGAGTTACCAATGAGAACCTCCCGGAGGACGCGCTCCTGTCCCACCACCATCTGGTCCGGCTGGGAGTGTCAGACGCGGACGGGCCGGTTCCGGTTGTGGAAGTGAAAACCAGCCAAAGCCACATCCGGATCGCCACTGCCGTGCGCACCGAGATCTCCGGGAAGGACGACGACGGCGGGCCGGGTGAGGAGGAAGGGGTCTACTTCCGCGCCTGGCATCTTGAGCTGCATGATGCAGCGCCCGTAGTGATTACCAGGACGGCGGCAGTGGTCACCTCCCGCGACCACGCAATTTCCTCGCCTGCCGTGGCTGCGAGGTCCGTGCTCCGGACTGCCGGCCACGATTTTGAGAAGTTGCTCGCCGGGCACGAGGAAGCCTGGGGACGGCTCCTGGGCCTGTTCGCCATCGAAATTGACGGCAGCCCGCAGGTACAACTCATCCTGAACCTCCACGTTTTTCATGTGCTCCAAACACTCAGCCCGCATACCGCGGAAGTGGACGCGGGGGTGCCCGCGCGGGGTTTGCACGGCGAGGGCTACCGCGGGCACATCTTCTGGGACGAGCTCTTTGTCCTTCCCCTCCTCACGTCCAGGATGCCCTTCGTGGCCCGCTCCCTGATCAATTACCGCTGGCGCAGGCTCCCGGCGGCCCGGGAAGCCGCCGCCGCAGTAGGGCTTCAGGGAGCACTTTTTCCATGGCAGAGCGGCAGTGACGGGCGCGAGGAGACGCCCCTCTGGCTCTTCAACCGGCGCTCGGGCCGGTGGGTGCCGGACTACTCGCACCTGCAACGGCACGCAGGCCTTGCCGTCGCCTTCAATGCGTGGCAGTACTTCCTGGCCACGCAGGACAGGGAATGGCTCCTGCGGCACGGCGCAGAACTGGTCCTGGAAGTGGCACGGCTGGTGGCATCCATGGCCGAATATGACCGGGAAGCTGACAGGTTCCATCTCCGGGGCATCATGGGCCCTGACGAATATCACACGGGATACCCGGACAGCCCCGGTGCAGGCCTTGACGATAACGCGTACACAAACGTGATGGCCGCCTGGGCATGTGCCCAGGCCTGCAGCATCATGACAACTCTCCAGGGACACGACCTCGAAGAACTGCAGGCACGGCTGGCCGTCAACCCTGCCGAAGTGGCACGGTGGAGCCAAATCAGCACCAGAATGTTCGTACCGTTCCATGACGGCATCATCAGCCAGTTTGCCGGCTACGAACAATTGCTGGAACTCGACTGGGATCACTACCGGACCGCGTACACAAACATCGAACGCCTGGACCTGATCCTGGAAGCCGAGGGGGACAGCACCAACCGGTACCGCCTGGCCAAGCAGGCGGATGTGCTCATGCTGCTCTACGTCCTGGGCGAGAAGGAACTGACCCGGTTCCTGGCCGGCCTCGGCTATGACGTTTCCGGTCCCCAAATTGAAAAGACGGTGGACTACTATCTCGCCCGCACGGCGCACGGCTCCACCCTCAGCCGCGTTGCCCACGCGTCAGTACTCGCCGCCAGGGATCCGGACCGGGCCTGGAATACCTTCCGTGAAGCCCTCAGCGCAGACCTTGACGATACCCAGGGCGGTACCACCCGGACGGGGATTCATCTTGGTGCCATGGCAGGAACAATAGATGTTGTGCAGCGGAGCTTTGCCGGCCTCAGGATTACCGGTGACGCGCTCCTCTTCGCACCCAGAATGCCCAAGGGGATAAGAACGGTGTCATTCCACGTCCGCTACCGGGACCATCTGTTGGCGGTGACCCTGGAACACGGTCTCCTGACCCTCTCAGCAGCTCCCGGAGATGCACCCGCCATCTGGCTGCAGGTGGGCTCCGACCGCGTCCTCCTGGGCGCCGGCGACACACGGCAGTTCACCCTCGCCCCCGGCTAGCACCTGTTCGGTCACACTGATTTTTCCGGCTTGGGTGTGTGCACCACGAGGACGGGGCAGTGCGCGTGGTGAACACACGCAGCACTGACAGACCCGAGCAGCAGTCCTGTGAAACCGCCGTGACCGCGGCTTCCGACCACCAGCATCAGGGCGTGGCTGCTGCCATCAACCAATGACGTCCGTGCGGACCCGTGCACGAGCCTGGCAGTGACATGCCTGGGACGTTCCGCACCGAAGGCTTCCGTGAGCGCACGCTCAAGATTCTCCTCGGTTTCGCGGGCGAACCCTTCCACGCCCATCGCCAGGTAGCCTTCGTACCCCGCCGGGTACTCCCAGCACGCCCAAGCTTCAAGGCGAACCCCAAGACCCATGGCCAGGCGGTTCCCCAGCCGGAGGGCCTCGACGGAAGCCGCTGAACCATCGACGCCAACGATGATCTTTTCTTCAGTGCCTTTGGCCATGATTGCCTCCTCGCGTGCACAGCTTCCTCACAGCATGTTCCCGGCCCGTTTGGACCAACAGGGTCCAAGGTCACCACCCCTCCCGCTCCTGCGAAGGACGCGAATGACCTTTGGCCCTAGTCAGTGCTGCGCCGCGGGTGCAGCCTGTCAGCGGACCAGGCTTCGGCGACGATGGAGCAGCAGTGGCGCAACGCGAGGGTCCGCCCCCGACGGGGCCGGACGCGACCGGTTTGACCTCCGACCGTGCCGCCGCCCTGCTGCGGGAGTCGGGGCCAAACGTTCTGCCGGCGGCGAAACCGGTGCCTCAGTGGCGCAAGCTCGTGGGCGAGCTGACGCATTTCTTTGCCCTGATGCTTTGGTGCGCCGCTGTGTTGGCTTTCGTCGGCGGGATGCCGCAGCTGGGTGCTGCAATCATCGTGGTAGTGGTGGTCAACGGGATCTTCGCCCACATCCAGCAGGAACGCGCGCAGCACGCAACAGCTAAACTGCGCGGGCTGCTGCCGGCAGAGGTCTCTGTCCTCAGGGACGGGCACCCGCGGCGGATCCCCGCCAGCGAACTGGTCCCGGGGGACGCCGTTATCCTGACGGCGGGCGACAGGGTGCCGGCCGACGTCGTCCTGGTTCTCGGCTCAGGCTGCGCCCTGGATGAGTCCTTGCTGACAGGCGAAAGTGACGCCGTGCCGAAAGCCGCCGGCGAGCCTGCCTGGGGCGGGACATTCCTGGTCAATGGCGAGGCAGAGGCCGTCGTGACCCGCACCGGCGCGGACACCAGGCTGGCCGGCATTGCGAAGCTGACCAGCGGGACCGTATCTCCGCCAACCCCCCTGGCCCGCGAACTGCGCAGGATCGTCCGCCTCATAGCGGCTGCGGCACTGGCTGTCGCCGCGGTTTTCTTTGTTGTGTCGCTGCTGGTGGGCATCCCCTGGAGCGCTGCCTTCCTCTTCGCCATCGGCGTCGCCGTTGCTTTGGTCCCCGAAGGGCTCCTGCCGACCGTGACGTTGTCCCTTGCCATGGGGGCCCAACGGATGGCGGGGCGCAACGCACTGGTCCGCAACCTGGAAGCGGTGGAAACCCTGGGGTCCACGACTTTCATCTGTACCGACAAGACAGGAACCCTGACGCAAAACCGGATGAACGCCGTCGAAGTCTTCACGGCGGACGGCAGGGTAACCGTGTCCGGGGAGGGGTACGGGCCGGTAGCTGAGATCGGCGGAACCGCGGTGGCAGCCGCAACGCGGACCGCGCTCGCAGCACGCGCAGCCTCCCAGGGCCGGGCCGTCCTGCATGGCGGGGAGTGGCGCGCTGACGGTGATCCGATGGAGGCCGCCCTTGACGTCCTGGCCCGCAGGCTTGCACCAAACGCCCCGGGGATTGCGAAGCCCGCCCGGCGGTTCGCGTTTGACCCGAGGCGCCGCCGGGAGTCAGTTGTGGCCGGCACAACCCTCTTTGTCAAAGGGGCGCCGGAATCAGTGCTGCCCCTTTGCGGCGCGTCCGCGGACGCTGCGGCGGAGGAAGTTGAAGCCATGGCTTCGCGCGGGCTGCGGGTCATAGCGGTGGCTGCGCGTGACCTGCCCGGACCTCTGCAGGACTGGCTGGAATGCCGGGCGGAGGAAGCCGAAACGGACCTTGTCCTGCTCGGGCTGATCGCCCTCCACGACCCGCCAAGGCAGGGCGTCGACGAGGTGATCCGGACCGCCCGGGACGCCGGCATCCGGATCGGCATGATCACGGGTGACCATCCGGCAACAGCCGCCGCCATCGCCCGCGAAATCGGACTTGTCGGAACACCGGAAGTGGTTCTGGAAGGATCGCAACTGCCCGAGGATGAACAGATCCTTGGCGCCATGCTGGACCGCGACGGCATTGTTGTGAGCCGGGTCTCCCCGGAACAAAAGCTCCGCGTAGCCAGGGCCCTGCAAAGCAGGGGCCACATCGTGGCCATGACCGGTGACGGTGTAAATGACGGTCCCGCCCTCCAGGAAGCCGACATCGGGGTGGCGATGGGCCTCAGCGGAACAGACGTTGCCCGTGAAGCCTCAGACCTGGTTCTCCTGGACGACCACTTCGGCACCATCGTGGCAGCAATCGAACAGGGCCGCGCCACCTACGCCAACATTCACAGATTTCTGACCTACCACCTGACGGACAACGTTGCCGAGCTGACGCCCTTCATCATCTGGGCACTCTCGGGCGGGCAGTTTCCCCTCGCCCTTGGCGTACTTCAGATCCTGGCCCTGGACATCGGCACCGATCTGCTGCCCGCCCTCGCCCTCGGCGGGGAACCGCCGGGGAAGGGAGTCCTCAAGCGGCCACCGGAGAGACGCCACCTGATGGACCGCCGGCTGATGTTCCGGGTGTTCTGCGTGCTGGGTCCGGTCGAAGCGGCGGTGTCCATGACAGCATTTTCGGTAGTGCTGTTCTCCGGCGGCTGGATGCGCGGGGAACAGCACGATGCCGGCCTGCTGATGGCGGCTTCCGGGGCCGCCTTCACAGCCGTTGTGCTTGGTCAGCTGGCGAATGCGTTCGCCTGCCGAAGCGCCACCCGTCCGCCCTGGACCCAAGGCTGGTTCACGAACCACCTGCTGCTCTGGGCGGTGCTTGCCGAAATTGGTGCCCTCGCTGTGTGCCTCTTCGTTGGTCCCGTGTCCGCAGCGCTCGGGCACCTCCCGCCGCCGCCCATCGGATTCGCCCTCGCCGCGCTGGCAGTTCCTGCGGTCCTGGCCGCGGACTGGGCGCACAAGAGGCTAAGGCAGGCTGCCAACAGTGTGCGTTAGCACCGCATGACCCCGCACGGCACGGGACCAAAGACTCTGATGCCCGGCCCGCCGGCCCGGAAGGATCGAGCCATGGCCGATATGACGCCGACGGACAGCAATCACGTGGTGTGGTTCGAGGACGTGGGAATGGACGACGTTCCGGCCGTCGGCGGCAAGAATGCGTCGCTGGGTGAACTAACCCGGTCGCTGATGGATGCCGGGGTCCGGGTGCCCGAGGGCTTCGCCACCACAGCCTCCGCCTACCGCTCCTTTGTTGCGGCCAACGGCCTCGAACCGCGAATACGTACCTCGATCGGGCACTACCGCGAAGGCCGGGCAACCTTGCGCGAGACCGGGGAATCCATCCGGGAGCTCATCCTCGAAAGCCAGTTCCCGCCCGAGATCGCCGCCGCCATCAGGGACCACTACAGGGCACTCTCCGAACGCACGGGCCACACCAGGGCCTCGGTGGCTGTACGCAGCAGCGCAACGGCCGAAGACCTCCCCGATGCGAGCTTCGCCGGCCAGCAGGAAACGTTCCTGAACATTTCCGGGGAACGGGAACTCCTGGAGGCCTGCCGCCGGTGTTACGCCTCCCTGTTTACCGACCGGGCCATCTCCTACCGGGAAATCAAGGGGTTCGACCACCTGGAAGTAGCCCTGTCCGTAGGTGTGCAGCGGATGGTGCGCTCGGACCTGGGCGCATCCGGGGTGATGTTTTCCATCGATACGGAGTCCGGGTTCCCGCGCAGCGTCTTGATCAGCGCCGCGTGGGGGCTGGGGGAAACCGTGGTTCAAGGAAGCATCAATCCCGATAAATACCAGGTGTTCAAGCCTTTACTGGCTGACGGGCACTTTATGCCGATCATCGAAAAGACCATGGGCGCCAAGGAACGCAAGATGGTCTACAGCCGCGGCGGGCATGCACGTACCAGGACCGTTGAAACCTCTGAGCAGGAGCGCCGTTCCTTTGTGCTCACCGACTCCGAGATTGTGACGCTGGCCCGCTGGGCAGTAGCCGTGGAGGAACACTACGGCCGCCCGATGGACATGGAGTGGGCCAGGGACGGTTCCACCGAAGAGCTCTTTATGGTGCAGGCCCGGCCGGAAACCGTCCAGGCGAGGCGCAGCGGCTCAGTCTTCAGCGTCTATCACCTCCGCGAGTCGGGCCGGCTCCTGGCGGAAGGGGCCGCAGTCGGCGAATCCATTGCGCACGGCCTCGCCTGTGTGGTGCGGGACGCCAAAGACATCGACGATTTCCGGGACGGCTCAATTCTGGTCACGCGGATGACCGATCCTGACTGGGTTCCCATCATGCAACGCGCCGCCGGCATCGTCACCGACCATGGCGGCCCCACCAGCCACGCCGCGATTGTCAGCAGGGAACTGGGTGTTCCTGCCGTTGTGGGTACCGGCACCGGAACCTCGGTGCTCGGGAACGGGGCACCAATTACGCTTTCGTGTGCAGGGGGAGAGAACGGGCAGGTCTATGCGGGCACGCTGGCTTTCGACGTCGAGGAGGTTGACCTCGGGACGCTACCGGAGACGCGGACCGCCATTATGGTCAACATCGCCAGTCCTTCCGCCGCCTTTCAGTGGTGGCGCCTGCCGGCAGCGGGCGTGGGCCTGGCGCGGATGGAATTCATCATCAGCAACCTCATCCGGATCCATCCGATGGCCCTGGTACACCCGGAACGGGTGACCAGCCCCGGCGAGGCTGAGCGCATCAAGGAGCTCGCCCACGGCTATCCGGACTTGCAGGAGTACTTCGTGGACGTCCTCGCCACCGGCATCGGCAAGATCGCAGCGCCGTATCACCCGAACCCTGTCATCGTCAGGCTCAGCGACTTCAAGAGCAACGAGTACGCCCATCTGATCGGAGGCAGTTCCTTCGAAGTTGCCGAAGAGAATCCCATGCTGGGTTTTCGCGGCGCTTCACGCTATTACAACGAGCGTTACCGGGAAGGATTCGCCCTCGAGTGCCGGGCGCTGAAGCGGGTGCGGGAGGAACTGGGATTTTCGAATGTCATTGTCATGGTTCCCTTCTGCCGCACACCCCTCGAGGCAGACCTGGTGATCAAGGAAATGGCGGAAAACGGCCTGACCCGCGGCCGGCAGGGCCTGCAGGTCTACATGATGTGCGAGATCCCCTCAAACGTCATTCTCGCCACGGAGTTCGCGCGGCGCGTTGACGGCTTCTCCATCGGCTCCAACGATTTGACCCAACTGGTTCTCGGCGTGGACCGGGATTCCGAGGAACTCGTGGGGCTGTTCGATGAGCGGGATGAAGCTGTCACCTCGATGATTGCGCAGGTCATTGGCAAAGCCCACGCAGCCGGAACAAAGGTGGGCATCTGCGGCCAGGGCCCCAGCAACCATCCTGATTTCGC
Organism: [Micrococcus luteus] ATCC 49442; assembly: GCF_010367585.1. Taxonomy (NCBI): domain Bacteria; kingdom Bacillati; phylum Actinomycetota; class Actinomycetes; order Micrococcales; family Micrococcaceae; genus Pseudarthrobacter; species [Micrococcus luteus] ATCC 49442. The sequence continues at coordinate 917,029 of NZ_JAAAXP010000001.1, read as the reverse complement.
GGAGTTCCTGGTGCGGGAGGGCATTGATTCCATCTCGCTGAACCCGGACACCTTCCTTAAGACCGTCCACGTGATTGCCTCCGCCGAGAAGTCCATTCAGTGACCCGCCTCGGCATACTCACCAGCGGCGGGGACTGCCCGGGAATCAATGCTGTGATCCGCGGTGCCGTGCTGCGGGGAGTCATAACGTACGGCTACGGTTTCGTCGGGTTCCGCGACGGCTGGCAGGGGGTGCTTGACCGGGACCTGATCCCGCTGCCGCGCCACGCCGTTCGGGGGCTTGCCCGCCTGGGCGGGACCATCCTGGGTACGTCGCGCACCAACCCGCTCAAAAACGGCGGGATAGAGGCGGTGCGCAGAAGCCTTCAGGAGGTGGGCGTGGATGGCCTGGTGGCCATCGGGGGAGAGGGCACACTGGCGGCAGCGCAGGAACTGGCCAACGCGGGGATCAAAGTCATCGGCGTTCCGAAAACCATCGACAACGACCTTGATGCCACCGATGTCACGTTCGGGTTCGACACGGCAGTCCAGACGGCGACCGATGCCATCGACAGGCTCCGTACCACTGGCGAGTCGCATCACCGCTGCATGATCGCCGAAGTAATGGGCCGGAACGCCGGCTGGATCGCCCTGCATTCGGGGATGGCGTCCGGTGCGCACGCCATCCTCATCCCGGAGCAGAGGGTTTCCTTGGAGCAGGTGGCCCGGTGGGTGCAGTCCGCGCACCACCGCGGACGGGCACCACTGGTGGTGGTGGCGGAGGCATTCGTCCCCGAAGGCCGGCAGGCGCCGTATTCGCCGCGTGGCCTGGACACTTTTGGCAGGCCCCGGCTCGGCGGGATCAGCCTGCTGCTGGAACAGGAGCTGCAGGCGATGACCGGAATCGAGACCAGGGCAACCATCCTGGGGCACATCCAGCGGGGTGGCGCACCGACAGCTTTTGACAGGGTCCTGGCGACCCGGCTGGGGATGGCGGCCGTGGCCTCGGCTGCGGAGGGCCGGTGGGGAACCATGGTCTCCCTGCGGGGCACCAGCATTGTAAACGTCGGTTTCGAAGCCGCGCTTGGCCGGCTTAAGACCGTGCCGGAGGACCGCTACCAGGAGGCAGCGGTCCTCTTCGGCTGAGCATGGGCTTCGGGTGAGCGGGCGGGGCGCCGTCAGCCGCGGGTGATCTCGATCTTCCGTGCGGGCGGCTGCTGGGCCTTTTCCGGAACGGGAGTCCTGACCTCCAGCACGCCGTCCTTGTACGAGGCGGTGATGTCATCGCCCCGGACGCCCTCAGGCAGGGCCAGCCGGCGGACGAACGAGCCGTACCGGAACTCGGACCTGTAGCTGTTCTTTTCCTTCTGTTCAGACTGTTCCCTGCGCTCGGCCTTGATCTCCAGGGCCCCGTCAACGATGGAAACGTTGACGTCCTTCTCGGGATCAATGCCCGGCAGTTCAGCCCGGACCACCAGGGTATTGCCTTCGATTGACTCCTCGACCCGGATCCCCGAGGCCGCGGTGTCACCTTCGAACAGCCTTTCAATCATCTCGACGGGGGAGCGCCGGGTGTCAAACCACTTCATCAAATCAGCCATTGTTTGCCTCCTTGCAATGATGACCGCGCCGGGGGATGGATAGTGCCCGGCTACTTAAGCCTCCGGCCACGCACCGGAGGTACCAAGAGTCTTTGGTCCCTCCGGCGGTGCGGGGATTGGAGGCTAGGATCAGTGCATGAGCAACCCCACCTCAGAGTCGCACGCCGAAGTTCTCGGACCGGCTGACTGCTGGCAGTACCTGCAGTCCTCCTACATCGGGCGGCTGGCTGTGATCAACGGTGCGGTCCCGGAGATCTTTCCGGTGAACTTTGTGGTCGTCGACGAAACGGTGGTCTTCCGGACGGCGCCCGGCACGAAGTTCCGCGCCCTCCTCAGCGGCACTGCCGTGGCCTTCGAGGTGGATGGCTTGAACCCCTACGGCACCGAAGTGTGGAGCGTTGTGGTCAAAGGGGAGCCGGGAGTTTTCAGCGGGGATCCGGCCAGCCTGCAGGAAGCCGGGCCCGACCGCCAACCGTGGCAGGCCGGCCTCAAGGAGCATCTGGTGCAGATCCGCCCGGCAGAGATCTCGGGCCGGCGGTTTGCGGTGTCTCCGCGGACGCGCTGGTGGCCGCCGCAGGACTTTTCGGCCGACTGGCTCTAAGCGGGCGGCTCCGTGGCGTGGCCGACCGGGTACCTGCGTGCGTGGATCCGGCTCAGCACGAGCACGCCCAGGATGGCGGCGGCCGAGGCCGTAAGGGACGCGGCCAGGAGCCCGGGCGGAGGCCATTCCAGCATAAAAAAATCCGTCAGGAACGGGACGGTCAGCAGCAGGACAACCCCTGTGGCCATGGCCGCGACGACAGCCAGACGGAGGCCGCTGACGGGGCGGCTGACGGCCATCAGAATCGTCAGGGCCACCAGGGAAAGTGTCAGCACTGATGCTGTCCGGTTCGCGCCGGCAGTGAAGCCGCCCGCTGCCATGGCATACGCCTGGACGGCGATGACCGCCGCCGCCACAATAATCCCTGCCGGGATGGCCAGGGACAGTGAGCGCCGCAGAAATCCCGGCCTGTAGCGGCGGGCGTTTCCCATCAGAGCCAGGAAGAACGCCGGGATGCCGATGGTGAGGCCGTCCGTGGCGGAGAGCTGCCGCGGCAGGAACGGATAACTCCACATGAGTGCTCCAAAGATCACTGAGAGGCAGACTGCATAGGTTGTTTTGCTGAGGAACAGCACCGAGACCCGTTCGATGTTGGCGATGACCTGGCGGCCTTCGGCGAGTACGGCCGGAAGCCGGTTGAAACGTCCGTCCAGGAGCACCAGGCGGGCCACCGCTTTGGTGGCCGGCGCGGCGGTGTCCATGGCTATCCCGATATCCGCTTCCTTGAGGGCGAGGGCGTCATTAACGCCGTCTCCCGTCATGGCAACGGTGTGGCCCGTTCTCTGGAGCGCCAGGACCATGTCCCTCTTTTGTGCTGGCGTGACCCGGCCGAAAACGGAAAAGCTGTCCAGCGTTTCTTCCATCAGATGCGGGTCTGACGGCAGGTGCCGTGCATCGTAGCCGGCACTAACGCCGAGCCCCACCTCCCGTGCCACGGCCGCTACCGTCCGGGGGTCATCGCCGGAGAGGACCTTGACGTCGACACCTTGCTGCCGGAAGTAGGCGAGGGTCCGGGCCGCGTCCGGACGCACTTTTTCGCGGAACGTCAGGAGGGTGGCAGCAGCCAGCCCGGCGGGCAGACGAACGTCGTCGGAGTCCTCGCCGGGGAGCATGTGGGGCGTGTACGCCAGCACCAGGGTGCGCAAACCCAGGGACGCCAGCCGGCGGGACTGACCCAGGAGCGCCTCACTGGGCGCGCCTGCCGGGCTGCCGGCCCCGAACACCATGTCCGGGGCCCCAAGTACCCATGTTCCGGCGGCGGCGTGCGGGCGGTCAAAACTGGCGGCGCTCCATTTTCGTGCAGACGAAAACGGAACGACGGCGGCCGGTGCTGCGCCGCCCTCGAACGCGAACGCGGGTGCCAGGCAGCGGGCGGTGGCATTGGCGTGGGGGTCGGAACCGAACCATCCCAGGGCCTCCCGCCATCCCCGGGGAAGCTCCTGTCCGGTGCCGTGAAGGCCGGTGTCGTGAACGTCGTCGAAGACAACCCTGCCCTCGGTGAGGGTGCCGGTCTTGTCGATGCACAGGACGTCCACGCGGGCCAGTCCTTCCACGGCTGCGAGCTCCTGGACCAGCACGTTGAGGCGGGCCAGCCGTGCACCGCCCACGGCGAACGCCACGCTGGTCATCAGGACCAGGCCCAGCGGGATCATGGCGATGGCAGCCCCCACCGCCCCGACGAGTGCCTCTTCCCAGGCGCCGGTCCTGAACGCAGCCTCCCAGCCGCCTTTGGCCTGCATCTGGCCGTTGGTGATGATGGCCACGACGGGTAGGAGGGCCCAGCTGATCCAGCGGAGGACGCGGTTGATCGCGTTGCGGATTTCCGAATTGACCAGGGAGAACCGCTTGGCTTCGGCGGTGAGCCGGCTGGCGTACGAGCCGGCGCCCACGGCGACTACCCGTGCCCGTCCCTGGCCTGCCGAAACGGAGGATCCGGACAGGACGGGTGAGCCCTTGTCCTTGCCGACGGGTTCGGATTCCCCGGTGAGGACCGACTCGTCGATCTCCAGGCCGTCGTCATCGATGATGACGGCGTCCGCTACAACCTGGTCACCGGCCTGCAGTACACAGATGTCATCCATGACCACGTCAGCAACAGCAATTTCCTGGACCCTGCCGTCGCGCAGCACCCTGGCCTGCGGGGCATCCAGGACGGCGAGCTGGTCCAGGAGCCTCTTGGCCCGGTATTCCTGGACGACGCCAATAACGGCGTTGCTGAGCGCGGCAAAGCCGAACAGCGCGTCCTTCCACTGGCCCAGGAGGAGCAGCAGCAGGAAACAACCGCCAACAATGCCGTTGAACAATGTCAGGACGTTGGACCGAAGGATCCGCCACAGGCTTCGGCTTGATTCCTCCGGTGCACCGTTGGCCAGGCCGGCCAGCGTCCGCTCCCGCACGTCCCCCGCGGTGAGGCCGGACGGTGCGGACAGGGTCATGCCGAGATGACCACCTTCAAGGCGCTGGTCTCTGCTGCCCTGGCGAAGGTGTCATAGGCATCCATGAATTCGTCGAAACGGAAGCGGTGCGTTGCGAACTTTTCGGCCGGCAGCTTCTTCTGGGCCACGAGCTTGAGCAGCATGGGTGTGGTGTTTGCGTTCACGAGCCCCATGCTGATGTTGATGTTCCGGATCCAGAGGTTCTCCACATGGAGTTCCACGGACTTTCCGTGGACCCCGACGTTGGCCACATTGCCGCCCGGCCGGACGATCTCCGTACACATGCTGAACGTCTCCGGAATGCCCACTGCCTCGATGGCCACGTCCACGCCTTGGCCGTCGGTGAGTCCCAGCACCTGTTCCTTCCAGTCGGCGTCGGCTGAAAGCACAACGTCCGTGGCTCCGAATTCCCGGGACTTCTCCAGCCGGTTGCGGTCGAGGTCCAGTGCGATGATGCTCGCTGCCCCGTAGAGCCCCGCCGTGGCGATGGCGGCGAGTCCCACCGGGCCCGCACCCACCACCGCCACTGTGTCGCCTGGCTTCACGCGGCCGTACTGGACACCGATTTCAAAGCCCGTGGGAAGGATGTCGGACAGCATAACGGCCTGCTCGTCGCTCACCCCGGGCGGCAGGAGATGCAGCGAATTTTCTGCGTAGGGAACCCTCACGTATTCAGCCTGGGTACCGTCAATCAGATGGCCGAACACCCAGCCGATGCCCGCAGCCCCCTCCTCACCCATGCAGTGTGAATAGAGGCCAACCTTGCAGTTGGCGCAGTGACCGCAGGACTTGATGCACGAGATGATGACGCGGTCTCCCGGTTTGAGGCTGGTCACCGACGAACCGACCTCCGTGATGGTGCCCACGCCTTCGTGGCCCAGTATTCTTCCTTCCGTCACGGCCGGCACGTCGCCCTTGAGGATGTGCAGATCTGTCCCGCAAATGGTGGTGGTGTCCACCTTAACGATGGCATCGGCGGGGTTCCGGATCGCCGGATCGGGCACATCTGTCCAGGACTTCTTTCCCGGGCCGCCGTAAACGATAGCTTTCATAGCCGTTCCTCGGTGTTGGTGTTCATGGGTTCCACGGGGCGGGCGGAATGCTTGCTCCACCTCAACGATGGCGCCCGGCTGCCGCGGCGGTAAGGGACAAAGGTCCCGGAAGCCCGACGCCGGGAGGCGGCGACGGGGCACCGGTCAGGTCCTGGGCGGGTTCAGTTGCGGGAGATGAGCACGGGGCCTGTTGCGTGGTGGAGGACGGCATGGGCGTCTGATCCGACGGTTCCCTTCAGGAGGCCGTGTCCTTTGTTTCCGACGACGATGAGGGCGGCGCCGCGGGCAGCATTCAGAAGCGCCCGCGGAACCGACGAATCCCGGACCAGGTCCTGGCTCACGGCCACTGTCGGAGCCAGTGCCCGGGCTGTCGCCGTCGACTTTTCCAGGAGCCGACGGGCCGCTTCCAGGCCTCCTGCGGGTGAGTACACCGTGCCATCCTGCGGGCGGGTTACGTGGACGATCATCAGTTCCGCTCCCGTGGCCATGGCCACATCGCAGGCAAGGCGAAGCGCGCCGGCGGAACCGGCAGGATCTATCCCTACGACAACGCGCCCTTCCGGGTGCTTATCAAACCGAATCACTGCAACAGGGCATGATGCCGTGGCGGCCAGTTCCAGGCTGACTGATCCCACGAGCAGCCCCAGGAACCCACCGATTCCACGGCTGCCAAGCACCAGCATGCGGGCATCCTCAGCCATCCGCCGGAGATGCCCTGCGGGCAGCCCGTAGACGAGGGTGTCCAGGACCGTGGTCCCGGGTGCCGCGGACTGGGCCTCAGCCCTGCCCTCTTCCAGGATGGCTTCCGCCTGATGCTGCAGGCCGCTGCCCGCCACGCCCTTGACCGGGCCGAGATCGTGGGTCAGGAGCGGCCACAGTGAGCAGTGGACCACCTGCAGTTCACTGTCCAGGAGGGCTGCATGCCGGGCGGCCCAGCGGACAGCAAGGGCCGCCTGCTGCGAGCCGTCGTAGCCAACCACTATGCGGTCAGGCGCCGGCATGGCTGGACCCGGCCTGACCGCCCCCGTCCGCAGAGCGCTGCCCGGAAGTACCGGACAGCGCGGCGGGCAGGTCAGTCCCGTGCGACACCAGGACAGGGCATGCCGCATGCTCGGCCACCGTCGCGCTGACCCCGCCCGGGAGCAAACCTTCAAATCCTCCGCGGCCGCGGCTGCCCACCACGACCATCTGTGCGGTCCTGCTTTCTTCGACCAGTTTCCTGGCCGCAGTGCCCTCGGAGGTGACCATTTCGAGATCGGCGGGAGGGGCGCCGTCGAACGCCGTGGCTACCGCGGCGGCGCAAACCTTCAGGGCCTCCTCTTCGGGGTTCCACAGGACGGGAGTGAAGGTTCCGACGGCGATCCGGAACTGCCAGCAGGTGACGGCCCGGATGCGGGCCCTGAGCAGCGGCGCCAACGTGCCGGCCAAGCGCAGGGCGGTGATGGACGGAGGGGTTCCGTCCACGCCCACCACTATGGCGGGCAGCTCACTGCTTCGTTCCATGGTCTCCCTCTGTGTCCTGGCCGACCACCAGCACCGGACAATGCGCCTGGGCTGCACAGACGGCGCTGACCGAACCCATGAGCTGGCCCAGCAGGCCGCCGCGGCCCCGCCGGCCGACCACGAGCATTTGCGCGTTCCGGCTTTCCTCCACCAGGACCTTGGCCGGTGCTCCCACCTTGACGTCGGCGGTGAGGTGTTCAGGGCGTTCCTGGCCGAATGCCCTCTCGATAGCCTGCTCCATATTGCGGCGCGCAATCGCCTCAAGCTCTGCCGGGGTATCGAGGTCGCCTCCCGGGGGCAGATGCTCCGGAAGGTAGAAGTCGGACAAGCCCAGGCACGTGACTACATGCAAAGGGGCGGCCAGTGCCGAGGACAGCTGCCCGGCCAGGCGCAGAGCCGCGGGGGAGTATTCCGAACCGTCAATTCCAACAAGGATGCGTCTGCTGTCGCTCATGGGAGTACCTTCCTCCACCAGCCGGCCGTGTGCCTAGGGCCGAAGGTCACGCACTGCCGGCAGTTCAGCCCGCCCGTTCTGCCCGGCGTTTCCGGCTTACCGCAGCAGCACGGCGGCGCCGGTGAAACGGTCCCGGGAAAGGTCCAGCAATGCCTGGTCCGCCTTGGTCCACGGGTAGGGGACGGTGGTGGGGCGGAGGGGGATCTTTCCGGCCAGCGCCAGGAAGTCCTGGCCGTCGGACCTGGTGTTGGCGGTAACACTGCGGAGGTGGCGCTCCTGGAAGAGGTCCTTTTGGTAATCGAGCGCCGGGATGTCACTCAGGTGGATTCCGGCAACGGCGAGGGTGCCGCCGCGGTCCAGTGCCCTCAGCGCCACCGGCACCAGATCGCCCACGGGTGCGAAGAGGATCGCCGCGTCCAGCGGATCAGGCGGCTCGGCTTCAGCGGGCCCGGCGAACGTGGCGCCCAGGTCAAGGGCCAGTTGCTGCGCAGCGGCCGACCGTGTCATGACGTAGACCCTTGCGCCTTCGTAGAGTGCCATCTGCGCAGTCAGGTGGGCCGAACCGCCAAAACCGTAGATCCCCAGCCGGCCACCCGGCGGGAGCCCGGAGCACCGGAGTGCCCGGTACCCGATGATCCCTGCACACAGCAAAGGGGCGGCCTTTTCATCGGTGAACACGTCAGGCAGCGGGTAGGCGTAGTCCTGGTGCGCGGTCATCAGTTCCGCATAGCCGCCGTCGGTATCCCAGCCGTTGAACGTGGGGCTGAGACAGAGATTCTCTGAACCGCGCAGGCAGAACCGGCACGTCCCGCACGTGCGGGCGAGCCACGCTGCTCCTACCCGCTCGCCGAGACGGAACCGGGAGCTGCCCGGTCCCAGGCCCACGACGTCGGCAACCACTTCGTGCCCGGGGATCCTCCGGGCGCCGCGGGGACGGAGATCGCCCTCGGCGAGGTGCAGATCCGTGCGGCAGACGCCACACGCACGGACGGAGAGCAGGACCTCACCCGGCCCGGGCGACGGGTCAGGCCGCTCGCCCAGGCGCAGGGGCCCGGTTGCTATGGGCCCCGGTTCCTCCACCCACCACGCCTTCACAAAGGGTCATTCCAGTCCGGCGCGGGTGGCCTCATCCACGGAACTGCCCCAGGTCAGCGGAGCGGCAAGCCTGAAGCGCCGTCCACTCACTTCTTCCGGCACAATGCGGAGGAAATGATCCTTGCGGCCCGTCTCCCACGGAAACAGCAACTGCCCCACAGAGGCCAGGACTTCAGGACTCCGGCTCAGCGCGGTGGCTTGCCCCTTCACAACGACACTCCAGGCGACGCCGCCGTCCGTGTCGGCAGAATCGGTTTCAAAGGCCACCATCCGGCCCACTGCGGACGAAAGTTTCGTGCCGGCGCCGGTTCTGAACACCAGCGTTTCATGGTCAACCTTGTAGTTGATCGGGAAAATCTCGGGGTGGTCATGCACCCACACAGCAAGCCGGCCAACGGAACCGCCGCGGAGCAGCTTCCAGCATTCGTCCGTTGGCAGCGTGGCGGTCTCAGGCGTGGAGGGATCAGTAGTCATGCCCGAAGCCTAGGGCGGGCCGCCCCGGCGAAGTAGGGCACAAAGACCCGCACGTTTACCACCAGGCCATGAAGATTGGCCTGGGCAGGGGTAGGCTCATGTCAACTGCTGCAGCCGGTTGACCCTGATTTCCACATTTCCCAAAGGTGGTTTCGGTGAGCGAACCCATCCGGCAGTCCGCGGACGGTACACCGCCGGCCGGCAGCACCCGCCTGGACGAACTCCTGACCGGCTTTGCCGGTCTCGCGGGGGAACCCGTGGGCGTTCAGCAGAGGATGCAGGGTCTTCTGAACGCCGTGGTAGCACTCGCCGAAGACCTTAGCCTGGAAGCGGTTCTGCACAGGGTAGTCAGTTCGGCCTGCCAACTTGTTGAGGCCGAGTACGGAGCGCTGGGGGTCATTGGCAGTGACCGGGCGCTGAGCCACTTCATCACCGTGGGCATAGATGAGGATCTCGCCCGCAGGATCGGACCGCTTCCCACCGGCCACGGCGTTCTGGGCCTCCTGATCCGTGACCCCAAACCGCTCCGGCTCCATGACCTCAGCCAGCATCCGGACGCCTATGGGTTCCCGCAGCACCATCCGCCCATGAAGTCTTTCCTCGGTGTGCCGATCCGGGTGCGGGATGTGGTGTTCGGCAACCTGTACCTGACCCAAAAGAAGGGCGGCGGCGACTTCACGGACGAGGACGAGGACCTCGCGGAGGCACTTGCGGCAGCCGCCGGTGTTGCGATTGAAAACGCCGGGCTGTACGACGACGCCCGGCGCAGGGCCGCCTGGCTTCAGGCGTGCATGGACGTGACCGGCAGGATGATGGGCGACGAGGATGCGGGCGCAGGACCGCATGACGGCCTGGACATGATCGCCGCCAGGGCGCTGCAGGAATCCAACTCCGCACTGGCCCTCATCCTTGTTCCGGAAGACACGTCGAAGCTGTTCCGCGTCGCGGGAGCAGCGGGACAACATGCCACAGAGTGGCTGGGGCGGCTCCCCGAGTTTGAAACAGAGGACATCAACACAGTTTTCGCTACCGGCCGGGCCGCTGTGATCGGGAATGCTTCGAGGGCCCTCAGCGACGGGCCGACGCCCAAGGACGGCCTGATGCTGGTGATCGCCCTCGGCGCCCGGGGCACGCACTACGGGGTCTTGGTCCTGATACGGGAACACGTCGCGGGGACGTTCAGTAAGACGGATGTGGAAATGGGCACGGTCTTCGGCTCGCACGTTGCCCTGGCCCTTGAACTGGCGCGCGCCCACCGCATGCGTGAGCAGCTCGCGGTGTTCACCGACCGCGACCGGATCGCCCGTGACCTGCACGACCTCGTGATTCAACGCCTCTTCGCAGTGGGGCTCAGCATCCAGAGCCTCCGCCGGGTCATTACCAGTGACGCCGGAGCGCGGACGCTCCAGAACGTGACGGCGGAGCTTGACGAGACAATCCGGGAGCTGCGCAACACCATTTACTCCCTGAATGATTCTGCCGTAGAAAAGGAGCTCCTCAGCAGCCGCGTGCTGCAGGCGGTCCGTAACGCGGCGCGGTCCCTTCGATTCGTTCCCCGGCTGACCCTGACCGGGCCGATTGACGCGATCAGGGACGAGGAAACAGCATCCAACATCCTGGCCGTGGTCACGGAAGGTCTCAGCAATGCCGTCCGCCACTCCGGAGCCGACGCCATTCGGGTGGCAGTTTCCGTGGACGAAGGATGTGTCAGCGTCCTGGTCAAGGACAACGGCGAAGGATTCACCGTTCCATCGCCCGGGAACGGACTGACGAACCTGCAGCACAGGGCCGAAAAGCTGGGCGGCACCTTCGACGTTTCGAGTTCACCGGACACAGGAACAGAGCTGACCTGGCGGGCTCCTGTGTTTTAGGCTTGGCTCCCGTGCTTTACGTGCAGTTCCTACTGGTCATGGTGCGGCTTTCCGCGGTGCTGGGCCGCATGGACTGCCGCCTGGGTCCGCCGTTCAAAGCCCAGCTTCGCCAGAAGTGACGAGACGTAGTTCTTGACGGTCTTTTCCGCAAGCAGCATGTGCTCGCCGATCTGGCGGTTTGTCAGGCCCTCGCCAATCAGCTCCAGCACCCTTCGCTCCTGCCGGGTGAGCACTTCGATCCATGGATCCACCCGTTCCGGCTCGGCCAGTCCCTGGATAATCCTGGCTTTCAGGTCGGCATCAAACAGCGACTCTCCGTTGGCAGCGCGGCGAATTGCCCCGATCAGGTCGGAACCGCCTATTTCCTTGAGGACGTACCCCGAGGCGCCGGCCAGCACGGCGCCGCGCAGGGCCTGTTCGTCGTCGTAGCTGGTGAGGATCAGGCAGTTGATCGTTTCGTCGACGGAATGGACATCGCGGCAGACTTCAATCCCGGTCCCGTCAGGCAGCCGCGCGTCAAGAACGGCCACGTCGGGGCGCAGCGCTGGAATCCGGCGGGTCGCTTCGGCGGCAGAGCCGGACATGCCTACTACCACAAAGCCTTCGCTTTCCAGCAGGTCCTGGAGGCCGCGCCGTACCAGTTCGTGGTCGTCGAGGATGAAGACCCGGATGCCGCCGCGTGGTTCAACATGGTGTTCCGATGCTGCTGCAGCGATCATCATGGTCCTTTCTGCCGCCGGGTCCCCACCCGCAACGAGGCGCCGGTCCCGCGTCTGATTCATTCTGTAGGACGGCGGGTACGCTCACAAGGGCCCAAGGACCCGGGAACGCAGCAGGGCTGAGGGTGACAGCGCGTCCATGTGACCTTTGGCCCTACTTGACATGGCCACTGCGGGCTAAGGCTGGAAGGGACTCAGTGCACGGCAGGGGGTGCGGGGCCACGCTGTTTCATCGACGGGGAGGACTCCCATGAAGGCTCGTTCCATCACCATGCTTGTTCTCGGCATCCTGCTCTCCATGCTGGGGGTGGGCCTTCTGTCCGGCGGTATAGGTGCATCGTGGGTCAACGCGCTCCAGAACGACGGCGGCTACCTCACCTCCCCGAGGGAGCGGTTCGCCGTCGATTCATCCGCCATTGTCTCCGCCCGGGCGGACGGAATACGCGGCGACACCTACCCCGGACCCCTGCCTTTCGACGTGGGCAGCATCCGGATCGGGGCGGAATCCGCCAACCCGGACAAGGACGTATTTATCGGCATCGGACCAAGGCAGGACGTTGACCGCTACCTGTCCGGATCGAACTACTCCGAATTGCGGGAAGTGGAATTCCGGCCTTTCCGTACTGAATACCGGGAGGTGCAGGGGACAGCCCAGCTGTCAGCTCCCGCAGGCCAGACGTTCTGGGCGGCATCGGCGGCGGGCAGCGGCGAACAGAACCTTGACTGGAAAATCGAAGCAGGAGACTGGTCCGTGGTGGTCATGAATGCCGACGCCAGTCCGGGAATTTCGGCAGATCTTCAGGCCGGGTTCCGGTCCGAGCTGTTCGGTCCCATCGCTGCAGGCCTGCTGGCAGCGGGAGCCATCCTGCTGCTTCTCGGTGTGCCGCTCCTGATCTTCGGCGCGCAAGGGCTGGGGCGCCACACCGCCACACCGTCGCCTTCCGTTCCTGTGGCCCGGCCAGGTTCCGCAACACCCTCCGCACCGTCCGGCACAGCGCCGTTGGCGGTCCCCGGCCAGCCCGCCGCGGCCCGGGATGTCCAGGCCGCTGCCGATCTGCGGCCCTACCCTTCACGGCTTCGCGGCGACCTGGACCCGGTGCTGTCCAGGGGGATGTGGCTGGTGAAGTGGTTCCTGGCCATCCCGCACTTCGTGGTGCTGGTCTTCCTCTGGTTCGCGTTCGTTGTGGTCACCATCATTGCCTGGTTCGCCATCCTCTTTACGGCCCGCTATCCCCGCGCGCTCTTCGACTTCAACGTGGGAGTCCTCCGGTGGGGCTGGCGCGTGTCCTTCTACGCCTATGCCGCGCTGGGAACGGACAGATACCCGCCCTTCACGCTGGCCAGGACGGACTACCCCGCAGATTTTGAAGTGGAGTACCCCGAGCGGCTGTCCCGCGGGCTCGTGCTGGTCAAGGGGTGGCTGCTGGCGCTGCCGCACCTGATCATCATCGGGGCACTGACCGGGGCCAGCACGATCCGCTGGACCGACCCCCAGAACCCCGGGATCAGGTACGAGACGGCCACCGGGTTCTCCCTGTTCGGCTTCCTCGTGCTGGTAGCGGGCGTGATCCTGCTGTTCAGCGGCCGGTACCAGCGCCCGCTGTTCGACCTGATCATGGGCTTCAACCGCTGGATCTACCGGGTCACCACCTACGTGGCGCTCATGCGCGACGAATATCCGCCGTTCCGCCTCGATCAAGGGGCCCGGGACGTGGGAGAGCCGCACCACGACGCCAGCGTCGGTGCAGGCGTGCCGGGCACGCCGGCGGTGCCGGCTGAGTCCTCCCCGCCGCCCGCGGGCCCCGTGCCTCCGCAGGGTCCGCCGCCGTCGGATCCTACAACGCGCGCTTAAGGCTTCGCCGCAGCAGCAGGGCGCCTGTAGGTCTGAAGGCCCCTAGCTGCGGATTACGCACAGCCTTAGGGTCATAACTATGAACCCGACTCTCCTCAGGACGGCGATTGTGCGATTCCCCGTGGTGGCGGCCACCGTGGGGGTGGGGGCAGTCGTCTCGGTGCTGCTGGCAGTGGGGGAGGATCCGGCGGCCCGGTGGACTGCAAGCGCCTATGCGGTCCTCATTGCGGTTATCCGGTCCGGGTCCATGTTCAAGGCATTGCTCGGGGGCCGGTGGGGCATCGACCTGTTGGCCGTGACGGCCATCGGCGCCACGGTGGCCGTCGGCGAATATGTTGCGGCCCTGATCATCGTGCTTATGCTCGCAGGGGGTGAAGCCCTCGAAGACATCGCCCAGGGCCGGGCAACCCGTGAGCTACGGTCCTTGCTTGAGCGCACTCCCCAGACCGCCCACCGGGAAGTGAACGGCGGTCCGCCCGAAGACATCCCCGCTGAAGCGGTCCGTCCCGGTGACGTGCTCCTGATCAAACCTTCGGAAGTGGTGCCCGTGGACGGGGTGCTGCTCACCGGGACCGGCAGCTTCGATGAATCCATGCTGACAGGGGAGAGCCTGCCGGTGGAGCACGCGGCAGGCGACATGCTGCTCAGCGGATCGGTCAACGGTGATAACGCCGTGAAGATGACAGCGACAGCCACGGCGAAGGACTCGCAGTACAGCCAGATCGTCGCCCTGGTGCAGGAGGCAGCAGCAAGCCGCCCGCCAGTGGTCCGGCTCGCCGACAGGTACGCCGTCCCTTTCACCTTCCTGGCCTTCGCACTGGCCGGAGCGGGCTGGTATTTCAGCCAGGACCCGGCCCGGTTCGCCCAGGTCCTGGTGGTGGCAACACCCTGCCCGCTGCTCATTGCAGCCCCGGTGGCGTTCCTTGCCGGCACCAGCCGTGCGGCACGTTCGGGCATCATCATCAAAAACGGCGGCACCCTTGAACAGCTCGCCCGGGTGCGGACGGCCGTCTTCGACAAAACCGGCACGCTCACGCACGGCCGGCCAACATTGCACGGCATCAGGTTGCCCAAGGCGGCCGGCCCGCCAGTCAGTGAGGACCGGCTGCTGCAGCTCGCTGCGTCGGCAGAGCAGTATTCGTCCCACGTGCTCGCATCATCGGTCATTGCCGCCGCCCGGCAGCGCGGCCTCGAACTCCTGCCCGGCAGCGACGCGAATGAACACGCCACACAGGGAGTCACCGCTACCTGCGGGAACCACAGGGTGGTGGTGGGAAAACCCGGCTTCGTCCGATCGGTCACCACAGGTTTTGAGGAGGCCGGCCTTGCCGGCGGACAACTGGCGGTTTACGTGGGTGTGGACGGTCACTTTGGGGGAGCGCTGATCATGAGCGACCCCCTGCGGGGTAATGCGGTGGACACGCTGGCCGGGCTTCGGCGCCTTGGCGTGCGGGAAACCCTCCTGCTCACCGGCGACGCCCTTCCCACGGCAGAACAAATCGCGCTGCAGGCCGGGATCAGCCAGGTCCAGGCAGGCTGCCTGCCCGGTGACAAGGTTTCCATCGTGGCAGGACTGCAGAAACGTCCCGTCATGATGGTGGGCGACGGCGTCAACGACGCTCCGGTCCTGGCCGCCGCAGAGATCGGCATCGCGATGGGGGCCAGAGGATCAACCGCTGCGAGTGAGTCGGCGGACGTGGTCATCATGCTCGACGATCTGTCCAAAGCGGCGCTGGCCGTGGACATCGGTCAGCGCACCATTCGGATTGCCCTGGCGAGCATCTGGACGGGCATCCTGCTCAGCATCGGACTCATGATTGCAGCTGTCTTCGGCTACATCCCCGCCGTGGCGGGCGCACTCCTCCAGGAGGTGGTTGACCTCGCCACGATCCTCAACGCGCTGCGCGCTCTCCGCAGCGGCAGGAGGGAAACCACGACGGCGGTGGGCGGCACTCCGGCAAGGGTCGGCGCCGTGAGGTGAACCGCCGTCGTCGGCCGCTATCAGGGCTGCCCGGAGTCCAGCGGCGGCCACCAACGCGACGGCGGATTGATCACGAAGCGCCGGCCGGTGACCTCGGAGGGGGTCACCCGCACCAGATGATCCTTGCTTCCGGACTCCCACGGTGAGAGCCCGGCATCGGCAGCCTCCTGGAAACTCTCCTGCGAATCCACGACCGCAGCGGTGCCTTTGACCACCACACTCCAGGCAATGGTCCCGTATTTATTGAAGCCGTCTGCCTCCAACGCGATGGCACTGCCGGCGAGCACCGCGTCCAGCTTCCTTCCCGATGCGGTACGGAACACCACCGTGCCGTTATCGGGAACGTAGTTCACCGGGAAGATTTCCGGCTCGCCGCCGGTAACCACCGCAACCCTGCAGACCGACGCGGCCCGGAGGTATTTCCAGCAGTCATGAACGGAGAGGACTTCTGTCTCAGGTCCCGAAGTGTGGCTTTGCATGCTCGCAGGCTACTACATCCGGTGCTAGCCGCGGTGGATTGGGGTTATCACCGTGGGGCACGGCAAATGCGTCAGAACCGCGTGCGCTGTGGACCCGAGCAGCAGCCGTCTGAAGCCGCCACGTCCTCGGCTCCCTACCACCAGCAGACTGGCTCCCTCGGCGGCCTTCACCAGCGCAGCAGCCGGCTCCATCACGGTATCCAGGACCTTGTGCACCACCAGATCCGGGTAATCCTCGCGGAGGCCCGAGACTGTTTCGGCCAGCACCATCTGCTCCTCGTCCTCAATGCGCTGGGACAGCGTCTGGGTCAGGGCGCCACTGTCGACCCATTTGTCGGGTTGCCAGACGGCATAAACCACCGTCAGCTCCTCGCCTTCCCGGTCCGCCTCTGCGGCAGCGAACGCAACGGCCTGGGTAGCCTCTTCGGACCCGTCAACGCCGACCACAACACCCTTCCGGCCTTCGGCGTCATGGACGCCGATGACAGCCACCGGACACTTGGCAGCCGCCGCCACCTGCAAGGCCCGGTCCCGCAACGAACCGCCAAGATGCGGAGCGCCGGAGCCAACCACCAGCATGGATACCTGAGTGGAGTATTTCCGGAGCGAGCCCGAGATCCCGCCCTCCAGGACTTTGGTGGTCACCTCAACCGGAAGGCCGTCCCGCACGCGTGCGGCAGCTTTCTCCACCAGGCGTTCGCCCTCCTCCACCAGCTCACCGGTCCACGGGATGGGTTCGGCCACCCAGCGGTCGTCAACGACGTAAAGGATGGTCAGCGGCAGGCCGGCCTTGGCAGCCCGTCTGGCAGCCCACTCCACGGCGGCCTGGCTTTGCGGGGAGTCGTTGGTGGCGACAGCGATCGGCTTGGACGTTCTCACGGCTGGTCTTCCTTCTTCTTTTTGTCGGGGCTATGGACAACTAAAACGGGGCAGTGCGCATGCGCAACACAGGCTGAGCTGACAGAGCCCAGCAGCAGGCCGCCGAATCCTCCGTGACCCCGCCTGCCTACAACGATCATGTCTGCGTGGCGGCTCGCGTCGATGAGGGAGTCCCGGGGATGGCCCCGGACAACACGCGGGACGACGTTCGGCGGAATGTTGTCGCCGAAGGCCTGTTCCAGGGCTTCGTTGAGGACGATCCCGACGCGTTCCTCGAAGCGGTCGATTCCCATGGTTACGTACCCGGCGTAAACCTGCGGCTCGTCCCAGTAGGCGGTGGCCAGCACCTTGGCCCCGATGGGAGCAGCCAGCGCCTGGGCCTGCCGCAGCGCCTCCACGGACGCCTCCGAGCCGTCTACCCCCACCACGAATCTGGCGCTCTCTGAGTCCTCCATGGCTGTTCCCTTCGGTACGTGGCTGCTTTAACTCCAGCCTGCGTCCTCGGACAACGGGTCTGTAGGGCCGAAAGTCACCTAGAAACTCGAGGAGCTGCCTGAGCCCGAGAAGCTTCCGCCGCTGCTGCCGTAGCCCGTGGTTGCACCGCCGCCCCGGGCAGAATTGACGCTGCCGACGCCGGTGTTGAGGCCGGTGTTGAAGGCAGGGACCGAAAAGAAGTAGTAGGACGGGTAGACCGTGCCGAGGATGCTGGGTTCATACGTCCTCCGATGCTGCCGGTCTGTGCCTTCCTGCGCATCCTCCATCTCCTTGCGCATGAGGTTTGCTTCACGGTCCGTCTTGGCAAAGCCCTCGATCACGGTTTCTGCATGGTTCTTCAGGAGTACTGACAGGTGGCTCCGGGCATCGCGCAGCCGGTCGAGGGCCGATTCCGGGGTGATGGTTCCGTCTGCTAGTTCTGCGGTCCAGCGTTCGATGTTGCGCAGGCTCTCGTCACGGAAGGACCTGAGCGCTGCGGCGGTAGCGGAGCCGCTTTGCCCGTGGCGTTTGCTGAGCAGCTGCTCCACGCCTGCCAGGTCGTTGCGGAAGGGCGCCAGTTGCCGGTCCCAGGCGGTGGGCCAGGTGGTGAACTTGTTGAGGAGGGCGTTGCTGTCGGCAATAACGTCGTCCAAGGCGTCCAGTTCCGCGGCCGCGTCCGCGTACTCCCGCACGAGCTTGAGATTCGGCCTGCGGCCCAGTTCCTTCGGCGTCAGGGCATGGACACGGTTGGAGAGCCCGGTGGCGGCGTTGTAACGGTTGAGGAAGGTGCGGTGCTTCTCCAGGACACTGCTGCCGTAGCGGGAGGCCTCCGGAATGGTGCCGGCGTTCAGTTCTGTGACGTCCAGGTCCGTGCTCACATTGGCATAGCTCCGGTCGCCGCGCTCCAGCTCCTTCCGGGCCGTTGATCTGGTGACAGCCCGTACCAGCATCAAGGCGCCGGCACCGAGAACAGCGGCCCCGCCGGTCACCCACGCTGTTATCAGGAAGGCGGCAGACCGGTACCAGGGCTGGTTGATCAGTTCGGCGCCGCGCCGGATTCCGGCGATGGTTCCATCCGTCCATTGGGCGTCCCGGAGTAGGTCCTTTGCGGCGTTCTGGATGTCATCCCGCTGTTCCAGCGAAACCTTCCGGTCCTCACCCATGTACGTGCCCACATGCCGGCCCACAGGATCGAGCGCGAAGATGAACAACCCGTCAGCCCATTTCTGCCCGTCGGGGCTGATCCAGTCCGGGTGTTCCGTGCGGGCGAACCTGAGGACCTCTTCGTTAAGGTTGTCCGTGGTGCTGCCGTTGTAGGTGTAGACGGCCACTTTCGTGGGCTCATGGAACTCGATCCCGGCGATGGCCGGCACCAGCGTGTTGCGGTCCAGAACTCCCGCCCGGTCCTCGATGACGACGTCCGTGGGGGTGACGGCACGCGGCAGGGCTGCTGCGCCGCCGCCGAGCAACACGGCCAGCACCAGCATCAGCAGCAGCCTGACCGTCCTGATCATCAGGTCACCGGCCACACAACCCGTGTCTGCCATTTCAACGGATCGGGCTCCGTGTCGGGGCCGTTCAGATAGAACTCCCACATGGTATCTGACGGGTTCTTTCCAGCCTCCCTGATGCTGTCCTGGATGGCCGTGTACGTCTCTTCCAGCCGGTCGTAGGGGCCGGTATGCAGAGCCTCGAAGGCATCAATATCGGGAAGCGTGCCCGCGACCACGGTTCCGGCGTCGGACAGAGCGCCGGAGACCGGAAAGCCGGCTTCAACGTCCACCGTATCCGTCGGCATTCCGCGGTACAGGGCGAACGGCGGTCCGGTGAGTTGGACATTCTGCCTCTGCGCTTCCTGGACCACAGTCCCGAATGCCCGGCCGAAGAATTCAGTCAGGGCATTCATTGCGACGTTTTCGCGAAGGACGGCAGTTGGCTGTTCGGTGCAGTGGACAAGCGTTGGTTTCGGAGCCGGTGCATTCATACGGACCAGAATCCACCACGGAAGGGATTCCTTACAGGGCCGAAAGGCACACCGCTCCGGCCCATCACCGCCTTGCCGGGCCTTCCAGGGGGATTACATCAATGCGGGCCTTTTGGCCGTCCGCCGGGCCGATCACCAGCAGGACATTCTGTGCGGTGACGCTGCCGAGCGCTGCAACCACCCGCTCCGCGAGCTCAGGTTCCGGGACGGCACCGGCCGGTTGTGCGGTACCGGCGGCGTCCGTCCTTTTCCACACGGCGACGCGGGCACCGGTGGCCGTGTGGATGGCCCTGGACAGCGGCGCCGGGTCGGAGGCTGTCACCAGCGTGACGTGATCAATGGTGCGTTCCCTGGCCGGGGAAGCCGCTGCCAGGAGCGCGCGTTCCCGCCGCCACAGGCCGAAGTGGTAGGCGGCCACGAGGCCGGCCGCAACCAGGAGACCCAGCGGCGCGCGGGTACGGTCCAGGAGGCTGCCCCCGGTTACCTCGCCCAGGAGGAACTCGAAGAGCCTGTAGCCAATGACGAGGAGGGCGATCAGAGCCACGACGGCACTGATGCCGAAGAAGGCTATGAGGTAGACACGCCTGCCTGGCGCAATGGTGTCCGCGGTCTGCGGCGGCCTCGTTGGCCTCCATGCCCGCCACCAGACCGGGCCGCCCACAGCCAGGGAGCTGAGGCCTCCCAGCAGGAGCGTCCGTGTGCCGCCGCCCGCGAGGGGTGAAACCGCCATGGCAAGCGAAGCATTGATTACCACCCCGATGCCGGACGCAGCCGCTGCCAGGGCAACCCCGGATGTCACCAGCCGGCCTGCACGCCGGCTGGCAACTGACCGTTCAGCCCCGCTGACGCGGTGATAGCGCCACACCAGGGCACCGACCGCGGCTGCGGCGATGGCCGGACCCAGCGGGGACAGCAGTTCGTTCATCGGCTCAGCCCGGTCGAACGCTGTTCTCAGGAGCACAAAAATGACGACGCCGGCCCCGCCGAGTGCGGTGATGCCCGCTGCGAAGATGCCCACGGCGATCAGCGCCACATCCACCAGGGCGGTGTCCAGTTTCCGGCCGCCGCCCCGGTGCCAGTGCCACCACCACACGAGGCTTCCGCCAACAGCCCAGACCAGCGCCCGGAGCACGGCCTGCCACCAGGTGTCGCCTCCCGGCGTCAGGCTGATGTAGCCCCGGATCGCGACGTCGAGCAGACCGCCCAGGGCCGTGATGGCGGCAACAGCGCCCACCACCAGCCCGAAGACCGAACCGATGACTGCCGGGAGATCGTGGAGAGTGCCCGGGCCTTTGAGGGGGTGCCGCCACATCCAACGGTGCCAGATAAAGATGCCGGCCCACACAAGCCCGTTCGACAGGGGCGAATACCACCGCTGTTCGGGCTGGCCGATGAAGGACGCGGCCAGCCCGAGGAAGGCAGTGGCAGAGGTGATCAGGGAGACTGCATAGACGGCGGACAGGTACAGGCCCCACCCCACGGAGCTGCGCTCCGCGCCGTCGTCGAGCCTCTTCCAGACAACCCACCACAGGAGGGCGGCGAGCGGCCCCCCGATCAGCGTGAAGGCAAGGGAGCGGGCCAGGCCTGCCACGTCCGTTGACGCCAGCTCGGCGCCGGTGCTGAAGAGGCGTTCCAGGAGCCCGCTGAGACCCGATGCTGCGATCACCACCAGGGCGAACAGCAGGGCGTAGAGGATCAGTCGCCGGAGCGTGAGCTGGGCGGAACCAACCGGCGGCACTGTTGTCCGGATGCCGGAACTCATGGCTTCACGGGCGTTCCGGTGCACGACATAAGCTGGTACGGTGCCCGGTCAACCAGCCACCTGCCATCTGTCTTCACCAGGGAGAAACGATCCTCCGTCTCGTACTCGGACGGCCCGAACGGGCTACCCGACCCTGAGTTGACCACGGAGACCTTCACCAGCGCCGTGTTGTCCCGTTCCGTGGCAGAGATCAAAACCACGCGCGTGGGCAGCGGCCCGCTGTCATGGAACCCGGTGCACAGGGACTTGGCCGATGCCGTGAGGTAGGACGTGGCTGTTGCCGTATCGCCGTCGACGACGGCTGTGCTGTACCGCTGGACCACACCCTGGGGTGTGGTTTCATCAAGCGACTCCGGCTCCCCGCGGGTGAAAACGACTGCCAGGGCGACGACCACCAACAGTGCAATCGCGGACAGGATGGCGATCAGAATCCGGTCGGGTTTTCCCCTGGCAGCACTCATGCCGTCAGTATGGCCTACCAGCCATCTTTTGTATCGGTCCTTAGGCCCTGAGCCGGTCAGTTTTTCGCGTTCGAACTGCTGCGGGGCAGAGCCGAACATCGCGCGGGCGGACAGGGGTTCCTAATCGCCCAGGAGTGCGTCGAGGGTAGTGAAGCCGTAACCGGCGGCGCTGACTTGTTCGATGATCCCCGGGAGTGCATCGGCGTCCAGGGTGCTGCCGTCGTCGGGGTTTGAGCCGATGTGCATCAGGACGATTTCACCGGGCTGGAGATTGGCAAGGACCCGATCCGCGACCGTTTGAGTGGTGGTTCCCCCGCTGGTTCCCTTCCACCCCAGGGTGTCCACCGTCCATCGGACCGGGACGTAGCCCAGGCCGTTCACGGCTGCTATGGTCCGGGCATCCCGTTCGCCGTAGGGAAAGCGGAAGAAAGGGCGTGGATCCGCGCCCAGCTCTGCAAGGGCCTGTTCGGCTCCTAAAACCTGTTGGGCGATGAGTGCATCGGACAGGCCCGTGAATCCGGGGTGTGTCATGGAGTGGTTGGCCACGCGGTGTCCGGCCGACATGATCTGTCTGACCTGGTCCGGATTCGAGACAGCCCAGTTTCCGGTCAGGAAGAAGGTCCCGGCCACGTCCCTGGCGGCCAGGGCCGTCAGTATTTTCGGCAGCCCCGCCGCGTTTGCTCCGGCGTCAAACGTCAGGGCCACCACATTCCCGGCGCCCGGGACCACCGTTAGGTCCCGGTCCCGCAGAGCCGGCGGGAACGGGTCACCCGGCAGCGGGGAAGTTGCCTCAGGCACTGTCGGCCCGGGGAGCGGGGGGACAATGACGGGAGGCTGGACCGGAGTCTGGCCCGCTTCCGGAGTGTCAGTGCCCGCCGGGGGTGGCGGCGGCAGAGGCGGTGCAGCGGATGTCGCCGCCGCGGTGGAGGAGTTCGGGCCCGGTGCGCTGGCGGAATTCGTGCCTGGTGCGGAGGACGCACCGTCGGGCGGAACCGCCGGGGGCGGCGCACTGCCGGGCCGGACAGCGAGCATCACTGCGAGCACCACCGCAACGACGACCAGGACAAGCGCCGCCGCGACGGCGGCCACCCGTCGTCGCGCGCTACCTCCAGCTGCCGTCGACACAGCCTCATCATGAGGCGCAGGACGGCCAAGTGGCAGGGGCTTTGGTCCTCCACATCAACACCCGGCACCGGCGTTTCCGGCGGAAGGCAGGCCCTTCGGCCCTGATGCCGGGACTGCCCCGCGCTCTACCCTCAGGAGATGAACACCACCACTCCGAGCCCGTCCCCTGAGGGCTTTGACGCCGGCACCCGGCGGCTCGCCCCTGACGCCTGCTGGGAATTGCTGGCCGAAAGCGTCGTTGGACGGCTGGCTGTCATCGTGGAGCAGCGGCCGAAGATCTTTCCCATCAACTACGTTCTGGACGGGAAAAGTGTGGTTTTCCGTACCGCGGCAGGAACGGCATTCTGGGGAAGCGTCGGACAGGACATCGCTATTGAAGCTGACGGGTACCAGGCCGACTCCCAGTCCGCCTGGAGTGTCGTTGTGAGCGGCCAGGCCCATGTGATCGTCGAGCCGGAACAGATTGCTGCGGTGGACGCCCTTGGGCTGGAACCCTGGCAATCGGGTGAAAAGCACAATTACATCAGGCTGACGCCCGGGTCGGTGACCGGACGCCGGTTCCACACAACCCGCCCCGGCGTCTGGCATCCACCGGAGTTCGATCCCGCCACGTCGTCATTTCAGTAACGGTGGTGGCGTCGCTCCAGGCGGACGGCATACCCGGCGGACACCACGCGTGCTACTCGGCAGATGGCCGCTTTCGCTGCTGCTTGGTTGCTGACCGCTTTTGTTTTGCTGCGAGGTGCCGGCGCTTTGACCCGCGGGTGGGTTTAGTTGCCCGCCGGTTGGGGGCATCGGGAGCCAGGCCGGCAGCCACAAGGCCGGCGAGCTTGGCCAGGGCGATCTCCCGGTTCCGCAGCTGGGAGCGCTGTTCGGAAGCAGTCACGGTGATCACGCCGGCGATGAGGCGCCTCTCGAGGCGCGTCAGCAGCCGCATCCGCTGGACGTCGGAAAGCGCCGCGGACTCCGCAACGTTCCAGGAGAGCTCGGCCCGGCTGTCCGTTGTGTTGACGTGCTGGCCGCCGGGACCGGACGAGCGCGAGAACCGCCAGCCGAGTTCCGACGACGGGATGGTCAGCGCGGGCGACACCTCCAGATCCATGGAACCAGCGTTGCATTAAATCCGCGATGTCCCAGCCTCCCGTATAGTGCCGCGGCCCCGGACTAGCATCGTCTCGGGTGGACCGAAGAGCCTGGCTGACGTGGAGGGAAGGAAATCATGCCGATGTGGTTGCAGGCTCTGATGTGGGGGACGGTGGCCGGCGGGGCCCTGGTTCTTGGGTCCGGGATCGCCTGGTTATGGAAAATCCCGCCAAAGCTCGTGTCAACGGTGATGGCGTTCGGGGCTGGCGTGCTGATCTCGGCGTTGGCCTTTGAACTGGTTGATGAAGCTGTGGAGGGCGGCGGTCTGCTGCCCACGGTGGTGGGCTTCCTGGCCGGCGCCCTGATCTTTGTGTGCTCCAATGTCCTGCTTGCCCGCGCCGGAGCAAAGCACCGGAAACGGTCGGGGGAGAAGCAGCCTTCGGAGCAGGATGCGCCCGGCAGCGGCACGGCCATAGCGATCGGTGCCCTGATCGACGGGATCCCCGAATCGGTGGTTCTCGGACTGGGACTTGTGGCGTCAGGGACGGTCAGTCCGGCCATGCTCGCCGCCGTCTTTATTTCGAACGTTCCCGAGGGTTTGTCCAGCACAGCCGGGATGAAGAAGGCCGGCAGGGGTCCGGCATATGTTTTCGGCACGTGGACCGGCATCGCCGTCTTCTGCGGGCTGGCATCCCTGCTCGGCTTCGCAGCCCTGGAGAATGCGCCCGTTGAACTGATTGCGTTCATCACGGCCGTCGCCGCGGGCGGAATTCTCGCCATGCTGGCAGACACCATGATCCCGGAGGCCTTCGAAGAGCATCACAACCTGACCGGGTTTACGGCCGCCGTCGGCTTCCTGACCGCATTTACGATCCACCATGTGGGCGGTTGACGCCACCGACGTGCAGACTGGTGTGATGGATGATGCTGACCACGTGACAACGCAACACTCAACGGTGGATGACTGGACGCGGGCACTGGCGGAGTCCACCGGCTCGCCGGGCGGCGGGGCCGGAACGGGGGTGATGCTGGCCATCGCCGCATCCCTGGCCTCGATGGTTGCCGGCTACACCGAAACCGACGATCACCTTCGTTCGGAGCTCGCCGGAATCCATTCACGGGCGCGCGCGCTCCGAAAGGCCGCGCTGCGGCTGGCCGACGAGGACTCCTCCGCATCGCAGGCCTTCGGTGCCGCATTTCGGCTGGAGCCGGGAGCAGAACGCGATGCCGCCGTCCACCAGGCATCCGTCGATGCGGCCAAGGCGTCCGCCGTGCTGGGCGACCGGGCCATCGATGCCATAGCGGACCTGGGCTGGCTGGCCACGCATGGCAATCCGGCGCTGGTTGCCGACGTTGTTGTGGCCCTCGGCGCCCTCAGGGCAGCGGTCTCCGGGGCGCGAACCAACGTAAGCTTCGACCTCGCTGCGCTCACCAAGGCCGGCGCTGACCTCGGACAGGTCCGCGAGGAGCATCCGGCCCTGTGGGCAACGGTGGAGCGCCTCACCACGGCACTTGACCAGGTCGATCAGCTCACTGCCGCGATTGACCACAGGGCCGCTCCGACGGAAAACGCCTAGTTCCCGCCGGAAAAACTCCTCGAAGAATTTCTGTGCATATGCATCCAAATCCTGCACTGCGCCGGTAGTAGGGGTGTAAGCAAAAAATGCCCGCGGGGCGGGCCGATGAAGGAGAAGGACATGCGCAGAAGCATTTTCACAGCAGGAGCAGGCGCAGCGGCAATTGCGGCAGCAATCGCTTTCGCCGGCCCGGCCCAGGCCGCCGAGGGGGACGCCCAGCTTTCCGTGCTGCACGGCGTGCCCGGGTTAACGGTGGATGTCTGGGTCAACGGTGACCGCACGCTCGATGATTTCACTCCGGGTTCGCTGGCAGGCCCACTGGCGCTGCCGCCTGGTGCCTATGAACTCGCCATCACCGCTTCGGATGCCGCTGATGCTTCGGCCCCGGCCATCGGGCCCGTGACCGTGAACCTGGCCGCGAACGGCAACTACACCGCCGTCGCCAACCTCGATGCGGCAGGCAAACCCACTGCCAACCTGTTCACCAATGACGTATCCCGGATCGAGGCGGGCAAGGGCAAGCTGACTGTCCGGCACACCGCCGCGGCTCCCGCCGTGGACGTGCTCGCCGGAGGCGCGGCCGTGGTGTCCAACCTGGCCAACCCCAGCGAACAGACCCTGACCCTTGATCCGGGAACCATCTCGGCTGCCGTGGCTGCAACCGGCACCACCACCCCGGTGATCGGCCCGGCTGATGTGACAGTCGCCGAGGGCACGCACACCGTCGTCTACGCCTGGGGCAGCCTGGCGGACAACAACCTCCAGCTGGCTGTGCAGACCATCGAAGGCCTGCACTCGGCACCAGGTTCTGTCCCGGGGGCCCGTGACGGCTCAGCGGATAGCGGACTTGCAGCCACTGGCATCGACGGCGGTGTTTCCGCCGGATTGGTGGTGGTGACCGTCGGATTTGCTGCCCTGGCCCTGGTCCTGCTCTTTGGCAGCATCGGCATGATGCGCACCATCGCCGCCCTTCGGGCAGGGGAACCCCTGGAGCCCGGCCGTCGGGCGTGAAACGCGGGTAGCCCGGCCACCGGTGCAGCCGGTGGCCGGGCACCTTTTCATTTGCAAGGTGCAGTCACATTCGCGGAAGGGGCGGGTCATGACACCACGCACGACGACGGCAGGCGGGTCCCGCCGTCGCACACCCGTTCCGTGGCGGGCCGGCCTCGCCGCAGCCGCTGCGGCGCTGCTCCTGACAGCGTGCGGCCCTGCCGGTCCGCCCGCGCAGGTGGCACCGTCGGCCGCGGCCGCCGGCCCGGCTACCGCCGACGCCGCAGCCACCCCGGCGGAAACCCGGGCACCGGCCCCTCAAGCCGCCATCCCGGTACGGCCGGCCACGCCGCCGGCACCCGCAGCGGCCGTTCCCGTTCCCACGTCCCTGACCGTGGCGGGAACGTCCATCAACATGACGGTGATCCCGGTGGGCGTGGCAGCGGCCACGGCGATGGAACTACCGGAGGCTTTCGACCAGGCCGGCTGGTACCGGTTCGGCGCGGCCCCGGGAGCGGCAGCCGGGACAGCGGTCATCGCCGGGCACATCGACACCACGTCCGACAGGGCACCGTTGTCGCAGTTGAAGACGTTGGCGGCAGGGACTGCCATCGAGGTGGGGCGGCAGGATGCATCGTCCCTGACCTATCGGGTGGTTTCCGTGGACCTGATGTCCAAGGACAGTTTTGACGGTGATTCCCTCTTCCGACGCGCCGGTCCGCATGAGCTGAAAGTGGTGACCTGCGGAGGAAGATGGCTGGACGAACGAATGGACTACAGCGACAATGTGATTGTCACCGCGGTCCTTGAGTGAACGGCGACCAGCCGTGATTCTCGCCACCGATGCCGGGAAGGAGTCAAGCTTGGCACTTCCTGACCCTTCGCCTTCCGGGTGGGATGACGGGCTGACCTCCTCCTTCGTCGCTGGCGACGAGCGTGCCCTGGCAGCGGCCTACCGCGAGTTTGCTCCGCTGGTGCACACGCTGGCCCTGCGCTCCCTGCGGGACCGTTCAACGGCCGACGACGTCACCCAGGAAGTTTTCATCAGGGTCTGGCGGTCCCGGAGTACCTTCAACCCCCAGATGGCACGGCTTCCCGCCTGGATCGTGGGCATCACCCGGAACGCCATTTCGGACGCTCAATCGGCCTCGACGCGGGAGTTCCGCAAGGTCCTGGCGGTGGCCGGGGTCCAAGGACCGGCCGAGGCAGACCCGGGGCTGGAAACAGCCGAGGTTCTGGCGGACAGGCTGCTCCTGGACGGAGAACTGGACAGGCTCGGCGAACCCCAGGGCTCCATTATGAAGCTCGCCTTCTTCGAAGACCTGACGCATGAGCAGATCTCCCGGAAACTTGAACTTCCGCTTGGTACCGTCAAGAGCCATATCCGCCGCAGCTTGTCGCACTTGAGAAACAGATTGGAGGTAGACCATGCCGCATCTTGATCCGGACCGGTTGAGCCTCCTCGCGCTGTACGACGACTGGCTCGATGAGGACGGCAGGGAACACCTGGGCAGCTGCAGTGTCTGCTCGGAAGATTACGCGGCACTGCGCCGCGCGGTGTCCGCCGTGAAGACGACGCCGGACGCCAGCTCCCTTGAAGCACCCGGCCCGCACGTGTGGGCCGGCATCCACCGGGAACTTGGCCTCTCCACGGCAGTGCAGGAAGACCCGCTGGCCACCGTGCGGGATGCTCCAGGGACCAGGCCACAACCGGGAGCCGGGCCACAACCGCAGCCAGCGCAGCAACCGGGAGCCGCGCAGGAGCCTGGCGTTGCGCCGGTGCACGAAAGAGCGCCGGATCAGCCTGTTTCCCTTGATGCCAGGCGCCGGACGGCCGCCTGGTGGCAGCGTCCCGGCACCTGGCTGGCCGCCGCCGCAGCGGCAACGGTGCTCGTTGCTGGAGCAACCGTGTGGAGCCTGAACCAGGCCACCACACCGCTGGCCCAGGCCGAACTGACACCGCTGGCCCAGCACTCTGCCACCGGCTCCGCGAAGGTGGTCGAGGCAGCGGACGGCTCCCGCACGCTGGAAGTGAAGCTGAGCAAGGACGAAGCGCAGGGTTACCAGGAAGTCTGGCTGATCGCCCCGGACCTCTCACGGCTGGTCAGCCTGGGCGTGATGAATTCGGATTCGGGCACCTTCGCGGTGCCCGCCGGGCTGGAACTTGCCGACTTCCCCATCGTGGACGTCTCGGACGAGCCCGTGGACGGCAATCCGGCGCACTCAAGCGTCAGCATCGTCAGGGGCACGCTCAATACCTGAAATGCGCGGCCGCATCGTTACTCCATGCTTCGGAGCGTGAAGCCGCGTTGCCTTGCGCGTCGGGAAGAACATGACACAACATTTTGACCTCACCCCGCAGCGCCTGCGCCACGTCCTGGGCCACTTTGCCTCCGGCCTGACTGTGATCACGGCAGCAACGGACAACGGTCCGGCGGGCTTCACGTGCCAGTCCTTCTCCTCCCTCTCCCTTGATCCGGCCCTGGTCACCTTCAGCCCCGCCCGCAGCTCGAGCACGTGGCCGCAGCTCCGCCGGGCCGGACGCTTCACGGTGAACATCCTGCCCGCCGGGCACCAGCATCTGGCCGCCCGGTTTGCCCGTTCCGGAACCGACAAGTTTGCCGGCGTCGATTACTGCTCCTCGCCGCTGGGCAACCCGGTGCTGGACCAGGCGCTTGCCTGGGTGGACTGCGACCTTCATGAAGAGTACGACGGCGGCGACCACACCATCGTGGTGGGCGCGGTCCGCTCCCTTGGCGCCCGGGAGGACGCCGAGCCGCTTCTGTTCTTCAAGGGCGGTTAGTTCGAAGGTGGGCCGTCTCCCGCCACATTGCTGGAAACCGTCGCCTGACAATGCCCGGGCCGGGCTCGCCCAGGCGCCGGCCGCCTGGGCGCCGGTATTGACTCGTTCGGAAGCGGTGGGAGCATAAAAGTGTCGGAACAGCCCGCTCCACGGCGGGCCGGGAACCGGCAGGCAGAAGGTTTGTCCGATGTCAGGGTGCGGTGCGCGCGGATCGCCGGCCCGCGTGGCAGTAATGACCGTCGCAGCTGCAGCCAGCATGGTGCTGGTCGGCTGCACGTACGAAACGGAGCACGACTTCCGGGATCCCGCCGCACCCGCGTCGGCGCCCCCGGCAGGAGCCGCGCCCACTGGCCCCCGGATCTATCCGGACCGTGGCGTTGAGCCGAAGGCCGGGCTTGAACATGCCAGCCGGGAGCTGATCGATGCCGGCGCCTCCGCGGTCCTGCTCGAACTGCGTGTAGGGGCTGGGGAGCCTTGGACCCACGCCGCGGGGGTCCGCAAAGCCGGTGGGGACGCTGTCCTGGCAACGGACCCGATCCACGCCGGTGACATGACCGAATCCTTCGTTGCCGTCTCCGTGCTCAGGCTCGCGGACGAAGGCGGGCTGTCCCTCGACGAACCGGCCGGCACGTACCTGCCGGAGCTGCACAGCCTGTTCCCCGGGCGGGAGCTCCCTGCCGTGCGTGATCTGCTCCGCCACACCTCCGACATCCCCGACTACTACAGCGGCCTGCTGAATTCATCCGCACGGGAGCAGGCACTTACTCAACGGATGGGCGCTGCTGACAGACTCGCGTTGGCCGCGACGCTTCCTTGGCAGCCCTTACCCTCCCAGTGGTACGAGCACTCGAACAGCAACTACGTCGCCCTGGGCCTGATTGTTGAGCGTCTCCGCGGGAAGCCTCTCGCCGAGGTCCTGAAAGCAGATGTCACGCAGCCCTTGAACCTCAGCAGCACCCGGCTGACGGACGATGGCCCCCTCCCTGAGGACATGGTTCATGGCTATACACGCCTCGACGCCGGCCCCGCCGACACAACTTATGCCGCCCTGCACGCCGGGGCCGCGGACACCGGCCTCATCTCAACGGTGGGTGACCTCAACACGTTCTTCGGCGCACTCCTGGCGGGCCAGCTGATTAACCGGAACCTGGTGGCGGAAATGCAGGGCCCCGTCCACGCAAAGTTCGGGCTTGGGCTCTCCAAGTGGAACGACCGCTGCACCAATGGCTTCTACGTCGGCTACGTCGGCGATATTCCGGGGTACGGGACCGTTGCCATGGCCAGCGCCGACGGGCGCCGGCGGATTGCCCTGGCGGTGGCCTATGCGCCGTCGGCGTTGGTTTCCGGCACCAATGCGCTGGACGGCTACCTGGCCGGCATCGCGGAAGCTGCCCTCAATGCCAGCTGTCGCTTCGGCAGCGGCGTCTCCTTCGGGGACACCAAGTAACGCGGTCCGGCCAGGCGGTGAGGCTCTCAGGCGACCCGGGTGCGGTCTTCGGCCCGCAGCCCTGCCGCCTTCCCTTAGATGAGGCCCAGTTCGGTGAACGCGTCAACCAGTCCTTCGCGGTGCGGGGGCGCGGCCGTGCGGTCGGCCAAGGCAAGGAGTTCCGGGGAGGAGCCCTCGATGGCAATGCCCACACCCGCGAACGCAATCATTTCGAGGTCGTTCTGGCCGTCACCGACCGCAACAGTGTTTTCGCGTTCGATGCCGAAGTGTGCAATCACGGCAGCAACGCCGTCGGCCTTGCTGATACCGCGCTGGTACAGCTCGCCCGCATGGCGCCCCTCATTGGCGATTGAATTCGCGACGACCGCGATATCCGGACCGATTTCCCGGGCGATGCGCTCCATGGGCACGGGAGCCTCGAAGACCGAGACTTTGGCGAACGCGGCCGCTGCGCGGTCGGGCGTGACGCGCACGGATCCCAGGATTGCCGAGGAGCCCTTCGGCTGGCCCGCCGGGGCACGACGGAAGTGTTCTTCGATGATGGCGCGAAGCCGTGCCTCAGCCTCCGGGGCAACGTGGAGGGAGTCCTGGGCTTCAAGTACGTAGACGGCATCGTGGGCGTCGAGCGCTGCTACGGTTCGGGCTGCGAGGCCGGCAGGGAACCGGCGGTCCAGCAGCACTTCACCATCAACCTCCACGTATGCGCCGGCACTTGCCACCAGGCCGTCGAACCCGGCTCCGAGGATGGCCGCCGGCAGCATGGACACCGGACGTCCGGTGCACAGCAGGACTTTGTGTCCCGCCGCCCGCGCCGCACGGACCGCGTGCACATGGCCCTCGGGGACAATTCCGTAGTCCGCGTACGTGCCGTCGACGTCCAGGAAGACGGCCCGGATGGTTGCTGCGGAGGTTCTTGGTGTGGAGCTCATGCTCCGGGATTCTACAGGGGCGGGGGGATAGGCTGCCGTCCCCCTGCTCCGCTACGGCCAGGCTGATTCCTGATGTGGCGCCACCTGAGTGGCGTTCCGGTTGGATGCGTAACCGGCCAGCTACGATGAGGTGGCTGCCGGCCTCGAACCCGGCTGCAAGGCTCGAGAGCAAGGAACGCTGTTATGGCACAGACATACTTCGACGTGGTTGTCCGCTACCAGGTGAAGCCTGAAGAAACGGAAACCGTTCTCCGCCTGCTGGGCGAGATGGCCGCAGCCACCCGGACGGAAGAGGCAAATCTTTCGTATGAGTACTTTCAAAGCGTTGAAGACCCCACCCACATCGTGATCCTCGAGCGCTACACCGATGCCGCCGGCTTTGCGGCCCACCGTGAATACGACCATGTCCGCAGCATCGGCGCAGAGCAGATCATCCCGCGCCTGGCACGCCGCACCATCCAGACCTTCGAAGGCACAGCGGAGGCCTGATTCCGGAGAGAAGTCAGGTCGTGTGGGCCGTTGCGATGCCGTGCGAGGCGGCCCATTCGCTGACGTCCCTGCGTTCGATCGCCGCGGCCATCAGCTCGGGAAACAGCAGATGATCTGCCCAGTCGGTGCGGGCATGGACGTCCGATCCCATGGTCCGCACTTGCTCGGCCAGACCCGGCAGCTGGGCGTCAACCAGGCGTCCCGCCACCCCGTCCCACCAGGAATACGGCTGGTTGCGGGCGGCGGCCAGGCCGGTCCGCACCAGGTCCGTGAGCCAGCGGCCAAAGTCGGCCATGCCGGCGTCCATCAGTGACAGCCTGTCGGCCAGCCGCCTGGCCTGGGCGGCCGGATCCGTCGGCGGACCCTCGTGGCGCCGCTCCTTGCCGGCGGCGCGCTCTGCCCGCTGGGTTGCCCACTCCTCGGCGAAGGCGGTCTCCGCGCCGGCGTCGGCCATTTCCTCCCGCGCCCACATCAGCAGTAGTGCCAGCGCGTGCTTGCACGGGAACTTGCGGCTCGGGCACGAGCAACGGTACGCCGGGGCCGCCACGTCCACACTCACCTGATAGGGGGCCTTGCCGCTGCCTTGGCACTTGCCCCAGACCAGGGCATCATTGCTGCCGGTCTCAGACCAGGGGCCCGGGAGCGCCAGCTTCCGGGCAGCAGCCAGGGACGAGGGGTCGGGCGCGGCGCCGATCACTTGCTCTTCGCTCCATCGCCCCATGGAGCACATTCTGCCCGACATCGGCAACGGCGCAAACAGGCGCGGCGGTGTGGCGGCAGGGCCGGATCACGGACCCTCCGTCCGGCGCCAGCCGGCAGCCGGGTCCGTGCGGGTGATCCGGTCGATAAAATCAAGGACAGCCGGGTGGGCTGGATTGATGACGTGCCCGCCCGTGACCAAGACCGTGCGGGTGAACGGCAATGCGCCTGACAGCCGTGCGTTGACGGCACCGAAAGCTCCCACAGAGTCTTCGGCCGAGACGAGAAGGGTTGGCCGGCGGATTCCGGCCAGGTCCCCTTCGCTTAGTTCCAGCGCGTCGTCGCTGAGGTCGAAGCCATGGCCGTTGATTTCGGCACGGACGGCGCTGCTGGTGCCCGCGAACATCTCCTGGAGCTCCGCCGGAAGTGATTCCCAGACCGCGTCGCCGGCAGCCTCCCGGATCACGGATTCAGCCAGTAGGCCAGGCTGACCGGCCGACAGCTCAAGCACCCGCCGTCGAAGGTTCCGGGCCCACGCCGCAGCGTCCGGATCGATGGTGAACAGCGCTGGCTCCAGGAGAACCAGTGCCTTAATTTTGTCAGGAAAACGGCGGGCGAGTTCGAGGGCGATGAGCCCGCCTGTGCTTCGTCCGATGACCACGGCCGGACCGGCGTGCAGGGCCGCGAGGAGGGCGGCAGCGTCGTCGACATGCTCCACCAGGTCCATGGATGCGTATGGCGCCGGCGGGGCGCTGCGGTGGAAGCCCCTGCGGTCGTAGGTGATGCAGCGTCCATGCAGGGCGAGTTCCTGGGCGGCAACCTCCCACAGCACGGCCGAACTGGGCGAGCCGTGCACGCCCAGGATTGGGAGCCCTTCGCCCCGCTCCTCGTAGTAGAGATCCACGCCATTGACGCTGACTCGGGACATACCACCAGCGTATCCTGCGGGCCTCTGTCTCTGTGAGCCGCATCCATGTCAGGATCAGGTATGTCCCAACGCCTGATGCTGCTCGACACCGCGTCCCTGTACTTCCGTGCCTTCTACGGACTGCCGGACACGCTCCGCCGCGGGGACGGCACGCCGGTGAACGCGGTCCGCGGCCTGCTGGACATGATCGCGCGGCTGACCACCGATTACGGGGCGACACACCTGGTGGCGTGCTGGGACGACGACTGGCGTCCGCAGTGGCGCGTGGACCTCATTCCCACCTACAAGTCCCACAGGGTGGCGGAGGTGGTGGCCAACGCCCCGGACGTGGAAGTGGTGCCGGACGGGCTCGAGGCCCAACTGCCCATGATCCTCCGCGTCCTGGAGGTCGCAGGGATTGCCGTGGTGGGGGCTGCCGACCATGAGGCCGACGACGTTGTGGGCACCTACGCCAGCAAGGCTGACCTGCCGGTGGATGTGGTGACCGGAGACCGCGACCTCTTCCAGCTTGTCGACGATGACCGCCAGGCGAGGGTGATCTACACCGCGCGCGGCATGCGGAACCTCGAAGTCCTCACCGAAGCGGTCGTTGTGGGGAAATACAGGGTGCTGCCCCGGCAGTACGCCGACTATGCGACCCTCCGCGGCGACGCCTCGGACGGGCTGCCGGGGGTTGCCGGTATCGGCGAGAAAACCGCTGCCACCCTGCTTGGCGAGTACGGCACCCTTGAAGGTCTCCTCGAGGCGGCATCGGATCCTGGCAGCGGGCTGTCTGCGTCAGTGCGGGCCAAGCTCGCCGCGGCCGGCGACTACCTCAAGGTTGCGCCCGTGGTGGTGAACGTGGTGCGTGACCTTGCGCTGCCGACGCTCGAGGAAGCCGGCGCGCAGCTGCATCCGGTGGTGGGCGAATCACGGGCCGAACTCGAGCGGCTCGCCGGCGAATGGAACCTCGGCGGCTCAGTGGCCCGGCTTCTCGCCGCGCTTGACCTTCGCCAGTAGCGGACGGCGCCAGTCCGGTAAACGGCAAGCAGCCGATAAAGGCAGGCGAACGACGGCGGGAACCTCCCGTCGTCGTTCGCCTGCCTTGCGTGGTGGTGTTTATGTGTGGGCGTACGTGAGGCAGTCTGCGTTGTCGCGGCCGGGCCCCACGTGGACCTCCGGTGCGTTGCACATCAGGTGGTCGTTGTGGACGCACTCCGATCGCTGGCACGCTCCGACGTCGGCGAGGACCTTGGGCAGGCCGCCGTGCATTCCGGTATCGATGAAGGTGGCGCAGGACGCATGGTCTTCGGCGCCGCCCACCGTGATGGCGGCGGCGTTGCAGTGGGAGTGGTCGTTAAAGGAACAGTTGGAAACACTGCAGTCTGCGACGTGAGTTGTCATGGGAATCCTCCGTGTTCAGGCTGCCCGGACGGGCGGCTCCCTCCGCCCACGGTAGCGCCGTCCTGCCGGATCAAAAAGACCCAATCATGTGACCTAATTGGCAGGCGGCCGGCAGTCCAGCGGGGTCAGCCGTCCGCCGGCAGGAACTGCCCGTTCCGGATCCGTGACGGACCGCACTCGACGGCCAGCGGCGCGATGTCCCACGGCCCCCGTTCCCGCGCCGGCGGCCGGCCCACGGCCACGTGCGGCACCCAGTGGGGGTACCGGAAGCCAAGGGCCGGCGAGCTGAGGATGAAGTCGTCAACGTTGTCCACAAGGAGCCGGTCCAACAGGTCGTGCAGTCCCTGCACCAGGGAAACCTGATAGTCCCTAACGTGCTGCGGCACGGTCACTTCCAGCCCGGCGATGCTGCCGCCGCCCAGCACGATCACCCGGTCCGAGGTTCCGGCGAAGCCCGCCAGTGCCGGCAGCGACCGCAGCCACCGTGCCGTGCCTGTGACGGCGCTGCCGGCAGGGGTTGAGCCCTTGGTCCAGTCCTCGACGTCCCGGGCGAAGTCTGCCAGGATGCCCACATGAAGCAGGGTCAGGTGCAGGCCCTGCGGCCGGCGCAATGACTGCACCAGGCTGCCCAGCGCCTCGAAGTCAGCCGGACCGTGCCCGACCCTGAGGACAGGAACCTCCACCGTAATACGGGGCGGCACGGGCATGCTGACCTCCTCAGGCAGGTGTCTCCGCTGCCATTATCCTCCGGTGCGGAACCGCCGGCACAGGAACACTCTTGCTGTTCAGTCCGCCAGGGTGTCGAATCGAAGGACACGATTCAGCCCGGTGCACGGCACGACGCCAGGAGGTTCCCATGTCAGTGAAAGGCGCGAAGGACGCAGCACGGATACCGGGACGGAGCGGACCCGAGTCGCGGCGGGGAGACGCCGCCGCCGGTTTTGCGGCAGACAGCCCGGACCAGGTGCGCAATGTGGCGCTCATCGGGCATTCGGGGGCGGGGAAGACCCTGCTGATCGAGGCACTGCTCGCCGCCCACGGCATGATTTCCCGCAAGGGTTCCATTGCGGATGGAACCACCGTCAGCGATTCGGACCCGGCCGCCGTCCGGCAGCAGCGCTCGGTGGGGCTGGCCGTGGTGCCGCTGCTCATCAACGGCATCAAGGTGAACGTGCTGGACACGCCCGGCTATCCGGACTTCATCGGCGAATTGCGGGCAGGGCTGCGGGCGGCGGACGCGGCCCTCTTTGTTGTCTCGGCCGTGGACGGCATCGATGCCACCACCACCGGGCTGTGGGGAGAATGCGAGCGGGCGGGGATGCCGCGTGCCGTGGCCATCACCCGCGTTGACCACCCCAGGGCGGATTACGACGGCGTACTGGCAGCCTGCCAGCAGGCGTTCGGCGAGTCGGTGGTGCCGCTCTACGTCCCGGTCCGCAGCGCCGGCGAGATCACGGGACTGCTCGGGTTGCTGCAGGGGACGGTCTCCGACTATTCAGAAGGGGAGGCCGGCGCGCCGCCGCGGGACGCAGACCCGGGCGAGCTGTCCGGTTCGGAAGCGGCACGGGGCCAGCTGATTGAAGGGATCATCGCCGAAAGCGAGGATGAGACCCTCATGGACCGCTACCTCGGCGGCGAGGACATCGATACGGACGTCCTGGTCACGGACCTGGAAACCGCCGTCGCCCGCGGCTCATTTTTCCCGGTCCTGCCCACCTCTGCCGTGACCGGCCTGGGCGCTGCCGAGCTGATGGAAGTCCTGACCAGGGCGTTCCCCTCCCCGCTGGAGCACGGACTGCCGGAAGTAACAGACCTGTCCGGCGCCCCGGCCGCAGAACTTGCCTGTGACCCCGCGGGGCCGCTGGCGGCAGAGGTGGTCCGCACGACCGTTGATCCGTTCCTGGGCCGGGTCTGCCTGGTCCGGGTCTTCTCGGGCACGCTGCGTGAGGACACTCCCGTGCATGTTGCCGGCCACGGGCTGGCGGACCGCGGCCACCAGGACCATGACACGGACGAGCGTGTCACGCACCTGTATTCCCCGCTGGGCGCCAACCTCCGGCCGGTGGCGCAGTGCGTCGCCGGCGACATCTGTGCGCTCGCCAAACTGGGAAGCGCCGAGACCGGGGACACCATCTCATCCAGGGAACAGCCGCTGCTGCTCTCCACCTGGGAGATGCCCGAGCCGCTGATGCCGGTGGCTGTCGAGGCGGATTCACGCAGCGACGAGGATGCCCTGTCCCGAAGCCTGGCCAAGGTTGCTGCGGGTGATCCCACCCTCCGGGTGGAGCGGAACGCCGAAACGCACCAGCTGATCCTCTGGTGCATGGGCGAGGCCCATGCTGATGTGGTGCTGGACAGGCTGCGGGAGCAGGGCGTGAAACTGCACACCCAGGACGTGGTGACGCCGCTGCGGGAAACCTTTGCCGGCCCGGCCACCGGCCACGGCCGGCATGTCAAGCAGTCAGGCGGCCACGGGCAGTATGCGGTGTGCGATATCAACGTGGAACCGCTCGCACGCGGCGGCGGATTCGAATTCATAGACAAGACCGTGGGCGGCGTGATTCCGGGAACATTTATCTCCTCCGTGGAAAAGGGGGTCAGGACCCAGATGCAGAAAGGCCTGGCGGCAGGCTTCCCCGTGGTTGACCTGCGCGTGACGCTGGTGGGCGGAAAGGCCCACAGCGTGGACTCGTCCGACGCCGCGTTCCAGGCGGCCGGTGCCCTGGCGCTCCGGGAGGCTGCCGCTGCGGGCCGGATCCAGCTGCTTGAGCCCGTGTCCACGGTCAGCATCACCGTCTCGGACGAGCACGTGGGCGCCGTAATGAGTGACCTGTCCGGCCGCCGCGGCCGGCTGACCGGAACCGCCACCGCCGACGGCGAGCTGACCGAAATCAGCGCCGAGGTGCCGGACCAGGAACTGCTGCGCTACGCCGTCGAGCTGCGGGCCCTGACGGCCGGCACGGGGCGGTTCCGCCGCCGCTACCTGCGGCACGAACCGGTGCCCAGCACCTGAGTGCCGGACCATGAATGCCGCCGCGCGCAAGATCCAGCGTATCTACCTCACCCTGACGCTGGGCAACACGCTCGCGGCCTCGTTCATCTGGGGCATCAATACGCTCTTCCTGCTGGACGCCGGGCTCAGCAACCTCGAAGCCTTTGCGGCCAACGCATTTTTCACGGCCGGCATGGTGCTGTTCGAAGTGCCTACCGGGGTCATCGCCGATGGCTGGGGCCGTCGGGCGTCGTTCCTGCTGGGCACGGTGACCCTGGCGGCATCGACGTACCTCTACTACCTCCTCTGGCAGCTGTCCGCGCCGTTCTGGGCGTGGGCGGTGGTGTCCGTCCTGCTGGGCCTGGGCTTTACGTTCTTCTCGGGGGCTGTGGAGGCCTGGCTCGTGGACGCCCTGCACTTCTCCGCCTACGAGGGTGAGCTGGAGACGGTCCTGGGAAAGGGCCAGATGGTCTCCGGCGTGGCCATGCTGGCGGGCTCGGCAGCCGGCGGCGTGATCGCCCAGATCACCGACCTCGGCGTGCCGTTCCTGCTGCGCGTTGGCGTGCTGCTGGCGATGTTCGGTGTGGCCTTTCTGCTGATGCATGATGTTGGCTTTACCCCGGAGCGCTCCTCACATCCACTGCAGGCGACCAGGGCAGTGCTGACCGCGTCCATCGACAGCGGACTCAAGAACCCGCCCGTCCGGTACATCATGCTGGCGGCGCCCTTCAGCGCAGGCGTCGGGATCTACGTGTTCTACGCGCTCCAGCCCTTCCTGCTCGAACTTTTCGGGGATCCGCGGGCCTATTCCGTTGCCGGCCTCGCGGCGGCCATCGTGGCCGGAGCCCAGGTGGTGGGCGGGTGGCTGGCACCCACACTCCGGCGCCTGGTCCGTAAGAGGACAACGGTCCTGGTGGTGACCAGCGGCCTCGGCGGGCTGATCCTGGTGGCGCTGGGCTTCACGCGTCTCTTCTGGGTGGCCCTGCTCCTGCTCACCCTCTGGGCTCTCGTGACGGCGGCAGCCACTCCGGTGCGGCAGGCCTACCTCAACGACATGATTTCCTCGAAACAGCGGGCCACGGTGCTCAGCTTCGATTCCCTGATGGGATCCAGCGGCGGCATCGTGGTGCAGCCGCTGATGGGCCGGACGGCGGACGTCTACGGCTACCCGCTGTCACTGGCGTTCAGCGGTGTGATCGAGCTGTTCGCGGTACCGTTCCTGCTGGCAAGCCGCCGCAGGCGCTCGCCGGCCGACACCAGGACTGCTGCCACGGAAACACCGTTGTGAAGGGGTGCGGGGGCAAGTAATCAAGGGTTGAGAGTCGGAATGCGCGGGAGTAACGTGACGCAAACCACACACTTCGCAAAACTCTGACAAGGGAGCATCATGCCTACTTTGCGGCGACAGGTGGCTGCTGTTACGGCAGTTCTGGCTTTGAGTGTCACGGCAGGCGCCGTCGGGGGTCCCGCTTTCGCGGACCAGCGGGAGAACGAAAAAGAGGCTACGGCAACCGGGTACGGCGGAGCTGTGAGCACCGTGGACCTGGACGCCTCGGCAGCGGCTCTCGAGGTCCTGCGCGAAGGGGGCAACGCAGCAGACGCCGCCGTCGCCGCAGCAGCAACCCTGGGCGTGACCGAGGCGTACAGTGCCGGGATAGGCGGTGGCGGCTACTTCGTGTTCTACGATGCCAGGACCGGTGAGGTGGAGACCATCGACGGCCGCGAAACTGCACCGGCCGGCATGCCTCCTGACGCGTTCATCAACGCGGCAACCGGGAAGCCCTACCCCTTTGCCGAGCTGGTCTCCAGCGGAGTGTCCGTAGGTGTCCCCGGTACGCTCGCCACCTGGGAGCGGGCACTGGAACGGTGGGGCCACCGGGACCTTGAGGACGTCCTCGAACCGGCCATCGAGGTGGCAGAGGAGGGCTTCGTGGTGGACGACACCTTCCGCCAGCAGACCCTCGACAACAAGGCCAGGTTCTCGGCCTACACCTCCACAAGGGACCTCTTCCTACCGGGCGGCGATGCTCCCGCGGTCGGAAGCGTGTTCCGTAACCCGGACCTCGCCGAAACCTACCGCCTCATCGCCAGGAAGGGCACCGGAGCCTTCTACGGCGGCCAGCTGGCCGAGGACATGGCCGATACGGTTCAATCGCCGCCGAAGGACCCCGCCTGGGTGCCGCCTGAGACGAATCCGCCCACCAGCATCCCGGCCTTCCCCGGATACCTCACCACGGAGGACCTCGCCGACTACCGGACGATTGACCAGGAGCCTACGCACGTTGAATACCGCGGCTACGACGTCTACGGCATGGCGCCCTCCAGCAGCGGCGGCACCACGGTGGGCGAAGCGCTGAACATCCTGGAGACATTCAACCTCGAAGAAATGCGCCAGGCTGACGGGACGAATCCCGGCGCCCTGCACCACTACCTTGAGGCGAGTGCCCTCGCCTTTGCCGACCGCGGCAAGTACGTTGGCGACCCCGCATTCGTTGACGTCCCCACCGGGGACCTCACGGACCCGCTTTTCGGCAAGGAACGGTCCTGCGGGATTGATCCGGCTACGGCGGCCGTGAAACCTGTCGCGGCAGGAGACGTGTCAGATTACGACGGCGTCTGCCCGGTTGCGCCGGCAGCGGCAGCCGACGGGACGGACACCGAAAACATCTCCACCACCAACCTGACAGTCGCCGACCAGTGGGGCAACGTGGTGGAGTACACGCTGACCATCGAGCAGACCGGCGGGTCCGGCATTGTGGTTCCGGGCCGCGGGTTCCTGCTCAACAACGAGCTCACGGACTTCTCCTACGACTCCGCCAATCCGGAGGACCCGAACAGGGTGGAGGCCGGCAAACGTCCGCGCTCCTCGATGTCACCCACCATCATCCTCAAGGACGACAAGCCGTTCCTGGCGCTGGGATCCCCGGGCGGATCCACCATTATCACGACGGTCCTGCAGACAATCCTCAACCGCGTGGACCTGGGCATGAGCGTTTCCGAGGCGCTGGCGGCTCCCCGGGCAGCGCAACGGAATACGGCCAATGTCACGGCCGAGCCGGAGTTCATTACGGCTTACGGCAGCCAGCTGGCACCGTACGGGCACAAGCTGGTGCCTGCCGGTGACGCGTTCAGCTCCGCGGCGGAGATCGGCGCGGCCACGGCCATCGAGTTCGGCCGGCACGGGCGCATGACCGCCGCCGCCGAACCGGTCAGGCGGGGTGGAGGTTCTGCGCTTGTAGTCTGGCCGGATCGCTGATGCAGCTACCGTCCCGGGACGGCGTTATTGCCCCATCCCAGGACGGACAGCAACGAAGTCAATGGCGGTCTGCACCTTTTTCTTCGGGCCACGCGAGAAGCCTTTGGCATCCAACCGGTTCTGCGCCCGGTACTCCGCCAGGGCCTGGTCGTAGATCTCGTTGAGCCTGCGGCCGGCGAAGACTTCCTGGGATCCATCGTTGAAGATGACGGTCACGGGTGTGCTGGCCGGAAAGTGCCTGTTCATGCGGACGAAGCCTTCGGAGTCCTGCTGGAGCTGTATCAAGGGGGTCCCGCTTTCGTGATGGATTGACCTCCAGTCTGACGCATTGGCGCACACCTGCGCGTACCTGCGCTGACTGAGCCAGCTGACGGCCCGGGCCGGATTGCGGCGACAATGGTCGTGTGACTTCACCGAGCAACCCCCGCGCCGGCCGGGCGGACATCGCCGTACCGGGTGCCTTCGACCTGGCGGCCATCAGCACCGGCCTCGCGTTCGGTGCATCGCTGCCTGAACTGGCTGCGGCGCTGCGGGCCGGCGGCGCGGCGGGGACTGCAGTGGTGCAGGCCCCGCCCGGGACAGGCAAAACCACCCTTGTCCCGCCGCTGCTCGCCAATCTCGCCCCCACACCCGGGGCGTTCCGCGTGGTGGTCACCCAGCCACGGCGGGTTGCGGCACGTGCCGCTGCCCGGCGCCTGGCCGCCCTCGACGGCAGCCCGGTGGGGGACCGCGTCGGCTATACGGTCCGCGGCGAGCGCCAGGCCGGGCCCGGCACCCTCGTGGAGTTCGTCACGCCCGGCATCCTGCTGCGCCGGCTCCTGGACGATCCAGGGCTGGAGAGCACCGGCGCCGTCATCCTGGACGAGGTGCACGAGCGCGGCCTCGAGACCGACCTGTTGCTGGGCATGCTGAATGAAGTCCGCCAGCTCCGCGGCGACCTGACCCTGGTGGCCATGTCCGCCACGCTGGACGCACCCCGCTTCGCCGCCCTGATCGGGAGAGCCGGAGCCGGGGGAACGGCAGCGGAGGGAACAGCGGACGACGACGGCGGCCCGGCCCCCGTCGTCGACTGTCCCGCAGCGCTGTACCCGCTTGAGGTTCACTGGACACCGGCGGCGGCGCCCCGCCTTGATGGCCGGGGCGTGGCGCGCGGGTTCCTGGACCATGTGGCGGATACGGCGGCGGAGGCCCACGCGGCTGCGGTGGCCATCGACGCGGGCACCGATGCCCTGGTGTTTGTGCCCGGGGCCTGGGAGGTGTCCTATGTGGCGGGCCGGCTCCGCGGGCGGGTGGCCGGCGGAACCGAGGTGCTGGAGCTCCACGGACAGGTGGGCCCGGCCGAGCAGGACCGTGCCGTATCCGGGCGCCGCCCGGGTGGCCCGGCACGCATTATCGTCTCCACGGACTTGGCGGAGTCATCCCTGACGGTGCCGGGCGTCCGGCTGGTCATCGATTCCGGGCTGACCCGTGAACCGCGCCGCGACGCGAACCGCGGCATGTCCGGGCTGGTAACAGTCTCCTGCTCCCGGGCCTCGGCAGAACAGCGCGCCGGCCGCGCCGCGAGACAGGGGCCGGGACGCGTGGTGCGATGCTACGACCAGCGAAGCTACGGCGCGGCTCCCGCGCACGTCACCCCGGAGATTGCCGTCGCCGATCTGACCGGCGCCGCCCTGACCCTGGCCTGCTGGGGCTCACCCGGCGGACGGGGGCTGGCGCTGCCGGATACGCCACCGGCCGCCGCTATGGCAGAGGCCATCGAGGTGCTGAGGGAGCTCGGTGCGGTGGACGAAGGCGGGCAGGCCACGGGTCTGGGCAGGACCCTGGCCCGGGTCCCGGCCGATCCCCGGCTGGCCCGCGCACTCCTGGACGGTGCCGCGGCGGTGGGCCACCACAAGGCGGCCGAAGCCGTTGCACTCGTCGCCGGCGACCAGCGTGCCCCGGGCGCCGACCTCACAGCCCTCCTCGCAACCCTGCGAGCCGGTAAGGAACCCGCCTCCCGGCGCTGGGCGGAGGACGTCCGGCGGCTGGAAAGCATCGCGCGGAAGGAAAGCGCCGCCGTCGGGCCTTCTACAGTCACGGCGCCCGTGAGTGCCGCGGAGGCGCTGGGTGTCGTCGTCGCGATGGCATTCCCGGACCGGATTGCCTGGCGCGTGCCGGGGGAGGGCCAGGCGCGGTACCTGCTGTCTTCCGGAACCCGTGCGGGCCTCCCGGCGGGCAGCTCTTTATCGGGATACGAATGGCTGGCGGTTGCGGAGGTGTCGCGGGCAGCGGGCAGGGATGCTGCCGGTACCGGCGCCGTGATCCGCTCCGCGGCTCCACTGACTGCTGATCTGGCGCAGGCGGCCGCCGGGCAGTTGCTCACCGACGCTGTCGACGCGACGTTCAGCCAGGGCCGGGTCATGGCGCGCCGGGAACGACGGCTGGGCGCCATCAGCCTGTCCTCAACCCCTGTCCGGCCGTCACCCGCCGATGGACGCGCGGCGGTGGCCCGCGCGCTCTCGGCGGAGGGCTTGGGAATCATTGGCTGGTCGACGGCGGCGGATGCCCTGCGCCGCCGGCTCGCCCTGCTGCACCGCGAACTCGGCGCGCCGTGGCCGGACGTTTCCGAGCACGCCCTGCTGGCAGACCTCGATGCCTGGCTCGGGCCGGAGCTTGAAAAGCTGGCCGGCGGCGCGTCCACGAACTCCATTGACCTCACCGACCCCCTGCGGCGGTTGCTGCCCTGGCCGGCGGCGGTCCGCCTGGCCGAGCTGGTCCCGGAGGCGCTGAAGGTTCCGAGCGGATCGACGGTCCGGATCGACTACCCCGACGTCGCCGAGAATACGGGGACGGAGCATAGGGCGGACGACGGCGGCCGCCCGGTTGTGGCGGTCAAGCTGCAGGAATGCTTTGGCTGGGCCGAGACGCCGCGGCTGGTGGACGGCAGGGTACCGGTCCTGTTCCATCTCCTCTCCCCGGCCCGGCGGCCGCTGGCGGTGACCGATGACCTGGCGTCGTTCTGGTCCGGGCCCTACGCACAGGTCAGGGCCGAGATGCGGGGCCGCTATCCCCGGCACCCCTGGCCGGAGGACCCCTGGACGGCGCAGGCAACGGCCCGGACCAAAGCCAGGATGTA
Organism: [Micrococcus luteus] ATCC 49442; assembly: GCF_010367585.1. Taxonomy (NCBI): domain Bacteria; kingdom Bacillati; phylum Actinomycetota; class Actinomycetes; order Micrococcales; family Micrococcaceae; genus Pseudarthrobacter; species [Micrococcus luteus] ATCC 49442. The sequence continues at coordinate 872,557 of NZ_JAAAXP010000001.1, read as the reverse complement.
ACGCCGGCGGCAGCCGCCTGGTTTCTGCCGCCTGGCCGTGGAGTACCCGCGTGAGATGTCCGATACGTGGCCGAAACGTAGCGTCGACCCCCTGAAACATCCCGCCGTTAGGCTCGTTCCTACTTGGACAACGTGGTCAAGACACAATACGAAGGGACGTACCAATGTTGCTTTTGAGTAGCCTGAACCTCTTGTTTGATGGCGGCCGGCGTGACGACAGCCGCGGAAACAGCGAGACCGAATTCCCCACGGGCCGGCTGAGCTCCACCGCCTGGGAAGGCTGGTGGCACGAAGACGCCGCTTAGCCGGCGCGGGGAGTGCCTGGAGTAATTGCCTGGAGTAATTGGGGGTTCCAGGCTCAGCTGCGGGTCCGGATGAACTCCGCGACCAACGGCGCCAGGTCTGCGCCGATCTCCGCGGCGTCGCGCTTCCTGCCCGCCACCGCGAAGGAGTGATCTCCGCCCTCGATCCACTGCAGCACTGCCGACGGGCCGATCCGGGACACCACACCTTCAAGCAGCTCCCGTGTTGCGAAGGTGTCGCGGGAACCCTGCAGGAAGAGCATGGGCAGCGTGAGGCCGTAAAGGTGTCCGTCGCGGAGCTTTTCGGGCTTGCCCGGCGGATGCAGCGGGTACCCGAGGTACACCAGCCCGGCTGCATCCATTCCCTCGGCAACGGCCATGGACGCCATCCTGCCCCCGAAGGATTTTCCTGCAGCCCACACCGGTCCGGTGTCAGCATGTTCCTCCGCTTGGCGGACTGCCTCGTCCATCACAGCCCGCCAGGTGGCGATGGCCGCTGGCGGCCGGTCCGGGAACTTCCTGCCCGCCTCGCGGTAGGGGAAGTTGAAGCGCAAGGTGGCAACGCCGTCGTCGTTCAGTCCGCGGGTGAAGCCGCCCATAAACGGGTGCTCCATGCCCGCACCCGCCCCGTGCGCCAGCACCACCGTGGCGAAGGGGCGCTCCGGGCGGGTGTACAGGGCCGACACACGGGAATCGCCGACGTTGATGGTCAGGGCGGACTCTGAAGCAGTCATCGGTCCATCATGCCGGACACCGATGTCTGCGGCACAGCAGGTTCCCAGCAGACAGTCAGGTGCGTCGCCAAGAATGGGGGTTCGCCCACTCCTGGAGGAACCCCCATGACTGCAGTCACAGCCCTGGCCGCCCCCTTGTCCACAGCCCCCGCCCCGTCAACAGCCGACGAGCTGAACGGCATCTCGGAGTGGGTGGTGGGCGTTATGGAAGTAGTGGGCGCCCCCGGTGCGGGCCTGATTGTCGCCCTGGAGAACCTGTTCCCGCCGCTTCCCAGCGAAGTGATCCTTCCGCTGGCCGGCTTCACGGCCAGCCGCGGCAGCTTCAGCCTGCTGGACGCCATCATGTGGACCACGGCCGGCTCGGTCCTGGGCGCCTACATCCTCTATGCCCTGGGCGGCTGGCTGGGGCGGGAACGGACCCGGGCCCTGGTCCGCAGGATCCCGCTGGTGAACGTTGACGACGTCGACAAGGTGGAAGCGTGGTTCGCCCGCCACGGCAGCAAGGCAGTCTTTTTCGGCCGCCTGGTCCCGCTGTTCCGAAGCCTCGTCTCGATTCCCGCAGGGATTGAGAAAATGCCCGTGTGGCGGTTCCTCGGACTGACGTTCGCGGGGAGCTTCATCTGGAACTCGGTGCTGATCATGGCTGGCTTCTTCCTCGGCGAGAACTGGCACGTTGTTGAGCAGTACGCCGGGATTTTCCAGAAGGTCGTCATCGCCGCCGTGGTAATCCTGGTGGTGGCGTTTGTGGTGCGTAAGGTCCGGGAGCGCCGGAGCAAAGTGGACGCCTGACCCCTTCCGCGCGGCCGGGACGCCCTGCGGCGGATCCGTTGACGGTGTACGTTGTCCCCATGGCGAGCGAACAGACCACCATCACTGTCCCGGGACCAAAGGGCGATCGCGAGATGCGCATATCGAGCCCCGGCAGGGTGCTGTGGCCGGAGCTGGGGCTGACCAAGCTGGACTTGGTCCGCTACACGGTGGACGTGGGAGAGGCCTTCCTTGCCGCCAACGGGGACAGGCCCGTGGCCCTGCAGCGGTACTCGGACAACATCGACGGCGAACAGTTCTTTTCGAAAAACCCGCCCCGGGGAGCCCCGGAGTTCGTCCGGTCCGTGAAGGTGGTGTTCCCGAGTGCACGCTCGCACCCCATGCTGGTCCTGGACGAGCCGGCCGCCGCCGTGTGGGCCGTGCAGATGAACACTGTGGTGTTCCATCCGTGGCCCTCGCGTACCGGGAACACCGACAATCCGGACCAGTTGCGCATTGACCTGGATCCGCAGCCGGGGACGGACTTCGATGACGCGGTGCCGGCGGCGCTGGCGCTGAAGGAGGTGCTGGCGGAGGCGGGGCTGGAAAGCTTCATCAAGACCTCGGGAAACCGCGGGCTCCACGTGTACGCTCCGATCCGGCCGACGCACGAATTCCTGGACGTCCGGCATGCGGTGATCGCCGCGTGCCGGGAGCTGGAACGGCGGATGCCGGACAAGGTCACTACCTCATGGTGGAAAGAGGAACGCGGCGAAAAGGTGTTCCTCGATTTCAACCAGGCCAACCGCGACCGGACCATCGCCGGCGCCTACAGCCCGCGCGCCCTCGCCCACGCACCCGTCTCCTGCCCCGTCACGTGGGAGGAGCTGAAAAGTATCAACCCGAAGGACTTCACCATCCTCACCGTCCCGGACCGGCTGAAAACCGTGGGGGATCCCTGGGCCGGCATGAACGCCAATCCCGGCACCATCAACACCCTGCTGGAATGGTGGGACCGGGACGCGAAATCCGGGCTGGGTGAGATGCCCTTCCCACCCGACTACCCGAAAATGCCGGGCGAGCCTCCCCGCGTGCAGCCCAGCCGGGCCCGCAAGCCGGACTAAGGATCAGCCGGCCAGGGCCAAGCCGGACCAGGGCCTATTCGAAGCGGGACGGGTCCCCGGCGCCGCGCCGAACCACTTCGGCCACACCGCTGGAGAAATCCACCACCGTGGTGGGCTCGGAGCCGCAGTCGCCGGCGTCAATCACAGCGTCCACTTCATGGTCCAGCCGCTCCTTGATCTCCCAGCCCTGAGTCAGGGGATCCTCCTCGTCGGGGAGCAGCAGCGTGCTGGAGAGGATCGGCTCGCCGAGCTCTGCCAGCAAGGCCTGCACCACCCGGTTGTCCGGGATGCGAACGCCCACGGTCTTCTTTTTGGGATGCAACAGCCGGCGCGGAACTTCCTTGGTGGCCGGCAGGATGAACGTATACGCCCCGGGCGTGACAGCCTTGATGCTGCGGAACACATCGTTGCCGATGAGCACGAACTGGCCCAACTGGGCGAAGTCCTTGCAGACCAGCGTGAAGTGGTGTTTGTCATCGAGCTTCCGGATGGAACGGATCCGGTCCAGTGCGTCCTTGTTGCCCAGCTGGGCACCCAGCGCGTAACAGGAATCGGTAGGGTAGGCGATCAGCCCGCCGTCGAGCACCATCTTCACGGCCTGCGTGATCGCACGGGGCTGGGGATCCTGGGGATGAACATCAAAATATCGGGCCATGCTCCCGAGCCTACGTCGTTGTGGCACCGAATGGTGCACCTGGAAGTGCGAGGATGGGCCCATGACGCTGCAGGGGGAAGTGCTTCTGGAAGGACCGCGGGGCCGACGGCTGTGCCTTGAGCTGGCCATGGAGCTGGACCAGGAGATCAGGACGGCGGTGTTCCGGCTGGGCTATGAGCTCGATAGCGGGCGGGGGACGTCGCGGGTGCTGCTGACCATGGTTTCCGGGGAGGATTCCGTCGCTGATCAAGCCGCAGCCTCCAACTCCGGGACGTCAGAAGACCAGCTGGCCGCAGCGCTCACTGCGCTGGACTCCACGAGCCTGAGCGGCACAACGATCCAGCTGGCACTGGAGCGGTCTGTGGATACGGCGAGGTACTGGCAGCCGCCCGACGGCGAAGATGTCCTGGCAGCACTGCCTGCTGTCCGGGCAGCCCTCCTGCCCCTTGCTGATCGGGTGCTCAGCGCACCTGGCGTGCAGTGGTGGGACGAGGGCCGCGCCGTGGGGCAGTGGGCCATCGACTGGCGCCCGGCGGATGATCCGGCGCCGCTGCCCGGGAACCTGCGTCAGGCACTGTTCAGCTGGGGCCGCAACGAACGCGCTGAAGAGGCCCGGGCCGCACGGGACCGGCCGAGTGATCCGCACGCCCCAGTGTCGGGGTGGTGGTGGTCGTTCCCGCGGGGCCTCCTTCGCACCGTGGGACAGCTCCCGGCCGGGTTGGGCCTGGTGGAGGATTCGCTCGGCTGGCTGGAGGCCACGGCGATTTCCGTCCGCGGCACGGGCCGGACGCTGGAGATCCGTACCCCGGAGGACTGGACGGAGCTGTGCCGCCGCTTCCCGTTGGAGGTCACGGCGTCCAGGCGGCATGACTGGTTCAACACCACCGGCCGCGACGGACGGTGGGTCGTCCCGGACTGGGAACAGGCAGCTGCCGAGTGGGACGCCGTGCACCTGACGGTCCTCGGCTACCTCAGGGGAGCGGGGCGTGCCCTGCAGGTGGATACCGGCACGGCAACGGTCATCGCAGGCTGGGACCCTGACTGCACTATCTGGCTCACCGATGGTGTCCGCGAGCGGGAGGGCCCGCGGCAGGCCTGGCATCGGGCCGGCCAGGGCGAGCCCTGGAATCGCGTGCCTTAAGAGCCCTATGCCGGCCCCACGCGCCCGGGGCCGCTGTATTCAGCCCACATGCACCCACGGCCGCTTCGTGACGTCCGGTTCAGCTTCGCGCAGGATCTCGCGCGTCACGGGAGCGATCTCGCCCTCACCGAGGACCAGGAACTTCAAGAGGTTGACCGCCGGGTTGCCTTCGGTCCACCGGAAGTACACATGCGGCATCAGCCCGGTGACGTCCCGGATATGCAGGAGGACCGAGGCGATGGTGTTGGGCACCACCGGGCCGTGCACTTCCAGCACGGCAAACCCGTGCCGCATCACGCCCCGGACTTCCAGCGCGGTCTCGAAGTCCGAGGAATCATCCACAACGACCTCCAGGAACATCGTCCGGCAGTCTGCCGGGAAGTGGCTCGCCTCGGTGGCGGATGCCAGCTTCTGCCGGTACGCCTCCGCGGACTGGCGCAGCGGTTCATGGGCGATGATGCCAATAGGCCCGGTCAGGTTGTCCGCCAGGAACTCCAGGGCCTGCGTATCAAGCCGCACGTGGGTCGCATGCAGCTCGAAGGACCGGAGCACCCTCGAGAGCAGGGAGATGCAGATGATGCCCAGGATGAAGTAGCCCGCGATCCGGATCCCCTCGGGACGCTCGATGATGTTGGTGACCGTGGTGTAGACAAACAGCACGGCGATCACGCCGAAGCCGAAGGTCCGCTTTTTCTGTTGCAGACGGCGGGCCGAGAGCGTCACGGCCACTGCCGCCGAGGTCATCAGCACCAGGACGCCGGTGGCGTACGCGCCGCCCTGCGCATCGACGTCGGCCTCAAACAGCCAGGTGACCAGGAATCCGATGAGCGTGAACACCAGCACAAGGGGCCGGACTGCCTTGGCCCACTCCGGTGCCATGCCGTAGCGCGGCAGGTACCGCGGGACGAGGTTCAGCAGTCCCGCCATCGCGGAGGCCCCCGCGAACCACAGGATGGCGATGGTGCTCAGGTCATACAGTGTGCCGAAGCCGGCTCCCAGATAGTCATGGGCGAGGAACGCCAGGGCACGGCCGTTCGCCTCGCCGCCCGGCAGGAACTCATCCGCGGGAATCAGGACCACCGTGGCAAAACTGCTCGTGACAAGGAACGAACTCATGATCACCGCAGCGGTGGTCAGCATCCGCCGGGTGCCCTGGATCCGGCCCCCCGGATTGTCCTCCGTATCGACCTCGCCGCCGCGGACCTGCGGCATCACGGCCACGCCGGTTTCAAAACCGGAAAGTCCCAGTGCCAGCTTGGGAAAGACAAGAAGCGCAATGGCCACCGCCATTACCGGATTCCCGTGGGAGGTGTTCAGGGTCTGCCACCAGTCACCGACCGCGACGGGATGGGAGGCCGCTTCCGCGAGCGAGACGCCGATGACCACCACGTTCAGTCCCAGGAACACGATGACCAGCACCACGGCCACGCCGATTGCCTCCTTGAACCCGCGCAGGAAAACCGCGGCCAGCAACGCCAGCAGCACAAGTGTCACGGCTACCTCCTGGCCGTGCAGGGAGTCCGGCGCGAACGGGTTCTCGATCAGGTGGGCTGTGGCATCGGCGGCGGACAGCGTCATGGTGATCATGAAGTCCGTGGCGGCGAAACCCAGCAGCACCAGGACCAGGATTTTGCCCCGCCACCGGGGGAGCAGCCGTTCCAGCATGGCGATGGATCCTTCCCCGCGGGGGCTCTCGCCGGCCACCCGGCGATAGACGGGAAGGGCGCCCAGCAGGGTCACCGCCACCAGGACCAGCGTGGCCAGGGGTGAGATGGCGCCTGCGGCGAGTGCCGCGATGGCGGGCTGGTAACCAAGCGTGGAGAAGTAATCCACGCCCGTCAGGCACATCACCTGCCACCAGCGGTGCTTCCTCTCTCCGGCGGGAGCGGCGCCGCCGGGACCCTGATGGGTGCCTTTCGCGTCCTCCAGTCCGAACAACAGCCAGCCGGTGAGGGCGGCCTTCCGCGTCGGGCGGAGGGCCGAGGGATCGGCCGGGGGTCTGCTCATGGTGGTCATGGAAGCCTTTCAGCCCGCCGCACAGCACCGCGGGCACAGCCGAATCTAGTACCGGCCACGTGTCAATCAGCCGGAGTCCGGCGAATCTTGACGCATCCTTAACGCCGGTATGACCGGGAACACTTCGCGCCGGCCGGGAGTGCCTGATCCTGGTGGGAGAATGGCCGCATGGCACGGGAACGGATAGTCATTGGCCTCAATGGCAGCGACGATGCAGAGCTGCTCATCCGCCGCGCCGCCCGCATCCTGGAAGGGTTCGACGGCGGTGAGCTGGCGGCCGTCCACATCCGCACCCCTGAAGGCACTTCGGACGAGTCACCGCAGGACCTCGAAGCCCGGCGGCGGCTGATCCTCGAACTGGGCGGGACCTACCACACGGTGTCAGCGCAGGACCCCGCCCTGGCCCTCCTCGACTACGCCCGCAAGTCCGGTGCCACGCACATCGTGGTGGGGCAGCCCCGCCGCCGGCCCCTGGCCGGACTCGTCTCCGGGCTGTTCACCGGCGGAACCGTGGAGGCGCGCGTGGTCCGCGGCGCCGGGGACATTGACGTTCACGTGGTTCCGCGGCCCGAATCCGGGCGGCATCCGCAACGCAGGCGGCCGGACCTTGGCCGGGCCAGGGTGGGCGTTGGCTTCGGGCTCGCCGCCGCCCTTCCTGTCCTGCTTCAAGTGCTTCTTGCCGCCTTCGACCACAGCGTTGCCACCGCTGTCCTGATCCAGCTTGCGGGCGCCGTAGGGGTGGCCCTGCTGGGCGGACTCTGGCCTGCCGTGGTGGGCGCATTGTGGAGCAGCGTGCTGGTGAACTATTTCTCCACGCCGCCGCTGGGTGACTTAGCCATCCACGACCCGCAGGACCTCCTGTCGCTGCTCATTTTTGTTGGCGTATCCGTGGCGGTTGCCGGAGTGGTGGACAGATCGGCCCGCCGGTCCAAGGAAGCCGCCCGAGCCCAGGCCGAGGCCACCACCCTGGGGGAGCTTGCCCTGGGTGCCTCCCGTTCCGAGGACACGCTGGAAGGCATCCTCGCGGCGGCGCTGGACGTCTTTGGTGCCACGGGTGCCGGTGTTTTCAGCACCCGGGACGGCCAGGCGGACGGTGACGCCCCGGCGTCGGGCCCTTCAGCTGCCCCCGCTGCGGACGGTGACGGCCGGTTCTGGCGGATGATGGCGGGCGCCGGGCAAACCACCGCGTGGTCGCCCGGCGCGGCCGGCACGGCAGAGGTGGTGGACCATGACACCCGCCTCGTGCTGTTCGGGCGGGAGGCTCCGGCCACGGAAAGCAGGCTGCTCGGTGCGTTCGCGGTCCACGTCAAGGCCCAGCTGGAGCGCCGCCAGCTGGCCGTGAGCCGCCGGGAGATCCTGCGGCTGGCCGAAGGGAACACCATGCGCACGGCCATCCTGCGGGCCGTCTCCCACGACCTGAGGACGCCCCTGGCCGGGATCAAGCTCGCGGCCGGCGGCCTGCTCCAGCGGACAGTGACCTATACCGCTGAGGAGGAGCGGGAGCTGCTGGAAACCATCGACGAGTGCACGGACCGCCTGGACCAGCTGGTGGGGAACCTGCTGGACATGTCCCGGATCACCGCCGATTCGGTGCGTCCCCTGCTTGGGCCCGTGCGGTGGGGCGATGTTGTGGACCCGGCCCTCCGCGGGCTCCCGGTCGGTTCCGTCAGGCTGGATCTGCCGGCCAACATGCCCGCCGTGGAAGCAGATCCCGTCCTGCTGGAGCGGGTCATCGCCAACATTGTCGAAAACGCCGTCAAGTATGCCCCCGGCACCGGGATCACCATCACCGGAGCGTCCGACGGCGTGGGCGCGGCCACCCTGGACGGCTACCCTTCCGGTGAGCTGCGGATCATCGACCACGGCTCCGGTGTGCCCGCCCGGAAAGTGCTGGCGATGTTCCAGCCGTTCCAGCGGCTGCACGACAGGCCCCAGGCCACCGGCGTGGGGCTGGGCCTGGCAGTGGCCGACGGTTTCGTCAAAGCCATGGGCGGCACCCTGACCGCCGAGGAAACTCCCGGCGGCGGGCTGACCATGGTGGTGAGGCTGGCACTGTCCACCGGTTCCCGGGGCGCGCGCCACGCCGCAGGCCCGCGGCAGGAGGTCATGTGAGTGCGGCTGACACTCCGGGCAGCGGCCGGACACGGGTCCTGGTGGTGGATGATGACTCCCACCTCCTGAAGGCCCTCCGGATCACGCTCCAGGCCCACGGCTACGACGTGGACACAGCGTCCGACGGCGGCACGTGCCTGAGTGCCGCATCCCGCCGTCCGCCGGACGTGATGATCCTGGACCTCGGACTGCCGGACCGCGACGGGGCGGACGTCCTGCGTGAACTCCGCCGATGGAGCAGCCTCCCGGTGCTGGTGCTGTCCGCACGCCATGGCTCGTCGGACAAGGTGGACGCCCTTGACGCCGGCGCGGATGACTACATCACCAAGCCGTTCGGACTGGACGAACTCCTGGCCCGGCTGCGGGCCCTCCTCCGCCGTGTGCCGGAGCCCGAGTCCGCCCCCACCGTGGCCGCGTCGTCCTTCACCGTGGACCTCGCCCGGCGGCGTGTCACCAGGGGAGGGGAAGTTGTCCGCCTGACGCCGACGGAGTGGAACATCCTGGAACTGCTGGTGCGGAACCCTGCCCGGCTGGTGACTCAGCAGCAGCTGCTTCTGGACGTTTGGGGGCCCGCCTACCAGACCGAAGCCAACTACCTTCGGGTGTACATGGCCCAGCTCCGGCGGAAACTGGAGGACCATCCCGGCAACCCCCGCCACCTGCTCACAGAACCTGGCGTGGGGTACCGGTTTATGCCCTGACGCTGCGGGGAAACCGGGGCATACCCACCCTATGAACCGGGCCTGAAGTGCGGCAGGATGGTGACTGTTCCTGTCCGAGTCCGTCAGCAAACTAGGAGTATCCGGCCATGCCAACGACCCTCAATCCGTACCTTGGCTTCCGTGACAACGCCCGGGAGGCCATGACTTTTTACCACTCCGTCTTCGGCGGTGACCTGACACTGAGCACTTTCGGGGAATTCCATGCCAGCGAGGATCCTGCCGAAGCGGACAAGATCATGCACGGCATGGTCACCGCGCCTGGCGGCCTGGTCCTGATGGGCGCCGACACCCCGAACTCCATGGACTATTCGCCCGGGAGCACCATTTCGATCTCGCTCAGCGGCGATGACGAAGCCGAATTGCGCGGTTATTGGGACAAGCTCTCCGGCGACGGCGGCACTGTGACGGTCCCGCTTGAGCCGGCGCCGTGGGGCGATGTCTTCGGTATGTGCACGGACCGGTTCGGGACATCCTGGCTGGTCAACGTTAATGGTGCCGGCGAAACTGCTCCCGCGTCCTAGGGGCAGCAAAAACGGAACAGCGGCGGGATGACCCGCCGCTGTTCCGTTTTTCGGTTTCTATGGGTGGCCCCGCTGCTGGTGCGGTGACCCGGCGTTATCTGCTCAGATCCACTTGGGGGCTGCCGGGGCTTCGGCCAGCGGTGCTCCGTTGTGGGTGGCTGTGACGCCGTGGGTGCCGCGGCCGGTGGCCCACCGGACGACGCCGGGCAGGGACCCGGTGATGACCGTCGGGTTCTGTGCGCCGGAGTCCCCGAGTGTCTGGTCCGAGCCCTGGACCCTAATGGCCAGTCCGGTGTCGGTGCCGCGGGTTTTCCAGGCGCCGGTGATGTCCCGCAGGAGACCGTTGAGGACCGGCTCCGGGATGTCGGCGAACGTGGCTCCGTTGTCCAGATCCACGGCGTGGGTCCAGACCTCGCGGCTGCGCATCCACACTGTTTCGGTAGCGGGGACTTCGCGGCCCTGGATGGTGCGGACCTTGTTGTACCAGGCCTGTTCGGGCAGGTCCCGCCATTCGACGTTCAGGTGCACGGCGGAGTGGTCGAAGAGGTTCCGCAGCGCGATCGGGGACAGGGTTGCTCCGAAGCTGATCTCTTTGTCCCGCACATCGGTGGACGCATACATGGGTGTTTCCACCCCTGTACCTGCCCATTCGATGAGCCGCGCGATGGCGCGGGCGTTGTAACCGATGTGCGCCGTTACATGCCGGCGGTTCCAGCCGGCCAGCAGCGAGGGGCCGTCGAGTTCGTCATCGGTGAGCTCGTTGAGCTTGCGGGCGAAGAACGCGGTCCCGCGGCGGGCCTGGAGCAGCGCTTCGAGCAGCTCCGGGTCCGTCGTCCGGTCCTGGCGGGCTACCATCAGGCTTCCTTGACCACGCGGTTGTTCAGCTGGCCCAGGCCCTCGATGGTGGTGACCAGGAGCTGGCCTTCCTGCAGGTAGCGCTTGGGGTCCTGGGCGTGGCCCACACCGCCGGGAGTGCCGGTGGCAATGACGTCACCCGGGTTCAGGGTGATGATGGTGGAGATGTAGGAGACCAGGAATTCCGGCGTGAAGACCACATCGTTGGTGGGGGTGGACTGCTGGACTTCACCGTCCACGGCGGTGGTCATGAGGCCGCCGCTGAACTCGTCCTTCGTGACCAGGGCCGGTCCGAACGGGGTGGACTTTTCCCAGGTCTTGCCCTGCAGCCACTGAATGGTGCGGAACTGGTAGTCGCGCATCGACACGTCATTGAGCACGGCGTAGCCGGCGATGTGGTCCTTGGCGTCGGCTTCGGAAATCCGGCGGCCCTTCTTGCCGATGACGACGGCGAGTTCGGACTCCCAGTCCACGGTGTCGGATTCCTGGGGGAGGGCCAGGTCATCGTTGGGGCCGATGAGGGACTCAGCGTACTTGGCGAACAGGGTGGGGTACTCGGGGACTTCCCGGCCCATTTCCTTGATGTGGTTGCGGTAGTTGTGGCCCACGCAGATGATCTTGCCCGGCGCGGGGACGACGGCGTCCAGGTCGGCGCCCTCGAGCGGGTGGGTCGCGCCGTTGGCTGCGGCCGCGATGGACTCCCACGCGGCGTCCTTCAGGAGCGCTCCGACGTCGGTGAACCCGTCGATCTCGGTCAGGGTGTCGCCGTCCTGGCGGACAGCCTTGCTGCCGTTTTCAGTGCGGAGTGTCAGGAGTTTCATGCGTTCTTGCGTCCTTCGGTGTAGGTGCGGTTAAAGTTCAGCCGTTCAAAGATGGGGGCGTCGCTGAAGCGGAACAAATCGAATTCGGTGCCGGCCTGCAGGGACCATTCCTGCCAGGACGGGACCACGAACAGGTCGCCCTTGGCCAGGGTCCTGGCCTCGCCGTTCAGGACCACGGTACCGGTGCCTTCGAAGACCTGCCAGACGCTGGAGCCAACCTCACGCAGCGGTTCGGTGGACGCGCCGGCGCGGAGGCGGTGGAACTCAGCCCGGATGGTGGGCATCACGTCCCCGCCCGTGGTCGGGTTCGTGTAGCGCACCGCGGCGTGGCCCTGGGAGACGGTGGCCGGGTGGCCCTCGTCCTCGAGCAGGAGCTGTTCGCGCAGGGCAGCGTCTGTGTACTTCCACCGGTAGGCGGCGATGGGGGAGTTGGTGGTGTCATCCAGGCCGGAGAGGGGTCGCAGGCCGGGGTGGGCCCAGAGCCGCTCGGAGCGGGAGATGTCCGGGGTGGCTTCGTCGGTGACGCGTTCGGTGCCGAACTCGAAGAAGCCGGCGTCGGCGTAGTGCACAAACGGGATGTCCAAGCCATCGATCCAGGCCATCGGCTCGTCGGTGTCATTGTGGTGGCCGTGGAAGTTCCAGCCCGGGGTCAGCAGGAAATCCCCGCGGGACATCCGCACCGGGTCCCCGTTCACCACGGTCCAGACGCCTTCGCCTTCGACCACAAAGCGGAACGCGTTCTGGGAGTGGCGGTGCTCCGGAGCTGTCTCGCGGCCGCCCAGGTACTGGATCGCGGCCCACAGCGTCGGGGTGGCGTAGGGGGTCCCGGCAAGGCCCGGGTTGGCCAACGCGATGGCGCGGCGTTCCCCGCCACGTCCCACTGGAACCAGGTCACCGGCTCGGGCGGCGAGGGGGTACAGGTCGCTCCAGCGCCACACATGCGGAACAGCCTTCGGCGTGGGAACCATCGGCATCAGGTCGCCGATCTCCGTCCACAACGGAATCAGGTTTTCGGTCTCGAAGTCCGCATACAGCTGCTCCAGCTGCGCCGCCTCTTCAGGCGTTGGCTCCGGGAGTGCGTGGCTGGCGGCCACTGATTCGTGGGTCGTGTTCTCGGCGCTGATGGACACGTCGGCCTCCTTCAAGTTCAAAACGGTATTTCGGCGTAGTCAGACTCTACGGATGCCGCGTTGTGACCCCCAACATATTCTGCCAGCCAGAATAAGTCACTGGAGGCTGGTTGTGCCTAGTCCGCGTCAGCCGGGTTGGCCGCGATGTCGATCTCCAGCTGCCGGCAGGTTTCGCGCAGCGCGGGGACCAGCCCGGCATCAAACACCTTGCGGAAACGTGTTGCGGGGGTGGCAACACTCAGCGCGCCAACAACGTGCCCGTGCCGGTTGTGCAGCGCCATCCCCAGCGCACTCACGCCCTCCTCGGTGCCTTCGAAATTTGCCGCGAACCCGTTGGTGCGGATCGATTCCAGCTCGCGCAGAAATGCCGGATAGTCAGCCGCAGGGATCGTGTCCCCTCCGATTTCGGCGTTATGGCTGCGGAAGAGCTGTTCGATCATGGAGGGTTCGAGTTCGGCGAGCATGACCTTTCCGCCGGATGTCTTGTCGGCGGGCATCACCGTCCCCTGCCGGTCGCCGATCCGCAGCACGTTATTGCCCTCCACGGTGGCCAAAAAGCGTACTTTCGTCCCCACCCGCACCATCAGGTTCACGGTCTCGTTGAGGCGGGCGGAAAGCAGTTCCATGTGCGGCTGGGCGAGGGAGCGGAGCAACCTGGTCCAGGTCAGCCCGGCGGGACCAACGCCCATGGCAGGGCCGGGAACGTAACGGCGGGTCTCATCCTGGATGGCAAAACCCCTGTACACCAGCATGGCCAGCAGGCGGTGGGCGGTGGACGGCGCCACGCCCAGTTCCTGGGCTGCGTCCTTGAGCCGGAGGGTGCCGCCATCGCGGAGGAGCTGGAGGAGCACCAACGCATTGTCTACCGCTTCGATGGAGTAGGTGGGCCGTTTCTGTACCGGCTTCCGGGCTGACTTCGAAGGGGCGCCGGCGGCGGTCCGTGGCCTGGGATTGTTCTGCACATCAGAATTGTATTGTGGTTCATCTTCGGCTGCCATGACAGTAGTGGGATGAATCACACACCTCCCGCTGCAGTGCCGCAACGGTTCTCGCCGGGGACTGCCGGTCCGAGCACCCTGGACGGTCCCGTCACGAAGTTCTCCAAAGGTTCGGCTGCTGCCGTCCTCGTCTGCTGGCTCCTGGTTGTCTTTGATGGCTACGACCTCATCGTGTACGGCACCGTCCAGTCCTCGCTGATCTCCGAAACCGGCTGGGGCCTCACCAAGGCAACCGCCGGAACCATCGGGTCGATGGCTTTCGTTGGTATGATGATCGGTGCGATCTTCGCCGGCCGGATGGCCGACTCCTGGGGTCGCCGCCGCACCATCCTGGGCTGCGCAATTGTCTTCTCGGTCTTCACCGTGCTCTGTGCCTTCGCCCCCAATGCGGCCATGTTCGGGGCCCTGCGGCTCCTTGCGGGCATCGGGCTTGGCGGTCTAGTGCCCTCCGCGAACGCCCTGGTGGCCGAACTGGTCCCGGCCAAGTGGCGGTCGATCATCGCTACCCTGATGATGTCCGGTGTGCCGATCGGCGGATCCATCGCCGCCCTTGTGGGAATCCAGCTCATCCCGGCCTTCGGCTGGGAATCCATGTTCCTTGTTGCCGTGCTGGCACTGCTCATCGTGGTGCCCCTCGGGCTCAAGTACCTGCCTGAGACGCTCGCCCCGGTGAACGCCGCAGGCAGGGCAACAGGGAAAGCGGCCCGCAAGGCGGCCGGGAAGGGCAACGTTGGCGACGAGCCGGCCGGCTTCTCCTCGCTGCTCCGGGCCCCCTACCTGGGTGTGAGCCTGCTGTTCGCCGTGGCCACCATTGCCACGCTGTTCGCCTGGTACGGCCTGGGCACCTGGCTGCCGAACCTCATGCAGCTCGCCGGTTACAACCTGGGCTCTGCCCTGACCTTCGCCCTGGCCCTGAACCTGGGTGCGGTGGCCGGATCGGTCATCACGGCCTGGGCCGGGACCCGCTTCGGGCCGGTGCCCACAGCCATCGCCGCCGCCGCAGTCGCCGCCGGTGCACTGGTCGTGCTGGTCACCGGGCCGCCGGTCGGCGTCGTCTACTTCATGCTGGTCCTCGCCGGGGTGGGTACCCACGGCACGCAGTGCCTCATCATTGCCGCCGTCGCGAGCCACTATCCGGGACACCTCCGGGGAACGGCGCTCGGCTGGGCACTCGGGACGGGCCGTATCGGTGCCGTCGCCGCACCGCAGATTGGCGGCCTGCTGCTGGCCGCCGGGCTCGGCGTCAACTCCAACTTCCTCGCCTTCGCCGGTGCAGCCGCCATCGCTGCGGTCCTGCTGGCAGCCGTCGGCCTCAAACTCAAGTCCAAACCCGCTATCTCTGAAGGAGCAAACAATGTCTGAGCACGCCACATCCACCGATGTCCTCGTCATCGGAGGGGGGATGGCCGGGCTGGCCGGCGCCCTCGCACTGCGCGAGAACGGCGCGAACGTCACGCTGGTGGAACGCGCTCCGGAATTCGGCGAAGTAGGTGCGGGCCTACAGATGGCGCCCAACGCCTCCCGCGTCCTGGCACGCTGGGGCCTGCTGGAAAAAGCCCTGGAAATCGGTGTCCAGCCCAAGCACCTGGTCTTCCGCGACGCCGTCACCGGCGAGGAGCTCACCCGCCAGACGCTCGGCGGGGAATTCGCGGAGCGCTACGGCGCACCCTACGTTGTGATCCACCGCAGCGACCTCCACCGCGTCCTGCTCGAAGGCTGTGAAGCGGCAGGCGTCAGGCTCGTCAACGATGTCATGGTCGAAAGCGTCGAGACCGTCAACGGCCGGGGCGTGGCCCACACCGCCGCCGGCGTTGACTATGAGGCCGACGTCGTCATCGGCGCCGACGGACTCAAGTCCACCCTGCGGCCCCTCGTGGCCAGTGATGAGCCGGTTTCCTCGGCCTACGTCGCCTACCGCGGAACCGTGCCCATCACGGAGAACACGCCCAAGGCCGACCTCGAAGACGTCATTGTCTACCTCGGACCGGACTGCCACCTCGTGCAGTACCCGCTGCGTAAGGGTGAGCTGCTGAACACCGTTGCCGTATTCAAGTCGCCCTCCTTCGAACGCGGCGAAGAGCAGTACGGCGGCGTCGACGAGCTCGAGGCCGCCTACAAGGACTGCGTCCCGGCTGTCCAGGAAGCACTAAAGAACCTGGCCACGGGCATCCGCTGGCCCATGTATGACCGCGACCCGATCGAAAACTGGGTTGCCGGCCGCATGGTGCTCATGGGTGACGCCGCACACCCCATGCTGCAGTACCTGGCCCAGGGCGCCTGCCAGGCTCTTGAAGATGCCGCCGTGCTGCAGGATGTCAGCAACGGCACCGTCTTCACAGCCGAGGGCATCAAGCCCGACGCCTGGGATGGCGCCATCAGGGAGTTCAACTCCATCCGCGCAGGCCGCACCGCCCGCGTCCAGCGCACGGCCCGGGTCTGGGGCGAATCCTGGCACGTCTCGGGACTTGCCCGCACGCTGCGGAACCTGCTGTTCAAGAGCCGCAAGGACGGCGACTTCCAGTACAACGACTGGATCTACGGCCAGGATCAGCCGGGCACTCCGGAACGCCGGGAAGCTGTCCGGGCAGAGTCGCTCTCCGTCTGAGTCGTCCTGAGCTGACGGAAGGCCCGGCCGCCCCGGCCGGGCAGCCCGGCCAGCCACAGGATGTCCCTTGAGAAGGGGCTGCACGCAATGAAACCATTGATGCGTGCAGCCCCTTCGTGGTTTAAGAATCCGTCCCGGTCCGCGGGTATGACAGGCGACAGCGCGCCGGCTCCGGTCAGGCCGGCGCGGAACATCACCCTCTACCTGGACGTCGACGGCGTCGTCTGCCCTTTCGGGGCGACCGGCCGGACGCCGTGGGGTTCCGGCTGGAGCCTCGCGAATGCCGGCATGCTCGAAGTGGCCTACGCGACGGAACTCGTTGACGGGCTGAACAGCCTTACCCGGCTGCCCGGGCTACGCTGCGTGTGGCTGACCAGCTGGGAAGACATGGCCCCCCGCTACCTTTGCCCCGCCATCGGCCTGGACGGCCGCGGCTGGCCTTGCCTGATGGCTGAGGGAAACGGCACGGGAGAGGCCTGGTGGAAGCTCACTGCCCTCCAGGAGGACGTGGCCACCAGCACTCCGGACGGGATCATCTGGATAGATGACCAACTGCGCTATGAACCGGAGGCACAGGCATGGGCAGCCTTCTTGGGGGCACGTATCCTGGTGATCTCGCCCGATCCGCGTCGCGGAATCTCGGCGGCCGAGCTGGACGCCGTCAGCGCTTTTGCCGCGAACCCAACGTTTTGACCTCATGCCCGGGCCGCGTACGATCGATAAGGTTTCAAGCCGGTCTGAGTTAACGGCGCAGGTCATTTCCCATGAACTTCGGGTGAATTATGCTGTGCAGGGCAGGCGGGGGTAACGGAACTGCTGAACGTCGACTCTGCAGATTGGGCAACAGGTGGATATCACCTTTATGGTGGCGCTGGTCATCGCACTGGCACTTTTTTTCGACTTCACAAACGGCTTCCATGACACCGCCAACGCGATGGCCACGCCCATCGCAACCGGTGCCATTAAACCGAAGACGGCTGTGACGCTCGCCGCAATCCTGAACCTGGTAGGTGCCTTCCTGTCAACGGAAGTGGCCAAAACGGTTTCCGGCGGCATTATCAAGGAAGGGTCCGACGGCGTCCTGATCACTCCGGACATCATCTTCGCCGGCCTGATGGGCGCCATCCTGTGGAACATGATCACGTGGCTGAAAGGCCTGCCGTCAAGTTCGTCCCATGCATTGTTCGGCGGGTTGATCGGTGCGGCCATTGCCGGCATCGGCTTCCACTCCGTGAACCTGGAGACCCTGCTTCAGAAGGTCATCCTGCCGGCCATCTTTGCCCCGCTCATCGCCGGGATCGTGGCCTACATCTGCACCAGGCTCGCCTATGCGCTGACAGCCCGGCACGACCCCGAGACCGGCAGTAAACTCACCCAGAAGCGCGGCGGTTTCCGCACCGGCCAGATCTTCACCTCCAGCCTGGTGGCATTGGCGCACGGCACGAATGACGCCCAGAAGACCATGGGCATCATCACCCTGGTACTGATCTCCGCGGGCACCCAGACCCCCGGCTCCGGCCCGCAGTTCTGGGTCATTGCAGCGTGTGCCGTGGCCATCGCCGTGGGCACGTACGCCGGCGGCTGGCGCATCATCAGGACCATGGGATCGGGCCTTACCGAGGTCAAGCCTGCTCAGGGCTTCGCCGCTGAGACGAGCACGGCGTCGGCCATCCTCGCCTCCTCGCACCTGGGCTTCGCCCTCTCCACCACACAGGTGGCCTCCGGCTCCGTCATCGGGTCAGGCATGGGCCGCAGGGGCACCACGGTGCGCTGGAACATGGTGGGGAAAATCGCTTTGGGCTGGCTGTTCACCCTTCCCGCCGCCGGGATTGTGGGCGCCCTGACGGCGCTCCTTGTGAAGACGGGCGTAGTGGGCGTGGCGATTGCCGCCGTTGCCGGCACGGCTGCGGTCCTGTTTATGTTCTTCTATTCCCGCAAGTCCCACGTGGGCCACCACAACGCCGTCGAGGTCGAGGAAGCCGGACAGACAGTCCGCTTCGCCAAGAAAAAAGCCCTCGCCCGCGCACGCGCCAGGGCAAAGGCCGAGGCCGAGGCCGCAGCCCCTGCAATGGCCGATGAACAGAAGGATACGCAGCGATGAAGTGGTTGGAACTCCTGACCGTAGGAGGCGCCACGCTGGTGGCGGCCGTGACAGTGGTTGTCCTGTACTCGCTCGGCGTCCGGCTCACTGCCATCGCCGGTGACGCCCGGCAGACCTCACCGCGCGCGAAGCGTACCTTTGCCTACATCTGCTTTGGCCTCTGCGGCGTTGCAGTGCTGTTCGGCCTGTACCTGATCATCCCGTACTTCAGCGCCTAAGTACCCTTAGCAAGTCACCATCGGCACGGCTACGCTGGGTCCATGTCCAGGATCCAGTATTTTGTCGCGGCCTCCCTCGACGGCTTCATCGCCACAGCCAAGGATGATCTCGCCTGGCTTCTTGAGTTTGACGGTTTCGAGGGCGGCAAGGAAAGCTACGAGTCCTTTATGGACGGCGTGGGCTGCATTGTGATGGGCGGCGAAACGTTCGCCTGGCTGATGGAGCACGAACCAGGCAACTGGCCGTACCCCACCACGCCCTGCTACATCTTCACGCACCACGAGTATGCGGCGCCGCCCGGTTCGGACGTGACATTTGTCCGCGGACCGGTGCACGAATTCATCCCTGACTTCGAGGCCGACGCCGGCACCAGGAACGTATGGGTGGTGGGAGGCGGCAACCTGGCCGCGCAGTTTGCCGCGGCCGGCCACCTGGACGAACTCATTCTTTCGGTGATCCCGGTGGTCCTGGGTGACGGCAAACGGCTGCTGCCGCTCGAAGGCCCGACGCCGCCGCTTGAGTTGACGGCGTCCCGCACCATGGGCCGGGGCATCGTGGAGCTCCGCTACAACTTCGGCGCGGCGGACACCTCAGTCCGCTGACGCCGCGTTATCCCGCAGCATGTTGGTGATGCGGGCCGTGGAGAGGCGGCGGCCCGCGTCGTCGGTCATCACGATTTCATGCGTGGTCAGCGTCCTGCCCAGGTGGATTGCCGTGCAGGTCCCCGTCACGGTTCCTGCTGC
Organism: [Micrococcus luteus] ATCC 49442; assembly: GCF_010367585.1. Classification (NCBI taxonomy): domain Bacteria; kingdom Bacillati; phylum Actinomycetota; class Actinomycetes; order Micrococcales; family Micrococcaceae; genus Pseudarthrobacter; species [Micrococcus luteus] ATCC 49442. The sequence goes on along the minus strand of NZ_JAAAXP010000001.1, from coordinate 853,011 downwards.
GATGGCGCGGTGATGCGTGGCACTGACTTCGATGCCCAGCGCATGCCTGCCGGGCCCGGCGTGCATTCCGGCGGCGAAAGAGCCCAGCGTTTCGGCAAGAACCACATGGGCGCCGCCGTGCAGGATGCCTGCCACCTGCGTATTGCCTTCCACCGGCATGGTGGCCACCGTCCGTTCGGGGCTCATCTCCAGGAAGTGGATCCCCATCTTCACCACCAGGGCGCCAATGCCCAGCGCGCCGAGCCAGTCATGGAGGTGCTCCGGGACACCCGCTGTGAGTAATTCCTCAGTGAACGGTCCGGGCGTGAAATTGTCCATCATGGGAACTAGGCTGGCACCTGTGAGTGAAACTACCAAACCGGCCCCCTTCCCCTCTGTTACTGCTGCAACCGACGCAGATGCCGCCCTGCAGGACATCACCGTCCCGCCGTCGGCCGGGGGCCGGGTTTCCGCTACTGAAGCACCCGTCATCCCCATTACCGACCAGCCGCGCCTGCTGGTGCTGGACGGGCATTCGATGGCGTTCCGGGCCTTCTTCGCCCTCCCTGCGGACAAGTTCTCAACGGCCAACGGCCAGCACACCAACGCCATCCATGGCTTTACGTCGATGCTGATCAACCTGATCAAGGAACAGAAGCCCACCCATATCGCGGTGGCCTTCGATGTTTCGGATGAGACCACCCACCGCAAGGCCGAGTACAGCGACTACAAGGGGGGCCGCAACGAAACTCCCCGTGAGATGAGCGGCCAGATCGATCTCATCGACAAGGTCATGCAGGCCTGGGGCATCAAGACCATCAAACTGCCGGGCTATGAAGCTGACGACATCCTGGCAACGCTCTCCGTGCTGGGGGAGAAGGCGGGCTACGAGGTCCTCCTGGTCACCGGCGACCGTGATGCGTTCCAGCTCATCACGGACAACGTGTTTGTGCTGTACCCGCGGAAGGGCGTCAGCGACATTCCCCGGCTGGATGCGGAGGCCATCAAGGAGAAGTACTTTGTCACGCCCCCGCAATACTCGGATCTTGCCGCCCTGGTGGGCGAGTCCGCTGACAACCTTCCAGGCATTCCCGGGGTCGGCCCTAAGACCGCGGCGAAGTGGATCAACCTTTACGGCGGGCTGGAGGGCGTCCTTGAGCACATCGATGCCATCGGCGGGAAGGTGGGCGATGCGCTCCGCGAGAATGTCGAGGACGTGAAGCGCAACCGCCGCCTGAACCGGCTCCACACTGACCTGGAACTGCCGGTCACCCTGGATGACCTGGCCGAACCGCGGCCGGATGAGGCCGCCCTGGAGCAGCTGTTCGACGAGCTTGAATTCAAGACCATCCGCGCCCGGCTCTTCGCCCTCTACGGCAGCGAGGAGCTGGAACCGGCTGAGCGCGAAAGCATCGACACACCCGGGTTCGTGACTCCCGCCAATGCAGCGGAACTAAGTACTTTCCTTGCTGCCGGCAGCGGGGAACGCTCAGCGGTCGCCGTCGACCTTGTGCCCGGGCGCATCGGTGAGGACGCCGCCGCGCTGGCCATCGTCCGTGATGGCGCTGCCGTATACATCGACCTCGCCGCGCAGGACGCAGCCGCTGAGAACGTCCTCTCGGAGTGGTTGCGGAACGAGGCAGCTCCGAAGGTCATGCACGGCTACAAGGCAGCCCTGAAAGCCCTCTCCAGCCGTGGCCTGGGTCTGGAAGGCGTGGTGGATGACACGTCGATTTCCGGATACCTGATCCAGCCCGACCGCCGCACCTATGAGCTGGCCGAACTGGCACAGCACCACCTCAACATCAGCATTTCGGCCGAAACGTCCAAGGCCGGCCAGCTGGAGCTCGCGTTCGACGGCGACGACGCTGCAGCCGCGGGCGCCCTGGTGCAGGTGGCGGCAGTGGTCCAGGCCCTTAGCCGGCACTTCGAATCCGAACTGACCGAACGCAAGGCAAGCGACCTGCTCACCACGTTGGAGCTGCCCGTCAGCCGCGTGCTGGCCGACATGGAAACCGCCGGAATCGCCATCGACATGGCGCGGATGGACGAACAGCTCGCGGATCTGTCCAAGGTCATCGACAACGCCCAGGAGCTGGCCTTCGCCGCCATCGGCCACGAGGTCAACCTTGGCTCGCCCAAACAGCTGCAGACTGTTCTCTTCGAGGAACTCCAGCTGCCGAAGACCAAGAAGATCAAGTCCGGCTACACCACCGATGCCGCGTCGCTGAAGAACCTGCTGGAAAAGACCGGGCACGAATTCCTGGTCCAGCTCATGGCGCACCGCGAATCCTCCAAGCTGCGCCAGATGCTGGAATCACTCAAGAAATCCGTCACCGAAGACGGCCGGATCCACACCACGTACGCCCAGAACGTGGCGGCCACGGGCCGGATCTCCTCGAACAACCCCAACCTGCAGAACATCCCCATCCGCAGTGAGGAAGGCCGGCGCGTCCGCGGCATCTTCGTAGTCAGCGAAGGCTATGACTGCCTGCTGTCTGCGGACTACTCGCAGATCGAAATGCGCATCATGGCCCACCTGTCCGGGGACGCCGGCCTCATCCAGGCCTACAAGGACGGCGAAGACCTCCACCGTTTTGTAGGCTCGAACATCTTCCACGTCCCCACCGAGGAAGTCACCAGCGCCATGCGCTCCAAGGTCAAGGCCATGTCCTACGGCCTCGCCTACGGCCTGACCTCGTTTGGCCTGTCCAAGCAGCTGGAAATCTCCGTGGACGAGGCCCGGACCCTCATGAAGGACTACTTCGACCGCTTCGGAGCCGTCCGCGACTACCTCCGCGGCGTGGTGGACCAGGCCCGGATCGATGGCTATACGGCCACCATCGAAGGCCGCCGCCGGTACCTCCCGGACCTCACCAGCACGGACCGGCAGCTGCGAGAGAACGCCGAACGCATCGCGCTCAACTCGCCCATCCAGGGATCAGCCGCGGACATCATCAAGCGCGCCATGCTGGGCGTGCACGCTGAACTGGCGGCCCAGGGGCTGAAATCGCGGATGCTCCTGCAGGTCCACGACGAACTGGTGCTGGAAGTGGCCAAGGGCGAGCGGAAAGCGGTGGAGAAGCTCGTCACCGAACAGATGGGGTCCGCGGCGGACCTCAGCGTTCCGCTGGATGTCCAGATCGGCGTCGGTCCCAGCTGGTACGACGCCGGCCACTAGCCGGCGGGGCCCCGGCGGCGGGGGAGCGTTTGGCGTGTTGTTGCTGGCCAGGCGCCGGATTCATTGGTTAGGCTCGGCGGTGAGGCCGCCGTCGAACGCGTTGAAACGGAGGAGCCGGACCTGACTCTGGATGTCTCGGCGCTGTCTTCGATCTATCTGGGCGCTGTTTGCCCCGTGACGCTGGCGGCGGCGGGAAGGCTCTGCGAGCACAATCAGGGCGCCGCCCAAAGGGCGCGGCAAATGTTCGCGGTGGAACGTGCCACGCACTGCCTGACCCACTTCTGACGACGTTCCGCGGCCGGGCCGCGTAGCCGGACCTGGAACGGCACGCGCCGCGGGCGCCACGCTTTGACCCGTGTTGGCCGCTGCGACTAGACTGAAACGCGCGTGTACTACGTGCATGTTCTCTAAAATCCACAGAATCAGGATGACCCGGCAGATCCATGCGGTCTGCCGCAACCTGTGCCTGCGTTCCATAACGCGGGTGCGGCGGTTTGCCTGACCGACTAACTATCCACAACGGAGCCCCTACTACATGACCATCACCTCCACCGAGAAGCCCGGTACCCCCGTAGTCGCGATTAACGACATCGGTACCGCTGAGGACTTCCTCGCAGCAGTCGACGCCACCATCAAGTACTTCAACGACGGAGACCTCGTCGAAGGTACCGTCGTCAAGGTCGACCGCGATGAAGTTCTGCTCGACATCGGTTACAAGACCGAAGGTGTCATCCCCTCCCGCGAGCTGTCCATCAAGCACGATGTTGATCCCGGAGACGTCGTCTCCGTTGGCGATCAGGTCGAAGCCCTGGTGCTCACCAAGGAAGACAAAGAAGGCCGCCTGATCCTCTCCAAGAAGCGCGCTCAGTACGAGCGTGCCTGGGGCGACATCGAGAAGGTTAAGGAAGAAGACGGTGTTGTCACCGGTACCGTCATCGAGGTTGTCAAGGGTGGTCTTATCCTCGACATCGGTCTGCGCGGCTTCCTGCCCGCATCCCTCGTCGAGATGCGCCGTGTGCGCGACCTTGCTCCGTACATCGGTCAGCAGATCGAAGCCAAGATCATCGAGCTGGACAAGAACCGCAACAACGTTGTGCTGTCCCGCCGTGCATGGCTCGAGCAGACCCAGTCCGAGGTCCGCTCCACGTTCCTCAACAAGCTGGAAAAGGGCCAGGTCCGTCCCGGCGTCGTTTCCTCCATCGTCAACTTCGGTGCATTCGTGGACCTGGGCGGCGTAGACGGCCTCGTTCACGTTTCCGAGCTGTCCTGGAAGCACATCGACCACCCGTCCGAGGTTGTCGAAGTTGGCCAGGAAGTCACCGTCGAGGTCCTCGAGGTCGACCTGGACCGCGAGCGCGTTTCGCTGTCGCTCAAGGCTACGCAGGAAGATCCGTGGCAGACCTTCGCCCGCACCCACGCCCTCGGCCAGGTTGTTCCGGGTAAGGTCACCAAGCTGGTTCCGTTCGGTGCGTTCGTTCGCGTCGAAGACGGCATCGAAGGCCTGGTTCACATCTCCGAGCTGGCAGTCCGCCACGTGGAGCTGGCTGAGCAGGTTGTCTCCGTTGGTGACGAGCTGTTCGTCAAGGTCATCGACATCGACCTCGAGCGCCGCCGCATCTCCCTCTCCCTCAAGCAGGCTAACGAGGGCGTTGACGCCGAGTCCACCGAATTCGATCCGGCTCTCTACGGCATGGCCGCCGAGTACGACGAAGAAGGCAACTACAAGTACCCGGAGGGCTTCGATCCGGAGTCCAACGAGTGGCTTGAAGGCTACGAGAACCAGCGCGCCGCCTGGGAGCAGCAGTACGCTGACGCCCAGACCAAGTGGGAAGCACACAAGAAGCAGGTTGCCCAGCACGCTGCCGACGACGCTGCTGCTGCAACGTCCGGTGACAGCGATTCCGGCACCACCAGCTACTCTTCGGAGCCTGCTGCCGAGTCCAACGCCGGTGCAGGCACCCTTGCATCCGACGAGGCTCTTGCTGCTCTGCGTGAGAAGCTGACCGGCAACTAATTGCCACTTGTCCGGGGTTTCCCGGACTGGCACAGCAGGCCCCCGCCTTAGGCGGGGGCCTGCTGTGCTTAACCCGCCATCTGACTGGCAGCAAACGCACTCAAACGCGCGTTTGGGTGCGTTTAGTGCGAGTCAGTGTGGGAGTACGACGGCGGCACTCACGGCGCCGTCGTCGTCGTGCGTTAAAAGGGCTCCCGCGCCGCCCAGGATCCGCTGGGCGCCGATGTTGCCGGCGGTGGTCCGGGCGACGACCTGCAGCAGCCCGGCACTGCGGGCCTCCGCCAGAACCAGCTTCAGGGCGGCTGTACCGACGCCGCGGCCACGGAAACTCCGGCCCAGCCAGATACCCGTCTCCGCTGTGTTCAGGTCCGCGGTCCTCTTCAACCGGATCGAACCGGCCGGTGTCCCGTCGCACAGGACCGCCCAGCTCTTCTCCTGCGACGGTCCGTTGAGCCCGCCCGCGGCTGCCCGGTGGTATGCGCGGAACCACTGACTCCGTTCGAGATTCCAGCCGGACCCGCTGCCCAAGGGCGGTGTCACCTCGTCCGGCAAGGCATCATCCTGGGCCAGGTGCAGGAGCGTTTCCAGCATGGCTTCATCAACGTCAGCCAGGCGGACCTCAAGGGAGCGGGACATCGAGCCACTCTGTCCCGCCGGGCATAAGGTCCACTGTTCCGGCCGTGAACTGCAGCATGCGCTCCACGGCAGCCTCGAGCTCCGCCGGGTCGTCAGGGATCGCCACGCGCAGGACCGTCTCCCGGGCACCATAACTGGTTTCTGCCATCACGAATCCCGCCGCCCGCAGGTCATTCTCCAGCCGGCCGGCAGCAGCGTGGGGCACGTGTGCGGCGCAGATCCGCAGCCGGCGGCGCCGGACCAGCGGTGCCTGTTCAAGGGCAGCGGACACAGATTCCGAATAGGCGCGTACCAGGCCACCCGCGCCCAGCAGGATGCCACCGAAATAGCGCACGACGACGGCGCTTACGTCGCTAAGGTCCGTCACCCCGGGGGCGGTCTCCCGCTTGAGGATCGCCTCCACCATGGGGAGCCCGGCGGTGCCGGAGGGTTCGCCGTCGTCATTGGACCGCTGGATGTCCCGGTCCGGTCCTACGACGAAGGCCGAGCAGTGGTGCCGCGCGTCGTGGAACTCGCGGCGCAGCCCGGCCACCAGGTCACGCGCAGTTTCCTCATTCTCAGCGCGACGCAGCACAGTGATGAACCGTGACCGCTTGATCTCGATCTCATGCCGGAAGCCAGGGCCGGGGGCGAGCGTGGTGTAGGACGTTGCCCGGCTCTCTTGCTCTTGCACCGCCCAAGTCTAACGAGGTCGTCGAGGTGTTGGGGGATAGGCTGGGGGAGTGCTCAAAATCGGGTTGACGGGCGGTATCGCCTCAGGGAAGTCAGTGGTCGCCTCGCGGCTGGCCGGGCTCGGTGCTGTCCTGGTGGACGCTGACGCGTTGGCCCGGGAGGTGGTGGAACCTGGTACTCCGGGACTCGACCGTGTAATCGAGGCGTTCGGGCCCGGCATGCTCGACGCCGGCGGCCGGCTTGACCGCGCCAGGCTGGGCGCCCTGGTGTTTGGCAATCCCGCCCAGCTGGCCGTGCTCAACGGCATAGTTCACCCGCTGGTCCGCGAGGCCGCGGCACGCCTCATCTCGCAGGCTCCGGTCGGCGCCGTCGTGGTCCAGGACATCCCCCTGCTGGTCGAGTCAGGGCAGGCCGCCCATTTCCATCTGGTGCTGGTTGTGGACGCGCCTGACGAAGTCCGGATCGCCCGCATGCTCGAACACCGGGGCATGACCCGCGAGGAAGCAGCCGCACGCATGGCAGCTCAGGCCACGCGTGCTGACCGGCTCGCTGCGGCCGACGCGGTCCTGGACAACTCCGGTTCCGTCGACATGCTGCTGGCGCAGGTTGACCGGCTCTGGAGCGAACGGCTGGTTCCGTTTGCGGATAATCTTCGCCGCGGTGTCAGGGCGGCCAGGGCCGGCGCGGCAGTCCTTTCCGCGCCGCAGGCGGAGTGGGCAGCGCAGGCCGGGCGGCTGGCGTCCCGGATCATGGCCGCCGCGCCGGACCACATCCTGGCTGTTGACCATATCGGCTCCACGGCAGTGCCGGGGCTGGCTGCGAAAGATGTGATTGACCTCCAGGTCACAGTGGCAGACCTTGCAGCTGCGGACACGATCGCCCCGCAGCTGGCGGCGGCCGGCTTTCCGGCAGTGCCGGGGGCCGGCTTCGATACTCCCAAGCCGGCGGACCCGGACCCGTCACGGTGGCAGAAGCGCTTTCACGCCAACGCGGATCCTTGCCGGGCCGTCAACGTTCACGTCCGCCCTGCGGGATCACCCGGCTGGCGTTATGCACTGCTCTTCCGCGATTGGCTCCGGAGCGACCCCCAAGCCGCCGCCCTGTATGGCGATCACAAGCGGGCCCTGACTGAACAGTTTGCCGGCACCAGGGGCACCCACGCCTATGCGGAGGCGAAGGAGCCGTGGTTCACGGAGATCGCCTGGCCGCGCATGGACGGGTGGGCCGCGCGCACAGGCTGGCAGCCGCCGTCGTACGTTTCCCGAACTCCCCGCACCTGAGCGGAATTGTTCGCCGGTAACGGATCACGGCCTGGCTGTCGGTCCCCGGTTGTAGATTAGATGCATGAGCCTTGCGCAGGAGATCAACCGTGTTGTAGCGCCCTTCGAGGTCATCAGCGAATTCCAGCCCGCGGGAGACCAGCCCGCGGCCATCGCAGAACTGACGGAGCGGATCAAAAACGGCGAAAAGGACGTTGTCCTGCTTGGTGCCACGGGTACGGGTAAAAGCGCCACCACGGCCTGGTTGATCGAACAGGTCCAGCGCCCCACCCTGGTGATGGTCCAGAACAAGACACTCGCCGCCCAGCTGGCCAATGAATTCCGCGAGCTCCTGCCAAACAACGCTGTGGAGTACTTCGTCTCCTACTACGACTATTACCAGCCTGAGGCATACGTCGCGCAGACGGACACCTTCATCGAGAAGGACTCCTCCATCAACGAGGAGGTTGAACGGCTCCGCCACTCCGCCACCAACGCCCTGCTGACCCGCCGTGACGTCATCGTGGTTGCCACCGTGTCCTGCATCTACGGCCTCGGTACGCCGGAAGAGTACATCGCCGGCATGGTCACGCTCCGCAAGGGGGCGGAGATGAACCGCGATGACCTGCTCCGGAAGTTTGTCGCCATGCAATACGCGCGCAACGACATGGATTTCCACCGGGGCACGTTCCGGGTCCGTGGCGACACCGTGGAAATCATCCCCATGTACGAGGAACTGGCCATCCGGATCGAATTCTTCGGTGATGAAATTGAGAACATCCACACCCTCCATCCGCTGACCGGGGAAGTGATCCGGGACGAAGAGGAGATGTACGTGTTCCCGGCCTCGCACTACGTTGCCGGTCCCGAGCGGATGGCCCGCGCCATCAAGCGGATCGAGGACGAACTGGCGGAACGGCTGCAGGTCCTGGAAAGCCAGAACAAACTCGTCGAAGCCCAGCGGCTCCGGATGCGCACCACCTATGACCTGGAAATGATGCAGCAGATGGGGTTCTGCAACGGCATCGAGAACTACTCGTCACACATCGACGGGCGGGCCCGTGGCACCGCACCGCACTGCCTCCTGGACTACTTCCCGGACGATTTCCTGCTGGTGATTGATGAGTCACACGTCACTGTGCCGCAGATCGGGGCCATGTACGAGGGCGACATGTCCCGAAAGCGGAACCTGGTGGACTTCGGCTTCAGGCTCCCGTCGGCCATGGACAACCGCCCCCTCAAGTGGGATGAGTTCCTGGAACGCGTTGGCCAGACCGTCTATCTCTCGGCCACTCCCGGCAAGTACGAACTGGGCAAGGCGGACGGCTTTGTCCAGCAGATCATCCGGCCCACCGGCCTCATCGATCCCGAGGTGGTGGTCAAGCCCACGAAGGGCCAGATCGACGACCTGCTCGGTGAGATCAAGACCCGGACGGCGAAAAACGAGCGTGTCCTGGTCACCACTCTCACCAAGCGCATGGCCGAGGACCTTACCGATTACCTGGTGGGCCACGGCATCAAGGTGGAGTACCTCCACTCCGACGTCGACACCCTGCGCCGCGTGGAACTGCTCCGCGAACTCCGGATGGGCGTCTTTGATGTTCTGGTGGGCATCAACCTGCTCCGCGAAGGCCTTGACTTGCCCGAAGTCTCGCTGGTGAGCATCCTCGACGCGGACAAGGAAGGCTTCCTGCGGTCCTCCACATCGCTGATCCAGACCATCGGCCGTGCCGCCCGTAACGTCTCGGGCCAGGTGCACATGTACGCGGACCGGATTACCGACTCCATGGCCCACGCCATCGATGAGACCAACCGGCGCCGTGCCATCCAGGTTGCCTACAACACCGAAAAGGGCATCGATCCGCAGCCGCTGCGGAAGAAGATTGCCGACATTACCGATCAGCTGGCCAAGGAGGACGCCGACACCCAGGAGCTGCTGAACAACAACCGCCTGGCCAAAGGCGCCAAACGCGGGAAGTCTGCGGCCAAGGGTGCTGCGCAGGTCCGCAAGGACGGCCTCGCCGCTGCGCCGGCCGAAGACCTCGTGGGCCTCATTGAGCAGCTCACGGAACAGATGCACGGCGCGGCCGCGGAGCTGCAGTTCGAAGTGGCCGCCAGGATCCGTGACGAAGTCAGCGAACTCAAGAAGGAACTGCGCCAGATGCAGGCAGCCGGCCACGCTTAGGAGACGGCGCGGCGTGCCGAACGGCGGACGTGTTCCTGAGCGTAGGGGTGCCTGCTGTACAGTTAAGGTCACGTAGGGGAGTATCCCAAGCGCTACGATCGTCAACACGCCAGGCATAGTTGCCTGGCCGGGCGTAGCGGGTCGCCGATTCAGCACCAAGTGCACAGGCCGGCCGGAGAGACTTACACAATTTCTTTGTACCCTGCGAAAGGCTACCCTGTGCTCGATTTGCCCGTGTGGTTCGAGGTTGGCTCCTTTGTCATCCTCGGCCTGATTCTCCTGATTGACCTGTTGCTGGTCATCCGCCGTCCCCACGAACCTTCCATGAAGGAAGCCGGCCTGTGGGTGGCGTTCTACGTAACGCTCGCCCTGGTGTTTGCGGGCGCCATGTTTGCCTTCACGGGCCCGGAATACGGCGGGCAGTTCGTCGCCGGCTGGGTGACGGAATACAGCCTGAGCATCGACAACCTGTTTGTCTTCATCATCATCATGGCCAGGTTCTCCGTTCCCCGGAAGTACCAGCAGGAAGTGCTGATGGTGGGCATCATCATCGCGCTCATCCTGCGTGGCATCTTCATCCTCCTCGGCGCCATCGTCATCGAGCAGTTCAGCTGGGTGTTCTACATCTTCGGCGCCTTCCTGCTCTGGACTGCCTGGAAGCAGGCCCAGGACGAAGGTGAGGACGAAGAGGACAAGGAAAACCCGCTCATCGCCGGGATCCGCAAGATCATCCCCATGTCGGAGAAGTTCGACGGCGGCAAGCTCCGCACCACGGTGGACGGCAAAAAGGTCTTCACCCCCATGCTGGTTGTGTTTATCACCATCGGCATGACCGACCTCCTCTTCGCCGTTGACTCTATCCCCGCGATCTTCGGCCTGACCCAGAGCCCGTTCATTGTCTTCACCGCCAACCTGTTCGCCCTCATGGGCCTGCGCCAGCTGTACTTCCTGCTGGGTGGCCTGATGAACCGCCTTATCTACCTGAAGCACGCCCTGTCCTTCATCCTGGCGTTCATCGGCGTAAAGCTGGTGCTGCACGCGATGCACGTGAACGAACTGCCGTTCATCAACGGTGGCAACCACATCGAGTGGGCTCCTGAGATCCCCACGTTCGTGTCCCTGGCCGTCATCGTGGGCACCATCATCGTGGCCGTTATTGCCAGCCTCCTGAGCTCCAAGGCAAAGACGGCGCACCTGGACCCGCGCCTCGAGGAAGATGCCAGGAAGAGCCTCAGCGACTCCGAGTAAGCGCGCTCTTTACCAAGCCCCTCCAAGCAGTCCCGGCCGCACATTGGCCGGGACTGCCTGCTTTAAAAACCCCTGTAGCAGCGGTTCGCCGAGGACTATGCTCGAACCATGGCCCGCATCCTCATGACGGAAAGCGGAGTGCACCAGGTGCAGCGCCGCACCGTGGTGCTGCTGGGTGCAGCCCAAATCTTTGGCGGCATCGGGACGGGCGCCACCGTGTCCATCGGTTCCATCCTTGCGGTGGAACTCTCCGGTTCCACCGTCTGGGCAGGAGCTGTGGCCACCGTGATGACGCTTGGCGCCGCCCTGGCCGCGTTGCCGCTCGCATCACTGGCCGACCGCCGCGGCCGCCGCATCGGCCAGGTCACGGGCCTTTCCGCAGCGCTGGCAGGCACTGTGCTCATCGTGCTGTCCGTGGTCTCAGGAGTTTTTGTCCTGCTGGTGCTGGGGGCGGCGGGCATCGGCGTGGGCACCGCCGCCAGCCTGCAGGCACGCTTTGCCGCCGTCGACCTTGCCGACGATGACCACCGCGGCAGGGCACTGTCCGCCGTTGTCTGGGCTATGACGGTGGGCGCCGTCGCCGGCCCCAACCTGATCCAGCCCGGCACGGCAGTGGGGCAGGCCCTCGGACTGCCGCCCGTTGCCGGGCCGTTCGTGATCGCTGCAGCGGGGCTCTTGCTGGCCATTGCGCTGCTCTTCGCCGGCCTCAGGCCGGACCCCCTGCTGTTCGCCCGCGAACTCGCTGCCCGGGAACGGGGTGCGGAGCACCCGGACGACGGCGGCGCGAAGCCGGCTGCCCGCCCCAGCGCGGCTGCCGCAGCAACCGCTCAAGGCCCGCCGCCGCAGGCCGCCGGCGGATCGCTGACGCGCGGACTGCGGGCCGTCCGCGCGTCGAGGCCGGCATTGCTGGCTCTGGCCGCCGTCGTCGGCGCCCACGCGGTGATGGTGGGCGTGATGTCCATGACCCCGCTGCACCTGCAGGACCTCGTGGCCGGTCCAGCCGCATCGCATGCCGGCCATGCCGCCTCCGGCGATGTGCTTGTCATCATCGGTTTCACCATCTCCCTGCACATCGCGGGGATGTTCGCCCTGTCCCCGGTCATGGGATGGCTGACTGACAAGGCGGGCAGGACGGAGACCATCATGATTGGCTTCGCCACCCTGCTCGCCGCCGTTGTTGTCGCCGGGTTTGGCCAGCAGTCAACGGCGGCAGTGGCCGCAGGCTTGGTCCTGCTCGGCCTGGGCTGGTCTGCGGCCACCATTGCAGGCTCCACCCTGCTGGCGGAAAGCGTCGGCCAGGAGTCCCGGGTGGTGGTCCAGGGCGTATCGGACACACTGATGGGTGCCGCCGGCGCGGTGGGCGGGGCCACCTCCGGCCTGATCCTCAGCTGGGCCGGTTACCTGGGGCTTAACCTGGCAGGCGGCGTCGTGGGAGCCGCTGTCCTGACAGCCGCATGTGTGTCGCTGCTGGCCCGGCGGCGCAACCCGGCCGCCGGCTCCGTGGGCACCTCAGCCGGCAGCTGAACTTCCGGAGCGCACCATCCCCAGCAGCCGGCCGAAGATGGCCTCACCGTCATCGGCGATTCCGTCGTGGTGGAAGTCTGCCGTCTCCCAAACCTGCAGTCCACGGACTGCAGCGGCCGTTTCCAGGGACAGGTCGCGGTCCACATAGATGTCGTCCCGGTAGACGGCCGCGGCAACCGGCACGCTGTTAGCGGCCAATTGCACGCGGTCGTACAGAGGTTTCCAGTCGGTCTTGGCGGCGAGCAGGTGGGCCACCGGCCGGAGCGGCTTCAAGGCAGCGTCCTGGTCGAAATACCACGGATACACCATCTCTCCGGTCAGCAGCAGCGGCTCGGCCTCCGGATGGAATTCCGGGTGTTCCGCCAGCACACGCCAGGCAGCCCAGCCGCTCGCCTGGCCCTGCCCGTAGATCGACTCGTGCATCAATGCGTAGAGCGGGTTGGCGCTGCGGGACACAATTCCCTGCACCTGGTCCAGGAAGGCGTCCGAGAGCCTGTCCCCGTCCGGTGTCTGTGTGAAGGCGTCTTCCAGCAGGTAGTGAAGGCCGTCCACCCGGGTGTTTCCGCCCAAAAACGCGCCCACCATCTGGAACCGTTCCACGGTAAGCAGGCCGCCGTCCGGCAGGTATTCCCCGGTCCGGCGAAGGTGCGCTGCGATCCGCTCCACGGTCAGCCGGTCTTCCGGATACCATGCAAAGTACTCGGAATTGCGCGCTGCGACCCGGGGGAACGTGGCCCGGTAGACGTCGTCGGCAGGTCCGGACAACGGCGCCAAGCCGCCGGTGATGAGTGCTTCCTTCACGCCTCCCGGCGCAAAGGACAGATAGGTCAGCGCGCAGAATCCGCCATAGCTTTGCCCGTAGATGGTCCACGGGCCGGAGCCGAGGGCCGCCCGGATCAGTTCGGCGTCCGCCACGATCGAATCCGCCCGGAAGTGCTCCAGATAGGCAGCCTGCGCCTCAGCCGTCCCGCGTGCCGGGAGGGTGTTCCGGTCGACGGGGGTGGAGAGGCCGGTGCCGCGCTGGTCCAGCATCAGGATCCGGAAATCGCGGGCGGCAGCCTTGCTCCAGCCGCCGAGCGAGGCGAGCCTGTTGCCGCGCCCGCCCGGGCCGCCCTGAAGGAACAACAGCCAGGGAAGGCCCGCCGCTTCAGCCTCGCTGTGCTCCGCGGAAACATATTCACGCGCGAACACGGTGACGGTCTCGGGCCTGCTGCCGGCCGGGGCCGGGCCAAAGTGGTCCAGGGGAACGGTGAAATAATGTTCGGTGGTGCGCATCCCCCGGAACTCGTGGCGGCCCTTCACCGTATGAGGGACAGATTTCAGCGTTCGGGTTGCCACGGACGAACGAGCCTGCTCAGGCACGGGCGTCAGCAGGGACACTGGTGCCAAAGCTCTCCAGTGCGTCCCCGGTCAGCCGGAACGTGGACCAGCCGTCCATGGGACGGGCTCCAAGGCTCCGGTAGAAGTTGATGGACGGTTCGTTCCAGTCCAGCACGCTCCATTCCACCCGGGCGTAGCCTTTGTCCACGGCGAGGGCGGCCAGGTGCTTCAGCAGCGCCTTCCCGTGGCCCTCACCGCGGGCATCCGGGCTCACATAGAGGTCCTCCAGGTAGATGCCGTGAACGCCCTCCCACGTGGAGTAGTTCAGGAACCATAATGCAAACCCCTGGACCTCGCCCCCGGCGTTCTCGGCCATGGTGGCGAACACCCGGGGATTCTCGCCAAAGAGGACCTCGGAGAGCATCTCCGGAGTGTTGCGCACGGCCTCGGGTTCCTTCTCGTAGATGGCCAGTTCGTGGATCATCTGCAGGATGGCGGGGACGTCGTGCGGGGCGGCGGGGCGGATTACACTCATGGTTCGAGTTTACTAGGGGGCCTCACAGCCGGTTGACGCCGGTCACCCGGACCACGGCCGTGCCGGTTTCGTCCGAGGCTGCCAGATCCACTTCCGCCGAGATGCCCCAGTCATGGTTGCGCGCCGGATCGTCGAAGATCTGCCGGACCTTCCAGAGCCCGGGCTCTTCGCTGATGATGAGCAGGCCCGGGCCGCGGGCATCCGGTCCGGTGCCGATGTCGTTATGTTCGTCGAAATAGTCGTCCAGGACGTCTTCCCAGCGCTCCGCATCCCAGCCCGCGCCGGCGTCGAGCTCCGCCAGGGCCCCCGCATCCTCGTCCGCGAACAGCTCCACACGCCGGAACATCTCGTTGCGGACCATCACGCGGAAGGCGCGGATGTTGGACGTCAGCGACGGCGGCGGGGGAGGGGGAGCGTCGTGCGGCGTGGGCGCCGCGCCGGAGGTCAGTTCTTCCCATTCGTCCAGGAGGCTGGAGTCGACCTGCCGCACCAGTTCACCGAGCCAGGCGATGAGGTCCTCGAGGTCCTCGCGCAGCATGTCCTGCGGGACCGTCTGCCGCAATGCCTTGAAGCAGTCCGCCAGGTACCGCAGCACAATTCCCTCGGACCGGGCAAGGCCGTAGAACTGCACGAACTCGCCGAAGTTCATGGCACGCTCGTACATGTCCCGGACCACAGACTTGGGCGCCAGTTCAAAGTCACCCACCCAGGGTGCGGCCTTACGGTATACCTCGAACGCCTCGCCGAGGAGCTCCGCCAGCGGCTGCGGGTACGTGACTTCGTCCAGCATCGCCATCCGCTGGTCGTACTCGATGCCGTCCGCCTTCATGGCGGCGACAGCTTCTCCCCGGGCCTTCTTTTGCTGGGCGGAGAGGATCTGCCGCGGCTTTTCGAGGGTCGCCTCGATCACGGACACCACGTCCAGTGCATACGACGGCGAATCCGGGTCGAGCAGTTCCAGCGCCGCCAGCGCAAACGGCGAGAGCGGCTGGTTCAGCGCAAAGTTGGCCTGCAGGTGGACGGTGAGCCGGACGGTCCTGCCGTCGGCGCCCTGTTCCGCCGCGGGAATACGCTCCACCACCTCGGCTGCGAGGAGCTCGCGGTAAATTCCCAAGGCCCGCTTCATGAGCCGCAGCTGCGATGCCCGCGGCTCATGGTTCTCGGTCAGCAGCCGGCGTGCTGCCGCAAACGGGTCGCCGGGGCGCTCCATCAGGTTCATGAGCATCGAGTGCGTCACGCTGAAACTCGAGTTCAAAGGATCGGGCACGGATTCGACGAGCCGCTTGTAGGTGGGTTCACCCCAGGACACAAAGCCCTCGGGCGGTTTCTTCCTCACCACCTGGCGGAGCTTCTTCTGGTCATCGCCGAACTTGGCTGTTGCCTTGGCCATGGCTTTCACGTTCTCGATCACGTGCTCCGGTGCCTGGACCACAACCGTGCCCGCGGTGTCGTACCCTGCCCGGCCGGCGCGCCCCGCGATCTGGTGGAACTCACGGGAGTTAAGCAGCCGGGTGCGTACGCCGTCGTACTTGCTCAGAGCGGTGAGCAGGACGGTACGGATGGGCACATTGATGCCCACGCCCAGTGTGTCCGTCCCGCAGATCACCTTGAGCAGGCCGGCCTGGGCAAGCTGTTCCACCAGCCGCCGGTACTTGGGCAGCATCCCGGCGTGGTGGACCCCAATGCCGTGCCGGACCAGCCTGTTAAGGGTTTTGCCGAACCCGGCGGCAAACCGGAAATTCGCGATCAGCTCTGCTATTTTGTCTTTTTCTTCCCGCGTGCAGACGTTGATGCTCATCAGGGTCTGCGCGCGGTCAATGGCCTCGATCTGGCTGAAATGGACCACATAGACCGGTACCTGGCGCGTGGAGAGCAGTTCCTCCAGCGTCTCGTGGACCGGGGTCTCGTGGTAGTAGTAATGCAGCGGAATGGGGCGTTCGGCAGAACTGACAGTGGTGGTGGGGCGGCCGGTGAGTTCTGTGATTCCGTCCTCAAAGCGGCTGACGTCGCCCAGCGTGGCGGACATCAGGAGGAACTGGGCCTGCGGCAGCTCCAGCAGGGGAACCTGCCATGCCCACCCCCGCTGCGGATCGGAGTAGAAATGGAACTCGTCCATGACCACGGAGCCAAGGTCCGCACCGTCGCCTTCGCGCAGGGCGATGTTCGCAAGGATTTCCGCCGTGCAGCAGATGATGGGTGCGTCCTGGTTGACGCCCGAATCGCCGGTGATCATGCCGACATTTTCCGCGCCAAAGATGTCGCACAGGGCGAAGAACTTTTCGGAGACGAGGGCCTTGATGGGGGCCGTGTAGTAGCTGCGCCGGCCCCGCGCCATGGCCTGGAAATGCGCCGCAATGGCAACCAGCGATTTCCCGGACCCTGTGGGGGTGGCGAGGATCACGTTGGCGCCGGTTGCCAGCTCCATGATGGCCTCGTCCTGGGCGGCGTACAGCTCCAGGCCCCTGCTTTCGGTCCATTCAAGGAACAGGGTGTAGAGCGCGTCCGGATCCATGCCGGCGCCGGAGTGGGTCGAGGCGGACAGGACAGACAGCTGGTCAACGAGTTTCATTGTTTTCCAGCTTAGTGCCCTTCAGGTGGCGGACATCCGGGCAGTGAGGGGCTAGGCTCGCGGTACTGCCAGCCAGACCAGAGCACGGAGTGAAACTGTGAAGTGGGATCCCCTCAAATACGTCCAGTTCGGTGATTACCGCGACCGCCCGTTTTTTGACCTGACGGGACGGATCCATGCCGATCAGCCCGGTGAGGTGGTGGACCTGGGGTGTGGTCCCGGGAATCTGACAGCCACTCTCGCCCAGCGGTGGCCGACGGCGAAAGTTGTCGGGCTCGATTCCTCCGCTGAGATGCTGGCGAAGGCCGCAGGGCAGGCATCAGCGCATCCGGGACTGAGTTTCAGCCTGGCCGACATTGCCGGCTGGGCGCCCGCGCCGGAAACCGACGTGGTGGTCACCAATGCCGCGCTCCAGTGGGTTCGCGGGCACCGGGACATGCTGCCCCGCTGGCTGGCGGCTCTCAGGCCAGGGGCCTGGTTCGGAATGCAGGTGCCGGGTAACTTCAATGCGCCGTCACACGCCCTGATGCGGGAACTGGCCGGCTCGGCGCGATGGGCGCCCCGGTTGGACGGTGTACTCCGCGGCGGTGAATCCGTGGGGGAACCCGCCGACTACCTGCGCATCATGCTTGACGCCGGCTGCACTGCCGACGCCTGGGAAACCACCTATCAACAGGTCCTGCGCGGACCCGATCCCGTGCTGGAGTGGGTGCGCGGCACGGCATTGCGGCCAGTGCTGGCGGTTCTTTCCGACGAGGAGGGGAAGGCCTTCGAATCGGAGTACGCCGCTTCCCTGCGCGCTGCGTACCCGGATACGCCCCATGGCACAGTCTTTCCATTCAGGCGGATCTTTGCCGTGGCGCAAAAGCCATTGACCACTTAAACTCCATTCGATTGATGTTCTCTACAGGATCCGTATAGTTGTATGACTGGATAAGAACATTTCGCTTGGCTACAACAACAAAGCGGCTTCTGGGGGTGGCGGCCAACCGCAACCTCATCGGCCTCCCAACTGATCCTGGAGGTGCGGTGCTTTTCGCCTTGCTCACCCGGCTGCTGGCCCGCCACAAACTTCCCGTTGCGGCCATCGTGGTTCTCCAGCTTGTGCAGACGGCAGGCATCCTGCTGCTGCCCACCATCAACGCTGCCATCATCGACGACGGCATCGTCGCCGGGAACACACCGGCAATTTTCCGGCTGGGCAGCGACATGGCCGTGGTGGCTGCAGTCCAGGCGGTGGCCGCCATTGCTGCAGGCTATCTCGGTGCCGTTGTGGCTATGGCGCTCGGTCATCAGTTGCGGGCGGAGATGTTTACAAAAATCCAGCTGCTTTCCTCCCAGGAGGTGGCCGTCTTCGGCACCCAAAGCCTGGTCACCAGAGCTACCAACGACACCCAGCAGATCCAGTCCTTCGCAGTCCTCGTGTTCACCATGCTCGCGGCAGCACCCGTCATGGCGGCCGGCGGGATTTTTCTCGCCTGGCAGCAGGACATCGTGCTTTCGGGCATCGTCATCGTCATCATCCCCCTGCTTCTGCTCATCATGTACCAGATCGTGCGCAGGCTCGTTCCCCTCTACCGGCAGGGCCAGAACCTCCTGGACCGCACGGGGCAGATCCTGCGCGAACAGATGATCGGGGCCAACGTCATCCGGGTCTTCGTCCGCCAAGGGCACGAAACGCGGCGCTTTGCCGGGGCAAACAAGAGTCTGTCGGGAAACAACCTGCAGTCATCACTGCTCGTGGCTGCGATGCTTCCGCTGATCATGATCGTGGTGAACCTGTCATCCGTGGCCGTAGTGTGGTTCGGCGGCCACCGGGTGCATTCCGGGGACATGAAGATTGGCGCCCTCACCGCATTTATCGCCTACATCATGCAAATTCTCCTGGCCATCATGATGGCCATGTACGTTCTGATGACAGCCCCCCGCGCTGCTGCGTGCGCCGAGCGGCTTAACGCGGTGCTCAATACCCGGCCTGCTGTCCACGACAGTCCCGTTTCCCCCATGACCGATGAACCGCCGGCCCTCGACGGCAGTGTCACCTTCAGTGACGTCAGCTTCGCCTATCCGGGCGCCGAAACCCGCGTCCTCGAAAACATCAGCTTCACGGCCGCTCCCGGCACTACCATTGCTGTCGTCGGATCGACAGGGAGCGGCAAATCGACTCTGCTCAGCCTGTTGCCCCGCTTCCTGGATGCCACAGCGGGCGAGATCACTATCGCCGGCAGGAACATCCGTTCGCTCCCTTTGGACGTCCTCCGCAACGCCATGGCGGTGGTCCCGCAGCGGTCGCATCTTTTTACCGGGACCATTGCAGCAAACCTGCGGGTCGGCGCACCGGAAGCGACAGAGAGCCACCTGTGGAAAGCGCTGGAAACCGCCCAGGCAGCAGCGTTCGTCCGGGAACTGCCCCTCGGCATGGCCACTGAAGTCGGACAAGGCGGCACGAACCTTTCCGGCGGGCAGCGCCAGCGTATCTGTATCGCACGCGCCCTCGTGAAGCAGGCTCCCATCTATCTCTTTGACGATAGCTTCTCGGCGCTGGACTTCGGCACGGAGAGCCGGCTCAGGGACTCCCTGGGCACTGCACTTGGCACCGCAGTGGTGATCGTGGTGGCGGAACGGATCTCCGCCGTCGCCGGAGCGGACCGGATACTAGTGCTTGACGAGGGACGGCTCGTAGCGGAGGGGACACACCAGGAACTGCTGGAGCATTCTGCCACGTACCGGGAAATCGCCGAATCGCAATTGGCCTTGGAACACCTGCCATGACAGCGGCGCCGTCAGGGGCGGCGGAATCATTCTGGCCTGCCGTGCGCCGGCTGCTGGGCCTCCTTCGTCCCTTCCGATGGCGGATGCTGGGGGCCGTGGCAGCCACGTGCGCTTTTGCCGGACTGAACGTCACGGCGCCGTTCTACCTCGGAAAAGCCACGGATGTTGTGGTCAACGGGTTTCACAGCGGTGTCTTCGAGGGGCAGAGGCTGGGACGCCTCCTGGCCGCCGTCGCCTTGATGTATGTCTGTGCTTCCGTTTTCAACTGGGTACAGGGAAAGCTGACCGCGGACTCTGTCCACGGCCTGATGTACAGCCTCCGGGCTTCGGTGGAGGACAAGGTGCACCGGCTTCCGGCCACCTACTTCCAGGCGAAATCCAGGGGGGATGTCCTGAGCCGGGTCACCAATGACATTGACAACATCTCCCAGGCGCTAAGCCAGGTCCTGACCCAGCTGATCCTGTCCGTCCTGATGTTGTCTGGAGCCTTGGCCATGATGCTCTGGATCTCCCCGCTCCTGGCACTCGTGGCCCTGGTCTCCGTGCCGGTGTCCACCTTGGTGACAGTCCTCGTGGCGAGGAAATCCCAGGCCCATTTCGCCCGCCAATGGACTGAGACCGGCGAACTGAACGCCCACGTGGAGGAATTCATCACCGGGCATGAGGTCATCAAGGCCTTCGGCCACCAGGATCAGGCTGCGGAGGTTTTCCGTGCCAGCAACGACCGCCTGGCAAGGGCTTCCGCGCGTGCCCAGTATTCTTCCGGCCTCGTCCAGCCCCTGATGATCCTGATTGCCAACCTCAATTACATCGTGGTGGCAGTGGTGGGCGCTTTCCAGGTCACCCTGGGAGCCATGACAATCGGCGGCATCCAGGCGTTCATCCAGTTCAGCAGATTGTTCAGCCAGCCCGTGAGCCAGATCGGCGGCATGCTCAATGTCATCCAGTCCTGCGCCGCCTCAGCACACCGTGTCTTCGAACTCCTGGATGCCGCGGACATCCCGCCTGAGCCGGAGCTTGGCCATGGCCCGGAAGACTCGGGCGGGCCGATTGTCTTCCACGATGTGTCGTTCGGCTACACGCGGGAAGCCCCGGTTCTCCGCGGACTGTCATTTGAGGTGGAGCCGGGACGCACCGTCGCGATTGTCGGCCACACCGGTGCGGGCAAGACCACGATCGTGAATCTCCTGATGCGGTTCTACGCCCCGGACACGGGACGGATCACCATCGGCGGAACCGACATCGCCGGCATTCCCCGCGATTCCCTGCGCGGGCGTTTCGGCGTGGTGCTCCAGGACCCCTGGCTCTTCGCGGGGACCATCCGGGAGAACATCGAGTACGGCCGTCCCGGCGCCACGGAGGCAGAGATCACCGCAGCCGCCGAAGCAAGCCATTTGGGTCACTTTGTCCGGTCGCTGCCGGCGGGCTATGACACCGTCCTGGACAACGCCGGGGACCCGCTCAGCCAGGGCCAGCGCCAGCTGATCGCCATCGCACGGGCCCAGCTCGCCGACCGCAGCGTGCTGATCCTCGATGAGGCCACCAGCTCGGTCGATTCGCGGACCGAGGTCCTGATCCGCAACGCCATGGAGAGGTTGCGGCAGGGGAAAACCAGCTTTGTCATAGCCCACCGTTTGTCTACGGTCCGGGACGCTGATCTAATCTTGCTCATGGATGACGGACGCATTGCCGAGCAGGGAACACACCAAAGCCTCCTGGCTGCAAACGGCCGCTACGCCAGGCTTTACAAGGCGCAGTTCGCCGGCCGCGCAGGCGGCGCCGCGACGCTTGAGGCCGGACGATGACCGCAACCGCACCGTTTCCCGGCACCTGGAAGCCGAACCAGGCCAGCACAGTGGCTCTCTTTGAACAGTTGCGGCTCCAGGTGATCCGGCTCGCCGATAACGGCGGCCTTCCGCCCGGCACCAGGCTACCCGCAGTGCGTGCTTTGGCGCAGACCCTGGAGGTCGCTCCGCATACAGTGGCGCGGGCCTATAAGGAGCTGGAGGCAGCCGGCGTGGTGGCCACCAAGGGACGGAACGGCACGGTTGTCTGTGCCCGTAATGAGCGGGCGGATGCGCTCACTGTTGCCGCCACCACATATGCGGCAGCGGCAAAGGCCCAGGGCGCCACGTTTGCGGAGGCCGTCCAGCTGCTGGCGGCAGCCTACGACGCCCACTAGCGGGGCCCGCATGGATATTCGAAGAAGTTTTCGATTAGCATTAGTGGGTGCCTAAAGCCGTAGCTGAAGAATCAGCAGTCGAGTCCGTCGTCCCTGTCATCGTTCCCCAGGCCGCCGCCACGCCTGCCCGTCCCGATCTTTCCCGCCTGGTGGTTAAGGGGGCGCGGGAGCATAACCTGCGCAATGTGGACCTGGACCTTCCCCGCGACGCCATGATCGTTTTCACCGGGCTGTCCGGATCAGGGAAGTCGTCACTGGCATTTGACACCATCTTCGCCGAGGGCCAGCGGCGCTACGTTGAGTCCCTGTCAGCGTACGCCCGCCAGTTCCTGGGCCAAGTGGACAAACCGGACGTTGATTTCATCGAGGGACTCTCGCCCGCAGTTTCGATCGACCAGAAGTCAACCAGCAAGAACCCCCGTTCGACGGTCGGCACCATCACCGAAATCTACGACTACATGCGCCTGCTGTGGGCACGCGTGGGGCGGCCCCACTGCCCCGTCTGCGGTGAGGTCGTCGCAAGGCAGACGCCCCAGCAGATTGTCGACCAGCTGCTGGAGCTGGAGGACGGCACGCGCTTCCAGGTGCTGGCACCGGTTGTCCGCGGACGCAAGGGCGAGTTCGTTGATCTTTTCAAGGAACTGACCGCGAAAGGCTATTCCCGTGCCCGGGTGGACGGCGAACTCGTCCAGCTCAGCGATCCCCCCAAGCTGGGGAAGCAGTTCAAGCACACCATTGAAGTGGTGGTGGACCGGCTTGTGGTCAAAGACGGCATCAGCCAGCGCCTCACCGATTCAGTCGAAACGGCGCTTGGGCTGGCTGAAGGCCGTGTCCTGGCCGAATTTGTCGATGTGGACGCAGACGCCCCGGGCAGGCTCCGGGCATTTTCGGAGAACCTTGCCTGCCCCAACGAGCATCCATTGGCCATCGACGAGATCGAGCCGCGGTCCTTCTCGTTCAACAATCCCTTCGGCGCCTGCGCTGCCTGCAGCGGCATCGGCACGCGGCTGGAGGTCGATGAAGAACTGATCATCCCCAACCCGGAGCTCTCCCTGGCTGAGGGTGCCATCGCGCCGTGGTCCCTGGGCACAGCGACAACCGAGTACTGGAACCGCCTCCTTGAAGGCCTGGCACAGGAACTCGGCTTCTCCATGGCAACTCCGTGGGAAAAGCTGGGCAAGGATATCCGCCACACCGTCCTGCATGGCAAGGACCACAAAGTAGTGGTGCAGTACAAGAACCGCTTCGGCCGGGAACGTAAGTACAGCACCGGCTTCGAAGGTGCCATCCAGTATGTGCACCGGAAGCACGGTGAAACGGACTCGGAATGGGCCCGTGACCGCTACGAAGAGTACATGCGGCAGGTCCCCTGCCCGGCGTGCAACGGCGCCCGGTTGAACCCGGCGTCCCTGTCTGTCCTGATCAACGGGAAGTCGATTGCCGACGTCGCCGCCATGCCCATGAGGGCGTGCGCGGACTTCCTCAACAACCTGGTCCTCACGGGCCGGGAAGCCCAAATCGCGCACCAGGTGCTCAAGGAGATCCAGGCCAGGCTCACGTTCCTGCTCGACGTCGGGCTGGAATACCTCAATCTGGAACGACCTTCCGCAACCCTGTCCGGCGGCGAAGCGCAGCGGATCCGGCTCGCCACCCAAATCGGATCGGGCCTGGTGGGCGTCCTTTACGTCCTCGACGAGCCGTCCATCGGACTGCACCAGCGGGACAACCGCCGGCTCATTGAGACACTCACCCGGCTTCGGGACATGGGGAACACGCTGATTGTGGTCGAACACGACGAAGACACCATCCACGTGGCGGACTGGATCGTGGATATCGGCCCCGGAGCGGGCGAGCACGGCGGCCATGTGGTGCATTCCGGTTCCTACAAGGAGCTCCTCGAGAACACCAATTCACTGACCGGCGATTACCTGTCAGGTCGTAAGAAGATTGAAATCCCCAAGAAGCGGCGCAAATACGACAAGAAGCGCGAACTGAAGGTTGTTGGCGCGCGGGAAAACAACCTGGTGAACGTCGACGCCGCCTTCCCGTTGGGGCTGTTCACAGCGGTAACCGGAGTCAGTGGCTCCGGTAAGTCCACTCTGGTCAACGAAATTTTGTACAAGGTCCTGGCCAACAAGCTCAACGGCGCCAAGCAGGTTGCCGGCCGCCACAAGAGCATCCAGGGCCTGGAGCACCTGGACAAGGTGGTCCACGTAGACCAGAGCCCTATCGGACGGACGCCGCGGTCCAACCCGGCCACCTACACCGGTGTCTTTGACAACATCCGCAAACTCTTCGCCGAAACCACAGAGGCAAAGGTCCGCGGCTACCTGCCCGGCCGCTTCTCGTTCAACGTCAAGGGCGGCCGCTGCGAAGCCTGCTCGGGTGATGGCACGCTCAAGATCGAAATGAACTTCCTTCCCGACGTGTACGTGCCGTGCGAGGTCTGCCACGGTGCCCGGTACAACCGCGAAACCCTCGAAGTGCACTACAAGGGCAAGACCATCGCGGATGTCCTGAACATGCCCATCGAAGAGGGGGCAGAGTTCTTCGCTGCCTTCTCGCCCATCGCGCGGCACCTGAACACGCTCGTGGACGTTGGCCTGGGCTATGTCCGGCTGGGTCAGCCTGCCACCACCCTGTCCGGTGGCGAGGCCCAGCGCGTGAAGCTGGCTGCGGAACTGCAGAAGCGCTCCAACGGGCGCAGCGTGTACGTTCTCGACGAGCCCACCACCGGCCTGCACTTCGAGGACATCCGCAAGCTCCTGATGGTGCTGCAGGGCCTGGTTGACAAGGGCAACACGGTGATCACCATCGAGCACAACCTGGACGTCATCAAGAGCGCGGACTGGATCGTCGATCTTGGTCCGGACGGCGGCTCCGGCGGCGGCCAGGTGGTGGCATCGGGCACGCCTGAACAAGTGGCGAAATCCACCACCAGCCACACGGCTGCCTTCCTCGCGGAGATTCTGGCTTAAACGTGCAGCACCAGCCGAAAGTATGCCGTGTCGGGCATGCGAGTTTCAGCCATGCCTGCTGTCGTGAGAAACTAAGCCGGTGACTCAAACAACAGTGCCCGTGATCTTTGACCTGGACGGCACTCTTGTCGATCCGGCAGGCGGAATAACCGGTGGAATCGCAGCGGCCCTCGAGGCCTCAGGCCTCCCCGTCCCCGAGCCGGAACTGCTGGAAGCGATGATCGGTCCCAAACTCAGCGATTCCCTCCTCAGCGTCGCCATGGTCCCCGCAGACAAGCTGGACGACGTCATCCGGCGGTACCGCCAGCACTACCTGGCCAGCGGAATCGCCCAGAGCCTGCTGTATCCCGGGATCAAGGAGACGCTCGAAGCCTTCGCGGGGGCGGGCAGGCCGATCGCCGTCGCCACCCAGAAGCCGGAAGGCCTGGCGCACATCGTGCTGCAGCACCACGGCATTGCCGGCCTCTTCCAGTCCATCAGGGGATCCGCGGACAACGAATCCTCCACCGACGGGCCGGTGGGCAAAGCGGACATCATCGCGAATGCCCTGGCCGATCTGTCCACCCACCACGCGGTGATGGTGGGCGACCGCGCCCAGGATGTGGCCGGCGCCATTGCGAACGGACTGGACTGCATCGGCGTGCGCTGGGGCTTTGCCCCGGACGGCGAACTTGAGGTGGCCGGCGCCGTGACCGTCGTGGAAACCACGGCGGGGCTGGTCGCTGCCATCGAACGGATCGAAGCCATCCACACCGCTGCCATGAGCGAGGTGCGCAACGATGGAGCTCTTTGAGGCTGTCCGCTGGACCTTTCGCGGGCTCGTCGCGGGCACCTGCCGGCCCACCGTCATCGGCCTCGAAAATGTGCCCAAAGAGGGTCCCTTCATCGTTGCCCCGAACCATCTCTCCTTCTTTGACAGCGTCATTGTCCAAGCCCTGATGCCGCGGCCGGTGGCCTTCTTCGCCAAGGCCGAGTACTTCACCACCGGCGGCGTGAAGGGCAAGGTCATGAAGTCATTCTTCGAGTCCGTGGGATCCATCCCCGTGGAACGCGGAGAGCAGGCAGCAAGCGTCCAGGCGCTGAAGACTCTGTTGGACATCCTGGAGGACGGCAAAGGCATTGGCATCTATCCCGAAGGCACACGATCCCGGGACGGCATCCTCTACCGCGGCCGCACCGGAGTTGGCTGGCTTGCCCTGGCAACCGGAGCTCCCGTGATCCCCGTTGGACTGATCGGGACGGAGAACCTGCAGCCCGCCGGCGAGAAGGGCTTCAGGCCGCACCGCTTCACCATGAAGGTGGGCCAGCCGCTGTACTTCGACAAGACCGGCCCGGATCATTCGCTGCCCGCCCGCCGCGAGGTCACGGACCGGATCATGGACGCCATCGCCGAACTCAGCGGCCAGGAACGTTCCACCAGTTACAACCAGAGCAAGGCCACCGACTAAGCGTTAGTAGACTGAAGTAGTGGCAGATCCAACAACTTACAGGCCCCAGACGGGTGAAATTCCCACCAACCCGGGGGTGTATCGGTTCCGCGATCCCCACGGCCGGGTCATCTACGTCGGCAAAGCCAAGAGCCTCCGGTCCCGGCTGAATTCCTACTTTGCCAACCCTGCGGGACTGCTGCCGAAAACCCATGCAATGGTCTATGCGGCCAGCAGTGTGGAGTGGACTGTGGTGGGCAGTGAACTCGAATCACTGCAGCTTGAATATACGTGGATCAAGGAATTCAAGCCCCGCTTCAATGTGGTGTTCCGCGACGACAAAACCTATCCGTACCTGGCGCTGACCATGAGCGAGAAGCTCCCCAGGGTCCAGGTCATGCGGGGGGACCGGCGCAAAGGCACACGCTACTTCGGGCCCTATACCGCCGGCGCCATCCGGGAAACCATGGACACCCTCCTGCGGGTTTTCCCTGTGCGCAGCTGCAGTGCCGGCGTCCTGAAGCGCGCCCAGGCAAGCGGCCGCCCCTGCCTCCTGGGTTACATCGACAAATGCTCCGCGCCCTGCGTGGGCCGCGTGACTCCTGAAGAGCACCGCGCCCTGGCAGAGGATTTCTGTGCCTTTATGGGCGGCGAGGCCAAACGCTTCATCGCCAAACTCGAAAAGCAGATGGCCGAAGCTGTCGCCACCCTGGACTACGAGCGTGCGGCCCGGCTCCGCGACGACATCTCGGCGCTGCGGAAAGTCTTTGAACGAAACGCCGTGGTACTCGCCGAAGATACCGACGCCGATGTGTTTGCCCTGCACGAGGACGAACTTGAGGCGGCTGTCCAGGTGTTCCACGTCCGGGGCGGGCGGGTCCGCGGCCAGCGCGGCTGGGTGGTTGAAAAGGTGGAAGACTCCACCACGCCCGACCTTGTGGAGCACCTGCTCCAGCAGGTCTATGGCGACGACGGCGAAAGCCACGGCAGGCTGCCCCGGGAAGTCCTGGTGCCGGTCGAGCCCAGCAACGCGGCCGAACTGACGGAATGGCTGGGCGGCCTCCGCGGAGCGAAGGTGGACATCAGGGTGCCGCAGCGCGGCGATAAGGCCGCGCTGATGTCAACTGTCCGGGAAAATGCCGAGCACGCTTTGAAACTGCACAAGACCCGCCGGGCCGGGGATCTGACGGTCCGTTCACAGGCACTCCAGGAGTTGCAGGAGGCCCTCGACCTGCCGGTGCCGCTCCTGCGGATTGAATGCTTCGACGTCTCGCATGTCCAGGGCACCAACGTCGTGGCGTCCATGGTGGTGGTTGAGGACGGCCTGCCCAAGAAATCCGATTACCGCAAGTTCTCCGTCACCGGAGCGGCGGCCGCGGACGACACCGCCGCCATGCACGATGTCCTGACCCGTCGGTTCCGCTACTACCTGCAGGACAAGACCGCACAGGTGGAAGCCGCCGCACTGACGGGGCACCAGGCCGCACTCAACGCGGCGGGCGACGCTGCGGTCCTCGACACCACCACGGCTACGCCGCGGGCGAAATTTGCCTACCCGCCGAACCTGGTGGTGGTGGACGGCGGCCAGCCCCAGGTGAATGCCGCTGCCCGGGCGCTGGCTGAGCTCGGGATCGACGATGTCTACGTTGTGGGCCTGGCCAAGCGGCTGGAGGAAGTCTGGCTTCCGGACAGCGATTTCCCGGTGATCCTGCCGCGGACATCCCAGGGCCTCTACCTGCTGCAGCGGATCCGCGACGAGGCGCACCGCTTCGCGATCACCTTCCACCGGCAGAAGCGCGGCAAAGCGATGACGCTCTCGGCCTTGGATGGTGTGCCGGGGCTGGGGGAGTCCAAGCGCAAGGCCCTGGTGGACCACTTCGGATCCATCAAGGGCGTGAAAGCTGCCACGGTTGAGGAGCTCACAGCCGCCAAGGGCATTGGTCCTTCGCTGGCCAGCGCCATCGTGACGCACTTCAGCGCCGAGGGATCGGCAGGGGAGACGGTGCCGGCTGTCAATATGACCACCGGCGAAATCATTGAAACCTAGGTAGGGTAAGGAGCGCAGGTTTCCGCCGACGCGGTTGCCTGCTGTGAACAGGACAGAACGGGGCGGAACGAATGGCAGAATCAACGGCGGAGTCCGGGACGGGGCAGGACGGCATGACGCCGATCAAGCCCCTTGAAGCGGAGCTGCTGGTGGTCACGGGTATGTCGGGCGCCGGGCGCAGCACAGCCGCGGACGCGCTGGAGGACCATGGCTGGTACGTCGTGGAGAACCTTCCGCCGCAGATGCTTGGAACCCTCGCCGAGCTGGTGTCGCATGCCCCGCAGTCCATTCCCAGGCTCGCCGTCGTGATGGACGTCCGCAGCAAAGGCCTCTTCGCGGACATGCGGGCCACCCTTGGCGCCCTGGCAGCCAGCGGCGTCACCTTCCGTGTGCTGTTCCTGGACGCCAACGACGACGTCCTGGTCCGCCGCTTCGAGCAGGGCCGCAGGCCGCACCCCCTTCAGGAAGGCGGGCGGATCCTCGATGGCATAGCAGCCGAGCGGGAGGTGCTGAAGGAGCTCCGGGAGAGCTCCGACGTCGTACTGGACACCTCTGACTACAACGTCCACGGCCTGGCGACGGCAATCACGGAACTCTTCACCGAGACCGGACCCGTGGCGCTTCGGCTCAACGTCATGAGCTTCGGCTTTAAATACGGACTTCCCGTTGACTCCAACTACGTCGCCGACGTCCGGTTCATCCCCAACCCGCACTGGGTCCCACAGCTGCGTCCGCACACGGGGCTGGACAAGGACGTCAGCGATTACGTCCTCGAAGCTGAAGGCGTGAAGAATTTCGTGGACCGCTACGTGCTGGCGCTGGAGCCTGTCCTGGACGGATACCGTCGGGAAAACAAGCACTACGCCACCATCGCCGTGGGATGCACCGGCGGCAAACACCGCTCGGTAGCGGTCGCCGTCGAGCTCTCCAAGAAACTGGCGCAGTATCCCCGCGTGACTGTCACCACAACACACCGGGATCTGGGCCGCGAGTAATGGGGATGCTTACCGGGCCGCTGCCGTTGGTACCGCTGACCAGCGGAACGGCAGGCGGCCAGCAGGACAAGGGCCCCAACGTCGTAGCACTCGGTGGCGGCCACGGCCTGTCGGCATCACTGTCGGCCCTGCGGCTGCTCACCACAGAGCTGACCGCCATCGTCACAGTGGCGGACGACGGCGGGTCATCCGGGCGGCTGCGGGAAGAGTACGGCGTCCTCCCGCCCGGAGACCTCCGCATGGCGCTCTCCGCCCTGTGCGACGATACGGACTGGGGCCGGACCTGGCGTGACGTTATGCAGCACCGTTTCCGGCCGGTCAACGGCCGGGGCGGTTCCCTGGATGACCACGCCACGGGCAACCTGCTCATCGTCACCCTCTGGGAACTGCTCGGCGACGCCGTCGCCGGGCTCAAGTGGGCCGGTGCCCTGCTGGGGGCGCGGGGACAGGTGCTGCCCATGTCCACCATCCCGCTCACCATCGAAGGTGATATCCGCGTCACCGCACCCGGCGGGGAATCCGTTCTCCAGACGGTGCGCGGACAGGCGCGCTGCGCGGTGGCAGGCCACCTCGAACAGGTCAGGCTCTTGCCCGAACAGGCACCCGCGTGCACCGAAGCGCTGACGGCCATCGAACTGGCCGACTGGATTATCCTGGGGCCGGGATCGTGGTACACGTCCGTGCTCCCGCACCTGTTGCTCCCGGAAATGCGTGCCGCCCTCAGCGCAACGGCCGCCAAACGCTGCCTCACCATGAACCTGGTCACTGACACAAAGGAAACCACGGGCATGTCGGCCGCCGACCACCTGCACGCCCTGCGCCGCTACGCGCCCGACTTCAGTGTCGACGTCGTCCTGGCCGATCCTGCATCGGTACCGGACCGGCAGGAATTCGAGAAAGCTGCGGAGATGATCGGCGCCGAGGTTGTCTTGGGTAAAGTGGGGGCGTCGGGCCGCCGACCCGTCCATGACCCTTTGCGTCTGGCAGCGGCGTACCACGACATTTTTGGGAACAGTTAGGAAGGTGCCATGGCACTGACATCATCGGTCAAGGAAGAACTGTCCCGTCTGGACATCAAAAAATCATCCGTCCGCAAAGCAGAAGTTTCCACGATGCTCCGGTTCGCCGGCGGCCTTCATATCATCTCCGGCCGGATCGTCATCGAAGCGGAAGTGGACCTCGCGTCCACGGCCCGCCGGCTGCGTGCCGCCATCGCCGAAGTGTACGGCCACCAAAGCGAAATCATCGTGGTGTCCGGCGGGGGACTGCGCCGGGGCAGCCGCTATGTTGTGCGGGTGGTCCGCGACGGCGAATCGCTGGCCCGGCAGACAGGCCTCCTGGACGGCCGCGGACGTCCCGTGCGCGGCCTGCCCTCGGCGGTTGTCAACGGGTCCGCCGCCGATGCCGAGGCCGTGTGGCGCGGTGCTTTCCTCGCCCACGGTTCCCTCACCGAGCCGGGACGCTCATCCTCCATGGAGGTCACCTGCCCCGGCCCGGAGTCCGCGCTGGCCCTGGTGGGCGCGGCACGGCGGCTGGGTATCCAGGCCAAGGCCCGCGAAGTCAGGGGAGTGGACCGGGTGGTCATCCGCGACGGCGACACCATCGCTGCGCTCCTGACCCGGATGGGCGCCCATGACGCCCTGATGGTCTGGGAGGAGCGCCGGATGCGCAAGGAGGTCCGTGCCACCGCCAACCGGCTGGCCAACTTCGATGACGCCAACCTGCGGCGCTCTGCGCAGGCCGCAGTGGCTGCCGGCGCCAGGGTGGACCGCGCCCTGGAAATCCTGGGCGACGACGTCCCCGACCACCTTAAATACGCCGGCGAACTCCGGGTGGCCCACAAACAGGCCAGCTTGGACGAGTTGGGCCGCCTGGCCGATCCCGTGATGACCAAGGATGCCATTGCCGGCCGCATCCGCCGGCTGCTGGCCATGGCAGACAAAAGGGCCATTGACCTCGGCATCCCCGGCACGGATGCCAATGTGACGCCTGAAATGCTGGACGAGTAACAGCACCCTAGAATCAGAGCGTTCACCCTGATCTTCCGGATGCCCGTCATCCGGATGCACAATCCGAGAGTTAGAAAACCGGACGAACCCGTCCACGATATTGGAGGATTTTGTGACCGAGTACGTACTGCCCGAACTTGACTACGACTACGCCGCGCTTGAGCCGCACATTTCGGCGCGCATCATGGAGCTGCACCACAGCAAGCACCATGCAACCTACGTTGCGGGCGCCAACAACGCGCTGAAGCAGCTGGCCGAAGCACGCGACAAGGGTGACTTCGCCAACATCAACCGGCTGTCCAAGGACCTCGCGTTCCACACCGGCGGCCACGTCAACCACTCGGTGTTCTGGAAGAACCTGTCCCCGGACGGCGGCGACAAGCCCGAGGGTGAGCTGGCCGCGGCCATCGATGACGCTTTTGGCTCCTTTGACGCCTTCCGTGCCCAGTTCTCCGCGGCCGCCCTCGGCCTGCAGGGATCGGGCTGGGGCTTCCTGGCCTACGAGCCGATCGGCGGCAACCTGGTCATCGAGCAGCTCTACGATCAGCAGGGCAACGTAGCACTGGGCACCACCCCGCTGCTCATGCTCGACATGTGGGAGCACGCGTTCTACCTGGACTACGTCAACGTCAAGGCTGACTACGTCAAGGCATTCTGGAACATCGTGAACTGGGCCGACGTCGCCAAGCGCTTTGACGCGGCCCGCAGCAACGCCACGGGGCTTATTACCCTCCCGTAGTGACACGCGGTACATCCGCCTGTAACAAAGTTCACATTTCGGCGTGATTTTGGCCGAAATGCGGCAGGTCCGCCCCCGCACTTGCGGGGGCGGACCAACTTAAACGTAAGATGGATCACGGAAGGCGGTTAGCCTTCAGCAACGAGGCTGGTCGCCCTCCGTTCTGTTAATCATCTCTGCCCAATGGCGTGCGGGATCTGTTAGTTGGCTTCATCGCCCGCTTAACTAGCTGTGCTTTATCAAGCACCAAGGAGACTGAAAAAGTGACGACCCGTATTGGTATCAACGGCTTCGGCCGCATCGGCCGCAACTACTTCCGCGCAGCACTCGCACAGGGCGCGGACCTCGAGATCGTTGCCGTCAACGACCTCACCAGCCCTGAAGCCCTGGCCCACCTGCTCAAGTACGACTCTGTCGGCGGCCGCCTGAAGGAAACCGTTGAGGTCAAGGACGGCAACATTGTCGTCGACGGCAACATCATCAAGGTTCTCGCCGAACGCGATCCCGCCAACCTGCCCTGGGGCGAACTGGGTGTTGACATCGTTATCGAGTCCACCGGCTTCTTCACCAAGGCTGCAGCCGCCCAGAAGCACATTGATGCCGGCGCCAAGAAGGTCCTGATCTCCGCTCCGGCCTCGGACGAGGACATCACCATCGTGATGGGCGTTAACGACGGCCTGTACGATAACGCAGCGCACAACATCATCTCCAACGCATCCTGCACCACCAACTGCCTCGGCCCGCTGGCCAAGGTCATCAATGACACCTTCGGCATCGAGCGTGGCCTGATGACCACCATCCACGCCTACACCGCTGACCAGAACCTGCAGGACGGCCCGCACAACGATCTTCGCCGTGCCCGCGCCGCAGCCATCAACATGGTCCCCACCTCCACCGGCGCAGCCAAGGCTATCGGCCTGGTCCTGCCGGAGCTGAAGGGCAAGCTGGACGGCTACGCCATCCGCGTCCCGGTCCCCACCGGTTCCGCCACGGACCTGACCGTCACCGTCTCCCGTGAGACCACCGTCGAAGAAGTCAACGCGGCGCTGAAGAAGGCTGCGGAGTCCGACGAATTCCAGGGCATCCTTACCTACACCGACGCCCCGATCGTGTCCTCGGACATCGTGGGTGACCCGGCGTCCTCGATCTTCGACTCGGGTTTGACCAAGGTCATCGGCAACCAGGTCAAGGTTGTTTCCTGGTATGACAACGAATGGGGCTACTCCAACCGCCTCGTGGACCTGACGGAGCTTGTCGCAGCCAAGCTGGGCTAGGGTTAGACACATGACATTCCACACCCTCAACGAACTGATCGCTGAAGGTGTCCGCGGGCGGTACATTCTGGTTCGAAGTGACCTGAATGTGCCGCTCGACGGCTCTACAGTGACTGACGACGGCCGTATCAAGGCCTCACTGCCAGTGCTGACGAAGCTCACGGACGCCGGTGCCCGCGTGCTGGTAACAGCCCACCTCGGACGCCCCAAGGGCGCTCCCGAAGACAAATACTCCCTTAAGCCAGCCGTAGCGCGCCTCACGGAGCTTGCTCCGTTCAATGTCACCCTCGCCGGTGACACGGTGGGCACTTCCGCCAAGGAACTGGCTGCCTCGCTGCAGGACGGTCAAGTACTCGTGCTGGAGAACGTGCGCTTCGACGCCCGCGAAACCAGCAAGGACGACGCCGAGCGCGGCGCCTTTGCGGACGAGCTCGTTGCCCTGACCGCAGGGAACGGCGCCTTCGTTGACGACGCTTTCGGTGCTGTTCACCGCAAGCACGCCAGCGTGTACGACGTCGCCACCCGGCTGCCGTCATACCAGGGCGACCTGGTCCACACGGAGGTGGAGGTCCTGCGGAAGCTGACTGCAGACACGCAGCGTCCCTACGTTGTGGTGCTCGGCGGCTCCAAGGTGTCCGACAAGCTCGCGGTCATCGACAACCTGATCGGTAAAGCGGACACCATCCTGGTGGGCGGCGGCATGCTCTTCACTTTCCTCGCAGCAGAAGGCCACAGCGTTGCCGGCAGCCTCCTCGAGGAAGACCAGATCCCCGTCGTCAAGGACTACCTCAAGAGGGCGGCAGATGCCGGCACGGAGTTCATCGTGCCCACCGACGTTGTGGTGGCCAGCAAGTTCGCCGCGGACGCCGAGCACGAAACGGTCCCCGCAGACGCTATCGAAAGCAGCAGCTTCGGTGCGCAGGGCATCGGCCTGGACATCGGGCCGGACTCGGCAGCCGCGTTCGCCGACCGGATCAAGGGCGCCAAGACGGTCTTCTGGAACGGGCCGATGGGTGTCTTCGAATTCGAAGCCTTCTCCGGCGGAACCCGTGCAGTGGCCAAGGCGCTGACCGAAGCTGACGCGTTCACTGTTGTGGGCGGCGGCGACTCAGCGGCAGCAGTACGGACCCTGGGCTTCGCGGACGACCAGTTCGGACACATTTCCACCGGCGGCGGCGCCAGCCTGGAATACCTTGAAGGCAAGGAACTCCCGGGACTGAGCGTCCTGGACCGCTAGCAACAAGGGCTGACAAGTCCTCCGGCCGGCAGGGTGCCCGCGGGCACCCTGCCGGCCGCATACTTATTCACGACTTTTGGAGAACACGTGACAACGTCAACGAACGGTGCATTTGACCGCACGCCTCTCATAGCGGGCAACTGGAAGATGAACATGGACCATGTACAGGGCATCACCCTCCTGCAGAAACTGGCTTGGACCCTGTCCGATGCCAAGCACGACTACAGCCGTGTTGAGGTGGCAGTCTTTCCCCCCTTCACCGACCTTCGTGGTGTGCAGACCCTCGTCCAGGGAGACGAACTAGACGTCGCTTACGGTGGCCAGGACCTGTCCCAGTTCGACTCCGGCGCCTACACCGGTGACATCTCCGGCCAGTTCCTGAACAAGCTGGGCTGCCGGTACGTCCTGGTCGGCCACAGCGAACGCCGCACCATCCACAACGAATCGGACGAGGTCCTGAACGCCAAGGTCAAGGCAGCGTTCAAGCATGGGGTTACCCCGGTGCTGTGCGTTGGCGAAGGCCTGGAGATCCGCCAGGCCGGGACCCATGTGGAGCACACTCTCACCCAGCTCCGCGCCGACGTCGAGGGCCTGACTGCGGAGCAGGCTTCCGAGCTTGTAGTGGCTTACGAGCCCGTCTGGGCCATCGGCACCGGCGAAGTGGCGGGCCCCGAGGACGCCCAGGAAATGTGCGCGGCCATCCGTGCCGAGCTCGCCACTATCTTCGGCGACGACGTCGCAGCGAAGATCCGCCTGTTGTACGGCGGTTCCGTGAAGGCAAACAACGTAGCGTCGATCCTGAATGAACGGGACGTTGACGGCGTGTTGGTAGGCGGGGCCAGCCTTGATCCCGCTGAGTTTGCTAATATTGTCAGGTTCGAGAGTCACCTGCTGACAGATTAGTACGTCAGCAACACCAGGCTCCCGCCATTCCAATCTTCTGAAAGGCCGTCGTGGACGTTCTTCATGTCATTCTGCAGATTCTCCTGGGCATTACCAGCCTTCTGCTGACGCTGCTTATCCTGCTTCACAAGGGCCGGGGCGGCGGGCTGTCGGACATGTTCGGCGGCGGTATGAGCTCAGGCCTGAGCTCCTCGGGTGTGGCAGAGCGCAACCTGAACAGGTTCACCGTGGTTCTGGGCGTCACCTGGGGCGTAGTGATCATCGCACTGGGCCTGCTGATGCGGTTCAGCGGGGCGGGCGACTCCTAGGAACTTCCAACTGATAGTGGCGCGTCACTGCCGCCACGGGAATCTCCGAACTAAACTGTGGCTGTTGGCTTCTCCAACAGCCACAGTGTCGTTTAAACAGCGTCGTTTAATCAGCCAGGAGTCCCGATGGTACATAGCGCGTCTGCATTCCGTGGCACCCGGGTGGGTGTGACCGAAGGTGCCGGTCCCAAGAACCAGTCCGAGGCAACAGGGGAGCGCGTACCCAGGATCAGGGTGTCCTACTGGTGCGTCAAGGGCCATGAGACCCAGCTTGTTTTCCTGCGGCTGCCCGACGAACAGATTCCGGTCAGCTGGGATTGCCGGCGATGCGGGTCACCGGCGTCCCGCGACGGGGAGCAGGCCGCCCGGGATGAACCACTCGAAGAGGGCTATAAAAGCCATCTGGAGTACGTTAAAGAACGGCGCTCCGACCAGGACGCCGAGGCTGTCCTGGCCGGAGCGCTGGAAAAGCTACGCGCCGGCCGCGTCCTTCCGGACGAGCTGCTGCGGGACACGTGACGCTGCATTCTCATCGATAAGCCATAGTGTGCGCGATGTCCCGCGCGGCCCGGCGGCGGGCACCTGCACGGGGTTCGCACCTGCCAGGGCGAGTCCCACCGCACCGGCCTTGTCCTCGCCAGCCACCACCATCCAGACCTCGGCAGCGGTGTTGATGGTGGGCAGCGTGAGGGAAATACGCTGCGGTGGGGGCTTGGGGGAGTTCCGCACCCCCACCACGGTCAGTTCCTTTTCACGGATGCCGCCCTGTTCCGGGAACAGCGAAGCCACGTGGGCATCGGGTCCAACGCCCAGCAACACGACGTCCAGCCGTGGGACCTGCCCTGGCTCGTCGGCCCGGTCGTCTGACATATCCGCGGCGTGCTCGGCTGCGGCCGCTTCCCGCAAGCGCCGGGCGTAGTCGTCCGCGGCCTCTTCGGGAGTATCGAAGTCGTCCGTGGAAGCAGGCTGGTTGATCCTTGCCGGATCAACCGGGATGTGGGCGAGGAGGGCATCGAATGCCTGCCTGGTATTGCGGTCCGGGTCCTCCGACCCTACGAACCGCTCGTCTCCCCACCAAAAGTTCACTTTCGACCAGTCGACCGCGGGGGCTGCCGGTGAGTCAGCGACGGCTTTCAGCGTGCCGATACCCACCGTTCCGCCGGTCAGCACCACAGTGGCCTCACCGTATTTGTCCTGCACGTCCACCAGCTTGGTGATCAGGCGGGCTGCGATGGCAGCCATCAGGACGGACGAATCGGGGTGGATGCTTACTCTGGGCTCAACGCTCACTGGGCCGGACGCTCCTTAGATTGGTACGTGGAAGTCCAATAGTAATCACTTCTCCGAAGACTTCGTCGGGGTCGAGGCGGCGGAGTTCTTCGGCGAGGCAGTCTTTGAGGCTGCGGCGGGGCAGGGAGATGCGTTGGGCGGGTTGGCCGGGCTGGGTGAGTTCGGCGATGGAGGTGCCGGGGCGGAAGAGTTGGACGTCGCCGTGGGGGCGGGTGAGCCGGACGCGGCGGATTCCGGTCCCGGCGGGGTCCGCGACGATGGTTACGGGTGCGTCCAGGGCCAGGGTCAGCCAGGCCGCGAGCAGGATCGTGGACGGGGAGTCGGAGGCGCCTTCGACGGCGACCGCGGTGACGGGGGACCCGTCGGTCTGGTCCAGGACGGCGGCGAGCTGGATCCGCCAGTTCGTGAGCCTGGTCCAGGCGAGGTCGGTGTCGCCGGCTTTGTAGGTGGCCCGGATGTTCTCGAGCGCCTTTTGGGGATCGGGTTCGTTCGCGGAGTCGGTGATCCGGCGGTGCGCGATCTTCCCCACGGAGGTTTCGCAGGCGTTCTCCGGTGCCCCGTGCGGCCACCAGGCCACGATCGGGGCGTCCGGGAGGAGCAGGGCCGCGACCAGGGACTCGGACTCGTGCGCGAGTTCCCCGTAGCCGCGCAGCACGATCACTTCCGAGGCGCCGGCGTCCCCGCCGACCCGGATCTGGGCGTCGAGCCGGTTCGGGGCCTCGGCGCCGGCGTCGGCGAGCACGATGATCCGGCAGGGGTGTTCCCGGCTGGCTTCGTTCGCGGCCTCGATCGCTTCTTCCTCGAGCCCGGAGCGGGTCAC
Organism: [Micrococcus luteus] ATCC 49442; assembly: GCF_010367585.1. NCBI lineage: Bacteria > Bacillati > Actinomycetota > Actinomycetes > Micrococcales > Micrococcaceae > Pseudarthrobacter > [Micrococcus luteus] ATCC 49442. The sequence goes on along the minus strand of NZ_JAAAXP010000001.1, from coordinate 814,908 downwards.
GACCACCAGGGTCAGGACCCGGCCCAGGGCGATCACGCCGCCCTGCTCGCGCAGGGACATGATCTTCTTGGAGATCTTCGAGGTGGTGGTGTCCGGCAGGTCTACGATCATGGCCTTCTCCAGGTTCGTCCGTCACGGGCCAGCAGCTCATCGGCGCTGGCAGGGCCCCAGGACCCGGGGGCGTAGGGTTCGGGCTGCTCCGCCAGGGAGGCCCAGTAGTCCTCGAACGGGTCCAGGATCTTCCAGGACAGTTCCACTTCCTCATGCCGCGGGAACAACGGCGGCTCGCCCAGGAGCACGTCCAGGATCAGCCGCTCATACGCCTCCGGGGAGGACTCGGTAAACGAATGCCCGTAGCCGAAGTCCATCGTCACGTCCCGGACTTCCATCTGCGTGCCCGGGACCTTGGACCCGAACCGGATCGTCGCGCCCTCATCGGGCTGGACCCGGATGACCACAGCGTTCTGCCCGAAATCATCCTCCCCATGGTCACGGAAGAGCAGGTTCGGGGCGCGTTTGAACACCACCGCGATCTCGGTCACCCGACGCCCCAGCCGCTTCCCGGCCCGCAAATAAAACGGGACCCCGGCCCAGCGCCTCGTGTGGATATCGACCCGGATCGCCGCGAACGTTTCGGTCTTCGAATCCGCGGGGATCCCCTCTTCCTCCAGGTAGCCCTGGACCTGTTCCCCGCCCTGCCAGCCGCCGGCGAACTGACCCCGCGCCGAATGCGTGGACAAATCCTCCGGGAGCTTCACCGCGGCGAGGACCTTTTCCTTCTCCGCCCGCAAATCATCGGCGTTAAAGGAGATCGGTTCCTCCATCGCCGTCAACGCGAGCAACTGCAACAGGTGGTTCTGGATCACATCCCGCGCCGCACCGACACCGTCGTAATACCCCGCCCGGCCGCCGGTGCCAATATCCTCGGCCATCGTGATCTGGACATGGTCCACGTAATTCGCGTTCCACAACGGCTCGAACAACTGGTTCGCGAACCGCAACGCCAGAATGTTCTGAACCGTCTCCTTGCCCAGATAATGATCAATCCGGAACACCGCATCCGCCGGGAACACCGACTCCACAATGTCATTGAGTGCCCGGGCCGAGTCCAGGTCATGACCGAACGGCTTCTCGATCACCACCCGCCGCCACTTCTCCCCATCACCCTGCGCGAGGCCGTGCTTGGACAACTGCCGGCAGACCTGCTCAAACGCCTTCGGCGGGATCGAGAGATAAAACGCGTGGTTCCCCCGCGTCCCGCGGACCTCATCGAGCTCATCAATGACCTCACCAAGCCGCTCAAACGCGTCATCATCATCAAACGCGCCCCGGACAAAACGGATCCCCTCCGCGAGCTGGTTCCACACCGCCTCATCAAACGGGGTCCGCGCAGACGCCAGCACCGCAGCCTTCACCTCCGCCGCGAAATCCTCATCCGACCACTCACGCCGGCCAAACCCCACCAACGCGAAACTCGGCGGCAACAACCCCCGGTTCGCCAGATCATACACAGCCGGCATCAGCTTCTTACGGGCGAGGTCTCCCGTGACTCCAAAGAGCACCAAGGAGGACGGACCCGCAATCCGGTTGAGACGGCGGTCCCGCGGATCGCGGAGCGGGTTGCGTCCCGCTTTTCCGGCAGGCATGGCGGAGTTCCTGCCGTTGTCAGTTTCTGGCATGGTGCGGTTGAGCCTTAGCTGTCGGAGACGGATGCGGACTGGGCGGCGACAGCGGCGATGATCTCCTGCAGCTGTGCAACGCCGGCGGTGCGGTCGGTGAGGTGCAGGCGCAGGACCGGGCGGCCGTGACCGGCCAGGACCTGGGCGTCCCCGGCGGCCTGCGCGGAGATCAGTTCCCCGAAGGTGAAGGGACGGTCCGGGATGGCCAGATCCTCGGCGGGTGCCGCGGTGACCTGGAGGAACACGCCGATCGCGGGGCCGCCCTTGTGGAACTGTCCGGTGGAGTGCAGGAACCGCGGTCCCCAGCCAAAGGTGACCGGACGGCCGCTGGTGCCGGCGAGTTGGTCCCGGATGCCTTCCAGCTCGGCGAAAGCCAGGCGGTCGAAGTAGGCCTGGACACTGAGGTAGCTCTCGTCGTCCAGTGTTCCCAGGAGGGCACCGACGGCTTCCTCGGCCGTGTGGGCACCGCGGAGCCAGTCACCGCCGCGGACCTCGATGGCGCCGTCCACAAAGGCGGCCGGTGTGGGTTCGGGCTGGGCGTCCAGCAGGCCGCGGGCGGCGACCTTCGCCGCCTCCACATCCGGCTGATCGAACGGGTTGATCCCCAGCAGCCGGCCGGCGACGGCCGTGGCGAATTCCCACACCATCATCTGGGTGGCGAGCCCGCCGGCGATGGCCGCCTCGTTCTCACCGAGTTCGACGTCGGCATCAGCAGCAACCAGCCGCACCACCAGCACATCAGCGGCACCGGAGCTGACCTCGGGCGCCGCCGGGCCGGCCACGACCGGCAGGACCCCGGTGCCGGACTTTCCGGTGGATTCGGCGATGAGCTGTTCGGCCCAGTCCGCGAAACCCACAATCCCGGACCCGTCCTCGGCAATGACGATCTTGTCCCGCAGCGGGCTGGTTCCGCCCAGGGCCGCGCCCAGGGCCAGACCGATGTTCTCCGGAGCATCCTCGTTGAGGATCTCGGCGGCTTCCTCGGCCTCGTCCAGGAACGCCTGGATATCCACGCCGGCCAGGCCCGAGGGGACCAGCCCGAACGCGGTCAGGGCCGAGTACCGGCCGCCGACGTTGGGATCCGCATTGAACACGGCCCGGTAGCCGGCCTCCCGGGAGGCCTTATCCAGCGGGGAGCCGGGGTCGGTGACGATGATGATCCGGCTCTTCGCATCGATCCCGGCCGCGGTGAAGGCGTGCTCGAAAATCCTGCGCTGGGAATCAGTTTCCAGCGTGGATCCGGACTTGGACGAGACCACAATCGCGGTCTCGGCCAGCCGGTCCGCGAGGGCGGCACGGACCTGATCGGGGTCCGTGCTGTCCAGCACGGTCAGCTCGACGCCAGCGGTACCGGCGATAACCTCGGGAGCCAGCGAGGATCCGCCCATGCCACAAAGCACGATGCGGGACACGCCGTCGGCCTTCAGGGCATCACGGAGCTCAAGGATCCCCGGAACCAGGGCCTGCGAGACGGTAGCCGCCTCGACCCAGCCCAGGCGGACAGCAGACTCGGCCTCGGCCTCCGGACCCCACAGGGTATGGTCCTTCGCGAAGATCCGGGTCGCAATCCGGTCCGCCACAAGAGTGGGCAGATGCTGCTCAAGTGCCTGCTGCGCGGCACCGGTGGCGTCGTAGCTGAGAGTGCTCATAGTGGGTTAGGAAGCCTTCCGTGCAGAGGCGAGGGCGCCTTCGACGTCGGCCAGCAGTTCCTTCCAGCTGGCCACGAACTTGTCGAGGCCTTCGGATTCAAGGAGCGCGACAACCTCGTTGTAGGAGATGCCCAGTGCGTCGAGGGCATCCAGCGTGGCGTTGGCCTCCGCGTAGGTGCCGGAGATGGTGTCTCCGGTCACGACGCCGTGATCGAACGTGGCGTCGAGGGTCTTCTCCGGCATGGTGTTGACCACGCCGGGGGCTACGAGCTCCGTGACGTACAGGGTGTCCGGGTAGGCGGGGTCCTTGACGCCGGTGGAAGCCCACAGGGGACGCTGGGGAAGGGCGCCGGCTTCGGCCAGCAAGGCCCAGCGTTCGGTGGCGAACAGCTCCTCGTAGACCTGGTAGGCCAGGCGGGCGTTGGCCACGCCGGCTTTGCCCTTGAGTGCCTTGGCTTCATCGGTGCCGAGGGCGTCGAGTCGCTTGTCGATCTCGGAGTCCACGCGGGAGACGAAGAAGGAGGCCACCGAGTGGATCGTGGACAGGTCGTGCCCGTTTTCCTTGGCCTGTTCGAGGCCGGACTGGAAGGCGTTGATGACGGCGCGGTAGCGCTCGAGCGAGAAGATCAGGGTCACGTTGACGCTGATGCCCTCGGCGAGGGTAGCGGTAATCGCTTCCAGGCCTTCAAGGGTTGCCGGGATCTTGATGTGGACGTTGTCCTTGTTGACCTTTTTGTACAGGTGCTTGGCCTCGGCGATGGTGCCGGCCGTGTCCCAGGCCAGGCGCGGGTCAACTTCGATGGACACACGGCCGTCCACACCCTTGGTTGCTGCTGCCACGGGGGCGAACAGGTCGCAGGCGTCAGCGACGTCGGTGGTGGTGATTTCGAAGATGGTCTCTTCGATGCTGGCCCCGGCTGCTGCCTGGGCGGCAATGGTGGCGTCGTAGTCCGTGCCGGACGTGATGGCGGCGTGGAAGATCGAGGGGTTGGTGGTCACACCAACCACGTTCTTCTCTTCGATGAGCTTGCGCAGGGTCCCGGTTTCGAGGCGGCTGCGGGAAAGGTCATCGAGCCAGATGGATACTCCGGCGTCGGAGAGCTGCTGTGTAGGGGTAGTCATGGTGATATCTCCTGAATTCGGGGTTAGGCCTGCAGGCCGGCGAGGGAGTCCTTGGCTGCGGCGGCGACTGCCTCCGCGGTGATGCCGAACTCCTTGAAGAGGCGCTTGTAGTCAGCGGAAGCGCCGTAGTGTTCGAGGCTGACGGAGCGGCCGGCGTCGCCGACGAACTCCCGCCAGCCCAGGGCAAGGCCGGCTTCGACCGAGACGCGGGCCTTGACGGCGGCGGGCAGCACGGACTCGCGGTAGGCGGCGTCCTGCTTGTTGAACCACTCGACGCACGGCATGGAGATGACGCGGGCGGCGATGCCTTCGGCCTGGAGGGCTTCGCGGGCCTGGACGGCCAGCTGGACCTCGGAACCGGTAGCGATCAGCAGCACGTCGGCCGGGACGGTGGCGCCGTCCTTGGCCGCTTCGGCGAGGACGTAGCCGCCCTTGGTGACGCCGGCAACGGAACCGAACGTGTCGCCGTCGGCCGCACCTTCACCGCGGGCGTAGGTGGGAATGTTCTGACGGGTCAGGACGATGCCGGCCGGGTTCTCGTGGTTCTCCAGCATGGTCTTCCATGCAACAGCAACCTCGTTGGCGTCGCCGGGGCGGACAACGTCCAGGCCCACGATGGCACGCAGGGTGGCGAGCTGTTCCACCGGCTGGTGGGTGGGTCCGTCTTCGCCCAGGCCGATGGAGTCGTGCGTCCAGACGTACAGCGACGGGACACCCATGAGCGCGCCGAGGCGGATGGCCGGGCGCTGGTAGTCGCTGAAGATCAGGAACGTGCCGGAGAACGCGCGGGTCCGGCCGTGCAGCGAGATGCCGTTCACGATCGAGGCCGCGGCGTGCTCGCGGATGCCGAAGTGCAGGACACGGCCGTAGGGGTTACCCTTCCAGGCATCGGTCTGCTTGGACGCGGGCACGAACGACGGCGAGCCTTCGATGGTGGTGTTGTTGGATTCGGCGAGGTCAGCCGAGCCGCCCCAGAGTTCGGGCATGACCGGGCCGAGTGCGTTCAGGACCTTGCCGGACGCTGCACGGGTGGAAACGTCCTTGCCTGCTTCGAACACCGGCAGGGCGGCGTCGATTCCGGCCGGAAGTTCGCGGGCCTCGATGCGCTGCAGGAGCGCTGCGCCTTCGGTGTTGGCGGCCTGCCAGGCGTTGAAGGACTCTTCCCATTCCTTGCGGGCGGCTGCACCGCGGTCAACCACGGAGCGGGCGTGGGCCAGGACGTCCTGGTCCACGTCGAAGGACTTGGCCGGGTCGAAGCCCAGGACGGACTTCAGGCCGGCCACTTCCTCGGCGCCGAGGGCGGAACCGTGGATCTTGCCGGTGTTCTGCTTCTTCGGTGCCGGGTAGCCGATGATGGTCCGCAGCGAGATGATGGACGGCTTGGAGGTCTCTGCCTTCGCCGCGAGCAGGGCCGAGTAGAGTTCCTGCACGTCTTCGACGTATTCGCCCGTCTTGGTCCAGTCCACGCGCTGGGTGTGCCAGCCGTAGGCCTCGTAGCGCTTGAGGACATCCTCGGTGAAGGAGATGTCGGTGTCGTCTTCGATGGAGATGTGGTTCTCGTCGTAGACCACAACGAGGTTGCCCAGTTCCTGGTGGCCGGCCAGCGAGGAGGCCTCGGAGGTCACGCCTTCCTGGATGTCGCCGTCGGAGGCGATGACCCAGATGGTGTGGTCAAACGGGGACGTGCCCTCGGCAGCGTCGGCGTCGAACAGGCCGCGCATCCGGCGCTGGGAGTAGGCGAAGCCCACCGAGGAGGCCAGGCCCTGGCCCAGCGGACCGGTGGTGATCTCCACACCGGCGGTGTGCTTGTACTCAGGGTGGCCCGGGGTCAGCGAATCCCAGGTGCGCAGCGCCTGCAGGTCCTTCAGTTCCAGGCCGTAGCCGGAAAGGAACAGCTGGATGTACAGGGTCAGCGAGGTGTGGCCGGGTGACAGGATGAACCGGTCACGTCCCAGCCAGTCCGGGTTGCGGGGATCGTGGCGCATCAGCTTCTGAAAGAGAAGGTACGCGGCCGGGGCAAGGCTCATGGCCGTGCCGGGGTGGCCGTTGCCGACCTTCTCCACAGCATCCGCAGCCAGGACACGGGCGGTGTCCACCGCGCGCTGGTCCAAATCGCTCCATGACAGTTCTTGCTCTTCCAAATGTGGCACGAAAACCGGGCCCCTCTCTATGCTGACGGTGGGCAGTACACCCTGATCCGGTCTGGAGCACGCTGGGGTGCCCGCTGCGGTGTGTACCAGCCGTTCACCATCGAAACGTGGATCTATCCCTCAGACACTGCCGCTTGGAACACGGTTTCCACCGCGTTCTTGCTGCATGCTGATCTGGTGACAGCTTAGCTCTATTCCACTCTCCGTTTGGCGCAAATCTCACGTTTTGGACGCAATTTCGCCATATGTGAATGAGTGTTCCGTGAGGTTGAGTTAATCTGCTCGAATCGGCCTGCGAGCAATCATCAGGGCCTATTGACGGGGCATCTGTTACAAATAGGCACGGTATGATATTCGGAGGCCGACGCCGGGTAGCCGCGCCCCTCCGGGGTAGCGGCGGACTCCAGGCGATGCCGGGACTTTCATTCGATCATTGCGGGTTACCCGGACAGACGGCCTGATCAAGCTGCACAGACAGAACTGCCAACCAGAACGGGTGACTGCCACCGTGAGCACAACCGATACGCCGCTGAATGCTTCCCCCTCCACAGGGGGAGCCCGGCTGGCCCGCAAGGCCAAGGCGTATTTCGCCCTCACCAAACCGCGTGTGATTGAGCTGTTGCTCGTCAGTACGCTGCCCACCATGATTTACGCCGAGCGGGGTTTCCCGCCGATCGGACTGATCCTCGCCACGTTGGTTGGCGGCGCCTTCGCGGCCGGCAGCGCCGGGGCATTCAACTGCTACTTTGACCGCGACATCGACAAACTGATGCACCGCACGGAAAACCGGCCCCTCGTCACCGGCGAGGTGACGCCCCGGGAGGCGCTGGTCTTTGCCTGGCTGCTCGGAGCCGCTGCCATTGCCATTCTTTGGTTCTGGGCCAACCCGCTGGCTGCCTGGCTTGGGTTAGCCGCCATCTTCTTCTATGTGGTGATTTACACGTTGATCCTGAAACGCCGCACTGCACAGAACATTGTGTGGGGCGGGGCCGCCGGCTGTTTCCCCGTCGTTATTGCCTGGGCCGCCGTGACCAACACCGTAGAATGGCCGGCCATCATCCTGTTTATGGTGATTTTCCTGTGGACGCCGCCGCACTACTGGCCGCTGTCGATGCGCTACGGCGAAGATTACCGCAACGCCAATGTGCCCATGCTGGGCGCCATTGCCGGTGCCAAGGTAGTCTCCGTCCAGGTTGTCCTCTATGCCTGGGCCATGGTGGCCTGCTCGCTGCTGATGGTTCCGGCCGGCGGTGCGGGCTGGGTGTACACGGTCACGGCGGTCCTGGCCGGAGCATGGTTCCTCTACGAATCACATGCCCTGTACAGCCGGGCACAGCGCGAAGACATCTCCGACAAACGCGCCATGAAGGTCTTTCACGGCTCCATCAGCTACCTGACCCTGCTGTTTATCGCCCTGGCAGTGGATCCGTTCATCGGCTCCGCCATCATCGGCTAACCAACCCCCCACCCACCCCCCGGGACGCTCTCTCACTTAATGCGGGTTTTCGGCGGACGCTCTCTCGCTTAATGCGGGTTTTCGGCGGACGCTCTCTCACTTTCTTTAGGAAAGTCGCTGACCCTCCCACGCCTAACGGCGGGGGAGGGTCTTCTGCATGTGCCGGCGGCACGTGAGAAACAGATGGCCCATGTGCCGCAGGGAGTGATAGAGGGTGCGGGCAACTTCCGCATTAAGTGCGAGAGCGTTTGGGAAATTGCCACATTAAGTGAGAGAGCGTCCTTAAAGGCGAGTGCCACGGTTCCGCTGGAACCGTGGCACTCGTTCGGGCTACCTGGCGCGGGGCTACTTCGTCGGGCTGGACCGCGCGACGTCGGCCGCGTTGGTTGCTGCGCTCATCAGCAGTGCCGCAGCAAGCATGTGGGCGCCCACGAGCAGGGCCGGAATCCCGTTGTAATACTGCGTGAAGCCGATGACTGCCTGCAGCAGTGTGACACCCAGGAGCAGGATCACGGCGGTCCGGTACGGGCCGGTGATCCGGCGGCTGAACACCAGCGCCAGTGCGAACAGGGTGCCTGCCGTGATGAGGTACGCAGGGACGGCGTGGATGTGGGAGAACAGATCCCAGTCGAGGCCGTTGCGCGGTGCGTTGGCGTCACCGGCATGCGGGCCGGCGCCGGTGACCACCACGCCGAGGATGACGGCCAGTGCCGAGAAGAGCGCGACGGCGGAGGATACCGGACGCAGTACGCCCGGCAGTGCGGGCAGCGCCGTGGAGGCAAAACGTCCGGTCCGGCCATAGGCGCGGTTGACCAGCAGGGTGGCTATGACCACCAGTGCCATCGACACTAGGAAGTGCATGCCCACTACCCACGGATTGAGCTGGGTCAGCACGGTGATGCCGCCGATCACTGCCTGCGCCGGGATGCTGGCCAGCAGTCCGAGAGCCAGGAGGAACAGGTCCCGGCGCTCCCGGCGAAGGTTCCACAAGTACACCAGCATAAGAACTGCCACCGCTGCCAGGGCGAAGGTCAGGAGCCGGTTGCCGAATTCGATGAATCCGTGGATGCCCATCTCCGGCGTATTCACCAGGGACGTGTCGGTACACCGCGGCCAGGTGGGGCAGCCCAGGCCGGACGCGGTGAGACGGACGGCGCCGCCGGTGACGATCAGCATGGTCTGGCCAATGAGGGAGGCCACAGCGAGGCGCCGCACGCGGGCATCGACGGTACGGGGCAGCCGCGACGTCAGGCGGCCTGCAAACTGGGGGAGGCGTGAAGCCGTGCTCACGAATATCTCAATTCCACTTGAACCAACGGATGGCTGCTGCGCCGGCAAGGAGTGTCCAGATCAGCAGGATTAGGGCGGCACCAAAATTAACGGTGCCGAAGAGAAAGGCCTCGCGCAAGGCCTCACCCAGTGCGCCGGAGGGCAGGTAATGCACTATGTCCTGGGCAGCGGCGGGCAGCCGGCCGGGAGGAATAACGATGCCGCCCAGCGCACCGAGCAGAATCCACAGCAGGTTTGTGATGGCCAGGGTAGCCTCCGGCCGGACGGTGCCGGCAACCAGCAGCCCCAGCGCGGTGAACGCCGCGGCGCCCAGGCCCAGCAGTGCGATGCCCGGCAGCCAACCTGCCGCCGGCGGCGTCCAGCCGAGCGGCAGTGCAACGGCAGTGACCACCAGGACCTGCAGGGTCAGCACGGTGAGGACGGCCAGTACCTTGCCGGCGATGAGCCCCGGGCGGCCCAGCGGCGTGGTGGAGAGGAAGCGAAGGACGCCGTAGCGGCGGTCAAAGCCGGTGGCGATCCCTTGACCGGTAAACGCAGTGGACAGTGCACAAAGCGCCAGGATGCCCGGGACGGCTACATTGATCCGGCTGGCGCCGAAACCGTCAAGAAGGGGTGTGACGGTCAGCCCCACCAGGGCAAGCAATGGCAGGACCACCGCGAGGATAAGCTGCTCGCCGTTCCTGAGCATTGTGACGGCTTCGTATTTGCCCTGGAGCAGGATGCGCCGGAGAAGGGCGGCGGGCGCCTGGCGTTCAGCGGCGGCGGGAGTGGCTGTCATCGGATGTCCTTTCCCGAAATATCCAGGAAGACGTCTTCGAGGCTGCGTGCTTGGAGGCTCAGGGAGGTGGGCATAACGCCCTGATCGGCCCACCACACGGCGAGCGAAGCAAGGTCACGGGGCGTGAGTGGTCCGGTGGCAATGTAGCTGCCGGCGCGTGTTTCACGGATGGAGACGGACTCGTCCAGAACGCCGTCAAGGTTAAGTCCTGCGGGGGCCTCGAAGAGGAGGGTCCGGATGTGCTCGCCGGATTCCATGGCGGGATCGCGCTGGAGGAGCTGCGCCACGGTACCCTCGGCAACGTTTCGCCCGGCGTCGATGATGTAGACGTAGTCGGCCAGCCGCTGCGCGTCATCCATGAGGTGCGTGGTGAGGATAATCCCCATGCCGGCGTCCCGCAGCTCTCCGATCAGCTCGAAAACAAGCTGGCGGGATTGCGGGTCCAGTCCTGCGCTGGGCTCGTCCAGGAAGAGGACCTCCGGGTTGCCGATGAGGGCTGCGGCAAGAGCCAGCCGCTGCTTCTGGCCGCCGGAGAGCCTGCGCACGGACGTCCTGGCAAAAGTATCAATGCCGAGCCGCTCCACCAGTCTGTCAACGGATTGAGGCCGCGCGTACATGCCTGCGATATGGCGGAGCAGCGGAATCGGCCTGCCCGACGGCGGCAGCCCGCCGTCCTGAAGCATCACGCCGACGCGGGAGCGAAGGTCAGCCCCCGCACGGTTGGGATCCTGTCCCAGCAGCGAAATGCTGCCTCCGCTTCGGGTCTGCAGGCCCTGGGCGCATTCGATGGTGGTGGTTTTCCCGGCGCCGTTAGCTCCGAGGAGGGCGGTCACCTGGCCGCGTTCGGCGATGAGGGAGACCCCGCTCACCACCCGGAGCATCTTTCCATCCAGACTGGCCAGCGGACCAACATCCTTAATTAACCCGCTGATGGACAGAACCGGGGATTCGGGGGATCGCACCCCAGCATTCTACGCGATGTAGTACTGAGTGAATTTGCCGCCACCGGCGATCCGGACCGACGCAGGTCAGCCTCACCTTACTGGTACGGGGGAGTAAATTACGACATGATTGTGTTGTGTATTCCATGACCAACGCTACCGCTGTGCCTCTTGCCGGGCACAGAGCGCCCCGCACCAGCCCGGAGCGCCGCCACGTCGCCGTTTCGCCGGTGGCGGACCCGGACGAGCGTACCCGGGACCGCGTGCTGGGTGCCGTTCTGGAGCACGGCCCCATCAGCGCCGCCGAGCTCGGCGACATGCTGGGCTTCACGCCCGCAGCAGTCCGGCGGCACCTGGACCATCTGGACCGCAGCGGTGTCATCGAAGTCAAGCGCGTAGCCAAGGCAGGAGCCGGCGCCGGCCGTCCCGCACGCCGGTATGTTCTGAGTTCCCAGGGCCAGTCCACGCTCGGTAACGACTATCTCGACATCGCCACCCTGGCGCTCAAGCAGCTCCAGCAGATGGCGGGGGACGACGCCGTCCGCGCGTTCGCCGTCGAGCGCTTCGCCGATATGGAACGCAGGTATGCGCCCGAGATCGAAAAGGCCGGAGCGGACATCACCGCGCGGGCACGTGCTCTTTCTGAGGCCCTGAGCCGGGACGGGTTTGTGGCGTCAGCCGCCTCGATCGAGGCGAAGGCCCCGTTGCCGGCGGCACTGTCCAGTGTCCAGCTGTGCCAGGGGCACTGCCCCATCCAGCAGCTCGCCGCCCACTTTCCTGTTTTCTGCGACGTGGAGACCGAAGTGTTCTCCCGGCTGGTCGGCGTCGACGTGCGCCGGCTGTCCACACTGGCGCGAGGCGGGCACGTCTGCACCACCCACATACCCACAGGCCGGCTGGCTGCAGGGGGACACCACGTCCCGCAAACAGCCCCCGCCAGCCTGAATGAAGTAACCAACCATCAGCAAGAAAGGCCGTGATGACGGACCAACTATCAGAGAAAGCGGTAGCCGAAGACACTGTGATCTCGGAGATTCTGGAAAAGAATCCCGAGCTCCACGGCATCGGCACGTACGAGTACGGCTGGTCCGACAAGAACGATGTCGGAGCCAACGCACGCCGCGGCATCAATGACGAAGTAGTCCGTGACATCTCGGACAAAAAGAGCGAACCCGAGTGGATGCTCGACCTTCGCCTCAAAGGCCTGAAGTACTTCGACCGCAAGCCCATGCCTACCTGGGGTGCAGACCTCTCCGGCATCGACTTCGATAACATCAAGTACTTTGTCCGGTCCACGGAGAAGCAGGCCGCCACGTGGGAAGACCTGCCCGAGGACATCCGGAACACCTACGAGAAGCTGGGTATCCCGGAAGCTGAGCGCAGCCGCCTGGTCTCCGGCGTCGCAGCACAGTACGAGTCCGAGGTGGTCTACCACCAGATCCGCGAGGACCTGGAACAGCAGGGCGTCATCTTCCTGGACACCGATACCGCGTTGCGTGAGCACCCGGAGATCTTCCAGGAATACTTCGGCACCGTCATTCCGGTGGGCGACAACAAGTTCGCCTCGCTGAACACGGCCGTCTGGTCCGGCGGCTCCTTTGTGTACGTCCCCAAGGGCGTCCACGTGGATATCCCGCTGCAGGCATACTTCCGCATCAACACCGAGAACATGGGCCAGTTCGAGCGGACCCTGATCATCGCCGACGAGGACTCCTACGTCCACTACATCGAAGGCTGCACCGCGCCGATCTACACCTCGGATTCGCTGCACTCCGCCGTGGTGGAAATCATCGTGAAGAAGGGCGCCCGCGTCCGTTACACCACCATCCAGAACTGGTCCACCAACGTGTACAACCTGGTGACCAAGCGCGCTATCTGTGAAGAAGGCGCCACCATGGAATGGGTCGACGGCAACATCGGCTCGAAGGTCACTATGAAGTACCCTGCCGTCTACCTGGTGGGCGAGCACGCCAAGGGCGAGACCCTGTCCATCGCTTTCGCCGGCGCCGGCCAGCACCAGGACACGGGCTCAAAGATGGTGCACATTGCTCCGAACACCAAGAGCTCCATCATCTCCAAGTCCGTAGCCCGTGGCGGCGGACGCGCAGCCTACCGCGGCCTGGTCCAGGTCAGGGAAGGCGCCAAGCACTCGGCCAACACCGTCCGCTGTGACGCGCTCCTGGTTGACACCATCAGCCGTTCGGACACCTACCCGTACATCGACATCCGCGAGGATGACGTGGTGATGGGTCACGAAGCCACTGTTTCCCGGGTCAGCGAAGAGCAGCTCTTCTACCTGATGTCCCGCGGCATGCGCGAAGACGAGGCCATGGCGATGATCGTCCGCGGCTTTATCGAGCCCATCGCCCGCGAACTCCCGATGGAGTACGCACTTGAGCTGAACCGCCTGATTGAACTCCAGATGGAAGGGTCCGTCGGATAACGATGACTGAAATCACTACTGAAAAGGCCCGCATCGGCGCGCCCTCAGCCCAGCCGTTTATCGACGGTTTCACCGAAGAGGGCGAGAGCCTGTCTCCGATCAACGCGGCCAATTCCAAGGCCCCGCTCGCCGGCGAAGCGGTCAAAAGCCACTCGCACGGCGGCGGTGTCGGCATCCCGGACAGCTCACGCGCGGGCCGCCTAACTTCTTACAACCTGGCGGACTTCAAGCCGCTGACCGGGCTCGAAGAGGACTGGCGGTTCACGCCGCTGAAGCGCCTCCGCGGCCTGCACAGCGAGGTCCTTGCGGGTGCGGCCCCCTCCGTCACCGTCAGCGCGCCCGGGCAGGTCACTGTGGAAACCGTGGCCCGCGACGACAAGCGCATCGGATCCGCCGGCATCCCGGAAGACCGTGTGTCTGCCAATGCCTGGGAAAACTTCAGCGAAGCCACCGTCCTCACCGTCCCGGCGGAGTATGAAGCCGACGCCGAAATCACCGTTGTGATTGAAGGCACCTCGACGGACGCAGCGGCCCAGCACCTGGTGATCGTGGCGGAGAAGTTCTCCAAGTCCGTCATTGTCCTTGACCACCAGGGTTCCGCCGTGGTGTCCGAGAACATCGAAATCGTTGTTGAAGACGGCGCTGACCTCACAGTTGTCTCACTCCAGGAATGGAACGACGACGCCGTGCACGCCTCCTCGCAGCAGGCAAAGATCGGCCGCGACGCCAAGCTCAAGCACGTGGTTGTCAGCCTCGGCGGCGACCTGGTCCGCGTCACGCCGTCGGCCCGTTTCACCGCCCCCGGCGGCGAAGCGGAAATGTTCGGCCTGTACTTTGCCGACGCCGGCCAGCACCTTGAGCAGCGTCTGTTCGTTGACCACGCGGTGGCCAACTGCACCTCCAACGTGCTGTACAAGGGCGCGCTGCAGGGGCGGAACGCGCACGCCGTGTGGGTTGGCGATGTCCTGATCCGCAAGGAAGCCGAAGGCACCGACAGCTACGAGGCCAACCGCAACCTGCTCCTCACCGACGGCGCCCGCGCCGACTCCGTCCCCAACCTGGAGATCGAGACCGGCCTGATCAAGGGTGCCGGCCACGCCAGCGCCACTGGCCGCCTCGACGATGAGCACCTGTTCTACCTGATGGCCCGCGGCATCCCGGAGGATGTTGCCCGCCGCCTGGTTGTTCGTGGCTTCCTGAACGAGATCATCCAGCAGATCAAGGTTCCGGCGCTCGAAGAGCGGCTGACCGAGGCTGTTGAGCGCGAACTCGCGCTGACGGACAACTAAGACTGCGCGGTAATACACAGATGACTGACCAGCCAAAGGGCGAGCTTGTCTGCAAGACGGATGAAATCCAGCTCAAGCAGGCACTCCGGATCCTGATCGATGACTACCCGGTAGCCATCGTGAAAGATTCCATGGGCGAGATCCACGCCATCGGGGACACCTGCTCGCACGCGGACATCTCCCTGTCCGAAGGTGAAGTGGAGGGGTGCATGATCGAGTGCTGGGGCCACGGTTCCCAGTTCGACCTGCGCAGCGGCGAGCCGCTCCAGCTGCCCGCCTACGATCCCGTGCCGGTGTTCGCCGTCGAGATCCACGGGGATGAGGTCTACGTGGACTTCACCAACGTCCTCAACGGAGCCGAAGCCCCGAACTTCAGCTAGCAGCATCACCCCCGGCGCCAGCCGTCCAAACCAGCCACCGGCGAAACCAGCCGGCCGGCTACAGCACCAGAACCAAACTTCCAGACAAAGACCGCACCGCCGCCCACGGGCCGGTGCAGAGGAGAACAAGACGAATGTCTACTCTTGAGATCAAGGACCTGCACGTCAGCATTGACACGGAGCAGGGCACCAAGGAGATCCTGAAGGGCGTCAGCCTGACCATCAAGACCGGCCAGACCCACGCCATCATGGGCCCCAACGGCTCCGGCAAGTCCACCCTGGCGTCCACCATCGCCGGCCACCCGCGCTACAACGTCACCAGCGGCACCATCACCCTCGACGGCGAAGACGTCCTGGCGATGAGCGTCGACGAGCGTGCCCGCGCCGGCGTCTTCCTGGCCATGCAGTACCCCGTGGAGGTCCCCGGAGTCAGCATGACCAACTTCCTGCGCACTGCGAAGACCGCCATTGACGGCGAAGCCCCCAAGCTGCGCACCTGGACCAAGGAAGTCAAGGACGCGATGGCCCAGCTGCGCATCGACGCCGACTTCGCCCAGCGCAACGTCAACGAAGGCTTCTCCGGCGGCGAGAAGAAGCGCGTGGAGATCCTCCAGCTGGAGCTCTTCAAGCCGAAGTTCGCCATTCTGGACGAGACCGACTCCGGCCTGGACGTTGACGCCCTGAAGGTTGTTTCCGAAGGCGTCAACCGTGCCCACGCCGAAGGCAACATGGGTACGCTGCTCATCACGCACTACACCCGCATCCTGCGTTACATCAAGCCTGACTTCGTCCACGTGTTCGTTGACGGCCAGGTTGTCGAAGAGGGCGGCCCGGAACTGGCCGACCGCCTCGAAGAAGAAGGCTACGACCGTTACGCCACGGGCGCCGGCGCAGCCACCATCGCTGCAGCACAGGCCTAGTAAGGACTTGCCATGACCGAAATCAAAGCGGCCCGGACGGGCCTCGAGGATATCGAAGAGGCACTGAAGGACGTCATCGACCCCGAGCTCGGCGTGAACATCGTTGACCTCGGACTCCTGTACGGCCTGAAGTACTCGGACGACGACGGCGCCCTGCTGATCGACATGACCCTCACCACGGCTGCCTGCCCGCTCACCGACGTGATCGAGGAGCAGGTCGGCAAGGCCCTTGACGGTGTTGTCGATGACTGGCGCCTGAACTGGGTGTGGATGCCGCCGTGGGGTCCGGAACGGATCACCGACGACGGCAAGGACCAGATGCGGGCCCTCGGCTTCAACATCTGATCCCCGCCGCCCGCACGGCACCTGCTCAAAAGTACGACGACGGCCGGTCACCTTCTCCGCGAAGGTGGCCGGCCGTCGTCGTTCCCCGCCGGCTCCCTAGAGGGTGGCCGCCGAGAACGTGTCGCACTGGTTGATGTCGCCGCTTTGGTAGCCCGTGTAGAACCACTTCTGCCGCTGCTCGCTGGAGCCGTGCGTCCAGGCTTCGGGGGAAACGCGGCCGGTGGCTGCTTCCTGGATCCTGTCATCGCCCACTGCCGAGGCGGCTGACAGGGCATCGTTCAGGTCCTGTTGGGTGATCGGTTCCAGGAACGGCTGCCCGTCAGGCCCTGCCTGGGTTGATGCATGCCGCACCCAGAGGCCGGCGTAGCAGTCGGCCTGGAGCTCCACCCGGACGGCACCCGATTCGGGGCCCTGCGGATCCTGCTGGGCGCGGTCCAGGTAGCCGAGCACGTTCTGGATGTGGTGGCCGAATTCGTGCGCCACCACATACTCCTGTGCCAGCGGCCCGCCGGAGGAGCCGAACCTGTCCACGAGATCCTGGAAGAAGCCCGGGTCAAAGTACGCAGTCCTGTCGGTCGGGCAGTAGAACGGGCCCACGGCACTGGAGGCGGCCCCGCATGCAGTATCGACGCCGACGTCGAAGATGACCGTTTCAGGCTGGGGGTACTGTACGCCGTAATCCTGGAGGTAGGCAGGCCAGAACGCGTTGAGGCTGTTGACCGTGCCGGTGATCCGGCAGTCGAGCCGGGCATCCGCGTCCGCGCCGGTTTCGCAGGCCGGTGCCGTGCCCTGGCTCTGGTCAGGAGTGCCCGCCCCTCCGGTCAGGCCTTCCAGCAGTGCGGGGTTGACGCCGAGCAGAGTTGCAATGAGCAGGATGAGCCCGCCACCGATTCCGCCGCCGATTTTCGCGCCGCGGCCCATGCCGCGACGGTCCTCCACCTGGGAGGGGTCCAGTTGAACGTTGTCATTGAAGCTCATGAAGTCACAATAGCCCTTGCCTCCACCACTGAAAGGGTGTCTGGCCGGTAAAGTTGGGACGATGCCTTTTCTTGACAAAATCCAGCGCTGGGCCGACGAACGCCCCCATGACACCGCCGTCGTGGTTGCGGGCCGGCGTGTGCGCTGGGCGGAGCTTCGCGAGGCTGCCACGGCGGCCGTTCCGGCTGCGCCGGCGGTCACTGTCCTGGCTGAAGCCAACTCCGTGGACTTTGCTGTCCGGTTTGCCGCTGCGGTGGCGGGGGAGCGGCAGTGCGCGGTCCTCGACCCGTCGTGGCCCGAAACCCTGCGCCAGGAAATCAGGGCACGGCTGGACAGTGCGGCGCAGCCAGGCGCTGTGTCCTCACACGATGCCTTGGCTGACGGTTCGCCGGAATCGACCTTCCTTGTCGGGCTGACGTCCGGCACCACGTCCGTGCCCAAGGCGTTTACCCGCTCGAGGCAGTCCTGGCGTAAATCCTTTGACGCGTCCATCCAGTTCTTTGGCCTCCGTCAGGACGACGTCACGCTGGCACCCGGCCCCCTCGCCGCCAGCCTGAACCTTTATGCCCTGGCCGAGTGCCTGTATGCGGGCTCGGAGTTCCAGACCCTGGAAAGCTTCGACGTCGGCGATGTGCACGCGGCCATCACGCACGACGGCGTCACCCGCCTGGTGCTGGTCCCCACCATGCTGCGGCTGCTCAGTGAGCGGGGCCTCACCGGCGGCGTCGATGCCACGGGCGTGCGGACCATCATCTGCGCCGGCTCAAAACTCGACGCCCGCACACTGGAAGCCGCACGCCGCTGGGCGCCCCACGCCACCATCTTCGAGTACTACGGCGCATCCGAACTGAGCTTTGTCTCCGGTGCGGGGCTGCCCGCCGGGGAACTCGACGCCGGGGGCACGGGAATCGGCCGTGCGTTTCCAGGGGTGGACGTCCGGATTCTCGACGACGACGGTACCGGGCTGCCGGACGGTGACATCGGCAATATCTGCGTCCGCAGCGGCATGGTCAGCAACGGCTACCTCTGGGGCGATGACGGCGAGGCCCTCCGTTCCTTCGACGGCTGGTACACGGTGGGCGACCAGGGTTACCTGGCTGATGGCGAACTGCACATCCTGGGCCGGCGCGCGGACATGATCCTCACCTCTGGGAAAAACGTGTACCCCCACGAGGTGGAACTGGCGCTGGCTTCGGTTCCCGGCGTTGCTGCCGCCGTCGCCGCCGGCATGCCCGACGATATCCGCGGGCAGCGGGTGGTGGCAGGAGTGGTTCCGGCCCACGGCGGCATCAGCGCAACCCAGCTGAAGGCCGGCCTCGAAAACATCCTGGCGCGCGACAAGCGTCCCGTGCAGTACTTCTCCCTGACGGAGCTGCCCACCAGCAACCGCGGCAAAGTCAGCCGTAATATCCTGCTGGAGTGGATCGGATCCCACGATCTGCGGGTGCGGCAACTTGACCGATGAGGTGCTGCCCGCCGACCGGCAGCCGGTGATCATCGCCGCCCGGCGCACCCCGGTCTGCCGGGCCAACGGGTCTCTCAAAGAGCTGCGGGCGCACCAGCTGCTCGCCCCCGTCCTGCAGCAGCTCCTGACCGACAGCCACCTGTCCCCGGCCGCAGTGTCCGACGTCGTCATCGGCAATGCCGTGGGCGGCGGCGGCAACGTGGCCCGGCTGGCCCTGCTGGAAGCCGGACTTCCCGTCGACGTTCCGGGACTGACAGTGGACCGGCAGTGCGGCTCGGGCCTGGACGCGATCGTCCTCGCCGCCAGGCTGGTCGCTGCCGGCGGAAACCCTGTGTACCTCGCCGGGGGAGTGGAAAGCATCAGCACCGCGCCGCTGCGCGCGTACCGGAATGACGACGGCGAACCGGACTTTTTCGCGCGGGCCCAGTTTGTGCCGCTCAGCTACGGCGACCCGGACATGGGCGTGGCGGCAGAGAACGTCGGAGCCCGTTGTAAGGTCAGCCGGGAGCGGCAGGACGCCCTGGCCCTCCGCAGCCATCAGCGGGCCCTGGCTGCAGCGGCGGCGGGCCACTTCAGTGGCGAAATCACGCGTCTTGAGACCCCCGCCGGAACCGTCAGCACAGACGACGGACCGCGGCGGGGACTGAACGCAGCGGTCCTCAAGCGGTTCCCCGCGGCGTTTGTGGCCGGCGGGACGGTCACCGCCGGAAACTCGTGCTTCGACGCGGACGCAGCCTCCGCCGTCGTGATCACTTCCCTGCAGCGGGCCCGTGAACTTGGTGCCGCCGACGGGCTGCTGGTGCTGGCTACGGAGACGGCGGGCGTCGACCCGGAATTGCTCGGCATCGGCGCGGCCGTTGCTGCCGGGAGGATGCTGGCTTCCCGGGGCATCACCGCGGACCGGGTGGACCTGGTGGAATTCAACGAAGCCTTCGCATCACAGACGCTGGCGTGCCTGGACCGCCTGGACATCGACCCGGAACGGGTGAACCTCGACGGCGGCGCCCTGGCATTTGGCCACGCTTACGGAGCCTCGGGTGCGGTCCTGGTGACCCGGCTGCTGGCGCAGTCGCGGCGGGCCGGAAATGACGGTGCGCTGGCGCTGGCCATGATCAGCATCGCCGGCGGCATGGGGACGGCCGCGCTGCTGCGCTACGAAGCCGTCACGTAACGAGCGGCGACCTCTCGGCGCTAAAGGGCCGTCTTAGCGCCGAGACGTCGCCGTTCGACGACGGCGGACCGGTCAGTCCTCCGCCTCGCCAAGTCCCCGGGCCGCCAACGCCTCGCCGGTCTGGCGCGCGTACGCCACCGTGGTGATGAAGACGGGCAGCACGAGCGCCCGCGGATTGCGCTCCAGACCACGTGCCCGGGCGGAATCCCGGACGTCCGCGAAGGCCCCGGCGATGTAGGGGATGCTGCGGAGCATGACGCCGATTGTCAGGGCAAAGCGTTCGGGATCGGCACCGAACCGGCGGAAGGGTGTAGCCAGTGACACCACACCGTCCAGCAGCCGCTGCATGGGCGTGGTGGCTGTCAGGAGGGACGCCGCCACCACACACACCAGGATGTTCAGGACAATCCGGGCAGCGGTGGGTCCGCCGAGCTGCCACCACTGGAAGAGGCCGATGACCAGGAGGACAAGCAGCAGCGGCTTAACCGCGCCGAGGAGGCGGCCCGGACCGGCCCCCGTCAGCAGGAAGAGCCCGCACATCACGGCGAGGACCACCGCGGAAACCAGCCAGTCCACCACCAGGAACGACGCCAGGCCGCAACCCACCACCAGCAGGAACTTCAGGGCCAGCGGCGCCCGGTGGACAACCGAAGTACCGGGTACGTAGTTGGCGAGCAGGAAACCGTGCCCTCTCACGGCGCCGCCAGCCCGGTGGCGCACAGCTCCCGGTAGGTCCCGACGGCGGCTGCCGGACCGCCGTCGAACATCACACGTCCGTCCTCGACCACCAGCACACGGTCCATTTCCAGGGCAAGTTCAAGGTCGTGCGTGGACATGATGATCTGCTGCTCCAGGCCGGACAGGGTGCGGCGGAGCAGTTCCCGGTTCCGCAGGTCCAGCAGCGTGGACGGCTCATCAAGCACCAGGACCGACGGGTCCACGGCCAGCACGGCGGCAAGTGCCATCAGCTGGCGTTCGCCGCCGGACAGCTCGTAGATGCTTTGGTCTGCCAGGCCCAGCAGCCCGAACCTGTCCAGGGCGGCCTCGGCGAGGCTCCGGCGCTCCCTCCCGTTGCGGACAGAACGCCGGAGCGACAGCTCAACATCCTCGCGGCCCGTCGGCATGACCAGCTGGGACAACGGGTCGGTGAAGACGAAACCCACCTGCCGGCGGACGGCGCGTACCGCCCGGACGGTGTCGGCGCCGTCCACCGTTACAGTGCCCGAGGTCGGCTGGACCAGGCCGTTGAGCAGCCGCAACAGCGTCGACTTGCCGGAGCCGTTGGCCCCGATCACGCCGATGCGCCGTTCGGTCAGGTCCAGGCTGACATCGGCCAGCAGCGTCTTGGGCTCCGGCCGGTTGTCGACCGCGACGGCCACAGACGCGTCCCGGAAGGAAATGGTTACCACGCGCGGCCTACTTGATCCGCTTGACCCGGCGGACCAGAAGGTCGGGGAAGGCGCGGTGCAGGGCAACGGCGATGACCGCGGCGAGAATATTCTTGATGACGTCGCCCGGGTAGAAGACCAGGTCGGCCAGGAATGCCTCGCCAAGGGTCGCTTTGGAGTTAACTGCCATCCCCACGACGCCGAGGGTGTGGACCAGGGAGATACTGGTCACGGTTGCGGCGAGGAAGAACCACAGGGCGCGTGCACGGGAGGTGCGGCGGATGACGATCGTGGCGAGCCAGCCCACCAGTGCCGCAGCCAGGGGGAAGGCGATGATGTAGCCGGCAGAGGGGCCGGCCAGGATGCCGAGGCCGCTGCGGCCCTGGCTGAAGATCGGCAGGCCGGCGAGGCCCAGCAGCGTGTAGAGGCCGACGGCGGCGAAGCCGCGGGCGGGGCCCAGCATGAGCCCGGTCAGCATCACCGCGAGGGTCTGGAAGGTGATGGGGACGCCGAACACGTTGGCCGAAATGCCCGGGACAAGGGCGGCGCCGGCAACGAGTGCGGCGAACACGGCGATCAGGCCCAGGTCGGTGGCGTTCCAGCGGGTGCGGCCGGGGGAGGCGGCGGGGCCGTTGACGGCGGTGTCAGTCTGGCTCATGGGTGAGATCCTGTCGTGGTTGTACAAGCGAAGCATGGGGTCATCCTGACGTTACCGGCCGCCGTCAGGGACGTTTTTGTAGGGGACCTACTAAGCGCGGACCGGCAGTCTGAAGGCTCGGCACAAAGGGGGTCCCGGACGCCGCGGTTATGGGCCGAAGCTGGTGCCGGTAGACTTGTAAAGGCCGCTCTGTCCGGCCATTCTGCCCGGCTGCTCCAGACACCATCCGTTGAGCTGCGGCGTTTCCCTGTTGTGAAAGGCCTTACCTGCTGTGATTACTGTCCAGGATCTTGAACTGCGCGCCGGCGCCCGGCTCCTTATGGACCAGGTGAGCTTCCGCATCGACAAGGGCGACAAGATCGGCCTGGTGGGCCGTAACGGCGCAGGCAAGACCACCCTGACGCGTGTCCTCGCCGGCGAAGGCCTGCCGGCGGGCGGCAAGGTGACCCGTACCGGTGAGATCGGCTACCTCCCGCAGGATCCCCGCACCCCGGACATGGAGCAGCTCGCCCGCGACCGCATCCTGGCGGCACGCGGCCTGGACATCGCCGTCGGCAAGCTCCGCAAGGCGCACGACGAAATGGCCAGCGAGGATGCCGACGTCCAGCGCAAAGCCATGAACCGCTATGACCGGCTCGAATCCGAGTTCCTGGCTGCCGGCGGCTACGCTGCCGAGGCTGAAGCGGCCGCGATCTGCTCCAACCTGGCCCTGCCGGACCGCATCCTGAACCAGCCGCTGAAGACACTGTCCGGCGGCCAGCGCCGCCGCGTTGAACTCGCCCGGATCCTGTATTCGGACGCCGAGACCATGCTCCTCGATGAGCCCACCAACCACCTTGATGCGGACTCCATCGCGTGGCTGCGCGAATTCCTCAAGAACCACCAGGGCGGACTGATCGTGATCAGCCACGACACCGAACTGCTGGAAGCCACCGTGAACAAGGTCTTCCTGCTCGACGCCAACCGCGCGCAGATCGACTTCTACAACATGGACTGGAAGCGCTACCTCACCCAGCGTGAAACGGACGAGCGTGCCCGCAAGCGTGAACGGGCCAACGCCGAGAAGAAGGCCCAGGTCCTTTTCGACCAGGCCAACAAGATGCGCGCCAAGGCCACCAAGGCTGTTGCTGCCCAGAACATGGCCAAGCGGGCCGAGCGCCTGCTCAGCGGCCTGGAAGCAGTCCGCGAGAACGACCGCGTGGCCGCCCTGCGCTTCCCGGACCCGTCACCCTGCGGGAAGACCCCGCTCACCGCGGAGGGCCTCAGCAAGTCCTACGGTTCGCTCGAGATCTTCACGGACGTTGACCTTGCCATCGACCGCGGCTCCAAGGTGGTTATCCTGGGCCTCAACGGCGCCGGCAAGACCACGCTCCTGCGGATGCTCGCCGGGGTGGACAAGCCGGACACCGGTGAAGTTGTCGCCGGCCACGGCCTGAAGGTGGGCTACTACGCCCAGGAGCACGACACCCTGGACGTCAACCGGACCGTGCTGGAGAACATGCGTTCCTCCGCCCCGGACATGAAGGACGCCGAAGTCCGCGGCATCCTCGGTTCGTTCCTCTTCTCCGGCGACGACGTCGAGAAGCCGGCCGGCGTCCTCTCCGGCGGTGAGAAGACCCGCCTGGCCCTGGCCACCATCGTCGCGTCCAGCGCCAACGTGCTCCTCCTTGACGAACCCACCAACAACCTGGACCCGGCCAGCCGCGCCGAAATCCTCGGCGCGCTGCGTAACTACAGCGGCGCCGTCGTCCTGGTCAGCCACGACGAAGGCGCAGTCGAAGCCCTTAACCCTGAGCGCGTTGTGCTGCTGCCTGACGGGGTCGAGGACCACTGGAACGAAGACTACCTGGACCTCATTACGCTGGCTTAGGCCTCAACGCCGGGCAGGGTGAGGATTTCGGCTCCGTCATCAGTGATGGCGATGGTGTGCTCGGTGTGGGCCGTCCGGCAGCCTGTCGCACTCCGGAGCGTCCACCCGTCGGCGTCGGTGACGAGTTCGGCGGTGTCCGCCATGACCCACGGCTCCAGCGCGAGCAGCAGCCCGGGGCGGAGTTTGTAGCCACGGCCGGGCCGTCCGGTGTTCGGCACATGCGGGTCCTGATGCATCGTCGATCCGATGCCGTGGCCGCCGAACCGGGTGTTGACCGGGTACCCCGCTTCGGTGAGGACCGAGCCGATGGCATGGGAGATGTCACCGATGCGGGCCCCGGGACGGGCGGCGGCTATCCCTGCGGTCAGGGCGCGTTCGGTCGCGCTGATCATCAATGCGCTTTCTGCAGGCTGTGACTCTCCGACGATAAAGCTGATGGCAGCGTCCGCCGCGATTCCCCGCTTGGTGACGGCCAGGTCGAGTGTCAGCAGGTCGCCGTCGGCAAGCGAGTAGTCGCGCGGCAGGCCGTGGAGCACGGCATCGTTGACACCCGTGCAGATGTAGTGACCGAAAGGGCCACGGCCGAAGGACGGCGCGTAGTCGACGTAACAGGACACCGCTCCGGCTTCGAGGATCATGTCCTTGGCCCACCGGTCAATATCCAGCAGGTTCGTGCCCACGGTGGCGCGGCGCTTCAGGGTCTGCAAAATATCAGCCACCAGGAGGCCGGTCTCTCTTGCACGGGCCACTTCGCCGGGGTTCAGGATCTCGATCATGCCGGGCCTTCCTCACTCATCATCCAATAACTATACCGGCCATATTATCCCGGTTATACTTGGATCCATGGTCAGATTGCCGCTTACAGACGCAGAAATACAACTCGGACAGCGCCTGGGTTCACTGTTGCGTCATGCCCGTGGAGAACGCTCGATGCTCGAAATCGCACTCGACGCCCGTGTCTCGCCGGAGACCCTCCGGAAGATCGAGACGGGGCGTATAGCTACCCCGGCATTTCCGACGATCGCCGCCATCGCAGAAGTCCTTGGGCTCTCACTCGACAGGGTGTGGGCCGAGATCAACCACCCCGAACGTGGCGCTGAACCGACCACTTCGGGTCAGAACCCCCGGCGTTTAGCCTCGTAAGTCGGGGGCTGCCCGGAACGTCAGCGCACCGTGAGTTCCTGGGCTGCACCACGCCGTGCGGGCGGCCGCGGCGACCCGCTGCACGCGTCAGTACCCCTGCGCGTCCAAAAGGGCATCTTCCTCTTCTTCAGAGGTGGCCCGCTTGCGTTTACGGGCAACCGGCGCACGACGGCGGGCTGCCGCGGCTGCGGAGTGGACGGGGCTGCCCGAATCACGCGGCCCCTCACCGCTTTCGTCCTCGTCTTCGGCGTCGATGGCGGCATTGCGGGCCTGCTGCCGGGCGGCGTAGCCAAATCCCACAAACATCAGTACCCCAAACGCGAACCACTGCAACGAGTAGGAGAGGTGTGTGCCCTCCTCCGTTGCCGGTTTCGGGAAGGGGAACGGCGCCTCCGCGGGGGCGGGAGATTCTGATGCCAGCTGGCCGTAGGCGCCCGTCATCACGGGGTAGGGCAACTGGTCCGCGTAGGTGGGCAGGTCGATGGAGGCCAGCTGGCCTTCGGGGGCACCGCGGTCCAGCCGAGGCTCGCCGTGCTTAAGCCTGACCACCGCCGTGACGGGCCCGGACGGGGGCGCCGGGATGGCGTCGGGGCTGCCCGGGTTTTTGTTGCCGATGGGGAGCCAGCCGCGGTCAATCACGACGGTCTCGCCGGAGTCGAGCTTGAACGGGACAACCACTTCGTACCCGGGCTGTCCGTTCAGCGGCCGGTTTCGGACGATCCGCTGGCCGTCGACGTCGTACGTGCCCTTGAGCTCTACCTGGGTCCATTCCCTGGCAGGGTCCAGCCCGGCGAATTCTTCTTTCGCCTGGTCGAACGGGATGGGGGCGGCCGAGTAGTTGGTGAGGACGCGGTTGATCTCTGCCAGTGTTTCGGCGCGGCGGTCCATCTGCCAGCGGCCAAGGAACACACACGCGGCGGCAAAAATGGCGGCCAGCAGGAGGTATCCCACCCATTTGCTGGAAAAGAGGAAGCGGTACATTCAGCTGTCCTGCCCATCCGGCGCCGGGCCGGGTTCGTTGTCCGACGGCAGGACAACCGTTTCCTTCCACAACCCGCGGGTCTGAAGGTAGTCCTCCAGCCAGCCGCGGTGTTCCCCGCAGGCCAGCCATATTTTGCGGCGCTCAGGCGTGTGGATCTTGGGGTTGTTCCACAGCAGTTGCCACGACGCTTCAGAGCGGCAGGCCTTCCGGGAGCACATGGCAGCGGTGGCCGGCGGGGGACCGGCGGTCCCTGCGGCCAGATCGAAGATGTTCATGAAGCGCGCCGTTCCTGTCCGTGCGTTGGTCCGTCGTCGTCATCAATAAGTTCGCCTTGGAGCACCGTTAACTGCTCTTCGTCCTGCGCGGGCACCCAATCGGGGCTTTCCAGCTCCGCCAGAGGTGCATAGTCGAGCAGCGAATCGCTGTGGACTTCTGCTTTGTCGCTGCCATTGGCAATGACCACTGCAATCCAGGGGAGGAAGACCGCACCGGCCACCATAAGCAGCTTGAACCATCCGTCCACCACAAAAATGAGGATGAGGCAGACCATCCGGATACCCATGGCCAGCCCGTACTTCACCATGCGCCGGTGCATGTCCTCGGAGTGTGCTGTGGCGGCGTCCGTGATGCTGTGGACTCCGGTATCGCCGGAGAACCGCTGAGGGTCTCCGGGCACGGAATGTCCAGCATTGTTTATACGGGTCACGGCTGATTGATCACACTCCAAAGGCTTGCCTCTATTCTCCCACCATCGGCAGAAGCACCCAAACGGAGGCTAAGATCGGAGGCAGTAAAAATCCCGCCACTCTCTACCGCGGTGCCTCCTGCCGCAGAATCCCGGAGCGTCTTATGTCTGAAGCAGCCACCACCGCCCGAAGCGTCCTGATCACCGGAGGAAACCGTGGCATTGGCCTTGCCATCGCCGAGGCCTTCCTGGCCAACGGTGACAAGGTGGCCGTGACGTACCGGAGCGAGTCGCAGCTGCCGGCCGGGATCCTTGGCGTGAAGGCTGACGTCACAGACGAAGCATCCGTTGATGCGGCCTTTACCGAGGTTGAGGCAGCCCACGGTCCGGTGGAGGTCCTGGTGGCGAACGCCGGAATTACCAAGGACACCCTCCTGCTGCGCATGAGCGAGGACGACTTCACCTCTGTCATCGACACCAACCTCACCGGCGCATTCCGCGTCATCAAGCGCGCGTCAAGGGGCATGATCCGCCTGCGGAAGGGCCGCGTGATCCTGATCTCCTCGGTCTCCGGGCTGTACGGTGCCCCGGGCCAGATCAACTACTCCGCGTCCAAGGCCGGGCTGGTGGGTGTGGCCCGCTCTCTCACCAGGGAGTTGGGGTCCCGCGGCATCACGGCCAACGTTGTTGCGCCCGGCTTCATCAATACCGATATGACGGCCGAACTTCCGGAAGCTACGCAGAAGGACTACCTCGCCGGCATCCCGGCCGGCCGTTTTGCCGAGGCTTCCGAGGTAGCGAACGTAGTCCGCTGGATTGCCAGCGACGAGGCCGCCTACATCTCCGGCGCCGTCATCCCGGTAGACGGCGGGCTGGGCATGGGCCACTAGCGCCTTTGCGGACCAGTCACCGTAGGGGCAAAGAGTCACGCAGCTGCCGCGAACGCCTCCCTAAGCCAGCCCGCAACCTCGTCATCCAGTTGGCTCGCTTTGTGCAGTTCGAGGTGGTGCATCCATTCTCCAGGGGACACATGCGCCACTTCCTTGAACCTGGCTGAGTCCACCCGCCGGGGCAGCGCAATCGAAAGAACTGCCGGCACGGCTGTCTTCAGGTGCTGCCGGGGATTCCAGACCCAGGCGAAAGCGCGGCGATGCCGAAAGGCCATCTGGCTGAGGGTGGTGCGGTGAGTGGCCCCAACAAGCGCGGTGATGAAGTCCTGCACTGCCAGGCACAGGTCCAGTCCCTCGGGGGAGTTGTGGAAGAGGTCCTGGGGTGTGGACGGCGTGCCTGCTGTCATGGTGCGAGCTTAGGCCCCGGCCCTTGAGCCCGACAGGCCTATGCCAAACTAGGCGGGCACCGCATCTTTGTGGGGGTCGCACAAGCGAACCTGCAGCGTGCGCTGGCATGATGGACTGCAGACCCAAGGAATTTAGACGTATCGAACAAAGGAGCCCTTGTGGGACTGCTGGACAACAAGACAGCCATCGTGACCGGATCCTCCCGCGGGATCGGCGCCGAAGTAGCAAAGATCCTGGCCGGCGAGGGCGCCGCCGTTGTGGTGAACTACCGCCAGAAGGCGCCGCGCGCCAACAAAGTCGTGGCGGGCATCGAAGCCGCCGGCGGCCGCGCCGTAGCGGTGGGTGCTGACCTGACCACCTTGGAAGGGGTCCAGGCCCTGGTCAGTGCGGCCATGGAGAACTTCGGTTCACTGGACGTGCTGGTCCTCAACGCATCCGGCGGGATGGAGTCGGGCATGGAGGAGGACTACGCGCTGAAGCTCAACCGCGACGCCCAGGTCAACATGCTCAACGCTGCCGTGCCCCTGATGAAGGAGGGCTCCCGGGTGGTTTTCGTAACCAGCCACCAGGCACACTTCATCAACACCGTTCCCACCATGCCGTCATACGAGCCGGTGGCCCGCAGCAAGCGGGCCGGCGAGGACGCACTGCGTGAGCTCGTGCCGAACCTGGCAGAAAAGGGCATCTCACTGGTGGTCGTTTCGGGCGACATGATTGAGGGGACTGTCACCGCCACGTTGCTGGACCGCTCCAGCCCGGGTGCCATCGAGGCGCGCCGCGCCGAGGCCGGCAAGCTCTACTCCGTGGAGGAGTTCGCGGAGGTGGTGGCAAGCATGGCCACCGCCGACGTCGAGTCCGGCCACACCGAGTACGCCGGCGGCGCCGACTACTTCGGCAAGGGCGGCAACTAACACCACATTGGGACGGCAGTCCGCGGCAGTGCTTCCTCAGCACCGCCGCGGACTGCCGTTTCGTTGTTTAAGAATCAGACCCCGGCGATGTGCCGGACAACATCAAGGTAGGGCATGTTGATGACGGAGTCCGCCACGGCGCGCACCGCCGGCTTGGCGTTGAATGCGACCCCGATCCCGGCGGCTCCGAGCATGTCGAGGTCGTTAGCGCCGTCGCCCACCGCGATGGTGTGTTCCATCGGGACGCCCTCGGCGGCGGCCCATTCGCGCAGGTACTTCTCCTTGGCAGCCCGGTCGATCACAGCACCGAGCACCTTGCCGGTCAGGGCGCCGTCGACAATTTCAAGCTCGTTGGCGATCCAGTAATCCAGGCCGAGGTCCTCGGCGATGGGACGCAGGATCTGGTTAAAACCGCCCGAGACCACGGCTACCACATGGCCTGCCGCCTTGAACGCGGCCACCAGCTCGGCGGCCCCCTCGCTCAGTTTCACTTCCTCCCGGACGGACTCGACGACGGCGGCGGGCAGTCCCGCGAGCACCGCCACCCGGGCGTGGAGGCTCTGTGCGAAGTCCAGTTCCCCGCGCATGGCGGCTTCGGTGACCGCCGCAACTTCCTCGCGTTTGCCGGCGTAGGCGGCCAGGAGTTCAATGACTTCCTGCTGGATCAGTGTTGAGTCCACGTCCATGATCAGGAACTTCCGCGGCGCCTGGCGCAGGCCTGCGGGCACGATCGCGGTGTCCAGCCCTTCCCGGGCAGCCCCTGCCACGGCGCTGCGGAGGGCGGCGATGCCGGCACCCGTGGCGTCAGCCACGGCCAGTTCGGCCGTGTGGACCTCAAAGCGGTTGTCCCCGCCCCGCAACTCCGACTCCACGGCGGCACCGCTGCCTGCCAGGAGTGAGCGCAGTGCTTCGAGTTCGGAGTCGGTCAGTTTTCGGCCATAGCTGACCGCAGTCACGTTCGGAGTCATGCCAGCAATCTTAGCCAGCGCGGAACAGACCCCCGAATTCGTTGCACGGCGCTCTGTCCGTGGATGAAGCCGGGGACGCCAGTGCTGCATCAGTTATCAGTCAGCCCGCATTTTGTCCTAGTGTCTACTCCTATGAGTGATGTTCTTGAATTGGCTGCCGTCAGCGTTGTCCGAGGCAAAAAGACCCTGTTGGACAAAGTGGACTGGCAAGTCAATGAAGGGGAACGCTGGGTCATCCTGGGACCTAATGGCGCCGGCAAGACCACTCTCCTGCAAGTCGCCGCGGCGCGGCTTCACCCCAGCAGCGGCACGGCGGGAATTCTCGACGAAACCATGGGACGGGTGGACGTCTTCGAACTGCGTCCCCGGATCGGCCTGTCGTCCGCGGCCCTGGCCAGCCAGATCCCCGAGTCCGAAAACGTCTTGAACGTTGTGGTCACCGCTGCCTACGGAGTGACCGGACGCTGGCGCGAGGGCTACGAGCGGCCGGACGAACGGCGGGCCTTCCGGCTGCTGAATGACTGGGGCATGGGCCCGCTGCTGAACCGGACCTTCGCCACGCTCTCCGAGGGTGAGCGCAAGCGGGTCCAGATCGCCCGCGCCCTCATGACCGATCCCGAACTGCTCCTGCTTGATGAACCGGCCGCCGGACTGGACCTGGGCGGTCGCGAGGAACTCGTCCACAAGCTCGGCGAACTCGCCAGCGATGACGGGTCCCCGGCCATGGTCCTGGTGACCCACCACCTTGAGGAAGTCCCTCCCGGGTTCACGCATGCCATGCTGCTGCGCGACGGCGGCGTAGTGGCCGCCGGCCCCATCAAGGACGTCCTCACCGACGAGCACCTCAGCAACACTTTCGGCCTTCCCCTGAATGTCTCCGAAAACGCCGGCCGGTACACGGCCACTGCACGCCGCTAACCCGGCCCCGCCCCGTTGGAGCTTCTCAGCAGCATCCTTGTGTTTTTTGCCGGCCTGTGGGCCGGCACAATCAACGCCGTTGTCGGCTCCGGCACCCTGGTCACTTTTCCTGTCCTGATTGCCCTCGGTGTTGCCCCGGTCACCGCGTCCATCAGTAACGCCATGGGCCTGGTGGCCGGCAACGCGGCTGGCGCCTGGGGTTACCGGAAGGAGCTCAAGGGCCGGGGCCCGCAGCTGCTCAGGCTCCTGCCCGCCTCCCTGCTCGGAGGCATCAGCGGCGCCTGGCTTCTGCTGCACCTCCCGGAAAAGGTGTTCCACTACGCTGCGCCCGTCCTGATTGTTCTTGCACTGCTGATGGTGGTTTTCCAGCCCCGTCTCCAGCGGTGGGTGCGGGCCCGGGAGGAAAACCCGGAGCACGCCCTCAAGGACAAAAGCCACGGCGTTCTCCTGATCGTCCTCGTGTACCTGGCGGGCGTCTACGGCGGGTATTTCGTGGCAGCTCAGGGCATCCTGCTGGTGGGGATCCTGGGCGTCTTTATGACCGGGACCATCCAGAACGCCAACGCCATGAAGAACATCCTGGTGCTGGGCGTAAACATCGTGGCGGCGGCGTCCTACCTGCTGTTCGCCTTCGGCCGCATCAACTGGGCCGTGGTGGCCATCATCGCGGTCAGTTCCCTGATCGGCGGCGTCATCGGATCGAAGGTGGGCCGCCGGCTGTCCCCGCCGGTCCTGCGCGGCGTGATCTTCGCGCTCGGCCTGGTGGCGCTGGGCTTTATGATCGCCAATCTGCTGAAATAATCAGCCGGTGACAATCCACTACCTTGAATCCGCGGCGGACCCCCGCGTGTCCGATTACACGCAGCTGACAGACGTCCACCTGCGCAAGCTTCGCGAGCCGGTTGAAGGGATGTACATCGCCGAATCCTCCCGGGTCCTGCGCCGCGCCCTGGCTGCCGGCCACCAGCCGAGGTCATTTTTCCTGGCGGAAAAATGGCTGGCTGACCTGCAGGATGTCCTGGGCGCCTATCCTGACGTGCCGGCCTTCATCGGCAGTGCCGCACTGCTCGAGGAAATCACCGGCTTCCATCTTCACCGCGGCGCCATGGCAGCGATGCAGCGACCGGCACCGGTGCCCCTCCACGAGCTGCTGGCCGGCGCCCGCCGGGTTGCGGTCCTCGAAGACATTGTGGACCACACCAACGTCGGCGCCATCTTCCGCTCCGCGGCCGCCCTGGACATCGACGCGGTCCTGATTTCGCCGCGCTGCGGTGATCCCCTCTACCGCCGCAGTGTCCGCGTCAGCATGGGCACTGTCTTCCAGGTGCCCTGGGCGCGGCTGGAATCATGGCCGCAGGACCTCAGCGTCCTCAAGCAGAACGGCTTCACCGTGGCGGCGCTGGAACTGACGGACGACGCCGTCGACGTTGACCACCTGGCCGCCCGCAATCCGGACCGGCTGGCACTGGTACTCGGCACCGAAGGCGCCGGAATGAGCGCGGAGACACTCGCCGCCGTCGACCTCGCCGTCAGGATCCCCATGCGCTCCGGCGTGGACTCCCTCAACGTGGCCGCGGCCTCCGCAGTGGCGTTCTGGGAACTCCGGCCCCGCGGTTCGCAGGGTTCACCCTGATCCGCTATCATTAACAGCTGGCTGTCCCGCGTTTTTTGCCTCGAGCAGTGAAACGGACGCCAGCCATCCCATTCATACCTGGCAGCTGGCAAAATCCAGTTGTGCGAACAAAGGTCCCATTATGAAGTCTGATATCCACCCGAAGTACGAAGCTGTTGTTTTCAACGACCTGGCTTCCGGCGTCAAGTTCCTGACCAAGTCCACCGTGTCTTCCAAGAAGACCATCGAGTGGGAAGACGGAAACACCTACCCGGTTATCGACGTCGAAATCTCCTCCGAGTCCCACCCGTTCTACACGGGCAAGCAGCGCATCATGGACTCTGCAGGCCGCGTCGAGCGCTTCAACGCTCGCTTCAAGGGCTTCGGCGGCAAGAAGTAATACTTCACCCCAAGGTTCTTTGGAAAGCCCGCACCGGCAACGGTGCGGGCTTTTCGCGTTAACGGCAGTTGAGTAAACGCCCGCGGTGTGCGGCAGGATGGAAGGCATGACGATCACACCACCACCCGCAGAAGAAGACCGCTCCAGCCGATTCCACGGCGAGTACAAGGTTCCCGGCGGCAAATTGGTGGTGGCGGACCTCGACGTCGTGGACGGACTCCTGGCGGATGTGTCCGTGAGCGGTGACTTCTTCCTCGAACCGGACGAAGCGCTTCCGGAGATCAACAAAGCCCTCACCGGCCTGCCGGAAAGCACGACGGCGGCGGACCTGTCGGACGCGGTCACCGCTTCGCTGCCGCCGGACGCCGTCCTGTTCGGCTTTACGGCGGACGCCGTTGCGGTCACCGTCCGCCGTGCCCTGGCGCATGCCACGTCCTGGTCGGACCACCACTGGAACATCATCGCGCCTACGGTGCTGCCCACCCACGTCAACGTTGCACTGGACGAAGTCCTCACTGAAGAGGTGGGCGCGGGCCGGCGTAACCCCACCCTGCGCTTTTGGGACTGGGAAGAACCGTCCGTTGTGATCGGCAGCTTCCAGTCGGTCCGGAACGAACTGCACCCCGACGGCGTTGCCCGGCACGGCATCAGCGTGGTCCGCAGGATCAGCGGCGGGGGAGCCATGTTCATGGAGGCCGGCAACTGCATCACATACTCCCTTTACGTGCCGCAGACCCTCGTGGACGGGATCAGCTTCGCGGATTCATATGCCTTCCTGGACGCCTGGGTGATGGCCGCGCTGGAGAAGCTGGGCATCAGTGCCTTCTACGTCCCCTTGAACGACATCGCCACGGACCAGGGCAAAATCGGCGGGGCGGCGCAAAAACGCCTGGCCAACGGCGGCATGCTGCACCACGTCACCATGAGCTACGACATCGACGCCGACAAGATGGTGGAGGTGCTGCGCATCGGCAAGGAGAAGCTGTCAGACAAGGGCACCCGCAGTGCCAAGAAGCGCGTGGACCCGCTGCGGCGCCAGACCGGCCTGGCCCGCACCGAGATCATCGCGGCCATGATGGACGTCTTCACCGACCGCTACGCTGCCAGCCCGTCAGAACTCACAGCGGCCGAACTGGCTACCGCCCGCGAGCGGGTCGCCACCAAGTTCGGCACCCACGAATGGCTGCACCGCGTCCCCTGAACCCGTCGATTGCTCCCCACCGGCACCCTCGCCTCGCAAGCTCGGCCAGGGAACCCTGCCGGCGTGGGCCCACGCGCCCTTTTGGACGCCCAAAACGGGGGTTACGGAGCAATCGATGCGGCCTGCGCGGTGAGCGCACGCAGCAGGTGGCTGCGCTGCTCCACGATAATCCTGCGCAGGGCCCCGGGTGCATCGGTGTTGGCATCCAGCCAGGCATCGGTACGCAGCACCACCGCGTGCCGCTCCGGCCGGGTGCCGTCCGCAGGCAGGTCCTGTGCATGCGGGTACAAACCTCGCACAATCCGGCTGGCGATCTCGATGCTCCGGCTATCCCAGACGTCGCGAAGGCATTCGAAGTACGGCTCCACGTAGGGGTCAAGCAGTGCCGGCGGGGCGGTGGTAAAGCCGGCGATGGTGGCGCTCAGGAGTTGGTTGGACAACTCCGTCCCGTGCACGGCCTCCTTCCACGCCGTTGCCTTGACTTCAGCATCCGGCCGGGCGGCGAGTGCGGTTGCGCGGCCGGCGCGGCCGGAGGCTGTGGTGTCCCGCTCCAACTCGGCGTCCAGCTCCGCCACGGAGGCCTGGCCGTGGGCCGCCAGCGCATGCCACAGGTTCCAGCGCAGCTCGGCGTCCACCGCCAGACCCTCAAGTACCACCGTGCCGTCCAGGATGCCCCTGAGGCGAGGCAGGAGGGCGGGGTCGTGCCGGCTGACGTCCGCCACAGTCCGTGCCCAGGCCAGCTGGTGATCGGAGCCCGGAGCGGCCGTGCCAAGCCGCGCGTCGGCCGCTGCCAGGAAGGCACTGCGCACGGCTTTGCGCCGCAGCGGCGGGGTGAAGCGTTCGACGGCGGTGGAGGCGTTGCCAAGGATGTTCAGCAAAACGCCGATTCCGGTTTCGGAGGGTCCGAACGCCGTGACCGCGTCCACGTAGCGGGTGGCGGGGCTTTCGCCGTCGCGGGCGGAGTTCCAGAGCGCGGTCCAGCACAGCGCCCGCGCCATCGGGTCCGTGAGACGGTCCAGGGATGCCAGAACGGTGGCCTCGGATGCAGGGTCCAGCCGGACCTTGGCGTATGTCAGGTCATCGTCGTTGAGGATCAGCAGTTCCGGCCGCGGTTGGCCGGCGAGCCCTGGGACTTCCGTCCGGCGGCCCACAACGTCGGTTTCGATGCTGCCCGTCCGGACCAGGGTGCCGCCGTCGTTCGTGTTGTACAGGCCCACACGAAGCCGGTGCGGCCTCAATTCCTCGCGTCCGGTGACGGGGTCCAGGGCATCCTGGACGATCGTCACGGAGCCAAGGACGCCGTCGTCGGCTGTGATGTCCAACGACAGCGTGGAAATGCCCGAGGTCTGAAGCCATTGCGCCGCCCAGCCCGCCAGATCCCGGCCGGAAGCGGCGCTCAGGGCGGCCAGCAGGTCAGCAAGGGTGGTGTTTCCGTAGGCATGGTCCTGGAAATACTGCCTCGAACCGGCGATGAACGCATCAAAGCCCACGTAAGCCACGAGCTGCTTGAGCGCTGAGGCGCCCTTGGCGTAGGTGATGCCGTCGAAGTTCTGCTTCGCGGCCTCAAGGTCGGGGATGTCCGCAACGATCGGGTGCGTGGTAGGCAGCTGGTCCTGGGCATAGGCCCAGCCCTTGCGCTTGTTCGCGAAGCTCACCCAGGCGGTCTCCCAGGCTGTGGCCCGGTCAACGCCCAACGTACCCATATAGTCGGCGAACGATTCCTTGAGCCACAGGTCGTCCCACCACTGCATGGTGACCAGGTCCCCGAACCACATATGGGCCATCTCGTGCATCAGGGTGTTCGCGCGTGCCTGGTACTGGGCGTCGGTGGCCCGCGACGTAAAGACGTAGCTTTCGGTGAAGGTGACAAGTCCGGGGTTTTCCATGGCGCCGAGGTTATATTCCGGCACAAACGCCTGGTCGTATTTGCCCCACGGGTACGGGAAGCCGAACAGCCTGTTGAAGAAATCCAGCCCGCTCTTAGTCAGGCGGAAGAGCTCCGCAGCATCGAAGGAATCCGCCATGGATGCCCGGCAGTAAAGTGCCAAGGGAACGTCCAGTTGCGTGCCGTCGTCGAGCACTGCGTTCCACTGGTCCCGTGCCTTGAAGTACGGGCCGGCCAGCACGGTGGTGATGTACGTGGACATCGGCTTGGTCGTGGCGAAGTCCCAGCGGCTGGTGTCCGGATCGCCGGTCAGCCGGGTGCGGGCTGACTCAGCGCCGTTGGAGGCTACCTCCCAGTGCGACGGCGCCGTCACATGGAACGTGAATTCGGCCTTCAGGTCGGGCTGCTCGAAGTTGGCGAACACGCGCCGCGCGTCGGCGGGCTCGTACTGTGTGTAGAGGTAGCACTGGCCGTCTGCCGGATCCACAAAGCGGTGCATGCCTTCACCGGAACGGCTGTAGAGGGCCGTGCCGGTGACCGTGACCTGGTTCTCCGCCTGGAGGTTATCGAGCCGGATGCGGGATCCGTCCGCAATGTCCGCCACCGGCAGTTCCTTGCCGTTGAGGATCACGCTGTGGACGTCGTCGCAGATGAAGTCCAGGAAGGTCGACGCCGCCGGCCCGTGCCCGGGCCCCGCAGCCCCCTGCGCAACGGGCCCCGCAGACCCCTCCGCAGCCGGTTGCGCGGCGGAGAAGTTGATGACGCTTCGGCTGGTGTAGCCCGCGACGTCCGGATCTGCGGCCTGCCTCACGTCAAGGGAGACGTCATAGCTGTGGGTGGTGATCAGGGCTGAACGTTGCGCCGCCTCGCTGCGCTGCAGATTCTCATGTGACACCCGGCCATCTAATCACGACAGCCCGGCAGCGGATCAACGCCGGCCCGGGGCGGGGCGGATGGCTAGGCAGTGATCAGCAATGCGGCCGCCAGGCCCAGCAGCGCGATCAGCAGCCATGCGGCAAGCGCCGCCAGCAGGGCCCGCGCTCCGGTGTGCAGGAGGGTGCGGATCCGCACTGCCGATCCGAGTCCGAACAGTGCCGCGCCCAACAGCACGTCCTGGAGTCCGGCGCCTGCCTCAAGCCAGCCGGCGGAGAGCCAGCCTGTGGACCGCAGGCCCACCATGGCCACGAACCCGATCACGAAGAGAGGGACGACGGGCGGGAGTGCCTGCTGGTCCGCAGTGCTGCTGGCGCGGTGGTGCAGCCCGGCCACCGCCACAACCGGTGCCAGCAGGAGCACCCGTGTGAGTTTGACGACGACGGCAATCCCCAGTGCCGCTGTGCCTGCGGTCTGAGCCGTGGCCACCACCTGGCCGACATCATGCACGGAAGCGCCCGTCCAGGCACCGAATGCCTCCGGGCTAAGCTGCAGCGGATGCATCAGAAGCGGCAGCAGCCCGATCGCCAGCGTGCCGCACAGCGTCACGAGCGCCACAGGCAGGACGGTGTCCACATGCCGGATCCGGCGCACGGCCGCCATCGCGCCAATGGCTGATGCCCCGCAGATCGAAAAGCCCGTGGCCACCAGGAGCGCGGTCTCACGGGGCAGCCGGAACAGGCGCACCAGGAGGTAGGTGCCGGCGAAGCTCAGCAGCACCACCCCGGTGACCAAAACCATGGCCAGCCAGCCAAGGCCCACAATGTCCATGATGCTCACCTTGAGGCCCAGGAGGATGATGCCGCCGCGCATGAGGTGCTTGCCCGCGAAGTCCAGGCCCGGCCGTGCCCGGCCCGCGATCCAGACTGCCGTGCCGGGCAGGTTCGCTGCGAGCAGTCCCAAGGCCACCGCCACCGTCATGGCGGGAAGGACGGGCACTGCGGCGTGCAGGGCGAAGGCCATGGCGAGAGCGACGGCAGCTGTCACGAGGCCCGGGAGGAGCCTGTCTGCATTCGAGGGCAGCCAGGCCCATCGGCGCCTCCCGTTCCGGCCGTTTCCGGGGCTCCCTGCGTTAGTCTTTTCTGGCACTCACCTACCTTGCCGGATGCCGCGCGTATTCACCGAACCGGCCCGGGCCCCGCAACACGCCACAATGGATGGCGGTAATGAATTCGAAACAAAAAGATGGTTGGCTAAAGAACATGTCAGACCTTTTCCAGGATTACTCCGTGGCCGCCGGGCGCACCGGCGCCTACGACGAGATGTTCACCCCCGGCCAGGAAGCCCGCGAGTCATATGCGGAGGTTGCGGACGCCCTCGGCAAGCTGTCCCTCGCCGACGTCAGCGCCCGGGCGGACTCGATGGCGCGGACGTTCCTGGACCGCGGCGTGACCTTTGACTTCGCGGGGGAGGAGCGCCCCTTCCCGCTCGACATCGTGCCGCGCGTTATTCCCGCCGACGAGTGGACCGTGCTGGAAAAAGGCGTGGCACAGCGCGTCCGGGCCCTTGAAGCCTTCCTCAACGACGTCTACGACAAAATGAACGTTGTGGCCGATGGCGTCATCCCGCGCCAGCTCGTCACCACCAGCGCACACTTCCACCGGCAGGTGCACGGCTTCGAACCGGCCGGCGGCGTCCGGGTGCACATTTCCGGCATCGACGTGGTCCGTGACGCCGCGGGGACGTTCCGTGTCCTGGAAGACAACGTGCGCGTGCCGTCCGGCGTCAGCTACGTCCTGGAGAACCGGCGCGCCATGGCCAAAGGCCTGCCGGAGGCCTTCGGGCAGCAGCTCATCCGCCCGGTGGAAGAGTACCCGCGCCGGCTTCTGTCGGCTCTGCGCAAAACGGCCCCCGCCGGCGTCGACGATCCCACCGTGGTGGTTCTGACCCCCGGGGTCTTCAACAGCGCCTACTTTGAACACACCCTGCTGGCCGGCCTGATGGGCGTTGAGCTTGTGGAAGGGCGGGACCTCATCTGCCGCGGCAATCGCGTCTACATGCGCACCACGGCAGGCGAGCAGCGCGTGGACGTGATCTACAAACGGATCGACGACGAATTCCTTGACCCGCTGCAGTTCCGCTCGGACTCCATGCTCGGCTGCCCCGGGCTGGTCAACGCGGCACGCGCCGGCGGAGTAACCATCGCCAACGCCGTGGGCAACGGCGTTGCCGATGACAAACTCGTCTACAGCTATGTTCCTGACCTCATCCGTTACTACCTCAGCGAGGAACCCGTCATCGCGAACGTGGACACCTACCGCCTTGAGGAAAAGGAAGCCCGGGAGTACGTCCTGGACAACCTGGCCGAGCTTGTAGTCAAGCCTGTGGACGGCTCCGGCGGCAAAGGCCTTGTGATCGGTCCGGACGCCTCGAAGGATGAACTGGATGCCCTGCGCCAGCGGGTCATTGCCGATCCGCGCGGCTGGATCGCCCAGCCGGTCCTGCAGCTTTCCACCGTTCCCACCCTGGGCGGCGATAAGTTCGGCCCGCGGCACGTGGACCTGCGCCCCTTCGCCGTGAACGACGGCGACGACGTCTGGGTGCTGCCCGGCGGCCTGACCAGGGTTGCGTTGAAGGAAGGCTCGCTGATTGTGAATTCCAGCCAGGGCGGTGGCTCGAAGGACACCTGGGTCCTGGCAGGTTCACCCCAGGTGCCTGTGGAGACGGTTCCGCGGCCCTCGATTTCCATCCGCGAGCGGGTGTCGGTCTGGCCAGTGGAAAGCAACTGGCGCGACCGCCAGTCGGAGCAGCAGCAGTGAGCCGGGCTGTGGAACAGGCAGAATTGTTCACGGGTTCATCCCCTCAGATTTCAGACGTGCAGGAGGTCACCGCGAATGCTTAGCCGTATTGCTGAGTCCCTTTTTTGGATCGGACGCTATGTGGAGCGGGCCGACGGTACTGCACGCATCCTGGACGTGCACCTGGAACGGCTCAACCACCTGCCCATGGATGAGCGCCGCCGTGTGGCGCAGGAACTCCTCGCCGTTATGGGTGCCCGTCCGCAGAGCGAGGAGTTCGGCCTGCCTGAACTCCTGCACGCCCTGGCGTACGACAAGACCAGTGCCACCTCCATCGCCGGATCGTTGGGGGCCGCGCGTGAGAACGCCCGCCGCGCCCGCGAAACGGTGTCCTCGGGCCTCTGGGAAAGCCTCAACACCACCTACTACGGGCTCAGCCAGCACCGCAAGGACGTGGTGGGCACCTACCGGTTCTGCAACTGGACGCTGGAGCGGACAGCCATGGTCAGCGGCCTGGCCGACACCACCGTGAGCCACGACGAAAGCTGGCTGTTCCTGGTGCTTGGCCGCTCCCTGGAGCGCGCCGACATGACCGCCCGGATGCTCTCCACCCGGGATGTCCTGTCCGCAGGCATGTCCTGGGTCAACATGCTGCGCTGCGCCGGCGCCTATGAGTCGTTCCTGCGGACCCGGCGCGCCGCCTTCGGGGACCAGCACGCCGCCGAGTTCCTCCTCCTGGACCGGCTGTTCCCGCGGTCAATCGTCTACGCACTGCGGGACGCCGACGAGTGCCTCGCGAAGCTGGATCCGTCCGCGCAGCGCGTGGGATTCATCAACGATGCCCGCAGGATCGTGGGCCAGGCCCGCACGTTCCTCGAGTTCCACCGTACAGACGATCTGATGTCCGAACTGCCCGAGCACATGGAACGCGTGCAGAAGGCTGTGGCCCAGGCCTCGGACGCCATTTCCCGTAAATACTTCAATCAGGCGGACGAACTGGCCTGGGTGGGAGAAGTTTCATGACCCGGCTGAATATCATCCACACCACGGCCTACAAGTACAACAAGCGCGTCACGCTGTCGTACAACGAAGCCCGGATGACCCCGCTGACGGATGCCCAGCAGGTGGTCCTCGAATCGGTGCTCAAGGTCTCGCCGTCACAGGCAGCCGTGAGCAACTACCGGGATTACTGGGGAACCAGGGTGACCGCCTTTGATATGCAGATGCCGCACGAGCACCTAGAGGTCGTCTCCAACATCACGGTTGAAGTGCACCGTGCCGAGAAGATTCCGGCCGACGCCGACATCGTTGGCTGGGACGTGCTGTCCTCCCAGGACACGCTGAACACCTTCAGCGACTGGCTGCCGCAGTCGCAGCTCAGCGGCCCGGGCGCTGAGGTGCTCGGAATCATTCCCGGCGTGGTTGCGGGCAAGAACCCCCACGAGGCTGCCATCGCCATCTTTGAGTGGATGCGCGGCGAGATGACGTACATGTCGGGTTCCACAGCTGTCACCACCAATGCTGAGGAAGCCTGGGGCCAGCGGCAGGGCGTCTGCCAGGACCTCGCGCATCTTGCCATCGGTGCGCTGCGCAGCTGCGGCATCCCCGCCAGGTATGTCTCCGGTTACCTGCACCCGCGGTCGACGGCGGACATCGGCGAGACAGTCGCCGGCCAGTCGCATGCATGGCTGGAGTTCTGGGACGGCGCCTGGCGCAGCTGGGACCCCACCAACCACAAACCCGCCGGCGACTTCCATGTCACTGTGGCCAGGGGCCGTGACTACCGCGACGTCCCGCCGCTGAAAGGCATCCTGTCCGGCGGCGGGGGATCCGCGTTGAGCGTCAGCGTGGAAATCACCCGGCTTGTGTAAGCCGGGTGTCCACGGCTGTCACTCGGGGGAGGCTTTGGCGGCCCCGCTCAGCTGAGTCCACCACGTCATCGGGGCGGTGACCTTGAACCGCCGCCCCGTCAGGGAGTCAGGGCTCACCCTGATGAAGCTGTCCTTCTTGCCGGCCTGCCAGGGGAAGAGGAAGAGGGCAGCAGTATCCAGGACACCCTCTGTGCCCTTGATTTCCTTTGCCTGCCCTTTGAGCACCACGCTCCAGGCCAGGCCGCTGACGGCGTCCACGCCGTCAGCTTCAACAGCCACCGGAGATTCTCCGGTGGCTGCGGAAAGCTTGGTCCCTTGGCCGGTACGGAAGACGATGCTTCCGCCGTCCACGGTGTAGTTG
Source organism: [Micrococcus luteus] ATCC 49442 (assembly GCF_010367585.1). Lineage (NCBI taxonomy): Bacteria > Bacillati > Actinomycetota > Actinomycetes > Micrococcales > Micrococcaceae > Pseudarthrobacter > [Micrococcus luteus] ATCC 49442. The sequence goes on along the minus strand of NZ_JAAAXP010000001.1, from coordinate 773,030 downwards.
ATGGGGAAGATGTCTGGATGGCCGTCCACGAGGACGGCGAGCCGGCCCACGGAGACGGTCCGGAGGAGTTCCCAGCACTCGTGGTGCTCCAGGTTGTGTACTTCGGTAATTGATTCGCTGCTCATGACGCCGAGCCTACGCTGTGCCGCACCGGTCAGCACAGTGCCCTTCGACTTACCAGGGGCTGGGCTTGTAATCCTTGAGGAAGACCCCGTACTGGTCCTCGCCGTTCTCGCCCATGACGATCGGATCGTAGACCCTGGCGGCACCGTCCACCAGGTCCAGGGGCGCATGGAAGCCCTCGTCCATCAGGCGGACCTTGGTAAAGTGGGGGCGTTCATCGGTGATCCAGCCCGTGTCAACGGCCGTCATCAGGATCCCGTCAGCGTCCAGCATTTCCTGCGCGCTGGTCCGCGTCATCATATTCAGCGCCGCCTTGGCCATATTGGTGTGGGGGTGGCCCGGCCCCTTGTACGCGCGCGAAAACTGGCCTTCCATGGCGGAGACGTTCACGATGTATTTCCGGTGGGCCGTAGAGCGCTTCATCGCATCGCGGAGCCTGCTGACCAGCAGGAAGGGTGCCGTCACGTTGCAGAGCTGAACCTCGAGCATCTCCAGGGGATCCACCTCGTCCACTACCTGGGTCCAGCTGTTGATGGTGGCAAGATCCGGAACCAGCCCGCCGGCGTCGATCGCTGTTCCTGAGGCGATTCGCTCCAGGGAGGCCGAACCGGTGGAGAGCGCCAGCGACGTGATGGCGTCGCCCGCCAGTACGGGATGGTCAGTGACTGTGCTGGCAAGGGCAAGCGGGTGCTTGTCGTGGGCGTGGCCGAACGTCAGCAGCTCCGGGCCGCCGTTGGCGGGCTCCAGTTCGGGCGGCAGTGCCTCGTCCTCAGCGTCAACCAGCGGCTTGTAGGCGTTGCCGGAGCGGCGGACGGTCTGGGCGGCGTTGTTGATGATGATGTCCAGCGGGCCGGCGGCGTTCAGCGAATCCGTCAGGGCCATGACCTGGGACGGGTCGCGAAGGTCGATGCCCACAATGCGGAGCCGGTGCAGCCACTCGCCGCTGTCTTCCATGGCGGCGAACCTGCGAGCGGCATCCTTGGGGAACCTGGTGGTGATGGTGGTGTGGGCGCCGTCCCGGAGCAGGCGGAGGGCGATGTACATGCCGATCTTCGCCCGGCCGCCGGTGAGCAGCGCCCGCCGGCCCGTAAGGTCCGTGCGGGCGTCCCGCTTGCTGTGGCTGAAGGCGGCACATTCAGGGCAGAGCTGGTGATAGAACGCATCCACCTGGGTGTAGTGCTGTTTGCAGATATAGCAAGGCCGGGACCGGATGAGGTGCCCGGCGATCTGGCCTGTGGCAGAGGTGGCCAGTTTGTTGCCGCGCGTCTCATCGTCGATACGGTCCGGCGCCGCCGTTGCCGTCTGGGCGATTACTGCCCGGTCTGCTTCCGAGATTAGGTCCCGCTTGGTCACACGGCGGTGACGCTTCACAGCCTTGAACATTTTCCCGGTGGCACGGCGCACCGAAACATAGTCCGGATGTTCCTCGTCGTAGACGTGGATGGTGTTCAGAACCTTGAGGCAGGCCTGAATTTCTTCAGGCGTCAGCCCGGCTGACAGATCGGGGGAGCTCATTGCCCCAATTTTACAGCCTGTAAGGAGCCCGGCCCAACGGTGGGTTACCGGGCTCCCGGCGGGCTCTAGGACTTGGTGGAGTTGCCCTGCATTGAGACACCGACGGCGGCTGCCTGTACTTCGGCGACCTTGTCCACTGACTCACGCAACTCGGACCACTTTTCGGTCGCGGCCTTGACTGCGTCCGGCACGATGACAAGATTGGCAGCGGCCAGGGCGCGCTCGGCGTCGTCCGGTTCGGGGACTACCTGCCCCTTCGACAGTACGGTGATGCCGGAGTCGGTGACCTTGAACCCGCGGGCCCGGTCGAGGTCGTGATCAAGGCCGATCGTGGCGCCCGCCGGGACCTTGACGTTTTTGTCGAGGATGGCGCGCTTGACGACGGCGCCTTCCCCGATATTGACCTTGTCCATCAGCACCGAGTCGAGCACGCGGCTGGACCTGCCGACAAAGACATCGTTGGAGAGCACCGAGCCTTCCACGATGCCGCCGGAGATCACGCAGCCGCTAGCAACAATGGAATCCAATGCCGAGCCGACCGTATTGCCCTCGCCGCGGACGAACTTAGCGGGCGGCGAGATGCTCTGCCGCGTGTAGATGGGCCATTCCGAGTTGTACAGGTTGAAGATCGGCACCGGCGAGATGAGGTCCATGTGCGCATCGTAGAAAGAGTCGATGGTGCCGACATCGCGCCAGTACGTACGGTCACGTTCGGTGGAGCCGGGAATGTCATTGAGCGTGAAGTCGTAGACACCGGCCTCACCCTGGCTGACGAAGTAGGGGATGATGTCACCGCCCATGTCGTGCTTGGTATCAAGTCGTTCGGCGTCAACGTGCAACGCTTCCACCAGGGCGTCGGCATCGAAGACGTAGTTGCCCATGGAAGCCAGGAACTGGCTGGGATCGGCTGCAAGGCCGGGTGTGGTGGCGGGCTTCTCCACGAATGCCGCAATCTTCTGCGCATCGTTCTGGTCCACTTCGATCACACCGAACTGGTTGGCCATGTTCAGCGGCTGGCGCACGGCGGCCACGGTGGCTTTGGCCCCGCTCTGCACGTGCTGTTCCACCATTTGGGCGAAGTCCATGCGGTAGACGTGGTCCGCGCCAACAACGACGACGATGTCGGGGTTGGCGTCGTGGATCAGGTTCAGGGACTGATAGATGGCGTTTGCGCTGCCCAGGAACCAGCTCTTCCCCACGCGCTGCTGCGCGGGCACGGAAGCGACGTAGTTGCCGAGCTGCGTGGACATCCGCCACGCTTCGGAAATATGCCGGTCAAGGCTGTGGGATTTATATTGCGTCAGGACCACGATCTGCAAATAACGCGAATTCACCAGGTTGGAAATCGCAAAATCGATCAGGCGGTAACTGCCGGCAAAGGGCACAGCAGGCTTGGCCCGGTCTGCCGTCAGTGGCATAAGCCGGTTTCCCTCGCCGCCTGCAAGGACAATGGCCAGGACTTTTTTGTTCAACGGCATAGTGGTCGCTCCTGTACGCCTTCGTAACTCCCCAAAACAGTCCGGCATGCCCGGACTCCTTCACACTAGAACAGATACTGCGGAAGGACTACCTTGGGTAACGTGCGAATAGATATTGTGACTAAAGAATTCCCGCCGGAGATTTACGGTGGCGCCGGAGTCCACGTGGCCGAGTTGAGCAGGGTGCTTAGTAAGCATGTTGACCTGCAGGTTCGCGCTTTCGGGGCGCCCCGCGACGCTGACTACCACGGTGCCGGGGTGACCTCCTACGCCGTGCCAGAGGATCTGGGTTCGGCCAACGCGGCCGTCCAGACACTGGGTGTCGATCTGCGGATCGTGCCGGACATCGAGGGAGCCGATCTGGTCCACTCCCACACTTGGTACGCGAACATGGCGGGGCATCTGGCGTCACTGCTGCACGGCATCCCGCACGTGCTCAGCGCGCACAGCCTGGAGCCGCTGCGGCCGTGGAAGGCCGAGCAGCTCGGCGGCGGCTATGCCCTGTCCTCCTGGGTGGAGAAGACCGCCTATGAGGCAGCGGCGGCCATTATCGCCGTCTCGGAGGGCATGCGCCAGGACATCCTGCGCAGCTACCCGGACGTTGACCCTGCCAAAGTCAAGGTGGTCCACAACGGCATCGACGTCGGGCTCTGGCAGCGCGATGAATCCGAAGACGGCGTACGTGCGCTCGGAATCGACCCGCAGAAGCCGAGCGTGGTCTTTGTTGGCCGCAACACCCGCCAGAAGGGGGTCCCGTACCTGCTGCGGGCCGCCGCCAAGCTGCCCGCCGACGTTCAGCTGGTTCTCTGCCTGGGCGCAGCGGATACCCCCGAGCTCGCTGCCGAAACGGCGCGGCTCATCGAGGAGCTGCAGCAACAGCGCACCGGCGTCATCCTCATCGAGCGGATGCTGCCACGCAACGAACTCATCCAGGTCCTGAGCCACGCAACGGCGTTCGCGTGCCCGTCGATCTATGAGCCGCTCGGCATTGTGAACCTCGAAGCCATGGCCTGCGGTGCTGCCGTGGTTGCCAGCGCCACCGGCGGCATCCCGGAGGTGGTCCAGCACGGTGAAACCGGCCTGCTGGTTGACCTCGAGCAGGTCACCGACGGTACCGGCACGCCGCTGGATCCGGAGAAGTTTGTCACCGAGTTCGCTGCGGCCCTGACCGAGGTGGTGTCCGATCCTGCGCGGGCGCGTGCCATGGGGGAGGCAGGCCGCCGGCGTGCCGAGGAGCACTTCTCGTGGGAGTCCATCACGGAAACAACCCTGGAGGTCTACCGCTCGGTGCTCTGACGCCGGGTCGGTGACAAACCAGTTAACGTACGACGGCGCCGCTCCCCACACAAGGGGAGCGGCGCCGTCGTACGCGCTTAAGTCATGTTGTAGCGGTCAGTGCTGCGTGGTGCGCAGGGCGGCCGCCGCACGTGCCAGCAACACCTTCTCGTCGACGGGGGCGTTGCCACTGGCCCGCTGTCCCCTGACGTAGGCCCGGGCCTCGTCCTGCCGGGTCTTTTCGGCGCCCGTGAAGATCGCAGACCGCACGTGCTCATCGCCGTACCCGAAAGCGTCAACGAGGTCCAGGGCGTGTGGCCGGATTTTGACCAGGAGACGGTTGATGTAGTCACCCACGGTTCGGGCCCGCTGCATGGAGAGCCGGCCGTTCATGAGGTACCAGGCGAGGTTCTTTTCGATCAGCGACAAACCGAACAGGTCGCGGAGCCACGTGAGCACCATCTTTGTGCCCGGATCCCTGACTTCTGCCAGGGCTTCCGTAAAGGCCTCCCACTGCAGGAGTTCCGCGTGTGCCTGGGCTGCGTCGATCAACTCGTTCTGGTGCTGGTTGAACAGGGCGGCGCCCTTCTCAAGGGGCAGCCTGTTGGCGCCCTTCAAAGCGGCCCCAACGTCCGCCACCATTGTCTGGACGCGGTCCGTCAGGAGCTCTCGCTGGCCTTCCGCGTCGCGGAGGGCAATGGCTGCCTTCTGAACGGATCCGGTATCGGCCACAAACTGCGCCACCTGCCGGAGCCCCGTGCGGTGGATCGCCGCGCCCGTTGCCTGTGCCACGACATAGCGGGCCAGCACGCCGAAATCCACGTTCCTGAATTCCTTGGCGTAGTCAGCCAGGAGGCGCTTGGCCACGAGTTGCAGCAGCACCGTGTTGTCACCCTCAAACGTGACGTACACATCCAGGTCTGCCCGCAGGGACGCGAAGCGGTTTTCGATCAGGAAGCCTGCCCCGCCGCAGGCCTCGCGGCATTCCTGCAGGGTATCGAGCGCATGCCAGGTGCTGAGCGGCTTGAGCGCGGCCGCGAGAGTCTCGAGGTCCTGGCGGTCTTCATCCGTGTCGTGCGCCCCGGAGAAGACGTCGTCGAACTTCCGGAGCAACTTCTCATGGGCGAAGCCCGCGGCGTAGGTGGTTGCCAGTCGCGTGAAGAGGCGGCGCTGGTGCCGCTGGTAGTCCAGGAGGACTTCTTCATCCGTGTGGGAGGACGCGTTGAACTGGCGCCGCTCGGTGGCGTAACGGATGGCGGCGGTCAGGGCTATCTTCGATGCTGCAACGGCCGCTCCGTCCAGGGACACGCGGCCCTGGACGAGGGTGCCCAGCATGGTGAAGAAGCGGCGGCCCGGGCTGGCGATGGAGGATGTGTAGGTGCCATCGGCTGCCACGTCGCCGTAGCGGTTCAGGAGGTTCGTCCGCGGGATGCGGACATGGTCGAAGTGCAGCCGGCCATTGTCGATACCGTTGAGGCCGCCCTTGACGCCGTCGTCCTCGCCGCCGATGCCCGGCAGGAAGGCCTTGGTCAGCGGATCCCGGAGGTCCACGTAGAACGCGTGTACGCCATGGTTGACACCTTTGGTCACAAGCTGGGCGAACACCACCGCGCCCAGGCCGTCGATCGCTGCGTTCCCGATGTAATCCTTCCATGCCGCCCGGAACGGTGTGTGGATCACAAATTCCCGGGATTCGGCGTCGTACGTGGCGGTGGTGGCGATGCTGGCAACGTCGGAGCCATGGCCGGTCTCGGTCATGGCGAAGCAGCCGGGGATGTCCAGGTTCATGATGCCCGGCAGCCACTTGGCGTGGTGTTCGGCCGTGCCCAGGTGCATCACGGCCGAGCCGAAGAGGCCCCACTGGACCCCGGCCTTGATCTGCAGCGACGGGTCCGCTGTGACCAGCTCCTCGAAACCTGCCACGTTCCCGCCGTGGTCATCGGCGCCGCCCAGTGCCGCAGGGAAGGCACGGTGCACGGCACCGTGCTCCACGAGGAACCTGAGCTGCCCGAACGTCCGCTTGCGGTGCTCAGTGTGCGTCAGGCCCTCTGTCTTGAACAGTGCAGGGTCACCCGCCAAAGCGCGCGCGTGCAGGCGGGATTGGGCCCACTTGCCTAGGAGCTGTTCACCAAGGGCGGCGACGTCGACGGCGGGCTTCCCGGCCGGCCGCGGAGTGCCCGGGGCTGCGGCAGCTGCTTTGATTCCCGCGTCCTGGCCGCCTGGCCGGTCCACTACTTCAGTCATGTCAATGTCCTTCGTTGGTTCTGACAGTTGTTTCTGAAAGCTCAGGTGTTTGTGAAAGTTCAGGCGCGATTCCCACGCAGAGCCAGGAAGTGATTTGCTGCGCCATGGCTTCCTGGTCCGGTTTGGCTGGCGAGTCCGCAGTGCTGAGCCATTGTTCCCCGGCATTCCGGACCAGTCCGATGGCAGCGGTGGGCCAGTAGCCGATGACCGCCTCCCGTCCGTCGCCCAGATGCGTCCGCATCGGAGCGGCGATCATCTCGGCGATGGAGTCAAAAAAGTGCCCCAGGGCTCCAGAAATTGCGGCCGACCCGTGCCGGCCGTCCGCGTCCACGGGCGCATAGCGGGTGACGAAGCTGTAGACATTGGGGCTCGTTTCTGCCATCTGGAGGTAGGCCGAAATCATCGCCAGAAGGCCCTCCCTCGGTGTCTGTGCACTCTGGGCGGCCTCGCGGATCTTGCGCTGCATCTGGCTGAGGACAACTTCCCCCACCGCCTGCTGGAGGCCTGCTTTGTCGCCGAAATAGCGGTAAAACACAGACTTCGATGTTCCGGCCGCGGCAGCAATCTCCTCCATGGAGGCGTCGCTGCCCAGCGCATGGACAGCACGCCGTGCGGATTTGATGAGCTCCCGACGGCGTTCTTCCCGGTGGGATTGCCAGCGGGCTGAGCGGCCGTCGGCACTGGCGCCGTCAGCCGGCGTCGGAAGTTCAGGGGGGAGGTTGTTCACGATACCCAGCGTATCAGGTACGCTGGGTATCGGTAACCGTCGCAGATCAGAGGAGACACCCATGTCCGTCAACGGACAGTCCGCAACCGGACCCCAGGAATCCACCAGCCCCTCGGTATCGGGGGCAGGGCGGCCAACCCGCCAGGCCGTGATCGTGGGCGGTAACAGGATTCCTTTCGCCCGGTCGGGCGGGGCCTACACCAAGTCCTCCAACCAGGACATGCTGACGGCTGCGCTGGACGGCCTGATTGCCAGGTTCGGGCTCCAGGATGAGCGGATCGGCGAAGTGGCCGCCGGTGCGGTGCTGAAGCACTCCCGCGATTTCAACCTCACCCGCGAAGCAGTCCTGGGTTCAGCCCTGTCAGCGGAGACCCCCGCCTACGACCTCCAGCAGGCATGCGCCACGGGACTGGAGACGGTCCTGGGCCTGGCCAACAAGATCAAGCTGGGCCAGATCGAGTCAGCCATCGCCGGTGGCGTGGACTCGGCCTCGGATGCCCCCATTGCTGTCAGCGAAGGCCTGCGCGGGGTCCTCCTGGACCTCAGCCGCGCCAAGACCCTGCCACAGCGCCTGCAGGTACTCAGCCGGCTGCGGCCCAAGGACCTCGCCCCGGACGCCCCCAGTACCGGCGAACCCAGGACGGGCCTGTCCATGGGGGAGCACCAGGCCCTCACCACGGCCCAGTGGAACATTTCGCGCGAGGCGCAGGATGAACTCGCCTTCAACAGCCACCGCAACCTGGCCGCCGCCTACGACGCAGGATTCTTTGACGACCTCCTCACGCCCTACCGGGGGCTGGCAAAGGACTCGAACCTTCGGCCGGACACCACGTTGGAGAAGCTGGCAACCCTCAAGCCTGTCTTCGGCAAGAACCTGGGCGCTGAAGCAACAATGACCGCGGGGAACTCCACCCCTCTGACCGACGGGGCATCCACTGTCCTGCTTGCATCTGCGGAATGGGCCCAAGCACACGATCTGCCGATGCTCGCAACTGTGGTGGATGGTGAAGCCGCCGCTGTGGACTTCGTCCACGGCAAAGACGGCCTGCTGATGGCGCCGGCCTTCGCTGTCCCGCGGCTGCTTGCCCGCAACGGACTGACCCTGGAAGACTTCGACTTCTTTGAGATCCACGAAGCTTTCGCCGGGACTGTCCTGAGCACTTTGGCCGCATGGGAAGACGAGGAATTCGGCCGCACCCGGCTTGGCCTGGACGGAGCCTTCGGCAGCATCGACAGGGCCAGGCTCAACGTCAACGGCTCATCCCTGGCAGCGGGCCATCCGTTTGCGGCGACCGGCGGGCGCATCGTCGCCTCCTTGGCCAAGATGCTGCAGGAGAAGGGCACGGTGAACGGAAGGCCCGCACGAGGCCTTATTTCCATCTGCGCCGCCGGCGGCCAGGGCGTCGTCGCAATTCTCGAAGCCGCGTAGGAGCACCGGATGACAGACACATACACCCGCCTTGTCAGCCAAGGCGTGGGCAAAGATCTCGCGAAGCGGCTGGGGCTTCCCCAGCCGGCGGTGTTGCGCCGCTACACACCGGGCCAGCCTTTGGTAACCGGCCCCGTCCTGGTGCAGGGCAACACCGCAGGCGCGGATGAATTGGCCGCCACGCTGCTGTCCTGGAACCTGGACGTGCGCCGCCATGCCGTGCCCCGCGAAAAACTCGGGGCCATCATCCTGGTCCTGGAGGCCCTGGCCACCCCGGAAGACCTCGAAAAGCCCGTACTGTCCGCCGCTTCGTCGCTGCGTGATCTTGCTCCCGGCGCCCGGTTTGTCACCATCTCCCGTCCTGCCGCAGAGGCCACCAGTCCGGCGATGGCGGCGGCACGGCAAGGGGTGGACGGTTTTCTGCGGTCCTTGGCCAAGGAACTGCGTGTCGGCGCGACGGCCAACGGAGTCCTCCTGGCCGACGCCGTCGGGACCACGAGTCCGAGTGCCTTGGCGGCCCTGCAATTCTTCCTGTCAGGCCGGTCGGCATTCGTGGACGGCCAGTTCCTGACGGTCAGCACAGGGGACGGCACACTGCCGGACGATGTTGAGAAGCCACTGGCCGGCAAGGTGGCTGTAGTCACCGGCGCGGCGAGGGGCATCGGCGCGGCCATCGCCAGGACCCTTCACCGGGACGGGGCCACACTGGTCCTGGTTGACATCCCGGCGGCGGGGGATCACCTGGCGGCAGTGGCCAACGACGTACACGGCACTGCCCTGCAGTTGGACATCAGCCGGGAGGATGCGGGCCAGCGAATCCTTGAGCATGCGGTGCAGCGCCACGGGCACCTGGACATCCTGGTTCACAACGCCGGCATCACGCGGGACAAGCTCCTGGCCAACATGGACCACGCGCGCTGGCACTCAGTGCTCAACATCAACATCGCGGCGCAGCTCAGGATCAACGACGCTTTATTGGCCTCGGACCGCTTCCGCAATGCACCGCGGATCGTGTCGGTTGCCTCCACGAGCGGGATCGCCGGCAACCGCGGCCAGACGAACTATGCCGCATCCAAGGGCGGCGTTATGGGGATGGTGAGGGCCACGGCACCCCTGCTGGCGGAGCGGGGAGGAACCATCAACGCGGTGGCGCCGGGCTTCATCGAAACCGAGATGACGGCGCGGATCCCCTTTGCCGTCCGGGAAGTGGGCCGGCGGCTCAATGCCCTGCAGCAAGGGGGCCTGCCGACCGACGTGGCCGAGGCGATCGCGTTCCTTGCCAGTGATGCTGCGGGCGGCATCAACGGGAACATCCTGCGTGTCTGTGGACAGAACCTGGTGGGAGCGTGAGTGCTGCACAGCCGGTCATCCTGGGGGAGATGCCCGCGCTGTCCAAGCTCTACGTCAATGCGGCCGCCCAGGCGGCACGCCGCCGCGTGCTGGGGACCCACACTGCTTCAGTCCTGCCAACCACCGGACACGAAGTAAGAGGCGTCAGGGCCGACGTCGGTAATCTCACCGCGTACCAGCACCTTATTGGCCTGACTGCCCGGGATACCCTTCCCGCCGGTTACCTCCACGCGCTTTCGTTTCCACTGGCCATCAGCGTGATGAACCGCGACGATTTCCCATTGCCTTTGCTGGGCATGATCCACCTGAGCAACTATGTTGAGCAGCGTGCCCCGGTACTTTTCACGGAGCTCCTGGACATCGAAGCCCGGGTGGAGAACCTCCGGGGCCACCGGGCGGGGACGCAGCTCGACGTGGTTGCCGAGGTCCGTGGCGGGGGGACCGCGGACGTCCGCTGGACCGGCCGTTCCACCTACCTGGCGAAGGGGGTTTTCCTGCCGGGAATCGATAAACCCTCACCCAACAACAGCAACGGACAGGCCGGTTTCACGCCCCCGGACCCGACTGCGGTGTGGCAGCTGGGCGTGGACACGGGACGTGCATACGCTGCGGTGTCAGGTGACTTCAACCCGATCCACCTGAGTGTGCTTTCGGCCAAGGCGCTGGGGATGCGCCGCTCCATCGCCCACGGGATGTACCTGGCGTCCAGGGCGCTGGCGGACGTCGGACCGGTGAAGGGCGAAGCATTCACGTGGGCGGTGACCTTTGAGGCCCCGGTGTTCCTGCCGGGCCGGGTAGCGCTGGAATTCACTGATCAAACGCCGGGTGAAGGCTGGCAGCGCTCGGACTTTGTAGCGTGGAACCCGCGCTCCGGCCGAAAACACTTCAGCGGCTCGGTGACACCGCTCTAGGCCGCCGGGCGCACGGCCCGGAGAATGCGGTGGAGGCTCAGGAGGATGGACTCCGACGCCGTGACGGCGGCATCTTCCTGGTCCCGCTGCAACGTGGCAGCCATGCAGGCCTCCACGGCTGACTCCGCCGCAGCGTACAGGCGCTTTTGCTCAGCCGTGTCCTCCCCACGGAACGAGGCCAGCAGCTCTCCGGCAGCGTTCATGGCGGCTGCCAGCGGCGCGCTGTCCTGGAACGGAACCGTATACGGCACGTCCTCTGACCAGATGACGTCCGAAAGGACTTCGGTCATGTCCTGGATGTGGAAGGTCACCCGCTCAAGATCGCGCAGATTCCGGTAGTCGAGGTCCACGTCCCGCGGATGGAGCCGCCGGCGGGGGTTGGCGCGACGGCTTGCGTCCGCCTCCTGGACAAGGTGGCGGACAGTCCTGGCTGCTTCCGACAGTTCGTCCGAGCGGCGGGACCAGTCCTCGTGCTCTGGCGGCCACTTTTCCGTCAGCGCTGCCCCCATGTCAGTCAGCTGCTTTCCCAGTGCCAGCCGTAGCTCGCCCAGGCTGTCGGCGGCCGCACTAAAGTGCAGGGGCGGGAAGATCAGGAAGTTGACGGCGATTCCGACGGCGACTCCCGCGCCCATCTGGATAAGGTACCCAAACGAAAAGTCGTCCGCGTTGCTTCCTCCCACCAGCAGGACCAGAAGCGCCGCCGTCGGAATCCAATCACTGCCTGAACCGATCCTGGGCAGTCCGCCGAGCAGGATTCCCAGCCCCATGAAGACCGCGACGGACACCGGTGAGGGATCACTGATGCTGACGAGCGCAAACGCGAGACCGATACCAATGGCGAGGCCTACCAGTGCCTGGAACCCCTGCCGGACGGATCCTGCCACGTTGTGGTACATCGAGACCAGGGCGCCCAGCGGCGCGTAGTACGGATACTCTGCCGCCGGCCCTGGCATGAGGGGCGCTATGGCAAAGGCCAGCCCGGCCGCGAGGGCCGCCTTGGCCGCCAGCAGCAGGCGCTGGAGCGTGAAGGCGGCGGCGACACCGGACACGGCGTTCTTTAGCAGAAGGGAGCCCTTGGCGCGCGGGGGCCCTGACTGTGTGTGAGTGTCACCCATCCCGCCCACGTTAGGTGCAGGCCGGGGCTAGGACAAGCCGGCGCCGGCCCGCCGGACCTCCGCTGCGAGCCTGTGCGCCCTGCCGGGCGTCCGGCCGTCCTCCGCCCGCTGCGGGATATAGCCAAAACTGAGGGCATAGGCAGGATCGGCGAAACCGAGGGCCGCGTTTGCCCCTTCGTGGCCGAACGCACGGTGGCTGCCGAAATTCCGCGATGGGTGAGGCTTCATAAACACCACGGCAAAGGCGTTGTCCAGGCCGGAGCTGCGGTCCAGGCCCCACACCTGTTCCTGGGACATCTGATCGATCGTTTCCGGTGTGAGGAAAGCGTCCAGGCCGTGCACGCCCGTTGTCGCCGCGGCATACAGCCGCGCCAGCCCCTCAGCGGTCCCCACGCCGCCGGCGGCGCTCATCCCGGCGGCACGCACGGCCCGCCGGTTGGGAAGCTCCATGATGGAACCCACCGCCGCATTCCCGTTAAGCCCGCCCAGGCTCAGCGGATCAAGCCACGGCTGGCCGGGATCGACGTCGTACAGCACATCCCGGTACCGAAATTCGAGTTCCGCCGGCAGGCCCAGGAAGAAGTCAACGCCGTAAGCCACGCGGATGCGGAGGTCAAAGAGGCTCTGCAGGCTGGTTCCGGTGACCCGCCGGCAGAGTTCCTCCATCATGATTCCGATAGTGAGGGCGTGGTACCCGAAGCAGCTCCCGGGGCGCCATAACGGCGGCGACGCGGCGAGGCGCGCGGCCGCCTCGGGCGTGGTGAACTCGTCGAGGGCAAAGCCGCCCTCGACGCCCATCAGCCCGGCCTGGTGGGACAGCGCCTCCCGGACCAGGAGCCGGTCCTTGCCGTGGGCACCGAATTCGGGCCAGTAGCTGGCCACCGGCCGGTCGAGGTCCAGGAGTCCCTCCTGAACAAGCAGGGACATGACCAGGCCTGCAGCTCCCTTGGAGACCGAGTAGGCGCCTGTGATGGATGCCGCCGCGATGTGCGGGCCTCCATGAAGGTCCAGCACTTTCACGCCGTGCCGGTAGGCCGCCACTTGCGCACTGTACTGGGGATCGGCTGCAAGGAAGGCCTCGAACAAATCGGTGACGGCTTCGAATCCGGGCGCTGCCAGGCCATGACTTTTCTGCATGGAGAGAGCTTAGCCCGTCAGAAAGCGCTTTCCGCTGCCGTGTCCGCTCCGTGTCCCCGAGCAACTTCTTCGCCGGGACGGACAGGGCCCGGGGGAGTGCCATTGCCGAACGGCCTGCCGCCCAGCGAGTCCCGCCCATGGGGCTCTAGCCAGCCCGAGAGGTCCGGCCCCTGCGGCACAATCCCTGTCGGATTAATGTCCTCATGAACAATGTAGTAGTGCTGCTTGATCTGCACAAAGTCGATCGTGTCGCCGAAGCCCGGGGTCTGGAACAGGTCGCGTGCGTACCCCCAAAGGGCTGGCATCTCAGTGAGCTTCTGCCGGTTGCATTTGAAGTGTCCGTGATAAACGGCGTCGAACCGCGCCAACGTTGTAAACAGCCGGACATCAGCCTCGGTGATGGTGTCGCCAACGAGGTACCGCTGGCCGGAGAGACGTTCCTCGAGCCAGTCCAGTGCGGTCCACAGCCGGGTGTAGGCGGAGTTATACGCCTCCTGGGAGCCGGCAAACCCGCACCGGTAGACGCCGTTGTTGATCTCGGTAAACACGCGCTTGTTGACAGCATCGATTTCCTGCCGCAGGTGTTCGGGATACAGGTCGGGAGCGCCGGGCCGGTGGAAGTCCACCCATTCGGTGGCAAAGTCCAACGTGATTTGGGGAAAGTTGTTGGTGACCACGGCGCCGCTGGGTAGATCCACGATGGCTGGAACCGTGATGCCGCGCGGGTAGTCCGGGAAGCGCTTGAAGTAGGCGCTCTGAATGCGTTCGATGCCCAGGACCGGATCCACACCCCCGGGATCCAGGTCAAAGGTCCAGGAGCGGGCGTCGTGGGTGGGGCCAGGCTGGCCGAGCGAGATGGCGTCCTCGAGTCCCAGAAGCCGGCGCACAATAACGGTTCGGTTCGCCCACGGGCACGCGCGCGCTGCAATCAGCCGGTAACGGCCGGATTCGACTGGCCACCCGGGCTCGCCGTTATCGCCCGGGTGTCCGTCACGGGTGATGCGGTCCTCGATGTAGTTGGTGTCCCTGGTGAACTCAGCTCCGCCGGTGACGTAGGCGCCCTTGGTACTGTGCGCATTGTTTAGCCCGGAGTTGCCGTCCGTGCTGTTCATTGTTTGTGTGGTCGCGGCAGGCTGGCTGCCGGTTGGATCCTGGCTCATGCGAACAAGCCTAGGCTCCCGCAGCCAGAGTTGCAGAGATCGGCTGCCACGCCACCACCCAGCAACCGGCAACAACTGCGATAAACAGCGCTATCCATATCACGGACGGGACAGCCGTGGCGCGGTAAAGGATGTACGCGTCGGAACTGGCCAGCCTGTCCCGTCGCCGCAGATGGACGTTGGTGAGCTTGGCAAGGTCCCTGACGGCTGCAACCAGCAGGGCCACGCCGAGACTGATGGCCACGTGGCCGGTGAACTGGTCAGGAACAAAAAGGACCAGCACTGCTCCGGCTGCAATGGCAGCGACTGTGATGAAGATCCCGGCGAAGTTCCTGATGAAGATGAGCGATGCTGCCAGGATGAGTGTGCCGGTAGCAAGCGCGGCCGGACCCCAGCCACCAAATCCGGAGCTGACCAGCGCGGCCCCCGTCAGGGCCGGAACCGGGTATCCCCAGAAGCCTGACCAAACGGCCGCAAGCCGGCCACGGCCGAAACTGGTGGTGGTGCCGGAATGATCCAGCCTCAAGGTGATCCCGCTCAGCCGTTGACCGCTTGTGACGGCGGCGAAAGCGTGGCCCAGTTCGTGGGTGGCGGTGGCCAGAAGCCCGAAGTACTTCCACGTGGCACGGGGAATGGAGAGGGCTGTTGCAAGGGCCAGAACCACGCCCAGTTCGATCAGCGTGACATGGGGGATGGCCGTCCTGCTGAAAACCTCCGCGATCCGGTTCCACAGTTGCTCGGAAATCACATTCACTCCCCGCCGGACAGGGAGTAGTTATTGTCAGCCATAGGCCTCTACGGTACTAGAGGGATGGTTCACCATTGCCCCGCAGCCTGCGGGCGCTGAATGAGATGAGGAATACTGTGAGCACTTTGAAGGAACGTCTCCACGCTGACGTCGTGGCGCATATGAAGGATCGGAACAAGACCGCCCTGACAACGGTTCGCAACGTCCTTGGCGAGATCGAGACGCGGGAAAAGTCCGGGAAATCACCCATTGAACTTGATGATGCCCAGGTGACGTCGCTGCTGCAGAAGGAGGCTGCCAAACGCCGCGAGACGGCAAAGATCTACACCGATGCCGGCGAGGCTGAGCGGGCCGCGGCCGAGGTTGCGGAGGCCGAAGTCATAGAGGCATACCTGCCGCGTGCGCTGACAGCTGAGGAAGTCGAAGCGATCGTGGACGAAACCATTGCCGGGCTGCGCGCCGGGGGAGTGGAACCCGGCCTGCGTCAGCTGGGCGCTGTCATGAAGCCCGTTACGGCGAAAGTTGCCGGGCGCTTCGACGGCAAGGCTGTCAGCGAGCTGGTGCGCAGCCGTCTGGGCTGACACCTGACGGTAACGGAGTTGGTGCCCGGAACAATGCGGTGAACAGGAAAGGCACGCCTACAGGATGTGGGCGTGCCTTTGCTTCCTGCCGGTGGAAAACTCAGCCGGCACGGATAGATCTCTCGTGTTTGGGAATCAGCCTTCGCAGTCCGTGCAGTAGCTGTGGCCATCCTTCTGGCGTGCAATCTGCGAACGGTGCCGGACCAGGAAGCAGGAGTAGCAGGTGAACTCGTCCTCCGCCTGGGGGATGACCTGCACAACCAGTTCCTCGGCAACGAATTCGCCGCCGGGGACGCCGGCGCCATCCAGTCCGTCGGCCTCATCGAGCTCGAGCACGACGCTGCGGGCGTCCGGTGCATTGGCGGACTGCAGTGCCTCGAGCGAGTTGTCCTGCGACTCCTTGACGTCGGAGCGAAGTTCATCGTAATCGGTTGCCACTTAGGTGTATCTCTTTTCTTTGGTTCGTCTGTCGCGTATGCAACGTACAGCATCCGGCAGCTATTCCCCAATAGGCTGGCGGAAAAACTTTGTCTGTGGCGCCGCGGTCAGACATGCAAAAATCCCAACATCCAAGGATCGGGGGAGTTTTCCTGTTTGTCAGCGGTCCTGGACTTCAACCATCCCGGGTCTTGCCTCGGCCAGAAGTGCCTGGAATCAAGGCTTCATGTCCCGGATGAGCCACAGGTGAACCACAAGAGTACGCCAATTCAGCCGCGCCAACCGCAGCTTCGGTGACATGAGGCTCTTCGGCCGCCTGTTCGCGGCCGACGCGTGGTGAGAGACACACGTCTGCACCGCCGCGCAACAACCACAAAACGCAGCGAAACAGCCCTGGTAGTCAGCAATCGTTTATCCCTTGACGGATCAGAACCCGCCCTGTAACAGTTAGTCGTGGGCGGATCGATGGAGAACCACGAAGGGACTGGCGCGGCGTCAATCCCCGGCGGGTTCCCCCATAGCAGCACGGACCCGCCGCCCCTTCTGGAAGTCCGCGGACTGACAAAGAGCTTCTTCGGTATTCCCGTGCTGGAAAACGCCCACCTCACCCTTCACCGGAGCCAGGTTCACGGGCTCGTAGGCGAAAACGGGGCCGGGAAGTCCACCCTGATGAAAGTGCTCGCAGGGGTCTACCAGCCTGACGCGGGAACGGTACTTTTGGACGGCCGGGAAGTCAGTTTCGGCCACCCAACGAAAGCTCATGAGGCAGGGCTGTCGTCGGTCTTCCAGGAGTTTAATCTCCTTCCGGACCGGACGGTGGCCGAGAACATCTTCCTGGGCCGGGAACCCCGCCGCGGGGTCCTGGTTAACAAGGCGCTCATGAACGTGCAAACGGCCGAGCTGCTGCAGTCGCTCGGGATCACCACCATCCGGCCCACCGCACAGGTGCGGAGCCTGACCGTGGCGGAGCAGCAGATAGTGGAGATTGCAAAAGCTGTCAGCTACGACGCCCGGATCGTCGCCATGGACGAGCCAACCGCCGCGCTGGCCGGCGCCGAAGTTGAGCTCCTTTACCAGATCGTGTCCCGCCTCCGGGACCGCGGAACCGCAATTCTCTACGTCTCCCACCGGCTTCGGGAACTTTTTGATCTCTGCGATGTCATCACCGTCCTGAAGGACGGCCGCGTGGTCAGCACCGCACCGGCCTCAGAACTCGATGATGCAGGGCTGGTCCGGCTGATGGTTGGCCGGCCTATCTCGGCGTTCTTTCCGGAAAAGCTGCCCCTGCCAGACGGGGACTCCAAAGGCAAAAACGTTGAAGTCAGGAACGTTGACGGTGCTAACGTCCCCGTCAGGCCGATCCTGGAACTGCTGGGTGCCGGCAACGGCCAGCTGGACGGGATCAGCTTCAGCGTTCGGCCGGGTGAGATTGTCGGGCTGGCCGGTCTTCAGGGCTCCGGCCGGACTGAACTGCTTCACGCCATTTTCGGTGCCGCACCCTTCCACCGCGGCACCATGAAGGTGGAAGGCCGGGAGCTTCTGCCCAAGTCCCCGAGGGAGGGCGTCCGGGCCCGCATGGCCCTCATCACGGAAGACCGCAAAGCCGAGGGCCTCAGCCTGAACCAGTCCATCCTGGACAACGCACTGACCGTCATCAGGTCGGTCTTTCCGCGCCGTACAAGAACCGTCAAAACGGAGGTTCCCGGCGTGTTTTCCTCGCTGGAGGTAGTGGCACGGGACTTGGACCAGGAGGTGCAGTACCTCTCCGGCGGGAACCAGCAGAAGGTGGTCCTGGCCAAATGGCTGGCAATCCGCCCCAGCCTGGTCCTGCTGGATGAACCTACCCGCGGCATAGATGTGGGAGCCAAGGTGGCCGTCTACCGGCTCATGCGCAAGCTGGCAGCCGAAGGCAAAGCCATCCTGATGGTCTCCAGCGAATTACCGGAGGTCATCGGCATGTCCGACCGGATCCTCGTCATGCGCGACGGGCGTCTCGCCGGCGAGCTTCCGGCCGGAACGTCAGAGGAAGCCGTCCTGCAGCTCGCAACGGGTGCCAGGATTGCATCGGGAGACGGGGCATGAAACAGCGTGTCAGCTTCGTCGATCGCCTGTCCTCCACACAGATCGTCTACCTGGTGGCCCTGCTGACGCTTATCGCCGGTGCCGTACTCGTCAGCACGATCGGACGGAATTTTTTCAGCTCGGGAAATATCTCCAGCATCCTGACCGGAACCAGCGTCCTGGGTTTCATCGCAATCGGACAGACCCTTGTCATCCTGGCCGGCAGCCTGGACCTCTCGGTTCCCTATGTCGCCAGCCTTGCCAGCCTCATTGCCGCCGGTGTGATGGCCAACAACCCGGGCAACGTCCTGCCCGGCGTCCTGCTCACGCTTGGTGCCGCGGCGGTCATCGGCCTGGCCAACGGGCTGATCGTGGCCCGCCTCAACGTACACGGGTTCATTGCCACGCTGGGCATGGGCCTGATCATCAGCGGCTACCTCGCCACCAACTTCAAGGGCAGCTTCGGGCAGACACCGCTCTCGTTCCGCCTGATCGGGGCGACCGGTCTGGGGCCTGTGCCCATCTCGACCATCATTATGCTGGCCTGTGCGGCCCTGGCCATGCTGCTGCTCCACCGCACCAGAACGGGCCACCACCTCTACGCCGTCGGCGGTGACATTTCCGTAGCCCGGACCTCGGGCATCCGCGTCGACCTGCCGGTCATCACGGCCCACGTGATCTGTTCGGTGCTGTCAGGAATGGCGGGCCTGCTCCTCGCCAGCCGGCTGGGTGTGGGCAGCCCGACGGTGGGCTCCCAGGGCGGGTACGATCTCCTCTCCATCGCCGCCGTGGTCCTCGGCGGCACACTTCTGGCAGGCGGCAAAGGAACCATCACCGGCACCCTGGGCGGCGTCCTCATCTTCGCCATGCTGGACAACATCATGTCCGTTATGCAGATCAACCCCTTCCTCAAGGACGTGGTCAGGGGCGTGGTCATTGTCGTCGCCGTCGCTGTGTATGCGCGCCGCAGGATCGTCAACCGACCCGAGCGGTTCGGCCCGAAGGGTTCCGTCGAAGCCCCTGCCGCACAGGTTCCGCCCTCGGAGCGGCCATGAGCACGGCACTGCCCTCCGGGCGCAGCGCAGTCCTCCGGCAGAACCGCGCCAGCCGTTCCCAGCGTCTCCTGCGCGCTGTGCGTACTCCCGGCGGCGCTGTCTTCATCCTGTTGATCAGCCTTTTGGCGGCCATCATCGTGCTGAACCCGTCCTTCGGGGAGCCTGGCTCCTTCATCCGGTTCATCGGCAGGACGGCCCCGATCGCCATCGCGGCCGTCGGCCAGTACTTCGTTATTGTCAGCGGCGAATTCGACCTGTCGATGGGATCGGTCGTGACCATGCAGGTCATCGTTGCCGGCAACCTCATCCGGCAGGACGATTCCAGGGTGATTCCGGTCCTGATCCTGATGTTTGTGCTCGGCGCCTTCATCGGGCTCGTGAACGGACTGATCTCGACACTGCTGAAGGTGCCCAGCTTCATCGTGACGCTGGGCATGATGCTGGCCCTGCTCGGACTGGTCCTCTACTGGACCGGCGGCGCGGCCCAGGGAAACCCTGCGGACAGCTTCCGCCAGATAGGGCGCGGCGGGATCCAGGACGTCCCGGTCCTGGACATCATTCCTTACCCTGTCATCATCCTGGCGGCGGTGACCGTCCTGGCGGTTGTCCTGATGCGCCGCCCCTTCGGCCGTATGCTCATCGCCGTCGGCGATAACCCCCGGGCTGCCGAACTGTCCGGCTCCCGTGTCTGGTGGGTGCGGACGCGGGCGTTCATCATCTCGTCACTGTCGGCCACCGTGGCCGGCATCCTCCTCGTGGGCTACGCGGGAGTACATCCGTCGGTGGGGCGGGGTTACGAGTTCACGGCGATCACCGCCGTCGTCCTCGGTGGCGTGGTGCTCGGCGGCGGACGCGGCTGGGTCCTGTCCGCGGCGGCCGGCGCGTTCGCCCTGGAGGCGCTGTTCACCCTCTTGAATTTCATGGGCATCCAGGCGACCTGGCGGGACACAGTCCAGGGCGTCATCATCATCATCGCCGTGGCAGCAGCGTCCACGTCATGGCAGCGCAAGCGCAAGGGAGCCACTTCCGCCGCCCATGACGAACGGCACCGGCTAAGCGCAGCACCCACGCCCCACGAGGGCACCGAACAAGGAGGAGATCGATTCTGATGCGTAAACACCCTATTCGCGCGATCGCACTTGGCGCAGTATTGCCGCTGGTGGTTTTGACTGCCTGTACCACCACGGATCCGTCCGTTACCGAAACAACGGCACCGGACACCGGCTCGCCGGCCACCACTCCGGCCAGCCAGGAATGGTTTGACCAGACGCTTTACGATGACCAGTTCACGCAACGTTCGGCGACCTTCGAAGGAAACGCTGAGCAGCCCTACCTTCAGTACATCGCCGGCGACATGACCGACACCGCAAAGTTCGCCTCCTCCGGGCCAAAGAAGGTCTGCTTCGCCAATGCCTCCATCTCGAACCCGTGGCGCCAGACCGGCTGGATTACCATGAACCAGCAACTCAAGGTCCTCCAGGGCTCGGGAGTCGTTTCCGAAATGGAGACCCGGGATGCCAAGGACAACGACAACACGCAGATCGCGGACATTGATTACTTCATCGGCGAGGGAAACTGCGATGCGTTCGTCATCTCGCCCAACTCGACGGCGGCCCTGACCCAGGCCGTGGAGCGTGCCTGCCAGACAGGCAAGCCTGTGGTGGTGTTTGACCGCGGCGTCGAAACCGACTGCGCCACCACGTTCATCCACCCGATCGGAGGCTTCGCCTGGGGCATCGACACCGCCACGTTCCTGACCGACAGGCTGAAGTCCGGTGACAAGGTGGTGGCCCTCCGCATCCTTCCCGGCGTGGATGTGCTGGAACACCGGTGGGCGGCGGCGAAGAAGATCTTTGAGGAGAAGGGAATCCAGGCAAGGGACTACTTCACCGGAGCAGACCCCACCGAGATCAAGAAAATCATCTCCGACGAACTGGCCACCGGCGATGTCCAGGGCGTCTGGATGGACGCCGGCGACGGTGCCGTGGCTGCCCTCGAGGCCTTCGAGGATGCCGGGAAGAACCTGCCGGTGATGACCGGCGAGGATGAGATGAGCTTCCTGACCAAGTGGAAGGAAACCGGAATCGATGCCATGGCCCCGGTCTACTCCAACTTCCAGTGGCGGACTCCGCTGCTGGCCCTGGAGAGGATCTTCAAGGGCGAGCAGATCCCGGCCGAATGGATTCTCCCGCAGAAACCCATCCTCGCGGACGAACTGGACTCCTGGCTGCAGCGCAACCAGGGGATGCCCGGCGGCCACTACGCCAAGTTCGGCGGCGAAGACCTCCCCGGCTATCCGCAGGTCTGGCAGCAGCGGCAGATGCCCTGACCCTGGCCTCCGCGCAGCGTTGGAAGGAGCAGCTTGAAGCGTCTCATCGGGATCAGCACCTGGGTCTGGGATTCTCCGTTGACCGATGCCAACCTGCGCGGACACTTGGCGAGGATCGCTGCGCTGGGGTTTGACGCCGTGGAACTTCCGCTGGAAAACGCCGGCGACTTCACGGCCGACGCGGTGCGCGAAGCCCTGGAGTCCACGGGGCTGAGGCCGTTTGTTGTCGGTGCCATGTCGCCGGGCCGGGACCTTGTCGCGGCTGCCCCGGCCACCGTGGAAAAGACGCAGGCCTATCTCATGGACTGCATCACCATGGCAGCCGGCATCGGTTCGCCCACTGTGTGCGGTCCCTTCTACGCCCGGACCGGCCGCGTCTGGCGGATGTCGCCGGGCCAGCGGCGGGAGGCCGACGCCGAGCTGCGGCACAATCTGCAGCCGGTGGCGGCGAGGGCCCGGGAAGCGGGCGTCGTCCTGGGCATCGAACCGCTGAACCGGTACGAAACATCGCTGCTCAACACGGTGGACCAGGCACTTGAGGCGCTGGGGCCCTTGCTGGGCAACGGCGTGGGCCTTGCCCTGGACAGCTACCACCTTCACATCGAGGAGCGTTCGCTGGCCGCCGCGGTCCGGGCGGCCGGTGAACACGTGGTTCACGTCCAGGTTTCCGGGAACGACCGCGGCGCCCCCGGCGGGGACCAGACCGATTGGGAAAACTTCCTGCATGCCTTGGACGAGGTGGGTTACAGCGGACCGCTGAACATCGAAAGTTTTACTGCGGACAATGCCGCGATCGCCGTGGCGGCGTCAATCTGGCGGCCGTTGGCCCCTAGCCAGGACGAGCTGGCTGTCAGGGGACTGGCCTTCCTCCTGGGCGTACAACGGCACTGAACGGCCCGCGTCCACGCAGCGCCTACTCACTAATGACGAAAAACCCCCGGAATCCTTGGATTCCGGGGGTATTCCCATTGTGCGCGGAGGGGGACTTGAACCCCCACCCCCTTTCGAGGACTAGCACCTCAAGCTAGCGCGTCTGCCATTCCGCCACCCGCGCAGGTGGTAATTCGGAGTCCGATTCCGCCTTTCAGCGTTTCGCTTTTCTCCGAAGCAGCGAGAAAGACTCTAACACGAACTTTCGGGAAAGATCGAATCGGGACTCATGGGTAGGCTGAAGGCACACGAAAACGCAGGTTCTTTGCAGCCTTCCCATCGCCCAAGGAGTATCTATGTCTGACGTCCGCGCCGAGGATGAAGTTGTACGGATCTGCCAGGAACTCATCCAGATAGATACATCGAACTACGGCGACGGTTCGGGGCCGGGGGAGCGGGTGGCCGCCGAGTACACTGCCGGACTGATCGAGGAAGTGGGACTCTCCGCCGAAATCTTCGAGTCGGCGCCGGGCCGCGCCAGTGTTGTAACGCGGATGGCGGGCGAAGACCCCTCTGCAAGCGCCCTTGTAGTGCATGGGCACCTGGATGTTGTGCCAGCCCTGCGCGAACAGTGGTCGGTGGATCCCTTCGGTGCAGAACTCAAGGACGGACTCATCTGGGGCCGCGGAGCGGTGGACATGAAGGACATGGATGCCATGATCCTGTCCGTTATGCGGGATTTGGCCCGGTCCGGGCGGAAACCCAAACGCGACCTCATTTTTGCCTTCTTTGCCGACGAGGAAGCCGGCGGCGAATACGGTGCCCGGTACGCCGTCGACAAACGGCCGGAGCTTTTCGAGGGTGCCACCGAAGCCATCTCGGAAGTGGGCGGATTCTCGGCAACTATCGGAGGGCAGCGCACATATCTGCTGCAGACCGCCGAGAAGGGCATCTCCTGGCTTCGCCTTGTCGCCCACGGCCGGGCAGGCCACGGCTCCCAGATCAACACGGACAACGCCGTCACCCGCCTCGCAGCGGCGGTCACCCGGATCGGCGAGTACAAGTGGCCTATCGAGCTCACTCCCACCACGCGGCAGTTCCTTGACGGCGTGACCGAACTCACGGGCGTCGAATTCGATCCGGACAACCCGGACCGGCTCCTGGACCAGCTCGGCACGGTGGCCCGCTTCGTGGGGGCAACCCTCCAGAACACGACCAACCCCACGCTGCTGAAGGGCGGGTACAAACACAACGTCATTCCTGAATCGGCAGAGGCCCTGGTGGACTGCCGCACGCTTCCCGGCCAGGAGGAACAGGTCCTGGAAATCGTCCGGGAGCTCGCAGGCACCGGGGTTGAAGTGAGCTATGTGCACAACGACGTCTCGCTGGAGGTGCCGTTCGCCGGAAACCTGGTGGACTCCATGATCGATGCCCTGCATTCCGAGGACCCCGGGGCCAAGGTCCTGCCGTACACGCTCTCCGGCGGCACGGACAACAAATCCCTGAGCAGGCTGGGGATCACCGGCTACGGCTTTGCGCCCCTCATGCTGCCTGACGACCTCGACTTCACTGGAATGTTCCACGGCGTGGACGAGCGGGTGCCCGTGGATTCGCTGAAGTTCGGCGCCCGCGTCCTCAACACGCTCCTCACCAACTACTGAGCTGCGCAGGACATGACACCCGAAGAAGTGCTACCGGACCGCCTGCTGGAGGGCATCCGCGGCCGCGCAGTCCGCTACGACCGGGACAATGCGTTTTTCGCGGAGGACCTGGCTGAGTTGACCGCCGCCGGTTACCTTAAGCTTTTTGTTCCAGCGTCCGACGGCGGCATGGGGCTTGGGCTCGAGGCGGCAGCACAGTGCCAGCGCAGGCTGGCAACGGCAGCCCCGGCCACCGCCCTGGCCATCAACATGCACCTGGTCTGGACCGGCGTCGCGCAGGTCCTGGCCGCCCGCGGCGATGATTCGCTGGGCTTCGTCCTGGAAGACGCTGCCCGCGGTGAGATCTTTGCCTTCGGCAATTCCGAGGCCGGGAATGATTCGGTCCTCTTTGATTCAAAGACGGCAGCCGTTCCGCTGCCCGGCGGCGGCTACAGTTTCACCGGAACCAAGATCTTCACCAGCCTCTCACCGGCGTGGACCCGGCTGGGCATCTTTGGCAAGGACGCCCGGGCCCGGTCCGGCGAGGGCGAACTGGTGCACGGATTCATCCGGCGGGACGCGGCGGGCTACACCATCCTGGACGACTGGGACACCCTTGGCATGCGGGCCAGCCAGTCCAACACCACGGTCCTGGACGGGGTCGAGGTGGGGCCGGACCGGATCTTCCGTAAGCTGCCGGTGGGCCCCAACGCCGATCCACTGATCTTCGCCATCTTTGCCTGCTTTGAGTCGCTGCTGGCGGCGGTGTACACCG
Organism: [Micrococcus luteus] ATCC 49442; assembly: GCF_010367585.1. Classification (NCBI taxonomy): domain Bacteria; kingdom Bacillati; phylum Actinomycetota; class Actinomycetes; order Micrococcales; family Micrococcaceae; genus Pseudarthrobacter; species [Micrococcus luteus] ATCC 49442. Next base: position 748,069 of record NZ_JAAAXP010000001.1, on the reverse strand, counting down.
GCATTGGTGAGCGTGCCCTGACGCTCGGCGTGGAGGCGGTAAAGCGGCGGACGTCCTTCAAGAACGCCGGCCGAAGCTATGCACAGGATCCGGACATCCGCTGGAAGGTGGCCGAGGCCGCGATGGCCATGGACAGCCTTTACCCGCACCTCCTGGCGGTCACCCGCGACGTCGATGCCCTCACGGACCACGGATCCCAGTGGTTCCCAAAGCTCGTTGGCCTGAAGGTGAATGCGACGGAGACCGCACGCCGCGTTGTGGATCTGGCCATCAGGGTCAGCGGCGGTTCCAGCTACTTTCGCGGGTCCGAACTTGAACGCCTGTACCGGGATGTCCTGGCCGGGATGTTCCACCCGTCAGATGATGAGTCTGCGCACAACACGGTAGCGAACGCGTGGCTGGGGCCGCTGGACTCCTAAACGGTCCGCTGGCTCCGAAGTCCTAAACGGTCCGCTGGACCTGCATCACCCGGCGGCGCAGCCAGAAGCGCCTGCCGCCGCCCATGTACAGCACACTGCGTTCCAGTTCCCACTTGCCGTACTCGGAGTGCTCCACAAGCCTGCGCCTGGCCTCAGGCAGGGAATCGAGAGGGCTCACCGTCAGTACGAGGTACTCGTACTGCTTGATAAAGTCCCGTTCCCGTTGGACCGAGCTGGTCAGAAAATGTTCCTTCATTGCTCTCCATTTTCGTCCTTTTCCGGCTAACGTGAAGTCATGAGCATCGATCCGCGTGTCGCGCTTCAGTCTTTGACAACCGCCTTGGAAGAACACCTTATAGCAGCATCCAACCGGCGCGATGATGGGGATCCCGCCGTCGAAGCCGCTTTTTTCGCGGTCGCAGATGCGTTCGAGGTGTATGAAGACGCACTCTACGAGGCTTACAGCGAGGTCACACCCCTGCAGGTGTTTGACGACGACGAGGACGAGGATGAAGAATCCGGCATCGACGAAGAAGAGGACCTCGAAATCGTCGAGGATTGAAGCAGCGCACAGCTGAGCGCAGGCTCAGGCCGGCTGGGACACATCCTCCAGCGCCCGTGCAATCTCCGGGGGAAGCCGCGTCAGCTGGGCGGCCATGATCTCCTTGGCCTGGACCGGAGTCCGGGGCCCGACAACGGCGGTGGCCACCCCGTGCTGGGCCAGCAGCCAGCTCAGCGACACATCCAGTGCCGTCCGGCCCAGGCCTTTGGCAGCCATCGCCACCGCTTCCACGACACTGGAAGGCTGCTGCTCCAAATACGGCTCAACATAGGGTGCAGAATCACTGCGCGCTGCCCGGGAGTCCACGGGGATACTGCTGCGGTACTTGCCGGTGAGCACGCCGCGGCCCAGCGGCGCCCACGCCATGAGTCCCAGGCCTGCGTCTTCGACGGCGGGAATCAGTTCCGCCTCCGGTTTCCGTTGGAGCAGCGAGTATTCGGCCTGGGCAGCAACGAGCGGGAATCCGGCCACTGCTGCTGCCTTGGCGCTCTGCCAGCCGTTGAAGTTGGCGATGCCCGCATAGCGGGCGCGCCCGCTGCGGACAGCGAACTCGAGCGCGGACAGCGTTTCGTCCAAGGGGACGTTGCCGTCCCATGCCTGCGCAAACCAGAGGTCCACGTAGTCGGTCCCGAGCCTCGCCAGGCTGGCGTCCAGGCTGCTCAGCATCGCACTGCGCGACGTGTCCACAGTCCGCCGGCCCTCCGACGTCGATGTCCCCGCCTTCGTGGAAATGCAGACTTCCGTGCGTGAGACAACGTCGCCCAGCAAGGACCCGATCATTGCTTCGGCGCGGCCATCAGCGTAGGAGGCGGCCGTGTCGATGAGTTTTCCGCCGCCATCAACAAATGTGCGCAAGATCTCGGAGGCGTCCTGTTCGTCGGTTTCGCCGGCCCAGGACATGGTGCCGAGGGAAAGGGCGGAGACTCGCAATCCACTGTTGCCGACGTAACGCTGCTGCATAGCTGCAAGCTTACGGGGAATCAACAGGGCGCATGACGTAGTGTCTTAGCGTGAACTGGATTGAGGCGGCCCTGCTCGGGCTAATACAGGGTCTGACCGAATTTCTACCGATTTCATCAAGCGCGCACCTGCGGATCGTGGGTCAGTTCCTGCCCAACGCGTCCGATCCGGGGGCAGCATTTACGGCCATCACCCAGCTCGGAACCGAAACGGCGGTGGTGATCTATTTCTGGCGGGACATCGTCCGAATCATCAAGGCCTGGGCGGGTTCCCTGACAGGAAAAGTCTCCCGGCAGGATCCTGACGCCCGCATGGGCTGGCTGGTAATCCTCGGCAGCCTGCCCATCATCGTGCTGGGCCTGCTGTTCCAGGACCAGATTGAATCGGTGCTGCGAAGCCTGTGGATCGTCGCCACCATGCTGATCGTTTTTGGTTTGATCCTGGCCGTGGCGGACGCCGTCGGAAAGCAGGAACGCGAACTCTCCCAGCTTTCCTACAAGCACGGCATTTTGTACGGGTTCGCCCAGGCGTTGGCGCTCATCCCTGGCGTCTCACGGTCCGGCGGTACCATTACGGCCGGCCTCCTGATGGGCTATACCCGCGAAGCAGCGGCCCGTTACTCGTTCCTGCTGGCCATTCCGGCCGTGTTCGGCAGCGGCCTGTACCAGCTGTACAAAGTGGTTTCCAAGGACGGCATTACCGGACCGTATGGCCTTCCGGAGACAGCGCTGGCCACCGTCATCGCCCTGGTTGTGGGCTACGTGATCATTGGCTGGTTCCTTAAATTCATCTCCACGCGGAGCTACCGGCTCTTTGTCTGGTACCGGATTCTCCTGGGCCTCGCCCTGTATCTTCTGCTCGGTTTCAATGTCATCGATGCCTAGAAGTAGGCTTGGGCTGTGAAATCCTGGACTTCTAGACCTGTTCCTGTGCTGCCCGGCTCCATGCCGGCCATCCGTCTGTTCGACACCGCCATGGGACAGGAAATCGGCCTGCCTGTCAGCGGTGAGCAGTCGATGTATGTCTGCGGCATCACCCCGTACGACGCTACGCACATGGGCCATGCTGCCAGCTACGTGGCCTTTGATCTCCTGAACAGGGCCTGGCGCGACGCCGGCCACAAGGTTGCGTACGTCCAGAACGTCACAGACGTGGATGACCCCTTGCTGGAGCGCGCCACAGCCACCGGTGTGGACTGGCAGGACCTGGCGGCCAGCCAGATCGAACTTTTCCAGACGGACATGGAAGCCCTCAACGTTATTGCGCCGGACCACTATGTCGGCGCTGTTGAGTCCGTGGACCTGATCGTCCCGGCCATTGAGCGCCTGATCAGGCAGGGCCTGGCTTACCGCGTCGCCGGCGCCGCGGGGGAGCCGGACGGTGATGTCTACTACGATGTCGAAGCCGCCGGCAAGCAGTCGATCGCCCCTGACGCCTGGACCCTGGGATCGATCTCGCACCTTGGGGAAGCTGAAATGCTTGAGCTGTTCGCCGAACGCGGCGGCGACCCTGGCAGGGCCGGCAAGCGCCAGGCCCTTGACCCGCTCCTCTGGCGGGTTGCCCGTGACGGCGAGCCCAGCTGGCCCGGCGGAGAACTGGGCCAGGGCAGGCCCGGATGGCACATCGAATGCACGGTCATCGCCCAGCGGTACCTGCCGGCACCCTTCACGGTTCAGGGCGGCGGCTCAGACCTGATCTTCCCGCACCACGAGATGGGAGCCGGCCACGCCTATTCCCTGGCAGGTGTCCCGTTGGCCCGCCACTACGCCCACGCCGGCATGGTGGGCCTGGACGGTGAAAAGATGAGCAAGTCCAAGGGCAACCTGGTCCTCGTCTCCAAGCTGCGCGCAGACGGTGAAGAGCCGGCCGCGATACGGCTGGCAATCCTGGCCCACCACTACCGTTCAGACTGGTCCTGGACGCCGGAAGGCTTCGCAGCGGCCAAGGAAAGGCTCGCCGCCTGGCGCCAGGCCCTCGCCGCCGCACCTGCCGGATCGGCTGCCGGCGTGATTGGCGACATGCGGTCGGCCCTGGCCGCCGATCTGAACGCTCCGGCAGCACTCGAAGCCGTCGACCGGTGGGCCGCTGCGGCCACCGCGGCAGCGGGCAGCCCGCAGGATGAAGCACTGGTCAGTGACGCAGTCGAGGCATTGCTCGGCGTCGTACTCTAGCGCTGTGCGCGTCCGCCTGCCGGAAACCGCAGGCGGACGCAGCCGCTACTTAGTTTTTGTCGCGGCCCCGGCGCTTCAGGTACCGCTCGAATTCACGCGCGATGGACTCTCCGCTGGCTTCCGGAAGGTCGGCGGTGTCCTTCGCTTCTTCAAGCTGGCGGACGTACGCGGCGATTTCCGGATCCTCGGTGGCCAGTTCGTCCACCCCACGTTCCCAGGCGGCTGACTCCTCCGCCAGCTCGTGGGTGTCCAGCGGAACCTGGAGCAGTTCCTCTATCCGGTGCAGGAGGGCCAGTTGGGCCTTCGGCGATGGTGCCTGGGCAACGTAGTGGGGGACTGCGGCCCACAGCGAAACCGTGGGAATGCCGGCCAGAAGGGCTACTTCGGAGAGCACCCCGACAATGCCGACCGGACCCTCGTACTGGGACGGTTCCAGGTTCAGCCGTTCCCGCAGCGGGGCGTCATCGGATGACGTGCTCACGGGGATGGGCCTGCTGTGCGGAACATCAGCCAGCAAGGCACCCACGAGGATCACGTAGTCCACTTTGAGTGCTTCTGCATGGACCAGAAGTTCCGCGGTGTAGGCCCGCCACTTGTACGAGGGCTCCGTGCCCTGGACAAAAATGACGTCAATGTTCGAATCAGGTGCACTGGCCTTGTAGATGCGCGTGGCCGGCCACTTGATCTTGCGTTCCCCGGACGCGGTCCGGCGGACGGTGGGACGGGTGAACTGGAAATCGTAGTATTCGTCGGCGTCGATGGACGCAACTTTCTTGCCGCCCCACACTTTGTTGAGATAGCGCAACGAGTCACTGGCTGCTTCCCCGGCGTCGTTCCAGCCTTCAAAAGCGGCCAGCATCACGGTGATGCGCTGCCCCTCGGCCACTGGCAGCAGGAACTGCTCCTGTTCAGGCACGGCACCCGGTTCTGTGGTGTCTCCGTCGAAGCTATTCATTTCTTCACCCTACGTCCAAGAACGGTGGCGGTGCATTCAATGCAACGCCAAAAGTGTCCCCGGTCCGCTTCCGCACCTGCTGCCGCGGCCATATTCGCCAAGGGCGTACGCACGGCCGGCGTTCAGGCCGGCACCGTAGACTTACGCCATGCGACCCTCACCTTCTGTTTCCCCGCTCCGTGCTGTTCTTTGGGATATGGACGGGACCATCGTGGACACGGAACCCTATTGGATCGCCGCTGAGCGCTCCCTCGTGGAAGCCCATGGCGGAACCTGGTCACACGAACAGGCCACCCAGCTCGTGGGGCAGGCCCTGACGTTTTCCGCCGGAATCCTGCAGGAGGCCGGTGTCCGGCTGGACACCCGCCAAATCATCGACACGTTGACCGCGGAAGTCATCAGGAACGTTCAACGGTCTGTCCCGTGGCGTCCGGGCGCCCGGGAGCTGCTTGACGGCCTGCACCAGGCAGGTGTCAGGTGTGCGCTGGTCACCATGTCGGAGGGGCCCCTTGCCCGCGAGATCGTGGCGAGCCTGCCCAGACCGTATTTCGAGTTCATGGTCACCGGCGATACCGTGACGCATGGCAAACCCCACCCCGAGGCTTACCTGAAGGCCGTGGAACTGCTCCAGGACTCAGATCCCGGCCTGACCATCGGCCACTGTGTTGCACTGGAAGATTCGGGACCGGGTGTCGCAGCGGCGGTGGCATCCGGAGTGGCCACCGTGGCCATTCCCCATATTGTCCCGCTGCCGGCCGATCCCCGGCACACCACGTGGGACTCACTGGCAGGGCGGACGGTTTCCGAGCTGGAAGCGATCGCGGCCGCAAGCATGACCGAATTCGCGGCCACGTTGGCGGCGACGCCCGGGAGAACATCGTGAGTGAATCGCCCGCTCCCGCACGTCGGGAAGGAATCCGCCTCGGCCGCATCGCCGGGATCCCCATCATTCTGGCGTACTCCTGGTTTGTGATTGCAGCGTTCACTGTCATCGTCTACGGACCGGTGCTGCTGGAACGCAATCCCGGATTCGGCATTACCGCCTACTATGTGGCGTTCGCCTACGCCTTACTGCTGCTCATTTCGGTCCTGGTCCACGAGTTGGCGCATGCCCTTACCGCCAAGGCCTACGGCTGGCCCACCCAGAAAATCGTGCTGAACCTCTGGGGCGGCCACACGCAGTTCGAAAACTTCACGGCCACCCCGGCACGGTCAGTGATCGTGGCGCTGGCAGGGCCGGCAGCCAACCTGGTCCTGGCGGGAGCAGCCTGGCTGGTCCTGTCCGGCGCGAGCATGGGCGTTGTGGCAGACACCCTGACCAACATCTTTATGTGGGCCAACTTCGTCATTGGCATCTTCAACGTCCTGCCAGGCCTGCCGCTGGACGGCGGACGAATTGTTGAATCTGCCGTCTGGAAGGCCACCGGCAGCCAGGCCAAAGGCACGGTGGCTGCCGGCTGGGCCGGCCGTGTCATCGTTGTGGGCCTGGGCCTGTGGTTCATCGCTATGCCCCTGCTTGCCGGGGTGACGCCGGACTTCAGCCTCCTCATGATCACAGTCCTCGTTGCCGGCTTCCTCTGGATGGGCGCCAGCGCCGCTATCCGGCAGGGAACCATGCGCGGCAGGCTGCATCTGGTGAGCGCCACCGCCCTGGCTGCTCCCGCCGTCGGAATTCCAGCCACAGCCACCGTCGCCGATATCCGCCGGGTGTCCGTAAACGGGACTCCCGCGGTTGTTGTGTGCGGTCCGGAGGGGCGCCCGCAAGGCGTGGTGGACAGCCGCGCCCTGGCTGCCGTTCCGGAGTCCGCCGCCGAGTCAACTCCAGCGACGGCGGTGTCCTACGCCCTTGCGGCGGGCGCCTATGTGCCTGAATGGTCGCAGGGACAGGAACTGATCCAGTACCTCTCCCAGCTTGAGGGACACGAGTATGCCGTGGTGGACCACAACGGCACCGTGACCGGCCTGCTCTCGCAAAACGCGGTAGTAGTGGCCATTACCGGCAAGGAAGGCCGGCCCAATAAGCACGCGCAGGGCCAGAGCCGGTAGAGTTACGTGCCGGCCGTGCACTGCCGCCGCATGGCCGCCCGTGCTGCACGCATCATGCGGACTCATCGTGTGTGGCCCCACAGTCTTACAAGAGCGAGGAAATTTCATGAGCAGCGAATCTGCCGCCGCAACCGCAGCACCATCCACAACCGGGGCCGCCGCCGACGGCGTCCAGCCGGTGGGAGCGGCCCGCCGCCGCGGGCCTTTCCGCGAAGGCGAGCGGGTACAACTGACCGACGAGCGTGGCCGCATGAACACCATCACGCTCGAAAGCGGCGGCGCCTTCCACACCCACCGCGGATTCCTGAATCACGACGAGATCATCGGCAAGGCTGACGGCTCTGTTGTCGTAAACAACGTTGGCCAGCAGTATCAGACGCTGCGTCCGCTGCTTTCGGATTTCGTCCTGTCCATGCCCCGGGGCGCCGCTGTGGTCTACCCGAAGGACGCCGGCCAGATTGTCACCATGGCTGACATTTTCCCCGGTGCCAGGGTGGTGGAGGCCGGCGTGGGCTCCGGTGCCCTGTCCATTTCGCTGCTGCGGGCTGTGGGCGACAACGGCTACCTGCATTCTTTTGAACGCCGCGAAGAATTCGCCGACATCGCCCGGGGCAACGTCGAAACCATTTTCGGCGGCCCGCACCCGGCCTGGAAAATTTCGCTGGGTGACTTCCAGGAGGAGGTAGTCCGCAACGAGGCCCCCGGTTCCGTGGATCGGGTGGTGCTGGACATGCTGGCCCCCTGGGAATGCCTTGATGCGGTAGCCACAGTGCTGGCGCCGGGCGGTGTGTGGATCAATTATGTCGCCACGGTCACGCAGCTTTCCCGGACCGCGGAGGCCATCCGGGCGGACGGCCGCTTCACCGAACCCGATGCCTGGGAGTCCATGGTCCGCGGCTGGCACCTGGAGGGCCTGGCCGTGCGCCCGGACCACCGGATGGTGGCCCACACGGGCTTCCTCCTGGTCACCCGCCGGCTCGCCGACGGCGTTACCGGGATCTCGGTCAAGCGGCGCCCCTCCAAAACGGATTTCAACGAGGAAGACGTCAATGCCTGGACGCCCGGTGCGGTGGGCGAGCGGCTCGTCTCGGACAAAAAACTCCGCCGGGCCGCGCGTGATGCCATCGCCGGAACCAACGTCAAGGACACACCGGAGATCACGAACTAGTCCACATTTCGGGAGTCTCCAGCAGTACCTGCCATCTTGGGGCTAAGGTCTTAAGAAGAAGAGCAGGAAGGGGCTGATGCATCATGGAGACGCCGAATCAGGACTCCGGACGTACACCGGCGGAGCAGGCTGCCGCCAACGAACTGTCGGTCGCGGACCGGCAGGTCAACGTCCTCCGGGACAAACTCAGGCACATAGACCGCCAGCTGGCTGCCGCCACGCAGAACAACGCCAAGCTGGTCAGCATGCTGGAAGCGGCGAAAGCCGAGATCCTGCGCCTGAAAAACGCCCTGGACCAGGAAGGACAGCCCCCGTACAGCTTCGGCACCATCCTGCAGCTGAATCCCCGCCGCATGCCGTCGGCGGGGAACAGCGGGCAGGCCGCCACGGAGGAATCCGCGGACATCTTCAACGCCGGACGGAAGATGCGGGTGGGCATCAGCCCGCTGGTCAACATCAACCAGTTGGCCGTCGGCCAGGAAGTCCTGCTCAACGAGGCACTGCTGATTGTCGCCGGCCTCGGTTACGAGCGTGCCGGCGAGCTGGCAACCCTCAAGGAAATGCTGGGCACGGACCGCGCACTGGTGGTGGGCCGCGCTGATGAGGAACGGGTCATCCGGCTCTCCGGCGCCCTGCTCAGCGAAAAGCTGCGGGTGGGGGACGCCCTGTCCATCGATTCGCGCACAGGGTATGCCCTCGAAAAGGTGCCCCGCTCCGAGGTGGAAAACCTCGTCCTCGAAGAAGTCCCGGATATCACCTATGAAGACATTGGTGGCCTCGGCCCGCAGATCGAGCAGATCCGCGACGCCGTGGAACTGCCGTTCCTGCACCCGGACCTCTACCGCGAACACGGCCTGAAGGCGCCCAAGGGCATTCTCCTGTACGGCCCGCCAGGGTGCGGGAAGACCCTGATCGCCAAGGCTGTGGCCAACTCCCTTGCCGCGCGGGCGGCCGAACGGTCCGGCAATGTCGATCTGAAAAGCTACTTCCTCAACATCAAGGGCCCCGAACTCCTGGACAAGTATGTGGGGGAGACGGAGCGCCATATCCGCCTGATCTTCTCGCGGGCGCGGGAGAAGGCCTCGGACGGCAGCCCCGTCGTGGTTTTCTTTGATGAGATGGATTCGCTCTTCCGCACCCGCGGAACGGGCATATCTTCCGACGTCGAAACCACCATCGTGCCCCAGCTCCTGAGCGAGATCGACGGCGTGGAGCGGCTGGATAACGTCATTGTTATCGGTGCCTCCAACCGTGAGGACATGATCGACCCCGCCATTCTCCGTCCCGGCCGGCTGGACGTGAAGGTCAAGATCCAGCGCCCCGATGCCGAGGCCGCGGCTGATATTTTCAACAAGTACATCACTACTGACCTGCCCTTCCACGAGTCGGATCTCGCAGAGCACAGCGGTGATGTCCAGGCCACGGTGGACGCCATGGTCCAGCGGACTGTCGAAGCCATGTACTCCACGGAAAAGTCCAACGAGTACCTGGAGGTCACCTACGCCAACGGTGATACCGAGATGCTCTACTTCAAGGACTTCAACTCCGGCGCCGTGGTCCAGAATGTTGTGGACCGGGCCAAGAAGTACGCCATCAAAGACCTCCTGACCCTGCATCAAAAGGGCCTCCGTATCGAGCATCTGCTGCGGGCAGTGGTGGACGAATTCCGTGAACACGAGGATATGCCGAACACCACCAACCCGGACGACTGGGCGCGGATCTCGGGCAAGAAGGGGGAGCGGATCACCTATATCCGCACCATCGTCCAGGGCAAAGCGGGACAGGAGCCAGGCAAGTCCATCGAAACGATGCCCAGCACGGGACAGTACCTATGACAGCAGTGCCCGAACGCCCCTCCACGGGGGAGTCGCTGCCGGTCGGCGGGGCCATGCGGGTGATGGGGGCAGAGACCGAGTACGGCATCCACGCCCCGTCCGCCCCGGGGGCCAACGCCACGATGATGTCCGCTCGTGTTGTCCAGGCGTATGCCCAGGTGACGCGGCAGCGGGCTGCCGGTGGTGCTGAGACGCGCTGGGACTACACCGATGAGGAACCTCTGCACGATGCCCGCGGCTGGACCCTCGAGCGCGCTTCAGCGCACCCGAGCCAGCTGACGGACCAGCCTCCGGTACTCGACGCGGAGGCAGTGGCCCTGGCCTACGGCCGCGAGGAGCTCGAGCTGGACGGTGAGGACGAGGCCGGCAGCCTGCTGATGAACATGGTGCTTGGAAACGGCGCCCGCCTTTACGTCGACCACGCCCACCCGGAGTACTCCAGCGCCGAGGTAACCAATCCCCGCGATGCGGTGATCTGGGACGCCGCCGGGGACCTCGTGGCGCTGGCAGCCGTGCGGCGCCTGGCAGCAGATCCCGAGCTGCCCCCGGTCAATCTCTATAAAAACAACACGGACAACAAGTCCGTCTCCTACGGTTCGCACGAGAACTACCTCATGCCGCGGTCCGTGCCGTTCGGGGACATCGTTCGGGGACTGACGCCGTTCTTCATCACCCGCCAGATCATCTGCGGGGCGGGGCGCGTCGGGCTGGGACAGGACAGTTCCACCCCCGGATACCAGATCAGCCAGCGGGCTGACTTCTTCGAAGCCGAAGTCGGCTTGGAAACCACTATTCGCCGGCCCATTATCAATACCCGTGATGAACCCCACGCCACGGCCGACAAATATCGCCGCCTGCATGTCATCATCGGCGACGCCAACCTCAGCCAGTCCTCGAACTACCTCAAATTCGGCACAACGGCGTTGGTCCTGAGCCTCATCGAGGCGGGCCTGGCTCCGAAGGTCGAAGTCCACGAACCTGTGTCCGCCTTGCAGGCGGTCAGCCACGACACCTCGCTGACGGCAAAGCTCAGGCTGCTGGACGGCCGTCGGGTAACGGCCCTGGACTTGCAGTGGATCTACCACGAGGCAGCCGCCAAACTGGCGCAGGACACCGGTGTAGCCGACGCTGTGGACGGGGACGGCCACACCCACGAGGTACTGGAGCGCTGGGCCACCACCCTGACTCAGCTCGATTCAGACAGGGGCGCTGCAGCCACATCCGTCGAATGGCTCGCGAAACTCTCGCTTCTGGAGGGCTACCGCGACCGGGACAACCTGGCCTGGAATGACGCGAGGCTTGGCCTCGTGGACCTCCAGTGGGCCGACATCAGGCCGGAGAAGGGTCTTTACTACCGCTTCCTGGCCAGGAACCGCATGCAGCGGCTTGTAGAGGACTCGGCGATCGCCGCAGCGGTGACCGAACCGCCGTCGGACACGCGTGCTTTCTTCCGCGGACACTGCATCAGCCGCTTCGGCAAAGATGTGGTGGGGGCCAGCTGGGACTCCGTCATCTTCGATGTCCCGGGCTACGGCCGGTTGCAGCGCGTGCCAACACGGGAGCCACTGCGAGGCACCAAAGCCCTCACGGGAGGGCTCTTTGCCCGCCACCGCACGGCCGGACCGTTCCTCGCTGAACTCCTCGGGCATAACACCCCTCCGCCTCCGGCGTAAACCGCGCCGGCAGGCGTTCAGCGTGGCAATATGGGCGTATCAGCAGATCCGCCCGGATCCGATGATTCCCGAAGGAGAGATCACAATGGCAGGCCAGGAACAGCAGCAGCCACAATCGCGCGATACCGAGGTCGAGGAAGACATCCCCGCGACGCCCCCGGCGGCCCCCGAAGCCCAGGCCTCGGACGCTACCCAAGGCGTTGATGACCTCCTGGACGAAATTGACGGCGTCCTTGAGTCCAACGCGGAGGAGTTCGTCCGCGCCTTCGTTCAAAAAGGCGGCCAGTAACCCGGACCCGGATGGTGGCGGACGCCGCGCCGGCCGGAAGCTGTACCGACGTAGAAGGACCACGTTCAAGGAGTTCATCAGTGCAGGAATCAACCGCCAACCAGGTAGCCGGCAACGCGACGTCGTCATTTACCGAGCATCTGCAGCGGGACCGCCCGGACCTGCTTCCGTACAACCGCGCACTCCCGGCGGCCGCAGCCGGCGCCACTCCGCTCCAAGTGCCGCATGCCACCACCATCGTGGCGATGAGTTACGGCGGAGGGGTGCTGATGGCCGGTGACCGGCGGGCAACCATGGGCAACATGATTGCCAGCCGGCACATCGAGAAGGTCTTCCCGGCAGACAGGTACTCGGTCCTCGGGATCGCCGGCACCGCCGGGATCGCGATCGACCTGACGCGGCTCTTCCAGGTTGAGCTGGAACACTACGAAAAAATCGAGGGAACGCTCCTAAGCCTCGACGGCAAGGCCAACCGCCTCGGTGCCATGATCCGCGGCAACCTGCCCATGGCCCTGCAGGGACTGGCGGTGGTTCCGCTCTTCGCCGGGTTCGACACCACCGCGGGAGTGGGACGGCTGTTCTCCTATGACGTCACGGGCGGCCGGTATGAGGAACGCGAGCACCACACTGTTGGCTCGGGTTCGGTTTTCGCCCGCGGAGCGCTGAAAAAACTCTGGCGCCCCAACCTGACAGAAGCCGAGGCGGTGTCCGTTGCCGTGGAGTCCCTCTACGACGCGGCCGACGACGACTCCGCCACGGGCGGCCCGGATCCGGTCCGCCAGTTGTGGCCCGTGGTGTACACCGTGAACAGGGCCGGTGCCCGGCGCGTCCCCGAAACCGAGCTGGCGGCCGTGTCCGGCCGCATCATCGACGCCCGCTCCGCCGAACGACGGGAGGCCTGAGATGACACAGCAGTTTTATGTCTCGCCTGAACAGCTGATGAAGGACCGTGCGGACTTCGCACGGAAGGGCATCGCCCGCGGCAGGTCAGTGGTGGTAATCAGTTGCCAGGACGGGATCGCCCTCGTGGCGGAAAATCCGTCACCGTCACTGCACAAAATCGGCGAAATCTACGACAAGATCGCCTTCGCCGCAGTAGGAAAATACAACGAATTCGAAAGCCTCCGCCAGGCCGGGGTCCGGTACGCGGATGTCCGGGGCTACTCGTACGACCGTGAAGACGTCACCGCCCGCGGTCTCGCCAGCGTCTACGCGCAAAGCCTCGGTGCCGTCTTCACCGCCGAGCAGAAACCATTCGAAGTGGAACTTGCCGTGGCCGAGGTGGGTCCTCAGCCGGAACAGGACCACCTGTACCGGCTGACATTCGACGGGTCCATTGCCGACGAACACGGCTTCATTGTGATGGGTGGCCAGGCGGAGCGCGTCTCGTCCGTCATCGCCGAAGGCTGGCGCTCATCCCTGCGGTTCGCCGGGGCTGTCCGGCTGGCCATCAGCAGCCTGGCGGGCGGCACGGAGCAGAGCGAAGCGGACGCAACCCCGCCGGCCAAGGCCGTAGAGGTTGCCGTCCTGGACAGGCAGTCGGAGACCGCGAGGGGTTTCCGCCGGGCCTTCCGGCGACTTAACGACGCCGATATCACGGCGCTGCTTGCGGAGGAGGACTGAGATGGACAAGAGAATCTTCGGTATTGAGACCGAGTTCGGTATCTCGTACTCGAGCCCCGATTCACGGCCCCTGGCACCTGAGGAAGTGGCACGGTACCTGTTCCGCAAAGTTGTCAGCTGGGGCCGGTCCTCCAACGTGTTCCTGACCAACGGATCACGGCTGTATCTCGATGTCGGCTCGCACCCCGAGTACGCCACCGCAGAATGTGACGACCTCGCCCAGCTGGTTGCCCATGACCGCGCCGGCGAGCTGATCCTTGACGACCTCGTGGATGAGGCGCAGGCGCGGCTCGCCGCAGAGGGGTTCAACGGGACCGTCTACCTGTTCAAGAACAACACCGATTCCGCCGGGAACTCCTACGGAAGCCACGAAAACTACCTGATCCCGCGGCGCGGTGAATTCTCCCGGCTCGCGGAGATCCTTATCCCGTTCCTGGTCACGCGGCAGCTGATTGCCGGTGCCGGCAAGATCCTGAAGACACCGCACGGGGCCACCTATGCATTTTCGCAACGGGCCGACCACATCTGGGAGGGTGTCTCCTCAGCCACCACACGGTCCCGTCCCATCATCAACACCAGGGACGAACCGCACGCCGACGCCGAGTTCTTCCGCCGGCTTCACGTGATTGTGGGCGATTCCAACATGTCCGAAACCACGGCCCTGCTCAAAGTGGGAACTGTGGACCTCATTCTGCGCATGATCGAGGCAGGGGTAATCATGCGTGACATGCGGATGGAAAACCCCATCCGCAGCATCCGCGAGATCTCCCACGACCTCAGCGGGCGGGCGCTTGTCCGGCTCGCCAACGGCCGCCAGCTCACCGCGCTGGAGATCCAGCAGGAATACCTGACCAAGGTCACCGCCTTTGTGCAGGAACATGGGGCGCACAACCCCCACGTTCCGCTCATTCTCGATCTTTGGGAACGGACGCTGAAAGCCATCGAAAGCGGCAACACCAGCACTATCGATACCGAAATCGACTGGGCCATCAAAAAGAAGCTGATGGATAACTACCGGGAGCGGCACAGCCTGGGCATGGATGCACCCCGGATCGCCCAGCTCGACCTCACGTACCACGACATCTCCCGGACGCGCGGCCTGTATTACCTGCTGCAGTCCAGGGGAGCTGTACGGCGCGTTGTGGATGACACCGTCATCAAGGACGCTGTGGACGCGCCGCCGCAGACCACCCGGGCGAAACTCCGGGGGGACTTCGTCCGGCGGGCGCAGGAACTTGGCCGGGACTACACCGTGGACTGGGTGCACCTGAAGCTCAATGACCGTGCCCACCAGACCATCCTGTGCAAGGATCCGTTCCGCAGCGTCGATGACCGGGTGGATGCCCTCCTGGGCTCTATGGGCTGACGTTCAGGTTCAGCGGCTATCCTTGACAGGGCCATTATGTGGTCCTGAAGCGGTGCCGGGCACCTGTGTCCTGCACCGCGTCCACCCTGCCCCGACGAAAGTTCTCTTACGTGCGCCGACTCCTAGCAATCCTTCTCCCCGGTCTGCTGCTGCTGACCGCTTGCGGCGGTACGCCCGCGGCACCGGAACCCACCAGCCAGTCGGCCGGTGACACTGCAAAGTTCGACTCCCTGAAACTGACGGACAACGGGGACAAAAAAGCCCCGGGTGTTGAGTTCACCAAGCCGCTTGAAGTGACCGAGCCCACGATCAAGGTGGTCACCGAGGGCAACGGCGACCGCGTCAAAGCAAACCAGGTCGCCAACTTCTCATACCTGGCCGTAAACGGAACTGACGGATCCACGCTGGAAGACACCTTCCCCACCGATCCGGAGGCCCTCGAGCTCAGCGATGACCTCAAGACCGGAAATCCCATCGTCTACAACGCGTTTGTCGGCGCCAAAATTGGTTCCACCCTGGCACTCGCTGCACCCGGCCAGTCGGGCGCGGAGGGCGCTGCCGCCCAGCCCACACAGCTTCTGCTGATCAAACTGGTCTCCGCGACAGACGTCACGCCCCCGCTCGAGAAGCCTGAAGGCGAGACCGTCACCCCGCCGGCCGGACTGCCGACGGTCACGGAAAATGACCAGGGCGTCCCGGAAATCTCCCTCGAGGGCGCTGCCGCACCCACCGCCCTCGTGGCACAGGACCTCATCAAGGGCAACGGCCCCGAGGTGAAGGCCACGGACACCGTGGTGGTCAACTACGTCCTGTACTCCTTCAACGAGAAGAAGCAGCTGGAATCAAGCTTCACCAGCCAGCCGCTGACCAGCCCGCTGAGCGGCCTCATCCAGGGCTGGCAGGAAGGCCTGGCCGGGAAGACGGTCGGCTCCAGGGTTCTCCTGTCCATCCCGGCAGACAAGGCCTACGGCGCCGAAAAGGGCGACCTGGTGTTCGTCGTTGATATCCTCGGTGTCAGGTAAGTAATCCACGCCTGGGCATCCATGCCACGTAATCCACACCAACCAACGTCAGGAGCAACCATGTCATTTGGTCAGCGCGATTTTGACCGCGAAAAGCCCGAGATTGACTTCCCGCAGGGCGACGTCCCCACCGAACTGGTCATCACCGACCTCATCGAGGGTGACGGCGCCGAGGCTAAGAAGGGCGACACCGTGTCGACCCACTACGTCGGCGTGGCCTGGTCCACCGGCGAAGAATTCGACGCTTCCTGGGGACGGGGCGCGCCGCTGGACTTCCGCGTCGGCGTCGGCCAGGTCATCCAGGGGTGGGACCAGGGCCTGCTGGGCATGAAGGTGGGCGGCCGCCGTCGCCTCGAAATTCCCTCGGAGCTGGCCTACGGCTCCCGCGGCGCCGGTGGAGCGATCGGCCCCAACGAGGCCCTGATCTTTGTTGTGGACCTCGTCGGCGTCCGCTGACCCCCGGACCCCTAACGCCGAAGAGGCGCGGCAACAACAGGAGCTGTTTTCCCGTTGTTGCCGCGCTCTTCTGCTTTCCGCCGATGAGTTTAGTAACGTAGGCGGCGTGCCCGTATCCCGTACTGAACGCCTGCTGAACCTCCTGATAGCTCTCCTGAACACCAAATACGGCCTGCGCCGGTCCGAGCTGCGGGTGAAGGTCTACCACGACACGTCCGGCAACGACGTCGCATTCGGCCGAATGTTCGAGCGGGACAAAAACGATCTCCGCCAGTTCGGTTTCGACGTGGAAACTGTGACTGACCATGGCTGGAGTGAAGATGACCCCGCCACCACCCGCTACCGCATCGGCAAGGAATCCAACCGCCTCCCCGATGTCCAGCTCAGCCCGGGGGAGTGGACAGTGCTCCTCCTCGCGTCCCAGCTGTGGGAACGCGCCGCGCTGGGAACCGCTGCCGCCAACGCCCTTCGCAAGCTCCAGGCATCGGGGACCCTGTCCGACGTCGAACTTCCCGAGGGAGTGCAACCGCGGATCCGGCCGGCCGGCCAGGCGTTCGACGATGTGGTGGCCGCCATGCACGCCCAGCATCCGGTCAGCTTTCCGTACCTGGCCGGAACCACCGGCAGGGAAGAGCAGCGAACGGTGGAACCGTGGGGCCTCGGAAGCCGGTTCGGCCAGTGGTACCTGACAGGCTACGACCGGACGCGCAACGCACCCCGGCACTTCCGGCTGTCCCGGTTTACCGGTCCCGTCACTGTTCTGGAGAAGGAAACCTACACACCGCCGGCCGGTTTCAACATCCGTGCAGAACTGGACCGGCTCCCCGAGCTTCCGCTGCGCACCGCCGTCGTGGACGTCCGGAAGGACCGCCTGCTGGGCCTGCGCCGCCGCGCCGTTCCCGTACCCGCCGGAAGCGCGGAAACGCCCGACGGCGGTGACGATCGGCTGCAGGTGGAATTCCGTGACACCGGGGTGCTGGCCGAAGAGCTTGCCTCCTACGGTCCCGACGCCGTGGCCCGGGAGCCCGAAGAGCTGGTGGCGGCCGTGCAGCACCGGCTGCGCGCGGCGGCAGCGTTTTGCGCGGCTCCGGTCCCTGACTACCGGTTTGACGAGCCCCACCGGGGCCGGACTGTCCGCAAACGCACCTCGGAGGACCAGCTCAAGCGCATGCTGCAGCTGGTGCCGTTCCTCGTCCACAACCAGGGCCTGCACATCCACGACGTCGCCGCACGGTTCGGGATCACGCCGGCCGAGCTGGAGGACGACCTGCGGATCCTGATCTGTTCCGGGCTGCCCGGGGGATACCCGGACGACCTCCTGGACATCCATTGGGAGGAAGGGCATGTCTACATCACCCAGGACCTGGACCTCACCCGGCCCGTCCGGTTCACCGTCGATGAGGCCTGTGCGCTCCTGACCGGCCTGGAGACGCTGAACGGCCTGCCTGAGCTGGCCGAGGGCGGCGCCCTGGAATCCGTGACCCTCAAACTAATGGCGGCGGCCGGCCAAGAAGGGCTGCGGGCAGCATCACTGGCCGGCCCTGAGGTGGGGCCCGCTGATTCGGCCGTCCTGGACGTTGTCCGCCAGGCCATCCGGGACCACTTGCAGCTGCGGCTGGTCTACTTTTCCGCCCAGCGGGACCAGGTCTCCAACCGTGACGTTGACCCCCTGCGCCTCTACTCGATGGACAACACCTGGTACTTCGAGGCGTACTGCCATTCCGCCCGGGGACTACGGAACTTCCGGCTGGACCGGGTCCAGGAAATCCAGCCGAACGGAAACCCTGCAGCCACGCAGATACGGCCGGAGGAAGGGTTCCCGGCCAAACTGTTCACGCCGAACGACGACGACACCGTGGTCCTGGTCCAGCTCACCAGGCAGGGCAGGGGACTGGCTGACGACTACTACGCCGAGCGTGTGGCACCGCTGCCGGACGGCGGTCTCGTGGCCGAAATCCGGTTTGGCAGCACAACCTGGCTTCCAATGTTCGTGGCACAGCATGGCGGAGCAGCACGGATCCTGGAACCGGCAGAGCTTGCGGCCGCGGCGCGGAGTTGGGTCGAGGCAGCCGTGGCCCGTTACGGCGGCTAGACTCGTCAGCATGCCTTGGTGGTCCTGGATCCTGATCTGGATAGCGCTCGTTGCGTTGTCCCTGCTCTTTTATGTCCTGCTGGGCATCCGCCTGTACCGCCAGGCCATGGCTGCGCTGAAGGACCTTGGTGCCGCCAGTGCGAAACTTGGCCACCTCTCCCCGGCGGTAGCGGGCGGGACACAGGCTCCCGCAGGTGGCCGGCCAGGTGACGCCGTTTTTGCCTCACCAGCGCAGATGCGACATGATTACGACGCATCCAAGTCCTCCCGCCAGGAAGACCGCCGCCAGAGGCGGGTACAGCGCAAGCACGACCGGGGCCAGCCCCAGTCACTTAGCGATCTGGATCTCAGTTAGACGTAGGATGTTGTAAGAGGAAAGGAATTCCCGTGGGAAGACTCTTTGATGGCCCGTGGCCAATTGTCATTATCATCGTCGTTGCGCTGCTTCTTTTCGCTGCGCCCAAACTCCCTGCCATGGCCCGCAGCCTCGGCCAGTCCATGCGGATCATCAAATCCGAGGTCAAGGAGATGAAGAACGACGGCAAGACTGAATCCACCGACGACGCCTCCGGTCCGGTGGAAGGCAAGATCGTCAACCACCCGCAGGCAAAGCCCGCACCTACCCAGCACGGTGAGCCGACTGACGGCACCGACGTTCCGCCGTCGAACCGCGCATAACGGACAGTGGCACTGACGCGGGGCCGCAAGTCCAACCCTGAGGGGCGGATGGCTCTTTGGGACCATCTCAAGGAGCTAAAGAACCGGCTGATCAAATCGGCAATCGCTGTGCTGCTCGCGGCTGTGGGCGGCTGGTTCCTTTACGACCCCGTCGTGTCCAGCCTGTCGGCTCCCCTTATTTCGATTGCCCAGGAAACCGGCCGAACGGCCGTCCTGAACTTTGCCACCATCGCGGATCCGTTTGCCTTCAAGATCCAAATCGCCATCCAGATCGGGCTGGTGATTTCGAGCCCGGTGTGGATCTACCAGGTGTGGGCCTTCATCACCCCGGGCCTGACCAAAAAGGAGCGCGGGTACACGCTCGGCTTTATGGCCGCCGCCGTTCCCCTCTTCCTCGCGGGCGTCTATGTTGCCTGGCTGGTTTTCCCCACGGTGGTCCGGGCCCTGCTTCAGTTCACGCCCCAGACCGGTGCCAACAACATCTCGGCCACTGACTACCTGACGTTTGCCACCCAGATGCTGCTGATCCTGGGTATCTCCTTCCTGGTTCCGGTGATTTTGGTTGGGATCAACCTGGCGGGGGTTGTGCGCGGACGGACCATCCTCAAGGCGTGGCGGATCATCGTGTTCCTGGTCTTCGTCCTGGCCGCACTGGCCGCACCCGGAACGGACGCGTTGTCCATGTTCCTTCTGGCAGCACCCCTGCTGGTCCTGTTTTTCGCCGCAATTGCGTTGTGTATTTTCAACGACAAGCGCAAAGACAAGCGGGAAGCGAAACGTGCCGCCGAGACGGACGCAACAGCGGATATTGCTACCCCGGGCACTGAACTGAAGAACCTGTAGGGCGCGGCGCACTAGGCTTGAAGCATGTCCTCTATCTCCGGGCCGCTCTCGCCCTCCGAAAGTTACCGGGCCAGCGCGGAACGCACAGCCGAGGCGCGATCCCACTTTGGTGGTTTTGTCCGCACCCTCGATTTTGAACTTGACGAATTCCAGCGCCTCGCCTGCCTTTCCCTGCAGGAAGGCAGGGGGGTGCTGGTGGCAGCCCCTACCGGCGCCGGCAAAACCATCGTTGGTGAATTTGCCATCTATCTGGCGCTGGAGCGCCGCCTCAAGGCGTTCTACACCACGCCCATCAAAGCCCTGAGCAACCAGAAATTCACCGAACTCGCCGAAAAATACGGGTCGGAAAACGTCGGGCTCCTGACCGGTGACACCAGCATCAATGGTGACGCCCCGGTGGTGGTCATGACCACCGAGGTCCTCCGGAACATGCTCTATGCCGACTCCGCCACCCTGGGGGACCTTGGCTTTGTGGTCATGGACGAGGTCCACTACCTCGCCGACCGCTTCCGCGGTGCCGTGTGGGAGGAAGTGATCATCCACCTTCCCAGTGAAGTCCAGGTGGTGTCGCTGAGCGCCACTGTCTCCAATGCAGAGGAGTTCGGCGCGTGGCTGGACACCGTGCGCGGCGATACTGACATCATCGTTTCCGAGCACCGGCCGGTGCCCCTGTGGCAGCACGTGATGGTGGGGCGGCAAATTGTGGACCTGTTCGCGGGTGAAACCACTTTCGACGAAATCGCGCCGCCGGCCGATGCCGGGACCGGCGCCCCCCTGCCGGCGGACGATGGGCGCCGCGCGCTGGATGCCGTCACCCCCGACGGCCGGGAAGGCCGCGACGACGGGCAAAGCCGGGGGTTCGAAGTCAACCCTGACCTGCTGGCGATGGCACGCAACGAGAGCCAGGAAAGCTTCCGCGGACGGTTCGGGCACGGCGGGCGGAGCCAGCGCCGGCAGCACAAGCAACGGCAGGATGCCCGTCCGGCACACGGAGCCCAGCCGGGCGCGGCACGGAGGGCCAGCCGGCCCCAGGTGATCGCCAGCCTGGACCGGCAGGACCTGCTGCCTGCCATCACGTTCATCTTCTCCCGTGCGGGCTGCGACGCCGCCGTGGCCCAGTGCGTCTCCTCCGGGCTTTGGCTGACCACGGAGAAAGAGCAGCGCATCATCGCCCGGCGTGTTGACGAAGCGGGGCAGGACATCCCTTCCGAGGACCTGGACATCCTGGGCTTCTGGACCTGGCGGGACGGCCTGCTGCGGGGTTTTGCCGCGCATCACGCCGGCATGCTGCCTACCTTCAAGGAAGTGGTGGAGAAACTCTTCGTTGAGGGGCTGGTGAAGGCTGTATTCGCCACCGAAACACTTGCCCTGGGCGTGAACATGCCTGCCCGCTCAGTGGTCCTGGAGAAGCTGGACAAGTTCAATGGCGAAGCACATGTGGACATCACCGCGGGGGAGTACACCCAGCTGACCGGCCGGGCCGGCCGCCGCGGCATCGACGTCGAGGGCCATGCGGTGGTGCTCTGGCAGCCGGGAACAGATCCGACCGCCGTTGCCGGGCTCGCCTCCCGCCGGACATATCCCTTGAATTCAAGCTTCCGCCCCACCTACAACATGAGCATCAACCTGCTGGCACAGTTTGGCCGTGCCCGCGCGAGGGAAATCCTCGAGTCCTCGTTCGCCCAGTTCCAAGCCGACAGGTCGGTTGTCGGACTCGCCAAGCAGGTGCGCAGCCGCGAGGAATCCCTCGCCGGCTATGCCAAGTCCATGACCTGCCATCTGGGCGACTTCACCGAGTACGCCCGGTTACGCCGTGAGCTGTCGGACGCCGAAAATATCACGTCGCGGACCAAGTCCCGGGCGCGGAAGTCCCTGAACGAAGATTCCCTTGCCCGGCTGATGCCCGGAGACGTCGTTGACGTTCCGGGCGGCCGGGCTCCGGGGCTGGCCGTGGTGCTGAGTTCGGACCACAGCGGCCGGGAGCCGCGCCCGGCCGTCCTCACGCTGGATAACCAGCTCCGCCGGATCGGCACCGAGGACCTGGAAGGCCCCATTGCGCCTGTCACGCGGATCCGGATTCCGAAATCGTTCAATGCCAAGGTTCCCAAGTCGCGGCGCGACCTTGCCTCGTCGGTGCGGAACGCCTTGCGGGAGAACCGGCCGCCTGCGCCCGGCCGCTCCACGGACTTTGGCTTGGGAAAGGCCATGCCCAATCAGGAAAAGCGGATCACGGAGCTTCGAAAGGCACTGCGTGCCCATCCCTGCCACGGCTGCAGCGAGCGTGAAGACCACGCCCGCTGGTCGGAGCGCTGGTGGAAGCTGCGCCGCGAAACGGACGCACTGGTCCGTCAGATCCAGGGCCGGACCAACACCATCGCCAAAACCTTTGACCGCGTGTGTGACGTCCTGTCCTCCTACGGCTACCTCGAAACCGGAGCCGACGGCCGCCTGACCATTAATGCCGACGGCCAGCGTCTCCGCCGGATCTACGGCGAGAAGGACCTGCTGATTTCGCAGTCACTGCGGCTGGGGGCCTTCGGTGACCTTGATGCCGTCGAAGTTGCGGCCCTGGCCAGTGTCCTGGTCTACCAGGCCAAGCGCGAGGACAGGGGCCTCCGCCCACGGATGCCGAGCATCTCGCTGGAATCCGCCGTGGACCTGGTGGTCCGTGAATGGTCAGCGCTGGAGGACATCGAAGAGCAGAACAAGCTGCCGCTGACGGGGGAACCCGAGCTGGGACTCGTCTGGCCGATGTACAAGTGGGCAAAGGGGCGGCACCTCCAGGACGTCCTGAGCGGCACGGACCTGGCTGCGGGAGACTTTGTCCGCTGGGTCAAGCAGGTCATCGACCTCCTGGACCAGCTGGCCAAGATTCCCGGCCTCGAACCACGCCTGGCACGCCTTTGCTCCGAAGCCATTTCGCTGATCCGCCGCGGCGTTGTCGCCTACTCTTCGGTCCTTTGACCCAGCAGTCCTTGATGTACCGCAGCACGCGCTGCCTACCCCTACCCCAGGAGCTCCGCCCGCATGACCGCTGAACAATCCGCCGTGCCCGCCCCGCCCGAGCGAAAGGTGGTCCTCTACCGCAACGGCTCTGTGTATTCGGCAGCAGATCCATTGGCCACCGCCATGGTGGTGGACGGCGACACAGTCGCCTGGGTGGGCTCCGAGCAGGCGGCCTCGTCCATTGCGGATTCCTCCATGGAGATCATCGACCTGCGCGGTGCACTCGTGGCGCCGGGGTTTGTTGACTCCCATGTCCACCTCACGGAGACCGGCATCGCACTGAGCTCCCTGCAACTGGGCGGTGTCCGTTCCGCGGCGCAGTTGCTGGACGCCGTGTCTGCGTCCCGGGGAGAAGGGCCGGTACTGGGGCACGGCTGGGACGAGTCCACCTGGGCGGACTCTTCCCTGCCCGGTGCCGAGGAACTTGAGCGCGCGGCCGGCGGCCGGCACGTGTTCCTGTCCAGGGTGGACGCGCATTCGGCGTTGGTGTCCTCCTCGCTTGCTGCTGCCGCCGGACTTGCCGGCCTGGACGGCGCTACCGCCGGAGCGCAGGTGTCGCGTGCTGCGCACACCGCCGCCCGCAGGGAAGCCCGGCGGCTTCCCGATGCCAGCCTCCGCGTCTACCAGCAGCGCGCCCTGACCGAGGCAGCCGAAAACGGCTACGTGGCGCTGGCGGAGATGGCGGCGTCACACATTGGCGGGGTCGAAGATCTCCGCCTTGCCGCGGCCTGGAACAACGCACCAGGGGAACACCCTGTGCCGGAAGTCCTGCCGTACTGGGGTGAACTTGCCACATCGGAGGAGCACGCCCGGCAACTGCTGGACGGCCTTGGCGTCCCCGTGCGGGGACTGGCCGGCGACCTGAATATCGACGGTTCCCTGGGCTCGCGGACCGCGGCCCTGCGGTCCGGCTACAGCGACGCTGAGCGGGAGCAGGGCAGCCTGTATCTCACGGCTGCGCAGGCAGGCGCGCACCTGGCAGCGTGCTCGCTGCTGGGCATCCAGGGCGGTTTCCATGTCATCGGCGATGCCGGCCTCGATGCCGCGCTCGAGGCACTGGACATCGCCGCCGCGGAAGTGGGCGAACAACGGATCCGCGCCGTCGGCCACCGCTTCGAACATGTGGAAGTAGCGGATGCCGGCGCCATCGCGCAGCTGGCCCGGTTCTCCGTCACAGTAAGCGCACAGCCCGGCTTTGACGCCGCGTGGGGGAACGACGGCGGGATGTACCAGCAGCGCCTGGGTGACCGCAGCCGGGCCATGAACCCCTTTGCGTCCTTCTATTCGGCCGGCGTCCCCATCTGCTTCGGCAGCGACAGCCCGGTGACGCCGCTGCGGCCCTGGTCCAGCGTGCGCGCCTGCCTGGAACACCACAACGTCGGCGAACGGATCTCAGCCCGCGCTGCGTTCCTGGGCCACACCCGGGCAGGCTGGCGTGCAGCCAGGTATCACAACCCGATGGCCGGCCAGCTGGTTCCCGGCGGCCCGGCGAGTTTCGCTGTTTGGGACGTTGAGGAACTGATGGTCCAGGTGGCGGACGGAAGGGTGCAGTCCTGGAGTACGGATCCGCGCGCCCGCACGCCCCTGCTGCCGGCGCTGGACACCGGCACCGATCCGGTTTGCCTCCAGACCGTCCGGGATGGCCATGAGCTATTTTCCAGTGCGGCCCTGCGTTCCTGATCCGAAGCGCAGGTCACCGCCCTATAATGGGTAGTTGCGCCTGCCATCCAGCGACTTCATGGGTGGTCAGCCGCTCCGACCGCTCCCGTCCAGGAAAGGCCCTTTGTGCGCGTCCTTACCATTATTCCGACTTACAACGAGCTGGAATCGCTGCCCAAAACGCTCCAGCGCCTGCGGGCAGCCGTACCCGCCTCGGACGTTCTGGTGGTGGACGACAACAGCCCCGACGGTACCGGGCACCTGGCGGACCGCATTGCTGCCGACGATTCCCAGGTCCACGTCCTGCACCGCAAGGGCAAGGAAGGACTCGGTGCCGCCTACATTGCCGGGTTCAAGTGGGGCCTGGAAGCAGGTTACGACGTCCTGGTGGAAATGGATGCCGACGGCTCCCACCAGCCCGAACAGCTGCCGCAACTGCTCGAAGCCGTGGAGCAGGGCGCTGACCTTGCGATGGGTTCCCGCTGGGTCCCGGGGGGCAGCGTGGTTAACTGGCCGCTGTACCGGCAGGCTATTTCGCGCGTGGGCAGCACTTACGCACGGCTGATGCTGGGCCTGAAGATCAAGGACGTCACCGGCGGCTACCGCGCCTTCCGCAGAACCACGCTCGAAAGACTGAACCTCGATCAGGTTGATTCAGTGGGGTATGGCTTCCAGGTGGACCTGGCATGGCGTGTTGCCAAGATGGGCCTCAGGATCGAGGAGCGGCCCATCACCTTCGTCGAGCGCGAACTCGGCGCCTCCAAGATGAGCGGCAACATTGTGGTCGAGGCCATGATCAATGTCACCAGGTGGGGTCTTCAGGCACGCTGGAACAAACTAACGGGCAAGAAAGCCCCGGCTCAGGGTTAATACCCTATGGCTGCTTGGCAGCCGGTTAAGTGCGGAAGGCCGGCCCGGCAACGTGGATCACGTTGCCGGGCCGGCCTTTGCTTTGCGTTCAGCTCCGGATCGTTGAGGACACCGGAGTCTCAGTGCGCCTCAGTGAGGCATAACTGCCAGTGGGTCAGGCGCTGCGCCGTTCACCGCGGCGTTCGCGCAGGATGGTCAGCCGGTCCTCGAGGATCTGCTCCAGCTCGGGGAGGGAACGGCGCTCCAGCAGCATGTCCCAGTGGGTACGGACAGCCTTTTCGTTGCTGGTGTCAGGACGTTCGCCATCAACCAGGAGCGCTTCCTTGCCGGTCTTGGAGACCCACACGGGAGGAATTTCAGCCTCTGAAGAGAACGTGACGAAAACCTGCTCGCCGTCCTCGCACCGGTATTCCACACGCTGACGCGGAGCCGGCTCGACGCCGGACTCGGTCTCCATGCTCTGCGCGCCAAGGCGCATACCCCGCAGGCTGCGATCGCTCATGTTTTCTCCCTCTGGTCGGTTCGCGGAGCAAGGCCCCACGCCATCCGATGCGACGTAACCGCACCGGACTGTTGTGTGCACTGTGCTGCATCATAAGATTCAACGCATTGCGAAGCGTTCTTGTTCCAGCGGATCTGGTCCGACCGGACAAACACTCAATTATACCGGTATGCATGCCCGCCGCCAAACGGTGGCGGTGAACTGCATACCGCGGAACGCCAGGAGGCCGTGCCGCCTGGTAGGGCAGCACGGCCTCCTGAAGGCGTAGCCGGGTTAGGGCTGCTTGGCGGGTTCCTCATCGAAGAGTCCGCCGCCGGCCCGGGGATCAGGGTTAGTGCCGCCTAATGCGTTGCCAATGCCCTTGAGTGCTTCCCCGACCTCGCTGGGGATGATCCACAGCTTGTTGGAGGATCCTTCGGCGAGCTTGGGAAGCGTCTGCAGGTACTGGTAGGCCAGCAGTTTCTGATCGGGGTTTCCCTTGTGGATCGCGTCGAAGACCTTTTGGATGGCCTGCGCTTCACCGTCCGCGCGGAGGATGGCGGCCTTGGCGTCACCTTCCGCCGCGAGGATGGAGGCCTGCCGCTGTCCCTCGGCCGTCAGGATGGCTGACTGCTTGGTGCCTTCCGCAGTGAGGATCGCTGCGCGGCGGTCACGCTCGGCCCGCATCTGCTTCTCCATCGAATCCTGGATCGAGTGGGGCGGGTCGATGGCCTTCAGCTCGACACGGGAAACCCTGATTCCCCAACGGCCGGTTGCCTCATCAAGGACGCCGCGCAGCTGACCGTTGATCTGGTCGCGGGAAGTCAGCGCCTCTTCAAGATTCAAGCCACCCACGACGTTACGCAGCGTGGTGGTGGTGAGCTGCTCCACGGCCTGGATGTAGTTGGCGATTTCGTAGGTCGCTGCACGTGGATCCGTGACCTGGAAATAGACCACCGTGTCGATGGAAACCACCAGGTTGTCCTCGGTGATGACCGGCTGCGGCGGAAAGGACACCACCTGTTCCCGGAGGTCCAGGAGCGGCAGGAGCCGGTCCACAAACGGGATCAAAATGGTCAGGCCCGGGTTCAGCGTGCGCTGGTACTTACCCAGCCGCTCAACGACGCCCGCCCTCGCCTGCGGAATGATCCGCACCGAGCGGACCAGAACAATTATCACGAACACGATCAGGACCACCAGCACAATGGCCAAGGCGACTCCTCCTGCGTTATCCATACATCTCCTTAACCCCAATTATTAGGCTGTATAAAACACTCTTGGTGACGCTGACCTAGGACTGGTCTGTTTGCTCCTGCGGTGCAGATACCACGGCAGTGGCGCCGTCGATGGCGGAGACCACCGCTTTTTGGCCGGCGGGCAGGACATCGCCGGCGGACCGGGCGCTCCATACATCTCCGCCGATTTTCACCAGGCCGCCAGTAGAGGTCACGGCTTCCATGACCAGTGCCTGCTCACCGATCAGCCGGTCCACGTTGGTGCGCTGCTCGGCAGGCCCCTTTTTCAAATGGCTGAGGGCAACCGGGCGGACAAAGGCGATCATCAGCAGGGACACCACACAGAAAACCACGATCTGCAGCCACAGGTCGGCGCCGGCGAAATCCGCCACAATGGCGGCGAGCGTACCGCCGCCGAGCATGATGAAGAACAGGTCAAGCGTGATCATCTCGATCACCGCGAATGCGAGGAAAGCTGTGAGCCATAACGCCCACCAGTTTTCACCGAGCCATTCAAACATTCCGTCCCCCTTGACCTTCCGGTAGCTGTCTATCTATCCTAGTCCGCCCGAAAGCCGGGCGGCAGGTCGCTGGCGGAGGAGGCACCCGAACGTGGCCAAGTCGTTACGGGGAAGGCCGTGCCTGCCGGAAGACCGAGATCCGGAACAGCGCATCCACCGCGGAGACCGGCTCCCTCCCAGTAAGTCTGGCGGCAATCGTTGCCCTGTCCAGGTGATGGCCCGCGGGCCCCATGTACGCCAAGTCGGCCATTTCCGCGGGTGTCAGCATCATCCGGATATCAACATCCCGGGTTGATTCAGGCACGAAATGGCCGGCGAGGGATTCCGCCAGCCTGGCATCCTTCTCGTTTTCAATGGCCAGCATCCCGGTTTGGCCGGCCAGGGCCGCCAGGTGTCCCGGACGCGGCGTGACCACCACCAGGCGGCCACCGGGGCGGAGGACACGGGCGAACCCGGCGGCGTTCCGGGGCGCAAAGATGACCGTCACGACGTCGACGGCGGCGTCTGCCACCGGGAGCGGCTGCCAGACGTCGCAGGCGAGGTTGATGGCCTCGGGGTTGAGGCGGGCTGCGCGCCGCAGGGCGAATTTGGAGATGTCGAGTCCGATGGCCGTGACGTCGTCGCTGATCCGGCTGACGTCGTCGAGCACTGCCCGGAGGTAGTGACCCGTGCCGGTGCCCGAATCCAGGACCGTGAACGGCGTTCCGGGGCGGACCATGGCGAGGACGGCGTCTGAAACAGCTTCCGCCAGGGGACGGTAGTGTCCGGCGTCGAGAAACGTGAACCGGGCCGCCACCATCTCCGCAGAGTCGGCTTCGAAGACGGTTCCCTTGCCGACCAGCAGATTGAAGTAGCCCTGCTTGGCCGCATCGAAGCTGTGCCCGGCTCCGCACACCAAGGCACGGCGGCCCGCCTCACCGGGGGTGGGGACCTTTAGCCTTCCGCCGCACAGGGGGCAGCGCAGCGGAGGGGGAACGGAAGACGGCATTGCACCATCTTAGGGCGGCACCGGCGCGGTTCCACCGGCGCAGGTGCCTCCCGGGCATAACGGGGCGTTGCTGTTCGGTCGCGGCCCCGCCTCAGGTTAGGCTCACGTGGGTGAAGCCAGAACACCTCCCGCTGCTCAACTCCGTGTCGCCCCCGGCCGTCCACCCGGACGGCAGCCGCGCGGTGGTTTCGGTGACCCGGCCGGAATTCGACGCTGACGCCTACACGGGCCAGTTGTGGAATGTTCCGCTGGACCAGGAGAAACTGCCGCGCCGGATCACGCGGGGCTTCCGGGACACGGCCCCGGCTTTCTCACCCGACGGGCTGGTGCTGGCCTTCCTGCGGTCGGACGGGGCGTCGTCGAAAGCTCAGCTCTGTGTGGTGGAGGCCGACGGCGGGGAACCGCAGGTCATCACGGAGCGGCTTCTCGGAGTGGAATCTTTCTCGTGGTCACCTGACTCACACCGGATCGTTTTCAGTTCCCGCGAGCCGGAGGCCGGGCGCTATGGCAGCGTGGAAGACGTCGCGGCGGACGCAGAGGAGCCGCGGCTTATTTCGACGCTCCAGTACAGGCTCAACGGGGTGGGCTACACCCGCGACAGGCCAAGGCAATTGTTCCTTCTGGACGTTCCTGAGCTCGGCGGCGAGCCGGCTGCGCGGCTCCCGGAGTCCGTTCAGCTGACCCGCTTCACCACGGATACCGCCAGCGGGACCTTCAGTGCCGACGGGTCTGCCGTCTACTTCGCTGCGGCACCTTCGGACGGCGACGACGTGCTGGCCACCAGCATCTACCGGGTGTCGGCAACGGGCGGCGAACCCGCGGAAGTCGATCTTCCGGCCGCCCCGCCGCAGTCAGTACTGGATGTCCGCGAATCCAGGGACGGCCAGTGGCTGTTCTTCATTGCCCGGGACCTTGGCGGGTCGGGCAGGGATTTTGTGGCGCGCAACGCCGTGCTGTGCTGTGTACCTGCGGGCGGCGGCCGGCCTGTTCCGTTGACGGACCCGGAGATGATGGACGTCGCCGCTCCCGGCAGCCGGATCGAGCTTCGCGGCCCGGACCGTGTTCTGGTCCTCAACAACGCGCAGGGCACAGTGGAACTCCTGGAGCTGGGAGCAACGGGTGATCATTCTCTGCTGGTGCATGGGGACAAGGCCGTGACCGGAGCCGCCTGGTCGGGTGGTTCGCTTTTTGTCTCCTTCGCCGATCCCTCTACCCACGGGGATCTCGCAGTGCTTGATGACGGCCAGCTACGGATCCTGACAGACTTTTCGGCGGCCCTGAGGACCCAGGCGGACCTTGTGGTGCCGCAGGAGCTGACGTTCGATGCGCCGGACGGCTATCCCGTTCACGGATGGCTGGTTCGGCCCGCGGGCAAGGGTCCGCACCCCGTCCTGCTGAACATCCACGGTGGTCCCTTCAGCCAGTTTACTGTGGCTTTGTTTGACGAGGCCCAGGTCTACGTGGCGGCAGGCTATGCCGTTCTGATGTGCAATCCGCGCGGCTCTGCCGGCTACGGCCGGGACCATGGGCTGGCCATCCGGGGCCGGTTTGGCACCGATGACATGCGGGACGTCCTGGCATTCCTGGACGGCTCCCTGGCACGATTTCCAACGCTCGACGCAGGCCGCCTGGGCATCATGGGCGGCTCCTACGGCGGCTACCTCACGGCCTGGACCATCGCGCACCACCACAGGTTCAAGGCAGCCATCGTCGAGCGGGGATTCCTGGACCCGGTCAGCTTCGAGGGCTCGGCGGACATCGGCTGGTACTTCGGCGGCGAATATCTGGGTGACTCAGCGGAGGCGCTTGCGGCCCAAAGCCCGCTCGGACACGTAGCCCGGGTCCGGACACCAACCCTCGTGATCCACAGCGAGGACGACCTTCGCTGCCCGTTGGAACAGGGCCAGCGCTACTACACGGCTCTGAAACGGCAGGGGACGGAAGCCCGGCTGCTGATATTCCCCGGCGAGGACCACGAACTCTCCCGGTCAGGACGTCCCCGGCACCGGCGGCAGCGGTTCGAGCACATCCTGCGTTGGTGGGCCCGGTACCTTCCGACAGCGTCCAACCCTGCGGAGGTCCCACAGGGTTGATCGGCCGACCCCCTCAGGAAGCGTCGGGGAGGAAGCCCAACGCAGCGCGGGCCTTGCCGATACCGGGTTCAGACCAGTTGGCGGCATACTCAGCGTTGCTGCTCAAGGACCGCAGCTCGGCACGGTCAATGTAGAGGGTGCCGTGCAGGTGATCGGTTTCGTGCTGCACGATCCGGGCCTGCCAGCCCTCGAATTCCTGT
Source organism: [Micrococcus luteus] ATCC 49442 (assembly GCF_010367585.1). Lineage (NCBI taxonomy): Bacteria > Bacillati > Actinomycetota > Actinomycetes > Micrococcales > Micrococcaceae > Pseudarthrobacter > [Micrococcus luteus] ATCC 49442. The sequence goes on along the minus strand of NZ_JAAAXP010000001.1, from coordinate 716,858 downwards.
TCCATGCCCAGGCCGCCGGGCGTTTCAAACTGGAGCCGCACACGTTCGTGGCGCACCACGACAGCCTGCAGACCGCTGAGCGACAGGCACCCTTCAAAGAAGGCAGCGGTTTCCCCGCCGACGGGCGTGTAGCGCGGGTTGAGGACGGCCAGGAAGTCCAACGGGGTGCGGTGCCGCACGGCAGCCACGTCCGGGTCGACATCGAACCGGTCCTCGAGTACCGCGAGCTGGAGCGGAATCCCGATCTGCGGGGCGGCGAGCCCTACGCCCGGCGCCTCGTGCATCACCCGGCGCATCAGGGCGATCAGCTGGTCCAGCTCGGCGGCGGGGATCTGGCCGTCAAAGGCGGCGGCAGGCTGGCGGAGCACGGGATGCCCGGCCTGCACGATCGGTGGCAACGCATCGGCGGCCAGCATCTCCTGGACCCGTTCCCGAAGGTGCCGGGGTGTGAACGGTGTCGGCGGCGATACGGCAGTCATGGGGAAAGCCTAACGGCGGAAGGACGGGGCTGCAGGCCACGTCAGTTAGTGTCGATGCCATGTCAGAACCGATTTCCTCCGATCCCGTCGCACTGAAATGCGTCCTGGATTTTGTCAGCACCCTCGAAGCCGGAGGCGGCGGAGACGCCCTCCGGCCCTTCCTAGCCTCGGAATTCCGCCTGTTCGAGGCGCCGCACCTGCTCGCCCCCGAAGGCTCCACGCGCACTCTGGAACAGGTCCTTGCAGGTGCCGAGCAAAGCGGCGAGGTGGTAGCCGACCAGAAGTTCGAGATCCGTCGCACAACCTGCGAAGGTGGCCGCGTTGTCCTTGAGGCCGATTGGTCGGCCACCATCCTGATGGACCTGAAATACTGGGACGCCGGCGAGACCATCCGGGCCCGGACGTCATCAGTCTTCGAGGTCCGCGACGGGTTGATTGTCAGCCAGGACAGCTACGACTGCTACTTCCGGAACACCTGACGGGAAGTGGCGGGGCTCCGCGCCCTGCAGGCACTCCCCGGTGCGGTTCCCTGCGGTTCACTGCATGGTGAACCGCCGGGCCACTAGCCTGTTCGCGGCCGGAGCCCCCGCCACCGCGCCGAGGACCAGATTCCTTGCGTCCAGGAACGGCGGCCCCAACGGGCGCCCCAAGGACATGTTCACCTCGGCCTGCCAGCGTGCACGACCGGCCGCCCGGCGGCGGCCAACCTCGTAATCCCGGAGACGCCGGCCCACAGGCCTGCCCGCCAGGGATGCACAGATGATCGGTGCGAGCTCCGCTGCGTCAAGCCAGCCGAGGTTCATGCCCTGGCCGCCAATAGGGCTGATCTCATGTGCAGCATCTCCGATCAGCACGGTCCGTCCTGCCACCAGGCGGGCCGCGATGGCGGACCCGGGACTGAAGGCACTCAGCATGGTGTTGGTGTCAGGATCCGGCCGGACGCCGGTGCGGCCGTGCACCAGCCGTGCCAGCTCGCCTGCGTCCGCGTTCGGTGCCGGGCTGCCCAGCCGTGCCACCCAGCGCCGCTGCCCGCCCGGGAGTGGAAAAGATTCCACGATGCCTCCCCGTTCGAGATACAGCACCGCTTCCTGGCCGTGGTATCCGTCGGCCGCGAAATCACCCATCAGGTAGTGATCGGGGTAGGACCTGGACAGCACCTTGATCCCGAGCCGGCTGCGGAGCACTGACCGGGCTCCGTCAGCGGCTACCAGTAAACGTGCGGTGATCCGGCTGCCCGCACCGCCGCCCTCAGGTGCGGCAACGGCGACGGTGACCGCACCGCCGTCGTCCGTTACGTCCGTAACCCGGGTTCCCCGGAGCAGTGCGGAACCGTCCAGTTGGTGCACGCGGCGTTCGAGCAGGAATTCCGTCACGGACTGCGGGAGGGACAGGATGAACGGGAAGCGGTCTGAAACGGTGGCGAAGGACATGGAGCCGACCGTCCGGCCACGGCTGAGGGCAGTTCCGCGCCGGATTGGCACGCCGGCATCCACCATGTCCCGTGCCACGCCCACGCCGTCCAGGGCTGCCAGGGCCGGGGGGTGAATGCCGATGGCCCTTGAATGATCCTCACGCCTGGGCCGCTGTTCAAGGACCCGGACCTTCACGCCTTGCTGGAGGAGCAACGCGGCAAGATAGAGGCCCACGGGTCCGCCGCCACAGATCACCACGTCATCCACGGGAGTGCACCGGGCGGTGGACGAGGACATGGTGGAACGGCGGGTGGCGGCGGACCAGCCAGCCCGGGGGAGCGGCGGCGGCAAGTTCGGCAGGGGTGTAGCTGCGCCGGATGGAAACCAGGCCGTCGGCGCGGATGAACGATCCACGAAACGGCAGGGCGGCCAGGGAGAACAGGCCGTAGGCAGCCGCGCTTCGGCGGAGGTCGTTATGGAGGCATAGCTGCCGGGCCAGGGCCTGCGAGTCGGCCAGGAGTCGGGCCAGGTCTCCTGGTTGCAGGTGATGGATGACATGGTTGGAAATCACGACGTCGAACTGCCGCCCTTCGCGGACCAGGTCGCTGCTGTCCGCCTGAAAGAAACTGACGCGCGGGTGGTGGGGACGGCGGGCTGCGAAGCTGCAGGCCCTGGCGTCCGGGTCCGCGCCGGTGACCTGGAGCAGCAGCCTGTCCCGGCGCGACCACTGCGCGAGCAATAGTGCGAGGTCGCCGCCGCCGCTGCCGATGTCCAGGACAGTGGTGACGGTCCGGGGGGAGAGCAGGGGGCGCAGCTCCTGGACATATAGCAGCCGCCAGCCGGAAAACAGCCTGTTGACCAGGCCGAACTGCCGGTAGGTTCGTTCCAGCTTCAGCGGATCGCAGTCCGGCGCGTCCATCAGTTCCACAGCGGCTGCATCCCGCACGGGCATCAGCACCACGGAATCAGGCCCGGGAGGCTGCCGCCGCCCGGTCCGGGAGCTGTTCAGCGGAACGGGTGCTTCCCGGGGCAACGCCGGGGACGGCCCCGGCGGATTGGCGGAGTTTGGTGAAGAGCCCGGTTTCCACGGTGAGCCCTGGACCGAACGCCATGGAGCAGATGCGTTCGTCGCCGTCCACGGGCGGCTGGTCCAGGATGTGCTTGAGGACGAACAGCACGGTGGCACTGCTCATGTTGCCGTACCTCCGCAGCGTTTCCCGTGCGGGTATCAGCTGCTCGTCGGTGAGTTCGAGCCGCGACTGGACCTTGTCCAGGATGCTCCGGCCGCCGGGGTGTATGGCCCAGTGGCGGATGTCGCGGTAGGGGAGTCCGAGCAGGGACCGGTCGCGGGACAGGAGCGGCTCGAGGGCGCCGATGATGTGGTCATCGATGATGTGCGGCACGTAGTTGCCCAGGATCATCTCGAAGCCGTGATCGCCGATGTTCCACGCCATGGATTCTTCGCCCACCGGAGTCAGCACGGTCTCGAAGTGGTCCAGCTGGAGCAGCGCCGGTGCATCTGCATCCGTCCGCGCAGTGACGATTGCAGCGGCGGCGCCGTCGGCAAACAGTGCGGATCCCATGATGGTGTCCGGATCGTTGGAGGTCCGGACGTGCAGGGAGCACAGCTCGGCGCAGACAACCAGCACAACAGCTTGCGGATCTGCCTCACAGAACGATTTGGCGGCCCGCAGCGCCGGGAAGGCGGCGTAGCACCCCATAAAACCGAGGTGGTAACGCTGCACGGCAGGGTCAAGGCCCAGCGCCCGGACGATCTTGTAATCGGGACCCGGGTTGAAGAATCCGGTGCAGGAAACGGTGATGACATGACTTATGTCAAGCAACGTTAAGTCCGGGCAGGCGTCCACAGCAGCCCGCGCGGACTCGATGAACAGCTTGGTGGCCTGCTCGGCGAAGATCTCGTTCCGCGCCTTGGTTGACGGGTTCAGGAGGAGGCCTGTGGCGGGGTCAAAGAACTGGGGATCGTCCGCGCGGAAGGCCATTGTCATTTCGTCCACAGCGGTGTGCCGGGTGTCAATGGCGGCCGAATCGAAACACGTGTTCACCAGGCGTGAGCCCAGCCTGGTCAGCCCGGGCTGAGCTGCGAAGACGTCCCGCGCTTCGGCCTGGATCAGCACAGTGGGCGGGACAGCAGTTTCCAGTGAACGCACGTAGACCGTCATTGGTTCATTCTTGGCGAGCACCGGGAATATGACAATGGCGGGAGGGCCGCGAACGCCTTCCCAGGCCCCTTTCGGGCACCGTGGAAAAACGCCGATAATCTACATTATGTCAAGTAATGCTTATTTAGGCACTGGCGGATCCTCTCCCGCCGATGTCCCCCACGGCCCGGACAGCAGCCGGGCTGACAACCCGAAGGCATCAAACACACAAAACTCATATAAACTCACAGCGCTGCAAACTCACAAGGCACACAAGCACTCACAGGAGCCGCAATCAATGGAAAACCCGTTTCGTCCCTCGGCCGGAGCAACGCCGCCGGAAATCCTCGGCCGGGCCGGCGTGCTGGATGAGTTCGAGTATGGGCTCCGGCTAGGCTCCGGCGCCCCTGGCTTGCTGACCATCTTTACCGGTGCCCGCGGCATCGGCAAGACAGTTATGATCGGCGCCGCACACGACATCGCCCGCGAAAAGGGCTGGGCAGTGGTCTCCGAGACCGCCACCGCAGGCTTCATGGGCCGCATCGGTGAGTCCATGCGTCAGCTCGCTGAGGAGCTGGGCACCGGCCCGGCCAACCGACGGATCACTGCGATCGCCGCCGCCGGCTTCAGCATCACCACCCGACTCCCGCCCGAACGCCAGGTAGCGTGGCGGACGTTGGGCGAAGGCCTGCTGAGGCTACTGGACGAACGCGGCAACGGACTGGTCATTACGGTGGATGAGATCCATGCTGCCGACCGCAGCGAACTCGCCCAGCTGGCTGCCAGCGTCCAGCACTTCATCCAGGACAGGCTGCCCATCGGCCTGGTCTTCGCCGGGCTGCCCGCTGCCGTTTCCGACCTGCTCAACGAAGGAGTGGCAACTTTTCTCCGCAGGGCCGACAAAATCGATCTCCACGCCGCAGCCGTCCGGGAAGTGGAGGAGTCCTTCGCCAGCACCTTCGCCGAGGCAGGCTTCGACGTCTCCCCCGGCCTCGTCCGCCGCTCAGCGGAGGCCACCGGAGGGTACCCCTTCCTCATCCAACTGGTCGGTTACTTCCTCTGGAAGGAAGCGGAGAACAACCAGGGAAGCCTCAGCCCCGAATCAGTTGAACGCGCCATCGAGGCGGCAAACCGCCGCAACGGGCGCACCGTCATCGAAGCAGCCCTCGCCGCTGCCTCCCCCAAAGACCTCGATTTCCTTCAGGCAATGGCCGAAGACGACGGACCTTCTGTTGCCGGAGACATCGGCCGGCGTCTCGGAGCCAGGACAAACCTCGTCGCCAACTACCGTTCCAGGCTGTTGGCGGCGGGTCTCATCGAATCCACCGCCCACGGAAAGGTCGATTTCGCGATCCCTGGCCTCCGGCAGCATCTCCGGGGCCGCAACACGTAGGAGAAGGCGTCCGCCCGTCACCAGCCGGAAGGTTCCCGAATGACCATGCACGGTCTTCAATGGACGTAAGGCAACTGACGGTCCAGAGCTCGATATCAAGGAGGACACCATGCGCATAGTCGTTACGGGCGCCACCGGCCACGTTGGCACGGCACTCCTGAAGCGTCTTCGAGAAGCACGTTCCCAGCAGAGCGCTGACCTGCAGATCGTTGGTATTGCCCGCCGGAAACCCGACCAGAATGCGGCACCGTACCGCGACATCGAGTGGCACAGCGTGGATATCGGGGATCAAGGCGCCCTGCCGGCACTGGCGAGGGCCTTCGCCGGGGCGGACGCAGTGGTGCATCTGGCCTGGCTCATTCAGCCCAATCATGACCGGGAACTGCTTCGACGGACCAATGTGGAGGGAACGGCCCACGTTCTCAATGCGGCCCGTACGGCCGGCGTGGGCCATATCGTGTGCGCTTCGTCAGTGGGCGCCTACTCGCCGGCTCCCAAAGACCCTCGAATCGACGAGGAGTGGCCGACAGACGGCATTCGGCGGTCCCATTACAGTGTGGACAAAGCGGCCCAGGAGCGGCTCCTCGACGGCTTTGCCAAGGAAAACCCCCACGTCGTTGTGGCACGGCTCCGACCTGCATTAACGTTCAGCGCCGAGGCGGGCAGCGAGGTGGGAAGGTACTTCCTCGGCAAGGTCTTAGCGAGGCTCGTGCCCCGTGAACCCCGGCTGCCCTTTTTGCCCGTTCCGAAGGAGCTGGTTTTCCAGGCAGTGCACGCCGACGACGTCGCAGACGCCTATTGGCGCGTCCTGGAGCGGCGGTCGCCGGGTGCCTTCAACATCGCGGCCGAACCCGTCCTTGATCCGAATGTACTCGGTTGGCTCCTGAAGACCCGCCGGCTGCTGCCGCTGCCGCTCCCGGTGCTGCGCGCCGCCGTCGAAATGAGTTGGCGCCTGCGGCTGCAGGCGACCGACGGCGGGTGGATCGACATGGCCGCCGGCGCGCCCATCATGGACACAACACGTGCGCACGCGGTCCTCGGCTGGACGGCACAACGAACATCACTTGAGTCGCTGACTGAAATGCTGGACGGTCTGGGAGCCGGAAAGGGACGGCCGGCCTCTCCCCCGCTCACGCCCCGCTAACCCGGACCGGCGATGCATCAACCCGGGGCGTGGCCAGACACACCACGGGCAAGTAGCCCGTCCGGAAAACTCGAGTACGTCCTACGCATGCAGGGACGGGTGCACGGCTCCTAAGGTCTTTTCATGGCGGCACGCTGGGGTACGTCAGCTTTCCATGCATCACCGGGCAGATCAGTGTCGATCCTTCCGCCACCTTGGAGAAGACGGCATTGTTCAGTTCTGACTCTTAGGACGTCATATGCTGCAATCCCTCATTTCCCCCGCCTTCTCCCCCTCGGTAATTCCCCAGGCCCGGGAGCAGGCGCTGAAGGAAGCCCCGGGGAGGCCTGTGATCATGCTCAGACCGGCTCCGGTCAAAGTCCGCTCCATCCTTGGACATGCCATCGCCTACACCGTCACGCACGTTTTGGTTGAGTGGACTGCCGATGAACAGTACAAGGTCCGGTGGGAGGCCTCCTGGCTGGTTCGGCGGGTCGAAGAAAGCTCCTGAGAAACACCGCGGCAGAGCATTACGGCCCTGGCCGGCCCAGCCCGCTCCCCCGTCGTTCGTTGCGGGGAGCCCGCGCTAGGCTCGAAACCATGACTTTCCCGACGCATGAGCACTCCACTTCCGCCGGCACGCGAACGATTACGGCGTCGGCTCTGGCCGATGCCGTCCTGATTCTGGTCTTCGCCGCAATCGGCCGTGACACGCACCAGCGCTCCGACGTCCTCGCCGGAGTCTTCCTCACGGCTTGGCCGTTCCTCGCCGGTGCCGCCCTTGCGTGGCTGGCCGCCCGGGCATGGCGGCGGCCGCTGTCCATAAAATCCGGCGTCGCCATCTGGCTCGGAGCGGTTGTCGTCGGCATGGCTCTGCGCGCCCTGACCGGCCAGACAGTGGTGCTTCCCTTCGTCATTGTGGCCCTTCTTAGCCTTGGCCTGGGGCTGCTGGGTTACCGGGCACTCATCGCTCTGGCGGGCAGGCTCCGGAAGTCCTGACCGGGCACCACCGGGGCCCGGGCCTGGCCCTTGGTGGTCATGTAATAGGCTGACATCACCATTGGGTTTTGCCGGGCACAGCTACGGCCAACTGATCCGGAAGGATTGAAAAGTGATCACCGCATTCGTTCTGATCAAGACCGACGCCGCACGCATCCCGGAAACCGCTGAGGAAATTTCCGCGATTCCGGGTATCAGCGAGGTCTACTCCGTGACCGGGGAGTGGGACCTGATCGCCGTTGCCCGGGTAGCACGGCACGAGGACCTGGCGGACGTCATTGCCGACAAACTCTCCAAGGTTCCCGCCGTTGTCCACACCACCACCCACATCGCCTTCCGCGCGTACTCCCAGCACGATCTCGATGCAGCCTTTGCACTGGGTTTCGAGCAGTAGCACGCGCTGAAGGAAAATGGCGGGCCCGGCTGATCAGCCGGGCCCGCCATTTTCCTTCAGTGCGATAAGTCACGGCCGGGTCAGGGCCACCCACTTATCCAGGACCGCTGCCGCAGCACCGGAGTCGATCGACTCGGCGGCCCGGCCCAGGGCCGCGCGCATACGCTCGAGGAACGGGCCCTCCGCCGTCGCATCGAAGGCGACCAGTCCGGCGGCCGCATTGAGCAGTACGGCGTCGCGGGCGGCTCCGGTCTTACCGGCAAGGACATCACGCACGACGGCGGCGTTCGCTTTGGCGTCCCCGCCACGGAGTTCCTCCACAGTTGCGGGACGGATGCCGAGCTCGGCCGGGGAAAAGTCCAGCTCGGTGACGGTGCCGCCGCGGATCTCCCAAACGGTGGATGGTCCCGTTGTGGTCAGTTCGTCGAGCCCGTCGTTCCCGCGGAAGACGAGGCCGCGGCTCCCCCGCTGCGCCAGGACGCCGGCAACAAGCGGAGCCATCCGTGCATTGGCCACGCCTACTGCTGATGCCTGCACCAACGCCGGGTTGGTCAGCGGGCCCAAGAAGTTGAACGCCGTGGGAATGGCCAGTTCCTTACGGGGAACGGCCGTGTGGCGGAAGGACGGGTGGAACACCTGCGCGAAGCAGAACGTGATACCGGCCTCCCCCGCGTTCCTGGCAACCTGCTCCACCGGGAGATCCAGCCGGACACCCAGCGCCTCAAGCACATCGGCAGACCCCGACGACGACGACGCCGCCCGGTTCCCGTGCTTCACCACCTTCGCTCCGGCGCCGGCAGCCACCAGCGCGGCCATGGTGGAGATATTGATGGTGTTGAGCTGATCACCACCCGTGCCCACGATGTCGAGTTTCTCGCCGGGAATGCTGATGGGTGTGGCGTGCCGCAGCATCGCTTCCACCAGCCCCGAGATTTCGTTGACGGTCTCACCCTTGGAACTGAGGGCCACGAGGAACCCGGCTATCTGGGCCGGCGTCGCCTCCCCGGACATAATCCTGTCCATCGCCCACGCGGTGCTGTCCGCCGTGAGATCCGTGCCGTTGATGAGCGCTGAAATAAGCCGGGGCCACGTGTTGCCGGCCGCCGGCGCGGTTGCCTGAGAAGTCACCTCCTGATGCTATCGAGCCACCCAAGCCCTGACCAATGTGAACGTCCCCGGGAACTTTTCGCAGTGATTTCGCGTCTTTGTAGAAAAAGTCCCCCGAAAAGGCGGTTCGCGTTGGGAACTACGGAGTTTTATAGACATAATGTCTATGTGACATCTGCGACCCATGCCCCCAGTACCCCGGCGCACCCCACGCTGAACCGCCCCAATATGGTTTCTGTTGGAACCGTAGTCTGGCTGTCCAGTGAGTTGATGTTCTTCGCCGGTCTCTTTGCCATGTACTTCACGCTCCGCTCCACGAGCGGCGAGATGTGGGCCGAAGAGACAGCCAAGCTCAACTTCCCCTTTGCGCTCGTTAACACCATCGTCCTTGTGGCAAGTTCGTTTACTTGCCAGATGGGCGTCTTCGCCGCCGAACGGCTGCAGCCCCGCAAGACGGGCGGACTCTTCCAGTTCTCCCGCTGGGGCATGAACGAATGGTTCACCCTGACTTTCATCATGGGGGCATTCTTCGTCGCAGGCCAGACCACGGAATACGCCATGCTGGTGTCAGAGCACGTCTCGCTCTCATCAAACGCCTATGGCTCGGCCTTCTACATCACCACAGGCTTCCACGGCCTGCACGTTATCGGCGGCCTCGTAGCCTTCCTCTTCATCATCGGACGCTCGTTCGCAGCGAAGAAGTTTGGCCACTTTGAAGCCACCTCGGCAATCGTGACCTCGTACTACTGGCACTTTGTCGACGTTGTCTGGATTGGCCTCTTCCTGGTCATCTACGTGCTGATGTAGTCAAGCTTTGATTCCTTTTCTACAAGAGGCAGAATTTCAAGAAGCGGCTCACGGAGCCGGCGCAGGATCGAATAAAGGAACCACCACGTGAAGGCTCTCTCGCAAAAGCGGCGTCACCCACTCGCAGTCATAGCGCTGCTCCTGATGGGACTACTCGTCACTGGTGGGCTCTATGCCGTTGCCACCACGGTCAACGAGGCCAAGGCGTCAACCACCAGCTTCAGCGCAAGTGACACCGCCGAGGGCGAAAAGCTCTTTGAAGCCAACTGCGCTACTTGCCACGGAATGGGCGCCGGCGGCACGCAGGACGGGCCGTCGCTGGTGGGTGTTGGTGCCGCGGCAGTTGACTTCCAGGTTGGAACCGGCCGCATGCCCATGCAGATGAACGGCCCCCAGGCCTACAAGAAGCCGGCCCAGTTCAACGATGAGCAGACCCACCAGCTTTCAGGTTATGTCGCTTCCCTGGGAGCAGGCCCGGCAATTCCTGAAGAAGGCCTGTTGGACGAGAAGGGTGATGCTGCCGTGGGCGGCGAGCTCTTCCGCGTGAACTGCGCCATGTGCCACAACGCTGCTGCCGCCGGCGGTGCGTTGACCCGGGGCAAGTTCGCTCCTGCCCTCGCCGACGTGTCCGGCAAGCACATCTACGAAGCCATGGTAACGGGACCGCAGAACATGCCCGTCTTCAGTGACGCGAACGTAACTCCCGAAGGCAAGCGCGACATCATCACCTTCCTGAAGCAGATCGAAGCCAACGGTTCACCCGGCGGCGCGGACCTGGGCTCGCTTGGGCCGGTCGCTGAAGGCCTCTTCGTCTGGATCGCAGGGCTTGGCGTCATCATCGCCTTCACGATCTGGCTGACATCCCGAACGTCCTAGGACAACGGGATCCCTAAGAACTTCTGCTGCCCAGTCAGCAGTTTTGAAATTGAAAACTAACCCGGCAGTCGCCGGGACGAGAGAAGGATGAGGCGAATTATGGGCAACCATAGTGACGGCAGTCCGAACCACTCGGGCACCGTAGCTACGGCTGGTCAGAATGAGGTGGAGAAATTCCAGGATCCTGGACTTCCCCCGCATCGTTTGCGCCTGGCTGACACGGACCCGAAGGCCGCCAAACGGGCAGAACGGCAGGTGGCTGTACTTTTCGGCGTCTCCGTTGTTGGCACCCTGATCTTCCTGGTGGCGTACTTCGCCATCGATCTGGGCGAAGGGTCGGGTGCAGGCATTGACTCGATCCGCCTGCAGAACGCCCTCCTGGGACTGGGCACGGCGTTTGCCATGCTCGGCATCGGCACTGGCATTGTGCACTGGGCCAAGGCCCTGATGCCAGACCACGAAGTGTCGGAAGAGCGCCACGCAATCCGCACCGAAGAGGACCGCCAGGCGGCAGTACGCATCGTTGACGACATTGTGGAAGAGACCGGCATCAAGCGCCGCCCGCTCATCCGCAACACGCTGCTTGGCGCCGTTGCCCTGGCACCCTTGCCCGCCATCGCGGTTTTCGGTGACCTTGGGCCCCGCCCGGACAAGAAACTGGCCCACACCATGTGGGCTCCCCAGGAAGGCAAGCTCAAGCGGCTCACCCGGGACCCTGACGGCACGCCCATCAAGGCCTCCGATGTCACCCTGGGATCCGCCTTCCACGTCATTCCCGAAGGTCTGAACGAGCTGCACGAAGGCAAGCTCAACGAAAAGGCCAAGGCTGTTGTGCTCCTCATGCGTCTTGATCCTGCGTCCCTGAAGCCTTCAGCGGGCCGCGAGGACTGGAGCTACAACGGCATTGTTGCCTACTCCAAGATCTGCACCCACGTCGGTTGCCCTGTTGCCCTTTATGAGCAGCAGACGCACCACCTGCTGTGCCCGTGCCACCAGTCCACCTTTGACCTCACACAAGAGTGCAAAGTGATCTTTGGCCCGGCCAGCCGGCCCCTCCCCCAGCTGCCTATCGCGGTGGACAACGAGGGCTACCTGGTCGCAACCAGCGACTTCAAAGAACCTGTAGGACCGAGTTACTGGGAGCGTGATGAGCATGAGCGCAGCATCAACAGCTGAAGCCCCCGCCTTCGTAGCCAAGACCAAGACCGGACGCATCACTGATTTTGTTGACGCCCGGGTTGGCGGTTCCGGAATCCTCCGCGAGTTTGGGCGCAAAGTCTTCCCCGACCACTGGTCGTTTATGTTCGGTGAAGTGGCGCTCTACTCCTTCGTCATCCTGCTGCTGTCAGGCACGTTCCTGACCTTCTGGTTTGATCCGTCAATGGCTGAAACCCACTACACGGGTTCCTACGTGCCGTTGAAGAACGTGGAAATGTCGGTAGCTTACAGCTCCTCGCTGAACATCTCCTTTGACATCCGCGGCGGCCTGTTCATGCGCCAGGTACACCACTGGTCCGCCCTGTTGTTCGTGGCCTCCATCGCTGTGCACATGCTGCGTGTCTTCTTCACCGGAGCCTTCCGCAAACCGCGTGAAATGAACTGGGTTGTTGGCAGCGTCCTCCTGATCCTGGCCATGGCAGCCGGCTTCACCGGTTACTCGCTCCCCGATGACCTGCTCTCCGGCAACGGCCTGCGCATCATCGATGGTGTCATCAAGGCCATTCCCGTGGTCGGCACGTACATCTCGTTCTTCCTCTTCGGCGGCGAGTTCCCGGGCACCGCAGTCATTGGCCGCCTGTACATGCTCCACATCCTGCTCGTGCCCGCCCTGATCCTCCTGATGATCGTCCTCCACCTCTTTATGGTGGTTGTGCACAAGCACACCCAGTACCCCGGCCCGGGCCGCAACGACGGAAACGTCGTCGGCTACCCCCTGGGCCCGGTATACGCGGCGAAGGCTGGCGGCTTCTTCTTCATCGTCTTCGGTGTGATCGCCCTCATGGCGGCCTTCTTCACGATCAACCCGATCTGGAACTACGGCCCGTACGATCCTTCCCCCGTCTCTGCCGGTACCCAGCCCGACTGGTACATCGGCTTCGTTGACGGCGCGCTCCGTCTGATGCCCGGTGTCATCGGGGACTTCGGCTTCGAGTACGTCATCTTCGGGTACACCCTTACGCTGAACGTCCTCCTCCCGGCCCTCGTGCCGGCAGGAATCCTCTTCACCGTGATGTTTATGTACCCGTGGATCGAAAGCTGGATCACCAAGGACAACCGCGAGCACCACGTCCTGGACCGTCCGCGGAACGCGCCCACCCGGACTGCTATCGGTGTGGCCGGCTTCGTCTGGTACAGCGTGATGTGGGCTGCTGCTGGTTCTGACCTCATTGCCACGCACTTCCACGTCTCCCTGAACGATGTGACGTACTGGCTCCGGGCCCTGTTCTTCATCGGCCCGATCATCGCGTTCATCGTCACCAAGCGTGTTGCACTGGCTCTCCAGCGCAAGGACCGGGAGATCGCACTTCATGGCCGCGAAACCGGCCGCATCGTGCGCCTCCCCCACGGCGAGTTCATCGAGGTACACGCACCCCTTGATGAGTACAAGCGCTACAAGCTGGTGGGCTTCGAGTCCCCCGCTCCGTTGCCGGCGGTTCCCAACGAGCACGGGGTCGTCACCAGCAAGGAAAAGCGTCGCGCCTTCCTGTCCAAGTGGTTCTTCGAGGACCGCGTTGCACCTGCTACGCCCGCCGAACTGGAAGCCGCTCACGGCCACCACGCTCCGGCCGTAGCAGCGGCAGAGGAAACCAAGAGCCTCAGCCACTAGCAGCAGCTCTCGGTTCCAACGCAAAATGCCCGGTCCATTGGACCGGGCATTTTGCGTTGCAGTCAGGAGCTGCGGTATCCGGAGGAATGGTTCCTTGCCGTGCGCGCTCCGGGCCGCTGGAGCGGAACCCACAGTTTGTAGCGGTCCGCGCGGTAGTAGGAAACCGAGTAGTCCACCATGGCCCTCGCCACAAAGGCGTGCCGCTGGATCTTCAATAAGGGTGTTCCCACGTCAACGTTCAGCAGGCGCGCGGTGGACGGCGATGCGGCAGTGGCTTCGATCATGTCCTCCCCCCACTCCATCACCAGGCCGAACTGCTCGCTGAGCACGTTGTAGAGGGAGGTGGGCGGTTCGCCGTCCAGCAACCCGGGTACGCGCTGCGCCGGGATGAAGTTCTCGTCCACGCTCATGGGCTCACCGTCGGCCAGCAACAACCGCCGGAACCGGACCAGCGGCGTGCCCTCCTCCACCTGAAGTTCACGTGCCAGGAATGCGCTGGCGCCGATCTGTTCGAAACTCAGGACCTTGGCAGCCGGGACCATCCCGCGGCGCTGCATCTCCTCGCTATAGGACGTCAGCTTGACCTGAAGGTCCAGTTTGGGCTTCCGGACGAACGTGCCCAGGCCAACGACGCGTTCAATGACTTCCTCACCGACGAGGGCATCAATGGCCTGCCGGACTGTCATGCGCGCCAGTCCGAACCGGACGGCGAGATCACGCTCGGAGGGCAGGGCCGATCCCGGTGGACAGGATTCACTGATATAGGCCCGCAGGATCTCCCGGAGCTGAATGTAGATGGCGACGCCGCTGCCGCGGTCAATCTCGCCACGGATGCCGTCGGCGCTAGCGGCCACGGAGCATGTTCCCTGCTGAGTACTTCACCCTCCAATCTTAAGTCAACGAGCGGCAGGTCTAGACCAGCCGCGAACCGGCGCATCGGTCCTGTGTTTAGCGGGAGGGACGACGTGACAGCTATATTGGATTGGAAATTTCAGCAACTGACGGTGGGGGCCGTCCGGATAGAGGAGACCCTTTGCCAGTGCACAAGGCCGTGGTTTCGGCTTCGATAGGCTTGCATGCCCGCCCGGCGGCGGAATTCGTCCGGGCGGTAACAGCCACCGGCCTCGCTGTCACAATCCGGAAGGCAGGGATCCAGGCGGTGGATGCGCGGTCGCTCCTGGAAGTCATGACGGCTGATTTCCCGTTCGGATGCGAGGTCGAGCTCTCCGTCGCGGAGAACGGCCTGGAGGGTCCTTCAGGAGATTCGGCGGCCGCTGAGGTCCTGGAGATGCTCGGATCGCTTCTCGAGTCGCAGGGGGCCGCCTAGGCCCTCCTGCCGGGGCGATCGGGCGGGGCCACATCAAGGCGCGGCATCGTTGCCTTGACCCGGTAAACAGAAAGACGTTGGGCCCCACCCGGAGGTGGGGCCCAACGTCTTTTATGCGGTAAATCCAGGAAACGCGCTAGGCAGTCCTAGTGTGCGTGGTCGCCACGGCTGTACTCGAAGACCCAGCCCACGAGGGCAACCAGGGCGAGACCGGCGGCGATGAAGACAATCCACCAACCGACTGCCAGGCCGAGGAAGCCACCTGCGGCGGCAAGGCCAAGCACCAGCGGCCACCAGCTCCACGGGCTGAAGTGCCCCTGTTCGCCGGCACCTTCGTGGATCTCGGCGTCGTTGCGGTCTTCAGGACGCGGCCCGACCCGCTTGGCGGTGAAACCGAGGTAGCCGCCGATCATGCCCGACAGACCGGCAATGAGCAGCACGCCCAGCAGGCCGACGGGCTCGTTCCAGTCCGTCAGGAACCCATAAACCAGTGCGACCGGTACGAAGAAAAAGACTCCGGCTCCAAAGATCCATGCTTCGATTTTCACTTGGCGGTGTCCTTCTGGTCAGCGTTACCGAGCACTGCCGCTGCGGCAGACGGCGACTCAACGGTGTGTACCTGTGAAAGCTCCGGGTGGTGCAGGTCCAGTGCGGGACGCTCTGAACGGATCCGGGGCAGCGAGGTGAAGTTGTGGCGCGGCGGCGGGCAGGATGTAGCCCATTCCAGCGAGGCGCCGAAGCCCCACGGGTCATCCACTTCTACGCGCTCGGTGCTGCGCCACGTGATGTACACGTTCCAGAAGAACGGGATCAGTGATGCGCCGAGAACAAACGAAGCGATGGTGGAGAACTGGTTCATCCAGGTGAAGTTGTCCTCCACCAGGTAGTCCGCGTAACGGCGGGGCATGCCCTCAACACCAAGCCAGTGCTGGATGAGGAACGTTCCGTGGAAGCCCAGGAACAGGAGCCAGAAGTGGATCTTGCCAAGGCGCTCGTTGAGCATCTTGCCCGTCCACTTCGGCCACCAGAAGTAGAAGCCGGCAAACATCGCGAACACCACGGTGCCGAACACCACGTAGTGGAAGTGCGCCACCACAAAGTAGGAGTCCGAGACGTGGAAGTCCAGCGGCGGGGAGGCCAGGATGATGCCGGTCAGGCCGCCGAAGAGGAACGTCACCAAGAAGCCGATGCTCCACAGCATCGGGGTTTCGAAGGTCAGCGACCCCCGCCACATGGTGCCGATCCAGTTGAAGAACTTCACGCCGGTGGGCACCGCGATCAGCATGGTCATAAACGCGAAGAACGGCAGCAGCACAGAACCTGTGACGTACATGTGGTGGGCCCACACGGTCACGGACAGGGCGGCGATGGCGATGGTGGCGTAGACCAGGCCCTTGTAGCCGAAGATCGGCTTGCGGCTGAAGACCGGGAAGATCTCCGAGACGATGCCGAAGAACGGCAGCGCGATGATGTAGACCTCGGGGTGGCCGAAGAACCAGAACAGGTGCTGCCAGAGGACTGCGCCGCCGTTCTCCGGGTCGAAGATGTGGGCTCCGAAGCGGCGGTCCGCGCCGAGGGCGAAGAGCGCTGCAGCCAGCGGCGGGAATGCCATCAGTACCAGGATGGACGTGATGAGCGCGTTCCAAGTGAAGATGGGCATGCGCCACATGGTCATGCCCGGGGCGCGCATGCAGATGATGGTGGTGATGAAGTTGACCGCACCAAGGATGGTGCCGAAGCCGGACAGCGCCAGGCCGAAGACCCACAGGTCACCGCCGACGCCGGGGCTGAAGGTGGTGTTGGACAACGGTGCGTACGCGAACCAGCCGAAGGAGGCAGCGCCCTGGGGGGTAATGAAGCCTGAGACGGCGATGGTGGAGCCGAACAGGAAGAACCAGAAGGCCAGTGCGTTCAGCCGCGGGAAGGCGACATCGGGAGCGCCGATCTGCAGGGGCATGATCACGTTCGTGAAGCCCGCGAAAAGCGGCGTAGCGAACATCAGCAGCATCACGGTGCCGTGCATCGTGAACATCTGGTTGTACTGCTCTTTGGTCTGCAGGATCTGCATGCCGGGCTCGAACAGCTCGGCACGGATCAGCAGCGCCATGACGCCGCCGAAGCAGAAGAACACAAAGGACGCGATCAGGTACATGTACCCGATGGTCTTGTGGTCGGTAGAGGTGATCCAGTTGACGACGATGCGTCCCTTGGACTTAGGAACTACGGGAGCCTCGAGGGTCTCCACAGGTGCGGACTGGGTGTAAGTAGCCACGTCGCTCCCCTTACTTAATTTCGTTCAGGTTGGGGTTACGGTCGTACTCTTCACCGAGGAGTCCCGTGTTGCCGGCTGCCTTGAGCTTGTCCATGTGAGCCTGGAATTCAGTCTCCGAGACAACCTTCACCCGGAACAGCATTTCTGAGTGGTACTCGCCGCAGAGCTCTGCGCACTTGCCGTCGTAGGTTCCCTCTTTAGTGGGGGTGAACCGGATGTAATTGGTCTTGCCCGGGATCATGTCGCGCTTTTGCAGGAAGGCGGGAACCCAGAAGGAGTGGATGACGTCGCGGGAGTTGAGCTCGAGGTCAACCGACTTGTTAACCGGCAAGTAAAGCGTCGGAAGAGCTTCCTTGTCGATGGTGTTGCCTGTCAGGTGTGCCTGGACTCCGGCCTCGTAGACGTCTTCTTCGATAACTTCGCCGGACTTGTAGTTGAAGTCCCAGGCCCACTGCTTGCCGCGGACGTCAACAACGACGTCGGCCGCCTCTGAGCGGTCATCGATGGCCCGCTGGTCGCGGTCGGTGAAGTAGAAGAACACCAGAACCATGAAAACAGGGATGGTCAGGTAGAACACCTCGAGCGGGAGGTTAAAGCTGAGCTGCTTCGGGAACCCTACGGTTCCCTTGCGGCGGCGGTAGGCAACGAGGCACCAGACGATCAAGCCCCACGTAATGATGCCCACAACAAGGGCGGCAATCCATGAGTTGACCCAGAGGTCCATGATCCGGTCAGTGTGATTGGTGGTGCCACGCTCGGTGGGCAGCCACCCCCTCGATACCTCTGGCGAACATCCAGTCAAAACCAACGCGCCGGCGACTGCCAAGCCTGAGATCGATGTGATCGTTTTGCGTCGGCTGCCGGTTCGGTTCTGCGAACTCACAGACGGCCCTTCCTACTTGTTGCTGCTGTTGCCCGGCTGCCTCAATGGCCTTCCGGGCACACTAAAAGTTTTACTACTCGGTGTAGAGCTTACCGCTCCGCCGGGCGTTTCGCCCACATGTCGGCGCCGTGCCTCCGCGCCGTTTTTTACGGACGGGGGGCCGGCGCCGGCATCGGGCGAAAGAACCGGGTCAGTGGAACGAATCACCGCATGCGCAGGAGCCACCGGCGTTGGGGTTGTCGATGGTGAAACCCTGCTTCGAGATGGTGTCTTCGAAATCGATGCTGGCCCCGCTGAGGTACGGCACACTCATCTTGTCAACCACAACTTCAACGCCGTCGTAGTCACGGACTGCGTCTCCATCCAGGAGGCGTTCGTCGAAGTAGAGCTGGTAGATCAGGCCCGAGCAGCCGCCGGGCTGGACAGCAACGCGGAGGCGGAGGTCGGTGCGGCCTTCCTGCTCCAGCAGGCTGCGGACCTTGCCGGCAGCGACGTCGGTCAGTTTGACCTCGTGCACGGGCAGTTCGTCGCTGGCAGCGGCTACGGTCTCGGTGGTGTTCTCGTTGGTTGCGGTGCTCATTTGGCCTACCTTAGGACGGTCCTGGCGGCCCCGCTTCAGCGGTGCCTGCCCCTACGGATACGGTACGGGCTATAGCTACATGCTACGTCGGTCAGACGTGTAGCTCTAACTCCAGACGTAACTATGGCTGCCCGGCATTTTGTTCCCGGCACGGGTTGGTGACAAGTCGTCAGAGCCGGAGGCCCCTCAGCTGAGCCCGTCTGCATTAAGCCGTGCGAGGAGGAGCGCCTCTGCAAGAACGGCGTTCTTGAAATCGCCCAGGTGGAGGGACTCGTTGGCACTGTGGGCCCGGGAGTCAGGATCCTCGACGCCCGTCACAAGGATCTGGACGTCCGGGTAGATATCCACAAGGTCGGAAATGAAGGGGATGGATCCTCCGATGCCCATCTCCACAGCGGGGACACCCCAGGCTTCCCCAAGCGCCCACATGGCCAACTGCGCCGCCGTCGAGGACGTATCGGCGCGAAACGAGTTGCCGCTCTCCCCCGGCGTGAACACAACCCTGGCACCGAAGGGGGCATTCGCCTCGACGTGCCGCCGCACGGCCTCCATCGCCGTTGCGGGGTCCTGGCCGGGGGCAAGGCGAAGGCTGAACTTGGCGCGTGCGCGCGGCAGGAGGGTATTCGAAGCGACATCAACCGCCGGGGCATCAAAGCCGATGATTGACAGGGCCGGCTTGGTCCACATCCGTGACGCGATACTCCCGGTGCCGGCCAGCCGGACGCCGTCGAGCACTGAGGCATCAGCCCGGTACTCCGCCTCGGTGAGGTCCACAACTGCATTGTCGTAAGAGACCAGGCCTTCGATGGCCACGTTGCCGTCTGCATCATGGAGCGTCGCGATGAGCCGCGACAGAAGGGTGGGAGCATCCAGCACCGGGCCGCCGAACATCCCGGAGTGCACAGCATGATCGAGCACCTGGACCTCGATGGTGCCGTCCACGAGGCCGCGAAGGCTGGTGGTCAGGGCCGGTACGCCAACTTTCCAGTTGCTGGAGTCGGCAACAACAATCACGTCGGCGCTCAGCAGCTGGCGGTGCGCTTCAAGGAAGGTGCGGAACGTCGGAGATCCGGCCTCCTCTTCGCCTTCAAAGAAGAACGTGACACCGAGGCCAAGTCCGGCGCCAAGAACCTCGGCTACGGCAGTGTAGGCAGCCACGTGCGCCATGATGCCTGCTTTGTCGTCAGCAGCACCCCGCCCGTACAGACGGCCATGACGTTCGACGGCGGTGAACGGCTCCGAATCCCACAGCGCCGGATCGCCGGGCGGCTGAACGTCGTGGTGGGCGTATAGCAGGATGGTGGGCTTCCCGTCCGCAGCGGGGCGGCGGGCGACGACGGCCGGCCCGCCCGGGGTGCCGTCGTCCTTCGGACTGCGCAGGATCTGCACGTCTTCCAGTCCTGCGGCACTGAGCAAGCCGGCCACGGCTGCCGCGCTGGCGTCCAAGGGGGCGGGGTCGAAACTCGGCCAGGCGATGCCCGGGATGGCCACAAGTTCGCTGAGCCGTTCGATCGTTGCTTCGAAAGACCGCTCAACGCTCAGTCGGAGTCCTTCGGCGTCGATAGCGCCTGCGGGGCCAGGCGTGCCGGCGCTGTTTGTCGTTGCCGGTGAAGTTGGTGTCATGGCGAACACACTACCCGCGCCGGATGCGCCAGGCTGCAAGGTATTCTGTTGGGGTGTTCGGACGTAAAAAAGAAGCGCCCACGGCGCAGGAAACAATAGACCAGCAGGCCGCTGAAGCGGCAGCCCGGCAGGATGCGGCGTTTGGCAAGGGTGCACCCACTCCCAAACGCAAAGCACAGGAAGCGGCCCGCAAACGCCCCTTGGTGCCGGAAGACCGGAAGGCGTCCAAAGCAGCTGAGCGCCAGGCCATCCAGGATCAACGCGCCAAAATGCGCCAGGCCCTGGAAACCGGTGACGAGAAGTTCCTGCCGCTCCGTGACAGGGGCCCGCAGAAGCGGTTTGCCCGCGACTATGTGGACGCCCGCTTCAGCCTGGGCGAATACCTTATGTTCGGCGCCCTCGTTTTTGTCATCATCTCCCTGATCGTGCCGGCTTCCAGCGAACAGATGATTTACGTCCTCGGTGGATTCTGGGTGATGTTCCTGGCCGTCTTTGTGGACGTATTCATTCTGTCCCGCCAGCTCCGCAAGAAGCTGACGGCGAAGTTCGGTGAAGTGGAGCGCGGCACCGTCTGGTACGGATCCATGCGTTCACTGCAGTTCCGTAAACTGCGGCTGCCCAAGCCACTGGTCAAGCGCGGCCAGTACCCCTCTTAACGGACAGGTCCTGACATTTGGCTCCTGACGGCCGTCAGGCCGGCCACGCCACGCTCCAAACAGAAAATCCCCGGCGGACGACCCGCCGGGGATTTTCTGTTGCACCTATAGCTGTCAGCGCCGGCGATTCCTGGCCAGTTGGCGGTTGATCCGTGCCGCCCAGAAGGGCCCCTCGTACAGGAACGCCGTGTAGCCCTGGACCAGGGTGGCCCCGGCATCCAGGCGTTCCTGGACATCCTTCGCAGTCTCGACGCCGCCAACGGCAACCAGGGTGACCGCTCCCCCGGTAGCTTCCTTCAGCCGGCGAAGGACTTCCAGCGACCTTTGCTTCAGCGGCGCCCCGGACAGACCCCCGGCCCCGCATTCCGCTACCTTTGCCGCCGGCGACTTGAGGCCGGCGCGGCCGATCGTGGTGTTCGTGGCGATGATCCCGTCAAGCTTCAGGTCCAGTGCCAGCCGTGCGACGTCGTCGATGTCCTCGTCGCTCAGGTCCGGGGCGATCTTGACAAGCAGGGGTACGTGGCGACCGGCGGCCTTGTCAGCTTCGTCCCCCACAGCGGCCAGCAAGGGGCGAAGTGTCTGGACATCCTGGAGGAGGCGCAGCCCGGGTGTGTTGGGTGAGCTGACGTTGACTACCAGATAGTCTGCAGCGGGGGCGAGGCTTCGCGCGCTGATGAGGTAGTCCGCCACGGCGTCGTCCAGTTCCACCACTTTGCTCTTCCCGATGTTCACCCCGATCACCGGACGCACGGTGGGGTGTTTGCGCTGCAGGGCGGCACGCGCAGCTTTGAGGCGGGGCTCGACGGCGGCGGCGCCGTCATTGTTGAAACCCATCCTGTTGATCACGGCGCGGTCCTCGATCAGGCGGAAGAGGCGCGGTTTTTCATTGCCAGGCTGTGCCTGGCCGGTAATCGTACCCACTTCGACGTGGCCGAAGCCAAGTTCCGTGAGGGCTTCGATGCCCAGCCCCTCCTTGTCGAAGCCGGCGGCCAGGCCGAACGGCGAGGGGAACGTGACACCGAAGGCCGTGGTCTGCAGGGACGGTGCAGGCGCCGTAAACCGCTGGATGAGCCGCCCGGCGCCGGAAGTGTGGGCAAGCTTGATCCCCTTGAACCCGATCTTGTGGGCGCGTTCGGCGTCCATCCATGAGAAGGCCAGCTTGAAGAATGTCGGATATACGCGCATGGCTCTAGTTTTCCGCCTTGGACGGTCCAGACCAAACCGGGCCGCCACAGTTGGTTGCCCGGCTACCATAAAGCCATGGAGTGGCAGCCGGACATTCTGGGTACAGGCTTCGAGGCCTGCACCTTTGAGGCCGCCGGGGCCGACGGCGTCCGGCGGACCGCGACGCTGGTGCGGTTCCGTCCAGCCGCAGAGCAGGCCGTCTTATCGCCCGGCCCGCGGCGAACGGTTCTTTTCCTGCATGGCTGGAGCGACTACTTCTTCAACGTTGACCTTGCCCGGTTCTGGGCGCGCAACGGGTACGCGTTCTACGCCTTGGACATGCACAACCATGGCCGCAGCCTCCGTCCCGGAACGCCCGGCGGCTATGTGGGGAACCTGGCGGACTATGACGCCGAAATCGACCAGGCCCTGGCCATCATCCGTGCAGACACCGCGCAAGCAGACCATCCGACAGGAGCGGACGCCGGTCACACGACCGATCCGGTTGACGGCGGGGACAATACGGAACCGGATCTGACCCTGATGGGCCATTCCACGGGCGGACTCGTGGCCGCCCTCTGGGTCAGCAGCCACCCCGGCAGGGCCTCGCACCTGGTGCTGAACAGTCCCTGGCTGGAGATGCACGGCAGTGCCCTGGTGCGTTATGCCGCCTCCACGATGGTGGGACCCGTGGCACGTTTCCGCCCCGAAGCTGTTCTGCGCCTGCCGGAGCGGGGATTCTATTGGCGCACCATCAGCAAGTCAGCCGATGGAGAGTGGGCGCTGGACGACAAGTTCCGGCCACCGATGGCTTTTCCCCTTCGGGCCGGCTGGCTGAGTGCCATCCTGGCGGGCCAGGCCAAAGTGGCCCGGGGACTGGAAATCGACATACCCATCCTGGTTATGCTGTCCCGGGGCAGCGCCACCGGACCGTTCTGGTCCGAGGAAATGCGGCGTTCCGACGCTGTGCTGGACGTCAACATCATCGCGCTCCGGGCGCTGACGCTGGGGCGAAGCATTACCGTAGAGCGGGTTGAGGGCGCCCTGCACGACGTCTTCCTCTCCCCTGCCAAGGTCCGGGAGGATGCTTATGCGCGCCTGTCCCGTTGGCTGCGCGGGTACGGTGCCTCTGATCCCGGGCACACAGGGCCCGGGCACGGCGCATGACCGGGCAGACACCGGGCACTCAACCGGCCACCGAACCGCGTCAGGATCCCGGCGCAGCGGCGTGGGCCGAAGACTTCCTGGGGCCCTCATTCCAGTATCAATCGCTGCCCCTGACTCCCGATGATGAAGGCGACGTTGCCGCCACCCTCATCCGGCACACTGCCAGACCGCCAGGCTACGCCGGAGGCATCAACGGCCGGGCCCACGCGGTGCTTTACCTGCACGGCTGGGCCGATTACTTTCTCCAGGCGGAATTGGCGGAACAGCTCTCGGCCCGGGGTCTCTACTTCTACGCCGTGGACCTCCGGAAGTTCGGGCGGAGCCTGCGGTTGGGCCAGACCCCCGGCTACGCGACGGACCTCCGCATGTACGACGAGGATCTGGGTGCGGCACTGGCGGCCATCAGGGCAGACCTCCCGCAGGTGACGGGGCCGGACAGCGCGCCCGCGGTGCACGTCCTGGCTCATTCCTTCGGCGGCCTCATCGCGGCACTGTGGGCGGACCGCCATCCCGGCGAACTCGCCACCCTCACCCTCAACTCACCGTGGCTGGAGCTCCAGGGCAGCAGCCTGATACGGAACCTGGCAATGCACCTGGTGGAGCCGGTAGCCCGGGCGGACCCGAAGCGTCCCTTCCACTTGCCCGAGATGCCCGGCTATTGGCAAAGCGTCAGCAGTGAAGCACACGGTGAGTGGCAGCTCCATCCCGTCTGGCGGCCGGCCGCGTCGTTTCCCATCAGGGCCGGCTGGGCGAAGGCAGTCCTGGCCGGGCACGCCGCCGTGGCGAGGGGGCTGGACATCACAGCGCCCGTACTCGTCATGCTTTCGGACCGGACAAGGATCCAGGCTGAATGGAGCGAAGAACTGATGCATGCGGATGCCGTGATCGATGTTGAGGAAACCGCCTCACGGGCGCTCCGGCTCGGGCGCAGGGTCACGGTGTTTCGATATCCCGGCGCGATCCACGACGTTTTCCTCTCCGAGCGAGGGATCCGCCAGGAGGCCTATCAGGACGTCGCGTGCTGGCTGAAGTCCTACCCTTGCGGAGCAGCGGCGTCGACGGCGCCCCCGTAGCGCCGGTCACGCCGGGCGTAGATTTCCACCGCTTCCCAGAGCGTCCTGCGGTCAACGTCCGGCCACAGGGTGTCCAGGAAAACGAACTCCGCGTAGGCAGACTGCCAAAGCAAAAAGTTCGAGAGCCGCTGTTCCCCCGAGCTTCGCAGGAACAGGTCAACATCCGGCAGGTCCGGTTCGTCCAGGTACTTCTGAATGGTCTTCTCGGTGATGGCGCCGGGCTTTAGGCGGCCGGCCGCCACCTCTGCGGCGATGGCCGATACCGCATCGGTGATCTCCGCCCGGCCCCCGTAATTAACACACATGGTCAACGTGCACGTGCTGTTGCCGACCGTGAATTCCTCAGCCTCTTCAAGCTCGCGAATGACCGAACCCCACAGCTTCGGCCTACGCCCGGACCAGCGGACGCGGACGCCCCAGTCATCCAGCTGGTTCCGCTGCCGTCGCAGCACATCCTTGTTAAATCCCATCAGGAAGCGGACTTCCTCCGGGGACCGCCGCCAGTTCTCCGTGGAGAAGGCATAAACACTGACGTATTCAATCCCGAGTTCGATGGCGCCGGCCATCACATCGAGAAGGGCGGGTTCGCCCGCTTTGTGGCCTTCGATCCGCGGAAGTCCGCGCTGGTTGGCCCAGCGCCCGTTGCCGTCCATAACAATCGCTACGTGGCGGGGGATGAACTCGGCAGGGATCACCGGCGCAACCGCCCCGGACGGATGCGGATACGGCGCCACCACGGGGGCGGTCCGCTTCCGTACGGGGTTGTTCTTTTTTCCCAAGGCCACTGTCAGCCACGCTCCACATGTTTGAGGGATTTCAGCACACGTTCAAGGTGCCATTGCAGGTATGCGGCTACCAGCCCGGAGGCTTCCCGGCGGTGCGGCACCTGGGAACCATCCGCCGTCGTCCAGTCACCGGTCAGCAGCGCGCCCAACAGCGTTACGGTTTCCGCGGCAGGGGCAGGTGAGCCGGGCGGCCGGCAGTCGGCACAGACCATGCCGCCGATAGGAGCCGAAAACGCCGTGTGCGGCCCGGGCCTGCCGCAGCGGGCGCAGGCCGTGAAGCTCGGAGCCCACCCGCCGGTGGCGAGGGCGCGGAGCAGATAGGAATCCAGGATCAGCCCCGGAGCGTGGTCGCCCCTGCTGAGGGAGGCCAGTGCCCCCACCAGCAGGTTGTATTGGGCAGTGCCCGCTTCGCCGTCCACATCGGTCAGTTTTTCGGCTGTTTCCGTCATGGCCGCGGCAACCGTGTAGCGTCCGTAGTCCGCTGCAATGTTGCCGCCGTAAGAGCCTTTGGCCACTGCCTGGGTGACGATGTCCAGCGTTTTCCCGGAGACCAGCTGCAGGTCCGCGACCATAAAGGGCTCCAGCCGGGCACCGAATTTGCTGCTGGTGCGCCGTACGCCTTTGGCGACCGCCCGGATCTGGCCGTGATGCTTGGTCAGCAACGTGATGATGCGGTCAGCCTCACCCAGTTTGTGGGTTCGGAGTACTACGGCATCGTCCCGGTAGGACCGGGCGGCAAAAGATTGTTGGACCACGGTTAATCTTCGCATTGTGTTCCGGAAAGCCGGCCAGGCCGGTGCGTTGCGCGCCGTGACGTCCGGCGCGCAACGCTACTTCCGGATCAGGCGCGCGAATCCCGGATGGCCCGGTTGACTGCGGAGATGACAGCCTTCAGCGAGGACGTGCTGGTGTTGGCATCCATGCCGACGCCCCAGAGGACCCGCTCCCCCACTGCGCACTCGACGTACGCTGCGGCGGTGGCGCTGCCGCCTTCGGAGAGTGCGTGCTCAGAGTAGTCCAGGACCCTGACGTCCACACCGTCGTCGTGCAGGATGCTCAGCAATGCCGCGATCGGACCGTTTCCGGTGCCGGTGCGGCGGACCTGGACGCCGTCCACGGTGAGGGAGGCATGCAGGGTGGTCAGCCCGCCGTCGTCATCGGTTTCAGTGCTGAAGGAGCCCAGGGAGTAGCGGCCCCACTGACCGTCCGCTTCGCTGGAGGGCAGGTACTCGTCCTGGAAAATCTGCCACAGCTGCGATCCCGTGACCTCACCGCCTACGGTGTCGGTGCGCTTCTGGATCACGCCGGAGAATTCGATCTGGGCGCGGCGGGGCAGGTCCAGGCTGTGCTCGTTCTTGAGCAGGTAGGCAACGCCTCCCTTGCCGGACTGCGAGTTGACCCGGATAACGGCCTCGTAGCTGCGGCCCAGGTCCTTCGGGTCAACGGGCAGGTACGGAACGGCCCACGTGAAGTCGGCGACGTCCTTGCCGGCGGCCGCCGCATCGCGCTCCAGCGCCTCGAAGCCCTTCTTGATGGCGTCCTGGTGCGAGCCGGAAAAAGCAGTGAAGACGAGGTCTCCGCCGTACGGGGTGCGCTCGGCCACCGGCAGCTGGTTGCAGTACTCCACCGTGCGCCGGATCTCGTCGATGTCGGAGAAGTCAATCATGGGATCAATGCCCTGGACGAACATGTTCAGGCCCAGGGTGACCAGGTCCACGTTGCCGGTCCGCTCCCCGTTGCCGAACAGGCAGCCTTCGATCCGGTCCGCGCCGGCCAGGTAACCCAGCTCGGCCGCGGCGACACCCGTGCCGCGGTCATTGTGCGGGTGCAGGGACAGGATGATGCCTTCGCGGGGGTGCAGGTGGCGGTGCATCCACTCGATTGAATCCGCGTACACGTTCGGGGTGGCCATCTCCACCGTGGCGGGCAGGTTGATGATGACCTGGCGGTCGGCGGAGGCCTCAAACACATCGGCAATGGCGTTGCAGACCCGGACGGCGTATTCCAGTTCGGTACCGGTGAATGACTCCGGGGAGTATTCGTAGGTGATGTGCGTGTCAACGAGGGTTTCCTCGTACTTCTTGCACAGCCGCGCACCCTGCAGCGCGATGTCCAGGATGCCGTCCTCGTCCTGGTTGAACACCACGCGGCGCTGCAGGACGGAAGTGGAGTTGTAGAGGTGCACGATGGCCTGCTTGGCGCCCATCAGCGATTCGTACGTCCGCTCGATCAGCTGCTCCCGGGCCTGGGTGAGCACCTGGATGGTGACGTCGTCCGGGATGTGGTTGCCCTCGATGAGCTGGCGGACGAAGTCGAAGTCGGTCTGCGAGGCGGACGGGAAGCCCACTTCGATCTCCTTGTAGCCCATCCGGACCAGCAGGTCGAACATCTTCATCTTGCGTGCCGGGCTCATGGGGTCAATCAGGGCCTGGTTGCCGTCACGCAAATCGACGGCGCACCAGCGCGGCGCCTCGGTGATGACTTTATCCGGCCAGGTGCGGTCCGGCATTTCGACGGTGATCTGGTCCTGGAAGGGCAGGTACCGGTGGGCGGGCATTCCGGAGGGCTTCTGTGCGTTTCGCATTACTATCGGGGCCTTTTCTGTGGTTCATATCTGAAAGGGTGGCCGGGCAACACAATCTCCGCGACGAGGATGGGCCTTGCGCTAGATCGCGTCTGAGGCCTCGCCGCGGCAGCTAAGAAGAAGCAGTTCTGCGCGCACCATTTGAGAGTAACACGGGTGCGTAAGATGAAGGAGCAACACCTCCAGCACCGTCCACCATGCAGACGCCGCGCCGGTGCCAGCGCCGCCGCGGCACGTCACACGAAGGAGCCTCTGTGCCCATCTCGGGGATCGACTTGTCCAACATTGACCACACCGTCAGGCCGCAGGATGACCTGTACCAGCATGTGAACGGGTCCTGGCTCAAGGCCACCGAAATTCCGGATGACCGCCCGCTTGAAGGAACGTTCACAGCCCTGCGCGACGGAGCTGAAATCGCGGTACGGGACATCATCGAAGAGGCGGCCGCCAAAGGTGAAGCCGCCAGCGGCATCGAACGGAAGGTGGGCGATCTCTACAACAGCTTCATGGACGAAGCCGCCGTAGAGGCCAAGGGCATGGATCCCATCCGGGGACGGCTCGCGGAGGTATTTGCCACCACCACCGTGCCCGAACTCGTGGCTTTGGCCGGCAGGCTCTTCCGGGCTGACGTGTCGGGACTCTTTTACATCTACCCCGCCCCGGACGCCGGCAACCCGGACCGGGTCCTGCTCTACACCGGCCAAGGCGGCCTGGGCCTGCCCGATGAGTCTTATTACCGCGAAGAAAAGTTCGCCCCCATGGTCTCTGCGTACCGGGACCATGTCCGGACCATGTTCACCCTCGCCGGGATCGCGGACGCCGAGGCGGCGGCAGGCCGGGTGGTGGATCTGGAAACCAGCCTGGCTTCCCACCACTGGGACAATGTCACGCTGCGCGATCCGCAGAAAACCTACAACCTCAAATCGTCGGAGGAAGCGGCCGCTCTCTTTCCCCTCCTGGGCACCTGGTTCGACGCCGCGGGGATCGACGCCGGCAAACGGGACGAAATCGTCGTCAGCACCCCCGACTTTTTCAGCGGTGCGGCGGCTTTGCTGGACTCCGAACCGCTGCCGGTCTGGCAGGAATGGCTGGCCCTGCGGATCATCAATGCCGCGGCGCCCTACCTGTCGGCGGAATTCGTTGATGCCAGCTTTGCCTTCTACGGAACCACCATCAGCGGCACCCCCCGGAACAAGGACCGCTGGAAGCGGGCTGTCGCCGTCGTCGAGGCAGGCCTGGGCGAAGCAGTGGGACAGATCTACGTGTCCAAGCACTTCCCCGAGTCGCACAAGGCCCGCATGCAGACCCTTGTGGCCAACCTGATCGAGGCCTACCGGCAGAGCATCGCCGGACTGGAATGGATGGGTGAGGAGACCAAGGCTGAAGCGCTCCGGAAACTGGAGGCATTCCGCGCCAAGATCGGGTACCCCGACAAGTGGATCGACTACTCGGCGGTGGAGATCGACCCCGCCGACCTCCTGGGCAACGTGGAGCGGGCCCATAACGCCGACGTCGACCGCCACCTCGACGAGGTGGGCAAACCTGTGGACCTCAACAAATGGCTCATGACTCCGCAGACGGTGAACGCCTATTACCACCCGATGCTCAACGAAATCGTGTTCCCGGCTGCCATCCTGCAGCCGCCGTTCTTCACGGCCGACGCGGACGACGCCGTGAATTACGGCGGAATCGGTGCAGTCATTGGACACGAGATTGGCCATGGGTTTGATGACCAGGGCTCCCAGTTCGACGGCAGCGGCGCCCTCCGCAACTGGTGGACTGAAGATGACCGCAAGGCGTTTGAAGAACGCACGGCGAAGCTGGTGGCACAGTTTGATGCGTTGTCCCCCTACGCCGCCCCCGGGCACAACGTCAACGGCAAGCTGACCCTGGGGGAAAACATCGGCGACCTCGGCGGCCTGACCATCGCTTACAAGGCCTATCTTCTGAGCCTCGGCGGAAAGGAACCTGAGGTGCTGGACGGGCTGACAGGACAGCAGCGCTTCTTCGCTTCCTGGGCGGCCGGCTGGCGCCAGGTCATCAGGTCCGAGGAAGCCATCCGGCGGCTGGCCACTGATCCGCACTCCCCCAACGAGTTCAGGACCAACGCCATCGCCAAGAACCTGGATGCGTTTCATGAGGCCTTTGACGTAACCGATCAGGACGGCATGTGGATGCCGCAGGAAGCCCGCGTCAGCATCTGGTAGACCGGTTCCAAACGAAAGAGGCGGGGCCCGCGGGCCCCGCCTCTTTTCCGTTCCGCTCACTCACTCCTGGACGATCAGGAACGGATTCGCCTGCTGGCACATGGTATCGCCGGCGGTCTGGTTGACGATGTCCTCGGGCAGTGCGACGGCGCCGTAGGTGGTACCGGACGTAAAGTCCGTGCCCAGGTAAGCCTGAACGCCTGTCACGCCGGGTGCCGGCTGAACCTGCGCGGCGGGGATACCCAGCAGGGCGGCGACGTCGGCAGCGACGTCCTCGAAGCCCGTGCCGTAGTAGACCGCACTTTGTGTTACCGGGGTGGCCGCGAACTGGCCGGTCTGCGTGAAGCCGCCGGCCACAAGGGCCTGCACGATTTCCTGGGCACGGCCCTGCACGCCGGTGCCGTTGGCCACGGTCACGGGCTGGATGGCCTTCTCATACGGCGGTACGGCCGGAACGGTTTCGGTAGGCTCCGCCGAGGGGGCTGCCGTTTCCGAGGGCGACGGGGTGGCCGGCGCCGTCGGATCGGTCAGGTCAATATCCTGCTGGAGGGCGGTGAACAGCTGGGAACCGGCGGGTTCGGCAATCTGCAGGCGGTTGGGGTCTGAGAGTGCCGGAGTGGTGGGGACCGCCACAAACGCCACCTTGCCGATGTCAATGTCCTTCAGCCGGTTGCCGATGGTCAGCAGCGACGGCACGGACGCGAGCCCGTCATCGACGGTGAGGTTCTGGGTGACTGTGTCTGCAATGTTCAGCATTTTCGCCGGGTTGGACAGCGTGCCGTCGTCCTTGATCTTCCTGGTCAGGGATGAGAGGAATCCCTGCTGCGCCTTGATTCGGCCGAGGTCGCCGCCGTCGGCAAAGGCGTGCCGGGTCCGCAGGAAGGCGAGAGCCATTTCACCCTGCACAGTCGATGTGCCCGCGGGGAGGCGAAGGCGTGAATCCGGATCGTAGACGGCGTCGCTGATGCAGACCTCAACACCGCCTACAGTGTTGGAGAGTTCCTTGACGGCGTTGAAGTCAGCCATCATGAAATGATCGATTTCCAGGCCCGTGAGTTTGTTGACCGTATCCACAGCGCAGCCAATGCCGGCTTCCGCCATGGCCTCATTGATCATCATGCCGCTGCGGGCCGGGTACGACGACTTGGTTTTCTGGTCGGTGCATTCCGGAATGTCCACGAGGAGGTCGCGGGGGAAGCTGATCACGCTGACACGCTTGTTGTCAGCGGAGATATCCATCAGCATCATGACGTCGGACTTGCCGTAGCCCACGGAGTCCTCCACCGCGCCGTACACGGCGTTTTTGCCGTCCCTGGTATCCGAGCCCAGGATCAGGATCTGCATCCTGCCCTTGGCGTCATCCGACCCGCTTCCCGCGTCTCCGGCATTGAGCGGTGCAGTCGTGATATTGGACTGCAGCCGGAAGTACCAGTAGCCGGCGAAGCCCAGGCCACCGAGCAGCACAACAGTCAGCACGGCAGTCGTAGCCTTCAGCCACACCGGCATCCGGCGCTGTTGCGCACCGAAATGCCGTGCAACGCCGACGGCGCCCGCGTCCCCGTGCCGGGAGACCGGTCCTGATCCGGCAGACGCGTCAGCTCCGTGCTCGCGATAGTCGCGGCTTCGCCCCATGTGGTGTACCTTCCTCGAAAAATTCCATCCGGCCTATTTTAGTTGCCCAATCTGGGAACTTCCCGGTGACGGCCGGGTCAGGGCGTGGCGCTGAGTCAGAAGCCGAGCTTAACCAGCTGCTTTGGGTCCCGCTGCCAGTCCTTGGCCACCTTGACATGGAGGTCCAGGTAGATCCGGGCGCCAAGCAGCGCTTCGATCCCCTTGCGGGCATTGGTGCCGACCTCGCGAAGCCGGGCGCCGCCCTTGCCGATGATGATCGCTTTCTGCGACGGGCGTTCCACGTACAGGTTAACCCGCACATCAAGGAACGGCCGGTCTTCGGGACGGCCTTCCCGCGGAACGATTTCATCGACGACGACGGCCAGGGAGTGCGGCAATTCGTCGCGGACGCCCTCGAGGGCGGCCTCACGGATGAGTTCGGCGATCATCACCGCTTCCGGTTCGTCCGTCAGGTGCCCGTCCGGGTACAGCGGGGGCGACGGCGGCATGTGGCCGATCAGGACGTCGGCGAGGGTCTCGACCTGGAAGCCGTCGGCGGCGGAGACGGGAACAATGTCCTTCCAGCCGTCCTCACCAAAGACCTCACGGCCCAAGGCAGCGACAGCGAGGAGCTGCTCGGTAAGGGCCTGGCGGTCCACAAGGTCCGCCTTGGTCACGATGGCAATGACCGGCTTGTTCCCCACCTGGGCAAGCTGGCCGGCGATGAACTTGTCGCCGGGGCCGATCTTCTCGTTGGCAGGCAGGCAGAAGCCGATGGCATCCACCTCAGCCAGGGTGTCGGCCACCAGGTCGTTCAGCCGTTTTCCCAGCAGCGTGCGGGGCCGGTGGAGGCCGGGGGTGTCCACCAGGATCAGCTGGGCGTCGTCGCGGTGGACGATTCCCCTGATGGTGTGCCTCGTTGTCTGCGGTTTCGCAGAAGTGATGGCCACCTTCTGTCCTACCAACGCGTTGGTCAGGGTTGATTTGCCGGCGTTCGGGCGCCCCACCAGGACGGAAAACCCTGCCCGGTAGCCGCCGTAGTCCGGCTTGTCGGAACCCTGGTTGACCGGGCGGCTATTTTTCTTGCTCACGTGGAACTCCCTGCTGGGTTGCTTCCGCCTCGTCGAAGAGGTCTTCAAGGTCAGTGTCTACTTTTGGTACGGCCGCTGCAATGATGTGGCTGACCCGGTTGCGCCGGCCCTCAAGCCGTTCAGCGCGCAGCGAGATGCCGTCCACTTCCACATGGCTGCCGACGATGGGCACCCGGCCGAGGGCTTTGGCCAGGAGCCCGCCCACGGTGTCCACTTCGTCGTCGTCGAGCTCGAGATCGAAAAGTTCGCCGAGGTCATCAATGCTCATCCGGGCGCTGACGCGGAACGAGCCGTCGCCCAGGGCCACAGCTTCCGCGCTTTCGGTGTCATACTCATCCACGATTTCGCCGACGATCTCCTCGATGAGATCTTCCAGCGTCACCAAACCCGCCGTGCCGCCGTATTCGTCAATGACAATGGCCACGTGGGTTGATTCCTTCTGCAGTTCCCGCAGCAGGTCGCTGACCGGCTTGGACTCCGGAACGTACCGGACGTCGCGGGCCAGTGCCTCGACGGGAGGCGGTTCGTCACCGGGTCCGAGCTCGTGCAGGGTGGCAGCGACGTCCTTCAGGTAGACAATTCCCAGGATCTGGTCCGTGTTGTCCCGGATGACGGGGATCCGGGAATAGCCGGAGCGCAGGAACAGCGACATGGCCCGCCTGAGGCTGGAACCGGCGTCGATACTGAGGATGTCCGTCCTGGGGACCATAACGGCCCGCACCAGTGTGTCGCCGAAATCAAAGACTGACTGGATCATCTCCGCTTCGGTGTCTTCGATCATGTCTGATTCGGAGGCACGGTCCACGAGCTCGCGGAATTCCTGTTCGCTGAAGAACGCCTCATCTCCCGCCGGAGCGCCAGGTGCGGCGGCGCTGCCGATCGCCACGAGCCACCCCGGGATGGGGCCAAGGATCCAGGTCAGGAACCGGATCATTGGCGCCGTGTAGCGGACTACCGCTGCGGAATGGAGCCTGCCGATCTGGCGCGGGGAGACTCCGACAATCACGAAGCCCAGCAGGGCCATGATGCCGGTGGCTGCCAGGCCGGCAAGCCACACGTTGTCCAGCAAGCTGTGCAGCAGAACGGCGACGGCCACGGCCGACGCCATTTCGAACCAGATCCGCCAGAAACGCAGGGCCCGGATGTGCGCCACCGGCTGGGCCAGGATACGTCTCATGGCGGTGCCGCGGCTTTTCAGGAGCGCGTCTTCGGCGTCATGCCGCGGGAGGAAGGTGAATGCGGCGTCCGCAGCTGTCAGGAGGGCGGCAGTGCTGAGAAATACCAAGGCCATGCCAACAAGGAGCAGGGGCGTCACTGCGTCGTCTCTGCAGGTGCGTCCTTGCCGGTGAATCCGGAAAGCAGTTGACGCTGGAGGCCAAACATCTCTTCTTTTTCCTCGGGCTCAGCATGGTCGTAGCCCAGGAGGTGGAGGATGCCGTGGGTGGTCAGGAGCAGCATCTCGTCCTGCAGGGCGTGCCCGGCGTTGGCGGCCTGGACCTGCGCCACCTGGGGGCACACGGCAATGTCCCCCAGCATTCCTTGCGGCGTGGGCCTGTCCGGCGTGCCAGGGGTCAGTTCGTCCATGGGCACCGAGAGCACGTCAGTAGAGCCGGGCTCGTCCATGAGTTCGATGTGCAGTTTTTCCATGGCGGGTTCGTCCACCAGCAGGATGGAAAGCTCAGCCTGCGGATGGATATACAACTGCTCAAAAATGTAGCGGGACAACGCGACGAGCGCGGCCTCATCCACGTGGATGCCGGATTCGTTGTTCACTTCGATGCTCATGCGTGCTCCCCCCGCTTTTCCCGGCTTACCGAGTGTTTGACCTTGTTCCGTTGAACCTCGTCCCAGACGCTGTAGGCCTGGACGATGTCACCCACAAGGCGGTGGCGGACCACGTCCGTGGAATCCAGGATCGTGAAATTGACATCCTCGATTCCCTGCAGGATCTCCTCCACAATCCGCAGCCCCGACCGGGTGCCGAAGGGCAGGTCAACCTGGGTGACATCCCCGGTGACCACCATCTTGGATCCGAAGCCAAGGCGGGTCAGGAACATCTTCATCTGTTCAGGCGTGGTGTTTTGCGCCTCGTCAAGGATGATGAAGGCGTCGTTCAGGGTACGTCCGCGCATGTAGGCCAGGGGCGCCACCTCGATGGTTCCGGCG
This sequence comes from [Micrococcus luteus] ATCC 49442, assembly GCF_010367585.1. Taxonomy (NCBI): domain Bacteria; kingdom Bacillati; phylum Actinomycetota; class Actinomycetes; order Micrococcales; family Micrococcaceae; genus Pseudarthrobacter; species [Micrococcus luteus] ATCC 49442. The sequence goes on along the minus strand of NZ_JAAAXP010000001.1, from coordinate 682,090 downwards.
GCCATCAGGCGCGGGATCGATTCGGGGTCCATCATGTCGTGGAGGGCGTCATACAGCGGGCGCAGGTACGGATCAATTTTGTCGCTGAGCGTTCCAGGCAGGAACCCCAGCCGCTCGCCGGCTTCGACGGCAGGCCGGGTCAGGATGATGCGGCTGACTTCCTTCTGCTGCAGCGCCTGGACGGCCTTGGCCATGGCAAGGTACGTCTTGCCGGTGCCGGCAGGGCCGATCCCGAAAATCACGGTGTTGGCGTCGATCGCGTCAACGTAATTCTTCTGGTTCAGCGTCTTGGGCCGGATGGTCTTCCCGCGGCTGGAGAGGATGTCGTGAGTGAGGACATCCACCGGATTCTGCAGGGACTGGCTGCGGAGCAGCGCGACAAGCTGCTGCAGGACCGCCGGACTGATGACTGTGCCGCGGGCAACGAGGCCGCGCACTTCGTGCAGCAGCCGCATAATGCGGGGCACCTCGTTGGCGGGACCGCTGATGGAAAGTTCGTTTCCGCGGACGTGGAAGTTGACGGCCGGGAACTGTTCTTCGATGTACCGCAGGGCCTCATCATGGCTACCGAGGGATTGGACCATCTGATCGGAGTTGTCAAAGAGAACCACCTCCGTCCGGACACCGGGAAGGGAATGGGGGAATTCTCCGGCGGCGCGGTCGGTATTCAGCCGGCGCTTTCCGTTCGTTGATTCAGTCATGGTGCTGGCCCGCGGGCCCGTGGTCTCCTCCAGTTCGGACTTAAATACCGCTGGATGCTGCATGGGCGGGCTGTGGCCGTGCACGCGGGAGCCAGCGGATTCCTTCCATCTTACGCCAGGACACCCCTGCCGCGGCGACAGAACGGACCCGGCGGCAAGGAAGCCCGGGGCCGCTCGGATGCGGCGTGTGACGTCATTAGATATCAACTTCATATCGGGCTCATATCGTTCCCGTTGCAGTTAGGCGCAACAGCCAAATGGGACGCTCCGGGTGTGCAGCACTATGCAATGCTTGAAATTCAGGCCGTCGGGGGACCGGCTCAGGAGGCTGCGGCCTCATCATTCAGAGCCAGGAAGGGCAAGCCATCAGAGTGCCGGAATCACCCACCCCCCGCACAGCCGGACGCGCTTCACGGCCTGTCCGCATCCGGGGTGCCCTGGGGCTCCTGCCAGCGCTCCTCCTGCTGACCGGCTGCATTGCAGACGCCGGCCCCGAGCCGACCATGACAGCAAACTCCGGCACTGCCGCCACCGGTTTGCCCGGAGCGCCTTCCACCAGCGCTCCCCTGGAGACCACCCAGTCCTCAAACAAAGCTCCTGTGTACTGGATCGGCCGGAACGATGGCAACGCCTTCCTGTACCGGGAGTTCCGCGACGTCCCGGAACAGGAGAACCCCGTAACGCGTGCACTGCGCGCCATGATGTCCGAAAAGCCGCTGGACCCCGACTTCTTCACCCCATGGCAGTCTCCGGCAAAGCTCGCAACATCGATTTCGGGAAAGAACGTCATCACGGTCGATGTCTCCGAGGACGCCTTTAACAGCAATCTCGACGCCGATATGGCCGTCCGAGCCGTCCAGCAGCTGGTCTTCACCGCCACCGCCGCGGCGGCAAGTTCCGGCCTGATCGATTCGGGCCAGCAGATCCAGGTCAGGGTCCTGGTGGACAGCCACACTGACTATGTTGCTTTCGGCCACATCCAGTTGGGTGCTCCCATGTCCCGTGCCGCCGGCATGGTGGCTCCGGTGTGGATCATTGATCCGCAGGAGGGTACGAACATTGCCGGCGGCAGCGTCAAGATCACCGGCCGCAGTACCGTTGCCGGAAGCAAGCTCCGCTGGCAGATCCTGCGTACGGCAGGGAACGGGGATAAGACGCCTTACCTGACCGGCGAGACGACAGCAGGCACCGACGCCGCCCAGTCCGGCGTCTTCACCCTGGCCCTGAGCCTCTCCTCCGGCAGCTATGAACTCCGCGTCTCACAGGCAGATGACGGCGGCACCGGCCAGGAAGAGCTGAACGTGGACACGCGGAAGTTCAACGTCAGCTAATGCTCAGGGTGCCGGGGCGCCCCAGCGTCCAAGCACGTCGCTGGCCAGCACCACGGCCGCCGGTCCCGCAGTGGATGACCTCAGGACATGATGACCCAGGAGCGCGGTCACGGCCCCTGCACCGCACAGCCTGGTGACTTCGCGGGGGCTGATTCCCCCCTCGGGTCCGACAATGAGCAGGATTTCCCGGGGGCCGGCAACGGGACCGGATGCGTGCCAGGCCTCCAGCACCGAGCGGAGCGGCCGGACCGCGTCCTCGTGGAGGATCACGGCGAGGTCCGCTGCTGCCACGGCGGAAACCAGGCCGGGGGTTTCGACGGCGGCGCGCACCTCCGGGATCCACGCCCGCCGGGCCTGCTTGGCGGCTGCCGTGACCACGGACTGCCATTTGGCATGGGCCTTGGCCGCGCGCTCACCCTTCCAGCGCACAATCGAGCGTTCCGACTGCCAGGGAATAACGGCGTCGATCCCTAATTCAGTGGCAGTTTCCACGGCAAGTTCATCGCGGTCGCCCTTGGCCAGGGCCTGGACCAGGACCAGCCGGATGTCGGGCTGTTGCTCCACAACCAGTTCGGCGCATTCAACGGTGAGTTCGGCCGGTGATGCTGCCACAACCGTTCCGGTCAGCCGCTTTCCGGCGCCGTCCGCAATGTCCACGAACTCCCCCGGCGCCAGCCGTTTGACCGTTACGGCGTGGCGGGCCTCGGGACCGCCAAGCGTGTAGCGGGCACCGGGCACCAGCTGGTCCAGCGACCCGGCACCGCTGAAGAAAACGGGATTACTCACCGCTACAGGTTACCGAGCCGGTCCCGAAGCTTGGCGAAGACGCCGCCGCTTGCAGTCAGCTTGCCCTCAGTGAACTGTTCCCCGCGCAGCTTGGCCAGCTGCCGGAGGAGATCCTCCTGCGCGGCGTCCAGCTTCGAGGGCGTCTCAACCTGCAGGTGGACCATCAGGTCACCGCGGCCGTAGCCGCGAAGGTGGGTGACGCCGAGGCCGCGCAGCGTGATGACCTCGCCGGCCTGAGTCCCCGCCTTGACGTCGATCTCCTGCAGCCCGTCGAAGGTTTCCAGCGACACTTCGGTGCCCAAGGCAGCGGCGGTCATCGGAATGTGGAGCGTTGCGTGCAGGTCATCACCGTCACGGACGTAGGTGGGGTCGTTGTTGACCCGGATCTCGACGTACAGATCGCCGGATGGTCCCCCGGCCGGACCGGCTTCGCCCTGCCCGGACAACTGGATCCGGGTACCTGTTGCGACGCCGGCAGGAACCTTGATGGTCAGTGACCGGCGGCTGCGGATGCGGCCCTGGCCGCTGCATTCGTTGCAGGGATCCTTGATGACAGTCCCGAAGCCTTCGCAGCTGCCACACGGGGCTGCCGTCATGACCTGGCCCAGGATGGACCGCACAGCCCGCTGGACCTGGCCGCTGCCGCCGCAGACATCACAGCGGACGGGGTGGCTGCCCTCGCGGCAGCAGGAGCCGTTGCAGGTGGGGCAGGTAACGGCGGTGTCCACCTCAAGTTTCCGGTTGACACCAAACACGGCGTCGCGGAGTTCGATCCGAACGCTGATCAGCGCGTCCTGGCCCCGCCGTACCCGGGACGCCGGGCCCGACGTTCCGCCGGCACCAAAGAACGTATCGAAGATGTCCTGGAAGGCGAAGCCCTGGCCGGCGTATCCACCGCCGCCGAAACCGTTGTCCGTACCGTTCTCATTGCCGGTGGTGTCATAGACGCGGCGCTTCTGGGGGTCCGAAAGTACCTCGTAGGCGTGGGTCACGGCCTTGAAGCGGTCCGACGCATCGTCCCCGGGGTTCACGTCCGGGTGAAGGGTGCGGGCCAGCTTGCGGTAGGCCTTCTTGATCTCTTCTCCGGTGGCTTCCGGCGAGACTCCGAGGACGTCGTAGTGGCTGCTCAAAGTTCGTATCTCTTCCCTGTTGTACTGCCGGCAGCGGGGCTGCTGGCATTGCTCTTCGTGCCTGGACCGGCTGTTACGGACCCAGAATTCTTGACAGATAACGGGCTACTGCCCTGACGGCGGCCATGGTGGTCGGGTAGTCCATCCGGGTGGGACCCAGGACGCCGACCTTGGCCGTACTGTCCGGCCCGTATGCTGTGGCCACCACGGAGGCTTCGGCCAGCCCGTCGTAGGGATTTTCCCGGCCGATACTGACGGCCACACCACGCGGGTCCTGCGCCATCTCGCTGAGCAGACGGAGCAAAACCACCTGTTCCTCCAGCGCCTCAAGCACCGGACCGATGCTGAGGGGGAAATCCACATTGGATCTGGCCAGGTTCGCTGTTCCGGCCATCACCATGCGCTCCTCACGGCTGTTGTGGGCCAGCGTTTCCAGCCCGTGAGCCAGCGCCTGGGCAGCTGCCCGCTGTCCGGGCGCGACGGAGAAGACAACGGCCGGGAGCGACTGCGCCAGCCGGCTCAGCTGCGTGCCGGCCAGCGACCCGAGGAAGTGTGAGCGCAGGGCGGCAATAGCGTCCTCACCAAGATCCTGGCCGATGTCGATCACGCGCTGTTCCACCTTGCCGGTGGTGGCGATGAGTACCAGCAGGACCTGGCGCGGGGCCAGGAGCACAAATTCGATATGGCGGATGGTGGCCCGGCTCAGGTGCGGGTACTGGACCACGGCCACCTGGTTGGTCAGCTGGGACAGGAGCCTGACGGTCCGGTCCAGGACGTCGTCGAGGTCATCCGAGCCCTCGAGGAGGGACTGGATGGCCTTCCGTTCTGCCGGGGACAGCGGCTTGACTGCCGAAATCTGGTCCACAAACAGCCGGTAGCCCTTATCCGTGGGGATCCGGCCGGCGCTGGTGTGCGGTGCAGTAATCAGGCCCTCGTCCTCGAGGGCAGCCATGTCGTTGCGGATGGTTGCACTGGACACGCCCAGATGGTGGCGTTCAACCAGGGCTTTGGAACCCACGGGCTCGCGGGAGTGCACATAGTCCTCCACGATGGCCCGCAGTACTTCCAGTTTGCGCGGCTCGCTCACACTCCACCTCCATCCATGGTTGCGCCCTGAGTTGGCAGGGCACGGGTCGAGGCTCGTTAGCACTCGACATGCCTAAGTGCTAACAGTCTAATATGACTCACCCCGTTGTTAGCATTGGTACCGCTCCGGGCGAACATGCCGGGGCCCGATCTAGCGCGAGGCGGAATCAATCCATGCATTACCAGAACTGGGGTCCGCAGGAGATTACCGCGCCCGTTCGGAACGAACTTCCCGAGGTTGCTGTGGAACGCGGCATGGTCCTGGAGGATGCCCAGTCCGGCTGGGTTGGAGCGGTCACCCGGGTGGAGAAGTCCGGTGGCATGCATGTGGTTGCGCTCGAAGACCGGCGGGGCAAGTCTCGTTCTTTCAAGCTGGGGTACGGGTTCCTGCTGGAAGGCCGGCCGATCAGGCTGATGCCTCCGGCGCCCCGGCAGGCCGCCGCTGTGCCTGCCGGCCGGACAGCATCCGGTTCCGTCCGCGTGGCGGGCCAGCGTGCCCAGGTGGCCAAGGCGAGCCGGATCTGGGTGGAAGGAAAGCACGACGCCGAACTCGTCGAAAAGGTGTGGGGTGATGATCTCCGCGTGGAGGGCATCGTCGTGGAGCCTTTGCACGGTATCGACGACCTCGCGGGGGCGGTTGCCGCGTTCGGCCCCGGCCCCGGCCGGCGGTTGGGGGTCCTGGTAGACCACCTGGTGCCGGACTCCAAGGAATGGCGCATCGCTTCGGCTGTAATGTCTTCCCCCGGGGCTGCCGGCAATGTGCTGATCGTCGGGCACCCCTATGTCGATGTGTGGCAGGCGATCCGGCCGGCAGTTCTTGGTATTGAGCAGTGGCCGGTGGTGCCGCGGGGCCAGGACTGGAAGACCGGCATCCTTGCAGCGTTCGGCTGGCCGCACTCCACCAAGGAGGACATTGGCCTTGGCTGGCAGAAGCTGTTAGGGGCAGTCCGCAGCTACGCCGATCTGGAAGCGTCGCTGCTCGGGCGGGTGGAGGAAGTCATCGACTTCCTGACGGCACCCTAGCTCTTCACAGCCCGGCAGGGCCCGGCCCGTACAGCCGACGGCGGCATTTGGCGCCACAGCCAGTATTCTTGGTACTGCGGAGACTGCCTTTTCACCAGACCGGTCGTTTCCAAACCAGCACCATTGCACTTTCGAAGGATGAAACCGTGGCACAAAACGCACGCGAGCACCGGGACGACCAAGGCCGTTCCGAGTACCAGGGCGTTCCCGCAAATGCGCTGCCCCTGACGGCCAGTGAAGACCGCCAATGGGCCACACTGGCACACTTTGGCGGGATCCTCGGTTGCGTGCCGTCCCTGCTGATCTACCTGATTTTCCGTGAACGCGGGCCTTTCACCGCGCAGGAATCCAAGGAAGCGCTGAACTTCAGCCTGCCGCCCACCATCGCGGCACTGGTGGCCAACCTGCTGGTGTTCATTCCTGTGGTGGGCAACATCTTCGCCGTCATTGCCACCCTCATCTGGATTGCCCTGACCTGCTTCTCGGTGGCCGCCGGCATCCACGTTAATAAGGGCCAGCCGCACCGCTACCAGTACAACCTGCGCTGGATTAAGTAATCCCCACCTGCACCCTCGCCTCGCAAGCTCGGCCAGGGAACCCTGCAGGCGTGGGCCCATCCACATGCACCCCGCTAAACGGCGTCCCGAGGGCCCCGACGCGAGCCTGCGAGTGTTAACAAGTGACCCTGCGCTGGTTGGGCCGGTCAGTCCGGCAGGACCCTTCGGACCACGGCGTCCGCCAGCAGCCGACCCTTCAGGGTCAGGATCAACGTGCCGGCGAAGGCGGCACGCGGCTCCACGAGGCCCTCGGCAATCAGCCCGGCAACAGCATGGCGGCCCGACTCTCCCAGCGAGGCGACGGCCAGCCCCGAGACGAGCCGCGCCTCAAGCATCACGCGCTCCATATCCCGGGTTTCGGCGTCGAGCGTTTCCCTCCCTGCGGCGGGTGACAGCCCCTGCGCCAGCCGCCCCGCGTAAGCGGTGGGATGCTTGACATTCCACCAGCGGACCCCGCCCACGTGCGAATGCGCGCCCGGTCCGATCCCCCACCAGTCATCCCCGCGCCAGTAGGCCAGGTTGTGCCGGCACGCCTGCTCCGGCGTCCGTGACCAGTTGCTGACCTCATACCAGGCCAGCCCTGCATCGCCGATCAGCTGGTCGGCGAGCTCGTATTTGTCGGCGTGGTCGTCGTCGTCAATCCCGGGGACTTCGCCCCGCCGGATCTGTGCGGCCAGTTTTGTGCCGTCCTCCACAATCAGGGCATAGGCACTGATGTGATCCGGCTCGTAGGACAATGCGGTTTCCAGGGAGTACCGCCAGTCATCGAGGGACTCGCCCGGTGTTCCGTAGATCAGGTCCAGGCTCACGGCCAGTCCTGCCTCGCGCGCCCACTGCACCACCTGCGGCACGCGGCTGGGCGTGTGCGTGCGGTCCAGGACTTTGAGCACGTGCGGGACGGCGGACTGCATACCGAAGGAGACACGGGTGAAGCCTGCGTTCTTCAGCAGCGCCAGCGATTCTGGGGTGACGGAATCGGGGTTGGCTTCAGTGGTGACTTCGGCACCGGCCTCAAGCCCCCACTCTCCGATTGCGGCACCGAGGATGCGGGCCAGGTCTTCGGCCGGAAGCAGCGTGGGCGTGCCGCCGCCGAAGAACACCGTGCTCATGGGCCGGGCAGGGAGGCCTGACTCAGCCAGCGCCCGCGCGGCGAGCCTGACTTCGGAGATGGCAGTGTCCGCGTACGCGTCCTGGGACGCGCCCCCGCCGAGTTCGGTGGCCGTGTACGTGTTGAAGTCGCAGTATCCGCAGCGGACAGCGCAGAACGGGATGTGCACGTAGAGCCCGAAGTTCCGGGCCGTCGCACCCTCTGCTGCCTGGGCAGGCAGCAGACCGTCCGACGGCGCCGGGTCACCAAGGGGAAGGACGCTAGGCATTGCGGTGGCCTCGCTGCGCGTGGGTCACTTCTTCTTGGCCTTGTCCTTTGATTCGTCGGTGGTGAGGGCGGCAATGAATGCTTCCTGCGGCACCTCCACCGTGCCCACCATCTTCATGCGCTTCTTGCCTTCTTTTTGCTTCTCCAACAGCTTGCGTTTACGCGAGATGTCACCGCCGTAGCACTTGGCCAGGACGTCCTTGCGGATGGCCCGGATGCTTTCGCGGGCAATGATGCGTGAGCCAATCGCCGCTTGGATGGGCACTTCGAACTGCTGGCGGGGAATCAGCTCGCGCAGCTTGGTGGTCATCATCACGCCGTAGGCGTAGGCCTTCTCCCGGTGCGTGATGGCGGAGAATGCATCCACCTGCTCGCCCTGCAGCATGATGTCCACCTTGACCAGATCGGCCACCTGATCGCCGTCGGCCTTCCAGTCCAGCGAGCCGTAGCCCCGGGTCTTGGATTTAAGGATGTCGAAGAAGTCGAAGACAATCTCGGCCAGGGGCAGGCGATACCGGATCTCAACCCGGTCCTCGGAGAGGTAGTCCATGCCGCCCAACACGCCGCGCCGGCTCTGGCAGAGTTCCATGATGGCACCAACGAACTCGTTCGGCGCCAAAATGGTGGCGGAAACCATCGGCTCGCGGACTTCGGCGATCTTACCGGAGGGGTACTCGCTCGGGTTGGTCACATGGACAACCTTCTTGTCCTCCAGCGTCACCTCGTATTCCACGTTGGGTGCCGTGGAGATGAGGTCGAGGTTGTATTCACGTTCGAGGCGCTCCCGGGTGATCTCCAGGTGGAGCAGGCCCAGGAAACCCACACGGAAGCCGAAGCCCAGCGCAGCCGACGTTTCAGGCTCGTAGACCAGCGCGGCGTCGTTGAGCATCAGCTTCTCCAGTGCGTCGCGGAGCACCGGATAATCCGTGCCGTCCAGCGGATAAAGTCCGGAGAACACCATGGGCTTCGCATCGGCGTAGCCCGGGAGCGAAACAGCGGCCGGCTTGGCAAGGTTGGTGACGGTATCGCCGACCTTGGACAGGCGGACGTCCTTCACTCCCGTAATGAGGTACCCCACTTCGCCGACGCCCAGACCCTTGGACGGGGTGGGTTCCGGGGAACTCACCCCGATCTCGAGGAGTTCGTGCGTGGCCCGTGTGGACATCATCTGGATGCGCTCACGGGGATGCAGCATGCCGTCAACCACACGGACATAAGTGACGACGCCGCGGTAGGTGTCGTAGACCGAATCAAAAATCATGGCGCGCGCGGGAGCATTGGGGTCGCCCACGGGGGCCGGCAGGTCCCGGACAATTTTGTCCAGCAGGGCCTCGACGCCCATCCCCGTTTTGCCCGAAACCCGGAGGACATCTTCGGGGTCACCACCGATCAGGCTTGCGAGCTCGGCCGCGTACTTCTCGGGCTGGGCCGCCGGAAGGTCGATCTTGTTCAGCACCGGAATGATGGTGAGGTTATTCTCCATCGCCAGGTAGAGGTTGGCGAGGGTCTGCGCCTCAATGCCCTGGGCCGCATCCACGAGCAGGACCGCGCCCTCGCAGGCTGCCAGGGAGCGGGATACCTCATAGGTGAAGTCCACGTGGCCCGGGGTGTCGATCATGTTCAGGGCGTAGCTGCTGCCATCGAGTTCCCACGGCATACGAACGGCCTGGGACTTGATGGTGATGCCGCGCTCGCGTTCGATATCCATGCGATCCAGGTACTGGGCCTTCATATCGCGCGGCTGAACCACGCCGGTCAACTGCAGCATCCGGTCGGCCAGGGTGGACTTACCGTGGTCAATGTGCGCGATGATGCAGAAATTCCGAATGGTTGCCGGATCTGTCGCGGCGGGCACCGGGGCGGTGCGGGCCATGGGAGACACGCAGGGTCCTTACTGTTGGCAGTCACGCGGCCGCCACCAGGACGCACCAAAGGCACCCTGCGGCCGGACCGCACATTTTGAACCTCAAGTGTCCCACGTCCGGGGGCAACGCACTGCATTCAGCAGCAAACGCGCGGTGCCGGTCGGCGATATTGTTTTTCCCATGCCTATCAACCTCCGCTCACTGGCCAACGCCGTACGGACATCCATCAGGGTGCTGCAAAAGATACGGTCCGGGGTAGCCGCGCCTGCGCCACAGCGCTCCCCGGGGAAGGCCCGCCAATCTCCGCCCGCACCATCTGCCATCGCCACGGCCTATCCCGGGGACTTCAGCGGAGCCTCCTCTGTCCGCTACGCGCCCCACCCCGACGGGAGCGCCGACCCCGGTGAGATCGTGTGGGCCTGGGTCCCGTACGAAGAGGACCACTCGCGGGGCAAGGACCGGCCGGTCCTGCTGGTGGGCAAGAGCGGGCGATACCTGCTCGCGCTGATGCTCACCAGCAGGGACCACGACCAGGACGGCCGCCGGTCCGAGGACTATGTGGACATTGGCACCGGCAGTTGGGACCGGCAGCGGCGGCCCAGCGAAGCCAACCTCAGCCGGATCCTGCAGATCGCCCCGGATGCCATACGGCGCGACGGTGCAGTCCTGGACCGGAAGCGCTTCGATCTGGTGGCTGCGGGGCTGTGCCGGCGACACGGCTGGAAGTAGCCCGCCTAAATGGCCAGCCACCAGGGGTTCTGCTATTCTTTATAGCTGTGTGTCCGTGCAGGTCGACGGCCACTCATGGTTGGTCGCCATAGGTATCCCCACGCCGCTCAGTCAATGGCCAATCTGAAAGCCCTCTAGACCATTTCCGCATTAAAAAGAGAGTTCACACGTGGCTAATATCAAGTCCCAGAAGAAGCGCATCCTCACCAACGAGAAGGCACGCCTGCGCAACAACGCAGTCAAGTCTGAGCTGAAGACGGCCATCCGCGCCGTCAACACCGCCGTTGAGTCCACTGACAAGGATGCAGCCGCTGCTGCCCTGGTTGCCGCCAGCCGCAAGCTGGACAAGGCTGTCAGCAAGGGTGTTCTGCACAAGAACAACGCAGCGAACCGCAAGTCGGCGATCTCCAAGAAGGTCAACGCACTGTAAGGTTTCCAGTTCACTGAACTGATGATTGAGGCCGGCACCTGACAGGTGCCGGCCTCAACTCTTTAAGCCCAGAGTCCTGCCCTGAGGATCGTGCCGTTCCGGCCGCCTGGCGTGAGTCAGTGACGCTGCACGGAGGTGGCAATGATCGTCACCGCATGTTCCACTGCGTACACCGGGTCACGCGAGAGCCCTTTCACCTGCGCATCAGCCTCGGCCGTTGCCTGGATGGCGCGGACCAAGCCTTCGGGCGTCCAGCGACGGACATCACGCTGGGCCTGCTCCACCAGCCAGGGCTGCATGCCAAGCTCCCTGGCTATCTGCGCGGAAGAACCATGGGCGCCGGCCACTTTGGCCACCGTCCGCAGCTTTGCCGCCAGCGCCGCAACCAGGGGAACCGGATCGGCTCCGGTAGCCAAAGCGTGCCGGAGCGTGGACAACGCCACGGGACCGTTCCCGGCCATCGCGGCATCGGCCACCTTGAAAGCCGTGGCCTCGATCCTGCCGCCGTAGTAGCGGTCCACCAGCTCGGGCGTCACGGCACCCGTGGCATCGGCTATCAGCTGACTGCAGGCTGCTGCCAGTTCGGACAGGTTGGCTCCGACCGCGTTCACCAGCGCCTGCACTGCGTCGGAGGTGATCTTCCTTCCTGCAGCCCTGAACTCTGCGGCGACGAACGCTGCCTTCTCGGCGTCTTTTTTCATGGGCTGGCAGTCCACTACGGGCCATCCGCCGGCTTTGACGGCATCGAGGAGTTTCTTGCCGCGGACTCCCCCGCCGTGGCGCAGGACCAGGACCGCGTCGGGTTCGGGATGCGCCAGGTACTTGAGGGCGTCGGCGAGGAACGCATCGTTCATGCTCTCAACGCCTTCGACTTCGATCAGCTTGCGCTCACCGAAGAGGGACGGGCTGACGTTCATGGCCAGTGAGCCCGGCTCGTAACTGCCGGCGGTCAGGCGGGTGACCTCCACGTCGGGGAACGCTGACCGTACCTGTGAGCGGATGTGGTCCATGGCGCGGATACCGAGGTATTCCTCCGGTCCGCCCACAAGGACGACTCCGGCGGGGGTTACGTCGCGCCAGGAGGCAACGTTCGACGCCGTCGTCCTGGTTCGTGTGGTTTGGGCAGCGGCCATGCTGGATTCCTCCCGGAAATTCTGGTGCAGTGTCTAAGCCTGCCATGGCAGGCCCCTCCCTCCAACCGCGGCCACTGTTCGGGTGAAGGCGGTTGGCGGGCCCGTCGTGGAAACGGCCGGGATGTAACGGCACAGTAACGCCACCGGCGGTGCAATGGAACACCGCGCCCGCGTGTGGGCCGGTGCCAAGGTGGCTGCGAACACACAGATACACGGTTGTGGGCAGCAGCATCTTCCGCTGACTACTCAGGAAAGCAGGAATTGCCGATGTCGCACCAACACCCGGCCGCCGGACCCGGCCCTCATGCCGCCGGCGGACGCCGGCGCACGGCCGCGCTTGCGGCACTGCTGCTGTGCTGTGCCGCGCTGCCTGTCCCCGCCGCGGCCACCGAAACATCCCCGGATTCGGCCCAGGAAGGGTCTATCCCGGGGGGAGCCGATTTCCGGCCAGGGGCGCCCGGGCTGGGTGATCCCTACTTTCCGCTGGACGGCAACGGCGGCTATGACGTCGACGAATATGTGCTGGACCTCAGCTATGATCCGGTGACCGACGTCCTGGGCGGGACGGCGACCATCATCGCCAAAGCCACGCAGGACCTCTCGGCATTTAATCTTGACCTGGACGGCCTAACGGTCCGCGGCGTGACGGTCAACGACCGTTCGGCGCAATTCACGCGCGACGCCGGTGAACTGACCGTTACTCCGCAGCGGGGCATCAGGGACAACAGCCGCTTCACCACCGAGGTACGCTACGACGGCGTTCCGGAAACCCTCACCGACCTGTTCGGGCAATCCGGTTTCTTCCACACCGACGACGGCTCCCTGGTCATCGGGCAGCCGCATGTGGCAGCGACCTGGTTCCCGGTCAACGACCATCCGCTGGACAAAGCTTCGTACACCTTCCGGATATCGGTTCCGGAAGGTCTCGAAGTGGTGGCCAACGGGCGTCTGGTTGACAACCGGACCCGGGACGGCCTGACCACCTGGACTTGGGAAGCGCGCGAACCGATGGCGTCCTATCTTGCCACGGCCAGCGTGGGGCAATGGGACTTCAGTGAGTACCAGGTCGGGCGCATTAACTATCTTGATGCGCTGGACCCCGACCTCTTTGACCCGGTGGCGGAACCGCGGACCGGAACACATTCCGTTTGGTCCCAGGCAGCACACAATTCCTACAAACGGCTTACCCGAACCATCGCCGTCCCGGCCGGCGGGGCGCAGCTGTCCTTCTGGCTGCACCGCGATACCGAGACCAACTGGGATTTCACCTTCGTGGAGGCCCGCACCGCCGGCGCTGAGGACTGGACCACCCTGCCCGATGCCAACGGGCACACCTCAGCAGGGACAGGCCTTTCCTGCCCCGGGTGGCACAACCTGCATCCGTTCCTGACCCACTACCAGACGGGCGACGGCGCGGGCGGCTGCACGGCGGCGGGCAGCTCCGGCGTGTGGCGGGCGGCCAGCGGCACCAGCGGCGGCTGGGAACAGTGGACGGCCGATCTGACCGGCTTTGCCGGCACTAGCGTCGAAGTCTCCATCAGCTACGTCAGTGACGACATCACCCAGAATCCCGGCGTGTTTGTCGACGACGTGGTGGTCTCCACGGGCGAGGGCAGCACATCCTTCGAGGACGACGGCGACACCCTGGACGGCTGGACCGTCCCCGGTCAGCCGACGGGCAGCCCTGGCAACGTGAACGACTGGATCGTCACGGCCGAGCCTCCCCCGGGAATCGGCGAAAACGTCCGGGCTTCATTCGACAGGCAGCCGGAAATCATCGAATTCCTCGAAGGCTACTTCGGCCGGTATCCGTTCCGGGACGCCGGCGGGACCGTCGACGACCTCCGGGGCCTCGGCTTCGCCTTGGAGAACCAGACGCGGCCTATCTACTCCATGGACTTCTTCCACGACCGGCTGCAAGGCGATGCAGTGGTGGTGCACGAATTGGCCCACCAGTGGGTCGGGGACAGTGTCTCCGTGCAGGCCTGGCAGCATATCTGGCTCAACGAGGGATTCGCCACCTTTGCCGAATGGCTGTGGAGTGAAAACGAGGGCCTGCGAACCGTCCAGGCAATCTTCGATTCCGTTGCCTCACTCCCGGCCGATCACCCGTTCTGGAAGGTCAGGATCGGGGATCCCGGGCCCGACGCTTTATTCGACTCCGCGGTCTACGCCCGGGGCGCCATGACCCTGCACGCGCTACGCCAGGCGGTAGGCGACGAGGATTTCTTCAGCATCCTGCGCGAGTGGCCGCAACTCAATGCCGGCGGCAGCGTCACCACAGATGGTTTCATTACCCTCGCCGAAAAAATCTCCGGCCAGGAACTGAACCCGCTATTCGACGTATGGCTGTTCACCGCGGCGAAACCGGCCGGTCTTGATCCCACGCCGGCCCTCAGCACGGCACCGGGCGCGCCGGATGTGCCGCCCGCCGTCGGTAACCTCGACCGGAGGAACGGAGGCAAGACCCGCTGAGCACGTAAACCTGCTCCAGTGCCCAGAGAACGCCCTTCCCGGCCGCCGGGAAGGGCGTTCTAGTACCAACAGCCCCGGCCACCGGATCGAACTCCGCCCCACTCTCCCCGGGGGCAGTATCCGCCACAGCCTTACTACGGAGCGCCACAGCCCGGGTGGCAGGGGCCTCCGCCGCAGAAGAAAAGCAGGTTTGGCTGGATACTCGGTGGAATTGCACTGGCCGTGACGCTGCTCTGCGTTCTGGGATTCGTAGGGTGCTCGGCCCTGGCTCAGGAGATCAATGGTGGCGGCGGCTCCCAAAAGGAGAAGGCCAATGAACTGATGGCCAGGGCTGACAACGTACCGGAGGATGACTGGGTTGAGGTCTTCCGTCGCAACCCAAGGTCGATCCAGGATGCCTCTCCATCGACACATCGTGCTTGCGTTTGACCGCGCGGTGGTCCGTGGACCACAAGGTCAGCCTCGACGAGGCAGCAGAGAGGTTCGGGATGAAGTCCGGGTTGGACGGCCCGGACACAGGGCTCTACGTGGGTTGCATCAAGGCAGAGTTTGACGGGGTAAGCGGAGAGTCACTCTGCATCAACGAGTCCCCGGAGGGCTCTGATTCCTACGAGGTCACCATTCAGATGCAGCGTGACTAGGGACTGAATTTTCCTACCTGCGAATTGGGCCCGCCCAATTGAGTGCTCACCTGCCACGGTGGCGCAATGTTTTCGTGGGCAACGCCTCCAGGGTCTCAATCAGGGAAACCAGCTGGCCGTGCCAGGCCAGGACCAGGCACACGAGCCTGCGCGGCCGGACGGCCGCCAGGACGCCGGCAAAGGTCAGCGCCGACAGCAGCACCATCGTGAGGAAGCCAAACGGACCCTCGGGCCAGGACAGGGACGCCCCTGGCAATGCCGCAGCCGTCCGGGCAACCCCTGCCACGCCTGCGCTGAACGTTCCAGCGACGGCTATCAGTGCTGTGGCCAGCCAAGGCATCCACAGCACCAAGGGCACGGCCGCCGTGCCAAGCAGCGTCACAGGCGCCACCAGCGGCGCCGCTACGATGTTCGCCAGCAAGGAATAGGTGGAGAACTGCGGCTGCAGCAGCACGATGACAGGACCGCACAGCAGCTGCGCCGAGAGCGGCACGGCCCAGGCGGCGGCTGCCCAGCGGGGCACAATCGCAGGGGTCCATTCCATCATCCGGGGGCCCAGGACGATGATGCCGAGCGTTGCGAGCACGGACAGCAGAAAACCGAAGCTGATCGCAAGGCCAGGATCGATCAGCAGCAGGCCCATCACTGCGAGGCAAAGGAAGCTCAACCCGCGTCCCGCCCGCCCACCGGCCAGCGAGGCGATGGCGATGGAACCCATGAGCGCAGCGCGCAGCACACTGGCATCAGGTCCAACGAGCACCACGAACATCCCGAGACCGCCCAACGCCAGTCCTCCCGCCACGAGCCTGGGTAGCCTGAGGCTACGCGCGGCGATAAGCAGGGCGCCCAAAACCAGGCTGCAATTGGCCCCGCTGACCGCGGTCAGGTGCGTCATCCCCACCGTTTTCATGGCCCCGTTGAGCCCTTCGTCCAGCGCCGATGTGTCGCCCGTGACCATCCCCGGCAGGAGGCCCCGGGGATCGGGCGCCAGGAAACCTGCCGCGGCAACGTACCGGCCGCGCAGCTCCTTGGCCGCCATCTGCCAGGCAGGCCCCGTAGCGGCATCAGCACCCCGGCCGGCATCTGCGGAGGCGGCGGCACCCGGTGCCATGGATGCTGCCAGGATGGCTGCCTCCTGCTGCCCTGGCTCGGGCGGCCTCAGCTTGCCGGCCGTCCGGACCAGTTGCCCCGGAATGACGTTCTCCCAGCCGCTGCTGCCCATAACCACCAGGTCAGCGCGGGTGCGGATGACGCTGCCGTTGAGCGTGACTTCCTCCGTCCGGGCCGCAACCGACCACCGTTCGGGCGTCCCGGCCTGTCCGGGGAGCGTCAGGCCGCGAGGGGAACCCGTGATTTCCACAATGGCCACCACCGATTTCCCGGCCGCGGCCGCTTCCGCAAAGGGTCCGTCGTGACGCTGCGAGGAGGAGACCGCTGAGTGCGCTGCCGCAGCTGCGGCCAGCATCAGGGCCACAGCCGCGGTGATCAGGAAGCTCCTGCGGCGGGCCAGCAGAGTCTTGCCGCGTGCAGCCCGGGCCAGCAGCACGACGGCCAGGACCACCAACACCATGCACAACACCGCCAGCATTGCCGGGGTGAGCCAGACCCCGGCCACGGCCGCGCCCCAGACAAGCAGTGCGGGCAGCCCCAGCCGGACGTCGGTGCGCCGACGGGGCGTTTCAGCAGGAGCGGCCGCCTGCTCTTTACCGCGCAGTTTCCTGCGGACTTGATCTGCAAGCCTGGCACTCTCCCGGCGGACCGCCGGGTGCCGGGATGCCGCAGCCGGGACCTGCCTTTGGGAGGCTCCTGAGGCAGGCACGGATCCCTGTGTGGGCCCGGTCCGCCTCTGAATGGACTGATCCTGAACTGCCGGATCGTCTGCTGCCGGCCCCCGCACTGCTGAGTCCACAAACCGGCTCCACGGGCTGCGCCGGGCCATCTCAGATACCCACTAGAGGGAGAAGGGTTTCAAGCATTTTGGGTCCCACCCCATCGACGGCGTCGAGTTCCTCAACGGATTTGAAGAGCCCGTGTTCCTTGCGCCAGTCCACGATCCGTTGGGCAAGGACGGGTCCGACTTTGGGCAGGGCGTCCAGTTCTTCGACACTGGCCGAGTTGAGGTTGACCTTGGCCCCATCTGAGGCGGCGCCACCGCCGGGATCCTCCGCCTCGGATCCAGATCCGCCGGGGGCCGCCGGCAGGTCCTCTCCCGGCACCGGTACGTAGAGCTTTTGCCCGTCCTCCAGCACAGCAGCGAGGTTGAGGCGGTTCAGGTCCGCGGAGGGCGTGCCCCCGCCCGCCTCGGCGATGGCCTGATGCACCCGGCTGCCGGCGGGCAGCTGCACCACCCCGGGCAGGGCGACGGCACCGGCCACATGGATGATGACCGTGCCGGCGTGAGGACTCTCTGGGGGCATGTCAGGCGGCCCTGCGCGGTCTGTTCCCTGTCCCGGCGTTTCCCCGTCAACGGAGGGCCCGCTTTCCTGCTCCGTCACCTCACTGAGTGGCAGTACGTGGGGTTGACCGGCAGCCACCTGCGTCCAGAACCACGCGCCGGCCGCTACCGCGAGGGCTGCGATCAGCAGGGCTACGGGCAGGCCGACCCGAAATCTGAGGGCCGGGCCTGCCCTGCCCGCACCGGCCGCGTTGTGGTCACCGGATCCGGAAACAGGACCCGCGCCGCCATCCTGAGCGCCGCCGTCGTACTCAAAGACCTTCCCGCCGCCGTCGGCCAGAAGTCCCGTCCCCTCTCCCAGGGCGGACTGCAGGCGTTCCCGGGCATGCCGGGCCCCATGGCGTGCTCCAGGGTCCCGGCGTGACATGCAACCAACGCTATGGATCCACAGCCGCCCGTGACAGGCAGGATCTGCCCTATGTGGAAAGCGTCTCGAGTTCCACCGGAGGAGGTGCGCTCTCCCCCACGATGACCGCGAGCACACCAAGCCCCGCGTGGGCGGCGAGCACGGCGGGCAGTGAACTGATCTGGGCCGGCGGACAGGCGGGCAGGGCGGCGGCCAGCCGCCCAGCCAGTGCTTCGGCCTCTGCCGGATTGCCGAAATGGTGCACGGCCAGGCGGACCAGCCCGTCGGGACGGGCCTTCGCGTCCGCGGCGGCGATCTCCTCAAGCCGTGCGATGGCCTTCGCTGCTGACCTGACCTTTTCCAGCGGCACAATTTTCCCGCCATCCACGGCGAGGATGGGCTTGATGGCGAACATTGTGCCCAACAGCGAGGCCGCAGCCCCGATCCGTCCGCCCCGGCGCAGCTGCTCGAGGCTGGGAACGTAGAAATAGACCTTCGTGCGGGCGAGCCGGGCCGCCGCGGCGTCGCTGACCTCCGCTGCATCCAGCCCCGCGGCCGCAGCCTCGACGGCGCTCTGGACGCCCATCCCCAGCGCCATCCCCACAGTGCCGGAGTCGATGACTTCCACCGGAATCTTCACACGTTCCGCTGCGAGCCTGGCAGCGTCCGCGGTGCCGGACAGGCCGCCGGAAATGTGCAGGCAGACAACGGCCTCGTACCCCCGGCGCTCGGCGGCGAGGAAGGCGTGCTCAAACTGGCCAGGTGACGGGCGGGACGTTTTGACCGACTTGCCGCTGGCGAGGGCCAGGGCAATCGTTTCGGTGATGTCGTCTTCGCCCTCGCCGTAGATTTCCTCGCCCACCATGACGGGCATCGGAATGACGGTCAGCAAGCCGTCGGAGGCACAGGCCGCAACCCACTCGGCCGGCAGCGCAGACGCAGAATCGGTCACCACCGCGGTACGGACCACCGCGGCGGGCGGACCCGCGGGTGCACCCGGGCGCGCGGCCGGGCGGAGGGCAGCGAGCCGCTCCCGGAGCCAGAGCCAAGCGGCGGCGTCGCGGTCGGGCAAGGGGCCTCCTGGTTTAGGCCGGCCGCCGGAAGGATCCGGCGGCCGGTGCGCAGCCCTTGCCTGATATTCAGGCCGGGACGATGTTCACCAGTTTAGGCGCCCGCACGATCACCGTGCGGATGCCGCGGCCATCCAGGGCACGCTGAACGTTTTCGCTGGCCAGGGCCAGTTCGCGCAGCTCGTCCTCGGAGATGTCCGGGGAGACCTCGAGCCGGTCACGGACCTTGCCCTGGACCTGGACCACAGCGGTGACGGTGTCCTGGACCAGCAGCGCTTCGTCGTGGGCCGGCCAGCCGGCGTTCGCCACGGAGGCCGGGTGGCCCAGGACGTTCCACATGTCCTCCGCGGTGTACGGTGCGAAGAGGCTCAGGATCACCGCTACGGCCTCGGCTGCCTCGCGGACGGCGGGATCGGCCCCGCCGGCGCCGGTGGCTGCATCGATAGTTTTGCGGGTTGCGTTGACCAGCTCCATCAGCTTGGCCACCACCACGTTGAACTTGTTGGTGTCCAGCAGCGCGGCGGCGTCGGCGATGGTGCGGTGTGTGACGGACCGCAGCGCACGGTCACCGGACCCGGCGTCAGCACCGGGCTCGCTGGTGACATCCTGCGCGAGGCGCCAGGCGCGGGCAAGGAACTTGGCGGAGCCCGACGGCGAAACGTCCGCCCAGTCGACGTCGTCCTCCGGCGGGGAGGCAAAGATCATGGTGAGCCGCACTGCGTCCACGCCGTACTTGTCCAGCTGCTCGCCGAGGTCAACGCCGTTGCCGAGGGACTTGCTCATGGCTTTGCCCCCGTTGAGGACCTGGCCCTGGTTCAGCAGCGCCTTGAAGGGCTCGTCGGCGTCGAGCATGCCGAGGTCATGGATCACCTTGGTGAAGAACCGGGCATAGAGCAGGTGCAGGATGGCGTGCTCCACGCCGCCCACGTACTGGCCAACCGGCATCCACTCGTTGATCTTGTCCGGGTCGAAGGGACCCTCGGTGTACTGCGGCGAGACGAACCGCAGGAAGTACCATGACGAGTCCACGAAGGTGTCCATGGTGTCGGTGTCGCGCTTCGCAGGACCGTGGCAGTTGGGGCAGTCCACGTTGACCCAGGCCTCGGCTGCAGCCAGCGGCGATGTGCCCTTCGGTGACAGGTCCTCGCCGCGCAGGTCAGCCGGCAGCGTCACGGGCAGCTGCTCGTCCGGGACGGGAACCTCGCCGCAGGCGGGGCAGTGAATGATCGGGATGGGGGTTCCCCAGAACCGCTGGCGGCTCAGGAGCCAGTCACGGAGCCGGAAGTTGACGAACTTCTCGCCCGTGCCCTGCTTCTCCAGCATGTCGATGGCGGCAGGGATGGCTTCGGTTTTCGGCATGCCGTCCAGGACTCCCGAATTGATCAGGGTCCCCTCCCCTGCCGTCGCCTTGCCGGAAACAGCGGGATCCTCTTCGCCGGTGTCCAGCACCGCACGGACGGGCAGATCGAACGTCTTCGCGAAGTCGAGGTCCCGCTGGTCGTGTGCCGGGACGGCCATGATGGCCCCGGTGCCGTAATCGGCCAGGACATAGTCCGCGGCCCAGACCGGCAGCTTCTCGCCGTTCAGGGGGTTGACCGCGTAGCGGCCGGTGAAGACGCCCGTCTTTTCGCGTTCGGTGGACTGGCGCTCAATCTCAGTCAGCGCCTTGACCTGTTCGCGGTACGCGTCCAGCGCGGCTGCGTGCTCATCCGTGACGAGTTCGACGGCGATCGGCGCGTCGGCCGCCACCACGAAGAACGTTGCGCCATACAGGGTGTCCGGGCGGGTGGTGAAGACTGTGACGTCCTTGGCAGGCTTGCCGCCGTCGGCCTCGATCACAAAGTTGACGTGCGCACCTTCGGACCGGCCGATCCAGTTCTTCTGCATGGCCAAGACGCGCTCGGGCCAGTGGCCGCGCAGTTCGTCCATGTCATCGAGCAGCCGGTCGGCGTACTCGGTGATCTTGAAGTACCACTGGTTCAGGGACTTCTTGGTGACCGGAGTGCCGCAGCGTTCGCAGGCGCCGTTGACAACCTGTTCGTTGGCCAGCACAGTCTGGTCCTTGGGGCACCAGTTGACCGGGGAATCCTTGCGGTACGCCAGCCCACGTTCGTAGAAGCGCTTGAACAGCCACTGGGTCCAGCGGTAGTACTCGGGGTCCGAGGTGTGCACCCGACGGGACCAGTCCGCGGAGATGGCATAACGCTTGAAGGAGGCCGCCTGCGTCTCGATGTTGGCGTACGTCCACTCACTGGGGTGGGCGTTGCGCTTGATGGCCGCGTTCTCGGCGGGCAGGCCGAAGGAGTCCCAGCCGATCGGGTGCAGGACATCGTAGCCCTGCTGCCGCAGGTAGCGCGCCACAACGTCGCCCATGGCGAACGCCTCGGCGTGGCCCATGTGGAGGTCACCCGAGGGGTAGGGGAACATGTCCAGCACGTAGCGGCGCTCGCGGGAACCGTCATCCGCGGGGGTGAAGACCTTGAGGTCTTCCCACACCTGCGGCCACTTGGCCTCCATCGCCGCGAAGCTGTAGGCACCCTCCTCGGGTGTATCCTCCGCCACTGCTGCTGTTCCGGTCTCTGTCTCCGGCTGAACGCTCACTGCTGCCCTCTTCTGTTCTGTTGCGGCATCTGTGCTGCCCCAACTTCTCTGATCCCTTCTGCTGCCGGCCCGGCAAACATGCCCGGACACACAAAAGCCCCTCTCCATGGAGGGGCGGCCGCTCGGCATTCCGGTTGTTTCCGGATACCGGGCGGCTAGCTAAGCAGAAGGATCGCACGCATGCAACCACTTTAGCGCACCCGCCCCTTCCCCTAAACGTAAGTCGCCCCGAGCGGCTGAATAGACCGGCTCGGACATGCCGAGCTGTTAAGGGGGCCCGGGAGCGGCTTCGGGCGTCCGCGAAGCGGGCGGGGCCCCCTTAACAGCGAAGGCATAGGCTCGCCGGGACTACTTCACGTCCTCGTCGACCCAGTCCATGGACTTCGTGACGGCCTTCTTCCACAGGCGCATCTGGCGGTCCTGCTCGGCCTGGTCAAGCTGCGGTTCCCAGCGCTTGTCCTCGGACCAGTTGGCCGACAGCTCGCCGAGGTCCTTCCAGAACCCGACGGCGAGTCCCGCAGCGTAGGCGGCACCGAGGGCAGTGGTTTCCACAACCTTGGGCCGGATCACCGGAACGCCCAGGATGTCAGCCTGGAACTGCATCAGCGCATCGTTGGCCACCATGCCGCCGTCGACCTTCAACTCTGTAAGCGGCACGCCGGAGTCCGCGTTGACGGCGTCGAGCACCTCGCGGGTCTGGAACGCAGTGGCCTCAAGCGCGGCGCGGGCAATGTGGTTCTTGTTGACGAACCGGGTGAGGCCCACAATGGCGCCGCGGGCATCCGAACGCCAGTACGGCGCGAAGAGCCCCGAGAATGCCGGAACGATGTAGACACCGCCGTTGTCCTTGACGGAGGCTGCCAGGGTCTCCACTTCCGGGGCGCTGCTGATCAGGCCAAGGTTGTCGCGCAGCCACTGGATCAGGGAACCGGTGACCGCGATGGAGCCTTCCAGCGCATAGTGCGTCGGGGCGTCGCCGAGCTTGTACCCCACAGTGGTCAGCAGGCCGTTCTTCGAGTGGATGATCTCTTCGCCCGTGTTGAAGATCAGGAAGCAGCCGGTCCCGTACGTGTTTTTAGCCTCACCGGCTTCGAAGGCCGCCTGGCCGAACGTCGCAGCCTGCTGGTCACCGAGGATGCCGGCTACCGGCACCTCGCGCAGCAATTGGGATGTGTGCACGGTGCCGTAGACCTCGGAGGAGGACTTGATGGCCGGCATCATGCTCAGCGGAACTCCGAAGATCCCCAGGATCTCTTCGTCCCAGCTCAGGGTCTCGAGGTCCATAAACATGGTGCGGGAAGCGTTGGTGACGTCTGTCACGTGCACTCCGCCGTCCACGCCGCCGGTCAGGTTCCAGAGGACCCAGGAGTCCGTATTGCCGAAGACCAGGTCACCGGCCTCTGCCTTGGCCCTGGCACCATCCACGTTATCCAGAATCCACTTGATCTTGGTTCCGGAGAAGTAGGTTGCCAGGGGAAGGCCCACCTTCTGCTTGAACCGTTCCGGACCGCCGTCTTTCGCCAGTTCGTCCACGATGCTCTGCGTACGGGTGTCCTGCCACACGATGGCGTTGTATACGGCTTCGCCGGTGGTCTTATCCCACACCACCGCGGTTTCGCGTTGGTTGGTGATCCCGACGGCGGCGATATCGTGACGCGTCAGGTTCGCCTTGGAGAGGGCTGAACCGATGACCTCCCGGGTGTTGTTCCAGATCTCGGCGGGGTTGTGCTCCACCCAGCCCGCCTGCGGGAAGATCTGTTCGTGCTCCATCTGGCCGGACGAAACGATGGTGCCGCTGTGGTCGAAGATGATGGCGCGTGAGCTGGTGGTGCCCTGGTCGATGGCGATTACGTACTGGTTCATGGTGACGTCCTTGTCTGTATGCAGGGTTTGGTTGCTGAACGGTCAGGCTGCGGCGGTGATGATGATCGGAGCAAGCTTGGCAACGATTCCGCCCAGGGCGCCGCCAACGAGCGGGCCGACGACCGGGATCCAGGAGTAGCCCCAGTCGCTTGAGCCTTTGCCCCGGATGGGCAGCAGGGCGTGGGCGATGCGCGGACCGAGGTCACGGGCGGGGTTGATGGCATAGCCGGTAGGCCCGCCCAGGGAAACGCCGATGCCGACCACCAGGAGTGCTACTGCGAGCGGCCCCAGGCCGGAGGGTGTCCCGCCAAAGGTGAGGATCACGAACACCAGGACGAACGTGCCGATGATTTCGGTGATCAGGTTCCACGGGGTGGAGCGGATCGCGGGGCCGGTGGAGAACACAGCGAGCTTGCTGGCGACCGCCTCTTCGGCGTCGAAGTGCTGCTTATAGGCGAGCCAGCACACCACTGCACCCAGGAAGGCACCCAGCATCTCGCCGCCAAAGTAGGTCAGCGTAGACGCCACGTCGACGGGTA
The DNA here is from genome assembly GCF_010367585.1 of [Micrococcus luteus] ATCC 49442. Taxonomy (NCBI): domain Bacteria; kingdom Bacillati; phylum Actinomycetota; class Actinomycetes; order Micrococcales; family Micrococcaceae; genus Pseudarthrobacter; species [Micrococcus luteus] ATCC 49442. The sequence goes on along the minus strand of NZ_JAAAXP010000001.1, from coordinate 657,954 downwards.
CGTCCGGCGCATACTCCGCCTTGCCATTGACCAGCAGCCCCAGGGTCACGGCGGGATTCAGGTGCGCACCGGACTTGGCTGCGACGAAAACGCCCGCGAAGACGGCAATACCCCATCCCCAGGTGACCATCAGGAATCCGCCGCTGTTACCTTTGGTGCCTTTTAGCGCCACATTGGCTACGACGCCGCAACCCAGCAGGGTGAGCATCATAGTTCCGAACACCTCGGATAGAAACACAATTCCAAGAGACATCATTGACTCCTTTTGTTTTCTGTTGCGGTCCCTCGCGGGTTGAAGGACCGTTCACCGGAACGCGCTTTAGCGTGCCGGTTGCAGCCTGGAACCGCCTAGGCAACCAGGCTGTGGATCTGTACGCGGTGGAACCGCTCTAGCACCTCCCTGGCGTGACGGATTTCGGCCCAGCGTTTTTCTGCGTCCCAGCCCAGCGGACCGGCGAGCACCTCACACACCTCGTTGAGCAGCTCGCCCGTGACCAGCCCCCGAAAGGCAAGGGACGTACGTCGGATGAGGACATCAACAAGATGTCCGACCTGCTCATGCCCGGCCATGTACTCCAGTTCGCGGACGCTGAGCTCACGGGTTGAGGAGAGCATCCGGTCAGGACCGCCGTCCAGGTAGCGGATGACGTCTCCGGCACGGGTGCCGTAGCGCGTCAGCAGGACCTCAGTCCTTGCGGCGTCGCGGGTCTCCGATACGTGGGCCTTGATCCATTTCTGGATCCCGGCCTGGTCCGCGGGGAATCCGGCGCCGCCGCCGATGGCCAGCGACGCCGTCGATACGGTCCGTTCGGTTCCCAGCTCTGCCAGCACCTTGTCTGTCAGGTGTTCGGCGAGGGCGCGGAAGGTTGTCCACTTGCCGCCCACCAGGCTGAGTACGACGGCGCCTGTGACGCTGTCCTGCCGCTCGATGCGGTAGTCCCGGGAGACAAATCCGGGCTGGGTTGCGTCGTGGCGCGGCAGCGGGCGGACACCCGAAAACGTGTAGACGATATCTTCAGGCTTTACCGGGATGTCCGGGAAGACGTGGCCAATGAGTTCGAGGAAGTAGTCGATTTCCCCGTCCGTGCACACTGCGTCCTCGCCCATGTCGGCATCCACGTCGGTGGTGCCCACGAGGACCCGGTCCCCCATGGGATAGATCAGGACAATCCGGCCGTCGGTGTGTTCAAAGAAGATCTCCCGGCCCTGGCACGCGTCAAGAAGTTCCGGGTGGTCCAGCACGATGTGCGATCCCTTGGTGCCGCCCATGAACGTCGACGCGGCGCCCATGGCCTGGTTGGTCAGGTCCACCCACGCCCCGGTGGTGTTGACGATGACGTCCGCCGTGAAATCAAAGACGCCGCCGGTGAGTTCGTCACGGAGCCGGACCGTGCTGCCGGAGGGGCTGCTGCCGGCAGCAGCCCCGGCGGTGCCCGGAACCATGGACTGGAGCGACACATAGTTGCTGGCCCGCGCCCCGGTCTGCGCGGAAACACCGCGGGACTGTCCGGCCTTTTCGCCGTCCTGGAGCACGTCGAGGGTGAGCCGCTCGGGATTGTGCACGGAGGCATCAAAGTAGGTTGCGGCGTATTTGATGCCGGGGTGGAGGCGCGGGAGTTCGGCCAGGGCACGCTTCCGGCCGCGGAACTGGTGGCGCGGGACGGTGTCGCCGTCGCGGGAAAACGAGTCGTACAGGCTGAGCCCCAGCTTGATCAGGAAAGCGCCGCGCTCCTTCGGCTTGCCCTGTTTGTGGGTCAGGAACCGCACGGGTGCCGAAAGTACGCCGGAGAAGGTGCTGAAGATGGGAATGGTGGTCTGGAGCGGCTTGACGTAGTGGGGGGCAATCCGCAGGAGCCGGTTACGCTCCACCACCGATTCCTGGACCAGGCGGAATTCACCGTTCTCGAGGTAGCGGATGCCGCCGTGGATCATGTGGGACGAGGCGCCGCTGGCACCTTGGCAGTAGTCGCCGCGCTCAACCAGGGCAACATCCACACCCTGCAGGGCCAGGTCCCGGAACGTGCCGACGCCGTTAATACCGCCGCCGATGATCAGCACTTTAGCGTGCGGCCGATCCCGGAGTGCCTCCAGCGAGGCTCGTGCATTTTTGGCGGGAGACGGCATGGCTCCACCGTGGCCGAATAAGTTCCTGGGTCCCAAAAACTGCTCCTTGGGTTTAGTCCTTGGGGCTACCTTCGCAGGTCAGCCGCCCTTCTTCAACTATTGTTTGGACTAATGGAAAATGGAGTCAAGCTCTATGCACAAACGTGCAGAATGGAAGCGATATGACGCTCTCACGCCACTCGGATGCGCTCCGGGCTGCACAGATGTATTACCTGCAGGACCTGACCATGGATGCGATCGCCAGGGAGCTCCGAACGTCCCGGTCCACTGTTTCCAGGCTCCTTTCCGCCGCCCGCGACACAGGCCTTGTCCAGATCCAGATCCGCAACCCCCTGGACACGGGCCCCGAGCTGGAGAGCATCATCCGCAGGGAGTACAACGTGGACGTCCACGTTGTCCCGGTGCTTGAATCCCTCAACGAGGCCGAAACCCTGGACCGGGTGGCCCTGCAGGCCGCGCGCACCATCGGCCCGCTCGTCGACTCCAACGCGATCATCGGCGTCGCCTGGGGGTCCACGCTCAGCGCCGTCAGCAGGCACCTGACACGGAAGATCACCCATGACACGGTGGTGGTCCAGCTGAACGGAGCCGGAAACATGCACACCACTGGCATTACATACGCCAGCGACATCATGCGCCGCTTTGGCAGTGCCTATGGCGCCCGGGTGGAACAGTTCCCCGTGCCGGCCTTTTTTGACCACGCCGCCACCAAGACCGCCATGTGGAATGAGCGCAGTGTGCAGCGCATCCTTGCCCTGCAGGCCCGGATGAGCATCGCCATTTTCGGGGTTGGTTCCGTTGAAGCCGACTACCCCAGCCACGTATACGCCGGCGGCTACCTGGACGAAAACGACCTTCGGATGCTGGCCAGTTCGGATGTGGTGGGCGATGTTGCCACCGTGTTCTTCCGGCGCGACGGATCCTCCCACGGCATTGTGCTCAACGAACGCTCAACAGGACCGGCACTCTCGGAGCTGCGGCAGGTCCGGCGCCGGATCTGCGTTGTGTCCGGGGCATCGAAGATCAACGGGCTCCGTGGTGCACTCTCCGCAGGCCTCGCCACGGACCTGATCCTGGACGAAGCCACAGCGCGCCGACTGGTGGGTTTCGGCGGGGTCTTGTCATCGAATGGGTAAAGTCAGTCGTATGAAACCCTCTCCCCGCCTCAGTCTCAACAACGGCGTGCTGATCGACCAGTTGGGTTACGGGCTCTACAAGGTTCCGGCCCACGACGCGTCATCGCTGGTGGCCATTGCCCTGGGCACCGGCTACCGCCATCTCGACACCGCCGCGATGTACGGCAACGAAAGCGGTGTGGCGAAAGCACTGGGCGCGGCGATTGATGCCGACGGCGGCAGCGGAGGTTCCGGGGAAGCCTCGCCGGGGCTCCGGCGTGAGGACGTCTTTGTCACCACCAAGGTCTGGAACGATGACCACGGGTACGACGCCACGCTCCGGGCCTTTGACACCTCCATGATCAACCTGGGCCTGGATTACGTGGACATGTACCTGATCCATTGGCCCTGCGCCCGGCGGGGTCTTTTCGCCGAGACGTACAGGGCCATGGAAACGCTTTACCGTGAAGGGAAGGTCCGGGCCATCGGGGTCTGCAACTTCCAGCCGGTGCACCTGGACCGGCTGCTCGAGAGCGCTGAAGTGGTGCCGGCGGTAAACCAGATTGAACTGCACCCCTGGCTGCAGCAGGCGGAACTCAGGGAAAAGCACCACAGTCTGGGGATCCTGACGGAAGCCTGGAGCCCGCTGGGCCGCGGGCAGGTGCTGGCAGATCCCGTGGTGCTGGCCCTGGCGGCTGAACACCGCAGGACAGCTGCCCAGATCATCCTTCGATGGCACATCCAGCTCGGGAACATCGCCATCCCCAAAGCAAGCTCCGAGGCCCGGATCCGGGAAAACCTGGACGTCTTCGGCTTTGCCCTGTCAGACCGCGACATGGCAGCCCTGGCTGAACTTGACCGCGGGCAGCGCACCGGCTCCCACCCTGATAACGTCAACTAGGACCGAGGGTCATGAAAACAACTGCCCACCGGCCATCCGACGCGCCGTCCTACTTCAGTGCCGGGCTGGCAGCCCGCACCCGGGCCGCCGAGATCGAACTTAACGGCAGCACCGTGGCCTACTGGACCTACGAACCAGTGCAGGCCACCGACGACACCCGCACCATCCTTGTCATCCATGGATTCCGTGGCGACCACCACGGCCTGCTCCGCGTGGCAGACCGGCTGCCGGAAATGCGCATCATCATGCCCGACCTCCCGGGCTTCGGCAGCTCCGCCGCGTTCGCGGCCGTTGAACATTCGGTGGAACAGTACGGCGCGTTCATCAGCAGGTTCATGGCTGCGCTGGGGCTGGGACCCGAAACCGTCCTGCTGGGGCATTCCTTTGGCTCAATCGTCGCCGCCCACTTCGTGGCTGCCCATCCCGGGACGGTCACGCCGCTGATCCTCATCAATCCAATCGCCGCGCCGGCCCTGGAAGGCCCCAAGGGCATTATGACCAAGCTCGCCGTGCTCTATTACCGGCTGGCTGCCCGCCTGCCCCGCACACTGGGGCTGGCGCTGCTGCGCAGCCCGCTGATTGTCCGGGTCATGAGCGAGGCCATGGCCAAGACCGGCGACAAGGACCTGCGCCGGTTCATCCATGGCCAGCACCACTCCTACTTCAGCGCATTCGCGGACCGGGACAGCCTGCTTGAGTCATTTACGGCCTCTGTCAGCGGCCACGTCGCTGAAGTCGCAGCGAAGCTCACGCTGCCCGTCCTGCTGGTGGCCGGGGAAAAAGACGAAATTGCCACCCTCCCGGACCAGCACCACCTTGCCACGCTCCTCCCGGACGGGGTCCTCAAAGTCATTCCCGGCGTCGGCCATCTCATTCACTACGAGACGCCGGGACCCGCCGCCGGTTTCATCCGCAGCTTCCTTAAGGACCACCCCGCGTGAAGATTGTCATCGATGCACGGTTCACCAGGCTTGACCACCATGACGGCATCAGCCGTTACGGGGCCAGCCTGATTGCCGCGGCGGCCAAGCTGGCCGACGTCTCCATGCTGATCAGCGATACGCGGCAGCTGCCCCTGCTCCCCGACGTTCCGTACACGCTGATCAACAGTCCGCTGTCTCCGCTGGAGCTGTTTGTGGCACGCAAAATCAATCCCCTCGGCGCGGATGTGGTGGTCTGCCCCATGCAGACCATGGGCAGCTGGGGACGCAGGTACGGCCTGGTGCTGACCCTGCACGACCTCATCTACTATGAGCACCCCGCTCCCCCGGGCTTCCTTCCGGCACCGGTGCGGGTGCTGTGGCGGCTGTACCACAAGGCCTTCTGGCCCCAGCGCCTCCTGCTCAACCGCGCAGACACCGTGGCCACCATCAGCCGCACCACTGAAGCGCTGATGGCCAAATACCGGCTGACGAAGCGGCCCGTGCGGATCATCAGCAATGCTCCCCAGCCAGCGCAGGACCCTCGTGATCCTGCGGCCGGGGCGGACCATTCGCTCGTGTACATGGGTTCGTTTATGCCCTACAAAAACGTGGAGACCATGGTGGCCGGCATGGCCGGGCTGCCCGACTTCACCCTGCACCTGCTGAGCAGGATCACGCCTGAACGGCGGGCCCAGCTGGAAATCATGGTTCCCGCCGGCGCCAAGGTGGTCTTCCACAACGGTGTTACTGACGACGAATACGCTGTCCTGCTCAAGCGCGCCACCGCCTTGGTGAGCCTCTCCCGCGCCGAAGGGTACGGGCTGCCCCTGGTGGAGGCCATGTCCTTGGGCACACCCGTGATCGCCAGCGATATCCCGATTTTTCGGGAAGTCGGCGGCGACGCGGCCTCCTACGTTGAGCCCGGCTCCGCCACGGACTTCGCAGCCGCCGTCAAGACCCTGCGGGATGAAGAGCACTGGCAGGACGTGTCACGCCGTTCCGTGGCCCGCGCGGCGGAGTTCAGCTGGGACGAGTCGGCCCGTCAGCTCGTTGACGTGGCCCGCGACATTGTGGCCACCCGTTCACCCCGCAAGCTTCCGCGCTAAAGGACGTCCACGCCGTCGAGCCGGACCTGCACCGGTTCGTCGCTCCTCTTGGCGGCCGCGGCAGCCTTTGTGGCGCGCAGTACACGCGTTACCGTCCCGGCCTGGCCGTAGGGAAAGAACAGCAGGGTGCGGACGTCGTCACCCTGCAGAGCCGCCGCAGGGCCGACGAGGATCACCGGTGCCGGACCGACGCTCCGCAGCGTCACGCCGGACCCGGCCAGCTGCTTTTGCACCGCCGCAGTGAAATGCGCGACGGCGGTCCGCGGGCCCGTTACGGAAGCAATCCGGACAGCAGGCGGCAGCTGGAGTTCCATCCGGAGCTCCAGCTCACGCCTGGCGTACCCGGCCGGGTCCCACCGCAGCAGCGCACCCACGGCTGCGCTCTCCGTTGCCGTGATGACCACCAGGCCACCGTCGGATGCCGGACGGACCAGCGCTGCGGCGTTGAACCAGCGGCGCACGGTGTCCTCGCCGGCCCTGAGGTTCTCCCGGCGCAGCAGCGAGTCGCCGTCGAGCAGCAGCGCAGCAGCGTAGCCGCCCAACGCGACGGGCTCGGCTCCGACGGTGGCCACCACCAGCGCACCGGCGCTGCCGACAGCGGCCTTGACATGGTCGCCGGAGGATGTGATGACGGGCTTTCCCGGGAACGCACGGCCCAGTTCCTCGGCGGTCCGCAGGACTCCGGTGGCGCCTTTGCGCAGCCTGCGCCCCGAGCAGTGCGGGCACTGCCAGGCCGGAGCCGGGGTTGAACACCAGCGGCACTGCGGGATGGCCGAGCTCCCCGTGGCGCCGGCCAGGGCCAGTGGCCCTTGGCAGGACTGGCAGCGCGAAGGCTCGCGGCACGTCTCACACACCAGCGAGGGCGCATAGCCGGCCCTGGCCACCTGGACCAGCACCGGCCCGCGCTCCAGGCCGTCCTTGGCGGCCCGCCAGGCGGCGCCGGGAAGACGCGCCACCAGGGCCAGCGGGTCGCGTTCCTGTTCAAAACTGTCGGCGGTGTTCAGGACGCGCGGAACCGTCCGGCGGACGATGGTCCGCTCCGCCTCGACGGGCATTGCCCATCCAGCCTCCACCAGCCGCTGCAGTTCGGTGCTCCGTGCGTGACCTGCCATCAGGCAGGCCGTGCCGTCCTGGTCAGCGCGCAGCAGGAGTACCTCCCGGGCGTGGGCGTACGGGGCCCGCTGTTCGATGTGGAGGTCGTTGCCGTCATCCCAGCAGGCCACAAGGCCGAGGTCCCGGACGGGAGCGAACGCTGCGGAACGGGTCCCGATAGCCACCCGCGCGGATCCGGCCAGCAGGCGCAGGAAATTCCGGTAGCGGGGAGTTGGTCCGTCGTCTGCGGTCAAGCGCGCGATGTCAGTTTCGGGCAGCACCTCGAGGAGTGCCTGTTCGAGTTGGTTGAGATCGCGGTAGTCGGGCACCACCACCACGGCGCCGCGGCCGGAGGCACGCACCGCGGCCACTGCCTCCGCGATCAGCCGCGGCCAGGCGCCGGGACCGTACCCCTGGAGAGGGTTGAAGACTGCCCGCGGGGATCCGCCCTCCCGCAGGTGGCGGACAAAGGCGGGCCCGTTGCGGTAGCCCGTCCAGCCAGTGGCGGGCGGGGCATCGGCGGCGGGGCCAGCGGATACTGCTGATGCTTCCGGTGCGGCGGTTGCTTCGGATGCGTTTTCCGCAGCGCCGTAAGGCACGGCACCGTACGGCGCAGCACCGGCGAGGAAGTCCTTCTCCAGCCGTGCCATCCTCGGCGGCACGGCAACGCGCAGGACGTCGCTCACCGTTCCGGCGTACCGGGCCGCAACAGCGGACACCAGATCCCGCACGGCGGGCGTGAGGACGGCGACCGGGGAAATCACTTTCTGCAGCGGCACCAGGGTGTGGCCGGCGTCGGACTCTGCGGTCCGTTCAATAATGAAGCCGCTGAGTTCTTGGCCACTGAACCGGACCTTGACGCGGACACCCGCCTGCGCAGCCTGATCGAGGTCGGCGGGCACACTGTAATCAAACGGCCGGTCCAGGTGCGGCAGGGGCGTCTCGACGATGACCCTGGCAACCGGAAGGTGCGCGGCCAGCAGGGGTCCGTCCGATCGGGCGGCGGACGGAAACCCCTGCAGCAGCGACGGCTGGGCTAAGCCGGGAAGGGCAGTCTCACGAGAGGCCATAACAGCGCAGCCTACGCGTTAAAGAAGGCCTTCAGGTCGTCCACGCGGTCCAGCCGCTCCCAGGTGAAATCGGGATCGTCGCGGCCGAAGTGGCCGTGGGCGGCAGTCTTGGCGTAGATGGGGCGCTTGAGGTCCAAAGCGTCGATGATGGCGCGCGGGCGGAGGTCGAAGATTTCCGCGATGGCAGCACTGATCCGTGCGGGGTCCACAGTTTCCGTACCGAAGGTCTCCACATAGGTACCCACCGGGCGGGCCTGGCCGATCGCGTAGGCGATCTGGATCTCGGCGCGCTTGGCCAGGCCGGCAGCCACCACGTTTTTCGCAACCCACCGCATCGCGTAGGCCGCGGAACGGTCCACCTTCGACGGGTCCTTGCCGGAGAAGGCGCCACCGCCATGGCGGGCCATGCCGCCGTAGGTGTCCACGATGATCTTGCGGCCGGTCAGGCCCGCGTCACCCACGGGTCCGCCGATGACAAACTCGCCGGCCGGGTTGAGGATGTTGGCTGCCCGGGAGATGTCCAGGTTGGCGGCGGCCAGCACGGGCGCAATCACGAACGAGGCGAGGTCGGCGCGCAGCCTGTCCAGGCTGGTGCCTTCGGCATGCTGGCTGGAAATGACAACCGTCTCAACGGAGACGGGCACGTCTTTGTCGTAGCCGACGGTGACCTGGGTTTTGCCGTCGGGACGGAGGTAGGACAGTTCACCGGACTTGCGCACTTCGGTGAGGCGTTCGGAGAGGCGGTGCGCCAGCCAGATCGGCGTCGGCATGTACGAGGGGGTTTCGTCGCTTGCGTACCCGAACATCAGGCCCTGGTCGCCGGCGCCCTGGAGGTCGTAGTCGTCCTCCTGGCGGCCTTCGCGGGCTTCAAGGGAGTTGAAGACGCCGCCTGCGATGTCGTTGGACTGCTGGCCGATGGACACGGAGACACCGCACCGGGCGCCGTCGAAGCCGTTCGCCGAGGAATCGTAGCCGATGCCGAGGATGGTCTCGCGGACAATCTGCGGAATTTCGACGTAGGCGTCGGTGGTAACCTCACCGGCAACATGGACCAGGCCGGTGGTGGCCATGGTCTCGACGGCAACGCGCGACTCGGGATCGGCGGCCAGCAGGGCATCGAGGATGGCGTCACTGATCTGATCGCAGATCTTGTCCGGATGGCCCTCGGTCACGGACTCGGACGTGAAGAGCCGGAGGGCGGAGGGCGTGGCCCCGTGGGTGTGGGGAATGTGCAGCGGTAAAGTCACTCAACTACCTTACTGGTTGGGAACCGGGCGTCCGGCGGCGTGTGTCCCCGTGCTAAGGAAACGTGGCATGGCGGTCCGGTTAGGCGCGGGGTGAAACGTGGGCCAGCTCCTGGCTGACCCTCGCGATCACGGCGGCCGAGACCTCCGCTTTGGAGCCGGCCGTCTGTTGTGGTTCGGCGCCCGAGCGGGCAAGGATGACTACCGAGTTGGTGTCCTGGCCAAAGACCTTGTCTGTGCCCACATGGTTGACCACCAGGAGGTCACAGCCTTTACGCTTCAGCTTCGCCTCGGCATAGGCCAGGACATCTCCCTGCCCGTCACCGGTTTCCGCCGCAAAACCCACAATCAGCTGGCTGCGCCGGGCTGCCTGGTTTTCCGGGGCGTTGCGCGCCTCCACCAGCTCCTGCAGGATGTCCGGGTTGCGGACCAAGGTAATGACCGGGTCCGCAGTGTCATCGCGTTTTTTGATTTTTGTGCCGGAGATCTCCGCCGGGCGGAAGTCCGCCACCGCGGCAGCCATGATTACGACGTCGGAACCGGCAGCCGCCGCCAGCGCGGCTTCGCGAAGCTGCAGGGCCGTTTCGACCCTGATCACGTCGACGCCGGCCGGGGCCGGTACATCCATGTGGGCGGTGATGAGCCGCACGGTGGCACCGGCGTTGCGGGCCGCTACGGCCAGTGCGACGCCCTGCTTGCCTGAGGAGCGGTTGCCGAGGAAGCGGACGGGATCCAGGGGTTCCCTGGTGCCGCCGGCGCTGATGGTCACTGTCCGGCCCGCCAGTGGCAGCTGGTAATCGGCCTGGCCATGGGCAAGGGCCATGGCGGCGTCGAAGATGGCCTCCGGCTCGGGCAGGCGGCCGGGACCGGAATCCGTACCGGTGAGCCGGCCGCTGGCCGGTTCCAGGACGGCGACGCCCCTGCTCCGCAGGGTTTCAACGTTGGCGCGGGTAGCGGCGTGCTGCCACATTTCGGTATGCATTGCCGGCGCGAAAAGGACTGGTCCGCCCGCCATGAGGAGCGTGTTGGTGAGGAGGTCATTGGCCTGCCCGGTTGCAGCGCGGGCCAGCAGGTCAGCCGTTGCCGGTGCCACCACGATCAGGTCGGCTTCATGGCCGAGCCGGACGTGGTTGACCTGGTGGACGTCGTCGAAGACGCTGTTGCTGACCGGGTTGCCGGACAAAGCCTCCCACGTTGCGACACCCACGAAGCGGGTGGCCGCCTCGGTGGGAATCACAGTGACGTTGTGGCCGGCTTCAGTAAAAAGCCGGAGGAGCGATGCGACCTTGTAGGCCGCAATCCCTCCCCCGACTCCGAGGACTATGCGCACGTGACCTCCGTCAACAGGCAGTCTTACTTACTCTGCAGCTTCGATCGGCGTGGAAACGAGCTTGCCTTCGTTGATCTCGCGCAGGGCGATGGACAGCGACTTCTCGTTCAGCTTGGTGTCGACCAGGGGGCCAACGTACTCGAACAGGCCCTCGTGCAGCTGCGCGTAGTAAGCGTTGATCTGACGTGCACGCTTGGCGCCGAAGATCACCAGGCCGTACTTGGAATCAGCTGCCTCCAGCAGTGAGTCGATCGGCGGGTTGATGATGCCTTCAAGGTTCGTGGACACGAATTCTCCAAATTCTAACGGGCTGGCCCGGACCGGCTACTGGTGCGGGTGCGGGGTCAGCCCCATGAGTGAAACAAGCTCGTCCGCTGCCCGGCGAATGTCATCGTTAATAACGGTGTAGTCAAACTCCGGCTCAGCGGCAAGTTCCAGTTTAGCGGTTTCCAGGCGTCGCTGCTGCTCGTCGGCACTTTCGGTGCCGCGGCCCACAAGCCGGCGCACCATTTCATCCCACGTGGGTGGCGCCAGGAAGACGAACTGCGCGTCCGGAACGGCCGCTTTGACCTGGCGGGCACCTTGCAGGTCTATTTCCAGCAGCACGGACTTTCCATCCGCAATGGCCTGGTTCACCGTGCTCTTGAGTGTGCCGTACGTGTTCTCGCCGTGGACCACAGCCCACTCCAGCAGTTCGCCCGCCGCCACGAGGGCTTCAAACTCTTCCTTGGACTTGAAGAAGTAATGGACCCCGTCCTGCTCACCGGGGCGCGGAGCGCGCGTGGTGGCTGATACGGAAAGCCAGACTTCGGGGTAGTTATCCCGGATGTAGGTGGACACGGTGCCTTTGCCAACAGCCGTCGGACCAGCGAGGACTGTCAGTCCCGGTTTCTTGCTCACGTATTCCTTTGCGGCGGTATATGAATCGGCGAAGAGTGGTTCGCCCTACTTCTCGTCTATAAAATCTACCAGCGCCTGGCGTTGGTGGATGCCCAGGCCCCGGACCCGCCGGGACGCCGCGATCCCCAGCTGTTCCATGATTGCCGCTGCCCTGACTTTGCCAATGCCGGGCAGGGCCTCCAACAGTTCGGCCACCCGCATCCGGGCCAAGGCATCGTCCGTGGCTGCCGAGCTGATGATGTCCGCTGCTGAGGTCTCACCGTTCTTGAGTCGCTCCTTGACTGCGGCACGGGCTGCCCGGGCCGCAGCAGCCTTCTGCAAGGCATCAGCGCGTTCTGACGCGGATAAGGGTCGCAGGCTCATGGCGGACACCCCCGGGGAGTTCAGATGCGTCCAAGGCGGCCGCCGTTGGACATGTCCTGAAACTACCCTTTGGTGCCCTTTGAATCAATGGACCGCGGCAATAACGGGGAGGGCGTCAAGCGGCACAACCGCAGGTCAGCCCGCGCAAAGCCCATCCAGGGTCCGCCGCGCCGCACTCTGGAGGCCCTGGACACCAGGACCGGCGGCCAGGATGTCCCGGCTCGATGTTCCCAGTACCTGCGGGTACGCAGCGCCGAACGTTCGGCGAAGGTCGGCCGGGGTTGCCCCCTGTGCGCCCAGCCCCGGCGCCAGGATGGGGCCGCGGACGGCTTCCAGGTCCAACTGCAGGTCAGTCAATGCAGAGCCCACTGTTGCGCCGACTACCAGTCCCACCGAGCCCAAGGACCCTTCGTACCGGCCGTTTTCTGCTGCGGCCGCTTCCGTGATCCGGCGCGCCACGGAATCGCTGCCGCCAACGTGCTGGACGGAGGCGCCCTCCGGGTTGGAGGTCAAGGCCAGGACAAACACACCCCGGCCGGACTCCGCTGCCAGGTCCAGGGCCGGGCGGAGTGACTCAAAGCCCAGGTACGGGCTGAGTGTCACCGAGTCGGCGGCCAGCGGCGAGCTGTCCCGGAGCCACGCATCCGCGTAGGCGGCCATCGTGGAGCCAATGTCTCCGCGCTTGGCGTCGGCGATGGTGAGCACCGATGCGTCCCGGGCTTCGGCAAGGAGTTCCTCAAGGACGGCCATCCCAGCAGATCCGTGGCGCTCGTAAAGCGCCACCTGCGGCTTGACCGCGGCAGCGAGCGAACCCACCGCCTCCAGGACGGTCAGCGAAAACCGCCGCAGCCCGGCGGCGTCGTCGTCCAGTCCCCAGCTCTTCAGCAGTGCGGGGTGCGGGTCAATGCCCACACAGAGCGGGCCGCGGGCAGCCATGGCTGCCCGCAGCCGGGAGCCGAAGGACTCCCGGCCGGGGGCAGCTGCCGGTGGGAAGCCGTGCTCAGGCATTCTGCGTTACCCGGGCGGCGGACTGCGCAGCGGCCGTGGACGCGATCAGCGCGGCCGCGTGCTCCTGAAGGCTGGTCACTGACCACTCGTACGTGCGCATGGCCTCGATGGCCTGCACCGCTGCGTTGATCTCGGCCACCGTGGTGATGCAGGGAATGCCGATGGACGTCGCCGCGGCGCGCAGGGCATAGCCGTCGCTGCGCGCTTCCCCGCCGGAGGGCGTGTTGAACACCATGTCGATCTCGCCGGCGATCACCAGGTCCGCGATGGTGCCCTCGCCTTCGGCGCTGCTGCCTTCGGCGACCTTGCGGACCGTGCTGGCCTGGATGCCGTTACGGCGCAGGACATCGGCGGTGCCGCCGGTGGAGACAATCTCGAAGCCAAGATCCGAAAGGCGCTTGATGGCCATGATGACCGCACGCTTGTCCCGGTTGGCCACGGAGACAAAGATCTTGCCCTCAGTGGGCAGCGCGTTGTTTGCGGCTGCCTGGCTCTTGGCGAAAGCGGTGTCGAAGTGCTTGTCGATGCCCATGACTTCACCGGTGGAACGCATCTCAGGGCCGAGCAGCGAATCCACCACCTTGCCCTCAGGCGTGCGGAAGCGGCTGAACGGCAGCACGGCTTCCTTGACCGAGACGGGAGCGTCCAGCGGCAGTGTGGAGCCGTCGCCGGTCTCCGGCAGCATCTTGTACGCGGTGCGCAGCTGGTTGATGGTGACGCCGGTGCCGATCAGGGCAGCGGCCTTGGCCATCTGTACGCCGGTGGCCTTGGAGACGAACGGCACGGTCCGGGAAGCACGCGGGTTCGCTTCCAGGACGTAGAGCACGTCCGAGGCCAGCGCGAACTGGATGTTGATCAGGCCACGCACGCCCACACCCTCGGCGATGGCGCGGGTTGCCGTCCGGACACGCTCGATCACGTTGTTGCCCAAGGTGATCGGGGGCAGCACGCAGGCGGAGTCACCGGAGTGGATACCGGCTTCCTCGATGTGCTCCATGATGCCGCCGAGGTACATGTCCGTGCCGTCGAAGAGTGCGTCGACGTCGATTTCGACGGCGTCTTCCAGGAACCGGTCGATCAGGACCGGGTGGTCCGGGGTGATTTCGGTGGCGTTCGCGATGTAGCGGGAGAGGTTGGGCTCGTCGTAGACGATCTCCATGCCGCGGCCGCCAAGAACGTAGGACGGACGGACCAGGACCGGGTAGCCGATTTCGTCGGCGATCTTCTTGGCGTCTTCGAAGGACACGGCGGTGCCGTTCTTCGGGGCAATCAGGCCGGCGTTGTCCAGGACGCGGGAGAATTCGCCGCGGTGCTCGGCGAGGTCGATCGCTTCCGGGGACGTGCCCAGGATGGGGACGCCGGCGTCGGCAAGCTGCTGCGCCAGCTTCAGCGGGGTCTGGCCGCCCAGCTGGACAAACACACCCATCACGCCGCCGGTGCGCTCTTCGGCGGCGATGACCTCCAGGACGTCTTCGAGCGTCAGCGGCTCGAAGTACAGGCGGGTGGAGACGTCGTAGTCGGTGGAGACGGTCTCCGGGTTGCAGTTAACCATCACGGTCTCGTAGCCGGCCTTGCGCAGCGCCATGGAGGCGTGCACGCAGGAGTAGTCGAACTCGATGCCCTGCCCGATGCGGTTGGGCCCGGAGCCCAGGATCAGGATGGAGGGCTTGGAGTGCAGCGCAATCTCGTCCTCCTCGTCGTAGGACGAGTAGTGGTACGGGGTGTACGCAGCGAACTCGGCGGCGCAGGTGTCCACAGTCTTGTAGACCGGGCGGATGCCGAGGGCCTGGCGGACACCGCGGACCACGGCTTCGGAGTTGTGCGTCAGGGCACCGATCTGCTCGTCCGAGAAGCCGTGGCGCTTGGCGCGCTGGAGCATCTCCACGGTCAGGGCCCCGGCCTTGCGGATCTCGTGCGAGATTTCGTTGAGCAGCTGCAGCTGGTCCAGGTACCAGGGATCGATCTTGGTGGCTTCGAAGAGCTGTTCCACAGTGGCACCGCCCAGCATGGCGCGCTGGACCTGGTGGAGGCGCTCCGTGGTGGGGCGCTTGGCCTTCTCGATGAGCTCAGGGACTTCCCATTCGGGGACGGAGCTGAAGTCCAGCTGCGAGCCCTTCTGTTCGAGGGAGCGCAGTGCCTTCTGCAGGGCTTCGGTGAAGTTGCGGCCCATGGCCATCGCTTCGCCGACCGACTTCATGGTGGTTGTCAGGGTGTCGTCTGCCGCCGGGAACTTCTCGAAGGCGAAACGCGGGACCTTGACCACGACGTAGTCCAGGGTGGGCTCGAAGGACGCGGGGGTCTTCTGAGTGATGTCGTTCGGGATCTCATCCAGCGTGTAGCCGAGGGAGAGCTTGGTGGCGATCTTGGCAATCGCAAACCCCGTGGCCTTCGAGGCCAGCGCAGAGGAGCGGGAAACGCGCGGGTTCATTTCGATGACCACAACACGGCCGGTGTCGGGCTCGACGGCGAACTGGATGTTGCAGCCGCCGGTGTCTACGCCCACTTCGCGGATGACGGCGATGGAGATGTCACGCAGCCGCTGGTATTCGCGGTCGGTGAGGGTCAGCGCGGGGGCCACGGTGATGGAGTCGCCGGTGTGGACGCCTACGGGATCGAAGTTCTCGATGGAACAGACAACCACCACGTTGTCGTTCTTGTCCCGCATCATCTCGAGCTCGTACTCCTTCCAGCCGAGGATGCTCTCTTCGAGCAGCACCTCGGACGTGGGGCTGTACTGCAGGCCCTGGCCGACGATCCGGCGGAGGTCGCCTTCGTCATAGGCCAGGCCGGAGCCGAGGCCGCCCATGGTGAAGGAGGGACGGACCACCATGGGGTAGCCGAGGTCCTCGGCCGCCTTGAGTGCCTCGTCGATGGTGTGGATGATGTGGCTGCGGGCCGATTCGGCGCCGCAGCGTTCCACCACGCCCTTGAACTTTTCGCGGTCCTCCCCGAGCTCGATGGCGGCGATGTTGGCGCCGATGAGCTCCACGTTGTACTTTTCCAGCACACCGTTCTTGTCCAGCGCGATGGCGGTGTTCAGCGCGGTCTGGCCACCCAGGGTGGGCAGGATGGCGTCCGGCCGTTCCTTGGCGATGATCTTCTCCACCACCTCGGGGGTGATGGGCTCGATGTACGTGGCGTCGGCAAACTCGGGGTCCGTCATGATGGTGGCCGGGTTGGAGTTCACCAGGATGACCCGGAGGCCCTCCTCTTTCAGGACACGCAGTGCCTGAGTGCCGGAGTAATCGAACTCAGCGGCCTGGCCGATGACGATGGGGCCGGAACCAATGACGAGGACGCTCTTGAGATCTGTACGTTTCGGCATTACTTCTTGTCCTCAGTCTTGGAGTCGGTGGTGTTCTTTGCGCCGTCGGTAATTGCTTTGGTTTCCGCCATCAGGTCGATAAAGCGGTCGAACAGGTAGGCGGCGTCGTGCGGGCCGGCGGCGGCTTCCGGGTGGTACTGGACCGAGAAGGCGGGGATGTCCAGGCAGGCGAGGCCTTCCACGACGTCGTCGTTCAGGCTGATGTGGCTGACCTCAACCCGGCCGTAACGCTCTTCAGGGGCCTGGGTGGCGCCGTCCAGCGGGGCATCGACGGCGAAGCCATGGTTCTGGGAGGTGATCTCCACCTTGCCGGTGCGGCGGTCCATCACAGGCTGGTTGATGCCGCGGTGGCCGTAGCGGAGCTTGTAGGTGCCGAAACCGAGCGCGCGGCCAAGGATCTGGTTGCCGAAGCAGATCCCGAAGTACGGGATTCTCGCGTCCAGGACCGAGCGGAGCAGCTTGACCTGCGGGTCGGCGGTGGCGGGGTCGCCGGGCCCGTTGGACATAAAGAAACCGTCAGGGCTGACGGCCTTGACGTCCTCAAGGGTGGCCGTGGCGGGCAGCACGTGGACACGCACGCCGCGCTCGGCGAAGCGGACGGGGGTCATGGATTTAATGCCCAGGTCCACCGCGGCGATGCTGAAGGCGGGCTCGCCTTCCCAGCCGTGGTCCTTGGGGTCCACAACGTAGGCCTCATCGACGCTTACTTCCTCGGCGAGGCGGGCGCCTTCCATCGGGGCACTGGCCAGGACCGCGTCCAGGAGTTCCTTGTCCGCGACCTTGGCTGCGTCGCCGGAGAAGATGCCGGCGCGCATGGTCTTGTGCTCGCGCAGGTGGCGGGTGATGGCGCGGGTGTCCACACCCTGGATGCCCACGATCCCCTGCTCAATGAGTTCCTCGTCCAGGGGCCGTTCGGAGCGCCAGTTGGAGGGGCGCCGGGCGGCGTCGCGCACGATGTAGCCGGCCACCCAGATCCGGCGCGATTCGGCGTCGTCACTGTTGACGCCGGTGTTGCCAATGTGCGGGGCCGTCTGGACTACGAGCTGGCGGGCGTAGGACGGATCCGTGATGGTTTCCTGGTAGCCGGTCATGCCGGTGGCGAACACGGCCTCGCCCAGGGCGGTGCCTTGGGCGCCGTAGCTGGTGCCGCGGAACATGCGGCCGTCTTCCAGGACGAAAACCGCCGGGGTGGACGGAGCCGAAGCCGCTGGGTTTGCTGTCACTGTTTCTGTCACTGTCTTACTTTCCACTCTGGGGATCCTGGGAATGTTCCTGGCGGGCTGCGGCGATCAATTGCCGCAGGGAGTCATGGAGGGCTTCTTTGTCGGCCGCCCTGCGGGTCCGGAAGCCGGTGTCAAGGGTGTGGGTTCCGAGGTCCCAGGTCAGGACCAGGAGGCCTTCCTTTTCCACGAACTTGCCGGCCATGCCGCTTTCCTGGCGGACACCGGTCAGGCTCGCGGCCGGGATGTAAACGGCGGGGGCACCGGACCGGTCCAGGAGCACGCCGTGAGAGTACACGCTGAGTACGGCGTTGGTCCTGATGCCGAGGCTGTGCACGGCGATCCGGTCAAGCCAGTCACCGGCGGTGGTGGAGGCAACGTACTGGCCTTCGGCCCGGGCGCTTGGCACGCCCGGTTCCAGGGGCACCTCGGGCAAGGGGTCGACGTCCGCCTGCCGCCTGAGGCGGTTGCGCCAGCCGAACCCGATCATGACCAGCACAACGGCGATGATCGCCAGGGTGCTGACCAGCGTAAGCATTTGGGTGTCCATCAGGAGGCGCCTGCCGCAGCTGCCGCCGATTCCCGGTACGGGGTGTTGAGGCGGCCGTCCAGCACAGTGGGGTGGCCCTTGTAGAAGGTGGCCACCACCTTGCCCGGCAGCTCCAGGCCGGCAAACGGGGAGTTGCGGCCCATGGTTGCCATGGTGGCGGGGTCAACGGTCCAGCGTGCGGCGGGGTCCACCAGGATGACGTTGGCGGGCTCGCCGGCGTCCAGCGGACGGCCCTGGTCCGCTACCCGGCCAATCCTGGCGGCCGCGCTGGAGGTTACGCGGGCGAAGTCGGCCCAGGTCATCAGGCCGGTCTCGATCATGGTGTGCTGGACGACGGACAGGGCAGTTTCCAGTCCGGTCATGCCCATGGCGGCCTGCGCCCACTCGCATTCCTTATGCTCGCTGGGGTGCGGGGCGTGGTCGGTGCCCACCACGTCGATGGTTCCGTCGGCCAGGCCGGCGCGCAGGGCCTGCACATCGGCGTCCGTGCGCAGCGGCGGGTTGACCTTGTAGACGGGGTTGTAGCTGCGGACCAGGTCATCGGTCAGCAGCAGATGGTGCGGGGTGACTTCGGCCGTGACGTTGATGCCGCGTTCTTTGGCCCAGCGGATGATCTCCACGGAACCGGCGGTGGACACGTGGCAGACGTGCAGGCGGGAGTCCACGTGCTGTGCCAGCAGGACATCGCGGGCGATGATGCTTTCCTCAGCCACTGCGGGCCAGCCGGTGAGGCCCAGGACTGCGGAGACGGCGCCCTCGTTCATCTGTGCCCCGGCGGTGAGGCGGGGTTCCTGCGCATGCTGGGCCACCACGCCGTCGAACGCTTTGACGTACTCCAGGGCGCGGCGCATCAGCACCGGATCGTGGACGCAGATGCCGTCGTCGGAGAACATCCGTACCTGCGCGCGGGAATCAGCCATGGCGCCAAGTTCGGCGAGCTGCTCCCCCGCCAGGCCAACGGTCACGGCACCGACCGGACGGACGTCCACCCAGCCGGCTGCGCGGCCCAGGCTGTGGACCTGTTCCACCACGCCGGCCGTGTCTGCCACCGGGTTGCTGTTGGCCATGGCGTGGACGGCGGTGAAGCCGCCCAGGGCTGCGGCGCGCGTTCCGGTCTCGACGGTTTCAGCGTCTTCCCGGCCGGGTTCGCGCAGGTGGGTGTGCACGTCCACCATGCCGGGCAGGGCTACCAGGCCGGCGGCTTCGATGACGGTGGCGTCCTTAGCGTCGGGGTGCGTGGCCGCGACGGCGCCGCGGGCGGCGATCACGCCGTCACGGATGAGCAGGTCCTCGGCGTCGCCGCCCAGGATGGCCGCACCGCGGATCAGGTACGTTCCGTTGTTGACTGCCATTAGTTGCTCTTCTCTGTGGAACGGTATGCGTTGGTGGGGGCTGTGCCGATGTGGGCTGCGCCCGCTGTGGCCGGCTCGCGGGTGTCCCCGGAAAGCAGCAGATACAGGGCGGCCATGCGGACCGAGACGCCGTTGCGCACCTGTGCGAGCACGGTGGAGCGGGGCGAATCGGCGGCCGCTGCTGAAATTTCCAGGCCGCGGTTCATCGGGCCGGGATGCATGATGATGGTGTCCTTCAGCCCGAGGCTGTCCAGGGCCCGGAGCCTGTTGTCGTCAAAGCCCCAGCGGCGGGAGTATTCGCGGGTGGACGGGAAGAATGAGGCGTTCATCCGCTCGCCCTGCACACGGAGCATCATCACCGCGTCCACGCCCTTTTCGAGGGTCTCGTCCATGTTGTAGCTGACCTTGCAGGGCCAGTGCCCGACGCCGATGGGCAGCAGGGTGGGCGGCGCCACGAGGGTCACCTTGGCACCCAGTGTGCGGAGCAGCCAGACATTGGAGCGCGCCACGCGGGAATGCAGGACGTCGCCGGCGATGGCGACGCGCATTCCCTTGAGGTCCGCACCGATGGACCCGTTGCCGGACAGCCTGGCCCAGTGGCGGCGCATGGTGAAGGCGTCCAGGAGGGCCTGGGTAGGGTGCTCGTGGGTGCCGTCGCCGGCATTGATCACGGCGGCGTCGATCCAGTCGGTCGCGGCGAGCCGGTGCGGGGCGCCGGAGGCCCAGTGACGGATGACGACGGCGTCCGCGCCCATTGCTGCCAGCGTCTGGGCGGTGTCCTTGAGGGATTCGCCCTTGGAGACGGAGGAGCCCTTGGCGGCGAAGTTGATGACGTCAGCGGAGAGCCGTTTGGCGGCCGCTTCGAAGGAGATCCGCGTCCGGGTGGAGTCTTCGAAGAAGAGGTTCACCACGGTGCGACCGCGCAGGGCCGGGAGCTTCTTGACTTCGCGGTCCCCTACGGCTGCCATTTCTTCGGCGGTGTCGAGGATACGGATGGCGTTGGTGAGGCTGAGGTCTTCGGTGGAGAGGAGGTGTTTCACGCGCCGCCCTCAATGACCACTTCGTTGACCTTGGCACCGTCAGCGGCGGTGTCCGTTTCCTCGAGCCGGACCCGTACCTTCTCGGCGGACGAGGTGGGAAGGTTCTTTCCCACGTGGTCGGCCCGGATGGGAAGTTCACGGTGGCCGCGGTCGATCAGCACGGCAAGCCTGACAATCCTGGGACGGCCCAGGTCGATGATGGCGTCCAGGGCGGCCCGGATGGTGCGGCCTGAGTACAGGACGTCATCAATGAGCACCACAACCTTGTTATCGATTCCCGTGCGCGGGAGCTGGGTGGGGTACGGCGGCCTGGTGGGCTGGTGCGAGAGGTCGTCGCGGAACATGGTGACATCGAGTTGGCCAACAATTGCCGTGGCGTCCACGGTGGGGTCCGCTGCTGCGATCTTGCGGGCCAGGCGAAGTGCCAGCGGGTAACCGCGGCGCGGGATGCCCAGCAGGACCAGGTCCTTGGAGCCTTTGTTGGCTTCGAGGATTTCGTGGGCGATACGAGTAAGGGCACGGTCAATATCGGCCTGGTTGAGGACAACCCTGGCTGGAACCGGTGCGCTTGTGACTGAAGTCAACGCTCGTCTCCCCTTTCCCCGCCTCACAGGACGGAATTAAAAAAGGATCATGTGCGGTTCAAAATTACCACATTGGCGCCGGGCATTAGGCTTTCCCGTATGTCCACCAACCCTTATCAGCAGGGCCCCGGCCAGCCAGGCGGCCCCGCCGGACCCCGGGAACCTTTCCCCGGCCAGGCGAACCCCAGCTGGATGGGCCGGATCGAGCCCGAGTACTACCGGCCGGCGCCGGGAACCTACACGGCTCCCCTGCCCGCCCTGGGACCTCCGCAGCCAGGCAGGGCCGGCTCAGGCATGCGGGCGGGCGGCCTGCTGGCCCTCACGATAGGGGGCGCCATGCTGGCGTTCCTGAGCCTGCTGCTGGTGGTTCCGTTCCTGGTGGCGAACACCGGTGTGGGCGGGTTCATTGTGGGCTTTGTGGTTTCGCTCATCCCGCTGTCCGCTGTGCTCCTGACCGTCCACGCCATCGACCGCTGGGAACCGGAACCCAAACGGCTCCTCTTCTTCGCGTTCACCTGGGGCGCGGCGGTGTCAGTTGCCGTCACACTCCTGATCCAGCCGTTCTTTGCCCTGACCTTTCAGTTCAGTGACGTGGCTGACCTGCCGACCTACATGGCCACAGTCCAGGCCCCGGTGGTGGAGGAGTTCGCCAAGGCTTCGGGCCTTCTGCTGCTCCTGCTGCTGGCCCGGAAACACTTCGACGGCCCGGTGGACGGTGTGGTATTCGCTTTTACCATCGCCGGCGGTTTCGCCTTCACGGAAAACATCCTCTACTTTGGCCGCGCCATCGCGGAATCAGTGAGCCCGGCCACTGACCTGGCCCAGATCTTCCTGCTTCGAGGTGTGATGTCGCCCTTTGCGCACGCGATCTTCACGGGGACAACGGGCCTCATCATGGGTTTCGCGGCACGGCGCTGGCATTCGGGGGCCTCTGTGCTGGCCTTTTTCGTAGGACTGGTCCCGGCGATGATCCTGCACAACCGGTGGAACAGCATGGGTGCAGGGTTCCTGGCCGAGTACATCCTCATCCAGGTGCCCATTTTTGTGCTGGCCGTGGTGGGAATCATCCTGCTGCGCGTCGCGGAAAACCGGCTCACGCGCCAGCGGCTTATGGAGTACTCCGCGGCCGGTTGGTTCAGCCCCGCGGAGGTGGACCTGCTGGCAACGCCACGCGGGCGGCGTACCGCCCTGCATTGGGCAGCCGGCTACAACCGCAGGCCCCAGATGAAGGCCTTCCTGCACGCCGCAACCCAGCTTGCGTTCATCAGGCAGCGGATCCTGAGCGGCCGGGACGTCCCGCTCCACCAGGCCGAGGAACAGCAGCAGCTGCAGCGGATCCTGGCGTTGCGCGCCGCCGTCGCGGGCTAAACCCCGCCCACCCAAACAGAAGGGACCAGCGTCCACCGTGCGGTGGCCACTGGTCCCTATTTGTGGTGTTGTGGTTCTGAAGAATCCTCAGGCGAGCAGTGAGGGCTTCAGCTGCTGCAGGCGGCCCAGGAGGCCGTTGATGAACGACGGCGATTCGTCAGTTGAGAGCGTCTTGGCCAATGCCACTGCCTCGCTGACGGCAACGCCGTCGGGCACGTCGTCGTTGTAGAGCAGTTCCCAGGTGCCGATCCGCAGGATGATCCGGTCCACAGAAGGCATCCGTTCCAGTGTCCAGCCCTGGGAATAGGTTTCCAGGAATTCGTCAATGGCGGTCTGCTGTGAGACGACGCCCTCGACGATTTCGAGGGTGTACGGGTTGATGATCTGATCAGTCTTTTCCCGCCGCGCCCGCAGCACGTCAAAAGCCGAAACCGAGCGCTGCTCAGCTTCGAAAAGTACATCCAGAGCCCGGTTCCGGGCCTTACCGCGGGCGCTCACTACTCGCTGACCCGGCCGAGGTAGCTTCCGTCGCGGGTATCAACCTTGACCTTGGTGTTGTTCTCGACGAACAGCGGAACCTGGATTTCGTAACCGGTTTCCAGGGTTGCGGGCTTGGTGCCGGCCGAGGAGCGGTCTCCCTGCAGGCCGGGTTCGGTGTAGGTGATCTCCAGGACAACGCTGGCAGGGAGTTCGATGTAGAGCGGGTTGCCTTCGTGGATGGCAATGTTGACCATCTGGTTTTCCAGCATGAAGTTGGTGGCATCGCCCACAGTTGCACCGGGAACGGTGATCTGGTCGTAGTCGGAGGTGTCCATGAACACGAAGTCGGCGCCGTCCTGGTACAGGTACTGGTAATCGCGGCGGTCAACCGTGGCGGTCTCGATCTTGAGGCCGGCGTTGAACGTCTTGTCCACAACCTTGCCGGACATCACGTTCCGCATCTTGGTCCGTACGAAGGCGCCACCCTTGCCGGGCTTGACGTGCTGGAATTCGATGACGTTCCAAAGCTGGCCCTCGAGCTTCAGGACGGTGCCGTTCTTGATGTCGTTAGTGGTTGCCACAGGTTTCCTTTGGTTTCTACAGTCCGGTGAGTTATCAGACGTTTATGCCGGCCGGACAAGCCAGAAGGCCAGCCAGCGCGTGTTTGTCAAAAATCCAAGAACTATTCTACCGGTAAAACGGGTAGTGCCCGTGTTCCGGGGTCCGGGGGCTGCTCAGCAGGCGAGGTCCAGGACGTCACGGGCCCGCTGCAAAGCCACCGTGGACGAGTAAATCTGGGCGGCATCTGCCGACTGCGCCACACGCAGGTCCAAAGCCCGGGCGAAGGCCTCCACGGCGGCGGCGATGTGGCCCGAGGAGTACTGGACCTTCCCCATGTAGTGCAGGATCAGTGCTTCGCGGTCGGTTCCCTGGAACTCCGCAAGCAGCTGGCGGAACAGCTCCAGTGCACGGTCAGGGCGGTGCGAGACGCGCAGGACTTCGGCCTCAAAAGCCCTCAGCCGGAACGACTCGGGGTCCTTGAACCGGGCTTCCGCCAGCAGCTCGGCTGCCTCGGCGGCATGTCCTTCCACAATGAGGACGAAGATGTGGTCCGCGGGGTCGGTGGACCCCGCGAGGGCCGCGCTGCAGGCATCCTCGTTGACGACCTCGGGCAGCAGGGTCATCGGGTTGATCCTGACGCCCGGGAAACCTGCCTCAGGCCATTCGCTGGTGCCGGCCAGGTCGCCCTGCATCAGGAGGCAATTTCCTGATAGGCGGCAAAAAGCAGGGAGGTGTCCGGGACATCCAGGATGCCCGGCTTGGCGATTCCGTCGAGCACCACGAACCTGAGGAGGTCTCCACGCGACTTTTTGTCCCGGCGCATGCCGTCCAAAAGCCCCTGCCAGCGGTCCCTGCGGTACGTGACCGGGAGCCCGAGGGTATCAAGGATGCTGCGGTGGCGGTCGGCGTCGGCGTCGCTGAGGCGGCCCACGCTGCGTGCAAGCTCAGCGGCAAACATCATGCCCACAGACACGGCCGCACCGTGCCGCCAGGAGTAGCGCTCCACCAGCTCGATGGCGTGGCCCAGGGTGTGGCCGTAGTTCAGGATCTCGCGCAGGCCGGATTCCTTGAGGTCTTCGGAAACCACTTTTGCCTTGACGGCGATAGCCCGTTCAATAAGTTCACGCAGGACATCCGATCCCGGATCGGTGGCCGCCGCGGCATCCTTTTCCACAAGCTCGAGGATGGCGGGATCTGCAATGAAGCCGCATTTGATGACTTCGGCCATCCCGGAGATGATCTCGTTCCGGGGCAGGGTATTCAGCGTGTCCAGGTCCACCAGCACTCCGGCCGGCGGGTGGAAGGAGCCCACCAGGTTTTTGCCTTCTGCGGTGTTGATGCCGGTCTTGCCGCCCACGGAAGCGTCCACCATGCCCAGCAGGCTGGTGGGCATGTGGATGACCTTCACGCCGCGCAGCCACGTTGCCGCCACAAATCCGGCGAGGTCCGTGACAGCACCGCCGCCCACGGCCACGATGGCGTCGGAGCGGGTGAAGTCGTTTTGTCCCAGTACCTGCCAGCAGAACGCGGCAACCTGGACGTGCTTGCCCTCTTCGGCATCCGGAATTTCGGCGGTCAGCGAGGTGAAACCCGCAGCTGCCAGTTCATCACGGACGGTATCCCCGGTGAGGCGCAGAGCGCGGGGGTGGATAACCAGCACCCGGCGGACCCGCTCGCCCAGCAGGGCCGGAAGGTCTCCCAGCAGGCCGCGGCCGACGACGACGTCGTAATTCTGCCCTGCGGATTCGCCGGTGACCTTGATGATGGTTGATTCGACGCTCAATGTTCAACTTCCTGTTTGGCAGCTGCGTATTCACGCAGCGCAACTTCAAGCCGGTGTCCCAACTCGGTGATGGAGCCGTGACGGACGTCCAGGACCAGGTCGGCCAGCCGTTCGTAGACCGGTTTCCTGGTGGCAAAGAGTGCTGACCAGCGGGCCATGGCATCGCCCGCCAGCAGCGGGCGCCCCGAGTTCCTGGCGATCCTCGAAGCAACGGTCTGCGCATCACATTCGAGATACACCACGGTGCAGCGGGCCAGGACCTGCTGGGTCCCGGAGTCAAGCACGGCCCCGCCGCCAAGGGAAATCACGGCGGGTGTGACCTCAGCATGCTCCACGGCGCCGGCAACTGTCCGGGCTTCAATTTCCCGGAATGCGTGCTCACCGCGGCCGGCGAAGATGGACGGGATGCTGCCATGAGCCTCCACGATGAGAACATCCGTATCGACGTGCGGCACGTCCAGGCGTTTGGCCAGTTCGTGGGCAATCGCGGACTTGCCCACTGCCATGGGCCCGATGAGGACGATGGGCCGGTTACCCGGCACACCGTTTTTGCTGCCCCGGGGCACTACTGGCCGATCGAGTCCAGGGATGCCGGAATGTTGTCCAGGTAACCCTTGATGTTGCGTGCGGTCTCCGCAACGGAGTCGCCGCCAAACTTTTCCGTCACGGCTTCCGCGAGGACCAGGGCCACCATCGCCTCGGCGACCACGCCGGCAGCCGGGACGGCACACACGTCGGAACGCTGGTGATGGGCTTTGGCGGGCTCCCCTGTGCTGACGTCGACGGTGCGCAGGGCGCGCGGCACCGTTGCGATCGGCTTCATGGCGGCGCGGACGCGCAGGACATCGCCGATGCTCATGCCGCCTTCGATGCCGCCCGCACGGTTGCTGGTGCGGATAATCCGGCCGTCCGAATCCTTGACGATTTCGTCGTGGGCAGCCGAGCCGCGGCGCGCCGCTGTCAGGAACCCGTCGCCGACTTCCACGCCCTTGATCGCTTGGATGCCCATGAGGGCGGCTGCCAACCGTGAATCGAGCCGCCGGTCCCAATGGACGTAGCTGCCCAGTCCCGGCGGCAGGCCGTATGCGAGGACCTCTACCACTCCGCCGAGGGTTTCGCCTTCCTTGTGGGCGGCGTCCACCTCGGCCACCATGGCGTCGGAGGTCTCGCGGTCAAAGCAGCGCAACGGGTCTGCGTCGAGGGCGATCACGTTAGCCGGAACAGGCAGCGGACGGCCTTCCGGAACGGTGACGCTGGCGATCGAGACGGTGTGGCTGACCAGTTCGATCCCCAGTTGCTTGAGGAACCGGGACGCCACGGTCCCCATGGCCACCCGGGTTGCCGTTTCCCGGGCGCTGGCGCGCTCCAGCACCGGACGGGCTTCGTCGAAGCCATACTTCTGCATACCGGTGAAATCTGCGTGGCCCGGGCGGGGCCGGGTCAGCGGTGCGTTGCGCGCCTGGTCGGCAAGGATCTCAGGGTCAACGGGGTCGGCAGCCATGATCTGTTCCCACTTGGGCCACTCGGTGTTGGCCACCTGGACGGCAACCGGCCCGCCCTGCGTGAGGCCGTGGCGGACGCCGCCCAAAATAGTCACCACGTCCTGCTCAAACTTCATCCGGGCGCCCCGGCCATAGCCCAGGCGGCGGCGAGCCAGTGATTCGGCGATCTGACCGCTGGTGATCTCAACACCGGCGGGGACGCCTTCAATAATTCCCATCAGAGCCGGACCATGGGATTCACCGGCTGTCAACCAACGCAACATAATTTCCATCCTGCCACGTATGGCCGTTAGAACGCCCGTCGGGGAAGGCCGACTGAGTCGCACATCACATCTATGACAGCCGCATTAACCTCTTCGCCGCGGCCAGTGAACAGGCGAACCTGTTCCACCGCCTGGTAAAGCAGCATTTCCAGGCCCGGCACCACAGCACCGCCGCCTTCCTGCCACACCGTGGCAATCCGGCTGGGCCAGGGATCGTAGGCCACGTCGAGCAGGACGCCGTGGGTTCCGGTTCCCAATCCGGCGATCTCATCAGCCAGGCTGTCCGCTGCGCGCGGCGGGAGCGTGGAGATGACGACGTCGGCACTGGCCGTGGGCGTGGCAGCCTGCGTCATCGGCCGGACGTCGATGGCAAGGCCGACGCCTGCGGCGGCAGCCCGCGCTTCGGCTGCCCGCGACGTGTCCCGGACGAACACCTGAGCCTTTGCCGTACCCAGCTCCTTCAGCGCGGCGACCGCGGCCGCCGCCGTTCCGCCGCCGCCCAGGATGACGGCTGACGGGCTGGAGACCACCCCGGCGTTGAGGACCGCGTTGACGATTCCCGCGACGTCGGTGTTGTAGCCGATCCGCCGGACGGAACCGCCGGCTTCCTCAAAGGCCACAGTGTTGACCACGCCCAGGGTGCCGGCCACGCCGCGGACTTCGTCGACTTCCGAAACCATGCCGGTTTTCAGCGGCATGGTGACTGAAAGTCCGCACCACCCGTCCTGGTTCCTTACCCGCTGCATAAAGGCCGGCAACGCCTGCTCGGTCAGGTCCACAGCCGTGTACCCGATGTCCACCCCCAGTTTGGCGTACGCCGCCAGGTGCAGGGCCGGTGACTTGGAGTGGCTGATCGGATGGCCCAGGACGGCAGCCCGCAGGCTCATGCGCAGCGGCCCACGTTGGCCTTGCACCAGGTGTTGTACTGCTCGACGTACGTGTTGTGCTCAGCGAGGGTCTTGGAGAATTTCGTCTCCTTGGTGTCCAGGTTAATGGTCACCCAGTACAGGTAGTCGTTGGTCTTCGGCTTTGCAGCGGCATCGATAGCGGTCTTGCCGGGCGAGCCGATGGGGCCCGGCGGCAGGCCCGGGTTGGCATACGTGTTGTAGACGTTGGACTTGTCCTGGCGTTCTTCTTCCGTGAAGTTGAAGCTCCTGGTTCCCAGGCCGTAGGTCACGGCGGAGTCCACCTGCAGGAAACCGGACGTCTGGTCATTGGGCTTGAGCCGGTTGTAGATGGCACCGGCGACGTCGCCGTACTCGGCCTGGCCGCCTTCGGCCTGAACAATACTGGCCACAATGACCGCCTCGTACTGCTTGGCGGGATCGGTGATGCCCTGGGCCACCAGTTCGTCGGTGGTCGTCTTGACCAGGGTCTGGAGGATGTCCTTTGCCGGCGTACCCAGCGGGAACCTGTACTCCCCGGGGTGGAGGAAGCCTTCCAGGTTCTTCGCGCCGGCCGGGAGGCCAAACTGCTGCGGGGAGTCGCTGAATTCCTTCAGCTGCTGCACCCGGATGCCTGATCCATCGGAAATCGCCTGCAGGGATTCGTCAATCCGCAGGCCCGCGCTCAGGGCGAAGTAGATGACCTTGGCCTTGTCCTGGCCAAGCAGCACGTCTACAGCATCGGAGTTCTTCATCTCAGACTTGAAGGTGAAGTCCCCCGGTGACAGCGTCGCGCCTGAGGCTGTGAATGCCTGCAGGAAAGTGTCTGCATTTGCCACGACCCTGTTGGCTTCCAGTTTGGCGGCCAACGAGCGCGTGCCCTCGCCGGGCTCGACCGAAACCATGACTTCGCCGGAGCCGGGCCCGGGATAGTCACTCGCCTTGTCACTTCCCAGCAGGGGCTTCAGGAACTGCGCACCCACGGCAATAGCGGCCACAAACACCACCAGCGTCAGGAACAGGGCCAGGAGACGCCGCCTGCGCCGTACCTTCTTCGAGGGCTTTGTTACCACTGCCGCACCGGCCGCACCGCCGAGAAGCCCGGTGTCAGGGTGGGTCTCATGTGTGTCGTCGACGAAA
This sequence comes from [Micrococcus luteus] ATCC 49442, assembly GCF_010367585.1. Lineage (NCBI taxonomy): Bacteria > Bacillati > Actinomycetota > Actinomycetes > Micrococcales > Micrococcaceae > Pseudarthrobacter > [Micrococcus luteus] ATCC 49442. Next base: position 628,726 of record NZ_JAAAXP010000001.1, on the reverse strand, counting down.
TGCCCATGGGGATCGTGTTCGTCGTAATGGTGGTCCTCGTAATGGGCGTCAGCGTAGTGCGGGTCCTGGTAGACGTGACCGTCCTCAGCGTGGGCGTAGCCGGTCGGGTGCCCCTCGAAGGGCTCGGCATCCCGGGCGTAGGCGGCCGGCCCGGCGTGGAATTCCTCCACAGGCTCAGGGTGGACATCATGAACGGTTTCCGGTTGGTGGTCTTCCCCGCCGGGTGCGGTTTCCTGGATGGACGGCTGAGTATCCGGCAACGAGGGCACAACCGGCTGGGGTGCCTGAACGGGCTCGGCGACCTGCCCTGCCACCGTCTCGGCAACCGGCTGGGCAGGCACAGCAGGTTCGCGCGCCGGCACCTCCGGTGCAGCATCCTCTGGAGCTGGAGCTGGAGCGTCGAAAGCGTCAGGCTCGTGCGCTGGTACCGGCGGGTACTGGCCTGTCTGGTAGGCCTGTTCCGGAACCGCGTTGGTGTCGTCGGTGTGCTTCTCCAATGCGCGGAGCTCTTTTCGGGTCAGCGGCCTGGCGCCATCGTGGTTGGTGGCGCCTGAGGCGTCGTCGTTATTGGACGGGCTCACTGTAGCCTTCCGTGTTCTGAGATCGAGACTTGCCTTCGGCGGCCGCGGTGCCAGCGTGCGCTGACTCCCCCGGCCCGGAAGGCTGCGGACGGGGCGGCACGCTCACGCGGCTCCCAACGTCCGTTCCCCTGGCTTTTTGCATGTCAATGGCGTGCTGGAGAATACCTGCCGCTGCAACCTGATCCACTACTTTACGGTGGTTCCGGCTGCTCATGCCAGCTTCGTGCAGGTTACGGTGGGCCGTGACACTGCTGAGCCTCTCGTCAACGAGGTTGACGGGCACGTCCAGGCCGCGGCCTGCCAGTTCCGCAACAAGCAGCTCCGCGTACTCGGTGGCCATCCGGGCGGAGGCGTGCTCCTCCCCCTTCATGGTGCGGGGCAGTCCCACGAAGATCTGGCGGGCGCCGAGTTCCTGCGCGAGCGAGGCGATCACCCTGACGTCGGAGTTCTTTTTCGCATTCCGGTCCAGGGTCTTGTACGGCGTGGCCAGGATGGCATCGCGGTCGCAGATGGCGACACCCACCCGGACGGTGCCCACGTCTACCCCCAGTTTGATGCCCTGGGGGTAGCCGACGGCTGCAACGGGTTCAGTCATGGGGCCCTAGCGCCGGGTAATGGCGTCCACGACGGCGGTAAGCGCCGGGGCAACCTTGGTAGCGTCAGTGCCGCCACCCTGGGCCACATCGTCCTTGCCGCCGCCGCCGCCGCCCAGGATTCCTGCCGCGAGCCGCACCAGGGCGCCTGCTTTCACGCCTGCTGCCCGGGCGGCCTCGTTGGTGGCCACCAGGATCATGGGACGGTCATTGCTGACACCGGCCACTGCCACGGTGGACGCTTCGGAACCGAGCCGGTTGCGCAGGTCAAGGGCAAGGTTGCGGACGTCGTCGGCACCGCCAATCTGGCCGGCGTCGTGCGCGATGACCTTAACCCCGGCGGCATCCCTGGCCGTGCCCACAAGGTTGGCTGCCGCAGCGGTGAGCTGTTCCTTGCGGAGACGGTCAAGTTCCTTCTCGGTGGCCTTGAGCTTGTTCAGCGTGCTGGCGATCCGGTCGGCGAGCTGCCCGGACGGGACTTTGAGCATCTCGGTGAGCTCGGTCACCAGCGCGCGCTCGGCGGCCAGGTGGCGGAAGGCATCCATGCCCACGAAGGCTTCAACACGGCGGTTGCCTGAACCGACCGACTGTTCACCGAGCAGCGACAGGCTGCCGATCAGTGACGTGTTGGCAACATGCGTGCCACCACAGAGCTCACGGGACCACGCGCCGTCGATCTCCACAACACGTACTTCGCTGCCGTAGTTCTCGCCGAACAGCGCCATGGCGCCCAGGGCCTTGGCCTCGGCCAGGCCCATGACCTTGGTGTCCACCCGGAAGTTGTTGCGGATGGCCAGGTTGGACACTTCCTCGATTTCCGAGCGGGTGGCGGTGCTCAGGCCTTCGCCCCAGGCGAAGTCGAAGCGCAGGTACCCGGCCTTGTTGTAGGAACCGCGCTGGGTGGCCTGCGGGCCGAGGATCTGGTGGAGGGCTGCATGCACGATGTGCGTACCGGTGTGGGCCTGCTCTGCAGCGTGGCGGCGTTCACGGTCGACGGCGGCGCGCACCAGGGCGTCCGAGGAGATCTCGCCTTCGCGGACAATCGCTTTGTGCACGCTCAGGCCCTTGACGGGGCGCTGGACGTCCAGGACTTCCACGACGAAGCCGTCTCCGGTGATGAGCCCGGTGTCAGCGGACTGGCCACCGGCTTCGGCATAGAAGGGGGTTTCGTTGAGGACGAGTTCAATTTCGTCTCCGGTAGCGGCGTGGGCAACACGCTGGCCGCCGCTGAGGAGTCCGCGGACGCGGGATTCGCCGTCGAGCTCTCCGTAGCCGGTGAAGACGGTCTCGCCCTCCCCCAGCATCTCCTGGTACGCGCTGAGGTCGGCGTGGCCGCCCTTTTTGCCCTTGGCATCGGCCTGGGCGCGCTGGCGCTGTTCCAGCATGAGGGCGCGGAAACCGGCCTCGTCCACCTTGAGCCCGGCTTCCTCAGCCATCTCCAGGGTGAGGTCGATCGGGAAGCCATAGGTATCGTGCAGGGCGAACGCATCGGCGCCGGACAGCGGTGTGCCGGCGGCCTTGGATACCGTCACGGCATCCTCGAGGCGGGCCGTGCCCGAAGCAATGGTCCGCAGGAAGGCCCGCTCTTCGGCATAGGCAATCCGGCTGATGCGGTCGAAGTCCGTCTCCACGATCGGGTAGACGCCCTTCATCGCATCGCGCGAGGCGGGCAGAAGGTCCGGCAGGCAGGCCTTTTCGACGCCGAGCAGGCGCATCGAGCGGACTGCACGCCTGATGAGGCGGCGCAGGACGTAACCACGGCCTTCGTTGGAGGGCGTCACGCCGTCGGCGATCAGCATCAGGGCGGAGCGGACATGGTCGCCCACTACACGCATGCGGACATCGTCCGTGTGGTGCGGATCGTCCGCCGTTTCGGCTGAGGTGTACTCCCGGCCGGACAGCTCGGCGGCCTTGTCGATCACAGGCCGGACCTGGTCGGTCTCGTACATGTTCTCGACGCCCTGCAGGATCATGGCAAGTCGTTCCATGCCCAGGCCGGTGTCGATGTTCTTCTTGGGCAGTTCACCCACAATGTCGAAGTCGTCCTTGGAGCGGACATTGTCGATCTGGTACTGCATAAAGACGAGGTTCCAGATTTCGACGTAGCGGTTCTCGTCCGCGAGCGGGCCGCCTTCAGCGCCGTACGCGGGTCCGCGGTCGTAGTAGATTTCCGAGCACGGGCCGGCGGGGCCGGGCTGGCCGGTGTGCCAGTAGTTGTCAGCCTTGCCCATGCGCTGGATCCGCTCAGACGGGACGCCGGTGTTCTTCAGCCACAGGTCCCGGGCTTCGTCATCATCCTGGTAGACGGTGACCCACAGGAGTTCGGGCGGCAGGCCGTAGCCGCCGTCGTCCACGCTCTTGGTGAGCAGTTCCCAGGCGAACTTAATGGCGTCTTCCTTGAAGTAATCGCCGAAGGAGAAGTTGCCGCACATCTGGAAGAACGTGCCGTGGCGGGCAGTCTTGCCCACTTCCTCGATGTCACCGGTGCGGATGCACTTCTGGATGCTGGTGGCGCGCGAGTACGGGGCCTCTTCGCGGGCAGTCAGGTACGGAATGAACGGAACCATGCCGGCAACGGTGAACAGCAGGGAGGGGTCGCTGGAGACCAGCGAGGCGGAGGGAACCGCTGTGTGGCCTTTGCTGACAAAAAAGTCCACCCAGCGCTTTGTGATCTCCTGCGACTTCATGAGCTGTTTATTACCCTTCTTGGATCACGCGGACAGACGCGTGACGGTTTGATTCAGACGGCAGTACCGGCAACCGGAAACTGCTGGTTTAATTCTCGCGCGTTTTCCGGCCGCTTAGCGCCGGGCCACTTCCTGGGATTCAACACCAAGGGCGGTACGGAGGTCCGCTTCACGCTCGTGCATGCCGGACCGGACGGCGTCGGCAAAGTCGTAGAGGCCGTCGGCCAGGCGGCCCACAGCCCTGTTCAGGCCCTCGGGCCCCAAATTCGATTGGGCTTCGGTGACCTTTCGGAACGCGATGACTCCGATCGCGACGCCGATTCCCATCCAGACAAGTCGTTTCATGTTCTGTTCTTCCGTCGCTTAGCGGCTGCGGCGGCCGGCCGCGGGCTTCTTGCGGTTGGCAAGGGCTGTGCGCACGCCGTAGCTGAAGGCGGCCACCTTGATCAGCGGCGAGCCCACCGTCGCTGCAACGAGGGAGGACAGCGCGGAGAGGTTTGCTGACGCATCAGAAACGTTGGAGGCGATGCCGTCCACCTTCTTCAGCTGCTGGTTTGTGGTGGTGACTGTGGCGGTGACCTCGTCCATCAGGGGCGTGGCGCCGTCGCTGATGGACCGGATGGAGGTCCGGATCTCTTCCAGGACACTGCCCAGCTTCAGGATCGGTACGGCGAGCAGCAGCACCAGGAGTGCAAACACCCCGGCCGCGATCAGGCCGGCAATATCGCCACCAGACATAGACGTTCAACTCCTTGAAACTGACGTGGATTTCTTCGCACCGCGCACGCTGCCTTTTTGCGTTCCGCAGATGTCCCCCAAGTACCTTACATACAAAGAAGCCCGTGGCGCTTGCCACGGGCTTCTTTGTATACGCTGCTGGGATTTAGCGTGCGTAGAATTCGACGACGAGCTGCTCTTCGCAGGTTACGGGAACCTCGGAGCGCTTCGGGCGACGGACCAGGCGTGCCTGCAGGGCGTCAAGCTTGACGTCCAGGTAGGCCGGAACCTGGGGCAGGACGTCGCGGTGCGCGCCGGCTGCTGCAACCTGGAGCGGAACCATGGTTTCGCTGCGGCTGTGGACGTGGACCAGCTGGCCCTCGCCGACGCGGAAGGACGGGCGGTCAACGCGGATGCCGTCAACCAGGATGTGGCGGTGCACAACCAGCTGGCGGGCCTGGGCGATGGTGCGGGCGAAGCCGGCACGCAGCACGAGGGCGTCGAGACGCATTTCGAGCAGTTCGATCAGGTTTTCACCGGTCAGGCCCTTGGTGCGGCGTGCTTCTTCGAAGGCACGGGTCATCTGGGCTTCGCGAATGCCGTACTGGGCGCGCAGACGCTGCTTTTCGCGCAGGCGTACGGCGTAGTCGGAGTCCTGCTTCTTGCGGGCACGGCCATGCTCACCGGGGCCGTACGGGCGGCGCTCCATGTACTTGGCGGCCTTGGGGGTCAGAGCAATGCCGAGTGCACGCGAGAGGCGTGCTGTACGGCGAGCACGAGTGTTGTTAGCCACTTGTGTCCTTCCAATATCTGCGGTGTGTCAGTGTTACTGGCCTCCACGATGGAGAGCATCGGCCAACCGCTGCCTTTTGCTACTGGGCACAGTGCTACCCCGACATGAAGCAGTGAATACTGAAAAATGTGGGAGATTGCGTCCGTGCCTTGCCAGACAACGAACCATCTTAGCAGGATTCCCCTGCAATCCCCCATTCGCCCCTGCCAGGTGCTGCCAGGCTCAGGTGCCGCGGATGATCTTCCGCAGCCGGTCCAGGCGGACTGCGATGTCCCGCTCCGCGCCGTTGGCGGTGGGCTCATAGTAGTCACGGCCCACGAGGTCGTCCGGCGGGTACTGCTGGCTTGCCACTGAGTGCGGCGCGTCGTGGGCGTACTTGTAGCCCTTGCCGTGGCCGAGCTGTTTCGAGCCCGGGTAATGCGCATCGCGCAGGTGCGCCGGAATTCCATTGCCCAGGCCCGCGCGGACGTCCGCGATGGCCTTGTTTATCCCCATGTACGCAGCGTTCGATTTCGGTGCCGTGGCGAGATGCACCACGGCTTCGGCCAGGACGATCCGGCCTTCAGGCATGCCGATCAGCTGCACGGCGGTGGCCGCGGCCACGGCCGTCTGCAAGGCGGTGGGGTCGGCCATGCCCACGTCCTCTGCGGCGGAAATCACAATGCGCCGGGCAATAAAGCGGGGGTCCTCCCCCGCCTCAAGCATTCTGGCCAGGTAGTGCAGGGCGGCGTCCACGTCGGAGCCGCGGACTGATTTGATGAAGGCGCTTGCCACGTCGTAATGCTGGTCGCCGGCCCGGTCGTACCGCACGGCCGCCACATCCAGGGCGCGTTCGGTGTGCTTGAGCTCAACGGTGACCGGCGAGTCCGCGTCGGCGTCATCGGCGTCACCGAATGCGACTCCGGCGGCTGCCTCCAGGGCGGTCAGCGCCCGCCGGGCGTCGCCGCCGGACAGCCTGACGAGGTGGCCCAGCGCCTCCGGGCTGAGCTCCACCTTCCCGTTCAGGCCCCGCCCGTCCGCGACGGCGCGCTGCAAAAGCCCCTCGATGTCCGCGTCCGTCAGTGGTTTCAGCGTGAGCAGGAGCGACCTGGACAGAAGCGGCGAGACCACTGAGAAGGAAGGGTTCTCCGTCGTTGCCGCCACGAGGACAACCCAGCGGTTTTCCACGCCGGGCAGGAGCGCATCCTGCTGTGCTTTGTTGAATCGGTGGATCTCATCCAGGAACAGCACGGTGGTGGTCTTGTAGAGGTCACGCGCAGTGAGGGCTTCGTCCATCACGCGCCGGACATCCTTGACACCGGCGGTGATCGCGGAGAGTTCCACGAATTTCCGGCCCTTGCCCTTGGCAATGACATGCGCCAGCGTGGTCTTTCCGGTCCCCGGAGGTCCCCAGAGGATCAGCGAGCTCGGTCCCGCAGGCCCAACGGCGTCGGTACCGGCCGCAAGCTGACGAAGTGGCGAGCCCTGGCCGAGGAGGTGCTGCTGTCCCACAACGTCGTCAAGGGTGCGCGGCCGCATCCTGACGGCCAGCGGGCTGCGCTGCGCCGCACTGCGGCTTGCCGCCGCGCGGTCGGCCGGCGACGGTTCGTCACTGCCGTCGTCGTCATTGCCGGGCACTTGGCCGAAGAGATCATCCACATAGATAGGCTACTCATAGTTCACCACTACGATTTCGCACCCCTCAAAGGACCGCCATGACCGCTCGCAGCACCGACAGTCCGCGCCGTGCGGGATTCGGTGGCGCGGGCTCCGGCCGCGCGGGGTCGGTCAGGACGGCTTTTGTGCCGGCCGCGCGCCTCGCCGGGTGGACCGGGCGCTTCAGCGCCGCGCACGGCGGCTTTCGGCTCAGCGATGACGACGACGGCGTGCGGCTTCTGGCGGCCGACGGCACCGTCGCGCTGCTCCAGGCACCGTGGCCGGCAGACGGGCGGCCGGGTCGCGGCGCCGATCCGCTGGAGCGCCTGGCGTCCGCGGCCGGCCAGCCCCGGACTGTGGGCCTGGTGCTGGTGCGGCGCGGCGGCTATGCAGCGGCCGTGGTGCAGGAAGGCGCCGTGCTGGCGTCAAAGACCGGGTCCGGCTATGTGCAGTCGCGGTCCGCGGCCGGCGGCCAGTCCCAGCAGCGGTTAGCCCGCCGCCGGGCCAATCAGGCCGACGGGCTGGTGGAGAAGGTGGCAGTCCACGCGGCAGCAGTCTTTGGCGGCCACGTCATCGAGTACCTGGCCCCCGGCGGTGACCGGACCCTGGCGGGTCTGGTCATGGACGAACCTGTCATGAGGCCCTGCGCCTCACTCTCCCGGCTGGCGTTCCTGGATGTGGCCGACCCCAACGGCTCAGTCCTGAAGAAGGCCGCATCGGATGTCTGCGCCGTGCGGATCCAGGTTACGGACCCGTGACTCCTACGTCAGGGTCCAGGAGCGCTTCGACAAGCCGTACCAGAAGCCGTCGATGGCAGTTTTAGCATTGAGGTCACCGGAGCCGTAGGCTGCGCCGAGCGCCACGTACAGCGGAGCCCAGTGCTCACTGCGCGGGTGCGCCTGACGGGCGGCCGGGGCCTTGTTCAGGAAGTCGAGGATTGCATCAACGTCGCCCCGCGCCATGGCTTCTTCAGCCCAGTGGTCAAACTCGCTGGAGGCCGCCGGCGGAGCACTGTCCGGGCCGCCGGCAGGGTTGAACCAGCGCAGGTTGTGCGTCGTGAACCCCGAACCAACGATCAGGGTGCCGCGATCGCGCAGCGGTGCCAGCGTCATGCCGAGGTTGAACAGGCCCTGCGGATCCAGCGTGGGCATGGACATCTGGACGACCGGCACATCGGCGTCCGGGAACATCTCCTTGAGCGGCACGTAGGCGCCGTGGTCGAGCCCGCGGCTCTCATCGCGCTCGACGTGGTGGCCGTGGACGGCAACAAGCCGCTCCACCTCCGCAGCGAGCTCCGGAGCCTGCGGCGCGTCGTATTGAACCTCGTAGTACTTCTGGGCGAAACCGCCAAAGTCATACACAAGGCCGGGATCCCGCTGCGTTGCACTCAGGGTTACGGGGGCATTCTCCCAGTGTGCCGAGACCATCAGGATGTCCTTGGGCTTCGTGAAGGTGCCGGACCAGTCGTGCAGCTGGCGGGTCCAGGTGGCGTCGTCGGCAAGCGGCGGCGCACCGTGGCTGAGGAAGAGAACCGGGGGCTGGCCAAGTGTCTGTGTCATGGATTCATACTAGCCGGTTTTCATTGAAGCTTCAAGTATAAGAAGATCCCCTCATCCAATGCGGAGTCATTTGTCGCCGGATAGGCGGTGCTTAGGGGGCGGAAAGTGACCCCGGGTTGCATCCGACAGCGGGCGCCGGCCCGGTTTCAGCAGCCGGTCAGGTGCCGCTTCAGCCGGTCCTGGCGGTAGAGATAGCGCCCGGCTTCGCTGAATCCCGCGCCGGCGTAGAGCTGCTGCGCTCCCTGGTTCGCGGCAGTGACCAGCAGCCAGTACCCGGCCAGCCGGCGTGCAGTGCCTTCGTTCAGGAGTGCCCGCATGATCTGACGGGCGTAGCCGCGGCGCCGGGCATCGGGGCGGGTGGCCATGCCATACAGCCCGCCCCAACGAGCTGCTTCGCCGCCAAGGACCTCTCCCCTGCCACCGGGCCGGCCAGGCGGCAGGGCGAGGCGGCCGACGGCGGCGGCAACCCCGTCATCGGACCTCACCAGCGCGTATATCGCGGGGCAGCCCGTCAGAATCGTGCGCGCAGTGGCGAGCTCGGCACCGCCGCCGCGGCCGTCCACCTGCCACCACAGTTCCAGCCACTCGGGCGAGGGTTCTGCGGAGAGTTCGACGCCGGACACCGGCACCGCCGGTTGGGGCACGGCTGGTTGGGGCACGGCTGGTTGCGGCACGGCTGGTTGGGGCACGGCTGGTTGGGGCACGGCGCTGTCCGCGCTGGCGGGTGTTGTCCCCGCGTCCCGCCACATCACCAGGGTTTCGGATTGGCGGGTGAAGCCTTCCGCGTCCAGGAAAGCATGCAGCCCGGCGGAGCGGGGATCATCAAACAGCTGGAAGATCAGCGGCAGCCGGCGGTCGCGGTACCAAAGCCGGGCCGCCCGCAGTGCCGCATGGCGACCAGGGGAATCGCTGCCCGGCTCGCGCGGCCAGACCGAGTTGGCACGCTGCGTCACTCCCGATGCCGCCCGCAACACCCAGCCGTTGGCTTCAGCACGGTCCGGAGCAGGCCAGGCAGCGTCCATCAGCGCTTCAAGGTCCCGCAAAGATGGAGCTGTCATGTGATCCTTCCGCGGCGAAAAGCCCCCGGGTGTGAACTGGTCCAGTTCACACCCGGGGGCTTGGTCATTACCGTGCCTGAATTACTCGGCCTTTTTGGGCTCGTCCGGTTTCGTCTGTGGCTTGAAGTCCACGCCGGCTTCCTTGCGCTGCTGCGCCGTGATGGGCGCCGGAGCCTGGGTCAGCGGGTCATAGCCGTTGCCGGTCTTCGGGAACGCGATGACGTCGCGGATCGACTCGACGCCGGCCAGCAGTGCCACAACGCGGTCCCAGCCGAAAGCGATGCCACCGTGCGGAGGGGCGCCGAACTTGAAGCCTTCGAGCAGGAATCCGAACTTCGTCTGTGCGTCTGCCCGGTCCAGTCCCATAAGTTCGAACACGCGTTCCTGGACGTCGCGCTCGTGGATACGGATGGAGCCGCCGCCGATTTCGTTGCCGTTGCAGACAATGTCGTAAGCGTAGGACAGCGCCGATTCCGGGTCCTTGTCGAACGTGTCCATGAACTCCGGCTTGGGCGACGTGAAGGCATGGTGGACGGCAGTCCAGGAGCCGCCGCCAACGGCCACGTCGCCGGAGGCAACCGCAGCGGCAGCAGGCTCGAACATCGGCGCGTCCACCACCCAGCAGAAGGCCCATGCCTCGGGGTCAATCAGGCCGGTGCGGTGGCCGATCTCCACGCGCGCGGCGCCGAGAAGGCCGCGGGCGGCAGATTTCTCGCCCGCGGCGAAGAAGATGCAGTCGCCCGGCTTGGCGCCCACGGCGTCGGCCAGGCCGGCACGCTCAGTGTCTGTCAGGTTCTTGGCTACCGGACCAGCCAGTTCGCCGTCCTCCTTGAAGAGGACATATGCCAGGCCCTTGTGGCCGCGCTGCTTGGCAAATTCCTGCCAGCCATCCAGGGTGCGGCGGGGCTGGGAAGCACCGCCGGGCATCACCACTGCACCGACATACGGGGCCTTGAAAACGCCGAAGTTGGTGTCCTTGAAGAAGTCCGTAAGCTCCGTCAGCTCCACGCCGAAGCGAAGGTCGGGCTTGTCCGAGCCGTACCGTGCCATCGCATCCGCGTACGTGATGCGCTGGATAGGCGTGGGGATCTCGACGTCGATCAGCTTCCACAGGGCCTTGACGATGTTTTCGCCGAGGGCAATGATGTCGTCCTGGTCCACGAAGCTGGCTTCGATGTCCAACTGGGTGAATTCCGGCTGGCGGTCGGCGCGGAAGTCCTCATCGCGGTAGCAGCGCGCGATCTGGTAATACTTCTCGAAACCGCCCACCTGCAGCAGCTGCTTGAAAAGCTGCGGGGACTGCGGCAGTGCATACCAGGAACCCGGTGCCAGGCGTGCGGGGACCACGAAGTCGCGGGCGCCTTCCGGCGTCGAACGCGTCAGCGTGGGCGTCTCGATCTCGACGAAACCGTCCTGGTGCAGCAGTTCGCGGGCAACCCGGTTGGCTTCGGAGCGCAGCCGCAGGTTCCGGGCGGGGCCGGGGCGGCGAAGGTCCAGGTAGCGGTGCTTCAGGCGGGCTTCCTCGCCTACTTCGACGTGCTCGTCGATCTGGAACGGCAGCGGATCAGCGGTGTTCAGGATGACCACCTTATCCGCCATGACCTCGATGCTGCCGGTGGCCAGGGCGGGGTTCTCGTTGCCCTCGGGGCGCTGGGAAACGGTGCCCGTGACCTGCAGAACGTACTCGTTGCGCAGGCCGTGGAAGACCTCTTCTTCACGGACCACAACCTGGGCCACGCCGGACGCATCGCGGAGATCCACGAATGCAACACCACCGTGATCGCGGCGGCGGCCTACCCAGCCGGCCAGGGTTACGGTTTGTCCAATGTGCTCGGAGCGAAGCGATCCGAGGTCATGTGTGCGCAGCACAGCACGCCTTTCTGAAAGAGACAGCAGGGAAAACTAAAGACTTAAAGATGCATAGGATCATTCCGGGAACAATCCCGTTCGAGTTTACCCGCTGGAAAGGCCCGCCTCCCCCATGAACCAGCACCGCCAGCTTCAACGGAGGCTCGGCGTGTTTGACGCCACCTCCATCGGACTCGGCTCCATGCTCGGCGCCGGAGTTTTTGTTGTCTTCGCCCCGGCGGCCGGCCTGGCCGGAAATTTCCTTGTGCTGGCCGTACTCCTCGCGGGAGCCGTTGCGTACTGCAACGCTGTGGCGTCGGCTGAATTGGCTGCCCGCTATCCGGCCAGCGGCGGGACCTACGTTTACGGCCGGGAGCGGCTCGGCGAGTGGCCCGGATTCGTGGCCGGCTGGGGATTTGTCAGCGGAAAGACGGCTTCCTGCGCTGCCATGGCCCTCACCTTCGGCCACTACGTCGCCCCTGGCTACGCGGTTCCCGTTGCGGTGGCAGCAGTGGTTGTGCTGACGGCGGTCAATCTCTTCGGGATCACACGCACGGCATTGCTCACGCGGATCCTACTGTGCGTGGTGCTGGCAACCCTGGTGTTCGTGGCTGTCGCCGCCCTCGTGGGGCCGCAGCCATCCGGGGCCCCCTCCGCCCCGGGCCGTTCCACGGGCGGGCTCGGCGGCGTTCTGCCGGCGGCCGGCCTGATGTTCTTCGCTTTTGCCGGCTACGCCCGCATCGCCACGCTGGGCGAGGAAGTCAAGGATCCGGCCAAGACCATTCCACGCGCCATCCTTGCCGCGTTGGGCGGGGCGTTCGTCATCTATCTGGGACTTGCCGTTGTGCTTCAAACCCACTTGCCGGACGGCCGCCTGGCGGCAAGCGCGGTTCCGCTTCTGGAGGCCGTGGTCAATTCACGGTTCGAGGCCGGTGCCCCGCTGGTCCAGGCCGGCGCCGCAGCGGCGTGCCTCGGAGCACTGCTGGCGCTCATCACAGGGGTGGGCAGAACTGCATTGGCGATGGCACGGGAGCGGGACCTGCCTTCGCCGCTGGCGCGGGTGGGCGGCAGGCACACGGTGCCGTTCGTCGCGGAACTCGCGGTAGCCGCCATCGTCATCCTGCTGCTCCTGACCACCGACGTGATGACCGTGGTGGGCTTCTCCAGCTTCGGTGTACTGATCTATTACGCCGTCACCAACGCTGCGGCCTACACACTGGATGAACACCCCTACCATGCGCCCAGATGGCTGAACGTTGTTGGCTTTGCCAGCTGCCTGCTGCTGGCGTTCACACTGCCGCCCGCTTCGGTGCTGGGGATGGCGGCAGTCCTTGCCTTGGGGGTGGCCGTGAGGTTCCTCGTGCTCAAGCTGCGCCGCTAGCCGGCGTTATGGGCGCGCCGCAGGAACCGTCTGGTCAGGCGGGGAGGGCTGCTGCCGTTGTTACCTGAACGGTCAGGTCTTCCGACGGCGGTGTCCATAGTGCGGGATCGGCAGGGGTCTGGTCTCCGGAGCGGATGTCCTTGACCTGGTGATTGCCGTCGTCGTCCGTGAACCAGACGAACGGGATGCCCCGGCGGTCCGCGAACTTGATTTGCTTGCCGAACTTCTCAGCCTTCGCCGCAACTTCCGTGGCGATGCCCCGGCTTCGGAGCTGAGCCGCGACATCCTGCGCGGCGCCCCAGCTATCGTCCGTGGTCAATGCCACCAGCACGGCGGTGGGAACGGACCGCGAGGCCTTGGCCAGGTCCTGGCTGAGGATGCGCGACACCAGCCGGGTGACGCCGATGGAGAGTCCGACGCCGGGGAACTTGCGGTTACCCTTGCTCGCCAAGGCGTCATAGCGGCCGCCGGAGCAAATCGATCCGAGCTGCTCGTGGCCCACCAGGACAGTCTCAACCACGGTGCCCGTGTAGTAGTCCAGCCCGCGGGCAATGCTGAGGTCGGCAATCACCTTGCCGGGCGCGCGCTGCACGGCGGCGTCGATGACCTGCTCCAGTTCGTTGAGGCCCTCTTCCAGCAGGTCATTGGTTACGCCGAGCGCGCGGACCTGTGCCACAAACGAAGCGTCTTCAGTGCGGATCCCGGCCAGCTTCAGGGCCAGCTCTGCCTGCCCGTCGGTGGCACCGAGCTCCGATTTGAGCAGTTCAGCGACCTTGGCCGGACCGATTTTTTCGAGCTTGTCGATGCTGCGAAGCACGCCGGCGGTGTCGTCCAGGCCGATCCCGCGGTAGAAGCCTTCGGCGAGTTTACGGTTGTTGATGCGCAGGCGGAAGTCCGGGATGGGGAGGGCACTGAGGGCCTCGGCAATCACCAGTGCAATCTCCACGTCATAGCGGAAGGGCAGCTCGCCGTCCCCTACGACGTCGATGTCAGCCTGCGTGAATTCACGGGCGCGGCCTTCCTGCGGGCGTTCGCCGCGCCAGACTTTCTGGATCTGGTAACGCCTGAACGGGAACGCCAGGTAGCCGGCATTTTCGACGACGTAGCGGGCAAAGGGCACCGTCAGGTCGAAGTGCAGGGCCAGGGCGTGCGGATCGGACTTTCCCGCCTTGGTTCCTTCTGCCGAGTCAGCCTCGTCATCCTGGAGCCGGCTGAGGCCATAAACCTCTTTGTCGATCTCGCCCTTGCGGAGCAACTGGCTGACGGTTTCCACGGCGCGGGTCTCGATGGACGCGAACCCGTGCAATTCAAAAACCTTGCGCAGGGTGTCCAGCACGTGCAGCTCCACCAGCCGCTCCTCGGGAAGCCACTCTGGGAATCCGGACAGGGAGGCGGTGCGTGCCATGGTGGAAGTTCTCCTCTTGATGAAGGGCGCCTGGGACTTTCCCGGCATTCCGCCCGAAACGGGCCAGGAACGGCGGCTGTCCAGCAACTCGTGCATAAACTATGTGCGGCAGTCAGTTTATGCGCCTTCCGCCTGCATCTCTAATACGCCGGCAGGGTGCTGCGATGACTGCCGGCAGACAACTGTGCCCGGACCTTGCCGGCCGGGCCGCAGACCGACATACAGGAGGACCCTTGGCGGCCAGTTCACGCAGTGCACGCGAGGCCAAACGGCGCATCCAGCAGATGGAGGCGAAGCGCGGGCTGCGGCGGGACCAGGAAGCACGGCGTAAACGCGACAATATTATCGCGGCCGGTGCCGGAACCGCCGCCGTGGTGCTCGCCGTCGTGCTTCAACTCACTGCCTTTGCAGGCAACCCCACGGAAGACGAATTCGCAGCTCTTGAGGCAGGGCTCACCACGCCCTCAGCTTCCCCCACTGCCTCGGCGCCGCCCACCAATGCTGCCAACATACCGGCACCTGAAACAGCCGCCGGGAAGGTGTTCACCGGGGAGTTGGCGTTGAACCGGGGTGCGGTGGGCGTCGAACTTGACGGCACCAAAGCGCCCCAGGCTGCCGCAGTCTTCAAGTCCCTCAGCGACGAAGGCTACTTCACCGGCAAAACGTGCCACCGGCTGACCACCAGTGAAAGCTTCGGCGTCCTGCAGTGCGGATCCGCCGATGGCCAAGGCAGCGGAAATCCCGACTATACCTGGGGTCCGCTGGAAAACGTCCCGGCCGACAACGTCTATCCCGCCGGCACCATCGCCGTTGCGAGGACCGGCAACAATGCCTACGGAAACGGGACGCAGTTCTTCATCGTCTATAAAGACACAACGATTCCCGCGGATGCTGCCGGCGGCTATAGCGTGGTGGGCAGGGTGACGTCGGGACTGGATGTGGTGTCCGGAATCGCTGCGGCAGGTATTACTCCGGGCAGCAGCGACACGGACGGCGCCCCCGTCGAACCAGTCACGATAGACTCGTTCTCTCTGAAGTAGGAAGCCCGGCCTCACGGCTGCGGTGCAGTATGTGAGTATTTTCCTCCAAGCGAAAGACTTTTAGCGGTGACAGACAGTCAGAAATCCGACGAAACAGCAGCAGACCTGACCGACGCAACGGCCCCCGGGGCCGAGCAGTCAGTAGCTGACCAGGCAGTGGCCGATAACGCAACGGCCGATGACGCCGCCGCGGAGGCACCCGTGGCCCATGAGGCGGTGACTGAGGAAGCACCAGTTGAGGCGCCCGTCGCTGACAAGCCTGCGGCTGACGAAACAGCGGCTGACGAAGCCACGGCGGACGAAGCGGTGGTCGAAGAGGCCGCCACTGACGCGTCCGTGGGTGGAGAGCCTGCGGCCGAAGAGTCCGCAGCTGACGCGTCCGTCGCGGAAGAGCCCGCGGCTGGGCAGCCCGCTGCACCCGCCCCCGCTCCCCGTCCGGCTCCGTCACCTGCCGCCTTCGCCGCCAGGCCCAAGCCGGCCGCTGCCGCACCGGCTGCAGCCGCTGCGCCCGTCGCGTCTGCGACCTCGCTGGCCGAAGCTGCACGCTGGGGCCGCGTCGAAGGCGACGGCCACGTGTTCCTGACGATCGACGGCGAAGAGCACCCGGTGGGCCAGTACCCCGGCGTAAGCAATGACGAGGCGCTGGGGTATTTCGCGCGGAAATATGACGACATCGTGGCGCAGGTCCTGCTCCTCGAGCAGCGTGTCAGTTCCAAGGCGCCCAGCACCGACATGCAAAAGACTGTCACCCACCTGCGTGAGCAGCTTGCAGAGCGGAACATGGTGGGGGATCTCCGCTCGGCGGAAGCCCGCCTGGATGCCGTTTCCGCCCAGATCACCGAGCTGGAGAAGACAGAGAAGGCGGAGCATGATGCCGTTCGCACTGCCGAGCTGGCAGCCCGCGAAGCAATCGTTGCCGAAGCCGAAAGCATCTCCGGCCAGGATCCGGCGCAGATCCAGTGGAAAACCTCCAGCGCGCGCATGAATGAACTTTTCGAAAGCTGGAAGACGGCCCAGAAGAGCGGCGTCCGGCTTGGCCGCAGCAACGAGGACGCACTGTGGAAGCGGTTCCGTGCTGCACGGACTGTTTTCGACCGCCACCGCCGCGCGTACTTCTCTCAGCTGGACAGCACCAACTCCGCGGCGAAGTCGGCCAAGGAAAAGCTCATCGCCGAGGCGGAGGCACTGTCCTCATCCACCGACTGGGGCTTCGCCGCCGGCGAGTACCGCAGGCTGATGGACGAGTGGAAGGCGTCGCCGCGCGCGAGCCGCAAGGACGATGACGCCCTGTGGGCACGGTTCCGGGCGGCCCAGGACGTGTTCTTCACGTCCCGGCAGGCAGCCAACGAGGAGATCGACCAGGAATACGCGGCCAACCTGACTGTGAAAGAAGCCCTCCTGGTGGAGGCCGGCGCCATCCTGCCGGTCAAGGACCTGAACGCCGCCAAGAAGGCGCTCCAGTCCATCCGTGACCGCTGGGAAGAGGCCGGGAAGGTTCCCCGCGCCGACATGGGACGGATCGAAGCCGGCCTGCGCAAGGTGGAGGACGCTGTCCGTCACGCTGAAGAGGAAAACTGGCAGCGCTCCAACCCAGAGACCAAAGCGCGCACCAACAGCGCACTCTCGCAGTTGGAAGCAGCAATCTCCGGCCTCCAGGACGATCTCGCCAAGGCAGAGAACGCCGGCGACCAGCGCAAGATCAAGGCAGCCCGCGAAGCCCTCGAGGCGAGGCAGGCCTGGCTTGACCAGATCCAGCGTTCCGCCAGCGAGCTCTCCTAACGCGCCAGGCAGTACCGCACAGGCCCCCTTCCGGTTATCCACATAACCGGAACGGGGCCTGTGTGTTTAAGGACCCGCGCGGCAGGATGGGTGAATGGCCACCACGTCACTGCCCCAGCACCCGGACATGTACTCGCCAGGGCAACCCTTTACGTGGACCGAACTGCAGACGTTGGCGACGGATGGTGTCCTGTCGAAGTTCCACCACCAGGGCTACACCCTGCCCGATGTCCAGGTCTCAGCCCAGCTCAGGGCCAGGGCCGCGGCCGCTGCGGTCCCGGCTGCTGTCCGGCAGCGGGTAGTGGCCGGCAGGATGACGGCGGCCTGGATCTACGGCTGCGCTGACGAACCGGACCGGTTGGCGCTGCTTGTGGATGCGAAACGGCGGATTTCGAGTCTCCGCAACACCCGGGGCTGCACACTCCATGAAGTCAGGCTCGGCCCTTTCGACGTCGTCAGCATGGGCGGGCTGATGGTCTCAAGCCCGCTGAGGACGGCCGTGGATATTGCGCTGCACGTTGACGCACACCGCGCCATACCCGCACTGGCGGGACTGCTGGCGCGCCCGCAAAAGGACGTACGGCTCCGCCTGCTCGTCCTCGCCATCGAAGCTACGCCCCGGGTCCCGCACAAGCGCGCAGCCCTGGAGAAGCTCGCCCTGCTAGCTCCGGCGCTTGTTGCCGGTCGTCCGGTAGACGTCGAACACCCCGTCGATGCGCCGGACGGCGCTCAGGACGTGGCTGAGGTACTTGGGGTCGCCCATCTCGAAAGCGAACCGTGAGATGGCCACCCGGTCGCTGGAGGTGTTCACGCTGGCGGCCAGGATGTTTACGTGGTTCTCCGACAGGACCCGCGTCACGTCCGAGAGCAGCGACTTACGGTCCAGCGCCTCAACCTGGATCTCCACCAGGAAAACGCTCGACTGCGTGGGGGCCCAGTCAACATCCACGATCCGGTCCGGCTGGTCCTTGAGGTCCGAGATGTTGGTGCAGTCCGTACGGTGCACCGAAACACCGGAGCCGCGGGTGACGAATCCCAGGATCGGGTCCGGCGGAACGGGCGTGCAGCAGCGGGCGAGCTTTACCCAGACATCGCCGACGCCCCGCACCACCACGCCGGAGTCCGAGAACTTGGTCTTGGCCACCTGCGTCGGGATGCTGACTTCGGTGATGTCCTCATCGGTGCTCTCGTTGCCGCCCAGGCTTTCGACAAGCTTCTCCATGACGGACTGGGCTGAGGTGTGTCCATCGCCAACACCGGCATAGAGGCCGGAGATGTCCACATACTTGAACTCGGCGGCCACCGTGGCGAGGGCCTCGTGTGTCATCAGGCGCTGCAGGGGGAGGTTCTGCTTCCGCATGGCCCGGGTGAGGAGCTCCTTCCCCCGGTCGATTGCCTCTTCGCGGCGTTCCTTGCTGAACCATTGACGGATTTTGTTCCGTGCGCGGGCACTCTTGACGAAATGCTGCCAGTCCTGGCTCGGGCCGGCGCCCTCGGCCTTGGACGTGAAGATCTCCACCCAGTCGCCGTGGTTGAGCTCGCTGTTCAACGGAACCAGTTTGCCGTTGACCCGTGCGCCGATGGTCCGGTGGCCCACTTCGGTATGGACGGCGTACGCGAAATCGACGGGGGTTGAGCCGGCAGGCAGGGCCATGACTTCACCCTTGGGAGTAAAGACAAACACTTCACGCGCGTTGATCTCGAACCGCAGGGAATCCAGGAACTCACCCGGATCCGAGGTCTCCTGCTGCCAGTCAACCAGGGACCTCAGCCACCCCATGTCGCCGTCGCGGGGGCTTCCGGGGCCAACGGCCGTGCGGTTGGGCTGGTCCTTGTACTTCCAGTGTGCGGCCACACCATACTCTGCCCTGCGGTGCATCTCGTGCGTGCGGATCTGGATCTCAACAGGCTTGCCGCCCGGGCCGATCACCGTGGTGTGCAGGGACTGGTACATGTTGAACTTGGGCATGGCAATGTAATCCTTGAACCGCCCCGGCAGCGGGTTCCAACGAGAATGCATGGTGCCCAGCGCTGCATAGCAGTCCCGCACCGAATCGACCAGCACACGGACGCCCATGAGGTCGTTGATATCGTCGAAGTCCTTGTCCCGGACCACCATCTTCTGGTAGATCGAGTAATAGTGCTTCGGCCGGCCGGTGATAGTGGCCTTGATCCGTGCTTCCCGGAGGTCCTCGGTAATCTGGTCACGGATGACGCCGAGGCTCTTCTCACGCTCCGGCGTGCGGTCCCCCACCATCCGGACGATCTCTTCGTACACCTTCGGGTACAGCGCAGCGAAGGACAGATCCTCCAACTCCCACTTGATGGTGTTCATGCCGAGGCGGTGGGCAAGGGGCGCGAAAATTTCCAGGGTTTCACGTGCTTTGCGGGCCGATGACTCTGCTGAGACAAAACGCCAGGTCCGGGCGTTGTGGAGCCTGTCCGCAAGCTTGATCATCAGGACCCGGATGTCCTTGGCCATCGCCACAACCATCTTGCGGACGGTCTCGGACTGGGCGGCCTCACCGAAGCTGACCTTGTCCAGTTTGGTGACGCCGTCCACCAGCATGGCGACTTCGGGCCCGAAGTCCCTTTTGAGGTCCGCCAGGGTGTACGGGGTGTCCTCAACCGTGTCATGGAGCAGGGCAGCGGCCAGGGTGGTGCCGCTGAGGCCCAGTTCGGCAAGGATGGTGGCGACAGCGACGGGGTGGGTGATATACGGATCACCGCTCTTGCGCTTCTGCCCGCGGTGGCTGTTCTCAGCGACGTCAAAGGCGCGCTGGATCAGGTCGAAATCCTCTTTGGGGTTGTTCGCCCGGACGGTACGGAGCAGCGGCTCAAGGATGGGTGAATACGTGGGGGCTCCGCGGCCGGTCAGGCGGGCCAAGCGGGAGCGCGTGCGTTCCCGCCGGCCGGGGAACGTTGGCCGGGCACCCGAATTGTCCACCGGGACAACCGGAGCAGGGCGTGGGGAAGCCGTCAACCCGGCCTGTACTCCGCGGCCGGATGTCTCGTCCCCGCCTGCCATTGGCACCGATGCCGAACGTTCTTCCAATGAAGCACCCCTCACGACCTGTTTAACTACCCAGTCTATTCCTCCGCCCGTTCACTTCTGTAACCGGCGCTTAAATGCGTACGGGCCAGGCAGCGTGGTTTCCATCGCCGCCCGGCCCGTAGCGTTTTTTGTCGTCAGGCCCCTGCGGGTGCTGCCGGTTCTTCCGTCCGGACAGCGGTCCCGGCGCGGCGGTGTTCAACGCGTTTGGCCTGCTTCACCAGGTCGGGTTCGTTCTGGCGCAGCCACGCATACATGGGGGCTGCCACAAAGATCGTTGCAGCCGTTCCGATGAAGATGCCAACGAACAGGGCAAGCGACAAGTCACGCAGCGTGCCCGCCCCGAGGAGGCCGGCTCCGATGAACAGGATGGCGCCGACCGGAAGGATGGCCACCATCATGGTGTTGATGGAACGGACCAGGGTCTGGTTCACCGCGAGGTTGACCTCCTCTGCGAAGGTCCGGCGCGTCGACGCATCCAGGTCGGCGGTGTTTTCCCGGATCTTGTCAAAGACCACCACCGTGTCATACAGCGAATAGCTAAGCACCGTCAGGAACCCGATGATGGCTGAGGGTGTCACCTCGAAGTCGCTCAGGGCGTACACGCCCGCGGTCACGAACATGGTGACGAGCATGGCCGTCAGGGCTGACACCGACATCTTCCAGGTCCGGAAGTAGAGGGCCATCAGCACGGCCGCGAGGGCCACAAAGACGAGCAGACCCATCAGCGCCTGCTTTGTCACATCCGCACCCCATGTGGGGCCGATGAAGGTCGAGGTCACTTCGTTGTCCGTGACGCCGTAGGCGGAAGCGAGGCCTTCCTTGATCCTGAGCGTCTCGTCATCAGTGAGCTTGTCGGTCTGGATCCGCATGGTGGTGCCTGCGACATTCGCAACCCGGGGCACGCTGCCGGCCACCACGTCTTCGACCACAGTTTCCCCAAGCGCGGAGTCGGTGTCCTTCACGTTGGACACGGTGAATTCCGAACCGCCCCGGAATTCGATGCCCAGGTTGAAGCCGCCTTTGACCAGGGGAATCAGAATGGACAGCGCAACCAGGACAGCCGCGATCAGGAACCAGATCTTCTTGGCCCCCACGAAGTTGTAGGAGCGCTTGCCCGTGTAGAGCTCGTTACCGAATGTGGAAAAGCTGGACATTACTTGTTCTCCTTGGCTGCGCTCTTGGAGGAGCCGGTGAGCTGCTCCTGCTTTTCCGCGAGGCGGCGTTCCGCGATGGTCATGCGCCGCTCAGCTTCCGCGGCCGCGCCGGTGTTCTTTGCCCGGACCACGGCAGGCTTTGCCTCCGGCGTACGGAGGCGGCCTGCGCCGCGGTACAGCGGGACGGCACCGAGGCGCTTGGGGTCAAGGCCGGAGAACGGGTGGCCTTCCCCAAAGAACTTGGTACGGGCCAGGAGCTGCAGGGTCGGGTGGGTGAACATGAAGACCACGATGAGGTCGGCGATGGCTGTCAGGCCCAGCGTAAAGGCGAACCCGCGGACGTTCCCGACGGCCACAAAGTAGAGCACCAGGGCGGCGAGCAGGTTGACGGCCTTGGAGGCCAGCACGGTCCGCTTGGCTCGCTTCCACCCGTTCTCCACTGCGGAGACAAGGCCGCGGCCTTCGCGGAGCTCATCACGGATGCGTTCGAAGTACACAATGAACGAGTCAGCGGTCTGGCCGATGGCCACGATGATGCCGGCCACGCCGGCGAGAGACAGCCGGTAATTCTCCGTCCAGCCCAGGATGGCGATGGCCAGGTAGGTCAGTGCCCCTGCCACCACGAGGGAGGCGATAGTGACAAAGCCCAGGGCGCGGTACTGGAAGAGGGAGTAGACCACAACCAGGAGCAAACCGATGACGCCGGCGAGGAGGCCCATGCGCAGCTGTTCGCCACCGAGTGTTGCGGAGATCTGCTGGTCGCTCTGGATTTCGAAGCTGATGGGCAGCGCACCGAAGCGAAGCTGGTCCGAGAGGGCCTTGGCCGTCTGCTCGGTGAAGCCACCGGTGATCTGCGGACGACCGTCGGTGATGACTGCAAGCGACCGGGGCGCGGAAATGACCTGGTCATCGAGCACAATGGCGAACTGCGCCTTCGGATCGGTGCCGGTCTCGCCGCCGGCGGCCACGTAGAACTGGTTCAGCCGCTCGGTGACCTCTTTGAACTTGGCGGTGCCTTCGTCGTCGAACTGGATGTTGACGGCCCACTCGTTGGTGACGGCGCCCTGGGCACCCTGCTGCAGCTGGAAGGAGGACGTGACGATGTTGCCGCCCTTTACCTCCACAGGTCCAAGGATGTACTTGATCGCAGGCGTCGTGGCGGTAGCCGGTTCGCAGGTCACAAGGGGCTTGGCGGGATCGGAGGCCTCAGGGCTTTCCGGTCCGGGGTTGTTGCAGTCCAGGGTTTCAAACTGACGGTACACCTCGGGGGTGATCCAGTTGACGTCGCTGCTGTTGGCGGGTTCCGCAGTGGGCTTGGGCAGTTGGTCCTCGGGCGTCAGGGCCTCAGTAGGGACGGCTGCGCCGTCACCGTTGAGCAGGACCGGGCGGAAATTCATGTCCGCGGAAGCCTGGATGAGGTCGCGGGTTTCCTTGGTGGGTGTGCCGGGAAGGCTGACCACCACGTTGCGTCCGGACTGGGTGCTGATCTCGGCTTCGGCAACACCGGAGCCGTCAACGCGCTGACGGATGATGGCCACGGCCTGGTTGAGCTGCTCTTCGTTAATGTCCGAACCGCCCTCAACCTTGGGCGCCAGGATCATCTGGGTGCCGCCTTCGAGGTCCAGGGCGAGCTTTGGTGCCCAGCTGGCCTGACCGGCGAGGTTGCCACCTGCCAGGACAGCGGTCAGCACGGCGAGGATTACGCCGAGCCACACCAGTACCCGCAGGCCTGGGATTTTGGGGCCAGTTCGTGCCATTGTCGATCTTTCTCTTATTACGGAGGAACCGCCGATGCGAGCCTGTTGCTCCCACCGGCGGCGGGTCCGCGGCCGTAGAGGTGTTGTGAAGCCTGGTGCCGGGAGGCAGCGGGGCTAGTTGTCCTTTTTGCCCTCGTCATTGAGGCGCTTCAGGGTCTCGTCCGGGGTTTCGGCGGTCGCGGCCGGCGTGCCCAGGTCCTGGGAAGTCAGTGACGAAGCGTCATCGGGAACAACAGCGGGCTCGTCCTCGGCGACGACGGCAGGTTCCACGATCTTGGTTACTGCCTGGCGGTGAACTGTGGCGAGGTTTCCGGGAGAAAGCTCCAGGACCACCTTGTTTTCGGCGTCGTCCATGGAGACGATCCGGCCGAAGAGGCCAAAGCTGGTCATGACCTCGACACCGGGAGCGAACTGGGACTGCAGCGTGGCCTGCTGCTCCTTGGTCTTCTTGTTGCGGCGGAACATCATAAAGATAAAGATGCCGAGCATTGCGAACAAGACGATGTTCATGGGATCCACAGGGAAGTTTCCGATCTGTACTGGCGTATCTGGTGTGTGGCAGCGTCCGCTTCGTTCCGCCATGCAGATGTTCGTGCTGGCCGGCTACGGCCCCTCGGAGCCGCCGGCGGGAACAAAGACCCGAACGTGCCGGGTGTCATACCCAGTCTAAAGGGAAAAGCTGAAAGGACGGGCTTATTGGCTGTTCGGCGCCCAGCCGGCCTCGACGTCACTGCTGTCCGGGTCCGTTTCGAAGAGGTCCAGGGGTTCCTGGCCGAACACACCGGCCGGTACGGCGTAACCCAGATGGGTCCAGGCCGGGGCCATGGCGATGCGGCCCCGGGGTGTCCGGCCCAGGAGTCCTTCACGGACCAGAAACGGCTCGGCCACGGTTTCGACGGTCTCGGTTTCCTCCCCCACGGCGATGGCCAGGGTGGACAGTCCGACGGGCCCGCCGCCGAATTTGGTGATCAGGGCTTCGAGGACGGCACGGTCCAGCCGGTCCAGGCCCCGTTTGTCCACTTCGTACATGTCCAGGGCTGCTGATGCTGCACGTGAATCGATCTGCTCTATCCCGTGCACCAGGGCCCAGTCCCGGACCCGGCGCAGCAGGCGGTTGGCGATTCGGGGCGTGCCGCGGGAACGGCCGGCTATTTCGCTGAACCCCGCGGAGTTGACCTTGAGATCCAGCAGGCCGGCGGAACGGCGAAGCACCAGCTCGAGTTCAGCCACGCTGTAAAACTCCAGGTGCCCGGTGAAGCCGAACCTGTCCCGCAGCGGGCCCGGCAGCAGCCCGGCGCGGGTGGTTGCTCCCACCAGGGTGAAGGGCGGGAGTTCCAGCGGGATGGCGGTGGCCCCGGCCCCTTTGCCCACCACGATGTCCACCCGGAAATCTTCCATGGCCATGTAGAGCATTTCCTCAGCAGGCCGGGACATCCGGTGGATTTCGTCCAGGAAGAGGACCTCCCCTTCCGATAGGGAGGAGAGGATGGCTGCGAGGTCACCGGCATGCTGGATGGCCGGGCCGCTGCTGATCCGCAGGGGCGCGTTCATCTCGGCCGCCACGATCATGGCAAGGGTGGTTTTACCCAGCCCGGGCGGGCCGGAAAACAGCACGTGGTCCGCGCTGCGGTTGCGCATCCGGGAGGCCTGGAGCACCAGGGAGAGTTGCTTGCGGACCCGGTGCTGGCCCACAAAATCGTCAAGGTTCTTTGGCCGGAGGGCAGCTTCGATGACCCGTTCCTCGGGCTCTTCCCCCGCCGCCACAACGGACGGCTCAGCCACGGCTGCCTACGCGGTTGCCGGCCCGCGCGCCATCCTGGCCGAGCCAGCGGAGCGTGGTCCGCAGGATTTCAGCGACATTTCCGCGGAACGACACCTCGGGATCGTCAGCCAGGGCCTTGTCGATACTGGCCGTGGCATCTTTTTCGGACCAGCCGAGGCTGGTCATGGCGGCCACCACCTGGGGCTTCCAGGCGGCTTCGGCAGCGGTGGCCGGCGCGGCCGTACCGGCAGTGCCGTGCGGCACCAGCTTGCCGGCGAGTTCCAGCACAATCCGGCCAGCCACTTTCGGACCGATACCGGGCACCTTGGTGAACGTTTTGCTGTCGCCGGTGTGGGCCGCAACCCGGATGGCTTCGGGCTCGTGGACCGCAAGGACGGCAAGCGCAAGACGCGGACCCACGCCGCTGACGCTGAGCAGGACATCGAAGACTTCGCGTTCGTCGTCGGAGGCAAAACCGAACAGGGTCAGCGAATCCTCGCGCACGATCAGCGACGTGAAGAGCTTGCCCTCTTCGCCGGTACGGAGGCCGCTCAGCGTCTGGGGCGTTGCGTTGACACTCATTCCGGCGCCGTTGAGGTCAATCACTGCTGTGGAAAGGCCAACGTGCGCCACGGTCCCGCGAAGGAAACTGATCAAAACCCTGGCTCCTGGTGTACTGCCGGGTCCCGAGGGGCGCAACCGGCTATCCGAACATATCTACGAATACCCTAGCAAGCACCGCGGACATTCAGCGTGCGCGGCGCGCCTTCGCCTCGGCATCGGCCCATGCGCGCTGCGCCGGTGTCAGGGACATGCTGCCCGGGCCGGTTGTCGCTATGGCGGCCCCGCTGCCGGCCCGCCAGGCGTGGGTGATGGCCAGCGCCAGTGCATCCGCGGCATCGGCCGGGCGGGGCGGCGCATCCAGCCGGAGAATCTTGGTGACGAGCTTGGTCACCGCGTCCTTATTGGACGTGCCGCTGCCGGTGACAGCCGCTTTAACTTCCGACGGCGTGTGGAGCGCCACCGGGATCCCGCGGCGGGCCGCCGCGGCAATCACCACGCCGGACGCCTGCGCCACGCCCATCACGGTACTGACATTCAGCTGTGAGAAGACGCGTTCGACGGCGAGGACCTGGGGTTCGTAGCGGTCCAGCCAGTCGTCGATGGCGAGGGCAATGACAAGAAGCCGCTGGTCAAGGGTTTCCTCCGGGGAGGTTCCCACTACGCCGACGGCCCCCATCGTGGCCCGCCTGTTCCGCTCGACGTCCACCACACCGATGCCGCAGCGGGTCAGGCCCGGGTCAACGCCGAGTACGCGCAGCGTCACGCTCCCCCAACCGCCCTAGGCTGCAAGGCGGTGGTTCACTCAGATTCCAGGGCGGCCTGGACTTCGTCGCTGAGGTCGGCGTTGCTATAGACGTTCTGGACGTCGTCGAGCTCTTCGAGTGCGTCAACCAGTTTCATGAATTTCTTGGCGGCCTCAAGATCAAGGGGCACTTCCATGGACGGGACGAACTCGGCCTCGTCGGTGTCGTACTCGATCCCGGCCTCGGTGAGGGCGTCGCGGACGGCCTGGAGGTCCTTGGGATCCGAATGGATTTCGAAGGTCTCGCCGTTGTCCTTGACTTCCTCGGCGCCGGCGTCCAGGACTGCCATCAGGACGTCGTCCTCGGTGAGGTCCTTCTTGGGCAGGGTTACCACGCCCTTGCGGCTAAACAGGTAGCTGACGGAACCGGGATCCGCGATGGTGCCGCCGTTGCGCGAAATCGCCAGGCGGACCTCGGAGGCCGCACGGTTCTTGTTGTCCGTCAGGCATTCGATGAGCAGTGCCGAGCCCTGCGGGCCACGGCATTCGTACATGATTTCGGTGTAGTCGACTACTTCACCGGTAAGCCCGGCGCCACGTTTGATGGCGCGGTCGATGTTGTCCGCGGGTACTGAGGTCTTTTTGGCCTTGGTCACGGCCAGTTCCAGCCCCGGGTTGCCCTGGAGGTCGGGGCCGCCCATCCGGGCGGCAACTTCGATGTTCTTGATCAGCTTGGCGAACGATTTGGCGCGGCGGCTATCGAGGATGGCCTTCTTATGCTTTGTTGTTGCCCATTTGGAGTGGCCCGACATGCTTTACGCGTCTCCTCTGATCATCCGGATAAAAAGTTCGTGTACGCGTTTCTCCCCAGTCACTTCCGGGTGGAAGGAGGTGGCCAGCAGGTGGCCGGAACGCACTGCAACAATTCTAGCTGTCCCGGGCAGGGCCGCGGCGTGGGACGCGTGTTCAGGATCCGCCGGTTCCACTTGGGCGAGCACGTCCACGCCCGCTCCGACCCGCTCCACCCACGGTCCACGGATGAACACCGCGTGCACCGGCGCCACGCCTGATTCGGTGGCGCTGAAGTCCAGGCCCTTGAAGTCCAGGTCGGTTTCGAATGATTCGCGCTGCCGGCCGAACGCGTTACGCCGCACCGTAATGTCCAGGCCGCCGAAGGTCTGCTGCGGGTTGCCGGCAAGGTCCGTGGCCGGATCTGCGATGTCGTTGGCCAGGAGGATCATGCCGGCGCAGGAACCGTACACCGGCAGTCCTTCACGGATGCGGTCCTTCAGGGGTTCGGCCAGTTCAAAGGCGCGCGCCAGCTTGTCGATGGCTGTGGATTCGCCGCCCGGAATGATGAGCCCGTCCAGGCCGTCCAGTTCCTTGGGCCTGCGGATCCCGACGCCGGCAGCGCCGGACGCTTCGACGGCACGCAGGTGTTCGCGGAAGTCACCCTGGAGCGCCAGGACACCGATCCGAAGGCCTGCGCCCAGGCGTGCGGAAGCGGCCGAAAGGGGGTTTGTCATCCATTCAGCATAATGTGCCATCGGCCCGGAACCGTGCGGGCCGCCCTCCCCGCGCAGGGTTCTATGCCGTTGCTGGGATATATTACAGAGCATGCTTTACATCAGTGTTCCGCTCGGCAAGCTGGTCCGCCGGGTGTCCCGGCTCAGGGGTGGCGGCTCCGCCCTGCCCGGGCTGGTGGTCGAAAAAATCGACCCCGGCTTTATGCAGCGGACACTCGCCACCCTCCCTCACGGCGTGGCCGTCGTGAGCGGAACCAACGGCAAGACCACCACCACCAAAATGGTGGTGGAACTCCTGGAAAGCCAGGGCCTGAAGGTATTCACCAACCGCACCGGCAGTAACTTCACCCGTGGCGTGGCGGCTGCGCTGCTCGGCGAGGTGGACTGGCGCGGCCGGCTCAAGGCCGATGTCGCCGTCCTGGAACTGGACGAAGCCCACGCCGTGCATTTCGTGAACCGTGTCCCGCCGCGCTACAGCCTCCTGCTCAACGTCCTGCGGGACCAGCTGGACCGCTTTGGTGAAATCGACAAAACGGCCCAGCTCCTGCAGCACATCGCTGCCAAAACCACCGGAACGGTGGTCCTCAACCGGGAGGACCCGCGCGTGGCCCGCATCGCGGACACACTGACCGGCGGCCAGGACGTCCAGTACTTCGGCCTCGACGATTCGCTCCTCAGCACCTTTCCGAACGACGACGACATGCGGGCAGCCCCCGGCAGCCCCGCTCCCGCAGCGCCCTCCCACAAGCCGCCCGCCGACGTCGTACTCCGGAGGGTGGGTCCGGACACCGCAGATTTCGAGTACGACGGCGTCACCGTCACCACAGCGATGAAGCTCCGCGGCGTCTACAACATCTTTAATGCCGCGGCGGCGCTGGTCCTGGCGCGCAGCATCTGCGGCGGCGGCGCCGCCACGGCAGACCACGCAACACTGCTGACCGCGCTCTCCCAGGTGGAGCCCGCGTTCGGCCGCGGCGAAAGCCTCACGGTGGACGGCCAGCCCCTGGACCTGGTGCTGGTCAAAAACCCCAGCGGTTTCCGGCTGGGACTGAAGTCATTCCCCGCAGGCGGCTACGCCACCATGATCGCCATCAACGACAACTACGCCGACGGCCGGGACATGTCCTGGCTGTGGGACGTGGAGTTCGATTCACTTCGCGAGGGCGGCGTTGACCAGCTGACCGGATCCCGAGCGTACGACATGGCCCTGCGGCTGCAGTATGACGAGGTGCCGATCGGCGCGGTCCAGACGGACATCGCCCCGGCACTTGCTGCTTTCATCCGTGAAGGCAGGGGCAAGCCGAAGCGGATTTTCTGCACGTACACAGCCATGCTGGCCATCCGCCGCGAGCTGTCCAAAATAACCGAAGTGGAGGTGGTCTCGTGAGCATCGAACCAAGCGGAACCGCTCCGGAGAGCAAGGGCACCCTTCGCGTCCTGCAGCTGTATCCGCGCGACATGAACATCTACGGTGACTGGGGCAACGCCCTGGTCCTGAAGCAGCGGATCAGCTGGCACGGCTATACGCCTGAACTGCTTGAGTACAACGTGGGTGACGACTTTCCCGCCGACGTGGACCTCATCGTGGGCGGCGGCGGCCAGGACAGCGGTCAGCTGGTCATCCAGAATGACCTGCATTCACGGGCCGACGTCCTGACCGGACTCGCCGAGGACGGCGCACCCATACTGGTGATCTGCGGGCTTTACCAACTGTTCGGGCGCTTTTTCAAGACCCACCTGGGTACGGTCATTCCGGGCATCGGTATCCTGGATGTCGAAACCCACGGCACGGACGAACGCCTGATCGGCAACGTCAAGGTGTCCACCCCGGAGTTCGGCGAGGTGCTGGGCTACGAAAACCACAGCGGTCAGACAACGCTCGGGCCCGGCGTCCGGCCCCTCGGAACCGTGGCCAAGGGGACCGGCAATAACAGCAGTGACGGCCACGAAGGCGCCCGCTACAAGAATGTGGTGGCCAGCTACCTGCACGGTTCCCTGTTGCCCAAGAACCCCGCCATCGCCGACTTCCTGATCCGTACCGCTGCGGAACGCAAGTTCGGGGCTTTCGCCCCGGGCACTCCTGATGACAGCTTCGCGGTGCTGGCCCGCGAACACGCCGCCCGGCGTCCGCGCTGACTCTTTAGGGCAGCGGTTCGGGCCGCACACGGGGCTGGGCTGCGGGTTCCTTGGTGATCAGCAGTTCGTGCGCACCGGCAGCCGCCGCGCCCATCGACTCCACCACGGTGCTGGTCCGCAGCCTCGTGGCGGCGTCAGAATCGGGCGCTGCGCAGACACCCTGTGGGGCGTCGGATGCCACTGAACACCAGCGGTACGGATCGCGGACGATGACCGACGGAGCCCAG
This sequence comes from [Micrococcus luteus] ATCC 49442, assembly GCF_010367585.1. Classification (NCBI taxonomy): domain Bacteria; kingdom Bacillati; phylum Actinomycetota; class Actinomycetes; order Micrococcales; family Micrococcaceae; genus Pseudarthrobacter; species [Micrococcus luteus] ATCC 49442. Next base: position 598,727 of record NZ_JAAAXP010000001.1, on the reverse strand, counting down.
GCAAGGTCCGACGCCGTCCAGTTGCCGGCCGCATCCTGGCTGAACTGCGCACGGACCAGCAGGCCCTCGTTGTTCACCGCGTACCAAGGCGACAGTTCGGTCACCCCGTTGCCCAGGCCGTAGGCGATCCATGTGCCCTTGTAGTTCTCGATCGGCAGCACCGAATGTGTGTGATGGCCGTAGATCATGCTGAACTGGCCGCTGTCCACCAGGGCGCGGGCCGTTTCCTGCTGCTGGGTATTCGCTGCGCCGGCGTACTCATCCCCCGCGTGCATGGCGCCCAGCACAATGTCGGCGCCGAGGGCACGTGCCTTGACGGCCTTGGCTATCATGGTGGGCGCGTCCAGCATGTCCACCTGCCAGCTGTACTCCGGGTACACCCCGTTGAGCCCGTAAGTTCCTTGGATGATGGCGACTTTCGCGGCTCCGGTCTGCAGAATCAGGATCCCCTCCGATTCGGTTTCGGTGCGGTAGGATCCGGTGTGTTTAAGCCCGGCAGCGTCCAAAGCGTCCAGGGTGCGCAGCAGTCCGTCCGTGCTCCGGCCGATGCTGTGCTCGCTCGCGGTGGTACAGGCCCGGTACCCCACCGCCTTTGCGGCAGTGATGACCTGCGGCGGAACGTTGAAGGACGGGTACGCCGCGAACGGGCCGTCGGGCCCGGCCACGGGTGTCTCCTGATGGCAGATGGCCAGGTCGCTTCCCCGGATGTACCGGCGCTGGCCTGCCAGGAGCGGGGTGAAATCGAGGCCGGGTTTGCCTGCCGCAGCGGCGTCGTCGCCGGCCTGCTGCCAGAGCCCGGCATGGACCAGCATGTCCCCGGTCATCAGGACGGACGTGCACCGGAGCGTTGGGCACGCCGGTCCTGCACCCGGCGTGGGGGTGGGGGTCGGAACCGGTGAGGGCGTCGGGGTTTGTTGTTCCGTCCCGGAACGGGCGCCTGGCACCGTGCTGGAGGACGGCGGGTTCGGTTCGGCAACCAGGCCGCACGCCGCAAGCAGCACGGCCATCGTGACAGCCATGAGCACGGCCCGGATTCGGGCAGCGGCAGTGCCGGATGTGTTCCCCATACGCGCCATTGTAGGTTTGGCCACCCGCAAAACCGGGACGCCGCGCATTGAGAAGGATGCGCCGGTATGAAAGGTTAGCGTGATGACGAATCCACTCCTCAGCACCAGTGACCTGCCCTACGGGCTGCCGCCGTTTGCCCGGCTCGAACCAGCCGAATACTCCGAGGCAGTGGCCGCCGGTTTTGCAGAACACCTGGCCGAAATCCAGGCGATCGTGGACAACACCGCGGACGTGACCTTCGAAAACACCGCCGTGGCCATGGAGAAATCCGGCCAGCTGCTGCAGCGGGCCGCGGCTGCTTTCTTCACCCTTGTCTCCGCCGATGCAACTGACGCGATCCGGGACCTGGAGACCGAACTTTCCCCCCGGTTCTCTGCCCACCAGGACGAGGTCTACCTCAACCGGGCCCTCTTTGACCGGTTCGCCGCCATTGATGTCTCCGGTCTGGATCCTGAATCCGTACGCCTCGTGGAGGAATACCTGAAAGAGTTCCGCCAGACCGGCATCCAGCTCGATCCGCCCGGGCAGGAGCGGCTGAAAGGAATCAACGCAGAGCTGTCACGGCTTGGCACGGAGTTTGGCCAGCGGGTCAAGGAAGGCATGAAGTCCGCGGCCCTGCTGGTGGACAGCGCCGGGGAACTGGCGGGGCTGCCCGCGGACGATCTCGCCAGCGCCGCTGAGGCGGCCCGCGAGGCCGGCCACGGGGACAAATTCCTCCTGACACTGATCCAGCCCAGCAACCAGCCCGCGATGGCTGCGCTCGAAAACCGGGACGTCCGCCGTCGGCTGTTTGAAGCATCGCTGGCCCGGGGCAGCGACGGCGGCACCCTGGACGTCCTGGACCTGGTCAGGTCCATGGCCGGGCTGCGGGCTGAAAAGGCCGCCCTTCTTGGCTTCGCCAACTATGCCGAACTCGTGGTGGAACGCCAGACGGCCCCCAGCTTCGAGGCGGTCCAGTCCATGCTGAACAGGATGGCCCCTGCAGCCGTCCGCAATGCCGACGCAGAGGCGGCCGCCCTGGCCGAGGTTGCCGGGCACCCGCTGGAGGCCTGGGACTGGGCGTTCTACTCAGCGAAAGTCCGCCGGGAGAAATACTCCGTGGACGAGCAGGGGCTCCGCCCCTACTTCGAGCTGGACCGCGTCCTCCGGGACGGCGTCTTTTTCGCTGCCACATCCCTCTTCGGCATTACCTTCCATGAACGCCATGACCTTGACGGATACCACCCCGACGTCCGGGTCTGGGAGGTTCGGGACCAGGACGGTGAGGGCCTCGGACTGTTCCTGGGCGACTACTACACCCGCGAAACCAAGCGGGGCGGCGCGTGGATGAATTCGCTGGTGGAACAGTCGGCCCTGCTCGGCAATAAACCTGTGGTGATCAACAACCTCAACATCTCCAAGCCCCCGGCGGATGAGCCGACCCTCCTGACGCTGGACGAGCTGCGGACCACCTTCCATGAGTTCGGCCACGCGCTCCATGGCCTGTTTTCCAATGTGACGTATCCGCGGTTCTCCGGAACCGCGGTCCCCCGGGACTTCGTGGAATACCCCTCGCAGGTCAACGAGATGTGGATCCTCTGGCCTGAGGTGCTGGCGAACTATGCCCGGCACCATCTCACGGGCGAGGCGCTCCCCCAGGACACCGTGGACCGGCTCAATGAATCCCGGCTGTGGGGCGAAGGGTTCGCCACCACCGAATACCTGGGCGCAGCGCTGCTGGACCTGGCCTGGCATGTGCTGGATGAAGCGGGAGTCCCGGACGATGTGGTGGCCTTCGAGGCTAAGTCGCTGGCCGCAGCGGGCGTGGCCCACGCCTTGATTCCACCGCGCTACCGGACGGGCTATTTCCAGCACATCTTCGCGGGCGACGGCTATGCTGCCGGCTACTACTCGTACATCTGGAGCGAGGTCCTGGACGCTGAAACAGTGGACTGGTTCACCGAGAACGGCGGCCTGGACCGCACCAATGGCGAACGCTTCCGCCAGGAACTCCTCTCCCGAGGCAACAGCCGGGACCCGCTGGAATCCTTCCGAACGCTCCGGGGCCGCGAAGCGACGTTGGAGCCTCTCCTCAAGCGCCGCGGCCTCGACTAAAACCCAGGTTTCGACAAGCTCAACCAACAACGACGCCGGGTGGCCGCCTTCGAAAAGGCGACCACCCGGCTTCGTACATAAGGAGCGGAAAAGGCAAGGGACGGCGTTATCCGGCAGCGCGCGTAAAAGGGGCCCCGCGCCGGAAGCAGCTACTCAGCTGCCAACAACGCGCGGGGAATAGCGCGCCGAGGATGACGCCGCTCCTAGCACCAAAGGCGCGAGTTACCAGCCGCGCTCAGCGAGGCGGTGCGGCTGCGGGATCTCGTCCACGTTGATGCCCACCATGGCCTCGCCCAGGCCGCGGGATGCCTTGGCGATGACGTCGGGGTCATCGAAGAACGTGGTGGCCTTGACCACGGCAGCGGCACGCTGGGCCGGGTTGCCGGACTTGAAGATGCCGGATCCGACGAACACGCCGTCGGCGCCGAGCTGCATCATCATGGCTGCGTCGGCCGGGGTGGCGATGCCGCCCGCGGTGAACAGCACCACGGGGAGCTTGCCGGCGGCGGCGACTTCCTTGACCAGTTCGTACGGGGCCTGCAGTTCCTTGGCCGCGACGTAGAGCTCATCCTCGGGCAGGGCTGCGAGTTTGGCGATCTCGGCGCGGATCTGGCGCATGTGGCCGGTGGCATTGGAGACGTCGCCGGTGCCGGCCTCGCCCTTGGATCGGATCATGGCCGCGCCCTCGTTAATGCGGCGCAGCGCCTCACCGAGGTTGGTGGCGCCACAGACGAAGGGAACCTTGAAGTTCCACTTGTCGATGTGGTGGACGTAGTCGGCCGGCGTCAGGACCTCGGACTCGTCAATGTAGTCCACGCCCAAGGACTGCAGGACCTGCGCCTCCACGAAGTGGCCGATCCTGGCCTTGGCCATGACCGGGACGGAGACGGCGTCGATGATCTTGTCGATCATGTCCGGATCGGACATGCGGGACACGCCACCCTGGGCTCGGATATCGGCCGGAACGCGTTCCAGCGCCATCACTGCAACGGCACCGGCATCTTCGGCGATGCGGGCCTGTTCGACGTTAACGACGTCCATAATGACGCCGCCCTTGAGCATCTCAGCCATGCCCCGCTTGACGCGGTTGCTGCCCGTGACGCCGTTCGCGGACGAACCGGCGTCGCTGCTTACATCAGGTGTAGACACAAAAACCCCTATGGGTAGATAGATGATCTTCGCCGGACGTGAAGGCGGCAGGAAGCCGAGGAGTACACGCACCGGGTTGCCGGATCCATTGACCGGGCAGTCACAATACTAGTCCCACCGCGGGCAGCGGACTTAATCACGCTTAATCAGAGGCGGCGGATGCTGCCATGGCCTGGCGGTGAACGGTCCCTATGCGCTGGCAAATTGTGATGAGGCTTGCCAGGGCCAGCAGTCCGAGTGTCACAAGCAGAACCACCGGAGGCAGCCCGAGGCCGGTGAACCCGGTGACCACAAGAACCGACACGAGCCTCTCGGCGCGCTCGGCGATGCCTACATTTGCCGTGAAGCCCAGGGACTCAGCTTTGGACCGTGCGTACGAGACCACCATGCCCAAAACGAGGCACAGCATGGCCGCGACGGCGATCGCGTAGTCCGCTCCCCCGGTGAAGAACCAGATAGCCACGCCCGCAAACAGCGCGCCGTCAGCGATCCGGTCCAGCGTGGAATCCAGGAAATTGCCCCACCGTCCCCCGGCGTCACGCATGCGGGCCATGATGCCGTCAAGCACATCCGAGAAGATGAACGCCGTAATGAACAGCGTGCCCCACCAGAGCTGGCCAAGGGGGTAGAACACCAGGGCGCCTACCACCACGCCGGCGGTGCCGATGATGGTCACCGCATCCGGAGAAACACCGATTTTCAGGAGCCAGCGGGCAAGAGGAGTGAACAGCGCGGTGAAAAACCCGCGCGCGTGCCTATTAAGCATCCGTCTCCCCGGGCCAGGCTTCGGCAACTAGCTGACGTACCTCATCGAGGGTCTGCGTGATGGCCTTGGTCTGGGCGATGATCGGGAAGAAGTTCCCGTCGCCGCCCCACCGCGGAACGATGTGCTGGTGCAGGTGGGCTGCGATGCCGGCGCCACCCACCACCCCCTGGTTCATGCCCAGGTTGAAGCCGCCCGGGTTGGAGACTTTACGGAGGACCCGCATGGCCGTCTGGGTGATGTCAGCAAACTCCGCAGTCTCCTCCACGGTGAGGTCCGTGTAATCCGGGACGTGCCGGTACGGACAGACCAGGAGGTGGCCCGGGTTGTACGGGAACAGGTTGAGGACCACATAGCAGGTCTTGCCCCTGTAGACGATGAGGGCTTCCTCGTCGGTCCTTCGCGGCCCCACGCAGAACGGGCAGTCATCCTCGCTCTTGAACTGGTGCTGCCCGCCCTTGATATAGGCCATCCGGTGGGGAGTCCACAGGCGCTGGAACGCGTCCGGTACGCCCGCGAGATCAAAGTCATCGGTCACGCCGGCATCCCCTGGATATCCTGCGCCTGTGTTCTCCTGCACCGTGTTCTTTTCCGTTTCCGCTAGCTGGTCCGGTTACGGACGGCTTCCGTGATCCGCTTGACGGCCTCGGCCACGGGCACGCCGTTGTCCTGGCTGCCGTCCCGGAACCGGAAGGACACCGCCCCGGCCTCGGCGTCGTCTCCGCCGGCGATCAGGACAAAGGGAATCTTGTCCTTGCTGGCGGTGCGGATCTTCTTGGGGAACCTGTCCGACGACGTGTCCACCTCGGCGCGGATGCCCGCCGCCTTGAGCTGGTCAACGACGTCGAACATGTACTCGTTGAAGGTTTCGGCCACCGGGATGCCCACCACCTGGACGGGGGAAAGCCACGCCGGGAAGGCACCGGCGTAGTGCTCCGTGAGCACACCCATGAACCGCTCGATGGAACCGAAGAGTGCGCGGTGGATCATGACGGGCCGCTGGCGGGTGCCGTCGGCTGCCTGGAATTCCAGCTCGAACCGTTCGGGCAGGTTGAAGTCCAGCTGGATGGTGGACATCTGCCAGGTCCGGCCGAGGGCGTCCTTCGCCTGGACGGAGATTTTTGGACCGTAGAAGGCAGCCCCGCCCGGATCGGCGACCAATTCCAGGCCGGATTCCTCGGCCACCTCGGCCAGGGTCCGGGTGGCTTCGTCCCATGCGGCGTCCTCGCCGACGAACTTCTCCGGGTCCTTGGTGGAGAGCTCGAGGTAGAAGTCGTTCAGGCCGTAGTCCTTCAGCAGGTCAAGCACAAACGTCAGGGTCTTGGTGAGTTCATCCTTCATCTGCTCGCGGGTGCAGTAGATGTGGGCGTCGTCCTGTGTCATGCCCCGGACGCGGGTCAGGCCGTGCACTACACCGGATTTTTCGTACCGGTAGACGGCGCCGAATTCGAAGAGCCGCAGCGGCAGTTCACGGTAGGAACGTCCCCGTGAACGGAAGATCAGGTTGTGCATGGGGCAGTTCATCGGCTTGAGGTAGTAGTCCTGGGCAGGCTTGCGGACCGTACCGTCTGCGTTGAGTTCCTCGTCCACTCGCATGGCCGGGAACATGCCCTCCTTGTACCAGTCCAGGTGTCCCGAGACTTCGTAGAGGTGGCCCTTGGTGATGTGCGGGGTGTAGACGAACTCGTACCCGGCGTCGACATGGCGCTGCCGGGAGTAGTCCTCCATTTCCTTGCGGATGATCCCGCCCCTGGGGTGGAAGACCGGCAGGCCGGAGCCAAGCTCGTCCGGGAAGGAGAAAAGGTCAAGTTCGACGCCGAGCTTGCGGTGGTCGCGCCGCTCAGCTTCGGCGATGCGCTCCTGGTAGGCCTTCAGCGCGTCCTTGGTGGGCCAGGCTGTGCCGTAGATGCGCTGCAGCTGCTGGTTCTTCTGGTTGCCCAGCCAGTAAGCGGAGGATGACCTGGTGAGGGCGAACGCGTTGGAGATGAGCTTGGTGTTGGGCAGGTGCGGGCCGCGGCAGAGGTCGCACCAGACGGTCGTCCCTTCCTTGCGCTCCACATTGTCGTAGATGGTGATGTCGCCGGCCCCGACCTCCACGTTAACGCCTTCAGCTGCTTCGGCGGCCTCATTCTTTTTACCCAGGAGTTCGAGCTTGTAGGGCTCGTTTTTCATGGCCTCGCGGGCTTCATCCTCGTTGACCACGCGTCGGACGAACTTCTGGTTCTGGTTGATGATCTTCTGCATCATCTTCTCGAGGGTTTTGAGGTCCTCGGGGGTGAACGGCTCGGCAACGTCGAAGTCGAAGTAGAAACCGTCGGTGATGTACGGCCCGATGCCAAGCCTGGCATCGGGTCGGAGCTGCTGTACGGCCTGGGCCATGACGTGGGCGGTGGAGTGGCGCAGCACGTTCAGGCCGTCCGGGGAATCGATGGTGACGCCCTCAACCTCCGCGCCCTCGGGCAGCTCCTGGTCCAGGTCCTTCAGCTCGCCATTAACGCGGGCCACAACAACTTCGCGGCGCTCAAAGAAGAGTTCCGCACCGGTTGTCCCGGTAGTCACCTTGGTCTCTTCGCCATCGACGATGAGGGTGATCTGCTGGGCATCTGACACGGGTGTCTCCTATTCAAAGTTTTAGGCTTCATAGCTTGCGGCATACGGGGACCACAGCCAGCCATCGTCAATGCTATCGGTTCCGCCAGAGGCCGACCAACGGGACCCGCGGGCTCCGCCGACCTACAGGATGACCTTTCCAGCGTGGCAGCAGCGCCTCAGCCGCCCATCCCGGTGATGGAGAGGCTCCGGCTGATCCCGTCCAACGGATGCGGGACATCCGTGCTTTCCACCGGGTTGCCGGGGAACGGCAGGGATTCCACGCGGCTAAGGTCCCAGGCCATGCTGGCACTCAGGCTGATTCCGCGTGGACCGGTCCGGCGTGTGGTGCCGCGGATGAGCAGCAGCCTGGTTCCGAACAGGAGCTGGCCCGCCTGTTCCTGGGCTTCGTGGAAGAACACGGAGTCGATGCAGCCCGTGCCGTCATCGATGCTGATGAACACCACCCGGCGGCCGCCGCGCATGGGAGGGGTCTGGGTGGCAATGCGCACGCCGGCCACCAGCACCTCGGTGCCGTTGCGGAGGCTGAGCAGTTTGTCCGCAGTGGTGACCCCCAGCCTGTTCAACATGGGGCGGTGGCTTTCCATCAGGTGGCCGCTGACGTCGAGGGCCATAAGGTCGAGTTCGGCCCGGACGTTTTCCACCAGGGTTGGCTCGGGAAGCCCGGGCTTGACGTTGCGCAGTTCCACGTCCCCCAGCGGCAATGAGAGCTGCCCTTCCATGACCTCAGCGCCCTTACGGGTACCGCCGGCAGCATGGAGTTGGTTCAGATGCTGGACGAGGTCTGCACGGTTTGCCCCGCTGCCCGCCTCCCGGTGCAGGGAATCAAAGGCGCCTAATTGGGCGAGCCGCTTAATGCTCGGTTTGCTCAGCCTGGACCGTGCCCGGAGATCCGCCAGGGAGTCGTAGGGCTGGCCGGCGACAATCCTCTTGAGCTCAGCCCCGGAGAGGCCGTAAATCCCGTTGAGGCTCAGCCTGATCCCCAGCTTGCCCGCATCCGGCCCGTCCGCAACCCGTTCCACCCGGTACTCGGCATGGCTGCGGTTGATATCCAGCGGCAGGATGGGTATTCCAAGCCTTCGGGCTTCGGCAACCAGCAGCCGCTTTGGATACATCCCGGGATCGTGCTCCCACAGCCCGGCCAGGAACGCCTCGGGATGATGCGTTTTCAGCCAGGCTGACTGGTAGGTGGGGACGGCAAAGGCCGCTCCATGCGCCTTGCAGAAACCAAAACTCCCAAAAGCCTTCAAGGTCCCCCAGACCTTGTCCACCACGTCCGGGGAATAGCCCTTGATCCTGGCCTCCCTGCGGAAGAACTCTTCCACTTTCAGTTCGAGGACCTCGTTACCGAGAGCCCGCCGGAACTCGTCTGCCTTTGCCAGCCCGCACCCGGTCATCACGTTGAACGTTTTCAGGATTTGCTCATGGAAGACGGTGACACCATGTGTCTCCTGCAGCACGGGTTTCAGGTCAGGATGCGGATAGACCTCCGGCGCAAATCCGTGCCTGTGTTCCAGGAACGGCCGCACCATGTCAGATTTCATCGGCCCTGGCCGGAACAGCGAAATGTCGATGATGAGGTCATTGAAGTCACGCGGGGCCATCTTGCCGATCAGCTCACGCTGTCCCGGTGACTCGATCTGGAAGCATCCCAGGGTGTGGGTGCTGCGGATCAGTTCGAAGGTGGGCTCATCATCCAGCGGCACGGCGTTCAGATCGATGTGGCCGTTGTCGGCGATGTAGTCCGGACCTGTACCTTCAGGCCCGGCGGGGTGGGCCCCGGCCGCGACCACTTCTGCTTTGGATGGATGGATCCGGATGACTTCCCGGACGGCAAACGCCATGGCGCTCTGCATCCTCACCCCCAAAACATCCAGCTTGAGCATGCCCATGGGATCCATGTCGTGTTTGTCGAACTGGCTCATGGGCAGCCCGAGCCCGCTGGGCTGGACAGGGGTCCGGTCAAGGAGAGTGGCGTCGCCCAGGATCACCCCGCAGGGATGCATGGAAATATGGCGGGGCAGCCGGTCCAGCCGTTCGGTGAGGTCCACCAGCAGGTCAAGCTGCTGGTTTTCAGCCTTGCCGCGCTGCTCCACCCTGCCGGCGAACTCCCGCAGCTCAGGTTTTTCCACCAGGGCTTCACGGAATTTGCGGGCTGAGAACCGCCACAGCTGCTTGGCGATCTCACCGACGTCGCCATCATCCATGCCCAGCGCCATGCCTGCATCCCGGACGGCACCGCGGGCCCGGTACCCGTTCTGCATGCTCATCAGGGTCACCCGCTCGGCACCAAACCGGTCAAAGATCCTCCGGTACACGTTGTGCCGCTCGGCGCTTTCGACGTCGATGTCAATGTCAGGCAGTGTGGCCCGGTCCTGCGACAGGAAGCGTTCAAAGATCAGATCGTGCTGCAGGGGGTCCACCTGGCTGACGTCGATCAGATAATTGACCAGGCTGGAGGCACCCGAGCCGCGGGCAGCCGCCCTGACCCCCATATCCAGGATCATCCGGGAGACCTCGGCGACAGTCAGGAAGTAGGAGGAGAAGCCGAGGTTCCGGATGATCCCCAGCTCGTGCTCCAGCCGCGAGCGCATGTCCTTGCCGGCCGCGCCGGATATTCCCGGGAACCGCCTGCTGATCCCGGCCTCACAGCGCTGGACCAATTCTCTATGCGGATCCTGGCTGATGCCTATGACTGATGCCTCAGGGACCACAGGCTGCTTCCATCCCATATCAGCCACCGGGTCTATCCTGCAGAAGTCGGCGAGCGCCTCGGTCTGGGCCATGAGCTGTTTTAGGTCTGCTGTGCCATACCCCGCAGCGCGGATGATTTCCTTGCCCAGCAGAAGCATTTGCCCTGCGGATTTGAGCCAGCCCTGCCCGTTGGGCTGCAGCAGCGGTTCGGCAGCAAGTTCCGGCAGTGATTTCAGGGTCCGGGCGGAGTCGAGGACGTCAGCCGTGGCGGCACCGTCTTCGGCGCAATAACGGACTGCGTTGGTCAGCACAGCCGGGACATGGTGTTCTTCGGCGAGTTTGAGCATCCGCACCGCATGGGCAGTGCTCAGGGGCGCTCCCGGGGCAGTCAGCTGGGAAACCACTTCGGCAACGAGGGTTCCTGCCGGCATGGCGTCAAGCCATCGTTTGAACAGTGTGCGCGGGCGAAGGTAGCGCCGCCCGCCCATGGCTCGTCCGACGTCGGAATCCGGTCCGATCAGGACTGTCAGCACCGGCTTCAAGGTGTTGGGGTCAAGCGTCCGTGAGGCGAGTTCGGCACGGGTGACCGCAACAGGCACCGCTCCCCCGGCTTTTCCTGTGGTGCGGGCATGGGCATCGGAGACAAGCCTGCACAGGGCGCGGTAGCCCGCTCCGTTGTTATTGCCCCGGGCGAGTACCACCACCCGGCCGGCGAGCTGCGTACGGTGGTCGCCGTCGTCGTCGAAGACCGCAAGGTCCACCCCCGCTATGGGGTCGATGCCTGCCTCCATGCAGGCTTTGAGGTGCTTGACTGTGCCGTACAGTCCGTCCCGGTCCGTGCAGGCAAGCGCTGTGGCGCCGTCCGCGGCGGCTGCCTGGGCCAGTTCCTCAGGCCAGGACACTCCATAGTGCGCGCTGAAGGCGGTGGAAACGTGGAGATGGGTGAAGCTCATGCGGTTTTGGGGTGGAGTCCGTCGTGGAGACGCATGAGCCGCCAGCGGCCGCTGCCCAGGTGCCTGCTGAGGTCCAGGGTTAGCGTCTCCGCGGTATCGAGGGAATCTGCCCGTACCTGGACGCGCCAGATCTCATGGTCCACCAGTCCCGGTCCGCTGCCCAGCGGAGCCCGACGCTCCTCAGCCCACCACTGCCTGCGTTCGTACCACCGCACAGGTTCGGCGCACACCGTATAGTGCCGCCCGGCCCATTGAAGTTCAAGCGGCTGCCCTGCAGGGGTGCAGACGACATCCAGGGACTCGCTGAACATACCCATGGGCGCCTCCTGAACTGAACTGAGCCGATGCAAAATGCTGCTGCACAAGGCTGCCGCAAAAAACAGGCATTCGAATACATGTTCGAATAAATCCAGTCTACGACGGCACCCCGGCAAAACCTAGACAGGGGTGGACGGACGGCCAACAGGGGGGCAGGATTGTGGCATGAGCTCCCAGAACGCACTCCTCAAGCACGTAAGCATCAAAGCCCAGGACAACACGCTCGTGGCCAACTTTGATATCGACGGCAACATACCGGGGGCAGGTGCGTACGTAGTGGGACTGGTGGCTTCAAGCCCGGACTATTCGTCCCAAAGACGGCTAGGCATTGAATTCTTGAACGGGGAGGCGATCGCCTTCTACTCGTTCTGCCATGACCAGACCACCGAAGAAAACTATGACCTGTCCGGAGTGACCCATTCAGGCAACACCATCACTGGAAACTTTCCCATGGCAGCCATTCAGGGGCTGGGCAAAGGGCACAACATGACAGCGTTCAGCGAGGCTGATGGCCGCGATTTCCAGGGCGGCGTCCCGGTCGAAGAAGCGCTCTAGCTTCAGCTGTTCTCTTTGTGGACCTTCATCTCGAGTTCAATGAACCCCGAGATCATGGCCCGGTATGTTGATTCAACGATGTCCGGGTCGATGTCCTTCTTTTCTGCGGCACCGCGGACGTGCTCAATGACCCGCTCCACCCTGCCCGGGGCCCGGACTTCAGCGTCGTCCCCCTTGAGGGTTCCGGCGATCCGGATCAGGCGTTCCCGCCGGGCAATGAGGGTGACAATCTGATCGTCAACTTCATCCACCGCAATCCGCACGGCAGCGAGCTGCTCTTTGTCCGCCAAAGCATCCCGGTCGTTTCCTTGAATAGTTGCCATCTTCTGACAGTATCGAAGCATGCAGCCCAGAGTCGACTTCATCTCACTAGGCGTCCGCAGCGTTGACGCCTCCCGCCGCTTCTATGTGGAGGGACTCGGGTGGCCGGTGCACCGTGAAATGCCCGGCGATGTGGTGTTCATCCAGGTCAACCACGGCCTCATTCTGTCCCTGTGGGATGCCGGGCAGATGCACGCCGAAGCCGGGGTTGGCACCCCGGGACCGGTCCCGTGCATCACCCTTAGCCATAACCTGGCCACCACGGAGGAAGTGGACCAGGTGATGGCCGAAGCCCGGGCGGCCGGCGCGGAGATCGTTGCCGATCCTGTCACCCAGCCGTGGGGAGGGTACAGCGGCTATTTCGCTGATCCGGACGGCTTCCGCTGGGAGGTTGCGTACAACCCCGCGTGGGCAGTGGACGACGACGGCAAGGTCACCGTCTAGAAACAGGGAGCGTCCGCAGCCTGCCGGCGGCAACGGTCAGCGGATCAGAAAAGCGCCTCTACCGGCCGGATGAGCTCCGGGGAATTGTTACGTACGTTCCCTACCTCGGTACCTACTGAGTCCACATGCCAGTCGGCGGCGACTTCCTTCACATGGGCCCGGACCAGGTCCACGAGGAAGGCGGCGTCATCGATCTGCGGGTCCAGCCACGACGCCATCGTGGCCCGGTCCATTGGCAGCGGCACCCGGTCATGCAGCTCCGTGAGTTTGCCAAACACCGTGGACTCGGCACCCGGCGGCGGGGTGTCAGCCGTCAGGATGGATGTGGAGAGCAGCCACCGGCCAGGATCGCCGTCGGCCTTGGAAGGGTCCTTCCACCACTCATAGAGGCCGGCGAAAACCAGCCCCTGCTCAGACCCCGGATGCACGTAGTAGGGCTGCTTCGCCTTCCCGGTCCCCTGCTTCCACTCGTAATATCCATCGGCCGGCACAGCGCACCGGCGTGACTTGACGGCTTTGCGGAACGCCGGCTTTTCCAGCACGCTCTCGCTCCGGGCGTTGATCATCTTGGCACCGATTCGCGGATCCTTGGCCCAGGAGGGCACCAGGCCCCAGCGGGCCACATGCAGCTGCCGCACCGTGTTGTCCTCGATCAGCCGCTCCAGGACAATGGGCACATCGTCGGTGGGCGCCACATTCCACGATGGAGGAAGGTGAACATCCTCCTCCAGGCCGGCATCAAATTCGGCCAGCAGGTCACCCACGGCCCGGGCCATCACATAGCGTCCACACATGGATCCAGCATGCCATTACCGGTATGCCTTGTCAGCGTTGCTGTCATCCGTCGTCGCTGCCGCGGGGGAATAGCCTGCCCCGGGTTACGGTTGTGGAGACTGAACCCCTTCAACTTACACAGGAGAGCTCCGTGGACTTTACCCCCGAGAACGGCACCATCACCATGTTTTCCACCACCTGGTGCGGCTACTGCACCCGGCTGAAGAAGCAGCTGGACGCCCAGGGCATCGGTTACACGGAAATCAATATCGAAGAGGTGGACGGCACCGCCGAACTCGTGGAACAGCTCAACGGCGGCAACCAGACCGTCCCCACCGTGCTCTTCCCGGACGGCACCGCCGCCACCAACCCTTCCCTGGCTGAGGTAAAGAGCCGCCTCGCAGCCTGAGTCCGTCAGCTCATGTGGTAGACAGAACGGGACCAACTTCAGCGTTGGTCCCGTTCTTGTCTATCTGCATTGAGGGAGCCTTCCGTGGTCCATAAAGTCAAAGGTGTCGTAGCCCGTACCAAGGGCGCCCCGGTCACTCTGGAGACCATCCTGGTCCCGGAGCCGGGTCCGGGCGAGGCCCTGGTGGACATCCTCACCAGCGGCGTCTGCCACACCGACCTGCATTACAAACTCGGCGGAATCAGCGATGATTTCCCGTTCCTCCTGGGACACGAGGCCACCGGCGTGGTCAGCGCCGTAGGACCCGACGTCACCAACGTGGCCCCGGGCGACCGTGTTGTCCTGAACTGGCGCGCCGTCTGCGGGGAATGCCGCGCCTGCGCCAAGGGACAGCCCCAGTACTGCTTCAACACCCACAACGCCACCCAGAAGATGACCCTTGAGGACGGCACAGAACTCTCTGCCGCTCTCGGCATCGGTGCGTTCATCGAGAAGACCCTCGTGGCCGCCGGCCAGTGCACCAAAGTGGATCCCGACGCCGATGCTGCCGCCATCGGCCTGCTCGGGTGCGGCGTGATGGCCGGCATCGGCGCCGCCATTAACACCGGCGGCGTCAAGCGCGGCGATTCCGTCGCCGTCATCGGCTGCGGCGGCGTGGGCGTTGCGGCCATCGCCGGCGCCGCGCTCGCCGGCGCCACCACCATTATCGCCGTCGACATCGACGCCAAGAAGCTGGACCGCGCCCTTGAACTTGGCGCCACCCACACCGTGGACTCCTCGAACTCTGACCCGGTGGAGAAAATCCGGGAGCTTACCGGCGGGTTCGGCGCTGACGTGGTGATCGACGCCGTCGGCCGCCCGGAAACGTACAAGCAGGCGTTCTACGCCCGCGACCTCGCCGGCACTGTAGTACTGGTGGGCGTCCCGACGCCGGACATGACCCTCGAGCTGCCCCTCCTGGATGTCTTCGGCCGCGGCGGTTCGCTGAAGTCCTCCTGGTACGGTGACTGCCTGCCGTCCCGGGACTTCCCCATGCTGATCAGCCTCTACCGGCAGGGCAAGCTCGATCTGGATGCCTTTGTGACCGAGCGGATCACCATCGACCAGGTGGAGGAAGCGTTCGGGAAGATGCATTCAGGTTCGGTACTGCGTTCGGTGGTAGAGCTGTGACCGCACCCGCTGCCGGCGGCGCGGCCGGCACCGGCGGCCCGCTCCGGATCGACCGCCTGGTCACCTCCGGCACGTTTTCCCTCGACGGCGGCACCTGGGATGTGGACAACAACGTCTGGATCGTGGGCAACGACGCCGAATGCGTCGTGATCGACCCGGCACACGATGCCAAAGCCGTTGCCGGGGCGGTGGCCGGCCGAAAGCTCAAGGCCATCCTGCTGACCCATGGCCACGACGACCACATCCGCTCGGTGGCCGACTTCCGGGACCTCGTCCAGGCACCCATCCACCTGCACGAGGCGGACTGGATGCTCTGGAAGAACGTCTACCCGGATATGGAACCGGATGTCCGCATCAGCCACGGCGACGTGGTGGACGTGGCCGGCGCCAGCCTGACCGCCCTGCACACGCCGGGGCACTCGCCGGGTTCGGTGTCCTTCCACCTGGCTGACGGACCCGACGGCGAGGGCACCGTTTTCAGCGGCGACACTCTGTTCCAGGGCGGCCCGGGAGCCACCGGAAGGTCCTACAGCGACTTCCCCACCATCATCGAATCGATCAGGACGTGGCTGCTGCCGCTCCCGGCCGGCACGGTGGTCCGGACCGGGCACGGAGACACCACCACCATCGGGGCCGAAGCCCCGCACCTGGAGGAGTGGATCGCCCGCGGCCACTAGGCCGGGCGAAATGCCCCTCACAGAGGGCCAGCCGAAGCGGGCTACGCTTCCCTGCCGTACACGCTGCTGAAGTCGGCGTGGCGAAGGGAAGCGTGGCCCGCGTACTCGGCCAGCACCGCATCTTCGACAGCCCCCACAGTGAGCCCGGGCACAAGATCGTTCGCTGCCCCGGCAGTGGCCGGGTCCCAGTCCAGGCCCAGCGCCGCATAGCTGTCCGTCAGGACAGCGCGAATGGGGGCGGAATTCTCCACCACAATCACTGAGCTGAACAGCCAGCCGCCGCTCACCACACGCTGGGCGGTGCCGATCAGTTTGATCCGGTGCGCGGGGTCGGCGGTGCCGGCGCCGTGGACGCTGTACTCCCCCGGGCAGTATTCGCCCGGGATCTCCCCGACGGCGGCCTGCACCCCGACGTTCCGCAGGGCCGTGGCCAGCAGCTCACCAAAGAAACTGAACCGGCTCCGGGAACCGGCTATCGCATCCGCGTCGGGCATGATGTGGTCTACCACCAGGGTGCCCTCATGGTAGGCGGCGGCCCGGCCGCCGGCCTTCCGCACCAGGGGTTCAAAGCCGTGGTCCCGGCAGGCACGGGCGGCCGCATCAAAGCCCGGCAGCCGCGTGTCGCGCTGGCCGAAGGCGACAGTCGGGGCCGGACGGTACAGCCGAAGGGTGGGGCCGATCCTGCCGGTCTTCGCCATGGCCAGCAGTTCGAGGCCGAATTCCAAGTCCCGGGCGGCGCCCAGCGTATGATCCTGCCGCACCACGGTGAGCGTCCGGAGTCCCGCTTCGACGTCCTGCATGTTGCTAAGCTCCCTTATGGTCATTTTGCAATTCCTTGTTGTCGCCGCGGCATTCGCGGTTATTGATGCCATCTGGCTCAAGACAATGAACCCGTTCTACCGCAGCCACACCGGTGACCTGCTCGCTGACAAGCCACACTTAGGTTACGCCGTGGCTTTCTATGTCATGTACATCGCCGGGATCCTCTTCTTCGCACTGCGGCCGGCGCTCGACGGCGGCAGCTGGCTGACTGCCCTCGGCTACGGAGCGGCCCTGGGCGCCTTCGCCTACGCCACTTATGACCTCACCAACGCCGCCACGCTTAAGACGTGGCCGCTACAGCTCATCGTGGTGGACATCCTCTGGGGCGCCGTACTAACCGCGCTGTCCACGCTCGCAGGCTGGCTGGTGTTCCGCACCGCCTGACGGTACTCCCGGCAAAAGCGGCCTGACACGAACGGACTTTTACGCTTTATCCCATCGCCCGGTGACTAAACTCGGAAACCGGATGCAACCCCACATACTCCCTCAGGAGAGGCAATCCACTGATACGAGTCATTAGCTACAACCTTCGTAAGCACAAGGCCAGCGGGGAGCTGGTTGCCTTGGCCGAGGACTTCGGCGTGGACGCGCTGTGCCTGCAGGAATGCGACACCACCGACCTGCCGGACACCCTGGGTCAGCTGCAGCTGGCCGATTCAACCAAGGGAAACCGGCTCGGGCTTGCCATCTACTACCGCAAGGACCGGTTCACCTCTCACGGCACCAGGACCTTTGCGCTGAAGAAATCACTGCATGACATGGTGCTGGCCCCTGCGCATGAGCGGCTGATCGGCACCCGGGTTAGGGACAACGAGACCGATCACGAGCTTGTCATCGGCTCGTTCCACGCCGCGCCGCTGACGGCCACCAACTCGCTGCGGCGGAACCAAATCAACGCCGCGCACAAGGAGCTGCTGGGCATGGGGACGGGCCTGATGACGCTCATGGTGGGTGACTTCAACTACCCGTTCTTTACGAAGAACCTCACCGAACACATGAAGGACTCCGGCTACGAACTCTCCCTGAGCAACCGCCGGACGTATACGCGGTACAAAATGTTCAAGGGCCACTTCGACTTCGCCACCTCCCTGGGCCTGAACATTGACAACGTGGAAACGCTGCCCCGCGGCGCCTCCGACCACTTGCCCATCCTGGTCGCGGCCGAATACGGTCAGGAATCAAGTCCCGCGCAGGAGCCCCTGGCTTCCTGACCTAATCTGTTTGGAGGCGGGCGTGCGGCGCGACTGGATCAGCAGGGCGGTTCCTGGCGTTGGCGTGGCCCGCAGCTATAAGAAGGCCTGGCTGAAGCCTGATCTGGTGGCCGGGGCAGCCTTGAGCGCGGCCCTTGTGCCAGCCGGCATGGCCTACGCCGAGGCCAGCGGCCTTCCGGCGGTAAACGGGCTGTACGCCTCCGTGGTGCCGATGATCTTCTACGCGCTGTTCGGACCGTCACGGGTGGTCATTGTTGGGCCTGACTCATCGCTGGCACCCATGATCGCCGCCGCAATTCTTCCCTTGGCCGGACGTGACCCGGAGCAGGCCGTACCCATGGCAGGAGTCCTCGCTATCCTGATCGGCGCTTTCCTGTTTGCCGGGCGTCTGTTCAATCTGGGATTCGTCACCGGCCTGCTCTCCAAACCGATCCGGGTCGGCTACCTGAACGGCATTGCGCTGGCCGTCACGGTCAGCCAGCTTCCGAGGCTGCTGGGCATCGACAGCTCCGGAGATTCCCTGGTGGATCGCCTCGGCTCCCTGGCCGGGGCCGTCCTCAGCGGCGGCATCAACCCCGTCGCATTGGCCGTCGGAGCAGGGAGCCTGGCCGTCATTGTGGCCGGACGATTCCTCCCATGGAAAGTACCGAGCGTGCTGTTTGCCGTCGGAGGCTCCATCGCCGTGGTGGCAGCCATGGGACTGGCCGGACAACTCCCCATAGTCGGCGCACTGCCGCAAGGACTTCCTAACCCTTCCCTGGGTGGCATTGGAATGGACGATGTCCTCTCGCTCCTGGGCCCGGCAGCGGGCATCGCCCTGATCGCCTTCGCGGACACCTCAACTCTGTCCAAGAGCCTCGCGGCGCGGCGCGGACTGAGAGTCAACGGCAACGAGGAAATGGGCGCACTGGGGATCGCCAACATTGCCACCGGCCTGCTTAGTGGCTTCCCGGTCAGCGGAAGCTCATCGCGCACGCCCATTGTGCTCGATGCGGGCGGGAAGTCACCGCTCAGCGGAGTGGTAGCGGCTCTGTTGGTGGTGCTGTTCATGATCCTCATCCCGGGCATCACGGCTTTCCTGCCCACCGCGACGCTCGCTGCCTTGGTGATCGTCGCCGCTGCGTCGCTCGTAGACGTCAAGACGCTCATCCGGCTGGTCAGGATGAGCCGGATGGAAACGCTCCTGCTGGTGGTCACCTTCCTGGGCGTCGCCTTTGTGGGGGTCCTGGAGGGAATCGTGGTGGCGATCGGGCTGTCCCTGGTGGCCTTCGTCCGGCGCGCCTGGGATCCGTACCGGACCGAACTCGCCAGCGTTGACGGCATCCCCGGCTTCCACGACCTCGACCGGCACCCTGAGGGGAAGCGGGTTAAGGGCCTGGTGATCGCACGCTTCGACGCCCCGTTGTTTTTTGCCAACGGCGAAGTGTTCGCGGACCACATCCGCAGCCTGGTGGACGGTGCCCCGTGGCCGGTGAAATGGGTGCTTGTGGCCGCCGAGCCCATCACCGGCCTGGACACAACTGCACTTGAGGAGGTGGTGCAACTGGACGATGAACTTGCCCGGGAAGGCATTAGCCTGGTCTTTGCCGAAATGAAGGGACCCATTAAGGACCGTCTGGTCCGCTTCGGCGCCAGTTCAAGGTTCAGCGCAGACCATTTCTATCCCACTGTCCACAACGCCGTCCGCGCTTACCGGGAAGCGACAGGAATGGATTAGGTCCACCCATAATAACTGTCCCTTGGACGGCATCCAGGGGCAGATAGGGGGCCTGCCAATGCCGGCCGTCGCTGGAGCAGGCGCGGTTGTCGCCAAGCAGCAGCAGGTGCCCGGGCGGGATCCGGAAAGTGCCGCACGGGCCTCCGGTGTGCATAACATAAGGCTCGGGGAAGAGGCGCCCATTGACCCGGATGCCGCCGGCGGCCTCGATCACCACCTGCTCCCCGGGCAGGCCCAGGACCCGCTTAACGACGGTTCGGCCCAGCTCCTGGGAACTGACCACAAGGACATCACCGCGCCGGATCAGCCCCGGATGCGTCAGACGCCGGGTCAGCACGTAACGTCCCGGTGCCAGGGCGGGGACCATTGATACCGACTCTATTTTCGTCAGAAACACCAGCCACCGGCGCACCGCCAGTCCGGCCAGGACGGCGGTCAGCAAGGCGGCCAGCACGACGGCTGAAGCAATGGCCGGCTCAACAACCACGGGCCACCATCCCGTCAGTGCCCGTGTCCGGCGTGTACGTGGTGGCCGCCGGCTTCCTCGCCTTCAGCAAGCTTAACGAAGCTGACGTAGGCACCGACGTAGGCCCGGCCGGCGTCAAGATCGTCCACGTCGTAATTCCTGTGCGCCAGCACCGTCGCCAGGGGCGCCTCCAATTGCCGGAGTCGTTCAGCCGGCATCAGGCCGTCCAAGGCCTGCAGGGTTCCGGTTTCGACGCAGCGGTCCGCGGCGAGCACCTTTTCATCGATGGACCCGTCCGAAGGTTTCAGGCCCGTATAGGGTTCGCCTTCACCAGCACGGTGGATGCGCACAAGATTCTCCAGGAACCAGCGGTCGGCAACCTGTTGAGCTTCCTGACCGTGTGCCCGTGCCGCCTTCGCGAGAGTGAAAATCTCGAGCAGCTCGCCCTCATGGCCTGCGTCGATCCATTTCAGGGCGTGATTGGGATTGCCGGTCTCCAGCGCCCGCCTGCCGTCCTGGGCGGCGGGCCCGTCAAGGGTGTCGCAGTGCGCACTGGCCCGCACCGGGCTGAGGACCACCACCGCAATGATTACCACGGATGCAATAAGAACCAGGAACAGAGCCGTCACGTGTCTTCTCCTCACCTGAGTGGGACCGGCAGGTGCTATCAGTGTGCATCGATCTCACCGCTGCGACCAGTCCCTGGCCCTCGCCCAACAATCCACCGGACCGGGCCTCAATCATGGGTTTCAGGTTTGGGCCGGTCACGGAGGTACTTACGCAGCAGGGGGAATTCGATTCGCACATGGTCGTCCAGGTCCGCCGTGAATTCGGCTGTGAAGTACAGCCGAAGAAGCGGATCCAGCACCCGTCCGATCCCTGGCCAGCCGGCTGTCACGGTGTGCTGCACACACACGCCGTCCTGTGTCGGCGAGAACGCCAGGGACAACCTCGCGGGAAGAGGCACGATCTTATGGAACCGCCACACTATCCGCCGTCCCGGCTCGAAGGCCTCCACAACTCCGCGCAGGCGCAGCCGGCGCCGGCCGACGAATTCGTCCATCACCATGACATCCCCTTCGCCGCCCGTGGCGCCGTTGAGCACATGCAGCCGGAGGTGGGTGCCCGGCCACCACTGCCGGTACTGCTCATCCGTGCAGGACATCATGAAGCCACTGACATCGCGGCCTGTCAGCCCTGGAACCTTAACTTTTGATGTGACGGCCAGCATGAGCGCCCCTGCGTGATGGAATGACGGGGTTCTTGTGGAGTTCGTTCAGTAAGGTCAGGTACGGCGGAGGGTCAGGATCTGTTCGGCACGGCCAAAGGGTCCCTGGAGGTCATGGAGGACAGTGGACGTGAGGCCGATACCGTCGTTGCCGAAGGAGACGGCATTGTCCAGCCCAAGCCACTGGCCGCCGGGCCTGCGGTACATGTGGATCTGCAGGTCCAGGTTGGGGAAGGCATAGCTCCCCTCGCCCGGCATAACCCTGGCGGCGATCCCGTTGGCCGTGTCCACCAGGCCCATCAGGCGGACAAAGTCGCTGCTGTCCGCCTTGTCCGTCAGCGGGTGCCCGGTCCTCAGCCACACTGTGCCGGCTCCGTGCCGGTGCCCCTCGGCCACGCGCATCTCCAATGACCGGATGTAGCCGCCGGGCCAGATGACGGCGCCGTCGAACGGCTTGCAGTCATCCGGCGCGGGGATAGTGATGTCCTCGACGGCGGCCACCGCCGACGTGTCACTGGTGATCATCCGCCATGCTGTCGCCCGGATGGCCACACGCCCGTTCGCCACGAGTTCTGCCTGCAGCAGCTCAATGGTCCGGCCGGGGCGGAGCGTGGTGGTTTCGATGTGGAAGGAGCCTCCGGGAATGAGGCCCAGGATCTCGTAGCTCAACCGGGCCATCCGCATGTCCGTGCGGGGCTCGTGCCGCTCCAGGCTGTCAGCCATCAGTCCTGCGGCCGGCGCCATGTGCTGTTCGTGCTCGTTCCATGCCCCCTGGGCGTGGATGGTGGAACGGAAGCGGCCGTCGCCCAGCAACTCGTAGTAGAAGTTTCCCTGGGCAAGCTCAGGCAGTTCCTTGGTCAACGGTGACCCCTTCTGACGGTTGGGTGAATGATTATTAACTCTAACCCGGTGCCAACGGAGCCGCGGTGACGAGGGCGGCAAAGACGACAAGAAACAGGCGGCCAGAGGAAAGCTCTGGCGCTAGACTCTGAAACTGGCCCTGTCCGCGACCCTCGAAGCGAGGTGCTCCCACCAATGCGCGTCATCAGCTACAACCTTCGCAAGCACAAAGCGAGCGGCGAACTCCTCGCGCTTGCACGGAATTTTGCCATCGACGCGCTGTGCCTCCAGGAAGTCGACTCGGCCGACCTGCCGGACACGCTGGGGCCGCTGCACCTGGCGGACACCACCAAGGGCAACCGGCTGGGCCTGGCCATCTACTACCGCAGCAGCCGGTTCACAGCGCTTGACACGCAGTCCTTCGCTCTGAAGAAATCCGTCCACGACAGGGTGCTTGCACCAGCCCATGAACGCCTGATCGGCACGCGGGTAGTGGACAACGAGACCCGGCACGAGCTGGTGATCGGCTCGTTCCATGCGGCGCCGCTGACCGCGTCAAATTCGCTGCGCCGGAAACAGATCCACGCCGCCCATGCGGAGCTGCTCAGCATGGGCAGCGGCCTGATGACACTGATGGTTGGCGACTTCAACTACCCGTTCTTCACCAGGAACCTGCACGCGCACATGAAGAACTCCGGGTACGCGCTCTCGCTCAGCAACCGCCGGACCTACACCCGCTACAAGGTGTTCAAGGGGCACTTCGACTTTGCCACGTCACTGGGACTGGACATCACAAGCGTTGAAACCCTTCCGCGGGGCAAGTCCGATCATTTGCCCATCCTGGTTAATGCTGAGTACGGCGAAGACCACTGACGCCGGCTACAGGCCACGCCCCGAATGATTCAGGAGGCCGGGCCGCAGATCCGGCCAGGCTTTGGCGAAACCGGGATGCAGTTCCTTGCCTTCCACGTCATCCAGCGGGACCCACTCCAGTTCGAGACTTTCCGGATCGCTGATCACGGGATCAAAGGGCTCAGTCACCAGGACCACAACGGTGGTGTAGCTCCAGTAGCCGAGGTCCAGCACCGAGGTCCAAAGCACGTCCACATTATCCGCCGGCACTGCAGCCTCCTCGTATGCTTCGCGGAGGGCGCCGATCACGGCATCCTCACCCTGGTGCAGGGCACCGCCGGGCAGCCCCCAGGTTCCGCCGTTGTGGCTCCATAGGGCGCGGTGCTGGAGGAGGACCCCCTTGCGGGGATCGTAGGCCAGGACACCTGCCGCGCCGAACCTGCCCCAGAACCTGCCGCGGTCCCCCTCCACCCATGCATCACCGGGATTCCGCGGACCCTTGTGCGGCGGCGGAGACTGGCGGTTAGCGTCAGGGGTCGTGACAGTCAGGGAGTGATCCATAGCTCCAGTCTGACAGGTGCCCGGCCGCTGTGCCGGGCACCTGTCACACTGGCTCAGCCCGGCTGGCCTCCCTGACCGCGTTCGACGGCGAAATCACCGCCGGGGTACATTACAGTTTCGTGTCCGTCGTCGAAGCGGACGACGTACGGCGGGTGTCCCTCCTGACCGCGAACTTCCACGATCACCCCGTGCCGGTCCGACGAGCCGACTGTCCGTCCGTGAACAATGATCCTGTCGCCCTGCGCTGCCTCCATGGCAATCACCTCCAGCCCCAGAGTACGACGCCGCAGCGGGCAGTAACAGGGGCTGCATGGCAGGATTCAGATATGCCGCTGCGCCTCCTCCTCGTCTCAGACACGCACGTCCCCAAGCGGGCCCGTGAACTGCCCGCCCAGGTGTGGGCCGCCGTCGACAGCGCTGATGTGGTGTTCCATGCCGGTGACTGGGTGAACACGGAATTGCTGGACGGGTTCGAACGGCGGAGCCGCCGCCTCGTGGCGGTCTACGGCAACAATGACGGCCAGGAACTCCGCCGGCGGCTTCCCGAAACAGTGAGCGTAGTGCTGGAAGGCGTGCGGTTCGCCATGGTGCATGAGACAGGCACGGCGAAGGGCAGGAACGAACGCGCGGAGGAACTCTTCCCGGATTCGGATGTGCTGGTTTTCGGCCACAGCCACATCCCGTGGGACACAACGTCGCCGCGGGGACTGCGTCTGCTCAACCCCGGCTCCCCCACTGACCGCCGGAGGCAGCCTGTGTGCACGTACATGACTGCGCTGGTCGACGCAGGACGCCTGCGGCAGGTTCAACTGGTGGAAGTCCGGAAGGACTGATCCGGCTTCGCAGCCCTGCGGAAAAGGGCTGACCTGAACGCGCGGGTCAGTCCCTGGCCGCGGCGAGCAGTTCGTCGGTGGCGGCATCAGGTTCGCCGTCAAAGAACCTCGCCAGGACCGTTTTGAAAACAGTCTCGCCGGGTGCCGCCCGCAGAAACAGCGTCATGGAGGAGTGCAGCTTCATGGCGTCAGTCCTGCCGAGGATGTCGACGGCGGAGCGCCCTGTGTGGGCGGCTATTGCCGTGCTGCACTCGAGCAGCCGCGGCCCCAGGACGTCATGCTCCAAGTACGCCTGTGCCTCGGCGAGGGAGGAGATGGCGTACTTCCGGGACGTGGGGCTGCTGCCGAGGCCTGCAATCTGCGGAAAGACGAACCACATCCAGTGGCCCCTCTTGTCGCCGATTTGCAGCTCGGACAGTGCCTGTTGGTATGTTCCTCCGCTGTCTTGGGCCTCAACGAAGCGTTCCATGTTGAAGGGGTGTTCCATGTGCGTCTCCTTGTCGTCGGCGTGCGTGGTCTCAGGCGGTGCGTGGCCGGGCAGTTCCAGCGGTGATCCCATCGATCAGGGCCGCCGCGTGGCGGACCCAGGGGTCAGGGTCATCGTGCCAGCGCGCCATCACCACGGCGGCCCGCTGGCGGTCGGCACCATCGAGCGCTGCAAGCAGGGGAATAACGACGTCGGCGGTCAGGGGGTTCACCAGCTCGGCAGTGTGTGCCGACCGGATAAAACCCTCCAGCCGGGTCAGGTCGGAGTGGCGAAGCAGTGCCGCCCGTGACTGCAGCAGGACCACGGCGGCGAGCCGGCGCTCATAAACGGGCCGGCGGCCGGGACCCGGCTGTCCCCAGAGGCGCGATGCCAGCGCTGTCACGTCGTCGTGGCCTAGGCCTTTGAACTTCCTGCCGGCGTCCCGGATGGTTCCCCGCACAGCCCCCACAGACGACCCGTAGGAACCCAGTGTGCCGCCCAGGCGGGATTCCACTTCCTCAGCCCGGTACCAGGCGCCCTCGTTCTGCAGGGTGGCGTCGATAAAACCTGCAGCGTCCTGGACTGTCTGGTTCATGGGTGCCCGTACCGGTCCCGGCGCCCGGCTGCGGCGTGCTCAATGCAGTACGGCGTCCACGGGCGCGCCTCCAGGCGGCCCTCGGCGATCGGCCGGCCGCAGACGGCACACATCCCATACGTGCCCTCGGAAATTCTCTGCAGCGCGGATTCAACCTCAGCCAGCCCGGCGCTGCTCTGATCCAGCAGTGCCGAGGCCTGGGACAGCTCGAAGGCTATGGTGGCACCCTCCGGATCATGTTCATCGTCAACATTGGAATCCTGGCGGGCGGCATTGGCCGACGAGATGTCCGCGCGGAGGGCCGGAAGCAGCGCCAGTTTCCTGCCGCGCTCTTCCTCCAGCAGGACCCGGAACCGTTCGAAGTCAGCCATGGGAAAAGCCTAACGCGGCCCCGTCCGCCGTTCTCCCATCCTGTGCCGCAAACGATCGCGCGCCCGCGAAAGTGCCCGCGGAAGCGCCGGCGGAAATTGGGGATCGACAAGCGTCCCGCCACGGAGCATGCTGGCACTCGTAAGAGCCGCAGATACCGTCTGGCAGCCAGGGACAGGCGGCGGGCAAGCGCACCATCCCAGGAAAAGGTCGGCACACCATGCCTATAAACCACGTCAACCAGCTGGCATCGAAATCCCATGACGCTCCCGACGAGAAGCGCCGCCCGGACAAAACAGAAGTGGACGTCGTCAACCTCGGCGATTACACCATTGGCCGGTTTACGTTCCAGCCCGGCTGGCGCTGGTCGGAGTGCATCAAGCCGGTGGTGAAAACCGAATCGTGCCAGAACAGCCATGTGGGGTACTGCGTGTCCGGGGCCCTTGCGGTAAAAACCGAAGACAGCCAGATCAATATCAGCGCCGGTGATTCGTACACCATCCCGCCCGGCCATGACGCCTGGGTAGACGGCGACCAGCCATTCGTCGGCATCGAATTCCTCAGCGCTGCGGAGTTCGCCAAGCCGGCCGGCGGCTGAGCGCGGCCGGGATCGGTCGGCGGCGGGAGGCGGTCAGTACCAGTTCCTGATTATCGAGTGGTTCCACGCGGCGCAAGGTGAATTGTAGCGGTCAAGGATATAGGCGAGTCCCCAGTCCACCTGGGTCCGGTAGCTGGTGAGCCAGTCGCTTCCCGCGCTCGCATACTTACTGGCCGGCAGCGCCTGGGCGATGCCGTACGCACCTGAGTCCGGGTTGGTGGCCGTGGTCAGCCAGTTGGATTCCTTCGTCCAGAGCTGCGCCAGGCACTGGAACTGGTCCTGGCCCCACCCGTAGGCGGACAGCCTCCCGGCAGCGTAGCTCCTGGCGCCTGCGGGGTCGTTGACCCCGCCGCCCGGAACAGAGGGGACGACGACGGGCGGCGGCTTCGGCGTCGGACTTTCAGCAGGAGGTGCCGGGGCAGGCACTCCGGGAGCAGGATTCTGCGGGGCAGGGGCGGCCGGGGCTGGCTTCGCCGGGGTCTGGGCCGCTGCGGTCGCTGCCTGGCGGCGTGCCTGCTCTTCCGCCGCCGCACGCTTTGCCGCCTGCGACACTTCGAAGGCTGCCAGCGCGGCCTGACCCTGACGGAACTCACCCTCCACTGCAGCCGTTGTTCCCTTGAGCGAGGCGAGCTGGGCGGTGAGTTCGGTGCTGCGTTCCTGTTGCTCCGCGACCTGCTGCGACATCGCCTGCTGGGCCGACCGGGCTGCGGCCAGCTTCGTTTGCGCTTCCCCGGCCAGCCGTTCGCGTTCGGCTTTGGCCGCGCGCTCCTGGCCGGCGAGCGCCTCCGCCGCCTTCTCAGCCTCTGCTGATTTGTGGACCAGGGACGCCGTCCTGTCGCTGACGATCCGGACGATGTTCAGCCCGTGCATGCTGTTGGTCTGCACGGCGTCGAGCGCCACGAAGAACCCGATGTTTGTCCCGCCGGTCTTGTACGACTGTGCTGCGAGCGCACCAATTTCCTTCTTATGACGGGTTGCATCCTCCTGCGCACGGGCCACCTGCGCGGCCAGGGCATCCACCCTCGAACTGACCGCCTGAAGCTCAGCCCCGGTCACCGCATACTCGGCGGCGGCGGTGACGGCGGCATTTCCGAGGGCTTCGGACCGGGTCTGCAATCCGCCCAGCAGGTCGCCAATCCTGGCGACTTCCGCTGCGGTGCCGGCCTCGGTTTGCCTGGCTTTCTCCACGTCCTGCCATGAGGGGTATCCATCGGGCGGGGTGTCGGCTGCCGCGTATGCATGCGTGCCGCATAACGAACCGGCGACGGCCAGTACGAGGACTGCGGCCACTGCGGACGGCCGCCTGTTTTGTGGGATCGGACACATAGTTGGTGAGCTTACCGGGCATATATCGGTTTCGGGGCCTGACCTGCGATGCTATTACCACAACCAGGAAAAATTGCTGGCACCTTCAAGCGTGTTTTGGCCCTACATTCCGTTATCGGAATGTGACATTTGGGAAAACCAGCGGCTATGGTCGTTCGGTGCCCTGGTTCAAAGCCAGGACATTCCCGTCAGTATGCCGAGCCCTGCCGCTGACCCGGGATCCCAGCGCAATTGAACTGGCAGGGACGGGGGAACCACATTTTCACGGCTTCAGCTGAGGCCTTGGGGTTAAGTCGTTTGCGTCCCGTCCTGCACGGTGGCGCACGGCCGGGTGTCTCCGACCCGAACCCGACAGCTCACCCCGCAGGCATGGGAGAGGCAATCAACCATGTCCAAGAAGTACACTGCCGCACGCCATCGTGCCGCCACCACCCCTACTACGTCCCTTGCCCTGACGATCGGACGGCCGGCCCTTGTTGTCGCCGCCGCTTCAGGCCTGTTTTTCGGTTTCAGCGCTCCGGCACACGCCGGGGTCAGCGGACCGGACAACTCCGGCACGGGTAACGTTCAGGCACAGTCCAGCGCACCGGTAGCAGCCGTCGCTCCGGCCCCGGCCCCCGCAACGGCCAATGTCCACACCGTCGTCTCCGGCGACACGCTGGGCGAGATCTCTGCCGCCAACGGCGTAGCCCTCAACGATGTCCTGGCCGCCAATGGCCTGGCGCTGTCCTCGATCATTTACCCGGGCGACCAGATCCAGATCCCCGCCGCCGGTCAGGCAGCCCCGGCAGCCGCACCGGCACCGGCAGCCGCCCCGGCACCGGCAGCACCCGCAGCCCCGGCAGCCGCCCCGGCTGCTCCCGCCAACACCGGCATCCAGCTGGCGTCAACCTCCGCACCGGTTCAGGCTCCCGCCCCTGTCCAGGCCCCGACCGGCGCTGCCGGCTCGGCAATCCTGGCCGCGGCCTACGGCCAGCTCGGAGTACAGCAGGACTGCACCGCCATGGTGGAGAAGGCCCTTCGCTCGGTCGGTAAGAGCGTTGGAGACCTGGCCCCGGGCCAGTTCTACCAGTACGGCAGCGTTGTTGGCTCGCCTGCCCCGGGTGACCTTGTCATCACTGCCGGTCACGTTGGCGTCTTCGCCGGCAACGGCCAGGTTGTCAGCGGCGGCGTGGACGGTTTTAAGACCGAGGTCCACTCCATCAGCTGGCTCCAGGGCGCTTCCTTCGTCCGCGTAGCGTGACCCCAGGCCGTTGGACGGCGGCGGTCGGCACACAGCCGCCCGCCGCCGTCGGCCGCTGCTGCATCCTCAGACGTGCTGCCCAAACCAGGACAGCGTGTCATTCCACGCAGCGGTCGCCTGGGCCTCGTTATAGCGTTCCCCGGTGTCATTGTGGAAAGCGTGGTCCACGCCCGGGTAGACGATGAGCTGATGCGTCACAGTGGTGGCGGCCAAGGCATCGCGGAGGGCCGGCATCGCGCCGGTGATCCGCTGGTCCAGTTCGGCGTACACCCCGAATGCGGCAGCTTTGATGGCCGGCACCTTGTTCAGGTCCGGAGCCGGACCATAAAACGCTGCGGTGGCTTTCAGGCCTGGCAGCTCGGTAGCCGCCTGCCAGGTAATGCCGCCGCCGAAACAGTATCCGTTCATGGCAATGCGTCCGGACTCCACGAAGTCCTGGGCCTGGAGGTAATCAAAGGCTGCCGCGAAGTCGCCTACATGACGGGCCGCCCCTGCCTTGGTCAGCGCCCCCGAAACGGCGTCCGAATCGAGGCTGGCAGTTCCCCCTTCCCTGCTCAGGAGGTCCAGGGCCAGCGCGGTATACCCTGCCTTCGCGAACCGGCGCGCCACGTCCTGGATGTGCGGTGTCAGCCCGCGGTTCTCGTGGCAGACCAGCACGGCCGGACCTGCTCCGCCGGAGTCCGGCCGCGCGAGGTAACCGCTGATGTCGGTTCCGCCCGCAGCCAACCGGACTGTCGCCGTCGTTAGCCCTGCAGCGCCTTCGGGAACGGACAACGGGCTCTTCGCCCCCGGCACAGGTCCCGTCGATGCGGTGGCAGTGCCTGTCGTGGAACCCGAGGGCGTGGGCATTGGGTCTGTGCTGCGCGGGACTTCCTCCGGTGTGCACCCCACCAGCAGCATCGCTGCGGACGCCGCTGCCATGCTGCCCATGATGAAGGCTACGCGGCGGGTAAACGTGCGGTGTGTCATCTCACCGGCACGGTAGTCGTCGAAGAATTCCTCAATCAGGTACCGCTCAAACTTTCCAAGCTGGACCATGGCCGGCCTCCTCGCGTGAGGCTAACATCCTGCTCCGAACCAGGCTGTCCCGCAAGGGGTCGCCTTACTGGCCTGCGCCGGGCGCCTGCCGCCGGTTCGGAAACGGTATCCGGTCCAGGTCGTTGGCTGCGATCACGGCTGCACGGCCCGAGCGCTCCCGCGCCTGCTCCTCGAGCCCGGTGACATCGTCGCCGTAGCGCGAGGAGAAGTGGGTAAGGATAAGCGTCCCGACGGCGGCGCTGGCCGCCAGCTCCCCGGCCTGCCCGGCGGTGAGGTGCGAGTACTGAGTTGCGAGCCCGCCGTCGTCGTTACTGAACGTGGACTCCGCAACCAGCAAATCCACGCGGTCAGCCAGTTCCCCGGCACCGGCGCACGGTGCGGTGTCCATAACAAATGCGAAGCTCTGCCCCCGCCGCGGAACGCTTACATCCTCCAGCCGGACGCTGCCCAGAACCCCGTTACGCTGCAGGCGGCCCACGTCTGCGCCGTGAACTCCGGCCGCCGCGAGCCTGTCCGGCAGGAGGCTGCGGCCATTAGGTTCATCCAGCCTGTAGCCGTAGGTTTCAATGCGGTGCTTCAGCGGACGGACCTGAAGGCCCGGCGCTACCGTGCCGGCGCTGCCGTGCGGGTGCAGCCTAAGGTCGATCCCGGGGGTGCTGACGGACACGAGGGCGCGGACCATATCCTCTCCAGAAGCCGGATAGTGCAGGTGGACCGGGTGGGCCACACCGTCCAGGGCCATCCTCGAAAGCACTCCCGGCAGCCCGAAGCAATGGTCACCGTGCACATGGGTCAGGCAGATCCGCGTGATCTGCGTGGCAGGCACGCCGGCGTGGATCATCTGGCGTTGTGTTCCCTCGCCGGGGTCAAAGAGCAGGCCCTCACCGTCCCACCGCAGCACGTAGCCGTTGTGATTGCGTGTCCGTGTGGGGACCTGGGAGGCTGTGCCGAGGGCAATGAACTCACGCATGAAACCGAGTGTCCCATTGCGGTCCGGCTATCACCATAAGTCCCTTCTCCGAACCTTGCCTGACTGCTAAATTGTGACGGCCAAGCCGGACCACAGCTGGTTCAGCCGGTCACCACGGAAGGACACATTATGCTCTCGGACACTTCCCGCCCCGTCATCCAGGCAACGCTGCCTGTGGTGGGGGAAAACATCGAAGAAATTGCCAAACGGTTCTACAAGCACATGTTTGACGCGAGGCCGGACCTGCTCGATGGCCTGTTCAACCGGGGAAACCAGGCCGACGGCCGTCAGCAACAGGCCCTGGCCGGGTCTATTGCCGCCTTCGCAACCTACCTCATCGAAAAGCCGGACCAGCTGCCCGATCATCTGCTGTCCAGGGTTGCCCACAAGCACGTCTCTCTGGGCCTGAGCCCGGACCAGTACCAGATTGTTCATGACCATCTGTTCTGGGCCATCGTGGATGTGCTCGGTGATGCTGTCACGCCGGAGGTTGCGGCCGCCTGGGATGAGGTTTATTGGCTGATGGGGAACATGCTGATCAACAAGGAACGCGGCCTCTACGGCGCGGTGCACCTCTCGCCGGAGACCATCTGGCGGACCTGGCGTGTGGCCCAGCGCATCCAGGAGACACCGGATGTGGTCACCTTTGTTGTGGAACGGACCGACGAACGGGACGTCAAGCCCTCGCTGCCCGGGCAGTACGTCACCATCAAAATGCTGATGAAGGACGGTGTCCACCAGCCGCGCCAGTACAGCCTGACGCGCGCCGACGACGGGCAGCACCGGCAGTTCGCAGTCAAGAGGGTCCACGGACTCGCCACACCCGACGGCGAGATGTCCAACCTGCTGCACAACGACGTCAAGGTGGGCGACGAAGTGGTTCTCTCTGCCCCGTTCGGCGACGTCGTGCTTGAGTACACTGACCGGCCGGTGGTCATGGCCAGCGCCGGCATCGGCATCACGCCCATGGCCGGGATGCTCTCGCACCTCGTGAAGGCAGGTTCCCAGCGGCACGTGATGCTCCTGCATGCCGACGACAGTCCGGAGTCTTTCCCCCTCCGCCAGCAGGTGACCGAGGACATCGGCCTCCTGTCGGAAGCTTCGCTGCACAGCTGGTTCCTGAACCGGGCTGGTGACCAGGGGGCGGCGGAGTCCTCCTTTACCGGGTTCATGGACGTCAACGCCGTCGAACTGCCCATAGATGCCGAGTACTATCTTTGCGGTCCGCTGCCGTTCCTCCAGGCAGTGCGGAGCGACCTCATCGCCAAAGGCGTCCCCGCCAGGGACATCCAGTACGAGGTATTCGGCCCGGACCTGTGGCTGGCAGACTTCCAGTAGTTTTCAAGCCGCTAGAACTGCTCCGCCGGAATAGCAAATCCGAGGTCCAGGAGTCCCCTGCCGGCCTGTTCCAGGATCGGGTCCATGGTCAGCGAGGCGTGGTTGAGCAGCACGTTGACGTCGCGTTGGATCCGCTGGAGCGGGTGCGTCAGGCGGTGCACGCTGCCACCTGAGCCGGTCAGGATGAGCCGGACAGCCTCAGCCGAAGCCTGGCCGCTCAGGCCGAGGGAGAGCCTGTACCGGGCGCGCTCCGCATCGGTGAAGGCCACCGGCTGCCGGTCAAAGGAGGCGGCCACCAGCCTGACCGCTTCGTCCCAGTGCAGCCGTGCGGTGGCAACCTGGCCATAGGCCTGCGTGTATCTGGCCTGGGCCAGCGGCGAATCGGCCTGGCGCTTCTCCACCGTCTGTTTGACCTTGCGCACCATCATCAGCTCCCGGAACTCTTCCAGGGCATGCTCGGCGGCTCCCAGAGCAGCTGCCGGGGCAACCATGTTCAGGAACGTGGCCATTGGGACGTGGATGCCCGGGTCCGGGTGGATGCGGCTGCCCGGATTGTCGGCGGCTGCCAGCAGGCTCCATTCCAGGGCGCGGTGGGCGGGGACAAAGAGGTTCTCGGCGCGGAGGTCATTGCTTCCGGTCCCCCGCAGGCCCGCCGTGTGCCACACGTCCAGCAACTCGAGATCAGCCATCGGGACCAGGCATTGCATCCGGACACCGCCGTGCTGCACTGCCAGCAGCGCCCAGTCGGAATGCATCACACCGGAGGCGAAGCTCCAGCGTCCGGTGATGGAGTAACCGCCGGGCACCTTCTTCGCTGCCCCTGGCGGGGCGCCGGTTGCGGCAGCCAAGGGGGCCGGGCCGGCGGCGAACACTTCGTCCTGGGCCTGCTGCGGCCACCGCGCCAGCATCCAGACGTGCTCTACGAGGTGACCCACGGTCCAGGCCGTGGAAACACAGCCCCGGGCAAGGCTTCGCACCATCTGTACATAACTTTCAAGCCCCATTCCGAAGCCACCCACGGCTGCCGGAGCGAGCATCTGGAAGACTCCGGCCGCCTTCAGTTCGGCAACGGTTTCCTTAGGGAGGCGCCGGAGCTCTTCGGTCTCGCCGGCACGCTCACGCAGCCGGGGAATTAGCGCGTCCACCCGGGCCAGCAGCTCGTCATGGGTGGGGACGGCGGAACCCGCGGCAGGGAGGTCTGCGGCAGTGGGTGTTTCCGCAGGAAGGCGTTCGCCCGGAAGCTCGATGGTGTGCGAGGTGTGATGCTTCTTGGCTTCCAGGTAGCGGAGGTTTGCGTCGGAGAGATGCACCCCCGTGGGGACCTGCTCCGTCACTTCAACGCCCAGGGAAGCGAGTTGCCCCACCTTGTCCGGGTTGTTGGTCAGGAGGCGGACGCGGCCGGCGCCGAGCGCGCCAAGCATCTGGGCGGCAGCGCCGTAGTCCCGTTCGTCCTCGCCGCGCCCCAGGGCCACGTTGGCTTCGTACGTATCAAGGCCAGTGTCCTGCAGGGCATACGCGTCAAGCTTGGCGTACAGGCCGATGCCTCGCCCTTCCTGGCGCAGGTACAGGAGGAAACCCCCGACGGCGGCAATCTGCTCAACTGCCTCGCGCAGCTGCGGACCGCAGTCGCAGCGCTCGCTGCCGAACACGTCACCGGTGAGGCATTCGCTGTGCAGCCGGACCAGCGGTGCGGCGTTTTCGGGCCCCTGGTCCAGGAGCGTCTGTTCCCACTGGCCCAGTCCAAGCAGGAGGTGCTCCTTGCCATCGGCCAGGCCCTGGAAGGTCATGACCTCAGCGGTGGCCGCGAAGCCGTCCGGGAAGCGCAGCGGGACAGTCACCTGGCTCCGGACGGTGGCAGGCTGTTCATATGGCCGCGCGACGGTCTCGGTCATAACGGTCATCTGTGCTCCTCTGGAAAGCAGGCAGTACTTGAATATTAAAGTAAACAGTACCGCCCAATACTTCACGACGCAAGCGATTAGGAGGACTTAAAACTTCACCCATGAAGTAAATATCGTAGACTTGGCCTATGGAAAACCCCGGAGAGCCCCGCTGGCTGGACAGTGACGAACGCGAGGTCTGGCTGACCCTTGTGGGCGTGATGACAAAGCTGCCCGGCGCACTGGACGCGCAGCTGCAGCGGGATGCCGGGCTGAGCCACTTTGAGTACATGGTCCTTGCCGGCCTGTCCGAAGCACCGGAACGAACCCGCCGGATGAGCGACCTTGCGGGTTTCACCGAGTCAGGCCTGCCCAGGCTGTCGCAGGTGGTGGGTCGGCTGGAGAAGCGCGGCTGGGTAAGCCGCTGCACGGACCCTACCGATGGACGGATTACGCTGGCCACACTCACCGACGAGGGGCTGGCGAAGATCGCAGATTCCGCCCCCGGCCACGTGGAAGCCGTCCGGAAGCTCGTTTTTGATCCACTTACCAGGGCTCAATCACGGCAGCTGGGAATCATCGGCAAGCGCATCATGGGCGCCGTCGACCCCGCGGGCCGCTGCCTGCAGGGCGTGGCCAGGAGCCAAGGTTCCGGGCATGCAGAATCACGGCGAGGATGATCAGCGGCACGTGGATTGCCGGAAGATTGTGCGCAAACCACCTCGGCAAATAGATATCAGTGACGGACCCGGTGGGGTCACCCAGGCGCCGCGCCAAGGGCGTGAGCGGACAGTGAAATCCATTCGCCGCGAAGATCAGCGTCTCACCGGCCACCACGGCGGCGGCCTTTCCTGCCCTCCGGTCGCTCTGGCCCCGGATCCCTGAGTACAGCACATAAATCATGCAGGCCTCGATGGTAAACCAGGCGAAGGTATGGAAGGCCTTGACGGCCTTCAGTTCCCACTGATGCTCCCTCATACGCACATGAAACACCCGGACCGCCACCCCGATCAGGGGCCTTTGTCCCATTCTGCACATTTTCCTGCCACGCCTGCTTCTATCGGCCGCGGCGGCGCCACTGTGGCGGTGCCGCCGCGGCGGTCACGGAAACCCGACTGGAAGAAAGCGCCAAACGTCCGCCGCGCAGCGGTACCGTGAAGCAGAACCCGCACGGGTGAATCACAGCGGACATGCTGCGGTGCAGACGGAGAGGAACTCAACATGGCACAGTTCACCGGCAAGGTTGCCCTGGTTACCGGCGGTGGCTCCGGTATTGGCGAAGCTGTCTGCAAAGAGCTCGCCACTAAACGCGCCAGCGTGGTTGTCACCGACATCAACCTGGAGGCTGCCCGGCGCGTCGCCAAGGAGATTGTCGACGCCGGCGGTACGGCTTCGGCGGTCCGCCAGGACACGGCCAGGAAGGAGGACTCCGAGATGGTGGTCCGCCACGCCGTCGATACGTACGGCGCCCTGCACCTTGCGGTGAACAACGCCGGCATCGGCGGCAAGCAGGCGCCCGCCGGTGAAACCGATCTGGAAGAGTGGGACAAAGTCGTCGGCATCAACCTCAACGGCGTGCTGTATGGAATGCGCTACCAGATCCCGCAAATGCTGGCGGCCGGTGCAGAGAACTGCGCCATCGTGAACATGGCCTCAGTGCACGGCACTGTCGCCGCCCCGGGCAACGGCGCCTACACGGCGGCCAAGCACGGAGTTGTCGGAATCACCAAGAACGCCGCCGTCGAGTACGGACCCCAGGGCCTGCGCGTCAACGCCGTTGGGCCCGGCTACATCCGGACACCGCTACTGGAGGGCGCCCTGACCCCCGAAGTCCTTTCGGTGATCGAAGGCAAGCACGCGCTGGGCCGGCTCGGAACAGCCGAGGAAGTGGCCCACCTGGTCAGCTTCCTGCTGTCGGAGGAAGCATCCTTCATCACGGGCGGTTACTACCTTGTTGACGGAGGCTACACGGCCATCTGAGGCTACACCGTCGTCGGAGGCTAAGGCGTCGGCCGAGGTATCCCGCGGGGATCAGTCGCCCACAGCGTCGCGCCCGCGGCGCACAATCAGCGGGTCGGGCTGCCGGACCGCTGACGCATCCTTGCCGTCGTAGTCGAACTGGCTCAGGAAGAAGCGCATGGCATTGATCCGTCCCCGCTTCTTGTCATTGGACTTGATGGTCATCCACGGTGCATGGTCCGTGTCCGTGCGCAGAAACGTCTCTTCCTTTGCCCGGGTGTAGTCCTCCCAGCGGTCCAGCGACGCCAGATCCACCGGTGAGAGCTTCCACCGCCGGACGGGGTCTATCTGGCGGATGGCGAAGCGTGTGCGTTGCTCGTGCCTTGTCACGGAAAACCAAAATTTTGTCAGGTGGATCCCTGAGTCCACCAGCATCTTCTCGAACAAGGGGGCCTGGTCCATAAACGTCGAGTAGTCGCGGTCAGTGCAGAAATCCATGACCCTTTCCACATTGGCCCTGTTGTACCAGGAGCGGTCAAACAGCACGATCTCCCCTGCCGTGGGCAAATGCTGGATGTAGCGCTGGAAATACCACTGCCCCTGCTCGCGGTCCGACGGTTTGCCCAGCGCGACGGTCCGGGCAGCCCTCGGATCCAGATGCTCGGTAAAGCGTTTGATGGTGCCGCCCTTCCCGGCGGCATCCCGGCCTTCGAAGACCACCACGTTCTTGAGCCCGTGGTCCTGGCCCCAATACTGGAACTTCAGCAGTTCCACTTGCAGCCGGTATTTCTCCAGTTCGTATTCTTCCCGGGACATCCGCTCTTCGTACGGATAGTCCTCACGCCAGGTCTGCATGGCGGAGCCGCCAGGATCGATCAGTTCCGGATCCTCGCCCTGGCCGCCGCGCACCGTGTACCCGAGCTGCACCAGCCGGTCAATGGCCTCACGCAGGTTGTCCCGTACCCACCACGGGTCCGCCGGCCGCCATGCCTCCCTGTCCAGCATCACCAAGCTCTCCTCCCGGTCATATCCGGATCGTCTCACGAACGCACAGGCCGGAAAAGTGCCTGATCGCGCAGCGCCGCCATCGGTGATCCGCCGTAAAATTTAAGTAGACCGGCGGCGGCGGAGCCATCGGTTGTTCCCCCAACAACCGCAGCTGCTCACCCCCCAGCCCGCCGCCGGTCCTGGATCACCCCGTTACACCCCCGGCACGGACCTTGAATCTCACGGACGCGGCCGCATTATGGGCGGGTTGAGCACCGCCTTGGCCGGCTGGCCTGCCGCCGGGCGGGCTGCCGCCGCAAGCCGGAAAAGTGCTGCCGGACGGCCGGTATCGCCTGTGGTCATCCGCCCGGTGTCTTCCAGGAAATCGGGGGTTCCTGTCGCCTTGCGGTGAAAATTCCGGGGGTCCAGGCGCGTATCCCAGACGGCCTCATACACCGCCCTTAGCTGGGCGATGGTGAATTCCTCGCCGCAGAAGGCAGCACCCAACGGCGAGTATTCGAGCTTTGACTTGGCCCGCTCCACGGCATCCGCCATGATCCGGTCATGATCAAAGGCCAGCTGCACGTCGCCACCCCGGACCTCGCGGACGGGGTACCAGGCTGCGTGCTCGGCATCGCTCCCTGCCGACAGTACTGGAAAATCAGGCGCGAGAAGCAGGTGGGCAACGGTCAGGATGTCTCCGCGCGGATCGCGTCCCCTGGGACCGTAACTGCCCAATTGCTCCAGGTAGCCGGGGAGACGCTCGACGCCGGTCTCTTCCGCAAGTTCCCGGGTTGCCGCCTCCAGCAACTCTTCACCCGCCAGGACGAAACCGCCCGGGAGGGCGGGCTTCCCGCGGAAGGGTTCTAAAAGACGATTGATGAGCAGGACGCTCAGTTCGCCGTCGCGCACGGTGAGGGCGACGACGTCGACCGTTACCGGAAAGCGCGCGGGCTCCTGGTGGGTTGCTGGCATGAAGCCATCCTAAATACTTATCGTCACCTTGACAATAAGTCGCCATGGAACCTATCGTCTAGTTATCGTCAGCTTGACGAAAAGCGATCAGAGGAGAATACCATGGCCAGCATCAAGCGCTACCCCTGGATCAGCCACTTCCTGGGCAGCCCCACCGGTTACGTCGTCCACCTGCAAAAAGGCCAGGTCAGGCATCAGGGGGTCGGCCAGGCGTTCTGGTTCCGGCCGGCGAACTCCGTGCTCAGCGAGGTTCCCGTTGATGACCAGGAACTGCCCACGCTCTTCCACGCCATCACCCGGGACCACCAGGATGTCAGCGTCCAGGCCAACGTGACCTACCGCTTTATCGACCCCGTGTCCGTATCCAGCCGGCTCGACTTCGGGCTCCAGCCTGCCGGTTCAGCACCGGCCACCGGACGCGAGCAGGTGGCCACCATCATCGGCCAACTGTGCCAGAGCCACGCGATTGACCAGATCGCCACCACCACACTCGCCGAGGCGCTTGAACGCGGGGTGAGCCAGCTCCGCACTGTCCTCACCGGAGCGCTGCGCACCGACGCGCGTCTCCTGTCCACCGGCATCGAAATCCTCGGCGTGCAGGTCCTGGCGGTCCGGCCGGAAGCGGACGTCGAACGGGCCCTGCAGACGCCGGTCCGCGAACAGCTCCAGTCCGAAGCGGACCGTGCCGTGTACGAACGCCGGGCGGTCGCCGTCGAACGTGAACGCACGATCTCCGAGAACGAAATGGCAAGCCAGATCGAACTGGCCACGCGGCGCGAACACCTGGTTGCCCAGGAGGGTGCCAACGCTCGGCGCCAGGCGGAGGAAAAAGCCGCCGCTGGACTGATCGAGGCGCGTGCCTCGGCCGAACGCCAGGGCATCACCACCACCGCCGAAGCTAACCAGATCCGGCTGGTCGGTGAGGCCGCAGCCGCGCGCGAGGCCGCAACAATGGAGGTCTACCGGGACATGGAGCAGGCCACGCTGCTGGCCCTGGCCCTCCGTGAGGCAGCAGGATCACTCCCCAGCATCGGCAACCTCACCATCACACCGGATCTCCTCAGCGGGGCGCTTGCGGGTCTGTTCCGGGAGCCGGCGGGGGCAGGAGCACCTGCTGCCAGCGCCACCGGCCGGCTCGAAAAGTAGGGCCCCTCGTGGCAACTCCCCGTCTCGTCTTCGTTCACCGGCGCACCGAGCTCCAGGAATTACTGGACCGGCACGCCACCCGGGGCCAGGCCGAATTCTTCCTCCGCACCCGGGGCCGCAGCATCCACGACGTCCAGGAGCGCCATGACCGGCTCACCGCTGCCCTGGCCTCCCTCCGGGCCGCGGTCCCCGCCGAATGGCGGCACGCTGAAGTGGAACGCGCGGACCTGAGCCGCTTCCTGCTCACCCCTGAAGACATCATTGCCGTGGTGGGTCAGGACGGGTTGGTGGCCAATGCGGCGAAGTACCTTAGCGGCCAGCCCGTGATAGGAGTCGACCCTGAGCCGGGAATCAATCCGGGTGTCCTGGTCCGGCACTCGCCTCAGGCTGCGGCAAGACTCCTGCAGCGCGCGGCCCTGGCCGGGCCGGTGGAACAGCTGCGCTGCCAGGAACTCACAACGGTAACCGCGCGGCTCGACGACGGCCAGGAACTGTCGGGCCTCAACGAAATATTCATTGGGCACGCCTCGCACCAGTCTGCGCGATACCAGCTCACCACGCCGGGCGGCCAGGCAGAGCGTCAGTCCTCGTCCGGACTGATCGTTTCCACCGGGACGGGCGCCACAGGCTGGTGCGCATCAATCGCCCTCGAACGCGGCGGACGCCCGCTGCCGGCACCCACGGACGCCCGGCTTGCATGGTTTGTCCGCGAGGCATGGCCCTCCCCCGCGACCGGCGCCTCCCTGACCGAGGGTGTGCTGGCGGCGGGGGAAGGACTCCGCATCACCGTGGCCTCCGACCGGCTGGTGATCTTCGGCGACGGGATGGAAGATGACCGCCTGTCGGCATCATGGGGCCAGGAAATCACGGTGCAGCTGGGCGAGAGGCCGCTGCGGCTGGTGGCGTAATCCTTCTACGCCGCCCTCACCGGGTTCATCCGTGGGGGGGGGAAGTCACGGCGTGCCACTGCCCGGGGACGTGGCAGCGGGCTTAGCGAGGTCGGCTGCAATGTGATCCGTCCAGGCATTGACGTCCGCCCAGTTCCGCAAGTCGCCGAATCGGCCGCCCGCAAGCCGGAACACGATCCTGAGCGGTGCCGGCATCTGATCGGACTGGTACACACCGGAGAAGATCACGTGGCCGCGAAGCGGAACTTCCGGGGGCAGCAACTCCCCTACTCTTTTCAGCTGGAGTGCCGCAGCGCGCTTGCGGAACGGCTTTGGCAAAGCGTCGGCCATTCCTACGCTGAAGGCCCAGACAGGACGTGTCGCCAGCTCGGGTGCAAGGCGGCTGAAGAACGCCGCGGCCGGGGACAGCCATGCCTGGTTATGGATGGCGCTGCCCACTATGACGGCCTCATAACCGGAGACGGACTCCACCTCTTCCACGGAACGGCATTCGACAGCGTCCACGGCAGCCGCAAGACGGGACGCCATATGTTGGGCTATCTCCGCCGTGGAACCCAGCCCGCTCGCGTAGGCAACAAGGACAGTCATCGCAGCCTCCTTCGCTTCCCAGTCTCACGGAAGCCGGGCCGGTTTGAACGTGCCATAAGTCCCGCCGCGGGATTGTTATTCGGGCGGGTAGTCCTGCATCTGCGAAACGAGTACTCACTACTCGTGTATCGGCCCCTGCCTTCCTCCTAGTGTGGACATCGGGGCCGGCGGTGTGTGGTGCGTACCGAGACCGTGCGCACTGCCCCCAGCCACCGTCGGCCCCCTTTACTCGCTCAGCAGTGCACAGGAGCGTTGAACATGAACGATCCAACAGCCCGAGCCATCTCAGCGGTATCCGGCCGTGCAGCACGGCTGGCCTCGATCCCCTCTTACCAGCGCGTTGACGCTTACCTCAGGGAAACCAACGCGCGCCGGAAGAGCCACGCGGGAGGCTGTGATTTCACGTTTGGCAACCCGCACCAGATGCCGCCGGACCGCTACGTCAATACGCTGCGCGAGGCTCTCACCCCGCTGAACGACCAATGGTTCGCCTACCAGACCAACGGCGACGCCGCCCGGGAGGCTGCCGCGGAATCCCTCCAGCAACTGCTCGGAGTAGCATTCCGCCCCGAGGACATTTACCTCACCACCGGAGG
This sequence comes from [Micrococcus luteus] ATCC 49442, assembly GCF_010367585.1. Classification (NCBI taxonomy): domain Bacteria; kingdom Bacillati; phylum Actinomycetota; class Actinomycetes; order Micrococcales; family Micrococcaceae; genus Pseudarthrobacter; species [Micrococcus luteus] ATCC 49442. The sequence continues at coordinate 557,216 of NZ_JAAAXP010000001.1, read as the reverse complement.
CTTCGCCGCGATCGCGTTGGCGCTGAAAACCGTAGCCGATCCGGGCGATGAAGTTATCTACAGCCTGCCGCCATGGTTCCTGTATGAGCCGCTGATCCTTGAAGCCGGACTCGTCCCGGTGAAGGTCAACATCGACACAACGACGTTTGATCTGGATCTCGACGCAATTGAGGGTGCCATCACTGAGCGGACAAGGGTTCTGATCGTCAATTCACCCAACAATCCCACGGGAAGGATATATCCGCCCGAGCTGCTGGTCAGGGTGGCAGAACTGCTGGAGAGGGCCTCGGCACGGATCGGACGGCGGATCTACCTGGTCTCGGACGAAGCCTATAACCGGATTGTGTATGACGGCCTGCGCTTCCACAGCCCGGTGGAGTTCTACCCGCACACCCTGCTGGCCTACTCCTATGGCAAGACCCACCTCTCGCCGGGGCAGCGCGTGGGATATTTGGCGCTGCCGCCTACGCTGCCGGAGCGCGAGGAGATGGGACCGGCCATCACCGGCCTGCAGGTGGCCATGGGCTGGGTGTATCCGAACGCCCTGCTCCAGCACGCGCTTCCCAAGCTGGAGCAGTTCACCATCGACGTCGGCCAGCTGCAGCGCCGACGGGATCGCCTGATCGATGCGCTCGGCAGCATGGGGTACCGTGTCTGGCGCCCGGAGGGCACGTTCTATCTCTATATTCCTTCGCCGACTCCGGACGACGTGGCGTTCACCGAGTCACTCGCCGGACGGGACGTTTTCGTATTTCCGGGTGTTTTGTTCGAGACCCCGGGCTTTTTCAGGATCTCCCTGACCGCCAACGAGGACATGATCGAACGCAGCCTGCCGGCCTTCGAAGCGGCAATGAAGGGAAGCCATGCGTGATTCCTGACCGCGAAACGTGACCCGGGAAATTAGTAAGCCTTACTTACAGTTCGGATCTAGACTTGACCATGGAGACGGTGCCAGCGGTTGTTCTCGTGATCGGCGTGGCCATCGCATGGCTGGGCATCACGGCCTTCGTCATCGTGCGGTTCCGGCGCAGGAGGAGTGGATCCTCGCTTGTACGGTCGGCGCCGGCTTCCGGTGAACTTGCCGGCAAACGTCGCGGCAGGACGCCTCGCCGCGTACGCGTTGTCGCCGGCGACAGCACCGTGACTTCGGCGAGGCGGCTCAGCCTGAGAGTCAGGAAAGTCCGCCGGTAAGCCCTGCGGGAACCCCTCCAGGCAACACTGTCCGGGCCGCACGTTCAGTCCTTGGGCCGGGGAAGCAGCCCCCCGATGAGTCCCGCGAGGGCTGCCGGCAGGGCGATGAGAGCGGCGATCTGTGGAGTCAGCGACGGTGGCGTCATGATCATCGTGGCCAGGCCCACCAGTGCTGCCGGAGAGGCAACGCAGAGGGTGACCCACAGCGGGTTGCCCCGGATCTGGGACCAGACGGCTGCTGCCAGCGATGCGGCAGAACCGGCGAGCATCAACAGCCTGCCCACCCGCACCCGCTCGATGAACTCCGGGCCGGGCACGTCCGCCAGGAACGCCGTTCGTTCCAGGGCAGCACCTGTGACAACGATGGCGACCAAGACCAACGCCGCCCACGGCAGTGACCGGCCCTTCCACCATGGAAGGACGACATAGTGTTCGTTGCCGTTTTGCGAACTCATCACAAGGCGAGCCTAGCGGCCCCGGCCTGGCGCGGCACACAACGCTGCCTGGCTGGTTCAGGCAGAGCACAGCCTTGCGGCCACCGAAAATTCATCCCGGTGTCATCCCGGGATGCTAGTGTCCGGCCATGGATGAACTGATGCTGGTACCCGACGCCGTTGGCGCCCGGGATTTGTCGGACCGGGCTGGATTCGATGTCAATTTCCTCGGGCTTCCGGTTCCCGCGCCCACTTTGGCAGGCGTGGAGACGGTCCTCCTGCCCTACACACACTTCTCCGTTTTGATGCGGTTGGACAAGCGGCTGGCCGCGGTCACGGCCCTTGGGATCGACGGGCAGAGGCTTATCGATCTGGACCGGTCCGGCATCCGGTGGCGGCTGGATCCCCGGCTCACTGAAGACCAGCAAACCGGTGAGCGGCTCTACGCCCGGAATGACCTGGACCGCGGGCACCTCGTGCGGCGTGCCTCCGCTGTCTGGGGTGCCACGCGTGACGAGGCAGCACAGGCGAACGAGGACACCTTTCACTACACCAACGCTGCACCGCAGGCGGCGAAGTTCAACCAGGGCCTGGATCTGTGGCTTGGCCTGGAGTCCTACCTGCTGGAGCATGCCGCAGATTACGGCCGGCGGCTGGTTGTGTTCACCGGGCCCATCTTCGGGGATACCGATCCGGTGTACCGGGGCGTGGATATTCCGTTGCTGTTTTTCAAAGTGGCCGTGTTCCTCCAGGACGGTGAACTCTCCGCCACCGGCTATGTTGTGGACCAGACACCACAGCTTGCCGATTTGCCTGACGTGCCGCCGCCCGGGGCTGTCGACGAGGCTCCCCCGCTGGGTCCGTTCCTGACTTTCCAAGTCCCCATCCGGGACATCGCGGCCCTGACGGGCCTGCACCTTGACCAGCTCATTGCGGTGGACCGGATGCCCATCGCGTCAGAGCTGCCCACCGCCCGGGTCACGTCGACTTGGCGGAGGCTCCTCTCCCCCGAGGACCTGGACCTGGACTTCGACCTGAACGGCGACTAGGCCCCGCTCCCGCCCATGCTAAGACCACGGGTTCCCGGCCGCCTGGCGGCGGGATTCCCTGAGCCCGGCCATGGCGGGCTCCCAGATGCCGAAGGCGCCGGCGATGTCTTCCCCGGCGCCAGTGCCGATCAGGTGCCCGACCTGCCGTGGGCTGAGGCCTGGCATCCGGTGCCCGTGCTGGGCTGCTGCGGCGAGCGCCGTCGAGATCCGTTCAATGGCCTTCCAGTTCGCGTCGGCGACGGAGAGTGCTACCGCCAGGACGGCCGGATCGGCTTCCGCCGGCTCGGGATGGCTGCCGGCTTCCGGGTCCGAGGATCCCGCTCGGTATTGAGCCCAGATCCACTCCGCAGCGTGCTGCACCGGAGTACCGGACCTTGTTGCGAGCACGGCTTCGGCTGCGGGACCGGTCCAGCAGATCAGAGCCCAACTGAAGTGATCAGCCACGCGCTTCAGTCCAAGCGGAGTACCCCGGCATACCTCCCCGGTCACTGCACTATGCAGGGACAGCCCGGCTGCGTAGCACCCCACAACATGCCCGGCGTTGTGGACGGCGGCGGTGAGCGGTTCGTTAGGGCTCTGGTACGGCCCGACGGGCAAGGTCACGGATTCCCCTCTGACTGATGCCGGTGCCCGGTCAGGGCAGGGCAACCTCCGCCACCTGCGGATGAGGCCACCATCGAACCGGGGAAAGCCGCACGGCAGACGGGAACAAGCCACGAAGGGCAGTCTGGAAAGGGTCCGCGGTGCAGACCCGGGGCCACCCCGTGCCATCGCTCCGGGGCTGCCGAACTTCATTTTAGGTCAGGTAAGAAGCTCCGGGAAGAGTGCATGGAGCCTCTTGGTGCACTCGGCTGCAGCCACACAATTCAGCCGCCAGGGAAGTGGACCCAAACCCGAGGGGCCCTCCAGGGGGCCATAACACTATTCACCGCTGATCCGTTATTCACTGCGGTGAGCGAAATCACTCAATGTGCAGTGCGGCGGACGCAGTAGGTACTGTTCTCCGGGTGCTAAAGGACAAGAAACATATCACTGCCTCCGTAATTACCCTCACCCTGGCCGGTGGACTGCTGATTGGCGCGTCCACCCCTGCCGGCGCCGCCTCCTGGCCTGTGGACTGGTGGAACTGGATCACAGCCAGCGAAGAGTCCCCGGCACCTGCGACGCCTTCCGCAGCTCCAACCGCCTCGACGCCCGCAACCGCTCCGCCAACGTCCGCTCCTGCGACGTCGTCTCCTGCTGCGGTACCCGCGGCTGAGGTGCCGGTTCCGGAAGAGTCGGCTCCCGTGCAGGTTCCGGTGCCCGCAGCTCCGGCACCGGCGCCAGCGGTCCAACCCCCCGCCCCGGCACCCGCTCCGGCTCCAGCCCCGGCTCCAGCCCCCCTCCCGGCCCCGCCGGCTCCCGCGCCTCCGGCAGCGGGTGGCGCGGCGTCCAACGCCGTAGCGCAGCGGTCCTTCGAGCTCGTCAATCAATACCGGGTAGCCAACGGCCTCGCCGCGCTGCGCTACAACGCCGGTCTCGCCAGTGTGGCGCAGAGCTGGTCTAACACCATGATGAGTGACATTAACGCCCAGGGCAGCGCCGGCTTCCGGCACAACCCGGACGCAGCCGCCCAGATCCCGTCCGGCTGGACCCGTTCCGCGGAGAACATTGCGGTAAACGCCGACGCCGATGCGCTGTTCGCCGCGTGGAAGGCCTCCCCGGGCCACAACGCCAACATGCTCAACGCCGGCCTGACCGACTTTGGCTTCGGCTCAGCCCGGCTCGCCTCAGGCTCCCCCTACGGCGCGCAGTTGGTTGCCACCCAGAACTTCGCCACCTACGGGAAGTAAGCAAAGGAACGACGGCGGCCAGCCGCCGTCGTTCCGCTCGAAGGCGAGCTCTCTCAGGACCTGACATCACAAAACCCGGCTAGCCTCGGAGATGCCCACTCTCACGTAGCTCCTGCCCGGGCTTCCGGCGTACGGGATAGTGCGAGCGCCCATCCGCCGGCCCCACCAATGGCGAGCAATACGGTCAAGAACCCGATCGCTTGTGCGCTCGGCCATGTCAGGGCGTCACCGTACCGCAGCAGGGCAATCGCCTGCAGAATAACGAACACAACGGAGGTCAGGGCCACGGGGCGAACGGTGCGGCGGTCGCCGCTCAATTGGCCCTGCGCGGCAGACCAGCCCAGACCGACCAGCCACGCTCCGACCGCCCTCGCAGTGAGCTCGGACAAGGGCCACGGCCACCACGTCGCGGCCTGAACAGGAACTGCCAGGAGCGCCACGCCATATACCAGCAGCACCCCGGCGATTCCCATCAGGAGCAAGCGGAGCGCAGTGGGCAGCACCGGTCGTCGCGCCGCCACGGCCTGTGGGGCAGGACGCCGGGACCTGAGTTGCATCCAGCTGATGACGAGCATCGCCACGGGCACGATCGCATAGATTGCCAGCCACGCCCAGGTGGCAACTTGGGCAAGGGGGGCAGCGTCCGGCGACAGGTGGAAGCGGTCGAGATGAAGCAGAGTGACTCCCAAGGTCAATGTCGTGAAGACGAACACGGGCCAGACCGCCAGCCTCGCTGACTCCCAACCCGCTGAGCGGGCGCCGGTCACCTCCAGGCCGGCGCTCGACCAGTAGGCCGCCCCGAGGAAAACCGCGGTCATGGGCGGACTGACTGTCCACGCGAACCATTCCGCTGTCCGGAGCGGAAACACGAATAACACGAGCCCGGCGAGAAACACCAGAAATGCAGCGACGTAGAGCAGCCAGCGCATCTGCGGGATCAACGGTGAGATTTCAGTTGATGCGGCCATCACCGGGCAGCTCCTCGGGTGCGGCTGTCTCGCCACTGGCCGGGGGCGGGGCAGGCAGTGGGTTTTCGGCCAGGTACGCGTGAAGCATAGAGACCACCGTGGCACCGTCCCCCACTGCGGTAGCCACTCTTTTGATCGAACCGGACCGCACATCTCCGATCGCGAATACGCCAGGCATGCTGGTTTCCAGCGCCAATGGCTGCCTGCCCGGTCTGATGGACGCGGCGTCGCCGGCCTCCCGGCTGGCCCCGGTACGCAGGAACCCGGCCGGGTCGCACTGTATGGTGCCGGGCAGCCAGGAGGTCCGCGGCACCGAACCAATCAGCACGAACAAGCCGCCCGCTTCGATCTCCTCACCCGGGGTTCCGTCGGCCGCTCCGGACGCGGCGACCCTGACGGCGGAAAGGAACCCGTCCTGATCGCGGGCCCCCACCAGGGCCGTGCTGTAACGGATAGAAACATTCCGGGTGGCCTCCAGCTGGGCTATGAGGTATTCCGACATGCTGACCGACAGAGTGGGTCCGCGCACCAGCAGCGTCACCTTCTTTGCGTACTTCGCAAGGTGCAGAACCGCCTGTCCGGCCGAGTTGCCGCCACCCACCACACAGACGTGCTTTCCGGCCATCGACGGCGCCTCGGAGACTGTGGCCCCGTAGAAAACGCCTCTGCCGACCAGATTCTCAAGCTGAGGTATGCCGAGGCGACGGTAGTCCACGCCCGTGGCCACCACAACGGCACGGCACCGTACGACGCTCCCGTCGGAAATCGAGACTGCGTACAACCCCCTGTCTACGCCGAGCCCCTCCACCGTCCGCATAAACAGGAAGTCCGTGCCCAAAGTCCAGGCCTGGTGAAACGAGCGGTACGCCAGGTGGGCGCCGCTCACGCCGCGGGAGAAGCCCGGGTAGTTGCGGATCAGTGAACTGGTGCCGGCCTGGCCTCCTACAGCTTCTCCCTCCACCACCATGGTGGAGAGGCCCTCGGAGGCGGCATACACTGCGGTGGCCAGACCGGAGGGACCGGCTCCGACGACCACCACATCGAAGATCTTGTCCGCCGGCGGCGGCCGCGTCACCCCCATCGCTTGGGCGATCTCCAGGTCACTCGGGTTCTCGAGGACAATTGGTGAAGCGGTGAACTGCAGCACCATGACGGGCAGCACGGGATCGCGCAGGCTTACGCTTTCCAGCGTCCGTTCCGCCGTCTCGGACCCGGCAGGGTAGAAGCCCACCGGAATGTGGTTCCGGCTCAGGGAGTCGCGCAACGTATGCGTCCTTTCGTCTCCCATCTCCCCGATCAGCCGGACCGCCTCGAACCCGACCCCCTGGGCCAGGTGCCAGTCGTCGAGGGCGTCGGTAATCGCCCCATGGAATTCTTCATCGCGCGATCGTTCGGGACGGATGATCATCAATTCGGCGTACCCCTGGGCGATCGCCCGGAACACAACGGGGGCGCTCGCGAAATCCCCCCATATCACCACCACACCACGCTTGGCTGCCGGGTGAAAGCCATAGGCACGCCGCAGGAACTCGAGTCCACCGTGGTCATCCGGTCCGTAGCATCCGAGGATGAGGGCAACCTGGCGCTTCCAACGCCGCAGACCCTCAAGCACCGCCCGTCCGTGGGCGTAGTCGGCGCAGGTCACCACCTCGTAATCGGCCCCGTACCGTCGGCGTAACTCATCTCCGAGAATGCGCCGGGAGGCCGGGTCCGTGGTGGCAATCAGCATGACCGGAACCGAGTGATCCATGGCCGCCGTCTTTCGGTTCAATGGTTCGGTGGCGCCCACGATACCCGCGCTGGGACAGTGGGGACAAGAGCGCGGAGATTCTGCCAGAATGGCTCCCGACGGCGGGGCAAGCAGGATGTCCTGAGCCGACCGGAGCGAAGGAATGGAGCATCCTATGAAGGACCACGCCATTCCGGGAATCAGCCTCACCGCCACTCCCAGTGGAACCGGTTGCCTGGAGTGCCTTGCCGGTGACGGCCCGGGATGGTGGCTGCATCTTCGACGCTGCGCCCAGTGCGGCCACATCGGATGCTGCGATTCTTCCCCGTCACAGCATGCCAGTGCCCACGCGCGCACGGCCGGCCACCCGGTCATGAGGTCGTTTGAGCCCGGGGAGAGTTGGTTCTACGAGCACACCACAAAGAAGTTCTTTCGCGGCCCCCGGCTTCCGGATCCTCAGTCCAGACCACCGGAGCAGCCGGCGCCTGGCCCGGCAGACAAGGTCCCCGCAGACTGGCGGGAGCACCTACACCGGTAACCGCGGCTGCAGAATGGTTAGGCTGGGTGAATGGCAACAGTTATTCTCGTACGGCACGGCCGCACCACAGCCAACGCCACTGGACTGCTGGCCGGCAGGGCCGCCGGTGTCAGCCTGGACCAGGTCGGGCGCGGGCAGGCGGCTTTGACCGGAGAGCGGCTCGCGGCCGTGCCCGTAGTGGGGGTGGTATCGAGCCCTCTCGAGCGTTGTCAGCAGACGGCCCGGTTCATCCTTGACCGCCAGGCGGGCACTCCGTACGCGCCGTTGGAATCCGATCTCACCGAGTGCGATTATGGCCAATGGCAGGGCCGCACGCTCAGTGATCTCGCCACGGAAGATCTGTGGTCGGCTGTGCAATCGCAGCCGTCCGCCGTCACTTTTCCCGGCGGTGAATCCATGGCCGCGATGCAGGCGCGGGCGGTAGCAGCAGTTCGACGTCACGATGCCGCCTTCGAAGCGGAGTACGGACCAGGAGCCGTATGGGTGGCGGTGAGTCACGGTGACGTCATCAAATCGGTTATCGCCGACGCGCTCGGCCTACACCTCGACCTGTTCCAACGCATTAATGTGAACCCGGCCTCCGTCTCGATCGTGCGTTACGGAGCCAGCAGGCCGAGCGTCTACGCGACCAACACCGACGCGGGAGATCTGTCGTGGCTGTCAAACGGCATCCGCTCTGCCGACGCGCCGGTGGGCGGCGGTGCAGGACAAACGGCGCCATGAAGCTTATATGCCTAAAATGCTCATATGCCTACACGTGTTCATGAGTTTGCCTGGCCTGATCGGGTCGTCGTTGGCACCATTGGCCTTCCGGGGGCACGCACGTTCTACCTGCAGGTGCGGGCGGGGACCCAGATCGTAAGTATCGCCATGGAGAAGCAGCAGTCGGCACTGCTCGCCGATAAAATCGACGAAATCCTGGACCACCTACTCGCCGTCGAGGGCAACCCCCACAGCGTTCCCACCAGCACGCCCATTGAATTGGTTGACAATGACCAGCTCGAGGCCGTTCAGGAGCAGTTCCGGACCGGCGCCATAAGTTTAGGGTGGGACCCGACAACGGCGCAGGTGGTGATAGAGGCCTACCCGATCACCGATGTCGACGCTGATGGCAACGACGAATCGCTTGATGAGGATGACGCTGACGTGCCCGAAATGCTGCTGGTGCGGATGCCGGTTGGCACCGCCCGCGCGTTCGCTAAGCGCACGCGTGAGGTTGTGGGCGCCGGGCGTCCCGCGTGCCCGCTCTGCGGTTACCCCGTCGACCCCGACGGGCACGTCTGCACTCAGCCCGAGGTCTGATGCCGGCGCCCGACCTGTTGACCGCCGAGCTGACGCTCACCGGACGCATCACGACGGCGTCGAACGCCACCTTCCTGGGCAGCATCGGGGACACGACAGTCGTCTATAAGCCGATAGCCGGTGAGAAACCGCTGTGGGACTTCCCGAACGGCTTCCTTGCCCACCGGGAGGTTGCCGCCTACCTGGTTTCGGAGGTCCTCGAATGGAACGTGGTGCCACGCACCTGGCTGCGGGACGGCCCGTTCGGCGAAGGGATGGTGCAGCTGTGGCAGGAGACCGACCCCGGGCAGAACCCGGTGGACCTCGTTGCGTCTGACGCTGTGCCGGAGACCGGCTGGAAACAGGTCCTTGAGGGTCAGGATGAGAATGGGCGGATGGTCGCCCTCATACACGAGGACTCTCCGGCGCTCAGGCGCATGGCGGTGTTCGACGTCGTCGTGAACAACGCCGACCGCAAAGGCGATCACATCCTTGCCATGACGGACGGGCACCGGCACGGCGTGGACCACGGTCTTACCTTTCACCGCGACCACAAGCTGCGCACGGTCCTGTGGGGGTGGCTGGGAGACGCCCTGACCGCCGAGGAACTTGCGGGCATCGATCGCGTCAGCGACGGACTGGACGGTGAGCTGGGCCGAAACCTGGCGGACCTGCTCAGCGCCGATGAAATTGCCTCGGTCGCCGCGCGCTGCGCCCGGCTGCGCCTGGCGCGTCGGTTCCCGGCTCCGAGCGGTGAGATGTCGGCGGTGCCCTGGCCGCTGTTCTAAGGGAATCGAGTACTACAGTGGATGCATGGCTGCCAGCCGCAATCCGCTCGATGACCTGCGCGAAACCATCGGTCATCTGACCGATCAGCTCAGGCTGCACGGTTCGGAGCGCGTCGATGACCTGGTCGGCGATCTCATCGGCGGGAGGCCCGGGCCGGCCCGGCCGCTGTCCGAGGTGCAGGCCGAGCTCGATGCGCTGGTCGGACTGGAGACCGTGAAGGAACAGGTGCGGGCGCTCGTGGCACTGCTCCAGGTCCAGGCCCGCCGTAAGGCGCACGGCCTGCCGGAGGTGGCCACATCACAGCATCTGGTGTTCCTCGGAAACCCGGGCACAGGAAAGACCACCGTGGCGCGGCTCCTGGCCGAGATGTACCGCGCGGTCGGTCTGCTGCAGAAAGGCCACATGGTCGAGGTCGACCGTTCAGGCCTGGTGGGACAGTACGTCGGCGCGACCGCCATCAAGACGGACAGGGTGATCCGGCGTGCGCTGGACGGCGTCCTGTTCATCGACGAGGCCTACGCGCTGGCGCCGGAGGACGGCCGGATGGACTTCGGCCCCGAGGCGATCGAGATCCTGCTCAAGAGGATGGAGGACCACCGCCACCGACTGGTCGTGATAGTGGCCGGGTACCCGCGGCTGATGGAGTCCTTCTTGCTCTCGAACCCCGGACTGCGCTCCCGGTTCGCCCGCGAGATTACGTTCCCCGACTACTCCGTCGACGCACTCCAGACGATCTTCCACCAGATGCTGGCCCAGCACGAGTACACTCTTGGGCCGGGTGCGGACCAGATACTGCGCCGCATCTTCACCGGGCTCCACGCGGGTGAGGACTCCGGCAACGCACGGTTCGCCCGCACGCTGTTCGAGCAGGCGCTCAACCGCCAGGCGCTGCGGCTGTCGCTCGACGAGGAACAAAGTCTCGACGCGCTCGATCGTGAGGCCGTCATGACGCTCACCGCGGACGACATCGTCGAGGCCGCGCTGGCCTTGGGCGAGAAGCCGGAGCCGGAACCGACGCCTGAACCTGAGCGGCCACGCTGGTGGCGCTGGCTGGCCTGACCGGATCCGCGGCGGCTGTCTGGCCGGGGCTGACCCGCCGGGCCGGTGAGGTTCAGCGGGAGATGGCTCCCAGAGTTTGCTTTGACAGGGACGCGTGGTCTGAGAGTATCCAGAGCCACGCGCCGGCGGTCACCACTCCTATAACCAAACCTCCCAAGAGCCCAGTGACGAGGTGCTCGGTTCGCCAATCGCCCCCGGAAACAAGGACACGGCAAAGCCACAGCCCGACGGACCAGGACAAGGCGGATGCTGCCAGCCAGGTGAGTCCATACCGTGCAGGCCAGCGAACCGCCCACCACTGCAGGGCCCCAATGACCAGTCCTCCTAAATTGAAAATCAGGGGCAGTGCAACGCTGTCGGGAAACGTGTCTCCTACGGCGTGGATGAGCCACAGGGCAAAGGTACTTACTGCCGACCAACGCCAGGAGTTCGGGATGATCTTTCGGATCAGATACCTCTGGCTTATACCCACCAGAATGCCGGTCCCGAGCCCGTTGACCACGGCACCGGCGATTCCTGCCCAGTTAAAAGCCTCCCCGTTGTTGGGCGGAAATGAGCCTGGAAAGTGGAAGGTGACGCCGGAAATGCCGTAGGCGACCACCGTGATCAGGAACCACGAAGCTGCATAAAGCTTTGCTTTCCGAGCCGATACCGCTTCCACCTCGCGCCTCCTACCGGCCAGTCCAGCAACCATTGTCGGTGTGGCCGGAACTTGCCGCAAGGCCCATGGATGAAGCCCATGCACCGTAGGACCTGGCCGACCACGGAGTCACTGGCCCTCCCCCGGTTTATCCAGCTCCTGGCAGGGCGGCGGTGCCGCGCCAGATGGGGACCAGGAAGCCCTCCAGCTGCTTCTCAATCTGGAAGGCGCGCTGGTCCTCGCCGACGGCGGCTAGAAGTCCCAGTCGTCATCTTCAGTGTTGACAGCCTTGCCAATGACGTACGACGAACCGGACCCCGAGAAGAAGTCGTGGTTCTCGTCGGCGTTCGGTGACAGCGCCGACAGGATCGCTGGGTTCACGTCAGTGACGGAAGCCGGGAACATGGCCTCGTAGCCCAGGTTCATGAGGGCCTTGTTGGCGTTGTAGTGCAGGAACTTCTTGACGTCCTCGGCCAGGCCCACGGAGTCGTAGAGATCGTGCGTGTACTGGACCTCGTTCTCGTAGAGCTCAAAGAGCAGCTCGAACGTGTAGTCCTTGATCTCCTGCTTGCGCTCCTCGGACAGGCCTTCGAGGCCCTTCTGGAACTTGTAGCCGATGTAGTAGCCGTGCACGGCTTCGTCGCGGATGATCAGGCGGATCAGGTCAGCCGTGTTCGTCAGCTTGGCGCGTGAGGACCAGTACATCGGCAGGTAGAAGCCCGAGTAGAACAGGAAGGACTCCAGCAGGGTGGAGGCCACCTTGCGCTTCAGGGGGTCATCGCCCTGGTAGTAGTCCATGACGATCTGCGCCTTCTTCTGAAGGTTCGCGTTCTCGGTGGACCAGCGGAACGCCTCGTCGATCTCCTTGGTGGAGGCCAGCGTGGAGAAGATCGAGGAGTAGCTCTTCGCGTGGACGGACTCCATGAACGCGATGTTCGTGTAGACAGCCTCCTCGTGCGGGGTGATCGCATCCGGGATCAGGGAAACGGCACCAACGGTGCCCTGAATGGTGTCCAGCAGGGTCAGGCCAGTGAACACGCGCATGGTGAGCTGCTGCTCGTCCTGGGTCAGCGTGGCCCAAGACTGGACGTCGTTGGACAGCGGAATCTTCTCCGGCAGCCAGAAGTTGTTGACCAGGCGGTTCCAGACGTCAACATCTTTATCGTCCTGGATACGGTTCCAATTGATCGCCTCGACGTGGCTAAGCAGCTTGACCTTCTCGGTCATGTCATCCCCTAAAAGTTGGGTTGGTTCTTTGAAATTAAGCGTACGACGGCGGGCGGGCGCCCGCCGTCGTACTCTCACCGATTTGGTTGAAGATTAAAGCATGCAGCTGACGCAGCCGTCTACTTCGGTCCCTTCCAGCGCAAGCTGGCGGAGACGGATGTAGTAGATGGTCTTGATGCCCTTCTTCCAGGCGTAGATCTGGGCCTTGTTGATGTCGCGTGTGGTGGCGGTGTCCTTGAAGAACAGCGTCAGGGACAGGCCCTGGTCCACGTGCTGGGTGGCGGCGGCGTAGGTGTCGATGACCTTCTCGTAGCCGATCTCGTACGCGTCCTGATAGTACTCCAGGTTGTCGTTGGTGAGATACGGCGCCGGGTAGTACACGCGGCCCAGCTTGCCTTCCTTGCGGATCTCAATCTTGGACGCCACCGGGTGGATCGAGGAGGTGGAGTTGTTGATGTAGGAGATCGAGCCCGTCGGCGGCACAGCCTGCAGGTTCTGGTTGTAGATGCCGTGCTTCATGACCGAGGCCTTCAGCTCGCGCCAGTCATCCTGGGTGGGGATGTGGATGTTCTTGAACAGCTCCGCGACCTTCTCAGTCTGCGGCACCCACTCCTGCTCCGTGTACTTGTCGAAGAACTCGCCCGACGCGTACTTGGACTTCTCGAAGCCGCCGAAGGTCTGCCCGGTCTGGATGGACAGCAGGTTGGAGGCGCGGATGGCGTGGTACACCACCGAGTAGAAGTAGATGTTGGTGAAGTCCAGGCCCTCTTCGGAACCGTAGTGGACCCGCTCGCGGGCCAGGTAGCCGTGCAGGTTCATCTGGCCGAGGCCAATGGCGTGGCTCTGGTCGTTGCCGCGGGCGATGGAGGGCACCGAGGTGATGTTGGACATGTCCGAGACAGCCGAGAGGGACCGGATGGCCGTCTCGATGGTCAGGCCGAAGTCCGGGCTGTCCATGGTCTTGGCGATGTTCAGCGAACCCAGGTTGCAGGAGATGTCCTTGCCGGTCTGGTCGTAGGACAGGTCATCGTGGTACGTGGTGGGCTGGGAAACCTGGAGGATCTCCGAGCACAGGTTGGACATGATGATCTTGCCGTCAATCGGGTTCTCCCGGTTCACGGTGTCCTCGAACATGATGTACGGGTAGCCGGATTCGAACTGGATCTCGGCGAGGGTCTGGAAGAACTCGCGCGCCTTGATCTTGGTCTTCTTGATCCGGGAATCGTCCACCATCTCGTAGTACTTCTCGGTGACCGAAACGTCGGAGAACGGCATGCCGTAGACCTTCTCGACATCGTACGGGGAGAACAGGTACATGTCCTCGTCCTTCTTGGCCAGCTCGAACGTGATGTCCGGGATGACTACGCCCAGCGAGAGGGTCTTGATGCGGATCTTCTCGTCCGCGTTCTCGCGCTTGGTGTCCAGGAAGCGGTAGATGTCCGGGTGGTGCGCGTGCAGGTACACGGCGCCGGCACCCTGGCGGGCACCGAGCTGGTTGGCGTAGGAGAAGCTGTCCTCGAGGAGCTTCATCACGGGGATGACGCCGGAGGACTGGTTCTCGATCTGCTTGATGGGGGCGCCCACTTCGCGGATGTTGGTCAGCGCGAACGCCACACCGCCGCCGCGCTTGGACAGCTGCAGCGCCGAGTTGATGGAGCGGCCGATCGATTCCATGTTGTCTTCGATGCGGAGCAGGAAGCAGGAGACCAGCTCGCCGCGCTGCTTCTTGCCTGCGTTCAGGAACGTGGGGGTGGCCGGCTGGAAGCGGCCTTCGATGATCTCGTCCACCATCTGCATGGCCAGCTTTTCGTCGCCGCGGGCCAGGTGCAGGGCCACCATGCAGACGCGGTCCTCGTAACGCTCCAGGAAACGCTTGCCGTCGAACGTCTTCAGTGTGTAGGACGTGTAGAACTTGAACGCGCCCAGGAAGGTCTCGAAGCGGAACTTCTTCTTGTACGCGCGGTTGTAGAGCTCGCGGATGAAGTTCATCGTGTACTGGTCGAGCGTTTCGCGCTCGTAGTACTCGTTCTTAACCAGGTATTCGAGCTTCTCTTCCAGGTCATGGAAGAAGACGGTGTTGTTGTTCACGTGCTGCAGGAAGTACTGGTGAGCGGCCTCGCGGTCAGCCCCGAACTGGATCTCCCCGTTCGGGCCGTAGAGGTTCAGCATGGCGTTGAGCTCGTGATAGCCCAGCCCCTTGTAGGCAGCCGGCATCTCGGGCTTCTCGACGGCGGCACTCAGCTTTTCAGCTGCTGCGCCCTGGCCTTCGGCCCTGGTTACTTCTGTGTCTGCGACAGTCGTGTCCAAAACGTGTCCAATCCATTGTTTACGCGGGCCACGTCTTCTGGCGTGCCCATAAGTTCAAAGCGGTAGAGCCGGGGTACCTGGCATTTCGCCGCGATGATGTCCGCGGCCATGCAGTAGTTGTCCCCAAAGTTTGTGTTGCCTGCACCGATGACCCCGCGGATCAGTTGCCTGTTCTGCGGGTTGTTCAGGAAGCGGATGACCTGCTTGGGTACCGAGCCCTCTCCTCCGGTGCCACCGTAAGTGGGCACCACCAGCACGAACGGCCGGGTGGCAAGAAGGGGTGCGTCCTTCGCATGGAGCGGAATCCGTGCCAGCTCCCGTCCCAGCTTCGCTACGAAGCGGCTGGTGTTCTCGGAGGTGGAGGAAAAGTAGATGAGCTGACTCTGCGTGGTGACAGGCGGTACCTGGGCCACTTGGGCCCCGGCCACTGCTGCCACGGGAGTCACCTCATGTGAGTGTTGGAAGATTGCCGGTTGGCGGAAAGCGGTGGCCTCAGGCCACGGAGGAAACGGCAGACAGTGCCAGTTCCTCGATCTTGTCAGGGCGGAAGCCTGACCAGTGGTCCTGGTCCGTGACCACAACAGGTGCCTGCATGTAGCCCAGCGCCTTCAGGCGCTCGAGTGCATCGGCGTCCTGTGAGATGTCAACGCTCTGGTAAGCGATGCCCTTTTTGTCCAGCGCACGGTAGGTGGCGTTGCACTGCACACATGCAGGTTTTGTGTAAACCGTAACGGTCATGGTTCCCTGTCCCCTTTATCGAAATCTACGCTCGTCTTTGTCCCGCCCAAGCTGTACGTCGATACTACATGTAGTGCAGACGGCTCTTCGGAACCCCAAGATGATGTATTACAAGTATGTCATTTTATGCACCTTTAATCCACAGGCGGAGGCCTTCAAAATGTCCGGATTCCAGCGTTTTTTGCAGACGAAATCCACACCCTGTGGAGTACTTAGCCACAATTAACGCCCTGCGTGTCGCCTGGTAGACGGGCGTGTCGCACCCTCTGGCCAGGCCCTGTAAACGAGTCCCGGAACATGTAGTGGCCCGTGACATGCGACGAGGTACGGAACAGGGTGCCGCGCCTCACAGGCTCAGCCTCTCGCCGCGAGGTTGTCCCGGATCTCCCGGCGCAGGACTTTGCCAATGAGCGAACGCGGCAGGGAATCGAGCACCACTACCCGGCGCGGCACCTTGTAGGCAGTCAGCTGCTCCCGCGCAAAGGCCAGAAGCGCATCAGGATCGATGGTGGAGCCCGGGATCAGAACCACGGCGGCTACGACGTCCTCGCCGCCGCCGGGCCGCGGCAACGCCACCACGGAGACCTCCGCAACGCCTGGGAAGGTGGCGATGACGTCCTCCACCTCGCCGGGCGAAACGTTGAACCCGCCCGTGATGATCAGTTCCTTGATCCGGTCCCTGATGGTCACGAAGTAGTCATCATCCACCGAGACGATGTCCCCTGTGCGGAACCAGCCGCCGTCGAGCAGGGAATCTTCAGTCTCTTCCGGACGGTTCCAGTATCCGGCGAACACCTGCGGCCCGCGGATCAGGAGTTCCCCTTCCTCGCCCGGGGCACGGTCCAGGGCCACATTCTTCGGATCCACCACCCGGATGTCCGTCAGCGGGAAGGGCACCCCCACGGTGCCGGGCTTTCGGCTTGGTCCGAAGGGGTTGCCAATGGCGATGGGAGAAGTTTCGGTCAGTCCATAGCCTTCGATGAGGTGGCCTCCGGTCGCCCTCTCCCAGGTCTCCACAGTGGCTGTGGGCAGGTTCATGGCCCCGGAGATGGAGAAGCGGATGCTCTCCAGCCCGATACCGCGCTCCGCAGCGGCAGCAGCAAGACGGTCATAGATCGGCGGCACGGCGGGTAGGAAAGTCGCGGGAGACTTCCTGTGCTCCTTCAACACAAGGTCCACGTCGAACTTGGGGAACAGGACCAGCTTCGCGCCGATGCTGAGGGCGAACGTCATGCACAAGGTCAGGCCGTAAGCATGGAACATCGGCAGCACCGCATACACAGTCTCTCTGCCATCCTTCAGCCCGGGAACCCAGGCCCGGCCCTGGGCGGCGTTGGCCTGCAGGTTCGCGTGGGTGAGCATGGCTCCCTTGGGCAGGCCGGTGGTGCCGGACGTGTACTGAAGAACAGCAAGGTCCCGGGCAGTGGGACGCGGCTGCTTCTTCTTGAGCTCCCCGGCTTCGAGGAGCTGCCGCCATGGCAGCACCGGGCGAACAACGGGTGCTGGCCTACCCCTCGGCTCACCCCTGCCGACCGTGAGGGCGGCGCGGGCCTTGCGGGCGGCGGGTATCGGGAGCTTCAGCGCCAGCCGCTGCGGCAGTGGCATCGCGGGGATGAGTTCCACCGAGACAATGGTGCGGAGTCCGACGTCGGCCGGCAGCTGACGGACCCGCTCCACGGCCTTGTCCCAAACGATCGCGACGGCGGCCCCATGGTCTTCGAATAAGTGCCGCAGTTCCCGGTCCGTGTAGAGCGGATTGTGTTCGACCACCACAGCGCCGAGACGCAGCACGGCGTGAAAGGCGATCACGTGCTGCGGGCAGTTCGGCATCACGAGGGCCACCCTGTCACCGGCTTTGACGCCCAATTTCTTCAGGCCGGAGGCGGCCCGGCTGATCAGTTTTCCCAGCTCACGGTAGCTCGTGCGTGCGCCGAAAAACTCAAGGGCAGTTTTGGAACCGTAGCGACGCACGGACTGGTCCAGGAGGTCCACCAGTGATCCCTTGGGCAGCACCAGATTTGCCGGCACACCCGGCCCGTAGAAACTCGTCCACGGGCGCTCACTCCAGGGCTGCCCCGGCTGTGACGCGGCCAGCTGCGCCGCCCCGCCGTCGGGCGCCTTCCTTGTGATTCTCTTCATCATCAGTCCTTGCCGCTGGAGTCTGCGAGCTTACCTGCGCGCCGCAAGAAGCCTACCGGTGCGGCCCGCAACGCCCGGTGGAGCAAGGGTGGGACGGCCTTTACCAGCGGTCTCGGTTGATTGTCAGACCCCCTTGTCATGATGGGTATATGAGGAATCCGGTGGTGGCGAAGGCGTATGCGGAGATCACCGCTGCCGTTGCTGTGCTCACCGGAGTGGTCAACGGCGTGCTCACCGGTGAGGCGGGCGAATCCGGCCCTGGTGGACTTTCTCCGGGGGTCGATCCGTTGCAGGAATTGTCCGGGGATTGCCTGGATATCCTGACCGGGGCCGCGGAAGCGGACGCGCAAATTGCCGGGTTGAAAGCCCTTGCGGCCGCGACATTTGTTGCGGCCGCGGACGCGGCGGCCCCGCCGGACGCTTCGCCACGGGCCCGGGAGATGGCAGTCACCGCCGAGGTCGCGTGTGCCCTGACCATTGGCGGCCGGGCGGCAGGTTCGTTCCTCGCCCTCTCCCACGCCCTGACCACTGCTCTGCCGCTGACGTTGGGCGCCCTGCAGGCAGGCACCATTTCCTGGCAGCACGCCCGGGTCATGGCGGACGAAGCCGCCACCCTCGACCCCGCCGGCGCCGCCGCACTGGAAGCCCACTTCCTGGACCCGGACGCGCCGGGCGCGGCCACTGGCTGTCCCGCCGGGGAGATGCCGGCGTCCCGGTTCCGGCACCGGGCCCGGACCTGGCGCGAACGCCACCACACCGAGAGCCTCGAGAAACGCCACGCCAAAGGCCTCCTGGACCGGCGGGTCGAATACACCCCTGACCAGGACGGGATGGCCTGGTATTCGGCCTACCTGCCAGCAGACCAGGCGGTCGCAATCTCGAACCGAATCACTGCCATCGCCCGCGGGCTGCAGGGCCCTTGTGAGAACCGGACCCTCACCCAACTCCGCGCCGATGCCTTCGCCACCGCGCTCCTGAGCAGCGGAAATCAAGTCAGCAACAGAGCCCTAGACGGCAACGAAAACCAGGACGGCAGCGGCAACCCGGCGGAACACAATCCAGGCCACGTCCCGCCGCCGCGGGCCCAGGTCCTGATTACCGTGCCGGTGTTTTCCCTGCTCCGCGCCACCGATGAGCCGGCGATGCTGGACGGCTACGGCCCAATCCCGGCATCGATGGCCCGGGACCTCGTAGCGAATGGGGCCGACTCGTTCTATCGGGTTCTGATCGATCCAAGGGACGGGGCACCGCTGGAGATCGGGCGGTCCAGTTACCGGTTGAGCAAGGCCATGCGGCAGTGGTTGCGGCTGCGGGACGGCAAGTGCCCCTTCCCGGGCTGCAGCAACAACTCGCTGGACAACGATGCCGACCATATCCTTGGTTGGGCAAAGGGAGGCACCACCGGGGTCTCGAACCTGGGACAGCCATGCCCCAAACACCACAAGCTCCGGCACAACGGCGGCTGGCAACCCACACCCGCCACCAAGAACGAACCACCGGGCTGGATTTCCCCCTCGGGAAGGCGCTACAAGAGCGAACACCAGGACTGGGAACCTCCGCACTGGCCCAATCAACTCAAACCGCATGAAAAATCCAAGGAAGGTCACCCGGACGGCTACCCGGACCTTGTCCACCTCGGACTTTCGCTTGGGGAAGAGGGCTTGGAGAGTCTCCTCCACGCCCGGGCTTGACACGGGCCGGTGCACGGCGGTGGCTACCGCTGCGCCTCCCAGCTGTTGTTACAGCTGCGCCTCCCGGCGGTCCAGCACAATCTGCTGCACATCCAGGTAGCCGGACTGGAAGCCCGCCCGGGAGTAGCACAGGTAGAACAGCCACATCCGCTGGAACACGGCGTCGAATCCCAGTTCCCCTACCTCCTGCGAGCGCGCTACGAACCTCTCCTCCCAGAGCCGCAGCGTCGCCGCGTAGTGATCGCCCATGCCCATCCGTTCGCGGACCCGGAGCGTGGTGTGCTGCTGGGTCACGCCTTCAATGGCCCGCACGGAGGGCAGGAACCCGCCCGGGAAGATGTACTTGTGTACCCAGGTGTAGGCGTTGCGCGTGGCCAGCATGCGGCCGTGCGGCATGGTGATCGCCTGGATTGCCGCCTTCCCGCCCGGGGCCAGCACCCGGTCGATGGTCTGGAAATAAATGGGCCAGTATTCATAACCCACCGCTTCGATCATTTCCACTGAGACAACGGCGTCGAACTCGCCTTCCACCGCCCGGTAGTCCTGCAGCGCCACCGTTACCTGGTCCGCGTACCCGGCGGCCGCGATGCGTTCCTGTGCCAGTGCCCGCTGTTCGCTGGAAAGCGTCACGCTGTAAACAGTGGCGCCGCGGGCAGCCGCACGCAGCGCCAGTTCGCCCCAGCCGGTCCCGATCTCAAGCAGCCGCGTGCCGGATCCGACGCCGGCCTGGTCCAGCAGCCTGTCGATCTTGGCCTGCTGCGCCTCTGCCAGGACCTCCCAGGGAACGGACTCCAGCGCGCCCTCATTCCGCGGGAACAGGGCGGAGGAGTAGCTCATGGTGGTGTCCAGGAAGTTCGAGAAGAGCTCGTTGGACAGATCGTAGTGCCGTGAGATGTTGCTGCGCGTGTTCTGCTCTTCGTTGCGTTCGTGCCGAGGCGTCCGGGGCAGATACAACGTCCGGAGCGTCTGCAGCGGCTTGGGAATGAGTGTGCCCACGGATCCCGCGAAGACCTCCAGCACCCCGGCCAGATCAGACGCCTCCCAATCCCCCGCCATGAACGACTCGCCCAGTCCAATCAGGCCGTTGTCTCCGATCCGCCGTTCAAACGCTTCCGGCCTGAGCAGGGTCATGACCGGCGCCTCGGTGCCGCCGGTGCCCAGGACCGACCCGTCCGGGTAGGCAACGCGCAATGGCAAGCGCCGGACGGCTGCCTTGAACAGCAAGCCTGCGGCTTTGCCTGCGATGACGGATTTAGTGCCCGACGGCGCGTGGGCAACTCCCGGCCAGATGTCCGGATCGATGGTGGCCGGCGACGCCGGTACCCCGGCGGCGCTGTTGCCTGCCAGCGGGTGCCGCGCGGACTTCCCGGCGGGAACCTGCGCAGCGGCCGTTCCGTTCTCGTCGGTCATTGTCATTGAACTGCCTCCTGTGAGGGGTGGTGTGGCCTTTTGACGACGGGCAGCCGCCTTGCCCAGAGTTTAAGTCCCTGAAACCTGATCAGGGCGGATACCAGCAGCGGTGCAGCCGGAACAGCGACGGCGGCTGCCAGGACGTTCCTGGTGGTGGCCGGGCGCCGGTCACCGTCCATGGTTGCGACGAAGGGCCGGTGCCCTTCCCGCTCCAGGATGATTGAAACGTTGAGGCGGTCCTCCGGAGCCGGCACCTTCATCCGGTATTGACCGTCCACATCGTTGAAGGGTGAGACGTAAAAAGCTTTGGGAACGCTGGCCCTGCCGGACGCATCCGTCTCCAGGAGGTAGCAGTGGCGTTCGCCGTAGGTGTTGTGGACCTCGGCTACAACACACTGCAGTTCGCCGGACTCCCGGTAGCACCAGAAAAGCGTCAGCGGGTTGAATACATGGCCAAAGACCCTGGCGCTGGCCAGCATCCGGATGGGCCCGCCGTCGGGCTCTATTCCACGGCTCCGGAGGAACCGTTCCACGTTGCTGCGGAATGTGGCGGCGGGATCGCCGAGGTGGTCGGCGGCACGGAAGACCGCCAGCGGCCGCAGCGGCCAAGGAAGGTTCGGCAGCCGGTCCACGTCCACAAACCAGCTGTAGCTCCGGTAAGTGAACGCATTCTTTAGCGGAGTCTGCCGCACATGGGAGATCGATGTGCGGTAGATCGCTGCCGTTGTGCTCATGTTCCCTCCGCGGCTGTCATGAGCTCCGGTGCGTAGGGTTCCGCCTCCGGAGCGGGCCAGCTGCGGCCCAGGCTGGCGGCGGCACGGACGCCGGACAACGCGCCGTCCTCGTGGAACCCCCACCCCAGATAGGCGCCCGCGTAGGCGATGCGGTAATCGCTCAAGGCTGCGATCTTCTGTTGCGCACGGAGGGATTCGGGTGTGTATTGCGGGTGCTCATAGACCATACGTTCCAGAACACGGTCCTCGCGGATCAGGTCGGACTCCCCCAGGCTGACCAGATACGGCTGGCCGTCGGCGGGCTGCAGACGCTGCAGCCTCGTGAGGTCATAACTGACCAGGACCTTGTCCGGCCGGGCATCGCAATCCGGAAGCCGGTAGTTCCAGGATGCCCGGGCGTTCTTTGCCACGGGCATCACGGCAGGGTCGCGGTGGAAGACCGTCTGGTTGACCGAGTAGGGCATGGCCCCGAGTGCTTCCTTTTCAGCCGGGGTGGCATCTGCCAGGAACCCGAGGGCCTGAGCGGGATGTGTGGCGATAACCACCGCCTCGAAATCCTCCACGCCGTCAGCGGTGTCCACTTCGACGCCGAGGGCGTGCCGCCGGATGGCTGTGACGGAGCTGTTCAGCCGGATGTCCGGCAGCGTGGCGGCCAGCTTCTCCACGTACTGCCCCGACCCGCCGGTGACGGTCCGCCACTGCGGCGAGCCCTTGACGCCCAGCATGCCGTGGTGGCCCAGGAAGGTGAAGAGATAACGCGCCGGGTAGGACAGTGCCGTGGTGGCGTCACAGGACCAGACCGCGCTGACCACCGGGGTCATGAAATGGGAGATGAAGTAGGGGCTGAACCGTTCCTTCGCCAGGAATTCGCCCAGGGTGAGCTCGGCACCGTTGGTGCCCATGCCGCCGTCGGACGCTTCCCCCGCATCGATCAGGGCCCGCGCCCGGCGGTAAAAGCGCATAACCTCAGCCAGCATCAGCAAGTACCGGCCACGCAGCAGGCTTGACGGCCGGGCAATGATCCCTTTCCCGCCGTCGCGCGCACCCGCGAATTCCAGGCCGCAGCCATCGCAGCGGATGGACATGCTCATTTCAGAATCCTGAGTCTCCACGCCCAGCTCGGCGAACAGCCGCAGCAGGGTGGGATATGTCCGCTCGTTGTGGACGATGAAGCCCGTGTCGATGCCGAAAGTGGAACCGTCCGGCTGCGGGACGCTGTGCGTGTGGGCGTGGCCGCCCAGCCTGCCGTCGGCCTCGAAGAGCGTGACGTGGTCGTGCCGGTTCAGTACGTAGGCGGCCGTAAGGCCCGCCACACCGCTGCCGATGACCGCAATGCGCCTTCTGGCGCCTCCACTCCATACTGGGGTCGGTGACAACCTTTGCTCCTCTGCTGAACATCTGCCATTGGATAGACACCGGCAATTCGGAACCGTGAGCGCGTTGGATGGGTGGGCCGGCAGGGATCTTTTTCATCCAACGGGCCTGCAGCAGTAGGGTGGGCGGGTGGTCAATCCCGTACACCTGAAGACCCTCCTTGAGGTTACCCGGCTGGGTTCGTTCGCTGCCGCCGCGGCACGCCTGGGTTACACCGCCTCGGCGGTCTCCCAGCAGATGTCCGCCCTCGAGCGCGAGGCAGGCGTGATCCTCTTCCAGCGCTCCGCCCGCAGCGTGATTCCCACGGAGGCCGCGATGGTGATGACACGGCACGCGGCAAAGGTGCTGACCGACATCGAGGCCCTGATGGCAGCCGCCGCCAAAACCCACGACAGCACCAGCCAGGAACTCAGGCTCGGCATCTTTCCCAGCCTTGCCACATACGTCCTGCCGCGCATCCTGAAAAATCCGGCCTGGAAAGACCTGGGCATCGACCTCCGCGTCTCGGTAGCGGAACCATCCCAAACCATCCAGGGGCTGCGCACCGGCGGAGAACTCGATGTGGCGCTCGTCTTCCAGGTGGGCCAGTCCGGGCTGGCCTGGCCCCACACCATTAACCGGCAGTGGATCGGCGACGACAACTTCCGTGTGGTCCTTCCGGCGGGCTGGGGCTTCGGCGCGGAAGCAAAGGTGGCGGCGGACCACCTCTCCGAGCTGCCGTGGATCATGCACCACCCCGGAACCCCTGATGCCGTGGTGATCGAACGGCTCTTCGCCAGCTGCAACCTGCACCCCCGCGTGGTGGCCCACAGCGACGACTTCCATGCCAGCCTGGAAATGGCTGCGGCCGGACTGGGCGCCGCGCTCGTGCCGGAACTTGCGTTACTGAACCGGCCGGCGGGTGTGGTGGTGCTCGATGTTCCGGAGATCCGGCTGGCACGGAACGTCTTCGCGCTGCTGATTAATGAGAAGAAGACCGCCCGGGTGCAGCTGTTTGTGGACCTGCTCGCGGAAACGCTGGCGGGCCTGGGAGCTGTAGGCAAATAGCTCCGAACGCTGGAATGCACAGCGCTTCGGGTCTATGTTGAAGGTATGAACAGGGTAGCGAGCCAGCACTTTGGAGAAATCGAGCTCAACCACGGCAGGGACCACAACGTCGCTGCCAGACATGAGCTCGGGGGCCAAACGCTGGAACTCGACCTGAACATCAATGCGCATGACCATTTCGACGAAGCGGCCATGCACAAGGTGGATTACCGGCTCAGGTTCCTCCCCGAACTCGTGGACGAGGTCCGGCAGATGATCGCCGACGAACTGGAGCAGGAAGGCACCAGCCCCCAGGAGTACCTCCGCTTCCACTGCAGCGCACTGAAGGACGAACACCTGCAGAAGGTGTTCGGCGTGGAGGACCGCAGCCAGCTCACCAACGACGTCTTCCTCAAGGCCCTCAAGCTCGGCCACGTGGGCATTTTCCCCGGCCAGCCTGAGCGCTACTTCGTCCTGGACTTCACCCTCGGCGCCCACTTCACCGACGAGGTGCTGGTTGCCTCCGCGGACGAAGACGGCGTCGTGGACGACGAAATCCTCTGGGAGTCCTGAGCTCAACCGACCCGCCCCATGAGCCATGGATAAGCGCAGACGTTGGCGGCTGGCGGCGGAGCTGCTGCTTGCCGGCGTGGTGGTATCCCTGCTGGCGGGCCTCCTGCACGCTGAAGCGGGCGATGCCAATGACCACGCCGCCTCATTCGCGGCTTACGCTGCCAGCGGGATCTGGACTGTGGTGCACCTGGGCCAGTTCCTTGGCATGGCGCTGCTGACCGCCGGGTTGTTTGTGCTCTTGCCTGCGCTCATTGTCCGGCCAGGACTCCTCGCCGTGACTGCCCGTTTCGGAGCACTGGCCGCGGCCACGGCCCTGGCACTCTACGGAGCGCTCCAGGCTGTGGACGGCGTTGCCCTCAAGCAGGCCGCGGATGCCTGGGCAGCCGCCGCCGAGCCTGAGAAGTCCATGAGGTTCGCTACCGCGGAAGGCATCCGCTGGCTCGAGTGGGGACTGCGCAGCTACCAGAGCTTCCTGTTGGGCGCCGCCCTGATACTTTTTGGCATCGTGGTGGCGGCGACTCGGCACGTATCCCGGCTCATCGGCTACCTGATGGGCCTGTCCGGGGTGGCGTACCTGGCCCAGGGCTGGATCATCGGGGCATCCGGTTTCGCCGCCGCCAACACGTTGCCCACCCTGTTCGGGATCGTGGTGACCGTCGTCTGGAGTGTGTGGCTGCTCGTCAGTGCGCTGCGGATGTCATCGAGTGCTCCGTAAGCGCCCTTTTGAGAGCTCAAAAGGGCGGTTATGGAGCAGTCGATGGGTTAAAGCGCGACGGCGGCCGGTCACCTGGGTGACCGGCCGCCGTCGTTGTGGTTCTTTGGGTTACTTCGCGGCTTGCAGCAGGCCGGCGCGGACGGTTTTGGTGGCCTTGACCAGGTTGCGCAGGGACTCTTCGGTCTCGGCGTAGCCGCGGGTCTTCAGGCCGCAGTCCGGGTTGACCCAGAGCTGGCGGGACGGGACGTGCTTGACAGCGGTGGCCAGGAGTTCGGTGACTTCGGCTTCGCCAGGAACGCGGGGCGAGTGGATGTCGTAGACGCCCGGGCCAACGCCGCGGCCGAAGCCGTGGGACTCGAGGTCGTGGACAACCTCCATGCGGGAGCGTGCTGCTTCGATGGAGGTCACGTCGGCGTCGAGGCCGTCGATCGCGTCGATGATCACGCCGAACTCGGAGTAGCAGAGGTGGGTGTGGATCTGCGTGGCATCGGCAGCACCGGCGGTGGCCAGGCGGAAGGAGTCAACGGACCATTTCAGGTACGCGGCGTGATCGGCCTTGCGCAGCGGGAGGAGTTCGCGCAGGGCGGGCTCGTCCACCTGGATGACCTTGATGCCGGCTGCTTCGAGGTCGGCGATCTCGTCGCGCAGTGCCAGGCCGACCTGGTTGGCGGTCTCGCCCAGCGGCTGGTCGTCGCGGACGAAGGACCATGCCAGGATGGTGACCGGACCGGTGAGCATGCCCTTCATGGGCTTGTTGGTCAGCGACTGGGCATACTCGGCCCAGGCCACCGTGATGGGGGCACTGCGGGTGACATCGCCCCACAGGATGGACGGACGCGTGCAGCGTGAGCCGTAGGACTGGACCCAGCCATGGACCGTGACGTCGAAGCCTTCGAGGTTCTCGGCGAAGTACTGGACCATGTCGTTGCGCTCGGGCTCGCCGTGCACCAGCACGTCGTAGCCGAGCTCTTCCTGCAGCTCCACAACGCGCTTGATCTCGTCCTTCATGAGCTGCCCGTACTGCTCGTTGGTGAGGTCGCCCTTGTTGTTACGGGCACGGGCCGAACGGATTTCGGAGGTCTGCGGGAAGGAGCCGATGGTAGTGGTGGGCAGCGGCGGCAGGTGCAGGGCCTCTTCCTGGGCGGCCTCGCGGACTGCGTAGTCGGAGCGGCTGAAGTCGGCGGCGGTCAGGGCCCCGGTGCGGGCGCGGACGTCGGTGCGGTACACACCGTTAGCGGCAGCACGGGCTGCGATGACGGCGGATGCCTCGTCGATGGCGGCCTTGGCCGAGGCGGGGTCTGCCAGGTAGGACGCGAGGGTCCTGACCTCAACAGCCTTCTGGTCAGCAAAGGCGAGCCAGCTGCGGAGCTCGTCGGAGAGCTGGCCCTCTTCGGTGACATCGTGCGGAACGTGCTGGGTGGACGTTGAGGTGCTCACTGCAAGCTTGCCGGCAGCAGCCTTTAGTTCATCCAGCTTGGCGGCGGAGACGGCGAGGTCGTTCCGCCAGATGTTGTGGCCGTCAACGACGCCGGCAACCAGGGTCTTGTCCCCCAGGGCAGCAAGTGCCGCTGCGGAAGGAACTGCGCCCTTGAAGGCGTCGATGTGGAGGGCATCGATATTGGTGGCGGCCAGCGTACCGAGCTGACCGTCCAGGGCGCCGTAGGGGGTGGAGACAAGGATCTGCGGGCGCGTGGCGGTGGCGGTGAGCACCTCATAAGCGCGGGCAACGGCGGCTTCAATTTCGGCGGCCGGGGTGTCCTGGTCAACTACCAGGGCGGGCTCGTCAAGCTGGATCCAGCCGGCGCCTGCAGCGGCGAGCTTTTCGAGCAGCTGCACGTAGACCGGCAGGACGTCCTCGAGGCGGGACAGCGGGGCGAATCCTGCGGGGGCGTCGTCGGACGCCTTGGAGAGCAGCAGGTAGGTGACCGGGCCCACGATGTACGGGCGGGTCTCGATGCCGTTGGCCAGGGCGAACTCGAATTCCTCCACGATGCGGTTGGATGCCAGCGTGAAGTTGGTCTCGGGGCCGATCTCCGGCACAAGGTAGTGGTAGTTGGTGTCGAACCACTTGGTCATTTCCAGCGGCTGCTGTTCCTTGGTGCCGCGGGCCAGGGTGAAGTAGCCGTCGATGTCCAGCTGGCCCTCGGCGTTGAGGAGGTTACCGAAGCGGGCCGGGACTGCGCCGAGGTGGGCAGTGGCGTCCAGCACCTGGTCGTAGTAGGAGAATGTTCCCGGTACGGCAGCGGCCTCGGTGAGGCCGAGTTCCTGCAGGCGCTTGGCGATGGTCAGCTGGATGTCCTTGGCGGCGGCGTCCAGTGCCGATGCGTCGATGGTGCCGGCCCAATAGGCTTCGACGGCTTTCTTCAGTTCGCGGCGGCGGCCGATGCGGGGGTAGCCCAGGAGGGAAGCGGCCGGGAACGGTGTGCGGGCGGTGTTGTTTTCAGGCATGGGAAATTCCTTGGAGGTTGAAGCTGGAAGTGGTGTGAAAGTGCA
This sequence comes from [Micrococcus luteus] ATCC 49442, assembly GCF_010367585.1. Classification (NCBI taxonomy): domain Bacteria; kingdom Bacillati; phylum Actinomycetota; class Actinomycetes; order Micrococcales; family Micrococcaceae; genus Pseudarthrobacter; species [Micrococcus luteus] ATCC 49442. The sequence continues at coordinate 529,279 of NZ_JAAAXP010000001.1, read as the reverse complement.
GGCGGTCAGCTGGCGAGCCGGGCGTGCCTTGTGGCGTTGGAGCGGACAGCGGCGCTGCGGCGGCCAACTGAACGGACGTGGCGCGGAAGTGCCAGTTTGTCCAGCACCTCCAGTGCGCTCACGTGTTCATTGAAGGTGTAGAGGTGGATGCCCGGCGCGCCGGAGTCCAGCGCCGCGTTGGCCAGGTCAACGGTGGCGCGGACGCCGATCCGGAGCCGCTCGGCCTCAGTGTCGGCCCCGGCCAGGCGGGCCAGGAGCTCCGGTGCCGGCTGGACGCCTGCCAGCTCGCCGAGGCGGGTGACGCGGCGCAGGCTGGTCAGCGGCATAACACCCGGGATGATGGGGATGGTGACACCCGCACGACGGGCCCTCGTGATGAGGTCCGCGTACTGCGCGGTGTCGAAATAGACCTGCGTGATGGCGAAGTCCGCGCCGGAGCGCTGCTTTGCGAGCAGCACCTCAACGTCATGCGCCTCGCTGGGTGACTCCGGATGCCTGGTGGGGTAGGCGGCCACTCCCACGGCGATCTTGCCCGCGCACAGCAGCGCTGAACGCCGCTGCTCAACCCGGCGGATGAGTTCGATCAAATCCTGGGCATACCGCAACGAACCGGCAACCGGCGGTTCGCCGTCCTGGGGACGGTCGCCGCGGAGCGCCAGGATGCCGCGCACCCCGGTGTCCAGCAGGTCCCCGATGATTTCGGCCAGCTCGTCCGGCGTGTTGCCCACACAGGTCAGGTGGGCGAGCGGCCGGAGCGTGGTTTCCAGCACGAGCCGGTGGATGAGTTCGACGGCGGTGTCCCGGTTCGAACCGCTGGCACCATACGTGACGGCGACATAGTCCGGCTCGGTGGCCTCGAGTTCCCGGATGGTGGTCCAGAGGGACTCTGCGGCCGCCGGAGAACGTGGCGGGAAGAGTTCATAGGAGAGCGCCACGGGGGCCGTCTCGGTCAGGTTTGGATGTGTTTCTATAAGGCTTGGCGGTGACATTTGCGTCCTTGGCTTTGTACCATTGACGGCTACCGGCCAGCAGATGTGGCGGTGGTGCCGCAATGAATTGAGTTTGGGGAACACGGAAGAACTCCACAAGGACGCAGCCGCGACTGTTACGCCTGGAATGAAGTTGTCCGTGAGCAAATGTCAGGCCCACATGGGGGCACCCACACCCTCCATAGCGGAGGATCGCTGACACGTTACCTCGGTAACTTGTATAGAACTCTAGGATCCCAAGGGACGCCGTTCAAGTCCACCACCGAATTAAGACGCGGGTTTACGCCTTATTGCGTCACACCGCAGAATTTTGTTCGTCACCAGGGCTTGTCAGGACCCGCACCGAAGTCATCGTCGCTCAGGTACTCGTCCCGTTCACGCCCCGAATTCCGTTCACTTTGGGCATCGCGGGTGCTCTTGTTGAGCTCCTCGAGCCGGCTTTGGTGTCCCGGTTCGGCAGGAGTGTCCTCCTGCCCGGGTGAAGATCCCGGGTCCGGCGCCGTGCCGGCGGCCGCTTCTGCGGACTTTTGGGTTAGCCGCTCCGCTGCTTGTTCCAGCTTTTCCCCTGCCTCGGCCTCGGCACGGCCCGCTCCCCCGCCTGCTTCGGCGGCTGCGTCGAAGCAGCCGGCCGGCGCAGCCTCCACCACCGCCAGGCCTTCGGCGAAGAGCCGGGCAGCCGCCGTCGGATCCCCTGCAGCGGCCCGGGCATCACCGAGGCGCTCGATGCTGAGCACCAGATTGACCCTGATGACGCATTCGTCATCCTGGCCCGCCACCTCCAGCGCTTCCTCGAAACGCTGCCGGGCTCCGGCGAAGTCGCCGGCGAGGAACAGGCCGTCACCTTCCGCGAACGGCGCCTTGTGCGGTTCCGTAAAGTTGGCGATGCGCAGCCCCGCCACAGCCTCCGCCACTGCCCGCGGGTCGCCTGCTTCGAAGGCCCGTGCAGCGTTGCCGGCCAGCACACCCACGCTGAGCAGCTTGGCAGCCAGGCACAGTATCAGCAGGACAGGCAGCAAAGACCACCAGAGCAGCCGACGGCGGCGCGCGAGCCTGTGCCCGGACGGCACCTGTGCGGGGTGCATCATTTCCGTGCCTCCTCTGCGTGCCCGACTGCGGCTTTCTGTGCGTGGTCAGGCACCGCAGACGCGCGCGGGAGCCGCCGCCAGTGGAGCAGCAACAGGAACGCCTCGCGCAGGCCCAGCAGGAATGCCCCGAACGCGAGGATCCAGTAGAACTCGGTCCGGCCATCAAGTCCGGAACCTTCCGGGGCCCGCTGCAGCTCGCCCGGGTCCGCGGCCTGCATCATGGGCGCCACCGCGTCTCCGGCCGAACGGTGGACATAGGGGATGCCGAGCTGGTCCGCGATCCACTGGAGCCGGCCCTCATCGATCACAGACAGTGCGTCCCTGCCGCTCCCGGTGGTGCGGTCCTGGATGTATCCGCCGTCAGTGCCGGAACGCTGACCCGTGTTCTCCTTCATCCGGCCACCTTCGGGCGTGCCGTAGCCCAGCACCGCTCCCCCGTTGACCAGTCCGCCGTCGGGCTTGATCGCCTCCGGTGCCGCTGCACTGGTTTGTTCCCCGTCGCCGAGGTAGTAGACCAGCCGGGGCCGTTCGGGGTGGCTGTCCCGGGCGGCGCGCAGCCGCTCTGTCAGCAGCTTCCCGGCGGCGGTAACGCTGCTTCCCTTCGAAAAGGCGGTCACCTGGGGCTGCAGTATTGCGACGGCCGTGTCCAGCGCCGTCGTGTCCGTGGTGAGGGGCATCCGGACCACAGCGCTGCTGTCGAACGTCAGCAGGGAGAACCGGGCTCCGGCGAGTTCACCGGCGACGGCCATGATGTCCCGGCGCACGCCGTCCAGCCGGGGCGAGCCGCTTCCGTAGTCTTCGGCCACGATGCTGCTGCTGGTGTCCACCACAAAAAAGACATTGACGTCGGCGGTGGCGGCCTGGCTGCTCCCGCCGGGAACACCGGGGCGGAGGGCCGCAGCAAGGAGCAGCAGTACCATGGCGCTCCGGAACAGCCACTCCCGCCGCTGCCGGCTGCCGGCCGGTCCGCGGGACGCCACGGCCAGCCGCCAGCCAAGGAAAACCGCCGACGCGGTGACGAGGATGGCCATCAGCCACCAGGGAAGGATCGGCTGCAGGGTCATGGCCTCAGCCGCCAGGATGCGCCGGCCAGCACCAGGCCGGAGAGCAGTGCCACTGTCAGCGGCACATCAGGAACGTCCGTGACAACGGCGCGGGGGGCGCCCTGCAGTGCGGCGGCTTCCTTTTCCTGCACGCGCCGCACAATGTCCGCCACGGCATCGGGAGTGTCCAGCGCGTAGTAGGCACCGCCGCTGGCATCGGCTGCCGCACGCAGCGTGGCCCCGGGCTGGTCAGGGCCAGGGCCGTAATCGAAGTCCCCGGGATTCAGTGCGTACACACGCACGCCGGCCTCCTGTGCCAGGACGCCCGCCTGTTCAAGGGTGAAAATCGGGTCGCCGGAGAGGAAGTTGTCTGTCGCGAGGACAACGGACCGCGAGCGCTGCTGGCTGTCGGCACCACCCGGCCCGGCGCCGGGGAAGCCGTTGACGCAGGAGGCCAGGCCGTCGCCGATCAGCGACGATCCCCGGCCGCTCCACGTGCCGTCCAGGAACCCCGCACTGCCGGGGTCGCCGTCGAAGGCATCCTTGGCAAGCGTGAGTTGTTCCTGCACGTACTCGTAGTCGTCGGTGAGCGGGAAGACCTGGACGGCGCTGCTGTCGAAGATGGTCAGGCCTACGCGTTCGCCGTCAAACTCCTTCGCCAGGACGCCGAAGACCTCCACCACGGCAGCGTCGGCGCTGCTCATGGAGCCGGAGGTGTCCAGGCACAGCATGATGTCCCGGTTCCGCTGCCCGGGGCTGATGGTGGTCAGTTCCGCCGGCCGGGCAGCGGCGGCCACGGCGGACACCAGCAAGGTGGCTGCTGCGAGCGCGGCCACGGCGAGCCAGCGCCGGTGGCGCCGCAGGGCAGCCTGGTATTCGGGCAGGGCGGTGAGGCGGTCCGCGTTGGCTACCAGCCGTCGTCGTTCGTTTGCCTGCGGGTCAGGACGGTACGCACGCCAGAGTGCTGCACCAGCAAGAACGGCGGCCGGCGGGATCAGCCACCAGAACATCAGTTCCATTGCCACACCGCCTGGCGCGCCGTCTCGGCCGATTGCTCAACCTGCGGCAGCGGCTCCAGCCCGAACTCACCCGGGTAGATCCTGCGGACGGCTTCAGCAACCGCCGGCAGGGGGTGGGCGTGCAGCTCAGCCAGCGTCATGCGTGGAGCATCAACACCCGTGACGTCACGGGCGAACCTGCGCACCAGCAGGCTCAGCTCAAGGTGCGACTCCCGGGCAGTCAGGAGCCCGGCGGCGGCATCGGCCGTCACGGCGTCGATCCTGTGCAGATAGGCCGCCTTCAGGTCGTTAAGGTCCGACGGCGGGGTGAACCGGGCCAGCGGCGGGGGTGACCTGCGCGGCCGCGTGCTGAGGAGCACAAAGCCGTACCAGGCCAGGATCACGGCGAGAAGGGCCAGGCCCGCCCACAGCCAGCCCGTGCTGTACGGGAGCGGTCCGATGATGCCGGGGTCAGCCTGCACGCCGGTGCCTTTCCAGGAGGGCGAACAGTTCAGTCATGACCGTGCTGCTTCCGGTCACGTGGCCTTGGGTGACGCCGGTCCGGCGGAACATGGCCAGCCTGCCGGCGTCCCGCTCCTCCGCGGCCCTGGCGTAGGCCGCGGTGACAGCTGCGGAAGCAGCCAGGTGCCCCAACAGCGCGGAGGAGTCGGCCACGTTCAAGGCGTCCTGCGGGATGCTGCCGTCCCCGGCCAGGTCAGCGTCCCGGACGGTGAGCCAAAGGATCTCATGCTGGGCGCGGAGCCGGCGCAGCAGCTGCTCAGTGCCCGGGCTGGCGGCCAGCTCGTCGGCCACCACAAACAGCAGGAACCTGCCCTTGACCATGCGGGCCACGTGGTCGAGCTGGTCATCAATCCTGCTGGGGCCGGAGTCCGGGCCGGCAGCCGAGTCGACGTCCCGCAGGAGCCGTTCCAGGTGCGCTTCGCCTGCCTTGGCCGGAACCGTGCGCGTGCCGTTGGCGTCACCGTGGACCAGGCCCACCACATCGCCGTGCCGGTGGGCCAGGTACCCCACCACACCGAGGGCCATCACGGCGATGTCCTTTTTGGTTCCCCCGTCGCGGGCTTCAGCCGCCATGTTCCGCCCGGTGTCGGCGATCAGCAGGACTGTCTGGCGGCGAACCGCCACATACCTCTTGATGAGCGGGGAGCCATGGCGGGCGGAGGCCTTCCAATCAATATCCCGTACGTCGTCGCCGGGAACGTAGGCGCGGAGATCGTCAAAGTCCAGGCTGCGGCCACGGAAGACGGAACCGTATTCACCGTCGAGCATGCCGCGGGCTTTCCGGTGGGCGAAGATGGCCATCTTCGACTTCACACGCTGGAGGAGACTGGTCACCGCCGGGCTCAGGGGGTCTGGACGGACGCCACAATGGCGTCAATGATGGCCTCCACCGGCACCTGCTCGGCGACGGCGTCGAAACCCAGGATGAGGCGGTGCCGCAGGACGCGGTGGGCGAGGGACTTAACGTCCTCCGGGATGACGTGGTCCCGGCCGTTCAGCAGCGCAACGGCCCGGGCGGCCTGGGTGAAGGCGATGCTGGCGCGCGGGCTGGCGCCGAATTCTATAAAGCCGGCCAGACGGGGTTCGATGTACTGCCCGGCATTGCGGGTGACAAACACCAGGCCCACGATGTAGTTGATGATGGCCGGGTCGATGTAGATCCGCCGGACCAGGTCCTGCACTCCCACCACGGCATCGAGGGAGGCCGCGGCTGCTGGTTTCTGCTCCACCGTGAAGACGCCGGCGTCAATCCGCCGGAGGATCTCCGTTTCCTCTGCCGGCGACGGATAGTCCAGCACATCCTTGAGCATAAAACGGTCCATCTGCGCCTCCGGCAGCTGGTACGTGCCCTCCTGCTCGATCGGATTCTGGGTGGCGAGCACAAGGAACGGTGCGGGCAGTTTGTATTCCTGGCCCCCAATGGAGGTCTGCCGTTCCTGCATGGCTTCGAGCATGGCGCTTTGGGTCTTGGCGCTGGAGCGGTTGATTTCATCAAGGAGGACGATGTTGGCATGCACGGGGCCCAGCTGAGTGACGAAGGTGCCCTTGGCGGCGTCGTAGATCTGCGTGCCCACGATGTCGCTCGGCAGCAGGTCCGGGGTGCACTGGATCCGGCGGAACTCGGCGCTCACGGCCTCGGCCACGGTCTGGGCGGCGGTGGTTTTCGCCAGGCCCGGAACACTCTCCAAGAGGATGTGCCCGCCGGTCAGGAGGCCCACCAGCAGGGATTCACGCAGCCGTGCCTGCCCCACCACTTTGGCGTCGAAGCTGCGTGAAATATTCGCCACAACCTGCTGTGCACGGGCCAGTTCCGCCGGTTCGATGCGTGCGGGCGCACTGGTCTGAAGCACTGAAATTCCCCCTGATGGTGGTGCCTGATGACGATGGACTGATGGTGTTGCCTGCCGGCTGCACTCCGCCCGCCATCCTATCCAAGCCACCTGCGGATATACCCGCAATGGGGACCCCTCCCCATGGCGGGTCCGCGGGTCTATCCTGTTGCAATGAAGGAGCTTCCAGCCAGTTACCAACTGTTTCTCGCCGACAAAAGCGAGCGGTTTATCCTTGCCGTCAAGCCTGTCCTGCAGCAGTCAGCCGCCGACCAGTCCCATGGCGTCCGGGTCACCTACAACGTAGGTCCCACCGGCCACCAGGCGCATCTCGACGACTCCATCCCCTACGGCGTCATTGTTGAGGACATCGACTGAATGCCTTGCCCGGCCGGGTCAGCCTTTGACTGCTCCCGACAAGGCGAAGGAACTGCCGGCGCCCCTGGCCACAATCACGTAGAGGGCCAGCACCGGTACTGAGTACAGGATGGAAAATGCGGCCAGCTGGCCATATGCCACGGCGCCGTGCTGTCCGAAGAAGCTGAAGATCGATACCGCTGCCGGCTGCCTTGCCTCGGACAGGAGCAGGACGAACGGGACAAAGAAGTTCCCCCAGGCCTGGATGAACACAAAGATGAACACCACGCCCAGCCCTTGGCGCATCAAGGGCAGCACGATGGTCCGCAGCGCCGTCAATCCGGACGCTCCGTCCACCCAGGCCGCCTCTTCCAAGGACACCGGCACCGCGTCCATGAAGTTCTTCATCATCCAGATGGCCATGGGCAGCGTGGTGGTGGCCATAAAGAAGATGGTTGCCGCCATGGAATCCAGGAGGTCCAGCTGCACAAACAGCCCGTAGACCGGGACCATGATGGCGGTGATCGGCAGGCAGGTCCCGAACAGGATGGTGTACATAAACGGCTTGTTGAACCGCGACTGGTACCGCGAGAGCGGGTAGGCAGCCAGGACAGCTGCTATCAGGTTGACGGCCGCGGTCCCGGCAGAGAGCACCATGCTGTTCCACAGCGGCTGGAACAGCAGGCCCGGGGTCATAATCGCAGCGAAATTATCCAGCGAAACCCGGGCGGGAAGCCGTGCCTCGTGACCGGCCGAGACGTCAAGGGAGGCAAGGACCAGCCACAGCAGCGGCAACACAAAGCAGGCGCCGATCAGGATCAGGGCTGCATCCGCCGGCACCCGGGCACGATGCTGCGCGCGCGAAACAGCACCCGCTCCCGCCCGCCGCCGGGCCCCGGGTGACGCCCGCGCCGCCGTCGTCATGCTTTGGACCCGCGGAGCAGCCGCACGTAGGCCGCGCCGAAGACCAGGCCGATAAGGATCAGCACGGATGCGACCGCCGTTCCGTACCCGATATCGCCGAACTTGAAGGCTTCCTGGTACGCCAGCACAGGCAGCGTGGTACTGGCGTTGGCGGGTCCCCCCGCCGTCATGACCCAGATCAGGGTGAACACCGCCAGCGTCTGCAGCGTGATGAGCATCAGGTTCGTAGCGATGCTGCTGCGGATCATGGGGATGGTCACGTAGGCCAGGCGCTGCCAGCCACTGGCGCCGTCCATCAGTGCGGCCTCCGTGACCTCACCGGGAACATCGTCCAGCGCCGCGCGGTACACCAGCATGGAGAACGCGGTGCCGCGCCAGATATTGGCCAGCATGATGGCCACCATCGGGAACGAATACAGCCAGTCAGGCTGCCCGAATCCCAGGCCACCCAGGATCTGGTTCAGGGTGCCGTCGCGGCTGAAGTAGGCGTAAGCGGCGAAGGCTGCCACGATCTCCGGCAGCACCCAGGCAGCTACCACCGCGGTTCCGACAACTGCGGCCACCGGCCGGCGTGCCCGCTTCATCAGCAGCGCGAGGGCAAGTCCCAGCAGGTTTTGCCCCAGGATGGCCGAGCCGCCGACGAAGACGACGGTCAGCACGAGGGACAGCGGGAGAACGGGGTCGGTGATGAGGCGCTGGTAGTTCTCGAGCCCCACCCAGCCCGGACTGCGGGCGTTGCGGCCGGTCAGCGCAGCGTTGGTGAATGACGCGTGGAACGCCCACAGCACGGGCCCGGCCAGGAACACCAGCAGAAGCAGCACGGCCGGCAGGACCGGCAGCAGCCGTGCCTGCCGCCGGACAAGGGGATGAAGCCGGTTTACTGTCCGCAGCCGCTGGGGAGTAGTTGTGGCCACAGGCTACTTCGCGGCGGTTTTGGCGTCACCTACGATGCCTTTCACCGCCGTGTCATAGTCCGCTGCCGCCTGCTCAGGGGATTTCGCCCCGGTGATCACAGCTTCGGTAGCTTCCTGGACCGCTGCCGAGATCCGCGGATAATCTGCCGTGGCCGGGCGGTAGTGGGTGACCGCCACGAGTTCGGACACGTCTTTCACAAAGGGGTTGGCCGCCTGGTAGCCGGAATCCGCGGCGACGTCCTTCCGGACGGCAATCTGGGAACTGGCGATGTTAAACGCCAGTGAGTTCTTCCGGTTCAGGGCTGTGGCCAGGAAGTCGAAGGCCAGGTCCGGTTCCTTGGTTCCGGCCCCGACCGCCAGTGTCCAGCCGCCGGACATGCTGACACCGCCGGGCGCCTGGCCGTTCTGCGTGGGGAACGCTGCCACCCCCATGTCCTCTGCATACCCCGGCCATTCATAGCTGCCGCCCTTCTGCCAGAAGGAGGGCGTGTACGAGCCTTCCACGGTGGCGGCCATCTTGCCCTGCGGGAGCCATTCCCCGAAGACCTTCTTCCACACATTCGCGTCGAGGGCCTCGGCCGGGGAGACGGCCAACTGTTCGTCGTAGAGGGTTTTGAGGAAGGCCAGCGAGTCCGTGAACCCCTGGGAACCCACTACCCATTTCTTGGCGTCGGCGTCGTACAGTTCAGATCCGGTTCCATAGAGCAGTTCGTAGAAGCTCTGCATCACGGTGCCTTCACCGGTGGCCTTTCCGGCGTACATGTTGAAGGGCACCACGCTGGGATCGCTGGCCTTGATTTTCCGCGCTGTATCCAGGATCTCCTGCCAGCTTCGTGGCTCCCACGGGACACTGACGCCCGCAGCGGTGAGGACTTTTTTGTTGTACCAGATGGCCCGGGTGTCCGTGCCCAGCGGGACAGCGTACGTGCCGCCGTCGTCCGCCAGCCCTGCCGCCTTAGCTCCCTCATCGAAGGTGTCCCAGTCCGTCCACCCCTCAAGGTGGCTGTCCAGTTTCAGGAGATAGCCGGCATCAACGTCGGACCGGACCTTGAAGGTGTCCTCGTAGAAGACGTCCGGAGCGGTGGAAGGCGACCGGAGGGCCAGGGCAAGCTTGGTGCCGTAGTCGTCGTCGTTTGCCTGGATGGGTTCCAATGCAACTGTGACCCCTTGGTTGGCGGCCTCAAACTCCTGTTTGGCGGCCTGGAAAAGATTGTCCAGCGCGCTGAAGGAATCGGTCTTTTGGTAAACCACCTTCAGTGTTTTTGCCTCGTCCTGCGGGGCGGCCGGTGAACAGGCTGTCAGCATCAACGCTGTTGCAGCGATGAGGGCGGTGATTTCAAAGACCCGACGACGCATGGTGCTCCATTCAAATCAATGGCTGCCGTCCCCTTTGACTGCGGGCCCCCAGCCGCGGTGATATCCACATGCTAGATGGGGCTCCCGCCACAGGCAAGAAGCCCCCGTTCAGACCTCCAGGAGAAGCCTTTGCGCCCGGGGCGCGAGGGTATGTTCCAGGACCAGGCAGGCAGCACCAATGGCGCCCACGTCCTCACCGACACCTGTGCCGACAACCTCGATGGTATGGATCTGGCGGGCGGCGCTGCTGGCGTCCACCAGGGCCGGGATCTTCTCCAGGTAGCGGTCCGCGATCCGGCTCCAGAAGGGGCCCCCGAATACCACCCGCTCCACATCGAGCGTGTTGGTGACCACGGAAACTGCCCGGGCAACGAGCACGGCAGACTTGTCGATGATGGCCAGGGCCCTGGCGTCTCCGGCATCAGCGAGGTCGCACAACTGCGCGAAGCTCTGCTGCACCTCAGCTCCGCTGGTGTGCTTTCCCGGGCCGTCAAGAATGCCAGCCTCGATGGCCTCAGCCACCAGAACCTGCGGGATGGCCGATGACTTCACGCAGCCCCGCAGGCCGCAGTCACAGGCCGGGCCGTCAGGGTCCACGATGATATGGCCGATCTCGCCGGCGTTCCCCGACGTTCCGCGCACCACTTCGTCGTTGAGCACAATGCCGCAGCCGATGCCGGTGCCCATGTACATAAACACAAAGCTGCCCGCGCCGCTGGGGCCGCCGGCCCACGTTTCGGCCACGGCGGCGCTGGTGACGTCCTTGTCCACGAGGACGGAGTAGCCGGTGGCCTTGCCCAGGGCGTCCCGGAGTTCCACGCGGTCCCAGCCGGGCAGCAGCGGCGGGTCCACCACGGTGCCGTGATCGAGGTCGATCGGCCCGGGAGCGGCGAGGCCCAGGCCGGCGATCCTGCTGGTGTCGACGCCGGACCCGGCGACCAGCTGCTCAATCTCGGTGGCCATGGTTGCGATCACGGCGGCAGGATCGTTCCCGCCGGGTGTTTTGATCCGGGAGTGCTGGACCACGGAGCCCACCAGGTCCAGGACCACGAAGGTTGTCACGGCAGGGTCCAGGTGCACCCCGACCGCATACATGCCCGCCGGGTTGAGCCGGAGCATGGTGCGCGGCTTGCCGGGACCGCTGCCTTCCTTGCCGGCTTCGACAATCAGGTGCTGGTCCAGCAAACGGCGCGAGATATTGGAAATGGTCTGCGGCGAAAGCCCGACGATCTGGGCGAGCTCAACACGGCTGAGGCCACCGGCTGACCGGCGAATGGCATCGAGAATCACTGTGAGGTTAAAGTCCCCCATGCGCGGCAGGTTGGTACCGCGCCGTGGCGCCGAGGGCTGGCGAGTTTCTGGCACGGTCTCCCCTATGGTTAGCGGCCTCGTAGTGATGATGTCTGAATGGTACGTTACCGCCTGACGCACGCCCAGAGCCGGAGGCAGGCCGCGCAGCGGGCCCGTGGCTAGGGGCGCCTGGCGCTGACCGCCACGGTGAATTTCGGGTTGCTGCCCTTGACGGTGGTGGGGCCCACCAGCCGCTCCAGCGCCGGGAGGTACTGAAGGTGGCGGTTGAACACCGTCCACAGTTCACCGCCGGGCGCCAGTACCCTGGCAGCTGCCTCGAAGAGCTTGATCCCGGCGCCGGCATGCATGCTTGCCCCCAGGTGGAACGGCGGATTCAGCAGGACCAGATCGGCACTGGCATCGGGCAAAGTGCTCATGGCGTCATCCTGGAGCGTGGTGATCCTCTCCGCCAGGCCGTTGGCACGTGCGGTGCCCAGCGCCGAGGCGACGGCGGCGGCTGACCGGTCCGTGGCCGTGACGCGTGCTCCGGGGTTCTGGCGGGCATACATGGCAGCCAGGATCCCGGAACCGCAGCCCAGGTCGATGGCATGCCGTGCGGCGGGCATTTCCGGGAGGAACGTCAGCAGGAACCTGGTGCCGATGTCCAGCCTCGCGCCGGCGAACACGGCGCCGTGTACTTCAACATCCAGGTCCAGTTCGGCGATGTGTTCAAGAGTGGAATGCCCGACGGCGGGGTGCCCGGGGCTGCCCTCCCGGACCGCTCCGGCGGCGATGAGGAGCCTGGACTTCTGCCGCGCCAACTGCGGCCGGACATCCTGGAAGTGGCGCTCCAGCACCGCATTCATCCCCATCGACATGTGCTTGATGCGTCCACCGGCAAGGAGCACAACATCCGGGGCGGCGTGCCGGGCCACGGCAGCGGCGATTTCTTCGAGTTCCGCCAGGGTCCGGGGAAGCTGCAGCAGCACGGTCTGTGCACCGGCGAGCAGCTCCGCCCCCAGCGGCAACTGCTCAAAGCCTGCCAGCCCCAGGGCACCGGCATTGTTCTGCAGGGCCCGTTCTCCCGTGATGAGGTCCTCATGCACGCGGACCCGCCGGACTCCGAGCGTGCCCAGCGCGCCGAGGGTCAGGGCGCCGTAACGGTCGCCGATCACCGCCAGGCTGCTGTCCGGACCCACGCGGCCGGCTGCGGCTTCAAGCAGGAGCCTGTCCGTTGCGTCCCAAGCCTGAAGGTTGGGCGCTTCGACGTCCGGGTACCGCCTGAGCATGCCGAAGATGTCTTCAAGGCTGTTCTCTGCCACGTGGTTCCTGCCGTCGTTGTTCTGGTTGATGTGTGTTTGTGGTGCGCTGCTTGGCGGGCGTTCAGGGCTGCAGCGCGGGGAGCTTGAGGATGGCGGCCACGGCCGCCCGGCCCGCCCGGTTGGCGCCGATGGTGGACGACGACGGGCCGTAGCCCACCAGGTGCACGCGCGGTTCGGCTGCCACCTGGGTGCCGTCCATGGCGATTCCGCCGCCGGGACCGCGGAGGTGCAACGGCGCGAGGTGTTCCAGCTCGGCCCGGAACCCCGTGGCCGACAGGATGACGTCCGCCCGGAGCAGGCTGCCATCGGTGAGCCGGACGCCGTCGGGCTCGATGGCTGTGAACATGGGCCGACGCTCAAGCGCCCCGCGCTTTTCTGCCGCGCGCAGGGCGGGAGTCCGGATGAGCCCGGTCACCGCCACAACACTCTGCGGCGGCAGTCCCTGCCGCACGCGTTCTTCCACGAGGGCAACGGCGTTGTGCCCGGCCTGGGCGTCGAACGTCGCGTCCCGCCAGTCCGGTTCGCGCCGTGTGAACCAGCTCGTGGTGGTGACCTGCGAGATCTCGTCCAGCAGCCCGACAGCGGAAATACCGCCGCCGACAACGATGACGTGCAGCCCGCGGAACTCCTCAGCTGAGACGTAGTCGGCCACGTGCAGCTGCCGGCCCAGGAAAGTGGAGCGGCCCGGGTAGATGGGCCAGAACGGCCGGGTCCAGGTGCCGGTGGCGTTGATGACGGCCTTCGCGGACCACCCGCCGCGGTCGGAACTGACGCGCAGGTTTCCGGCCGGATCCGTATCTTCCCTGGCAACGGAGCTGACTTTGACCGGTCGAAAGACCTCGATCCCGACTTCGCGCTCGTAGCCGCCGAAGTACCTGCTCAGGAATTCAGAGCTGGGTTCGGCGGGGTCCACGTCGGGCTTCGCGATTCCGGGAAGGTCGCTGATGCCGTTGACCGTTGCCATCACCAGGCTTTTCCAGCGATGCCGCCACGCACCGCCCGGGCCCTGCTCTGCGTCGAGTACCGTGTATTCAAGTCCCCGGCGCTGCAGATGGTAGGCGGCCGACAGGCCCGCCTGCCCCGCGCCGATGACCACAACATCGGTGCTTGCGTCTTTCATGGTTTGCCTGCCGGTTCCGCTAGACCTTCTTCACCACGGAGGATTTGAGCTGCATGGGCCCCACACCGTCCACTTTGCAGTCGATGTCATGATCGCCCACGCCGTCCATCAGCCTGATGCCACGCACCTTGGTCCCCACCTTGATGACGCTGGAGCTGCCCTTGATTTTCAGGTCCTTGATCACCGTGACAGTGTCGCCGTCAGCGAGCACGTTGCCCACGGCATCCTTGATCACCCGCGGTCCGGCCTCTTCCGCTTCCGCGGCTGATTCGGCTGACCACTCGTGGCCGCACTCGGGGCACACCAGGAGTGCACCCATCTCATACGCGTAGGTACTGGCACACTCGGGGCACGGCGGCAGGGACTCATTCACTCCCCCATGATAATCGGGGCGGTGCACTGACAGGGGCGCGCCGCCGTCGTACTGTTGGGCCATACCGGTAGAAAGGCGCAGACCATGGCAAGAGACAACGGAGCAGCATCGCTGCTGGCCAAAGCGTTGGGAATCGTCCTGGGGACGTCCGGAATCCCGCTCCGGCTGCGCGCATGGGACGGTTCCGAGGCAGGTCCGCCCAACGCGCCCATCCTTGAGTTCAGGTCGCGCCGGGCGCTGCGCCGGATCCTGTGGTCGCCCGGGCAGCTGGGGCTGAGCCGGGCGTACGTGGCCGGGGACATCGATGCGCCGGGTGACATCTTTGAGGCCTTCACAGCGCTGAGCTCAGCAGGCAAGTTTTCCGAACCCGGCCCATTCCGGCCCCTGACCCCGCGCGAACTGGGCACGTTGGTCAGTGCGGCCGTCCGGCTGGGAGCCTTGGGCCCTAACCCCGCGCCGCCGCCGGAGGAGGCAAGAGTCGCCCGAAAGGGCCGGCTTCATACGCGGCGGCGGGACGCTGCGGCGATCTCGCACCATTACGACGTCGGCAACGACTTTTATGCCCTCGTGCTGGGCGGGTCGATGGTCTACTCGTGCGCCGTGTGGGACGAAGGTTCCTCCGCTGACAACATCGGGCTTGCGGCCGGACTGGACGGAGCCCAGACGGCCAAGCTGGACCTGGTCTGCCGGAAGCTTGGCCTCAAACCCGGGATGAGGGTCCTGGACGTGGGCTGCGGCTGGGGCAGCTTTGCCCTGCATGCCGCACAGCAGTACGGCGTCACAGTGGTGGGCGTAACCCTGTCCGCGGAGCAGGCAGTGCATGCCCGAAAGCGGGCGGCGGATGCCGGGCTGACGGAGAACATCGATATTCGCGTCCAGGATTACCGGGACATCTCCGACGGACCCTTCGATGCGATCAGCTCCATAGGCATGTCCGAACACGTCGGCCGGGAACAGACGCCCCGCTACGTGGAGACGCTGCATGGGCTGCTCCGTCCGGGTGGCCGGCTGCTCAACCACGCCATCTCCTGGAACGCAGGACGCACCAAGCCTGACCCGGACTCGTTTATTCCGCGCTACGTGTTCCCGGACGGCGAGATGCTCAGCCTCGGCGAGATGGTCACCGCACTGGAATCCGGCGGATTCGAGGTACTGGACGTCGAGGCGCTGCGCCGGCACTACGCCCTGACCCTTCGCGCGTGGGTGCGCCGGCTGGAGACGAACTGGGACGAAACCGTCAGGCTGACCAGCCTGGGGCGGGCGAGGGTCTGGCGGCTGTACATGGCATCGAGCGCCCTGGGCTTTGAAACCGGCCTTACGGGCGTGAACCAGATCCTGGTGCAGCGTGCCGGCGGGGGCCCGCCGCCGCTGCGCCGAACGGACTGGATCTAGAACGCTGGTGACGGGCAGCCGGATTTGCGGCTGCAGCCACAGTAGCCGGCTAGCCAAAAGAGCCGGCAAACCAGAAGAGCCACCCCGCGGGGTGGCTCTTTTGGGTGGACACTGTGTCCTGTTTGGTGGAGCTGAGGGGACTCGAACCCCTGACCCCCTGCATGCCATGCAGGTGCGCTACCAGCTGCGCCACAGCCCCGGACCTTCGCCGCTCCGGTGATCTCCGAAGCAACTCAAATATCTTAGATCACCGTTTCCGAAAATTCCAAATCGGGCATATTCGGGACCGTGAGGGCCTCTTATTCGCTTTCAGCAGCGGCCGAAGCCTTGGCTGAAGCGTCGTCGGCAAGCTGCAGGTCAACGACGGGGCAGTCCTTCCAGAGGCGCTCCAGGGCGTAGAAGACGCGGTCCTCTTCATGCTGGACGTGGATGACGATGTCCGAGTAGTCAAGCAGCACCCAGCGTCCGCCGGAACGGCCCTCGCGGCGGACGGGACGGAGGTCCTGCTTGGAGAGTTCTTCCTCGATGCCGTCCACAATCGCGTTGACCTGGCGTTCGCTGGGCGCTGAGGCGATGAGGAAGACGTCCGCCAGGGCAAGGCGTTCGCTCACGTCGAGCGCCACGATATCGTGGGCGATCTTGTCCGCAGCGGCCTTGGCGGCGTGGCGGGCTATGGCGATGGATGAATCTGATGCAGTCACGGGACTCCTTGTAGTTTTCTAAAGCTTCGTAAAGGGGGCGCAGCCGGTCAGCGGGGCATGCCGCTGGCGATGAGGATGACGCCGGAAATGAGGGCCACGATCCCGAAGGCCAGGACCAGGACCTGCATGAGCCTGAGCCGGTTGGCGCGGGCCAGCCCTGCCGTGGCCGCATCCAGCGGTTCCAGGCCATGGGCGGACCGGGCCGGGATGCGGGGCAGGTCCGCGAAGAGGTCGTCAGACTCCCCCGCCCGGGCGTCCGGGGCAGCGGGAATTATTCGCTTGGGCTCGGTGGCGGCACGGGCGGCGGCTTCGGCCCGGGCGATGACCCGGGAACGGCCTGCCGGAGCGCCAGGAGCAGCAGCCGACTGCCTGGACGCGGCGGACTGCCGGCGGTTTTTGGCACCCGGCCGGACTTTGACTCCCGGCTGGGTCTGAACCGGTACGTAGGACGTTGCCGGGGGCTTCATCACCGGCCTGTCGACGCCGGGTACCTGGACAAATTCAAGCGGTGTCACCATGGCGAGGTTGTCAGCGGTGGCCGGCCCTGACTGGCCTTTTGCCGGCTGTGCGCTTACGGGCTTTGCACTTACAGGCCTGGCGCTTACGGGCTTCGGGTTTGCCGGCTGCACGCTTACAGGCTTTGCGCTTGCCTGCTGTGCGGCTACGGCCTGCGGCGGTGTGCCCCGGACGGCCGGGGCCTGCGATGCAGGTGGTGCGGCTTGCTCGGCCAGCTTCTGCTTGGCCATGGCCCGGCGGTTCAGGACAGCAGCCCGCTCGGCAAGCGCGATCTGTTCGGCCAGGATGTCCGGGTCCACGGCTTCGGGGTCGAGGGAGGCGATATGCTCCATCTTGGCCAGCTGGTTCTTGGCCTGCTCGGCAATTAGGGTGCGGGCCGCGAGTGCCTGCTCCACGCTCATGCCCTCCGGAATGCCCGGACCCTTGCCGGATCCTGCGGGCGCCGGTTTGGCGATCGCCGGGGACCCGACGGGGCCGGAGGGACCGGCGGATCCAGGAAGCGGCTTGCCCATCGGGGCAGGAATCGGCTGGCCCGTGGAGGAAAGCGGCTGCCCCATCGGGGCAGGAACCGGCTTGCCCGTGGATAGCAGCGGCTTGCCCATCGGGGCCGGAATGATGGGGTTGGCCGACGTGACAGCCTGTTCTTTAAGCTGCTGGAGCCGCAACTGCCTGCGCGTGGGAGGGCCGCCGGCAGAAAGCTGCCCTTCCTTCTCCTCAAGTTCCTTAATGGTGCGCAGTGCGGCACGGTCGCGGGCACGGATCTGCGAGGACCGCTGGGCCTGGGACTGTTCCGGGACAGAGTCCACGGGGGCGTCGGCTGCTCGCCGTTGTTTTGAGGCAGGCGAAACCTGGCCCGGGCCCGTCGGGCCGGTAGCCGGCTTCTCATCTCTGGCCTGCCGCAATTCGCGGCGGCTGCGGACGGGGGGCTGTTCCTGACTCATTGAGAACTCATTCAGTACTGGCTGGCTCGTCTGTTTCGGTTGTTCGGACATCTTTGGGCTGTGTTCCCTCGGCGTACAGTCCGTATTTGGCGATGTACTGCACCACACCGTCCGGCACGAGGTACCAGACGGGGTTGTTCCCGGCGACCCGCGCACGGCAGTCGGTAGAGGAAATGGCCATGGCAGGCACCTCCAGAAGGCTGACGTCTTCCCGGCCCATGCCGTCGAGAACGTGCCCGGGACGGGTCACACCGACAAAATGCGCCAGCGACCACAACTCGTCGATGTCTTTCCAGGACAGGATCTGCGCCAGGGCATCGGCACCGGTGATAAAGAACAGGTCGGCATCCGGACGCTGGGTCCGGAGGTCGCGCAAGGTATCAATGGTATACGTGGGACCCGGCCGGTCAATATCCACCCGGCTCACGGTGAAGCGCGGGTTTGATGCCGTGGCGATCACCGTCATCAGATAGCGATGCTCGGGCTCGCTGACATGCTTGTGCGTTTTTTGCCACGGCTGCCCGGTAGGGACAAACACCACTTCATCCAGGCCGAACTTGTCAGCCACTTCGCTTGCTGCCACGAGGTGGCCGTGGTGGATGGGATCGAACGTCCCACCCATCACGCCCAGCCGCAGCCGCCTTTGCGCACCGCGGTTCAGAACACGGGAAATGTTAGTGGCCCTGGCCGTGATCGTGCTTGTTGGGGTGCTGGCGGTGCGGATCAGCGTGTTCTTCCGTGGCCGTGTGCCGGTTGCCCAGGTTGGAGTAGGACAGCGTGACGAACATCATGGCCAGCAGGATGGCAAACATGACGATCCCGAAAACCCACGGATCGGCCCAGAGCGGGGCAAGTTCGTGTTCTTCGCCTTCTGCGGCAACGGTCATGGCGATCTGCTGGAGCAGCATTTTCTCCCCTAGGGTTCAAGGATGTGGCAGCGGATCTTCCCGCCGTTCCGGACTTCTGTCTATGTTACCGCGTTGCTACCCGCGGACTTGGCCCTCGCCCTGCACGATCCACTTTGTGGTGGTGAGCTCGGTCAGGCCCATCGGGCCGCGGGCGTGCAGTTTCTGCGTGGAGATGCCCACTTCGGCACCGAGTCCCAGCTCTCCGCCGTCGGTAAAGCGTGTGGAGGCGTTGACGATCACGGCAGCCGAATCCACCTCGGCGATGAACCGCTCCGCGTTGGCTAGGTCATTGGTGAGGATGGCTTCGGTGTGGCCGGTGGACCACGTGCGGATGTGCCTGACGGCGTCATCCAGGCTGTCCACCATAGCCACAGCCAGGTCGAGGTCCATGTACTCCGTTGCCCAGTCCTCGTCCGAGGCTGGAGTGGATTCGATGGAGGAAGGCAGTGCGGCGCGGATCCGCTCGTCGGCGTGCAGCGTGACACCGGCGCCACGAAGCGCGGCGGCAACGGCTGGCAGGACGGTGGACCGGGAGTGGACCAGGAGCGTCTCTACGGTGTTGCAGACGCTTGGCCGCTGGGTCTTGGCATTCAGGAGGATCTCCACCGCCATGTCCTCGGAAGCGGATTCGTCAATGAAGATATGCACGTTGCCTTCACCCGTTTCGATGACCGGCACGGCCGCGTTCAACACTACGGACTGGATCAGGTCCCGGCCGCCCCGGGGAATCAGGACATCCACCCGCCCGCGGGCTCGCATCAGGGCGTTGGCACCTTCACGGCCGTACTGGTCCACCGTCTGCACGGCATCGGCGGGCAGGCCCACGCTGTCCAGGGCGTCCCGGAGAACCTGGACAAGGGCCTCGTTCGTGGCTGCCGCGGCGGTACCGCCGCGGAGGATAACGGCGTTTCCGCTCTTCAGTGCGAGGCCGGCAATATCTACTGTGACGTTGGGGCGGGCCTCGTAGATGGCGGCCACCACACCCATGGGCACGTTGACCTGGCGCAGGCGCAGGCCGTTGGGCAGGGTCTGGCCGCGGACCACATTGCCCACGGGGTCCGGCAGGTTGGCGAGGTTCTCCAGGGCATCCACGAGTCCGGTAATCCGGGCGTCAGTCAGTGTAAGGCGGTCCAGCATGGCCGCGGACGTGCCGTTGGCCTTGCCGGCCGCTACGTCCTTGGCATTGGCTGCGAGGATGAGGCGCTTTTGTTCCAGCAGGGCGGCCCCGATGGCACGCAGGCCACGGTCCTTCCACGCCCGGTTTGCCCGCGACATACGCCGGGCGGCGTGCCTGGAGCGGTCCGCGATGGCATGGACAGCGGCCTCCACATCCTGCGGCGACTGCGGCACTCCCGTCTCCGGCGAGGTCAGCTCCGGCTCCACGGTGGCAGCGGAAACTGCGGTGTTGTCGCCGGAAGTCGCAGCAGTGGTGTGGGTCAGTGCCTCAGTCATGATCCAAGTTTAGGCGAGTTGCGGGCTCAGACCAGCACCAGGTCATCAACGTGAACAACTTCACGGTCGTAGCCGCGGCCCAGTGCCTTGCCCAGTTCCTTGGTGGACCGGCCCAGCATCTGGGGCAGTTCAGCCGCGGAGTAGTTGACCAGTCCCCGGGCAATGACGGTGCCGTCGGCACTGACCATCTCGACGGCGTCGCCGGCCTCGAAATCGCCGTCCACGGCGGAGATGCCGGCCGGGAGCAGCGAGGTGCGGCGGTGGCGCACTGCCTTGACGGCGCCGTCGTCGAGAATCAGTTTGCCGTGGACGGAGGCCAGGTGCGCGAGCCAGAGCAGGCGCACGGGTTTGCGTGCCCCGTTGACGGTGAACCAGGTGCCTACGTCCTCGCCGGCCAGCGCGGCTGCTGCGTTGGCGGTGGAGGTGACCAGCGCATGGATGCCGGAGCCGGCCGCAATCGTTGCGGCTTCCACCTTGGTGGTCATGCCGCCGGTGCCCACCCCGGCTTTCCCGGCCTTGCCGATGATGACGCCGTCGAGGTCGTGCGGACCTTCCACGAGGGGAATCCGCTTGGCACCGTGCGACGGCGGACCGTCGTAGAGGGAGTCGACGTCGGAGAGCAGCACCAGCGCGTCAGCACGGACCAGGTGCGCCACAAGGGCCGCCAGGCGGTCGTTGTCCCCGAAGCGGATCTCGTGGGTGGCCACGGTGTCGTTTTCGTTGACTACCGGGACCACGCCGAGGTTGAGGAGGCGGTCCAAGGCGCGGAAGGCATTGGTGTGCTGGCTGCGGCGCATCAGGTCGTCCGCCGTGAGCAGCACCTGGCTGACCGTCACGCCGTGCGCGCCGAACGCCTGGGTGTACCGGGCCATCAGCAGGCCCTGCCCCACGCTGGCCGCGGCCTGCTGCGTGGCCAGGTCCCGGGGCCGCTTGGCCAGGCCAAGCGGTGCCAGGCCTGCCGCGATGGCGCCGGAGGACACCAGGATAATCTCCGCACCGGCGTTGCGCTTAGTGGCAAGGGCATCGGCCAGGGCGGTGAGCGCTTCCTCGGAGATACCGCCCTTGATGCTGGTGAGCGACGACGAACCGACCTTAACAACGATCCTGCGGGCATGCGCGAGCACGCTGCGGTCCGCGGTCCGCGGGTGCGGCACCGCGGTGGCGGCGCTACTGGTCATCGTCTGCGCCCAGTCCACTCTCCTTGAGCGGCTTGGCAACCCGGCGGCTGCTGACCGATTCCGTCCAGATCCCGGCCTTGCGCTCTGCTTCGAGCTCGGCGCGGGCGGCTGCCTTGGCATCCTTGCGTTCCTGCTGCTCTTCGCGCTTCTGCCCGCGGGTGGGGCGGTCGCCGATATCCGCAAAGCGGACGTCGGTGCCGCGGGGGGCAGCGAGCAGTTCCGCACCGGCCATCATGGTGGGCTCCCAGTCGAAGACCACGCCGTCGTCCTCGCCGATCACCACGGTGTCGCCCGGCTTGGCGCCCTGCTTGAAGAGTTCGTTTTCCACACCCAGCTTGGCGAGCCGGTCCGCGAGGTAGCCAATGGCTTCCTCGTTGGTGAAGTCGGTCTGCTTGACCCAGCGCACGGGCTTGTCGCCGAGGACCCGGAACAGCGGTTCGAGGTTCTTTTCCTCGCGGCGGATCTTGAAGCCGGACTCGTTCACGGCACGGGGCCGCAGGACAGGCGGCTGGACCTTCGGCGGGGCAGCCGCAAGGGCGTCGCGGGCGGCCTGGACGATTTCCGCCATGGCAAAGCCCAGCTGGCGGAGGCCCTCGTGGCTGGTGGCAGAGATCTCGAAGACCCGGTAGCCGCGTGATTCCAGTTCGGGGCGGACGAATTCGGCCATGTCCTTGCCGTCCGGCAGGTCCACCTTGTTCAGGGCGACGAGGCGCGGCCGGTGGTTCAGGGGTACAACCTCGCCGTCCTGGCCTGCGTAGCTCATGTCCACGGCGTACTTTTCCAGTTCAGCTTCGATGATGGCAAGGTCCGAAAGCGGGTCGCGGTCTGCTTCGAGGGTGCCGCAGTCAAGCACGTGCACCAGCGCGGCACAGCGCTCCACGTGGCGCAGGAAGTGGTGGCCCAGGCCCTTGCCTTCGCTGGCACCTTCAATGAGGCCGGGAACGTCAGCGATGGTGAAACGGACGTCGCCGGCCTGGACAACGCCAAGGTTGGGGATCAGCGTGGTGAACGGGTAATCGGCAATCTTGGGCCTGGCAGCGGACATTGCCGCGATCAGGCTGGACTTGCCGGCAGAGGGGAAACCCACCAGGGCAATGTCTGCAATGGACTTCAGTTCCAGCACGATGTCAGCGGCGTCACCCTCGATGCCCAGCAGGGCAAAGCCCGGGGCACGGCGCTTCTGCGAGGACAGTGAGGCGTTGCCGAGGCCGCCCTGGCCGCCGGCGGCTGCTACGTATTCGGCGCCTTCGCCGACGAGGTCGGCAAGGACGGTTCCGTCCTTGGCCTTGACCACGGTGCCGTCCGGGACCGGCAGGATCAGGGTTTCGCCGCTTTTGCCGCCGCGCCAGTCACCCATGCCCGGGCCGCCGTTGGTGGCGTGCCGGTGCGGGGCGTGGTGGTAGTCCAGCAGTGTGGTGGTCTGGTGGTCAACGCGGAGGATGACGTCGCCGCCGTCACCGCCGTTGCCGCCGTCGGGACCGCCGAGAGGCTTGAACTTCTCCCGGTGCACGGAGACACAGCCGTGGCCGCCGGTACCGCCGGATACATGCAGTACTACCCGGTCTACAAAGCTCGCCACGTGGATCTCCTCAGTGCTGTTTCCTGGACGCCCTAGGCGCCAAGATGATTGTAATGCGGTTAAAAGAACAGTGGAGCGGACCAAATGGCCCGCCCCACCGCTTCAGAACTATGAGTTACTCTGCAGCTGCAGCAGCAACGATGTTGACGACGCGGCGACCGCGGCGGGTGCCGAACTCGACAGCTCCCGGGGTCAGTGCGAACAGGGTGTCGTCTCCGCCACGGCCAACGCCGGCGCCCGGGTGGAAGTGGGTGCCGCGCTGGCGGACGATGATCTCGCCAGCGGAAACTACCTGGCCGCCGAAGCGCTTGACGCCGAGGTACTGGGCGTTGGAGTCACGACCGTTGCGAGTGGAACTCGCGCCTTTTTTATGTGCCATTTGAAATGCCTGCCTCTAAATTCTGGGGAATCTGCTGAAAACCTGAACAGTAACGAAGGTTACTTGATACCAGTGATCTTGACCTTGGTCAGTTCCTGACGGTGACCCTGGCGCTTCTTGTAACCGGTCTTGTTCTTGAACTTCTGGATGACGATCTTCGGACCACGGAGGTCATCGAGGATCTCAGCCGTAACAGTTACCTTGGCCAGGTCCGCAGCGGCGGAGGTGACCTTGTCACCGTCTACCAGGAGCAGTGCGGGCAGCTGAATGGTGCTGCCGGCTCCACCGGGGACGCGGTTCATGGTAACGAAGTCTCCAACGGAAACCTTCTCTTGCCGGCCGCCTGCGCGGACAATCGCGTACACCACTTGGGAACTCACTTCTCTCGACGTTTATTACTAGATTTGCGTGCGGAACCTGGGCCAATGTTTGACTGGGTTCCCGCTGTGCCTCAACGCCGTGGGGTCGTAACCCAAGTGTTGGCGTAAGCACCGAAGATCTAGAATACGCTAATTTCGCCTTCGGCCGCAAATGAGGCTGGTTACGGCCGTTTGACTGTGATAGGTCCCACTGGTGGGAACAACACTGACAATCCGAAACCGTGCCCGACTATCGTACCGGCTGCGTGGCCCTTCGGCGTTCAGGCATGCAGCCGCGGCGCGTCGAAGAACTCCACTTCGAACCGGCTTGAGTGCTTGAAGGCCTGAACCATGGCAGCCCGCTCGTCCCCGGAGGCCTTTCGTCCGGCGTCGTCAACCAAGGCGATCGCGTCCCGCGTGGCCTGCGCGAAATCCTCGTCCGCGTACGTCCGCAGCCATTCGGCATAAGGGTGCTCCGCCGGAGCGCCTGCCGCAAGGAACCGGGCGTGGAGTGTCTTGCCCGCCTCGGCGTACAGCCAGAAACACGGCAGGAGGGCCGCCACCGCAACTCCGTAGCTGCCGGAGGCTGAGGCGGCCAGCAGATGGTCCACATAGGACTTGGTGACCGGGCCCAGGACGTGCTCCACGGTGCGGGTGCTGAGCCAGTTGCGGTGCAGTTCGGATTCGACTTCAAGGCATTGCTGGGCAGACCTGGCCCAGAACAGCTGCGCGGCTTCTGTCGGCGCCAGAGCGCTGGCGCGGGCAAGAACCCGTGAATAGCCGTTGAGGTAGATGGCATCCTGGGCGAGGTAGTAGGCGAACTGTTCCTCTGCCAGCGAGCCGGCCGTCAGGTCGCGGATGAATTCCAGCCCGTAGATGGCCTCCAGGTAAGGGGCCGCCGTCCGCTGCAGGAGTGCAGCGAATTCCCCGGCAGCGGGAGGCTGCTGTACATGGTGGAAGTGGTGGACCGGGCCGTTGCCGCCGCCGACCCCCAGTTGGCCGGATGCCCGCAGCGCGCCGGCAAGCCACGGCTTCACCAGCAGCAGGGACGCCTCCCAATCCCCCAGCCTGGCCTGTGCAGTTGCCATGGCCGAGGACAGCGAGCAGCCCGTGCCATGACTGTTGCGCGTGGCGATCCTGTCTCCCGTCACTTCCACAACCGGCCGGGAAAGCAGTCCCCCGGCGTTGACCAGGGCATCAGGGCACGTGTCGCCGTCGAGATGGCCTCCCTTAACCAGGACCGTGGCGCCGGTAGCCGCGGCCAACCGTTTTCCCTGCTCCAGCGCCTCCGCCCAGTCCCGGGCATGGGACTCCCCTGCCAGGATGGCGAGCTCCGCAAGGTTTGGTGTAATCAGGTCCGCAAGCGGCAGCAGGGCCCGCATGGCCGTCTCGGCCGGCTCCTGCAGCAGCCGGTCTCCACTGGTTGCCACCATCACCGGATCGAGGACCACGACGGCGGGACGTACCTTTTCCAGCCAGCTGCGGACCGCATCGATCACCTCCGCGTTGCCCAGCATGCCGATCTTGACTGCATCGATGGTGATGTCGTCGCTGATGGCGTCAAGCTGCTGGCGCAGGAACGCAGCGGGGGGAACGTGGACTGCCTGGACGCCGAGTGTGTTTTGAACCGTCAAAGCGGTGATGGCTGCCATGCCGTAACCGCCCATGGCGGCAATGCTTTTGAGGTCAGCCTGGATCCCGGCTCCCCCGGACGGATCCGAGCCGGCAATGGACAACACCCGCGGAGTATGGGTCAGAACATCCGCTGCGCCCGATGGCGCAAAGGCGGGGCCGGCAGCCGGGGCTGCTGGTCCCGGGGTAGTCAGTGGCGGCAGGGCCGCTGGAAAATCGGGGGTTGCGGGAGGAAGGACATAAGTCGAAGCCAAGGAGACATCCCTTCGCCGGTGCTAACCGGACAGGTTCTACGGGTCTGGATCTCAGCCGGCTTTCTGCCGGCACCCCGTGTCAGTCACCCAGCCTAGCCTTTCTTTGGTGCCACCGCCCGAAGATGAAGCCGGGACGTAGAATGCCCGGACGCGCCCCCAATGAAGGGCGTGTCCGGGCATCCCGACCTATGTCCGGCGGAGGATCAGAGTTCTGAGGCAGGAACCCCTACACCCAGGATGATCGGCGCGCTGGTTTCGACCGGCTTGGCACTTGCGGGAGCCTTGGCGGGCTCCGGCGCCTTGGCCGCGTGCGTGTGCCCGGCCGCGGCTGCAGGGACAGCTTCGTGATGCTCCACCGTGGTGGCATTGGCTGCGCCCTGGGCCCGGCTGGCACTGCGGTTCCGCCGCGGCCGTCGGGTGGCGGGCTGCTGGGTGTGATCCGAGTAGTCCCGTTCAACAACGGCGGGAACCTGGCGGGCAGGGGCTGCAGCGGGCGCGCTGACGGCCTGCCGGCTCACTTCCGGCTCTGCCTGCCTGACCTCGGCGGGCTGGCTTGCCTCCTGACCGCTTTCGGTTTCAGGGGCCGGACCGCCGAGCCTGGCGAAGGCCTCCGCCAGGCGGTCAAGGGTCAGGGCAGGGGCTTGCGGCTGATCCTCATGGTGCTCCACGAACGGCAGCACTACCTGTTCACCGCCGAAAGTCAGCACGGCGGCCGGGCGGCCGGTAATTTCACCTTCCGACCGTTCCGGCGCAGGGGCGGGGGCCTCCGTGCCGGCGGCCCGGGCCGCCGCAGCAGCCTGGGCTACTTCGTCGTCATGCAGGTGGGCCGCGTGTGCTGCGGCCGCAATATTGGCCAGAGCTGCCCGCGTGGCCTCCGCCTTGGCGTGGCGCTCGGCGTCGCTGGGGTCCGGGTGGACCGTGTGGATCTGCACCGGAGCTGCCGGTGCCACCTCCAGGGGCTGGCCGCCACGGCCGCGGCGGCGCTTCCGGTCGGTCCGGCCGCCCTGCTGTGCGTCCGGACGCTGGGTGTCGCTGCGCTGGCTGTCCATCCGCTGGGTGTCCGGGCGGCTGTCCGTGCGCTGCACGTGGTGCTCGGCGGCGACAGTGTTGGCGCGGCGGTGCTCCACAGGATCGTCGTGGGTGACGATTCCGCGGCCAGCGCAGGTTTCGCACTGCTCGCCGAAGACTTCCAGGAGTCCTGTGCCCATGCGCTTGCGTGTCATCTGCACCAGTCCCAGGGAGGTCACCTCGGCCACCTGGTGCTTGGTGCGGTCACGGCCCAGGCATTCCACCATGCGGCGGAGCACCAGGTCGCGGTTGGACTCAAGGACCATGTCGATGAAGTCGATGACAATGATGCCGCCGATGTCGCGGAGGCGGAGCTGGCGGACTACTTCTTCGGCCGCTTCGAGGTTGTTCTTGGTGACGGTTTCCTCGAGGTTTCCGCCGCTGCCGGTGAACTTGCCGGTGTTGACGTCCACCACGGTCATGGCTTCGGTCCGGTCAATGACCAGCGACCCGCCGGAGGGCAGGAAGACCTTGCGTTCCAGGGCCTTGTGGATCTGCTCGTCGATCCGCCAGGCGGCGAAGATGTCCTGGTCCTTGGTCCACTTCTCCAGCCGGCCCACCAGGTCCGGGGCAACGTACGTGACATAGGCCTCGATGGTGTCCCAGGCCTCTTCACCGGAGACGATGAGCTTGGAGAAGTCCTCGTTGAAGACGTCGCGGACCACCTTGATGGTGAGGTCCGGTTCGCCGTAGAGCAGTTCCGGCGCCAGCACTTTGGTGGATGTGGACTGGCTTTCGATGCCCTCCCACTGCGCCCGCAGGCGGTTGATGTCGTGGGTGAGTTCCTCCTCGGAGGCACCCTCGGCAGCCGTGCGGACAATCACACCGGCATGCTCGGGCAGGCGGTCCTTGAGGATGCGCTTGAGGCGGTTGCGTTCGACGTCGGGCAGCTTGCGGGAGATGCCCGTCATGGAGCCGCCGGGAACGTAGACGAGATAACGGCCCGGGAGGGAGATCTGGCTGGTCAGGCGTGCGCCCTTGTGGCCGACCGGGTCCTTGGTGACCTGCACCAGGACGGTGTCGCCTGATTTCAGCGCGTTCTCGATCCGGCGCTGCTTGCCTTCGAGGTTGACGGATTCCCAGTTGACTTCACCGGCGTACAGCACGGCGTTGCGGCCGCGTCCGATGTCAACGAACGCCGCCTCCATGGAGGGCAGCACGTTCTGCACCTTGCCAAGGTAGACGTTGCCGATCAGAGAGTCCTGCTGCGTCTTGGAAACAAAGTGCTCGGCCAGGACGCCGTCTTCGAGGACGCCGATCTGGATTCTGTCGTCGCGCTGGCGGACGATCATCTGCCGGTCCACTGATTCCCGGCGCGCCAGGAACTCCGCCTCGGTGATGACGGTGCGGCGGCGGCCCGTGTCGCGGGATTCGCGGCGGCGCTGCTTCTTCGCTTCGAGCCGGGTGGAACCCTTGACGCTGGTCACGCGGTTGTTGACGGGCGCCTCGGTCACGGCGCGCGGCGCGCGGACCCGGGTCACGGTGTTGGGCGGATCGTCGCCCTCTCCACCGGTCAGTTCAAGATCCTGGTCGCCACGGCGGCGGCGGCGGCGACGGCGGGACGTCACTCCTTCGTCAGCCTGGCCGGTGGACTCGTCCTCGTCTTCAGCGCCACCGTCCTGGTCGCCGTCGGAACCCTCGGCGTCGGCGTCAGCTTCGTTCTCGCCGGTGCGCGTGCGCCCGCGGCGGCCACGGCTGCGGCGCCTGCGGCGGCTGTTGGCGTCATCCGCTTCGCCTTCTTCGGCGTCGTCCTCTTCCGGCTCTTCCGCAGCTGCGGCGGGAGCAGGACGGACAACAGTGGTCAGGTCGGGGGCCTGGAAGAGGACGGACGTGGCCGAACCCGGCTCCAGGAACAGCGAACCGAAGGGGCTGGCAGGCGCGGCGGCAGGCTCTTCCGCCGGAGCGGCGGCCGGGGCCGGAGTTTCTGCGGCCGCCGGGGCCGGTGCAGGGGCAGCTGCTTCAGGAGTTGCTGCGGCGGCGGCTTCGGGCGCCGCCCCGGCCTGCGGGGCAACGGCGGCAGGGGCCGCTTCTTCCGCCGGCACGGCGACGACATCCAGCGCCGCAACGTCCGGCGCTGAGGTTTTGCGGGTGGCTACCCGACGGCGGCGGACGGGCTTTGCGTCGGCTTCCCCTTCGGCTGCCGGGGCATCGGCTGCGGGCTCAACGGCAGAGGCGCCCGCTGCTGCAGCCGGTGCTTCGGTGGCGTCGCCGGCGAAGGCGGGCAGCGGCTCCGCGCCCTCCGGCTTCTTGCGGGCACGCGTCCGGCGAACGGGAGTTTTGGTTTCCGGTGCAACCTCCACCACAGCCACTGCCTCAAGGACGGCAGCGGTCTCGGCGTCGCGCTGTTCCCCGGCGTCGGTGAGGTTCCCGGCGTCAGCCGGTGCTGCGGCGTCGGCGGCCTTCGGCGCTGCTTTACGCCGCGTCCTCACTGCCCTTTTGGGCGCTTCGGCGGCTTCGGGGGCCGTTGCTTCAACGTTAACGGCTGGTACGTGTTCATTTTCCATATGTGGCAACACTCCTGCCCCTGACGTACCGCCACATCCGGCACCCATTGGGGCACATATTGTCAAAACCCGCAGGCGTTGACAGAAGTCAAGTGGATACTCCCAGGTTCGCACCGGCATTGGGGTGCGGCAGCCCGTGGGAGCCGTCGGCTGTGTCCTGAAACCCGTTGTTCTACACGCCACAACCAGGTGCCGACCAATGGAGTTGCGGGAAACCGGATCAGAGAATCCGAAGCCTGCCCTGCTCATCATTGGCGGTCTTGAAACAAGCCACCGGACCGGAGTCCGAATGTGGGTCGGCCTCCAGCCACGTTCATTCTCTCATACCCGCACTGAAACGCCGCGGAGGCCGGGGTATCCGATCCGCAAATGTGCAGCGGGCCTGAGCCGCTGAAAACAGTCTTCAGGTGCCGGCGTTACAATCGGGCGAGGAGCACCCGAAGCAAAGGACGCTACACCATGCCCAGCATTTCCCCGCACGGCACCGATACGCCGGCAGCCTCCCCCGCGGCAGGGACATTGACCGCACAGTCCTCCAGCGTTCCGCTCATGACGCGCAACCGGCCCCTGGGCTGGCTCATGGTCATTACCGGTGCCATCGGCTGGCTGGCCTCGGGAACCCTGGTCCTTGAGAAGCTCGAGGTCCTCAAGGATCCCAACCACACCACTGTCTGCGATGTGAATCCGTGGATCTCCTGCGGCCAGGTGATGCAGACGTGGCAGAGCTCGGTTTTCGGGTTCCCCAACATGTTCATCGGGATCGTGGCGTTCGCCATCATCATCACGGCGGGGATGGCCCTGCTGTCCGGCGCCACGTTCGCGCGGTGGTACTGGGCGGGCCTTCAGGCCGGCGTCACCCTCGGCTTCGCGTTTGTGGTGTGGCTGTGGTCCCAGGCCCTGTACGAAATCCACATCCTCTGCCCGTTCTGCATGGTGGTGTGGGCAGCCATGATTCCGCTGTTTGTCTGGGTGACCATCCGGAACGTCAGCCACGGGATCATCCCCGCACCCGCAGGCGCCGCACGTGTCCTGGGCGATTCGGGCTGGATCATCACCGCGCTGCTCTACGTTGCGGTGATCGCCACCATTTTCTTCGCCTTCATCCAGGTGTTCGCCGGAACCTCGGGCTTCTAGGAGCAACCGCCACCGGAACGAGGTGACAGAAAAGGCCAGTGTCCGCGCAGGACATTGGCCTTTTCTGTCACCTCGACGAGGCGGGAGGGTCCAGGTCCTAGTCCTGGAACCAGATCTTAATTTCGCGCTCGGCCGAGTCCACGGAATCGGAGCCGTGGACCAGGTTCTGCTGGACCTTCAGGCCCCAGTCGCGGCCGAAGTCGCCACGGATGGTACCCGGAGCGGCCGTGGTGGGATCGGTGGTTCCGGCCAGGGACCGGAAGCCTTCAATGACGCGGTGGCCTTCGAAGATCGCCGCCACTACGGGACCGCTCAGCATGAATTCCACCAGCGGCTCGTAAAACGGCTTGCCCACGTGCTCCTCGTAGTGCTGCTCCAGGAGTTCGCGGGTGGCGTCCACCTTCTTCAGCTCGGCCAGGGTGTATCCCTTGGCCTCGATGCGGCTGAGGATCGCGCCGCTGAGGTTGCGGGCCACGCCGTCGGGCTTGATCAAAACGAGGGTGCGCTCAATGCTCACGGTTGCTCCAATACTTGGTGGGGGTTTCGGGACAAGTCTACGAGGCCGGCGGGGTGTCCCCGTGCGCCGCGTT
Organism: [Micrococcus luteus] ATCC 49442; assembly: GCF_010367585.1. Classification (NCBI taxonomy): domain Bacteria; kingdom Bacillati; phylum Actinomycetota; class Actinomycetes; order Micrococcales; family Micrococcaceae; genus Pseudarthrobacter; species [Micrococcus luteus] ATCC 49442. The sequence continues at coordinate 498,570 of NZ_JAAAXP010000001.1, read as the reverse complement.
CCATTCCGCCTGTTCGCGTTCGCGCTGCGCGGACTCCGAGTCGAGCCGGATGCCGGTGCGGATCCCGTACCACCAGGCCAGGCCGAACATGCCGCCCACCAGGAACATCATGGGTTCCACGATTCCGGTGAGGATCAGGACAATCTGCAGGATCCAGCCCAGGCCCACACCCCACGGCCGGGACAGCACCGCACAGGCAAAGATCATGATCAGGCTGAGGGCGATGCCGGTTCCCAGGATCAGGGCGGGCGGAAATTCACCGCGTTTGAGGCCGAACACGGCCAGGGTGGCAAAAAAGACCACAAACGCCTCGAGCAGCAGGACCGTGGAGGCAAACATCACCTTGGTGGAACGGCGCTTCCTGGGCATCCCCGGACGCCATTCACGCTGGGCTTTTGTCAGCTTGGCCATGGCTAGGCCTCCGTCTTTCCGAGCAGGATCCGCGCCTCTGCCACCAGGGTGATGGAACCGGTCACCAGCACGCCGCCGGACAGGTCATCGTTGGCTTCGGCACGCTCCACGGCCCATTCCAGGGCGTCATCGAGCTTCTCCGCGATGTGGATGTTGTCTTCGCCGAAGCCCATCTCCACGGCCAGTTCCGCCAGTTCTGCCGCAGGTACAGCCCGCGGGGAGTTGGACTGGGTGAAGCAGTATTCCTCGGCCATGTCGCCCAGGGATTCCTTGAGCTGACGCAGAATCTCTTCCGCGTCCTTTTCCTTGAGGACACCCACCACCGGAACGAGCCGGGTGAACGTGAAAGCCTCCTGGATGGCCTCGGCGGAGACCCTGATGCCGTCCGGGTTGTGCGCGGCGTCCACGATGATGGTGGGGGCCGTCCGGACAACTTCGAGCCGGCCCGGTGAGGTGACCGAAGCGAATGCTTCCTGCAGCACTTCGGCGTCCAGTTCTATTTCCCCGCCGAAGAAGGCCTCGAGCGCCGCAACGGCCACGGCCGCGTTCTGGGCCTGGTGGGCACCGTGCAGCGGGAGCAGCAGGTCGGGGTAGCGACCGGCGATGCCCTGGATGCTGACCACCTGCCCGCCCACGGCTACGGTCCGGGATTCAACGCCGAATTCCACGCCCTCGAACCGGAACGGTACTGCCACGTCCTTGGCCTTTTCCAGCAGGACCTGGGCGGCATCCACCGGCTGGGACGCGCTGATGAGGTAGCCGCCGGGCTTGATGATGCCGGCCTTTTCGTACGCGATGTCCTCTGTGGTGTCCCCCAGCAGGTCTGTGTGGTCCAGCGAGATGGGTGTGATCACCGAGACCTGGCCGTCGCCCACGTTGGTGGCATCAGTGATGCCGCCAAGGCCCACTTCGATGACTGCCACGTTGACTGGCTGGTCGGCGAAGATGGCAAACCCCAGGATGGTCAGGCATTCAAAGTAGGTGAGCCTGGGCTCCCCCGCGGCTTCCAGCTCGGAATCCACGATCTGCAGGTAGGGGCGGATCTCATCCCAGATCCGCACAAACGTTTCATCCGATACGGGATGGCCGTCGATGCTGATCCGTTCGGTGACCTTGGACAGGTGCGGGCTGGTGTAGCGGCCCGTGCTCAGGCCGTGGGCACGCAGCCCGGCTTCGATCATCCGTGCCGTGGACGTTTTGCCGTTGGTTCCGGTCACATGGATGATCGGGAACGCCTTGTTGGGCTCCCCCAGCACATCCATGGCGCGGAACAACGGCGCCAGGCGCGGCTCCATCTTGTTTTCGGGCGCACGGCCCAGCAGTTCGGCGTAGACACTCTCTACGGAGAATTCGTCGGTCATATCCTAGGCCTCTGTCTTTTCGACGGTAATGCGGGGGTCGCCGAACTCTGCCGGGACGGTGTCCAGCGCAAGGGTCAAGGTTTCGGTCTTGACCAGTTCGGCATTGGCCAGGAGGGCATCAAGCACGGCCTGGGTGGCAGTGACGCTTGTCCGGATGCGGTCGCTGACGTTCAGCCCGGCGTCCTTGCGTGCCTGCTGAATGGCACGGACCATGTCGCGGGCGGTTCCTTCGGCTTCAAGCTCCGGCGTGACCCCGGTGTTGAGCACCACAAACCCCCCGCCCGGCAGCACGGCGGCCGCCCGGGATCCGGCGCCGTCCGCGGACTCTGCCACCACGGTTTCCAGGCTGTACTCCTGCGGTTCCAGTTCCAGGCCGCCCGCGGTGACAACACCCTCATCGGAGACAGACCAGTCACCCGACTTCGAGCCCTTGATGGCCTGCTGGACGTTTTTGCCGAGGCGCGGCCCGGCTGCCCGGGCGTTGACCACCAGTTTCTGCTCGATGCCAAACTCCTCCGGAGAAGCGTTCCCGGCGTCGAGCAGGCGGACGGACCGGATGTTCAGTTCATCGGCGACGACGGCGGCGAAACCTTCCAGCGCATCCGCGCCGGGTGCCACCACAGTCAGTTCCTGCAGCGGCAGGCGGACGCGAAGGTTCGCTGCCTTGCGGAGTGAGGACCCGGTGGAGCAGATCTGCTGCACGCGGTCCATCGCTTCCACCAGCGAAGCGTTCGACGGGAAGAGCTCCGCTTCGGGCCAGTCGGCCAGGTGCACGGAACGGCCGCCGGTCAGGCCGCGCCAGATCTCCTCGGAGACCAGCGGCAGCAACGGGGCGGCCACGCGGGAGACGGTTTCCAGGGCGGTGTAGAGCGCGTCGAACGCGTCGGCGCTTTCATCGAAGAAGCGCTGGCGGCTGCGGCGGACGTACCAGTTGGTGAGCATGTCCAGGTAGCTGCGCAGCTCGTCGCAGGCACCGGAGATGTCGTAGCTGTCCAGCTGGGCGGTCATGTTGCGGACCAGGTCACCGGTGTTGGCCAGCAGGTACTGGTCCAGCGTGTCGGCGTAACCGTCGTAGCGGAGCTTCGCGTCGTACCCGGAGCCGCCATCGGCGGCGTTCGTGTACAGCGTAAAGAAGCTGTACACATTCCACAGCGGCAGGATAACCTGCCGGACGCCGTCGCGGATTCCCTGCTCGGTGACCACGAGGTTGCCGCCACGGAGGATGGGACTGGACATCAGGAACCAGCGCATGGCGTCGGAGCCGTCGCGGTCCAGGACCTCGGAGACGTCCGGGTAATTCCGCAGGCTCTTGGACATCTTCTGACCGTCGGAGCCCAGCACAATGCCGTGGCTGATGACGTTGCGGAACGCCGGCCGGTCCAACAGCGCGGTGGACAGGATGTGCAGCATGTAGAACCAGCCGCGGGTCTGGCCGATGTACTCCACGATGAAGTCGGCCGGGTTGTGGGTATCGAACCAGGCCTCGTTCTGGAACGGGTAATGCACCTGGCCGTAAGGCATGGAGCCGGAGTCGAACCAGACGTCCAGGACGTCCTCGACGCGCCGCATCACGGACTGCCCTTCTTCGGGGGTCCGGGGATCGTCCGGGTTGGGGCGCGTCAGTTCATCGATGAAGGGGCGGTGCAGGTCGACCTGGCCGGCCTTGTTCAGCGGCAGGCGGCCGAAGTCGGCTTCGATCTCGGCGAGGGAGCCGTAGACGTCGGTGCGCGGGAATTCGGGGTCGCTGGACTGCCATACCGGGATGGGGCTGCCCCAGTACCGGTTGCGGCTGATGGACCAGTCGCGGGCGTTGGCCAGCCACTTGCCGAACTGGCCGTCCTTGACGTTGCCCGGGATCCAGTTGATGTCCTGGTTCAGTTCGGACATGCGGTCCTTGAACTTGGTGACTTCCACGTACCAGGAGGACACGGCGCGGTAGATCAAGGGGTTGCGGCAGCGCCAGCAGTGCGGGTAGCTGTGTTCGTAGCTGGCCTGGCGGACCAGCCGGCCCTGCGCGCGGAGCACCTGGGTGATCGGCTTGTTGGCTTCGAAGACCTGCAGGCCAACGATGTCATGAAGTTCGCCGTGGCTGAAGAGCGGCAGGAACTTTGCGCCCTCGTCCACGGACAGGACCACGGGGATGCCGGCCTCTTCACAGACCTTCTGGTCGTCTTCACCATAGGCGGGAGCCTGGTGGACGATGCCGGTGCCGTCGGTGGTGGTGACGTAATCGGCCACGAGGAAGCGCCAGGCGTTCTGTGTACCGAATTTTTCGGTGTCGCTGAAGTCGTTCCAGAGCGGCTGGTACTGCAGGCCTTCAAGGTCCGCACCGGTGTGGGTGGACGTCACGGCTGCCTCAGCGGCGTCAGCGTCCTCGTAGCCCAGGTCCTTGGCGTACGTGGCCAGCAGGTCCGCGGCCAGCAGGAAGCTGCCGGTGACCGGTGCGTCCGGCGACGCGGCCTTGATGCCGTTGGGTCCGGCGGGGAGCACGGCGTAGGTGATTGCGGGCCCGACGGCGAGCGCCAGGTTGGTGGGCAGCGTCCAGGGGGTGGTGGTCCAGGCGAGCGCCTGCACACCCGCAAGCTGCTGCGACAGCGCCGACTCCCCTGCGGTGATGGGGAAGGTGACCGTGACGGTCTGGTCCTGGCGGTTCTTGTAGACGTCGTCGTCCATGCGCAGTTCATGGTTGGACAGCGGCGTCTCGTCCTTCCAGCAGTACGGCAGCACGCGGTAGCCGTTGTAGGTCAGGCCCTTCTCGTGCAGCTGCTTAAAGGCCCAGAGGACGGACTCCATGTACTCGACGTTGAGTGTTTTGTAGTCGTTGTCGAAGTCCACCCAGCGGGCCTGGCGGGTGACGTAGCTCTTCCACTCGTCCGCGTACTTCATCACCGAAGCGCGGCAGGCGTCGTTGAACTTATCGATGCCCATGGCTTCGATCTGGGTCTTGTCCGTCATGCCCAGCTGCTTCATGGCTTCCAGCTCGGCGGGCAGGCCGTGGGTGTCCCAGCCGAAGCGGCGTTCAACACGGCGGCCGCGCTGGGTCTGGTAGCGGCCCACCAGGTCCTTGGCGTAGCCGGTCAGCAGGTGGCCGTAGTGCGGGAGCCCGTTGGCGAACGGCGGGCCATCGTAGAAGACGAATTCGTTGCTGCCGGGTTCCCCGCCCGGGGCGTCCGCGCTGCGCTGGTCGATGCTGGCCTGGAAGGTGCCGTCCTGGTCCCAGTACTTGAGGATGCGCTCTTCGATCTCCGGGAACTTCACGGAGTGGGAGACGCCGGCGGCAGCGCCGTTTGCAGCAGTGGCTGAGGCTTTGGGGTAATACGTCATTCTCGACATCCTGGGTTGAGCTGGTGAACCGGCCAGCCGTTGCTGGATGGTTCCGTTCAGGATGCGAGGACGGCTCCTGTGCAGTCGTATGACTGCACGCTTACCGCGGTACCACCTCACTTACCGGCATTCCATCCGCTCCGCGAAGGAGAAGTGGAGTTGCCGGCCGCTCATTACAGCTGTGACGGGCATACCCGTCCGGTTCTAGTGACACCGACTGCCAGGTGGCGGGTCGGTGCGTTCTTCCGGAAGCTCACCGGTGATAGCCGGATCATAGCCATCACTGAGTCTACTATCGCCTGCCCGTCCACCGCCATTCCCCGCCGGGCGCAAGCATGGGGGCGGATGGGCATGCCGGGCAAAGGGTCACTCCCTAGACTCGGAGCTATGACTGCTTCAGCCCAGGGCTCCCCTGCCGCGCCGCCGCACACCGGGATCAGTGCTCCACAACCGCCCTCCCCGGCGGCAGCCGGCAGACCGGTCAGGAGTTTCCTGCAATCGGCTTGCCGGTGGCTGGCAGTCCTGGTGGCCATGCCTGTACTGGTGCTGTCCGTATTCCGGGCAGTCCCTGCCGAATGGCCCGTCCTGGCAGTCCAGCTCCTGTCCTTCACGCCATGGCTGACCATTCCTGCCGCGGTGGCCGCGGCCCTGGCGCTGCTGGGCCGGAGCAGATGGCTGCTGGCGATTGCTGCACTGCTGTTGGGATGCCAGCTTTTCTGGCTCCTCCCCTTCGACGCCGCCCGTCCTGCCCCGGCATCCGGCGCTGATGCGGCTGCCGGTTCGGTGGCCGGTTCGGTGGCCGCTGTGGACCTGACGGCGATGAGCATCAACTCGGAGTACGGGCAGGCGGACGCAGCCAACATCGTCCAACTGGTCAAGGACAACAGTGTTGGCCTCCTGGCCATCCAGGAACACACCCGGGCACTGGAGGAACGCCTCACAGCCGAAGGCCTGGACCTGGTCCTCCCCCACCGCGTCAGCGACCCTACGGACGACGCAGCCGGCAGTGCCGTGTACTCCAGCTATCCCCTCGAACCGGTAGGGCTCATCCCGGACACGCCGTTCCGGATGCCGACGGTCCGGCTGGCTGCCGCCGACGGCGCAGCCACAGCAGTCCTGGAAGTAACCAGCGTCCACACCCTGCCGCCGGTGGATGTGAGGGTCGACCAGTGGCGGAGCGACCTTCGGGCGATAGCCCGGCTGGCGGAGCGTCCAGGCAACAGGCTGCTGATCGGTGACTTCAACGCCACTTACGACCATGCAGAGTTCCGGGAACTCCTTGCCACGGGAGGGCCGGACGGCCCGGGGCTCGTTGACGTGGGCGCAGCCTCTGGATCGCGGCTGACCCCCACGTGGCCGATGGACGGGTCCCTGCTGCCGGGGATTGCCATCGATCATCTGGTCACGACACCCGGGATTTCCAGCACCGGCTACCAGGTCCGGTATCTGCCGGGCACGGACCACGCAGCGGTCCTGGCCTCCCTCGCCGTCCCGGCCGGCTGACCAGTCCGCCAGGCGCTGCCGGCAGGCGGCCCGTCGGGCTGCCTGCAGCCGCCAACCTGCCGGCAGATCAGCCCTTGTGGTCACCCCTTTCGGATCAGCCCTTTCGGATCAGCTTGTGGTTGGCGGCCTGGGCAACGGGCCTGATCACGATGTGGTCCAGGTTCACGTGGTGCGGTGCGCTGACGGCATAGCGGACCACTTCGGCTACGTCTGCCGCGGTGAGCGGCTTCTCCACGCCTTGGTAAACTTTCTCCGCCGCGGCCTCGTCACCCAGCCGGTTGAGGGCGAACTCCTCTGTCTGCACCAGGCCCGGCGCCACCTCGATGACACGGAGATTGTGCTCAACTTCCTCCAGGCGGAGAGCATTGGTCAGCGCGTGCTGGGCAAACTTGGCCGCGTTGTACCCGGCACCGCCCTCGTACGCGGCCAGGCCTGCCGTTGAGGTCAGATTCAGGACGGTCCCCTCACCGTTTGCGCGGAGCATCGGCAGGAACGCGCGGGTGAGCTTCATGGTGCCCAGGACGTTGACCCGGTACATCCACTCCCAGTCCTCGGTGTTGGCGGCACCGATGTAGTCGGCGCCGCGGGCCCCGCCGGCAATGTTAATCAGCGTTCCCACCCCGCCCGCTTCGGTGACACGGGCAAGCAGCCGGGCCACGTCGTCGTCCTCGGCGATGTCAGCGGGAATCCCGACGGCGCCGGTCTCAGCTTCCAGAGCAGCCAGCCGTTCAGCGCGGCGCGCCACCGCGAAGACCGTCCAGCCCTCCGCCGTCAGGGCGCGGACTGTCGCCTCGCCGATGCCTGTGCTGGCGCCGGTCACAACAGCGGCCCGGTTCTTTAGCGGATCGATTGGTGATGCCGGGGTCTGCGCGGTTTTGGTCTGTGAATCGTCAGTCATGGCACCACCCTAACGGCCCCGGTACGACGGGTGCCGTTGTATGAACTCCGGCAACGTGTCCGTGAGCTGTGATGCGTTTACTCCCAAAAGTCTCCGCCGCTGCGCCCCTGCGCCGCATGGTGCTGCGGTCCCGTAGCCGCGGGGCGGATGAGTCCATGAAACAATTGCCAAATGGCTGAAGACACTCAGGGTACAGACACGCCCTCCACCGCCCCTATCAACGTTCCGGATAAGCCCGCCCTTGAAGGGCTCGAAGCTGCCCTGACGCAGCGCTGGCTTGCCGAAGGGACCTACAAGTTCAACCCGGACACCACCCGGGAGCAGGTCTACTCGATCGACACTCCCCCGCCCACAGCGTCCGGCTCGCTGCACGTGGGGCACATGTTCTCCTTCACACAGACGGATGTGCTGGCCCGCTACCAGCGCATGGTCGGCAAGAACGTGTTCTACCCGATGGGCTGGGACGACAACGGTCTGCCCACCGAACGCCGTGTACAGAACTACTATGGCGTCCGGTGCGATCCCGCCATCGCCTACAACGCCGACTACCGGCCACCGGCGCAGCCTGCCAAGAACCAGCGCGATTTCGACGTCGTCTCGCGCCGGAACTTCATCGAGCTGTGTGAAGAACTGGCTGTGGAGGACGAGAAAGTCTTCGAAAGCCTGTTCCAGCAGCTCGGCCTGTCCGTGGACTGGCAGCTGACCTACCGGACCATCGATGATGCGTCCCGTGAGGTCTCCCAGCGCGCCTTCCTGGCCAATCTGGCAGCCGGCGACGCCTACATGGCCGAAGCCCCCACGCTCTGGGACGTCACGTTCCGCACCGCCGTGGCGCAGGCTGAACTCGAGGACCGCGAAGTGGCCGGCTCGTATTACCGGTACCCGTTCTTCACCGAAGACGGCGAAAAGATCTTCATCGAGACCACCCGTCCCGAACTGCTGGCCGCGTGTGCCGCGCTGGTGGCAAACCCCGACGACGAGCGCTACAAGCCGCTGTTCGGTAAGAAGGTCACGTCCCCGGTCTTCGGCGTCGAGGTTGAGGTCAAGGCCCACCCGCTGGCGAAGGCGGACAAGGGCTCGGGCATTGCCATGGTGTGTACCTTCGGTGACCTGACCGATGTCACCTGGTGGCGTGAACTCCAGCTCCCCACCCGCGCCATCGTGGGCCGCGACGGCCGGATCATCGGCGAGACCCCGGACTGGATCACCACCGGCGCCGGCCGCACCGCCTTCGAAGCCATTGCCGGCAAGACCGTCTTCAGTGCCAAGGAAACCGTGGTGGAGCTGCTGGCTGCCGAGGACCTGATCGACGGCGAGCCCAAGAAAATCATGCACCCCGTGAATTTCTACGAGAAGGGCGACAAGCCCCTCGAAGTGGTCACATCCCGCCAGTGGTACTACCGCAACGGCGGCCGCGAGGAGGACCGCCGCGAACGCCTCATCGCGCGCGGCCACGAAATCGACTTCCACCCGGCCTTTATGCGGTCCCGGTTCGAGAATTGGATCTCGGGCCTGAACGGTGACTGGCTGGTTTCCCGCCAGCGTTTCTTCGGCGTGCCCATCCCCGTCTGGTACCCGCTGGACGCCGACGGCAACCCGCAGTACGACACCCCCATCGTGCCCAAGGATGAGCAGCTGCCGGTGGATCCTGCCGCCGACGCCGCACCGGGATACGACGAGGCGCAGCGCGATGTTCCGGGTGGTTTCACCGGCGACGCCGACATCCTGGACACCTGGGCGACATCCTCCCTGACACCGCAGATTGTGGGCGGCTGGAGCCGGGACGAGGACCTCTTCGCCAAGGTGTTCCCGTTCGACCTGCGTCCCCAGGGCCACGACATCATCCGAACCTGGCTCTTCTCCTCCGTGGTCCAGGCCGACGCGCTGCAGAACGTGGCCCCGTGGAAGCATGCCGCCATCTCCGGCTGGATCCTTGACCCGGACCGGAAGAAGATGTCCAAGTCCAAGGGCAACGTGGTGGTTCCCACCGACGTGCTCGACGAATTCGGTTCCGACGCCGTCCGGTACTGGGCCACGTCAGCCAAGCTCGGCGCCGACACGGCGTACGAGATCGCGCAGATGAAGATCGGCCGCCGGCTGGCCATCAAGCTGCTGAACGCTTCCAAGTTCGTCCTGAACCTCGGTGCCACCGAAAAGTCCGTGGTCTCCACGGACCTCTCGGTCCTGACCAATCCCCTGGACCGCGCTGTGCTGGCACAGCTGGCTGATGTGGTGCGGCAATCCACCAAGGCGTTCGAGAACTATGACTACGCCCGGGCCCTGCAGATCACCGAGAGCTTCTTCTGGCAGTTCACGGACGACTATGTGGAGCTCATCAAGGACCGCGCCTACGGTGCCGCCGGCGAAGCGGAGCAGGCATCTGTCCTGGCCGCCCTCGCCACGAGCCTGGATACGCTCCTGCGACTGTTCGCCCCGTTCCTGCCCTTCGCTACCGAAGAGGTCTGGGGCTGGTGGCGTCTCGGATCCGTGCACCGCGCCGAATGGCCTGCCGCCGTTGAGGTTGACGGCGACACCACCCTGCTGGCCACCGTGGGTACCGCCCTCAGCGGCGTCCGCAAGGCGAAGTCCGAAGCGAAGGTCAAGCAGCGCACCGAGGTCCTGTCCGCCACCATCACGGCGTCGGAGTCCCTGACCACGCAGCTGAAGGCCGGGCTGGGTGACCTGAAGGCAGCCTCGAACGCCCGTGAGCTGACCCTGGTGGCAGGCGACGGCGAGTTGACGGTCAGCGACGTGGTCCTGGCGGCTCCTGAAGAGCAGCCGGCCGTCTGATCCCTGGCCGGACCTTTCCAGGTTCCCACTAAGGACACCTCAGCCTGTTTTTGGGCAAAGGGGAAGCCCCATCAGCGTTTTGCCGTTGGTGGGGCTTCGACTTTTCGGCCATCCGGTGACGACTTGATGGTCTGGCAGAATCCTTGGAATTTCAGGTCTTCCTACCACGTCACTGGTAGCTTATATCTAACTTTGCCGAAGGCTGCGTCGGATACATATCACTGAATCTTTGGTTCCTGCGTCCCGCTTCTTTCGAAGTGGGTAAGAACTATTCTGGTCCCGCCCCCGGCGAAGCGCAAGAGCCCCGAATGAACTACATCACAGTAATTCATTCGGGGCTCTTTGCTGCCCGATATTGCCAGGCGGCAGGCCGGCATCATTCGAAGGCAGGGCTTTCGCTGCGGCTGCGCTTGATCTCGAAGAAATGCGGGTAGGAGGCCAGCGCGACCGTGGCATCCCACAACTGCCCGGCCTGCTCCCCGCGCGGGATGCGCGTCAGCACAGGACCGAAGAAAGCCGTGCCGTTAAAGGCCACAACCGGCGTGCCCACATCCTGGCCGACCAGGGAGATGCCCTTTTCATGGCTGGCCCGAAGCTGGGGGTCGAACGCGTCCGAGTCAGCGGCGTCCGCCAAGTCTGCCGGCAAACCGCACTCGGCCAGCGCTTTGGTGATGACGATGCCGAAGTCCTTTTCGCCGCCGACGTGGATCAGGGTGCCCATGGCGTCGTACAGCGGCTTCACAACCTGCTCGCCGTGCTGCTCTTTGGCGGCAATGATGACCCGGACCGGGCCCCATCCGTTGTCCATCGCTTCCCGGTAGCCCGGATCAAGTTCCCGGCCCTCGTTCAGGACCGAAAGGCTCATCACGTGCCAGGCCGTCCTGATGCTGCGGACCTCCTCCACCTCGCCGATCCAGCGGGACGTGATCCAGGCGAACGGGCACAGCGGATCGAACCAGAAGTCGGCTTGGTTGGTGGTGGTTTCAGACATGGGTCAGTCCTCGGAGGTAGTCAGTATGGGGCTGGAATACGTCAGGGTCAGGCGGACTTGCGCCGTTTGGTCACGTGCGGGATCAAGGTGGGCTCGGCCTTGCTCAGCACCACATCAGCGGTGATGACCACGCTGGCAACGTCCTCGCGGCTGGGCAGGTCAAACATGACCGGCAGCAGGACTTCCTCCATGATGGCGCGCAGGCCACGGGCGCCGGTGCCGCGCTCCAATGCCTGCTCGGCGATGGCGTTGAGGGCCTCCTCGTCGAAAACGAGTTCCACGCCGTCGATCTGGAACATCTTCTGATACTGCTTGACCAGCGCGTTCTTGGGCGTGGACAGGATCTGGATGAGGGCGTCCCGGTCCAGGCTGGAGACCGTGGTGATCACGGGCAGCCGGCCGATGAATTCGGGGATCAGGCCGAATTTCAGAAGGTCTTCGGGCATCACCTCGCCATAGGAATCCACCTTGTTGCTGGCATCGTTGAGCGGGGCGCCAAAGCCGATGCCCTTACGCCCGGAGCGCGAGCCGATGATCTCTTCCAGGCCGGCAAAGGCGCCGGCCACGATGAAGAGGACATTGGTGGTGTCAATCTGGATGAATTCCTGGTGGGGGTGCTTGCGTCCGCCCTGCGGCGGGACCGAGGCAACTGTTCCTTCGAGGATCTTCAGCAGGGCCTGCTGGACGCCTTCACCGGAGACATCCCGGGTGATGGACGGGTTCTCGCTCTTGCGCGAAATCTTGTCGATTTCGTCGATGTAAATGATGCCCTGCTCGGCCTTCTTGACATCGTAATCCGCTGCCTGAATCAGCTTCAGGAGGATGTTCTCGACGTCTTCGCCCACGTAGCCGGCCTCGGTCAGCGCGGTGGCATCAGCAACGGCGAACGGAACGTTAAGCCGCCGCGCCAGGGTCTGGGCGAGGTAGGTTTTTCCGCAGCCCGTGGGGCCGATCAGCAGGATGTTGGACTTGGCGATCTCGACGTCGTCGTGGTGGCCGCCGTCGGCGAGGCTGCCGCTCTTCGGCGCGTGACCGGCCTGGATCCGTTTGTAATGGTTGTAGACGGCGACGGCGAGGGACCGCTTGGCAGGTTCCTGGCCGATGACGTATTCCTGCAGGAAGTCAAAGATTTCGCGGGGCTTGGGCAGTTCGAAGCTTCCCAGATCGGCGACTTCGGCGAGTTCTTCCTCAATGATCTCGTTGCAGAGCTCAATGCATTCGTCGCAGATGTAGACACCGGGCCCGGCTATAAGCTTCCGCACCTGCTTCTGGCTCTTTCCGCAGAAAGAACACTTCAGCAGATCCGTGCTCTCGCCAATCCGAGCCATATGTGAACCCCTTTAGTATCTTGCTGCCAGGCAGCTGTGCACCGTTGCTGGAATCGTGGCGGGCCTGGGAGGACCGGCCGTGACACCTTCCACTCTAGGTCACAATTGCCCGCAAGGGTGGAAAGCGAAGGCCGGTGCGGCCCAATTTACTGGACCGCACCGGCCGTTGAAGAGCCTTGTTACCGGGTGATGGCCTGGGGCTTCATCTTGCGGGAATCAAGCACCTGGTCAATGAGGCCGTAATCGAGGGCCTCGGCGGCGGTCAGGATCTTGTCGCGCTCGATGTCGTTGTTGACCTGCTCCGGAGTGCGGCCCGAGTGGTGGGCCAGCGTGTCCTCAAGCCATGCGCGCATCCGCATGACTTCCGCAGCCTGGATCTCAAGGTCCGAGGCCTGGCCGCCCTGGCCGCCGGACAGGGCCGGCTGGTGAATCAGCACACGGGCGTTGGGCAGGGCCAAGCGCTTGCCGGGCGTGCCCGCTGCGAGGATCACGGCGGCAGCGCTGGCGGCCTGGCCAAGGCAGACGGTCTGGATCTCGGGCCGGATGTACGTCATGGTGTCGTAGATCGCGGTCATAGCGGTGAAGGAGCCGCCCGGGGAGTTGATGTAGAGCGTGATGTCGCGGTCCGGGTCCGTGGACTCGAGAACCAGCAGCTGTGCCATCACGTCGTCGGCCGAGGCGTCGTCGATCTGGACACCGAGGAAGATGATGCGGTCCTCGAACAGTTTGGTGTACGGGTCCTGGCGCTTGAAGCCATACGGCGTGCGCTCTTCGAACTGGGGAAGTACGTAGCGGCTGGTCGGAAGGTTACCGGCAGTCGATCCGAAGTTGTAAGTCATTTTTGTTGCTCCTGATCTGAAAAGTTCGAAAGTGCCGGGTTACTTCTCGGTTGCCGGCTCGCCGGAGGTGCCGTTGGCAGTGCCGCCGCCACCGGAGACGGAACCGGCATGCGCCGCGATCTTGTCGAAGAAGCCGTATTCGAGGGCTTCGGTGGCGGTGAACCACTTGTCGCGGTCGTTGTCCTTAAGGATGGTTTCCACGCTCTGTCCGGTCTGGTCCGCCGTCAGTTCCGCCATGACCTTCTTCATGTGCAGGATCAGCTCGGCCTGGATCTTGATGTCCGAGGCCGTGCCGCCGATGCCGCCGGAGGGCTGGTGCATCAGGACGCGGGCGTTGGGGGTGGCGTAGCGCTTGCCCTTGGTTCCGGACGAGAGCAGGAACTGGCCCATGGAAGCTGCCAGGCCGGTGGCAACGGTAACGACGTCGTTCGGGATGAACTGCATGGTGTCGTAGATGGCCATGCCTGCGGTCACGGAGCCGCCGGGAGAGTTGATGTAAAGGTAGATGTCCTTTTCCGGGTTCTCGGCCGAGAGGAGCAGCAGCTGGGAGCAGATGGCGTTCGCATTGTCGTCACGCACCTCGGAGCCCAGCCAGATGATCCGCTCCTTGAGGAGGCGGTTGTAGATGTAGTTGTCCTGGGCCGCCGGATCGACAGTCGCCATCCGGGGGGTCTCTGCGTGCTGTGACATGTGTACTTACCTCTCGCTGGTGACGGTGACATCACTGAACTTCACTACTTGGACACTAACCGGTTTGATCGCCGATTTGTTCGCCGGAATCGCGCTGTTCGCTGACGGCGCACGATGCTGTGGCGGCGCGTCCTGCCCGAGTGATGCAGGGCCAATAACGAAGGCAGCCCCCGGACCGGTAGGTCCAGGGGCTGCCTTCACTCGCACTGTCCGGGGCGTGCTAGAACTTCACGGCTGCCGGGTCGTCACTCGGGGTGGCTTCAGTCTCTGCGGTCGCCTCTTCAGCGGCCTCTTCCTCAACGGCCGGAGCTTCTTCTTCGCCGCCGGGGCGGACGAAGTCGCTGAGGTCAACGGCCTTGCCGTCGGTGTCGGTCACAGTGGCCTGGCCGAGAACTACGGCCAGCGCCTTACGGCGGCGGACCTCGGAAACCATCATGGGGACCTGGCCGCTCTGATCGATGATCTGGGCGAACTGGTTCGGATCCATGCCGTACTGGCTGGCGGTGGAGACGATGTAGTCGATCAGCTCGTTCTGGCTGACGTTGACTTCTTCCTTTTCGGCGATGGCGTCGAGGATGATTTCGTTCTGGAAGGCGCGGGCGGTGTTGGCCTTGACCTCTTCGCGGTGCTCCTCGGTGTCGTGCTCGCCTTCACCGTGGCCGTTGCCCTCCTTGAAGTGGGCTTCGAGCTGCTCTTCAACCACAGAGTCCGGAACGGGAACCTCAACGAGCTCAACGAGCTTGTCCAGCACCTTGTCGCGGGCCTCTACGCCCTGCTCAACAACCTTGGAGTCTGCAGCCTGCTTGGCCAGGTCTTCGCGGAGTTCGGCCAGGGTGTCGAACTCGGACGCCAGCTGGGCGAAGTCGTCGTTGGCCTCGGGCAGCTCGCGCTCCTTGACGGCCTTGAGGACAACCTTGACCTGGGCGGACTCGCCGGCGTGGTCGCCACCCACCAGGGTGGTGTCGAAGATTGCATCTTCGTCGACGCTGAGGCCGGTAACGGCTTCGTCCAGGCCCTCGAGCATGGTGCCTGCGCCCACCTGGTAGGAAAGGCCGGACGCGGAGTCAACGTCGGCGCCGTCGATGGTGGCCGTGATGTCGATGGTCAGGAAGTCGCCATCGGCAGCCGGGCGGTCCACGGACTTGAGCGTGCCGAAGCGGCCGCGCAGTTCGTCCAGGGCATTGTCAACGTCTTCGTCGGAGGACTCGGCAGCGGCAACCTCAACCTTGATGCCGGCGTAGTCCGGGAGTTCGATCTCCGGACGGACATCAACCTCGGCGTGGAACTTCAGTTCCCCGTCCGTGGAGGTGGGGTCCGGAACTTCGGTGATCTCAACCTCGGGGCGGCTCAGGGGGCGGATGCCGGATTCCTGGACTGCTGCCTGGTACCAGCCATTGAGGCCTTCGTTGATGGCCGTCTCCAGGACGTAGCCGCGGCCGACCCGCTGATCGATCAGCTTGGACGGCACCTTGCCCTTACGGAAGCCAGGGACCTGGATCTGCGAAGCAACAGTCTTGTATGCCTCGTCGATGCTGGGCTTCAATTCCTCAAAAGGGACCTCAACATTGAGCTTGACCCGCGTGGGGGTGAGGTTCTCGACAGCGCTCTTCACGGTCTAAGTACTCCTGGGTTTGTGGGAATGGGTATCTGCAACGCATTTCTGCCCAGACCGCGTAGACGGTCCAGGCCGCAGAGTCGGGGTGACAGGATTTGAACCTGCGACTTCCTGCTCCCAAAGCAGGTGCTCTAGCCAAGCTGAGCTACACCCCGTAAGTGCACAGGCAAGTCTACGGTGATTCCGGCCCTGAATGCACATTTGACACGTGGGGCATGAATTAGGTTTAGTTGTATCCGGCTTCAACAGCCAGCCCGAAGAAACGCAGACAGCCCGGAAATACGGCTAAGCTGGACTTCTCCGGGGACGTAGCTTAATGGTAAAGCCTCAGTCTTCCAAACTGATTACGCGGGTTCGATTCCCGTCGTCCCCTCCATAGCGATATCAACAGGCAAAAAGCAGGGCCCCTCGCGAGGGGCCCTGCTTTTGTGTCACCGCCTTGCATCACCGGCGCCTACTGCTGGCAGACCGGGCACCAGTAAAGCTTGCGTCCCACCAGTTCCGTGATAGCCACCGGCGCCTCGCAGACCCGGCAGGGAAGCCCTTCGCGCTTATAGACGTAATGGGCGTCCTCACCGGAGGGAAGCGCGGCTCCTTCCGCCCAATATGCAGCCGGGGTGGTGATGATCCGCCCGTCACGAACGCCGTCGGCCATCAGCGCTGCGGTATCGTCCCACAACAGTCCGGCAGCTCCCGCCTGCAGGGCGTTGCCTGGCAGCCACGGATCCAGCCGCTGCCGAAAGAGCACTTCAGCGCGGTAGACGTTCCCGACGCCGGCGATCACCTTCTGGTCCATCAGCAGGGCTGCGATGGGCGTCTTGCGGGTCAGCATGCCTGTCACAAAGCGGGACCTGGCCTCGGGCTGGTTCCGCAGCGGGTCAGGTCCAAGCCTGGCCAGGACGGCGAGCGCCTCGGCCTCAGTAATGGCGGCGCAGGTGGTGGCACCGCGCAGGTCAGCCCAGCCGTGCCCGCTGACAAGCCGGACGCGGACGGCGCCACGGGGTTCGGGCGGACCGGCGTACTCGGCGCTCCCGCCGTCGTCGAAGACCTCCCGCTCTCCGATCTTCCGCGGCGCGCCGATGCTGGACGCCCCCAGGAACGTGGCATCGCCGCCGAAGTCCCAGGCACCGTAGAGCCCCAGGTGGACGTGCAGCACCACCGCGTGGTCAAAGTGCAGGAAGAGGTGCTTGCCGTGGGCGCGGGAGTGCGTCAGCACGTAGCCGTCCAGCAGGGCAGCGCCGGCGGTAAACCGGCCCTGCGGACTGCTGACAGAGAGTGCTTCGCCGGTAAAAACATCGCCGAACTGCTGCGCGAGGCGACGGACCGAGTGGCCCTCGGGCACTACTCCACAACCTCGCCGGTTGCTTCGTAGGCAGCGATCTTGCCGATCCGGCGGACGTGGCGTTCGTCGTTGCTGAACGGCTCGGTGAGGAAGGCTTCGATCAGTTCCGTGGCTTCCTCGACCGTGTGCTGGCGTCCGCCCACGGCCACCACATTGGCGTCGTTGTGTTCACGTGCCAGCGTGGCCGTGGAGTGGTTCCAGGCGAGGGCTGCACGGACACCCTTGACCTTGTTGGCGGCAATCTGTTCTCCGTTGCCTGAGCCGCCCAGGACGATCCCTAGCGCATGGACGCCTGCCTGCTGGTCTGCCACCACCGCGAGCGCCGCGTTGATGCAGAAGGAAGGGTAGTCATCCTGTGCGTCGTATTCCTTGGGGCCGTGGTCCACCACGTCGTAGCCTTTGGCCGTGAGGTGGTGGACCAGGTGGGCGCTGAGCTCCATGCCTGCGTGGTCGGTGGCGATGTGGACCCGCGGGAAGGCAGGGGAAGAAGTCACAGCAGTATCCGTTCGTTTCGGCGCCGGGGCCAGCGGGGGCTGGGTCAGGCCAGGGTCAGATCAACACGGACAAGGTTACTAGGACTCAGGCTCCGCGGCACCCGCGCCGGGACCGCCGCCGCGCGCCCTGGCCGCGACGCGCGTCAGCACTTCTGCCAGCCGGGCCGCCGTCGCAGGACTTCCGCCGCTGACCGCCACGTTGTGTCCGTCCGTTTTGCGGACGACGACGGCGGGACCGCTGCTGACAAGCATCGCGGCGGTGCCGGCGTGGTTCCGGTAGCCCCAGCCGCCGTAGTCGGCGGCGCGGACCTCCGCGGCACTGGCGGCCGAAATCGCGGCGGCGGGGACATCCATGACCGGCAGCACGCCGGCCACCAGCACGCGCAGGCCCCGGCGGTCCGCCTTGATCCGTGCGAAGAGGAAGGCAGCCGCCACCACGGCACAGACCGCCACTAGGGCGCCAAGCCAAGGCAGCGCCACGGCAATCAGCGCGGCAGGAAAGAGGCTGGCCACAGCGATCATCACAAACACAGAGCTCCGGGCGTGCACCCAGAGGCGGTAGGTGTCCCCCGCCAGGTCGGGATCCAGCTCGCGCGCCAAGGCAAGCTGGAGGGCTCGGTCATCCTCCGGCGACCACTGGTTGTCGGCCTTGAAGACAAATCCCATGATGACTCCGAGCGACACCGCCGCGCCGCTGCCAAGCGCAAGGACGATCATGTCCACATGGGACTCGCGGGCATCGGCAAGCCCGGTCTGGCCTACCAGTCCCGCGGCGAGGACAGCGGTGATGAACAGGCTCAGGAACAGTCCGGTCCCCATCATGATCCGCCGCATGACCGCAGGCCGGGACACGGGCACGGCCTGGGACAACACCAGCCACCCGGCGGCGACGATCAATGCCGCCCCGCCCCACGCGTACGCGCCGAACGGCGCAAAGTAGGCGCCGCCGTCGGCCGTCCAGCCAATGGCCACGGGGTCCGGAAGGTCGGCACGCAGCAAAAAAGCACAAAACACAAAGGCACCGGCAAGAAGCACCGGAAACCCCACCGCAAAGCGCAACGACTTGGCATCCACCGAATCCCGGAACTTACCCATGCATTAACGCTACTCCCGCCGGCGGCCGTGACAGAATGACTTCACTTGTGCCGGCGCAGGTCACCGCCCGCCGGCAACCGAACCCTTCTGGAGGCCCCACTTGCCAGGTATGAACCTGACTCGCGCCGAAGCCCGCGAGCGTGCCGAACTCATCAACGTTGACTCCTACGATGTCGTCCTGGACCTCACCCGGGGCGGGAAAGTCTTCGGGACCACCACCACGGTGAAGTTCACGGCAGTAACCGGTTCCTCCACATTCATCGACGCCGTGACGGACACCGTGCACAGCGTCACCCTCAACGGCCGCACGCTGGACCCCGCCTCCGTCTCCGACGGCGTCCGCATCCAGCTGCCGGATTTGGCAGAGTCCAACGAGCTCACGGTGGTGGCCGACGCGCCGTACATGAACACCGGTGAGGGACTCCACCGGTTCGTCGATCCGGTGGACAACGAGGTGTACCTCTACACCCAGTTCGAGGTGCCCGATTCCCGGCGGATGTTCGCGGTTTTTGAACAGCCCGACCTCAAAGGCACGTTCGCCTTCACCGTCACGGCGCCGGCGCACTGGGACGTCATCTCCAACTCCCCCACGCCGGCGCCTGTTGAAACCGCGCCGGGAGACGCCGGCGCCCGCTCGGTCTGGACGTTCGCCCCCACCCCGCGGCTCTCTTCCTACGTCACGGCACTCATCGCAGGCCCGTACCAATCGGTTCGCAGCGAAGTTCACAGCTCTGACGGCCGCGTCATCCCGCTGGGCGTCTTCGCACGGAAATCCCTGATGCAGTACCTGGATGCGGACAACATCTTTGACCTGACCCGGCAGGGCTTCGAATTCTTTGAGGCCCGGTTCGGCTGTGCGTACCCGTTCGAGAAGTACGATCAGCTGTTTGTGCCCGAATTCAATGCCGGCGCCATGGAGAATGCGGGCGCCGTGACCATCCTGGAAGGCTACGTTTTCCGCAGCAAGGTCACCGGAGCGCAGATCGAGCGCCGGGCCATCACCGTGCTGCACGAACTCGCCCATATGTGGTTCGGCGACCTCGTGACCATGCGCTGGTGGAACGACCTCTGGCTCAATGAGTCCTTCGCGGAATACATGTCCCACCTCGCCGCGGTGGAGAACACGGCCTTCACCAGCGCGTGGACCACTTTCGCTTCCGTGGAAAAATCCTGGGCCTACCGCCAGGACCAGCTGCCCACGACCCACCCGATCTTCGCCGAGATCAACGATCTCCAGGACGTGGAGGTCAACTTCGACGGCATCACCTACGCCAAGGGCGCCTCGGTGCTCCGCCAGCTGGTGGCCTGGGTAGGCCCGGAACAGTTTATGGCCGGCGTCCGCGAATACTTTGCCAAGCACGCCTGGCAGAACACCGAACTCAGCGACCTCATGATGGAACTCGAAAAGGCCAGCGGCCGCGATCTTGATCACTGGGGCCGGCTCTGGCTGGAGACGGCCGGGGTCAACACCCTTACGCCGGAACTCGAGGTGGACGCCGACGGTACCCTGACCGCCTTCAGCATCGTCCAGTCCGCCGTGGACGAATGGCCCACCATCCGTCCGCACCGCCTCGCCGTCGGTTTCTACAACCTGAACGGCGCAGGCAAGCTCGAACGCGTACACCGTGAGGAGCTCGACGTCGACGGCGAGCGCACCGAGGTGCCTGCCCTCGTGGGAATGGCACAGCCGGACCTGATCCTGGTCAATGATGACGACCTTGCCTATGCAAAGGTCAGGCTGGACGAGAAGTCCCTGGCCACGGCCACAGCGCACCTGAAGGACTTCAGCCAGAGCCTGCCCCGGACCCTGGTGTGGAACTCCGCCTGGGACGCGGCGCGCGACGGCGAGACCCCCGCCCGCCGCTATGTGGAACTGATCCTGGCCAACGTCGCTGCCGAATCGGATTCCTCCGTGATCCTGGTCCAGCTGCGCCAGCTGGCCACCACCCTGAACTTCTACGTTGCCGAGGAACACCGGAAAGCCACCACGGTTGCCGCTGCGGACACCCTGTGGGACCTCGCCAGCGCGGCGCCGGGCGGCTCGGATGCCCAGCTGCAGTTCGTGAAGTCTTTTGCCCTGCTGACTTCCAGTGGAGCCCAGCTAGACACCGTGGCCGGCCTGTACGACGGATCGGCTGCGCTGGCCGGGCTGGCCGTGGACCAGGACTTGCGCTGGGAACTGCTCGCGTCACTCGTGGCGGGCGGCAGGCTGGGACAGGAACAAATCAACGCGGAACTCGAACGGGACAACACGGCCAGCGGACAGAACGCTGCCGCGCTGGCCCGGGCCGCGCTGCCCACGCCCGAGGCCAAGGCTGCCGCGTGGGAATCGATTGTGGTCACAGGGGAGCTTTCCAATGCACTGCAGGGTTCGGCAGTGACGGGCTTTATGCGGGTGCTGGACCGGACGCTCCTGGAGCCCTACGCGGAAAAGTATTTCGAGGCCGTTCCCGGGATCGTGGCCAACCGCACGCACGCACTCGCCCAGCAGATCGTCGTCGGGCTCTACCCGGCACTGCTGACAACGCAGGCAACCGTGGACCGGACGGACCGTTTCCTGGCCGGACTCCCGGCGGACAGCTCCGCGCTGCGGCGGATGATGCTGGAAAACCGCGACGGCGTGGCGCGGGCGCTGCGGGCACGCGCGGCGGACGTCCTCCCGGGTGGGGCCTAGGCTAGTGGCATGGGACTGAGCGAGCACCACTACGCGCTGACGGTACGGTGGACCGGAAATCTTGGCGACGGGACAACGTCGTACCGCGGCTACTCGCGGGAGCATGACATCGTGATCCCCGGGCTGCCCGTCCTCAAGGGGTCCGCCGATCCGACGTTCCACGGGGACCGCGAACGCTACAACCCGGAGCAGCTGCTCCTGGCCGCGCTCGCCCAGTGCCACATGCTGTCCTTCCTGCACGTGGCTGTCCGGCACGGCGTGGTGGTCACCGACTACCGCGACGACGCCTCGGGCCAGCTGCGCCTGAACGGGGATGGCAGCGGCCAGTTCGAGTCGGTCACCCTGAACCCGCAGGTGACCGTGGCGGATCCGGCGCACGTGGCCCTTGCGGAGCAGATGCACCGCGAAGCCAATCAGGTCTGTTTCATCGCCCGGAGCGTCAATTTCCCGGTGCGGCATTCCCCGGTGACGGTGGCAGGATAGGCACCCCAACTAGGTAGCGCTAACCGTCGTTTTGAAGGTCCAAAACGACAGTTAGCGCTACCCAGTTTCGCCTGTTTGGGGGTCAGCGGCCTAGGAGCTCCTCAGCCAGCCTGGCCTCCGTTGCGGGCGTGAGACCGGCCTTCCGGTGGCGGCCGAGGCCTTGGCGGCGCTCGTCCGCCAGGGTGTCCGCCAGCGTCTCCTGCCACGGCCTCGTCTGCAGGCCCGCAGCGCGCGCCGCCTGGTTGCTGCGCGAGCAGAACCCGTCGTAGCCGCGCGGCAGCCAGAGCGGCAGCGAATCAGGCCCGGACCAGTAGTCGACGCCGTGCCCCGCCAGCCAGTCTTCTGACGCGCGCAGCACGTCGCCCCGGTAGCCGGCAGCCCTTTGCGATTCCTCGATGTAGGCGCCGAACGGCACCTTGTCCCCTACCGCGTTCAGCACTCCGGTCACACCTATCGCCGCTGCGGTCAGGATCCATTCCGCCAGGTCCCGGACGTCGATGACCTGGGTGGCATGGCCGGCTATGCCAGGGACGACGGCGGGCCGGTTGTCCCGCGCGAACCTTGCCGGCCAGTAACCGTAACGGTCGGTTCCGTCGCCTGGACCGCCGATCAGGCCCGGGCGGCAGATGTGGACCTTGCCTGCGGCCAGCCTCACGGTTTCCTGCTCGATGGCGGCCTTGGACTCCCCGTAGGTTTCGGGCGTGGACTCAGTTCCGCGCGGCAGCGGCGGCAGAAGTTCGGCCTCTTCCGTTGCGTCCGGCGTTGAATGGTTTGCGTAAACGGAGCAGCTGGACACAAAGGTCCAATGCCCGGTCCGGTCAGCAAGGGCCTCCAGGGCATCCGCTGCCGGCGCCGGATCACGGGCCACATCGATGACCGCATCCCAGTCTCGTGCCACGCCGGCGTAACTGTCCGCGCCACGGGAACGGTCCGCTTTCACCCAGTTGACCCCGGCCGGCGGCTCCGCTGCCGAACCCCGGGCCAGGCAAGATACCTGATGACCTGCGGCGACTGCCTGCCGGGCAATTTCCGCGGAGAGGAAGGCGGTGCCGCCGAGTATCAGGATGCGCATGGGTCCACGGTACGACGCTAGGGTTAAGGGAGGACAGAGCCTTAAGCGCCGGGCGAACCGCGCGCAGGCCTTCGTTATCCCCGGCCGCCGCCGGAAACCCCAAGGAGTCTCACCCTTTATGTTCAGCATGATGTCGATTGCCCCCTCCCTCACCGCCGATCCCGACGGTGTCAGCGTCGCGGGCATCGCGATCAGTCTCGGTGTCGGTGTCACCATCTGGCTGGTGGCGACGTTCCTGATTTCCCGGATCAGCAAGCGGGTCGCGTCGGGCAGCAACTTCTTCAAGAAAGCGCATTTCAAATGGGTTGCCCCGGCCATCCGGGCATTGGACCACGAGCGGCGCGTGCAGCGGGCCGAAACCATCGGTTCGCTGCTCAACAGCATCGTGGGCGTCCTTGTGGCCGTCATTACCACCATGTACGTCCTGCAAAACCTGGACATCAACATCGCACCCCTGCTGACCAGCGTCGGCATCCTGGGTGTGGCCATCGGTTTTGGCGCCCAGCAGCTGATCCGCGACTTCCTCGCCGGCATCTTCATCACCATCGAAGACCAGTACGGAATCGGCGATGTCATTGAAACCAGCGAGGTAGTGGGCGTCGTGGAATCCATGGGGCTGCGCATCACCCGGGTCCGCTCCGAGGACGGCGCCATCTGGTACCTCCGCAATGGCGAGATCCTGCGCGTGGGCAACCGGTCGCAGGGAAACTTTGTACCCGTCCCGGATACCCCGGTTAGCGGTCCTGACGCTGCGCTGCACCAGCCTGCCACGGAGGCCAATAAGAGTGCCCAGAAAGCTGGAGAATAGAGCCATGACAATGCCCATCGAGCCGCAGAGGCCACGCCAGCTCATGCAGAACGATCCCTTCAGCCAGCCCGGCTATACGGACAACTTCTACGACGCCGTGGGCGGGCACGAGACCTTCGTCAAACTGATCGATGTGTTTTACGACGGCGTCGCGACCGATCCGCTGCTGCGCCCGATGTACCCGGAGGAAGATCTCGCCCCCGCCAAACGCCGCTTCCTGATGTTCCTGGAACAGTATTGGGGCGGGCCCACAACCTATGGGGAAGAACGCGGCCACCCGCGCCTGAGGATGCGGCACATGCCGTTCCGGGTCACACCCGAGGCCAAGGAGCGCTGGCTGTTCCACATGAGGACGGCCGTGGACTCCCTGGCCTTGCCGCCCCTGCATGAGGGAACCCTGTGGGATTACATGGAACGCGCCGCACTGTCCATGGTGAACAGCCCCTCGGAAGCCTAGAGTCCGCTGCCGCTTCGCACGAGTACGTGCCCGCGCGGGCCGCTGAGACGGTACCACCGGCCCGCCCTGTAGAGCACCTGCTCACCGTCAGCCAGGAAGCCCAGCGTCAGGGCCGCGAAAGCTGCCCCGGCCGGGAGCCCGTCGTCATTCAAGGGGCGCCCCCACACAGCGGCGCGGGCGTTATTAACGATCAGCGCCCCCGGCTGCGCGGGCACAATTCCGGCAACTTCGGTAATGCCGGCTTCGGCCGCCCGCCGCAGTTCGGCGTCCGGGAGCGTGTCCACAAGCTCCCAGCCCGTCCGCGGCGCGCCGACACCCGTCCACGATTCGGTGACGGTGGACGGCGGAACCGGCAGCTCGACGTCGTCCTCTCCTGCCCTGGCCAGCCGGTCAAGGACGGCTGACAGCGAAACAGTGACATCAATCATGGACGGTTCGGCCAGCCCGATGGTTCGAAGTCCCAGGATGGTGGGGGTGGACTCGCCCAGCAGCCGCGGCCGAAGGACACACACGTACGCCGCCAGAACGGAGCCGGAAGCCTGGAGCCGGATGGCGCCGTCGTCGACGGTTTTGGCGCGCGTGGCGAACGTGCGCAGGTCGGCGAGATCGCGTGGATCTGCGAAGCGGAAGGACTCGGTGAGTAGATCAGACACACTATGAACACTACCGGCTGCGCCTCGGTTGAGCGGTGCCGGGGCGCCGTCTAGAGTCGAACCATGACTGAAGCCGAAACCGGACTGCTGGCGCCGCCCAGCGGTGACCCTACGTCCACGCTCATCCGGCTCCTTGACCTGGGAGAGCTGGAGGGGGCCCGGACGGATGAAGACATCTTCCTGGGACCGTCGTGGCAGCCGCAGCCCCGTGCGCGCGTGTTCGGCGGCCAGGTGCTGGCGCAGTCGCTGATCGCCGCCATGCGAACGGTGGACCCTGACCGCAATGTCCACTCGATGCACGGCTACTTCCTGCGGCCAGGCGACGCCAACAAGGCCATCACGTTCGGCGTCCAGCGGCTGCGGGACGGCCGGTCGTTTTCGGCCCGCCGTGTCCACGCCTACCAGGAGGGCGTGCCCATCCTGTCGATGATCGCCTCGTTCCAGGACCCGGACGAGGGCCTCGACCATGAATCCACGATGCCTGCCGGCATTCCCGGTCCTGAGTCGCTTCCCAGCACCGCCGAACTGCTGGGCAAATTTGACCATCCCATCGCCCAGCACTGGGCCTATGAACGGCCCTTCGATATCCGGCACGTGGACCCGCCCATCTATGTCTCGGCCAAGGGTAAGCAGGAAGCCCGGAACGCCGTCTGGATGAAGACTTTCGGCCCCATGCCGGACGATCCCAACCTTCACCGGGCCGCCTTGGCCTATGCGAGCGACTACACCCTGCTTGAATCCATCCTGCGCCGGCACGGGCTGAGCTGGATCACGCCCGGCATGAGCGTGGCCAGTTTGGACCATGCCATGTGGTGGCACCGGCCCGCCCGCGTGGATGAGTGGCTTCTTTACGTCCAGGAATCCCCCAGCGCCCAGGGTGCGCGCGGCCTGGCCACCGGAAAAATCTTCAACCAGGCCGGCCAGCACGTTGCCTCGGTAGCCCAGGAAGGCATGGTCCGCGTGCCCACTGACCTGAAGAACAAAGTAGTGGGAGCCGTCCAGTCCAAACTGCTGCAGCACCAGATCCGCAAGGCCGTCCGGGACTGACCTGCCCCTGACGGCCGAAAGGCCGGCACCCCGTAAGGGATGCCGGCCTTTCTGCTGCCTGAATCAGCCGGGATCTACCCGGGGCTGGATCAGTCGCGGGTAAGGCGACGGTGCGTCACGCGGTGCGGCTTGGCCGCATCGGGGCCGAGCCGCTCGATCTTGTTCTCCTCGTAGGACTCGAAGTTGCCTTCGAACCAGTACCACTTGGAGGGGTTCTCCTCGTCGCCTTCGTAGGCGAGGATGTGGGTGGCCACCCGGTCCAGGAACCAGCGGTCGTGCGATACCACGACGGCGCAGCCGGGGAACTCCAGCAACGCGTTTTCCAGGCTGCTGAGGGTTTCGACGTCGAGGTCGTTAGTGGGTTCGTCAAGAAGCAGCAGGTTTCCACCCTGCTTCAGGGTCAGCGCCAGGTTCAACCGGTTGCGCTCACCGCCGGAGAGAACGCCGGCCTTCTTCTGCTGGTCCGGTCCCTTGAAGCCGAAAGCGGCAACGTAGGCGCGGGACGGCATTTCCACCTGGCCGACCTGGATGTAGTCCAGGCCGTCGGAGACAACCTCCCACAGCGTCTTGTCCGGGTCGATACCGCCGCGGCTCTGGTCCGCGTAGGAGATTTTGACCGAATCGCCAACCTTCAGCTCGCCGCCGTCGAGCGGTTCCAGCCCCACGATGGTTTTGAACAGGGTGGATTTGCCCACACCGTTGGGACCAATGACACCAACAATGCCGTTGCGCGGCAGGGTGAAGGACAGGCCGTCGATCAGGGTCCGGTCATCGAAGCCCTTCTGGAGGTTCTTGGCTTCCAGGACCAGGCCGCCCAGGCGCGGGCCCGGCGGAATCTGGATCTCTTCGAAGTCGAGCTTGCGGGTACGGTCTGCCTCGGCAGCCATCTCTTCGTAGCGGGCCAGGCGGGCCTTGGACTTGGTCTGGCGGCCCTTGGCGTTGGAGCGGACCCATTCGAGTTCCTCGGTGAGGCGCTTGGCCTGCTTGGCGTCCTTCTTGCCCTGGACTTCCAAGCGGGCGCGCTTCTTCTCCAGGTACGTGGAGTAGTTGCCCTCGTAGGGGTACAGGTGACCGCGGTCAACCTCGGCTATCCATTCCGCGACGTGGTCCAGGAAATACCGGTCGTGGGTGACGGCCAGGACGGCGCCGGCGTAGCTGGAGAGGTGCTGTTCCAGCCACAGGACGCTTTCGGCGTCGAGGTGGTTGGTGGGCTCGTCCAGGAGCAGGAGGTCCGGCTTCTGCAGCAGGAGCTTGCAGAGCGCCACGCGGCGGCGCTCACCGCCGGAGAGAAGCGTCACGTCAGCATCCGCGGGCGGGCAGCGGAGCGCGTCCATGGCCTGCTCAAGCTGGGAGTCGAGGTCCCAGGCGTCCGCGTTATCAATGGCTTCCTGCAGCTGCCCCATTTCTTCGAGGAGTACGTCGTAGTCAGCGTCGGGGCTGGCCATTTCCTCGGAGATCTCGTTGAAGCGCTGGATCTTGCCGTAGATCTCGCCGACACCTTCCTGGACGTTGCCCAGGACGGTTTTGTCCTCGTTCAGCGGCGGCTCCTGCAGCAGGATGCCCACGGTGTAGCCGGGGCTGAGCCGGGCCTCGCCGTTGGAGGGGGTGTCCAGGCCGGCCATGATCTTCAGGATGGTGGACTTACCGGCACCGTTCGGGCCAACAACACCAATTTTGGCGCCCGGAAAGAAGGACATGCTTACGTCGTCAAGAATGAGTTTTTCGCCAACAGCCTTACGGGCCTTGGTCATTGTGTAGATAAATTCCGCCATGGTTCCAAATCTAGTGGGTTGGCGGGCATAACTCACATTCGGCGACTCAGAGCGCTGCGCCCACGAAGCACTTGCCACTGGCCAGGACCGGGAGGACAGTGACAGTGACCGTGCCGTCACGGATGTGGCCAAGCACGCAGTCCGTGCCCTGCAGCACGGCGGACTCGATGGCGTCAGCCTCCAACCCCGTGGGCGTGCGGCTGGCCGATACTTCCAGCACGGCCGGGGCAACCCCGGCCCCGGTGAGGGCCTCCGCCACCTGGGCCGTGGCCGGCTTGGGGGTCCCGCCCGCGAGCCGGTTCAACGCATCCGTCACCGTCTGTCTCATTGCCGCCGTGGCGGCGCCCTCAGCGGGTGCGCCCACGGACTGCCCGCCGGCAGGTGCCGCACTTCCGCCCGTTCCATCAGGACCTGGCCCGGTGGCCGTAGCGGTGCCAGGCCCGGTGGAGGCCGGCTCCGTCACCGCCGGCGACCCGCCGGTGCAGGCCGTCAGCAGGAGTGCTGTCAGAAGTCCGGCCGCAAGGCATGCCGAGCCCTTGCCCGGGAAGTTCAGGCGCCGCCGGGAAAGTACCGGCAGGCTGGTGACGGGGGTTACCTGCCGGTCTTCGGTCGCGCGCATCATGCCGCCATTCTGCCACGGGGCCTTGCCTGCACCGGAACTGCCGGGGTGCCTGCGGACGGCCGGCACCCCGGCAGCGGCCGTGTTCAACGGTGTTTGCCATCCGCACGGTCAGAGGGCAGAGTCGACGAGTTCGCCGGTTTCGGCGTCCAGCGGGACGTAGTTGCCATCGGCGTCCTCGACGAAAACGGATGACGCCGCGTCGTCGCCGTCAACGGGCTCGCCCTCCTCCGGCTCCCCGCCCTCCCCGTCGGGGTCGGAGGAGCCTCCCTCAGCAACCTGGAGCGGTCCGTTGTTGACCGTCCGGTTGTAGTTGGCCGAACCCCACATGAGGTCGTGCCCCACAGACTCTGCGTCAATCTTGTGCGCGAAGTAGACCCGGCCTTCCTTCTCCCACGTCCGCAGTTTGAGCCGGCCCACCACAATGACGCGCTGGCCCTTCTTGATGCTGCAGCCCATGTTCCCGGCCAGCTGGCGGTATCCCTGGACGGTAAACCAGTTGGTGTGCGTGTCCACCCAGGTGTTGGTCGTGCGGTCGAAGCGCCGGGCCGTTGACCCGAGGCGGAACGAGGCGGTCCCCACCCCGGTAGTGGTGGTGGAGGTCTTGATATCGGTGGCTACAAAGCCCCGGAAGGTCATGTAATCGCTCATTGTCTTGTCCTGTCTCGGAAGGTGGTGCCTTAGCGGCAGAACCAGCTTCGCGCGTATACCGACAGGCCCGGGAGGGGTACGTTCCCGTATGTGCAAAACCAGGCCGCGAATCGCTGTGTTGAGGACAAGTGCCACTGGCGGTGTGGCATTGACCCAGCGGCACGCCGGGCAATGTAAACTTTTTTAGGCGCCGGATTTCAGGTCGTGGCGCCACGTGCCCCAGTAGCTCAGGGGATAGAGCAGCGGCCTTCTAATCCGCCGGTCGGGGGTTCGATTCCCTCCTGGGGCACCAATGTGATGAGTCGGGACCTCCTTCACGGATGAGTCGGGACAGACAGGAACACCCCGGTCTTCGGACCGGGGTGTTCCTGTCTTCAGAACGGCAGCGCCAGGCGCTGAATCAGGTCAGGCGTAAGGCAACACAAGTTCCGCGTAACGTGCCTTGACCGTCTCAATCACAGTGTCGCCGTCGGCGTCCCAGATCTCCTGGTTGAAGATCTCGACCTCGATATCGCCCTTGTACCCGGCGTCCCTGACCCAGGCGGTGATGGTGGCGAAATCAATGACGCCGTCGCCCATAAATCCCCTGGACAGCAGCGGGTCGGCCGCAATGGGCATGTTGAAGTCGCAGACCTGGTAGGACGCAATGCGGTTGTCCCGGCCGGCGCGTTCGATCTGCGCCTTCAGGTCCGGGTCCCACCAGACGTGGAAGGTATCAACGGCAACGCCGACGGACGCCGCGTCAAAGGGCGCCGCGAGGTCCAGCGCCTGGCCCAGGGTGGAGATCAGGGCCCGGTCAGCGGCGTACATCGGGTGAAGTGGTTCGAGAACCAGCCGGATACCGTTCCCGACGGCGAACGGGACAAGATCGGCAAGGCGGTCTGCCACGCGCTGACGGGCCGCCACCACGTCCTTCTCCCCCGGCGCCAGCCCGCCCACCACCAGGAAGAGCTCCGTGGTGTCCAGGGCGGCGGCTTCGAGGATCGCGGCGCGGTTATCGGCCAGGGCTGCAGCCTGGCCTTCAGTGTCGGCGGCCGTCAGGAACCCGCCTCTGCACAGCGAGGAGACCCGGAGGCCGGCGTCCCTGATTAGTTTGGCGGCCTTGTCCACACCGATTTCTTCAACCCGGTCCCGCCACGGGCCGATGGCGGGGACCCCGGCGCGGACGCAGCCGTCAACAACCTGGGCCAGGGTCCATTTCTTGGTGGTCGCGCTGTTGAGTGCCAGGCGTGCGAAAGGGGACGGCTCTGCAGTGAAGGTCATACTCCCACCCCGTTGATGCGCAGGAAATCGGACATCCGGAAGGCAGCCAGGGCCGGGTCTTTCAGCAGCCCTGCCTTGTCAGCCAGCTCGAACGTTGTGGACAGGTGGCACACGGACCGGCCGGAATGGAGGCCGCCCACCATTTGGAAGCCGGGCTGCCTGCCGTTTAGCCAGGACATAAAGGCGATCCCGGTCTTGTAGTAGAACGTGGGTGCACTGAAGATGTGCTTGCCCAGTTCGCGGGTGGAGTCCAGGATGGCCCGCGCTTTGGCGTCGTCCCCGGCGTCGTAGTGCTGCATTGCCACGGACGCAGCAGGGTAGATGGCGGCAAAGATGCCCAGCAGTGCGTCCGAGTGGTGCGTGCCGTCCCCGTCGATGAGCTCGGGGTAGTTGAAGTCGTCGCCGGTGTAGAGGCGGACGCCTTCAGGCAGCGCGGCACGCAGCGCCACTTCGTGCGACGCGTCGAGCAGCGAAACCTTCACACCGTCCACCTTGTCCGCGTTTTCCCGGATCAGCGCCAGGAACGTTTCCGTAGCCTCGGCGACGTCGTCCGAGCCCCAGTAGCCGGCCAGGGCGGGATCAAACATGGTCCCGAGCCAGTGCAGGATAACCGGCTGGTCCACCTCGTGGAGCAGCGTGGAGTACACCTTCAGGTAGTCTCCCGGACCGCCGGCAACGCGGGCGAGGGCACGGGAGGCCATCAGGATGACTTTGGGTCCGGCTTCGCTGACCACGGCGATCTGCTCACGGTAAGCGTCCAGCACGGCCCGGAGCCCGGCCTCACCGGCAGGCAGGGATCCAATGTCCAACTGGTCGGTGCCAGCACCGCAGGAGACGAGATCGCGGACCGTCTTACCGGCCGTGGCGGCGTTGCCGGCTGAGACAACGGACGCAGCCTCCACGCCGGTGCGTTTGATGAGCTGCTGGGTGGCTGCCCAGTCCAGGCCCATGCCGCGCTGGGCGGTGTCCATGGCGTCGGCCACACCCAGTCCGTAGGACCACAGTTCGTGCCGGTACGCCATGGTGGCATCCCAGTCGAGACGGGCCGGAGCCCCGGGTGTGTTGTCCGCGAGGGCTTCGGGGATGACATGCGCGGCGGCGTAGGCGCGGCGGGAGGTGAGCGGGGCTGCGGGGCGGGCCCAGGAGGTGCCGCCCCGCAGGCGGTACTCGCGAGTGCCGCCGTCGTGCGTGGGAAGGATCAGGGAAGTCATCAGAGCGTGATCTCCGGGATGTCGATGGTGCGGCGTTCGTCGTTGGACTGCAGTCCAAGCTCGGCGAGCTGGACACCCCGGGCCGCAGACAGCAGGCCGAAGCGGTGCTCCCTGCCGGCCACAACGTCGCGGAGGAACTCTTCCCACTGCAGCTTGAAGCCGTTATCCAGCTCAGCATTCGCCGGGACGTCCTGCCACTGGTCACGGAAGGATTCGGTGACGGGCAGGTCCGGGTTCCAGACGGGCTTGGGCGTGTGCGCGCGCTGCTGCGCAACGCACTTGTTCAAACCGGCGACGGCGGACCCGTGCGTTCCGTCGATCTGGAACTCCACCAGTTCGTCGCGGTAGACGCGGACGGCCCAGGAGGAGTTGATCTGCCCGATGACCGGCTCCCCGGCAGGGGTTTCGAGTTCGAAGATGCCGTAGGAAGCGTCGTCGGCCGTGGCCTTGTACTCCTTGCCCGCTTCGTCCCAGCGGGCCGGGATATGGGTTGCAGTTTTGGCGCTGACGCTCTTGACCTTGCCGATGATGCCCTCCAGGACGTAGTTCCAGTGGCAGAACATATCCGTGGTCATGCCGCCGCCGTCTTCCTTGCGGTAGTTCCAGGACGGGCGCTGGGCCGCCTGCACATCGCCTTCGAAGACCCAGTAGCCGAATTCGCCGCGGATGGACAGAATGCGGCCAAAGAAGCCCTCGTCCACCAGGCGGCGGAGTTTGACCAGCCCGGGAAGGTACAGCTTGTCGTGGACAACGCCGGCCGTGACGCCGGCCTCCCTGCCGATGCGTGCGAGCCCGATGGCTTCCTCAAGGGTTTCAGCCGTGGGCTTTTCGGTGAAGATGTGCTTGCCCGCCAGCATTGCCTTCCTGAGCGTGGCGGCACGCAGGCTGGTCATGGAGGCATCGAAGATGATGTCCACGGTGGGGTCGGCGATCACGGCGTCAAGGTCAGTGGTCCATTCGGACACCTTGTGAAGCTCCGCAAGTTCCCGAATCCTGGCTTCATTCCGGCCCACCAGGATCGGCTCGACCTGGACTTTCGTGCCGTCCTCGAGGGTGAAGCCACCGGCATCCCGGATGGGCAGGATTGAACGCAGGAGATGCTGGCGATAGCCCATCCGGCCGGTGATGCCATTCATGGCGATGCGGATTGTTTTTGTTTCGAAGCCCATGTGTCCTCCACGGTGAGTTGTTCTCAAACTGAATGGGAAAGCGCATTCCCGCTGCCAACCATGATGCACCAGGGTGCTGATTGTTGGCAAGCGCTTTCCCAATGATTCTGAAACTGCCATACTGGTCGGGCACCATTAATTGCCCGATTCCGCCCAACAGGAGACACCGTGGTTGCAAGTACCCTCACTGAGGTGGCACGCTTGGCCGGCGTATCTCCGGCCACCGCTTCGCGCGTCCTCAACGGCTCCGCCAGGAAGCCCGGCCCGGACATCGCGGAAAGGGTACGCAAAGCTGCCGATTCCCTGGGCTACATCCCCAACGCCCAGGCCCAGGGCCTTGCCAAGTCAAGTTCGGGCCTGATCGGCCTGATCGTCCACGACATTGCCGACCCCTACTTTGCGGCCATCGCACGCGGCGTCCAGGAGGCCGCGCGGGAGCAGGGCCGCATGGTGCTGCTGGCCACCACTGCCGGTGCCCCGGCGGACGAAAAGGAAGCGGTGGCCGCCTTTGCCGCCCGCCGTGCCGATTCGATCGTGATCGCCGGATCCCGCTCCGCGCGCCCCGAGGACCAGGACGGCAATACCGAACTGGCCGCCGAACTGGACCGCTACTGCCGCAATGGCGGGCAGGTGGCGGTGGTGGGTCACGCGGTGGTCGGCGCGTCGGTTGCCGAGGGGTACCACGTACTCACCGTGCCCAATGAGGAGCTGGCCGCCGCACTGGCCACGGAGCTGGCCGGCTCGCGGGATGATCACTTCGTCATCATCGGCGGTCCGGACGGCCTGTTTACCTCGGACGACCGCATACGCGGATTCCAGCGCGGGCTGACCGCGGCCGGGCTGCCGCCGGCAGAAGTCATCCGCACGGATTTCAACCGCTCCGGCGGGTTTGAGGCCGGCCTTGCCCTGGCGGCCCGGATCAAAGCTGCCCAGTCAGACAGCGACGCTCTGCAAGGCAGCCAACGGCTCTGCATCTTTGCCGTGAACGATGTTATGGCCATCGGGGCAGCCGCGGCGCTGCGGTCAGCGGGGCTCCGCATTCCCCGGGATGCCACCATTGCCGGCTTTGACGATATCGAGACCCTCCGTGATTTCCGCCCTGCCCTCTCCACTGTCCACCTCCCCCTGGAGGAAATCGGCCGGCAGGCCACGCGCCGGGCAGCGGGAACGGACAATGACGACGCCGCCCCGCCCGTGAGCGGTCATGTCACGCTGCGGCGCAGCACAGACGTGACCCTCCAGCCCGGCGCTGCGGACTAACCGGCCACCATGAACCCCGGGACTCCTCCCGGCCTGTCAACGGCCGCCGCGCAGTGGACGGACGTCGAGCGGCTGTTCGGCGGCCCGGGCGAGCCGTCCCGCTGCTGGTGCCGGTACTTCGCGCTCACCGGTCCTGAGTACTCCGCTCTGGATCCGGCAGCCCGGAAGGAACAGCTCAAGGAAAAGTTCGACGGCGGTTCGCCCGCGCCCGGTGTCCTCGCCTACCGTGACGGCCAGCCTGTGGGCTGGTGTGCAGTGGAGCCGCGCGAATGTTATCCACGGGTCCGTCGCTCCCGGGTCCTACGGTCGGCTGAGGCCTCGATCAGGGCGGATGCTTCAGCCGCCGCTGCCGAAGCCGCAGCACCGGACAGTTCAGATCGTACGTGGGCCGTAACCTGTTTTGTGGTCGCGGCCGGACACCGCCGCAGCGGCGTGGCAGCCGCCCTGCTTCGCGCCGCCGTCGACCATGCCAGGCTGCATGGTGCGGACGTTGTGGAAGGTTACCCGGTGGACCGCGCGCAGCGGCCCAAAGCAGGCGCCGCCGACCTGTACCACGGCACGCTGGGCCTGTTCGTGGGGGCTGGCTTTGAGGTGGTCAGCACCAGCGTCCCGGGGCGGGCGGTGGTACGCCTGCGCCTCGGCGGTGGCCGCCGTCGTCAATGACGCACCGCGGGCACCGTGGCGCTGGGGCGCGGCGGGCTGACGGGCCGAGCGGGGACATGCCGGGGCTGGCTAGAGTGGCAGGATGGTGAACCGCGAGGTCCTGGCCGCGATCCGCACAGCGCTTATGGAGCAGTCCGATCCCGTACGTGCCGCGGGGGCACAGGCGTACATGAAATCTGACATCCTGTCGCTCGGTGTCAGGGTGCCCGAGGTCCGCCGCCTGGTAGTGGCCGCAGCCGCTGCCTTTCCGTTTGACTCCCCCGAACAACTGCGTGCCACCGTCCTGGAACTGTGGCGGTCAGCGCAGTGGAGGGAAGAACGATATGCCGCGATCGATCTCACCGGGCTGCGGCTGGTTGCCAAAGATCCCCTGATGCTGCCGGTGTACGAGGAAATCATCCGCACGGGAGCCTGGTGGGACTTCGTGGACGGCGTGAGCCAGCGGATCGGGGCGTTGCTGCAGGCACACCGGGCCACAATGGCACCGGTTCTGCGGAACTGGAGCACCGATGAGGACTTCTGGATCCGGCGCGCCGCCATCACCTCGCAGCTGAAGGCTAAAGGCGCAACTGATACCGGTCTGCTGCGTGAAGTGATCGAGGCCAACCTTGCCGATCCAGAGTTCTTCATCCGGAAGGCCATCGGCTGGGCGTTGCGCGAGTACGCAAAAACCAATCCTGCCTGGGTGCGGGGCTTCGTAGCGGAGCACGGCGCCCAGCTGAGCCCCTTGTCCCGGAAGGAGGCCCTGCGCCATCTGAACCCCGGCGGAGCACTGGCCGGGTCCAACGAATCAAGGCAGGGCAGCTAGCCCGGCCGCCGGCCGCCCGGGATTTCAGATGACGGGGCGCTCGATAACCGGCTCGCCCGTTTTGCGGAAGAGCCGCTTGGTGAGCGGATCCATAAAAATCAGGTACAGGCCAAAAAGCAGGCCTGTAATGGCGGCCGCAATCCGGGCCAGGACCAGGGCAAGCCCCAGATCCTCTGTCTGGAGGTAGGGAAAGACTTCCAGCTGGTCCGAGATGGCGTAAATCATAAAGAACGACACGATGAAATACAGCGCCTTGACCTGCCAGTCGTTGCGGATGCCCGTCACGGCAAACAGCGGGATCAGCCACACCACGTACCAGGACTGGATCATCGGGGCCAGCACCACCACCGCTGCGAAGGCCAGCGTCAGGCGCCGGATCAGGCGCTCGTGCTCACCCCTGAAAATCAGGAACGCGACGATGCCCACGGCCAGTACCTTGCCGGCGTCGAACACCCAGCCTGCCAGGGTCCACCCGTCGAGCCCGAACGCGTTCAAGATCGTGGCGACCACCAGGCCCACCAGCCCAACCGGCGCGTACCAGATGAAGATGCTGCCGGGGGCGGAAAGGCCGTTGATCCAGCCGAAGCCGAAGCCATTGACCAGGCTCAGCGCGTACAGCAGGGCAAGGCTTAGCCCGCCGGTGAGCGCCCAGAAGAGGAACTTTCGGCCCCAGCCGGCGTTTTTTCCGGCCCAGATCAGTCCGATGAACGGCAGGAAGACCACGGTGATGGGCTTGACGGAGATGGAGAGCGTCACCAGGACGATTCCCAGCACGACGCGTTTGGTGGCGGCGTAATACAGCCCGGCCAGCGCTAGTCCGATCATCAGGGCGTCATTGTGGACGCTGGCAATGAAGTTGGTCAGGAACAGCGGGTTTGCCGCGGTGAGCCAGAGCGCCCGGTGCGGATTGATGCCGTGGAGCTCGGCAAGCTTTGGCACGTAGATGATGCAGAGCACCACGCCGGCCAGCGCTACGAGCCGGAACAGCATCACGCTGGCTTCGGGATGGACGTTGGTGGACCACACCACAAACTGCTCAATCCAGAGGAAAAGTTGCCCGTACGGAACGGGGGCTTCGGTCCACAGCCGGTCAGCCCCAAGCTGGAAGTAGTTGGACAGCGCCGAGATGCCGTTCTCATACGGGTTGAAACCCTCCACCATCAGCCTGCCCTGGCCGATGTAGGCGTACACGTCGCGGCTGAACAGCGGGACACTGATCACCATCGGAAGTCCCCAGGCCGCGACCGCCTGCAGGGTCGCCCTGCGGGCTGCGGGTCCCCAGACCCGGACGCGCTGGCCCAGCCGAAGCCAGGCGCGCACCAGGAGCATGCCGCCGATGGCAACAAGCACAATGGACAGGGCAACCCCGATGGCCTCAGTGCGCATCCAGATAAATACCGGCACCCTGCGGAGTTCGGAAACCGGCGCCAGCCAGCCGACGCCTATTGATCCGATCGCCATAAAGACCGAGCCGAGGAAACCGGCCAGGATCGGGGAGCGGGGGTTGTCCACTTCGGCCGCAGCCGGCCCGGGGATCACAGCGGCGGCCATCTCCCCCGTTGCAGGCACACGCGCCGTCATCTCAGGATCGTCCCATCTCTTTGCTTCAGCGCTTCGGTCCGGCGGGCCGCGGCAGCCGCCCGGGCCGCGCAAGGCATGTACAGCGGCCGGAGTACCAGCCCCTCTGTACCCGAAATCCTAGCATCGGACCGTTGCACGGAAGCTAAACGGTAGGCTGGTCCGGTGCCTATATCTAACGAACGCATCGTCTGGATCGATTGCGAAATGACCGGCCTGGACATCAAGAACGACGCCCTGATCGAGGTGGCGGCGCTGGTGACAGACTCGGAGCTGAACATTCTGGGCGACGGTGTCGACGTGGTGATCAAACCCGAGGATGCCGCCCTGGCCCAGATGAACGACTTCGTCCGGGACATGCACACGCGGTCCGGGCTGCTGGAGGAACTGCCGCACGGAAAGACCATGGCCGAGGCCGAGGCCGCGGTGATGGAGTACATCGAAAAGTGGGTGCCGGACCCCCGCAAGGCCCCGCTGGGCGGCAATTCCGTGGGCACCGACCGCGTCTTCCTTTCCCGCGACATGCCCGCCGTCGTCGAACACCTGCACTACCGGGTGATTGACGTCAGCACCATCAAGGAACTCTCACGGCGCTGGTACGCCCGGGCATATTTCCAGTCGCCGGCTAAGAAGGGCGGCCACCGCGCCCTCGGGGATATCAAGGATTCCATCGACGAATTGCGCTATTACCGCGAGGCCGTGTTTGTGCCGGCGCCGGGACCCGACAGCGCCACAGCCCGCGGGATCGCCCAGCGGGTGACCGGCGGGGCGTCCGCACCGACAGAGTAATCTCCGTCACGTTCCAGGGAATTTTCCGTGAAAACCCCAAAAATGGCGCAAGCATCCCTTAACAGCAGGTAAGCTATTTGAGTTGCCTTTCCAGAGGACCGGGTCACCGGAACTCCTGCAGGGCACATGGTGGGCTTAGCTCAGTTGGCAGAGCGCCTGGTTGTGGTCCAGGAGGTCGCGGGTTCAACCCCCGTAGCTCACCCTTAGAAGGCGGCAGCAGCAACCGTCCGATTGGAGGCCGTACCGGATATCCGGTACGGCCTTCTTTTTTTGCACAAATACCGGCGTTACGCCGCCCGCACGAAAGGTCATCCGCAATGACAGTTCTGCCGATCACGATCTGGGGAGAACCGGTGCTCCACCGCCGCGCCGCCGAAGTGGAAGTGTTCGACGACGAACTGCGCACCCTGATTGCCGATATGTTCGAAACCAACGACGCGGCCAACGGCGTGGGCCTGGCCGCCCCGCAGGTAGGTGTGGGTAAAAGAATCTTCGTCTATAAATTCGCCAACGACGACGGCGCTCCTCCAGTCGGAGTGCTCGTCAACCCGGTGCTGACGCTCTCCAAGGTTTCCGGTGCGCTGCCCGACCCCGATGAAGAGGAAGAAGGCTGCCTCTCTTTCCCGGGCGGCCAATACCCGCTCAAACGCGCCGAATGGGCCAAGGTGCAGGGCTTCGACGGCCACGGACAGCCGGTCGAGTTCGAAGCTACTGGCTGGTTCGCACGCGTCA
The DNA here is from genome assembly GCF_010367585.1 of [Micrococcus luteus] ATCC 49442. Taxonomy (NCBI): domain Bacteria; kingdom Bacillati; phylum Actinomycetota; class Actinomycetes; order Micrococcales; family Micrococcaceae; genus Pseudarthrobacter; species [Micrococcus luteus] ATCC 49442. The sequence goes on along the minus strand of NZ_JAAAXP010000001.1, from coordinate 460,180 downwards.
TCCAGCACGAGTACGACCATTTGGACGGCAAGCTCTATGTGAACCGGCTCCTGGACCGCTACTCCCGGAAGGCCATGAAGCTGGCCAAGAAGAGCGGTTGGGGCGTACCCGGACTGACCTGGATGCCCGGCGTGGACCCCGACCCGTTCGGCCACTAGGGCACACAGGCAGGGGATCCTGCCTTAACGTTCACTGTGCCGCGATGGTGGGCTGCTCCGGACACGAGTCCAGGACCCGGTTCATGGCATCCTTCTCAGGCTGGGTGACCCACAGCCCGTACGACGCCTTCACGGAGATCTGGCGGGCCACGTAGTGGCAGCGGATATTCTTGTTCTTCGGCAGCCAGGTGGCTGCGTCCCCCGCACTCTTTTGCTGGTTGGCGGGACCGTCTGCGGCGATCAGGTTGAGCGGATCGTTCGCCAGGCTGAGGCGCTGCTGCGGCGACAAGGACTGGGCGCCTTTCTGCCACGCGTCACCGAGCGCCACAACGTGGTCGATCTGGATTTCCTTGCTGCTCTCCGGTCCGCGCCGGAAATCCACGGCCTTGCCCGTGTACGGCTCCACAATGGTGCCCGAAGCGACACGGCATTTTGACCCCTCCATAAAGCCGACTGACGCGAGGTCGCGGCGGAGGATGTCATTGCGGGTATCGCAGCCGTTGCGATCGACATCCTGCCACGCCTGCCCGAATGCCTCGCGGGAGTAGTGGTCCTTCGGTGCACGGCCTTTGACACTCAGCCCGGCCAGGGCCGCACGGGCGCTCCCCTGCGGGACGGCGTGCACAGGCACCACCGGCTTCATCCAGCTGCCGTCAAATACGGGTGCATGGCCGGGTCCGTCAGCAGCGGGCTCCGCGGCGGCGAACTGGCCGGCGGTAAAAAACCACACCGCAGACCCCAGCACGGACACCGCAAGTGCCGCGAGCAAAGCCCAGGCCTGCCGCGATCGGCGCCGGGCACGGCGGTAGGCGCCCCAACTGACCGTCATGGGCAACAGACTATTCCGGGAATCCCGCGCACCAGAAGAGCCTAGGCCACCCCACTGACAGCCGGAGGGTTATCCACAGTGGGGAGGAAGAGTGACCCGGATCTATAGCTCCCGGGACACCCGCCGGAGATCCTCTTCCGCCAGGTGGAGGAGGCTCTCCAACTGCCGGACGCGGTCCTCGCCGACATCACCGGCAGCCAAGGCAGCTCGTGCCTGCTCCAGTAGCCTGACGGCCTCTTTGTGGTTGGCCTTGGCGACGTCGAAGGCGTGTTCAAGGGTGGTGTCGTGGAGAGTTTCGTTATCCATGGCACCAGTGTGGTCCCGATTCCCGGCTGATTCCAGCGAATCAGCCGGGAAGTCGAAACCTTGAACGGCTAAGGCGCCCTTTAGACTGCGATTGCGGCCAACGCGGCAGCCGGTTCCTTCGCGGGGAACGACGGCGGGTTGACGCCTGCCATTTCCTCCATGACCCGGACTACCTGGCAGCTGTAGCCGAACTCGTTGTCGTACCAGACGTAGAGGATGACGTTCTTGTCATTGGAGATCGTGGCGAGGCCATCCACGATGCCGGCCCGGCGTGAGCCGACGAAGTCCGTGGACACAACCTCGGGGGAATCGATGTAGTCGATCTGCTTGCGCAGGTCCGAATGCAGCGACATCTGGCGCAGGTAGTCGTTCACCTCATCCTTGGTGGTGCCGTTTTCCAGGCTCAGGTTCAGGATGGCCAGCGACACGTCCGGGGTGGGGACGCGGATGGAACTGCCGGTGAGTTTGCCCTCAAGTTCGGGGAGCGCCTTGGCCACCGCGGTGGCCGCGCCGGTTTCGGTGATCACCATGTTCAGCGCGGCGGAACGGCCGCGGCGGTCACCCTTGTGGAAGTTGTCGATCAGGTTCTGGTCGTTGGTGAACGAGTGGACGGTCTCAACGTGGCCGTGGATCACTCCGAACCTGTCGTTGATGGCCTTCAGCACCGGGGTAATGGCGTTGGTGGTGCACGACGCGGCGGAAACGATCTGATCCGAGTCCAGGATGCTGCCGTGGTTGATGCCGTGCACGATGTTCTTCAGCGCGCCCTTGCCCGGTGCGGTGAGCAGGACACGGGCCGCGCCCTTGCTCTGCAGGTGCTGGGACAGGCCCTCGGCATCGCGCCAGCGGCCGGTGTTGTCAACCACCAGGGCGTCCTTGATGCCGTAAGCGGTGTAATCGATGGTGGCAGGGTTGTCCGAGTAGATGACCTGGACCTGCACGCCGTTGGCGGTGATGGTGTTGGCTTCCTCGTCCACGCGGATGGTGCCCTCGAACGGGCCGTGGACCGAGTCGCGGCGCAGCAGGCTGGCACGCTTGACGATGTCCTTGTCCGAACCGCGGCGCACCACGATGGCGCGCAGTCGCAGGCCGTGGCCACCGCCTGCCTTTTCGATCAGGAGGCGGGCCAGCAGGCGGCCGATGCGGCCAAACCCGTACAGCACAACGTCGGTGCTAGTGCGGTTGTCAGCCCCGCGCTTGCCAACAACGTCGGCCAGTTCGGCGCGGAGGAACTCCTCCAGGGAAGCGCCGTTGCCTTCAAGCTTGTACTTCTCGGTCAGGCGTGCCACGTCGATGGCTGCTGCGCCAAGTTCCAGCTCCGCCAGGGTGTTCAGCAGCGGTGCGGTTTCCTCAAGCAGGAGCTCGCTGTTGCTCATGCGGCGGGCGAACCGATGCGCTTTGAGGATGTTCATGGTGGACTTGTTGATCAGGCTGCGGCCGTGGATGCTCGTCACCACGTTGTTTTCGCGGTACAGCCGGCCAATCACCGGAATCATGGCCTCAGCGAGAGCCTCCCGGCCCATCCACGTATCTAGACAAGAATCTGACGTCTGGCTCACAGAACTACCTTCCTCGGTTCAGCCGCATACGTCCTCGTATGCGGTTGTCGGCCACCTGACGTTGTCCAGGGGCTCTGGCACCGGCGGGGTTCTGCCCCGGGTGCCGTGGAGAAGCGCAAAGAAAAACCACCGGCTGCGAACGCAGACCCGGTGGCAGAACTTCTACGTTCGCTCTCTATTCTAAGCCGGGGCACCGCACTGCGGGACGCCGTGGGACGTGAAGTCACTCACATGCCTTACGGCGGGAGGTTGTGGGATGGGTTGACCGATACGCCGGGTTCTGTGCTCCCGTGCCGTTACCAGCGCGGGAGTAGCGGCCATCCATCTACGGACGCCGTTGCCGACGCCCTCCAGCGGCCTACCCGGACACTCGGGCGGGCAGCCCTCAAACGTGTCCTGTCTGGCCTTGCTCCGGGTGGGGTTTACCTAGCCTTCCCGGTCACCCGGGAAGCTGGTGGTCTCTTACACCACCGTTTCACCCTTACCTGCTGCCTTCCGTTGCCGGCGGACGCAGGCGGTCTTTTCTCTGTGGCACTGGCCTGCGGGTTACCCCGAGTGGGTGTTACCCACCACCCTGCCCTGCGGAGCCCGGACGTTCCTCGAGCCACTTGCGTGACGCGCGGCCGCCTGGTCAACCCATCCGGAACCCAGTCTACCGGGGAAGGAGGCGCCGCCGCCGCCGGTAGGATCGTACGGTGCTGATTCTGCTTCCCCCCTCTGAAGGCAAGACCCCCGCGGTCCGGGGATCCGCCGTCGACTGGCCTTCCCTGAGCTTTCCGGCCCTTAACAGGCACCGGGCCGCCGTCCTTGAAGCGCTGGGTACGGTAAGTGCGCATGAGGATGCCCTCGCTTTGTTGGGCGTCGGCGCATCGTTGAGGGACGACGTCGACCGCAACACCCGGCTCCACGCGGAACCGGCGGCGCCCGCGCACCAGATTTATACGGGTGTCCTGTACGACGCCCTGGGGTACAAAACGCTGACGCCGACGCAGCGCCGCAAAGCCGACGAATCAGTTCTGGTGGTATCCGCGTTGTGGGGCGTCATCCGTTTCGCCGACCGGGTGCCCGCGTACCGGCTGTCGATGGGAACTGCACTGCCCGACGTCGGCCGCCTTGCCTCGTTCTGGAAGCCGCAGCTTTCGGAGGCCCTCACTGAGGCGGCGTCCGGGCACCTGCTGGTGGACTGCCGCTCCAGCACCTACGCGGCGGCGTGGGCGCCGCCGCCCGCGCAGACCGTGGCGGTCAACGTGTTCACCGAGGTGAACGGCGTGCGCAAGGTGGTGAGCCACTTCGCGAAACATACCCGGGGCGAGCTGGCGCGGCACCTGCTGGCCCGCCGCGGCCGCGACCCGGAGACCCCGGCGCAGCTGCTCAAGGCGGCCCGCGAAAAATGGGAAGCGGAGCTCGTGGAGGGCTCAGCGCGGAAGCCGCACACCCTGAACATCATCCTCCCCAACTAAGTAGCGCTATCTGTCGTTTTGACCTCTCAAAACGACAGATAGCGCTACTTAGTTGGGTGTTAGGCAGTCGGGGCGGGTGCGTTCCACTCGGCCGAGCGCACCAGGATGGCGCCGGAATCCGGGCAGAACACGATGTCGTCCTCGGCGGCGGCCTTGATCTCGGCGAGGTCCCCGGGGCTCAGTTTCATTCCTGAGGCCTCCGACGTGCCGTGGAACAGTCGGGCCGCGCCCACACCGCGCTTGGCGAGGGTCTTTTCGTAGACTGCCAGCATCCCCGCATCGAGTCCGGCGGCGAATTCATCACGCTGGGCGCGGACGACATTCGCTTCGGCGTCCACCTCGGCCAGGGCTTCGTCGAGCTCGGCACGGATGCCGCTGAAGGAGCCCTGGATGTCATCAACGATCTGCTGTTGGGCGGCCTGCCGGGCGCGCAGGGAGTCGAGGCGTTCCAGCACTTCGAGCTCAACGTCTTCAAGATCTGACCGGCGCTTGTTCAGCGAGGCAATATCCTTCTGCAGGGCTACGAGATCCTTGGACAGTCCCGTTCCGCTGTTGAGCCGGGCTTCGTCGCGTTCAATCCGGGAAGCCACCTGCTCCACGTCGGCCTCGGCCCGCTTGAGTTCGGCTTCAGCGTCATGGACGGCGACCTTGGCGCCGCCCAGTTCACCATTGGCCACCGACAGCGCGGCCTCGAGGTCGGTGATCCTCGGATCGTTGCTAAGGGTACGGCGGCGGTTCTGCAGGGACTTGAGCTTCGCGTCCAGCCCTTGCAGTTCGAGCAACTTCAACTGTTCCGCCGGTGCTGCCTTAGCCAACTGCTACCTCCGTTTGTTTCCTGCCGGCCGGAACCGGGCACCCGATCGGCGCTGTATAGACTCTAGCGCCTGGCCCGCTCCCCTGCCTCGCATCCCGGGCTTAGCCCGGAGTCAGAATGAAGTCCCAGGGGTCACTGTTGGTGTTGCTCACCTGGATCTCGACGTCGTGCCCCTGATCGGCGAGCACGTTGCCCAGGGCTGATGCGGCGGCCGGCAGCCAGAGCCACTCGCTGGCAAAGTGGGAAACGTCGATCAGGTACGGCCTGCCGTCCACCGCCGCTTCGCGGGCTTCGGACGCGGGATGGTGGCGGAGGTCGGCCGTGACATAGACGTCAGCGTTACTGGCCCGCACCTCGTCGAACAGGGAGTCACCCGCGCCGCCGCACACCGCAACGCGGCGCACCAGGCCGTCTTTGTCGCCGGACACGCGGACTCCCCCGGCCACTGCGGGAAGGATGCCGAAAACCCGTGCGGCGAAATCGCCCAGGCTCATCACGTCGGCGAGATCCCCCACCCGGCCGATGCCTTCTTCGGGCAGCCCGTTCGCGGCCACGGTCAGCGGGGCCACGTCCTCCAGCCCTAGCGCATCAGCCAGGACATCGGAAACCCCGCCCACGGCCGAATCACCATTGGTGTGGACGGTCAGCAGTGCCGTTCCGGACTCAATGAGCCGGTGGATGGCCTGCCCTTTTGCAGTTGTGGCAGCCACCGAGGTGACGCCTTTGAGGAGCAACGGGTGGTGAGTGATCAGCAGCTCTGCGCCCCACTCCACGGCTTCCTCAATCACCGCAAGGGTGGGATCCACGGCGAACATCACCCGGGTGACCTGTGCGGCGGGATGACCGGCCACCAGGCCCACCTCGTCCCAGTTTTCAGCCAGCGACTCCGGCCAGAGTTCCTCGACGGCCAAAAGCACCTGTCCCAGGGTGGGAGCCGGGGACTCCGCGGGGGCGTCGCCGCCGGATCCGGTGCCGCCGCTGCCCGCATCTGTAACGCCGGTGTCTGCAGATTCCATAGACTCAGTTTTACCCCATCGGGCGGTTTAGCCGGAGTGTGTCGCCGTCTCGTAGTGTGGTCAGGGAATCATCCGGGGCACTCAACCATTGAAGAGGTCATGAAAACTTTTGTTCTGGGCGGAGGCTGCTTCTGGTGTTTGGACGCTGTCTACCAAAAAACCAGGGGCGTCTCCTCGGTAATTTCCGGCTATACGGGCGGCCACGATCCGCACCCTGACTACTATTCGGTCTGCAGTGGAACCACGGGCCACGCAGAAGCAGTGGCGGTGACCTTTGACGAAACAGTCATTCCTCCCGAGGTCATCCTGGACATGTTCTTCGCGCTGCACGATCCCACCACGCTCAACCGCCAGGGGTACGACGTCGGGACCCAGTACCGCTCGTCCATGTTCTACGAGACCCTCGAAGAGAAGATTCTTTTCGAGGAGGCCATTGATCGCAACCAGGCGCTGTGGTCCCACCCGATAGTCACCGAGGTCAGCCGGTTGTCACGGTTCTACGTAGCTGAGGACATCCACCAGGACTACTACGCCAAGTTCCCCGAGCAGGGCTACTGCCAGGTGATCATCAACCCCAAGCTCGCGAAGGCCCGGAAATATTACTCTGCATGGCTTAATGCTTAGCAGGGGCCAGCAGGCCATCGTTAGGCTGACCTCAGCATTCACTCTTGAGAGATAGGCATATCCCCATGGCACGGATCTATGACGATGTAACGCAGCTGGTCGGCGGCACCCCGCTGGTCCGCCTGAACCGGCTCACCGAGGGCCTGGGTGCCAGCGTGGCCGTCAAACTTGAGTTCTACAACCCGGCCAACAGCGTCAAGGACCGCATCGGCGTGGCCATCGTCGACGCCGCCGAGAAGTCCGGTGCCCTCAAGCCCGGCGGCACCATCGTCGAAGGCACCTCCGGCAACACCGGTATCGCCCTGGCCATGGTGGGCGCTGCCCGCGGTTACAAGGTCATCCTGACCATGCCCGAAACCATGTCCACCGAGCGTCGCGTGATGCTCCGTGCGTTCGGCGCCGAGATTGTGCTGACCCCGGGCTCCGAGGGCATGCGCGGTGCCGTGGAGAAGGCCCAGGAAATCGTGGCCAACACGGAGAACTCGATCTGGGCCCAGCAGTTCGCCAACGAGGCCAACCCGGAGATCCACCGCACCACCACGGCCGAGGAAATCTGGTCCGACACCGACGGCAAGGTGGACATCTTCGTCGCCGGCATCGGCACCGGCGGAACCGTCACCGGCGTCGGGCAGGTCCTGAAGGAGCGCAACCCGGACGTCCAGATTGTTGCCATCGAACCGAAGGACTCCGCCATCCTGAACGGTGGCGCTCCGGGGCCGCACAAAATCCAGGGCATCGGTGCGAACTTCATCCCCGAAATCCTGGACACCAACGTTTACGACGAAGTCCTGGATGCCACCCTCGAAGATTCGGTGCGCGTTGCCCGTGACCTCGGCGTCAAGGAAGGCATCCTCGGCGGCATCTCCTCCGGCGCCATCGTCTGGGGCGCCCTGGAACTTGCCAAGCGCCCGGAGAATGCGGGCAAGCTGATCGTCGCTGTAGTGTGCGACTTCGGTGAGCGTTACATCTCCACCGTGCTCTATGACGACATCCGCGGCTGATTCAGCCTTTGTCGCCTCGTTTCCTGTAGAAAGAACTTTGTGGGCTTTTTCGCAAGACTGAAGGAAGACCTCGACGCCGCCCGGTCACACGACCCGGCGGCTCGAGGTTCTTTTGAGAACTTTTTCGCTTATTCAGGGCTGCACGCCATCTGGATCCACAGGCTGACGCACCGCCTGTGGCAAACCCCGGGCCTGCGTTTCCCGGCCCGGCTGGTGTCCCAGCTGGGGCGCTTCCTGACGGGCATCGAGATTCATCCCGGCGCCACCATCGGACGCCGCTTCTTCATTGACCACGGCATGGGTGTGGTCATTGGGGAGACCGCCGAAATCGGCGAAGACGTCATGATCTACCACGGCGTTACCCTCGGTGGCCGCTCCCTGGCCAAGGTCAAGCGTCACCCCACCATCGAGGACCGGGTGACCATCGGTGCCGGCGCCAAAATCCTGGGACCCATCACCATCGGGCGGGACAGCGCCGTGGGCGCCAACGCCGTTGTGGTGAAGGACGCGCCGCCGGAATCGATCGTGACCGGAGTCCCCGCCAAGTGGCGTCACCGGGACGCGCAGCGCGAAACGAAACCCGCGGTGGACCCGGCCGAGTACGACATCGAATACCGGATTTGACCCCTACGTGTTCGTGGTGGCCGTATGGCCGCCGGCCACCCGCTTCAGCACCAGCATGACCACCGGGTCGAACAGCCTGTCGGGCAGTATCCGCCTCAGGGCAAGGATGGCCCGGGCCCCGCTACCCACCGGGTAACGGGTCCGGGGCCGTGCCGCGGTGGCCGCATGCAGCACCGCTGCGGCAATGACCTGTGGCTGCGACGATGTCCCCGCCCGGCCCGTGGACGCCAGCGCGCCGGCCGCCAGCTGTGCCTGGGAGGCATACGGACCTGCACCACTGGTCTCCCGAAGCCCCTGGGCGGCGATACTTCCCCACTCGGAGATGGTACTGGCCGGCTCGATGATCGAGACGCTGATGCCGTGTGGCTTCAGCTCCAGCCGCAGCGAGTCGCTCAGACCCTCGACAGCGAATTTCGAGGCGTGGTACCAGGAACCAAGCGGCTCGTAGAATTTTCCGCCGATCGATGAGACGTTGATGATGCGTCCGCGGCCAGCCAGCCGCATCGCGGGCAAAACCAGCTGCGTCATCCTGGCCAGCCCGAAAACATTCACCTCAAATTGGCGCCGGCCTTCGGCCAGGTCCACCTCTTCGAGCGCTCCATAGGATCCGTAGCCGGCGTTGTTGACCAGGACGTCTATCCGTCCGCGCTCTTCAAGGACACGTCCGACGGCGGCGCGCATCGAATCATCGTCCGTCACGTCAATTGCCAGGACCTGGATTCCGAGCGCAGCCAGCGGCTCCATCCGGTCCGTCCGGCGGGCTCCCGCGTACACCAGGAAACCGTGGCTTCTGAGGTGTTTGGCCGCCTCGAACCCTATTCCGGTGGAGGCTCCGGTGATGAATGCGACTGGTTTGGGCACCGTGGACTCCTTGGCTGGACGGACACCGCTGGTGCCGTGAAACGCCAACGGCCGGCAGCTCCAAGAATATCCTTGGCGGTGCCGGCCGCAGGGGCAGTAACGCGGGTGTTAGTGCGTGTCCACTGCTTCGATTTCGGACTTGTCCTCGCCCCAGAGGGTGTGGAAAGTGCCCTCTGCGTCGACACGTCCATAGGTGTGGGCACCGAAGAGGTCGCGCTGGCCCTGGATCAGGGCGGCTGCTACGCGCTTGCGGCGCAGGCCGTCGTAGTACGCCAGGGAGGAGGAGAATACAGGTACCGGGATGCCCAGCTGGACGGCGGTGGCAACGACGCGGCGCCAGGCCGGGAGTGCGTCAGCAATTGCCTGGGTGAAGGCTGGTGCGAAGAGCAGGTTTGCGGGCTTTTCGTCAGCGGCGTACGCCTTGGTGATGTCCTTAAGCAGCTCGGCACGGATGATGCAGCCGGCCCGCCACAGGGATGCGATCTCGTCCAGCTTGAGGTCCCAGCCGTATTCCTTGGCGGAGGACGTCAGCATGTCCAGGCCCTGCGCGTAGGAGACCAGCTTGGAGGCGTACAGCGCCTGCCGGACGTCCTCAACGAAGGTTTCGGGGATTTCCACGGCGGCTTCCCCGCCGGCCAGCAGCTCCTGGCCGAGCTTGCGCTGCTCTGCCTGGGAAGAAAGTCCACGGGCGAAGACGGACTCGGCGATGCCGGATACCGGGGAGCCGAGTTCAAGGGCGGAGATGACGGTCCAGCGGCCGGTGCCCTTCTGGCCTGCGGCGTCAACCACAATGTCCACGAACGGCTTGCCCGTCCTGGCATCAACGTGGGCCAGGACCTCGGCGGAAATTTCGATCAGGAATGAGGACAGGTCGCCCTTGTTCCACTCGGTGAAAATCTTGGCCTGTTCGGCGGGCTCGATGCCTGCACCTGAACGAAGGAGGTCGAAAGCTTCGCCGATGACCTGCATGTCGGCGTATTCGATGCCGTTGTGGACCATCTTGACGAAGTGGCCGGCGCCGTCGGTGCCGACCCAGGCGCAGCACGGCTCGCCGTCAACCTTGGCGGCAATCTTTTCAAGCAGCGGGCCCAGGGCCTTGTAGGACTCCTTGGAGCCGCCCGGCATGATGGAGGGGCCGTTCAGTGCGCCTTCTTCGCCGCCGGAAACGCCGACGCCTACGAAGTGGAGGTCCTTCTTGGCCAGCGCGGCTTCGCGGCGGCGGGTGTCCTCGTAGTGCGAGTTGCCGGCGTCGATGATGATGTCCCCGGCTTCCAGCAGCGGCTCAAGCTGCTCGATGACGGAGTCAACCGGCTTGCCGGCCTTGACCATGATCAGGACGCGGCGGGGCTTCTCCAGGGAGTCCACCAGTTCCTGCAGGGTTTCGGTACGGATGAAGTCGCCGTCCGTGCCGTGCTTCTCAAGCAGGGCGTCGGTCTTTTCCACCGACCTGTTGTGCAGGGCAACCGTGAAGCCGTTGCGGGCCAGGTTGCGGGCCAGGTTTGCTCCCATCACCGCAAGGCCGGTGACACCGATGTGTGCAGACATCAAAAACTCCAATTCATTGTGTGCAGTGGATGTGCAGATGGCTCCGCAATCGCTGCGAAGCACACTCTGACGAACCGATGGATCCTAATAAAGCATATATATTCGAGGCGCCGAGGGGAAGCACCGCCCACTTTGTGGAACGCAGCGGGTCATTCCCCGTCTAGGCTTGACGTCATGTCCACCAGCCTGCACCACCGTGCCATTGAGAATGTTGGCACCCGAATCATCACGGGCGACCTCCCCCCTGGCCACGTTATGCTGGCCGAGCAGTTGGAGGAAGAGCTGAAGGTTTCCCGCTCCGTGGTCCGCGAAGCCGTGCGCGTCCTTCAGTCACTGGGCCTGGTTGAAACCATCAAACGCGTTGGCATCCGGGTCCTGCCGCCCAGCCGCTGGAACCCCTACGATCCGCAGGTCATCCGGTGGCGGCTGTCCAGCGAGGGCCGCGGCGCCCAGCTCAGGTCGCTGATCGAGCTGCGATCCGCCGTCGAGCCGGCCGCTGCTGAGTTGGCAGCGAAGAATGCACCTGCGGCGCTGCGCACTGAGCTTGTGGACATTGCCCATGCCCTGCGCGACGCCGGCCACAGTGGTGACGGGCAAAAGTTCCTTGACCTGGACATCGCCTTCCACTCCGTGCTGCTCTCCGGATCGGGCAACGAAATGTTCGCCAACCTGATGGGCCAGGTGGCCGAAACCCTGACCGGCCGCACGGTCCACGGCCTGATGCCTGACCATCCCCACGAAGGCGCGCTCCAGTGGCACGTGGACCTCGCCGAGGCGGTTGCGGCCGGCGACGCCGCCGCGGCCCGGAACGCCTCCGAACAGATCATGCGGCGCACGACGTCCCGGCTCTCCGGAACATGGACAGATCAGCCGCGGGTGTTCATTCCCGTTCGCAGGAACTGAATATTCGCCAGAGCTGACCCGACGGCGGCGTTTACTGCTCCTGTGGTTTGAAGTTGAGGAGGACTTTGCCGGATTGGGCGGAGTTTTTGGCGGTGGTGAAGGCGTCGAGTCCCTGGCTCAGGGGGTAGTCGTGGGTGATGACGGGCCCGATGTGCAAGGTGCCGTCGGCGAGGGCGGTGATGACGTCATCGATCTCGTCGTTGAACCGGAATGAGCCTTTGAGGTCCAGTTCGCGGGTGATGGCCAGGGAGATCAGGACCGGCTGGGGTCCGGTGGGCAGCAGCCCGACCATGACCACTGTCCCGCCGCGGGCCGCGCCCCGGATGGCCGAGGCCAGGCCGTGGTGGCTGCCGGAGGATTCGATCACGATATCGGCCTGCACGGCCGCGATCGTGTCCGCGTCCGGTGCCTGCAGGACCGCGTCCGCCCCGACCGCCCGGGCGATCTCCAGCGGCATGGGGTGCATGTCGACGGCGGTGATCCGGGCCGCGCCGGCACGTTTGAGGACCGCAACACACAGGGCCCCGATCGGGCCGGACCCGATCACCAGGGCGGACTTGCCGGCCACGTCCCCGGCCCGGGCCACCGCATGCCAGGCCACCGATGCGGGCTCGATCAGCGCCGCGGTGCGCAGGTCCAGGGTCTCCGGCAGGGCCCGGAGCATCCGGGCGGGCAGGTTCACGTAGCGGGCGAACGCCCCGTCGGTGTGCGGGAACCGCGCCGCGGACCCCAGGTACGTGCAGCCCGGAGACAGGTTCGGCCGCTCCCCCGGGTACCGGACCGTCCCGTCACCGGGTCCCGGGGTCGCCGGGTGGACCGCGACCGGGGTCCCCGCGGCCGGGCCCGTCCCGTCCGCCGCGGCAACCACCACAACACCGGAAATCTCGTGCCCCAGCACCATCGGGGCCTTCAGGATCGACTCGCCGGCCGCGCCGTGGAGCCAGTAATGCAGGTCCGACCCGCAAATCCCGCCGTACGCGACCTCCACCACCGCCTCATCCGGTCCCGGCACCGCGAGCGGCACGTCCTCGATCCGCAGATCCCCCGCCGCATACGCCACCACGGCCGGGCCGGAGACGGGCAGGGCTGTCCCTGCTGCCGGGGCTGTCCCGTGGGTTTCCCGGGCTGACCCTGTCACTGCTGAGGCCTCCATCAGACCACCACCGTCATGCCGCCGTCGATAAAGATCGTCTGGCCGTTGACAAAATCCGACCCGTCCGAGGCCAGCCACACCGCGGGCCCGGCCAGGTCCTGCACGGTCCCCCACCGGTGCGCCGGGGTCCGGCCCAGGATCCAGGCATTGAACTGCTCATCGTCCACCAGGTTCTGCGTCATCTCCGTATGGATATACCCCGGCGCGATCCCGTTGATCTGCAACCCCGAGCCCGCCCACTCGGCCGTCATCGCCCGGGTCAGGTTCCGCAACCCGCCCTTCGCCGCCACATACGGGGCGATCGTGGGCCGGGCCAGGTCCGTCTGCACCGAACAAATATTAATGATCTTGCCCTTCCCACGCGGGATCATGTGCCGGGCAGCCGCCCGGCCCACCAAAAACGCGCTGGTCAGGTCCGTGGCGATCACCCGCTCCCAATCCGCGACGTCCAGCTCCAGCATCGGCACCCGGTGCTGGATCCCGGCGTTATTCACCAAAATCCGCAACGGGCCCACATGCTCCTCCACCCACGCCACACCCCGCGCAGCCTCCGCATCACTGGTGACATCAAACGCGACACTATGGACCCGGCCCGGCGCGAAATCGGCAGCCAACGCCGCCTCCGCCGCCTTCAACCGCTCCGGATTAATCCCGTTCAACACCACCGTCGCCCCGGCCTCAGCCAACGCCCGCGCCAACGCAAAACCAATCCCCCGGCTCGACCCCGTCACCAAAGCAACCCGACCCGTCAAATCAAAAAGCCCGCTCATGCACTGTCCCTTTCGTAGCGCTGTCCGCTGCTGCGTCGCTGAGTTGTGAAATTGCCTGGCGGACCACGGCAAGGTCCTTCTCGCCCAGGCCCTGCCGCTTCAGTTCCGCGTAAAGTTCGACGCCGGCAGTCGCCATGGGCACGGCAGCACCGACCGCCCGGGCTGACTCGAGCACAAAGGAAAGGTCCTTGTGCATGAATTTCGCCGGGCCCGTGGGAGTGTAGTCCTTGCGGACCAGCCGCGGCCCCACATTGTCGAGCACGCGGCTGCCGGCCAGACCGCCGGCCAGGACGTCAAAGAGTGCTGCCGGATCCATGCCGGAACGCTCAGCGAGCTCTGCCGCCTCGGCGAGTGCCGCCGTCGTGGTTCCCACGATGAGTTGGTTGCATGCCTTGGCCAGCGACCCCGAGCCCAAGGGCCCCATGTGCCGGACCGTGGTTCCCATCGCCGCAAAGAAGGGCGTGAGCCGCTCGAAGTCATCGGCTGTACCGCCTGCCATGATCGCCAGGGTGCCGTCGGCTGCCCCCTTGGTTCCGCCGCTGACCGGAGCATCCACCACCACGGCGCGGCCGCCGCTCGCCTCACGGACGCGGCGGCCGAAGTCCTGGACCCTGGCCGGCGAAACAGAGCTCATGACCACCACCGCGGTGCCGGCATTCGGTGGCGTGTCGGCCCAGCTCGCCAGCAGCCCTTCCGCTGCCTCCTCGATGAAGGACAGGTCAGGCAGCATAAACGCGATAACCGGCAGGTCCCGCAGCGCTGCAACATCCGGCGCGTGGCGGCCGCCCTTTAGCGCCAGCTGCCGCAGGGGTCCGGCGGAACGGTTCCAGGCAGAAACGTCCCAGCCGGCGCGGAGCAGATTCTCGGCCATGGGCAGCCCCATCAGTCCAAGGCCCACAAAGCCCGCTCGTTTGTCTTCCATCAATCGGCCTCGACTCACATCGTGGTGTGGTTAATGTAGGGAAATCTGTCCAATATCCTAGCCGCTATTCAGTATGATGAACAGTATGACGACTCAAACCACCGTCGCGATCGCCGTCCCGCTCGAAGCAGAGCTCGTGGACCGCATCCGCGCAGTAGACCCCTCCGTGACCGTCCTCTATGAGCCGGACCTCCTTCCGCCCGAACGTTTTCCTGCCGACCACTCCGGGGATCCGGACTTCAAGCGGACGCCCGCGCAGGAGGAGCGGTACTGGGACATGCTCACCAAAGCACAGGTCCTGTATGGCCTGCCGAATGAAAGCCCGGCCGGCCTGGCCCGCATCGCCCGCGAGAACCCGCGGCTCCAGTGGGTTCACGCCATGGCCGCCGGAGCCGGCGGAGCTGTCAAGGCATCCGGGCTGGACCAGGAGACACTGCGGAAGTTCAAGGTGACCACATCGGCCGGCGTCCACGCCCTGCCCCTCGCCGAATTCGCCGCCCTGGGGATCCTCAACGGCTTCAAGCGCAGCGGCGAACTGGTCCAGGACCAGGCCGCCAAGGTGTGGCCCGAACTGCGGACCCCCACCCGGCTGGTCAGCGGTTCCACGCTGGTGGTCACCGGACTGGGCGAGATCGGCCTGGAGACCGCGCGGATCGCCCGGGCCCTGGGCATGAAGGTCAGCGGCACGAAACGCACAGTGGAACCCATCGAGGGAATCGAGCAGGTTGCGGACAACGACGGACTCGCCGGGCTCCTTGCCACTGCCGATGCCGTGGTGAACACCCTGCCAGGCACGCCGTTTACGGAGAAGCTGTTCAACCGTGACGTCTTTGCCGCAATGAAACCCGGAACGGTGTTTGTGAACGTCGGCCGCGGCACCGTGGTGGACGAGGACGCGCTCCTGGAGGCCCTCAACAACGGCCAGGTGTCCTACGCCTGCCTGGACGTCTTCGCCGTGGAGCCCCTTCCCCGGGACAGCCCGCTGTGGGAACATCCCAAGGTCCTGGTATCACCGCACACCTCGGCTCTCAGTGCGGCAGAAAACCGACTCATCGCCGAGCGTTTCGCCAGCAACCTCCGCACGTTCCTCGACGGCGGCGACCTGCCGCACCTGGTGGACCCGGTCCACTTCTACTAGATAACCGCCCCGTTTCACCTTTGAGCCCCTGCCGGACTCCTGGCACCAGGATCCGGCAGGGGCTCTTCGCGTCCCCTGACTTGTCGGCTCGAGTGCAGCCTTCCACTGGCGACGTGCCGGACATCGACCAGGAGCCGGTCAGTGACCCAGCCCCAGCGGTCCAGCCGCTCCCACGGAACGCCGAAAGGCGGCCTGCCCGTTTCCCGGGAAGGCCGCCTTTCTACTGTTGGGGCAGGCTTAGCTAGCTTGCATCCTCCACGAGGACCAGGTCACGGCCGTTCGTCTCAGGTGTAAAGAACGTGGTTCCGAAGGAGATCAGCGCCAGGACCAGCGAGTAAATCGCGGGGACCAGCCAGGAGTGGCCGGTGGCGGCCAAAAGGGCCACACCGATCATGGGGGCGAATCCGCCGGCGAGCACGGCTGAGAGTTCCCGGCTCAGGGCCACGCCTGTGAAGCGGTGCTGGGCGCCGAAGAGTTCAGGCAGCAGGGCGCACTGCGGGCCGAGCATGGACTGCACGCCCAGGGAGATGCCGACCACCATGACCACCCAGACGAGGGTGACGTTGCCCAGGGTGACCAGGTAGAAGGCCGGCAGGGCGATGATCGCCTGGAAGAGTGCGCCGTAGCGGTAGACGGGCACTCGGCCGAAGCGATCGGACAGGGCGCCGAAGGTGACCACCATGACGGCCGCGAACCCGGCGGCGATGAGCAGGCCCGTGGGGCCGATGAACTTGTCACCGGCGAAGACGCCGGCGGGCAGGCTGATGAAGGACACCAGGAGCGCGGAGTAGATGGACGAGTTGCCGTTTTCACCCATCCGAAGGCCAATGCCGATGAGCACGTTCTTCTTTGAGTGCTTCCAGATCTGCGTGACCGGGTTCTTCACCACGGCCTTGTGCTTCTCAAGCTCCTGGAACACCGGGGTTTCCTTGAGGCGGAGCCTGATGAAGACCGCGATGACAATCAGGATGACGCTCGCCAGGAAGGGTATGCGCCACAGCCAGCCCTGGAGCACTTCCTTGTCGGCCAGTGCCATGAGGGCGAAAGTGCCTGCACCCAGGAGTGTGCCGAGCTGGATGCCAACGAAGGGCAGGGAAGCGAAGAACCCGCGACGGCGGCGCGGGGCGACCTCTGAAATCAGCGTGGTGGCACCTGCCTGCTCGGCACCGGCGCCCAGTCCCTGGAGGATGCGGAGGGCAACCAGGAGGACAGCCCCAAGCATTCCGGCCTGCTCGAAGGTGGGCAGGAGCCCGATGGCGAAGCTTGCCATCCCCATGAGGCCAATGGTCAGGATCAGGACCATCTTCCGGCCGAACCGGTCACCGATGTAGCCGAAGACGATGCCGCCGAACGGCCGGGCGGCAAAGCCCACGCCGTAGGTAGCAAAGGACGCAATGACAGCACCGCTTTCGCCGAGGGGCGAGAAGAACAGCGGCCCGAAGATGAGAGCGGATGCCAGGCCGTAGATGTAGAAGTCGTAGTACTCCAGGGCGGAGCCCACTGAGCTGGCAAGAGTTGCCCTTCGCAGCTGCTCCGGATCGACGACGGCGCCGTCCGCGTCAGCCTGCGGTGATTTAGTACGAGTTGTCACAAGAACTCCCTCAAAAACACTCCAGGCCCCCGTTGGCCTGGTGGGTTAGCGACGACACCTGTTGTGCGGATCACTATACTGAACAGAGTACAGCAAGTTGAACAGGTTGCAAGAGATCTTCTCGAATGTTGCTGCGGCAGAGCAGCTGCAGGCTGTGGGCGGGCAGCCGGCGGACTTACCCCATGGGATTGCCCAGGGATTGGGCGAGCTCACTCAGCTCCTTGACCATCTGGGACCCCTGCTCCTCGGTGTAGGTCGCTTTCAGGGCCGTGACGGACAGGCCCAGGCTCGGCCCGTGGGCACCGCGGGTGGGGACAGCCACCGCGAGGCACACAACACCTGTGGTGGATTCTTCATCCTCGAAGGCGTAGCCCTGCTCGCGGATGGTTCGCAGCTGGCCTTTCAGATCAGCGCCGGTGCGCAGCGATTTGGGCGTGAGGACGGGCAGTTCCGCGTCGTCCGGGAACATGGCGTCAATGTCATAGTCATTGAGCCGCGCGATCAGTGCCTTGCCCACGGCGCACAGCGAGACCGGCATCTTGTCGCCGATATTGGAGGTCAGGCGGACTGCCGGGTGCCCCTCATAGCGGGCCAGGTAGATGACGTTGCTGCCATCGAGCATGGCAATCCGGACAGTTTCCCCCGAAAGTGTGGGCGCCTGCTCACAGAAGCGGTAGAACTCCTGCACCTCATCGAGCCGGCTCAAATACGCGGCACCCAGCTCCACCAGCTTGCGGCCCAGCGTGAACTCGGCGCCCTGGCGGCTGATGAGCCGTGCTTCTTCCAGTGCCAGCAAAAGGTTCGATGTTGACGACTTCGGAATCCCCAGCTCGCGGGCCAGGTCGCTCAGCGTCAGGCGCCCGGTGGAGGAAGCCGCCAGGGCATCCATGACGGCAGCAGCCCTGGTGACCGCCGGCGCCGGCGAGGTGCTCCCCAGGCCATCGGAGGAACGGGGTGTGCGGGAATCGGCCATGATTCTCCTTCAATCGGCACGCCGGGGCGCTTCACGTTTATGTGTCCAATCCACTGAACACTAACCATCATAATGGCTGCAGGCTCATCGGGCGGCGGTGAAACTTTGCGCCGCTCCTGCGGCTCGGACACGAAATGACGGGCATTTGTTTGTTTCCGGAAGTTCACTGTATATTCATGGAAGACCCTCCACCGCGGCATCCCCCAATAGTCGCGGTGGAGGGTTTTCCAATGCCCGGACAACCGGGCTCCGGGCCTCAGGCCGCATCGGCGGCCGCCTCCCGCAGCCGCCAGCCGCCGCCCAGGCCATCCCGTTCCAGCACCATAGTGGTCAGCGCGGACTGTGGGTTGCGTCCCAGCCTCACCTGGACCTGGAGGACCTCTATATCCACGCGGCCCAGGCCCTTGGGCATCCGACGCTCCTGCTCCCACCAGCTCACACGTTCAAACCATCTCACCGCTTCGGCACCGACGGCCCATTCCCTGCCGTTGCTGACAACCGACGTCGGCGTCCCGTCCCGGGACGTCTTGACCACCACAAATTCCATACGGGGAACACTAGGGACGGGCACTGACAATCAAGCGCAGGCGTCGAGGCAGCCCCTTATGGGGAGCAACGAAAAACCCCGCCTGTTCCGGCCGCAGGGGCCTGGAACAAACGGGGTTTTGGTGGTGGGTCCTACCGGGATCGAACCGATGACATCCACGGTGTAAACGTGGCGCTCTACCAGCTGAGCTAAAGACCCGAACGGCCGGTTTCCGCAGTTCAGCGCGTCAACCAACGAACATAAACTCTACCCGATGCACTGGAGCAAAAGCCAATCCGCCGCCCCCGGCACAGGTCGTAGCACTGGTTCGGCGGAATCAGAGATCGGGAAGTTCGTTTGCCAGCCACGTCAGGGACTCGCTGACGCCGGCGTGAAGCTTGATGGTGGCCTGGGGGTCTCCGCGGGTCTCCCCGCGGTTGATGATGACCACCGGCTTACCGGACTTTGCAGCGTGCCGGACGAACCGCAAACCGCTCATCACCGTCAGTGACGATCCCGCCACGAGGAGGGCCCCGGCGTCGTCCACCATCGCGTAGGCGGCTTCCACCCGGTCTTTCGGCACATTCTCCCCGAAGTAGACGAAGTCGGGTTTGAGCGTTCCGCCGCAGGCGGGGCAGCCCGCGACAACAAAACCGGAGATGAGGGCGGCGTCGTCAACAGTAGCGTCAGCGTCGGGTGCGATTTCCACCATGCCGGATTCGGTGGCGCGCTCCAGGAACCCGGGGTTCAGTTCTGAAAGCACCCCGGCCAGCAGGCGCCGGCTGTAGGTCCGCCTGCACTCCAGGCAAACTACCTGGTCGTACCGGCCGTGGAGGTCGATGACTTTGATGCTGCCGGCGTCTTCGTGGAGCCGGTCAACGTTCTGGGTGATGAGGCCGGTCAGCAGCCTGCGCCGTTCCAGTTCCGCCGCTGCCCGGTGCCCCTGGTTGGGGTCGGCGTGGCGCATGTGGGACCAGCCGATGTGATTCCTGGCCCAATAGCGCTGCCGGTTGGCGGCGTCGCGCACGAATTCCTGATAGGTCATCGGTGACCGTGGCGCAGCGTCCGGACCGCGGTAATCCGGTATGCCGGAATCCGTGCTCAGCCCGGCACCGGTCAGCAGCGCCAGGGGCTCGCCGGCCAGCAGCAGCCGGACTTTCTCCAGACCCTGAAGGTGCTCAGCGGAAAGCGCCGCGGGGGCGGCGGCGGGCAGGCTGGCGAAGCCCGTCAAGCCAACGCCAACACCCTGCCGCTGCTGGTCCATACGGCTTCAGGCCTGTTCCAGGCCCGTCAGAACGTCGCGGTATGCGGACAGCTCGCGGGCCTGTCCACGCGGATTCACCACGACATAGCGGATGATGCCCGCTGCATCGATGATGAACGTTCCGCGCCCGGCCATCCCGGTCTCCTGATCGAAGACGCCGTAAGTGCTTGCCACTGCCCCGTGGGGCCAGAAGTCAGCCAGCAGATCGAAGCCGTAGGCTTCCTTTTCGGCATAAGCGCGCAGACTGAACTTACTGTCAACGGAGATCGCCAAGACCGTAGCGCGGGCGTCCTCGAACAGTGCCAGGTTGTC
Source organism: [Micrococcus luteus] ATCC 49442 (assembly GCF_010367585.1). Lineage (NCBI taxonomy): Bacteria > Bacillati > Actinomycetota > Actinomycetes > Micrococcales > Micrococcaceae > Pseudarthrobacter > [Micrococcus luteus] ATCC 49442. The sequence continues at coordinate 439,831 of NZ_JAAAXP010000001.1, read as the reverse complement.
GCGGATTTCACACAGTTCGCCGGTGCAGATGCCCGAAAAAGCGAACGGATAGAACACCAGGACAACGTTCTGCCCGCGGAAGGAGGACAGCCGTACAGGCTCCCCGAACTGGTTGACCAGCTCAAAATCCGGGGCGGACTCCCCCACCGCGGGGACAGGCCCGGCGGCGACGGAAAGCGCTGCCGTCACTTGTTCTTCTTACTGACCAGCCGGGTGGCGCTCCAGTCCTTGGAGACACCGGCCGAGGTGGTCAGGTGCAGGCCGGCCGTGGGAGCCGCTTCCTGGATTTCCGCCGGCGAGACGTAGCCCTGCCGCCCGGACTTGGGCGTAAGCACCCAGACGACTCCGCCTTCACTGAGCGTGGTCAGCGAATCCATGAGGGTATCCACCAGATCGCCGTCGCCCTCGCGCCACCAAAAAATGACGGCGTCCACAACGTCATGATCGTCTTCATCCAGGAGCTCGGACCCGGTCAGGTCCTCAATATCCTCACGCAAGTCGAAATCGACGTCATCGTCGTAACCGAACTCCTGAATCAGATCCCCGTTTTTGAAACCCAATTTTTCCGCCACATTTACCGAAGTGGCGGCGTCGGCCTCGCTCACGTGTTCCTCCAATGCCTAATACATGCATAACGCATAGTGATTTCCATTACTCCAAGCCAACACCCTTTGTGCCTGCGCTTCAAGCTGCCCGGCCCGCGATCCGCCATATTCTGCGTCACATAACGGGCCGTCAGCCTGCAGTGCAGCGGCTTTCGTCACACAACCAGTATGACGGCGAAATACAACTGCAGTGCCACGGAGGCGGCTACGCATCGCGCTTGAGTCGGAGCTAGAGTGGCTGATGACAACTATGCCTGCGGGGCGACCGCCTGGAATGGAATGCAGACATAGGCGTGATAGGACCCTGCCCGGCGCACATGACCGGGCTTGTTGTAACCGATACGTCGCACACGTCGCACTCATTCCGGACAGTCACCCTGCCCGTTGTGAAGGCGCCGATGCATGCGCGCAAAGAGAGGTTGGACGTGGCTGCAGGAGAAGATACCTCCCATATCCTCAGCGGGTTGACTAACCAGCTGCCTGATCGTGATCCGGAAGAGACCGCCGAATGGGTTGAGTCCCTGGATGCGTTGATCAGGGAACAGGGCACCGAGCGTGCCCAATACATCATGCGGAGCCTGCTGCAGCGTGCCGGCGCGCAAAGCGTGGGCGTGCCGATGGTGACCACCACGGACTACGTGAACACCATCCCGGTGGACCAGGAAGCACAGTTCCCCGGCAACGAGGAATACGAGCGCCGCTACCGGGCGTACATGCGCTGGAACGCGGCCATCATGGTGCACCGGGCGCAGAAGGCCAACATCGGCGTGGGCGGGCACATCTCCACCTATGCCGGGGCCGCGACGCTGTACGAGGTGGGCTTCAACCACTTCTTCCGCGGCAAGGACCACCCCGGCGGCGGGGACCAGGTCTTCTTCCAGGGCCACGCCTCCCCCGGCATGTACGCCCGGGCGTTTATGGAAGGCCGGCTGACCGAGCAGGACCTGGACGGGTTCCGGCAGGAGAAGTCCAAGGAAGGCCACGCGCTCTCCTCCTACCCGCACCCGCGGCTGATGCCCGGGTTCTGGGAATTCCCCACCGTGTCCATGGGCATCGGGCCGATGAACGCGATCTACCAGGCCCAGTCCAACCGGTACCTGCACAACCGCGGGCTGAAGGACACCTCGGACCAGCAGGTCTGGGCGTTCCTCGGCGACGGGGAAATGGACGAGCCCGAGTCCCGCGGCCTGCTCCAGCTCGCCGCGAACGAGAACCTGGACAACCTGAACTTCGTGATCAACTGCAACCTCCAGCGCCTGGACGGGCCGGTGCGCGGCAACGGCAAGATCATGCAGGAACTCGAAGCGTTCTTCCGCGGCGCGGGCTGGAACGTCATCAAGGTCGTCTGGGGCCGGGAGTGGGATGACCTGCTTACCCAGGACACCGACGGGTCGCTCGTGAAGATCATGAACGAGACCCCGGACGGTGACTACCAGACCTACAAGGCAGAATCGGGCGGGTTCGTCCGGGAGCACTTCTTCGGCAAGACCCCGCAGACCAAGGACATGGTCGCGGACCTTTCCGACGATGACATCTGGAACCTCAAGCGCGGCGGGCACGATTACCGCAAGGTCTACGCCGCGTACAAGGCAGCCACCGAATTCAAGGGCAAACCCACCGTCATCCTGGCCAAAACGGTCAAGGGCTACGGCCTCGGACCGCACTTCGAGGGCCGCAACGCCACCCACCAGATGAAGAAACTCACCCTGGATGACCTGAAGAAGTTCCGCGACCACCTGCGGATTCCGGTCACCGACGAGCAGCTGGAAAAGGACCTGTACTCACCGCCGTACTTCCACCCGGGCAGTGATGCACCGGAAATCAAGTACATGATGGAGCGCCGGGCCGAGCTCGGCGGCGCTGTGCCGGAGCGCCGCTCCAAGCACCAGGACATTACCCTTCCGGACGCCAAGTCCTATGAGGTGGCCAAGCGGGGCAGCGGCAAGCAGCAGGCCGCGACCACCATGGCGTTCGTCCGGCTCCTCAAGGACCTCATGCGGGACAAGAACTTCGGCAAGCACATCGCCCCGATCATCCCCGATGAAGCCCGCACGTTCGGCATGGACGCGTTCTTCCCCACGGCCAAGATCTACAACCCCAAGGGCCAGAACTACCTGTCCGTGGACCGGGACCTCGTCCTGGCCTACAAAGAATCCGCCCAGGGCCAGCTGATCCACCCCGGCATCAACGAAGCCGGCGCCGTCGCGGCGTTCACCGCCGCCGGCACCGCCTACGCCACCCACGGGGTGCCGCTGATCCCGGTCTACGTGTTCTACTCCATGTTCGGCTTCCAGCGCACCGGCGACGCCTTCTGGGCAGCCGGTGACCAGATGGCCCGCGGCTTCATCATCGGCGCCACCGCCGGCCGGACCACCCTCACCGGTGAAGGCCTCCAGCACGCCGACGGCCATTCCCCGCTGCTGGCCTCCACGAACCCCGCCGTGGTCACCTACGACCCCGCCTACGGGTACGAAATGGGCCACATCATCCGCGACGGCATCGAACGCATGTACGGGCCGGACTCTGAAGACCGTAACCTCATGTACTACCTCACGGTCTACAACGAGCCCATCACCCAGCCCGCAGAACCCGAGGACCTTGATGTTGAAGGCCTCCTGAAGGGCATCTACCTGGTGGCACCGGCCAAGATCGACGGTCCCCGCACCCAGATCCTGGCCTCCGGCGTCTCCGTCCCCTGGGCCATCGAAGCCCAGCGGCTCCTCGCCGAAGACTGGGGCGTCTCAGCAGATGTCTGGTCCGTCACGTCCTGGAACGAACTGCGCCGCGACGGCATGGCCGCCGAGGAAGAAGCGTTCCTGAACCCGGGCAAACCCGCCCGCGTACCCTTCGTGACCGCCCAGCTCGCAGGCGCCACTGGCCCCGTAGTCGCCGTCTCGGACTACATGAAAGCCGTCCCGGACCAGATCCGCCAATTCGTCCCCAACGAATTCGCAACCCTCGGCGCAGACGGCTTCGGCTTCTCCGACACCCGCGCAGCAGCCCGCCGCTTCTTCAAGAACGACATCCACTCCATCGTGGTCCGTTCCCTGGAGATGTTGTCGCGCCGCGGTGAAGTCGATGCCCAGGCTCCGGCCCAGGCCATCGAGAAGTACCGCCTGCACAACGTCAATGCCGGTTCCACCGGCAACGCAGGCGGCGAATCCTGAGGCAATTCCCGCTGAGGTTCCGGCAGCGGAAATGAACGACGACGGCGGCCCCCACCCGAAGGTGAGGGCCGCCGTCGTCGTCTGCCGGCTTCCCCCGCGCAGCGCCGGGCTGTGACGCAGCTCCACCCGCGTTGTAGCCTTTGCACAAATGGAGCTTGGGCGGCGGGCACCGTATGCTCAGAAGATGCCTGAGCCCACCACCCCTACTGCGAAGCGCAAGCCAACCTCGCGCAGCACCACTCCGGAGAAATCCGAAACCCTGAAGAAGCTCCGGGCAAGTGTTGGCCAGCTGTCCACCACCACGCTTCGCCAGCTGGAGAAGTCGCTCCCCTGGTACTCCCGGCTCAGCTCGGAAGAGCGCTCGGCCCTGGGCATGGTGGCACAGAACGGCATCGCAGCGTTTGTCACCTGGTACGAGCGTCCCAGCTCGCCGTCGTGGATCCTCACCGACGTCTTCGGGACTGCCCCCACAGAACTGACCCGGTCCATCAGCCTGCAAAAGGCCCTTCAGCTCATCCGGATCGTGGTGGAGGTGGTGGAAGACCAGGTGCCGGTCATCGCGCCGGAAGCGGACCAGCCCTCCCTGCGCGAAGCGGTCCTTCGGTACTCCCGTGAGGTGGCCTTCGCCGCTGCGGATGTCTACGCCAGGGCAGCTGAGTCGCGCGGATCGTGGGACACCCGGCTGGAAGCGTTGATCGTGGACGCCATCCTCCGCGGGGAAAACACCGATGCCCTCCGGTCCAGGATTGCAGCGCTCGGTTGGAAAGCCCAAGAGCGGTTCACTGTCATGGTGGGGAATTCGCCATCGGAACCGAGCGCCAGTTACGTCAGCGAACTGCGCCGGCTGGCAGGCCGCTACGCGGAAGACGCGCTGGTGGGCATACAGGGCGACCGGCTGATCCTGATCCTGGGCGGTGTCCAGGACCGCGAAACCGCGTACCAGAAGCTCAGCGAAATGTTCGCCCCGGGACCGGTGGTCTATGGCCCGGAAGCAGGGTCCCTGCTGGAAGCCAGCAGCTCGGCCCAGTCTGCTTTTGCCGGCCTCACCGCCGCGCGGGCCTGGCCTTCCGCGCCCCGGCCGGTTGCCGCCGACGACCTGCTGCCGGAACGCGTCATTTCCGGTGACGAAGCCGCGCGGCGCTCCCTGGTCAAGAACATCTACCGTCCACTGGTTGCCGCCTCAAACGGGCTGGTGGAAACCCTGGGAACCTACCTCGAACTCGGCCACTCCCTTGAGGCGACGGCACGGGAACTGTTTGTCCACGCCAACACCGTGAGGTACCGGCTCAAGCGGGTCTGCGATGTTACGGGCTGGGATCCGCTGCTTCCCCGCGAGGCGTTTGTGCTGCAGGCGGCCCTGGTGGTGGGACGGCTTTCAGCGCCGCCAAAAGCGCCCGCCGAACGTCATCCGGCGCGGAATCAGGTCTGAGTGGTTGTAGACTTCCTACAATCTGACCCCTTGAGCTTGGTGCAGAGAAACACCGCTGGATGACACAGTAATTTGGAAAGCTGGATACGTGCTTGCAATAGTCTGCCCTGGACAGGGCTCACAGACCCCGGGTTTTCTGGCCCCTTGGCTGGAACTGCCTTCGGTAGCAGGCCAGCTGGCCTCCCTTAGCGAGATTGCAGGCATCGACCTGACTGCTCACGGGACCACCTCCGATGAAGAAACAATCAAGGACACAGCCGTTGCGCAGCCCCTGATCGTTGCCGCCGGGCTGGTAGCCGCCGCGTCCCTCTTCGACGTCGAACTAGGCTCACTTCCCGTGATCCTTGCCGGCCACTCGGTGGGTGAGATCACCGCCGCCGCCCTGGCCGGTGTGCTCACCGAGAATGAGGCCATGACGTTCGTCCGTGAACGGGCCAACAGCATGGCTGCAGCCGCAGCCGTGACGCCCACCGGCATGAGTGCCGTGGTAGGAGGGGACCCGGCCGAGGTCCTGGCCGCCATTGAGGCCGCGGGTGCAACTCCCGCCAACGTCAACGGCGCCGGCCAGACCGTAGCCGCGGGCACCTTTGAACAACTCAAGTCCCTTGCGGAGAACCCTCCTGCCAAGGCACGCGTCATCCCCCTGAAGGTGGCCGGAGCTTTCCATACTTCGCACATGCAGCCCGCAGTCAGCGCGCTTGAGGCGCTGAAGCCGCACCTCAAGCCGCAGAAGCCGCTGGTGCCCTTGCTGTCCAATTTCGACGGCCGCGAAGTGACTGACGGCGATGCCGCCGTCGAGAGCCTCATCGCCCAGGTCTCCAGGCCGGTCCGCTGGGATCTGTGCATGGAAACCCTCGTACAGCGCGGCGTCACCGGTGTGATTGAACTGGCACCCGCAGGCACACTGGCCGGGCTGGCGAAGCGCGGCATGCCCGGCGTCAAAACAGTTGCAGTCAAAACCCCGGACGACCTCACGGCCGCACTGGCACTCTTCGCAGAATTGGAGGGAAATGCATGAGCGTTCCCACGCTGAACCAGCTTCCGGTCAACCAGTACAGCCGCATCCTCGGCCTGGGCGCGTTCCGGCCGGATGTCATCGTCACCAACGAGGACGTCTGCCAATGGATTGACTCCTCGGACGAATGGATCCGCCAGCGGACCGGCATCATCACCCGCCACCGCGCCGCCGCCGATGTCAGCGTCATCGACATGGCCGAAGGCGCAGCCCGGGAGGCCCTGCAGAAGGCAGGCATCGAAGCCTCACAGCTCGGTGCCGTGATCGTTTCCACGGTGACCCACCCGTATGCCACGCCGTCGGCTGCTGCCGCCCTGGCTGACCGCATCGGTGCGACGCCGGCCCCCGCCTTCGACATCTCGGCCGCGTGTGCCGGTTACTGCTACGGGATCGCCCAGGCTGATGCCCTGGTCCGTTCCGGTACCGCCACCTATGTCCTTGTGGTCGGGGCGGAAAAGCTTTCGGATGTCATCGACAACCGGGAACGCACCATCTCCTTCCTCCTGGGTGACGGCGCCGGCGCCGTTGTCATCGGCCCCTCCGACACCCCCGGCATCGGCCCCTCAGTGTGGGGTTCGGACGGAAGCAAATGGGACGCCATCGGTATGACGCGCTCTATGCTGGACGTCCGCGACCTGAGCATGGCTGCCCGTCAGTCGGATGAGTCCGGCGACTTCGCCCTCCTGGAAGAAGCGCAGGAGCTGTACCCCACACTTCGCCAGGACGGACAGACGGTCTTCCGCTGGGCGGTCTGGGAAATGGCCAAAATGGCCGAGCAGGCCCTTGAGGCCGCCGGAATCAAGGCGGAAGACCTGGTCGCGTTCATCCCGCACCAGGCCAACATGCGCATCATCGACGAGATGGTGAAGAAGCTCAAGCTGCCCGAGTCCGTCACCGTGGCCCGGGACATCGCCGACGCCGGCAACACCTCCGCGGCTTCCATTCCCTTGGCAACCCACCGCCTGCTCCAGGAAAAGCCTGAGCTCAGCGGCGGCCTCGCCCTCCAGATCGGCTTCGGCGCCGGCCTGGTCTTCGGCGCCCAGGTTATCGTCCTTCCTTAGGAACGTCCCATACAGTCCGCACCCGCGGGCTGAACCGTTTCCGGCACTTCCTGCCGGCAATAACAAGAAAAGGAGCCGTCAATGGCTAGCAACGAAGAGATCCTGGCCGGTTTGGCCGAAATCGTCAACGAAGAAACCGGCCTCGCCCCCGAGGCTGTGGAGCTGGACAAGTCCTTCACCGAGGACCTGGACATCGACTCCATCTCCATGATGACCATCGTGGTCAACGCCGAAGAAAAGTTCGGCGTGCGTATCCCGGACGAAGAGGTCAAGAACCTCAAGACCGTGGGCGACGCTGTCAGCTTCATCGCCGGCGCACAGGCCTAGCCAAGTCTTCAGCCACTTACGGTTGACAGGACTGCCGGCCTGCTTTTCGGCGGCCGGCAGTCCACCACATTTTTCCGGGCAGCCATTTGCCCAACATGCGGGACCCCGCCGGAGTTACCGGACACGGCCTGCCCAGCGACAGAGAGTGATCCAATGACACGCAAAGTAGTCATTACCGGTCTGGGTGCCACCACGCCCATCGGCGGCGACGTACCAACCATGTGGAGCAACGCGTTGAAGGGCGTCTCCGGTGCACGCACCCTGGAGGACGACTGGGTCGCCAAGTACGAACTGCCCGTCCACTTCGCCGCACGTTGCAGTGTGCCGGCCCTGGATGTGCTGAGCCGCGTTGAGGCCAAGCGGATGGACCCCTCCACGCAGTTCGGCGTTGTGGCTTCCCGCGAGGCATGGGCCGATTCCGGCATCACGGAAATTGACCCCGACCGCCTCGCCGTGGCCTTCGCCACCGGCATCGGCGGTGTCTGGACCCTGCTGGACGCCTGGGACACCCTCAAGGAAAAGGGCCCCCGCCGCGTCCTTCCCATGACCGTGCCCATGCTGATGCCCAACGGCGTCGCCGCGGCCGTCAGCCTCGACCTGGGTGCCCGCGCCGGTGCCCACACGCCTGTTTCCGCTTGCGCTTCCGGCACCGAGGCCCTTCACCTGGGCCTGGATCTGATCCGTTCCGGCAAGGCCGACGTGGTCATGTGCGGCGGCGCAGAGGCGGCCATCCACCCCATGCCCCTGGCTGCATTCGCCTCCATGCAGGCACTCTCCCGGCGCAATGACGATCCCCAAGGCGCCTCGCGCCCCTACGACATGGGACGCGACGGCTTTGTGATGGGCGAAGGCGCCGGTGCCCTGGTCTTGGAGGCCGAGGAACACGCCCTCGCCCGGGGGGCGCGCATCTACGGTGAACTTGCCGGCACGTCCGTGACTGCGGATGCCTACCACATCACGGCTCCGGACCCCCAGGGCCTCGGTGCCACCCGTGCCCTGAAGGCAGCCATGTTCGACGGCCGCATCCAGGCCGAAGACGTGGTCCACGTCAACGCGCACGCCACCTCCACCCCGGTCGGTGACAAGCCCGAGTACACGGCGCTCCGTGCCGCCCTGGGCAACCACATCGACAACGTTGCGGTCTCCGCCACCAAGTCGCAGATGGGCCACCTCCTGGGCGCTTCGGGCGCCGTCGAAGCAGTACTCACGGTGCTGGCCGTCTACGAACGCAAGGCTCCGGTGACCATCAACCTCGAGAACCAGGATCCCGAGATCCCCCTGGACGTTGTCACTAAGACGCCGCGCAAACTGCCCGCCGGCGACATTGTCGCGCTCAGCAACTCCTTCGGCTTTGGCGGCCACAACGCCGTCATCGCCATCCGCAGCGTCTAACCCCGGTTTCCGCTGATGCGGAAGGAGGCCCCGCGCCTGTGCACTGCACAGGCGCGGGGCCTCCTTTTGCTATGGAACATGGTAATTCTCTGCCGTGGTGCTTAGCGCTTCGGTGCAGGGGGCCGCGTCCGCCGTGGCGTTACTGGCGGAGTGACTGGACGGCGGTTAGCCGACCTGGTGCAGCCAGCGGACCGGGGCACCCTCGGCTGCGTGGCGGAACGGCTCAAGTTCCTCGTCCCAGGCCTCACCGAGCGCAAGGGAAAGTTCGTGGTAGACGGCAGAAGGGTCGCCGGCGCCTGATTCATAGGCGTAGCGGATCCTGTCCTCTGAGACCATGATGTTGCCGTGAACATCCGTGGTGGCATGGAAGATTCCGAGTTCAGGGGTATGGGACCAGCGGCCGCCGTCTACGCCCTGGCTCGGTTCCTCCGTGACCTCGTAGCGCAGATGAGCCCAGCCACGGAGGGAGGATGCCAGCAGGGAGCCGGTCCCCGGGGCCCCCGTCCAGGAGAGCTCAGCACGGAACATTCCGGGCGCGGCAGGTTGAGGGGTCCACTCAAGATCCGTTCGCTTATCCACGACGGATCCAATGGCCCACTCGACATGCGGGCACAGTGCCGTAGGGGCCGAGTGAACGAACAGCACACCGCGGGTCATTGCAACAGACATTCCATCCTCCATAGCTGTAGGTACGTCTTCCCCAACGACCTCTGCCTGGATGAAACTGCCCGTGCTGTCTGTCCAGCGGCGGTGTTCCTTTACTGATTATTAAACTAAGTCCGGACTTGCTGTGACGCACAAAGCGAAGAGCTTCAAGCGAAACTTGAAAGTTGGCGGACGTGACTCTTATTGTGCCGTACACCGCGTAATTACGCCAGTGCGATTCGCCACACCCGACATGAAGCGTTGTTTGCCGTCACTGCGGGAAAAAGTGATGGCTGTCAGGCCCTCGGATGGGCCTGCTGATAGCTCTTCCGGAGCCGTTCCACCGACACATGCGTGTAGATCTGGGTTGTGGCCAGGCTGCTGTGGCCCAGGATCTCCTGGACCGCACGGAGGTCCGCGCCGCCATCCAGGAGATGTGTGGCGGCGGAGTGCCTGAGAGCATGCGGGCCGGTGGCGGAGGTGTCGCCCAAGGCCTCGAAGAGGTCCTTGACCACCGTCCGGACCTGGCGCTGGTCAACGCGGTTGCCCCGGGAGCCCAGAAACAGCGCCGGACCGCTGTGCCCGTTGGCCAGGGACGGCCGGCCCCGGCGGAGCCAGTCGTCCACAGCGACCGCGGCCGGAACTCCGTAGGGGACGGTCCGCTCCTTGTTACCCTTGCCAACCACGCGCAGGGTGCGGCGGTCCGGGTTGAGGTCGTCCACATCCAGGCCTGCCAACTCCCCCACGCGCAGCCCGGTTGCGTAGAGGACTTCCACAATGGCGCGGTTGCGCACCGGAATCGGCGAGCCTTCGGCGGCGGCTTGCTCAAGGCCGGTCAACAGCCGTAAAAGCTGTTGGGACTGCAGTACCCCGGGCAGTGATTTTTCTGCTTTGGGCGCCCTCAACCGGAGGGCGGGGTCCACCGTGATGATTTCTTCCCGCAGCGCCCACGTGGTGAAGGACCGTGCAGTGGCCGATCGCCGGGCCAGGGTGGACCGGGACATCCCGGCCTGGCTCTGTGCCCCCAGCCAGCCTCGGAAAGTCGTCAGATCCAGTCCCGGCAGATCGGTGAGGCCCTCTGAGACGGCGTATTCAAGGAGGCTCCGCAGGTCGGAGAGGTAGGCGCGCCGTGTGTGTGCAGACCGTGCACGCTCCGCCTCAAGATACCGGCCAAAGCCCGCGAGTGCCTGCTCATACGCCGGGGGCAGTTCCTTATTCTCCACGCCTATACTGTCCCAGAATTTTCCCGCCAATCCGGCAAGGGACACAGGAGACACCCGGAACCTATCCGGAGGCCTTGGCACGTTTCCAGCCGCCCCTCTCAGAGACGGCCAGCCCCAGCAGCCCGAGCCTGCCGAGCCCTGCGCGCACGGAGTCGGCACTGAGGCCCGCGACAGCGCACAGCTTGTCCACCGACGTTGTGGAGCGGAGGGGCAGGGCATCGAGGAGGATCAGATCCTCCAGCGTCAGGCCGTCCTGTACTTTGTCACGCGCCGATCCGGGCTCAGCAAGCCCGTCACCGCTGGGTGACGCCAGTTCGGCGATCTCGGCTGCGTCGGTCACGCAGACTGCACCGCCATCACGGAGCAGCCGATGACAGCCGGCAGAGTTTGCGCTGTGCACAGAACCCGGCACAGCTCCGACCGCCCTGCCCAGGCTCTCGGCGTGGTGGGCAGTGTTCAGCGCTCCGGAACGCCACCGGGCTTCCACCACCACGGTCACGGCCGCCAGCGCGGCGATTAGCCTGTTCCGTTGAAGAAACCGGTAACGTGTTGGGGCCGATCCGGGCGGTACTTCGGCCAGCACCGCCCCCTGGTTGCTGACAGCACGCAGAAGATCCTCGTTTCCTGACGGGTAGAAGCGGTCCACGCCGCCGGCCATAACCGCAATGGTGGGCACCGCTCCGGATCCCCCGGCCAACGCCGCCCTGTGCGCGTGCGCGTCGATGCCGTACGCCCCTCCGGACACAATCGTGAAGCCGCGCTGGGCCAGAGAGTAGGCAAGGTCCCCGGTAACCGAGGCACCGTAGCTGGTGCTGTCGCGCGAACCAACCAGTGCCACGCTTCGCGAGGGGCCGGGCAACTCCTGTTCCACGCCACGCCACCAGAGGCAGATGGGTTCGTGGACTCCGAGGTCCCCCAGCTGGCCGGGCCAGAGATCGTCCGACGGGATAATCACCCGGCCGCCGAGCCGCGCCATGGTGGCAAGGTCGCGCTCAGGTGCCAGATCCGGGATGCGCGGTGCCCAGCGTTTGAGGGCTGCCGCCATTCCGCCCCAGCTGGTAGCGGCGCCATTGTCCGCCAGAATGCCGGTGATTTCCTGTTCCAGCGCCGGTCCGGCAGCAGCCTTGCCCGTGGCGATCTGCAGGGCGTCCCGGGCGCCTGTTGCCTGCACAAGCGCCAGTCCGGCGGCGTCCTGGGGTTCCATGAGCCGCGACAGCGCGGCCCGGGCGATCCGTTCGTTATCCATTTGTACCGTCCTTCACGCCGCCGCCGAGGCAGCCTGCCGCAGGCCCAGGGCCTGGCCGATGTCATTAGTGTCCGGGGTGTCCCGTTGTGACAGGTCCGCCAGTGTCCAGGCGAGCCGCAGGACCCTGTCGTAGCCTCGGGCTGTCAGCACACCCCGTTCCAGGGAGTGGTCCAGGATCCGTGTGGCCGTGGCCGGCAGGCGCAAAGCCCCGCGCAAGATCCGGCCGGGCACCTGTGAATTGGTTTCCAGCCCCAGCGGCCGCAGCCGTTCCGCCTGCCGGGTCCGGGCATCGCACACCCGTGCGGCCACGGCAGCAGTGTTCTCTTCCGCCCCCGCCTGGCCGAAGTCGGCCAGCGAGACCCGTTCTACCTGCAACTGGATATCCACACGGTCAAGAAGCGGGCCGGACATCCTGGCCACATACCGCCGGCGCATCATTGGCGTACACGTGCACTCAAGGCCCTTGCCTGACGCTTTGCCGCAGGGACACGGGTTGGCGGCAAGGACCAGCTGGAAGCGGGCAGGATAAGCGGCCGTCCCCGCGGAACGGTGGATCACGAGTTCTCCGCTTTCCAGCGGTTGCCTCAACGCGTCTAGAACACGGCGTTCGTATTCGGGCGCTTCGTCAAGGAACAGGACACCCCTGTGCGCCCGCGATGCGGCACCGGGGCGCGGCAGCCCTGATCCACCGCCGATGATGGCGGCTGCCGTAGCTGAATGGTGAGGGTTCTCAAACGGCGGACGACGCAGGAGTTGCACGGCGGACGAGGGAAGGCCGCACAGCGAGTGGATGGCGGTGACTTCCATTGCTTCGTTGTCGGCAAGGTCCGGCAGCAGCCCGGGCAGCCTTTCCGCCAGCATGGTCTTGCCCGCGCCCGGGGGTCCTGTCAGCAGAAGGTGGTGGGCCCCGGCCGCGGCTACTTCAAGCGCCCGCCGTGCCTCCCCCTGGCCGGACACATCCGCCATGTCCGGAACGGCCAGGGCGCCTTGAACGGAATCCCCGTGATCGGCTTCATCCTCAGGCTCAAAATCCAGCGCCAGTTCCTGCGGGTCCGCCCCGAAGTCGAGGGCCAGCCGGGCAAGGGTCCGGTATCCCCTGACGGTAGCGCCCGGGACGAGTGAGGCTTCGGCGAGGTTTGCCTGTGCCACCACAACGTCCGGATAGCCGGCCTGGACGGCCGCCATCACCGCCGGCAGGATCCCGCGAATGGGCCGCAGCCGGCCGTCAAGGCCCAGCTCCGCGATGAAGACGGTCCGTTCGGTGGCCCTGATGTCGTCGGCGGCCCGCAGGACCGCCATGGTGACAGCAAGGTCAAACCCGGAACCGCGCTTGGGCAGCGACGCAGGAATCAGGTTGGCGGTGATCTTCCGCCGGCTCAGCGGGATGCCGGAGTTTTTAGCCGCGGACCGTATCCGTTCCTTGGCCTCGTTGAGTGCGGCATCGGGCAGGCCGAGGATAATGAATGCCGGCAAAGTCTGGCCGATGTCAGCCTCGACCTCAACGATGTACCCGTTCAACCCCACCAGTGCCACCGAGTAGGTCCGGCCCAACGCCATCTAGCCCACCCCTTTGAGGTGTTCCACCAGGGGGTCGCCGCCGCCGTCGTCCACCACGGCAATAACGTCCACGCGCCGCAGCGGCATGCGCAGTTCCCGGTCCCGGCACCATGCCGCTCCCAGCCGATGAAGCCGGGCGAGTTTGGCGGTGCCCACGGCCTCAAACGGGTGGCCGTAATCCAGGGTGCGGCGGGTCTTCACCTCGGCGATCACCAGGGCATCCCCGTCCAGCGCGACGATGTCTATTTCGCCTTCGGTACATCGCCAGTTCCGCTCCACCACAAGCATGCCCAGCGATTCAAGATAGCCGGCGGCAAGCCCCTCGCCGCGCCGGCCCAACAGGTCTTTGGCTTTCATTTCTACCTCCGCCATAAGCCTGCAGTGGCAGGGCGGCGGAGGGCGGAAAGCTATGAGCCTATGTGGGTAACCTCAAGGCAAAACGCTTCGCTGCAGCGGTGTGGAGGAGAAGTGGGGAATGCAAGGCGTCAGTTGCCCAGGTCGACGTCCTTGGGCAACGCGAGTTCCTCGTTGCGCGGCAGTTCTTCGACATTGACGTCCTTGAACGTCAGCACCCGGACCGTCTTGACGAACCGTGCCGAGCGGTAGACGTCCCATACCCAGGCGTCCTGCAGCGTCAGGTCGAAGTACACTTCGCCGTCGGCGCTGCGGGCTTGGAGGTCAACGTGGTTGGCGAGGTAAAAGCGGCGCTCGGTCTCGACAACGTAGCTGAAGAGCCCGACGACGTCCCGGTATTCACGGTAGAGCTGCAGCTCCATGTCGGTTTCATAGTTTTCAAGATCCTCAGCACTCATGCTTCCATCTTGCACCATCCGGGGCGCCACCGGCGCAGCAGCACGAGCCCGGCATCGGTGCTACAGCTCAATACCTGGCGCCAGGTCGCCGCCGAGGAGGTTCCAGCTCACCCGGTGGTAGGGCGTGGGGCCGGCGGCGCGCAGGGCGTCCCGGTGGATCGAAGTGGCATAGCCCTTGTTGACGTCCCAGCCAAACGCCGGATACTCGGCGTGCAGGCCGCGCATCTGCTGGTCCCGCTCAACCTTCGCGATCACGCTGGCGGCCGCCACGCTGAGGCACTGCATGTCCGCCTTGACCTTGGTATGGACCGGAGCGGAGCAGCCGGAGTCAAGCACCGGCTCGTCGAACAGGGAAAGCTGCGCGGCCGGCGAAAGCCAGTTGTGGCTGCCATCGAGCAGCACCACATCCGGGCTTACCCCTGCTGCGAGGATCTCCAGCCACGCGCGTGTCCCGGCGAGCCGCAGCGCGGCGATGATGCCGAGGGCGTCGATTTCGTGCGCGGATGCATGCCCCACCGCCGACGCGACGCTCCAGCGCCGCACCAGCGGTTCCAGGCGCTCCCTCTCCGCAGGACTCAGAAGTTTGCTGTCCCGCACCCCGGACAGGGGCTTCTGCGTGTGGAGGTCGACGACGGCGATACCGACACTCACGGGCCCCGCCAGGGCCCCGCGCCCCACCTCGTCGACGCCGGCCAGATAGCGGGCACCCTGTGCCTTGAAGGTGCGCTCATGACGGAGGGTCGGGGCTTTGGACCGGGGCCCTGCGGCCCGGCCCTGCGCCTTGGCCGTCGGAGCCGGTGTGACTGTTGACACGGCTACTTCCCCGCGGGCACATTCCGGAAGACATCGGGGTAATTATCCAGGACCGTGATCCTGTTCAGCGGCCACGCGATGACGGCGGCTTTGCCCTCCACATCCACCAGGTCAACGAATCCGCCATTGGAGTCCAGGTGCGCGCGGGAGTCAGCGGAATGGTTGCGGTTATCGCCCATCACCCACACTTTCCCTTCCGGCACAACGACATCGAACGCCCGGATCTCCGGTGGCTCGGCAGCGTTGACGTAGCTCTCCTCGAGAGGAACCCCGTTGATGGTCAGTTTACCGCCGGCGTCGCAGCAGATCACGGTATCCCCGGGGAGGCCGATGACGCGTTTGACGAGGTGCTGTTCAGAGTTGTCCGGAAGAAGTCCCACAAACGTCAGGCCGTCCTGGACCCACGTAAAGGGCCCGGCCTCCTTCTCCGGCACCTCGGCCAGCCAGCCCTGGGTGTCCCTAAAGACCACAACGTCGCCGCGTGACAGTGCAAAGGGCTCGGGCACCAGGAGGTTCACAAAAATCCGGTCGTTGACATCCAGGGTACTGACCATGGATTCCGACGGTATGTAGAAGGCCCGGAACAGGAAGGTCTTGATCAGGAAGGACAGAACCACGGCGATCACCACAACAGTGGCAACTTCCTTCAGCCAGACAAAAATCTGGCTGGGCGCGTCGGCTTCGGACTTTGGTGCGGCTGAGCGCCGCCCTGGTTCGGGTGCGGCCGGCCTGGGGTCAGTTCCGGCGTCGGGCACGTCGCGGGCGGAAGCACCGGCGTCGGGCACGTCGCGGGCGGAAGCACCGGCGTCGGAATTCACGGGGCCTGAACGGGCAGGCCCGGAACCCGCACGGCCGGCATCAGTGGTGCCGGCTGCGATGGGGTCAGTGGTGTAACCGGTGGCACCATCACGAGGCTCGGGAGTCCGGGCTTGGTTCTCGGGCATCTACGGTCCGTCCTCTGTTGTTGGTCCTGCCGCATGCGGCCGTGGTATTTCAGCAAATCTATCAAGTGGCCAGATGATTTGGACCGGCCTGCCAATGACTCTGGCAAGCGGCACCATGCCGCCGCCCGGAGCCCCCAGCAGGCTGCGCGAATCAGCGGAAACCGAGCGGTGGTCACCCAGGAGCCACAGCCTCCCGTCGGGAACGACCGCAGTGAAGACCTGTGTGCTTGGCCTGTCCCCCTCGAAGAGGTAGGGCTCGTCAAGCGGCGCACCGTTCACGGTGATCTTTCCGTTCCCGTCGCAGCAGACCACTGTATCTCCCGGAAGTCCGATGACCCGTTTGACGTACGTGGTGTCGCTGCCGGTCAGGCCCAGCCACCGGCCGGCTGCCGCCACCGAATCCAGCAAGGGGCCTTTCCCGCTGTTCAGCGGAGCAAAGGATCCCCTGCCGTCAAAGACCACGATGTCACCCCGGCGGATTGGCTCGTCCTGGAAGCCTGTCCTGGAGACGAGTATCCGGTCGCCGCCCTCAAGGACGGGCTCCATGGAGTTGGACGGAATGAAGTACACATCCAGCCACAGCGAACGGACCAGGCCGCTGACCGCAACGGCGAGCACCAGCGCCAGGAACACAAAACGCCAGCCCATTTTTCTGGGCTGGCGTTTTGTCTGGTCCATAATCCGTATTCCTGGGGCGCTGTTGCGAAGGCTCCGGCGCCGGCCTGGAACGGCTTGGCCTGTGTAGGTCCCGAAGGACTTACTTCTTGGGCTGGAAGTCGCGCTTTTCCTTGATCTTTGCAGCCTTGCCGCGGAGATCGCGCATGTAGTACAGCTTCGCGCGGCGCACGTCACCCTTGGAGACAACCTCGATCTTTTCAATGATCGGGGAGTGAACCGGGAAGGTACGCTCCACACCGACGCCGAAGGAGACCTTGCGGACGGTGAAGGTTTCGCGAAGGCCATCGCCGTGGCGGCCCAGGACGAAGCCCTGGAACACCTGGACACGGGAGTTCTTGCCTTCGATGATGTTCACGTGAACCTTGAGGGTGTCACCCGCGCGGAACTCGGGAACATCGGTGCGCAGCGAGGCTGCATCTACGGAATCGAGAATATGCATTATTGCACTCCTGGTGAACGCCACAGGTCATTCACTTTGGGTCACGGCGGCCAAGCCCGGACGCACAAGTGCGCACCGGAAATTACCGCCGAAAGTTAAGTGTCCGGTTCCTTCAATGCTTGAAAGGACCTGGGTGTCCGGCTGTTGGTTGCGCTCCCCCTGTGGCAGGTGCGGACCCAGCAGACACAAAGACTAATTTTGCCACACTCGCAGGCCTTCGGCCAATTGCTCCGGCGGCCAGGCCTGCCGGTTCAGGCTGGGGCGTCGGTTCCGGTGCCCCGTACACGCAGGTGACCGTCGACGACGTCGTACCCGAGTTCGTAGAGAGCCGTGCGGTCGGCACGTGGCAGCTTGCCGGCATCGAACGTTTCCAGCAGGTCCGGGCGCCGTTCCGCCGTCCGCCGGTACTGCTGGTGGCGCCGCCACTGCGCGATCTTGCCGTGGTTGCCGCTCAGCAGCACCGCCGGCACTTCCCGCTCACGCCAGCTGGCGGGTTTGGTGTACACGGGGTATTCCAGCAGCCCGTCCGAGTGCGACTCCTCAACCAGGGATTCGGGGTTGCCGACCACCCCGGGCAACAGCCTGCCGATGGCCTCCACCATGGCCAGAACGGCTACTTCGCCGCCATTGAGCACATAGTCACCCAGGCTCATGGGCCGGACGGTGAAGTGTTCCGCCGCCCATTCGATGACGCGCTCGTCGATACCTTCGTAGCGTCCGCAGGCGAAGACTAATTGCTCTTCTTCGGAAAGCTCATGCGCCAGCGCCTGGGTGAACCGCTCACCTGCCGGCGACGGCACAATCAGGACCGGCTTGGCTGCCGGGTCTGCGTTGGCACCGGCAATGGACGCCAGCGCCTGCGCCCATGGCTCTGCCTTCATAACCATCCCGGCACCGCCACCATAGGGGGTGTCGTCCACGGACCGGTGCTTGTCCGTCGTGAATTCCCGCAGGTCGTGAACATGCAGGTCCAGCAGGCCGTCCTGGCGTGCTTTGCCAATAAGGGACAGCTCCAGGGGTGCCAGGTACTCCGGGAAGATGCTGACGACGTCGATTCTCATCTACGCGCTGCCCTCAGGTCCGCCTGCAGCGTCGTCGGAGTTGATGTCAAAGAGCCCATCCGGCGGCGTGAGCAGGACGAAACCTTCGGCAACGTTGACTTCAGGCACGATCTGCTCCACGAAGGGGATGAGGATTTCCTTGCCGTCCGCATCTTCGACCACCAGCAGGTCCTGGACCGGCATGGTGTGCAGCGCCGCGATCTTGCCCACCACCTGGGAGCCCACACGCGCTTCAAGCCCCACCAGTTCGTGTTCGTACCAGCCTTCGTCGTCGTCAGCTTCCAGCTCTTCGGTTTCGATGAACAGCTTGGCGCCGCGGAGCGTCTCGGCCTGGTTGCGGGTTTCGATTCCCTCGAACGCGAGCAGGAGGATGTCCTTGTTCCAGCGGGCACTCTCAACAGTCAGGGGCCCGGCCGAGGCCGGCTCCACCACGAACTCGGTGCCCGGCACAAACCGGTCCGCAGGAGCATCGGTCAAAACCTGGACCGTCACTTCCCCGCGGATTCCGTGCGGTTTGCCGATTCGTGCCACCTGAAGCTGCATCTGTTCCTCTGTTCCGGTTGTGGGTGTATCCACAGTGTTGTGATAAAAGCACTCCGGCCCCTCCACCATCATGGGTGGAAGGGCCGGAGCAAAAAACTGATAGTGCCGAGCGCTTAGCGGCGGCGGTCGGTGTCGACGACGTCGACCCTAACCGGTTCGCCGTCTGCCAGTGCCGCCACAACGGTGCGCAGTGCACGTGCGGTGCGGCCCTGACGGCCGATCACCCGTCCCAGGTCATCCTGATGAACACGGACCTCGAGGGTGTCCCCGCGGCGGTTGTTCTTCGAGCTGACCTTGACATCTTCCGGTGAATCAACGATTCCCCGGACCAGGTGTTCGAGCGCTTCTGCCAGCAATCTACTCAGCCTCGGTGGCTTCTGCTTCGGCCGGGGCCTCTGCTGCGTCAGACTGCTTTGCCTTCTTGGTGATGGCTTCCGGGATGATCACGGAACCCTTTTCCGGGGCAACAAAGGCAGCCTTGGCAGCTTTCGTCTTCAGGGTGCCTTCCTGGCCCGGGAGGCCCTTGAACTTCTGCCAGTCACCGGTGATCTTGAGGATCGCGGCAACCTGCTCGGACGGCTGTGCGCCGACGCCGAGCCAGTACTGGGCACGGTCCGTGTCGACCTCGATGTATGAGGGCTCTTCGGTGGGGTGGTACTTGCCGATCTCTTCGATGGCACGGCCGTCACGCTTGGAGCGTGCGTCCATAACGACGATGCGGTAGTACGGTGCGCGCATTTTACCAAAGCGCTTAAGGCGAATCTTTACGGCCACTTTTGTGGTCACTCCTGTTTCAGAAAAGGGTTGAACCGACGTTCTGCACCCGTGGGGCGGGCCATACTTGAGGGTTCGAAGGACAGGATCCGGACGCGGAGAGAGGGGCCACGCAGATCGAGTACCTGTTTATTGTGCCAGATCAGCGTCAGGATTTCGACTTGACACGTTTTGAAGCGGCAGCCGGGACAATGTGGAAGGCCGCCGCCGGACTAGGAAGACCAGACGTACAGGCCAGTGCGCTCGGCGTCGCCGATTCCACTGGCCAGCCCGGCAAGCTGCCGGACATAGTCCCGGGCCTCGGTGACGCCGAATGGCATGTCATCCTGGGCAGCCCACTGTTCAGCGACGTCCTCCAGGACATTGCCTTCACCCTCAGTTTCGTAGCTGAGGAGGTCAGCCAGCGCACGCACCATGGCCGGCGGGACACCGAGGAGGGAGTCGCTGGAGACGTCAACCATGGCCAGTTCGTAACCCTCGCCACCGGCGTGGACGGCAGCCCCGGCAAGGTCCCCGAGCTGTTCGATCTCAAAATCACTGATTTCAGGTATCCGCAGCGCGGGTCCGGACGGCGTGCCGCCGGCATCAAGGACCCCGGCGCGTTTCAGCGCGGCGTCGTGGGTAGCTACAAAGATTTCAGTGAAGCCCATGGGAACAGCCCTCATTCCGTCGACGGTGCGGCCCAGACGGGCAGCGTAGGGTGCCGCCCCCGGCCGTTCGAAATCAGCCTAGTGCATGGTGGGCCGCACTTCCGGCCACGCCTGCTCAGCGGACGGCTACCCGGATGTTGTTGCGCCACGGATCCTCAAAGCGCAGCTCGGCACCCGTGTGCCGGGAGGCCACGCCGGCCACCTTCAGGCGGTCCGCGAGTGCTCCGACATCATCCCCGGAGGCCACCTCGATCAGCACCTCGCCGAGGCCCAGGGTGTCCTTGCGCGGCCCGGCGCCGCGGCTGTTCCAGACGTTCATGGCCATGTGATGGTGGTACCGGCCCGCCGAGACAAACAAGGCCTGGCCATGCCAGCCGGCGGTCTTTTCGAAGCCGAGCGTGCCGACGTAGAAATCGTGTGCTGACTGGACGTTCCCCACCTGGAGGTGGACGTGGCCCACGCCGGCTTCAGTGCCCAGCTGCCCGTCCAGGGATTCCTGGCTCAGGTGCTGTTCGAGGTAGCGCTGGGGCGGCAGGGCCAGGCTGTCCATCACCACTTCGGTGCCGTTCCAGGACCAGTTCCTGCGGGGCCGGTCCCAGTAGAGCTCGATGCCGTTGCCCTCGGGGTCATTGAAGTAGAAGGCTTCGCTGACGAGGTGGTCGGCGCTGCCGGTAAAGAGCCGGGGGTCGAACTGTGCTGCGGTGGCGACAGTGGCCGCCAGTGCAGCCTGGTTGTCGAAGAGCAGGGCCGTGTGGAACAGGCCTGCCTCTCCCCTGCCCGGCAAGTGCAGCGACGGGGCGGGCGCCAGGTGGACCAGGGGACGCCTGAGGCGGCCCAGGTAGACGCCGCCGTCCTCTTCGGCCACAACCTCAAGGCCAAGGGCCCGCTGGTAGTAGTCGGCCATCAGCTTCATATCGGCCACCTTGAGCATGACAGTGCCCATGGAGAGGTCGGCAGGTAGAAGATCCTGGCTGGTGGCTGCTGCAGTCATGTGAACGCTCCCGGTCCGCTGGCTTTCGGGGTTGAAGGCCGTTATGCGTCTAATTTACTTGAAGCTTCAATTTAATACAAGTGTTCCGCGGGATCCGGGCAGCGGCTGTGGTAGCTTCGTTTTGACCACACGGGTGCCCTTGCAGGGGCTGAGATCGGGCTGACGCGCCTGCGACCGTCGAACCTGTCCGGGTAATGCCGGCGAAGGAAGTGAGTATTCATTGAATACGCAAGAAACACAGCTGATCCCTGCCCAAAATGAAGCGGATGGGAATCACAGACTCAGGCCGGAAACCCAATCCCTGAAGTCTCATTCGCTGGCCTTCATCAACGATGAAGACTCCGGCATCCGGGTACCCGTAACCGAAATCGCCTTGGAACCTTCGCCCAACGGCGACGCAAACGGCCCCTTCCGGGTCTACCGCACCGCGGGCCCGGGCAGCGATCCTGTCGTGGGCCTCAGCCCTTTCCGGCGCGAATGGATCGAGGATCGCGGGGACACCGAGCCGTACAGCGGCCGGGAGCGGAACCTGCTCGACGACGGCAAGTCGGCTGTCCGCCGCGGCGCCGCCTCAGCGGAGTGGAAGGGCGCACAGCCGGTGCCCCGCCGCGCCATCGCCGGCAAGACCGTTACCCAGATGCACTATGCACGGCAGGGCATCGTGACGCCGGAGATGCAGTTTGTGGCGCTCCGCGAAAACTGCGATGTTGAACTGGTCCGCAGCGAAGTGGCCGCCGGGCGTGCCATCATCCCGAACAACATCAACCACCCGGAATCCGAGCCGATGATTATTGGCAAGGCATTCCTGGTGAAGATCAACGCCAACATCGGCAACTCCGCGGTCACCAGCTCCATCGCCGAGGAAGTGGACAAGCTGCAGTGGGCCACGCAGTGGGGTGCCGACACAGTGATGGACCTGTCCACCGGCGACGACATCCACACCACCCGTGAATGGCTCATCCGCAATTCCCCCGTCCCGATCGGTACGGTGCCCATTTACCAGGCGCTCGAGAAGGTCAACGGCGAGGCCAACAAGCTCACCTGGGAGATTTTCCGCGACACCGTGATCGAACAGTGTGAGCAGGGCGTGGATTACATGACCATCCACGCCGGAGTCCTGCTGCGCTATGTCCCGCTCACCGCCAACCGCGTCACGGGGATCGTCTCGCGCGGCGGCTCCATCATGGCCGGCTGGTGCCTTGCCCATCACCAGGAGAACTTCCTGTACACGCACTTCGACGAGCTGTGCGGGATCTTCGCCAAATACGACGTCGCGTTTTCCCTGGGCGACGGCCTCCGCCCGGGCGCGACGGCAGACGCGAACGACGCCGCCCAGTTCGCCGAACTGGACACCCTGGCGGAGCTGACCCTGCGGGCTTGGGAATTTGACGTGCAGGTAATGGTGGAAGGGCCCGGGCACATCCCCTTCCACTTGGTCCGGGAGAACGTGGAGCGCCAGCAGGAACTCTGCAAAGGTGCCCCTTTCTACACGCTGGGGCCGCTGGTCACCGACATCGCCCCGGGGTATGACCACATCACCTCGGCAATCGGGGCCACGGAAATCGCCCGCTATGGTACCGCCATGCTGTGTTACGTCACGCCCAAGGAGCATCTGGGCCTGCCCAACAAGGACGATGTGAAGACGGGGGTCATCACCTACAAGATCGCGGCCCATGCGGCCGACCTCGCCAAGGGCCACCCGGGAGCACATGAAAGGGACGATGCCCTGTCCAAGGCAAGGTTCGAATTCCGCTGGCGGGACCAGTTCGCGCTGTCCCTCGATCCGGTGACGGCGGAGGCGTTCCATGACGAGACGCTGCCGGCCGAGCCTGCCAAGACCGCGCACTTCTGCTCCATGTGCGGCCCCAAATTCTGCTCCATGAAGATCAGCCAGGACATCCGGGACGAATATGGCTCTGCCGACGCGCAGGCAGCCATTGCCGGAATCTACAGCGGGATGCGCGAAAAAAGCGAGGAGTTCCTGGCGAAGGGCGGGAAGGTGTACCTGCCTGAACTTCAGCTCCCCGCGGCGGCAGGGGCGGCGCCCTCAGGAGGCCTGGAGTGAGCGCGCCCGGCTGACGTCGGCAATAAAGGACCGGACAGCGAAGTCACCTTCACGCGAATCCTGAGGCCGGTGCCCGCCCGCAGCAATGCGGTGCAGGGCGCCGGTCTCACGCAGGTAGCCGGCGATTTCCTCGTAGAGCGGTTCCCAGCCTCCGGTCAGGACCATCGTGGGGACGCCCGGCACGATGTGCAGCGGGGCTTCCCACGCCGGCGCCTGGAGCCGGAGCCTGCGCGCCGAACGCCTTTCTTCCTGGGATACAGGCTCCTGAAGATCTACGGCAAACATGCGGCGGACGTATTCGCGCTGGAAGTCCTCATCACCCAGTTGATGCCGGACATCGAAAAGCGGCTGCATCAGGGCACGGTGCGCGGCAGTGGCGGGAAGTTCAGCCGTCAGTGAGAGACAGGCCGGTTCCACCAGTGTCAGCGAATACACGAGGTCCGGGCGTTCGACGGCGGCCGTCATCGCTGCAATGGCGCCCTGGGCATGCGCCACCACATGGCCGCCGGCGGCACCGCGGCCGTCATCCGCCAGGGACCTCAGGACAATGGCCATGTCCTCCTCAAAGGACGATTCCACCGGTTCAGCCATGGGATCGAACCCATGGCGCCGCAGGAACAGAGCATCATAGTTCAGCGCCATTCCGTGCTGCCGCGGCCACGCCGCCGCGCCGAACGGACCGGCGCCGTGCACGAAAACTACCCTCTGCTTGAACATGACCCAACCCTATTCCACGGCAATGACATCAAAAGTAAGTAGCAGTAAGTGTCGTTTAGGGCGTTCAAAACGACACTTACTGCTACTCAGTTGGGCGGGCGGTTACTTGCCGAGGAACTTGTCGAAGCCCTTGGGCAGGTTCAGCTGTGAGGGATCGAAGTCGCCGGACTGCTGGCCGAAAGCCGCGCCGGTGGGCAGCGCCTTGGCCGCGCCCGCACGGCGGGCTTCGGCGTCCTTGAGCTCCTGGGCTGCCTTGGCCGGGTTGCCTGAACGTGCCTTCTTCTTCGGGGCGTTTTTGCCGCCCTTCCGTGCACCGCCGGGCCCGCCCATGCCGGGCATTCCGGGCATCCCCGGCATGCCTCCGCCCTGGGCCATCTTCTTCATCATCTTCTGGGCCTGGGCGAACCGCTCCAGCAGGCCGTTGACCTCGGACACATGCACGCCGGAGCCACGCGCGATGCGTGCCCGGCGGGAACCGTTGATGATCTTCGGAGCCACACGCTCGTGCGGGGTCATGGAGCGCACAATCGCCTCCACGCGGTCGATCTCGCGCTCGTCGAAGTTTTCCAGCTGCTGCCGGATGTTCTGCGCGCCCGGCATCATCATGAGCATCTTCTTCATGGAGCCCATGTTGCGGATCTGCTGCATCTGGGCCAGGAAGTCGTCCAGGGTGAATTCTTCCTGGTCGGCGAACTTCTTCGCCATCCGGGCGGCTTCGTCCTTGTCCCAGTTCTTCTCGGCCTGCTCGATCAGGGTGAGGACGTCTCCCATGTCCAGGATGCGCGAGGCCATGCGGTCCGGGTGGAAGAGCTCAAAGTCGTCCAGGCCTTCACCTGTGGACGCGAACATCACGGGCTTGCCGGTGACCGACGCAACGGACAGCGCGGCACCGCCGCGGGCGTCGCCGTCGAGCTTTGACAGCACGATGCCGGTGAAGTTCACGCCTTCGTCAAAGGCCATCGCCGTGTTAACGGCGTCCTGGCCGATCATGGCGTCGATGACGAACAGCACTTCGTTGGGAACAATGGCGCGCCGGATCTGGCTGGCCTGTTCCATCATTTCGGCGTCCACACCGAGGCGGCCGGCGGTATCGACAATCACGACGTCGTGCAGCTTCTGGCGTGCTTCCTCGACGCCGGCGCGGGCGACGGCGACCGGGTCACCGGCGGGGTGCTCCAGTTCGGAGGTGGCACCCGGGTGCGGTGCGAACACGGGCACACCGGCGCGCTTGCCCACAACCTGGAGCTGGGTCACCGCGTTGGGGCGCTGGAGGTCGCAGGCCACGAGGATGGGGCTGTGGCCCTGTGCCTTGAGCCACTTGGAGAGCTTGCCGGCCAGGGTGGTCTTGCCGGCGCCCTGGAGGCCGGCCAGCATGATGACCGTGGGGCCGGTCTTGGCCAGGCGGATGCGGCGGGTCTCGCCGCCGAGGATCTCAACCAGTTCCTCGTTGACGATCTTGACGATCTGCTGGCTGGGGTTCAGGGCCGCCGATACTTCGGCACCGAGGGAGCGTTCCCGGACCCTGGCTGTGAACTCGCGCACGACGGGAACAGCGACGTCGGCATCCAGGAGGGCGCGGCGGATCTCCCGGACTGTGGCATCAACATCAGCCTCGGTGAGGCGGCCCTTGCCACGGAGGTTCTTGAAGGTTGCTGTCAACCGGTCAGAGAGTGAATTGAACACGCGCCGCGCACTTCTTTCAGTGGAGTTACAGGGGGGACTCGACTATCTAGGGTACCAAGCCGGGCATGGATGATGGCATGCTGACAAGGTGACGAGCCAAACGAGTGTAAAAACCCTGCTCATCCTGGGGGCCTCCGGGGATCTGACCGGCCGCCTCCTCCTGCGCGGCCTGGCCCGGCTGGTAGCGAAAGGCCGTGCCGGTGATCTGAACCTGGTGGGAGCCGGCTCAGACGACTGGACACCGGACCAGTGGCAGTCCCGGGTGCATGAAGCCTTCGCTGCAGCGGCGGAGACGGCAGATCCGGCCGGACGCAAAGAGCTCACCGCCGTCGAAAAGGCCACGGTCTATCACCAGCTCGACGTTACGGCCGAGGGAGCATTAGCCGCGCTGCTGGCCGGACTCGAAGGGCCCACTGCCATCTACTTCGCACTGCCGCCCCGGATCAGCCAGCTGGCCTGCGAGTCCCTGCGTCCTGACCAGGTACCTGCCGGGACCCGGCTGGTCATGGAAAAACCGTTCGGCTCCAGCGAAGAGTCGGCCCGGTCCCTTAACCGGACGCTGGCGGCACTCGTGCCGGAGGACCATATCCACCGTGTGGACCATTTCCTGGGCAAAGCCACCGTCCTGAACATCCTCGGGCTGCGGTTCGCCAACAACTTCCTGGAACCGGTCTGGAACCGGGAGCACGTGGCGAAAGTGGAAATCATCTTCGACGAAGACCTGGCACTGGAGGGCCGCGCCCGCTACTACGACCGGGCGGGCGCGCTGCGGGACATGATCCAGAGCCACCTGCTGCAGATCATGGCGCTGGTGGCCATGGAACCGCCGGCCACCATCGGCGAGCGCGACCTTCGCGACGCTGTGGCAACCGTCCTGCGCGCCAGCACCATCAGCGCGCCGTATGCCAAATCAACCCACCGGGCCCGGTACACGGCGGGCTCGATCGCGGGCAGGAAAGTCCCGGACTATGCCAAAGAAGCCGGTGTGGACCCGGACCTCGGCACGGAGACCCTGGCCGAGGTCCGGGTGGACATCAACAACTGGCGCTGGCAGGGCGTTCCCTTCATCCTCCGGTCCGGCAAGGCGCTGGGCGTGAAACGCAAAGAGGCCGTGATCACGTTCCTCCCGGTTCCCCACCTTCCGGCCGGGTTTACCGGGGTGGACTCCCCCAACCAGCTGCGGATCGGCTTCGGCCCGGACACGCTCCAGTTCGACGTCGACGTCAACGGCCCCGGCAGCATCCTCAGCCTCAGCCGCGTGACCCTGGATGCCGAACTCAGCGCTTCGGAGCTGCTGCCCTACGGCGAAGTCTTGGAGGGAGTACTGAACGGTGACCCCTTACTGTCCGTCCGCGGGGACACCGCCGAGGACTGCTGGCGGATCCTTGAACCTGTGCTGAAGGCCTGGCAGCGGGGGACGGTGCCGCTTGAGGAGTACGACGCCGGGTCGTCCGGTCCAGCAGGCTGGTCCGGTTCGGCGCCGGCGGAGTAGCTCCACAACAGAGAGCGGGCAGGGAACCTGGTTCCCTGCCCGCTCTCTTTGGTGTCGGTGACTGCTGCGCTGCCTGCTAGATCGCTGCCACGCCGCGTTCTCCGGTGCGTACCCGGACTGCTTCGAAGACGTCCATGGTCCAGACCTTGCCGTCGCCTGCGCGGCCGGTGTTGGAGCTGGCGATGATGACATCAAGGATGTCGTCGGCCTGTTCGTCTGTCGCGAGCACTTCCACCCGTACCTTGGGCAGGAGATCCACGTTGTATTCCGCGCCGCGGTAGACCTCGGTGTAGCCGCGCTGGCGGCCGTAGCCGCTGGCCGCACTGACCGTCAGCCCCTGCACACCGTAGGACTCAAGTCCTTCGCGGATGGCTTCGAGCTTCTCCGGGCGAACGATGGCTGTGATCAGTTTCATGCTTCCACGCTTTCCTTGCCGGCTGCCGGCTCCGTCTTCTTGGCGTCGGCTGCGGCGTTGCCGGCCGGTGCCTTGCCGGTGATCAGTTCGTGGAGCGGCTGGAAGCTTCCGCCCTGGCCGCCTACCCCGAACTCGTATGCCGTCTCAGCGTGCAGGCTGAGGTCTACGCCCACTGCTTCCTGCTCCTGGGAGACGCGGAAGCCCATGGTCTTGTGGATGGCGAAGGCGATGATCGCCGTCAGGATGGCCGAGTAGGCAATGGCGATGCCGGCTGCCGCCAGCTGTGCCCACATCTGGGCCATGCCGCCGCCGTAGAAGAGGCCGCCGCCCACACCGTCGATGGGGAGGGCGATGAAGCCAAGGGCCACCGTGCCGATGATGCCGGAGACAAGGTGGACGCCGACAACATCCAGGGAGTCATCGAAGCCCCAGCGGAACTTGAGGCCGACGGCCAGTGCCGAGGCGACACCTGCAACGACGCCGAGGCCGAGCGCGCCCACCGGGCTGACGTTGGCGCAGGCAGGGGTGATGGCGACAAGGCCGGCCACAACACCGGAGGCTGCACCGAGGGAGGTGGGGTGGCCGTCGCGGATGCGTTCGGTGACGAGCCAGCCGAGCATGGCCGCTGCCGGTGCTGCGAGGGTGTTGATCCAGATCAGGCCGCCCTGTTCAGCTGTGGTGGCCGCGCCGCCGTTGAAGCCGAACCAGCCGAACCAGAGGATGGCCGCACCAAGCATCACGAACGGGATGTTGTGGGGACGGTGGTTGGGGTCCTTGCCGAAGCCGCGGCGGTTGCCGATGATCAGCACGAGGATGAGGGCCGCAACACCGGCGTTGATGTGCACCACGGTACCGCCGGCGAAGTCGATGGCCGGGCCGAGTGCCTGACCGATCGCGCCTTCGGGACCGAACAAACCACCGCCCCACACCATGTAAGCCAGCGGGCAGTAAACGAGCGTGACCCAGACGGGCACAAACACAGTCCAGGCGCCGAACTTGGCGCGGTCAGCGATCGCACCGCTGATCAGGGCTACCGTGATGATGGCGAAGGTAGCTGCGTAGCCCACCTTGATCAGGCCGTCCGGGGTATCGATGCCTTCAAGGCCGAAGGTGGCGAACGGGTTCCCGACGATTTGGAGGAATCCTTCGCCGGAGCTCATCGACGCGCCCCACAGTACCCACACCACGCCGACCATGCCGATGGAGATGAAGCTCATCATCATCATGTTCAGTGCTGCCTTGGCGCGCGTCATGCCGCCGTAGAAAAATGCCAGACCCGGTGTCATGAACAGCACGAGTGCTGCCGCCACCATGAGCCATACGTGACCTGCTGTAAGTTCCATGGTGCACGTCCCTCCTCTTATCGATGCTGCGGATTTGTTCCGCCTGCCAACGCCTTTTGCGTCCTGAAAAGAGTTTGTCCGTGCAGTGTTTCGCCCGCGGAGGATTTAGATTGCTGGTTTGTTACAAGAACCTCTAGGAAGTAAATGGTGCATATCTGGCTTGTTACGGTTATGTTTCACCCCTGTCGCCGCCTACCGGCGGTCAAGCATGCAAGGAATCCCGCCCTATGACGGCACGTTCGCCTGTGAGCCGCGCCACAACGCGGATTTTGTCCGTGATCCGCCCGCAGCGGCCCGGACTTCCGCGCGACGTTAAGGTGATGCTGGCCGCGGCCTTCCTCATCGCGCTTGGTTTCGGGCTGGTTGCGCCCGTGCTTCCACAATTCGCCACAACCTTCGACGTCGGTGCTACGGCCGCCGCGGTGATCGTGAGTATCTTCGCTTTTATGCGGCTGCTGTTCGCGCCGGCCGGGGGCGCCCTCATCGGCAGGTTGGGAGAACGGCCCGTATACGTGGCCGGCCTTCTCATTGTGGCGGTATCGACGGCGGCGTGCGCGTTCGCCCAGGACTACGTGCAGCTTTTGGTCTTTCGTGGACTCGGCGGGGTGGGCTCTGTGATGTTCACTGTGGCCTCCATGGCTCTGGTGGTCCGGCTGGCACCCCCGGAGAGCCGGGGCCGTGTGTCCGGCGCCTATGCCTCCGCTTTCCTGATCGGCAATGTCCTGGGCCCCGTGGTGGGCGGCATGCTGGCGGGCTTCGGGCTGCGGGTGCCCTTCCTCTGCTACGCGGCGGCCCTCATCCTTGCCGCCATCGTGGTGCAGACCCAGCTCAGCCACACGCCCTCATCTGCGAGGAGCTCCGGCGGCCAGGCTCCGGCCATGGGTTTCGCGGACGCCCTGGGGGACGGCGCCTACCGCTCTGCGCTGGTTTCCAGCTTCGCCAACGGCTGGGCGACCTTCGGCGTGCGGATGGCCACCGTGCCCCTCTTCGCGGTTGCGGCGCTCGGTGCGGGTCCTGAAGCTGCCGGCCTGGCGCTTGCCGTGTTTGCCGCGGGGAACGCCGCAGCGCTGACCTTTTCCGGGCGGCTGGCCGACAGCCTGGGCCGGAAGCCGATGTTGATCTCCGGGCTCCTGGTCGCCGGACTGGCCACGGGCGCCATCGGCTTCACCTCCGGCCTGGCCTGGTTTCTGGTGGCCTCTGCAGTGGCCGGGGCGGGGTCGGGGCTGCTCGGCCCGGCCCAGCAGGCCGCCGTGGCCGACGTCATCGGGAACGAGCGGTCAGGCGGCAAAGTCCTGGCCGCTTACCAGATGACCTCAGACATCGGAGCGATTGCCGGGCCTGTCCTGGTGGGCGTCCTTGCGGACCAGCTGGGCTACGGGTGGGCGTTCGGCGTCACCGGCGGCGTCCTGGTGGCGGCAGCCGCCTGCTGGGCGGTCACGCGCGAGCCCCTTAGTCGCTAGCCCTCTACGCGCTAGCGCTTTAAACACGTCGAGGGGTGAGGTCCCGTCGCTAAGGCGTGCGCTTAGCGGCGGGATCTCCCCCCTCGATGCAGGAGCTAGTTGAGCAGGGCGTCCACAAAGCCTTCGGCGTCGAACGGCGCCAGGTCATCGGCACCTTCGCCCAGTCCGATGAGCTTGACCGGCACACCAAGCGACTTCTGGATGGCCACCACAATGCCGCCCTTGGCCGTGCCGTCGAGCTTGGTCAGGACGATGCCGGTGATGTTCACTACCTCGGCGAAAACGCGGGCCTGGTTGAGACCGTTCTGGCCGGTGGTGGCGTCCAGGACCAGCAGGACTTCGTCCACTTCGGCGAGCTTTTCGATGACGCGCTTGACCTTGCCGAGTTCGTCCATCAGGCCGGTCTTGTTCTGCAGGCGGCCGGCGGTGTCGATCATCACGACGTCGACTTCCTGGTCGATGCCTGCCTTGACCGCTTCGTAGGCGACTGAGGCGGGGTCTGCGCCGTCGATGTCGGACTTCACCGTGGGGACGCCCACGCGCTGTCCCCAAGTGGCCAGCTGCTCCGCCGCGGCAGCGCGGAACGTGTCCGCCGCGCCCAGCAGGACGTCCTTGTCCTCGGCCACAAGCACGCGGGCGAGCTTGCCCACCGTCGTGGTCTTGCCCACGCCGTTGACGCCCACCACCAGCATGACGGCTGGCTTGTCTGCGTGCCGGGTGGTGTTCAGGCTGCGGTCCATGGTGGGATCCACCAGCTTGATGAGTTCCTCGCGGAGCAGTGCCTTGACCTGCTCAGGGGTCCGGGTGCCGAGGACCTTGACGCGTTCCCGCAGCGCGTCAACCAGCTGCATGGTCGGCTCGGTTCCGAGGTCGGCCAGAAGGAGGGTTTCCTCAACTTCGTCCCAGACATTTTCGTCGATCTTGTCGCTGGAGAGCAGCGCGAGCAGGCCCTTGCCCAGGATGTTGTTGGACCGGACCAGGCGTTCGCGCAGCCGGGTGAGGCGGCCGGCCACCGGCAGGGGCGTCTCCACCGGGATGGTTTCAAGGCCGGCCGCGTCGTCGGGGACGTCGGTGGTTTCGAGGTCTTCGAGGTCGACGCCGGCAGGAGCCTTCCGCTCGGCCGGAACCACGGGAGCGTCCTCCAGCAGCGTGCCGCCGCCTCGGGCCCTATCAGGATCATTGGCGTCCCGCGTCCCGGGGTACCGGTCGATGTTCTTCCGCGTCTTCATCAGGACCGGGATCAGCCCGCCAATAACCGCCAGGGCAGCAACAATGGACAGAATAATGGGGAGGATGTCATTCACTCCCCTAGCTTCTCACAGACGCGGCAGGCCCTTGCGGCCACCGCCTGCGGGAACTCTAGACTTCGGCACCCAGTCGCTGGCTGATGACAGTTGATACGCCGTCGCCCCGCATGGTCACGCCATACAGCGCGTCAGCCACTTCCATGGTGCGTTTCTGGTGGGTGATGACAATCAGCTGGCTGGACTCGCGCAGTTCCTCGAAGATGGTGATGAGCCGGCCCAGGTTGGTGTCGTCAAGGGCGGCCTCCACCTCATCCATCACGTAGAACGGCGAGGGGCGGGCCTTGAAGATGGCAACCAGCAGGGCCACCGCAGTGAGGGAACGCTCGCCGCCGGAGAGCAGCGAAAGCCGTTTGATCTTTTTGCCGGCCGGCCGCGCCTCCACCTCGATGCCGGTGGTGAGCATGTCCGACGGGTCGGTGAGGACCAGCCGGCCCTCCCCGCCGGGAAACAGCCGGCCAAAAACCCGGACGAACTGGGACTGGGTGTCTTCGAACGCCTCGGCAAAGACCTTCTGGACCCGGTCATCCACTTCCTTGATGATGTCCAGCAGGTCCTTACGGCTGGCACGCAGATCCTCGAGCTGGGTGCTCAGGAACTGGTGCCGCTCCTCAAGGGCGGCAAATTCCTCCAGCGCCAGCGGATTGACCTTGCCCAGGGCTGACAGGTCCCGCTCTGCCTTCCGGAGGCGCTTTTCCTGTTCCTCGCGGACAAAAGGCTTGCCTTCGACCACCGGCGTGCCGCTCTCATCCACCGGCGTCCTGAGGGCGGCCCATTTATCCCCGCTCTCCCCCGCGGGGACCGGGACCGGAACATCGGGTCCATAGTCAGCCACCAGCACGTCCGGCGTGATGCCGAGTTCGTCGATGGACCGTGTTTCCAGGGCTTCGATCCGTGCCCGGTGCTGGGTCCGGGCCAGTTCGTCGCGATGAACCGAATCGGTCAGCTCCGCAAGTTCGCGGGCCAGCGAATCGTTCCCGGTCCTCACCGCCTGCAGTTCCCGGTCCCGCTGCTCCCGGTTTTCCTCGGCGAGATCGCGTTCCTCCCGAGCCAGCTCCACGGACACGTCAATGAACCGGATGGCCAGCTCCGCGCCCGCCGACACCGCAGCCGCACGCTGTGCCTGGAGCCTGCGGCGGCGCGCCCGTTCCGCAGCCTCTTCCCTGGCCCTGCGTTCGGTGGCGGCGGCCCGCTCCAGGGAGACCGCCCGGTTCCGGGTGGCTGTCAGCTGCTCTTCGGCGCTGCGGAGTGACAGCCTGGCATCCATCTCCGCGGACCGGGCCAGGGACGCCGCCAGTGCCAGCGCGTCGCGCTGATCGGTGGACGGCTCCGCTTCGGCCGGCGCCTCCTGCGCGGCTGCCAGGCGGGCGGCGATGGCTGCAAGCGCCTCTTCCTCAGTTCCCACATTCGCTTCAGCCTTGGCGAGCGAGGCCGCGAGCCTGTCGCTTTCGCCCGTGGCACTGCGGAGGACAGAGTTCAGGTGGCCCAGCCGTTCGGCGACAGCCGCCAGGCGTGCGTCGGAGTCATGAAGCCGGTCCAGCGCGGCCTCGGCCCTCGCCGCAGCCTGGGTGCGCCGCGCTTCAGCGCCGGCCAGGGCAAACCTGTTCCGCTCGAGAACGGCAGTGACGGCGGCGAGGCGGGCTTCGGCGTCGTCGACGGCGGCCTGCACTTCAAGGAGCGACGGCGCCTTTGCGGACCCTCCGGCAACCGTCAGCGCGGTCAGGACGTCTCCGGCGCCTGTCACTGCCGTCAGCTCCGGCCGTTCCGCCATCAGCCGGCCGGCGACGGCCACATCCTCGACGACAGCGAATCCGGCCAGCAGGGCTGCCACCAGAGAGCCGCGGGCGTCGTCGGCCGAGACCAGGTCAGGGGCCCAGCGGGCACCCGGAGGCAATACGTCGCCCCGAGACGGGTTGCGGCCCGGCTGCGCGGACTCCAGCAGCAGGACTGCACGCCCGGCGTCGTCATCCTTCAAAAGCTGCACGACGGCTGCGGCCACGGCCGGATCACGGACCAGGACCGCCTCGGAGGCATCGCCCAGCGCAGCGGCGATGGCTGCCTCGTAGCCGGGTTCGACGGCGAGCGCCCCGGCGAGCGTGCCCGCCACGCCGTCGAGCCCAGAATTCAGCACATGCGCGGCGCCGTCTTTGCGGTTCAGTCCAAGCTGCAGGGCATCGCGGCGGGCCACCAGGGCGTCGCGTTCGCGGACGGCCTCTCCCCCCGCGGCTTTGAGTTCGGCGATCTCCTGGACCACGGCGTCGAGTTCGGCGCTGGCATCCTCGTAGTCGGCGTCGAGGCTTTCCTCCCCGTCCTCAACTCCCGCAACCTGGTTTTCCAGGGCAGTGAACTCTGCCTGGGCCTGGCGGCGGCGTTCCTGCCCGGCGGCGAGTGACTCCCGGATCCTGCCCAATTCAGCCTGGGCAGACTCGACGCGCGACCTGGCCGCGCCTACCTGGCCTGCCAGCTTCGCAAGCCCTTCCCGGCGGTCCGCTGCGGCCCGGAGAACGGCGGTAAGACGTTTGTCTTCGGCAGCGGCGGCATGTTCAGCGCCGGCCTTGGCGGCCGTGGCCGACTCAAGGGCACTGCGCCGGTCAAGGATGTGGCGCTCGAGCTCCGCCACTTCGTCGCGGACGCGCGCGGCCTGCCGTTCGAGCTGGTCAGGATCGCGGCCGGAATACGGTTCCGCATCAACTGCACCCAGGAGCCGGCCGCGTTCCCGGGCCAGGGAGCCAAGGGACCGGAGGCGTTCCCGTGCCGTGGTCAGCCTGTACCAGGAGTCCCGTGCCGCATTGAGCCTGGGCGTGGCCTCGGCAGCCAGGTGTTCCAGGCCGGCCTGCTGCCGCCGCCCGGTTTCAAGTTCCTGCTCCACCACTTCCCGGCGGGCTTTCAGCGCCGCCTCGCCGGCAACGTCCTGCTCCAGCGTTGTCTGCTCCCGGACAAGATCGTCGGCGAGCAACCGCGCGCGGGCGTCCCGGACATCGAACTGGACCCGCTGGGCACGGCGGGCCACGTCCGCCTGCTTGCCGAGGGGGGTGAGCTGGCGCCTGATCTCTCCCGTGAGGTCGTTCAGCCGCTGCAGGTTCGCCTGCATGGCCTCCAGCTTGCGGACTGTCTTTTCCTTGCGGCGGCGGTGCTTGAGGATCCCCGCGGCTTCCTCGATGAAACCCCGGCGGTCCTCCGGAGTGGCATGCAGGACCTTGTCGAGCTGGCCCTGGCCCACGATGACGTGCATTTCCCGGCCAAGGCCCGAATCGGAGAGCAGTTCCTGGATGTCGAGCAGGCGGCAACCGGCCCCGTTAATGGCGTATTCGGAGCCGCCGGTGCGGAACAGGGTCCGTGAGATGGTGACTTCGCTGTACTCAATGGGCAGGGCGCCGTCCGTGTTGTCGATGGTCAGGGAGACGTGGGCCCGGCCCAGGGGCGGCCTGCCGGAGGTGCCGGCAAAGATGACGTCTTCCATTTTGCCGCCCCGCAGCGTCTTGGCACCCTGCTCCCCCATGACCCAGGACAGGGCATCCACCACATTGGACTTTCCGGAGCCGTTCGGTCCCACCACGGCCGTGACTCCGGGCTCGAAGTCGAAGGTCGTTGCCGACGCGAACGACTTGAATCCCCGGACGGTGAGGCTCTTGAGGTGCAAGGTGTTTCGGGTCTCCTGCTTGGCTTTATGGGCGCATGGTTCGTTGCGGGTGTCTTCCGGGGGGATGGCCCCCGGCGTACTTACAATCTACTGCGGGGCAGCGAC
Source organism: [Micrococcus luteus] ATCC 49442 (assembly GCF_010367585.1). Taxonomy (NCBI): domain Bacteria; kingdom Bacillati; phylum Actinomycetota; class Actinomycetes; order Micrococcales; family Micrococcaceae; genus Pseudarthrobacter; species [Micrococcus luteus] ATCC 49442. The sequence goes on along the minus strand of NZ_JAAAXP010000001.1, from coordinate 404,235 downwards.
AATTCCGCGCAGATACGTTGGAAGCTGCCATAGATGCCGCTGGAAGCATGTGCAGGAACGGACCTGCACCGGGCATAGTTAAGCACTTGGGCTTGTGCCGGATAGTGCGGTCAACCTCCGCAGCGCAGGACGGACACGAACAGGGGCTTGTTTTGACAGGGAATGCAACATTCCGGCACGGTAACACCGCGCTTCTATCGGTGAGCAGCGTCGAAGCTCCGAAGATCGTCAGTTCGGCGGATTTCGACCGGCGGCTGGCTCCGACCCTCCGGCGGCTGAAGTTCCCCCCAAAACTGCTCGAACGCGTGGCAGGCATCACGCACCGGCGCTGGTGGGCCGCCGGGACGGCGTTCGACGACGCCGCGATCGAAGCCGGTGCGAAGGCCTTGGCCGAATCCGGGGTTGAAGCGTCCGAGGTTGGCCTGCTGATCAACACCTCCGTTACCCGGCGCAGCCTGGAACCGTCGGTTGCGGTGAAGATCCACCACGGACTCAGCCTGCCGTCGTCCGCCATGAACTTTGACCTCGCCAATGCGTGCCTCGGCTTTGTCAACGGCCTCACCCTGGCGGCGAACATGATCGACTCGGGCCAGATCAAGTACGCGATGATCGTCAACGGCGAGGATGCCCAGGCGACGCAGGAGGCAACCCTGGCCAGGCTGCAGCGGCCCGAAACCACCCGTGAGGACTTTGGCCGGGAGTTCGCCACGCTGACGCTGGGTTCGGGAGCCGCGGCAGCCGTGCTGGGCCCGGCGGACCAGCACCCCGGCGCGCACCGGATCGTCGGCGGGGTGATGCGTGCCGGCACCGAACACCACGAACTGTGCGTGGGCGGTATCGACGGCATGAGCACCGACACCAAAGGGCTGCTCGACGGCGGCCTGCAGCTTGTGGTGGACGCCTGGCAGGAGGCGAAAAAGGAGTGGGACTGGAGCACCATGGACCGCTACGTCACGCACCAGGTCAGCAATGCCTATACGCAGGCCATCATCGAGGCAATCGACCTGGATCCGGCCAGGGTTCCCATCACGTTCCCGCATTGGGGCAATGTGGGCCCCGCTTCGCTCCCCATGACCCTGGCCGCCGAAGCACAGACCCTCGTGGCCGGGGACCGCGTGCTGTGCATGGGCGTCGGCTCCGGCCTTAACACCGCCCTGATGGAAATCGTTTGGTAGCCGCCGGCTGGCCGGGCGTGGACCCGGAGTGGTCCCGCGAGATCGATGTGGTTTCCACCTCCGCCGCCGATGTCCCTGGAACTGTGCGCCGCTGGCATGTGCTCGACAACGGGCCACAGCTCTCCCGCCGCGGCATGGCTCCCGCCGGCACCCTGCTGTGCGTGCACGGCAATCCGACGTGGTCCTTCCTGTGGCGCACGCTGCTGGCCGCCGGGACCGACGCCGCCGGGTCCGGTGCCGCCGGATCCGGAGCCGCCCGCCCGTGGCGGGTGGTGGCCGTGGACCAGCTGGACATGGGCTTCTCCGAGCGCACCGGCACCTTCCGTCGCCTGGCGGACCGGATCAACGATTTGGGCGACCTCACCACGGCGCTGGACCTGGACGGACCCGTCATCACCGTCGGCCACGACTGGGGCGGCGTCATCAGCCTCGGCTGGGCACTGGCGCATCCCCGCCAACTCGCCGGCGTGGTCCTCACAAACACCGCTGTCCACCAACCGGCCGGTTCCCCCGTTCCGCCGGCCCTGCGGCTTGCCCTCCACCCTGCCGTGCACCGCTGGGGAACAACGACGTCGGACGCGTTTCTGCGGGTCACTCATGCTTTGGCCCATCCTCCGCTCGCAGCTGATGTCCGCAGTGCCTTCATGGCCCCATACCGCGGTGCGGACCGCCGCGCCGGCGTCGGAAACTTCGTCGCGGACATTCCGGCGGACCCGTCCCACCCCAGCTTCCCGGCACTCACCCGCATCGCCGAGGGGCTGCGCGGAATGGACGTTCCTGCCCTGATGCTCTGGGGCCCGCGGGACCCGATCTTCTCGGACCGGTACCTCAAAGACCTCATCGGCCGGCTGCCCCATGCCAAGGTGCACCGCTTCGAAGGGGCCGGCCACCTCGTCGCCGAAGACCGGGACATCGCCGCGCCCATTTTCGAATGGCTTGCCGGGCTCAGCCCGGACAGCGAACCCGACCTGCAACGTGCAGATGTCCTGCCCGGCAGCCCGTCGCCGGCGGACAACGCGTCGGAGGGCACCGCCCTGGATACCACAGCGTTGGAGGGCAGCCGCGGGACCCACCAGGCGGATGCCGGTGTCCCCACACTCTGGGCGCCGCTCATCCGGCAGGCAACCGGCGACTGCGGCGGGGACACCGCCGTCGCGGAAATGGGCGCGAACGGGGGCGTCTCCCGCTCGCTCACCTGGCGGGAACTGGAACACAACATCGGCGTCCTCGCGGCGGGCCTCCGGGATGCGGGCGTAAGGCATGGCAGCCGCGTGAGCCTGATGGTCCCGCCGGGCGTGGACCTGACCGTGGTGCTCTACGCCTGCCTGCGCCTCGGCGCGGTGGTGGTTGTGGCCGACGCCGGGCTCGGCACGCGGGGCCTGAGCCGTGCCGTGAAGGGAGCCACCCCCGATTTCCTCATCGGCATCGATAAGGCGCTGGCCGCTGCCTCGGTGCTTGGCTGGCCCGGCCGGCGCATCAGTGTGCGGGACCTGCCGGCTGCCCGCCGCCGCCTCCTCCACGTCGAAACCTCCCTCACCGCCCTCACCCGCCACGGCAGCAGCCTCAGCCAGGTGCCGCCGTCGGACGTCCCTGCTCCGTACGCGGCTCCGGGCCAGGACGCCCCTGCTGCGGTCCTCTTCACCTCGGGCTCCACCGGTCCTGCCAAAGGGGTGGTGTACACGCACCGGCAGCTTGCCGCGATGCGGGACACCCTGGCCGCGACACTGGGGATCCGGCCGGGAGCACGGCTGGTGGCGGGCTTCGCCCCGTTTGCGCTGCTGGGGCCGGCCCTCGGAGCTGTTTCGGTGACGCCCGCCATGGACGTCACGGCACCCCGCACCCTGACCGCCACCGCACTGGCGGACGCCGCCGCGGCTATTGACGCCACCGTAGTCTTCGCCTCGCCCGCCGCCCTGCGCAACGTCCTGGCTACAAAGGACGGCCTGAGCCCTGCCGGGCACGAAGCACTGGGACGCGTGGAACTTCTGCTCTCCGCCGGCGCTCCCGTCCCTGAGCCCCTCCTCGCGCAGGTGCAAAAGCTGCTGCCGCAGGCCTCGCTGCACACCCCCTACGGCATGACCGAGGCGCTGCCCGTCACGGACATCAGCCTCGAAGAGATCCGCGTTGCCGAAGCTGACGCCGCAAGAGGGACCATGGCAGGAGCCGGCAACGGGGTGTGTGTGGGCCGGCCGGTGCACGGCGCCAGCGTAGCCGTCATCCCGCTCGCCGCGGACGGCAGCGCCCCCGGGAACCACCCGGCCACAGAAGCTGGCGTGACCGGGGAAATCCTCGTCAGCGCTCCGCATGTGAAGGACGCCTATGACAGGCTTTGGCTTACGCAAAGCGAAAGCGTCCGCACGGCCGGCTGGCACCGCACCGGCGACGTTGGGCACTTCGATGCCGCGGGCCGGCTCTGGGTGGAAGGGCGCCTGGCTCACCTCGTCACGGCGCCGGGTTCTGTGGTGACGCCCGTGGGCGCCGAGCAGGCCATTGAACAGCTGGACGACGTCGGGCTGGCCGCAGTGGTGGGGGTCGGTCCCGCAGGGACACAGGCCGTCGTCGCCGTCGTCGAGACTGTGCCTCCTGTCCGCCGGGCGGGCCCGGCCGCCCCGCAGCTCGCCGGGCGGGTCCGGGAGGCAGCCCGCCAGGCCGGGGTTGCTGTGGCTGCCGTGCTCACTGTGCCTTCCCAGCCCACCGATATCCGCCACAACGCCAAAATTGACCGGACCCGCCTGTCCCGCTGGGCGTCGAAAGTGCTGGCCGGCGGCCGGCCAGGCAGGCCATGAGGGTCCTTGTTACCGGTGCAAGCGGCCTGCTCGGAGGAGAGGTGGCGCGTCTGCTGGTGCTGCAGGGACACAGCGTCACCACATTCCAGCGCCGGCCTTCGGGTGTGGACGGCGTAACGGACCTCACCGGGTCCGTGTCGGACGACGACGCCGTCCGCCGGGCAGTAGCCGGCAACGACGGAGTCATCCACCTGGCCGCGAAGGTTTCCTTCACCGGCCGCCCTGCCGACTTCGATGAGGTCAATGTGGAGGGGACGCGCCGCCTGCTGCGGGCCGCCCGTGAGGCCGGCGTGCGGAAACTGGTGTTCGTTTCGTCCCCGTCCGTGGCAAACTCAGGACACGCCATCGCCGGGCTCGGGGCCGAGCCTGCAGACCCGGCCCGGGCCCACGGCGACTACTCCCGCACCAAAGCTGAAGCCGAGCTGCTCGCCCTGGCAGCGGACTCACCGGACCTTCGGGTCGCGGCGGTGCGCCCGCACATCGTCTGGGGCCCCGGTGACACGCAGCTGGTGGAACGCGTGCTGGCACGTGCAGCCCGCGGCCGCCTGCCGCTGCTCGACGCCGGTGCTGCCCTGATCGACACCACGTACGTGGATAATGCCGCCTCGGCCATCGTCGCCGCGCTGCACCGCATGGAGCACGTCCATGGCCGGGCGGTGGTCGTCAGCAACGGCGAACCCCGGCCGGTCGGTGAACTGCTGGCGGGCATCTGCGCCGCGGGCGGAGTGCCGGCGCCATCGTGGCGAGTGCCGGGCAAACTCGCGCGGGCGGCAGGATCAGTGGTGGAAAAGGCATGGCTCCGGGCCGGCCGGGAAGAGGAACCGCCCATGACCAGGTTCCTCGCCGAGCAGCTCTCCACCGCGCACTGGTTCGACCAGCGCGGGACCCGCGAACTCCTTGACTGGACGCCCGCCGTGTCCCTGGACGAAGGCCTGGCGCGGCTGGCCGAACACTACGGTTCGCCGTAGCCGCTACGTTCCTACCAGCGGCCGTTCCGCGGCCGCGGCTGGCAGACGGGGCAGGTGTAGGACGAGCGGTTCATGAACTGTTCGCGCCGGATGAGGGAAGTGATTCCGACGGCGGCGCAGCGGTGGCAGGGCTGACCTTCCCTGCCGTAGGCGTTCAGGGAGCGGTCGAAGTAGCCGGAGGCTCCGTTGACGTTCACGTACAGTGAGTCGAAGCTGGTTCCGCCGGCCGCCAGTGCATCCAGCATGACCTCGCGGGCGCTGGCGAGAACGCGTTCGGCATCGGCACGGCGGAGTTTGTCGGTGGGCCGGGCGTAATGCAGGCCGGCGCGCCAGAGGGCCTCGTCGGCGTAGATATTGCCGATCCCGGAGACCAGCCCCTGATCCAGGAGGGCCCGTTTGAGACCCGTCCTGCGCTTCCGGAGGCGGGCGTAAAAGAGGTCGAAGGAAAACGCCGGATCCAGGGGGTCGCGGGCAATGTGGGCTGCCTCTTCGGCAATGAGGGGCAGCGGCGACTCAGCGAGGCCGCCGGGGCCGCCGTCGTCCGTGGGGATCATGGCCGTCACGAACAGCCCGCCGAAGATGCGCTGGTCCACAAAACGGAGCTGGTCCGGCATGCCCTCACTCGGGCTGAGCCGCAGCCGCACTTTCAGGTGCTTTTCGTCCGGTACCGACGGATCCTGCATCAGCAGCTGTCCGCTCATGCCCAGGTGCGCCATGAGGGCCACGGCAGGCGCAGTTCCTCCCGGGGTGCTTCCGGCCGGCGACGACGAAAGGCCCTCGCGCAGCGGCATCCACAGGAATTTTCCGCGACGCACCACATCCGCCACCGTGGTGCCTTCGAGGTTGCCGATGAAGTCCTCAACCCCCAGGGCATGGCGGCGGAGGGAACGCGGGTCCAGGACGTCCACGGACGTGATGGTCCGGCCGCGGAGCCAGCTCACCAGGCCGCGGCGGACCACTTCGACTTCAGGCAGTTCGGGCAACGCCTGTCCTAGGCGCCGGGAGCGGACTCAGCCGGTCCGGCCGCCGCAGCTGATGTCCTGGTTTCGGAAAGAGCACGCCAGGCGTCCGCGGCAGCTTCCTGCTCGGCTTCCTTCTTGGAGTGGCCGGAGCCATTGCCGTAAGGCTTGCCGCCGATATTCAGGACAGCTTTGAACGTACGGGCGTGGTCCGGACCGGCTCCCTCGACAGCATAGAAAATAGTGCCGAGCTGCCGGCTGGCGGCCAGTTCCTGGATGCTGGTCTTCCAGTCGGTCCCGGCGCCCAAAGCTGCCGCGTCCTTCAGGAGCGGGCCAACCAGGCGCATGACCAGCTGGCGGGCGGTCTCGATATCGTTGGACACATAGGTGGCCCCGATGAGCGCTTCCATGGTGTCCGCCAGAATGGAGGCCTTGTTCTTGCCCTCGGTGAGCTTTTCACCCTGCCCAAGGTAGATGTAGTCCCCGATGCCGAGGCTCCGGCCGATACCGGCAAGGGCACGCGTACTGACCACCGCGGAACGGCGCTTGGCCAGATCACCTTCGGGCAACGTGGGATTGTCCCGGTACAGGGCGTCCGTGACAGAGAAGCCCAGGATGGAATCACCGAGGAACTCGAGGCGCTCGTTCGTGGGAATGCCGCCGTTTTCGTAGGCGTAGGAACGGTGTGTCAGAGCAAGACGAAGCGTCCCGGCGTCAATAGAGACACCGAGACGCTTCAGAAGCTCTTCAGTTGAAGACATCATGTCAGCCTAAGGGCCAATTAGACGTCTGCGACCTTGCGGCCCTTGTACTCAAGGAACAGCGCAGTGCCAGCGGAGTCGGTAACGACCTTTGCCTGGTGCGGCAGGCTGTAAACAACCTGGCCGTTCTCTACGGTCTTCACCAGGTGGGGGGCGGTTGCCTTCCACTGGGAGCGGCGGGCGCGGGTATTCGAGCGAGACATTTTCCGCTTCGGGACAGCCACGGCTAACTCATTTCTCTCTAGACAAACACGTACAAATCAGTTTTGCCGGTCAGGCTTAGCCAAGTCAGCTAGGGCAGCCCAGCGAGGATCAACGACCTCGTGGTGATGCCCCGGCTCGTCTTCCAGGCGAACTCCGCATTCGGAGCAAAGGCCCTGGCAGTCTTCCCGGCACACCGGCTGGAACGGCAGCATGGTTATGACTGCGTCCCGCAACACCGGCTCAAGATCGATCAGATCGTGCTCGACTCGACGTTGCTCTTCTTCGTCTTCCTCATCCGAAAGCACAACGCCCTCGTAGAAGAAAAGTTCTTGCACATTGACCTCAAGGTCATACGCAAGGGGATCCAGGCATCGGCCGCATTCGCCAGTAACTTCGGCGACCGCGGTTCCTGATACCAGAATTCCTTCGTGTACGGCCTCAAGCCTCAGATCCAGCTCGATATCCGAGCCTTCCTGAACGCCAATAAGTGCCACACCAAGGTCACTTGGTGCGGGTACATGTTCCTTCAGTGTCCGCATGCTGCCCGGGCTGCGCCCGAGATCCTTGACGTCGAACGCCAAGGGCGAACTAGCATCTCGTTTAATGAGAACTCCTGTTGAACATATGACCGACGTACCATCTTAGCCTGAAGAGCCGCGGGGACTCAAACCAGGCCTGCCGCCACACGGCAGCGGACGTCGAAGTACCGGACTAGCCTACCCCCTTGGGGACTGACCCGACGAAGGCTCGCCCGGGAACATCCGCTTTTGCACTGAACGCGGCACGTAATCGGAGACGCTGCCGCCCAGGCCGGCCACTTCCTTGATGAGCGTCGATGACAAGTGGAGGTAATGCGCCTCCGCGGGCAGGAACACCGTTTCCACCCCGCTGAGCTGGCGGTTCATGGTGGCCATCGGAAGTTCGTAATCGAAGTCCGACGACGAGCGGAGGCCTTTGACAATGGCAGAGACTCCGCGCTGGCGGCAGTATTCGGCCAGGAGGCCTTCCCCTACGGGTTCCACCACGATCCCTTTCAGGGATGCCAGGGTCTCCCGCGCCATATCGATGCGGTCTCCCAGGCTGAACCTGTACTGCTTGGCGTAGTTGGTGGAAACAGCCACAATCACTTCGTCAAACAGGCCCGCAGCACGGGCAATAACCTCAAGATGACCGTTGTGGATAGGGTCAAAGGAACCGGGGCAGACAGCGCGTCTCATGCACCGAACCTACCCCATGCGGCCGCCGGGATACCATGACTGGATGCATCCACCACGGGAACTTTCGCTGCCCGCCGCACGGGCTCCCTGGCAGCGCACCGCGGCCGGCGCCAACCTCCTGGGCCCTGCCGGCCAACTGGGCGTCACCATCTTCGAAGAGATGACCACCCTGGCCGTGCAGACCGGCGCCATCAACCTGGGGCAGGGCTTCCCGGATGAGGACGGCCCCGCGGAAATCAAGGCCGCAGCCATGGCCGCCATCGCGGCGGGGGCCAACCAGTACGCGCCCGGCAAGGGCATCCTGGAACTGCGCGAAGCTGTTGCTGTCCACCAGGCCCGGTTTTACGGCTTGACCCCGGACCCGCAGACCGGGATTATCATCACCACTGGTGCTACCGAGGCCATCGCGGCTGCCCTGCTGGCCTTCGTCGGGCCGGGCGATGAGGTGCTGACGTTCGAGCCGTTCTACGACTCGTACGGCGCTGTCATCGGACTGGCCGGCGCCACCCACACCACGGCACCGCTGCTGGCTCCCGACTTTCACCCGGACCTGGCAGCCCTGGAGGCTGCCTTCACCGACCGGACGCGGGTGGTGCTTTTGAACAACCCCCATAATCCCACCGGCGCCGTCTTCCCGCGCCAGATACTCGAGCGCGTCGTCGAGCTCGCCCGCAAACATGACTGCCTGATCATCACCGATGAGGTGTACGAGCACCTGACCTTCGGCACCGGGCACATACCGGTAGCCACCCTGCCCGGAGCCTCCGACAGGACGCTCACCATCTCCTCGGCAGGCAAGACCTTTTCCTTTACCGGCTGGAAGATCGGCTGGCTGACCGGCCCCGAACACCTTGTGGCCGCCGTCCGCACGGTCAAGCAGTTCCTTACCTACAGCTCCGGCACGCCGTTCCAGGCCGCGATCGCGTCGGGGCTGGCGCTGCCGGATGAGTTCTACGAGGGCATTTCAGCCACGCTGCGGAACAAGCGGGACATTCTGAGCGAAGGCCTCCGTGCGGCCGGCTTCGGCGTCTTCACCCCGCAGGGCACCTATTTCGTCAACGTGGATACCGCTCCCCTTGGCATTGCCGACTCCGTGGACCTTGCTCGCCGGCTTCCCGCGCTGGTGGGAGTGGCAGCCATCCCCGTCCCGGTGTTCTGCCATCCGGAAGGGGCGGAACGGACGCGCAGCCTGCTCAGGTTCGCATTCTGCAAGAAGATTGAGGTCCTTGAGGAAGCCGCCGACCGCCTGGCCACCCTCAGCGGAAGGCTGTGATGGCCGACGCCCGCAGTGCACGGTCAGCCCGGTTCCTCCGGACCACCGGGCAACACGCGGCAATTGAGCCGGATGCCTTCACAGCGGGCGCCTATGTCCTGAGGATCGGCGGCGCCGAGCAGTCCCACGTGAACGTTGCCCACCCGGAGGAGATCTTCTACGAGTACCTGCGCCGGATCGGCCACGTGGTGGACCTTGCCGCTCCCCCGGGACAGCCGATCACAGCGCTGCATCTTGGCGCCGGTGCCCTCACCCTGGCGCGGTACATCCAGGCGACACGGCCCGGTTCTGTCCAGTACGCCGTGGAGCTGGAGCGCGAGCTCCTCGATTTTGTCCTCCAGCAACTCCCGCTGCCCGAAGGAACCGTACTGCACACCGTCATCGGCGATGCCCGCGACGCCCTGGCGGAGCTGGCTCCGGACCTTAAATTCGACGTCGTTATCCTGGATATTTTCTCCGGACCGGACGCCCCGGCCCACATCGCCTGTGCGGAGTTTTACCAGGAAGCCGCTGCACGGCTCAGTCCCCGGGGCGTCCTGATAGTCAACGTCGGCGACGAGCCAGGCCTCACGCTGGTCCGCAGCCAGATAACCGCGATGCGCCGTGCCATGACGGACGTGGCTGCGTTCGCGGAAACCGGCATGTTCGCCGGCCGCTACCCAGGCAACATCATCCTGACCGGCACGCAGGCTCCGTGGCCCGAGGGCTGGACCGCCGAGCTGACAGCACGCGGCCCGCACCCGGCGAAGGTGCTTGCCGGTGTGGACCTGGACGTCCTGGCCGGCTGACGGCCACCGGCATCACGGCCTGCTTCAGGCCTCGCCCGCCGCCTGCCCGTCGATCACAACGTCCGGACTGATGGCGTCCGGCACTGCGGGCTCCGCGAACCAGAGCCGGGTCTCCCCGTACTTCTTTTCCGCAAACCGTTCCAGGCCTTCCGGCCAGCCTGGTTCGGGGGAACGTGAGGACCTCTCCACCACCACCAGCGCGGCGGGCGTCAGATGGTCTGCAAGTTTGGCCAGCACCGCGGACACTGCAGCCTCGTCCAAAGGATAAGGCGGGTCCATGAAGACGAGGTCCCAGCTGACCTCCCCCGGGGTGCGCTCCAGGAAGGATTCCACTTTGGAGCGGTGGACCGTCACGGCCTTGCGTGCCAGCACACCATTGATGAGGTCGGCGTTGCGCTGGCACACGGAAGTTGCCTTGGCATCGAATTCCACGAGGTCAACGGTTTCGGCGCCCCTGCTGCCGCTCTCCACGCCCAGCGCTCCGGACCCCGCGTAGAGGTCCAGGACACGGGAACCGGCAATGATCCCGAAGGCATCAAGCCGGGAGAACAACGCTTCCTTGACACGGTCCGTCGTGGGCCGGGTCAGGGAACCGGGGACGCTGGCCAAGGGCGTCCCGCCTGCGGCACCCGCAATGATGCGGCTCATGCCCGCCTTCTATCCGCGTTCAAGGAACGCCTCCTTCTCGGGGTTCAGGTATTCGTCGATAGCCGCAGCCAACCGGGGGTGCCGCGCCAGCGAGGGGTCTTTGCCCACCAGTGCCTGGGCGTCCTGCCTGGCGCGGGCAATGATGTCCTCATGCTCCAGCACGCGCAGGAGTTTCAGCGTGGAGCGGCCGCCTGACTGCGACGCGCCCAGGATGTCGCCCTCGCGCCGCAGCTTGAGGTCCTCCTGGGAAAGTTCGAAACCGTCCGTGGTGGAGGCAACGGCGTCCAGCCTGCGCCGGCTCGGGTGCCCGGGTTCCAGGCTGGTGACCAGCAGGCACGTTCCGGGCAGGCCGCCACGGCCCACCCGCCCGCGCAACTGGTGCAGCTGTGAAATGCCGAAGCGGTCGGCGTCGAGGATCACCATCAGCGTTGCATTGTGGACATCGACGCCCACTTCGATGACGGTGGTGGAGACCAGGAGCTTGGTCCGGTTGGCCGTGAAGTCCTCCATCGCCGCGGACTTCACCGCGGTGTCCAGCCTGCCGTGCATGGGCCCCAGCGGCACACCGGCAAGGGCGGGTTCCTGCTGGAGCTGTTCGACGACGGCGGTGACGGACGCGAGCTCACGCTCACCGCCGTTGCCCGCCACGTCCGCCGCGGAAGGTTCCGCTTCCCCCGGACTGAAATCGCCGTCGTCGTCCGTCCCGATCCTGGGGCACACCACAAACACCTGGTGCCCGGCGTCGATTTCCTCACGGGAACGGGACCAGATGCGCCCGGCCCACCCCGGGTTTTCGGCCAGGCCCACCACGTGGGTGGAAATGGGCGCACGGCCTGCGGGCAGCTCGTCCAGGATGGAGGTTTCGAGATCACCGAACACGGTCATGGCCACAGTCCGGGGAATCGGCGTGGCCGTCATGACCAGCAGATGCGGCGGCTTGTTGGCCTTTGACCGGAGGACATCCCGCTGCTCCACGCCAAACCGGTGCTGTTCGTCCACCACGATCAGGCCAAGGTCGTAAAACGCCACATTGCCGCTGAGCAGGGCGTGCGTGCCGATCACGATCCCGGCCGTGCCGGAGGCTGCGTCCAGCAACGCACGCTTGCGCGCGGCAGCGGGCATGGAACCGGTGAGAAGCGAAACCTGCACGGCATTTTCCGCGAGGCCGCCCAGCAGCCCGTCCGGGGACAGCATGGGATCCCGGGACAGCGCGCCGAGCGTACGGCGGATGGACTCGAAATGCTGGGCGGCGAGGACCTCGGTGGGTGCCAGCAGTGCCGCCTGCCCGCCGGCGTCCACCACCTGCAGCATGGCGCGTAGGGCCACGATGGTTTTGCCGGAACCCACTTCGCCCTGCAGGAGCCTGTTCATGGGGCTGTCCTGCGCAAGTTCGGCGGCAAGGGTTTTTCCAACGGCCGCCTGTCCGGCAGTCAGAGTGAAGGGCAACTGACGGTCGAAAGCCGTCAGCAGCCCATCGGTGGCAGGGCGCCTGGCCGTAGCCTCCTCAGCCGCGAGCTGGGCGCGGCGCCGGGCCAGCGCCGCCTGCAGGACCAGGGCCTCCTGGTAGCGGAGGCGGTCCTGGGCCCGCTTCCAGTCGTCCTGTGTTTCGGGCCGGTGGATGAGCCGGTAGGCCTCGGCTACCGGGAGGAACATTTCCCGGCGGGCCACGGCGTCCGGCAATGGATCGGGCAGTGCATCCAGATCGACTGTCTGAAGGAGCGTGCCGATCACCTTCTGGATTGACCAGCTGGTGAGTTTGGCAGTTGCCGGATACACGGGGACCGGCATGGCTGCGAGCTTTTCCGGATCCATGCCGGGCATGTCCGGGTCCTCATCCAGCAGGTTGAAGTCCGGATTTGTCAGCCCCAGGGAGGGGCCGTAACGGGTCACTTTGCCGGAGAACATAACACGACGGCCGGGCAGGAGCTCGGCCTGTGCCCGGTAGCCGCTGAAGAAAGTGATCTTCAGGGTGCCGTGCCCGCTGCCGGGGCCTACGGAAGCGAGACGAGGACGGCCGTGGGATGCGGCGTCGTCGGTAATGATGACATCGGTAATGGACCCGCGGCGCGAATGCATCTTGCGGGTGCTGTTGGAGAGGACGCGCGCAATGAGGGTGACTTCCTCGTCCACCGGCAGCTCGCCGATGGGTGTCAGCTCGCCACGGTTCAGGTACCGGCGGGGGAAATAGTTCAGCAGGCCGCCGACGGTACTGATCTTCAGGTGCTTCTCAATGGCCGAAGCCGACCGTTTTCCGATCAGGCGTTCCAGGCCCGCTTCAAGGTCAGTACTCATGTCCGTTGGAGCCCACTGGGTCCGCTTCAGGATCGCGCGGCAGGGCCAACTGGCTGACCGTAATGTGCACGGGTTCGCCGAGGGAGCGGATCAGCCTGACGGCCGGCCCGGCGTCAGCGACGTGCACATGGACGCGCCACCGGTAGTTGCCGTCCGGATCTGCGGCGTTGCCCACCTGGCTCAGGATGACCGAATCCCCGATCTCATCCAGCCGTTGACGAAGGGTGGCTGCGTTCAGGGGCGACAGGCTGATGGTGCACATCACTTCGACGCCCTCGTCGTCTGGCAGGCTGGTGTGGATGTGCGGGTCCTGGACGTCGTAGCCGTGAAGACCGTCCAGGAGTTCGCTTTGGAGCTCTACGCCCAGGACTGCGGAGCGGAGGCAATCGAGGATCAGGAGCATTCCGACACCTCCCGCGTCCACCACGTGCGCCGTTTGGAGGGCGTCAAGTTGGCCCTCGGTGCGGATCACCGCCGCCAACGCGCCCTCAACCATGGCGTCCAGGGCAAGGCCCAGGGCGTGATTGCTGTCGTCGCCGTTCCGGCCGGCGTCCACGGCTGCGGCGGCGCGGGCCGCCCCTTCCATAACCGAGAGCATGGTTCCCGGGACGGGGTCGCTCAGGGCGGACCAGGCCCGGATCTGTGCCCGGTTCAGGGCGGTTGCCAGGAGCGCGGACGTCAGCCGGGTATGACCGGTCAGGGGCTCGGCCGCGGCGCACAGGAAAACGGAAAACAGGGTGCCCGAGTTGCCCCGTGCCTGCTCCATGGCGGCCTGGCCGGCTGCCGTCAGGCAGCCTCCCACATCGGCCTGGCCAGCCTCCGCGTGTCCTGTGAAGGTGCCCTGCAGGGCACGCGCTGCTGCACGGACCGTGAGGTAGAGGTTCGTGCCGGTGTCGCCGTCTGCCACCGGGAAAATATTGATGGCATTGATGCGGTCGCTGTGGTTGCCGATGGCCGTCTCAGCCTTGTCCAACCACCGCTTCATCGCTTGGGCATTGGCGGCAACCTTAGTCTGCAAAGTGATCCCATCCCGTTGCGCCAGCGACGCGGCCTGCAATTGTGACGCCCGGTCCAGTGTCAGTTCCGGGGGCCTGTACTGAGCCTATCGCAGTGAATCCGGCAGGCAGCTGAATGCCGGCAGGGAATGTGGCCAGCAGCCCGTGGTCCTCTCCCCCGCCCAGCACCCATTCCATGGGATCGCCGGCGAGGACGTCCGACGCCGGACGGAGTCCTTCCGCATGGCGCTTCAGTTTCAGGGGGTCGAGGTCCAGCACCACGCCGCTGGCGGCTGCCAGCCGACCGGCGTCGCGCACCAGCCCGTCCGAGATATCCATCATGGCGGTGGCACCGGCTTCCCTGGCCAGCGGACCGGCGGACAGGGGCGGCAGCGGGCGGCATTGCGTATCCACGAGGGCGCGCTGCGCCGCGTCCAGGGAGTGCACGGGAGTCCTTGATTCCAGAAGTGCGAGCCCGGCAGCTGCCCTGCCCACGGTTCCTGCCAGCGCCAGGACTTCTCCGCCGCCCGCACCGGAGCGCAACACCGCACGTCCGCCGTCGAGGGTTCCGAGGACCGCCACTGTCACGGAGATCTCCGTACCGCGGCCCAGGTCGCCGCCGGCCACCGAGCAGTCAGCGGCCCCCAGCTCCGTGATTCCCGCAGTCAGTCCGTCCGCCAGGTCCTCAACCCAGCTGACGGGGGTCTCCGGCGGCAGCGTCAGGCTGACCACCAGCGAGGTGGCCTTGCCGCCCATGGCGTTGATGTCGCTGAGGTTCTGGGCGGCCGCCTTCCACCCCACGTCGAAGCCAGTGGTCCGGTAGCCGTTTGCCCACTGGATCCGGAAGTCCTGATCCTGCACCTGGGTATCGATGCTGACCAGGGTCCTGCCGTCGGGGGACGCCACGAGGGCGGCGTCGTCTCCCGGTCCCAGCAAGGTGGCCGATCCGTGGGCACCGCCCATTTCCAGCCGGGGAAAAATCCGGGCCAGGAGCTCGGATTCGGACAGCGCTGCGACGGTCAGGGCTTCTTCAGTCAAGGGAATTTCAGGCACGCCACTACGCTACAGCGATGCACTGACAATGCTGGTCCTGAGGTGCCGCTTCGCGTCCCGCCGCACCTCGCGGCGGCGCTAGGCTTGAAGGATGCACCATCCCCGTTTGCCTTTGCCTGTCCGTGTGTCCGTGGGTCTTTTGGCCGCCACGCTGGGCGGTGTTGCCCTGTCCGGCTGCGCCGCCGCCGTGGATGTCGCGCCCGCCACTGACGCTGCCAACCCGGCCTGCGCGCCGATGATGGTGGCGCTGCCGGACGCTATCGGCGAAGCGGCCCTGCGGAAGACCAACAGCCAGGCCACGGCAGCCTGGGGAAATCCGTCCCAGGTGATCCTGCGGTGCGGTGTCAATGTCCCGGGCCCCACGACGGACCGCTGCGTGAGCGTCAACGGCGTGGATTGGGTCATCAAGGAGGGCGACTCCGCCTGGACCCTGACCACCTTCGGCCGCGAACCGGCCACCGAGGTCCTCCTGACCAAGGACCAGGAGAGCATCAGCTCCGCCACTGTCCTCGCAGACCTCGCGGCGGCCGCGGCAAAGATCCCCGCCACCGGACGGTGCGTGGGCCAGGAAGACCTGCAGAACCTGCCGACGAGCTGAATCTCAACTGGCTCTGGTTTGCGGGAATTTGGTCAGCGGGAATTTGGTCAGCGCAGTCCGGTCTTCCGGTTCAGGGCGAGGTAGATCAGCTCGTCAATGAGGTCCGCGTAGTCCAGGCCGGAGGCTGCCCACATCTGCGGGTACATGCTTTTGGGCGTGAACCCCGGCATGGTGTTGATCTCGTTGATGATGAGCTCGCCGTCGGGCGTGTAGAAGAAGTCCACCCGGCTCAGGCCTTCGGCGCCGACGGCGTCGAACGCGGCAGCTGCGAGTTCACGCACCCGGGCAATGGCATCCTCGGGGAGGTCGGCTGGGCAGCTGAGCGACGCGGCATCGTCTTCGACGTACTTCGCGTTGAAATCGTAGAATTCGTGCCCGCCCCCCGCCACGGAGATCTCCCCGGGCATGGAGGTGCGGGGTGCCGAGGTTCCCCGGCCTTCGAGGACGGCGCACTCGATTTCCCGTCCGATGATGCCGGCCTCGATGACCAGTTTGCGGTCGTGGCGGCGGGCTTCCTCGATGGCGGCATCCAGGTCCTCCATCGAATCCACCTTGGAGATGCCCATGGAGGAACCGGCCCGTGCCGGCTTTACGAACACGGGGAAGCCGAGCCGGTCCACCTGTTTGCGGACCGCTTCGGCGTCGTTAAGCCACTGCCGGTCCGTGACTGCAACGTAAGGCCCCACCCGAAGGCCGGCGGCCTCGAACACCACCTTCATGTAGTGCTTGTCCATTCCGACTGCCGATGCCAGCACGCCAGCGCCCACGTAGCGGGTGTCGGACAGTTCCAGCAGGCCCTGGATGGTTCCGTCCTCGCCGAACGGCCCGTGAAGCAGCGGGAACACGACATCAACGGTGCCCAATTCGCGGGGAACGGCATCCGGGGACGCCACGATCAACTGGTGCTCCCCGCCGATTTCGGCCAGTGTCACAGTTTCGGACGACGCCGGTACTTCGGGCAGCGAGGCTGCCGACAAGGACCACTGGGCCGTGTCCGCCGACGCGAGCACCCACTGCCCGGACTTTGCGATGCCGATGGGGATCACGTCGTACTTGTCTTTGTTGATGGCCCCCAGTACACCGGCAGCCGTTACGCAGCTCACCGCGTGTTCGCTGGAGCGGCCGCCAAACAGCACCGCCACCCGGGGCTTGGCATGGGGGGCGGATTCCGGCGTGGCCAGGTAGTGGTCAGACATCGTCAGTAATCGCCTTCGGGTTTCAGGTCCCGGGACAGCAGCAGGGGTCCCAGTTGGTCAACGGACAGTTTGCCGGCGAGGACGGCAACGACGGCAGCGGTGATGGGCATTTCCACGCCCAGCTTCCCCGCGAGTTCATGCACGGCCTGGCCCGATTTGATTCCTTCGGCGGTCTGCGTCATCTTAAGCGCCAGCTCGTCCAGGGTGAGGCCCTGGCCCAGCAGCCGGCCGGCGGTATGGTTCCGGGACAGCGGCGAGGAGCAGGTGGCAACAAGATCGCCGAGGCCGGCCAGTCCGGCCATGGTCCGGGCTTCACCGCCGAGGGCGAGAGCCAGCCTGGAGGTCTCTGCCAGGCCCCGGGTGATGACGGAGGCTTTGGTGTTGTCCCCCATCTGTTTGCCCTCACAAATACCCACGGCCAGTGCAATGACGTTCTTGACGATGCCGCCGATCTCGACACCCACCACGTCCCCGGTCGTGTAGGGGCGGAAGTACGGGGCCGTGCAACTCCGGGCGATCCAGCCCGCAGTTGCCTCATCGGCACAGGCCACCACGGAGGCCGTGGGTTCCTCACGGGCAATCTCCATGGCGAGGTTGGGACCGGACACCACCGCGATCCGGTCGGCCGGAATTCCCAGTTCCTCGCCGATGACCTCGCTCATCCGGGCATCCGTGCCGAGTTCCAGTCCCTTCATCAGAGAGACCACCACCGCGTCCGGGGCGATGAGCGCTTTCCATTCACGGAGCTGGAGGCGCAGTGACTGCGCGGGCACTGCGAGCACAACCAGGTCCGCGCCGGACAGGACACTGCCAACGTCCACCGACGATGTGATGCTGGGTGGCAGCACAGTGTCCTTCAGGTACTGGACATTGCGGTGGGTGGCGTTGATCTGCTCAACCACTTCGCTGCGCCGGCCCCAGAGCCGGATGGTGCGCTCCACTCCGGCGGCAGATGCGGCGTCAGCGAGGATCTTGGCGAACGTCGTTCCCCAGGAACCGGCCCCCAGAACGGCAACAGAACGGGCCGAGCCGGGACGGCTGCGGTCAGCGGTCACGTGGGATCCGCCGCGTTGTCGGGCCGTTCCCGGTCAACGAACCGGCCATGCGTGGCCTGGTTGTGTTTTGACGGATCCCAGCGCTCAGCCGGCGGCTCCTCGCCCCGGATTCCGGCCAGCAGCTCTGTGACGGCGTCCATGATGACCTCTGTGGCGGCTGTGAGGGTCGCCTTGTCCAGGTTTCCGCCCATAAAAGGAGTGAGGTCCACGGGTTTGCCCACCACCACGCGCGACGTTTTGCGCGGGAAAAGGTGGAACCGTTTGGCATAGCGCGGGAACACCTCGTGGGCCCCCCAGTGGGCGATGGGCACCACCGGAATACCCCCTTCGAGGGCAAGGCGTGCCGCCCCCGTGTGGCCCTTCATCGGCCAGAGGTCAGGATCCCGGGTGAGTGTTCCCTCCGGATAGATAATGATGGCCCCCCCGTCGGCCACGATTTCCTGGGCGAGCTGCAGCGAGCGGTTCGCTCCCGCCGTCGAGCGTTCCACCGGGATCTGGCGGGTGGCCCGCAGGATGGCACCCAGGACGGGCACCTTGAAAAGCCCGGCCTTGGCCAGGAAATGCGGAGCGCGCTTCTGGTTGTACAGCAGGTGGCCCACAATAAGCGGGTCAATTTCGGTGCAATGGTTGGGCGCGGCAATGAAGCCGCCGGCCGGAAGGTTTTCCAGGCCGTCCCACTTTTTGTTCATCATGCCGTTAAGCAGCGTGCGCACTATGGCTGCCACCACCACGAACGTGGCCTGGCTCTTGGCCGTTTCCTTCACGTGCCCCCCCCCCCCCGCTACTTTGTTGAGGAGATGTCGAAATCGGCGCCGAGGCCGGCCAGCTTTTCGGTGAACCGCTCATATCCGCGGTTGATGATGTCGATCCCGGTCACACGCGATGTACCAGTGGCTGCAAGCGCGGCAATGAGGTGGCTGAAGCCGCCACGCAGGTCGGGAACGTCGATGTCGGTGCCCTTGAGCTGGGTGGGGCCTGAGATGACGGCAGAGTGGAGGAAGTTCCGCTGGCCGAAGCGGCACGGAACGCTGCCCAGGCACTCACGGTGCACCTGGATGCTGGCGCCCATCCGGATGAGGGCGTCGGTGAAGCCGAACCTGTTTTCGTACACGGTTTCGTGCACGATCGAGACGCCCTCGGCCTGCGTCAGGGCCACAACCAGGGGCTGCTGCCAGTCGGTCATGAATCCCGGGTGCACATCTGTTTCCAGGACGAGCGGGTTGAGCTTGCCGCCGCGGTGGTAGAAACGGATGCCGTCCTCGCCGATGTCCATGCCGCCGCCCACTTTGCGGTAGGTGTTCAGGAACGTCATCATGTCCCGCTGCGAGGCA
The DNA here is from genome assembly GCF_010367585.1 of [Micrococcus luteus] ATCC 49442. Classification (NCBI taxonomy): domain Bacteria; kingdom Bacillati; phylum Actinomycetota; class Actinomycetes; order Micrococcales; family Micrococcaceae; genus Pseudarthrobacter; species [Micrococcus luteus] ATCC 49442. The sequence continues at coordinate 384,936 of NZ_JAAAXP010000001.1, read as the reverse complement.
CCCTCAACGAAGATGTCGCCCTTGGTGACGAGGGCAGCCGAGGCCCACGACGCCGATTCGTTGCGGTCCGAGAGGGCACGGTGGTTGTAGCCGCCCAGGTCCTTGACGCCTTCGATGCGGATGGTGCGGTCCGTCTGGACGCTGATGATGGCGCCCATCTTCTGCAGCACGGCGATGAGGTCAATAATCTCGGGCTCGGTTGCGGCGCCGGAAAGTTCGGTGATGCCCTCGGCGCGCGTGGCGCTCAGCAGCACCTGCTCCGTGGCACCCACCGACGGATACGGCAGGGAGATCTTGGCGCCCTGCAGGCCCCTTGGCGCGGAAATGTGGATGCCGCCCGGGCGCTTCTCGACGACGGCGCCGAACTGGCGCAGCACGTTGAGGTGGTAATCGATGGGCCTGTCGCCGATCTTGCAGCCGCCAAGGTCCGGAATGAAGGCCTCACCGATCGCGTGGATCAGCGGTCCGCACAGCAGGATCGGGATCCGCGAATCGCCTGCATGGGCGTCGATCGCGGTACTCGGGGCCGTCTTGGCCGCCTTGGGGTCCAGGGTCAGGTCACCGGTGACCGGATCCTTATCCACTGTCACCCCGTGCAGTTGCAGCAGGGAGGTGACAACCTCCACGTCCTTGATTTCCGGAACGTTCCGCAACACCGACGGTTCGTTGCCCAGCAACGCTGCCACCATCGCCTTCGGGACCAGGTTCTTGGCCCCCCGGACGCTGACGCGGCCTGTAAGCGGGACTCCGCCGCGGATTGTCAGAACACTACTCATATACCGGTTTCCTTACGATTTCTCGCCCCCAAATACTTGCAAAGGCTCCAGCTAAGCATAGGAGGTCGCGTTACCGAACCGAAATACGGCATGCCCGGCGTGGTCGTTTTTCCGCCGTCGTGCCCGTTAACGACGGAAGCAACGCGGGGTCACTCCACGCCCGATAATTCGACGTTATCGGCCCTTACGTGACCCCGCGTTGCCCTGGCTGGCGCTTAGGACAGCCGGGCCGGAAGCGTCTTGGGCATAAAGGCCGGACGTGTGGCTTCAAAGGCGGTGATGTCCTCTTCGTGCTGGAGCGTGAGGCCGATATCGTCGAGGCCTTCGAGGAGCCGCCAGCGCGTGTAATCATCGATGTCGAACGGTGCCACGATGGTGCCGCAGCTGACCGTCTTGGACACCAGGTCAACGGTTACCTCGGTGCCCGGGGCGTTCTCGAGTTCTTTCCAGATGAGCTCGATATCGTCCTGGGCGAGTTCGGCGGCCAGCAGGCCCTGCTTGCCGGAGTTGCCGCGGAAAATATCCGCAAACCGGGACGACAGGACCGTCTTGAAGCCGTAGTCCTTCAGGGCCCAGACGGCGTGCTCGCGGGAGGAGCCGGTGCCGAAGTCCGGGCCGGCCACCAGGACGGAACCGGCATTGAACGGGGCCTGGTTGAGGATAAAGGACGGGTCCTTGCGCCAGGCCGAGAAGAGCGCGTCTTCAAAGCCCGTCCGGGTGATCCGCTTCAGGTAAACGGCGGGGATGATCTGGTCCGTGTCGACGTTGCTCTGGCGCAGCGGGACGCCGATGCCGGTGTGGGTGGTGAACTTTTCCATAACGGTCTCCTAGGCGGCGTCGGTGCGGATGGCGGCGGACTGGGGTGCCGGATCAAGGTCCGACGGCGAGCTCAGGGTTCCGCGGATGGCTGTGGCGGCTGCCACCACCGGCGACACGAGGTGCGTGCGGCCGCCCTTGCCCTGCCGGCCTTCGAAGTTGCGGTTCGAGGTGGACGCGCAGCGCTCCCCCACTTCCAGCTGGTCCGGGTTCATGCCCAGGCACATGGAGCAGCCAGCAAAACGCCACTCCGCACCGAAGTCCTTGAAGACCTTGTCCAGGCCCTCAGCTTCGGCTTCGAGCCGTACTCGGGCCGAACCGGGAACCACCAGCATCCGGATGTTCGGATCCTTTTGCCGGCCGCGGATGATGTCCGCAGCGGCCCGCAGGTCCTCCATGCGCGAGTTGGTGCAGGAACCCAGGAAGACGGTGTCCACCCGGATGTCCTTCATGGGCGTGCCCGCAGTCAGTCCCATGTACTGCAGGGCACGCTCGGCGGCAGCCTTGGCGTTTTCGTCGCCAAAATCTTCCGGTGACGGCACCGACGCAGAGAGCGACACGCCCTGGCCGGGGTTGGTCCCCCAGGTGACGAACGGCTCCAGTGTGTCGGCATCCAGGTCCACTTCGACGTCGAACGTCGCCTCGTCGTCGGTACGCAGCGTGTTCCAGTACTCGACGGCGGCATCCCAGTCCGCTCCCTGCGGAGCGTGCGGACGGCCGAACATGTAGTCGTAGGTGGTCTGGTCCGGGGCCACGAGGCCGGCGCGGGCGCCAGCCTCGATGGACATGTTGCAGATGGTCATCCGGGCTTCCATGGACAGCGCACGGATGGCGGAGCCGCGGTATTCCAGGACGTAACCCTGCCCGCCGCCGGTGCCGATCTTGGCAATCACCGCAAGGATGATGTCCTTGGCGGTGACACCCGGACGCAGGGTGCCTTCAACGTTGATGGCCATGGTCTTGAACGGCTTCAGGGACAGCGTCTGGGTGGCCATGACGTGCTCCACCTCGGAGGTGCCGATGCCCATGGCCAGCGCCCCGAAGGCGCCGTGCGTGGAGGTGTGGGAGTCGCCGCAGACCACGGTCATGCCGGGCTGGGTCAGGCCAAGCTGAGGGCCCACGACATGCACGATGCCCTGCTCGGCATCACCGAGCGAATGCAGCCGGACGCCGAACTCCGCGCAGTTGTTGCGCAGCGTCTGGATCTGGGTGCGGCTGGTGAGATCGGCAATGGGCTTGTCGATGTCCAGCGTCGGAGTGTTGTGGTCCTCCGTGGCGATGGTGAGATCAGGGCGGCGCAGCTGCCGGCCGGCGAGGCGGAGGCCCTCGAATGCCTGCGGGGAGGTCACCTCATGGACGAGGTGGAGATCGATGAAGAGAAGATCGGGCTGGGCATTGGCTCCCTCGCCGTCGCCTTTGCGCACCACGTGTGCGTCCCAGACTTTCTCGGCCAGTGTTTTTGCCACGGCCAGCTCCCTTCACTGCATGTTTTTGGCTGTTACGCTCCACTGAACCAGCAGGGCTGTGGAATATGCCACTCAAAAGATTTGCATCTCAGATAATGAGACGGCAATATCATTACATGGACAATTCTAGTGGAGTCGGCGTCATTGATAAAGCGGCCCATGTGCTGGACGCATTGGAGGCCGGGCCCACCACCCTGGCGCAGCTGGTGGCGGCTACAGGACTGGCCCGGCCTACCGTCCACCGGCTTGCCCTGGCCCTGATCCACCACCGCCTGGTCAGCCGCGATATCCAGGGCAGGTTCGTCCTGGGCAGCCGCCTGGTGGAACTGGCTTCCGCTGCCGGCGAGGACCGGCTCATAGCCTCCGCCGGCCCCATCCTGATGCAGTTGCGTGATGCCACCGGTGAAAGCTCCCAGATCTTCCGCCGGCAGGGCGAGTGGCGCGTCTGCGTCGCCTCCGCCGAACGCCCCATAGGCCTGCGGGACACCATCCCGGTAGGCACCCAGCTGTCCATGAAGGCCGGCTCCGCCGCCCAGGTTCTGCTGGCCTGGGAAGACCATGACCGGCTCCTTGAGGGCCTGCAGGCCGCCCGCTTTACGCCCACCGTCCTGGCGGGCGTACGACGCCGGGGCTGGGGACAGAGCCTCGGCGAACGGGAGCCCGGGGTTGCGTCCGTCTCGGCCCCCGTCCGCGGTCCGTCCGGCCGCGTCATTGCCGCAGTCTCGATCTCCGGGCCGATCGAACGCCTGACCCGCCAGCCCGGCCGGCTCCACGCTGAGGTGGTCTGCAACGCCGGACGGCTCCTGACCGAGGCACTGCGCAAGAACAACGACTGACACACTGCCATACGCGGCTGCGGCCGCCGGAAACCGGCACGCAGTGTCTAAGCTGGCGGCATGAACAGCTACGCAGTCTTTCTTCGCGGCATCAACGTGGGCGGGATCAACATCAAAATGGCGGAGCTCAAAGCCGCACTCGCCGCTGCCGGATTTGAAGACGTCAGGACCCTGCTCGCCAGCGGCAATGTGGTGCTAGTCAGCGACGACGGGCCGGCAGCGGTCAAACAGAAGTTCGAAAAATGCCTGCGCGATACTTTTGGCTATGACGCCTGGGTGGTTGTCCTGACCGCACAACGCGTGGCCGAACTGGTGGAGGCCTGCCCGTATCCGGAGGACGACAAAACAACGCACACGTACATCACCCTGGCTTCGGACACCGCCAGGCTTGATGAGCTGGACGCGGCCGGAGCAGCGCTGGACGGCACGGACCAGACGCGCCTGGGTCCGGAGGCCCTGGCGTGGCTGGCTCCGGTGGGTGGAACCCTGGACAGCCCCTTCAGCAAAGTCTCGGCCAAGCCGAAATTCAAGGCCAGCACCACCACCCGGAACCTCCGGACGCTGATCAAGGTCCGCGACGCCGCTGCCGCGGTGGCGTAGGCAGCCCCGGGTACCTAGCCGCCGCCGGCGGCCTTCAGCGCCGTATTGAAGGACCGGTGCCGGCTGATTTCCACTTCCACCGGCTCCACCACCAACGCTTGCGCCACGTCGCTTACGGCTGCCCTGAGCCGTTTCCGCGCCCTGGCCGCCCGGGCTCTCGCCGCCCCCGCTCCGATGATTTTCCCCGCAAGCGCCAGGAGGATCCCCAGCGCCACTCCCCCGGCGATCATCAGGGTGGGTACAGGCCAGCCCTCCACCCGCGGCGCCTCCGGGACCGGCAGCTGGAGGTAAGCCAGCCCGGCCAGCACGCCCAGCCAGCCCAGGCCGCCCACCACCACGGCCAGCGCGAGCCACTGGACCACGTTGAACACACCCCACCACCACGACTTCCGGAACGTCATAAGGTCTGTCCCCGCAATGGCCTGGTCCAGCGCGTCAGGCAGTGCTTCCCGTCCCTCACGGGCGGCGCCGCGGATCGCAGCCCGCCACGGCCCCGGAGCACCGTCACTGGCGGCGTCGGCAAATTCCCTGACTGCAGCATCCGTCCGGGCACGTTCGGGGGCGCCTGCGGGCGGCAGCGATGTGCGGTTGAGCCGGGACGGGGCGGAACTTTTCAGGTTGAGCCGGCGCAGCGGATCGGACTTGAACCGCAGAAGCCACCGGGTGGCCGGCCAGCCGGTGCGGCGCGTCGATTCCAGCCTGTAGGACGAGGCGACGGCTTCCACCACCAAGGGAACGTTGGCCGCCTTGGCCAGCTCGTCCGTAAGCCGCGACGTTGACCCCTGCCTGACTCCTGCTGCTTCCCCTGCGCCGGAGACGTCCTTGAGCTGTTGTGAGGCCCGTGAAACGTCCGCAGCAAGCCGTTGCGAGAGGGCCTGCCGCTGCGTCACCACACTCCGGATGGCGCTGCGGACCTTGTCCACGCCCGCGCCGGTGAGGGCGGACGCGCCCAGGACCTGCACCGTGCCCAGTCCGTCGCGGGCAAGGATGCCCCTGAGGGACTCAAGCACCGGCTGGACGTCCCGCTCGGGCAGCCGGTCAATCTGGTTCAGCACCACCAGGGTCACTGCACCGTGCGCGGCCATGGGCGCGAGGAAGTCGTTGTGCACTGCCGCGTCTGCGTATTTCTGCGGATCGAGCACCCAGACCAGGACATCGACCAGTCCGACCATGCGCTCCACGATGGCCCGGTTGGCAGCCCTGGTGGAGTCGAAGTCCGGCAGGTCCAGCAGGATCAGGCCGGTACCCTCGTCCGCAAAGCCCGCGACCGGATCGGCATGGTGCCGGTTGCGTACCTCCAGCCAGTCCAGCAGCGGTTCGCTGCCGTCAGTGCCCCAGACACCGGCCAAAGGTTCCGATGTGGTGGGCCGCCGGGCCGCCGCCGTCGCGATTTCAGTGCCACTGACCGCGTTGAACAGTGACGATTTCCCGCTGCCGGTGGCACCAAAAAAGCCAACCACAGTGTGATCGGCGGAGAGGGATCGCCGGGAGCTGGCACGTTGGAGGAGCTGGAACACGTCCTCCAGGGCAGCATCCGGGAGGACGCCTTCTGCCAGCTCACGGGCGTCGTTGAGCGCGGCCAGCCTTCGGTCCAGCTGCGACGCTTCCCGGGCAGCCCCGTGGCGGCTCACGTGCGGTCCGCCAGGCCGGCGAGGGCGGCGGCATGGTCAGCCAGGACACGGGAGGTATCGGGGGCGCCCTCCGGGAGCCGCTCGAGGAACTTCTGCTGCTCCGCCTGCAACAGTCGCTGGCACCGCGCATGGAGGTCGTCCCGGGCTGTCTGGGCGAGCCTGCGGACCGCGTCCTCACCGAAGACTGCCTCAAGCAGCTTCTGGCCTACGACGGCGGTGCCTCCTGCCACGCCGATCTCGAGGCCCGTGAGTCCCGCGGTCATGGAAAACACCACGATCATCAAGGCTGCGCCCAGTCCGTTGATGCCGAAGGAGAGCCACCTGGCTTGGGTGCGCTTACCCTGTCCTTCCGTGCGGATCAGCTCCATCAGGCCCGCCTGCCACGCCCTGATCTCGGCAGCGGTCACCTCGGCAAACCCGGGGGTGGTTCCGGACAAATCATCGGTGCCCAGCAGCTCCCGGCCGGCGGGGTCTGCGCGCCACCTTTTGTCTGTGTCTTCGCTGGCATTGGCGGCTTCATCCAGGATCACGGCCTGCAGGCCCGTTTCGATGGCCACCTCAACCCGGACAGCAGGCGTGGGCTCGCCCCTGAAAAAGGCTCCCAACCGGTCCCGGAACCGCCCGATGTTCTGTTCCAGGGTCCGGAAGAACTCCCCGGTCCCCACAAAGTCCTGCCAGCGCGCCAGCACTTCGCCGCGGAGCAGGGCCCCGTCCTTCGTGGCGTCCAGGATCCGGACCACCGCGTCGCGGTAGGCGGCCTCGGCATCGGACCGGAGCGACGCGGCGGCACGCTCCTGCGCATGGACGGCAACCGAGACGGCACCCACCCGTCCGGCCAGCGCCTTGACCGTCCCGTTGAGCGTCCGGCGGGCAATCTCCGACCGCCCTGCGGCATTGGTGGCCAGTTCCTGCAGCCAGAGGCGCAGCGGTTCAACGGCTCGGGGCGGCAACATACCCAGGGCGTTGAGGTCCGTCTCGGGCACGATGAACAGTTCCGCGGCGCCGAGGCCTTCCTTCTGCAGCAAGGCGCGGAGATCGGCGCTGACTTCGGCTTCCGCCTCGGCCGGCACGCGGTCCAGGACCACGGCCACCATGATGTCCCGGGAAGCCGCGTCCAGGAGCAGCTTCCAGGGAACCGCGTCCGCGTACCGGTTGGCCGTGGTGACGAAGACCCACAGGTCTGCGGCGGCCAGCAGCTGCCCGGCCAGCCTGCGGTTGTCATCGGAGATGGAATCGACGTCGGGTGCGTCCAGCAGCGCGATCCCCTGGGGGACCGCCTGGTCTGCCACAAGGACAAGTGACGAGATGGCCTCCGCGTCCGGTGTTGCGCCCGCGCGGCTGGCCGGAACCGGTTCAGTGGACACGGTGCCCCGGATCCGGCTCAGGGTAGGTAGCACGCGTTGGCCTTCGAACCAGCCGGCATCCGCCGGATGGTGCAGGAGGATGGGTTGCCGGGTGGTGGGCCTGATCGCCCCGGAACGCGTGACGGGGTGCCCCACCAGTGCGTTGACCAGCGTGGACTTGCCGGCACCTGTTGAACCCCCGACGACGGCGAGCAGCGGGGCATCCAGGCTGCGGTACCGGGGCAGGATGTAGTCGTCCAGCTGGGCAACGGCGTTTCGGACCTCTGTCTGGGCGGGCCCTGCATCTGCAAGTGCCAGCGGCAAGGACACAAGGGAAAGGTCGGCGCGGACAGCTTCCAGCAGGCCTACAGCGGCCAACGCGGCCTGGTCTGCCGCACGTGCAGGCTGGCTGCCGGGGGCGCGGAGCGGCGGAGGAGGAGGAGGCTTCGCTGGAAAACCGTCAGAAGAGGTCACAGCATCATCATGCCAGTTCAGCCCGTGATCCGGACCGGAGCCGATGTGGCCGGAACACAAAAACGGCCCCGGGCTGTTGCCCGGGACCGTTATTTTGTGACCCCAGCGGGATTCGAACCCGCGTTACCGCCGTGAGAGGGCAGCGTACTAGGCCGCTATACGATGGGGCCGCGTACTTCCAGGAAGTTCTCACTTCCACCCGGTTTTGGCCGGTTTGCTCAGTGAGTATTTCATAAACTGAGCGGGTGTTTCAAATCGGCGAACCGGTGTGAAACTCCTGATTTCGAACACTTTTTCAGTGTCAGAACCAGAGCTGGGATACCAGGACTCGAACCTAGAATGACGGTACCAGAAACCGTAGTGTTGCCAATTACACCATATCCCAATGATACTTCCGGGCCGGAGTTTCAGGCTTCAACCTGCGCTCCGTGCGCCTCAGCACGAGAAATTACTCTACCCGAGGATTTTCGTTGGCACAAATCGGCCGCCGGAACGGGGTTGCCGGCCCCGTTCCGGCGAGGGCAGCTAAGGCAGCAGCTGCGCCAGGGAGCCGACCTCGTGGCCTGCAAACTCCGGGGCAGCCTCCCCCGCCCTGTTGAGCCACACGCCCACCAGTCCTGCCGCCGTCGAGCCTTCAGCGTCCAGCAGCCTATTGTCACCCACGTAGAGCGTCTCCGCCGGGAAAGTCCCCAGGAGGCGGACGCCCTCGAGGTAGATGGCAGGTTCCGGCTTGGCGACGCCAACGGTGTCCGTGCCGACGAGGCGGCGCACGCGGGCCAGCCCGGCGCTGTCGAGCTTCGCCCGCTGGTAGTCGTGCACGTTGTTGCTCACGGCACCGTAGGGGATGCCGGCAGCATCCAGGAGATCAAGCAGCGGAAGCACGTCCTCGAAGGCCCGCACGTAGGCCGGCTGCAGCTGGCTGTACGCCGTCAGCCACCGGTGCGCCTCCTCGCCGTCGGCAAGGTCGACGCCGAAGTGGCCCAGGGCGGCGCGGCCCCGGAGCAGGCGCTGATCGTTGAACGTCAGCTCGCCCGCCAGGTACCTGTCGTAGTAGTGCGTGGTTTCGTGCGTGAAGATCCTGCCGAAACGCTCCCACCCGTGCTGGTCCAGCCCCGGCAGGAGGTGTTCGCTGACCTCGCGCAGGGCGGTGGTCATCGCGTATTCGAGGTCAACCAGCGTGTCATCGATGTCGAAAAGAACACCCCGGATGGTCCCGAAGCGTGTCTTCAGGATGCCGTCGACTGCCGTGCCTGCCATGATCAGCCGCGAAAAGTGCGGAGCCGGCCCAGGGACGAGTCCTTGCCCAGGATCACCATGGATTCGAACAGCGGCGGTGAGATGCGTCGTCCGGAGATGGCGGTGCGCACCGGCCCGAAAGCCAGCCGGGGCTTGATGCCGAGATCCTCCACGAGCGCCTGCTTCAATGCCGCCTGGATGTTTTCCGGGTTCCAGTCCTGAACGGGTTCCAGGGCTGCGATGGCGGCGTCCAGGACCTCGGTCAGGTTCGCCGGCAGTCCCTTCCTGGCGTCATCGGCCATGTCGATGGAGTCATCTGCCTTGAACAGGAATCCGAGCATCTCCGGTGCTTCGCCCAGCAGGGTGACGCGTTCCTGAATGAGGGGTGCGGCTTCGGTGAGGATTTCCTCCTGGCGTGCCGTGAGCTCCTCCCCCACGAACCCGGCGGTCCGCAGGTACGGGATAAGCCGGGCACGGAAGTCCTCGGGGTTGAGCATGCGGATGTGCGTGCCGTTGATGGCTTCCGCCTTTTTGATGTCGAACCGTGCCGGGTTTGCCAGCACATCCTTGACATCGAAGTATTCAATCAGCTGGTCCACGGTGAAGATGTCTTCATCGGCGGAAAGGCTCCAGCCCAGCAGTGAGAGGTAATTCAGCAGGCCTTCGGGAATGAATCCGCGGTCGCGCAGCAGGAACAGGTTGGACTGCGGGTCACGCTTGGAGAGCTTCTTGTTGCCCTCCCCCATCACGTACGGGAGGTGGCCGAAGAGCGGCAGGTAGCTGGCGACGCCGATGGCGATGAGGTAGCGGATCAGCACCACCTGGCGCGGTGTGGAGGACAGGAGGTCCTCACCGCGAAGCACGTGCGTGATGCGCATCAGGGCGTCATCAACGGGGTTGACCAGGGTATACAGGGGTGAACCGTCGGCGCGGACGATGACGTAGTCCGGGATGCTGCCGGCCTTGAACGTGATGTCACCGCGGACGAGGTCGGTGAAAACAACGTCCTCATCCGGCATCCGGACGCGCAGGACGGGCTTGCGGCCTTCCGCCTTGAAGGCCGCAAGCTGCTCGTCGGTGAGTTCGCGGTCGAAGTTGTCGTAGCCGAGCTTGGGGTCACGGCCTGCGGCGCGGTGGCGCGCTTCGACCTCTTCCGGAGACGAATAGCACTCGTAGGCGTAACCGGCCTCAAGGAGCCTGGCCACCACGTCTTTGTAGAGGTCCAGCCGCTGTGACTGCCGGTACGGCTCGTGCGGTCCGCCGACCTCCACGCCCTCTTCCCATGTGATGCCCAGCCATTTCAGGGCCTCCAACAGCTGCAGGTAGCTCTCTTCCGAGTCCCGTGCAGCGTCCGTGTCCTCGATCCGGAACACAAACGTGCCCTTGGTGTGCTTGGCGTGGGCCCAGTTGAACAGGGCTGTCCGGATGAGGCCGACGTGTGGTGTTCCAGTAGGTGAAGGGCAGAACCGGACGCGCACCGGGGTATCGGCAGTGACGGACGGGACGGAGGCAGCACTCGGCGCAGAAGCAGTAGTCATAGTGGCTTCAACTTTACCGCTTGCCGCTGAGTGCCCCGTCCTGCCGGCGGCACTTCACGTCAGCGGCGGACCACGGGGTTGGACAGGCGTCCGATGCCTTCAATTTCGACGTCGTAGCGGTCCCCGGCCTGGACCAGTCCCACGCCCGCCGGGGTGCCCGTCATGATGACATCGCCGGGCAGCAGCGTGAATGCCCTCGAAACAATGGACACCAGTTCCCGCACGCCGCGGATCATCTGGCTGGTGCTGCCGTCCTGGCGCAGTTCGCCGTTGAGCCGGCCCTGGATGGACAGGTCCTCGGTGTCCAGCTCTGTTTCAATCCACGGGCCCAGCGGCGCCGAGGTGTCGAATCCCTTGGCACGGGCCCACTGCAGATCCGTCTTTTGGACATCGCGGGCCGTGAGGTCGTTGCCGCAGGTGTAACCGAAGATCACGTCATCAACGCGCTCCTCGGGAACGTCCTTGCAGATCCGGCCGATGACCACGCACAGCTCGGCCTCGAAGGAGACTTCCTCGGAAAACTCCGGCAGCACGATGGGATCGTTCGGCCCCACCACGGCGGTGTTGGGCTTCAGGAACAGCAGGGGCTGGGCAGGTACCTCGTTGCCCAGTTCGGCGGCGTGCTCCACGAAGTTGCGGCCGACGCCAATCACCTTGCTGCGGGGAATGATGGGGGCAAGCAGGCGGACATCCTCGAGCTTGTGCTTGACGTGGGTCCGCTCCACCCCGTTGAAGAAGGGGTCGCCGTTGATGACAGTGATTACCTCACTGCCGGACTCACCTTCAACCACGCCGTAGAGGGGATCAGAATCGACTACAAACCGGGCAATACGCATGGTTCCTAGCCTACAGTCTTGGCCGGGGGCCTCCTGCCCGGAGGCCGTTCGCGCAGGTCAGCTCCCCGACCGTCCGTGCAGGTAATGAAGCTGCGCGGCTACGGACATTTCGGCGGCCCGCCGGACGGAAGGTCCGACGTCGGCATATACGGCGTCTGCCACCGCCGCCACTGACGCGTCCCGGCCCAGCCGTTCCAGCGCGGCCCGGATCTGGTCCAGCCTCTCCAGGCGGTGCGCGCGGTATTCACGGGTGATGTCTTCCAATGAGGTCAGCACCGGCCCGTGGGCGGGCAGGACGGTAGCCGGTCCAAGGGCTTCGAGCCGGTCCAGCGAACCCAGATAATCCCCCAAGGTGCCATCCGGGTAGTCCAGCATGGTGGTCCCCCGGCCGAGGATCGTGTCGCCGGTCAGGACTGAGCCGGCGGGGCCGTCATCGGGAAGATGAAAGCAGACCGAATCCGAGGTGTGGCCCGGCGTGGCAATGACCCCGATGGATACTCCCGCGGCGTGAATGTTTTCACCGTCCAGTAGCGGTTCTCCCCCGCCGTGGCAGTGCCGGGGATCCGCGGCCCGGACGGGTGCCCCGGTGAGCTGGTGAAGCCGTCGCGAGCCCGCCGTGTGGTCTGCGTGGCGATGAGTCACCAGGATCAGTTCAACCGTGCCCGCGCCTGCCAGCCGCCGGAGATGGTCGTCATTTTCCGGGCCCGGGTCCACGATCACTGCAGCACTGGCATCGGGTGCCGTAATTACGTAGGAATTGGTGCCGTCGAGGCTCATCGGTCCGGGATTGGGGGCCAGGAAGAACTGCGTCAGGGCCGAGCTGCGCTGCAGGCCGGGGCTGGGGGCTGAAGTCACCGTCCTATCTTTGCACCGACAGCCACTCTTTTCATCGGCAGCAGCGTGCCGCCGTCCTGCCGGAATAGAACAGAGCCCGGACCGGGTTGACCACCAGTGAAGACCACACGTTCTCCAGCAGGAAGCCGAAACACACACCATGAGCGCCACACCCACAATCTCCTTGTCTGAGCTCCTCGCCGGGGCGGATGCCGCCGGCCACGATCATGCCGCAACGGAGAAAAACAGCGGACTCCAGCACATCCACAACCACGCAACGGGCAGCATTGTCTGGTTCCCCACGTGGAAAAAGTTCCGGGAGACCACCGACTGGAGTGAGGCGGTGGATGGTGTGGCCGAAGACATCAAAGCAGGGTCCGCACCTGTCGAAGAATCTGCTGCCAAGATCCTGGCGGATGACCTCGACGCCCTGCTGAAACGCGCTGCTGCCTCCAGCGACGCCGCCATTTTTGTCCAGGAAAACCTCGTCCACCACCTGACCCGAACCTGGGCTCTCGGCGACGCCGTGGCGAAGGCAACAGGGAAAGATCTGCCCGCCGGCGGCAGCACGCCGTCCATCTATGCCGACTACCCCTACGACGTCTACGGCCAGGACGGCGGTGCCTTTGCGACAACGCTGTGGAACGACATCATTGACGCCCGCCGCAACCAGGCCCTGGCCGACGAAGCCGCACGGAAGGCCCTGAAACCGGTCTCCCGCAAGGCCCTCAAGAACGCTGCCCGAAAGGCCGCCCGCCGCTAAAACCCGCGGTTGGCGGCGCCGGAAAAGACCGGGTCGACGGCCGACGGCGGCCGCCCGGCACCGTGTGGAACATCACACCGTGCCGGTCAGCCGCCGTCGTAATTCGGCAGTGCCCTCCCTGCTCAGGCGAGGCGGGTCAGCCAGCCGTGCCTGTCCGGCACAGTACCTGTCTGGATACCGAGAAGCTGCTGGCGGATGGCCATGGTGGCCTCCCCCGCCTTTGCATCCTCCGAGCCGATGAACTCAGTGGCGTCCTTCAGCACACCAATGGGGGTAATGACAGCAGCGGTCCCGCAGGCAAAGACCTCGGTAATCTCGCCGGAGGCCACGCCGTCGCGCCATTCCGCGAGGGTGATTTTGCGCTCGGTGACGTCCCGGCCCATGTCCGTGGCTACCTGCATCACTGATGAGCGGGTGACGCCCTCCAGGATGGTCCCGGTGAGCGCAGGTGTCACCAGCGAACCGTCCTTCATCACAAAAAATACGTTCATGCCGCCGAGTTCTTCCACGGCGTCGTCGTTGAAGTGATCCAGGAAGAGCACCTGCTTGCAGCCGTTCGCTTCCGCTTCCTGCTGCGCGATCAGGGACGCGGCGTAGTTGCCGCCGCACTTGGCCGCCCCGGTGCCGCCGCGGCCTGCGCGGGCGTATTCGCGCGAAATCCAGATGGAGACCGGCTTCAATTCGCCGCCGAAGTAGTTGCCGGCGGGCGAGGCAATCACGCGGAAGGTGACTTCGCGTGCGGCGCGGACTCCCAGGAACGCTTCCGTGGCAATCATGAACGGGCGCAGGTAAAGGGCCTCGCCGTCACCGGCCGGAACCCATTCCTTGTCAGCCACCACGAGTTCCCGGATGGCGCCCAGGAAGTACTCAACAGGGAGTTCGGGCAGCGCCAGCCGGCGGGCGGACTTGTTCAGCCGCGCGGCATTCGCCTCCGGCCGGAATGTCCACACGGATCCGTCGGCATGGCGGTAGGCCTTGAGTCCTTCGAAGATCTCCTGGCCATAGTGGAGCACCGCAGCCGAGGGGTCCAGGGAGATAGGCCCGTATGCCTCAATACGCGGGCTGTGCCAGCCGCCGTTGCCTTGTTCGTCGACCTTGTAGTCCACCACCGCTGTGTGGTCGGTGAAGTGGTTGCCAAATCCCGGGTTGGCCAGGATGGCTGCACGCTCTTCAGCGGACTTCGGGGTTGCCGAAGGCTGCTGGGTGAATTCGACGCCATGGGCAGTCTGAGTCATGGTTCCTCCACGATCGGCTGCCTTGGGACGGGATTCAGCATTGAAACCGCCGGGCAGCAGTTGGTAATTCGAAACAAGCTTACGCCCGCGTACCGGGTCCCGCGGGCAGTCCCCGCGGGACGGCCTAGAGCGCTGCGGCGATGGCGTCTCCGACGGCGCTGGTGCTGCGGGCTCCGCCGTCGCGGGTTTCGACGTCGGCAACAACCGCGGCCTCGATCTTCCGGGCCGCCGCGGTGTAGCCGAGGTGGTCCAGCAGGAGCGATGCCGAGAGGATGGCGGCGGTGGGATCGGCCTTCTGCTGGCCGGCGATATCGGGGGCGGAGCCGTGGACCGGCTCGAACATGGACGGGGCGGTGCGGTCCATGTTGATGTTGCCGGAAGCGGCCAGTCCGATGCCGCCTGTGATGGCTGCAGCGAGGTCGGTCAGGATATCGCCGAAGAGGTTGTCCGTGACGATGACATCAAAGCGGGACGGGTCCGTGACCATAAAGATCGTGGCAGCATCCACGTGCAGGTAATCGTGGGTGACCTCGGGGAACTCCCGGGCTACGGCTTCGACGGTGCGCTTCCACAGGTGGCCGGCAAAGACGAGGACGTTGTGTTTGTGCACCAGGGTCACGTGCTTGCGTTCGCGGGCGCTGGCACGGCGGAAGGCATCCCGCACTACACGCTCTACGCCGTGGGCCGTGTTCAGCGAGACCTCGGTGGCCACTTCGTGCGGCGTGCCGCCGCGCAGGGTGCCGCCGTTGCCGACGTAAGGTCCTTCGGTTCCCTCGCGAACCACGATGAAGTCGATGACTCCGGGGTTTGCCAGCGGGCTGCCTACGGTTCCATACAAACGTGACGGCCGCAGGTTGACGTAGTGGTCCAGGCTGAAGCGAAGCTTGAGGAGCATCTCGCGCTCGATGATGCCCGAGGGAATCCTTGTATCGCCGGGGGCAGCACCCACAGCACCAAACAGGATGGCGTCGCGTGTGCGCAGGTCCGCCAGGACCTCGTCCGGCAGGGTTTCACCGGTAGCAAGCCAGTGCTCGGCACCGAGCTTGTAGTGGGTCTGCTGGAGATCCACGCCCTCAGCGGCTACCGCCTTCTCGAGGACTTTCAGGGCCTCGGCAATGACCTCGGGGCCAATGCCGTCACCGGGAATAACTGCGAGATTGATGGATGCGCTCATGGTCCAAGAATATTAACTGAATCCGAATGCCGGACAATCCGTCTCACTTACTGAGATGACAGCCGTCCGTAGCAGTCAGCGTGCCGGAACCACTGCGGCGGGCGAGGCGACAACCACAACGTTTGTCCCCCAGAAGTCCCCGGTGTAGCAGGAAATAAGGACCAGGCGGTTGGGTGATCCCTGCCAGATAGGGCTGTCTTTGAGGCCTTCCTTCTCGTATGTTGTCACCGAGTCCACCACGTAGGCGAGTTCGCCGGTGGCAGTAGTCACGGTGAACGGGTCGCCGGCTGCCGCCCTGGAGCTCAGCCGGTTGAAGGGGGCGTCCCTGTCCACCCAGCTGTGGCCGACCACGTAGGTGGTATTAAGGGAGCCTGCGCCGGGAACGCCGTAGGGGGTCAGCCAGTAGCCGTCCATGGTGGGCGGGGGAACAATTGTCTGGCTGGCCTGGTCCGCACCGCTGGGTTCCAGCGGATGGATCACCACGTCGATATCCGCCGCGGGATACACCAGCCGCTGCGGCGGCGAGGCGGCCGGACCGGCCGGAACTGCCGCCGTCGGGACGTCCACCGCCGGAACTGCAGAGGGCGTGGGTGCCGGCGCGGCCGGCGCGGTCTGCGTTTGCCGGGCAATGACGGGTGGCGGCGTGGGCCCCGGTGCGGTCAGTTGCGGCAGGAAGGCGACGGCAACGTAGGCAAGTACTCCACAGAGAAGTACAAAGAGCGTGCTTTTGAGAGTGAACATTCTCCGCCGGCGGGGAAGTGCATGCTTGGGCGGACCGGCGTGGGGTGGCGTCTTCGGGTTCACTGGCGGATCGGTGCCGGCCGGCACGCCGGCGGACGCCTGCCTGTGGTCGCTGTCCATAGTTTCCCCTCACGTGCTGGTGGGAATGTGCTGATGTGGCTGCAGGCGCCGTGCCCTTTCGGCCACGGCGCCTGCATCAGTTTATCTACCGCCCTGCGGGCGACAGCCAGATGGTGTCAGTCGTTGCCCTCCCGGGACACTGCACCGTCTGCCGGCATCAGCCTGCGGGCTGCGACTCCTCCCGCTGCCAGGACCATCACGATGAGGCCTGCTGCCCAGGGGGCCAGCCCGCCGTCGGAGGGTGCTACCGCTGTCTGGACGTTGAAGCCCGGATTGTTGACAACCACGGGGGCTGCAACGACCGGCCGCTGGACCGCCCCGATGGGCGATTGCGGAGTGACTACCGTCGGCTCCTCGGGGGCAACCGGCGGCTCCTCCGGAGCGACCGGCGGAGCCTCAGGTTCGACCGGGGGTTCCGGCTCCTCGACAACCGGCGGCTCCGGCTCCTCGACAACCGGCGGCTCCGGTTCCTCGACAACTGGCGGCTCCTCCGGCTCCGGCTCCGGCTCCTCCTCAGGGGGGCAGGGCACGCAGCCGTTGTAGTAGATTGCCTGTCCGTCCACATCCCAGTTTTGGCCGCCCCACTTATGGCCCCCGGGGATGATGTCTCCCCAGTGTTCGGAGTGGTGGGCCTTCAGGGCGTGCCAGTCAACCGTAATCTGAACATACGGGTTTGTGTCCGAGCCGGTGGCGTGGCAGATGGTGACCTTGTGATCACCCTTTTCTTCATCGTCCGTTGCTGCAGCCGGAGCCGTGGCACCGAGTAACACGAGACCGGTGACACCTATGGCGGCAAGGATCCGTTTCATTTCCGTCTCCATCCATTGTCTGGTTAAAACTGATCAGACGTGTGGAGGAACGGCGCCCCGACGCAAGGGCGAAAAAGGCAAACAGCTGGCATCGGAGCGACGGTTCTCCCAGATGCGAATCATCAGCTTGCTAACGAGAAAAAGGCTATGCAGCGGCTTGACCTGTGTCTCCAGTACTCGTTACCCGCTTTCCGGGGTCAGCAGTACTGGGCTGTCGCCAACCGTACTCAGTCATGAGACGGCAGGTAGGCGGGCCGGACGGCGCTAGCCTTCGGCGGGTTCCTCATACTTGGGGAACACCGGCGAAGGTACGGGCAAGGCAGTCCCGGCGACTATCGGCGTCGTCAGCGCGGCAAACTGGCGCGCGTCACCCTCCGGCTGACCCAGCGTGTCCAGGAGCGCGGCCGCGGCGTTGGGCATCACCGGCTGCGCCAGGATGGACACAATCCTCAGCACTTCCAGGGTGACGTACAGGACAGTGTTCATGCGCTCGACGTCGGTCTTCCGCAGCACCCACGGGGCCTGCTCGGCGAAGTAGGCGTTGGTGTCACCCAGGACACCCCAGATCGCTTCGAGCGCGCGGCTGAACTCCTGCTTTTCAAAGGCCGCCCGGGCGGTTTCCAGAAGACCGTTGGCCTGCGACAGGATTGCGGTGTCCTCGGCGGTGAAGGCGCCAGGGACAGGGAGCTTGCCTTCGCAGTTCTTCGCCACCATGGAGAGCGAGCGTTGCGCGAGGTTGCCGAAGTTATTGGCCAGGTCCGAGTTCATCCGGCCCACTATGGCCTCGTGGTTGTAACTGCCGTCCGCGCCGAACGGGACCTCACGCAGGAAGAAGAAGCGCACCTGGTCCAGGCCGTACTGCGCCACGAAGTCGGCCGGGGCCACCACGTTGCCCAGGGACTTGGACATCTTGACGCCGTTGTTGTGCAGGAAGCCGTGGATCATCACCCGCTTGGGCAGCTCTATGCCGGCGCTCATGAGGAACGCAGGCCAGTAGATCGCGTGGAACCGCGAGATGTCCTTGCCGATGATGTGCACGTCGGCCGGCCAGAACTTGCGGAACGACTCCGACTCGACGTCGGGATAGCCCACGCCGGTCAGGTAGTTGGTGAGCGCGTCCACCCACACGTACATCACGTGCTTGTCGTTGCCGGGCACGGGGACGCCCCAGTCAAACGTGGTGCGGCTGATGGACAGGTCTTCCAGGCCGCGCCGGACAAAGCTGATCACCTCGTTGAACCGGGACTGGGGTGCACCGAATTCCGGCTGGGCCTCGTAAAGGGCCAGCAGTTTGTCCTGGTAGGCGGACAGCCGGAAGAAGTAGCTTTCCTCCGCCGTCCACGTCACTTCGGTGTCCGTCTCCTTGGAGTAGCGCACGCCGTCGTCCTTGACCACGGTGTCATCCTCACCGTAGAACGCCTCGTCACGGACCGAGTACCAGCCCTCATATTTGGACAGGTAGATGTCCCCGTTGGCTTCCATCTTCTTCCAGATGGCCTGCGATGCCGCGTAGTGGTCAGCATCCGTGGTCCGGATGAAGCGGTCGTAGGTGATGCCAAGGGCTGCGTGCGCGGCCTTGTACACCTCGGCGTTGCGGTCCACCAGTTCCTTGGGCGTAACGCCTTCTTTCTCGGCCGCCTGCGCAATCTTCATGCCGTGCTCATCGGTGCCGGTCAGGAACATCACCTCATGCCCGTCCAGCCGCTTGAAGCGGGCCATGGCGTCAGTGGCGATGTACTCGTAGGCGTGGCCGATGTGCGGCACGCCGTTCGGGTAGGTGATGGCCGTGGTGATGTAGAACGGGGATTTCTCTGAAGCAGTCACGTGCGGACGGTACTTTCGGTGCGGAGGGACGGGCTAGATGAGTTCTGTCAGCGTATCGCTCAGGCGGACCAGTTCGTGGTCGTGCGAGGCGACCAGCACCGCGATGCCGTCCGAGGTGGTGTCCTTGAGGATGCTGATGATGCGGTTGGCGGAGGCCCGGTCGAGGCTGGCAGTGGGCTCATCCACCACCAGCACGCGGGTCCCCAGGATCAGCGCACGCGCGATCGCCACACGCTGGCGTTCACCGCCGGAGAGCTGCGCGGGGCGGTGGCGCATCCGGCGGCCCAGGCCCACCAGGTCCAGGAGGTCCTTGGCCATGTCGCGGCGCTGGTCCACCTCGCCGTCGGGCACGGCGGGCAGCAGGACATTTTCCAGTGCGCTCATGCCGTCGATCAGGGCACCGCCCTGGTCCACGTAACCAATCAGGGCCCGACGGCGGTCGGCGATTTCGTCGTCGCCCATGCTTTCGAGCGAATCGCCTTCCCAGAAGACACGCCCCGACGTCGGCAGCGTCAGTCCTGCGCCGACGGTCAGGATGCTGGTCTTGCCCGAGCCGCTTCGGCCGGCGACGCAGTGCATCTCGCCGGCGTGCAGGGTGAGGTCGAAACCTTCGACAACGCTGACGGCCTCCGCTCCGCCCTTGCCGCCGCCGTAGCGGATGGTGATATCGCTCAGCTCCAGCGGGGTCCCGTGGTCCGCGGCCTTGACGATGGTGTTGGCGCGGGTCTGCAGGGGCGCATCAGCAGCGCCGGACCTCCGGCTCCGGTGAACATTCGTCTGGTTTGTCATTGGACCACTTTCGTTGCAATCGGTATCCAGCAAAGTACAGCCACGAGGCCGGCGACGCCGGCCCATAGGGCGGCATACGGGGCAAGGAGGAGCCCGATGCCCAGCGCGCCGAGGACGCCCAGTGGCAGTGCCACGGTCCCCACCAGCGCATTTTCGAAGAGGCGGACCTGGCGGAGCATGTCCGGGTTCCAGCCCATCGCTTCGAGGATCCCCAGGTACTGGCGTTTGGCGTTCAGCTCAAACCTGCCCGTCACCAGGGTGAGTATCAGGCCGACGGCGACACCGGCGAGAGCCAGCATCATACTCGGCAGGGCGACGCTGGCCGCAGCAAGTCCGCTGAGGGCGCTCGCGCCGGCAGCGCGGGGAATGTCGATCAGCAACGCCACCAGGCCGCCCACCGCGGCGCCGAAGACACCTACTGCGACTGCCAGGGACAAGGTGTTGAACTTGTTGGTGCTGAGCTGGCGGTTGGCAAAGGTCAGCGGTGAATCCACCGGGATCAGCCGCTCATCGTGCTGTGGTTCCTGGTCCACTTCGTCGCGGTGGCGAAGCTGCTGGGCGGCGAAGAAGGCTGCCGCCGCATAGAGGGCCAGGACGGCGGCGGACACAACTGCCGTGGTCAGGCTCCAACTCACGAGGCTCAGCACAATCCCGGCTACCGCAAGCAGTGCCGCGCCAACCCCGAATTCCTCGAGCACCCAGCTGCGGATCCGCCGCTGGGTCCAGCCCATGGCGCGCAGGGTCCCGGCTTCGCGTTTGCGTTTCCGGATGTAGCTGACCGTGGACGCACCGGTGAGCAGCGCGGCGCCGCACAGGGTCAGGAACAGCAGCGTGACGTTGGTGCCGGTCAGTGACCCCGTGACGGCGTCGGCAGCGTTCTGCCGGACCCAGGACTGCTGGACGGTGCCCAGGTCAGACTCCTTGCCGGCGTCATCCTTGGAGTATCCGGGGACGAAGATGCTGGCGTCCTCGCGCGCCGAACCGGCCACCACGGTGGCTTCCAGGCCCATCGCGCGGATCTCGGAGGCAAGCTTTTCGACGTCGGGCTGTGCTTCCTTCCAGCTGCCGGGGGCCTTCGCCCGGACGCGGACAGCGTCGATCACGGCCGCGTTGTCCTTGTAGCCGCGGGCCGCAGCAAGGCCGTAGTAGTCGGTGATGGCGCCGGCGGACTGGCTGGCCAGCCCGGTGGCGCTGAGTGAGGGCTTGAGGTCCGTGGCGGCCACGGCGTTGCCGTCTGCATCCTTGGTGAGGGTCAGCGGGGTCGGATCGTAGCCGCCCAGGGGAAGGCGGTTGACGTCGCCGGCGGCTGCTTCAACGGCCGAGGGGTCGAACGTTCCGTAGACCATGGCCAGCGGGGCGGCGAGTTTCTCCCCCGTAGCCAGATCCTCGCGGTAGGACCTTTCATCCACGGGTTCACGCTGCGTCTGGTCAACCGGGGCTCCGTTGGCGCCCTTTTCCGGCAGCCGGTTGACCGTGACCCAGTCCCCCGGGGTGGCCGTCTTCTGGACGGCCCCGTTGGCGGCTGCCTCGCCGTCGGCGTACTTCGGTGCGGCGGCAAAGTCGGTGCTCCACGTGGCCGGGGTGTACAGGCCCTGGTTGAAGTTGCCCTGGGCGCCGAGAAGCGAGGAATGGTCGGTGGAACCCGGCCAGGACAGTGCAAACGGATCCTTGGAGACGAACGGCAGGTAGTCCTTGTCCAGTGAGCGCGACGCCGTGCCCACTTCCTTGACCACCTTGCCGGAGGCGTCCACTTCCTCGATCTTGACGTTGTACTTCAGGTCCAGGGAGGTGCCGGAGCGCACAATCAGGGGGATGCCCTGGGAGTCAGCGGTGAGCTGACCGGTCCGCTTGGCCTGCTGGTACTGGGTCATCAGCGGCGCCCAGTACTTGAGCTTGACGCCCAGGAAGTCCGGGCCTTCTTCCAGGTCTTCCATGCTGATGCCGTTGGTGAAGAGGCTTTCGAAGTGGCGCCCGATGGCACCGGCATTGCGGGCATCCGCGGGCGGTGCCTTCTCCAGCGGAGCCAGGAAATCGCCTGCCGAACCCAGCAGCGCGCGCTCAGCCACGGGGTCGACGGCGACAACGGACTCAGTCACCTCAGGTGACAGTGGCAGCGACACAGAAAGGTTGAACAGGTTGTGTTCGGAACCGCCGGCCGGGGCGGGGAACTTGATGCCTGTTTCGCCTGCCGGAGGTGCGATCCGGATGCTGGTGCCGCCGGCCGTCTGTTCCTCGACGAGCTTTGCCTTGCCCAGTGTGCCCTCGGCGGAGGACTTGAACAGGACCTGCTCGGAGACGCCGTCGGAGCTGACTGCACTGGCGGTCAGACGGTACTTCTTGGGCGTGTCACTCAGCACGGACTCCGCCGCCGGCCATTTGGCGGGGTCGGTGGCTCCGGCCGCCTGGTCCGTGGTGGCCGTGCCGGCAAGGCCTGCGTTGTAGCCCAGGAAGTCCATGGCATCGAGGCGGGGAGCTTCAAGGTTCTGCGTCACGCGTGACACGAGGCTGATAGGGGCGGCAACGGACGTCTCGGACAGTTTGCCGATGGACTCGAGCTGGTCGAAGCTGATGCCTCCCCCGCCGTTGGCGATCTCCGGCTGCATCAGCGGTGAGGATCCGGCCTTGGCCTGGACGAGGACGTCGTAGAGACCCCGCGAGTTTTCATCAACCGTTCGCTTCAATGCTGCTTGCGATTGACCTTGGACGAGGACCGACAAGCACATTGCTGCGATCAAGATGGCCGCGGTCAGCAGCAGCACTTTGCTTCTGATGAACCTCTGGACGGCGTTCATTGGGCTCCCTGAAACCTGGATTGCGTGCGCACACCACGGTCCGCGGACAGCGGACATCATGGAATTCCTGCCGGGTGTGCAAAAAGTATTGGCCGGCCTGCCGGCGGTGTCCTGAATCAGGACCTAGCCATTGTAAGCAGACCGGCCAATCATACGCGGCCGGGGTAAAACCCGGGCCGCGCGTCATTCTCGGTGTTGCGGATCTCAGTCCTCGAGATCGACCTCACGGACCATCTCGGCACCGATGCCGGCCTTGATGGCATCCAGCACCTGCTGGGGCACGGAGCTGTCGATGGTGAGCAGGGCGAGCACCTGGCCGCCCTCGTCCTGGCGTGCCACCTGCATGCCGGCGATGTTGATGTTGTTCATGCCCAGGATGTGTCCGATGGTTCCGATCACGCCCGGGCGGTCCGCGTAGGAGACCACAACGAGGTGCTCGCTGATGGGGATCTCGAGCTCGAAGCCGTTGATTCCCACCAGCTTCTGGACCTGCTTGGGCCCGGTCAGGGTACCGGCGACGGAAATCTGTGTGCCGTCGCTGAGGGCTCCGCGCAGGGTGAGGAGGTTGCGGTAGGACTCGGTGTCCGGCGTGGTGATCAGGCGGACGTTGATGCCGCGCTGTTCGGCGATGACCGGCGCATTGACGTAGGAAACCTGTTCGGTCACGACGTCCGCGAAGATTCCCTTCAGGGCGGCGAGTTCGAGCACCTTGACATCAAGGGACGAGATTTCGCCGGCCACCTCGACGTCGAACTGGGTGAGCGACGCGTGGGTCAGGGCGGTGAAGATGCGGCCCAGCTTCTCGATCAGCGGGATGCCCGGGCGGACGTCGGGGGCAATCACGCCGCCGGCCACGTTCACCGCATCCGGAACGAGTTCGCCGGCCAGGGCCAAGCGTACCGATTTGGCGACGGAGACGCCGGCCTTTTCCTGGGCCTCGTCGGTGGACGCTCCAAGGTGCGGCGTGACCACGACGTTGTCCAGCTTGAAGAACGGCAGGTCTGTGCTGGGCTCCTTGGAGAAGACGTCAACACCGGCACCTGCGATTTCGCGGTCCTGGAGGGCTGTGAAGAGTGCTTCTTCGTCCACCAGACCGCCACGGGCAACGTTGACCACGTATGCGGTGCTCTTCATCTTCTTGAAGGCGTCAGCGCCGAGCATGCCTACCGTCTCGGGCGTCTTGGGCATGTGGATGGTGATGAAGTCCGACTGGGCGAGAAGCTCGTCGAGGGTCACCAGCTGCACGCCAAGCTGCGCCGCGCGGGCTGAGGTGATGTAGGGGTCGTAGGCGAGGATCTTGGTGTCGAAGCCCTTGAGGCGGGCGGCGACCAGGGCGCCGATCCTGCCGAGGCCGATGATGCCGATCTTCTTCTCGAACAGTTCGATGCCCGTGTACTTGGAGCGCTTCCACTCGCCGTCCTTGAGCGCCGAGCTTGCCTGCGGAATGTGGCGGGCGAGGCTGAGGATGTGGCCAACGGTCAATTCGGCCGCCGAGATGATGTTCGACGTCGGGGCGTTGACAACCATAACGCCGGCCTGGGTGGCGGCCTTGATGTCAACATTGTCCAGGCCAACTCCTGCGCGGGCGATGACTTTGAGGTTCTTGGCTGCGGCAATGGCTTCGGCGTCCACCTGGGTGGCGGAGCGGACCAGGATGGCGTCCACATCCGCGATGGCGGAAAGCAGTTGGGACCGGTCGGCGCCGTCGGTCTGGCGGATTTCGAAGTCCGGGCCCAGGGCCTCGATCGTGGCGGGCGAAAGTTCTTCGGCGAGCAGTACTACGGGTTTTGACACGGGTGATCCTCTGCGTTGCAGTCCTTGGGATGGAACAAGTCTAGGCGGACGGAAGGGCCGGGCTCACATTGTTAAGTGAACCCGGCCCCCACCATGGCACCCCGAACGGGTACCGGCACAGCAGCCTTAGCGGGCTGCCGAGCCCTCTACGTAGTCCGCGTCCTGCTGCTGCCACGCGAAGAGGGAGCGCAGCTCGCGGCCGACTTCCTCGATCGGGTGCTGCTCGGCCTTGGCGCGCAGGGCCTTGAACTCTACGCCGCCGTTGTCCTGGTCGTCGATGAAGCGCTTGGCAAAGGCGCCGCTCTGGATGTCCGCGAGGACAGCCTTCATGTTTTCCTTCACCTCGGGGGTGATGACGCGGGGGCCGGAGACGTAGTCGCCATATTCGGCCGTGTCGGAAACGCTCCAGCGCTGCTTGGCGATGCCGCCTTCCCACATGAGGTCAACGATGAGCTTCAGTTCGTGAAGCACCTCGAAGTAGGCAATCTGCGGCTGGTAACCGGCTTCGGTCAGGGTTTCGAAGCCGTACTGGACCAGCTGCGACACGCCGCCGCAGAGGACGGACTGCTCGCCGAAGAGGTCGGTTTCGGTCTCTTCGGTGAAGGTGGTCTTGATGACGCCTGCACGGGTACCGCCAATGGCCTTGGCGTAGGACTTGGCCAGGTCCCAGGCGGAACCGGTGGCGTCCTGCTCGACGGCGATGATGTCCGGGATGCCGCGGCCGGCTTCGAACTCGCGGCGGACGGTGTGGCCCGGAGCCTTCGGCGCGATCAGGATGACGTCAACGCCTTCGGGAGCTTCGATGTAGCCGAAGCGGATGTTGAAGCCGTGGGCGAAGGCAAGGGCCTTGCCGGCGGTCAGCTTGTCCTTGATGGAGTCGTTGAAGATGGCACGCTGGTGCTGGTCCGGAGCCAGGATCATGATGACGTCGGCCCATTCGGCAGCGTCGGCAACAGTCTTGACCGTGAAGCCTGCATCCTGGGCCTTGGCGATCGAGGAAGAACCTTCCTTGAGGGCGATGACAACTTCAACGCCGGAGTCGCGCAGGTTCAGCGCGTGGGCGTGGCCCTGGGAGCCGTAGCCGACGATGGCGACTTTGCGGCCCTGGATGATGGAAAGGTCGGCGTCGTCGTCGTAAAACATTTCAGTCACTTGCGTAACTCCTTTTGAGTGGATTCTTCTGGTGTAAATGTGGTGCTGCGTACTGCACGGGCGTTGTGCCGCGCTTGGGAATCAAGCGCTGCGCAATGCCCTGTCACTCATGGAGCGGGATCCCCGTCCAACGGCCAGGGTGCCGGACTGCACAATTTCGCGGATGCCGAAGGGCTCAAGCACTGACAGCAGTGCGGTGAGCTTTTCGGGGTGGCCTGTTGCTTCAATGACCACGGAGTCTGTGGAGACGTCAACCACTGAAGCACGGAACAGGTCTGCAGCCTGGGTCACCTGCAGACGAGTTGCGGCATCCGCACGTACCTTGACCAGGATGTGGTCTCGCTGTACGGAAGATTCGGAGGTGAGCTCAACAATCTTGATCACGTTGACCAGTTTATTGAGCTGCTTGGTGACCTGTTCAATCAGGTCACCATCGGCGTCGACGACGACGGTCATCCGGGACATGCCCGGAACTTCCGTCGGGCCGACGGCCAGGGAGTTGATGTTGAAGGCGCGGCGGGCGAAAAGGCTCGCGACGCGCGTCAGGACACCGGGCTTGTCTTCA
Source organism: [Micrococcus luteus] ATCC 49442 (assembly GCF_010367585.1). NCBI lineage: Bacteria > Bacillati > Actinomycetota > Actinomycetes > Micrococcales > Micrococcaceae > Pseudarthrobacter > [Micrococcus luteus] ATCC 49442. The sequence continues at coordinate 358,792 of NZ_JAAAXP010000001.1, read as the reverse complement.
ACCAGAACAGACAGTGTGTGGCGGGTCATGCTCAGTCCTCCTCTTCCCATTCCGGGGTCATGTTGCGGGCAACCTGGATCTGGTCGTTGCTCACGCCGGCGGGCACCATCGGCCACACCATGGAGTCGGGGCTCACCACAAAATCGATGACCACGGGACGGTCGTTGATCTCGAGGGCCTTCTGGATGGTCGCATCGATGTCTTCGTCCCGCTCACAGCGGAACGAAGCGCAGCCGTAGGCCTCCCCCAGCTTGACGAAGTCAGGGATCCGGACGGTCTCGTGGCCGGTGTTCAGGTCGGTGTTGGAGTAGCGGCCCTCATAGAAGAGGGTCTGCCACTGCCGGACCATGCCCAGCGAGGAGTTGTTGATGACGGCAACCTTGATGGGGATCTTGTTGATGGCGCAGGTGGCCAGCTCCTGGTTGGTCATCTGGAAGCAGCCATCGCCGTCGATCGCCCAGACCACGCGGTCCGGCTCCCCCACCTTGGCACCCATTGCAGCCGGCACGGCGTAGCCCATGGTGCCGGCACCGCCCGAGTTCAGCCAGGCATGCGGGCGCTCGTACTTGATGAACTGCGCGGCCCACATCTGGTGCTGGCCGACGCCGGCAACGTAGATGCCTTCGGGGCCGGTCAGCGCGCCGATCCGTTCGATGACGCGCTGCGGGGCGGTCAGCCCGTCTTCCGGTTCCGTCCAGCCCAGAGGATAGGTTTCCTTGAGGTTGTTCAGGAAAGCCCACCACGTGGTGAGGTCCGGGGTGCCGGACGCGTCGAACTGGGACCGGATGGCCTCCGTGAGCTCGGGGATGATTTCCTTGACCGAACCCACAATGGGCACATCGGCGGTGCGGTTCTTGGAAATCTCCGCAGGATCGATGTCGGCATGGATGACCTTGGCGTTCGGGGCAAAGGTCTTCAGCACGCCGGTCACACGGTCGTCGAAGCGTGCGCCGAGGGTGATCAGGAGGTCGGACTGCTGCAGGGCGGTCACGGCCGAAACCGTACCGTGCATGCCCGGCATGCCCACGTGCTGCGGATGCGAGTCCGGGAACACGCCGCGCGCCATGAGGGTGGTGACCACCGGGGCTCCGGTCAGCTCCGCCAGTTCGCGGAGTTCAGCCGCGGCGTGGGCTTTCACCACACCGCCGCCCACATAGAGGACAGGCTTGCTGGCGGCGGCAATCAGCTTGGCCGCCTCGCGGACCTGCTTGTTGTGCCCCCGGGTTACCGGACGGTAGCCGGGTAAGTCGATTTTCGGCGGCCAGGAGAACGTCATCTGGCCCTGCTGGGCATCTTTCGCCACGTCCACCAGCACCGGACCGGGACGGCCGGTCGAGGCCAGGTGGAAGGCCTCGGCCATCACGTGCGGGATGTCATTGGGGTTCGTCACCAGGAACGAATGCTTGGTGATTGGCATGGTGATGCCAACAATGTCGGCTTCCTGGAACGCGTCGGTGCCGATCACACCGCTGGATACCTGGCCGGTGATGGCCACCAGCGGCACGGAGTCCATGTGGGCGTCCATGATGGCGGTAACGAGGTTGGTGGCACCAGGACCCGAGGTGGCGATGCAGACGCCCACCCGGCCCGTAACCATGGCATAGCCTTGCGCGGCGTGGCCGGCTCCCTGTTCGTGACGGACCAGGACGTGATTCATCCTGGAGGCCATCAAGGGGTCATAGGTAGGCAGGATCGCGCCACCAGGCAAACCAAATATATCGTCCACGCCGAGTTCTTCGAGCGAGCGGACAATAGCTTCTGAGCCGGTCATCACCGTTGGGGGTACAACGGTGTTCGGCCCAAGGACAGGAGAGACAGCGGCAAGATCAGTGACGACGGCGGCGTGGTCGGCCGTTCGATCGGCACGTTCCGGAGCCTTGGGGGCTCCAGCGGACTTAGTAGCCATCAGCGAGGGGCTGATCGGCGATCCTTTGCTCATCGGACTCTTCCTTGTGGATCACTTGTGTTTCTTGGAACTGCGGGGAATAAAAAAACCCCTCAGCCTTGGCGGCTCTTCGAGGGGTTTGCGCGTGACAGTTCGTTGCCGGGGCTAGTGTGCCACGCGCTTGGTAAGGACGACGACGGTGCCGACGGTAACGAAAGTCATGCGTTCAGTTTTCCCTCTGGTGTGACGGGTGTCAACGAGACGACATCCGATCTCACCATATGGACTTCATTGTCCACGGGCTGATCCTACCCCGAACCTCCGGCGCAAGCGCCGTCCGCTCGGGGCCCCGGGATCGGCCCTCATTAAGCCCTGCCGCCTCCGGCAGTAGCGTCGCCGCCGCCGGAGGCTTGAGGTACTCGGGTACTACCCGCAGTAGGCGCCGGTGGAGGCGCTGTGCACGAGCTTGGCGTACTTGGCGAGCACGCCCTTGGTGTATCGGGCCGGGAGCGGCTCCCAGCCGACCTTGCGGGCTTCGAGTTCGGCGTCGTCCACCAGGAGATCGAAGCTGCGGGCGGCGATGTCCACACGGATCCGGTCGCCGTCCTGGACGAAGGCGATGGGGCCGCCGTCGACAGCTTCGGGGGCGACGTGGCCGATGCACAGCCCGGTGGTGCCGCCGGAAAAGCGGCCGTCAGTGAGCAGCAGGACGTCCTTGCCCAGCCCGGCACCCTTGATGGCTCCGGTGATGGCGAGCATCTCGCGCATGCCCGGGCCGCCCTTGGGGCCTTCGTAGCGGATCACCACGACGTCACCGGCGTGGATTTTGCCGTTGTCCAACGCTTCCAGTGCGCCCTGCTCGCGCTCGAATACCCGGGCGGTCCCTTCAAAGACGTCGGCGTCGAAGCCTGCGCTCTTGACCACGGCGCCTTCGGGGGCCATCGAACCGTGCAGGATGGTGATACCGCCGGTCTTGTGGATCGGGTTGTCCAGGGCGCGCAGGATCTTGCCGTCCAAATCCGGCGGGTTGATCGCTGCAAGGTTTTCAGCGACGGTTTTGCCGGTGACGGTGAGGCAGTCCCCGTGCAGCAGGCCGGCGTCGAGCAGTGCGCGCATGATGACCGGCACGCCGCCGATCTTGTCGACGTCGGTCATCACGTAGCGGCCGAACGGCTTCAGGTCGCCCAGGTGCGGGATCTTGTCACCGATGCGGTTGAAGTCTTCGAGGCTCAGTTCGACCTCGGCTTCGCGGGCGATGGCCAGCAGGTGCAGGACCGCGTTGGTGGAACCACCGAAGGCCATGGTCACGGCGATGGCGTTCTCGAAGGCCTTCTTGGTCATGATGTCGCGGGCTGTGATGCCCAGTCGGAGCAGGTTGACTACCGCTTCGCCGGACTTGCGGGCGAATTCGTCACGACGGCGGTCCGCAGAGGGCGGAGCGGCGGAACCCGGCAGTGACATGCCCAGCGCTTCGCCGATGCAGGCCATGGTGTTGGCGGTGTACATGCCGCCGCAGGCGCCTTCGCCCGGGCAGATGGCCTTTTCGATGCGGGTCAGGTCCTCCATGCTCATCTTGCCTGCGGCGCAGGCGCCCACAGCCTCGAAGGCGTCAATGAGGGTGACTTCCTTTTCGGAACCGTCCTCCAGCTTGACCCAGCCCGGCATGATGGAACCGGCGTAGAGGAAAACGCTGGCCAGGTCCAGGCGGGCCGCGGCCATTAGCATGCCGGGCAGGGACTTATCGCAGCCGGCCAGCAGTACCGAGCCGTCGATGCGCTCTGCCTGCATCACGGTTTCCACGGAGTCGGCAATGACTTCGCGGGAGACCAGGGAGAAGTGCATGCCCTCGTGGCCCATCGAAATGCCGTCTGAAACGGAGATGGTGCCGAACTGCATGGGGAACCCGCCACCCGCGTGGACGCCTTCCTTGGCACCCTGGGCAAGCCGGTTCAGGGACAGGTTGCAGGGAGTGATTTCGTTCCACGAACTTGCGACGCCGATCTGCGGCTTCGCGAAGTCGTCGTCGCCCATACCGACGGCACGGAACATGCCACGCGCGGGGGCGGCGTGAATCCCGTCGGTGACAACCCGGCTGCGGGGCTTGATGTCAGGCTTGTTCTCAGTTGGTGTTTGGCTGTCGGCACTCATGGCTCAAAGTCTATGACTCCGAGCGGGAGCGAACGAACCGGAAACCGCCGCAGAAGCCCATTTTCGGCATTATTTCGTTCAAATAGTGGACTGGCGTCTCATATATTGAGACGCACGGTCTTGCGGCTCCCGGGAATCGGTTTGGTCAGGCCCTCCCGGACTGCTTTCGCTGCCCCATACACCCGGCCTGTCCGGTAAGAATGGCACCTTTCGAGGGGTCCCGCCGCTGGTAGCCATGGCTTTGACCTGCTTCGATCCCCGCACCGGACCTCCGGGAGCCTAGACAGCCACATTGGCCCCGACGTACCGTCAGGGAACAGTAACCATGCCATCCGGACTGAAGGGCCTGTTATGGATTTTATCTTCTGGATCATTGCAATTGTGCTGATTGTGGGGGTTGTGTGGTGGCTCCTGAACCGCAACAGCTCCGGCAATACCCGCGGCTCAGACACAGTCCGGCACGACGGCGGCCTGTCTGGTGGGAGCGCGGCTGCCTCTGCGGAGGCCGCCGGTACGGCGGGCCTCCCGGGTGCGGCCGGTTTCGGCGGTGCGGCGGAACCCGCGCCCCCAACAACTGCGGACGAAACACCCGCGCGGACTGGAACAGCGGCTGGTCAGCAGGACTTTGTGGCAAGCCCGGAAACCCGCACCCCCGTTGAGGCTGCCGGCGAGCCGGCCGCCGCGCGGAGAATGGACGCAGCTCCGGAGACCGGCACCGGAACGGATGCCGTGTCCGGACAGGAGACCCTGCCTTCACCTGGGATGCCGGCGACATTGGAACCGGAAGAAGCCGGGGAGCCGCTGGCCGCCGGGCGGTCCGCTGCAGGGCCCGCTGCCGCTGCAGGGCCCACATCACCCCGAGAGACCACGGCGCCCGACGCGGATGCTGCCGGTACGCAGGCTGGCGGCAGCCGGACTGATTCGGCGCGGCAAGCGGAAGACGAGTGGGAAACGCAGTGGTCTGAAGCCGGCGGGGCAACTCCGGCGGCCAGCCACAGGGCTGGCTCCGATGCACACACAGGCGCAGCCACCGGAGCGGCAAGTACTGGAGCCGCGACTACCGGTGCCGCCGCCATACCGGGTGCGGATGCGCAGGAAGTCAACGAGACCGGCCGCCAGGCTGGCCAGGACACTGGCTACGTTCATCACGCGGAGTACACAGACCCGCACGCCCCGACGCTTCCTGGCGCAGAAACAGCAGCTGCTGATGCCCTGACAGCGGACGACGCAGCGGTATATCCCGGGGGAAATACCCGCGAAACGCCTCCCGCCAGGCACGAGCAGGGGGTCGAACCGGCAGCGGCTGCCGGCGGCCGCTCCGAGCAAGGGGCCGAACCGATGGGCCATCTTGCCGCTGACCAGCCCTACGGCGCCGGCTCCGCGTCCCCCGGACCGGATGGCAGTGGCCCGGCCGATTTCGATGTCAAGGGTGACGCCAGCGCAATGGTCTACTACGAGGAGGGGCACCCGGACTATGAGCAGACCACGGCCGATGTCTGGTTCGAGTCGGCGGCCCACGCCGAGGCCGCCGGGTTCCGGGCTCCCCGCCGAAACCGCCGCTGACGGCACCGGTGCAGCTGGCCGGTCCCTGGCGGCCGCTGCACCCCGTGCCGGCGCCCTGGCTCTCTGCGTGGCCTTGGTTTTGTCCGGCTGCACAGGGGGCGGAAACGACGCGCCAACCGGCAGCGTGACGGGTACAGGCCCCGGCCCGGCACGTCCCGCCCCCGGGACTGCCGGGACCGGGACAGCGGGGCCCGGGCCAAGCGCCGCCGTCGCTCCGGCGGTTCAGACCCGGCTCGATCTCCAGCTCGATATTCCATGGGCCGCCGTGTTCCTGCCGAACGGCACGGCCATCATTTCCGAGCGTGATTCTGCGCTTCTCAAGGCAGTCAAGGACGGCCGGGCCACCACTATCGGGCAGGTCCCCGGTGTGACCCCGGGCGGCGAGGGGGGCCTGCTAGGGCTGGCGCTCTCGCCACAATTTCCCGCCGACAGCTACCTCTACATGTACTTCACGTCCGCCGAGGACAACCGCATTGCCCGTGTCACGGTGACCGAAGGACCTGACGGGTCACTGACGCTTGGCGATCCGGACGTTATTTTCACTGGCATCCCGAAGGCAGGAACCCACAACGGCGGCCGGATCCGGTTTGGCCCGGACGGCTTCCTCTATGTGGGCACGGGTGATTCCCAGCGCAGGGACCAGCCGCAGAATCCGGATGCGCTGGGCGGGAAGATCCTGAGGCTGACTGCGGACGGCGGCCCCGCACCCGGCAACCCCTTCGGCAACGCGGTGTACAGCCTCGGCCACAGGAACGTTCAGGGCCTGGCCTGGGACAGCGAAGGCAGGCTGTGGGGCCAGCGAATTCGGCCCGGATGTCAATGATGAGCTCAACCTGATCGTGCCGGGCGGCAATTATGGCTGGCCCGCAGTGACCGGCGCACCGCACCGCGGGGAGTTCCTCGATGCGAAAGTCGTGTGGCCGTCGACGGCGGAATCCTCCCCCAGCGGTTTGGAGATCGTGGGATCCACGGCCTTCCTCGGGGCGCTTCGCGGCCAACGCCTCTGGACTGTCGCCCTCAGCGGCGAAGAAGCCCACGCGCCTGTGGCCCATTTCACACGGGAGTATGGCAGGATCCGGGACGTCATCCGCACCCCGGAGGGCGGATTCTGGCTTCTCAGCAACAACCAAAACCCTGATTTTGTGCTGGTTTTGGCCCCTCCGGCCTGACCGAAGGAACGCCGACGGCGTCGATTTCACATGGGCATAAAGTTCGTGTAGAGTTTCATGTCGTTGCGGAGATCAACGGGGAAAGAAAAAGCCACGAAGATCACCGCGAAGAGATGCACCTCTAGCTCAATTGGCAGAGCAATTGACTCTTAATCAATGGGTTCCGGGTTCAAGTCCCGGGGGGTGCACCACGGAAACCCCGTCTTCATAGGCCACAAGCCTGAAGGCGGGGTTTCGCTTTCCCCTGAAATTCAGGACCGGACTATTTCCGGGCCATTTAGTTTCTTCCGGCAGGCGCCTGACGTTCGGCCAGGCCACCGCTGAAGGAACCGTTCAGCTCCCAGCCGGCACCGGATTGACGTGCACGATGATGACCTGAACATCTTTCGAACCGTCATAGCGGAGATCGTACGTGACCTGAAGTCCTGTTGACGTGCCCGGGGTCAGGGCGAAGTCGCTTTCTTTCCCGGGCCGGCTGGAGATTGACTCAATCCAGCCCTCGGCTGATCCGCTGTCGATGCCATAGCGGTCGACGCCCGCGCGAATCAGGGCCTTGTACTCCTCCAGGGTCCGGGCTGTGAGGAAGTACGTGACCTCAGTGAAATCGGATCGGGTGTTCAGGCCGTTGAGCCGGAGCCGGTCCGTCCGGGCGCTGACGGTACCGGCGGGCCCCTGGATATCGAGTGTCATCTCTCCGTCGCGTGTCTGGACGTCCGGCGCCTGGCTGCTGCCGTCTTCCAGGCCGACACTCTCTTTGGTGAGCCGGCCCGAGGACATATTCAACCGCACTGCCTTCGAAGCCTTGATCTGTTCAATGCCGGCCTTATCCAGGCGCGCATAGCCGTCAGCTGCGGCGGTAGGAGTGGTGACGGAGTCAGCGCCGCCATAGGGCACAACACAGCCGGTCAGGAAGAGTGGTACAGCCAGGACCACGAGGGCCAGTCGCTTCATTGTTTTCCCCCAAGAAAAGTCTGCGGCTCGGACGGCCTGTGCCAGTTTATGCCCGGTTCCGCCCGGACCCTGGGCGACGAATGCCTGCACTGGCTCCACAGCTAAGACGGGACGGACAAAAAAGAGGCACCACCGCTGCATTGCCTGCAGGTGTGATGCCGTGCTTGTTTTCCGAAAGCCGGGTAACTCTTAGCCCAGCGGTGCGCCGTCCACGAGGGCACGGGCAGCAGGCGACGCGAACTGGCTGGCCAGCTCACGAACCACTGCCTGGAGCTCCTGGCGCAGGACGTCCGGATCGATGGTCGCTGCGGCCAGGACCGACCGTTCCATTTCCACAGCTGCTACCGCTGCTTCCCGGCCGCTGTCGGTCAGGGAAACCACCTGGCTGCGGCGGTCAGAAGTGCTGCGAACGCGAACGACATGCCCGTGGGCTTCCAGCCGCGTGAGCGTCTTTCCCATCGTCTGGGCCTGGACACGGACAAACTGGGCCAGCTGGGCCTGTGTCATGGGCCCTTGGGCTGCCAGAACTTCGATGGCGATGACGCCGGCATGGGTCAGGCCGATAGCACTGAGCTTTTCGTTCCAGGAGTGTTCCACAAGGCGCGCCGCAGTCGATAGTAAGCGCCCCGTGGGCCAGCGATCCATGTCAGGCATACAAGCAAGTATAGCTAAGGCTGCTTCGCACCGGTTTCCGGATGCTTACTAGACTGGTGTGTCACGCCTGCAACAAGGAGATAAACAATGGCTGAAAGACTTTTGACCGGTGCAGTGGCGCCCGGTTTCACCCTGAAGGATTCGTCGGGTCAGGACGTGAGCCTGGCCTCAGGACAGGGCACCAGCACCATCGTCTACTTCTACCCGGCTGCGTCCACACCCGGCTGCACCAAAGAGGCGTGTGACTTCCGCGACAACCTGGCGTCCTTCGCGTCGGCCGGTTACCGCGTCCTGGGGGTCTCCCCCGACTCCGTGGAAAAGCTGGCCGCTTTTGCCGCCAAGGAGGATCTTGGTTTCCCGCTGCTTTCCGACGAGGACCATGCGGTGGCTGAGGCCTACGGGGCCTGGGGCGAAAAGAAAAACTACGGCCGCACCTACGAAGGCCTGATCCGGTCCACCATCGTGATCGATCCCGACGGCCGGGTGTCATTGGCCCAATACAACGTGCGGGCCACCGGGCATGTGGCGAAACTGCGGCGCGACCTCAAATTGGACGCGTAGGGCAGCCAGCCACCGGCGAACCGGAGGCGGCAGGGACAGACAGGAGCTGCCCTCCCCCGAGGCTACAATGGTTACTGGCATACGCCGTCGTACGCTTCCCTTCCTTGTCCAGCCGCTGGCCGTGAGGAGGAGAAGAGGACACCGGCACCTGCCAAGCGCGAGTGGTGAAATTGGCAGACACGCAGGATTTAGGTTCCTGTGCCTTCGGGCGTGGGGGTTCAAGTCCCCCCTTGCGCACAACATTCAGAGATCCCGGGCCCACGGCCCGGGATCTCTGCCGTTAACCCAAAAACAGCGATTCGAAAAAAGAATTTTTGATCCACCCATCTATTTCGGCGCTCCTCCCGAATACCCCGTGAGACACCAGCCAAGGGCAGGTGCCCACAGTCGGAACAGGTCAGGCCGCAGGCGCCACGTCCGCGGCAGGCAAGAAATCGGCACAACCTAGGAGAACTGAAATGCAGTCATTCAAGCGCACATCCTTCACCGTCGCAGGCGTTGCAGCTGCAGCCCTTTTGGGCCTTACCGCCTGCGGTGGAACCGCCACAACGACCCCCAGCTCTTCCGCTCCGGCCGCCGCGCCGTCCAGCATGGCTCCATCACCGTCAGCGTCAGCCAGCGCCTCCACTATGGATCCGGCCGCAAACCTCGTGGGCCCGGGCTGCGCCGGCTACGCCGAGCAGGTCCCCACCGGCGCCGGTTCCGTCTCCGGCATGGCGCTTGACCCGGTAGCAGTCGCCGCGTCCAACAACCCCCTCCTGACCACCCTCACGTCAGCTGTTTCGGGCAAGCTGAACCCGAAGGTTGACCTGGTGGACACGCTCAACGGAGCGGAATTCACGGTCTTCGCACCGGTGGACGACGCGTTTGCCAAGATCGATGCAGCCACCATCGAGACCCTGAAGACCGATGACGCCCTGCTGAGCAAGATCCTGACGTACCACGTGGTGCCCGGCCAGATCGCCCCGGACAAGATCGCCGGAACCCACGCCACGGTCCAGGGCGGCTCGGTCACCGTCACCGGCAGCGGGGACGCGCTCCAGGTCGACGGCGCCAACGTCATCTGCGGCGGCGTGCAGACCAAGAACGCTACGGTCTACCTCGTTGACACCGTCCTGATGCCCAAGTAACCCGGGCCCGCCCGTCACCCGGGCTCACGTCCAGGCAGCACCATGACATCCCGGCGGCCGGTTCCAGCAGGAACGGGGCGCCGGGATGTTCAGGCCCATGGGCAGTTGTCCCCTCGCGCGGGTACAGGGAACACCAAGACCGGTCAATTAGACTGTGTCACTGGCCCGCACCCCGCGGCGCCGGCCAGTGACAGCCCAGAGGTGATAGACGAGTGCCCAGCAGTACATCGCGGCGAACGGTCATCAAGACCGGCGCCGTTTTTATGGCGTTAGGCCTGACGGCCTGTACCGGTAACCCGTCGCCATCACCTTCATCAACCTCTCCCTCCACGGCGGCCGCCGGCGGGGAGCCCACCCAGACCTTCACCTTCGGCACCGCCTCCCAGCCGCTGGGACTGGACCCGGCGCTCTCAAGTGATGTTGAAAGTCACCGCGTCACCCGGCAAATCCTCGAAGGCCTGGTGGGTGTGGACCAGACCACCGGTAAACCCACCCCGCTGCTGGCCACGGAGTGGACCGAATCGGACGAGGGCCGCAGCTACACCTTCAAGCTCCGCAGCGGTGTCTCCTTCCAGGACGGCACACCCTTTAATGCCGACGCCGTATGCCAGAATTTCAACCGCTGGTTTGCGTTCTCCCCGGAACTGCGGACGAAGGCGCCGGGCATCACGTTCAAAAGCGTGTTCAAAGCGCACTCCGACGACGCCGCGCTCTCCATCTTCAAGAGCTGCACCGCAGTCTCTCCGGACACCGTCCGGATCGACCTCACCCAGCCCTTCACGGCCTTCCTCCAGGCCCTGACCCTGCCGGCCTTCGCCATGGCCTCCCCGGCAGCTTTGGCCTCGGGCACAGCCGACGTGCTGGACCAGACGCGGCACAGCAACGCCGTCTCGTCCTTCGCCACCAATCCGGTGGGAACCGGACCGTTCAAACTGGCGGCCTGGGACGAAACGAGCGTCCGCCTGATCACCCATGGGGACTACTGGGGTGAACGCGGACAAATCTCCACCATTAACTTCGTTACGTACGATCATCCGCAGACCCGGCTTCAGGCGCTGCTGGACGGCAAGATCGACGGTTACGACGCCGTCACGGTGGGGAACTTCGATCAGCTCGTCAAGCGCGGCATGCAGATTGTCCAGCGCGACCCGTTCTCCGTGATGTACCTGGGCATCAACCAGGAAATCCCCATCCTCCAAAACACCAAAGTCCGGCAGGCCATCGAGCTTGCCATCGACAAAGACACCCTGATCCGCAAGTTCTTTATCGACAACACCGCCAAGGCCACCCAGTTTGTTCCGCCAAAGATCAGCGGCTTCAACAACGAGGCTCCGGCGTTGGGCCACGATCCGGCCAAGGCGAAGGCCTACCTGGCCGAGGCGGGCTATGCGGGGGAAGAACTCCGGTTCTACTATCCGCTCAACGCCACCCGCCCCTACCTCCCCACGCCCGAGAAGATCTATGCCGAGCTCAGCCGGCAACTGACCGCCGTCGGCTTCAACGTCAAGCCTGTCCCGGTGGACTGGGCCGACGGGTACCTCCAGAAAGTGCAGTCCCCCGGCGACCACGCCCTCCATCTGCTCGGCTGGAACGGCGCGTACTCCGACGCCGAAAACTTTGTAGGCCCCCTCTTTGGCGAGAAGAATGGTGAGTTCGGCTACCAGGACCCGCAGGTTTTCTCCAAGATCAACCGGGCCCGCGGCCTGCCCGCCGGCGAAGAACGCGACGAGCTCTACCACACCATCAACGCCCAGATCGCTGCCACGGTCCCGGCCGTTCCCATCGCCTTTCCCATCTCGGCACTTGCATTGTCAGACCGCGTCAGCAGTTATCCGGCGTCGCCGGTCCTGAGTGAAGTTTTCACGAAGGTGCAGCTAAAGCCTTGACGGCCGGGCCCAATTTCAGTATGCGGGCCGGGCAGGGATATTCTTTGACAGCCAGAGCCGCTGCTATCGGAGACTGATTGTGACCTTCATATCAAAGACCCAACATGCCGACGTCGTCCTGATTGGCGGCGGCATCATGAGCGCCACCCTGGGTGCGTTCATCAAGCAGCTTGAGCCGAACTGGACCATTTCCCTGTTCGAGCGCCTTGACCAGCCGGGATTGGAGAGCTCCGACCCCTGGAATAACGCCGGAACCGGCCATGCCGCATTGTGCGAGCTCAACTACTCCCCCGCAGCCAAAGACGGCTCGGTCAACCCCGCCAAGGCCCTGCTGATTAACGAGCAGTTCCAGCTTTCCCGGCAGTTCTGGTCCCACTTGGTGGACGAGCAGCTGATCGGTTCGCCCAAGGGCTTCATCAACACCGTGCCGCACATGAGCTTCGTCATCGGCGAAAACAACACCAAGTTCCTCAAGACCCGCTATGAGGCACTGAAGCCTCATACGCTGTTCCGCAGCATGGAGTACTCCGAGGACCACGCACAGATCGCCAAGTGGGCGCCTCTCATCGTCAAGGGCCGCGACCCCAAGCAGCGCATCGCTGCCACCCGCGCCGCCGAGGGCACCGACGTCGACTTCGGGGCACTGACCCGTGAGCTGACCACGTACCTTGGGAACAACGGCGTCGAGGTTAATTACGGCCACGACGTGACCGGCATTTCAAAGGCGTCCGACGGCGGCTGGGACCTTTCGCTGAAGCACCCCCGGTCCGGTGAACACGGCAGGATCCACGCCAAGTTTGTGTTCGTTGGTGCGGGCGGCGGCGCCCTGCACCTCCTGCAGGCATCCGGCATTCCGGAGAGCAAGGGCTACGGCGGCTTCCCCGTGTCCGGCCAGTTCTTCCGCTGCACCGACGAGGCCCTCGCGGCCCAGCACAGCGCCAAGGTCTACGGCCAGGCCTCCGTGGGCGCCCCGCCCATGTCCGTGCCGCACCTGGACACGCGCTACGTCAACGGGAAGCGCTCCCTCCTGTTCGGCCCCTACGCCGGCTTCTCCACCAACTTCCTGAAGAACGGCTCGTACCTGGACCTGCCCCTGTCCATCCGCCCCGGCAACATCATTCCGATGCTCGCCGTGGCGAAGGACAACATGGACCTCACCGCGTACCTCGTCAAGGAGGTGGCCAAGCGCCACGGCGACAAGGTCGAGGCGCTTCGGGAGTACTACCCCGAGGCCAAGGACGGCGATTGGGAACTGATCACCGCCGGTCAGCGTGTACAGATCATCAAGAAGGATCCGAAAAAGGGCGGCGTGCTGCAGTTCGGCACTGAAGTCATCGCCGGCCGCGACGGCTCGATCGGTGCGCTCCTGGGCGCCTCGCCGGGCGCGTCCACGGCGGTGCCCATCATGATTGAACTGCTGCAGAAGGCCTTCCCCAAGAGCTTCAAGGGCTGGCAGGGCAAGCTCAAGGACATGATGCCCGGCTACGGTGTGAAGCTTGATGAGAACCCGGAACTGGCTGCGGCGATCGAGGCGGCTACCGCCAAGTCACTCCAGCTGGAAAGCGTTCCCGCCAACCACTGACGCAGCGCCGGTCTGGCGGGCGAATCAGGCCTGGCGGGCAGGTCGTGTCCCAGCAGTCCGTCAACCCCACAGGAGACCTTGCGATGTTCCGGCTGGCACAACTTTCACTGGCAAACCGGGCGCTGATCGCGCTGATCACCGTCTTCGCATCGGTGTTCGGCGTGATCACCATGTCATCGCTGAAGCAGGAACTCATTCCGTCCATCGAGTTTCCGCAGATAACCGTCCTGACCGCCATGCCCGGCGCCTCGCCGGAAGTGGTTGACAAACAGGTCAGCGCACCGCTGGAGACCGCCTTGAACGGGGTGGAGGGCCTGGAGTCAACGTCCTCGACATCCCGTAACGGCTCCTCCCAGATCACCATGGTCTTCACCTACGGGACCAACCTGGACCGGGCCCGGAACCAGATTGACCGGGCCATCTCCAACGCCAAGCGTGCCCTGCCCGAGGACGTGCAGCCGCAGGCGTTCGCCGGCAGCATCAGCGACTTCCCCATCGTGTTCCTGGCGGTGTCCTCGGACAAACCGCTCAGTGAGCTGAACGCCGACCTCCAGCGGCTCTCCGTTCCCCGGCTCCAGAAAATCGACGGCGTCCGCGGCGCCGATGTGACCGGCGGAGCGACCCTGCACATCGAGGTCCTCCCCCGGCCCGAGGCAATGGCCGCGTCCGGCGCCACCATTGAGTCCATCCGGAATGCGTTGGGCAACAACGGCTCCCTGATCCCGGCGGGCACCATCGAGGAGCAGGGCAAAACCCTGTCCCTGCAGATCGGCAGCCCGGTGGATTCGCTGGACACCATCAAGTCGCTGCCACTGGGCGGCGCGAAAAACGGTGCCACGATCGGCACGGTGGCGGATGTCAGCCTGCGCGACGACGAACGCACGTCCATCACCCGGACGAACGGCGAGGAGACCCTGGCAGTCTCGGTCACCAAAAAGCCCGAAGGCGACACGGTGGGCATTTCCCACGCAGTGAACGACTCGCTGGCCGACCTTGAGGCCGAGCTGGGATCCAACGCCAAGTTCACGGCCGTGTTCGATCAGGCGCCGTTCATCGAGAAGTCCATCAAGGACCTCACCACCGAGGGTCTGCTGGGGCTTGGCTTTGCTGTGGCCGTCATCCTCGTGTTCCTGATGTCCACCCGCTCCACCCTGGTGACGGCGGTGTCCATTCCGCTCTCGCTCCTGGTGACCTTCATCGGGCTCTCGGCGACCGGCTACTCGCTGAACATTCTGACCCTGGGCGGGCTCACCATCGCCATCGGCCGGGTGGTGGACGACTCCATCGTGGTGATCGAGAACATCAAGCGGCACCTGAGCTACGGCGAGGAGAAGGTCGCCGCCATCCTTACCGCCATCCGCGAAGTGGCCGGCGCCATCACCGCCTCGACGCTGACCACAGTGGCAGTCTTCCTGCCCATCGCCTTCGTTGGCGAGCTGGCCGGCGAACTGTTCCGCCCGTTCGCGCTGACAGTCACCATGGCCCTGCTGGCCTCCCTGCTGGTGTCCCTGACCATCGTCCCCGTGCTCGCCTACTGGTTCCTCAAGAGCCCGGCCACCGCCGCACCCGGTTCAGCCGCCGCACGTGAAGCGGCCGCCGCTGCCCTGGCCAAAGCCCACGAAGCGGAACAAAAGAGCCCGCTCCAGCGCGCGTACCTGCCGATCCTCAGCAAGACCCAGAAGCATCCGGTCTGGACGCTGGTTGCCGCCCTGCTGGTGCTCGGCGGGACGGGCGCCATGACTCCGCTGCTTGCAACCAACCTCCTGGGCGACTCCGGCCAGAACAGCATGACCGTCCGCCAGGTGATGCCGGCGGGCACGAGCCTGGCGGACACCAGCTCGGCAGCCGTGAAGCTCGAAGAGGTCCTCCGCGGCATCGACGGCGTCAAGAATGTCCAGGTCACGTCCGGCAACGCCCAGGCGGGCTTTGCCGCGCTGACCTCCTCCGGCTCCTCCAACTCCACCTTTACTGTGGTGACGGATGAAAAGGCGAACCAGGCCAGGCTCCAGGAAACAGTCCGCACGGAACTGGCCAAGGTGGCCGGTTCCGGAAAGGTCACCGTGGGCTCCCAGCAGGGCGGCTTCGGAACCTCCTCCACAGTGGACATCACCATCAAGGCGGCCACGTCCGAGGATCTCCGCACGGCCAGTGACGCCATGGTGGAGGCCATGACCGGCGTCCCGGAAACCAGTGAAGTGACCACCAACCTGGCCGCCAGCCAGCCCGTGGTCCAGGTCAAGGTGGACCGGGCCAAGACAGCCGCCGCAGGACTGAACGAGGAACAGGTGGCCGGCGTCCTCGCCGCCACCATCAGTCCTATCCCGGCCGGAACCGTCCGGATCGACACCAACGACTTCCCGGTGCAGATCGGCAAGGGCACCCGGTTCACCAGCATCGAGGCGGTGCGCAACATCGCCCTGCCGGCAGGCGCTGTTCCGGTGACCCTGGGCAGCATTGCCTCTGTGGAACAGGTGGACGTCCCGGTCTCCATTACCGCAAGCAACGGTCAGCGGACCGCGAAAGTGTCAGTCACGCCGTCGGGCTCCAACCTTGGCGCGGTGAACGCAGAAGTGCAGAAGCGCCTTGCGGAAGTCAGCCTCCCGCCGGGTGTCACCGCGGAACTCGGCGGCGCCACCACCCAGCAGGCGGAATCCTTCCAGCAGCTGGGCCTGGCCCTCCTCGCGGCCATCGCCATTGTGTACGTCATCATGGTGGCAACCTTCAAGTCCCTGATCCAGCCGCTGATCCTGCTGGTCTCCGTGCCCTTCGCAGCCACCGGAGCCGTGGCCCTGCTGCTGGCGACCGGCGTTCCCCTCGGGCTGCCATCGCTGATCGGGATGCTGATGCTCGTGGGCATCGTGGTCACCAACGCCATTGTGCTCATCGATCTCATCAACCAGTACCGGCAGCCCCGCAACGGCCTGCCCGGGATGACCGTGGCTGACGCCATCACCCACGGCGCGCGGCAGCGCCTGCGTCCCATCCTGATGACCGCCCTGGCCACCGTTTTCGCCCTGACCCCCATGGCCCTCGGCCTGACCGGCGGCGGGGGCTTTATCTCCCAGCCCCTGGCCGTCGTAGTGATCGGCGGGCTGGTGTCCTCCACTGCCCTGACCCTGGTGCTGGTGCCCGTGCTGTACCGGCTCGTGGAGGGGCGCCGGGAACGCAGGCAGCTGCTGCGTGAGCTCCAGGAGCGGCCGGAGTTTTCGGCCGCGGACGACGTCGATGCAGAGTTCAGTGACTGGACCACCGGCGCCACTCCCAAGGTCAGCGGCCGCCGCGCCGCCCCGGAGTAGACGTAATTCACAGGTAAACGCAAGGGAGGGGACAGCAATTTTGCTGTCCCCTCCCTTGCCAGACTCAGCTGGTGCGGCTGACGCCGCTCGCCTCACCTAGTCAGCACTGTGGGATGCCCCCAGCAGTTCCCGAACACGGGCCGAAACCCGCACGAAGTCCGGGTCCTCCATGGTCGCAGCGTAGTCACGATGCTCACCGAGCGGCACGTCAAGGGTTTCGAGGATCGTGCCTGGCCGCGCGCTCATGACCACCACGCGGTTGGCAAGGAAAACAGCTTCGGCCACGGAGTGGGTCACCAGGATGACCGTTGTACCGGTCTCGCGCCAGATGCGATGCAGTTCGATGTTCATGCGTTCCCGGGTCAGGGCGTCCAGCGCTCCGAACGGTTCATCCATGAGCAGGACGTCAGGCTCATGGAGAAGCGCACGGCAGAGGGAAACCCGTTGCTGCATACCGCCTGATAGCTCATGTGGGAAGGCCTTCTCAAATCCCCCAAGACCGGTCATCTCGATCAGCTCATCTGCCCGCCGGGCTGCCTTGGATTTATCCATGCCACGCATTTCGGCTTGAAGCAGGATGTTGCCACGCACGTTCCGCCACTCAAGAAGTGCGGCCCGCTGGAAGACGTATCCGATATCGCGGCGCGGGCCCCTAACCTGCTCGCCGCGGAGTTGGGCCCGGCCGCCGGTCGCAAGGGTCAGGCCGGCCACCACTTTCAGCAGGGTGGACTTTCCGCATCCCGAGGGGCCTGCAATCGAGAGGAATTCACCCTGTTCCACCTTGAGGTTGATGTCGTCGAGGGCGGTCACTTTGCTGCGTTTGGTCGAATACGTGATGTTGAGGTTTTCGATGGTCACAACCGGTTTCGTTGTCGTCACCGGCTTCTCGTGCACAAGGGCTGTCATGTCGTTCTCAGCTTTCACTTTGGCTGGTACTGCGAATCGAAATATTTGGACGCGTCGCTACCTTCTCCGATGAGGCCCGCACCGGACAGCGTCTTGATTGTTGCGGCCCAGTCAGCAGAATCATTGATGCCCGGGTTCTTGCCTTTTGTAGCCGACGTATTGAGCAGTTTGATAGTTTCTGTCCACTGTTCCAGAACTACGGCCTGCGCCGGGACCTGGGGGTCTTTGCCTTCCATCGACTTAGCCGCCGCTTCGGGATCGGCGATGGCCGCGCTGAACGACTCTGAGACGGCAGCCATCATCTCCTTTGCCAAGGCAGGGTTCTTGGCTAAGTAGTCATCGGAGGAAATAAGGCCGTTCGAATAGAAGTTGATGCCCTCGTCGGAGTAGCGCAAGTACGTCATAGCCTTGCCGCTCTTGGCTGCAATGCTCGGCCCCTGGTCGTGGGCGAATCCAATCAGGCCATCGACCTTGTTGGAGAGGACCGCCGCGACCTTTCCTGCAGCGTCGAGGTTCTGCTGCTTCACATCCGTCTCCGCAAGGCCTGCCGCCTTCAGAAAGAGCGGAAAGGTAACACTGGGTGCATCTCCGGCCGACATGGCGATGGTTTTGCCTTTGAGATCGGCAACTGTTTTGATTCCGGAGTCAGTGAAGACCTGCACAGCAGAGGGAGTGGTCTGCAGGTAGACCCCAAGGCTCTTCACCTTGACGCCCTTATCGACGTTGGCCAGGACGGCCGGGGTATCGGCCCAGCCAAAGTCCATCTGGCCCTGGCCTGTTGCCTGGACGGTCTTAGTGGAACCCTGGCCCGCCTTGATGGTCAGGTCGATGCCGTGCTTCTTGAAGATGCCCTGCTCCACTCCGTAGTAGAACGCAGCGTGCTCGCCATAGGGGTACCAGTTCAGCATCAGGGTCACGGACTCGGATTCTTCGGCTCCAGCGGCAGTGCTTTCAGGCTGTGAGGAACCTCCGCAAGCGGTGAGGGCAAGGGATGCCGCGGCGATCGCGGCTAGGACAGCGGTGCGGGTAAGTTTCATAACGTTCTCTCCATTGAGTTGTTTTTGCAGTAATGCATTAGCCGTTTGTGGATGCGCCGCCGGTGCGGCGCGACGCCTGCCACGGGACAAGGAACCACTCGGCAATCTGAATGATCGCGAAGAGCAGGATGCCCAGGACGGACATGATGATCAGCGCCGCAAAGAGCATGGCGGTGTCGATATTGCCGTTGGCCTGGAGGATGACGTAGCCAAGGCCCTCATTAGCCCCGACAAATTCCCCGACCACTGCGCCTGTCACTGCCAAGGTGGCCGCCACCTTGAGGCCGGAGAACAACTGAGGCAGCGACGCCGGCAGCCGGACCTTAAGAAATGTCTTGAAGGGATTGGCCCCCATGGTGGAGGTGAGTTCCAGGATTTCCGGATCGACGGAACGGAGGCCTGCCATACCGGATACAACGATGGGGAAAAAGGCCATCAGCACCGCGACCCAGATCTTCGGCTCCAATCCAAAGCCAAGCCAGACAACAAACAAGGGAGCTATAGCGATCTTCGGAATCACCTGGGCAAACAGGATGATGGGGTACATGGTCTTCTCCAGGGACCGCGAATAGACCATCAACACCGCGACCAGCTCACCCAGAAGAATGGCTATGACAAATCCCAAGACGGTCTCCAGCGTTGTTACACCAGTGTGTTGGGCGAGATAAGTGCCGTTCTCACTCAGTGCGCTGAGGGTGTCCTGCGGGCTGGGAAGGATGAAGGGAGCCACCCACTTCTGCGCGGTGACCAGCCACCAGACGAGCACGAGGGCGACGACAAAGGAAACCGGCCGCCAGAACTCTGCTGCCCATTTCAGGGCGACGTTGTTCATGCGCAGACGTGGCTCCGTTCCGGGGCCTTGCTGTTGGGACGGGACACTCAGCGCTCGGGCATCGCTGACAGTTGATGGCATAGTGATTCTCCGCTTTAGAAAGGGACAGAAGCTTGGAATGCGCTTTCCTGATCCACAATCTAGAGTGATTCCCACCACATGTCAAAGCTCTTGATAAAAGGAGTCACGTTGCCGGGCAAGCCCTTTCCCAATATCGGCCGCTCGGCGAGTCACTGGGAATATTTCCTACCGTGGGGCGTTGTACGCATCGATACATGCAAACGCATGAAGATCGGGTATAGTGGACGTAAGCCAAGAGAAGTCCAGGAACGGAAGGCACACCATGCAGATCGGCGTATTCAGCGTCAGTGACATCACCACTGACCCCACCACCGGCCGGACGCCCACGGAGAACGAGCGCATCAAGGCGTCCGTGGCGATCGCCAGGAAGGTCGAAGAAATCGGCATGGATGTCTACGCCATCGGCGAGCACCACAACCGCCCCTTCTTCTCCTCCTCCCCCACCACCACCCTTGCCTACATCGCCGCGCAGACCGAGCGGATCACGCTGTCCACGGCCACCACGCTCATCACCACCAACGATCCGGTCAAGATCGCCGAAGACTTCGCCATGCTCCAGCACCTGGCTGACGGCCGCGTTGACCTGGTCCTGGGCCGCGGCAACACGGCCCCTGTCTACCCCTGGTTCGGCAAGAACATCCAGGACGGCGTTGAACTGGCCATCGAGAACTACAGCCTGCTGCGCCGGCTTTGGGACGAGGACACGGTCAACTGGTCCGGCAAGTTCCGCACGCCGCTGCAGAACTTCACCTCCACCCCGCGCCCGCTCGACGGCGTGGCCCCCTTTGTGTGGCACGGCTCCATCCGCACGCCGCAGATCGCCGAAGTGGCCGCTTATTACGGCGACGGCTTCTTCGCGAACAACATCTTTTGGCCCAAGGAGCATTACCAGCAGCTGATCGGTCTCTACCGTGAGCGCTACGAGCACTACGGCCACGGCACGGCGGACCAGGCCATCGTGGGCCTCGGCGGCCAGTTCTTCATGCGCAAGAACTCCCAGGACGCGGTCAAGGAATTCCGCCCCTACTTCGACAATGCGCCCGTTTACGGGCACGGACCGTCGATGGAGGACTTCACCTCCCAGACTCCGCTCACCGTGGGAAGCCCGCAGGAAGTCATCGAGAAGACCCTGACGTTCCGTGAGTACTTCGGCGACTACCAGCGCCAGCTGTTCCTGATCGACCATGCAGGGCTGCCGCTGAAAACCGTCCTGGAGCAGCTGGACCTCTTCGGCGAGGAAGTTCTCCCGGTTCTGCGCAAGGAGTACGCCGCCAAGAAGCCGGCCCACGTGCCGGAGCCCCCAACGCACGCCGGCCGGGTGGCTGCCCTCATGGCAACGCAGGCCAACGAAAAAGCATCCTCGGAGGCATGATGGCTGCCGAAGGGAAGGAATCGCCGAGCCGGCTGGCGGCGGAGACCTGGGAGTCCCTTTTCCGGGCGCAGGTTGCGGTCATGCGCAAGCTCCAGGCAGGCAAGGCATTCAAGAACGTGGCCATCAACGAGTACGACGTCCTGTTCACGCTCTCCCGGTGCCCGTCCGGCTGGCTGCGGCTCAACGAACTCAATGACCACGTCCTGCTGAGCCAGTCGAGCCTGAGCAGGCTGGTGGAGCGGCTGGAAAAGCGCGGACTCGTGGTCCGGCAGCCCGCCCCGGACGACGGCCGCGGGGTATTGCTGAAACTGACTGATGAGGGCGCCGCCCTCCAGAAGGAGATTGGCCGCGAGCACGTACGGGACATCTCCAGCCTGGTGGGGCCCGCCCTGACAGCCGCCGAGCAAAAGGAACTTCAGCGGCTGACAGAGAAGCTGCGGCATTCGGTCGGGACGAGGACCGGCAAGTAGCCTCCGCGGGTAGTGCCGGGCCGCTTTTGCAGTTAGCCCAGCACTACCAGTGCGGAGGGGTCCTCCATCGGCAACGTTCCGTTGACCACAGCGGTGACGCGAAGCTCGTTCAGGGTCAGGCGTCCGCCCACGGTGGACAGGAACGCCGTGTCGGAGGAGTCCCGCCCGGCGGTGATCCGCAGCATCGACTCCCGCGGGGCCAGGCCTGTGGGGTCGATGATGTGCCAGGCGCCGTCGACATACGCCTCGGCTACAGCGTGGAAATCCATGGGCGTCAGCCCGGGCGCATAGACCGCGCTGAGCCGCGCCGGGATGTCCTTGGAACGCAGCAGGGCGATAGCGAGGTGGGCGAAGTCCCGGCACACACCGCGGCGGTGCAGTAGCGTCTCCACAGCGCCGTCCGTGCCACGGGAGGAACCGCTGATGTACCTCAACTCGCCATAGACCCAGCTCCGCACGGCCTGAAGCAGTTCCACACCGTGAAGTCCGCCGAATTCGGCGTAGGCGGTGGGCAGGAGCCTGTCGGATTCCGCGTAGCGGCTGGGCCGGACGTAACGGATGAGGTCCGCCAGGGTTACCTCTTCAGGCAGGGCCTTACCGGCCACTGTCGCAGAGTACTCAACAGTCACTTCGGTGGGCCCGGCGAACTCCATGTAGTGGAGGCGGCCGCCGTGATGGTCTGCAAGTTCGCGTACCGGAACGGTGTCCCCTTCCGCCGTAACGGTCAAGGATTCTTCAAACGAGGTGAAGCCGGAATTTTTGGCCACGGCGATCGCCAGGGCTGCTTTTGTATCAGCCACGGTCTTAAAGACCATGCGTGCGGCAACGGTGCGTTCCATGTATCTCCGGGGTGTGAGGCAGCGGCAGAACGTCCCGCTCTGTCCCGGCATTGATGGAGCCGGAGGCGGGACTAGTTTTTGATCTCCAGAGACATTAGCATCCGCTGCACGTTCGCGAAGTCCGAGCTCTCATCAACGTACTCTGCGGCCTGGCCCAAGGTGTCAAACGGCTTGGCCGGGGCCACTTTTTCATCAGGGGCAAAAGCCTTCAGGACACTGACGTCCCCGAAAGAATAGTCGCCTTTCCCGGCGGGACCGCGGACCACGTTGCGCAGCTCGCAGACCTGCCCGTCCGCTCCGCCCACAATGTTGGTGATGCCGTACGAGCCGAAGTACCGGTACCCCTGGATCACGCGGAACACCACGTGCGGTGCGATGGTACCTTCTCGGGCCAACCCCGGAAGTTCCACCGGCACGCTGCTGATGACGGTGTAGGGCTTCCTGCCCGCGTCCGGGCAGGAAGAGTCCGACGGCGGCAGTCCCGTCCGCAGGGCAGCCATGTAGGTGCCGTCCTGCTTTTTCACCTCGATCTTCAAGGCACCAGCCAGTGTGCCCTCCTCGGGGGTGACAGACTGGGCAATCCATTCCTCGGGCAGGTCAAAACTGACCGTCCGGGCGGGATCGGTGAAGGTTTTCCAGGCTGAGGCAGTGGCGGCCGGGCCGGGACTCGCGGCGCCTGATGTTCCCGGCGTCGGGGCAGGTTCCGAGGCCGGCGCAGCACCGCCGGAAGCCGACTCGCCGGGGGCGGAGGGACCGGGGGCGGAGGCCGTGCCAGGCTGCGCCGTCCACGCCGGGCCGCCGCCGCCCGGCGCGCTGCACCCCGCGGCGAGGACGCCGGCCATCAGAAGTCCCGCGGTCCGCAGTCCCCACGATGTCATTCTGAACGTCATGCAGCCAGCCTAGTGGCGGTCAGCCGTGCGCCGGGGCGGTGCCGCGTGTCGCTGCCGGACTTTCCCGCTCGACTTGGGACTAGGCTTGGGGCTATGTCGGTAGATCAGCATGGCGTGGACCAAGGAAGCCTGGCGGACATCTCCGCCCTCGATATTGCTGACTGGCGGCTGCGGACGTTTGCCCTCTACGACACAGTCCGGAAGATTGCCGCGGAAAGCCCCGAGGAAGCCCACTCCCATTGGCGGCATGAGCGCGACCGCATGTTCGCAACCCATCCGGCGTCCGCCCTCACACCGCAGGACAAGGCACAGTTCTCCGGCCTGAAGACTGCCGACTACGACCCCATTTACCGGTTTTACGTGCCACTCACCCTTGAGGGTGCCGGCCGCGAAATGAGCGTGGAAACAGCCACCGACGGCGTGGTGCATTTTGTCCGGCTGGGCACGTTCGACCTTCCTGAACTGGGTCAGCTCGGTGTGTGGAAGCTGCATGGCTACGGCGGCGGAATTTTCGTTCCCTTCCGGGACGCCACCGCAGGTCAGCCCGGTGGAACCTACGGCGCCGGCCGGTACCTGCTGGACACCATCAAGGGTGCTTTCCATGGAGTCCAGGGCTCCGGGCCCGGCGCCGAGTTCGTCCTGGACTTCAACTTTGCCTACAACCCGTCCTGTGCTTACAACGAAGCCTGGGCCTGTCCGCTTCCCGGACCCTCGAACCGCCTGGCCGTCGAGATTCCGGTGGGCGAGCTGTACTGACCGGCGTTCCCGTCACACAGCCGGCCCCTCAGCACGGCAGGACGTAGGATGTCTTCATGACTCCCAGCGCTCCCCGCCGTATTGCCCGTGTCCGCCCGATCCCGGCAGCGGCTTCAGATGAGCATTTCTTCGTCGCCAACGGTTCGCCGGACTTCGGCTCCGAGGCCGGCCGGTATTGGACAGTCGTTGACTCCCCGTTCGCCGGATCCAGGGCGAACGCCACCAGCCCGGCCCGGCCCGGCTGGGAGACCGGCGACGTGGTGGGCCAGGACTCCTTCGTTTTCCTGGCCCCGTCTGTTCCGGTCAACGTCCTGGGCATGGCACACAACACCGGCCTCCCCGGCCGCGACCTTCCCCCGCAGGCGTTCCACAAAGCCGCCTCGAGCGTGATCGGACCGGGCGACGCCA
Source organism: [Micrococcus luteus] ATCC 49442 (assembly GCF_010367585.1). Lineage (NCBI taxonomy): Bacteria > Bacillati > Actinomycetota > Actinomycetes > Micrococcales > Micrococcaceae > Pseudarthrobacter > [Micrococcus luteus] ATCC 49442. The sequence continues at coordinate 334,376 of NZ_JAAAXP010000001.1, read as the reverse complement.
TCGAACTGAGCTCCACCGTGGGATACGTGGACCCGGAAGCTGAACTGACTGTCGTCGTCGGGCACACAGTCCGGGGCCTGACATTGGAGACGGCCCGGAGCGCCGTCCTGGGATTCACCATCGGCAATGACGTCTCCGCGCGTGACCTGCAGAAATCGGACGAACTGTGGATCAGCGCCAAGAGCCAGGACACCTTCACCCCCGTTGGCCCGTGGATTGTCACCGGACTCGACGACGCAGACCTGTCCATCGGCATCGTCCACAACGGCACCGAACTGAAGCCGGCCAGCAGTGCGGACCTGGGCTGGAAGGTCGATGAAATCCTGGTCTATCTCAGCTCATTCATGACGCTTCACGCGGGCGATCTGGTGCTCACCGGCTTCCCGGCAGAGTGCGCACGTATCCACCCCGGCGACACCGTGGTGTGCCGCGTCCAGGGCATCGGGGAACTCAGCAACCCGGTCAAGGCCGCGTCGTGGGAGGAAACCCCGGCCTGATCTGTCAGGCTGGATCCATGGAGACCCCTGCTGCGCCCGCCGCCCGGCTGGCGCAGCAGCCCGCCCGTGGCGCGCCGGCCACCCGTCACTACCCCGGCATCTTCAGGTTTCCGGTGGTGCGCCAGCTGATCCGCTTCACCGGCGTGGGCATCATCTGCACGGCATCCTCGCTGGCTCTGTACGTGTTGCTCCGCCAATGGATTGACCCGCAGCTCGCCAACGCAGCCGCGCTGATCGTCACCTCGGTTATGAACACCGCACTGAACCGCCGGCTGACGTTCAAGATCACGTCCAACCGGAAGCGGACACAGGATCACCTGAACGGTCTGATCGTGATCGTCATTGCGCTACTCATTACCGGCAGCAGCCTCGGGATCCTGCACTGGCTCCATCCGCAAGCCACCGTGGCCGACGAACTCCTGACCACCACGCTCTCCGGGTTTGTTGCCACGGCCGTGCGGTTCACATTGCTTCGGCACTGGATTTTCCGCCGCGCCCGCCACATCTGAGCTCCCGCTCCCAAGTAAGTAGCGCGATCTGTCGTTTTGAGGGCCCAAAACGACAGATAGGGCTACTTAGTTGGGCTGGCCCGGGCGTCAGGTGCGGCCGAGGGTCCGGACGCTTCCGACGGCGGTGCCCACGGCTTCGGCGGCCGCCGCCAGTTCCTCCCTGGTCACCGATGACGTAAAACTAAACCGCACCGCCGTCTGGGCCACTTCCGCCTCAAAGCCCAGTGCGGTCAGGACCGGCGAGGGCGCATCGGATCCGGCGGCACATGCCGACCCGCTTGAGCACACCACGCCCTGCCGCTCCAGCTCGAGGAGGACCGATTCCCCGCTGGTGCCGGGAAAGCAGAACGACGCCACGGACGGCAGCCGCTCGGTCGGGTGGCCGGTGAGGACAGCGCCGGGAACGGCGTGGAGGACGTCCCGGATAAAACCGTCGCGCAGGGCCGTCACATGGTCCGCCGTCTGCAGTTGAGCGGTGTGCGCCAAAGCCAGTGCGGTGGCCAGGCCCACCGCCCCGGCCACATTCTCGGTCCCGGACCGCTTGCCCCGCTCCTGGCCGCCGCCGTGGAGCAGCGGTTCGATACGCGTCCGGCCCCGGACGTACAGCACGCCGCAGCCTTTGGGAGCTCCCAGTTTGTGGCCGGACATGCTGAGGGCGTCCACGCCGAGCGCCTTGACGTCCACAGGCAGCCACCCTGCGGCCTGCACGGCATCGGTATGGAAGGGCACCCCGTGGGCCCGGGCCAGTTCCGCCAGCTCCGCGACCGGCTGGACGGTGCCCACTTCATTGTTGGCGTACATGATGCTGACCAGTGCCGTCTCCGGCCGGAGGACGGCCGCGAGCGCCCGGGGTGTCACCAGCCCGGTGCTGTCCACCGGAACCACGTCCACGCTGAAGCCGTGGAACCGTGCCAGGTAGTGTGCCGACTCCTCCACCGCGGGATGTTCGACGGCGCTGATCACCACCCGGTTGAGTGCCGGGTCCGCAGCCTGCCGGGCCAGGGCGATGCCCTTGAGGGCCAGGTTGTCCGCCTCCGTGCCGCCAGAGGTGAAAGTCACTTCACCGGGACGGCAGCCGAGCACCTTCGCAACAGTTGCCCGGGCGTCTGCGAGCGCGGAGGCAGCGGCCTCGCCCAGGGAGTGGTGGCTGGACGGGTTGCCGAATTCGCCGCTCAGGTAAGGCCACATGGCCTCGAGGACTTCGCGGCGGACGGGCGTGGTGGCGGCGGCGTCGAGGAAGATCATGGCACGCCCATCAGAGGTTCAGCTCGACGTCCAGGCCCAGGTCCAGTGCCGCCACGGTGTGCGTGAGCCCGCCGATGGAGATGACATCCACACCGGCGGCGGCAATCTCGGCGACGGTACCCAGGTTCACGTTGCCACTGGCTTCCACGATGGCCCGGCCGTCAACCTGCTTCACGCCGGCGCGCAGCTCATCGATGGTGAAGTTGTCGAGCATGATGGTGTCCACCCCGGCCGCAAGCACAGGTTCGATCTGATCGGTGCTGTCCACTTCCACCTCGAAGTGCGTGGTGTGCCCCAGCTGGGCCTTCGCCGCGGCCAGCAGGGCGGTGAGTTTGGCGGGGTCTCCCCCGGTCATCACGGCGAGGTGGTTGTCCTTCGCCAGCACGGCATCGGACAGGCTGTAGCGGTGGTTCGCTCCCCCGCCGCAGCGGACGGCGTACCGCTCCAGGACCCGCAGGCCGGGGGTTGTCTTGCGGGTATCGGTGATGCGGGCCTTCGTCCCGCCGACGAGTTCCACGAACTCGGCCGTTTTGGTGGCGATGGCGCTCATGCGCTGGACCAGGTTGAGCCCGACGCGTTCAGCAAGCAGCACCGAGCGGGCGCTGCCGGTGACGCGCGCGAGGTGCGTGCCGGCGTCGAACGCTTCACCGTCGGCGAGCAGCAGCTCGACCTCCGTGTCCGGGTCCACCAGCTTCATGGCGTCGCGGAACACAGTTCCCCCGCTGAGCACGCCGGGCACCCGGGCGTTGAGCACCGCAGTGGCACGGGCGTCGGCCGGGATCAGCAGCTGGGAGGTGATGTCGCCGCTGGGCGCGTCCTCGGCAAACGCACGTTCCAGGATCTCCCGGACGGGTGCTGCAGGGAGGGTCAGGCTGGTCATTGGACGAGGCTCGCTTTCCGGCTCATGGTGTAACGCTGGTCAAAAGGTTCGACGGCGGCGGCCGGTGGCCTGCTGTCGCTGCGGTAATGCGCGCCAAGGGACTCCCGCCGCTCCCGCGCGGCGTGCACCAGCAGCTGGGCCGCCAGCAAAAGATTGGCATCCTCATGCTCGCGCACATCCAATGAGTCCGGCGCCTGCAAGGGAACAACATCAGCAGCCCAAACCCCCAGCAACGCACCGGCCTCCCGCAACAACACCCCATCCCGGATCACCCCGGCATGGGACGTCATCAACCGCCGAAGAGCATCCCGCGAAAACCCCCCGGGAGCAGCAAACGACATCTCCCGAGGCCCAGGTGCCGGAACAGTTTCAAACAGCCAGGAAACGGGCGCGGGCGGAGTATTTTCGGTGTCCACCCGCAGCGGCCCCGTGGGGTGCGCGGCGCCTCGGTCCGGAGACAGGAACGCTTCAACCGCCCGGCGCCCGAAGACGAGTCCTTCGAGAAGCGAGTTGCTGGCCAGCCGGTTAGCGCCCTGGACCCCGGTGCAGGCAACCTCTCCCGCAGCCAGCAGCCCGGGAACCGAGGTCCTGCCGTGAAGGTCGGTGACGACCCCGCCCATCCAGTAGTGCGCGGCAGGAGCCACGGGGACGGGTTCGCGGGTCCAGTCGATGCCTGCCTCGCGGGTGCGGGCGCTGAGGGTGGGAAACCTCCGGGCAAGGAAGCCCTCGCCCCGGCCGGCCTCGATCACGCGTGCGTCAAGGAACACGTGGCCGTTGGGGTCGCCGAGCGCGGCGAGGTGCAGGGCGATGCTGCGGGAGACCACATCCCGGGGGGCGAGTTCGGCGTCGGGGTGGTAGGCGGGCATGAACCGTTCGCCGTGGGCGTCCACAAGGATTGCGCCTTCGCCGCGGACGGCTTCGGAGATCAGCAGGGGCTCAGCCCCGTGGTTGCCGGCTTCGGCTTCGCGGGCCTGGACCGGCCGGACCATGCAGGTGGGATGGAACTGGAAGAACTCGAGGTCGGCCACGGCGGCGCCGGCGCGCCAGGCGAGGGCCAGGCCGTCGGAGGTGGCAACGGCGGGGTTGGTGGTCTGGCCGAACAGCTGTCCTGCTCCTCCGGTGGCGAGGAGGACGGCGTCGCCGTGGACGCCCAGTTCACGTCCGTCGTGGAGGAAGTTTACGCCCGTCACGCGGCCTCCGCCCTGCAGCAGGGACGTCACCTGGGCCTGCCCGATGACCTGGATTTTCCCGGCCGCCCGGGCATCGAGAACGGCGCGGATGAGCGCCCCGGCCACGCGGGCGCCCGTGGCGTCTCCGCCGGCGTGCAGGATCCGCGGCGCGGAGTGGGCAGCTTCGAGACCCAGGGCGGGATCGCCGTCGTCGTCCAAATCAAATTGCACGCCGAAGCGCTGCAGCCCGGCAATGTCGAAGCGGGCCTCGGTACAGAGGACGCGGACGGCTTCCTCGTTGCAGTGCCCGGCTCCGGCCTTGAGCGTGTCTGCGATATGCGAGGCCACGGTATCCCCGGGCGCCGGCTCGTCCAGCACCGCGGAGATGCCGCCCTGTGCGTAGTAGGTGTTGCTGTCCGCGAGCGCGCCCTTCGTCAGCATCACCACCTCCGCACCGGCGTCGGCGGCGAGCAGCGCGGCGTACAGGCCCGCTATTCCGCTCCCGACGACGATCAGCCGCCGGGGACGCGGCCGGGGGGCTGTGCTCTCTGCTGTCATGGCAGGCTCGTTTCCGTTCCGGGGTTACAACGGGATTACAGGGGGCGGGCGGCGAGCATACGCTCGAGGGCAATCTTGGCGTTGTCCTGGACTGAGTCGTCCACCGTGATGCGGTTGACGACCCGTCCCTCCACCAGCTCTTCCAGGACCCAGGCAAGGTAGCCGGGGTGGATCCGGTACATCGTGGAGCACGGGCAGATGACGGGGTCCAGGCAGAAGATGGTGTGCTGCGGGTATTCGGCGGCGAGCCGGTTGACCATGTTGATCTCGGTGCCGATTGCAAAGGTGGTTGGTTCGGTGGCCGCGGCGATTGCCTTCTTGATGAAGTCGGTGGAACCGGCCGAATCGGCTGCGTCCACCACCTCCATGGGGCATTCGGGATGCACAATCACGTTGACGCCGGGGAAATCGGCGCGGGCCTTCTCGATCTGGCCGACGTTGAAGCGCTTGTGGACCGAGCAGAAGCCGTGCCAGAGGATGACGCGGGAATCGAGCAGTGCCTGCCCGTCGTTGCCGCCGAGTTCCTTGCGCGGGTTCCACATGGGCATCTGCTCCAGCGGCACGCCCATGGCTTTGGCGGTGTTGCGGCCCAGGTGCTGGTCGGGGAAGAACAGGACACGCTGGCCCCGCTCGAACGCCCACTCCAGCACCAGCTTGGCGTTGGAGGAGGTGCAGACGATGCCGCCGTTGCGGCCGCAGAAAGCCTTCAGGGCTGCCGAGGAGTTCATGTAGGTGACCGGAATGACCGGTACCCGCCCCTCGGCGTCGGCCTCGGTGCCGAAGATCTCCTCGAGCTGTTCCCAGCATTCCTCCACGGAGTCCTCGTCAGCCATGTCCGCCATGGAGCAGCCGGCGGCGAGGTTGGGCAGGATAACGGCCTGCTCCGGCGTCGAGAGGATGTCCGCTGTCTCGGCCATGAAATGCACACCGCAGAAGATGATGGCCTCGGCGTCGGGCCGGGTGAGGGCGGCGTTGGCCAGCTGGAAGGAGTCGCCCACGAAGTCCGCGTACTGGATGACTTCGTCGCGCTGGTAGAAGTGGCCCAGGACCACGGCCCGGTCGCCCAGCTTTTCCTTGGCAGCGCGGATGCGCAGGTCCAGCTCAGCATCGCTGGCGGCCTTGTATTCCTCAGGCAGCTGGCCCTGGCGCGGGGTGGCCGCCGGTGCTACGTCGGCGCTGGAGGCGCCGGGGCCGTAGGCGGGGGCGCCTGCGAGCTCTTCGGCAAGGTCGTACTCCCACGGGCCCTTGGCCAGGGCAGGGCTGCAGGTGCCGGCTGTTTCGCCTGCGGCCGCGCGCCGTGCCGCGCCTTCGGCCTGTTCGCGCGTGATCAGCTGGATGGCTGTGTTGACGCTGCTCATGGTGTGCTCCTGTTATCTGGGTCAAGGCCGGGGCGGCCGGTGAAGCGGTAAAGACGCGGCGGGCGGTGTTTGCCGCCCTGGAGGTATTCGCCGGTTTCTTCGATTTCCGGTGTGGATTTGAGCTGGCGGCGGAAGTTTGCCGGGTCCAGCCGGGTGTCCAGGACGGCTTCGTAGACTTCCCGGACCTGGGCGAGCGTGAAGTACTCCCCCAGAAAGTGGTAGGCCACCGAACCGTAGGCCAGCTTGTTCCGCAGCCTCCAGAGCGCGTAGTCCACAATGGCGTTGTGGTCGAAAGCCAGCCCGCCCACCTTGTCCGCCCGGAACCACTTCACGTTTTCCGATTCGTCGGCCAAGGCGGCCTCGGTGGGCTGGACCAGGGCCCAGTAGACGATCGACACCACCCGCTGGGTAGGCGAGCGGTGCAGGCCGCCAAAAGCGTAGAGCTGCTCCACGTAGCTGGGAGCCAGCCCGGTGGTTTCCCGGAGGTTCCGCGACGCCGCGTCCTGCAGCGATTCGTTGTGCGTCAGCGGGCCGCCCGGGAGTGCCCAGAGGTCCTTGAACGGCTCACGGATTCTGCGAACCAGCGGGATCCAGAGGGTGGGGCGGCCCGAGGATTCACTCGGGCGCAGGGCGAAGATGACTGTGGAGATGGCGAGCGTCGGCGCTGCCACGGCGCGTTCGGAAACGTTCGCTGAACTGCTGTACAAGGCCACTCACCCGCTTCCCGCTGCATCGCGGCCACTGCGCCACGCCAACCCTTAGTTATAGTCATATTGACCAGAACTGATTCTACGGCCACTTTCGTCCGATACAAAATGTTTCGTGCGCAGGACCCCTGGCCCAAGGGGTAAATTCAAATGGTCCCTTTCGAGGGGCGCCCCCTACCCAAGAAGGTTCACAGGCATGACAGCGAAGTCCACGGCAGTGCGTCCGGAAGCCCATCTCGGCCACACCATGAAACCCCGGCAGCTCACCATGATGGGCCTGGGCAGCGCGATCGGCGCCGGCCTGTTCCTGGGGTCGGGAGCGGGTGTGCAGGCGGCCGGACCGGCCGTCCTGGTGTCCTACCTGGTGGCCGGAACGCTTATCATCCTGGTGATGTGGGCCCTGGGCGAGATGGCCGCGGCCAATCCCACCAGCGGCGCTTTCTCCGTGTACGCCGAGCGGGCACTGGGCAAAACGGCAGGCGCCACCGTGGGCTGGCTGTGGTGGCTCCAGCTGGTGGTGGTCATTGCCGCCGAGGCCCTCGGAGCCGCAGGCCTCCTGTTTACCGTGTGGCCGGTGATCCCCGTCTGGGCGCTTGCTCTGATCTTTATGGTGGTGTTCACCGGCATCAACCTGACCGGAGTGAGGAACTTCGGCGAGTTCGAGTTCTGGTTCGCCATCCTCAAGGTCCTCGCCATTGTCCTGTTCCTGGGCGTCGGCGCCGCGCTGCTGCTTGGCTTCCTTCCTGATGTTGCCTCGCCGGGACTGGCCAACATCACCTCAGATTTCGCTCCGGCGGGACTAGGCGGCATCGCTACGGCGCTGTTCGTGGTGATCTTCGCCTTCGGCGGGACCGAAATCGTGGCCGTTGCCGCCGCCGAGACCGAGGATCCGGAACACAGCGTGGGCCGGGCCGTGCGGACCGTACTGTGGCGCATCCTGATCTTCTACATCGGCTCAGTCTTCGTCATCGCAGCCGTCCTGCCGGTCAGCTCCGAAGGTCTTGCCTCGCCTTTCGCGGGTGTGCTCGACGCAGCCCGGATCCCGGGCGCCGGCACGGCAATCACGTTAGTCGCCGTCGTCGCGCTTCTCTCGGCCCTCAATGCGAACCTCTACGGAGCGTCCCGCATGGCCTACTCCCTCGCGGAACGCGGCGAGGCACCCCGCTTCCTCTCACGCCTGAGCGGTGCCAGCGTACCCATGATTGCGGTGGGCATCTCGGTGGCATTCGGCTTCTTCGCCACCGTGCTTGAACTGCTGTTCCCGGACCGGATCCTGCCGGCCCTGTTCCAACTGGTGGGCTCCACCTGCCTGGTGGTCTGGGGCACGGCCCTGGTGTCCCAGCTGATTCTCCGCCGCCGGGCGGACCGGGACGGGACTGCCCTGCCGCTCCGGATGAACGGCTTCCCGGGCCTGACCATCTTCGGCCTGGTGCTGCTGGCCCTGATCTTCGCCGTCGGCTTCAGTGCCGAAAGCAGCCGCATCCAGCTGCTTTCCACCTTCGCCCTGGTTGCAGTCCTTGCCGCTGCCTGCTGGGCCGGCGCACGGTTTGCCGCCCGCCGGCGCAACCCCAGGTAGGTAACAGTTGATGTCGTTTTGAGCTCTCATAACTGCATCAACTGCGACTCAGATGCAGGGAACGAAACCCGTAAATCCGCAGTTGAGGCGCCCGGTCCGCAGGCAGGTAAAGTGGTCCCGAAGGATGACGCACTGACGCGCCGGGCCCGCCTGAGCGCCGTACTTGACGAGGACTGACACTATGAGCGGCAGGCACACCGGCGAGATGCATTCACACACTGTTGAGGGCACCGACCCCCAGCTGTATGTGGAGGTGCATGATCCGGCCACTGACGCGGGACTCCGGCCCGTCCTGCTGATCCACGGCTTCTCCTCCTCCAGCAAGCTGAACTGGGAGGATACCGGCTGGCTGGCGGCCCTCCTGGAAGCAGGCCGGCGCGTCATTACCGTTGACCTGCCCGGCCACGGCCGCAGCGGCGCCCCGGAGGACCTCGATTCCTACACCCCGAGCCGGATCCGTGCGGATCTGCTGCAGATAACGTTCGACGCCGGCGTGCGGCCTGTGGTGGACGGTGACCCTGCCAGCGGGGTTGACGTGGTGGGTTATTCGTTGGGCTCCCGCCTCGCCTGGGAGTTCGGCGCCACCCAGCCCGAGCTGGTCCACCGGATGGTCCTCGGCGGCCCTAACATCGCTGACCCCCTGGCGGAATTCGACCTCATCGCAGCGCAGCGCTACCTCGCCGACGGTACTCCCATTGCTGACCAGTCCACAGCCGGGCTGTTGAAGATGGCCATGCTCCTGCCAAGCAACAACATTTTCGCGCTGTTGTCCCTGATTGAAGCCATCAAGGCCGAGCCCTTTGATCCGGCAGAAGCAGTGCCGCACATGCCCATGCTCCTGGTGGCCGGAGATAAGGATGAACGCGCAGGCACCATGCCACGGCTTGCCGATCTCGCGGCCCGCGCCGGGTCCATGGCGGAACAGCTGGTGCTGCCCGGGCGGAGCCACACCAACGCCATCACCAGCAGGGCCTTCAAGCAGGGCGCCATCTCCTTCCTCGGCGTCTGACCAGGGCCACCCTGACCTGCGCCCGCCGGTCACCAGCCGCGGCGTCGCTGGAGTATCCCGCCAATTCACCGGGCGGCGGTAGGCTGGATGGCGGGGGCGAGATGCCGGAGAGGGACCCATGAGCACGCGTTTTGAAGACCGCACCGATGCCGGTGAGAAGCTGGCGGCGGTACTCACGCAGTTCCGGGAACGCCCGGATGCGATCGTGCTGGGCCTGGCCCGTGGCGGGATTCCCGTTGCGGCGGCAGCTGCCAAAGCCCTGTACCTGCCCCTCGGCGCCGTCCTGGTCAGGGAACTCGGGATTCCGGGCCACGACGAAACAGCCTACGGCGCGCTGGCCTGGTCCGGTGGACGGGTAGTGCGGCTGCTGAACCGTCCGCTGATGACCCGGGTCATGGAGCACGGCGTACGCCAGGAGTGGCTGGACGAAGTGGAACACCGCGAGCGGGCCGAACTGCTCCGCCGGGCAGAGACCTACCCCGGCATCCACCATGATTTAAAGGGCAAGACCGTCATACTGGTGGACGACGGCCTCGCCACCGGCGCCACCATGCGGGCCGCTGTGGAGGCAGTCCGGTCGGCCGGTGCGGGCACTGTGGTGGCCGCCGCCCCGGTGGGATCGGTGGAAGCCTACACCGCCGTGTCCGAGGTCTGCGACGCCGTGCTGTGCCTGCACCTGCCTGGCAAGTTCCGCGCCGTGGGCAGCTTCTACCGGCACTTCGAGCAACTGTCCGACGAGGACGCCATCAGCCAGTTGACTCCCTAGCCTTCCCCTTTTTGCCTGTGAGTTCCTGGCTCTACGTTGTGTGTTTCCGGAGCACGGCAGCAGCGGCCACGCCGAGCACAAACAGCGCACCGGCAGCAGCCACGGGGACGGCAAAGGCAGCATGGTAGCCGGCGTGCTGCGCCAACTGGCCGGCCACGGAAGCTCCCAGTGCCGTGCCCGCCACGATCCCGCTGGCCAGGGCAGTCATCACCGTGCCAAGCCTCTCCGCGGGCGCAACAATGCCACCAATGGCAAATACGGTGACCATCACCGGACCCACCGGCAGTCCGAGGAGCAGCAGCACACCGACCATCCCGCCGAGGGAGTCCGGCGCCAGCAGTAACGGCGCCAGCCCCGCCATCAGTGCCGCGCTAACCAGCCAGCGGGCGGCAGGCTTAAAGCTCCGCGGCCAATATGCAACTGACAGGGCGGCAGCGGCGGAACTCACTCCCAGTACCGCATACAGAAGTCCCGCGATTTCGGACGTTGCGAAGCTCGCGGAGAATGAACTCAGGGCCGTCTGGGTGGACCCGAAGAAGGTGCCCATGGCCACCATGGCCAGCACAGGCAGGGAAACCGCAGCGGGAATCCGGGCTGCGCCGGATGACCTGGCGCTGGTTCCGGCGGCATGGGCTGGGGCGGAATTCGCTCCCGGGATCAGCCTTACGGGTACCGCCTTGTGCGTGGGGTGCACAGCGAAGGCAGGCACCAGGGTAATGGTCATGACCACCGCCACGGCGAGCGGTAGCCAGGGGGCCACCAGGCTGGCGAGGATGCCCACAAGTGCCGGGCCCAGGACAAAGGTGAGTTCGTCAGCCGTGCCTTCGTAGGACAACGCAGTATCAAGATCCCGGTCAGCGTCCTTGCCTTTGCCCCGCGCGGTCAGGGCCATCCAGCGGACACGGGCAAGCGGGCCGACCTGGGGGCAGCTTCCGCCCGCGAGGAAGGCTGACAGGATCAGGGCCGCCGGGAAGGATCCGTCTTCCGGCACAGCCCACGCCGTACCGATCAGGGCCAGGACGGCCAGGGCGTTGAGCACTGCGGCCACCAAAAGAACGGGCCGTTGCCCGTGCCGGTCAGCAAGGGCTCCGATAACCGGCGCACCGATGGCTGAGCCGATTCCGACGGCCCCGGCGGCGGTGCCACCCAAGGCATAGGAGCCAGTGGACGACGTCACCAGGGTCAGGGCGCCGACCGTGAGCATGGCCAGCGGCAGCCGGGCGAACAGCCCGATCGGAATGAAGCTGCGGCCGGCGAGATGCGGCAGCCTGGCAAAGCGGCCGCGCGGTGGAGACGGCGGGGCGGCAGAGACAGCCGGGCGGACCGGCACGTCGGTCTCAGTGGGGCGGGCGGAGACTTCCGGCTCAGCGGAAGGCGAAGAAAGGGGTGAAGGGTTCAAAGTTCCGGGCTCGTTCATTCATGCGCATCGTCCCTCCTCCCGATGCGCGCTGACCCGGTAACTGTCTAATTATAGCCGGATCAGACCAGAACCTCGGCGGCGTCGGAAATGCGCAGGGTGGAACCGTTGCGACCCTTCAGGACCTGGAGCTGGGTGCCGATGCGCTGCTTCATCTCCCCCACGTGGCTGACGAGGCCCACCACACGTCCGCCATCGCGGAGGCCTTCCAGCGCATCCATGACCTGTTCCAGGGACTGCTCGTCCAGGCTGCCGAAGCCCTCGTCCACAAAGAGCGTGTCAATCTGGATTCCGCCGGATTCCTGCTGGACCACGTCCGCCAGCCCCAGCGCTAGTGAGAGCGAGGCCATAAAGGATTCCCCGCCGGAGAGGGTGGATGTATCCCTGCGATGACCGGTCCACTGGTCCACCACTTCAAGGCCCAGCCCGGATTTCGCGCCGCGGGCGGCCTTGGCGTCGGAGTGCTGCAACAGGTAGCGGCCGTCGCTCATGGCAACCAGCCGCTCCGAGGCCGCCAACGCCACCTGTTCCAGCCGCGCGGCAAGGACGTAGCTGTTCAGGCTCATCCGGTACGTGTTGTCGCCGCGGCCCGCAGCAGTGTCTGCCAGGGCAGTGAGCAGCCGGGCGTGCTCCCTGGGCCCTTGTCCTGATCCGGCGAGCTGTTCATAGTCGCGGCGGATTGTGGTCAACGATTCAGCACAGCGTGCGGCCATGCCGGCGGCGAGGTCGGCGTCACGCGCTTCCTGCCCTGCCTTCGCGGCTGCTTCCTGAAGCTCCGCCAGGAGGTCCCCGTCACCTGCCGGATCCTCAGCCGCTTCCTTTACAGCCAGCTGCAGTTCCTCCGATGCGAAGAGCTCGGCAATCCGGGCCTGTTCGTCGTGGCCGGCCCGGACCTCGGCGTGCAGGGCAGCTGCCTCAGCCGCCGCCAGCAGCTGGGCCCGGGCTTCTCCGGCACTACTGAAGCCGGCCTCGGGTAAGGCGCGCTCTAGCTGAAGACGTGCTTCCTCCGCCCGGGCTTTGGCTTTGTCCAGCAGGTCCCGGGCTGCTACGGCCTTCTCCAGCGTGGCCGCGGCCTCCCGCAGCGACCGCAGCCGGCGTGTGAGGCTGCGGTGACTTCCACGCAGGCCGGACAGCGCCTGGTCCAGGGATGCCAGGGTGTCCCCGACCTCGGCCGACGCCGCCGAAACCCGCGCGAGTTCGTCCGCCGCGGCGCTCCTGTCCGCTTCCGCGGCCTCGATCCGGACTTCTGCGGCTTCGATCCTCTTCCGGAGGTCCTCAAGGTTCTTCACGGCGAGCCGGGACTGGCCGGCAGCGTGGCGGGCGGCTGCCACGGCCTGGACGGCCTCGTCCTCGGGCGTGTCACCGCCCTGGCCGGCCAGGACAGCCACCAACTGGCTGGCCTCGCCCAGCTCGGCGGTGATTGCTGCCAGTTTCGCCTCGGCTTCCTCATAAGCATGTTGGGCAATCTCTTCAGCCTGGCTGAGCCCAAGCACGGACGCCGCCGCCTCCGCGGGGGCCGGGTGGTCTTCGCTGCCGCAGACCGGGCAGGCGTCCCCCTCAGCCAGGTGGGCCGCGAGCTCGGCGGCAGCGTTGGCAAGCCTCTCCTCACGCACGTCCAGCCAGCGGGCCTTCGCCTCGAGCTGGATCTCCCGGGATGCCGAGTGCCGCTGTATGGCCTGCTTCTGTGCCGTGACTGCCGTCCCGTACCGGCGGACAACGTCCAGGAGTTCCTCTGCGGCTGCGGCTTCCTTCGCGTGCAGGACGGCCGCCGAGGCCAGCACTTCCAGGGGCTTCAGTTCGGCCGTCAGGTCCGCCTGCCGGGCCCGAAGGTCCGCTAGCCGCTCGACGAGCTCCCTGCCGGATTGGGTCAGCTCCTGCTGCCGGGCCGCGAGCGAAGTGCGCCTCGCGGCCAGTGCCTGGAGTCGCTCCTCGTCCGGCAGCCTGGCTTCAACGACCGCCAGCAGTGACCGGATGCGGCTGAGTTCACCTGTGACGTCAAGGGCGACGACGGCGTCTGCATTCCCGTCGGCGGCCACGCCGGTGCCTGTTCCGGGCATGCCATTGCCACCGTCCGTGTCCGGAAACCCGTCCGTGCCCAAGAGCCCAAGCGAGTCCGCACCCGGTCCCGCGGCTGTCCCCTGTGCCGCATCCAAAGCGGAAAGATCCAGATGTTCGAGTTCGGCGTCTTCGCCCGCGGCCATCCGCAGGAGCGTGATGGCCGATTCCATCTCGCCTGCCGCGTTCCGGACCTGCCTTTCGCTCGACTGCACAGCCTGCAGTTGGCCGGTGAGCACCTCGGCGCGACGGTGCTGGTCCAGCCGCGAAGTCAGCACCTCAAGGGCCGGAAGCGACGCCGCAGCGGCTTCCTTCCGGGCCTGCGCGGCGGCCAGCCTCCGCTGCCGTTCCCGCCTCGACGTTTCGCTCTCCAGCGTGGCTGATGCGTGTTTGCTCACCGACACCGCGGTCTCCGCTGCTGCTGCGAGTTCGGCCGCACGCCGGGCTACGGCCGCCTGGAGCCAGCCAAGCCGGGCGCCGGGTTCGTCCCAGGCGTTGCCTGCCCCTCCTGCAGCGTCCGCGTCATGACCCGCGCCAGTGCCTAAGCCGCCGCTAGAGCCAGGGCCGGCCGCGGCAGCATCATCGATCGCCAGTGCCGAGGCCTCGGCTTCCGCCCGTGCGGCCAGCAGTTCAAGCTCCGCGTTGAGCTTGGCAACATCGTTCCGGGCGGCCAGGGCGCGGGCGGACAGTTCCTGTTCCAGCGCCTCGAACCGCTGCGTGCCGAAAAGTTTCTGCAGCAGTTCCAGGCGGTCGGAGGCCTTTGACCTTAGGAAGGCCGCGAAGTCCCCCTGGGGCAACATGACCACCCGGGTGAACTGTTCGCGGTCCATGCCCAGCAGGGCAGTAATTTCAGCGCCGGCCTCGTCGTTTCGGCCGGACCTGTCCGTCCACGCCCCGCCAACGCGTTCCCGCAGGAGGGTCTTCGCCTGCTGGGTGGTGAAGCCGTACTTGCCGCGGGCGCTGGGCTTGTCCCAGGCCGGGGACCGGGTGACCTCGAAGTGGCGTCCCTGGGCGGAAAACTCGCAGGTCACAGACGGTTCAAGCGCAGGCTCAGCATGGTCGCTGCGGAGGCGCTTGCCTTCCTGGCGCGCACCTGGCACCGATCCGTACAACGCGAAGCAGACGGCATCCAGCACGCTGGTTTTGCCGGCTCCTGTGGGTCCGTTCAGGAGGAAAAGGCCGTGGGCGCTCAGCCTGTCGAAGTCCACCTCTTCAGTGCCGGCGAACGGTCCGAACGCTGACATGGTCAGGCGGTGGATTCTCACAGCGATGCCTCCCGGAGACGCACATTATCCAGCGCAGCGGCGAGGGCCAGCCGCTCGGCATCATCCGCATCCCGTCCCCGGACATGCTCCAGGAAACCGCAGCAGACCGAAAGGTCGTCCTGGGCTTCGGCAAGCCGCGTGCTGTAGCTGGTGGTCGATCTGGCGGACCCGCCCTGCGGATCAAACCCGAGGACCAGCGTGTCCGGAAAGCGCACCCGCAGCCGTTCCATGGCCTGCTGCGGCCGCTGCGCATCAGTCAGCGTGATCTGGCACAAGGCGTCCTCGGCCCAGGCGTGGTCGCCGGACTCCAGGAGTTCGGTGATTTCGCCGCGGAGCACCGCCAGCTTCCGGGGAGCGTCCCACGACAGTTCCGAGACGTTGGTGACACCCTCCGGGCCGACATCAATCAGCCAGCTTCCCTTGGTGTGCCTGGCCTCGGAGAACGAGTAGGCCAGGGGCGAGCCTGAATACCTGACCTGCGGTGACAGGGTCTGCCGGCCGTGCAGGTGGCCCAGTGCGGTGTAGCTGAAGCCATGAAACAGGTCCAGCGGAACGGCGCCGACTCCCCCGATGCTGAGGTCCCGTTCGCTGTCGGAGCTGATCCCGCCGCTGGCGAATGTATGGGCGAGCACAACGGAATGCACGGTTCCCCCCGCGCTGCGCTGTGCGAGATCCGCCCGGATGCGGTCTGTTGCGGCCCGGGTGACGGCGAAGTGGCTCGCAGGCTCTGCGCCCAGCTGTTCCGCGACGAGGCGTGGCTCCAGCCACGGGATTCCGTAGATGGCCAGGACGGCGGCGTTGTCCTTGCTCCCGCCCGCCCCCGGGCCAGCGGCCGCGCCGGGCTCCAGGGGCAGGACCAGGGGCTGGTCCAGGTCCGCCAGCCTGGTCCGAAGGTGCACTCCGCCACGCTCCAGCAGGCGGGAGGCGAAACCCAGCCGGATGGCGGAGTCGTGGTTGCCGCTGGTCAGCACAACCCGGGCGCCCGCCGCTGTCAGCCGGACCAGCGCGTCATCCAGCAGGCGCACGACGTCCACACCCGGCAGGGCGCGATCGTACACATCACCGGCGATCAGGACAACGTCAATCGCCTCCGAAGAGACGGTACTGACAAGCTGATCAACAAATGCCCGTTGGGCGTCCAGCATTCCGACGCCGTGGAACGACCGGCCCAAGTGCCAGTCCGAGGTGTGCAATAACCGCATATTCCTACGCTATCGGCTGCCACTGACAACGCAGGAAACCGCCGCGGCAGGCTGCCTCTTCCTGTTCCGCCAGTGCGTCCGCGCCGGTGCTCCTAGCCACGCTTGCCGTCGAAGAATTCCCGGGCCTCGTCGCGGCGGGCCTGCTCCCGCACGGCGGCCGCTGCAGGGGCCCCGGTGTCGGAAAATCTGGCGTCGCGCGCTTCGTCGCCGCTACCTTCGATGTCGTCAAGATCGTCAAAGTCAGCAGCATCATCAGCTTCGGTGTCCGCTACAGAACCTGCGGCGGGGGCGTCACCGGCGGCGAAGCCGCGGAAGACGAGCCCGGCAATGGCTGCACCCACGATCGGGGCGACCCAGAACAGCCACAGCTGCTCAAGGGACCAGCTGGAGCTGAACACGGCGGAGGCGGTTGCGCGGGCCGGGTTGAACGGGGCGTTGCCCACGGACAGGCCAAGCTGGAGCAGGACGGCGGCGGCGAGACCCACTGACAGGGCGGCGGCGGCCTTGTTCATGTTGTTGCGGGCGGTGGTGCCCAGGAAGACGGCGACCAGGATGGCCGCGCCGAGCACCTCGAGCAGGAGCACGCCGGCCAGGGGCGCCTGGATGATGGAATGCTCACCGAAGCCGGCGGTCACCGTGTCGAAAGCCGTTCGGCTGTCCTGGATGCCCGGCAGGGTGCGGAGGATGCCGAAGAGTGCCAGGGCACCCAGCAAGCCGCCCACCAGCTGCGCGGCGATGTAGGCCGCCGCGTCCCCCAGGCGGATGCGGCCGGCAACCGCGTGGCCCACGGTCACGGCGGGGTTGAAGTGACCGCCGGAAACGTAACCGAAAGCCAGCATCGCCGCCGTTACGGCCAGGCCTGCGGCGAGTGCGGCCGGCAGGGGGCTTGACTGGGGAATGGAGAACAGCGGCACGCCCAGGCCCGCCACCACAATGAAGAGGCTGCCGAACGCCTCTGCGGACAGCCTGGACACCAGCCCGTGCCGGATGCCGGCGCTGTTGCCTGCTGCCGGCCCGGAGGCGGAATCATGGTGGACGGGAACAGGCGTGGTCATGGTGGGCAGTCCTTTTCGTTGGAGTCGCTGCGCGTTCGTTGGAGCGTCGCTGCGCGCAAAGTGTTGAGGGGGGCCGGCGGGATGTAACCGCGGCGGCCTCTGCATTCTGCCAAGGAATTCTGGGCGTTGGCTGAGTCCGAGCTTAGTGGATGGCCGGGCGGGCACCCGGCGCGTGCCGCCTCCGAGCCACGGTAAATTGGCTGGTATGAGCATTGATCCGGGCGCCGTCGCGCCCTCGCTGACGTCCCGCATCCACGGCTGCCTGCTGGGCGGCGCCCTGGGTGACTCGCTGGGCTACGCGGTGGAGTTCGACACCATTGAGGCAATCCGCAGCCGGTTCGGCCCCGCCGGCGTGACCGATCCCGCAATGCTCGGCGCCGGCAGCCACTTTTCGGACGACACCCAGATGACGCTGTACACGGTGGACGGCCTGGTGGAGGCGCTGGAGTGGGCCAATGACGGGGTGGGTGCCGATGTGAACGCCTGCATCTGGCTGGCCTACCTCCGCTGGCTGGCCACGCAGGGCGAGCCTGTGCCGTCGTCGTCCCCCGTGCAGCCGAAGCGCTGGATCGACACCAATGACGTCCTGCGGCACCGCCGTGCACCCGGAAACGCGTGCATCACCGGACTGGCCACCGGCGAAATGGGGACGGTTTTCCGGCCGGTCAACCCGGAGTCGAAGGGCTGCGGAACCGTGATGCGCTCCGCCCCGTTCGGGCTGATTCCCCATATAGCGTCCGACGCCGTCTATAAGTTGAGTGCCGATGCCGCCGCCCTGACCCACGGCCATCCGTCCGCCCGGCAAAGTGCCGGCGGCTTCAGCCTGCTGATCCACCGCCTGGTGGCCGGCGACAGCCTGCAGGACGCGGCGGCGGCGGTCCTGGATGAGGTGCGCGGCCTGAAGGATGTGGCGGCCGAGCTCCCGGAGCGGCTCGAAGCAGCAATCCGCGGCGCAGCCGCAGGCGTCCTTTCGCCGGAGGAACTGGTGCGGCACCTCGGCGAAGGCTGGGTCGCCGAGGAAGCGTTCGCCGTCGGGCTTTATGCCGTCCTGGCCACGGCGCCGGGCGCGGATTCCGCACCGTCTCCCGAAGATCACTTCCGGGCAGCCATCGCCCTGGCCGTGAACCACAGCGGTGACAGCGACTCCACGGGTTCCATCGCGGGAAACATCCTGGGCGCGTACTACGGGGAGGCGTGCCTGCCCAAAGCATGGCTCGAAGCCCTCGAAGCCCCGGAGGTCATCCGCGGCATGGCCGATCTGCTGGCGGGTGTTACGACCGCCTGAGCGCCACGTTGTTGCAGGCCTCACAGACGTCCTCCGGGATCAGGCCGCGGCGCTGCAGGACGCCGAAGATCACGCAGCCCAGGCAGAATCCGGCGAAGGCTTCGAGCGAGGCCGCCGCGATGAGGACCGCGAGGACAATCCAGGCGGCCGGCGCGGCGCCCGCGGCGAACAGGATCAGTGCCGTGGTGGAGACCACCGTGCCCACGCCCTGCGCAAAACGCTTCGGCGGCCCGGGCACGAGGCGGGCGCGGCCCAGTCGGGGCGCGAGGACCTTCACCGACAGGAGGGCCAGCGGCGAAATCCGCGGCCCGAACAGTACCCGCAGCCAGAATCCGCCGGCGATCAGGGCCAGTCCCCACCCGGATCCGGCCAGCAGAGTCACACCTGCCAAAAGCACCACCAGGCCGGCGGTGATGCGGGCAGCGTATTCATTGACTGGGTTGGGGAAGGCAAACACGGCGGGCCAGTTGATGCCGCTGCCGGATCCGTGCGTGGGTTTGCTCATCCTGCAAGGCTAGGAGCCGCCCGGACGGCTGGGAAGATTTGTTGCGCCGGATGAACCAGGCAGCGTGCCTAGACGGCAGCAGCACCTGCGTAGCCGCCCACCATCTGCAGGAACTCTCCCTCGGAGAGGACCTCAATGGGCTGGCCGCGGTCATGGAGCTCCAGGACGCGCCGTGCCTTGCCGGTCAACCGTCCGGACCGCAGGTCCGAGGCCACAAACCCGTCGCCCACCACAAGCACGGTGGTGCGGGCTGTCACGCGGCTCTCCGGCCGGGCACCCAGCTCGGCCGAGCGCACCTTTGCCTCCGGACGGCCCATGGCCAGTTCGCCGGTGAAGACCACAGTCTGGCCGTACAGCGGATGGGACGGCTCGGCGTCGGCGTTGGGCAAGGGGTTGGCGCCTTCCTCCGGCCAGCCGGAGAGGAATGGCCGGACCGGCGCGCCGCTGCGGCCGGCAGCGGCGCCGGAGAGTGCGGCGATGCTGGGTTTCGAGAGGTCGTCATAGGCCGGGTCAAAGGATTCCTGCCGGGGCAGCTCGAGGCCCAGGGAGAGGTACAGCTCGGCGATGCTGTTGGCATTGTTGCGCGCCGCGATGTCGATCAGGATGCCGGCGCAGGCTCGGGCGTCCTCCGCGGCATCGTGGTGGTTGACCAGCGGCACACCGGCTTCCTCGGCGGCGAACGGCAAGGAATTAGACACCAGCGAGTAGCACCGCCGGGACAGCATCACGGTGCAGACGTACTCATAGGCAGGACCGGCGAGCCCTGAGACCTCAAGGCCGGACCGGATCACGCCAAGGTCAAAGGCGGCGTTGTGGGCTGCCAGGATGTCCCCGCCAATGAAGGCCCCGATCTCCGGAAACAGCTCCCCGAACCGCGGACGGCCTGCGACGTCCTCGGATCTGATGCCGTGGATCCTGGTGTTGTGGTACTCAAAATGGTCGTGGTTTGCCGGGGGCCGCATCAGCCAGGAGGCTTCCTCCACCACGCGTCCGCCGCGGACCTTTGTCAGGCCCACCGCGCACGGCGATCCCCGGAAGCCGTTTGCCGTCTCGAAGTCGATCGCCGTAAAGTCCAGTCCCACGGCCCATACTTTACCGCCGGACAGGGCCGTTCCCGTGTCACTGGGGCGGCCCTGTCGTGGATATCACCTGCCCGCCGGCGGCCGGCAGGTACGGGACAGCCCCGGGGGCAGGGGACGGTCAAGTACCCTGAGTAGGTGAACTTTCATGCGATCAGCGACTTTGCCGTGCCCATGCTGGGAGGTGCGGGACCCATCCAGCCACAGCTGGCCTCGTTCCTGCCCGATTGGCTGAACCCCGATGTCTTCCTCCGTGACTCCCCGCTCGGACCATGGGTGGTCCTGCTGGTCTGCGCCATCGTCTTCGCGGAAACCGGACTCCTGGTGGGCTTTTTCCTGCCCGGCGATTCGATGCTGTTCACCGCCGGCCTGCTGGTGTCCACCGGCGCCATTGACTTCAACCTGTGGGGCATGTGCGGGCTGATCATTGTGGCCGCCATCCTGGGCAACCAGACAGGGTATCTGATCGGTTCCAAAGCCGGGCCGGCCATCTTCAACAAACCTGAATCCCGGCTGTTCAAGCGTGAGAACGTGGAAAGTGCCCACGCGTTCTTCGAGAAGCACGGCGGCAAGGCGCTGATCCTTGCCCGGTTCGTCCCCATCATCAGGACGTTCGTGCCTGTCATCGTGGGCGTTGCCCAGATGGACAAGCGCAAATTCTTCCTCTACAACGTCATCGGCGCGCTCCTCTGGGGCGGCGGCGTCACCCTCCTGGGTGCCTGGCTGGGCCAGTTCAGCTGGGTGGGCGAGAACATCGACATCATCTTCATCACCATCGTGCTGATCTCCGTGATTCCGATCGGCGTCGAGGTCCTCAAGGGCCTGTCGGCGAAACGCCAGGCAGCCCGCTTCGGCACGGATCCGGTGGATGAGTTCATCGAAGAGCACGCTCCCCACGAGGAACGCAAAACCAACCTGGACTAGCTCAGTACTGTCAGGCACAGTTCCCGGAAACAGCTGAGGGAGCCACACATAGTGTGTGGCTCCCTCACTCGTTTACGAACGGCGTAAGGCTCTACTGCCGCGCCAGGGCCTCGACGATGGCCGGCAGGAGTGCCCGGAACGCCTTGCCGCGGTGGCTAATGGCGTTCTTCTCCTCCGCTGAGAGCTCGGCACAGCTGCGGTCCTCGCCCGCGGGCTGCAGGACGGGGTCGTAGCCGAAACCGCCCTCGCCCCGCGGTTCACGCAGGAGGACACCTTCAAGCTGGCCATACTCCACGGTCTCGTGTCCGGTCCCGTCCGCCGCGGGAACGGCCAGCGCCGCGGCGCAGACAAATGCCGCCCCTCGATGCCCGTCCGGAACATCGGCGAGCTGGTCCAGCAGGAGCCTGAGGTTGGCGTCGTCGTCGCCGTGCCGCCCGGCCCAGCGGGCCGAGAAAATCCCCGGCGCACCGCCAAGGACGTCCACGGCCAGTCCCGAGTCGTCCGCGATGGCCACCAGGCCCGTGGCCGCAGCCACCGCCCGTGCCTTCAGGAGCGAATTTTCTGCGAAGGTCACACCCGTTTCGACGACGTCCGGGGCTCCCGCCGCCGCGGCATCCACCACCTGGGTGTCGACGTCGAGCCCGGGAACCTGACCGCGCAGGAGCTCGCGGAGCTCCCGTAGCTTGCCTTTGTTATGTGTCGCGAGGACGAGCCGCGGCACTGCTCCGCTCTCCTGACCCGCGCCGTCCTGCACCGTCCTCTCCGGAAGAGAGCTGCCCGGGCCCGCAACGCTCACAGGGCGTCCGCGAGGGTTTCGCGCTGGATCGCCGCCAGCTGGGTGGTGCCCAGCAGGGCGAGGTCGAGCAGCTGGTTGAGCTCGTCGCGGTCGAAGGGAGCGCCTTCGGCGGTGCCCTGGACTTCGACGAACTTGCCGGATCCGGTGACCACAACGTTCATGTCGGTCTCGGCGCGGACGTCCTCGACGTAGGGCAGGTCCAGCATGGGCACGCCGTCGATGATGCCCACCGAGACCGCGGCGATGGTGTCCACGAGGGGCTGGGCGTTCTTGGCGATCAGCTTGTTGTCGCGGGCGAAGCGGATGGCGTCGGCCAGGGCCACGTAGGCGCCGGTGATGGCGGCTGTACGGGTTCCGCCGTCGGCCTGGAGCACGTCGCAGTCCAGCACGATGGTGTTCTCGCCGAGGGCCTTGGTGTCAATGATGGACCGCAGCGAACGGCCGATCAGGCGGGAGATCTCGTGGGTACGGCCGCCGATTTTTCCCTTGACCGATTCGCGGTCAGAGCGGGTGTTGGTGGCGCGCGGAAGCATGGCATACTCGGCCGTCACCCAGCCGCGGCCTTCGCCCTTGAGCCAGCGCGGCACACCGGCGGTCAGGGAAGCCGTGCACAGGACCCGCGTGTTGCCGAACTCGATGAGGGCCGATCCCTCTGCCTGCTTGGACCATCCGCGGGTAATGCTGATGGGGCGGAGCTGGTCGGGGGCGCGGCCATCGGCACGCACTACAGGGACAGTTGTGGCTTCAGAAGTCATACTGCAAGCTTATCGACTCACAGCTCGTCGGCCCGACGCACCCGGCCCTGTCACCGGCCAGCCCTAAACCGTGTAATGCACTCCGGCGACGGCAACGGCGACGTCGCCGGGGAAGACCGGCCGGGCCTCCGCCATCACAGTGCTCGGTGAGGTCCACACGGGAATGTGCGTGAGCAGGAGCCTTCGCGCCCCGGCAGCGGCGGCGGCCTCCCCCGCGCGCTTTCCGGTCAGGTGCACATCCTTGATGCCGTCGTCGCGGCCTTCCTCGAACGCCGCCTCACAGAGGAACAGGTCCGCGTCCTGGGCCGCTTCCTCCAGCCCGGCACAGGAATCGGTGTCGCCCGAATACGTCAGGACGCGGCTGACCGGATTGCCTTCCTTGTCCGGCTCGGTGACATCCACCCGGAGGGCGTACGCCTCTTCGACAGGATGATTGACGGCATAGGGCGTCACGGTGAACGGCCCCACACTGACCGGCTTGCGTTCGGTCCAGTTGGTGAAGTCGAATTCTTCATGCATGCCGGGGTCAAGGTCCAGCCCGTAGGCCGTGGCCATCCGGTCGGCGGTGGCGGCGGGACCCCACACCGGGATCCGGCCGCGTCCCCAGCCGCCCGGCTTCCAGCGGACCGCCACATGCAGGCCGCAGAGGTCCATGCAGTGGTCAGGGTGCAGGTGGGTCAGGAAGATCGCGTCGATGTCCTCGAGGTCGGTGTACCGCTGGATGGCGCCGAGGGCTCCGGAGCCGAGATCCATCACGATCTTCCACGTCCGCTCGCCGTCGTTGGCGGTCAGAAGGTAGCACGACGCCGGGGAGCCGGGGCCCGGAAAGGAACCGGTACAGCCTACGATGGTCAGTTTCACAGGGCAGGACCTCCGGCCCGGCGGGCACCCACGAAGTTGGAAATCCGCTGCCCGGACGTGCCGGAACGGGCACTGGCGCGCTGCGCTGCTTCGATCATCTCCGGTGTGATGCGGGCCAGGCTTCCGGTGGGGTACTGGGCAGCCACGTGGTCCACGTGTTCGACGGACAGGACTTCAGGGCCCAGGAACCTGCGGGCCAGCGTCTCAAACTGGGCGGCGTCTCCGGTGGCAATGAAATGATGCTCCGGCGATGCTTCGCTGGTGCGCTGCAGGTCGTGGGTGACCAATGCCCGGTACACGTCCTTGGCTGTTTCCTCGGCACTGGATACCAGCGTCACGTTGTCCCCCATCACAAAGGAGATCACACCGGTCAGCAACGGGTAGTGCGTGCAGCCGAGGACCACCGTGTCCACGCCCGCCGCTTTCAGCGGGGCCAGGTATTCCTCTGCGACGGCGAGCAGTTCCGGACCGGTGGTAATGCCGGCCTCCACGAAACTGACGAACCGGGGGCAGGCCACCGAGGTGATCGCCAGGTCGGGTGCGGCTGCGAACGTGTCCTCGTAGGCGCGGGAGCCCACGGTCGCCGAGGTTCCGATGACACCGATCCGGCCGCTGCGGGTCGCCGCGACCGCCCGGCGGACCGCCGGCTGGATCACTTCGATGACGGGAATGCCGTACTTGGCTGTGTACCGCTCGCGGGCGTCTCGGAGCACAGCGGCCGACGCCGAGTTGCAGGCGATGGTGAGCAGCTTCACGCCGGAGTCCACCAGTTCGTCCATTACTCCGAGGGCATTCGCCCTGACTTCGGCGATGGGCAGCGGCCCGTACGGCCCGTTGGCGGTATCGCCGACGTAGAGGATGGACTCGTTGGGAAGCTGGTCGATGATGGACCGCGCCACAGTCAGTCCGCCGACGCCCGAATCAAAGACGCCAATAGGGCGGGATCCCACCAGGCCGGCGCTGTTGCCGGCTGTGGACTCCCCCGCTGCTGTCGCTGCCGGGTCCATGCTCGAGGCTGTTGTCATGATTATTCGAGGATAGGTCTTCCCTGCGGCCTCAGCCATCACATTGTGGCGCTGCACTCATGTCGAATTTGTCACACTGCGGACCAGACCCGTGGTTCAGCGGGCGGCAGGACAGCTGTTCAGGGGCGCGAATCCAAGGACTGGAGCATGGCCTGGACCAGGGACTCCTGCAGCCACGTGGTGAAGTTGTACACGAGGGCCAGGTAGCTTTCCACGTCCTCGGCCTGGGACCAGTCCTGCATGAGGTGCACGTGCTCCGCGTCTGCCTCATCCCGGATGTCCAGCCGCTCCGCCAGCACCAGGCGGACATCGTTCAGGGCCATCGACCAATGCCTGGCACCCTCGGCGGTCAGGACAATCTCATCCTTGTCCAGATCCAGCGCAGCGGCGCGGAGAGCCCCGATCTTGGTTTCCCGCAGCGAACGCTCGGTGAGTTGGCGGAATTCAAGGGACGCGCCGTCGTCGTTCTTCATGACATCCGGCAGGAGCCGCCTGACCGCACGGTCCGTGGGGACCTGGACGTCCATGTCCAGCCCGATCAGGGCAACCAGGGGATCCTCACTGGGGTTTTCGGCCGGCTCAAGCATGGAGATCACGTCGTCGATCAGGCTGCGGAGCAGTTCACGCTCGGCGGGTTCGAGAAACCCGGTGATGCCCTTGAGCCCGTATTTGAATGCCTTAGCCACGTTTCCCCTTGCCCTGCCCGGACCCGCCGGATTTTCCCGAGTTTCTGGAGTTGCCGCCCGGACCTCCGGTCGCCTTCTCCACAGTGGCCCACAGCCCGAAGCCGTGCATGGCCACCGCATGGCGTTCAACCTGTTCCTTGCTGCCGTGGGCAACGATGGACCGGCCCTTTTTATGGACCTCCATCATGAGCTTGTTGGCCTTGGTCTCGGAATAGCCGAAGTAGCTCTGGAATACATAGCTGACATAGCTCATCAGGTTGACGGGATCGTTCCAGATCACCAGGTTCCAGGGGATGTCCGGGGCGGTCAGGGAGTCTGTGGACGCCTCTGTCCCGGTCCGGGTGCCCTCCTGAGTATCAGGGCCGAGCGCAACGCTTAAGGTCATCTGTCCATTCTATGGGGAGGACGGGCCCACGCTGGCGAGGGCCCCGCGGCGAAGCGGAGCGAGACGTGGGAGCTGGCGGGGACTAGAGTGAATTTCGTGAGTAATCCTGCCGGCTGGGACCATCCCCGCGCGTCCTTGTACACAGACCACTACGAGCTGACCATGCTTCAGGCGTCGCTGCACTCCGGCGCTGCACACCGGCGGTCCGTGTTCGAGGCTTTTGCACGGCGGCTTCCGGACGGCCGCCGGTACGGGATTGTGGCCGGCACTGGCCGGCTGCTGGAAGGCCTGGCCGATTTCCGCTTCGGTGCAGAGGAGCTCGACTTCCTGGGCCGCACCGGCGTGGTGAACCAGGACACCCTCGATTACCTGGCGAATTACGGCTTCACCGGTGACATCTGGGGCTACCCGGAGGGTGAGGCGTATTTCCCCAACTCCCCCATCCTCATTGTGGAGTCCACCTTCGCCGAAGCCTGCATGCTGGAGACCTACCTCCTCTCCGTCCTGAACCATGACAGCGCCATCGCGTCTGCGGCGTCCCGCATGATCACGGCGGCCGGCAACCGGCCGTGCATCGAGATGGGCTCCCGGCGTACGCATGAAGAGTCAGCCGTTGCGGCCGCCCGCGCCGCCGTGATCGCCGGGTTCCACAGCACCTCCAACCTCGAGGCAGGCATCCGCTACGGCATCAAGACCGTTGGCACCGCCGCGCATTCGTTCACCCTCCTGCACGACACTGAGCGGGAAGCCTTCGAGGCGCAGATCGCCTCACTGGGGGTGGGCACCTCGCTGCTGGTGGATACGTACGACGTCGAAGCTGCAGTCCGTGCCGCCGTCGAGTTGGCAGGGCCCAAGCTGGGCGGGGTGCGCCTGGACTCCGGCGACCTGGTGGCCCAGGCCTCGTGGGTGCGCCAACTGCTGGATGAGCTGGGCAACGAGCAAACACGGATCATGGTCACCTCGGACCTGGATGAGTTCGCCATCGCGGCGCTGCAGTCCGCCCCGGTCGACTCCTACGGGGTCGGCACCTCCCTGGTCACCGGTTCCGGCGCCCCCACGGCGAGCATGGTCTACAAGCTGGTCAGCCGCACGGACGACGCCGGCAACTTCGTCTCCGTGGCCAAGGCAGCGAAGAACAAAACCAGTATGGGCGGGCGCAAGTATGCGCTGCGCAAGCTCAACGAGCGCGGCATCGCCACCCAGGAGATCGTAGGCATCGGCCACCGTCCCGAAGACGACGGCAATGACCGGCCCCTGCTCCAGCAGTTTGTGAAGAACGGCGAGTTGCTTCCGGGCTGGACCGGCCACGAGGGCGTCATCCGTGCCCGCCAGCGGCACGCGGACACCATGGCCGAACTGCCGTCCGTGGTCAACCGCCTGCAACGTGGAGAAGCAGCCATTCCCACTGTCTACGAGGAGAACTGATGTCCCGCGCCCTGATCATTGTCGATGTGCAGAACGACTTCTGCGAGGGCGGTTCGCTCGCAGTAGCCGGCGGTGCTGACGTCGCCGGAGCGATCAGCGAGTACGTCGAGGCCCACCATGCAGAATTCGACCACATCGTGGCCACCCAGGACTGGCACATCGATCCCGGTCCGCATTTCTCCGAAACCCCCGATTTCAAGGACAGCTGGCCCCCGCACTGTGTCGCCGGCACCCGTGGCGCGGAACTCCACCCCGATCTGGACACCGAATACATCCAGGCCTATTTCCAGAAGGGCCAGTTTGCCGCGGCATACTCGGGGTTCGAGGGCCTGCTGGCTCCAGAGGACGCCGTGCCCACCGGCGAACGGCAGCCCGGCGCCCTGCCCTCGGACGCAGATGCCTACGCGCCGGCCGATGATGCCATCGGCCTGGATGATTGGCTGCAGAGCCACGACGTGGAAGACGTTGTGGTGGTGGGAATCGCCACTGACTACTGCGTTATGGCGACCGCGCTGGACGCGGTCCAGGCAGGCTACTCCGTGACTGTCCTGCGGCACCTGACCGCCGGCATCGCCGAGGACCTTGATGACGCTGTTGCCGAGATGGAGCTCGGCGGCGTGGACGTCGCCTGAAACTGACAGACGCAAAAGAGGGTGATCCTGTTACGGGTCACCCTCTTTTCGTGTCCTGGCAGATCAGGCCACCGCTATTTCCGCCCGATAAACCAGTCCTGCAGCTTCCGCAGCCTCGACTGCAGCTGCTCCTCGTTCGCCTGGGCCACAGGCGGTCCGCCGCAGACCGTCCGCAGCTTGGTGTGCACCACGCCGTGCGGGGTTCCGGTCCGCGCGGACCAGGCTGCCACATTCTTCGCGAGTTCGTTGCGAAGGTCCATCAGCATCCGGTGGTCAGGAATGGCAGGCGCCGCCGGGGCCTGTTCAGCCGCCGGTGCGCGCCGGTTCTTCCGGTTGAGCTGATCGTGCTGGCGCTGCCGCAGCAGCGTGCCCACCTGCTCAGCGTCCAAAAGCCCCGGGATTCCCAGGAAGTCCAGCTCGTCTTCGGAGCCGACTTCACCCCCGGTACCGAACTCGCCGCCGTCGAACAGCACCCGGTCGAAGGACGCCTGCGAATCGAGGGCCTCGAACTTGCCCTTGGTCAGGCTGTCCGAGGCCTTGTCCTCCCGGTTGGCCTCGGCCATCAGGGAGTCCTCGGGATTAAAGAGGCCGTCGCTGTCTTCTTTTTCGGGACGGTCCAGCGCGTGGTCCCGTTCCAATTCCATGGAGTTCGCCAGTGCCATCAGCTGCGGCACGGACGGCAGGAAGACCGATGCCGTTTCACCGCGTTTCCGGGCACGCACAAAGCGGCCCACAGCCTGGGCGAAAAAGAGCGGCGTGGAGGTGGACGTCGCATACACACCCACCGACAGGCGGGGAACGTCCACACCTTCAGACACCATCCGGACTGCCACCATCCACCGTTTCTCGCTCGCGGTGAATTCCTCGATCTTGCTGGAGGCCTTCGCATCATCGGAGAGGATGACGGTGGGTGATTCGCCGGTGATCCGCTTCAGCTGCCCGGCGTAGGCCCTGGCATCCTCGTGATCCGTGGCAATGACCAGCCCGCCGGCGTCCGGCACGGTCCGCCGTACCTCGCTGAGGCGTTTGTCCGCCCCGGCGAGGACGGCCGGAATCCATTCCCCGGCCGGGTTGAGCGCCGTCCGCCAGGCATGCGAGGTGATGTCCTTGGTAACCGCGGCTTCGCCGAGGGACGCTGCCATCTCCTCGCCGGCGCTGGTGCGCCAGCGCATCTGCCCCGAGTAGGCCATAAACATGACAGGGCGCACCACGTGGTCGCGCAGTGCGTTCCCGTAGCCGTACGTGTAGTCCGCCTTGGACCGGCGGATACCGTCCCGGTCCTCCGCGTATTCCACAAACGGGATGGGCGAGGTGTCGGAGCGGAACGGCGTACCGGTCAGGGACAGCCGCCGCGCCGCGGGGTCAAAGGCTTCGCGCAGGCCGTCGCCCCAGGACAGGGCTTCGCCGCCGTGGTGGATTTCGTCCAGGATCACCAGCGTGCGGGCGGCTTCGGTCTTGGCACGGTGCAGCATGGGTTTGCTGGCAACCTGCGCGTACGTAACGGCCACGCCCACAAAACCACGGCCGTGCTGGCCGTCCGCGTTCTTGAAGTTGGGGTCGATGGCGATGCCCACCTTGGCGGCAGCATCAGCCCACTGCCGCTTCAGGTGGTCCGTGGGCGCCACGATGGTGACGCGGTTGACCGCACCGGACTCAATGAGCATGGAGGCCACGCGCAGGGCGAAAGTGGTTTTACCGGCACCGGGCGTTGCTACGGCAAGAAAGTCCCGCGGGCCGGTCCTGAAGTAGAGGTCGAGGGCTTCCTGCTGCCAGGCACGGAGTTTTTGGGCGGTTCCCCAGGCTGCGCGTTCCGGGTAGGCCGGTGGCAGGGTGGGGCCGCCAAAGAGCGTCTCCGTCACTATTTGTTGTTGCCTGAGTCCCCTCCGGGACCCTTGCCGCCGTCGTTGCTTGGGCGGAGGCCGTCATAAACCTCTTTGCACATGGGGCAGACCGGGAACTTCTGCGGATCCCGGCCCGGCGTCCACACTTTACCGCACAGGGCGATGACGGGATCGCCCGTCAGTGCGGACTCCATGATTTTTTCCTTGCGCACATAGTGCGAGAAGCGTTCCCGGTCACCGGGCTCCACTTCCTGGCGCAGCTCTTCGCGCTCAATGGTGGCCGTGGACGTTCCAGCCCCGGAAAGCTCGCGCATCGGGTCGTTTTCGAGAGGGTCCGTCATGCTAGTCATGGCATCCATCTTAGCGTCCCGGGGCGGGGGACGTTCGACGCCGGCGGGGCCGTTTTGCTCCCACGGTACCCGCCGCCGTCGGCCGTTCCCTGTAAATCCGGCAGTTGGCGGCCGCACCACTGTGGCACGTGTTACAGCCCCTGCCAGGAGGGTTTGTGGTCATGGGTGTGCCGGTAGAAGTCCGCGAGCTTCAGCGACGAGGCCGCAGCCTCATCCACCAGGATGGTGGCGTGCGGGTGGAACTGCAGGACCGAGGCCGGACAAATCGCCGCGACCGGGCCTTCCACGAAGTCGCGGACTGCCGGCGCCTTTTGTGCGCCCGTGGCTATGAGCAGCACATGCCGGGCCTCGAGAATGGTGCCCAGCCCTTGGGTCACCACGTGGTGGGGCACCTCGGCAAGATTGGCGAAAAACCTTGCGTTGTCGCGGCGGGTCTGTTCAATCAGCGTTTTGATGCGGGTCCGGGAGGCCAGCGACGAGCCCGGCTCGTTGAAGCCGATATGGCCGTCCGTTCCCACGCCCAGGATCTGAAGGTCAACGCCGCCAACCGTCCGCATCCTGTCCTCGTAAGCCCGGCATTCTGCCTGGATATCCGCTGCGGACCCGTCAGGGGTGTGGACGTTTTCAGGGCGGATGTTCACCCGGCTGCTGAACTCGCGCCTGATGACCTCCCGGTACGACTCCGGGTGGCCGGGCGCCAGGCCAACATACTCATCCAGGGCAAAGGCATGGACGGCGCTGAAGTCCAGCCCGCGCTCGTGCCGTGCTGCCAGTTCGTCGTAGACAGGCAGCGGCGAGGATCCTGTTGCCAGCCCCAGGACAGCGTCGGGCTTGCGCAGGATCAGGGCTTCGACGGCGTCGGCCGCCAGCTTGCCGATCTGCCTGCTGCCCGGGAGGATAACAACTTCCACTGGTCGGCCGCCTTTCTGGAGTGCTGGTTTCTATTGTCCTGCCGGGTCAGCGGTTGACGGTCAGCTGGGCAAGCAGCTCGGGTCCGCGGGCGTCAAGCCACTTTCCGCCCAGGCGGATGCCGGACCCGAACAGGGCCAGCCCCAGTATCAGGCCAACTGCCAGGTTTGCCCATCCGAAGACGGGATTCCCGGTGACCGTCTGCGCAATGAACAGTGCCACTTCGGGCAGGACCAGCAGGGTCAGGATGCCCATACCGGCAAACTGGACCGCAAGGGTCTGCCCTACATTCCCCGGGGGTTTCTTGAACGGGCTGTCGCCGGGCAACGGAACGGCCACCGTGTAGCGGGCGGACACCACAGAGGACAGGCCCAGCCCGGTGAACAGGATGCCCAGGCTCAGTCCCAGCTGGCCGGGCAGGGCCTCCCAACCGCCGGTGAAGAAGTACTGGCCAACGGCGAAGATCAGGACCACGGGCAGTCCGAGGGCCAGGCATGCCAGCGCCCGGCCCAGCCTGTCGTCAACGCCGCGGACTCCCGAGGCCACGTGCAGCGCGAATGCCGTGTTGTCATAGGAGACGTCCGCGGAGATGGACCATGCCAGCAGGAAGGCAGCCAGCGGTGCCGCGACCGCCAGCATGCCGAAATCACCGGACTGGCTGCCCTGGAAGACCAAGAGGAAAGGCAGCAGCGGCACCACAACGAGCGACCCGGAATAGCGCGGATCGCGGAGCCAGTAGGTCAGCGCCCGCGCCGTGACAGCACCGGCGGGGGTGGCCGGCAGGACGCCGAACAAGCCCAGCTTTCCGCCCTTGCGGCTGCCGCTGCCTGAGTAAGGCGGGTTGACCAGGGCCCGTTCAAGGAGCAGTTTCCAGCACCAGGCCAGGACGGCGAGTGTTGCGGCGGCGATCAGAAGTTTCAGTGCTGCCGCTCCGGGGCGCCCGGCAGCCAGGTCACCGCCGAGGGACCAGGTGGCACCCAGGGGCGTCCAGGACACGGTTGCCGCCAGCTTCGGCAGGAAACCGGCCGAGGCAGAAATGCCTTGCCACACGCCGGCCACTATCGGTCCCATCAGGACCAGCGGGATCATAAACGCGATTGCGCTGACGTCCTTGAACCGCCGTGACGATGCCAGGCTGGCGGTGGCTGTGGTGACCACCTTGGACAGGACAATGCATGTCAGGACGCCGACTGCGGCACCCACCAGGGCGCCGGCCGCGGGAAGGGGTCCCCGGGCCCAGGTCCACACGGTGGCAAGCGCCGCGAGCCCGGTGGCCAGGCCGGGGATGCCGATCAGTCCGCCGAGGGCAAGCCCTGTGAGGAGTTGGCGCATGGGTATGGCGAACGTAGTAAAACGGGCGGGGTCCAGCGTCAGGTCCGTGGCGGACGCGACCACCGGAATGAGGCCCCAGCCCAGGAGGGCCGCAGAACCTCCCAGCACCACCGCCGTGTGGGCCAGCTCCGGATCCGCAGTACGCAGCAGGACCAGGGCAACCACCAGCGCGCCGACGATGCCCAGGGCATACAGCCCGCCCAAAGCCAGGCCCACCAGCTGCCACGGGCTCCGGCGCAGGCCGTTGCGAAGAAGGACCAGCTTCAGCCTTAGAAGGTGCGCAACCATTCCAGGCCTTCCGTGTGATTCCGTCCGCCCACGAGCTGGACGAACTTTTCCTCCAGGGAAGCACCGGCGCGGACTTCATCCACGGTCCCGGCAGCAAGCAGCCTGCCGCCCGCCACCACGGCCACGTGGTCGCACATCCGCTGGACCAGGTCCATCACGTGACTGGAAACGATCACGGTGCCGCCGGAGGACACATAGCTGTCCAGAATGGACCGGATGTTGGCCGCGGAGATGGGGTCAACGGCTTCAAAGGGTTCATCGAGGACCAGCAGCCGCGGAGCATGGATCAGCGCCGAGGCCAGGGCAATCTTTTTCGTCATGCCGGCCGAGTAGTCCACCACCAGCTTTCCGGCGTCCTGCGACAGGTCAAGGGCTGAGAGCAACTCCGCTACGCGGGATGCCACCACGTCCTTGTCCATGCCGCGCAGCAGGCCGGCGTAGGTAACCAGTTGCTCGCCCGTGAGCCGGTCAAAGAGCCTGACTCCGTCCGGGAGGATGCCCATCAGCTTCTTCGCCTCCAGCGGCCTGGCCCAGACGTCCACACCGTGCACAACGGCTGCGCCGAAGTCCGGCCGCAGCAGGCCGGTGGCCATCGACAGGGTGGTGGTCTTGCCGGCGCCATTGGGCCCAACGATGCCGTAGAACGAACCTGCCGGGACGTCCAGGCTGAGTCCGTCGACCGCGATTTTTTCGCCGAACCGCTTGGCGAGGCCGCGGATGGACAGGGCTGGGACGGGGGCGGCGGGTGGCACCGGCCCGGGTTGCGGAGCAGTCATAACGCCAGCCTAGTCCTGCCGCTCCGCCGGCGGGGTCCTCCCGCAGGAGTAGGGCCAAAGGCTTACCCGCCCTGTCAGCGCGCCGGGCCGAATGTTCCTACTGCACCTTACGGATGCGGATGGGCCCCTTGGCCGTGGAGGGGTCAATCACCGAACCACCCTGGGTGATCTGGACCTCGCCCGCATCAACGAGCCGCCTCGCGGCCCTCCGGGCGGGCTCCATCAGATCACGCCATGTCTCCCCGCCGACAGCACGAGCGGCATCCGAAGGGCAGATGGTGGACGTTGCGGCCCTGGCTGCCAGGAGTTCCAGGATGGCCGTTTCCAACTGCTTGTCGATGTTGCCGGGAGCCTTTCCGCTGGGATTATCACCAGGGGTCTGCGCCACGTCGTGCTGTCGGTGGACCATGGCCGTCAGAACGAATGCCGCGGTACGGCACGTTCATACTGGGGCGCCCACGTGATGTCGTGGCCCAGTTCGAACGCCGCCCGCAGCCACCAGTGCGGATCCCGGAGCGCGGCACGGGCAATAAACACGCCGTCGGCCTGGGCTGTGGCAACGGCGTGTTCCGCCTGTCCGGCAGAGGTCAGCAGGCCCACGGTTCCCGTCGGCACACCGGTTTCGCGGCGGATCCGCGCAGAGAAGCCGGTCTGGTAGCCGGGACCGGGCTTGATGTCCTGATGGGCCACGGCGCCCCCGCTGGAGACGTCAATGAGGTCCACGCCGTGTTCCCGGGCCTCCCTGGCAAGACGTACCGAAGCCGCAATGTCGATCCCGTTCTCCGCCCAGTCGGTGGCTGAAATCCGTAGGAGTAGCGGCATACCCTCAGGGATGGCGTTGCGGACGGCATCAACCACGGCCAGCATAAGCCGGTTCCGCCCCGCCTCATCCCCGCCCCAGGAGTCGGTGCGGGTGTTGATCAACGGGCTCTGGAACTGGTGCAGCAGGTATCCGTGCGCACCGTGGATTTCCACGGTGTCGAATCCTGCGTCGACTGCCCGCACCGCGGCGGCGGCAAAGTCGGCGATGACGTCCTGGATCTGTTCCCCGGTCATTGCGGCCGGTTCGGCGTAGCCATCGAACGCCGACGCGGAAGGGCCCACGGTGGTCCAGCCGCCGTCGGAGCCGGGCACGGTCCCGCGCTGCCCCGAGAACGGCCAGTACGTGGACGCTTTACGGCCCGCGTGTGCCAGCTGGACGCCGATCTTCGCGTTCGCGGCACCATGCCGGTGCACAAAGGACGTGATGCGCGCCCAGGCCTCGGCCTGGTCGTCGTTGTAGAGCCCGGCGTCCCGCGGACTGATCCGGCCGGCCGCATTCACGGCAGCGGCCTCGGTGAGGATCAGGGCTGCGCCCCCGGCGGCGAAGGAACCCAGGTGCATCAGGTGCCAGTCGTTCGGGACCCCCGGGGCGGCGTCGGGATCGCAGCTGTACTGACACATCGGCGACACCCAGCCGCGGTGCGTCAGCTCAAGCGAACGGAGCGTCAGCGGCTGGAACAGCGCCGACATTAAAACAGGACCCTGGCCAAAGCCTGCCGGGCCTTCGCCACGCGGTCGTCGTGCGTGCCCACAACGTCAAAGAGTTCCAGGAGCCGTACCCGGGCCGTCTCCCGCTCCGGACCGAAGTTCCGTCCGATGAAGCTGACCACGCGGTTCAGGGCGTCCTCCACATGTCCGCCCGCCACGTCCAGGTCTGCCACACCCAACTGGGCGTCAAGGTTATCGGGTTCGTTGGCGGCGAGCGTGCGCAGCGCTTCGGACTCCTGCGCAGACAGCGGCTGGAGCCGGGCCATCAGCTCCACCTGCGCCAGGCCGGCCTTAGCCTCGGTGTCCGCGGGCATTTCCAGCAGCGCCTGGCGGTAAGCCACAGCAGCTGCCTCGTAATCCCCCGCTTCGATGGCGTCGAAGGCCGCCTGGTGCAGCGGCGGAAGGGGCGCAGGTTCCGTGTCCTGCGGGGCGGCGCCGCCGAGGCTGCCAGTAACGCCGTTCGCAGCGGCTACTTTCAGCAGTTCATCCAGCAGGGGGCGGATCTGGGCTTCATCTGCGCCGCCTTGGAAGAGCGGGACCGGCTGGCCCTTGACCACGGCCACCGCCGTAGGTACGGCCTGCACCTGGAAGGCCTGGGCCAGCTGCGGGAAGGCATCGATGTCCGCGGCGCCCAGCACCAGGCGGCCGCCGAAGCTGTTGATCACCCGTTCCAGTGAGTCCACCATCGCGGCGGATTCCGGCGAATAGGCGGCCCATAGCGCGAATACCACCGGGACCTGGGCCGAAAGCTCCACAAGCTCCTGGAAGTTTCCTTCGGTGACGTTGACCCGCAGCGTTGCGGTGCCGGCGTCGGCCGCTCCGGCAGCGGCTGTTCCGTTGGGAGCAGCCCCGTTGGCGGCACCGGGGCCGGCAGGAGCCGGCGGGTTGCCGGCGGCCCCCGGGGGCGCCTGGCGCTGTTTGAGGGATGAAAGGTCGACGGCGCCACGCAGGTTAAGCAGGCTGGCAGCGGCTGGAGGGACTGGGCGGGAAGCTGGCGAACTCATGCTTTCCACTCTAGCCACTCCGGCCGCTGCCAGGAGTACTGAATAACGCTTCCGGGGCTACTTGAAGCTTGCCCCCACCAGGCCGCGGGTTGCCGCGACCAGCTTTATGGGGTCCGTGGATCCGGCCGACGGCACGTAAACGGCCATCGATTCGGCAAAGTTCAGCACCATGCCTGTGGTGGTTTCCTTACCGCCGGCGAGCGCTGCGGCGTCGTCTCCGATGGTGAGCTTGTCGCCGGAAGCCTTGGGCGTGCCATCAAACCCGAAGTTGATCCGGCCCATCACCAGCGCTCCGCCGTCGGCCGTGCGGAACACCACGGTGCTTTCCGGCACCACGTTGTGGGTGAAGGAGAAGTTGCCGTTGGCACCGGAGGCCACCACCTCGGCCTGGTAGGACAGGGTGTCAGAGATGTACGGCGAGGATGCGCCTTCGACGATTTTGTCCTTGAAACTGGACTCTGGGTTGGTCAGGCGGTCGGCCAGGCCGGCGAGGGCTTCTTCGCCGCTGTACAGCAGGCCCTCTTTGTTGCTGGCGGCCAGTGTCTGGGTTCCGTCCCGGTCGATGGCGGGGAAGGTGGTTCCGGGCTGCAGCGGGGTGGTTTCGGTCAGCTTGTAGTTCTCCCGCGCCGAAGGCTGGACCAGGGTGAGCAGCTGCGGGACCACGTTGCCGTCACCCTGCGTCACGGCCAGGACCGAGCGGGGCCAGCTGCGGTCGCTGGTGACCACTGTGGTGAGGAGCTTCGTGGAACGGACGGGCATCCGGGCTTCGTAGGTGCCCACCTGGGAACGGATCTTGTAGTTCTGCGTGCGGACCTCAAGTTCGGTCCCGCCCACGCGGTCGGCGAGTTTGGCAGCGTCCTTGGCGGCGTCGCCGGCGTCCGTTGCGCTGGAGACCTGCTCAAGGACCCGGCGGAACTGGGCGTCCAGGAGGACCGGCGATGACGCCTCGGCCGGGGCGGCGGCCGATTCCGTGGGCGGAGCCGGCGCGGGGGTCGTGGCAGCGTTCGCCGGGGCGCCGGACACCGCCACCACGGCGGCGGTCACAGCGGCCGTGACAATGCCGCCCGAGGCCATGCCAAGACGGGAGGATGACTTGGCGTCAGCCTTCAGCCTGGCACGCTTTGCGAAGAGGCTCCCCTCGCCATCGCCTTCACCGTTGCGTTTGCGTGCGGAGAGCAGCGCCAGGGCAATGCCTGCGAGGATCAGCAGCCCGCCGATGACCATCAGGGGAACGGCCCACGGCGTGGAGGTGTCGTTCGGGAACGTCATGGAGACTGACGACGGTGCCGGCGCGGTGCCGTCGGCTGCCAGCAGCAGCGACCATTCGCCATCGGCGGGAGGCGTCCACGCGTACTCCAGCTCACCGCTGGCAGTTTCGGTGGAAACCCAGAGGTCCGATCCGGAAGGATTCGGTGCGGTGGCCTCGCCATCGGCGCGCTCCACCACAAGGGCTTCCTTATCCTCCGAAACCCCGGTGACGGTGTTATGGGCGGTCTGGCCTACCCAGGCATCGACGTCATCGGGACGGCCTACGGCAAGCAGGAAATTCCCGTCGCCCTCAACATTGATCTTCACCGTTCCGCCCTGCGCTGTACGCAGGGACTGGTCGATGACGGTCAGTGGCGCCGCGGCAGCATCTGTAGGAGCCGAGGCCGTGAAGGTGGCGGACGGAGCCCAGATGGTCTTCTGGCCGATACCGGCAAAAAGTGTCAGGAGGCCGAGCAGCACGAGTGCGACTGCAGTCTTGAAACGCAAAGGAAACACCTATCATCAGCGGGGGTTTGCTTTCAATGGTAACGGTTTTGTTACTAAAACCCCCGTTGGCGGGTTGCAGGACAGCACCGGAGGCAACACTTCGAGGCCTCTGCCGGCCGCCCTCGCTGCTGATGACAAGGCTGCTGATAGTGTTTGCGATGATCATCACACCCGCCCGCAAATGCGGCGCCACGCACGGAACAGGCTCCAGAGACCAGTGACTGACAAGACGGAAGAATCCTCCGCAGGACACGAAAATCACTCGGCCCCTGGCATTGCCCCATCCCTGTCCGCCGACCCCGCGCCGGCCAAGCGCCGGGGCGCCGCCGCAACGGTCCTGGCCAAGGTTGTTAAGCGCCTGCGCCAGCCGCTGCCGGGTGCCCAGCCCCGGCTGCGTTTTGAATTTCCGCCGGAGTACAACCACGTAGAAGAGACGCCGGCCGACGACGGCGAGACGGATGCACAGTTCGGCCGTCCCGGCCCGCAGATGTCCAGGCAGCACCCCCTTTATATGGGGTTCATGGGAACCGTGGGTGTGGGGCTGGCCTTGCTGGTCTACTGGATCGGCTCCAACACCACGCAACTGCTGCTGTGGATTGTTGCCGCCCTCTTTATTGCCCTGGGCCTGGAACCCGT
Source organism: [Micrococcus luteus] ATCC 49442 (assembly GCF_010367585.1). Lineage (NCBI taxonomy): Bacteria > Bacillati > Actinomycetota > Actinomycetes > Micrococcales > Micrococcaceae > Pseudarthrobacter > [Micrococcus luteus] ATCC 49442. The sequence goes on along the minus strand of NZ_JAAAXP010000001.1, from coordinate 296,329 downwards.
AGTGGGCTGGCTGGAGAACCGGAAAATCCCCCGCCCGGTAGGCATCCTGGTCTCCGTGACGGTCCTGATCAGTGCTGTGGCCGGGTTCTTTGCCACACTCATCCCCACCATCGTCGGACAGGTCACCGAGATCGTGGAGCAGGCGCCCACCTGGGTGCGGGACTTCATCGACTCGGAGTTCTTCCGGACCGTTGATGACCAGTTCGGCGTGCGGGACCGCATCAACGAGGAACTCGATAAATTCGTCAACAACCCCGAGGCCATGGGCGGGATTTTCGGCGGCGTGGTGGGTTTCGGCTCCACCCTGGCCAACGGACTTTTTGGCGCCCTGATTGTCCTGGTGCTGAGCCTGTACTTCCTGGCGGCCCTGCCGGCCATGAAAAAGTGGGGTTACCGGCTGGCGCCCCGCTCACGCCGCCGCCGCGTGGAAGCGCTGTCCGAGGAGATTACCCGGTCCGTGGGCAACTACGTCATCGGTCAGGCATGCGTTGCCCTGTTGAATGCCACCTTCGCGTTTATTGTGATGTCCATTGTGGGCGTCCCCTTCGCCCTCCTGCTTGCCTTCGTGGTGGCCCTGCTGGCGTTCATCCCGCTGGTGGGCGGCATGATTGCGGGCATCGTGGTTCTCCTTGTCTCACTGACGGAGGGCTGGCAGACCGCGGCTATCTACGGGATCTGCTACTTCGCCTACCTGCAGTTCGAGGCGTACTTCGTCTCGCCCCGCATCATGCAGAAAGCCGTGGCAGTGCCCGGCGCCGTCGCCGTCATTTCCGTCATTGCCGGCGGCAGCCTGCTCGGTGTGCTGGGCGCCCTGATTGCCATCCCCACCGCAGCCGCCATCCTGCTGCTGGTCAAAGAGATATACATCGTGCGGCAGGACAAGCACTAACCAACCATCAGGCCGCTGACGCCACGGGGCCGTTCCACTCCGTCGGCAGGCCGTTGGGACCCGAACCCGCCTCGGTCACCTCATCCACGATCTCGTTGAGCGCCCGCGAAGCGTACTTCTCGCCCACCCAAAGGTGCTTGGCGCCGTCGACCCCCACTACCCGCGCCTGCGGCACCAGGCTGAAGCGTTCGGCCGCAGCGGCGGGCTGGAGGTAGTCATCGTGCTCCGGCACCAGGACCGTCAGCGGCTTTCCCGCCTCCGCCCACATCCGCAGGTGCGCATCGGTGGCCCGGTGAAGCGGGGGTGAGAGCAGCACTGCACCCTCAATCTGGCCCGCCACCGGCTCCGCCGCACCGTACATCAGCGCAAGCTCGGTGCCGAAGGACCATCCCACCAGCCAGCGGTTGGGCAGTTGGCGTTCGACGGCGAAACGCACGGCCGCCTCGACGTCCAGGCGTTCACCGATTCCCTCTTCAAACGCGCCCGCGCTGGTTCCCCGCGGCGATGCGGTTCCCCGGGTGTTGAAGCGGAGCACGGCCACCCCTGCCAGGGCGGGGAGCCGGTAGGACGCCTTCCGGTAGACATGGGAGTCCATAAACCCGCCGTGGGTCGGGAGGGGATGCAAGGTGATCAGCGTCGCGGTAACGGGACCGGATTCCGGCACGGCCAGCTCACCGACCAGCCTGTGGCCGTCCTCCGTGTGGAGCTCGATATTTTCCCGCTTCGCCGGCAGGACCGTGGACGCGCGGATGGGTGACGGGCCCGAGGGCTGGCTGAATGTGTACGACGCCGGATCAAAAGTCATGCCTGCCAGCTTAGCGACTCCGCGCCGCCCCTGCCCTGCCCCGCAGCAGGTCGCTGCCCCGGGTGGCGCGCGCCCTCAGCGGTAGCGGTATGTCCGGGACAGCCAGCAGTTGGTGTGCCAGTGACGGCGCTCGGCGAGACCGGCGGCGGCACCAAAGATGTGGTCGTCCTTCCACACCACCAAATGGGCCACCCCGGGAACAACTGCCGTGGAGCAGCCTGGGCAGATGTAGGTCTTTTCCGCGTTCCTGGCGGTCATCGTCCTGACCATCCACTCGCCGTCGGGAGCGCTTTCGCGCCGCGCAATTCCTGCCCGGGCATGCTCCAGATCCAGCTCCGGAATCTCGCCGTTCCCCTTCTTGCCCGACACTTTGCCGGCCACGCTCCCCTTGGCAGCGGGACCCTTCCCGGAGGCAGGGCGGCGGGGACGGTTGGAACGCGGCATGCCTCCATTCTGCCCTAGCCCCGGTAGTGTGTACGGCGTGCGACTTGTCATAGCCCGATGTTCAGTTGATTATGTTGGCCGGCTCAAAGCCCATCTTCCCCTTGCTACCAGGCTCCTGCTGGTCAAGGCCGATGGCTCCGTGCTGGTCCATTCAGACGGCGGTTCGTACAAGCCGCTGAACTGGATGAGCCCGCCGGCAACCCTGCGTGTCTCGTCGCCGGAGGATGTTGACCTGGAGCTGGGCGTCACCGAACAGTGGACCGTCCAGTCCGCCAAAACCGATGACCGCCTCATCATCAATATCCATGAGCACATCCATGAGTCGTCCCACGACCTGGGAGTTGACCCCGGCCTGATCAAGGACGGCGTGGAAGCGGACCTGCAGCGTCTGCTTGCTGACCAGATTGAAACCCTCGGCAGCGGCTTTTCGCTGATCCGCCGTGAGTACTTCACCGCCATCGGGCCCGTGGACATCCTTGCCCGGGACGCCAACGGCGCAACTGTGGCCATCGAACTGAAGCGGCGCGGCGATATCGACGGCGTGGAGCAGCTGACCCGCTACCTGGAGCTGCTGAACCGCGACCCGCTGCTGGCTCCGGTCCGCGGAATCTTCGCCGCCCAGCAAATCAAACCCCAGGCCAAGGTGCTGGCCAACGACCGCGGCATCGACTGCGTCACACTGGACTACGACGCCATGCGGGGCGTCGACGACACCGAATCGCGGCTGTTCTGAGCCCTGGCTCTCCCCTGGCCTGCGCCGGCTGCGGTGAATAGTGCCCTGACAAGGGGATTCATGCCGTTTTGCCCAAAATTTCCCGGCCTGACCGTTGACCTGACGCGGACGGCATGAAATTCTTAGAACAGTCTTTGTGTAGGTGTTTTTTCATGCTCGCAAGACAAGTTGCGAGCGCGAAGCTCCTGCACCGCCGGTCCCCTTCGGGACCGCAGTTTAGGATTCTTCTCGCGGAGTGACCGAGTCCGGCACGAGGTGTGCCGGGCTTAGACAAGTTCCATAATGAGGAGAAATAAATGGCACAGGGAACCGTCAAGTGGTTCAACGCTGAAAAGGGCTTCGGCTTCATCACCCCGGATGACTCCGATGGCGATGTCTTCGTTCACTACTCCGAGATCCAGACCGGTGGTTTCAAGACCCTCGACGAGAACCAGCGCGTTCAGTTCGAAATCGGTCAGGGCGCCAAGGGCCCCCAGGCTACCGGCGTAACGCTGGTCTAATAACCCGCCCGGAGGCCGCCTCGTCGCGGCTTCCGGCAAAAAGATCCCCGGCACCCGTGCCGGGGATCTTTTTGTTTGTGTCGACTCGCTTTCCAGGTCATCCCTCTCCAGCTCAGCCCACCAGGCTGCGCACCAGCCGGGCACCTTGCCGGAGCGAGAGGCCTGGCAAGTAGGCCAGGGTGAGCGCCCGTCCTATGGCAGGCAGCTGCAGGGGGTCCTGGTAGTAGAGGTACAGCGTCCGGTATTCAGGCTGAAACCGTGATTTGAAGGCTGCCAGCGACCGGAACCCGTAAACAGGTTCCAGTGCATGGCCCACAACGTCCAGGATGCGGACCAGGTTCTCGGCCGGCAGCTGGCCGTCATCAGGCCGGGACGCCAACGGTGACCCGGACAGCGAGATGACCTCCACCGATTCCCGCAGCTCCACCACGGCGGCCGCAATCAGGAACTCCATGACCCCGGGGAATCCCTCGGCTCCCCGGCGCATCACGTCCAGTGTGCGGCTGACCAGCTTCCCGCCGTCGTAAACGGGCAACCAGCTCGTTATCCCATGAACGTTGCCGTCGGCGTCCACGGCGAGGCAGCAGAGCACCTCGTCGTCCATCAGTTCATCGATGCCGCCCAGGGTGAACCCCATCTCGGGCACGGTTTTGGCGGCGGCCCATTCCTCCGACACCTCGCTGAGCCGGGCCCGCAGTGCCGGCGGAAGTCCGTTGTACGTCCCCCACACGGCGGTGACGCCCATCTTGGCGGCCCGGTTGCGCGCCGTGCGTACGTTCTGCCATTCTTTGCCCTTGAAATCCAGTTCCCGGACTGACAGCCGGGTCTCCTGCGCAACGGGCACCCGCTGAAATCCCCGGCCGCTCAGCAGCGGCCACAGTGCGCCATCGCACGAGTAGAAGGCCGGGATCAGCGCCCGCGCGCTGCAGTACTCGATGAACCCCTCAGCAGTCCGTTCGCGGGCGTGAGCCGGGCCGAAGGGACCCGCGAGCGTCAGGGCCACGCTTCCGTGCAGCTGGTACGCCACGGCAGCATGGCCATCCGGCGTGAACCAGTAGCGGTTGGGCTCCCAGAGCGCCATCCAGGACAGCGAGTCGCCGCCCTCATGGAGCAGTTTCCGGGCAGCAGTCCTGCCATCGTGCCCTGAATCGCTGCCGTGGTGGCGGCCCACCAGCACCGACCAGACGCCGGCCAGCGCCACCAGCCAGAAGACGGGGCCCGAATAGCCGAAAATCAGTGCCTCGAGGCTGTTACGTTCGGCGAAAACGCGGTGATAGAGGTTGGGAAGCGGCACAGGCAGGTATTGCCTGGACAACTCGGCCAGCAAACCCAGCGGGCCGCCGTCGCGCGTCAGTCCTCCGGCGGCCAGCCACGCGGCTGTATAGCCGCCGGCAAGGACCAGCCAGACGCCGACCACCACTGCCGCCAGTTTGCGCCGGGCAGCCGGGACGGTCTCCACCCGGAACTGCCGCCGGTTGGCCCACAGCAGCACGGCCAGCAGGAGGGGCACCGTCACGAGGGGAAGGATGTGGGCGAATCCCGAACCCATCGCGGCCGGCTGCGGGCGGGAAGGATAGTGCGGGATGAGGGCAAACAGGGCAAGGTACACGGCGGCCAGGGCCGTGATCACCAGCTGGATGACCAACGTGATCCGAAGGGCCATCCGCCGTCCCCGGCGCATGCCGTCGGCACAGATCAGCAGCAGCACCACCGGGACAACTGCCAGGGCCAGCCCAAAAGGGCCGGCAAAGCCTGTCCTCCCCACCTCCAGGCATGAGTCCTCTACCGTGGATCCGCAATTCGCCTCCAGCTGGCCCAGTGTTGGCACCGGATTCAGCAGGATGTCCCGCAGCAGCGCCAGCGGACCGGTGGGTGTCCGGGTGATTGTGGTGAGGATGGGTCCAACGGCGAAAACCGCCACTGTCAGTGCGAGCAGGTTCCTCGTCTCGCGGCCGGTGGAACGCGGCGCATGGAGGTGGCCAAAGTCATTCTCGTCCCACCAGCTGACCCCCAGCCCGACCAGGGCACCAACCAACCCGATGACCGTTTCTGCATGCCCCACGTACAGGACCAACAACAGTGAAACGGACAGCACCGCCGTCCGCAGCCGGCGCCGCCACAGAACAGGCAGCCGGCCGCTCGCCGCCATTGAAACGGCCAGGACGGCTGCATAGGGCCCGATCAGGATGTTGTCCGCCATCAGGCCCAGCCAGCCGTCCCCGGCGTACCGTGCCAGCTGGGTGAGGAGCAGGAACACGGTGACGGCGGCAAACTGGCCGCCCAGCAGGAGGGCGGCAGCATGAAGCGTGCCTAGTTTCTTCTCCGCCAGCCCCACCAGCGCAAGGATCATCACGGAAGCCACCAGGTAGGCCAGCGGATTTGTGGCAAAAAACAGTGACGTCACCAGGGACCACCAGTGGCCCGCCCGCAAGCCGGGGCCGCTGACGCCGGCAACCGGCAGGAGCTCCACCGGCGGGCCGTCCAGGAAACTGTCAGTCAGCGCCCCCGCCGCCAGGAAAAGCCCCAGGAAGCAGAGCGTCATGGGCACGGACCGGAGATGGCCGGCGAGCCGCTGAACTGCCGGGTACCCCACGGTGGACCAGAACAGCGCCGGCGGACGTGCATCGGGGGCCGGCTTCAACGTTCCCACCCCCAGTGGGTGGCCAGGAGCTCCAGCCCGTTGTCCATACCGGGGGTCAGCATGTCCCAGGAATGGCCGGTGTGTTCTACGACGTCCGCTTGAACCGTGAACCCGGCGCCGCGGGCTGCGGCTTCCAGGGCCTTGAGGTTAGCAACAAATTCGGGGTCGGTGGCCCCCGCCGCAAAGTAGGCCACCTTGCCGGGGTATTGGCGTTCCTTCATCAGCGTCAGGGGCACCTGGGCATCAAAGGCGCCGGTGTCGCCATGGAACGCCGCATCGATGGTCTTCTGCCGTTCCTTGGCGAGGGCCGGCTCGCTCTCGCTGGCAAAGGCAAGGAAGCCGGTAAACCGCTCAGGATGCCGGGTCACCTGTTGGACGGCGCACGTGGCTCCAAAGCTGAAGCCCCCCACCGCCCACTGCCGGGGGTCCGCATCCACGTCGAGGGTGTTCATGATCCAGGCGGGAACGTCCTGGGAGAGGTACGTGTCCGCTTTGGCCAGGTCACTGTCCATACAGAGGGTGTTGGCAGACTGGCTGCCGTTGGGATCCACCACCACCACAACGGGAGCCACTCCCCCGTGCCGGTCGGCGAAACTCTCCATCCGTGGCACCAGCGATCCGCCGGTCAGCCAGTCAGCGGGGCCCCCCGGCTGGCCGGGCACCAACACCAGGACCGGCAGTGCGGGTCGGACCGGCGCAAAGTATGCCGGCGGAAGGTAGACGTAGGAGGCGCGGGTCTGCAGGCCGGACACGGTGCCCGGTATCGAGGCGGTACGCAGCACACCATCGCCGGGAAGTTCTGTGCCGGGTGACCAGCCTGCGAGCGGCCGGGCGTCACTGCCGGGCTGGCGCATCAGCTCCTGCTCAAGGGCAGGGATGCGCGTCAGGGCGGTTCCCGTCAGGTCTGCCACCGTGCGGTTGAGGCCAAAGTAGGCGTTCACCTGAACGCTGCACAGCAAGACGACACCCAGAAGCGCCCCGGTATCCAGGGCGCGGCGCCGCCATGAACCCGTTGGGATCCGGAGCAGCATCAGCATGAGTGCGGCCACTGCGGCGAAGACCCACGCCAGGACAGTGAACGGGAGGTCATCAGGGAAGACCGGAGTGATATAGATCAGGATCCAGTGCACCAGAAGCACCAGGCCGGCAGCGGCAACGAGTGCGGCGGCCGCGCTGAGGAGCCAGCGGCGGAGGCCAAGCGGACGCGGGCGCCAGATCAGGTACGCCGTCGCGGCCGCGCCGAGAACCAAGGCGGTCCAGTACAGCGGGCCGTCCGTCAACCGGATATCTGCAATCCAGTCCACGAGGCTAGCGCCAGGTGCCCACGCCGATGACCGGCCCGGCTTCCAGCCAGGAGGACAACCCTGTGTAGGCATCGAACTTCATGGCCAGCCGAAGATCACGTCCTTCGTACCGCAGTTCCACGATCACAACGTCGGGCTGGACCTTGACTGCCTCGGCTTCAGCGGGCTTGCGCCGGCCAAGGAGCTCCAGCGAGCTGCGCTTGAACTTATGCTTGGGACGCAGGCTCAGGGACGCCAAGCGGAACCATTCGAGGTCGTTGTCCTGATAACGACAAACCCCCATCTGCCAGCTGTTTCCAGCCATGCAAATGGAGGCGTCCACCGTGCCGAGGGCGCGCCGCAGATTGAAGCGGCGCACCCCCACAAGGCACAGTGCAAAGATGAGCAATCCAAAACTGATTGCCAGTGCGATGAACGGGAGTGTCTGGACGTCCATCAGGGTGATGCTAGCGGATCCCAGCAGTAGCCGCGTCGCCCAGTTGGGCGTTGTCAGCAACAATCACCACGCGGTTGTTGTCGACAGAGAAGAACCCGCCGTCAACAACCACGGCAATACGGTCACCGGAAACCGGCTGGATAGCCAGTTCACCTTCGGCCAGGATCGCCAGCAGGGGCGCGTGGCCGGGCAGGATTCCGATTTCACCATCGCTGGTGCGGGCCTTGACCATCTTGGCCGCTCCGGACCAGATAAACCGGTCCGCTGCGACAATCTCAACCTCAAGCTCAGCCATATTACTTGGTCTGTTCCTGGATCTTGGCCCACTGGCGCTCAACGTCATCCAGGCCGCCGACGTTGAAGAACGCCTGCTCTGCGATGTGGTCGAGGTCGCCGTCGCAGATAGCGGTGAAGCCTTCAACGGTGTCCTTGATGGAAACCGTGGAGCCTTCCACGCCGGTGAACTGCTTGGCGGTGTAGGTGTTCTGGGAGAGGAACTGCTGGATGCGGCGTGCACGCGACACGACGATCTTGTCCTCTTCAGAGAGCTCGTCAACGCCGAGGATGGCGATGATGTCCTGGAGTTCCTTGTTCTTCTGCAGGATCTGCTTCACACGGACAGCCGTGTTGTAGTGGTCCTGACCGATGTACTGCGGGTCCAGGATGCGCGAGGTCGACGTCAGCGGGTCAACGGCCGGGTACAGACCACGGGATGCGATTTCACGGGAAAGTTCCGTGGTCGCGTCGAGGTGTGCGAAGGTCGTGGCCGGAGCCGGGTCGGTGTAGTCATCTGCGGGAACGTAGATGGCCTGCATCGAGGTGATGGAGTGGCCCTTGGTGGACGTGATGCGCTCCTGGAGGAGGCCCATTTCGTCAGCCAGGTTGGGCTGGTAGCCCACAGCCGAAGGCATGCGGCCGAGGAGGGTGGAAACCTCGGAGCCTGCCTGGGTGAAGCGGAAGATGTTGTCGATGAACAACAGCACGTCCTGGTTCTGCACATCGCGGAAGTACTCCGCCATGGTCAGTGCGGACAGTGCAACGCGCAGGCGCGTTCCCGGCGGCTCATCCATCTGGCCGAACACAAGGGCAGTGTCCTTCAGGACGCCTGCCTCTTCCATTTCAACCCAGAGGTCGTTACCTTCACGGGTACGCTCGCCAACACCGGCGAATACCGAAGTACCACCGAAGTTACGTGCCACACGGGTGATCATTTCCTGGATCAGAACCGTCTTACCCACGCCGGCGCCGCCGAACAGGCCGATCTTTCCACCCTTGATGTACGGGGTGAGAAGGTCGATAACCTTGATGCCGGTTTCCAGCATCTCGGTGGAACCTTCGAGGGTTGCGAAGGCGGGAGCCTTGCGGTGGATCGGCCAGTAGTCCGAAGCCTGGATTTCCGACTCGTCAACGTCCAGCGGCTTGCCGAGGACGTTGAAGATGTGGCCCTTGACGCCGTCGCCCACAGGCACGGTGATCGGGGAGCCGCTGTCCACTACGTTGGTGCCGCGGACGAGTCCATCGGTGGCCTGCAGGGAGATGGCGCGGATGAGGTTATCGCCCAGGTGGAGGGCAACCTCGAACGTGATGGTCCTGGTCTCACCGTTGAGGGTAATCTCCGTGGTGAGGGCGTTGTAAATCGAGGGGATTGCGTCAGCCGGGAATTCGACGTCGACAACCGGGCCAATAACACGTGCAATACGGCCGGTGGCACCGGACGTTGCGGCTACGTGTTCGGTAGCAGTGGCAGTCATCTCTCTCACTTCACTCAGTAGATGGCGTGGGGGTTAAGTTTGTTCTTTGGTGCAGGTACTGCTGGACCGGATCGTGCAGGCTAGGACGCGTTCAACGCGTCGGCACCGGCAACAATTTCGGAAAGCTCCTGCGTAATTTCAGCCTGGCGGGCAGTGTTGCGCAGACGCGTGTACTTCTTGATGAGGTCCGTGGCGTTGTCGCCGGCGGACTTCATCGCCCGCTGACGGGCTGCGAGCTCGGAAGCTGCTGCCTGCAACATGGCGGCGAAAATGCGTGACTCGATGTAGCGCGGCAGCAGAGCGTCGAGAACCTGCTCGGCTTCCGGCTCGAATTCGTAGAGCGGCAGGAGGTCTGACTCAGACGTAGCCTGCTCTTCGACAACCTCGAGCGGGAGCAGACGAATGACCGTCGGCTCCTGGGTCACCATGGACTTGAAGCGGGTGTAAACGACATGGATTTCGTCCACGCCGCCCTCTTCGTAGGCGGTCGCGAAGTCTTCGAGCAATGCCGTTCCAACCTCGCGGGCAACGTCAAACACCGGAGCATCCGTGTTGCCCGTCCAGGCGCGCTCGAAAGGACGGTTCCGGAAGTCGAAGTACGCCTGCGCCTTGCGGCCCATCACGTAGACCTTAACTTCCTTGCCCTCCTCGTGCAGCAGTTCAATCAGGCCTTCCGCCTGCTTGAGCACTGTTGCCGAGTAGGATCCTGCGAGGCCGCGGTCGGAGGTGATGACCAGCACGGCTGCCCGGCGGATCTGCTCCGGTTCGGTGACCAGGGGGTGGTCAATTTCGCTCTGGCTTGCGACAGCAGAAACGGCACGCGTGATCGCGTTTGCGTAAGGCAGTGAAGCCGCTACGCGTGCGCGGGCCTTGCCAATGCGCGAGGTAGCGATCAGTTCCATCGCCTTGAAGATCTTGCGCATCGACGTGGTCGAGCTGATCTTCTGGCGGTAGACCCGAATCTGGGCTCCCATACTTATCCTTTCCTAAGATCCCGGTGGCCGGGACTGCCGGAACCGGTGAAGGTCCCGGCAGTCCCTGCCAGCGAAACTAGCGCTTCTGCTTGACGATTTTTTCCTGGTCGACTTCGGCTTCAGAGATAGCGTCATGCTCCTCGTGGCCGGCGCCTACCAGGCGGTTGTCACCCTCGCCGAAGAAGCCCTTTTTGAAGTCCACGATGGCGGTCTTCAGTGCTTCAGCGGTGTCATCGTCCATAACGTTGGTCTGCGCCAGCGTGGTCAGGATGGAGGACTTGTGCTTCAGGTGCTCCAGGAATTCGGTCTCGAAGCGGTTGATGTCCTCAACCGGAACTTCATCGAGGTGGCCGTTGGTACCTGCCCAGATTGAAACGACCTGGTTCTCCACCGGGAACGGCGAGTACTGGCCCTGCTTGAGCAGTTCCATCAGGCGTGCGCCGCGGGTCAGCTGCTGGCGCGATGCGGCGTCGAGGTCCGACGCGAACATTGCGAAAGCCTGCATGTCGCGGTACTGAGCCAGTTCCAGCTTCAAAGTACCGGAAACCTTTTTCATGGACTTGACCTGCGCGGCACCACCAACGCGGGACACAGAAACACCCACGTCGACGGCCGGACGCTGGTTGGCGTTGAAGAGGTCCGACTGCAGGAAGATCTGGCCATCGGTAATGGAGATCACGTTGGTCGGGATGTAAGCCGAGACGTCGTTTGCCTTGGTTTCGATGAGCGGCAGGCCGGTCATCGAGCCGGCACCGAGCTCGTCGGAAAGCTTGGCACAACGCTCCAGCAGGCGGGAGTGCAAGTAGAAGACGTCGCCCGGGTAGGCTTCGCGTCCCGGCGGGCGGCGGAGCAGCAGTGAAACTGCACGGTAGGCCTCAGCCTGCTTGGAGAGGTCATCAAACACGATGAGGACGTGCTTGCCGCCGTACATCCAGTGCTGGCCGATGGCCGAACCGGCGTACGGTGCCAGGTACTTGAAGCCTGCGGGGTCAGACGCGGGGGAAGCCACAATGGTGGTGTATTCCAGTGCGCCGTTGTCCTCAAGGGTCTGACGGACGGCCGCGATGGTGGACGCCTTCTGACCGATTGCCACGTAGATGCAGCGCACCTGCTTGGTCACATCGCCGGAAGCCCAGTTGGCCTTCTGGTTGATGATGGTGTCAATGGCGATAGCCGACTTACCGGTCTGGCGGTCACCAATGATCAGCTGGCGCTGGCCGCGGCCGATCGGGATCATGGCGTCGATAGCCTTGAGGCCGGTCTGCATCGGCTCGTGAACCGACTTACGCTGGGTCACGCCCGGTGCCTGGAGTTCCAGCGCACGGGTGGTCTCGGCCTTGATCTCGCCGAGGTCATCGATCGGCTGTCCCAGCGGGTCAACCACGCGGCCGAGGAAGGCATCGCCAACCGGCACGGACAGAACCTGTCCGGTGCGGTGGACTTCCTGGCCTTCTTCGATTCCGGTGAAGTCACCGAGGACGATCACACCGATTTCGCGGACGTCGAGGTTCTGGGCCAGGCCCAGGGTGCCGTCTTCGAAGCGAAGCAGCTCGTTCGCCATGACCGAGGGAAGGCCCTCAACACGGGCGATGCCGTCACCTGCGGTTGTTACACGGCCAACCTCTACGCGCTCTGCGTTTCCGGGTTCGTAGGACGCCGCGAACTCGTTCAACGCAATACGGACGTCGTCGGCGTTGATGGTCAATTCGGCCATCTGCAGTCCCTGCTCTCCTGTTTTCGTGATCATCGTTGCTCACGATGACCGGGGTTTCGTTTCGTTAAGTTGTGCTTGTCCGGCTAACCGGCCAGTTGGCGGTGGAGCTGGCCCAGCCGGGTGACAACAGAAGCGTCAAGCACTTCGTCACCCACCTGGACGCGGATTCCGCCGATCAGTTCAGGGTCAACAGTGAGGTTGACCTTGAGCTCGCGACCGTACAGGGCGTTCAGCCCGGCCTGGAGGCGTGCAAACTGCGTCGCTGTCAAGGGACGCGTCACGCTGACCGTTGCAATCCAGCGCTGCTGCCGTTTGGCTGCCAGCTCGGCGAACCGGGCTACCAGGTTGGTCGGCTTGATGCCGCGGGGTGCGGTCACTGCCTGAGCAATGAGGACTTTGGCTTCCTCGCTTGCGCCAGGAACCAACTTCTCAGCCAAGCTGATCTTTGCAGCAGCACTGGCCTGCGGCTCCGACAGAGCACGTTGTACCTCGTGGTTGGAGGCAACGGCCTGGTTGAAGGAGAACAGATCGTTCTCCAGTTCTTCCAGCCCAGAGACACCGGAGGCAGAAACGGCCGACTTGTTTTCAGCGACGGCGATTACCACCGTCGCGGCAAGCGTCTCGAGTGCATCGCCGATATCTCGGGCCGATGCCCAGCGTGAACTGGCCAGACCGCCCGCGATGTCCGCAGCATCGGCGGAAACTTTTCCGCCAACGAGCTGCTTGACCAGCGCCGCCTTTTCGTCACCGCTGCGGGAGGGGTCAGTCAAAGCCCGGCGCAAGCCGGCCGAGCTGTCCACCGTTCCCAGGATTCCGAAGAGTTCCTTAGCCAACTGCAGCGAGGCCAGCGGAAGCTTGGCTTCCAGCGAGGTCAGGGCCGTGGTCAGCGATTCGCTCGATACACCTGACATTACTTAGCTGCACCTGCGTTCTGGGTCTCCAGATCTGCCAGGAAACGGTCAACCACACGGGCGGAACGCTCGTCATTGTCGAGCGCTTCGCCAACAATGCGACCGGCCAGCGTGGTAGCCAGCGTGCCGACCTCGGAACGCAGCGACACAACGGCCGCCTGGCGCTCGGATTCGATCTGCACGTGGGCCTGAGCCGTGATGCGGGCCGATTCAGCAGCTGCCTTTTCCTTCAGATCAGCAAGGATCTGCGCGCCTTCGGCACGTGCTTCCTCGCGGATGCGGTTGGCTTCAGCGCGTGCATCAGTGAGCTGCTGCTTGTATTCCTCGAGGGCAGCAGAAGCTTCCGCCTGGGCCTTTTCAGCCTTGGCGATGCCGCCTTCGATTGCCTCAGCGCGCTCTGCAAAGGTCTTCTCGAACATCGGGACAACGAACTTGACCACGATGAACATGAGGACAGCAAAGCCGACGAGGACAACGCCCATTTCCCAGACGTTGGGCACCAGTGGGTTAGTCTCGCCCTCTGTGGCGGCTGAGATGATCACCTGGTTCATAATTCACCCGTCCTTTTCTACTCGGTTTCTGGATGTTCGCTAAGTTCTAACGCTTAGGAGAGAACGAAAGCGAAGACCAGGCCGAGGATGGCGAGAGCTTCAGTCAGCGCCAGGCCGAGGAATGCGATCGGCTGCAGGACGCGCTGGGCTTCCGGCTGACGTGCTACGCCGTTGATGTAAGCAGCGAACACGAGTCCCACACCGATACCACCGCCGATAGCGGAGAGGCCGTAGCCGATGAGGTTGAGGGAGCCGTTGATGGAGCCTTCCATTTTTCTTCCTTTCAAGATGCCATCTTTGTGGCAGGTTGTTTGGGTTGCTTCATCCCCGCGAGGGGAAGTTTGTGGGGTGCCTAGTGGCTGTCCGCGTGCAGTGCGCCTTCAATGTAGATGGCAGTCAGCAGCGTGAAGACGTAGGCCTGGAGCGCCATGATCAGCGCTTCCAGCATGTACATGGCGATTGCGCCGGCGAGCACCAGGACCGAGGCTCCCTTGAGCAGGACGCTCTCCTGCATGATCAGGTACTCGATGCCCGAGCCTGCGATCATCACGATCAGGTGACCGGCCAGCATGGTGGCAAACAGACGGAGGCTGTGAGTGACCGGGCGGACCAGGAAGTTGGAGATGATCTCGATCGGGATGATCAGCGGAAGGATGTAGACCGGTACGCCGGAGGGTACGGTGGCCAGCTTGAAGTACTTCAGGCCGTTCTTCTTGATGCCGATGGCAATCCAGGTCACGTAGACAATGCCGGCAAGGACGTAGGCGCCACCGACGTGCGAGAAGCTCGGGAGCTGCAGCACGGGAATTGCGCCGTAAATGTTGTTTACGAGGATGAAGAAGAAGAGGCTGAACAACAGCGGCACATACTTCATAAAGTCTTTGCCGCCGATAATGTCCTTGGCGATGCTGTTACGCACAAAGCCGTAGGCCATTTCACCAGCGAACTGGAGCTTGCCGGGGACAAGCTGCTGCTTCCTGGCAGCTAGCAGAAAGAATGTAGCGATAATGACGACCGACATGATCACCAGGAGCATCTGCTTGGAGAATCCGTCTGCCACCCCCCACGGCAGGATTGCCGGCAGGTGCATTTCTTCAATTCCAGGAGGAGTGAACTCTCCTGAATCTTGGGCCGGGAGCGCAAGCGCGATCAACGCGTTTCCTCTCTGCAGTGTCCATCATTGGGCGTTGGGCAGGGATCGGCGGATTTTCGCTCCGCAGTTCCCCCTGTGAAATTATTTGGCATTAGTGTTTCCATCCGCGGACGGGCCGCTGTCTGCGCCGCGCTTACCCGTTGAGTTTCTGGAACTGGTAAGGCCGTGCATGTGAGAAAGATAGAAACCTCCGGCAGCTCCAAGCAGAGCGCCTGCGAGCACGATCCAGCGGGTTCCCCACAGATTATCCAGACCCCACCCTATCAAACTCCAGACGATGATTCCGCCAATTATGTAGCTGAAGACGGCCATGCCGGCGTTGTATCCGCCGTTGCTGTTTTCGTCCGACACTCCCGGTGTGGAGGGTGTGTTCCTGGACGTGGAAGAGCCGTTGTCCGCGGCTGGTTCCCGATCAGACATCGTTCGGCTCCTTAGGCTCGGGGTCGTTGTAAATCTGCAGGCGTGCCTTGCTGAAGCCGTAGATTTCGGCGGCCTGCCAGAAGACAACGGTGGCAACGGCACCAATCAGGAACCATCGTCCGTGAAGCCAGGCAGGTGCCCCGATCACGAAAAGGACCACCCCGAAACCGACAACTTTGACGAAATAGGTCGCCACAAACATTCCGATTGCACCGGAGGGGTTGTTGCGCCCCATGAAGTGGCCGACCAGGAGGCTGATGGCAAAGAAGGCCATCACCAGGAGGCCACCCAGGGAACTGGACATGACGCCGTCGGGCCCGTTCAGGATGGCAGCCGGAATGCCCGCCAGGATGATTGCGCCCGCACCGGCAGCTGAACTGATGGCGAGGAGGCGAAGCCACAGGGACCGGGCGGGTCTTGGGTCCCCAACGGATCCGTTCCCGGACGCATGTCCGGAGTCGGCGTTGGAGGTCATAAGATCCCAATCGTCGGCGCCCTGGGGCTGGGTGGAGGGGCAGCTGTGGCTGCCCCTAAATTCTACACGAGATAGAAATGAATCCGGACACGGTTACGCAGCCGTGTTCTCGCTGTCCCGGCGCAAGTAGGGCCAGGCGGTTACCAGGCCCATCACCAAGGTGGCGAAGAGGTCCACCGCCAGCACGTACTGCCACGGGAACACCGCGAAAGCAAGGCCGCCGAAGGAGAGTACGGCCGTCCACAGGTACATGAGGATCACGGCAGTCCGGTGCGAATAGCCGATGTCCAGCAGCTTGTGGTGGAGATGGCCCCTGTCGGCGGACCACGGGGAACGTCCCCGTGCCGTCCTGCGGACAACGGCGAGCCCGAGGTCCAGCAAGGGCAGGAAGAGGACAGCGAACGGCAGCAGGATGGGAATGACGGTGGAAATACCGTTGGCGCGGTCGTACAGTCCCGAGGTGATTTGGCCCGTGGAGACGATACCGGCTGCGGCGAACAGCAGTCCGATGAGCATGGCGCCGGAATCGCCCATAAAGATCTTTGACGGGAACCAATTGTGCGGCAGGAACCCGATGCAACTGCCCACCACCACGGCTGTGAGGAGGGTGGCAAGGTCCGAATAGTCCAGCAGGACGGCGTTCCGGTGCACCCAGTAGGCGGTAAAGAAGAACGCGGTTCCGCCGATGATCGCCACGCCGGCGGCCAGTCCGTCCAGGCCGTCAATGAAGTTGAAGGCGTTCATGGTGGTGACAATCAGTCCGGCTGTCAGCACAATCCGGACCATTTCGTTCTCAAGGACAATCGGTTCCGGAACCCACGGGACGATTGTCATCCGAACGCCCCAGACGGCAACCACCAGTGCTGCAGCGCTCTGGCCAATCAGTTTCACCCACCAGCGGATGTCCAGGAGGTCATCCATGACGCCCACCAGCACAATCACCGAGGCGCCGGCCAGAACACCCCAGGGCGAGAAGTTGTTCCGGTAGATGTCTTTGACGAAGAAGGACTGGCTGGCCACGATCAATGCCACCAGCACGCCAAGGAAGATCGCCACACCGCCCAGCCGCGAGACGGGTATCGAATGCATGTCACGGCTGCGGATGGGCATATGGAGTTCCAGCCGGTTGCCCACAACGCGGGCACCCCAGGTGGCCCCATAGGACACGACGGCGGCCGTCAGCCCCATGAGCAGGTACATGATCATGTGACGGGTCCTCCGGTCAGCCGCACGTCCCGAAGGGGGTAGATCCCGTTGAGGACCTGCTCATTGCTGCGTGGTGCCCTGATGCCGTGGAGGATCCCCCGGAGGAGTCCCTTGAGGAGGAGTCGCTTGTTCGGCGAGCCGGCGATGGTCCTGCTCCAGTTACGGACGGAGGCGCCTGAGTACAGCACTTTCTCCCAGGGAGTAAGCGCCGACGAACGCGTGTAGACCCATAGCTTGTTCCGCACTTCATAGTAGAAACGCGCGCCAGGATCAGCGCCGGCGTCTCCGAATGACTTGGTGTGATGGTTGGCGATGGACTTTTCGACCGAGATGGCATTCCGGTGCCGGGAGATCCGGGCCGTGTACTCCAGATCGTCGTTCCAGATGAAATAGTCCGCGATGGGAAGCCCGTGGCGGCGGATTTGCCCGGCGTCAATCAGGATGGAGACGAACGAGGCCGTCCTGATCTGCACTCCCCCGGCCCGGACTGCGGTCTCACGGTCATCCTCGCTGGCGCCCAGCCGAGGACGCATCCGGTTCATCGGATGGTCGCGTCCATCGGTCCAGACCACCCTGCTTGCCACAAAGCTTGGTTCGTCCCCGGCTGCTGCGGCGTAGGCCTGCGACGCAGCGAGAGCCTCCGCGAGTGCTTCGTGCTGCGGTTCCGTGTCGTCATCCATGATCCAGACATAGTCTGCAGCGTGGTCGAGGACCGCGCGTTCCATCCCGACGACGAAGCCCCCGGCGCCGCCCAGGTTCTGAGTCAGCCGGATGACGTCCGTGGCGACCGGGCCGTTGTACGCGGCCAGGTAGTCTGCGGTTCCGTCCGTGGACGCGTTGTCCACAATCACCACTGTGGAGGGCAGGACCGATCCGGAGGTGATCCCGCGGAGGGTGGTCTCGAGTAGCTCCCGCCGGTTGTATGTGACAACCACGGCGACGACATTCCTGGTCATTTGCTGGCCCCTGTTTCCGTGGGTCGAAATTTCCGGCCGGCCAGGACAGCGGCCAGCTTCCAGGGCTCAATGAACACGCGTCCAAAAACCCTCTGCGGTGAGAGGATGAGGCGCCATAGCCATTCAAAGCCGAGCCGGCCGAGCCACCGGGGGGCGAGCCGCTGGTGCCCGGAAATCTGGTCAAGCGCACCGCCCACCGCACCGTAGACGGCGTCGGGAAGCTCATCACGGCGCTGCCACAGGAAGGACTCCTGCAGCGGCATCCCCAGGCCCACCAGCACCAGGTTCGGCCCAAAGGACTGCAGTTCGCCGATCACCGTGCGCTCCCTTGCCGGGCCCCAGTTCTCGCCAGCCCACCCGCGCACCTCGGCTCCCGGCAGGAGCGCTTCAAGTTTGCGGCACGCCTCGGCGTTACTGTCTGTGTTGGTTCCGACAATGGCCACGCGGTCCAGGCCTGTCACCGCACCCAGGTGCTTGATCCAGTCGGTCGATCCCACCCGGTAGCTGGAATCGGGGGCGGCTGCATGCAGTTGCCGCTTCCATAGTGCGTAGACGGGCGCGCCGTCCAGGAGCACGACGTCGGCAGAATCGTAGAGTGCCTTGAACTCGGGAACCGTGTGGTACAGGTAGCAGCTGTGCAGATTGTGGCCGACGATGGTGCGCCGGCCCCCTGCTGCGATCAGGTGGCTCAGGACCTCGGCCATGCCGTGCTCATGCACGGCAGTGACATCGACGTCCAGGACCCTTAGTCGGTCGCGGCCAACGATCATGCCTCCGGATCCTTTTCGGCGGGCGCTGCGGTTGTCCGCACGTCCGGTGTGCCGTGGTCAGCCGCCGCAGGTTCAGCCTCCGAGGGCGCCGCTGGCGCGGCGGGCGCAGCTGGCACAGCCTCTTCCGGTTCAGCCATGGGAATTTCGCCCAGGCCCAGGACGCCGGGAACATGCTCACGGAGCCGGTCAAGGGACACTGCGCCGTTGCGCACCACCCGGAGGACGGCTCCGGTGGCGTCCACGATAGTGGAAGCCACCGCCTCGGTTCCTTCGAGCGGCCTGAAGCCTCCCTCAAGATAGACCTCCACCGACTCAGCGAGCTGGGCGCGTGCTTCAGCTGCGGTCTGCGCGGGTGCCTGGCCTGTCCGGTTGGCGGAGGATACCGCCAGCGGGCCTGTCAGGGTCAGGAGTTCCTGCGCCACCTCGTCGGCGGGCATACGCAGGGCTACCGTACCCTGGGTGTCGCCGAGGTCCCAGTCAAGGGAGGGCTGCGCGTGCAGAATCAGGGTCAGGCCGCCTGGCCAGAACGCTTCGGCCAGCTTGCGGGCGTCAGCGGAAACATCCGTGGCCAGTCCGTCCAGGGCGTTGATCCGGGGAATGAGCACGGGCGGCGGCATGGCGCGGCTGCGCCCTTTGGAAACCAGGAGCATGGTGACTGCCTGCGGAGAGAAGGCGTCGGCTGCGATCCCGTACACAGTGTCGGTGGGGAAGACCACACACTTTTTTTCGCTGATGGCACGCTGGGCATGTTCCAGACCCAGGGCGCGCTGATCCTCTGACGTGCAGTTGTAGGTTGTGGTCACTGGCCTATTCTTTCATCAGTCGTGGCGCGGACCGGCAAACACGGCGCTGGTGGCGCGTTCCTTGCCGTTGAGGTCCAGGTGCGTGGTGATCCCGGTCCAGGCACCGTTGCGCTTCATCATTGCGGCGATCCAGGCCGCCTGGACTTCGGCGTGTTCCATCACGAAGTAGCCGCCGGGAACCAGAAGCCGCGCGGCCGAGGCGGCCGCCGCCGTCGGAAGTTCCATGCCGTCCGCTCCCCCGCCGTACAGGGCTTCAGGAGGATCGTGGAGGGCCACTTCAGGTTCGTTTGGAATGGCTTCGGCGGGTATGTAGGGCGGGTTGGACACCACGACGTCGAAGGTTCCGTTGAGCTCCGGCAGCGCGTTGCGGAGGTCCCCCAGGGTGAGCCTGACGCCAAGCGGGGCCAGGTTTTTCTCCGCCCATGCGTGCGCGAAGGTGCTGTATTCAACGGCATGGACTTCGGCGCCGGGCACCTCATGGGCGATCGAGCCGGCAATCGCGCCGGAACCGGTCCCGAGGTCAACAATCCGCGGATGCGCCATGCCCTTCACATGGTCAATGACCAGCTGGACCACGGATTCCGTTTCGGGCCGCGGGATAAAAACCCCGGGGCCCACTGCGAGCTCAAGATACCTGAAGTGGGCCACGCCGGTGATGTGCTGCAGCGGGATCCGCCGTGCCCGCTCGGCCACAAGTTCGGCGTAGCCCTCCGGTGCAGGGGAATCCCCCAGCATCATGGCGCGGAGCCGGCCGAGCCCCACCCCAAGCAGATGCTCGGCCAGCAGCTCGGCATCGACGCGGGGACTGGGCACGCCGGCGTCCCGAAGGATCACTGTGGCTTCGCTGATGGCAGCCGCGAGCGACTGTTCCGACCCAGGTGTCATGACTATAAGGCTTCCGGCAGCTTGCTATTCGCCGATGGCGTCCAGGCGGGCCTGTTCGTCCATCTCGATGGCGGACTGGATGACCGGCTCAAGGTCGCCGTTCATGACCTGATCCAGGTTGTACGCCTTGTAGCCGGTGCGGTGGTCTGCGATCCGGTTTTCCGGGTAGTTGTAGGTGCGGATGCGCTCTGAACGGTCCATGGTGCGGATCTGCGACTTGCGCTGGGCCGAGTTCTCGGCGTCGATCTGCTCCTGCTGGTGCGCCAGAATACGGGCCCGAAGCACACGCATGCCGGCTTCGCGGTTCTGGAGCTGCGACTTTTCGTTCTGCATCGCCACCACAATCCCGGTAGGCAGGTGGGTGATGCGGACGGCGGAGTCAGTGGTGTTCACGGACTGTCCGCCGGGGCCGGAGGACCTGTAGACGTCGATCTTGAGGTCGTTCTGGTTGATTTCAAGCTCTTCAGGCTCGTCCACTTCGGGCAGCACCAGCACGCCGGCCGCAGAAGTGTGGATTCGTCCCTGCGATTCGGTCACGGGGACACGCTGGACGCGGTGCACTCCGCCCTCGAACTTCAGGCGCGCATAAACGCCCTCGGCAGGATCGTTGGAGCTCCCCTTGACGGCCATCTGGACGTCCTTGTAGCCGCCCAGGTCAGACTCGGTGGCGGAGATCAGTTCGGTCTTCCAACCGCGTGATTCGGCGTAGCGGGTGTACATCCGCAGGAGGTCGCCGGCGAACAGCGCAGCTTCGTCGCCGCCTTCGCCGCCCTTGACCTCAAGGATCACGTTGCGGGCGTCGTCAGGGTCGCGCGGAATCAGCAGGCGGCGCAGTTTGGCCGAAGCAGCCTCCATGGCCTCTTCCAGCTCAGGCACCTCGGCAGCAAACTCAGGGTCCTCGGCAGCCATCTCTTTGGCCGCGGCAAGGTCATCCCGGAGGGCCTCCCACTTGTGATAAGCCTCCACAATGCCGTTCAGCTGCGCAGACCGCCGCCCCAGCTTCCGGGCCAGCCGCTGATCAGCGTAAACAGCAGGATCCCCCAACTGCGCCTGGATAGCATCATGCTCATCAAGCAGGCCCTGTACGGACTCAAACATTTTCAAAACCTCTTTCGACTCTTACAAGTCTAGTTTCGTGGGACTTAACGACGAACCGCCCAAAGCATGCCGACCACAGGGTCGGCATGCTTTGAGCGGTGAGCACAGCTACTTGTCGTTATCCGACTTCGCACCAAGCGTCGTCTTCTGAACCTGCATCAGGAACTCAACGTTGCTCTGGGTCTCCCGGATCTTGTTGGTCAACAGCTCAAGGCTCTGCTGCGTTTCGAGTCCGGACAGGACGCGGCGCAGCTTCCACATGATCTTGACTTCCTCGGGGGAAAGCAGGTTCTCTTCACGGCGCGTGCCGGACGCGTTGACGTCCACTGCCGGGAAGATGCGCTTGTCAGCCAGCTGGCGGGACAGGCGGAGCTCCATGTTGCCGGTGCCCTTGAACTCTTCGAAGATGACCTCGTCCATCTTGGAACCGGTCTCCACAAGGGCCGTTGCCAGGATGGTGAGCGAGCCACCGTTTTCGATGTTGCGGGCTGCACCGAAGAAACGCTTCGGCGGGTACAGCGCGGCGGAGTCGACGCCACCGGACAGGATACGGCCGGAGGCCGGTGCTGCCAGGTTGTAGGCGCGGCCCAGGCGGGTCATGGAGTCGAGGAGCACCACAACGTCCATGCCCATTTCCACGAGGCGCTTGGCGCGTTCGATGGACAGTTCGGCCACGGTGGTGTGGTCATCGGCGGGACGGTCGAAGGTGGAGGCAATAACCTCGCCCTTGACCGTGCGCTGCATGTCCGTGACTTCTTCAGGGCGTTCGTCAACAAGCACCATCATGAGGTGGACCTCAGGATTGTTGGTGGTGATGGCGTTGGCGATGGACTGCAGGATGAGCGTCTTGCCGGCCTTCGGCGGGGAGACGATCAGGCCGCGCTGGCCCTTGCCGATCGGGGCAACCAGGTCGATGACGCGGGGGCCGATCTTCTTGGGATCGGTCTCCAGGCGCAGGCGCTCTGAGGGGTACAGCGGGACCAGCTTGGCGAATTCGACGCGGTCTTTGAGCTCTTCCGGCGTCTTTCCGTTGACGGAGGTTACGCGGACCAGTGCGTTGAACTTCTGGCGTGCAGACTGCTGGCTGCGGTCTTCGCCTTCCCGCGGTGCCCGGATGGCGCCGACCACGGCGTCGCCCTTGCGCAGGTTGTACTTTTTCACCTGGGCGAGGGACACGTAGACGTCGTTCGGGCCCGGCAGGTAACCGGAGGTGCGGATGAACGCGTAGTTCTCCAGGACGTCCAGGATCCCGGCTACGGGCAGCAGGACGTCGTCATCGGTAACCTCGACGTCGTCGACGTCCGGTCCCTGGGCACGTCCACGACGGCGGTCGTTGCGGTCGCGGAAACGGTCGTTGCGCGAGTTGTCACGGCTGTCCTGGCCGCCGGAGCGGTCATTGCGGTCGTTCCGGTCACGCCGGTTACGGCGGTTCCGGCGGCTGCCACCGTCTGAATCGTCGCTGTCGCGGGTGTTGTCGCGGGAATCGTCACGGCGGGTGCCTTCACGCTGGCCGGCGTCGCGGCTGCCCGCGTTGTCGCGGCCGCCGTCAGTGCCCTCGCGGGTACCGGCGTCACGGGTACCGGCGTCGCGGGCAACGCGGGTGCGGCCCCCGTCACGACGGTCTGAACGCTGGCCGTCGCCGGACTCGGCGCCCTGGACATCCGTGCGCTGCGTTTCGGTGCGCTGGCTCTCGGTGCGCTGGGTCTCAGCACGGTCCTGGCGCTGTTCAGCGGCGGGCTGCTCAGCCGGAGCCTCAGCGGATTCCCCGGTCTGAGGGGAGATAGCCGCAGCTTCGCCGCGGCGGCGGTTGCGGGTCCGCGGCTGACGGCGTTCGCCGGCACCTTCGGCCGCTTCGCCGGACTCGGCGGGGGCGGCTGCCGGAGCTTCGGCAGGCGCGGCGACAGGGGCTTCAGCAGGTGCTGCGGCGGGAGCAGCGACGACTCCGTCGCTGACAGCGCGCCGGCTGCGGCCGCGTCCACGGGCCCGGGTCCCCTCGGCAGCCGGGGCCTCCGCGGTTTCGGCGGAGACAGGCGCCGGAGCGGCAACAGCTACGTGGTTCTCGCTGGCCTTTTCGGCAACCTTGGCCGGGGCCTTGGTAGCCGGAGTGCCTGCACGGTGGGCGGAAATGGCTGTAACCAGGTCCCCCTTGCGCATGCGGGACCCGCCGGAGATCCCCAGCTGGCTGGCAAGAGCCTGCAACTGGGCGAGCTTAAGGCCGGCAAGGCCACTGCTCTTTGCGGGTGCGGCCGTTGACGATCCGGCTGCAGAAGTTGATGTGTCCACAGCTGAAGACAGCTCAGTGGTTTCGGTCACGAAGGATCCTTCCCCCTCGACGGCGTCCAGACTGGGAGCTGGACGCGATGATTTGATCTGGGCTGCAGTTCAGATCTGCAGCCGGGAGTTTCGGCCTTGCCGGTTGGATTTCGGCCAGCAGGGCCGGATACTGATTCACCTCACGCACCGAAATAATGGCGGAACGCTGGACTGACGGTTCAGGGGCAGACACTTCATGCTGCAGATTCCTGCGACAGACCAAGCAGGTGACACCGGAAAATATTGCGCAGTAGGAGATCAGGTAACAACTGAATGCAGCTGCTGATCAGATAGGCGGAATTACCGCCGGTGCAAGTCCACCTTAGCACCTTCGACGTCCACTGCCAGCTTCAGCACGCGCCAACCGATATCCGGAGTGTTGGCTGTCGTGAACGAGTCGATCAGGGCGAGGATTTCCGTCGCCTCGGCTTCGCCGTTGGCCAGTGCCAGCACGGTGGGGCCGGCGCCCGAAACCACGGCCGCGTGGCCGGCGCTGCGCAATCCCCGGATGAGGGCCGCGCTGGGGCGCATGGCCTCGGCACGGTAGCTCTGGTGGAGGTAGTCCTCGGTGCCGGCAAGCAGGAATTCCGGCTTCTGCGTCAGCGCGTGGATCAGCAGTGCCGCACGCCCGGAGTTCATCGCTGCAGCATGGTGGCCCACAGATGCCGGCAGCAGGGCCCGCGCCGCTTCCGTGGACAATTCATAGTCCGGAACCGCCACGATGGGGATGACGGAATCAACCACCGTGGCGCATGTGCTCCTGTACTGGTCACTGTCCTGCCATGACAGCGCCAGTCCGCCGAAAATCGCGGGCGCGACGTTGTCCGGGTGGCCTTCCATCTCGCTGGTCAGCTGCAGGATCCAGTCCCGCCCGCGCTGGCCGCCGGCAGGGACCATCGCGTTGGCGGCAGACACCGCCGCTACGACGGCCGATGCCGAGGAGCCCAGGCCGCGGCCGTGGGGGTTGACGTTCGTAGCAGTAATTTTCAGCCCGCCGTGCCGGTAACCCAGCCGCGCGAAAGCCGCGTCCATGGCCCTTACCACGAGGTGGCTGGCGTCGCGGGGCAGGCTGTCCGCGCCCTCGCCGCTGAGCTCGAACAGGAGCTCGTCGGTTTCGAGGCTTTCCACCGTCAGGGTGTCATGCAGTGCAAGGGCGAGGCCCAGGCTGTCATATCCCGGACCGAGATTGGCGCTCGTGGCGGGGACCCTGACGGTGACCCGTTGTCCTGCCTCGATGAGGGGCAGGACAACGGTGTCGGGCGCGGTGGTTTTCAAGGCTACTTTTCTTCCAGTCCCAGCTCGGCTGCAACGGTGACAACGTCGTTGGAGACCTTGACGGGCTGCACTTCGCTGCCGTCTTCGGTGCGCAGGGCCCACTGGGGGTCCTTCAGGCCGTGGCCCGTGACGGTGATGACGATGGTCTTACCGGACGGCACTTCCCCTGCGGCATGCTTCTTCAGGAGGCCGGCCACACCGGCGGCGGAGCCCGGCTCCACAAAAACACCCTCGCGGGCGGACAGCCAGCGGTGCGCGTCCAGGATCTGCTCGTCCGTCACGGCGTCGATAAATCCGCCTGACTCATCGCGGGCGGCAATGGCGCCGTCCCAGGATGCGGGGTTGCCGATCCGGATGGCGGTGGCGATGGTGTCAGGTTCCGTAATCGGGTGCCCGGCAACGAACGGCGCTGCACCGGCGGCCTGGAAGCCCCACATCTGCGGGGTTTTGGTTGACACGGCAGGAAGGGTTCCGGCCGTTGCCGACTCGAACGGCGCCGAGTACTCCTTGTAGCCCTTCCAGTACGCCGTGATGTTTCCCGCGTTGCCTACGGGCAGGACGTGGATGTCGGGAGCGTCGCCGAGCGAGTCCACGATCTCAAAGGCGCCGGTCTTCTGGCCCTGGATACGGGCAGGGTTGACGGAGTTGACCAGGAACACCGGGTAGGACTCCCCCAGCTTCCGTGCGATGTCCAGGCAATTGTCGAAGTTGCCGTCCACCTGAAGCAGCGTGGCGCCGTGCGCGATCGCCTGGCTCAGCTTGCCCATGGAGATCTTGCCTTCGGGAACCAGCACGGCGCATTTCAGGCCGGCAGCGGTGGCGTAGGCAGCCGCAGAAGCAGAGGTGTTGCCGGTGGAGGCGCACACAACCGCCTTGGCACCGGACTCAACGGCGGCCGTCATGGCCATGGTCATGCCGCGGTCCTTGAACGAACCGGTGGGGTTCATCCCTTCGACCTTCAGGTACACGGTGGAACCGGTCAGTTCGGAGAGCTTCTGTGCGTGCACCAGCGGTGTGCCGCCCTCGCCCAGGGTGATCACCCGGGTGGATTCCGTCACGGGCAGACGGTCAGCGTATTCGCGGATAACGCCGCGCCATTGGTGAGCCACTTAGACTCCTTCTACCCGCAGAACGGATGTAACTGAATTGATGACGTCCAGGCCCTTCACGGCCTCGACGGTGGCCGCAAGGGCAGCCTCTGATGCGCGGTGCGTGACAATCCGCAGTTCGGCTGATTCCACATTGGACCCGGAGTCCTTGTGGATGGTCTGCCGCATGATTTCGATGGACACGCCATGCTCCGCAAAGAGCTGGGCGATGCGGGCCAGCACGCCGGGCTGATCGGCGACGTCCAGGCCGATGTAGTAGCTGGTGGTGGCCGCTTCGATGGGCAGCGCGGGAACGTAGCCGGTGGTGGTTTCGGTCCGCTGGGGCCCGCCCAGCACCAGGCGGCGGGCGGCGGAGACAAGGTCACCCAGGACGGCAGACGCCGTCGGGGTACCTCCTGCACCCTGGCCGTAGAACATCAGCTCACCGGCGTTTTCCGCTTCGATGAACACCGCGTTGAAGGCGCCGCGGACGGCGGCGAGCGGGTGCTCACGCGGGAGCAGCGTGGGGTGCACGCGCACCGAAATACCTTCGGCGCCATCTGTTTCTGTGTCTGCGACCGTGAGCTTTTCAGCGATGGCCAGCAGTTTGATGACAAAACCGGCGTCCTTCGCCGCAGCAATGTCTGCCGCGCTGACGTTGGTGATGCCCTCGCAGTAGACGTTTTCCAGGGCAAACCGCGTGTGGAAGGACAACGTGGCCAGGATAGCGGCCTTGGCGGCGGCGTCGTGGCCTTCGACGTCGGCAGTGGGGTCCGCTTCCGCGTAGCCGAGGCGCTGGGCCTCGGCGAGGGCGTCGGCGAACTGGGCGCCGGTGGAATCCATCTGGTCAAGGATGAAGTTGGTGGTGCCGTTGACGATGCCCAGCACACGGGTGATCCGGTCGCCGGAAAGGCTGTCGCGGATGGGGCGCAGAATGGGGATGGCGCCGGCAACTGCTGCTTCAAAGGACAGCTGCACACCGGCCTTGTCAGCCTCTTCGTAGAGGGTGGGACCGTCCTGGGCGAGCAGGGCCTTGTTGCCGGTGACCACGCAGGCGCCGTTCTGCAGCGCAGAAAGGATCAGCGTGCGGGCCGGCTCAATGCCGCCCATCAGCTCGATCACCAGGTCCGCATCCTTGACGAGCGTCCCGGCGTCGGTGGTGAAAAGTTCCTGCGGAAGCTCCACGTCGCGCTTGGCGTTCACGTTGCGCACGGCGATGCCGCTGAGCTGCAGGCGTGCACCGGTGCGGGCGGCCAGGGCGTCGGCGTCCTCAATGAGAATCCGCGCAACCTGGGCCCCAACGTTGCCACAGCCCAGGAGGGCTACTTTCAGGGTTCGCAATTCAGTCATTCAGACTCCCATGTCGCGGTTGAGCAGATCTTCTTCGGTTTCCCCGCGGACAATCAGCCGGGCAAATCCGTCGCGCACCGCGACAACGCCCGGCCGGGCCAGATAGTTGTAGTTGCTTGAGAGGGCCCAGCAGTAGGCGCCGGTCCCCGGTACAGCAAGCAGATCACCGGCTGCCACGTCCTCGGGCAGATATACATCTCTAACAACTATGTCGCCGCTCTCGCAATGTTTGCCCACCACGCGGGACAGCTGCGGCGCAGCATCCGACGCCCTGGAGGCAAGAATCGCGGAATAATCCGCGTCATAGAGCACCGGGCGGGCGTTATCGCTCATGCCGCCGTCAACTGACACATAGCGGCGCGGATGCGTAACGTTTTCCGGCTGCGTCCCGGCTGTTTCACCGGTTCCGACGGCGGGCGCGTCGACACGGACGGTCTTCAGGGTGCCCACCTCGTACAGCGTGAAAGTGGTGCTGCCGACGATGGCGCGGCCCGGTTCGATGGAAATTCGGGGGGACGTGATCCCCAGGTCCGCGCAGGTGGAACGCACGACGGCGGCCATCGCCTGCGCGATTTCCGCTGCCGGGCGGGGTGTGTCCACCGGGGTGTAGGCGATGCCGTAGCCGCCGCCCAGGTCCAGTTCGGGCATCACGATGGAGTACTTTTCCTGCATGGCGGCCAGGAAGCGGAGGAGCTTCTCGGCGGCCAGCGCGAAGCCGTCAGGCTCAAAGATCTGGGACCCGATGTGGCAGTGCAGTCCAAGCAGGTCAATGCTGGCGTAGCTGGTCGCCGCCGCAACGGCCTCTTCCGCCGCTGACAGGCCGGCCTGCTCGGTGGTGTCCTCTGCCATGGACAGACCGAACTTCTGGTCCTCGTGTGCGGTGGCAATGAATTCGTGCGTGTGGGCGTGCACGCCGGGGGTCAGCCGCAGCATGACCTTGGCCTGCTCGCCGCGGCCAGAGGCAATTTTCGCCACGCGCTCCAGCTCGTCCAGGCTGTCCACCACGATGCGGCCGAGCCCCATGTCGAGGGCCCGGTTGATTTCCGCATCCGACTTGTTGTTGCCGTGCAGCGCCACGCGGGCGCCGTCGATGCCTGCCCGTGCGGCCACGGCCAGTTCGCCGCCGGATGCAGTATCCAGGCGCAGGCCTTCCTCCTCCACCCACTTCACAACCGCGGTGCACAGGAACGACTTGCCGGCATAGTAGACGTCCACTCCCCCGCAGATGTCAGCGAAGGCGGCATCAAAGGAATCCTTGAAGGACCGCGCCCGGGCACGGAAGTCGGCCTCGTCCATCACGAACAATGGTGTGCCGAACTGTGCCTTGAGCTCGCTGGCGGGGATGCCGTTGACGGCGAGCTCACCGGCGTCGTTCCTTTGCACACCCTGTGCCCACATCGGTTCCTGAACTGCATTCAGGTCCGCGGGAACGGCGAGCCATTCAGGGGCCAGCGGGGATGCATTGTTCAAGGGATTTCCGGTCATGGTGGTCACATCCGTTCCGGCGCGGAAACGCCAAGGAGGTGCAGGCCGTTGGCCAGCACCTGGCTGGTGGCGTCGTTGAGCCAGAGACGGGTGCGGTTGACGTCCGTGACGGGCTCGTCGCCCATCGGAGCGATGCGGCAGGCGTCATACCAGCGGTGGTAGGCGCCTGCGATGACCTCGAGGTGGCGGGCCACGCGGTGCGGCTCGCGCAGCTCTGCGGCCTTGGCAACGATGGAGGGGTAGCTGCCCAGGTAGGAAAGCAGCTCATTTTCGGTGGCATGATCCAGCAGGGAAGCTTCGAAAACGCTGCGGTCCACACCGGCGGCAACGGCATTGCGGGCCGCGCCGCGGGTGCGGGCGTGGGCGTACTGCACGTAGAAGACAGGGTTCTCGTTGCTGTGCTTCTTGAGCAGGTCCGGGTCAAGCGTCAGCGGCGAGTCCGCCGGGAAGCGGGCCAGCGAGTAGCGGACGGCGTCCTTGCCGAGCCAGTCGATAAGGTCCTTGAGCTCGATGATGTTGCCTGCGCGCTTGGACAGCTTGGCACCGTTGACGGAGACCAACTGGCCGATCAGCACCTCGATGTTGACCTCGGGGTCGTCTCCGGCTGCCGCCGCGATTGCCTTGAGGCGGTGGATGTACCCGTGGTGGTCGGCGCCGAGCAGGTAGATCTTCTCGGTGAAGCCGCGGTCCTTCTTGGAGAGGTAGTACGCGGCATCGGCGGCGAAGTAGGTGGGCTCGCCGTTCGCCCGGATCATCACGCGGTCCTTGTCATCGCCAAAGTCCGTGGTTCGGAGCCAGACCGCACCGCCGTCGTCGAACACGTGGCCCTGCTCGCGAAGGCGGGCAACGGCACTTTCGATCGCGCCGGCGTCGTGCAGTTCCTGCTCGGAGAAGAACACGTCGAACTCGACGCCGAAGTCTGCGAGCGTGGCCTGGATGTCCTTCATCTGGGCCTCGTAGGCCGCAGCGCGAATGACGGGAATCGCGGCCACTTCGGTCAGTTCGCGGATATCCGGATGTGCCGTGAGTACGTCGTGGCCGAGATCGGCGATGTACTGGCCGGGGTAGCCGCCGTCGGGTACGGGCAGGCCGTGAAGCCGGTTGTAGACCGACTGGGCGAAGGTGTTCATCTGCGTGCCGGCGTCGTTGATGTAATACTCGGCGGTGACCTCGGCGCCGGATGCACGCAGGACGCGGGCAATGGCGTCGCCCAGGGCAGCCCAGCGGGTGTGGCCGATGTGCAGGGGGCCGGTGGGGTTCGCCGAAACGAACTCCATGTTGACCACGTGGCCGGCGAGCGCGGAGTTCTTGCCGTATTCCGGACCGGCTTCGACGATGGCCTTGGCGAGGGCACCTGCGGCGCCGGCGTCAACGGTGATGTTCAGGAAGCCTGGACCGGCGATGTCCACGGCCGCGACGCCGTCGATGGTCTTCAGCCGGGTGCTGAGGACCGTGGCGAATTCGCGCGGGTTGGTGCCGGCCTGCTTGGACAGCTGAAGGGCGATGTTGGTGGCCCAGTCGCCGTGCTCCCGGTTCTTCGGTCGCTCCACGCGCACCTCATCAGGAACAGCTGATGCGGAAAGCCCGATTTCGCCGGCGGCGACGGCGTCTTTCAGGCAGGCGGATATGGCGAGGGAAAGTTCTTCGGGAGTCACCCCTCTAGCCTACCGGGGGCCGCCACATGCACGAATTCGAGCACCGCAGGTGCCCGCGGGCGCTCGATGGCGCACAGCGGACGCCCTGCTGGTTCACAGGGTGAACCATTACGCTGAATCCGACGTTGAGTACACCGTAAGCACCCAGCCCACGAAACGAGCCCCCTATGAGACCGTCAGTCCGCAAGAGTGTTTTCGCCGGAATCGCCGGCCTGTCCCTCGCCGGAACCGTGGCCGGCTGCGCGCCGTCCGCAGCGCCTGTCCCCTCGTCCGAAAACAACTCCACCGGCGCTTCCACGCCGTCGGACAGCTCATCAACCCTGGCTGGCAGCGGTTCCGTGTACCAGGACGGCACCTACAGTGCCGATGGCACCTATGTTTCGCCGAACGGCACCGAAACCGTCGGCGTTGAACTGACACTGGCCTCGGGCACTGTCACGGCCGTCAACATCACCCAGCACCCGTCCAACCCGAACACGCGCAAGTTCCAGGGTGAATTCGCCGGCGGGATTGCGGCGCAGGTAGTAGGCAAGAGCATCGACGAGCTCAACGTGTCCAAGGTCGCAGGCTCCTCCCTCACCAGCGGCGGCTTCAACCAGGCCGTAGAAACGATCAAGTCCGAGGCCCAGTAGGCCGTGCCGCAGCCTGCCTGGGAGGACTTCCGCTTCGACGGGATCGGTACCCGTTGGGAAATCTCCACGCCCCTACCGCTTTCGGGCCCCATCCGCGCGCGGCTGCTGTCCCTGGTGGAAAAGTACGACGGCGAATGGTCCCGTTTCCGCCCCGATTCCACCGTCAGTGCCATGGCCCGTGAGCCCGGGCGGTACGAGCTGCCGGCGGAGGCTGCGGTGCTGGGGCAGCTGTACCGTTCCCTGTACGGCATAACGGCGGGAGCCATGACTCCGCTCATTGGCAGCAGCCTGGAACGGTTGGGATATGACGCGGCATACTCCCTCCAATCTGCAGGTTCGCCCGTGGCGCCGCCGCGGTGGGATGAAGCCCTTGACTGGGATGGCTCGGTGCTCACCACCAGCGCGCCCGTCGTCCTGGATATCGGCGCCGCCGGAAAGGGCCAACTGGTGGACCTCCTGGCGGCTGAGCTGCGCTCCTGTGGTGAAGACAGTTTCATTGTTGACGCCAGCGGGGACCTGTTTCACCGTGGTCCTGATCCGGTATCCGTTGCCTTGGAACATCCATATGATCCCGCCAAGGCAATCGGTACAGTTCAGGTCTCCGCGGGCGCCTTGTGCGCTTCCGCCTCGAACCGCCGCGTGTGGGGCGACGGCCTGCATCATGTGCTGGACGGCACCACAGGCCGGCCCGTCACCACGGCTGTCGCCACCTGGACCATGGCGGAGAGCACCATGGTTGCTGACGCGCTGGCGACGGCCTTGTTCTTCGTCCCCGGCGCGGTGCTGGAACAGACCTTCGATTTCTCCTGGCTGACCGTGTTTTCAGATGGCAGTGCCGCGTATTCGGGCGGATTTGAAGGGACACTGTTCACATGAGCCCCGTTGTTACCCCCACCGCTTTTTCACCGGCCGGCCGGCTGGATACCATGCTGGGCAAGTACACGATGTACCGGCTGATCCTGCTGGTACTGTCTGCCCTCGCCGTGTACAGCCTCTTACTGAACGCTCTCGGCTGGCTGACGTTCGGCCTACCCCAGATGCTGCTGCATTTGGCCCTCTGCCTTGGGCTGACG
Source organism: [Micrococcus luteus] ATCC 49442 (assembly GCF_010367585.1). Classification (NCBI taxonomy): domain Bacteria; kingdom Bacillati; phylum Actinomycetota; class Actinomycetes; order Micrococcales; family Micrococcaceae; genus Pseudarthrobacter; species [Micrococcus luteus] ATCC 49442. The sequence goes on along the minus strand of NZ_JAAAXP010000001.1, from coordinate 264,039 downwards.
TACGCCTCCAACCGGGGCTTGGCTGCACTGTTCCAGGTGCGGCCACATTCAGAATCGTCACTGATCACGGGCCTGCTGCTGTATTTCCTGTTCTGGCCTTCATTTGTGCCCATGGACGTGGCCGGCGTCGCGCTGGCCTGTGTGCTGGCGTCCGCCTCCAAATACGCCCTTGCCTGGCGTGGCCGGCACGTTTTCAACCCTGCTGCGGCCGGTGCCTTCGTGACCGGTCTGACCGGGCTGAATGTCGCCACGTGGTGGGCCGCGACCCCTGCGATGTTGTGGCTGCTGGTTCCTGGCGTCCTGCTGGTGGTGTACCGCACCAGGAAGTTCCTCATGGCCGCCGTCTTCCTCGTGGTGGCTACCTCGATTGTGACCGCGGAACTGCTGCAGGCCGGGATGACTCTCGGCAGCTCGCTCTGGCAGGCCCTGGCGCAGCGGCCCCTGCTCTTTTTTGTCGGCTTTATGCTGACCGAGCCTCTGACTCTTCCGCCACGACGCTGGCAGCAGCTCGCGCTTGCGGCCGTTGTTGGTGTGGTCTTCGCGGTGCCGTACAACTTTGGCTTCATCGCCAACTCCCCCGAACTGGCCCTTCTTGTGGGCAACCTCCTGGCTTTCCTCGCAGGCCAGCGGGGCGGCGTGAAGCTGACGTTCGCCGGCTCCCGTGCTCTGACGCCCAGCACCACGGAATTCGCCTTCGAACCGTCCCGCCCCGTCCGCTTTGTGCCGGGACAGTACATGGAGCTGGACCTGCCGCACGCTGAATCGGACGGAAAAGGCCGACGCCGGGTGTTCAGCCTGACCAGCGCCCCCGGTTCCGGCACGGTGAAGTTTGGCGTTCGGACGTCCGAGCCACTGTCCGCCGCCAAGAAAGCCCTCCTGGGCCTGAAGCCTGGCGACCACGTGACAGCCACCTCCGTGGGGGGCGACTTCGTGCTTCCCCGGGACCCCCGGACTCCCGTGCTGCTCATCGCCGCCGGCATCGGCATCACCCCGTACCTTGCCCATCTGGCTTCCGGGGCGGGCCGGGACCGTGATGTGGTGCTGCTGATCCTGGCACGGAACTCCCACGAGATTGCTTACGCGAGCGAACTGGAGGCGTCCGGGGCGCGGATCATTGCGCTCATCGCTGACGGATCGGCCCCTCCGCCGTTCATTGCCGACGCCCGCACTGGGGTCTCGAGTGGCATCGGTGTCTCAAGTGGCGCCGGCGCGACTACGGGCAGCGACGCAACGGTTGGCAACGGTTCAAGAAATGACGGTGCGATGAGTGATGGCGCAATGAGTGACGGCGCGATAAGTGCCAGCGCGATTGCTGGCACCCCGGCTGCGGACGGCGTCAACCCAGGTGCCAGGCTCGACGGGGCCATGCTGAAAGCCTTGGTTCCCGACATTGCCAACCGCGCCGTCTACGTCTCCGGGTCGCCCGCCAGCGTCGCTTCGCTGCGTCGTGCGGCCAAACAGGCCGGGGCGCACCGCGTGCACGTGGACTCGTTTTCCGGCTACTGAGTTGCTTCCGATATTGGTGACATGTGTGGACTTGTCGCAGGGATCATTTAGTGGAATTTTGGGCAGTGAGGCGGCTTGGGGGACCACGTTTTCCATTGCGGGCCAACATCCTGCTAAGCTCTAGGACGTCCCGCCAGCAACGGCAGGATCCCTGAATTGCCCTCGTAGCTCAGGGGATAGAGCGTCTGCCTCCGGAGCAGAAGGTCGTAGGTTCGAATCCTATCGAGGGCACAGATAAAACCCCGCCGCTGAACGAGCGGTGGGGTTTTCTGCGCTCCGGCTGAGAACTCAGCCATCCGCCGCAGAGCCAAAGGTCCGGAATGCTGGCCGTCTGCAAGTCGAACCTCACGAGGGGGAACCTCACGAAGGCGGCTTCAGGGACGCGAACTCAGCAACGCGGCTTCAGGCACTCGAAACCTCAGGAGTGTTGCTTTGGCCGCAAAACGTCAGGCAGTCCACGCAAAACGTCAGGCAATCCAACGGTCAGGCTCTCGGGGTCCGTTCATTCCCGGGGCACTGGGGCTCGTGGTGGCTGGTCGTTCGAGAGCGCCCATGGATCTACTGGGAATCCTTGACCAGAATCAATTGCCGCACCGGGCCAGTGGGGTGGTTCCTGGTCGGGTTGTTCGCTTTGGTAGTGGCGGCCGGTGGGTGAGATCCAGCCGGGCGGTTCGTCCTTGGTGGCTTCGGTGGGTTGCCAGGGTCTGGCGTGTTTGAGCCGGTGATGTTTTGGGCAGAGCTGGGCCAGGTTTGAAATCCCGGTGCTCCCGCCGTTGGCCCAGTCCTTCAGGTGGTCGGCTTCGTTGTCCAGGGATGGGTTGGAGCAGCCGGGGAACTGGCATTTTCCGTCCCGGAGCCGGAGCCATTGACGCAGCGCTTTGGGGATCCGGTAGCTTTCCCGGCCGATCTCCAACGGGGCCCCGTCGCGGGGATCGGTCAGGACCCGGCGGAACGACTCGGCACCATTAGCGACGAGGGCGCGGGCCATGGAGGGCGGGATCGGTCCGTATCCGTCGAGGATGGCGGGTTCATCGGTCAGGCCCATCAGCGCGAACACCGGAACCGTGACGAGGACCTGGGCTGCCGGTGACGGGATCCTCCCGGCAGCCCCGTCCAGAGTGCCGCCCTGAGTGGCGTGCTGGGTGCTGTGCAGGGTGCCGCCGAGGAGCCACGCCGCGACGTTGTCGGCACGGAGCTGGGTGAGTGTCCTGCCCTCGGTTGGGCCTTGGAGGGCGCGGGCGGCGGTGGTGGCCCGGTTCCAGATCCCGGCTGCCTGGTCGGCGGGCAGGTAGGCCGAGAGCCAGGCCATCCCGTCCCGGTCCGGACAGAATTCGACCCGACGGTCCAAGGCGCTCCGGGTGTGGCGTTGTTCGATGCTGACCGGGTGGTGGCGTTCGCGCCAGGTCCTGGCTTTGGCCCGGAACCGGCCCGGGACCATCCCGCCGGCCGCGCCGCGGGCCGGGTTCGGCGCGTCCGGGTCCAGGAAGTGCGCCTCCAGGGCGTGGGCGGCGGCGGGCTCGAGGTTGGTTGTTTCGTCGACCATGATCCGGGCATGCTGCCACGACAACGTCCCGGCCTGAAGGGCCGCCAGCGTCAGCGGCAGGGCGGTGGTGAGGCGGTGGGCCTCGCCCAGCAGCCCGCCGGCCGTACGTTCACTGACCGTCAGGGCACACGCGACCTCAGCCACGATACTCATGTCCTGGGCGGTCTGCTCCTGCGGGGACATGATGGGCCCCGCGATCACTTGGGCGGCCTCGTCGTACCCGCCGGCCGCATGGACCTTCACCGCAGCAACCATCGCCTCCAACCCGGCCGCGCCGGACAACACCGTCAGACACGCCTCAGCCTGCCAACGCAACGGGTCCGAGCCAGCCGCAAAAGGGCCGGCTGCGAAAGCGCCAGGCACCGGGCCGTCCGCCGGCCCGCCTGCCGTGCTTACTGGCGGGATGTCGGCCACGCCAGCCCTTGGGCAAGTGGCAGGCACTCCAACCGGCACCGGGCTTCCTGCCAGATCCCCGCCCGTAAAGATGTCCACCGCCCCCCGGAGCACACCGGCCAGCCGCAAAGCAGAAGCCGCGATGGCCTCCAGAACTTCTGCACCTGCGGCGTTATCCATACCTCCAGCATCACAGCACGCACCTACAGCACGCGCTAAGCAAACCGCCTATGTGGATAAGTGGACCATAGTGACACTTGGACGGCGAAATAGATTCATCGCCACACCCGCATCAGGCACGAGGACTCATACCGCCGTCGAATCACCTATGGACCGCATCACGCGCAGCCAGAACCGCGTCACGCGTACCGCCGGCCCACAGTAACCGGCTCCCAGAACCGCATCACGCGCACGCGCGGCCCCCGGCACCGTCAGCCAGAGCCGCACTCCCGGCAGTCGTCTTTCGGGCACCCGCGTGAGCCTCCCCTGGATTGTCAGTGCCCCCTCGTAGGCTGAACTCACCGATCGAGGGGGTCCGTCATTCAGTCACCAGACCAGCATCTGCCAGCCCGGCGCCCGGCAACCCGGCATCAGCCGACGGGCACCTGTTTCATCATTCCGCCCTATCTGCTTCGGAGGTTGGCCCGCCAGGACGCGCCGCAGTACTCTGCCGCCGCCAGGGCCGCCAAAGAAGCCCTGAGCCACGTGCGGTCGGTCCAATCGGCCCGCACAACACCGGCGCCCACAACTCCGCCCGGATTGAGGGACGTCCAGCCGGGGCTGCCCCACCGGAGCATCTACGACGCCGACGGCTCCGAGAACCTCCCGGGGAAAATAGTGCGCAAGGAGGGCGAACCTGAGTCCGGGGATGCGTCCGCCGACGAGGCCTACGACGGGCTGGGGCACACCCATCGCCTGTTTGCAGACGTTTTTGGCCGCAACTCCATCGACGGCGGGGGGCTCCCCCTCGATGCGACCGTGCACTTCGGCAAGCTCTACGACAACGCCTTCTGGGACGGCAAGCAGATGGTCTTCGGCGACGGCGACGGCGAAATCTTCGGACGGTTTACCCGCTCGCTGAGCGTCATAGGCCACGAACTCACACACGGAGTCACGCAGTACTCTGCCGGCCTGGCGTACCGGAACCAGGCCGGCGCCATCAACGAATCCATGTCAGACGTCTTCGGCGCGCTCGTTGAGCAGTATCTAAAGAAGCAGTCCGTTACCGAAGCGAGCTGGCTGATCGGCGAGGGTCTGTTCACTGCGCAGGTGGAAGGTTCAGCCCTACGGTCCATCAAGGCGCCGGGCACGGCGTATGACGACGACGTGCTGGGTAAGGATCCGCAGCCCGATTCGATGGACTCGTACGTGCGGACCAGCGCAGACAACGGCGGCGTCCACATCAACTCCGGCATCCCCAACCGCGCTTTTTACCTGGCCGCGGAGGCCCTGGGCGGCAATGCCTGGGAAGCGCCGGGCCAGATCTGGTACGACACCCTCACGGGCGGCTCATTGCCCGTCACGGCAACTTTCAGTGTCTTTGCGCGGGCGACGGCGGCATCCGCCGTCGAGCTGTTTGGTTCCGGTTCCGCGGAACATGACGCCGTCCGTAAGGCGTGGGAAACTGTGAAGGTCAAGCTTTAAGCCAACGCCCGACTGCCGGCCGGGCCGTAGGGAAGCCCAGGAACCAGGCCATGAAAATAAGTGTGGAGCGCACCGGTGGCATCGCTGCGCTGACACGGGTGTGGACAGTGACAGCCGAGACCGAGCGCGCCAAGAGCGAATGGCAGCCCATCGTGGAGGCATGCCCGTGGGATGCGGTGCCCAAGACGGTCCGGGCGGCAGCCGCTGAAGCCGAAGGAAGCCAGCCGGACCGTTTTATCTACTCCATCCGGGCAGGGCAAAGGCGCGCCGCGCTCCCTGAGCAGAGGGTCACCGGACCGTGGCGCGTGCTGGTGGACAGTACGCGCGCAGCTGCTGAAGACTCCGGCTAAACAACAGCCTCCAACTGGCCACGGAAAGCCCGGCGGTAAGACTGGGGACTGGTGTCCAGCACCTTGGCAAAGTGGTGCCGCAACAGAACCGGATGCCCGAAGCCGGATTCCCGAGCCACTTCTTCGATGTTCAGGTCCGTGGATTCCAGGAGGTCCTGCGCCCGCAGGACCCGCTGGGAGTTCAGCCAGGCCGCAGGCGTTGCTCCGGTCTCGGACCGGAACCGGCGCGCAAAGGTCCTGGCGGACATATGGACCCGGTTGGCGAGGTCGCCCACGGTGTGCTCCTGGTCGAGGTGATCCACCATCCAGCGGAGCAGCTCTTCCATTGGCGCCGAGCCGCAGGCCGGCATGGGCCGGTCGATGAACTGCGCCTGACCGCCGTCGCGGTGCGGCGGCACCACCATGTCGCGGGCAATCGCAGCGGCAACGTGGGCACCCAGCTCAACCCGTACGAGGTGCAGGCAGGCATCAATGCCCGCCGCAGTACCGGCACTGGTGATCAGGTTGCGGTCCTGCACGTAGAGCACATTCTCATCCACCTGCACCTCGGGGTACCGGCCGGCGAGTTCATGCGAATAGTGCCAGTGCGTGGTGCAGCGCCGGCCGTTCAAAAGACCCGCACGGGCCAACGCGAAGGCACCGGAGCAGATGGACATTACCCACGCTCCGCGGGCATCGGCGGCGCGCAGCGCTTCCAGAACGGAATCCGGTACGTCCTCGTCCCGTCCGTACGGGGTCATGATCACCAGGTCCGCATCGGCGGCGGCCTCCAGGCCCAGGCTCACGTTCATGGACAAGCCTGACTTCATCCGGACAGTCCCGGGCTCGGGTGTGCAGACCCGGAAGTCAAAGGACGGAACACCACTGCCGCGCCCGGACCTGTCGATGCCAAAGACCTCACATGCCGTGCCGAACTCAAAGACCGCAAAGTTGGGGACAACGATCACTGCCACTGATTTCAACATGACTCCATTATGGCAGAAATTTACCCTTTTTGGGCATTTCTGCCACTGTTGATCAGGTGTCCACGGGAGAACCATAGAGGCATGGAAACCTTCGCAATCATCCTCGTAGTACTCCTCCTCGTCGCTCTCGCAGCAACCGTCTCAGCGCTCCTGCGTGATGGCCGCGGCCACACCCCGCCTGTCACCTCCGACCAGGCCTGGTCCGCCCTGGACCTGCCCAGCACCAACTACACCCTGCGCATTTTCTGACGGCAGGACCCACTGAACGCCAGAACGCAAACGTCCACATCAACCCGCTCAGGGCCCGGTTCCGACGAACCGGGCCCTGACTCATGCACTGACGGATCAGTGCCGTACGGGCAGCCCGGCGCGGACCGGAAGCCGGCTACGCCGCAGTAGACTGGCTGCAGCCATGACATTTCATATCTCCTACCCTGCTGAGCTGCCCGTTTCCGAGCGCCGCGAGGACCTGATGGCTGCCATTGCAGCTAACCAGGTGACGATCATCGCCGGCGAGACGGGCTCCGGCAAGACCACCCAGATCCCCAAAATGTGCCTCGAGCTGGGCCTGGGCGACAACGGCCTGATCGGCCACACGCAGCCGCGCCGGCTTGCAGCGCGCACCGTGGCGGAACGCATCGCTGAGGAACTCGGCGTGGAGATCGGCCAGGAAGTCGGCTTCCAGGTTCGGTTCACGGGCGAAGTCAGCCGCTCCACGAAGGTCAAACTAATGACCGACGGCATCCTCCTGGCTGAGATCCAGCGCGACAAGCTGCTGCGCAAATACAACGCCATCATCATCGACGAAGCACACGAGCGCAGCCTCAACATCGACTTCATCCTCGGCTACCTCAAGCGCATCCTGCCGCAGCGGCCGGACCTGAAGATCATCATCACCTCAGCCACCATTGATCCGGAGCGGTTCGCGAAGCACTTCGGCTCCGACGAGGCGCCCTCCCCCATCATCGAGGTCTCAGGACGCACGTTCCCGGTGGAGATCCGGTACCGGCCGCTATCACAGCCCGCCGGTGGTGCCGCCGCCGAAAATGACGATGAAGACAACTCGTCCGACGACGAACTCGAGGAGGACCGCGATCCCCTCGACGCCGTGTGCGACGCCGTGGACGAGCTCGCCACCGAGGCTCCCGGCGACATCCTCATCTTTTTCTCCGGTGAGCGCGAAATCCGTGACGCAGCAGAGGCCCTCAACGCGAGGATCCAATCCAACCGGCGGCTGGCAGGCACCGAGGTCCTGCCGCTGTTCGCCCGCCTGAGCCTGCAGGAACAGCACAAGGTGTTCCACCCCGGCAAAAACCGCCGGATTGTGCTTGCAACCAACGTTGCCGAGACGTCCCTGACTGTCCCGGGCATCAAGTACGTCATCGATACCGGCACCGCGCGCATCTCGCGCTACTCGCACCGCACCAAGGTCCAGCGGCTGCCCATTGAACGAGTGTCCCAGGCTTCCGCCAACCAGCGGTCCGGCCGGTGCGGCCGCGTGTCTGACGGCATTGCCATCCGGCTGTATTCGGAGGAGGACTTCGAATCCCGCCCGCTGTTCACAGATCCCGAGATCCTGCGCACCAACCTCGCAGCCGTCATCCTGCAGATGACCGCCATGGGCGTGGCCCGCGGACCGAAGGACGTCGAGAACTTCCCCTTTGTGGAGCCGCCGGATTCGAGGGCAATCAACGACGGCGTCACCCTGCTGCGCGAACTCGGCGCCTTGAGCGCTGTCAAGGCGGGCGACGCCAAGAGCGGCGGTCTGACCGCCGTCGGGCAGCAGCTTGCCCAGCTTCCGGTGGATCCCCGTCTGGGGCGGATGATTGTGGAGGCCGGCAGGCGCGGCTGTGTCCGCGAGGTGATGATCCTGGCCGCGGCGCTGACCATCCAGGACCCGCGCGAGCGTCCGACGGACAAGCAGCAGCTCGCAGCGGAGAAGCACGCCCGTTTCCGGGACGAGAACTCGGACTTCACCGGTTTCCTGAACCTGTGGAACTACATCCAGGAGAAGCAGCAGGAGCTCTCCTCTACACAGTTCCGCAGGCTCTGCCGCACCGAGTTCATCAATTACTTGAGGGTCAGGGAATGGCAGGACCTGTTTGCTCAGCTCCGGCAACTGGCCCGGCCGCTGGGCATCAGCCTGGACAACAAACGGCTGGCCGATCCCGTCGGCAACCATGACGGGATCCACATCAGCCTGCTCTCCGGGCTGCTGAGCCACATCGGGATCCTCGATGACCGCAAGCGCGAGTACGCCGGCGCGCGTGGCAGCCGCTTCGCCATCTTCCCTGGCTCGGCCCTGTTCAAGAAGTCCCCCACGTTCGTGATGGCGGCCGAGCTGGTGGAAACCAGCCGCCTGTGGGCGCGGGTGGCGGCAAAGTTCGATCCTGTGTGGGCCGAACAGGTGGCGCCGGACCTCGTCAAACGCAGCTACAGCGAGCCGCACTGGTCCACCAAAATGGGCGCCGTGATGGCCTACGAAAAGGTCACCCTCTACGGCGTGCCCATCATCCCCCAGCGCCGGGTCAATTACAGCCGGGTGGATCCGGTCCTGGCCCGGGAGCTGTTCATCCGGCATGCCTTGGTGGAAGGCGACTGGAAAACGCACCACAAGTTCTTCCACCGTAACCGCGCGCTCCTGCTCGAAGTCGAGGAGCTTGAGGCCAGGATGCGCCGGCGCGACCTCCTGGTGGACGACGAAACGCTGTTCGAGTTTTATGACGCACGGATCGGCCCCGATGTGGTGTCCGAGCGGCACTTCGATAAGTGGTGGAAGGAAGCCCGGCAGAAGAATCCGGATCTCCTGGACTATGACAAATCGCTGCTGCTCAATGACGAGGCTGATGACCTCGACGAAGCCGCCTACCCGAAGACGCTGCTGCACAAGGGCTTCGAGCTGCCGCTCACCTATGAATTCCACCCGGTGGCCCCGGGCTCGCCGCCCAATCCGTCCGACGGCGTCACGGCCGAGGTGCCGGTACTGTTCCTCAACCAGTTGGACGACAAGGCCTTCCGCTGGCTGATCCCGGGCCAGCGCGTGGAATTGGTGACTGCCCTGATCAAATCCCTGCCCAAGCAGATCCGCAAGAACTTTGTGCCTGCCCCCGACGTGGCCCGGCAGGCCGTGGCTGCCCTCGAGACCGACTTCGATCCCGCCACCGACGAACTCGAAGCGTCGCTGGAACTGGTTTTGCGCAGGATCCGAGGGCACATCGTCCCGCCCGGATCCTGGAACTGGGACGCCGTTCCCTCCCACCTGCGGGTGAGCTTCAAGGTGGTGGACAGCAGGGGCAAAGTCCTGGACGAGGGCAAGGACCTTGCTGCCCTGCAGGAACGCCTGGCCCCGGCCACACGCCGGGCCATTGCCGAGTCGCTGGGCGCGACGCCTGCCACTACCGGACCGCAATCGCGGGGAAAGTCTGCGGCCCGCGGGAATGACGGCAGGACCGTCACGGCAGCCCCGCCCGCTGGCAACCTCGCAGGTGTCGACGCGGCATCCGGAAACGGTGCGGGCTTCAGGGAACAGAGCGGCCTGAAGGAATGGTCTTTCGGCACCGTGCAGCGGCAGGTCAGCAGCATCGTCAACGGCCACACTGTCACGGGCTACCCGGCGCTTGTGGACGAGGGAACGTCTGTTGCCCTTCGCGTCTTCCAGACATCTTCGGAACAGCTGGCAGCCATGCGCGGCGGTGTCATCCGGCTCCTGGCACTGCGGGTTCCGTCCCCGGACCGCTACGTCCTGGAGCACCTCAACAACACCGAAAAACTCACGTTCAGCCAGAACCCCCACGGTTCTGTATCCGCACTGATTGCCGATTGCGCGCTGGCCGCCGTGGACAAGCTGACGCCGGCAGACCTGCCGTGGGACCGGGAATCGTTCGACGCCCTTTATGAGCAGGTGCGGGCAGAACTGATCGATACGGTGTTCACTGTCACTGCGGTAGTGGAGCGCATCCTGGCCAGCACCCGGCGGATCGACAAGCAGCTGAAGGGAACCACCAGCCTGGCGCTGATCAGCGCGCTCAACGATGTCAAGAGCCAGCTCGAGCAGCTGGTGTTCCCCGGGTTTGTGGCCCGCACCGGCTTTGCCCAGCTGAGCCAGCTCCCCCGGTACCTCACGGCCATCGAAAAGCGGCTCGAAAAGCTGCCCGGCAATGTCCAGCGCGATGCCTTGAACATGGCCGCCGTCCAGCGCCTGGAGGACGACTACGACGACGCCGTGTCGGCCCTGCTGCCTGGACGGCGGGCGGGAACCGAGCTGACCCAGGTGCGCTGGATGATTGAAGAGCTCCGTGTGAGCCTCTTCGCCGTCGAACTCGGAACCGCCTACTCCGTCTCGGAAAAGCGGATCAGGGCCGTCCTGAACAAGGCCCTCGCACCGGCCTAGCTTTCGGGAACAAAATCCCCGTAACCCGCGGCGCGGAGCCCTGCACGGAGCTTTTCCGCGTTGGCGTCCAGCACTGCCGGGTCCGGGTTATGGTCCGCCGAGGCGAAGTCGAAGTCAGCCATGCTCCGGGACGGCCACACATGGACGTGCAGGTGGTTGATCTCGTACCCGGCCACAATCAGGCCGGCCCGCTCAGCGGGGAAGAGGTCCAGCTGCACGGCGCCGATCCGTCGGGCCACCTCCATCACCTTGGCGAGGGTTTCCGGCGAGGCGTCGGTCCACCGGTCCACCTCTTCGGTGGGGACAACCAGCGTGTGACCATCGGCCAGCGGACCCGTGGTCAGGAAAGCCACGACGTCGTCCTCGCGCCAGACAAAGCGGCCCGGGATCTCGCCTTTGATGATCTTGGTGAACAGGGTACTCATGCGTCTGCCTCCTCGGCCGGAGCCTGCAGGGTGCTGGTATCCAGCACAAAACGGTACTTTACGTCGCCCGCCACCATCCGGCGGTACGCCTCATTCAGCTGGTCTGCGGACACCAGCTCGATGTCCGCCACCACGTTGTGTTCTGCACAGAAGTCGAGCATTTCCTGCGTTTCGGCAATGCCGCCGATCATGGATCCGGCGTAGGAGAGCCGCCTGCGCATCAGTGCCCGCGGGTTGACCGGGGGCATGGCGTCAGCTGGCAGCCCCAGCTGGAACAGCGCGCCGTCCACGCGGAGGGTCCGGAAGTACGGGTTCAGGTCGTGCGGTGCGGCCACGGTGTCGATGATGAGGTCCAGGCTCCGGTTGGCAGCAGCCATGGCGTCTTCGTCCCGGGACAGGATGACTTCGTCAGCGCCAAGTTCCAGCGCGGCAGCCATCTTGGCGTCGGAAGTGGTGAACACCTTGACCACGGCGCCCATGGCCTTGGCGAGCTTAACCGCCATGTGGCCCAGTCCCCCGAGGCCCACCACGCCCACCACATCCCCTTCCTCCACATCGAAGTGCCGCAGCGGGGAGTAGGTGGTGACTCCGGCGCAGAGCAACGGCGCGACGGCGGCCGGGTCAAGGTTCGCGGGCACGCGCACCACGTAGCGCCGGTCCACCACTACGGCGGACGAGTAGCCTCCCTGGGTGATGGAGTCGCCGTTCCGCCTATCTACGGCGCCATACGTACCTGTCATGCCGTTTTCGCAGTATTGCTCGAGGCCATCCAGGCAGCTGTCGCATTCGCGGCAGGAGTCAACCATGCACCCGACGCCCACGCGATCACCCGGGGCGAAGTCTCCCACAGCGGAGCCAACGCGGCTGACGGTTCCAACGATTTCGTGGCCCGGGACTAGGGGATACTTCTGGACACCCCACTCACCGCGGGTTGCATGTACGTCGGAGTGGCACAGGCCGCAGAACTCAACGGCGATCTCGACGTCATCCGCTTTGGGTGTTCGGCGGGCCAGGGTCAGGGGCACCAGGCCGCTATTTTCGGACACTGCGCCGTACGCGGCCGCCATGGTTCCGGCGCCCTGACCGGACGAAGGAGGATCGGCGGGCAAAACCGGGCGGGCAAGGGGCGGCGGTACGGGGCGTCCTGGGCTCATACCTGCGACGCTACCCCCGCAGGCGGCGGCATTTCCACTCGGAGCACGTCGCGCCGGTATTCCGGGAAGGCCGCTCAACGCCCCTTCGGCGCACCTGGTGTGTTTCCAGTGATAACGGGAAGCTCCGGGTTGTTCGACCATTCCGAGAATGAGCCGGGGTACAGCGCAGCCGTGAATCCCGCGATTTCAAGGGCAGCCACCTCGTGCGCCGCAGTCACGCCCGAGCCGCAGTACACCGCCACCGGGACGTCGGCGCCTATGCCCAGGTCTTCGAAGCGGCGCCGCAGCTCGGATGCCGGCAGGAAGCGTCCGGCCCGGTCCACGTTCCCGGCCGTCGGCGCACTCACCGCACCGGGGATGTGCCCGGCGCGCGGGTCGACGGGCTCGATCTCGCCGCGGTACCGCTCGCCGGCGCGGGCATCCAGGAGAATGCCCGTCTCAGCCCAATCCGCCGCGCTTTCACGGTCGATCACCGGCATCCCGCCCTGGCTCAGGGAAACGTCGCCCGGCGCCACGTCCACAGGGCCGGATTCCAGCGGCAGTCCGGCGTCCTGCCAGGCGGCAAGACCGCCGTCGAGCAGGTACACCTCGGGGAAACCGGCGTTGCGCAGCATCCACCAGGCGCGAGCCGCGGCCATGTTGCTGCTGTTGTCGTAGGCCACCACAACATCGCCGTTGTTGATGCCCCAACGCCTGGCGGACGCTTGGAACTCCGACGGCGGCGGCAGCGGATGGCGCCCCCGCGACGGCGCCGCGGGGGCGGCAAGCTCGGTGGCCAGGTCCACAAAAACCGCACCGGGCAGGTGCGCTTCAAGGTAATGCTCCCGGCCGCGGGGGTCGCCCAACGCCCAGCGGACGTCCAGCAGGACGGTGCGCCGCCCCGCAGCCAACCGTGCTTCCAGGGCAGGGACATCCAACAGTGGACCCATTGTTCTCCTTGACAATTAGTGAGTGGTGCAGCGGCTGATCCAACTCTAGCTGCGCCATCGCGCAGCTAGAGTTGGTCCGATGAAGAACGCGAGCACGGACCGGGCCTGGGCTGACGACGCCATCAGGAAAGTCAACGCAGAAAACAACCGGTCTGCCGACACGCACCTGTACTCGGTGCCGCTCCCGGAGCATTGGGGCGTGCAGCTTTACCTCAAGGATGAATCAACGCACCGTTCGGGAAGCCTTAAGCACCGCCTGGCCCGCTCACTGTTCCTCTTTGGCCTGGTCAACGGCTGGATCCGCGAGGGCACCACTATCGTGGAGGCTTCCAGTGGCAGTACCGCGGTCTCGGAGGCATACTTTGCGCAGCTGCTGGGTCTGCCGTTCGTTGCGGTCATGACCCGCACCACGAGCCCGGAGAAGATCGCGCTGATCGAACAGTTCGGCGGTTCGTGCCTGCTGGTTGATCACGCCTCCGAGGTGTATGCCGCGGCGGCGAATGTTGCTGCCACGTCCAACGGCCACTACATGGACCAGTTCACCTACGCGGAGCGGGCCACGGACTGGCGCGGCAACAACAACATCGCGGAGTCAATTTTCGGGCAGCTGGCGCTGGAGGAACACTCCGTCCCCCGCTGGATCGTGGTGGGCGCCGGGACTGGCGGCACCAGCGCGACCATCGGACGCTACCTGCGCTACCGCGGCCACGACACCCGCCTTGCGGTGGTGGACCCCGAAAATTCCGCGTTTTATCCCGGCTGGCTGAACGGTACGGGTGAAGCCAGCACGGGACTGCCGTCTCGGATTGAAGGCATCGGCCGCCCCCGGATGGAGCCTAGTTTTGTGCCCGGCGTCATCGACCACATGATCCAGGTTCCGGATGCCGCCTCCATCGCAGCCATGCGGCACCTGCACACGCTCGCAGGCCTGCATGCCGGACCCTCCACCGGCACGAATCTGTGGGGTGTCTGGCAGCTCGTGGCGGAAATGGTTGCCGTGGGACAGCGCGGCAGCGTTGTGTCGTTGATGTGCGACGGCGGCGAACGCTATGCCGGCAATTACTACAATCCGGAGTGGCTCTCAGCCCAGGGACTGGACCCGGGGCCACACGAGGACGTCATCCGCCGGTTTTTCGAGACCGGCATTTGGAACGCCTAGCCGATCAGACCTCCACCGCTTCCCGCGGGGCAAGGTGCGTGAAGGTTGTGCCGTACTTGCCGCCCAGGCGGGTGACATGGCCCTCCACCATTTTCAGGCCGGTCTCGTTCAGCAGTCCGTCGTGGATTTGGAAAGCCTGCGGGGCACGGACGCTGATCACGAAGTCCACTACCTCGGCGGCCTTGTTCCACGGAGCGTGGATGGGAACCAGGAGCGTCTGCACGCTGAGGCCGTCGGGGACGATGAAGGAATCCCCCGGGTGGTAGACGTTCCCATCCACGAGGTAGCCGATATTGGCCACCACGGGAATCTGCGGGTGGATGAGCGCGTGCTGGCCGCCGAAGCTACGGACGCTGAAACCTGCGGCCTCGAACGTGGAGCCGGGTTCGACCGTATGAATCCGTGCAGCCGCGTCCGGGGCCTCCTCCCGCAGATGGGCGGCAACTCCGGCCGGGGCGAACACCGCCAGGCTGCTGGCAGCGCCGAGCGCTTTAACCATCACCGGCACATCCACGTGGTCCCCGTGCTCATGCGTGATAAGCACGGCGTGCGCGCCGGCCAGGGCTTCGTCCGTCTCGGAGAAAGTTCCCGGATCAAGCACCAGGACATTGCCGTCCTTTTCGAGCCGGACGCAGGCGTGGGTGTATTTGGTCAGCTTCATAGCGCCAGCCTAGGGTCAGGCTCCGGGAGTGTCCAAGGGGCGGCCGGTGGCGCGGCCCCGGCTGGTAATCTTGATGTTTGCCACCGTCCCTCAGGGAAGCGAGTAACTCCATGCCGTTCGGCACCAAAGCTGACGCGACGCCGTCGAACGCTCCATCCGGCGCCGGTTCCGGAATGGGCGCCGGAAAAGAGCAGCGCGTCACCAAGCAGCGTGTGGCTGTCAGCACTGCCCTGGACGAGCTGGATGACTTCGTCAGTACGCAGGAGCTTTACCGCATCCTGCAGAACAAGGGCGTCTCGGTATCGCTGGCCACGGCGTACCGCATCCTGCAGTCCCTCGCCGACGACGGCCTGGTGGACGTCCTGCGCAATGGCGAGGGCGAGGCGGTCTACCGGCGCTGCGCGGTCACGGGCCACCATCACCACCTGCTGTGCCGGAACTGCGGCAAGGCCGTCGAGGTCGAGGCCCCGGCCGTGGAGACGTGGGCAGCCAGGACCGCCGCCGAACACGGCTACACCGACGTGGCGCACACCGTCGAGATTTTTGGTTTTTGCCCGAACTGCACAGCCCTCCGCACCGCCGGCAAACTCTAACGGCACGCAGTACCGCCCCGTCAGCGGGCGTGCACCAGCCGCCCGTTGATGCCCCGTTTGGCACGGGCACTGCCGATAATCCGGCACACCACGTAGATCAGGAATGACAGCGTGGTGACGTACGGACTGATCGGGATGCGGCCGCCCAGGGCCAGCAGGATGCCGCCCACCGTGGCTGTAACGGCAAAAATGACGCTAAGGACGACCAGTACCACCGGCGAAGACGTTACCCGCAGGGCCGCCGCTGCCGGTGTAATGAGCAAAGCCAGCACCAGCAGCGCGCCCACCACCTGGATGGACAGCGCCACGCTGATGCCCAGGAGCACCATAAAGACAATCGCGAGCGTCCGGACGGGTACGCCGCGGGCTTCTGCCAGTTCAGGATCAACGCTGGCGAAATTCAGCGGCCGCCAGATGAGGACCAGCACCGCGATGACTACCACGGCAGCACCGGCCAGGACCTGCAGCTGCACGGTGTCCACGGAGACAATCTGCCCGGTGAGGAGGCCGAACTTATTGGCGGCACGGCCTTCGTAGAGGGACAGGAACAGGATGCCCAGTCCCAGCCCGAAGGGCATGATCACACCGATAATGGAATTTTTATCCCGGGCCCTGACGCCCATCAGGCCCAGCAGCAGTGCCGCAGCCACGGAGCCGATCAGCGAGCCGAACACGATGTCCGCGCCGATCAGGAGCGCGAAGGCCGCGCCGGCGAAGGACAGTTCGGAGATGCCGTGCACGGCGAAGGCCAGGTCCCGCTTCATAACAAACGTGCCCACCAGTCCGCCGAGCAGGCCCAGGACGGCGCCCGCCCAGATGGAATTCTGCACCAGGACCAGGAGCTCGCCGTAATTCTCGAAGCTGAAGATCGCTGCGATGATGCTGTCCGCATCCATCAGACGGCCTCCCCCACCGCGGCGCGGACATCACCGTGGACATCGGCGTGGTGGTGCGTGGTTGCATCGGGCAGGCCGACGACGACGATGCGCCCGTTCGCGTGGATGACTTCCACGTGGCTGCCGTACAGATCGGACAGGACCTCGGTGGTCATCACTTCCTCCGGCGCGCCCACCCGGAACCGGCCCCCCGCCAGGTACAGCACGCGGTCGACGTAATCGATGATGGGATTGATTTCGTGCGTGACAAACACCACGGCACTGTTCTGTTCATGGCACTGTTTGTTGATCAACGAACTCACCGCCTGCTGGTGGTGCAGGTCCAGGGACAAGAGTGGCTCGTCGCAGAGAAGCACCTGCGGGTCGGTAGCAAGCGCCTGCGCCACACGAAGGCGCTGCTGCTCGCCGCCGGAGAGCTGCCCTACCGGTACCTTGGCGTACTCGGTGGCGCCCACCAGTTCGAGGAGTTCATTTATTCTGCGGTCCACTTTGGACGTCCCCAGCCGCAGTCCCCAGCGGTGCCCGTCAACTCCCAGGCCCACGAGGTCCCTGGCCCGCATCGGGGTGTCCGGGGCAAACGATTTCTGCTGCGGGATGTACCCGATCAGGCTGCTCCCCCGTTCCACCGGACGGTCGCCCAGGGTGGCACTGCCGGACTGCAGGTCCTGCAGCCCCAGCAGGACCTTCAGGAAGCTTGTCTTGCCGCTGCCGTTGGGGCCCAGCACGGCAAAGAACTCGCCGGGCCGGATGTCCAGGTTGAGATCCTCCCAGAGCGTGCGTTTGCCGAACTGCAGGGACGCCCCGCGGAGGCTCACCACCGGTTTCAACTATTTGTCTCCAAAACTTTGCTGACGTTGTCCACATTGTCCGTCATCCACTGCAGGTACGTCTTGCCCTCGGGCAAGGTTTCACTGAAATCAATGACCGGGACGCCGGCCGCTTCGGCCGCCTTCTTCAGCGCCTCGGTCTGCGGGCCTTCGGTCTGTTCGTTGTAGGCCAGGAATTTGATCTCTGATGAACCTGCCAGGTCAGTTGCCGCCTTGAGCACGGCCGGCGGCACGTCGGAGTCTTCCTCGATCGCTGCCGTGTAGTCCTCCGGGGTGCGGTTCTCCAGCCCGGCTGCCTCCAGGAGGTAGAGAGGCACCGGCTCGGTCACAGCCACGGGTGAACCCGCAGCCTTTGCTTTCATGCCGGCCAGCTTGGTGTTCAGGCCGTCCAGATCCGTTTTGAACGTTGCTGCGTTGGCGGTGAACCGGGACGCAGAGCCGGGTTCCAGTTCACCGAGTTTCGCCGCGACAGCGTCGGCCAGCTTGCCCATCGCATCCAGGCTGTACCAGGCGTGTTCGTTGAACTCACCGTGCTGGTGGTCATGCCCGGCCTCATCGTGGGCGGTTTCCGATTCTGTGTGCTCGTCCTCGGGCGCCAGGCCGGCGATCTCCACGGTAGTCAGGATGTAGTTGTGGTCAAGCTTGCTGTCATCGGCCATCTTGTGGAGGAACTCGTCATAGCCGCCGCCGTTTTCGATCACCAGGTCCGCTTTCGAGACCGCCAGCCGGTCCTGCGCGGTGGCCTCATAGGAATGCGGATCCTGGCTGGTCTTGGTGATGATGGAGGTGACGTTTACCTTGTCGCCGCCGATCAGAGCGGCGATGTCGCCGTAGACGTTAGTGGAAGCCACAACGTCGATGGCACCTGTTGAAGTCTCCGTGGCTGAGGATACGGGCCCGCCGCCGGAGCTGCACGCGGTCAGCAGCAGGCTGAAGCCGGCAAAGGCAGCAAGGGACGTTCGGATGGCAGCGGGATGGCGCACGGAGACCTCAGATCAACACGGGTACGGACTTTTTCGACTCCCAAGAGTCTACGCCTAAATGGGAATGATTCCTATTTAGAAGAGTGGCCCGGGCCGGAACTCCTGTCCCGGCCCGGTCCTGTCACCTTGCGGGGTGGTCGCCGTTGGGCTGGCCCAGCCGCCTGATGCCGGTGGCCTGCGTGGCGTCCCGGATCTCTCCCACGAGCTGTTCGATCACGTCTTCCAGGAAGAGGATTCCATGGGTCTGGCCGTCCGGGCCGATGACGCGGGCCAGGTGTGACCCCGTGCGCTGCATGACCGACATAGCCGTTTCCACCTCGTCCCCGAGTGCCAGGTTGGCCAGCGAGCGGATCCGGCTCTCGGCAATCGGATGCTGGTAGTCCTCATCCGGAATGGAGAGCACATCCTTCACATGCAGATAACCGGAAAGGACCCCGTCCTCGTCCACCATCGGGAACCGCGAGAAGCCCGTCCGGCTGACAGCCTTCTCAAACTCCACCGGTGTGGTGGCCTCCTTCAGCATGACCAGGTTCTCCACCGGCACCATGATGTCCTTCGCCGTATATTCGGAGAACTCCAGGGCACCGGTGATCAGCCCGGCGTCGTCATCCACCAGTCCGTGACGCGTGGACTCCTGCACGATCGACTGGACCTCTTCGAGCGTGAAGGACGAGTTCACCTCATCCTTGGGCTCGATCCGCAGGAGTTTGAGGATGTGGTTGGCGGACCAGTTCAGCGCAAAGATGACCGGGTTCACCAGCCGGGCAACAAACATCAGCGGCGGAGCGAGCAGCAACGCAGCTTTGTCCGCCACCGATACCGAGATGTTTTTCGGCACCATTTCGCCGAAGGTCACATGGAGGAAGGTCACCACCATCAGCGCAATGGCGAACGCCACCACGTCGGCGATCTCCACGGGCAGGCCCACGGCCTCCAGCGGAGCAGCCATCAGGTGGTGGATGGCGGGTTCGGCCACCTGCAGGATCAGCAGCGAACACACGGTAATGCCCAGCTGCGCACACGCGAGCATCAGGGAAACATTTTCCATGGCCCGCAGCGTGGTCTGCGCCCGTTTGGAACCGGCATCGGCCAGGGGCTCGATCTGGCTGCGCCGCGCTGACATCACCGCAAACTCGGCGCCGACAAAAAACGCGTTGCCCAGCAGGAGGACAACAAGCCAGGCTATGCCTGCCCAGTCACTCATGATGCGCTCCCGTCGTCGGTCCCGGAATCAGGCTCGTCAGCGGAGGGATGAAAGCAGATCCGCTCGATCCTTCGGCCGTCCATGCGGGTCACGCTCAGCATGCCGCCGCCCACGGGGACGGTGTCCCCCACGGCCGCGATGCGGCCCAGTTCGCTCATGACGTAACCGCCCACCGTCTCATAAGCAGCCTCATCCGGGACGGTGAGACCCGGGATCTGCTCAGACAGTTCGTCGGGCCGCAGCAGGCCGGGGAAGTACCAGTCCCCGGACGCGCTCTGCAGCAGTCCCGGCCGGACCTTGTCGTGTTCGTCGGACACTTCGCCCACGATTTCCTCCACGAGGTCCTCCAGGGTGGTGATGCCGGCGGTTCCGCCGTACTCGTCAAGTACGACGGCGAGCTGCAGGTTTCCCTCCCGCAGCTCGGCCAGGAGCGCATCCAGGTGGATCGTTTCGGGCACCCTGAGGACATCGGTCATGATGGCACCGGCCTCCAGGTTGGCGCGCCGGTCCCACGGCACGGCCACTGCCTTCTTGACGTGGACCAGTCCCCTGATGTCATCGGCGGAGTCACCGATAACCGGGAACCGTGAGTACCCGGTCCGCCGTGCAGCGTCCAGGATGTCCGAAACAGGCTGGTCGGCGTCGATGGTTTCGACACGGATCCGCGGCGTCATAACATCCGCGGCCGTCCGGGCCGAGAAGTTCAGGGTGCGCGCCACAAAGTTGGCCGTCCCGGCGTCGAGCGTTCCCATGGCGGCGGAGCGCCGGACCAGGGAGGCCAGCTCGGCAGGCGTGCGGGCACCCGAGATCTCTTCCTTGGCCTCCAGCCCGAAGACGTTCAGGACCTTGTTGGAGAATCCGTTCAGAAGCACGATGGCGGGCTTGAAGATGGCCGTAAAAATCAGCTGCGGCCGCGCCAGCGCTTTACCCACCGGGAAGGACAGGGCGATGGCCATGTTTTTCGGCACAAGTTCGCCGAGAAGCATGGACAGCAAGGTAGCCAGCACCATGGCGATGACCAGGGACACGGATGCCGCCGCGACGTCGGGAATTCCGACGGCGGCCAGCGGGCCCTCGAGGAGTCGGCCCACCGAGGGTTCCATCACGTAGCCCGTGAGGAGTGTGGTCAGCGTGATGCCAAGCTGACAGCTCGAAAGCTGCGTTGACAGGGATTTCAGGCACTTGAGCAGCGGCACGGCACCGGTGTCACCGTTGTCGATGGCATTCTGGACAGTGGCCTGGTCAAGGGCGATCAGGGAAAATTCGACGGCCACAAAGAAACCGGTGCCGGCGATCAGCAGGAGGCCTGCCGCAAGGAGCAACCACTCCATTCAGCATCCCGCCTGAAGGTGGGGGGAAGCGGAGCATGTCCGGGGGAAACTGCCCGGCGGAGGATGGTCGGCCGAAGCCGACGCTGTTTCCATAAGGGCTCCGACGGAGTGAACCGAAGGAGAGTGATGGGCGCGTGTTCGGGGTTTGCCGGCTCTGCGGGTGGACTGGGCGAAGCTGTTGTTTTTGCTTCGCTGACAGCCCCCAGGCCGGCACCTAGATTTACTGTCCATAAGAAGGTCAGTCTACAGGAGCGGATTGCGCCTTCCGTGTCCCCCCAAAACGCCACATTTCGTGATCTCGGCGTCATTCCATGATTTGGGTCACCGTTATTGGCAGTTAACGCGGAATGCTCATTAGACTGGCAAAGGTCCGGGTTCAGGACGCAGAGACTGGTTCGATTGTTGTGCTACAGGCACCTTGGCGGCCAGAACACCAAACTCATGGAAGAGGCGTAATTCAAGTGCCAGAGCAGCCTAGCCACCGTCTACCAGAGGAATTTGGCGGAAACGAGTGGCTCGTGGACGAACTGTACGAGCAGTACCAGAAGGACAAGAACACTGTGGACGCCAAGTGGTGGCCCCTGTTCGAATCCTTCGACTCGGGCAGCGAATCGTCTTCCAACGGGAGCACGGCTGCCGCCGCGGCCAATCCCGCCACACGTGAAATGCCTGCCGTAGCTCCGTCTGCGGCACCCGCTGCACCCGCCCCGGCATCGTCGCCGGCGGCACAGCCCGCAGCACCCGCAGCCGCCCCGGCAGCTGCCAAGAAAGCCCCCGCCACGGTTGCCCGCGATGGTGCGAAGAAGACCGACGCCGGCAGCACCACCCCGCCGATTCCCGCGCAGCTGCCCAAGAATGTCAAGGCCCCCACGGCCCCCGAGGAAGACGTCGTTTCTGTCCTCCGCGGACCGGCCAAGGCCATTGCCACCAACATGGTCACCAGCCTCGAGGTTCCCACCGCCACCAGCGTCCGGGCCATCCCGGCGAAGCTGCTGATCGACAACCGCGTTGTCATCAACTCGAATCTGGCCCGCGCACGCGGCGGCAAGGTCTCCTTCACGCACCTGATTGGCTACGCCGTCATCCGCGCGCTTGCCCAGTTCCCCTCCATGAACGTCTACTACGACGAAGTGGACGGCAAGCCTGTCGCCGTCCAGCCTGCGCATGTGAACTTCGGCATCGCCATCGACATGCCGAAGCCTGACGGCACCCGCCTGCTGATGGTGCCGAACATCAAGAAGGCGGAGACCCTCAACTTCTCCGAGTTCTGGCACACCTACGAGGACCTGATCAAGCGCGCCCGCGCCGGCAAGCTGACCGCTGACGACCACCAGGGCACCACCGTATCCCTGACCAACCCCGGCGGCATCGGCACCGTGCACTCCGTGCCGCGCCTCTCCAAGGGCCAGGCCGCCATCATCGGCGTCGGCGCTTTGGACTACCCGGCGGAGTTCCAGGGTGCGAGCGAAAAGATCATCGCGCACAACGCCATCAGCAAGGTCCTCACGCTCACTTCCACCTATGACCACCGCGTCATCCAGGGTGCCGGCAGCGGCGAGTTCCTGAAACTGGTCCACCAGCTGCTCCTCGGCGCCCAGAACTTCTACGATGAGATCTTCGAGTCGCTGCGCATCCCGTACGAGCCCGTTCGCTGGAGTCCCGACCTGCAGGTCGATCCCGCTGACGAAATCAACAAGGTTGCCCGGATCCAGCAGCTGATCCACTCCTACCGCGTGCGCGGCCACCTGATGGCTGACACCGATCCGCTGGAGTACGTCCAGCGCAAGCACCCGGACCTTGATGTCCTGACCTACGGGCTGACGCTCTGGGACCTCGACCGCGAGTGGCCCACCGGCGGCTTCGGCGGCGCGCCCATGCTCAAGTTCCGCGACATCCTCGGCGTGCTCCGCGACGCTTACTGCCGCACCACGGGCATTGAATACATGCACATCCAGGAGCCGGAAGAGCGCAAGTGGTTCCAGGACCAGCTTGAGCACGAGTACTCCAAGCCCAGCCGCGAAGAGCAGCTGCGGATTGTGTCCAGGCTCAATGCCGCAGAAGCGTTCGAAACCTTCCTGCAGACGAAGTTCGTTGGCCAGAAGCGCTTCTCCCTCGAAGGCGGCGAATCCCTGATTCCGCTGCTGGATGCCATCATTTCCGACGCCGCCGACGACGGCCTGGATGAGGTTGCCATCGGCATGGCCCACCGTGGCCGCCTGAACGTGCTGACCAACATCGCCGGCAAGACCTACGCACAGGTGTTCCGCGAATTCGAAGGAACCCAGGATCCCCGCTCCGTGCAGGGGTCAGGCGACGTGAAGTACCACCTCGGTACCGAAGGCACCTTCACCTCCGAAAACGGCAACGAGACCAAGGTTTACCTGGCCGCCAACCCGTCCCACCTTGAAGCTGTGGACTCCGTGCTTGAGGGCATCGTCCGCGCCAAGCAGGACCGCCTGGACCAGGGCTCGGCCTTCCCGGTCCTGCCCATCATGGTCCACGGCGACGCTGCTTTCGCCGGCCAGGGCGTGGTTGCTGAAACCCTGAACCTGTCCCAGCTGCGCGGTTACCGCACCGGCGGCACCATCCATGTGGTGGTCAACAACCAGGTCGGCTTCACCACGGCCCCCTCATCCTCGCGCTCGTCCACCTACTCCACGGACGTCGCCAAGATGATCCAGGCTCCGGTGTTCCACGTGAACGGTGACGATCCGGAAGCCGTTGTCCGCATTGGCCAGCTCGCCTACGAGTTCCGCCAGCGCTTCCACAAGGACGTTGTGATCGACATGGTGTGCTACCGCCGCCGTGGCCACAACGAGGGCGATGACCCTTCGATGACGCAGCCCATGATGTACAACCTGATCGAAGCCAAGCGCTCCGTCCGCAAGCTGTACACCGAGGCCCTCATCGGCCGTGGCGATATCACCGAGGAAGAAGCAGAGCAGCTGCTCCGCGACTACCAGGAACGGCTGGAACGGGTCTTCGCCGAAACCCACGCCGCCCAGACCTCGCCCATCCCGATCATCACCGCGGACTCCGCTGCCGTGTCAGACATTGAGCGTCCTATCGCACAGCAGTCCGATGTTGGCACCAACGCCCCGGCGTCCACCGCCATCCCGGCGGAAATGCTGGCACGGATCGGCCAGGCGCACATCGAAATCCCCGAGGGCTTCACGGTCCACGGCAAGCTCAAGCAGCTGCTCGAGAAGCGCGAGCAGATGTCCCGCGAGGGCGGCATCGACTGGGGCTTTGGCGAAATCGCGGCCTTCGGCTCGCTGATCATGGAAGGCGTCCCCGTCCGGCTCGCCGGCCAGGACTCGCGCCGCGGCACGTTTGTGCAGCGCCACGCCGTGTTCCATGACCGCGCCAACGGCAACGAATGGCTGCCCCTGGGCAACCTCTCGGACAACCAGGCAAAGCTGTGGATCTACGATTCGCTGCTGTCCGAATACGCCGCCATGGGCTTCGAATACGGGTACTCCGTGGAGCGCCCGGATGCCCTGGTGCTGTGGGAAGCGCAGTTCGGTGACTTCGTCAACGGCGCGCAGACCATCATCGATGAGTTCATCTCCTCGGCCGAACAGAAGTGGGGCCAGCGCTCCTCCCTGGTCCTGATGCTGCCGCACGGCTACGAAGGCCAGGGCCCGGACCACTCCTCGGCCCGGATCGAGCGCTTCCTGCAGATGTGCGCCGAAGAGAACATGATCGTGGCCAACCCCACGACGGCCGCCTCGCACTTCCACCTGCTGCGCCGCCAGGCTTACAGCCGCCCGCGCAAGCCGCTGATCATCTTCACACCGAAGCAGCTGCTGCGCCTCAAGGCTGCGGCCTCGTCCGTGGAGGACTTCACCACCGGCGGCTTCCGGCCGGTCATCGGTGACCACGAGCAGCTCGCGGCAAACGCCGTCGAACGTGTCCTGCTGGTTTCCGGCCGCCTGTACTACGACCTTCTGTCCACCCGGCAGAAGACCGACGACAAGACCACCGCGATTGTCCGCGTGGAGCAGCTGTACCCGCTGCCGCACAAGGAAATCGCCGCGGAACTGGCGAAGTACCCCAACGCGGAGGTTGTCTGGGCACAGGACGAGCCTGCCAACCAGGGGCCGTGGCCGTTTATGGGCCTGAACCTTCCGGAGGCGCTGGACCGGCGCGTCCGCCTGGTCTCCCGTCCCGCATCGGCTTCAACGGCTGCCGGCTCCATGAAGAGGCACGCCAAAGAGCAGGACACGCTCCTGAAGCTGGCATTTGCACGGAAGTAATACCAGTGGCTGCCCGGCCGGACGTCGAAATACCAGACTCCGGCCGGGCAGTTCTGTTTAATGGGATGAACCATAGCCACGCCAATTGGCACCAGTTGGCACGGACGTTAAGAGGGACTTGTGGAAGACAGGAAGCTGCGGCTCGCAGCTGTTGGAGATGAACTGCTGGCCGGGCTGGGCGATCCCAGGGCACTCGGCTGGCTTGGCCGCGTCCTGGCCCGCACTCCGCAGGACGGCCTGGCAATGGAAAGTTATGCGCTTCCCTGTCCCCAGGAAGGAACCGAGGGACTCGCTGCCCGCTGGCTGGAAGAAGCCGGGCGCCGGTTCGGCGCCAATCACGAGAACCGCCTGGTGATCGGGCTGTCCGGCCGGGACATCGAATTCGGCCTCTCGACAGCCCGGAGCCGCCTGAACCTGGCCAACATCCTGGATACCGCCTCACAGAACCGGATCGAAGTCTTCGTGGTGGGGCCGCCCCCTACCCTTGACCCGGCCCAGAACAGGCGGCTCGCCGAGTTGAATACCGCCTTTGCCGACGTCACCACCCGGCGCAAGCACCTCTACGTGGACACATTCTCCCCGCTCCTGAACCACGAACAGTGGAGGCAGGACCTCGCCGCGAACAGCGGCACTCCCGGTCAGGCCGGGTACGGGCTGATGGCCTGGCTGGTCCTGCACCGCGGCTGGTTCCAGTGGTTGAAACTGGACGCCCCCGAGTAACGCCCTCCCCCTCGACGCTCTCTCACTTAATGCGGGTTTTTCCCGATCCCTCTCCCACTGCGCACCCGCTTTCCGGCTCGCGATATATCTTGACCGGTGCCGGGTCCCGTTGTATCTTGAAGTAGTCAGTCACGATATATCGCGGTCTTGGAGGATTCATGGCAGAGAACAGCTGGACCGTCACCGGTCCGCAAGTCATCGACGTCGACGGCGTCAGGTCACTGAAACTCGGTATGGTCCGCGGCAGGTTCGACGTTGTCACGCACGCGGACCCTGTGACCCGCGTGGAGATCAGCGAGGTTCATGGTGACCCTGTGGCCGTGTCCTTGACGGAGGGCAGGCTGGAGGTCCGCCATCAGCTCCACGGCCCGCAGGGCTGGTTCAAAAACCTGATGGGCACCGTCAACCACAACAGCAACAATTCTGCGGTCATCAGCATCGCGGTGCCCGCCGGCGTGGACGTGGAGGCGGGCACCGTCAGCGGTGACGGCCTGGTTTCCAGGATCAGCGGACACACCCGGCTCAACACGGTTTCCGGTTCCGTCATGGCCGACGGGACGGCCGGCGAGCTTCACGTTAACACCGTCAGCGGCGAGGTCATCGCCAGGAACCACGACGGCGTCCTGACCGCCAAGAGCGTCTCCGGTGAAGTTACGGCTTCCGGCCGGTTCAGCAACATCCGTGCCAACACCGTCAGCGGCGATATGAGCTTCGACCTGCTCAGCTTCACAAACGATTTCGGCGCCAACTCCGTCTCAGGCGACGTCACCATCAGGCTGCCGCACGACGTCGGCGTGGACATTGTGGCAAAATCTGCCAGCGGAGTGGTGGTGATCGACGACCACCGGTACTCCCAGCCCGGCGGCAAAGTGGAAACCATCGCCGGCCCCGACGGCAAGCTGATGCTGGTCCGCACCAACTCAGTGTCCGGCAAAACGTCCATCTTCCACGGCCTGCCGGCCCACAACGAGCGGGCCCAAGAACCGGAAGCAGGGGACTGATGCCCCCGGTATTCGCCCATGGCGCGCTCCGGCTGTACCTCCTGGCTCTGCTGGAATCCGGGCCGAAGCATGGCTACGAACTGATCAAGGCCCTCAGTGAGCGGTTTGGCGGCACGTACTCCCCCAGCGCCGGGACCATCTATCCCCGGCTGGGGAAGCTGGAAGAGGAAGGACTGGTGGCCACAGAGACGGAGGGCCGCCGTACCAACTACCGCATCACTGAAGCCGGGCTCGCAGAACTGAACAAGCGGCGGGACGAACTCGCCGGCGTCGAGAATGACATTTCTGCCTCGGTCCGGCGGCTGGCGGACAACCTGCGTGCGGACATCCGCGCCAACATGCGGGGACTGCGCGCGGATCTCGCCGCCACGGCCGAGGCGGCCCGCTCCACGGCCCGCGCCGCGGACTTCAGGAAGGCTGGAACCAAGCAGCCGTCCGAAGGGGTTCGCGAACTCAAGGAAGCCGAAATGCTGCTCCAGGCGTTCCGGGACGATTTGCGTGTGGAACTTCGCCTCCAGGCCAGCCGGCAGCCGCTCAGTCCTGTCACCTTGGAAACCGTCAGGACGGTCCTTGACCAGGCGCGTATCTCCATCCGCAACTCTCTGCCGGGCTGAGCCGCAGGTCGGCGTTGTTTACAGGAGGCGTTTCGCGTTTCGCTGCGTGTCCCATGGTGTGGGAGACTTGAGGGCAGCTCTTTTGAGTACCAACATTTAAGGAGGCCAGCTATGAGCAAGCGTGCACGTAAACGTCGTGACCGTAAGCGTGGCGGCGCGAACCACGGGAAGCGCCCCAACACCTAAGCCAATGCTTGGAGTAACGGTTTAAGCGAAGGACCCCGGCAGCCACCTGGCTGCCGGGGTCCTTCGTCTATGACTTCAGTGCCATTGCGTGCTGCAGGATGCCTGCGCTCAGGCGTCCACGGGCCGGATGGCGTGGATCCGGTCCAGAATGGCGTTTTTCAGGTTATCCGGCGCGGCCTCGGTGCAGGAGCGCTTGACCACTTTGCGGATGACGCACTCCAAGTCGTATTGCTCGGTGCATTCCGGGCAGTCATCGAGGTGGTGCTTGATTTCCGCAATGTCCTCGCGGGTCAGGGCTCCGTCGAGGTACTCGTAGATGCGTTGCATCCGGGTGTCATCGCAGTCGCCCAATCCTTGGCAGTCGCTCATTTCCTGTTCTCCTGTTTTTTGTCCGCGGCCGTGTCCTGTGAATCGACGGCGCCTTTGAATCCTCGTTCGGCGGCGTAATCCGCCAGCAGGTCCCGCAACATTTTCCGGCCGCGGTGGAGCCGGGACATCACGGTGCCGATGGGCGTGTTCATGATGTCTGAAATTTCCTTGTACGCGAAGCCCTCTACGTCGGCAAAGTACACCGCCAGGCGGAACTCCTCGGGGATGGCCTGAAGTGCGCGCTTGACGTCGGAGTCGGGGAGGTGGTCCAGGGCCTCAGCTTCGGCCGAGCGCAGGCCACGGGACGTGTGCGATTCCGCCCTCGCCAGCTGCCAGTCCTCGATGGTGTCCGAGTTGGACTGGAGCGGTTCCCGCTGCCGTTTCCGGTAGAGATTGATATACGTGTTGGTCAGGATCCGGTAGAGCCAGGCTTTGAGGTTGGTGCCGGGCTTGTACTGATGGAACGCCGAGAATGCCTTGGTGTACGCCTCCTGCACCAGGTCCTCCGCGTCAGCCGGGTTCCGTGCCATGCGCATGGCGGCGGAGTAGAGCTGGTCCACGTACTGCATGGCGTCCCGTTCAAACCGGATGCGCCGTTCTTCGGCTGACTCAGTGGCGATATCAACGGCCTGCTCGGTTGAACCGGATTCGCCCGCCGCAGATTCGGTCGCTGCCGCGTCGGGCGCGGGGACCGGGGCGTCGGGCTGCACGTCACTGGTTTTGGCGCCGCGTCGCGAGGCCTCATACATGGCCTCAAGGGCCGGATCCACGGTACTCATTGCGCCCAAGTCTACTGTGACGGCTTTGGCACGCGGCGTTCCATACTCCGGAGGATCGGTTTCCAGAGCCTGCATTACCAAGGGCCCGGTTCTTTCCTGCCCGTCCTTCAACAACCTCAAGCGCGACTCCACTCTCATCAAGACCAACACGAATCAGGTCAGCACGTGCCAGGCAAAATCCAGCAAGCTACGGCTACGGCCGTCCCGGGGACCTGAAATCGATAACCCTGAGCGGCAGGCAAATATTCCCCAAAAGTGCAAGACTAGAACGGACTCCGCCGCACCCGACGCGGTTCGTCCACCCAGGAGGAAATTCATGTCCTTTGTCCGCACCCTCGCCCGGCCCATGCTGGCTTCCAGTTTCGTCATCGCAGGATTGGATAAGCTCAAGAACGCAGACGACACCGCCACGCAGCTCTCACCGCTGCTGCAGAAGGCCGCTGCATCGCTACCGTTCCAGGCGGACGAGAAGATGCTGGCGCGGGTGATCGGCGGCACGCAGGTGGGTGCCGGCCTTCTGTTCGGCCTGGGCAAGTTCAGCCGCCTCTCCGCCACGCTGCTGACTGTCATTTCGCTGCTGAACACCTTTGTGGAATGGCGCAGCGCGGACATCAGCACCAAGGAAGGCCGCGACGCGCGCCGCAACCAGCTCCTCAAGAACGTTTCGCTGAGCGGCGGCGCCCTGCTTGCGTCCGTGGACACCGCCGGTAAGCCGGGCCTCGCCTGGCGCGCCGAGCACATCGCTGCCGACGCGCGGAAAACTGCTGCGGTGGCCCGGAAGACCACCGGCAAGAAGATTCACGAGGCCGACAAGGCCGTCCGCCGCGCCGTGCACGCAACGGGGGCGTAAGGACGCATGACCGGTTCCACCCTGCCCGCAGCTGATCCGCAACCTTCCACTGAAACAGTTCCGAACTGGCCTGCCCCGTTTGCTGGCCGTCCGATCAACGCCACTGTCACGGTGCCTGGTTCGAAGTCGCTGACCAACAGGTTCCTGGTGCTGGCCGCGCTGGCCGACGGACCTTCGCGGCTGCGGGCGCCGCTGCATTCCCGCGACTCCGCCCTGATGATTGACGCGCTCCGCAACTTGGGCGCCACCATTACCGAGGTGCCGGGTGACGGGGCGTTCGGGCCGGACCTTGAGGTGACGCCCCTGAGCCAGGCGGCGCCGTCGTCACGGACGCACATTGACTGCGGCCTGGCTGGAACAGTGATGCGTTTCGTGCCGCCGCTTGCGGCGCTGCGGAAGGGTGCGGGCGTTTTCGACGGCGACCCGCACGCGCGCAAGCGTCCCATGGGCCCCATCATTGAGGCGCTTCAGGGGCTCGGCGTGCACGTGACAGCGGGCGACGGCGGCACCCCCTCCGCACTGCCGTTCACCGTTGAGGGCACCGGGGAAGTCCGGGGCGGCCACCTGGTGATTGACGCCAGCGCGTCATCCCAGTTCGTTTCTGCCCTCCTGCTGGTGGGTGCGCGGTTCACCGAAGGGCTGCACCTGGAGCACGCGGGTGATACGGTGCCCAGCCTGGACCACATCAACATGACGGTGGCGGTCCTGCGCGGCGTGGGTGTGTCGGTGGACGATTCCGTCCCGAACCACTGGGTGGTGTCCCCCGGACCCATCCGTGCCTTTGACCAGCGGATAGAACAGGACCTCTCCAACGCGGGTCCGTTCCTGGCCGCGGCTTTGGCCACACGGGGTACTGTGAGGATCCCGAACTGGCCCACAGGAACTACCCAGGTCGGGGATCTCTGGCGCAGCATCCTGGCGGACATGGGCGCGACCGTCAGCCTGACTGACGGCGTCCTGACTGTGACAGGCGGCCCTGAGATCAAGGGCGCTGATTTTCACGAGACCAGCGAGCTCGCGCCCACGCTGGCGGCCCTTTGTGCCTTGGCCAGCGGACCATCCCGGCTGACCGGCATCGCCCATCTGCGCGGCCACGAGACGGACCGTCTGGCAGCCTTGGTCACCGAAATCAACCGGCTCGGCGGCGACGCCGAGGAAACCAGCGATGGACTGGTGATCCGCCCGGCCACGCTGCGTGCCGGCGTCGTACACACGTACGCGGACCACCGGATGGCCACAGCCGGAGCCATCCTGGGCCTGGCCGTGCCGGGCATCGAAGTGCAGGACATCGCCACCACCGCCAAAACCATGCCGGAGTTCCCGCAGATGTGGGCCGACATGCTGGCGCAGGGCAACGCGTCCGGTGACGGAGCGGAAGGTTCCAGCGGTGGCCCGCAGCACTGATTCCTGGGACGAATCCGACGTCCGGATCCGGCCCAGCAAAAAGGGTTCAAGGCCCCGCACCAAAGACCGCCCCAGCCACGACGACGCCGTCACGGGCCGCATCATTACCGTGGACCGGGGCCGCTACACCGCCGTCGTGGGCGAGGACTCGGGCGATGAGCGGATCATCATCGCAGCGCGGGCCCGTGAACTGCGCCGGTCCCCCGTGGTGGCCGGCGACTTCGTGTCCCTGGTGGGGGACGTCTCCGGCGAGCCCGACACCCTGGCCCGGCTGGTCCGGATCCAGGACCGCCGCACGTTGCTGCGGCGCAGCGCCGATGACACGGATCCGATCGAGCGTGCGGTGGTGGCCAACGCCGATCAGCTGGTTGTGGTGGTGGCCGCAGCGAACCCGGAGCCGCGCACCGGGTTTATCGACCGCGCCCTGGTGGCAGCCTACGACGCCGGCATCGAGCCGCTGCTGCTCGTCACCAAAGCGGATGTCAAGGATCCCGCGGAACTGTTGTCCAACTATGAGCACCTGGACTTCCCGGTAATCATCAGCCGCACGTCGGACTCCGCGGCCTCGGGCATTGATGCCCGCTCCGATGACGGCCTCTCGGCCCGCCTGAACAGTGATGCAGTTTCGCAGCTCCGCGCGTACCTCGAGGGCAAGGTGTCGGTCATGCTGGGCCATTCCGGCGTGGGCAAGTCCACCATGGTCAACGCACTCACCGGCGCCGAACGGGCGACCGGCGGCGTGAACGCGGTGACCGGCCGCGGCCGCCACACATCGTCGTCGGCCCTTGCCCTGAAACTGACGGGCGCGCCTGCGGGCAGCTGGATCATCGACACCCCAGGCATCCGTTCGTTCGGCTTGGCGCACGTGGACCCGGACCGGATCCTGCGGTCCTTCCCGGACCTGGAACCGGGCACGGATGCCTGCGAGCGGGGCTGCAAACACAACGCCGCCGCCGTCAACTGCGGGCTGGACTCGTGGGTGGCCGAGGGGAAGGCCGGTCCCACCGGACCGGCCCGTCTTATGTCCCTGCGGCGGCTGCTGGGCTCGGACCCGCGGCTGGAAGGCCAGGAAACCAAGGAACTGGGTAGCATCAGCTAGCGCCAGGAAGCTGACCTCCCCAACCACGCCGCCGTTAGACGGTAGTTTGGAACCATGATCCAATCCGCTTCGAGCTACAACGATGACCTCCGCCTGGCCCATGTGCTGGCTGATTCCGTGGATGACCAGACCATGAGCCGCTTCAAGGCGCTGGACCTGCACATCGAAACCAAGCCGGACCTGACGCCGGTCACTGATGCGGACAAGTCGGCCGAGGAGGCCATTCGCGGCCAACTGTCCCGTTCCCGTCCCCGGGATGCCGTGCTCGGTGAGGAATTCGGCAGCTCCG
This sequence comes from [Micrococcus luteus] ATCC 49442, assembly GCF_010367585.1. Lineage (NCBI taxonomy): Bacteria > Bacillati > Actinomycetota > Actinomycetes > Micrococcales > Micrococcaceae > Pseudarthrobacter > [Micrococcus luteus] ATCC 49442. The sequence continues at coordinate 231,516 of NZ_JAAAXP010000001.1, read as the reverse complement.
GACACGGATCACGCCGGTGGATCATTGATCCGATCGACGGCACCAAGAACTTTGTCCGGGGCGTCCCCGTGTGGGCTACCCTGATCGCCCTCGTGGACGAGGGCGAACCGGTTGTAGGCGTGGTCAGTGCACCGGCGCTGGGCAAGCGCTGGTGGGCGGCAAAGGGTGCGGGCGCGTATATGGGCAGGTCCCTCGCCGCTGCGACCCGTCTCCGCGTCTCGAACGTGTCCAACCTTGCCGACGCCTCGCTGTCCTACTCGAGCCTGGGCGGCTGGAAGGAACGCGGCAACCTGGACGAATTCCTCGGCCTGACCGAGGACGTCTGGCGCACCCGGGCTTACGGCGATTTCTGGTCCTACTGCATGGTGGCGGAGGGCTCCGTGGACATCGCCTGCGAGCCGGAGCTGAACCTGTACGACATGGCTGCCCTGGTGCCCATTGTGGTGGAGGCCGGCGGCCGCTTCACCTCGCTGGAGGGGCAGGACGGTCCGTTCGGCGGCAACGCGCTTGCCACTAACTCGATCCTGCACTCCGAGGTCCTCAAACGGCTTAACCCCGGCCTGGACGATCTGTTGTAGGTAAGTAATTCCGAATTATCGACGGCGGGTACCTCCTTTTGGGGGTGCCCGCCGTTTGCATCTTCGGCTAATCCGCCAATTCCGGAATGCGCGTAACAAAGTACTTAACATTGGGCTGGGCTTTTCGACGGCGGCGGCGATGTCCTACGCTCTTTAACAGGTCACGAGTGCCAGCGCTAAACCCCGGTTTGCTGGCCGGCAACCCTCCATTCGCGGCGGGGTGCCCCGGGTGACGACCAGGCCGGTCCGGAACGGACCCGGCAAGCGCGGATTCCCGGTATCGGGAGTCCTTTTCAAGTGAGGTCTCCGTGACAACTGCCACCGTCTCCCCCGCCATCCAGAACACCACAAGCGCAGCCATTTCCAGCGAGCTGGCCGCCATTGCGGGACGCCCCCTTTCCGCCGTCACCGGCGCCGAAATCCAGGCCCCGCTGATCCAGGGCGGCCACGTCCGCTACGCCAACCTGGACTACGGTGCATCTGCCCCCGCCCTTTCGGTGGTCTCGGCCTACCTCAACGAGATCCTGCCGTTCTACGCCAGCGTTCACCGCGGGGCCGGCTACGCATCGCAGATCAGCACGTCGGTGTATGAAAACGCCCGCAACATCGTCCGGGATTTTGTGGGCGGCCGCGCCGACGATTCTGTCATCTTCACCCGGAACACCACAGATTCGCTGAACCTGCTCGCCGGGTGTCTGCCGCACACGGAGGGACGCCCCGCCGGCGACGTCCTCTACCTCGATATCGAGCACCACGCCAACCTCCTGCCATGGCAGGGAGTACCGCACCGCAGCGTTGTAGCGGCACCCACCATCGCGGGAACCGTCGAGGCGCTCCGTACCGAACTGCAGCAGGGCCAGGTCAGCCTGCTCGCTGTCACGGGAGCCTCCAACGTCACCGGCGAAATCCTGCCCGTCCGCACCCTCGCCGCCCTGGCGCATGAGTACGGTGCGCGCATCGTGGTGGATGCGGCGCAGCTCGCACCGCACCGGCGCATCAACATCACCGCAGACGACGTCGATTACCTGGCCTTCTCCGGCCACAAGCTCTACGCGCCGTTCGGTGCGGGCGTCCTGGTGGGCCGCACCGACTGGCTCGACGCCGGCACCCCGCACCTGGCAGGCGGCGGCGCCGTCCGTGAGGCAAGGCTCGACGGCGTCAGCTGGGCCACCGGCCCGGCCCGCCACGAGGGCGGCTCCCCCAACGTCCTGGGTGCGGCCACGCTGGCCCGCGCCACGCAGGTCATCGCGTCGCTGGACCAGGACCGCTGGCACGCCCATGAGGCGGGCATCCGGTCCTACCTGGTGGACGGGCTGCAAAAGATCGACGGTGTGACGGTCCACCAGATCTTCTCGGACACCGACCCCGGCACCGGCACCATCGGCGTGGTGAACTTCTCGGTGGCCGGTTACGACGCCGGACTGGTTGCCGCGTATCTGTCGGCCGAGCACGGCGTGGGCCTGCGGGACGGCCGCTTCTGCGCGCACCCGCTGCTGAAGCGCCTCGGCCTGCCATCCGGTTCGCTGCGCGCCAGCTTCGGTGTGGGCTCCCGGCTGGAGGATGCCCAGCGGCTCCTCGCCGGCCTGGAACAGCTCCGCCGCACGGGCCTGGGCTGGGACTATGTGGTGGATTCGGGCCGCTGGGTTCCGGCCAACGACACCCGTGTATACCCCCACTGGGCTCCCAACACGCCCGGCACCGCCGGCGCGGCCCCTTGCCTGGACGACTGAGCGTTTGCCGACTGAGTTGTTCCCGGGGTGAGTGCTCCGGCCCCTGACTGATGCTGCCCCGCCATGCGGTAAATTCGAAGGAAACCCATGGTAATCAGTTGAAGGAGGCCGCACGTGGCACGGGGTGGCCCCAGGCTTGACCACGGACGCCGCCTGGAGCTCGGACAGAGCTTCCAGGACGGCGGCGAACACTACCAGCGCGTCCGTCCCGGCTACCCTGCCGATTCGGCGGACTGGCTGGTCCCGGCAGGCGCGCGTGATGCCGTTGATGTGGGAGCGGGAACCGGTAAGTTCGCCGCCCTCCTGCTGGAGCGGGGCCTGAGCGTTGCAGCCGTGGATCCCTCCGCCGATATGCTCGAACAGCTCCGCGCGCATTATCCGGAGATCGCGGCAACTCCGGGAACCGCAGAGGTGACCGGCCTGCCTGACTCAGCGTTCGACGTCGTCAGCGTGGCCCAGGCCTGGCACTGGTGCGATCCGCTGCCGGCCAGCACGGAACTTGCACGTATCCTCAGGCCGGGCGGAACCTTGGGACTGATCTGGAACCAGCTGGATACGTCAGTGCCGTGGGTGCACAGGTTGTCGCGCATCATGCATGCAGGAGACGTCTACAAGCCGGACTTCCGGCCGGTGGTGGGCCTGGAGTTCGACGGCCTCGAAAGCCACATGACCCGTTGGGAGGACAGCCTCAGCACGGCGGACATCGTTGAGCTGACCAAGTCACGCAGCTACTATCTGCGGGCAGGCGAGGCCACCCGGAACAAGGTGCTGGCCAACCTCGACTGGTACCTGCACGAGCACCTGGGGCATAACGCCCAGGACCTTATCGCCTTGCCGTACCTGACCCTGACGTGGCGGACACGCAAAGCGTGAGTGCTGCAGGCCAACGGGTAGGCTTGGAACCGTGAAGACCAGCGCACCCTCTTCCTCCATCGAGGACTACGTCAAGGTCATCTACGGCTTCACGGAGTGGCAGGACAAACCCATCACGTCCTCGCAGCTGGCCCAGCGCCTCGGCGTGGCAAACTCCTCGGTCTCGGAAATGGTCCGCAAGCTCAAAGACCAGGGCCTGGTGGACCACAAACCCTACAGCGCCATCACTCTCACGGCTTCAGGCATCAGGCTGGCGTTGTCCATGGTCCGCCGCCACCGCCTCATTGAGACCTACCTCGTCCAGGAACTCGGCTACAGCTGGGATGAAGTCCATGATGAAGCCGAGCATCTTGAGCATGCGGTGTCGGACACCTTCATTGAGCGCATGGCGGCGAAACTGGGAAACCCGAAGCGCGACCCCCACGGGGATCCGATTCCGACCGCGGACGGGGCAGTCCTGATGCCCGAGGCGCACCTGCTGGGCGAACTGGACACCGGGCACACGGGCCGGATCACCAGGATCAGCGATGAGAACCCGGACCTGCTCCGGTATCTCGCCGCCGAGGAAATCGATCTCGACGCCGATGTGGAGGTTGTGGGCCGCAAACCATTCGGCGGCGCATTGGTGGTACGGATCAGCAGCGCAGGCAGGACGAGGGACTACGATCTCGCCGATGAAATCACCGCTGCCCTCTGGGTCCACAGCGACCGGCCCCACGCCGGCTGCACCATCGGTGACAGCTGAGTGAAGCAGGCTGGCGCCATGCCGGGCTGGCGTGCCTGGCTCGCCGTGGCAGTAGGCGGGTTTGCCGGGACCGAACTCCGCTACGGCCTGGGGCTCGCCTTCCCTGACCTTCCGGGAGCCGTCCCCTGGACCACGTTGGGCATCAACGTTGCCGGAAGTTTTGTCCTGGCCACCCTCACCACGTTGTGGATCGCCCGCCCACACACTTCCTTCTGGCTTCGTGCCGGGCTGGGGCCAGGGCTGCTGGGATCCTTCACGACGTTCTCGGCCGTAGTTTTTTCGATCGACCAGCTGGCGCGTGCCGGCGAGCACCCGGCGTGGCTTGCCTACCTGGGGTTGTCCCTGCTGCTCGGCCTGGGTGCTGCGGCCGGTGGCTGGCGGACGGGCCGGCTTGTGGCTGACCGGGTGGCGCCGTGACGGGCGCGCTGGTGACGGGGGCGATACGGTGACGGGCGCTCTCCTGGTGGGAGTATTCGGTGTGGCGGGCGCCCTGGTGCGTTTCGCCGTCGACAGCTGGTTCGCGCACCGTACGCAACGGCGGCACTGGCCGTGGGCCACGCTGCTGGTCAACGTCACGGGCTGTCTCATCATCGGGCTCTCCATCGGCATCACCGGAAGGCTGGGCATGGCACCCGAGTGGCAGACCGCCGTCGCGACGGGGCTTGCCGGCGGGCTGACCACGTTCAGTTCCTGGACGACCGCCACGGTCCGCCTCCTGAGCGAGGCGCGGTTCGGTGCCGCCGCCCTCAACGTCGGCGTCAACCTGGCGGCAGGTTTCGCTGCGGCAGCTCTCGGTATGGCCCTGGCCGCCGCGTAAGCCCGGTCACTTCCCCGGAGCGCCGTGGTTTCGGCCCGGCCGGGTTTGGTCCCGTCCCGTATCGTTGACTCTGATGATTAGCAGACGTGACGCGGCAATTGCCCTTGATGTACCGATGGAAATGGCCCAGCGCCACGGCATCCCCAAACGCCTTTCCGAGGCCGAGCTGGGCGAAATCCTGGACAACCCGCCGGCATGGCTTATCCAGTCGCGGGCCAACCGCACCGGCAAGCGGCCGGTCTGGGTCCACCTGGAGTGCGCCGTCTGCGGCTATGAAGAAGCGGCGCGTCCCAAAAAATGGTGGCCTGACTTCACGTACGTCGTGTGCGAACATCACTCCCCTGCTGAGGTGCCGCGGCTCCAGACGGGCTTCATCAGGAGCGAGTTCGACGGTGTCGGGACCCGCTTTGTGGGCATCGCCGACGTTCCAGCACCGGCCTGATTCCGGGCATTTCTTTCAGGTTGGATCAGGCGTATTTTACGAAGTGGGACCATTCGGTCCCGCGTTGTAAGGAGCACGCCATGCCGGATAAGACACCACACCAGCAGCTGAACAAAAAGCCTGTTAAGACCATTAAGGAAAAACGCGCCGAGAAAAAGGCGAAGAACCCGGTCGAAGGCGCACAGGATCCGGTGGCGCACCTGAAGAAGCGCCGGTAGCAATTATCCGGTTGCTGCCATTTCTTCCGGTACAGCCACAAGGTCCAGTTCTTTGCCGTCCCTCAGCACCCGGACCGGCAGCGGCTGCCCGATCGCGTCGGCGAACAGCAGCTTCTGCAGGCTTTCCGCGTTGCTGACGGGGCGGCTTCCTGCTGTCATGATGAAGTCACCCGCCTGCAGGCCGGCGCGGTCTGCAGGGGATCCGGCCAGCACCTCCACTACGCGGAGTCCGTCCCGCTGTCCGGTCCGGATCACTGCGCTGGCGCTGAGCCTGCTCGGGGTGCTGACAACACCGAGGTAGGCCCGCCTGACGCGGCCGTCCTTCAACAGCGCCGAAATGATCCGCCGGGTGGTGGTGTTGATGGGTACCGCCAGTCCCAGCCCGGCGCCGGCCACAGCGGTGTTGATCCCCACGATTCTTCCGTGCGAATCGGCGAGGGCCCCGCCGGAGCTTCCGGAATTGAGGGCCGCATCGGTCTGGATGACGTCCTCAATCACGCGCCGGTTGCTGCCCTGCCACACGGGAATGGCGCGGCCCAGGCCGCTGACCACTCCGGCTGTGACTGATCCGGCCAGCCCGAGGGGATTGCCCACCGCGATGACCAACTGTCCCACGCGCAGGGTTTCGGCATCGCCGAACTGGGCCGGCGCTACTTTAGGTGCCCGTCCGCGGACCACGGCAAGATCGGACAGCGGATCCGCGCCCACCAGTTCAAGGTCGGTGCGGCTGCCATCGGCGAACGCGGCATGGCCCTGGTGCGTGCCTGCCACCACGTGCGAATTCGTGAGCAGGTAGCCGTCTTCGGTGAACAGCACCGCCGAGCCTGCGCCCACTCGGAACCGGCTGTTCCGCCGGCTGCTCGTCATTTCTATGGCCGCAACGTGCGGGGTGACTGTCTCAGCCACGCGCATCACTGTGGCCGAATACGCATCCAGCGCATCGTCGTCGGACTCTTCTGCATGGGCTTCGCGGGCCGGGTCCATGGCGCACCTCCTGGCTGCCTATGTTGACTCCGGCTTCCAGTCTTCAGCGCTGCGCCGGATCCTATTGGGGACAACCACGACGTCACCGCGGGTAGTCCCGCGCCGGCTACGCCGTCGGTGAACAGGTTCCGGCTGTGCGGGCAACGGCGGGGACGGGTTGGAGCTGTGGCCCTCGGCTGTTCCAAACAGCTTTTAACGCCAAAAGACCCGGACGCAGGATCCGGGTCTTTTGGCAATGTCTTGCGACATTTCAAAATGTGGAGATGGGGGGAATTGAACCCCCGTCCGATGTCGTGTTGTCAGGGCTTCTCCGGGCGCAGTTTGCGTCGGATTTTCTCGGCCCCGGCCATGCTGCAAACAGCTGGCCGATCCGGGCCCAGTCATCTAAGAGTCCCGCTCACCCCGATGACGGGGGTAAGCAGCAGTGGCTATCTAAATGACGCCAGGTTCCGGGGCAATAGCAACCTCGGGCTGACGGACTGTCTTACTGCTTAGGCAGCAAGAGCAAAGTCATCGCGTTTTGAATTGGCGATTATTTTTTTGCAGACAGCGTTTACGAGATAATTCTGCATCCTCGGCCCGCTTCACCTGTCGCGACTAACATCGTCGAAACCGATCATCCCCGTATTTTGTTATCAAACCGGCTGAGCAGTGCAAGCACTTACCCTGCCGGACTACTAATCATAACGCATCCCTGCCGGAAATCATTCCTTCGGGGCTCTAACTGCGGCGGTTGCGTTCCCGCATGGCGCGCTGGGCCTCGCGGGGGTCCTGCTGCTCGCGCAAGGTCTGGCGCTTATCGTATTCGCGTTTACCGCGGGCGACGCCGATCTCCACCTTGGCGCGGCCGTCGACAAAGTACAGCTGGAGCGGAACGATGGTGAAGCCCGATTCCCTGATCTTGTGCGAGATCTTGGTGAGCTCCTCGCGGTGCAGCAGGAGCTTGCGGCGGCGGCGGGCGGCGTGGTTCGTCCAGCTTCCCTGGTTGTACTCCGGGATGTGGATGCCCTCCATCCACAACTCGTCGTTGTAAAAGGTGCAGAAGCCGTCAACCATGGACGCGTGCCCCTCGCGAAGGGACTTCACCTCGGTGCCCATCAGGGCAATGCCGGCCTCGTAGGTATCCAGCACGAGGTAGTCATGCCGGGCCTTCCGGTTGGTGGCCACCACTTTACGGCCACTTTCTTTGGGCACGGTGGAACTCCTCAGTACTTGGATCCTGGTTGGCTCCGGCCGGTCCGGCGCGGAGTCATACCAGTGTACGGCAGGCGGGGCCCGACGCTAGAGCAGACGCATCGGGTCAACGGCAGCGCCGTTGAGCCAGGTTTCAAAGTGTGCATGGCAGCCCGTGGAGTTGCCGGTGTTGCCTGAGTAGGCGATGAGCTGGCCCTGCGAGACCTGCTGGCCGTTAGAGACAACCACGCTGCTGTTGTGATAAACGATCGTGGTCAACGAGTTGCCCTGCACCACACCATGGGAGATCTTGACCCGCCAACCGCCACCGTCTGCGGAACTCCAGCCTGAGGAGAAGACCTCGCCGGCTGCCGCGGCATATACCGGGGTTCCACAGGCTGCGCCAAAGTCGATACCAGTGTGGACGTAGCCACCCTGGCCGTAGAAATCGATAGTGCCCGGCGGCGTTGAACGCCAGCCAAAGCCGGAGGTGATGGGAACGTCACCGGAGAAAGGGTGCCGCAAGCCAAAGGCCGACGGCGATCCGGTGACCGGTGCGTACGGCGCCTGCGGTGGCGGGGCCTGCCCTTGCGCGGCGGCCCGGGCTGCCGCGGCCGCAGCAGCGGCCTCGGCAAGCCGGCGCTGCTCAGCTTCCCAGGCTTCACGGAGCCGGCGGTCACGTTCGGCGATCTCGTTGGCCACAGCGTTCTGGCTGGCCTCCACGGCAGCCATTTGGCTCTGAATACCGGGCTTTGCGGCCTGCAGTTCGGCGTCAAGGCGGGTGGTGTCGGCGATCAGCTGATCAACCTGTGCCTTCTTCGCTTCAGCTTCGTCCCGGGCTGCCTTTTCCCGTTCGAGGGCGGCGTCGGCTTTGGCCTTGAGTTCCTTGATCTCACCTTCGACGGCTTCAAGCCGTGCCTGGGAATTGACGTTGGTGGCACTTTGCTGGGACAGCTTGTCCATGGCGGCGTTCTGACTGCGCATGGCCTGGTCCGCGAGGTCCATTGTTTCCGTGAGGCTGCTGCCGGTGTTGGCACCGAAGAACAGTGTCAGGTTCGAGGGTACGCCGCCTGACTTATAGGCCTGGGTGGCGATCTGGCCGATCAGCTTTTTGGTGTCGGTGATCTTTTGCTTGTCGGCTTCGAGTTGCTGGGTGATTTTGGCTTTGTTCTGCTGCGCCAGATCAACCCGCGCTGTCAGGGCCTCTACTTCCTTGACCGCACTGGCCACGCGTCCCTGGGCTTCCAGGAGTGCTTGCTGTGCACCGGGCAGCTGGCCTTGGTAGATCACCAGGTCACCGGCTGCTTTCGCGATGCGGGAATCCACGAACTCAAGGGACTGCTGCACCCGCGCTGCCTCCGCTTCGAGGGCTGCGCGCTTGTCGTCGAGCTCATCGGCGTACGCTACCGGGGCGGATGCGCCCAGGCTTGCGGCCAGGACGAGCGCCAGGACGCCGCTGAGAACGCCGGTTCGGCGGCGTGCCGGTGTGAGCCGTGCAGATGCCGGTCTTTCGGCCCGGTGACGGGGCGCAGTTCGGTGCAGTACGTTCATGAGGATTCCTTGTTCGGTTTGCACAGCCTAGACCTTCAAATATCTGCGTAAGGTCAAGAGCGACGAAATTCCTGCCAAAGATGCGCCAAGGATTAGCAAAGCAGGCGTCAGGATAAGCGTCTGGCCGGGCGAGATGAACGCCGTGTCCGGATACTGCTTGGAGAGATACTCGCCCAGGAAAAAGTGCGCCACGGCCCACAGGGTTCCCGAGGCCAGTGCCGCGCCGATCACAGCGGCGATTACGCCTTCGAGGATGAACGGCAGCTGGATGACCATCTTCGAAGCGCCCACCAGGCGCATGATGCCCGTCTCGCGGCGCCGGCTGAACGCCGACAACCGGATGGTGGTGGCGATCAGGAGGATGGCGCAGACGATCATGACACCGGCGATGCTGACCGCCACGAGGGAGGCGGCGTTCATGGCAGAGAACAGCCGCTCCAGCAGCTGGCGCTGGTCGATGACCGTTTCGACGCCGGGCTGGGACGAGAATGTCTCGCTGATGATCTGGTACTTCTCCGGATCCTTCATGTTGATCCGGAAGGAGGCGGGAAGCTGGTCCGGCGTGACTGAATCGACGATGGGAGAGTTCGAGAATTGATCCTTGAAGTGGTTGTAGGCCTCTTCCTTGGACTCAAACTGGAAATCGTTCACATACTGGGCCACCGCGGGTGACTCCAGCAGGGACTGCAGGTTGTCCTGCTGCTCCGGGGTGACGGGCCCCGTGGCGCAACCTGCCGCCGTCGAACCGTCACTGCAGAGGAAGATGGCGACCTGGACTTTGTCGTACCAGTACCCCTTCATCTGGTTGATCTGAAGTTGGAGCATGCCGGCAGCGCCAACAAACGTCAGGGACACGAAGGTGACCAGGATGACCGAAACCACCATGGAGACGTTGCGGCGCAGGCCGCTGCCAATCTCCCCGAGGATAAACGCGAGCCTCATCGCTGTCCCTCCCCGGTGCCGGGCTGGCGGTCCCCCGGCGTGGGCGGTTCCTCGTCCCGGCCGCTGGCGTCCTTGAGCCGCCGGGACTGGCCGACGACCGGAATCATCGAGGTGTAGAGCGCCTTGGCTTCGTCGCGAATGACGATGCCGTTCTTGAGTTCCACGACGCGTTTGCGCATCTCGTTGACGATGTCGTCGTCGTGCGTGGCCATGACCACAGTGGTGCCGTTCTGGTTGATCTTGTCCAGCACGCCCATGATGCCCATCGAGGTGGTGGGGTCAAGGTTGCCGGTCGGTTCGTCGGCGAGGAGGATGCCGGGGCGGTTGACCACGGCGCGGGCAATGGCCACACGCTGCTGCTCGCCGCCGGAAAGTTCGTGCGGAAGCCGGTTTTCTTTGCCTTCCAGACCCACCGTCTTCAGTACTTCGGGCACGGTGTCACGGATGACGCTGCGGCTCTTGCCGATGACCTGCATGGCAAAGGCAACGTTGGCGAACACATTCTTCTGCGGAAGGAGCCGGAAGTCCTGGAACACTACGCCGATCCCGCGGCGCAGCCTGGGCACGCGCCAGCTGGAGATCTTGGCAACGTTCTGGCCCGCAACGTAGACGGCGCCCGAGGAGGCACGGTCTTCCTTGAGAACCAGGCGGAGGAACGTGGACTTTCCGGATCCGGAAGCGCCCACGAGAAAGGCGAATTCACCACGGTCAATCTCGAGGCTGATATCGTCCAGCGCCGGCCTGGCCGTCTGGTCATAGACCTTGGTGACATTTTCGAATCGGATCATGGCCCTAATTACCCTGCAGGGCACTACTGATGCAGCCCAGATCTGCAGCCGGCGCGCGGGCATTCGTGTGAGGGAATTTTGAGCCCCGGCTCCTCGACTATACGCAGTCTTTTGGCCGGGTTTCGGGGGTTGGAGGGGTGTGTCGCGGGATCCCGCCGGACGGGCAGACTGCGGCGGTGTTATTTCGCCGCGTTGCGGTTGTCAGTGCGCCAACGAATCCCGGCATCGATGAAGTCGTCGATCTCGCCGTCGAACACGGCCGACGTGTTGCCGACTTCATGTTCCGTGCGGAGGTCCTTGACCATCTGGTACGGGTTGAGGACGTAGGAGCGCATCTGGTCGCCCCAGGAGGCCTTGACATCGCCGGCGAAGGCCTTCTTTTCGGCGTCCTCCTGCTCCTTCTTCAGCAGGAGGAGACGGGACTGCAGCACGCGCATGGCGGCGGCCCGGTTCTGAAGCTGCGATTTCTCGTTCTGCATGGACACGACGGTGCCGGTGGGGATGTGCGTGAGGCGCACGGCGGAGTCGGTGGTGTTAACTGACTGTCCGCCGGGGCCGGACGAGCGGAACACGTCAACGCGAATCTCGTTGTCGGGAATGTCGATGGAGTCCGTGGACTCGATGAGCGGGATGACCTCGACGGCGGCGAAGGACGTCTGGCGGCGGCCCTGGTTGTCGAAGGGGCTGATCCGCACCAGCCGGTGAGTTCCTGCTTCGACGCTCAGGGTGCCGAATGCGTACGGAGCCTTTACCTCGAACGTTGCGGACTTCAGCCCCGCCTCTTCGGCGTAGGACGTGTCCATCACTGTGGTGGGGTAGCCGTGGCGTTCGGCCCAGCGAAGGTACATGCGCATCAGCATCTCGGCGAAGTCTGCGGCATCCACGCCGCCGGCTCCGGCCCGGATGGACACCACGGCCTCGCGTTCGTCGTACTCGCCGGAAAGCAGTGTGACCACTTCCAGCTCCTTTAGGGACTTCCGGATGGACTCCAGTTCCGCAGCCGCCTCGCCCATGGAGTCAGCGTCATCCTCATCCTGGCCGAGTTCCACCAGGACTTCGAGGTCGTCGATCCGTGACACCAGCTTGTTCAGCCGCTCCAGCTCGGACTGGCGGTGGGAGAGCCGGGAGGTGATCTTCTGGGCCGCAGCGGGGTCGTCCCACAGGTCCGGCTCGCCCGCGCGCTCGCTCAGTTCGGCGATGTCTTCCTTCAACGCCTCAACATCGCTGACGCGCTCGATGGAGTGGTACGTGGCGCGAAGGGCGCGGATCTCTGCGGAAAAATCAATATTGGCCATGGTTGTTTAAGCCTACGCTATCCGGCCGGAGGCCCGGACTCGGGTTTGCCCAGTGGCCGCCGTCCAGCGTCCGCCAGTCAGCGGGCGCCGACAATAGGTGCGCCCGGTCAGCGGGTGAGCCTCGACCGTGCGGTGGACGCGGCTTCGATCCTGATTCCGTCCGGCACCACGAAGTTCACCACGGGCGGGTGGACCACCGAGCTGAGAACCACCACTGCGGTTGATCCGTCCGGGCTGCCGGTGGCCCCAGTTACTGACAAGCCATCGAACCTGGCCGACGATGGGCTCCTCGCGACGAAGTCGGCCGCAACGTTGCGGACTCGCTCGGACCCCAGGACAGCGGAAGGACTCCCGCCCTCCCCCGCGACTTCCCCCAAGGTGTAGCTGTCAGCGGCCGCCAGCGAGGCGCCGTCGGCCAGCGACAACAGCCTCTTGTGCTCGAGGTAGACGCTGGAGATGCCGATGACCACCGTGACCACCAGCAGGGCAAGCAGCGCGAAGCCGATGATCATCACAATCACCTGGCCTTCTTCCGAGGGCTGGCCGGGGCGTCCGGCCCTCACCGAAACCTGCCTACCAGCTGCGTAGAGGACGCCTCAACTTCGCTGGCCCGCAGCGTGAAGTCGTCGTTAAAGGGGACGAACGGCAACTGAATGGTCAGATTCACGGTGACGGTAATGGCCGTTCCCGCGGCTTGGCAGTCAGCAGGATCGCAGCGAGTAGAGACCCGGGCCGCGCTGGCGTCATGGCCGAAGTCGGCAAGCGCGATCAGGGTGGCTTGCTCGGCGGCTGCCTGGCCCGTCGCTGCATCCGGCTGGGCAACAAAAACCTTCGCAGCCTGATCAGCAGCGCCCACCACCGCGAAGGATCCGCCCTGGATCTGGCCCACGGTGATGATGAAATACACAAGCGGGACCAACAGAAGCAGCGCCAGGAACGTGAATTCGACGACGGCGCTTCCTCGTTCCCGGTGCTCCGTTGCACGGCGGCCCGTTTCCTGGGGCTCCATGCAGAGGGCCTCGTGCAGCCGGTATTTGAGCCGGGCCCTGAGTCTGGGAGTGGCCCTCACGTAGCCGGTGCTGAAGGTGTTATGGCTGTATGGCGGCATGGCCCTTCACCTCCAGTAAATCCCGTGGCCCGATGAGCCCGATAACGGGCATGGGTGACTTGATGGTTACTTCCAGCGTGCGCAGTCCCTGAAAAGTCACTTCGTTGGTGCTGATGTCCTGGGCGAACTCTGCGGTTAGAGCAGTCCCGATGAGTGCTGCGGCGCGTTCTTCCGCATCCGGGGCGCCCCGATCGGCCAGCGTTCCGTAGCGCGCGCCGGACGCTGCAGCATCAATGAGTGCATTGCGGACATGCAGGACCAGTGTGAGCTGGATGATGGCCAGGAAGAACATCGTGAGGAGTCCGCCCACGAGAACGAAGTCCACCACCGCAGAGCCTTGTTCTTCGCCGCGCCAACCCGGCATGCCCTAGCTTCCCACCTTGTCCATGGCCTGGTTGAACATCGTTTCGAGGGCCGGTCCGGCGAGCGCGAGCAATGCTGCAACGAGTACGGCCGACATCAGGGTAATCATCACCCAGCCGGGGACATCGCCTCGTTCCGGGTGATCCGCGACGCTTGTAGGGGCCGGTGCGTTACGGCCGTCCGGAAGAGGAGGTCCGGATCGCTTCCGTCCAATTCCTCTCGGTATGGCAGCGCTGGCACTGAACAGCAGCCCCGGCAGCACGATGAGGAGAAGCATGCCGCTCCAAGTTCCCAATTTTTTCATCTTTCAATCCCATTCAGTGAGTGATGCGTATTGAATTGTTGGCTAGCTGACCGGTTAGGGATGCCCATGGCTACAGCCCCAGACTGATCGCCGCGATCCCGGGGAACACCGCGAAGACCACAGTCAGCGGAAGGACGCCGAAGACCAAAGGAACCATCATGGCGATTTCCTTCTTACCTGCCGATTCCATCAGGTCCCGTTTGGCAGTGTCCCGGACGTCCTGGGCTTGTGCCCTCAGGACGTCTGCCAGGGGCGTTCCTCGTTCAACTGAGCGAGTACGTTAGTCACCATGAAAGCTATTACCTACGCCCGGCAATCAAAACAACGTGAGGACGAATCCCAAGGCTCGCCGGAAGCCCAACGCAAGCAGACTCGCGCCCTCATAGATGCACGCGGCTGGACCTTCGTCGAACACTACGAAGACATAGGCGCCAGCGGCTACGACCCCAAAGCCGCACGCCCCGGCCTCGACGCAGCACTCGCCGCTATAGGTGAACGCCGTGCCGACGTTCTGGTCGTGTACCGACTGGACCGGCTCACCCGGCGAGGGGTCGGCGAAGCCATACGCATTGTAGACAGCCTGAGAGATAACGGCGCTTCACTCGTCTCGGCGTCCGAGCCGTTCCTCGATACATCAACCGCAATGGGCACAGGTATCTTCGGCCTCTTCGCCGCTATGGCCGAACAAGAGTCTGAGAACATTTCCAGCCGAAGCCGAGGAGCCAAAGCCGCCCTCCGAGAGGTCGGATCGCACGCCGGAGGACGAGCCCCTTTCGGGTTCCAAGCAGTCCGCGAAGTGCGGGGAAAATTCAACGTGCGCTCGCTGGTCCCCGACCCCCGAGAGGCCGACGTCGTGCGCGAGATCGTGGACCGCTTCCTCAACGGCGCCTCAGCCGTGTCCCTCGCCCGCGAGTTGAACGCCCGCGGCCTCCGCCCCCGCTCCGGCGCCGACTGGACAACGTCCACTTTGACCCGAGTACTCCGCGCCCCGCAGATCGCCGGATACATGCCCGCAAAGCGCGACGGCCGCAACGGCGCCGCACCCCTGGACTCCCGGGGGCGGCTTCTGCTCCACACGGACAGTGACGGCTTGCCGCTCCAGCCTTGGACGCCGATCATCGACCCGGCGGACTGGCACCGCCTGCAAGACGCGTTGGAGTCGCGACCCGTTGCACGAGGACTAACGAAAGAGCCGTCTCTCCTTGGCGGAACCTCCCTGTTAATCTGTAGCCTCTGCGGCGGCGGTATGGGCGCCGATCGCAGGTCCGGCACAACTGGGGGAAACTACCGGTGCATGAAGCACCGTCGCAGTGGCACGTGCAAGGGCACCACGGTTGCAATGGTTCACTCCGAGGACCACATCGCCCGCGCCGTATTTGCACGCCTCGCCTCCCTCGATCCCGAAGACCCCGAGGACGTCGACCTTCTGCTCACGGCGACAGAACGCTTTGCCGCCCAAACAGAAGACGGCGAGATAGCCGCCGAACGGAACGCCCTGCGCAACACCATAGACACCGCCCGCGCCTCTCTGGAGCGCCTCGACGACGACCGGGCGGCCGGACTCTTCGACGGGCCTACCGGCGCTGAGCGCTACAAGCGCCAAGTGAAGCGGCTGAGCCTCATGCTGGAGTCGGCGCAGAAGTCCCTCGACGCCCTCCCGGCGCCGACGGACAATCTGATTCCATGGCTGGACTCCCTAGCCTTCGGCGACAATGGGCCGCTCGGCGACGGCTCACCTTGGAGCTCGTGGTCCGTCAGCGAGCGCCGCGAGTTCCTGAAGATCGCACTTGACCGTATCGAGGTACTGCCCAGCAAAGGCAGGGGACCCGGGCGAAACTACTTCAAGGCCAGTGAACGGCTACGCCTCGTTTGGGCCGGGAGCGCCAATGACCCAACGTGACGACCGGACAGAAACAAACCCTGCCCGCGACCGCATCTACGGCGGCGGCCAGCCCTTCGAGCTCGGCTACCGCCCCGACGCCGACGACTTCCGGCGCTGGCTCCTCACCGACGCCGAGCGAATCGTCAAGACCGAGGAGGAGCGTGAAAACGACCCGCCGACCGACGAGTGAGACAAAGCCCTGCCACTGCGGCGGGGCTTTTCTCATGTCCGGAGTGAGCAAATCCGGACGTCCGGGCTCCCTCTATATGTGGAATCACCCGGCCGGGGCTTTTCGTCACAGAAAACCGGCCCGGCATTGAGCAAACCCGGGCGCCCCGGCCCTCTTCTTAACTGGAGCCCATTCCGAGGCTCTGATCGTAACGACTTAATAACGACACGCCCGGCCGTCTGAGCAAAATGAGCCTCCCGGCCGACTCCTGTCTTGTACCCACACTGGGTACGCCCCGAGCGCCTCCAAGAGGCAGAAAGCACCCGCCGCCAATGACACCCGCCACCCAACGACTCTGCCGCTACTGCGGCGACCCGCTCCCGCCACAGAAGGGCCGCTCCCGTCCCCGCGTGGCCCACGAGGGCGAATGCGCCCGCAAGTATCACAACCGGCGCCGCCTCAACTGGCGCATCGATCGCTTCAGGGCCGCGCACCGCGCCGACCGAAGCGACGAATGCGCATGGGCCGCCAGCCAGTACAACGCCGACGACTACGACCCCGACGGCTTCTCTACCTCTCGCGGCGCCTACGACGACGTCCACGGCGACGCCCTCATAGAAGCCATGAATGCATGGGAGCTCGCCGAGACGATCCGCAAGGCCCTGGCCCGCGCCGAGTACCAAGCCCGCGAGGCCGAGCGGAAGCTCCAGCAGATCGAGCGCGAGCGCCGCTACAAGGAGGCGCGAGCCGCCGTCAGCCCCGAGGAGTGGGAAGCCCGCATAGCGCGTCGGGTGGAGCACTGGAGGGAACGACTCCGGCGCTGACCGGCGCACGACTAAAAGTACCCATACTCCTATATAGAGGGGTTTTCCGGACGCCCGCCTCCGCCCTCAACGCATACTCGCCGCCGCCCAGCCCGCACCCCACACGCGCCCCTTGTGCGCCGTGCGGCGGCCTCAGACGGATAGCTGGTGTTTCCTTGGCGGGTGCGCCAGCTACCACCTTTTCGCCGTGTCCTTTTGGTTCCCTTCGGGCACGGCGATCGACTGGCGTTGAGCTCCGCGCAAGACTGCGGCGCGTGAGCTCCGCCAGTCCCCCACACTTCCCGACCGCTCGCGGGCAATCGAGCGGACCTTTTTCAGCCCTATTTCCGTTGCGAAACACCGAAAGGAGGAGCCGCGTGCTCTGCCCTGAATGCCACACAGCCACCCTCACCGGCCGCCAAGAGCTTTGCTCGACGAAGTGCCGTCTCCGGCGTCACCGCCGCGTCAAGGCTGCTCGCCTCGACCGCGCCCGCGAGCTCCTCGACCAGCAAAGCGCCGCGCTCGCTTCCGGCGCCGATCCGGCGATCCTGGCATCGCTCGCGAGAGAGGCGCAACGCCTCTTGGAGCGCGTGTAAACGCACGCCGAGGCGGGCGAGCCGCCCCCTTGCCAACGTATGCGCCGAGAACGTGCCGAGTCTGCCCTCTGAGGGTGGTCCAAAGCGGTCACAGTGACGTTTCTAGCTTTCCCTCTATTACTCCTACAAGAGAGAGAGCTTCTAGAAAAGTAATCAGTAAAAAGTACGAACCGTCACTGTGACCACTTTCGTACACCCACTCGCAACTACCCCGCAATCAGGCCGTCACCGGCCCCCACAATCAGCGGCCCCGCCGCCTACTCACAGAAAGCACCCGCCGTGACCCCCTACGAACTCGACCTCGCCGCCCTCAGCGACGGCCGCTACTACGCCAAACGCGCCGAGAAGCCCGTCAAGCTGAAGACCGACTCCGGCGTGACCCTCGAAATCCCCGGCCCCGCCGTCCTCGCCGAGGTCTTCGCCCTCCCCTGGCTCCGCTCCCGGGTTATCGCGTACCGCTCCGGTTCGGCGCTCCTGACCCGCCCGATCGAAAGTGACGCAGACCCCGCCGCCATTCACCAAGGCCACCTTGCAAGCGAGCTCCTAGCGGCCCTCCAGAGCCTCCCAGAGCGCACCAGCGGCGAGGCCGGCCGCCCCTACCGCGACCTTAGGCTCTTCCTCACAGAGGCGTCGCCCGCCACCCGCGACGGCTACCTCTCTGACGTCGTCACCCACACACGGCGCCTCCTGCCCGAGTGGCGCCCACCGGTGCCGCGTATGGAGCGCGGACCCGCCAAGACCGCCGCCGAACGCAAGGCCACGAGCCGCGAGCGCATCCGGCGCGAGGAAGAAGCCAGCACCCGCGACTGGCTGGAAAACTTCCTCATTGGCTGGGGCGACGAAGCCGAAGCCCCCGCCCCCGGCTCCCGCTGGATCGCCGCCGAGCTCTACGCCGACGCCGCCTCCGTTATCAAGGACGCCGTTGAAGACGCCGAGGACGCCCGCGCCTCAAAGGAGGAGCCCGACACGCTCCCCGACGGCACGCCCTACCGTGTGCCCCGCCAGCGCGTCTTCTACTCCGTCGCCGACGAGCTCCTCGGCGCCCGCCGTCGCGGCGCCAAAGGCTCCGCAATGGTTTACGTGATCCCCGGCGCCTAGCACCCCCACAGACCCCCGGCCCGCCCCGGCCGGACCCCAAGAAAGCACCCTCCCGAAAGGAACCCCCACCACATGAGCAGCACCCGAAAGACGACGACAAACAACTCCGGCACCGCGACCTACGTCTACGCCAGCGACGCGCCCCCGGCATGGCTCGTCTCGGCGATCCCCGGCGCCGACAAGGCTAAGGCCGCGTGGGACGCTGAGAACGCCAAGGGCCGCGAACTGTCCCGCGAGTTCCGCGAGTCCGGCAAGGCCCTCGTCGCCTTACGCAATTCCCGCCCGCTGGCCTCCGAGCTCGAACTCGCCGAACGCGCCCACGCCGACAAGGAACATGCGGTCAAAGCCCAGGCCCACCGCGCCCTCGTCGCCCTTCAGAAGTTCGACACCCTCGCCTACTCCGGCCTCGGCACGCCCGAGGCGTTCCGAGCAATGGCCGCCGAGCACGCACTCGCCAAGCACGCCGAAGCCGTCGAGGCATGGGCCACCCTGAAGACCGCAATCACGGAACGCGACCAGGCCCGCAACGCCGCAGGAGCCCCCGGCCACGACTGGCGCGCCTCAGCGCCCGCCCACTACAGCAGCCTCCAGAGCGTCGCGACCGTCGTCGACAGCGTGCTCGACGGCTTCGACCTGCGCGCCCTGAAGCTGACCATCGACGGCGAGCTCTAACCCATGACCGCCGCAAACCTCACCCCTGAAAGGAACCCACACATGAGCTCATACAACATCGCCGACTTGGTCAAGAACGTCCTGAAGACGTCCAAACTCCCAGCAAAATACGAAGACCTCGACGAGCAGACGAAGCGCCGCCTCCAGCGTCAGGCTGACGCCGAAGGGACAACGCCCCACGCGCTCTACGAGGTCATCAAAATGCAGCGCGAGAAAGACCTCCGCGAGGACAGCTTCGACCCCGACGCGATCGCCAGAGCCGCGAGAGGCCGCTGAGCATGGCCTCCCTCCTCGCCGAAATCGCCGCCCTCCTCGCCGATATGGCCGCCCTCGATACCCGCGTGACCGGCCTCGAAGGCCGGTAGCCCCCGCCCACAACTGAACAACACGCCACGAAGGCGCCCGAGAACCCACGCTCTCCGGCGCCTTCGGCGTGCCCCATCCCCTCTCAAAGAAAGCCCCTGCCCCTTGGAACCAACCACGACACTCCCCGAGCGCGTCCAAATCCATATCGCCCGCGACGTTGACCGGCGCATGCAAACCGTCGCCCGGTTCGCCAACAGTGACGCCGCTACCGCCCCGCTGAACCTGACCGCTCCGTTCACCCGGCGTAACTGGCTGGCCCGCGCCCCGGACATTCGCCTCGCCACAATTCGGACCAACATCACCAAGCAGGTAACGGCCCGTCACATCGAGCGGCACGCCCGCCGCGTCGCTGAAGCAGAGGCCACGGCCCCCGCCGAGGACGCCCCGGCCCCGGCTCCGGCGTCCCGCTACGTCGTCGCGTGTATCTCCGGGTGCGGCACGTTCCACCCGGCAACCTCCGGCCGCCCGGTGATCGTAGCGTGCGGCGCACGCGAGAAGGCCGAGGCGCAGAACAAGCAGAACAAGCTCACGTCCCAGGAACTCAGCACGGCTGAACTCAGCGCCCGCCTTCGGCGTGAAGCCGCCGCCTCGGAGTCGGCGCCAACTCTGACGAAGGCACGGAAGAAGCGCCGCCGCGCAACCTGCTCGAACACTCGCAAGAGCGTGTAAACACTCCAACCTCACCGGGGCGCCGTCCTGATTCTCTCGGCGACGTCGCCCCTGGGGGTGGGCATGGGCCCCTCCCCGCCCCCTCCACCCTGACCGGGAGGGCATAGCGCCGCTGGCAAAGCGTGCGTGCCGTGTTTTTCGGCGCATTTGCCCCGTTTTCGACCCTTCCCACCAAAGGAACCACCATGCAACGCTGCACCGGCCCATGCGGCCGCCTCCTCTACGTCTCGGACTTCCCCCGGCGCGGCCTCGGCAAGTGCTGGGACTGCTTCCGAGGCGACGCCCCGGCCCACGAAGGCCACGACAGGCCCTCAAACTCCACCCCTGCCCCCGCTCGGCGCTCCGGCCGCGTCTACGGCTTCTAGAAAGGACTCCACCATGACTGAAGTACCCGCCCATCTAGGCCCAGCTGGCCGCGCACTCTACGAGGCCGCCGTCGACGAGTTCGAGCTCAGCCTCCCCGAACTCGCCGCACTGCTTCAGTCGGCGGAGACGCTGGACACCCTCCGGATCATCGAGGACGAAATCCGCAAGACCGGCCCGGTCCTGCCCACCGGCAGGCCCTCGCCCCTCCTCGCCGAAGCCCGCCAGCAACGAGCAATCCTCGTCCGGCTCCTCGGCCTCCTCGACCTGCGCCTCGACGACGAAGAGACACCCGGCGAGAACGGCGTCCGCCCGTCCGTCTCCCGCGCCGCCCGCAAGGCCGCCCGCGCCCGCTGGAGCCGCTAATGGCCCGCCGTAAGCAGGCCCCGGCCCCTCCGCTTCGCTCGGCGTCGCTGGAGTCCCTGGCCCCGCTGAAGCTGAACGCCGGAGCCGTGGCGACGGTCGGCGTAGTCCGCGCCGCAACTGACGCAGTCCACGCCTTACCTGTCTATACGGCGAGCCTCGAAGCGGCCCGAGCAACCCGCGACGAACAGGCCCGAGCGGCTCACGTCGCCGCCGCCTCGGCCCTGATCCGGCGCACCGCCGAAGCCCACGCAAAGCGCGGCGCCTCGTTTACACGCGCCGAGGCGCTGCCGCCGTTTTAGCCCCGGCGCCCTAAGCAAATCCGGCGCCCCGGCCGACTCCTCTTTTGACCCTCACCCGACAACCTCACAGAAGGAGCTCACTTTGAACC
The DNA here is from genome assembly GCF_010367585.1 of [Micrococcus luteus] ATCC 49442. Taxonomy (NCBI): domain Bacteria; kingdom Bacillati; phylum Actinomycetota; class Actinomycetes; order Micrococcales; family Micrococcaceae; genus Pseudarthrobacter; species [Micrococcus luteus] ATCC 49442. The sequence continues at coordinate 210,233 of NZ_JAAAXP010000001.1, read as the reverse complement.
TCTCCCCCGCTGACCTCGCCTTTGTACTCGACGTCTTGGAGCGCCGGGGCCTATTCTCCGCCGCCAAGACCGCCCCTGACGGCCGCCGCCGCGTCGTCGTGGAGGCGTCCCTCGGCCACCACAACGCAAACCGCCTCGCCGCTCTCCTCGGCGCCACGGAGCCGCGCAAGCACGGCACCCGCTGGCGCGTCAGGCTGAAGGGCGAAAACGCAGAGGCCGTTCTCCGCAACCTCATGCCGCACTTCTCCGAGAAGTCTCGCGGCTACGCCGTCGCGGCGCTGGACCGCACGGCCAAGCTCCGCGAACGTCGCGAGGCCCGCCACCGGGACGCGGCGTGAGCGCCGAGCTCTGGCTCAACGGCGTCGATTTGAAAACCAATACTTGAAGCTCTAACCTTGATGTGTCAGAGCGGACCCCACCGCCGAGACACACCCGGCGTCGGACTATCGAGACCCCCGACGCCCCCTAGAACGCCCCTCCGCGAGCCCTCCCCCCATCGGCTCAGCGGAGGGGCTTTTCGCGTTTACCGCGAAGTGTAGGAACCGTCCGGATAGACCTCTATCCGCCGCCCGTCGGCGTCCTCCATAACGACGGCAGGCGCGAGGAGGTCGGCGTCAACCTCGGCGAACATTTCGTCGCCCTCACGCTCCGATTCAATGAGTGCAAAAGTCAGTTCATCCATGACCCAAGATTAATTCGGAACGTCGCGGCAACGCCAGTATGGAACGCCTCGCGCAAGGCGCCTCACACTTGTCGCCGAGGGTGCCGCCACGAACCGTCGAGCGATCTCATGCCCGTGTAACAAAAGGCCCCTCCCCCGACCCCAGGAACAACTTCCTAGGCCGCGAGAGGGGCCTTCTTGCTTTTCCCAGATATGGTGCAGAAACGACTTGATTCACTATTGGGGGAACCATGAAAAAGCTTGCCATGAGCGCTGCCGCTCTTCTGCTCGCCACTGTATTGTCCGGCTGTAGCGGAGCCGCCGAAAGCGCCAGCCCCGCCGCCACGACCAGCACCACACCGGCGCCGACTGTGACGAAGACCGTCACGGCGGCGCCCACACCGACACCGGCGCCCATCAAGACGAGCGGCTCCTACAAGGCCGACCTCACGGCCCTCGGCGTTGTTCCCGATAATGTCAAGAGCTACTCCGACTGGATGGAGGAGCAAATATGCGAGCAGACGGGAACCGGGCTCGGCGTCTCAGTGCGCTCTCTCGGTGGCTATGAGGCGGGCGCCAACGACAGCGTGCGACTAACCGTTGCCTACTTCTGCCCTGAGAAATCACAAGAAGTTGAATCCTATTTGGACTACTTCAAGAAGTAGCTACAAAGGCCCCTCTAAAAGCCCCGGAACTTACTTCCTGGCAGCGAGAGGGGCCTTCACTTCTTTTGGGGGCCGGGGAAATTGTTAGCTCCAGTCCCTTGCGCTGGCCAACGTCTCTAGCTCCAAACCGTCCAGGGCCTCAGCAGGACGGGCGCGCTCCACTGCGCATTCTTCGACCCAGCGGGCAATTACTGAGAACACGGCAAGATGCTCCAACGCTTCGTGCTCCGACAGGTCCGTATCGCCGTGGTGCGCCAATCGATTCCGGATTGCGGTAAATGCGCCTCGCGAAAGGGCCGCAGCGCCCTCCTGCCTTGATCTCCAAGTTTCGCTACTTCTATCACCGGCGAACCTCAGACGCGGCGCTTTTTCTGAGGGCTCATTCACTGAAAAAACGTCAGCACAGAGTTTGGCGTCGCTTATGTCGCGGCGGCCGGACTTGTTTTGGAGTTCCGCGTTCACCATCTTGGCCGCAGTTTCAACTGCGTCGGCATAATGGCCGCTTGCCCATAGCGACTGGGCACCCCGCCATACCCACGGATGCAACCGGTCGGCTCGCAGTTCAGGTGCTTCCGGCTGCAAGTGGTGCGCGATTTCGGACGCGTAAAGCAGTTCGCCGCGTATCTGCTGGATGCGCTTTGTAAGGCCGTCATAGCTTCTCCCGTATCCCCAATCCCATCTATCAAAGAGGAACTCTGCCAAGGCCGTAACAGGGACCATGACGACTTCTAGGCGCGCCTCTGCGATCCTCCGCTGGCCCGCGTCCTTAATCCCGCGAGCCATCCGAACGAGCTCAACGGCTTCTTCCATGTCATCGAGCTTGCTTTGGGCCCATGCAACGCTTTCGGCCTTCATCGAAACATCCTCGCGCCCTGCACTGGCGCCTGGCGACGGGAGTTAGGGGAGCTGACCATGAAGCGCACTCTGCAATCCTTTTGCCCGCTGAATGATCTCAGCGGCTACGTGAGGAGAGAAATTGCTGACCTTGTCGCTCACCCTCCCTTTAATCTCATTAATCAATGAAGCATCTGGTTCTGCCGAGGAATCAGCCGATTCGAGACGATTGATGATCGACATATAAGCCGACACCTCCTCGATGATCGCATCATTTCCTTGCGCCACAGAGGTAACCCGCTCTCCGTCGCTTTTCGCAGACTCCCGCCGCATTATCCGGTGCTCCAATCGGGAGAGGCGTGTAACTACTTCCTCCAAAACCTCAGCAACCGCCGCGCCACCGTCAGTGCTGTCTTCGCGAATATGGCTGAACTTCTCAAAACTCGTCAGAGGCGTGATCAACTCTTCGGTTCTTGACATGGCATAAGTGGAATACTTCCGTAGCATTTCCACTGTTTCCTCAACTGATGCAAGATCAGTGATGTCGTAAAAAATAGTTCGCTGATCCACAATGTCGAAAGGGATGGTTTCCCCTTTGGCGATCAAGTGGACGACCGGCTTCCTCCAACCGTGGGCGATAGCGAGTTCGTAGAAGACGTTCGGATTATGACCGGTGAGGTCCGCAATGACGAGATCGGCTTCCCACAGTTTGCGAATTACGTGCTGGCTGATTGAATCGGGGCTCTCCCCCTCGTCCGCCCTGTGAACGTGCCATTCATCAGCCGGGAGCGCTACTCGAAAGATGTATTTCAATGCATAGGAAGCCTTGCGGTACACCTCAGTTCCAGGAGCTCCAATAGGAGATACAACGAACACTGATTTACGCTTCTGCGGCGTCACGTCCGCCGCTGGAGCCTTCGGTGAGGCCGCTTTCAAGGTCATGTCCATATCGTGCCACAGCGGGGACCTCGTCCACGCACCAAGCGTGACCATTGCGCCCGCTCGACGGCCACGATAATTCCGTCAACAAACCTGACCAGCGGGCCGAGGTCTGTCCGGGCCGAGAACTCCTGAAGGGCTTCCACCAAGGGCTTTCCAGCCCTGGTTTCAGCAAGGATTTTTGAAAACTCCTTGGCCAGTTCGCCGTTCGCGCTGCGGCAGACCCGGTCCAGCGCACCCGTGGCACTTTCGCCCGCGCCGACAGCCAGTGCCATCAGTTCTGCAAGGCTGGGAAACTCCGCCATCATGTGGGACTCCCGTTTGCTGATCTGGACGCCAAGCCAGAAGTCCCGGAAGAGAAAGCCTCCGAGGGCGCTGCCGAGAACCGCCACGACTGCGAGAAATGGACTGAAGCGGCCGGCAGCCGCGCTCAGCATCACGAGCGCCAGCGAAAAGGTGAACCCCGCCGCCGACCAAAGCAGCTGCTCTGCCCGGAAATCCAACGGTGACTTATTGATCCCCGCCTGCGCCAGCCTGCGGGTCAGTGCTTTTGACCCAAGGTTCAATCTGCCGAGGGCGGTGAGGCCGTCGTGAAGCAGCGGACGCACTATGCGTTCCAAGGGCCCGAATGGGGTGGCATTGTGCCCGCTGGCGCGTAACAGCCTGGATTCCAGGTTTTGCGATTTCAGCTGCGGTTCAATGCGCTCGATGAAAGTGAGGGGACGCATAAATGGCAACCGGACGAAAGTCAGCCACAGGCCAATGCCGAGGACGACGCCGCAAACAATCGCGGCTGCAGACATGCCGTTCATCGCAGCACTCTCTCGTCCTTGGGAAGGGCACCGATGCGCAGCATGATGGAGTAACAAATTAGGGACACAACGAGACCGCCCACCAGGACGCCGGCTCCCATAGGCGTGTTGTATGCGTTCACGGCCTCGGGCCAGGGTGGCCAAAAGAAGCATCACAATCCAGGGAGCCGCAACGGCCAAGCGGGCGGCGTTGACCGTCCAGGATTGTCGGGCTTCCAGTTCGCTGCGGGTCCGGGCGTTTTCGCGAAGGAATTCCGCGAGCGTGCCGAGGAGTTTGCCCAGGTCCGAGCCGCCAACCTCGCGGGTAAGTCTGAGCGCCTCGACGATCCGGTCTGCCACCGGATCGGCCAGTCGGTCCTTGAGCTTGTTGAGGGACGCATCAAACTGGCCTCCGGCCCGGTAGTCAGCGCCGAAGTCGCGGAAGACGTGCCGGAGCTCCTCAGGGCCCTTCTCCCCCAGCTGGATCAGGGCCTCCGGCAAAGACAGGCCTGCGCGGATGGCGGACCGCAGGTGATCAACAACGTCCGGCCAGAGCTGGCGCAGCACCGCTGTCCTCCGGTTGGACCGCCACCGGACGATGCTGATGGGAAGCCAGGCGCCGAACAGCCCGAAGCAGAGGGACATCGGCCATGACCCGCTGACGACAAAGAAAATGAGCGCCACAAAAACGCCAAGGCCCAGGCAGGAGGCCACGAGACCAGTTGCCGTGACTTTTTCAATTCCAGCGGATGCGAGCAGGTCCTCGAGGCGGTTGGCCTTGGGGCGGCGTTTCCCGGCGGCGGGCTTTTCCCAGAACGACCACCAGATGAGGAACAGGCCCGTCCCGGCGAATACCCCGAACAGCGGCGCCATCAGCGCGGCTCCAACAGAGCCGCGACGTCGTACCCTGCCCTGGCAAACTTCTCCGCCGCCGGCATGGAGTTGACACGCGGCTGCAGTTGACCGTCCGCCATAGCGAAGACCATGGAGGACTCGATGATGCCGTTTTCCACGCGCCGGCCGAGGGAGAGGATCTCAGTGACCTGCCTGCGGCCGTTGGCGTGCCGGCTGCAGTGAACCACAAGATCGATGCACGATGCCACTGTGGGCACAACAAAGGCGGACGAGATGTTTTCGCCGGCGAGCAACGGCAGGGTGCAGATCTTCGTTACAGCATCGTGGGCCGAGTTTGCGTGGACGGTGCACATCCCGGGAAGACCACTATTTAAGGCGATGAGCATGTCCAGGCTTTCGGCTTCCCGGACCTCTCCTACGACGAGACGGTCCGGGCGCATCCTGAGCGCTTCCTTCACCAGCCGGCGGAGCGGAATCTCTCCTTCGCCCTCAAGGTTCGGCTGCCTGCATTGAAGGCCCACCACATCCCGGAGCGGAAACTGGAGTTCGAAAATCTCTTCGACCGTGATGACCCGTTCCCGGCTGCCGATGCTCGCGGCCAGGCAGTTGAGCATGGTGGTCTTGCCCGCTTGGGTGGCCCCAGAAACGAGGATATTCAGTCCGCTGGAAACGGCGGCGCCCAGAAACCTGGCAGATTGCGGCGTCAGAGTGCCCAGCTCCACCAGGTGTTCCAGCCGGCTGGCCTTCACCACGAACTTGCGGATGTTCACAGCCCAGTGGCGGCGAGTGACATCCGGGATGACGACGTGGAGCCTCGAGCCGTCCGGCAGGGCGGCGTCCACAAAAGGCGAGGACATGTCGAGACGTCGGCCTGAGCTCTTGAGCATTCGCTCTACCAGGTCGCGCACCTGTTGATCCGTGAGGCTTAGGGAGGTCAGTTCCGATTCGCCGTTGCGGGCCACATAGATTTCGTTCGGCGCGTTGATCCAAACTTCCTCGATGGTGGGATCGTCCAACAGCGGCTGAAGCATGCCGAACCCGGCAACAGCGTCAAAGACAAACCTGCGTGCAGCGTCCAGCGGCCCGATCGGAGGCAGGGGTCCCATCAAGGCTCGCTCGTCATAATCGCTGACGGCCGCCTCCACCAGGCGGCGGACCTCGCCAGCCTGACGCAACGGATCCAAACCCTGACGGCGGATCAGCTCGCGGACTTCGTCTTCCACGATGTGCACGGCGTCCATAAGTTCCCCAATACAACTGCCGCCCCCGGTGGAGGCAGTTCAACTGGGATACAGCCTAGGGAGCGTAAGCCATGCAGCCAAGTCAAATGTTGGGGGTTGTGGATAACAATTGCGGACACAGGGCCCGTTTTGTTAGGTCTCGAACCCGCGCTGGACTTAGCTGGCCCCGTAACCCAGTGGGTTTGAATCCTGCCAACGCCAGTGGTCTTCGCACATTTGCCGCAAATCTCGTCTAGCCGCCCAACTCAAATCTGCCAACGCCGCTGACGGATCGGCATAGCTAACCGCAGCATCACCAGGTCGGCGAGCGGCAATTTCGAAAGGTATAGGCCTCCCAACGACGGCTTCAAAGGCTTCTATGACTTCCAAAACCGACGACCCTTTACCGGTGCCAAGGTTCCATCGGAAGACGCCTTTTTTGTTGGCCAAGTAGCCAAGTGCGGCCAAGTGACCGGCCGCCAAGTCCATGACATGGATGTAATCGCGGACACCAGTACCATCGGCCGTGGGGTAGTCGTTTCCGAAGACCAGAACTTTCTCTCGGCGACCCACAGCGACCTGTGCAACAAACGGTAGGAGGTTGTTGGGGATGCCAATGGGGTCTTCGCCAATCAAGCCGGATTCGTGCGCACCCACGGGATTGAAGTAACGGAGCAAGGCGATGCTCCAGCTCGAATCAGCGGCCCCCAAGTCGGAAAGGATGTCCTCGATCTGTTCCTTCGTGCGGCCATAGGGGTTCGTGGCATCCAAGGGCGCTTTTTCGATGAGCGGAACCTCTTCGGAGGCGCCGTACACGGTGGCCGAGGAGCTGAATACCAACTGACGGACGCCATGAGCTTCCATGCAGTGCAACAAGTTGAGCGTTCCCACAACATTGTTCTGGTAGTACCAGAGCGGCTTTTCGACCGACTCCCCGACTGCCTTCAGCCCGGCGAAGTGGATCACTGCCTCGAAGCCACACTCGGCAAAAAGTTCGTCGACGGCCTCAGCATTAAGAAGGTCCAGTTTTCGGAAGTCGACAGTCCTTCCTGTCAGCTGCTCGACTCTCAGTAATGACTCAGGGTTCGAATTCATTAAATTATCGAGCACGACTACGTCGTGTCCCTCTTCGAGGAGACAGAGTGTCGTGTGCGAACCTATGTAGCCGGCGCCGCCGGTAACCAATACCTTCATGCCTGACAGCTTATGAGCATCCATGTAACTCCGCGAAAAGCAGCGGCAGTTGCGACGAGGCAGCCATGGGCCACAACGAATCAGGGGACATGTCCAAGCAGTTCACATTCGCCACACCCGAAACTCTGGTTGCAGCAGACACTGCAGTGTTAGGGTAGGGCGCATTAAGGTCTCGATATACCAGTTCAGTGTCTCCTGGACTGCAACCCCCCAGCGATGCACTGACGGCAGCGTCTCACTGTCCCCGGAGTAAAAATGAAGCGGAAATCCTCGCCCCAGCACCGTCCCCTCTTTCGGCTCGTGGGGACGGCAGTCCTGGCTGCCGCTCTCGTGGCGGGCCCCGGTCTGACGGGCGCAGCCTTCGCAGTTGAATCTGGCCCTCTTCCAACACCGGATTCTACGGCCACAGCATCATCTGGCTCCGCTTCGGAAGTAGCTATGGCGGTGCCCGGTCAGGAAGCAACCACAACCGCGCCCGTTCCGACAACGCCTACCACCGCAGCTCCGTCGCCGTCCGTTGCACAAAGTACGGTGACAACCCCGGCACCAAACACGGACTCCGACGCGGCTAAAGAAGCCATGGCCGAGGCCGTGGGCGAAGGCGGCGCACAGATGGGACAGCGCTCCGCCCGGGTAACGGCTGCGGCCCCGTCGGCCAGCCTGAATAAGGGCACCACGGAGGCCATGTCCACCGAAGGAACCTGGATGCCGACATTCGGCATCCAGGGAATGGATGTGAGCAGCCACCAGACCAGCGTGAACTGGCAGCAGCAGTGGAACATGGGGGCCAGGTTCGCCTATGTGAAAGCGAGTGAAGGCAATTACTACACCAGCCCCACCTACAGCTCGCAGTATCAAGGCGCACGGAATGTTGGAATGATCAGAGGGGCGTATCATTTCGCTATCCCGAACTGGTCCTCCGGCGCCGATCAGGCACGCTACTTCGTTCAAAACGGTGGGGGCTGGACGGGCGACGGATACACGTTGCCCCCCGTATTGGACTTTGAGTTCAACCCCTACGAGGGCCGGACTATCAACGGCTTCTATTTCGGCAATACCTGCTATGGGATGTCGCCGGCGCAACTGACATCCTGGGTCCGGGATTTCGGGAATGCCATGCTTTCCATGACCGGGCGGTTGCCCGCCATTTACACCAATACCTCATGGTGGCGGCAATGTCTCGGCGATCCTACAGGATTCGGGGACTACCCCCTGTGGGTCGCTGCCTACCCAAGCTCGCCGACCAACAATGCCGGACCAGTGCCGTCCAGTTGGGGCGACTACAGTATCTGGCAATACAGCAGCACCGGCCCGCTGGCCGGTGATTCGAATGTTTGGAATGGGAGCTACGCTGGGCTGAAGAGTTTCGCCTCCGGACACGCTGTGAATCAGCAAAGCGCGATTGGGTCTGCATGGGCAGAAGCTGGCGGCGGCGACGGCAGACTCGGTTACCCGATAACCAACGAAATCTGCGGCCTCACCGGAGGCGGCTGCTACCAGGCCTTTGAAAGCGGGACAATCCACTACTCACCCACGTCTGGGGCATTTGCCTCATGGGGTAGTATCCGCGCGGCATGGGGAACCGCCGGGTACGAAAACGGCAAACTCGGGTACCCGGTCACCAACGAAATCTGCGGCCTCACCGGAGGCGGCTGCTACCAGGGCTTCCAAGGCGGCACCATCCACTACGCCCCCGGCACAGGCGCATTTTCCACGACCGGCCCCATCCGAGCCACCTGGGCCACCCTCGGCTACGAAAAGGGCAAACTCGGGTACCCGGTCACCAACGAAATCTGCGGCCTCACCGGAGGCGGCTGCTACCAGGGCTTCCAAGGCGGCACCATCCACTACGCCCCCGGCGTCGGCGCCTACGCCACCTGGGGCGGCATCCGAGCCACCTGGGGCACCCTCGGCTACGAAAAGGGCAAACTCGGGTACCCGGTCACCAACGAAATCTGCGGCCTCACCGGAGGCGGCTGCTACCAGGGCTTCCAAGGCGGCACCATCCACTACGCCCCCGGCGTCGGCGCCTACGCCACCTGGGGCGGCATCCGAGCCACCTGGGGCACCCTCGGCTACGAAAAGGGCAAACTCGGGTACCCGGTCACCAACGAAATCTGCGGCCTCACCGGAGGCGGCTGCTACCAGGGCTTCCAAGGCGGCACCATCCACTACGCCCCCGGCGTCGGCGCCTACGCCACCTGGGGCGGCATCCGAGCCACCTGGGGCACCCTCGGCTACGAAAAGGGCAAACTCGGGTACCCGGTCACCAACGAAATCTGCGGCCTCACCGGAGGCGGCTGCTACCAGGGCTTCCAAGGCGGCACCATCCACTACGCCCCCGGCGTCGGCGCCTACGCCACCTGGGGCGGCATCCGAGCCACCTGGGGCACCCTCGGCTACGAAAAGGGCAAACTCGGGTACCCGGTCACCAACGAAATCTGCGGCCTCACCGGAGGCGGCTGCTACCAGGGCTTCCAAGGCGGCACCATCCACTACGCCCCCGGCGTCGGCGCCTACGCCACCTGGGGCGGCATCCGAGCCACCTGGGGCACCCTCGGCTACGAAAACGGCAGACTCGGATACCCTACGGAGAACCCCCGCTGCCAGTCGACCAGTTCCGAATGCGCCCAGAACTTCCAGCACGGCGCAGTTAGCCTGACGACTGCGGGCACAACCGTTTCGTACAGGTGAGCGTCGTCGAGTAGCCTTAGGTGCATTCCGGATTCACCCCTTCCGTCGTCTGCACGGGATTGCCTGAGCGCCATCGCGTTCCCGAATGGTTGACGCACGCATGACTCGACCACAGCAAGGACCCACCTACATGACTGACTTGCCCGCGCCCCTTGTGTCGGCTGTGGTACCCACTATCCGGTTGGACACATGGTTCGACGAGGCTCTGCACTCACTGCTTGGTCAAGAGGGTATTAACCTTCAACTCATAGTTATTCTTGACGGAGTTGGGGATCATGATCATCACCCGTGGATGGACGACCCCCGAGTCACTGTTTTGAGCAACGAGCACCGGCTTGGGGTTGGGCGGACCCTTAAGAAGGCGATGGAACATGCTGAGGGTGAATTCGTAGCAAGACTTGATGCAGACGATGTTGCAAAGCCAGGCCGTCTGGCGAAACAGGCCAACTATCTGGCAAGTCACCCAGATACCGTGGCCGTTTCGGCCCGCACGGAGCTGATAAACGGCCAAGGTGCCGTAATCGGTGAATTACCCTTCGCCTCGGGCCCTGACGTACGCCCAGCCCTTCTGCTTCAAAATGTCGTAGTCCAATCCGCCGTAATGTTCCGTCAGGGTGATTATCGTGCGGTCGGCGGCTACGAACCCATGCGCCAAATGGAGGATTATCACTTGTGGCTGCGCCTCGCGCAAAGGGGAAAGATTGCGATTCTGCCCGACGTCCTCGCGCAGTACCGTGTTCATGAGACGCAACTAAGCCTTGGAGCAAAGCCCTTTGGTGAGCACATCGTCAAAGTATTGAACGAGCGTCGCAACCTGCGCAGGAGCCTGGGCACATCCGCGTTAGCGGGAATGACGAAGGACTTAATCTGGGCCGGAGTTCAATATTTACGCTATTACGTTCTCGTGCCGGCTAAGCGGCGCTTGCGTAAAGCCTGAAACCATGCTGAAAAATACTATCTGGCTCACTCTAGCCCTAGCTTTTCGCAGTCTCGGACAAGCAGGATTGCTTATTGTATTCGCCCGCTTTGGTTCTGCGGACCTTCTGGGCGAATACACGCTTGCACTGGCGATTACCGCACCGGTCTTTGTCTTTTGTGAATTTGGTCTCCGGACCGTCTACCTCACACACCGGGGAAGCCAATCGTTTAGCACCTACCTCAAGGTGCGGATGGCGACACTAACCCTTGCAACATTGCTGACCTTGGCGATCGGCACCCTCTTCTCACCAGGCATGACGGCAATCCTCCTTCTCGTCAGCCTCCTAAGGGTGGCTGACTCCTTTGGCGAACTGTACTCAGCCCCGCTCCAGCGCCACGGCTCGTTAGCCACCATCCTCATCGCATTTGGCATCAATGCTGCCATGACGATTGGCCTTGGCCTATTAGTTCTGATAATTACCGGCAACCTATTGCTGGTAATCGCAACGCTTACTCTCGTCTCAAGTGCCACGACACTCTTCCTCATGAAGGTCCCTACGGATAGGCTTCTCCGATCCAAGGAGGTGAAGCGTGAAACACCTGAATGGAAATCAGAATACCTTCCGATCATCACGGCGGGTTTGCCGACCGGCATTTCCTGGGGGCTACTTTCGCTGCTGTCCTCAATCCCCCAGTATTTTCTTGCCGCCTACTTCTCCCAAATCGAAGTTGGATATTTCGCGGTCATTCTGTACGTCGTTGTGGTTGTAGAAATCTTCATGAACGCAGTCAGCCAATCATGGATCCCTGCAGCCAAGAATCTCTTTTTAGAACCCGCGTCCTTCTTCCGTAAGGTTATGAGGACTGCAGGAGTTTGGACTGCCGGATTTATCCCAGTTTCGGCAGTAGTTTGTGCGGCAGCGTACATCATGCTCCCCATTGTTTTCGGCGAAAGATTCAGCATCCATTGGCCGGAGGTAATTCCTCTTTACGGGTCCCTGCTGATCCTGCCATTGGTTTTTTTCTCGGCCATGGCCTTGAACGTCGCGAACAATTACTTCGTTGCTCTTTCCACTAGCATACTGGCAGCAGCTATTTCGGCTGGGGTTGCACTTCTGACTATCCCGGGGACGGGGGTTCCGGGCGCGCTCTGGGTCTGCTTTGCGTCCCTCGCCAGTCGCGCAGTGCTGTCCCTGGCAGCACTGGCCCTCACAACTCGCCGGCGTATCCCGGTCTGAGTATGCTGCCGCGTACTTCCGCGGCGTTTGCGCCTTCTAACCGAGGCCATCCCACGTCAATTCGCGCGCGCACTGTCTTCACCTGATATTGGGGCTACAAAACAGTCATAGTGGGAGTACTTCGCGCGCAACTTCCGTCGCTGCGACTACCGGCCTTGTTAAATGCTCATTCGTCAGCGGGAACGAGCACCAAGCCCGAACTTTAGTCGTCCCGATTCAAGTGCAAGCCTCCACTGACACCTTGGGAATCCGGACGAGGAACCTCGTCAATCGCTAGACGCCGGGCGAGCTTGGTCAGGGAGATCTCCATGTGACGGAATCTTTGGTATGTCGTTGACATGAAAACCAACACTGTAACAATGGTTCCGTACAGAACCAGATCGGTGCCCCGACCGACGCCGAAGAAGTTTGCGACGCTAGAGAGCATGGTGGGGAAGAAAATCGAGAGAACCGCAACTATCGCAAACACGATCAGCAGCATTCGCCTAATGGCGAGATGCCGGGCGTTGGATCCGCCCCGCATCAACGCCAAAGAGACAATGATAACCGCAAGGACAAGGGCAATCTGGACGACGATCAGCATGTCGGAGACCTCACTACTACTTGAAGAACAGTTCGAAGACGATGTTGACGGCGTTAAGCAGGGATTGGCCCTTGGCCTTGGAATAATCGGTATAAATGATCTCAACGGGGTGTTCCACATACCGGGGGCGCATCTTCGCCAATTGGTGCACAAGTTCCGACGCATGGGCCATGCGGTTCTGAGTGAGGTGAATTCGGCCAGCCACGGACGGGCTGATTGCTCGAAGCCCATTATGTGCATCGGTTAGATCCATGCCCGTCGACAAGCGGGACTGAATGGCCGCGGTCCGGAGCACTAGACGCTTGGCAGGGGACAACTTAGTCCGCTTATCCAAGAAACGGGAGCCCAATACGATTTCCGCCTCGCCGCTGCGAATCCGTTCGACCATGGCTTTCGCATCCTCGATACGATGCTGACCATCGGCGTCAAACGTTACTATGCAGTCCAACTCTGGGTCCTGAAGAACGAATTCGAACCCGGTTTGAAGTGCCGCGCCCTGTCCTAGATTGATCGGGTGCTGAACAACCACAGCACCAGCGGCCCTCGCAGCATCCTGCGATCCGTCGGAGCTGCCGTCGTCAATGCAGACAACGTTGGGAAACTCCTTCCGGAGCTCCGCCACTACACCGCCTACGACGGAAGCTTCGTTGTACATAGGGATAACGAACCAAGTGCGACTCACAAGAGTCCAGTATTCCATATGCACGGACATCAACTTCCGACGTCGACACCAAGCGCTATGATTGGCACACTTATGCCCGGCACATCGGGCCGTCGCCAAGTCCATGCGACGGCGGCGAGCAGCCCCAAGAGAAAGCTGCAAGACACGTTGACTGCCACTACTCCTCCTGTCCCCGAGTCCACACGCCATATTGCCTTCGTCGTAAACAATTACCTTCCCAATGTCGGAGGCGTCGAGTTCCACGTTGCCGCATTGGCGAAGCATCTCGCCGCGTTGGGAATTCGGGTCACCGTCTTCGCTCTCGACAACAACACACCGTCAGAACCGTTTGCCAACCCCAAAGTTGTTCGTCTCAAGTGCTCTCCAGCCGTTGGGGGCGTTCTTGCTTGGCCTTGGCCCGGCACTACGAGTAAGATACGGCGCGAGTTGACTGAGAGACATGTCACGGCCATCTCCACACATACGCGGTTCTTTCCGATGTCTATGATTGGTGTTCGCCTTGCAAGACGTCTTGGCATTCCCTCCCTCCACACCGAACATGGTTCAGCTGCCGTAAGAGGGGTTTCGCCGCTCGTGGCGATGGCCAGCAATATGATCGACAAGACAATGGGCAGGATCGTCCTCCGCGGGGCCACGGAAGTTCTTTGTATTTCCGAAGGGTCAAAAGAGTTTGTTAAGGAACTCGCAGGCGTGACAGGTCAGGTATTCCATAATGCCATTGACACAGACGCCTTCTATAAAAAGCCAAGCCAGGAAACTGCTGTCTCCGACAGGCCGGAGCAGCGCAGGAAGCTGGTTTATGTCGGACGGATCGTGCCAGGCAAAGGATGGGACGTCGCTCTGTCAACGGCCGAGACTCTCGCCTCCGACTACCCAGACATTCAACTGCATCTCGTCGGGGATGGCTCGGACATGGCCTCACTTGAAGCGAGGGCCGCAACCTCAATTCTTGGCGACAGACTCGTCATCCACGGTCGGCAAGAGACGGATCGGATTGCTGACCTGCTCCGCGGCAGCGTATTCCTAAATCCCACAACCCTTTCTGAGGGCTTCCAGACGACTTTGCTCGAGGCTGTCGCTGCCGGGGCCGCAATCGTCAGCACTCCGATCGGCGCGGCGCGCTATCTGCTGGATTCGGGAGCGGATGTCCGTCTTGCTCCGGTCGACGATTCCCATGCATGGAACGCGCACGTCAGGAAGGCGCTGAACGCGCCCGTAGTGCAGCCCGCCCGCGAACTTGTGGAGTCTTTCGATTGGAATCAGCGTGCCGTCGAGTACCTGAAGATCACAGAGAGCTGCACACAGGCAGCCCACAGCCCTAAGTGACCATTGACAGGCTTGGCTGACGGCCACCGCGTCGGGTCTGTCGACGTAAGACTTTGCTATGGTGGCAGAGCCTGTGTACTCCCTCCGCGTGGTCGCTTCCTGCCGTCCGCGGTGCCGGGGTTTCGTCGTGGACTACTCCTGGACGAAGGCATACGCCGTGCAGAAAACAGAGTGGCCACGCGCGGCTATTGCTGCCGTTCTGTCTGCATTGCGGCACGACACGACTTTAGGCCGGCCGCTGGTGACCAATTAGCCAAACGTAAACGAACGGGGACTTACTCTCTATGACCTGGTGGAACGTCCTGCCCGAAATGGCGGCGGCTCTTGCTCTCGTCTTTGCGCCGGGCTTGATCCTTGCATATTGCATTGGTGTTAGAGGGCTGGGGCTGGTTGGGCTTGCGCCCCTGCTGACGGTTGCCATCTTTGGAGTAGCTGGCATCGCCGCAGGATTCACGGGAATCCCCTGGAACCTCCTGCCGGTTACCTTGACCACCCTCGGAGCGTCCGTCGTGGCCTGGACCCTGTCCAGGTTTCTCTGGAAAACCTCTGCTGCTCCGGTAGAGAAGGTCTCGTTCCACGTCGTGGCCGGGGCAGCACTTGGCATAGCGTTCGGCGCATTTTTCGTCGGTCGCCGAATGCTCCAGGTCATAGGTAGCCCGGAAAACTTTGCGCAACGATTCGACAATGTCTTCCACCTCAACGCTATCCAGTACATCAACCAGACGGGCAATGCGTCTTCGCTTACCCTCGGAAACATGGTGGGTGCCGAGGGTGGTAGCGCCCTGTACCCATCGGCATGGCACAGTATCGCGGCCCTGATTGCACAGGTCTCCGGGTCAAGCGTCGTCATCTCTGAAAACGTTCTTAACATTGTCATCGCCGCAATCATCTGGCCCACTGCGTTGATGTTCCTCGTGCGGACGATTGTTGGCTGGCGACCAATCGCGCTCGCTTTGGCCGGGGCGTTTAGCGCAGGTTATGCGGCGTTTCCAATTTCCATCATGGATTTTGGCCCCCTCTACCCCAATATCCTTGCGTATGCCATCCTGCCTGCCGCCACTGCGGTCCTGGTTCAACTCTGCAATTTGGGGGCCACCCATGGCACCAACAGATCAACCCTGTGGATGATTCTCGTCGTGGCCATTCCTGGTCTAGCTTTATCTCAGACCAATGGACTGCTCGCACTGGTAGCGTTTGCTCTTCCAATGGGACTGGCGGCTGCGTGGACGCAATGGCTAAGAGTCCGGAGTGCTGGCGCAAACGGCTTAAAGTTCTACAAGCTTGCGGCTGGAACCGGGGTTGGCCTCCTGGCCTTCGTCGTATTCTGGAAACTCCTGCGACCCCTAGCTGAGTACGACGGGTGGGCCCCCTTCACGACTCAGGCAGGCGCCGTTGGCGAGGCTGTCGTTAATGGTGCAATAGGCCGGCCCCCTGCCTGGGTCGTATCGATCCTCGCGCTAATCGGAATCCACCGAGTACTGCGCAACTACGCTAAGCCATGGATCTTTTTCTGCTGGCTTATGCCAGTGGTCCTTTACGTCACCACGGCATCAACGCCTAAAGGCTTCTGGCGGAGCCTTCTCACGGGCGGCTGGTATCAGGACAGCTACCGACTGGCGGCGCTTCTTCCCATATTCTCAGTAGTCTTAGCGGTTATTGGCAGCCTGTTCCTCTGGGATGCAATAAGGCCTCGTCTGAAGCCAGGAGCAAACCGCCTAGCGGAATCAATACGCGCCAAGTACCCGACGGCCGTTCTAGGCACGTGCGCGGGGCTCTTTGTCTTGGCATTGGCCGCTGCTTCACAATATGGAACCATGGGGCTTATTACCAAGGAAGCCAGCGCCGCCTACATCATGGATTCAACAGCACCGATCGTCGATTCCGACGAGCTCGCAGTAATCAATCGCCTATCACGGACAGTACCGGCGGGTGACGTCATCGCGGTCAATCCCTGGAACGGAGGGGCACTAGCATATGCACTGTCCGGAAGGAACGTCACAAATTACCACATGTTTACTGCCGATGATCCCGATCGAAAGAAGATCGAGAAAGAGATTGGCCTGGCTCATCCAGACTCCGATGTTTGTGAAATTGTAAAAGAGCGCCGCGTCAAATACATTTTGGACTTCGGAAACAAGTACTTGGCCAATTCTGCGGCCGCAAATGACTATCCCGGCCTCGTAGACGTGAAAGATTCGGCGTCCGTTGAACTCGTCGACGTCCAAGGCGATGCACGATTGCTACGCGTCGTTTCTTGCGGCTAGCACGGACGGCTTTCCACATCACGCTGAGGACGCGGTTCGACGCGCAGAATCCAACGTGCCGCAGCATCCCCAGTAGGATCGTCAGCACTGAGAAGGACAGCGCCGAGACCGCGACGCATGGTTCGTTTGGACGGCATCGGACAGAATTTACGGACTGACCGCTTCTGAGCAGCAGCAGGTTCAGAGGCGCGAAGCTCAGGGGACAGCCCACTAATAAGGCCCATTTAGCTCCAGTAGGAATGAACCCCGTGCAACTCGACACCGAGGATGCTCTATGAGTGATCATGGCCATTGACCGCCGTCGGCGGGCGTAGAGCCGGGATGGCACCAAGCCCCAAGCCAGACGGTCTTTTGCTGGCTCTTCCACTTTTAGCGTGGCGGCAGGTGTTCAGCAGGCTTGTTGGGCTGCTGTGTACAACACTAGCCGGAGCCTGTAAGGTCCGGGCAGCGCCAAACACGTTTGGCCCACAGCAGCCGCACCGGCTGGCCGAACAGGGAATGTCATGGAGCCGGACCTGGCGGCGTCCGTGGCCGACCGCGACGACGCCGCAGTCCGGGCAACCGGCGAGGTCCACACCGGTTTCGACGCCCAGCACGAGGCCAGTCCTGGTTGCCGTGACGGAGCTGACGTGGACGCCCTCGACACCGAGCAGCGCATCCGCGCGCATGCACCAGCGGCCAGCAGAACAAGACATAGAGTTATTCATGTCAGGGTCTCTTTTTGGTTTTGGTTGCTTGGTCGCTACCAATTCAAAGAGGCCCTGACCTCTTTCCTGCCGCACCACGCCGCACCGCAGAATACCTACGCGATGGCGCCATCCTCAGACTGCGCATCCATGCTTATCTGCGAAGGCCCCTCAAAGGCAACAGCTACCGGCTCAAGAAGCACCAACCCGACGCCAGTACGGCACAACAGAACAACAACCCCGTGGCCCCGTTTTCAGTTGGCACTAATGGCCCTATTTTCGGTTGGCGTTAACAGCCAGCCATCAGCCTGCTGGTCAGCCGGGGCCGCCACGGAATTTCATCGGTGGTCTGTGACCGCCGCAGACACTCCGATTCCAGGCGCGCCACCCGCCGCTTCCGGGCATGGACCTCCTCCGGCGCCCCGGCCGCACTGGACGTCCCGGACGTGATGGACCGGGCGGCCTAGACCCTGCAAGAGAGGGCGCCGCAGGCCGGGCAGGCGCCTACCCGTTCGACGGGCTCGACCAGCACATTGCGGATGTCGCCGGAACGCTCGGCAGAGAGCACAACATGGCCCTCCAAATTAATCAGAATCGACGCGGCATCTCACGTCTGCGTGACCTCCAACGAGGCAACAACACCCATGCTCGCAGGGCTAAGAGCCCCTTCGTTTGAAGACACCACGCTAAGAGTTGATGAGCCCTTTGGCTGGATTCGGCTTCGACTACTCGGACCAGGCGAGCGAGCCCGGCCAAGAGCACGCTTGGCAGCCATGCGACAAGATGCGGGCAGGATCTCCAAAAAGCCAGCGGGCAAAGCCCATTGGCGGCACCCGACAGGCGTTGGCTCTTAGTGAAGCACGCGGACAACGTGCGACGGGACTTTCGTAGACTCGTCTACAGCTGGGCCTCGATCATAGGGCGGAGCAGCCGGCTGAATTCCTTGTTTAGATGATTGGCATCGTAGTAAACCACCACGCCACCGATGGCACCGTAACAGCTATTTGAGTCACAGAAGTAGTCCGTCAAATCAACTAAAGTCAACGACTCACTCTCATATGTCCTGGCCGCAGATACCATTGGGTCTTCCGGAGCAGCGATCCGGCGGGCCACTGCACACTCCGCTGGATTATCCACATGGAGCTGTACGCAGTCGGCAGACCTAACATCAACGTTTAGGGGCGGGTCCGCCAGAACCACCACCCTGCTGCCACCAACTGTCCAAGTGTCCCAAACGGCTCGGAAGCCCTCAGCGTATTGCTCGGTCGGGGACCTTCCCGAGCCATCGTCGACCAACTCGTTGCGAGCGAAAGACGAGGTGAAGACGTATTCAGGCTGGTCTGCGGCGACAGTGGCGACCATGGCACGGCTCCAGGACCTGCACTCGTTAATGCTGGTCTCGTCCCCAGCTGATCCGTAACCCATGTAAGAAACAGCTGCTGGCGGGCAGCCGCCAAGGTAGCTGATCTTCAGAATCCACTTGTTGCTCTTTGCAAGATCCAGCATTGGAGCCTGCCATTGTTGGGCATGGGAGTCGCCCACCAGCCATACAGTCGTCGGATTTTCAGCGCCCTTAGAAAAGTCGCAAAATTTTGTTGTCTTCTTGTCACCGACGAGGAGAATGTCTTGATGATCTCCACATTCAGGTGGTGTCGAATAGTAGTTATTGGCATCGCTCATGGTTGAAACAAGAGGCTTACCGAATTTATCGTCACAGTCCTCAGGCCGATCCATCGCTCGAGGACCGTAACAAGGCGATGACCTTTGTTCAAAAGTGATTCGTTCAGCTTCGGCAGCACGGGCTTGCTGGGCCTGCCCAACGCCTGCCCCTGCTGCGGCGATGACAGCCATACTCACTAGCATCCAAGCGATCGTCTTAAGGGCGGGTCTGGACTTCGGCTTAAACTGTATGCCTTTGTCTTCGACCCATAGCTTCGTCCCCCAAGCTAACAACACAGAAACGATAAGCAACAAAACCTTGCTAGGAGTCTGCAGTTCAGCACCAAGCGCAAAAGGACCTAACACTATTAGCGGCCAGTGCCACAGATATAGCGAATACGAGATATTGCCAACAAATTGCACCGCCGGCAACGACGTGGCCCTGCTGAGCCACTGAGGTTCTCGTCTCATTCCGCCAGCGATAACCATCGCCGTACCAACGACGGGCACGAGGGCAGCAGTGCCCGGAAACGGAGTCTGAGGGTTGAAGGCAATTCCGCTGCCTGCTATAGCGATTAACCCAACGATAGAAGCAACGTTAGCGGTCAAACCGTTTAGTCGTATACGTGGAGCAATCAACGCCAACCCGGCACCGATGCCGAATTCCCAAAGCCGCACGGGTGTGTAGAAGTAAGCTTCGTGCCGACCGGCATTTGCGAGGTAAGAAGACAGAACCAGTGATCCGACGGTCATCGCCGCAATACCGTAAACCATTGCAGTACGCCGGTTGATTCCAATCCGCCCGGCCAACGCTGCAAACGCAACCAGAACGAGGGGCCAAGCGAGATAGAACTGTTCCTCCACGGATAATGACCAAAAGTGCTGGGCTACGGTGGCCGAATTTGTTGAGGCAGAATAGTCGACGGCGTTAGCGGCAAGCAGCCAGTTCTCTACGTAGAAGGCACTGGCAACGGTCTGCAGTGCGGTGTCGCCCCATCTTGAAAAGGGAAGAACGAACACCGCTGCGACCAAGGAGATAATCAGAACTAAGAGAGCAGCAGGAAGGAGCCGACGAATGCGTTTCGAGTAGAAAGCTGCAAAGTTGAGCTGTCCGGTTGAGAAAATCTCCTTGGACAGATGAGTCGTGATAAGAAACCCCGATATGACAAAGAAGACATCCACACCAACATAGCCGCCTGTTAGGCGGCCAGGCCAAAGGTGCCCGAGCACAACCAGCACGACCGCCAGGGCGCGAAGCGCCTGTATGTCCGCTCTAAAGCCATTCCGATTCTTATGCGGCGCCGATGTTCGGACCTCGGTCGGACGGATTTTCACCGAACCATCCTCGTGAAGAACTGCTCGACTGATTGACACGCTTACTCTTGCTCCTCGGGGTTCTGCACTCACTGGTTCGGGCCCGCGACAGACTATGCCACCAGTCACCGCGCT
This sequence comes from [Micrococcus luteus] ATCC 49442, assembly GCF_010367585.1. Lineage (NCBI taxonomy): Bacteria > Bacillati > Actinomycetota > Actinomycetes > Micrococcales > Micrococcaceae > Pseudarthrobacter > [Micrococcus luteus] ATCC 49442. Next base: position 189,575 of record NZ_JAAAXP010000001.1, on the reverse strand, counting down.
CCAAGCCAAATCCTGTTTAATGGCTGGAAGTACCATCATGTACGGGCCATATATCCCAAAGGCCCGACGGCCAATGATACCGGGAACCTAGGTACTAGGCATTTCCAGCTCCAAACGCTCGGCCCTCAGTTGGCGCCAATGATTCTGCTGTGGCGTCTTCAACCCCCGACGCCGGGTCCGGAATCAGGTAGTGAAACTAGAAGGTGTTAACCTTGGCCGATGACTGAAAACCTCTACCTCGTTGCTTCCGGAGGGAATCCTAACTACGGCGATGAACTGATCGTGGCCTCTTGGCTGCGATTTCTGGCCCGCGTCCGACCCGATGCCACTGTTTGGCTGGACTGCCCTCAGCCGGGTACCGCAAGCGCCCTGTTCGCTGGAATCCATCCCGGGTTCCACGCCACCAACACCCTCTGGCGTTCTTGCGCAGAAGCCCCCGACCAGTCTGCCCAGGCCGTATGGGAGCATGTGGACAATGCAGTAACCCGCGGCGGTACGCCAATGTATGACGTCGGGCTCATGGCGTTGGGGCAGGCGGATTCGATCCATCTTCTGGGCGGGGGCTACGTGAACGGGGTTTGGCCGGACCACGTGGGGCTGGTCGCGGGAATGGCCGCGGCGCAAAGGCTGAACGGATGCAGGCTCGCAGGTTCTGGGCTCGGCCTCATGCCGCTACCTGAGAACGCGGAACAATTAGCAAAGACTTTTGGGGACTTCTCGGACGTCACCGTCCGCGACGACGCCAGTGCAGAATTCCTTGGCTTAGAAACGGGACTGGACGATGTCTTCCTGGGCATTCTCCATGAGCTACGACGGAGCGCTGAGTCCCCCCTCGTTCAGTCCCGTGCCAAAGACGTGATGCTTTGCATCCAGAGCGATATGACCGACGCAGATACCTTCTCACGGCTCAGGGACAAACTGCGGGTAGTTGTCGAAAACTCTATGGCCGCAGGCCTCTCTGTCGGTTACGCGGAGGCAATCCCGGGCTCCGATCGGAGGATGTTTGACGCCCTTGGCGGGATCATCCCGGAAGAGAACTTCGTCCCGTTTACGCAGGTCTGGAACGATGGCTTGCCTGTCCGCCGGGGACAACAGTGGTACACCACCAGGTTTCATCCGCACATGGTTGCTGCGGCCGCGGGGGCGAAGGGCGTGGCCATCGGCATCCTCGACGACTACTACGACATCAAGCATCGCTCGCTACTGGATCTGGGTTCCGGCTGGACCTACGCGTCCGCAAGCAGCCACAACGAACTTCCTGAACCCACCGGCTCCCCGGAATTCGAAGCTACCGCGGCCCGGTTGGCGAGCAGGAAGAGAACGGAAGCCCTGGCATTGTATCCGGTCCGCTGAGAGGCTGGCATGAGAAGGGGGAGGCCATGGCCTCCCCCTTCTGTCTACGGTGAAAAAATTCTTATCGAACAGTACGGGCCATCTTCGGTTTTGGATCGAACTTGATGCCTGCAAGGATGCGTTTTGCAACCCTGAGCTGCAGGCGGCGCCCTACCCCGCCCCTAATCATCCATGCAAAGGTTGTGATCACGAACCTCATCCAAGCCAGCTTGTCATCGTGGTGCCACCGGTACGACGATTCGTTGCGCGCACCATAGAAAAACTTCCAGGCGTTCCCTGGATTCAGGTCGCCGAAGTTAACGCCGCGGTTCGTTGGCATGTCGTGAGTGACAAGGCTGTCCAGAATCTGAACACCAGGTCCATCAGCACTAATGCGAAGCGTGTATTCCATATCGTCGAACCAGATGAAGTAATCCACCAACGGCAGTCCGAATTTTGCGATGGACCGGCGAGGAATCAGTACCGACACGAACGAGCAGTTGGTGATCAGGACAGCCTGCTGGCCTTTAGCGATTAGCCGTCCCCAGTCCCACGTGGCGCCAGCGTTGTTCATTTCGCAGATTGAGCCGTCGGTGTAGCGGACCAGGGAGCAGCTGTACGGCACGTTGCGCCCCAGTTCCTGCTCGGCTTCAGCATGGCCACTCAGAAGCCTTTCAAGAGCCGTTTCATCCGTGTAGCAATCGTCGTCCATGATCCACACCCAGTCGGCGCCGCGCTCGTAAGCGCGTTCCATGCCCGCCGAAAAACCGCCTGCTCCGCCGGTGTTGGAATCCAAACGAACGATCTCCACCCGGGGATCGTCGTCGTACACGGACAACAGCTGTGGGGTTGAATCCGTGCTCGCGTTGTCGATCACGATAAGGCGGTCCACGGGCCGCGTCTGGGCCAGAATAGAGTCGAGCACCCTTCCGAGCTTGTCAACCCGGTTATATGTGACTACTACGGCTGCGACCTGCTCGGTCATGCTTTCCATCCTTCGTAAAGTTCTGTGGTCCAGGTCCGTGCGTCGGGAAGTTCCTTCAGCGCAGCAATCTTCTGCCTTTGTTCTTCTACGATCTGCTCGCGTAGCTCGTCTGACGCCATGATCGCCTTCGTGCGCTCCACGGCTTCCTTGATAAACGCCAGCGGTTGCCTCGGCACCAGCGCCCGGGCGGAAACCAAAGAAGCTTGGGAACCGACATCGGTAGAGAGGACGGCGACGTCGTGGGCTGTCGCCTCGAACGTCGTCAGGGTGAGTCCCTCATTATCTGAGGAAATAACGAGAAGGTCCGATTCAGCAAGCGTTTCGTCTACGGAATGCGGTGGCTGGCGCAGTTCAAGGTGATCCGTCAGCCCATATTTCGCGACAAGTTGCGCGGTCTCCTTTTCCAAAGTGCCGGAGCCGTGGAGGATGAACCGGATGTCCTGGTCCGTGGAGCGCTTCAGCTGCGCTGCGTAGCGCAGAAACAGATACGGGCGCTTCTGCTGGCTGAGACGCCCGACGAAGGACACCGTGAAGGGGCGTCCCGGTTCCTTCTCAACTTTCGCGGCGGCAGAGATTTCGTTCAGCCCGTAGAGCGGAGCGAGTGAAACCTTTGCCTTCGGAACATCGCGCTGCAGGACCATATAATCCCTCAGCTGCGGCGAGATGACGTGGTGCATGTCTATTGCATTCGACAGCTTGACCGCTACTTCAACAAATCCGCCGGTCCGCCACTCGATGATATGTAACGAGTCGACCGTCCTGATCCGAGGATCCATGGCCTTGAACCATGGAAGGCGGTGATACAACCAGCCATTGTGGTGGACATGAATGCCTTGAACGGAGAAGTGCGTCAGCAGTGCCAGCAACAGAGCGGACTCTTCTTCGGCGGAAATAGGCAGATTTACCGGCAGGACAAGCGCCCCATCCAGTTCAGGCCGAACGATCCACGGGTGGGCTGACTCGCGGTCAGTTAGAACGATGGGCAGAAAGCCGGCTTCGCGGGCCAACGCGATGGTTTCGATGGCCCATCGCTCTGCACCACCCATCTCAAGCCAGTGCAGCCCAAAGATGATCGCCGGCACCCCTTGCTGAGACGGGCCGAGAGACGGCGTCGTCGATTCCAGAGGAGCCATACGGTGCGGACGGCGGAAAGGGGTAACGCGCTTTTCGTAGTAGTCAGTAAGTCCTTGGCGCAGCGCGTCGAATGCGATCGGTGCACCAAATCGGGCAACCCGCAATACTTTGGCTTTCCGGCCAGGGCGGTCGTAAAAGTTTGTTCCGCCCTCTGAGCTTTCTCCACCCAAGTCCAGGACCAAGGGAATGATCTGCGAATCGGCTGACACCGGTGCTGGGAGTGTGCTTTTGACGCCCACTGCGCAAACGACGGTACGGTTAGGCTCCCACTCGTGCTGGTGGCACGCGTATCCGGTCAGGCGAGGAAACTCGCCGTCCGGTGCGCGGAGGACAATGACCTTGAACTCACGGCCAGGCTGTATCAGCGAGTGATAGTTCAACCCGCCAACGAGGAGTCCGAGCTCCCTGTCCGAGAGCCGGCCTTCGCCACCGGCGAGGCCGGAGCCGCCGTCGTCGATTGTTTCAAAGAGCTTATGGGCATTGTTCATCAGGATCCCCCGTCGCAAATCACGTTCATGTGCTTCTCCATTAGCCTTCTCGCAAGAGGCGGACCGCATCTTCGATGGGGCCATCGGCAATCTTGATGCCCTTTTGGAGCACCACGCCACGGTCACAGACCTTGCTAACCATGTCCAGATCGTGGCTGACGACTACCAACGTGGTTCCCGTCTCCCGGAGCTCCTGGATCCGTGCCAGGCACTTCTTCTGGAAAGGCTCATCACCAACCGAGAGGATCTCATCGATCAGGAAGACGTCAGGCTTGGTGTGAACCGCGACAGAGAAGGCCAGGCGCAGAAACATTCCGGAAGAGTAGAACTTCACTTCGGTGTCGATGAACTTTCCGATTTCGGAGAACTCAACGATCTCATCGAACCTGTCGGCCGTTTCCTGCTCTGTCATCCCCAGGATCACACCATTGAGGTAGACGTTTTCCCTGCCTGTCAGATCCGGGTGGAAACCCGCTCCGACCTCGATGAGGCCCGCAACTTTTCCGCGGGTACGGATACTGCCCGTGTCAGAACTCATCACGCCGGAAATGAGCTTCAGCAGCGTTGATTTGCCCGAGCCGTTGAACCCCAGCAAAGCAACGGATTCCCCGGAGTCCACCTTGACGTCGACTCCGTCGAGCGCCATAAAGGTTGACGACAGATCACCCCGGCGGCCCTTAAACAGCCATACAACCGTTTCCTTCAGGGACCGCGTGTGGCGGAGGTTGAACCGTTTTGAAACATTCTCAACGACAATAGCTTCCGGCATTACAGCTCCTGCGCAAATCTGCCCTCAAGGCGTCGGAATACGGACTGCCCCAAGGCCAGGATCAACAAGGAAATAACCAGGCCCACCGGCAGCCAGATGGAAAGAAGGTTGTCCGGCAAGCGGGCACCCTCCGGCGCCATCCTGACGGCTGCCGTCGGTGACCAGAAAGCGGCGTGAAAGAGTTCCACCGCAATGGTCATCGGATTCAGCTGGTAAAAGAAGTAGAACGTTTCCCCAAGCGTGTCCCGGACCAAGTACCAGGCGTAGAGAACCGGGGAGAGCCATGTAGCCATCATCAGCATGAGGTCAACGATGTTCTCTGAGTCGCGGAACATCACATTTGCGGCTGCAAACAGCAGTCCGAGGCCAAGCGACAGAATGGTGACCATAACAAATGCCCCTACCGCGCCAATCAGCTGATTCACGCTGGGCGTCCAGCCGAAGAAGAAGCACGCGGCCAGCAAAATCAGGAACTGAGGCAGGAAATGCACTATGGCGACCCAGACCGATGCAACCGGAAACAATTCGCGGGGAAGGTAGATCTTCTTCACCAAGGCGCCATTGGCAACAACGGAACGTGTCGCCTGCCCGAACGCTTCGGAGAAGAAATTCACCAGGATAATCCCGGAGAACATGTAAATGACGAAGTTCGGCTGCTTGTTGAGCCCCAGGAAGACTCCCAGTGCGAAATAGAAGACCACGAACTGCACAGCCGGCCGCACGTAGGACCAGAGCAGGCCAAGAAAGGAACTTCGGTACCTGACCTTGAGTTCTTTTCGGACGATAAGGCGAAGCAAACCGCGACGGCGAATGACGTCAAGGAGCCCGCCGCCGTTGTCGGGGGCGGCAAGTAGCTCACCACTCATACGTCCACGCCTCCGCTTTCGATCTTGGCGCCACCCTCGAAATGCGGGCGGATTTGGTTGTCGAACATCGTCAATGCCGAGCCGATAGCCATATGCATGTCGAGGTACTTGTAGGTACCGAGGCGCCCACCAAACAGAACGTCCTTCTCCGCCGCCGCAAGATCACGGTACTTGAGCAGCCGTTCCCGGTCTGCAGAGGTATTGATGGGGTAATACGGTTCGTCGCCCTTTTCAGCCGCGCGGGAAAATTCGCGCATAATGACGGTCTTTTCTGTCTGGTATTCACGTTCTGGGTGGAAGTGGCGCGGTTCGATGATGCGCGTGTAGGCCACGTCGGCGTCGTTGTAATTGACCACGGACGTCCCCTGAAAGTCGCCGACGTCGAGAACTTCTTCTTCGAAGTCGATGGTCCGCCAAGAAAGGTCGCCTTCGGCAAAGTCGAAGTAACGGTCAACGGGGCCGGTATAAATCACCGGGATACTGCCGACAACTTTGTTCTTGCTGTACTCGTGCGACTCGTCGAAGAAGTCGGTGTTCAGGCGAACTTCGATGTTCGGGTGTTCCGCCATTTTTTCGATCCAGGCCGTGTAGCCGTTCGTCGGCAGGCCCTCGTACTTGTCGTTGAAGTAGCGGTTGTCGTAGTTGTACCGCACCGGGAGGCGGGAGATGATGCCTGCGGGCAAGTCCTTGGGATCGGTCTGCCACTGCTTGCCGGTGTAGTGCTTGATGAACGCCTCGTACAGCGGCCGGCCGATCAGCTGGATGCCCTTGTCGTTCAGGTTCTGCGGATCGGTACCGGCGAGTTCGCCCGCCTGCTCCTGGATCAACGCTTGTGCCTGGCCCGGCGTCAGATTTGCACGGAAAAACTGGTTGATAGTCGCCAAGTTGATGGGAAGCGAGTAGACCTCGCCCTTGTGCACGCCGTAGACCTTGTGGACGTAGTTGGTGAAGCTGGTAAAGCGGTTCACATACTCCCAGACACGCTCGTTGGAAGTGTGAAACAGGTGTGCTCCGTAGCGGTGCACTTCGATGCCCGTCTGCTCTTCCTTTTCGCTATACGCGTTGCCACCAATGTGGTGCCGGCGGTCGAGGACAACCACCTTCAAGCCGAGTTCGGTAGCGGCCTGTTCTGCGATTGTCAGGCCGAAAAAGCCAGACCCTACGATGACGAGGTCAGCGGTCACAAAATCTCCTGGTTCGAATGCGGGCAGCCCAATGGTGCGCATTGTCTGCGGAACCAGCGTACCCGAGACACCCTTGTGACCTACTAATCCGCCAGCACCTCCCTTATCCACATACGTCAGCCATCCCACGACATCTGCCCGTGCCCCGTCTAGCTTTGAAACAAGCTAAACGTAAGGACTTTCGCATCATGCTGCTGCACTGCACGCTCGTTCGGAGCCTGTGCGCGGCCCTTCAGGAACCGCTCGTGGAGCTGACCATCGATGGTCCTGCGGGGGCCTCCGGCGCCGACCTGCAGGAGTCGCTGGCCGCCAGGTTCGGGACCGGTAAGGTGTCGATTGAGGGGCACGAGGTGAGATCACTCACGCTTGGGGAACCTCCGCTGGTCAACGGTGCCGTTCTCGTCGATACTCCGGTGGTGGCCCGCAGATCCAGGCAGCGAACCCCTGAACTGCCGGCCTCGCTGGGCCTCGCAGTCCATAGCGGTGCCGGCGCGGGCCTGGTTGTTCCGCTTCGGCGGGGAAGTTACACCATTGGCCGCAGCAATGCCGACATCGTCATCCGCGACGCCGACCTGTCGCGGGCCCACGCACTCCTGGTGGTCACGGAGACGGCCATCACGATAGAGGACCTGGACAGTGCCAACGGCACAGAAGTGGACGGCGTGCGCCAGAGGAACGCTGTCATCACAACGAGTTCCACCATCCGATGCGGCAACTCAACGATGTCGCTCGTGTTTCTGGAACCCGGAAACCACCTGGACGACGCAGGCACGGATGTCCACGAGCCCCTGGTCGTTCACCGGCGCGATGACCCCACAAACCGAGCGGCACTCCTGTTGACGGCTGTCCTGCCGGTGATAATCGGCGTTGGTCTTGCGGTGGTGACTGGAGTATGGATGTTCCTTGCTTTTACCGCTGTCTCGGCTGTCTCCGTTCTGGTGCAACTGGTCGGCGGACGCCGGCAACGCCGTGACCTCGCTGCGGCTGTCGGTTCCGCCGTCATGGAAGACCAGAAACGACGACGGCGGGCAGCTCCGCCGCTGTCCGCCCTAACCATTGGCGGTGCCACGGGAATGGACCTTTCTTCCCGGGCTACAGATAAAGGTATCTGGTTGCGCTTGGGCCAGGGCATTCAGACGGCCAATCTCAAATTCGACCCGCCCTATCCGGGCCGGGCCATCCCATCAGGCGGGTTGCTGCCTGTCACGCTTGACCCCGGACAGCTCCTCACCACCATTCGGGGCCCGCGCAATGCTGTTGAGGGTCTGGTGCGTTCACTCATAATGCAAATTGCAGCCTACCCACAGGGCCGGGGAACGAGCCTCGTGATCCACGGACCTGTGGACCAGCTGCCCCTCGCTGCCCGTTTCCTGAACGGAGTGACTCTTTCCAGCCGTCCCTACAACACCCATGACCAAATCAAGCGCGGCCACAAGCCCTCCTACGGGCACGGGGTGCTGATTCTCCTTAACGGGCAAGAGGACACAGAGGCACTCATGGAGGTTGCCCGTGAACATCGTTGGCAAGTGATCAATTTTCCGGGCGGCGGCGAAGACCAGACACCTGCGGATGTCGATCTCGGCGTGCGAAGCTCCTGTTTTCGTACAGCCGGGGAAACCCTCATGTTCGTGCCGGATCTGGCCCCCGTTGATGTCTTCACCAGCTTTTGCCGCCGCCGGGTCCGTGACAAACACACTCTTGGAGAAGCCCTGGATGGCATTCCACTTTCTTGTCGCCTGAATGACTTACTTCCAAGTTCCACCGCCGAGACAACCCGACGATGGATGGCGAACAGGAGGCAACCCGGACTGCCCGTTCCGGTCGGGCTGGGTCCTGAGCACCCACAAATGCTGGATCTGCAAACGGATGGGCCGCATCTGCTGGTGGCCGGCACCACGGGTGCAGGCAAATCCGAACTCCTACGCGGACTTACCATTGCCCTGGCTTTGAGCTACGAGCCGGCGCGAATCAATTTCCTTTTTGTGGATTTCAAAGGCGGCTCTGGTCTTGGGCCACTGACAGGACTTCCACATTGTGCAGGCATGCTCACCGACCTCAGTAACCACGAACTGGGACGGTACCTGCAGTCGCTCCGCGCTGAAATCAGATTCAGGGAAGAAGTCCTCGCGGCGGTACAGGCCCCCGACCTTGCGTCCTACAGGACAACTCCCGAGGGCCAATCGCTACCGCTCCCCCATCTCGTGGTTGTCATCGATGAATTCCGCATGCTCGTCGAAGATGCTCCCGAAGCGCTCCATGAACTCATGAGGATCGCGGCGATTGGCCGTTCTTTGGGGATTCACCTCATCATGGCAACGCAACGGCCCCAAGGCGCATTAACTCCTGACATCCGTGCCAATGTGACTACAAGCATCGCTTTGCGCGTCCAGTCCGAGATGGAGTCGATGGACGTTATCAACTCCAAAGCCGCCGCCGGGATAAGAGTGGACACGCCGGGTCGGGCCTACCTGGCGCGTGGAACCGAAGCGCCGGTCGAATTTCAGGCCAGTTCCCTCACCGCCGGGGCTATTGCGTCAGAACCCCCGGAGCTCTCCATCCACCTGGCCGCGGACTACATAGATGCCCTCCCCGAGACAGGTGAAAACGAGTCGGTAGGCCTTGCACCGACGCCGACCCTGGCAGCCACGCCGCTGATCGCATCCATGGCCGGGCTGTGGGAATCCATGAACGGCGCCCCTGTCCGGAAACCGGTCGCGGACCCACTCCCCTGCATTCTGACCCACCCTTCTGCAATGCCAGACAAATGTTCCGGTCTCCCGGACGGGTGGAAGATCAGACTCGGTCTGATGGACCTGCCTTGGGAACAGAGGACTGCTCCGCTCGTCTGGGAGCCCGCGGCGCACGGACACCTGGGCTTTGTCGGCGGACCGCAATCGGGCGTAGCTGACGCGATCGGGCTGGCAGTGGGCGGCCTGGCGACCCACCGGCGGGAATCTCACTTGTACATCCTTGATCCCGACAGCTCGTTCACGGTGCTGGAATCACACGGCCGGGTGGGTTCCAGGGCCGGGTTGCACGAGCTTCGCCGCGCTGTCCGTATCCTGGAGCGACTCGCACAGGAGCTGTCGCACCGTCTGGCCGGTCCGGCCACCATTACCACACCGCTCGTACTGGTAATCGCCGGTTGGGGTTCCTGGACATCTGCTTTTAGGTCCGGGCCACTTGCCTGGGCGGAGGATTTGGTTCACGATCTGGTCCGTGACGGGGGCAGGGCCGGTATCACGGTGGTCATTTCCGGCCAGCGGGAACTTGTCACTGCAAGGTTCTTCGCCGCTATTCCCAGCCGCGTGTACTTCCCCACTGGTTCAAGCGAAGAGAGCCGGATCGGCTGGCCGAAAGTGCCTGCCACTGCACCTGTGGTTGGTCGGGGCGTGGCAAGTGGCGCACTCTCGGCTGGGACAACGACGGTCTGCCAGTTCTATACGGGCACCGGTACACAGTCTGTTGGGATGACGTCCGGTCAGGGGGAATCGTCGAGCCCTGTCATCCGGCCCTTCCGTGTTGACCCACTGCCCGCTGTAGCTCCCGCAGAACAGATTTTGGATACGACTCCTTCACCAGGCGGGAGCATCGCGACCCGACTGCCAGAAGGCATTACAGGAGCGATGAAACATACAACGCGCCGCCTTTGGATAGGAGTCGGCGGTGACGAACTCAAACCAGTCTCGATCCGCATACCTGCGGGCGGCGTCCTGGCTGTGCTGGGCGGGCCGTCATCGGGAAAGTCCTCTTTCCTCCGGCTGTTGCCGCGCCTCAACCCTGATGCAGGACCATGGCTCCAACCGGAACCGGACATTGATTCCGCGGCGTACTGGTCGGAAGTTCTTGGCCAGGCAACTGCCGGTAGCCTGCATGGAGGGTCCGTGGCCTTGGTGGACAATGCCGATCTGTTGCCCCACGACGTGAACCGCAATCTTGCCGATCTCAACGCCCTAGGAACCACTGTGGTCATGACTGCCTGCTACAGCCAGGCACTCGCCCAAAGAGTCCTGCTGGCCCTCCAAGCACGCAATCTGGGCACCGGCCTGCTAATCGGCCCGCGTACTTTCCTGGATGGCGAGCTATTTGGGGTGCGGTTCGAGGTGGAACCCAATCCACCCCCGGGGCGGGGCATACTTGTCCAGGATGGCCGCCCCTTGGCAGTCCAGCTGGGGTGGGCACCACCCGACGATCCGCTGCGTAGGCTACAGGGCTGGCGGCAACCCACCGGTCCTGGATGCGTAGCTGATAACACGCTTGTCGAAGAGAAGAACGATGGCGGTCAAGGCCGGCAGGAGAAGGGCAAGTCCGGGCACTACAACGCCGCCGGAAAGGGTGGGGAATCCGATGGTCAGGACGAACAATTGCGCTACCAGGGCGGCGGCCCGTGTCCACCTGCGCCCACGAAAAAGGAAGTGCGCCACCGAATAGAGCCAGACAGAGAAAGCCAGCAGTAGTCCCAAGGTGAAAACCGCACCCCAAAAGGAAAGCACTGGTGCCCCTGTCACCAGTTCGTAGCCGTACCACGACGCAGCTACCAAAAGGGCAGTTGCCTCCGCGGCCACAATGAGAGAGATCACAAGGATTCCACGCGGGCGCACCGAAGCGGAAGGTGCACCTGCGTCGGTGCCGGCCGCCGTACCGGCTGCCGGGCCAGGGCTCGGGGAAGTACCACCGGCGGGCTCATCCTCGGGCTGCGGATCTGAAGGGTTTTGGGGGGCTCTTGACACACTGGCACCCTACCGGACATAGTCGGACAGTGGTGGGGGTCGGCAACACGGATGTGATGTATCGCTCAGGAATCCGGGGATTTCAAGCTGTATTACCCCTTGTTTACACAGCGTTAACATGACAATCTTGATGAAGATGACCGATGGGGCCCCTCAGGGCCCCTTTCCTTTGTAGACCCTAGTGAATAATTTCACAAACGGGCCCTTCCCAGAATTGGAGCAACTGATAAGCATGGATTGGCGTAACCGCGCAGCGTGCCTCGACAAGGACCCGGAACTGTTCTTCCCCGTCGGAAACACAGGGCCTGCCCTCCTTCAGATCGAGGAAGCAAAAAGCGTTTGCCGCCGCTGCCCGGTTGTTGACACTTGCCTCCAGTGGGCCTTGGAGTCCGGCCAGGACGCCGGCGTCTGGGGCGGCATGAGCGAAGACGAGCGCCGCGCCCTCAAGCGCCGCGCCGCAAGGGCACGCCGCGCCTCCTAGCCCAGGCGCCAGCGCAAACAAACAGCATAAACGAATTCCTCAAAGCTATGGCTGCGACCCTTTCCGGGTCGCAGCCATAGCTTTTGTACGCCCATCATCGGCATTTGTGACATAGCCAGTACCCGGAAAGCCGCGCATGGGCGGCACCTCGGGCATGATGCGCACTACCTACCCGGCGGTAACTTTCGTCGTGTCGACTACTTGTTTTTCCTTCTTCTGTACTCGGGCTCAGAATGACTCCCTACGCGGCTTAAATATTCGGTTACCTGTCTTTGGATCCCTGCAACATTCGGGTACCTGACCATCTTGATGAGACATTTTCTCCATGTCACTCTGGTTTGGAACTCGGATCATGCAGCAAGGCGCCGCAGCCTGGTCCCGCCGCGAAGAGCACGGAGCCGTGAATTGGGGGCAGCATCATGGGGACAACTTGTGAAGTAACGGAACCACTACCTGTTCGCCCGAATGGGGCATCTATACCCCGGCGCAACGAGGTTCCGAGTGCTTCAGCCGACCTAGGTCGGTGTAGCCCACGGCCCATTGCGGATGTGCTCCTGCCCAATATCAGAAGCCCCGAGCCAGAACACTGGCTCTCAGAAAACCTTTGGGGCTCCAGCGAAAGCTACGCCGGCCGTATCCGCCTTGCGGGTCACCCGAGCGACTTCAGCAGCGACCCACTCCGAACTGCCTACCAAGGCGTGCAGACGGTCACGCACATTGGAGCAGTTGTAGGGCCTTTGAATAACATTCCACGATGTCACCCGGCGCCGTCGGCCACCCGAAAGGAACGGAAAAACTCATGACCAAACCCAGCTCCAGCTTGACGCGGTGGCGCGCCAAGCTCGTGACCATCGGGGTGGTGGCGCCTGCCCTGACCGCCGCGCTGCTGACGCCTGGCGTGGCTAACGCGGCGATAGACAATCCGGCCCCGACGCCACTGGTGTCCTTCACTTTCGACGACGGCGGCCTCAGCGCGCTGACACAGGCCGCGCCGACACTTAAGAAACACGGGCTCACCGGCACGAATTACATCGTCACCGACTGCGTCGGTTTGACGTCTCTTCCCAATACCTGCCGCGCCGACGCGGACGTACCCTATATGTCGTGGGACCAGATCCTGGAGTTGCAGAACTCTTACGGGTGGGAGATCGGGTCACACACCGTGTCCCACCAATGCCTCGTGAGCGTCGGCAACGACTGCCAGGCCAACAAACTGACGCCCGCCCAAGTGGACGCCGAACTGGCAAACAGCAAAGCTGCCCTGGCCGCGCGCGGCATCAACGCGACCGCGTTCGCACCGCCTTACGGCGATTACGACATGTCAGTGGTGGCCCAGGTTGCCAAGTACTACAGCTCCATGCGCGGCTTCGCGGACACCGGTAACAACGTCTGGCCGCTCGGCGACTACCTGCTGCACAACGTGCCTGTCCAGGAGGTGACCACGCCGGTCTCCGCGTTGAAGGTAAAGGTTGACGAGGCGATCAGGGACAAGAAGTGGGTGGTGTTCACCTTCCACGACATCCGGCCGAATCCAAGCCAGGACCCGGACTACTACCAGTACGGAACCGCCGAGCTTGATGAGCTCGCCGCGTACGTCAAGACCAAGGTGGCGGCTGGTGAGATCAAGAATGTCAATGTCAGCCAGGGCCTGGTCACGGGTTCGCCGAACATGATGCCGAACCCCACGTTCAATAATGGGCTCGGGGACGGCTGGCGGACCGACTCCGTGACTTCCATCGCAGCCGATTCGGGAAATAACGGCAGCTACCCGGACTCCACCAATTCCATCAAGCTCGTTTCCGGCGCGACCCCGACCCATCTGTTCTCGCCGCTGGTCAGCGTCTCCCCGACGACGACCTATCTGTTCAAGGCCTTCCTCAATGTGGCTGCGATCACGACCGGTACTGTCACGTTCTACGTCGACGAGTACGACGCGTCCGGCGCCTGGATTTCGGGTCAGTTCAAAAAGGTGGAGGATTCGCGGTGGGTGGAAGCCATGAACTTCTCCTACACACCGACATCGGCCAATGTTGCCAAGGCGAGCCTGCAGGTCGCCGTAGAGGGCACCGGCATTACCGCCTATGTGGACAACGTGCAGATGCTGGCCCCGGGCTACCTTCCGCCAACGGTCTCGCCCTTCGCGGACGTGGCTACGACCCATGACTTCTACAAGCAGATTGCGTGGCTGGCGGAGAAGGGCATTTCCCGGGGCTGGACTGAGAATGGAGTGGTGACCTTCCGTCCGGCAGAGAAAATCAACCGTGACCAGATGGCAGCGTTCCTCTACCGGATGAGCGGCACGACCGACGCCCAGTACACGCCGCCAGCGGTCTCGCCGTTCGCGGACGTGGCTACCAACCATGACTTCTACAGGCAGATTGCGTGGCTGGCGGAGAAGGGCATTTCCCGGGGCTGGACTGAGAATGGAGTGGTGACCTTCCGTCCGGCAGAGCAGATCAACCGTGACCAGATGGCAGCGTTCCTCTACCGGATGAGCGGCACGACCGACGCCCAGTACACGCCGCCAGCGGTCTCGCCGTTCGCGGACGTGGCTACCAACCATGACTTCTACAGGCAGATTGCGTGGCTGGCGGAGAAGGGCATCTCGAAGGGCTGGACTGAGAATGGAGTAGTGACCTTCCGTCCGGCAGAGCAGATCAACCGTGACCAAATGGCAGCCTTCCTCTACCGGATGAGTAACCCGGAAGGATAGCAGCCCCAAAAAACGCACGATATGAAAAACAAAAGGCGGGCCCGGAGCATCCGGGCCCGCCTTTTGCTCACTAACCGGCTCAGCCAGCCCTACCGCGCCGTCAGGCTGAGGCGGATCTGCACTGCCGTTCCGCCTTCGTCGCGGGGGTGCCACTGGATGGTACCGCCGAGCTCGCTGGTCACGAGCGTCCGGACGATCTGCAAGCCAAGGCCCTCAACATGGGGCGTATCCGGCAGTCCCACGCCATCGTCGGCAATAGTGACCGTCAGCAGTTCCTCACCGTCTTCTTCCTCGGACCGGTCCGCGATGAGCCACACGGTGCCCGCGCGTCCAGCCAGGCCGTGCTCGACGGCGTTGGTCACCAGCTCGTTGATGACCAGTGCCAGCGGGGTGGCGAAGTCACTGGGCAGTTCCCCGAAGAGGCCCGACCGCTCGGTCTTGACCTGCTGCAAGGGTGATGCCACCTCGGCGGACAGCCTGAACTGACGGCCAATGAGCTCATCGAAGTCAACACTCTGCGCCAGGCCCTGGGACAGGGTCTCGTGAACCAGGGCGATGGTGGCCACCCGCCGCATCGCCTGTTCCAGCCCCTGTTTGGCCTCATCGCTGACCATCCGCCGGGACTGCATCCGCAGGAGGGCAGCCACGGTCTGCAGGTTGTTTTTCACGCGGTGGTGGATCTCGCGGATGGTGGCGTCCTTGGTGACGAGCTCCATCTCCCGGCGCCGCAGTTCCGAAACGTCACGGCACAGCACCAGTGCGCCAAAGCGCTGCTGCTCATCCCGCAGCGGAATTGCCCGCAGGGACAGGCTCACGCCGCGGGATTCAATCTCACTGCGCCACGGCATCCGTCCCGTGACCACCAGCGGCAGCGTCTCGTCCACCAGGCGCCGGTCCTTCAGCAGCCCGGCGGTGACTTCGGCCAGCGACCTGCCTTCCAGCGACTCGCCGTCGCCGAGCCGCCGGAAAGCGGAGACCCCGTTGGGGCTTGCGTACTGCACAATCCCCTCGGCATCAAGCCTGATGAGCCCGTCCCCCACACGCGGCGCACCGCGGCGCGAGCCGGTGGGCGACGCGAAGTCGGGCCACAGCCCCAGGGTTCCCATTCGCAGCAGATCGTAGGCGCACTGCCGGTAGGTCAGCTCCAGCCGCGACGGCATCCTTGAACTGGACAGGTCCATGTGCGTGGTCACCACAGCCAGCGTCCGGCCGTTGCGGACCATCGGCACAGCCTCCACCCGTAGGGCCATGTCCGAGCTCCAGTTCGTCTCACTGGACCGTTCGATGGACCGGCTCGCCCACGCCTTATCCACCAGCGGCTGCAGGTCCTGCCGGATCGGTTCGCCCACAAAGTCACCGTGGAAAACGGTGTGCGTTGTGGAGGGCCTGACGTGGGCCAGCGCAACATAGCCGTGATCCGGGTGCGGGAACCACAAGGCCAGGTCAGCGAACGCAAGGTCCGCCACCATCTGCCAGTCGCCCACCAGGAGGTGCAGCCATTCGGCATCGCCCGGCCCAAAATCAGCGTGTTCCCTGATGGGGTCCGTAAAGATTGCCACTGCACCTCCAGTTACGACGCAGGGGTTTCCTAGCGTCGGACGATTGACCTCAAGAGCCTCAATGCTACCGACAGTGAAGCCATGTCGTCGGCTTCGAGCGCGTTGACCTCATCAAACATGCTCTTCGCACGGCCCAGCTGCTCGGCATTTTGCCCCTCCCAGTCCTTTAGCCGATTCTCCGCGGAGTCCTGGGACCCCGTGGACTCAAGCACCGCCGTCGTCATGTCCGAAACGGTGGAATACAGGTCATCCCGCAGGGCGGCCCGCGCCAGGGCCTGCCACCTGTCCTGGCGCGGCAGGTTGGTGATCCGCTCCAACAGGGCGTCGGCATGGAACCGGTTGAACACTGTGTAGTAGACCGCGGCGATCTCTTCCACCGGCTCGTTGCGTGCGTGCACGATCTTGGCAATGTCCAGCAGGACGAAGCTTTCGAACAGCTCTGCCCACCGGACGGCAAGGTCTTCCGGAAGCTCCCAGCCGCGTGCTTTCTCCAGCCAGCCCGCAACCCGCTCGCGGTCGTCGCCGCGCAGGTACTCAAGCAACCGGCCCCGCATCGGATCCAGGAGCGGCTTGAACTCCGCCACTACCCCGGCGATGGGACGGGAACTGCCGCCCTGGGCCAGCAGCCATCGGACGGCACGGTCCAGGATACGGCGGATGTCCAGGTGGACAGTGCTCCAGTGTTCGGTGGGGAATGAGGCCGGCAGACTGTTCAGTTCGTCCACCATGACATCGAGTTCGAAGATCTCACGGAGCGCCACGAACGCCTTAGCGACGGCCACCTCGGTAGCCGATGTCTCCTCCATGGTGCGGAACGCGAACGTGATGCCGCCCAGGTTGATCATGTCGTTGGCCACCACCGTGGCAATAATCTCGCGCCGCAGCGGGTGGGTGTCCAGTTCGGCGTCAAACCGTTCCCGCAACTGCGCCGGGAAGTAGGCGCGCAGCGTCGCCCGGAACCACGGATCATCAGCCAGGTCGCTGTCACGCAATGCCGACGCCAGCTCAATTTTCGCGTAGGCAGCCAGCACCGAGAGCTCAGGCGACGTCAGCCCCTGCCCCTGGCCAAGCCGCTCCTGCAGTGTCTCCGTGCTCGGCAGGGCCTCCAGTTCACGCTTCAGGTCAGCAGACTTCTCAAGCCAGTCCATCAGGCGCTCATAACTGGGACTCCACTCGGCCACTTTCTGCCGGTCGTTCAGGAGCAGGATGTTCTGGTCCACGTTGTCCTCGAGGACCAGCCGCCCCACTTCATCGGTCATGGAAGCGAGGAAGCCTGCGCGTTCCTCCGCGGACAGCTTGCCCGCCGCCACCATCCGGTCCACGAAGATCTTGATGTTGACCTCATGGTCCGAACAGTCCACGCCGGCAGAGTTGTCGATCGCATCCGTGTTCAGGATGACGCCCTGGAGCGCAGCCTCGATGCGGCCGCGCTGGGTCATGCCCAAGTTGCCGCCTTCGCCCACCACCTTGACCCGCAGGTCTTTGCCGTCCACGCGGATGGCGTCGTTGGCCTTGTCTCCCACAGAGGCATTGGATTCGGTGCTTGCCTTCACGTAGGTCCCGATCCCGCCGTTGTAGAGCAAATCGGCGGGGGCCAGCAGGATGGCCCGCAGCAGCTCCGGCGGGCTCAATTCGGTGGTCGCCTCGGGGAGCCCGAGCGCCGCACGGACCTGCGGCGAAACCGGTACGGACTTTACTTGGCGCGCATACACGCCGCCGCCCTCGCTGATCAGGGACTTGTTGTAGTCGTCCCAGGAGGACCGTGGCAACTCAAAGAGCCGTTTCCGTTCCTCAAATGACGTTTCCGCATCCGGCGTCGGGTCCAGGAAGATGTGCCGGTGGTCGAAGGCGGCGACAAGCCGGATCTGACGGGACAGCAGCATGCCGTTGCCGAACACGTCACCGGACATGTCACCCACACCCACCACGCTGAACGGCTGCGTCTGGGTGTCCACGTCCAGCTCGCTGAAGTGGCGCTTGACCGACTCCCAGGCCCCGCGGGCGGTGATGCCCATGGCCTTGTGGTCATAGCCGACCGAACCGCCGGAGGCGAACGCGTCGCCAAGCCAGAAACCGTATTCAGCGGCCAGTCCGTTGGCGATGTCCGAGAACGTGGCCGTCCCCTTGTCCGCCGCCACCACAAGGTAGGAATCGTCGTCGTCGTGCCTCACAACGTCCGACGGCGGCACAACAGTTTCCGCCCCGTCCCTGGTGACGAGGTTGTCAGTGATGTCCAGCAGGCCGCGGATAAAGATCCTGTAGCTCTCGGTGCCCTCGGCCAGCCAGGCAGCGCGGTCGGCAGCCGGATCAGGGAGCCGCTTCGCAAAGAAGCCGCCCTTGGCCCCGGTGGGCACAATGACTGCGTTCTTGACTGTCTGCGCCTTCACGAGGCCGAGTATCTCCGTCCGGAAGTCCTCACGCCGGTCGGACCAGCGCAGGCCGCCGCGGGCCACCTTGCCGAAGCGCAGGTGCACACCTTCCACGCGCGGGGAATAGACCCAGATCTCGAACATCGGCCGGGGGAACGGCAACCCCTCAATCCGGGCGGGATCGAGCTTGAAGCTCAGGTGCGGCTTGTACTGGTAGTAGTTAGTGCGGAGGGTGGCCTCGATTAGGTTGGCCATGGTGCGCAGGACACGGTCGGCGTCGAGCGTTGCCACCTCTTCAATAGCGGCCGCAAGTTCGGCACGGACTTTCCCCTGGGCTGCTGCCCGCTCATCACCGGACAAAGCCGGATCGAACCGGGCGGCGAACAGCGCCAGCAAGGCCTTGGTGACGCGCGGGTTGGCGAGGAGGGTGTCCGCCATAAAGCCGAACGAATTGGAATTGCCCATCTGCCGGATGTACCGCGCGTACGCCCGCAGGACGGTGATCTGGCGCCAGTGCATCCCCTCACGCAGCACCAGCCGGTCAAAGCTGTCCGACTCCACCGCTCCGGAGACTGCGGCACCGAAGGAATCGCCCAGCAGCTCGCCGGTAGCCAGCGGATCGACGCCCGCCGGGTACTTCAGACCCAGGTCGTAGAGGAAGAAATCGCGGCGGTCCGCCGTCTCAATCTCAAACGGCCGCTCGTCCAGCACCTCGAGTCCCAAATTATGGAAGTACGGCAGGATCTGGCTCAGGCTCTTGGGCTCAAGCATGTACAGCTTGACCCTGGCGTCCTCTTCGAGATCCTCCCCGGCACCCTTCGGAAGGTACACGTGGACGCCGGGCCGCTCCTGCCGGGCACCGGCAATCCGCTCGGCTTCCGCCCCGTACTTCTCGAACCGGGCGATGTCCTCCAGCGCGTCCTCCACCTCGTAGTCCACCCGGTAGCCGGCGGGGAAGGCTTCGGACCAGATGGCGGCGAGCTCCTTCGACTTCCCGTCTGCCCCGCGGTCGCGCAGGACTTCGGCAATCCCCTCACTCCAGGAGCGGGCCGCCCGGACCAACCGCTTTTCGAGCTCCTCAACATTGACATGGCTGAGCTCGGCGTTCTTGGGCAGTCGGATCCGGTAGAAGAGGCGGGCCAGGGCCGATTCGGTCATCCTGGCTTCGTAGTCGATGCTCTCCGCCTTGAACGTGGACCGCAACTCATCCTCGATGCGGAGCCGGACGTTGGTGGTGTACCGGTCACGGGGTAGGTAGATCACCGCGGACATAAAGCGGCCGTAAATGTCCGGGCGCAGGAACAACCGCGTCCGCCGGCGCTCCTGGAGCCGCTGGATTCCGGACGCCGTGGCCGCCAGGTCCTCAATTTCGATCTGGAACAGCTCGTCGCGCGGGTAGGTTTCCAGGATCCCCAGCAGGTCCTTTCCGGAGTGGGAATCCGGCGGGAATCCCGCACTGTTCAGCACCGCGTCCACCTTCTCGCGGACGATGGGGATGTTCCGGACGGATCCGGTGTAGGCGCTGGTAGCGAACAGGCCGATAAAGCGGCGCTCGCCGTTCACGTTTCCAGCCGCGTCAAAGCTCTTCACGCCGATGTAATCCAGGTAGGCCGGGCGATGGACGGTTGAGCGGGAGTTCGCCTTGGTAATCACCAGCGCGCGCTTCTCGCGGGCCTTCCGCCGGCCGGCGTCTGTCAGGTGCTGCATGTGAGGCGCACCTGGTTTGGCGCGAAGCAGGCCCAGCCCGCTGTCCTCGCGGAGTTCCAGCAAATCTTCGCCGTCCACGGTGACCAGGTCGTACTCGCGGTAGCCCAGGAACGTGAAGTTGCCGTCATCGAGCCACCTCAGCAGGTCCTGAGCCTGACGCAGCTCGGCGATCTGGGACGGATGGGCCACCTGGTCAAGGCTCGCTGCGATCTGCATGGCCTTGTTCCGCATTTTCGGCCAGTCTTCGACGGCGGCGCGCACGTCCGCAAGGATCCGTTCCAGTCCCTCCTTGAGGGATGCCCGCGCTTCATCGGAGACGCGGTTGATCTCCACAGCGATCCACGACTCCATGTGGGACGTGTTTTCGCCCTGCGCAATGAGGTGGGACATGAGGGGCATCGCGGCGGTGTCACCACTGGAGATCCCGATGTGGGACGGCACCCGGTCCACCTTGACCAGCTCTCCTGTTTCCCTGTTACGGGTCACAACAAAGAGCGGGTGCAGGACGAGCTTGATCGCGGCGTTCTGGCGAACGAGTTCAGCGTTGACCGAGTCCACGAGGAACGGCATGTCGTCCGTGACGATATAAACGACGCTGTTGTCTTCTTCGCTGACGATCGAAATGTTCGCTTGTCCCGGCCGCCGTGTGGCGGCCATGTTGCGGTGGGTCTCCGCGCGGGTGGCCAGCAACTCCTGGGGGTAGCTCCGGGCATCCTCTTCAGCCAGGTGCTCGTAATAGTCCGCCAGGAATCCCTCCCGGTCTCCGACGGCTACGGACTGATCCTCCACGCTGGATCCAGACGACATCAACAAACGCCTCCATCACAAGAAATTGTTGCTGCACCGTTGCAGCACCTATGGCGAGCCTAACCCTTAACGAAGCGCCGCGAGGTGGAAGAAAATACAGAGGATTTAGCTGATCGTTGGGCAGGTGCACAAACCAAATCCGCTATTGCACGCCGGAGCTTAGACACGGGGGCCGTTTCGAGCAATAAAGAGCCTCCCAAGAGGGCAGCATCAGCCGCGGAGCTGTCGGCAGGCAGGAAGGCGCTCAACCGCGGCGACGGGCCGTACCGTTCCCAAGCATCTTTCAGCTGACGTTCGGGCGACCTCCCGACAGCCGATGCCCGGACCTTGTTCAGCACCACAATAGGTGAAACGTGGGGCACGGCCAGTTCAAGTTCTGCGAGTCCGCGGACCAGCCGCGGAACCCCTACAGGGTCGGCGGCCCCGACGGCGAAAACGGTGTCCGCCAATTCCAGGCTCCGCAGGGTGGCCGCGTTCCGGCGCGGTGCCACCGTGTCGAAGCTGAGTTCTTCATCAGCTTCCAGGCAAAAGCCGGTGTCCACCACAACGACGTCGGCGATCTCCTTGGCGCGTTCCAGCACCAAGGACAGGGCTGCTGCCCGGAGTTCAGTCCATCTGTCAGCCCGAGTGATTCCCGTGAGCACCCGGAAGGTACCCAGCTTGGTGGCGACAGGAGACGCCACCTTGAGCAAAGCTTCGGCCCCGAGCAATCCCTGGTCCGCGAGCCTGCAGGCCTGGGCGATGCCGGCGGACTCGTCCAGTAGGCCCAGGACGGCCGCGATGCTGGCCCCGTAACTGTCCGCATCCACCAGCAGGACGGATTTTCCTTCTGCCGCCAGTTCCCCGGCGATGTTGGCTGCGACGAAGGTGCGGCCAGGCGAGCCGGCGGGTCCCCACACTGCGATGATCCTGCCGGCGCCCGAGGCCGCCGGCACCCCGGCGGATTCGGCAGCCAGCGGACGCAGCGCTGCACCCGTGTCGCCCAGCGCACTCCCGGACGTGGCGCCCCGGGTGGCGCCGGCTGGCTGTCCCGTCAGCTGGGAAACGGCCTCGGCGATCCTGCCTGCCAAGGCGGCCGATTCGACACCGGTCAGTGCGGACGCGACGCCGATCCCGCGCAGCCTGGCGGCCTCTTCAGCGTTATCCGTCAGGGCAATGATGGCCACGCCCACTGCCCCGAGCCGGTCAACCAGGGAAGCGGTCAACCCCTCGGAGCCGTCGGCCACCACTGCTGCCCGCGCCAGCCCGCTCTGGCAGGCAGCGAGCAGTTCGGTCAGTTCGGCGCATCGCCGGACGACCGTGACGGGACCGTGAAGCCGTTCCAGGCCTCCGACGACGTCTTCCCGGGCCTGGCCGACTGTCACCACGGGGATGCTCATGAGGTGCCGCCGCCCGGGTTCCAGACCACGGAGATTTTGGCCTGGTTGGCCTGCGCTCCAAGGATGGCCGGCATTTGGCTGTCCTCAACAAGGACCATCAGCACCGTGTTGCGCGACGAGCCGAGGGCAGTGGATGCGGCAGTAACCTGGGCTATTTCAGCTCCGGGCAACAGCAGCTTCGGCTCGCTGAATCCGTTCCTGGCATCGGGCGGCGCCACCCAGACATCCACCCGAGTACCCGCTACCGCCTGAGGGGGAAGGGGTTCGTCAATGGTCAGGGCGACAGGTTTGCGGTCCAAAGCGTCCACCGTGGCGAGGCTTTCCTTGGGCAGCAGCTGGTTCTTGCCGATTCGCTGGACCGCCACCATGTCCTCAGGCAGGCCCGCCTCCACGGTAACGTAATTCTCCTCAGTTTCACCGAGGCGGACCTTTGCCCTGACCACGCTGTCCGTGGTCAGTTTCTCTCCCACGGCGATGGAGTCCCGGGCAGCGTATACCTCAGTGGTCTTATCGGCACTGCCCACCAGCGAGATCACCCCCACTACGGACGCCAGGACCAACAGGACCCCCACCAGCAACCGCGGGTCCTTCCAGGAAGGCGGCTTCAACCTGGCTCCCGCGGTTCCTGCATCGTGGCTCATGCCCTGCTCCCCCTAGCTTCGAGCCAGGCGGCTGCATGCGCCCGGACACCTCATTGTTACGGCCCGGGCCCCGGAACAAAAGTCAAAAGCCCAAACAACATCAAACTGTGGATAACCACACCAGATCACACCTTCAGTGGCAAAATGGTTTTATGCCCAGATTCCTCACCCTCGCCGATGTTGCTGAGCAACTCCAGATCAACTCGCCGGCAGCTTATGCACTGGTCCGAAGCGGGGAACTCAAGGCGATCCAGGTGGGTGGCCGCGGTCAGTGGCGTGTTGAGGAAAAAATGCTCGAGCAGTACATCGAGGAGCGTTACGCCGAGGCCAGCCGAATGATCCAGGAAGCCAAGGCCAAGCAGGGCTGACCCGGGACCGCGTTCCAATCGGCCGGGTCCCGTGCGCGTTGTGTTGCTGTCCGGAGAATCTGCGCACGCGGGTCCAAAAAACTTGATGGATTGGACACACGCTGGCCGACGGCTACATCCCGCCGACGTGCCATGACCGGATTGCGCCCAGCGATCCGAAGGGAATTGTGGCAACCTGCCGGACCTGCGCGGCCCGCCGCGCCTCGCCCGGGGTGACCAGCGCCAGGTCCATAAAATCACTGCCCACGCGGTCAATGACACCGGTGAGCCCGCCTTCCTTCGCCATGTCATGCCGCACCATGACTGCCACCCCGGCCCGATCGCGCGCCAGGCCCCGCAAGGCATGCGCCAGCCCGATCCGCCGGCGCACCTGCGAAGGCTCCGCAACCGAGAGCCGCCCCAGCCCGGAGTAGCGCGCCACCGCGCCATAAGGGATCAGCACCTGCTGCAGACCCTCGTCCAGGACCAGCGCGTCTGCTCCGGCATGGCTGAGCCTGCCTTCGAACGTCCGCCCGCCCAGGAGATGCACAGCCACCTGGCTCCCGAGGCCGGCGCGCAACCTGTCGGCCAGGACAACTGAGGCGGCCTCCACCCTGGCCCGCTCGGAGATCTCGGACTCAACCGCGAGCTTGCCGCCCTCGGCAAACTGGGCCTCCATGTCAGTGAACAGTGCATCCCAACGCATGGGCCCAAGCGTAGGGCGAGGCTTCACCGGCGGTCAACGCATCAATCCATTCCTTCCAGTCTCTGGACAAATCAAGAGCAGCTCAGTCAAACTGAACTCAGATGGATCAAACAACATCAAACTACATTAAACATATCGATTGGGACCTCATGACCAGGGCTACGACACGCGAGCTTCGCGCTGATGCACTCATGGCACTTTCCATCCTGCTGCTGGGGGCATTTCTTTTCGCATCCGGACGGGGACTGCTGGATCGCTGGGAGCTCTCGGCGGCACGAGGGCAGTCACTCAGCGTGGACGACCTGCTGGGAGCTTTCGCCGCGGCAGCCGGGTTGGCGATCGTGGCGTGGTGGACCTTCGCCGTCATGCTGGCAGTGACAGTTGCCGCCTTGGCACGCTGCGGAAGGCCGCGGGCTGCCGCCCGGGCTAGCAAATATTGTCCGGCTTTTATGCGTCGCCTCGCCGTGGTGTTAGCGGCCATGAAAAACTGCCCATAGGCGGCCACGAAATTGCCCGCTGGCGGCCAGTAGAACTGCCTGCCGGTGGCCATGAGATCTGCCCACTTCCTTACTGAACCGACCGCGTCTTAAGCGGTGGGGGCCTCTCCCTGGGGTTTGATGACGGTGTCTAAGCGCACCAAGCGAACCAGGAAGAGGCCCTGTATGAAGTCTGACGGAGAAATCATGGAAATACTTGCTGCCTACGATCTGACCGGGTCGTTGCGCGCTACCGCGGAGCTCACCGGCTGCTCGCACCACACCGTTGCCAAACACGTCCAGGCCCGCGACGCGGGCCGGCCGATCGGGGAACCCGCGGCCCGCGGCCGGGTCACCGACGGGTTCCTGCCCAAGATCGAGGAATGGATCGAAGCCTCCAAGGGCCGGATCCGTGCCGATAAGGCCCACGAAAAGCTCCTCGCCCTGGGCTACACGGGTTCGGAACGCTCGACCCGCCGCGCGATCGCACAGGTTAAAGCCGCGTGGCGGCTGGGCCATACCCGCGTTCACCGGCCCTGGATCACCGAACCGGGAATGTGGCTGCAGTACGACTTCGGCGACGGCCCAAAGATCGGCGGGGTGAAAACCATCCTGTTCGTGGCCTGGCTGGCGTTCTCCCGCTTCCGGATCGTGATCCCGCTGCGGGACCGGACCGCGCCGAGCGTGTTCGCGGCCCTGGACCGGTCCTTCCGGATCCTCGGCGGGGCACCGACCTATGTCCTGACGGACAACGAGAAGACCGTGACCACGGCCCATGTTGCCGGGGTCCCGGTCCGGAACCAACAGACCCTGGACTTCGCCCGGCACTACGGGATCACCGTGCTGAGCTGCCAGCCCGCGGACCCTGCCACTAAGGGCGGAGTTGAAGCGTCCGTGAAACTCGCCAAGGCCGACCTCGTGCCGAAGGACACCAACCTCCGGGCCGAGTATGGCTCCTTCGCCGAACTCGAGGCCGCCTGCCAGGTCTTCATGGACGAGGTCAATCACCGTGAGCACCGGGTGACGCGGCGTAAACCCGCGGCGGTGCTCGCCGAGGAAGCCCCCAGGTTGCACCGGATCCCGGACACCGCCCACACGGTCGCGTTCGGCCTGGCCCGCAGCGTTCCGGAGAACACCCCGATGGTCACCTTCGAAAACGCCCAGTACTCGGTCCCGGCCCACCTGCTCGGCGCACGGGTGTTCGTCCGCACGCACGGCACCGGACCGGACGAGCAGGTCATCATCGTCCACCACGGCGCCGGGGGACCGGTCGAAGTCGCCCGCCACGGACGGGCACGGCCCGGCAGCCCCGCCATCAACGATGAACACTTCCCCGGAACCAGGGCAAAGGTTCCTGGCGATTATGAGGTCAGGGCCCGCAGCGCTGACGAAGCAGCGTTTCTGGCCATCGGCGAGGGCGCCAGGACCTGGCTGATCGAAGCCGCCGCGGCCGGGACGGCACGGATGAACGTGAAAATGGCCGAAGCCGTCACCCTGGCTAAAATCGCCGGCACTGACCACGTCGATCGGGCACTCGGCGATGCCGCCCTGCACGGCCGGTTCGCGCACCCGGACCTCGCCTCGATCCTGAACGCCAACATCCGCCGCACCACCACGCACGCCGCCAACGAAGCGACCTCCCTGACCCAGGGAACCAGCGCGTGGGCCGCTATCGGAAACCCCGCCCTGAACACCACCGCCAACATCACGCCGGAGGAGGCCCGATGAGTCCCGTGACCACGACCAACACCGCGGCTCCGCCGCTGCCAGCGGACCTGGAGGCCCTGATGCGGTCCCTGAAAATGCCCCACGCCCGGGCGCTGGCCCCTGAACTGATCGCGACCGCCCGCGCCCAGCGCTGGGAACCTGTCGAGGTCATCAAAGCCCTCTTCACCGAGGAAGCCGCCGGCCGGGCCCGGTCCATGCTCGCCTCCCGCCGCAAAGCTGCTGGCTTCCCGACCGGCAAAACCTTCGACGCCTGGGACCCGGACGCGTCCTCCATCCCCGCCCCGACCCAACAGGCCCTCCGGACCCTGGAATGGATCAACCGGCGGGAAAACCTGGTGGTCTGCGGACCCTCCGGAACAGGGAAAACCTTCTTCCTCGAAGCCCTCGGCCAGCAGGCCGTCGAAGCCGGGATGCGCGTGGCCTGGTTCAGGCTCGAGGACCTCGGCGTCCTGATCCGGGCGCACCGCACCGACGACAGCGTCACCCGCGCCGTCACCCGGATCCTCCGCGCGGAGCTGGTGGTGATCGATGACATCGGCCTGTTGCCGGTGGCCACGGACGCGGCCGAAGGCCTCTACCGGGTCGTGGACGCAGCCTACGAAAAACGGTCCGTCGCGATCAGCTCCAACCTCCACCCCGCCGGCTTCGACGAACTCATGCCGAAAACCCTCGCCACCGCCACCGTTGACCGGCTCCTGCACCACGCCCACGTCTGCCAGACCAGCGGCGATTCCGTCCGCCTCACCCAAGCCCTCGCCGGAAAAGGAGTCACCCGCCTGACCTAACCAACCCAAGAATGGCCAACCCCGCCGAACCAATCAGTGGGCAGATCTGTTGGCCATCACCGGGCAGTTTTACTGGCCACCAGCGGGCACATCAACTGACCGCCCGTGGGCAGAACGTAATGGCCATTGACACCGTGGCGGCACTTTCAGTTCAGCTCCTCGCAGCTCCGATGGCCCAGGCCGCCGTCCCTCCCACAGGACCTGCCTGGGTGCCAACGCAGGAAGCTGCGGTGCAGGCCCAGTGGTCCCCCACGGCGGCGCAGCTGGCCGCGAACCCACCGGAAGCGGATGTGCCCGCCGCACCGGTCACGCAACTGCAGGCCACACCGGAATCACCCCTCGCCACACAATCCCGGATGGCAGAACGTCGGGCACCACAAACGCCACTGGCAGAAGCGCCCGCACCACAACCGCAGGCAACACAAACGCCGACACCACAACCGCTGCCCACGGACCCCCCGGCAACAGAAACGCCGTCAACTGACGCTCCGCCGGCCGCGGTCCGGCCAGACTGGAGGCCCAGCGCACCCGTACCCGACCCCGGGCTGCTGGCACCCCGGCCCGTCCGCGCCGCTCAGGACACCGCGTCGACGGGGAACGCGGTAACTGTGCTGGCAGGCGACACACTGTGGGACATCGCAAAGCGTCATCTGGGACCAGCTGCTTCCGATGTTGATGTCGCATTGCATTGGCCCCGATGGTATGAGGCCAACAAGGCCCGGATCGGTGAAAGCCCGCATGTCCTGCTCCCCGGCCAGATCCTGAATGCTCCTTCCACCCGCTAGCCGTTCGTTCCGATCTTCATCAGCACACAATTAAGGAGAATCACATGAACGCAGTCACGCCAATCCGACCCGCCCGGGCCGACGGAGGGCCGGCGGCAGCAGTCCGCCCTGTTCCGCTACGGCCCGCCAACACGCCGGGGGCTCCGGGCCTGCCGCTGCGCGCAGCGGACGAGACTTCGGAAATCCTCGCCATCACGCGCAGTACGGTGCAGGCCGCGATGGAGGTGCTGGCTGGCATCAGGCCCATCCACCAGCTGGCACGCCGACTGGATCCCCGTTGTCTTGCATTGCTCCAGCACCGTGCGGGGCTGATCCGCCGCGAACAGGCCCGATCCTCGTCGCCTGCCCTGGCCAGGCTGCACCGGAACTCAGTGGTGCGCTCGGTCAGGGCATGCGAAGTCTCCCCCGGCATCTATGAGGCCAGCGCAGTGGTTATTGACGATGTCCGGGCACGGGCGGTGGCGGTCCGGCTGGAACGGGGCAAACAGGTCTGGCGTGTGACGGAATTCGTCGTTGGCTGAAGGTATTGGCCGGGTGGAGGGAGACCAGGCGATGAAAGGAGCTGCTTGCCGAAACAGACACCCAATGAAACAGGAAATGCCCGGAGCAGATGGTCCGGGCATTTCCTGTTGCCTGTCGTGCTGTCATGCCATGCCGCACGATCGCATGGTCCGCTGGGGTCAGCGGCGCTTCTTTTTCGCCTGACGCTTGGCGGTGTCCTGCGTTGCGGCCTTGGCCGGGTTGCCGGACCGGGACGAGGCGCGGCCTTCAACCCGGGTCTGGGAAGCGCCGTCTTCGCCGGGTGCCGTGTACTGCAGCTGTGCCGGCTTTTCGGGCGCTTCCAGGCCGGCGGCGTGGATCTGCGGTTCAACGTGCTCGGTGTGGCCACCGGCGGCATCCGCCACCACAACGTCCTGCGCCGGGGTGACCTCGACCTCCAGGTTGTAGAGGAAGCCGACACTCTCTTCGCGGATGGCCTCCATCATGGCCTGGAACATGGTGAAACCCTCGCGCTGGTATTCCACCAGCGGGTCACGCTGGGCCATCGCACGCAGGCCGATGCCTTCCTTGAGGTAGTCCATCTCGTAGAGGTGTTCCTGCCACTTGCGCCCGATGACTGAAAGCACCACGCGGCGTTCCAGTTCACGCATGCTCTCCGAGCCGATGGCCTCTTCACGGGCCTGGTAGACCAGCCGGGCATCAGAGAGCAGCTCCTCCTTGAGCATCTCAACGGTCAGCCGCGACTTGCCGCCGGCTTCCTCGATGATCTCATCCGGGGTGATGCTCACGGGGTAGAGCGTCTTCAGGTTGGTCCACAGCTGCGTGTAGTCCCAGTCGTCACCGTTGCCTTCGGCGGTGGCGGAGTCGATCAGCGCGGTGATCGTGTCCTCGATGAAGAACTGCACCTTCTCGTGCAGGTCATCGCCTTCCAGGATCCGGCGCCGGTCACCATAGATGGCTTCGCGCTGGCGGTTCAGGACGTCGTCGTACTTGAGCACATTCTTCCGCTGCTCCGCGTTGCGGCCTTCCACCTGGCCCTGCGCAGACGCGATGGCCCGCGAAACGAGCTTTGATTCCAAGGCCACATCGTCCGGGACGGAACTGTTCATCAGCCGCTCGGCGGCGCCGGAGTTGAAGAGCCGCATTAGGTCATCGGTCAGCGAGAGGTAGAAGCGCGACTCACCCGGGTCGCCCTGGCGGCCGGAGCGGCCGCGGAGCTGGTTGTCGATGCGCCGGGATTCGTGCCGCTCGGTGCCCAGGACGTAGAGCCCGCCGGTGTTCAGGACTTCCTCGTGCTCGTCCTTGACGGCCTGTTTGGCCGCTTCCAGGGCGGCCGGCCACGCGGCCTCGTACTCTTCGGAATTAGCTTCCGGATCCAGCCCGCGCCTGGCCAGTTCGGCCACGGCGGTGAACTCGGCATTGCCGCCCAGCATGATGTCCGTGCCGCGGCCGGCCATGTTGGTGGCCACGGTGACAGCACCCTTGCGGCCGGCCTGTGCCACGATGGCGGCCTCACGCGCGTGGTTCTTGGCGTTCAGGACCTCGTGCCGGATGCCTTCCTTGGCCAGCAGCCGGGACAGGTATTCGCTCTTCTCCACGCTGGTGGTGCCCACGAGGACGGGCTGGCCCTTTTCGTGGCGTTCGGCGATGTCCTGCACCACGGCGTCGAACTTCACGGTCTCGTTTTTGTAGACAAGGTCCGGCTGGTCGATGCGCTGCATGTCCCGATTGGTGGGGATGGCCACAACACCGAGCTTGTAGGTGCTCATGAACTCGGCGGCCTCGGTCTCGGCCGTACCTGTCATGCCTGCCAGCTTGGAGTACATGCGGAAATAGTTCTGCAGGGTCACCGTGGCCAAGGTCTGGTTTTCGGCCTTGATCTCCACGGCTTCCTTGGCCTCGATGGCCTGGTGCATGCCCTCGTTGTAGCGCCGGCCGGCCAGGATGCGGCCGGTGTGCTCGTCAACGATGAGGACTTCGCCGTCGAGGATGACGTAGTCCTTGTCGCGCTTGAAGAGTTCCTTGGCCTTGATGGCGTTGTTGAGGAAGCCGATCAGCGGGGTGTTCGCGGACTCATAGAGGTTCTGGATGCCCAGGTAGTCCTCCACCTTTTCGATGCCACTCTCGAGGACGCCGACGGTGCGCTTCTTTTCGTCCGTTTCATAGTCCTCGCCCAGCTTCAGGCGCTGGACGACCTTCGCGAATTCGCTGTACCAGCGGTTTGTGTCGCCCTGGGCAGGGCCGGAAATGATGAGCGGCGTGCGGGCTTCGTCAATGAGGATGGAGTCGACCTCATCCACGATCGCGAAATTATGGCCCCGCTGGACCAGCTCGGATTTGTCCCACGCCATGTTGTCGCGCAGGTAGTCAAAGCCGAATTCGTTGTTGGTGCCGTACGTGATGTCTGCGGCGTACATCTGCCGGCGCACCGAAGGATCCTGGTTGGACAGAATGCAGCCGCTGGTCAGGCCAAGGAACCGGTAAACCCTGCCCATGAGGTCTGACTGATATTCGGCGAGGTAGTCGTTTACGGTAATCACATGCACGCCGTTACCGGTGAGGGCGTTGAGGTAGGCCGGAGCAGTGGCGACGAGGGTCTTACCTTCACCGGTCTTCATTTCGGCGATGTTGCCAAGGTGGAGGGCAGCGCCGCCCATCAGCTGGACATCGAAGTGGCGCATCCCGAGCGTCCGTGACGACGCCTCCCGCACGGCAGCAAAAGCCTCCGGGAGAAGGTCATCCAGCTGCTCCCCGTCCTTGTGGCGGGCCCGGAGCCGGTCTGTCTCCTCACGGAGTTCGGCGTCAGTGAACGTCTGGAACGATTCTTCGAGAGCATTGATGGAGTCGGCATAGTTCCGAAGTTGCCGCAGGGTTTTTTTGTCACCCGTACGGAGAAGTTTTTCGATAAGTGATGCCACGTGAAGATACTCCCAGTCTGATGCTGCCGAATTCTGGCGTTTTTAGTCTACGGGAGAGACACAGGCCACGCGGCCGGTGTTCCCTCAGAGCGGATCGCTTCCCCGCCGCTGCGGAGGGCCGCCGCCACGGGCCCCGCCAGGTCCCCTGCCGGGGTGACCACAATGTCCCCTAGTCCCAGCCATTCAGCCATGAGTTCCAGCTCCCCGGCAAGTTCGACGGCGGTTCCCGGCGGCGCGTCCGGCTCACCGTACGCGGACCTGACCAGGAGCTTTCCTGCGGCACGGTCAGCCTTCAGGTCGACGCGTGCCACGATGGTCTCACCCAGGAGGAAGGGCAGCACGTAATACCCAAAGCGGCGCCGGTGTTCGGGGGTGTAGATCTCAATCCGGTAGTGGAATCCGAATAGTTCCTCGAGCCGGCGCCGCTCGAAAACCAGCGAATCGAAGGGGCTCAGCAACGCCCGCCCGGCAGCCCTGCGGGGCATTCTGGCATCCACATGGAGGAACACCTTCCGGTCCCACCCCGTCACCGACACCGGCTCCAGCCGGCCGGCCCGGACCAAATGCTCCACCGAGTCAGCCGCCGCCTTGATCGGCGTGCGGAAGTAGTCCGCGAAGCACCGCACGGTGCCGATTCCGTGGGCCTGGGCCGCAGCGTCGATCAGCCGATGCAGGGCTTCCACAGGATCCCGCTGGTCTTCCGCCAGCGGCCGACGGTCCGGCAGCACCCGCGCGGTGAGGGCGTATCTGCGCTCGAACTGCTCCGTCCTGGAAGCGGCCGAGATGAGGCCCTCCTGGAAGAGGTCTTCGAGGACCCGCTTGACCGCGTTCCAGTTCCATCCCCAGTTCTCGGTGCTCCGGTCCTCCACATGCCCGATTCTTACCGTAAGTTCGGCCGCTGTCAGGGGCTTACCCGCGGCGAGGACAGCAAGGATCTTGCCGGCCACATCTTCGCGGAGCTCGCGCTCCAGCCGGCCGGCGCCCACCCACGTGCGTTTCTGCCACAGGACAAGGTCCGGGAAAAGTTCGGGTCGGATGAAGCTGGCCTCATGCGCCCAGTACTCCATCATGCGCCTGGGGTGCGTTCCGGACATCCGCTGCAGGATGGTGCGGTCGTAGTTGCCCAGCCTGGAAAAGAACGGAAGGAAATGACTGCGGGACAGCACATTGACGGAATCGATCTGGACCACCTGGAGCCGGGCAAAGGTGCGGCCCACCGTCCGTGAGGTCACGGGGCCGGCGGGCCGTCCTTTGTCGAGTCCTTGTGCTGCCAGTGCGATCCGCCGGGCCTGATTAAGGCTCAGCGTCGCTGACACGACAGTCCTTTCATTGGCGGGTGTGAACCACCCTAGACTTTTGCACCCTCATCGTCGGAACGGTAGGCAATGATCTTCTCTTCCACCACGGTGTCCCCGGGTTCGCATTCGTGGTCAAGGGTGATGACGCCGTATGTCCAGCCACGGCGGCGGTAAACGACGGACGGGGTGTTGGTGGCTTTGTCCACAAACAGGTAGAAATCGTGGCCGACGAGCTCCATGTTGTCCACGGCGTCGTCGAGGCTAAGGGAGGCCGCCGGGAAAACCTTGCGCCGGATCAGCACCGGGGAATTTCCTGCGGGAATGTCGTTCTCGACCTCATAAGGCGATCGTTCTGCAACCGGTTCCTGGGGCTCACTGCGATGGCTGGCCTCCACGTAAAGCGGTTCAGTGGTACTGGCTGGCTCAAGCGAAGCGGTTGCCTCGCGCACAGCCTTGGGAGTGTGGCGCCCGTGGTGGACCTTTTTGCGGTCCTTGGCCCGGCGGAGCCGCTCAAGCAGTTTGGTGTAAGCGAGATCAAAGGCAGCAAACTTATCTGCGGCGCTGGCTTCCGCACGGATCACAGGTCCGCGGCCCAGAACGGTGACTTCAACGGTAAGTTGGTCGCCGGTCTGGCGTGCGTTCGTTTCTTTGGACACCTTCGCATCCACGCGCTGGACCTTGTCGCCCAATGATTCGATCTTCGAGATCTTCTCACCGGCGTATTCGCGGAACCGGTCCGAGACCGTCAGATTCCGTCCGCTGATCATAAACTCCATGGTGCCCTCCAAATGACTTCGGTGACACGACGACGGCACATCCCAGAGGCCGATCTGATTGACAGTCAAGCCCCTTTCCGAGCCGCCATCGAAAGGTACAACTTGTTCTTGGTACCCACCACCGACGTTAGTTCATCGCCACCGCTTATTCATCCTTTCTTCATTTATTTTTTCCCAAGTCGGGCCGCTTTCCGCCAGCTGCCGGGGACGGCGGTCCGCTGCCGGCTGAATCGGGCGGGCGTGTCGCCGCAAGGACAACCGCGCCGGCCACACCGGCACCGCCGAGGTGGAGCGCACGCGCCGCTTCCGCCAAGGTGGCGCCGGTGGTAAGGACATCGTCGACAATGATGCACCGGCGTCCGGCGACCTGCCTGCGCTTCCGGGACGGGACCGTCATGGATCCTCTCACCCGCGCAGCCCTGGCTCCCCTGCCGAGCCCCTTTTGGCCGCCCGGCAGTCGTTCCAGGGCCGCCCGGCGGCGCGATTTCCTGAGCACATCCAGCACAGGAGGGCCGCCGCCCGCGTGGCCTTGGCGCCATCCGGCCAGCAGGAGGTGAACGGGGCTGAAGCCCCGCTTGATGAACGCGCCGGTACTGCCGGGGACTGGAACCAGGCAGACATTGTCCGCGCCGGCAGCCGCGGCGGCAATGCCCTGGCCCAGTCCCTTCGCCAGCACTGACTTGAGCTGGTGCTGTCCGTGGCGCTTAAACGACAACAATGCCTGGCTTAACTCCTCGCGGTACACCCCTGCGGCCACCACGGGAAGGATGATGCCGCCGTCGACAGTCATCAGCGCCGGTGCCTGTTCCTCGGCCCTGAACGGGTGCCTGGTCAGAATGCGTATCCGGCGTTCGCAGGCAACGCACAGGGCCAGGTCCTCGGCGCCGCAGCAGACGCAGTCCACCGGAACCCCCAGCGCCAGCATCTCCGCACCGGCACGCATAACGTGATCGGCAACCAGCAGCCAGGCGCTGCGCTGCACGCCGCGGTGCTTGCCCGACACCACGGGCGCAAGGAGGTCCGGGTCCGCGGCGGCCACCGCCCTACGGACGGGGCGTTTGGACTCAGGACGGGGTGGCTGTTCAGCTCGCACACCTCATGCTCCCCCGGCGGCAGCGGGCCCTCCACCGGGCACGCGCCCTATGTGGACAAACCTATCCGGGAAACGACGGATCGATGGGGCCTTTGAGCTGGGGCGACCAGCCGTTGCCCAGCCGCTGGAAGATCCCTTCTGCGGACTGGCCATAGATCTCCTCAGCCCCGTTGCCGGCGCTGAGCCAGACCAGGCCCGGCCAGGGGGCCAGCTGCTGGGGCTGGCCTGAAGTGAGGGACAGCAGCTCAGGCACGACATTTGCCGTGGCAGAGCCCTTCATCACGGCCACCGTTGTGTCGTTAACCCAGACGCCCTGATCCGGGTCGCTGGCGGTCACGAGGGTGATCGGGGCCGTCAGTTCCCTGGGCGTCCCGTCGGCGTTGCGGATAATCCCTGCGACCTGAACCTTGGTCTGGCCGTTCTGTTCCGAGATGACCAGTGCACGGACACCCTCGCGGGAAATCCGCAGGTCCTTGACCGTCCTCCCGGCAAGCCAGGCCGGAGTCAGGGTGACAGTGGGAACTGTTGCCCCGTCCGTCACCCCTGCCGGCCGGAACGCCACCACTTCGGTGCCGCCGGTGGCTCCGGGGCCGGCCGCCCATACCCAGTCGTGGAGGCTGAACGAAGGATGGGTGATGGTACTGCGTGTGGTCAGCGCACGTGCGGGCTGGCCAGGCACCATGCTGTAGAGCGTGGTTCGGCTTTCGTTGAGGAAGGCCACAGTCTGTGACACGGGTGACTCCGCCGGGTAGCGGGGTCCGAGCGAGGACACCGGCTGCATGTCCGGAAGCGGGGACACCCTGTTGTTTTCGTAGCGCACCAGTTCGTTGCCGCTGACGGCGATCTCCCGTGACGGCACATTCTTGTCCCGCACCGGCGGCAGGACCGAGCCGTTGTCCTCTACGCGCACCAGGTCCTGGTTGGCACGCAACTCAACGTTGACGACGTCGGGCTGGCTGCGGAAAGTCAGCGAGAGCTGGGTCTGCATCCGGAGCCTGTCCTCGGCAGACGCCTCAGTAAGTTCCTTGGCGGTAAGTTCCACCTGGGCCGCTCCCGATACCACCGGCACCGACTCCCGGGCCAGCTTGATGCCTGACGGGAAGGCACTCACTACGGCTCCGCGAAGGTACGGGGCGGGGCCGGCGAGCAGGGCACTGGTCATGGCCTTGACCGTCTTGTTCCTGATGAACCAGCGGACGTCGGGAACGGCGTACGTGAAGCTGGGATCGTAGAAGTAGATGGGGTAGGCGCCGTAGATGACCTTGAACGTCTCCTCCGGGATAGCGGTCCCGTCCGGGATGGCCGAAATCCGCCACTCACCGTCCACCTGGGTGACCGTTGCCGGAATGTTCTCGATGGTGCCTTCCGGTGACTGGGTGGCGATGCCGTCGACATCCACCGTGTAGGCCACATCCAGCTGATAGTTGTAGACGTTTTCGACGCCGGTGCTCACCACCTTTGCGTCGCGGTACACGAGTGCCCGCTGGTCAGGCTTCCACGCAACCGCGGCTGCCTGCGTCAAGTACTCGCGAGCCACGGCGTAATCGCCTTCATACCCCGTACCGGCCCGGTAGAAGTAATCGATGATGTTCTCCGGAGTTGCCCCCTGCTGCGGCGCCGCGGGAAAAAACACCGGGGCGTTGCTGTTGCCGTCGCTGCCCTGGTCACTCTTTCCCACGGGTCCGGACGTGGGGATGCGCGCACAGGAGGCCAGCAGCAGCGCCACCATGAGCAGTACAACGGCCTTCAGCAGTCCCCGAGAGACTCGTCCCGTCATGAAGACTCCTTTGCCGATGGAGCTGCCCCGGCCCCTGGACCCGCGCCGACGGCGGTTCGGGGTGCCGGTTCAAGAACATCCGTGCCTGCAGGATCGTCGGCCGGAACGGTGTCTTCCGGTTCCAGGGGGACCGGTGAGTTTTCGATTTCCTCGCCTTGGTGCAGCGGGATGGTCAGCCGGAAGCTGGACCCGCTGCCTTTCAGGCCCCACGCCTGGAGCCAGCCATTGTGCAGTTTTGTATCCTCCATGGCGATGGAGAGGCCCAGGCCGCTGCCTCCGGTGGTCCGGGCACGGGCAGGGTCCGCACGCCAGAACCGGTCAAAGACCCGGGCGGCTTCGGCGGGTGTCATGCCTATTCCCTGGTCCCGCACGAGGACTCCCACTGCTGACCGGTTGGCGGCAACGGTGACCGTCACCGGCCGCCCTTCGCCGTGTTCCACCGCATTCAGGATGAGGTTGCGCAGGATCCGGTCGATCCGGCGGGCGTCCATTTCGGCCACGATGTCTCCGGCCGGCGCCCGAAGGATGATGTCTGATCCGTATTCCGCGGCGACGGGCGCTGCTCCGTCAATGACGTGGTTGATGACCTGCAGGATATCGGCGGGTTCGGCGTCGAGCATTGCCACCCCGGCGTCGAAGCGGGAGATCTCCAGGAGGTCCGCCAGCAAGGACTGGAACCTCTCCACCTGGTTGTAGAGCAGCTCGGCCGAGCGCTTGTTGATCGGGTCGAAGTCATGGCGTGCGTCGTAGAGCACTTCGGCGGCCATGCGTACCGTGGTCAGCGGCGTTCGAAGCTCATGGGAAACGTCCGATACGAACCGCTGCTGCATCTGCGACAGCGTGGCCAGCTGCGTGATCTGTTCCTGGAGGCTGGCGGCCATGTGGTTGAAGGAGGCGCCGAGGCGTGCCACCTCGTCCTCGCCTTTGACCACCATCCGCTCCTGCAACTGGCCTGCTGCCAGTTTTTCCGAGACGAGGGCGGCGTGGCTGACCGGGCTCACCACGTTGCGGGTCACATACCAGGCGATCGCGCCGATC
Source organism: [Micrococcus luteus] ATCC 49442 (assembly GCF_010367585.1). Classification (NCBI taxonomy): domain Bacteria; kingdom Bacillati; phylum Actinomycetota; class Actinomycetes; order Micrococcales; family Micrococcaceae; genus Pseudarthrobacter; species [Micrococcus luteus] ATCC 49442. The sequence goes on along the minus strand of NZ_JAAAXP010000001.1, from coordinate 152,203 downwards.
ATGAGCACCAGCACCGCGCCGCCGGCCAGGAGCACGCGCTGGATTTCATCGAGTGTCTGCTGGGCTGTGTTGAGGTCGTAGATCAGGTACAGCTCGTACACAGTGCCGTTGAATGTAACGGTGTTTCCTACCGCAATGCCCGGCCGGTCTTCCGTCCCCACCGGGATCACCGTTGACGCCCAGTATTGGTCCTTGGGTGAGTCCTGGACGGCGCGGCGAAGTTCGGGCGGGATGACACTGACCGTCAGCTGGTCCGACGCCCGCGATTCCACCCACCTGTTCCGGGGCTTGGTCTGCTCCGGCATCGCCTCAAAGACGTACCGCCGCTGGATGACCGAACCGCGGCCCTCCACCGCGTTCAGGGTGTCATAAACGAGGGTGATGACGCTGGACTGGTCGGTGACCTGGGCGCCGTCGAACGTGTCCTGGACCTGCTTGACGTTGTACCGGGTTTCAGATTCGGCCTGCGTCAGGCGCTCCTGGAACAGGTTGTTGGCGATCTGGTTCGACAAGTAGGCGCCAACAGCCCCGAAGGACGTCACGGCCAGCAGCAGTGTGGTGAGGACGGTGCGGAACTGCAGGGACCTGCGCCAACGCCGTTGGAGGGAGCGTCCCACATAGCGCACGGCCGGGAGAAAACGCTTCAGCCCGACCTGGATGAGGCGCGCCACCCGCAGGGCAACGATGATGGCACGCCGGCGCCAGATTCGGGCGCGCAGGGGCAAGGCGGCCAGCTCCGCGGCCAGGGCATCCGTATGCTCAGGCCCCTTGCCAGCCGCCGGGTCCGGTGCAGGGGCCCCTTCCGGTCCCGGGGACTCAGGAACCTGCTTTGTAGCCGACACCACGAACCGTCAATACAACTTCCGGGGCTTCCGGGTCGCGTTCAATCTTGGACCGGAGCCGCTGCACGTGGACGTTGACCAGCCGGGTGTCTGCCGCGTGGCGGTAGCCCCAGACCTGCTCCAGCAGAAGTTCGCGGGTGAACACCTGCCAGGGTTTCCGTGCCAGCGCCACCAGGAGGTCGAACTCCAGGGGCGTCAGGGATATGCGCTCGTCCGCACGTTTGACCGTGTGGCCGGCAACATCGATGGTGATGTCAGCGATCCGCAGTGTTTCGGGCGCCTTCTGGTCACCGGGACGCAGTCGCGCCCGGACCCGGGCAACCAGCTCGGCGGGCTTAAACGGTTTCGGCACATAGTCGTCGGCCCCGGACTCGAGCCCGCGGACGACGTCGGACGTGTCCGATTTGGCGGTGAGCATCACGATGGGCACGTCCGACTCAGCCCGGATCTGCCGGCAGACCTCGATGCCGTCCACACCGGGAAGCATCAGGTCAAGCAGCACAAGGTCCGGCTTCGATGAACGGAAGACATCGAGCGCCTGGCCGCCGTCAGCGCAAAAGACGGGGTCAAAACCGTCATTGCGCAGAACAATACCGATCATTTCGGCCAGCGCCTCGTCATCGTCAACTACCAGAATGCGTGCCTTCATAGTTATATATTCCCTTATTGAACAGGGTTTGTCCTGTTCAACGCCGTTCCGGCATGGCGCAGCACGCGATGCCGGGCAGGGCCGGGGCCGCGTGACCAGCCGGTACATTGGGAACAAACCGCGGCGCAGCCGGCGGTACCGTCCAGGAGGTTACTGATGAATGTCCCCATCTACCAGCGGGCCCTGGGCGCAGATTTCAGCCGCCTGCAGCCGGAGCTGCAGGAATATTTTTCGCTGCTGCCCGGATCAGGGCGGTACGGCATCGGGGAGGGCGTCTTCGACGTCGCCGGCTGCCGGCAGTCATGGCTGAGGCCGCTGCTGAAGCTCAGCTCCGGGGAGGAAGCGTTCTTCCCGGAATTCGGCGCGAACGTCCCGTTCCGGATCGAAAACCATGCGCATCTTGACCCGTTCGGGCGTCCCAGCCTTACCGCCCGGAGGGAGATCCGGTTCCCCGGCCGCAGCAGGATTTTCCAGGACACCACCAGCCTGGTGGAATCCGACGGCACCCCGCGGTTGGTGGACTACCTGGGCCGCTTCCGGCGCATGGTCACCGACCTGAAGCTCAGCGTGACCGAGGAGGGCAGGCTGCGTGGCGTTTCCGAAGATTCGCGGCTGTTCCTTGGCCATCTTCGCCTGCCGCTGCCGGGAGCGTTGGATGCCAAAGCCTATGCCGAGCAGTGGTGGGAAAACACCGCGGACGGGCAGGGGCGGCACCGGATCCAGGTCAAGGTCCTCCAGCCGCAGATCGGCGAGGTCCTGGTTTATGCCGGCCACATGCAATACCGGCTGCGTCCGTATGTCGGCGGCAGCTCAGCCCCGAGCTTCCTGCCCCGCTACGCCCAGCCGGACCGCTGGGAAGAGCGCGTGTAACTCCAGGCCCATTGCCGCTAGCCGTGCGCCCGCTGGTTCAGCCCGTCGGCTAACTGGGTGAGCCGGCCCAGCACAGCCGTGGCGGCCGCCGGAGTGAGGCCCGCCAATCCGCCTGCCGGAGTGACACGCACACTGCCCAATGACGACGCCGGCAAACCAATCTGGTGCCATGGGCGCCACACCGCGTCGACGGCGTCGGCCACTTTTGGCAGGGTGCCGACGCGGGGGTCCAGCGCACCGGCCCAGACTTTCTTGCCGGCCTCCACGGCGGCAGCCAGCTGCTCCCACTGCCGCGAGGTAAGCGCCTTTAACGGCACTGCCACGCCGTCGGCGCCGGCCTGTATGATCCGTTCGATCGGCGCTTCCACTTCAGGTACTGCCATAACAACCTCGACGGCGCCGGCCGCCCGGAGCGCCTCAATGACCAGCTGCCAGGCCTCGGTGACCTCCTGGCCGCCCACCGCCCGCAGCGTACGGTATCCGCTCGCTGTCGGAATGGTTCCTGCCAGGACGGCGGCGATGTCGGGTTCGTCGAGCTGGACCACAAGCCGGGCACCGGGAACTGCACTGGAGATCCGCGAAAGGTACGCGCCAACCCCGGCGGCCAGCGATTCGGCGATGTCCCGCCTGGCGCCGTAATCGATCAGCGAACGTTCGCCGTTGTGCAGGTGCAGGGCAGCGGCCAGGCTGAGCGGGCCCAGCAGCTGGACCTTCAGTTCAGGGGCGGGAGTGTCCTCGGTACCGGCGACGTCAGCGAGGACATTGATGTCTGTGGACAGCGCCGAAGCGGCCCGGCGGAAGTCCTTGCCGGGACGGTCCACCAGCCGCCAGCCATAGGGCTGCACATCCACGGCCAGTTCAACAAGTAGCGACGCGGTGCGTCCCACTGCGTCGGAGCCGACTCCGCGGTCCGGGAGCTCGGCCAGGAACGGCAGGTGCGGGCTGCCCAGTTCGCCCCGGATAATCCGCGCGGCCTCCACGGGGTCCTCTCCAGGCCAGGGCCCCAGTGCTGTGGCTGTTACTTCCACTCTGCAGCGGCCTCGTGGTCCTCGGCGATGGCTTCGTGGTGGCGGATGACCTCGCCGATGATGAAGTTCAGGAACTTCTCGGCGAAGGCGGGGTCGAGGTGGGCATCCTCAGCCAACCGCCGCAGCCGGGCGATCTGGGCGCTTTCGCGGCCCGGATCCCCGGCCGGCAGGCGGTGCGCAGCTTTGAGGAAGCCCACCTTCTGCGTCGCTTTGAACCGCTCAGCGAGGAGGTAGACCAGCGTGGCATCGATGTTGTCGATGCTGGACCGGATGGACAGCAGTTCCGCCATCACCGAGTTGTCCACCTGGCCGGCGAGCGAACTCGCAGCGGCGTCGTAGGTTTCGGCGTCGGGAACATCATGGTTTTGCTGCGTCATGCTCCAAGTCTATGTGGCCAGCAGCGCCCGGTGCGCCGCCCGCCGCCGTGCCTGCTCGTCCGGATCCGGCACGGGCAGGGACGCGATCAGCCGCTTGGTGTAGTCGTGCTGCGGGGCCCCCATCACCTGGCTGCCGATCCCCTGTTCCACCAGTTTGCCCTTGTACAGTACGCCCACCCACTGCGAGAGGATGTCCACCACCGCGAGGTCGTGGCTGATGAACAGGGCCGCGAAGCCGAACTCAGCCTGGATCTCCTTGAACAGTTCCAGCACTTTGGCCTGGACTGACACGTCCAGGGCCGAGGTGGGTTCGTCAGCGATCAGCAGCCGCGGGTTCAGGATGAGTGCGCGCGCCAGGGACGCCCGCTGACGCTGCCCGCCCGAGAGTTCGTGCGGGTACCGGTCAGCGTACGACGCCGGCAGCTGGACTGATTCGAGCAGCTCACCAACGCGTTTGCGCGCCTGCGCCGGACTGGGTTTGGTGTGGATGATCATGGGCTCCGCTACGCAGTCGCCGATAGTCAGCTGCGGATTGAAGGATGCCGCCGGGTCCTGGAACACAAAGCCGATGTCCTTCCGGAGCGGTTTGAACGTCCGCTCCTTGAGGTTCAGCATTTCGTAGCCGAGCACCTTCAGGCTGCCGCCCGTGGTCCGGTTCAGGCCCGCAATGGCCCGGCCGATGGTGGTTTTACCCGAGCCCGACTCCCCCACCAGCCCAAAGACCTCGCCTTGGGAGAGGGTGAAACTGACGCCGTCCACTGCTTTGAACGCAGGGGTGCCCAGCCGGCCGGGGTATTCGATGGTCAGGTTGGTGGCTTCCACCAGCACCGGCGAGTCCTGGTGCGCACGTTCCGCCAGCCCCGCCGAGGCTGAATTATGGCCCAGGTGCGGCACGGCGGCCAGCAGTTTCCTGGTGTAGTCCTGCTTCGGCTCGGCAAACAGCACACGCGCCGGCGCCTCCTCCACGACGTCGCCCTGATACATCACCACCACGCGGTCAGCCAGGTCCGCCACCACACCCATGTTGTGCGTAATCAGCACGATGGACGTGCCGTACTTGTCCCTCAGATCCCGCAGCAGTTCCACGATCTCCGCCTGCACGGTGACGTCCAGGGCAGTGGTGGGTTCATCCGCCACAATAAGGCCGGGGTTCAGCGCCAGGGCTGCGGCGATGACCACGCGCTGCTTCTGGCCGCCGGAGAACTGGTGCGGGTAATAGTTGACCCGGTGCTCAGGGTCCGGGATACCCACCTTACGCAGCGCCTCGATGGCCCGGGTTTTGGCTTCCTTGGCCGTGACCCGCTTGCCGGCGGCCCCGCCGGCATGGGCGCGGATGCCCTCGGCAATCTGCCAGCCCACCGTAAACACCGGATTCAGGGCGGTGGAGGGTTCCTGGAACACCATGGCAACATCGCGGCCGCGTATTTGCCTCAGCTTCGAGGCACTTACGCTGATCACGTTGCTCCCGTTGATCAAGACGGCGCCCTCGCTGGTTGCGGTCTCCGGCAGCAGCCCCAGGATGGTTTTCGCTGTCACCGTTTTGCCGGAACCGGATTCGCCCACGATGGCCAGGACTTCGCCGGAGCGGACGTCCAGGCTCACGTCCTTTACGGCGTAGACGTCTCCCCCGTCGGTGGCGAACGTGACCTTTAGGTGGTCAATGGCCAGGACCGGCTGGTCCGCAGGCCGTGCCTGGTCCGGTATGGAATCAATATTAATGGTCAAAATCCCCTCACATCCGCTGAGATGGCCGCCTGCCCGGCTGCCGATGAATCCGGCCCGCCCGTGGTGCCTGCGGCCTTGCGCCCGCGCAAGCGCGGATCATTTAGGTCATTGATGCTTTCCCCGACGAGGGTGAGTCCGACCACCGTTAACACGATGGCCAGGCCGGGAAAGAGGCCCGTCCACCAGATGCCGGAGGTGGTGTCGGCGAGCGCCTTGTTCAGGTCGAAACCCCACTCGGCGGCGGAGCTCGGCTCGATACCGAATCCGAGGAAGCCAAGCCCGGCCAGTGTCAGGATGGCTTCCGAGGCGTTGAGCGTAAAGATCAGCGGCAGGGTCCGCGTGGCGTTTTTGTAGATGTGCCGGGTCATGATGCGGATGTTCGAGGCTCCCACCACTTTGGCGGACTCCACAAAGGGCTCGGCCTTCAGCCTGACGGTTTCGGCGCGGATGACCCTGAAATACTGCGGAATGAACACCAGGGTGATGGCTGTGCCGGCCGCAAAGACGCCGCCGATGAGGCTGGACTGGCCGCCGCTGATCACGATGGCCATCACGATGGCCACAAGCAGGGACGGGAACGCGTACACCGCGTCGGCGATGACCACCAGGATCCGGTCCAGCCAGCCGCCAATATAGCCGCTCACCAGGCCAAGGATCACCCCGATGACGATGGACATCAGGACCGCCACCACAATGACGAACAGGGCGGTCTGCGCACCCCAGACAACCCGGGAGAAGACGTCATACCCGCCCACGGTAGTGCCGAGGAGGTGCTTTCCGCCGGGGGCCTCCTGGGTGGGGAAGTTGCCGTCGGCATCTGAGAGCTGGGCGTAGCCGTAGGGCGCCAGCAGGGGTGCGAAGCACGCTGTCAGGAGGAAGAGCGCGGTCAGGACGAGGCCTGCCACCAGCATGCCGCGCTGGAGTCCGACGCTTTTCTGGAAATGCGAAATCACCGGCAGCCGGCGGTAGAACGGTGCCCGTGGGTTCACCACAGGCTCGTTTGCGGGAAGGACGCTCATGTCAGTACCTCACGCGGGGATCGATCAGCGCGGCCACAATGTCCACGATGAAGTTGGTGACGGCCACAATGATGGCCAGCAGGACCACGATGCCCTGGACCGCCACAAAGTCGCGTGCCGTCAGGTAGTTGGCCAGCTGGAAGCCCAGGCCCTTCCATTCGAAGGTCTTCTCCGTGAGGACGGCACCGCCCAGCATCACTGCGATTTGCAGCCCCATGACCGTGATGATGGGAATCAGCGCCGGCTTGTAGGCGTGCTTGGTCACCAGCCGGAATTCGCTGACTCCGCGGGAGCGGCCGGCTTCCACGTAGTCCTTGCCCAGGGTGCCGATCACGTTGGTGCGGACAAGCCGGAGGAAGATTCCAGCGGTCAGCAGGCCGAGGGCGACGGCGGGAAGCACTGCATGTGCCATCACGTCGCCGAGTGCCGCCATGTTCCCGCTGCGCACGGCGTCCAGCCAGTAGATCCCGGTAGGAGCCTGGAGAGAGGTCAGGGCCAGTTCGCTGGACGTTTTGGCGCGCCCGGCCACCGGCAGCCACCCCAGCCAGACTGCGAAGGTCAGTTTGAGCAGCATTCCGGCGAAGAACACCGGGGTTGCGTAGCAGAGGATCGCGAAGACCCTGAGGATGGCGTCCGGAGCATGGTCGCGGCGCTGGGCGGCGATCATGCCCAGCGGAATACCCACCAGCAGCGCGATGATCAGGGCGTTGACGGAGAGCTCCAGGGTGGCGGACCCGTAGGTGGCCAGCATCTCGGACACTGCCCGGTTGTCAGTCAGGGTCCGGCCGAAGTTGCCTGTTGCCAGCTGCCCGAGGTATTCGAAGTACTGCACCAGGATGGGCCGGTCGTAGCCGGCATTGTGGATGCGTTCCTGCAGCTGCTCGGCGGGCAATCTGCCGCCCATGGCGGCCGTGATGGGATCGCCCGTGATCCGCATCAGGAAGAACACCATGGTGACGAGGATGAATATGGTGGGAAAGATCAGGAGGAACCGGACCAGGATGTACTGTCCCAGTCCGCCGCCTGAAGATTTTTTACTGGTCGGAAGGATTCCGTCTGCGTCGCTGGGCGGCGCGTCAATCAAAGTTGTCATTGGTACCTAAATTCGTGGTGGCCAAGGCCAGCGGCTCCCCCACAGCGCTGGCCTCTGGCCAACAGCGAGGCGGGACACCGGTAGGGCGTCCCGCCTCGCTGCCGTGATCAGAGCCGGATGAGCTGGGAACCTACTTGGACATCACGCCAAGACGGGTCTTGAACGAGGCGTCCAGCGTCATTTCGACACCCTTCACGTCCGTTCCGGCAACCATGACCTGCGCGCCCTGGAGCAGCGGGATGGTGGAGAGGTCCTTGGCGATGGCCTCCTGGGCTTCGCCAATGAGCTTGCTGCGCTCGGCCTTGTCCGTGGTGACCAACTGCTTGTTGATGATCTCCGTGACGGCCGGGTTCTCGTAGTGGTTTCCGAGGAAGTTGTTCGGAATGAAGAACGGCGTCAGGTAGTTGTCCGCATCGGAGTAGTCCGGGAACCAGCCAAGCTGGTAGACGGGGTACGCGTCGGCACGGCGCTCCTTGGTGTACGTGGTCCATTCCGTTGACTTCAGGTCCACGGTGAAGAGGCCCGACTGCTCCAGCTGCTGCTTCACAAGCGCATACTCATCTGCCGCGGACGTGCCGTAACGGTCGGTGTACTGGAGTTTCAGGTCCACCGCGGAGCTGACGCCGGCGTCTGCCAGCACCTTCTTGGCCTTTTCGAGGCTGGGCTTGCCGCTGCCGTCGCCGTAAAGGCTCTTCAGCGGCTCGGATGCCCCTTCAAAGCCCTGCGGAACGTAGGAGTACACCGGGGTGTAGGTGTTCTTGAAGACCTGGGAGGCGATCACGTCCCGGTCCACGAGGTGGGCCACAGCCTGGCGGACGGCCAGGGCCTTTGCCGGATCGGCTTCGGGGGTCTTGGCCCCGAACGGCATGGTGTCGAAGTTGAATACCATGTAGCGGAGTTCGCCGCCGGGGCCCTTGTGGACCTTGACCTTGGAGTCCTTCTCCAGGTCTGCGACATCGGTTGCTGTCAGGATGCGGCCGGCGACGTCGATGTTGCCCTGCTGGACGTCCAGCTTGAGGTTGTTCGGGTCGGCGTAGTGCTTGAGGTTGGCACCGTCATTGGAAGCCGCGCCCAACAGGCCCTTGTACTCAGCATTAGGTTTGAAGCTGACAAGCTCGTTCTTTTTGTAGCTTTCAATTGTGTACTGGCCCGCGAACGGCTTGCCCTGGATGATGGCATCGTCATCCATGACCTTGTCTGCAGGGAACACCTGTTCATCCACGATGGGCCCGGGGTTGGACGCGAGGACGCCCGGGAACACCTGGTCGTTGGCCGCTTTGAGCGTGAAAACCACCGTGGTGGGGTCCTTGGCCTCAACGGTGCTCATATTCGATAGCAGGGAGGCCGGACCGTTCGGATCGTTGATGGCAACAACGCGCTTGAAGGAAAAGACCACGTCCGAGGAGTCGAGCGTGTTCCCGTTGGCGAATTTGAGGCCGGACTTGAGCTTGACCGTGTATTCGGTGGGGCTGGTGAACGAGGCTGACTCTGCGATGTCGGGGGTGGCGTCCGCAGTGCCGGGCTTGTAGTTCAGCAGGAACGGGTAGATCTGGTTCATCACCATAAACGACCCGCCATCGTACGAGCCTGCAGGATCGAGCGTGACTACTTTGTCAGTCGTTCCGTACGTAATGGTGCCGCCACCGGCATTCTCTGTTGAAGTTCCGCCGCCGCCGGAGGGGCCCGTGCAGGCTGTCAAAGCGAAGGCGGAAACGCCTGCGAGCGCGATTGCGCTGCGCCAGGCTGGAGTGCTCTTGGTCATCTGTGAACTTTCTGTTCGATGAGTACGCGTCCGCCGCCCGCCTAGGGGTGTTTACTCGGGCGGGCAGCGCGCTGTCCTGATGCGTAGATTCAATCAGACGCCGGGCTCATCAACCGGCCAATTTGTGAGTTGAGACACAAACTTTACCTGCGGCGGCTCGACAGCCCCGCCACAGGCTCCCCTCAGGGCTCCCTAAAGTTCGGCGCGCTGCAGTGACCGCGCAGCATCGATGGTGGCCTGGCCCAGCACGCGGCTGCCCTGGTAGAGCACCACCGTCTGGCCGGGAGCCACACCCCGAAGCGGCTCGGTCAACGTCACCAGAAGCTGGGCTGCGTCCTCGCCGGGAACCGTCACCATGCGTGCGGTTGCCGGCACAGGATCCCCGTGCGCCCGGACCTGGGCATGGCACTCAAACCCGGCCCCGGTTTCGATTTCGGCGATAGGCAGGCCGGCCCAGGAGACCTTGATGCCGCGGATCTCATCGATGGCCAGCAGCGCCTGGGGCCCCACCACCACCTTGTTTTCCTTTGGCCGGATCTCCAGCACGAAGCGGGGCTTGCCGTCCGCTGCAGGGGTGCCGAGCTTCAGGCCGCGTCGCTGGCCGACGGTGAACGCGTTGGCGCCCGGGTGTTCCCCCACCTTGGATCCGGTTTCGTCCACGATGTCGCCGGTGGTCATTTCGATCTTTTCGGCCAGCCACCCGGCGGTGTCGCCGTCGGGAATGAAGCAGATGTCATGGCTGTCCGGCTTGTTTGCCACCGAGAGCCCGCGGCGCTCTGCTTCCGCACGGACTTCGGCCTTCGAGGGGGTATCGGCCAGCGGGAACATGGAGTGCTTCAACTGCTCGTGGGTCAGGACGCCCAGGACGTAGCTTTGGTCCTTGGCCCAGTCCGCTGCACGGTGGAGTTCGGGGTTGCCTTCGGCGTCGGTGATCACCTTCGCGTAGTGGCCGGTGCAGACGGCGTCGAAGCCCAGGGCAATGGCCTTCTCCAGCAGGGCAGCGAACTTGATCCGCTCATTGCAGCGCATGCACGGGTTGGGTGTGCGGCCGGCAGCGTATTCGTCGATGAAGTCCTGGACCACGTCTTCCTTGAACCGCTCCGAGAAGTCCCAGACATAGTAGGGGATACCCAGCACGTCACAGGCACGCCAGGCGTCGCGGGAGTCTTCGATGGTGCAGCAGCCGCGGCTGCCCGTCCGCAGCGTGCCTGGCATCCGGGACAGCGCGAGGTGAACGCCCACGACGTCATGCCCGGCTTCAACGGCACGTGCTGCGGCTACGGCGGAGTCGACTCCGCCGCTCATGGCTGCTAAGACTCGCATACTGGCTTTCTCTGGGGTTCGGGGGGCTGCGTGCATCAAGGGAGGGCAGCCGTTACCGGCAGCCGGATAAATATCACAATGCCTGCCCGTCTATTCTATCGGCACGCCCAATCCTTCCCAAAAGACCTTGACTGCGCCTGCTTGCGCTTCTAAAGTCAGACATAACCGTTTTAGAATTGGGCTCACCAGCGGGAGGCAGGGATGGGTGTCCGGAGCATCATCATTGCGGGCGGCGGGCTGGCCGGTGCCACGGCAGCCAAAACCCTGCGGGCTGAAGGGTTCACCGGGCAGGTAACCGTTGTGGGTGCCGAAAGCCACCATCCCTACCTGCGCCCGCCGCTGTCCAAGGAGTACCTGCTGGGCAAGGCTGCAGAGGACGCCGTCCCGGTGGTGCCGGCCGGCTGGTACTCGGAAAACGACGTCGACCTCCGCCTGGGCGTGCGGGTCACCGCCGTTCAGGCGCGGGAGCGCAGGGTCCAGCTCGACGACGGAACATCCCTGGCCTATGAGTCACTGCTGCTCGCCACCGGCGCATCTCCCCGGCGGCTGCGCCTCCCGGGCACTGAGCTGGCAGGCGTTTCTACCTTTCGCACCCTGGATGACAGCAGGCGGCTCCGCGACCAGCTGTCACCGGGCGGAAAGAACGTGGTGATGATCGGTTCAGGCTGGATCGGCATGGAACTGGCGGCCGCCGCGGCCACGTACGGAAACCACGTCACCCTGCTGGGCCTGGAGGAGATTCCCCTGGCCGGTGCCATCGGCCCGGACCTCGGACGGTTCTTCCGCGGCCTTCACGAAGCCCAAGGAGTCAGCTTCCGGCTGCCCGCCTCAGCGCGGGAGATCACCGGGACGGACGGGACTGTCACAGGGGTTGTGACGGACTCCCGCGAACTGCTCCCGGCGGACATTGTGATCATTGCCGTGGGTGTGGTTCCGGAAACCGGACTTGCCGACGCTGCCGGCCTGGCGCTGGACAACGGCATCCTTACAGACGCGTCGCTGCAAACCAGCGAACCCGGCATTTATGCCGCCGGCGACGTCGCCAACGCCCTGCATCCCTTCACCGGCCGGCACCACCGCAGCGAACACTGGTCCAACGCCCTGAACGGCGGCAAGGTGGCAGCGAAGGCGATGCTGGGCCAGGACGCCACACTCAGCACAATTCCCTATTTCTATACAGACCAGTTCGATATCAGCATGGAGTACTCCGGCTTCCCCGCACTGGCTGCAGGCGCCGAACCCGTGATCCGGGGGTCGCTGGAGGACAAGGAGTTCATCGCATCCTGGCAGCAGGATTCCCGGGTTGTGGCCGGGATGAGCGTCAACTGGCCGCGGAAGGCCCAGCCCGGCGCGCAGAAGACCATCAAGGCCCTCATCTCAGCCCGGACGCCGGTGACAGCTGAACGCCTTGCCGACGCTTCCGCCGGACTCGATCAGCTCCTGCCGGCGCCTGCCTGACGCGCAACCGTACCGGCAGTCTGGATGGACGATTCATGTCCGGCCATTCCGGCCTGGCGGGCGCGCTGGTATGCCGCGGGGAGTGCTGCAAGCAGGGCATCCACATCCTCCCGGGTGGAGGCATGTCCGAGCGTAAACCGTTGCGCGCCGCGGGCCGTTTCCTCGTCCAGCCCCATGGCCAGAAGCACATGGGACGGGCGCGGCACGCCGGCCGTGCAGGCGGACCCCGTGGACGATTCGACCCCCGCAAGGTCCAGCAGAAAAAGCAGCGAATCCCCCTCGCAGCCCGGGAAGGTGAAGTGCGCGTTGCCCGGCAGACGCCCCTCTCCTGCCGCTCCGCGAAGCACAGCCTCCGGCACGCGCTCTAGGACGCCGTCGATAAGCCGGTCACGGAGTGCCGCGATGCGGGCCGCCTCGGCGGCGAGCCCGGTGGTGGCTGCTTCGGCTGCCGCGGCGAACGCGGCAATGGATGCCGTGTCCAGCGTCCCGGAGCGAACATCGCGCTCCTGGCCGCCGCCGTGCTGCACCGGCGTCAGCTTGACCGCCCGTCCCAGCAACAGGGCACCCACACCGACGGGGCCGCCGATCTTGTGCCCGGAGACGGAGATCGCGTCCACGCCGGAGGCTTTGAAATCGACGGGCAGCGAGCCGAACGCCTGTACCGCATCGGAATGGACCGGGATGCCCGCGGCGTGTGCCAGTTCCACAATCCGGTGCACAGGCTGGATGGTGCCCACTTCGTTGTTGGCCCACATCACGGTCACAAGGGCTATCGATTCCGGTTCGCGCGCCAGTTCGGCGCCGAGGACGTCCAGGTCCACCACACCGTCCCCGTCCACCGGCAGCCAGGTGACCTCGGCACCTTCGTGCCGCTCCAGCCATTCGACGGTGTCCAGCACGGCATGGTGCTCGACGGCGGAGCAGAGGATGCGCCGCCGGGACGGGTCCTCGCCGGAGCGGGCCCAATACAGGCCCTTGACGGCCAGGTTGTCCGACTCAGTGCCGCCGGAGGTGAAGATGACCTCGGAGGGATGGGCGCCGGCTGCCTTCGCGATTGTTTCCCTGGCGTCCTCCACGGAGCGGCGGGCGCGGCGGCCCGAGCCATGCAGGGAGGACGGATTGCCGGTGCGGGAAAGCTCCCGCGTCATGGCTGCCAGAGCCTCGGCAGAAAGCGGCGTGGTGGCGGCATGATCGAGGTAGACGGGCACGCATCAATTCTAGCGGCGTCGGCCGCAAAGAATTCAGGACGGCGTGATCCGTGCACAGCACTGCCCGGGGACGCTGTTCGATGCAATGCGTCCTTCCGGCTCGCCGCATGCTGTGGCGGCCCCCTGCAGGAACGAACCGTTCATGGCGCAGACCACGTCCGGGTGACCGTCGGCGAGCCGATGGAAAGGGCAATTGTCCAATACCAGGCCTCCGTCGCCGTCGGGCCGGGGCTGATAGCCCTCCCCCGCCAGAAACTCTGCCAGGCCCGTCGCCCCGGCGGCCAGCTCCTGGCCTTTACGGTACGAGGTGGTCCGCAGCGAATCAGCCACGGGCTCGCCGGTTGCGGTGGAGCGCTCCACGGCGGCGGCGAGCAGATCCCCGGCGAGATCGTAATTCCGATCAGGCACCGAGGCACCCACTTCGTTGGCCGCAGGCCGATACATCTTGGCGGGCCGGCCGGAACCCGGACCGGATTTGCCGGCCGCTTTGTGGAATTCCACTGCCAGCAGCCCGTCCTGAACCAGCCTGTCGAGGTGGAAGGAAGCCGTACTGCGGGGCAGGCCGAGGGCCACGGCGGCTTCGTCGCGCCCCACCGCGCCGTCCGCCGAGGCAATCAGCTCAAACAACTGCCGCCGCTTGTCATCGCCCAGCGATGCCACGGCTGCCATGCGGCGTCCCCATGGAAGTCTGCGCATACGCACCACCTTCTAAAAGCAATCTCCATTGCTTAAACTCTTGGATGTTTCTAAAATAATAATACCTACTTTTAGAAGGAGTCCACCATGAAAACCACCACAGAAAACGTGTCACGTGGCCGCCTGCAGTCGATGACACCGGACCGGCAGGCATTCCTCCTGCTCCGCACTGTGTTCACCGTGGCGCCTGTCCTCTTCGGGCTGGACAAGTTCACGAACATCCTCACCGACTGGACCATCTATCTCGCCCCCGTCGCCACCGCCGTTGTGCCCGTCCCGGCGCAAACATTTATGTACGTCGTGGGTGTGGTGGAGATCATCGCCGGTGTCATGGTGGCCGTCCGTCCCCGGTTCGGTTCCCTGCTGGTGGCCGTCTGGCTGCTGGGCATCATCATCAACCTGCTCGTATTGGGCAGCTTCTACGATGTGGCACTGCGGGACTTTGGCCTGCTGGTCGGCGCACTGGCCCTGAACCGGCTTTCCCCCGCCGGGTCCTGGCGCCGTCGCAGCTAGTTCGACGGCGGAACCACCACGAGCCGCGCTGCCACCTCGGCCTGAGCCGCCGCAAGGGTGGCAGCGTCCGGGCAGGACACCGAGACGTACACCGACGATGCTGCGGTGCCGAAGACCCTGGCCAGCACCGCCGTTGATGTGGCGCCCGACTGGCCAGGCTTTTCCAGCATCAGGACTTCAACATTCGGACCCGGCTTCTCAGGCTGGCCGCCCCACCGAAGCGTTGCCGTCTTCAGGTAGGCGGGCAGGATAGTCGGGTCCAAGTAGGTAAAGAGGCCAACGGTTGACTCCCTGTCGTCACCGAGCACCAGCGGCGACTGATTGCTGCGGACCTTGGCCGCCACCAGGCAGCCGTCGCCTTTGAGGTATTGGCTCTCCCCCGCCACATTCTGCTTGACCGGCGTCCACCCGGGCGCATCCTTGAGTCCGTCCGAGATCCCCACCGGGACGCCACTGGCCAGCGTCGCACCGGCCGAGAAGGGCATATCCTTGGCGGCCACTGCCGCGGCGTCATGGCCCGGTGTGATGGTGGGAGTGGCCAGCGCGGTGGCGGTCGGCACCACTTTGGGGGCTGCGGGGTCCGGAACGCCAACACTGCATCCTGCCAACACCGCGGCGCCAAGCAGCGCCCCCGCCATGAGTACAGCCTGTGCCTTCACATTCTCCCCAATATTCCTTCCGGACGGCCGGCCTGCCGTCACCATCCACGAGTCTAGACGGCGGGCCGGTGCCCGCGCCGTCAGCGCCCCACCGGCGCGGGAACCACTTCCCCCCGCGCAGTCGTTGTGTGGACAGGCCGCTAAACTGGGGCCCAACCGGGCTGCCTGCCGTGGACTGGCCAGACGAACCGAAGGATGAGTGCTTGACCGAGAGCAGCAGCTCCTACTACGAGGTGCTCCGCGTCGCGGTGACAGCCACCGACAAAGAGATCAAGGTTGCCTACCGCCGGGCTGCGCGGACGGCGCATCCGGACCATGGCGGGGACGCCGCGGCGTTCCGCCGGGTAACGGCCGCGTACGAAACCCTGATAGACCCTTCGCGCCGTAAGGCCTACGACCGCTCGTACGCGGCGGGGACGGCCGGAAACACCTTCGGTGCCGGCGACACCGAGGCACACTTCGACGCACCGGCCGCCGGCAGCCGCGCCTCCGCCACCGTGCACAGGCCCAACACGCCCCGCAATACCGCCGGGGACCCGGCTGTCTACATCCCGCCTTACGACACGGCCGCCTTCGAAGCCTCCGGCACGGTTCCGCTGATCCCTCTCAGCCAGGCCAGCCAACAGGTGCACGGAATGCCCCGAAAACGCGGAATATTTGGCGCGGAGGCGCGCATCCAGCGTGAAATGCGCACCGTTCAGCTCATCAGCCGGCAGGTGCTGCCGCCCATACCGGCGGCCCGGCTGATCAACGGCCTTCAATCTCCCGCAGACAACAGCCACATCGATCACGCGCTGCTCTCCGGCTACCGGCTGGCGCTCATCGGCTCCATGCTCCTGCCGAAGGGGGCTTATGCCTGGGACGGGCAGAGCCTCAGGCACGGCGGGCGTTCCATCGCGCCGCCACAACTTGCCCACGTGGTCCGCGCCATGCAGGACATCTTCCCCGAACTCAACGTCACCGGCTGGACGGTCATCCACAGCCCCGACGGCAACCTCCACGAGCCCGTCATCGACCGCCACAAGCGCTCAGCCGGCGCCGGCGAAACTGTGCAGGTGGTCAACGCAGCGGGGCTGGTGCGCGGCCTCAAGCAGTTCCTGTCCTCCGGCCCCGCTCCCAACACAGTCAATGTGCAGATTCTCGCGAGGCTGCTGCGCGGCATGCACTGACCCGCGTCATCAAGAACGGCAGCCACTGGCAGGCGGCCACGGAACGGCAGCGGGGCTGGACTGGCTAGGATTGGACCGTGTTCCGTATCCTCTTCCACTCCCCCGAAATCCCCGGCAACACCGGCAATGCGATCAGGCTGGCGGCCATCACCGGCGCCGAACTGCACCTGGTGGAACCCCTGGGCTTTGATTTTTCCGACGCCAAGCTCCGGCGGGCCGGCCTGGATTACCACGACCTCGCGGTGGTGACCATCCATAAAACAATCGAGGACGCCTGGCATGCGCTGCAGCCCGAACGGGTGTATGCCTTCACCTCCGACGGCACCGCCAGCTATGCGGATATCGCCTACCTGCCGGGCGATGTGCTGATGTTCGGCCAGGAATCCGTGGGCCTGCCCGAGCACGTAAAGCGGGATCCGCATGTCACCGCAACCGTGCGCCTGCCCATGCTGCCCTCCCTGCGATCGCTGAACCTTGCCAATGCTGCCTCCATCGCCGTCTACGAGGCGTGGCGCCAGCAGGGATTCGCAGGAGCCCAAGTCTGAGCTAAATTCGGGCACGCACGGGCCCATCCGCGCCGGCCACGGCACCGAATCCCTCCTGACAGCAATTCCAGGGCGATGAAGGAGCGGCAGGTGACTCTGTTGAAAGCCGGGCCGGCCGCGGTGCCTGCCCTACCCGCTGCTCTCTTCAGTCCCGGCGGCAATGCCCCGGATTCACCGCCCGGACACCTATGCTTGGTGGTGATGGAAACTCCCAACGCGCCGAATTTTGAGTCCCGGGCCGCAGTCACAGACACACCGGCGGACCCTGGCCAGCGCCTGGCCGGGCTGCTCGCCCGGATTGCCGGTGGCGACCAGGCCGCGTTTGCGGAGTTCTACCAGCTGACCTCGCGCCGGGTTTTTGGCATGGCGCGCCGGGTCCTGATCGATCCCGAACTCAGCGAAGACACAACCCAGGAAGTTTTCCTCCAGGTGTGGCAGAACGCCGCAAAGTTCAACCCGGAGGCAGGCAGTCCCATGTCGTGGCTGATGACCATTTCCCATCGCCGGGCAGTGGATAAAGTGCGGTCCGCGCAGTCGGCCACGGACCGTGAGGCCAAGTACGGTGCCAGCAGCCAGGATGTGGACCACGACTCCGTTTCAGCTGAAGTGGACAGCAAGCTTGAGGCCGAGGCGGTGGTCCGGTGCCTGGAAACGCTGACCGATACGCAGCAGGAATCCGTGCGGCTCGCCTACTACGGCGGCCTCACGTACCGCGAAGTCGCGGAAAAGCTCAATGCAGCAGTACCCACCATCAAGTCCCGCATCCGCGACGGACTGATCCGCTTGAAGACCTGTCTGGGGGTGAGTTGAGATGACTGAAATGAACAGCCCCGGAGGCGCCCGCCGTCCCGGGTCCTTCGGCCTTGAAATTGCTGCCGACCTGGAGTCAGGGCGGGCCGTGGACCTGGCCGAGCTCTATGCCCTGGACGCGGTGAACGACGACGAACGCGCCGCCATTGACCGCTACATCTCCGCTGCCCCGGAGGCTGAGCGAAATATCTTCCTGGAGCGGGTGCGCCAGGCCCGGGAAACCCTGGCCATGTCGTTTACCGCAGAGGAGGAACCTCCCGCGGATCTGTTTGCACGCATCGTGTCGCAGTTGTCCGCCCTCGCGCAGCTCCCTGCTGACGGTTCTGCGGTGCCTGTTTCCGCTCCCGCAGCCGCTCCGGCCATCCGGCAGCAGGCAGTAGCACCGGATGAGCTCTCGGCTGCGAGGCTTCGCCGTGAACAAGGCGGGCAGGCACGACGCCGGCCTGCCGGCGCACGCCGCTGGCTCGCCGCAGCCGCTGCGGCTGCCGTAATCGCGCTCGGTGGCGTGGCCGTCGGCAGCTACGTTGCCGATCAGAACGACCCCCTGAACCAGGTGGTCCGGGCCGAGGACGTCCAGGAAGCGACAGTCCCCGTGGCGGCAGGCGGAACGGCAACGGTCCTGATCTCGTCCTCCAAGGATGCGCTTGTAGTCAAGATGAATGACGTCCCCGCCCCGCCGTCGGGCAAGGTCTACCAGATGTGGTTGATCCCGAAGGACGGCTCGGCACCTGTCTCGCAGGGCCTGATGGATGAGGCCGCGCTGTCCAAGCCGGCCGTGGTGAAGGGGATCGCGTCGGCTTCATCCCTGGGAATCACCGTGGAGCCGGTGGGTGGCTCAGCTGCCCCGACCTTCCCCATCGTCGCAGCCGCGCCGCTGGGTGCCTGAGGATCCCGGGTTTCCCCGGAGTTTTTGTCCAGATAATGAAGTTTCAGGCTTCATTATCTGGACAGCTACTCCCTAAAAACCCGCGATGGTCTCCGGACTGTTGACCGCAACCACGTGGAACGCTTCGGCGCTGCGGCCCTCCGCCAGCCCTGCACGCCGCGCGTTGGCCAGCATCCCCTTCCGGACCGCCACCTCCATGGCCGCAACGTCGGGATGCTGGCTGACGTGTACGTGGATGGCGTCAAGCTTCGCAGCCACATGGTCCGTGACGTCTACAAAGTGGTTCTCCCGCGCATCCGGACCGGCGTACAGCCACAGCCAGGGCAGCTTGTACGCAGCCAGTCCTGCGTCGGCCAGTTCAGGGTAGGCGAACGGGTTTTCCACTGCGGGATACACGGCCCGGGTCACGGCCTCGCCCACTGCCAGGTGATCCGGGTGACTCTTCTGGATACGGTTCCAGTTCCGCTCCGGATGCATGGCAAGCACGACGTCGGGACGGACTTCCCGGATGAGCTTCACCACGCTTTTGATCACTTCGTGCGTCGGTTCGAGGTAGCCGTCGCGTTCATGCAGGTAATGGATGTCGCTGACGCCCACCAGCTCGGCTGCCCGGCGCTGCTCGGCAGCCCTCAAGGTGATGATTTCGGCGCGGTGCGCCGGATCGAATCCGCCGGCGTCGCCGTCGGTCATGATGCAGTAGCTGACGTGGACGCCTGCGGCTGTCCAGGCGGCGATGGTGCCGGCGGCAGCGAAGTCAATGTCGTCGGGATGGGCGGCAAAACAGAGCACCCGCTCAATCCGGTGTGTGGCCGGGTTGAACGGGCTCTGTGCAGAGGCAGTGGATTCAGCCACAATCAGCCTTTGCGCTTCTTGATCTCTTCCGTGGCCTGGGGCAGGACGTCGAAGAGGTCCCCGATGATGCCGAAGTCGGCGATCTCGAAGACCGGGGACTCGGCGTCCTTGTTGACGGCAACAATGACCTTCGCTGTCTGCATCCCGGCCTTCTGCTGGATGGCACCGGAGATGCCGGCAGAGATGTAGAGCTGCGGGGACACGGTCTTGCCGGTCTGACCCACCTGTGCATCGTGGCTGATCCAGCCGGCGTCGGTGGCTGCGCGCGAGGCGCCCACGGCAGCACCCAAGGCATCTGCGAGTTCTTCCACCGGGCCGAAGTCGCCGTCGAGGCCGCGTCCGCCGGCCACAACGATCCGGGCGTCGGTGAGGTCCGGGCGGCCGCTGGCCACTTTCTGCTCGCGGGCTGTGATGCGTGCTGCCGCTGCTGTGCCGTCGGCGGGCACCTCAACGGTGCTTGTCGAGGGGGCGCTCGGTGCCGAGGCCGGCTCGGGGGTAACGCTGTTGGCCTTCAGGGTCAGCACGGAAACGGGCGTTACAGCCTTGGCAGCTGTGGTGTAGGACCCGGCGAGGACCGACTTATGTGCTGTGCCATCGGCGTCGACCGCGACAACGTCGGTGATGACGCCGGCGCTGAGCCTGATGCCGAGACGTGCCGCGATTTCCTTGCCTTCCGGTGAATTGTCGAGGAGCACGGTGGAGGCACCGGCAGCGCCGACGGCAGCCGCGAGGTAGGCCGCCTTGGGCGCCACGAGATAGTCATCCAGGTCTGCAGCGGAGGGCTGGAAGACGGCACTGACACCGTAGTCGGCGAAGGCGGCCAAAACAGCGGGGTTCAGGTCGCCGTTGACGGCGACGGCGGTTTCGCCCAGGGCGCGGCCGACCGTCAGCAGTTCCAGGCTGCTCTTCTTGAGCGCGTCCCCGGGGTTGTCAATGAATACAAGTACGTTAGCCATGTCTGTGATCCCTCTTAGAGCAGCTTCTGGGCGGCCAGGAAGTCGACGAGCTTAATGCCGGCGTCGCCTTCGTCGGTGATGATGGTGCCGGCGGTGCGCGGCGGGCGGTCGGCCGCGGACGTCACCGTGGTCCACGATCCGGAGTGGCCCACCTGCGCAGGATCAACCCCGATGTCTGCCAGAGACAGCGTGGTGATGCTCTTGCGCTTGGCCGCGATGATGCCCTTGAAGTTCGGGTAGCGCGGCTCGTTGATCTGGTCGGTCACGGAGACTACAGCCGGCAGGGGCGCCTCGACGGTTTCCGAGAAGGTGTCCGCGTCACGGCGCGCGGTGAGCCGTCCGCCGTCGACCGTCAGCGATGACGCGAAGGTGACCTGCGGGAGGCCGAGGCGCTCAGCCAGTTGCGCCGGCACCAGCGAGGTTTCGCCGTCGGTGGAGGCCATGCCGGTGAGGACAAGGTCTACCGCGCCGAGGTGGCGGATAGCGGCGGCGAGCGCCAGTGACGTGGCGGCAGCGTCTGAACCGGCCAGCGCCGCGTCCGTGAGGTGCACGCCTTCGGTGGCGCCCATCTGGAGCGACTTCTTGACCGCGTTGACCGCGCCGGACGGGCCCATGCTCAGCGCGATGACCTGATTGCCGGCTTTGGCGCCGCCACGGGCTTCTGCCAGTTGCAGTGCTGCCTCCAGCGCGTATTCGTCCAGCTCCGAAAGGATGCTTTCATCACGGTCCGTGGTGTAGCCCTCCCCGTTGAGGTGACGGTCGAACTGCGCGTCCGGTACATGCTTGACCAGGACGATGATCTTCAATGTCTCTTCCACTGTGTTTACAGCAGCCTTCCATGCTTGTGGACAGCCAGCCGGATGGGGTCATGGCCTCGGAACGCCCGGGGTACGGGTAGATCCTAGCTAACCATATAGCCGTGTTCCGTTGCCGCCCCGTTAACGCCTGTGTCACTGCGTTTGCCTGTCGGGGGTCAGCGGGCAACGGACGACGGCGGCGCTCACCAGAGCGCCGCCGTCGTTGTTGCTTCGTGCCGACTTCCTATTGGTCCGCCGCAGTGCCGAGCGTAACGTCAACCGTCTGCTCCTGGCCGTTGCGCAGGACAGTGAGCTTGGCGGTTGAGCCGCCGGCCTGTTCACGGACTGCTGCCGTCAGCTGGTTGGACTCGCTGATGACCAGGTCGTTGAACTTGGTGATTACATCGCCCACCTTGATGCCGGCCTTGGCAGCTGCCGAGTTGGCCTCCACCGTGGCCACGTCCGCTCCTACCGAGAAGTTGGAGGACGAACTCCCGGACGCCTTATCCCTGACGCTGACGCCAAGCTGGCCGTGCGAGGCCTTGCCGGTATCGATGATCTCCTGGGCAACACGCTTGGCGTGGTTGATCGGGATGCTGAAGCCCACGCCGATGTTTCCGCTGGATGAGGAATCGGAGCCGGCGGATGCGATGGCCACGTTCACGCCGATGATTTCGCCGTCGGTGTTGACCAGTGCACCGCCGGAGTTGCCGGGGTTGATGGCAGCATCGGTCTGGATCACGTTGATGGAAATGGAGCCCTGTCCCGACGTGCTTTGACCCTGTTCGCCGCCCGGGGGCGCGAACTTAAAGCCGCCTTCGTCGTCCTGGGACTCGTCGCCGTCCTTGGGGGCCGCCGCGGATGCCACGCTGATGGTCCGGTTCAGCGTGGAGACAATGCCGTCCGTGACAGTGCCGGTGAGGCCCAGCGGGGAGCCGATGGCGATGGCCGTGTCACCCACATTGAGCTTGCCGGAATCGCCCAGGGCGGCCGGGGTGAGTCCGGAAGTGTCGTCCACCTTGATAACCGCCAGGTCAGAGAGCGGGTCCGTGCCCACGAGAGTGGCCTTGAGGACCTTGCCGGTGCTGGTGCGGACCTCCAGGGCGGCGTTTGCGCTCTGGCCGTCGAGCGTCACCACATGGGTGTTGGTCAGGATATGCCCTTCCTTGTCCAGGACGATGCCGGAGCCCGTCCCGCCGGAACCGCCACTGGAGGCGCTGATGGTCACCACGCTGGGGGTGGCCTTCAGTGCGGCAGCCGTGATGGCATTGACGTCATCCTGGTTGTTGACGATGACCGTGCCGGGCTGGCTGTTGCTGCTGACCGCCGCCGGGGACCCGTTGTCGAACATGCCGCCCGTCGCCACCGCCCCCACCCCGCCGCCGACGAGGCCGGCAGCGAGGATGCTTGCCACGAGGGTGCCGACGCCGAACGCGGCCTTCCGCCGCGGGGCGTCAGCCGGGTTGGGGGTGGCGTTGTATTGGCCCGGGTTGTACTGGCCCGAATAGCTGCCGGGAAGCGCTGAGTGCGCGCCGGGCTGGGCGTATTGGTGTCCGCCGGTGGACTGGCCGTACGGGTTCTGGTCCTGCTGGTTTTGTGACTGCTGGCCGTAGAAGGGTTCGCGGGGAGGATAAACCGGACGGGGTGCCCCGGGCAGTTCCTGCGTAGGGTTTTCAGTTGGCCCGGGACGGTCCAACCGCTCGGTCGGATAGGAGTGACCGCCAGCGTCGCTGCGGTCCTCCGCAGGGGTCCGGGCCGGATTCCGGTTCTCGTCCGGCTCCCGGTTTCCAGGCGCTGCACCCGGGGTTGGGTTCTCAGTCATGTGACTTCCTTTCATCCTCGTCTGCATTAACTATGGACCGTCTGACTGGAACTGGGGCGTGCGTTCGCTGAGAGGTTCCTGAGAGCGGTGTTTGTGCCGCTTTCCCGGCCGGCCGGAGGTTTCGCTGGTGGCATATTCCCCCCAATGGACGCACTGCCGGGTGCACCATAGAATCAAAAGGAAATGCCACAGCGACCTGCGGCTTTACACCAATGCGTGGGGGCGCTGCTGCATTCTGAGACGCTCATTCGTCCCGAATAGGTGTCAAGCGTGCTGAAGGGTTGCACATGCGGTCAAAGTTCAAGCGTATCCTCGCCGTAATCGGCCTGACCGGTTTGCTCGCGGTTCCTGCCGGCGCGGCTTTTGCGGAGGATCCTGTCGCGCTGGACCCGGTGACAAAGATTGTCGACAAGGCCGGAGTCCTTGGCGGCGACAAAGCCGAGGTTGAGTCAGCAATCAAGAAGTTGGGCACAGACCACGCGATGACATTGCACGTGGTCTATGTTAAGACCTTCACCAATCCGGATGTTCCCGCGGAGTGGGCCGCCGAAGTGGCAACGAATGCCAAACTGGGGCAGAACGCCCTGGTTCTTGCGGTTGCGACCGAGTCCAGGAAGTACCAGCTCAGCAAACCCGGCAACAGCAAAATCACCAACGCGCAGCGGGACAAGATCCTGTCGAGCGCGGTGGACCCACAGCTCCGCGCCGGCGACTGGGCACAGGCAGCCGTTGACGCAGCCGCCGCCATTGGCGATGCAGCAGGCGGCGGGAGCGGAACCGTTCCCTCCGGTGACGGCGCCGGCGCAGCCATCCTGGTTGGAACGGGCATTGCGGCCGCCGGTGGAGCCGGCGCGTATCTCTACTTCCGAAACAAGCGCAAGAAGGCCGCCCAGGCATCCAGCGCCAGCTACGGTCCCCAGGGCGCGGAGCTCGATCCGCTGGCATCACTGAGCATCGAGGAACTCCGGCGCAAGAGCGGATCCCTCATCATCGAAGCCGACGACGCCATCAAATCCAGCGAACAGGAACTCGGCTTCGCAGAGGCACAGTACGGTGACGCCGCTGTAGGGAACTTCACCAAGGCTTTGGCCGAGGCAAAAGCCCACATGACCGAATCCTTCAAACTTCAACAGCAGCTCGATGACCACATCCCGGATACTGAGGAGCAGCAACGCAGCTGGTACGGCGAGATCATCCGCCGCTCCGAGGCAGCGCTCGGCTCGCTCCAGGAGCAAAAAGCAGACTTTGATTCCCTGCGTGAACTCGAAAAGAACGCCCCGCAGGCCCTGGCCACTGTCAGTGCCGGAGCACGCGAGGCCGATGCCAAGATCACCAGCGCCGAACAGTCACTGACGGCGTTGCGGGCCAAGTATGCCGACAGCGCCCTGGTACAGGTGGCTGACAACATCACCCAGGCCAAGGAACGACTGGCATTCGTTCAGAACGCCACGGCCACGGCCGAGGAAAAGCTCGCAGCCGGCGAAGGCAGCCTGGCAGCTGTTGCCGTGCGCGCATCTGAGGAGAGCCTGCATCAGACCAACGTCCTGCTTGATGCCATCACCAAGGTGTCCGCCAGCCTGGACGAGGCCCGCAGTGGTCTGGAGGCGGCCGTCGTCGAGACTTCCCAGGACCTTGCCCAGGCGAAGGCCATGATCCAATCCGGACAGCATCCCGAACTCGCCGGCCCGGTGGCCGGGGTTGAAGCCGCGCTTAGCCAGGTCAAGGCAGAAATCCAGGGCGGGAAGATTGACCCGATCGCCACACTGCAGCGGGTTGAGACCGCGCACCAGTCCCTGGACCAGTCCCTTACCGGCATCCGCAACCAGCAGGACCAGGCCCGCCGCGCCCAGGCGTCCCTGCAGCAGACCATCATGTCGGCCCAGGCACAGATCAGTGCCACCTCGGATTACATCACCGCCCGTCGTGGCGGAGTGGGCACTGAAGCCCGGACGCGGCTCGCTGAATCGCAGCGCAATCTGGACTACGCACTGTCCATTTCCCGCAACGATCCCGTGACCGCCCTTACCTACGCCCAGCAGGCGCACGCCCTCGCAGCCCAGGCAGCTCAGCTGGCCCAGGCAGACGTCGACAACTTCGGCGGTTATGCCAACCAGGGCTTCGGCGGCGGGGGCATGTTCGGCGGACGGGGTGGAGGCGGCGGCGGCCTCGGCGGCGCCATCCTCGGCGGCATCCTGATCAACTCCATCCTCAACGGCGGCAGCGGCGGCGGTTGGGGCGGCGGTCACAGCGACGGCGGCGGCTGGGGCGGTGACGGCGGCGGTTTCGGCGGCGGAGACATGGGCGGCTGGGGCGGTGACTCCGGCGGCGGCGGTGACTTCTAAGCGCTGAAGGCGAGGCGCCGGCGCTACCGTGCGCCGGCGCGAGGAAGCGGTACAACAACGGTTCACTGATTTCAGTGGCCACCACTGAGCAGGACGAAAGGTAACACTATGGTTAAGCAGTCCATTTTCGGCCGGATCGCGCAGCTTGCAAAGGCGAACATTAACTCTTTGCTGGACAACGCTGAGGATCCGCAGAAGATGCTGGACCAGATGGTCCGGGACTACACGAACAACATTGCGGAAGCTGAATCCGCAGTTGCCCAGACCATCGGAAACCTCCGGATGCTCGAGGACGACTACCGCGAAGACGTCAAGAACGCGCAGGACTGGGGCAACAAGGCCCTGGCCGCCTCGCGCAAGGCGGACGAGTACCGTGCCGGCGGCGACACCGTTGATGCCGAGAAGTTCGACAACCTCGCCAAGGTGGCCCTGCAGCGCCAGATGTCCGCTGAGAATGAGGCCAAGGGCGCAGAGCCCAGCATCGCCTCGCAGCGCGAAGTGGTGGACAAGCTCAAGACCGGCCTGGACCAGATGAAGGGCAAGCTCAACGAGCTAACCAGCAAGCGCAACGAACTGGTGGCCCGCTCGAAGACTGCGGCAGCACAGTCCCAGGTCCACGACGCCATCAAGAGCATCGACTTCATGGATCCCACCAGCGAGGTTGGCCGCTTCGAAGAGAAGATCCGCCGTGAAGAGGCCAAGGTCCGCGGCCAGCAGGAACTTGCTGCGTCGAGCCTGGACGCCCAGTTCAACCAGCTCGAGGACCTCGGGGAGCAGACCGAAATCGAAGCTCGCCTGGCAGCCCTGAAGTCCGGCGGCGCCAAGCCTGCCCTCGGAGCCTCGGGCGACTCCACCCGGTCCGGGTCCACCGTGGACGAAGCCGACTTCGACAAACTGTAGCCCCCGGCCTCCGCTGGGTCAGCGGGCGGCGCCGTCAAGGCCGGGGTTCATCATGAACTCCGGCCTTTGCCGTCTGGCGCTGCTGGTTGGTGTGTAGCGTGGAGTTCATGGCTTCTTCCGTCGCATCGACCATCGTCTGGCTCCGTGATGACCTCCGTCTGGACGATAATCCTGCCCTCTCCCACGCCGCCGGGCTCGGCCTGCCACTCACGGTGGTCTACATCCTGGACGAGGAATCAGACGGGATCCGGCCCCTCGGCGGTGCCGTCCGGTGGTGGCTGCACCACTCCCTGACGTCGCTGGCGGCCGATCTGGAAAAAACCGGTTCGGCCCTCACCCTCAGGCGCGGTCCGGCCGCCAAGGTCATCCGGGAGCTGGCGGAGGAAACAGGTGCCCGGCAGCTGGTCTGGAACCGCCGCTACGGCGGCCCCGAACGTGCGCTGGACGCGGACATCAAGGCCTGGGCTGCGGAGGGCGGCATCGAAGCCACCAGCTTCCAGGCGAATCTCCTGTTCGAGCCGTGGACCATCACCACTGGCAGCGGTGGGCCCTACAAGGTGTTCACGCCGTTCTGGCGCGCCTGTGCGGCGGCAGGTGAACCCCGCAAACCCCTGGATGCGCCGACGCGCCTGCCCTCCCCCGCTCCGGCGGGCCGTAGGAAAATGGCGGTCAGTGAGCCGTTGGCCGATTGGAACCTGCTGCCCGTGTCACCGGACTGGAGCGGCGGCCTGGCAAAGACCTGGGGACCCGGGGAAGCCGGCGCGCACCAGCGGCTGGATGACTTCCTGGACGGACCGGCCGAGGACTACGGTACGGGGCGGAACGTGCCCGGAGTGGAGGGCACCAGCAGGCTCTCACCCCATCTTCGGTTCGGCGAGATCAGTCCGTTCCGCATCTGGCACGAAATCCGTCTCCGCTTCCCGCGGGAGGCGGGTCCCGACGTCGGTATTTTCCGGTCCGAGCTTGGCTGGCGTGAGTTCTGCTGGCAGCTTCTGTACGTCAACCCGCAACTGGCTACGCGCAACTACCGGCCGGAGTTCGATGCCTTCGAATGGCAGAAACCCACGCCGGGAGAACTGGCGGCGTGGCAACAGGGCAGGACTGGATATCCGCTGGTGGACGCCGGGATGCGGCAACTGTGGCAGACAGGCTGGATGCACAACCGGGTCCGGATGGCCGCGGCTTCCTTCCTGGTCAAAAATCTCCTGGCCGATTGGCGGCTCGGGGAAGAGTGGTTCTGGGACACCCTGGTGGACGCCGATGCCGCCAGCAACCCGGCGAACTGGCAGTGGGTGGCGGGCTCAGGCGCCGACGCGTCCCCCTATTTCCGGATCTTCAACCCGGTGACGCAGAGCAAGAAGTTCGACGCCGAGGGCCGCTACCTGCGCGAGTTCATCCCGGAACTGGCCCCGTTGGACAGCAAGGCCATCCATGAACCGTGGAAGCAGCCCGAGGTGGAGGGGTACCCCGCGCCGGTGGTGGGGCTGCCCGAGTCCAGAGAGCGCGCGCTGGCCACCTACCAGCGGCTCAAGGACCAGAAGCAGGACTAAGGCGTGCGCCGTGCCTGGACGGGCCGTTAGCGGCTGACTTTGCCCATCAGCGAGGCAATGGGGCGAAGGAAGAGTGGGCGCGCCAGGAACCAGGCCGCTACCATTACCGCAACAGAGGCGACGAACACCCAGAAACCAAACCAGCCGGCGTCGTCACTGCCCCCGTACATGTGGTTCAGGTTGCGCAAAGCTCCCGTAGCCAGGACGAGGAACACGTGCACCACAATGAAGGCCACGAAGTAGATCATGACCGGGAAGTGAATGGCCCGCGCCAGCTCCATGGGATAGGCCTTTTTCAGGGCCGGCGCCTTCTTGGGCCAGGCCGGGGAGGTCCGAATCCCGGAGATGAACGCCAGCGGGGCGGCGATGAAGACCGTGGCAAAGTACGTCAGCAGTTGCAGCGCGTTGTAGTTCACCCAGCCGTTGTCCGTGGGCCAGTTCAGCGAAGCGTACTGAAGTGCCGCAGACAGCGCATTGGGGATGACGTCCCAGCTGGTGGGCACGATCCGCATCCACTGGCCGGTGGCAAACAGCAGGACCACGAACACGAGTCCGTTGAGGATCCACAGCGCGTCCAGCGTCAGGTGCAGCCACAGCTCCAGCGTGATTTTGGCGGGCGGGGTCTTGGGCTTGATCAGGCCCTTGTTGTTACGCGTCCAGTGCCCGCTGGGGCGTGTGGTGGTCCGCACCTGCCAGCCGGTCCTGATGATGAGCAGCAGGAAGAACCCGTTCAGGAAGTGCTGCCAGGCGAGCCAGGCCGGAAAACCCACTGGCGCACCATCGGGAAGTTCCGAATGCCCCGGATAGTCAGCCAGGAACGAGGCCACAGCCGGGAGTCCGGTCATCCACTTGGCCAGGAGCACCACAAGCACCAGGGCCACAAGAGCGGCCGGCACACCCCAGTACAGCCTGGACCGTTTGCCTGTCGCAGAACCGGGCTTCTTCGTGGGTGTGGACATCGAACAACATTCCTCTCGAGAATGACTGACCAGTGCTCAAATGGCTTTGCGAACGAGAATACTAGGAAGCAGCAGTAATCGGGCAAAAGAAGACCCCGGCCGGCGTAATGCCGGTCGGGGTCTTTCACATGGTTGCGGGGACAGGATTTGAACCTGTGACCTCTGGGTTATGAGCCCAGCGAGCTACCGAACTGCTCCACCCCGCGTCGCAACATCAACACTACCCTAGTTTGGCGGAGGCAATTACCACCCGCCCCGGCGGCCATCAGTCAGCCGCCCCATCTCCGGCACCATGGCAGCTTAAACCAGAAAGTCCGGATCCTGTTTCCAGAATCCGGACTTTCCACCAGTTGCGGGGACAGGATTTGAACCTGTGACCTCTGGGTTATGAGCCCAGCGAGCTACCGAACTGCTCCACCCCGCGTCGCAAGATCAACTCTACCGTCCGGTGAACGGGAGGCCAAATCCTGGTGGCGTGATGTGCGTCTCGCTGGGCCGCCGTCAGTTACTCGCTGCAGGCGAAGGCGTCGGCGTGGCTTCCGCTGAAGGGGTTGCCTCCGGCGACGGCGCGGTCTCTGGGGCCGCCACCGGGATCTTCACCTCGGCATCAAGGGCCTTCTGCAGGGCGGCAGCTAGTTTCTTCTGCTCTTCCCCGTAGGCGGCAAAGTCGCCGGCGGCCAGGGCCGCCTGCCCTGCCTTGACGGCTGCGTTCGCGGCTTCAAGTGCCGCCTTGAGGTCAGCCTGGGCACCCGCGCTCGGCGGCGGCGTCTCGCCGGGAGCAGGAGGCGTCTGGCCGGTGTTGTCCGAGTCACCGGCAGCAGCACCGGAGTCACCGCCGAAGAGTTGCTTCAGCGCGCCGTCGAGCGTTGGAGCGAAGCCCACCTTGTCACCGAAGGCAACCAGCACACGCTGCAGCGTGGGGTAGGACGTCTCACCCGTGGACTTGAGGTAAACAGGCTGGACGTACAGGATGCCGCCGCCCACGGGCAGGGTCAGCAGGTTGCCGTTGAGGACCTCCGAAGCACCCTGGCGCAGGAGGTTGAGGGCCTGGGACACGGTGGGATCGGAGTTGAACTTATTCTGGGCCTGGCCCGGACCGGGAACCTGGATCTCCGGCGGAATCTGGAGGAGCCGCAGCTGCCCATAACTTTCGGCTTTCACGCCCTTCTCATTGCCGGCGTCAGAGTCAGCCGCCAGGAAGCCGTACAGCACGTTGCGGGCTGTGCCGTTGACAATCTGGGGAATGAACGACGACGTCAGCTGGAAGGCCGGCGTCTCCTGGTCAGGCATCTGCAGCGACATGTAGAACGGCGGCTGTTTGACGTCGGTATCCACGGTGGGATCGTTCGGAACACTCCAGACATCCTTTGCCTGGTAGAAGCTGCCCGGATCGGTGACGTGGTAGCGGCCGAGGAGTTCACGCTGGACCTTGAAAAGATCCTCCGGGTAGCGGACGTGGCTCATGACGTCCCCGGACATCTCCGAGTAGGGCTTCAGCGACGAGGGGTAAACCTTCTGCCATGCCTTCAGGATGGGGTCCTGGTCATCCCAGGCGTACAAGGTCACCGCACCGTCGTAGGCATCCACGGTGGCCTTGACCGAGTTCCTGATGTAGTTCACCGAGCTGTTAGGCAAGGCTACAGACCGCCCTGCGGAGGTCTGTGAGTCGGCAGTCGCCGCGGAGAGCTGCTCCTGCTGTGAGTAGGGGTAGAACTGTGAGGTGGTGTATCCGTCGACGATCCACTTGACGCGGCCGTCCACAACCGCCGGGTAGGCGTTGCCGTCCACTGTCAGGTACGGTGCGACCTTCTCCACGCGCTCCCGCGGATTGCGGTCGTACAGGATCTGCGACTCTGCGTTCACGCCATCGGACAGCAGCAGGTCCGAGGACTGGAACTTGATGGAGTAAAGCACCTTATTGAAGAAGCTGCCCACGTTCGGGCCGCCGTTGCCTTCGAAGGTGTACTGGTTGTCCGCTTCACCTTCTTTACCGGAAGGCCTGTCCTGCTCGCGGGGTGTGGCGCCGTCCGGCGCCCCCACAATGGAGTACTCCGGCGAGTTCTCGCCGAAGTAGATCCGCGGCTGGTACGTGGAGTCGTCGCCCAGGACGCCTGTGGAGGGAATGCCCGACTGCAGGAACTCCGGCTTGCCATCGACAGTGAACTTGTTTCCCTTGGCCGCGACCACGCCGTAGCCGTGGGTGTAGACAACGTGCTGGTTGAGCCAGCCCTGCTGGTTCGTGGCGACGTTGGTCGGGTTGAGTTCGCGTACGGCGATCACAGTGTCCTGGACCTTGCCGTCAACCTCGTAGCGGTCCACGTTCAGCGCGTCCGGGAACTGGTAGTACGGCCGGTACTGCTCAAGCTGGGAAAACGCATCCGAGATCAGGTTGGGGTCCAGGAGCCGGATGTTGGCTGTGGTCTGGGCGTCCGGGGCCAGGGCCCCCGTGTTCGCGGTGTTTGTTGCGTCGTAGCGGTCCACCTGGATCTGGTCGAGGCCGTAGGCGGCCCGGGTCATATCGATGTTGCGCTTGATGAAGTCCCGCTCGTAGGTCTCTTCTGAAGGCCGTACCTGGAACTGCTGGATGACCCACGGGTACACCCCGCCCGCGAGGATCGAGGTGATGATCAGCATGGCGGTGCCGATGACCGGCAGGCGCCAGCGGCCGATGAACGCCGCAACGATGAAGAGGATGGCCACCAGAACGGCCGCGACGGCGAGGATCGCCTTGGTGGGGATGACGGCGTTGACGTCGGTGTACAGCGCACCCGCCCAGCGGCCGCCGTCGCTTTGCAGCGCAGAGTACCGGTCCAGCCAGAAGTTGACGCCCAGCAGGATCAGGAAGGTTGCGCCGGTCACTGCGAGGTGGATCTGTGCCGCACGGCTGGTGAACACGCCGCGTTCCAGCAGGCGGATGCTGCCGTAGAGGTAGTGGGTAAGGATTCCGGCGATGCCGGCCACCACCACAACGCTGATCAGGAATCCCGTGACGAAGCCCAGGAACGGCAGGGTCATCACATAAAAGCTGATGTCCAGGTCAAACAGGGGGTCCTTCTCGCCGAACGGCTCCTGGTTGAAGAACAGCAGGACCCGCTGCCATTGGCTGGCGGCCGCGCTTCCAGCGAACAAACCGAACAGGATGGGCAGGCCCACCATAACGACTCGGCGGACCGGTTCGAGCTGTGCCTGGTACCGGTTGAGGTTGTCACGCATTTCAGAGTCGGGCGCATAGACGGGCCTGGCGCGGTAGGCGATCCGGATGGCAAAGAAGACGGCGGCGAACATCAGGGCGAAGCCGGCCAGGAAGATCAGGATCCGGGAAAGGTTTTCGGTCACGAACACTTCGAAGTAACCGAGCTGCTGGTACCACAGGACATCAGTCCACACATTGGCGAAGAAGATAAAGCCCACAACTACAAGGGCAACGACTATCAGGGTGGGTGTCAGGGCCCCTCGTCGTGATGGGGGTCTTCCGGGCGGGATGGGGCTGGTGGGACGGGACAAACTCGGTACCTCATAGCTGATCGTCAGATTTACATTCGGAGCGTGCGTGCGGTTGACGTCCGGCACCGGGCAAGCGTGTGGCAACGTCCGTCATATCTGCCACGAGTGGCGGTAAAGCTTAGTTCCTGGCCTCAGTCTAGTTGGTGGTGCAGACGGGCAAACCCGCCGTGTCCTGGCCCGATCCGGCAAGTTCGACGACGGAGCGTGCCTGGGCGAGATTCTCAACTTTGACCACCTGCAGTCCTTCCGGAATGTGTCCCGCGACTTCGTCACAGTTTTCTGCCGGTGCCAGGAAGAGTGTGGCCCCGCCGGCACGCGCGCCCTGCATTTTCTGCTGGATGCCGCCAATGGGACCCACAATGCCGTCGGGATTGATGGTCCCGGTGCCGGCAACGTGCTTGCCGCCGGTCAGGTCACCCGGTGTGACGGTGTCGATAATGCCCAGCGAGAACATCAAGCCGGCGCTGGGACCGCCCACCTTATCCAAGGAAATTGTCACGTCGAACGGAAAGTCGAACAGATACTTCAGCATGACGCCGAGGATGTAGCGGCCCGCGCCGTTGTCCATGGGAGTGATGGTCTGGCTAACGGACTCCCCTGCCCGCTGAACAACGAGTGTGACTGGCGCGCCCTTTCCGGCGGCGAGTTCTTCCTGCACCACCGCGAGGGACGTGATCGGCTTGCCGTTGATCGTTTCGAAGATGTCGCCGTTTTCGATTTTGCCCGTCGACGGCGACCCATCGGTCAGCCCTGCTGCCTGCAGTTGCTGGCCGAAGGGGATGTCGAGCTCCCGCAGCGCCGAAGCCACCGCGTTTTCCTGGGATGTGGTCATGGCCACAGAGCTCTGTTCCTCGGCCTGCTCCCTGGTGGTGCCCGTGGGGTAAATCAGCTCTTGGGGGTAGACGGATTTGGACCGGTCCAGCCATGCACCAAACACGCCCAGGATGCTGAGCGGGCCGTTCGGGCCGCCTTCCACATACACGGTGGTCAGGTCGAGGTTGCCTTTGGCGGGATAGGTCTCGTGTCCCTTAACGCTGATCACGGGGTTCTCCCCGGTCCGGTCGAGGGTGTTGAAGGTGGGTCCGGCCTTCTCCACAACGTACGGCACAGGAATGGTGCCTGCCGCGATCCCCAGCCCCAGTGCCAGCATTCCGGCCAGCATCATCACGGACACCCGCCTGTCCCCGTGCCGGGACTCCCGCGGAGTATATTGCCCGGCAGGAACTCCGTCCGGTGCTCCTGCCGGGGCTCCTGCCGGGGCTCCGGCACCTGAAGTTGCGCCGGCGTCGAGCTCTGGAGCGTGGTCCTCGTTGGGATGTTCGCCACGGGTTGTAGTCACTGAACCAACACTACGCGGTGGCGCCTGCGGCCAGCTCTTTGCCTACAGCGAACGCCGCCCCTGTCCGGCAGACAGCCGCCGCGGCCCGGGGTACCGTGAAGTTGAATGCTCAAACCGACGATCGGCGGGACCATGACCTCCAACCCACTCAATCCGTCCAACGGCGATGACACGCCCAAGGATCCGTTGACCGAGATGCTGCAGAACCTGATGGGCGGCAAGGGTATGGAGAACTTCGACCCCGCCGAACTGGCGAAAGCAGCCGGCCTGCCGGACGACCCGAACCTCCTGGCACAGATGTTTTCACAGGTCCAGGCCATGATGAGCGCCCCCTCCGAGGGGCCCGTCAACTGGCAGCTCGCGCATGAGAATGCCCGCCGGGTTGCCGCCAGCTCCGCCGACCCGTCAGTCACTTTCCTGCAGACCCGGGAAGTGGACGAAGCCCTCCGGCTCGCCGAACTCTGGCTGGACCCCGTGACAGACCTGCCTGCCACGGGGCTGATTGGCCGGGCCTGGTCCCGTGCCGAGTGGGTGGAAGCCACCCTCGGTACGTGGAAGCGCCTGACCGAACCTGTTGCCAACAGCATCGCCAACGCGCTCTCCAGCGCCATGACCGAACAAATGCCCGAAGAGATGAAGTCCATGATGGGCGGGGCATCATCCATGCTCCAGAACATGGGCGGAGCGATCTTCGGCATGCAGCTGGGCCAGGCCATCGGCGCGCTCTCGGCTGAGGTAGTCAGCTCCACAGACATCGGTGTTCCCCTGGCGGACCTCGAAATGGCCCTGTTGCCGGCAAATGTCACCGCGTTCGGCGAGGGCCTGAGCCTGCCGGAAAACGACATCCGCCTGTTCCTTGCCGTGCGCGAGGCAGCCCATGCCCGCCTGTTCGTCCAGGTTCCCTGGCTGCGCGGCCACCTGCTCGGCGCCATCGAGGCGTACGCGCGGGGCATCCACATTGATACGTCGCGCATTGAGGAACTCGCCCGGGACCTTGACCCGAGCAACCCCGAAGGCATCCAGGAGGCACTGTCCAAGGGCGTGTTTATGCCGCAGCGGACGCCCGCCCAGGAGCAGGCCCTCGAAAAGCTCGAGACCGCCCTGGCCCTCGTTGAAGGCTGGGTGGATGAGCTCACCGCTTCCGCCACGGAGAAGATGCTGCCCTCCGCGGCTGCCCTCCGTGAAACGGTCCGGCGCCGCCGCGCCACCGGCGGCCCGGCCGAACACGCGTTCTCCTCCCTTGTGGGACTGGAGCTGCGCCCGCGCCGGCTGCGGGAGGCCGCCACGCTGTGGGCCGTCCTGAAGGAGGAGCGCGGCATCGAGGGACGCGATGCCATCTGGCAGCATCCCGACCTGCTGCCCACGGCTGCGGACCTCGATGACCCGCAGGGCTTCGGCGGGCGCCGTCAGCTGGCAGAGGCCAGCGAAAGTGAAGTGGATGATGCCCTGCAGAAGCTGCTGAGCGGCGGCTTCGACGCGCCGCAGGATGACGCGGCGAAGGATGATGCGGCGCAGCCCGGTTCCGGCGCCGATGGCTCCAAGGCCGGTGCTTCCGAGGCCGGCGCCTCTGACACCGGCGACGGGCCATCCGACGCTGGTTCGTCCGACGCCGGGGATGCGGACAAGCCCAAAGGCTAGCCAGGGATCCTAGTCGGCGTCGCCGTGGCTATGCCCGGTGCCGCCGGCTGGACAGGTGCCGTCGTCGCCGGCAAGGCCCCGGGACGTCGCGAACGAGACGCCTTCAAGGAATGCCTTGGCGCGCATGGTGTCCGGATAGGCTTCCAGCAGCTTCCAAAACGCGGAGTTGTGGCTGGCCACCAACAGGTGGGCGAGCTCGTGCAGCAGCACGTAGTCGATAACCCACTGAGGCATGGGCCGGAGTTTGTCAGAGAGCCGGATGGTTCCTTCCGACGGCGTCGCGGAGCCCCAGCGTGAGTTCTGGTTGCTGACCCAGCGGACCGACGTCGGGATTGCCCTGCCGCCTAAGTACCGGGCTGAAAGATCCGCTGCGTGGGAAGCCAGCGCGGAATCGGTGGCCGGCTGTTTCCGTGTTTTGTCCGCGCGTTTCTCACCCTGGCGGTGCAGCTTCTCCAGCATGCGGTGGACCCATTCGGATTCCTGGGCCGCCGTGAACCTGGCAGGAATGGCCACCACGGCCGTCCCGTTTTCCCAGAATGCTGCAACAGTCCGGGTCCGGCGGGCCGACCTGCGCACCTCCACCGGAGCCCCGCCCGGAGTGGTCAGCCGCAGCGGCTGCGTGCTGCCCTGGCCGCTCACAGGACGCTGCTTTCGACCAGCACCCGCAGCACTTCTTCGCCGTAGCGCTCAAGTTTGGACGGACCGACGCCGGCCAGCGCGGCGAGTTCCTCCAGCGACGACGGTTTAGCCTCCGCGATGGCAGTCAGCGTGGCATCGGTGAACACCACAAAGGCAGGGACTTCAGCGGCCAGCGCGGTTTCCTTGCGCCATTGCCGGAGGGCGTCAAAGGTTTGTTCCTCATAACTGGGCGGACAGTCGTTGCAGCGTCCCACCTTGCGCTCGGCGCCGCTGGCCAGCATGCTCCCGCAGACCCTGCACGTGGCGGGTGTGGCAGCTTTGCGGCGCGGAGCCGGTCCTTTGCCTCGGACACTGGAGCTGGCCACGGAGTTAGGCCGCAGGCCGTCAAGGAAGCGTGAGGGCTTGCGGTTGGCCCGGCCGCCGGGGGTCCGGGCCGTTGACCAGGACAGGGCCAGGTGCTCGCGGGCGCGGGTGATTCCCACATACAGGAGGCGGCGTTCCTCGTCCACGGCTTCGGGAGTGTCCGCGAAGGAGATGGGCATCAGGCCTTCGCTGAGGCCTACGAGGAACACAGCGTCCCATTCCAGGCCTTTCGCTGCGTGCAGTGACGCCAGGGTCACACCCTGGACCGTGGGGGCGTGCTGGGCGAGGGACCGCTCCTGGAGTTCATTAACGAAGTCGGCCAGACCGAATTGCCCGCCCCGGACCTGGACCAGTTCGTCCGCGAGTGCCACCAGTGCGGCCAACGACTCCCAGCGTTCGCGCAGGGCGCCGCCGTTATGGGGCGGGGCCTCCGTGTAGCCGAGGGATGCAACAATATCCCGCACCAGCTGGCCCAGCGGTTCGGGCGTGGCCGATTCAGCCACGGCCCTGGTAGCCGCCCGCAACTGGAGGATGGCATCGCGCACTTCCTTCCGCGCGAAGAACCGTTCCCCGCCCCGCAGCTGGTATCCGATCCCTGCCGCTGCCAGGGCCTGCTCGTAGGCCTCGGACTGACCGTTGGTGCGGAAGAGGACCGCGACTTCGCTTGCCGGAGTGCCGGCGTCGAGCAGTTCCCGGACCTTGAGGGCCACGGTGGCGGCTTCGGCTTCATCATCGGAGCATTCGGTGAACTGCGGTGCCGGCCCGGCCGGGCGCTGGGCGACCAGCTGCAGCGGCGTGGCCCAGGCAGAATCGGCCACCGGGCCGCCGCTGCGCCGTGCGGCCAGGAGGTCGTTGGCCAGTTTGACCACTTGCGGCGTGGAACGGTAATCGCGGATCAGCTTGACCACGTTGGCGTCGGGATACTGCGCCTTGAAGTTGAGCAGGTGTTTGGGGGAAGCGCCGGTAAAGGAGTAAATGGTCTGGCTGGCGTCGCCCACGACGCACAGTTCGTCCCGGCCGCCAAGCCACAGTTCCAGGAGGCGCTGCTGCAGCGGGGAAACGTCCTGGTACTCATCAACCACGAAGTGCCGGTACTGTTCGCGGACAGTGGCGGCCACTTTCTGGTCCTCCTGCAGTATCCCCACCGTAATCAGCAGTACATCCTCGAAGTCGATGACGTTCCGGTCAGTCTTGACATCCTCATAGGACTGGAAGACCCGCGCGACGGCGGTGAGGTCGAAACCGCCCGGGGTTCCCCTCCCCTGCGCGTTCTCCAGGTAATTGGCCGGGGTCAGCATGGATACCTTGGCCCACTCGATCTCCGAGGCGAGATCGCGGATGGACGCACGGTCGGTGCTGAGCCGCAGCCGGCGGGACGCTTCGGCGATCATCTGTGCTTTGTGGTCCAGCAGGTTGGGCAGCGTGCCGCCCACGGCCTGCGGCCAGAAAAACTGCAGCTGCCGCAAAGCCGCTGCGTGGAAGGTGCGGGCCTGCACGTTGCCCGCACCAAGGTCCCGCAGCCTGCTGCGCATTTCCGCGGCGGCGCGGGCGGTGAACGTGACGGCGAGGAGCCGCTGCGGACTGTAGACGCCGGAGTGCACACCGTAGGCGATCCGGTGCGTGATGGCGCGGGTCTTTCCCGTTCCGGCGCCGGCCAGGACGCACAGCGGGCCGTTCAGGGTGCTGGCGACTTCCCGCTGTTCGGCGTCAAGTCCCCCGAGGATGCGTTCCTCGAGGGACTGTGAACTATCTGGATTCTCTGTGGTCACATCTGCTGCTCTGGTTGTGGGGTGTGTAAGTGGTACTGCCGCCTGTCAGCGCCAGGGATGCCGCCTGGCCGGGGGTCAGGTTTCGCTGCGGTCCAGGATTCGGCCGCCATACCAATGCTCGATGAGGGAACGCGCAATGGACAACCGGCTGGAGATGGTGATCTCCCCGGCGAGTACGGCATCCTGCAGCTGCTCCCGCGTGAACCAACGCGCCCGGGTGACTTCCACGCCGTCGGGCGTTGCCTCGGTGTCTTCCGTAACCGCAGAAAACCCGAGCATCAGGGATGCAGGGAAGGGCCATGACTGGGAGCCCAGGTATTGGCAGCGGGTGATCCTGACGCCCACTTCCTCATGGATTTCGCGGATGACGGCCTGTTCAAGGGATTCTCCCGGCTCCACAAATCCGGCCAGCGTGGAGTAATTCTTCGCATCCACCGGACCGCCGCCGCCCAGGAGGAGCCGGCCGTCCGGGCCGACGACGGTGACAATGATGGCGGGGTCGGTCCGAGGATAATGTTCTGAATCGTCCTGCGGGCAGCGGCGCACCCAGCCGCCGGCCTCAACCACCGTGGGGGCACCGCAGCGGGGACAGTGCGTGTGGGTGGCGTGCCAGTTGGCGATGGCGCTGGCTTCAACGAATAGGGCCGTATCGGTGGGGTTCAGGACAGCAGCGACATCGCGGAAGCCGGCCCATTCAGCGTCCAGCGGGATCCCGGCCGTACCCGGGGTAACGGCCTCGGGCAGGATGACCAGGACAACCTCCGTGCCGGCAGGCAGGTCCGAGCCAGCCAACGCCGCGCCCAGATAGATGGCCTGCTTCGGGACCGTACCCAGGGCTCCGAGACCGGCCAGGAAAGGTGACGCTGCCGGCAGGAACAGCTGGTTCCCCTGCACAAGGGCCTGCCTCCCGGCCAGGACAACCGCGCGCGTCTGCCCGCTGGCCAGCAGTTCCTCAACCATCCCGGGCCGGACACGTTCAACGGAGCCCCGGTCCACCCGGGCGGGCCGCACCGGCAGGACGGTGTCGACGAGGTGGTTGGCCGGCAGGTGGACTGCCTGCGCCTGAAAGGCCGGTGAAGCAGACTCCGCATGACTCATGTGTCCACCGTACTGACTCGGACCGACAATTTACATTTACGGAGGCGAATCCGGGGAACATGTGGCGAGGACCTCAGGCCCGGCAACCTACCCTACTTTCCACGGTATCTGGAGACTCGCCGCCGCACATCGTTGTGTTGGACGCCAGCCAATCTACCGTGGAACGGTGAGAAGAAAACCGATCGAACTGGCAGCCGTAGCAACCGCGGCAGTCCCCGGGCTGACCCCCACCGCCGTCAGCTCCGCCGCGGACGACCCCGCGGATTTCGACTCCGCCCTGCTCCTTGATTCAGAAGGCAAGCGCTGGCGGGTCAGGTCGCCCCGGCATGCGGAGGCCAGCGCACGGCTCGAAACCGAGTTCCTGGTCCTGCGGGCGTTCGCCCCGGCCATCCGGGCCGAACTGCCCTTCCTGATGCCCACTGTGGCGGGAAGTGTCCGCCTCGGCAGCCTGAGCACGTTCGTCTACTCGCACCTGGCGGGCAGCACGCGCAGCGTTGAGGAACTGACCGCCGGCCCGGCGGCACTCGCCAAGGAGGTGGGTACCGCGCTGGCCGCAATCCATGATCTTCCGCGGTCCCTGGTCAGCAACGCCGACCTCCCCAGCTATACCCCCAACGAGTTCCGTCAGCGCAGGCTGAACGAACTGGACCAGGCGGCCACCACCGGAAAGATTCCGGCTTCGCTGCTGCGCCGCTGGGAACATGCCATGGAGGACGTCTCCCTGTGGCGGTTCAACCCGAGCGTTGTCCACGGCGACCTTCATGAGGACAACCTGCTGGTCGACGGCAGCCGCGTCACGGCGGTGACCGGCTGGACCGACCTCCGGATCGGCGACCCCGCAGACGACTTCGCGTGGCTGGTTGCTTCCAATGAACAGGATTTCGTGGACGCCGTTCTGGCCAGCTATACCGACAACCGCCGGGATGCTCCGGACCAGCACCTGTTGCGCCGGGCCGCGCTGTCCGCTGAGTTCGCCCTCGCCCAATACCTCGTCAAGGGCATTGCGGCCGCTGACGGTGACATGGTCGCCGAAGCTGAAGGCATGCTCGAAACCCTCGCGGCCGACGTCGAAGAACACGGCGGGCAGGCCATCAGCGTTGAGCCGCTGCCGGGCAAGGCACCTGTCGCGGCCGGTTTAACGGCCGACGCCGGGCCGTCGCCGGCAGTGAACCCCGTACCGTCTGTGACCCTGGCACCGGGAGTTGCCGCGTCACCTGTCTCTGCCGTGAGCGTAGCTCCCGTACCGGCGGTCACGGTGGTGCCGGTACCTGAAGTAGCTGAACCTGAGGTGGCTGTACCTAAGGTGCCTGTGGCGGTGCCTGGAGCGAGGGCATCCATCGCGGGGCTGGAGTCCGCTCCGGCGCGGCCCGCCGTCGAGGTAAGCCCCATCCCGGCGGATTCGATGCCGGCTGGAACGGTTTCGGCCGCTGACGAATCAGCGGCCGAAGACACCTCCACCGCGGCGATCAGCATCGTGGACGTCAGGAAGCACTAGGTCCGAGGGCGGCCGCCACGATCAGTTCCAGTTCCTCGGCGGAACCCAGATCGTGCGGCCGCACCACTTGGTTATCCGCGACATAGAAGAATGCGGCACGCACTTCGTCGACCGGTACGCCTTTGAGCCGGGCCCATGCGAGCCGGTATGCGGCGAGCTGGACGGACTTGGCGCGCAGCTGGGATGCGGAGGGCCGGCGTCCGGTTTTCCAGTCCACAAGGTTCCAGCGGCCGTCTGCATCCTGGAATACGGCGTCGATGCGCCCACGGACCACCACGTCCCCGACTCGGGTTTCGACGGGAACTTCAACAAACGCCGGTGACCTGTCGGCCCACTCCGAGGCCTTGAACGTGGCCACCATTGCATCGAGGTCATAAGCGGCGTCGATGTGGTGGTCCGACCCCGGGGCCTCGCCAAGATCCAGCATCCCGGCGGTGCCGAAGTATTCCTCCACCCAGGAGTGGAAGGCAGTGCCCTTCCGGGCGGACATGCCCGGCTCGCGGGGCACCGGCCGCCTCAGCCGGCTCACCACTCCCCCGGGGTCTTCACCCAGGTCCACCAGGGTGGACGCGGAGATGTGGCCCGGCAGGTGCACGTCCTGTCCGCCTGCCCGGCGGGACCGGCGTTCCAGCAGCAGGGCAGCCTCCCTGGCCCAGTCGGCGGCATGCCCCCGGAGGGCGCTGTCCTGCGCGCCGATTCGCCCGGCCTCCACGGCGGCCAGCACACGTGCCGCCGCGGCCTCCATGGCAAGCCTCCTGCCAGGGACAGTCCGCAGGCGTTCACCCGTCCGGGGATCGGCCGGGCCTTCGAGGGGGTCATAAGGCCACCCGGCCAGCTCCGTCTCGGTGGTCAGCGGGCTTTTCTCCGGCAAGGAGGCTTCCTCCACCGACGCGGGGTGCACAACGGCACCGGCGGGGTTCCCACCCTTCACCGGGTTGCCACCCTGCAGCGGAGCGACAAGCCGCTCCAGCTCAGCCAGGAACGGCGACATCTCCGCGCGGCCGGCCCGGGACCCTACCCAGGCTGCACTGGAAACCCACAGCACGTGTTTGGCCCTGGTATAGGCCACATACGCGAGGCGTCGTTCCTCACCTTCACCGTGGACCTGGACCGCTGCCTTGAAGTCCTTCTCCGCGTCCAGCCAGCCTTTTTTGTCAGGCTGGTCGGTATCCCATTGGGGCAGGTCCGAGCGGTCCCCGCGGAGGGGCCAGGGCAGTGCGGCCGAGCCGCTGCTCCAGCGGGAGTCCTTGTTGCTGGGGAAGGCGCCGGCATTCAGGCCAGGGACAAAAACAACGTCCCATTCCAGACCCTTTGAGGCGTGGACGGTCAACAGCTGTACGGCCTCGCGGTTGATATCCGGCGGCGGCGCTTCAAGGCCGTTCTCTTCTGCGGCGGCAGCTTCGAGCCAGGCAAGGAACGCGAGGATATCCACGCGGTGGGAAGTCCGCAGGAAGCCGGCCGCCGCGTCCTGGAACGCGTCCAGGTTGCGGCGGGCCTGATGGATGCTGATACCCGGGCGGGCCGCCACTTCGATGTCAAGCAGCATGGCCCGTTCCACCTCGCCCAGCAAAGTGGTCAGGTCATCGCCGAGGTACCCGCGCAGCTGCCTGAGCTCAGCCGACAGCCTCGCGAGCCGTTCGCGCGCCTCGATGGTCAGGGCGCGGCCGTTGGCGGAGACCCAGTCTTCACGTGGCAGCCAGTCGAGCGCCTCCACCAGGCTGGCCCCGTCAGTCAGGTCGCTTTCAATAACGGCGTCATCGGCAGCCTCCCCGCTGTCGCCATCCGGAGACGATGCCTCCGCCAGATGTCCGCGGCGGCGCGCAAGCTGGCTGGACCAGTCGCGGAACGCCATCAGATCTGCGGGGCCGATCCGCCACCGGGCTCCGGCAAGGAGGCGCATCAGCGAGTCCGAACGCCCCGGGTCTGCCAACACACGCAAGGTGGCCACGAGGTCAACAATTTCGGGGGTGTCCAGGAGTCCGCCGAGTCCCACAATTTCGTAGGCGATTCCCCTCGATTCGAACTCGCGACGGATGGTTTCCATCTGGGCCCGGCGCCGGCAAAGCACCGCAAGGGCAGGCGGAACCGGAGTCCCGTCCGCCTCGCGTTCGAAGTCCGTGATCCGGTATTTCAGGACGTCCCCGGCCAGGGCCGTGGCTTCATCCACGTCGGTGCCGAAGCGGCCCAGCACCACCTGGCCCTCCACCGCGAACGGGCTGGGCTGCAGCGGGGGAACGGTTGCGGCTTCCGGAGTTGTGCCGGCCGGCGCCTTGAGCGCCTCCGCCCTGCCCAGGGCTTCTGACATGATGTTGGCCGCGGAGAGAATCGCCCTGCCGTTGCGCCAGGCCGTGGTGAGGTAGGACGTTGGCGCCAGTTGGAACCTGGCCTGCCCGTCCCCGCTCTCCGGGCCCTCCAGACGGACGGGAAATTCGCGGACAAAGTGGAACAGCTGTCCGGCGGATGCACCGCGGAAACCGTAGATCGACTGGTTCGGGTCTCCCACGGCCGTGACGGCATGGCCCTCGCCGAAGAGGCGGGAGAACAACACCAGCTGGGCATAGGACGTGTCCTGGAATTCGTCCAGGAGCACCACTTTGTACCGCTGGCGTTCCATTTCGGCGGCCACAGGAACCTCCCGGGACACGCGGGCGGCGAGCGCCACGAGGTCCCCGAAGTCGAGGGCTCCCCTAGCCCGCTTGGCTGCCGTGTAGCGCCCCACCATGTCCGCGACGCTGGCCCGCGTACGCAGCATGGCGGCCAGTTCGCCAGCGGCCTGGGGTGCGTTTTTGGCGGCACCGGCCACGTACGGCAGCCCCTCGAATTCCTCGAGCCGCGCCATCAGCCAGGACTCGACGCCGGCCGGTTCCTGCAGGTGCTCCGCACACTCGCCCGCCAGCTGGATGACCGCCTTGACCAGTGTGGACTTGGCTGCCTTGAAGTGGCGATAGTCGCCGTCGAACGCTTCCACCACCTCGGTGGCCAACTGCCACGCCTGGGCACCGCCCAGCAGCACAACGTCCCGTTCCACGCCGAGCCGCAGCCCGTAATCAGACACGACTCCACTGGCGAAGGAATGGTATGTGGACACCTTGGGCTCCAGGGCGTCGGTGCTGAGCAGGCCCGCCGGGAAGACGGCATGCCCGGTGTCCTGGGCCGCGATGCGCTGCAGCGCAGCCAGTTTCGCCCGGATCCTTGTGGCAAGTTCGCCGGCAGCCTTCCTGGTGAACGTGACACCCAGGACTTCTTCGGGCCTGACCCACCCATTGGCGACAAGCCACACCACGCGGTCGGCCATCGTGGCGGTTTTGCCGGAACCTGCTCCGGCGATCACCAGCCGGGGTGCCAGGGGCGAAGAGATGATGGCGGACTGTTCGGGCGTGGGAGTGTTCTTTTCACCCAACAGCGCCGACAGCCGTTCCGGGCTGAAGAGGGGCTCGGGAGGCTGCAGGCTCATTCCGTGACCTGCTTTCCGCGGATGCAGAGCGGACAGACCTCCGGGAGCCGGCAGCCATGACCGCCGTGGCCGCCCTTCGCGGGATCGTGCCTCGCCTCGAAGCTGTTGCCGGCCATCAGCGCGGCCGCATCGTTGACCATGTCCAGCGCCCAGTTTTCCTGCGGGTCCAGCGGTTCCTGTTGCTGGACTCCGGGGCTCTTCGTTGTGGTGCCCAGCTGTGCCAGCACAGCACCACCCG
Organism: [Micrococcus luteus] ATCC 49442; assembly: GCF_010367585.1. Lineage (NCBI taxonomy): Bacteria > Bacillati > Actinomycetota > Actinomycetes > Micrococcales > Micrococcaceae > Pseudarthrobacter > [Micrococcus luteus] ATCC 49442. The sequence continues at coordinate 107,856 of NZ_JAAAXP010000001.1, read as the reverse complement.
GCTCCGCTGCGCCCGGCCCGGCGGTCCCCGGCGCGGCAGCAGCGGCGTCCCCAAAACCGTCGGCCAGGACGGCAGCCTGATAGGCCCCCAGCTGCGGGTGGCGAGACAACTCTGTCTTGCCAGGCTGCCTTTTGCCTGTTTTCAGGTCCACCACGACCAGCCTTCCTTCGCTGTCGATCTCCAGCCGGTCTACCTGCCCGCGAAGGACCGCGGCACGGGGTTCGGGGTTGCGGAAGTCAGCGATACCGGTCCCGGGCACCGCAGTTTCTGCGCCCGGACTGGCGGTTCCTGCGCCCGGACCTGTGGTTTCGACGGCCGGCACGGGCGGGAGGTCAGGCAGGCGTACCTCGAAATCCTGTTCGACGCCCAGCAGGCTCCTTCCCTCGCTGCGCATTATCAGGACGTACTGGGCGAGTTTGCGCACCATTGCCTCGGCCCGCTGGAAGTCGAGCTTGCCTTCCCAGTTGTCCTTCATCCCGAGCGTGGGCCATCGACGGATCAGTTCCTCGACGTACTGCCCGCCGGAAGCTTCCGGCAGGTCCTGTGCGATGGCGTGGACCAATGTTCCGAGGCTGCGGGCGAAATCAGTGGCGGCCTCGCCCCCGGCAGCCTGGACAAACCAGTCAAGCGGAGATTTCTGCACGGATTCCACCTTGGAGGGCGAAACATAGACCGTCCCGCCGTTAGGGACCACGGGCTCCGACGTGCTCAGCGGCAGCAGCCCCCACCACGTATCCGGGTGGGCTCCGGGGACGGGAGGCTCTGCCGTTGCCAATCCCGCAAGAACCCTGGCGGCCTCGGCGGCTTCCGGCTCGAACTTTCCGTCCAGCTGGGCGTACTGGCGCAACTCGGCCACGAGTGCACGCAGCGTCATGGGGCGTTCCACCGGAGTGAATCCCCGGCCCTCCTGCCCGGGTTCAAGCGGCGCCACATAATCGAGGAAGGACGACGGCTGGTCGTCCTCCGAGGAGACAGCCGTGCAGATCAGGAGCTGCTCCGCCCTGGAAACGGCGGTGGAGAAGCTCCTGAGTTCGTCGTAGCGGATCTCCCGCAGCCTGCTCAGGGGGTCGAGCTGCAGGGCATAGCTGACCCCGTGTTCCACCGCGTCCGCATACAGGCTGCTGCCCAGCAGCTCCCCGCGGAGCCGGGTGTTGGGCCAGACGCCTTCCTGCAGCCCCGCCACGATGACGACGGGCCACTGCCGTCCGGCGGCACTCGCCGGAGTCATCAGTTCCACAGCGTCATCCACTTGCGCCCGTGCGGCGAGCGTGTCCATGGGCAGTTCCTGGTTCAGGAGGTATTCGAGGAACTGCTCGGGACCGGCACCGGGCATCTGGTCCACGTAGCGCTCGGCGGTGTGAAAGAGTGCCATCATGGCGTCCAGGTCGCGGTCTGCCCGTGCCCCGTGGGAACCCCCGGACAGGGCGGATTCAGTCCACGCATTGGCCAGCCCGGTGGAGTGCCAGAGGGCCCAGAGCACGGACTCCGCGTTGGCGCCGGGCTGGGCCGCAGCGTTCTGTCCCGCCTGAATCATGCGGGCCGTGCGCCGTGCGGACCTGCCCTCCACGCCCAGGGTCACCAGCGCCCCCGGCTCCAGGAGCGCCTCAACCAAAAGGGCATCACTGGTACGCCCGCCCCCGCCCTGCAGCTCCTCGCGCCGCAGGGATTGCCGGAGGCGGCGCAGCTCGATCGACGTCGCGCCGCCGATCCGGGACGTCAGAAGCGCGACGGCGGCCTCCGGCGTCAGCAGCGCGGGGTCAAGTGCGATGGCGTAGGCATCCAGCAGCGGACGCACCGCCACTTCGTCACGGACCGCAGATTCGGCAACCGGAACGCGCACCGCTATCCCTTGCCCCGAAAGGTACCGCTGCAGCTCGCTGAGCTGTCCGCCGTTGCGGACAATCACCGCGATCTCCGCAAGGTCGCGGCCATGGTTGACGTGCTGGTCCAGGATGCGCTGGGCCACGTACCGCAGCTCATGGACCGGGGACGGGACCAGGTGCGCTTCCACCGTTCCGGCAGCCGCCGGGGTTCCGGAAGCGAAACGTTCGACGGCGGCGGTTCCGGCGTGCGGGGCGTTATCCCCGGAACCGGGCTGCTCAAGCCGCCGGGCCAGTTGCCCGCCGGCGCGCTGTGAGATCCGGCCGGCCACTCCAAGCCAGGCCTCGGCAATGGCGGGAGCGTGCCGGTGGGTGTGCCACAGCGGCCGTTCCACGACGCCGGACCCGGGCGACAGCAGCCGCGGAAGGTCAGCGACGAGGTCCGGCCTGGCCCCGCGGAAGCCCTGCACCACGGTGTCCGGTGAGAAGGCAACGTAGCAGTCCTTGCCGGCCGCGATGTCAGCCAGCAGTTCAAAAACGGCGGGGTTTGCCTCCTGCATATCGTCCACCAGTACCAGCTGCAGGCGTTCGCGTTCGGCTGTCAGGAAGCCAGGCTCATCCTGGAAAATCTGGCGGGCGGTGGTGATGATCCCCGCGGGGTCGAATGCTTCGGGCATCCTCAGGTCCAGGACATCCCGGTACTCCGAATAGAGGGAAGCGGCGGCGATCCAGTCCGGCCGTGCACACTGCCGCCCGAGCTCCTCGAGATCGGCTGCTGTCCGGCCGGATTCGATGATCCTGTCAAAAAGCAGGCGCACTTCGTGCCGGAAACCGCGCGTTTCCAGGGCCGCTTCCAGATCAGCGGGCCACGGAAGTTCGAGACCGGGCATCCGGTGGCCCTCCAGCAACTCCCGGATGATGAGGTCCTGTTCCGGGCCTGACAGGAGGCGTGGCGCCCGCGGGAGCGGCAGGATACCCTCCGCTTTGGCCCGCCGGATCAGGTCAAAGGCGTAGGAAGCCCACGTCCGGGCCGGTGTGGTGCTCAGGCTCGTGTCCAGCCTTGCGGTAAACCTGTCCCGGAGCGAGTCCGCGGCCAGACGGCCCGGCGCCAGGATCAGGATCCGTTCCGGATCCACGCCGTCCTGCACGGCACGGTGAACGGCAGCTTCGATCAGGACGGTGGACTTGCCGGTTCCCGGCGCGCCGGGGACCAGCACCGGCCCCGAGCCGTGAGGCACGGAGACGGCCTGCCGCTGGTCAATGGACAGCACCGGAACCTCGGCATGGACCTGCCTGGGCGGGAGGAGCCGGAGGCCCGTGCCCCCGGCTCCTCCCGGATGGAACCCGGTACGGGCCTCGCCAAGCGGATAGCCGGCGGGATCAAGATCTAAAGCTGTTACGGTCACACAGACATTCCATCATCAGCCACTGACAATCGATGAAGGCGCAGCTCAAGGTGCTCGGCAATTGCATCAATCCGGTCGAAATCGTCATCAGTCGGCGACCAGCGCGCCGCCATGAGGTCAACCCGCCAGCGCCCTTCGCCTGTCCGAAGATACTCATCGGGATGGCCGAGGAGCGGCGTCCCCTCCTGCAGGTAGTGGCGGAGGGCTTCGGTTTCATGACCGTCGGGGGCGTGCCCGCTGGATTTCAGGACGCGCCACCAGGGTACGGAGCTGCCGTAATGGCTCATCACGCGGCCAACCTGCCGGGGACCGCCGGATCCCAGCAGCTCGGCCACATCGCCGTACGCGAGTGCGCTCCCGGGCGGAACCAGCTCAACCACCGCCAGCACCGCCTCGACGTACTCAATCCGCATGGATCCAGACTAGCCGCAGTGGCGCTGCCGGGTCCTGTCGGTGCCGGCCGGTAGCGTTGAAGCATGACCACTTGGAACACCCTCCCGCGCGCAGCCTTCGACCTCGAAACCACCGGACGCAATTCGCGGGCCGCACGGATCGTCACGGCGTCGGTGACGGTGGTGGACCACCAGGGCGACGTCATCAAGGAACACGAATGGCTTGCCGATCCGGGGGTTGAAATTCCCACCGAGGCCAGCGATGTGCACGGCATCACCACCGAACAGGCACAACGGGAGGGGCGCCCTGCCCACGAAGTAACCGGCGAGCTGGCAACCGTTCTGCAGGAACTGTTCGACGCCGGCGTTCCGGTCATCGCGTTTAATGCCAGTTACGACTTCACGGTCCTGGCCGCTGAATCGGCCCGGTACGGCGTCCGCCAGCTCACCCGGTTTCCGGTGCTGGACCCCTACATCATGAACAAGCAGGTAGACCGCTACCGCAAGGGCAAGCGCACCCTGACCGCGCTCTGCGAGGAATACGGCATCTCGCTGGACAACGCGCACACCTCCGCGGCCGATGCCTTGGCCACGCTCCGGATGCTGGACGCCATGGCCATCAAGTTCCCTAAGCTCAAGATGCCGGCCAGCCAGCTGCACGAGATGCAAAAGGACTGGGCAGTCAGCCAGGCGGCAGACTTCCAGAACTACCTGCGCAAGACCAAGCCGACAGCCGTCATTGAAGGCGAATGGCCCGTCCTTCCCCCGGAGGATGCCAGCCGCGGAGATTTTTAGGGAGAGCTAACTCACACGCACGCGCGGACTTCAACGGACCCTGCATCAGACCGCGCTATTCGATGTCATGGAAAACAGCCATTCACCTGACGTTCACACCGCTTCTCAGTACATCACTAATTCGGCCTGTAGCCGGATATTTCCTTGTGTTATTCGATAAAGACGGCGGAATCGCGGGAATGAGATAATTATGTTCTGCGGTATTCCCGCTCCCGGCCGGTCTGCATCCTGGGAGCAAGGCTCCAGGCGCTCCACGCGCAGCCTTTCGGCCCGGTTGAACTTATGACTCAGATGAAAGTGACTACCTCATGAAGACTAAAGCCATGAAGTGGCTGACCGGCGTTCCCGTTGCGCTGGCGCTGGCGGTATCGCTGGCCGCCTGCGGCACGGGCACCGCTGAGCCGAGCGGCACACCGACCGATGCACTCGCCGGCAGCGACCAGCAAACGCTGGACAGGTACACCACCGCCGACGTCACCCCGCTCGACCAGATCGATAAGACCAAGCTTGGCCTGAACACCGACGGCAAGCTCGAGGTTGGCACGCTCTCCGACGCGCCGCCGAACATCTTTATCGACCCCTCCGGCAAGTTCACCGGCTACGACAACGAGCTGCTTCGCGCCATTGCCGGCAAGCTGGGCCTCGAAGTTGAATTCGTCGCCACTGACTTCTCGGCGCTGCTTTCCCAGGTGCAGACCAAGCAGTTCGACGTCGGATCCTCCTCGATCTCCACAACGGACGCCCGCCGCGCAAACGTAGGCTTCACCAACGGCTATGACTTCGGCTTCATGGCTGTGGTTGCCAAGACCGACAGCGACGTCAAGGGGTTCAAGGACCTCAATGCTGACGTCCGCATCGGCGTTGTCCAGGGCACGGTCCAGGACGACTACGTCACGAACACCCTCAAGCTTGAGCCGGTCCGCTTCCCGGACTACGCCACCGTCTACGCGAACGTGCGCAACGGCCAGATCGACGCGTGGGTAGCCCCGTCGCAGCAGGCCACCGGCCAGGTCAAGGAAGGCGACGGCACCGTCATCGCCGAATCTGTGGTCAACACCCAGAACTTCACGGCTTACGCCGTGGCCAAGGACAACCAGCCGCTCATTGACGCGCTGAACTCGGGCCTGGACGCTGTTATTGCTGACGGCACCTGGTCCAAGCTGACCAAGGAGTGGTACCCGGACCGCGAGACCCCCGCCGACTGGAAGCCGGGCAGCAAGGCTGCTTCGGTTCCCCAGAGCTGATCCGGGCCTCATCCTCTATGGATCTCCTGGAGCAGCTTGGTGATACGTTCCTCAACTGGGAAGAAATGGCCAAGGTCATTCCCTCCCTTCTTCTGGTGGGCTTGCCTAACACCCTGATCCTGGCGGTGGCGTCAGGCGTCCTCGGTTCCCTGCTTGGCCTTCTACTGGCCCTCATGGGTATTTCGCGGAATCCGGCAGCCCGTTGGGCGGCGAGGATCTACACCGACCTGTTCCGGGGGCTTCCGGCCATTCTCGTGATCCTGGTGATCGGTATCGGGCTTAGTCCCATCGCCCGGGAACTCACCGGTTCACGTAACCCGTACCCGTTGGGCATCCTGGCGCTGACCCTGATCGCCGGCGCCTACATCGGTGAGATCTTCCGGTCCGGTATCCAGAGCGTGGAGAAAGGCCAGCTGGAGGCTTCCCGTGCCCTGGGCTTCAGCTACGGCAACTCGATGCGCCTGGTTGTGGTGCCGCAGGGCATCCGCCGCGTGCTTCCGGCACTGGTGAACCAGTTCATCTCGCTGCTGAAAGACTCATCGCTGGTCTTTATGCTGGGGCTGGCGTCGTCGGACCGCGAGATCTTCCGGATCGGAAATGACGCCATGGCCAACACCGGAAACCTCTCCCCCCTGGTGGCCGCGGGCATTTTGTACCTGATCCTGACCGTTCCGCTGACGCACTTCGTGAACTTCATCGATAACCGGCTCCGCACCGGCCGGCCGGAGAAGAAGGAACCGGACGAACTGGCAGCACCTATCGGCAAGGGAGCCCACGCATGACGGAATTTACCTCCGGCACCCTGACCGGCAAGAACCTGCACCTCTCGTTCGGGCACAACCATGTTCTCCGCGGCATCGACCTCCACGTGGAGAAGGGCACCACGGCTTCGGTCATCGGCCCCTCCGGCTCGGGGAAGTCGACGCTGCTGCGGGTCATGAACCGGCTGATCGAACCCGACCAGGGCGACATCCTGCTGGATGGCCGGTCCGTCCTCAAGGACAACCCGGACGAGCTGCGCCAGCGCATTGGCATGGTGTTCCAGCAGTTCAACCTCTTCCCGCACAAAACCGTGGTGGAGAACGTCAGCCTGGCCCTGCGCAAGCTCCGCAAGCTGCCCAGGGACCAGGCCCGGGCCGAAGCCCTGGAGCAGCTGGACCTGGTGGGACTCAAGCACAAGGCGGACGTGCGGCCGGCCAACCTTTCCGGTGGCCAGATGCAGCGCGTCGCGATCGCCCGCGCTTTGGCCATGAAACCGGAGGTGATGTTCTTCGATGAGGCCACCTCCGCACTGGACCCGGAACTGGTCAAGGGCGTCCTGGCGCTCATGACCGATCTCGCCAAGGGCGGCATGACCATGGTGGTGGTGACCCATGAAATGGGGTTCTCCCGCAACGTCTCCGATACCGTGACGTTTATGGACGCTGGCGTGGTGGTGGAATCGGGACCTCCCGAGAAAATCTTCAGCGCCCCCGAGACAGACCGCCTCAGGGGCTTCCTCTCGGACGTCCTCTAGGCTCCGCTACAGAAAATCCCCGGCTCCTGGACTTATCCCCCTCGCACGAGGCGGGGATCTGTCCGGGAGCCGGGGATTTCTGCTTTAGGCAGGCAGGGAATGCCCGACGGCGGCCCTAGGCTTGTGCGGCTGCGGCGGCTTTTGCGGCGGCCGGGAGTGCATCGAAGATCCGGTTCATGGCGGCGTCGTCGTGGGCAGCTGAGAGGAACCAGGCTTCGAAGACGGACGGCGGCAGGTACACGCCGGAGTCCAGCATGGAGTGGAAGAACGGCGCGTACCGGAAGGTTTCCTGGGCCTGCGCATCAGCGTAGTTGTGGACGCCGTTGGCAGAGGTACCGAAGGCAACGGAGAAGAGGTTCCCGGCGAACTGGATGGAGTGGTCCACCCCGGCCCCGTCAAGGGCTTCGGACAGGGCTGAGGACAGCTCCAGGGAGCGGGCGTCCACAAACGAGTAGATGTCGCGGGTGGCGTGCGTCAGGGTGGCAACGCCTGCGGCCATGGCCACGGGGTTACCGGAGAGCGTACCCGCCTGGTATACCGGGCCGAGGGGCGCCAGGTAGTCCATGACGTCGGCACGCCCGGCCAGGGCCGCCGTCGGCATTCCCCCGCCGATGACCTTGCCGAAGGTGAGCAGGTCCGGGGTCCACGGCTCGGCCGCGTCCGGCGCGCCGCCGGTCAGGCCCCAGTAGCCTGAGTAGCCGGTGCGGAAACCGGTCAGGACCTCATCAACGATCAGCAGGGCGCCGTGCTCGCGGGTGATGCGCGACAGACCCAGGTTGAAGCCCTCCCCCGGTGTCACTACACCCATGTTGGCCGGCGCAGCCTCGGTGATCACGGCGGCGATATTGGGTCCGTGGGCGGCGAACGCAGCCTCGACTGCAGCAAGGTCGTTGTACGGGAGGACCAGCGTTTCCGCGGCCGTGGCTTCGGTAACACCGGCCGAGCCCGGCAGCGCCAGGGTGGCAACTCCCGATCCGGCGGCGGCCAGCAGCCCGTCCAGGTGGCCGTGGTAGCAGCCGGCAAACTTGATGATGAGGTTTCGGCCGGTGAAGCCGCGGGCCAGGCGGACCGCCGTCATGGTGGCCTCGGTGCCGGTGGACACCATCCGCACGCGCTCGGCCGCAGGCACGCGCTCCTGCACGATGGCGGCGAGGTTGGCCTCGTCAGGGGTGGATGCGCCAAAGGACAGGCCGCGGTCCACGGCTGCGTGAACGGCCTCGAGGACGGCCGGGTGGGCGTGACCCAGGAGCGCGGGCCCCCAGGAGCAGACCAGGTCAACATACTCGGTGCCGTCGGCGTCCGTCAGGTACGGTCCCTTGGCGGAAACCATAAACCGCGGCGTCCCTCCTACCGATCCGAAAGCCCGGACGGGCGAATTGACGCCTCCGGGCATCAGGGTCTGGGCACGGGCAAAGAGGGCATCGGAACGAGTCATGCCCCTATTGTCCCATCCCGGCAGTGCCCGCCGGAGCCCACGCCACGCGCGGGCCCCGGCTGCTTCCAGGTGGCGTCAGCGGCGTGCGGGCATGTCCGCCAGCTTGTCCGCGACGATAGGTGCCACCTTCGAACCAAACAGTTCGATCGAGCGCATCATCTGTTCGTGCGGCAGGGTGCCGCTGCTGTATTTCATCTCGAAACGGTCCGCGCCGAGTGTGGCCTTCAGCCGGACCACCTTCGCGGCCACGGTGTCCGGCGAACCGATAAACAGGGCGCCGTCTTCATCCGCAGCGGCTTCGAACTCCCCGCGCCCGGCCGGGCCCCAGCCGCGCTCCGCCCCCAGTTTGTTTCGCACGGCGAGCCAGTGCGGGTAGTACTCCTCAAGGGCCTGCTCGTCGGTCTCGGCCACATATCCCGGCGAGTGCACGGACAGTGCCTGCGGTTCCTTGCCTGCCTCGGCAAGGGTCCGCCGGAATAGGTCGGCATACGGGCGGAAGCGCTCCGGTTCGCCGCCGATGATCGCCAGGACCATCGGGTAGCCGTAGGAAGCGGTGCGGACCACGGACTGCGGCGAGCCACCTACACCGATCCAGGTGGGCAGCAGCCGGCCTTCCACGTGCGGGTAGACCATCTGGCCGCGGAGGCTTGCGCGGGTCCGGCCGTCCCAGTTGACCGGGTTCTGGGAGCGCACCTGGTCGTACAGCGCCAGCTTCTCCTCAAACAGGATGTCGTAGTCCGCGAGGTCCTGGCCGAACAGCGGGAAGGACTCCGTGAACGAGCCCCGGCCCAGGATCACTTCCGCGCGCCCGTTGGAGACGGCGTCGAGCGTGGCAAACCGCTGGAAGACACGGATGGGGTCATCGGAGCTGAGGACGGTGACGGCGCTTCCAAGGCGGATGTTTTCCGTCGCCGTGGCGATGGCAGCCAGCACCACGTCCGGCGCGCTGACGGCGAAGTCCTTGCGGTGGTGCTCACCGACGCCGAAGGAGTGGAGACCGACGGCGTCCGCCACCTTGGCCTGTTCCACCACCTGGCGCAGCACCCGGGCGTGGTGCTTGGGTTCGCCGTCGGCATCGAGGTCGACGTCGCCGAACGTGCTGACGCCCAGCAGGATGGTGTCAGCCGGGACGGGCGCGGTGGGGTCGGCCGGGGTTGAAGGAGTGGTTCCGGAATGCTCGCTATTTTCATGCATACGCATACAAACGACCCACGCTCCGAGAACATTCCCAACCAGTCATGATTCCTTGAGCCAACCCGCAAGTTCGGTGGCCCAGTAGGTCAGCACGGTGTTGGCACCCGCGCGCTTGATGCTCAGGACAGATTCCGTGATGGCACCGCGCCGGTCGATCCAGCCGTTCGCAGCGGCAGCCTCGATCATCGCGTACTCACCCGAGACCTGGTAGGCGGAGACGGGCACGGGGCTCATCGCGGCGACGTCGGCCAGGATGTCCAAATAGCTCATGGCCGGTTTGACCATCACCATGTCGGCGCCTTCTTCTAGGTCCAGTTCCACCTCAAGGATGGCTTCACGGCGGTTGGCAGCATCCATCTGATAGGTGCGCCGGTCCCCCGTGAGCTGCGAGTCAACGGCTTCACGGAACGGGCCGTAGAAAGGCGAAGCGTACTTGGCCGCGTAGGCCAGGATGGCGGTGTTCTTGTTGCCGGAGTCCTCGAGGGCCTGGCGGATAACGGCCACTTGGCCGTCCATCATGCCCGACGGGCCCACAACGTGGGCGCCGGCCTCCGCCTGGGCCACAGCCATCTGGCCATAAATTTCCAGGGTGGCGTCATTGTCCACATAGCCGTCGGCGTCCAGGACACCGCAATGGCCGTGGTCAGTGAACTCGTCCAGGCACAGGTCCCCCATGATGACCAGGTCATCGCCCACTTCGGCGCGGACGTCGCGGATGCCCTTGTTGAGGACTCCGTCCGGGGCAAGGGAGGCGGTGCCGCGGGCGTCCCGTTCCGCGGGTACACCGAAGATCATGATTCCTCCCACGCCCAGCTCTACGGCTTCCGCGGCGGCGCGCTTGAGTGACCCGGTGGTGTGCTGCACCACGCCTGGCATGGAGGTAATGGGGGCGGGCTCGCCGATGCCTTCGCGGATGAAGACAGGCAGGATCAGATCCGCCGGAGCCAGGCGGTACTCGGCGGTGAGCCGGCGCATGGCGGGCGTGGTGCGGAGGCGGCGCGGGCGGTGACTCGGAAAACTCATCGGATGTTCCCTTCGTTGGCGAATACTGTGCCCAGGGCGGCCACTATGCCGTCCGGGGTGGGTACTTTGGCGGTGGCGGCCACCGGAATACCGAGCGTGGCAGCTTCTGCCGCCGTCGGTCGCCCGATGGCGATGAAGCGGCACCTGCCCAGCGGGAGCAGGGCCGCGGCGATGCGGCGTGCGGCGCTGGGCGATGCGGCCACGACGGCGTCGATGGTCCCGGCGTCGAGCTCTCCCCTGGCCTGCAGCGGGCTCAATTCCTCAACCGTTGCGTGCCTGGAACGGTCGACGGCGGCAGGTAGTTCCGCCTGCAGGCGGAATCCCGGCCGCGCCGGGAAATCCACTGTGTGGTACGCCACCACGGAGGTCACTTCGGCCCCCTTGGCCGCAAGGCCCTCGCGTAGGCCAGGCGCAGCGATGTCCGCCTGCGGCAGCAGCACGCGCCCGGAGCCTGCCGCCCAGAGGCCCACGAGCCCTTCGGCGGACTGGTTGTCCACCGGCGCCAGCGCCACGGGAATGCCCGATGCTTCCAGGACCTGCCGGGAGGACGGCCCGATGGTGGCCACCCGCGTTCCGGCCGGGATCAAGCCAGCCGGCGTTGTCCCGCGCCCGGCAGCCTTTTCCACGAGCACGCGCACCGTGGTGATGCTGCTGACCACAAGCCAGTCGAAGCCGCCGGCAGCGAGGGCGTCCAGGGCGCCATCCAGCGCTGCCTGGTCCGTTGCCCGTTCGAAGTCGATAAGCGGCAGGACCAGAGGCTCGGCCCCAAGGCCGCTAAGCAGCGAGGCCAGCGGCCGGGCACGGTCGGCGCTCCGGGTGATCAGGACACGCCTGCCGCCCAGGACGCCTGCCTGTGCGCCCACGTCCTCAGGAGGCAGCAAGGTCCGCGATCTCCGCGGCACCGGCGGCCAGCAGAAGCTCAGCCACTTCGATGCCGAGCAGGGTGGCACCGACCTCAGTCAGCCCGTCCGTCGCCTTCTTTTCGCGAACCGTGCGGCTGCCGTCGACGGCGCACACCGCTGCCTCGAGGTACAGCATGCTGCCCTTTCGGAAGGCGAAGGCCCCTACGGGAGCAGCGCAGCCTGCCTCAAGGCGGGCCAGCACGGCACGCTCGGCGGTCACGGCGAGGCGGGTGTCCTCATCGTCCAGTGCGGCCAGCGCCTGGGCCAGGACCCCTTGGGAGCCTTCGGTTGAGGCGGCCCGGCGCGGCGCGTCAGCCGTCCGGCATTCAATAGCCAGTGAGCCTTGTCCGGGTGCCGGAAGCATGACGTCCATCTCGAAGAATTCGCTCACGGTATCCAGGCGCCCGATGCGTTCCAGGCCGGCTGCCGCCAGGACAACGGCGTCGAGGTCGCCGCGCGCGTCTGCAGCGTTGCCGGGCAGGCCCGGGACGCGGCCAAGGCGGGTGTCCACATTGCCGCGGATGTCCTGCACGTCAAGGTCCGGGCGGGCTGCGCGCAGCTGCGCGGCACGGCGCGGCGAGCCGGTGCCCACCTTGGCGCCATGCGGAAGGTCTGCCAGCTTCAGGCCGTCCCGTGAGCACAGCACGTCCCGGACGTCCACGCGCTTGGGCGTCGCTGCGATGGTCAGGCCGAGCGCCGCACCGGTGGGCAGGTCCTTGAGCGAGTGCACGGCGACATCGCAGGTTTCCTGCAGCAGGGCATCGCGCAGGGCGGCCACAAACACGCCGGTGCCGCCCATCTGGGAGAGTGATCCGGTCTTGACGTCACCCTCGGTGGTGATGTGAACCAGCTCCACCGGGAAGCCGCCCACGGCAGCCAGCTGGTCAGCGGTCTGCTGGGTCTGGGTCAGGGCAAGTTTGCTCGCCCGGGTTCCGATCCGGACGGTCACAGGACGCCTTCTCCCGCGGCCGCTCCCGCGCCGCCTGCCGGGTACCCGTCATGGCCTGTGCCAACGGTGGTGTCGGCTCCGGCGATGGTTGGCTTCTCGCCACGGAAATTAGCACAGCAGCCGGGCCGGCAGACGTCGTACCACGGGCCCAGCCCTGTGAGGGCGGGCCTGTCGCTGATGTTGTTGGCACGCGTGCGTTCGGAGATAAGGTCCACGAGTCCGGTCACGAACTTCCGGTGGGTACCGGGGGTGGGAACGCGCGTGGCGGCCAGGCCCAGGTTGCGGCAGGTCTCCAGGGCTTCGGTATCCAGGTCCCACACAACTTCCATGTGGTCGCTGACAAACCCCAGCGGGACGATGACAATGCCCTTGACACCCTGGCCCGCCAGCTCCTCGATGGCGTCGTTGATGTCCGGTTCCAGCCACGGCACGTGCGGAGCACCCGAGCGGGACTGGTAGACCAGCGACCACGGAGCGGTCAGGCCGGATTCGGCCTTGACCCTTTCAATGACCTTGGCACCGGTGGCCAGGTGCTGCGCAACGTACGCGGACCCTTCCTCGAATTCGCGCGGTTCGCCCTCGGACCGGCCGGCTGCCTCGGCGTCCCGGGTGGGGATGGAGTGCGTGGCAAACAGGATGTGCACCGGGGCGTCGGGGGTGCCGGCGGCGGCGAGTTGCTTCTGCACATCGGCCAGGCCGGCGGCCGTACCTTCGATGAACGGCTCAACAAAGCCCGGGTGGTCGAAGTACTGGCGGACCTTGTCCACCTCAAGCCGGCCGTCCAGGCCGCTCTCAGTGAGCGCAACGCCGATGTCCTCGCGGTACTGGCGGCAGCTGGAGTAACAGGAGTAGGCACTGGTGGTGACCATCAGCAGCCGGCGGTGGCCGGCGTCGTACGCGTCCTGCAGTGTCTGCGGGATGTAGGGGTCCCAGTTGCGGTTGCCCCAGAGCACGGGGAGTTCGATCCCGCGTGCGGCGAGCTCTGCTTCGAGGGCGGCCTTGAGCTGGCGGTTCTGCTCGTTGATGGGGCTGATGCCGCCGTTGGCGCGGTAGTGGTGCGATACCTCTTCGAGCCGCTCATCGGGGATGCCGCGGCCACGGGTGACGTTGCGAAGGAACGGCAGGACGTCGTCCTGGCCTTCGGGGCCGCCGAAGGAGGCGAGCAGCACGGCGTCGTAGTCCTTGGGCGCCATCCGCCCGGCCTCAGTGACCGGGTTGACCGCGGTGGTTGTCGGGCCCGCCTGGGGATCAGCCTGTGTCATGCGAGGACCTCTGCAACCTCGGACGCCGTGATGCGCCGGCCGGTGTAGAACGGGATTTCCTCCCGGACGTGGTGCCGGGCCTCTGTGGAACGCAGGTGCCGCATGAGGTCAACCAGGTCTACGAGCTCGGGAGCCTCCAGACCGAGGATCCATTCCCAGTCGCCCAGGGCGAAGCTGGACACCGTGTTGGAGATGACCTGCGGGAAGTCCCGGCCCAGCATGCCGTGATCGCGCAGCATCTTGCCGCGTTCGGCATCGGGCAGGAGGTACCACTCGTAAGAGCGCACGAACGGGTATACACACAGCCATTCAGCCGGTTCCACACCGCGGGAATAGGCAGGGGTGTGATTCTTGGCGAATTCGGCCTCGCGGTGCACGCCCATGGCCGACCAGACAATTTCGGTCCCGGCGAAGAGCTTGCTGCGGCGGATGTCGCGGATGGCCTGCTGGAGGGCTTCGGGCTTGGGGCCGTGGAGCCACACCATGACGTCGGCATCGGCGCGCATGGCGGAGACGTCGTAGCTGCCGCGGTGGGTCACGCCGGCGTCGGCCAGACGGGACAGCAGGGCGTCAAAGTCGGCGGCAGCGTCAGCGCTGCGCACCATGTCCTCGGAGCGCTTGAACACGGTCCAGAGGGTGAAGAACTGCGTGGCTGATTCTTCGGTTTTAGTGACAGATTCGGCAGAAGTGTGGCTCATGGTTACCAGTTTGCCCGTTCCCCACCCTCAAGTCGAAACCGGGCACTTCTACAAGACGTAGAAGTGCCCAATTTCACAAGTTGTATTTACCGGACCCCCAATACAGACCCGGTAATAAGTCAGAAGTTGCGGATCCTGGTGAAGAGCAGCCCGGCGGCACCGGCCGAACCCACCAGCCCCACACCAAGCCATACCTTGGCGGTCTCAGCGGCCGGTTCAGGTGCCGGGATCATCTTGTGCCGGGCCGCGGGAGCTCCGGCGGCCGTTGGCTGTCCGGCCGCCTGGTCAGAGCCCGTGGCCGCGGACGTTTCGTCCGCGGTGGCGGCCGGGGCCTGGCTGCTCCCGGACAGGCGGGATCCTTCGCCGCCGGCCTGCTTTTCCGTTCCCGGCGCGGCAGGACCGCCGTCGCTCTCTGTCCTGTCGCTTCCTGTCCCGTCGCCCTCGGTTTCCTCGCCCCCGGTCCCGTCGCCGGGCGCCCGGCCGGTGCCGGCGTCCGGCGCTGCGGGCGCCGCGGTAGAGGCACCTGCGGCCGGCGCGGCGGTTTCCTGGCCGGGCGTTGCCGGCGCTCCTGTGCCCGGGGCCGAGGGGGCAGGAACAGCCCGAGCGGGCGCCGAAGTGGGGGCAGCCGACGTCGGCGCAACAGGTGCGGGAGTCGGCGACGCGGTCTCCGGAGGCGCTGGCTGGGCGGTGCGTACCGGGGAGGGGCGGGCGGCGGGACTGGTGGGGACCGGCGAGGGCGCGTCTTCGCCCGGTTTCGGCCGGCCGGCCGAACCGCCCAGCAGGCCCTTCAGCACGCCGTCGATTACGGTACCGTCCTTGGGTCCCTTGGCGTGGGCCGGCCTTCCGGGATCACTTCGGCCTTCGGCCGCTTGGGACGCTGGGATTCCAGCAGAAAAGACCAGTACCGCTCCGAGGGCGGCAGTTGCCGCGCCACGCCGGAGTCCCCCATGGATACTGGTCCTGGAACGGGAAGGTTCGGACCTGAAAATAACCATAGTCATCGACCCTAGCCACATGTCCGGAAGGACCTGAAACCGGAAATATGGCTCCCCGAGGGCGGCCGGCAGACTGATATTCCGTTGAACAGGGGCGATGATCAGCTGAGCAGGCTGCGGACTTCTTTCCGTGTGTCGAACACAACAGCGGCCAGCCCGTTGCCGGCAACCCACCCGCCTACAACGCATAGCCCGTTCTCGGCCGCGCACACTTCGCGTATCCCGGCCACCCGGGCCTTGTGGCCCACAGCCGCGAACGGCAGCGCACCCTGCCACCTGACCACATCCCAGCCGACGACGTCCCTTTCCTGCACCGGCACGTCAAGCAACGCGGACGCATCGCGGAGGGCTGCTGCAAGGAGTTCAGAATCGGAGGCCGGGGCATTGGCGCCCCCACTGCCCTCGGCGCCACTGCCCTCGGCGCCACTGCCCTCGGCGCCACTGCCCTCCAGGCGGCCGTACGACAGGCGCAGCACATGGGTTCCCGGCCCCGCAGCAGCCGCCAGCCAGTCCCACTTTGCGGTGGCGTGCGTCAATGCCTTTGCCTGGATTCCTGGCGTCTGGGGTGCCACGAGGACCCCGGTGCCCCGGGGCCTGCGGTCCAGTTCAGGGAGATCAACCACCAGCGTGACAAGCCGGACGTCGGGACCGTGGCCGGGACTTCTGCCAGCGAGCGCCGGAACCGCCTCCTGCAGCAACCCCACGGCGTCCGGGCCCGGCAGCGCAACGACCAGCAGGCCGCCGTCGTACGTTGCCTCGCCTGCGGTGACGCGCCAGCCATCTGCGGTCCGTTCCACGGCGCGCGCAGGGACACCGGTCAGCAGCGTGACGCCGCGTTCCCGGAGATCGTTGAGGAGGGCCGTCACCAGGGTGTGCATGCCGTCTTCAAGACCGGCGACGGCGGAACCCGCCTTCGCGACGGAAGGCCCGCTGGCCCCGCGGCGCTGGGCAGCCACAGCGGCCGCCAGCGAACCGTGCGTGCGGATCCCGGCGCGGAGGCCGGGGGCCACCATGTCCACGTCAAGAAGGCCGGGGTCTGCGGAGTGCACCCCGCCCACCACCGGTGCCACCAGCCGCTCCAGCACCCGGCGGCCCATCCGCGCCCGCACCAGCGCCGAGACGCTCGTGACGTCCGCGGCCGCTCCCACCCGGGCCGGCAGGTACCTGTCCAACGATGCCCGCAGGGAACCGACAAAACCCAGGGAACGCCGGACCTCCGGGTCCCACGGGTTGGCGGGGATGCCCAGGACACCCGTCTTGGGCAGTTCCCTCGGCCCCTCCGGAAGCTGCACCCAGGCTCCGCCGGGGCGCGGCGGAACGATCTTGCCGGCGAGCCCAAGTTCAGCGGCAAGCTCAGCCACTGCCGGGGAGCGCGTGGCGAAGGACTCCGCTCCGCTGTCCAGCGTGAGGCCGGCCACCACGTGGCTTCCCACACAGCCGCCCCAGGTGCCGCTGGCTTCCAGGACGGTCACGGCGTGCCCGGCCGTGGCCAGTTCCCGCGCTGCCAGCAGGCCGGAGATTCCGCCGCCCAGGACCACGGCCGGCTTCAGGACGGCCGGGTTCAAGGAGCTGCCCACGGGACTACTCCGGGGAGATGGAGTGGATGAGCTCAACAACCCTGGTCAGGACGCTGGCGTCGGTTTCGGGCGGCACCCCGTGGCCAAGGTTCAGCACGTGCCCGGGCGCAGCAGAGCCTGCCCTGATGACCTCACGCACATGAGCCTCCAGGACCTCCCACGGCGCGGACAGCAGTGCCGGGTCGATGTTGCCCTGCAGCGGCACCGTTCCGCCCAGCCGGCGGTTCGCTTCGTCCAGCGGCAGGCGGTAATCAACACCCACCACGTCCACGCCGACGTCGCGCATGGCAACCAGGAGTTCGGACGTGCCCGTGCCGAAGTGGATCAACGGCGCACCCAGATGACGGACGTGGTCCAAGGCCCGGGCCGAAGCCGGTGCGACGTACTTGGTGTAGTCGGCGAGGCCCAGCGACCCTGCCCAGGAATCAAACAGCTGCCCGGCCGAGGCGCCTGCTTCAAGCTGTGCACGGAGGAACAGGCCGGAGGCGTCCGCAGCCCAGTTGGCCAGCGCGGCCCAAGTTTCCGGGTCCGCGTGCATCATGGTTCGCGGGCCCAGGTGGTCACGGGAAGGCTTGCCCTCCACCATGTACGCCGCGAGCGTGAACGGCGCGCCGGCGAAGCCGATCAGCGGTGTCTTGCCCAGTTCGGCCACCGTGAGGCGGACGGCTTCGCGGATCGGCTCCAGCGCCTCCCACGTCAGTTGCGGCAGCGCCGCCACGTCCGCTGCAGTGCGGACCGGTTTGTCCAGAACCGGTCCCACGCCGGGAACGATGTCCACGCCGATGCCCGCGAGCTTCAACGGGATCACAATGTCGGAGAAGAAGATGGCCGCGTCAACGTCGTGGCGGCGGACAGGCTGCAGGGTAATCTCGGATGCCAGTTCCGGCCGCAGGCACGAGTCCAGCATGGCCACGCCTTCGCGGACCTTCAGATATTCGGGCAGCGAGCGCCCGGCCTGCCGCATGAACCACACCGGCCGACGCGACGGCTTGCCGCCACGGTAGGCGGTGATCAGCGGGGAATCGGCGGTGCGGCCGTCCATCAGCGGATGGCTGGCGGCAAGGGCGCCATCGTGAGTCAGGGCATGAGGCGCGGCTGGGCTGGAAGTCATGCCTTCGATTGTGCCCAAAGTCGGCCCCAAAAGATAACGACAGCCTGTCACGTGGAACGGTTTTCGGGCAGGCGTGGCAGGAATCACGGCCGTTCCGCAGCCACGCTCGCGCCCCGGGTTGTTCTACCGGGCAACGAAAAAGCTATGATTGGTCTGCTGTGGTTCTTTTTTCATTGGTGGCTACACACGCCGACATCGATCTTGAGACCGTTGCTCAACTGAGCAGCGGTGCTTCGGGGATCGCTACGTCCGCACTCTCCGGATCGCCGGCAGTGAAGGGCGCGATAGTGCTTGCCACCTGCAACCGCTACGAAATCTACGGCGAGGCCCCCCATGCAGACGACGTTGAGGCGGCCCGGGCCGCCCTGGTCGCCGAGATCAGCGGCCTGAGCGGCCTCAATGAACAGCTCGTCTCCCGCGCCTTCAGCACGCGCACCGGCCCGGAAGTCAGCCAGCACCTCTTCACCGTAAGCGCAGGACTGGATTCAGCCGTCGTGGGCGAACGCGAAATTGCCGGCCAGGTCCGCCGGGCCCTGATCACCGCCCAGCATGAAGGGACGGCCAGTTCCGGCCTTGTCCGGCTGTTCCAGGCAGCATCCAAAACGGCCAAGGATGTCGGTGCACAAACCGCCCTCGGCTCGCGCGGGCTCTCCATCGTCTCGGTCGCCCTCGACCTGGCGACCGATCTTTCCGAAAGTCCTGACTGGTCAACCAAGAAGGTTGTCCTGTTCGGAACCGGCGCCTACGCGGGGGCCACCATGGCTTTGCTCCGTGAACGGGGCTGCACGGACATCTCAGTCTTTTCGTCATCGGGCCGGGCCGAAGCATTCGTCGCCACCCGCGGAGGAACGGCCCTGGACGCCGAGTCCCTGCCCGTGGCGGTAGCCGCGGCGGATGTCATGATCGGCTGCAGCGGCTCGGACAACCGGGTGGAGGCCGATGAACTGCGGCAGGTCCGCGCATTGTCCACGCAGCCGCTGATCGCAATCGACCTCGCCCTCACCCACGACTTTGACCCGGAAGTGGGCCAGCTCGACGGCGTTGAGCTGCTCACGCTCGAATCCGTGCGTTTGGCGGCTCCGCAGGAACAGGCCGAGTCCTTGAACCAGGCCAGCGGGATTGTGTCCGGCGCCGCCAAGGCCTTCGAGCAGGAACGTGAAGCCCGGTCTGTGGACTCCGCCATCGTTGCCCTCCGCCGGCACACCATGAACGTCCTTGACGCAGAGATGGAGCGGGTCCGTGCCCGCCACGGCTGCACCGCGGCTGCCGAGGAAGTGGAGTTCGCGCTCCGCCGGATGGTCAAGCAGCTGCTGCACGTTCCCACGGTCCGTGCCCGCGAGCTGGCAGCGAACGGCCAGCAGGACGACTACGTGTCGGCACTTGAAACCCTGTACGGCATCACCGTGGAGCAGCCCGCCGCTGCGGCCCAGGCTGAATGCCCGGCAGATCATGGGGTCGCGGACCACCGCGGCACCGCCACCGCCTAACCCCCGCCCCCAGAACCCCCGCCCCCCGGGACGCTCTCTCACTTAATGCGGGTTTCTTGGAAACGCTCTCTCACTTAACGCAGGTTTAACGACGACGCTCTCTCACTTTCTTGAAGAAAGTGAGAGAGCGTTGCGGTTTTAAGCGCATTAAGTGAGAGAGCGTCTGACCGGGGAGGGGCCTAGTACACCGGCTTTTCGGGTTCCACGTCCCGCACCCAGGCGAGGATGCCGCCGTCGAGGTGGCTGACCCTCTGGTAGCCGGCCTTCCGCGCAGCTTCCAGGACGTTGGCTGACCGGGTCCCGGCCTTGCAATGGAACACGATGTCCTTGTCCTGCGGCAGCTCGGCCCAGGCCTCACCCGCCAGGATCCTGCCCTGCGGAATGAGCACCGAACCTTCGATGCTCACGATGCCGTGTTCGCCGGTTTCCCTGACATCCACGAGTTCGAAATCCTTCAATCCGGCCTTCCGGGAGGCCAGCATCGTAGCGAGCTGGGTTGCCGTGACAGTGTGCTCCGTGTCGGCTGACACCGCGGGGGCGATGCCGCAGAAGGCCTCGTAGTCGGTCAGTTCGGTGATGGGTTCCGTCGCCGGGTCCTTGGAGACGCGGATTTCGCGCCAGCTGCCACCGAGTGCATCAAAGAGGGCCACCCGGCCCAGGAGGGAACGCCCGACGCCGGTAATCAGCTTGACGGCCTCCGTCACCATGAGTGATCCGACGGCAGCGCAGAGCATCCCGAAGACGCCGCCTTCGCCGCAGGAGGGCACGGAGCCGGCGGGCGGGGCTTCAGGGTAAAGGTCGCGGTAGGTGGGACCGTGCTTTTCCCAGAACACACTGACCTGGCCGTCGAAACGGAAGATCGAACCCCAGACGTACGGTTTGCCCAGGATGGCGGCGGCGTCGTTGACCAGGTAGCGGGTGGCGAAGTTGTCGGCTCCGTCGAGGATCAGGTCGTAGTCCTTGAACAGGTCCAGGGCGTTGGAGGCATCGAGCCGGACGTTGTGCAGCCGAACCTCCACCAGCGGGTTCAGCGCAGCGACGGCGTCCCGGGCCGATTCGATTTTCGGCCGGCCCACGTCCGCGACGCCGTGGATCACCTGGCGCTGGAGGTTGCTGAGGTCGACGCTGTCGTCGTCGATGATTCCCAGTGTCCCCACGCCAGCGGCCGCCAGGTAGAGCAGGGCCGGCGAGCCCAGTCCTCCGGCACCGATCACCAGCACTTTGGCATTCTTCAGCCGCCGCTGCCCCACTGCACCGATTTCGGGAATGATGAGGTGCCGCGAGTATCTTTCCACCTCAGCCGGGGTTAGCTCACCGGCGGGATCAACCAGCGGTTTAAGCGAGACAGAGGAATC
Organism: [Micrococcus luteus] ATCC 49442; assembly: GCF_010367585.1. NCBI lineage: Bacteria > Bacillati > Actinomycetota > Actinomycetes > Micrococcales > Micrococcaceae > Pseudarthrobacter > [Micrococcus luteus] ATCC 49442. The sequence goes on along the minus strand of NZ_JAAAXP010000001.1, from coordinate 86,695 downwards.
AGTTGCGGTCAAAGTCGAAGCCATACTTCAATGTATGCCCCGAGATACCGCCGGGTCATATTACCGGGCAGTATTGTGTAAGTAACGGCAAGGGAAAGTAGGGCAACTGTGGTCCATGAAACACGGGCTGACCGGGCGTCCGGAGGGGAACCTCCCGCACCGCAACGCGCACCGGGCCAACGGTCCGCCAGGCTCCCCCGGGACGAACGCCGGGCGCAGCTCCTGGCGGCAGCCCAGGAGGTATTTGTCGCCAACGGCTACCACGGGGCCGCGATGGATGAGATCGCCGAAACGGCCCATGTGAGCAAACCCGTGCTGTACCAGCATTTCCCGTCCAAGCGGGAGCTGTACCTGGCGCTGCTGGACAGCCATCTGACTTCACTGACCGACCTGATGCTGGGCGCCCTGAACTCCACCACGGACAATGACGAACGTGTGCAGGCAGTGATGCGGGCCTACTACCACTTCATCGCCAGCGACGACCAGGCCCACCGTCTGGTCTTCGAATCGGACCTCATCAACGACCCCGATGTCAGTTCCCGGCTGGAGACTTTCAACAAAACCTTCGCGGACGCCGTCGCCCGCGTTATTGCCGAGGACACCAAGCTTCCGCACCTGGAGGCACAGCTTTTGGGAAGGGGACTTGCCGGAATGGCACAGGTCAGCGCCCGTTATTGGCTGGAAACGGACGGCAATCTGGACCTCGATGTGGCAAGCGACCTCATTTACCGTTTAGCTTGGCGCGGAATTTCCCGCTTCCCTAAAGAGTCCTAGACTACAAATAAGAGAACCCAAAGAAACTTTGATTGGCTGGGAGGCCCCCGTTTTGGAAATTAAAATTGGCATTCAGAATATTGGCCGCGAAATCGTGCTCGAATCGGCTCAGGATGCCGACGCCGTAGCCACGGTCGTTGAAGAAGCCATCACCAAGGGCACCGAGCTCCGGCTCAAGGACGACAAGGGACGCATCATCATTGTCCCCGGCAACGCCCTGGGCTACGTTGAAATCGGAGCCGAAGAGGCCCGCAAGGTCGGTTTCGGCCAGTTCTAGCACAAGAGCTCTAGCACACAAGCGGGCCACCGCCCCCGGCGGGGGGCCCGCCGCTTTCCGAGGGAGACCCATGCTTTCGCTGACCATCGTTGTCCTGGCCACAGCCGCCGCAGGCTTTATTGTCTGGGCCAATGACAAACGCCACGCCAGGTACGGGATGGGACTGCCCGCCGGTATCGCCGTGGCGGTGGGTGCGTTCAGTTGGATCCTCCTGATCACGGCCGGCCTTGGCTACCGGCCCGGCATGACCTGGATTCCGTGGGTCGTACCGATGATCCTGGGCACCGCGGCGGCCGTCGGGGCCGTCATCTACCTGGGACGGACCCGCGAACGCCACGACATCCAGCGCCTTACACAGGCCCTGAAGCTGTAACAAAAGCTGTAACCATCCGGAGTCCGGCGCTTAGGAGTGCTCCGGCTCCCGGCCTTCCTCCGTGCACAGGTACAGCCGGTTTCCTTGCGCATCCGTGACTGCCACCCGGCCGGGTGCGTGGTCACGGTTCATGTCGGCCCCGGTCGCAGCGGCCTCCTCCAGGACAGGCCCTGATTCGGCAAGGCTCCAATGGACGTCAACACTGAGCCTGCAGGTATCAGGATTCTCTATTGGCCGGAACCGGATGGCTGGTCCGCGGCCATAAGGATCCACCAGGTCGCCGCCCGGGCCGTTTTTGTAGCCCAGCGCGACCCGCCACACGTCGGCAATTTCCGCCGGGTCCGCCGTGTCGATGCCCACCTCCACCGTCCTGAACAGTCCCGGCTGGGCTGTAGCCCCAACCTGGGCCGCCGCTTCGCTGGCGGCTGCCGCCGCTGTGGTGTCCCGCGGTGTGACCTCACCGCCGGCGTCGTGCGAGGTGTACCGGACGAACACCCGGTTGTACCGCCAGTCAAGATCGGGATGGTGGTTCTGCTCTTCGGCCAAGCGTCCGACGGCGGCAATCAGCTCCAGTGCGGCAGCCGCCGTCGGCGCTTTGAAGACCGTCACGAGCCCGCCCAGCCGGTACCTCCAGTCCGGAAGCCCCGCCAGGGCGGCGGCAATCTGATCGCGGGTGAGGAGGTCTTGGGTGCCAGCCATGGCGGACTCCTTGGTTGATCCGTGAGCCCGTCCCGGCCGACACGGCGGAAGGTCGCGGCCTAGAGGAATTCGGCCCGGTTTTCCATCGCCGATGACGCCAGGGCGTGCTCGCGGCGCGGTATCCTCCCGGCCGCTTTCGCCAGCTTACCGGCCATCACGGCGTGTTTGAAGGCCTCCCCCATCAGCGCGGGATTCTGGGCGCGGGTCACGGCCGTGGCAAGCAGGACGGCGTCACAACCCAGTTCCATGGCCAGCGCCGCGTCCGACGCCGTGCCGATGCCGGCGTCCAGCACCACAGGTACCGAGGCGCGCGAGACGATCAGTTCGATGTTGTGCGGGTTCAGGATCCCCAGGCCTGTGCCGATCGGCGCGCCAAGCGGCATGACCGCGGTGGCACCAAGGTTTTCCAGTCTGAGGGCGAGCACCGGATCATCGTTGGTGTAGGCGAATACCTTGAAGCCCCGGTTCACCAGTTGTTCGGTGGCGTCCACGAGTTCGACGGCGTCCGGCAGCAGGGTCTGTTCGTCGGCGATAACTTCCAGCTTGACCCAGTCCGTTTCCAGCGCCTCGCGGGCAAGCTCCGCGGTCATGACGGCGTCTTTGGCCGTGAAGCAGCCGGCAGTGTTGGGCAGGACCCGGATCCCGTGGTCCACCAGGAGCTGGAAGAGGGACCCGGACTCCGCCGGCGAGTACCGCCGCATCGCCACAGTGGTCAATTCCGTTCCTGATGCCAGGAGGGCGGCGCCCAGCCCGTCGAGGCTGGGCGCTCCGCCGGTGCCCATGATGAGGCGCGAGCCCAGCTCAACCCCGTCGATGACCAGCCGGTCCGCAGCCGCGGAGTGGTCCGTTGTGCTGATGCTGGTGGTTACTGTCATGATTTAGCCTCCCTGAACTGCGGTGACCAGTTCTACGTTGTCACCTTCGGCGAGCGCCGTGGCATGCCACTGGCTGCGCGGAACTACTTCGGAATTGTGGGCGACGGCCACACCGAGCTTCTGTCCGTCAGCCGCCTGGCCGTTGACGCCGAGGCGGCGGCCGGTGATCTGGCTGACGAGGCTGGTAATGGACGCGTCGTGCGGCACGGCATGCTGCGCGCCGTTGAGGGTGATGTTCATGCTGTTTCCTTTGTGGGTTGGGAAGTTACACGGGGAAGGCCGGAGAATCTGCCCGGGCTGAGGGCGTCCCAGCGGGCTTCATGCCGGCCGTCCAGCAGGTCCCGGCAGATAGCCGCCGCACCAGGGGTCAGCAGGACGCCGTGGCGGAAGAACCCGGTAGCAATGATCAGCCCGGGGATGTGCCCGGTGCCGGCTGCGCTGGCAGGTACCCGGCCAAGCAGCGGTGCATTGTCCGGCGTGGCCGGCCGCGCCCGGGCGGTGGATTCCAGGAGTTCCAACTCGGCGACGGCGGGCAGCAGCGCCTGGGCATCGCGCAGCAACTGGTAGACGCCGCCGGCCGAGACCGCAGAGCCCGCCCCGGTTCCGTCCCCCGCGGCGGATAGCGCGTCCTCCCGCTGGGTTGCGCCGATCACCACGGTGCCGTCCTGCCGCGGAACGATGTAGACCGGCACCCCGTGGACCAGGCCACGGACGGTGGAGGTAACCAGCGGGCGCAAATGCCGGGGAACGGCGAGGCGCAGGATATCGCCGTAGACAGGCCGCAGCGGCAGATGCAGCCCGTCCGGCAAGCCGGCGAGCGAGGCCGACTGCACGCCGTTGGCCACAATGGTCTCACCGGCGATGGCTGTGCCGCCGTTGGCCAGCGTCACCCCGTTGACACGGCCGCCCTCCCACCGCAGGCCCGTTGCGAGGTGATCGACGGCGAACCCGTCACGGGCACCGGCGACGGCGGTTCCTGCCCCCGGTTTATGGACGGCCAGGACCTGACGGAGCGAGGCCACCAGCTTCCGCGGATCCACCTGGTGGTCCGCCGGGATGTCCAAGGCGCAGGAAATTGCCGGGCTCAACAGCGGTTCCCTGGCCCTCGCTTCCCGGAGGGGCAGCGGCTCTACCACAAGCCCGTTCGCCTGCTGAACGCTCCGCAGGTCCATCAGGGCGCGGCGGTCCGCAGCGTCGGCGCCGATGGCGAGGGTCGGCGTCGTAATGTACCCGGTGTCCGCCGCCCCCGCGCGGGCAAGGTCCGCTGCAAACGCGGGCCACCGGCTTGAAGACTCGAGCATGACGTCCAGGAGGTCTTCCTCCTGGTAATGCAGTTCACTGACGGGGGCGAGCATGCCGGCGGCCGCCCAGCTGGCCCCGGAGCCGGGCGCGTCATCGATCAGGACCACGGACCGGCCGGAGCGCCGTGCCTCCCAGGCGATGCCGTGGCCAATGACTCCGCCACCGATCACGGCGACGTCCGCGTGCAGGACCATGTGTTTCCTTCCCTACGCCGGTACTAGCCGGATCAGGTCAAGCGGTCGGCTCTGATGCCCTCTCAGCCCGGCCGCTTTGTGACGGCTGTTACGGGCTCCCGCAGTACTCGCCCAGTTTAGGGGAACTATGGTGGTTTTCATGAACGCGCACTCCAGTCCCCACATCGTGCCCAGCTACTCCGCCCAGGCGACAGGCAGCACCCTTCCCGCCACCGCACGGCTATACCTGTGCACTGATGCCCGGCGGGACCGCGGTGACTTCGCTGATTTTGTGGACGCGGCATTCGCCGGCGGGGTGGATATCATCCAACTCCGCGACAAGGAAGTCGAAGCCGCCGAGGAACTGGAACTGTTGGCCGTACTGCAGGCAGCCGCAGCCCGACACGGACGGCTCTGGGCAGTCAATGACCGCGCAGACATCGCCATGCTGTCCGGCGCACCCGTCTTCCACATCGGGCAAAAGGACCTGCCCGTGGCGTCGGCCCGCACCCTGCTCGGCGCCGGGGCCGCAGTGGGCCTGTCCACCCACACCTCCGAACAGATCGAAGGCGCCATCCGGATGTCCGCGGCGGTGACTGCCGACGGCGGTCTGGACTACTTCTGCGTCGGACCGGTATGGGCCACCCCCACAAAACCCGGCCGGGCCGCCGTGGGCCTTGACCTGGTGCATTATGCCGCGGAGGCCGTCTCCGCAGCAGACAGCACCCTGCCCTGGTTCGCGATCGGGGGCATCGACCTGGGCAACGTCGAACAGGTGGTTGAAGCCGGAGCCGGCCGGATTGTGGTGGTGCGGGCCATTACGGAAGCCTCCGACCCCACGGCAGCAGCCGCAGCGCTCGTGGCGGCCCTGGATGCCCCCGCGTCCTGATGGTCCGGCGCCCGGCTCCTGAGAATCCGGCGCGCAGCGGGGCGGGGCGTGCACGAATCAGGGAAACCGGGCTAACCTGACTTTCGTGTCCCATCATCGGTTGGCCCCCAACGTCCACGAGCAGACCAACGCCCTCGCGGCAGCACTGAGCGCCCTGCGGACCGAGCTGGAACTGCCGGGTCCTTACCCGGCAGAAGCGGTCCGCGACGCCGAAGCGGCCGTTGCTGCGCACCAGCTACCCGCCACCGACATGACGGACGTTGAGTTCCTGACGATCGATCCGGCGTCGTCCACGGACCTGGACCAGGCACTGTTCATCGAACGCGCCGGCGCCGGCTACCGGGTGCTGTACGCCATCGCGGATGTACCCTCGTTTGTCCGCCCCGGCGGCAGCCTGGACACCGAAACGCGCCGCCGCGGCCAGACGTTCTACGCCCCTGACGGCCGGATTCCGCTGCACCCCGAGGTCATCAGCGAACAGGCCGGCAGCCTCCTGGCGGACCAGCTGTGTTCAGCGTTCGTGTGGGATTTCGGGCTCGACGACGCCGCGCACGTCTCCAGCGTCTCCGTCCGGCGTGCAACCATCCGCAGCCGGGCCAAGCTGGACTACAAGGGCGTCCAGGCGGACATCGACGCCGGAACCGCCAATCCCGTCCTGCAGCTGCTGAAGGACGTCGGCCTCAAACGCGTTGAGCTGGAACGGCAGCGCGGCGGTGCCAGCCTGAACATGCCGGAACAGGAAATCGTGCAGACGCCCGACGGCGGCTACCGGATTGCCGCTGCCCCGCAGCTCCCGGTGGAGGACTGGAACGCGCAGATTTCCCTGATGACCGGAATGGCGGCCGCCAATCTGATGCTCGCCGGAAAAGTCGGCATCCTGCGCACCATGCCCGCCCCTGACGAGCGCTCACTCCGGCATTTCCGGCTCCAGACCGTGGCCCTCGGCAAGGCCTGGGACGGGAAAATCAGCTATGGCGAGTACCTTCGCAGCCTCGATCCCACCGAGCCCCGGCAACTGGCCATCATGCATTCCGCCGGCATGCTGTTTCGCGGAGCCAGCTACACGGCCTTTGACGGCGATGTTCCCGACGATGCCATCCAGTCGGCGATTGGCGCCGCCTACGCCCACACCACGGCGCCACTCCGGCGACTCATAGACCGCTTTGTCCTGGTGATCTGCGAGGCCCTCAGCAACGGCAAGCCGGTGCCGGACTGGGCGCGGGAAGCCCTGCCCACCCTGCCGGAAATCATGGCCGGCTCGGACCAGCTGGCAGCACGGATGGAGCGCATGGCCCTGGACACCGTGGAGGCGGCGCTCCTGGTCAACCACGTTGGCCAGGACTTTGATGCAATCGTCATTTCAGGATCCAAGCCCCAGAAGGACAACGGAAACGGCGGCGCGGGCAAGAACGGAAACGGCAGGAACGGTGCCGCTAAGAACGGAAACGGGCCGTCTGGGATCATCCAGATCGCCGAGCCAGCCGTCACGGCGCGGTGCGCAGGCGACCTCGAGTCCGGGACCAAGGTCCGGGTCCGCCTGATCTCCTCCGACATCGCCGCCCGTGAGGTCCACTTCGAGTTGCTGCCCTGAGGTGCACCGGCCCTGCCTGAACGGGCAAAAGCCGGTATTTGGGGTCCGTGCGGCTAGACTGGAGAAGTAGATATGGATGCCCGGTCGTTGATTTCCTTGATTTTGAATTCAACAAGCCCGCCCCTACGCGATCTTGAGATTGACCCGCTGGTCACCAGTGCCAGCATTTAGATAGCCCGCGATCGGCTTCCACTGGATTGCTTGCGCGCTTCGAGCGTGCTCCGGTCCGGCCACGTTGGCCGGCCGTTGAGCACGCAGCGCCAATGCCCAAATGAATAAGGAAACTCCCCTGTGAGTGAATTGCATACCCACCAGATCCTGACTGACGATTCCGGCATCGAAACAATCGAACCCGAAGAAACCATCATCTCGGATGAGAAGCCGCATGAGATCGAGGAGAAATCCTTCGCCGACTTCAACGTCCGCGCCGATATCGTCGAGTCCCTTGCTGACGCCGGGATCACCCACCCCTTCCCCATCCAGGCCATGACCCTGCCCGTAGCCCTCTCCGGCCACGACATCATTGGCCAGGCCAAGACCGGCACCGGCAAGACCCTCGGCTTCGGCATCCCTGCGCTGCAGCGCGTGGTGGGCCCGGACGACGCCGGCTTCGACAAGCTCGCCGTTCCCGGTGCGCCGCAGGCCCTGGTCATTGTGCCTACCCGCGAACTGGCTGTCCAGGTGGCCAACGACCTCCAGAACGCGTCGCGGAAGCGTAATGCCCGCATCGCCACCATCTACGGCGGCCGTGCCTACGAGCCACAGGTGGAGGCCCTGCAGAAGGGTGTCGAGGTGGTGGTGGGCACCCCCGGCCGCCTCATCGACCTGTTCAAGCAGAAGCACTTGGTGCTGAAGAACGTCAAGATGGTCATCCTTGACGAGGCCGACGAAATGCTGGACCTGGGCTTCCTCCCGGATGTGGAAACGCTCATCGCGGCTACGCCGGCGGTCCGTCAGACCCTCCTGTTCTCCGCCACCATGCCCGGCCCGGTCATCGCCATGGCACGCCGGTACATGACGCAGCCCACCCACATCCGGGCAGCTGATCCCGACGACGAGGGCCTCACCAAGCGCGATATCCGCCAACTCATCTACCGTGCCCACAGCATGGACAAGGTTGAAGTTGTTGCGCGCATCCTGCAAGCCCGCGGCCGCGGCCGCACCATCATCTTCACCAAAACCAAGCGAACGGCCGCGAAGGTTGCCGAGGAACTGGTGGACCGTGGCTTCGCCGCCGCCGCCATCCACGGCGACCTCGGCCAGGGTGCCCGCGAGCAGGCCCTCCGGGCCTTCCGCAACAACAAGGTGGACGTCCTCGTTGCCACTGACGTCGCCGCCCGCGGCATCGACGTGGACGACGTCACGCACGTCATCAACTACCAGTGCGTTGAGGACGAAAAGATCTACCTGCACCGCGTGGGCCGCACCGGCCGCGCCGGCAACAAGGGCACCGCCGTGACCTTCGTTGACTGGGACGACATGCCCCGCTGGGGACTCATCAACAAGGCACTGGGCCTGAGCTACCCGGAGCCCGTGGAGACGTACTCCTCGTCCCCGCACCTGTATGAAGAGCTGGACATCCCGAAAGGCACCAAGGGCCGGCTGCCCCGCAACAAGCGCACGCTCGCCGGAGTTGACGCTGAAGTCCTCGAGGACCTGGGCGAGACCGGCAAAAAGAACGCGCGCGGCAGCGCAAGGGACGGCGGACGGGACGCAGGGCGCGACGGCGGACGCGACGCCGGCCGCTCAGGCGGCCGTGACTCCGGCCGCCGCAGCGGCTCCGAAGGTGCCCGCTCAGGTGACCGCCGTCGTCGTACGCCCGATGCGGCGGCAGCCGGCACCGGGCCCGCCGCCGAACCGGCTGCCGCGGCCACGGCCGAGGGCGAAGTCGACCCCCGTGCCCGCCGCAGCAGGACCCGCACCCGCCGCCGCAACGGCGAAGTAGTGGCCGGAGCCGACAAGGGCTCACTGCCCGGCAACGCAGGGGCCTAACAGCCTCGATGACTGACACCGTCTGGGCGCCGGACGGCAGCAACCTGGTGGTTCACGCGGACAACGCGGAGTTCCTCCCCTCGCTGCCGGACGGCGCCTTCACACTCATTTACGTGGATCCGCCCTTCAACACCGGCAGGGCCCAGACGCGCCAGGAAACGCGAATGGTGCTCAACGCCGGCGGTGACGGGGACCGCGTGGGTTTCAAGGGCCGTTCGTACGACACGATCAAGGGCGCCCTGCACCGCTACGATGACGCGTTCAGCGATTACTGGTCTTTCCTGGAGCCGCGGCTCGTGGAAGCGTGGCGGCTGCTGGCTGACGACGGCACGCTCTACCTCCATCTGGATTACCGGGAAGTCCATTACGCCAAGGTGATGCTCGATGCCATCTTCGGCCGCGAGTGCTTCCTGAACGAGATCATTTGGGCGTACGACTACGGTGCGCGGGCGAAGTACCGCTGGCCCACCAAGCACGACAACATCCTCGTGTACGTCAAGAACCCGGCCAAGTACCACTTCGACAGCGCGGAGGTCGACCGGGAACCGTACATGGCTCCCGGGCTGGTGACCCCGGCCAAGCGGGAGCTCGGGAAGCTGCCCACCGACGTCTGGTGGCACACCATCGTTTCACCCACCGGCAAGGAAAAGACCGGCTACCCGACGCAGAAGCCCGAGGGCCTCATCCGCCGGGTGGTGGCCGCGTCCAGCCGGCCCGGTGACTGGTGCCTGGACTTCTTTGCCGGTTCCGGAACTCTTGGCGCGGTGGCGGCCAAGCTGGACCGGAAGTTCGTGTGCGTGGACCAGAACCAGCCCGCCATCGACGTCATGGCCAAGCGGCTGGGTGCCAAGGCGACCTTTACGTCCTTCCCGCCCAAGTAAGTAGCGCTATCTGTCGTTTTCAGCCTCCAAAACGACAGTTACTGCTACCTATTTGAGGTGGGGCAGTGTCAGGGGCGGACGACGGCGGTCCCTGTCGCCATCTCCTCGATCCGGGCCAGCACCTCCGCTGTGGTGAGATTCTCCCCGAGCAGGTTGGGTTTTCCCGTGCCGTGGTAATCCGAGGACCCGGTCACCAGGAGTCCATGCCTGGCAGCCAGACCGCGGAGGAATTCACGGCCCTCTTCAGGGTTGTCGCGGTGCTCGATCTCCAGGCCCGCCAGGCCGGCGTCGATCATTTCCTGGTATACGCGCTCCCCCACAATGCGGCCGCGGGCAGAGGCCACCGGATGGGCGAAAACAGGGACGCCTCCGGCCGCACGGACAAGTTCGACGGCGGCTGCCGGGTCGGGTGCGTAGTGCTGGACAAAATAGCGCGAACGCGAGGTGAGGATGGAGGTGAAGGCCTCCGACCGGTCCGACACCACGCCGGCCGCTACAAGGGCATCAGCGATGTGCGGACGCCCCAGCGTGGCACCGGGAGCGACGTGGTGGATGACGTCGTCCCAAGTCAGCGGGTAGTCCTCGGCGAGCAGGCTCACCATGCGCTCTGCCCTGGTGAGACGCGCGTCCTTGGCCTTGGTGATTTCCTCGAGAAGCCCCGGATGAGCAGGATCGTGCAGGTAGCTCAGCAGATGCACGCTGATTCCCTGCTCCGTCCGGCAGGAGACTTCCATCCCCGGCACGAGGGCAACCGCGTGGTCCAGGGCCGCGCGGGATGCCTCCGCCCAGCCGTCCGTTGAGTCGTGGTCCGTCAGGGCGATGACGTCCAGGCCCGCCCTGGCGGCAGAGGCCATGACGTCAGCAGGGGTTTCCGTGCCGTCGGAAACGTTGGAGTGGGCATGCAGGTCAATCCTCACTTGCCCAGCCTAGTAGACCGCGCCGGTCCGGGCATTGACTCCTGTGTTCGCGCACTCCCCGCCGCTGGTGAGACGATGGTGCCGTGAACGATGCCGGAAATACCCTGAACTCTGCTTCCCAGCCACTCGACGAGCGCGTCAACAACCGCTCGCAGCGGCCCAGTTCTGATGCTTTCAAGGCCTTTATGGCCAGCAACTGGGCGCCCGCCGACCAGCAGCCGCCGGCCCGGGACGCCGTGGCCAACTACGCCGCGGCCCGGCGCAGAGCCATTTCAGACCAGTTCAAAGGCGAACGCCTGGTCATCCCCGCCGGCCCGCTGAAGGTCCGCTCCAACGACTGCGACTACCGCTTCCGCCCGCACTCCGGCTTCGCGCACCTCACCGGGCTGGGCCTTGACCACGAGCCGGACGCCGTCCTGATCCTGGAACCGGCAGGCGAAGGAAAGGGCGACGACGGCGGGCACCACCGCGCTACCCTTTACTTCCGGCCGCTGGCCGGCCGGGATACGGAACAGTTCTACGCCGACTCGCGCTCAGGCGAATTCTGGATCGGCGCCCGCCCCACGCTTGCTGAGTTCGAGGCCCGGCTGGGCCTGCCCACCGCCCACATTGACGGGCTGGAAACGGCCATCACCAAGAACGTCGGGGCCCCGGAGATCGGCGGCATCTCCGTGCGTCTCGTCCGCAAGGTGGACGAGAACATCGACGCCCTGGTGGACACTGCCCGCTACAACACGGCCAAGGATCCGGACAACCTGGACCTCGCCGTTCTGGACGCTTTGGACGAGAAGCTGTCCGAGGCACTGTCCGAGCTCCGCCTCCTGAAGGACGAGTGGGAAGTTGAACAGATGATGACGGCGGTAGCAGCCACCGTCGAGGGCTTTGTGGAAGTGGTTAAGACGCTTCCCCGCGCCCTGACCCACGCCCGCGGCGAACGCGTTGTGGAAGGCGCGTTCTTCGCCCGTGCCCGCGAGGTGGGCAATGAACTCGGCTACGACACCATCGCCGCAGCCGGCAACAACGCCACTGTGCTGCACTGGACGCGGAACACCGGCCGGGTGAACGCCGGCGAACTGCTCCTGCTGGATGCCGGCGTGGAGGTTGATTCGCTGTACACCGCCGATGTCACCAGGACCCTGCCGGCCAACGGCACCTTCACCGACATCCAGCGCAAAATCTATGAAGCGGTTCTCGACGCGGCCGACGCCGGATTCGCCGCAGCCCGCCCGGGCACCAGGTTCCGCGATATCCACACTGCCGCCACTACGGTGCTCGCAGAACGCCTCGCCGAGTGGGGGCTGCTCCCCGTCAGCGTCGAGGAAGCCATCAGCCCCGAGGGCCAGCAGCACCGGCGGTGGATGCCGCACGGCACCAGTCACCATCTCGGCCTCGATGTCCACGACTGTGCCCAGGCCAAGCGGGAACTTTACCTCGACGGCGTCCTTACGGCAGGCATGGTTTTCACCATCGAACCCGGCCTCTACTTCAAGAACGAGGACCTGGCCATTCCGGCGGAGTATCGCGGCATCGGCGTGCGGATCGAGGACGACATCCTGATGACTGAGGACGGTCCGGTCAACCTCAGCGCCGCACTCCCCCGCACGGCTGACGACGTCGAATCCTGGATGGCAGGCATCTACGGCGAGGTGGACCACGCCGTGGCGGGCAGGCACACCGCCTGACGAAGGACGGGGCATGCCCGGTTCCCCGGCCGCTCCCTGTCCGTTCCCATGATGAAGCTCCGGTAACGGTTTTTGGCAATCGCTTGCCAAAGTTTGGCTCCGGTGAATACGCTGTGCGCGGAGAAAGAAATCGTAGACTGTGGTTCAGTCTGGGGTCTCTGCCGCAATGTATGTCTTCAAAGGAGAAGTCTCATGGGTATGTCCAAACCACGTCGCCTCGGTGCAGTTGCCGCAGCGGCCATTTCGGTCCTGATGCTTGCCGCGTGTGGCGGGTCGGGCGATACAGGAGGCACTACCTCCGGCGCTACCGGCGGGAAAGTGGATGGCGCCGGCAAAACGCTCAACGTCCTGATGAACGTCACGGCGCAGTATCCCCAGGAGCAGCAGGCCTGGTTCAAGGAGATGAGCACCAAGTTCAAGGCCGAGACCGGGGCCGACATCCAGTGGGAGACGTTCGCCACGGCCAATGACGAGATGACCCGGATCCAGACGTCAGTCGTCTCCGGACAGGGCCCGGACGTTTACGGCCTGGGCACCACTTTCACTCCCACTGCGTACTCCACCGGGGCATTCGTGAAGCTCGCCGACAACGAATGGAACGCGCTCGGCGGCAAGGACAAGTTCGTACCCGCTGCACTGGGCATTTCGGGTCCGGATGATGGCAACCAGATCGGCATTCCCTTCGTGAGCCGGCCGTTCGTCATGGCCTACAACACCGAGCTGCTGGCCGCGGCCGGGATTGAGAAGCCCGCCACCACCTGGGATGAATTCACTGAACATGCCAAGAAGCTCACCACCGGCGACCAGTACGGCGTCGCAGTGGCTTACAAGGACAACTTCGATCCGTGGAAGTACATCTGGGGCATGTCCATCCAGGCAGGCAACCCCATCATTGACGGCGACAAGGTCCGCCTCGACGACCCCATCACCAAGAAGGCCTACGAGACCTATTTCGGCTGGGTGACCAAGGACAAGGTGGTTGACCCGGCTTCCGTCGGTTGGGCCAACCCGCAGGCCCTGGCAGCCTTCGCCGCAGGCAAAGCCGGCTACTTCCCCATGACCTCGCCGCTGTCCATCCCCGCGCTGGACGCCTCGGCGGTCAAGGGCAAATACAAGTATGCGCTGATGCCCACCGTCCCGCCGGGCGAGACCGCAAACCCTTCTGACGGCAAGCCCGCGTCCAGCATCCTCTCCGGTGACAACCTCGTGGTTGCTGACTACTCGAAGCAGAAAGACCTCGCTTTTGCGTTCATCAAGATGATCACGGAAAAGGATGTGCAGCTCAACTACTTCAAGGTCTTCGGCCAGCTCCCTGCCAACCAGGAAGCAGCGAACGAACTCGCCAGCAACGAAGTTATTGCACCGGCCCTTGAGTCAGGCGCCAAGTCTGTAGCAACACCGTTCAGCGGCGCATGGGGCGACGTCCAGCTGTCACTGACGAACGTGGTGGTCCAGTCCATCCCTGACCTCTCCTCCGGCGAGGTCAGCGAATCCAACCTGACCCAGCGGCTCAAGGACGAACAGGCCAAGTCGCAAACGGCATTGGACCGGGCCAAGAAGTAGGACCGACCGGACACCTGCGGAAGGTTACCGAACATGGCTAGCAGCGTGACAGAGCCCCGGCCGTCGGACAGCAGTCCGGCGGCCGGGGCGGCCGCCGCCCCCGGCGGTCCCACTCCCGGCGGGAAGCGCCGGAAGGCGCTCAGCGAAAAGAACAGGCCACTGTGGCTGCTGATTCCCGGCGGGCTGCTGATGACGATCGTCATCCTCATCCCGCTGGCCATGGGTATCTGGATGTCACTGATCGACCTCGATCAGTACACCCTGCGCCGGTGGGTCAGTGCCGAATTCATCGGTGTCCAGAACTACATCGAAGCGGCGCTGAGCAGCGACCTGCTCCGCTCCATTTGGCTCTCCGTGTCCTTCGCGGTGATCTCCACCCTGGTCACCGTCCCCCTGGGCGTGGCCGCCGCCGTGGTCACCCAGAACGCCTACCGCGGCCGGGCACTGGTGCGTTCGGTCTTCCTGATTCCCTACGTCCTGCCGTCCTTCGTGGTGGCCAGCGTGTGGCGAACGATGCTGCAGCCGGACGGCATCGTGAATGTGACGCTTACCAACATCGGCATGGATGGCGGTCTGTGGCTCAACGGTCCGAACGCGTACTGGACGCTGGTTTGGGTCGAAATCTGGGCGGCCTGGCCGTTCATTTACCTGCTGGCGCTGTCCGGACTGCAGGCGGTCGACCACGAGGTCCACGAGGCGTCCGCGCTCGACGGCGCATTGTGGTGGAACAAGCTGCGGTACGTGATCTTCCCCTACCTGAAAGGGCCCGTCTCGCTCGCCTTCCTGCTGGCAACCCTGAACCACATCAACAACTTCACCCTCCCTTACGTGCTGTTTGGGGCGCCGGCCCCATCAGATGTGAACGTGCTGCCCATCCTGGTCTATGTCACCAGCTTCCAGAGCTTCCGCTTTGGCCTCAGTGCAGCCATGGCGGTGGTCTCGCTCATTCTGATTGCCATTCCGCTCTTCATCTACCTGCGCGCAGTCCGGCTTGATGTGCACGAGGGAGGAAAGAAATGACCGTCGACGCAGCAAACCCGATCGAGCGGCAGTCAAAACAGCCCGTCCGGCGCGATGCGGCCCTGGAGGTCACCCGCCTCATGCCAAGGCCGCTGCTGGCTGTCATCACCGTCCTGCTCTGCGCCCTGGTACTGGTTCCCATCCTCTACATCTTCCTGGCCTCGCTGAACACGGACGTGGGGGTAGCCAGCGGGGAGTTCTGGCCGAGCAGTTTCTCTCTGGACAGCTACAACAAGATCTGGGATTCGGTGGGCCTGGCGAAAGCCATTGGGAACAGCCTGATCGTTTCCGGTGCTACAGCAGCGGTCTCCGCCCTGATGGCCATCGGCACGGCGTATGTGCTGGTCCGGTTTGAGTTCCGGGGCCGGCTGACCGTGCTCCGCGGCCTGCTGGGGCTCCAGTCCATCCCCGGAACGCTGATGCTGCTCCCCGTGTTTGTCCTGTTTTCCTCCGCCGGAACCTACCTGGGTGTGACCGTCATCGGAACCCTCTGGGGCCTGTTCATCGCCTACCTGACGTTCGCCCTGCCGTTCTCAACCTGGGTGATGGTGACCTATCTTCGCGGCCTGCCGCGCGAACTCGAGGAGGCGGCTCGCATTGATGGCGCTTCCAACCTCGGGATCCTCTTCAGGATCATCATTCCGCTCAGCTGGCCCGGAATTATCGTGTCGGCAATCTTCGCGTTCCTGCTCGGCTGGAACGACGTCCTGTTCGCGTCGGTCTTCACCCGGCCGGACACGCACACCGCAGCAGTGGCCCTGCAGGTCTTCGCTTCAGCCGTCGAGGGCGGGGCGATCCCCGTCTATTCACAGATGATGGCGGCGTCGCTCGTGTGCGCCGTACCCGTGGTGGTGCTCTACTTCATGTTCCAGAAGTACCTTGTAGGCGGCCTGACAGCCGGCAGCGTGAAATAGCGGGAGCGACTGCTCCAGGCAAAAAGAACTCCGCCCGGACCCGGTGATCGCCGGGTCCAGGCGGAGTTCATTTGTGTGCCGTTCGTTCTCCGCGTTGCCCCTTACGGCGTGGAGTCCCCGTTGTCCTTTGAGGAATCAGGGTGGGCCTGGGGCTGGCCGTCGGCCTGCCGGGCCGAAGCGGACTGGCCTGCTGCCGGCTGATCGGTCACGCGGACACCATACTGGGGGCGGCCGTCCGGGAGATCCGGATAACGGACCGCTGCCACGGGGGCCTTGGCGGGCTGGGCCGCGCCCTCTATCTGCGCGCCCTGCGCCGGTTCCGCCGGGTTTACAGCGCTTTGCCCCTGGTCGCCGGGAGCGGGTGTCCCCGCGCCCTGCTGACCGTAGGGGTCGTTCCAACCCGCGGGCCGGGCTGGTGCCTGGCCTGGCTGGCCATACTGGCCCTGCTGGTTGCCCGGCTGGCCGTAATGCGGGCCCTGGTAGCCCTGCGCGCTGTAAGGAGCGGCGGCCGCATCCGAACGGGTCATGGGCAGCTGCTGCAGCAGGCGCCGCGCCTCGTGGGCTGCCTCAGCCGACACCACAACGTCGTAGTTGGTGGCAACCACCTGGCTGGTGGAGGTGAAGTCCCGCTTTCCACGCTGCATGGCATAGGTGACAATGCCGAAGAGCATAAAGAAGGCAGCACCCATCAGTACCGAAGCCAGGATGGAAAAGTAGCCGGGCGACGGCGCAAAGAAAGACAGCATGACGCCGACGAACAAACCGAACCACATGCCGCTTAGCGCGCCGGACAGCGCCACCCGCGGGTAGCTGAGGCGGCCGGTCACCCGCTCCACCATTTTGAGTTCGTTGCCCACGATGGACACCATCTGGACCGGGAACTGCTGGTCTGCGAGGTAGTCCACCGCCTTCTGGGCATCCAAGTAGGAGGTGTACGAGCCGACGGTGTCACCGGAAGGGACCGCGCGGGCGTCGTCCGGTCCGGCGGGGCCACCGGCCTTGGGAGCACCAAAAATGTTTGACATACACCCATTCTTGCCCATCTGTATGTGTGCCGCCTGCAAATTCAGCTAAAAGAGAGCAGACTCGGTAGCCTGTAGGCGTGAGCACAAATCTTTCGCGCGTCTTTGTGGCCCGCCTTCTGGGTCTTGATGTCTTCGACCCCTTGGGCGACCGCCTGGGACGGTTGCGCGATGTTGTGGTCCTCTCCCGCGGCAGCCGGGGCGCGCCGCACGTGGTGGGTATCGTCGTCGAAGTTCCGGGCAAGAAGCGCGTCTTCGTCCCTATGACGCGCATTACCTCGATCGACCAGACGCAGATCATCTGCACCGGGCTGGTCAACCTTCGGCGCTTTGAGCAGCGCGGCGCGGAGACTCTGGTCGTTGCGGAAATGTTCGACCGGCGGGTCACGCTGAGGGACGGCAGCGGCGACGCCACCATTGAGGACATCGCCATGGACCAGCATCGCTCCCGCGACTGGTTCGTCAGCAAGCTATTTGTCCGGCGGGGCCACTCGCTCTCGCCGCTCAGCCGGCTGAGGCGCAACGAGACCATGATCATCGACTGGGCCGACGCCCTCCAGGGCGCCCGCACCGAGCCACAGGCTGCTACGCAGTTCGTGGCCAACCACGAGGACCTCAAGCCCGCGGACTTTGCCGAAGCGCTGCAGGAGATGAGCGACAAGCGCCGGTTCGAGGTGGCCAGCGAACTCCAGGATGAGCGGCTCGCCGACGTCCTGCAGGAGATGCCCGAGGACGACCAGGTGGAGATCCTTTCCGCCCTTGACGTCCAGCGCGCGGCTGACGTCCTGGAAGAGATGGATCCGGACGACGCCGCCGACCTCCTTGGCGAGCTTCCTTCCGCCCAGGCTGAGCAGCTGCTGCAACTGATGGAACCCGAAGGCGCCGAAGACGTCCGGCGTCTGCTCGAATACGACGAAGACACTGCCGGCGGCCTGATGACACCGGTTCCGGTCATCCTGCCGCCCGAGGCAACCGTTGCCGAGGCCCTCGCGCACGTCCGTCGCGAGGAGCTCTCCCCCGCCCTCGCATCGTCCATCTTCATCACCCGGCCGCCGCTCGAAACCCCCACCGGACGTTTCCTGGGCGTCGTCCACATCCAGCAGCTCCTGCGCTTCCCGCCCTTCGAACCGTTGGGCAACCTGGTGGACAAGAACCTTGAGCCGGTGTCGGACCAGGCCCACATCAGTGAGGTCGCAAGGACCCTAGCGACGTATAACCTGAACTCCCTCCCCGTGGTCAATGACGACGGCCGCCTTGTGGGGGCGGTGACTGTTGATGACGTTTTGGATCATCTGTTGCCGGATGACTGGCGCGCCTATGATGGCGAAGCCCCGATAAGAAAACTGGGAGGCCGTATTGGCTGACACCGGCGCCCCAAAGAACTCCGGCGGCCAGCGCGGCCAGGGGAAAGCACCAGCCAAAGGTGGCCTGGACACGCCGCTGAGCGGCCGCCAGCGCATCCTGCCCAAGTTCTCACCCAATCCGGATGCCTTCGGCCATGCCACCGAAGGCTTCGCCCGGTTTATGGGCACGCCGCAATTCCTCGTCTATATGACGGTGTTTGTGGTGGTCTGGCTTGTCTGGAACACGTGGGCCCCGTTGGAGTGGCAGTTCGACTCCCGCGCGCTGGGCTATACCCTGCTGACCCTGATGCTCTCGCTGCAGGCTTCCTATGCCGCCCCGCTGCTGCTGCTGGCCCAAAACCGGCAGGATGACCGCGACCGGGTATCACTCCAGCAGGACCGGCAGCGGGCCGAGCGGAACCTTTCCGACACCGAGTACCTCACCCGGGAGCTTGCATCGCTGCGGATTGCGCTGCGCGAAGTGGCCACCCGCGATTACGTCCGGGCGGAACTGCGCTCACTCCTTGAGGACATGCTGGAAGCGCAGGAGGAACTGCGCACCCATGACCCCGCAGGAACGGGGAGCCACGAGTCGCCGCGGGACAAGGTCAAGGAGAAGTTGAAGGAAAAGCGCGACAAACAGCGGAACCCGCGCACG
This sequence comes from [Micrococcus luteus] ATCC 49442, assembly GCF_010367585.1. Lineage (NCBI taxonomy): Bacteria > Bacillati > Actinomycetota > Actinomycetes > Micrococcales > Micrococcaceae > Pseudarthrobacter > [Micrococcus luteus] ATCC 49442. The sequence goes on along the minus strand of NZ_JAAAXP010000001.1, from coordinate 67,750 downwards.
CAGCAGATGCCGAGGGTCAAACCAAGCCATGTCGCCACCGGCCCCTCCGCTGCCGGGCCCGACCCCGGCGCGGCCGAGGCAAAAGACACCGCTGCCGGCCCTAAGCACACCCCTACCCCCGAAAGCTGAGCCCTGCCCGAATGAGCGCCACCCTGGAGCAGGCAGTCCACGCTGCGCTGGCTACCGTGATCGATCCCGAGCTTCGCCGTCCCATTACGGAACTGGGCATGGTGGAGTCCGTGGATATCTCCGACGATGGCAGCGTCCGGCTGGCTGTTCTGCTGACCATCGCCGGCTGTCCGCTGCGGGACACCATTACGGCTGACTCCGAAAAGGCCCTCTCCGCGGTTCCCGGCGTGACCGCCGTTGAGGTCGAATTGAAGGTGATGAACCAGGCACAGCGGGACGCCCTGAAGGAGCAGTTGCGCGGCGCCGGCGGCCAGCGCGGCATTCCCTTTAATGAGCCGGGCTCGTTGACCAAGGTCTTTGCTGTGGCCAGCGGGAAGGGCGGCGTGGGCAAATCCTCGGTCACCGTGAACCTGGCCTGTGCCCTCGCAGCCCAGGGCCTCCGGGTTGGAATTGTGGATGCCGATGTCTACGGCTTCTCGGTTCCGGGCCTGATGGGCATCACCCAGGCGCCTACCCGGGTGGACGACATGATCCTGCCCCCGGTGGCCTATGGCGTCAAGGTGATCTCCATCGGCATGTTCGTCGCAGGCAACCAGCCTGTCGCCTGGCGCGGCCCGATGCTTCACCGCGCCCTGGAGCAGTTCCTGACCGACGTGTACTTCGGCGACCTCGATGCCCTCTTCCTTGACCTGCCGCCCGGCACCGGGGACATTGCCATCTCTGTTGCTCAGCTGCTGCCCAAAGCCGAGATCCTGGTGGTCACCACGCCACAGGCCGCGGCCGCCGACGTGGCCGAGCGGGCCGGTGCCATCGCCACCCAGACGGGGCAGTCGGTGGCCGGCATCATCGAGAACATGTCCTACCTGGAGATGCCCGACGGCGGGCGGATGGAACTGTTCGGCAGCGGCGGCGGGGCGGTTCTCGCCGAAAGGCTCACCGCAACAGTAGGTGCCGACGTTCCGCTGCTGGGGCAGATTCCGCTGGACATCCTGCTGCGGGAGGGCGGCGACGCCGGCTCGCCGATTGTGCTGAGCCGGCCGGAGACTCCGGCGGCCATGGCCTTGAACGGAATAGCGGGGAAGCTGGCCGCCAAACCCCGTGGCCTGACGGGACTGAAGCTGGGGCTCCAGCCCCGCTGACGCTCTTGGGTGAGGCGGTTGGGGCTTACGTGGCTTCGGTGTCGAACGGGGCGGCAGTGCCCGGCGGCAGCGTCTGTACCACGCGCGCGGGCCGGGAGGTCACTGCCGGTGCGGCTGCAGCCGCGGCAGCGCCGGAAACGGCAGCTACAGCCGCAGGTGCCCCGCTGCTGACAGGTTTGGTGTCATCGTCCAGCAGCGCTTCCTTGATGATGCGCCGCGGATCATACTGGCGGGGATCGTACTTCTTTCAGTCGACATCGTCGATGTCAATGCCGACTTCTTCCTTGATCTGCTCCCGCGCGCCGGATGCCATCCGGCGGACTTCCTTAACCAGGTTCGCAAGTTTCTGGGTGTATTCGGGCAGCCGTTGAGGACCGATCACCAGGATGCCGATGATCAGGAGCAGGAAGAACTCAGGGCCGTTGATTCCAAACACTTTAGGAAGATTACCCTCTCCGAAGCGTCTCTGACGATTCGTGCCCGCCCGGTCCGGAACGTGCCCCGGTCACCGCGTCAGCAACTCCCCGATTTTACGGATTCCGCGCTCCAGCCGGGCGGCCGGCGAATCATCTTGTGCCGTATCCGGCGCGGCGTCCGGGGACGTGCCGGCATCGATCCCTTCGACGGCAACAGCACTGAGCCGCTGGAGCACCGGAAGGGCGTCGTCGGCCACGTCGGCAGGAAGATCGGACTCGAGCGTGAACCTGCCTGCCGCCGTTTCATACGTGGCCGTCCAGGGAGCCTGCTTGCTGACCACCAGGCTCCCGACGTTTCCAGCAGGGTCCACGGGATGCTGTTCCACGACTGTGGCGTAGTGCTGCCCGTCTGAAAGGTGCAGCTCCACCGCAGGCATGCCGTTGACCGTAATGGCATTCGCGCTCCGCACGTGGAAGCCGAGGCTCTCAAGCTCCGGGCAGACCCACCCCTCGGAGCGAAGTGCGGACAATTGCGGGGCGGTGAGCTCCCTCCCGTCAGCGGGCACCTGGGCGGCCTGCTGCAACAGGTTCCCGTTCAGGGCCGGCCCCGCCAACGGAAGGCTGTCCCCCGCCAGCGCGAAGGCGCCCACGGCAAGGAGACCCGCGGCGGCGGCTGTCCCGCCGGCCGTCAGTGCCAGGACGCGCACTGCTGAGGGCTGGCCGGGCGACGGCGACGGCGTGGCCGCGAGGAGTTCTGTCCTAGCCAGCAGGCGGGCTGTGAGGTCATCGCTGGCAGGCGGAACGGAAGCTTCGCGGAGCCGCTGGATGTACTGGCGTTCACGCTGGACGGCGGCCGCGCACTCTCCGCAGCTCTGTAGATGCCCGGCACCGCGGTGATGGCGGCGGCCGAAGGGGTTCTGGAGCGTCATGGTGCCGATCAGAGAATGCTGGCGATGCGCGGCAGTGACAGCTTGGGCTTCCGGCCCTGCTGTGGCCGGGGATCACGATGGGCCAGCTTTTCGCGCAGCATGGTCCGCCCGCGGTGGATCCGCGACCGCACCGTCCCGAGTTTTACCCCAAGGGCGGCGGCGACCTCGTCATAGGAAAGGCCCTCCAGGTCACACAGCACGACGGCGGCGCGGAAGTCCGGCGGCAATTCCTCCAGGGCTGCCTGGACGTCAAGGTCGAGGTTGTTGAGCTCGAAGCTCTGCTCCGGCCCTGGTTCCCGTCCCGGGATCCGGGATTCTGCGTCCTCCGCCAGTGCGTCGAACCTGATGCGGCTCTTCCGGCGCGCCTGATCGAGGAACAGGTTGGTGGTGATGCGGTGCAGCCAGCCGTCGAGTGTTCCCGGCTTGAAGTTTTCCAGCGAACGGAAGACCCGCACGAACACCTCCTGCGTGAGATCCTCGGCGTCGTACTTGTTCCCGGTCAGGCGGTAGGCAAGCCGGTATACCTTGGCGGAGTGGTTGGCCACCACTTCCTCCCAGGTCGGCCTGACCCATACAGCGGCAGAAAGGTCGGTTGCAGGGACAGGTGCCGCATCTGCTGACATCGTCCACTCCCATCGTGGATTACTATCGCCCGGATACTGTTGACATCTCTGGTTCGGCGCCGATCACCTCACGGATGAGCGGATCTCCATCATTTCAAAGTTCGCTGGGAATTTCCTGATCGGCGGGGGTCTTCAGCCGAAGGCGCAACGGATTCCTTCCGCTGCTGGCAGCCACGGACGCAGTACGCTGTACTAGACACTCCCCCTGCCGCCCAGAAAGCGAATCCCCCATGAGCGCCGACAAGTCCACGAGCTGGTCCTACGCAGAAGATCTGCCCGCCGAGGATGAGGTCATGCTGCGGGCCAGGGAGCGCTCCTTCGAGTTGGGCGTGACGCCGATCGGCGCAGGCGTGGGAGCCGTCCTGACGGTCCTGGCTGCAGGCTCCAAGGCCCAGACGGCCGTCGAAATCGGAACCGGCGCGGGCGTTTCGGGTGTGTGCATCCTGCGGGGATTAGGCCCGCAGGCGGTGCTGACCACCATCGACGTTGACGTGGAACACCTGAAAGCCGCGCGCGAGGCATTTTCGGAGGCCGGCAGCCCGGCCAACCGCACGCGGACCATCTCGGGCCGTGCCGGCGACGTCCTGCCGCGCCTGACCGACGCCGCCTATGATCTGGTGTTTATCGACGCCGACAAGCCCGGCTTGCCCGGCTACGTGGAGCAGGCTGTCCGGCTGCTGAAGACCGGCGGGCTGCTGATCATCAACGACGCCCTGGACAAGGACCGGGTTGCCAACCCTGCTGCCAGGGACGCCAACACGGTGGTCCTGCGCCAGGTCGGCAGGGCGATTCGCGACGACGAACGGCTGGCTTCCGCGATGCTGCCCACCGGCGACGGCCTGCTGCTGGCGGTCAAGAAATAGCGGCAGTCACGACATAGAAAAGGGTCCGCAGCCAATCGGCTGCGGACCCTCGCCCAGCGAAGTTATTCGGCCACCAAATTACTCGGTAACGCCGACGAGGCATTCCTTAAGATTGGCCGCCTCCGCCGCGTTAAGTTCCACCACAAGGCGTCCGCCGCCTTCGAGCGGAACGCGCATAATCAGGCTGCGGCCCTCCTTGGTAACTTCCATAGGGCCGTCGCCGGTGCGAGGTTTCATAGCCGCCATGAGGAATTTCCCCTCCAATTAGTCCCAGAACATATCAGCCCGGACGGGCTGTATCCGCGTAGTCAAATCAAGCCGCCATGGCGGCCCGTACTGATGCCGCCATGCGTGAACATTTCTGAATCCTGTTGTCCTTGCTTACTCCCTATTATCCTGTAATTACCCGCACGTAGCTAATCGATGGACATTTACGGCCACGTCGGATTGTCGGATTTGTCAGACCGGCCCCGCCAGTGATCAGGGCGGATAATCTCCGCCGCCCGGAAGCTGGGCCCACGCCCACAGCCAGACGATCCATACGATCTGGAGCAGGACAAACATGGTCAGGACGGTGCCGCGGTAGGCCCGTGACCGGGACAGCAGCGCCGCGGCGAGGGCCAGCGGAAACAGCGGAAGCAGCATCCGGAAGGTGCTGGTCTGCGGGTGCAGGAAAAGCAGCAGATACGCCATGTAGCAGGCACACCACAGACGGAGCTCAGCACCCAGGCGCAACACTGGCCTGGAGAAAAGCAGGAGCGCAAAGAGCCCCGCAAAGACGAACGGCGCCAGCACCCCAAGGACGGGACCGAAAAGGTCCACGCCCGTATCGAACCAGGGTTTGAAGAGCACGAGGTCGTGGCCCCGCCACACAGTCTCCGTTTTGGTGTAGGCAGCAATGTCTCCTGTGGCGGCCCAGGCCGCTGCCGGCCAGACCAGGGCTGAGGCACCGCACACGGCGGTGAGTCCCGCAAGGGAAACGAGTCCCCGCGGGCTGTGGGAGCCCTCCGGCGCCTTACGGAAACGTTCCACCGTGCGCGCGAGGAAGAGCAGTCCCAGCATGGCCGCAAATGGAACCCCCACCGGGCGGGAGAGGCACAGGAGCACCACCACCGGCATGGCCAACAGGTAGTTCCGGCGGATGACCAGCATGAGTGCGGTGGCCAGCAGGAAGAGGGTCAGGGGTTCGGCGTAGGGGACCTGGAGAATGGCGGAGGCGGGAAAAGTCGCGAAGAACGCCGTCCCCCATGACGCTGCGCTGTGTGAAGCCTTGTGCCTGAAAAGGCAGTACACGGCAAGGGAGGCGCCCAGCCCGGAGAGCATCGCCACCACTGTGAGCGCCGCCGCCGGGCTTGCCCCGGTCAGTCCGGCGAGCGCCCTGCCAAGGGCCGGAAACAGCGGGTAAAAGGCCCATTCATTTTCCAGCACATTGCCCGCGGCGTCCGTCGGCAGCGGGGCCGGGTACCCGTCGGTGATGATCCGCGCATACCAGCGCGCATCCCAGATGTTGATGAAATTCCAGTAATCGGGCTTGGGAGGAAACCAGGGATTGGGTCCCTGGTGGAGGGCCGCCGCCATGAAGATGCACGCGGTGACCAGTCTGGCAGCGACGTACAGGACTGCCACCTGCAGCCACCACGGCCAGCGCCGGACCGCACCCGCGGCGCGCACCCCGAGTGCGGTGAGTGACGCCGTCGGGCCCGTCCGGTCCCCTGTGTCAGTACTCAAGCGCCTGCCTCCGGCCGGGCTGCCCGCTCAGCCCCGTCCAGACGCGCCCGGAGCTGCGCCAGTTCCGCATCCTTGGCGGCGAGCTGGTCGCGAAGTTCGTCGAGGACCTGGTCCACCTGATCCATGCGATAACCACGGAGACCGAGGGAGAACCTGACATGGTCTATGTCCGCCGGGGCGGGGTTGGCGGGCAGCAGCACAGGCGGCAGGTTGGCCGGGGGCTGGGTGAAACCGCCGTACAGCAGCCCCGTCCCGGGCGGCTGATGGCCGGCCGGGTCCGCGCCCGGATCAGGTTCGGAGCTGCGGCGGACGCCGCGCAGGATGCCCCGGCGCCCGCCGACGCCTGCCCAGAGGGTGGCACCGATCAGCAACACGGCGAGGAAGACCAGGAAAAAACTCACAGCACCCATCGTGCCAGATGTGGACGCACCGGCTATTCGGGCCGCTGCTCCCCGTTGGTGGAGGGGACCGGGGCTGTTCCCAGCACACGCTCCACCGCTTCGGCGGGATCGTCCACCACCTGGATCAGGTCCAGGTCCTTTTCCGAAACCATGCCCTCGGCCACCAGGGTGCCACGGATCCATTCGATCATCGGACCCCAGAAGTCGACGCCGAGGAGCACAATGGGGAACGAGGTCACCTTCCGCGTCTGGACCAGGACCATTGCTTCGAACAGTTCGTCGAGAGTCCCGAGGCCGCCGGGGAGGACGATGAAGCCTTGGGCATACTTGACGAACATGGTCTTCCGGGCGAAAAAGTAGCGGAAGTTGATGCCGAGGTCCACCCATTGGTTCAGGCCCTGCTCAAAGGGCAGTTCGATGCCCAGGCCAACGGAGACGCCGTTCCCTTCAACAGTGCCGCGGTTCGCAGCCTCCATGGAACCGGGACCGCCGCCGGTAATGACGGCCACGCCTGCTGCCGCCAGATGGCGGCCCACGGCCATGCCCATTTCGTAGTACTGGCTGCCGGGTTTTGTCCGCGCTGACCCGAATACGCTGACGGCCGGTCCCAGATCGGCGAGGGCACCGAACCCTTCCACAAACTCGCTCTGGATCCGGAGGACACGCCAGGGATCCGAATGGACGAACTGCCCGGCTCCCTTGGTATCAAGCAGATGCTGATCGGACATCTCGACGGCTGCCTGCTTACGGCGAAGTTCGAGGGGCCCTTTACGGCGCGGCTGGGAAGTTTTGGCCGGATCTGCGTTGATGCTCATCCCCCAAGGCTAATGCCACGCTGCCGCGCCCGTGGCAGGTATCTCTTGAATCACGATCCGCGGCAACATGGGGTGATTCCCGTCATATGCGGTCTTTGTTCGCTAGATTCTTCTTATGACTACTCATGTGCCCGGCGACGCGCTCGTCTCCCTGAATGGTGTGAATAAGCATTATGGTCAGCTGCACGTTCTGAAGGACATTAATCTTCAGGTCAAGAAGGGCGAAGTGGTTGTTGTCATCGGCCCCTCAGGCTCGGGCAAGTCCACGCTGTGCCGTGCCATCAACCGCCTGGAAACCATCGAGGCCGGCACCATCAGCATTGATGGCAAGGTACTGCCGGAGGAAGGCAAGGAGCTCGCGCAGCTCCGCGCCGACGTCGGCATGGTGTTTCAGTCTTTCAACCTCTTCGCGCACAAGACCATCCTTGAGAACGTGACGCTTGGACCCATCAAGGTCAAAGGCGTAGCCAAGGCGCAGGCAGACAAGGAAGCCATGGCCCTGCTGGAGCGGGTAGGCGTGGGTCATCAGGCCCCCAAGCTCCCGGCCCAGCTCTCCGGCGGACAGCAGCAGCGTGTGGCCATCGCCCGCGCCCTGGCCATGAAGCCAAAGGTCATGCTTTTCGATGAGCCCACGTCTGCCCTCGACCCCGAGATGATCAACGAGGTCCTTGATGTCATGATCCAGCTGGCCAAGGAAGGCATGACCATGGTGGTGGTCACGCACGAGATGGGCTTCGCGCGGAAAGCCGCCGACCGGGTGGTCTTTATGGCCGACGGCCAGATCGTGGAAGACGCCAAGCCCGAGGAATTTTTTACCAACCCCAAGAGTGACCGTGCCAAGGACTTCCTCTCCAAGCTGCTCACGCACTGATTCCCCTTACCGAACACACACTCCAGTTCGCATCCTGGCCGTGACCCACGGCCAATCAATGAAAGGAATGTCATGAAGGCATTTATGACCCGCCGGAAGTCGTTCTTCGTGGCGGCTACCGCCGCCCTTGCACTGTCCCTGAGCGCCTGTGGCGGCGGCACGCCGGGCGCCACCGACAACCCCACCGTGGCCGACAAGCCGACATTCGCCGCAGGCACCACCATGGAGAAGCTGGCCTCTGCCGGCACCATCAAGATTGGCACCAAGTACGATCAGCCGCTCTTCGGCCAGGTTGGCCTGGACGGCAAGCCGGTCGGCTTCGACGTCGAGATGGGCAAGCTCATCGCCGCCAAGCTTGGTATTGCAGCGGACAAGATCGAGTGGTCCGAAACGGTCTCCGCCAACCGCGAACCCTTCATCGAGCAGGGCAAGGTTGACCTGGTGATCGCCACGTACACCATCAACGACAAGCGCAAGCAGGTTGTCAGCTTCGCCGGGCCGTACTACGAAGCCGGGCAGGCGCTGATGGTGAACAAGGACAACACCTCCATCACCAAGCCTGAAGACGTTGCGGGCAAGAAGGTCTGCTCCGTGACCGGCTCCACCCCGGCAGCCACCATCGTGGACAAGTACGGTGCGGAGCTTGTTCCGGCCGCAACCTACTCCGCGTGCCTTGAGCCGCTGCGCAACAAGCAGGTTGAAGCCATCACCACGGACAACGTGATCCTGGCCGGTTTTGTGGACAAGGAGCCGGAGGCCTTCAAGCTGGCCTCGGATGAAACCTTCACCAAGGAGCCCTACGGCATCGGCCTGAAGAAGGATGACACGGAATTCCGTAACTGGATCAACGACCAGCTCGAGGAATTCGCGAAGGACGGGTCCTACAAGAAGGCCTGGGAAGCCACTGCAGGTTCGGTCATCAAGACCGCCCCTGAGCTTCCCGCCATCAACCGCTACTAACTAACACCGGGTAGCAACGGCGGTTTCCGGGGACAAGGTGCACAGTGCCTCCCCCGGAAACCGCCAGCCTGTTTTTCGACCCTCTACGCCCAGAGCCGAAGGATCCTATGGAAGTCATTCTCGAAAACCTCCCCCTGTATTGGGAAGGCCTTCTCCGCACTCTTTTCCTGTCTGTCGTCTCCGGGATTATCGCCCTGATCGTCGGAACCCTTCTGGCCGCCGCCCGCGTCTCCCCCGTCGCGGCCCTGCGCGGGTTCAGCATGGTTTACGTGGAAGTCCTGCGGAACACGCCCCTGACCATCGCCTTCTTCTTCGCGGCTATCGTCCTGCCTCGGCTCGGCGTGACCTTCGAACAGTTCGAGGTCGCCGCCATCATCGCCCTCAGCGCATATACCGCGGCCTTCATCGCAGAAGCTGTCCGCTCCGGTGTCAACAGCGTGCCGATCGGCCAGGCGGAAGCAGCGCGAAGCATTGGCATGAAGTTTGGCCAGGTGCTTTCACTCATCATCCTCCCGCAGGCCCTGCGGACGGTGATTCCGCCGCTGATCAACATCCTCATTGCCCTGGTAAAGAACTCCTCCGTCGCGGGCGCGTTCTTCGTCCTTGAGCTGTTCGGCTACGGCCGCCAGATGGCCAATGCCAACGGCGACCAGGTCATGGCTGTACTGCTGGGCGTGGCGTTCTTCTATCTGCTCCTCACCGTTCCGCTGGGCATCCTGGCCAGCACGGTGGAACGAAAGGTGGCGATTGCCCGATGACTTCAGTCCTCTACGACGTCCCGGGCCCCAAGGCCCGCCGGGTTTCGCTGATCGGTTCCATCATTGGCACGGTGGTGATCCTCGGCCTGTTGGTGTTTATCATCATGACCCTTGCCCAGCAGGGCATCTTCGAAGGCCGCCGCTGGGCCATCTTCACCCGGGGCGATGTCTGGATGCTGCTCGGAAACGGCATCGGGGCAACCCTCAGCGCCGCCGCCATTGCTGCAGTGATTGCCTTTCCGCTCGGCCTGATGCTCTGCCTCCTGCGCATCTCCCTTGTGGCCTGGATCCGGATCCCCACCCGGGTGGTCCTCGAGTTCCTGCGCGGCATGCCGGTTGTCCTCATGATGCTCTTTGTCCTGCTGGTGTTCGGCACCAGCTCGTTCGTCGCGGTGATCGCCGGGCTGGTCCTTTACAACGCGGCCATCTTCGCGGAAATCATCCGCGCGGGCATCCAGTCACTGCCGAAGGGACAACGTGAAGCCGGCCTGACCATCGGCCTGACCAGCTTCCAGTCCCGGATGCTGATCGAACTGCCGCAGGCTGTGCGCCGGATGATGCCGTCACTGGTTGCCCAGCTGGTGGTTCTCCTGAAGGACACCTCGCTGGGTTACATCGTGGCCTACGGTGAGCTGCTTCGCGCGGTCCAGGTGATGGCGGACTTCCTGGGGAACGCGTTCCTGTTCCCCATCTTCTTCGTCGCCGCCGCGATCTACATTGCGATCAACATCTGTGTTTCACGGATCGCGGTCTGGATCGAACGCCGCGGCTCCACGAAGGCTGCCGGCGGTGTTGCCAAGGCTCCAACCGCCGTCGTTGCCCCGGAGCTGCCGGAAGTCCGGGAACCCAAGTAGCACTATCCAACACACAACAAGGGGTCCGCAGCCGCAAGGCTGCGGACCCCTTGTGGTTTCCCCGCAGGCCCGGCGTCAGCCGAGGCGGATCATGACCTTCGAGGATCCGGAAGTCCGGTCCGCAGCGATCTCAAAGCCAGCCAGCGCGTCCACGAGCGATACCTCATGTGTCATCAGTGGGGAGACATCCACACCACCGGCCATGAGCTCCAGGGCAGCGGAGATTTCGTCGACAAACCGGTACGATCCCCGGTAGTCAATCTCCCGCGTCACGATATTGCCCAGGGCAGCGTTGACCTCGCCCGCAGGGAGGTTACCCACCTGGACCAGAACGCCGCCGCGCCGGACGGCAGCGATGACGCCGCCCAGCGCGCGTGGTGCTCCGGAGGCCTCGATGGCGACGTCGACGTCGGCCGGGAGGACACCGCCATCGGCCGGGTTCACTGTGGCGTCGGCACCCATCCGGCGGGCGATCCCCAGCGCAGCGGCGGACAGGTCCGAGGCCACCACGTGGGCAGCACCGCCAGCTTTGGCCGCCGCAACGGCCAGGGCACCGATAGGTCCGCACCCGTTGACCAACACTGTCCTGCCGGTCACGTCACCGGCACGCGCCAGGGCGTGCAGTGCTACACCAAACGGCTCGGCGAGGGCTGCCTGCTTGAGGCTGACGCCGTCCGGAACTACGCGCAGTTGCCCGGGGCGAACGGCGCGGTAGCGACTGAATCCGCCCTGCTCGTGCGGCGCGAACGCGGCGGAGCCAAGGTAGCGTACCTCGGGCCAGAGGTTGCTTCGGTGGGCGGTTTCGGCCGGCACCTGGTGGTCGCCCACCAAGGTTGCCGGATGCACCGTTACCGGTGCGCCGATCCCGATCCCCTGGCGGGCCAGTTCCGACGCCGCTTCTGTTCCGATGGCGGCGATCCTGCCGGCTACCTCATGGCCCAGCACTAGCGGGTCGCGCAGAACCGCAGTGCCTGAGGCGCCGTGCCTCCAATACGCGATATCGGAGCCACAAATGCCGCCCCATTCCATCGCAATGAGCACCTCGCCGGGTCCGCAATCGGGCTCCGCGATTTCTTCGACCCGTAGGTCGTCCTTGCCGTGCACTACAACTGCCTGCATGCCTGTTGTCCTCCCTGCGCCTGCCGGCGAATCAGAATATGTTGACCAGGCCCATAACGCCGACGAAGAAGATGGCCGCTGCGCTGAGGATGAGCATGACAGTGAACGGCTTTCCGTCCTTCACCCGGGGATCGGTTTGGACGCGGGAGAGGTAGATCGTGGCCGCCGCGACGCCCATCAGGAACACGGCGTTGAGGATACCTGCGAGGACCACAAGGGCAAGGGGCGAGGAAACAACAGTTCCGAAGAGTCCCCACACAACGGGCAGCACGATCATGATCACGCGCATCCAGCGGTCACGCTGTTTCTGGTTGCTCCAGTCAAAGGCACCGAACACAGCCAGGGTGTTGCCAACCTGACGCCCAAGGCTCGGCACATTGGCAACAATGGTTTTGAACAGTGCGATGCCGGCGCCGACCAGGAACACCACGGCGCCCCACTGGCCCACAGTACTGGAGAAAATACTGGCAATGGTGCTCATGACAGCATCGCCCTTGGGCACGATGCCCTGCGGGTGCAGGACAGCCGCCCCGAGCATGTAGAAGGCAGCAGTGGAGACCGTGTAGACAACCCAGGAAACCCAGGCGTCGAGCTTCATCACGGCAATCCAGCCACGGGCACGGTTGGCCCACGCCTCGGACCCGTCATTCTTGCCCGACCAGGCGGCGTAGCCCTTTTCAACGCACCAGTATGTGTAGGCGGTGATTTCTCCGGCACCCACGCCGGTGAGGCCGAACATGGACAGCGCAATACCCATCGAACCCAAGGCGATCTGGAAACGCATGCCGTCGCCCAGGTCGGCCATGTTCCAGCTGAATTCGGTGCCCTGCAGGGAGAACAGCATAACCACTGCAAAGGCAGTAACGAGGAACACCAGCAAGGTTGAGACGCCCTCGACGACGGTGTACCTGTTGGTCAGGTGGATCGCGATTGCGATCACCACCAGGATGGCCACCCAGCATCCGATGGAGAGGAACGAGTAGGGCTCGCCTCCGATGGGCAGCAGCGAGGAGAACGCGAAGGCCGAAGCACTGATCACGCCTGCCTGGCTGGTAAGGAACTGAACGAACATCAGCAGCACCAGCCAAGCCATCCAGCCGCGCTTGGCGATCTTGGGCGGCACCTCGTTGTAGCCGGTCACGGCCACCTTGCCAGTGGAGATGGACCGGCGGCCCAACTCAATCTGAACCCAGACCTTGATGAACGTGGAGATGAGGACCAGCCACAGCAGCATGAAGCCGGCCTGGGCTCCAAGCGCGGTTGCCGTGAGGAGTTCACCGGAGCCCACCACAGCAGCCGATGTGATCATTCCGGGTCCGAGGAATTTGAAGCGGCCCCGCCATGTTGTGGGAGGCTCCTGGATATCCTATGGATCCAGCGCGTACGGATCGGCGATCTCGCTGGTGGCGTGGGCCGGGCCGGACGTTGTTATTGACATACGGGTCCTATGAAACGAGCTGGCTGCACCAGCCGGAAGTGGACGGCTCACCGCAGCAGAGAAGTGCCGGAGGTGGGCACCTCGTCTATGAGGCGCCCTTAAGCCTTCGCTAGTGTAATAGGATCTTTGGCAACTTTGACAACCGATTGCCACAAGTGTTGAGATTGCCGTGCCCGGAGGGCCCCCGGGTCAGGCGGCGAGCCAGCTCCGCAGGGCCCGCAGGCACTCCCGGATGGCTTCGGCGTCGACGTGTTCCTCGTCCTTGTGCGCCAGCAGCGGATCACCGGGGCCGAAGTTCACCGCCGGGATTCCCAGTTCGCTGAACCGCGCGACGTCGGTCCAGCCGTATTTCGGTTTGGGCTCGGCTCCCACGGCGGCCACGAATGACGCCGCCGCGGGGTGGTTGAGTCCCGGGCGCGCGCCGGCCGCAGCATCCGTGCGGACGACATCAAAGCCTTCGAGCAGTTCCCGGACGTGGGCTTCGGCCTGGTCCGGGGACTTATCCGGCGCGAAACGGTAGTTGATCTCCACCACGCAGCGGTCCGGTATGACGTTGCCGGCCGTGCCTCCATTGATCTTCACCGCGTTGAGGCTCTCCCGGTAATCGAGGCCGTCCACGTTGACGGTCCGGGGTTCGTAGGCCGCCAGCCTGGCCAGGATGGGTGCGGCGGCGTGGATGGCGTTGCTGCCCATCCACGCCCGGGCGGAATGTGCGGCCTCCCCCACGGTGGTGGCTTCGAAGCGGCTGGTGCCGTTGCAGCCGCCTTCAACGGTGCCGTGCGTCGGTTCCAGGAGAATGGCGAAGTCGCCGTCCAGCAGGTGGCCGTGGCTGCGGACCAGGCGGCCCAGCCCGCTCTTCACGGCCTCCACTTCCTCATGGTCGTAAAACACGAAGGTGACGTCCCGCACCGGCGACGCGCCGTCGTCGAACATTGTGGCCGCCAGCGCGAGCTGGACTGCGACGCCGCCCTTCATGTCCGTGGCGCCGCGCCCATAGAGGACACCCTCCCCCGGCGTGCCGGACGCCCAGGTGGAAGGTACGGTGCCGCGTGCGCCTTCCGTTGCGGGCAGCGGGACCGTGTCCAGGTGCCCGGCAAGGATGACTCGTTCCGCCCGCCCCAGCTCGGTGCGCGCGATGATTGAGTCGCCGTCGCGGACCACCCGGAGCTGCGGAATGGCCCGAAGGGCGGCGTCAACGGCGTCCGCCAGCTCCGTCTCATTCCCGGACACACTGTTGATGTCCATCAGCGCGGCGGTCAGCATGGCAACGTCCTGGCGCAGGTTCAACGTCGCGGCGGTTGGTTCAGGGGCGGTCTCGGCAGTCACGTTGCCAGTCTAGTTCGAACCCTGCCCCCGGCTCTCGCTAGACTGGAGGGCATGACTGAGACCGCTACTTCCGCCGTGCCCGAAGACCAGAACGCAACCTCCGAAGACCGCTCCGCCTACGGCTTCGGCCTGGCCACCATCGCCGCTGCCGGCGGAGAAGCCACCGTCCTGGACGTCTGGTTCCCGGCGCCGGCACTGGGCATCGCGGCCGAAAGCCTGCGGGCCGTGGAGAACGCGGACGCGACGCTCCTCCAGCTTGCCGAAGAGGGCGCCGACGCGGACCGCGGCACCGAGCAGAAGGTGGTCTTCGTCCAGATCAACCTCGACGAGGCCCCGGCAGACACCGCCGACGCCTACCTTCGCCTGCACCTCCTCTCGCACCGCCTGGCCCGGCCCAACACCATTAACCTGGACGGCATCTTCGGCCAGCTCCCCAACGTGGTCTGGACCAACTTCGGCCCTGCCGCTGTTGAAGGCTTCGAACTGACGCGCGCCAGGCTGCGCCGCCGCGGCGCCGTCACTGTCTACGGGATCGACAAGTTCCCCCGCATGGTGGACTACGTTGTGCCCTCCGGCGTCCGGATTGCCGACGCCGACCGCGTCCGCCTGGGTGCCCACCTCGCCGAAGGCACCACCGTGATGCACGAAGGTTTTGTGAACTTCAACGCCGGCACCCTGGGCACCTCCATGGTGGAAGGCCGCATCTCCGCCGGCGTCGTCACCGGCGACGGCAGCGATGTGGGCGGCGGCGCCTCCATCATGGGCACCCTGTCCGGAGGCGGCAAGGAGCGCATCGCCGTGGGTGAGCGGGTCCTGCTCGGCGCCAACTCCGGCGTCGGCATCAGCATCGGGGACGACTCCGTGGTGGAGGCCGGCCTTTACGTCACCGCCGGCACGCGCGTGCGGGTTCCCGGCCCCAAGGACGAAGTAGGCGAGGACACCACCAAAATCGTCAAGGCAGCAGAACTGTCCGGTGTGCCCAACCTCCTCTTCCGCCGCAACTCCACCACGGGAGCCGTCGAAGCCCTGCCCCGCAAGGGCCAGACCGTGGAACTCAACGACGCCCTCCACGCCAACTAACCCGTTGGCAGCACGTGGACGTGGTTTCCGGCGCGCCACCGTGCTCCTGCTTACCCTGGCTCTGCTGGCCGGCGCCGTCTATACGGTGATGGCGTTTGTGCAGCGCTCCGAAACCCTCGTGACGGAGCGCTGCACAGCCGACGTCGGGACGCAGCACGCGGAACTCGCAACGGACCAGGCGGCTAACGCGTCGCTGATCACGGCGGTGGCCGTTCAGCGCGGGCTTCCGCCGCGGGCCGCCAGCATCGCCCTGGCGACGGCCATGCAGGAATCCAAGCTGCGCAACATAGACCACGGAGACCTGGCCGGGCCGGATTCCCGCGGCCTGTTCCAGCAGCGCCCGTCGCAGGGGTGGGGAACCACGGAACAGGTCATGGATCCGTACTACGCCGCCAACGCCTTTTACGATGCCCTGGTCAAGATTCCCGGCTATGAGACTTTGGAGATCACCGACGCCGCCCAGCGCGTCCAGCGCTCGGCGTTCCCCACCGCCTACGCCCAGCACGAGGTGATGGGCCGCGCGTTCGCTTCCGCACTGTCCGGCCAAACGCCGGAAGCGATGGAGTGCACACTGCGTGCACCGCAGGAAGCGGGCCAGCCCGGCAGCGTCGGAGCGGAACTGGCCCAGGCCTACGGAGCGCTGGGGACTTTCCCGGACGGCGACTCGCTGGTTGTTGAGGCCGGCGGCAGCCAGGCCTGGTCCGTGGCGCACTGGGCCGTTGCCAACGCCAAGGATCTGGCCGTGACGCAGGTGGACGTTGCCGGCCGGAGCTGGCTCCGGGAGGATCAGGGTGGGTGGCAGGCGTCGGACGCGCCGGAAGGCCAGGTCCGGATTACACTGGCGCCTGCGGGCACCGGGGACTGAACCAGCTGACCCGCTGCCCGGCGCGTTGCCCACAGCCTCCTCAGGCGAGGATTTCCACCACCGGCTGGACGTAGCTGCGGAAGAGCTCCGGCTGGGACATCAGGTTGTGGCTCATGATGATCTTGTCCGGCTCCAGGTACCACGCCCGCTGTTCATTCAGCGGCAGCTCAATGATGGTCAGGTTAAAGTCCCGTGCCTCCCGGCCAATCTCCATCAGCCGGTCGTCCACCATGTCGCCCAGCAGCTGGTCCGAGCCGCTCGCGATGCGTTCAGCCTCCAGCCGCGCGTATTCGCTGCGGCGCTCCCGTGCCCACGTCAGGGCGGAACCGAAGTGCGCCTGCAGGACGCGCTGGAGGGCCGGGGAATTGCCGAAGGCTTCAAAGTCCGGCGGGGACAGTTCCGGTGACGTCTGGGGATGCGCCTTGAGCAGCTGTTCCCACCAGGCCTCCCATTCCGTTTTCAGTGCGCTGACTCCGCCGACGTCGGCGGTGAGGTGCGAATGGTCGGCGTGGCGGACTTTGGGCGCCGCATGCGAAAGTGCTGGGTGGCCCGCGCCGTCGAGACCTGCCGCGTCGCGGACGAACAGCGCGATCATCAGGGGTCCGGACGTGTCCGTGGTGATCTGCCAGCCGGAACCACCTGTGTTGTGCATTCCATCTCCTCCTGTGGCCTGCCTGGACCGGCTTGGTTGGCCGGTCCGCTCCCCCGGCTCCCAGTCTATTCCCGTTGCCAGCGGACGGTAATGTCAGGCGGCAAGGCTCCTGAGGTGCCGGTCCAGCACATCATGGCACATCTGCGCGGTCATCCATTCGGGCTGCAGAAGTGCGTGCATGCAGAGTCCGTCCAGCGTTGCCAGCAGCCGCTCTGCTTCGATCGTCAGCGACTGCTGCCCGTCGCCGTCGTCCCTCACCAGAGCCGTAATAACCTGTCCGACGACGGCGGCCACCTCGCGGTGGCTGCGGTCGGCTTCGGCCGCGAGGAAGGGCCGGATCCTGGCGGCGTTCTTGAAGGCCATCCAGACACACGCGTCCACGGCGCGCTCTTCGTCCAGCGGCAGGAATTCACCCAGGAGAGTTAAAACAGCGTTGTGCCGGGCGTCCGATCCCGTTTCGCTCGCCGCCATGTCCGGCAGGGCTGCGGTGAGCCGTGCCAGGATCCGGTCCACCACGGCGGCGAAGGAGAACCTGAGCAGCTCGTCACTGCCGGCAAAATAGTGCCGGACGGAACCGACGGCCAGCCCGGCCTCATCGGCCACCTCGCGCAGGGACGCCCGTTCCAGCCCGTCCACGGCAATGATCCGGAAGACAGCATCAACAATCTCGGCACGGCGGGCTACGGCATCAACAATTTTGGGCACCCTTATTATTTAGCACACCCGTGCTGGAATCTATCCATCGGCGGAATTGGGATAGCGTGGGAGGCATGAAAATTCTGGTCACAGGTGGCACCGGGTACATCGGCTCGCACACTGTTTTGTCCCTGCAGGAAGCCGGTCACGACGTTGTGGTGATCGACAATCTGGTGAACTCCAGCGAAGAATCGCTGCGGCGTGTTGCCGAGCTCAGCGGCAAGACCGCCGACTTCCACAACGTGGACCTCGTGGACGAGGCCGCGGTGGAAAAAGTGTTCGCCGGTCAGTCGATCGACGCCGTCATCCACTTCGCCGGCCTCAAAGCCGTGGGCGAGTCCGTGCGCGAACCGCTCAAGTACTACTACAACAACCTCGTGGGCACGCTGATCCTGATCCGGGTCATGGACCGCCATGACGTTCGTTCCATCGTCTTCAGCTCCTCCGCCACCGTCTACGGCGAGCACAACCCCGTCCCCTATGTGGAGAAAATGGAAATCGGCGCCAACAACCCGTACGGCCGCACCAAGGAACAGATCGAGGACATCCTTGCGGACCTGGGCGCCGCGGACAGCCGCTGGCACATCGCCCTGCTGCGCTACTTCAATCCCGTGGGCGCTCACCCGTCCGGCCGCATCGGCGAGGATCCCCAGGGCATCCCCAACAACCTGGTGCCGTTCATCGCGCAGGTGGCCGTTGGGCGCCGCGAAAAGCTGATGGTGTTCGGCGGCGACTACGACACTCCTGACGGAACGTGCCTGCGCGACTACATCCACGTCGTCGACCTCGCCGAAGGCCACGTCGCCGCACTGAACCACGTCGCGGACCGCACCGGCGTCTTCCGGTGGAACCTTGGGTCCGGCAAGGGCTCCTCCGTCCTGGAGGTCCTGCGGTCCTTCGAGAAGGCCGTGGGACAGCCCATCCCCTACGAGATCACCGAACGCCGCGCCGGTGACCTCCCGGCCTTCTGGGCGGACGCCACGTCGGCCCTGGCAGACCTCAGCTGGTCCACCACCAAGACCGTTGACGAAATGTGCGAGGACCACTGGCGCTGGCAGAAAAACAACCCCCAGGGCTACAACGCCTGAAGCACGACAGCGGCCGGCCACCTTCGCGAAGAAGGTGACCGGCCGCCGTCGAGTCAATCAGATCAGGTCAGCGGACCGGGTAGTCGCGCTCCGGCTCGCCGATGTAGAGCTGGCGCGGGCGGCCGATCTTGGTGTTGGGATCGCTGATCATTTCACGCCACTGGGCGATCCAGCCCGGCAGGCGGCCGATGGCAAACAGCACGGTGAACATCTTCTCCGGGAAGCCCATGGCCTTGTAGATCAAGCCGGTGTAGAAGTCCACGTTCGGGTAGAGCTTGCGCTGGATGAAGTAGTCATCGTTCAGCGCCTTCTCTTCCAGGCGCAGGGCGATCTCCAGGAGTTCGTCGTTGCCGCCGAGCTTGCTGAGGATCTCGTGGGCCGTGGCCTTGACGATCTTGGCGCGCGGATCGTAGTTCTTGTAGACGCGGTGTCCGAAGCCCATGAGACGGACGCCGTCTTCCTTGTTCTTGACCTTCTCCATGTAATCCTCGGGCTTGGTGCCGTCGGCCTGGATCTGGCGGAGCATCTTGAGGACCGCTTCGTTGGCGCCGCCGTGGGCGGGGCCGAAGAGGGCGTTGATGCCGGCGGAGACCGAGGCGAAGAGGTTCGCGTTGGAGGAGCCCACCAGGCGCACCGTGGAGGTGGAGCAGTTCTGCTCGTGGTCCGCGTGAAGGATCAGCAGCAGGTCCAGGGCCTTGGCAATTACCGGGTCCACCTCGTACTGCTCTGCCGGCAGGCCGAAGCTGAGGCGCATGAAGTTTTCCACGAGGTTGTGGGAGTTGTCCGGGTACAGCATCGGCTGGCCGATGGACTTCTTGTGCGCATAGGCAGCGATGACCGGCATCTTGGCCATGAGGCGGATGGTGGAAACTTCCACCTGCTCGGCGTTGAACGGGTCCAGGGAGTCCTGGTAGAACGTGGACAGGGCCGACACGGCCGACGACAGCACAGGCATCGGGTGGGCGTCGCGCGGGAAGCCGCTGAAGAAGCCCTTGAGCTCCTCGTGCAGCAGGGTGTGGCGGCGGATCTTCTGGTCGAACTCTTCCAGCTCCGTGGGGCTGGGCAGGTTGCCGTAGATCAGGAGGTAGGAAACTTCGAGGAAGCTGGAGTGCTGCGCCAACTGCTCGATGGGATACCCGCGGTAGCGCAGGATGCCCGCATCGCCGTCGATGTAGGTGATCGCAGAGGTGGTTGCTGCGGTGTTCATGAAGCCGGGGTCAAAGGTGACTGCGCCCGTCTGCTTCAGGAGCTTGGAAACGTCGTAGCCTTCGTTTCCTTCAACAACCTGGATGCGCGGGAGCTTGAGCTCGCCCCCTGCATGGTGCAGGGTTGCGCTGTTGTTGGTCTCAGTCATGGAGTCCCCTTCATGAGGCGTCTGGGCCTCTGTCGAAAGCTTGATCCAACATCCGGTGAGCCGCGCACGGGTCCTGTTCCTTCAGGATTCCAACGCACGGGCTGCCTTCTTGTAGAAAGCCACCATTGATAGTCACTTAAAAAGTACCGTCCCCATGGCAGGTGTCACTAATCGGCGGCCGTCGAAGTCCCCACAAAACAGGGCGTTTGTGGTACGAGTCACACGATTGTTACGGCGCTGCGGCCAGCCGGGCCACTGCCGCGTCAATCCGCTCGTCGGTTCCGGTGAGGGCGACGCGCACGTAACCGTTGCCGGTTTCGCCATAAAAGACGCCCGGTCCCACCACAATGCCAAGGTCCGCCAACCGGGCCACGGTTTCCCACGTGCCTTCCCCGGCGGTGCACCAGAGGTAGAGTCCGGCGTCGGAATCCTTGATTTCCAGACCGAAGCGCTGCAGCGCGGGCACCAGTCGTTCACGCCGTCCCCTGTAAAGGTCCTTCTGGGCCAGGACATGGGTGTCGTCGCCCAGCGCAACGCGCATGGCTTCCTGGACAGGGTACGGCACAATCATGCCGGCGTGCTTGCGGCTGTTCACGAGGTTGGCCATGATGGCGGGGTCGCCGGCAACGAAGGCTGCACGGTAGCCCGCAACGTTGGACTGCTTGCTGAGCGAATAAACCGCCAGCAGGCCTTCTTGGGAGTCGCCGGCAACACGGGGATCCAGGACGCTGGGAACCGGATCGCCTCCGCGCTGCACGTCCCAGGCACCCCAGCCGAGCTCGGCGTAGCACTCATCCGATGCCACCACCGCGCCGAGTTCGCGTGCCTGCGCCACCAGCGTCTTGAGCGACTCAACGTCGCGTACGCTTCCGGTGGGGTTCCCCGGGGAGTTGACCCAGATGAGGCGCACCCTGGCGCGGGTGTCGGCGTCGAGCTCGTCCAGGTGGTCAGTGGCCACGGACGTGGCACCGGCCAGCGTTGCCCCGATGTCATAGGTGGGGTACGCCACCTTGGGGCGGACCACAACGTCGCCCGGCTTAAGTCCGAGCAGGAGCGGCAGCCACGCCACCAGTTCCTTGGAACCAACTGTCGGCATCACGTTCTTCGGGTCCAGGCCGGGGACACCACGGCGGCGGTCGAACCACGCCGCAATGGCTTCCCGCAGCCCGGCCGTACCGTGCACCGTAGGGTATCCGGGCGCGTCAGCGGCGGCTTTGAGGGCCTCCTGGATCAGGGCCGGCGTAGGGTCCACAGGCGTGCCGATGGAGAGGTTGACCGCCCCGCCAGGATACTCGGAAGCCTTGGCGAGGTACGGGGCCATGGCCTCCCACGGATAATCGGGCAGGCTCAGGCCAAAAGAGGTCACCGGGTTGCCCGGCTCAGTGGTCTTGGTTCTGCGGCGGCAGGGCGGCAATCATCGGGTGGTCCTTGCCCGTGTTGCCAATCTTCGCGGCGCCGCCGGGTGAGCCCAGGTCATCGAAGAATTCGACGTTGGCCTTGTAGTAATCGGCCCATTCCTCGGGAGTGTCATCTTCGTAGTAGATGGCCTCAACCGGGCACACAGGCTCGCAGGCACCACAGTCGACGCACTCATCGGGGTGGATGTACAGCGAACGCTCACCCTCGTAGATGCAGTCGACCGGGCACTCCTCAATACATGCCTTGTCCTTGACATCTACACACGGCTGCGCGATTACGTACGTCACGTCCCTTGCCTCTCCACGTTGTTTCCGGCGACCGCCGGCACTTGAATCCGGCACATAATCCGGACTGTTGACTTCTGAGCTTATTATCCCCCAGCCCGTTCCCGCGAACCTAGCGGGCCGCCTTAGTATGAACTGGTGAGTCCCGCCCAGCCTACGCCCCGCGAATTCCTGGCCGCCGCCACGCCCGGAACCCGGGTTGTGGTCCGCTACCGGATCGACGGCGGGCTGACAGACGCTGTGGGCCATCTGGTGGCCACGGACGACGGCGAGTGCACAGTCAGGACGCGGAAGGCCGACGTCGTGATCCCCCTGGACCTCGTGGTCGCCGCGAAGGAAGTCCCGCCCGCCCCCAAGCGGCGCCGCCCGTCTGCGCAGTAGCGGCGCCGGTCGCTGCGCAGGGACCTCCCGGGCACACGGAGCGGGGGTGTCAACGCGCAGAGCGGTACGTTGCAAGGGCCTGATGCACCATCCGCACGAACTCCCCGGCTGGCTGACCAGCATCTCGAAGGTCACCCTGAGCGTGGGGAAACCACGGACAACGGTAACGTTCCATCGCCGCCTGTCCTCCCTGTACGCTGACCGCGTGCTGTGGTGGGCATATCCGTCCGTCTCAATACCCAGCAGCCCATCAACGAGAAGGTCCAGGTGGCCCATCCCCGGAATGTTGACCTGCAGCTCGACCGTGAGCCCCGCTTCTTCCAACAGATACCGGGCCATCGTCTCGATTATGGACCCGGATTGAGGCCGGATCCTTGCCACCAGGCCCAGAATGCTCTTTTCACGTAGCGCCGGAAACCGTTCCCTGAGGGCCGGAAGTTGAACCAGCCCCTTCTTCACCGCAGATTCCGCGATGGTCAAGGCCTCAAGCGGCGGCAGGCAGCGGAGCGTTTGGCACACAATATCCAGGGACGTCAACGGAATGTTGCTTCGATGGACCACGCATCCAGCTAGGGGCCTGCCGTGCCGTGCGGCCAGATGCGGCATGTGGGGAGCCCGGACAACCCACAACCCCGCTTCCGCTGCAGCCGTGACGCAGCCTGGGACGGCGTAATGGCGCCCGGCGTGGATGCGCCAGGGCGCTGCGTCGGGCAGCGCATAAACGCCCCGGGCCACCCGTTGGACCGACGCATCGAGCACGCCGGCTTCAATGTTCCGGCGGGAGACTCCGGCCTGCCGCAATGAACTGGAACTGGCGACGCCACCCAGGGCAGCCAGCGCATCGGTAAGGGTTCGCATGGTTGCATACTGCCGTCCGCCAAGGCCCGGACGCAGCAATGGGGGCTGCTATGTGGGCAACCCGTGAGTGCCACGACGCCCGGCATGAGCGCGCCGGGAGCGTTCCTGCGCATCGGAACCAGGCTTCAGCGCGCAGCCGGAACGCAAGAATGCCACCGGCGAGGTGCCGGTGGCATTCTTGGGAAACTCCGGGCGGTTAGACCTTGGCGCGGGCGCGGTTGGCCTTTGCACGCTCGTTGGTGTCCAGGATGAGCTTGCGGATACGGATGGACTCCGGGGTCACCTCGACGCACTCGTCTTCGCGGGCGAACTCGAGGGATTCTTCGAGGGTCAGGTCGCGCGGCGGCGTCAGGTTCTCGAAGGTGTCCGAGGAAGCGGCACGCATGTTGGTGAGCTTCTTTTCCTTGGTGATGTTCACGTCCATGTCGTCAGCACGGGAGTTCTCGCCGACGATCATGCCCTCGTAGACCTCGGAGGTGGGCTTGACGAAGAACGAGCCACGTTCCTGCAGGTTGATCATGGCGAACGGCGTCACCACACCGGCACGGTCCGCGATCATCGAACCGTTGGTACGGTATTCGATCGGGCCGGCCCAGGGCTCGTAGCCCTCGGCGATGGATGCCGCGATACCGGCGCCGCGGGTGTCCGTGAGGAACTTGGTGCGGAAACCGATCAGGCCACGGGCCGGGACGATGAATTCCATCCGGCACCAGCCAGTGCCATGGTTGGCCATGTTGGTCATGCGGCCCTTGCGGGCTGCCATCAGCTGGGTGACAGCGCCGAGGTACTCTTCGGGCACGTCGATGGTCATGTGCTCCATCGGCTCGTGGATCTTGCCGTCGATGGTCTTGGTGACCACCTGGGGCTTGCCGACGGTCAGTTCGAAGCCTTCGCGGCGCATCTGCTCCACGAGGATGGCCAGCGCGAGCTCACCACGGCCCTGGACCTCCCAGGCGTCAGGACGCTCGGTGGGCAGGACTTTGAGGGAGACGTTACCGATCAGTTCCTTGTCCAGGCGGTCCTTCACCTGGCGGGCCGTGACCTTGGCGCCCTTGACCTTGCCGGCCAGCGGGGAGGTGTTGATACCGATGGTCATGGAGATCGCGGGATCGTCCACGGTGATCAGCGGCAGCGGCTGCGGGTTGTCGACGTCGGTGAGGGTCTCACCGATGGTGATTTCCTCGATGCCGGCGACGGCGACGATCTCGCCGGGACCGGCGGACTCGGCCGGAACGCGGTCCAGGGCCTTGGTGGCCAGCAGTTCGGTGATCTTGACGTTCTTGAGCTCGCCATTGGCGCGGGCCCAGGCAACGGTCTGGCCCTTGCGCAGGGTGCCGTTGTAGATGCGCAGCAGGGCGAGACGGCCCAGGAACGGCGAGGCGTCAAGGTTCGTCACGTGTGCCTGCAGCACGCCGTTCGGGTTGTACGTCGGGGCCGGGATGTGCTCGATGATGGTCTTGAACAGCGGCTCAAGGTCCTCGTTTTCCGGAGCGGAGCCGTCGGCGGGCTGGTCCAGGGACGCGCGGCCCACCTTGGCGGCGGCGTAAACGACGGGAACTTCGAGGATCTTGTCCAGGTCAAGGTCCGGAACTTCGTCAGCAAGGTCCGAGGCGAGGCCCAGGAGCAGGTCCATGGACTCGTGGACAACTTCCTCGATGCGCGCATCGGGACGGTCCGTCTTGTTCACCAGGAGGATGACCGGCAGGTGCGCGGCCAGGGCCTTGCGCAGCACGAAGCGGGTCTGGGGCAGCGGGCCCTCCGAAGCATCAACGAGCAGCACAACGCCGTCAACCATGGACAGGCCGCGCTCCACCTCGCCACCGAAGTCGGCGTGGCCGGGGGTGTCGATGACGTTGATGGTGATTGTCTCGCCGTTGGAGGACGGTCCGTTGTAGGCCACCGTGGTGTTCTTGGCCAGGATGGTGATGCCCTTTTCGCGCTCCAGGTCACCGGAGTCCATCACACGGTCTTCGAGGTGGTTGTGTTCGGCAAAGGAGTTGGTCTGCTTGAGCATGGCGTCGACCAGGGTGGTCTTGCCGTGGTCAACGTGGGCCACGATCGCGACGTTGCGCAGGTCACTGCGCGATGCAGTGGCTACCGCAGTGTTGGTGGTGGTTTCAGACATGCGTTATTGCTCGATTCAGTGGGTAAGCTGTACGTATCGCCGCATGTCCAACCGGAGTCCACGACGGATTGGCCCATTAACACAGGGCGCCTTCCATTAGTCTAATCGCTGCCATCTAAAAGCGCCTAAAAATCGTACAGCCATCCGGTCGGACGTTGCGTCGGACCGACGTGGCGTACCGGCTGCGACACCGATTTCCTGTGATCAAAGTCACTGGATTTTCCTGGGCTGATGCAGCATCATGGCTGTGACACTTCAAGCCCGGAGAACTACTGATGCGAAAAGCCTCGGCTCTGTCCTGCTTAGTCGCATCGGGAATCGCCGCAGGCGTCCTCCTCACCGGCTGCGGGCAGCCACCTGCGCCACCAGCGTCGTCCACCATCCAGGCTGCCGCGCCCGGGGCCG
The DNA here is from genome assembly GCF_010367585.1 of [Micrococcus luteus] ATCC 49442. Lineage (NCBI taxonomy): Bacteria > Bacillati > Actinomycetota > Actinomycetes > Micrococcales > Micrococcaceae > Pseudarthrobacter > [Micrococcus luteus] ATCC 49442. Next base: position 42,174 of record NZ_JAAAXP010000001.1, on the reverse strand, counting down.
GGGCGCCGGCTGTTGTGGCCGGGCCCGGGGCGGCCGGTGGCGCGCCAGGGCGGTCCATATCTCCGGGGACGGATCCGGAGCTCCTGGCGGCAGGTTCTGTTTTTCGGAACCCGGCCAGCGGCCGGGACGAAGTGATCGTGCCGGACATGCGCCATACCGCCCTCCTGATCGGTGATTCCCAATCCGAACCCGCTGACGGGTGGCCCCGGCTCGGCCTTGCCTCCGTGGGCTACAAAGTCCACTTCTGCGGGCTCGGCGGAACCGGGTATGTGGCCGACAACGGCAAGACCGGGAATTATCTTGATGCGCTCCTCCGGGGTGACTGGAAGCTGCCCTACGGGACACCTGCGCTGATTGTCATCCAGGGCGGCGGCAACGATGCCGCCCGCGGGGCGACGGACGCACAGATCGTGGCCAACGCCGAGCGCCTGATCGGCGTGCTGAAGGAGCGGTATCCGGGCGCGAGGTTCGCCATGATCGGAACACTGGCGCGGGGAGCCAGCCATGGCGGCGGGCGCAGGACCCAGGTGGATGCACTGATTGGTACCGTCGCCGCCAGGCAAGGCATCCCGTTCGTCGGCGTCGGCGACTGGCTGACTACATACAATCTCGCCAGGAACCTGGCAGACTCCGTCCACATGGACTCCGCCGGCCGCAAAACCCTGGGCGAACTGCTCGGGTCCCGGCTTCGGCAATTGCAGCTCGTGCCGGTTCCTTAAATGGAGGATGGAGCCGGAACCCCGCAGGGTTTGGCTCCATCCTCTGTTTAACCGGTGCCAGAACCCGGTCCTGTCAGGCCACCTCGGGCGGCAGCATCAGGCGGGCACCGGGAATAGCGTTGAGCAGTGCCTTGGTGTAGTCCTGCTGCGGGGAATCAAAAACGTCATCCGTGGAACCGGTCTCAACCAGCTTTCCCTTTTCCATGACACAGACATGGTCCGCGATCTGCCGGACCACCGCCAGGTCGTGGGTAATAAAGAGATAGGTAAGGCCAAGGTTCGACTGCAGGTCCGCAAGCAGGTTCAGCACCTGGGCCTGGACCAGCACGTCAAGGGCAGAAACGGCTTCGTCGCAGATGATCACTTCCGGGTCCAGTGCCAGGGCCCGCGCAATGGCGACGCGCTGGCGCTGGCCGCCGGAAAGTTCATTGGGATACCGCCGCATTGTGGATTGCGGCAGCGCCACCTGGTCGAGCAGTTCCCGGACCTTCTTCTCCCGGCTCGCCTTGTTTCCCACCTTATGGGTGCGCAGGGGCTCTTCGATGGTCCGGAAGATGTTGTACATCGGGTCCAGCGAGCCGTACGGATCCTGGAAAATCGGCTGTACACGGCGCCGGAAGGCGAAGATCTCTTTCCTGTTCAGCGTGGACGTGTCCACGCCGTCGAAAATGATCTTGCCGGATGTGGGAGGCAGAAGGTTCAGCACCATCTGGGCAACCGTGGACTTGCCCGAACCGGACTCCCCCACAATCGCCGTGGTGGTTCCCCGCTTGACGCTGAAGGAGACCTTGTCCACGGCAGTGAAATCCGTTGCCCGTCCCACTCCGGACCGGAGTTTGAAGACCTTTGTCAGGTCCTGGATCTGCAGGACCTCGTCCGGCAGGTCTTTCTCCACGACGGCTTCAGTGGGGGCAAGGAGCTCGTCCGTTTCGATGCCGAGGTCCTTCGCCACCTGGATGCGGCGGGAAGCCAGGGACGGCGCCGAGGACACCAACCGCTGGGTGTACGGGTGGCGCGGGTTGCGCAGGAGTTCCAGTGACGGTCCCGCCTCAACCACCTGGCCGCGGTACATCACCACCACCTTGTCGGCACGTTCGGCCGCGAGGCCAAGATCGTGCGTGATCAGGAGAACGGATGTTCCCAGTTCGGCGGTCATGCTCTCCAGGTGATCGAGGATCTGCCGCTGCACCGTCACGTCCAGTGCGGATGTGGGCTCGTCGGCGATGAGCAGCCTCGGCTGGCAGGACAGGCCGATGGCGATCAGGGCGCGCTGACGCATGCCGCCGGAGAACTCGTGGGGATACTGCTTGGCGCGACGGTGGGCATCCGGCAGGCCGGCCTGAGCCAGCACCTTGGCAATGTCCTCGGGACCGCTGGGCTGGCCGTTGGCCCTCAGCGTTTCCTTGACCTGATATCCGATTTTCCACACGGGGTTCAGGTTGGACATCGGATCCTGCGGGACCATGCCGATGGTGTTGCCGCGAAGCTCGATCATCCGCTTCTCGGAGGCATTGGAGATGTCTTCGCCGTCGAGCAGGATCTGCCCGCCGGATACCCGGCCATTGCCGGGAAGGAGGCCGATGGCCGCCAGGGCTGTTGTGGATTTGCCCGAACCGGACTCACCCACAATTGCCACCGTTTCGCCTGGCATGATGGTGAGGTGTGCGTTGCGCACCGCCTTGACCTCACCGCCGCTGGTGTCAAAGGTGATGGCGAGGTCCCTGATCTCAAGCAATGGCCGGTCGGCAGGTGCTCCTGCCTCGTTGAAACTGACGTCAGACGTTGTCATGTATGCATCCTTCATCGCTGTCGGCTCTTCGGGTCAAGAGCATCGCGCAGGGCATCCCCCAGCATGATGAAGCTCAAGACTGTAACGGACAGGGCGGCAGCAGGGTAGAGCAGGATCGTCGGGTTGGTGCGGATCGAGGTCTGGGCCGCGGCAATGTCATTTCCCCAGGACATGATGCTGCCGGGCAGCCCGATCCCCAGGAAGGACAGGGTGGCTTCGGCCACGATGAACACACCGAGCTCCATGGTGGCCAGGACGATGATGGGTGCCAGTGCGTTGGGCAGGACGTGCCGGACCAGGGATCCGATCGATGAGACACCCAGCGAACGGGCTGCCATCACGAAATCCGCGTTCCGTACTTCGATCACTGCGCCGCGGGTGATGCGGGCCATTTGCGGCCAGCCGAGCACAACGATCACCATCACAACCGTCAGGACGCCACGGTTTTCCCGGAAGATCGGGAGCTGCGTGATGACCAGCGCACCAAGAATGAGCGGGAGGGCGAAGAAGATATCACCAAGGCGGGCAATCACGGCGTCAACCCAGCCGCCGTAGAATCCGGCCAGTGCACCAAGGGTCACACCAATGATCAGCACACACAGGACGGACAGGACGCCAACCGTGATGGACGCCTGGGTTCCGTGGATCATGCGGGAGTAGATGTCACAGCCCTGGAAGGTGAATCCCAGCGGGTGGCCCGCAGACGGTGCGCCGTTGGAATTGGCCAGCTGGCAGCCGTTGTTGGGCTCCACCTGCGTGAACAGGCCCGGGAATGCCGCCACGATGATCAACAGGACGATCATGATGGAGGAAATGATAAACAGCGGACGACGGCGGAGCTTCCGCCACGCGTCGGCCCACAGGCTCAGCGGTGCTTCGTCCGTCTTGACAGCATCGGTCGCCAGGAGCGGGGTTTCCTCTACCGGGGCGACAAAATGTTCGATTGCGCGGTTACTTTTCATAGCGGATCCTCGGGTCAAGCCAGGCATAGAGCAGATCGACCAACAGGTTGGCGATCACAAAAACGAGTACCAGGACACTCACAATTGCCACGATGGTGGGGCCTTCGCTGCGGATGATGGCCTGGTAGAGCTTCTGGCCAACACCGGGCACATTGAAGATGAACTCCGTGACGATCGCGCCGCCCATCAGTCCGCCGAGGTTGGCTCCCAGGTACGTGACAACCGGAATCATCGAGTTGCGCAGAATGTGGGTGATCACCACACGCGGACGGGACAGGCCTTTGGCTGTGGCTGTCCGGACGTAGTCGGCATTCATGTTTTCGATGACGGAAGCGCGGGTCAGGCGGAGGACGTAGGCGAAGGAAACCAGCCCCAGCACCGTGGCCGGGAGGATCAGGTTTCCCCAGTCTGCGTTCGCCCCGACGGTCGGCTTGGCCCAGCCCAGCTGGACGCCCACCAACAGCTGCAGGACAAAACCAAGGACGAATGTGGGGATGGCGATAACCACGAGCGAGGCCACCAGCACAGTGGCATCGAAGATCTTGCCCTTACGGAGGCCGGCAACCAGGCCGAAGGCGATTCCGAAGACGGCCTGGATGATGAGGGCTTCCACCGCCAGCATGGCTGTCACGGGAAAGATCCGGCCAAGGGTCGCAGCGATGGGCTGGCCGGTGAAGTCGACGCCCAGATTGAAAGTGAAGAGGTTCTTCAGGAACAGCGCGTACTGGATGTAGAAAGGCTGGTCGAGGTTATATTGCTGGCGTATCGCCGCAATAACGGCTTCGCTGGGAGGCCGGTCGCCGAAGAGCGCGCGGACGGGGTCGCCGGGAAGGGCAAAGACCATGAAGTAGACGAGCAGCGTGGTCCCCAGGAACACGGGGATGACCTGCAACAGGCGACGGAGGATGTACTGGATCACAGCAGGTCCTCGGCGGCGGATAGGTGATGGAACGGAATCATTGCGAACAGCTTCCTGCCGGTGTCAATGCTATGGGGGCCCGGCCCATAGGCCGGACCCCCATTAGCTTTTTGAGTTGGACGGGTTCAGAGGACTACTTGGCGGTGATGTTGTAGTACTGCAGAACACCGTTCCAGCCGGAGTCCACGTTGGTGACGTTCTGGCTCCAGACCGCCTGCCGTGCGGAGTACCAGAGCGGCAGGTTGGGGAGATCCTGGAACAGGATTTCCTGTGCCTCGGTGAACTTGGCGTTGGCGTCGTCCGTGGACTTGGCGGCCAGGCCTTCGTTGAGGAGCTTGTCGAACTCGGGGTTCGAGTATTCCTCGTAGTTGGCGCTGGCGCCGGTCTTCAGGAGCGGGCCCAGGAAGTTGTACAGCGAGGGGTAGTCGGCCTGCCAGCCTGCACGGGTGAAGCCGGGGAGGGTCTTGGCAGTGCGCAGGTTGAGGATTTCGGCGAACTTGGCGAATGCCTGGCCCTCAGCCTTGATACCCAGGTTGTTCTTCAGGTTGTTGGCAACGGCGTCGATCCATTCTTTGTTGCCGCCATCGGTGTTGTACGCCAGCTGAAGGGTCTTGTCGGCCGGCCACGGGCTGATGGCGTCTGCCTTGGCCCATGCTTCCTTGGCCTTGGCAGCATCGAACTTCAGGACCTCGGAGCCTTCAACGTTGTCGTTGTAGCCATCCACAGCCGGGGAGGTGAAGTCCTTGGCCGGGATGCGGGTGCCGTTGAAGATGACCTTGGTGATCTCGTCGCGGTTGATCGCCATGGAGATGGCCTGGCGGCGCAGCTTGCCGGCTTCACCGGTGAACTCCGGCAGGTAGGACGGGATGTTCAGCGTGGAGTTGCCTGCGTACGGCTTGTTCAGGTGGTTATCCGGAAAGTCCGTGGTGTAGGTCTGCAGCGCGTTGGTGGGCAGCACATCCGTGACGTCAAGGTTGTTGGCCTGGATGTCCGTGTAAGCCGGGGCAGGATCGGTGTAGAACTTGAAGGTCACGCCGCCGTTCTTGGCCTCGCGGGTGCCCTTGTAATCAGCGTTCTTGACCAGTTCGATCTGGCTGTCGTGCTGCCATGCGCCTTCTTTGGCCATCTTGTACGGGCCGTTGCCCACGGGGTTTTCGCCGTAAGCCTTGGGATCCGCCAGTGCTGCGGAGGGCAGCGGCATAAAGGCGGAGTAACCCAGGCGCAGGGGCCAGTCGGCCTCCGGCTGGCTCAGCTTGACCTCGATGGTTGTGTCGTCCTTCAGCACCAGGCCGGACAGGGTCTGGGCGGTGGGCGCGGGGGTCTCAACTTCCTTGCCGTCGGCACCGGTGCTCTTAGTGGTGGCGCTGACATCGGCGTAGCCTTCGACCGAATCGAAGAAGCTGCTGTTGCCCTGTGCGTTGGTGCTGAGTGCAGCAAAGTTCCAGGCGTCCACGAAGCTCTTGGCGGTGACTTCCTCACCGTTGGTGAACTTGGTCCCGCTCTTGACCTTGATGGTGTAGTTCTGGCCATCGGGGGATTCGATGGACTCAGCCAGCGCGTTGACCGACTTGCCGCTGGGGTCGTAGCTGGTCAGGCCCTCGAACAGGAGTTCAACAACGCGGCCGCCGTACACCTCATTGGTGTTGGCCGGCAGCAACGGGTGCTGCGGTTCGTTGCTGTACGCGGTGATGACCTTATTGGGGTCACCTGCTGATTCGCTGGCACCGTCATTGCTGCCGCCTCCAGCGCCGCAGCCGGTCAGGGCAAGGGCAGCGATCGCCACCATGCCGAGTGCTTTGGAAGTGCGCGTGAAACGCATTCCGCCTCCTATGAGTTGTGGGAGAAGTTCCGGGGAAGTCGTTTGCCCCCCGGTACGCCCGTCACAGGTTCAGACTGTGACGCAGCGCATATACGAGTAGCCTAGCCGCACAAAGTCCAAATACTGGTACACCGTTGCCAAACCGTAATCAGTTAATCGTCAGTAACTAGCCTGAACCCGGAAGTTGCGCAAGTCACATGCTACTCGCTAGTAGGAGCACGGCGAAATCGAGCTTCCGGCCATGTTTCATGGGCGTTTCCCCGGCCTGTCAAAGCCCTATTTAAGGCGCCACTCCCACACATTCCACCACACACCGAGAGGACCTGAACTGGGCTTGATTCCGGCGACGCGGGGGCTGAACGCGACCGCTCCTGTGGTCTGGTAAAGCGGCAGGCCGTAGGCGCTCTCCCACACCCGTTTGTCGATGTCAGCCATCAGTTCGTCCTGTTTTGCCAGGTCCGGCGTGCCGGCCAGCTGCTCCATGGCATTGTCAGCCTCGGCGTCGGAAAACGCGTTGAAGTTGCTGCCGCCGCCGGTTTTGAAGATCTGCGGGACGCGGCTGACGCCGACGCTGGGGCCGACCCAGCCGAGGATGGCAGCATCGTAGGACCCGGCGCTGAGCGCCGCCGCCCAGTCCGCATTGCCAAGACCCGCGTCTTCTACGGTGAAGCCCGCAAGGCGCGCCGAGTCCCGGATAAGCGAAAAGGCCCGCGCACGGTTCGGATTGTCCCTGTTGTACAGGACCCGGATGGTAGGGGCAGCACCGCGCAGCTGAGACCGGGCCCCCTGGATATCCACTTCTGCATATTTCGCGGAACCGTTGTCTTTCACCGTCTCCGCGTACTTGGGATGCGACGGCAGGAAGACGTGCGAGTCCAACGGTTTCACGTCCGTTGCCGGTTCCCCCACCGCGTCTTCTGCGATCTCCTGCCGTGGAACTGTCTTAAGGAAGGCTTCGCGAACGGCCTTGTCAGCGAACGGGCCGGAGAACTTCAGATCGAGATGGTCGTATCCTGACTGGCTGTACTGCTCCACAGTATTGCCCTGGGTGGCCAGTTGCTCGAAGAGGCCCTCGGCAGCGGCGGACGGCTGCGGGGCAATGATGTCCGCCCGGCCTGCGCTTAGCGCTGCGGCTGCTGCCGGGACGTCCCCGGTGAACTGGACAGTGACCTCGTCAAGGTATGGCTCGGCTCCCCAGACGTAGTCCCTGTTCCGGACCATCCTGATCGAGGTGTCCGGCACGATGTCCCTGACAATGTACGGGCCGCTGGAGAGATACATGGCCGGGTCCTGAGGCAGGGTCTTCGTGTCGAAGCCGGAGTTCCAGAAATCGCTGACGCGCTTCAGCGGGGCGTTGACTGCAGGTTCGTCGGCGTCGCCGCGCGGCGAATCCTGAATCAGCTCAATGAGGTCATCTTCGTCGTTGAGGCCGCTTTTGGTGGCCACCACGTGGGCCGGGAGTCCGACGTCGAACGCCACTTCCCAGTCCGCGTACGGGGCGGCGTACTCGAGGGTGATGGAACGGCCGTCACTTCCGGTCTCCGGGAGGCCGGTCGCGGCGAGGCCGGACGTGTCAGAAGCGGCGGAGAAATACTTTGTGCCGGTGCCCGCCCGGGCGTCGGCGTCGTCGAAGTAGCCTGAACCGGCAGCCCAGGCGAGGAGGAGGTCCCCTGTGTCGATTGCTTCGCCGTCAGACCATTTCACACCCTCGTTAACGGTGTATTTAACCTTCAGCGGCCTGTCGGAAACCTTTTCGATACGGCCGAACTTCTCATTGCGGATCACCTGTTCGGTGTTGTCCACGTAGTAGAACCCCGAATGGGTGATGTGGCCGATCTTTGTGTTGATGTCCGTGTTGCCGGCGGCACTGAACGGGTTGAAGGAGGTGAAGGCGTTCACCTCGGCCACCGTTGCGCTCCCACCGCGCTTGGTTTCCCCGACTGCAACCGGCGCCGCTCCGCCGCCGCCGGAGCATCCTGAGATGACCAGGGCCGCCGCAGCCGCCCCGGTGATGAGCTGAATCAGTCGCCTCAGCGGCATGCCGTCTCCTTTGCCATTTCCGGAACCAGACCGGCGGAACCTACCCCAAATACGCGCACGACGTTGAATCTCCTTGTTTTCCTTGAATTCTAGTGGTTCCGGGATGCTTCCAAGGAGCAGGCTCCGGCCCCGCATATCATGAGGATCATCCGTTCGCCGATCCCTGAGGGAAGCCAATGCCCCACTCTTCACAGCCGTTACGCAAGCTTGGATTCCTCACCATTGGCCTGTTTGATCCGGCGGATCCGGCCGCGGGGCACGAGTCGACGCTGCAGGTCATCGAACTGGGCGAGCGGCTCGGATTCGACAGCGCCTGGCTGCGCCACCGCCACCTGCAGTTCGGAATCTCCTCCCCCGTTGCGGTTATGGCCGCAGCCAGCCAGCGCACGTCCCGGATAGAGCTTGGAACAGCCGTGACCCCGATGGGCTGGGAAAACCCATTGCGGCTCGCGGAGGATCTGGCCACTGTGGATCTGCTTGCCGGCGGACGCATCAATCCGGGGCTGAGCGTGGGCGAACCTATGCACTATGACGCGGTCAAGCACGAGTTGTACCCGGACTCCGCAGAGCTGGAGGACTTCAGCTACGCACGGGTGGATCGGCTGGCCCGTTTAATTGCCGGGGAACGGGTCCGGGAGTTTTCCGGAAAGCAAGGTGTCGTCGAAGAATTCTCCAACCGCGTCGAGCCGCATTCCCCCGGCCTGCGCGATCGGCTCTGGTACGGGGCAGCGAGCTATAAATCGGCTATTTGGGCAGGGGCGAACGGATTCAATCTGCTCTCCAGCAGTGTGATCTTTCCGGAAGCCAATCAGGAACCGGCGTTTGCCGCCATCCAGCAGTCCCAGATCCGCGCCTACCGTGCAGCTGCGGCCGCCTCAGCACAAGGGAACGGAGGAGCCCGGGTCTCTCAGGGCCTGGTGGTGATCCCCACTGATTCGGCGTCAGCGACACAGCGGGAAAAGTACCAGCGATACGTCGATGAGCGCACGCCCCGCACCCGCGCGCCGCAGGGGCCCAAAAGGATGCTCTTCGCCCCTGATCTCATCGGCACCAGCGAGCAGATCGCAGAACTGCTCTACGCACACGCAGGGTTCCAGGAGGTCGACGAAGTAGCGTTCGCGCTGCCCTTCAGCTTCGACCACGATGACTACGTCCAGATCCTCAGCGACATCGCCACCACATTGGGCCCTGCCCTGGGGTGGACCCCGGCGGGTTGAAAACCGCGCCCCGGCCGAGCCGAGACGCGATTTTAGAAGACGGGACTTGACGTTGAAGCGGAGCTCCACCACGTTCCGCCACGGAACAACCTCTGCAGTTACTCCGTGACCAGTTCCTCACTGCCGGGCTCAGATCCGCCAGCCGCTTCGAGTCGGTTCCGACGCAGGGCAAGGTGGCTTCGACTCCCCTGCCGTCCGCAATGAACCCACTTCGGGATCCATTAGCTTCGTTAGCGCTCAATGACAGGACCTTGGCCGAGCCTAGAAGGCCGTGCTGGGTAGATCCTTCTCGCCATCGACGATCGCGGTGATAATCCGCGCTGCAACCACGTCCGGATCCAGCCCCGCTCCGAATCGCGGCGCTGACCCGGCGATCGGATGCTCGGAGAGCGCGGTACCAGTGTGACCTGGGCGGGCGTCCAGGATTCGGATGCCCGCGCGGCGATACTCCCGCGCCGCTGCGACGACGAAGGACGCAAGCCCAGCCTTCGACGCCGAGTAGGCCGCCAGACCAGCCACGGGTGCCTCGGCAACAACGCCGCTCAGTGTGACCACAAAAGGCTCCCGACCCTCACGTGCCGAGGCCGCGAGGTAGGGCTGGCTCTGGGTAATGAGCTGGATCGGACTGATCGTGTTCACAGCGAAGAGTTCGTCCACCGTGGCGGGTTCGAGATCAGATGCGGCGCCGAAGGCGACGACCCCGGACGCCACGACCAGCCCGTCGAGGCGTCCGTGCTGCGCATTTGTGGCTTCCAGGACTTCCCGGATCACGGAGGGTTCGCGCAGATCGTACCCAGCAGACTTTGACGAACGGGCGACGATAGCGCCGGCGCTCTCCAGTTGAGCGGCGATGCGCGAACCGAGTCCGCCAGTGGCGCCGACCACCAGAACAACCGCACCCTGAAGAGTCATCATGGGTAGATCCTAGGTCACGCGCTGCAGGCAACCCCGCGCGGCTCGGTTTCCAGAGGCTGGACGGATGCGGTACTCCTCTGCCCGGAGTTCTCCGCATCGAAAACCTCAAGCCGTCCGTAACCTGTCCTTGCGCACTTCTTGCCCTGCGCCAAAGAGATCAACAGGTCAGAAGCTATACATTAAATCTAAACTCCACCACATCGCCGTCGGCCATCACATATTCCTTGCCTTCAATCCGGACCTTGCCCCGGGACTTGGCTTCAGCCATGGAGCCGGCCTCGATGAGGTCATTGAAGGAAACCACTTCGGCCTTGATGAAACCGCGCTGGAAGTCGGAGTGGATCACGCCGGCGGCCTGCGGTGCGGTGTCGCCCTGGTGGATGGTCCAGGCACGGGTTTCCTTGGGACCTGCCGTGAGGTAGGTCTGCAGGCCCAGCGTGTGGAAGCCCACGCGGGCCAGCTGGTCGAGGCCGGACTCATCCTGGCCGTTCATTTCCAGCATCTCGCGGGCCTCTTCCTCATCCAGCTCCACGAGGTCGGACTCAAGCTTTGCGTCGAGGAAGATAGCGTCCGCCGGGGCGACCAGTGCCCGCAGTTCGTCCTGCTTCTCCGGGCTGCCCAGGATGCCTTCGTCAGCGTTGAAGACGTAGATGAACGGCTTGGCGGTCAGGAGGCTGAGCTCCTTGAGGTGCTCCATCTCCAGCTTGTCGCTCTTGATCGAGGAGAAAATGGTGTCGCCGCGTTCCAGGACCGCCTGGGCTGCCTTGATGGCTGCCAGCTCGGCGGCTTCCCGTTTCTTGATCTTGACTTCTTTTTCGATCCGGGGAATGGCGTTTTCGATGGTCTGGAGGTCAGCCAGGATCAGCTCGGTGTTGATGGTCTCCATGTCCGAGCGGGGATCCACCTTGCCGTCCACGTGGATGACATCGGGGTCATCGAACACGCGGACCACCTGGGCTATGGCCTCGGCCTCGCGGATGTTGGCGAGGAACTTGTTGCCCAGGCCCTCGCCTTCGGACGCGCCCTTCACGATGCCGGCGATGTCCACGAAGGACACCGGTGCGGGCAACAGGCGCTGGGAGCCGAAGATCTCCGCGAGCTTCTGGAGCCGGGGATCCGGCAGGTTCACGACGCCGACATTGGGTTCGATGGTAGCGAACGGATAGTTCGCCGCCAGGACCTGGTTGCGGGTCAGTGCGTTGAAGAGAGTTGATTTGCCGACGTTGGGCAGTCCGACGATGCCAATAGTAAGAGCCACGGACATTGATTCTACCGGTTATGCGGCATCCGGGCCCCAACAGGTCCGCCAGCAGTGTGCGGATGCCCAAGCGGAGGCTGCGGCGGGCGCCGGAACACCCGGCGGATATGTCGCTTCCGTAAAATGTCAGAGGGCCATGCCACAGTGAGGCTATGGATGCTTTTGCCCTGATTCTTGCCCTGTTCATGCTGCTGCTTGGCGCCCTCGCCGGTGCCGCCGCCACCTACCTGATCCTTCGCAGGCGCAGCAATGCGTTGGAAGAGGATTTCGACGCCGTCTCTGCCCGCCTTTCGGAGGTGAACGCACAGTTCGCAGCGGCCGACGCCGAGCGCCGGCTTCTCAGCGCGCAGAACCGGGAGCTGGGTGAGTCACGCAGCCAGGACGGCAGCGTGCTGCGTGCCCTCGCTCCGGTTGCGGAGAAGCTGACTGCGGTACAGCAGCAGGTGGCGCTGCTGGAGCGCGACCGCCTCGAGCAGTACGGCCAGCTGGCACAGCAGCTGCAGGAGGCCCGGCAGTCCGATGCCCAGCTGATCCGGTCAACCCATGCCCTTGAATCCGCTCTGCGGTCCAACAGCGCCCGCGGCCAGTGGGGCGAGGTACAGCTGCGCCGCGTGGTCGAAGCGTCCGGAATGCTGAAGCACGTCGATTTCCTGGAGCAGGTCCACAGTGCCGGCGGCGACTCAACCATCCGGCCCGACCTCGTGGTCCAGCTGCCGGGCGGGAAGCAGCTGGTGGTTGACGCGAAGGTTCCCCTGTCCTCCTATCTCGAAGCCCAGGAACTCGGCTCAGCCTCAGGCCCGGACCACGCCAGCCTCAACGGTCAGGGTGCTGCCAGGAGCAACGTTTCCCGGCAGGCGCTGCTCGCAGCCCACTCGAAGGCCCTGCGTGCCCACGTGGACGCGCTCAGCAACAAGAAGTACTGGGACATTCCCGGCAACTCCCCCGAGCTGGTGATCTGCTTCCTGCCCGCGGAATCCATCCTGGCTGCGGCGCTGATGGCAGATGCGACGCTCCTGGACCATGCGCTTTCACGGAACGTGGTGCTGGCCTCGCCAAGCACGCTGTTGGCTGTGCTGAAATCGGTCGCTTTCACGTGGCGCCAGGATGTGCTGACGGACAGCGCACGCGAACTGTTTGACCTCGCCCGCCAGCTGTACGAACGCATGGGGACCCTGGGCGAGAACGTGGGGAAGCTGGGTTCGTCGCTGAAGTCCTCGGTGGACCGCTATAACTCCATGGTGGGCACGCTCGAGGCACGGATCCTGCCCACTGCCCGCAAGCTCAACGCCATGGAGGAGTCAGGACTGCTGACCCCCGCAGCGCTCGAGGTGACGCCGCGTTCGCTGGCTGCCCCCGAACTGCAGCAGGACAACGAGGCCGCCTGACGGGGGGCGGCCTGTCAGTCGCGGGACCGGCGCCCGCCGAGGGCGCGGCTGACATCGCCGGCCTCCTTCAGCGTTGCCCGGAGTTCCTTGGGCAACGAGAACAGGAGGTCCTCTTCGGCGGTCACAACTTCTTCCACCGAACCATAGCCGTAATCGGCCAGCAGGCGCAGGACGTCGGTGACCAGGACTTCGGGAACGGAGGCTCCGGATGTGACACCCACAGTGGCGACGCCCTCAAACCAGGCCTCGTCCACTTCGTTGGCGAAGTCCACGCGGTAGGACGCCTTGGCACCGTACTCCAAGGCAACTTCGACAAGCCGGACCGAGTTCGAGGAATTGGCTGAGCCCACAACAATGACCAGGTCGGCCTGCGGCGAGATCTTCTTGATGGCCACCTGGCGGTTGGTGGTGGCATAGCAGATGTCGTCGCTGGGCGGATCCTGGAGCGTCGGGAAACGCTCCTTCAGCAGCCGGACGGTTTCCATGGTCTCGTCCACGCTCAGCGTTGTCTGGGACAGCCAGATGACCTTTTCCGGATCCCTGACGGTCACCTTGTCCACTTCGTGGGGGCCGTTGATGATCTGGATGTGTTCCGGCGCCTCGCCGGCGGTTCCTTCAACTTCCTCGTGACCGTCGTGTCCGATCAGCAGGATGTCGAAGTCGTCCTTGGCGAACCTGACCGCTTCCTTGTGGACCTTGGTCACCAGGGGGCAGGTGGCATCGATGGTGCGCAGGCCACGATCCTCGGCGGACTGGACAACTGCGGGCGATACACCGTGGGCGGAGAAGATGACCAGGGCGCCTTCCGGTACCTCATCCGTCTCGTCCACAAAGATGGCGCCCTGCGCCTCGAGCGAGCTGACCACGTGGACGTTATGCACGATCTGCTTGCGGACATAGACGGGCGGGCCATAGTGTTCCAATGCCTTTTCCACGGCGATCACAGCTCTGTCCACGCCTGCGCAGTAGCCGCGCGGAGCAGCGAGGAGGACCCGCTTGGGGCCGGACACCGGGGATGCTGCGAGTACTTCCTCAGGTGAGCGCCGCCTTCGCGGGACAGTTGGCATCGAAAGGGAAACTGCAGAGGAAGTCATGCCTCCATGCTACCGGTTTGGGTGTCGCTGTCCCGGCGAGGCGACCCTGGTCACAAAGCCCGCCACCAGGAGCAACCCGCCAACAACGAGGGTGCCCGTGATCCAGGATCCGAAGCTGGTGGAAGCCGCCGCCACGAATGCTTCCTTGAACATGTCCGCAATCCCGTTTCCGCTTGCTGTTCCCAGCACGGCATCGCGCGCCATGCTGGAGCTTAGGGTCCAGACTGCGGCCAGCAGCAAGGCACCAAAGCCAACGCTGACCAGCACTGCCCACCGACGGCGCGCGGCCACGAGCGCCAGCGCAAAGGCGATGCCTGCCCCTACGGCGAGCGGGTACCCCAGCGGAGCGTACGCTGTCACTCGCTCGATCAGCTGGCGCTGGTCCGACTGCCCGACATTGATCAGCGTCTGCTCCGGCGGATCCAGCGGGAGTCCCGTTTGGCCTGAGAGCTCTTCCGTCGCCAAGGCCACGAGGGGTGCCACGTCCAGGGTCAGGGACGAGGACGTATCCGCTTCAGGAGGCAGCGACGCCGGATCGGCAAAACTAAGCCGGTGGCTCTTACGGAGCGTCTCCTCCCATGCCGCCGGGTACCCGGGCAGGCCTGTCAGCTTACCGGCGGCGGCCTCCAGCACCGGCCTCACCAGGCCGGCCAGGGCGTCGGGGATGCCACCGGTGTCGATGGTGCCCACCGTGGCCACCGCAAGCCGCTGCTGGAACCCGGCGTCCTGCCCCAGCGGTGCGGCAAGCGCCACGAAGCCGTCCTCCTGGACAATATTGCGGTCAGCCCAGATCGCCGGAATGGCCACGGCGGAAAGCAGGAGACCCAGGACGGCGGCCAGGGCAGAGACAAAGGTGCGCAAAAAAAGGTCCTCACTGGTTGGCGTCGGCAAAGCCATCATAGGGCTGGTTACCGGACAACGGATGTCAGCCCCGGGTGGTACAGGTTATGGATAAGGTTGAATGACCGCCGCCATTCACTTGAATGAAAGCCGCCATCCAGCCCTATCTGAACGTTTGCCTCTGCACCTTCCAAACAAAGGACCACCATGCTGCCAGCCACAGTTTTCGGGGGCAGCGCGCATGTCTGAACAGGCTGCCCTGCCAGGCACTGCTGCCACCACGCTGCCTGCCACCGCCGCTGAAACGACGCCCGACAATCCCTGGCCGTTGCAGCTGCTGTCCCAAAAGCTCAAGGTCCACATCGACCGCGCACCGGCGGCCTGGGTGGAGGGCCAGGTCATTGAGATGAACCGCCGTGGCGGCAACGCCTACCTGACGCTCCGGGACGTGGACGCCGAGGTTTCCCTGCCTGCATCCGTCTGGACGAAAGTCCTTGACCGCCAGAACATGCCGCTGGAGCGCGGTTCCCGCGTCGTTGCCCTGCTCAAGCCGGAGTTCTGGCTGAAGACCGGCCGCCTCAACATGCAGGTCAGGGACATCAGGCCCGTTGGCCTCGGCGACCTTCTGGCACGGATCGAACGGCTCCGGCAGGCTCTCGCCGCGGAAGGGCTTTTTGCCGACTCGCGGAAGAAGCCGTTGCCGCTCCTCCCCCATCGGATCGGTCTCATCACAGGACGGGACTCGGACGCCAAAAAGGACGTCCTTCAAAATGCTGCCCTCCGCTGGCCCGCCGTCGAGTTCGAGATCCGGGAGGTCGCCGTCCAAGGGAACACAGCCGTATCCCAGATCGTCCGCGCCCTCCGGGAGCTGGACGGCCGCCCGGACGTGGACGTCATCGTCATCGCCCGGGGCGGCGGCGCCCTGGAGGACCTGCTGCCGTTCAACAGCGAAGAACTGGTCAGGGCCGTGGCGGCTGCCGCCACGCCTGTCGTCAGTGCCATTGGGCACGAAGCAGACAGGCCACTGCTCGACGACGTTGCCGACCTCCGCGCGTCCACGCCCACCGATGCTGCCAAGAGGATTGTGCCTGACGTAGCCGAGGAACTGTCGAATGTCCGTCAGGCCCGGGAACACCTGCGCCGCTGCATCGGCAGGTTGGTGGACCGGGAGACGGACCGGCTGGCCTCACTCCATTCGCGGCCTGTCCTGGCCAGCCCGGAAGGTATGGTGACGGTACGGGCTGAGGAAATTGAGCGTCTCCTGAGGCGCTCCTCCGCGGCCGTCAGCTCAACGGTGGTGCGGGCTGCTGACCAGCTGGTCCACCTGCAGGCCCAGGTGCGCGCCCTGTCACCGCAAAAAACCCTGGACCGCGGCTACGCCGTGGTGGAACTCGCGGATGGCCGGCCGGCCCGGCCCACAGAACCTGCAGGCCATGCCGTGGTCCGCGAGCCTTCAGAGGCCCCTGCCGGAACCGCCCTGTCAGTCCAGGTGGCCCACGGCCGGTTCGGGGCAACATCCACCGGCGAACTCACACAAGGAGAAGCACATGCCCGAGTCGAAGCCTGACCCCGAAATCGAAGCCCTCAGCTATGAGGAAGCCCGCGAGCAGCTGGTCCAGGTAGTGGGCAAACTCGAGGCCGGCGGTGCCAGCCTCGAAGAATCCCTGGCGCTGTGGGAACGCGGGGAAGCGCTGGCCAAGCGGTGCGAGGAATGGCTGGAGGGTGCCCGGAAACGCCTCGCCGCAGCCCGCGACCAGCCGCTGTAACCTGCTCCCCGCCGGGCCCGCTTCCCTGCCGGGCCCGGAGTCCCGCTAGGCCTTGCGTCCTGCTAGACCTGCACCGCAGCCCGGATGACCGGTCAGGACCTCTGGACGAGCTCGCGCTCCACGCCGACGTCGAAGTCCGCTTTGGGCCACTGGAGGTGAAGGTCCTCAAAGGCGGCGAGCAGAAGCTGCTGGACTGCGATGCGAGCGAACCACTTCTTGTTGGCCGGGATCACGTGCCAAGGGGCCGCCTCGGTGTTCGTGTTATCGATGGCGGCCTGGTAGGCGGCCATGTAGTCGTCCCAAAACGCCCGTTCGGTCAGGTCACCGCGGCTGTACTTCCAGTGCTTGGCCGGGTCATCCAGGCGGGCGGTAAGCCGGGCTTTCTGTTCGTCCTTGCTGATGTTGAGCATCACTTTGACGATCTTGGTGCCGGAGTCCGTCAGCCGGGCCTCAAATTCGTTGATGGCCACGTACCGGCGCTTCAGCTCTTCCGGAGAAGCCCAGCCGTGGACACGGTGGATGAGGACGTCTTCGTAGTGGGACCGGTCAAAAACGCCAACCATGCCGGCGGCCGGAACTTCCTTCTCGATCCGCCAAAGGAAGTCGTAGGACTTTTCCTCCTCCGTGGGCGCCTTGAAAGCCTTGAACTGGACCCCCTGCGGATCCATGGCGGCCATAACGTGATTGACGATGCCGCCCTTGCCTGCAGTGTCCATCGCCTGCAGGATCAGCAGGATCCGCTTCGTACCGCCGAACCTGGACTCGGCGAACAGTTGCTCCTGAAACTGGGCCAGTTTGTCGTCCAGGTCCGCCAGGAGTGCCTGCCCGTCAACTTTGTTGCCCGCGAAGCCCGGGGTGTCATCCGGGTCAACATCTGCCAGGACAAAGCCACCCCCGGCCTTCAGCGTCAAGGACGGATGCTCTTTGAACTCAACCAGGCCGGCCATGGGATTCCTTTGTCCGCAGTGTCCGCGCCAACAGGCGCGTCACCACAGGCTAGTTCCCTTTGTACCTGCTCAGGAAGTCCCCCATGCGGTTGATGGCCTCCTCAAGGTCCTTTACCAAGGGCAGGGTGACCATCCGGAAATGGTCGGGGCGGACCCAGTTGAAGGCCCGGCCGTGGGAGACCAGGATTTTCTGCTCACGCAGCAGGTCCAGGACGAACTTCTCGTCGTCGCGGATGTGGAAGACCTCGGGATCGAGCTTCGGGAAGAGGTACATGGCGCCCCGCGCCTGCTGTGTGCTGACGCCGGGGATGGCGTTGAGCATGTCGTAGGCCTTGTTGCGCTGTTCCAGCAGCCGTCCGCCGGGCAGGATCAGGTCGTTGATGCTCTGGTAGCCGCCGAGCGCAGTCTGGATGGCGTGCTGGGCCGGGACGTTTGCGCACAGGCGCATATTGGCGAGCAGGCTGATGCCCTCCAGGTAGTCTGCAGCATCCTTTTTCGGCCCTGAGATGGCCATCCAGCCCGCACGGTAGCCGCAGACGCGGTATGCCTTCGAGAGTCCGCTGAACGTAAGGCAGAGGACGTCGTCGCCAGTGAGTCCGGCCAGGTTGATGTGTACGGCGTCCTCGTAGAGGATCTTCTCGTAGATCTCGTCCGCGAAGATCACCAGGCCGTGCTTTTCGGCGAGCGCCACGATCTTTTTCAGCGTCTCCGCCGGGTAAACAGCACCGGTGGGGTTGTTGGGGTTGATCACCACAATGCCCTTGGTGCGGGGTGTGATCTTTGCTTCCATGTCCTCGAGGTCCGGCTGCCAGCCTGACTCCTCATCGCAAAGGTAGTGGACGGGCTTGCCGCCTGCGAGGGCAACGGAGGCGGTCCACAGCGGGTAGTCCGGCGTCGGGATCAGCACTTCGTCTCCGACGTCGAGCAGCGCCATCAGGGACATGGTGATGAGTTCACTGACGCCGTTGCCCAGGTAGATATCGTCCACGTGGATGTTCTGGATCCCGCGGGTCTGGTAGTACTGCGAGACGGCCGTGCGGGCGGAGAATATTCCGCGCGAGTCGCTGTAACCCTGGGCGTGCGGCAGGTGGCGGATCATGTCCACCAGGATGGCGTCCGGGGCTTCGAATCCAAACGGTGCAGGGTTTCCGATGTTCAGTTTGAGGATCCGGTGACCCTCCGCCTCCATTTGCTGGGCGGCCTGAAGAATCGGTCCACGGATGTCATAAAGGACGTTGCGAAGCTTAGTGGACTGCTTGAATTCTGCCATCCATCAAATATGCCACAGGAAGGATGTACTTCCGTTGAGACCTCGGACACAGAACAGCAGCCACCGGACGACGGCGGCTGCCGGACTTTGTGGGTCCGGCAGCCGCCGTCGTAATCACTGAAAAGGCCCGACGCTATTTGACGATGCCCTTATCCTTCAGCCAGGTGGCAGCAGCGTCCTTGGGGTTTTGCTTCTGGCTGCCGCTGACCGCACGGTTGAGATTCACCAGGTCCTCGGTGGTCAGGATCTTCGATACTGCATTGAGGGCTTCCTTGGCCTTGTCGGTCATTTTTGCCGTGTTGTACAGCGGCAGGACCTGCTGGGCCTTGAAGTTGTTCTTTGGATCTTCCAGCACCACCAGGTCGTTGTCGGCGATGGACGGCGTGGTGGTGTAGATGTCCGCAACCTGGACATCATCGGTCAGCAGGGCCTGCAGGGTCAGGTTGCCGCCGCCGTCGCTGAACGGCTTCAGGGCCTTCAGTTCACAGCCATAGTTGGCTTTGAGCCCCGGGAAGCCATAAGCCCGCGTTTCGAACGTCGCCGGCGCCGCCATGGTCAGGTCCTTGCAGACCTTGGCAAGGTCCTCGATGGACTTCAGCTGGTATTTCTCCGCTGTGGCCTTGGTGACCACCATGGCGTCCTTGGACTCTGCCTTGGATGCCTCCAGGACGGCCAGTCCCGCAGGCAGCTTTTCCGGCAGCGCCTTGTAAATGTCCTCGGCCGAGACCTCGGCAGCCTCCGGATCAACGTGCGACAGCAGGTTGCCGGAGTAGTCCGGGACCAGGTCGACCGACCCGTCCTGGACAGCCTTGAAGTAGATTTCCCGGGCCCCGATATTGGGTTTGGTGGTGGCGGTGATGCCTGCGGCGCCCAGGGCACCGGCGTAGATTTCCGCCACGATCTGGCTTTCAGGGAAGTCAGCAGAGCCGACAATCAGCGAGCCGCCCCCGGTGCCGCCGCTTGTGGCGCTGGTGCTGGGGGTGGCCAGCGGATCGCCGCCGCCGCATGCTGTCAGTGCCACGGCAAGGCCGACGCCGGCGGCCAGGCCTGCCAGTCCCCGGCGGGTCAGCGTGGTCCGGATGTTGTCTTTCATGGAGTGCCTCCTTGAACAGCAGCTGGCGCGGGCGCGGCAGCTGGGAGATCAGCGGTGGCCGTCCGGCCACCGCGGGGATCGGTTTTGAGGCCCGGGGAAAGAACTGTTCTTTGCACCGCAGCCAGGATCAGGTCAATAACGATGGCCAGCCCGGCGATAAGCAAGGACCCGGCCAGCATGCGCGGGAAGTCCTGCAGGACCAGCCCGTCAAACAGGTAGCGGCCCAGCCCGCCCAGGGGCAGGTATGCCACCACGGATACTGTGGCGATAACTTGAAGCACGGCAGTCCGGAGACCGCCGAACATGACCTGCAGGCCGTTGGGCAGCTCGACGCGGAAAAGTATCTGCAGCTCCGTCATGCCCATGGCCCGGGCCGCGTCCACCACGGCCCTGTCGACGCTGGCGATACCTGCGTATGTTCCTGCGAGGAGCGGCGGCACTGTAAGGATCACCAGTGCCCAGACCGGCGGCCACAGGCTGGTCCCGGCAAGGAGGGCGAAAAGAACCAGCAGCCCCAGAGTCGGCAGTGCGCGGAGCGCGCCCGCCACAGCAACGGCTACCACGCGGCCGCGCCCGGTGTGCCCAATATAGAGGCCCACGGGAACCGCGATGGCTGCCGCTATCACCAGGACCAGCCCGCTGTACTGGAGGTGCTCCAGCAACCGGACCGGAATGCCGGAACTGCCGGTCCAGTGGCCGGGATCGGCAAGCCAGCCGAGGGTTTCCGTGAAAACGTTGCTCATGAGCCGGCCCCCGCGTGCACGTTGGCATCGGCAACATAACGTGCGCTGACGGGCACGGACGGGCCTGCCGCTTTCGCGGCGCGGGTCCACGGTGTCAGCAGCCGCTCAAGCAGGACCAGCACCGCATCCATCAGCAGCGCCAGCAGCAGGATGGCCACAATCCCCACCACCACTTCGGTCACGAAGTTCCGCTGCAGGCCGTCAGTAAACAGCATCCCCAGGTTGCCAACGCCCAGGAGCGCAGCAACGCTCACCAGGGAGATATTGCTGACGGAGACGACTCGGAGCCCGGCAAACATCACCGGGAGGGACAGCGGCAGGTCGATCTGGACAAAGCGGAGCCAGGGTTTGTAACCCATGGCGGTCGCGGCCTGCCGGAGGTCCTCTTCAACAGAGTCGAAGGCATCAAGGGCGGCGCGCACCAGCAGCGCCACCGCGTAGATGGTCAGCGCAACAATGACATTGAGGGGATCCAGGATCCGAGTGGCAAGGATGGAAGGCAGGATGATGAACAGCGCCAGCGACGGGATGGTGTACAGCAACGAACTGGCCGTGACCACCACTGACCGCAGCACCGGATGGACCCGTGCAAACTGGGCCAGCGGAATGGAGATCAGCAGCCCCAGGACCATGGGCACCAGTGCAAGCACAATATGCTGCCCGGCCCGTTCCAGGACCATGCCGCTGTTTGCCAGGAACCACTCCATCAGAGCGCAGCCTGCCTGACCTGGCGGGCCGCTTCAACGACGGCCAGGACTTCCTGTGCGCGGATGGCGCCCAGGACCCGGCCTTCCCCATCCACTGCTACGCCTTGGCCGGAAGGAGACGACAACGCTGAATCAAGGGCCCGCCGCAGGGAGTCACCGGGGTGGAAAAGAGATCCACCGGGGATCAGGTCGGTGTCGGTTCCGGGCCGTGCCCAGCCCAGCGGCCGCATGTCCGCATCCACCACAAGCTGCCAGTCCGACACAGCGTCGGGATCGCCGTCGAACTGCCCGGCACGGGACACAAGTGTCGGCACCGGGTGGATTGCTACGGCGTCGGACGCGGTAAACCCGAGGTGACGGAAGCCGCGGTCCCGCCCGACGAAGGAGGCCACGAAGTCATTGGCCGGTGCGCGCAGGATTTCCTCGGGTGTGGCGTACTGGGCCAGCTTGCCGCCGACGGCGAACACCGCCACCTTGTCGCCCAGAATGGTTGCTTCGTCGATATCGTGTGTCACGAAGACGATGGTCTTGGCGAGGTCCTGCTGCAGCCGCAAGAGTTCCTGCTGCAGCTCGTCGCGCACCACCGGATCCACGGCGCTGAAGGGTTCGTCCATCAGCAGGATGGGAGGGTCAGCTGCGAGCGCCCGTGCCACGCCGACGCGCTGCTGCTGGCCGCCGGAGAGCTGGGACGGGTACCGCTTGCCGAGCGCTGAAGCCAGCCCGACGACGTCGAGAAGTTCCGTTGCACGCTTGCGGGCCTCCGCCTTGGAGACACCGTTGAGCCGGGGCACCGTGGCGATGTTGTCCAGCACGGAGCGGTGCGGCATCAGTCCCGAGGACTGCATGACGTAGCCCATGGACCGGCGAAGCTCGGCGGCAGGAACGGTGGTGACGTCCCGTCCGTCCACGGTAATGACCCCGGACGTCGGCTCGACCATACGGTTGATCATCCGGAGCGACGTGGTTTTGCCGCAGCCCGAGGGCCCCACAAAAACGGTGATCGACCCTTTGTCGATTGACATGGTGAGCTGGTCCACGGCAGGATGCCCGCCCTGATACTGCTTGGTAACGCTCTGGAACTCAATCATGGCTGGGGTCCATTCCCGGACGTACCTGTTCTGTTGGACGGCATCGGACGGTGCAGATGGGGGGGGTCGTAAGCTCGCTGATAATTACCGTAGCGCAATCAGTTCCCAGCGTAACCAGAATCGGCCGCCATTCCGGGCAAGCGAATCCCTACTGTAACCATTCGTGGCCGGGCCCTCCCGGGATGGGTCCCGGCGCCGACCTGCATGGGCTGGCGCGGCTCCGGCGCTGACACCTCACCCGAACCGGTCCTAGAGTGGGAGGGTGACGAACTTGGAAGTGGCACCAGCAGAGGAACTATGTCCGCCCGCCGCAGCTGACGGGACGTCAGGCCCTTGTCTTCAACTGTGGCCCGAGCGTGAAGTTCCGCTGGGCGGTGTACGGGCCATGAATGTCCAGCGCACCCTCCCGCAGCGCGGCCTGCCCACTATAGGTGCGTGGTGCTTCCTGGACAGTTTCGGCCCGGACCGCACCGCCATGTCAGTACTCCCCCACCCGCACACCGGACTGCAGACGGTCACCTGGCCGCTCGCGGGGACCATCCGGCACCGGGACAGCGTGGGCAGCGACGTGGTGGTCCGGCCCGGGGAACTGAACATCATGACCGCCGGGCGCGGCGTTTCGCACTCCGAGTTTGCGGTCCTGCCGGATCCCGACGACGGCGGGCTGCTGCCGCTGCAGAGGGGACTTCAGCTCTGGGTTGCGCTGCCTGACGGTGAACGCCACCGGGAGCCCGCGTTCGAGCAGCACCGGGATCTGCCGACGGCAACAGGGCCGGGCTTCACTGCCACCGTGATGGTGGGCGAATTCGCGGGTGCCGTATCACCGGCCACCATGTATTCCCCTATCGTGGGGGCCGAGGTTTCCTGCGAGGGCCGGGTGGACCTGCCCCTGGACGCGGACTTCGAACATGCCGTCCTGGTGCTCGACGGCGGGCTGACGCTGGACGGGCAGGACGTTCCGCCAGGTCCGCTGGGCTACCTGGGCGCGGGACGGTCGGCGCTCGTCCTGGACGCCCTGCCGGGCACACGGTTCCTCCTCATCGGCGGCGAGCCGTTCCAGGAGGAACTGCTGATGTGGTGGAACTTCGTGGGCCGCACCCATGATGAGGTGGAGCAGGCCCGCGAGGATTGGGAAGCGCAGGCGGCGCTGGCCGACGATGAGGCCCGGGGGGCCCGCTACGGGCTGGTCGAAGGACACGGACCTGATGCAGGCGCCGAAGCGGGCCGTATCCCGGCTCCCCCGATGCCGGCAGTCAGGCTCGCCCCGAGGCGGCGGTCACCCGGTCCCTGACAGGACCGCAGAACCGGACAGGCACCTTAGGAACCGGACAGGCCCTTCACGAACCGGGCGGATCCATCACTCGCCGGACGGATCCTTGACCAGTTGCAGGACGCCGAACACCGGATCCCTGTCGAGGACGCTGACGTCGGTGATGCCGGCAGCCGCGAGGTACTTCCGGAAGGCATCCTGCAGCGGGACCACATTCATGCCCAGCCCGCTGCCCAGGATGACCGGGCCCTCGATTCCCAGTTTCCGGAGTGCCTGCGCGGCGAGATCCGCGAGATCCTTGCCGGCCTGGTCGAGCAGCACCTGGCTGGCTTCGTGCCCTGCAGCGGCTGCATCCACCACCAGGCGGGCCTGCTGGGCCCAGAACCGGCGGCCGGTCTCCGGGGAGTGGAAGAGTGCGATCAGCCTGTTGGGGTGGTCAACTCCGCAGGCTGCAAGCAGAACGGCCGTGAGCTGATCGACCGGGAGCCCCTGGTTCATACGGCGCAGGCTGTGCCTGACCGCCTCACGGCCCAGCCAGTATCCGCTCCCCTCATCACCGAGCAGGTAGCCCCAGCCTCCGGCCCGGGCCTCCTCCCCTGCACCATTCCGGCCCCAGGCCGCAGAACCCGTCCCGGCAATCACGGCAACACCGGTGCTGGCGCCGCCGGCCGCGAGCAGCAGCCTCGAATCATGGACCACCGTGACTTTTGCGCCCGGCACATGAGGCTCGATCAGCGCAGCGAGGGCGGCAGCGTCGTCGTCGGTATCGATGCCCCCCGCTCCCGCATACACCTGCGACACGCTGCCGCCGCCGATCCGGGCGAACAGGTCGGCGAGGTTCAACGCCGCCTGCTCGGGGGTGACGTTCTGGACGTTGGCGCTGCCGGCTGACTGGTCCGCCACGGCCACGCCATCCTCGAACCGGACGCCGCGCGTCTTGGTGCCGCCGATGTCCAGGCCGATGATGATGCCCGCCACGGAGGGGGAAACTGGTTTGGCCCCGCCGCCGTCGTCGGGCTGGATTCCGGAAGATGAGGCCTGGGAGTGCTCGGTATCAGTCACGTCCTCAGCCTACTGAAAGGCCGTCGCCGTGTCCCACGCGCCCGGCAACCTGCGAGCGCGCTGCCACCAGGCCTGCCAGCAGCCCGGGCCCTTCCTGCAGGACCAGCTCCCGGAAATGCCTCACGGGATCAGGTTCCGCATCCGGACCTGGCTTCCGGCGGCGCCACCCGAGCCCGATTTCGCGGTACGCCAGGCCCGATTCCAAGGCAACCTCAACCCAGCCAAGATTTCCCGTCTCGGGGCTGACATGACGCCCCGGCCCGTTGCCGCCGGGTGGCAGGATGCTGACGCCAAGCCCCGCGGAAACGAGGCCGCGGGCGGTGTGGGTGTCCTGGCTTTCGAAAGCGATCCTGGGGCGGAATCCGGCTTCACGGAACAGCGCGTCGGTCAGCGACCGCATGCCGTATCCCGGCTCCAGCGCCACGAAGGGATCCCGGCGGATGTCCTGGAGCCCCGCCTTTTTCCGGCCTGCCAGGGGGTGGCCATGGTGCACCACCAGGCGGAGCGGCTCCCGGTACAGTGCCGCGGAGGCTATGGTGCCGCTGGCCGCAGACACAGGGGCCGTCAGCACAAGGTCCGACTGTCCCGACGCAAGTTCCGCGAGGCAGGCATCGCGGGACCCCTGCCGGAGGGTGAAGCCCGCTTCCGGATGGCGGCTGCGGAAGGCGCTGATGAGCAGCGGCAGGGTGGCCTCGCCGAAGGTGTGCTGAAAGGACACGGAGACCTTCCCCCGCACGACGTCCGATTCGTGCCGGACGAGGTCCAGCCCGGCCTGGAATTCCGTCAGGGCCGAGTCGATGTAAGGCAGCAGGGTCCGGGCGGCTGCAGTAAGGCGCACGCCCCGTCCGTCCCGGATGAGCAATTCAGTTCCGACGACGGCGCTTGCCCTGGACAGCGCCCTGCTCACCGTGGACTGGGGTACTCCGAGCAGTTCGGCCGTTTCTGTGACGTGCTGCGTGCGGCCCAGCTCGGCAAGGATGGGCAGCAACGGCAGGAGCCTGGCTAACCGCTGATGATCGGTAAGCATGCGTCCACCCTTCCGGCGCTCAATGCAAAACGTTCCGTATTTGCTATCAATTGTACCTAAAGTATGCATTGGAAGCATGGATTGGAACTGCCTACCCTTGAGGTATGCCACTTAATGCCGCCGCCCCGGGTTCCAACGCGGTCCACCGGAACAGCTGGGAAGGCCACCCCAAAGGCTCCGCCGCCTACGGCAAGATCCTGGCCGGGCTGGCCTTCGCGGGGGTAGCGACGTTCGCCCAGTTGTACTCCACCCAGGCGGTCCTGCCACTCATTGCCACCGATCTCCACATCACGGCGGCAGAGGCAGCGCTGACCATCTCGCTCGCCACAGTAGGCCTGGCAGTCACCGTCATTCCCTGGTCCTTCCTTGCGGACAGGATAGGCCGGGTCAAAGCCATGACCTGGGGCATATCGGCAGCAACAGTTCTGGGACTCGTGGTCCCGCTGGCCCCCAGTTTCGGCATGCTGCTCGCCCTCCGGCTGCTGGAGGGAATGGCCCTGGGCGGAATCCCGGCGATCGCCATCGCCTACCTGAACGAGGAAGTGAACCGCGCGCATGCTGCCATGGCGGCCGGCAGCTACGTTGCCGGCACCACCCTGGGCGGATTAGCCGGCAGGCTCGTGGCAGGCCCGGCAGGTGAGCTGTGGGGCTGGCGGACGGCCGCCCTGGCAGTGTCCCTGCTGGCAACGGTATCTGCCGTACTTTTCCTGATCCTGATTCCCAAGGCCAGAGGGTTCACCGCCACAAAAGCTGCCGGGCTCCGCGGCGCCTTCGCCACGCTCGGCGGCCACCTGCGCAACCCCCGGCTCTTGGCCCTCTACATCCAGGCATTCCTGATGATGGGCGGCTTTGTGGCTGTCTATAACTACCTGGGCTTCCGTCTGTCCGCCGAACCCTTTCTGCTGCCGGCAACCCTGATCAGCCTCATCTTCCTCGCCTACCTGTCGGGAACCCTTACCTCGCGGTGGGCGGGCGGCCTGACGGCACGCTTTGGCCGGCGGACCGTCCTGCTGGCGGGTCTCATCCTGATGGCGGCGGGTCTGGCCCTGACGCTCACGCAGTTGCTCGCCCTGATCCTGGCAGGCCTGGTGATCTTCACCGGTGGGTTCTTTGCCGCCCACAGCATCGGGTCAGGCTGGACCGGGAGCATTGCCACAACCGGCCGCGCCCAGGCGGCATCCCTGTACAACCTTGCGTACTACCTGGGCTCAAGTGTCATCGGCTGGGCCGGCGGCCTTGTTTTCCAGGCCTGGGGCTGGACGGCACTCGGCCTGGCCATCGTGGCCCTGGCAGGCATCACGGCGGTGACAGTCGCCGTCGTACATCCCTCCAGGAAAAGTGAGACGCCCGCCCCGCTCTGACGAACTCCGGTGCAGAGCCGCGGCTGGTCACGAAATGCTCACCCGCAGAACAATCCGCCAGGAAACCGGCCCTGCCCGTGGCGATTATTCGGCCAAACGGCTCGAGCGGAGGTGATGGGACGGAATCAGGCGTCTAGGATGAACTCAAGGACACGTGAGGAGATCCCATGAGCACCAACCCCAAAAACATCCGGCCGGGCAGCCACTTCGAACCGCTGGACGCCATTGATGAGCGGCTTCTGGCCGCCCTGGTGGACGATGCCAGGATCTCTAACAAACAGCTCGCTGAACTGGTGGGCATCGCCCCGTCCACCGCGCTGATGCGGACCCGCGCCCTGTCCGAGCGCGGCATCGTGCAGGGCTTTGAAGCCAAGCTCAGCCTCTCGGCAATCGGCAGGTCGGTCCAGGCCCTCGTGGCTGTCCGGCTCCGGGCCCACGACCGGGACCAGATCGATCGTTTTACCGCACGCGTGCCGCACCTGCCAGCGGTTCTCTCCACGTTCCACACATCAGGTTCCGTGGACTACCTGCTGCATATCGCCGTCGGAAGCACCGAGGACCTGAGGGACTGGGTGCTCGACAACCTCGCCACCGACCCCGTGGTGGGCCACACCGAAACCACCCTCGTCTTCGAGCACATCCAGGGCAACCACGGCCCGCTGCCGGAGTAGGAGCCGCACCCGGGCAGAACTCCGCTAGGCAGTCCGCTGGCGCCGCGCGGTCCTGAAGGTGAGGGCGGCGAGCGTCAGCGCCGCTGCACAGCACACCAGGACAAAGCCCAACACCGCTGCCTGCAGCCCGAACGCTGAGGTTGCCCATCCCAGCCCGATGACCGGTACCGCGCTGCCCAGGTACGTGATGACGTAGACCGTGCTGATGACCTGCGCATGGTGCGAAACCTCCACCTTGGCCGCCACGTCGTTGAAAACAGTGCGAAAGGCGACACCCTGCCCCAGGCCGGCACAGACGCTGGCCGCCACCAGCAGCGGCAGGCTGTGCCACGACGCTGCTGCCGCCAGCAGCAGGACGGAGATACCCAGGACCGCCAGACCGGCCGGAACCACGAAGCGGCCCCGCACCGCCATCAGCTGGCTCAGCGCCGAAGCCCCGAGCGTCATCCCTGCCAGGGCGCCGATCACCGGACGCGAGCCCGTATCCACGATCTGGGCAAAGTAGCCGGGTGCCAGCGACAGGCAGAAACCAAATACGGAGAAGCTCAGGAAGCCGACACCGGCTGCAAGCCAGAACGCGCCCCGGGCCTCAGTGGACACCGATGGCCGGCGTGGAGCCAGGACCAGGATGGGCCGCGGTCCGGCAGGTGGCCTGATGGCAGGCCGGGCGTTCAACAGGAACAGCGGCACAAGCATTCCGGCCAGCACCACCGAGTGAACGTAGTACGGCGCGGTGGTGGGTCCCGGCAGCAGGGAAAGCAGGCCGCCGATGACGGGGCCTGCCGCCACGCCGCCTGCCGTCGCCAGCAGCGTAAAACGGGACGCCCATTCCGGGCGGGACGGCAGCAGCTCCCGCAGCGCGGCAGCACTGGCGCCGGTGGCCAGGGCGACTGCTACACCCTGCATCGCCCGGCCGGCCGATAGCGCCAGGAGGGTCTCCGCCTGTGAGAACACCCAGCCTCCTGCCAGGCCTGCGAGGACGGCCAGGATAAGGGCGGCCCGCCTGCCGATATGGTCCGACCAGTGGCCGGCCAGCATCAGCGTGGCCACCAGTGCCAGGACATAGCTGGCAAACGCCGCCGTAACCCCGAGCGGTGAGAGTCCCAGGTTTGCCTGGAGCAGCGGATAGAGGGGTGTGGCCAGGTTTGCACCCACCAGCAGCAGGGAGATGACGGCGCCGGCCATCACCAGCCGTGCGGTGGTGGATGCGTTCCAGCCCCGGCGACCGGCGGTAACCGGGCGCATGCGGAGTTCACTGAAGACTGTCATTCGCTCTGCCTTGGCATCTGCCGGAACGGGAAACTCCTTGTGGGACGCCGCTCCGGGGGTAAATAGGGATAACCAAATTCTGGGCCAATCCTGCTGGATGGAGCTGTTCCTTATGAAAGAATTGAGCAAAACAGTCAAGAAGTTAGAGCACTGCTAGCCGAAAGCAACAATTTGAATAGTCTGGACTCCACTGATCTGAAGATCCTGCTGGGACTCATCCGCGATCCCCGCATACAGATCGGTGAGATCGCCGAGGCGCTGGGCATAGCCCGCAACACAGCGCAGTCGCGCGTCAGGCGCCTGCTCCGCGCCGGCTTACTCCACAGCGGCGGACGCGAGGTGGATCTCGCGGCGGTGGGCTACGACGTCGTCGCGTTCGTCACCATCGAGGTGACCCACCGGGAGCTGGACGGAGTGGTGGCGGCCCTCCGCCTGCTGCCGCAGGTTTTGGAGGTTCACGAGATTTCCGGCAGGGGCGACGTCTGGTGCCGGGTGGTGGCCACCGACACGCATAACCTGCAGTCCGCGCTCCGCCAGATCCTCCGCATCAAGGGTGTTATCCGGACCGAGACGGTGCTGGCGCTCCACACGCACATTCCCTACCGGACCGAGCCGCTCATCAGCCGCCTCGCTCAGGCTGTACCGGGCAAAGGCTAGGATTCGAGGATGGATTGGCTCTCACACATCTCACAGATCAACTGGCTCGCCGTACTTTTAGCCTTCGTTTCGACCATGCTCATCGGCTTTGTCTGGTACATGCCTGCAGTCCTTGGTAAACGGTGGATGGCAGCCATTGGCAAGACTGAAGAGGACCTCAAGAACATCGAGGGCGGCCCGGGAATCTGGGTTCCCATGATGGTGGCCGCCGCGCTGACCGCAGTCCTGCTTGCTGTCCTGATCAGCAAGCTCGGACTGGACACTGCCGTGGCAGGCGGCTTTTTCGCCCTGGTGCTGGCACTGGTGTTCCGCGCCGGCGGCCATGTCATCCACAACGGGTTCGCCGGAAGGCCAGCGGCCGTTACGTTTATTGATTCCGGGCACGACGTGCTCGCCATGACGGTGGCCGGTGCCATTATCGGAGCCATGTCCTGACGTGACCATCATCGATAACGCCGTATACGTGGATGGCGTCCGCAGTGCTGAACCGGAGAATCTCGAACAGACCTTCGAGGTGCTCGCCCACCATGGCGGGATGGCATGGATCGGGCTATACAGGCCCACGGCGACGGAGATGGCAGCGGTCGCCGCCGAATTCGGACTGCATGACCTCGCGGTGGAGGACGCCATTTCAGCGCACCAGCGCCCCAAGCTGGAGCGCTATCCGGACCACCTGTTCACCGTTCTCCGTCCGGCCCGGTACCTGGATGCGACCGAAACCGTGGAGTTCGGGGAGCTGCACATCTTCACCGGCAAGAACTATGTCGTCACCATCCGCCATGCCGAAACGGCAGGGGTGGCCCGGGTGCGGCGCCGTCTGGAAGACCGCCCGGACCTGCTCCGGCACGGTCCCGAAGCCGTCCTGTATGCCCTGCTGGACATGGTGGTGGATGACTACGCGCCGGTTGTTGCCGGGCTGGAAAACGATATCGACGAGATTGAAGACCAACTGTTCAGCGGCGACAGCACAGTCTCACGCCGGATCTATGAACTTGCGCGTGAAGTCATCCAGTTCCAGCGCGCCATCCATCCCCTGCCGGAGATGATGCACCAACTTAAGCGCGGCTTCGAAAAGTATGGGGTGAATTCCGAGCTGCAACACAGCCTGCGGGACGTGGAGGACCACGTGGCCCGGGTCATTTCCCGTGCCGACTCCTTCCGCGACCTGCTTCAGAACGCCCTCACACTGGACGGGACGCTGACTGCCAACCGCCAGAACGAGGCCGGCGCTGAACAAAACGAACAGGTCAAGAAGATCTCGTCCTGGGCGGCGATCTTCTTCGCGCCGTCCATTGTGGCGGGGATATATGGTATGAATTTCGAACACATGCCCGAACTCCACTGGACTGCCGGCTACCCCTTCGCCATCGGCCTGATGGCAGGTACCGCCGCCCTGATGTACATCATCTTCAAGAAGAAGGGCTGGCTCTGACCCGGCTGGACTCCAGGAGTCAGCTGGCCTGCAGGGCGACGGCGCCGTGCCCCGACTCGGCAGCACTGAAGACAAGCCGGCGGTTGGCAATCTTGTCCGTGAAGAAGCGGTCGTGACTGACCACCACCACCGCGCCCGGGAAATGCAGCAGTGCGCGCTCCATAACCTGGGTGCTGGAGAGGTCGAGGTGGTTGGTGGGCTCATCAAGCAGGAGCACGGAGGCGCCTGAAAGCAAGCACTGGGCCATGGCCACCCGGGCACGCTGGCCACCCGAAAGGTTGCCGATCCGCTGCTTGAGGTCTGCTTCGGAGAACTGGAACATCGCCAGGAACCTGTTGACGGACTTTTTCGTCGCCGTCAGGGCCAGGCTGTCCGGCATCGCGTTGACCGCATGGGTGACTGTATCGGCGTCGTCCAGTTCGGCCAGGACCTGGTTGTAGGAGACCATTCCCGCCCCTTTGGCCCATGCCACGGTGCCCGAGTCTGCCGGTTCCTCGCCCGTCAGCGCGCGGAGCAGTGTGGTCTTGCCGCTGCCGTTGGCCCCGATGACGGCGATCCGGTGGCCCCGCCCGATTTCGAAACTGAGGCCGCTGAACAGTGTCCTGCCGCCGTAGGCCTTACTCAGTGATTCCACGCGGCACAGGACGTCTTTGACGTAGAGGCCTCCATAGATCTCCGTGATGATCTGGTCAACGGGCCGGGGCGTCCTGCTCTTCTTGATCCTGGCAAGCTGGTTTGCCAGTCCCTTGCCGGCTGCCTTGGCTGCCTCGCGGCGGTCGGAAATGCCCTCTGCCTCGAAGGCAAGCAGTTCGGACTCATGCACAAACTGGCTCTCAAGGCTCTTGAGCCGGAACTGCTTGGCCACCACGTACTCGGCAAAATTCCCCGGGTACTCATGCAGGTGGAAGTTCTCCACCTCGATGATCCGGGTGACAACGGAGTCCAGGAACTTCCGGTCATGCGAGACGATGATCGCGGCACCCTTAAACGTCCGGAACCACCCTTCCAGCCATTCGACGCCGGCCACGTCCAGGTAGTTCGTGGGTTCATCCAGCAGCAGCACGTCCGGGGCTTCGAGCAGGATCTTTGCCAGGGCGGCCCGGTTGCGCCAGCCGCCGGACAGTTCGTCGATGGCGCAGGTGCGGTGGTGGTCGCTGAATCCCAGGGTAGTCAGGACTTTGTCGATGCTGCGGGCGTAGTCCCAGCCATCGAGCCGGTCCATGGCCTCAAAGAGCTCTGACTGGCGGTGGATCAGCTCATCCAGGCGGGCGGC
This sequence comes from [Micrococcus luteus] ATCC 49442, assembly GCF_010367585.1. NCBI lineage: Bacteria > Bacillati > Actinomycetota > Actinomycetes > Micrococcales > Micrococcaceae > Pseudarthrobacter > [Micrococcus luteus] ATCC 49442. The sequence goes on along the minus strand of NZ_JAAAXP010000001.1, from coordinate 9,581 downwards.
GTCGGAGGAGTCAGCGGCGATGGTTGCGTCAATATGGGCCAGCTCGGCTTCGATCTGCTTGACGTGGGCGAATAGTCCGTCCAGGACCTCCAGGATGGTGGATTCGCCGTTGAGCTCCGAGAACTGGGAAAAGTAGGCTGTCCTGGTTCCGAGCTCGACGGCGACCGTTCCGGCATCGGGGGCAACCTGGCCCTGGATCAGCTTGAGGATGGTGGACTTGCCGGATCCGTTCTTCCCGATCAGCCCCACCCTGTCTCCGGCCTCAAGTTTGAAGAAGGCTTCGCGGAGTACCTGGGTGTTGTCGAAGCTGACGTTGACGTCATTCAGCCGGATCAAACTCATCGGTGCTGTCCAATCCAGTCTTGTTAGTGGCGGCAGGCCAGCGATTCGGCCGCATCCACTCTCTCATGAAACCGGTGCCCGCCCTGGCCCGACCGCACGTTCCTGCCATCGGCCCTCAGCGCGCAGCACAAAGGGCCCGTCATATGACGGGCCCTTTGGCGTTGCTTAATGGTGCCAGCAATGGCTGGACCGGCAGTGCCCTTAGTAGCCGGCGGGCCGGTCGAACCGCTGTCCGGCCGGGTTGGACGGCAGAATCATGAAAACCAGGACGGCAATCGCACCCAGGAAGGGGATCAGCAGAAGCAGGAGCAGCCAGCCACTGAAGTTTCCGTCGTGCAGCCTGCGCACTGACAGCGCCAGTGAGGGAACCAGCGTGGCCAGGCCCCAGATTCCCAGCAGTACGTATCCGAAGATGGCAGCCGGGCCGAAGTCCGGGGTGCTGCTGAGGCTCGAAGTGGTTGTGCCCAATCCGATGATGATGTTCAGGACGATGCTGACGGCGACTGCGGCCAGGGTCCACCACCAGTATTCGCTTCTGCTCGCCCGGCCTGAGAACGTAGCGTACTTCGTGAAGAAGCGCTTGGCGGCTACCGGGAACGATGCACCGTAGTGCGGTGCCCAGAGAGGCGGCTCGCCGGCTGGCATGGTCTGCGGCGGCGTCTGCTGTTGCGGGTATTGCGGATAGCTCAAGGTTCCCCCAGTTAATTTGATGTATGAGACGGGCCCATCCTATGCTGCGGCAGCGTCAAAACTCCATCCGATGGATAAACTGTGGCTGAATTCTTTCCTAAGACCGCAAGGCTTGGTTCCGGGCGGCGGAACTTCGGACCGGCACGCGTCACCGATCGGCCCAGCCGGTGGGCGGGGGCGCATCCAGGAACGTGATGACGACGTCGCGTACGAGGCCGGTCCGCGCAAGCCCGAAGAAGTGCGTTGTGCCCGGGAAAACTGCCAGCTGCGATGCGGGCACACCCTCGAAGTCGCCGTTCACGTCTCCACCGCGCAGTTGGAGAAACTTTACTGCGTGGTCGAGCCTGACCATGTCACAGTCACCCACGGTAATGAGCGTCGGTGCGGCGATCCCGCGGATCTCGTCGTCGCTCCATCCGCTTTCACCCGCCCCGTAGCGGGCGAGTTTGTCGAGCAGGCCCTGCAGGTGCCCGCGATCGGGGTGCGGCGACACGGCGAGATAGCGTCCTTCCATCGGTGTGCCCGCGATCATATCCACCGTCATCTCCGCCACCGCTTCAGCATTTCCGCCGCGCTCCCCCTCCGGCCGGAACGACACGGACGACACGATGAGCTTCCGCACGAGTTCGGGGTGGTTGATCGCCAGGTCCAGAGCGACCGCACCGCCGATGCTGAAGCCGAACACGTCCACGTTGTCGACACCAAGGTGCCCAAGAAGCCCAATGACATCGGACGCCAGGTGGTGAGTTCCCAGCGGCCGATCGATGTCGTTGGTGCGTCCGTGCCCTTGGAAGTCCGTGGCGATGACCCGCCGACCCTCCGAAAGGCTCGGGATGAGAGAGCCGAACTGCTGCCCGATGTCGAAGAGCCCGCCGTGCAGGAGCAACAGCGGGGTACCGCCCTCGCCGTGCAGCTCGTAGTACATCTGGAGCCCGTTGACCCGGGCGTAGCCGGTTTCGGGTGCCGCTGCTGTCAGGTCGGTCATGTCCGGGCCTCCTTTGGCCTGCGCGTGGGCTTCAATCCTGACACTGCACGTGGTGCAGCGGCCAGCTACTCCATGCTCTCAAGCAGTGAGGGAACTGTCGGCGCGTCGCAAGTATTCAAAGATCACGGTGGTATTCGTGCCGGCCACTTCCGGCCTGAGGCTGAGGTTGTCGGCCACCAGTGTACGGAGCGCGGCTGAATCCGCGACGGCGACATGGATGAGGAAGTCCCGGTCCCCGGTGACGAAGAAGATGCTCTCCACCGCGGGGAGTCCGGCCAGGTAGTTTTCGAACCTGGTCAGGTTGGCCCGCGCGTGGGCCTGCAGCCGGATGGCGATCAGGGCCTGAAGTCCGCGCCCTACCGCCGCCGGATCCACGTCCGCATGGAACCCACGGATGACGCCCCGCTCCTGAAGGGAGCGGATGCGGCCGTGGCATGTGGAGGGGGCGATGCCGGCTGCCGCGGCAACGGCGTTGTTCGGCGTCCGCGCGTCGGCCTGCAGCATCTGGACGATGAGGTGGTCCGTTTCGTCCAGCACGGAAGGCCGAGCGTTATTCGGACCACGAGTCAAAACTCCGCCAGTATTTGAATCAATTGGCATAAGCAACCATTCCTTAGAATCATCGCCGAATCAATTGAGCTTCGTTTTAATATTCTTCACACTGGTGCCAATGCCAGGTGGCATAAGTCATGGTGAGGGAGAGTCGAATGTATTCACGCGCACAGTCGCCGCGCACCGCCGTCGTTGCCGGTGCTGGAATGGTTGGCCTGGCTACGGCCTGGCATCTGCAGGAACGCGGCATCGAGGTGACAGTCCTGGATCGCTCCGGCGTCGGCGCCGGCGCTTCGTGGGGCAACGCCGGCTGGCTCACGCCGGGCATGGCCATGCCGCTCGCGGATCCGACACTGTGGTCCTATGCCCCGAAGGCGCTGCTCGATGCCACTGCCCCGCTGCACATCCCGGCCCGGCTGGATCCGAAGTTGTGGGCATTCCTGGCCCGCTTCGGCCTCCATGCCACTGCTAAGGCCTGGAGGAAGGCCATGGCAGCCCTGACGCCGATCGACCGGATGGCCTTGGACGCGTTCGATGAACTGACTTCCAGCGGCGTGGACGCATGGACCCGCAAGGGACCCTTCATCATCGGATTCGAGGGAGAAAAAGAAAGCGGGCCGTTCATCCACGAGATCCAGCAGGTGGAGAAAGCCGGCCAGAGGGTACCCCTTACACGGCTGGACAACCCGCAAGTCAAGGTGCCCCAGCTCTCGGCCGGCGTCTCAACGGTCTACGAGATGGACGAACAGCGCTTCATCGAACCCGGGCCATTCGTTCAGGCGCTGGCAGATGCCGTGCGGGCCCGGGGTGGAAGGATCCTGAGCGGAATGGACGTACGATCACTGCGTCACGGCCCGAACGGGATTTCCGTGGAGAGTTACGGGCAGGAACCGGTTAACGCCGACGTCGTGGTGCTGGCCACCGGTGCCTGGCTTCCGGCGCTGGCCAAACCGCTCGGAGTGAAGACCATGATCCAGGCCGGACGTGGCTATTCCTTCAGCGTCGCGACCGACCATCCCGCCGAGTTCCCCATCTATTTCCCCGCCCGCCGCGTAGCGTGCACGCCATATCAGGGGCGGCTTCGGATTGCCGGCACCATGGAGTTCCGCGGCCCGGACGAGCCACTGCAGACGGGACGCATCGATGCCATCCTGGCTTCGGTCCGGCCGCTGTTCACCAACATGGACCTGGAGAACCTGGAGGACATTTGGGTGGGCGCGCGCCCCGTCACTCCCGACGGGCTGCCGGTTGTCGGCGCCACCCGCTCCCCCGGTGTTTACGTTGCCGGCGGTCACGGAATGTGGGGCATCGTGCTTGGTCCGGCCACCGGCAAGCTGCTGGCCGAGCAGATCGCCACCGGCCACATTCCTGAGCAGATCCGCCCCTTCGACCCGCTCCGGTAACTGTCAGCCCGGAATGTCCGTTGCCCCGCCTCCGGCACTGTGCCGGGACGCCGGACCAAGCCCGGCAGCCACACCTCCGGCTGTGCAATGAGCCGGAGGCGTGGCTGCGGGAAATTCGAGTACCGGCTACTCGTGCGCTCACCCGCCCTGCCTCGTATCGTCAATAAAAAGTCCTGGGGGACGTTGACGGTGAAAACGATTCTCGGGATGGATTATGGGCGGCAATGCCTTGCCACTGCTGGACCCCGCGGTTTTGGACAGGCTGCGGGAGGGGCTCGATGACGATGGCGGAGTGTGGAAGGTGTTCATCCACAATTTCATCGCTCTCCTGCCAACCCGGCTCCAGAAACTCCGGCTTGCCCTGACTACCGGGGACCTGAGCGGCGCCCTGGATGCTGTGCTCAGCCTCAAAACCTCCAGCCAGATGGTCGGGGCCGAACGCCTGGCGGACCTTGCGGCGGGGCTGGAGCGTTCCATCCGGCTCGACACCCGCCACGCTGAACCGGAGAGGCTGCTGCCCCGGCTTGCGGCGGACCATCTCCCCCGGATCACGCGATGCAGCCGCCAGACCACAGACCTGCTGCTGAAGTACCTGTCATAAACCGCGGCAAGATCTTCTGGTTGGCGGGCCAACAATGTTCCGCCAAAAAAGACTTCACGACGTGCATCCACAAGGGGCGCTCCGCCGGTAGTACAGGTGTCAGCACAAGCACAGCCCGTCCCCCGGGCGTCCCTATGAGGAGTTTGAAATGCGCAAAACAACCTACGCCGCCGGAGCACTGTCGCTCGCGGCCGCACTGGCCTTCGCTGCTCCAGCCCAGGCCGGCGGCTGGCACCACCACGGCGATGACCCCGCCAAGCTCTCGGTCCTCCACGGTGTGCCCGGCCTGATCGTGGATGTCTGGGTGGACGGCAACCTCACACTCGACAACTTCAAGCCCGGGGACCTGGCCGGTCCGCTGGAACTCGAAGCCGGTGAGTACGAGATCGCCATCACCGCCTCGGACGCCACCAGCGCCGACAACCCGGCGATCGGACCGGTCACCGTTGAACTCGATGAGGGCAAGAACTACACCGCGGCAGCCCACCTCGACGCTGACGGCGCCCCCACAGCCACGCTCTTCACTAACGACACTAGGGCTCCCCGCAACGACAACAAAGGCAAGCTGACGGTCAGGCACATAGCCGCAGCCCCGGCAGTCGACGTCCTCGCCGGTGATACGGCAGTAATTGAGGGGCTCAGCAATCCTGACGAGGCCACCCTGAAGCTGAAGGCCGGAACAGTTTCAGCTTCCGTCGCCGCAGCGGGGACCACCGCCCCGGTCATCGGGCCGGCCGACTTCACGGTTGAGGGCGGCAAAAACACGATCGTGTACGCCTGGGGAAGTCTGGCAGATGGCACCCTGGCCACCGCTGTCCAAGTTGTTGACTCCGAGAAGCAAAAGCGTGGCCGCCACTGACAACGGCGTACGCAGCAACTCAATGCGCCGGCACTCGCCGGCATTTACAGCGGGGACACCTCCGGGTGGCCCCGCTGTTTGTGCGCCACCCCGGGGTGACGCAAGGACTTTGTGGAGCTAAGGAGATTCGAACTCCTGACCTCTTCGATGCGAACGAAGCGCTCTACCAACTGAGCTATAGCCCCGGAACAGCCTGAGTCCCGGAAGGAACGGCAGGGCCGGTTGAACTTAGGCTACAAATATTCCCTGCCCATTACCAATTGAGAATCAGGCGCGACGGCGCTGCAGGACGTCGTCGAGGGTGCTGAGGGCGCTCTGCGCCTTCGTCAGGGGCTTGTCGGCAGGTGCGGCAGCCGGTGCGGTTGCCGGTGCGCCCTGCTTCAGGGACGGCTTGCCCGTGGCCTTCGGCGCTTCAGGCAGGTCAAGCGGCCGGGGCGCCGGACGCTCGGCCTTCGCGGCCTCGACGTAGACGGGCTTCGGCACGTCAACAGGTTCCCACGTAGTTTCAGCAGGCTTTTCGGCGGCTGCAGCGCTGGTGTCCCCCGCCGCAACAGCGACAGCCAAAGCCGCTTCCCGGAGTTCCATGGCGGTCAGGGGTTTTGGCTTGGGCTGGTGCGCTTCAGCGTCGAAGAGCCGGCTTTCCGGCCGGGCGGCCGGCTGTGGCGTGGCCACGGCCGGCGTGACAGGAGACTGGCGGCGCACGGGAGCGCTCATCGCGGCGCGGAAGGCGGCGTTCATTTTGGCCTTGCGGTCACGCACAGCCAGGAAACGCAGCAACGCCACGGCAAAAACAGTAATGGCCAGCCCGGTGACGGGCAGCCATGCCGCCCCAAGTCCGAAGAGCAGCAGAACGCCCGACACAAAGGCAGTCAGCAGTGCGACAACTCCAACGAGGGCGATGCCAGTTCGGCCATATCGGATCCGGAACCCGCCTGTCGTCGCACGGCCGGCTGTTTCGGCTGCGGTTCCTGGGCTCTTCCTGATATCCATGGCTTTCTCCTGCTGGGCGGTGATGTTCATGACCGTCCCGGCTCTCGGGTCCGATGATTCAACAGCTGGGACGTCCGCGAAATACTCGCCGGCGGCCTGGGCCTGGTGCCGGCGGTTTCGCAGGACGTACGGCGCTACCCATACGATCCAGAGCACGACGGCAACCACAAGGATCACTGAGCTGCTGAGGGGGATGTCCACAATCAAAACCGTATGAGCATTCGACCGGCCGCTGCGGCATTAGCCTCGGTGTGTCGCGGGCAACGTGGCAAATCAATGGATTTATGACTCGGGAAGGGCCCTTGCAGGTCAGGACCGGGCTGCAAGCCACCGGTTCAGCAACCCCTCCGGCACTTCTTCCGCCGTCAGGGCAAAAGACCTGTGATCAGCCCATTCCCCATTGATATGAAGGAAGCGCGGCCGGTAGCCTTCGTCGCGGAAACCCAGCTTTTCAACCACCCGCAGGCTGGGACCATTCTCAGGCCGGATGTTGATCTCCATCCGGTGCAGGCCCAGCGCCTGGAAGCAGTGATCCGTGGCCAGGGCCACGGCTGTGGGCGCAATGCCATGACCTGCCCGGGCCTGGTCAACCCAATACCCCAGCGTTGCCATCATGGCGGAGCCCCACACAATCGATGAGACAGTCAGCTGGCCCACGATGACCGGTGACGCCGAGCGCGGCGTGCGTTCGGTGATAAGAAACGGCAAGGCGGTGCCCTGGGCGGCCTGAATTTTTAGGGACCGAACCATTTGCCGGTAATCCGGAAGCACCCCGCCGGGAGCCGGGTTGGAAGCTTCCCATGGTGCCAGCCAGTCCCGGTTGCGTGACCGGACCTCTGTCCATTCCCTCTTGTCCCGGTACCTGATGGGACGCAGGACCAGGTCACCGCATTCCAGGGTTGTGGGCCAGACGGGTCCGGAACGCACGGCAGCTATTTAGTGAGGCCGGCAGTGAAGCTCGGGAGCCAGTCGCGCAGGCCCGGGCCGAGGTCGTCGCTGTCAATGGCAAGCTGGACGCAGGCTTTAAGGTAGCTGAGTTTGTCGCCCGTATCGTAACGGCGGCCGCGGAAGACCACTCCATAAACGCCGTAGCCTTCACCGCTTCCGGCTGCCAGTTCCTGCAGCGCGTCGGTCAGCTGGATTTCACCGCCGCGGCCTGGACCGGTCCGCTCAAGCACCTCGAAAACTTCAGGGTGGAGAACGTAGCGGCCAATGACTGCGAGGTTGGAGGGTGCCTCATCCGCGTCAGGCTTTTCGACGAGCTTGTTGATCCTGACGAACCCTTCGCCGTCGATGGCCTGAACGTCCGCGCAGCCGTATGCACTGATCTGGGAGGGCTCAACCTCAATGAGGGCCACCACGGATCCGCCAGTCTTGGCCTGGACTTCAATCATGGTGCTGAGGAGTTCGTCCCGGGCATCGATCAGGTCGTCGCCGAGCAGGACAGCAAAGGGCTCGCGGCCCACGTGCTGCTTTGCACGAAGGACAGCGTGGCCCAGGCCGTTGGGATCGCCCTGCCGCACATAGTGGATGTCGCCGAGGTTGCTTGCTGCCTGAATCGACTCAAGCTTGGCCAGGTCACCCTTGGCTTCGAGGGTGTCCTCCAGTGAGGGAACCCTGTCGAAGTGGTCCTCCAGGGCGCGCTTGTTGCGGCCTGTGATCATCAGGATGTCGTTGAGACCAACATTGACGGCCTCTTCAACCACGTACTGGATGGCTGGCTTGTCCACCACCGGGAGCATTTCCTTTGGCATCGCCTTTGTGGCTGGCAGGAACCTGGTTCCGAGCCCTGCGGCGGGAATTACGGCCTTGCGTACAGTCTGCTGAGAGGTAGTCACTGGACTAATCTAACGGAGGGGCTGGTCATTCAATAATTGTTGGCCACCCAAACCTGGCACACTGCATCAGCGCACCCCCGGTTGGCACGGCGGCGCCGGCATAGGAAAGAGGGAACGGCATGTCCGACGGCGACAGGGCGGCAAAGGCCGGCATCCGTGCGCTCCATCGCGAGCGCCGCACCGCGACCAACCCTGACCAGCGCGATGAGGCAGGTGCCGCCCTTGCGGCCCACGGCGCCGCCTGGGCCAATCAGCTGACGGGTGGAACGCCGTCGACCTTTTGCGCCTACTTTGGGGTGGAACCCGAGCCTCCCACCCTGCCCCTGATCCGCGAACTCCACCGCCACGGCCACACCGTCCTGCTCCCTGTCTGCGAGCCGGGCCGGCGGCTCAGCTGGGCACATTGGGCCCCGGAAGCCGAGTTGGTCCGAAGCCGCTACGCCCCCGTCATGGAACCCGCCGGCACCCGCCACGACCACGACATCCTGGCCTCCGTGGCGGGGCTCTTCATCCCTGCCACCGCGCTGGACCGCAGCGGGAACCGGATCGGCCAGGGTGGCGGCTATTACGATGTCCTGCTGGGCTCCCTGGACAGCAGGGGGCTGGACATCCCGCTGGCCGCTATCGTCTTTGAATCCGAAGTGCTGCCCGCCGGAACAATTCCCGCCGAAGAGTTTGACCGGAAGATCCCTTTGGCATTGACCCCCTCAGGCCTGGTGGCACTTACCGTCCCTTCCTGAGGGGCGCCCCGCGGCACTCTGGAGGGCCACGCGCCGGGGGTGATAGAATTGGCACTCAGGCCCTGCGACTGCTAATGGACGACCCGTCCGTTCACGGCAACACAGGACCTCTCGTTTGCCCAAGAGGAGGAGCATCAGTGCCCACTTACGCCTACGCCTGCAAGGATTGCGGCCACGCCTTCGACGTTTTCCAGTCGTTCACGGACAGCACCCTGACGTCCTGCCCGGAGTGCCAGGGAGCCTTGCGCAAAAAGTTCAACAGCGTTGGTGTGGTGTTCAAGGGCTCCGGTTTCTACCGGACGGACTCCCGGGACGCCAAGGGAAGCACCGTTTCCGCTGCCCCGGCCGCGGCACCCGCCCCGGCAGCTGCACCGGCACCCGCCGCTGCTGCCGCCGCCAGCTGACCTTTCACCCACTCTGGCGCGGGCTGATCAGCCCGCGCTAAGGCTGGTGCCTCCGCGCTCCGGAAGGACGCGTCCGACGCCGCCGGGAGAGTTGTCCACATAGGCACCATTGCTGCTGTCTGGCGCTGCCCCGCGAACGTAGCGTGGGTGCCATGCCCGCCACCCTTTTCCGCCCCA